>NZ_CM200227.1:0-4800000 GCF_040017195.2 Pseudomonas sp. LABIM340 | reverse complement strand
GGGTGACGCTGGAGTACTGGGTGAAGCGCAGCGCAGCGATCACGCCTTCGAAGATGTGCTCGGGCGGCAGGGTGCGCTTGGGCACGTCGCGGCGCCACTGCCAGATCGCCCAGATCAGCGCGGCGTAGCAGATGCAGTTGAACAGGAATACCCAGGAGGCCCCGGTGGCCGACAGTAGCAGGCCGCCGATGGCCGGGCCGACGGCACGGGCGACGTTGTAGTTGACGCTGTTGAGCAGCACCGCATCGCCGAGCATGCGCGGCGGCACCTGCTCGTTCACTGCCGCCTGCCAGGCGGGGATGGTGATCGAGCTGCCCAGCGACAGCCAGAGGATCGACACGATCAGCATCAGCGGATCGAGGTAGCCCATGAACGCCAGCACCGTCACCAGCGCGGCGCCGGAGAGCTCCACTGTCAGGCCGACCAGCATGATCTTGCGTCGGTCGTGGTTGTCGGCCAGCACGCCGGACATGATCGACAGCAGCACCAGCGGCAGCGCCGAGGCGACCTGGATCATCGCCACCATCAACGGGCTGGCATGGGCCTCGGTGACCACCCAGGCGGCGGCGACCGATTGTGCCCAGGTGCCCAGGTTGGCGAACAGGTTGCAGATCCAGATGATGCGGAACGCGGCGATGCTGAAGGGGGCGAGGACGCCGCTGCGGGGTTCGGCTGGGTCGGGCTTGAGGGGAAGGTCTTGCTTGGGTGAAACGGACTGCAGCATGGGGACGCCCTTATTTCGAGTGGCCGGCACGCGCGCACAACCGGTGCCTTTCCATGCCGGGCAAGTGTAGTGGCTGGGACGGTTCGTGCCATTGATGATGGTCAGCGATGGCGTTATCGGTGACACGCGCTGGCAAGCTTCGACAGTGCCGGAGTGGCTTTGGATTGTTAGGCTGCGTCGGAATTTTCCGATTTGCACTGCCGAACAAGAGCGAAGAGCCGATGAAGCGACTTTCCATCTGCCTGCCCACCTGCCTGCTGGCGAGCCTGCTGGCGCTGCCGCAAAGCCTCTGGGCCTGGTCCAATCACACCCTGGGCAGCTACATCGCCCTGCAACAGTTGCCGGCGGTCGCCCAGGCGCCGGAAGTCGAGGTCGAGCCACTGGAAAGCTTCGTCAGCCAGCAGCGCGCCGGCCTGGTGCAGCTGCTGGACGAGCAGGAGGCCTATGCCCGCGAGCACTTCCGCCAGTACCCGCCGCGCCCGGACGATCTGCGCCTGACCGAGGACGGCCGCGACGACCTGCGCAAGGCCTTCCTCATGGCGCTGCGCCTGAACCCCGAGATCAAGCTGGCCACCGCCGTGCAGCCGCCGCCCGGCGGTGAGCTGCCGAGCGATTTGTTGCAGAAACATGCGGCCCTGCAGCCGGCGGACGTGCTGGTGTTCCGCAATCTCTCCGGCTGGAACCAGTGGCGCTTCGTGCAGTTGCAGGCGGGGGAGAAGATTCCTGCGCTGGACGTACTGGCCAGTGCTGCCGACGAGCCGGACTTCGGCCACGACATCAACCTGTTCAGCGACAACCCCGGCGAAGCCGGCCAGCGCTACGGATTCGGCACCCAGCCGTTCGGCGATCCGCGTTATGAGTTCAGCTCCCAGGCGCCGTTCCACATGGGCTTCTACCACGAGGACGCGATCATCTACACCGGCGCCCCGTACCTGGAGCGCAACTGGCCGGAGTGGCGCGCCTACCAGTTCTACGGCCTGGCGCGCTTCGCCTTCGAGAAGGGTCATCCGTACTGGGGCTACCGTTTCCTCGGCTGGGCGATGCACTACATCCAGGACATGACTCAGCCCTACCACTCGACGCCGCTGCCGGGTGAGACCACCACCAGCATGCTGTGGACGGCGGGCAAGTCCATCGCCGGTTTCGACGCCGACAAGCAGGCGGCGATCCAGCGCGTGGCGGACCGGCATACGGGTGTTGAGCGTTATCAGGTGGACTGGCTGTGCGAGACGCTGCGCCTGGGCGGGCAGTCGCCGTTGTTGGCGGCCTATGCGGATGTCAGCACCGATGGCACTTATCCGCCGTATTCGACTCAGTACCTGCGCGAGGTGGTGGCGAGCGAGTCCCATGCCCATGCGGCGGCGTTCGATGCGGCGATCGGCCATTGGCTGGAAAACGAGAAGGCGCCGGCGGGTGATTTCAGCGCGGGGAACTCACCGGAGCCGTTCCGCCACGATGAGGCGTTGGATGAGCAGATTCTGCAATTGATCCGGCACTTCGGCGCGCACAGTCGCAACATCGCGAAGGCGGCCCTGCAGCCGTAAAGAGGGTTGGCATTCCCGCCGGGGCTGCGTGGGCCGCGGCGGGAGTGCGCAAATCGCTTAGCCGCCGGAGCAGCCGTTGCCCCACACCTGGTATTCGACGGTGTGGCGCTGACCGTTGGAGTCGTCGTAGGTCATGCGTGCCGGCACGATGCCGCATTCGTTGGATACGTCGGTGGTCGAGATGACGTGGGCGACGTCCAGTTTCATGTCGTAGGTGTACTGCTCCACGGCCGCGCTTGGCGCCTGGTCGGCGGCGTTCACCTGCTCGGCGAGGGCGAGCGAAGAGAAGCCCAGCATGGCCAGGATGACTACAGCTTTCATGAATTTACCTGCCTTGTTCCCGGAGTCCGGACGTGACGGGTCCGTGACGTTCAGCTGATGGCTGCATCGGGAAGCGTTGGGGAATGATTTACGGGTCTTGGGTGGTGTTGCGGCGCGCGCTGTAACAGCACGGAAATAATAGGATTTGCCTGACCTGAGTCATATATCCAGGCGCCAACAAGACTTCGTACTCAGAGGCAACAATCCAGGTGTGGCGCGGGTTTCAGAGGTGGTCTTGCGGCGGGCTGTCGCAGGTTTGGCGGATTCGTGACGGGGTTGCAGGACGTCAGGGAGCGGGATGCGAGACATGACGCTGTTGTAGGAGCGGGCCATGCCCGCGATCGCGCGCATGGCGCGCTCCTACAGGGGAGTGCCGCACTGTTCCGTGCGGTTCGCGAGCAAGCTCGTTCCTACGAAGAGCGGTCCGGCCTATGCCGGAGCTGTAGGAGCGAGGGGGGCGCCCAGTTCTTGCTCGCGAACCCGTCGACCTCAATCGCGCAGCGGCGACTGCGGATCGAGCAGCGAAGTGCGGATGAAGTGCAGGTAGCTGCACACCCGGCGCAGCGGCGAGGAATCGAAGTGCGGTGGCCTGCGATCATCCGTGGTGCGTGTCGCATGGATGGCGTGCTCCACCGCCGCCAGCGCGCGCTGGCGGTTACTCTCGCTGGGCTGGATGAACAGCCGGATCAGCGCCCGCCCCAGGGCGCGGATCGCCCGGCGCCAGGGCATGCGCTCGGCGTACCAGGGCTCCTTCGGCAGGGCTGCCTGCTCACGGCGCAGCTCGATGATCGACAAGCCGATCTCCTGCACCTGGAAGGTCCAGCGCAGCAACCGGCGCTGCACGTCCGGGCGGCCTGTGGATAACCCATAGGCCTGGTTCAACAGGTCGCGGGTGCCGCTTTCGAAGTTCGATGACAGGCCCTTCAGCGGATCGCTGATCACCCGCACCACGCGCAGGCGCAGTTCGGCTTCCAGGCGCTCCCACAGCCACGGCCGGTTCGGCGGCAGGATGACGATGGCCGCGACCACCGCCATGCCCATCGACAGCAGCATCGCCAGGTATTCGTTGATGAAGGTGTAGGCGTCGTAGCGCGCCACGTTGGCCGGCAGCGAGGCGATGCAGAACCACACCAGCAAGCCGACGCCGTAGCCGCTCCACTTGGGCCGGGTGATCAGGAAGGCACCGAGGGCGAACACCGGCGAGAGCACGAAGCACAGCAGCGGGAAGCCATCGATGTGCGGCAGCACGCGGAAGGTCAGGATGAAGCCCAGGGTGGCGCCGAGCAGCGTGCCGAGGGTCAGCTGCAACGACAGGCGCTTGGGATTCGGCGAGGCGGAGGAGAGCGCGGCGATCAGCACCGAAGTCAGCGCGAAGGTGGCACCGCTCAGCCAGGAAGTCTCGATCCAGAACACCCCGCCGACTATCACCAGCAGCGCACAACGGAACCCCGCGACGGCGGCGGCGAGGGCGTTGGCCTTGGGCGTGAAGCGCTCCTTCCACTGCTCGCGTTCGTGCTTGTGCGCGGCCAGCGAGGCGTGGGTCTGGGCGTAGTTGTGCATATCGTCGGCAAAGCGGTAGAGCAGCTCGGCGGCCGTCTCGAAATCCAGCTGGTCGGCTTCCCGCGGGCAGGTGTGGCCGAGGTTGGCGCGGGCTTCGCGGATGCGGGGCATCAGGTGGTGCTTGCAGAGTTCCAGCTGCACGCTCAGGCGCTCGGCATCCGCCTCGCCGAGCGGCCGGCCGTGCCAGCTGGCGAGCAGCTCGCTGACGTCGATCAGGCACGGCATCAGCACTTCCAGCACGTTGCTGGCCTGGCGTTCGCGCAGGCGGTCGAGCAGGCGCTGCAGGGCGTGGAAGCGTGTGGTCAGTTGCATGAACTCGCTGTTCAGGCGCGCCAGGCGGCCGCTGCGCAGGCGCATGTGCGGGTCTTCGAAGGCGGTGACGTTGCGCAGGCTTTCCAGGCCGACCACCTCGGCGGCGATGCGCGCACTGGCCTGCTCGAAGCGCTCGCGCTCCAGCGTGCCGTTGAGGCCCGCGCTGGCGAGACCGGCGAAGTCGCCGAAGCGGGTGTTCAGTGCGTTGCGCAGGGCGGCGGTGCTGGTCTGCGGCAGGACTACGGCGCTGACCACGCCGGTGCAGAGAATTCCCAGGGTGATCTCGATCACCCGCCACAGCGCCTGCATGAAGGCGCCTTCGGGGTGCAGGGTGGCGGGGATGCCGATCATCACCGCGGTGTAGCCGGCGAGCAGGCAGGCATAGGCGCGGAAGTCGCGGTAGCGCGCCGCGCCCGCAGTACACAGGCCGACCCAGATCGCCACGCAGAGGAGGAACAGCACGCGCTCCTGGGCGAACAGGGCAATGAAGGTAACCATCACCGTGAGCCCGGCCAGCGTGCCGAGAATGCGGTAGAAGCTCTTCGCCAGCACCTGGCCGCTCTGCGGCTGCAGCACGATGAAGGCGCTTACCAGCACGGTATTGGGCTGCGGCAGCTCCAGGCGATAGGCCAGCCACAATGCCGTGAAGGCGGTGATCAGCGTCTTGAGGATGAACATCCAGGTGACGCCGTCGGTGTGCGCCCAGTCGGACAGGGCGAAGCGCACCGCGGCGGCCTTGGGCAGGCGCACGGACAGACTGCTCATCGGGCTTATCTCGGCAGGCGGTGGTCGGGCTTTTCTTGGCAGGCGGCGGACGGGTATGGACAACCCTGTGGTTCTGAGGCCGAGCGAAGGGGTGGCAGCACGTTGCACGAAAGGCGGAGCACGGGTGCGAATCCTGGGGTGTCGCGGCGGGCCGCGTTGGGGAGGGCGATTCTAGAAGTGCGCCGGGGGGCAGGATAAGCTGACGGTTGGATGAATTATTGTTGCCTGAAAGGACAATAATCCCGTCGCGACAGGTATGCGACAATTCGCCGCCTGTCATGAATCTGTAACAAGGCGTTGCTCGTCCGAGCGCCGTTGCAGAGGCCGCCCGCCGTGGCGTGGACAGGCTCTCAGGAGAAATGATGGACCTGCTGCACAACATGCGTGCCTTTGTCTGTGTCGCCGAGACCGGCAGCTTCACCGCCGCCGCCCAGCGCATGGACCTCACCACCGCCTACGTCTCGCGGACGGTGGCGAAGCTCGAAGCTCACCTGCGTACCCGCTTGCTGCACCGCACCACCCGCCGCATCGCCCTGACCGAAGCCGGCCAGCGCTACCTGCAGCGCTGCCAGCAGATCCTCGGCTACATCGAGGAAGCCGAAGCCGAGGCAGGCGACGCCCACGCCCGGCCCCACGGCAAAGTGAAGGTGCATGCCATGACCGGCATCGGTCAGCACTACCTGATCCGCGCGATCTCGCAGTACTGCGAGATCTACCCGGAGGTCACCTTCGACCTGACCCTGGCCAACCGCATCACCGACATCCTCGACGAGGGCTACGACATCTCCGTGGTCATCGCCCAGGAGTTGCCGGATTCGGGCTTCGTCTCCAAGCGCATCGGCAAGACCTACAGCGTGCTCTGCGCATCGCCCGACTACGTGGCGCGCCATGGCCTGCCCAAGCAGCTCGGCGAACTGACGGACCACCGTTGTCTGCGTTTGGTGAACTCGGTGATGTCGCTGGACAAGTGGCTGTTCGACGGCCCCGACGGCCAGGAAATGGTCGGCATCAACCAGACCCATTTCCAGGTCAACACCGCTGACGCCATGACCGAGGCGGTACGCGCCGGCATGGGTATCGGCGCGCTGCCGGTGTACTCCGCCGTGCAGGGCTTGAAGGACGGCAGCCTGGTGCGCGTGCTGCCTGACTACAGCCTGTTCCACCTTAACGTCTATGCGCTGTATCCGTCGCGCCAGTACCTCGACGCGAAGATCCGCACCTGGGTGGAATTCCTCCGTGATTGCGTGCCCGGCATGCTCGAGGAGCACGAACGGATGATGCTCGAGCATCGCACCCAAGTGCCCGGCTAACGCGCCATTCCTCTGTCTTGAGCCTCTGAACCTCACCGCGCCCGGCATCTGCCGGGCGCGTTTTTTCGTACCTTGCGTTCCGCTGTGTCGAACGCCGCTTTGGGAAAAGACGAATTCTCCGAACGCGACTATTTGCGTCAGTCTCGTTGCGAGCCTGTCGCCAGGCTCACCTCGCAAGCACAAGAACAAATTGAGGGTGACGCGATGTTTACAACCATGGGGCGGGCGTTGCTCGCCGTCCTGGCGTTGGCCTGCGCTTCTGCCATTCAGGCTGCCGATGAACCCCGGCCTCCCAGCGAACCGATAGTGATCAAGTTCGCTCACGTGGTTGCGGAGAACACGCCCAAGGGGCAGGGCGCGCTGATGTTCAAGCGCCTGGCCGAAGAGCGCCTGCCCGGCCGGGTGCGCGTTGAGGTCTACCCGAACTCCTCGTTGTACGGCGACGGCAAGGAAATGGAAGCGCTGCTGCTGGGTGACGTGCAGATGCTCGCGCCGTCTCTGGCCAAGTTCGAGCAGTACACCCGCAAGGTGCAGATCTTCGACCTGCCGTTCCTCTTCGACGATATCGACGCCGTCGACAACTTCCAGCGCAGCCCGCAGGGCCAGAGCCTGCTGACCAGCATGCAGGGCAAGGGCATCCTCGGCCTCGCCTACTGGCACAACGGGATGAAGCAGCTGTCGGCCAATCGCCTGCTGCTTGAGCCGGGCGACGCTCGCGGACTGAAGTTCCGCGTGCAGGCCTCCGACGTGCTCAACGAGCAGTTCCGCGAACTGCGCGCGATCTCCCGCAAGATGTCCTTCGCCGAGGTCTACCAGGGCCTGCAGACCGGCGTGGTGAATGGCACCGAGAACACCTGGTCGAACTACGAGAGCCAGAAGGTCAACGAGGTGCAGAAGTACTTCACCGAGTCCAACCACGGCCTGGTGGACTACATGGTGATCACCAATGCGAAGTTCTGGAACGGCCTGCCGCCGGACCTGCGCGCCGAGCTGGAAAGGATCATGGCCGAGGTCACCGTGAAGGTGAACGCCGAAGCCGAGCGCCTGAACCGCGACGCCCGTCAGAGCATCCTCGCCAGCGGCACCAGCGAGATCCACCCGCTCACCGCGCAGCAGCGCGCCGACTGGCGCGAGGCGATGCAGCCGGTGTGGCAGAAATTCCGCGACAACGTCGGCGCCGATTTCCTCCAGGCCGCCGAAGCCTCCAACCGTCCCCATTGATCCACCCGGCCCCGCCGGCTGGCGGGGCCTTCTGGAGACTTTTCCATGAACCGACTCGTGCGCGTCTGGAACCACTTCGAGGAAGGCGCCATTGCTTTCCTGCTGGCAGCCATGACGCTGGTGACCTTCGTCTACGTGGTGATGACCAACGTCTTCACCCTGTTCTATGACCTGGGCGACCGCCTGCCATCGTTGCAGGGGCCGCTCTACGCCATCGGCGATGCGATCCTCGGCGTCGCCCAGGACATGTCCTGGAGCAACGCACTGACCAAGGCGCTGTTCGGCTGGCTGATCTTCTTCGGCATCGCCTATGGCGTGCGCACCGCCGGCCACCTGGGCGTGGACGCGCTGGTGCGGCTGGCGCCGCTCCCGGTGCAGCGCGGCATCGGTGTGCTCGCCTGCCTCTGCTGCCTGGGCTACGCCGGGCTGTTCATGGTCGCCAGTTTCGACTGGGTGAAGACCCTGTTCGTCGCCGGCATCGGCGCGGAAGACCTCGACCATTTCGGCATCCTCCAGGCCTACATCGCGGTGATCGTGCCCATCGGCTTCGGCCTGGTGGTCCTGCGCTACCTGGAAATCCTCGTCAACCTGTTGCGCGGCCGCCAGCTCGGCCTGGGCCTCGCCGACGAGGCCGCGGAAGCCTCGAAGCTGGCCGGTGAAGAAGCCGCGGAGAGCCGTCCATGACCGTGATGATCCTGTTCCTGCTGCTCTTCGTCTTCATGTTCATCGGCGTGCCCATTGCCATTTCCCTGGGCCTGTCCGGTGCGCTGACGATCCTGCTGTTCAGTCCGGATTCGGTGCGCTCGCTGGCGATCAAGCTGTTCGAGACCTCCGAGGCCTACACGCTGCTGGCGATCCCGTTCTTCCTGCTTTCCGGCGCCTTCATGACTACCGGCGGCGTGGCCCGCCGGCTGATCGACTTCGCCAACGCCTGCGTCGGCCACATCCGTGGCGGCCTGGCGATCGCGGCGGTGCTGGCGTGCATGCTGTTCGCCGCGCTGTCCGGTTCGTCGCCGGCGACCGTGGCGGCGGTGGGCTCGATTGCCGTGGCCGGCATGGTGCGTTCGGGCTACCCGCGTGAGTTTGGCGCCGGGATCATCTGCAACGCCGGCACCCTGGGCATCCTGATTCCGCCGTCGATCGTCATGGTGGTGTACTCGGCTGCCACCGAGACTTCGGTGGGCAAGCTGTTCGTCGCCGGCGTGGTGCCGGGCCTGCTGCTGGGCGTGATCCTGATGGTGGTGATCTACATCGTCGCGCGGGTGAAGAAGCTGCCGGCGCAACCGCGCGCCAGCCTGCGCGAATGGTTGTCCGCCGCACGCCGGGCGATCTGGGGCCTGTTGCTGCTGGTGATCATCCTTGGCGGCATTTACTCCGGGCTGTTCACGCCTACCGAGGCGGCGGCGGTGGCGGCGGTCTACTCGGCCTTCGTCGCGCTGTTCGTCTACAAGGATATGCGCCTGCGCGACTGCCCCAAGGTGCTGGTGGAGTCGGGGCGGCTGAGCATCATGCTGATGTTCATCATCGCCAACGCCATGCTCTTCGCCCACGTGCTGACCACCGAGCAGATTCCCCAGCAGATCACCGAGTGGGTGATGCAGGAGGGGCTGACGCCGATCGGCTTCCTGCTGATGGTCAACGTGGTGCTGCTGGTGGCCGGCAGCTTCATGGAGCCCTCGGCCATCGTGCTGATCCTGGCGCCGATCTTCTTCCCCATCGCCATGCGCCTGGGGATCGATCCGATCCACTTAGGGATAGTCATGGTGGTGAACATGGAGATCGGCCTGGTACACCCGCCGGTAGGGCTCAATCTGTTCGTCACCTCGGCGGTCACCGGTCTGCCGCTGGGAGCGACCATCCGCGCGGCACTGCCGTGGCTGATGATCCTGCTGCTGTTCCTGATCCTGGTGACCTACGTGCCCTTCATTTCGCTGGCGCTGCCCCACGCCCTTGGCATGTGACAGGTTGTCGCGGTCCCGTGAGTCCGTTGCCAGAACAACGGCTTATGGGGCTCATCACTAAGACTAAGGATTGGTAAGACCATGGTCGTATGGTTCGGGGGAGGGTGTCGCCGTTACAACTTAGGGCAACAAAAACAACACTCTTCACCGAGGTAAAACGCCATGACAGCGGCATCCGTGTACCCCGTGCGTCCCGAAGTGGCCGCGACCACTCTGACCGACGAGGCCACCTACAAGAAGCTGTACCAGCAGTCGGTGGTCAACCCCGACGGCTTCTGGCGCGAACAGGCCCAGCGCATCGACTGGATCAAGCCGTTCACCAAGGTCAAGCAGACCTCCTTCGACGATCACCACGTGGACATCAAGTGGTTCGCCGATGGCACCCTGAACCTCTCCTACAACTGCCTCGACCGCCACCTGGCCGAGCGCGGTGACCAGCTCGCCATCATCTGGGAAGGCGACGATCCTTCCGAACACCGGGAAATCACCTACCGCGAGCTGCACGAGCAGGTCTGCAAGTTCGCCAACGCCCTGCGCGGCCAGGACGTGCACCGTGGCGACGTGGTGACCATCTACATGCCGATGATCCCGGAAGCCGTGGTCGCCATGCTGGCCTGCGCCCGCATCGGTGCGATCCACTCCGTGGTGTTCGGCGGCTTCTCCCCCGAAGCCCTGGCCGGCCGTATCATCGACTGCCGTTCCAAGGTGGTGATCACCGCCGACGAAGGTCTGCGCGGCGGCAAGAAGACCCCGCTCAAGGCCAACGTCGACGACGCCCTGACCAACCCGGAAACCAACAGCGTACAGAAGATCATCGTCTGCAAGCGCACCGGTTCGGACATCAAGTGGAACCAGCACCGCGACGTGTGGTTCGAGGACCTGATGAAGGTCGCCGGCTCCACCTGCGCACCGAAGGAAATGGGCGCCGAGGACCCGCTGTTCATCCTTTACACCTCCGGCTCCACCGGCAAACCCAAGGGCGTGCTGCACACCACCGGGGGCTACCTGGTCTACGCCTCGCTGACCCATGAGCGCGTGTTCGACTACCGCCCGGGCGAAGTCTTCTGGTGCACCGCCGACATCGGCTGGGTCACCGGCCACACCTACGTCGTCTACGGCCCGCTGGCCAACGGCGCGACCACCGTGCTGTTCGAGGGCGTTCCGAACTACCCGGACATCTCCCGTGTCGCCAAGATCGTCGACAAGCACAAGGTCAACATCCTCTACACCGCCCCGACCGCCATCCGCGCGATGATGGCCGAGGGCAAGGCGGCGGTCGAAGGCGCCGATGGCTCCAGCCTGCGTCTGCTGGGTTCGGTCGGCGAGCCGATCAACCCGGAAGCCTGGCAGTGGTACTACGAAACCGTCGGCCAGTCGCGCTGCCCGATCGTCGACACCTGGTGGCAGACCGAAACCGGCGCCTGCCTGATGACCCCGCTGCCGGGCGCCCACGGCCTGAAGCCGGGCTCCGCCGCCAAGCCGTTCTTCGGCGTGGTGCCGGCGCTGGTGGACAACCTGGGCAACATCCTGGAAGGGGCCACCGAGGGCAACCTGGTGATCCTGGATTCCTGGCCGGGCCAGGCGCGCACCCTGTACGGCGACCACGACCGTTACGTGGACACCTACTTCAAAACCTTCAAGGGCATGTACTTCACCGGCGACGGCGCCCGTCGCGACGAGGACGGCTACTACTGGATCACCGGCCGCGTCGATGACGTGCTCAACGTCTCCGGCCACCGCATGGGCACCGCCGAGATCGAAAGCGCCCTGGTCGCCCACCCGAAAGTGGCCGAGGCCGCGGTGGTTGGCGTGCCGCACGACATCAAGGGGCAGGGCATCTATGTCTACGTCACCCTGAATGCCGGCGAGGAATCCAACGAGCAACTGCGCCAGGAACTGCGTGCCTGGGTACGCAAGGAAATCGGCCCGATCGCCACCCCGGACGTGATCCAGTGGGCGCCCGGCCTGCCGAAAACCCGCTCGGGCAAGATCATGCGCCGCATCCTGCGCAAGATCGCCACGGCCGAGTACGACACTCTGGGTGACATCTCCACCCTGGCTGATCCGGGTGTGGTGCAGCACCTGATCGACACGCACCAGGCCATGCGCGCGGCCTGACCCGCCGCCCGATGAAAAACGCCCCGCTTGCCGGGGCGTTTTTCATTTCTGCGCTTGTGTGCCGGCCCGCCCGCGCCGAAGCCTTTCTGGAGCATCAACGTAGGATGGTGTGGAGCGCAGCGATATCCATCAATTCCGGCACCGACCGGATGCGGTTCGCGAGCAAGCTAGCTCCTACAGTGTGCTTCCCTCCCACCGGTAACATTTCCCTGCGACAAAATGAGGCGCCAGGAAACATTTCGCACAGCTTCGGTGCGTCTTTTCTGTCCGTGCGGAATGAGTCAATATCGCGCACCCCGCGCAGAGACTGAGGTCTGGTGTTTGTGGCCCGATAACTGCAAGTAAATTGGGTTTTACTACTCGCTTTCAGATCACGTAAAATCCGCGCCGTCAAGCCGCCGGGGCTCTGTCTCCAGCGCTTCTATAATTACTTGTCGCATTGAAGAAATAACCGCTCCGGGGCTGTCGCTAGAATGCCGCTCACCCCGGTAGGCGCGCTTTTCACAAGAATCGCGCCGGCAATGCGCAGACGAACAATAACCTTCACTTCTGCACGGGCAGCCTGGGCCAACCCCTTTCTCCTGCCAATCGAAGACCTACCCTCGAAGGAGTTACTGATGAAGAAGTTTGCACTTCTCGGTGCGCTGGCCCTGTCCGCGCTTTCCCTGGTTGCCCACGCTGACGACAAGCCGGTCCGCATCGGCATCGAAGCCGGCTATCCGCCTTTCTCCTTCAAGACTCCCGACGGCAAGCTCGCCGGTTTCGACGTGGATATCGGCAACGCCCTGTGCGAAGAGATGAAGGTCAAATGTACCTGGGTCGAGCAGGAGTTCGACGGCCTGATCCCGGCACTGAAGGTTCGCAAGATCGACGCCATCCTCTCGTCCATGACCATCACCGACGAGCGCAAGAAGTCCGTGGACTTCACCAACAAGTACTACCACACCCCCGCGCGCTTCGTGATGAAGGAAGGCGTGACCCTGAACGATCCGCTGGCGGACCTGAAGGGCAAGAAGGTCGGTGTGCTGCGCGCCTCCACCCATGACCGCTACGCCACCGATGTCCTGGCCCCGGCCGGCATCGAAGTCGTGCGCTACAACTCGCAGAACGAAGCCAACATGGACCTGGTCTCCGGCCGCATCGACGCGACCATGGCCGACTCGGTCAACCTCGACGACGGCTTCCTGAAAACCGACGCTGGCAAGGGCTACGCCTTCGTAGGTCCCGAATACAACGATCCGAAGTACTTCGGTGGTGGCGCCGGCATCGCCGTGCGCAAGGGCGATACCGCCCTGACCGAGAAATTCAACGCGGCCATCGCCGGCATCCGTGCCAACGGCAAGTACAAGGAAGTACAGGACAAGTACTTCAAGTTCGACGTCTACGGCGAGAACTGATCCACGTCCAGAAGTGGCACAGACCCAGGCCCGGTCCTGAAGTTTGTGCCACTTTTTTATTGGGGGTGAGCCTGCAATCGCGCTCGCCCTGAGCGTCCGTGTCGTTGCGGGCGGCGTCCGGTTTCACGAGGTACCAAATTATGCTCAATGGCTACGGAGCCACCATCGTCGATGGTGCCTGGCTGACGCTTCAGCTGTCCCTGCTGTCGATGGCCCTGGCGATCGCATTGGGTCTGCTCGGCGCGGCCATCCGCCTGTCGCCGGTGAAGTGGCTGGCCTGGTGTGGCGACCTCTATTCCACCGTGATCCGCGGCGTACCGGACCTCGTGCTGATCCTGCTGATCTTCTACGGCGGCCAGGCTGCGGTGAACTGGGTCGCGCCCATGGTCGGCTATGACGACTACATCGACCTCAACCCCTTCGCCTCCGGCGTCGGCACCCTGGGCTTCATCTTCGGCGCCTACCTGTCCGAGACCTTCCGTGGCGCCTTCATGGCCATCCCGAAAGGGCAGGGCGAGGCCGGCTTCGCCTACGGCATGAGCCCGCTTCAGGTGTTCTTCCGCATCCAGGTGCCGCAAATGATCCGCCTGGCCATCCCCGGCTTCACCAACAACTGGCTGGTGCTGGTCAAGGCCACGGCGCTGATCTCCGTGGTCGGCCTGCAGGACATGATGTTCAAGGCCAAGCAGGCCTCGGACGCCACCCGCGAACCCTTCACCTATTTCCTCGCCGTGGCGGCGCTGTACCTGGTAGTCACCAGCGTTTCCCTGGTGCTGCTGCGCATGCTCGAACGCCGCTATTCGGTCGGCGTGAAAGTCGCCGAGCTTTGAGACCGGGAGCCTGATCATGATTTTCGACTTCTCCGTCATCTGGGACAGCCTGCCGCTCTACTTCAGCGGCCTGCTGGTGACCCTCAAGCTGCTGGCGATCTCGCTGTTCTTCGGTCTGCTGGCGGCGGTGCCGCTGGCGCTGATGCGCTGTTCGAAGAACCCGGCGGTGAACCTGCCGGCCTGGCTCTACACCTATGTGATCCGCGGCACCCCGATGCTGGTGCAGCTGTTCCTCATCTATTACGGCCTGGCGCAGTTCGAGGCAGTGCGCGAGAGCGCGATGTGGCCGCTGCTGTCCAATGCCACTTTCTGTGCCTGCGCAGCCTTTGCCATCAACACCAGCGCCTACACCGCGGAGATCCTCGCCGGCAGCATCCGCGCGACCCCGCACGGCGAGATCGAGGCCGCCAAGGCTATGGGCATGTCGCGGATCAAGCTGTACCGCCGCATCCTCCTGCCCTCGGCCCTGCGCCGCGCGCTGCCGCAGTACAGCAACGAAGTGATCATGATGCTGCAGACTACGAGCCTTGCGTCCATCGTGACCCTGGTGGACATCACCGGCGCCGCGCGCACCGTGTACTCGCAGTACTACCTGCCGTTCGAGGCGTTCATCACCGCCGGCATCTTCTACCTGATCATGACCTTCACCCTGGTGCGCCTGTTCAAGCTGGCTGAGCGCCGCTGGCTGGCCTATCTCGCGCCGCGCAAGCACTGAGGAATACACCGTGGAACGTATCGATCATCTGCTGCCGTGGAGCAGCCTGGGTAGCGAGCGCCGCCTGAGCGTATTCCGCTACGGCAAGGGTTCGCGCAAGGTATACATCCAGTCCAGCCTGCACGCCGACGAGCTGCCGGGCATGCGCACTGCCTGGGAACTCAAGCAGCGCCTGGCCGACCTCGAGTCGCGCGGGCAACTGAACTGCGTCGTCGAACTGGTGCCGGTGGCCAACCCCATCGGCCTGGGTCAGACCCTGCAGGCCAGCCATCTGGGCCGTTTCGAGTTCGGCAGCGGGAAGAATTTCAACCGCGATTTCGTCGAGCTGAGCGCGCTGGTCGCCGAACGTGTCGGCGACCAATTGGGCACCGATGAAGCCGCCAACGTCGAGCTGATCCGCCAGGCCATGCGTGATGGTCTCGACGCGCTGCCGCCGGCCTCGTCCGAGCTGCAGGGCATGCAGCGCATCCTGTTGCGCCATGCCTGTGATGCCGAAGTGGTGCTCGATCTGCACTGCGACTTCGACGCCGCCATCCATATCTACGCGATTCCGCAGCACTGGCCGCGCTGGAAATCCTTGGCCGCACGCCTGAAAGCGGGTGTCGCTCTGCTTGCCGAAGATTCCGGCGGCAGTTCCTTCGACGAATCCTGCTCGCTGCCCTGGCTGCGCCTGGCGCAGGCCTTCCCGCAGGCGGCGATTCCGCTCGCGTGCCTGGCGACCACTGTCGAACTGGGCGGCGTGGGCGATACCCGCGTCGACCAGGGGCAGGCCAATGCCGAGGCCATCCTCGGCTTCCTCGCCGAGCAGGGCCTGATCGCCGGCGATTGGCCGGCGGCACCGGCCGACTGCTGCGAAGGCATGCCCTTCGAAGGCACCGAGTACCTCTATGCGCCCCACGTTGGCGTGGTGAGTTACCTGCGCAAGGCGGGGGAGTGGGTAGAGAAGGGCGACGCGCTGTTCGAAGTGGTCGACCCGCTGAACGACCAGGTCAGCACCGTTCGCGCCGGGACTTCCGGCGTGCTGTTCGCCATCGAGCGTGGGCGCTACGCCCAGCCGGGGCTTTGGCTGGCCAAGGTGGCCGGGCGTGAGCCGTTCCGCAAGGGCCGGCTGATCAACGACTGAATTCGAGAACCGACACCATGTACAAACTGGAAATCCAGGACCTGCACAAGCGCTACGGCACCCATGAGGTGCTCAAGGGCGTCTCCCTGGCGGCGAAAGCGGGCGACGTGATCAGCATCATCGGCTCCTCCGGCTCGGGCAAGAGTACCTTCCTGCGCTGCATCAACCTGCTGGAGCAGCCCCACGCCGGCAAGATCCTGCTCAATGGCGAAGAGCTCAAGCTCGTGCCGAACAAGGACGGCGCGCTCAAGGCCGCTGACGCCAAGCAGCTGCAGCGCATGCGTTCGCGCCTGTCGATGGTGTTCCAGCACTTCAACCTGTGGTCGCACATGAGCGCCCTGGAAAACGTCATCGAAGCGCCGGTCCACGTGTTGGGCGTGTCGAAGAAGGAAGCGCTGGAAAAGGCCGAGCACTACCTGGCGAAAGTCGGCGTGGCGCACCGCAAGGATGCCTACCCGGCCCACATGTCCGGCGGCGAGCAGCAGCGCGTGGCCATCGCCCGTGCCCTGGCGGTCGAGCCGGAAGTCATGCTGTTCGACGAACCGACCTCGGCGCTCGACCCCGAACTGGTCGGCGAAGTCCTGCGCGTGATGCAGGACCTGGCCCAGGAAGGCCGCACCATGGTGGTGGTGACCCACGAGATGGGCTTCGCCCGCGAGGTCTCCAACCAGCTGGTGTTCCTGCACAAGGGCCTGGTGGAAGAGGCGGGCTGCCCGAAGGAAGTCCTGGCCAATCCGCAATCCGAACGCCTCAAGCAGTTCCTTTCCGGCAGCTTGAAGTAAGCTGTCCGTTACAGTCGCCTGGTGACCTGATCGCATGACCGCACAACGCATCGGATTCCTCCTCTGGCCGCACACGCGGGCGCTGACCCTCGGTCTGGCCGAGGAGGCCCTGCGGGTCGCCCGCCGGCTGCACCCCGAAGCGCTCTACGAACCGGTGTTCATGAGCGCCGAGCCGGTGGCCGAGGCCGATGGCTGGCGCCTGCCGGGGCAGGCCTGGAATGGGGTGCTGGAGCAGTGCCAGCGCATCTTCCTGGTCGCCGACGAGATTCCGCAGACGGTCCCCGCGCCACTAGCTGCCGTACTCAAGCAACTGTCGCGCAGCGGCGTGAGCATCGGCGCGCTGTCCGCCGGCATCTACCCGCTGGCGCAGCTGGGCCTGCTCGACGGTTACCGCGCCGCCGTGCACTGGCGCTGGCACGACGACTTCACCGAGCGTTACCCCAAGGTCATCGCCACCAACCATCTGTTCGAGTGGGACCGTGATCGCCTGAGTGCCTGCGGCGGCATGGCGGTGCTCGACCTGCTGCTGGCCGTGCTGTCCCGCGACCATGGCGCGGAGCTGGCGGGCGCTGTCTCCGAAGAGCTGGTGGTGGAGCGCATCCGCGAAGGCTCCGAACGCCAGCGCATCCCGCTGAAGAACCGCCTTGGCTCCAGCCACCCGAAGCTCACCCAGGCGGTGCTGCTGATGGAGGCGAATATCGAGGAGCCGCTGACCACCGACGAGATCGCCCAGCACGTGTGCGTGTCGCGCCGCCAGCTGGAGCGCATCTTCAAGCAGTACCTGACCCGCGTGCCCAGCCAGTACTACCTGGAGCTGCGCCTGAACCGCGCACGGCAGATGCTCATGCAGACCAGCAAGTCGATCATCCAGATCGGCCTGTCCTGTGGCTTCTCCAGCGGCCCGCACTTCTCCAGTGCCTACCGCAACTTCTTCGGCGTGACCCCGCGCGAAGACCGCAACCAGCGCCGCGGCCAGAGCGCCGCCGAAGCTGCACCGGTCGCCACCGAGCGCGGCTGACCGCTCCTACGAAAAGCCCCCTCTGCTCAACTTCCTGTCGTTTGTCAGCGCAATGCCGTAGGGCGAATAACCTGGAACAGGTTATCCGCCGCTGTGGTCACGGCGGATAACGCTGGCGCGTTATCCGCCCTACGAGTCTGAGCGGCCTATTGTAGGAGCAAGCTTGCTGGGTGCGTCGGTGCAAAGCGGTTCGCGAGCCGGCTTGCTCCTACCTAAAAGCCCCTTCCTGCCTTATTCCTTTTCCCCCCGTTCGCGCAGCGAACAAATTCCACGGTCGCTTGTACCCGCAGCAGGCCGCAGGCCTTACACTGCGCCTTCCCGACGCTTTCTGTCGCATTTCCGTAAGCCTCGGCAATTCGCGGGTTGGCGCTATAACAAGTTGTCGCATGGCGGCAATGACGGCCCGCTGTTCGTCCCTACAATCCATTCATCGATAGCCGCCTCAACCAGGCAGGAGAACACCGATGTCCGCTCCGCAAGCTCAGGTCCAACGCTCCGACTTCGACCAGGTCATGGTTCCCAACTATTCGCCGGCTGCCTTCATTCCGGTGCGTGGCGAGGGTTCCCGAGTCTGGGATCAGAGCGGCCGAGAGCTGGTGGACTTCGCCGGCGGCATCGCGGTCAGTTCCCTGGGCCATGGCCATCCGGCGCTGATGCAGGCGCTGATTGAGCAGGCCGGCAAGATCTGGCACGTCTCCAACGTCTTCACCAACGAGCCGGCCCTGCGCCTGGCGAAGAAGCTGATCGACGCCACCTTCGCCGAGCGCGTGTTCTTCGCCAACTCCGGCGCCGAGGCCAACGAGGCCGCGCTGAAGCTGGCGCGTCGCTACGCCCACGACGTCTACGGCCCCGAAAAGTACGAGATCATCTCGATGGTCAACAGCTTCCACGGCCGTACCCTGTTCACCGTCAACGTCGGTGGCCAGGCCAAGTACTCCGATGGTTTCGGCCCGAAGGTCGAAGGCATCACGCACATCCCGTTCAACGACCTGGAAGCCCTGAAGGCAGCCATTTCCGACAAGACCTGTGCCGTGATCATCGAACCGGTGCAAGGCGAGAGCGGCGTACTGCCGGCCGACCAGGCCTACCTGGAAGGCGTGCGCAAGCTGTGCGACGAGAACAACGCGCTGCTGATCTTCGATGAAGTGCAGAGCGGCTTCGGTCGTATCGGCTACCTCTACGCCCACCAGTACTACGGTGTGAACCCCGACATCCTCTCCAGCGCCAAGGGCCTGGGCGGCGGCTTCCCGATCGGCGCCATGCTGACCACCGCGAAGATCGCCGAACACCTGGTCGTCGGTACCCACGGCACCACCTACGGCGGCAACCCGCTGGCGTGCGCCGTCGCCGGTGCGGCCTTCGACGTGATCAACACCCCGGAAGTGCTCGCAGGCGTGAAAGCCAAGCACGAGCGCTTCAAGGTCCGCCTGGAGAAGATCGCCGCCGAGTACGGCATCTTCACCCAGGTCCGCGGCATGGGCATGCTGATCGGCGCGGTGCTCAACGATGCCTTCAAGGGCAAGGCCAAGGACGTGCTCAACGCCGCCGAGAAGGAAGGCGTGATGGTCCTGCAGGCTGGTCCGGACGTGGTGCGTTTCGCGCCCAGCCTGGTGATCCCGGACGCGGACATCGACGAAGGCCTGGATCGCCTCGAGCGCGCCATCGCCAAGCTGACCCGCGGCTGATCCCCCGGCTACGCTGAACCGGCGAGGTCCGCCTCGCCGCTCAACCGGCCGGATCGTCCCGGCCGGTTCTTCGAATGCCCAATGAGCGCGGCACGGGTCGTGTCGCGCCCATGATTCATCAACCAAGAATCACAATTTTTGTCTGGTTAGAGGAGTGACGCCATGCTGGTGATGCGCCCCGCCCAAGTGGCCGACCTGCAGCAAGTGCAGCGTCTCGCCGCGGACAGCCCGGTCGGCGTCACGTCGCTGCCGGACGACGCGGAACGCCTGCGCGAGAAGATCCTCGCCTCGGAGGCCTCGTTCGCCGCCGAAGTGAGCTTCAACGGTGAAGAGAGCTACTTCTTCGTGCTCGAGGACAGCGAGACTGGCCGCCTGGTCGGCTGCTCGGCCATCGTTGCTTCCGCCGGCTTCTCCGAGCCGTTCTACAGCTTCCGCAACGAGACCTTCGTGCATGCTTCCCGCGAGCTGAAGATCCACAACAAGATTCACGTCCTCTCGCTGTGCCATGACCTTACCGGCAACAGCCTGCTGACCAGCTTCTACGTCGAGCGCGACCTGGTGAACACGCCGATCGCCGAGCTCAACTCCCGTGGCCGCCTGCTGTTCATGGCCAGCCATCCGGAGCGCTTTGCCGATGCGGTGGTGGTGGAGATCGTCGGCTACAGCGACGACCAGGGCCAGTCGCCGTTCTGGAACGCCATCGGGCGCAACTTCTTCGATCTCGACTACACCGAGGCCGAGAAACTGTCCGGTCTGAAGAGCCGCACCTTCCTCGCCGAGCTGATGCCGCATTACCCGATCTATGTGCCGCTGCTGCCGGACGAGGCGCAGGAAGCGATGGGCCAGGTGCATCCGCGTGCGCAGATCACCTTCGACATCCTGATGCGCGACGGCTTCGAGTCCGAGAACTACGTGGATATCTTCGACGGCGGTCCGGCGCTGCATGCGCGCACCTCGAACATCCGTTCCATCGCCCAGAGTCGCCAGGTGCCGGTGCGCATCGGCGCGTCGGGTCATGGCAGCCGCAGCTACCTGGTCACCAACGGCCAGCTGCAGGATTTCCGCGCCATTGTCGCCGAACTCGACTGGGTGCCGGGCAAGCCCGTCACCCTGAACCAGGAAACCGCCGATGCCCTGGGCATCGGCGAGGGCGCCAGCGTGCGCCTGGTTGCGATCTGAGGGGAGAGAGCATGATCGTCCGTCCCGTAACCAGCGCCGACCTGCCGGCTCTGTTTGACCTGGCGCGCAGCACCGGCACCGGCCTGACCACGCTGCCGGCCAACGAGCAGCGCCTGCAGCACCGGGTGAACTGGGCCGAGAAGGCCTTCCGTGGCGAAGCCGAACGCGCCGACGCCGACTACCTGTTCGTGCTGGAAAACGACGAAGGCAAGGTCGTCGGCATCTCCGCCGTGGCCGGCGCCGTCGGCCTGCGCGAGCCCTGGTACAACTACCGCGTCGGCCTGACCGTCAGCGCCTCCCAGGAATTGGGCATCCACCGCGAGATTCCCACGCTGTTCCTGGCCAACGACCTCACCGGGCAGTCCGAGCTGTGCTCGCTGTTCCTGCATGCGGATCACCGCGCCGGCCTGAACGGTCGCCTGCTGTCCAAGGCGCGCTTCCTGTTCATCGCCGAGTTCCGCGAGCTGTTCGGTGACAAGGTGATCGCCGAGATGCGTGGCATGTCCGATGCCGCCGGGCGCTCGCCGTTCTGGGAAAGCCTGGGCCGGCACTTCTTCAAGATGGAGTTCAGCCAGGCGGACTACCTGACCGGTGTGGGCAACAAGGCCTTCATCGCCGAGCTGATGCCCAAGTTCCCGCTCTACAGCTGCTTCCTTTCGGAAGAGGCGCGCTCGGTGATCGGTCGCGTGCACTCCGATACCGAGCCGGCGCTGGCCATGCTCAAGGCCGAGGGCTTCAGCTACCAGGGCTACGTCGACATCTTCGACGCCGGCCCCGCCATCGAGGCGCCGACCGAGAAGGTCCGCGCCATCGCCGACAGCCAGAACCTGGTGCTGGCGATCGGCACGCCCGGCGACGACGCCGAGCCCTACCTGATCCACAACCGCAAGCGCGAGGAGTGCCGTATCACCGCGGCCCCGGCGCGCGTGGCCGCCGGCTCGCTGGTGGTCGATGCGCAGACCGCCAAGCGCCTGCGCCTGTCCGCCGGCGCTTCGGTCCGCGCGGTGCCCCTCTCCGGAAAACGCAACTGACGCCGCCCGGCGTCAGGGGAGCCTGATGATGAATACCCACTACATTGCCGGCCAGTGGCTGGCGGGCGAAGGCGAGCCTCAGCAATCGCTGTGCCCGGTCAGCCAGGCCGTGGTCTGGTCCGGCCGTGCCGCTTCGCCGCAGCAGGTTGCCGCCGCCGTCGCCGCCGCGCGCAATGCCTTCCCGGCCTGGGCCCGTCGCCCTGTGGAAGAGCGCATCGCCGTGCTGGAGCGCTTCGCCGCCGCCCTCAAGGGCCGCTCCGAGGAAATGGCCCGTGCCATTGGCGAGGAGACCGGCAAGCCGCTGTGGGAAGCCGCCACCGAAGTGACCAGCATGGTCAACAAGGTCGCCATCTCGGTCCAGGCCTTCCGTGAACGCACGGGTGAGAAGAGTGGCCCGCTGGCCGACGCCACCGCCGTGCTGCGCCACAAGCCCCATGGCGTGGTCGCCGTGTTCGGTCCGTACAACTTCCCCGGCCACCTGCCCAACGGCCACATCGTGCCGGCCCTGCTGGCGGGCAATGCCGTGGTGTTCAAACCCAGCGAGCTGACCCCGAAGGTCGCCGAGCTGACCCTGCAGGCCTGGATCGAGTCGGGCATTCCCGCTGGTGTGATCAACCTGGTGCAGGGCGCCCGCGATACTGGGGTGGCCTTGGCTGGCAACGACGACATCGACGGCCTGTTCTTCACCGGCTCCAGCCGCACCGGTAACCTGCTGCACAGCCAGTTCGGCGGTCGCCCGCAGAAAATCCTGGCACTGGAAATGGGCGGCAATAACCCGCTGATCGTCGACGAAGTGAAGGACGTGGATGCTGCTGTCTACACCATCATCCAGTCCGCCTTCATTTCCGCCGGCCAGCGCTGCACCTGCGCCCGCCGCCTGCTGGTGCCGCAGGGCGCCTGGGGCGACGCGCTGATCGAGCGCCTGGTGGCCGTGGCCGCGACCATCAAGGTCGGCGCCTTCGATGAGCAACCGGCGCCCTTCATGGGCTCGGTGATCTCGCTGGCCGCCGCCGAGCATCTGATCAAGGCTCAGGAACAACTGCTGGCCAAGGGCGCCAGGCCGCTGCTGGCGATGACCCAGCCGCTGGCCACTGCCGCGCTGCTGACTCCCGGCATCCTCGACGTGACCGCCGTCAGCGAGCGCCCGGACGAAGAGTTCTTCGGCCCCTTGCTGCAGGTGATCCGCTACGCCGACTTCGACGCCGCCGTGCGTGAAGCCAATGCCACCCAGTACGGCCTCGCTGCCGGCCTGCTGTCGGACTCACGCGAGCGCTACGAGGACTTCCTCATCGAAAGCCGCGCCGGCATCGTCAACTGGAACAAGCAGCTGACCGGCGCCGCCAGCATCGCGCCGTTCGGCGGTATCGGCGCCTCCGGTAACCACCGCCCGAGCGCGTACTACGCGGCCGACTACTGCGCGTACCCGGTCGCCTCGCTGGAAAGCGACAGCCTGAGCCTGCCTGCAACCCTGACTCCGGGAGTGAGCCTGTGATGACCGCCTATGAGATGAACTTCGACGGTCTGGTCGGGCCGACGCACAACTACGGCGGCTTGTCCTACGGCAACGTGGCTTCGCAGAGCAACAGCCAGGCGGCCTCCAACCCGCGCGAAGCGGCGAAGCAGGGCCTGTCGAAGATGAAGGCGCTGATGGAAATGGGCTTCAAGCAGGGCGTGTTCGCCCCGCAGGAACGCCCTGCCGTCGCCTCGCTGCGCGCCCTGGGCTTCTCCGGCACCGACGCCGAGGTGATCGCCAAGGCAGCGAAAGACGCCATGCCGCTGCTCGCTGCGGTCAGCTCGGCGTCCTGCATGTGGACCGCCAACGCCGCCACCGTCAGCCCCGGTGCCGACACGGCCGATGGCCGCGTGCACTTCACCGCCGCCAACCTGAACTGCAAGTTCCACCGTTCCATCGAACATCCGCAGACCAGCCGCATCCTCGCGGCGATGTTCAACGACGAGAAACACTTCGCCCACCACGCCGCTCTGCCGGCAGTCGCCCAGTTCGGCGACGAGGGCGCGGCCAACCACACGCGCTTCTGCAAGTCCTATGGCGAAGCCGGTGTCGAGTTCTTCGTGTTCGGTCGCAGCGCCTTCGACAGCCGCTTCCCGGCACCGCAGCGCTACCCGGCGCGGCAGACCCTGGAAGCCTGCCAGGCGGTCGCCCGTCTGCACGGCCTGAGCGATGACGGCGTGGTCTATGCCCAGCAGAACCCAGCGGTGATCGACCAGGGCGTGTTCCACAATGACGTGATTGCGGTGGGTAACGGCGAAGTGCTGTTCCATCATGAGGACGCCTTCCTCGACACCGAGCGCGTGCTCGCCGAGTTGCACGACAAGCTCGGCCGCCGTGGTGGCCGGTTCCGCGCCGTGTGCGTGCCGCGCGACCAGGTCACCGTCGAGGACGCGGTGAAGTCCTACCTGTTCAACAGCCAGCTGCTCACCCGTGCCGACGGCAACATGCTGCTGATCGTCCCGGAGGAGTGCCGCAAGAACGAGCACGTCTGGCAATACCTTTCGCGCCTGACCGCTGAGGACGGCCCGATCCGCGAGGTGAAGGTGTTCGACCTCAAGCAGAGCATGCAGAACGGCGGCGGCCCCGCCTGCCTGCGCCTGCGCGTGGCGCTCAGCGACGCCGAGCTGGCTGCGGTCAATCCGGGCGTGATCATGACGCCGACCCTGCACGACACCCTGGTCACCTGGGTCGACAAGCATTACCGCGATCGCCTGGCCGAAACCGACCTGGCCGATCCGCAACTGCTCGTCGAGTGCCGGACGGCGTTGGATGAATTGAGCCAGATCCTTAAACTGGGCTCGGTTTATCCCTTCCAGCAGATTTGAGTAACTGACATGACCGAAAGCCTCCCGCTGATTCTCGAAGACAACAAGGGCGAGCGCCGCGAGACCCACACTGCGCGCCTGGCCATCCGCCTGGAAGGGCGCGAGCTGTGGCTGGAAGCCGACGGCAAGGGCGGCCTGGTGATCTACGCCGACTCCCATGAGGACGACGCCGAGATCCCGCTGCTGGTGGTGCGCCCGCAGGCGGTGAACCAGTTGGGCCTGAGCCTTGAGCTGGAAGCCGCCGAAGTCCACGAACATGGTCCAGACTGTGGATGTGACCATCACCACTGATCGCGGAGTCCGCGGCCGCTCCGGCCGCGGGGAATGATGGAGGCGTCCGCATGCTAGCTCTGGGCAAACTGCTCGAACTGACCCTCGCCGGCCGTGAGCCGACGGAAAAGATTCAGCTCACCGCGGACGGTACCCGTCTGCACTGGCTGGCTGAAGGCGCCCTCGAAGTCACTCCGCCGGTGGCGCGCGACAATGGCCGCGACCTGCTGCTCTCGGCGGGTATCCACGGCAACGAGACGGCCCCCATCGAACTGCTCGACCGCCTGGTACACCGCATCGCCCGTGGCGAGCTGAAGCCGGCGTCGCGGGTGCTGTTCCTGCTCGGCAATCCCGAGGCCATGCGCCGTGGCGAGCGTTACCTGGAACAGGACATCAACCGTCTGTTCTGCGGTCGCCACGAGGAGGGCAGCGGCAACGAGGCACTGCGTGCGTCGGAGCTGGAGCGTCTGGCTGCCGCGTTCTTCGCCCGCGAGGGCCGCCCGCGTCTGCACTACGACCTGCACACGGCCATCCGGGGCTCGAAGATCGAGCAGTTCGCGCTCTACCCCTGGGCCAGCGGCCGCGAGCACTCCCGCGACGAGCTGGCGCGCCTGCGCAGTGCCGGCATCGATGCGGTGCTGCTGCAAAGCAAGCCGGGCATCACTTTCAGCGCCTACACCTACAGCCAGCTGGGCGCCGAGGCGTTCACCCTGGAACTGGGCAAGGCCCGGCCGTTCGGGCAGAACCAGGCGGTGAACCTGGATCGTCTCGAAACCATGCTGCAGGGCGTGATCAGCGGCCAGGAGGCGGACGGCGCACAGATCGACGGCCTGCAGCTGTTCGCGGTCTCCCGCGAAGTGATCAAGCACAGCGACCACTTCCGCCTGCACCTGGACGATGCGGTGGACAACTTCACCGAGCTGGACCACGGCTTCCTGCTCGCCGAGGACATCGGCGGCACGCGCTGGATCGTGGAAGAGCAGGGCGCACGGATCATCTTCCCCAACCCACGGGTGAAGAATGGCCTGCGCGCCGGCATCCTGGTCATTCCCACCGAGCTGTGATCTCCCCGGCGCGCGCCCATCGCGCGCCTTGTTTCCCCTCTGGCGAGCGCTTAGCATCGGCCCTTTCCGCCTGATGCCCGAGGAGCCTTGCCATGTCCATCATCGACCTTCGCAGCGACACCGTGACCCTGCCCACCGCCGGCATGCGCGAGGCGATGGCGCAGGCCGAACTGGGCGATGACGTCTACGGCGAAGACCCGACGGTGAACCGCCTGGAAGCAACCCTCGCCGAGCGCCTGGGCTTCGCCGCCGCGCTGTTCGTGCCCACCGGCACCATGAGCAACCTGCTCGGCCTGATGGCCCACTGCAGCCGGGGCGACGAGTACATCGTCGGCCAGCAGGCGCACACCTATAAATATGAAGGCGGCGGCGCCGCGGTATTGGGCTCGATCCAGCCTCAGCCCATCGATGGCGAAGCGGATGGCTCGCTGGACCTGGCCAAGGTCGAGGCGGCGATCAAGCAGGACGATTTCCACTTCGCCCGCACCCGCCTGCTGGCGCTGGAAAACACCATGCAGGGCAAGGTCCTGCCGCTGACCTACCTGGCCGCTGCACGGGAAATGACCTGCCGCCGTGGCCTGGCGCTGCACCTGGACGGCGCGCGCCTGTACAACGCGGCAGTGAAGCTGGGCGTGGACGCCCGCGAGATCACCCGCCACTTCGACTCCGTTTCGGTGTGCCTGTCCAAGGGACTTGGTGCGCCGGTGGGGTCGGTGCTCTGCGGCGATGCCGAGCTGATCGGCCGCGCACGTCGCCTGCGCAAGATGGTCGGCGGCGGCATGCGCCAGGCTGGTGGCCTCGCGGCGGCGGCACTGTATGCGCTGGACCATCAAGTCGGGCGCTTGGCCGAGGACCACGCCAACGCCGAAACGCTGGGCCGTGGCCTGGCCGAACTGGGCTACGCCATCGAGCCGGTGCAGACCAACATGGTCTACGTCGGCATCGGCGAGCAGGCCGGCGCACTGGGTGAGCACTTGGCCGAACATGGCATTCGCGTCAGCCCGGCGGCGCGACTGCGGCTGGTCACCCACCTCGATGTGAAAAGCGCCGATATCCCGCGTATCGTCGAAGCTTTTGCCGCCTTTCGTCGTTCCTGACAGAAATTATTGCGCGATAGGGGTTAACTATCGCGCAAAGACACTACAACCTTGATGCGGGGCCGATATAATGCGGCCCTTTGCCGGCGATTCGTGGCCGCATTTTTCCGTGGAAGAACCTATGAAAAGCGCTGAAATCCGTGAAGCCTTCCTCCGCTTCTTCGAAGAGAAGGGGCACACCCGCGTAGCGTCCAGTTCGCTGATCCCCGCGAACGACCCGACCCTGCTGTTCACCAACGCAGGCATGAACCAGTTCAAGGATTGCTTCCTGGGCCTGGAAAAGCGCGCCTATACCCGCGCCACCACCAGCCAGAAGTGCGTGCGTGCCGGCGGCAAGCACAACGACCTGGAAAACGTCGGTTACACCGCGCGCCACCACACCTTCTTCGAAATGCTGGGCAACTTCAGCTTCGGCGACTATTTCAAGCGCGATGCCATCACCTACGCCTGGGAATTCCTCACCTCGGACAAGTGGCTGAATCTGCCCAAGGAAAAGCTCTGGGTCACCGTCTACGCCAGCGATGACGAGGCGTACGACATCTGGACCCAGGAAGTCGGCATCCCCGCCGAGCGCATGGTCCGCATCGGCGACAACAAGGGCGCTCCCTACGCATCGGACAACTTCTGGGCGATGGGCGACACCGGTCCGTGCGGCCCGTGCACCGAGATCTTCTTCGACCACGGCGCCGACATCTGGGGTGGCCCGCCCGGCTCGCCGGAAGAAGACGGCGACCGCTACATCGAGATCTGGAACAACGTCTTCATGCAGTTCAACCGCACCGCGGACGGCGTCATGCACCCGCTGCCGGCGCCGAGCGTGGACACCGGCATGGGCCTTGAGCGCATCAGCGCCGTGCTGCAGCACGTCCACTCGAACTACGAGATCGACCTGTTCCAGAGCCTGCTGAAGGCTTCGGCCGACGCCATCGGCTGCGCCAACGACGACGCACCGTCGCTGAAAGTGGTTGCCGACCACATCCGTTCCTGCGGCTTCCTGATCGCCGACGGCGTGCTGCCGTCCAACGAAGGCCGCGGCTACGTGCTGCGCCGCATCATCCGTCGCGCCTGCCGCCACGGTAACAAGCTGGGCGCCAAGGGCACCTTCTTCCACAAGATCGTTTCCGCCCTGGTCGGCGAGATGGGCGAAGCCTTCGTCGAGCTCAAGCAGCAGCAGGCGCACATCGAGCGCGTGCTGAAGACCGAGGAAGAGCAGTTCGCCAAGACCCTGGAGCAGGGCCTGAAGATTCTCGAGCAGGACCTGTCCGAGCTCAAGGGCAGCGTCATTCCCGGCAACGTGGTGTTCAAGCTGTACGACACCTACGGCTTCCCGGTGGACCTGACCAACGACATCGCCCGCGAGCGCAGCCTGACTCTCGACGAGGAAGGCTTCGAACGCGAGATGGAGGCCCAGCGCGAGCGTGCCCGCTCCGCCAGCGCCTTCGGCATGGACTACAACAGCCTGGTGAAAGTGGATGGCGACACCCGCTTCCTCGGCTACCAGGGCGTTTCCGGCGCTGGCCAGATCATCGCCCTGTTCAAGGACGGCAAGGCCATCGAGCAGCTGGGCGAAGGCGAGGAGGGCGTGGTCGTCCTCGACCAGACTCCGTTCTATGCCGAATCCGGCGGCCAGGTTGGCGACAGCGGTTACCTTGAAGCTGCGGGCGTGCGCTTCGACGTGCGCGACACCACCAAGGCTGGCGGCGCTCACCTGCACCACGGTGTGGTTGCCCAGGGCAGCCTGACCGTTGGCGCTGCCGTGAAGGCCGAGGTCGACGCTTCCGTGCGCCAGGCCACCGCGCTGAACCACTCTGCTACCCACCTGCTGCACGCTGCGCTGCGCCAGGTACTGGGCGATCACGTCCAGCAGAAGGGCTCGCTGGTCGATAGCCAGCGCCTGCGCTTCGACTTCAGCCACTTCGAGGCGATCAAGCCCGAGCAGCTGAAGCAGCTTGAAGACATCGTCAACCGCGAAATCCGCAAGAACTCCGAGGTCGAGACCGAAGAGACTGACATCGAATCCGCCAAGAACAACGGCGCCATGGCGCTGTTCGGCGAGAAGTACGGTGATCAGGTGCGCGTGCTGAGCATGGGCGGCAAGTTCTCCGTCGAACTGTGTGGCGGCACCCACGTGTCCCGCACCGGCGACATCGGCCTGTTCAAGATCACCAGCGAAGGCGGTGTGGCTTCCGGCGTACGCCGTATCGAAGCGGTCACTGGCAGCGCTGCACTGGCCTACCTCAATGGTGCCGAAGAGCAGCTCAAGGAAGCGGCCGGCCTGGTCAAGGGCAGCCGTGACAACCTGCTGGACAAGCTCTCCGGCCTGATCGAGCGCAACCGTCAGCTGGAAAAAGAGCTGGAGCAGCTCAAGGCCAAGGCTGCCAGCGCAGCCGGCGACGACCTGGCGGGTTCCGCCGTGGATGTCGGTGGTGTGCAGGTGCTGTCCTCGCGTCTCGACGGCCTCGACGGCAAGGCGCTGCTGGCGCTGGTCGACCAGCTGAAGAACAAGCTGGGCAGCGGCGTGATCCTGCTGGGCGGCGTGTTCGAAGAGAAGGTCGTGCTGGTTGCCGGCGTGACCCAGGACCTGACCGCCAAGCTGAAAGCGGGCGATCTGATGAGGCAGGCCGCTGCGGCCGTGGGCGGGAAGGGCGGTGGTCGCCCGGACATGGCCCAGGGCGGTGGCGTCGATGCCGGCAAGCTGGACGAAGCTCTGGCGCTGGCAGTGAAGTTTGTCGAACAGGGCCTCTAAAGGCCCTGAAATACGGGGCCCGCAGCGCGTCCGGCGGGCCTTGGCAGCATGCGGTGATGCATGTTTAATGGGCGCCCTTCAGGAATCAGGCGGCTTTTGAAATGGCTTTGATCGTACAGAAGTTTGGAGGGACCTCCGTCGGCACCGTCGAGAGAATCGAGCAGGTAGCCGAGAAGGTGAAGAAATTCCGTGAAGCGGGCGACGACATCGTCGTGGTGGTGTCCGCCATGAGCGGCGAGACCAACCGCCTGATTGGTCTGGCGAAACAGATCATGGACCAGCCGATTCCGCGCGAGCTGGATGTGATGGTCTCCACCGGCGAGCAGGTGACCATCGCCCTGCTGAGCATGGCGCTGATGAAGCGCGGCGTGCCGGCGGTTTCCTACACCGGTAACCAGGTCCGTATCCTGACCGACAGTTCCCACACCAAGGCGCGTATCCTGAGCATCGACGATGCGAACATTCGCGCAGATCTGAAAGCCGGCCGTGTAGTCGTAGTCGCTGGCTTCCAGGGTGTGGACGAGCAGGGCAACATCACTACCCTCGGCCGTGGCGGCTCCGACACCACTGGCGTAGCCCTGGCGGCGGCACTGAAGGCCGACGAGTGCCAGATCTACACCGACGTCGATGGCGTCTACACCACCGACCCGCGCGTCGTGCCGCAGGCGCGTCGCCTGGACAAGATCACCTTCGAAGAGATGCTGGAAATGGCCAGCCTCGGTTCCAAGGTGCTGCAGATCCGCTCGGTGGAATTCGCCGGCAAGTACAACGTCCCGCTGCGCGTGCTGCACAGCTTCCAGGAGGGTCCGGGCACCCTCATTACCCTTGATGAAGAGGAATCCATGGAACAGCCGATCATCTCCGGCATCGCCTTTAACCGCGACGAAGCCAAGCTGACCATCCGTGGCGTACCGGATACCCCCGGCGTTGCTTTCAAAATTCTCGGCCCGATCAGTGCCGCCAATGTAGAAGTCGACATGATCGTGCAGAACGTCGCGCACGATAACACCACCGACTTCACCTTCACCGTGCACCGCAACGACTACCAGGCCGCCCTGGAAATCCTCAAGCAGACCGCCGTCACCATCGGCGCGCGTGAAGCTACCGGCGACACCAACATCGCCAAGGTTTCCATCGTCGGCGTCGGCATGCGTTCCCACGCTGGCGTCGCCAGCCGCATGTTCGAAGCCCTGGCCAAGGAGACCATCAATATCCAGATGATCTCCACCTCGGAAATCAAGGTTTCCGTGGTTATCGAAGAGAAGTACCTCGAGTTGGCGGTCCGTGCCCTGCACACCGCTTTCGAACTCGACGCCCCGGCCCGACAGGGCGAGTAAGGCGGGATATACCGAAAGGCGCGGCTACCCCGCGCCTTTTGTCGTTTTTGACTGTCTGACAGGAACTTTCTTTCCGGCAGGACTGGTCAATACTTGGGTGAAGGATTCGCGCACTTGATCTATACGAATCTGCCACCATTTCTTTTTTTGCAGACTGCTTATCCCGTAACACGTAAGGAGAAAGGAATGCTGATTCTGACACGCCGGGTCGGAGAGACCCTGATGGTCGGTGATGACGTCACCGTGACTGTACTGGGCGTCAAAGGTAATCAGGTGCGTATCGGTGTGAATGCGCCGAAGGAAGTTGCTGTGCACCGTGAGGAAATCTACCAGCGCATCCAGAAAGAGAAAGACCAAGAACCAAACCATTAATTTTTCTAAAATTTTTCTTTGCAAACGGGGAAAACATGGATATCATGCGCCCCGTGTTGCGGAGAGGTGGCCGAGTGGCCGAAGGCGCTCCCCTGCTAAGGGAGTACACCTCAAAAGGGTGTCGGGGGTTCGAATCCCCCCCTCTCCGCCATTGCATCCTCTGGTGCGATGAGTTGTCCGGTTACGTAAGTGACTGAAAAGATTGAAAAATCTTGTTGACAGGTCAGAAAAATCGCCCTAGAATTTGCGCCCTCATCAGCGCACTCATAGCTCAGCTGGATAGAGTACTCGGCTACGAACCGAGCGGTCGGAGGTTCGAATCCTCCTGAGTGCGCCATATAAGAGGCAACGCGAAAGCGGGGCTTCAGTGGCGAAAAGGCTGAAAAGCCACTAGCTGCAACCAGTTGGTGAATCTGGTTAAACTTTGCCAACGACGCACTCATAGCTCAGCTGGATAGAGTACTCGGCTACGAACCGAGCGGTCGGAGGTTCGAATCCTCCTGAGTGCGCCACATACAAAAGGGCCTGCAGAAATGCAGGCCCTTTTTCTTTGCCTTCAAAAAACTTTCCATTCGAAAAACATGGGCAGCGTAATCAGCGCTTCGCCTTGCCCATCACGCAACCATCCTCGTCAAAGGTCACGGTACGTGCGCCGTGCTTCTTGTCCGCCTCGTAGTGATAGCGCAACGTCTCGTTGTGCTGGCTGGTCCTGTCGGGCCTCCCCAGCGTGCTCTCCACGTCGCTGCGGGTCATTCCTGTCCTCACTCGCCCTTCGATGATCGCCTTGCGCCGCGCGCTGCCCGTGACGCGATTGCCGCAGCCATTCTGCTGTTCGCCAACGACCACGACGGACTCTCGCTCGGCGTCCTTCTTGCCCTGACCTTTGCTGCCCACCACAGGCTTCTGCGGGGCGGATTCCTGCGGTATCGCCAGCGGCACCGGCTCACCGCTGCCGGGCGTGGGATTGTTCGCTTCCTGGATTTCCTGCTGCCTTTCCACGGGGCAGCCATACTGACTGAACAGCACGCTGCCGTCGGCCGCAGTGCAGCGGAACACCGAGGCCGCCTCGCAGGTCGGAACCAGTGGAATCAGGAGTGAATAGAGCAGGGCGGGCAGGCGCATTGAATCCTCCTGGATGGCGGGCCTGCCTGCAGCCTAGGAGTGAAAATTGTCAGCCGGAGCCGGGTGTCCTGTGGGAGCTTTCGGGCGTCGAACCGGGCAGTGATTCGCCAGTGAACTTTCGCCCGCAAGCGATTGTTCTGGCCGCCATTTTGTAACGCCTAATACACCCCGGAGTGTTATCATTTCCCGCATCTGCCCTCGATGGGCGCATGGGACACCACCATGGACTTACCCAGTAGTTACTCAGAACCCCGATTGCGTACACACGACCTGATGTATTGATCCCCTCTGGCCCGTTCTGCCACTGGGGGTGGAGCGTGCTATGACCGAAGTAGAAGCCAAGAAGCCGCAGGAAAGCCTGCAGGACCGCCTCAATCAGGTGGTCGACCTGCTGCACAAGCACAAGCTGATGGAAGACCTGACGCACCGTCAGGAAGGCCAGCATCAAGACCTCGTCGAAAACCTCGTGCACCGCCAGAACCTGGCGGAACTTCAGCGCAAGCTGGAAGAGCTGCACCCGGCCGACATCGCCCACATCCTCGAATCCCTTCCGCTGGATGACCGCCTGACGGTCTGGCAGCTGGTCAAGGCCGAGCGCGACGGCGACATCCTCCTCGAAGTGTCCGACTCCGTGCGGGAAACCCTGATCGCCGACATGGACGATCACGAGATCCTCGCCGCGGCTAGGGACATGGACGCCGACGAACTCGCGGACCTCGCGCCGGAACTGCCGCGCGATGTTGTCCACGAGCTGATGGAAAGCCTCGATCAGCAGCAGCGCGAGCGTGTGCGTTCTGCGCTGTCCTACGAGGAAGACCAGGTCGGCGCGCTGATGGACTTCGAGATGGTCACCATCCGCGACGACGTCAGCCTGGAAGTGGTGCTGCGCTACCTGCGTCGCCTGAAGGAGCTGCCGGGCCATACCGACAAGCTCTTCGTGGTCGACTACGATGGCGTGCTCAAGGGCGTGCTGCCGATCAAGCGCCTGCTGGTGAACGATCCGGACAAGGACGTAGCCGAAGTCATGGCCACCGACCCGGTGACTTTCACCCCCGACGAGGACGGCTACGACGCCGCCCAGGCGTTCGAACGTTACGACCTGATTTCCGCCCCTGTGGTGGACAAGAACGGCAAGCTCATCGGTCGTCTCACCATCGACGAAATGGTTGACCTGATCCGTGAGGAAAGTGAAAGCGAAGTCCTGAACATGGCCGGTCTGCGCGAGGAAGAAGACATCTTCGCCTCGGTCTGGAAGTCGGTCGGCAACCGCTGGGCGTGGCTGGCCACCAACCTGGTCACCGCCTTCATCGCCTCGCGGGTGATCGGCCTGTTCGAAGGCTCCATCGAGAAGCTGGTGGCGCTCGCCGCTCTGATGCCCATCGTGGCCGGCATCGGTGGCAACTCCGGCAACCAGACCATTACCATGATCGTCCGCGCCATGGCACTGGATCAGATCCAGACCAGCAGTGCCAACCGCCTGCTGCGCAAGGAGCTGGGCGTAGCGCTGGTGAACGGCCTGGTATGGGGTGGAGTGATCGGTCTGGTCGCCTTCTACCTGTACGGCAACTGGGAGCTGGGCGCGGTCATGACCGGCGCCATGACGCTCAACCTGCTGCTCGCCGCGATGATGGGCGTGCTGATTCCGATGACGCTGCTGCGCCTGGGCCGCGACCCGGCCATGGGCTCCAGCGTGATGATCACCGCCATGACCGACAGCGGCGGATTCTTCATCTTCCTCGGACTGGCCACGCTGTTCCTGATGTAACGCCAGCTCCGCCGAAAAGGCCGCCCGCGAGGCGGCTTTTTTGTGCCTGTGTTATGCGGCACCCGTAAATCACGGGCATGAAAAAGCCGGCTCGAGGCCGGCTGTTTCGGGTATCGCGAACGAATCAGGCGTCGTTCTGTGCCATCTCGGCATCGTGCGCGATCAGGGCGATCAGGGCGTTCTGCTGACGATGGGTCAGTTGGCGGAAGCGCTGCAGCAGTTCGCGTTCGTGCAGGCTGAGTTCCGGGCTGTCCAGGCGGATGCCCAGGTTGTCCTGCAGCGCACCTTCCTGCAGCAGGCTCTGTTCGAGACGCGCGATGATCTCGGAGTTCATGCTGCGGTGGTGGCTGCGAGCGACGTCGGCGATACGCTCACGCATGCCTTCGGGCAGACGTACGACGAACTTGTCAGCGGTACGGCTGGAGTAGGTGGGGGTTGCCTGTTTCAATGGGCGCATACTTTAAACCTGTAAGTCAGGGAGGCCGATGCCATGGGTCAGCGTTCGTTCAGGCCCTTTGACAGCGATTTCCAGTGGCCGTTCAGCGCGTCGTCAAAGCTTTTGAAAAAATATCCAATAACTTGACGTCAAACCTTCGGCATATTGTGTCTCGGGTGAAGGCTAAATGCCAGCACCAATCGTCCGAAATGAGACCGCCTAGGCAGACCCTTCTTTGGATGGGAATTGAAGGGAAAGCTGGCGAAGTGCCCGTTCCAGTCAGCGTAGTCGATGTGTACCGTGCGCCTGCCTGCCGTTGGGCAGCCTGATGAGGGCACTTCGTCGCGGATTGCCATGATGGCACAGCGCTGGGTGGAGAGTCAGGAGCGGTGGCGGCATGCGGGCGTCGATATCGGGATTTCACTGATATCGCACAAGGCTCGGAGTATTATCCGCCCCGCGGATCAGAATTGAAGTAGCGCCGAGCCGCCGGCGCACCGAGAGTCTCATGACCCCAGGCAGACTGATTTTCCTGATGGGCCCTTCGGGCTCCGGCAAGGACAGCGTGTTGCAGGCCGCCAGCGCTCCGCTGGCCGCGATGGATTGCCGGATCGTCCGGCGCGTCATCACCCGTTCCGCCGAGGCGCGCGGTGAAGAGGCGCATTCGGTGAGCGTCGACGAATTCACCGAGCTGGAGCGCTCCGGCGCCTTCGCCATGAGCTGGCGCGCCAATGGCCTGCACTACGGCATTCCCCGCGAGATAAATGACTGGCTTGCTGCCGGTCACGACGTGCTGGTCAATGGTTCGCGCAAGTACCTGCCTGAGGCCCGTCGTCGTTATCCGCAGCTGATCGCGGTGCTGCTGAAGGTCGATGCTGAGGTGCTGCGTCAGCGCCTGCTCAAGCGCGGGCGGGAGACGCTGGCGGAAATCGAGGAGCGCCTGGCGCGCAATGCGCATTTTGCCGATGGTCTGCCCGGGCCGCTGGTGGAGTTGGACAACTCGGTGTCCCTGGATGTGACGGTCGGCCACCTGCTGGGCCTGCTTGCACCGCCTGATGCCCAGGCCAGCTGAAGTCAGTCCAGGTTCAGCGACAGGCTGACGCCGTGGGGCGCGAAGCCCATCGCCGCATAGAAACGGTGCGCCATTTCCCGGTCCTGGTGGCTGGAGAGCGCCAGCTTGTAGCACTTCCAGTCCCGCGCCCATTCCACGGCACGACCGATCAGCGCCTGGCCGATGCCCTGGCCGCGTGCGCGGCTGTCCACCACCATGTCCTCGAGGATTGCCGAGCGGGCGAAGCCGTGCGCGATGTGCTCGATCAGGTGCAGCGTGCAGGTGCCGAGCAAGACGCCATCGCGCTCGGCGATCAACGTCACCCGCGAGGGCTGCTGGTTGCTCAGGGCGAGGGCGAGCAAAGCGGTGTCGGGCAGCGGGTCACGCGCACCCAGTTGCTGCAGCAGCGGAGCAAGAGCCGCCGCATCACCGGCCGTGGCGACGCGGACATCGAAGGTAGCGAAAGGGGAATCGGGCAGGGCGCCGTCGTCTGTGGTCATGGCGTTTCTCCGGCTGACGGCGAAATTATGGACCGCGCTGGTGGCGGCGGCATGACAAATCGCCCGTCGGTGGTTAACATGCCGACCCGATTGTCCCGGTAGCTCAATTGGATAGAGCGTCCCCCTCCTAAGGGGAAGGTTGGAGGTTCGACCCCTCTCCGGGACACCAGCACGCCAAGGCCCGCATCTGCGGGCCTTTTTCGTTTCTGGCCGGGGTGGCCATCACGGCGAATAGGTCACCCGGTTGCGCCCATTGTGCTTGGCGTCGTACAGCGCCTGGTCGGCCTTGATCAGCGCCTGGCTGAGGGTGCCCTCGGCGGAGAGATGGGCCAGGCCCAGGCTGATGGTGACGCTGGGTGTGCCGGGCAGCTCGGCGGTCACGCGGCGTAACTGCTCGACCCGCGACTGAGCATCCTCCACGCTGATCCCCCACAGGTACAGGCCGAACTCCTCGCCGCCCAGGCGGGCGAATTCGAAGTCCTGCATTTCATGCTGGATGGCGCGCGCGACGCGGGTCAGCACTTCGTCGCCGATGTCATGCCCGTAGGTGTCGTTGACCCGCTTGAAGTGATCGATGTCGATCATCACCAGGTAGCGCTGCTCGCCGTCGCCTCCCAGGCGCTGGCCGACGCGGGTCATGAAGGAGCGGCGATTGGGGATGCCGGTGAGCACGTCGAGGTAGGCCTGGTCCAGCAGCAGCCGGGCCATGGCGTAGTTGTACAGCTTGGCCTTGCTCAGGTGGTGGAAGATGTAGACCGAGAGCGCGCTGATGAACAGCGGGTAGCAGACCAGCATGCTGCGCCGCGCCTCCAGGGCCGGCACATCGCCCAGCAGCGGGTTGAGGAAGGTCCAGGTCACTACCAGCACGGAATAGAAGGCGAGATTGTTCAGCGGCATCGCGGTGGCACTGTAGAGCACCGTGGCGGCCGCGATCACCAGCCAGGCAGGGCGCAGTGGCTCCGGCAAGCCGTCGATCACCAGGCGTGCGCCGAGGCTGAAGGTGATGACGAAGGCCAGGTTGAGCCAGTAGAAGTGCACCGCCTTGCGTACGAAGCTGGCCACCACGGTGATGAGGAAGAACACACCGAGGAAGAGCACCGAGACATAGGTGAAACCCTGGCCGGCCTGGAAGCTGACGATGAGGTCGAAGAGCAGCCACATGGCGGCGCTCACGGCAAAGATCAGCAGGCTGAGCCCGTGGAGTCGCTCGAAATCGTGCTGGAGGAATTCGGCCCTGATCCCGGCCGGGACGCTTTGCTTGAGTATCTCGGACTCGATGGTCTTGAACATGAACCGCCCTGTGCGCGTGTGGGATCGCTCGCGCGAGAATAGCCGAACCCGATGCCCACCGCGCTAGCGTGCGGCAGGCATCGGGTGGGGGATGTTTCAGGGCGTTGCGGAGGTGCTGGGATGCGCGCGCTGGTTGTCCAGCAGCGCCTTGCCCCAGGGCCGGTAGCGCACCTCGAACACGGCGCTGGCGTGGCAGCCGGTGGACGTGCTGGAAGGCGAGGCAGGCTCGGCATGGAAAGGCTGGCCGGCGGCACTGGTCTGGCGGAAGGCTTCGCGGACGATGCCGACCGGGCAGGGCAGGGCGGCAGCGTAAGCCTGGCGCACGCGCTCGGGCAGCGCGCCAGTGCCGGCGCCGTCCTGCCACCAGACCTGCACGCCGAGCCCGGCGATCTGCCCCAGCCAGTCGCCGTACACTTGCGGCGCCAGCTTGCCGCCAGAGAAGGCGCTCAGTTGCAGGGGTGCCTTCAGCTGCCCGGCAAAGTGCTTGAGCTGATGCTGCAGGGCCTGGCGGCGCTCGACGGCCTGGAAGTGCCAGTCGTCCAGTTCCATCGGCAGGTACCAGGCGGCGACGGGCAGTTTCCACTGCTCGCTCACCTGCCGTTGCTGCGCCAGGGAGCGGCCCAGCTGATGCTGCCAGTAGGCTTCCAGGCCGGGCGTGTCCAGCTCGCTCTGGCGCTGGTAGTAGGCCGGGTCCATGTACAGCCCGAGGACCAGTTGCAGGCCCTGGTCGTGGGCGCTTTTCAGGGAGCGCGCGAGCCAGCCGTTGGCGCCGCCGAAGTCGGAGTCGCCATAGGCGGTCCATTGCACGATCAGGGTCTTCGCACCCTGGGCCGCACTGGCGCGCCAGATCTGCTGCCACTGCGCGTCGCTCAGCGCTGCATCGACATTCAGCGGCTGGTAGAACAGGCGCTCATCGGCGTGCGCGGCGGCGGCGGAGCACAGCAGGGCCAGGGCGAAAATCAGACGTCGCATCAGAAGTTCACCTCGAGTCCCACCAGCCAGCCGTTGGCCTGTTCATAGAGATTGCCCGCCATGCCCAGTTGGTACTCCGTGCGCACGGTGACGTGGGCGCGGTACGCGTTGTAGCGGTCCTCGCCATACCAGTACTGCCAGCGCAGGCCGACGCCGCTGCGCAGGTCCTGGCGCCAGTCGTTGCTCGGGTCCTGCGCGGAGAACTCGGCAAAGCCGTACGGCATGATCGTCTGCGGCGAGTCCACCGGCAGCTTCCAGGTGTGGCCCTGCTGGTAGCGCGAGACCCACTGATGGTCGCCAGCGTGGGTCCACCAGGCGAAGTCGGTGTAGAGGAAGCGCTCGTCCCAGTCACTCTCGTCCACGCGCCAGTCGTTGCGGTACTCGCCCTGGTCGAGGAAGGAGGCGGTGGCGCGCAGCAGGAAGTCGGTGGAGGTCTGGCCGTACTTGTCGCGCTGGCGCACGTAGCGCTCGAACTTCTCGGGGGTGCCGATCTCGTGCAGGCGGATGCCGTCGAAGGCGTAGTCGGAGTCGCCGTCGTCGTTCACCGTATTCTGCTTGTACAGCTCGCTGTAGAGGTTGAGGTTGTAGTCGCCGAAGGGCTTGTAGCGCAGGCCGAAACCGGCGGCGAGGGTCTGGGTGTATTGCTTGCGCCCTTCGTTGCCGGCGATCGCCCGGCCATAGACCGAGAGCGTGCTGCCGTTGCGGGTCGGTTCCTCGCCCAGAGCGTGGTCCCAGATGAAGGTCTGCAGGTTCTGCGATTGCGCGCGGCGGCGGTTGCCGGTCTGGTTGTCGCCATTGAGGATCGGCACCGTGGTGACGCCGGCAGGCGACCAGGTGCTGGCGATGGTCAGGTTGTCGCGCTGGGACATGACCTGGTGCGCGCGGCGCTGGCGGAAGCGGCGGGCTTCGAGGCTGCCGTACTCGTCATCGGCGGCGACCGGGTCCTGTTCCAGATCGATCACGCGGCGCAGCTCGCGGCGGGCGGCGAAGCTGTCTTCGGCTTCGTCATAGCGCCAGGCGAGGGTTTCGCCCAGGCGGAAGTCCTCGGGGTAATCGCGGGTGGCGCGCTCCAGGTAGGGGATCGCGGTGCGGCGTTCTTCCGGGGTGTCGGTGCCGGCCAGGCGCATGCCGTAGTCGGCGCGGAAGCGCGGATTGTTCGGTTCGCGGCGTACCGCCTCGGCCAGCCAGAGTTTGCTCTGCTGCGTGTCCCCGGCTTTCTGTGCACTGCCGGCGGCGTTGTAGAAGTGCTGGCCATTGGGCTGATGCTGCAGGGCCTCGCGGTGCCGCGAAAGGGCTTCGGGGTAATCGCCGCGGGCGTCGGCGATGTTGGCGCCCAGTGCCCAGTCGTCGGCGCTGCCTTTCTTCGCCTGCTGCCAGTAGCGCTCGGCGCCGGCATTGTCGTTGGTGAGCAGTGCGGCGCGGCTGGCGGTGAGGCGGGCGTTGTCGTTGAGTTCGCTGGCGGGCAGAGCGTTGAAGATGCGCAGCGCACCGGCGGGGTCGCCGGCAGCTTCCAGCGCATAGGCCAGTGGCAGCTGGCTTTGCTTGTCGCCGTGGGCGATCGCGGCCTGGTAGTAGACCACCGCTTCGCCGGGCCGCTCGGGCATGGAGCAGCGGCCGAGGGCGCGCAGTTCGCCGGGGGTGTTGGAGTCCGGGCTCAGGTAGCGCTGCAGGGCGTCGCAACGCCCGGCTTCGGCCAGGCGGCCGAGCAGATAGCCGCGCGAGACCGGGTCGGCCTTGGGCAGCAGGGCTTCTATGCGCGCGACATCCAGAGGCGTGTCGCTGCGCGCGTGAATGCCGGCCAGGCGCTGCAGCAGCGCAGGAGGCAGGTTGCCCCCGCGGCGGTCGTAGGCGCTCTCCAGCAGTTGCTTGGCGCGCTCGGTGCGCCCGGCGTTGAGGGCGAGGTAGCTGGCCTGATCCAGCGCCTTGAGGTCACCGGTCTGGCGATAGCGCTGCTCCCACAGTGCCGCCGCTTCGCCGGTGCGGCCGCGGGCCTGCAGTAGCTCGGCGCGCTGGCGCACGGTGTCGGGCGTCTGTGGTTGGCGCGATAGCCAGGCCAGCGCCAGATCGGTGCGCCCCTGGCGCCGCCAGGAGTCCACCAGTTGGTCGCGCCGGGCGCTGTCCCAGGGTTCGGGCAGCCGGGTGTTCTCCAGCAAGTCGGTGGCGTCCAGGCGCTGGACCAGCACCAGCCAGGTCTTCGGATCGTCTGCCGGCTTGCACTGCTGCAGCTTCGCCAGCGCTGCCGCCTGGTCGTGGCGTGACAGCCATTCGGTGGTTTCCAGGCATGGCCGGTTCTGCTGGTCGCTGAGCTTGGTCACCAGCGAGGTGTCGGCGCTGTCGCGGGCGACCTCCAGCAGTTGCGCCTGGCGAGTCGGGTCGTTGCGGTCCTGTTCCGGCAGGGTGAGCAACCAGCGCTTGGCCACTTCGGTCTGCTCGACGGCGATGGCGCGGTCGATGATCGCCAGTCTTGCCTGGCGCGCGGCGTTGGCGTCGGGCGCCTGCTGGATCAACTGCTCCAGCGGCTTCTCTTCCAGGCGCTGGGCGTAGGCGTTGGCCAGGCGGCGCCAGTCATCGGCGGAGAGCTGGTGAGCGGCGGCCAGCGGCGCCAGCTGAGCGATGGTGGTGTCCCAGTCGCGCAATTGCTCGGCCCAGTTGGCGCGGGCCTCGCGCAGCACGCGGCCGTCGTTCCCCGGCGGCAGGGTGCCGAGCCAGTCCAGCGCCTTGGCGGCGCCCTGGGTCTGGCCGAGCTTGAGGCTGTAGGCCTGCCACAGGCGCACACGCTCGTTGGCGTTGCTGGTGTGGGCCAGCCACTGGTTGATCTGGACTTCGGGTGGTGGGCCGTTTTCGATCAGGTCCAGGCGCAGTTCGGTCAGGGCCTGCACGCCGGCATCGGTGCCGGCCAGTGCCTGGGCCTCCTTCTCGGCGTCGTCGAAACGCTGCTGCTTGGCCAGGGACTGGATCAGCAGAGAGCGCGCCTCGGTGTTGTTCGGCACGCGGTCGAGCAGGTGGCGCATCAGGCGTTCGACTTCCGCCCAGTTGCTCTTCTTCGCTTCCTTGTAGCCCTTGTCGAGATAGGGGAAGCTGCGAAAGCGCTGGAACTCCGTGAGCTGGTCATCGGCGGCCTGCGCCAGCGGGGCGGCGAAGCTCGCCAGGATCAGGCCGTAAAGCAGGGGTTGTTGCGGTTTCACACGGCCTCCCGGGCGATGCGATAGGCCTCGTGCTGTTCGCTGGCTTGTTCCTTGAGCGCTTCCTCGAGCACCTGCTGGGTGATCATACCGCGCTTGATCAGGTGCTCTCCGAGGGAGTCCTGCTCCGGGTCGAAGTCGATCAGGGCCTGGTTGAACAGACTCGGCGGAACCATCCCGCGCACCTGCAGCAGGGTGCCGAACATCACCACGTGCCCGCACAGGCGTTCCATCAGTGACTCGTCGCCCTGGCGCTGGCGGAGCGCATCGACGATGGCGCGGGTTTCGTCGGTCTGGTTACGGCTCCCGTACCAGTGGCGCAAACCCAGGGTGACGCGGCCCTGGGGAGCCAGGCGACCGCGCACCGGGCGCTTGAGCTGACGGCTGATGGCGCCGAGGGAAACCTGGCTGATCTGCTGCTCGCTGGCCAGGATCAGGCTGTCGCCCTCGATGGCCACCGGCAGCACCGCATAGCGCAGCGCGAGCTTGCGCGGCAGCGCTTCGATGAGCTTCTCGTCGAGGGTGAAGGGGTTGAGCGGCGCCCATTCCTCGCCCAGCTCCTCGGCCAGGGTTTCGACCAACTGGGTGCTGGTGATCAGCTCGCGCAGCAGCAGCTCGCGACCCAGGCGGCGACGGACCGGGCTGGTCAATGCCGATTGCAGCTGCTCTTCGCTGATCAGGCCTTGCGCGACCAGGCGCTGGCCCAGCGGCGTGCGCTGCGGGCCGGCGAGGGCGGGGAATTCATGGGTGGTCTTGTCCCAGGCGACCCGGCGCGAATCGCCCATCTCCATCACCTGCTTGAGTGCGCGCAGGTTGGCGAAGAAGTTGACGAAGTTGCTCCACATCATCCTCGGCGCCGACAGCAGTCCCTCGAAGATGCCGTAGAAGCGGGTGACGAACCAGAAGCGCTGGAACAACCGGTTGAACAGCATCAGGCCGTTGAGGAACAGCAGTGCCACCAGCAGTTGGCTGCCTTCGAGGATCGATGGGAAGCGCCAGGCGTTGGGTGACAGGCTGGTGATCAGCCACATGGTGATCAGTACCAGGAACAGCAGATTGACCAGGAAGCTCAGCAGGTAGGCGATCAGCCCCCGGCGGTCACGCCAGAGGAAGTAGTTGAGCATGCCCTTGCTGCTCCAGCCCAGGTTGCGCGTGCCCTGGAAGACGATCCCGGTGATCCACCGGGACTTCTGCCGGATGGCGTGCTGCCAGGTGCGCGGGAAGTGTTCGCGCACGCAGATGACCTGGGAGAAGCGCCGGTCCATGCCCGGCACCCACTCGTTCTTCAGCGCCAGCTGTGGGTCGGTGATGGAGTAGCGGGCGAAGATGCACTTCATGCCTTTCTGCTTGAGGCGGAAGCCGATGTCGTAGTCCTCGGTGAGGCTCTGCACATCGAAGGCGATGCCGTCGCCGTCTTCCAGCAGCGCGGCGATGGCGCGACGGCTGAAGCAGGTGCCGACGCCGGCGCTGGGCACCTGGCCGGTCAGCGCCTCGCGCACCGGCACATCCTTGCCGTGGTTCTCGGCGAACTCGTCGACGTAGTGGCCGGCGGTGAAGCCGGTCCATTCCGGGGCGTAGGGGTAGACCGGGATCTGGATCAGGTCCTTGGCCGGCAGCAGGTAGTTGAACAGGCGCAGTTCCAGCGGCGAGATGACGTCTTCGGCGTCATGCAGGATGAAGCCGGAGAATTCGATGCGCGCGTCGGCCTCGAAGCGCAGGATGGCGTCGATGATGTTGTTCAGGCAGTCGGCCTTGCTGGTGGGGCCGGGGCGCGCGCAGACCACCTTGTGCACGTTGGGGTAGTGCAGGCACACCGCGTCCACGTCCGCCTGGGTCTGCGGATCGTTCGGGTAGGTGCCGACGAAGATCTGGTAGTTCTCGTAGTCCAGGGTGGAGGCCGCCAGGCGGGCCATTTCGCCCACCACGCCGACCTCGTTCCAGGCCGGCACCATGATCGCCAGCGGCTTCTCCGGGGCGGCGAAGAGGCGTTCCTCGTCGGCCCGGTCGAAGCGGTTGTAGATGCGGAAGCGGCGCACCAGTACCCGGCCCCAGTACACCAGGTCGATGAACAGGTCATCCAGGCCGAGCAGGAACATCAGCGCGGCGAGGATGATCGCCAGGTACTTCAGGGCATAGAGAACGTAGGTGAGGATATCGACCAGTTCGAGGCTCATTCGAACTCGCTTGGCGTACGTGATTCACCGAACCAGGACAGCAGCCGGGCGACGATCTTCTCGCTGGCATGGCCGTCACCGTAGGGGCTGAATACCCGGCTCATCTGCTCGTAGACTTCCTCGTCGCGCAGCAGGTGGCTGGCTTCGCTGACGATGCGGCTGGTGTTGGTGCCTACCAGCACTACGGTGCCGCCCTCCAGCACGGCGGGGCGCTCGGTGACGCGGCGCAGCACCAGCAGCGGTTTGCCCAGCGCCGGGGCTTCCTCCTGGATACCGCCCGAGTCGGTGAGGATGATGTGCGCGCGGTCCATCAGCCAGACGAAGTGCTGGTAGTCCTGCGGGGCGATCAGGTGGATGTTGGGCTTGTCCGAGAGCAGGCCGTAGACGGCTTTCTGCACCTGCGGGTTGAGGTGCACCGGGTAGACGAAGTCCACGTCGGGGAAGCGCTGGGCCAGCTCCGCCAGGGCCTGGCAGATGCGCTCGAAGCCCTTGCCAAAGTTCTCCCGGCGGTGGCCGGTGATCAGTACCACGCGACGTTCCCCGGTGAACCTGGCCAGGGGCGAGTCGATGGCGGGTTTCCAGCCGGTCTCGTGCAGGTGCTCGCGCATCCACAGCAGGGCGTCGATCACCGTGTTGCCGGTGACCTCGATCTGGTCGATGTTCACCCCTTCGCGCAGCAGGTTGTCGCGCGAGGCCTTGGTCGGCGGGAAGTGCAGGTCGGCGATCACTGCGGTGAGGCGGCGATTGGCCTCTTCTGGCCACGGCTGGTGGATGTTGCCGGTACGCAGGCCGGCCTCGACGTGGCCCACCGGGATCTGCCGGTGAAAGGCGGTGAGGGCGGCGATGAAACTGGTGGTGGTATCACCGTGGACCAGCACAATGTCCGGGCGGTGGCGGTCGTAGCTGTCGTCCAGCTTGCCCATCATCTGCAGGGACAGGCTGTTCAGCGTCTGGCCCTGGGTCATGACGTCGAGGTCTTCGTCCACCTCGAGTTCGAAGGAGTCCAGCACTTGCTGTAGCATCTCGCGATGCTGGCCGGTGGAGCAGATGCGCAGCTCGATTTCCGGGGTACGGCGGAGGACGCGGGCGAGGGGGGCCATCTTGATGGCTTCCGGACGGGTTCCGAAAACCATGGTGACTTTGTACTTCATCAATTGCTCCTTGGGCGCACCCTTGTGGGGCCGCCTTCGGTTTTCCGTGTGGGATTTTTTCCAAGGGCAATGAAAGTCGCTCAAGTCCGGGCTGTCCAGCGACAACTGGTGTTGCCAGTGATACAGGTCAGGTACATTGACCTTTTTAGATGTTTTGTCGCCTGGCTGCAGGCCGCGTCGTCAGTGGGCTGGCGCCGGTTTGTCGGCAGCGCCGAGGAAAAATGTTGATGAATTTTTCGAAAAGGCGGATCGGTCGATGCTGAGCGCGGAATTGAAGGCGTTCTACCGGGTGGCGAAGCTGGGCAGCATCACCCAGGCGGCGAAGAAACTCGGCCTCAGTCAGCCGACCGTGACCACGCAGGTCCGCAACCTGGAAAGCCAGTACGCAGTGGAGCTGTTCTATCGCGGCGGCCGTCGGCTGACCCTGAGCGACGAGGGCGCGCGCCTGCTGCCGATGGTCGAGGCGCTGCTGCAGCAGGAAGCCGACATCGAGTTCTACCTGCGCAACTGCGGGCAGATGCAGGGTGCGTTGCGCATCGGCGCCACCTCTCCTTATTACGTGCTTGGGCTGATCAAGACCTTCCGCGAGCGCTTCCCGCAGATCGAGGTGTCGGTGGAAATCGGCAACTCCCAGCAGGTGCTCGAATCGCTGATCGAATGCCGGGTCGACCTGGCGGCCTCCTCGCAGCAGGTGGACGACGCGCGCCTGACCCGCGTGGTGCTGGGCAGCGATCCGCTGGTGCTGGCGGTGCACCGCAGCCATCCGCTGGCGGGCCTGCAGTCGGTGAGCCTGGGCGACTTGCGCAACCATTGCCTGCTGATGCGCGAGGCGGGCTCGACTACCCGCCAACTGACCGAGGCGATGTTGCAGCAGGCGGGAGTGACGCCGGCTTCGATGCTGGAAATCGGCAGCCGCGAATCGATCCGCGAGGCGGTGATCCGTAACCTGGGCGTGAGCATCATCGCCCGCCAGGAAGTGCCGGATAACCCGCAGTTGTGCGTGCTGGAGATCAAGGGCGCGAGCCTGATCGACGAGTACCTGTATTGCCTGAAGGATCGGCGACAGGCGCGCTTGCCGAGTGCGTTTCTGGCACTTGCCCAATCGTAGAAATCGACTCCCTGTAGGAGCGGTCCATGCCCGCGATCCGTCGGCAGGGCCGACGTTGCCAGTTCGTTCGCGAGCAGGCTGAGCGCGGCAACGTAAACGGCAATGGCAACGGCGCAAGAGGGCGGCAAAGCGCAGCGGCAAGCTTGCCGCCTTGCCCTGGGCGGCAAGGAAAAGGGTTGCCGCTTTGCCGCTGTTTGCCGCCCCTTGCCGCTCTCTGGATTCCATCAAGCCCTTGATTATCAAGGGAATGCAAATATGGCACGCACCTTGCTGAAGTGTTGGCAAGCCCACACCGGCAAACAGGTTCGTGACCATGAGCATCAGCTTCGACAAAGCCCTCGGCATCCACCAGCAAGCGCTGAACTTCCGCTCCCAGCGCGCTGAAGTCCTGGCCAATAACCTGGCCAACGCCGACACGCCCAACTACAAGGCGCGCGACCTGGATTTCGCCTCGGTGCTGGCGGCCCAGTCGGACAAGATGAAGAACGGCACCTTCAGCGCGACCCTGACCAATTCGCATCACATTGCCGCCGATGGTTTCGGCATGGGTGACGAGTCGGTGAAGTACCGCATCCCGAACCAGCCTTCGGTTGACCAGAACACCGTCGACGAACAGATCGAGCAAGCCAACTACGCGGAAAACTCCGTGCAGTTCCAGGCCTCGTTCACCTTCCTCAACAGCAAATTCAAAGGGCTGATGAACGCCCTGCGCGGGGAGTAATCGCCATGTCGCTCGCCAGTGTCTTCAACATCGCCGGTACCGGCATGAGTGCCCAGACCACCCGTCTGAACACCACCGCGTCGAACATCGCCAACGCCGAGAGCGTCTCCTCGAGCATCGACCAGACCTACCGCGCCCGTCACCCGGTGTTCTCCACCATGCTGCAGAACGCCCAGGGCGGCGACCAGGGTTCGCTGTTCGGCGAGACCGACCAGGCCGGTTCCGGCGTGCAGGTGCTGGGCGTGGTCGAGGACCAGAGCCCGCTGGTGCCGCGCTACGAGCCGAACCACCCGGCCGCCGACAAGGACGGCTACGTCTACTACCCCAACGTCAACGTGGTGGAGGAGATGGCCGACATGATCTCAGCCAGCCGTTCTTTCCAGAGCAACGCGGAAATGATGAACACCGCCAAGCAGATGATGCAGAAGGTCCTGACCCTGGGTCAGTAAGCGCAGAGGACGCCGCATGAGCATCAATACCGATAACAGCGCTTCGAGTTCGATCCTGTCGTCACTGAACGCCGGGTCCAAGAGCTCGTCGTCGACGACCGAGACGGGCACCAGCGCGCTGGGCAAGGATTCCTTCCTGCAGCTGCTGGTCACCCAGCTGAATAACCAGAACCCGCTGGACCCGCAGGACAACACCGAGTTCGTCTCCCAGCTGGCGCAGTTCAGCAGCCTGGAGAGCATGCAGAACCTGGACACCACCCTGGGCACCTTCTATTCGTCGTTCCAGTCGTCGCAGGCCCTGCAGGCTTCCTCGCTGGTCGGCCGCTCGGTGATCGTCAACTCCAGCAAGGTGCAGGTCGATGACCCGAGCGCCGGCGTCAACGGCACCCTGGTGATGCCGTCCGGCGGCGATGGCGTGACCCTGAAGATCTACGACGACTCGGGCGACCTGGTACGTACCGTCGACATGGGCAGCCAGAAGGCCGGCAACATCGACTTCAAGTGGGACGGCAAGGACGACAGCGGGGAGCTGGTGGCTGCCGGCACCTACACCGTCAAGGCCAGCGCCAGCCTGGACGGTACCAGTACCGCCCTGACCACCTACCTGCCAGCCACGGTCAACAGCGTCACGCTGGGCCAGAACGGCGGGGAAATGTCCCTGAACCTGGCTGGCATCGGCGCCGTTTCCGCCTCCAGCATTCAGACCATCGGAAAATAACGCCGCGTTTCGGCACAGGAGCAACACATGTCTTTCAATACCGCCCTGAGTGGACTCAACGCCGCGTCGATGGACCTGAACGTCACCGGCAACAACATTGCCAACGTCGGCACCACCGGCTTCAAATCCTCGCGTACCGAGTTCGCCGACCTCTACGCCTCCTCGATGCTCGGCACCGGCCGCATCGCCGTGGGTAACGGCGTGGTCACCCAGGCCGTCTCGCAGCAGTTCACCCAGGGCAACCTGAGCACCACCGGTCGCAGCCTGGACCTGGCGGTGAGCGGCAACGGTTTCTTCATGACCAGCGACAACGGCAGCCGCGTCTACACCCGCAACGGCACCTTCAACACCGACGCCAGCGGCTACATCGTCGATGGCTCGGGCAACCGCCTGCAGGGTTATGGCGTCAATGGCAACGGCAACATCGTCAACGGTGTGATCACCGACCTGAAGGTCGACACCGCCAACCAGCCGCCGAGCCCGACCTCGAAGATCACTTCGACCCTGAGCCTGAACTCCAACGCCACCACGCCGACTACCACGCCGTTCGATGCCACCGATTCGGACAGCTACAACTGGTCGACCTCCGTGGACATCTACGACTCCCAGGGTAACTCGCACACCATGACGAACTACTTCGTCAAGGACAGTGCCAACAACTGGAGCATGTACACCCTGGTGGACGGGCGTAACCCGCAGACTCCGACCAGCACCACGCCGCTGAGCAGTGACATCACCTTCAACAGCGCCGGCCAGCTGACGGGCATAACTTCCACCGGCATGACCGTCAACGCCGACAACACCATGACCCTGACCGGCTGGACGCCGGCGGCCGTCACCGACTCCACCACCAACCCGGTGACCTGGGGGGCCAACGGCGCGGCAGGCACTACTGGCGGCATCAGCATCGACCTGACCAAGACCACCCAGACCAACGGCTCCTTTGCCGTCACCGCGGTGACCCAGGACGGCTATGCCACCGGCCAGATGTCCGGCCTGTCGTTCGCCGAAGACGGCCAGATGTACGCCACCTACACCAACGGTCAGTCCAAGGTGATCGGTCAGGTGATCCTGGCCAACTTCGCCAATACCCAGGGCCTGACCCCGGTGGGCAACACCGGCTGGAAGCAGTCGCTGGCCTCGGGTGAGGCGGTGATCGGCACGCCCACCTCCGGCACCCTCGGTTCGGTTGGCTCGGGCACCCTGGAAGACTCCAACGTCGACCTCACCGCGCAGCTAGTGAACCTGATCGTGGCGCAGCGCAACTACCAGGCGAACGCCAAGACCGTCCAGACCGAAAGCACCATCTCCGACACCATCATCAACCTGCGTTGATGACGTCCCCTTGCCGCAGGCGGCAGTCCTTCGCCGCCTGACGGCCATCGAGGCTCCTTCGGGAGCCTTTATTTTTTGATATTCCCTTGGATATCAATATCTTGAGATTTGTTCTGCAGTTCTGGCACAGCCTTTGCTGAAGTCACTCCAACACCGCCGGGAATCCGACTCGGCACTGGAGGAATGCCTTGGACAGAATGCTGTATGTCGCCATGAGTGGCGCGAGCCAGAACACCAAAGCCATGCAGGCTCACGCCAACAACCTGGCGAACATCTCCACGACCGGCTTCCGCCGCGACTTCGAGCAAGCTCGCGCCATGCCCGTGTTCGGCGACAGCTTTCCGGCGCGTGTCTTCGCCATGAGCGAGCGCCCGGCGACCGACTTCACTACCGGCTCCCTGCAGGAAACCGGCCGTGACCTGGACGTGGCTGCCAAGGGCGATGCCTGGATTGCCGTGCAGGCGCCGGATGGCGGCGAAGCCTACGTGCGCACTGGCAGCCTGGAGATCGACGCCCTCGGCCAGCTGCGCACCAGCGACGGTATGCCGGTGATGGGCAACGGCGGGCCGATCGCGATTCCTCCGGAAGAAAAGATCGACATCGGCGAGGACGGCACCATCACCATCCGCGGTCAGGGCAACAACCCCAATGCGCTGGCTACCGTCGACCGCATCAAGCTCGTGACTCCCGATGCCAAGCAGCTGGAGAAGGGCAGCGACGGCCTCATCCGAATGAAGTCGGGCCAGCCCGCACCCCAGGTCGATGCCAATGCCAGCGTGCAGTCCGGCGTACTGGAAGCCAGCAACGTCAATGCTGTCGACGAGATGACCTCGATCCTGGCGCTGTCTCGCCAGTTCGAATTGCACGTGAAGATGATGAAAACCGCCGAAGAAGATTCCCAGTCCATGGCGCGCGTTTTGCAATTCAGCTGAATAGAACCTGATTAACCGTTCGAGGCGCCACGAATCCGGCGCCCGAGGAGAACGACATGCTTCCGGCACTTTGGGTCAGCAAGACCGGTCTGTCCGCCCAGGACATGAACCTGACCACCATCTCGAACAACCTGGCGAACGTGTCCACCACGGGCTTCAAGCGCGACCGCGCGGAGTTCCAGGACCTGCTCTACCAGATCAAGCGTCAGCCCGGCGCCAACTCGACCCAGGACACGCAGCTGCCTTCGGGCCTGCAACTGGGTACCGGTGTGCGCATCGTCGGCACCCAGAAGAACTTCACCGCCGGCAGCCTGCAGACCACCGACAACCCGCTGGACATGGCGGTCAACGGTCGTGGCTTCTTCCAGGTGCTGACCCCGGACGGCACTGTTGCCTACACCCGTGACGGCAGCTTCCACCTGAACTCCGACGGCCAGATCGTCACCTCCAACGGCAATGCCCTGGAGCCGGCCATCATCGTGCCGCCGGAAACCCAGACCTTCACCGTTGGCAACGACGGTACCGTCTCGGTCACCGTTGCCGGCAATGCCACGCCGCAGATCATCGGCAACATCCAGACCGCCGACTTCATCAACCCGGCCGGCCTGCAGGCCACCGGCAACAACCTGTTCCTGGAAACCGCCGCCAGCGGCGCGCCCCAGGTCGGCACCCCTGGCCTGAACGGTCTGGGCACCACCCTGCAGAACACCCTGGAGAACTCCAACGTCAGCGTGGTGGAGGAGATGGTGAACATGATCACCACCCAGCGCGCCTACGAGATGAACTCCAAGGTGATCTCCACCGCCGACCAGATGCTCTCCTTCGTCACCCAGAACCTGTAAGTCCTGATCCCGTAGTCGCTCTCCCCGAGAGGTAGCTGTAGATGAACCGTTCCCACCTCCTTCCGCTGCTGGCCATCGCCGCGTTGGCAGGGTGCGTGAGCCCTCCGCCCAAGCCGGACGATCCCTATTACGCTCCGGTGCTGCCGCGCACTCCCGCGCCGGCCGCCCAGAACAACGGGTCGATTTACCAGGCCGGGTTCGAGAACAACCTCTACGGCGACCGCAAGGCCTTCCGCGTGGGTGACATCATCACCATCACCCTCAACGAGAAGACCCAGGCCAGCAAGAAGGCCAGTTCGGACATCTCCAAGGACAGCAACACCAAGATGGGGCTGACCTCGATGTTCGGCAGCGGCCTGACCACCAACAACCCGGTGGGTGGCGGTGACCTCAGCCTCTCTGCCGAGTACGGCGGCTCGCGCGATGCCAAGGGCGACAGCCAGGCCGGGCAGAGCAACAGTCTGACCGGTTCGATCACCGTCACCGTGGCCGACGTCATGCCCAACGGCATCCTCGCCGTGCGTGGCGAAAAGTGGATGACCCTGAACACCGGCAACGAGCTGGTGCGCATCGCCGGCCTGATCCGCGCCGACGACATCGCCACCGACAACACCGTCGCTTCCACCCGCGTGGCCGATGCGCGCATCACCTACTCGGGCACCGGTGCGTTCGCCGATGCGAGCCAGCCGGGCTGGTTCGATCGCTTCTTCCTCAGCCCGCTGTTCCCGTTCTGAGGTTGATGACGATGACTGCCGTTCGCAAGGTATCCCATGGCCTGCTCAGCACGCTCCGCCTCGGCGGCGCGCTGCTGCTCTGCGCGCTGTTCGCCGTGCCGGCCGCCCATGCCGAGCGGCTCAAGGACATCGCCAGCATCCAGGGTGTGCGCAACAACCAGCTGATCGGCTACGGCCTGGTCGTCGGCCTCAACGGTACGGGCGACCAGACCACCCAGACGCCGTTCACCGTGCAGACCTTCAACAACATGCTGGCGCAGTTCGGCATCAAGGTGCCGGCCGGCACGGGCAACGTGCAGCTGAAAAACGTCGCGGCGGTGTCCATCCATGCCGACCTGCCGCCGTTCTCCAAGCCAGGTCAGGTCATCGATATCACCGTGTCCTCCATCGGCAACTCCAAGAGCCTGCGCGGCGGCAGCCTGCTGATGACCCAGCTCAAGGGTATCGACGGCCAGACCTACGCCATTGCCCAGGGCAATCTGGTGGTCGGCGGCTTCGACGCCGAAGGTCGCGACGGCTCCAAGATCACCGTCAACGTACCGTCGGCCGGTCGCATCCCCGGTGGCGCCACCGTCGAGCGCGCGGTGCCGAGTGGCTTCGACCAGGGCAACACCCTGACCCTGAACCTCAACCGCCCGGACTTCACCACCGCCAAGCACATCGTCGACCGCATCAACGAACTGCTTGGCCCGGGCGTCGCCCAGGCCGTGGACGGCGGCTCGGTGCGCGTCAGCGCGCCGCTGGATCCGAGCCAGCGCGTGGACTACATGTCCGTGCTGGAAAACCTCGAAGTGCAGTCCGGCGAAGCCGTGGCCAAGGTCATCATCAATTCGCGCACCGGCACCATCGTGATCGGCCAGAACGTGCGCGTGTCGCCGGCCGCCGTGACCCACGGCAGCCTGACCGTGACCATCACCGAAGACCCCATCGTCAGCCAGCCCGGTCCGTTCTCCAACGGCCAGACCGCCGTGGTGCCGCGCTCGAACGTGAGCGCCAACCAGGAAGCCAAGCCGATGTTCAAGTTCGGCCCCGGCACCACGCTGGATGAAATCGTACGCGCCGTTAACCAGGTGGGCGCCGCGCCCAGCGACCTGATGGCGATCCTCGAAGCCCTGAAACAGGCCGGCGCGCTGCAAGCCGACCTGATCGTGATCTGAGGACGCCGCCGTGGACGCCCGACTGCTTTCTGCTGGTACCTCCACTACCGACTCCGGTTCCTACTCCGACCTCAATCGCCTGTCGGCGATGAAGACCGGCGCGAACCGCGACAGCGCGGGGAACATCCGCAAGGTCGCCCAGGAGTTCGAATCGCTGTTCATGAACGAGATGCTGAAATCCATGCGCTCGGCCAACGAGGTGTTCGCCAAGGACAACCCGATGAACAGCGAAGCGGCCAAGCAGTACCAGGACATGTACGACCATCAGCTGTCCGTGTCCCTGGCCACCCAGGGGCATGGCATCGGCCTGGCCGACGTGCTGGTCAAGCAGATGGAGAAGATGCAGGGCGTCCGCCACACCGGCAACAACCCCTTTGCCCAGACCGGCGTTCAGGCGGCTACCGACGGCACCCAGAGCGCTGCGGCCACCGCCGCGGCGTCCGACCGGCAGAAGACCCCGAGCGTGTTTGCCGCCAACGGCAAGGCCTTGCCGCAACCCGAAGCCGGCCGTGATGACCGCCAGGCCCTGAACGCCCGCCGTCTCGCGCTGCCGGGCAAGCTCGCCCAGCGTATCGCGGCAGGCCTGGTGCCCGGCGCCGACAGCTCCGTGGCATCCACTGCCAACCAGCCGGCGCAGCTGGCCAGCAACGACTGGCGCGGCAGCCAGGCTTATACGAAGCAGATCGACACCACCGTGCCGGTGGCCGATATCGATACCTCGGCGATCTCCACCAAACCGGGCAAGTCGATGTTCGCCTCGGCCGACGACTTCATCAGCACCATGCTGCCCATGGCCGAACGCGCGGCCAAGCGCATCGGTGTCGACCCGCGTTACCTGGTGGCCCAGGCCGCGCTGGAAACCGGCTGGGGCAAGAAGATGATCGCCCAGCGTGACGGCAGCAGCAGTCACAACCTGTTCGGCATCAAGACCGGCTCGAGCTGGAAGGGCGACTCCGCCCGCGCCACCACCACCGAATTCGAGAAAGGCAAGGAAGTGAAGGAAGTGGCTTCGTTCCGTGCCTACAACTCCTTCGAGCAGAGCTTCCAGGACTACGTCAGCTTCCTGCAGAACAACGATCGCTACCAGGGCGCGCTGGATTCCGCCGCGCGTCCGGATCAGTTCATGAAGGAACTGCAGCGCGCCGGCTACGCCACCGACCCGCAGTACGCGCGCAAGGTGAACCAGATCGCCAAGCAGATGCAGGTGTACCAGACCGTCGCGATGGCCGACACCCCGACTCGCACACTGTGAAGCCCTGTACAAAGGACTGCGCTAAGGAAAGACCATGAGCCTCTTATCCATCGGACTGTCCGGCCTCAACGCCTCGCAAGCGGCGCTGAGCACCACCGGCAACAACATCACCAACGTCAACACGGCCGGCTATACCCGCCAGACGACGTCGCAGGTGACCTCCGCGGAGCAGTTCGCGGGGCAGTACTACGTCGGCACCGGTACCACGGTGCAGGACGTCCGCCGGATGTACAGCGAGTTCCTGGCCAACCAGCTGCGCGGCGCCACCTCGGTGGACAGCGATGCGCAGACCTACCTGTCCCAGGTCAACCAGATCGATTCGCTGCTGTCCGACAGCACCACCGGTCTGTCCAAGGTCATGCAGAACTTCTTCGCCTCGCTGCAGACCGCCGCGGCGACGCCGACCGACGCCGCCTCGCGCCAGCTGGTACTGACCCAGGCCGCGAACCTGGCGCAGCGCTTCAATTCGATCTCGACCCAGCTGGGCACCCAGAACAGCTACGTCAACACTCAGATGGACAGCCTGGCCGGACAGGTTACCGACCTGGCCAAGACCATCGCCCAGTACAACCAGGCGATCATCGCGGCCGAGGCCGGCGGCGCCAGCGCCAACGACCTGCAGGACAAGCGCGACCAGGCGGTACTGCAACTCTCCGACATGATCGGCGTGAGCGTGGTCAAGCAGGGCAGCAGCCTCAACCTCTACCTGGGCTCCGGCCAGCCGCTGGTGGTGGGCGCCAATTCCTCCACCCTGACCGCCGGCCCGAGCGCCAACAACCCGTCGCAATTCAGCCTGAGCCTGAGCTCCGGCAGCTCGACCATGGACGTCACCTCGGTGGTCACCGGTGGCCAGATGGGCGGCCTGCTGCGCTACCGCAGCGACGTGCTGGATACCACCCAGAACGAACTGGGGCGCATGGCCATCGTCCTCGCCGACACCTTCAACAGCCAGCTCGCCCAGGGCCTGGACCTGAACGGCAACTTCGGCGCGGAACTGTTCAAGGACATCAACGACGCCAGCGTCATCGGCAATCGCAGCCTGGCCAACACCCACAACACCGGCACCGGCAACCTCAACGTCAACATCACCGACAGCAGCGCGCTGACCACCAGTGACTACGAGGTGACTTTCACCTCCGCCACCGGCTACACCATCAAGCGCTCTTCCGATGGCACGGTGCTGGGCAGCGGCGACCTGACCGACAACCCGCCCAAGGAGTTCGACGGCTTCAGCATCAGCCAGCAGAGCGTTGGCACCGTGCAGGCGGGCGACCGTTTCACGGTGATCCCGACCCGCACCGCGGCCTCGGACATCTCGGTCACCATGACCGACTCCAACCGCCTGGCGTTCGCCTCGCCGGTAGTCGCCAGCACCACCACTGGCAACAAAGGCAGCGGCACCATCAGCGGCACCACCCTGACCACCGAGCTGGATAGCAGCAACAGCACCGCGCTGGCCGCCTCGATCAAGGCCGGCCTGCCGGTGAAGCTGGTGTTCGATGCCGCCAGCGGCGGCACCCAGGGCTACACCATCTACGACTCGGCGGGTAACTCGCTGGGCACCGGCAACATCGTGCCGGGCCAGAGCAACGACATCAGCATCACCGTGCCGGGCTCGCCGTCGTTCAGCTTCCAGACCACCATCGCCGGTTATCCAGAGGACGGCGACAGCTTCGGCGTGGCCTTCAACAGCAACGGCGATGCCGACAACACCAACGCGCAGAAGCTCATCGACCTGCAGACCACCAAGACCGTCGGCAGCGGCACGGGCAGCGGCAGCGGCATGAGCCTGACCGGCGCGTACAGCAGCCTGACCGAGACCGTCGGCGCCACGGCCAACCAGGCCAAGCTCGACGCCACCGCCACCGAGGCGGTGCTGACCCAGGCGCAAGGCAGCCGCGACTCGCTGTCGGCGGTGAACCTCGATGAAGAGGCGGCCAACCTGGTGAAGTTCCAGCAGTACTACACGGCCTCCGCGCAGATCATCAAGACTGCGCAGACGCTCTTCGACACCCTGATCAACAACATCTGAGGAGGCTGAAATGGTTGTGCGAATTTCCACCCCGCAGATCTTCAATTCGAACATCGACAACTACAACCGCGGCTATGCCAGCCTGGCCAAGCTGCAGGAGCAGATCTCCAGCGGCACGCGCATCCAGACCCCGGCGGACGACCCCGTCGGTGCCGCGCGCCTGTTGCAACTGGAACAGCAGCAGGCGCTGCTGACCCAGTACAGCGGCAACATGACCTCCGCGACCAACAGCCTGAACCAGGAACAGAGCGTCCTCGACTCCATCACCACCGCCCTGCAGCGCGCCCGCGAACTGACGCTGCGCGCCGGCGATGGCTCTCTGAGCGACGAAGACCGTGGCGCCGTCAGCGATGAACTGGGCGAGATCCAGAACCAGCTGCTGACCCTGATGAACAGCAAGGACGCCAGCGGCAACTATCTGTTCTCCGGCAGCAAGAGCACCGTGCAGCCCTTCGTGCAGAACGCCGATGGCAGCTTCAGCTACCAGGGTGACCAGAGCACCCTCAAGCTGCAGATCTCCGACAACCTGACGATGTCGACCAACGACAACGGCTGGAGCATCTTCGAGATGGCGGCCAATGCCAGCCGGACCACCAGTTCCCTGGCCAGCAACCCCAATGCCGATGGTGTGCAGCGTGCGTTCCTGTCCCAGGGCACGGTGACCAGTGACAGCAGCTACAGCGCGAGCTTCCGCGACGGTGCGCCGTACACCCTGAACGTGCTCAGCGGCACGCAGTACCAGATCCTCGACAAGGACGGCAACGACGTCACCAGCGACGCCACCACCAATGGCACCTATGACGCGACCTCCACCGACAGCAACGCCATCAACTTCCGCGGCGCGCAGTTCCAGCTCGATGTCTCGCTGCAGAAGACCGATGACGCCAGCACCATGGACAGCCTGGTAGGCGGCTACAGCTTCAGCTTCGGAGCGGCGACCGACACCCTGTCGGTCAAGCGCAGCGCCACCAACACGTCGACGGCACAGATCACCTCCGCGACAGTGAGCAATAGCACCAACTACACCACGCAGTTCCCCAGCAGTGGCGTGCAGCTCAAGTTCACCAGCGCCACCGCCTACGAGGTCTACGCGCTGCCTACCAGCCAGAGCGCGACGCCGCTGTCCACCGGGACGGTGGGCGCGACCTTCCCGCAGACGGTGACCGTGGCCGGCGTGGACATGACCATCAGCGCCGCCCCGGCGACCGGTGACCAGTTCTCCGTCACCGCCAGCTCTCCGGAACGGCAGAACATCCTCAATACCATCGGCGACCTGCGCAAGGCGCTGGACACCTCCACCGCCAACAACCCGCAGGCGCAGCTGACCATCCGTAACATGGTGGCCAGCGCGATCACCAACCTCGACAAGGCCAGCGACCAGGTGCTGGCGACCCAGTCGTCGGTTGGTGCGCGGCTCAATACCATCGATGTGCTCGACCAGGAAAACCAGAGCCTGGCGCTGACCAATACCACCACGCAATCGTCGATCCGCGACACCGACATGGCCGCCGCGACCTCGCAGCTGGTCCTGCAGCAGACCATGCTCGAGGCTGCCCAGGCGGCGTTCGCGCGGATCAGTCAGCTGAGCCTGTTCAACAAACTCTGATTCATCCGGCTCGCCGCTCGACGGCGGGCCCCACCTCGGAAGAAACGTACATGGGCGATATCAATTTCAGTTCCAAGGGCCGCCAACTGATCGAGCTGTACGGGCAGATGGCCCGTGAGGGCTACCAGCGCAGCGACGAGCAGCACGTGGAAGTCGCCTTCAGCGATTTCGAATTGCGCCCGTTCCGTCCGCAGATTCGCGAGATCATGCAGAGCCATGGCGTGCGCAGCGTCCTCGACTACGGTTGCGGCGGGTCTGACTGGAATCTTGCCGGATTCGATGACAACGGCCAGTCCGCGGTGCAGTACTTCAATCTCGACGCGGCCTATCGTTATGAGCCGGCGCGCAGCATCGACGAGCGCCAGAAGGTCGACTGCGTGGTGTCCTTCGACGTGATGGAGCACATCTTCGTTGCCGATGTGCCGAGCGTGCTGCGCGACCTGTACTCCTGCGCGACCAAACTGGTGATCCTCAACGTTGCCTGCTATTCGGCGGCGGCGCTGCTTCCCAATGGCGAGAACGCCCACATCACCGTGCGTCAGCCGATGTGGTGGAAAGGCATGGTCGACTGCATCACCCCGGAGTTCCCCGGTATCACGACCTGCCTGATCTGCTCCACGGGCTGGCGCCAGGCTACCGCCTTCCCGCAGTGGAGCGGTGACCAATGGCAGGCCAGCGAGACCTTCGTCATCGCCAACTGAGCCGCTCGCACAGTCGACCGAAAAGCCTCCCGAGTGGAGGCTTTTTTGTTCGTGCGCAATGGGCAGGAGCAGAGCTGCCCAGCCAGCCGAAGCGCTTTCCCTGTAGGAGCGGGCCATGCCCGCGATCGCGCGCATGGCGCGCTCCTGCAGATTGGCGTAGCTGCGAATGAGCTCGCTCCTGCGAAGAGCCCAAGAAAAAGCCCGGCAAACGCCGGGCTTTTTTCGTTGCCGCGATCTGTCAGTCCAGGCGCTTGAATACGCAGAAGCCGCGCTGGTGAATGCCGTCGTCGATCAGCTGGCCCTGGTACAGCAGGAAGAACCCCTGCTCGTAGAAGTGGCGCATGTTGGCGAAGAAACGAGTGTCGTTCATCCGCATGTCGTTGCTTTCGATGACCACGATGCCGCCCGGGGTCAGAAGGTTCTTGAGGTCGGCAACGTAGTCGGGCATCGGCTTGCCGATCCACACATGCACGGCGAAGGAGAAGATCACATTGAACAGACCTGGCTCGCTGGCGCGCAGGTCCTCATAGGTGCAGGTGCGGAACTCGCAGTTCTCCACCTTGTGATGTTGCGCCAGGCGGTCGGCGATACGGATCAGCGAGTCGTTGTTGTCGAAGCCCAGATAGCTGTCGACCTGCTGCGCCACCTCGATGCCGAAGCAGCCGATGTTGCAGCCGATATCCAGCACGCGGTCGGTGGGCGAGAGCCATTTTTCCAGCGCGTAGCGCTCCATGCGCAGGAGGGTAGGGCGTACGCCCGGCAGGTCCCAGCCTTCATGGCCCTGGTACAGTTCCTTGTTGGCGCCAAAGACCTGCGACTGCGAGAAGAAGTCTTCATAGACCCCCAGCTTGCAGTCGCGCCAGGTGTCATCTTCCGCTTCGCTGCCGGGGCTGCGCAGGTAGCACAGTACTTCGGCGCCATCTTCCAGTTGCAGTTGCTGGCGCAGGTTCTGCTCGGCGAAGACTTCGAGTACGTCCGCTTGCGACGGCACGGCCGCACGCCGAATCAGCACTGGTGCGTGGCGACCCTGATACTGCAGGTAGCCCTGGTAGTACCAGTAACCCATGCGGATGTAGGGCACCTGCTGATAGGGCGGGGCGTAGACGATGCCGCTGCCCGACTCGAAGAACAGCGGAGCGACCTTGCGCACCATCTCCAGCGGGTTGAACAGCGCCTGCAGGTTCAGGGTGCCGGCCTCGATGGTCTGCCAGCCGGTGACGTTGAGCAGGCTTTCGCGCTGGCTCGGGTTCTGCTCCATGATCGCCTTGGCGCCGGGCGGGCCGTCTGCCGAGCGGCTGGAACGGGCGAAAACACGAGCCCGGCCGAACAGGCTGGTGGACTGCGGCGCGCGCTTGCCCTGCAGCAGCTCGAGCTGCGTGAGCAGGTCGGCGGTATCGGCGTTGGCCTGGTAGGTGGAAAGGCTGGCCAGCCAGTGGTAGGCCTCTTCGAGGTGGCCCTGGTAGAGCGCCAGCGTCGCCAGGGTATTGCGTACGTCATGATCCTCCGGCTGCAGCTGGATGGCCTGGAGCAGGAACTCATGGGCCTCGTCGTGCTTGCCGTCGCGTACCAGCAGGCGGCCCAGCAGGCTGTTCACCGCAGCATTGTCCGGAACCGCCTGCAGCACCAGGCGCAAGTGCTCGGCGGCTTCGTCACCGCTGCCGCGCTGCTCAGTCAGAGCCACAGCCAGGGTCAGGCGCAGTGGCAGCTCGTCGGGGTGCTCCTGGAGCAGGTCGCGGTAGGCATCGATGCTGGCCGCGGCTTGCCCGCTGCTCTGCAGTTGCTGGGCATGGGCAAAGCGTTGTTCGTAGCTAGTGGACATGAGTTCCTCCGCAGGCGCGGTATCGGGCAGTTCGAGAAAGAGTGAGGGGCGGTCGCTCAGACCATGCCGTTGGTCTGCAGGTGTTGTATGGCGCGTTCGAGGGCGCCGCTCCACTGGCCGACTTCACGGTTGCGAATCAGGTGGACACTGGGATACCAGTAGCTGGGTCCTTCATTCAGACCCCAGCGCCAGTTCGGGTTAATCTGCAGCAGGACGACGGTGGGCGTGCCCAGTGCGCCGGCCAGGTGGACAGTGGTGTTGTCGACGCTGATCACCAGGTCCATCGCGGCGATCTGCGCCGCCTGGGCGTCGAGATCGATCAGCGGGTCGATGCTGGCATCGTCATGGATGTGCAGGCCGAGCGAAGCGGCCTCCTCGCGGTCTCTGGCGGTATCGCCATATTGCAGGTTGATCAGCTGAATGCCAGTCAGGTCCTTCAGCACCGCCAGTTCAGTCATGCGGATACGCCGGTTCTGTTTCTGGTTGCCGATGCTGTTGCCGCCGCGCCAGGAAACGCCAACCAGGCGCTTGCCGGGGAACAGTCGTTGATATTCCGCGCGCAGCTGCTCGCTGCGTTGCGGGTCGGCCCGCAGGAAACTGAGCTGGTCGGGGAAGTGCGCGATGGACGGGCGCAGCTGCAGGCCCAGGCTGCCCATGGGGATCTGGAAATCGGTCGCCGGCCAGCCGAGCTTGATGACCTCGCGGCCGTCCTCCTGTACCGGAACGCGGCTGCGCTGGATCAGTTCGACGTCGGGGAAGCTGCGCTGGAGCAGGGGGACCAGGCGGGTTTCCACTTCGTACTTGAGCTTGCCGCCGCGCTGGATGAGCGAAGGCAGCATGCTGGAGAACATGATCTGGTCGCCGATACCCTGTTCACGCCACACCAGCAGCGAGCGGCCCGCCAGCGCTTCGCCCTGCCAGCGGGGCAGGGGGAAGTCCACGTGCTGGTCCTTCAATGCCGTACCCCAGCGCCACTCGTAATGGCGCCAGCCGCTTTCGAACTCGCCCAGGCGCAGCATCAGGTGCGACAGGTTGTTATGGGTTTCGTCGTTGGTCGGGTCCAGCTTCAGCACGCGGCTGTAGTCATGGAAGGCTTCGCGGTAGCGGCCGAGCATTTCCTGGGCGACCGCGAGGTTGAACATCAGCGGTTCGCAGGTGGGGTCGAGTTCCAGGCCCGCCTGGCAGGCGGCGACGCTGTCGTGAGTGCGGCCGGTATAGAGGTAGACCTGCGCCATCATGTGCAGGGCCAGCAACTGGCCGTCCTTGGGCAGCGGTCCGGCGAGGAGCCCGAGCAGGAGGTGCTCGGCTTCCTCGAAGCGCTCGGCCCGATTGAGGTTCTCGAAGTACAGGCGCAGGCGCCAGAAATTCGGCTTGGCGTCATACCAGGCCTTCGCACGGTCCACATCGCCGGTGTACAGGGGGGACTTGGCCATGCGCCCGAACAGCAGGCTGTCTATATGGTCGTTCTGCGGATACGTCAGCGCTTTCTCGAAATGGCCGGATGCGCGCTGTTGATCACCACGGTCCCAGTAGAGGACGCCGAGCTGAGCCTGGCCCAGGGGGAGGTCGGGCTTCTCCTGAACCAGCTCTTCATAGAGTGCGATCTGCTGGGGAATGTCGTGCCGGTCCTCGGCAATCCTCAGGGCATCGACGATACGCTGGAGTTTCTGGCGAGTTGCGTTGTGCATAGTGAGACGGGGCCTGTAGCGTGTGGTGGCGCAAATTTGACGTCGTGGGAGCTACCAGCAAGAACGGGGCCAGCCGCGGAATTTCGAGGGAATGAAAAGAAATTTGAAAAAAGGGCTAAAGCGATTGACGAAGACGACGATAACCCTAACGAAGGTTCTCCACGCCATTTCGGATCTGATAGCGGCAAGGAGAGGCCACCTAGCCCTAATACGAGGAATTCGTCATGGCTCTTACCGTTAATACCAACATCGCCTCGCTGTCGGTTCAAAAGAACCTGACCAAGGCCTCCAACTCCCTGACCACTTCGATGACCCGTCTGTCCACCGGCCTGCGTATCAACAGCGCCAAGGACGACGCCGCCGGCTCGCAGATCTCCAACCGTCTGACCAGCCAGGTCAAAGGCCTCGACGTGGCTGTGAAGAACGCCCAGGACGCCAACTCCATCGCCCAGGCCGCCGAAGGCGCCCTGCAGGAGTCCACCAACATCCTGCAGCGTATGCGTGAACTGTCCCTGCAGTCCGCCAACGGCTCCAACAGCACCGAAGACCAGGCGTCGCTGAACCAGGAGTTCAAGTCGCTGACCGCTGAACTGACCCGTATCTCCCAGACCACCACCTTCGGTGGCGGCACCTCCGGCATCAAGCTGCTCGACGGCACCGCCGGCGGCACCGGTACCCTGACCTTCCAGGTCGGCGCCAACGCCAACGAAACCGTGAGCTTCACCCTGGGCGACATGAGCGCCTCGGCTCTGAAAGGCACCTCGGTCCTGGCCACCGAAACCGGTACTGCTGCGATCACTGCTGACACCAACGGCAGTGGCGGCACCGTGGCGACTGCGAGCTCGCTGACCATCAACGGCACCACCGTGAACATCGCCAAGGGCGCCAGCGCCAACGACATCGCCGCCGCGATCAACACCAACATCACCGGCGTGTCGGCCAACGTCAACGCTTCCGGCAAGCTGATCCTGACCTCCGGCAAGGACATCGACGTCACCACTGGCGCAGCCAGCAACGACATCGCCACCACCCTGGGCCTGGCTGCCGCGACTGCCGTCACCTCCTACAGCAGCGTCGACAAGCTGGACATCTCCGATGCCACCAATTCGCAGAAGGCCACTCAGGTGATCGATGCGGCGCTGAAGCAGATCGACACCCAGCGTTCCGCACTGGGCGCCATCCAGAACCGTCTGGACAGCACCATCTCCAACCTGCAGAACGTCTCCGAGAATGCCACCGCTGCACGCAGCACCATCCAGGACGTAGACTTCGCCGCAGAAACGGCGCAGATGACCAAGCAGCAGACCCTGCAACAGGCCGCCACCGCGGTACTGGCCCAGGCCAACCAGCTGCCGTCCGCTGTCCTGAAGCTGCTCCAGTAAGGGATTGCCGAAAGGCTATAAACGGAAGGAAGGGCGCCCAGCGCCCTTTCTTGCTTTGCGTGTGGAGGGTGAAACCTGATGGATACCAGCCTCGGAATCAACACCCTGCGACCGGCCGACAACGCCGCCGCGGGCAGCAAGCCGGCCAGCGGCAACAGCTTGCCGCAGAGCGCCAAGGAGTCGCCGGCCAATAACCGCCGCAGCCTGAACGAAGCCGTCAGCCGGCTGCGTGAACAGGCTCAGTCGGTGCAGCGCAACCTGGAATTCTCGGTCGATGACGCCAGTGGCGAAACCGTCGTGAAGGTTGTGGCCTCGGATACTGGCGAGGTTATTCGGCAGATTCCTTCGGAAGTTGCACTCAAGTTGGCAGAAAGCCTGAAGGAAGCGGGTAATCTGCTGTTCAGCGAACGCGCCTGATCTCAGATTGCGAGAGATCTGGCGCGATTCTTGAATGAAGCGTTTATAGACGCAGGCGGTAGAGTCAATTCCGCCAGAAATTTGGACAGGAGGGTAGGCAAATGGCCGGGACTTCGATCAATGGTGTGGGGTCGGGATACGACATCGACTCCATCGTGACTTCGCTGGTGAACGCGCAGAAGGCGCCGAAACAGAGTCAGATCACCAATCAGAAGACCGCGACCAATACCACGCTCTCCGGTATCGGTTCGCTCAAGAGCGCCCTGTCGACTTTCCAGACAGCGCTGAGCAAGCTCAACGACTCCAGCTCCAACTCCTTTGCCGGTCTGGCGGTGAAAAGCTCCAACACCGATGCGCTGACTGCCACCCTGGGCACCGGGGCTGCAGCGGGCACATACAAGATCGAGGTGAAGAACCTGGCCACCAGCTCCAAGGTGGCGACACAGTACATCGACAAGGCGGCCACCTTTGGCGCGGGCACCCTGAGCATCTCTCAGGGCAGCAGCACCTATAAGGTCAGCGTCGCCGCCGGCGCGAGCCTGTCGGATATCCGCGACAGCATCAACAGCCAGCTCAAGTCCAGCGGACTCACCGCGAACATCATCACCGACTCCAACGGCCCCCGCCTGGTGCTGGGTTCCAGCGTCACCGGTTCTGGCAGCGACATCAGCATCGCCACCACCGGGGATGCGAGCCTCGGTGTGCTCAAGATCGACGGCGCCGGCACCAAGGCCTCCGCCACGACCGGCGGTTATGTCGACGAGCCGGCGAAGAACGCCAGCTACACCATCGACGGCCTGGAAATGAGCAGCTCGGTGAACAAGATCACCAGCGCCATCAGTGGCGTCGAATTCGATCTGGTCGACGAGGGCAAGTCCACCGTCACGGTGGATACCAACACCGATGGCCTGAAGACCTCGGTCCAGTCTTTCGTCGATGCCTACAACGCGTTGATGACCTCGATCAACTCGCTGACCAAGATCACCAACACCACTGACGCCGACGGCAATCCGACCACCTCGGCAGCCTCGCTGGCCAGTGACGCCATGACGCGCACGCTGCTCAATACCATGCGCAGCGAGCTGGTCGGCTCCTCTACCGAAGGCGGCAGCATCAAACTGCTGTCGCAGCTGGGTATTTCGACCAAGACGGACGGTACCCTGGCAGTGGACAGCGACAAGCTGGACAAGGCGCTGGAGCAGAATTTCGCCTCGGTGCAGGGCTTCTTCACCGGTTCCGGTGGCCTGCTTTCGCGCATGAGCGGCAACCTCGACGCGTATACCAAGACCAATGGCCTGCTCGATCAGCGCACTTCGGCGCTGAACGGCACCCTCAGCGACCTGGCGGATCAGCAGACCAAGCTGACCGATCGCATGGACAAGCTGACTACCACGCTCATGGCCAAGTACAACGCCATGGACTCCCTGGTCGCCCAGCTCAATGCCACCAAATCCAGTGTGCTGACCACGCTCAACGCGCTGAACAAGTCCAGCAGCTCCGACAGCTGATGCCGCTGCCGCAGGCCGCGCCGCTCTGCGGCGGGGCCGTGCGGCAGTACGCCAGTGCTGAATTTCGCCTAAAGGTTTTTTCGCCAGCGCCGATATCCTGAATATCAACGATTTGATCGTTCGGCGAATCAAGGGGATTTCAGATGAACGCTTCGGCAGCCATGCGTCAGTACCAGAACGTGAACAACCAGTCTCAGGTGCACGACGCCTCTCCCCATCGTCTGATCCAGATGCTGATGGAGGGTGGCCTGAGCCGCATCGCCCAGGCTCGCGGCTCGATGGAGCGTGCGCAGTACGCGCAGAAGGGTATCCTGATCGGCAAGGCCACCGGGATTCTCGCCGGTCTGCGCGAAGCGCTGAATTTCGAAGCCGGTGGTGAGCTGGCTGAAAACTATGCCAACCTGTACGACTACATGAGCCGTCGCCTGGGCGAGGCCAACCGCAGCAATGACCTGGAAGTCCTCGACGAGGTGTCGGGCCTGCTGCGTACCATCAAGGAAGGCTGGGACGCGATTCCGCAGTGATCGCAGCTCGCCAGGAGATACCGAACATGACCCTCGCCGTCCAGCAGATCGAACAGACCCGCCTCGCTTTGGGTGCGGCGCTGGCCCAGGAAGACTGGGAAGCTGTCGCCCAACTCGACCTCCAGTGTCGCGAGCATGTCGACGCCGCCATGGTCGAGCCGATGGACGATGACAGTGATCTCAAGCGCAGCCTCGAAGGGTTGCTGGCGCTGTACCGCGAGCTGGTCCAGGCCGTCACCCGGCAGCGTGAAGAGGTGGCCACCGAGATCGTCCGCGTCAACCGTTCGCACCAGGGCGCCAAGGTTTACCAGATGTTCGGCTGATCCATTCGGATCGGCTCTCTTTCGGCGGTGATCGGCCAAGTGCCGGTGGCCGCCGCCTCCGCTTCGAACTACGCTCCATTTCAATTGCCATGACGGGGATCAACACCCTTCGTCGGGCCGCACCAAAAAAAACACGCCATAAATTTGACTCGAGCCACAATTTTGACTTAACTAGTGGCCAAATGCTGGCTAGCACGAGGAAATTGTGCTGTGGCCAGGTCGTGTCAGCCGCCGTAGTACGGCCTTCAAGCCCGGGATGACAAGCTAAGATGTGGCGCGAAACGAAAATCCTCGTGATCGATGACAACCAGGACCGTTGCCGGGACCTCTCGGTGATCATCAGCTTCCTGGGTGAAGACCAACTGTCCTGCAGCAGCCGCGACTGGCGCCAGGTCGTCGACCCGCTTCCCAACGGCAGCCGTGACGTGCTCTGCGTACTGGTCGGCGCCGTGGAGAGCAAGGGCGGGGCGCTGGAGCTGCTCAAGCAGCTCGCGTCCTGGGACGAGTACCTGCCGGTCCTGCTGATGGGCGAACCGGTACCCAACGAGTGGCCCGAGGAGCTGCGCCGCCGCGTGCTGGCCAGCCTCGAGATGCCGCCCAGCTACAACAAGCTGCTCGATTCCCTGCACCGCGCCCAGGTCTACCGCGAGATGTATGACCAGGCCCGCGAGCGCGGTCGCCAGCGCGAGCCCAACCTGTTCCGCAGCCTGGTGGGCACCAGCCGTGCCATCCAGAACGTGCGGCAGATGATGCAGCAGGTCGCCGACACCGACGCCAGCGTGCTGATCCTCGGCGAGTCCGGCACCGGCAAGGAGGTGGTGGCGCGCAACCTGCATTACCACTCCAAGCGCCGCGACGCGCCCTTCGTGCCGGTCAACTGCGGCGCAATCCCGGCGGAGCTGCTGGAAAGCGAGCTGTTCGGTCACGAGAAGGGCGCCTTCACCGGCGCCATCACCACCCGTGCCGGGCGCTTCGAGCTGGCCAACGGTGGCACCCTGTTCCTCGACGAGATCGGCGACATGCCGCTGCCGATGCAGGTCAAGCTGCTGCGTGTGCTGCAGGAGCGCACCTTCGAGCGCGTAGGCAGCAACAAGACGCAGAACGTGGACGTGCGCATCATCGCCGCGACCCACAAGAACCTCGAGAAGATGATCGAGGACGGCAGCTTCCGCGAAGACCTCTACTACCGCCTCAACGTCTTCCCCATAGAGATGGCCCCGCTGCGCGAGCGCGTTGAGGACATCCCGCTGCTGATGAACGAGCTGATCTCGCGCATGGAGCACGAGAAGCGCGGATCGATCCGCTTCAACTCCGCCGCCATCATGTCGCTCTGCCGCCACGACTGGCCGGGCAACGTGCGCGAACTGGCGAACCTCGTCGAGCGCCTGGCGATCATGCACCCCTATGGCGTGATCGGCGTGGGCGAACTGCCGAAGAAATTCCGTCACGTCGACGACGAAGACGAGCAGCTGGCGACCAGCCTGCGCGAGGAGCTGGAAGAGCGCGCGGCGATCACCGCCGGGCTGCCGGGCCTCGACTCGCCGGCCATGCTGCCGGCCGAGGGCATCGACCTGAAGGACTACCTCGCCAACCTCGAGCAGGGGCTGATCCAGCAAGCGCTGGACGATGCCAGTGGCGTTGTCGCCCGTGCCGCCGAACGTCTGCGCATCCGCCGCACCACCCTGGTGGAGAAAATGCGCAAGTACGGCATGAGCCGCCGTGAAGAGGAAATGGCGGAGGATTGACGCCTTCGCCTGACTCGTTTTTTCAAGTCATTGAAATATAACGAGTAAATTTTAGGCACGGGGTTTGCTAAGACTCATCCGACCGACAGATTCACGCCGTCGGACGGATGAGGAAAACCCGCATGATGCCCGCCACCAATCGCCAGACTGAACTTGCTCCCCAACTGCCGGCAGAAGCGCTGCAGGTGCCGGTGGAGCAGCAGAGCCGCGCCCATCTGGAGCAGACCTTCGAGCTGTTCAGCCAGATGTCCAGCCAGCTCAACCAGTCCTACAGCCTGCTGGAAGCCCGTGTCACCGAGCTGAAGGGCGAACTCGCCCTGGTCAGCGCGCAGCGCATGCAGGAGCTGGCGGAGAAGGAGCGTCAGGCCAACCGCCTGCAGAGCCTGCTCGATGTGCTGCCCGGTGGCGTGATCATGATCGACGGCCAGGGCGTGGTGCGCGACGCCAATCCGGTGGCGGTCGCGCTGCTCGGCAAACCGCTGGTGGGCATGCTCTGGCGTGAAGTCATTGCCCGCAGCTTCGCCCCGCGTGCCGACGACGGCCACGAAGTTTCCCTGCGCGATGGCCGCCGCGTGTCCATCGCCATCCGCCCGCTGAACGGCGAGCCCGGCCAGCTCATCCTCCTCAATGACCTGACGGAAACCCGTCGCCTGCAGGACCAGCTCGCCCGCCACGAGCGCCTGTCCGCCCTGGGCCGCATGGTCGCCTCCCTGGCCCACCAGATTCGCACCCCACTGTCCGCCGCCATGCTCTATGCCGGTCACCTGAGCGAGGGCGAGCTGCCGGTGGAGCATCAGCAGCGTTTCGCCGGGCGCATCAAGGAGCGCCTGCACGAGCTGGAAAGCCAGGTGCGCGACATGCTGGTGTTCGCCCGCGGCGAGCTGCCCCTGCCGGATCGCCTCGCGCCCAACCAGTTGTTTGCCAGCCTGCGCGCCGCCGCCGAATCCCACGTCGCCGGCCTCAACCTGCGCTGGCAGTGCGACGCTCGCGTCGGCGAGCTGCTGTGCAACCGCGACACCCTGGTCGGCACCGTGCTCAACCTGGTGGAGAACGCCATCCAGGCCGCCGGCCGCGATGTGCGCCTGAAGGTGCACCTGTACCAGCGCGACAACAGCCTGCGCCTGTCCATCAGCGACAACGGCCCGGGCATGAGCGCGGAAACCCTGGCGCGCCTGGGCGAGCCTTTCTTCACCACCAAGACCACCGGCACCGGCCTCGGTCTCGCCGTGGTGAAAGCCGTCGCCAAGGCCCACCAGGGCGAGCTGCGCCTGCGCTCGCGTCCCGGTGTCGGTACCTGCGCCACCCTGATCCTGCCGCTGATCCTGGCTCAACCCGTCGTCCACGAGGAGTGATTTCCATGGCCGCCAAAGTCCTGCTGGTCGAAGACGACCGCGCCCTTCGTGAAGCCCTCTCCGATACCCTGTCGCTCGGCGGGCACGACTTCGTCGCCGTCGACTGTGCCGAGGCCGCTCTGCCGGCGCTGGAAAAGGACAACTTCAGTCTGGTGATCAGCGACGTGAACATGCCCGGCATGGACGGGCATCAGTTGCTCGGCCTGATCCGCAAGCGCCATCCGCAACTGCCGGTGCTGCTGATGACTGCCTACGGCGCCGTTGACCGCGCGGTGGACGCCATGCGCCAGGGCGCGGCCGATTACCTGGTCAAGCCGTTCGAGCCGCGCGCGCTGCTGGAGCTGGTCGCCCGCCATGCGCTGGGTGCAGTACCCGGCAGCGTCGGCGAAGGTCCGGTGGCTCTGGAGCCGGCCAGCCAGCAATTGCTGGAACTGGCTGCCCGTGTTGCGCGCAGCGATTCCACCGTGCTGATTTCCGGCGAGTCCGGTACTGGCAAGGAAGTCCTGGCGCAGTACATCCACCAGCAGTCGCCGCGCGTTGGCAAACCCTTCGTCGCGATCAACTGCGCGGCGATCCCGGACAACATGCTCGAGGCCACCCTGTTCGGCCATGAGAAGGGCGCCTTCACCGGCGCCATCGCCGCCCAGCCGGGCAAGTTCGAACTGGCCGACGGCGGCACCATCCTGCTCGACGAAATCTCCGAAATGCCGCTGGCCCTGCAGGCCAAGCTGCTGCGTGTGCTGCAGGAGCGGGAGGTGGAGCGCGTCGGTGCGCGCAAGCCGATCAGCCTCGACATCCGCGTGCTCGCCACCACCAACCGCGACCTGCTGGTTGAAGTGGCTGCCGGGCGTTTCCGCGAAGACCTCTACTATCGCCTGTCGGTCTTCCCGCTGGCCTGGCGCCCGCTACGCGAGCGTCCCGCCGATATCCTGCCGCTGGCCGAACGCCTGCTGGCCAAGTACGCCCGCAAGATGAATCACGCACCGGTGACTCTGGCCGACGACGCCCGCGCCGCTTTGCTGGCACATCCCTGGCCGGGCAACGTGCGCGAGTTGGACAACGCCATTCAGCGCTCGCTGATCCTGCAGCAGGGCGGGCAGGTGCAGGCCGCCGACCTCTGTCTGACCGCGCCTATCGGACTGGCTCCGCGCCCGGTGCTGGCAGCGGTGCCGACGACACCTGCGCCGCAGGCTCCGGCTGGTGTCGAAATTCCGTCACCGACTTCCACCGAAGCCGGGCAACTGGGTGAAGACCTCAAGCGCCGCGAGTTCCAGATGATCATCGACACCCTGCGCAGTGAGCGCGGCCGCCGCAAGGAGGCCGCCGAGCGCCTGGGCATCAGCCCGCGAACCCTGCGTTACAAGCTCGCGCAGATGCGCGACGCCGGCATGGACGTGGAGGCTTATCTCTACGCCAGTTGAGCCCCTGACGGACAACCCCTCTTGGCCCGCATTCGTGCGGGCCTTTTCTTGGTCGGACTCGGTGTTTTCGCGGGCATGTTTACGCCGCAGCCCGGCTGCGCTCCTCAAGAGAATCGCTGAGCTTTCTTCCTGGTCGATCTATAGGAGGAGCGCGCCGTGGATGAGGTGGAGTTCGCGCGTCAGTTGCGGCGACGGCAAACCGACGCGGAGTCCAGGATGTGGGCATGTCTGCGGGATCGCAGATTCCTCGGGCTGAAGTTCAGGCGGCTGGTGCCGTGTGGTCGGTATGTGCTGGACTTCTACTGCCATGAGCTGCGCTTGGCCGTGGAGCTTGATGGCGGGCAGCATCTGGAGTCCGACCATGACGCTGAACGGGATGCCTGGCTAGTGGGGCAGGGGATTCGGGTGGCTCGGTTCTGGAATCATGACGTTCTGCTGCGGACTGAAGTGGTGTTGGAGGCGCTTCGATTGGCGGTCGAGTCCGGCGCAGGCTGATTGCCCTCACACCAACCCTCTCCCAGAGGGAGAGGCGGCTGTCCTCTGCCTGCTGGATGTCTGGCGTTTTTCTGTTGCGACAGCGTGCCCGACTGACCGCCGATCTCCCCGCCCACGCCGATCTGCCCCCTCTCCCTCTGGGAGAGGGTTGGGGTGAGGGGCTTTGCCCCACGCAAAGGCTCAGTCAGGATCACCGGATCAGCAGCTCTGAAGTCCCCACTCCAGAGCTGTCTTCCGCATTTTTCCTACGCCCTGAAAACCTGGCACCCAAGTTGCAATCACCTCTGCAAAGCGCCGCGCAGTGTCAAAAAACCGCGGCCAGTCGGAGGGGTAAGTGATGAGTCAGGGTATCGAGTTCAATCGTCTGCTGCTGGAAATGCGCTCCATGCAAATGGAGGCCATGGCCAAGGCGAAGACGCAGGCCGCACCGGCCGAGCCGGGGGCGCCAAGCTTCTCGCAGATGCTCGGGCAGGCCGTGGACAAGGTAAACGGTACCCAGCAGGTCGCCTCCGACATGGCGAACGCTTTCGAGATGGGGCAGAGCGGTGTCGATCTCACCCAGGTGATGATCGCCTCCCAGAAGGCCAGTGTTTCTTTCCAGGCGATGACCCAGGTACGCAACAAGCTCGTCCAGGCGTACCAGGACATCATGCAGATGCCGGTTTGAGCGGCGAGGATCGTAGGTAATGTCCCAAGCCTCCGTTGTTGACAGTCAGGTTCCGGCCAAGGTCGGCGCCGACGCGCCGAAAAAGCCGCTGCTCGGCCTGACTTTCCTCGAGAACCTCGCGGACATGCCGGTGCTGCGCCAGGTCGGCCTGCTGGTCGGCCTCGCCGCGAGCATCGCCATCGGTTTCGGCATGGTCCTGTGGTCGCAGCAGCCGGACTATAAGCCGCTGTACGGCAGCCTCAACGGCGTCGACGCCAACAAGGTGGTCGAGGCGCTGTCCGCTGCCGACATCGGCTACAAGATCGAGCCCAACTCCGGCGCGCTGCTGGTGAAGGCCGACGACCTGGGCCGTGCGCGCATGAAAGTCGCCGGTGCCGGCCTGGCTCCGACCGACAGCAACGTCGGCTTCGAGATCCTCGACAAGGAACAGGCGCTGGGCACCAGCCAGTTCATGGAAGCGACCAACTACCGTCGCGGCCTGGAAGGCGAGCTGGCGCGTACCGTCTCGAGCCTGAACAACGTCAAGGGTGCCCGCGTGCATCTGGCCATCCCCAAGAGCTCGGTGTTCGTCCGTGATGACCGCAAGCCCAGCGCCTCCGTGCTGGTCGAGTTGTACCCGGGCCGCACCCTGGAGCCGAGCCAGGTGCTGGCCATCGTCAACCTGGTCGCCACCAGCGTGCCGGAACTGGATAAAGGCCAGGTCACCGTTGTCGACCAGAAGGGCAACCTGCTCTCCGACCAGCAGGAGCTCTCCGAGCTGACCATGGCCGGCAAGCAGTTCGACTTCACCCGTCGCATGGAAACCAACTTCACCCAGCGCGTGCACAGTATCCTCGCGCCGGTGCTGGGCAGCGGCCGCTACAAGGCCGAGGTATCCGCGGACGTCGACTTCAGTGCGGTGGAATCCACCTCGGAGTCGTTCAACCCGGACCAGCCGGCCCTGCGCAGCGAGCAGAGCAACAACGAGGAACGCCAGAACAGCAACGGTCCGCAGGGCGTGCCGGGTGCGCTGTCGAACCAGCCTCCGGGCCCGTCCAGCGCCCCGCAGACCACTGCGCAGAACAAGCCGGCGGACTTCGTCGCGCCGGGCCAGCCGCTGAAGGACGCCAACGGCCAGCCGATCATCGATCCGAAGACCGGCAAGCCGGAACTGGCCCCGTACCCGACCGACAAGCGCCAGCAGAACACCCGCAACTACGAGCTGGATCGCTCGGTGAGCTACACCAAGCAGCAGCAGGGTCGCCTGCGCCGGCTTTCCGTCGCGGTGGTGCTGGATGACCGCATGATCGCCGATCCGAAGACCGGCGAAGTCAGCCACCAGCCCTGGACCGCCGATGAGCTGGGTCGCTTCACCCGTCTGGTGCAGGACGCGGTAGGCTATGACGCCAGCCGTGGCGACAGCGTCAGCGTGATCAACGCGCCGTTCGCCCCGGAACTTGGCGATGAAATTGCATCGCCGCCGTTCTACTCGCAGCCCTGGTTCTGGGACGTGGTCAAGCAGGTGCTGGGCATCGTCTTCATCCTGGTGCTGGTGCTGGGTGTACTGCGCCCGGTGCTGAACAACCTGTCGGGTAACAAGAGCAAGGCCCTGGTGGCCGGTGGCGCTGCAGGCGAAGGTGGCCTGGGCGAGTTGGGCAGTCTGGAGGGCGAGTTGTCCGAAGACCGCGTGAGCCTCGGTGGCCCGGCCAGCATCCTGCTGCCCAGCCCGTCCGAGGGGTACGATGCACAATTGAATGCGATCAAGACACTGGTCGCCCAGGACCCGGGGCGCGTTGCCCAGGTAGTGAAGGACTGGATCAATTCCGATGAGTGAAGCGCGCATGAACGCCAAACTGAACAAGGTCGACAAGGCTGCCATCCTCCTGCTCTCCCTGGGTGAGACCGATGCCGCGCAGGTGCTGCGCCACATGGGTCCGAAGGAAGTGCAGAAGGTCGGCGTGGCCATGGCGCAGATGCGCAACGTGCACCGTGAGCAGGTCGAGCAGGTGATGGGCGAGTTCGTCGAGATCGTCGGCGACCAGACCAGCCTGGGCGTTGGCGCCGACAGCTACATCCGCAAGATGCTCACCCAGGCCCTGGGCGAGGACAAGGCGAACAACCTCATCGACCGCATCCTGCTGGGCGGCAACACCAGCGGCCTGGACAGCCTGAAGTGGATGGAGCCGCGCGCCGTGGCCGACGTGATCCGCTACGAGCACCCGCAGATCCAGGCCATCGTGGTCGCCTACCTCGACCCCGACCAGGCCGGCGAAGTGCTCAGCCACTTCGACCACAAGGTGCGCCTGGACATCATCCTGCGCGTGTCCTCGCTCAATACCGTGCAGCCATCCGCGCTCAAGGAACTGAACCTGATCCTGGAGAAGCAGTTCGCCGGCAACGCCAATTCCACCCGCACCACCATGGGCGGTGTGAAGCGCGCGGCGGACATCATGAACTACCTCGACAGCTCGGTCGAAGGCTCGCTGATGGACGCCATCCGCGAAGTCGACGAGGACCTGTCGGGCCAGATCGAGGACCTGATGTTCGTCTTCGACAACCTGGCCGACGTCGACGACCGTGGCATCCAGGCGCTGCTGCGCGAGGTTTCCTCGGACGTGCTGGTGCTGGCCCTCAAGGGCTCGGACGAGGCGATCCGCGAGAAGATCTTCCGCAACATGTCCAAGCGTGCCGCCGAGCTGCTGCGCGACGACCTGGAGGCCAAGGGCCCGGTGCGCGTCAGCGAAGTGGAAGGCGCGCAGAAGGAAATCCTCACCATCGCCCGCCGTATGGCCGAGTCCGGCGAAATCGTGCTGGGTGGCAAGGGCGGCGAGGAGATGATCTGACGTGGTACCGCCGGCGAAGGATGAAGACAAACTCAGCGAGCTGATCCGCGCGCGCGACGTGGCGGGCTTCGACCGCTGGTCGCTGCCCAGCTTCGACCCGGCGCGGCCGGCCCCGGAGCCTGAGCCCGAACCCGAGCCGGTGGCCGAGGAGCCGCCACAGATCGAGGAAGTGCCCGAGGAAGAGGTCAAGCCTCTGACGCTCGACGAGCTCGAGGCGATCCGCCAGGAGGCCTACAACGAGGGCTTCTCCACCGGAGAAAAGGACGGCTTCCACGCCGGCCAGATCAAGGCGCGTCAGGAAGCCGACGCCGCGCTGCAACCGCGCCTGCAGAATCTCGAAACCCTGATGTCGCACCTGCTCGACCCCATTGCCGAACAGGACCAGATGCTCGAACAGGGCATGCTCAACCTGGTGACCCACGTGGTGCGCCAGGTCGTACAGCGCGAGCTGGCCACCGACTCCAGCCAGATCCGCCTGGTGCTGCGCGAGGCGCTCAAGCTGCTGCCGATGGGCGCCAGCAACATCCGCATCCAGGTCAACCCGCAGGATTTCGAACTGGTGAAGGCCCTGCGCGATCGCCACGAGGAAAGCTGGAAAATCATCGAGGACGACGGCCTGCTCCCCGGCGGCTGCCGCATCGAGACCGAACATTCGCGCATCGACGCCACCGTCGAGACGCGCCTGGCCCAGGCCGTGAAGCAGCTCTTCGAGCAGCAGCGCGACCAGGCGACCCACGCCCTGGAGCCAGACCTGCACGTGAACCTCGAAGCCGATCAGGGCGGCACCGATGCGTCTTGATCGCGTCAGCTTCGCCCGCCGCCTGCAGGGCTACAGCGACGCCGTGAGCCTGCCGACCCAGCCGGTGGTAGAAGGCCGCCTGCTGCGCATGGTTGGCCTGACGCTGGAGGCCGAGGGCCTGCAGGCCGCTGTCGGTAGCCGCTGCCAGGTGATCAACGACGGCGGTTATCACCCGGTGCAAGTGGAAGCCGAAGTGATGGGTTTCGCCGGCAGCAAGATCTACCTCATGCCGGTGGGCAGCCTCGTTGGCATCGCCCCCGGCGCCCGCGTGGTGCCGCTGCCGGACTCCGGCCGGCTGCCCATGGGCATGTCCATGCTCGGTCGCGTGCTCGACGGCGTCGGCCGCGCGCTGGACGGCAAGGGCGGTATGCGCGCCGAGGACTGGGTGCCGATGGATGGCCCGATCATCAACCCGCTGGCGCGCGACCCGATCCACGAGCCGATGGACGTCGGCATCCGCTCGATCAACTCCCTGCTCACTGTGGGCCGTGGCCAGCGCCTGGGCCTGTTCGCCGGTACCGGCGTGGGTAAATCCGTGCTGCTGGGCATGATGACCCGCTTCACCAAGGCCGACATCATCGTGGTCGGGCTGATCGGCGAACGGGGCCGCGAAGTGAAGGAATTCATCGAGCACATCCTCGGCGAGGAAGGCCTGAAGCGCTCCGTGGTCGTTGCTTCGCCGGCGGACGATGCGCCGTTGATGCGCCTGCGCGCCGCTCAGTACTGCACCCGGATCGCCGAGTACTTCCGCGACAAGGGCAAGAACGTCCTGTTGCTGATGGATTCCCTGACCCGTTACGCCCAGGCCCAGCGTGAGATCGCCCTGGCCATCGGCGAGCCGCCGGCGACCAAGGGCTATCCTCCCTCGGTGTTCGCCAAGCTGCCGCGCCTGGTCGAACGTGCCGGCAACGGCGAGAAGGGCGGCGGTTCGATCACCGCGTTCTACACCGTGCTCAGCGAAGGCGACGACCAGCAGGACCCGATCGCCGACGCCGCGCGGGGTGTGCTCGACGGCCACTTCGTGCTGTCGCGCCGGCTGGCCGAGGAAGGCCATTACCCGGCCATCGACATCGAAGCCTCGATCAGCCGGGTGATGCCCCAGGTCACTACGCCCGAGCACATGCGTGACGCCCAGCGCTTCAAGCAGCTGTGGTCGCGCTACCAGCAGAGCCGCGACCTGATCAGCGTCGGCGCCTACGTGGCCGGCGGCGATCCGGAAACCGACCTGGCCATCCAGCGCTTCCCGATCATGCGCCAGTTCCTGCGCCAGGCCCTCGACGAGAGCCAGAACCTCGACGACAGCCGCCTGCTGCTGGATGCGGTCGTCAGCGGCAAGGCTGGCTGATGAAGCGGCCAGGAAGGGCTTTTCGTAGGATGGGTGGAGCCTGCGATACCCATCGTCTTTCAGCTCGTGGCGAGTTGCAGCATGGGTATCGCTCCGCTCCACCCATCCTACGGCTTGTGGTGAGCCTGTGAACCGCCGCGCCGAACGCCTCGCCCCGGTGGTGGACATGGCGCTCAAGGCCGAGCGCGAGGCCGCGCGCCAGCTCGGCCAGATGCAGGGCCAGTTGCAGCAGGCGCAGCGCAAGCTCGCCGAGCTGGAGCGCTACCGCTACGACTACCAGCAGCAATGGATCACCAACGGCCAGCAGGGCGTCAGCGGCCAGTGGCTGATCAACTACCAGCGCTTCCTGTCCCAGCTCGAAGGCGCCGTCGAGCAGCAGAATCGCTCGGTGGCTTTCCACGAAACCAACGTGGGCAAGGCGCGGGTCATCTGGCAGGAGAAGTACGCGCGCCTCGAAGGCCTGCGCAAGCTGGTGGAGCGCTACCGCGAGGAAGCGCGCCTGGCCGCCGACAAGTACGAGCAGAAACAGCTCGACGAATTCGCCCAGCGGCTGAAGCCTTCCGCCGAGCAATAGCGATCGGGTTCCGCGGAACCCCGTGCTAGGCTCCAGTCAGTCTCCCTGGTTGGACCCCTTCATGCCTCTTCCCACGCCTGTGCCTGTGGATTTCCAGCGCGTCCTGCAACTCTGGCAGCTCGTCCCCGAGGGTGAGCCGATCATCACTCCCAGCAGCCATCTGCTGCCGGTCCGCTGGATGGGACGGGCTGCGATGATCAAGCGCGCACTGGATGTCGACGAGCAGGGCGGCGGGCTGGTGATGAACTGGTGGTGTGGCGAGGGCGCTGCGCAGGTCTTTGCCTACGATGGCGACACGATCCTGATGGAGCGTGCCGAGGGCAGCCGTTCCTTGATGCACATGGCGCTCCACGGTGAGGACGACCAGGCCAGCCGCATTGCCTGCGACACGGTGCGCCGCTTGCACTGGCCGCGCGATACGCCGGCGCCGGAGCTGCTCGACCTGCGCCAGTGGTTCCGCGATCTCGCGCCGGCGGCCACGCGCTACGGCGGCCTGTTCCCGCGCTGCCTGGAAACCGCTGAGGCGCTGCTGGCCAGCGAGCATGACCAGCGCGTGCTGCACGGCGATATCCATCACGACAACATCCTCGACTTCGGCGAGCGCGGCTGGCTGGCCATCGACCCCAAGCGGCTCTACGGCGAGCGCCTGTTCGACTATGCCAACCTGCTGTGCAATCCGGACCTGCCGACCTCCCGCGAGCGTATGCGCTTCCTGCGTCAGCTCGACGTGATCGTCGAACACGCACGCGTCGACCGGCGCCGCCTGCTGGAGTGGGTGCTGGCTTTCGCCGGCCTCTCTGCTGCCTGGTTCCTCGACGATGGCATGGCCGCCGACAGCGACCTGAGCGTGGCGCATCTGGCCGCCGCCGAGCTGGACCGCATGGCATGCTGCGCCTGAACCGAGCCCTGTTGCAGGCGCATCCGCGACTGATCAGCTCCGTCGTCATGGGTGTGCTGGTGGGGCTGGCGTGCTACCCGTTTGCGCCCATGACCCGTGTGCTGCTGGGCTGGAACTGCATGGCCTGGCTCTACGTGCTGCTGATCGGTTGGCTGGCCCTGCGCGCTGCGCCCGCAGAAGTGCGCCGGCTGGCCGAGATCGAGGACGAGAATGCCGAGGCAGTGCTGGTGCTGGTCACCGTTGCCGCCGTGGCCAGCCTAGTCGCCATCGTCGTCGAGCTGGCCACCGCCGGGCACGCCAACGGCAGTGAGAAGATCGTCCGCTACGTCTTCACCGCCAGCACGGTGCTGGGGTCCTGGTTCCTCATCGGCACCATCTTCACCATGCACTACGCCCGGCAGTTCTACTCGGCCGACGCGGCGGAGCCGGTGCTGCGCTTCCCCGAGGGAGAGAAGAACCCGGACTACTGGGACTTCCTCTACTTCTCCTTCACCCTCAGCGTGGCGGTACAGACCTCTGACGTGGAGGTCGCTTCACGTGCGATGCGCAAGGTGGTGCTGGCGCACTCGGTGATCGGCTTCCTGTTCAACACCGCGATCCTCGGGTTGGCGATAAACATGGGCGCGGGGCTGATCGGCTAGCGCGGCTGATCAGGGCAGCAGCGACTCGACGGCCAGCCTTAGCGCCAGCACGACGAAGGCGAGGGTGAAGCTCCAGCGGATCAGCGTCATCACCGCCGGACGCCCGATCACATAGTCGCGCACCCAGGACGCCAGCAGTCCGTAGCCGATGAACACGATGAAGGTCATCAGCGCGAACACCAGGCCGAGCATCAGGAACAGCCCGCGCGCGTCCTCGCTGCCGGCTGGCACGAATTGCGGCAGGAAGGCCAGGAAGAACAGCCCGAGCTTGGGGTTGAGCAGGTTCAGCCAGAGCCCGGTGCCCACCAGTCGCGGGGTGCTGCGCGGGCTGCTGGCCGAATCCAGCGCCAGGGCGCCGCTGCCGCGAAACACCTGCCAGGCGATGAACAGCAGGTAGGCCGTGCCCAGCAGCCGGATGATCTGGAAGCTGGCCGCGCTGGCCTGCAGGATCACCGACAGGCCGAAAGTGGCGAGCAGCAGTTGAGGCACCATGCCCAGTGTGCAGCCCAGCGCCGCCAGGGTGGCTGCGCGGGCGCCAAGGCCAAGACCGACGGCCAGGGTATAGAGCACGCCGGTGCCGGGCAGCAAAACGACGACGAACGCCGTCAGCAGGAATTCTGCGTTCATTCCCGTGGGTTTCCTGTGTGGAAGAAGTGAGGGTGGGGCGATCAGGGCGTTGGCGGCTGCCTGAACGTTGAGCGCCATTGCCCCGGTGTCAGTCCGAGCTGGCGGGCGAAGGCGCGGGTCATGTGCGACTGGTCGGCGAAGCCGGCGAGCTGGGCGGCGTCGGCCAGCGTGCGGCCTTCGCCGATGGCCTTGTGGGCCTGTCTTACACGGTACTGCAGGAGGTAGGCGTGGGGCGTGGTACCCAGTTCGCGGCGGAAGCGACGTAGCGCCGCGAAGGGTGTCAGCCCGGCAATGCCGGCCAGCTCCACCAGCGCGGGGGCATTGCGCGGGTCGTCGTGAATCCGTTCGAGCATGCGTGCCACACTGCGGGACGGCAGGGTCGCCACGCTCGTGTCGAGGCGCTGGTCGAGCAGCTCGCCGAACAGGTCGAGCACGCCTTCGCTGGCTTCCTCCGCACAGGCGCCCGGCAGATGTTGCAGCAGACTGGCAATGCGCTGGGCGAGTTGTCGGTCGGCGAGGGCGGGTACGGTGAACTCGCGTCCGGCCATTTCCCCGCCGGCCAGTTCTGCCAACAGTGTCGGCTCCACGTAGAGCATCCACCAGCGCCGCGGCGCACCGCGCAGGGGGATGCCGTCGTGCAGTTCATTGGGGCTCACGGTGATGATGTCGCACGGCCCGGCTTCGACCTGGCCGCGGCCACTCCAGGAGCGGTGCCCGCCTTCGAGCATCACGCCGATGCCGTACTCGTCGTGGGCGTGGCGCGGGAAGCTGCGCTGCGTGAGGATCTCGACGATGCGCAGGCCGGGCAGGGCGGCGGCGGTGCAGTTCACTCGGTGCAGCATTGGGTCAGGCCTGCGGGCGCGGAGGGTGATAGGCAGAGTAGCCCCTGGCACAGGGTCGATCTTGAATGAAATTGACTTTCTTGGCGCCGGGAGCTTTCGGCGCGCGGTCTCGCCCTCACCCCAGCCCTCTCCCAGGGGGAGAGGGGGCGTTCGGCAGGGATGCGGGCATCGGAGTCAGCTGGGTATGGAGGTGCAGGAAGAGCGCAGGAGTGGCGCTTGGCAGCGGACTGCTCCCTCTCCCTCCGGGAGAGGCTTGGGGGCTCCTCAGAAGAACGGCCGCGAGGCCTTGAACATGAACGCCGAGTCGCAATACGCGTTGTGCCCGGAGTAGGCGCTGCAGTCGCCACCGGTCAGGCTGCTGCCGCTGTAGGAGAAGTTCAGGTCGATGCCGTTCCAGGGGCGGCTGAAGTTCACCGACCAGTCGCCGAATTCGCCGACGCTGCCACCACTGTTCAGGCTCACGGGGGCGGCGAGGTTGTAGGTGGAATACTTGAAGGTCACGTCGAAGCCGAGGTCAGGCTGTACGCCAAGGTCGGTGAACAGCGTGGTGGTGCTGCGCCCGGCCTGGGCGCTGTAGGCCGCGCCGAGACGGCTGCCGAACACCGAGAGGCCGCCGTACAGAGCCTGGCTGTCGTAGTCGGGCTGTTCCGGCCGGCTGTAGCGCAGGGTGCCCACTTCATAGCCCAGCTTGCCGTCGCCCAGCGGGTGCTTGAAGCCGGCGTAGCTGTCGATCTCCAGCGGCTTTTCCTGCTCGATGTTCGAGGTCCAGCTGCCGACGTACCAACCGCTGTCGTGGGTGATGTCGAGGCCGCCCTGGGCGCTGTTGGCCTGGCCCGGCTGGACCAGCCCCTGGGCCATGCTGCGCGTAGGTGAATTGGCGAACTTGAGTTCGAAATCGCCCAGGTTGCGCTGCATCACCTGAGCACTGGCGTACGGCGCCACGCACAACACGCAGGCCGCGATGAGAATGGACTTGTACATGTTGCCCCCTTCTTGCGGGTGCGACCCTTCCAAGGCCTCTTGCGAGCCTTCGCTCTGCGTCGCACGGGTAAAAGGGTAAAGGCATTCGACGTGCCCGTGTCGACCGGTGGTCCATTAATCGACCTGCCGGGTACCGTTCGACCGGTCTGGCGAGGCGGTTTCCCATCGTTCGCAGAGGTTGCCGCTGTCATCGCTAGCTGCTACATCTTCAAGCTCGTGCGCGACCATCGATCGATAAGGAGAATCCCATGGCCATCACTTCCGTTCCCTCCGCCGACGGGCAGGAGCTCACCATAGTGGTCCAGGGACGTTTCGATTTCGGCGCGCACCAGGAATTCCGCAACGCCTACGAACGCGTCGAGACCACGCCCAAGCGCTACGTGGTGGACCTGAAGGGCGCCACCTACCTCGACAGTTCGGCGCTGGGCATGCTCCTGCTGCTGCGCGACCACGCCGGCGGCGAGAGCGCGCAGATCAGCCTGGCGCATTGCAATCCGGACGTGCGCAAGGTGCTGTCCATCTCCAACTTCGAGCAGCTGTTCAAGATCAGCTGACCCGGCGCGCTCTGCAGTGGCAACGGCCATGTCCGAACTCCTCACCGTCCTGATCGCCGACGACAACGCCGCCGATCGCCTGTTGCTGTCGACCATCGTCAGCCGCCAGGGACATCGTGTGATCACCGCCGCCAACGGGCTGGAAGCGCTCGCGCTGTTCGCCCAGGAGCGCCCGCAGCTGGTGCTGATGGATGCGCTGATGCCGGTGATGGACGGCTTCGAAGCGGCGCGGCGGATTCGCCGGCAGGCTGGCGAGGAGCTGGTGCCGATCATCTTCCTCACTTCGCTGAGCGAGCCCGAGGCGTTGGTGCAGAGCCTGGAGGCGGGCGGCGATGACTTCCTATCCAAGCCCTACAACCGCGTCATCCTCGAAGCCAAGATCCGCGCCATGGGGCGCCTGCATCACCTGCAGCGGATGGTGCTGGAGCAGCGCGACCTGATCGCCCGGCACAACGAGCACCTGCTCAACGAGCAGCGGGTGGCCAAGGCGGTGTTCGACAAGGTGGCGCACTCTGGGTGCCTGAACGCGGCGAACATCCGCTACCTGCAATCACCCTTCGCGCTGTTCAACGGCGACCTGCTGCTGGCGGCGTTCAAGCCCTCCGGCGGCATGCACGTGCTGCTCGGCGACTTCACCGGCCACGGCTTGCCGGCGGCCATTGGCGCCATGCCGTTGGCCGAGGTGTTCTACGGCATGACAGCCAAGGGCTACCCGATGGCGGACATCCTTCGCGAGATGAACGCCAAGCTCAAACGCATTCTCCCGGTGGGCGTGTTCTGCTGCGCCGCGGTGCTCAATCTGAGTTTCCAGCGCGGCCTGGTGGAGGTGTGGAACGGCGGCCTGCCCAACGGCTACCTGCACCGCCACGACAGCGGCGAACTGCAGCCGCTGGTGTCGCGGCACCTGCCGCTGGGCATTCTCGACCCTTCGGCCTTCAGTGACCATTTCGAGGTCTACGCGATGGAGGAGGGCGACCGTGTGTTCCTCTTCTCCGATGGCGTGCTGGAAGCGCGCAATGCCACGGGCGAAGCCTTCGGCGAGGAGCGCCTGCACCAGGTGTTCGGCGAGGGCCTTGCGCCGTCGCGCCTGTTCGACGGCATCCAGGCGGCGGTGGCGCGGTTTCGCGGCGAAGCCCAGGACGACGTCAGCATGCTGGAGATCGCGCTGGTCCCCGAAGGCTCGCTGCAGCGCCCGCCGCTGGCGTTCTCCGACAACGGCCTGAGCAGCCCGCTGGACTGGTCCGCCAGCTTCGAATTCCGCGCGCCGACCCTGCGCAATTTCAACCCCTTGCCCTTCCTGTTGCAGCTGCTGATGGAGGTGCAAGACCTGCGCCCGCGCGGTGGTGCGCTCTACACCGTGCTCGCCGAGCTGTACTCCAACGCCCTGGAGCACGGCGTGATGGGTCTGGACTCCTCGCTCAAGTGCGATGCCGCCGGTTTCGCCCGCTATTACCAGGAGCGCAGCAAGCGCCTGGTCGCCCTGCGCGACGGTTTCGTGCGCTTCCATCTCGACCTCGCCCCTCACGGCGATGGGGGGCGCCTGCTGGTGCGGGTGGAAGACAGCGGCGACGGTTTCGACGTGGGCGCGGTGCTGGCTTCGCAGAGGGCTGCCGGCAGCCTCTGCGGGCGCGGCCTGACGCTGGTCCGGCAGCTGTCTGACCGCTGTCAGTGGTCGGGCGACGGCAAGGCGGTCTCCGTGGAGTTCTTCTGGTCGGCTCAGGCATAATCGGGGCCTTCTTGTCCCCCTGACGGGTGGCGAGCCGTCTTTCAGGGAGTGCCCAATGTCCGAGCCGCATCTCGATGGCGCCGTGCTGAGCAATTTGCTGTCGATCATGGAAGACGAGTATCCGCTCCTGGTGGAAACCTTCCTCAGCGACTCCGAGGAGCGCCTGCGCAGCATCCGCGAGGCATCCGCCGCCAGCGATGCGCCGGCCCTGCGCCACGCTGCGCACAGCTTCAAGGGCAGTTGCGGCAACATGGGCGCCTCGGTACTGAGCAGCCTGTGCAAGCGACTCGAGGAGGCCGCGCGGCAGAACGACCTGTCCGGCGCGCAAGGCCTGATCGGCAAGGTCGAGCATGAATTCTCCATCGTCCGCACCCTGCTGTTGCCCGGTCGCCCCTGACCTTTTCCGAGTTGGCCCGCGCCTTGCTATCTCCGTGTTGGATATTCACATCAACGGAGAACTCCGATGGCTGTCGCCCCGGATATTTTATTGACGTCGACGCCTGACACCCGGCCCAAGGCGGCGCTCTCCAAGTCTGCGCAAAGTTCGTCGAACAGCAGCAGCGACAAGGGTTCCAGCTTTGCGGATGTCTACGCCAAGGAGCAGCGGCCAGCCGCCAGCGAGCGCGCCGACAAACCGGTAAAGGCGAAGAACGACAAGCCGCGGGACAGTGCCGACAAGGACACCGCGAGCAAGGACTCCACCGCACCGGCTGCCGCTGACCAGCCAAAGGTTGCCGAGGACGGCAAGGCCTTGCCGGCCGATGGCGCCAGCAAGGCGGACGAGAAGGTAGCGGATACCGAGACCAGTCCCGACGCGACCCTCGACCCGCTGCTGATGCTCGGCATGACCGGCCAACTGCCGGAGCCCGAAGCGCCGCCGCTGGTGGTCAGCACCGGCACCAGCCAGCTCACCGATGCCAGCAGCGATGGCGATCTGCAGAAGCTCAACGAGATTCCGGGGGTAAACCTGACGCTCGCCGTGGGCGCTGAAGACCAGGTGCAGCAGACTCAGCTCACCGGCCACCTTGCGGCCAAGGCGGGGGACAAGTCACTGGATGCCAGCGGCAAGAACGATCTGTCCGCCGCCCTCGCTGCACTGAGCCCGGATGCGGCAGCCAAGGGCGCCGAAGGCAAGCTTGCCGAGGGCGCGCTGAAGGATGGCGTCGACCTGACCCAGCAACTGGCAGACGTGCAGGCAGACGCCAAGCCGGAGATGCCGCGCAACGAGGCCTTTGCCGCACGCCTGGAGTCGCTGACGCAGGCGCTGAACACGCCGCAGGCCATGACCAGTCGCCCGGTGAACCCGCTGGTGCCGGGGCAGGCGGTGTCCGTGCAGCAGAACGGCTGGACTGATCAGGTGGTGGACCGGGTGATGTGGATGTCCTCGCAGAACCTCAAGTCGGCCGAGATCCAGATGGACCCGGCCAACCTCGGCCGCCTGGAAGTGCGCATCCACATGACCGGCGACCAGACCCAGGTGAACTTCGTCAGCGCCAACGCCAACGTCCGCGAAGCGCTGGACAGCCAGCAGCATCGCCTGCGCGAGATGTTCAACCAGCAGGGCATGCAACTGGACGTGAACGTTTCCGACCAGTCCGCCCGTGGCTGGCAGCAACAGCAGCAGGGCGACGGCCGTGGCAGCTCGCGGAGCGTGGCGGGTAGTGGCAGCGGTGACGATGAGCCGATGCTCAGTGGCGTGTCCGAGATCCGCCCGCAGACGGCGGCGCAGGGCAGGGGACTGGTGGATTACTACGCGTGATCCCCGCGGGCTTCATGGGGCGTAGAACGGACAGCGTTTTACGTCCCATACCCCGATAAGCTGGCATCGACTGAAATTTCTCTTCGCTCCCCGTGACATCCTCCGTCTAGCCTGTAATATCCGCGGCGTCGCCAGTAGGACTCTTCCAAACTGGCACAGCCCTTGCTGCTACCCCGGTATCAGCGCTTCGCGCCGCAAAAGTGACGGATTATTGGCATGGCCAAGAAAGAACAGACGCCTTCTCTCCCCGATGGCCAGGCGCCCGGCAAGGGCAAGCTGAAGCTCATCATCATCATCGTGCTGGCTTTCCTGCTGGCGGTGGGTGCGTCGGTGGGCGGTACCTGGTTCTTCCTGCACAAGAGCGCCAAGCCCGACGAAGCCGAAGCCAAGACCGCGGAACACGCCGAGCCGACGAAGAAGCAGGCGGTCTACGAGATTCTCGCGCCGTCCTTCGTGGTCAACTTCAACCAGAACGGCCGCCAGCGCTATCTTCAGGTAGCCGTTGCCCTGATGGGCCGCGACCAGGCGCAGATGGATGCCCTGCGCGAGCAGATGCCGCTGGTGCGCAACCAGCTGGTGATGCTGTTCTCCAGCCAGAATTTCGACAATCTGGTGACTCCGGTCGGCAAGGAGATGCTTCGTCAGCAGGCCACGTCCAGTCTTCAGGAACTGGCGAAGAAGGCGACCGGTCAGTTGACCGTGGAGCAAGTGCTTTTCACCAACTTCGTATTGCAGTAGGTACCCGCCATGGCCATGCAGGATCTACTTTCCCAGGACGAGATCGACGCGCTGTTGCACGGCGTCGACGACGGCCTGGTGGAAACCGAGTCCGACGTCGAGCCGGGGGCGATCAAGTCCTACGACCTGACCAGTCAGGACCGTATCGTCCGGGGTCGCATGCCGACCCTGGAGATGATCAACGAGCGATTCGCCCGTTATACCCGCATCAGCATGTTCAACCTGCTGCGCCGCTCGGCGGATGTCGCCGTGGGCGGCGTACAGGTGATGAAGTTCGGCGAGTACGTGCACTCGCTGTACGTACCCACCAGCCTCAACCTGGTGAAGATGAAGCCGCTGCGCGGAACCGCGCTGTTCATCCTCGACGCCAAGCTGGTGTTCAAGCTGGTGGACAACTTCTTCGGCGGTGACGGTCGTCACGCCAAGATCGAGGGCCGCGAGTTCACCCCCACCGAGCTGCGGGTGGTGCGTATGGTCATCGAGCAGGCCTTCGTCGATCTCGCCGAGGCCTGGCACGCGGTGATGCCGATCAACTTCGAGTACGTGAACTCCGAGGTGAACCCGGCGATGGCCAACATCGTCAGCCCCAGCGAAGTGGTGGTGGTCTCCACCTTCCACATCGAACTGGACGGCGGCGGCGGCGACCTGCACATCACCCTGCCGTACGCGATGATCGAGCCGATCCGCGAGATGCTCGATGCCGGCTTCCAGTCCGACGTGGACGATCAGGACGAGCGCTGGATCAATGCCCTGCGCGAAGACATCCTCGACGTCAGCGTGCCGGTGGGCGCCACCGTCGTGCGCCGCCAGCTCAAGCTGCGCGACATCCTGCACATGCAGCCGGGCGACGTGATCCCGGTGGAGCTGCCCGAATACATGATCATGCGCGCCAACGGCGTGCCTTCCTTCAAGGTCAAGCTGGGTTCGCACAAGGGCAACCTGGCCTTGCAGATTCTCGATCCCCTCGAGCGCTTGCGCTGAGCGGATCCCACGAGGACCCACCATGTCTGATGAAGAAAACGTGACTCCCGAAGAACAGGCGCTGGCCGATGAGTGGGCCGCGGCCCTTTCCGAATCCGGTGATGCCAACCAGGACGACATCGACGCGATGATGGCCGGCGCCGCGGCTCCGGCCGTGCCCGCTGCACCGCGCGCACCGATGGAAGAGTTCGGCATGGCGCCCAAGACGCCGATGATCGCCGGGCTGGAAGGCCCCAACCTGGATGTGATCCTGGATATTCCGGTGACCATTTCCATGGAGGTCGGCCACACCGACATCAACATCCGCAACCTGCTGCAGCTCAACCAGGGCTCGGTGATCGAACTCGATCGCCTGGCCGGCGAGCCGCTGGACGTGCTGGTCAACGGCACCCTGATCGCCCATGGCGAAGTGGTGGTGGTGAACGAGAAGTTCGGCATCCGCCTCACCGACGTGATCAGCCCCAGCGAACGCATCAAGAAGCTGCGCTGACATGGGCCGCCTGCTCGCGAATCCCCGTTTGCTCTCCAGCGTAGGCGCCCTGCCGCTGCTGGGGCTGTCCCTCTTCGCCCTGGGCGAGGAGGCCAAGGTACCGGCATCCAATCCGGCCATCGTCCACGCCAGCTCCACGCCAAGCATCATCACCGGCAGCGCCGGCGCGCAATTGATGCAGTTGCTGCTGGGCCTGGTGCTGGTGGTCGGCCTGATCTTCCTGCTGGCCTGGCTGGTGCGTCGCGTGCAGCAGGTCGTGCCGCGCGGCAACCAGGCGATCCGCCTGATTTCCAGTCAGTCCCTCGGCCCGCGTGATCGGCTGGTGCTGGTGCAGGTGGGCGAGGAGCAGGTGCTGCTGGGCCTGACGCCCGGTCGCATCACCCCGCTGCACGTCATGCGCCAGCCGGTGCATGCCGCCGAATCGGAGCCGGCGCAGCCGGAATTCGCCCAGCGCCTGCTGGAATTGCTGAACAAGGACAAGGGCCGCCCGCAGTGACCCGTTCGCTGAACCTCTCCGTGCTGATCGGTGCGCTCAAGTCAGTCGCGCCGCTGCTCCTGGGCCTGCTGGCGCTGATGGCGCCGCAGGCCTTCGCCGCCGATCCGACGCAGCTGACGGCGATCACCGTGACCACCAATCCGCAGGGGCAGCAGGAATACTCGGTCAGCCTGCAGATCCTGCTGATCATGACCGCGCTGAGCTTCATTCCGGCGTTCGTCATGCTGATGACCAGCTTCACCCGGATCATCATCGTCTTCTCCATCCTGCGTCAGGCGCTGGGCCTGCAGAGCACGCCGTCGAACCAGGTGCTGATCGGCCTGGCGATGTTCCTCACCCTGTTCGTCATGGCGCCGGTGTTCGACAAGATCAACACGACTGCGCTGCAGCCTTACCTGAGCGAGCAGATCCCCGCGCAGGAAGCACTTACTCGCGCGGAAGTGCCGCTCAAGGCCTTCATGCTGGCGCAGACTCGGCAATCGGACCTGGAGCTGTTCGTGCGGCTGTCCAAGCGCACCGACATCGCCAGCGCCGACGCCACGCCCCTGACCATCCTGGTGCCGGCGTTCGTCACTTCGGAGTTGAAGACTGCCTTCCAGATCGGTTTCATGATCTTCATTCCGTTCCTGATCATCGACCTGGTGGTGTCCAGCGTCCTGATGGCGATGGGCATGATGATGCTCTCGCCGCTGATCATCTCGTTGCCGTTCAAGATCATGCTGTTCGTCCTGGTGGACGGCTGGGCATTGATCATCGGCACGCTCGCCGGCAGTTTCGGGACGGTCTAGCGATGAACCCCTCTGCTGAACGACAGGAGCAGCCATGACCCCCGAAGTCGCCGTCGACCTGTTCCGTGAAGCGCTCTGGCTGACCGCCGTGATGGTCGGCATCCTGGTGCTGCCCAGCCTGCTGGTGGGCCTGATCGTGGCGATGTTCCAGGCCGCCACGCAGATCAACGAGCAGACCCTGAGCTTCCTGCCGCGCCTGCTGGTGGTGCTGCTCACCCTCATCGTGCTGGGCCCCTGGCTGCTGCGGCAGCTGATGGAATACACCCAGTCGCTGATCACCAGCATCCCGACGCTGATCGGCTGATGCTCGAGCTCAGCAACGCGCAGATCGGCGGCTGGATCGGGGCCTTCCTGTTCCCGCTGTTCCGCATCGCCGCGATGTTGATGGTGATGCCGATCATCGGCACCCAACTGGTGCCGACGCGCGTGCGCCTGTACCTGGCCGTGGCCATCGCGGTAGCGCTGACGCCCAACCTGCCACCGATGCCGCAGGTGGATGCGCTGAGCCTCAAGGCGATGGTCTACATCGCCCAGGAAATCCTCGTTGGCGCCATGCTCGGCTTTGTCCTGCAGCTGATGTTCCACGCCTTCGTCATTTCCGGGCAGATCATCTCGATGCAGATGGGCCTGGGCTTCGCGTCCATGGTCGATCCCACCAACGGCATCTCGGTACCGGTGCTGGGGCAGTTCTTCACCATGCTGGTGACCCTGCTGTTCCTCTCCATGAACGGCCACCTGGTGGTCTTCGAGGTGCTGGCGGAAAGCTTCACCACGCTGCCGGTGGGCGAGGGGCTGTCGAGCAACCATTTCATCACGGTGGCCGGCAAGCTCGGCTGGGTCCTGGGCGCAGGCCTGATGATCGCCTTACCGGCGATCACCGCGCTGCTGGTGGTCAACCTGGCATTCGGCGCGATGACCCGCGCGGCGCCGCAGCTGAACATCTTCTCGATCGGATTCCCGCTCACCCTGATCATGGGCTTCGTCATTGTCTGGATTGGCAGTGCCGAGATTCTCACCCAGTACCAGGCGCTGGCCAGTGAAGGCCTGCGCCTGCTTCGCGAACTCGTGGGGGCCCGCTGATGGCCGAGAACGACAGTAGCGAAGACAAGACAGAGGAACCTACCGAGAAACGGCGCCGCGACGCGCGCGAGAAGGGCCAGCTCCCTCGGTCCAAGGAGCTGAATACCCTGGCCGTGCTCCTGGCCGGCGCCGGGGCCTTGCTGATGTTCGGCGCCAGCCTGGCCGATGCGCTGATGCGCCTGATGCGCGGCAGTTTCGAGCTGGACCGCGCCACGGTGATGAACAGCGAGAGCATGCTCAACCTGCTGATCGCCGGCGGCAAGATCGGCGCCGATGCGATCTGGCCGATCCTCGCGGTGCTGCTGATCGCGGCGCTGGTCGGCCCGGTTGCGCTGGGCGGCTGGCTGTTCTCCGCCGAGGCGCTGGCGCCCAAGTTCAGCCGGATGAACCCGCTGGCCGGGCTCAAGCGCATGTTCTCGCTGCGCTCGCTGACCGAGTTGCTGAAGGCCCTGGCCAAGTTCGTGCTGGTGCTGATCGTGGCGGTCCTGGTGCTCAAGTCCGACCAGGACGACCTGCTGGCCATCTCCCACGAGCCGCTGGAACAGGCGATGGTGCACAGCGCCCGGATTGTCGGCTGGAGCGCCTTCTGGCTGGCCTGCAGCATCATCTTCATCGCCGCCGCGGACGTGCCCTTCCAGCTCTGGGACAACCGCAAGAAGCTGATGATGACCAAGCAGGAGGTCAAGGACGAGTACAAGGACTCCGAGGGCAAGCCGGAGGTCAAGGCCAAGGTTCGCCAGATGCAGCGCGAGATGGCCAACCGGCGGATGATGCAGGCGGTGCCCGAAGCCGACGTCATCATCACCAACCCGACGCACTTCGCCGTGGCCCTGAAATACGACGCGGAGAAGGGCGGGGCGCCCAGGCTGCTGGCCAAGGGCAACGACTTCATGGCGCTGAAGATTCGCGAGATCGCCCAGGAGCACAAGGTCACGGTGCTCGAATCGCCGGCGCTGGCGCGGGCGGTCTACTACTCCACCGAACTCGACCACGAGATTCCCGCCGGCCTTTACCTCGCCGTGGCCCAGGTGCTGGCCTACGTCTACCAGCTCAAGCAGTACCGCTCCGGCAAGGGCAAGCGCCCGGGGCCGATGCCGGACCTGCCGATCCCGCCGGACCTGCGCCGGGACGAGTGACCCGCAGGCGCCGCCCGTGCAGTAGGATGGTCGGCCTGCGTCCGGCGTCGAAGGCTCCGGGCGGCCTGTTCAGCCAAGGAAACGTTTCATGCTTCGGGATTCCTTCGCCGGCCTGCGCTTCGCGTTCTGGCTCTTGCTCTGCCTCTTCACCTGCGTCCAGCCCGTCTGGGCCGACGCGCCCGCCGATGGCGGCGTGCTGCTGCCGCTGAGCGAGCGTGTGGTGGACGTCACCGGCACCCTCGACCCGGCCACCAAGGCGCGCCTGATCGACAAGCTCAAGGCTCTGGAGGACCAGCGTGGTGCGCAGATCACCGTGGTGATGCTGCCGACGGTGGGCAAGATGGGCATTGAGGCCTTCTCCAACAAGCTGTTCGACCTCTGGAAGCTCGGCCGCAAGGGCGTGGACGACGGTGTGCTGGTGGTGGTGGCGAAGGACGATCACCTGATGCGCATCGAGGTCGGCTATGGCCTGGAAGGCGCGATTCCCGACGTGCTGGCCGGGCGCATCATCCGCGAGCGCATGGCGCCGGCCTTCCGCGAGGGCGATTACGCGGGCGGTATCGATTCGGCGGTGGATGCGCTGATCCTGCTGGTCGATGGCGAGGTGCTGCCGGAGCTCGCCCCCGAACCCTTGCGCTTGCCGCTGGAAGCCTGGCTGTTGCTGGCGTCCTTCGTGGCCGGTGGCGTGGGTGGCGTGCTGCTTGCCGCACGGCGGATGGGCTGGCGCGGCGCACTGGCGTTTTGCGCGGTGGTGGTCGTGCTGGTGGCCATATTGTCCGGCGGCAAGGATGCCCTGGGAGTGGTTGCCGTCACGCCGATCTGCCTGCTGGTTGGCGGCGCTACCTTCGGTGCGCTGTGGACGGCTCGGGTGGTGTTCTACGGCGTGCTGGGGCTGATTGCCTACTGCATCCTGCTCGGTTTCCTGACGCCGCGCTTCGGCGGCCTGCTCTGGGTCTATGCGCTGGCTGCTCCGCTGGCGGTGCTGATGGTCATCGGCCTCTGGTGGCTGCTGATCTCGATGATGCGCGACGTCTGGCGCAGACCTCGCAAGGGGCGCAAAGGGCGCAAGAGCGCCAAGGCGCCGGCCGGGCACAAGGCCTTCTACTGGCGCCTGGCGATAATCTTCGGCCTGTACCTGCTGATCGGTTTCTTCGCCGGTGCTCCGACGACTCCGCTGAACTGGCTGCTGGTGCTGCCCTTCATGTGCCTGCCGGGGCTGGTGGTGTTCGCGGCAGGGCAGGGCGGTGCGGGTGGTGGCTCGGGTTCGGGCGGCGGTTCATCCAGCGGGTCGTCCGGCGGCAGTTCGGGCGGTGGCGGGTTCTCCGGCGGTGGCGGTTCCAGTGGCGGCGGCGGTGCGTCGGGAAGCTGGTGACGGCATAATCCCTCGACGCTCCGGGCTGCCAAGCCCACACCTTCAGGGAAAGAAGGCATGACCCTCTGGATTCGTTGCGCACTGTATCTCCTCCTCCTGCTCGGCGCGGCTGGCGTGCGGGCAGAGATCCCGACTGACGCTGCCCGTCCCGCACAGGACGTGCTGGTTGCTGTACCCGATGAAGCTGATGCCGATGGCGAGCCTGCCCGAACCTTCGCGGTGCCGGAGCTGAAGAGCCCGGTCACCGACCTTACCGGCACCCTGGGCAGCGAGTGGATCGCTGCGATGAAACAGCGGCTGCTGGCGCTGCAGCAGCGCAAGGGCTCGCAGATCGCCATCCTGATGTTGCCCAGCACCGGCGAGGACAGCATCGAGCAGTTCGCCACCCGTGTCTTTGAACAATGGCGCCTGGGCCGGCAGGGCGTGGACGACGGTGTGCTGGTGCTGGTGGCGAAGGAGGACCGGACCATGCGCATCGAGGTCGGTTACGGCCTGGAAGGGGCGATTCCTGACGTAGTCGCCGGGCGCATCATCCGGGAAGAGATGGTTCCGGCTTTCCGTAGTGGCGACTTCGCCGGTGGCATCGAGAATGCGGTGACTGTGCTGGAGCGACTGATCGACGGCGAGACGCTGCCGGACGAGCGCCGCAGTGGCGGTCTGACCTGGGAGGGCTGGCTGCTGCTGATCGGACTGGTCGGCGGTGGTGTGGCCGGTGTCGTACTACGTCGCCGCTGGCTGGGTGTGAAGGTCGTGCTGCCAACGCTGGCCGTGGCAACCGTGCTGATGGCCGTCAGCGCGGGGCTGAGAAGCCTGCCGATGCTGCTCATGGCCATTCCCTTCAGCATGCTCTTCGGCGCCGGCATCGGTGCGTTGGCGGCGGGCTCGCGCCTGTCGGCCGGGATAGTCGGCGGCATCATCGGCTATCTGGTGGCGTTGATGGTCTGTGCCAAGTACTTCGACGGCGGCGATGTGGCGCTCTATGGCCTGGCCTTGCCCATTGGCGGCTGCATTGGCGTGGTGTTGCTCTGCCTGCCATTCGTTCTCGCGTACAAGACCTGGCGGCGCAGCCGTGTGGAATTCGCCATCCGTCTGGCGGTAGCGCTGCTCATCGCCGGCGCGGTGATCCACGTGTTCGGTGTCCTGCAGCAGCCCTGGGCATTCCCCGATTCGCTCGCGCTGATCCCCATGCTGTTCTTTCCGCTGCTGTTCGCCTTCGTCCCCGGCGGCTCGGGTTCCGGCGGCTCCGGGGGCTCCAGCAGTGGCGGTGGTTCGTCGTCCAGCGGCAGCAGCAGCTACTCCGGTGGCGGTGGCTCCAGCGGCGGGGGCGGCGCCTCCGGGAGCTGGTAACCGGCCTAAAGACAGGGGAACCTTTGCCCGGAGATCGCCGGTCGAACCTTCGAGGCGCTGACCGGGAAAGGACGATGAGCGAAGCGGGACACTTCAGGATGCTGGCGATGGCGGTGGGCGTCGGTCTGTGCGGCGCCTGCGCGCCCGATACACCGGTGACGCAGTACCGCCTGCAGGTCTGCGGCACCCAGCACGAGGCGCAGGTGACCGATCGCTGGTGGGGCTCGCTGTATGTCGCCCAGCTCAGCGGCGACAACCAGCTGGTGGTTGGCGTGCCTCTGGCAGTGCAGGGAGAGGGCGGCCACCCGGCGACGCTCACCGCGCAGTTCCACCTGACCACTGCGCGGGACCAGTTGCGCCTCGATCCTTCGAAGCTTTCCGGCCGCTACGCCATAGGCCCCCAGCGCGAGGCTCGGGCGAAGCTGGGCGAGGGCGCGGCGGTGCTGTTCCAGGAGGTGCCCGAGGATGCCTTGCGCGCCAGCCATGGCGAGCTGGTGATCGACCGCGTGGAGATCGTCCGCAGCGAGGACGACACCGAGTACGGCGTGATGTCCGGCCACTACCGATTCGAGGCGCGCAGCGACGCCAACCAGTCCACCTGCGCGGTGGCGGGCAGCTTCAAGGACGGTACTTTCAAACTGGTGAAAGACAGTTCCTGAAACCGTTTCGAAGAAGTTGGAACGCTTCCTGCAAAACCCTGTGCGGATGCCCGGTTGGGCGTCAAAAGTTTGATCCGGTGGCCGGCTCGGTCACCAACGCGCAGGGGAAATTCGGGTGGATCGTACGCAACTGATCGGCACTGTTCGCAGCAATCTGGTAGGGCTCAGCCGGGGCAACCTCGGCGTGCCGCTGCTGTTGCTCGCCATGCTGGCGATGATGACCCTGCCCATCCCGCCGTTCCTGCTGGACGTGCTGTTCACCTTCAACATCGCCCTGTCCATCGTGGTCCTGCTGGTCAGCGTGTACGCCCTGCGCCCGCTGGACTTCGCCGTGTTCCCGACGATCCTGCTGGTCGCCACGCTTTTGCGCCTGGCGCTGAACGTCGCGTCCACCCGCGTCGTGCTGTTGCACGGCCACGATGGCCACGCGGCTGCGGGCAAGGTGATCCAGGCCTTCGGCGAGGTGGTGATCGGCGGCAACTACGTCGTCGGTATCGTGGTCTTCGCGATCCTCATGATCATCAACTTCGTGGTGGTCACCAAGGGTGCCGGGCGTATCTCCGAGGTGAGCGCGCGTTTCACCCTCGACGCCATGCCCGGCAAGCAGATGGCCATCGACGCCGACCTCAACGCCGGCCTGATCGAGCAGGCGGAAGCCAAGAAGCGCCGCGCCGAAGTGGCCCAGGAAGCCGACTTCTACGGCTCGATGGACGGTGCCAGCAAGTTCGTCCGCGGTGACGCCGTCGCCGGCCTGCTGATCCTCTTCATCAACCTCATCGGTGGCGTGGCCATCGGCATGATCCAGCACTCGATGAGCTTCGGCGACGCCGGCAAGGTCTACGCCCTGCTTACCATCGGTGACGGCCTGGTGGCGCAGCTGCCTTCGCTGCTGCTGTCCACCGCCGCCGCGATCATGGTGACCCGTGTCTCCAGCTCCGAAGACATGGGCCAGCAGGTCAACCGCCAGATGTTCGCCTCGCCCAAGGCGTTGGCGATCTCTGCCGCCATCCTGATCGCCATGGGCCTGGTCCCCGGCATGCCGCACGTCTCCTTCGTCGGCCTGGGCGCTCTGGCCGCTGGTGGCGCGTACCTGATCTGGCATCGCCAGCGCCAGGCCAGCCAGAAGGCCGAGCAGGAAGCCCAGACCCAGCAGGAACTGCTGCCCGCCCAGCGCGCCGAGCAGACCAAGGAACTGGGCTGGGACGACGTGACCCCAGTGGACATGGTCGGCCTGGAAGTGGGCTACCGCCTGATTCCGCTGGTCGATCGTAACCAGGGCGGCCAGCTGCTGGCGCGGATCAAGGGCGTGCGCAAGAAGCTGTCCCAGGACCTGGGCTTCCTGATGCCGTCGGTGCATATCCGCGACAACCTCGACCTGCTGCCCAACGCCTATCGTTTGACGCTCATGGGCGTCAGTGTGGCGGAAGCCGAGATCTACCCGGATCGCGACCTGGCGATCAACCCCGGCCAGGTGTTCGGCACCCTCAACGGCATCGCCGGCAAGGACCCGGCCTTCGGCCTGGAAGCCGTCTGGATCGAGGCCTCGCAGCGTGATCAGGCGCAATCGCTGGGCTACACCGTGGTCGATGCCAGCACCGTGGTCGCCACCCACCTGAACCAGGTGCTGCACAAGCACGCCCACGAGCTGCTGGGCCACGAGGAAGTCCAGCAACTGATGCAGCTGCTGGCCAAGACTTCGCCCAAGCTCGCCGAAGAGCTGGTGCCGGGAATGATTTCCCTGTCGACGCTGCTCAAGGTGCTTCAGGCGCTGCTGCAGGAACAGGTGCCGGTACGTGACATCCGTACCATCGCCGAGGCCATCGCCAACGTGGCGGTGAAGAGTCAAGATCCCGCCGCGATGGTGGCGGCGGTTCGTGTGGCACTGTCCCGTGCAATCGTGCAAACCATTGTGGGACTAGAGCCGGAGCTGCCTGTGATCACTCTGGAGCCCAGGTTGGAACAGATATTGCTCAATAGTCTTCAGAAGGCCGGACAGGGCTCCGAAGAAGGCATGTTGCTGGAACCCGGAATGGCCGAAAAGCTGCAACGCTCGATGGTTGAAGCGGCGCAGCGTCAGGAGATGCTCGGCAAGCCGGCGATTCTGCTGGTGGCAGGTCCCATCCGCGCGATGATGTCGCGATTCGCCCGGATGGCGGTTCCCACCATGAATGTGCTGGCTTACCAGGAAATCCCCGACAACAAACAAGTCACGATCGTTGCCACTGTTGGGCAGAATTGATTGAGGTCGCAGGCCATGCAGGTAAAACGCTTCTTCGCCGCTGATATGCGTCAGGCCATGAAACTGGTCCGTGACGAGCTGGGCCCGGACGCCTCGATCATCGGCAATCGCCGTGTCGCGGGTGGCGTAGAGCTGACCGCGGCGCTGGATTACCAGGCCCCGGTGGCGGCCAGCAAGCCGAACCCGGCGCTGGAAGCCGAGCTGCGCAAGACCCAGGCGAAGATCGCCCAGGCCAAGGCTGACCTGTCGGCTCCGACCCGCGCCAGCGATAGCGTGCGCGGCGACCGTCAAATGTACGGCACCGAGAAGCCGCGTCGCAGCGCCGCCGAAACCCTGGCCGCCGCCATGGATGCACCGGTTGCCCCGGCGGCGCCCACTGTCGGCCAGCAGGCGCTGGAAGCCATGCGCTTCGAGCTCAACGGCCTGCGCGAGCTGATCGAAGTGCAGCTGGGCTCCATCGCCTGGAACCAGCTGCAGAACCAGCGTCCGAAACAAGCCGGCCTGTGGCGTCGCCTGCAACGCATGGGGCTGCCGGCCGACCTGTCGCGCAACCTGCTGGAGCGCGTGGCTTCCATCGCCGATCCGAAGCAGGCCTGGCGCATGCTGCTGGCGCACCTGGCGCGCTCGATCAATACCCCGGAAATCGACCTGCTGGAGCAGGGCGGTGTGATCGCCCTGGTTGGCCCGGCCGGCATGGGCAAGACCACCACCCTGGCCAAGCTGGCCGCCCGCTACGTACTGAAGTACGGCGCGCAGAGCATCGCGCTGGTGTCCATGGACAGCTTCCGCATCGGTGCGCAGGAGCAGATCAAGACGCTGGGCCGCATTCTCAATGTGCCGGTGACCCTGGTCGATCCGGGCCAGTCGCTGATCCAGGCCATGGCACCGCTGGCGCGCAAGCGTCTGGTGCTGATCGATACCGCCGGCCTGCCCGCCAACGATCCGGCGCTGCGCATGCAGCTCGAAGCGCTGTCGTCGCTGAGCCTGAACGTGAAGAATTACCTCGTGCTGGCCGCGACCAGCCAGAGCCAGGTACTCAAGTCCGCCTGGCAGAACTATCGTTCCTGTGGGCTGGCCGGGTGCATCCTGACCAAACTGGACGAAGCGGGAAGCCTCGGCGAAGCTCTGGCTCTGGCTATCAGCCAGCATCTACCGGTAGCCTATCTGGCTGACGGGCCGAAGATCCCGGACGATCTGCATGTGGCACGCGCGCACCAACTGGTCAGCCGCGCGGTGAGCCTGCAATCGCCCGAAGAGCCTTGCGAGGATGCCATGGCGGACATGTTCGCCGGCCTTTACCAACAGCCGGTGCGTCGCGCCAGCTGAAGATTGTGAGCCCCGGGTGGGGCGTGGGGTGGCCGGTTGAGCCGCCCAAGCGATGCGGATGCTCTGCAAGACGATCCGCGAGCGCCGGAGGCGGTAGAGCACTGCAGCCGGATTAGCCGAAACGCCGATGCGTGACGGTCGAACGACGAGACAAGGTATTGATATGGGTATGCATCCCGTTCAGGTAATCGCAGTCACCGGCGGCAAGGGTGGCGTGGGCAAGACCAACGTGTCGGTGAATCTGTCGCTGGCGCTGGCCGATCTCGGCCGCCGCGTCATGCTGCTGGATGCCGACCTGGGCCTGGCCAACGTCGACGTGCTGCTGGGGCTGTCGCCCAAGCGCACGCTGGCCGACGTCATCGAAGGCGAATGCGACCTGCGTGACGTGATCCTCCAGGGACCCGGCGGCATCCGCATCGTCCCGGCGGCCTCGGGCACCCAGAGCATGGTGCACCTCACGCCGATGCAGCACGCCGGCCTGATCCAGGCATTCAGCGACATCAGCGACAACATCGACGTGCTGGTGGTGGACACCGCCGCCGGCATTGGCGACTCGGTGGTGAGCTTCGTCCGTGCCGCCCAGGAAGTGCTGCTGGTCGTTTGTGATGAACCCACGTCCATCACCGATGCCTACGCTTTGATCAAGCTGCTCAACCGCGACTACGGCATGACCCGTTTCCGCGTGCTGGCGAACATGGCCCACAGCCCTCAGGAGGGCCGCAACCTGTTCGCCAAGCTGACCAAGGTCACCGACCGCTTCCTGGACGTGGCGCTGCAGTACGTCGGCGCCATTCCCTACGACGAGTCGGTGCGCAAGGCCGTGCAGAAGCAGCGTTCGGTGTATGAGGCGTTCCCGCGCAGCAAGGCTTCCCTGGCCTTCCGTGCGGTGGCGCAGAAGGTCGACAGCTGGCCGCTGCCGGCCAACCCAAGAGGGCACCTGGAGTTCTTCGTCGAGCGCCTGGTGCAACATCCCACGGGTTCGGCCGTATGACCGCGGCCTCCGGAGCGCGTATGTACAGCAAGGCACAGGCGCACAACTCCCAGGAACTGCTGATCCAGAAACACGCCCCGCTGGTGAAGCGCATCGCCTACCACCTGCTCGGCCGTCTGCCGGCCAGCGTGCAGGTGGAGGACCTGATGCAGGCCGGCATGATCGGCCTGCTGGAGGCCGCGAAGAAATACGATCAGGGCAAGGGCGCGAGCTTCGAAACCTACGCCGGCATCCGTATCCGCGGCGCCATGCTCGACGAGGTGCGCAAGGGCGATTGGGCCCCGCGTTCGGTCCACCGCAACACCCGCATGGTCAGCGACGCCATCCGCACCGTCGAAGCGCGCACCGGACGTGACGCTAAAGATCAGGAGGTTGCTGCCGAACTCAATATGAGCCTCGAAGATTATTACGGCATCCTCAGCGACACCCAGGGCAGCCGTCTGTACAGCTTCGATGACATGTTGCAGGACGGCGACCAGGGCGGCGGCTTTGCCGAAGACGCCTCGCACCACGACAACGAGCCGTCCCACGGCCTGGAAGACGAACGCTTCCAGGCGGCCCTGGCCGACGCCATCACCAAGCTGCCCGAGCGCGAGCGACTGGTGCTGGCGCTGTACTACGACGAGGAACTCAACCTCAAGGAGATCGGCGAAGTGCTGGGCGTCAGCGAGTCCCGCGTCAGCCAGCTGCACAGCCAGTGCGCCGCGCGCCTGCGTTCGCGACTGGCGGAGTGGCGCGCTCGCTGAGCATCGGGTAGTTTCGCGTCGGCTGCTTCTGAGAGGCGGTGCTGAAGGGATTTTCCTTAGGCAAGTTATAGGCTTACGAATTTTTGGGTGACGTTCCTTTGACGCGCCCACAGCAAAGAGCGCACGACGCTCGATGAATTGACGGCACGCCCGCCAGGGCGCGTTTGGTATCGATGGAGGCAGGTTTGGACAAGAACATGAAAATTCTCATCGTGGACGACTTTTCCACGATGAGGCGCATCATCAAGAACCTCCTGCGGGACCTGGGGTTCACCAACACCGCAGAAGCCGACGACGGCACCACTGCGCTGCCGATGCTGCACAGCGGCAACTTCGACTTCCTCGTTACCGACTGGAACATGCCCGGCATGACCGGCATCGACCTGCTGCGTGCGGTCCGCGCCGACGAGCGTCTGAAGCACCTGCCGGTACTGATGGTCACCGCTGAAGCCAAGCGCGACCAGATCATCGAAGCGGCCCAGGCCGGGGTCAACGGCTATGTGGTCAAGCCTTTCACCGCTCAGGTGTTGAAAGAAAAGATCGAGAAGATTTTCGAGCGGGTCGGCAGCTGAGGCTGACCAAGAGGGCGTCATGGATTTCAACGAATCCGCGGGTGACTTCGAGTCGACCCTGAAAAAACACGCGCGCGAATTGGTCGACTGCCTCGAGCAGGGCGACGTACAGACCGCCGTGCAGCTGATCTCCGAGCTCAACCAGGCGCGTGATCGCGGGCTCTACCAAGAGGTAGGCAAGCTTACCCGCGAGCTGCACAACGCCATCGTCAACTTCCAGATCGATCCCAGCTCCCCGCGCGCCCAGGAAGTCTCGCAGATTGCCGACGCGACTGATCGCCTGTCCTACGTGGTGACGATGACCGAGAAAGCGGCCAATCGGACCATGGACCTGGTGGAAGAGTGCACCCCGGTGGTCATGCACATCGAGACCCAGGCCAAGGAGCTGCAGGAAGACTGGTCGCGTTTCATGCGTCGCGAGCTGGGCCCCGAGGCCTTCCGTGACCTGGCCAAGCGTGTCGAGCAGTTCCTCTACATCAGCGCCCAGGACAGCCGCAAGCTCTCCGCGCACCTGAACGACATCCTGCTCGCGCAGGACTTCCAGGACCTTACCGGGCAAGTGATCAAGCGCGTCACCAAGCTGGTGACCGAGGTCGAGTCGAACCTGGTGAAGCTGGTCTGGATGGCGGGGCAGGTCGATCGCTACGCCGGCATCGAGCATGACCACGAGAGCATGCGCGACGCGGTGGAAAAAGAAAGATCGTCCAAGGGTGAAGGTCCGCAGATTGCTGCCGATACAAGAAAGGACGTCGTATCCGGTCAGGACGATGTCGATGACCTGTTGTCCAGCCTTGGTTTTTAAGCGTCCGCTGACGCTGTAGAGGGAGCACCGAATGAGCTTCGACGCCGATGACGAAATCCTCCAGGACTTCCTGGTGGAGGCCGGCGAGATTCTCGAGCTACTGTCCGAGCAACTGGTCGAGCTGGAAAGCCGCCCGGATGACATGGACCTGCTCAATGCAATCTTCCGTGGGTTCCATACCGTCAAAGGTGGTGCCGGCTTCCTCCAGCTGAATGCGCTGGTGGAGTGCTGCCACATCGCCGAAAACGTGTTCGACATGCTGCGCAAGGGCGAACGCCGCGTGGATGCCGAGCTGATGGACGTGATGCTGCAGGCGCTGGATACCGTCAACGTCATGTTCCAGCAGGTGCGTGACGCGGAGGAGCCGACGCCGGCCACTCCCGAGCTGCTGGCTGCGCTGTCGCGCCTGGCGGATCCGAACGCCGCTCCTGCCGAAGCTCCCGCTGCGGCTGTTGCCGAGCCTGTCGTGGAAGAGGCCCCGGCCGCTGCGGCCGCCTATGGCGACATCACCGACGCTGAGTTCGAACAACTGATGGATGCCCTCGAGCCCGCCGCCGAAGCGCCTGCCGCACCGGTTGGCAGCGGTGGCGACGACATCACCGACGACGAGTTCGAAGCACTGCTCGACCAGCTGCACGGCAAGGGCCAGTTCAGCGCTGCTGCCAAGGAGCCCGTCAGCGCGGCTCCGGCACCGGTTGCCGAGGCGCCCGCCGTCGGTGCTGGCGACGAGATCAGCGACGACGAGTTCGAAGCGCTGCTCGACCAGTTGCATGGCAAGGGTCAGTTCACCGGCGCTAAGGAAGAAGCCGCCGCTCCCGTCGAAACCGCTGCCCAGACCAAGCCCGAGGAAACTCCGGCTGCCGGTGGCGACGACAACATCACCGACGACGAATTCGAGAAGCTGCTCGACGAGCTGCATGGCAAGGGCCAGTTCACCGGCGCGAAGGAAGAAGCGTTCGCGGCTGCGCCCTCCAATGCACAACCCGCTGCACAGCCCAAAGCGGCTGCTGCGCCCGCACCCAAGCCCGCTCCGGCGCCGACCGCTGCCGCCAAGCCTGCGCCGGCCAAGCCCGCCGCTGCCGCCGCAGAAAAGCCGGCCAACGAAGCGGAAACCACCGTGCGCGTGGACACCGCCCGCCTGGACGAGATCATGAACATGGTCGGCGAACTGGTGCTGGTGCGTAACCGCCTGGTGCGTCTGGGCCTGAACAGCGGCGACGAGGCGATGGCCAAGGCCGTCTCCAACCTCGACGTGGTCACCGCCGACCTGCAGTCGTCGGTCATGAAGACCCGCATGCAGCCGATCAAGAAGGTCTTCGGCCGCTTCCCGCGCCAGGTCCGCGATCTGGCGCGCAACCTGAAGAAAGAGATCAACCTCGAGCTGATCGGCGAAGAGACCGACCTGGACAAGAACCTGGTCGAGGCCCTGGCCGACCCGCTGGTGCACCTGGTGCGCAACGCGGTGGATCACGGCATCGAAGGCCCCGACGAGCGCGAGGCCGCCGGCAAGTCGCGTTCGGGCAAGGTGGTGCTGTCCGCCGAGCAGGAAGGCGACCACATCCTGCTGTCGATCTCCGACGACGGCAAGGGCATGGACCCGGACGTTCTGCGCGCCAAGGCTGTGGAGAAGGGCCTGCTGGACAAGGACGCGGCCGATCGCCTCTCCGAGTCCGACTGCTACAACCTGATCTTCGCGCCGGGCTTCTCGACCAAGACCGAGATTTCCGACGTCTCCGGCCGCGGTGTCGGCATGGACGTGGTGAAGACCAAGATTTCCCAGCTCAATGGGATCATCAATATCTACTCGACCAAGGGCCAGGGCTCGAAGATCGTCATCAAGGTCCCGCTGACCCTGGCGATCATGCCGACCCTGATGGTGATGCTGGGCAACCAGGCCTTCGCCTTCCCGCTGGTCAACGTCAACGAGATCTTCCACCTCGACCTGTCGAACACCAACGTGGTCGATGGCCAGGAAGTGGTGATCGTCCGCGACAAGGCCCTGCCGTTGTTCTACCTCAAGCGCTGGCTGGTGCCGGGCGCGCAGTATGACGAGCCGGGCGAGGGCCACGTGGTGATCCTCTCCGTGGGCACCCAGCGCATCGGCTTCGTGGTCGACCAGCTGGTGGGCCAGGAAGAAGTAGTGATCAAGCCGCTGGGCAAGATGCTGCAGGGCACGCCGGGCATGGCGGGGGCGACTATTACCGGGGACGGGCGCATTGCGCTGATCCTCGACGTGCCGAGCATGCTCAAGCGCTACGCCCGTCGTATCTGACCGCCATGGGCGGGACGTGGGACGACCCCGCGCCCGCCCGTGTGATGGAAGAAGTTTTTTTCAGGAGTGTCTATGGCTGTCAAAGTCCTGGTGGTGGACGATTCGGGGTTCTTCCGCCGCCGCGTCTCGGAGATTCTTTCGGCTGACCCGCAGATCCAGGTGGTCGGCACGGCAACCAATGGCCGCGAGGCGATCGATCAGGCGCTGGCGCTCAAGCCCGACGTGATCACCATGGACTACGAGATGCCGCTGATGGACGGCATCACCGCCGTGCGGACCATCATGCAGCGCTGCCCGACGCCGGTCCTGATGTTCTCCTCGCTGACCCACGAGGGCGCGCGGGTGACCCTGGACGCGCTGGATGCCGGCGCCGTCGATTACCTGCCGAAGAATTTCGAGGACATCTCGCGCAACCCGGACAAGGTCCGCCAGTTGCTGTGCGAGAAGGTCCACACCATCGCCAAGAGCAACCGCCGCTTCGCCGCGTACTCCTCGTACTCGTCGAGCCCGGCCGCGCCGGCTTCGACGCCCGCAGCCGGCACTGCGCGCCCGGCCGCTCCCGCTTCGTCGGGCGCCAGCCACGCGCCGGCCGCTCCGGCTCCGGCGACTTCCGCCGCCCCAAAGCGTAAGCCCTACCGGCTGGTAGCCATCGGCACTTCGACCGGTGGGCCGGTGGCGCTGCAGCGGGTCCTGACCCAGCTGCCTGCCAATTTCCCCGCGCCGCTGGTGCTGATCCAGCACATGCCGGCGGCCTTCACCAAGGCCTTCGCCGAGCGCCTGGACAAGCTGTGCAAGATCACCGTCAAGGAAGCCGAGGATGGCGACATTCTGCGTCCCGGCGTGGCCCTGCTGGCTCCCGGCGGCAAGCAGATGATGGTCGACGCCCGTGGCGCGATCCGCATCCTGCCTGGTGACGAGCGCCTGAACTACAAGCCCTGCGTCGACGTGACCTTCGGTTCCGCGTCCAAGGCCTACGGCGACAAGGTCCTGGCGGTGGTCCTCACCGGCATGGGCGCTGACGGCCGCGAAGGCGCGCGCATGCTCAAGCAGGGCGGCGCCCAGGTGTGGGCACAGGATGAAGCCAGCTGCGTGATCTACGGCATGCCCATGGCGATCGCCAAGGCCGGCCTGGCCGACGCGGTGTACAGCCTGGACGACATCGGCCGGCACCTGACCGAGGCCTGCGGCTGATGGATGTCCTCAGCCTGGTCGGCCTGATCCTCGCGCTGGTTGCCATCATCGGTGGCAACTTCCTCGAGGGCGGGCACGTCGGTGCCCTGGCCAACGGCCCGGCGGCACTGATCGTGGTGGGCGGCACCCTGGCTGCCGCACTGCTGCAGACCCCGGTCGCGGTGCTCAAACGCGCCGTGACCATGCTGCGCTGGATGGTCCTGCCACCTAAGGTGGATCTGGTCGGCGGCATCAACCACGTGGTCGGCTGGAGCATGACGGCGCGCAAGGAAGGCCTGCTGGGCCTGGAAACCGTCGCCGATGCCGAGCGCGACCCCTACGCGCGCAAGGGCCTGCAACTGCTGGTGGACGGCACCGAGCCCGAGGCCATCCGCAGCATCCTCGAAGTCGACCTGTACAACCAGGAAAGCCGCGACCTGGCAGCCGCCAAGGTATTCGAAGCCATGGGCGGCTACTCGCCGACCATTGGCATCATCGGTGCGGTGATGGGCCTGATCCATGTGATGGGCAACCTCGCCGACCCCAGCCAGCTGGGCAACGGCATCGCCGTGGCCTTCGTCGCCACCATCTACGGTGTGGGCCTGGCCAACCTGCTGCTGTTGCCCATCGGCAACAAGCTGAAAAGCATCGTGCTGCGCCAGTCCTGCTACCGCGAAATGCTCATGGAGGGCCTGCTGTCCATCGCCGAGGGTGAGAACCCGCGCTCCATCGAGCTGAAGCTGCAAGGCTTCGTCGGCTGAGGGGGAGGGGATGCGCATGCCTCGCCGCAGACGTCATGAGGAACATGAGAATCACGAACGCTGGCTGGTGTCCTACGCGGACTTCATCACCCTGCTGTTCGCCTTCTTCGTGGTGATGTACTCGATCTCCTCGATCAACGAAGGCAAGTACAAGATCCTCTCGGAAACCCTGACCGGCGTGTTCAACCAGCCGGACCGCTCGATCCGCCCGATCCCTGTCGGCGAGGAGCGCCCGCGTACCCAGCAGCCGGACCAGTCGCTGAACGAGCCACAGGACGAGGGGCAGGCCCAGAGCAACCCCGATACCCTGCAGCAGATCAGCGATAGCGTGCGCCAGGCCTTCGGCGACCTGATTTCCACTGACCAGCTGTCGGTGCGCGGTAACGAGTTCTGGATCGAGATCACCCTCAATTCCAGCCTGCTGTTCCCCAGCGGTGATGCGATTCCCAATGACGCTGCCTTCGAGATCATCGAGAAGGTCGCCAGGATTCTGGCGCCTTACCGCAACCCGGTGCACGTCGAAGGCTTCACCGATAACGTTCCGATCCATAATTCGCAGTACCCGACCAACTGGGAACTGTCCTCGGCGCGCGCCGCCAGCATCGTCCGCATGCTCGCCCAGGACGGCCTCGACGCCGGTCGGCTGGCGGCGGTGGGCTATGGCGAATTCCAGCCAGTGGCGGACAATGCCACGGCGGATGGCCGCGCACGCAACCGCCGGGTGGTGCTGGTGATCTCCCGCAACCTGGAGGTGCGCCGCAGCATCAGCGGGGTGGGCAGTGGCAAGGCGCAGCCGGACCCGGCGTTGCGGCATGCTGGCACGCAATCTGCACCAGTGATTGCCAGCGAGGCGCCCGGCAGTGGCGCCGTCAATTCTTCGTCATCGGCAGGGGACTGAACGACATGATGACCCTGATCCGATCCTGTGCATGCGGGGAGCCAGCACTATGAAAGTCTGGGCGGTAGCCAACCAGAAAGGTGGCGTCGGCAAGACCACATCCTCGATCGCATTGGCAGGCCTGCTGGCGGACGCCGGCAAGCGCGTGCTGATCGTCGACCTGGACCCCCACGGCTCGATGACCAGCTACTTCGGCCATGACCCGGACACCCTGGAGCACAGTGTGTTCGACCTGTTCCTGCACCAGGGCAACGTGCCCGAGGGACTGCCGGAATCGCTGCTGCTGCCCACCAGCCACGAGAACATCCGCCTGCTGCCGTCGAGCACCGCGCTGGCCACCCTGGAGCGCCAGTCGCCGGGGCAGAACGGTCTCGGCCTGGTGATCGCCAAGAGCCTGGCGCAGCTGTGGAACGAGTTCGACTACGCGATCATCGACAGCCCGCCGCTGCTGGGCGTGCTGATGGTCAACGCCATGGCGGCCAGCCAGCACCTGGTGATCCCGGTGCAGACCGAGTTCCTCGCCCTCAAGGGCCTGGAGCGCATGGTCAACACGCTGAAGATGGTCAACCGCTCGCGCAAGCAGGCGCTGCCGTTCACCATCGTGCCGACCCTGTTCGACCGCCGTACCCAGGCATCGCTGGGCACCCTGCGGGTGCTGCGCGATACCTACCCGGAAACCCTCTGGCAGGCGTTCATCCCGGTGGATACCAAGCTGCGCGACGCCAGCCGCCTGGGCACGGTGCCGTCGCGCAACGACAGCAACAGCCGGGGTGTGATCGCCTACCGCGCATTGCTCAAGCATCTGCTGGCCCATGTGCCGGCGAGCCAGGTAGCCTGAAGATGGCAGGCCTGAACAAAAGAATCCGACGGATGCGCTCAAGAGCGGCGCGTCCGCTGCCGATAGGCTGGACAGTCACCTTGCGCGGTTATCCATCATGAGTCGTTCCGCTACCGCCACTCGCCCCCAGCTCGCGCTGCAGTCCTACCTGGACGCACTGCTGCAGGAGGCAACTTTCGAAGACTTCGATCCGGAGCCGGTGGCGCAGCCTGTCGCCGCGCCGGTTGCTCCGGCTCCGATCGCCCCGGTGGCGCTGGTGGTCAGCGAGCCGGTCGCGCCGCTGATCGCCGAGCCTCAGGTTGCGGTACAGCAGGCGCCGCAAGCCAGCGTCAGCCTCGATGAATTCGAAGCGGCCGTGCTCGAAGAGCAGGTCCGCGATGCACGCCTGAACGTCGCCGCTCGCGCACCGGTTGCCCCGGCTCCGCTGGCCGAACTGCGCCTGCCAGAGCCCGTAGCACCGGTCATCGAAGCGCCCGTTGCCGATGCTGCCGAGGCCGACGAGCCGCCGGCGCAACTGGGCCAGGTCATCGACCTGCACCAGCCCGGCAGCGCCGAGATGCCCGCCGCGCCGCTCAAGCTGCTCGACGACGGTCGCCCGGTCTGGGCCGCCGAGCCCTTCGAGTGTCTGCTGTTCGACGTCGCCGGATTGACCCTGGCCGTGCCGCTGGTTTGCCTGGGCTCCATCTATCCACTGGCGGGGCACGACCTGACCCCGCTGTTCGGCCAGCCCGACTGGTTCCTCGGCATCCTGCCGGGCCAGAACGGCAACCTGAAGGTACTCGACACCGCGCGCTGGGTGATGCCCGAGCGTTACCGCGACGACTACCGCGAGGGGCTGCAGTACGTGATTTCCGTGCAGGGCTACGAGTGGGGGCTGGCCGTGCATCAGGTCAGCCGCTCGGTGCGCCTGGACCCGTCCGAGGTGAAGTGGCGCAGCCAGCGCCAGCAACGCCCGTGGCTGGCCGGCACGGTGATCGACCAGATGTGCGCGCTGCTCGATGTCTCGGCCCTGGCCGAACTGATCGCCAGCGGCGCCGCCAAGCGTCTGCAGCCCTGAGGCTGTGCGCAAGCGGATTTGAAAGACAACCTCCACGCCGCAGGCGGCGTGGAACCAGAAGAGGCGAGGGGATATGAAGAAAACGTCAGCGCAAGGTGCCGAAGATCCGATTCTGCAGTGGGTCACCTTCCGCCTGGACAACGAGACCTACGGCATCAACGTGATGCAGGTCCAGGAAGTGCTGCGCTACACCGAGATCGCGCCGGTCCCGGGTGCCCCGAGCTACGTGCTGGGCATCATCAACCTGCGCGGCAACGTGGTCACCGTGATCGATACCCGCCAGCGCTTCGGCCTGGATCCGGCGCCGGTCTCGGACAACACCCGCATTGTCATCATCGAAGCCGACAAGCAGGTAGTGGGCATCCTGGTCGACAGCGTCGCCGAGGTCGTCTACCTGCGCCAGTCCGAGATCGAGACCGCGCCGAACGTCGGTAACGAGGAATCGGCCAAGTTCATCCAGGGCGTCTGCAACAAGAACGGCGAGCTGCTGATCCTGGTCGAGCTGGACAAGATGATGACCGAGGAAGAGTGGTCGGAGCTGGAGAGCATCTGAGGTGCTGATCGCTCTGGTAGTGCTCGGTATCGCCTGCGCTGGCCTGGCGCTGGCCTGCGTCTGGCTGTCCGGCCGGCAGCGTGCCCAGGAAGCCCAGGCGGTGCAGCTGGCCAAGCAACTGGCGGTGTTCGAGCAGCGCCTGAAGGAACAGGGCAAGCGCATCGAGTCGTACCAGCAGATCAATATCCGCATGGGCGAGGAGCTGCGCGAGCTGAACAAGCAGGTCGCGCCGCTGCCCGAGCGCCTGGTGCGCATCGAGCAGCGTGATCCCACCAGCCTCTCCTTCAGTCAGGCGGCACGTCTGGTCGGCATGGGCGCCAGCCCCGAAGACCTGACCCAGAGCTGCGGCCTGTCCCAGGCCGAAGCCGAACTGGTCGCCCGCCTGCATCAGGGCAAGGCGCGGGACTGAAGCCCGCGCCATCGCCTTTTTCGTGCCCTTGCCGCCTGTCGGGATTTCTCGCTTGTAGGAGTTTCACTACAGGCAATTAGGACTCGTCTGATAAGAATCGCGGCAATTCGTCGCTAAATTGGCCTCGTCAAAATTTTTCCGAGGCCATCGATATGGCGACCGTTTCCCGTCGGGCCATGGTGCTGTGCTCGCACCCCGGCCGGCTGCTGAACTACAGCGTGCTGCTCAATCGCCTGGAGTTCTATCACCTGAGCCTGTGCCTGAACCTGGACGAAGTGCGCAAGGCGCTTGGTACTCGGCAGCGTTACAGCCTGTTCATCCATGACGACTTCCGCCCCGGCCCCAGCGAGCTGATGAGCCTGAAGGCGCTGAGCCAGAGCAACACCTTCCGCCAGTTCCTGCTGGTGGGGAGCTACAGTGCGGAGGAACGACGCGGCCTGATGCAGTGGGCCTGGGCCAACCGAGTGCCGCTGCTGGATGTGCTGGACAAGCCGATTTCCCTGGCGCAGCTGCGCGAGGTGACCAGCAGCATGGTGCTCTACCACAGCGAAGACGAGCAGCCGATCCGCAAGTCGGTGGGCGAGTTCAGTGACTTTGCCCCGGCCGGCGATCTTCCTCCGGCCCGCAGCGGCTGCGAGTGCCGCGGCTGAGCAGGCTTACCGGCGCCGGGAGTCGGGCCCTTCCAGCAACAGCGGCAGCGCGTCCGGCGGCGCCCCTGGCTTGTCGTTCAGCGGGCTTTTGCCCTTGAGGTACCAGGCGAAGGCGATGATCTCGGCGATGGTGCGGTAGAGCGCCTCGGGAATCGCGTCGCCCAGCTCCAGGCGCGCCAGCAGGCGCACCAGCTCGCCGTTCTCGTAGATCGGCACCTCGTGGTGGCGGGCGATGGCGAGGATGGTTTCCGCCAGTTCATCGTCGCCCTTGGCCGTGAGCGTCGGTGCGCTCTGCCCGTCATAGTTGAGGGCGATGGCCTGGCGCGGCGCTTTCCTCGGCTTCTTCATGCGGTCTCGTCCACCCAGCGTTGTTCCACCGCCGTGCGCGCGCCCTGGGGCGGCTTGCCCTGGCGGCAGCTCAGCTCGCCCACGCTGAGACCGGCGTCGTTCAGGCGCTGGCGCAGGGTGCCCAGTTCGCCGTCGATCAGGCTGGCGGTGGCGGCACGTTCGGCCCACAGCTGGGTGCCGATGCTGCCGTGGGCCAGGGTGGCCTGGACCTGCAGTGGGCCGAGGCTGTCCAGGTCGAAGGCCAGATCGACGCGCCAGAGCATTTCCCGCGGCTGCTGCTCACGCTCGCTCGCCGGACTGTCCTTTTCTTCCTGCTGGATACGTACCTGGATCGGCACCATCTGCTGTTGATGGCGCAGGGGAATCTCCAGCTGCCAGGTGTTCAGTACCGTACCGTCGGGCAGTACATCGCTCTGCGCCAGGCTGCCCAGCTGGTGGGTCTGCAGGCGGGAGACCGCGGCGGCGGCCAGCTTGAGCAGCGACTCGAGGTCACCTTCTTCTTCCAGTTCATTGGCCAGCCGGCTGGGGAGCGGGAAGCTGACCGGTGGCGGCGTGCGCCCGCTGGTCTGGCCGATCACACCCAGTGCATTGCGTACGAAGGCCGGCATGGCCTGTGCCAGATTGTTGGCACCGGCCAGGGCACTGCCCGGCAGGTTGCCCAGCACCGCGGCCGCCGTACCGCCCTGGACGGTTGGCAGTATCTGGGCAATCAGCCGCAGCAGGTTGGCCTTGAGGTCCTGGGGCAAACCCTCTACGCCGCGCAGCAACTGCCCTTCGAGGAACGCGCCGCTTTGCTGGAAGGCCTGGGCGACGCCCTTGGCATCACTGAGCTGGCGGATGTCTGGCAGTGCGCCGAGCAGCTTGTCCACCGACTGGCGCAGCTCCGGGCTCAGGTTCGGGTTGCTGCCGCTACCCTGCAGCGCTTTGAACAGATTATCCAGCGGGCCCTGGCGGTTCTGCTGGGCGCCGAGCTGCAGGCTCAGGTCGAGCTGGTCCATGCGGGCGTTCATCGGCAGGAACTGCAGGGCCTGCTGGTCCTGCACGCGGGCGCTGAGCAGGCTGTTGAGGGGGAGCGGGTTGGGCGATTCGATGCTCAGCTGGCGCCCGGCCAGCGGCGTATTGAGCAACGTCACCAGCACCTTGTAGACCACCTGTTCGGCCTTGCCGAGGGCGATCAGCTGGCTGGCATCCACCTTGCCCTGGATCAGGGTGCCTACGGGCAGCACGTCGAGGTCGAGGCTACCCAGTGGCGCCTGGCTGGCGCCACTCATGCCGAGGGGGCCAAGCGAGCCGAGGCTCGGTTGCGTCAGCAGGGTGGCGGCGAGGCTGGTCTGGTTCAGCGTCGACAGCTGCAGGGTACTGCCCTTGGGCAGCGCCTGCGGGCTTTCCGCCACCACCAGGGCCTGCTGGCCGCTGGCCATGGTCAGGCGCAGCAGCAGCTGGAAATTCACCTGCCCGTCGCGCACCGCCAGTACTTCCGCGTGGGCCTTGTCTCCCGGCGGCAGCAGGTCGCCGAGGCTCTGCGCGAGCTTGAGCGTCAGCTCGGCCGCGCTCTGCGTGCTGCGCAGCGACGGGGTAGGCGGTAGCGGACGGGAAGCGCCAATTTCACTCGGCATCGGGGACCTGCAGGCGGCGTGACGGGGTTGCGCCCAGTGTATCGGCGGCGATTGCGCGCACTTTAGACCGTCCGGCGGCAGGAGGGCAGGGCGGTGGTTGCGCATGGACGTAGCTCAAGGTGCGCTGATTTGACGTTACACCCTGTCGAAAAACCTGACGTCGGGCGTAGGAACGGCTGTGTATAATGCGCCGCCCGAGGCCGTGCTTGGCGGCCCGCGCGGTATGGCCGCGTTTTTGCACCACTGACTGTTTTCTGCCCGACGGTTGCCGATGCCCTTGACCCATCCCCTCCTCGAAACCGTGGCGCTCGCCTGCGAGCGGGACTGGCGCATGCTGTTCGAGCGTCTCGATCTGCGACTGGGCGCGGGCGAAATGCTACAGATCGTCGGCCCCAACGGCAGCGGCAAGACCAGCCTGCTGCGCCTGCTCAGCGGGCTGATGCAGCCGACTGCCGGCGATGTGCTGCTCAATGGCAAGCCGCTGACCGAGCAGCGCCATGAACTGGCCCGTCAGCTGCTGTGGATCGGCCACGCGGCCGGCATCAAGGGCCTGCTCACCGCCGAAGAAAACCTCGCCTGGCTCTGCGCCCTGCACCAGCCGGCCAACCGCGATGCCATCTGGCAGGCGCTGGAAGCCGTCGGCCTGCGCGGCTTCGAGGACGTTCCCTGCCATACCCTGTCCGCCGGCCAGCAGCGCCGCGTGGCCCTGGCGCGCCTGTACCTGGACGCGCCGCCGCTATGGATCCTCGACGAACCCTTCACCGCCCTGGACAAGCAGGGCGTGGCGCAGCTGGAAGAACACCTGGCCGGCCATTGCGAACGCGGTGGATTAGTTGTGCTGACCACCCATCACACCCTGGAGCGCATGCCGCAAGGCTACCGCGCCCTCGACCTGGGCCTGCACGCACGGGAGATGGCGGCGCGATGAGCAATGTCTTCACCCTGCTGCTCGCCCGCGAAGCGCGCCTGCTGTTCCGCCGTCCGGCGGAGCTGGCTAATCCTTTGGTGTTCTTCGCCATCGTCATAGCGCTGTTCCCGCTGGCGGTCGGCCCCGAGTCGGAAATGCTCAAGAACCTCTCGCCGGGGCTGGTCTGGGTCGCGGCATTGCTGGCGGTGCTGCTGTCGCTGGACGGCCTGTTCCGCAGCGATTTCGAGGATGGTTCCTTGGAGCAGTGGGTCCTTTCGCCGCACCCCCTGCCACTACTGGTCCTGGCCAAAGTGCTGGCACACTGGCTGGTTTCAGGGCTGGCCCTGGTGCTGCTGTCGCCGCTGTTCGCCCTGATGCTGGGCCTGCCGGCGCGCTGTCTGCCGGACCTGCTGCTGTCGCTGCTGCTGGGGACACCGATCCTGAGCCTGCTGGGCGCCGTGGGCGCGGCGCTCACCGTCGGTCTCAAGCGCGGCGGCCTGCTGCTGGCCCTGCTGATTCTGCCGCTTTACATTCCGGTGCTGATCCTGGGCAGCGGAGCGCTGCAGGCGTCGCTGCAGGGGCTGCCCACCGCCGGGCACCTGCTGTGGCTGGCCAGCCTGACGGCGTTAGCATTGACGCTGACGCCCTTTGCCATCGCCGCCGGGCTGAAGATCAGCGTCGGCGAGTGAACGAACGATCGCCGGGCTGGGAAGCGGCACCGGCGGCAGACTAGAGCTTTGAATTACAGAGCCTGATGATGAACTGGACTTGGTTTCACAAGCTTGGCTCGCCCAAGTGGTTCTACGAGATCAGCGGACGCTGGATGCCGTGGTTCGCGGTCGCCGCGATCCTGCTGATGGTTGCCGGCACCGTCTGGGGCCTGGCCTTCGCGCCGCCTGACTACCAGCAGGGCAACAGCTTCCGGATCATCTACATCCACGTGCCGGCGGCGTTCCTCGCCCAGTCCTGCTACGTGATGCTGGCGGTGGCCGGCGCGGTCGGGCTGATCTGGAAGATGAAGATCGCCGACGTCGCCGTGCAGTGTGCCGCGCCCATCGGTGCCTGGATGACCTTCGTCGCGCTGGTCACCGGTGCCATCTGGGGCAAGCCGACCTGGGGCGCCTGGTGGGTCTGGGACGCACGCCTGACCTCGATGCTGATCCTGCTGTTCCTCTATTTCGGCATCATCGCCCTCGGCCAGGCCATCACCAACCGCGACAGCGCGGCCAAGGCCTGCGCGGTGCTGGCCATCGTCGGCGTGGTGAACATCCCGATCATCAAATACTCGGTGGACTGGTGGAACACCCTGCACCAGCCGGCCACCTTCACCCTGACTGAAAAGCCGCCGATGCCGCCGGAGATGTGGATCCCGCTGCTGATGATGGTCGCCGGTTTCTACTGCTTCTTCGCCGTAGTGCTGATGATGCGCATGCGCCTGGAAGTGCTCAAGCGCGAAGCCCGCGCGAGCTGGGTCAAGGCCGAGGTGGAGCGCGCGCTATGAGTTTCGAGTCCTTCTCCGATTTCCTCGCCATGGGTCACCATGGCCCTTACGTGTGGTCCGCCTACGCCATCTGCCTGGTGGTTCTGGCGATCAACGTCGTCTCGCCGATCGTGGCGCGCCGGCGTTACCTGCAAGAAGAGGCGCGTCGTCTGCGCCGGGAGGCCAGCAAGTGAATCCGGTCCGCAAGAAGCGTCTGTACATCGTCCTCGCCATCGTCGCCGGCGTTGGCGTCGCCGTCAGCCTGGCGCTGTCGGCCCTGCAGGAAAACATCAACCTGTTCTACACCCCGACCCAGATCGCCAACGGCGAAGCCCCGCACGACACGCGCATCCGCGCCGGAGGCATGGTCGAGAAGGGCTCGCTCAAGCGTTCGGCGGACTCGCTGGACGTGGAATTCGTGGTCACCGACTTCGCCAAGGAAGTCACGGTGAAATACCGCGGCATCCTTCCGGACCTGTTCCGCGAAGGGCAGGGCATCGTCGCCCTGGGCAAGATCAACGAAGCCGGCGTGCTGACCGCCGATGAAGTGCTGGCCAAGCACGACGAGAAATACATGCCGCCGGAAGTCACCAAGGCGCTCAAGGACAGCGGCAAGCTGGAGCACTACGAAGCCAGCCAGAGCGGCAATGCCGCGCCGCAACAGGGGAGCAACTGACATGGTTCCCGAACTCGGCCACCTCTCGCTGATCCTCGCGCTGTGCATGGCGCTGGTGATGTCGTTCTTCCCGCTGGTCGGCGCCTGGCGTGGCGATCGCCAGTGGATGAGCCTGGCGCGCCCGGCAGCCTGGGGGCAGTTCGCCTTCCTGCTGTTCTCCTTCGGCTGCCTGACCTGGGCCTTCCTCCACGATGACTTCTCGGTGGCCTACGTCGCCAGCAACTCCAACAGTGCGCTGCCCTGGTTCTACAAGTTCAGCGCCGTGTGGGGCGCCCACGAAGGCTCGCTGCTGCTCTGGGCGCTGATCCTCGGCGGCTGGACCTTCGCCGTGTCGGTGTTCTCCCGCCAGCTGCCGGAAGTGATGCTGGCCCGCGTGCTGGCCGTGATGGGCATGATCAGCACCGGCTTCCTGCTGTTCCTGATCATCACCTCCAACCCCTTCAGCCGCCTGCTGCCGCAGGTGCCGGCGGACGGCAACGACCTCAACCCGCTGCTGCAGGACCCGGGCCTGATCTTCCACCCGCCGATGCTCTACATGGGCTACGTGGGCTTCTCGGTGGCCTTCGCCTTCGCGATCGCCGCACTGCTCGGCGGCCGTCTCGACGCCGCCTGGGCGCGCTGGTCGCGTCCGTGGACCCTGGTGGCCTGGACCTTCCTCGGCGTCGGTATCGTGCTCGGCTCCTGGTGGGCCTACTACGAACTGGGCTGGGGCGGCTGGTGGTTCTGGGACCCGGTGGAAAACGCTTCCTTCATGCCCTGGCTGGTGGGCACCGCGCTGATCCACTCGCTGGCGGTGACCGAGAAGCGCGGCGTGTTCAAGAGCTGGACCGTGCTGCTGGCCATCGCGGCCTTCTCGCTGAGCCTGCTGGGCACCTTCCTGGTCCGCTCCGGCGTACTGACCTCGGTGCACGCCTTCGCCTCGGACCCCGAGCGCGGCGTGTTCATCCTCGCCTTCCTGCTGGTGGTGGTCGGTGGTTCACTGACGCTGTTCGCCCTGCGCGCGCCGGTGGTCAAGAGCCAGGTCGGCTTCGCCCTCTGGTCCCGCGAAACCCTGCTGCTGCTGAACAACCTGATCCTGGTGGTCACCGCCTCGATGATCCTGCTGGGCACCCTCTACCCGCTGGTGCTCGACGCCATCAGCGGCGCCAAGCTGTCGGTCGGCCCGCCGTACTTCAACGCGCTGTTCGTGCCGCTGATTGCCATCCTCATGCTGGCCCTGGCGGTCGGCGTGCTGGTGCGCTGGAAGGACACCCCGACCCGCTGGCTGCGCAACATGCTCACCCCGGTGCTGATCGGCACCGTGGTGCTGGGCGGTCTCGGCAGTTTCCTGTACGGCGAGCTGCACTGGGAAGTGCTGGCGGTGTTCATGCTGGCCGCCTGGGTCGTACTGGCCGGTGTGCGTGACTTCTTCGACAAGGTCCGCCACAAGGGTGTGATCGCCGGTGCCGCGGGCCTCAACCGCAGCTACTGGGGCATGCAGCTGGCGCACTTCGGTATCGCCATCTGCGCCATCGGTGTGGTCCTCACCAGCCAGTTCAGCGCCCAGCGCGACCTGCGCATGGCGCCGGGCGAGTCGGTGGAGCTGGCCGGTTACCAGTTCCGCTTCGAGGGTACTCATCACTTCGAAGGGCCGAACTTCACCTCCGACAAGGGCACCATCCGCGTGACCCGCAAGGGCTCTGAAGTAGCCGTGCTGCACCCGGAGAAGCGCCTGTACAGCGTGCAGAACTCGATGATGACCGAGGCCGGCATCCACGGCAGCCTGACCCGCGACCTCTACGTCGCCCTGGGTGAGCCGCTGGACAACGGCGCCTGGGCCGTGCGTGTGCACATCAAGCCCTTCGTGCGCTTCATCTGGCTCGGCGGCCTGCTGATGGCCCTGGGCGGCGTGCTGGCGGCGCTGGACCGTCGCTACCGGGTGAAAGTGAAAACGCGTGTACGCGAGGCCCTCGGCCTCGCCGGACAGGGAGCCTGAGTGTGAAGCGTGCGATCCTGCTGTTGCCCCTGGCGATCTTCCTGGTCGTCGCGGTATTCCTCTTCCGTGGCCTGTGGCTGGACCCCAGCGAGCTGCCCTCGGCGCTGATCGGCAAGCCGTTCCCGGCGTTCTCCCTGCCCAGCGTCACCGAGCCGGGCAAGACCTACACCGAGGCCGACCTCAAGGGCAAGCCGGCGCTGGTCAACGTCTGGGGCACCTGGTGCCCGACCTGCCGCTTCGAGCACCCGGTGCTCACCGATCTGGCCGCCAAGGGCGTGGTGATCTACGGCATCAACTACAAGGACGATGGCGCTGCGGCGCAGAAGTGGCTCAAGGAGCTGCACAACCCCTACCTGATGAACATCGCCGATGCGCAGGGCACCCTGGGCCTCGACCTGGGCGTCTACGGCGCGCCGGAGACCTACATCATCGACAAGGACGGCATCATCCGCCACAAGCTGGTCGGCGCCGTCGACGAGAAGGTCTGGCGTGAACAGCTGGCGCCGATCTACCAGGGCCTGGTCGACGAAGCGGAGGGCAAATGAAGCGTCTGCTTGCCGCCGCCGCGCTCGGGCTTTGCCTGACCGGCATCGCCCACGCCGCCATCGACACCTACGAGTTCGCCAATGACGCCGAGCGCGCGCGCTTCCGCGAACTGACCACCGAGCTGCGCTGCCCCAAGTGCCAGAACCAGGACATCGCCGACTCCAACGCGCCGATCGCCGCCGACCTGCGCAAGCAGATCTACACCCAGATGGCGGCCGGCAAGAGCAACCAGCAGATCGTCGACTACATGGTCGACCGCTACGGCGAGTTCGTGCGCTACAAGCCCGAAGTCAGCGAGCGCACCTGGCTGCTCTGGTTCGGCCCCGCCGCGTTGCTGGGCCTGGGCGTGATCGTCATCGGCGCCATCGTCGCGCGCCGTCATCGCCCGGCCGCTGCCACTTCCACCACGCTGTCCGCCGAGGAGCAGGCGCGTCTCGACCAATTGCTGGATAACCAAGACAAATGATCGATTTCTGGCTCGCCGCCGGCCTGCTGTTGCTGGTGGCCCTGGCATTCCTCCTCGTCCCTCTGCTGCGCGGCCGCAAGGCCCAGGCCGAGGAAGACCGCACCGCCCTCAACGTCGCCCTGTACCAGGAGCGTCTGGCCGAGCTGGCTTCCCAGCGTGACGCCGGCACCCTCGACGCCGCGCAGTTCGAAGCCGGCCGCGCCGAAGCGGCCCGCGAGCTGCTCTCCGACACCGAAGGCGCCGGCGATGATCGCCGCTCCCGTCTAGGCCGCGCAGCGCCGCTGGTGGTGGCGCTGGTCCTGCCGTTCCTCGCCCTGGGTCTCTACCTGCACTGGGGCGCCAGTGACAAGGTCGAGCTGGCCCGCGAGTTCGCCACCGCGCCCAAGTCCATGGAAGAGATGACCTCGCGCCTGGAGCGCTCGCTGAAGGCTCAGCCGGACTCCGCCGAAGGCTGGTACTTCCTCGGCCGCGCCTACATGACCCAGAACCGCGCCGCCGACGCCGCCAAGGCCTTCGAGCAGGCCGCGCGCCTCTCCGGCCGCCAGCCGGAAGTGCTCGGCCAATGGGCGCAGGCGCTGTACTTCGCCGGGGACAAGGCGCTCAGCCCGCAGGTCCGTGACCTCGCCGATGAAGCGCTGAAGAAGGACCCGCAGGAAGTCACCACCCTCGGCCTGCTCGGCATCGCCGCGTTCGAGGACGAGAAGTACGCTGACGCCATCGACTACTGGGGCCGCCTGGTCACCGTGCTGCCGCAGGACGATCCGTCCCGCGACGCCATCGCCGGCGGTATCGAGCGCGCTCGCCAGCGGATGGTCGAGAAGGGCCAGACTCCGCCCGAAGCCCCGGTTGCTGCCGACACCGCTGGCGTGACCCTGAAGGTGAAGGTCGACCTGACCGACGCAGTGAAGGGCCAGGTCAAGCCGGACGACAGCGTGTTCGTCTTCGCCCGTGCGGTGAGCGGCCCGCCGATGCCGCTGGCGGTGAAGCGCCTGAAGGTCTCCGACCTGCCCAGCGAGGTTTCGCTGAGCGACGCCGACGCGATGATGCCGCAGCTCAAGCTCTCCCAGCATCCGCAGGTGCAGCTGGTCGCGCGCATCTCCCGCGCCGGCAATGCCACTGCCGGGGAATGGATCGGACGAAGTGCTTCGTTGTCTACTTCCCAGGCGGGCGAGCAGAGCGTGACAATCGACAGCCCGGATCAGAAGTAATCACGACAAGAGAGGGTTGAGCGATGAAGGGCAGATTGCTGGCGCTGGGCGCCATGCTGGTACTGGGTGGTTGCGTGGTGCAACCGCAGCAGCCGGAGCAGCCGCCTTCGCAGATTCCGCCGCCCTCGCAGCCGAGCAAGCCGATCCCGCCGGCCAAGACTTCCAGCTCGCCGATCACCCCGCAGCCCAGCGCTGCACCGGCCGCCAAGCGCCCGACCCAGTTCGCCCCGCCGCCCGGCGGCAAGGGCCGCTGGGACGCCAGCCTCGGCGTCTATGTGATCCAGGGCCAGAAGGACCTCTACTACCGCCAGCGCACCTACTACCACTGGGACAGCGGTTGGTACTGGGGCGTCGGCCCGCAAGGCCCCTGGACCGAAACCGACAGCAGCGGCGTCCCGCCGGGGCTGACTCGCAAGTACGCGCAGTAGCGCAAGGACTGATCCGAACGAATACCTCCCTGTAGGAGCGGGCCATGCCCGCGATCGCGCGCATGGCGCGTTCCTGCAGTTCGGCTCCGTCGCGTTCATGGGCGTAGGAGCGGATAGCAGCAAGTTCGGGCTCTCAATCGAACGTCCCCATCTCCGTCCCCAGCTCTATCACCTCCACCCGGTTGCGGCCGCTCGCCTTGGCCTTGTACAGCGCCTTGTCTGCCGCCGCGTAGAGCCCCTCGTAGGTGCCCGGCACGCCGGCCTCCAGGCAGGCGATGCCGAAACTCGCGGTGAGGTAGAGCAGGCCGTCCTTCATCGGCAGCGGGGTTTCCTCCAGCAGCCGGCGAACCTTCTCGGCGATCACCCGTGCCTGAGGTTGTGAGGTGTCAGGCAACAGCAGCAGGAATTCCTCGCCGCCCAGGCGCGCCACGCTGTCGCCGGTGCGGGTGTAGTTCCTCAGCAGGCTGGCGGTGTGGCGGATGACCTCGTCGCCCAGTGGGTGGCCGTAGCGGTCGTTGATGAACTTGAAATGATCCAGGTCCACCATGAGCAGGCTGATCGGCGCCGGCTGGCGAGCGGCGCGCGATAGCTCCATGCCCACCAGCTGGTCGAACTGGCGGCGGTTGAACAGCCCGGTCAGGGGATCGTGGCCGGCGAGGTATTCCAGCTGGCGGTTCTTTTCCTCCAGCTCCAGCCGTTGCTGGCGGAGGAACTCGCGCTGGCGCAGGTTACGCACGTGGCCGTGCCAGAGGATGAACGACAACACCAGGCCGATGCCGCAGATGGTCAGCCCGCCCATCTGGTTCGACAGGCGCAGCTGTGGGCTGGCCTGGGTCAGCGTCATGGTCAGCTCGAAGGTGGCCAGCGCGAGGATATAGAGCGTGACGGCCAGGCTCGGGCGCAACAGGATGATCAGCGAGGTGGCCACCGAGGCCATGAGGAAGGGGGTAATGCTGCTGGTGACCTGCTGGTCGGCACCGGTGATGGCGATGCCGAACCCCAGCAGCAGGATGCTGCCCAGTACGGTCAGGGTCTGCATGTACCACAGAGGTGCGTGGCGTCGGGGCGGGGAGGCCAGCCAGGCGAGCAGGCCGAGCAGGCTGAAGAGCACGGCGACCACGGCGTGGACGCGGATGATATCCAGCCTCCAGCCGTCGTATTCGGGGCTGGAACCCTGCAGGTTGAGACGGAAGACCAGGATATGGACCAGGTCGAAGGGCACCGCCAGCAGGGCGGAGAAGTAGAGGCGCCGCAGGTTTTCCCGGGCGATCGGCAGCGCCAGCGCGTCGTTGACGGCAATGGCGTGGTGCAGACGCTGAAGCAACGTCCTGGACACGGGCTCTGGCCTCCTGCGCAAGTGCCGGCCAGTAGCAGGATAGACGCAGCGCCGCTTCGCTGCGGCGCGGATTGAAATCGACGTGACTTGGCGCGACACCGCGGCAGTCACAGCCCGCTACGCTGAAATTTCCGAGTGCGGCAACAAATTGGCCTGGAACATTGTCGGATAAGCCCTCGGCGGGCATAGTCCGCAACCCGGTTTACCCAAGGACGCTGTCATGAATCCCCCGGAACGCTTTGATGAATCCAGGCGCCTTGTCATGAATAGAGTGCAACGACTGTCGGCGCAACAGGGCCTGGATGCCGAGCGCGCGCTGCTCGATGCCACCTTCGCTGGTGAGCGCGACAGCGGCCTGTTGTTCTGGAGCCCGCTGGAGCAGTCCCTGGTGATGCCGCGCCGGCTGAGCCGCCTGGAAGGCTTTGCTGCCGCCGAGGTCGCCTGCGCCGGGCTGGGCTGGCCGATCGCCCTGCGCGATACCGGCGGCGAGCCGGTACCGCAGTCCGCCGGTGTGCTCAACGTCGCGCTGGTCTATGCGATCCCGCCGGGCGACAACGAGCAGACGCGTATCGAAACCGCCTACCTGCGCCTGTGCCAGCCGCTGTGCGACTGGCTGGCGGCCCTCGGCCTCAATCCGGGCCTGGGAGAAGTGGAAGGCGCTTTCTGCGATGGCCGCTACAACGTCAACCTGGGCGGCCGCAAGCTGGTGGGCACCGCCCAGCGCTGGCGCCGCCGGCCCAGCGACGGGCGCTACGTGGTGTTGGCCCACGGTGCCATCCTGATGGAAAACCAGCGCGAGCCGATGGTCGCCGCAGTGAACGCCTTCTACGAGCACTGCGGGCTCGAAGCCCGTGTGCGCGCCAGCAGCCATGTCGCGCTGGACGAGCGCTACGAACAGCCCTGGGACCAGGTGGATGCCCTGGCCGGGCAGTTCCAGCGGCATCTGCTGGCCGAGGGCGTGGCGCTGGATGTGTGAGATGAACGACATGGGTGGATCTTCGCTTCGCCCCAACCCTTCCAAGGAGTCTTGATACATGGAACATGGGACGAATTACCTGCAGTCGGCAGTGGTCTTCCTGCTCGCGGCGGTGTTCATGGTGCCGCTGGCCAAGCGCCTGCAATTGGGCGCGGTGCTCGGCTACCTGCTCGCCGGGGTGTTCATCGGCCCGTCGCTGCTGGGGCTGATCGACAATCCCGACAGCGTCGCCAGTCTCTCCGAGCTGGGCGTGGTGCTGCTGCTCTTCATCATCGGCCTGGAGCTTTCGCCCAAGCGCCTGTGGGTGATGCGCAAGCAGGTGTTCGGCGTCGGCCTCGCGCAGGTACTGCTCACCGCGCTGGCCATCGGCAGCGTCGCGGTGCTGGCCTTCGACATGCCGGTGAACACCTCCGTGGTGCTGGGCGGCGGCCTGGCGCTGTCGTCCACCGCCTTCGGCCTGCAGATTCTCGCCGAGCGCAAGGAGCTGAACAGCCCCTACGGTCGTCTCGGCTTCGCCATCCTGCTGTTCCAGGACATCGCCGCGATCCCGCTGATCGCCATGATCCCGCTGCTGGGCGCGCGCGCCGATTCGGCGGCGCCGGGCGGTGACCTGGCCCATGTCATGGAAGTGGTCGGCAGCATCGCCGTGGTGGTCATCGGCGGGCGCTTCCTGCTGCGCCCGGTGTTCCGCTCGGTGGCCCGCACCGGTCAGGCCGACCTGTCCACCGCCACCGCGCTGCTGGTGGTGGTCGGCACCGCCTGGCTGATGGAGTGGGCCGGTGTGTCCATGGGGCTGGGCGCCTTCCTCGCCGGCCTGCTGCTGGCAGACTCGGAGTACCGCCACGAGCTGGAAGCACAGATCGAACCCTTCAAGGGCCTGCTGCTCGGCCTGTTCTTCATCAGCGTGGGCATGAGCGCGGACCTCGGCCTGCTCAAGAGCGAGCCGCTGGTGGTGCTCGGCCTGACCCTGCTGCTGGTGGGGATCAAGCTGCCGCTGCTGTTCCTCATCGGCCGCCTGGCTGGCGGGTTGGACAAGGTCTCGGCGATCCGCCTCGGCGTGCTGCTGGGCGCCGGCGGCGAGTTCGCCTTCGTGGTGTTCAAGCTGGCCCTGGCCCAGGGGCTGATGGACGGCAAGCTGCATTCGCTGCTGGTGCTGTGCATCACTCTGTCCATGGCGATGACCCCGCTGCTGGTGCTGGCCCTGGCGCGCAACATCAAGCCCAAGCCCGCAGTGCTGCGCGAGCCGCCGCCCGAATACCGCCAGCTGCCGGACGACGCGCCGCGCGTGGTGATTGCCGGCATGGGCCGGATGGGTCAGGTGGTTGCCCGTATCATGCGCGCCCAGGGCGTGCCCTTCGTCGCGCTGGATACCTCGGTGGACACCATCGAGCTGACCCGCAGCTACGGCAATATCCCGATCTTCTATGGCGATCCGCTGCGCCCGGAAATCCTCCGCGCCGCCCAGGTGGAGAAGGCCGAGTTCTTCGTCGTCGCCACGGACGATCCGCAGACCAACATCGAGACCGCGCGGCTGGTGCGCAAGCTCTACCCGCACCTGAAGGTCATCGGCCGGGCCCGCAACCGCCAGCACGTCTACCACCTGCTGGACGCCGACGCGACGCCGGTGCGCGAGACCTTCCACTCCAGCCTGGAGATGAGCCGCCTGCTGCTCACCGGCCTGGGCCTGACCGAGGAGCAGGTCGCCGCGCGCATCCGCCGCTTCAAGCGCCACGACGAAGCGGTGCTGATGGCCCAGTACCGCGTCTACGATGACGAGACTGCGGTAATCCAGACCGCTCGCGAGGCGCGCAAGGAGCTGGAAACCCTGTTCGAGGCGGACCACCTGGAGGACCAGGGCATCGGCCACCACTGACCGGCCATTCCGCGCATCGATAGTGCTGGGGGCCACGCGCGCCCCGGCGCATCCTCGGGCCTTCGCAACGGAGGCCCATCGATGAGCGACTACCGCACTTTCACCCGAGAAGACCGCGACGGCGTTGCCGTGGTGAGCTTCCGTCACCCGCCGATCAACCTGGTCGACCGCGCCATGGTCATCGACCTGCTGCACCTGGCCGACGAGCTGGAACGCGATAGCGAAATCCGCGTGGTGCTGTTTCGCAGTGCCAACCCGGATTTCTTCCTTGCCCACTATGACCTCGGCAGCCAGCTGGACGCGCCGCCGATGAAGCTGCCCGCCGGCATGGCCAGCCCGCTCAGCGCGCTGTTCAGCCGTTTCAGCCGGCTGCCGCAGGTGACCATCGGCGAACTGCGCGGCCGCGCGCGGGGCGCCGGCAGCGAGTTCCTCCTGGCGCTGGACATGCGCTTCGCCTCCCGCGAGCGGGCGCTGCTCGGCCAGCCGGAAGTGGCGGTCGGCCTGCTGCCCGGTGCGGGCGGCACGGTGCGCCTTGCGCAAATGCTGGGGCGGGGCAGGGCGCTGGAGGTCTGCCTGGGCGGCGAGGATTTCGATGCGGACACGGCAGAGCGCTACGGCTGGATCAACCGGGCGCTGGCGGACGCGGAGCTGGAGGGGTTCTGCGAGGCCCTGGCGCGCCGCATTTCGACCTTCCCGGCGGCGGGCATCGCCCATGTGAAGGCGCTGGTGGAGCAGGTGACGGCGGCGGATCAGGCGGCGCTGGTGGAGGAATCGCAGCGCTTCGTCGGTGATATGTCTGCGCCGGAAACGCTGGAGCGGGTGCGCTGGATGATGGACAACGGCGGCCAGCAGGACGGGGATCTCGAGCGCGACCTGGGGGCCGCACTCGGGCGCTACCCGGACTGAATCGCTGGCGAGGACGGCTTCACGCGGTTTTCGCCAGGATCGGCTCGTTCGCTACGGCGACCAGTACCGGCCGGGCCAGTTGGTGTTTCACCGCCGGGCGCGGCTGGCGGCTGACCGAGGGGCGACGGTCGGGGATGACCACGGCCGAGCCCGGCGAGCGCAGGGTCAGCACGGCGATGCCACCGGCCAGCAGCGTGGTGGCGAGCACGACGCTGGCCAGGGCGACGTACAGCAGCAGCTCTACCAGGGAGCCAACGAGCAGCAGGAAATCGAGAATGACTTGCATGGTGGTGTCCTCTTGACGATCCGTTGGGGGCGTCTCGCGAGTAGCTTGTTCGCCCCTGCGGCCCGACTGCGGGGCCGGCGAATCTCCTGCCAGCGAGTTGATGGGGCCAAGATGCCGCGCGCGGACTATCAAGAGAACTGAATGCGTCGACTGGTGACTATCGACGTTATCGATAGCGGCTGTAAGCCGCGGATTAGAAGGGCGCCCTGGTTATTTGCGGGCGCCCGAGACCTTGGTCGGGTAGACGGTCAGAACTTCTCGCCCGGCTGCAGGAAACGCCACTGGCCGACGGGCAGCTTGCCCATGGCCACGCCGCCCAGGCGCAGGCGGCGGATCGACAGGGCGTGCAAGCCGACCGCGCGGCACATGGCGGCGATCTGGCCGGGGCGGAACTGCTTGCCAGCAAAGCGCAGGCGGGTCTCGTTCTGCCAGCTGACCTTCAGCGGCGGCAGTTCGCGGCCGTCGATCAGCATGCCGCGGCAGAGGCGCTTCAGGCCGTTGTCGGCGATCTGCCCGCTGACCTCGACCACGTACTCGTGCTCGATGTTGTCCGCCTCGTCCACCAGCCGGCGCTGCACGCCGCGGCTCTGGGTGTAGACCAGCAGGCCACTGGCGTCGGTTTCCAGCACAGTGGTGTTGAACTGGTGGCCGAAGTGTTTGCGCAGCAGGCGCTGCTGCAGGTTGTCCTCGCTCCAGCGCTTGTCCGGCGTCAGCAGTTGCTGGGCGGAGTTGGCGCCGTTGCCGCTGCCCAGGCCGACCGGCTTGTGCACGAGGATGGTCACCGGCGGAATCGGGTCGGGAGAGGCGCCCGGCAGCAGCTCGATGCGCTGGGTGTCGACCTTGAACTGCGGTTCCTCCACGCGCTGGCCGTCGACCGTGACCCAGCCACCCTCGATGTACAGCTCGGCGTCGCGGCGCGAACAGGGCAGCAGCTCGGCGAGACGCTTGGACAGGCGGATGGCTTCGGACATTTCGGGTAACCAGGCAGGGGAAAGCGTCCATTGTAACCGCAAGCCGGTGGAATGATCCGCGCGGTGTCCGGTCACAACCTCAGACCAAGCAACGAGGAAGCGCGATGCGGATCAACCTGATCGACGGCCTGGGCTGGGACCTGGACGAGCACGGCACTGGCGGCCTGATCAACCGGCGTGGCGAGAAGGTGCACCTGCGCCAGGGCGACATGGACGGCGCCTGCGGGCCCTATTGCCTGGTGATGGCGATGCTCGCCCGCAATCAGTTGGCGCGGCGCCAGGCCAAGGGGCTGGCGCCGGTGGATTCGCGAACCCGCTACGGGCGGCTGATGGAGGCGCTGAACCAGCACGAGACGCTGGTGCGCGTCGGCACCACGGGCGCCGACCTGCTGGAACTGCTCAAGGTCATCAGCGACAAGGAGTACCGCGTCGAGCGTGGTAACGGCACGCGAATGGTCGAACTGACCCGGCGGCACCTGGAGGAGAACATCCCGGTGGTGCTCGGCTTCCATGGCCGCAAGGACAGTGACATCCGCCACTGGTGCCTGGCGGTGGGGATGAGCGACGACGCCTTCTTCCTCCTCGACCCGGCCCACGACGTGCAGCGGGGATTGGCCTGGAACGCGGTGCTCACCACCCAGGCCAACGGCTCGCGTTTCGGTTATCGCTACCTCAACGCGAAGGGCACCTGGGCGGTGACGCTCAAGGAGATGGTGGCGCTGCTCTGAGCCTTTCCTGGCGAGAGTGGGCTCAGCGGGTGAAGCGGAACAGGTTGTAGCCGCCGAGCTGTTCGGGCACCAGCAGCACGAAGCCGTCGTAGGAGTTGCGCACCACGCCGACCACGTCGGTCTCGCGGGCGGCGGCTTGCTCCAGCCCGCTGTAGCCGACCTGCGGATCGTCGTTCACCGAGGCGCCGCCGACGAACACCAGTTGCTTGTCGTCCAGGCGCTGCAGGTAGCCGCTGATGCGCTGCGAGCCACTGGTCTTCTCCAGGAACAGGCCCTTGGGCGTCTGCCGCACCGAGCACTTGAAGTTCGGGTAGCCGTACAGCGCTTGCGCCTCGAGCTGCACCGAGCGGCACTTCCAGTTGCCGGTAAGGGCGGCGTCGGCGAGCGGCTCCGGGTCTTCCAGCACGATGCGGTAGAGGTTCAGCGCCTCGTTGCGGGTGGTTTCGTCCTCGCTCTGCTGGAGCTGGTCGAGCAGTTGCTTGACCTGTGCGTCGAGGGTGGTCAGGCGCTGCTGGTCGGCGGCATTGACCACGGCCGGCCAGACGACGGCCTCTTCGGCGAAGGCCAGTGGGGAGAGCAGCAGGCCGGCGGCGAGCACGGCAGCGGTGAGGGAGCAGCGTTTGGACATCGTGTGCATTCCATTGCGGGTGAATGCCCGCGGTCCATGCCGCGGACGAGGGGATCAGGGTGAAGTCTGCTCGGAGGATTCGACCGGTGGCGCGACCGGCGCCTCGCGCTCGTGGACCCAGGACATGAACAGCTCGTAGCCCAGGGCCAGCACCACCGGACCGACGAACAGGCCAATGATGCCGTTGCTGAGCATGCCGCCCAGGGCGCCGATGAGGATCACCGCCATCGGCACCTTGCTGCCCCGGCCGAACATCAGCGGCTTGAGCACGTTGTCGGAGAGGCCACCGGCCACCGTCCAGATGGTGAACAGGATGGACACCAGCAGCGAATCGTTGGTCATGAACACATAGGCGATCGCCGGCAGGGTGATCAGCACCACCGGCAGTTGGGTGATCCCCAGCAGCAACACGCCCAGGGCCAGCAGGCCGGCGCCGGGGATGCCCATGACGATGAAGCCCAGGCCGAGGATCAGCGTCTGGATGAAGGCCACGCCGACCACGCCCTGGGCCACCGCGCGGATGGTGCCGGTGCACAGCTCGGCCAGTCCCGGGCCACGGTCAGGGCCGGAGATGCGCACGGCAATGTCGCAGGCGGTGCGGCTGCCCAGCTTGCCGTAGGCCATGATCACCCCGGCGATGACGAAGGCGGCGAGGAACTGCATCAGCCCCATGCCGACGCCTGCTGCCTGCCCGGCGACCTTCTTCGCCACGCCTTGCAGGTGCGGCGCCAGTTGCTGCGCGACGCCCATGAAGTCGGTGGCGACGCGGTGCCAGAAGGGATAGACGTACTGCCCGATCACCGGCCAGTTCTGTACCGAGTCCGGTGGCAGCGGGACCTGCAGGGTGCGGTTCTGGATGGCGTGCACCAGGTCGCGCACCGAATCGGCCATGGACAGGCCGATCACCACCACCGGCACCAGCAGGATCACCAGACCCAGCACCACAATCAGGCTCGCCGCGCTGTTCGGGCGCTCGCCCAGCCAGCCGCTGAGCAACTGGTGCATGGGGTAGAGAGTGATGGCGAGGATCACCGACCAGAGCATCAGGTCGAGAAAGGGATGGAAGATGCGGAAGCAGAAAACGGCCAGCAACAGGATCAGGCCGGCGCGGATCAGCACATCGAGCAGGTTGCGCGACAGCAGCTTTTCCGGAGAGGGCAACATGGGGTGCTCCTTGCGAGTGGCCTGGGATAGGCCAAGTCCTGACTATGGGCGGACTCTGCCCGAGTGCAAGGCGCGGAGGCAATATGAGGAATCTGGAATTGCGGAGGCTTCGGTGTAACGCGGGAGTGTAGCGAGAGGGGGTAATACAGGACGCTTGACGCGGAGGAGGCGGGCAGCCTGCCGAGAGCCGGCAGGCTTGCCTGCAGATATTACTTCTTGCCGAGGCTGATGTGGCGGCTCGGTGCGCCGTAGTTCTGACCGGTCACGCCCTTGGCGATCTGCTGGATCTCACCGCCGGAGTTCAGGAAGGCCGCGATCTGGGCTTCCAGAGCTTCGCTGGTCGCGGTAGCGGCGGGGGCCTTGGGGGCTGCTTTCTGGCGGGTGGAGGGCTTGGTAGTCATATCTGCCATACCTGTCTGCGCAAATTGGCCGCCCATTGTACATCAAACGAGCACCTTTCGGGGTGGTTATGGAACGAACGGTCCCATACTGCTGCCTGAATCGTCCTTCGCGCGCTGCGCCGCGGCGGTGCTACCCTCTGCCCATTCCGGCCGTTCAGAGCCCGCCATGTCCCTGTTGTCGTCCCGCCAGCGCAATGCCCTGCGCCTGGCTCGTTCGTTCCTCGCCCCTTACCGCTGGCGCGCCCTTGGCGCCTTGCTGGCGCTGCTGTTCACCGCTGCCATCACCCTGTCCCTGGGGCAGGGCATCCGCCTGCTGGTGGACCAGGGTTTCATCACCCAGTCCGAGCAGTTGCTCACCCGCGCCATCGGCATCTTTTTCCTGCTGGTGTTATGTCTGGCGGTGGGCACCTTCGTGCGCTTCTACCTGGTGTCGTGGATCGGCGAGCGCTTCGTCGCCGACATCCGCCAGCGTGTGTTCGACCATCTGATCGAGCTGCACCCCGGTTTCTACGAGAACAACCGGTCCTCGGAGATCCAGTCGCGCCTGACCGCCGACACCACGCTGCTGCAGTCGGTGATCGGCTCCTCGCTGTCCATGGCGCTGCGCAACGTGCTGATGCTGCTGGGCGGGGTGATCCTGATGTTCTTCACCAACGCCAAGCTGACCAGCATCGTGGTCGCCTCGCTGCCGCTGGTGATCGCGCCGATCCTGCTGTTCGGCCGCCGCGTGCGTAGCCTGTCGCGGCTCAGCCAGGACCGCGTGGCAGACGTCGGCAGCTATGTCGGCGAGTCCCTCGGCCAGATCAAGACGGTGCAGGCCTACAACCACCAGGCGCAGGACCGCGCGCGCTTCGGCCGCACGGTGGAGGACGCCTTCGACACCGCGCGCAAGCGCATCATGCAGCGCTCCTGGCTGGTCAGCGTGGTGATCCTGTTGGTGCTCGGCGCGGTTGGCGTGATGCTCTGGGTCGGCGGCATGGACGTGATCGCCGGGCGTATCAGCCCCGGCGACCTGGCGGCGTTCGTGTTCTACAGCCTGATCGTCGGCATGGCCTTCGGCACGCTGAGCGAAGTGATCGGGGAACTGCAGCGAGCGGCCGGTGCCGCCGAGCGCATCGCCGAACTGCTGCGCGCGCGCAGCGAAATCCATGCCCCGGCCAGCGACCTGCTGCACCTGCCGGAGCGCATCGTCGGCAGCATCGACCTGCAGGGCGTGCGTTTCGCCTATCCGTCGCGCCCGGAGCAGTGGGCCATCGATGGCATCGACCTGCGCGTGGAACCCGGCGAGACCCTGGCGCTGGTCGGCCCGTCGGGCGCTGGTAAGTCCACTCTGTTCGACCTGTTGCTGCGCTTCTACGATCCGCAGCAGGGGCGCGTCCTGATCGACGGCCAGCCCATCGCGCAGCTCGACCCGACGGACCTGCGTCGCAGCTTCGCGCTGGTGTCGCAGAACCCGGCGCTGTTCTTCGGCACGGTGGAGGAGAACATCCGCTACGGCCGCCCCGGTGCCAGTGATGCGGAAGTCGAGGCCGCCGCCCGCGCGGCCCACGCCCACGAGTTCATCCTGCGCCTGCCGCAGGGCTACCGGACGCACCTGGGCGAGAGCGGCCTGGGCTTGTCCGGCGGCCAGCGCCAGCGTCTGGCGATTGCCCGTGCGTTGCTGGTGGACGCGCCTATCCTGTTGCTCGACGAAGCCACCAGCGCGCTGGATGCCGAGAGCGAACACCTGATCCAGCAGGCACTGCCGGGACTGATGCGCGACCGCACCACGCTGGTGATCGCTCACCGCCTGGCCACCGTGCTCAATGCCGACCGCATTGCGGTGATCGAGCACGGTCGCCTGGTGGCATTGGGGCGGCACGCCGAGCTGGTGACCAGCAATCCGCTGTATGCGCGTCTGGCGGAGCTTCAGTTCGGCCAGGCGGAACACCTGTAGGGGCGGGCCATGCCCGCGATGCGCGTCGATGACGCGCGACCGATCCGGCAACCGGCGGCAGCCATAACGCGCCAATGCGCGTAGAATGCCCGCCCCGTTCACGAGGTAAGCGTCATGGCAGTCATAGGTCGGTTCAATTCGTTGCAGGTGGCCAAGCACACCGATTTCGGTCTCTACCTGGATGGCGAAAGCCACGGCGAAATCCTCCTGCCCAAGCGCTACGTACCGAAGAACGAACCCACCGAAGTGGGCGACTGGCTCAACGTGTTCATTTACCTGGACAGCGAAGACCGCCTGATTGCCACCACCCAGAAGCCCAAGGTGCAGGTCGGCGGCTTCGCCAGCCTCAAGGTGGTGGAGGTCAACCGTGTCGGCCTGTTCCTCGACTGGGGCCTGCCCAAGGACCTGCTCCTGCCGCACTCGGAAGAGAAGCGCCCGCTGCAGGTCGGCGACTACTGCGTGGTCTACGTCTACCTCGACGAGCGCAGCCGCCGTATCACCGCCACCGCGCGCCTGGACCGCTACCTGGACAATGTCCCGGCCAACTACAAGGCCGGCCAGCAGGTGGACCTGCTCGTCGTCGAACGCACGGACCTTGGCTACAAGGCCATCATCGACGGCAAGCACTGGGGCCTGATCCACAAGAACGAAGTCTTCAAGTTCATGCGCAACGGCCTGCGCGAGACCGGCTACATCAAGGAAATGCGCGCCGACGGCAAGATCAGCCTGAGCCTGCAGCCCGCCGGCGCTGGCCTTTCCGATGCGCTGAGCGAGCAGATCCTCAAGGCCCTGCGCGAGGCCGGCGGTCAGCTGGCGCTCAGCGACAAGAGCCCGCCGGACCTGATCGCGCAGCAGTTCGGCGTCAGCAAAGGCAACTTCAAGAAGGCCATCGGCGGCCTGTTCAAGCAGGGCCTGATCGTCATCCACGACGACGGCATCGAACTGGTCTGACGGCTCAGCCGCGCCCGCGGACGATGGATTCGGCCACCGCGCAACGCGGTTCGGCCGGGGCCAGCGAGCCCATGCGCTGCAGGTCGACCGGCGTGCCGGGTTCGGCCTTCAGCCGACGACGCAGGTCGTCGAACACCCGGTCATGTTCCTTGCGAAAGCGCAGCACCGGCCCGTGGCAGACCCGCAGGCCGTGGCGGCGCAGGATGCGCGTGGCGCTGCCGGCGAAGTTGAAGGCGAGGTCGCCGGGCAGATCGAAGCCGTCCTTGAACGGCTGGCCGTCGATCTCGCCGTCCAGCTCGAACTTCACCAGCGCATCCCGGCTGGCGGCGTTCTCCACCGTATAGCTCAGGCGGATGCGGTACTGCTGGCGGTCGAGGCCGGTGCTGGAATGGATAGTGACCTCGGTGGGCGTGCTCATTATCTTCTCCTGAAGTCAGCCATTTCTCCTGGAAAGCAAAAGCCCGCGGCCTGGGCCGCGGGCATCGGCGCCGAACCTCAGAGGCTCAGCTGACCCGCATACAGACCGTAGCCGGCGGCCAGGGTCGCGGCCAGCAGGATGGCGAAGATCAGCCATTCCGCCTTGCTGAACACGCGCTCGCCACGCTCGCGCTTGGCCATGATGAACAGCACCACGCCCGGGGTGTAGAGCAGCGCCGAGAGCAGCAGGTGGTCCATGCCGCCGGCGTACACCAGCCACAGGCTGTAGATGAGGGCAATGGCACCGATTACCAGGTCCTTGCGGCGCTCGCGCAGCAGGCCTTCGTAGCCTTCCCCGCGCAGGCTCAGCAGCACGGCATAGCCGGCGGAGAACAGGTAGGGCAGCAGCGCCATGGATGCGGCCAGGTACACCAGGCTGGTGTAGGTGCTGGCGGCGAACAGGGTGACCAGCAGGAACACCTGCACCGTGGCGTTGCTCATCCACAGCGCGTTCACCGGCACGTCCTTGTCATTCTCGCGGGCGAGGAACTTCGGCAGGGTGTGGTCGTGGGCGGCGGCGTACATGATCTCCGCGCTGAGCAGGATCCACGCCAGCAGCGCGCCGAACAGCGAGACGACCAGCCCGGAGATGATCAGCACTGCGCCCCAGTGGCCCACCACGTGTTCCAGCACGTAGGCCATGGACGGGTTGGGCAGGCCTGCCAGTTGCGCCTGGCTCATCATGCCCATGGACAGCACGTTCACCAGCACCAGCAGCGCCATCACCGAGACGAAGCCGATCACCGTGGCGGTGCCGACGTCCGAGCGCTTCTTCGCGTGGCCGGAATACAGGTTGGCGCCCTCGATACCGATGAACACCCAGACGGTGATCAGCATCATGTTGCGCACCTGGCTCATCACGCTGTCGAAATCGACGTGGCCATGGCCCCAGAAGTCGGCGGTGAACAGGTCCATGTCGAACGCCACCAGGCCTATCAGGATGAACAGCACGATGGGCACGACCTTGGCGACCGTGGTGACCTGGTTGATGAAGGCCGCCTGCTTGATTCCGCGCAGAATCAGGAAGTGCAGGCCCCACAGCAGCAGGGACGAGCAGGCGAAGGCGATGACCGTGTTGCCCTCGCCGAACACCGGGAAGAAGTAGCCCAGCGCGCTGAAGATCAGCACGAAGTAGCTGACGTTGCCGAGCATGGAGCTGATCCAGTAGCCCCAGGCCGAGTTGAAGCCGATGTAGTCACCGAAGCCGGCCTTGGCATAGGCGTAGACGCCTGCGTCCAGTTCCGGCTTGCGGTTGGACAGGCTCTGGAAGACGAAGGCGAGCATCAGCATGCCGATACCGCTGATAGCCCAGCCGATCAATACGGCGCCGGGGCTGGCACTTTTCGCGACGTTCTGCGGCAGCGAAAAGATGCCGCCGCCGATCATGGAGCCGACCACCAGGGCGGTGAGCGCGGCCAAGCCGAGTTTCTGGTTGGGCGATGAAGACATGTCCCAGCCTCCTGAGTAATGGGGAACTCGAATAGTTTCGAGTTCGACCGGAGGCGCTCGGCTGATATGAATCAATAGCAGGCTAACGGTTTCTGAACGATTCCTGAACGGCAGCCATTCTCGTCCTGTCGAGTGGATTTCGTCCGGCCCGCAACTGGCAGGCCGCTGGCTGCACGGGCGCGGAGGAGAGGGTACGCATAATCACCGGCGCGCGGCCGGTACGCATCACATCATGTGGCGGAAACGGTTCCAGGCCTGCTCTACGGAGAGCCACCAGGCCGGCATGGCGCTGCCGAAGCCGGCGATCTCCAGGCGTGGGTGGTGGCGCACCACCATGTCCAGCACCGGTTCCTGCTCGGGCTTCACGTCGACGAAGAACACGTGGCGGCCTTCGTGCAGGTTGTCCTGGAAGCGGCGCACGTCGCCGCTGGGGCGCTGCAGGCCGAAGAAGCTGCTTTCCCACAGGCTGAAGCCCAGCAGCACCGCAGCGAGGAAGACCACGGGGATCCAGCCGGCCGCCGTCTGCGTCCAGCCGCTCAGGTAGCCGACCACCAGTACCAGCACGGCCAGCGCGACGCCGATCATCAGGCCGATCTTGCCCCAGTGCACCACGTCCTTCTTCATCATCGAGGGCACTTCGTGGAGGCGGTGTTCCTGCATTTCCGCGTCGCTGTCGCTGAGCACATGCATCTGTTCGATGCCGATACCGCTTTCGGAGAGTTCCTGCTCGACCTGCTCCAGGTCGTCCAGGTTGTCGCTGATGTAGTAATGCCTGTTCATGACGAACCTCATGCCCCTCGGAATGAAAGTTCCCCCCAGGGTTCGACCGCCATCTGCCGTGAAATTCGGCAAATATCCGTCGTTCGATGGTTGTCGTCGCAGATCAGTCTACCACCGCGGCGCTACGGGCTCCGGGGCGCTGCCCGGCGGTCGCGGGCTTGCCAGACGGGTTGTGGGGGCCGAGGATGCAGCTCTCATTGGAAGCATGCCGCTTTCACGCAACGGCGAACGAGGCACAGATGATCCGCGAGATTCTCAAGATGGGCGACGAGCGCCTGCTGCGCATCGCCCCACCGGTGCCCGAGTCGATGATCGGCAGCGCCGAGCTGCAGCAACTGATCGACGACATGTTCGAGACTATGCACCACGTCGGCGGCGTCGGCCTGGCCGCGCCGCAGATCGGTGTCGACCTGCAACTGGTGATCTTCGGCTTCGAGCGCAGCGAGCGCTATCCGGACGCGCCAGCGGTACCGCCGACCATCCTGCTCAACCCGCTGATCACGCCCATCGGTGATGAGCTGGAGGAGGGCTGGGAAGGCTGCCTGTCGGTGCCGGGCCTGCGCGGCGCGGTGAACCGTCATCAGCGTATCCGCTACCAGGGTGTCGATCCGCAGGGGCAGCCCATCGACCGCACCGTGGAAGGCTTCCACGCCCGCGTGGTGCAGCACGAGTGCGACCACCTGATCGGCCGCCTGTACCCGTCGCGCATCACCGATTTCAGCAAGTTCGGCTTCACCGAGGTGCTGTTCCCGGGGCTCGATCCGGGCGCGGATGACTGATCAGGTGCTAATCGAGTCGTGGGCAGGCGCAGGATTCTAACTGCGGGAGCGGCGGCGTTCAGTCTTCCTCGTCGAGCTGGTAGCGCGTCGGCACCAGGCTCTCCTTGATCTTGCGCAGATGCGGCTGGAAGTCCACGCCGCGGCGCAGGGTCACGCCTGTCGCGAGCACATCAAGCACGGTCAGCTGGATGATCCGCGAAGTCATCGGCATATAGATGTCGGTGTCCTCCGGCAGCGGGATGTCCAGGCTCAGGGTGCTGGCGCGGGCCAGCGGCGAGTCGGCGGCGGTCAGGCCGAGCACCGAGGCGCCGTTCTGCCGCGCCAGGTGCGCCACGTCCACCAGCTCACGGGTGCGCCCGGTGTAGGAAATCACCACGAACAGGTCGCCGGTGTGCGCCACCGAGGCGATCATTCGCTGCATCAGCACATCGCTCTGTGCTGACACCGCCAGGTTGAAGCGGAAGAACTTGTGCTGCGCGTCCAGCGCCACGGAGCTGGAGGCGCCGAGACCGAAGAAGTGAATCTGCCGGGCCTGGATCAACAGGTCCACGGCGCGGTCGATCAGCTTCGGGTCGAGCTGCTTGTGGGCGCTGTCCAGCGAGGCAATGGTGCTGCTGAAGATCTTGCGCGTGTAAGCCTCGGGGCCGTCGTCGGCGGCCACCGCCTGGGTCACGAAGGCCGCGCCGCTGGCCAGGCTCTGGGCCAGCTGGATCTTCAGCTCCGGGTAGCCGCTCATGCCGAAGGAGCGGCAGAAGCGGTTCACCGTCGGCTCGCTGACGCTGGACGCCTGGGCCAGCGCGGCGATGCTGAAGCGCGTGGCCTGCTGCGGGTCGCGCAGGATCACCTCGGCGACCTTGCGCTCGGCCTTGTTCAGCTCTTCCAGACGGCTCTGGATCTGCTCCAGCAGGTTTTTCATCCTTGCTCCTTGGGCAATCGACGGTTGGCCGGGTAGGTGCGGCCAGCGGCGCTATCCTAACGTCAGGCCGGCAAGCGACCAACAGGGATGCGAAGCGGCAAAAATATGTTGTTTAATTACTACATATTTGTCTTAATGCCGGCGTGTAAGGCTAACTATCGTCCAAAATTTGGTTGGTAACAATAAATGCCTGAAGTCCGTGTTCTGCCCTGCACCCTCGCGCTGTTCGGCGCCCTGGGTGATCTCGCCCTGCGCAAGCTGCTGCCGGCGCTCTACCAGCTCGACCGCGAAGACCTGCTGCACCGCGACACCCGCATTCTCGCCCTGGCCCGCGACGACGGTGCCAGCGAAGATCCCCTGGCGACCATCGAGAGCCGCCTGCGCCAGGCCGTGCCGGCGAAGGAGTGGGACGAAACCGTCTGGGCCCGCTTCCAGGCGCGCCTGCATCACCTGAGCATGGATTTCCTCGACGCCGGTTCCTACCAGGCGCTGGCTGAGCTTGTGGGTGACGAGAAGACCCTGGTCGCCTACTTCGCTACCGCGGCCTCGGTGTTCGGCGGCATCTGCGAGAACCTCGCTGCCGCCGGCCTCGCCGAGCGCACCCGGGTGGTCCTGGAAAAACCCATCGGCCACGATCTGGAATCGTCCCGCGCGGTGAACGACGCGGTGGCGCGCTTCTTCCCGGAAAACCGTATCTACCGGATCGACCACTACCTGGGCAAGGAGACGGTGCAGAACCTCATCGCGCTGCGCTTCGCCAACAGCCTGTTCGAGACCCAGTGGAACCAGAACCACATCTCCCACGTGGAGATCACCGTCGCCGAGAAAGTCGGCATCGAAGGCCGCTGGGGCTACTTCGACAAGGCCGGCCAGCTGCGCGACATGGTGCAGAACCACCTGCTGCAGCTGCTCTGCCTGATCGCCATGGACCCGCCGGCGGACCTTACCGCCGACAGCATCCGTGACGAGAAGGTGAAGGTGCTGCGCGCGCTGGAACCCATCGCCCCCGAACAGCTGGCAACCCGCGTAGTGCGTGGCCAGTACACCGCCGGCTACATCGACGGCAAGGCGGTGCCCGGCTACGTCGCCGAGGAGAACGCCAACCCCAACAGCGATGCCGAGACCTTCGTCGCCCTGCGTGTGGATATCCGCAACTGGCGCTGGTCCGGGGTGCCGTTCTACCTGCGCACCGGCAAGCGCATGCCGCAGAAGCACTCGCAGATCGTCATCCACTTCAAGGAACCGCCGCACTACATCTTCGCCCCGGAGCAGCGCTCGCTGATCAGCAACCGGCTGATCATTCGCCTGCAGCCGGACGAGGGCATTTCCCTGCAGGTGATGACCAAGGACCAGGGGCTGGGCAAGGGCATGCAACTGCGCACCGGCCCGCTTCAGCTGAATTTCTCCGAAACCTTCCAGACCGCCCGGACGCCGGATGCCTACGAGCGACTGTTGCTGGAAGTCACGCAAGGCAACCAGAACCTGTTCGTCCGCAAGGATGAGATCGAGGCCGCCTGGAAATGGTGCGACGGCCTGATCGACGGCTGGGGGCGCCTGGGCGAGGAGCCCAAGCCCTATCCGGCCGGAAGCTGGGGGCCACAGGCCTCGGTTGCCCTGATCGCACGCGACGGGAGGGACTGGTATGGCGATCTATGAACCCCAACTGGCTGAAGGCATGGCCTGGAAGACCTGGAACAACGCCGCCGAGCAGGCTCGCGGCCTGGCCGAAGCGGTAGCCGACGCGCTGCGCGAGGCATTGATCGAACGTGGCCGCGCGCTGCTGGTGGTGTCCGGCGGACGCAGCCCGGTGGCATTCCTCGAAGCTCTGAGCGGCGCGGTGCTGGACTGGTCGAAAGTGGCCGTCAGCCTTGCCGACGAGCGCTGGGTGCCCGAGTCGCATCCGGACAGCAACGCCGGCCTGCTGCGTCGGCACCTGTTCAAGGGTGCGGCAACCAAGGCGCAATTCATCGGTATCTACCAGCCGGCAGCCAGCCTGGAAGAGGCGGCCGACAAGGCCGACCGTTACCTGAATGAACTGATGCTGCCCATCGACGTGCTGGTGCTGGGCATGGGCGACGACGGCCACACGGCTTCGCTGTTCCCCGGCAGCACCAACCTGGTGGATGCGCTGGACCCGGCTGGCACGCGCCGTTGCCTGCCGATGTGGGCACCGACCGTGCCGCACCAGCGCCTGACCCTGACCCGCGCCGTGCTGCAGGGCGCGCGGGTGCAGATCCTGGCCATCCAGGGCGAGTCCAAGCTGGCCACCCTGAGCCAGGCGCTCAGCGACAACGACGACCAGCGCATGCCCATCAATGCGTTCCTGCGTTCGCCTCTTTCGATCCACTGGTGCCCCTGAGGCACGGAGTTACCGCAATGTCTGAACAACACATCCAGCAGATCGATGCCCTCGCGCAGCGTGCTCGCATCCTGCCGGTGATCACCATCGACCGCGAGGCGGACATCCTGCCCATGGCGGATGCTCTGGCAGCCGGCGGCATCACCGTTCTGGAAGTGACCTTGCGGACGTCGCTGGGCCTCACCGCGATTCGCCAGCTGAGCGAGCAGCGCCCGGAGCTGATCGTCGGCGCCGGCACTGTGCTCGACCCGGAAACCTTCGTCCAGGCGGAAGAGGCGGGGGCGAAGTTCATCGTCACCCCCGGCTGTACCGACGAGCTGTTGCAGTACGCGGTGACCCGCCCGGTGCCGCTGCTGCCCGGCGTGGCCACCGCTTCGGAAATCATGGCGGCATACCGCCATGGCTTGCGCCGCTTCAAGCTGTTCCCGGCGAAGGTCGCCGGTGGCGTAGAGGCGCTCAAGGCGTTTGGCGGGCCGTTCCCGGAGGTGCGTTTCTGCCCCACCGGCGGCGTAGGCCCGGACAACCTCAACGACTACTACCGGCTGGCCAACGTGATGTGCGTGGGAGGCAGCTGGATGCTGCCCAAGGCCGCCATCGACAGCGGTGACTGGGCCACGGTCGAACGCCTGAGCCGCGAGGCGCTGGCGCTGCTGGACACACACTGAGCTGTCCTGATCTGGACATGCCCGGCCTCAGTGCCGGGCTTTTTTATGCGCGCGGGATACAGCGGCACACCCTGTAGGAGCGCCCCATGGACGCGATCGCGGGCATGGCCCGCTCCTACAGGGAAGCTCCAACGCACAATCATGGGCGGTCGTGCGCGGGGCGTGATCAATCCACCCCGACGAAACCACCCGTCTGGTGCCGCCACAGCCGCGCATACAGCCCGCCGTGGGCGAGCAGCTCGGCATGGCTGCCGCTCTCGACCACGCGGCCATGCTCCAGCACCACCAGGCGATCCATGCGCGCGATGGTCGAGAGGCGGTGGGCGATGGCGATCACCGTCTTGCCCTGCATCAGGGTCTCCAGGCTTTCCTGGATCGCCGCTTCCACTTCCGAATCCAGCGCCGAGGTGGCTTCGTCGAGGATCAGGATCGGCGCGTCCTTGAGCAGCACGCGGGTGATCGCGATGCGCTGGCGCTGGCCACCGGAGAGCTTCACGCCGCGCTCACCGACGTGGGCATCGAGGCCGAAGCGGCCTTCGGCATCGCTCAGCTGCGGGATGAACTCCGAGGCGCGGGCCTTCTGGATTGCGTCCTGCAACTCGGCCTCGCCGGCATCCGGGCGGCCATAGAGCAGGTTGTCGCGGATCGAGCGGTGCAGCAGCGAAGTGTCCTGGGTAACCATGCCGATCTGCGCGCGCAGGCTTTCCTGGGTTACGTGGGCGATGTCCTGGTCGTCGATCAGGATGCGTCCGCCCTCCAGGTCGTAGAGGCGCAGCAGCAGGTTCACCAGGGTCGACTTGCCGGCGCCGGAGGGGCCGACCAGGCCGATCTTCTCGCCGGGGCGCACGGTCAGGTCGAGGCCGCTGATCAGGCCGCCACCCTTGCCGTAGCTGAAGTTCACCTGGTCGAAGCGCACTTCGCCGTGCTTCACCACCAGCGGTTTGGCGTCTGGCGCATCGGTCACCTGGCGGGGCAGGGCGATGGTCTGCATGCCGTCCTGCACCTGGCCGACGTTCTCGAAGATGCCGCCGACCACCCACATGATCCAGCCGGACATGTTGTTGATGCGGATGACCAGGCCGGTGGCCAGGGCGATGGCGCCGACCGAGATCAGCGACTGGGTCCACAGCCACAGGGCGAGGCCCGTGGTGCCGGCGATCAGCAGGCCGTTGAAGATAGTGATGGTGACGTCCATCGAGGTCACCACGCGCCCGGCGCGCTGGGCCTTGCGGGTCTGGTCGTCGATGGCTTCGCGGGCGTAGTCCTCTTCCTGGCGCGTGTGGGCGAACAGTTTGAGGGTGGTGATGTTGGTGTAGCCGTCGACGATCCGGCCCATGAGTTTCGAGCGCGAATCCGAAGCGATCACCGAGCGCTGCTTCACCTGCGGGATGAAGTAGCCCAGCGCGCCGACGTAGCCGATTACCCACAGCACCAGCGGAATCATCAGGCGCCAGTCCGCCTCGGCGAACAGCACCAGCGCGCTGATGGTGTAGATGAGCACGTGCCAGATGGCATCGACCACCTGCACGGCGGAGTCGCGCAGGGAGTTGCCGGTCTGCATGATGCGCTGGGCGATGCGCCCGGCGAAGTCGTTCTGGAAGAAGCCCAGGCTCTGCTTGAGCACGTAGCGGTGGTTCTGCCAGCGGATCAGGTTGGTCATGCTGGGGTTGATGCTCTGGTGCACCAGCATGTCGTGCAGGCCGTTGAACACCGGGCGCAGGACCAGCGCGACCACGGCCATCCAGATCAGCTCGCGGCCGTGCACGGTGAAGAAGTCGGCGGGGGCGGTGCCCTGGGCAAGGTCGACGATACGCCCCAGGTAGCTGAACAGCGCGACTTCGATCAGTGCCACGATCAGCCCGACGAAGAGCAGGGCGAGGAAGACTGGCCAGACCTGGCGCAGGTAGTAGACGTAGAAGCGGATGACGTCGGAAGGCGGCATGCGCTCGGGGACGTCGCGGAAGGGATCGATCAGACGCTCGAAACGACGGTAAAGCATGATGGCTCTCGGGTTGTGTCGGCGAGCCCGTCCTGGGCTCGCCTTGAATGGCCTCCGTCAGCCGCGGCTGCGCAGAATCACAGACGCTTGGCGGAGAGGATGACCACCGGGGTGGTCGGTACGTCCTGGAACATGCCCTTGTTGCCGGTCTTCACGCCGGCGATCTGGTCGACCACGCCCATGCCGCGCACGACCTTGCCGAATACCGCGTAGCCGAAGTCGCGGGAACCGTGGTTGAGGAAGTCGTTGCCGGTCAGGTTGATGAAGAACTGGCTGGTGGCGGAGTTGACGTCGCTGGTGCGGGCCATGGCCAGGGTGCCGCGCTCGTTGAGCAGGCCGTTGTCGGCCTCGTTCTTGATTGGCGCCTGGGTGTCCTTCTCCTTCATGGCTTCGGTGAAGCCGCCACCCTGGATCATGAAGTTGGGGATCACGCGGTGGAAGATAGTGCCGTTGTAGAAGCCACTATCGACGTAGGACAGGTAGTTCTTCACGGAAATCGGTGCCTTGTCGGCGTACAGCTCGATTTCGATTTCGCCCGAGGTGGTGGACAGCAGCACGTGCGGCTTGTTGGCGTCGGCGGCGATTGCCGAGCCGGCCAGGACCAGGGAGCAGGCAGCGAGCAGGAAGCGTTTGAACAGGGTCATTTGGCGGATGTTTCCTGAAGGTTCTAGGGATGGTCGACCTGCTCGAGGAAGTCGAGCAGGGTGGTATTGAATCTTTCCGGCTGGTCCAGCGGGGTCGCGTGGCGCGAGTCCTCGATCACCACCAGGCGTGCATTGGGCATGCGCCCGACATAGGCCTGCTTGAGTGAGACGGGGGTGTAGTCGCGGTCGGCGCTGATCACCAGGGTTGGACAGGTTATGCGCGCCAGGCGTTCCTGCACACCCCAGCCGATGATGGCGTGCAGGCTGGAGAGGTAGGCGCGCTTGTCGTTCTGCGGCCAGCGTTGCTGGATCTTGCGGCGCAGGTCGCTCTGTTCGGGCTTGGGGAAGAGCATCTTGCCCAGCGCCTTGCCCACCGTATCCAGGCCCAGCACATGGGCGAGAAACAGCCGGCGCGCCACTTCCAGGTACTCGCGCAGGCTGCGCGGTTTCACTTCCGGGGCGCTGTTGACGATGGTCAGGCTGTTCAACCGCTCCGGCCAGCGGGTGGCGAGTTCGAAGCCGATCATGCCGCCCATGCTTATGCCCACCAGGTGCACACGGCCCAGGCTCAGGTGATCGAGCAGGGCGATCACGTCCTCGGCGAAGGTGGCGATGCTGTAGCGCTGGCGCGGCTTGTCCGACTGGCCGTGGCCGCGTACGTCGAGGGCAATCACCCGATGACGTTTCTCCAGGTCCGGCACCTGGTATTCCCAGTCGCGGGTGCTGGAGCCGAGCCCGTGCACCAGCAGCACCGGCGTGCCGAATCCGCTTTCCTCGTAGTGCAGGCGATGACCGGCGTGGTCGAAGAACGGCATGACGGGCTCCTTGTTCGTGCGGGCTGTGGCTTCAGGCCGGGCTTTCCGGGGCGGCGAAATGGGCGTCGAGGGGTACGTTGGCGAAGGTGGTCAGCAGCTCCACGAGGATCTGCGTGGCCGGGCCCAGAGGCTTTTCCTTGTTCGGGTAAAGATAGAAGCGGCTCTCGCGCACGCCGCCCTGTTTCATCAGCAGCGGCTTGAGCTGGCCGTCGCGCAGCTCGCGCTCGATCATGTGCCGCGGCAGCCAGGCGAAACCCAGACCGTTGCTGACGAAGGTGGCGGCGGTGGCGAGGCTGCCCACGGTCCAGCGCTGCTCGGCGCCGAGCCAGCCGACGTCGCGCGGTTGCAGACGGCCGGAGTCGCGGATCACCACCTGCATCTGGGTTTCCAGATCCTGGTGGGTGACCTCGCGTTGCAGGCGATGCAGTGGATGATCGGGATGGGCGACGGCGACGAAGTCGACGATGGACAGGTCGGCGCCCAGGTGCCCGGGAATGTTCAGGCCGCTGATGGCGAGGTCCGCATGGCCCTGCACCAGCGCTTCCTCCACACCCGACAGCACTTCCTCGCGCAGCAGCACGCGGCAGCCGCGGCTCTGCGGCATGAAGGCCGACAGCGAACGCACCAGGCGCACGGTGGGGTAGGCGGCGTCCACGACCAGGCGCACTTCCGGCTCCCAGCCTTGTTCCATATGGTGGGCCAGTTCTTCCAACTGGCCGGCGGATTTCACCAGTTGCCGCGAGCGGCGCAGCAGTACTTCACCGGCTTCGGTGAGCACGGCCTTGCGTCCGTCGATGCGTAGCAGCGGCACGCCGAGCTGCTCCTGCATGCGCGCCACGGTGTAGCTGATCGACGACTGCGAACGGTGCAGGGCTTCGGCCGCCTGGGCGAAGCCGCCGTGATCGACCACGGCCTGCAGGGTTCTCCACTGATCCAGGGTAACGCGGGGCGCTTTCATCCTCGCTTCCTCTTGTCTACTCTGGCGGTCCGCAGAAGACCAACAAGAGACCGCCATGAAAAAATTCTGTTGTGCCGTTCTGGCCATGTTGCCGCTGACCGCCCTGGCCTATCCCATCGAAGTGCAGAAGAGCCTCAATGGCACCGAGATGGATATCGAGACCCAGGATATCGGCGACCAGATGGGGGCGATCCTCCTGCGCAACGGCGGCCAGCAGCCGGTGACCTGCACCGCGGTCTTCGTCAACGGTCCCGAGACGCCGCATGTGCGCAAGGCCACCATTGCACCTGGCAAGGAGGCCAACCTGACTTCCAGCTTCAGTCGCGCAGTGATCAAGCTGCGCATCAAGCTGACCTGCAATCCTTCCTGATTTCCCGACAAGACTAGAAGCAGTCAGGTAAGAAATCAATTTATTCGATAATTAGAAGCGACTATTTACGCTTTTTTATCGATTTGTTCATCTTTAGGATGGCCTCCATCGACACATTCAACGACCGATGGAGGTCCAGTCCATGTCCCGCGTTCTGGTTATCGAAAGCAGTGCCCGTCAGGAAGGTTCCGTTTCCCGCCAGCTGACCCGCGATTTCATCGCCCAGTGGCAGGCCGCTCACCCGGCTGACGACGTCCAGGTCCGCGACCTGGCCGTCGAGCAGGTGCCGCACCTGGACGCCAACCTGCTGGGCGGCTGGATGAAGCCGGCTCAGGAGCACAGCGAGATCGAACGCGCCGCTCTGGAACGCTCCAACCAGCTGACTGCCGAACTGCAGGCCGCCGACGTGCTGGTCCTGGCTGCGCCGATGTACAACTTCGCCATCCCCAGCACCCTGAAGTCCTGGCTGGACCACGTGCTGCGCGCCGGCGTCACCTTCAAGTACACCGAGACCGGCCCGCAGGGTCTGCTCACCGGCAAGCGCGCCTTCGTCCTGACCAGCCGTGGCGGCGTCTACGCCGGCGGTGCGCTGGACCACCAGGAACCCTACCTGCGCCAAGCGCTGGGCTTTGTCGGCATCCACGACGTGACCTTCATCCACGCCGAAGGCCTGAACATGGGCGGTGAATTCGCCGAGAAGGGCCTGGCCAAGGCCAAGGCGCAGCTCGCTGCCATCGCCTGATCCGTTTCCTGTTTGCGCGTCCTCCCGCTCCTGGGCGCGACCGTGGCCGATTCCTCCCCCGGGAATCGGCCATTTTTTATTTGCCAACTACTTGACCGGATGAAAACACATCCTTCCCGTTCGGGCTGTTCAAAGCATGACCAGCATGCTAAAAGAACCTAGAGCTGATCTAGCCGCTTGAAAAAGAAGGGAAAACCATGACCAAGTCGGAGTTGATCGAGAGAATCGTCACCCATCAGGGGCAGCTTTCCGCAAAGGATGTGGAGCTGGCGATCAAGACCATGCTTGAGCAAATGTCCCAGGCTCTGGCCACTGGGGATCGCATCGAAATCCGGGGTTTCGGTAGCTTCTCGCTGCATTACCGTGCGCCGCGCACCGGCCGTAATCCGAAGACCGGCGAGTCCGTGCGCCTGGACGGCAAGTTCGTCCCGCACTTCAAGCCCGGCAAGGAGCTGCGCGACCGCGTCAACGAACCCGAGTGACCCCGGGGTATCCGTCTTCAAGAAGGAGTGTCCATGCTTCGGGCAAAACGTTTCCTGCTGATTCTGGCGCTGGTCGTCCTGGCTGCCGTCGTCGTGGTTTTCGTCCTTGAAAACCTGCAGCCCGCGCAGCTGACCTTCCTCGGCTGGCAGTCGCCGCAGTGGCCGCTGGTGCTCTTCATCTCCCTTGCCTTCATCGTCGGCGGCGTGATCGGCCTGCTGCTGAGCATTCCCTTCCGCGCGAAGACGCACGTCCGCATGACCGGGCTGCGCTCCGAAGTCACCCGTTTCCGCAAGGAGAATGACGCGCTGCGTGAAAAGTCGCTGACGGACCATGCCTAGCGTCATCGCCACGCTGTTCTTCTTCTGCGCCCTGGCCATCGGCTGGTGGATGGGGCGTCGCTCTCTTTCCTGCACCCAGCCTGCGCCCGAATCGAACCTCCGGGCGCGCGTCCACAGCATGCACAACCTGCTGGAACGACATTCCGATGACGCGCTGGAAAGCCTTTCCCAGGGGCTGGTCGTCACCCCGGAAACGCTTGAAAGCCACCTGCACGTCGGCAACCTGTTCCGCCGCCGCGGCGATATCGAGAAAGCCATCCACATCCACCAGGATCTGCTGGGCCGCGCCGGCGAGGACGGCTCGCTGGTGGCGCAAGTGCGCCTGGAGCTGGCCCGCGACTACATCGCCGGCGGCTTGCTCGGCAGCGCCGAGGAGTTGCTGGACGAGCTGACCCAGCAGCGTGACGAGCCCATCTCTCTCGAGGCACTGGATGAGCAGCGGCTGATCTGCGAGCGCGAGAAGAACTGGTCGCGCGCCATCGAACTGGCTGCCCGACTGGTGCCGAGCCGCCCGGAGCTGAGCGCGGCGCTGGCCAACTATTACTGCGAGCTCGCTCAGGAGAAAGGCAAGACCGGGGATCGCAGCGCCATGCAGGAGCTGCTGCGCGAGGCTCGTCGCGTCGACAAGCGCTGCGTGCGCGCTCTGCTGATGCGGCTGGACTGCGAGCTGTGGCGCAAGGATCCGGCTGCTGCCGTCGCTACCATCGGTGAGCTGGCGAGCGATGCCAAGGCCTTCCTGGGCGAGATAGTGCCGCTGCTGCGTCGCCACGACGGCCTTGCCCGGCCCGAGGTGCTGGCTTGTTTGCGCGAGCTGGCAGGGGGCGAGGAAGTACCGCCGGCGATCCTCGCGTTGTTGGCCGAAAGCGAGCAGCCAGGGCGTGCTTCCAGCTGGCGCGAGAGCCTGCTGGAGCGGGTGGAGCGCCATCCTTCCTGGCAAGGCGTGGGCGAATACCTGGAAGTAGTGGGGGGCGACACTGAAAAAGACTCGGCGACGGGAAAAATCGCTCCAATAATCATCGGGTTGTATAAGACAATGCCGCGCTATCGATGCGGCAAGTGCGGTTTTGCCGGCCGCGAACTGCACTGGCAATGCCCCAGTTGCCACGCTTGGAATGCCCTGCGGCCGGTCATTTCACCGCTCTGACGCGTTCGCTCAAACATGGAAGACGCCGTAGGCGTCAGGTTCTGCAGGTACTGGATTGAAGGTTCTACTCACGGGCGCGAGCGGTTTTGTCGGCCGAGGTGTACTGGTGCGCTTGTGCCAGGAAGATAGCGTGCAGGTTCGCGTCGCCCAGCGTGGCGCCATCGCGCCATACCCCGAGGGTGTCGAGGTGGCGCTCATCGATGGGTTGAGCGTGGCGCAATCCTGGACGCAGGCCCTGCAAGGGGTCGATGTGGTGATCCACTGCGCTGCCCGCGTTCATGTCATGGACGAGCAGGCAGCGGACCCGCTCGCCGAGTTTCGCGCGGTGAACGTCGAGGCGACCCGGCATCTGGCGCAACAGGCCGCGGCAGCCGGTGCGAAGCGCTTCGTCTTTGTCAGTTCGATCAAGGTCAATGGCGAGGAGACAGTGCCGGGCCATCCTTTCACTGCCGACGCCGAGCCGCAACCGCAGGACCCCTACGGGCAGTCCAAGCTCGAAGCCGAACAGGCCCTGTTCGATGTTGCCCGGCAGACCGGTCTCGAAGTCGCCGTGGTGCGTCCGCCGCTGGTCTATGGCCCGGGGGTGAGTGCCAACTTCGCCAGCCTGATGCGCGCGTTGCAGCGTCGTCTGCCGCTGCCTTTCGGCTCCATCGACAATCGCCGCAGTCTGGTCGCACGGGACAATCTGGTCGATCTGCTGCTGCTTTGCGCGCGCCATCCGGCGGCCGCCGGACAGGTGTTCCTGGTGAGCGACGGTGAGGATATGTCGACGGCACAGCTGTGCCGTGGTTTGAGCAAGGCCCTGGGGGTTCGCCCGCGGCTGCTGCCGGTTCCGGCTGCGCTGCTGCGCCTGCTGGGGCTGCTGACCGGGCGGAGCCAGCAAGTCCAGCGCTTGCTGGGGTCGTTGCAGGTGGATATTTCGACGACCCGCAGTCGATTGGGCTGGACTCCGCCGGTCAGTGTCGAGCAGGCCCTGAGGGCAGCGGCGCGGGGATGTGGTCAGGAGCAGGGACGATGAGCATGGGTATTCTGCTGGCGTCCGTGTTCATCGCATCCTGGGCGATGACTGCCGGAGTGCGTCGTTATGCGCTGGCGCGCAGCATCATGGACATTCCCAATGCCCGCAGTTCGCACCAGATCCCCACGCCCCGTGGTGGTGGCGTTGCCATTGTGCTGGGTTTCCTGGGCTGCCTGCCGTTGGTCGGTGTTCTGGGGGCGGTGGATGGAAGCAGCCTGTTGGCCCTGCTGCCGGCCGGCGTCCTGGTTGCGGTCATTGGTTTCCTCGACGATCACCGTCATATTCCCGCGCGTTGGCGGCTGCTGGGGCATTTTGTCGCCGCGTTCTGGCTACTTGGCTGGCTGGGCGGGCTGCCTGCGCTGGCTGTGCCGTGGGGGACGCTGGACCTGGGATTGGCCGGCGACCTGCTGGGCGCGGTGTTCCTGGTCTGGCTGCTCAACCTGTACAACTTCATGGACGGCATCGACGGGATTGCCGGCCTGGAAGCCATCAGCGTCTGCCTGGGCGGAGCCCTCTGCGGGTGGTTAGTCGGCGAGTCGCAACTGGTGTGGTTGCCCTTGATCCTGGGCATGGCGGCGGCGGGGTTCCTGGTCTGGAATTTCCCTCCGGCGCGGATCTTCATGGGAGATGCGGGCAGTGGTTTCCTCGGCTTGATACTCGGAGGATTGGCGCTGCAGGCGGGGACAGTGTTCGCGCCGCTGATCTGGAGTTGGCTGATCCTGCTCGGTGTGTTCGTGGTGGATGCCACCTTCACGCTGATCCACCGTCTGGTGCGTGGCGAGCGCGTCTACGAGGCGCATCGCAGCCATGCCTACCAGCGCGCTTCTCGCCGTTACGGCAGTCACTTGCGGGTGTCGCTGGTGGTGACGGCCATCAATGTGCTGTGGCTCATGCCGCTGGCGTTGCTGGTGGCACTGGGGCATGTTTCGGGTTTGCTGGGGCTGATTGTGGCCTATGCTCCCTTGGTGCTTGTCGTAGCTCATCTGGGTGCAGGTCGTCCGGATGAACAGGATGTGAGCTGAACTCCGCCGGATTTGGTGGTCAATGTAGCGGGCGAGAAACTTTCCTCCGCTCGGGATTAAGGACAAGCGCTGATGCTCCGAGAACGCCTGCTGAGGCTTCCGAGACGACATAAACGGCTATTGCAGGTCACCACGGATATTCTGCTGGTGTGGTTCTCGCTGTGGCTGGCGTTCATCGTGCGCCTGGGCACTGACGATCTGGAGTATCCGTTCCGGGTCCATGGTTGGCTGTTCGTGGCGGCGCCAGTGGTTGCTATTCCGCTGTTCATCCGTTTCGGCATGTACCGTGCGGTGATGCGCTACCTGGGCAATGACGCGCTGATCGCGATCTGGAAGGCGGTGACGATCTCGGCGCTGCTGCTCTCGCTGGTGGTCTACTGGAACCGCTCGGTGACCGAAATGGTCCCGCGCTCCCTGGTGCTGAACTACTGGTGGCTGAGCCTGCTGATGATCGGCGGCCTGCGCCTGGCCATGCGCCAATATTTCATGGGGGATTGGTACAGCACGGTCCAGGCTGTGCCGTTCCTCAAGCAGCAGGATGGCCTGCCCAAGGTGGCGGTCTATGGTGCGGGGTCTGCCGGCAACCAGCTGGTGGCGGCGTTGCGCCTGGGGCGTGCGATGCGCCCGGTGGCTTTCATCGATGATGATGACGAGATCGCCAACCGCGTCATCGCCGGCCTGCGTGTCTACAAGCCCAAGCATATCCAGCAGATGATCGACGAGACCGGTGTGCAGGAAGTGCTGCTGGCGATCCCTTCCGCGACCCGCGCCCGGCGCCGTGAAATCCTCGGTCTGCTCGAGCCTTACCCGGTCCACGTACGAAGTGTTCCGGGCTTCATCGAGCTGGCCAACGGCCGTGTGCGAGTGGATGACATCCAGGAAGTGGATATTGCGGACTTGCTGGGGCGCGACCCGGTCGAGCCGCGCAAGGAGCTGTTCGAACACTGCATTCGTGGCGAAGTCGTGATGGTCACCGGTGCCGGTGGTTCCATCGGTTCGGAGCTGTGCCGCCAGATCCTCGGCTCGTCGCCCACCGTGCTGGTGCTGTTCGAGCACAGCGAATACAACCTCTACCGCGTGCACCAGGAACTGGAAAACCGCATCAAGCGCGAGTCCCTCGCGGTGCAGCTGGTGCCGATCCTCGGCTCCGTCCGCAGTGCCGAGCGCCTGCTGGATGTGATGCGTACCTGGAAGGTCGCCACGGTCTATCACGCCGCGGCCTACAAGCATGTGCCCATTGTCGAACACAACATTTCCGAGGGCGTGCTGAACAATGTGATGGGCACCCTGCATACCGCCCAGGTGGCGGTACAGGCCGGGGTCGAGCACTTCGTGCTGATCTCCACCGACAAGGCGGTGCGCCCGACCAATGTCATGGGCAGCACCAAGCGCCTGGCGGAGATGATCCTGCAGGCCCTGAGCCAGGAGTCCGCGCCGGTGCTGTTCGGCGACAAGTCCGGCGTGCACCAGGTCAACAAGACCCGTTTCACCATGGTCCGCTTCGGCAATGTGCTGGGCTCGTCCGGCTCCGTCATTCCTCTGTTCCGCGAGCAGATCAAGCGCGGTGGGCCAGTCACCGTGACCCATCCGGGCATTACCCGGTACTTCATGACCATCCCCGAGGCGGCCCAGTTGGTGATCCAGGCCGGCTCTATGGGGCGCGGCGGCGACGTCTTCGTGCTGGACATGGGGCAGCCGGTGAAGATCCTCGAGCTGGCCGAGCGGATGATCCACCTGTCGGGCCTTAGCGTTCGCTCCGAGCGCACGCCCCACGGTGATATTTCCATCGAATTCAGTGGTCTGCGACCCGGCGAGAAGCTCTACGAGGAGCTACTGATCGGCGACAACGTCAGCGCCACCGAGCATCCGATGATCATGAAGGCCAACGAGGAGCTGATGCACTGGGAGGGCTTCAAGCTTGTCCTGGCGGACCTGCTCAAGGCTGTGGATCAGGGCAACTACGCGCGGGTGCGGCAACTGTTGCGGGAAACCGTCAGCGGTTATTGCCCCGAGGGCGAGATCGTCGACCTGATCCACCAGCAGCGGAGGATGGAGCCCTGATCCACGGCTCCTAGCAGACGTGGCGATCGCCGCGTCTGCGAGCATTGTCAGTCCTTTCCTGACGATCTGTCGGCGGCGCCGGAAACTGCTGCCGACTCTCTAAACCAAGGTTTTCACGAGTGTTCCTGGCGATATGGTCACTGGGCGGCGCCGTCGCGCTCGCCTAGAAGCCTCCTATTTCAGGGAATGACTCATGAAGAAGAACCTGCTCTCTCTCGCCGGCCTGATCCTGTTCACCTGCCTCTCTTTCGGTGGTGCCGTCCAGGCGGCCACCAGTCCCCAGCCTGCCACCAAACCGGCCGCCGAAGCATCGGCGCCGGCTGCCAAGGCGCCTGTGTCCCAGGTCGAGGCGGTGAATATCAACACGGCGTCCGCCGAAGAACTGCAGAAGTCCCTGAAGGGCATCGGCAAGGTGAAGGCCCAGGCCATCGTTGACTATCGGGCCAGCAACGGGCCGTTCACTACGGTGGATCAGTTGCTGGAAGTGAAGGGTATCGGCAAGGGCACCCTGGACAAGAACCGCGACAGGATTTCGCTCTGAGTCTTTGCCTGCTGAAATGAAAAAGCCGGTCGATGACCGGCTTTTTCATTGGAGCGCATTTCTCCAGCCCAATAAAAAGCCCCCGGCGTGCGCCGAGGGCTTTGAACTTTGGCTCCGCGACCTGGACTCGACGGCGTCAGCCGAACGCGCTTCAGCGCGGCCCCGAAGGGGGAATCACCTGGGACGCAGTCCCTGGAGAGAGTCCAGAAGCCCAATAAAAAAGCCCCCGGCGTGTGCCGAGGGCTTTGAATTCTGGCTCCGCGACCTGGACTCGAACCAGGGACCCAATGATTAACAGTCATTTGCTCTACCGACTGAGCTATCGCGGAACAACGGGGCGTATCTTACTGATTAAAAAGGGGAAGTCAACATCGTGCCGACGACTTCCCCGGATTTTTTTAGAGCACCTGGACGATGGCGCGGGTAACGGTATCCAGGTTGCCGTTGTTCAGCGCGGCGACGCAGATGCGGCCGGTGCCGACGGCGTAGATGCCGAACTCGTTCTTCAGGCGCTCGACCTGCTCGGCGGTCAGGCCGGAGTAGGAGAACATGCCGCGCTGCTCGGCAACGAAGCTGAAGTCGCGCTTGGCGCCCAGGGCAGCCAGTTGCTCGACCATGGCGACGCGCATGGCGCGGATGCGGGTGCGCATTTCGCCCAGCTCTTCTTCCCAGACCGCACGCAGTTCCGGGCTGTTCAGCACGGCGGCGACGACGCTGGCGCCGTGGGTCGGCGGGTTGGAGTAGTTGGTGCGGATCACGCGCTTGACCTGGGACAGGACGCGGGTGGATTCCTCGCGGCTGTCGGTCACGACCGACAGGGCGCCAACGCGCTCGCCGTACAGCGAGAACGACTTGGAGAAGGAGCTGGACACGAAGAAGTTCAGGCCCGACTTGGCGAACAGGCGCACGGCGGAGGCGTCTTCGTCGATACCGTCACCGAAGCCCTGGTAGGCGATGTCGAGGAACGGCACGTGGCCCTTGGCCTTGAGCACGTCCAGGACCTGCTTCCAGTCGTCCATGGTCAGGTCGACGCCGGTCGGGTTGTGGCAGCAGGCATGCAGCACAACGATGGACTGCGAGGGCAGGGCGTTGAGGTCTTCCAGCAGGCCGGCGCGGTTCACGCCGTTGGTGGCGGCGTCGTAGTAACGGTAGTTCTGCACCGGGAAGCCGGCTGCTTCGAACAGCGCGCGGTGGTTTTCCCAGCTCGGGTCGCTGATGGCGACAGTGGCGTTGGGCAGCAGGCGCTTGAGGAAGTCGGCACCGGTCTTCAGCGCGCCGGTACCGCCGACGGCCTGGGTGGTGACCACACGGCCTTCGGCCAGCAGTTCGGAATCAGCGCCGAACAGCAGCTTCTGCACGCCCGAATCGTAGGCAGCGATGCCTTCGATCGGCAGGTAGCCGCGCGGTGCGTGGGCCTCGATGCGGGCTTTCTCCGCGGCCTGTACGGCGCGCAGCAACGGGAGACGGCCTTCCTCGTTGTAATAAACGCCTACGCCCAGGTTGATCTTGCCCGGACGGGTATCGGCGTTGAAAGCTTCGTTCAGGCCCAGGATCGGGTCACGGGGGGCCATTTCGACAGCGGAGAACAGACTCATTTTGGCAGCAGCTCTAAGGCGGGAGTGAAGTGCAATTGCAACCCACCCGCACACGGCGCTGGGGGTTGCGTCGACGGGCCGGTATTATATAGGCCTCTACAGCAGGCGGCGAGTTGTCGCGCGTGCTTTTCGACTGGTATGACGCTTTGGCGACCGAAGCGTCACACGCCAAAGCGAGGTTCCCATGTCGATTTTTCAACTGGATTCGCGATTCGAGCCCGCCGGCGATCAGCCCGAAGCCATCCGACAGATGGTGGAAGGACTGGAAGCGGGGCTGTCGCACCAGACGCTGTTGGGGGTGACCGGCTCGGGCAAGACCTTCAGCATCGCCAACGTCATTTCCCAGGTGCAGCGCCCGACCATGGTGCTGGCGCCGAACAAGACGCTGGCCGCGCAGCTCTATGGCGAGTTCAAGACCTTCTTCCCGAACAACGCCGTCGAGTACTTCGTCTCCTACTACGACTACTACCAGCCCGAGGCCTATGTACCGTCCTCGGACACCTATATCGAGAAGGATTCCTCGATCAACGACCACATCGAGCAGATGCGGCTGTCGGCGACCAAGGCGCTGCTGGAGCGCAAGGACGCCATCATCGTCTGCACCGTGTCGTCGATCTACGGCCTGGGTGACCCGGCGTCCTACCTGAAGATGGTTCTGCACCTGGACCGCGGCGACAAGATGGACCAGCGCGAGCTGCTGCGCCGCCTGACCAGCCTGCAGTACACCCGCAACGACATGGATTTCGCCCGCGCCACCTTCCGCGTGCGCGGCGATGTCATCGATGTCTTCCCGGCGGAATCGGACCTGGAGGCCATCCGCATCGAGCTGTTCGACGACGAAGTGGAGAACATCGCCGCCTTCGATCCGCTGACCGGCGAGGTGCTGACCAAGCTGCCGCGCTTCACTTTCTACCCCAAGAGCCACTACGTCACCCCGCGGGAGACGCTGCTCGAAGCGGTGGAGCACATCAAGGCCGAGCTCAAGCAGCGCCTGGACTACCTGCGCACCAACAACAAGCTGGTGGAAGCCCAGCGCCTGGAGCAACGCACTCGCTTCGACCTGGAGATGATCCTCGAGCTGGGCTACTGCAACGGCATCGAGAACTACTCGCGCTACCTCTCCGGGCGCGGTCCCGGCGAGCCGCCACCGACGCTCTACGACTACCTGCCGGACAACGCCCTGCTGGTGATCGACGAATCCCACGTCAGCGTTCCCCAGGTCGGCGCCATGTACAAGGGCGACCGCTCACGCAAGGAAACCCTGGTGGAGTACGGCTTCCGCCTGCCCTCGGCGCTGGACAACCGCCCGCTGCGCTTCGAGGAGTGGGAGTCGATCAGTCCGCAGACCATCTTCGTCTCCGCAACGCCTGGCCCCTACGAGGATCAGCACGCCGGTCGCGTGGTCGAGCAGGTGGTACGCCCCACCGGTCTGGTCGACCCGGAAGTGGAAATCCGCCCGGCGACCACCCAGGTGGACGACCTGCTCTCGGAAATCGGCAAGCGCGTGGCAGTGGACCAGCGCGTGTTGGTGACCACCCTGACCAAGCGCATGGCCGAGGACCTCACCGACTACCTGGGCGACCATGACGTGCGCGTGCGCTACCTGCACTCGGACATCGATACCGTGGAACGGGTGGAAATCATCCGCGACCTGCGCCTGGGCAAGTTCGACGTACTGGTAGGCATCAACCTCCTGCGCGAGGGCCTGGACATGCCCGAGGTGGCGCTGGTGGCGATCCTCGATGCGGACAAGGAAGGCTTCCTGCGTTCCGAACGCTCGCTGATCCAGACCATCGGCCGCGCCGCGCGGAACCTGCACGGCAAGGCGATCCTCTACGCCGACAGGATCACCGGCTCCATGGAGCGGGCGATCAACGAGACCGAGCGCCGTCGTACCAAGCAGCTGGAGTTCAACGCCAAGCACGGCATCGTGCCCAAGGGTGTGAAGAAGGATATCAAGGACATCCTCGAGGGTGCCGTGGTGCCGGGCGCCAAGGGCAAGCGCCGCAGCCTGGCGAAAGTGGCGGAGGAGAGTGGGAAGTACGAAAACGAGCTGCGCACGCCCGACGAGATCGGCAAACGTATCAAGCAGCTGGAGGAGCGCATGTACCAACTGGCCCGCGACCTGGAGTTCGAAGCCGCGGCCGGGGTGCGCGACGAGATCGGCAAGCTGCGCGACCGTATGGTGTCGATGGGGTAAGAGGAGGGCGGGGCGTTCAGTGCGCCCCGGCTCCCGCGCCAGCCCCCATGCCCGCCGGTAGCGGACGAGTCAGGAGCACCGCCACCATGCTGATCGCCAGCACGATGCCAATGGCATGGAAGGCATCGTTGTAAGCCATGATCGCCGCCTGCTGGTGGACGATCTCGCTGATCTTGCCCAGCGCCGCCTGCTGCGTGCCCAGTTGAGAGGTCAGCTGCGCCAGTCGCTCGTCTACCGCGCCATTCACCGGCACCACCGCTTCGCGCAGGTAGTCGTAATAGACCTTGGCACGGCTATCCAGCAGGGTCGCCAGCAGCGCGATGCCGATGGCGCCGCCGAGGTTGCGCAGGATGTTGAACAGGCTGGAAGCCGAGCCCGCGTCCTGCGGCTGCAAGTAAACGGTGGCGATCAGCGAGATGGTGACCATCACCATCGGCTGGCCGAGGGCGCGCAGCAGCTGGATCTGGTTGAACTGCGGGCCGGCGAAGTCCGGGTTGAGCACGCCGGAGAAAAAGCTCGCCATGCCAAACAGGCCGAAGCCTATAGCGCAGAGCAGGCGCGGCTCGATGATCTTCATCAGCTTGGGAATCAGCGGGATGAGGAACAGCTGCGGCACGCCCATCCACATGATCACCTCGCCGATCTGCATGGCGTTGTAGCCCTGGATCTGCGCGAGATACAGCGGTAGCACGTAGATCGAACCGTACAGCCCCATTCCCAGGCCGATGCTGGAAATGCTCGACAGCCCGAAGTTGCGGTTGCGCAGGATGCCCAGGTTGATCAGCGGGTTCGGTCGCGAGGTCTGCAGGATCACGAAGAGGATCAGGCTGACCAGGGCGATGCTGCCCAGGCTGACGATCAGGTTCGACTCCAGCCAGTCCTTGCGGTGGCCTTCCTCGAGGAACACCTGCAGGCAGCCCAGGCCGATGGCCATGGTGACGATGCCGGCGTAGTCGGTGCTTTTCAGCAGTTCCCAGTGCGCTTCCTTCTTCTCCAGGCCGTAGAGCAGGCCGGCGATCATCAGCAGGCCCGGCGGGATGTTGATGTAGAAGATGTATTCCCAGCCGAAGTTCTCCGTCAGCCAGCCGCCCAGGGTCGGGCCGATGGAGGGCGCGAAGGTGGCGGTGATGGCGAACAACGCCATGCCCTTGGGGCGGTGGTGTTCCGGCAGCTTGATCAGCGCCAGGGTAAAGGCGAGGGGGATCAGCGCGCCGCCGGTGAAGCCCTGCATGGCGCGGAACACGATCATGCTCTCCAGGTTCCAGGCGAACGAGCAGAGCAGCGACGAGAACAGGAAGCCGACGGAGATCATCCACGCCAGCCGGCGCGCCGAGAGCAGCTGCACCAGCCAGGCGGTGAGCGGGATCATGATGATCTCGGCCACCAGGTAGGAGGTGGAAATCCACGAGCCTTCTTCCAGGGTGGCGGCCAGCGCCCCCTGGATGTCTTTCAGCGAAGAGTTGGTGATCTGGATGTCGAGCACCGCCATGAACGCGCCGAGCATGGCGCTGAACACGGCAATCCAGTCGCGGCGGGTCGGCTCGCCGACCGGCCGGATCAGTTGATCACCGGCCACGCAGCTCGACCTCGGCCTCGACCGACATGCCTGGGCGGATCAGCCCTTGCAGCGGAGTGTCGGTGGCGAAGGTGATCTTGACCGGAATGCGCTGCACCACCTTGGTGAAGTTGCCGGTGGCGTTGTCCGGCGGCAGCAGGCTGAACTGCGCACCGGAGGCGGCGAACAGGCTCTGGACCTGGCCTTCGATGGGCTGGTCGGGGAAGGAGTCGAATACCAGTCGGACGGTCTGGCCGGGGCGCATCTTGCCGATCTGGGTTTCCTTGAAGTTGGCCTGGACCCAGATGCCGTCGTCCGGCACCAGCGACAGCAACTGGCTGCCGACCTGCACGTACTGGCCGATGCGGGCGCCACGCTGGCCGACCAGACCGCTGACCGGCGCGTGGATTTCGGTACGGGCGAGGTTGATCTCGGCCTGGGTGATGTCGGCGCGGGCGCTTTCGATCTGCGCCTGCAGGCGCTGCACGTCGGTGCCCAGGGTTTCGCGCTGCACGCGCTGGGCCTGCAGGTCGGCCTGGGCCTTGGCCACTTGCGAGCGGGCGACGTTGGAGTCAGCGGCCAGGGTGGTCACGCGCTCTTCCGACACGTAGCCGGGCTTGCGCAGGGCCTGGGCACGGCCGAGGTCGACCTCGGTGCGGCCGAGGGTGGCCTGGCTGGCGTTCACGTCGGCCGCGCTGGCGGCGATCATGCTGGTCTGGCCCTTGAGCTTGCTGCGCGCCTGCTCCAGTTCCGCCTCGCGGGTGGCCAGGGTGGCCTTTGCACGGTCCAGCGCAAGCTGGAAGTCGGCGGCTTCGAGCTTCACCAGCAACTGGCCTTTCTCGACGTGCTGGTTGTCCTGCACCAGCACCTCGTCGACGCGGGCACCGAGCTGGCTGGCGATGCGGGTGATCTCACCCTGCACGTAGGCATTGTCGGTGCTCTCGACGAAGCGGCCGATGAAGTACCAGCGCGCCAGGAAGGCGAAGGCGACCACCACGAGGATGACGAAGAACACGGACAGGCGGCGTTTCAATTGTGCGGGCATAGGTAAACGAGCGTTTGGTTGGCCAAAAAATGTTTGCCAATGTAACAGTGTTCCGTGGCGGCACGTAGCCGCTACACTTCGGAAACTTTGTTGCTTATAGGGAACAATCATGGGGCTGGATGATGCGCTGATCTTCACTCGCGTCGTGGAACTGCACAGCTTCACCCAGGCGGCGCAGAGCCTGGGGATGCAGAAATCCACGGTGAGCCGGCGTATCGCGCTGCTCGAAGAGCGCCTGGGCGTGCGCCTGATCAACCGCACCACGCGCAAGCTGCGTCTCACCGAAGTGGGCCAGGCCTACTACGACCGCTGTCGGCAGATCATGCACGACTTCGCCGAGGCGGAGCAGGCGGTGATGCAGTTGCAGCAGGCGCCTTCGGGATTGTTGCGGATCAGCGCGCCCATCGAGTTCGGCCAGATGTACCTGGCCAAGGTAGTGGGCGACTTCATGAACCTTTATCCACAGATCACCGCTGAGGTCGAACTGACCTCGCGCACCGTCGATCCGCTGGAGGAGGGCGTGGACATCGTCATCATGGTCGGCCAGCCAGAGGACTCGACCCTCATCGCCCGGCGCATGCTGACCACCAGCCGCTGCCTGTGTGCCAGCCCGGAGTACCTGGAGCTGCATGGCCGCCCGGAAACCGTCGAGGAACTGGCCGGCCACCGCGCCGTGCTGCTGCAGGCCGATTCCCAGCGCTACTGGCCGCTGCGCGGAGAAACCGTGCCGTGCCACCGGGTGCTGTCGTGCAACAACATCACTTTCGCCCGCGAAGCCGTGCTGGCCGGAGTGGGGATCGCCTCGCTGCCGGAGCTGATCGTCGACGAACAGTTGGCCAGCGGAAGTCTGGTGCGCGTGCTGCCGCAGGTCCAGCTGCCGGTGGGCGAGCTGTACGCCGTGTACCCGTCGCGGCGCTTCCAGGCGATGAAGGTTAAGGCTTTCCTCGATTTCATGATCAATAACCTGCCCCTTGATCCCGGTCGCTGGCTGGAGCCGAAGGTGGCCCGCCTGATACCATCGCACCCATGAGCGCGCGCGCCGTCGCGCGCTGTCCGCCTCACACGAAGAATTGCTGCACACGAGAGCCTTCATGACCACAGTCCGCACCCGTATCGCGCCGTCTCCCACCGGCGACCCGCACGTCGGCACCGCGTATATCGCGCTGTTCAACCTCTGCTTCGCCCGCCAGCACGGCGGTCAGTTCATTCTGCGCATCGAGGACACCGACCAGGTGCGCTCGACCCGCGAATCGGAACAGCAGATCTTCGACGCGCTGCGCTGGCTGGGTATCGAGTGGGACGAGGGCCCGGACGTCGGCGGCCCGCACGGCCCGTACCGGCAGAGCGAACGTGGCGCTATCTATAAGCAGTACAGCGACGAACTGGTCGAGAAAGGCCACGCCTTCCCCTGCTTCTGCTCCTCCGAGCGCCTCGACGCGCTGCGCGCCGAACAGCAGGCGCGCAAGGAAACTCCGCGCTACGACGGCCACTGCATGCACCTTGCGAAAGAGGAGTCGGCCAAGCGCATCGCCGCCGGCGAATCCCACGTGGTGCGCATGAAGGTGCCGACCGAGGGCGTCTGCGTGGTACCGGACATGCTCCGTGGCGACGTGGAAATCCCGTGGGACCGTATGGACATGCAGGTGCTGATGAAGGCCGACGGCCTGCCCACCTACTTCCTCGCCAACGTGGTCGACGACCATCTGATGGGTATCACCCACGTCCTGCGCGGTGAAGAATGGCTGCCGTCGGCGCCCAAGCTGATCAAGCTGTACGAGTACTTCGGCTGGGAGCAGCCGGTGCTCTGCTACATGCCGCTGCTGCGCAACCCGGACAAGAGCAAGCTGTCCAAGCGCAAGAACCCCACCTCGATCACCTTCTACGAGCGCATGGGCCTGCTGCCCCAGGCGCTGCTGAACTACCTCGGCCGCATGGGCTGGTCCATGCCCGACGAGCGCGAGAAGTTCAGCCTTGCGGAGATGATCGAGTACTTCGACCTGTCCCGCGTGTCGCTGGGCGGCCCGATCTTCGACGTCGAGAAGCTCTCCTGGCTGAACGGCCAGTGGATTCGCGAGCTGTCGGTGGAGGACTTCGCCAAGGAAGTGCAGAAGTGGGCGCTCAACCCCGAGTACCTGATGAAGATCGCCCCGCACGTACAAGGCCGCGTGGAGAACTTCAGCCAGATCGCCCCGCTGGCCGGCTTCTTCTTCAGCGGTGGCGTGCAACTGGACGCCAAGCTGTTCGAGCACAAGAAGCTCGACGCCACCCAGGTTCGCCAGGTCCTGCAACTGGTGCTGTGGAAGCTCGAAGCGCTGCGCCAGTGGGAAAAGGACCGCATTACCGCGACCATCCAGGCCGTGGCCGAGCACCTCGGCCTCAAGCTGCGTGACGTGATGCCGCTGATGTTCCCGGCCATCACCGGCCAGGCCAGTTCGGTGTCGGTGCTCGACGCCATGGAGATCCTCGGCGCCGATCTGTCGCGCTATCGCTTGCGCCAGGCCCTGGAACTGTTGGGCGGTGCGTCGAAGAAAGAAGCCAAGGAGTGGGAAAAGATTCGCGACGCCATCGGCTCCTGAGTTCTTTCCTACACTGAAAAAGGCCGGGCGCTGCGAAGCGTCCGGCCTTTTTCATGCTGGCGCTGGTGGTTGCGGGCGAGCCGGAAGAGGGCAGGCGAGCCGCGGATTTCGCCGGGCGGAAACCGGGGCGGTCACATAAGTGATTGTTCTTTGGGAGAAAAAAATAAGAAATCTGAAAAAATGTTGTTGACAGGGGTTCGCCTCACCCCTAAGATGCGCCCCGTTCCAGCGACGAACTGAACTGACAGGGCGGAACGGAACGATAGATCCAGCGGTACTTTGGGGCTATAGCTCAGCTGGGAGAGCGCTTGCATGGCATGCAAGAGGTCGACGGTTCGATCCCGTCTAGCTCCACCAAATTACCAGTAGGTCTTGCCTGGTCCGGGCAAGGCTGAAATCGAAGGTTTTGCGTCCCCTTCGTCTAGTGGCCTAGGACACCGCCCTTTCACGGCGGTAACAGGGGTTCGAGTCCCCTAGGGGACGCCACTTATCCAGCGACGATGCGTTCGCGTCGTCAGCCAGAGTCATCTGGGGCTATAGCTCAGCTGGGAGAGCGCTTGCATGGCATGCAAGAGGTCGACGGTTCGATCCCGTCTAGCTCCACCAAATTCCCATATGGGATGAAGCCAGAATCCACCGCCTGGTGGGTTTCTTCGAAGGATATGTCCCCTTCGTCTAGTGGCCTAGGACACCGCCCTTTCACGGCGGTAACAGGGGTTCGAGTCCCCTAGGGGACGCCATTTTTATCGCTCTGCGATGCCTATAGGGCCACTGAGACTTTCAGTGGCCCTTTTGTTTTTCTCCCTCCAGAAAATTTCCCTCCGACCAGTGGTCGCGCTTTTCGCTTGCCGATTTTTATTACGAGAATAATATTCTCTCCATAATATTTGCCCGAGCGAGCAGTCAGCCATGAGCGACAAGAAAGCCCAGACCCGCGAACGCATCCTGTCCGCCGCCACCAGCGCATTGCTGCAGCGTGGGCCGGTCGGCCCCAGCGTGGGCGAAGTGATGTCGGCGGCGGGGCTGACGGTGGGCGGCTTCTACTCGCACTTCGAGAGCAAGGACGCGCTGATGCTGGAGGCCTTCCGCGAGTTGCTCGCCAAGCGCCGCGAAGGGCTCAAGCGCTTCGACCCGCAATTGAGCTTCGCCGAGCGCCGCGCGCTGACGGCGCAGTACTACCTGTCGCGCAAGCACCGCGATACCGAGGAGGAGGGCTGCCCGATCCCCAGTTCACTGAACGAGATCGCCGATCTGCCGGAAGCTTTCCGCCAGACTCTGGAAGAGCACGTGGAGTTGATGGTCGCGGCGCTGGCCGGCCGCCCCGAGGAAATCGACACCGTGCTCAGCGACATGGCCCTGATGATTGGCGGATTGGCGCTGGCTCGTGCCCTGGGCACCGGCGACCTGTCCGATCGTGTCCTGCGTGCCGCGAAAAAAGCGGTGATCTGAGGAGGTACGGCAATGAACAGTCTGAGCTGGGTTCGAGGAATCAATGCCACCCTGGGCCGCGTCGCGCCGAAATGGGCGGCGCAGCGCATGCGTCAGCTCTTCGTGACGCCCAATGAATATGCCCCGCGTGACTGGGAACTGCCGCTGCTGGCCAGTTCCGAGCGCGTCACCCTGCGCTTCGGGCTGTCTGCCTTGCGCTGGGGTGAAGGGCCGGCCGTGCTGCTGATGCATGGCTGGGAAGGGCGGCCTACCCAGTTCTCAACACTGATCGAGAAGCTGGTGGGCGCCGGTTACGGCGTGATCGCCCTCGACGGGCCGGGTCACGGCCGCTCGCCCGGCCACGAAGCGGACATCGTGCTGTTCGCCCGCGCCCTGCTGGAAGCGGCCGGCGAGTTGCCGCCGCTGCGTGCCGTGATCGGTCATTCCATGGGCGGCGCCAGCGCACTGCTGGCGACCCAGATGGGCCTGCGCACCGAAACGCTGGTGACCATTGGTGCGCCGAGCAGTGTGCTGGGCGTTCTGCGCGGCTTCTCCAGGATGGTCGGCCTGCCGCCGCTGGCACGCTCGCGCTTTATCCGCATGATCGAAGCGCGCGCGGGTATCGCGGCCAAGCAGCTGGACGTCGCGCGTTATGAGCTGGACTTCCCCGGCCTGGTGGTGCATGCCGAGGACGACAGGTACGTGCGAGTCGGCGAGGCCACGGCCATCCACGAGGCGTGGCCGCGTAGTCGCCTGCTGCGCCTGAAGGAGGGCGGGCATCACCGCGTGCTGGCGGATGCAGTGGTCACCGAAGCCATTCTGGAGCTGCTGGAAGAGGCCGAGTTGCCGCTAGCCCTGGCGCTGGCTTCCTGAGCCATTCACCAGGCTGATAACGGCGGCTAAAGTCCGCCGTTTTCGTTGCATGCTGGCCCGTTGCGGGTCGTCAGGCCCGGCGCGCTGGCGTAGACTTTCGGGCATTTCCGGCCGCCCCGGCCTGGGCGCGAGGTCTTGCGCACGCGGGTGGCCGATTGGGGGAATGCATGAATCTGTCGCTGGATTGGGTGCTGCAGAAGGCGCGCCCGGTCATGCCGGTATTGGTGATCGATGACGTGGCGCTGGCGGGAGACCTGGCTCGCGCGCTGTCCGACGGTGGTGTGCGGGTGCTGGAAGTGACCCTGCGCACGCCGCAGGCGCTGGAAGCGGTGGCCGAGATCCGCCGCGAGCTGCCGGACATGATCGTCGGCGCCGGTACGCTGATCCACACCGAGCAGTTCCAGGAAGCTCGCGACGCCGGTGCGCAGTTCGCCGTCAGCCCCGGCTGCACGCCGCGCCTGGTGGCCGCCGCCGACGATGCCAAGCTGCCGTTCCTGCCGGGCGTGATGACGCCTTCCGAAGTGCTGGTGGCGCTGGAGTACGGCTACCGCTCGCTGAAGCTGTTCCCGGCCGACGGCAATGCCGCGATCAAGATGCTCAAGAGCCTGAAGGCGCCTTTCGCCGGTATCCGCTTCTGCCCGACCGGCGGCATCACCCAGGAAAACCTGCTCAACGTCCTGCGCCTGCCCAATGTCGCCTGCGTCGGCGGCACCTGGATCGCGCCGCCCAGCCTGGTCCGCGCCCGCGCCTGGGACCAGATCACCCAACTGGCCGCCGAAGCGATCGCGCTGGCCGCAAGCCTGGAGCACGCTTCATGAGTTGGCAGTTGCCCGACCCGTTCGTCATCGACATCGAGGTCAAATCCGAGGATATCGACGGCCTCGGCCACGCCAACAATGCGGTCTACGTCAGTTGGCTGGAACGCTGCGCCTGGCGTCACTCCCAGAGCCTGGGGCTGGACCTGGCCGAGTACCGCCGGCTGGATCGCGCCATGGCTGTGGTGCGCCATGAAGTGGACTACCTGGCCGCCGCCTATGAAGGCGAGCAGCTGCAACTGGCGACCTGGATCGTCCAGTCCGACCAGCGCCTGAAAATGACCCGCCACTTCCAGCTGGTGCGTCCGGCAGATGCCCTGACCCTGCTGCGCGCGCAGACCACCTTCGTCTGCATCGAGCTGTCCAGCGGCAAGCCCAAGCGCATGCCGGTGGAGTTCATCGAAGGCTACGGCCGCGCGCTGCTCTCCCCGGAAACCGTGGCCGCCGGCGCGTGATCCGTCGCGCCGCGCTTTTCCCGGCGAGGCGCATTCCCTACAATCCGCGGCCTTCGCCATAGCCCGAGATTTCCCCGTGCAGATCGCCCTGGCCCCGATGGAGGGGCTGGTAGATGACATCCTCCGCGATGTGCTGACCCGCGTCGGCGGCATCGACTGGTGCGTCACCGAATTCATCCGCATCAACGACCGGCTGTTGCCGCCGTCGTCGTTCCTGGCGCTCGCCCCGGAACTGGCACACGGCAGCCGTACCCGCGCCGGCGTACCGATGCGCGTGCAGCTGCTCGGTTCCGACCCGCAGCTGCTGGCGGAGAACGCCGTACAGGCCTGCGAGCTGGGCGCTCCGGTGATCGACCTGAACTTCGGCTGCCCGGCCAAGACGGTGAACCGCTCCCGTGGCGGCGCAGTGCTGCTGAAGGAACCGGAGCTGATGTTCAGCATCATCGAGGCGGTGCGCCGTGCGGTGCCTGCACACATTCCGGTGACCTCGAAGATGCGCCTGGGCTACGACAGCCCGGACGGCGCCATAGACTGCGCTCGCGCCCTGGCCGACGCCGGTTCCGCCCATGTGGTGGTGCACGCGCGGACCAAGGCTGACGGCTACAAGCCGCCGGCCCATTGGGAGTGGGTGGCGAAAGTGGCGGACGCGGTGAAGGTGCCGGTGTTCGCCAACGGCGAAGTCTGGACGCTGGAGGATTACCACCGCTGCCGCTCCATTAGCGGAGTGGCGGACATCATGCTCGGCCGCGGGCTGGTTTCCCGCCCGGACCTCGCCCGGCAGATCGCCGCCTGGCGCGATGGCCGCGAAGTGGTGCCGATGCCCTGGGCGGAAGTGCGTGTGCTGCTCGACGACTTCTGGCGCCAGGCCCGGCGCAAGCTGGCGCCGCGTTATGCGCCGGGGCGACTGAAGCAGTGGCTGGGGATGCTTACCCGCAGTTATCCCGAAGCTGTGGAGCTGTTCGCCCAGGTGCGCCGCGAGCACGACTGCGAAGTGCTCGACCGGATGCTGCAGGTCGAGATCGAAGCCGCCGCCTGACGCAACGGCAGTCACCTGTAAGAGCGCGCCATGCCCGCGATCGCGCGCACGGCGCGCTCTTACAGGTTATCGGCCGCCGCTGACATCGACGAAACCGCCGGTGCTGTAGCTGGACTCGTCCGAGGCGAGGAACAGGATCGCCCGCGCCACTTCTTCCGCCTCACCGCCCCGACCCAGGGGAATCGCCGACTGCAGACGCTCCACGCGCCCTGGCTCGCCGCCGCTGGCGTGGATTTCGGTGCGGATCAGCCCCGGCCGCACGGCGTTCACGCGGATGCCTTCCGTCGCCACTTCCTTGGCCAGGCCAATGGTCAGGCTGTCTACCGCGCCCTTGGCAGCGGCGTAGTCGATGTACTCGTTGGGCGAACCCAGGCGCGAGGCCATGGACGAGACGTTGACGATGCTTCCGCCTTTGCCGCCATGCTTGTGCGCCATGCGCTTCACCGCCTCGCGGCAGCAGAGGAAGGTGCCGGTGACGTTTACCGCGAACACCCGCTGCAGGCGCGCCACATCCATGTCTTCCAGGCGCATCTGGCGCTCCAGGATGCCGGCGTTGTTCACCAGCACGTCGAGGCGGCCGAAGGCTTCGTCCACTTCGCAGAACAGCCGCAGCACGTCGTCCTCGTTTGCCACGTCGGCGGCGAAGGCGCGTGCCGTGCCGCCCGCTACCGTGATCTGCGCGACCAGCGCCTGCGCCGCTTCCTGCTCGCGGCGGTAGTTGATCGCCACGGCGAAGCCGCGCTCGGCGGCCAGTAGTGCAGTGGCGGCGCCGATGCCGCGACTGGCGCCGGTGATCAGCATGACCTTGTCCATGGAATCTCGTCCTGTTGCGAAGGGGGCTTGAAATGAATTCGAGCAGCCCAATCTATGTTCCTGCGGGAGGCCGAAGACGGGTCCCGCACCGGAGTTCTGATGTCAGGCTCCAGATCATACCTTGCTGAAAATTTCAGGAGATTCGCATGAGCAACGTCCTTTCCCTCGCCCCGCTGTTCCGCCAGTCCGTCGGCTTCGATCGCTTCAACGATCTGTTCGAATCCGCCCTGCGCAGTGAAGGCGGCAGTTCCTACCCGCCCTACAACGTCGAGAAGCATGGTGACGACCAGTACCGCATCGTCATCGCCGCCGCTGGCCTGCAGGAGGAAGACCTGGAGCTGCAGGTGGAGCGCGGTGTGCTGACCGTCAACGGCGGCAAGCGCGAAAAGGCTTCCGAGAGTGTCACCTACCTGCACCAGGGCATCGCCCAGCGCGCCTTCAAGCTGTCGTTCCGCCTCGCCGACCATATCGAGGTCCAGGGCGCATCGCTGAAGAACGGCCTGCTCAGCGTCGAGCTGGTGCGCATCGTTCCGGAAGAAGCCAAGCCCAAGCGGATCGCCATCAACGGCCAGAACCCGGCCATCGAAGGCTAAGTGGCAGCCCGGCATCAGCCGGGCCGTAGCCGCAAAGCAAAACGCCCGTCTCGCAGGAGACGGGCGTTTTCGTTGGTGCCTCGATCAGCGGCCGATCAGGCCTTCTGCTGGTCCGGCAGCGGCGCCGAGCGGTTGCGCCACCAGGCGACGACGATGGCCGCCATCAGCACGAAGCCCAGGTAACCCATGGCCGGATAGACCAGGCCCACCAGCTTGACGAAGCCGACCTGGCTGGCGATGAAGGCAAGCACCACCGCGACTACGGTCGCCACGCGGAAGGGTACGCCGTAGGCAACGCAGCGCGCGGCCAGGGTGTAGGCGAAGCCACTGGTGGTGCAGTACAGCTTCACCAGCAGCAGGGCCAGCATCACGTCGCCGAACCAGGGCGCGATGTTGTTGCTCAGCAGCAGGGTGGGGATGGCGCTGCCGCCGATCACGTCGATCTGCACCAGCATCACCAGGGCCATGGCGAGGATCAGCATGCCCACGCCGATGCCGCCGAACACGCCGCCCATTGCGGCGGTGCGCAGGTTCGCCACGCTGCCGCCCATCACCACCACGGCCGCTGCGGTGGCGGCGACGTTGTAGGAGACGTAAAGCAGTGCACCGAGCAACCAGTTGGGCGCCGGGTGCGGCACCGCCAGGGCGATCTGCTCCAGCTCCGCCAGCGGCTTCTGGATATGCGTCAGCGCGTAGACGGCGATGATCGCCACGATGACCATCAGCACCGGGGTTATCAGGCTCATCAGGGTGATCACCCGCTTCAGGCCCAGGCACACGGTGATGATGGTCAGCACGCCGAGGACGATGCCGCCGATGGAGTGGCCGATGCCCAGTTGCTGCTCGAAGGAGGAGTTGGCGCCGGCGAACATCACCACCATGGTGCCGAACAGGAAGAAGGTCAGCATCAGGTCGACGACGCGGCCCAGCGGCTTGCCACAGATGTACTCCATGGCTTCCTTGTGCGACTGGGTCTGCAGGCGGCTGCCGATCTGGTAGAGATTCATCAGCAGGAAGGCGAACAGCGCCAGCGCCACCAGCGCGCCGGCCAGGCCCATGATGCCGAAGCCACCGAAGAACTGGAGGATCTCCTGGCCCGAGGCGAAGCCGACGCCCACCACCAGGCCGATGTAGGCACCGCCGAGCTTGAGACTGGTTTTCATGATCGAGACTCTGTTGTTGTTATGAGAGCGGCCCCGCTCGCGGCGGGGCCGGAAAGGGTCACGCCTGGCCGACGTAGGCCTGGACTTCCACCTCGACGTCCACGCCCAGCGCCAGTGCCGAAGCCACGCAGGAGCGCACCGGCAGGCCCTGTTCGAAGTAGCGCTTGTACACCTCGTTGAAGCCGGCGAAGTGCGCCATGTCGGACAGCCACACGGTGGCCTTCACCACCTGCGAGTAGTTGGCGCCGCAGGCTTCCAGGCTCTCGGCGATGCGGGTCATCACCGCTTCGGTCTGGGTCTGGATGTCGCCTTTCACCACCTGGCCGTCCGCGGTCATCGGGATCTGCCCGGACAGGAACAGGAAGCCGCCGGCCTTCACGGCGCGGGAGAAGGGGAAGGGCAGGGTGCTGGGGTAACGCTGGATATCGCTCATTCTAAGGTCTCCGGGGAAATTCAACGCAGGCGCGCCGGGCTCAGGCGCTGGGGATCGACGCCTTCCTGGCGCAGGGATTCGGGCAGCGGCTGGCCGAGCAGCAGCGACTGGGCCAGGCGCGACACGCCGTCGGCGGACTGGATGCCGTAGCCGCCCTGGGCGGCCAGCCAGAAGAACGCCGGGTTCTGCGCGTCCTGGCCGATCACCAGGTCGCCGTCGGCGACGAAGGAACGCAGGCCGGCCCAGCTGTGGTTCGGCCGGCGGATCGCCAGGGTGGTGTGTTCTTCGATGTGGTAAACGCCGAGGGCGATGTCGAGCTCCTCGGGCTGCACGTCCTGCGCCTCGACCGGGTCGGCGTTGGCGGGCGAGCCGAGCAACTGGCCGGCGTCCGGCTTGAAGTAGAAGCTTTCGTCGATGCCGATCACCGTCGGCCAGCGGCTGATGTCCATGCCGTCGGGCACCGGGAAGGTGAAGGCGGTGCGGCGGCAGGGTTGCAGGCCGACCGGGCGGATGCCGCAGCGCTCGGCCACGTGATCGGCCCAGGCGCCGGCGGCATTGACCAGTTGTGCGGCCTGGACGGTTTCGCCCTGGCTGAGTTCGAGCGTCCACACGCCTTCCGCATAGTCAGCCGACTGCAGCTCCTGCTTGCAGCGCAGCTCGCCGCCGCGCTGGCGCAGCGCGCGCAGGTAGCCCTGGTGCAGGGCATGCACGTCGAGGTCGCGGGCGTCCGGCTCGTAGAGCGCGCCGATGATGGCGTCGGCACGCAGGACGGGGAGGAATTCCAGCGCCTGTTCGGTACTGATGCGCTCGACGCCGGGCGTGGTTTCGGCCTGCTTGAGCAGCTCGACGTGCTCCGGGCCGCCGACGTACAGGCAGCCGCGCGGGGTGAGGATCGGGTGTTCGCTGAAGCCGGCCGGCGGATTTTCGTAGAAGGCCCGGCTGGCGCGGGTCAGCGCCTGAATCTGCGGCGTGCCGTAGGCCTCCATGAACATGGCGGCGGAACGTCCGGTGGAGTGGTAGCCGGGCTGCTCTTCGCGCTCCAGCACCAGCACCTTGTGGGTCTCGCTCAGGCGGTAGGCGAGGGAGGCGCCGGCAATGCCGGCACCGATGATGACGAAATCGAATGGGATCACTGCATGGGCCTTCTGCAGATTTTCTCGTATGTGAGAAATCTAAGATATGAGAATTTTTGCACCCAAGGCAAGGCCCGGTAAACTTTCGTCGGCCCCCTCACGAGATGTCCCATGAGCGAAACCGCCCAGGCACTACCCAAGCCCCAGCAACTGGATCGAGACGAAGTCGGTGCGCGCCTGCGGGCGGTTCGCAAGCAGCAGAAACTGACCCTGAAACAGCTCTCCGACCTGTCTGGCGTGGCGGTTTCCACCCTGTCGAAGATGGAGCTGGCGCAGGTCGCGGTGAGCTACGACAAGCTGGCCGCCGCCGCCCGTGCGTTGCAGGTGGATATCGCCCAGCTGTTCCGTCCGTCGCCGTCCGTCGGCGGGCTGATGGGACTGAAAACTTTCGTGAAGACCGATATCGATGACGCCGCCGGCTACGACACCGGCGGCTACGAGTACTACCCCATCGCCGGCGATTTCCCACAGCGCAGCATGACGCCGCTGTACGCGCGCATCTTCGCCCGCGAAGTTGGCGAGTTCGACGATTACGTCCGCCACCCCGGCCAGGAGTTCGCCATGGTGGTGGCCGGCCGTGTGCGCATCCAGTTCGAGACGGGCGAGTCGGTGAGCATAGGGACGCGCGAGACGGCCTATTTCGACAGTAGTGTCGGCCACCTCTACCTCAACGACGGCGAGGCTGACGAGGCGCAGGTGATGGTGGTGATGTCGGAGTTGCGGCCCGCACAATAGCGGGCCTCAGGTTGCCTGCTGGGTGTCGTTGTGGGGCAGCAGGGCGATGAAGTCCTCCAGCGGCACCGGACGGCCGAACAGGTAGCCCTGGTACAGGTGGCAACCCTGTTCCGCCAGCAGCGCCAGCTGCTCCGGGGTTTCCACCCCTTCGGCCACCAGCTCCAGCCCGAGGCTGTGCCCCATGGCGATGATGGCGCGGACGATCTCGGCGTCGTTGCTGTCGTTGGGTGCGTCGCGCACGAAGCTCTGGTCGATCTTCAGGCTGTCCACCGGCAGGCGCTTGAGGTAGGTCAGCGACGAGTAGCCGGTGCCGAAGTCGTCCATGGCGAACTGCACGCCGGCCTCGCGCAGGCGCTCCATCCGCGCGATGGTGTCGTCCAGTTGCTGGATCACGATGCCCTCGGTGATCTCCAGCTTCAGCAGGCTCGGCGGCAGCCGGGTCTTGTGCAGCAGGGCGAGCAGGCGCTCGACGAAGTCGCTCTGGCGGAACTGCCGGGGGCTGATGTTCACGCTCAGGCTGAAATTCTCGATGTCGATGCGGCCTTCTGCGAGCAGCCGGGCGCCGGTGCGGCAGGCTTCCTCGAGTACCCACTGGCCGACTTCGACGATCAGCCCGCTGTCCTCCAGCACGCGAATGAAGCTGGCCGGCGATTGCGGCCCGCGAGTCGGGTGGCGCCAGCGCAGCAGTGCTTCGGCGCCGACGATGCGCGAATCGCGGGCGTCCACCTGGGGCTGGTAGTGCAGGTTGAACTCGCGGCGGGCGAGGGCCATGCGCAGGCCGTTCTCCAGGCGCAGGCGCTCGCTGGCTGCCTGCTGCATGGATTCATGGAACAGCTGCACGGTGTTCCGCCCGGCATCCTTGGCGCGGTACATGGCGATGTCGGCGCGCTTGAGCAGGTCGTCCGGGGTCGCGCCGTCGTCGGGGATCAGCGCGATGCCGATGCTCGGGGTGATCTGCAGGCGGTGGCCGTCCAGCAGCATGGGTTCGGCCAGCAGGTCGCGGAGTTTTTCCGCCAGCTGGCGTACCTGCTGGGCGGTTTCCAGGCGGCTGCCCTCGATGCCGGTCAGCAGCACCACGAACTCGTCGCCGCCCAGGCGCGCGACGGTGTCTTCCTGGCGCACGCTGGCTTCCAGCCGCGCGGTGACCATCTGCAGGATGGAGTCGCCGACGGAGTGGCCGAGCGAGTCGTTGATGTGCTTGAAGTGGTCGAGGTCGAGGAACAGCAGGGCGCCGCGCAGGCTGTGACGTTGCAGCAGGGCAATCTGCTGCTTGAGGCGGTCCATCAGCAGGGCGCGGTTGGGCAGGTCGGTCAGGGCGTCGTGGTAGGCCAGGTGCTGGATGCGCGCCTCGGCCTCGCGCAGCTCGCTGGTGTCGCGGGCGGTGAGCAGCAGGCAGTCCACGCCGCCCAGCTCGATCGGCTCCACCGACACGTCCACTGTCTTGATCGTGCCGTCACGGTGGCGGCCGCGCATTTCCAGGTGGTGGACGAAGCCGTCGCGGTTCAGCGCGGCGATCATGTTCAGGCGCTCGTCCGGATCGGCCCAGATATTCATGCCCAGCGAGGTCTGCCCCAGAACTTCGTCCGGCGGGTAGCCGGTGAGGCGGTTGAAGCCTTCGTTGACCTCGATGTAGCGGCCGGTCTCGCGCTCGGTGATGGTGATGGCGTCGGGGCTGGAGTGGAACGCCTTGGCGAATTTCTCCTGGCTGGCCTTGAGCGCGGCCTCGGCCTGCAGCCGGCGGGTGACGTCGCGGAAGCTGGAGAGAATGCACAGCTGGCGGTCGACCCAGATCAGCCGGCTGGCGACCATGCAGGTAAGGCTCTGGCCCTCGCGGGTGAGGAACTGCACCTCGATGTTCTGCAGCGAATGGTCGCGCATCAGTTGCTCGAACAACCGCGAGCGTTGGTGGTGGTCGGCCCAGAAGGTGATCTGGTGGGACGAGCGGCCGATGATGTCCTCGGCGAGCCAGCCGAAGGTGCTGCAGAAGCTCGGGTTCACTTCGACGAACTCGCCGTCGCGCACGCGCGATACGCAGATCGGGTCCGGGCTGCCCTGGAACAGGCTGGCGAACTTCTCCTCCGAGGCCTCCAGGCTGCGTTCGCGCAGCACGCGCTCGGTGATGTCGAGCAGGGTGCCGGCCATGCGCAGCGGTTTGCCGTGGGTGTCGCGGTACAGGCGCGCGCGGCTTTCCAGGTAGCGCACCTCGCCCGAGTCGAGCTGGGCGCGGTAGGTGAACTGGTAGTCGTTCTCCGGCCCGCGGGCGAGCCGGGCGTAGGCCTGGCGCATGCGCTGGCGGTCGGTCTTGTCGACGCAGGCGAAGAATTCGCCGAAGGGCCCGTGGAAATCCCGGTCAGGCAATTCGTGCAGCACGGCGGCGCGGGCCGAGCCGTAGAGCAGGCCGCTGGGGATGTGCCAGTCCCAGATACCCAGTTGCGCAGAATCCAGCGCCAGGTCCAGGCGCTCCTGGCTGTCGCGCAGGGCGCGTTCCTGGGCGCGCATGCGGGTGATGTCGCGGACGGTCAGGACCAGGCAGGGGCGGCCGTCCTGTTCGATCTGACAGCCATAGACGCGGGCGCTGCGGACTTCGCCGGTACGGGTGATGAGGGTGACGTCGAACCCGTCGATCTGCCGCTCGGCGGTGATCTTGTCGAGCATCCGCTGACGTTCTTCGAGGCTGTGCCAGAGGCCAAGTTGCACGGAAGTGCGGCCGAGGGCTTCTTCGCGGCTCCAGCCGAAGTGGTCGACGAAACTGGCATTGAGCTCAAGGAATTTTCCGCTGTCCCGGTCGGTGATGACCATGGCGTCGGGAGCGGTATGAAAGGCTTTGGCGAACTTGTCCTGTCCGTCGGAGGCGTGCGGGGGCGTGTGCGGATCGCGGCTCATGCGGCGCTCCCCCTGTGTCTGGCGGCGCCGGCCAAGTGGGGCCGGCTAACGCGAACTGATGTGCGGACGGGCATTCGGGCCCCTTCTTCTAGTTCTGTCAGAACAATAGAGGTTAGGCCGCGACAGGCGCAAGCCCGCCCGCCTGGGCGTCGAGCAGGCGCATGAAGGCCCGCGCGGCGTTGGACAGCGTGCGCTCGGTATGCAGGATGTAGCCCAGCTGGCGGCTGAGCTGGATGTCCTGCAACGGCAGGCGGACAACGCTGTCATCAAGCATGGTGCGTGGCAGGACGCTCCAGGCCAGGCCGATGGAGACCATCATCTTGATGGTCTCCATGTAGTTGGTGCTCATGCCGATGTTCGGCGTCAGGCCCTCGGCCTCGAACATGCGCCGCACGATGTGGTGGGTGAAGGTGTTGCCGCCGGGGAACACCGCCGGGTGCCGCGCCACGTCGGCGAGGAATACCGTGCCTTGCACCGACAGCGGGTGCTCGGGCGCGGCGACGAAGTCCAGCGGGTCGTCCCACACCGGCACGGCGCGCACGGGTTCGGCGGTTTCCGGGGCGAGGGTGATCACGGCCAGTTCGGCGCGGCCATGGAGAATTTCTTCGTAGGCTACTTCCGAGTCGCAGAACTGGATATCCAGCGCCACCTGCGGGTGGGCCTTGGTGAAGGCGCGCAGCAGCGGCGGCAAGCGGTGCAGGCCGATGTGATGACTGGTGGCCAGGACCAGCCGGCCGCTCACTTCGCCATTCAGGTTGGTCAGAGCTCGGCGGGTGTCGTCCAGCACGCTGAGGATCTGGTAGGCGCGTGGCAGCAGGGCGCGGCCGGATTCGGTGAGGGTCACCTCACGGCCAACGCGGTCGAACAGTCGCACTCCCAGCTGGTTCTCCAGGGCGGCGATGCGCTTGCTCACCGCCGGCTGGGTCAGGTGCAGGCGCTCGCCGGCCTCGGAGAAGCTGCCGGATTCGGCGATGGCGAGGAAGGTGTTGAGGCTGGTCAGGTCCATGTCGACTCCCTGCGCTCTGAAGGCGGCGCCCGACTTTTATAACGCACCGTATTCCTCGTGGGAATCCTTCGGATGAAAAATATGAATTTGAGTTATTCGGCGCCTTTCCATAGGATCATCCCCACAAGCCCAAGGGGCATAGAAAGACGCTGATGAGGACTCTCTGATGGCCGGCAAGACGCTCTACGACAAACTCTGGGAAATGCACGAGGTGAAGCGCCGTGACGATGGTTCGTCGCTCATCTACATCGATCGCCACATCCTCCACGAAGTGACCTCGCCGCAGGCCTTCGAAGGTCTGCGCCTGGCCGGCCGCAAGCCGTGGCGCATCGACGCGAACATCGCGACCCCGGACCACAACGTGCCGACCACCCTGGTCGAGCGCAAGGGCGGCCTCGCGGCCATCGCCGACGAAGTGTCGCGCATCCAGGTCCAGACCCTGGACGAGAACTGCGATGACTTCGGCATCCTCGAATTCAAGATGAACGACGTCCGCCAGGGCATCGTTCACGTGGTCGGCCCGGAGCAGGGCGCGACCCTGCCGGGCATGACCGTGGTCTGCGGTGACTCGCACACCTCGACCCACGGCGCCTTCGGTGCGCTGGCCCATGGCATTGGCACCTCCGAGGTGGAGCATGTGCTCGCCACCCAGTGCCTGGTCGCCAAGAAGATGAAGAACATGCAGGTCCGCGTCGAGGGCAAGCTGCCCTTCGGTGTGACCGCCAAGGACATCGTCCTCGCAGTGATCGGCAAGATCGGCACCGCGGGCGGCAACGGCCATGCCCTGGAGTTCGCCGGCAGCGCCATCCGCGACCTGTCCATGGAAGGCCGCATGACCATCTGCAACATGTCCATCGAAGCGGGCGCTCGCGTCGGCATGGTGGCGTGCGACGAGAAGACCGTCGACTACGTGAAGGGCCGTCCGTTCTCGCCGCAGGGCAGTGACTGGGCCAAGGCCGTGGAAGCCTGGAGCGACCTGGTTTCCGACGCCGATGCACACTTCGACACCATCGTCGAGCTGCGTGCCGAGGACATCAAGCCGCAGGTCAGCTGGGGGACTTCCCCGGAGATGGTCCTCGCGGTGGACCAGAACGTGCCGGACCCGGCGGCCGAAGCCGATGCGGTCAAGCGCGATTCCATCGTCCGTGCGCTGAAGTACATGGGCCTGAACGCCAACCAGGCGATCACCGACATCCAGCTGGACCGCGTCTTCATCGGCTCCTGCACCAACTCGCGCATCGAAGACCTGCGTGCCGCCGCCGCCGTGGCCAAGGGCCGCAAGGTCGCTGCCACCGTCAAGCAGGCGCTGGTCGTGCCGGGCTCGGGCCTGGTGAAAGCCCAGGCCGAACAGGAAGGCCTGGACAAGATCTTCATCGAGGCTGGCTTCGAATGGCGTGAACCGGGCTGCTCCATGTGCCTGGCGATGAACCCGGACCGCCTGGAGAGTGGTGAGCATTGCGCTTCCACCTCCAACCGCAACTTCGAAGGCCGTCAGGGCGCCGGTGGTCGTACCCACCTGGTGAGCCCGGCGATGGCTGCCGCGGCTGCCGTGACCGGTCGTTTCATCGACGTACGTGAATTGATGCAGGCCTGAGGAGACCGAACATGAAAGCCTTTACCCAGCACACCGGTCTCGTTGCGCCGCTCGACCGCGCCAACGTCGACACCGACCAGATCATCCCCAAGCAATTCCTCAAGTCGATCAAGCGCACCGGCTTCGGCCCGAACCTGTTCGACGAGTGGCGCTACCTCGACGTGGGCCAGCCGAACCAGGACCACTCCAAGCGCCCGGTGAACAAGGACTTCGTCCTCAACTTCCCGCGCTTCCAGGGCGCCAGCGTGCTGCTGGCCCGTGAGAACTTCGGTTGCGGCTCCTCCCGCGAGCACGCGCCGTGGGCGCTGGACGAGTACGGCTTCCGCACCGTGATCGCGCCGAGCTTCGCCGACATCTTCTTCAACAACAGCTTCAAGAACGGCCTGCTGCCGATCATCCTGAAGGACGCAGAAGTCGACGAGCTGTTCGCCCAGTGCGAAGCCACCGAGGGTTACCAGCTCACCGTCGACCTCGCCGCGCAGACCGTGACCCGCCCGGACGGCAAGCAGTACAGCTTCGAAGTGGACGCGTTCCGCAAGCACTGCCTGCTCAATGGCCTGGACGACATCGGCCTGACCCTGCAGGACGCCGAGGCCATCCGCAGTTTCGAAACCGGCTACAAGCAGAACCAGCCCTGGTTGTTCCGCGACGCCTGACTGGCGTCGTACCACCGCGTCAAGGAGAGCAGCATGACCGAGAGTCGTCACGAGCAAGTGGTCCAGCGCCAGTTCGGCGCCCAGGCCAACGCTTACCTGACCAGCGCCGTACACGCACAGGGCGAGGAGTTCGCCCAGCTGCGCGAGCGACTGTCGGCGACTACCGGTGCGCGCGTGCTCGATCTGGGGTGCGGGGCGGGGCATGTGAGCTTCAACGTCGCGCCGCTGGCCGGCGAGGTGGTGGCTTACGACCTGTCCCAGCAGATGCTCGATGTGGTGGCTTCGGCTGCCGCCGAGCGCGGCCTCGGCAACATCGCCACGCGCTGTGGCGCTGCCGAGCAGCTGCCGTTCGAGGATGGCGAGTTCGATTTCGTCTTCAGCCGCTATTCCGCGCACCACTGGCGGGATGTCGGCCAGGCGCTGCGGGAAGTGCGCCGGGTGCTCAAGCCCGGTGGCGTGGCCTGCCTCATCGATGTCGCCGCGCCGGGCTTGCCTCTGCTGGACACCTATCTGCAGACTGTGGAAGTCCTGCGCGACACCAGCCATGTGCGTGACTACTCCCCGTCGGAGTGGGCGCGTTTAGTGGGTGAGGCGGGCCTTGCGGTGACTGCCGCCAAACGCCAGCGCCTGCGCCTGGAGTTCACCTCCTGGGTCGAGCGCATGCGCACCCCCGAAGTGATGCGCCAGGCCATTCGTGCCCTGCAGCTTTCGATGGGCGACGAGGTGCGCGAGTATTTCGAGATCGACGCCGAGGGCTCCTTCAGCACTGACGTGCTGGTGCTCTGGGCTGAGCGCTGATTTCAAGGTTCTGACCGCCCCGGATGGCGTGAGCCATCCGGGGCGTTACGTTATTTGCCAAGCGGCTTTATTTGCCAAGCGACTTTCAAAGAGTGAGCAGAAAGATGAGCAAACAGATTCTGGTTCTCCCCGGCGACGGTATCGGCCCGGAAATCATGGCCGAAGCGGTCAAGGTGCTGGAGCTGGCCAACGACAAGTTCGCCCTGGGCTTCGAGCTGACCGAAGACGTGATCGGCGGCGCCGCCATCGACAAGCACGGCGTGCCGCTGGCTGACGAGACCCTGGCGCGCGCGCGCAACTCCGACGCCGTGCTGCTGGGCGCCGTGGGCGGCCCGAAGTGGGACAAGATCGAACGTGACATCCGCCCCGAGCGCGGCCTGCTGAAGATCCGCTCGCAACTGGGCCTGTTCGGCAACCTGCGTCCGGCCATCCTCTACCCACAACTGGCCGATGCCTCCAGCCTGAAGCCCGAAGTGGTTGCTGGCCTGGACATCCTCATCGTCCGCGAGTTGACCGGCGGCATCTACTTCGGTCAACCGCGCGAGCAGCGCGTGCTGGAGAACGGCGAGCGCCAGGCGTACGACACCCTGCCGTACAGCGAAAGCGAAATCCGCCGCATCGCCCGTGTCGGCTTCGACATGGCCCGCGTGCGCAACAAGAAGCTGTGCTCGGTGGACAAGGCCAACGTCCTGGCTTCCAGCCAGCTGTGGCGCGAAGTGGTCGAGGAAGTTGCCAAGGACTACCCGGACATCGAGCTGTCGCACATGTACGTCGACAACGCCGCCATGCAGCTGGTCCGCGCACCCAAGCAGTTCGACGTGATGGTCACCGACAACATGTTCGGCGACATCCTGTCGGATGAGGCTTCCATGCTCACCGGCTCCATCGGCATGCTGCCTTCTGCCTCGCTGGATTCGAACAACAAGGGCATGTACGAGCCTTGCCATGGTTCCGCGCCGGACATCGCCGGCAAGGGCATCGCCAACCCGCTGGCGACCATCCTCTCGGTCTCGATGATGCTGCGTTACACCTTCAACGAAGGCGCCGCCGCCGACGCCATCGAGAAGGCCGTGAGCCTGGTGCTCGACCAGGGCCTGCGTACCGGTGACATCTGGTCCGAAGGCTGCACCAAGGTCGGTACCCGCGAAATGGGCGACGCGGTAGTCGCAGCACTGCGGAATCTGTAATCTGTCCGGCTCGCTCGTTCCCGTACTTCTGTAGGAAAGCGGGAACGACGGCCCTCTAAATATTTGAAGGTGTAGTAGCGATGAAGCGTGTAGGTCTGATCGGTTGGCGTGGCATGGTGGGTTCGGTGCTCATGCAGCGGATGCTGGAAGAGCGGGACTTCGACCTGATCGAGCCGGTGTTCTTCACCACCTCCAACGTGGGTGGCGAAGGTCCGTCCATTGGCAAGGACATTGCCCCCCTGAAGGACGCCTACAGCATCGAGGAGCTGAAAACCCTCGACGTCATCCTGACCTGCCAGGGCGGCGACTACACCAGCGAAGTCTTCCCCAAACTGCGCGAAGCCGGCTGGCAGGGCTACTGGATCGACGCCGCTTCCAGCCTGCGCATGCAGGATGACGCGGTCATCGTCCTCGACCCGGTGAACCGCAAGGTCATCGACAACTCGCTGGACGCCGGCACCAAGAACTACATCGGCGGCAACTGCACCGTCAGCCTGATGCTGATGGCCCTGGGCGGCCTGTTCGAAGCCGGCCTGGTCGAGTGGATGAGCGCCATGACCTACCAGGCGGCCTCGGGCGCCGGCGCGCAGAACATGCGCGAGCTGATCAAGCAGATGGGCGCCATCAACGCCTCCGTCGCCGATGACCTGGCCAACCCGTCCAGCGCCATCCTCGACATCGACCGCAAGGTCGCCGAAGCCATTCGCAGCGACGCCATGCCCACCGAGAACTTCGGTGCGCCGCTGGCCGGCAGCCTGATCCCGTGGATCGATAAGGAACTGCCCAACGGCCAGAGCCGCGAAGAGTGGAAGGGCCAGGCCGAGACCAACAAGATCCTCGGCCGCTTCAAGAACCCGATCCCGGTGGACGGCATCTGCGTGCGCATCGGCGCCATGCGTTGCCACAGCCAGGCGCTGACCATCAAGCTGAACAAGGATGTGCCCATCGCGGACATCGAAGGCCTGATCAGCCAGCACAATCCCTGGGTCAAGCTGATCCCCAACCAGCGCGAGATCAGCATGCGCGAACTGACTCCGGCGGCCGTCACCGGCACCCTGAGCGTTCCGGTCGGCCGTCTGCGCAAGCTCAACATGGGCACTCAGTTCCTGGGCGCCTTCACCGTGGGTGACCAGCTGCTGTGGGGCGCCGCCGAGCCGCTGCGCCGCATGCTGCGCATCCTGCTCGAGCGTTGATTCGCACCTGAGTGTGAACCCCGCGACGCCGGCCTTGAGCCGGCGTCGTGCTTTGTGGAGCACGAGAAGTTCCCAGCATGTAGGTGAACCGCCGCACAAAAACGTCAGTCCGTCTGGCTGTCGGCTCTTTGGCGCCAGTTTCTGTGACGCACCCGGAAAAGCCACCGGGAACCAGTCGCTATCCTCGCAGCCCGTCCATGGGGACAGGTTTCGGCGCGCCTTTTCGCGCCGGCCGACGGCAAGCAAGCAGCGGGGAAGACAATGGCTCGGTTACACAGATTGTGGTTGGCGACGGCAGTCGCCGCGGCGTTCATGCCGGGCATGGCAGGCGCCCTGGAGCTGGGCGACATTTCCTCGCGGGCCGCACTGGGGCAGGCCCTCTCGGCCAATATCGACCTGCGCGGCGTGGCTGACCTGAGCTCCGAAGAGGTCGTGGTGAGTCTCGCCTCGGCAGAAGACTTCGAGCGCCTGGGGGTGGACCGCGGCGTAATCCCCGGGGGACTGAAATTCACTCCTGAAGTCGGCAAGAACGGCCGTGGCGTCATTCACGTCAGCTCGTCCAAGCCGATTCGCGAGCCCTATGTGAACTTCGTCCTTCAGGTGGTCTGGCCGCAGGGGCGCCTGGTGCGCGAATTCACCTTGCTGCTGGACCCGCCGACCTATGTGGCCAGCCCGGTGAAACCGCCGGCCATCGCGCCAGTGGCGGCAGTCCGCGCGCCACAGGCGCAACCGTTGGCGCCGTCGGTAGCCAATGCGCCGGCAGACAGCTATCGCATCCAGCGCAATGACGCGCTGTGGGATATCGCCTCGCGCAATCGGCCCTCCAGCAGCGTCTCGGTCATGCAGACCATGGCGGCCATGCAGCGGATGAACCCTGATGCCTTCGTCGACGGCAACATCAATCGCCTCAAGGTCGGCCAGGTGCTGCGCCTGCCCAGCGAACAGCAGGTCCGCGAGCAGAACCATGCCCAGGCCGTGGCCCACGTGGAAACCCAGAATTCAGAGTGGAAGGCCAAGCGCAATCCGCAACTGGCCGAGCAGGGTCGCCAGCTGGACGCCACCCACAAGGCGGAGGCGGGCAGTGCGCCGGCAAAGGCCGAAGAGCGTGACAACCTGCGCCTGATCTCCGGCCTGCCGGGCAAGGACAAGGGCAAGGTCGAGGCCGAGCAACTGGCCGTGGCCCAGGAAGGCCTGGACAGCGCCCGTCGCGAGGGCGACGAGTTGCGCAGCCGGATTTCCGATCTGGAAAGCCAGACCCAGAAACTGAACAAGCTGATCGAGCTGAAGGACTCGCAGATCGCCGGCCTGATCGCGCGTCTGGCCGAACAGGATCGCGCCAAGACCCAGGGTGCTCCGCAGGCGGGCAATCCGCAGGCGGGCGCCGGGGCTATCGCCCAGGCAGCCGCGCCGCTGACCGCCCAGGCGGCGGAGGGTGCGCCGCGCCCCTGAGCTGCGGCGATAGGCGGCGGAGCCCTCGATTGCTTCGCCGCCGGTGGGGGCAGTAAAGTGCTGCGCTACTTTACCCACCGATTGTGAGACCCCGGATGCCTGAAACACTCGACATCGCCGTAGTAGGCGCCACTGGACTCGTTGGCGAGGCTTTGGTCGAACTGCTGGAAGAGCGCGACTTCCCTGTCGCCAACCTGTATCTGCTGGCCAGCGGCGAATCCGCCGGCAAGTCGATCGCTTTCCGCGGGCGCAACATCCGGGTCGGCAAGCTCGATGATTTCGACTTCGCCAAGGTGCGCCTGGCCTTCCTCTCCGTGGGCGCCGAAGCTGCTACCGACTGCGCCACCCGTGCCAGTGAGGCTGGCTGTAGCGTGATCGATCTCAGTGGTGCTTCGCTGAACAATGCCGCCGCGCTGCTGGCTCAGGCCTGCGTGAATGGCGAGGCCGTCGAAACCCTGCAGCTTCCCGCTTTGATTGCCGCCCCGGCAGCGCCGGCCGCCGAGGTTGCCGAAGTGCTTGCCGCGCTGCGTGGCGTGCTGGAGCTTCGCCAGGTCACTGTGAGTGCCTGCCTGTCCGCTTCCGCGCTGGGTCGCGAGGGGGTGCAGGAGCTGGCGCGGCAGACTGCCGAGCTGCTCAATGCCCGTCCGCTGGAGCCGCGACTGGTGGATCGCCAGTTCGCCTTCAACATGCTGGCGCAGCTGGGCGGTGTCGACGAACAGGGCTATTCCGTGGTCGAGCGCCGCATTGCAGCAGAGCTCGCCGTGCTGTTCCCCGAACTGAAGAACGGCCTGAGCGTGACCTGCAGTCTGGCGCCGGTCTTCTTCGGCGATACCCTGATGCTTTCCATCAAGGCGGCAGCGCCGGTTTCTCTGGCGACTGTCAGCGTTGCCCTGGACGCGGCCGACGGCATCGAGCTGGTGGAAGACGATTACCCGACTGTCATCGGTGATGCACAGGGGCAGGATAGTGTTTACGTCGGTCGCCTACGGACCGGTCTGACAGATTCGTGCGAACTGAATTTGTGGATTGCGTCAGATAATGTGAGAAAAGGCGCAGCCCTAAATGCTGTGAACTTGGGCGAATTGTTGATAAAACACTATCTGTAAAAGATACTTACCGAATATTTGAAGAAGTATTCTAGCTTGGCAATACTGGCCGGGAACGTCGCTGACAGGGGAGAGCACCGCCGTGAAAACGGAAGGTGTAGTGGGCAGCGGCGCCCGTTAGACGTTGTTCTAATCCAGAAAAAAGCTATTAAAACAAGGGATTACTATATGGTCCGGCTTCGCAAACTGGTGCAGGCAATCGCAGCTGCTTCGGCACTGACCTCGGGCATGGCACATGCGCTGGGGTTGGGGGATATCCACCTGCGTTCGGCGCTGAACCAGCCGCTGGATGCCGAAATCGAGCTGGTCGAAGTTCGTGACCTGTCCGCGGCCGAGGTAATCCCGAAGCTGGCTTCACCGGAAGACTTCAACAAGGCCGGCGTCGATCGTCAGTATTTCCTGACCGGGCTGAAGTTCACTCCCATCGTCAAGCCGAACGGCAAGAGCGTCATCCGCGTGACCTCCGACCGGCCGGTGCAGGAACCCTACCTGAACTTCCTCGTGGAAGTACTCTGGCCCAATGGTCGTCTGCTGCGCGAGTACACCGTGCTGCTGGACCCGCCGCTGTATTCGCCGCAGACCGCCGCCGCCGTGCCGCGCGCGCCGATGGCCGTTCCCGCTCCGGTGGTGCGCCCGTCCGCCACTGCTGCGCCGCGTGCGACTCCCGCGCCCAGTTCCACACCCGCCGCCCCGGCTCGTCGCCTGGAAGGCAACGAGTACCGCACCGGCAAGAATGACACCCTCTGGGAAATTGCCGCCCGTGCGCGCCCGGATGGCAGCGTTTCCGTCCAGCAGACCATGCTGGCGATCCAGGATCTCAACCCGGATGCCTTCCTCGGCGGCAACATCAACCGCCTGAAGAGCGGCCAGGTGCTGCGCCTGCCCGATGCCGAGCAGATCAAGGCTCGCACCCAGCCCGCGGCCGTGACCGAGGTCAATCAGCAGTACACCGCCTGGCGTGAAGGCCGCAGCCTGCCCACCGGTGGCGCCCGTCAGCTGGATGCCACGCCGCGCGCCAATGCCGGCAACGCTCCGGCCCAGGCCGAAACCAAGGACAGCCTGCGCCTGCTCTCCGGCGAGAACGGCAAGGCCAAGGGTGGCGACAAGGGCAGCAAGGACGGCCAGGCCGTCGCTGACAAGCTGGCCGTCACCAAGGAAAGCCTCGACAGCACCCGTCGCGAGAACGACGAGCTGAGCAGTCGCATGACCGACCTGCAGAGCCAGATGGACAAGCTGCAGAAGCTCATCGCGCTGAAGGATGCCCAGCTGGCCAAGCTGCAGAACGAACTGGGCAGCGACAAGGCAGCCGCCGCCAATGGCGCCGCTGCCGTTCCGGCTCCTGTGCCGGGTGCCGATTCGGCTGCCCAGCCGGCCACTCCGCCGGCTCCGGCGGTCGCAGAGCAACCGGCCGCACCGGCTCCGGGGAGCGATGCAGGCACTCCGCCGGCTCCGGCCGCCGAGGCACAACCGCAACCTGCTCCGGCACCCGCACCGGCTCCCGCCGCAGCGGCCCCCGTGCCTGAAGCGCAGAAGCCGAAACCGGCTCCTGTTGCCGCGCCGGCCCCGCAGGCCGAGACCAGCATCGTCGACGAGATTCTCGCCAATCCGATCTGGCTGGGCGCCATCGCTGGCAGCGCGCTGCTGGCCCTGCTGGTCCTGCTGATGATCATTTCCCGCCGCCGCGCCGCCAAGGAGCAGGAGAGCCTCGCTGCCTATGCGGGCGATGACGAGCCGCATCTGGACGACGACCTGACCCTTGCCGGCAGTGAACTGGACACCCTGGACGTGGCGCAGGCCGCCGAGGTTGCCGCTCCGGCTCAGGCTGTGCCCGAGCGTGTTGCCGCGCAGACCAGCGATGCGCTGGGCGAGGCGGACATCTACATCGCCTACGGCCGCTTCAACCAGGCTGCCGAACTGCTGCAGGGCGCCATCTACGATGAGCCGCAGCGCACCGACCTGCGTCTGAAACTGATGGAGGTCTATGCCGAGATCGGTGACCGCGAAGGTTTCGCCCGTCAGGAAAACGAACTGCGCGAGATCGGCGGCGCCGAGCCGCAGGTCGAGCAACTGAAGTCCCGCTACCCGGGCATGGTCACCCTGGCTGCCGTGGGTGGTGGTCTGGCCGCTGCCGCAGCCACTTCGGCCGACGACCTCGACGGGTTCAGCCTGGACGACTTCGAAGTGGAGCCGACTCCGCCGGCCGCCGAGCCCGTCGCTCAGCCGCACAATGACCTCGATGACGCCTTCGATCTGGCGCTGGACGACCTCGAGCTGGGTGACGAGAAGCCCGCCGCTCCGGTCGCGCAGCAGGACGACGAACTGTCCTTCGGCAACTTCGACCTGGACGACGACCTGAGCCTGGGCGCTTCGCCGGCCGCAGCGCCGAGCAACAAGGCCGAGGACGACTTCGCCTTCGATCTGGACCTGCCGGAAGAGCCGGTTGCCAAGGTCGAGGCGCCGTCGCTGGTCGACGACCTGAGCGACTTCTCCCTGGACCTGGACAAGGACCTGGAGAAAGATACCCACTCCACCCTGGCTTCGGCGGAAGACGATTTCCTGCTGGGCCTGGATGACGACACCGCATCGCTGTCCGGCGTGAGCCCCGAGGAGTTCACCCTGGATATCGAGAGCAAGGCGCCGCAAGCCGACGACCTGCCGGACGATTTCGACCTCTCCCTGGCGGACGACGAGCCGGCGCCGGCCAAGGCCGAAGACAGCTTCGCCGCCCAACTGGACGAGGTCAGCGCCGAACTGGACCGTCTCTCCGTGCAGAACGACGAGCCGCAGGCTCCGGTCGAGTCGCTGGCTGAAGAAAGCTTCGCCGCCAGCGATCTGGATCTGCCGGGCGAAGGTGCCGACGACGAAGACGATTTCGACTTCCTCTCCGGCGCCGACGAAGCGGCCACCAAGCTCGACCTGGCGCGTGCCTACATCGACATGGGCGATACCGAAGGCGCCCGCGACATCCTCGATGAAGTCATCACCGAGGGTAACGACAACCAGCAGCAGGAAGCTCGCGAACTGCTCGGGCGTATCGCCTGAGCCGGAAGGCTCCAGATAGATGATTGAAGCAGTACCCTCAGCGGCGGCCGAATCGGCCGCCGTTGGCGTTTCCAGGATTGCCCTGGGCGTCGAATTCAAAGGCTCGCGCTATCGCGGCTGGCAGCGCCAGGAAAATGGTGTGCCGACCGTGCAGGGCGCGCTGGAAAAAGCGCTGTCCCGGGTGGCTGACCATCCGGTTTCCCTGATGTGCGCGGGTCGTACCGATGCGCTGGTGCACGCGAGTGGGCAGGTGGTGCATTTCGACACCACCGCCGAGCGCTCGCTGATCGCCTGGGTCATGGGCACCAATGCCAACCTGCCCAACGACATCAGCGTGACCTGGGCCAAGGTGATGCCGGCGCATTTCCATGCGCGCTTCACCGCCATGGCGCGGCGCTATCGCTACGTGATCTACAACGACCAGATACGCCCGGCGCACATGGCCGAGGAGGTCACCTGGAACCACCGTCCGCTGGATGTCTCGCGCATGCGCGAGGCGGCCCGCGCACTGGTCGGCACCCACGACTTCACCTCGTTCCGCGCGGTGCAGTGCCAGGCCAAGTCGGCCATCAAGACGGTGCACCACCTCGAGGTGATCGAGCACGGGCGCTTCATCGTGCTGGATGTTCGCGCCAACGCCTTCCTGCATCACATGGTGCGCAACTTTGCCGGGATGCTGATGACCATCGGCGCCGGCGAGCGCCCGGTGGAGTGGGCGGCCGAGGCGCTGGCCGCGCGCGATCGGCGCGCCAGCGGCATCACCGCGCACCCTTACGGGCTGTATCTGGTGGGCGTGGAATACCCGGAGGAGTTCGTGCTGCCCGAGCGATATGTGGGGCCACATTTCCTTTCAAGTTTGCCGGATATCGTCGGCTGACGATGCTGGGGTCATTTGCTACCATCGATCGATCACTTGCCTGAAGGTTGCTGCATCTTGTCCGCCGTTCGCATCAAAATCTGCGGTATTACCCGAGTCGAGGACGCCCTGGCCGCCGCCGAGGCGGGTGCCGACGCCATCGGCCTGGTGTTCTACGCCAAGAGCCCGCGCGCGGTGAGCATCCAGCAGGCGCGGGCGATAGTCGCTGCGCTGCCGCCCTTCGTCAGTACCGTCGGCCTGTTCGTCGATGCCAGTCGCTGCGAGCTGGGGGAAATCCTCGATGCGGTGCCGCTGGACGTGCTGCAGTTCCATGGTGACGAGACGCCCGAGGCCTGCTCCGGCTGGCACAAGCGCTACCTCAAGGCCCTGCGCGTGAAGCCGGGCGACGACGTGGCGGCGCAGATCGCGAAGTATCCGCAGGCCAGCGGCTTCCTCCTCGATACCTATGTGGAGGGTATTCCTGGCGGAACTGGTCTGGCTTTCGACTGGTCCCTGGTGCCGAAGGATGTGCAGCGTCCGTTGATCCTGGCCGGCGGCCTGACGGTCGCCAACGTGGCCGATGCCATCGCCCAGGTGCGTCCTTACGCCGTGGATGTGAGCGGCGGAGTGGAGGCGAGCAAGGGCATCAAGGATGCCCGGAAGATCCGCGATTTCATTGCGCAGTGTCGTTCGGTGGCGTGACGCGGAATCTTCATGTGACGACGAGCGGCCTGCCGCCGTCCACTACCCAATCGCTGCCCGTGGGTGGCGCTGGGAGTTGTCGGTGTTGGCAGTCTTGCCCACCGGCGACCCGCATCGAGTGCTGTATCCGTGGCGACGCCCCAGGCGGCGCCTTTGTTTGCGAGGGGTTCCGGCCTTGAGGTCAGAACCGCGACGATGAATTTGCTCAGGGGCACGCGCAACCCATCGCGCCGTGTCACTGCACTGGAGACGAGAGCATGAGCAACTGGCTGGTAGACAAGCTGATCCCTTCCATCATGCGTTCCGAGGCGAAGAAGAGCTCGGTTCCGGAAGGCCTGTGGCACAAGTGCCCGTCCTGCGAGGCGGTGCTGTACCGTCCGGAGCTGGAAAAGACCCTCGACGTCTGCCCCAAGTGCGATCACCACATGCGTATCGGCGCCCGCGCGCGCATCGATATCTTCCTCGATGAGGAAGGCCGCGAAGAGCTGGGCGCCGAGCTGGAGCCGGTGGACCGCCTGAAGTTCCGTGACAGCAAGAAGTACAAGGACCGCCTGACCGCCGCGCAGAAAGACACCGGCGAGAAGGATGCGCTGATCTCCATGAGCGGCAAGCTGATGGGCCTGCCGGTCGTGGTCAGCGCCTTCGAGTTCTCCTTCATGGGCGGCTCCATGGGTTCCATCGTCGGCGAGCGCTTCGTGCGCGCCGCCAACTACGCCCTGGAAAACCGTTGCCCGATGATCTGCTTCTCCGCCTCGGGTGGCGCGCGCATGCAGGAAGCGCTGATCTCCCTGATGCAGATGGCCAAGACCTCCGCCGCGCTGGCCCGCCTGCGTGAAGAGGGTATCCCGTTCATCTCCGTGCTGACCGACCCGGTCTACGGCGGCGTATCCGCCAGCCTGGCGATGCTCGGCGACGTGATCGTCGGCGAGCCGCGCGCGCTGATCGGCTTCGCTGGTCCGCGAGTGATCGAGCAGACCGTGCGCGAGAAACTGCCGGAAGGCTTCCAGCGCAGCGAGTTCCTGCTGGAGCACGGCGCCATCGACATGATCGTCCACCGTGCAGAAATGCGTCAGCGGCTCGCCAGCCTGCTGGCCAAATTCACCCACACTCCAAGTACCGCGCTCGCAGGATGACCCAGCGTACCCTTGCCGACTGGCTCAGCTATCTCGAACAACTCCACCCCACGGCAATCGACATGGGGCTGGATCGCTCCCGTGAAGTGGCTGGCCGGCTTGGCCTGGGGCGCCCCGCGCCCCGCGTGGTGACCGTCACCGGCACCAACGGCAAGGGTTCCACCTGCGCCTTCCTCGCCGCCCTGCTCGGCGAGCAGGGCCAGCGCGTCGGCGTCTACAGCTCGCCACACCTGCTGCGCTACAACGAGCGCGTGCTCATCGATGGCGTCGAAGCCAGCGATGAAGCGCTCTGCGAAGCGTTCGCCGCTGTCGAGTCGGCTCGCGGCGAGATCTCCCTGACCTACTTCGAAATGGGCACCCTCGCGGCCTTCTGGCTGTTCGAACGCGCCAACCTGGATGCCGTGGTGCTGGAAGTCGGCCTGGGCGGTCGCCTGGATGCGGTCAACCTGATCGACTCCGACGTCGCGGCAGTTACCAGCATCGGAATCGACCACGCCGACTGGCTGGGCGACACCCGCGAAAGCGTGGCTTTCGAGAAGGCCGGTATCTTCCGCGCCGGCAAGCCCGCCGTCTGTGGGGACCTGGAGCCGCCGGCGCCGATCATGGAACAAGCGCGCAAGCTCGGCTCGCCGCTGGTCCTGCGCGGACGTGATTTCGACCTGGCGATGGGCGAGGGCGACTGGCACTGGCGCGGCTGCTCCGCCACTGGCGAGGTGCTGAGCCTGCACAATCTGCCGCTGCTCGACCTGCCGATGGAGAACGCGGCGCTGGCCTTGCAGGTCTATGCATTGCTGGACCTGCCGTGGCAGCCCGAGCAACTGGTCGCCGCACTGCAGCGCACCCGCGTGACCGGACGCCTGGATCGCCGCACCGTGCAATGGCACGGCGAAGAGCGCCACTTGCTGCTCGACGTCGGGCATAATCCGCACGCAGCGCAATACCTCGCCAGCCGCCTGCGTGCGGCGCCGCCCAAGGGTGTGCGCCACGCGGTGTTCGGCCTGCTGGCGGACAAGGACCTCGACGGCGTACTGGAACCCGTGCTCGGCTTGGTGCAGGATTGGGCCGTCGCGCCGCTACCCACCGGTCGCAGTCGTCCGGCCGCAGAGCTGGAGGCCGCGCTGCAGGCTCGCGGGGCGCAGGTCAGTTGCCATGGCGATATCGCCGCGGCGCTGGTGGCGCAATGCGATGCAGCGGGCACCGATGACGAGATCCTGGTGTTCGGTTCGTTCTACAGCGTGGCGGATGCCCTGGAGTGGCTCGCCAAGGCTGCTCAATAAGTGGACCTAAGGGGAGTTGTGCATGGCGTTGCTCGATAAGGGGCTCAAGCAGCGGGTAGTCGGAGCGCTGGTGCTGCTGGCACTGGCCGTGATCTTCCTGCCGATGCTGTTCTCCCGCGAGGATGATGTACGCCAGGTGGTGGTCGAAGCGCCGGTGATGCCCAAGCCGCCGGCGATGCCTACCGTCGAAGTGCAACCCACTGAAGTTCCCGAGCCGCAGGCCGACGACGCGGATAACGCCGTGCCGCCGGCCGAAGCGGCTCCGGCGCAGGCACCTTCCGCGCCCATCGCCAGTGTGCCGACCCAGCAGGCCCAGCCGACGCAGCCCAAGGCTCCGGCCCCGCAGCCGGTCGCTCCCAAGCCTGCCGCGCCGGCGCAGCAGCCTGCCCAGGCCGCTGCCGCTCCCGTGCAGCAGCCGGCCCAGCGTCTGGACAGCAATAACCTGCCGGTGAGCTGGTCGGTGCAGCTGGCCAGCCTGTCCAACCGCGCCCGTGCCGACGAGCTGCAGAAGTCGCTGCGCAGCCAGGGCTACAACGCCTACGTGCGCAGCTTCGACGGTATGAACCGCGTCTTTGTCGGCCCGGTGGTCGAGCGCGCAGAGGCCGATCGCCTCCGCGACCAGCTGGGCAAGCAGCAGAAGCTCAATGGTTTCGTGGTGCGTTTTCAGCCTGAGCGTGGCTGAGTCCGTTCGTTAGCTTCTCTCAATCAGCCCCATGTCAAACTGGGGCTCTTCTAAATCGAAGGCCTCTGCTAAAATGCGGGGCCTTTCCGTTTCTGGGCCGCAACGTGGCATTTACCTGGGTCGATTGGACGATGATCGGCATCATCGTCATTTCCAGCCTGATCAGCTTGAGTCGTGGTTTCGTCAAGGAAGCCCTGTCGCTGGTCACCTGGATCGTAGCCGGTGCGGTCGCCTGGATGTTCGGCGGCGCCCTGGCCGAGCATCTCGCACCCTATATCCAGCTGCCCTCGGGGCGTGTCATCGCCGCCTGCGCTCTTCTTTTCGTCGTCACGCTGCTGCTGGGCGCACTCGTCAATTTCCTCATCAGCGAGCTGGTGCGGGTGACCGGCATGTCCGGCACCGACCGCGTGCTCGGCATGGTGTTCGGCGGTGCCCGTGGCGTGCTGCTGGTGGTTTTGCTGGTCGGTCTGCTGAGCCTTGCGCCGGTGCAACAGGACCCGTGGTGGCAGCAATCGGTGCTGATGCCGCATTTCCTGATGGTCGCCGACTGGTCGAAGAACTTCATCCTGACTTTTGCCGGGCAGTGGATGTCCGGCGTGACCATCACTCCGCCATCCGGTGTGGGGTCCTTGCTGCCTGCCCAGTGACGGGCGGGCGGAGGCGACGGGTAGCCGTCGCCGCTACGGCAGGTCCGGTGGATACTGCCGAATACGGAATTGTTTTAGCCTGAACACCAACTAGGGGTTGCGTCGCATGTGTGGCATCGTCGGTATCGTGGGCAAGTCGAACGTGAATCAGGCGCTCTATGACGCGCTCACCGTTCTCCAGCATCGTGGCCAGGACGCTGCGGGGATTGTCACCTGTCAGGACGACCGTCTGTACCTGCGCAAGGACAACGGCCTGGTCCGTGACGTCTTCCAGCAGCGCCACATGCAGCGCCTGGTTGGCAAGATCGGTATCGGCCACGTGCGCTACCCGACCGCGGGCAGCTCCAGCTCCGCCGAGGCGCAGCCGTTCTACGTCAACTCGCCGTACGGCATCACCCTGGCGCACAACGGCAACCTGACCAACGTCGAGCAGCTGGCCAAGGAAATCTACGAATCCGACCTGCGCCACGTGAACACCAACTCCGACTCGGAAGTGCTGCTCAACGTGTTCGCCCATGAGCTGGCGGTGCGCAACAAGCTGCAGCCCACCGAGGAAGATGTGTTCGCCGCCGTTGCCGGCGTGCATGCCCGCTGCGTAGGCGGCTACGCCGTGGTGGCGATGATCACCGGCTACGGCATCGTCGGCTTCCGCGATCCCCATGCGATCCGCCCGATCGTCTTCGGCCAGCGTCACACCGAGAACGGCGTGGAATACATGATCGCCTCGGAAAGCGTGGCCCTGGACGTCCTCGGCTTCACCCTGATCCGCGACCTGGCGCCGGGCGAAGCGGTGTACATCACCGAAGACGGCAAACTCTACACCCGCCAGTGCGCGGCCAATCCGCAGTACGCGCCGTGCATCTTCGAGCACGTCTACCTGGCCCGCCCGGACTCCATCATCGACGGCATCTCGGTCTACAAGGCGCGCCTGCGCATGGGCGAGAAGCTGGCCGACAAGATCCTCCGCGAGCGTCCGGACCATGACATCGACGTGGTCATCCCGATCCCGGACACCAGCCGCACCGCCGCGCTGGAACTGGCCAACCGCCTGGGCGTGAAGTTCCGCGAAGGCTTCGTGAAGAACCGCTACATCGGTCGTACCTTCATCATGCCCGGCCAGGCCGCGCGCAAGAAATCGGTACGCCAGAAGCTCAACGCCATCGAGCTGGAATTCCGCGGCAAGAACGTGATGCTGGTGGACGACTCCATCGTTCGCGGCACCACCTGCAAGCAGATCATCCAGATGGCCCGCGAGGCCGGTGCGAAGAACGTCTACTTCTGCTCTGCCGCTCCGGCGGTGCGCTACCCCAACGTCTACGGCATCGATATGCCGAGTGCCCACGAGCTGATCGCGCACAACCGCAGCACCGAGGAAGTCGGCGAGCTGATCGGCGCCGACTGGCTGATCTATCAGGACCTGCAGGACCTGATCGAATCCACCGAGGGCGGCAAGATCAAGATCGACCACTTCGACTGCGCCGTGTTCAACGGTGAGTACGTCACCGGCGACGTCGACGAAGCCTATCTGAACAAGATCGACCAGGCGCGCAACGACGTGACCAAGACCAAGGGTGCCGCGGTCAGCGCCATCATCGATCTCTATAACGACTAAGGAGAGCAGGCATGGCTCAGGATTGGGAAGCCGGCCGGCTGGACAGCGACCTGGAGGGCGTCGGTTTCGACACCCTCGCAGTGCGCGCCGGGCAACGCCGCACCCCGGAGGCTGAACACGGCGAAGGCCTGTTCACCACCTCCAGCTACGTGTTCCGCAGTGCCGCCGATGCGGCCGCGCGTTTCGCCGGTGAAGTGCCGGGCAACGTCTACTCGCGCTACACCAACCCCACGGTGCGCACCTTCGAGGAGCGCATCGCCGCGCTGGAAGGCGCCGAGCAGGCGGTGGCCACGTCCACCGGCATGTCGGCCATCCTCTCGCTGGTGATGAGCCTGTGCAGCGCCGGCGACCACGTACTGGTCTCGCGCAGCGTATTCGGCTCGACCATCAGCCTGTTCGAGAAGTACTTCAAGCGCTTCGGCATCGAGGTGGACTACCCGCCTCTCAGCGACCTGAAAGCCTGGGAAGCGGCCTGCAAGCCGAACACCAAGCTGTTCTTCGTCGAATCGCCGTCCAACCCGCTGGCCGAACTGGTGGACATCGCCGCGCTGGCCGAGATCGCCCATGCCAAGGGCGCGCTGCTGGCGGTGGACAACTGCTTCTGCACCCCGGCGCTGCAGCAGCCGCTGAAGCTGGGTGCGGATGTGGTGATCCACTCCGCGACCAAGTACATCGACGGCCAGGGCCGCACCATGGGTGGCGTAGTCGCCGGTCGCCGCGCGCAGATGGAGCCCGTCGTCGGTTTCCTGCGTACCGCAGGCCCGACACTCAGCCCGTTCAATGCCTGGATCTTCATCAAGGGCCTGGAAACCCTGCGCGTGCGCATGCAGGCCCACAGCGCCTCGGCGCAACGGGTCGCCGAGTGGCTCGAGCAGCAGCCAGGCGTGGATCGCGTTTACTACGCGGGCCTGCCCAGCCACTCGCAGCACGAGCTGGCCAAGCGTCAGCAGAAGGGCTTCGGCGCGGTGGTGAGCTTCGAGGTGAAGGGTGACAAGGCCGCAGCCTGGCGTTGCATCGACGCCACCCGGATGATCTCCATCACCACCAACCTGGGCGACACCAAGACCACCATCGCTCACCCGGCCACTACCTCCCACGGTCGCCTGTCGCCGCTGGAGCGCGAGAACGCCGGCATCCGTGACAACCTGATCCGCGTTGCCGTGGGCCTGGAAGATGTCGATGACATCAAGGCCGACCTGGCGCGAGGCCTGGCGGCGCTGTGAGCGTGATGGACGCCCTCGGCAACGGCCAGGTGGTGCTGGTCACCGGTGCAGCACACGGCATTGGCCTGGGCGTCGCTGCCTGGCTGGTCGCCGAGGGCTGGCAGGTGGTGCTGGCGGACATCGACCGCGAGCGCGGCCCGAAAGTGGCTGCGGCGCTCGGGGAGCGCGCCAGCTTCATCGCGCTGGACGTGGCGAGCGAAGGGCAGGTCGCTGCCGCCGTGGCCGAGCTGATCGGCCAGTTCGGCCGCCTCGACGCGCTGGTGAGCAATGCCGCCATCGCCCGACCGCACAACACGGCGCTGGAAAGCCTGGGCCTGAACGAGTGGAATCGCACCCTGGCGGTGAACCTCACCGGCCCGATGCTGCTGGCCAAGCACTGCGCGCCGTACCTGCGCGCGCACAGCGGCGCGATCGTCAACATCGCTTCCACTCGCGCGCACCAGTCCGAGCCGAATTCCGAAGCCTACGCGGCGAGCAAGGGCGGGCTGCTGTCACTGACCCACGCCCTGGCCAGCAGCCTGGGCCCGGATATCCGCGTCAACGCGATTTCCCCGGGCTGGATCGACGCCCGCGACCTGCGCGAGCGCGAGGCCGAGCCGCTGACCGAGCTGGATCATGATCAGCACCTGGTCGGCCGTGTCGGCACGGTAGAGGATATCGCCTCGGCGGTGGCCTGGCTGATCGGTGACAGTGCCGGCTTCGTCACTGGCCAGGAGCTGGTGATCGACGGCGGCATGACACGCAAGATGATCTACCTCGACTGAGTGTCGAGTGTGGGAGAGGAGGGCGGCCTGAGGGTCGCCCTTTTTCTTTTCTGGCTTCGGTGTCGGGCACAGCATTCCCCTGTAGGAGCGGGCCATGCCCGCGATCGCGCGCATGGCGCGCTCCTACAGGTTGGCATCATGTGTCGCCTCAAGAAGAAGAGCTTCGCGGATAAGCTCCACCCCTGCGGAAGTAGAGTCTTCCTGAGGCTGACTTGCGCGTGGACCTGAGGCCGCTGACTGTACGCCGAATTTTTTTCGCGGGAAATGAAAAAAATTTCAATCAGGGCATTGACTTAGGTTCTGCCGGCTGTAGAATGCGCCCCACTTCGAGACGAAGGGTGATTAGCTCAGCTGGGAGAGCATCTGCCTTACAAGCAGAGGGTCGGCGGTTCGATCCCGTCATCACCCACCACTCTCGCAAGTTACGCGCAGCGGTAGTTCAGTCGGTTAGAATACCGGCCTGTCACGCCGGGGGTCGCGGGTTCGAGTCCCGTCCGCTGCGCCATTTCCCCCTCCTTGGTTCTTACCCCGAACCGGCTTGTCGAGTGATTCACTCCAGGCGCAAGGAGGTTGCTGTACCGGACGAAAGTCCAACCGACACGCAGCGGTAGTTCAGTCGGTTAGAATACCGGCCTGTCACGCCGGGGGTCGCGGGTTCGAGTCCCGTCCGCTGCGCCATATTCGAAAGCCCTCAGGTAGCAATACCTGGGGGTTTTTTCGTTTTCATCCAAAAACTCCAGCAATCCTTCTGTAAGACGCTGTCACAGGTCCTTCACCTTTGCCGTCTAGCTTTTTTCCCATGGTCTTTGCTAAAACCGGATCGAACGGTCAGGAGAAGAGCCAATGGACGACTATCAGGAAGAGCTGCTGGAGTTGCACGCCGTGGAACAGGATCTGCCGGAGCCGGCCGACGACGCCACGGAGATGTAATCAGGCGCTGTGACGCTGGGCGCGGCGGAATTCCCCTGGGGTCTGTCCGCTCCAGCGCTTGAAGGCGCGCTGGAAGGCCTCGGCGGAGGCGAAGCCGAGCAGGTAGGCGATCTCGCCAAAGGCCAGGTCGGTGTCGCGGATGTAGATCATCGCCAGGTCGCGGCGGGTGTCGTTGAGGATGCTGCGGAACTGCGTGCCTTCCTCGGCCAGCTTGCGGCGTAGCGTCCAGGTCGGCAGCTTGAGCCTTGCGGCCACTTCTTCCAGGTCCGGTTCGCGACCGTTGAGCATCGGGCCCAGCAACTGGGCAACGCGCTCGCGCAGGCTGCGTGTGCGGGTCAGCTGTTCCAGCTCCTTTTCGCAGATATCCAGCAATTGCCGCCAGGTGCTCGGGCAGTGGTCCGGGTTGGCGCGTGCCAGTGTTGTCTGGTCCAGACGCAGCTGGTTGTGCTCGGCGCCGAATTCCACCGGACACCCAAGCATTTCCTCGAAACGTGACGCCCAGGCAGGTGCCGGGTACTCGATCGCGACCTTCTCCGGGCGCAGCGGCTGCGCGCCGATGCTGCCGAGCATGCTCACCCAGCCGGCCAGCACCGAATCCACCACGAAGCGGTTGTAGGCGTTGTACGGGCTGATGGAGTAGAAGCGCAGCCAGGCCCCGCTGGCGTCTTCGATGAAGCTGCTCTGGCCACGGTAGTTCTGCGCGTAGAGCGGCTCGAAGCGGATCAGCGCGCGGGCGGCGGCGCGCAGGTTGGGTGCCTGGGCCGCGGTGACGCCAGCCAGGCCGCTCTGGCTCGGTCGGCTCAGCTGCCCCATGCGCAGGCCGAGGGCGGGGTCGCCGCTCTGCTGGATGGCCGCGTGGCCGAGGCGCATGTAGCGGGGGATCGACAGGCGCGCGCCGGGTTCACCCAGGCGCGCGGCATCCAGTCCGTACTGTTGAAGCAGGGGGTGCGGGGCGACGCCGCTTTCCGCCAGCGCGTCGGCGAGGCTGTGGACAAAACCCACCGAAAGGTCGCCGAGACGCATGGTCGGGCGATTCATAGCCAGAGGTTGATCAGGCGCGCGCCGACGCCGTCGGGCGCCAGGGTATGGCTGTCGCCATTCACGACCAGGCTGCGACCGTCGCTGCCCAGGTCCCAGAGATGGCCACGGAAGAACACAGTGATGCCGGCGTGCGCGCCGCTCTCAGCGAGACGGCCGGCCAGCGCCAGGCGTTCCCAGGCTTCGCCTTCGGAGAGTTCGCCGGGCTTGAGGGTCACGTCGTTCGGCGTCGCGCCGCCGTTGTAGCCCTTCCACGGCTTGCTCCAGCTGCCGTTGCCGGTAAGGAAGGCCGGTACAGCAATGATGTCGGGCTTGTTCGCGGCCAGCGCGCTATAGCTGGCCGGGTACCAGCTGTCGGCGCAGACCAGTACGCCCAGGCGCCCGGCCGGGGTCTGCAGGACCTGCAGGTCGTCGGCATCGCCGCCGCGGGTGAAGCCTTTCTCGTCGTCGATGGGGAACAGCTTGCGCTGCGGCTTGCCCAGCGGCAGGCCGTCGCTGCCGAAGACCAGGCTGACGTTGTAGAGGCGGCCGTTGCCCGTGCGAATCTGCCCTTCGACGATGCGCGGGTTGGGCAGCACGATGGAGCCGGCGACGATGGTCACGCCGAACTCCTTCGCCAGCGAGCCGAACAGCGTCTGGTAGTCGTGGGCCATGTCCACCGCCTTCATGCGGAACAGGGCGTCGGCCATGCGATCCTCACCCTTGGCGCCGAGCCAGCCGCGCGCCAGTTTCAGCGGGTTGCTGGCGGCCATCCATTCCATGGCCTCGGCGATGTGCTCGGTCTGGTAGACCTCGGGCTTCTCGCCGGCAGCCACCAGCCAGGTACCGATGTGCTCGGGGAAGACGACCACGGTGCGGGGGTTGATCAGCCCCTCGTCGCGGGCCTTGGCCAGGTAGGCGTGGAACTTCAGGCGCAGGCGCTCGACACTCTGGTAGTCCTGGGTGAACAGCTCCGGCTGCACGCCCAGCAGGTTGCCGCGCTCGGACGGCTGGCCCTGGTTGAGCGAGACTTCGCTGCGCAGGTCGGACAGGTAGTGGCCCACCGGGCGGCGCTCCGCCCAGCCGGCATAACCGGCGAAGAGGATGACCAGGACGAGGAAGATCAGCTTGCGCATAAAGGACGGGTACTCATGGGATGCACCACAGGGTAGGGGTTGGGCCGGGCCTTGCCAAGCTGGGGTGTCATCTTTGGTCAGTAACTTGTCATTTTCGATCATTGAGCGGCGAGGGTGCGCTCCTTAGAGTCTGCCCCATACCGACCGCGCCCCATGCCTCGCCCCCGCAGGCTGAGGGCGCGGCATCATCGTGAATGCCGGAGGAACCATGACCGCCACTTACCCGCACCTGCTCGCACCGCTGGACCTGGGCTTTACCACCCTGCGCAACCGCACCCTGATGGGTTCCATGCACACCGGCCTGGAAGAGAAACCCCAGGGCTTCGAGCGCATGGCGGCCTACTTCGCCGAGCGCGCCCGTGGCGGCGTCGGCCTGATGGTCACCGGCGGCATTGGTCCGAACGAGGAGGGCGGCGTGTATTCCGGCGCGGCCAAGCTGAGCACCGCCGAAGAAGCCGAGAAGCACAAGATCGTCACCCAGGCGGTGCACGAGGCGGGCGGCAAGATCTGCATGCAGATCCTCCACGCCGGCCGCTACGCCTACAGCCCCAAGTCCGTCGCGCCCAGCGCCATCCAGGCGCCGATCAACCCGTTCAAGCCGCGCGAGCTGGATGAAGAGGGCATCGAGAAGCAGATCGCCGACTTCGTCAACTGCTCGAGCCTGGCCCAGGTGGCCGGCTACGACGGCGTCGAGATCATGGGTTCGGAAGGTTACTTCATCAACCAGTTCCTGGTCGCCCACACCAACCACCGCACCGACCGCTGGGGCGGCAGCTACGAGAACCGCATGCGCCTGCCGGTGGAAATCGTCCGCCGCGTGCGTGAGGCCGTAGGCCCGAACTTCATCATCATCTATCGCCTGTCGATGCTTGATCTGGTGGAAGGCGGCAGCACCTGGGACGAGATCGTCCTGCTGGCCAAGGCTATCGAAAAGGCCGGCGCGACCATCATCAACACCGGCATCGGCTGGCACGAAGCGCGCATCCCGACCATCGCCACCAAGGTGCCGCGCGCGGCCTTCACCAAGGTCACCGCCAAGCTCAAGGGCGAAGTCAACATCCCGCTGTGCACCACCAACCGCATCAACACCCCGGAAATTGCCGAGCAGGTACTGGCCGAAGGCGACGCCGACATGGTCTCCATGGCCCGTCCGTTCCTGGCTGACCCGGACTTCGTCAACAAGGCTGCCGAAGGCCGTGCCGATGAGATCAACACCTGCATCGGCTGCAACCAGGCCTGCCTGGACCACACCTTCGGCGGCAAGCTGACCAGCTGCCTGGTGAACCCGCGTGCCTGCCATGAAACCGAGCTGAACTACATCCCGACCACCCACGTGAAGAAGATCGCCGTGGTCGGCGCCGGCCCTGCCGGCCTGTCCGCCGCCACCGTGGCGGCCGAGCGTGGCCACGAGGTGACCCTGTTCGACGCCGCCGGCGAGATCGGCGGCCAGTTCAACGTCGCCAAGCGCGTGCCGGGCAAGGAAGAGTTCTACGAGACCCTGCGCTACTTCAAGCGCAAGGTGGAAACCACCGGCGTGAACCTGCAGCTGAATACCCGCGTCAGCGTCGACGACCTGGTCAAGGGCGGCTTCGACGAGGTCATCCTCGCCACCGGCATCGTGCCGCGCACCCCGGCCATTCCCGGCATCGAGAACGCCAAGGTGATCAGCTACCTGGACGCCATCCTCGAGCGCAAACCGGTCGGCAACAGCGCGGCGGTGATCGGCGCCGGCGGCATCGGCTTCGACGTCTCCGAGTACATCACCCACGCTGGCGAATCCACCAGCCTGGACCGCCATGCCTTCTGGCAGGAGTGGGGTATCGACGAGAACCTGGATGCCCGTGGCGGCATCGCCGGTATCCAGGCGCATCCGCACGCCGCGGCGCGCCAGGTGTTCCTGCTGCAGCGCAAGAAGTCCAAGGTCGGTGACGGCCTGGGCAAGACCACCGGCTGGATCCACCGTACCGGCCTGAAGAACAAGCAGGTACAGATGCTCAACAGCGTCGAGTACCTCAAGGTCGACAACGATGGCCTGCACATCAGCATCGCCGGCGGCGAGCCGCAGGTGCTGCCGGTGGACACCGTGGTCGTCTGCGCCGGCCAGGACCCGCTGCGCGAACTGCACGACGGCCTGGTCGCTGCCGGCCAGAGCGTGCACCTGATCGGCGGCGCCGACGTGGCTGCGGAGCTGGACGCCAAGCGTGCCATCAACCAGGGCTCGCGCCTGGCCGCTGAAATCTGATTCGGCTGAGACCAGGATCACAAAGCCGGGCCCGGAAAAGTTCCCTTCCGGGCCCGGATATCCCTCCAAAAATCCAACCGCGTCACATAATTCTCCAGCCGGTTAACCGCCTGGCCCGAGCGCCGGGGCGGGTGCCAACCGAGTCACATTGCCTGCGACATTAATTCCCCTAGACTTGCTCGGATGTCGGGATTTTCCCGCTGTCTGGGTGCTGCATTTCTGACAGACCCTTTTTTTCAGACTTCCTCCCGCACCAGCCCAGAGGTCAATCGATGAGCATGCAGAAGAAGCCTCAAATGGTGGAAGCCGTGGTCTTCTTCAATGACCGCGGCGTCTGCAGGGAAATGCTCTACCCCGAATTCGAGGCGCTGCTCGACAACGTCGTGCAGATGCCGGAATACGCCGATCAGCAGATGCAGCTCGCCTATGTGCTGATCAACCCGCGTCTGCTGGTCAAGGCGGTGGTGTTCTTCTATCTGGACTTCGACGAAAAGGGCGAAGCCGACAGAGGCTGGAACCTGCCGCTGCGCAACCTGGCCGACCGCGCCGGTCGTGGCCCCGACATGGGCGCCGGGCCTATCCGCCTGGCCTGCCGCAGCCAGTGCCCGGTGTCCTGGCACCAGATGCACCTGTGGGACCCGACCCTGGAAGCCGCGCAGAACCATCTGGTGCAACTGCGTGAAGCAGTGAAGCGCAACAACCTGGGCATGCTGGTGGAAGAAGAGCCTGCTGCCGTGGAGCTTGCGCGCCTGCAGATGGCTGACGAACACCAGTGGTATGCGCCTGCCGAGGAGTCCCGCGAGGAGGCCGAAAAGCTCGCCCGCGCGCTGCTCGAAGAGCACCAGCAGAAGACCGCCGCGCTGCTCGGTCAGCATGAAACCCGCCTGTCGCAGATCAGCCAGCAGCACGAACAGGAACTCAGTCGCCTGAAGCTCAGTGCGCAGGAGCAGGTCAAGGTGCTGCAGGCCGAACTCGCCGCACTGCGCGAAGGCCTGAAGCGCGAGGAAGAGATCAACGCCGGCCTGCGCCGTGAACTGGATGGCCAGGCCAATGGCTTCCAGCGCGGACGCGAGGAGCTGACCGCCCAGTTGCGTCATATCGAAGAAAGCGGCCGCGACGAGCTGGAGCAACTGCGCCAGCAGATCGAGGAGGAATCGCGCACCCGCCTGGCCAGCCTGGAGGCTCGCTACAAGGAGCAGATTTCTGTCCGCGACGTCGAGCTGACCTACCGCAACGAAGTGGACCAGCAGCTGAAGCAGGAGAACCAGCAGCTGCGCAAGGAAGCCGAGCAACTGCACGAGGAAACCGCCCAGTTGCGCGAGCTCGCCGGGCAACTGCAGCAGGGCGCCGAGGGCTTGCGCCTGGAGCTGGATGCGCTGGCGGCCAAGGCGGCCGATGGCTCGATGCTGGAGCGCCTGGCCGGCATGGGGGTGATCTTCGTGGTGTACCATCCAGGCGCCGGTCATCTGACCCTGTCGCTGCAGGATGTCGCCCGTTACCAGGAAAACCCCATGGCCTACGCCGCGGCCAAGTGCTTCGTCGCCGAAGACCAGTACCGCAGCTGGCTCGCCCATTACCAGCAACCCGCCTGCGAAGGACGGCTGTCCAACGGCGAGCGCTGCGCCATGCCCATCGACCGCGTGGAAACTCCCGGCCGCTTCGTCGAAGGCGACAGCAACTGCTGTTCCCGGCACAAGACTGCCGGCCGACTGCGCAGCGTCACTACCGGCTGACCGGGGCGCCGTGCGGTTCCCCGACTGGCGCCCCGAAGCCCCCCTGCAACGCGTCCACCTGGATTGGCTCGACCGCGCCGGCGTCGAGCTGGCGTTGTTGCGCCTGGACCTCGTGGACACGCTGGTCTCCGGCAACAAGTGGTTCAAGCTCGCCACTTATCTCCAGCAAGCCGCCGACCTGGGCCTGAACGGTGTGATGACCCTGGGCGGCGCTCATTCCAATCACCTGCATGCGGTCGCGGCAGCCGGCGCGCGCTTCGGCTTCGAGACCGTCGGATTGCTGCGCGGAGACGAGCAGGACAATCCCACAGCGGCCGACCTGCGCCAGCTCGGCATGCAGCTCCACTGGCTTGGCTACGGCGGCTATCGCCGGCGTCACGAAGCGGATTTCTGGACTCCCTGGCGCGAGCGCCATCCCCGGTTGCTCGCTGTGGCCGAAGGCGGCGGCGGGCTTGCCGGTGCGCAGGGCTGCTCGCCGTTGATTGCGCAGATTCGCGGGCAACTCGGTGCTCTCGGCTGGGATGACTATCAGCAGCTCTGGGTGGCCTGCGGCACTGGCACGACCCTGGCCGGCCTGGTGCTCGGCGAGGGTGGAGCGCATCCGGTGGTCGGCGCCATGGCGGTGCCGCCGGGGCACGGTATCGAAACACAGGTGCCCGAGCTGTTAAGGGAGGGTGGCTCCAGCGATGCCGGATACCGTTTGCTGGATGCCAGCCGTGGGGGCTTCGCGCGGATCGACGCGACGCTGGCTCGCTTCATCCAGGCGACTGAAGCCGAGTGCGGCGTGCCGCTGGAGCCGCTGTACACCGGGAAGTTGCTGCTGGCGCTGCACGATGAAATCGCGGCGGGGCGCATCGCGCGCGGTGCCCGCATCGTTGCCATCCACAGCGGCGGCCTGCAGGGGCGCCGGGCGCTGGATGAGCAATTGAAGACCCTGGCGGCTCAGCGCGAGTAGCCGCTATGCACCCGTGGCCAGCGGTCACCCACCAGGAACAGGCGCTCATGCTCCCGCCAGCGTCCTTCGTGGAACTCCATGCGCACCAGCATCTGCGGGAAACCGTCTTCGGGCAGTTCTGCCAGCCAGGTGGCGAAGCGCTCAGCGCTCCAGCTTTCATCTTCGGCGGCCGGGGATAGCCAGCCCTTGCGGGACAGCGCCTGCCAGCCGTCGGGCTGTTGTGCCTGGTAGGCGGGCCAGGTGCGCCGGTGCAGCCAGCGGCCGCGCTGGTGGTTGTCGCTGGCCCCCGCTGGCGGCGGGCAGGGTGTGGGCCAGGAATAGAACAGGTAGCCGCCGAGCCAGAGGCCGGGGGATGGCTCCGCGTCACTGTGCTCGCGCACCACGGCCAATCCCTCGACGGTGGAGGAGAGCGGCAGCTGGTGCTGGTAGAAGTGCCCGATCTTGCGCAGCAGATGATCTTCGGCGCCCGGCCCGAGCCAGGAGTCCGGGCCGTCTTCGCTGGGGCCGAGGTAGAGCTTGATGGCCAGCTCCAGGTGATGCAGGCCGTCGTCGTCCTCCAGCAGCAGGTCCAGCTCGCCGAGGGTCTGGCCGTTGTCGCGCACCGGCAGGTTGGCGGCCAGCAGGCGCAGGTCCGGCGTGCGCGCCAGGGCATATTGCCAGAGGCGTTCGTAATAGCGGCCCAGGCGCTGGTGCGGCGCGGACTCGAGCTGCGCCAGCAATTCGCCCGGCGAGCGCTCCTGAGCGCGCAGCCAGTCAGCCAGCAGTTCGGGCTGCGTGTACCAGCGACTGGCGCTCAGCGGGTGGCGCAGCGCCGGGCTGCCGGGGTGCAGCAGGGGCGGGGAGAGCAGCGTCCAGGCGAGGTCGCGGACCTGCGGCTGGCGCAGGTCGATCAGCAGCTCGTCGAGCAGGGTGGTGAAGTCGGTCATGCCCCAAGCCTAGCCGCTACAGACTCGCTCCGGCCACGCTGCGGTTTGCCGCTGCTTCCGCCTTTCGCCCATAATTCCGCCATTCGAGTAGCGCAACGCCGTCCGGAGTCCCATGGAACCCTTTCGCAATATCGGCATCATCGGCCGCCTGGGCAGCACCCAGGTTCTGGAAACCATCCGTCGGCTGAAGAAATTCCTCACCGAGCGCCACCTGCATGTGATCCTCGAGGACACCATTGCCGAGGTCCTGCCGGGCCACGGCCTGCAGACCTGCTCGCGGAAGATCATGGGCGAGATCTGCGACCTGGTGATCGTGGTCGGTGGCGACGGCAGCATGCTCGGCGCCGCACGTGCGCTGGCGCGGCACAAGGTGCCGGTGCTGGGGATCAACCGTGGCAGCCTGGGCTTCCTCACCGATATCCGCCCCGACGAGCTGGAAACCAAGGTCGCCGAAGTCCTCGGCGGCCAGTACATCGTCGAGAGCCGCTTCCTGCTCGACGCGCTGGTACGCCGCCACGGCGAATCCATCGGCCAGGGCGACGCGCTGAACGACGTGGTGCTGCACCCCGGCAAGTCCACGCGGATGATCGAGTTCGAGCTGTACATCGACGGCCAGTTCGTCTGCAGCCAGAAGGCCGACGGCCTGATCGTCGCCACCCCGACCGGCTCCACCGCCTACGCGCTATCCGCTGGCGGGCCGATCATGCATCCCAAGCTGGATGCCATCGTGGTCGTGCCGATGTACCCGCACATGCTGTCCAGCCGACCCATCGTGGTCGATGGCAACAGCGAGCTGAAGATCGTCGTCTCGCCGAACATGCAGATCTACCCGCAGGTGTCCTGTGACGGCCAGAACCACTTCACCTGCGCGCCGGGCGACACCGTTACGGTAAGCAAGAAGCCGCAGAAGCTGCGCCTGATCCACCCCATCGACCACAACTACTACGAGGTCTGCCGGACCAAGCTGGGCTGGGGCAGCCGCCTCGGGAGCAGCGAGTGATGGAACTCGACCCCGCACGCGGCTACGACCTGATCGGCGACATCCACGGCTGCGCGCATACCCTCGACCATCTGCTGGAGCGCCTCGGCTACCGCTCGCAGGGCGGCGTGTGGCGACATGCGCGGCGCCAGGCGCTGTTTTTGGGCGACCTCATCGACCGTGGCCCGCGCATCCGCGAGGCGCTACACCGGGTGCACGACATGGTCGCCGCCGGTGAGGCGCTGTGCATCATGGGCAACCACGAGTTCAACGCCCTCGGCTGGTCCACGCCTGCCGCGCCGGGCAGCGGCCGCCAGTACGTGCGCGAGCACACGCCGCGCCACGCCAGGCTGATCCGCGAGACGCTGGAGCAGTTCGAAGGGCACCCGGCGGACTGGCGCGACTTCCTCGGCTGGTTCCAGGAGATGCCGCTGTTTCTCGATTCCGGGCGTTTCCGCATGGTCCACGCCTGCTGGGACCACGACGTGATCGACGCCCTGCGCCAGCAGTTCCCCGACGGGCGCATCGACGAAGCCTTCCTCATGGCCACCGCCGAGCCGGGCAGCTTTGCCCAGCAGGCCTGCGACCGCCTGCTGCGCGGCACCGACATGCGCCTGCCCAACGGCCTGACGCTGACCGGCAGCGACGGCTTCACCCGCGCCTTCTTCCGCACCAAGTTCTGGGAAGAAGACCGCGCGCCGGAAACCTACGGCGACATCGTGTTCCAGCCCGACGCGCTGCCCGACGAAGTGGCCAGCGAGCGCCTGAGCGAGGAACAGAAGTCGCGCCTGCTGACCTACGGCGCCGATGAGCCGCTGCTGTTCGTCGGCCACTACTGGCGGCGCGGCACCCCGGCGCCGATCCGCCCGAACCTCGCCTGCCTGGACTACAGCGCGGTGATGTACGGCAAGCTCGCGGCCTACCGGCTGGACGAGGAAACGCGGCTGGACCGCAACAAGTTCGTTTGGGTGGATGTGAAGCGTCCGGAGGGCGATGAGTGAGCGCAATTGAAGCGATGCGGTTGCCGGCGGCGGTCGACCTGGGGCAGTTCGTCACCCTGCTGCAGCGGCTGAACGTGCCGTTCCGGGTCAGCGAGGAGTCCGGTGAGCAGGTGCTCTGGGTGCCCAATTCCCAGCTGGCCGAGCAAGTGCGCAGCCTGTACCAGCGTTATCCACAGGGCGATCCCGAATTCACCGTACATGCCGAGCCCCAGCGCGGCGGGCCGGGTTTCGTCCAGCAACTGAAGGTCAGCCGCATGACGGCGGCGGTGCTGCTGGTGACCTTCGTGGTGGCCGCCATCACCCTGCTGGGCACTTCGCCCGAGACGCTGCGCTGGTTCACCTTCCAGAATTTCCAGATGGTCGGCGAGGATCGCGCGCTGTTCTATCCGCTGTCCGACTCGCTGGCGCAGGGGCAGTGGTGGCGCCTGTTCACGCCCATGCTGATCCACTTCGGCTGGCTGCATCTGGCGATGAATGCCATGTGGTACTGGGAGCTGGGCCGGCGCATCGAGTATCGCCAGGGCGCCTGGATGCTGCTGGGGCTGAGCCTGGGCTTCGGCCTGGTGTCGAACCTGGTGCAGTACGGCGTCAGCGGGCCGAGCCTGTTCGGTGGCCTGTCCGGCGTGCTCTACGGGCTGCTTGGCCACTGCTGGATATTCCAGCGCATGGCGCCGACGCCGGCCTACCACCTGCCCAAAGGCGTGGTGGCAATGATGCTGATCTGGCTGCTGGTGTGCCTGTCGGGCGTGATCGACCTGCTCGGCTTCGGCTCCATCGCCAACGGCGCCCACGTCGGCGGGCTGGTGGCGGGTTGCCTGAGCGGGCTGTTTGGCGGGCTGTTGGCTCGGCGCGCGGCGCGCTGAGCCGCATTGCGGCGTCTCATCATCGGCCGATCCTTGCCGGCTGGCGACTTCGTAGGATGGGTGGAGCCTAGGCGATACCCATGCTGTCGGTGCTGGGATCGATGGGTATCGCTTCGCTCCACGCCATCCTACGAAAGCGCCCCCTGGATGAACGGGAGCCGCGCAACCGATTGACCGGCGTTCGTGCGCGCAAGGCTTTCGCCCGGTAGAATGCCGGCTTCGTTTTTCCCCTGCAGGAGCCGGCCCATGTCGTCCTTCGCCGAAATGATCGAGAACATCACCCCCGAAATCTACGAGAGCCTCAAGCTGGCCGTGGAAATCGGCAAATGGCCCGACGGCCGCAAGCTGTCCGTGGAACAGAAGGAGCTGTCGCTGCAGGCCATGATCGCCTGGGAGATGGACAACCTTCCCGAGGACCAGCGTACCGGCTACATGGGCCCGCAGGCCTGCGAGTCACACGCCGAGCCGATCCCGAACATCCTCTTCTCCTCCAATTCGCTGCACTGATGGCAGGGTTTTGATGGAAGAGATTGGACGCGGCGCCCTGAGCAAGATGTCGGCGCGCCTGGAAAACCCCGTGCAGTACGCCTTTCGCCTCGGCGAGAAGGAAGTCGCGGTAAACCCGCTGATCGGCAAGACCGTGCGCCTGGAGTACCTGGGCGAGATCAACTGCTGCCATTGCGGGCGCAAGACCAAGAAGAGCTTCGCCCAGGGCTATTGCTACCCGTGCTTCACCAAGCTGGCGCAATGCGACAGCTGCATCATGAGCCCGGAGAAGTGCCACTACGACGACGGCTCCTGCCGCGAACCGGAGTGGGGCGAGCGCTTCTGCATGACCGACCACGTGGTCTACCTGGCCAACTCCTCGGGAGCCAAGGTGGGCATCACCCGCGCCACCCAGGTGCCGACCCGCTGGATCGACCAGGGCGCGCGCCAGGCGCTGCCGATCATGCGCGTGGCGACCCGCCAGCAGTCCGGCTTCGTCGAGGACCTGCTGCGCAGCCAGGTCACCGACCGCACCAACTGGCGCGCACTGCTCAAGGGCGAGGCCGAACCGCTGGACCTGGTAGCCATCCGCGAGCAGATATTCGACGCCTGCGCCGAGGGCATCGTCGCCCTGCAGCAGCGCTTCGGCCTGCAGGCGATCCAGCCGGTGATCGACATGCAACCCATCGAGATCAGCTACCCGGTGGAGGCCTACCTGGCCAAGATCACCAGCTTCGATCTGGACAAGACGCCGGTGGTCGAGGGTACCCTGCAGGGTATCAAGGGCCAGTACCTGATCTTCGATACCGGCGTGATCAACGTGCGCAAGTTCACCGCGTACCAGCTGGCCATCAGCGCCTGATCGCACCTGCATTGAATTTTCGGCCCAGAGCTCGCATCTAGTGAGAGACGCATCTACGGATAGATGCGTCTTGCGACTCGCCCGCGCCGTTCCCAATCGCTAGAGTCAGTATTCCTCCGGCCGGCCCACCCTGCCTGCCGCCTTCCAAGGGGCCAAAAGCCATGCGTACCGAGCAACCGAAAGTCATCTACCTCAAGGATTATCAGGCGCCCGAGTACCTGATCGACGAGACCAACCTGACCTTCGAGCTGTACGAGGACCACACCCTGGTCCACGCCCAGCTGGTGATGCGCCGCAACCCGGAGCGCGGTGACGGCCTGCCGCCGCTGGTGCTCGACGGCCAGCAGCTGGAGCTGCTGTCGGTGGCGCTGGACGACCAGACCCTCGAAGCCGGCCAGTACCAGCAGGACGAGAACCACCTGACCCTGCAGCCGACGGCGAAGACCTTCACCGTCGACAGCACCGTGCGCATCCACCCGGAAAGCAACACCGCGCTGGAAGGCCTGTACAAGTCCGGCAAGATGTTCTGCACCCAGTGCGAAGCCGAAGGCTTCCGCAAGATCACCTACTACCTCGACCGCCCGGACGTGATGAGCAGCTTCACCACCACGCTGTCGGCCGAACAGCACCAGTACCCGGTGCTGCTGTCCAATGGCAACCCGGTGGCCAGTGGCTCGGAAGAGGGCGGCCGCCACTGGGCGACCTGGCAGGACCCGTTCAAGAAGCCGGCCTACCTGTTCGCCCTGGTCGCCGGTGACCTCTGGTGCGTGGAAGACCAGTTCACCACCATGAGCGAGCGCGAAGTCACCCTGCGCATCTATGTCGAGCCGGAGAACATCGACAAGGTCCAGCACGCCATGGACAGCCTGAAGAACTCGATGCGCTGGGACGAGAAGGTCTACGGCCGCGAGTACGACCTGGACATCTTCATGATCGTCGCGGTCAACGACTTCAACATGGGCGCCATGGAGAACAAGGGCCTCAACATCTTCAACTCCAGCTGCGTGCTGGCCAAGGCCGAGACAGCCACCGACGCCGCGCACCAGCGCGTCGAAGGCGTCGTCGCCCACGAGTACTTCCACAACTGGTCGGGCAACCGCGTGACCTGCCGCGACTGGTTCCAGCTGTCGCTCAAGGAAGGCTTCACCGTGTTCCGCGACAGCGAGTTCTCCGCCGACATGAACTCGCGCACCGTCAAGCGCGTCGAGGACGTGGCCTTCCTGCGCACCAACCAGTTCGCCGAGGACGCCGGCCCCATGGCGCACCCGGTGCGCCCGGATTCCTTCATCGAGATTTCCAACTTCTACACCCTGACCGTCTACGAGAAGGGTTCGGAAGTGGTGCGCATGATCCACACCCTGCTGGGCGCCGACGGCTTCCGCAAGGGCACCGACCTGTACTTCGAGCGCCATGACGGCCAGGCCGTGACCTGCGACGACTTCGTCAAGGCCATGGAGGACGCCAACGGCGTCGACCTGACCCAGTTCAAGCGCTGGTACAGCCAGTCCGGCACCCCGCGCCTGGCGGTAGAGGAGAGCTTCGACGCTGCGGCGCAGAGCTACACCCTGACCTTCCGCCAGAGCTGCCCGGCCACACCGGGGCAGAGCGAGAAGCAGCCCTTCGTCATCCCGGTGCAGATGGGCCTGATCGACAAGCTGGGCAACGCCCTGTCGCTGCGTCTGCAGGGCGAAGAGCACGGCCATGGCAGCGATCGTGTGCTGCAGGTCACCGAGGCCGAGCAGTCCTTTACCTTCGTCGGCCTCGCCGAGAAGCCGCTGCCGTCGCTGCTGCGTGGCTTCTCCGCGCCGGTGAAGCTGAGCTTCCCGTACAACCGCGACCAGCTGATGTTCCTCATGCAGCACGACGAGGACGGCTTCAATCGCTGGGAAGCCGGCCAACAGCTCTCCGTGCAGGTCCTGCAGGAGCTGATCGGGCAGCACCAGCGTGGCGAGCAGCTTGTCCTGGATGATCGCCTGATCACCGCCTTCCGCACCTTGCTGCTCGACACCGGTCTGGACCAGGCCATGGTCGCCGAGATGCTCTCGCTGCCCAGCGAGGCGTACCTCACCGAGATCAGCGAAGTGGCTGACGTCGAGGCCATCCACGCCGCCCGCGAGTTCGCCCGCCAGCAGATCGGTGCGGCGCTGCACGAGCAGCTGTGGGAGCGCTACCAGGCCAACCGCAAGCAGTCCCGCGAGACCGCCTATGTTGCCGAAGCCTCGCACATCGCCCGCCGCAGCCTGCAGAACATCGCGCTGTCCTACCTCATGCAGAGCGGCAAGGCCGAAGTGCTCGCCGCCTGCCAGGAGCAGTACAAGGATTGCGACAACATGACCGAGCGCCTGACCGCGCTGGCCGTGCTGGTCAATTCTTCCTTCGATAATGAGAAGGCCGAAGCGCTGTCGATGTTCGCCGACTACTTCAAGGAAGATCCGCTGGTGATGGACCAGTGGTTCAGCGTCCAGGCCGGCTGCACCCTGCCGGGCGGGCTGGAGCGTGTGCAGGCGCTGATGGGCCATGCGGCCTTCACCCTGAAGAACCCGAACAAGATCCGCGCGCTGATCGGCGCCTTCGCCAACCAGAACGCGGTGAACTTCCATCGCGCGGACGGCGCCGGCTACCGTTTCCTGGCCGACCAGATCATCACCCTCAATGCGCTCAACCCGCAGATCGCCTCGCGCCTGCTGACCCCGCTGACCCGCTGGCGCAAGTACGCGCCGGCGCGTCAGGCGTTGATGAAAGCCGAGCTGGAACGCATCCTCGCGTCCGGCGAGCTGTCCAGCGATGTATACGAAGTAGTCAGCAAGAGCCTCGCGTAACACACCCGCCGCGCCCCCTCCCAGGGGCGCACTGCACTTTCGAAAAGGTGTTACCAACTTTTGTTGGTAACACCTTTTTGTTACCTATCGAAATTAACCGATAGCATTCTTATCGCTTTGTGATATTGGGCGAAAAACTCCGATGTGTCTGCGTCGCGCCTTCAGGGGCCGATTGCGCCATCAGGGATGGCAAATGGCGCAATCGGCCACTTGATTTGATCAGTGAACGACCAGTCACAAAAAGTAGCGCGCAGATTCTTTATTTTTTGTAAGCAGAACCGGATACATCGGTGCTCTTGGCACTGGGGTTGCACCGACGGACCCCGCTTAGCCTTTGCCCGTCCGATGGGGCGGGAGGCATGTCGAGCACCTTGGGGGAGTTTCCTTCAGATCGACGACAACAAGGCCGTGGAATAACGGCTGAAAACGGTGAACCGCCCGCAGTGGCGGCACCGCCAAAGAATGATCAGTCCATGGAGTGAGTCCTAATGGAAATCCCAGTTCGCAAGCCCGTCTTGCGTTATGCGCCTGCTCGTGCGGGCTTCGCCCTGGCAGGCATCCTGCCTCTGCTGATGTCCGCCCCGGCGACCGCCGTGGAGTTCAGCTTCCTCGACAACGAGGTGAGCGGCTCGCTGGACAGTACCGTTTCCTACGGCTCGCTGTGGCGTGTACAGGGTCAGGACAAGACCAACAACGACATCAACGGCAACGACGGCAACCGCAACTTCGATACCGGCCTGGTTTCCGAGGTGTACAAGATCACTTCCGACCTGGAAGCGACCTACAAGAACTACGGCCTGTTCGTACGTGGCTCGGCTTTCTATGACACCCAGATCATGGACAAGCGCAACGACTACTACGACAACAACCATCCGGCGCAGCCGAGCCAGACCTACCCCAACAGCGACCGCTTCACCAGCGAGACCCGCGACGCCGCCGGCAACCGCGCCGAGATCCTCGATGCCTACGTCTATGGCAACTGGGACGTGGCCGATCACCCGCTGACCGCGCGCCTGGGTCGCCAGGTGTTCAACTGGGGCGAGGGCATCTTCTACCGCGGTGGCGTCAACACCACCAACCCGGTGGACGCCGCGAAGTTCCGCCTGCCGGGCTCCGAGCTGAAGGAAGTGCTGATGCCGGTTGAAGCCGCGAGCTTCAACATCGGCCTGACCGACAACCTGTCGATGGACGCCTTCTACCAGTGGAACTGGAAAGAGACCCGTATCGACCCGGTCGGCACCTTCTTCTCCGAGACCGACCTGTTCGCCGACGGCGGCAACACCGCCTACACCACCGTGGGCGCGCTCTCCAACCCGCTGTTCCAGACCCTCTACCCGCAGCTGTCCGCAGCCCATGTGGGCGGCCTGCAGGGCACCAGCTACCTGGACTCCAATGGCGTGTTCAAGGTCGCCAACGTCGGCAAGGACATCAACGCCAAGAACGATGGTCAGTTCGGCGTGGCCTTCCACTACGTGGCCGAAGAACTGAACTCCACCGAGTTCGGCTTCTACTTCGTGAACTACCACTCGAAAGAACCGACCATCTACGCCGACCTGAACAGCGATTACGCCGGCGTGAACCTCGACCAGCTGGCCGGCATTGGTGGCTTCAGCTCCTACGACCAGCTGGTGAGCGCGGCAGGCGGCGGCAACGCCCTGGCAGGCCAGGTGCTGAGCCTGGTCAACGGCGCAACCTCCGTGGACGTGGCCAACCAGGTCAACGCCCGCCGCGAGTACGTCGAGAACATCCGCATGTACGGCCTCAGCTTCAACACCACCGTGGGCGACGCCTCGGTGTTCGGTGAGCTGGCCTACCGCCCGAACCTGCCGATCGGCATCGCTACCACCAACGACCTGCTCGGCGACCTGCTGGTCCAGGCTCCGGGGCTGGCCAGCGGGAAGAGCGTGAACATCGGTGGTGGTCAGGTCTCGATGAGCGACCAGATCCACAACTACGAGCGTGTCGAGGCCTTCAACACCTCGCTGGGCACCATCTACAACTTCGGCCCGTCGCTGTCCTTCGACTCGCTGATGGGCGTGGCGGAGCTGGCTTCCGAGCACCTGCGCGGCAGCAACCTGCAGTACACCGCCTACGACGGTTCGACCCGCTACTACTCCGGCCGCAGCAACGGCGCCTACATCTCCGGCTACGACCGCGACGATCAGGTGAACAAGAACGCCTACGGCTACACCCTGCTGCTGTCGGGTACCTGGAACGACGTCTTCGCCGGCGTGAACATCTCGCCCTACGCCGTCTACAAGGACGACTTCGAAGGCAACTCCTACCAGACCGGCAACTTCATCGAAGGCCGCAAGGCCTACACCCTGGGCGTCAAGGCTACCTACCTGAACGCCCTGGAAGCCGAGCTGCAATACACCGAGTTCTACGGCGCCGGGCAGAACAACGCCGCACGCGACCGCGACAACGTGGGCTTCAACGTCAAGTACTCGTTCTAACGAAAACAGATCCTATGAAAGCCGCGCGGCGGGGTTCAGAAGTACCCGCCGCGCACACCTCACGGAGAAGCAACATGCGCAACATGCGTACCCTGGTTGGCGCCGCAGTGGCCCTGGCCCTGTCGGCCGGCAGTGCCCTGGCAGCGGTTTCCCCGCAGGACGCGGCCAAGCTGCAGTCGACCCTGACCCCGCTGGGCGCGGAAAAGGCCGGCAACGCCGCCGGCACCATTCCGGCCTGGACCGGTGGCATCACCCAGGCGCCGGCCGGCTACAAGCCGGGCCAGCACCACATCGACCCGTTTGCCGCCGATAAGCCGCTGTACACCATCACCAAGGCGAACCTGGACCAGTACAAGGCCAACCTGACCCCGGGCACCCTGGCGCTGTTCGCCACCTACCCGGACACCTTCCAGATGCCGGTGTACCCGAGCCGCCGCAGTGGTTCGGCACCGCAGTGGGTGTATGACAACACCCTGAAGAACGCCACCAGCGCCAAGCTGGCCGAGGGCGGCAACGGCTTCGTCGATGCCTTCGGCGGCATTCCGTTCCCGATCCCGCAGAGCGGCGTGGAGGCAGTGTGGAACCACATCGCTCGTTACCGCGGTACCTTCATCGTGCGTCGTGCGTCCGAAGTGGCCGTGCAGCGCAACGGTGACTACTCGCTGGTGACCTCGCAGCAGGAAGCGCTGTTCAAGTACTACGTCCAGGGCAAGAGCTTCGCCGACCTGAACAACCTGCTGTTCTACTACCTGTCGTTCACCAAGAGCCCGGCTCGCCTGGCCGGTGGTGCCGCGCTGGTCCACGAGACCCTGGATCAGGTGAAGGAACCGCGTCAGGCCTGGGGCTACAACGCTGGCCAGCGCCGCGTGCGCCGTGCGCCGAACCTGGCCTACGACACCCCGATCGCTGCCGCTGACGGCCTGCGTACCGCCGACGACACCGACATGTTCAACGGCTCGCCGGATCGCTACGACTGGAAGCTGATCGGCAAGAAGGAAATGTACATCCCGTACAACAACTACAAGGTTTCCAGCCCTGAGGTTAAGTACAAGGATCTGCTGACCCCCAGCCACCTGAACCCGAAGTACACCCGCTACGAACTGCACCGCGTGTGGGTCGTCGAAGGCACCCTGAAGCCGGGCTCGCGCCACATCTACTCCAAGCGCGTGCTGTTCCTGGACGAAGACAGCTGGGGCGCCGCCGAAGTCGACCAGTACGACGGTCGCGGCGAGCTGTGGCGCGTATCGCTGGCCTACCTGAAGAACTACTACGAGCTGCCCACCACCTGGACCGCTCTGGATACCTTCCACGACCTGCAGGCCCGTCGCTACCACGTACAGAACCTGGACAACGAAGAGCCGAGCACCATCGACTTCGGCCAGGCCGTACCGGACGACTCCTACTTCAGCCCGTCCGCACTGCGTCGCCGCGGCACCCGCTGAGTTCGTGTCATGTCTGAAAGAGCCCGCCCTTCGGCGGGCTTTTTCATTTGTGGTCGAAAAGTCGTCAGACCCTGTAGGGCGGAGGCGAAAAGTGTTACCGCTCAACCCGCTGAAAGCCCCCAGCTGCGCGCCTTTCGGCTGAGATGGCAAAACGCAGTCATCCTTTCGAGTGAGGCGGCCAGGGCTTAACAAAAGATAACGTGCCGTTAATTGTCAGCCTCGGAAAAGGCTGGCTATATAGCTCCAAACTACATACCGCCTGCATAAGAAAAAGAGGTAAAGGCATATGCGTGAGCCCCTGTGGCGCACTTCGAGCGAGCAGCCCGTATCGGGAGTGCGAAGCTCTTTCCCGATGTCGCGCAAGACGGTTTCCCTGCTCGGCGCGCTTTCCTTCCTGATGATGTCCCTGGCTCCGCTGCATGCCGTTGCCGCAACGGACGCCGCCAGTGATTCCAACTCGATCGTTTCCGCCAAGGCCTCCAGCAGCCTACTGCTGAGCATTGCCCATGCCGGCAAGCGTCTGGTCGCGGTGGGTGATCACGGGCACATCCTCTATTCCGACGACGCAGGCAAGAGCTGGACCCAGGCCACCGTGCCGACCCGCCAGCTGCTGACCTCGGTGTTCTTCATCAGCGACAAGAAGGGCTGGGCCGTCGGCCATGACGCCCAGGTCCTGGCCACCACCGATGGCGGCACCACCTGGGTGCGCCAGTTCGAGGACCTCAAGCGCGAAGCGCCGCTGCTGGACATCTGGTTCCAGGACGAGAACCACGGCATGGCCGTGGGCGCCTATGGCGCGCTGCTGGAAACCACCGACGGTGGCCAGCACTGGGAAGACGTCAGCGACCGCCTGGACAACGAAGACCAGTTCCACCTCAACGCCATCACGGCGGTGAAGGATTCCGGCCTGTTCGTGGTCGGCGAGGCGGGCAGCATGTTCCGCTCCAAGGACTGGGGCGAGACCTGGGAGAAACTCCAGGGCCCGTACGAAGGTTCGCTGTTCGGCGCCACCGGCACCACCCAGGCCGGCACCGTTCTGGCCTACGGCCTGCGCGGTCACCTGTTCCGCTCCACCGATTTCGGCAGCACCTGGCAGCAGGTCAGCCTGCCCACCGCCAACGGCGGCGAGCTGGAGTTCGGCCTCTCCGAAGGCAGCCTGCTGGATGACGGCACCATCGTCGTCGTCGGCCATGGCGGCAGCGTGCTGGAGAGCAAGGACGACGGCGTGAGCTTCAGCGTCGTCAACCGTCCGGATCGCCTGTCCCTCGCGGGCGTGAGCGCGGCCGGCAATGGCAACCTGGTCCTGGTCGGCCAGGGCGGTATCCACCTGGCTTCGGCGACCGGCGCCGAGCTGACAGAACAACAATAAGCCGGGGAGCCGCAATGAACGCTCTGAACAAGCATCAACAGGACAAGGCTACTTTCCTGGAACGCATCATCTTCACCCACCGGCCGTTCGTGATCATCGCGTGCCTGCTGGTGACCGTCTTCCTCGCCTGGTCGGCCACGCAAGTGCGTCCGTCCACCAGCTTCGAGAAGATGATCCCGCTGCAGCACCCGTTCATCCAGAACATGCTGGAGCACCGCAACGACCTGGCCAACCTCGGCAACACCGTGCGCATCTCGGTGGAAGCAGTGAATGGCGACATCTTCACCAAGGAGTACATGGAGACGCTGCGGCAGATCCATGACGAGGTCTTCTACATCCCCGGCGTCGACCGCTCCGGCATGAAGTCGCTGTGGAGCCCGAGCGTGCGCTGGACCGAAGTGACCGAGGAAGGCTTCGCCGGTGGCGAGGTGATCCCGCAGACCTACGACGGTTCCGCCAAGGCCCTGGACCTGCTGCGCAACAACGTGCTCAAGTCCGGCCAGATCGGCCGCCTGGTGGCCAACAACTTCAAGTCGAGCATCGTCGACGTGCCGCTGCTGGAGGTCTACCCGGACCCGAAGGACCAGGGCAAGCTGATGAAGCTGGACTACCGCCAGTTCTCCCATGAGCTGGAAGAGAAGATCCGCGACAAGTACCAGCTGCAGAACCCCAACGTGAAGATCCACATCACCGGCTTCGCCAAGAAGGTCGGTGACCTGATCGACGGCCTGCTGATGGTGGTCGGCTTCTTCGGCATCTGCTTCGTCATCACCCTGGTGCTGCTGCTGTGGTTCACCAAGTGCGTGCGCTCTACCATCGCCGTGCTGTCCACCACCCTGGTGGCGGTGATCTGGCAGCTGGGCCTGCTGCACATCATCGGCTTCGGGCTGGACCCGTACTCGATGCTGGTGCCGTTCCTGATCTTCGCCATCGGTATTTCCCACGGCGTGCAGAAGATCAACGGTATCGCCCTGCAGTCCAGTGACGCGGAAACCCCGCTGCTGGCCGCCCGCCGTACCTTCCGCCAGCTGTTCCTGCCGGGCATGATCGCGATCCTCGCGGACGCCGTGGGCTTCATCACCCTGCTGGTGATCGACATCGGCGTGATCCGCGAGCTGGCCATCGGCGCGTCCATCGGTGTGGCGGTGATCGTGTTCACCAACCTGATCCTGCTGCCGGTTGCCATTTCCTACATCGGCATCAGCAAGAAGGCGGTACAGCGCAGCAAGGAAGACGCCGTGCGCGACCATCCCTTCTGGCGTGCGCTGTCCAACTTCGCAAGCCCGTCCGTGGCACCGATCTCCGTGGTCATCGCCCTGGCGATGTTCGCCGGCGGCATGTGGCAGGGGCATCACCTGAAGATCGGCGACCTCGACCAGGGTGCGCCGGAGCTGCGTCCGGACTCGCGCTACAACCTGGACAACGACTTCATCATCCGCAATTACTCGACCAGCTCCGACGTGCTGGTGGTGATGGTGGCGTCCGAGGCCGAAGGCTGCTCCACCCACAAGACCCTGTCCGCCATCGACGAGCTGGCCTGGCGCCTGGAGAACACCCAGGGCGTGCAGTCGGCCATCTCCCTGGTCACCGTCTCCAAGCAGATGATCAAGGGCATGAACGAAGGCAACCTGAAGTGGGAGTCGCTGTCGCGCAACCAGGACGTGCTGAACAACTCCATCAGCCGCGCCGAAGGCCTGTTCAACAGCAACTGCTCGCTGGCGCCCCTGCTGGTGTTCCTCAACGACCACAAGGCCGAGACCCTCGACCGCGCCGTGGCCGTCGTTCAGGACTTCGCCAAGGCCAATGAGAAGGACGACCTGAAGTTCAAGCTCGCCGCCGGTAACGCCGGTATCGAGGCTGCCACCAACGACGTGATCAAGCACTCGGAACTGACCATCCTGATCCTGGTGTACATCTGCGTTGCACTGATGTGCCTGATCACCTTCCGCTCCTTCGCCGCGACCCTGTGCATCGTACTGCCGCTGATCCTCACCTCGGTGCTGGGCAACGCGCTGATGGCGACCCTGGGCATCGGCGTGAAGGTGGCAACCCTGCCGGTGATCGCGCTGGGCGTGGGTATCGGCGTGGACTACGGCATCTACATCTACACCCGCCTGGAGTCCTTCCTGCGCCAGGGCCTATCCCTGCAGGAAGCCTACTACGAGACCCTGAAGTCCACGGGTAAAGCGGTGCTGTTCACCGGCCTGTGCCTGGCCATCGGCGTCGCCACCTGGATCTTCTCGGCGATCAAGTTCCAGGCCGACATGGGCCTGATGCTGACCTTCATGCTCCTCTGGAACATGTTCGGCGCCCTGTGGCTGCTGCCGGCGCTGGCGCGCTTCCTGATCAACCCGGAGAAGGTGCGTCAGAAGAAGGCTTCGATCCTGGTTCACTGATCGACGCTTGAGCAATAAAAAACGCGGCCCTCGGGCCGCGTTTTTTATGCGTGGAGTTCATGCGAGAGTCACGGGAGGATGGCGAACACCCGTGCCGGGAAGCCCGTGCCCTGGGCAATCTTCGGGAAACTCACCACCGCCAGCGCGCCGGCTTCGGGCACCTTGTCGAGGTTGGCGAGCAGCTCGATCTGGTAGTGGTTGGTGCCCAGGATGTAGGACTCCAGCGAATAGTCGTCCTTGCTGGTGGCGATGCCCGGATCGGTGTCGGTGGTCTCGTGGCCCGATGCAGTGATCTTGCGCGTCTCGTAGAGATACACCAGCGCCTCCTTGCTCCAGCCCGGATAGTGCGCCACGCCCTTGGCATCCTGGTTCTGCATCTTCGCCTGATCCGGCCAGCGCCGGGACCAGTCGGTGCGCAGCGCCGCGAAGGAGCCTTCCGGCACTGCGCCATGCCTGGCCTCCCAGGCCTTCACATCGGCGAGGGTGAGCACGTAGTCGGGGTTCTTCGCTACCTGCTCGTGGATGTCGAACACCACCAGCGGCAGGAACTGCTCCTTCACATCGAGCTGGTCGACGCTGCGCAGGCCCTTGTGGAAGTGCACCGGCGGGTCGACGTGGGTGCCCCACTGGCCGACGTGGCTGTAAAGCTCCACCTGGAAGCCATCCTTGTCCACGGTGTAGAGCGTCTTGCGGCCCATGGGCTCGAAGCCTTTCCAGTGCGGGGTGTTGCTGTCGAACGAGTGGGTCAGGTCGACGAAAGCGTGCTGCTTGAGGCTGGCGTAGGTGTCCCACAAGCCGGGTTGGGCGGCCTGGCTCGCGACGGGCAACAGGGCGGCGGCGAAGAGCAGGGCGGGGAGGCGTTGCATGGGTCTGATTCCTTGACGGGGATGGGAGAAAGCGCCTTATCTTTCTCCATCGTCTGATCCGCTATCCAATTCTGAATTCTGCTTTTCTTATTCCTTTCCGTTAGGAAACCCCATGTCCTTCCAGCTCATCGAGTACGCCGAAGCCAGTCCTGAAGTCCGTGCCGTCTACGACGACATCATGGCGACCCGCAAGATCGACTGGGTGAACAACTTCTGGAAGGCGATGGCCAACCACCCGCAGACGCTCAAGCGGACCTGGGAAAGCCTCAAGGAAGTGATGGGGCCGGGGCAACTGGACCCGCTGGTGAAGGAGCTGATCTACGTTGCCGTCAGCGTCACCAACAACTGCAATTACTGCATCGGCTCCCACGGCGCCGCGGCGCGCAAGGCCGGGATGGACGACGCCATGCTCGGCGAGCTGATGGCGGTGGTGGCCATGGCCAACGAAACGAACCGCCTTGCCATCGGCTACCAGGTGCCGTTGGACGATGTGTTCAAGGGCGCGGTGATGGAGAGCAGCGGTAGCTGAGTCGACTGGACCAGGGGCTGACCTTGTAGGAGCGGGCCATGCCCGCGATCCGTCGGCAGGGCCGACGTTTTTTTGCTCTGGTGTTGCGGGTTTGCTGCTTCGGCTTGGGCATTTCTGCGCCGCTTTGGTGCGCGCGCGGGCATAGTGTTTCGCCCCCTCGGGCGAGTCCCTTTTGGCAAACGCCCCAAAAGGAACCAAAAGGTCTTGCCCCGGACATCCGGTTTTTCGCTTAGGCGAAAAATTCCCTCGTTGAAGCGAAGTTTCAGGGGCACGCGTCGAAGGGCCATCCCTGGCCCATCAACGCTCTCGCGACATCCATGTCGCTCAACCCCTGAAACTCCACTTCAACGAGGCCTCCTGAACGGGGCATTCGGCGCGTGCGGTGATTTCTCTGGAAATCTCTTTGAGCCAAAGCCAAAGCCAAAGCCGGATCGGTTGGGCTCTTCGTAGGAGCGAGCTTGCTCGCGAACCCACCCTGCGCCCGAACCATCAGGGGCGGGATTGGGACAACCGCTGGATCGCCTTCACCGGAGTCCCATCGCTCCAGCGCCCCATGGAGAGCTGCGCCGGCCCGCCGCCCAGGGCGTAATCGCGATCCTGGCCGTAGAAGGCCGCATCGCACAGTGCATCGAACAGCTTCCACGGTCCGAACCAGTCCATCGCATCGGTGGCCAGAGCGTTGTGCGCGGAGGGTTGCCCCTGCTTGAGCCGTTGCTTCACACGTTCCTGCACGCGGTTGAGCAGCCAGCTGGAAGAGTCGCTGGGCGGGTAGCGCGGATCGAAGCGCGGTGCGGTCGGCGCTGCGTGATTGGCCAGCAGCGGCGGGCTGCCGTGGCGGTCGCTGCTCAGCAGGAGCAGGTCCTTGTCGCGTGGTGCGACCTGAGTGCTTTCCGCGTAGACGCGTCGCGCATCATCGCAGGCGACGCGTTCGTCCTCATCACCACAAACAGCCAGCAGCAAGGTGCCGGTGGGAATGTTTACCAGTGGTTCCAGCGGCACCTGCCGCCAGCGCGGGCCGCTGCTCTTGCCCGGCTCAACTGCCATCAGCGCGCGCGGTTGTGGCACGCCTAGGCGTTGCCAGGAGGCTGCCAGCCCGCTGGCGATCAGGCCGCCCGCCGAATGGCCGACATAGGCGACGTGCTCCAGCTCCGGCTTCACCCCCAGCTTGCCCGCCTGCAGATCGGCGAGGGCACGGCGCACGGAGTCGGCGGCGTTGGGCAGGAACTCTGCCGCCGGCGTCTTCAGCGTCGCCTGGTAGCGCGGGTAGATGAGGATGGCGCCGCGCCGGACGATGTGCTCGATCCAGGCGCGGTAGAGGTCGGGCTGCATGACGCTCCAGCCGTGGGTGAAGACCACCACGGGCGCCGTGGACGGGACTGGTCGGTCCGGGGTGAACACCCAGTACTCGTTGCCGTCGGTGGTGAAGTGCCACTGGCGCACGTCGGCGTGGGCATAGTTCGAGCCGCCCGGGCCCTGCAGCGGCTGGGTCGGTGGCAGGACCTCGGCAGCGCTCAGCGGGGCCGACTGCAGAAGGTTGCAGATCAGCAGCAGGCCGGCGGCCAGCGCCGGAATCAGCCGGTGGGCGGGCATGGAGGCACCTCTGGCGGGGATGCCTCCAGCATAGCCGTCAGCGTGGATAGAGCGGTGGCAGGCTGCTGGCTTCCGGCGCTGGTGGCGCGTCCGGATCGGCGCCGGGGAGGGTGCGGATGGCGCGCCAGAGGTCTTCGCCCTGCCAGTTGCGACCGCCTTCGCTGTCGCTGTAGAGCGCACCGTTGAGGCCGTCCAGCGCATCGGACAGCGGCACGAAGCGCGCTGCCATGTCGGCCAGGGTTTCCGGCTGCTGGCGGGCCCAGGCGTCCAGCGCCTGGCGGGTGGCGTGGGAATCGTTGGCCTGACAGGCGCGGCGCAGTTCGTCGAGCAGCGTGCGGGTGCTGGGGCCGGCCTGCGCCACACGGATCACCGCCGGCTGGCTGCGGGCGCGCCACCACAGGCCGAAGCCGAGCAGGGTGGTCAGGCTGAGCAGTGCGCAGGCAAGCTGCCAGGGCCATAGCAGCGCGTCGCTGACCAGCGTTTCGCTGGGCGCGGCGGGTGGCTCGGCGTGTTCTTCGAGCTGTGCGTTGGCGGCGACCTGCAGCGTGCGCGCCGGCAGGCTGGTGCGCTCGACACGGCGCTCCTGGGTATTCCACCAGACGATTTCCACCGGTGGCAGCTCCACCGGGCCGGCCTTGTCGGCGATCAGCGCTTCACGCTCTTCGCGGCTGCCGATCATGCCCTGGTCGCTGGCCTCGTTGGCCAGCTGCGGCTGGTCGGGATAATGGCGCAGGCCCTCGGGCAGGATGATCGGCAATGGCGGCAGCTGGGCGCTGGAGAGACCGTCCACGCGGAGCATGATGTTGCGGGTCAGCGACTCCCCGGCCTTGGCCTCTTCCGGCTGCGGGCTCCAGGTCTCGGTCAGGCTGAGCGAGCGGGCGGGCAGCCATGGCGCGTCCTTGGGATAGTCCGCCGGTTTGGGGGCGACCTGCAGCGGGATGCTCGGCGAGACCACTCGAATCTGTTTGCCCGCCGGCGGGCCGAAGGGGTTGTTGTCCTCGTTGCGGCGTTGCGCGACCTGGGTGGCGTTGAAGGTCTGGCCGGGGATTTCCAGGGTGCCGCTGTTCTGCGGGAAGATCGCGTAGCGCACTTCGATCACGCCGTGGCGAACGCCGTTGATGTCCTTCTCGTAGGTGCGCGGCTCGCCCAGTTGTTCGACGCGGGCGTCGTTCATGCGCAGCGGGCTTAGGCTGCTGTCGTCGTATAGCGACACGGAGTGGTAGATGCGCAGGGTGAGGATCACCTGGGCCTGCACCCAGCTTTCCTCGCGGTCGACGCTGGCGTCGATGAACACCGGGGCGAGCTTCTGGCCCTCGGCGCTGTCCTCGGCCTTGAGCACCTCGAGACTGATCGGTTCGCTGGTATTGCCGCCCAGGTGGATCGGCGGGATTTCCACCTTGCCTTCGTTGCGCGGCTGCAGGGTGATGATCCAGCGCGTGGTGGCCTGGGACTTGCCGTTGAGGGTTGTCAGGCGGTTGACCTGGCGGGTGCCGAGCACCACGAACTGTTCGTCCAGCGGCTTCAGGTCCGGCTTGCCGAACAGCGTGGGGTCGTCGGATTCCAGTGTCAGTTCGACGCTCTCGCCCTGGTTCAGGCGCGCGCGGTCGACGCTGGCGGTGAGGCTGGCCTCGGCGCGGAAGGCGGCGAGGCAGAGCAGGGTCAGGCAGATCAGCCTTTTCATGGGTTGGGTTCCTGGCGCTGCTGCTGTTGCTGGTACCAGAACTTGCGGCGCAACAGCTCGGACGGATCGTCGGGAATCTGCCGCAGCCACTGTTCCAGGGCCTGACGGCGCTCGTCACCTAGTGGACCGGCATCTTCCGGGTTGGTTTCCTGTTCTTCGCGGGCGTCCTCGCCGGGCTTGTCGCTCTGGCTGGCGGAGGGGCGGTCGGCTTCCTGCGAAGGGTTCTTCGCCGCCGGTGCCGGCTGCGAGTCGCGTTCGCTGGCGTGCTCTTCCTCTTGCAGCTGGTCCTGCGGCTTGGCGGCCTGGGGATCGCTGCTCTGGGCGGGGTCCTGGTTCTGCTGCGGCGGCTGGTCGGTGCCGTCGCCTGCGGGGTTGTCCTTGCGCTGGCGCAGCAGGTCCTCGAGCAGCGCCTTGTTGCGCTTGGCGGCTTCCAGTTCGGGGTCGCGTTCCAGCGCCTGATCGTAGGCGTCGATGGCGGCTTCCAGTTCGTTCTGTTTCGCCAGGGCATTGCCGCGGTTGTAGTGGTCCGCGGCCTCGTCGCCCTGGGCGAAGGCCTGGGCGGCGTCGACGTAGTCACCGGCGCGGTACAGCGCCAGGCCTTTCCAGCGGAAGTCGTCGAAGCGCTCGGCGGCTTCGGCGGGGTGCCCGGCATCGAGCAGGCGCTGGCCCTGCTGGTCCGGACGCAGCCAGAGGTCGTTGAACTCGAAGGCGTTGGCATCCTGCGGCGGCGCCCACAGCAGCGGCAGCAACAGCGGCAGGCTGAACAGCCAGCCGCGCCGGCCGGCGCAGGCGGCAAGCAGGAGCAGCGGCAGCAGCAGCCAGTAGCCCTGGTCCGCCCAGCGTTGCAGGCGCAGCAGGGCATCTTCCTCGCTCACCTGCAGGCCCTGGGTGCTGTCCAGCAGGCCGAGGGAGCGCAGGTCGCTGCTGCTGGCGCGCAGGCGCTGGAAGCGCCCGCCCATGTCGGTGGCGAAGGCGCGCAGCGAAGCTTCGTCGAGACGCGGCACGAGAATGTTGCCCTGGTCGTCCTTGAGGAAAGTGCCGTCTTCCTGGGCGATGGGCGCGCCGCCGGGAGTGCCCACGGCGAGCAGCAGCAGGTCTTTGCCCTTGCCTTTGAGGGCCTGGCGGATGCCCTGGCGTTCGCGGGCGTCCAGCGCACTGGTGATCAGCAGGATCCGGCCGTTGCCCTCGGCGCCGTTGTCCAGCAGGCGGCGCGCCTGGGCCACGGCAAGGTCTGCGCGCTCGCCCGGCTCGGGCATGATCGAAGGCTTCAGGGCGTCCAGCAGGTTGCGCGCGGTGCCCAGGTCATTGGACAGCGGCACCAGCGTGTGGGCGCTGCCGGCGTAGACGACGATGGCGGTCTGCGCGTCGCTGCGGCTGTGCAGCAGGTCGAGCAACTTGTGCCGGGCCTGTTCCAGGCGCGTCGGCTTGAGGTCGGTGGCGAGCATCTGCGGGGTGAGTTCCAGCACAACAACCAGCGGGTCGCTGCGTTCCATGGTCGGTTGTTCCACCTGCTCCCAGCTCGGCCCGAGCAGGGCGAGCACGGCCAGCAGCCAGGCGATGCCGAGGTAGATCCACGGGCGGCGTTCATGCCGGCCATTGCCGCCAGACAGCAGCCAAGGATGGAAGGCCGGAGGCAGCAGCAGCTGCCAGCGGCCGGCGCGGCGTTCGCGGTGCCAGAGTTTCCACAGCAGCCAGCCGAGCGGCAGCAGCAGGATCAGCCAGAGCGGGTGCAGCAGGTGCGGCCAGATGTGGCTCATGGCCGGCGCTCCTTCTGCAGGCGCGTCACCCAGGCGGGCCTGCGCCAGTCCTCGGGCGGCCACAGGGTGCCAATGACCAGTGCCGCGCTGATCAGCAGGGCCAGCAGCAGCGGCCAGCGGTACAGCGCGATGGCCGGGCGTGCCTGGGTCGGCTTCTGTTCCACCGGCTCAAGTTGGTCGAGGCTGTCGGAGATGCGTTGCAGCTCTTCGCCGTTGCGCGCGCGGAAGTAGTCGCCGCCGGTGCTTTCGGCGATGGCCTTGAGCGTCGGTTCGTCCAGGTCCAGCCCCGGATTGAGGCCGAACAGCCCGGCGACGCCGCCCTGTTTGGGATCGGCGCCGATACCGATGGTGTAGACCTTCACGTTCTCTTCGGCGGCGAGTTTGGCGGCGGTCTGCGGGGAAATCTCGCCGGCGGTGTTGGCGCCGTCGGTGATCAGCACCAGCACGCGGCTCTCGGCCGGGCGCTGGCGCAGGCGCTTGACCGCCAGGCCGATGGCGTCGCCCAGGGCGGTGTCCTTGCCGGCAATGCCGATCAGTGCCTCGTCCAGCCAGATGCGCACGGTGTGGCGGTCGAAGGTCAGCGGCGCCTGCAGGTAGGCGCGGGTGCCGAACAGGATCAGCCCGACACGATCACCCCGGCGGCCTTCGATGAAGCCGCCGAAGAGCTTCTTCACCAGGTCCAGGCGGCTGACTTCCGCGCCGTCCCAGGTCATGTCGGCGTAATCCATCGAGCCGGAGACGTCGACCGCCACCAGCAGGTCGCGGCCGGTGGCCGGGATTGGCAGCGGCTCGCCGACCCACTGCGGGCGCGCGGCGGCCAGCAACAGGCAGAGCCAGAGCAGGGCGAAGGGTGCCTGCTGGCGCCAGGCCGGCAGGCGTGCGCGGGCGCGGCGGCCGGCGAGGCCTTCGAGTTCCTTGAGGAAGCTGACCTTGATCGCCGCCTCGCCGTTGTCGGCCGGCGGCAGGATGAAGCGCATCACCCAGGGCAGCGGGGCGAGCAGGAAGATCCAGGGCCAGGCGAACTCAAACATGCTTGCGCACCCAGGTTTCCACCGATGCAGCGAGGCCGTCGATGGCCTTGTCGTCCAGCTTGCACTCGGCACGGTAGCCGCCTTCCACCAGGATCATCCAGCGGGTCAGGCCGGCGGCCGGGCAGCGCGTATCGAGGAAGGCCAGCCAGGCGCGGCCGCTCAGGGTGTGGCTGTGGCTCTCCGGCCAGCGGGCACGGGACAAGCGCTTGAGCAGGCCGTTCAGCGATTGCAGCCAGGGGCCGGCCGGTGCCCGGTCGTAGGGGCGCGGCAGGCGCTTGAGCTCTTCCAGCGCGGCTTCGCGCAGCGGGTCCAGCGGCACCTCGGCAACTACCTTGACCTTGCGCCTGGGCAGCCAGCGCTGGCGGTTGCGCCAGAGCACCCAGAGCAGCAGCGGCAGCAGCGCGGCGAGCAGCCACCAGCCAGGTGCCGGCGGCCACCAGGGCACCGCGGCGGGCTCGATCAGCGGTTGCAGCTGGTCGAGGGGATTCATTTCGCGTAGCCCGGCTGGTGCTGTTCCAGCAGGTTGCGCAGCTGTTCCACCAGTTCTTCCTGGGTGGTCAGCGGCAGCAGCGGCACGCCCAGGCGCAGGGCCAGGCGTTTCCAGCGCTCGCGACGGGCTTCGCCGAGGGCGCGGTAGGCCAGGCGTTGCTCGTCGATGTGGGTGTCCAGTTCCAGCTGCGCCTGCCCCTCGGCGAATCTCAGCAGGCCGGCGGCGGGCAGTGCATGGTCGAGCGGGTCGGACACCGGCAGCATCACCAGGTCGGTGTGGCGTGCCAGCAGGGACAGCTGCTGTTCGGCGACGTCACTGAGCGCACGCTCGTCGCACATCACCATGATCAGGCTGCCGGGGCGCAGCACCTCGCGGGCGCGGCGCAGGGCCATGCCGAAGCCGTCGCCGCTGTGGCTGAGGTTGGAGCCGGCGAGCAACGCATTGTTGGCGCGCACGATCAGGTTGAACAGCTGCAGCAGGCTCTGCTTGCTGCGCCGCGGCTTGATCTCGTGGCATTCGCTGTCGGTGAAGACCAGCCCGCCGATACGGTCGTTGTGCGCCAGCGCGGCCCAGCCGACGAAGGCGGCGGCGCGGGCGGCGAGCACGGACTTGAAGCACAGCCCGGAACCGAAGAACAGCCGCGCGCTCTGTTCGACCAGCACATACACCGGGCGCTCGCGCTCCTCATGGAACAGCTTGGTGTGCGGCTCCTGGCTGCGTGCGGTGACGCGCCAGTCGATGGTGCGCACGTCGTCGCCAGCCTGGTACACGCGTACCTGGTCGAAGTCCACGCCACGGCCGCGCAGGCGCGAGTGGTGCAGGCCGATCAGCGGGCTGCGCCGCGAGGGCGTGGAGAACAGCTGGACTTCGCGCAGGCGGTGACGGATCTCGATCAGCTCGCCGAGCGAGACGGCCACGCCGGGCGCCAGGACGTTGTGCATGTCAGGCGACGGCGACCACGTCGAGGATGCGCTGGACCACACGGTCCTGGTCGATCCCGGCGGCTTCCGCCTCGAAGGTGAGGATCAGGCGGTGGCGCAGTACGTCGAAGAGCATCGCCTGGATGTCCTCGGGGCTGACGAAGTCGCGCCCGGCCAGCCAGGCGTGGGCGCGTGCGCATCGGTCCAGGGCAATGGAACCGCGCGGGCTGGCGCCATAGGACAGCCACTCGGCCAGCTCGGCGTCGTATTTGGCCGGGGTACGCGTGGCCATGATCAGTTGTACGAGGTACTCCTCCACGGCGTCGGCCATGTATAGGCCGAGGATTTCGTGGCGGGCGGCGAAGATGGCTTCCTGGGTGACCCGGCGCTCGGGTTTTGTCTCGCCGTGCAGCGCTTCGCCTCGGGCCTGCTGGAGAATGCGGCGTTCCACGGAGGCTTCCGGGTAGCCGATCTTCACGTGCATGAGGAAGCGGTCGAGCTGGGCCTCGGGCAGCGGGTAGGTACCTTCCTGCTCGATGGGGTTCTGCGTCGCCATCACCAGGAACAGCGGCGGTAGGTCATAGGTGCTGCGACCTACGCTGACCTGGCGCTCGGCCATGGCTTCGAGCAGGGCGGACTGCACCTTGGCCGGCGCTCGGTTGATTTCGTCGGCCAGCACCAGGTGATGGAAGATCGGCCCCTGCTGGAACACGAAGCTGCCGTTCTCCGGGCGATAGATCTCGGTGCCGGTGATGTCGGCCGGGAGCAGGTCGGGGGTGAACTGGATGCGGTGGAATTCGGCCTCCAGGCCTTCGGCCAGGTCCTTGATCGCCTTGGTCTTGGCCAGTCCCGGTGCGCCTTCCACCAGCAGGTGGCCGTCGGCGATCAGGGCGATGAGCAGCCGCTCGATGAGCTTTTCCTGGCCGAGGATCTGGCTGGAGAGATACTGGCGCAGTGCAAGGAGCGACTCACGATGTTCCATCGCGTGGATTTCCTGGACGAAGGGTGGGGCTGTCGGGCCGCCTACTTTACTGCATCGGCCCTCACTCTTGCAGCGCTGCGCTTCGAGCCTTGTGCGGCGCTAGTGGTTCCCGATGGGCTTCGAGGCCGGGCAGTGGGGTCAGGCAGCGCAGCGTGGTATTGGGGTTGCGTTGGCGGCGCATGTCGCGCGCGCCGCCATGGACCACGGCGAAGCGGTAGACCCAGGCCACCAGGCGCGGCATGCCGGCGCGCAGCAGCATGCGGTGGAACAGCTCGTCCGCCTCGGCCTTGGTCACCGGGGCAACGTTGAGGAACTGGTACAGCGCGTCATGGACCAGGCTGGCGTGGTGCGCCACCGGCCAGAACATCACGCGCTCCTTCTGCTGGCCGTGGCGCAGGCACTGCACGCTTTCCAGGTGTTCCCACCAGTCCGGCGTGCCGAGGGTGGCGATCCAGAAGAACGGCACTTTCGGCGAACAGCCGTCCCAGGCGTAGGTGCGGGTGCAGCCGAAGTCGTAGCCGACGGTGCCGGCGGTGAGGTCCACGCTGGCGGGGCCGGGGTTGATGATGATGCGCCCGTCGTGCACCACCAGCCATTCGCTATAGAAGAAGCGGCCGTCGAACACCGGGTCTTCGCAGACCAGCGGGAAATCGATGTAGTTGATCCACGGGCCGTTGCGGTCGCGGCTGCAGAAGCCCCACTCGCGGACCGAGCGTTCGCGCGCGGCTTCGACACGGCGCAGGCGCTCGTCGCGGCCGACGATGCGCGGCAGCAGTACGCCGAGATAGACCGGGACGGCGCCGATCAGCAGCGGCCGTACGGCCTCGTCGAGGAACAGCCAGGCCAGCACCAGCAGCGCCACGCCCAGCAGGGTGACCAGCAGGTTGTCCAGGTGGCGCAGCAGCGGGCGGTGCAGGGGTGGGTGGCGTTGCATGGCGTCCGTTCCAGGGCAGGAATCGCCATGATAGCGCTTTGATATTTCCTGCGGCAGATGCGGAACGATCGTACTGCGAAATCGGTCGTCCTCGCGTGGACAAGGAGCCTGCATGCCGTTGACCGAATATGTCGCAGCCCCGTAAGCCAGCGCCGGGTGACTCCCGATAAGCTCGGTGGGATCGATGACCGGCCGGTCGAGGCTGTCAATCGAGGGTCACACTGCCCGTCTATACCTGTGGCCCGACACAAGACGATATGCGTTCTACGCTCAATCCAACAAAACGAGCCCAGCGGAGTAACAACATGGCGTTCTTCACCGCAGCCAGCAAAGCCGACTTCCAGCAACAACTGAAAGCGGCCCTGGCGCAGCACGTCGACGACAAGGGTCTGCCACAAGTGGCCCTGTTCGCCGAGCAGTTCTTCGGCTTCATCTCCCTCGACGAATTGACCCAGCGCAGGTTGTCCGACCTGGTCGGCTGCACCTTGTCTTCCTGGCGCCTGTTGGAACGCTTCGATCCCGCCCAGCCCGAAGTGGCGGTGTACAACCCCGATTACGAAAAGCACGGCTGGCAGTCCACCCATACTGCTGTGCAGGTGCTGCACCCGGACCAGCCGTTCCTGGTCGACTCGGTGCGCATGGAACTGAACCGCCGCGGCTACAGCATCCACACCCTGCAGACCAACGTCCTCAGCGTGCGCCGCAACGCCAAGGGCGAGCTGCTGGAAATCCTGCCGAAGAACAGCACCGGCAAGGACGTGCACCAGGAATCGCTGATGTACCTGGAGATCGACCGCGTCTCCCAGGCCGGCGAATTGCGCACCCTGGAAAAGGCCTTGCTGGACGTGCTCGGCGAAGTCCGCCTGGCCGTCGCCGACTTCCCGGCCATGCGCACCAAGGCCGAAGAGCTGCTGGCCTGGCTGGGCAAATCCAAGGTGAAGGCCCGCGCGGAAGAAACCGCCGAGGTGCGCGCCTTCCTCGAGTGGCTGCTGGACAACCACTTCACCTTCCTCGGCTACGAAGAATTCACCGTGCAGGAAGAGGCCGATGGCGGCCACCTGGTGTACGACGAGAAGGCCTTCCTCGGCCTGACCCGCACCCTGCGCGCCGGCCTGAACAAGGACGACCTGCACATCGAGGACTACGCGGTTGCCTACCTGCGCGAGCCGGTGCTGCTGTCCTTCGCCAAGGCCTCGCAACCCAGCCGCGTGCACCGCCCGGCCTACCCGGACTACGTGTCGATCCGCGAGATCGATGCCAAGGGCAAGGTCGTCCGCGAGTTCCGCTTCCTCGGCCTGTACACCTCGGCGGTCTACGCCGAGAGCGTATTCGACATCCCGTTCATCCGTGGCAAGGTCGCCGCCGTCCTGAAGAACTCCGGTTTCGACAGCAAGGCGCACCTGGGCAAGGAGCTGGCGCAGATCCTCGAGGTGCTGCCGCGCGACGACCTGTTCCAGACCCCGGTGGACGAGCTGTACAACACCGCCATGTCCATCGTGCAGATCCAGGAACGCAACAAGATCCGCCTGTTCCTGCGCAAGGACCCGTACGGCCGCTTCGCCTACTGCCTGGCCTACGTGCCGCGCGACATCTATTCCACCGAAACGCGGATGAAGATCCAGCAGGTGCTGATGGAGCGCCTGAAGGCCAGCGACTGCGAGTTCTGGACCTTCTTCTCCGAGTCCACCCTGGCCCGCGTGCAGTTCATCCTGCGCGTCGACCCGAAGAATCGCATCGACGTCGACGCCGCCCAGTTGGAGCAGGAAGCCATCCAGGCCTGCCGTTCCTGGCAGGACGACTACGCCGCGCTGGTGCTGGAGAACTTCGGCGAAGGGCAGGGCAACAACCTGCTGGAAGACTTCCCGAAAGGCTTCCCGGCCGGCTACCGCGAGCGCTTCGCCCCGCACTTCGCGGTGGTGGACCTGCAGCACCTGTCCAGCCTGTCCGATAGCCGCCCGCTGGTGATGAGCTTCTACCAGCCGCTGGCCCAGGGTGAGCAGCAGCTGCACTGCAAGCTGTACCACGCCGATACGCCGCTGGCGCTGTCCGACGTCCTGCCGATCCTGGAGAACCTCGGCCTGCGCGTGCTCGGGGAGTTCCCCTACCGCCTGCGCCACACCAACGGCCGCGAATACTGGATCCATGACTTCGCCTTCACCTACGCCGAAGGCCTGGACGTCAATATCCAGGAGCTCAACGAGACCCTGCAGGACGCCTTCGTCCATATCGTCAACGGCGATGCCGAGAACGACGCCTTCAACCGCCTGGTGCTGACCGCCGGCCTGCCGTGGCGCGACGTGGCGCTGCTGCGCGCCTACGCCCGTTACCTCAAGCAGATCCGCCTGGGCTTCGACCTTGGCTACATCGCCAGCGCGCTGAACGCCCACGTGGACATTGCCCGCGAACTGGTGCGCCTGTTCAAGACCCGCTTCTACCTGGCCCGCAAGCTCACCGCCGAGGACCTGGAAGACAAGCAGCAGAAGCTCGAGCAGGCCATCCTCACCGCCCTGGACGATGTCCAGGTGCTCAACGAGGACCGCATCCTGCGGCGCTACCTCGACCTGATCAAAGCCACCCTGCGCACCAACTTCTACCAGCCGGACGCTGCCGGGCAGAACAAGAGCTACTTCAGCTTCAAGTTCAACCCCAAAGCGATTCCGGAAATCCCGCGCCCGACGCCGAAGTTCGAAATCTTCGTCTACTGCCCGCGCGTGGAAGGCGTGCACCTGCGCTTCGGTGACGTGGCCCGTGGCGGTCTGCGCTGGTCCGACCGCGAGGAAGACTTCCGCACCGAAGTGCTGGGCCTGGTGAAGGCGCAGCAAGTGAAGAACGCGGTGATCGTGCCCACCGGCGCCAAGGGCGGCTTCATCCCGCGCCGCCTGCCGGTCGGCGGCAGCCGTGATGAAATCCAGGCCGAGGCCATCGCCTGCTACCGCATCTTCATCTCCGGACTGCTCGACATCACCGACAACATCAAGGAAGGCCAGATCGTGCCGCCGGCCAACGTGGTGCGCCACGACCCGGATGATCCCTACCTGGTGGTGGCGGCGGACAAGGGCACCGCGACCTTCTCCGACATCGCCAACGGCATCTCCGCCGACTACAACTTCTGGCTCGGCGACGCCTTCGCCTCCGGCGGCTCCGCCGGCTACGACCACAAGGGCATGGGCATCACCGCCCGTGGTGGCTGGGTCTCGGTGCAGCGTCACTTCCGCGAGCGCGGAATCGACGTGCAGAAGGACAACGTGACCGTCATCGGCATCGGCGACATGGCCGGCGACGTGTTCGGCAACGGCCTGCTGATGTCGGACAAGCTGCAGATGGTTGCCGCGTTCAACCACATGCATATCTTCCTCGACCCGAACCCGGATGCGGCGGCGAGCTTCGCCGAGCGCCAGCGCCTGTTCAACCTGCCGCGCTCCAGCTGGTCCGACTACGACGCCTCGCTGATCTCTGCCGGCGGCGGCATCTTCCTGCGCAGCGCCAAGAGCATCACCCTGACTCCGGAAGTGCGCGCGCGCTTCGACATCGACGCCGAGCGCCTGACCCCGACCGAGCTGATCCACGCGCTGCTCAAGGCGCCGGTGGACCTGCTGTGGAACGGCGGCATTGGCACCTACGTGAAGTCCAGCGATGAGACCCATGCCGACGTCGGCGACAAGGCCAACGACGGCCTGCGCGTGGACGGCCGCGACCTGCGGGTGAAAGTGGTGGGCGAGGGCGGCAACCTCGGCATGACGCAGCTGGCGCGGGTCGAGTTCGGCCTCAATGGCGGCGCCTGCAACACCGACTTCATCGACAACGCCGGTGGTGTGGACTGCTCCGACCACGAGGTGAACATCAAGATCCTGCTCAACGAAGTGGTGACCGCCGGGGACATGACCAGCAAGCAGCGCAACAAGCTGCTGGCGGAAATGACCGACCAGGTCTCCGACCTGGTGCTGGGCAACAACTACAAGCAGACCCAGGCACTGTCCCTGGCCGAGCGCCGCGCCCGCGAGCGCATCGCCGAGTACAAGCGCCTGATGAGCGACCTGGAAGGCCGCGGCAAGCTGGATCGCGCGCTGGAGTTCCTGCCCACCGACGAGGGCCTCGCCGAGCGCATCGCTGCCGGGCAAGGCCTGACCCGTGCGGAACTGGCCGTGCTGATTTCCTACAGCAAGATCGATCTGAAGGAACAGCTGCTGGGCTCGCTGGTGCCGGACGACGACTACCTGACCCGCGACATGGAGACGGCCTTCCCGCAGACCCTGGTCGACACCTTTGGCCCGGCCATGCGCAAGCACCGCCTGAAGCGCGAGATCGTCAGCACGCAGATCGCCAACGACCTGATCAACCACATGGGCATCACCTTCGTGCAGCGCCTGAAGGAGTCCACCGGCATGACGCCGGCGAACGTGGCAGGTGCCTACGTGATCGTGCGTGATGTCTTCCATCTGCCGCACTGGTTCCGCCAGATCGAGGCACTGGACTACCAGGTGCCGGCGGAAGTGCAGCTGACCCTGATGGACGAACTGATGCGCCTGGGCCGCCGCGCGACCCGCTGGTTCCTGCGCAGCCGTCGCAACGAGCAGGACGCCGCCCGTGACGTCGCGCACTTCGGTCCGCGCATCGCCGCCCTGGGCCTGAAGCTCAACGAACTGCTCGAAGGCCCGACCCGCGAGCTGTGGCAGGCGCGCTACCAGGCTTACGTCGACGCTGGCGTGCCGGAGCTGCTGGCGCGCATGGTCGCCGGTACCAGTCACCTCTATACCCTGCTGCCGATCATCGAAGCGGCGGACGTCACCGGCCGCGACCCGGCCGACGTGGCGCGCGCCTACTTCGCACTGGGCAGCGAGCTGGAACTGACCTGGTACCTGCAGCAGATCAGCTCCCTGCCCGTGGAGAACAACTGGCAGGCGCTGGCCCGCGAAGCCTTCCGCGACGACCTGGACTGGCAGCAGCGGGCGATCACCGTCTCCGTGCTGCAGATGCAGGACGGCCCGGCGGAGATCGATGCGCGCGTGGCGCTCTGGCTGGACCAGCACGCCCCGATGGTGGCCCGCTGGCGCGCCATGCTCGTTGAGCTGCGTGCCTCCACGAGCACTGACTACGCCATGTACGCCGTGGCCAACCGTGAGCTGCTCGACCTGGCGCAGAGCAACCAGCAGGGCGCTTGCCCGGTCTGACGCTCAACGCCTTTAAACCCTTTGATGCTCCAGCCCCGCCTCGTGCGGGGCTTTTTTTCGGCTGGGGCTCTTTGTCGGCGGGTGCTGACGCAAGGGCGCGTCGTACTCCTTCCCGTGATGCGCAGCGCATGGACGACGGAAGCGACGGCGCTGACCTGTAGGAGCGCCCCATGGGCGCGATCGCGGGCATGGCCCGCTCCCACAGGGTTGCGTTGGCAGAGGGGATTGAATTTCGTCGCGACGGATATCGCGGGAGCGAGAGCGACCGCTATCAGAGGGAGGGGTCAGCTCCCGCTGCGCCCATCCTCGCGCGGCTCGGTCAGTGCCCGGCGGTACTTGGCGTACAACTCGTCGGACATGTTGCTGGCACCGAGCATCTTCAGCGCGAAGGACTTCACTTGCTCATCGCTGTAGGGCTCTTGCTGCGGCGCCGGCTGACTGGCGCAGCCCACCAGCCACAGGGGCAGGATCAGAGAGAGAAGGGCAAGGGCACGGTTCATGGTTTTCACACGCAGGCTGGTTCGGGATGGTTGTCAGGCTATCAACCGCTCGAAGCGAGCAGAAATCATCCCGTTCAATAGTGGGTATTGTTTCTGGCGACTTCGGACGCCTTTGTCCTACAGAAAGTTCCCGGCTGCGGCGTTTTACAGCGAATACGGATATCCTTTCCGGCTGTTTATCCCTATTCAGGACTTCCCCATGAAAGCGCAACTCGTCGAACTCCTCACGCTGATCAGCTCCGGCTGCCTGGGTGAGGACGAGATCCAGCAGGTCGCCGACGAGGCTTCGCAGGCCTACGCCGATCCGGCGGCCTTCCTTGCCGCCAATCCGGACATCAACTACGACGAAGACTTTCCCATCCCGCTGGGTGAGTGGGTGGTGGTGGGCAGCCTGCCGGAAATCGTGCTGTTCATGGGTGACAGCTACGAAGAACTGTTCGGCGAGATCCGCGCCTCCTTCGACCCGAGCGTGAGCTTCGTGCTGCAGGCCAAGCAGCTGCGCAAGGCCGAGCCGCTGGCCGCACTGAACCGCATCCAGACCCAGCTCGGCGCGCTCTACCCGGAAAAGGGCGGCTACGTGTTGGTGGACTTCAGCGAGCCGCTGGATACCGAATTGCAGTGCGTGCTGGTCTACCGCAATGACCTGGAGCGCGTGCTGGCGCTCTGCGTGGATATCGGCATTCCCGCGGTACCGGCGCTGCAGGCCGCGCAGGATGCGGATCAGGCCTGATCCGGCTGGGTCATCAGCAGCAGGGCGGCCAGGTCGACGAGGACCTGGCCGCCCAGGCTGCAGGTCGGTATAGCTCCCTGATCGATCCAGCCTTGCACAATGGCGGGACGATCGTTCAGTCCCACCAGCTGCGCAAAGCGCTGGGGCGTCACGTAATAGCCACCTGCGAGCAGGTCCGGGGTGAATCCACTTTCCTCGTTCATGTTGTGTCCCGCACCATCCCGTCCCTTCGATCCACGGCTTCTGCTGCGGCCTGGATAGTGAATTTATCCTAATTGTTAGGGCGTTTTTCCGGGCTTTGGCGGTCTCGGAGATGGATGACACAAGATGAAGAAACGTTTCCTGTTCACCGCGGGAGAAAGACTACGGGCGCTTCGCTCGTTGACGGGGCTGTCGCGCCGCGCCTTCGCCGAGTCGGTTGGCATGAAGGCCAAGGATGTGGAGAACATCGAGTACGGCAACCAGCGCATGCGCGACCTGGATTTCCAGAAGGTCTGCAGCGTTTACCCGGACTTCAGCCGCTGGATGACCTATGAAGGACCGATCGACTCGGACGAAGTGGACTGGAAGGTGGAGGACTCCGCCCAGCGGGCGGCGGTCTACCTGGTGAAGAGCAATCCGCAGTTGCTGGTGACCCTGGGGCTCAGCCTGGAAGAGTGGCGAGCCCGGCATCATGAGGTGCTGGAAAGCCTGGACGAGGAAGAGCGCCAGCTCTGCGCGGATGCGCCTGAGGAGTGATGTCGCGGGTCAGCCCGTCTTGCCGGCGCGGCGCAGATAGGCGATCACATCCGGCGCGCCAGCCCCTCGCAGCCCCTGGCCGAAGGCATCGGATTGCGGATGATCCCGAGGCAGCAGCAGGCTCTCCGGGGTTTCCGAGTTGAACAGGCCGAAACGGGCATAGGGCATGCCGGTCTCCAGCAACAGTTCCATGAAGGACGCGTCGCTCCAGGCCTTGGCCGGCATGGCCAGCATGTGGAAGTCGCGCTCCAGCTCATCCAGTGCAGAGGCTTGCAACTCGAAGCGCTGGATGCTCGCCGGCAGGATGATCTCCAGCCCACGGCGGCGGGCGTAGACCACCGCATTGGCCAGTTCGCAGGGGTGATTGTCGTCGTCCCAGAACAACCGCGCGCCGTGCCAGCCGGCACTGCGCAACTGCAACGGCGCCTTGCGCTCGAAGCCGGGCAGGGCCACGCCCAGCACCTTGGTGAAGTCGTTGTAGCTGATGATTCGCACCTTACGGCACTGCTCGCAGTTGGAGAGTTCTTCGAGCCCTGCCAGGGGGCTGTCGAGCAGGCTGCGGCAGCAGAGGCCGTCGATGCTTCGAATGTCGACTGCGGGATGCTCTTCGCGGTGGCTGGCCACCAGGCGCTTGAGAACGCTGTGGATGCGCGCCTTGTCTTCCTGCACCGGCCCGGACAGTGCGCCACGCGGCAGGTCGATCAGCCGGTAGAGCGGCGCGCCGGATTGCCAGCCAAGGCCGGCAGGCCAGTCGGGGAGGGAGTCGAAGGGCAGGGACAGGCTCCGGCTGCGCTCGGCGACGTTACGCCCATCGGCACTGCCGATGCCCAGGCGCTGGGCGAGGGCGGCCAGCCGACTGGTCACGCTGCGGGGGCGAGGTGGTTGACTCATGGACGACGCAAGACTCCCGATGGCCGGCTGGTCAGTGCAGGAAGCGCCGGGCCCGATGCGCGGCGAATTGCCCTAAGCATAGAAAACCCTGGCGCTGTTGGGCGCATGCGTTGTGGCAAAATTCTTTCCTTCACTTGCTGGAGGCCTCCATGGCTTGCGTTGTGCTGGATATATCCCTGTCGGCGGACCGGCTGCAGGCGCTCTATCGCGGGCATGCCAACCGGGTCCAGGTGACCAGTCGCGATGGCCGGCGGGTCAATCTGCCGGCGCATCACCTGCGTCCATTCGTCACCCACTCCGGAGTTCACGGCAGCTTCGAACTTGAATTCGACGATTCCGGGCGGCTGCTGGCGCTGCGTCGCCTCGCCTGAGCGAGGTCGGGCTGGCTATAATAGCGCCCCATTTTGCCGACCGATGCCCGACCATGTACAGCCTGGCCCGCGAGCTCCTGTTCAAGCTCTCCCCGGAAACCTCCCATGAATTGTCCATCGACCTGATCGGCGCCGGTGGCCGCCTGGGCCTCAACGGTCTGCTGACGCAGGCGCCCAGAAGCCTGCCAGTAAAGGTCATGGGCCTGGAGTTCGCCAACCCCGTGGGGCTGGCCGCCGGCCTGGACAAGAACGGGGACGCCATCGATGGCTTCGCCCAGTTGGGCTTCGGTTTCGTCGAGATCGGCACCGTCACCCCGCGTCCGCAGCCGGGCAACCCCAAGCCGCGCATCTTCCGCCTGCCGCAGGCCACCGCGATCATCAATCGCATGGGCTTCAACAACCACGGCGTCGATCACCTGATCGAGCGGGTCAAGGCGGCGAAGTACAAGGGCGTGCTGGGCATCAACATCGGCAAGAACTTCGATACCCCGGTCGAGCGCGCGGTGGACGACTACCTGATCTGCCTGGACAAGGTCTACGCACACGCCAGCTACGTCACGGTCAACGTCAGTTCGCCGAACACCCCCGGCCTGCGCAGCCTGCAGTTCGGCGATTCGCTCAAGCAGCTGCTCGAAGCGCTGCGTCTGCGCCAGGAAGACCTGGCTGTGCAGCACGGTCGTCGCGTGCCACTGGCGATCAAGATCGCCCCGGACATGAGTGATGAGGAGACCGCGATGGTCGCCGCCGCGCTGATCGAGTCGGGCATGGATGCGGTGATCGCCACCAACACCACCCTGGGTCGCGACGGCGTCGAGCACCTGCCGTTCGGCAACGAGGCTGGTGGCCTGTCGGGCGCGCCGGTGCGCGAGAAGAGTACCCATATCGTCAAGGTGCTGGCTGGTGAGCTGGGCGGCCGTCTGCCCATCATCGCCGCCGGCGGCATCACCGAAGGCGCGCATGCAGCGGAGAAGATCGCTGCGGGTGCGAGCCTGGTGCAGATCTATTCGGGGTTCATCTACAAGGGCCCGGCGCTGATCCGCGAAGCGGTGGACGCCATTGCGGCGGCCAGGCGGGCGTAAGTACAGGTAGCAGAAATAAGTAGGGCTCCTTTCGGAGCCCTTGGGCTTGCGCCCTTTTCCGCCCGGATGGGGCGGCTTGGGGAAGTCGTGGGTGACCCTGGATTCAGCCTGTCGCGTGCTGCAATTGGTTCACTCGTTGAATACCGGCGGCGCCGGTCAAACCATCCCAGTTGTCGCCGCGGCCCTCACGCCAGCCGTTGAGCCAGGATTGCCGGGTAGTGGGATGGGTAAACGGACAGAGATCGCGAGATTTTCCAGTAATGCCGTGCTGATAACCACGCAAAAAGGCTCTTTCCAACGGATCACGCTTAAGTCTTCTCATAGGGTGTTGCCCTCACTTGTTGACTGTTATGTCCCGTTGGCCCCCCCAGGGAGGCCGGGCGGAATGTTCCGCCAATGGGGCGCATTGCCGGCGTGACGCGCCCCGCCCGACACCATTGCGGTGAAGGATTACCCCGAGTTCTATCGAAAGGTTCCGGGGCTGTGAATGACCAATTTGTCATAAGGACGTAACTCTTATGGGTTTGGGCCATAAGGTTTGTCCGGTTTGCAAAATGCCAGTACGGCATAACCCGCCAGGGGCGGGAGCTTGCCAAGGATCAAGAGGAATGTGTGTCTAATTGAGACCACCTCTCGTTCCGACGAGTGGGATGACTTTCTGCGACGCGAGGCCGCAGGCCGGTTGCCGGTCCATCCCTGAAAATGACTACAGGGGTTGCCTGGGTTCACTCGAATGAACCCAAGGTGGCCGACAAGGCCATTAGCGGCTTTGATGAAAGGGCTGCGGCCCGGGAACTATTTGCATGTCGGATTTGCACGATCTCTTCCTCACCTGCCCGAAAGGGCTCGATGGCCTGTTGCTGGAGGAAGCCCAGGCGCTCGGGCTGACCGAGGCGCGCGCCCAGGTTTCGGCCATTCGCGGCAAGGGCGACCTGGAGACGGCTTACCGCCTGTGCCTCTGGTCGCGCCTGGCCAACCGCGTGCTGCTGGTGCTGTCGCGCTTTCCGGTAAGCAACGCCGAAGACCTCTATATGGGTGTCAACGCCGTGCCGTGGGGCGACCACCTGGAAGCCGGCGGCAGCCTGGCGGTGGAGTTCAGCGGCAAGGGCTCGGGCATCGACAACACCCACTTCGGTGCGTTGAAGGTGAAAGACGCCATCGTCGACAACCTGCGCGCCGAGTTCGGTCAGCGGCCGAGCGTGGACAAGGTCAACCCGGACATCCGCGTGCACCTGCACCTGGATCGCGGCCAGGCTGTGCTGTCGCTGGACCTTTCCGGGCACAGCCTGCACCAGCGCGGCTACCGCCTGCAGCAGGGCGCCGCGCCACTGAAGGAAAACCTCGCCGCTGCCGTACTGATCCGTGCGGGTTGGCCGAAGATCGCCGCTGAGGGCGGCGCATTGTCCGACCCTATGTGTGGCGTCGGCACCTTCCTCATCGAGGCCGGCCTGATCGCCGCCGACGTCGCGCCGAACCTCAAGCGCGAGCGCTGGGGCTTCAGCAACTGGCTGGGCCATGTGCCGGCGATCTGGAAGAAGCTGATCGAGGAAGCCCAGCAGCGTGCCGAAGTCGGCCTGGCCAAGACGCCGCTGTGGATTCGCGGCTACGAAGCCGATCCGCGCCTGATCCAGCCGGCGCGCAACAACATCGAACGCTCCGGCCTGGCCGAGTGGGTGAAGATCTACCAGGGCGAGTTGGCCACCTTCGAGCCGCGCCCGGACAAAGGCCAGAAGGGCCTGATCATCTGCAACCCGCCTTACGGCGAGCGCCTGGGTGACGAAGCCAGCCTGCTGTACCTCTATCAGCACCTGGGCGAGCGTCTGCGCCAGAGCTGCCTGGGCTGGAGCGCCGGAATCTTCACCGGCGCGCCGGAGCTGGGCAAGCGCATGGGCATCCGTAGTCACAAGCAGTACGCCTTCTTCAACGGCGCGCTGCCCTGCAAGCTGATCATGCTCGACGTGGAGCCGCGCCAGTTCGTGACCGGCGAGCGTGGCGAACGCAGTGAATCGGCACCGGCGCAGGGCGCCGCAGTAATCGAACAGGCGCGCCTGAGCGAAGGCGGGCAGATGTTCGCCAACCGCCTGCAGAAGAACGTCAAGGCGCTCGGCAAGTGGGCGCGCAAGGAAAGGATCGAGTGCTACCGGGTGTATGACGCCGATATGCCCGAGTACGCCCTCGCGGTGGACCTCTATCGCGACTGGGCGCATGTGCAGGAGTACGCGGCGCCCAAGTCCATCGACCCGGAGAAGGCGCAGATCCGACTGCTCGATGCGCTCGCCGCGTTGCCGCAGGCGCTGGGCGTTCCTACCGAGCGCATCGTCATCAAGCGTCGCGAGCGCCAGACCGGCAAGAAGCAGTACGAGCGGCAGAACGCCGAAGGCCGTTTCATGGAAGTTGAAGAGGGCGGCGTGAAGCTGCTGGTCAACCTGACCGACTACCTCGACACCGGCCTGTTCCTCGACCACCGGCCGATCCGCCTGCGCATCCAGCGCGAGTCTGCCGGCAAGCGCTTCCTCAACCTGTTCTGCTACACCGCCACGGCTACCGTGCATGCCGCCAAGGGTGATGCGCGCAGCACCACCAGCGTCGACCTGTCGAAGACTTACCTGGACTGGGCGCGGCGCAACCTGTCGCTCAACGGCTTCTCCGACAAGCAACGCCTGGTGCAGAGCGACGTGATGGAGTGGCTGCGCGAGGACCGTGGTGAATACGACCTGGTGTTCATCGACCCGCCGACCTTCTCCAACTCCAAGCGCATGGAAGGCGTGTTCGATGTGCAGCGCGACCATGTCGAGCTGATCGACCTGGCCATGGCGCGCCTGGCCAAGGGCGGGGTGCTGTACTTCTCCAATAACTTCCGCAAGTTCGAACTGGACGAAGGGTTGGCAGCGCGTTACCTGGTCGAGGAAATCAGCGCCCAGACGCTGGACCAGGACTTCGCCCGCAACAGCAAGATCCACCGCGCCTGGCGTATCAGCGTACGCTGAGGCCCGAGCGGCGCACGGTCCGGGCCGTGCGTCGCGCGAAAGCTGGGCAAATGGCCATCGGCTGCTATAAAAACTGAGTCACCCTGAGAGTTGGGAAAACGCATGACTCAGTTGCCGGCCTACGAGCAGTTGCCCGCCGCTCAGGGAGTCGCCAGCCAGAAGAAGGCCCTGCGTGCCGCCGGCGTCGTGCTGGTGGCCGGCCTCTTGTTGACGGCGTTGCTCGGCTGGAATGTTTGGCGCAACGCTCGCACCTTTCTGGAACAGCAATTCTCCCTCTCCGCCAACGAGCGGATCGAGCGCGTACGCGAGCGGCTTTCGAATCAGCAGAGCGAACTGGAATCGATCCAACGCTTCTTCGAGAATTCCACGAACGTTTCCCGCGAGGAATTCGAGCACTTCGTCAGCCCGTTGCTGGGCGATACCCTGGGGTATGCCTGGCTCCCACGCGTGGACCAGCGTCAGCGCGATGCCTTCGAGGCTCGCGCCCATGATGCCGGCATGCTCGATTACATGCTTTTCGAGCTGGACCTGCAGGGTCAGCCGATTCCGGCACAGGTGCGCGAGCGCTATTTTCCCGTCCTCTATGGCGCCTCCGAGTACCTGGAAGAGATGCCCCTGGGCCTGGACCTGAACTCGACCCTGCCGGGGCGCGAATTGACCCAGCGAGTGGTGAAGACACGTTCGGTGGCCGCCTCGATGCCTGTGGTCCTGCCTGGGGCGCCGCCGGCGGACTCCACCGGTCTGCTGTTGGCGGCGCCCCTCTATCGCAACAGCACGACACCCAGCCCGACAGCCGAAACCCGAGTCGGTATCCAGGGCATCCTGCTGGCGGCGATCAGCTACCGCCTGCTCATCGAACAGGGATCGGAAGCGCGCGGCGAGCAGTTGGCGCTGACACTGCGTGATGCCGGTGACCCGCGTCCGGATGTGCCGCTGTACCGCGGCCCGGTGGCGGCTGATCAGACGGCGGGACTGGTTGCCGAGCGGCACCTGCCTTTTGCCGGTCGTGACTACCTGGTGCGCGTCGAGCCTTCCAGCGACTTCCTGCGGCGCAACCAGGGGCACCCGCAGCTCTGGGTGGCGTTCGCTGGCGGGCTGACTTCCCTGTTGCTGGCGGGCTATGTGCTGACGCTGCTGGGGCAGCGTCAGCGGGCCCTGCAGCTGGTGGGCGAGCGGACTGCCGAGTTGCGGGCCAACCAGCTGGAGCTGCAGGAGAACCAGGCGCGCCTGCACTTCGCCATGGACAGCGCCGGCCACGGTGTCTGGGACTGGAGTCTGGATACCGGCAACGTGTTCTATTCCCACGCCTGGAAAGCCATGCTCGGCTACCGCGACAGCGAGGTGGGCACGACCACCGATGAGAGCCTGAGCCGCGTCCATCCCGAGGACAAGGACGCGCGTTGCGATGCGCTGCGCCGGCATCTTCGCGGCGAATCCTCGCTGTATCAGAGTGAGCACCGGCTGCTCTGCAAGAGCGGGCGCTGGCTCTGGGTGCTGGATCGCGGTCAGGTGGTGGAGCGTGACAACGACGGTTCGCCGCGCCGCATGATCGGCACCCAGACCGACATCAGTTCGCGCAAGGCCGCCGAGCTGGAGCTGGGCGAAGTCAACAGTCGCCTGCACGGCCTGCTGGATGCGGCGACCCAGGTGGCCATCGTTTCGACTGATCTACGCGGCTTCGTGCGCAGCTTCAATGTGGGCGCCGAGCGTATGTTCGGCTACAGCGCCCAGGAAGTGATCGGCAGGCCGGTGCCGGAGAATGTCTTCGTCAAGGACGAGATCCGTCGCCGCGCGCAGGACCTGTCGAACATCCTCGGACGCGAGATTCGGGGTTTCGACGTCGTTGGCGCTCTCGTAGGCGAAGGGCACGAGGAGCACGAGTGGACCTGCGTACGCCGTGATGGCCGGCAACTGAAGATCAACCTGATCATTACAGGCGTGCGCGATTCGGCGGGCAACACGACAGGTTATCTGGGCATTGCCACCGACATTACCCGGCGCAAGGAGGCGGAGATGGAGTTGCGGCGCCTGTCGGTCACCGATGCGCTGACGGGCATCCACAATCGCCGCTACTTCAAGGAGCAGCTGGATCAGGCCATGGCGCGCTGCGCACGCAGTGGCGAGCCGTTGTCGCTGGTGATGTTCGACATCGACCACTTCAAGGACATCAATGACCGCTTCGGCCACGAGGCGGGCGATATCGTGCTGGTCACCCTGTGTCAGCGCATCGCCCAGCGCCTGCGCAAAGTCGATGTGTTCTGCCGGATCGGTGGTGAAGAGCTGGTGGTGCTCTGTCCGGGGAGCACCACGGATCAGGCCTGGCAACTGGCTGAGGCACTCTGGAAGGCCCTGCGCGGGCAGCCGATGGAGGGTGTCGGCGTGGTGACAGCGAGCTTCGGCGTCGCCTCCTGGTGCTCCGGCGAAAGCGCGGACGACCTCATGCGCAAGGTGGACCGCGCGGTGTATCGCGCCAAGCGGCTGGGGCGGGATCGTCTGGAGAAGGTCGACGCCTGATGCGAAAACCCCGGCCAGTTGGCCGGGGTTCACGTGGGGATCAGCGCTTGGTGCTGCTGTAGAGGTCCAGCAGCACCTGGTCGAGGATCGACGAGGCACCCCACGGCCGGTTGCTGTTGAGGATCGCTACCACAACCCAGGTACGGCCGTTGGCGTCGCGGCTGAAGCCGGCGAGCGCGCGCACGGTGTTCAGGGTGCCAGTCTTCACGTGGGCTTCGCCGGCCATGGGCGTGCCGCGCAGGCGTTTGCGCATGGTGCCGTCCTTCGCCACGATCGGCAGCGAAGAGATGTACTCCGCGGCGTAGGGGCTGTGCCACGCGGCCTGGAGCATCGCGGCCATCTCGCGGGCGCTGACCCGCTCGTCGCGGGACAGGCCCGAACCGTTCTCCATCACCAGGTGGCTCGCGGTGATGCCCTTGCGCGCGAGCCACTGGCGGATCACCCGCTGGGCAGCCTGGGCGTCGTCTGCGTCGGCGCCATTGCGATACTGGCGACCGACCGAGAGGAACAGCTGGCGGGCCATGGTGTTGTTACTGAACTTGTTGATGTCGCGGATGATTTCCACGACGTCCGGCGACATGGCGCGGGCCACCAGGGTGGCGTTCTTCGGCACAGTGCCTTCGCGGTCCTTGCCGAGGATGCTGCCGCCCAGCTCCTGCCAGATGCCGCGCACGGCGCCGGCGGTGTAGGCAGGGTGCTCGAGCAGGGACATGTAGGTCTGCGCGCTGCAGCCTTGCGGAATCTGCCCGGTGGCGACCAGCGAGGTGCCGTCGAACTGGGTCACCGGGTTGAAGCGCAGTTTCGGCCAGGCGGGGCAGGTCGCGGCCTTGCTCACCTGGATCTGGTTGTCGATGCGCACGTTCGCCAGCGGCGGGTCCATCAGCACGGTGGCCTTGCTGCCTTCGGTGCGGATCACCAGGCGCACGCTCTTCAGGTTGACCATCAGCGAGTCCGGGCCGACCAGGAACGGCTTGTTGTCGTCGCCGCCGTCGTCGTTGAAGACCGGCAATTGCGGGATGTTGAAATAGCTGCGATCCAGCACCAGATCGCCGGTGACCTTGTTCACGCCGTTGGCGCGCAGGTCGCGCATCATCAGCCAGAGCTTCTCCAGGTTCAGCTTCGGATCACCGCCGCCCTTGAGATAGAGGTTGCCGTTGAGGGTGCCGTCCTTGAGCTGGCCGTCGGTGTAGAACTCGGTCTGCCACTGGTAGGTCGGGCCAAGCATTTCCAGGGCGGCATAGGTGGTGAACAGCTTCATGGTCGACGCCGGGTTCACCGAGACGTCAGCGTTGAAATAAGTCGCGTTGCCGGGGCCTTCCAGAGGAATCATCACCAGCGACAGGGCGTCGTCGGTCAGTTTGCTGGCCCTCAGCGCCTTCTGCACGCGTTCGGGCAGGGTGCTGTTGATCTGGGCAACGGCCGGCAAGGCAAAGGGCAATAAGGTAGCGAGAGCGAGGACACGCAGAGACTTGAACATAGAAAAGATGACATCCCAGTGGTCGGGCATTGACTTGAAAAAATGAAAAAATGAAAAGATGAAGCGCAACACTACAGATGAAATACTCCCTGTTGGACCGGGAGCTGCGGCACATTATGCCGCAAGCCGTTCCAGGATGCGCTGGCCTTCGGATGCCAGTCGTCTCGGAGAGGCGCATCGGGACATTGTTCGCGCAAGTCCCGGATATGTTCCGGACACGCTCGTGCATCGAGCGGCGAAAGCCCTCCTGAGGAGAGATTCAGATGGCGACCCATCGTTCCCGTCGTTTACGCAAGAAGTTGTGTGTCGATGAGTTCCAGGAACTCGGCTTCGAACTGAGTTTTCAGTACAAGGAAGGAACAGGCGAAGAGTCTATTGGCGCGTTCATGAAGCGATTCGCGGGTGTCGCCGTCGAACCCAACGACCTGGTCTACAGCGGTTGCGACGAGTACGGGTTCATCTGTCTTGCCCGGCGCGGCTCGGTGAGCGCGGAGCAGCGCGAATGGATCGATGGATGGCTGAAGCAGCAGCCGGAGCTCGCAGGTTTCAGCGTCAGCCCGCTGATCGATGCGTGGTACCCGGATCAGCCAGTCAATCTGCCTGCACCCTGAGGCTTTCGTTCTTTTCCAGGGTCTGCAGCAGCGCCCATTCATCGAGTGGCTTCGACAGGCAAGCCAGGACGGGTAGTCCCTGTTCGCTCAGGGATTCCTGCAAGGACTGTAGTTCTTCGGTATCGCGGCAACTCAGGAACACTGCGTGGCGAATATGACCGGCTTCGGCCAGTTCGCTGAGTAGTTCTATACCGTCGATGCCCGGCAGGTTGATATCGCAGAGCAGCAAGTCGAAAGGTTCGTTGCGGCGTGCACACTCCTCCCGCGCTTCAATGGCATCAAGCGCGGGCGTCAATCGGAAGAAGCCCAATCTGTTCAGTTGCATTTGCGTGGCGATCAACTGGAAGGGATGGTCTTCGACTATCAGAATGCTGAATTTGTTGTCCTGCACGTAAGGAGCTCCTGGCTGTTATGGAACGCAATCGATAGTTGCACGAGTGACAGAACTAATTCTGTCGGCGCTATCCGTTGTCGGATGTCGATTGCTATGAAACTTGAATGGCTCCGGGTGAAGTGGTCAATCAATGCATTGCTCTGATTGTTTGGCTGAATGAATTATAGAGTTCCCCGGTAGATGGATTTCTTGTGGTCGATAGTTGTTGGTGACAATTGCTTTCCGTACATTGATCTTGTTTGGGTTTCTGACTTTTATCTTGAGGGAATAAGTGTGCAGAAGCAGCTCCGCATTGACGATTCAGTGTTCGATAGCTGATCTGCCTGGCAAGGGAAAGAGGCAGGGTGCTTGTCAGACGCTGGCCGACAGCAAATGTGATCAAGGGCAGCGTCGGAGATGGCCGTCAATGAACGCGGCTGGGTTGAGCTATGGCGTAATGGCTTGTCTAGAGCGGCTGTGTGGGTTTTCGCGGCGGTCGGGAGCACGGGGCTATTGCGCAGTCGGAGTGACGTCCGGCCGGTCTAGACGGAAAACTCAGGCGCATATCGAGCCTCTGGTAGATGGGATAAACAGCGACAGGGAGGAGGATTGTCAGGAATCGTGACCAGCTTTTCTGCAGTTTCTCATCAGAATATTCCTGCCGATTCCGAAGCGGTGTAAAAATATCTAAGATTCCTTGTAGGAATTATTTAGATATTGTGTAGGAAAGCCCTCTAATAGCCAATATTGAGGGTGGGTAATCTCGACAGCGCTGGCTCTGCATATATCTTACCGAAGGACATTTTTACGAAGGGTCTGAGGGAGGAAGCTGATGAGCAAAGTTCTAATTGTCGATGATCACCCAGTCATACGCATGGCAATGCGTGTGCTGCTGGAAAAGGAAGGCCATGTCATCGTTGGTGAAACCGACAATGGCGTGGACGCGCTTTCGCTTGTCAAAGACCTGGTTCCCGACCTGGTCGTTCTGGATATCGGTATTCCCCGGCTCGATGGGCTGGAAGTGATCAGCCGTATCTCCGCCTTCGAGCTGCCGCTCAAGGTGCTGGTGCTGACCGGGCAGAGCGCCTCGCTGTTCGCCATGCGCTGCATGCAGGCGGGGGCTTCAGGCTTCGTCTGCAAGCAAGGTGGGTTGTCCGAACTGATCAGTGCCGTCAACGCGGTGGTCGCCGGCTACAACTACTTCCCCAGCACGGCCGTGCGCCAGACTCGTCGCAACAATGGACAGATGGACGATCAGGAGCTCATTCAGCGCCTTTCGGATCGTGAGATGGCTGTACTCCAGTACCTTGCGAACGGCTATTCGAACAAGGAAATTTCCGAACAGATGTTCATCAGCAACAAGACGGTCAGCACCTACAAGACCCGGCTGCTGCTGAAGCTCAACGCTCATTCGCTGGTTGACCTGATCGAGTTCGCCAAGCGGAACGCGCTGGTCTGAGGTGTTTGATGTGCCGCTTCCGCTTTTTTGTCAGTGTGTTGCTACTCATCTGTTGCGGATGGGTGATGGCGGAGCCGCACGATTGGACCTCGATCAACCTGCTGGCTCGTTCCGCCGACGAGCCAGTCAGGGTGCAATTGAGCGACTCCGACTGGCAATGGCTCAGGGACAAACGCACGCTGCGCCTGGGCGTGACCGCACCGGATTATGCTCCGTTTGATATCACTGGTAGCGGGACGGATCTCGAGGGCATCACTGCCGATGTCATCGGAATCGTTGCCAATTCGATCAATGTTCGGATCGAAGTGCGGCGGTATCCCGATAGAGATACTGCTGTGGCCGCGTTGGCTCGTGGAGAAATCGACCTGTTGAGCCGCGCTACGGGATATGAGGCTGCGCGGCCAGACGTTGCACTCTCCGTTCCGTACTTTTCCAACCAGCCGGTCATCATCGGGCCGGAAAGCACGCGTCTGGAAAGCAGTGGGCAACTCGTTGGCAAGCGTATTGCCGTGGTCACCGACTACTACCCGGCAGATGATCGCGACAGATACCTGGCCGGCGCCACCGTGCAAAGCTACCAGTCGGTGCGCCGGGCACTGGAAGCGGTTGCCTTCGGCCAGGCGGACCTGTTCGTCGGCGATGCCTTCAGTGCGCAATACCTGATCAGCCAGGGATACCTGGCCAATCTCAAGCTTCTCAACTTTGCAAGCTTCAACGGCCAGGGTTTCAGCTTTGCCCTGAACGCCTCCGACCGGACATTGCTGGACATCATCGACCGTACCCTGAATGCTATTCCGCGACAGGCCGAGACGGCCATTCAGCGCCGCTGGAGTCCCGGTGGCAGCAGCCCCATCGCTGGCCAGCGTCTCATCCTGACGCCCCAGGAACAGCGCTGGGTTGAGCGTCACCCGAGACCGAAGGTCGTGATCGACCAGGCGTTGGCTCCCGTTTCGTTCTTCGATGCCCAGGGCCAGTTCCGAGGTATTGCCGCCGATGTGCTGGAGCTTGTCCGGAGCCGTACCGGGATTGAGTTCGAAGTGCGACCGCAGGCAAGCATCACGGCGATGCTGGAGCAGGTGCGCACGGGCAAGGCGGATGTGATTGCGGCACTGACTCCGACTGCTCAACGCGAGGAGTGGCTGAGTTTTACCCGACCCTACATGACTGCGTCTTTCGTTGTCGTGGCGCCAGAGGGGGGCGACTGGCTGCACAGCCTGGACGATCTCGATGGTCACAGCGTCGCCGTTCCCAGGGGTTCCGTCATCGCGGACTTCATGCGGGCGCGCCACCCGCGGGTGAAACTGCTGGAGGTCGAGAACAATGTCGACGACCTATCCATGATCAGTGAAGGCAAGGTGGACGCCGGCATTCATCTGTTGTCGTCGGCCAACTACCTGATCTCCCGCTATTACCCGGATCTCAAGATCGCCCTGGCCCTGGACCGCGAGCCGGGCCAGTTCTCGCTGGCGGTGTCGCAGGCGGACCCGGAGCTGCTCAGTATCCTGAACAAGGCACTGCTGGCCATCGCCCCCGAAGACCTGAGCAACATCACCACGCGCTGGTCTGCCAGCGTGGACAGGCCGGACAGCATCTGGCAGGGCTACCGCAAGCAGTTCATCCAGCTCTCCTGGGCGGCAGCGCTGGCGTTGCTCATCGTGTTGCTGTGGAACGGGTGGCTTTGGCGCAAGGTGCGCCGCCGCAGGGATTCGGAGAAGGAGCTCAGCTACCGTCTCGAATTCAAGCGCGCCTTGATCGATGGTATCCCCCAGCCCGTGGCGGTGCGTGATCGTGATGGGCGACTGGTCACCTGCAATATCGGTTTTCTCAAGGAAACCGAAATGCCGCGGGAGTCGGTGGAAGGTTCGCGGGTCCTGGATTGTCCCTGGCTGAAGGCGCCCGACGCGCAAGCGTTGCAACTGATTCACCAGCAGGCCATGGAGCAGGACGGCAAAGTGGCCACCGACTTGATCCTGCAGATTCGCAACGAGGTTCGGGAAATACATTACTGGGCTACTCCTTACCGCGGACCGGGGGGGGATATTTCCGGCGTGGTGACGGGCTGGATCGATGTCACCGAGCGCGAGCGGTTGCACCATCAGCTTGAAGCGGCGAAGGAGCAGGCCGAGGAAGCCAACCGTGCGAAGAGTACGTTCCTCGCCACCATGAGCCATGAAATCCGAACGCCGATGAACGCGGTGATCGGCATGCTCGAATTGGCGCTCACCCGCGCGAACCAGGGGCACTGGGAGCGGGAGCCCGTCGAGGTGGCCTACGATTCGGCGCGCTCTCTGCTGACGCTGATCGGCGACATCCTCGATGTGGCCAAGATCGAATCCGGGCGCCTGACGCTGATGCCGGAGCGCGCTCACCTGCGCGAGCTGGTGGAGTCCGTTGCGCGCGTATTCGATGGGCTGGCGCGGCAGAAGGCGCTGGAACTCAGGATGGAAATCGAGGCGGAGGCCGCCTGCGATGTGTTGATCGATCCGCTGCGGTTCAAGCAGATCCTGTCCAACCTGGTCAGCAATGCCATCAAGTTCACCGACTTCGGCCAGGTGAAGATTCGCGTCTACGGCGAGCGTGTCGCCGGCGAGCGCCTGGCCCTAGAGGTCAGTGTGCAGGACAGCGGGATCGGCATTTCCGAGGATGAGCAGCGCCAGTTGTTCGAGCCGTTCAGCCAGGTGGCCCGCAGTGGTAATGCCAGTCGAGGCGGTACGGGACTGGGACTCACCATCTGCCGCAAGCTGGCGGAGATGATGGGCGGCACTGTACGCATGGAAAGCCGGCCCGGGGAGGGCACTACGGTCACGGTGCGCCTGTTGCTGCAGGCTCTGGAAAGCCTTCCCGCAGGCGAAGTCGGGCCGGCCGTGGTGGTCCCCAGAACTGCCCATTCGCTGAAGGTCCTGGTGGTCGACGACCATGTGGCCAATCGGATGCTGCTGACCCAGCAGCTGGAGCACCTGGGGCATCAGGTCGAGGTTGCCTCAGACGGCTCTCAGGCACTGCAGCTGTGGCATCCGGGTGACTTCGATCTGGTGATCACCGACTGCAATATGCCGGTGCTCAACGGCTATGGCCTGGCTCGTCGCATTCGCGAGCTTGAAGAGGAGATGGAAGCCGAGCCCTGCGTGATCTTCGGGTTCACGGCTAACGCTCAGCCCGACGAGATCGAGAACTGCCGGCGGGCCGGGATGGATGATTGCCTGTTCAAGCCCATAGGCCTGGAGAACCTGCGTGTGCGGCTGGATGCTGTGCCGAAGATGTCAGCTGCCGACGACGATCAGGCGTCTGTGGAGAGGCAGGTCGATGGCTTCGACCTGAAGTCTCTGCGGGAGATGACAGGCGGAAACCCTGGCCTGATCCGGCGCCTGCTGGAGGAGTTGCACAGCAGCAACCGGATCGACATCGATCAGGTCCGGCCGCTTTGGGCGGCCGGTGACTGGAAGCAACTGGCCGATCTGGCCCACCGCATGAAGGGTGCAGCGCGGCTGGTCAATGCGGACACGCTCCAGGATCTCTGCAGCAAGCTTGAAGGCGGCTGCAAGGATGGTCTCGACAGCCGGGAATTGGGCAATCGGGCATTGGCGGTGGAGCAGGCGATGGCGGCCTTGCAGGATGATCTGCTGCAGCAATTGCGCAAGCTGGCCGCCTAGCCCGTGCGGCCGTTTCAGCTCGGGCTGGAGCGGCCGGTCATTTCGCGCGCCATTTCGGTGGCATAGCTGTCGGTCATGCCGGCGATGAAGTCTGTGACGCGCAGGAAGGACCGATAGAGCGTCCAGCTCGGGTCGGGCGCGTAGTGACTCAGCAAGTCGAGGATGCGCTGGTTCTTGAACGACGGCGTGCTCTGGCGGTGCTGCTCCAGTACGGCGCCACAGAAGGAGTTCAGCAGGATTTCCAGGGTGGTGTAGGCGCCGATCTCATGCAGCGTCTTGCGCTTGTCCTGGAAGATCTTTTCCCGCGCCATGCCTTTGGCCCGCTGCACGCAGCGCTTGGCCTCGCCGTGCATGTGCTCCACCAGATCGCCCTGCAGGGTGCCGGCGAGCAGTGCCGGTTCCTGCTCGACGAAGGCCCGTGCGGCGGCATTGGTCAGGTGTTCGATGGCCTTGCCGCGCAGGATCGCCATCTTGCGCCGGCGGGAGTCCTTCGGGCCGAGCTGGCGGTAGGTTTCCGGCAGGTCGTCGCCGACCAGGTCGAGCAGCAGCGCTTCCACTTCGCTGTAGTCGAGCAGCTCCATTTCCACACCGTCTTCCAGGTCGATCAGGCCGTAGCAGATGTCGTCTGCGGCCTCCATCAGGTAGACCAGCGGATGGCGCGCCCAGCGTTCTTCTTCCAGTTGCGGCATGCCCAGCTTCTGGGTGATCTGCTCCAGCAGCGGCAGCTCGCTGCGGTAGCAGCCGAACTTGTGCTTCTTGTATCCCAGGGAGTCGGCGTGGCGCGCTGTCCAGGGGTACTTCAGGTAGGTGCCGAGGGTGGCGTAGGTCAGGCGTGTGCCGCCGTCGAACTGGTGGTATTCGAGCTGGGTGAGGACGCGGAAGCCCTGGGCGTTGCCCTCGAAGTGCAGGAAGTCCGAGCGTTCTCCGTCGCTCATGCCATCCAGCCAGCCGCGCCCGGCAGCCTGCTGGAACCAGTGGCGGATGGCGTCTTCGCCGGAGTGGCCGAAGGGCGGATTGCCGATGTCATGGGCGAGGCAGGCGGACTGCACGATCACGCCCATGTCCGCCGGGTCGCACCATTCCGGCAGGCGGTCACGAATGATCTCGCCAACGCGCATGCCCAGCGAGCGGCCGACGCAGCCGACCTCCAGTGAATGGGTCAGGCGGGTATGAATGTGGTCATTGCTTGATACCGGGTGCACCTGGGTCTTGCGCCCCAGGCGGCGGAAGGCACCGGAGAAGATGATGCGGTCGTGGTCCTTGTGAAAGGCGCTGCGGCCGAGTTCGGCGCTGCTGTGCACCGGTTTGCCGAGGCGCTCCCGGGGGAGCAGGGTGTGCCAATCCATTCTTCTTTCCGAAATCGAGAGAGTTACCGGCAACGCTAGCCGTTCGCGCCGGCAATCTCAATTGCGGCGCTAGAGGCCTTCGGCGTCGATGTCGATGAGCAGAAGGCGTCGACCCTGGTCGATGAACTGGCCGGCGGTCATGCAGTACTGGTTGGTGGTGGCGTCGCGGTAGGTATTGGAGAGTGTCAGGCGACGCTCTTCCCAGCCTTCGGCGAGCAACTGATAGAAGTAGGGGCGCCAGGACCAGTTGTGGCCCAGGTAACGGCGGTTCTCCTTCCAGAACAGGCCGTTCCATTCCAGGTTCGGCGATGTCTGGGTGCCGTGGCGGTCGCACTGGTAGATGCGCAGCAGGCGGCTGAACGATTCCGGCGCCGGCGGCAGGCTGCTAAGCATGGCGCCGCCTTCCGCCCACGGGCGCAGCATATTCATCAGTTCGGAGAGTTGCTGGCGCAGCTGGATGAGATTGGAGCGCTCCTGCAGCTTGCGATGCACGTAGTGGTCGCGGCGCTGGGCGAAGGCTTCGCGGAAGGCATCGCTGGCCGGAAATTCCAGTGCCGGTCTGGCGAACAGGAAGCCCTGCACGTAGCGCGCGCCGCACTCCAGGGCGAAGTCCATTTCCTCTTCGGTTTCCACGCCCTCGGCGATGATCCAGCAGCCGGTCTTCTCCGCCATCTGCGCCAGGGCCTTCACCACTTCGCCGCTGGGGCCGCCGCGGGCGGCTTCCTGGAACAGACGCATGTCCAGCTTGAGGATGTCCGGCTGCAGCGCCAGCACGCGGTCCAGCTGTGAGTAGCCGGCACCGAAGTCGTCGATGGCGATACGCGCGCCGGCATCGCGGTAGCGAGCTACCACTTCCGGCAGTCGCTGGTGGGCGCCGCCCAGTTCGGTGATTTCGAAGACCACGCGCTCCGGCGGTACGCCTTGCTGCTGCAGTTGCTTGAGGCTGGGTAGCGGCTGGTTCGGGCGCAGGCGGCTGATCCAGCGCGGCGAGATATTCAGGCTGAGGAACCAGTCCTTGGGCGCTTCATGGATGCGGGCGAGGGCGGCGTCGCGGATCTGTCGGTCGAGACGGCGCAGTTCGGCCAGGCCGACTCGCGGGTTGAAGAACAGCGGGCCGACCGATTGCAGGTCGCCGTTGTCCTGGCGCAACCGGCCCAGTGCCTCGACACCGGCGATCAGGCCGGTCGCGGTGTCGATGAAGGGCTGGAAGCAGGCGATGGGTTGCCCGTCGATCAAGGGACACATCCTTAGTGGCGTGACAGGGAAGCGCTCGCGCGCCGCTCACAGTCACTTAGCAAGAATGTGGCCAGTCTAGACGTCAGAGGTGCGTCGAGGGGGCGGGCGGGTCCTTGGGCTCGGGCTTGCTGCGCATCTGCAGGATGATCGGCATGAGAGCGATGCCAATGCGCAGCAGGCGCACCCAGCGGCGTTTACGGCCGAACAGCAGGGCAAGAGCCGCAGCGCCGCCAGCGCCCCACAATGGGGTGCTGCCGCCCAGGCCGCTGCGCAGGTTCTGGCCGAGGCTGCGTGCCTGCTTCAGGGGCTGCAGCAGCAGTTCGCCCTCCTGGCGAATCTGCTGGCGCTGCATTTCCAGGCGCAGGCGGACGATGGCCTTGCGCAGTTCGGCGCGGGTCAGGTTGCGGGCGTCGGGCAATTCGCTCATGGCAACAGTCGCTCCCGGTCGCGGGCCAGTTCTTCGAGGGTGGCGCTGAACGGCGAGCCTTCGTCGCTGACCAGCGTGTGCAGACGCCAGGCGCAGAACAGGCTGCCGCCGACATAGAAGAGGCACAGTCCGATGGCGGCCTGCAGGCGGTAGCTGTCCCAGAAGAGGATCAGCACCAGCACCGACAGGGCGACCAGCAGGAGCAGGGCGAAGACCAGCGCCAGGCCTGCCATCAGCAGCATCTGCACGGTGCGGGTCTTCTGCTCCTGCAGCTCGATGCCGAGCAGTTCGACATGCCCGTGCAGCAGGCCCAGAACCGCGGCGCCGAAGCGCCGCGGGGAAGGGGAGTTGGCCGAGGATTTCGGCCCGGCGTCCATTCCGTCGCTCATGGATCAGCGCCGGCTGACCAGCAGGCCGAGGAGGAAGCCGACACCGGCGGCGATACCCACCGCTTGCCACGGGTGATCACCGACATAGTCTTCGGTGGCGTCCACGGCGGCTTTGCCCTGGTCGCGCACGGAGTCCTTGGTGGAATAGATGGCGTCGCGGGCGCGCTTGAGGCTCTCGTGGATCTGCGCGCGCATCTGGTCGGCTTCGGCACCGGCCAAGTCAGCCGAGCTCTGCAGGAGTTTCTCGGTATCGCTGACGAGGGCCTGGAATTCGGCCAGGAGTTCATCCTTGGCGGCGTTCACTGCGGTCTTGCGAGGCATGTGATGCTCCTTGTGCGGGTTGAGGTTCCTAGTTTTCGAGCCCCGGGGGCGCTGGAAAGTTTCTCATAAATTCACCCTGGGGCCGCTCTCGCGTGCGAGTTGAAGCCTAGCCGCTGAATGTTGCTGCGGTGGTATGCCGCTTGCATTTCTCTGGTGCGCATGGAGAGCCGAGCGCCCCACGGCGGGGCGTTCCTGGTGCCTGGAACGGCCGGGAATATGAGCTCAAACCACTGAAAAACATAAGGAAGTACAGGAAATTGCGAAGCTGGTCGGATGGCTCGTGGGCCATTCTGGTTCAGCGCTCGGCTCCTCTGTGGTGCACCGCTGCTTCAGCGTGGTGCGACTCTGAGTCGCCGCGAGCCGTTTTGGTGCTTTCCCCTTGACCTCCGGGGCTGCCTGTAGCGATGGAAAACCTCAATAGTGCCGTAGAGACGCTGGTCCACGGTTCCAACACGCTGTTCCTCCTGATGGGCGCGGTCATGGTGCTGGCCATGCACGCCGGCTTCGCCTTCCTGGAAGTGGGTACGGTGCGCCTGAAGAACCAGGTGAATGCCCTGTCGAAGATCCTCTCGGACTTCGCTATCTCCACCCTGGCTTACTTCTTCATCGGCTACTGGATCGCCTATGGCGTCACTTTCCTGCAGCCGGCGGCGACCCTGGCGCACGAAAATGGCTACGCGCTGGTGAAGTTCTTCTTTCTGCTGACCTTCGCTGCGGCGATTCCCGCGATCATTTCCGGCGGCATCGCCGAGCGCGCGCGGTTCGGTCCGCAGCTGTGCGCCACGGCGCTGATCGTGGCCTTCGTCTATCCGTTCTTCGAGGGGCTGATCTGGAATGGGAACTTCGGCTTCCAGGCCTGGCTGAAGGCCGAGTTCGGCGCAGCCTTCCATGATTTCGCCGGCTCCGTGGTGGTGCATGCCTTTGGCGGCTGGCTGGCGCTGGCGGCGGTGGTACTGCTGGGGCAGCGCAATGGGCGTTATCGCGAGGGGCGATTGGTCGCTTTTGCGCCGTCGAACATTCCGTTCCTGGCGGCGGGTTCGTGGATTCTCATTGTCGGCTGGTTCGGCTTCAACGTGATGAGCGCGCAGTCGCTGGCGGGCGCGAGTGGGTTGGTGGCGGTGAACTCTTTGCTGGCAATGGTTGGTGGCACCGTCGCGTCGCTGCTGGTCGGTCGCAATGACCCGGGCTTCCTGCACAACGGCCCTCTGGCCGGGCTGGTGGCGGTCTGCGCTGGCTCCGACCTGATGCACCCCATCGGCGCCCTGGCCACCGGCATGGTGGCTGGCGCGCTGTTCGTCTGGGCGTTCACCGCGACCCAGGTACGCTGGAAGATCGACGACGTGCTGGGTGTCTGGCCGCTGCACGGTCTGTGCGGCGCCTGGGGTGGCATCGCCTGTGGCATCTTCGGCCAACAGGCGCTGGGCGGCCTGGGCGGGGTCAGTCTGGCGAGCCAGGCGATTGGTACGCTGCTCGGTGTGACGGTGGCTTTCGCCGGCGGCCTGCTGGTGTACGGTCTGGTGAAGGCGGCTGTGGGCATCCGTCTGACGAAGGAAGAGGAGTACTACGGCGCCGACCTGTCGATCCACAAGATCGGTGCGCTCAGCCAGGACTGATTCGCCCTGGGTGAGACAAAGAAAAAGCCCGGCAGATGCCGGGCTTTTTCGTCATGCCGTGTGGGTTACCAGAGCGGCATGGTGTAGCTGACGATCAGACGGTTCTCGTCGTAATCGTTGGTGTAGTTGGTGCGCATGGTCGCGTTACGCCACTTCACGCCCAGGTTCTTCAGCGGGCCGTCCTGGAAAACGTAGGCGATGTCGGTGTCGCGTTCCCATTCCTTGCCTTCGCCGTCGGTGGTGATCAGGTCGATGTTGTCGCCTTTCACGTAGCGGGTCATGAAGGTCAGGCCGGGAATGCCGAGGCCGGCGAAGTTGTAGTCGTAGCGCGCCTGCCAGGATTTCTCGTCCTTGTTGGCGAAGTCGCCGATCTGGATGTAGTTCACCAGGTAGGGGTCGGTGCCGTTGATGTAGGCGAAGCCGGTGTCGCCGCTCATCTTCTGGTAGCCGACGCCGAAGGCGTGGTAGCCCAGTGCATAGGTGAACATGGCGTTGAGCGCCTTGTTGTCGACGTTGCTGCCGCCGTCGTCATCGGACTTGGCCCAGCGGATGTCGGACTTCAGCGATTGCTTGTCCGCGATCGGCAGCACATGGATCAGGCCCAGGTAGTGCTGTTTGTAGATGTCTTCCAGGCCGCCGTAGTGGTAGCTGGTGCTCAGACTGTCGGTCCACTTGTAGGTGAGGCCGCCAAACAGGAACTTGTTGGACGTGAGGCTATCGCCGAGCTTGATGTTGCGCTTGCCGCCGCCGGTGATGGTCATGTCCTCGTAGTCCGAGGAGTCGCGCTGGTTGACCTGGTAGAGGCGACCGCCGTCGACGGTCAGGCCGTCGAGTTCCGCGGAGTTCAGGGCGAAGCCGCTGAAGGTCTGCGGCAGCAGGCGGGTATCGTTGAACTGCACCACCGGCATCTTCGGCATCAACGTACCGCCCTTCAGGGTGGTCTTCGATGCGCGCAGCTTGGCGGTAACACCCAGGTCGCCGTAGCTGTCCTCGGCGCGGTTGTCGCTGCGCGAGCGCTGCAGCAGACCGGTGCCGCTGCGGTCAGGCGAGGAATCGAGTTTCAGGCCCAGAGTGCCCAGGGCATCGACGCCGACGCCGATGGTGCCATCGGTGTAGCCCGATTCGTATTTGAGGATGAAGCCCTGGGCCCATTCCTCGGCCTTGTTCTGGGACGGAGCCGGGCTGTCCTGGCGGAAGTCGCGGTTGAAGTAGAAGTTACGCAGTTCGACGGTGGCCTTGCTGTCCTTGATGAAGTCAGCGTGGGCGAGTGTCGGAAGGATAAAGCTGGTACCCAGCGCGGCCAAAGCCACGGCACGGGCGATCGGGGTCTTGCTCATTGTTATTGTCTCCTCGAGCGCTTGGGGCAGTTTGATGATGCCGGCTGGATCAGGGCCGGCATGTCAATCTGTTACAGCCTATCTACTAAATCATTACCGAATGTTGACGACTCTTAGACCTTAGTCGCTGATTAGTAAGCTGGCTATTGAAGCGCCGAGCGGCGGCTGGCGTGGCTTTCACTGAATCCAGTGGGGGTAGTAGCCGAGTTTATCCTGCACCTGGGCGTCATGGGCGGGCACCACGGTCAGCTCTGGATAGGCAAGCATCAGCTCGTGGACGCGGGCCACTTCGGCCAGGGTCTGGTCGCGGTTGCTGTCGACCAGTTTGCGGCTGACCCAGAATTTCTCGTGGGGGCCGGTGAAGCCGGACAGACGCCAGGTGGTGTCGCCGCTGAAGAAGAAGCGCCGGCCGTCATCGAGGGTGATGAACAGGCCCACCGCACCGGGCGTATGGCCGCTCATGGGGACCAGCACCAGGCTGCCGTCGCCGAACAGATCGAGGCTGCGGTCGTAGCTCAGGAAGGGCCCGGAATCGAACTGGAAGGGCACCCATTTCACCGGATGGCGGAACTGGCTGGGAAACACCGCCGGCGGTTGGGCGATATGGGCGTAGTTGATCTCGTCATAGGTCGCCCAGACCGGGACTTCCGGGAAGTCCGACAGTGCCGAGGCATGGTCCCAGTGAGCGTGCGACAGGATGATCCGATCGATGGAAATGCCGCTGCCCTGCAATTGCTCGCGTGCCGGTTTCAGGCCTTCGTAACGGAACAGTGGCTTGTCCCACCAGGGCATGTCCTGCTTGAACTGTGCGTCCGCCTGGCTGCCCAGGCCGGTGTCGAACAGCAGGGTGGCGGCATGGTGCTGGATCAGCACAGCGGTGTGGTTGAGCGGAACCTTCTGCGTCCAGTCGCCGCCGGCCACGGTGAACGCATCCAGGGTGGTGACGCCGGATGTACGGATCAGCGAGAAGCGCAGGTCGGCGGCCTGGACGTTCAGGCAGGCGAGGGCGAACAGCCCGGCCAGCAGCAGGGATGGCAGACGCATCGGAGTTTCCTTTTCGGTGAACGGAGGGCCGCGTCGCCGTACTTGCGGCGGCGTGGCCCATCAGAAGAGCATCAGAAGGCGGGTTGCGCGATGTAGCCGGGCAGGGCGCGCACGCGGGCCAGCCAGTCCTGCACATAGGGATAGCCGGATGGCTCCAGGCCGCCTTCCGTCGCCAGGGTGACGTAGGGGTAGACGGCAATGTCGGCGATGCTCGGCTTGTCCGTCTGCGCCAGCCAGCGGTGGTCAGCCAGTGTTGCGTCCAGCAGTTCCAGCGCCTGGCGGCCCTTGGCCTGGGCGGCGGCCAGGTCGCCGGGGCGTTTGAACAGCTGGATCACCCGCGCCATCGCCAGGCCGTGCTGTACCTCGTTGGCCGAGAAGCTCAGCCAGTTGGCAATGCGGCCCTGGGTGACGGCGTCCTGCGGGTACCAGTGTGGTTCGGCGTACTGCCGGGCGAGGTAGACGAGGATGGCGTGGGAGTCGCCCAGGCGCAGTTCGCCGTCCTCCAGCGCCGGTACCTGGCCGCGCGGATTGATCGCCAGGAAGGCAGGGCGCTTGTGCGCGCCGCCCTTCAGGTCCACCGGCAGCAGCTCGGCTTTCTGGCCGATGAGCCCAAGGAACAGGCGAACCTTGTAGCAGTTGCCGGAAAGCGCGACGTCGTGGAGTTTCATGGCGGGAGTCCTTTGCGGTGTTGTTGTGGGACGGCTGTTGTGGCGTAGTGAAATAGATATTAGACAGACAGGTCTGTATAGTTCAAGCGAAATGACCGTCCGCCAATCGGTATCTGCGCTGTCACCCTTGGCAGCGTTCCGGCTCCCCATGGGCGCCGAGCCTCGCGCATAATGTCCGGTCAGGAGGTAATGCCATGGCATCCAGCAAACGTGAGCTGCTGCTCGCCACCGCCCAGGATCTGTTCTACCGAGAGGGCTATCACGCCACCGGTATCGACCGCATCCTCGCCGAGTCGGGCGTCGCGAAGATGACGCTTTACAAGCACTTCAAGTCCAAGGACGAGTTGATCATGGCGGCGCTGGAAGAGCGCCACGCCCGCATGGTCGAGCGCATGGAAGTGGCCGAGCGCATCCTCGCGCCCCGCGAGGCGATACTGGCGGTCTTCGACGGCCTGCAGGAAGTGCTCAACGGCCCGGACTTCTGCGGCTGCGCCTTCATCCATGCCGCCGGCGAGTTCCACGACCGCGAACATCCCATCCACCAGCAGGCAGCCGAGCACAAGGCGTTCCTCGGTCGCTTCTTCGCTGCCCAGCTCATGCGATTGGGTGCGGCGGAGCCGGAAGCCCTGGCGCGCCAGCTGCAGTACCTGCTCGAAGGTGTGCTGGTGATGGCGCACATGCAGGGCCCGGCACAGCAGGGGCGAGAAGCCCGCGCCGTGGCCGACACGCTGCTCAAGCACGCCGGAGTCTGAACCCATGTCGTCAACCCTGGAGCCCTCCATGCCCCCGGAATGCCAACTCTTCGGCACCCTCGGCTGCCACCTCTGCGAAGTGGCCGAAGCGGTGCTGATGCCCTTCGTCGAACACGGTTTGCTGGTCGAACTGGTGGATATCGCCGACCGCGAGGAATGGGTCGAGCAATACGGCCTGAGCATTCCCGTGCTGCGCCGCTGCGATTCCGGCGCAGAGCTCAACTGGCCCTTCGACGCCGCACAGGTCGCCGCTTTCCTCGGCTGCTGATGATTTCGGCGGCTCTCCCTCTCCTCAATCAACCGATGCGAGGCGCATTGCAATGAAGATCGGATTTCTCGGACTGGGCGGCATGGGCGCTGCCATGGCTGCCAACCTCATCAAGGCCGGCCACCAGGTCGTCGTGTGGAACCGCTCGCCCGGCGCCGCCGAGCCGCTGGTGGAGCTGGGCGCCACCGCCGCCGCCACCCCCGTGCAGGCGTTCGATGTCGAGCTGGTGATCTCCATGCTGGCTGACGATGCCTCCACTCGCGCCGTGCTGCTGGACAGCGGCGCACTGGCTTCGGCCAAGGCCGGGCTGGTGCACCTGAGCATGGCCACGCTGTCTACGGCCTTTGTTGGCGAGCTGATCGAGCTGCACCGTGAGCAGGGCGTCGAATTCGTCGCCGCGCCGGTATTCGGCCGTACCGATGTCGCTGCCGCCGGCAAGCTGAACATCCTGGTGGCCGGCCCCGAAGCCGCTATCGCCAAGGCGCAACCGGTACTCGACGTGCTGGGGCAGAAGACCTGGCCGCTGGGCGACGACCCGCTGCGTGCGGTCGCGGTAAAGATCGCCGGCAACTTCATGATCGCCAGCGCCATCGAGGCGATGGGGGAGAGCGCCGCACTGGTGAAGACCTACGGTGTGGCGCCGGGCGAGTTCATGGAGATCATGGGCAACACCCTGTTCAACGCGCCGGTGTACCGCAACTACGGTGCGCAGATCGCCGAGCAGCGCTTCGACCCGGCCGGATTCCGCCTGGTGCTGGGGCTCAAGGATGTTGGTCTGGCGCTGTCGGCCGGGCATGAGCAGCGGGTGCCGCTGCCACTTGCCAGCCTCCTGCGTGACAACCTGCTCGAAGCCATCGCACACGGTGACGGCGAGCGGGACTGGAGCGCCCTGTCGCAGGTCGCGCTGCGCAAGTCCGGGCAGCTCTGATTCGCCCATGAAAAAGCCCGTCCTGGTGGACGGGCTTTTTTGTGCCCGCGCATTCTCCGTCTGAGGGAAAATCGCAGGCAATAAAAAACCCGCCGTTAGGCGGGTTTTTCGGGATTTGGTCGGAGCGACTGGATTCGAACCAGCGACCTTCTCGTCCCGAACGAGACGCGCTACCAAGCTGCGCTACGCTCCGTTTGATGGCGCGCATTCTACCGAAAAACTTTTGATGCACAAGGGGTTAGCGAAAATTTTTTGAAAAAAGGTTTTCGCCCCCCGTGAAAACGCGAACGCCCCGCAGACCGATCAAGGGCTGCGGGGCGTTTTCACCACCGGGAGAATCAGAGGTCCTTGACGGTCCGTACCTGATCCTTGTTCACACGGGCGGTTTTGCCATCCAGCTGTTCGAACTCATAGAAGCCGGATTCTTCGTCGTAATGGGGCTTGTCGACCGACTGAATCTCGCGACCATCGTTCAGGGTGATGACCGACGGAGTGGAGCAACCAGCGAGCACTCCAAAGCCCAGGGCGAGCAGGAAGGCGGGAAGCATCCGTTTGTTCATGGGTGAATCTCCTGATGGGCGAACAAAAAAGTACGAAAAGTCTGACCGGGAGCTTTGCAGCATAGTTCCCGGAAAATTTTCGACTCTGTCGCTATCGGGCGTGATAGAGCAGCTCCGGGGTGTTCAGATTGGCCAGTCGCGGGTCGTCGGCCGGGCAGTCCACCGCCTGCAGGCCGAGGTTCGAGAAAACGTGGCGCGGGCTGCGGTCGCCCTGGTCCCAGGCTTCCTCTATCTGGGCGCGCAGCGCCACCGGGATGATGCTGAACAGCGGTTCCCACTGCGTGCCGCAGCGCAGCATGTGGACGATGTCCGGCGCTGCGGCGGATGCGCGCAGCAGGCGCTCCAGCAAGTCGGCATCCAGGCGCGGCGCATCGCAGGGCAGTACCAACAGGTGGGTGTGGCGTGCGCTGGCCAGGCCCGCGCGGATGCCGGCGAGCGGGCCGGGGAAGTCCGTACTGTCGTCCTGCACCAGACGGTCGGCGAAGCCGGCATAGACGTCCGCGTTGCGGTTGCAGGAGATGATCAGGTCGTCGCTGAAGGGGCGGGCGAGGGTGGCGGCGTAGCTCACCAGCGGGCGGCCCTGCCACTCCAGCAGGCCCTTGTCCTGGCCGCCCATGCGCTGGCCGCGTCCTCCGGCGAGAATCAGGACGGAACAGAGGGGCAGCGGGGCTTGTGGCATGTCAGGGTCTCCGGGGCGGGCCTGTGATATAACACCGCGCATTCCAACCTCACAAGCAAGGGCCCTCATCATGAGCCACAAGGCCGAGCAGCCATTCGTCCCGCTGAACATCGCCGTCCTCACTGTCAGCGACACCCGCACCCTGGAAACCGACACCTCCGGCCAGCTGTTCGTCGACCGCCTGAAGGCCGCCGGCCATAACCTGGCCGCCCGCGTCCTGCTCAAGGATGACCTGTATCGAATCCGCGCCCAGGTCGCGACCTGGATCGCCGAGGACGAAGTGCAGGTCGTGCTGGTGACCGGCGGCACCGGCTTCACCGGCCGCGACAGCACCCCGGAGGCCGTGACCTGCCTGCTGGACAAGGTGGTGGACGGTTTCGGCGAGCTGTTCCGGCAGATTTCCGTGGCCGACATCGGCACCTCCACCGTGCAGTCCCGCGCGCTGGCCGGCCTCTCCAACGGCACCTTGGTCTGCTGCCTGCCGGGCTCCACCAATGCCTGTCGCACCGCCTGGGACGGCATCCTCGGCGAGCAACTGGATGCCAGCCACCGCCCCTGCAACTTCGTGCCTCACCTGAAGAAGGCGGCGCCCTGCGAGAGCCGCGGATGAGCTGCTGCGACAAGCCGGGACTGCTGCCGGTCGAGGACGCCCTGACGCGCCTGCTGAGCCTGGCGGAGCAGTCTCCGATCCTCGATACCGAAGTCCTGCCGCTGAGCGAGGCTGACGGCCGCGTGCTCGCCGAGCCGCTGCTCGCCGGGCTGGACCTGCCGCCGTGGCCGAACAGTGCGATGGACGGCTATGCGCTGCGCCAGGCCGACTGGCAGGGCGAGCCGCTGTCGGTCAGCCAGAAAATCTTCGCCGGGCAGGCGGGCGAGCCGCTGCAGTCGGGCACCTGCGTGCGCATCTTTACCGGCGCACCGGTGCCTGAGGGCGCCGATTGCGTCGAGATGCAGGAAAACGTCGAGGTGCTGGAGGACGGCCGCGTGCGTTTCCTCGAAGCGCTCAAGGTGGGTCAGCATGTACGCCCGCAAGGCCAGGAGACCCGCAAGGGCGACTGTGTGCTGCCGGCCGGCACGCGTCTGGGGCCGATCGAGATCGGCCTGGCCGCATCCCTCGGCCGAGCCGAGCTGACTGTGCGCCGCCGTCCGCGCGTGGCGCTGCTGTCCACCGGTGATGAACTGGTCGAGCCGGGCAAGCCGCTGGCGCTCGGGCAGATCTACAACAGCAACCGCCATCTGCTGCGCACCTGGCTGCAGCGCTTCGGTTGTGAGGTCGTGGACGCGGGAATCCTTCCGGACGACCTGGAGCGTACCCGCGCTGCCTTGGCCGGCTTGTCAAATGTCGACCTGATCCTTTCCACCGGTGGCGTCTCCGTCGGCGAGGCGGACTTCCTCGGTGCGGCCCTGCGCGAAGCGGGCGAGCTGGCGCTGTGGAAACTGGCGATCAAGCCGGGCAAGCCTCTGACCGTCGGCCACTACCAGCAGGTGCCGGTGATCGGCCTGCCAGGTAATCCCGCCTCCACCCTGGTGACCTTCGCGCTGTTGGCGCGGCCCTACCTGATGCGTCGCCTCGGCATGCAGAAGGTCGAGCCGCTGCGCCTGCAGGTGCCGGCCGGGTTCAACTGGACCAAGCCGGGCAACCGCCGCGAGTACCTACGCGCGCGCCTGGAGAGTGGCCGTGCGGTGCCTTATGCCAACCAGAGCTCCGGTGTGCTGCGCAGCGCCGCCTGGGCCGAAGGGCTGGCGGAAGTGCGCGAGGGGACGACGCTGGTCGAAGGCGATTGGCTGACCTTCATTCCGTTCAGCGAACTGCTGGACTGAGCGCCAGGAACCCCATGAAAAACGCCGGTCTCAGACCGGCGTTTTTTTATGCTGCTGGCGATACTCGCCGGGCGTCTGGTCGGTCCAGCCCTTGAAGCTGCGGTGGAACGAGCGCGACTCGGTGAAGCCCAGGTACTGGGCGATATCCTGGATCGGCAGGTCGCTGTGCACCAGGTAATGCTCGGCCAGCTCCTGGCGCAGTTCGTCGAGGATCTGCTGGTAGCTGGTGCCGGCCTGCTGCAGGTGGCGCTGCAGGGTGCGCACGGTCATCTCGAAGCGCTCGGCGACGCGCTCCTTGCGCGGCAGGCCGTCCTTGAGCAGCAGGCGCAGGGCGTTCTTCACCCGCAGCGGCAGCGGCTCGTCGTCGTCCAATTCGGCCATCAGCGCCAGGGCGTGTTCTTCCAGGGTGCGCAGCAGGTTGGCGTCGGCCTGGCGCAGCGGGTAGCTGAGCAGTTGCAGGGGCACCAGCAGGGCGCTGAAGGGTTGCTCGAAGCGCACCGGGCAGCCGAACAGCTGTTCGTATTCGGCGACGTCGGTGCCCTCGGGCTGCGCGTGCTCGAACCAGACTTCCTGCGGCGAGCCATTGGTGTCGGCGATCCAGCGCGCATAGAGCAGCCAGGACGCCAGTACGTTCTCCACCATGTGCCGGCGAATCTTCGCCGCCTCGTGGCGGCAGTTCCAGATCAGCTTGATGTGGCCTTCGCCCGGCTCCAGGCGGCTGACGCCCATGTCGCCGACCAGCTTCTCGTAGGGAATGATGCGGCCCATGGCTTCGCCCAGGTTGGCGCAGTTCATGGTGATGTAGCCCAGCACGCTCCACGAGCCCGGCTGCACGAAGCGCGCCGAGTGCAGGCCGAACAGCGGATCGCCGGAGTGCGCGCAAAGGTGCTGCAACAGGCGCTCGTGGGCCTCGCTGGGCAGGCGCTGGCTGTTGTCGCTCAGTTGCGAGCGTTCAAGGCCCGCAGCCTGGAGGGCGACGTCCAGGTCCATGCCGAGGGATTCGGCGTGGCGCAGGTATTTCAGCAGTGCGGGGACGGATGTGTAGCCGAGGGAATGCATGGCGTGAGTTCTTGTTCTTCGGTGTCTCGATCGGCAACTGCGCCTGTCTTGATCCGACAGTGACAGGGCAGGGCGGCTGGCTAGTATAGGCAGCCATCAAGCGGCACCGAAATAGCAATCGAATTAGCGGGTTCAGACCCTGAACAAGAAGGAGCGGGCATGCGACGCTGGAACGGCTGGGGTGAAGAAACGACGGTGGTGGAATTGCCCGGCAACGGGCGTGATTTTCTCGCCGAACTGGTTGGCCCCGGCCTGACGCTGCCGGACGCGACGCTGGAAGAGGTGCTGGCCAAGGTGCCGGCCTCGCGCCTGCCCGAGCACCCGCTGGTGGTGCGCGAAGCCCGTGACCGCCTGCTGCACGCCCGCGGCCAGAGCCTGCCGGACTGGCTGGCGATGCGCGAAGGCGACTTCGGCGTGTTCCCCGATGGCGTGGCCTATCCGCAGACCGCCGAGCAGATCCGCGAGTTGCTTAAGTTCGCCGAGCTCTGGGACTGCCTGGTGATCCCCTACGGTGGCGGCACCTCGGTGGCTGGCCACATCAACCCGCCGACGTCCGACAAGGCGGTGCTCACCGTTTCCCTGGAGCATATGAACCGCCTGCTGGAGCTGGACGAACAGAGCCTGATCGCCACCTTCGGCCCCGGCGCCAATGGCCCGCAGGTGGAAAGCCAGCTGCGCGCCCGTGGCTATACCCTCGGCCACTTCCCGCAGTCCTGGGAGCTCTCCACCCTCGGCGGCTGGGTCGCCAGCCGCTCCAGCGGTCAGCAGTCGCTGCGTTACGGGCGCATCGAGCAGCTGTTTGCCGGCGGCACCCTGGAAACCTTCGCCGGCAGCCTGGAAATCCCGACCTTCCCGGCATCCTCCGCCGGCCCCGACCTGCGCGAAGTGGTGATGGGCTCCGAAGGCCGCTTCGGCATTCTGTCGTCGGTGAAGGTGCGGGTCACACGCATCGCCGAGGACGAGCGCTTCTACGCGGTGTTCCTGCCGTCCTGGGAGCAGGCGCTGGAAGGCATCCGCACCCTGGTGCAGGCGCGTGTACCGCTGTCCATGCTGCGTCTGTCCAACGCCGTGGAAACCACCACCCAGCTCGCGCTGGCCGGCCATCCGGGGCAGATTGCCTGGCTGGAGCGCTACCTGAAGCTGCGCGGTGCGGCCGAGGGCAAGTGCATGCTGACCTTCGGCGTCACCGGCGACCGCGCCCAGAACGCGACCTCGCTGCGTGCCGCGCGGCGCATTCTCAAGGCCTTTGGCGGCGTGTTCACCGGCACCCTGCTGGGCAAGAAGTGGGCACAGAACCGCTTCCGCTTCCCCTATCTGCGCGAGGCACTGTGGGAGAACGGCTACGCGGTCGACACCCTGGAAACCGCTACCGACTGGTCCAACGTCGACAACCTGCTGAACCGCATCGAGGCCAGCCTGCGCGAGGGCCTGGCCGCCGAGGGCGAGCGCGTGCACGTATTCACCCACTTGTCCCACGTCTACGGCGAAGGCTCGAGCATCTACACCACCTACGTGTTCCGCCCGGCGGCCAGCTATACGGAAACCCACGAGCGCTGGCGCAAGCTCAAGCACGCCGCCAGCCAGACCATCGCCAACAACCGCGGCACCATCAGCCACCAGCACGGCGTCGGCAAGGATCACGCGCCCTATATGCCGGTGGAGAAGGGGCCGCTGGGCATGGCGGCGATCAAGGCGCTGGCCGGGCATTTCGACCCGTCCGGCCGGCTGAACCCCGGCACCCTGCTGCAGGACTGAGCCCATGCCTGCCTGGAATGCGGCATGGCGCGCCAAGGCGTTGCCGGAGCTGGCGGCGCGCGACTGGGACCTGATCGTGGTCGGCGGCGGCATCACCGGCGCCGGCATCCTGCGCGAAGCCGCGCGGCGTGGCTGGCGTTGCCTGCTGGTCGAGCAGCGTGACTTCGCCTGGGGCACTTCCAGTCGCTCGTCGAAGATGGTCCACGGCGGCCTGCGCTACATCGCCAAGGGCCAGTTCGCCCTGACCCGCGACTCGGTACGCGAGCGCCAGCGCCTGCTGGGCGAGGCGCCGGGGCTGGTCGATCCGTTGAGTTTCATCATGCCGCACTACCAGGGCGGCTTCCCCGGTCCGCGCGTGTTCGGCACGTTGCTGTCGCTGTACGACGCGTTGGCGGGGCGGCGCAATCATCTGTTCCATCGCCTGGAAGAGCTGCGTTACCTGGCACCGGGCTTGAAGGAAGATCGCCTGCTGGGCGGCACGCGCTTCCAGGACGCGGTCACCGATGACGCACGCCTGGTGATGCGCGTGCTCGGCGAAGCGCGCGCCGAAGGCGCAGAGGCTCTGAACGGCCTGAAAGTGATCGAGCTGGATCGCCGTGACCGCCGTGTCCAGGGGCTGGTCGCCGAGGACAGCGAAAGCGGCGAGCGCTTCACCTTCCGCACCCGTGCCGTTGCGCTGGCCACCGGCGCCTGGGCCGATGCCTTGCGGCAGAAGCACGGTAGCGAGCACATCCGCCCCCTGCGCGGCAGCCACCTGCTGCTGCCAGCCTGGCGTCTGCCGGTCGCTCACGCCTTCAGCTTCATGCACGGGCAGGACAGACGCCCGGTGTTCGTTTTCCCCTGGGAAGGCGCGACCGTGGTCGGCACCACCGACCTCGATCACCGCGACACGCTGGACGACGACGCCGCCATCAGCCGAGAGGAAGTGGATTACCTGCTGGCGGCCTGCACGCAGCAGTTTCCGTCTGCCCAGATCAGCGCAGCGGATGTGCGCTCCACCTGGGCCGGCGTGCGCCCAGTGGTCAGCGATGGCGCGCCATCGCTCAAGCCATCGGACGAAAAGCGCGAACACGCGCTGTGGGTCGAGCCCGGCTGCGTAACCCTGGCCGGCGGCAAACTCACGACCTTCCGCCTGCTGGCGCTGGAAGTACTCGCGGCCTGCGCACCGATGCTGGAGCGCCCGCTGGAAGCGGCGGGAGAACAGGTCTTCGAAACTGTCGAAGCGGTCGATCTGCCCGGGCTGACCCCGCCGCAGCAGACCCGTCTGCGCGGCCGCCATGGTCGCGCATTACCCGAACTGGCGCGGGTGCTCAAAGCCGTGGGCAGCGAGTGCATCGGCCATACCGACTCCCTCTGGGCCGAACTGGCCTGGGCGGCGGAAGGCGAGCTGGTGCTGCACCTGGACGACCTGCTGCTGCGCCGTACCCGCGTCGGCCTGCTGCTGGCCGACGGCGGCGCCCACGAGCTGCCGAGAATTCGCGCGCTGTGCCAGCCACGCCTGGGCTGGGACGACGCGCGCTGGAAACGCGAAGAACAGGACTATCTGGCGCTGTGGCGTCGCTGCTACAGCCTTCCGCACTGAGAGCCCCATGGACAATAAGAACTACCTGCTGGCCATCGATAATGGCACCCAGAGCGTGCGTGCGCTGCTCTTCGATCTCCAGGGCAACCTGGTAGGCAAAGGCAAGGTCGAGCTGGAAGCCTATTTCTCCTCGCAGCCCGGCTGGGCCGAGCAGCATCCGGACTACTACTGGGAGCAGTTGGGCGAGGCCTGCAAACGCCTGTGGGCCAGCGTGGACATCGACCGCAGCCGCATCCGCGGCGTCTCGCTGACGACCCAGCGCGGCACGGTGATCCACGTCGACCAGGCCGGCCAGGCCCTGCGCCCGGCGATCATCTGGCTGGACCAGCGTCGCGCCGAACTGGAGGGCTCGATCAAGGGGCCCTGGGGCTGGCTGTTCAAGCTGGTGGGCGCGCAGGGCGCGGTGGATTACTTCCGCACCCAGGCCGAAGTGAACTGGGTCGCCCAGCAGCAGCCGGACATCCACCAGCGCACGCACAAGGTGCTGCTGCTCTCCGGCTTCCTCACCCAGCGGCTGTGCGGACGCTACGTGGACTCGGTCGCCTGCAGCGTTGCCTACCTGCCGTTCGACTACAAGAAACTGCAGTGGGCCGCGCCACGCGACTGGAAGTGGCAGGCGCTGGATGTACGCCGCGAACAGCTGCCGGAACTGTTCAAGCCCGGCGAGAAACTGGGCGAGATCACTGCCGAAGCCAGCCGCCTGACCGGGATTCCCGAAGGCCTGCCGCTGATCGCCGCCGGCGCCGACAAGGCCTGCGAGGTGCTCGGCGCGGGCGCCATCGATCCGACCGTGGCCTGCCTGTCCTACGGCACCACCGCGACCATCAACACCACCCGCTCGCGCTACCTGGAGACTATTCCGCTGATCCCGCCATATCCGGCGGCGATTCCCGATCACTTCAACACAGAGGTGATGATCTACCGTGGCTTCTGGATGGTCAGCTGGTTCAAGCGCGAGTTCGGCCTGCGCGAGATGCAGCGAGCGCAGGAACTGGGCGTCGAGCCGGAGAAGCTGTTCGACGAGCTGGTCAACAGCGTGCCCGCCGGCTCCATGGGCCTGATGCTGCAACCCTACTGGACGCCGGGTATCCGCGAGCCGGGGCTGGAAGCCAAGGGCTCGATCATCGGCTTCGGCGACGTGCACACCCGTGCGCACATCTACCGTGCCATCCTCGAAGGCCTCGCCTACGCGCTGCGTCAGGGCAAGGAGCGAATCGAAAAGCGCTCCGGCACCCGCATCCAGCGCCTGCGAGTAGCCGGGGGCGGTTCGCAGAGCGATGCGGCGATGCAGCTCACCGCCGACATCTTCGGCCTGCCGGCGGAGCGCCCGCACGTCTACGAAGCTTCCGGCCTGGGCGCGGCTATCGACTGCGCGGTGGGGCTGGGGCTCTATCCGGACTTCACCAGCGCCATCGCCGCCATGACCCGCGTCGGTGACGTCTTCCACCCGCGCCCCGAGGCGCAGCGCACCTACGAGCGGCTTTACAGCGAGGTCTACCAGCGCATGTACAAGCAGCTCAAGCCGCTGTACCAGAGCATCCGGGAGATCACCGGCTACCCGGCCTGAGCCGCAAATCAAGTGGGAGGAATTCCCCTCGGGCTAGTCTGAGTCCATATCCAATGGACTCACCGGGAGGAAACCCGCCATGACGCAACCCAAGGCCCTGCTGATCCTGCATGGCAAGCAAGCCGCCAACGACGAGGTGCGCGCCGCCGTGCTGGCCACGCGTGAGGCGGGGCGGGCGCTGGATGTCAGGGTGACCTGGGAGGGGGGCGACGCCCGGCGGCTGGTGGAAGAGGGGCTGGCGGCGGGCTACACGACGCTGATCGCCGGCGGCGGCGACGGCACCGTGCGTGATGTCGCCGAAGCGCTGGCCCAGGCCGGCGGCAAGGCCAGCCTGGCGATCCTGCCGCTGGGCACCGCCAATGATTTCGCCCGCGCCGCCGGTGTGCCGCTGGAGCCGGTTGCTGCGCTGGCGCTGCTGGACATGCCGGCGCGGCCCATCGACCTGGGCGAGGTGGACGGGCAGATGTTCCTCAACATGGCCACCGGTGGCTTCGGCTCGAAGGTCACGGCCAATACCCCGGAAGACCTGAAGAAGCTGCTCGGCGGCGCGGCCTACCTGCTCACCGGGCTGACGCGATTTTCCGAGGTGCATGCGGCGCAGGGTCGCTTCACCGGGCCGGATTTCAGCTGGGAGGGCGAGTTCCTTGCCCTGGGCATCGGCAACGGCCGGCAGGCAGGCGGCGGGCACGTGCTCTGCCCGCAGGCGACGGCGGACGACGGGCTGCTGGACGTGAGCATCCTGCCGACCCCGCAGGATATGGTCGGCACGCTGGGTGCCTTGCTCGGCAGTGGCTTCGGCACCCAGGATGTGTTCATCCGCGCGCGGGTGCCCTGGGTAGAGGTGGAGGCCCGCGAGGGGCTGGACGTCAACCTCGACGGCGAACCCTTGGAGGGCCGCAAGCTGCGCTTCGAGATACGCCCGGCGGCACTCTCCATGCACCTGCCGGCGGATTCGCCGCTGCTCTCGGCCACTGGGCGGCTCGGCACGCCGAAGGGCTGATCGGTCTGGCCCGGACCGGGCAAGTCGTGCATGATGGCGCACGGCCAGTATCTTGTTCCGCAAGATGCGGCCGATAGCGTTCCCGCACGACTCATTCCGAATCTGGAGCAGGCATGGCCGGTATTCTCGACACTGTCGATCAACGCACCCAACTGGTAGGCGAGAACCGCCTGGAAATCCTGGTCTTCCGCCTGGCCGGGCGGCAGCAGTTCGCGATCAACGTGTTCAAGGTGCAGGAAGTGCTGCAACTGCCGCGCCTGACCCTGATCCCGCAGCGCCATCCGATGATCTGCGGGGTGATCAACCTGCGCGGCCAGACCCTGCCGGTGATCGACCTGTCGCGTGCCATCGGCATGCGCGCGCTGACTCCGGATGCCAACAGCACCATCATCGTCACCGAGTACAACCGCTCGGTGCAGGCGTTCCTGGTGGGTGGGGTGGAGCGCATCCTCAACCTCAACTGGGAGTCGATCCAGCCGCCGCCCGGTGGCGCCGGCCGCCAGCATTACCTGACCGCGATCACCAAGGTGGAAGACCGCCTGGTGGAGATCATCGACGTGGAAAAGGTGCTGGCCGAGATCGTGCCGATGAACACCCGCGTCTCCAGCGACCGCCTGGACGACAAGCTGCTCAGCCAGACCCGTGGCCGCGAAGTGCTGGTCGTGGATGACTCCAGCGTCGCTATCTCCCAACTACGTGACACGCTTGGCCAGCTCGGCCTGCGTCTCAATGTGGCGACCGACGGCCTGCGCGCGCTCAATCAGCTCAAGCGCTGGGCGGACGAAGGCCACGACATGGAAGAGAAGCTGCTGATGGTCTTCACCGACGCGGAGATGCCGGAGATGGACGGCTACCGGCTGACCACCGAGATCCGCAACGACCCGCGTCTGCGTGACCTCTACGTGGTGCTGCACACCTCGCTGTCGGGCAGCTTCAACGACGCCATGGTGAAGAAGGTCGGCTGCGACGACTTCCTCTCCAAGTTCCAGCCGGACCAGCTGGTGGAAGTGGTGCGCCGGCGGTTGCAGAAAGTCCCGGCATAATCACGCCTCATGACCGCCGGCCTTGCCGGCGGTTCGCGGGCATGGCCCGCTCCTACAGGGTGGGCTCTACGCCGCACCTGTAGGAGCGGAGCTTCTCCGCGAATTCATTCACGGCCCCTGCGCAGCATCCGGCATGTCTGTAGGAACGGGCCATGCCCGCGACAAATGCGCCCCCATTGCTAGACGCCCGTCCCACGCCGTATAAGGTCGCTTTCGCCTGCATGAAAGGAAGCCTGTGATGTACAGCCTGAGCGAGCTCTACCGCTACCCGGTCAAGTCCACCGCCTACGAGCCCCTGGAATCCGTCCGCCTGGACACCCTGGGCCTGGAGGGGGATCGACGCTGGATGGTGGTCGAAGCGTCCAACGGCCGCTTCCTGACCCAGCGCCTGCTGCCGCAGATGGGGCGTATCGAGGCGCGCTGGCAGGATGACTTCCATGGCCTGCGCCTGCGTGCACCGGGAATGCAAGACCTCTTCGTGTCAGTGCCTGAAAGCGACGCCAACCTGCGCGGCGTGCTGATCTGGCGCGACATGCTGCAGGTGCCGGACGCCGGCGATGAGGCCGCGCAGTGGCTGAGCAACTTCCTCGGCCGCGACGTGCGCCTGGTGCAGATGCCCGAGCAGCGCGCGCGGCAGGTCGACACCGCCTACGCCGAACCCGGCGAGCACGTGCATTTCGCCGATGGCTTCCCGCTGCTGCTGATCGGCCAGGGTTCGCTGGACGATCTGTCGGCCAAGGTTGGCCGCCCGCTGGAGATGCTGCGCTTCCGCCCGAACCTGGTGGTCACCGGCGCCGAGCCCTTCGCCGAAGACGGCTGGAAACGCATCCGTATCGGCGACGTCACCTTCAAGGTGGCCAAGCCCTGCTCGCGCTGCATCCTCACCACCATCGACCCGCACACCGGCGAGCGCGACGCCGCCCGCGAGCCGCTGGCAACCCTGCTGGGCTATCGCAACGTCAATGGCGAAGCCTTGTTTGGCCAGAACCTGCTGGCGGAGAACCGTGGCGAGCTGAGACTGGGCATGCCGGTGGAAGTACTGGGATAACGCTGGAATGACGCTGAGGTGGCGCGCCCGGACGGGCGCGCCGGATGACGCGGAACTTACAGCTTGCTGTCGACGCAACCGGTGCTCTGGCACTCGCGCTCACGCTCGCGCAGCACGACCAGGCGCTCGTTGGTCTTGTCCACGGCGCACTGCAGGTTGACGAAGTAGCCGCCGTCGCGCTCGTAGCTGCACTGGGCATCGCGGTCCTTGATCCAGGCGATCTGGCTCTTCTTCAGCGCGGCCTTCTGGCCGTCGTTGAGCATTTTGCGCAGAGTGCCGAATTCATTGTTCAGCTCGCGGTCCACCTGGGCGTATTCGGTGCTCAGGCAGTACACGCTGTCGAAGGCGTTGCGCGGCTTCTCGCACGCTGCAAGGGCATGGCCTGCGCTGAGCAGGCCGGCAGCCAGGACGGTGAGGGAGAGGAGCGACTGGCGCATGGAATTTCCTTTTCCTTGAGGGGATGAAGACCGCCCGGCGGGTGCCGGGCGGGGGAGTGGATCAGAGTTCGTCGAAGAAGCGTTCGTGCCAGTCGACGATGGGTTGCGGCGCGTTGAGCTTCTGCCCGTAGATCACCGCGTAGGACAGCACGTTCTGCACGTAGGAACGGGTCTCGTCGAACGGAATGGTCTCGACCCAGACGTCGAAGGCCAGGTGACGCGCATCCTTCAGCCATTGGCGCACACGGCCGGGGCCGGCGTTGTAGGCGGCGGTGGCGAGCACGCGGTTGCCGTTGAACTGACCGTGCACCTGGCTCAGGTAGGCGGCACCGAGCTGGATGTTCACGTCCGGCACGATCAGCTGCTGCGGCGAAGCCAGCGGGATGCCGAACTTCTTCGAGGTTTCCTTGGCGGTGGCCGGCATCAGCTGCATCAGGCCGGTGGCGCCGACGCCGGAGCGCGCATCGGACATGAAGGCGCTTTCCTGGCGGGTGATGGCGAATACCCAGCTGGAGTGCAGGCCGCGATTGCGCGCCTCGCGCACCAGGGTGTTGCGGTAGGCCATGGGGAAGCGGATATCGAGGTCGTCCCAGTACTTGGCCTGGCTGATCGCGCGGATGGCCGGGAAGTACCACTGCATGTCGTAGGCGATCTTCGCCTGGGCCAGCAGTTCGTCGTGGCTCAGGTGGCGGGCCGCGTGGTACCACTCGCGGCGGGCGTTGATGATCTCGCCACGGGCGTAGAACTCCAGGGCGCGGCGGGTGCTCGGTGCGTTGCGCACGCGCTGCATCGTCCCGGCATCGGGCGAAACAGGTCGATTGTTGAGCTGGTAGGGGGCGTTGATCCGGTCGGCGGCGAGGAAGCCGTAGAAATCACGCTCGCCGGCCACTGGCTGGTACAGGCTGATGGCCTGCTTGTTCTGCGGCTGCGCCAGTTGCAGCGAGCGAGCCTGCCAGTACTTCCAGCGATTGGTCTCGGCCAGCGAGGGCGGCAGGGCGCGGGTCAGTTCGTAGGCTTCTTCCCAGCGGCCCAGGCGCAGCAGCAGGCGCAGGCGCCATTCGGTGACGGTGTCGTCGCGCAGTTGCGGGTCGTACTTGACCATCATCGGCAGCGCGCGCGGGTCATAGCGGCGCGCCAGGCTCAGGCCGATCTCGCGGGCGATGGAGACTTTCTCGTCGCTGGAGAAGGGCAGCACCGAGCTGTAGTAGTCCAGCAGGTTGATGGCCTTTTCCGGGTCCTGCTTGGCCAGGCGGCGCAGGCCCAGGCCGACGACATCGGCGGTGGCGTGGTCGCGGGCGCTGAAGCGGGTGGTCTGGCTCAGCTGAGAAGGATTCTGCGCCACGTTGACCATCAGCGCGCCCTGGCTGCCAAGGGTCGGTAGACGCTTGGAGAGCACGGTGGCGAGGCTGTAATTGCCTTTCTCGGCGGCCAGCTTCAGGCGCTTCCAGACCTTCTCCTCGGTGAGCTGGCCGTCGGCCTGCCACATGGCGAAGGTGGTGTCGCAGGCATCAGGCTGCGGCTTGCCCACCAGCCAGAGCTTCTCGGCGGTGGCGTAGCCGTCGGCCTTGTTGCCGTGGCCGAGCTGATACTGGCCGTAGAGGCAGTCCAGCTCGGTGAAGTTCATCTTCGGGTCGTAATAACGGACGAAGGTATTCCAGTCGCCACGATCGGCCAGCTGGCGCATCCAGCGCAGTTTCAGCCAGTTGATCTGCGGCAGGTCGCCGTGCTGCTCGATGAAGCGCTCGATCTCGGGATTGCTGGCGCTTTTAAGACGGTTGGTCAGCTCGTCGTAGGCCAGATACGGCTGCAGCGGATAATCCGCCAGTGCCGACTGATAGGTGAAGTACGGGCCGCTGTCGCCGCGTGCAAGTGCCTTCTGCGCCTCGTCGTACATCTGGCGCTGCTGGGGCAGGGACGCTGCGTTGGCTGTCGAAGCGGACAGGCTGAGGATCAGGCAGGAAAACAGTGAGAAAAGGCGACCGCGCATGGCTCTTCCGGGAAGATGATCGGTGGGCGCTGGATGGCGCGCGCCCGCTGCCGGGTAGCTTAGCCTGTTGCGCGCGGGGGGTGAAAGCGCCACCAGGGCTGCCTGACTCAAAGGCGGACGAATGTCTCGCCCCGGCACTTTGTCCGCCCCCCTCTGACTTTTCCGCGCTTTCCCTTAAACTGCGCGCCCTGTTTTACGGAAGATGCCCTCATGACCCTGCTCAAGTTAACCGACGTGTCCCTCGCCTTCGGCACCACTCCGCTGCTGGATAAGGTGTCCTGGCAGATCGCTCGCGGTGAGCGGGTCTGCATCATCGGTCGCAACGGCACCGGCAAGTCGAGCATGCTCAAACTGGTCAAGGGCGAGCAGAAGCCCGATGACGGTGAGATCTGGCGCGCTCCCTCGCTGAAGATCGGCGAGCTGCCGCAGGAACTGCCGCGCGCCGATGACCGCACCGTCTACGACGTGGTCGCCGAAGGTCTGGCCGAAGTTGGCGAGCTGCTGGCGCGCTACCACCACCTGAGCATGCACATCGAGAGCGAAGAGGACCTGAACAAGCTGGCGCACGTCCAGCAGGACCTCGAAGCCCGCGACGGCTGGCGCCTGGGGCAACTGGTGGACACTACCCTGAGCCGCCTGCAACTGCCGGCCGACAAGACCCTCGCCGAGCTCTCCGGTGGTTGGCGCCGTCGTGTGCTGCTGGCCCAGGCGCTGGTCGCCGAGCCGGACCTGCTGCTGCTGGACGAGCCGACCAACCACCTGGACATCGGCGCCATCGCCTGGCTGGAAAACGCCCTGGCGGACTTCCCCGGCGCCGTGCTGTTCATCACCCACGACCGCTCCTTCCTGCAGGCCGTGGCCACCCGCATCCTCGAGCTGGATCGCGGCCACCTGATCGACTGGAACGGCGACTACGCCAGCTTCCTGGTGCATAAAGAGCAGGAACTGGCGGCGGAAGAGGCGGCCAACGCGCTGTTCGACAAGCGCCTGGCCCAGGAGGAAGTGTGGATTCGCCAGGGCATCAAGGCCCGCCGCACCCGTAACGAAGGCCGCGTGCGCGCGCTGAAGGCGATGCGCAACGAACGCGCCGAGCGCCGCGAGCGCCAGGGCAAGGCCAGTTTCCAGATGGAGACGGCCGAGAAGTCCGGCAAGCAGGTGATCGTCGTCGAGAAAGCCGGCTTCGCCCATCCGGGTGGCCCGGCGCTGATCCGCGATTTCTCCCTGGTCCTGCAGCGCGGCGACCGCATCGGCCTGCTCGGCGCCAACGGCACCGGCAAGACCACGCTGCTCAAGCTGCTGCTGGGCGACCTGCAGCCGACTTCCGGCAGCGTCAAGGAAGGCACCCGACTGGAAGTGGCTTATTTCGACCAGCTGCGTCACCAGCTGGAGCCGGAAAAGACCGTCATCGACAACATTTCCGAAGGTCGCGAATTCATCACGATCAACGGGCAGAATCGCCACGTCCTCAGCTACCTGGGCGACTTCCTGTTCTCCCCGCAGCGCGCCCGGACCCCGGTGAAAGCGCTCTCCGGTGGCGAGCGGGCACGCCTGTTGCTGGCGAAACTGTTCAGCAAGCCGGCCAACCTGCTGGTGCTGGACGAACCGACCAACGACCTGGACGTGGAAACCCTGGAACTGCTGGAAGAGGTGCTGCTGACCTTCGACGGCACCGTACTGATGGTCAGCCACGACCGGGCCTTCCTCGACAACGTGGTGACCAGCACCCTGGTGTTCGAAGGCGAAGGGCGCGTGCGCGAATTCGTCGGTGGTTATCAGGACTGGCTGCGTCAGGGCGGCTCGCCGAAGCTGCTGGGCGTGGGTGAGGAGAAGGGCGACAAGCCTGTCGCCGCACCTGTCGTCGAAGCACCGGTAGTCGCTCCGGCTGCTGCGGTGGAAGCGGCGGCGCCGAAGAAGAAGCTGAGCTACAAGCTGCAGCGCGAGCTGGAAGCCATTCCCGGGCAGATCGAAGCCCTGGAGACGGAAATGGCCACGCTGCAGGCAGAAACCGCGGCGCCGAATTTCTACCAGCGTCCGCCGAGCGAGGCGCAGGCTGTTCTGGATCGCCTGGGGTCGCTGCAAGGGGAGCTGGACCAATTGATCGAACGCTGGGCCGAACTGGAAGAGTGATCCGTTCGGTCCGGTGATGTGCCCGTGCGTATCGCTGATCTAAGACTGTTAGGGATGGCCGAATGGCAATCGAGTACCGCATCACGCTGGATGATGAGCACGAGTTCAGTTACCGCATCGAGCTGGAGCGTCAGTACGACGCCCAGATAGCCGCCCAGACCCCGCGCTGGACGCGTCTGGAGAACAACCGTTGCAGCAACTGCCCGCTGAACCCGGCGCAGTACAGCCACTGCCCGGCTGCGGTGGACCTGCACCGGGTGATCGAGGACTTTCGTGGGTTGCCGGCCTTCAAGAAGGTCTCGGTGCAGGTCCGCACGCCGGAGCGCGAGTACATCAAGCACGCGGGCCTGGAAGAGGGCCTGCGCGCGCTGCTCGGGGTGATCATGGCCACCAGCGCCTGCCCGCTGCTGGGCAAGCTCAAGCCGATGGCGCAGCAGCACCTGCCATTTGCCAGCAACCAGGAGTTCATCTTGCGCGCGGTGTCGCTGTACCTGATGCGCCAGTACTTCAACTTCCGTGAAGGGCGGCATGCGGATTGGGAGCTGAAGGGGCTGGTGAAGCAGTTCCAGCAGTTGCAGCTGGTGAACCAGGCGTTCTGGCAGCGGATTCACGAGACCTGCGACGGCGACTCGAACCTGAAGGCTTTCCTCAGCTTCTTCTCCATGGCGTCGAGCATGAGCTATTCGCTGGAAGCGCAGTTGCAGAAGGTGCGGCCGCTGCTGATGAGCGGGGACATGCTCGGGGCCTGAAACGAAGCGGGCCCCGCAGGGCCCGCCGTCTACTCGGGTTGGCTCAGCTGGTTTTCTGCAGGCGCACGGCGAGGACGTCGCAAGGCGCACCGTGCAGCACGTCGTTGGCGGTGGACCCCAGCAGCAGGGCGAGGCCGTGGCGGCCGTGACTGCCGACGACGATCAGGTCGCAGTCCTGTTCGTCGGCGAGGCGGTGGATTTCCTGGCGCGGCTGGCCGTAGACCAGGTGGCACTGGGAGCTGGTGATCTCGGCGTAGGTGAGGGTGAACTGGTGCAGGCGCTCCTTGGCCTGGTCGAACTGCTGCTGTTGCAGCATCGACAGGTCCATCGGCACGTCGCCGCCGAAGGCCATGGCCATGGGCTCGACCACATGCACCGCCGAGAGTCGGGCATCGTTGGCCTTGGCCAGTGCGACCGCCCGCTTCATCACCGGATCGCATTCTTCGGTAAGGTCGACGGCGACCAGAATGTGTTGGTAGGGCATGAGCGTCTCCTCCGGGGGACTCGTTATTAATCAGTATGGCCCCAATGGCCGTGCTTGACCTGTTTGACCGGTATAACCGATATGACCACGTGGATGGTAATCCTGCTCATTGCATTGGTGCTCAGCCCGCTGACCTGGCTGATCCCTTCGCGCGGCCAGCGCGGGCAGATGGACCTGCGCCTGCAGGCGCGACGCCTGGGCCTGGCCATGCAGATGGCGCAGCAGGAGTGGCCGCACTGGCTGGAACGGCAACCGCCGCGCCAGTGCGCGCAGTACCACCGCGCCCGTGGGAAGAACCGTGATGCGTGGTGCTACTGGCAAAGCGAACCGGGCGTCTGGCTGGACCGCTGGCGCGAGGCGAGCGCTCCCGCCGAGCTGGCGCAGGCGCTGGCCAGCCTGCCGAAGGATGTCTACATGGTCGAGGCGACGCCCCAGTTCCTGGCGCTGTACTGGGGCGAGCGGGGCGACAGCAGCGACCTTGAGCGGGTCGCCACCTTCCTCAAGCAGCATGCATGAAGCGATCAGCTCTGCTGCGCCGCGTAGAGGTCGGAAACTTTCTCCAGGTCTTCGATGATGCGGTCGGAGTACTTGTTGATCAGGAAGGGCACGCTGTTCTGGTTGTAGTTCTGCAGTGATTTCTCGATGTAGCGCCACTTGATGGCCACGCCGCGTAGCTCTTGGCCGATCTCCGGCGTGGTCTGCGGCGCCTGCTGCAGCTTCACCAGGTTGATCGCGAAGCGGTTGGCCAGGTCGTCCAGGGGGCGCTCCTCGCCGCCGCCGAAGAAACTGGCGCCCACCGAAGCGTTACGCGAGGCGTAGTCCACCGCGATGTCCTGCATCAGCAGGCTCTGCTCGCGGGTCTGCTGGGTCAGCGGCGGGACCTTGCTGCCGCTTTCCTCCTGGATCCTGGTGTAGAGCTGCTCGGCGGTATCCAGCAGCTTGCGGTTCTGTGCGGCGAGGTCGGCTACCGGTTGCAGGTCGGTGTAGCCGCTCTTGTCCAGCGCACCGGTGAGCGTGTGCAACTGGGTCGCGTAGACCTTCCACTCTTCCTGCAGCGCGGTCTTGAGCTTCTTCGATTCGTTGCCGGGCATTTCCCCGAGCTTGCCCAGGGCGTCGGTGGCGCTCTGCGACGAGGCTTCGACCATCCTGGCGTACTTCTGGTCGCCCTCCATCGCATTGAACATGAAGAAGTCGCCGAGGCTGCGCTGGGCGGCGAGGCGCGTCTGGTGGACGTTGAGCAGGTCGCTGGCGGCGTCGGCGGCAGCGATGAGGGGCAGGGCGGTGAGCGCGAGCGCAGACAGCAGACGCACTAGCGGACGGCTGGGCATCGTTCCAACTCCTTGGAGCCATGGGCTTCTTGTTGTTTTGTATTCCACAGGTTCCAGGCGTCTGCCGGCGTTGGCAGAAGGCAGATCGCCATTGCGCCCGACTCTAGCGCGGGCCATGGGGTTTGAACAGTGGCTGTCGGGACGTCGGTGCCAGGTAACAATTGTCACGATAGGCATAGTGAATAGGTCGTCAGGGTCGCGCTGAATGCTCCGGCCCAGACGCCCCGGCCGCTTTGCGACTGTTACGTCTCACCGATTGACAAGCATTGGCTTTTGCTAGAAGGTGGGCGCACCCAAATCAAACGGGCGTATGAATCGATCGTTTGCCACGTGCGAAGGATCCAACATAACGCCCCGGCTATCGCGTCGGCGGGTGTGCCGCAAGCTTTGGGACTAACCTCGGCACTGCCGAGCGGTCCCGATACACGGTGTCCGACGTGTGATTTCAAGCTTCCCTAGCGTGGAGATCAGTTGATGATTTACCAAGGTAAAGCCATCACGGTTAAGGCTCTTGAGAGCGGCATCGTCGAACTGAATTTCGACCTCAAGGGCGAGTCCGTCAACAAGTTCAACCGACTCACCCTGAATGAACTGCGTCAAGCAGTCGATACCATCAAGGCCGATGCGTCCGTCAAGGGCGTGATCGTGACCAGCGGCAAGGGCGTGTTCATCGTCGGCGCCGACATCACCGAGTTCGTCGACAACTTCAAGCTGTCCGACGAAGAGCTGCTGGCCGGCAACCTCGAAGCCAACAAGATCTTCAGTGACTTCGAAGACCTGAATGTTCCGACCGTAGCCGCGATCAACGGCATCGCCCTGGGCGGCGGTCTGGAAATGTGCCTGGCTGCCGACTTCCGTGTCATGAGCGCCACCGCCAAGGTCGGCCTGCCGGAAGTAAAACTGGGCATCTACCCGGGCTTCGGCGGCACCGTTCGCCTGCCGCGCATCATCGGTTGCGACAACGCAGTCGAGTGGATCGCCTCGGGCAAGGAAAACCGTGCTGAAGACGCGCTGAAAGTCGGCGCCGTAGACGCCGTCGTGGCTCCGGAGCAGCTGCAAGCCGCCGCCCTGGACCTGGTCAAGCGCGCCATCGCCGGCGAGCTGGATCACAAGGCCCGCCGTCAGCCGAAGCTGGAAAAGCTCAAGCTGAACGCCATCGAGCAGATGATGGCCTTCGAAACCGCCAAAGGCTTCGTCGCAGGCCAGGCCGGCCCGAACTATCCGGCTCCGGTCGAAGCGATCAAGTCGATCCAGAAAGCCGCCAACTTCGGTCGTGACAAGGCGCTGGAAATCGAAGCCCAGGGCTTCGTGAAACTGGCCAAGACCTCGGTTGCGCAGAGCCTGATCGGCCTGTTCCTGAACGACCAGGACCTGAAGAAGAAGGCCAAGCAGTACGACGAGATCGCCAAGGACGTGAAACTGGCTGCCGTACTGGGCGCCGGTATCATGGGTGGCGGCATCGCCTACCAGTCCGCTTCCAAGGGCACTCCGATCCTGATGAAGGATATCCGTGAAGACGGTATCCAGATGGGTCTGAACGAAGCCTCGAAGCTGCTGGGCAAGCGCGTCGAAAAAGGCCGCATGACCCCGGCCAAGATGGCCGAGGCCCTGAACGCCATTCGCCCGACCATGTCCTACGGCGACTTCGGCAACGTCGACATCGTCGTCGAAGCCGTGGTCGAGAATCCGAAGGTCAAGCAGATCGTTCTGGCCGAAGTTGAAGGCGTAGTGAAGGAAGATGCGGTTCTCGCGTCCAACACCTCCACCATCTCCATCAACCTGCTGGCCAAGGCGCTCAAGCGTCCGGAAAACTTCGTCGGCATGCACTTCTTCAACCCGGTGCACATGATGCCCCTGGTCGAAGTCATCCGCGGCGAGAAGTCCAGCGACGTCGCCGTCGCCACCACCGTGGCCTACGCCAAGAAGATGGGCAAGAACCCCATCGTGGTGAATGACTGCCCCGGCTTCCTGGTCAACCGCGTGCTGTTCCCGTACTTCGGCGGCTTCTCCAAGCTGCTGGGCTTCGGTGTGGACTTCGTGCGCATCGACAAGATCATGGAGAAGTTCGGCTGGCCCATGGGCCCGGCCTACCTGTCCGACGTGGTCGGCATCGACACCGGCCACCACGGCCGTGACGTGATGGCTGAAGGCTTCCCGGACCGCATGGCCGTGGAAGGCAAGACTGCCGTCGACGTGATGTACGACGCCAATCGCCTGGGCCAGAAGAACGGCAAGGGCTTCTACGCCTACGAGACCGACAAGCGCGGCAAGCCGAAGAAAGTCACCGATCCGCAGGCTTATGAGCTGCTGAAGTCCATCGTCACCGAGCAGCGCGAGCTGACCGACGAGGACATCATCAACTTCATGATGATCCCGCTGTGCCTGGAAACCGTACGCTGCCTGGAAGACGGCATCGTCGAGACCGCTGCCGAGGCCGACATGGGCCTTATCTACGGCATCGGCTTCCCTCCCTTCCGTGGCGGTGCCCTGCGTTACATCGACTCCATCGGTGTGGCCGAATTCGTCGCACTGGCCGACCAGTACGCCGACCTGGGTGCGCTGTACCACCCGACCGCGAAGCTGCGTGAAATGGCCAAGAACGGCCAGAAGTTCTTCGGTTGAGTGCGCAACGAATAGAGCGAGAGTGAATTTATGAGCCTGAATCCGAGAGACGCCGTCATTGTCGACTTCGGCCGCACCCCGATGGGCCGTTCGAAGGGTGGCATGCACCGCAACACCCGCGCGGAAAACATGTCCGCGCACCTGATCAGCAAGCTCCTGGAGCGCAACCCGAAGATCGACCCGGCGGAAGTCGAGGACGTGATCTGGGGCTGCGTGAACCAGACCCTGGAGCAGGGCTGGAACATCGCACGCATGGCGTCGCTGATGACCCAGATCCCGCACACCAGCGCCGGCCAGACCGTCAGCCGCCTGTGCGGCTCTTCCATGAGCGCCCTGCACACTGCCGTGCAGGCGATCCAGACCGGCAACGGTGACGTCTTCGTCATCGGCGGCGTGGAGCACATGGGCCACGTCGGCATGATGCACGGCGTCGACCCGAACCCGCACATGTCCCTGTACGCCGCCAAGGCGTCGGGCATGATGGGCCTGACCGCCGAAATGCTGGGCAAGATGCACGGCATCACCCGCGAGGCGCAGGACAAGTTCGGCGTGCGTTCGCACCAGCTGGCCTGGAAAGCGACCCAGGAAGGCAAGTTCAAAGACGAAATCATCCCGATGGAAGGTTACGACGAGAACGGCTTCCTGAAGGTCTTCGACTTCGACGAAACCATCCGTCCGGAAACCACCCTGGAAAGCCTGGCGGCCCTGAAGCCGGCCTTCAACCCGAAGGGCGGCACCGTGACGGCGGGTACTTCCTCGCAGATCACCGACGGCGCTTCCTGCATGATCGTCATGAGCGCCCAGCGCGCCCAGGACCTCGGCGTGCAGCCGATGGCCGTGGTTCGCGCCATGGCTGTGGCGGGCGTTGATCCGGCGATCATGGGCTACGGCCCGGTTCCGTCGACCAACAAGGCGCTCAAGCGCGCCGGCCTGACCATCAACGACATCGACTTCTTCGAGCTCAACGAAGCCTTCGCCGCACAGGCCCTGCCGGTGCTGAAGGACCTCAAGATCCTCGACAAGATGGAAGAGAAGGTCAACCTGCACGGCGGCGCCATCGCCCTGGGTCACCCGTTCGGCTGCTCCGGTGCGCGTATCTCCGGCACCCTGCTGAACGTGATGAAGCAGAACAGTGGCACCCTGGGCGTGTCCACCATGTGCGTGGGCCTCGGTCAGGGCATCACCACCGTCTTCGAACGCGTCTAAGCTTTCGTCGATGGGAGAGCCGGGGCCTTGTGCCCCGGCTTTCGTTTTTGTCGGGCGGGGATTGCCCGACGGCCGCGCAATGAGCACAATCGCCGCCTTTTGGCCGGCCGAGGGAGAACCGACATGCACTTGCAGCCCGGACTGTATCGACATTACAAGGGACAGCAGTACCGCGTTCTCGGCGTCGCCCGGCACTCGGAGACCGAGGAAGAGCTGGTGATCTACCAGGCGCTGTACGGCGAATTCGGCCTCTGGGTACGCCCGCTGAGCATGTTCACCGAGGCGGTGGAAGTGAATGGCGAGAACGTTCCGCGCTTCGCTCTGGTGAGCGCCGAAAACGATCCGCTGGGTCTTCAGGCCGGCCCGTCCGGCGAAACCCAGGCTTGACCTTGGCGCGACCGCCACTATATATAGCGGTGCCGCTCCTAGCTCCTCCCTCCTTATAAATTCATCTTTTCGACGCAGGAATATTCCGATCCATGGGTAAATCGCTGGTCATCGTGGAATCACCGGCCAAGGCCAAGACCATCAACAAGTACCTGGGCAACCAGTACGTGGTGAAGTCGAGCATCGGCCACATCCGCGACCTGCCCACCAGCGGCTCGTCCGCGTCGAAGGAGCCTGCGGCAAAAACGCGCAAGACCGCTGCCGAGGCGCCGGCCCTGTCGCCGAAGGAGAAGGCCAAGCGCCAGCTCGTCACCCGCATGGGCGTCGATCCGGAGCACGGCTGGAAGGCCAAGTACGAGATCCTGCCCGGCAAGGAAAAGGTGATCGAGGAACTGCGCCGCCTGGCCAAGGATGCCGACACCATCTATCTCGCAACCGACTTGGACCGCGAAGGGGAGGCCATTGCCTGGCACCTGCGCGAGGCCATCGGCGGCGACGACTCGCGCTACAAGCGCGTGGTCTTCAACGAAATCACCAAGAAGGCCATCCAGGAGGCCTTCTCCCAGCCCGGCGAGCTGGATATCAACCGCGTGAATGCCCAGCAGGCACGTCGCTTCCTCGACCGCGTGGTGGGCTACATGGTCTCGCCGCTGCTGTGGGCCAAGATCGCCCGTGGCCTGTCCGCCGGCCGCGTGCAGTCGGTGGCGGTGAAGCTGGTGGTCGAGCGTGAGCGCGAGATCCGCGCCTTCGTCCCGGAAGAATACTGGGAAGTGCATGCCGACCTCGGCACGCCGAAGAACGACAAGGTCCGCTTCGAAGTCGTGCGCGAGAAGGGCGAAGCCTTCAAGCCGCTGAACGAAGCCCAGGCCACCGCTGCCCTTGAGAAGCTCAAGGCCTCCAGCTACAGCATCGCCAAGCGCGAAGACAAGCCGACATCCAGCAAGCCCTCGGCGCCGTTCATCACCTCCACCCTGCAGCAGGCCGCGAGCAACCGCCTGGGCTTCGGGGTGAAGAAGACCATGATGATGGCCCAGCGTCTCTACGAAGCCGGCTACATCACCTATATGCGTACCGACTCGACCAACCTGTCGGCCGACGCCATCGACATGGTGCGCGGCTTCATCGACAGCGAGTTCGGCAAGAAATACCTGCCGGCCAAGCCGAACTTCTACTCGAGCAAGGAAGGCGCCCAGGAAGCGCACGAAGCGATTCGTCCTTCCGACGTCAACCTGCGTCCGACCCAGCTGTCGGGCATGGAGCGCGACGCCGAGCGCCTGTACGACCTGATCTGGCGCCAGTTCGTGGCCTGCCAGATGCCGCCGGCCGAGTACCTGTCCACCACCGTCAGCGCGGCTGCCGGTGACTTCGAGCTGCGCGCCAAGGGCCGCATCCTCAAGTTCGACGGCTACACCAAGGTGCTGCCGCAGCAGAGCAAGCCGGGCGAGGACGACGTCCTGCCGGAAATGAACCAGGGCGACGCGATGAAGCTGCTCAAGCTCGACCCGAGCCAGCACTTCACCAAGCCGCCGGCGCGCTTCTCCGAAGCCAGCCTGGTCAAGGAACTGGAAAAGCGCGGCATCGGCCGCCCGTCCACCTACGCGGCGATCATCTCCACCATCCAGGAGCGCGGCTACGTCACCACCCACAACCGCCGCTTCTACGCGGAGAAGATGGGCGACATCGTCACCGACCGCCTCAACGAGAGCTTCTCCAACCTGATGGACTACGGCTTCACCGCCGGCATGGAAGAGAACCTCGATGACGTGGCCCAGGGCGAGCGCGACTGGAAAAACGTGCTGGACGAGTTCTACGGCGACTTCCGCAAGAAGCTCGACCTGGCCGAAGCCTCCAACGATGGCATGCGCGCCAACCAGCCGACCCTGACCGACATCCCCTGCCGCGAGTGCGGCCGGCCGATGATGATTCGCACCGCCTCCACCGGCGTGTTCCTTGGCTGCTCGGGCTACAGCCTGCCGCCGAAAGAGCGCTGCAAGGCGACCGTCAACCTGATTCCGGGCGACGAAATCGCCGCGGATGACGAGGGCGAATCCGAATCCCGCGTACTGCGTGGCAAGCACCGCTGCCCGATCTGCAGCACCGCGATGGACGCCTACCTGGTCGACGAGAAACGCAAGCTGCACATCTGTGGCAATAACCCGGATTGCGCCGGCTACGAGATCGAGGAAGGCCAGTACCGCATCAAGGGCTACGAAGGCCCGAGCCTGGAATGCGACAAGTGCGGCAGCGAGATGCAGCTCAAGACCGGCCGCTTTGGCAAGTTCTTCGGTTGCACCAACCCGACCTGCAAGAACACCCGCAAGCTGCTGAAGAGCGGCGAGCCCGCGCCGCCGAAGATGGACGCCATCCGCATGCCGGAACTCAAGTGCGAGAAGGTCGATGACGTCTACGTACTGCGTGACGGCGCTTCCGGCCTGTTCCTGGCCGCCAGCCAGTTCCCGAAGAATCGCGAGACCCGCGCTCCTCTGGTGGCCGAGCTAATTCCGCACAAGGACGAGCTGGACCCGAAATACCACTTCCTGCTCGCAGCTCCTGCGAAAGACCCGGATGGCCGCCCGGCGGTGATCCGTTTCAGCCGCAAGACCAAGGAGCAGTACGTGCAGTCCGAGGTCGACGGCAAACCCACCGGCTGGCGTGCGTTCTTCGACGGTGGCAAGTGGAAGGTCGAAGACAAGCGCTGATGGAAGGCGCGCCCCGCTGAGGCGGGGCGTGCTTATACTGCCGAAGTCGACTGCAGAGGGCCCCGGTCATGGCGAACGAACTCTATACCCGCACCAACCAGAAGCTGTTCTTCGCCGGCCTTGCCCTGGAAGCCTGGCGCAGCGCCGAAGCGGCGCGCGCGATGAACGCGCAAGCGCGCATCCAGTCCGAACGCGAAGCGGCGCTGTTCCATCTCTACGGAGCGGTGCTGGGCGTGGCCCATGAGATCGCCGGCTACTACCGCCTGCCGCAGGCCGGTGCGCCGCGCGTCGAGATGCTGCTGAACGCCGAGGTGCTCGCTGCCGCTCCAAGCCCGGAGCTGGCGGAAATGGTCGAACTGGCGCAATCGCCAGAAGCCTGGCTGGGTCGCCTGCTGGCTGCCTATGCCGTGCTGTTCCAGCCGCCGAGCGAGCCGAAGAAAGCCAAGGTCGACCCAACCCAGCCGCTGATCCAGGCGGTGAATGTCGACGACGAGGCTCCGGTCGAGCTGGGCAATGATGAGCTGGAAGCCTGGCGGAAATCCCTGAAGGACCTGGTGCTGCGCTTCCGCGCATCGCTTACCGAGCTCTGATTCCTGCATCACAACCCGCCGGCCTTCCGGTCGGTCCGCGCAAGCTTTGGCTAGGGTGTAGCGAATGTGGCTGTTACACTACGCGTTCTGCTGTGGAGAACGTCGCTATGCCAACCTCATTTCTGGAAATTGTCGAGCTGCCTGACGGGCGTATTGTGCTGCGTCGTGCGGACGAGGAGGAGGCGCTGGTGACCCTGGAGTTCTCCGCCGATGCCAAGGGTTTCCTGCAGGGCCAGCACATCGAGATCGCCAAGGCGATGTTCAATGTCGGTGTGCAGATGGCCGGTCGTCTCGCCGAAGGCGGCGACATGAGCATGGACGACGAAGGTCCGCGCGTCCTGCACTGAGTCCTTCCGCTTCGCCGCGTTCGCGGCGAAGCTTCCCGATCAGATTACCCCAGACGAATATTCAGGCTCTGCGCCTGGCCGGCAATGGCGGCGCGGGACAGTTGCGCGCGCGCTTTCGCGCTGAGATTCAGCCAGCTCACCACGGTGTGGCTGTTGCCCAGTCGCAGTGCCTCGCAGGCCAATGCCTGGGCGGAAGCCTGATCGCGGGCTGGCAATAACAGGATTCCCTGGCGGTTCAGGCCGGCCTTGCGCAGCCAGTCCGGAGTCAGGCTGGACGGCGGGGCTATCAGGGTCAGCCAGCGCGAATCGCTTTCCTCGCTCAGCTCGCGGAGCATCGGCGCCAGCAGCATCAGGCACTGGCCGGGAAGGCCGCGCAGGGCGATCTCGCTGAAGGCGCTTTCGTCGACGACGGGCTCTTCTTCCATCAGCTCCGGAAGCAGGGGAGCAGTACCGCTTGCCCAGAGTGCTTCCTGGAACAGCGGGAGTTGCGGCAGGTTCTGCGGCTGCGGGTACTGCATGGGTGTCTCCTGTTCAGCGACGGATTACGCCGACGCTCAAGCCTTCGATGACCAGTTCCTGTTCCTTGAGGTCGACCTCGATGGGGGCGAACTCAGGGTTTTCGGCGAGCAGCCAGACCTTGCTGCCTTCGCGCTTGAAGCGCTTCACCGTTACCTCTTCACCCAGGCGGGCGACGACGATCTGGCCGTTGCGCGCCTCGCGGGTGACATGCACGGCGAGCAGGTCGCCATCCATGATGCCGACGTCCTTCATGCTCTGGCCGCTCACGCGCAACAGGTAGTCGGCCGGCGGGTTGAAGAAGGTGGGGTTGATCCGGCAGGTGTCGTCGACGTTCTGCTCGGCGAGGATCGGCGCGCCGGCAGCGACGCGGCCGATGATCGGCAGTTCGTCGTCGTTGGCCGCGGCCTTGGGCTCGAAGCCTGGGATGCGGATGCCGCGGGAGGCGCCCGGGGTCATCTCGATGGCGCCTTTGCGGGCGAGGGCTTTCAGGTGCTCCTCGGCGGCGTTGGGCGACTTGAAGCCGAGTTCCTGGGCGATTTCCGCTCGGGTGGGCGGGTAGCCGTTGGCTTCCAGGCAGCGTTTGATGAAGGCGAGGATCTCGGCTTGGCGCGGCGTGAGCTTCAGCATGTCCATACTCTGGCTTTTTATACAGTGCCTGGAATTATATACAGTGATGGCGGGCTGGCAATGCTTTTATTGGTCGCGGCTGTCGGTGGAGCGTTCGTGCATGTAACCTTTCGAGCTTGGCAGGCGTCTTGCTTTTTATTAGGTGTCTCGTCTTATTAGGTGTCTCGTCGCATTGCCATGATATTGGTAACAATCCATCGCACTTTGCTTGACAATACAAGACGCTGAAACGTATGTTTCAAACAAGTGTTTGTCAGGCGGAGTAGCCATGGCCCAGTCGGAAACCGTCGAACGCATCCTGGATGCTGCGGAACAGCTGTTCGCGGAGAAAGGCTTCGCCGAAACCTCCCTGCGTTTGATCACCAGCAAGGCGGGGGTGAACCTCGCGGCGGTGAACTATCACTTCGGCTCGAAGAAGGCGCTGATCCAGGCGGTCTTCTCGCGCTTCCTCGGCCCGTTCTGCGCCAGTCTCGAAAAGGAACTGGATCGCCGTCAGGCCAAGCCCGATGCGCCGCGCGCCACCCTGGAAGAGCTGCTCGAACTGCTGGTGGTCCAGGCCATGGCTGTCAAGCCGCGCAGCGGCAATGATCTGTCGATCTTCATGCGCCTGCTGGGCCTGGCGTTCAGCCAGAGCCAGGGGCACCTGCGCAAGTACCTCGAAGAGGTCTACGGCAAGGTGTTCCGTCGCTACATGCTGCTGGTGCATGAGTCCGCGCCGCGCCTGCCGCCGCTGGAGCTGTTCTGGCGGGTGCACTTCATGCTGGGTACCGCGGTGTTCAGCATGTCCGGCATCAAGGCGCTGCGTGCCATGGCCGAGAACGATTTCGGCGTGAACACTTCCATCGAGCAGGTGATGCGTCTGATGGTGCCGTTCCTCGCCGCCGGCATGCGTGCCGACAGTGGTGTCAGCGATCCTTCGCTGGCGGGTGCGCAGCTCAAGCCGCGCAGCAAGTCGAGCGCCGCCCAGGCGCCCGCCAAGGTCTGACCCGGGCCCGGCTTCGCGCTGGGCTGCGTCGGCCCGATCGGCTACAGTAGCCGGCCATGGCTGATCTCGATCTTCTCCATATTTCCCTTGCTGACCAGATGCTCTACGGCTTTGCCGCGGGGCGTCTTGTCGTGCGCGTTCCGATATCCAGCGCCGCCAACGGCGCGGGCGAGCGCAATGGCTCCGGCTGCACGCCGCGCGGCTTGCACCAGGTCCGTGCACGCATCGGCGATGGTTTGCCTGAAGGTGCGGTACTGAAGGGGCGACGCTGGACCGGCGAGATCTGGACGGCCGAGCTTCACGAGGCGTTTCCCGGTCGCGACTGGATACTCTCGCGCATCCTCTGGCTCAGTGGCTGCGAGCCGGGGCGCAATCGGATGGGCGGGGTCGATACCTTTCGACGCTACATCTATCTGCACGGCACGCCGGACTGCGAGCCCATGGGCACGCCGCTGTCCCACGGCTGTATCCGCCTGCGCAATGACGACCTGCTGGAACTCTTCCCGCAGGTGCCGCTCCATTGCCGGGTCCGAATCGAAGAGGCGGCCTGCCCCGAGTGGCAGGCGGCGCAACTGAATTGAAAGGAATGCACATGCAAGGCTCCCTGATGCTCGACATCGGCGGCACCTGGCTTACCGCCGAGGACCGCCAGATCCTGCGCCACCCGGAAGTCGGTGGCCTGATCATCTTTGCCCGCAACATCGAATCGCCGCGCCAGGTGCGTGAGCTGATGGCTGCCATCCGCGCAGTACGCCCTGACCTGCTGCTGGCGGTGGACCAGGAAGGCGGTCGCGTGCAGCGCCTGCGTCAGGGGTTCCTGCGCCTGCCGGCGATGCGCGCCATTGCCGATAACGCCAATGCCGAGCGACTGGCCGAGCAGTGCGGCTGGTTGATGGCGACCGAGGTGCTGGCGGTAGGTCTGGACCTGAGCTTCGCCCCGGTGCTGGACCTGGATCACCAGCGCAGTGCCGTGGTCGGCAGCCGTGCTTTCGAGGGCAATCCGGAACGCGCCGTTGCGCTGGCCGGTGCCTTTATTCGCGGAATGCGCACCGCGGGCATGGCGTCCACCGGCAAGCACTTCCCTGGCCACGGCTGGGCGGAAGTGGATTCCCATGTGGGAATTCCCGAGGACGAGCGCACGCTGGAGCAGATCCGCGCCGCGGACCTGGTGCCGTTCCAGCGCCTGTCTGGCGAGCTGGATGCACTGATGCCGGCCCACGTGATCTACCCGCAGGTCGATCCGAACCCTGCCGGCTTCTCCCGCCGCTGGCTGCAGGACATCCTGCGCGGCGAGCTGGGCTTCGACGGGGTGATCTTCAGTGACGACCTGTCCATGGCCGGTGCCCATGTGGTCGGCGATGCTGCCAACCGCATCGAGGCCGCGCTGAGCGCTGGCTGCGACATGGGCCTGGTGTGCAATGACCGCGCCTCCGCCGAGCTGGCTCTGAGCGCCCTGCAGCGCCTCAAGGTTACCGCGCCGCAGCGTCTGCAACGCATGCGCGCCAAGGCCTGGCCGGGTATCGAATACAAGCAGCTGCCGCGCTGGCAACAAGCCGTCGGCGAGCTGCGCGCCGCACAATTGATTGACTAAGGATTTGCCATGACTGTCTATGCCATCATTGGCGGCACCGGCCTGACCCAGCTGGAAGGGTTGACCCTGAAGGATGCCATCGAGCTGGACACGCCCTACGGCGCGCCGTCGGCGGCCATCCAACGCGGCGAGTTCGCCGGCCGCGAAGTGCTCTTCCTCGCCCGTCACGGCCATCCGCATCGCTTCCCGCCGCACCAGGTGAACTACCGCGCCAACCTCTGGGCGCTGAAGCAGGCCGGCGCCGAAGCCATTCTGGCGGTGAACGCCGTGGGCGGCATCCACGCTGCCATGGGTAGCGGCCATCTTTGCGTACCGCATCAGATCGTCGATTACACCTGGGGCCGCGAGCACACCTATTTCGCCGGTGACATCGAGCATGTCACCCATATCGACTTCAGCCATCCCTATGACGAGCCGCTGCGGCTCAAGCTGATCGCCGCCCTGCAGGCGCTGGGCTATGCGTACAGCAGCCATGGCGTATATGCCGCGACCCAGGGCCCGCGCCTGGAAACCGTGGCGGAAGTCGCCAAGCTGGAGCGCGACGGTTGCGACATCATCGGCATGACCGGCATGCCCGAGGCCGCCCTGGCCCGCGAACTGGACCTGCCTTACGCCTGCCTGTCGCTGGTGGTGAACCCGGCGGCCGGCAAGTCCAGCGGCATCATCACCATGGCCGAGATCGAGCAGGCGCTGCACGAAGGCATCGGCAAGGTGCGCGAGGTGTTGGGGCGCGTCCTGGTAAGCTGATGCGCCGCTGTAGGAGCGGGCCATGCCCGCGAACCGCTTGGCGCTGTGCCTTGCAGGTTCGCGAGCAAGTTCGCTCCTGCGAAGAGCAAGAAAAAGCCCGGCGAATGCCGGGCTTTTTCGTTATTGCGCGGGCTGTGCCGGCGGCGGGGCTTCGAAGCCGCCGTCTGCCGGGGCGGCCGGCGCCTGTTGCTGCTGCGGCGCGTCCAGGCCAGTCGGCGCTTCGTCTTCCATGCCCGGCGGCGGGGCGGAGGCGGGCTTGGCGTTGAGCGGGGTCACCTTGATCAGCATGCCCAGGCTCGGGTGGTCGAGGTAGGTCAGCACGCTGTTCTTCAGGCTGGCTTCCTGGACCATGTGCTGGCTGGCGGCGAGCAGACCATCCTGGCCGAACTGGTTGATCCAGAAGTCGGTCTGGGTGTTCACGAAACGCTGCTGGCTGAGCGTGACGGTGCCTTCCACGGGGAAGTGGCCGTCACGCTGGGTGCCTTCGCTCAGGGAAACCTTCACCGGGTTGGCATCGATTTCCTGACGCCAGGCCTTGTGCATCAGCACCTGGAAGCCTTCGTTCTGCTTGAGCTTGGCCACCTGGGCGTCCATCGCGGTGGGGCGCGAGCTGTCCGGGCCCGGTGGTTGCGCGCCCTTGGCCCAGTCGTCGGGCGCGGGGCGGCTGGCGAACACGGCGTCGCCGGACTGCTGGAAGAGGATCAGCTCCACCTGGTAGGGCTCGGCGAAGGCGGCTGGCGACAGTAGCGCCAGCGACAGCAGCAAGGGTTGGAACAGGCGCATGCACAGGGTCCTTAATGAGTCTGTGGCGTGAGGCGCTCGAGCAGCGCTTCCAGCGTGTTGAACCGTTCTTCCGGGCGCTCCATGGGCACCTGGAACTTGAAGAGGGTGGCCCCTTCGAATTTGTACCGATTGGGCTGGCTCTGGATCATCTTGATCAGCACCAGCGGGTCGACGCAGGTATCGGCGGCGAATTCTACCCGTCCGCCCTGCGGGCCGGCATCTACCTTCACGATCCCGAGCTTTTCTGCCTGCAGTTTCAGCAAAGTCAGACGAATCAGGTTCTTCGCCGGCTCAGGCAGCAGGCCGAAGCGGTCGATCATTTCCACCTGCAGCTCGCGCAGACCGTCCTCGTCGGCGGCGTTGGCGATGCGCTTGTAGAGGATCAGGCGGGCGTGGACGTCCGGCAGGTAATCCTCGGGGATCAGCGCCGGTACGCGCAGGTTGATGTCCGGGCCGCCGCCCAGCGGTTGTTCGAGATTTGGCTGCTCGCCCTTGCGGATGGCCTTCACCGCGCGTTCGAGCATTTCCATGTAGAGGGTGAAGCCCACCGCCTGGATCTGCCCGCTCTGCCCGTCGCCGAGCAGTTCGCCGGCGCCGCGGATTTCCAGGTCATGGGTGGCCAGCACGAAGCCGGCGCCCAGGTCCTGGGCGTTGGCGATGGCTTCCAGGCGCTTCTCGGCGTCCGGGGTCATCTGCTTGCGCGGCGGGGTGAGCAGGTAGGCGTAGGCCTGGTGGTGGCTGCGGCCGACGCGTCCGCGCAGCTGGTGCAGCTGGGCCAGGCCGAACTTGTCGGCGCGCTCGATGAGGATGGTGTTCGCGCTCGGCACGTCGATGCCGGTCTCGATGATGGTCGAGGCCACCAGCACGTTGAAGCGCTTGTGGTAGAAGTCGCTCATCACCCGTTCCAGGTCGCGCTCGTTCATCTGCCCGTGGCCAATGCCGATGCGCGCCTCGGGAACCAGCTCCGCCAGGTCGCGGGCGCACTTTTCGATGGTCTTCACTTCGTTGTGCAGGAAGTACACCTGGCCGCCGCGCAGCAGCTCGCGCAGCAGGGCTTCCTTGATCACCGACTTCTGCTCTTCCATGACGAAGGTACGCACGGACAGCCGGCGCGCCGGCGGCGTGGCGATGATCGACAGGTCGCGCATGCCGGCCACCGCCATGTTCAGCGTGCGCGGGATCGGCGTGGCGGTGAGAGTGAGGATGTCCACCTCGCTTCGCAGGGCCTTGAGCTGCTCCTTCTGGCGCACGCCGAAACGGTGCTCCTCGTCGATGATGACCAGTCCGAGGTTCTTGAACTTGACGTCGTCCTGCAGCAGCTTGTGGGTGCCGATGACGATATCGACCTTGCCTTCGGCCAGCTGCGCGACGGCGCCTTCGACTTCCTTGGCGGACTTGAAGCGGCTCATCACCTCGACCGTCACCGGCCAGTCGGCGAAACGGTCGCGGAAGCTGTTGTAGTGCTGCTGGGCGAGGAGGGTGGTGGGCACCAGCACGGCGACCTGCTTGCCGCTGTGCACCGCGACGAAGGCCGCGCGCATGGCTACTTCGGTCTTGCCGAAGCCCACGTCGCCACAGACCAGGCGGTCCATCGGCTTGTCGGCGAGCATGTCGGCCACCACGGCTTCGATGGCGGTCTGCTGGTCCGGGGTCTCCTCGAAGGGGAAGCCGGCGGAGAAGGTGGCGTAGTCGACCTGCGGGTCCTTGAACGCATAGCCCTTGCGGGCGGCGCGGCGGGCGTAGATGTCCAGCAGTTCGGCGGCGACGTCACGGACCTGTTCGGCCGCCTTGCGCTTGGCCTTCTGCCAGGTTTCCGAGCCCAGCTTGTGCAGCGGCGCCAGGGCGTCGTCGCTGCCGGTGTAGCGGGCGATCAGATGCAGGTTGGCCACCGGCACGTAGAGCTTGGCCTCGTCGGCATATTGCAGGGCGAGGAATTCGGCGTTCTGGCCGTCGATCTCCAGGGTGATCAGGCCCATGTAGCGGCCCACACCGTGGTCGATGTGCACCACCGGCGCGCCTTCGCGCAGCTCGGTGAGGTTCTTGATGACGTTCTCGCCGCCGTCGCGGGTCTTCTCGCGGCGCCGGCGCTGCATGACGCGCTGGCCGAACAGCGGGCTCTCGGCCACCAGGGCGATGCCCGGCTGTCCCTTGTCGGCGTCCAGCAGCAGGCCTTCGTCCATCGGTGCGATGGTGATCGCCAGGCGATCCTTGTGCGCCAGGAAACCCGGCCAGCCCTCGACTTCCACCGGGCGCAGCTTCAGCCGCGCCAGCAATTCCAGCAGCACCTCGCGGCGGCCGGCGGACTCGGCGGTAAAGAGGATGCGGCCGTCGAACTGCTCGATGAACTGGCGCAGGCGCGCCAGTGGCTCGGTGGCCTTGGCCTCGATGGCCAGCTCAGGCAGCGCTTGCGCGGGGAAACGCTCGCGGCCGACGCCGGTCTCGATCGGCTCGGGGCTGACCACCACGCGCGGCCAGTTCTTCAGGCGGGCGAAGCAGTCTTCCACCGGCAGGAACACTTCACCTGGCGGCAATAGTGGGCGTTCCGGGTCGTAGCGGCGGTCTTCGTAGCGATTGCGTACGTCGGTCCAGAACTGTTCGGCGGCGCTCTCGATGCCCGGCAGGGAGAACACCTGGGTGTCCTGCGGCAGGTAGTCGAACAGCGTCGAAGTCTCGCCATCTTCGAAGAACAGCGGGATGTAGTACTCGATGCCGGCGGGTGTCAGGCCGCTGGCGAGGTCCTGGTAGATCGGGCAGCGGCGGTAGTCGACGTCGAAACGCTCGCGGAAGCGGCCACGGAAGCCGGTCACCGCTTCCTTGCGCAGCGGGAACTCGCGCGCCGGCAGCAGGCGGATGCTCTCCACCTTGTCGATGGAGCGCTGGGTTTCCGGGTCGAAGGTGCGCAGCGTCTCGATTTCGTCATCGAACAGGTCGATGCGGTAGGGCAGCTCGCTGCCCATCGGGAACAGGTCGATCAGCGCGCCGCGAACGGCGAACTCGCCGTGTTCGTAGACGGTGTCCACGCAGCGGTAGCCAGCGGCCTCGAAGCGGCTGCGCATCTGCTCGACGTCGAGCTTCTGGCCAACATCCAGCACCAGGCTGCTGCCGAGCAGGAACTTGGCCGGCGCCAGGCGGTGCAGGGCGGTGGTGATGGGCACCACCAGCACGCCGCGGCGCAGCTCGGGCAACTGATAGAGCGTGGCGACGCGCTGGGAAATAATGTCCTGGTGCGGCGAGAACACGTCGTAGGGCAGGGTTTCCCAGTCCGGCAGCTGCAGCACCGGCAGGTCCGGCGCGAAGAAGCGCAGCTCCTGCTCCAGGCGCTCGGCGCTCTGGCTGTCGGCGGTCAGCAACAGGGTGAAACGTTTCGCCGGCCCGGCCGCTTCAGCGATGGCCAGGCTCAGGGCGGCCCCGGGGAGGTTGCCCCAGGATTGTTTGCCGGCTGCGGTCGGCAATGTAGGGATACGCAATACGGACACGGGCAGTCTTGGCTCCGGTCGAGGAATTTGACCGGTCGGATTGTAACTATCCCGATTGACGGATGTCAGTCATACGACCGCTGCGGATTGCCGGCGATTGTTCGCGCCGTCATAATGTAGCCCCTTTTTTCTTCTCCTACATGTGGAAGGTATTGCCCGTGACCCAGAAGCCCGACCAGTGTCTCGGTGAGTGGATCGATCGTGAAGCCCTCGCGGAAGCCATGATTCCGCTGATCGGTCAGCTGTACCGTAACAACAACGTGGTGACCTCGATCTACGGCCGTGGCCTGATCAACCGTTCGGTGATCGCGATCCTCAAAGCGCACCGTTTCGCCCGTCACCGCCTGGCCGAAGAAGGCGGGCTGTCGGTTCACGACACTTTCCCGATCCTCAAGGCGATGAGCGAGCTCAAGCTGGGCGCCGCCTCGGTAGACCTGGGCAAGATGGTTGCCAAGTTCAAGACCGAAGGTAACGGCCGCAGCATCGAGCAGTTCACCAAGGACGAGCTGGCCGACGTGGTCGGCAAGCAGAACGGCGGCGCCCGCGAAGGCACCGACGTGGTCCTGTACGGTTTCGGTCGTATCGGCCGCCTGCTGGCCCGTATCCTCATCGAGAAGACCGGTGGTGGCGACGGCCTGCGCCTGCGCGCCATCGTCGTCCGCAAGGGCGCCGAGAACGACCTGGTCAAGCGCGCCAGCCTGCTGCGTCGTGACTCCGTGCATGGTCCGTTCGATGGCACCATCACCATCGACGAAGAACACAACACCATCACCGCCAACGGCAACCTGATCCAGGTGATCTACTCCAACGACCCGGCGTCGATCGACTACACCCAGTACGGCATCAAGAAAGCCCTGCTGGTCGACAACACCGGCAAGTGGCGTGACGCCGAAGGCCTGGGCCAGCACCTGAAGTGCCCGGGTATCGACCGCGTGATCCTGACCGCTCCGGGCAAGGGCGCGCTGAAGAACGTCGTCCACGGCATCAACCATGGCGACATCACCGCTGACGACAAGATCGTTTCTGCCGCTTCCTGCACCACCAACGCCATCGTGCCGGTGCTGAAGGCTGTCAACGATCAGTACGGCATCATCAACGGCCACGTCGAAACCGTTCACTCGTTCACCAACGACCAGAACCTGATCGACAACTTCCACAAGGGCAGCCGTCGTGGCCGCGCCGCGCCGCTGAACATGGTGATCACCGAGACTGGCGCCGCTACCGCTGCTGCCAAGGCTCTGCCGGTCCTGAAAGGCAAGCTGACCGGCAACGCCATCCGCGTTCCGACGCCGAACGTCTCCATGGCCATCCTGAACCTGAACCTGGAAAAGGCCACCAACCGCGAAGAGATCAACGAGTACCTGCGCCAGATGGCCATGCACTCGGACCTGCAGAAGCAGATCGACTTCGTTTCGTCCCAGGAAGTGGTTTCCACCGACTTCGTCGGTTCCCGCCATGCGGGCGTCGTCGATGCCGAGGCGACCATCGCCAACGACAACCGCGTTGTCCTGTACGTCTGGTACGACAACGAGTTCGGCTACAGCTGCCAGGTCGTCCGTGTGATGGAAGACATGGCTGGCGTGAACCCGCCGGCTTTCCCGCGCTGATTCAGGCGGTCTAGGGAAACGGGAGCTCTCGGGCTCCCGTTTTTCGTTAGTGGCACCCCCATAATCACCAATAAAATCTGCCAATTCCCGAACCTGGAAAGACTTCAAATGGATGGACAACATCTGCATGAAGGCGAGCTGAAGCGCGGTCTGAAGAACCGCCACATCCAGCTGATCGCCCTCGGTGGCGCCATCGGTACCGGCCTGTTCCTGGGCTCTGCCGGCGTCCTGCAATCCGCCGGCCCGTCGATGATCCTCGGCTATGCCATCGGCGGCTTCATCGCCTTCCTGATCATGCGCCAGCTCGGCGAGATGATCGTCGAGGAGCCCGTCGCCGGTTCCTTCAGCCACTTCGCGCACAAGTACTGGGGCGGTTTCGCCGGCTTCATGTCGGGCTGGAACTACTGGGTGCTGTACATCCTGGTGGGCATGTCGGAGCTGACCGCGGTCGGCAAGTACATCCAGTTCTGGTGGCCGGACTTCCCGACCTGGGCGACGGCTGCGGTGTTCTTCGTCCTGATCAACGCCATCAACCTGTTCAACGTGAAGGCCTTCGGCGAAACCGAGTTCTGGTTCGCGATCATCAAGGTCGTCGCCATCATCGGCATGATCCTGCTTGGCGTCTGGCTGCTGGCCAGCGGCAACGGTGGTCCGCAGGCCTCGGTGAGCAACCTGTGGGCCCACGGCGGGTTCTTCCCCAATGGCTGGAAGGGCCTGGTGATGGTCCTGGCGATCATCATGTTCTCCTTCGGCGGCCTGGAGCTGGTCGGCATCACTGCCGCCGAAGCTGCCGAGCCGAAGAAGGTGATTCCCAAGGCGATCAACCAGGTTATCTACCGGATCCTGATCTTCTACATCGGTGCCCTGGCCGTACTACTTTCGCTGTACCCCTGGGATGCCCTGCTGCAGAGCATCAACAGCGCCGGCGATCCCTACAGCGGCAGCCCGTTCGTCAAGGTCTTCTCGCTGCTGGGCAGCGAGTACGCGGCGCACATCCTGAACTTCGTGGTGCTTACCGCCGCGCTGTCGGTCTACAACAGCTGCGTATACTGCAACAGCCGCATGCTCTTTGGCCTGGCCGAGCAGGGCGATGCCCCGCGCGCCTTCGCCAAGGTCGATGATCGCGGCGTGCCGCTGCTGGCCATCGGCGTCTCAGCGTTCATCACCCTGGCCTGCGTGGTGGTCAACTACGTGATCCCGCACCAGGCGCTGGAGCTGCTGATGTCCCTGGTGGTCGCCGCGCTGGTGATCAACTGGGCGATGATCAGCCTGGCCCACATGAAGTTCCGCAAGGCCATGGTCGCCAAGGGCGTGCAGCCGTTCTTCCGCGCGCTGTGGTACCCCTACGGCAACTGGCTGTGCCTGGCCTTCGTGGTGTTCATCCTCGGCATCATGCTGCAGATCCCGGGCATCGACGTGTCGGTGTACGCGATCCCGGTGTGGATCGTGCTGATGGGTGTGTGCTACCTGTTCAAGCGCAAGTCCCCGGCCAAGGCCAACGCCTGAGCCGGTTGAGAAACGGGAGCTTCGGCTCCCGTTTTCTTTTGGTAATGCACCTTTGCCAGAGCGGAAACAGTGGCGCCGGGGGCTTGCGGTAGAATGCCCGGCGCCGCGCATCTGGCGGCTGATGGAGATGACCTTGTCCCGTACAAGCCTGTTGATCGTGCTGGTTATGGCGGCCCTGAGCGGCTGCGGGCAATCCGTCGAGCGCTTCGGCGGGCCGACCATGGGCAGCAGCTACACGGTGCAGTTCGTGCCGACCGGCAAATCGCCGGACGCAGCCAAGCTCAAGGCCGAGGTCGACGCGATCCTGGCGAGCCTGGACGAGCAGTTCTCCACCTACCGCGACGACTCGGTGATTTCGCGCTTCAACGCTCGCCCAGCCGGCAGTTGCATGACCTTGCCGGCGGACATGTTGACGCTCTGGCGCTACGGCGAACAGCTTTCGCAGCAGAGCAGAGGCGCCTTCGACCTCACCGTCGAGCCGCTGATGAACCTCTGGGGCTTCGGCCCGCAGTCGCGCAGCGAGAAGGTGCCCGACGCCGCCGCGCTGGAGCATGAACGCGCCCGCGTCGGCCATCAGCATCTGCGTCTGAACGGCGATCAGCTGTGCAAGGACGTCGACGCGCAGCTGGACTTCGACAGCATCGTCGCCGGCTATGCCGTGGACCAGGTGAGTGCCCGCCTTGCCGAGTTGGGCCTGACGGATTACTTGGTGGAGATCACCGGCGAGCTCAAGGCCGTGGGTCACAAGCCCGATGGCACGCCGTGGCGCATCGCCCTGGAAGTGCCCAGCGGCGAGCGCGAGCGGCAGGTGGAGCGTTCGGTGGCGCTGGACGGCATCGGCCTCTCGACCTCCGGCGACTACCGCAATTACTTCGAGGAGGGTGGGCAGCGCTATTCGCACACCTTCGACCCGCGCACCGGTGCGCCGGTCCGCCATGCGCTGGCGGCGGTCACCGTGGCGGAAGCCCAGGCCCTGCGCGCCGATGGCCTGTCCACCCTGCTGATGGTGCTGGGGCCGGAGGAGGGCTATACCTTTGCCGAGCGCAATGGGCTGGCGGCCCTCTTCATCCTGCGCCAGGGCGAGGGCTTCGTGACCCGTGCGACGACGCGCTTCGAAGCGCTGTTTCCGTCGCCTGAATGAAAGCTTCGGCGGGCATGATGGCGGCCCGCAGGCTGGCAATGGCATGTAGTGGCGGCAAAATTCGCCTACCTGCCGACCAACCGCTAATGTGCAGCCTTTTGCCGCAGGGCTAAGCTGCGTCAATGATTTCGATCCGCCTCGGCGCATGTGGTGCCGGGGCTTCGCCGGGAGCGCCACGCGGGCGCCCCGGCCTGTTCTGAAGGAGTACGCATGGCTGTCTACAACTACGACGTGGTGATTCTCGGCACGGGCCCGGCAGGCGAGGGGGCGGCGATGAACGCCTCCAAGTACGGGCGCAAGCTGGCGGTGGTGGACAGCCGTCGCGTGGTCGGCGGCAACTGCACGCACCTGGGCACCATCCCGTCCAAGGCGCTGCGTCACTCGGTGAAGCAGATCATCGAGTTCAACACCAATCCGATGTTCCGCCAGATTGGCGAGCCGCGCTGGTTCTCCTTCCCGGACGTGCTGAAAAGCGCCGAGCGGGTAATCTCCAAGCAGGTCTCCTCGCGCACCGGCTACTACGCGCGCAACCGCATCGACATGTTCAATGGCACCGCCAGTTTCGTCGACGAGCGTACCGTTGAAGTCGTGACCCCCAGCGGCGCCGTGGAGCGCCTGGTGGCCGACCAGTTCGTCATCGCCACCGGCTCGCGCCCGTATCGCCCGTCGGACATCAACTTCAACCACCCGCGTGTCTACGACAGCGACACCATCCTGTCCCTGAGCCACACCCCGCGCCGCCTGATCATCTACGGAGCTGGCGTGATCGGCTGCGAGTACGCCTCGATCTTCAGTGGCCTGGGTGTGCTGGTGGACCTGATCGACACCCGTGACCAGTTGCTGAGCTTCCTCGACGACGAAATCTCCGATGCGCTGAGCTACCACCTGCGCAACAACAACGTGCTGATCCGTCATAACGAGGATTACGAGCGCGTGGAAGGCCTGGACAACGGGGTGATCCTGCACCTGAAGTCGGGCAAGAAGATCAAGGCCGACGCCCTGCTGTGGTGCAACGGCCGTACCGGCAATACCGACCGCCTGGGCCTCGAGAACATTGGCATCAAGGTGAACAGCCGCGGCCAGATCGAGACGGATGAGAACTACCGCACCTCGGTCTCGAACATCTACGCCGCCGGTGACGTGATCGGCTGGCCGAGTCTGGCCAGCGCCGCCTACGACCAGGGCCGTTCGGCTGCCGGCAACATCGTCGAGCACGATGGCTGGCGCTTCGTGAACGACGTGCCGACCGGCATCTACACCATTCCGGAGATCAGCTCGATCGGCAAGAACGAGCAGGAACTGACCGTGGCGAAGATTCCTTATGAGGTGGGCAAGGCCTTCTTCAAGGGCATGGCTCGCGCGCAGATCTCCAACGAGCCGGTGGGCATGCTGAAGATCCTGTTCCACCGCGACACCCTGGAAATCCTCGGTGTGCACTGCTTCGGCGACCAGGCCTCGGAGATCGTCCACATCGGCCAGGCGATCATGAACCAGCCGGGCGAGCTGAACACCCTGAAGTACTTCGTCAACACCACCTTCAACTATCCGACCATGGCCGAAGCCTACCGCGTAGCGGCGTTCGACGGCCTGAACCGGATTTTTTGAAATACCCCGACCGGCGGCCTGAGCCGGTCGGGGGGAACCTGCTCAGCGATTCCCGATCGTGGCAGTGGCCAAACCGGGAAAGTCTGTGATCAGGCTATCCACGCCAAAATCAGCGAGCCGGCGCATCAGCGCCGGTTCGTTGACCGTCCACACCGACACATGCAGCCCCTGCTTCTGCGCTTTCAGCAAGCGCTCCGGGGTGCACAGCATCCAGTTCAGCGCCAGCAGATCACAGCCGTAGTGCGCGGCGACCTTCAGCGGGTCGAGCCAGGCGTATTCGGCCACCAGCCCGCGTGACAGCTCCGGCGCCAGTTCCTCCAGTGCGCGCAGCACCGTGCGCGAACTCGAGGTCACGGTGATCCGGTCGCGCAGGCCGAAACGGCCTACCAGCTGGTGGATGGCCTGAACCGTGCGGCCAGCACGATCCTTCGATGCGCTTTTCACTTCCAGCTGCCAGTGCTCGAACTCGCAGCGCTCGAACAGCTCCGCCAGGCGCGGGATGGGGCAGGGGCGCACCCAGCCCGGACCGCCGTCGCGGGCGTCCATGGCCACCAGATCCTCCGCCAGTTGCTCGGAGACCTTGCCGCGGCGGCCGGTGGTGCGCTTGAGCGTCGGGTCGTGGATCACCATCAGCTCGCCGTCGCGGGACAGGTGCAGGTCCAGTTCGCAGCGCTTCACGCCATGTTCCAGGCAGCGCTGGAAGCTGTTCAGGGTGTTTTCCGGTGCTTCGCCTTTGGCGCCGCGATGGCCATAGATCAGAGTCACTGGGGCTCCTTGGGAGTCGGTGAAAGGTCCTTGAGGTATTGCGAACGGTGCTGGCGGACGGCATCGACCACCACGCCGCTCTCGAAATAGACGCTGAATTCGCGGTAGTCCCAGCGCGAGATGGGCGGCTTGCCCACCGCCGGGTGCTCTTCGTCCGGCAGGCCGAAGCGTTCCAGCACGGCCTTCTGGCTCTCGCCACGGGCCGGCAGCACGATGTGCGGGTCGCCCTGGCTGCCCACGGGTATCTCGATGGTATCCGCCAGCAGTGGCAGCGGGGTGACAAGGCTCAACAGGAGCAGCAGATGGCGCATGGATTTCCCTGGGTTCATTCTTCGCGGGCCTTGGCCTGCCGGCGTTCCAATGCCTGGCGCTGGAGGATGTGGCGGGCCAGCAACTGGCGCTGGGCGTCGCCGAGCATCTCGAACTCGGTGCCGATCTCGTAGTCGCCCTCGGGCTGCTGCTGGCAATGGGTGACCTTGGCGCGCAGCAGCAGGCCCAGGCCGTGGGGGAGCAGGACGATCTTCAGCGCCAGGTCCTGGCCGACCGGCAATGCCTGGGTGTCGCGGAAATTGATGCCGCCTTCGGACAGCGTGACCTTGCGCGCCGGGCCGATCTCGCTGAGCAGGCTCTGGGTCAGGGCCTGGGCGATCAGGTCGATACGCTTGTTCATCACCTTCAGGTAGCTGGCCAGCGGGCGGTCGCGTTCGTTGATATGGCGCAGCAGGTGCTGCGACTCGAAGTCGGTCAGGTGCAGGTCGCTGAGCAGGTTGAACAGCGCGGAATCATCCTGAAGCACTTCTTGCGACTGGATTTCGTCCTCGCGCAGCGGGCGAAATTCCAATGCGAGCGTGTCTTCAATACGATAGTATTCGCGGCGGTCATCCGCGTCTGGAGTGGACATGGCGAACCCACGGCAGCAGTGATGGTCTGAGTGTAAAGCCGCCTGCCTGGCCTCGCCACACGGAAGTCGCACGCCAGATGGATCTGACGCCCGACGCACTCTTCACCTTCTCATTCGGCCCCACATGTTCAGACCCCTTTCCGTCTACATCGGAACGCGCTACACACGCGCCAAACGCCGCAGCCACTTCGTTTCCTTCATCTCGCTCACTTCCATGATCGGCCTCGCGCTGGGCGTGGTGGTGATGATCGTGGTGCTCTCGGTGATGAACGGCTTCGACCACGAGATGCGCACCCGCGTGCTGGGCATGGTGCCCCACGCCACGGTCGAGTCCTACCAGCCGATCTCCGACTGGCAGGGCATCGCCACGCAGATCAAGACCCAGCACCCCAACGTGCTGGAGGTCGCGCCCTTCATCCAGATGCAGGGCCTGCTCAGCGCCGGCGGGACGGTACAGAAGGTGCTGATCAACGCCGTGGACCCGAACGAGGAGAGCAAGGTCTCGATCATCGACCAGTTCTTCCAGGAAGGTTCGCTCACGAGCCTCAAGCCCGGCGAGTTCGGCATCATCATCGGCGACAAGGCGGCGAAGAACCTCGGCGTGAAGCTGGGCGACAAGGTCACCTTCATCGCCCCGGAAGTCTCGGTCACCCCGGCCGGCATGTTCCCGCGCATGAAGCGCTTCACCGTGGTCGGCACCTTCCATGTCGGCGCCGGTGAGCTGGATGGCTACGTCGCCATGGTCCACATCGACGACGCCGCGCGCATGCGCCGCCTCAAGGAAGGCCAGGTCGAAGGCCTGCGCCTGAAGCTCGACGACCTGTTCCAGGCGCCGCGCACCGCCTGGGAGATCGCCCGCACCCTGAAGGGCAACGACTACTTCGCCCGCGACTGGACCCGCAGCCACGGCAACCTGTACCAGGCAATCCGCATGGAGAAATCCATGATCGGCCTGTTGCTCCTGCTGATCGTCGCGGTCGCCGCGTTCAACATCATTTCCACCCTGGTCATGGTCGTCACCGATAAGAAGGCCGACATCGCCATCCTGCGCACCCTGGGCGCCACGCCGGGGCAGATCATGGCGACCTTCATGGTCCAGGGCACGGTGATCGGTGTCATCGGCACCTTCATCGGCGGCGTGCTGGGCATCCTCGCGGCGCTCAACGTCAGCTCCGCCATCGCCCTGCTGGAGCGCCTGCTGGGCCACAAGTTCCTCAACGCGGACGTCTACTTCATCGATTACCTGCCCTCGCAACTGATGAGCGAGGACGTGATCCTGGTGTGCAGCGCCGCGCTGATCCTGAGTTTCTTCGCCACCCTGTATCCGGCCTGGCGTGCGGCCCGCACCCAGCCCGCGGAGGCCCTGCGTTATGAGTAAGCCGACCCCCAACGACCAGGCCGTCCTGAGCTGCCGCGACCTCGGCAAGCGCTACGAGGAAGGTCCGCAGTCGGTCGAGGTGCTCTCCGGCGTGCAGCTGGAGCTGCTGCCCGGCGAGCGCGTCGCCATCGTCGGCAGCTCCGGCTCGGGCAAGAGCACCCTGCTGAACATGCTCGGCGGCCTCGATACGCCCAGCACCGGCAGCGTCTGGCTGGCCGGCGAACAACTGTCGGCGCTCAACGAGAAGCAGCGCGGCCTGCTGCGCAACCGCGCGCTGGGCTTCGTTTACCAGTTCCACCACCTGCTGCCGGAGTTCACCGCGCTGGAGAACGTCTGCATGCCGCTGCTGATCGGCAAGACGCCGATCCCGGAAGCGCGCCAGCGTGCCACCGCGCTGCTGGAGCGCGTCGGCCTGGGCCATCGTCTGAGCCACAAGCCGTCGGAGCTGTCCGGTGGTGAGCGCCAGCGCGTCGCCATCGCCCGTGCCCTGGTCAACACGCCGAAGCTGGTACTGCTCGACGAGCCCACCGGCAACCTCGACCAGCACACCGCCCACGGCATCCAGGAGCTGATGCTGGAGCTGTCGCAGTCCATGCGCACCGCCTTCCTGGTGGTGACCCACGACACTCACCTCGCCCAGCAGATGGACCGTGTGCTGCGCCTGGAGGAGGGCCGGCTGGTCGCCGCCTGAGGGATAACGGAATGTTCAGACCCCTGTCCGTCTTCATTGGCACCCGCTACACCCGTGCCAAGCGACGCAACCACTACATCTCGTTCATCTCCCTGACCTCGATGATCGGCCTCGCCCTGGGCGTGCTGGCCATGATCGTGGTGCTTTCGGTGATGAACGGCTTCCAGAAGGAAATGCGCTCGCGCATCCTCGGCATGGTCCCGCATGCCGTGCTGCAGCAGACCAGCGGCCCGCTGGACAACTGGCAGCACGTCGCCGAAGTGGCCAGGCAGAACCCGAAGATCGTCGGCGCGGTGCCCTACACCGAAGTCGACGGCATGCTCTCCTACAAGGGCATGATGCAACCCATCGAGGTCGATGGCGTCGATCCGGCGCTGGAAACCCAGGTGTCGATCATCGGCCAGCACATGGTTCGCGGCAGCCTCGACGACCTCAAGGCCACCGAGTTCGGCGTGGTCATCGGCGAGATCACTGCGCGGCGTTTCCACGTCAACGTCGGTGACAGCCTGCTGCTGATCGTTCCCGAGCCGAGCACCGCGCCCGGCGGCATCACCCCGCGCATGCAGCGCCTCAACGTGGTCGGCATCTTCAAGGTCGGCGCCGAGCTGGATAGCACCCTGGCGCTGATCCACGTGGACGACGCAGCCAGCCTGATGCGCTGGCAGCCCGGTCAGGTGCAGAGCGTGCGCATCGCCCTGAAGGACCTGTTCCAGGCGCCCGAAGTCGGCGCGGCCATCGCCAAACAGCTGGGCGACGGCTACCGCTCGGTGGACTGGACCCACACCCAGGGCAGCCTGTTCAGCGCGATGAAGATGGAAAAGACCATGATCGGCCTGCTGTTGCTGCTGATCGTTGCGGTCGCCGCCTTCAACATCATCGCCACCCTGATCATGGTCGTGGCCGACAAGCGCGCGGACATCGCCATCCTGCGCACTCTGGGTGCCACGCCGAAGCAGATCATGGCGATCTTCATGGTGCAGGGCACGGTGATCGGCCTGATCGGCACCGTCATCGGCTGCGTGCTGGGCGTGCTGGCGGCGTACAACGTCACCGCCATCGTCTCGACCCTGGAGCGCGTTGCCGGCACCCACGTGTTCAACTCGGACATCTACTTCATCAACTACCTGCCGTCCGACCCGCAGATCAGCGACATCGTGCTGATCTGCGTCGCGGCGCTGTCGATGAGCTTCCTCGCCACGCTGTATCCGGCCTGGCGTGCGGCCTCGACCCAGCCGGCGGAATCGCTGCGGTACGAGTGATCACCGGCCCATGAAAAAGCCGCCCTTCGGGGCGGCTTTTTTGTACCTGTAGGAGCGAGCTCGCTCGCGAGCAGACTTGCCGTCAGATCTGGAGCGAGGTGGGTTCGCGAGCAAGCTCGCTCCTACGAAAAGCCCGCGCTGTCGGTGAGGTTCGTCCAGGAGCGGCTACAGCCCTTGCTGCAGATTGCGCAGCGCCCGGCGCCGCCGCCAGCTGCGGCCAATCCACCAGCGCCAGTAACCCTCGGTGAGCAGGTAGCCGAGGATGCCCACCAGGATGCCGCAGATCACCGAGCCCAGCAGGAACGGCTGCCAGAGCATCGACAGCTCGCCGCTGATCCATTCCCAGGTCAGGTGGTCGGGCAGGGCGCGCGCCGGGATGCCCATGGCCCAGGCGCCCATCTTGTAGGTGCAGTAGAACACCGGCGGCATGGTGATCGGGTTGGTCAGCCAGACCAGCCCCACCGAGATCGGCAGGTTGGCCCGCACCCACACCGCCAGCGAGGCGGCCAGCAGCATCTGCAGCGGGATCGGGATAAAGGCGGCGAACAGCCCCATGCCCATGGCGCGGGACACCGAGCGGCGATTCAGGTGCCAGAGGTTGGGCGACTGGATCAGCGGTCCGAGAAAACGCAGGCCCTTGTGGTTCCTGATGCTCTCCGGATCGGGCATGTAGCGCTTGAAGATTCGGCGCGGCATGGAGGAAATCTCTGGCAGACGGACGACGGCACATTATGCCTAGCTAGGTGACAGTCATTCGTTGCCAACTATGTCCGTGTGTAACCGCCGCAGGCCAATCGGATCGACGGTTACGCCGGGGGTCAGGGAGTCGCTCCGTTGCCTCGTACAGGGATGTTCGCGCTGGCTCTGGGATTGCTGGCGCTGCGCTGGATGCCGGCGCTGCCGTCCGGCTGGGTTCTGCTGTTTCTCGCGCTGGTCGCGCTGCCGTTGTTGTTCACTCGTGGCTATTTCGTCGGGCTGTTCCTGCTCGGTTTCGCCTGGGCCTGCCAGTCGGCGCAGTGGGCGCTGGATGATCGTCTGGCGCCGGAGTTGGACGGCCGCACGCTGTGGCTGGAGGGCAGGGTGGAGGGCCTGCCGGATCGCTCCGGGCCATCGGTGCGCTTCCAGCTCGCCGAGGTCTCCAGCCCCCGTGCGAAGGTCCCTGCCACGCTGCGTCTGTCCTGGTTCGGCGGGCCGCCGGTGGAGGGCGGCGAGCGCTGGCGGCTCGCCGTGAAACTCAAGCGTCCCCACGGCATGGCCGATGGCGCGGGGTTCGACTACGAGGCCTGGCTCACCGCCCAGCGCATCGGCGCTACCGGCAGCGTGAAGGACGGGCAGCGTCTGGAGGCTTCCGGCGGCCCGCGTGCCTGGCGCGAAGCCTGGCGGCAACGCCTGCTGGCGGTGGACGCCCACGGCCGCTCCGGGGCGCTCGCCGCGCTGGTACTGGGCGATGCCTCCGGGCTGACCACGACGGACTGGCAAGTCCTGCAGGACACCGGAACCCTGCACCTGATGGTGATCTCCGGCTCGCACATCTCGCTGCTGGCCGGCCTGCTCTATGCGTTGGTTGCCGGGCTGGCGCGTTTCGGTTGCTGGCCGGCGCGAATCCCCTGGCTGCCCTCTGCTTGTCTGCTGGCCGCAGGCGGTGCTTGGGCGTACAGCCTGATGGCTGGCTTCGAGGTGCCGTTGAAGCGCGCCTGCGTCATGGTCTCCATCGTCCTGCTGTGGCGCCTGCGCTATCGCCATCGCGGGCTCTGGGCGCCCCTGTTCGGCGCCTTGCTGGCGGTACTGCTGGTCGAGCCGCTGGTGGTGCTGTTGCCGGGTTTCTGGCTGTCCTATGCGGCGGTGGCGCTGCTGATCTTCGGCTTCTCGGGGCGGCTGGGGCGCTGGACCGCCTGGCGCACCTGGCTGCGCGCGCAATGGCTGATGGCAGTCGGTTTGCTGCCGGCGTCCATCGCCCTTGGTTTGCCGCTGAGCGTTTCCGGCGTGGTCGCCAACCTGATCGCCGTGCCCTGGGTCGAGTTGGTCGTCGTCCCGCTGGCCTTGCTGGGGAGTCTGGCGCTTGGCATTCCCTGGCTGGGCGAGGCTCTGCTCTGGGTCTCGGGAGGCCTGCTGGAGTGGCTGTTCCGCTTGTTGGGCTGGATGGCCGAGCTGGCGCCCGCCTGGCAGCCGGTAGCCGCGCCCGCCTGGGCGGTGGCGCTGGCGATGCTGGGGGCGCTCTTGCTGCTTGCGCCGGCCGGCGTCCCATTGCGTGCCCTGGGGCTGGCGATGTTCGTGCCGGTGTTCTGGCCGTCAGTCCCGTTGCCCGCTCCGGGCATCGCCGAGATTCGCGTGCTGGACGTGGGGCAGGGGCTGTCGGTGCTGATCCGCACGCGCAGCCAGGTCTGGCTTTACGACACTGGGGCGCGCAACGGCGAATTCGACATCGGCGAGCGCGTGGTCGTGCCGACGCTGCGCAGCCTAGGCATCGGTCATCTGGATAGGCTTATGCTCAGTCACGCGGATAACGACCATGCCGGCGGCGCCGTGGCAGTGAAGCGCTCGTTGCGGCCGGCGCAGGTCATCAGCGGTGAGCCCGAGCGCCTGCCGGAGGAGCTGCAGGCGCGTCCCTGTGGAATCGAGGAGTGGCAGGTCGATGGCGTTCGCTTCTCCAGCTGGGCCTGGGCGGGCGCCAGGGAAAGCAACGACCGTTCCTGCGCGCTGGAAATCGAAGCCAATGGCGAGCGCATCCTGCTCACCGGCGACCTGCCGCAACCCGCCGAGCTGGCGTGGCTGGCCGCGCATCCGGGGGAGCGCATCGACTGGCTGCTGGCTGGGCACCACGGCAGCCGCAGCTCCTCCGGGGCGGCGTTCCTGCGGGCGATCGGGCCAACGACGGCGATCATCTCCCGCGGCGCCAACAACCCTTACGGCCATCCGCACCCGTCGGTCGTCGAACGCTTCCGCGCGCTGGGCATCCGGATTCAGGATACGGCGGAGCAGGGCGCGCTGACCCTGATGCTCGGCGCCCATGGCGAGGTCCGGGGAGTGCGGGAAGGCGCACATTTCTGGCAGGAAAATTGAGCCTCGGGCGGTCGGCTCGCCACGGCCCCTGTGCTAGAGTGGCGCCACTTTTTTTCAGGGGATTCACCACTGTGTGGGAACTGGTCAAAGCTGGCGGCTGGATGATGCTGCCGATCTTGCTGAGCTCCGTCGCTGCCATGGCGATCGTCGCCGAACGTCTCTGGACCCTGCGCTTGAGCCGTGTGGCCCCGCCGCAGCTGCTCGGCCAGGTGTGGAAGCAGATCAAGGACAAGAAGATGAACAGCCAGGCCCTGAAGGACCTGCGCGCGTCTTCCCCGCTGGGTGAAATCCTCGCGGCTGGCCTGGCCAACTCCAAGCACGGTCGCGAGATCATGAAAGAGTGCATCGAGGAAGCCGCCTCCCGCGTCATCCACGAGCTGGAGCGCTACCTCAACGCCCTGGGCACCATCGCCGCCATGGCGCCGCTGCTCGGTCTGCTGGGTACCGTGTTCGGCATGATCCAGATCTTCAGCGCTTTCATGGGCGACGGCATGGCCAACGCGCCGATGCTCGCCGGCGGTATCTCCAAGGCCCTGATCACCACCGCGGCTGGCCTGATCGTGGCGATCCCTGCGGTGTTCTTCCATCGCTACCTGCTGCGCCGCGTCGATGAACTGGTCATCGCCATGGAGCAGGAAGCCATCAAGCTGGTGGAAGTGACCCAGGGCGATCGCGAAGTCGACTTCGTCGAGGAAGGCAAAGCGTGAAATTCCGCCGCAGAGCGGGCGGAGCGGCCCGCGAGGACGTCTTCATCAACCTGGCGTCGCTGATCGACGTGATCTTCGTGCTGCTGCTGTTCTTCGTGGTCGCCACCTCGTTCACCAAGCCCTCGCAGCTCAAGGTCGAACTGCCCGAGGCGGTCAGCGGCACGCCGCCCGAAGCCACCGAGATCAAGCAGCTGGAAATCTCCATCAGCCTCGAAGGTCACTACGCGCTGAACGGCCAGAGCCTGGCGCGCGATGACCTGGAAAACCTGATGAACGCCATGCAGCGTGAGTCTGCCGGTGACAACAGCCTGCCAGTGGTGATCACTGCCGACGGCAAGGTGGACTACCAGTCCGTGGTCACCGCGATGGATGCCGCCGGCAAGCTGGGCTTCACCCACCTGCGCATCACCACCATCGAGTCCCGGGCGGACAAGAAGACCCCCTGATGGCGTTCACCGACCGCCTGCTCGACGCCTGGTACAGGGGCCACCCGGCCCTTGCCCTGCTCAGGCCGCTCGAACTGCTCTACCGGCGTGTCGCCCAGGGCCGCCGGCAGGACTTTCTCTCCGGCGTCAAGCCGGCCTACCGTGCTCCCGTGCCGATCATCGTGGTTGGCAACATCACGGTGGGCGGCACCGGCAAGACGCCGATGATCCTCTGGCTGATCGAACACTGCCGCGCCCGTGGGCTGAAGGTTGGCGTGGTCAGCCGTGGCTATGGCGCCAAGCCGCCACGGACGCCCTGGCGCGTGCGCGCCGAGCAGTCGGCGGCCCAGGCGGGCGACGAGCCGCTGATGATCGTCCGTCGCAGTGGCGTGCCGCTGATGATCGATCCGGACCGCTCCAGTGCCGTGCGCGCGTTGCTCGCCGAAGAGCCGCTGGACCTGATCCTGTGCGACGACGGTCTGCAGCACTATCGCCTGGCCCGTGACCTGGAACTGGTGCTGATCGACGCCGCCCGTGGCCTGGGCAACGGCCGCTGCCTGCCCGCCGGGCCGCTGCGCGAACCCGCCGAGCGACTGGCCGAAGTCGACGCCGTGCTGCACAACGGCGCGCCGTCCGATCCGCCGGGCGCCTTCTCCTTCGTCCTGCGACCTTCTGCCCTGGTCAACCTGGCCAGCGGTGAGCGGCGTGGCGTCGAGCACTTCCCCAACGGTCAGTCGCTGCATGCACTGGCCGGCATCGGCAACCCGCAGCGTTTCTTCGCAACGCTCGAGGCGCTAAACTGGCGGCCGATTCCGCATCCCTTCCCCGACCATGCGGCCTATACCGCCGAGCAGCTGCGCTTCACGCCGGAACTGCCGCTGGTCATGACCGAGAAGGACGCGGTGAAATGCCGGTCCTTCGCCGCGCCCGACTGGTGGTACCTCGCCGTTGAAGCGCAGCCATCGCCGGCCTTCGTCGCCTGGTTCGACGTTCAGCTCGAGCGCCTGCTCGCCCGCTGATCCGCCGTCGCAATCCGGCGTCGCCCGCATTCAAACTGTTCGCTGTTCAAGCTCAAGGAACGCACCATGGACCCGAAACTCCTCGATATCCTCGCCTGTCCGCTGTGCAAGGGCCCGCTCAAGCTCACCGACGACAAGTCCGAGCTGATCTGCAAGACCGACGGCCTGGCCTACCCGGTGCGTGACGGCATCCCGGTGATGCTCGAAGGCGAGGCGCGTACCCTGAACGTCGACGAGCGTCTGGACAAGTAACGCCATGACCCAGGCCTACACCGTCGTCATTCCCGCCCGCTTCGCCTCCACCCGCCTGCCCGGCAAGCCGCTGCAGGACATCGCCGGCAAGCCGATGATCCAGCATGTCTGGGCGCAGGCCGGCAAAAGCTCGGCCACCCAGGTGGTGGTCGCCACCGATGATCAGCGCATCTTCGACGCTTGCCAGGGCTTCGGCGCCCAGGTGGTGCTGACCCGCGCCGACCACAACTCCGGTACCGACCGCCTGGCTGAAGTAGCCGACACGCTGGGCCTGGCCGACGATGCCATCGTGGTCAACGTGCAGGGCGACGAGCCGTTGGTGCCGCCGTCAATCATCGACCAGGTGGCCGCCAACCTTGCGGCGCACCCGGAAGCGGGCATCGCCACCCTGTGTGAGGAAATCCACGATCCGGCCGCGCTGTTCAACCCGAACATCGTCAAGGTGGTCAGCGACAAGAATGGTCTCGCACTGACCTTCAGCCGCGCCACGCTGCCCTGGGCGCGTGACGCCTTCGCAGTGGATCGCGAAAGCCTGCCGGCCAACGTACCGTACCGCCGCCATATCGGTATCTACGCCTACCGTGCGCGCTTCCTCCGCGATTTCGTGGCCTGGGGCCCGTGCTGGCTGGAAGACACCGAGTGCCTGGAGCAGCTGCGCGCGCTCTGGCATGGCGTGCGCATACACGTGGCTGACGCTTTGGAAGCGCCGCAAGCCGGCGTCGATACTCCGGAAGACCTGGAGCGCGTCCGGCGCATCCTGGGGGCCTGATGAAGGTCCTGTTCGTCTGCCTGGGCAACATCTGCCGCTCGCCCACCGCCGAAGGCGTATTCCGCCACAAGGTCCGCGAAGCGGGCCTGGAGAATCGCATCGAGATCGACTCGGCCGGCACCGGTGACTGGCACGTCGGCAAGGCGCCAGACACGCGCACCCGCGCTGCTGCGCTGCGCCGAGGCTATGACCTGTCAGACCTGCGGGCACGACAGGTCAGCGTCGCCGACTTCTCCCGCTACGATCTGGTCCTGGCCATGGACAACGCCAACCTGCGCGACCTCAAGCATCTTCTCGGCAGCAGCGGCAAGGCGGAGCTGGACCTGTTCCTGCGGCGCTACGAGCTGGAAATCGACGAAGTCCCCGACCCGTATTACGGCGGCGAGGATGGCTTCGAGCAGGTGCTGGACCTGGTGGAAAGGGCTTGCGACGGCCTGCTGACGGAAGTGAAGGGGCGCCTGTGACGCTGCAACTGCAAGAGCGCATTTCCCTCAAGCCCTACAACACCTTCGGTGTCGAAGTCGCGGCGCGCTGGTTCGCCCAGGCCCATGACGATGCCGAGGTGCGCGCCGGTATCGCCGCCGCCGCCGCAAAGGGCCTGCCGCTGATGGTGATAGGTGGCGGCAGCAACCTGTTGCTGACCCGTGACGTGGAGGCGCTGGTACTGCGCATGGCTTCCCGTGGCGTACGTGTCGTCAGTGATGATGGCGAGCGCGTGGTGGTCGAGGCAGAAGCCGGCGAGGTGTGGGACGACTTCGTGCACTGGACGCTGGCCCAAGGCTTCGGCGGGTTGGAAAACCTCAGCCTGATTCCCGGCACCGTCGGTGCTGCTCCGATGCAGAACATCGGCGCCTATGGCGTCGAGATCAAGGACGTGTTCGCCGGCCTGACCGCGCTGGATCGCGAGAGCGGCGAGCTGCGCGAGTTCGGCCTGGAAGACTGCGCCTTTGCCTACCGCGAAAGCCGCTTCAAGCGCGAGCCGGGTCGTTGGCTGATCCTGCGGGTACGCTTCGCCCTGAGCCGCGCGGCGAAACTGCACCTGGACTACGGTCCGGTGCGCCAGCGTCTGGCAGAGGAGGGCGTCACTGCGCCGACACCGGCCGATGTTTCGCGGGCGATCTGCGCAATTCGCCGTGAGAAGCTCCCGGACCCGGCGGTGCTGGGCAATGCCGGCAGCTTCTTCAAGAACCCGGTGGTCTCCGTGACTCTGGCCGATGCGCTGCGCCAGCAGTACAGCGATCTGGTGGCCTATCCGCACGGCGATGGCCAGATGAAGCTGGCCGCCGGCTGGTTGATCGACAAGGCCGGCTGGAAAGGCTTCCGCGAGGGTCCGGTGGGTGTGCATGCCCAGCAGGCGCTGGTACTGGTGAACTACGGCGGCGCCACCGGGATGCAGCTGCATGCACTGGCTCGGCGTATCCATGACGATATCCAGCAGCGCTTCGGCGTGGAGTTGGAGATGGAGCCGAATCTCTACTGAGGTGCTTCGGACATGAAGAAGGGGATGCCGTTGGCATCCCCTTTTTTGTGCCTTTGTAATGCGCACGCCGCAAAGCGCAGACAATAAAAAAGGGGATGCAGATGCATCCCCTTTTTCAGATCAGGAAGCTATCAGCTGTGGTGTTTTTCCACCACGGTGCCTTGTTCTTCCTCGGTCTTCTCGGCTTTGTCGCCTTCAGCCTGTTCGGCAGCCGGTTGCTCGGTGGCTTCAACGGCTTCGTTCACGACTTCGGCCTCGACGGCCTCGACAGTGACTTCAGCAGCTGGCTCGACCACGACTTCGGCTTCCACGGCAGCGGCTTCTTCAACCACGGCTTCGACGACCGGAGCCTGCTCTACCTGCGGAGCGGCGGCTGCGGCAGCAGCGGCTTCGCGGGCAGCGCGCTCCTGGCGACGACGCTCGCGCGGGTCGTTGGAGGCGCGGCCGGTGGCGTTGGCCGGAACGGCCGGAGTTTCTTCGGCAGCAGCCGCAGCGGCAGCCGGAGCTTCCTCGGCAACTACAGCTTCTACCTGAGGCTCTTCGACCAGCTGGGCGACGGCTTCGATCACGGTTTCAGCAGCCGGAGCCGACGCTTCTTCCGCAACCACCGGCTCGGCGGCAGCCACTTCAACGGTCTCGCTGATGGCTTCTACCGGCTCGGCAGCCTGCTCGGCGGGCTTGGCCAGGAACTCGATGGTCTGCTCGAGAGCGCTTTCGGTGCGTACGGCTTCAACCACGCCGGACTCCAGCGGCTGGGCCTCGACCTGAGCCTGGGCAGCGGGCTGCTCCTGCTCGGCGGCGGCTTCAGCAACGGCTACAGCGGTAGCGGCGGCAGCGACCATGGCGGCAGGCGACGGGGTGTCGGAAGCAGCCTGTTCGGCATTGCTCACTTCGCCTTCGGCACCTTCGACACCATCCACACCCGCTTCACGCTGGCGCTCGCGGCGGTTGCTGCGGCGACGCTGGCCACGGGAGCGGCGACGCGGACGCTCGTCGTCCGAGCCTTCATCGTCCTGTTGATCCAGCAGCTCTTCGTTCGGCAGCTCTTCGGCTTCCAGGGCGGCGGCATCGCGAGCCGGACGGTCTTCGCGCGGCTGGCGCTCTTCACGGGGCTGACGCTCGGCGCGCTCACCACGAGGCTGACGCTCTTCGCGCGGCTGGCGTTCTTCACGCGGTTGACGCTCGGTGCGCTCGCCACGCTCTTCGCGGGGCTGACGCTCCTCGCGCGGCTGGCGCTCGGCGCGCTCTTCACGCGGCTGACGCTCTTCACGCGGTTGACGTTCGGCGCGCTCTTCACGCGGCTGGCGTTCCTCGCGCGGTTGACGCTCGGCGCGCTCTTCGCGCGGCTGACGTTCTTCGCGGGGCTGACGCTCGGCGCGTTCTTCACGCGGCTGACGCTCTTCGCGAGCCGGGCGCTCAGTGCGCTCACCGCGCTCGTCGCGGCGACCACGTTCTTTACGCTCGTCATCACGACGACCGCCATCGCGACCGTCGCGGCGACGGTTCTGCTGACGGCCGTTGCGGCGCTCGCCCTGGCTTTCGCTTCGCTCGGTGGCGGGCTTCTCGGCGGCGACCGGGGTCGGCTCCGGCTTGCTGCCAGCAAACAGGCCTACCAGCGACTTCACCAGGCCCTGGAACAGGCTCGGCTCGGGCATGGGCTTGGTGGCTTCGACGGCGATCGGTGCTTCAGCGGCAGCCTGCTGCGGGGCAGGGCTCTGCGGGGAAACGGTCTTCACGGCGGCTTCCTGGCGAACCAGGGTGCGGGTGGCGCTGACCGGCTGGACTTCCTCGTGCTCTTCCGGGGCCATCTCGTAGCTGGCGTGGCCGGACAGGAGTTCGGGGTTGTCGTCACGCAGGCGCTGAACTTCGAAGTGCGGAGTTTCCAGGTGGTCGTCCGGCAGGATGAAGATGCGCGCGCGGGTGCGCAGTTCGATCTTGGTGATGGCGTTGCGCTTCTCGTTGAGCAGGAAGGCGGCAACCTGGAACGGCACGCGCGCACGAACTTCAGCGGTGCGGTCCTTCAGGGCTTCTTCCTCGATCAGGCGCAGGATGGCCAGCGACAGGGATTCGACGTCGCGGATGATGCCTTGGCCGTTGCAGCGCGGGCAGACGATGCCGCTGGTCTCGCCCAGGGACGGACGCAGGCGCTGACGGGACATTTCCAGCAGGCCGAAGCGCGAGATGCGGCCAACCTGTACGCGGGCACGGTCGGCTTCCAGGGCTTCGCGGACGCGTTCTTCCACGGCGCGCTGGTTCTTCGCCGGGGTCATGTCGATGAAGTCGATGACGATCAGGCCGCCGATATCACGCAGACGCAGTTGGCGGGCGATTTCCTCGGCCGCTTCCAGGTTGGTCTGCAGGGCGGTTTCTTCGATGTCGCCGCCTTTGGTGGCGCGCGCCGAGTTGATGTCGATGGACACCAGGGCTTCGGTCGGGTCGATGACGATGGAGCCGCCCGACGGCAGCTTCACTTCGCGCTGGAAGGCGGTTTCGATCTGGCTCTCGATCTGGAAGCGGTTGAACAGCGGAACGCTGTCCTGGTACAGCTTCACCTTGCTGGCGTACTGCGGCATGACCTGCTGGATGAAGTTGAGGGCTTCTTCCTGGGCGTCGAGGCTGTCGATCAGCACTTCGCCGATGTCCTGGCGCAGGTAGTCGCGGATGGCGCGGATGATGACGTTGCTTTCCTGGTAGATCAGGAACGGACCGCTGCGCTCGCCGGAGGCTTCCTTGATGGCGCCCCACAGTTGCAGCAGGTAGTCCAGGTCCCATTGCAGCTCTTCGGAGCTGCGGCCCAGGCCCGCGGTGCGGACGATCAGGCCCATGTCGCCGGGAACGGTCAGGCCGTTCAGGGCTTCACGCAGTTCGTTGCGCTCTTCACCCTCGATGCGGCGGGAGATGCCACCGGCGCGCGGGTTGTTGGGCATGAGCACCAGGTAACGGCCGGCGAGGCTGATGAAGGTGGTCAGGGCGGCGCCCTTGTTGCCACGTTCTTCTTTCTCGACCTGGACGATGACTTCCTGGCCTTCGCTCAGGACGTCCTTGATGTTGATGCGGCCTTCAGGATTCTTCTTGAAGTACTCGCGGGAGATTTCCTTGAGGGGGAGGAAGCCGTGGCGTTCGGCGCCGAAGTCGACGAATGCGGCCTCGAGGCTCGGCTCGATGCGGGTGATACGGCCTTTGTAGATGTTGGCCTTCTTCTGTTCGCGCGCGCCGGACTCGATGTCCAGGTCGAACAGGCGTTGGCCGTCTACCAGCGCTACACGCAACTCTTCGGGTTGAGTTGCGTTGATCAGCATTCTTTTCATGTAGTACCAATGGTTTCCGGGGCCACCGGAAACGGCGATCGGCACACACGACTCTCACGGTCGGTGCTAAGGCACGTACTCAGGAACGGCGGACCATTCCAGTGTCCAGCGGCAGCAGGATAAATCTGCTGTGCCGCGACTACGTTTCCTGCTTGTCGAGTAAGAACAAGCACTCATCAGGAGGAGGAATTAGCTGTCAGATGCGGACGATAAGTGCGTCTACGTTCAAGGCATGCGTTCAAGGCATGAACGCAACGCAATCCGACAGTTGTGCATCTCCGCCCTGCACATTTCCCTAAGAGCCGGGTGCCACTCGCTGAATCCGGGAGCGGGGTTGGCTTTTATCACGGCTACCTTGGTGGCCGTGGTCATGTCTCAAGGCCTGGGTTTCGAGGCGCTGTCGGCGCGAGAATCGCTCGGGCCGTTGCAACGCTTCCGGGGACTGCCTCGTGTCCGTTCAATGTGTTTGCAGGCGGTTGGGGATGGCGATTACGCGATCATCCGCAGGCCTGGCCACTTTTGGCGGCCTCCCGAATATAGCAGCAATGATTAAGTGCTTCAATTGAATGAAAAATTGTTATTATATCCGGATGACGAATCCCGCCCCTCCGACTTCCGGCGTTCAGCTGCTTGAAGTCGCGCCGGAGTATGCCGGCCAACGAATCGACAATTTCCTCCGCACCCAGCTCAAGGGCGTGCCCAAGACCCTGATCTACCGCATCCTTCGCAAGGGTGAGGTGCGGGTCAACAAAGGCCGCATCAAGCCCGAGTACAAGCTGCAGGCTGGCGACGTGATACGCGTGCCGCCGCTGCGTCTGGCCGAGCGCGACGAGCCGGTGCCGCTGGCCCAGGGCTTGTTGGAGCGTCTGGAAGCCGCCATCGTCTACGAAGACAAGACGCTGATCGTGGTGAACAAGCCCACCGGCATCGCCGTGCATGGCGGCAGCGGTCTGAACTATGGGGTCATCGAGGCCTTCCGCCAGCTGCGTCCGGAGTGCAAGGACCTGGAGCTGGTGCATCGCCTGGACCGCGATACTTCCGGCCTGCTGATGATCGCCAAGAAGCGCAGCATGCTGCGCCATCTGCACGACGCCCTGCGTGGCGAGCGCATCGTGGACAAGCGCTACCATGCCCTGGTGCGCGGCAACTGGCCGGCGGCGAAGAAGCAGATTGCCGTGCCGCTGCTGAAGAACAACCTGCGCTCCGGCGAGCGCGTGGTCGAAGTTAACCCCGAAGGCAAGGAAGCGCTGACCGAGTTCAAGGTGCTGCGCCGCTTCGGTGACTTCGCCACCCTGGTCGAGGCGCGTCCGATCACTGGTCGTACCCACCAGATTCGTGTGCATGCCAAGCACGCCGGCCATTCCATTGCCGGCGACCCCAAGTACGGCGACGAAGATTTCTCCCGCGAAATCCGCGAGCTGGGCGGCAAGCGTTTGTTCCTGCACTCGGCCTACCTGCGCGTACCGTTGCCTGATGGCGGTGTGCTGGAGCTCGAAGCGCCGGTGGACGAAGTCTGGCTGCGCACTTTGGAGCGCCTGGATGCGTGAGTATTCCCTGCTGATCTTCGATTGGGATGGCACGCTGGTGGATTCCATCGGTCGTATCGTCGAGGCGATGCGAGTGGCAGCAGTGGGCTCCGGTCTTCCCGAACGCAGCGATGAGGCTATCAAGGGCATCATCGGCCTGGGGCTGCCGGAAGCTATCCAGACGCTGTACCCGGAGGTGGAGGATGGCGAGCCGCTGGATCGCTTCCGGCTTGATTACGGTAATCACTACCTGAGTCTGGAGGTGCAGCCTTCGCCGCTGTTCCCAGGCGTGGCTGAAGCCATGGCGGAGTTTCGCGGGGCGGGCTATCAATTGGCGGTCGCTACCGGCAAGAATCGCCGTGGGTTGGATCGCGTGCTGGCGGGGCAGGGCTGGACGGATTTCTTCGATATCACCCGCGCCGCCGATGAGTCGGCGAGCAAGCCGGACCCGCGCATGCTGCACGAGATTCTCGAGCATTGCCGGGTCGATGCCCGCGATGCGTTGATGGTGGGGGATTCGCCCTTCGATCTGGAGATGGCGCGCCGTGCCGGCATGGATTCGGTGGCGGTGGGCTATGGTGCGCAGTCGCTGGAGATCCTTCGGGAGTATGCTCCGGCGCTGGAAGTGAATCATTTCAATGAATTGCGCGCCTGGCTCGCCGGGCGTTCGGTCAAACCGGTGCTCGAGGTAGGCAACTGATGTCGGATGAATGGAAGGCGGACGATAGCAAGGCTGCGCAAACCACGGCGGGTGACGACAAGAGCTGGAAGTTGCTGGAGAAGGCCGTGCTGGCTGGTGTCCAGGAGCAGCGCCGGTCGCGTCGCTGGGGCATCTTCTTCAAGTTGCTGACTTTCGTTTATCTGTTCGGTGCATTGGCGCTGTTCAGTCCCTTCAGTGGCTTGTCCAAGTCCGCGTCGCGCAGTGCCAGCCATACAGCGCTGATCGAGGTGAAAGGCATGATCGCCGACAACGAGCCAGCCAGTGCCGACAACATCGTTGGTGCGCTGCGTTCCGCGTTCGAGGATGCCGGCACCAAGGGTATCGTCCTGCGTATCAACAGTCCGGGCGGCAGTCCGGTGCAGTCCGGCTATATCTACGATGAAATCAAGCGCCTGCGCGGTGAGCATCCGGATATCAAGGTCTATGCGGTCATCAGTGATCTGGGGGCTTCTGGCGCCTATTACATCGCCAGCGCTGCCGACGAGATCTACGCCGACAAGGCCAGCCTGGTTGGTTCCATCGGTGTGACGGCGGCGACTTTCGGTTTCGTCGGCACCATGGAGAAGCTGGGAGTGGATCGTCGCATCTATACCTCCGGTGAACACAAGGCGTTCCTCGATCCGTTCCAGCCGCAGAAGGCGGATGAAACGGCCTTCTGGCAGCAGGTGCTGGATACCACCCACAAGCAGTTCATCGATGTGGTGAAGAAGGGTCGCGGCGATCGCCTGAAGGACAAGGATCATCCCGAGCTGTTCTCCGGCCTGATCTGGTCCGGCGAGCAGGCACTGCAACTGGGTCTGATCGATGGTCTGGGCAGCTCCAGCTACGTCGCGCGCGAGATCATCAAGGAAAAGGAAATCGTGGACTACACCGTCCAGGAAACCGCCTTCGACCGCTTCACCAAGAAGCTGGGCGCGAGCGTCGCCGAGCGCATGGCGATGTGGATGGGCTGGCAGGGGCCGGTCCTGCGCTGAGTGCGCTTCCTTATATAAGGAAGGAAAAAAGGCCCGGCGATTGCCGGGCCTTTTCTTTTCGAGCTTTCCAGGTCAGGGGATTTGTACTTGCTCGGCAAGCAGCATATCCACCAGGCGAATCAGCGGCAGGCCGACCAGGCTGGTGGCGTCTTCTCCCTCGGTGGATCGGAACAGGCTGACGCCCAGGCCTTCGGCCTTGAAGCTGCCGGCGCAGTCGAAGGGTTGTTCGGTCTCCAGGTAGCGGCGAATGCGTGCTTCGTCGAGGTTGCGGAAGTGCACGGTAAAAGGCACGCAATCGATTTGGGCTTCACCGCTCTGGCTGTTGAGCAGGCAGAGTCCGGTGAGGAAGCTGACGCTCTTGCCGCTGGCGTCTTTTAACTGTTCAGTCGCGCGCTCGATACCGTGAGGCTTGCCGAGAATCCGGTTGCCGTTAACTGCGGCCTGGTCCGAGCCGATGATCAGGTGGGCGGGGTAGCGCTGGGTCAGTGCGCGAGCTTTGCTTTCCGCCAGTCGGCGCACCAGTTGGTCGGCGCTCTCGCCGGGCAGCGGGGTTTCGTCGATGTCGGGGCTGGCGCATTCGAACGGCAGGCGCAGGCGCTGCAACAGTTCACGGCGGTAGGGCGAGCTGGAAGCAAGGATCAGGGGTGGCATGGAGAATTCCTTCGGAGCGTCACCGCGATTCTAGCGAAAAGGGCTGTCCATACAGCGGTTTATGGCTAATTTCCTTTGACAGCTTCGGGTGCATCCCTATAATGGCGCGCTTATGTTGAATGGACCGATACCACCTCACGTTGATCCGCGCAAATTGGTAGAGCGCGCCGCCACCCTTGAGGGTGTGCTGCCGATCGCCAAGATGGCACGTCTCAGCGAGCAACTGACCAGCAGTGATGGCGATGTTCACGCGAAGTTTTCCTTCTTCCGTGATCAGCAGAAACTGGCGGTCATGCACGTCGAGCTCAATGGCGAGGTGAGCATGGTATGCCAGCGCTGTCTCGAGCCGGCCAAATTCCATGTGGGTGGTGCGTACGATTACGTCATCATCCCGGAAGGCAAGTCGATCGATGATCTGCCCAGTGGCTACGATGCGTTGGAAGTGGGGGATGACCCCATCGACCTGACCTCGCTGGCTGAGGACGAGTTGCTGCTCGCCTTGCCCATCGTGCCGGTCCATGACCCTGAGGATTGCCAGCAGCCGGTGGGATACGCTACAGCGCCCGAACCGAGCGAGAACGTCGAAGAACGGCCCAATCCGTTCAGCGTACTGGCGCAGTTGAAGCGTGACCCAAACGTTTAGGAGTTAATCAATCATGGCTGTTCAGCAGAACAAAAAATCCCGTTCCGCTCGTGACATGCGTCGTTCGCACGATGCCCTGGACGCGAACGCTCTGTCCGTGGAAAAGAGCACCGGTGAAGTTCACCTGCGCCACCACGTCTCCCCGGACGGTTTCTATCGCGGCCGCAAGGTCGTAGACAAAGGCTCTGACGAGTAATCTTTGTCCGCACCAATCATCGCGATTGATGCAATGGGTGGGGACTACGGTCCCCACTGCATTGTTCCGGCCTGCATTTCCTTTCTGACCGAATATGCTTCCCTCCAGTTGGTCCTCGTCGGCCAAGCTCCTCTGATAGAAGAACACCTGCGCGGCCTTTCTCCGGTCGAGCGCCAGCGTCTTCATATCCACCACGCCAGCGAAATCGTCACGATGGACGAGCGTCCGTCCCAGGCGTTGCGTGGCAAGCCCGATTCCTCCATGCGTGTTGCCCTCGAACTGGTTCGTGATGGCAAGGCCCATGCCTGCGTCAGTGCCGGTAATACCGGTGCGCTGATGGCGTTGTCCCGTTACTTGTTGAAAACCTTGCCTGGCATCGATCGTCCGGCGATGGTGACGGCCGTGCCGACGCAGAACGGCCACTGCCATCTGCTCGACCTGGGCGCCAATGTCGATTGCAGTGCCGAGCACCTCTATCAGTTTGCCGTCATGGGTGCCGTGGCGGCGGAAGCGCTGGGCAAGAGCAATCCGCGAGTCGCGCTGCTGAATGTCGGCACTGAAGAGATCAAGGGCAACCAGCAGGTGAAGCTGGCGGCCAGTCTCCTGCAGCAGGCGCAGGGTTTGAACTACATCGGCTACATCGAAGGCGACGGCCTGTATCGCGGGTTGGCGGATGTGGTGGTGTGCGACGGATTCGTCGGCAACATCCTGCTCAAGTCCAGCGAGGGCTTGGCGGCGATGGTTGCGGCGCGTCTGGAAGAGTTGTTCAGCTCCAGCTTGCCAGCCAAGGCGGTTGGCCTGATGGCGATGCCTTTCCTGCGCCGGCTACGTGGCGACCTCACGCCGTCGCAGCACAATGGCGCGAGTTTCCTCGGTTTGCAGGGCATCGTGGTGAAGAGTCACGGCAGTGCGAAAGAGGAGGGCATCCAGAGCGCTTTGCGTCGCGCGCTGCTGGAAGTTCGCGAGAATCTGCCCCAGCGGCTGCATGGCCGTCTGGAACATCTGCTCTAATGTGTGACCGCGGTCGTCAGACCGTCATCCAACTGTCAGTTCAATGCGCCAGGCTCTCGCCGGCGTTATCCATTTGACGACACAGACAAAAGGGACCTGTTGCAATGTCCGCATCCCTCGCCTTCGTATTCCCCGGTCAAGGTTCGCAGTCGCTCGGCATGCTTGCCGAGCTGGGTGCTCAGCACGCCACCGTGCGCGATACCTTCGCCGAAGCCTCCGCCGCCCTGGGTTATGACCTCTGGGCCCTCGTGCAGGAAGGTCCGGAAGAGCGCCTGAACCAGACCGACAAGACCCAGCCCGCCATCCTCACTGTCTCCATCGCCCTGTGGCGCCTGTGGCAGTCCGAAGGTGGCGTGCAGCCGGCTTATGTCGCCGGCCACAGCCTGGGTGAGTACTCCGCGCTGGTCGCCGCTGGCAGCCTGGCTTTCGCCGATGCGGTGAAGCTGGTCGAGCGCCGTGGCCAACTGATGCAGGAGGCTGTTCCTGCCGGCACTGGCGGCATGGCTGCCATTCTCGGTCTCGAAGACGCTGACGTGCTCGCCGCCTGCGCCGAAGCGGCGCAGGGCGAAGTGGTCAGCGCCGTGAACTTCAACGCACCCGGCCAGGTGGTGATCGCTGGCGCGGCCAAGGCCGTCGAGCGGGTCATCGAGGCGTGCAAGGCTCGTGGCGCCAAGCGCGCTGTTGCGCTGCCGGTCAGCGTGCCGTCGCACTGCGAACTGATGCGCCCGGCTGCCGAGCGTTTCGCCGAGGCTGTCGAAGCCGTTCAGTGGCAGATGCCGCAGATCGCTCTGGTGCAGAACGTTACCGCCCAGGTTCCGGCTGATCTGGTCGCGCTCAAGCGCGATCTGCTGGCGCAGCTGTACAGCCCGGTCCGTTGGGTCGAGAGCGTGCAGCTGCTGGCCGAAAAAGGCGTCACCGACCTGGTCGAGTGCGGCCCGGGCAAGGTGCTGGCTGGTTTGAACAAGCGTTGCGCCAAGGGCGTGACCACCCACAACCTGGATTCCGCGGACGCCTTCGGCGCAGCCCGCGCGGCTCTGGCTTGAACAGGAGATAAGGCATGAGTCTGCAAGGTAAGGTTGCCCTGGTTACCGGCGCGAGCCGTGGTATTGGCCAGGCCATCGCACTGGAACTGGGTCGCATGGGCGCCACTGTGGTTGGCACCGCCACCAGCGAGTCCGGCGCGCAGAAAATTTCCGAGTACCTCAAGGAAAACGGCATTCAGGGTTCGGGCATGGTCCTGGACGTATCCAACGACGAGTCCGTGACCGCCGTTGTCGAAGCCATCCAGAAAGAATCCGGCGCACCGGCAATCGTCGTCAATAACGCAGGCATCACCCGCGATAACCTGCTGATGCGCATGAAAGACGATGAGTGGTTCGATGTGGTCAACACCAACCTCAACAGCCTCTACCGTCTGTCGAAAGCCGTCCTGCGCGGCATGACCAAGGCTCGCTGGGGTCGCATCATCAATATTGGCTCCGTCGTCGGTGCCATGGGCAACGCCGGGCAGACCAACTACGCCGCTGCCAAGGCCGGCCTGGAAGGCTTCACCCGCGCCCTGGCGCGCGAAGTCGGTTCCCGTGCTATCACTGTCAACGCGGTTGCTCCGGGCTTCATCGACACCGACATGACTCGCGAACTGCCGGAGGCCCAGCGTGAAGCGCTGCTCGGCCAGATTCCGCTGGGTCGACTGGGACAAGCCGAAGAGATCGCCAAAGTGGTAGCATTCCTCGCTTCCGAGGGCGCAGCTTATGTTACGGGTGCCACGGTACCGGTGAATGGCGGAATGTACATGAGCTGATGTGACGAGTTCCTTCGTGGCGATGTCATATGCGCTGTCTAAAATCATCCAAGCGTCGTAACGCTGGAATAGACAGAGCATCTGGGTTGCCGCGAAGGGGCGTCAGCGTTCAGCTTGAAATGCAGAAAACCCTTTCTATACACTTACCCGCAGCCCAGCTGTACGGATTGTCCATAGGAGTGAAAACAAGGTATGAGCACCATCGAAGAACGCGTCAAGAAGATCGTTGCTGAGCAACTCGGCGTTAAGGAAGAAGAAGTCACCAACAGCGCTTCCTTCGTCGAAGACCTGGGCGCCGACTCCCTTGACACCGTTGAGCTGGTGATGGCTCTGGAAGAGGAATTCGAGACCGAAATCCCCGACGAGCAAGCCGAAAAGATCACCACCGTTCAGGAAGCCATCGACTACATCGTTGCCCATCAGGCATAAGACGTAGTCGTCGGTTCCCCGACGAAAGAAGCCGCACGGCCTGCAAAGGCGTGCGGCTTTTCTTTAACGCCGGCGTCAGCCGGCGTTATTGCCGTGAAACACATGAGAGGAAGTCACAGTGTCGCGTAGACGCGTAGTCATCACTGGCATGGGTATGTTGTCGCCCCTGGGTGTGGATGTGCCGAGCAGTTGGGAAGGCATTCTCGCCGGGCGCAGCGGTATCGCCCCGATCGAACACATGGATCTGTCCGCCTTTGCCACCCGTTTCGGCGGCTCGGTGAAAGGGTTCGACGTCGAGCAATACATGTCCGCCAAGGAAGCTCGCAAACTCGACCTGTTCATCCAGTACGGCCTCGCCGCCAGCTACCAGGCAGTGCGTGATTCCGGCCTGGAAGTCACCGACGCCAACCGGGAGCGCATTGGCGTTGCCATCGGTTCGGGCATCGGCGGTCTGACCAACATCGAAAACACCTGTCGTTCGCTGTTCGAGCAGGGCCCGCGGCGCATCTCGCCGTTCTTCGTGCCCGGCTCGGTCATCAACATGGTTTCCGGGTTCCTGTCGATCAACCTCGGTCTGCAGGGCCCCAACTACGCCATTACCACCGCCTGCACCACCGGCACCCACAATATCGGCATGGCCGCGCGCAACATCGCCTATGGCGACGCTGACGTGATGGTGGCCGGCGGGTCCGAGATGGCGGCCTGTGGTCTTGGCCTGGGCGGCTTCGGCGCCGCTCGCGCGCTGTCCACCCGTAACGACGAGCCCACCAGGGCCAGCCGTCCGTGGGACCAGGATCGCGATGGCTTCGTGCTCTCCGACGGCGCAGGCGCGCTGGTGCTGGAAGAGCTGGAGCACGCCAAGGCCCGCGGCGCACGTATCTATGCCGAGGTCGTTGGTTTCGGTATGAGCGGTGACGCCTTCCACATGACCGCTCCGCCGGAAGATGGCGCCGGCGCTGCCCGCTGCATGAAAGCCGCGCTGCGTGATGCCGGGCTGAATCCTGAGCAGGTCGACTACATCAACGCCCATGGCACCTCGACGCCGGCCGGCGATATCGCGGAAATCGCCGCGGTGAAATCGATCTTCGGCGATCACGCCTACCAGCTGTCGATGAGCTCCACCAAGTCCATGACCGGCCACCTGCTGGGTGCTGCCGGCGCGGTCGAGGCGATCTTCTGCGTGCTCGCGCTGCGTGATCAGGTGGCTCCGCCGACCATCAACCTGGACAACCCCAGCGAAGGCTGCGACCTCGACCTGGTCGCCCATCAGGCCAAGGAGCGTCCGATCGACGTCGCCCTGTCCAACTCCTTCGGCTTCGGTGGCACCAACGGCTCCCTGGTATTCCGCCGGTTCCACGGCTGATGCTGAGCTGGATCGACGGCCAGAGCGCCGAGGCCCTGTCCGCGCGCGATCGCGGGCTGGCCTACGGTGACGGGCTGTTCGAGACCATCCGCGTGACCGCAGGCCGTCCGCGCCTGCTGGCACGCCATCGGGCGAGGCTGGAGGAGGGCGTTCGGCGCCTGTCCCTGCCAGTCCCGCTCGATCTCGTCGAAGACGAACTCCTGCGTTTCTCCGCCTTGCTCGGCGATGGCGTCGCCAAGCTGATGCTGACCCGTGGTGACGGCGCGCGCGGCTATGCCCCGCAGGCCGATGCCCAGGTGCGTCGCCTGCTGCTGGCGTCGCCTGCACCGGCCTACCCGGCGAAGAACCGCGAGGAGGGCGTCACGCTCTTCCCCTGCACCACCCGCCTGGCTGAGCAGCCGCTGCTCGCCGGCCTCAAGCACCTCAATCGCCTGGAGCAGGTCCTGGCTCGCGCCGAATGGAGCGACCCGGCCTTCGCCGAAGGATTGATGCGCGATGTTTCCGGGCGGATCGTCGAGGGCGTGTTCAGCAACCTGTTCCTGGTAAAGCAGGGTGAGCTGATCACGGCCGAGCTCAGCCGCTGCGGCGTGGCGGGCGTGATGCGCGCCGAAATCCTCGAGCGCACGCGCGATATGGGCTTGCCGGTCATCGTCCGCGATATCGAGCACGGCGAACTGGCGCAGGCCGATGAGGTCTTTCTCTGCAACAGCCTCTACGGTATCTGGCCGGTGCGCGGCATTGCCGAGCACGCTTGGCCGGTCGGGCCGCTGACCCGTAAACTGCAGGGCCAACTCCGCGAACTTCTGGATTCCTGATACGTGATGCGCAAATTGCTGGTGCTGCTGGAAGGCGGCCTGCTGCTGGCCGGGCTCGTACTGGGCCTGGCGGCCTGGGAGCAGCACCGTGCGCTGCAGCAGCCGCTCCAGCTCACCGAAGAGCGTCTGCTCGACGCTCCCAGCGGCGCCACCCCTGGCCGCCTGCTGACCCGCCTGGAGGACGAAGACGTCCTGCACGGCGGTTTCTGGCTGCGCCTTTACTGGCGCTTCAACCTGGCCGGTGAGGCGCTGCACAGCGGCGAATACCGCCTGACGCCCGGCATGACCGCCGCCCAGCTGCTCGATCTGTGGCGCGAGGGCGATGTGGTGCAGTACGGCCTGACCCTGGTCGAGGGCTGGAACTTCCACCAGGTGCGCGAGCTGCTCGCCCGCCAGCCCAAGCTGGAACAGACCCTGAATGGCCTCAGCGATGCCGAGGTCATGGCGAAGCTGGGCAAGCCCGGCGTGTTCCCGGAAGGCCGCTTCTTCCCCGATACCTACCGCTTCGTCCGCGGCACCAAGGACGTCGACATCCTCAGGCATGCCTATCAGCGCATGGACAGCATTCTCGCCGAAGAGTGGGGCAAGCGCGCGCAGGAGCTGCCTTACAAGGACTCCTACCAGGCGCTGATCATGGCATCGCTGGTGGAGAAGGAAACCGGCGTGCCCCAGGAGCGCGGCCAGATCGCCGGCGTCTTCGTGCGGCGCCTGCAGAAGAACATGCTGCTGCAGACTGACCCGACCGTCATCTACGGCATGGGCGAGCGCTACGCCGGCAAGATCACCCGCGCCGACCTGCGCACGCCGACGCCTTACAACACCTACGTGGTCGCCGGCCTGCCGCCAACGCCCATCGCGCTGCCCGGCCGCGAGGCCATCCATGCCGCGCTCAATCCGGTGGCGGGGCAGAGCCTGTACTTCGTCGCCCGCGGCGACGGCAGCCATACCTTTTCCGACAACCTCGACGACCACAACAAGGCCGTCCAGGAGTTCCAGATCAAGCGTCGCGCCGACTACCGTTCCAGTCCGGCGCCCGTCCCGCTGCCGGCGCAGACGCCGGATGCAGACGCTCCCGCTGCAGATTCTCCTGCAGCGCAGTAGCCCGACAATACAAGGAGTGAGCCGAGTGACCGGCCTGTTCATCACCCTGGAAGGCCCCGAAGGCGCGGGCAAGAGCACCAACCGCGAGTACCTGGCCGAGCGCCTGCGCGAGCGCGGCATCGAGGTCCAGCTGACCCGCGAGCCCGGCGGCACGCCGCTGGCCGAGCGCATCCGCGAGCTGCTGCTGGACCCCAGCGATGAAAAGATGGCGGTGGATACCGAGCTGTTGCTGGTTTTCGCTGCCCGCGCGCAGCACATCGCCCAGGTGATCCGCCCGGCACTCGAGCGGGGCGCCGTGGTCCTCTGCGATCGCTTCACGGACGCCACCTACGCCTATCAGGGCGGCGGTCGCGGCCTGCCGGTCGAGCGCATCGCGCAGCTGGAAGGCTTTGTCCAGGGCGGCCTGCGTCCGGACCTGACCCTGGTCTTCGACCTGCCGGTGGAAATCGGCCTGTCCCGCGCCGCTGCCCGTGGCCGCCTGGATCGCTTCGAGCAGGAAGGCCGCGCCTTCTTCGAGGCCGTGCGCAACACCTATCTGGATCGCGCCCACGCCGAGCCGGGGCGCTATCACATCCTCGATGCCGCGCAGTCGCTGGCCGAGGTGCAGCGCGACCTGGACAAGCTGCTGCCGGCCCTGCTGGAGCGCCTCAATGGCTGACATCTACCCCTGGCAGCAGGGTCTCTGGCAGCAGCTTGGCAGCCGCCCGCAGCACGCCCATGCCTATCTGCTGCATGGCCCGGCCGGCATCGGCAAGCGTGTGCTGGCGGAAAACTTCGTGCACTTCCTGCTCTGCCAGCGCTCTGAAGGCGGCAAGGCCTGTGGTCAATGCAAGGCCTGCCAGTTGCTGGCGGCGGGCACCCACCCGGATTATTTCCTGCTGGAGCCGGAGGAGGCGGAGAAGCCGATCCGCGTCGACCAGGTTCGCGAGCTGGTGAATTTCGTGGTGCAGACCGCGCAGCTCGGCGGTCGCAAGGTGGTGCTGCTGGAGCCGGCCGAGGCGATGAACCTCAACGCCGCCAACGCGCTGCTCAAGAGCCTGGAAGAGCCTTCGGGCAATACCGTGCTGCTGCTGATCAGTCACCAACCCAGCCGATTGCTGCCAACCATCAAGAGCCGCTGCGTGCAGCAGGCCTGCCCGCAGCCGACCGCCGCACAGGCGCGTGACTGGTTGGCCGGTGCGTTACCGGATGAATCGCCGGAGGCGCTGGACGAGTTGCTGGTGCTGGCCGGCGGCTCGCCGCTGACCGCTCAACGCCTGCAGGGCCAGGGTGTGCGCGAGCAGCGCGCGCAAGTGGTGGAGGGCGTGAAGAAGCTGCTCAAGCAGCAGGTTGCCCCAAGTCAGCTGGCGGAAAGCCTGAATGGCGTACCCTTGCCGCTGCTGTTCGACTGGTTCTGCGATTGGGCGCTGCTGATGCTGCGCTACCAGCTGGCCCGCGATGAAGAGGGCCTCGGGCTCGCGGACATGCGCAAGGTCGTGCAGTATCTCGCCGAGAAGTCGACACAGCCCAAGGTGCTGGCGATGCAGGACTGGCTGCTGTTGCAACGGCAGAAAGTCCTCAATAAAGCCAACCTCAACCGTGCCTTGCTTCTCGAAGCCTTGCTCGTACAGTGGGCAAGTCTGCCCGGGCCGGGCTAGAATCCGGCCATCGGAAAAATCTGCCAGGACAGCTGAATGAGCTTGCCACCAAATCTGGGTCCGCGTAACGGAATCCTGTCCCTGACCATCAAGGACAAATCCGTGCTGTATGCCGCCTACATGCCGTTCATCCGCAACGGCGGGCTGTTCATTCCGACCAACAAGACCTACAAGCTGGGCGATGAGGTCTTCATGCTGCTCAACCTGATGGACGAGCCGGAGAAGATCCCGGTCGCCGGCAAGGTGGTCTGGATCACTCCGAAGGGCGCCCAGGGCAACCGCGCCGCCGGTATCGGCGTGCAGTTCAATGATGGCGACAACACCGCGCGCAACAAGATCGAGACTTACCTCGCCGGTGCGCTGAAATCGGACCGCCCGACCCATACCATGTAGAATTTGCAAGCTTTACAGGCTGCAACCACGAAGCGCCCGATCGGGCGCTTCGTCATTTCCGGAGAGTGTTTCATGCTGGTCGATTCCCACTGCCACCTCGATCGCCTCGATCTCGCCGCCCACGACGGGTCGCTGGACGCCGCGCTGGACGCCGCCCGTGCGCGCGGGGTCAGCCAGTTCCTGTGCATCGGCGTGAGTGCAGACAACGCCCGGGCAGTGAAGGACCTGGCCGATCGCTATGCCGACGTGCATTGTTCGGTGGGTGTCCACCCACTGGACCTGGAGCCCGGCGCCGCGCCGGCGCTGGACTGGCTGCTGGGCGAGCTGAACCACCCACGTGTGGTGGCCATCGGCGAGACTGGCCTGGACTATCACTACGAGCCCGAAGCCGCCGAGTTGCAGCAGGAAGCCTTCCGCCTGCACCTGGAGGCCGCCAAGGTCACCGGCAAGCCGGTCATCGTGCACACCCGCGAAGCCCGCGCCGACACCCTGGCGCTGCTGCGCGAGGCAGCACTGCCGCAGGCCGGTGTGCTGCACTGCTTCACCGAAGACTGGGAGATGGCCAAGGCGGCGCTGGATATCGGCTTCTACATCTCGCTGTCGGGCATCGTCACCTTCCGCAATGCCGAGCAGCTGCGCGAAGTGGCTCGCCAGGTGCCGGTGGATCGCCTGCTGGTGGAAACCGATTCGCCCTATCTGGCGCCGGTGCCCCATCGCGGCAAGCCGAACCTGCCCGAATACGTGCGCGAAGTTGCCGAGTATCTGGCGGTGCTGCGTGGAGTGAGCTTCGAGACCCTGGCCGAGCAGACCACCGCCAACTTCCGCCGGTTGTTTCCGCTCACTACCTGATTGCGTCTGCGTGGATACATTTCCTGCGCGCAAAAAAAACCCGGGTTCTGGGGGATGAATCCGGGTCAAGACCATTAGGAGTGTAACAATAAGGTACGCGATCCTCGGTACCTTCACCGGCGGGGCACTTGGGGGGAGATGCCGCGCACCGGTATCTACCAGTATTGGCCAAGATGCGGCGGCTGCCACAGGGTGCCCGCTGTTTTTTAAACGGATTTGGAATACATCACACCGGGCTGAGCAGCTTTCTCGGTCGCGCCCGCGTTATTGCCCCGCCAGAGCCCCGATCAGCCCCAGGGTTTCCTCGATGACCGCCTCGCTGGTGTAGAAGTGCGGCGAGAAGCGGATGCCGGCGCCACGCTGGATGCACACCACCTGCTCGGCGCGCAGGCGCTCCAGCAGACGGGTGTTGTCCCAGCCGGCGAGGCTGAAGGTCAGGATGCCGGCGCGACGGGCCGGGTTTAGCGGGCTGTGCAGCGAAGCCCCGTCGATACACCCCAGGCCGTTATGCAATTGCTGGACGCGCGCCTGCACCAGTTCGCCCACCGTCACCATGCCGACTTCCTCCAGCAGGCTCAGGCTGGCCTCCAGCGCCACCGCGCCGAGCATGTTCGGGCTGCCGCACTCGAAGCGCCGCGCGCTGCGTGCCGGTTGCCAGTCGGCCAGATCGTAGTTGCCGGCGTTTTCCAGCATGTGCCAGCCGTATTCCTGCAGCGCCAGTTGCTCGCGCTCGGCGGCGCGGCAATAGAACACACCCAGGCCTTCCGGACCGAGCATCCACTTGTGGCCGTCGGCCATGGCGAAGGCGCAGTCATAGGCCTGGACGTCGAAGGGCAGGGCGCCCAGTTGCTGGATGGCATCGATGCAATACAGCACGCCGCGCTGGCGGCAGCCGGCGCCGAGGCGCTCCAGGTCCATGCGCAGCCCGCTGGCGTACTGCACGGCGCTGATCGACAGCAGGCGCGTGCGCGGGGTGCAGGCGGCCAGCAGGTCGCCTTCCGGGTCAGCACCGTCCAGGCTCACCTGGATGACTTCCACGCCGCGCGGCTTCAGCGCTTCCCAGACGATGCGGTTGGAGGGGAATTCCTGATCGCTGATCACCACCTGGTCGCCGGCGCGCCAGTCCAGGCCGAAAGCGACGAACGACAGCGCCTCGGAAGTGTTCTTCACCAGCGCGATGTCGCCGGTGGTCTGGGCGTTTACCAGGCGCATCAGGCGTTCGCGCAGGCGCTTCTCGATGGTCAGCCACTGCGGGTAGTCGCGGGCGCCCTGCAGGATGTTCTCCTGGGCGAAGGCGGCGACGGCGTCTGCGGCGCGCTTGGGCCAGGGAGCGACTGCCGCGTGGTTCAGGTAGCGCAGGCCGGTTTTATGGGGAAACTCGGAAGAAAAGCTAATCATGTCGGATGATCCGTGCAATTTGGCGCTGAATAGGCATAATACGCGGCTTCGAATTTTGACTATTTTTGACCGAACAGTCTTTTTATGCAGAAAGAGCCGCGCAAGGTTCGCGAATTCCGTCGTCGCGAACAGGAAATCCTCGACACCGCCCTCAAGCTGTTCCTTGAGCAGGGCGAAGACAGTGTCACGGTCGAAATGATCGCCGATGCCGTGGGTATCGGCAAAGGCACCATCTACAAGCACTTCAAGTCCAAGGCGGAGATCTACCTGCGCCTGATGCTGGACTACGAGCGCGATCTGGCCGACCTGTTCCACTCCGAAGACGTCGCCCGCGACAAGGAGCGCCTGTCGCGCGCCTACTTCGAGTTCCGCATGCGCGATCCGCAGCGCTACCGCCTGTTCGACCGCCTGGAAGAAAAGGTGGTGAAGACCAGCCAGGTCCCGGAGATGGTCGAGGAGTTGCACAAGATCCGCGAGTCCAACTTCGAGCGCCTGAGCCAGCTGATCAAGGAACGCATCGCGGCGGGCAAGCTGGAAGACGTGCCGGCCTACTTCCACTACTGCGCGGCCTGGGCGCTGGTGCATGGCGCCGTGGCGCTGTACCACTCGCCGTTCTGGCGCGAAGTGCTGGAGGACCAGGAGGGCTTCTTCCAGTTCCTCATGGACATCGGCGTGCGCATGGGCAACAAGCGCAAGCGCGATGGCGATACGCCAGCCGCCTGAGTCGCCATTCAGATGGCCCATCGTCGCGGTTGCGACAGGGCTTGTGGCGAGGGTGGGGATATACTTGCCTGAGTGATTCCCACCGGAGCCGAGCATGATCGTCGACCGCCAGGGCAGGCGCTTCCGCAATCTGCGGGTCAGCCTGACCGCCGCATGCAACTACGCCTGCACCTACTGCGTGCCGGACGGCAAGCGTCTGGTCGCGGCGCAGGACGAGCTCTCCGCCGAATCGCTGGTGCGCGGCGTGGCCTACCTGATCGAGGCCGCTGGCATCGAGCGGCTGCGGGTCACCGGCGGCGAACCGCTGGTCAGCCCGAAGCTGGATGCCTTCCTGCACGGCGTCAGCCGCCTCGGCCTGCGGGACATCGCCATCACCACCAATGGTCAGCTGCTGTCGAAGAAGCTGCCGCTGTTGCTCGATTGCGGCATCCGCCGCCTCAATGTTTCCCTCGATACCCTGGATGCCGACGCCTTCCGGCGCATCGCCCGTGGCGGTGATCTTGCCACCGTGCTCAAGGGGCTCGACGAGGCTCGCGCCGCGGGCCTGAAGATCAAGCTCAACATGGTGCCTTTGCGCGGGCAGAACCTCGACCAGGTGGTGCCGCTGCTGGATTACTGCCTGGAGCACGGCTTCGAGCTGCGCTTCATCGAGCTGATGCGCATGGGCCACCTGGCCCGCGACCCGAACGGCTTCAACCAGCAGTTCATCGGCATGGCCGAGCTGCTTGAGCTGATTGGCGCGCGCCACCCCTACATTCAGGCGGATGCGCCGGTGGATGCCACCGCGCTGCGTTACGAGGTGCCTGGGCAGGGCTTCTTTGGCGTGATCGCCAACGAGAGCGTGCCGTTCTGCCGGACCTGCTCGCGCCTGCGCCTGTCCTCCACCGGCTGGCTGCATGGCTGCCTGTCGTCGAGCAACCGCCACTACGTCGGCGACCTGCTGGACAAGCCGCGCCACCAGGCGCTCCCGGCCCTGCAACGCCTGCTGGTGCGCGCCCTGGCGGACAAGCAGGAAGTCGCCTTCTCCGGCGGCGTCACCATCATGAAGATCATCGGCGGCTGAGACCGCCCCCAGACCTGATTAGCCCATGCCCAACGAATTCCCCATTTCCTATATCGAGCCGGTCTTCCGGCCGCCGAGCGAGGCGAACTCGCTCATTCTTCCGGTCACCAACGGTTGTTCGTGGAACCAGTGTGGTTTCTGCGAGATGTACACCCAGCCGCAGAAGAAATTCCGCGCCCGCGACGAGGCCGAAGTGCTGGAGGAGATTCGCCGCTGTGGCGAGCGCCTGATCGTGCAGCGGGTGTTCCTCGCCGACGGCGATGCGCTGGTGCTGCCGACGCGGCGCCTGCTCAACATCCTCCGCGCGATCCGTGAGCACATGCCCGAGGTGGACCGCGTCTCCAGCTACTGCCTGCCGCGCAACCTGCGCAAGAAGTCGGTGGATGAGCTGAAGGAGCTGGCTGACGCCGGCCTGCGCATGGCCTACGTGGGCGCCGAGTCCGGCGACGACGAAGTACTGGCGCGGGTGAACAAGGGCGAGACCTATGCCTCGACGCTGGATGCCCTGCAGAAGCTGGGCGAGGCGGGGATCACGCGCTCGGTGATGATTCTCAACGGCCTGGGTGGCAGCAAGCTGAGCGCTCAGCACGCCGACAACTCAGCACGCCTGATGAACGAAGCGCAGCCGGAGTTTCTCTCCACTTTGGTTGTCAGCTTCCCCACCGGCGAAGAGCGCTATCGCGCCGGCTTCCCGGACTTCCAGTCGCTGTCACAGGCCGAGCTGTTCGTCGAGGTCGAGCGCCTGCTGGGCGCGCTGGAGCTGCGCGACACGGTGTTCCGCAGCGATCATGCGTCCAACTACCTGGTACTCAAGGGCACGCTGGGTGCGGACAAGGCGAAATTGCTCGCTCAGGTGCGTCAGGCCATCGAGCAACCCCAGCGCGCGCATCTGCGCCAGGAATGGCAGCGGGGCCTGTGATGGCGCGGAAGCTGCATTGCCTGTCCGAATGCCGGTTTTTCGTCGCCGGCTCCGGAGACTTTGCATGCGCCAACTGATACTGATCCTTGCCTTCGCCGCCCTGGGCGGCTGCATGAGCCCCAATGACCTGGCCGACGGCACCGATTACTACCTGCGCGACGCGGGCTTCCTCGATCACAGCCAGACCCGCCGTACCTCGAACTGGCGCCTGCAGCAGGACTCCTTCATCTACATCGCCCAGGGCCCGTTCGTGCCGCCCGGCCATCCCTACGCGCGGCCCAACGTGGTGGCGGAGGAGGCGTTCAAGGGCTTCGTCCAGTACTTCCCGCTGGTGCGCCGGGCCAAGAGCCCGCTGGGGCTCGAGGGCGCCATGCAGGAGGCGCGCGCGGCAGGCGCCAATTATCTGCTGTATACGCGCTTCGCCCGTGGGGAGGACAATGCCGGGACCTACGAGCAGTACGAAGACACCGATAACGCCGTGGGCCGCGACCGCAGCGTGATTCAGGTGATGCTGATCGAGACCGACAACCGCTACCTGGTGGACAGCGCGACTATCCGCAGCCGCGGCGGTTTTCTGACATTCTATGACGCCAGCCCCGAGGACCTGATCGGGCGACCGCTGGAAGACTATGCCCGCAGCCTGCTGGGGGTGAAGACGCGAGAGGAGTACCAATGACAGAACCACAGACTCAATCGGACCGGGCCGGCAACCTGCTGGCGCAGATTCCCGCCAGCAAGGACAAGGGGCTGCCGCCGGTACATCTGTGGAACCCCGATTGCTGCGGCGATATCGACATGCGCATCGCCCGCGACGGCACCTGGTATTACCTGGGCACGCCGATCGGCCGCAAGCCGATGGTCCGGCTGTTCTCCACCATCATCCGCCGCGATGGCGACGACTATTTCCTGGTCACCCCGGTGGAGAAGTGCGGGATATCCGTCGATGACGCGCCTTTCGTCGCGGTCACCCTGGCGGTCGAAGGGGAGGGCGAGCAGCAGGTGCTGCGCTTCACCACCAACGTCGAGGACGAAGTGGTAGCCGACGCCGCGCATCCGATTCGGGTCGAGCTGGACCCGCAGACCCAGGAGCCGTCGCCCTATGTGCTGGTGCGGGTGAACCTGGAAGCGTTGATCCACCGCAACGTGTTCTACCAGCTGGTGGAACTGGCGGTTGCCCGCGAAATCGACGGCGTTGACTGGCTGGGTGTCTGGAGTTCGGGGGAGTTCTTCCCTATCGCGCCGCAGCCGTGACCTGGTGGTCTGAACGCGGCCGGTAGTTCGATTCCGGCTTCGCTACAACTTTTTCGAACTTGCAAAAAAGGCTCCCGAGGGAGCCTTTTTCGTTACCGCCAACTCGATTACATGTTGGGGTAGTTCGGACCGCCGGTGCCCTCGGGGGCAACCCAGGTGATGTTCTGGGCCGGGTCCTTGATGTCGCAGGTCTTGCAGTGCACGCAGTTCTGGGCGTTGATCTGGAAGCGCTTGCTGCCGTCGTCGTTGCTTACCACTTCGTACACGCCGGCCGGGCAGTAACGCTGCGCAGGCTCGTCGTAGAGCGGCAGGTTCTTCGCGATCGGGGTGTTCGGGTCGGTCAGCTTCAGGTGGATCGGCTGGTCTTCCTCGTGGTTGGTGTTGGACAGGAACACCGAGGACAGCTTGTCGAAGCTGAGTTTGCCGTCCGGCTTCGGATAGTCGATCTTCGGCGCTTCGCTGGCCTTCTTCAGGGTCGCGTAGTCCGGCGTCGTATCGTGCAGTGTGAACGGAAGCTTGCCGCCAAAGATGTTCTGGTCGATGAAGTTGAACGCACCGCCACCGATGGCGCCGAACTTGTGCATCGCCGCGCCGAAGTTACGGCTGCGGAACAGTTCGTCGTACAGCCAGCTGCCCTTGAAGGCTTCGACGTAGTTGGTCAGCTCGTCGCCGCCCTCACGGCCGGCGAACAGGGCTTCGGCAACGGAGTCGGCGGCCAGCATGCCGGACTTCATGGCGGTGTGGCTGCCCTTGATCTTGGCGAAGTTCAGGGTGCCCAGGTCGCAACCGATCAGCGCGCCGCCGGGGAAGACCATCTTCGGCAGCGAGTTCAGGCCGCCCTTGCAGATGGCGCGAGCACCGTAGGCCACGCGCTTGCCGCCTTCCAGGTACTGCTTGATCACCGGGTGGTGCTTGTAGCGCTGGAACTCGTCGAACGGCGACAGGTGCGGGTTGGTGTAGGACAGGTCGATGATCAGGCCGACCACCACCTGGTTGTTTTCCAGGTGATAGAGGAAGGAGCCGCCCGGGTTGTCGTCGTTCAGCGGCCAGCCGGCGGTGTGCACCACCAGGCCCTGCTCGTGCTTGGACGGGGCGATGTCCCAGATTTCCTTGATGCCGATGCCGTAGTGCTGGGCGTCGGCTTCGCTGTCGAGCTTGTACTTCTTGATCAGTTGTTTACCGATGTGGCCACGGCAGCCTTCGGCGAACAGGGTGTACTTGGCGCGCAGTTCCATGCCTGGGGTGTAGTAACCCTCTTTCGGATTGCCTTCGCGGTCGACGCCCAGGTCACCGGTAACAATGCCGCGCACCACGCCATTCTCGTCGATCAGCGCTTCCTGGGCAGCGAAGCCCGGGTAGATCTCGACGCCCAGGCCTTCGGCCTGCTGGGCCAGCCAGCGGCACAGGTTGCCCAGGGAGATGATGTAGTTGCCTTCGTTGTGCATGGTCTTGGGCACGAAGAAGTTCGGCACCTTGGCCGCCGCTTCCGGGCTCTTCAGCACATAGATGTCGTCGCGCTTGACGGGGGTGTTGAGCGGCGCTTCGAGTTCCTTCCAGTTGGGGAACAGCTCGTTCAGCGCGCGGGGCTCGAACACGGCGCCCGAGAGGATGTGGGCGCCCACTTCGGAACCCTTCTCGACCACACAGACGCTGATTTCCTGACCCGCGTCGGCGGCCTTCTGTTTCAGTCGGCATGCGGCGGACAGACCGGCAGGGCCGGCGCCGACGATGACGACGTCGAATTCCATAAATTCGCGTTCCACTATCGATCTCTCCTGAATCAAGGCTCTGGGTATTTTGTAGGTATTGGGATGGGCGTGCCCCCACCCAGTAAGAGCGGGGCGCATTATAGCTAGACCTGTTGCTATATCTAAACCCTTTATCGAACGCAATACAAACGTTTGTTTGAATCGCGTGTAACCCTGATAGAATCGGGGTCCGCGGCTTATGAAGGGGTATTTTCGTGTATTGACCCGCCCGGTCGATGCAGTCAAGATACCTGCGGTTTTGCGGTCGCGTTGCGCTGGATGTAGTCGCAGATGGCGTGCACTACCGGCCAGGCCTGTCTGGCGACATTCCTATTCACCGGAGAAAAACGAGGAATCCATGAAGGTTCTTGTAGCTGTCAAACGAGTGGTTGACTATAACGTCAAGGTCCGCGTCAAGGCGGACAACTCCGGCGTCGATCTCGCCAACGTCAAGATGTCCATGAACCCCTTCTGCGAAATCGCCGTGGAAGAGGCCGTCCGCCTGAAAGAGAAAGGCGTCGTCACCGAGATCGTTGCGGTCTCCGTCGGCCCGACCGCTGCCCAGGAGCAACTGCGTACCGCGCTGGCTCTGGGTGCTGATCGCGCCATCCTCGTTGAAACCAACGAAGAACTGAGCTCCCTGGCCATCGCCAAGTCGCTGAAAGCCCTCGTCGACAAAGAGCAGCCGCAGCTGGTCATCCTCGGCAAGCAGGCCATCGACAGCGACAACAACCAGACCGGCCAGATGCTGGCTGCGCTGACCGGCTACGCCCAGGGCACCTTCGCTTCCAAGGTCGAAGTCGCTGGCGACAAGGTCAACGTCACCCGTGAAATCGACGGCGGCCTGCAGACCGTTGCCCTGAACCTGCCGGCAATCGTCACCACCGACCTGCGCCTGAACGAGCCGCGCTACGCGTCGCTGCCGAACATCATGAAGGCGAAGAAGAAGCCGCTGGACGTGGTGACCCCGGACGCCCTGGGCGTTTCCACCGCTTCCACCGTGAAGACCGTGAAAGTCGAAGCTCCGGCTGCCCGTAGCGCTGGCATCAAGGTGAAATCGGTGGCCGAACTGGTCGAGAAACTGAAGAACGAGGCGAAAGTAATCTGATGGCTATCCTGGTAATCGCTGAGCACAACAACGGCGCACTGGGCGCTGCCACTCTGAACACTGTCGCTGCCGCGCAGAAGATCGGTGGTGACATCGCTGTCCTGGTCGCTGGCCAGAACGTCGGTGGCGTGGCTGAAGCCGCTGCCAAGATCGCTGGTGTTGCCAAGGTGCTGGTCGCCGACAACGCTGCCTACGCTCACCAGCTGCCGGAGAACGTCGCTCCGCTGATCGCTGAGCTGGGCAAGGGCTACAGCCACGTGCTGGCCCCGGCCACCACCAATGGCAAGAACTTCCTGCCGCGCGTCGCTGCCCTGCTGGACGTCGACCAGATCTCCGAGATCATCGAAGTCGTCAGCGCCGACACCTTCAAGCGTCCGATCTATGCCGGTAACGCCATCGCTACCGTGCAATCCTCGGCTGCCATCAAGGTCATCACCGTACGTGGCACCGGCTTCGACGCCGTCGCTGCCGAAGGTGGTTCCGCCGCTGTTGAAGCCGTTTCCGGCCCGGCTGACGCTGGCAAGTCCGCCTTCGTAGGCGAAGAACTGGCCAAGTCCGACCGTCCGGAACTGACCGCTGCCAAGATCGTCGTTTCCGGCGGCCGTGGTATGGGCAATGGCGACAACTTCAGCATCCTTTACTCCCTGGCTGACAAGCTGGGCGCTGCCGTCGGCGCTTCCCGCGCTGCCGTGGACGCCGGCTTCGTGCCGAACGACATGCAGGTCGGCCAGACCGGCAAGATCGTTGCTCCGCAGCTGTACGTGGCCGTCGGTATTTCCGGCGCCATCCAGCACCTGGCGGGCATGAAGGATTCGAAAGTGATCGTTGCGATCAACAAGGACGAAGAGGCGCCGATCTTCCAGGTCGCCGACTACGGCCTGGTCGCCGATCTGTTCGAAGCTGTACCGGAGCTGGAAAAGGCCATCTGAGCCCGATCCGCTTGTTGAAGGAACCCGCCCCATGTGGCGGGTTCTTTCATTTCAGGTCCCTGATTTTTCTCGGGAATGAGCTTTTTTCTGCGCCGATGACCCGCTGGTCACGAATCTTTGCCGAGAAGTCCACCGGCGAAGGTGTCTCATCTACAATGCGCGACGTCTCCAGTTCCTGAATGTGTTCAATCGACACCTGGCTACCGAGGTTTTCATGATCATCAAACCGCGCGTGCGTGGCTTCATCTGCGTCACTACCCACCCGACCGGCTGTGAAGCCAACGTCAAGGAACAGATCGAGTACGTCGAGGCGCACGGCCCCATCGCCAACGGTCCAAAGAAGGTCCTGGTCATCGGTTCCTCCACCGGCTACGGCCTGGCCGCGCGTATCAGCGCCGCCTTTGGCGCCGGCGCCGACACCCTGGGTGTGTTCTTCGAGCGCCCCGGCAGCGAGACCAAGGCGGGCACAGCCGGCTGGTACAACTCCGCTGCCTTCGAGAAGTTCGCCAAGGCCAAGGGCCTTTATGCGCGCAGCATCAATGGCGACGCCTTCTCCGATGAAGTGAAGAAAGTCACCATCGACACCATCAAGCAGGACCTGGGCAAGGTCGACCTGGTCGTCTACAGCCTGGCCGCTCCGCGCCGTACCCATCCGAAGACCGGCGAGGTCTTCAACTCCGTGCTCAAGCCGGTCGGCAAGGCCGTCAACTTCCGTGGTCTGGACACCGACAAGGAAGTGATCAAGGAAAGCGTGATGGAGCCGGCGACGCCTGAGGAAATCGCCAACACCGTAGCGGTAATGGGCGGTGAAGACTGGCAGATGTGGATCGACGCCCTGCAGGAAGCCGGTGTGCTGGCCGACGGCGCCAAGACCACCGCCTTCACCTACCTGGGCGAAGAGATCACCCACGACCTTTACTGGAACGGCTCCATCGGCGCCGCCAAGAAGGACCTGGACCAGAAGGTCCTGGGCATTCGCGAGAAGCTGGCCTCCACCGGTGGCGACGCCCGTGTTTCGGTGCTGAAGGCCGTGGTCACCCAGGCCAGCTCGGCCATCCCGATGATGCCGCTGTACCTGTCGCTGTTGTTCAAGGTGATGAAGGAGAAGGGCACCCACGAAGGTTGCATCGAGCAGGTCGACGGCCTGTTCCGTGAGAGCCTGTACGGTGCCGAGCCGCATCTGGACGCCGATGGTCGCCTGCGCGCCGACTACAAGGAACTGCAGCCGGATGTGCAGGACACCGTGAAGGACCTGTGGAACAAGGTGACCAACGAGAACCTGTACCAGCTGACCGACTTCACCGGCTACAAGTCCGAGTTCCTGCGCCTCTTCGGTTTCGAGATCGCTGGTGTGGACTACGAGCAGGACGTCAATCCGGACGTGCAGATTCCGAATCTGATCCAGCTCTGAGTTTGCCCCAATAGAAACGGCGCCTTCGGGCGCCGTTTTTGTTTTCCAGCCTGGTTCAGTTCGACGCGGTCACGGGCGCATGATTGCGCTGGAGGAAGTCCAGGTAGAGGCGGGCGGTTTCCTCCGGGCGCTCGATCATTGGCACGTGGCCGCAATCGCGCAGGATGGCCACGCTGGGTTTCTTCAGCAGCGGCTTCATCACGTCGATGCTGGAAACGTCCAGCACGCGGTCGCGATCGCCCCACAACAGCAGGGTCGGCGCGGTGATCTTCGGCAGCTCGGGCTCCAGCGGGATGTAGCGCTCACGTAGCTGCTGGAAGACCATGCCGTTGAACGCGCTGCGCTCCAGCGAGCGTTCCGCCAGGTAATCCCGCAGCCGCGACGGCAGCGGCGGCTTCTGCACGAAGACGAAGTCCAGCAGGGCCGGGAAGTCGTCCACCGAACGCAGCACCAGCGGGTTTTCTCCGGCCTTGAGGCGCTCGAACAGCTCGCTCGGGTGCGGCGCCGTAATGCCGGCATTGTCGAACAGGCCGACCGACAGCACTTCCTGCGGATGCCGCGCGGCCAGCAGCGCGGCGATGTGCCCACCCATGGAGTTGCCGACCACGTGGAAACGGCCGATGCCCTGTTCGCGCATGAAATCCGCCAGGCGCTCGGCCTGGGTGCCGACGTCGTAGCTGATGTTTGCTGGCTTGCTGCTGTCACCGAAGCCCGGCAGGTCGACGGCGATGACGTGATAGTCCTTGGTCAGGAAGCGGGCGAAGCGCGGCCAGTTGCTCTTGTCGGCGCCGAAGCCGTGGATCAGCAGGATGGTCTGGGCCTTGTCCGGGCCGCCCTCGTAGTAGGTGATGTCGAGGTCGTCGACCTGCAGGCTGTTGGTGGACAGCCGGGCGCGGGCGCTTTCGACATACTGCGCGGTCGCCAGCAGGGTGGAGGGGAAGGCGTAGAGCACGCCGGCGGCGACGGCTATCGCCAGGAGAAGGGCCAGAAGGGCTTTCTTCATGAGAAGTCCTTATTACCAAATCGGGTCGGTGTGCTTTACGCTAGCATTTTGCGGCTCTAAGCATGGCCGTTCTTTCTTCTGGTGAGCGAGACTACCGATGCCTGATTGCTCCACGCTGATCCGTGCGGCGCTGTTGCTGGTGACTTTCTCCATTCCCCTGGCCGGTTCTGCTGCCGGCAAGTGCGAGCGCCTGGTGGCTACCGGTAACCCGGAATACCCACCCTACCTGTGGCGCGACCCGGCGCAGCCGGAGCGACTGATCGGCGCCAATGCCGACCTGCTGGAGCAGATCGGCAAGGCGGTCGGGGTGAATATCCGGGTGATCTACACCGGTTCCTGGGCGCGTGCGCAGGAAGAGGCGCGGCTGGGGCGGGTCGACCTGATTGCCGGCGCTTTCCTCACGCCGCCGCGTCTGGAGACCATGGACTACATCCATCCGGCCTTCCTCACCACCGACAACGTGGTGTGGATGCGCAAGGACGCCACCACGCCCTACACCGGTCGTGACGATCTGCGCGGCCTGAAGGGCGGTACCCTGGTGAACAACAGCTTCGGCCCGGACTTCGACACCTTCGCCAAGCAGGAGCTGACCCTGGAAGAGGTGCCCAGCCTGACCCAGGCGTTCCAGAAACTGCTGCTCAAGCGCTCGGATTATGTGATCTACGAGCACTACCCCGGCCTGGCGGTCGCCGATACCCTCGGCATGGCCGACGACCTGCAGCCGCTGGAACCGCCGATCTCCAGCGAAGGTCTGTACCTGACCGTGGCGCACAACTCGGCCTGCAATGACCCGTGGCTGCGCGGACAACTGGCGAAAAAAATGACAGAATTGACGGCCGCCGGAGTCCCGCAGCGCCTGCTGCAGGACAACCTGGCCCGCTGGAAGGCCCAGCAGCTTCAGCCTGCCAGCACTCCCACCGAGTAGGACAATAGATTTCGTGATCAATCGACGGATGATGGTCGCCGGCCTGGCTTTGTTTGCATTGGCCGGCTGTGCGACGAACGACCCGGCACCCAACGAACAGATGCGCCTCACCGAGCAGGCGCTGGAACAGGCCAAGGCCGTGGGTGCGACCGATGACGTGGCCGAGCTCAAGCTCGCCGAGGACAAGTACCAGGCCGCCAAGGGCGCCCTGGCAGTCGGCTCGAACAAGAAGGCGCGGCAGCTCGCCGAGCAGGCCGAGCTCGACGCCCGCCTGGCCGAGGCCAAGGAGCTGACGCGCAAGAGCGCCGAGCAACTGGCCGAGCAGAGCAAGAGCATCAACCGCCTGCGCAAACAGTTGGGAGAAGTGCAATGACTTCCACACAACTGTTGCGCCGCAGCTCCTCGTGGATCGGCGCTCTTTCCGCCGTCGTGCTGCTGGCCGGCTGCGCCAACAGCCAGCTCAGCGAGAAATCCCTGGAGCAGGCCCGCCTGCAGTTCCAGGCCGTGAAGGAAGATTCGTCCGTGCTGCGCAGCGCGCCCAAGGACGTGATCCGCGCTGGCGAGTCGCTGGCCCGTGCCGAACGTCTGTCCAACTACTGGGGCAGCAGCGACGACGTGCTGCAGTACTCCTACCTCAGCCAGCGCTACAGCGAGATCGCCCGCGAGCACAGCAACCTGGCGCTGAACCAGGAGCGCCTGGCCAAGCAGCAGATGGAGCGCGAGCGTCTGCAACTGGCTATGCGCGAGGCGCGCCTGCTCAACGTGCAGGAGCAGAGCAAGTGGCTGGAGCAGCAGATGGTCAGCCTCGCCACCAATGAAACCGAGCGCGGCCTGGTGCTGACCCTCGGCGACGTGCTGTTCGACAGCGGCGAAGCGGACCTCAAGCCCGCGGCCAATCGCACCGTGCTCAAGGTCGTACAGTTCCTCCAGCTCAACCCGCGCCGGGTGATCCGCATCGAGGGCTACACCGACGGCGAAGGCGACCGCGAGCAGAATCTGCAGCTGTCCAAGGACCGTGCGCAGGCCGTGGCCGACGCGCTGACCGATCTGGGTGTAGACGAGAAGCGCGTGCAGGTGCAGGGCTATGGCGAGGCCTATCCGATCTCGGACAACGCCTCGTCGTTGGGGCGCGCGCAAAATCGCCGGGTGGAAATCGTCTTCTCCGATGAGAAGGGCCAGCTCGGCGCCGAACGCTGATCCCTTCGCAATATCCCGTCACAGGAAAACCCCGGAAGCCTCGGCTCCGGGTTTTTTTGTCAGGGGGATCTCGAAATCTTTCGAGTGGCAGCTTGGCGAAAATAGCCGAGTGCGACTAATCCCCTCAGGGGAGCTGTAGACGAGAGAACGAGATGTCATCGGAAAAGAAGCTTTTCAATGTAATCGTGGCGGACCCGCAACCGATGATCGGTTGGGGCCTGGAACGCTATCTGCTGGAGCGCGAACTGGCGCAGGTGAAGGCCTTCGTCAGCGACACCGACAGCCTGCTGGATGTGCTAAGTGCCCATCCCGAGGTCGATCTGGCCATCGTCGAGCTGGCGCTGCCCGGCGCCCGTGGGCGTGACGGCGTGCACCTGATCGAGTGGCTGCAGCGCCACCATCCGGAAGTACCTGTACTGGTCTACTCGGTCATGGGCGCGCCGCTGTTGGCGAGCGCGGCGGTCAAGTGCGGCGCCGTCGGCTATGTCTGCAAGCGCAACCCGCTGAGCCTGCTGGACGACGCCATCGCCCGCATCCGCAAGGGCGAGACCTACATCGACCCGATGCTGCGACCGCCGCGCCACACCGGCAAGCCGCTGAGTCCGACCGAGATCGATATCATCCGCCGCTTGGCCCATGGCGCCACGGTGGGAGAAATCGCCGAGCGGACCAACCGCAGCGTCTCCACCATCAGCACCCACAAGCGCAACGCCATGCAGAAGCTCGGCCTGACCACCGATGCGCAACTGGTGGTGGCGGGGCTGCTGGACTGGCTCGGGGAGATCTGAGCGGGCAGGGCGGCGTAACTGTATCGGACGGAATACCTCCGACTGTTCTGGAACAGTTTGCACTTTTTGGCTACTGTTTCGGTTCAATGACCGAGGGATGGCCGTCATGTCCAATCTGCTGCTGTACCAGCGCATCGCCCAGCAACTGGCGGAAGACATCCGTCGTGGTGTCTACCAGCCGGGCGAGCGCGTGCCGTCCGTGCGCAAGTTGAGCACTCAGCTCAACGTCAGCCATGCCACGGTGCTCCAGGCCTATGCCACCCTCGAAGACCAGGGGCTGATCCGCGCGCGCCCGCAGTCCGGCTTCTACGTGCACCGCACGCCCGCGCTGACCGCCTCGACTCCGGACATCGCCCGCGTCGAGCGGCCCGGCCTGGTCACCCGCAGCAGCATCATCAACCAGGTGCTCGCCGAAGCGCGCCGCGAAGGCGTGTTTCCGCTGGGCGCTGCGGTGCCGCACGTGGATTACCTCCCGGTCCGCGCGCTGCACCAGCAACTGGCCAAGGTCACGCGCTTCTCCAGCCCGCGCGCCTTCAGCTACATGTTCAGCCCCGGCTACGAGCCGCTGCGCCGCCAGGTGGCGATCCGCATGCGCGATGCCGGCGTGGTGGTCGATCCGACCCAGGTGACCATCACCCATGGTTGCGTGGACGCCATCCACATGGCCTTGCGCGTGATGACGCGCCCGGGCGACCTGATCGCCACCGAGTCGCCGAGCTACTACGGCTTGCTGCAGTTGGCCGACATCCTCGGCCTCAAGGTCATCGAGATCCCCAGTGACCCGCTCACCGGCATCAGCCTGGAGGCCCTGCAACTGGCCGCCAACCAGTGGCCGATCAAGGCGCTGGTGCTGACCGCACGCCTGAGCAACCCGCTGGGCGGCACCATCCCGGAAGACCGACAGAAGGCGCTGCTCAAGCTCACCGCCGAGCACAACATCGGCGTGATCGAAGACGACATCTACGGCGAGCTGATGTTCGACCAGGGGCAGACCAAGGCGCTCAAGGCCCACGACCGTGACGGCCGCGTGGTCTACTGCTCGAGTTTCTCCAAGACCATTTCCCCCGGTGTGCGCATCGGCTGGATCATCACCGAGCGCTACCAGGAGGAAATCCGCCGCCTGCAGACCTTCACCACGCATTCGGCGTGCACCGTCACCCAGATGGGCGTGGCGGCGTACCTGGAGAACGGTGGTTACGACCGGCACCTGCGCTACATCCGCCAGGAGTACCGCAAGAACATGACCGCCTACCAGCTGGCAGTGCAGCAGTACTTCCCCGAAGGCACGCAGATGACCCGGCCCAAGGGCGGCTTCATCCTCTGGGTCAGCCTGCCGGCCAAGGTGAACACCAAGGAGCTGCACGTGCGCGCGCTGGAGCAGGGCATCAGCATCGCGCCGGGGCTGATCTTCAGTAACACCGAACAGTTCAACAACTGCCTGCGCCTGACTTGCGGCATCCCCTGGGACCGCGAGGCGGAGCGGGCGATCATGACTCTCGGCATGCTGGCCTGCCAGCTCTGCCAGGAGGAGCTGATCGCCGCGTAATTGTCGGTTTGCGTATGAGCGGACTTTGTCCGCGATGGTATCCGGCGCGATGCGGACCTATCGCGGACGGAGTCCGCTCCTGCGTAGTAGCTTCATATCGGCGTTAACCCGTTTTCCCACATCGTCTCGTCCAAGGGAGTTGATCCCTTGATGAGGCCGCCGCCGTGCCGCTTGCCACACTCGAGCTTTTGCCTGCCCGCCACGGCGCTATCCCGGCGCTCGTACCATCGGCACTAGTCGGCCGCTGGCGAGAAGCCAGCCGAAACCCGCCCCGTTACGGATCGAGAGAGTTGAAGATATCCCCCAAGGACGAAAGCGACGCGGCACTGCTGCGACGCTACCGACAAGGTGATGCCGAGGCCTTCGCTGAGCTCTACGCTCGCCATCGCCTCGGCCTGTTCCGCTTCCTCTGCGGCCTGTGTGGCGACCACGCCCAGGCCGAGGAAGTGTTCCAGGAAACCTGGATGAGCCTGATCCGCAGCGACAGCCAGCCACTGGGTGCGGCCAGCTTCAAGACCTGGCTGTACCAGATCGGCCGCAACCGACTGATCGACCATTGGCGCAAGCTGGGCCGTCACCTGGGCCGTCAGGAGAGCTTCGACGAGCAGTTGCACGGCGAGGCGCTGGCCGGCGAAAGCGTCGACCCCGAGCGCGAGCTGAGCCTGAGCCGCGACCAGCAGCGCCTGCAGGGCGCGCTGGAGTCCTTGCCGGAAGAGCAGCGCGAAGTGTTCCTGCTGCGCACCCATGGTGACCTGGAGCTGAACGAAATTGCCGAGCTGACGAAAACTCCGGCCGAAACGGTGAAGAGCCGGCTCCGATATGCCATGCAGAAGCTGCGTCGGTTGTTGTCCGACCCGTCGGTGACCGAGGAGGTGAATCCATGAACCGCGATCCGCACGAGCAGGACCTGCTCGAGCACTACCGCCGGCACAGCGATGAGCAGCCGTCGGCGCAGCTGGACGCGCGCATCCTGGCCGCCGCCCGTGCCGCCGTGGAGGAGAAAAAGCCGAGTCTCGCCCAGCGCCTGCACCACTGGCTGCTGGGCGCCGGCAGCCGGCAGCGCTGGGGCGTCGCCGTGGCGGGACTGGCGACCCTGGGCATCGGCCTGAGCCTGACCCTGCGTACCTACGAGGAGGCGCCGAACCGCTTCGATGCACCGGTCGCGCCGGCGATGATGCGCGCGCCGGCTCCCGCTCCGGCCATGGCACCGCCAGCGGCTCCGGCTGCCGCGCCCTATGCGGCGGAGCCGAGCATGGCTGCGCCGCAGAGGGATAGCGTGGCTGCCAGCGCCTCTCTGGAAGAACTCGCCAAGCCAGCGCCGATGAGCAAGAAGATGGCCGTGGAGAGTGCGAAGGCCAAGGCTCAGACGGATGCTCGCGAGCTTTCTGACGCCCAGGCGCAGGGAAAGGCGCAGGCGTTCGCGGAGGAGATCGACGAGCCGCGCACCAGCCTGCTGCATCTGCGCGACTTGCAGGACAACGGGCGGAAGGAGGAGGCTGAACGTGTGCGCGAGAGCCTGCGGCAGCGCTTCCCGGACCTGGATATCGATCACGCCTTGAAGGATTTGCCTGACAACCCTTGATCAGTGACAGGCGGGGTTCAGACCGCGTCTGTCAGACTGATTACCGTAATGGTTTGTCATGGCAAGGCTCTTGCTCTGCCTCGCATCTCGCGCCAGCATTGCGCGGTTTTTCTGACGGTCCGCTCCATGAATAAGTCCCGAATTCTCGTTGTCGCCAGTTTGTCCCTGCTGCTTGCCGCCTGTGGTGATGAGCACAAGGACAAGGCTGCCGTTCCGGCTCCAACGCCCGCTGCTGTGTCGGCGCCAGCTGCCAGCTCGCCCGCGCCCGAACCGGCCGCCGAGCAACCGCGCGAATCGGAAGCCAAGCCCGCCGCGGCCAAGGCCGTGGCCTCGCCCAAGGCGCCGGCCGTCGAAGCGGCCATCAAGCCGGAGGCCAAGGCGCCGTCAAAAACTCCCGCGCAGGTGAAGAAGCCGGTCGACCCTGTCGTCAAGCAGCCGCTGCCGCCGGTGAAGCTCGACCTGCGCCTGCCCAAGGAGTTGGTGCATCAGCTGGAGCCGGACCAACCGGTGACTGCGCTGGAGGAAGAAAAGCCGATTCTGCCGCAGATGTTCCGCAGCAAGGATGAGAACGCCGAGGTAAGCCCGTTCGCGGTGGGTGGCCGGCTGATCTCGCGCGAGCCGAATGAGCGCGAAACCAATGACGACAGCTGGCACTCGGATATCCGCGGCGCCGAGTTGCAGTTCAAGTTCCGCAACTGATTTCCCTGCTCCTGCAGAGAGCCGCGCACAACCGCGAAAGCTGTGCGCGCCATGGGGCACTTTAGAAGCGGTGCACACCGCCGCGGATCGCCTCGAACAGTTCCCCGTCCAGCGCCCGGTAGGCCGCCTCGCCGGGCAGTCGCACGAACAGCGCCTCGGTCACGGCTGAAGGGTCGTAGGCGTTGCGCTTGAGGTCGGTCTTCTTGTACTTGAAGGTCCCGGTGGTCTCTACCTGGACCAGCAGGCGCAGGAACAACGGCACCGCATAAGCCGGCAACTCACGGTCCAGGTGCGCCGCCAGCTGCGCAGCGTCCAGGCTGGCGCCGTCGGCCAGGCGCAGCGCGGCCATGCCGCAGCGGCCGTTGGTGCCGGGGATCTCCACGCCGTAGACCACCGCATCCTCCACGCCGGGGAAGGCGCCCAGGGCGTTTTCCACTTCGGTGGTGGAGACGTTCTCGCCCTTCCAGCGGAAGGTGTCGCCCAGGCGGTCGACGAACTGCGTGTGCTTGAAGCCGATGTCGCGCATCAGGTCGCCGGTGTTGAACCAGGTATCGCCTTCCTTGAACACGTTGCGGTAGATCACCGCCTCGCTCTTGGCCGGGTCGGTGTAGCCGTCGAACGGCCACTTGTCGCTGATCTCGCTGATCAGCAGGCCGGCTTCGCCCTTGTCGACCTTTTCCATGAAACCCTTGGCGTTGCGCACCGGCTGGTCATTTTCCAGGTCATAGCGAACGATCGCGTAGGTTGCCGGCGAGAAGCCCACCGTATTGTCGAAGTTGAATACGTTGGTGAAACCGATGTTGCCTTCGCTGGACGCGTAGAACTCGGTGATCCGCTCGATGCCGAAACGCTCTTTGAACTCGTTCCAGATCGACGGGCGCAGGCCGTTGCCGATCATGCAGGTCAGGGTGTTGCCGCGCTCTTCCGCGCACTGCGGCTGGTTGAGCAGGTAGCGGCAGAGCTCGCCGATGTAGCCGAAGCAGGTCGCCTGGTAGGCCTGCACGTCTTTCCAGAAGGCGCTGGCGGAGAACTTGCGGCGCAGGGCGATGGCCGCGCCACCGGCGAGCACGGCGCTCCAGCACACGGTCACGGCGTTGTTGTGGTAGCAGGGCAGGGTCAGGTAGAGCACGTCGCTGGTGGTCAGGCCCAGCCCGGAGTGGCCGAAGCCGCCGTAGGCCTTGATCCACTTGCCGTGGCTCATGATCGAGGCCTTCGGCAGGCCAGTGGTGCCGGAGGTGTAGATGTAGAAGCAGGCGTCCTTCAGACGCACCCGCGCCGTCTCGGCGAGGTTGTTCGAGTCCTGCTCCTGGGCCAGGCGCATCAGGCTCTGCCAGCCGGTCGGGGCCTGCGCCGAGTCTTCACCGTCGGCGATCCAGTAGCAGCGCCCGCCACTGTTCTCCAGGGCCGGGCGGACGTCCTCGAAAGCCTCGCGCAGCTCCTCGCCGACCACGAAGTGGCTGGGCTTGACCAGATTGAGGCTATGGCTGAGCACCTGGCCGCGCTGGGTCGTGTTGACCAGTGCGCCGATGGCGCCGAGCTTGGCCAGGGCGGCGAGCACCACCATGAGTTCGGCACGGTTCTCCAGCATCACCGCGACTACGCTGGCATGGCCCACACCCTCGGCCTGGAAAGCCCGCGCCAGGCGGTTGGCCCAGCCGTTGAAAAGGGCATAGGACAGGCGCCGGCGTTCGTCGATCAGCGCCGGGCTGTCCGGGTAGAGGCGCGCGGCGCGCTCCAGCGCCCAGCCCAGGGAGAGGTTCTTCTCGCGGTTGCGGATGCCGGTGTAGTACAGCCCGCGCAGCATGCGTGGCACGCGGCCGAGGGTGGCCGGCAGGTGGGCGAGGAAGCGGGTCGGGGTGATGATGTCGGCGTGGCTCATTGACGCGTGCCCTTATTGTCATTGTTGTCTGGCGTGCAGACGCTCAAGCGCGACTCTAGGTCGGCCCCTGGCGGGAGGCTATGGCCCGGGCGCGCGCGTGGCCGGGCAGATCGGCAAACCGGCCGGCAGAGCGTTCATCGCAGTCTAGGAGGGGATGGCGGGACGGCCAGGGCGGGTTTGTGTCGATTGGTAAACGCCACAGGGCACGCTGCCGGCGGCTATGCGGCGGATAACGCGTGCCGCGTTATGCGCCCTACGGTAACCCGGACGCAGGGCGAATAACCGCTTGCGGTTATCCGCCGTTGGCCGTGGTGCGACGGAAGGCAGATAGGGCGCGGCGGTCAGTCGAGGAACAGGTCGGGGACCAGGCTGCCGCCGTTCGGGTCGAAGCGGTACTGCTCGAAGTCACTCTGGCCCTGTTCGCGGAGGATGTCCTCGTCGATCAGCAGGCGGCCGCTGATGGCGCGCTCGCTGCTGGAGAGGATGGCGTAGGCGGCGTCGGCCATGATCGCCGGGGTGCGGGCGCGTTTGAAGGCGTCGCGGCTGCCCAGTTCGAACTCGATGGCGGCAGTGGCGATCATGGTCTTCGGCCACAGGGCGTTGACGCTGATGCCGTACTTCTTGAACTCCTCGTGCATCCCCAGGGTGAGCATGCTCATGCCGTATTTGGTGACGGTGTAGGGGCCGTGCTGGGCGAACCACTTGCCGGCCAGGTTGATCGGTGGCGACAGGCTGAGGATGTGGCCCTTGCTCTGCTTCAGGTAGGGCAGCGCGGCCTGGCTGCAGACCATCACGGCACGGGTGTTGATCTGGTACATCAGGTCGAAGCGCTTGGGCTCCAGGCGCTCCACGCCGACCAGCTTGATGGCGCCGGCGTTGTTGATCACCGCGTCGATCCCGCCGAAGTGCTCGGCGGCCTTGGCCATGGCGTCGCGTACGGCGTTCTCGTCGCGCACGTCCAGTTGCAGGGCCAGCGCCTTGCCACCGGCGGCCTCGACTTCTTCGGCGACGCTGAAGATGGTGCCTTCGAGTTTTGGATGGGGCTCGGCACTCTTGGCGGCGATGACGATGTTGGCGCCGTCGCGGGCGGCGCGCAGGGCGATCTCGCGGCCGATGCCACGGCTGGCGCCAGTGATGAAGAGGGTTTTGCCGTTGAGGGACATGGTTGGGGCTCCGTGTTCTTGTTGTCTTTGTCGGACGGAATCGCGGATGAATCCGCTCCTACGAAATGTGCTTTCTGATGTCAGGTGCGCTTGGGCCTGCCCTCACCCTAACCCTCTCCCGGAGGGAGAGGGGACTGTTCGGAGAAGGATGAAACCGTGCATTCAGCCGGCACAATCGGCTCCCTCTCCCTCAGGACCAGGGCTGGGGTGAGGGAAACCAAGCGGTCAGGCAGACTCCAGCGCCTCGACCTCCACCAGCAACTGCCGGGATTTCACCTGCTCACCCTTGGTCACCTGCACGCGGCGGATCACGCCGTCGACGCCGGCCTTGAGCGGGTGCTCCATCTTCATCGCTTCCAGCACCAGCAACAGCTGGCCCTTGCTGACCCGCGTGCCTTCGGCCACCAGCACGTCGACGATGGCGCCGTCCATCGGCGCCTTCACCGTGCCGGAGCCTGCGCCAGAGGAGGCACTGACCGGCTCGTGGGTGACGTCCTGCAGTTCCAGGTTGCCGTCCGCGCCATACAGCCACAGGCGCGCGCCATCGCGGTGGAAGGGCAGGCGGCGGCGGATGCCGTCGGCTTCGAGGATGGCGTCGCCGTTGTCCTCGCCGAGCAGTCGCAGGTTGATCTCGCTGTCACCGATGCGCGCCAGCAGCGTCGGCTGGGGGCCGTGCTCGCGGACTTGCAGCTCGACGATGAATTTCTCCTCGCCATGCTTGAGCACGAAACGCCACGGCGCGCTGCCCGCGCTGCGCCAGCCGGACAGGCCGGGCTGGTGCGCGCGGTCGCTGGCCGAGGCCTGGTAGAGCAGGGCGGCGGCACAGGCCAGTTCCAGTGTCTGCGGCTGGCGCGGGGCCAGGCTCGGGTCGCCGGCGAACTGCTCGCCGATGAACGCGGTGGTGGCCTTGCCGGCGGCGAATTCCGGGTGCTTGAGCAGGTTGGCGAGGAAGCGCTGGTTACCGGTCACGCCCAGCAGCACGCAATCCTCGACGGCGCGCACCAGCTTGCGCCGGGCCTCGTCGCGGGTGGCGCCGTAGGCGATGACCTTGGCCAGCATCGGGTCGTAGAACGGCGTCACCGGCTGGCCTTCGCGCAGGCCGTGGTCGATGCGGATGCCGTCCAGCTGTGGCGGTGTCCAGCGCAGTACCTGGCCGGTCTGCGGGAGGAAGCCGCCACCTGCATCCTCGGCGTACAGGCGCACTTCGATGGCGTGGCCCCTGAGCTGGACCTGCTCCTGGGTCAGCGGCAGCGGGTGGCCTTCGGCGACGCGGATCTGCCAGGCCACCAGGTCCTGGCCGGTGACCAGCTCGGTGACCGGGTGCTCCACCTGCAGGCGGGTGTTCATTTCCAGGAAGTAGAAGGCGCCGCTGGCGTCCAGCAGGAATTCCACGGTGCCGGCGCCCAGGTAGTTCACCGACGCGGCGGCCTTCACTGCAGCCTCGCCCATGGCCGCGCGCAGCTCCTCGCTGAGTACGGGGCAGGGCGCTTCCTCGATGACTTTCTGGTGGCGGCGCTGCACCGAGCAGTCGCGCTCGCCGAGGTAAACGATGTTGCCGTGACTGTCGCCGAACACCTGGATTTCCACGTGGCGCGGTTGCACCACGGCCTTCTCCAGGATCAGCTCGCCGCTGCCGAAGGCGTTCTGCGCTTCCGAGCGCGCGGTGCGCAGCTGTTCGGCGAGGTCTTCGCTGCGGGTCACCAGGCGCATGCCGCGCCCACCGCCGCCGGCGCTGGCCTTGATCATCAGCGGGTAGCCGATGCGCTGCGCTTCGCGGGTGAGCGTGGCGTCGTCCTGCTCCGCGCCTTCGTAACCGGGGATGCAGGGCACGCCGGCTTCGAGCATGGCGATCTTCGACAGGCGCTTGCTGCCCATCAGGTGGATGGCTTCCACGCCAGGGCCGATGAAGACGATGCCAGCGGCCTCGCAGGCGCGGGCGAAGTCGGCGTTCTCCGAGAGGAAGCCGTAGCCGGGGTGGACGGCGCCGGCGCCGGTACGTTTGGCCGCGTCGAGAATCGCTTCCGGCTTCAGGTAGGACTGGCCCACCGGCGCCGGGCCGATGCACACGGCTTCGTCGGCCAGCTGCATGTGGCGGGCGTTGGCATCGGCCTCGCTGTACACGGCCACGGTGCGGTAGCCCAGGTCGTGGGCGGTGCGGATCACCCGGCAGGCGATCTCGCCACGGTTGGCAATCAGGATTTTGTCGAAACTGGGCATGGTGGCTGTTTCCCTCTCCCCAGCCCTCTCCCTGAAGGGAGAGGGGGTTGTTCGGTGCGCGCGTTGGGTCACTGCGCCCAGTTCGGTTTGCGTTTCTGCACGAAGGCCATGGTGCCTTCGGCGCCTTCCGCGCCGGTCACTGCGGCGGCGAACTGACGAGCAGCGTCGTCCAGCAGCGGGCCAAGCGCTTCGCTCTCGGTGGCCAGCAGCAGCGCCTTGGTCGCGGCATTGGCGCCGGGGGCACAGCGGCGCACCTGGTCGATCGTCTGGGCAAGCTGTTCGCCGAGGCTCTCGGCGCTGTCCGCGCAGACATGCACCAGGCCCAGGCGCAGCGCCTCGCGGCCATCGAAGCGGGCGGCGGTGAGCGCCAGGCGGCGCGCCTGGGTCAGGCCGATGCGCTTCACCACGAAGGGCGCGATCTGCGCCGGCAGGATGCCGAGGCTGGTTTCCGGCAGGCCGAACTGCGCGTCCGCCGCCGCCAGGGCGATGTCCGAGATGCAGGCGAGGCCGAAGCCACCGCCAAGCACCGCGCCTTCCAGCACGGCGACCAGCACCTGGGGTTGCGCCTGGGCTTCCTCCAGCAGGCCGCCGAAGGCGCGGTTCAGCGCGGCGTAGGCATCGGGACCGGCGGCGCGGGCGCCGGCCATGTCCTTGATGTCGCCACCGGCGCAGAAGTGCCCGCCGGCGCCGCGCAGGACGATGGCGCGCACGCTGCGGTCGTCGCGCACGGCGGCAAGCAACGCGCGCAGTTCGCCGACCATCGCCAGGCTCATGGCGTTGCGGCTGTCCGGGCGGTTCAGGGTGACGTGCAGCACGCCGCCGTCACGTTCCAGCAGCAGGGTTTCGCAGTTCGGCAGGGTCATGGCATCAGCCCTTCTTCTTGCCCGGCAGGGTGCCCATCATCTTGCAGATGATGCCTAGCATGATTTCGTCCGCACCGCCGCCGATGGACACCAGGCGGGTGTCACGGTAGGCGCGGGAGACCGGGTTCTCCCACATGAAGCCCTGGCCGCCCCAGTACTGCAGGCAGGCGTCGGTGACTTCGCGGGCCAGGCGGCCGACCTTGAGCTTGGCCATGGAGGCCAGGCGGGTCACGTCCTTGCCGCGGATGTACTGCTCGGTGGCCTGGTAGGTGAGGGCGCGCAGGCACTCGATCTCGGTCATCAGTTCGGCCATGCGGAAGTGGATGACCTGGTTGTCGATCAGTGACTGGCCAAAGGTCTTGCGCTCCTTGCAGTACTCGATGGTGGCGTTGACGCAGTACTCCAGCCCCTTGATCCCGCTGGCGGCGCCGAACAGGCGTTCTTCCTGGAACTGCAGCATCTGCATCATGAAGCCCGCGCCCTCGGCGCCGATGCGGTTGCGCTGGGGGACGCGCACGTCGTCGAAGAACACCTGGGCGGTCTCCGAGCTGCGCATGCCGAGCTTGTCCAGGTGCGGGCTGACGCTGATGCCCTTGGACTTCATCGGCACCATGATCAGCGACTTGTTGACGTGGGGCTTGTCGTCGGAGGTGTTGGCCAGCAGGCAGATGAAGTCGGCGGACGGCGAGTTGGTGATCCACATCTTGCTGCCGTTGATGACGTAGTCGTCGCCATCCTTGCGTGCGGTGGTCTTCAGGCCCGCCACGTCGGAGCCGGCGCCGACTTCCGAGACGCCGATGCAGCCGACCATCTCGCCGGCGATGGCCGGGCGCAGGAATTCCTCGCGCAGCTCGTCGGAGCCGAAGCGCGCCAGCGCCGGGGTGCACATGTCGGTCTGCACGCCCAGGGCCATCGGCACGCCGCCGCAATGGATGGTGCCGAACTCTTCGGCGGCGACCACCGAGTAGCTGTAGTCCAGGCCCATGCCGCCGAATTTCTCCGGCTTGGAGATACCCAGCAGGCCCAGGTCGCCGGCCTTCTTGAAGACTTCATGGATCGGGAAGCGACCGGCCTTTTCCCATTCGTCGACGTAGGGATTGATCTCGCGCTCGACGAAATTGCGGACGGTACGGCGGAGTTCTTCGTGTTCCTGGGTGAAGATCATTTCTTGTTCTCCGTGGGATCTTTCAAGTCAGGTAGGGCAAATAAAGCGGAACGCTTTATTTGCCGGCTTGGCGGATGACGCCGGGGGCGTCATGCGCCCTACGGTCAAAATCGTGCAACGCCGAAACTGTTGTTCTTCAGCGGCCGTACGGCCGCCTCCGCGCAGATGTCCAGCAGGTAGCCGAGCAGCGCGCGGGTGTCGCGCGGGTCGATCAGCCCGTCGTCCCACAGGCTTGCCGTGCCGTAGAGCGCGGTGGACTGGGCGTCGAGCTTCTGCGCGGTCATCTGTTCGAGCATGTCGAGCATCTTCGGGTCGGGCTCCTTGCCCTCCTTGGCGTGCTTTTCCTCGGTGACGATGCGCAGCACCTTGCCGGCCTGGGCGCCGCCCATCACGGCGGTGCGGCTGTTGGGCCAGGCGAAGATGAAGCGCGGGTCCAGCCCGCGGCCGCACATGGCGTAGTTGCCGGCCCCGTACGAGCCGCCGACGACCAGGGTGAGCTTGGGCACCGTGGCGTTGGCTACGGCCTGGATCATCTTTGAGCCGTGCTTGATCACGCCCAGGCGCTCGGACTCGGTGCCGACCATGAAGCCGGTGGTGTTGTGCAGGAACAGGATCGGCGTGTTGCTCTGCTCGCACAGCTGGATGAACTGCGCCGCCTTGGCCGCGCCCTGCGGGGTGATCGGGCCGTTGTTGCCGATCAGGCCGCAGGCGTGACCTTCGATGTGCAGGTGGCCGCAGACGGTCTGGCTGTCGAACTCGTTCTTGAAGTCGAGGAAGCGCGAACCATCGGCGATGCGCGCGACGATCTCGCGCACGTCATAGGGCTTCTTGGCGTCCGCTGGGACCACGCCGAGCAGCTCCTCGGCGGGGTGCAGCGGGGCGTCCCATTCCTGCTTCGGGCGCGCCGGCAACTGCGCGTTCCACGGCAGCGCGGCGAGGATCTCGCGGGCCAGGCGCACGCCGTCGGCGTCGTTCTCCGCCAGGTATTCGGCGGTGCCGGCAACCTGGGCGTGCAGTTCGGCGCCACCCAGCTCTTCATCGGTGGCGATTTCGCCGGTGGCGGCCTTGAGCAGCGGCGGGCCGGCGAGGAACATCTTGGCCTTGCCACGCACTACCACCACGTAGTCCGACAGCCCTGGCTGGTAGGCGCCGCCGGCGGTGGACGAGCCGTGCACCACGGTGACCTGCGGAATGCCCATCGCCGACATGCGTGCCTGGTTGGCGAAGCCTCGAGCGCCCTCGACGAAAATGTCCGCCGCGTAGTTCAGGTTGGCGCCGCCGCTCTCGGTCAGCGCCACCACCGGCAGCTTGTTCTCGAAGGCGATCTGCTGCAGGCGCAGGGTCTTCTTCAGCCCGGTGGGGGAGATGGTGCCGCCCTTGATCGCGCTGTTGCTGGCGGTGACCAGGCAGCGCACGCCGGCGATGTAGCCGATGCCGGAGATGATGCCGCCGCCGGCCTGGGTACCGTCCTTGTCGTCATGCAGCTTGTAGCCGGCCAGCGAGGAGATCTCGAGGAACGGCGCGCCGGGGTCGAGCAGCAGGTTCAGGCGTTCGCGCGGCAGCAGCTGGCCGCGCTTGTCGAACTTGGGCTTGGCCTCGGCGGCCTTGTCCAGCACCTTCTGTTCGACCTCGCGGAAGCTCGCCACAGCGGCCAGCATGGCCTCGCGGTTGCGGGCGAAGTCTTCGCCCTGGGGATCGATTTCGGATTGGATGACGGGCATCGCTTACTCCTGATCCTTGAGGACGTCCGGCAGGTAGGCGCGGTGGAAGCCGTTGTAGGAGCGGCTCTGCCCCGGCTTGCCCTTCACCAGCGGGAAGGCGCGGCTGCCCTGGCTGGCGGCGCCGTCGATGCGGATGGTGTTGCCGCTGATGAACGCGGCGCCGGGGGAGAGCAGGAAGACGATGGCGGCGGAGACTTCCGACTCGGTGCCGATGCGCTTGAGCGGCACGTGCTCGCGCAGGGTCGGGATCACTGCCTTGAACGCACCTTCGTAGGTATCCATGCCGCTGGAGGCGACCCAGCCCGGCGCCACGGCGTTGACCCGCACCCCGGCGTGGCCCCACTCGATGGCAGCGGTCTTGGTGAAGTTTTCCATGCCGGCGCGGGCGGCGCCGGAGTGGCCCATGCCGGGCATGCCGCCCCACATGTCGGCGAGCATGTTGACGATGCTGCCGCCGGTCTTGCTCAGGCTCTGGTTGAACACTTCGCGGGCCATCAGGAAGCCGCCCACCAGGTTGGTGCGCACCACGGCCTCGAAGCCCTTAAGGTTGATCGAGGCCAGCGGCGCGGGGTATTGGCCGCCAGCGTTGTTGACCAGATGATGGATCGGCCCGCGCTCAGCGATGACCTGCGCCACCAGCGCCTTCACCGCTTCTTCGTCGCGGATGTCGCAGCTGTGCCAGCTGGCGCTGCCGCCGTCCTCGATGATTTCACCGGCGGTCTTTTCCAGCTTTTCCGCCTTGCGCCCGACCAGCACCACGTGGGCGCCGAGGGCAGCCAGCTCGTGGGCGGTGCAACGGCCGATACCGCTGCCGCCGCCGGTGACGATGATGGTCTGGCCGTCGAACAGGCCGGCTTTGAAGATCGAGTCGTAGCTCATTGTGGTTCTGACTCCGAGGTATCCCGTAGGGCGAATGAAGCGGCACGCTTCATCCGCCGTTTGTGATTGGCGGATAACGCCGGTGGCGTTATGCGCCCTACGTTCATTTCATCAGCGCGCGTTCAGTCCGTCGGCGATGTGCTGCGGCACCGCCACCGGGAATTCCAGCAACTGCTGGGCGAAGGCCTTGCCCTGCGGGTCGATGCGCAGGCTGGCGACGCCGCCGCCGCCCAGCGCGTTCTCCAGCAGGAAGTTCAGGCTGTGGCTGCCCGGCAGGTGCCAGCGGCTGACGCGACCGCGCTGCGGGTCGAGCACGTGCTGCATCCACTCGGCCACGGCGCCTTCGCTCAGCGCCTCGGCGATCCACGGCAGGTATTCAGCCTTGCGGGCCATGACGCCGATGTTGCTGTGGTTGCCCTTGTCGCCGGAGCGCGCCACGGCCAGCTTCACCAGCGGTACGCTGGCCTGGGCCGGGCCCTTGGCGGCTGGTACCGGAATATCGTCGGCCAGCGCGGCCGGGTCGAAGGCGTCGAGGGCGGGCAGGGCGGCGCCGTGGCGCTCACCGTCGATGTCCACGGCCAGCTCGCAGCGGTCCTTGTCGATCAGGAAAGAGAACAGACGGATCACCGGGTACACGGTCGGGCGGCCGCCGACGATGCCGGTCAGGCCCGGCGCCATGCCGGTGGCGGCCTGGGCGATCTCGCGGGAGAACAGCACCAGCGCTTCCTTGCGGCTGTGGCGCACGGCGAGCTTCACCACGATTTCGCGGTTGTCGCTGCGGCGCCCGTGCGGGCCGTAGGTGGCCTCGCTGCCGAGCAACTCCACGCTGACCTCACGGTACGGACCCCAACCGCGTTCCATGAGGATTTCCTCGGTCTTGGCGATGATCGCCTGGCTGACCCGCTCGGCCTTCTTCACCGCGTCGATGCCAGCGATCAGGCAGCTGGCGGTGCAGCGGAAGCCGTCGGGGTAGGTCGCGCTGACCTTGTATTGCCCGGTCGGCGGCAGGCCGCGTGCGCCGCTGACGGCCACGCGGTTGTCGCCCACCTGGGCGAGTTCGACCTGGGTGAAATCGCAGACCACATCAGGCAGCAGGTAGGCGCGCGGGTCGCCGATCTCGTAGAGCATCTGCTCGCCCACCGACAGCGGCGTCACCAGCCCGCCGGTGCTTTGCGGCTTGGTCACCACGAAGTCGCCGCTGGCCTGTACTTCGACGAGCGGGAAGCCGATGTGCTCGTAGTCCGGCACGCTTTCCCAGTCGGTGAAGTTGCCGCCGGTGCACTGCGCGCCGCACTCGATGATGTGCCCGGCCAGCGCGGCCTGGGCCAGTTTGTCGTAGTCGTTCCAGGCCCAGCCGAATTCGTGTACCAGGGCGGCGCTGACCACTGCGCTGTCCACCACGCGGCCGGTGATGACGATATCGGCGCCGGCCTTCAGCGCTTCGACAATGCCGGGGGCGCCGAGGTACGCGTTGACCGAGACGCACATCGGCGGCATCGGCGCACCCGAGAACATCTCGCGGATGCCGGCCTTGGCCAGTTCGCCCAGGCGCGGCTGCAGGTTGTCGCCTTGCACCACGGCGATCTTCAGCGCCACGCCGGCCTTCTCGCAGGCGGCGGCGAGGGCGCTGGCGCAGGCCGAGGGATTCACCCCGCCAGCGTTGCTGATCACGCGCACCTGCTTCGCCGCGATGTCACCCAGCAGGGGTGTCATCACTTCGACGAAGTCGGTGGCGTAGCCTGCCTCGGGATTCTTCAGACGGGCGCCGGCCATGATCGACATGGTGATTTCGGCGAGGTAGTCGAATACCAGGTAATCCATGTCCGCGCCGCGCACCAGTTGAGCGGCGGCGGTTGAGGTGTCGCCCCAGAAGGCGGAGGCGCAGCCGATACGTACGGTTCTAGTCATTGTTCTGCCCGTGACGCTGAGTGATGGATCGACATTACCAAGCAAGCGCTTGGTTGAAAAGCCCCGAAAGAACAACAACCCCAACCAATGGATGGCCAAGCGCTTGCTTGGTTGGGCTTCGGGGGCTTACATTTCGTCAGACAACACAAGCACTTGCAGGGCGTTTCGATGAATCGCCCTGAGCAGACCGGCCGATGGGCCTCATGGGGAGAGAACAGCGTGGATGACCGCAAAGCCCGCGAAGTTATGCTGGAGCTGGTCAAGACCGGGCAGATCACCGACCCGGAGAGCGCCCGCGGCAAGCTGTTGCACACGGCCGCGCACCTGTTCCGCAGCAAGGGCTACGAGCGCACCACGGTGCGCGACCTGGCCGGCGCCGTGGGCATTCAGTCCGGCAGCATCTTCCATCACTTCAAGAGCAAGGACGAAATCCTCCGCTCGGTGATGGAGGAAACCATCCTCTACAACACCGCCCTGATGCGCGCCGCGCTGGCCGACGCGACGACCTTGCGCGAGCGCTTGCTGGCGCTGATCCGCTGCGAGCTGCAGTCGATCACTGGCGGCACCGGCGAGGCGATGGCAGTGCTGGTCTACGAATGGCGCTCGCTGTCGGAAGAGGGTCAGGCGTACATCCTCAGCCTGCGCGACATCTACGAGCAGATGTGGCTGGAGGTGCTGGAAGAGGCGCGCCTGGCCGGTTTCAGCCAGGGCGATCCGTTCATCCTGCGGCGCTTCCTCACCGGGGCGCTGTCCTGGTCCATCACCTGGTTCCGCCCCGAAGGCAGCCTGACCCTCGACGAGCTGGCCGAGCAGGCGTTGCTGCTGGTGATGCGCGATTAATTTCCAGCGCTTGGCGCAGGGCTCTTCGTAGGAGCGAGCTTGCACACGTAGGGCGAATAACGCGCCAGCGTTATCCGCCGCCATGGCATCGGCGGATAACCCGTGCCGGGTTATGCGCCCTACAGGAATGCTTTTGCCTGGCTCAGATAATCCGCAACGGATAACTGAACAGCAGCAGGTGCAGGCAGTTCACCGCAGCATGCAGAAGGATCGGCACCACCAGGCGGCCGCTGAAGTGGAAGGCCAGGCCGTAGCCCAGCCCGGCGATGCCGGCGACCACGGCGAACAGCGGGTTGATCGGCCAGTGCACCATGCCGAACAGCACGCTGGCGGCCGCGACCCCGGCGACGGCGCCGAAGCGGCGCACCAGTTCAGTCTGCAGCAGGCCGCGGAAGAAGGCTTCCTCGGTCAGCGAGATCACGCAGACGTTGACCAGCATCCACAGCCAGAAGCCAGGCGGCCATTTCGGATTCCACACCACCAGGCCACCGGCGACGGCTACCAGCGGCACGGCGAACAGCGTGGTGACGATGACGATGGCGGCGAAGTCCGGCGAGCGCTTCTCCGTCGGTACCGGGTCACGGCGCAGCCACCAGGCCAGCAGGGTCGCGCCCACCAGCGCCTTGTCCCAGGACAGGTGCAGGGCATAGACGGGGGCGTCCGGGCTGAGCTGGCGTACCGGCCAGAGGGTCCAGGAGGTAGTGCCCGGCAGCAGGTGCGCGGCCAGGGCGATACTGAGCACGAGGCACACCAGCCACCAGAGCAGGCGCGGCAGGCGATGCTCGCCGTAGAGGGTCCAGGCGACGTAGACGGCGCCGATCAGCAACCCCACCGGCTGGACGAAACCCAGCGCGAATCCGCAGAGCAACAACACGATTGGCAGCAGCGGCAGGAGTTTCCTGAGCATTCTTTCCTCCATCAAGGAGGCGCAGTCTAGGCAATTTCGACTGCCGCTGGCCATGGCTATGGCCAGTTTTTGACTGAAGCGTCAGTCAGTTAGGCGACTCTCAGCGCTTGTCGTCGGCTTCCTTGGCATCCATCTCGGCGTTGCGCTCGTGGATGCGCTTGAGCTGTTCCTCGGTGAGCGGGAGCTTCTTCGCGGTGTCGCGCAGCATCATCAGCGCGCCGACGATGGAGCCCATGGCAAGGGCAATGATCAACCAGGCATACCAGGGCATGGTCCCGTCTCCGACAGTGGCAGTAGAAGGTCACGATACGCTGTGATTCAGACCTTGTCAGGCGCGGGCCGGTTCACAGCGATTGCTTCGGGCAGGTCGCTGTCGTCCTTGAGCCGCACGCCACTCACCCGCAGGCGCAGGGCCTGTTGCAGCAGATGGGCGAGCTTGTGCGCCGCCAGCTCGTAGGGCAGGCCCTGTGGGCGCACGTTGGAGATGCAGTTGCGCTCGCTGTCCATGCGCCCTACGCGCGGCTGCCAGGTGAGGTAGAGACCGAGGCTGTCCGGCGAGCTGAGACCGGGGCGCTCGCCGATCAGCACCAGTGCCAGCTTCGCTCCCAGTGCCTCGCCGATACTGTCGCCGATGGCCACGCGGCCCTGTTCGGCGAGCACCACTGGCGTGTGCTGCCAATCGGTGGCGAAGCGCTCGCGCAGGGCGCTCAGCAGCGGCAGCGCGTGTTGCTCGATGGCGAAGGAGGAGAGGCCGTCGGCGATCACGATGACCAGCTCCGCCGCGATCTTCTCGCCCTTGAGCTGCCACTGGCTGTCCGGGTGCAGCGCGCGGCCCAGGTCCGGGCGCAGCAGGTAGGTCTGGCGGTCCGGCGCTTCGCTGCGCGCGCGCAGGACGCGGAAGCCTTCGTGGGCCAGCGCCTGCTGCAGCGCCTCGAAGTCCAGCGGGTGGTGTACCGCATCACGGGCCTGGGCGTGGGCCAGGCCGAACTTCAGCACCTCGCGGGTTGGCAGGCTGGAGCCGACGCGGCCCAGCGCGATGCGCGCGCAAGTGTGCGCACGCAGTTCGTCCCACGGGTCGTTCTGGATCAGGTCCATGTTTCCAGCTCCTCAGAAGGTCCGCAGCAGGTCGTGGCCACGGCCGATCGGGCGCAACTGCCCCGAGGCTTCGGTGATCGCCATCTTCGCCAGCCAGGCGTCGAATTCCGGTGCGCGTTTCAGGCCCAGGGTGCTGCGCAGGTAGAGGGCGTCGTGGAAGGAGGTGCTCTGGTAGTTGAGCATGATGTCGTCGGCACCGGGGATGCCCATGATGAAGGTGATGCCCGCCGCGCCCAGCAGGGTCAGCAGGTTGTCCATGTCGTCCTGGTCGGCTTCGGCGTGGTTGGTGTAGCAGACGTCGCAGCCCATGGGTACGCCCAGCAGCTTGGCGCAGAAGTGATCCTCCAGCCCGGCGCGGATGATCTGCTTGCCGTCGTAGAGGTATTCCGGGCCGATGAAGCCGACCACGGTATTGGTCAGCAGCGGGCGGAACTCGCGGGCCACGGCGTAGGCGCGGGCTTCACAGGTCTGCTGGTCGACGCCGTGGTGGCCGCCAGCGGAGAGGGCGCTGCCCTGGCCCGTCTCGAAGTACATGACGTTGTCGCCCAGCGTGCCGCGCCCCAGCGATAGCGCGGCCGCGTGGGCCTCGCGCAGCAGGGCGAGGTCGATGCCGAAGCTCTCGTTGGTCTTCTGCGTGCCGGCGATGGACTGGAATACCAGGTCGATCGGCGCGCCGGCCTCGATGGCCTGGATCTGCGAGGTGACGTGGGTGAGCACGCAGCTCTGCAGGGGAATCTCGAAGCGCTGGCGCAGCTCGTCCATCATCCGCCACAGCTGCATCAGCGTGGCTGGCGAATCGCTCGCCGGGTTGATGCCCACCACCGCATCGCCGGAACCGTAGAGCAGGCCGTCGAGCATGCTGGCGGCGATGCCGCGCAGATCGTCCGTGGGGTGGTTGGGCTGCAGGCGCACCGAGAGGTGGCCGGGCAGGCCGATGGTGTTGCGGAATCGGGTTACCACGCGACACTTCTTCGCCGCGAGGATCAGGTCCTGGTTGCGCATCAGCTTGCTCACCGCTGCGGCCATCTCCGGCGTGATGCCCCTGGCGGCAGCCGACAGCGTAGAGCTGTCGGTGCTGTCCAGCAGCAGCCAGTCGCGGAAGTCGCCGACGCTGAGGTGGCTGATCGGCGCGAAGGCGTTGGCGTCATGGCTGTCGATGATCAGCCGGGTGACTTCATCGGCTTCGTAGGGAATCAGCGCCTCGTCGAGGAAGCGCTGGAGCGGCACGTCGGCGAGGGCGATCTTCGCTGCCATGCGCTCTTCGTAGCTGTCGGCGGCCAGACCCGCCAGGGCATCGCCGGAACGCGCCGGGCTGGCCTTGGCGAGCAGGGTCTTCAGGTCGGCAAAGCGGTAGGTCAGGCTACCGACGGTGGTCTGGTACGGCATGCGAACGTCCCGGTGGCTGCGCGCCGGCCGCGAAAACCGGCGCGCAGTGGGTGGCTGTCAGGCTCCCGTCAGCATAGCGTCCGCCGGGGCGCTGGCGCGATGGGCGGCGGTGAGCTGGAAGTAGACGAAGCCGGCTGCCATGAAGGCCAGGAATATCCCGGCGATCTGCAGGTTGAACCAGACCATCGCTACCAGGCACAGCACGGCCAGCGCCAGGGCGATGCCCGGCACCACGGGGAATCCCGGCGCGCGGAAGCTGCGTTCGAGGTCCGGTTCGCTGCGGCGCAGCTTGAACAGGCTGAGCATGCTCATGATGTACATGACGATGGCGCCGAACACGCTCATGGTGATCATCGCCGCGGTCAGGCTCATGCCCTGCAGGGCGATCAGGCCGTCGCTGTAGATCGCCGCGATGCCCACCAGGCCGCCGGCGATGATCGCCCGGTGCGGCGTCTGGAAACGCGAGAGCTTGGCCAGGCCGCGCGGCAGGTAGCCGGCGCGGGCCAGTGCGAAGAACTGCCGCGAGTAGCCCAGGATGATGCCGTGGAAGCTGGCGACCAGGCCGAACAGGCCGATCCACACCAGCATGTGCAGCCAGCCGGAGTTCTCGCCGACCACCATCTTCATGGCCTGTGGCAGTGGGTCGTTGATTCCCGAGAGGGCCTTCCAGTCCCCCGCGCCGCCGGCGAACAGCATCACCCCGAGCGCCAGCACCACCAGGGTCAGGATGCCGCTGACGTAGGCCTTGGGAATGGTGCGTTTCGGGTCCTTGGCTTCCTCGGCGGCCATCGCCGCGCCCTCGATGGCGAGGAAGAACCAGATGGCGAAGGGGATCGCCGCGAAGATCCCGCCGATGGCCGCGCCGCCGAAGCTGTCGGAGCCGGCCCAGCCATTGAGCACGAAATTGCTGAAGCTGAAGCCCGGCGCCACCACGCCCATGAACACCAGCAACTCGGCCACTGCGAGGATCGTGACGATCAGCTCGAAGGTGGCGGCGATGCTGACGCCCAGGATGTTCAGGGTCATGAAGATCAGGTACGCGCCGACCGCCGCGTGCTTCGGATCGAGGGACGGGAACTGCACGTTGAGGTAGGCGCCGATGGCCATGGCGATGGCCGGCGGGGCGAAGACGAACTCGATCAGCGTGGCGAGCCCGGCCACCAGCCCGCCTTTCTCGCCGAAGGCGCGGCGGCTGTAGGCGAAGGGGCCGCCGGCGTGGGGAATGGCGGTGGTCAGCTCGGTGAAACTGAAGATGAAGCAGGTGTACATGGTCGCCACCAGCAGGGTGGTGACCAGGAAGCCGAGGGTGCCGGCCACGCCCCAGCCATAGCTCCAGCCGAAATATTCACCGGAAATCACCAGGCCCACGGCGATGCCCCACAGGTGCAGGGTGCCGAGGGTGGGTTTGAGTTGCGTGCTCATGCGAGGTCTCCAGGACAGAGGATGAAAGACACGACCTGTGCAGTCGTGCAGTGGCCGTGCCATTCCCCGGAACACGGTCGCAAACTGCCAGATCGCGTCGTTTCGTGAACATTCGCCACCTGTTCGCCTGCTTCGAAGCGGTGCGGTGGTGTTTCGCGCGTCCCGTTCGGGTGCGCCGCCGCGGCGCTTGTTGCAGTGCGATGACCGCGCCGTGAAGCTTCCTGGCCGCGCGACGGCTGTCACAGGATGGCAATCTGCCGCTGCTCTACTGGCGCCCATCCCAGCGACCGGAGATTCGCCAATGACCACCCGCGCCCTGCATGAGTTGTTGCGCCAGGTAGCGCCCTTGGCCCCGGAACTGAGTATCAGCGACGTGGCTGAACGCTTCCTCGATGCCGAGCACCGTTCCTTCCTCTCGCTGCCGGTGGTGGATGCCGCCGGAATGCCGCTGGGGCTGGTCAGCCGCAACGGCCTGCAGGACATCTTCATGCAGCGCTTCGGCCGCGACCTCTGGGGCCGCCGCCCGGCCAGCGATGTGATGAACGCGCAGCCGCTGAAGGTGCGCGCCGACCTCAGTCTCGAAGAGGCCTCGCAGCAGGTCACCGCGCAACTGCGCTACCCGATCACCGAGGACTTCGTACTGATCGACGAGCAGGGCCGCTACCTCGGCCTCGGCACGGTGCTCGACCTGCTCAAGGCCATGGAGCAGCGCGTCGCCCAGCGCAACCGCGTGCTCAACAAGACCCTGCAGGACCTGCGCGAATCCCAGGCGCAGCTGGTGCAGTCGGAAAAGATGGCCTCCCTCGGGCAGATGGTCGCCGGCGTCGCCCACGAACTGAACACCCCGTTGGGCTACGTGAAGAACAACGTCGCGCTGCTGCGCGAACTGCTGATCCCGCTGCTCGGCCTGACCGAGGCGCAAACGCTGCTCAATGAGTGCCTGGACGATACGGCCTGCGCTCCCGAGCAACTGGTCCGCGCCCGTGCCGCCTTCGAGCAGGCCCGTGACGACGCGGCGCTGGAACAGTTGGTGGGTGATCTCGACCAGCTGTTCGGCGACACCGATTTCGGCCTTGCGCAGATCGGCGAGCTGGTCGGCGGGCTGAAGGATTTCGCCCGCCTGGACCGCGCCCGCAGCGAGGAAGTCGACCTCAACGACTGCGTGCGCAGCGCGCTGCTGATCGCCCGCAACAGCATCAAGGAGAAGGCCGAGGTCGCCACCCAGCTGGGCGCGCTGCCCAAGGTCGCCTGCGCCGCCAGCCAGATCAACCAGGTGCTGCTCAACCTGCTGACCAACGCCGCCCAGGCCATGGAGAAATTCGGCCTGATCCAGGTGAAGTCCTGGGCGGACGAAACCCATGTGCACGTCTCGGTGCAGGACAACGGCAAGGGCATGGACGAGGAGGTGCGCGTGCGCATCTTCGACCCCTTCTTCACCACCAAGCCGGTGGGGCAGGGTACCGGCCTGGGCCTGTCGATCAGCTACAAGATCGTCCAGGACCACGGCGGCCGCATCCGCGTGGCGTCCGAGCCCGGACGCGGCACGCGATTCCTCATCAGCCTGCCGCTCGCGCAGGCCAGCGAACTGAAACGGAGCGCCTGAACATGAGCCAGCAGCCTGTCCGCATCCTCTTCGTCGATGACGAGGAGCGCATCCTGCGCAGCCTCGCGATGCAGTTCCGCCGTCACTACGACGTGCGGGTGGAGACCGACCCGCACAAGGCCCTGCAGCGCCTGCGCGAGGAGCGCATCGACATCCTCGTCAGCGACCAGCGCATGCCGCAGATGACCGGCGCCGAGCTGCTGGCCCAGGCCCAGGAGATCGCCCCGGATACCCTGCGCATCCTGCTGACCGGTTATTCCGACCTCGACGCAGCAGTGGAGGCGCTTAACAGCGGCGGCATCTTCCGCTACCTGACCAAGCCCTGGGACCCGCAGGAAATGGCCTTCACCCTGCGCCAGGCGGCGGAGATCGCCCAGCGCCAGGCGCCGGCCGAGCCTATCGATACCAAGGCCATCAGCCGCGTGGTCGCGCCGCTCAACGTGCTGCTGCTGGACGAGGACCCCGAAACCCTGGCCTGTGTCGGCGAGTTCTGCAGCGCCGGCACCCACCAACTGCACCGTGCGCGCAACCTGGCCGAGGCCATCGTGCGGCTGAACAGCGAGCCCATCGACATCCTCGTCAGCGACCTGAAACTCGCCGGCGAAGACACCGCGCCGCTGCTCAAGTCCCTGGCCCAGGCCCACCCGCGCCTGCTGAGCATCGTCGTCACGCCGTTCCGTGACACCCAGGACCTGCTGGCGCTGATCAATCAGGCTCAGATTTTCCGCTACCTGCCCAAGCCGATCCGTCGCGGGCTGTTCGAGAAGGGCCTGAAGGCCGCCGCCGAGCAGGCGCTGCTATGGCGCGCACAGCCCGAGCAGAAGGTCGCGCGCATCGCCGAGGTGCCGCGCGAGGAGCGCGAGCGCGAGAAGGTCGGCAGCCTGCTGGGCATGCTCGGCCGCCTGCGCGAGCGGCTGAGTGCCTGATCGCCGTCGGCGACGCAGCATTCCTGCCGGGCGGGCTACGGAAGTCGGCGCGTTTCTGCGACAATGCGCGCCGATTTTTTCGATACCCGCGAGAGAGCCCATGTCCGCCTGCCAGACCCCGATCATCGTCGCCCTGGATTTCCCCACCCGCGAAGCCGCGCTGGCGCTGGCCGACCAGCTGGACCCGAAACTGTGCCGGGTGAAGGTAGGCAAGGAGCTGTTCACCAGCTGCGCCGCCGGTATCGTCGAGACCCTGAACAGCCGCGGTTTCGAAGTCTTCCTCGACCTGAAATTCCACGACATCCCCAACACCACCGCGATGGCCGTGCGCGCCGCCGCCGAGATGGGCGTGTGGATGGTCAACGTGCACTGCTCCGGCGGCCTGCGCATGATGAGCGCCTGCCGTGAGACCCTGGACGCCTTCAATGGCCCGTCGCCGCTGCTGATCGGCGTGACCGTGCTGACCAGCATGGAGCGCGAGGACCTGGCCGGCATCGGCCTGGACGTCGAGCCCCAGGAGCAGGTGCTGCGGCTTGCTAGTCTCGCCCAAAAAGCTGGTATGGACGGCCTGGTGTGTTCCGCCCAGGAGGCGCCGGCGCTCAAGGCCGCGCACCCGGCGCTGCAACTGGTCACCCCCGGCATCCGCCCGGCCGGCAGCGCCCAGGATGACCAGCGTCGCATCCTCACCCCGCGCCAGGCGCTGGACAACGGCTCCGACTACCTGGTGATCGGCCGCCCGATCAGCCAGGCCGCCGACCCGGCCAAGGCCCTGGCCGAGATCGCTGCCAGCCTGGCCTGAAGCTTTCTTCGGACATGAAAAAGCCCGCAGTGATGCGGGCTTTTCTGTTTCGGCTTTTCGTTTCAGCCGTGGGCTTGGGCGGTTGACTGCGCCCGGCCAACCCAGCGCTCGCGCAGTACGTCATACACCCAGTTGAACACCAGCGCGTAGGGCAGGAAGAACAGCACCAGGCCGATGTCGAGGATGAACGCCTGCAGCAGGCTCACCGACAGCCACCAGGCGGCCAGCGGCACCAGCAGGATGATCAGGCCCAGTTCGAACAGCGAGGCATGCAGCACACGCACCGACAGGGTACGGCTGAAGCCCATGCGGTTCTGCGCGCGGTCGAAGGCGGTGTTGAACAGCATGTTCCACACGGTGGCGATGGCCGAGAACATCAGGGTCATGGCGCCCATGTGGCCCAGCGGTTTGTCCATCAGCCAAGCCAGGGTCGGTGCGCAGATGACCACCGCCAGCAGTTCGAAAAGGCCGGCGTGGAACATCCGCTCTTTCAGGGTTTTAGTGGGAGTCATGGGATATCTCCAGGCATCAAGCTCTCAATTCACGAGAAGGCCGACTCCGTCGGTCCGGCGCCATTATCATCGGTCGACCGGCTGGATCTAAGTTGGATACCATCGGCTTAACCGATGGAAGAGGGTGCCACGATGCAATATTCCCCCGAATCCCTGCAGGCCTTCGCCGAGGCCGCCTGCCTGGGGTCCTTCAGCGCCGCCGCGCGCAAGCTGGGCAAGAGCCAGTCCACCGTGAGCGAGGCCATCGCCCGCCTGGAGATCGACCTCGGCCTGACCCTGTTCGACCGCAGCAGCCGCCAGCCGCAGCTGACCGAGGCCGGCCACGCGCTGCTCGGGCGGGTGGAGGAAGTGCTGATGGCCAACGACCGCCTCGGCCAGCTCGCCCACCAGCTCGTCGGAGGCCTGGAGTCGCGGGTGACGCTGGCGATGTCCGACACCTACCAGTCGGCCGAATTCGAGGCCCGGCTGGCGGAGATCGATGCGCGTTATCCGGACCTGGAGTTCGAATGGCTGATCGCCGAGGACAGCGACGTGCTCGACCTGGTCGTCCAGGGCCGCGCCAGCCTCGGCCTGCTGGCGGCTCAGAGGGATTACCCGCCGGACGTCAGCTCGGCGACCCTGAGCGAACAGGCCGAGTTCGGCCTCTTCGTCAGCCGCGATCATCCGCTTGCCGCCCGCGCGCAGGTAGAGCGCGAGGACCTGCTGGCCTACCGGGCGCTGCGCCTGAACACCTACCTGGATGACGCCGCACCGATGCTCGGCGGCCGCTGCTGGAGCGCGCCAAACTACCTGCTGTTGCTGGACATGGCGGTACTGGGCTTTGGCTGGATCGAATTGCCCAGCTGGATGGTAGGACGTTTCGCCAGTGGGCGTATGCAGGAGCTGAAGGTCGCTGGCTGGCCGCGCCGGGTGGCGGTGGACGTGATCTGGTCGCGGCAACGTCGGCTGGGGCCTGCCGCGAGTTGGCTGGCGGAGCGCCTGCTGGGGCGCTAGGCGCTCTGGATCACAGCTCTGCATCACAGATTGCGGACTAAATGTGTCGAAGCCTTTGATGCTCTGTCCTGGACCAGTAGGATCGGAGTTTTCCGGGGAAGAGAGGGTAAGGATGCACGCCAAGCTGGAGAATTGTCTGAAGGCAGTCGATCAGGTACTGCTCGGCAAGGAAGTGCAGGTGAGACTGGCACTGACCTGCCTGCTGGCCCGCGGTCACCTGCTCATCGAAGACCTGCCCGGCATGGGCAAGACGACCCTCAGCCATGCCCTGGCGCGGGTGCTGGGGCTGAGCTTCCAGCGCATCCAGTTCACCTCCGACCTGCTGCCCGGCGACGTGCTGGGTACCTCGGTGTTCGACAAGGACACCGGGCAGTTCGTCTTCCACGCCGGGCCGATCTTTTCCGAGCTGGTGCTGGCCGACGAGATCAACCGCGCTACGCCCAAGAGCCAGAGCGCGCTGCTCGAGGCCATGGAGGAGGGCCAGGTGACCATCGAGGGTGCGACCCGTCCGCTGCCCGAGCCCTTCTTCGTCATCGCCACGCAGAACCCGGTGACCCAGGGCGGTACCTTCGCGCTGCCCGAGTCCCAGCTCGACCGCTTCCTCATGCGCCTGTCCCTGGGCTACCCCGGCCGCGCCGCCGAGAAGGCGCTGCTGCTGGGCGAGGCGCGCCGCGATCTGTTGCCGCGCCTGGAGCCGATGCTCGATCCACAGGAACTGCAGGCGCTGCAGGGTGAAGTGCTGGAAGTGCGTGCCAGCGATGCCCTGGTGGATTACGTGCTGCGCCTGGTGGAGGCTACGCGCACCCAGCCCGCCTTCGCCCTCGGCCTGTCGCCGCGCGGCAGTCTGGCGTTGCTGGCGGCGGCCCGTGCCTGGGCGCTGCTGGGCGGGCGCGACTATGTGATCCCTGAAGATGTGCAGGCCGTGCTGCCCTCGGTGGCCGGCCATCGCCTGCGTGACCAGGCGGACCCGGCCGGCCATGGCGGCGGCGCGCTGGTGCAGTGGTTGCTGCGCGAAGTCCCGGCTCTCTGAGGGGCTTGCCATGCTCGTCAGGGTCAGGCCGCTGTGGCAGAGCTGGATAGCCCGGCGCATACCTCCATCACCGTCGCTGCAGCTCAATCAGCGGCGCATCTTCATCATCCCCACGCGGCAGGGCATGGCGTTCGGCGTTGCCCTGCTGCTGATGCTGCTCACGGCGATCAATTACCAGAACAGCCTGGCGTACGGCCTGACCTTCCTGCTGTTGTCGCTGTTCATCGTCGCCATCCTGCACACCTACCGGAACCTCGGCGGCCTGCGTCTGACGGCGCTCGGCGCGCAGCCGGTGTTCGTCGGCGAACAGGCCGCTTTTCGCGTGCGCCTGGAAGGCGAAGGCAGGGCCCGGCAGGCCATCGGTCTGGGCTGGGAGGCCGAACGCATGCAGTTCGCCGATGTCACGGCAGACCACGCCGAAGAAGTGCTGCTCACGATGACAGCGCAGCGACGGGGCTGGCTGCGCCCCGGTCGCCTGCGCGTGGAAAGCCGTTTCCCGCTGGGGCTGCTGGTGGCCTGGAGCTGGGTCGACCTGGACCAGTCGGTGCTGGTCTACCCGCACCCGCAGCCCGGCGACCTGCCGCTCGAAGGCGGGCCGGCAGAGAATGACGAAGAGGGCGTGCGTCCCACGGGGCGTGGCGTCGATGATTTCCAGGGACTGCGGCCCTACCAGCCGGGTGACTCGCGCCGGCGCCTGCACTGGAAGGCCTACTCGCGCGGCCAGGGCCTGCTGGTGAAGGACTTCTCCGCGCTGGCCGGGCGCAACGTCTGGCTGGAGTTCAACAGCCTGGGCGGCGACACCGAGGGGCGCCTTTCACGCCTGTGCTACTGGGTTCTGCAGCTGTCGCTGCGTCAGCAACCCTTCGGCCTGCGCTTGCCGGATGCGCAACTTTCGGTCGGCCTGGATGATGCCCATCGCGATGCCTGCCTGCGTGCCCTGGCGCTGCATGGGGCGAAGCGATGAGCAGCGCGACTGCCGCTTCCGCCCAGCCGATTCCACGGGTCGCACTCACCTGGCTGCTTGTGGCCCAGGCGGTGGTGATCATTCCGCACCTCGAGCACTTGCCGTTGTGGATCGTCGCGCTGTGGCTGGGTTGTGCGGCCTGGCGCATCCAGGTGTTCCGCATGCGCGCCAACTACCCCAGCGGCGTCGCCAAGCTGGCGCTGGTGGCGGCGGCCGGGGTGGGCGTGTGGTTCTCCCGTGGCTCGCTGATCGGGCTGGATGCCGGCGTGGTGCTGCTGATCGCCGCCTTCGTGGTCAAACTGGTGGAACTCAAGACCCGCCGCGACGCCTGGGTGCTGATCCTGCTGGGCTTCTTCGCGGTGACCACCAGTTACCTGTTCCAGGACGACATCATTGCCGCCGCCTTCAGCCTGCTTCCGGTGCTGGCCTTGCTGGCGGCGGCCATCGGCCTGCAGCAGAGCAGCTTCGCCGCGCGCCCGATGGCCACCCTGCGTCTGGCCGGCGGCCTGCTGTTGCAGGCGCTGCCGCTGATGCTGCTGATGTTCCTGCTGTTCCCGCGCATGGGGCCGCTGTGGTCGTTACCGCTGCCGGGCGACAAGGCCATGACCGGGCTGAGCGACAGCATGGCGCCAGGGGACATGGTCGAGCTGAGCCAGTCTCCCGCGCTGGCCTTCCGGGTGAGTTTCGACGGTCAGCCGCCACCGCGTTCGCAGCTGTACTGGCGGGCGCTGACCCTGGAACGCTTCGACGGCGTGCGCTGGAGCACCGCATTCCAGCGTGGCGATCGCCCGCCGCAATGGCAGCAGCGGGGCCAGCCGTTGCAGTACCAGGTGATCATGGAGCCCAACGGCCGGCCCTGGCTGTTCGCCCTCGATGTGGCGCAGACCAGCCTTGGCGACGCGCGCATGATGAGCGATTTCCACCTGGAACGGCGCCTCCCGGTGCGCCAGGGGCTGATGTACCGTGCCACCTCCTGGCCGGACGCACGGCTGGAGCCGGATGACGCCGCCCGCGCGCAACGGCTCAACCTCGCCTTGCCGCAAGGCGGTAATCCTCAGGCTCGCGCCTGGGCGCAACAACTGCGCGAACGCTACCCACAGCCGGCAGAGCTGGTGCAGGCGATGCTGAGGAGCTTCCGCGAGCAACCCTTCCGCTACACACTCCGGCCGCCGGATGCCGGCCCGGAGCGCATCGACGGTTTTCTCTTCGATACCCGCGCCGGCTTCTGCGAGCACTATGCCGGCGCCATGACCTTCGTCCTGCGCGCAGCCGGTATTCCGGCTCGCGTGGTCACCGGCTACCAGGGCGGCGAGGCCAGCAGCTCGGGCAATTACCTGGCGATACGTCAATTCGACGCCCATGCCTGGGTGGAGTACTGGCAGCGTGGCCGCGGCTGGACGCGGGTCGACCCCACGGGAGCCGTGGCTCCCGAACGCATCGAGCAGGGGCTGGAAGCGGCCCTGAGCCAGGAAGGCAGCTTCCTGGAGTCCGATCCGTTCTCGCCCCTGCGCTACCGCAATTTCGCGCTGCTCAATCAACTGCGCATGGCCTGGGACGACGCCAACTATGGCTGGCAACGCTGGGTTCTGGGCTACCAGGCCGAGCAGCAGGGCGACATGTTCAAACGCTGGTTAGGCGGGCTCGACCAGCAATGGATCGGCGCCCTGCTGATCGGCGGCGGCGCGCTGTTGCTGGGCCTGCTGGCGCTGGTGCTGTTCAAGCCCTGGCAGCGCACCGCCGATGTCCAGTTGCGCAGCTTCCAGCGCTTCGAGCGGATACTCGCGCCGCTGGGCATGCGCCGCGAGCCGGGTGAAGGCGCGCGGGATTTCTGTCGTCGCGCCATCAAGGTTTTGCCGGCCCATGCACAGGCAATCCGCCGCTATCTGGATGCCTTTGAGAAACAGCGCTACGGCGGTGCGGCTGCGTCGCCAGCCGAGCTCCGTGGGCACCTGGCGCGCCTGCGCCGCGAGCTGCCCTGGCGTCTGCGACTGTCACGCGGAAACGGAACGTGACATTGCGCCCCTTGCCGCTGCGTCGGCCGGGGCTAACCTGATATTTCATCCTCTGAGTGGAGCCTGCCGTGACCTCCTTCTGCGATTACCTGGTAAGCCATCTGATCGAGCAGGAGGTTGCGCTGTTCTCCGCGTCTTCCCGCCTGAAGGCCGAATCCGACCCGGAAGCGCTGCACGACCTGCGCATCGCCGTGCGCCGGTTGCGCAGTCTGCTGCACCCGGTGCGGGGCATGCCCGGTATCGACGAGCTGGAGCAGGCACTGGGCGACATGGGCCGGCTCAGCGGTCCGCTGCGCGACCTCGAAGTGCTGCTGCCGGTGCTGGAGGCCGAAGGCTACGAGCGTGCCGCTGCGCTGCGCCGGCCGGCGTTGATCTCCGGCTACGCCACGCTGCTCGCCAGCCCGCAGTGGGAGCGCCTGATGATGCGCCTGGACGGCTGGCCACAGCTATGGCGTACGTCCGAGCGCCACGGCGTGCTCAAGGGGCTGCACCACAAGGTGGAAAAACGCCTGGCCCGGGAGTGGCAGAAGCTGCGCGATGCCCTGAAAGACCCTGCCCACGACCGTCACCGCCTGCGCCTGTTGATCAAACGGGTGCGCTATTCGCTGGAGGCCTACCCGGAGGAGTCCGCCGTGCCGCAACGCCTGCTGGCGCCGCTGAAGGACGCGCAATCGGCCCTCGGCGACTGGCATGATTACGAGCAGTGGTTGATCCGCAGTGAGCGCGAGCTGGACCTGATGCCGCTGCAACCGCACTGGAACGCCCGCCACGACCTCGCCGAGCGCCTCGCCGACGAAAGCCTGGAAGCCTTGGAGAAGGCCCTGCATAGAGGCCATTGATGACAGGGCATTTCCTGCAGGGGACAAGGCTTTGGATGGTTTGCCGGGGCTGCCGCTGCCCCTAAGATCGCAACCAGTTGCCTTTCTCCAGAAGCCTCAGGGAAGTCCGATCATGTCCTTCAGCGAAATGCTCCGGGCGGCGCGTACCGCGCCGTTGTCCATCGTCATCCCTGCCGCCTGGGCCCAGGGCCGCGCCAGTTTCGGCGGCCTGGTGGCGGCGCTGGCCTACGAGGCCATGGCGTCGGTGGCCGAAGCCGGGCGGCCGGTGCGTTCGCTGGCGATCACCTTCGTCGGCCCCATCGAGGTGGAAGTGCCGGTGAGCTTCGAGGCCGAAGTCCTGCGCGAGGGCAAGTCGGTCAGCCAGGTGTCCTGCCGCGCCGTGCAGAACGGCCAGGTGGTGCTGCTGGCGCAAGGCAGCTTCGGGGTGGCGCGCGAGTCCAGCGTGCAGATGGAGGGCCTGCCGCCACCGGCCTTCAAGGCCGTCGAGGACTGCCAGGAACTGCCCTACATCCGCAAGCTGATGCCGGCGTTTACGCAGAACATCGCCATGCGCTGGGCCGTCGGGCACATGCCGTTCTCGGCCAGCCGCGAGCGCGAGATGGGTGGCTGGATGCGTTTTCGTGGCGATGACGTGGGCGACGAGCCGATGGAGATCAGCCACCTGCTGGCGCTGATCGACGCCTGGCCGCCGGCCAACCTGCCGCACCTGAAGTCACCGGCACCCTCCAGTTCGTTGACCTGGACTGTGGAGTTCGTCCAGCCGCTGCCGTCGATGCCGGCCAATGGCTGGTGTCAGTACCTGGCAACCATCGAGCATGCGCGTGATGGCTACGGCCATATTGCGGCGCAGACCTGGTCGGCGGATGGCCAGCTCCTGGCGATTGGCCGGCAGACGGTGACCATCTTCGGCTAGAAGCCTTCCAGCTAGAGACCGGGCGCGGTCTCCGTACGATTGCGCCCGCCGGCCTTGGCCCGGTACAGGGCGCGGTCGGCGCGGGCGAGCAGGTCTTCCAGGCGCAGTTCGCCTTCGCGCCGCTCGGCCACGCCGATGCTCAGGGTCAGGCGCACACTGTTGCCGTCTTCGCTGGTGAAGGACAGCGCCTGCACGCTGTTGCGTACCCGCTCGGCGACTTGCAGCGCCTGCTGCAGGTCGGTCTCCGGGAGGATCGCGGCAAACTCCTCGCCACCCAGGCGGCCGAGCAGGTCGACTTCGCGCAACCCTTGGGTCAGCTCCCTGGCCACGGCCTGCAGTACCGCATCACCGAAGGCGTGCCCGTGGCTGTCGTTGATCGGCTTGAAGAAGTCGATGTCCAGCATCAGTGCCGCGCACTGGCGGTCGTAGCGCTGCGCGCTCTTGAGCAGGGCGACGCCGCGTTTGACGAAGGCGTGGCGGTTTTGCAGGCCGGTCAGCGGGTCGGTGGTGGCCAGCAGACGAAGCTCCTGCTCCATGGCTTTGCGCTGGTTGATGTCGAAGCTCCACACCAGCGAGGCGGGGCGGCCGTCCACGTCCATCTTGCGTGCCCAGACGATCGCCCAGTAAGCGGGGTTGCCCGCCAGACGGGTTTCCCAGCTGTCCAGCTGGCCGTTGTCGGCCAGCGACTGGCGGAAGCGCGCTTCCTCATCCGGGTCGTCGAACAGCCGACGGAGGGTGAACGGCTCGTGCGGGCGGATGCCGGTGCGCTGCAGCAGACGCGGGCTGACGTAATGGGCGCGTGAATCTTCGTCGCTGAGCAGCGCGACGTCGCTGGGGCTGGTGTCGAGGATGTAGCGCAGCAGGGCCTTGCGTTCGCTCAGCTCCTGGGTGCGCTGTTCGACGCGTTGCTCGAGCGATTGGTTGAGGTCGTGCAGGCGTTGGGTGAGTTGCAGCTTGCGCCGCGAATTGGCGATCACCCGCAGGGCCAGCAGCACGCTGCACAGGCCGAGGCCGAAGAGCACCCAGGCCAGCAGGTTGAAGGCGCGCTGCAGGTCGAGGCGTTCGGCGTCCATGTAGTTGGTCAGGGCGATGTTGGTGACCACCACCAGTTCGTGGGTGGGTTCGAGCAGGGGCGGCAGTTCGCGGAGCATCTCGCCGGCCAGCACCTTCGCTGCCGCCGGCTGGCCCCAGGGGGCACGCCGGAGCCAGGCGTCGCTCAGGCGCTGGATTGTCTCCAGCGTCGCCTGTACTTCCGGACGCGGCACGACCAGATAGCTGAAGACGGGCGTGGTGCGCAGCGGCGGCAGGAGGCTGGCGAGCACTTCGACGCGGGTTGCCAGGGCATCGCTGTCACTCTTGCCGGCAAGCACCTGGCGGGCAGTGATCATCGAGCGTTCCAGCTCAGCGCGCAGCTGGTAGGCCTGCCACAGCTCACTATGGGCGTCGGGATGGGCCAGCTGGCGGACGTGCTGGTGCACCATCAGCAGCGCCGCTCCGGCGCCGGCGGTCAGCGCGGCGATCAGGCCGCTGAGGATGATGACGGTCAGGCGGCGATAGCGCCGCCTGGGAGGCTGCGGGGGCACGGCGATCACTCCAGGGTAATGCGGCTTACCTGCCAGACGGTGCGGTTGAAGTAGACCTGGGTCCGCAACTCCGGGTGATTGAGCATCGGGTAGATGACGAACAGCGGGCCGCGCTCGGCGATGCCGATGGCCTGGCCATCGCGGCGGTAGGCGAGGATGGGGTCGAAGGCGTCGAGGTCGCTCAGCGGAATCAGCGCGGAATAGTCGTTCAGCGCCTCGACCCGCAGGCGCTGGGCATCGGTGCGGTCGAAACCGGCGAGCAGGGTGCTCAGGCGCACGCCCTGCCAGCCATAGACGTGGGATTCATCAGGGAGCATGGAGCGCCGCTCGGTCTGCGGCAGCGCTTCAAGGTCGCGCAGGCTGTAATGGCGCAGGAGCTGCGGCTGGTCCTTCACTGCAATGGTCAGCACGGTGCGCTCGGCCGCCGGTTCCGGGGCTGAGTGCGCGGGCATGACAATAAACAGGCAGGCAAAAATGCCAATAAAATGACGAAAAGCCGACATCTCAACAGCTCGTGACGAAATCCCGACGATTATATCGGCGAACCTGCCGGGTACTTGAATGGCCGAAATGCCGCGCCTTGCTGATATGGCCGGCTCAGCTGTTGCGATTTCGCCAGGCGCGCCACCATTTGCCGCTCAGGACGAAGCGCGGGAAGGTGACGAACTGCTCGACCAGCAGCCGACCGACGGCGTCCTTGCGGTCGCTGAAGGGCTCGGGCGCCTGCTCCTCGAGCTTGTGCCCGCGGCCCTGGATGGCCAGCGAGGCGACCATGCCGATCACGCCCAGCAGGATCGCCGACAGGCTCAGGCTGAACAGCCCGCTGAGTAGCGTCAGGGCGCCGAGGATGAACAGCGGCACGGCGATGATGTGCAGCGCCAGGTTGGTCGGGTTGCGGTGGTTGGCGGCGTAGCCCTGCCACTGCCAGGCGAGGAGGTTGGGGTGACGTTTGCCCATGGTGCTGCTCCCGAGACTGAAAAGCCCGCCTGAGTGCAGGTGGGCGGAATGTCAGCAGTCTAGGTGCTGCCCGGGAGCCCGCGCCAATGGGCGCAGGCTATGTGGGCGATAGGGATTACAGGCGCAGCTGGCGGATGGCACGGCTGAGCTCGCCGGCGAGGTCCGCCAGCTGGTGGCTGGTGCCGGCTGAATCGACGGTCTGCTGCACGGTGTGTTCGGTGACGTCGCGGATGCCCACGACCGAACGGGTCATTTCCTCGGCCACCTGACTCTGTTGCTCGGCGGCCACGGCGATCTGGGTGTTGCTCTCGCGCATCAGCGCCACGGCCGAGGCGATGGCCGCCAGGGCCTCGCCGGCCTCGCGGGCTTCCTCGACGCAGCCGTCGGCCTTGATCGAGCTTTCCTGCATGAACTCCACGGCGTCGCGGGTGCCGGACTGCAGCGCGTTGATCATCTGGGTGATCTCGTCGGTGGAGTCCTGTACGCGCTTGGCGAGGTTGCGCACTTCATCGGCGACCACGGCGAAGCCGCGACCCATCTCGCCAGCGCGGGCGGCCTCGATGGCGGCGTTGAGGGCGAGCAGGTTGGTCTGTTCGGCGATACCGTGGATGACGCTGACCACGCTGCTGATCTTGTGGCTGTCCTGGGCCAGCTGCTGGATCATCTCCGCAGTCTGCTGCACGCCCTGGGACAAGCCGGCGATGGACTGGCCGACCCGACCGACGACCTGCTGGCCATTGCCGGCGAGGCGGTCGGCTTCCTGTGACTGGTCGCGGGTGTCAGCGGCGTGCTGGGCGATGTGGTGGACGGTGGTGGACATCTCGTTGATGGCAGTGGCCGCCTGGTCGGTCTCGCTCTGCTGGCCGAGCATGCCCTGGCGCACCTGGCCCATGCTGCTGGCGAGGCTGCGTGCGCCTTCGTCGAGGCGCCCGGCGGCCTGGGCGACGGTGCCGACCACGCGCTGGTAACCGGCCTGCATGGCGTTGAAGGCGGTCGCCATCTGGCCGACTTCATCGCGGCTTTCCAGCGGCACGCGGGCGGACAGGTCGCCGCTCTTCTCCACGTGGAGCATCACGTCGCGCAGGGTCAGCAGGTGGGTGAGGATGAAGCGGATCAGCAACTGCGAGGCGGCGAGCAGGGCCAGCATCAGCACCAGCACGGCGCCGGCGAAGGGCAGGGCGCGGTCCTCGAAGACGCTCCAGAAGTCGGCGCCGGGGGCGAGCACGGCGACGCGCTGGCCGTTGCCCATGTCCTGCACGTAGGCGCCTGCCAGGGCGCCATTGCGGGTCTGCGCGCCCTGCAGGTCAACCCAGCCGCTGGTGCGGGCGAGGGCGGAACCGTCGATACCGGTGATCTGCGGTGCGCTGCCGCTGGCAAAGCTGACGAGGTTCGGCGAAGTCGGCAGTGCCGAGCCCGCCGGCCAGTTCTTCAGCAACTGGGCCTGGGCTTCGGCACCCTGGCGTGCCTGCTGGTTGCGCCCGTCGAGTTCCTGGTGCATGGCGAACATGACCAGCAGCAAGGTGGTGACGAAGGCGACCGCGTTGACGGCCCAGAATTTGTACTTGAGGGAAATATCGCGGATCCAGGCGGCCATAAATCTCTTCTTGTCGGTCAAATAATGGCAAGGCGCCATTATTGTCGTGAAAAGGGGGAAGGTTGGCCATTGATACCGATCAAGCCACCTTCTACCCCCGACATATCGGCCGACGAGCCGCGATCTTGAGAGTTGGTTCAAATTTCCGGCAGGTTGAAAAACGCCCGCGCGCAGGCCGTGGTGTGGGCCGCGACTGCTTCGCTGCTTTCGCCGCGATGCTCGGCGACGCAAGCCAGAACTTCCGGCAGATAAGCCGGCTGATTGCGGCCACTCTTGGGCTTCGGCCGCAGGGTGCGCGGCAATAGGTAAGGCGCGTCGCTTTCCAGCATCAGCCGGCCTTCGGGAATTTCCCGCACCAGTTCCTGCAGGTGGGTGCCCCGGCGCTCGTCGCAGATCCAGCCGGTAATGCCGATGTGCAGGTCGAGGTCGAGGTACGAATAAAGCGTGCGGCGCTCGCCGGTGAAGCAATGCACCACGGCGGCCGGCAGCTTGTCGCGGAAGTCCTTGAGGATCGCCAGCAGGCGTTCGCCGGCGTCGCGCTCGTGGATGAACACCGGCAACTGCAGCTCCACGGCGAGGCCCAGCTGTTCTTCGAAAGCCTTCTCCTGCTGCGGGCGCGGCGAAAAGTCGCGGTTGAAGTCCAGGCCGCATTCGCCGACCGCCTTGACCCGGTCCTCGGCCAGCAGGCCGCGAAGTACCCTGGCGCTGTTGCTGTCCCAGTGGCTGGCTTCGTGCGGATGGACGCCGGCGGTGCAGTAAAGACGCTGTTCTTCGTCCAGTTGCCGGCACAGTTCCAGGGCCTGTTCGCTGTCGTCCAGGCTGGTTCCGGTCAGCACCATCTGTACGACGCCGGCCTCGATTGCGCGAGCGAGGACCGCTTCACGTTCCGGGACGAAGCTCGGGTGGGTGAGGTTGACGCCGATGTCGATCAGTTGCATTTTTGTTCCCTTTGTTCGGAAGCGGAGCATAGCAAAAGCCGCTTTTTTGACAAAAACTCTTCAAAAACAACAGGTTGAGGAATATTCCGAAGATATATCGGAAGTTTCGGGTTGGTGTTTATCCCCTCCTGTGAGAGTCTTGCGCGCCCTTGGCGGCCGGGAACTACCGGTCGAAACCGCACTCTAATCGGCCCACCGCCGAGTGCGAGCCCCCGGAGAGCTGGATGACCCGACTGTTGCTGCTACTGCTGTGCCTTGTGGCTCTCACGCCACTGCCGGCGGCCGCGCGCCTGACGGCCCAGCCGGAAAACTGGGAGCAGGAAAGCAGCGACGCCCGCGACCTGGCCAGCATCCGTTCTGGCGGCACCCTGCGGGTTCTGGTCAACCAGAGCCGCAACAGCTCCGGCGAAATCAAGGGTGAGCCCATCGGCATCGAATACCGCCGCCTGCGCGCCTTCGAGCAGTACCTCAACGACAGCGCCCCGGGGCGCAAGCCGCTCACCATCAAATTCATTCCCAAAGCCAAGGATCAATTGCTCGGCGCGCTGCAGCGCGGCGAAGGCGATCTGGTCGCGCCCGGGGAAGTCCTGCTGGCCCGTGATGGCCAGAATGTCAGCCCCAGCCTGCCGTGGAAGGCCGACGTGCCGCTGGTCCTGGTAACCAAGCAGGGCAACCGCAAGTTCGTACGCCTGGAGCAGCTCGCCGGCCGCACCATCACCCTGCCGGCCGGCAGCGCCGCTGGCGAGGCCGTGCGCAAGGTCAACGAGCGTCTGGCGCAGAAGCGTATGGCGCCGCTGGTGCTGGAATGGACCGATTCCTCCCTGGCCGTGGAAGACGTGCTGGAGATGGTCCAGGCGGGCATCTTCAACTACACCGTGGTCGAGCAACCCATCGCCGAGCGCTGGAGCAAGGTCTTCACCAAGCTACGCGTCGACCGTCATCTGGTGCTGGACAACAGCGAGCCGATGGCCTGGTACGTGCGCCGCGATGCACCGATGTTGCGCGCCAGCGTCAACCGCTTCCTCAAGGACTACCGCGCGCCGGCGGACCAGGACGTGGCCTTCCAGCGCCTTTATCGCCGCGCCTACCAGGTGCGCAATCCGCTGGTCGTGCCTGACCGCAAGCGCCTGGAAGCCGTGCGCCCGACCCTGCAGCGCTACGCCGAGCAGAACAAGGTCGACTGGCTGGCGCTGGCCGCCGTGGCCTTCAAGGAATCCAATCTCAATGCCAGCGCGCGCGGCGCTGGCGGCGCTACCGGGCTGATGCAGATCACCCCGGCGGCGGCCCGCGCCGTGGGCGTGGATACCGTGCACCAGAAGGACAGCAACGTGCAGGCCGCCAGCCGTTACATGGCGATGCTGCGCAAGCGCTTCTTCTCCAGCCCGCGCATCAATGAACGGGACCGTATGGCCTTCGTTCTTGCTGCCTACAACGCCGGTCCCGAGCGGGTGCAAAGCCTGCGTGCGGAGGCCAAGCGCCAGGGCCTGAACCCCAACCAGTGGTTCTTCCAGGTCGAGCGTGTGGCGGCCGAGCAACTGGGCATGGGCGTGGTGAACTACGTCAGTAGCGTCAACAAGTACTATCTTGCATATCAGCGCGAACGTGATGGCCTCGAGCCACGTGAAAGCGTGGCCGCAATCAAGAAGTAATCGGTTAATTCGATAGTTATCAGCGCGATTTTACGCTTTTGATATCGGAAAAACTGGATATAGTGGTCGCCAAGCAACCACGGTTGTCACCCACTTCCTACGCAACCCTTCGCTCCCACTCGAGCTTCCATAAGGACGCACCATGAACTCGCTGATCAAATCCATCCTGACCACCAACGCCGGCGCCGGCATCGCTGTACTGCGTATCACCACCGGCCTGACCTTCATGGCACACGGCTCGCAGAAACTCTTCGGCGCCTTCGGTGGCCCGGGTCTGCAAGGCATGGCGGGCTGGCTGGAATCCCTCGGCGTGACCCCCGGCTACCTGATGGCCGCTCTGGCCGGCAGCGCCGAATTCTTCGGCGGCCTGGCCCTGGTCCTTGGCCTGCTGGTCCGCCTGGCGAGCATCCCGCTGATCGTCGCCATGCTGGTTGCCGTGTTTAGCGTGCACCTGGCCAACGGCTTCTTCATCACCGCCAACGGCTTCGAATACGCCTTCACCCTGATCATGATCAGCGTCGCGCTGCTGATCAGCGGCGCCGGCCCGTTCTCCCTGGACCGCAAGCTGTCCAGCTGATCGCCAAGGTAGTAGCAGAAAGCCGGTAACGAAAAAGGGCGGACACCCAAGGTGTCCGCCCTTTTTGTTTGTCTCTGAATCGGTGGAACGCGATTCAGTGGAAGAGATACTGCACGCCGCCATTGATCAGGCCGCCGCCCACCAGCAGGAAGACGAACAGTCCGGCGCCCAGCAGCAGCGGCTTCGGGCCTTCCTTGCGCAGGTCGCCCAGGCGGGTGGCCAGGCCCAGGGCGGCCATCGCCATGCCGAGCATCACATCATCCAGCTGCTGCAGCGGCGCCAACCAGCTTTCCGGCACCCAGCCCAGCGAGCGCAGGCCGGTCACCAGCAGGAAGAACACGGCGAAGCCCGGAATGTGCAGCTTGCGGCGCGCACCCGGCTCGGCGGCTTCGGCGCAACCCACACGGCCGAGGATCAGCAGAGCCGGGGCCAGCAGCAGGACGCGCAGCATCTTGCTGATCAGCGCGGCGTCGGCAGCAGCGGGGTCCATGGCGCGGCCGGCGGCAACCACCTGGGCGACTTCGTGGATGGTCGATCCGGTGAACACGCCGAAGGCCTGCTCACTGCCGAACAGGTTGGGCAGCGCAGCGTAGATCAGCGGGTGCAGCAGCATCGCCAGGGTGCCGAACAGGACAACGGTGGCCACCGCGACGGCGGTGTGTTCGGCACGCGCCTTGAGCACCGGGCTGCTCGCCATCACCGCCGCGGCGCCGCAGATGGCGCTGCCAGCGCCGATCAGCAGGGCGCTTTCACGCGGCAGCTTGAGCCAGCGCTCGCCGATCCACCAGGCGACGGTCAGGGTGCTGGCGACCATCAGCACGTCGATGATCAGTGCGGCCGGGCCGAGGGCGGCGATGTCCTGGAAAGTCAGGCGCAGGCCGTAGAGCACCACGCCCAGGCGCAGCAGTTGCTGGCGCGACAGGTCGATGCCGGGGCGGATGCTGCCGAAGCGGGCCAGGCCGAGGTTGCCGGCGAGCAGGCCGATGAGGATCGCCAGGGTCAGGCTGCCGAGCCCCAGGTGCTGCAGCGCGGGGATTTCCATGAGCTGGCGGGAGCCGAAGGCGATGCCCAGGCAGAGTAGGGCGCCAGGGACGTAGTAGGGCAGGCGGCGAAGGGCGTTCATTACAGGCTCCTTGTGTAAGGTGAAGCCATGGTGCCGCCGCCTTGCTTAGTGTAAAAACGGATTGTTCTTATTGGGTTGACCGGTTTTATCGATATGGGCCCGCGCATCACCCTTCGCCAGCTGGCGACCTTCACTGCCATCGCAGAACTGGGCAACGTGACCCAGGCGGCAGCGCGCATCGCGCTGTCGCAGTCCGCCGCCAGCCAGGCGTTGCAGGAACTGGAGCGCGCGCTCGGCACGCGCCTGTTCGATCGTAGCGGCAAGCGCCTGGCGCTGAACGACAACGGCCGCGCCTTCTACCCTAAGGCCAGTGCTTTGCTGGCGCAGAGCGCGGAGCTGGAGAGCCTGTTCGAGTCGGCGCCAGTGCAGCTGAGCCTCGGCGCCAGCCGCAGCATCGGTGGCTATCTGCTGCCGCAGGTAATGGCCGGTTTTCTCGGCGAGCTGCCCGAAAGCCGTCTGGAGTTGCAGGTCGCCAATAGCGGCGGGGTGATCGAGGCGCTGGCCGAGTTCAGGTTGGACGTGGCCTTCATCGAGGCGCCGATCCAGCATCCGCAGATACAGCTCACTCCCTGGATGGCGGACGAGCTTTTGCTGGTAGTGGCGCCGGATCATCCCCTGGCGCTGGCCGAACGCGTCAGCCTGAAGGATCTGGCGGCGGCGCGCTGGGTGCTGCGTGAAGCCGGTTCCGGTACCCGCGTGACATTCGAGCAGCAGGTGTTGCCGCGGCTGGGCAGCGTCAACGCGCCTCTGGAGGTGAGCAACGCCGAGGCGATCAAGCATCTGGTGGGCAGTGGCTTCGGCATCGGCTGCCTGTCGCAGCGCGTGGTGCAGGTGGAGCTTGCACGCGGCGAACTGGTGCGCCTGGAAAACCCGCTGGGACCGCTGCGGCGCACCTTCTTCCGTGCGCTGCATGTCGACAAGTACCCCACGGCGGGCCTGCGTCGCTTTCTCGATTACGCCCAGGGCTGGGCGGCGCGCTCAGACGCTGTCTAGCGGCCACTCGCCGATTGCGCGGTAGCGCACGCCAGTGGGGCTGTTCTCCGAGCTGAACAGCGTCACGGCCTGGGCTGGCAGCAGGAAGGAGGCTGCGGCGGCCGGCGTGTGGTGGGTATGGCGAGCGAGGGTGATATGCGGATGGAACGGGCGATGCTCGACTTCGAATCCACCTGCATGCAGCTCCTCGCGCAGGGCGTGCACCAGTTCGTGCAGGGCGGCCGGTGCGTTGCTCGGCGCCAGGTGCAGGATGCCGTTGTTCCACCGCGCGATGTGGTCCAGCTCCAGGTTGAAGCCCTGGCGCGGCAGGCGTTCGCCAATGGCGCGCAACTCCGCCTTGCGCCCGCGTGGTACGGAGCCGAGAAAGGCCAGGGTCAGGTGCAGGTTGGCCTGGGCTACGGGCTGGCCGTCGTGGTGCAGGCTGTCACGCCAGGCGCAGATGTGCGCCGCCAGTTCCGCCGGGCAGGGCAGGGCGAAGAACAGCCGCATGGGGGGTGTGGTCATCGACTGAAGTCTCCTTGACAGCTTTGCCGGGGCTTCTCTAGGATGCCGCACAGCGCCGATTTAAGTAGCAACTTGCGGGGCGCGGATGCAGCGAAGGCTGACATCGAAATACCGCTAAAGCGCTGGTTCGGTGTGCCTCTCGCCGCGTCCAGCAGGACCCCTGAGGCGGAGACGTGACACCATGACCTGTCCCAACCCGCATGTGCGCCTGGCCCCGATCACCACTGGCCTGGTGCGCCGCAATCCGAAGATTCTCCTGGGCGGCAATCACCAGCCCACCCTCGTCCGTTACCTCGATGGCTGGCCCAAGCGCTGGAACGGCTCGCGTACCTTCCTGATCCAGTTTGCCGAAACCTTTGCCGATCTCGCGCGCTTCCCGTCCGACAGTTTCGACTTCGCGGTGGTGCAGTCGCCGGTGGCCGAGCAGCTGGAGTCGGCTGTTCACGAGCTGACCCGTGTCGCCCGGCAAGGCCTGATTACCCGGCGTCCGCCGTCGTTCTGAGCGCTTGAGCTCCCTGTAGGAGCGCCCCATGGGCGCGATCGCGCCCCTGCATTTCTAGTAAGCGGCCCGCTCCTACAGGAAGTTTGATCCGCGATCATTGGCGCGGCCTCAGGGATAGTCGATTTCCACCACGAACCACATCTTCTCGCCCGACGGGCTGCGCACCATCACCTCGGCGTCCAGCTCCTTGCCCACCAGGGCGCGGGCCAGGGGCGAGTCGATGCTGATGTGGTTGTTGCGCAGGTCCAGCTCATCCGGGCCGACGATGCGGTAGCGGGCCTGTTCGCCGTCCTCGTCTTCCAGGGTGACCCAGGCGCCGAAGTAGACCTTGTTCGGGTCTGCCGGGCGCTCGCTGACCACCTTGCAGTTCTCCAGGCGCTTGCGCAGGAAGCGCACGCGGCTGTCTATCTCCCGCAGCATCTTCTTGCCGTAGGTGTATTCGGCGTTCTCCGAGCGGTCGCCTTGCGCTGCGGCCTCGCTGACCGACTGGGTCACCTGCGGTCGGCGCACGTTCCACAGTTCATGCAGTTCGGCGCGCAGGCGCGCTTCGCCTTCGGGAGTGATCAGCGGGGTACCGGCGGGGCGGGGCGGACGATAGCGGCTCATGGCTTCCAGTGCGGCGAGAGTGATCGGGGCAGTCTACCCGATCAGCTCTCGCGCAGCAGGCGCAATGGGCTCACGGTGAGCGCGCGGCGGGTGCCGAGCAGGCCGGCGCCGCCCACCAGCAGCGCACCCAGCACCGGCAACCCCAGCAGCCAGGGATGCGGGCTCCACGGCAGGTCGAAGACCAGGCGGTAGAGCAGGTAGCTGATCAACTCGCAACCCAGCGCCGCCAGCAGGCCGCTGACCGCACCGAGCAGGGCGAACTCGCTGCGCCGCGTGCGCATCAGCAGGCCGCGCTCGGCGCCCAGCGCGCGCAGCAGTGCGCCCTGGCGCAGGCGCTCGTCGAGGGTCGCCTGCAGGCCGGCGAACAACACCACGAAGCCGGCGGCGAGGACGAACACCAGCACGTACTCCACCGCCAGCGTCACCTGGTCGAGGATGCTGCGCAGCTGCGCCAGCAGCGCGTCCACTGGCAGTAGGGTGACGGTGGGGTAGGCGCGGGCGAGTTCGATCAGTTGGCGCTCCTGGCTCACCGGTAGGTAGAAGCTGGTCAGGTAGGTCACTGGCAGCTCGGTCAGTGTGCCGGGCTCGAAGACCATGAAGAAGTTGGGCTGGAAGTTGTCCCATTTCACCGAGCGCAGGCTGCGGATCTGCGCTTCGCGAGTCTGCCCGGCGACGGTGAAGCTCAGGTGGTCGCCGACCTTCAGGCCGAGGTTGCCCGCGAGCTTCTCTTCTACCGAGACGCCCGGCAACTCGCTTTTCTCGCCGGCCTGCCACCAGTCACCGGCGACTATCTGATTGCCCGCAGGCAGGCGCTCCGACCAGGTCAGGCCGAGGTCGCGGTGCAGGGCGCGCTCGCTGCGCACATCTTCCTTCAATGTCTGGACGGGCTTGCCGTTCACTGCCACCAGCCGGCCCGGCACCATCGGATAGAGGTCTTCGGCGTTGGGCGACAGTGCCTTCACCCGCTGCTCGAAACTTTCTTTCTCGGCCGGCAGGATGTTCAGCGCGAAGTGGTTCGGCGCATTGGGCGGCAACTGGGAATGCCAGGTGTCCAGCAGTTCGCCGCGCAGCAGGGCGATCAGCGCCATGGCCAGCAGGATCAGGCCGAAGGCGAGGCTCTGCCCGGCTGCGGCGAGCGGGTAGCGCAGCAGCTGGCCCAGGCCCAGTCGCCACGGCAGGCTGGCGCCCTGGAGTGCACGGCGAAGGCCGCGCAGGGCCAGCAGCAGGATGAAGCCGAGGACTACCGCAGCGATGGCGCCGCCGCCGAGCAGGGCGAGGGTGAGTTTCAGGTCCAGGCTCAGCCGCCACATGATCAGGCCGAGGGCGAGCAGGGCACAGCCATAGGCGGCCCAGGTGCGCATCGGCACGGGCAGCAGGTCGCTGCGCAGCACTCGCAGCGGCGGCACGCGGCCCAGCGCGGCGAGCGGTGGCAAGGCGAAGCCGGCGAGGGCGACCAGGCCGGTGGCCATGCCGGCGAGCGCGGGGACTATGCCGGCCTCGGGGATTTCCGGCGGCAGCAGGTTGCCCAGCAGGTGCATCAGGCCCAGCTGCGCGAGCCAGCCGAGGAAGGCGCCGCAGACACTGGCGACCAGTCCCAGCGTGAGCAGTTGGCTGCCATACAGTAGAAGGGCTTCGCGGCGCGACAGGCCCAGGCAGCGCAGCAGTGCGCTGGCGTCGAAGCGGCGGGTGGCGAAGCGGTTGGCTGACAGGGCCACGGCCACGCCGGCGAGCAGCACGGCAGCAAGGCTGGCGAGGTTCAGGTAGCGCTCGGCACGGCCCAGGGCGTCGCCGATCTGGCGGTTGCCGTGGTGGGCGTCCTGCAGTTCCTGGTTGGCGGCAAGATTGCCCTGGGTCGCCTGCCGGTAGCTTTGCAGCGCGTCGTGCGCGCCACCCCAGAGGTCGCGATAGCGCACCCGGCTGCCGGGCTGGACCACGCCGGTGGCGTCCAGGTCTTGCAGGCTCATCATCACGCGCGGGGTGAGGCTGTAGAAGTCGCCGGCGCGATCCGGTTCGTAGGTCAGCACGCGGGCGATGCGCAGGGACTTGCGGCCGATGTCGACGCTGTCGCCGATCTTCAGCTCGAGGCTGGCCAGCAGGCGCGATTCCACCCAGATGTCCCCCGGCGCCGGGCGGCCGCCTTCGACTTCCGGCTGCAAGGGTGCAGGCGCACTCTTCAGTTCGCCGCGCAGGGGATAGCTGTCGCCGACGGCCTTCACGCTGCTCAGCTGAATGCCGTTGTCGGTGGCTACCACGCTGGAGAATTCCACGCTCTGCGCATGCTGCAGGCCGAGCTTGAGGCCGCGGTCGATCTGTTCCTGCTGCGCCGGCTGGGTACCGGTGAGGACCAGGTCGGCACCGAGGAATTCGGCGGCGCGAACCAGCATGGCGCCGTTCAGGCGCGCGCTGAAATAACCGATGGCAGAGCTGGCCGCCACCGCCACCAGCAGGGCGAAGAACAGCACGCGCAGTTCGCCGCTGCGGCCCTCGCGCCACAGCTGGCGCAGGGACAGGCGGAACAGGTTGGGCAGCGACAGTGGCTTCATCGGCTCTCGTCCGTCAGGGTTCGACGTGGTCGATCAGGTGGCCGCTTTCCAGGCGGATATGGCGCTGGCAGCGGTGGGCGAGGCGTTCGTCGTGGGTCACCAGGACAAGAGTGGTGCCGCGCTCGCGGTTCAGTTCGAAGAGCAGGTCGCTGATGCGCTCACCGGTGTGGGTGTCGAGGTTGCCGGTGGGTTCGTCGGCGAACAGTACGTCCGGTTCGGCAGCGAAGGCGCGGGCGATGGCGACCCGCTGCTGCTCGCCGCCGGAGAGCTGGCGCGGGTAGTGGGTCAGGCGCTGGCCGAGGCCGACGCGTTCCAGCAATTCGCGGGCGCGCTGCCCGGCGTCCTTTCGGCCATCCAGTTCCAGCGGCAGCATGACGTTCTCCAGCGCATTGAGGCTGTCGAGCAGCTGGAAGGACTGGAAGACGAAGCCGACGTGGGCGGCGCGTACCCGCGCGCGCTGGTCTTCATCGAGGCTGCCGAGGGTGTGGCCGAGCAGGACGATCTCGCCGCCGCTGGGCAGGTCCAGCCCGGCGAGCAGGCCCAGGAGGGTGGATTTGCCCGAGCCTGAGCTGCCGACGATGGCGAGGCTATCGCCGCGGACGAGGTCGAGGGAGAGGTCGTGGAGGATGGTCAGCTTGCCTTCCGCGCTGGAAACAACCTTGCTAAGGTTCCGCGCGGTGAGAATGCTTTCGCTCATGGAGAATCCGATGCGTGCATGGCTAATGGGCGGCTGCCTGGCGTTGCTTCTGATCACGCAGCAGGCCGCGGCGCAGACGCTGTTGGTCGTCGGCGATAGTATCAGCGCCGGTTTGGGGCTGGATACCAGCCTGGGGTGGGTCAACCTGCTGGACAAGCGTCTGAAGGAGCAGGGTTTCGACTACAAGGTGGTGAATGCGTCGATCTCCGGCGACACCACGGCAGGCGGCCTCGCGCGGCTGCCGGCGCTGCTTTCGGAGCAGAAGCCGAAGCTGGTGGTGATCGAACTGGGCGGCAACGATGGCCTGCGCGGAATGACACCGGCGCAATTGCAACAGAATCTTAGCGGCATGGTTGAGCAGTCGCAGAAGTCGGGCGCCAAGGTGATCCTGCTCGGCATGCGCCTGCCGCCCAACTACGGGCAGCGCTACACCGACGCTTTCGCCAAGGTTTTCGACAGCGTGGCGAGCGAGCAGAAGATTGCGCTGGTGCCGTTCTTTCTCGAAGGGGTAGGGGGCGTGCAGGACATGATGCAGGCCGACGGCATCCATCCGGCGGTGGCGGCGCAGCCTAAACTGCTCGACAACGTGTGGCCGACGCTCAAGCCCCTGCTGTGATGAAGGCCGGCACGGATAAACCACGGAATCGAGGCTTCCCCGCGCCCGGCCTTTCGGCTATGTTTGCGCACCCTTCTGGAACCCCCTATGTCGCGCCCCGCCTGGACCCTCTTCGCCTACCAGCTGATCGAACCCGATGAGCAGTTGGACCTGTTCGCCTGCCGCGAGGTCCGGGTGCATCTGGTCGCACGCCAGCTGGAGCTGGGAACCCCGGCCGACCGCACGCTGTGCGGCAGCCTGCTGCCGGCGCAGCCGATGTGGCGCGGAGCCGAGAAGCCGCTGCTGCGTGATCGGCGCATCTGTGCGGCCTGTCTGAAACAACTCGATGAGGAAAAGCGCGGCGCGCGCAGTTCCTGGCTCGTCTGATATCTCCCGTTGACGGGGCTTGCGGTGGTAAACTGATCACCCTTTGCTCATTGCCCACGTCAAGGATCCTCGGATGTTGTCGCGCGTCATTGCCGCCTGCTCGCTGTCCCTCGCCGCGCTGCTCTCGGCCGGCCCCGTTTCCGCCATTGAATTGCCGCTGCCGGCGCCGGGCGACGATATCGTCGGCCAGGTCCAGGTCATCAAGGCCAAGTACGAAGACACCTTCGCCGACCTTGGCGAGAAATACGGCCTCGGCTACTCCGAGATGATCGCCGCCAACCCGGGCGTCGACGCCTGGCTGCCGGGCGTGGGCACCGAGGTCATCATTCCGACCCGTTTCGTCCTGCCGGCCGGTCCGCGCGAAGGCGTGGTGATCAACCTCGCCGAATACCGCCTGTACTACTTCCCCAAGGACAAGAACGTCGTCTACACCTACGCCCTGGGTATCGGTCGTGAAGGCTGGGGTTCGCCGGTTGGCAGCACCAGCGTGATCGCCAAGACCAAGGACCCGGCCTGGTACCCGCCGGCGTCGATTCGCGCCGAGCACGCCGCCGACGGCGACCCGCTGCCGAGCGTAGTGCCGCCGGGCCCGGACAACCCGCTGGGGCCGTACAAGATGAGCCTGGGCTTCCACGGCTACCTGATCCACGGTTCGAACAAGAAGTTCGGTATCGGCACCCGTACCAGCCACGGTTGCTTCCGCATGTACAACTGGGACGTGACCCAGCTCTTCTCGATGATTCCGGTGGGCACCAAGGTGCGCATCATCAACGAGCCGTACAAGTTCGGTCGCAGCGAAGGCAAGATCTACCTCGAAGCCCATGCGCCCATCGATGACAACGGCGACCCGTCCGTGGTCGACAAGCACACTGCGGTGATCAACGCCCTGCTCAAGCGCGAAGACATCGCCAGCCAGATGCAGATGGACTGGAACGTGGTGCGCGAAGTGGTTGCCGCCGAAGACGGCCTGCCGGTTGCCATTGCCCAGCCGCAGCAAGTGCAGCAGGGTGGTTCGGTTGCCGCCACTGTTGACCAGGACGCGGTGCCGCTGCAGTAACTTGCAGCGCGCACTAAGAAGCCCGCCGACCGTTACCGGTCGAGCGGGCTTTTTGTTGCCTGTCTGCTTTGTCGTGGAGACGAAACTGCGGGCATAAAAAAACCGACCCCGAGGGGTCGGTTTTTCGAACAGATCCGGAGATCTATTACTTGCGGCTGGCTTTGTCCAGCATACGCAGGGCGCGCTCGTTAGCCTCGTCAGCGGTCTGCTGGGCTTTCTGAGCAGCGGCCAGAGCTTCGTCAGCCTTGCGATAGGCTTCATCGGCACGGGCTTGAGCGCGAGCAGCGGCGTCTTCAGTAGCGGTCAGACGTGCTTCGGTTTCTTTCGAGTGGCTGCTGCAACCGGTGGCCAGAACAGCAGCCAGAGCCAGAGCAGAGAATTTCAGAACGTTGTTCATCGTGTTCCCCTTAAGGTGGACATTTCCATTAAAAGCAATCTCCCATGACTGGGAAATTAGCCGGACTACATAGTACCCATTACTTGTAGTAAGTAAACTGACCAAGCGCAAGTACGGCACTTTTTTTTCATGTTACGGGTGCTGTTAGCAGTTGTGCGAGGCCGATTTGGGCAAAAACTGTCCAATCTGGCAAAGGAGTGTTGCCAACAGGTGTCAGGCGGGGTCTGAGGCGGGTTTCCGGGCTGCGGAACCAAGCCGTCAGATGACTGTCGACAATGGTCGAACAACTGTTTAATCGCCGTTGTGCATTTGTCCAACTGACAACTTGCAACTAGGCCGCAACAGGTGAAGAAAGTGTGAAGGGGAAAACGAAAAAGCCCGGCTAATTGCTTAGCCGGGCTTTTTCATGAATCTGGCGGTGAGGGAGGGATTCGAACCCTCGATACGATTTCTCGTATACACACTTTCCAGGCGTGCTCCTTCAACCGCTCGGACACCTCACCAGATTTCTCGACAGCGCTGTGTCTGTCGAGGCGCGCACTTTACTCAAAGGTTTCCTCCTTGGCAAATCTTTTTTGAAAATTTTTCCCAAGGGATTCATCGGCTTAAGGAGCATGACCAGGATCGCGGGTACACTGGCGCCTTCTGAGACACGCTCTGGTACGTAGGAAAGCGCATGGCCAGCTGGGACATCTTCTGCAGCGTAGTCGACAACTATGGCGATATCGGCGTCACCTGGCGGCTGGCCCGGCAACTGGCCGGTGAGCATCGCCAGCAGGTGCGGCTGTGGGTCGACGACCTCGGGGCCTTCGTGCGCATCTGCCCGGCAGCCGATGGCGCGGCTGCGTCGCAGCAGCAATCGGGTGTGGAAGTTCGCCTGTGGCCTGTGCCCTGGCAGGACACCGCCGCGGCGGATGTGGTGGTCGAGGCCTTCGCCTGTGAAATGCCGGCTGCCTATATAGAAGCGATGCGCGAGCGGCACACGCCTTCGCTGTGGCTGAACCTGGAATACCTCAGCGCCGAGTCCTGGGTGGAGTCCTGCCATGGTTTGCCATCGATGCAGGCCAACGGGCTGCAGAAGTACTTCTATTTCCCCGGCTTCACCGCTGCCACCGGCGGGCTGTTGCGCGAGGGTGACCTGATTGCCCGGCGCGATGCCTTCCAGGCCGATCCGGCGGCCAGCCTTCGCTTCCTGGAAAGCCTTGGCGTGCACCCCGAGCCTCACGAGCGGCGCATTTCCCTGTTCGCTTATGAGAATGCCGCGCTGGCTGGCTGGCTGGACGCACTGGCTGGAAGTACCACCGCTACTTTACTGCTGGTGCCCGAGGGCAGGGTGCTCGCCGATATCGAGCGCTGGGTGGGGCAGGCTCTGGGAGTGGGGCAGCAGTACCGGAAGGAGGCCCTGCGTGTGCAGGTGCTGCCCTTCGTGCGCCAGGAAGACTATGACCCGTTGCTGTGGAGTTGCGATTTCAACGCGGTGCGCGGCGAGGACTCGTTCGTGCGGGCGCAATGGGCGGGGCGGCCATTCGTCTGGCACATCTATCAGCAGGACGAGGATGTCCACCTGGAGAAGCTGGAAGCTTTCCTGACCCTGTTCGGCGAGGGGATGGACGAGACGCTGCGGCTGGAGTTGCAGTCATTCTGGATGGCCTGGAACGGCCAGGGTGACGTCGGCGATGCCTGGCAAAAGCTGGAAAACCGGCTGCCGGAGTGGGCGGCGTGGATTGGCGATTGGCAGCGCCGATTGACCGAACAAACCGATCTTGCTGCGGGGCTGGTGCGTTTTTATACAAATTGGCTATGATATGGCCCCTGATTTTTGTCTCCAATCCAATCGGATAATCGTATGAAAACCGCACAAGAGTTCCGCGCTGGCCAGGTTGCCAACATCAATGGCACCCCCTGGGTGATCCAGAAGGCCGAGTTCAACAAATCCGGCCGTAACTCTGCGGTCGTCAAGATGAAGCTGAAGAACCTGCTGACCGGTGCCGGCACCGAGACCGTGTTCAAGGCCGACGACAAGCTGGAGCCGATCATCCTCGATCGCAAGGAAGTGACCTACTCCTACTTCGCGGACCCGCTGTACGTCTTCATGGACACCGAGTTCAACCAGTACGAGATCGAAAAGGCTGACCTGGAAGGCGTGCTGACCTTCATCGAAGACGGCATGACCGACGTCTGCGAAGCCGTCTTCTACAACGAGAAAGTCATCTCCGTTGAACTGCCGACCACCATCGTTCGCGAAATCGTCTACACCGAGCCGTCTGTCCGTGGTGACACCTCCGGTAAAGTGATGAAGACCGCCCGCCTGAAGAACGGTGCTGAAGTCCAGGTTTCCGCCTTCTGCGAAATCGGCGACTCGATCGAAATCGATACCCGCACTGGCGAGTACAAGTCCCGCGTCAAGGCCTGAGCCTGATCCGAGACAGAAAAAAGCCCGGCTGATGCCGGGCTTTTTCGTTTCTGCGGTTTGGGAGCGTGAGCGCTGAATCAGACGCTGACGTTCAGGCGCACGTCGATGTTGCCGCGGGTGGCGTTGGAGTAGGGGCAGACCTGGTGGGCCTTGGCGACCAGCTCTTCGGCCTCGGCCTGGTCCAGGCCCGGCAGGTTGATGTTCAGTTCCACTTCCAGGCCGAAACCGCCGGGGATCTGGCCGATGCCGACCTTGCCGGTGATCGAGGCGTCCGCCGGGATCTGCTTCTTGCTCTGGCTGGCGACGAACTTGATGGCACCGATGAAGCAGGCCGAGTAGCCGGCAGCGAACAGCTGTTCCGGGTTGGTCGCTTCGCCGCCCGCGCCGCCCAGTTCACGCGGGGTGGACAGTTTCACGTCGAGGATGCCGTCCGAGGAAACGGCGCGGCCATCACGGCCTCCGGTGGCGGTAGCGGTGGCGGTGTAGAGGGCTTTGATGGTTTGCATGGTGGTCTCCGGTTCGCTGTCAGGTGTGTCTGGTCGGGAATGTCTTGCTGCTTAATATCTTGTGCGCTAAGCAGTTCGTGAGATGAAAGTTAGTTCGATTTAATTTAGCGCGCAAGATGATTATTGGAAGATTTCTGACTAAGGAACCTGCAGCTTTGGCATAAGACCCGGATTACGGGGCTTGCAGATGTCCGCGCAGGTCCACGAGCTCCTCCTGGAGGCGCTTCAGACTGTCCAACGTTAGCCCGCTGCTGGCCAGGACGCAGGCTGGAATGCTCTCCGCCTGTCGGCGCAGCTCACGGCCCTTGTCGGTCAGGCGTAGTTGCACTACACGTTCGTCCGCCTGGCTGCGGGTGCGGGTAATCAGGCCCTCGGCCTCCAGGCGCTTGAGCAGGGGCGTGAGGGAGCCGGGGTCGGTAAGCATGCGCGAGCTGATCTCGCCCACGGTGATGCCGTCTTCTTCCCACAGCACCAGCATGGCGATGTACTGCGGGTAAGTGAGGCCCAGCTCCTGCAGCAGGGGCTTGTAGACCTTGGTCATCTGCAGGGAGGTGGAGTAGAGGGCGAAGCACAGCTGGTTGTCCAGCTTGAGGGCTTCGCAGGTCGGGTCTTGCTGGGTCATGGCATGCTCCTGGCCGGGGTGCTCGAAGCGAAGAGGTGATTGCGCATTAATTTAGCGCGATGGTTAATTCTTGAACAGCGCTTGCGCAAGCGCCGCATCCCATGGCGGCGGGAAGCCGAAACGCTCCAGCAGGAAGGCCAGCAGGCGTTCGCTGCGCGGATGCGTGCCGCGCTCCAGACGCAATGCGTGGATGACGCCGGGCTCCGGATCGGGAAGGCCGTTCTCGCAGAACAGCGGCAGCAACTGGCCACTGATCAGGTACTCGCTGCATAGCCAGGTGGGCAGGTGGGCGAGGCCGATGCCTTGCAGCGCACCTTCCACCAGCGTTTCGGCATTGTTGGCGGTCATGCGCAGTCGGCGCGGCCGCAGGTGCTGCAGCTTGCCGTCGATGAGGAAGCGCCAGGCCAGCGGCGGCGCCAGGCCTTCCCAGTCGAGGCCGATGTGTTCCGGCAACTCCAGGGGGGAGGCCGGTCTGCCGTGCTGCTGTAGGTAGGCGGGGCTTGCGCAGACGATCCGCCGCATGGGCGCCAGACGCGTGGCAACCAGACGGCTGTCGGGCAGGGTGCCGATGCGCAGCACGAGGTCGACCTGGCCGAGGTTGTCCCCGCGGGTGTCGGTGAAGCTGTCGATCAGCCGCAGTTGCACGTCCAGACCGGGGTTGGCGGTGAGGAAGTCCGCCAGCGCCGGGGCCAGGTGGCGGCGACCGAAGGGCACCGGCGCGTCGATGCGGATCAGGCCTTCCGGTGCAGTGCTCAGGGACACCGCTTCCGCCCGCGCCTGGCGCAGCTCGATGACTATCCGCCGCGCTCGCTCGGCGAACGCCAGGCCTGCTGGTGTGGCGCGCACGTTGTGCGTGCTGCGTACCAGCAGGGTCGAGCCCAATCCCTGCTCCAGCGCGTCCATGCGCCGTGCCACGGCGGAAGGGGTGAGCTGGCGCAGGCGGGCGGCGGCGGAGAAGCTGCCGTTGTCGAGCACGTCCAGGTAGAGGTCGAGCTGGTCTTCGAGGCTGGAAGGGTTCATGGCGCATGCCGGCTTTGCGAAAATGACAAAGCCATTGTGCTGCGCTTTGCGTTTCCCATCCAGCCGGGGTTTTCTAGCATGGACGCCTGGTTGTGGAGGTGCGTCATGTGGGACCTGGTCTTGGACTTTCTGCTCGGCGTCGTGCTGGGCAGCCTGGGTGGGCTGTTCGGTATCGGCGGCGGGCTGCTGGCGATTCCGGCACTGGGCGTGCTGTTCGGGCTGGACCAGCAGCTGGCGCAGGGCACCGCGCTGGTGATGGTGGTGCCGAACGTGTTGCTGGCGATCTGGCGCTATCACCAGCGCAATCGAATCGATTTCGCCCAGGCCGGCGTGCTGGCGCTGACCGGCCTGTTCTGCGCGTTCTTCGCGTCCAGCATCGCGGTGAACCTGGATGCCCGCAGCATGCGCACCGCCTTCGTGGTCTTCCTCGTGTTGCTGGCGCTGTATCTGCTGGTGCGCCTGTTCCAGCGCGTTCCCCAGGGCGGCAGCACGCCGCGCTACGGCCTGCCATGGATGGGCGTGCTGGGGCTGGGTGCCGGTTCCCTTGGCGGCTTGTTCGGCGTGGGCGGTGGCGTGCTGGCGACGCCGGTGCTGACGTCCGTCTTCGGACTGACCCAGGTGATCGCCCAGGGGCTCGCGCTGGCTCTGGCGGCGCCCAGCACGGGCGTGGCGCTGGCGACCTATGCTGCGCACGGCCACGTGGACTGGCGCATGGGTAGCGCACTGGCGCTGGGCGGGTTGGTGAGCATTTCCTGGGGCGTGCGCCTGGCCCATGCGCTGCCCGAGCGGCAGCTGCGTATGGCCTTCAGCGCCTTCCTGATTGTCTGTGCGGTGTTGCTGGCGGTGCGCTGAGCCGCGTTACGCGCGGAAACCTTCGACGATGTACTCGGCAAGCTTGTCGGTCACCGGCGTCATCTTCTGCCCGCGCAGCAGCACGATGCTGGCGTTGGGCAGCACCGGCAGGCCCTCATCCTCGCCGATGATGCGCAGGTTGCCGGTGAGCAGGCTGCGCAGCTGCGCGGTCACCGCCAGGCCCGCGCTGGCCACGGCAAACAGCGCCGACAGGCTCGGGCTGCTGTAGGCGATGCGGTAGTCCACTTCCATCGCCTCCAGCGCATTGCAGGCCCAGGCGCGGCAGAAGCAGGCGGTGTTGAACATCGCCAGCGGCAGCGGGCGCTGGTCCTGCGGGCAGAAGCTCTCGGCGGCCATCCAGACGAAGGATTCCTGGCGCAGCAACTGGCCGATCTCGGTGCCCGGCTCGCGGGTGACGATGGACAGGTCCAGGTCGTTGCGCATCAGCAGTTGCGCGGACGAGTCGCAATGCACTTCCACCTGCACCAGCGGGTAAGCCTCGGCGAAACGCGAAAGGATGCTGGGCAGGAAGCGCATCACGTAGTCATCCGGCGTGCCGATCTTCACCGAGCCGACCATGTGCGGCTGGCGGAAGGTGTTGAACACCTCGCCCTGCAACCGCAGGATGCGCCGCGCGTAGCCCAGCAATATCTGCCCCTCCGGCGTCAGGCGCACCTGGCGGCCTTCGCGCTCGAACAGGCTGCGCTCCAGCACGTCTTCCTCCAGGCGTTTCATCTGCATGCTCACCGCCGACTGGGTGCGGTTGACCATCTCGGCTGCGCGGGTAAAACCGCCGTGGTCGGCGATGGCGACGAAGGTGCGCAGCAGTTCGCTGTCGATGCTTGGGAAACTGCTCATTCATCAATCTCCGAGATGGGTTGCATAAGAATGATTCGTTGGATTGATCTTAGCGCGAGCCTGAAACTGCATCCAACCCCACAGGGAGGGAAGCATGATGAAAGGTCAACTTGGTTTCGTAGCAGCGTCCTACCATGTCCACAAAGTCTCCTCCGTTCCGCTTTGGAAGCGCGCCATGCAACGTGTCTTGCACTGGCACGAACTGGCCCGCCAGCGTCGTGAGCTGGCGACCATGAGCGATGAGGCGCTCAAGGATATCGGCCTGAGCCGTGCCGACATCCAGCGGGAAGTCGAGCGCCCGTTCTGGATGGATTATGTCCGTCGTTGAAGTCGCCGGGCGGCACGGACCCTCGTCGTGCCGCCTGTTCCCGCAAGCCAGATCAGGCTCATGACCCGCAGGATGACAAGGAAGCCCATGTCCACCCATTACCACCTCGCCCAGATCAACATCGCCAAGGCCCGTGCCCCGCTGGATCACCCCCTGATGAAGGGCTTCGTCGACCAGCTCGATCACATCAATGCCCTTGCCGAGCGCAGCCCCGGTTTCGTCTGGCGCTTGCAGACGGAGGAGGGCGATGCCACCTCGATTCGCGTCTTCGACGACCCGCTGATCATCGTCAACCTGTCGGTGTGGGAGTCGGTCGAGGCGCTCAAGGATTACGTCTACGCCGGCGAGCATCTGCAGGTACTGCGCAGCAAGCGCGACTGGATGGAGCGCCTGCCTTCGCCGAGCCTCGCGCTCTGGTGGCTGCCTGAAGGCGAGCGGCCGGATGTGGCCATGGCCCGCGACCGCCTGGAGCGTCTGCGGCTGGAGGGCCCTTCGGCAGAGGTCTTCACCTTCGCACGTCCGTTCCCGATACCCGCGCGACTCGGCGAACCTGTCTGATGCAGCCAGGCGCTGCGATTGGCGTTAGGCTCTAGGGCTCGCCCAGCCCCGGAGTCCACGATGCCGACCGTCGAATCCCTGTCCCTCAAGCAGGCCCGCCGCCTGGCGCTCGCCGCCCAGGGCTTCACCCTGCGCAAGCCCGGCGGCGAGGTGCAGCGCCGTCATGTGCGCAGCCTGCTGGAGCGACTGGGAGTCCTGCAGATCGACTCGGTGAACGCGCTGGTGCGCTCGCACTACCTGCCGCTGTTCTCGCGGCTGGGCAACTACTCGCCGACGCTGCTGGAAGAGGCCGCCTGGAGCGGCGGACGGCATCGCCGGCTGTTCGAATACTGGGGGCATGAAGCCTCATTGCTGCCGCTGGAACTCTACCCGCTGATGCGCTGGCGCATGCGTCGTGCGGCCGAGGGGCGCGGCATCTACCAGCAGCTGGCGCGCTTCGGGCGCGAACAGCAACCGGTGATCCAGCGGGTGCTCGGCGCTGTGCGCGAGCAAGGTGCGCTGGGTGCCGGCAGCCTGACCACTCGCGAAGAACGCGCCGGCCCCTGGTGGGACTGGAGCGACGAGAAGCATGCGCTGGAGTGGTTGTTCGCCGCGGGTGAGGTGACGGTCGCCGGGCGGCGCGGTTTCGAGCGTCTGTACGACTTGCCGGAGCGCGTCCTGCCCGCCGATCTGCTGCGGCAGCCCGAACTGGACGAAGGCGAGGCGCAGCGCCAATTGCTGCTGCATTCGGCCCAGGCGCTGGGCGTGGCCACCGAGAAGGACCTGCGCGATTACTTCCGCCTGGACCCTGTCGACAGCAAGGCGCGACTGGCCGAGCTGGTGGAGGCAGGCGAGCTGTCACCGGTGCAGGTACAGGGCTGGCAGGCGCCGGCCTACTGCCTGGCGGACCCGGTGATTCCGCGCAAGGTGCGCGCCAGTGCGTTGCTCTCGCCATTCGATTCGCTGGTCTGGGAGCGCGCCCGCACCGAGCGGCTGTTCGACTTCCGCTACCGCCTGGAAATCTACACGCCGCAGCACAAGCGGGTTTACGGCTACTACGTGTTGCCGTTCCTGTTCGACGAGCGTCTGGCCGCGCGGGTCGATCTGCGCTCCGATCGCGCGTCCGGAAAGCTGGTGGTGCATGCCGTCCATGAAGAGGAAAAGGGGCTGGGCGAAGAGGGGCACGCCGCGCTGGCGCAGCAACTGGGTGAGATGGCGAGCTGGCTCGGGCTGGAGCGGGTGGAAGTGAACTGCCGGCGGCCGTCAGGCGAGCGCCTGCAAGGGCTGCTGGCGCAGGCCTGAAAACAAACGGGCCTCCGAAGAGGCCCGTCCGCGATCACTTGCCGCTGGCGATGCGCTGGCGGATGTGGTCCGCGCGCTGCTGCGAGCCGGGGTGCGAGTCGAACATGCTGCTCTCCTGGCCGCCGCTCAGCTTGGCCAGCTTGTCGAAGGCGCTGGCCAGGCCTTCCAGCGGAATGCCGCGCTTCTTCAGCAGGTCGAACGAGTAGTCGTCGGCGGCCGATTCCTGGGACTGGGAGAACTGCGCGTTGACCAGCGCTTCGCCGATCTCGCCCAGCTGCGACTGCGACAGCGCGGCCACGGTGGCATTGCCCGAGGCGGCCGCGGCGTTGCGTGCGGCGGCGGCCGCGTAGGCGGTCTGGGTGGCTTTCTTGATATGGCCCAGGGCGACGTGGCCGATCTCGTGGCCGACCACGCCTTCCACTTCGTTGTCGTTCATCAGGTCCATCAGGCCGGAGTAAACGCGCACGCAGCCGTTGGCCATGGCGAAGGCGTTGACGTCGTCGGTGAGGTAGACCTTGTAGTTGACCGGGGTGCCGTTGAGCGGGTTGCCCAGGGCGGCGGCGATCTTGTCCAGGCGCTGGGTATAGGGGCTGGAGGCCGGCGCGATCTGCGCTTCGGCATCCTGCTTGGCGCAGGCTTCGTCGGCGACCTGTTTGATCTCGGCGTCGCTCAGGGTGGCGGCCTTCATGGCCATCATGCCGGACTGCATGAGGCTGTCGGTGTTCACGTTCTGGCAGCCGGAGAGGGCGGCGCTGGCGCCGATCAGCAGGGCGAGCAGGGAACGGTGCAGTTGCATCGGGATCTTCCTTGGTTGACGGTTTCCATGGCGCGGCGGCTGCCGCGCGGGGCGCCACTCTAGGTAGGCGCCCCCGGCCGCGTCAATTGCGGGCAGTGTTTTTAGGACTGCTCTGAGACCCGTGTCGGACTCAGCGGCGAACCTGTTTCAGGGTTTCCGCAATGAGGAAGGCCAGCTCGAGCGACTGGTCGGCGTTCAGGCGCGGGTCGCAGTGGGTGTGGTAGCGGTCGCTCAGGCCATCCTCGGTGATCGGCCGCGCACCGCCGATGCACTCGGTGACGTTCTGGCCGGTCATCTCGATGTGGATACCGCCGGCGTAGCTGCCCTCGGCCTGGTGCACTTCGAAGAACTGCCGGACCTCGGTGAGGATGCGCGCGAAGTCGCGGGTCTTGTAGCCACTGGAGGCCTTGATGGTGTTGCCGTGCATGGGGTCGGAACTCCACAGCACCTGCTTGCCCTCGCGCTGCACGGTCTGGATCAGGCGCGGCAGGCCGTCGCCGACCTTGTCCGCGCCCATCCGCACGATGAGGTTGAGGCGGCCGGGGTCGTTGTCCGGGTTGAGGATGTCGATCAGGCGGATCAGCTCCTCGCTGTCCATGCTCGGGCCGACCTTCACGCCGATGGGGTTGCCGACGCCGCGCAGCATTTCCACGTGGGCGCCGTCGAGCTGGCGGGTGCGGTCGCCGATCCACAGCATGTGCGCCGAGCAGTCGTACCAGCCGCCGGTGAGGCTGTCGCGGCGGATGAAGGCTTCCTCGTAGTTCAGCAGGAGCGCTTCGTGGGCGGTGAAGAAACTGGTCTCTCGCAGTTGCGGCGCGGTATCCAGGCCGCAGGCGCGCATGAAGGCGAGGGTCTCGTCGATGCGGTCGGCCAGTTGCTGGTAGCGCTCGGACAGCGCCGAGTTGGCGATGAAGTCCAGGTTCCACTGGTGCACCTGGTGCAGGTCGGCGAAGCCGCCGCCAGCGAAGGCACGCAGCAGGTTCAGCGACGCGGTGGACTGGTGGTAGGCCTGCAGCAGGCGCTCCGGGTCCGGCACGCGGCTTTTCTCGTCGAAGCCGATGCCGTTGACGATGTCGCCGCGGTAGGCGGGCAGGGTCACGCCGCCGATGGTTTCACCGTTGGCTGAGCGCGGCTTGGCGAATTGCCCGGCCATGCGCCCGACCTTCACCACCGGGCAGCCGGCGGCGAAGGTCATCACCACGGCCATCTGCAGCAGCACCTTGAAGGTGTCGCGGATCTTCGCCGCGGAGAACTCGGCAAAGCTTTCGGCGCAGTCGCCGCCCTGCAGCAGGAAGGCTCGGCCTGCGGTGACCTCGGCGAACTGCCGGCGCAGCTCGCGCGCCTCGCCGGCGAACACCAGCGGCGGGAAGCTGGCCAGGGTGCGCTCGACTTCGCTCACGCGGTTGGCGTCGGGGTAGGCGGGCTGTTGCTGGATCGGCTTGCTTCTCCAGCTATCGGGGCTCCAGGGCAGGCTCATCGGCGGGGTCTTCGCGGCTGTGGACGGTATCCGCCCATGGTATCAGCTCGGCTTTTGCCCCGCGCGTGGTCGCTGGCGTGTGAAGAGGGGGGACATCCTTGTCCAAGGGGAACTCGGGTCTTCGGAACTCGTTGGCGCGATCAGCCGCCCGCGCAGCACGCGGGTGCGCGCTGGTGTGGAAATGTCGGCGGGGAAGGGTGTCGTTCGGCGGGATCGCGAAGGACGTTGCGCTGGGGCATGCTCGGTTGTGCCTCTTGGGCTGTTATTCTTGCGGCTTTGCCGACCGGGCGGTCGTGGCTGGCCGTCTTGATTCGAAGGATTATTGCGTGCGCGAGCCCCTGTATTTCAATGGCAATCCGTGCCGTTCGCCGCTCCCGGCGGACCGCATTGTCACGACCGTTTCTGCCCGGAGCCGGTCATGAGTGAGGAGCTGCTGAGCGAAGAGTTGCTGATCGTCGAGGAACGCGATGACTTCGGCGTGATCCGCGTCGTGGAGAGCGGCGCCTTCCGCTACCTGGAGTTCGGCGACGAGGTCGAGCAGAGCTGCGTGCTGATGGGCGATCCGAGCTGGCTGGAGTACGACTACTCGCGCGCCATGCTGGTCGGTGCGTTGTGCCATCCGCGCCCGCGTCGCGCGCTGTTCCTCGGCTTCGGCGCGGGCAGCCTGACCCAGGCCTGCCTGAAGTACCTGCCGCTGGAAGAGGTGGAAGCCATCGAGCTGCGCCCATCCATCCCGCGCCTGGCCCGTGAGCACCTCGGACTGGTGGAAGACCAGCGCCTGAATCTGCGCATCGGCGACGCCGTGCAGGAGCTGGCCGAGTGCGAGCCAGCGGACCTGATCTTCCTCGACCTCTACACCGATACCGGGCCTGCACCGGCGCACATCGGCTGGGATTTCCTCGGTGCCTGCCGCGAGCGCCTGCGGCCGGGTGGCTGGCTGGTGATCAACCAGTGGAGCACCGATGACGGCCGGCCGCTCGGCGCGGCGTTGCTGCGTGGACGCTTCAACCGGCATTACTGGGAATGCCCGGTGCCCGAGGGCAATGTGATTGTCTTCGTCCCTGCCGAACTGGACCAGGAACTGAACCTGCGCGGCCTGAAGAAGCGCGTCGGCCAGCTCGAACCCAAACTGGGCTATTCGCTGCGCACCTACATCGAGTCACTGCGCCCGGCGCAGTGACTCTCCGCATCCCTCAGGGGAACTGGTAGCTGAAGGCGAAGTTCAGCCGCGGGCTGCGCTCGTTGTTGTCCAGCGCGCGGTCGCCGAAAGGCTTGGCGACTTCCATCGACACCAGGTAGTGCTTGCGGTTGGAGAAACGCACGCCGAGCGCCGCCGAGCCGAGCTTGCCTTCGCTCAGGCCGTCCTGGTTGTAGCGGGTGCGCGCGGTGTCGACGACGAAGTAGGGCTGGATCTGGTTGAGCACCACGCTCTGCCGCAGGAAGGAATAGTTCACCTCGTAGGAGGCGCCCCAGCCCTTGTCGCCGCTGGCCTGGTCGTCCGGATAGCCGCGGCCGAAGTTGCCGCCGCCATAGGTGACCTGCTCGGAGTCGGGCAGCACGTCGTCGCTCCACTGGAAGGCAGCACTCACCACGCCCTGCCAGTTGGAGCCGAACTGGTCCTGCTGCGCGCCAAAGCCGAGCAGGCGGGTGAAGTCCTTCTTGATCGGCTCCGGCGCTTCCGCGCCCATGCCGTTCAGCCCCTGGTAAACCGCTACGCTGCCGGCGCGCACGCGCTTCTCGGCGAACTGCTGGACGACGGTTTCGATGCCCACCACGCGCAGCTTGCTCTTCTGTTCGATGCGGAAGGGGATGGCCGGGTAGACCAGGTCGTAGGTGCTGGTGTCGTTGACCGTGTAGCCACGCAGGTTGAGGTCCCAGGTCAGGTCGCGGCGCAGCACCAGCGGGATGCCCAGGCCGGCGCTGACCCGCTCGTTCTGCCGCTTGCGCTCGAACTCCAGGCCACTGGCCAGGCGCAGGTTCTCGCCGGGGCGCGAGTTGTACTTGCTGTAGCCGGCCAGCAGCTGCACGCCGTTGTCGCCCAGCAGCTGGCTGTAGTTCCAGGCGCGGTAGTACTCGTGGTCGTCGCCCGGCGGGTAGAGGTAGCTGAACTGCAGCTGCTCGCCCCAGCCGAGCATCGACATCACTTCGGCGTTGAACAGCCCGCGCTGCTCGCCGCGACGCGAGTCGAGGTTCATCCCGGTGTCGAAGCGTTTCTGCTTGCCGGCCAGTTCCAGCACGGCACCGCCGTCGCTGGTGGTGGGTGGGTTGAGCGCCATGGCCATCTGCATGCCGGGCACCCGGCTCATCAGCACGCTGAAGCGCTCGAAGCTCTCGCGGGTCAGGGGCTTTTCGGCCTTCAGCCTTTCGATCCAGCGGTCCACGCGCATCTGGTGCACGCCCAGGTCACCCGCGGCGCGGACCTGGCTGATATGGCCCTCGACCAGCACGATGCGCGCGACGCCGCTGCGGAAGTCCTGGTTGGGCACGTAGGCAAAGGAGATGAAGTAGCCGTCGTCCTGGTAGCGCTGGGTGATGGCCTTGGCCGCCGCCACCAGCTCGCTGACCTGGATGGTGCGCTTGGTCAGGGGCTCCAGCAGGGGTTTCCAGGTTGCGACGGGGTAGTGCTTGCCGCCGGCCAGCTCAATGCGCTTGATACGGATGCGCTGCTGGAGGATCTGCGCGGGCTGGGTGGCCGAAGGTTCCGGCGCGGTGACCTTGGGGGCCTTGGGGCGGATGTCGCCGCCAGGGAGGTTGGGGCGGGGCAGGGTCTGTTCGATATCGGAGCCGGGAAGCTGGATAGGGCGCTCGGCCCAGGCGAAAGGTGCAGCCAACAACAGGGGCAGGACAGCAAGTTTGCGCATCTGGCTCCTCCATGAGACCGACTTCGATAAAGGACCAGGAGCCGTGGGCGGCTCCTGGTAACCACAGTATGGGTGTAATTCGGATTATTGCTTGGGCGTACCGATCGCCAATCCACCACCCAGTCCGCCGGTCACACCACCCAGCGCGCCACCCACGGCGCCCAGCGTATTGCCCAGCAGGCCTCCCTGACCGCTGGTACCGCCAGTCGTACCGGCGCCTGCGCCAACTGCCACGCCCGAACCCTGGGCGTTGCTGCCGATGCCTACGCCTGCCCCGGCGACCAGTCCGCCGCCACCGGTGAGGCTGCTGGTCACGCCGCCAACGGTACCGGCCACGCCGTTGACCAGTCCGCCTACCGGATTGCTGCCGCCAGTTGCGCCGCCCAGAGAGCCAGTGAGGCCGCCTACTGCGCCGGTCACGCCGCTGACCAGACCACCCACCGGATTGCTGCCGCCGGTGGCGCCGCCCAGGGAGCCGGTAAGGCCGCCCACTGCACCGGTCACGCCGCTGACCACGCCGCCCACCGGGTTGCTGCCGCCGGTTGCGCCGCCCAGGGAGCCGGTGATGCCGCCCACTGCGCCAGTCACGCCGCTGACCAGGCCGCCCACCGGATTACTGCCGCCGGTGGCGCCACCCAGTGCGCCGGTGACGTTGCCGAGCAGACCACCGCCCGGATTGCTGCCATTGACCAAGCCGCCGGCCGCGCTGACTGCCTGACCCGCATCGCTGACGATTCCGCCGACCGGTGCCAGCGCCGGATTCGCACTGGCTACCTGGTTGCCTGTCTGGGTCACAACACCGCCGACGGTGGTCAACAGGTTGTTCACCGGCGTTCCCAGTCCGGTGGCGGCGCCGACGCCGCGAGTGGTTCCTTCGACCTTGCCGACCAGCCCGGCGGTGGTGCCGCTGAGCTGGGTGGTCAGTTGGCTCAGCGGGCCGGTGGTGACTGCGCCGCTGAGCGAGTCGCCGAGCATGGTGATCTTGCCGCCGACGCCATCCACCAGGCCGCCAACCTGGCCGGTCAGGCCGTTGAGCGGGGTGTTGGCCAGCACCGGAGCATCGCCGATGGCTGCCACGGTGTCGCCCAGGCTGCTCACCGCGCCGCCGGTGTGGCTGACCAGGCCGGTGGCGCCGGCGACAGTGGTGCCGAGTGCGTTGGGGTTGTTGCCCAGTTGGCCGAGACCGTTGGTGACGCCGGTGCCGACGCTGTCCACACCGGCGCCGACTTCCTGGACCAGGGTGCCGGCATTCTGCGTGACGCCATTGCCGAGCACCGGCAGGTCGACTGTTTTCACCACGGCGCCGACGGTGCTCACCGTGTCGCCGACATTGGAGACCGCTTCGCCGGTATTGGTCAGGATATTGCCGGTGGTGTTGGCTGGCGGGGTGGTGCCGCCGCCGGTGCCGTCGCCGCCGCCGGTTCCACCCGTTCCGCCAGTGCCGCCGGTGCCACCGGTTCCGTCGGTGCCGCCCGTCCCGCCAGTGCCGCCGGTGCCACCAGTTCCGTCGGTCCCGCCAGTACCGCCAGTACCGCCAGTACCGCCAGTACCGCCCGTACCGCCGGTTCCATCGGTGCCACCGGTACCGCCAGTGCCGCCGCTGCCATCGCCGCCGGAACCGGAGCCGGAGCCATCGTCGGTGCTGCTGCTATCGGAAGCGCGGTGGTGACTGCTGCCGCCGTGGCTGCTGCAACCTTGCAGCGACAGGGCAACGACGAGAAGGGAAAGTGCGAAAACACGAATCGGACCTGACATAGCGAATTCCTCCATGAGAACGTCAGTCAGCTGGCTGCCCGGTTCGGTATCCCGGCGAGTCGCTGCGCTGCTCTGGAGTCAGTTCTAGAGGTTTGTTTTCAGACGCGAAATTGGAACTTGTATATAGCCGTTTTGTGTTTGGCAGGTCTTTGAATTAAAAGGAAAAACTAAAGGATTATGGCGACTTGCCAGGCGTTTTTAATACCTTGGATATAGCGCTTTTCGCACGAGCGTCCCGCTGGGCGTTTTCCCGCTGCGTTCATTTGCCCTGGAAGCGGCCTTCGCGGCGCTCGAGCATGGCGTTCAACCCCTCCTGCGCATCCTCGGTGGACAGCAGTTCGCTGGCCATTGCTGGCAGCAGTCGGGCGGCTGCCTCCTCACCCTCATCAAGGCTGCGGCGCGCGGAAGCCAGGGTGGCGCGGATGCCTAGCGGTGCCTGGGCGGCAACCCGCTGGGCGAGCCAGAGCGCACGGGGCATCAGCTCTTCCGGAGCGGTGACTTCCTGCACCAGGCCGATGCGATACGCCTCGTGGGCGTCGAATGGGTCGCCGGTGAGTAGCCAGCGCATCGCGTTGCCCCAGCCGGCCACCTGGTGCATGCGCAGGGTGGCACCGCCGAAGGGGAAGATGCCGCGCTGCACTTCGAGCTGGGCGAAGCGTGCATTGCTGGCGCACAGGTTGATGTCGGCGGCGAGCATCAGTTCGATGCCCAGGGTGAAGCAGTAGCCCTGTGCGGCCACCAGCAGCGGCTTGGTCAGGCGCCGGCCGCCGAAGGTGCCCCACGGGTCGGCGGAGCCCTCAGGCATGGTCCAACCGGTGCGGAAGGTCTCGCCGATGTTGGCCAGGTCCAGGCCGGCAGTGAAGTGATCACCGTGGGCGAACACCAGGGCGCAGCGCAGGTCGTCGTCGCGCTCGTATTCGCCGAAGGCCAGCACCAGCTGGGTGAGCATTTCCAGGTCGAAGGCATTGCGCTTGTCGACCCGGTTCAGGCCGAGCAGCAGGACGTGGTCATGGCGTTCGACGGTGATGCGCGGTTCGCTGCTGGCGGTCATTGGCGGGCTCCGGTCGGGTGGCTTGCACGGTATAGCCGGCAGGGACGGGGTTGTCCACGGAATGACCGTTCGCCGGGCATGTTCCGAAAAGAAACACATTGGTCAGGTTTTTCCGGTATGATACGCGCCGGCCAAACGCTGGCCTCGTTTCGGATCCCGCATTCTCCCGCAGTTTCACACTCGGGCTATGTGTCCGCAGTGCGGACTTCCTTGACGCATTCTTCCAATCTTCATTTCGCAAATCCCCGCTTCCAGCTGCCTGGGTGACTTCACTGTCGTACAGGGCATGCGCAGCTCGGCTATTGGGTCTTTGCGGATGTACTTAGAGGCAAAACCCATGACCCAGGAAACCGCCGGCTTCGCCGCGCTCGGTCTTCACCCCAATGTTCTCGCTGCCATTGCCGCTGTCGGTTATGAAGAGCCGTCGCCGATCCAGGCCCAGTCGATCCCGGTGATCCTCGAAGGCCACGACATGATCGGCCAGGCCCAGACCGGTACCGGCAAGACCGCTGCCTTTGCGCTGCCGATGCTGTCGCAGATCGAGCCGAGCCGCCGCGTTCCGCAGGTGCTGGTACTGGTGCCGACCCGTGAGCTGGCCCTGCAGGTTGCTACCGCTTTCGAAACCTATTCCAAGCAGATGCCGGGCGTCGGCGTCATTGCCGTCTACGGCGGCGCGCCCATGGGCCCGCAGCTGAAGGCTCTGCGCCAGGGTGCTCAGGTCGTGGTCGCCACTCCGGGCCGCCTGTGCGACCACTTGCGTCGCGACGAAAACCTGCTGTCCACCGTCAAGAGCCTGGTGCTCGACGAAGCGGACGAGATGCTCAAGCTCGGCTTCATGGATGACCTCGAAGTGATCTTCGAAGCCATGCCGTCCAGCCGCCAGAGCGTGCTGTTCTCCGCGACCCTGCCGGCCTCGATCCGCAGCATCGCCGAGCGCCACCTGAAAGAACCCAAGCACGTCCGCATCGCCGCCAAGACCCAGACCGTCGCCCGCATCGAGCAGGTGCACCTGATGGTTCACGCTGACCAGAAGCCGGCCTCGATCCTGCGTCTGCTGGAAGTCGAGCAGTTCGATGCGCTGATCGGCTTCGTCCGCACCAAGCAGGCCACCCTGGACATCGCCGAGCTGCTCGAGCGCCAGGGCTACCGCGCCGCCGCGCTGAACGGCGACATGCCGCAGGCCCAGCGTGAGCGCGTGATCGAGTCGCTGAAAGACGGTTCGCTGGACATCGTCATCGCCACCGACGTCGCCGCCCGCGGCCTCGACGTGGCGCGCATCACCCACGTGCTGAACGTGGACATGCCCTACGATCCGGAATCCTACGTACACCGTATCGGCCGTACCGGCCGTGCCGGTCGTGAAGGCCGCGCCCTGCTGCTGGTGACTCCGCGCGAGCGCCGCATGCTGCAGGTGATCGAGCGTGTGACCGGCCAGAAGGTTGGCGAAGTTCGCCTGCCGGACGCCGAAACCGTCCTCGAAGCTCGCCTGAACCGTCTGGCCACCGGCCTGCAACCGCTGCTGGCCAACGCCGTTGCCAGCCGTGGCGCCGTGCGTGACGAGCTGTGCCGTCGCCTGGGTACCGACATGGACACCCTGGCCGCCGTACTGCTGGCCAAGCTGACCGAAGGCAAGGCGCTGGACCTGGAATCGGTCCGCCGTGAACAGCCGCTGACCCCGGCCGCCCCGCGTGAGCGCAGCGACCGTTACGAGCGCAGCGAGCGTGGCGATCGCCCCGAGCGCGGCGACCGTCCGGAGCGCAGCGGCGCACCCCGCACCATGGCTCCGCCGTCGGAAGGCAAGGCCCGTTGCCGTACCGCCCTGGGCGCCCGTGACGGCGTGCAGGCGAAGAACCTGCTGGGCGCCATCCTCAACGAGGGTGGCCTGTCCCGCGAGGCCATCGGCCGCATCCAGATCCGCGAGACCTTCAGCCTGATCGAGCTGCCGGAAGAGAACCTCGACCGTCTGCTGACCAAGCTCAAGGACACCCGCGTCGCTGGCAAGGCCCTGCGCCTGCGTCGTTACCGCGAAGACTGATTCGTCAGTCCCCGCGCATGAAAAAGCCCCGCCATTGGCGGGGCTTTTTCGTTTCCGGTCTTGGATGGCTTCCCCTGTAGGAGCGGGCCATGCCCGCGATCAGCGGACAAAGTCCGCTGCCACCAGTGGGGCTCGCTGCTGATCTTCGGGAACGCCCTGCGGGCGCGGTTCGCGGGAATGGCTCCTACAAGGGGTGGCAGCTTCAGCCGAAGCGATAGATATCCATCCCCAGCGCGCCGAGGGTGAAGCCGGCGTGCTCGACCGTCATCGCCGAGCCGCCAGCGCCGCGGGCGAAGTACAGCGGCAGCAGGTGCTCGTCGCGCGGGTGGTTGCGCACTGCGTGCGGTGCTTGCTGGCGGTAGTCGAGCAGGGCGGCTTCGTCGTTGGCTTCCAGGTGCTCCACCATCCAGTCGCGGAAGGCCTTGGCCCAGGGCGTGATGACTTCCGGGCCGGCGTGCCAGTCCAGTTCGCCCAGGTTGTGGGTGATGCTGCCCGAACCGATCAGCAGGATGCCTTCCTCGCGCAGCGCACGCAGGGCCGCGCCAATGCGGTGCTGCATGGGTGCGCCGAGGCGGCTGGGCAGGGACAGCTGGACGACGGGGATATCGGCGTCCGGGTACATCAGGCTCAGCGGAACCCAGGCGCCGTGGTCCAGTGGACGCTCGGGATCGAGGGTGGCCGGCAGGTCGTCGTCGGCCAGCAGCTCGACCACGCGCCGGGCCAGTTCTGGCGAGCCGGCGGCCGGGTACTGCACGGCATAGAGTTCTGGCGGGAAGCCGTAGAAATCGTGCCAGGTCTCCGGCTTGGGCGATGCGGTCACGCGCAGGTCCGGGGTTTCCCAGTGGGCGGAGACCACCAGGATGGCTTTCGGGCGTGGCAGCTCGTGGGCCAGGCGCTTCAGGGGCGCATCGCTGGCGCCGGGGTCCAGGGCCAGCATGGGGGAGCCGTGGGAGATGAACAGGGCAGGGAGCATGGCGAACCTCGCTACTTGAATGCCTCTATGTTCACGCGGCTAAAGATCGAAATCCAGTATAGGTTTTTGACAGTAATGATCGTCATAGTCGATTGTTCTGTCCGTGCTCATTCCCTTGAAGCGCATCGCTGTGGAAGTGCCAACTCGGTTGCAGAGTCAGGGAGCCAGTCGCCATATAGCGCTTTGGCGGGATGTCAGTCGGACGATGCGTTAGAGTTTGCGGAAATTTCCGAAGCTAATGGCGAATTCGGCTATGCAACAAGTTGAACAAGTCCTGGTGCTCGAGAGCGGCGACTGCCTCCGTCTGGAGGACGGCACCGAGATCTGTGTGCAGCGGGTTCGCGGTGACCAGGTGCGGCTGAAGATCCTCGAAGCCGGAGAAAGGCAGCGCGAGCGGCGCGGTAGCTGGTGGCGCTGGTTGTTACCGCGCGCGATGCGCAGTGTTTGAACGGGTGACCTATGCAGCATGAATTCTGGCAGTCGCGCTGGGCGCGCAATGAAATCGGTTTCCATCAGCAATCGGTGAACCCCGGTCTGCAACGGCACTGGCCGAATCTGGAGTTGCCCGAGGAGTCGCAGGTGCTGGTGCCGCTGTGCGGCAAGAGCCTGGACATGCTCTGGCTGGCGCAATGGGGGTACCGCGTGCTGGGTGTCGAATTGGCTGAGCGAGCCGCCGTCGACTTCTTCGCCGAACTGGGCGTTACGCCGCAGGTCACCGGGGAGGGCGCGCTGCGGCGCTACAGCTACGAGCGCCTGGAGATTCTCCAGGGCGATTTCTTCGACGTCACGGCCGAGCAGGTGGCCGGCTGCAGTGGCCTTTACGACCGCGCGGCGCTGATCGCTCTGCCGCCGGATCTGCGTGCCGACTACGCGGCGCACCTGCAGCGTATCCTGCCGCAACAGGCGCGCGGGCTGGTGATCAGCCTGGAATACCCCCAGGCCGAGATGGATGGCCCGCCATTCGCCGTGCTGGCGGATGAAGTGCGTGGGCTCTTCCTCGAAGGCTGGGAGGTGGCAGAGGTGGAGCGTCTGGACGTGCTGGCGGAAAACCCGAAGTTCCTCAAGCGCGGCGTCAGCCATCTGGATGAAGTGGTGTTCGCGCTGCGACGTGGCTGAATCGACGGTATGAAAAAAGGCGACCCGAGGGTCGCCTTTTTTATCGCTCCGAAACTCAGCGGCCAGCGGCGCGCAGGGCTTCGATACGGTCTTCCAGCGGCGGGTGGCTCATGAACAGGCCGGCAAGGCCGTGCTTGAGGTTGCCGTTGATGCCGAAGGCCTGCAGCGTGTCGGGCATCTGCACCGGTACGCCCTGTTCGGCGCGCAGGCGTTGCAGGGCTGCGATCATCGCGCCGGTGCTGGCCAGGCGGGCGCCGGCCTCGTCCGCGCGGTATTCGCGTTTGCGCGAGAACCACATGACGATGATGCTGGCGAGGATGCCCAGGACCAGTTCGGCGAAGATGGTCGCGACGAAGTAGCCGATGCCCGGGCCGTCTTCGTTCTTCAGGATCGCCTTGTCGACGAAGTTGCCGAAGATGCGTGCGAAGAACATCACGAAGGTGTTCACCACGCCCTGGATCAGCGCCAGGGTGACCATGTCGCCGTTGGCCACGTGGCCGATCTCGTGGGCCAGCACGGCTTTCACTTCTTCGGGCGAGAAGCGCTCGAGCAAGCCCTGGCTGACCGCGACCAGTGCGTCGTTCCTGTTCCAGCCGGTGGCGAAGGCGTTGGCCTCGTAGGCGGGGAAGATGCCCACTTCCGGCATCTTGATGCCGGCCTCGCGGGACAGCTCTTCGACGGTCTGCAGCAGCCACTGTTCGTGGCGGGTGCGCGGCTGGCTGATGATCTCGGTGCCGGTGCTCATCTTCGCCATCCACTTGGAGATGAACAGCGAAACCAGGGAGCCGGCGAATCCGAAGACGGCGCAGAAAATCAGAAGGCTACCGTAATTCTGGCCGGTGAAACGGTCCACGCCGAGCAGTTTCAGGGTGATGCTGGCGATCACCAGAACAGCCAGGTTGGTGGCCAGGAACAACAGGATGCGCATCATGGCGTAAAGCTTCTCCTCACGGTGACATTGGCGAAAACCGCAGTGGAACGCGGCTTTCCGGATCGCCGGGCACAGGCAGGCACGGGATCGCTGAATAGTATGCGGGGTATATACGGTTGGCCCCCAGGCGATTCAACTCGGGGACTATTTCAACTTGTGTCGCCTGCCCGTATTACGGGCGCCCCGGGTCGCTCTCGAAGAGTAGACGGGTCAGCCGCGCGATGCGTTCTCCGTGCCGGGCGGCCAGTGCCTCGCGCAACTGGTTGGCCAGCGTGGCCTGGTCGCGGCGCACGCTGGGCGGCAGTTCCTCGCCGTCGCGCACGGCGTGGGGGACGATGCGGGTCAAGCGCATGAAGGCCTTTTCGCTGAGCACCGCCTGGTCCAGCGCCTCGTAACGAATGGTGGTCTCGAAGCGCAGATAACCTTCATCGGCCAGCCACAACAGTGCACCCAGGCAACTCTGGTGGCGGGTGCTGGGCAGGCCGAACTCGTCGGGCTCTTCCCGGCCGATCAGGTCCTCGACATAGAGGGCGATCTTGCGCGGGAAGGCCTGGTAGAGGGTCAGCAGGCCGGAAGCGGCATCCTTGTAGAAGTCGTCGATCTGCAGGTCCATTTATGCGCTGGGATTCACTGGCGATGAGTTATTGGCGATAGGTTTTCAAGAAGTTGCCGATGCGTCCGATGGCCTGTTCCAGGTCATCGACACGCGGCAGGGTAACCACCCTGAAGTGATCCGGCCAGGGCCAGTTGAAAGCGGTGCCCTGAACGATGAGCAACTTCTCGGAAAGCAGCAGGTCGAGAACGAATTTCTCGTCGTTGTGGATCGGGCAGACCTTCGGATCGATGCGCGGGAAGGCATAGAGCGCGCCCATGGGCTTCACGCAGCTGACGCCGGGAATGTCGTTGAGCAGTTCCCAGGCGCGGTTGCGCTGTTCCAGCAGGCGCCCGCCCGGCAGGACCAGGTCGTTGATGCTCTGGTAGCCGCCCAGCGCGGTCTGGATCGCATGCTGGCTCGGCACGTTGGCGCACAGGCGCATGTTGGCCAGGATATCCAGGCCTTCGATGTAGCTCTGCGCCTTGTGTTTCGGGCCGGAAATGGCGATCCAGCCGGAGCGGAAGCCCGCCACGCGGTAGGACTTGGACAGGCCGTTGAAGGTCAGGCAGAGCACGTCCGGCGCCAGGGAGGCGGTGGAGATGTGCTGGGCCTCGTCGTAGAGGATCTTGTCGTAGATCTCGTCGGAGAAGATCACCAGGTTGTGCTGGCGCGCCAGTTCGACGATGTCCAGCAGCACTTCCCTGGAGTAGACCGCGCCGGTGGGGTTGTTCGGGTTGATCAGCACCAGGGCCTTGGTGTTGCTGGTGATCTTCGCCTTCATGTCGGCGACGTCGGGGAACCAGCCGGCCTGCTCGTCGCACAGGTAGTGCACCGGCTTGCCGCCGGAGAGGGCGACCGAGGCGGTCCACAGCGGGTAGTCGGGCGCCGGGATCAGCACCTCGTCACCGTTGTTGAGCAGCGCCTGCAGGGCCATGACGATCAGCTCGGACACGCCGTTGCCCAGGTAGATGTCCTCGATGCCGACGCCTTCCACCTGCTTCTGCTGGTAGTACTGCATCACCGCCTTGCGCGCGCTGAACAGGCCCTTGGAGTCGCTATAGCCCTGGGCGGTCGGCAGGTTGCGGATGACGTCCTGGAGGATTTCGTCCGGCGCCTCGAAACCGAACGGCGCCGGGTTGCCGATGTTCAGCTTGAGGATGCGGTGGCCTTCCTCTTCCAGGCGCTTGGCGTGCTTGAGCACGGGCCCGCGAATGTCGTAGCAGACGTTGGCGAGCTTGTTCGATTTGGTGACCTGCATGATCTGGGATTCCGAAATAGTCCGCGGCCGGCGACTTGGCAGGCTGTAACGCGGGTGACAGACTGGCGTCAAATGATCGGTTCGGAAGTGCTTTTCCCTGGTGTCGACCCTGAAAATCGACAGGAAAACAGTGGATTTCTCGAAAAAATAGAGCTTTTAAGGCTTTTCTATCGCGAGAATGTCTCTGTGCGGCAGATTCTGAACATGACGTTAACCACGCGCATCATACGTGCGGCCCGATTCCCGGAAAAGGAGGCATCGGGCATTTTTTCCATTAATGGAGGCAGATCGATGGAAAAGCTGGAAAAGCCCCTGGATTCCTGGCGTGACGAACTCACCGACGAGCAGTTCCATGTCTGCCGTCTGGGCGGCACCGAGCGCGCCTTCACCGGCGAATACCACGACACCAAGACTCCCGGCATCTACCACTGCGTGTGCTGCGGCACGGCGCTGTTCGATTCCGACGCCAAGTACGACTCGGGCAGCGGCTGGCCGAGCTACTTCCAGCCGGTGAACGGCGAGGTGGTCAAGGAGCTGGAAGACTTCAGCCACGGCATGCACCGCATCGAAGTGCGCTGCGGCAAGTGCGACGCGCACCTGGGTCATGTCTTCCCTGACGGCCCGCGGCCGACCGGGCTGCGCTACTGCATCAACTCGGCATCCTTGAAGCTGGTGCCCAAGGAGTGACCCGAAGGCCCGCCACAAGCGGGCCTTTTCTTTTGGGCGTTCACCTGTAGGAGCGGGCCATGCCCGCGATCAGCGGACAAAGTCCGCTGTTGTCGCTGAACTCCATGGCTGAGGTCTGTTGCCACGGGCTGATTCCGGCCTGGCTGCCGGTCGCGGGCGTGGCCCGCTCCTGCAGACGAGGCTGATGCCCTCTCATATCGCCGGGTCATTCGTGATCAATTGAATTGCGTGCAATTTAATTGATCACTATTCTTGGGTTTCCCACTTTCCCCCGGAGCCATGCCCATGAGCGATGCACTGCTGAACATTCCCGTGACCACCATCAAGGGCGAACAGAAGACCCTCGCCGACTTCGGCGGCAAGGCCCTGCTGGTGGTGAACACCGCCAGCCAATGCGGCTTCACCCCGCAGTACAAGGGGCTGGAAAAGCTCTGGAAACAGTACAAGGACAAGGGTCTGGTAGTGCTCGGCTTCCCCTGCAACCAGTTTGGCAAGCAGGAGCCGGGCAACGAAGGCGAGATCACCCAGTTCTGCGAACTGAACTTCGGCGTGAGCTTCCCGCTGTTCAAGAAGATCGACGTCAACGGCGCCGAGGCCCACCCGCTCTATGTGCAACTGAAGAAGCGCGCTCCCGGCCTGCTGGGCAGCCAGCGCATCAAGTGGAACTTCACCAAGTTCCTGATCGGCCAGGACGGCCAGCTGGTCAAGCGTTTCGCCCCGACCACCAAGCCCGAGCAACTGTCCGCCGAGATCGAAGCGCTGCTGTGATGAAAGACGCTGTATCCCTGCCGGCCGAACTGCAACTGGACAACCAGCTGTGCTTCCGCCTGTACGCCGTGTCCCGCGCGGTGATCCGTGGCTACCGGCCGATGCTCGAGGCGCTCGGCCTGACCTACCCGCAGTACCTGGCCATGCTGGTGCTCTGGGAGTGGCAGGCCGAACCGCCGCAGCAGCCGTCGGTGAAGGCGCTCGGCGAGCGTCTGATGCTCGATTCCGGCACCCTCACGCCGCTGCTCAAGCGCCTGGAGCAACTGGGCCTGGTGCAGCGCCGCCGCGCGCAGCATGACGAGCGCGAAGTGCACCTGGGGCTGACCGCGGAAGGGGTGGCATTGCGCGAGAAGGTGCTGCCGCTGCGAGAGGAGTTGCTCTGTCGCAGCGGCATCGACCTGAGCGTCACCGACGGCCTGCGCGAGCAGTTGGACAGCCTGCTGCTGCAGTTGTCGAAGCTGGACGCCTGACTCAGTTGCGCGGCTGTGGCCCGGCCCAGCGTTCGAGGAGGGCCGCCAGCTCGTCGCGGTGGAAGGGCTTGGCCAGGTAATCGTCCATGCCGGCGGCGCGGCAGCGCTCGCGTTCCTCCGGCAGGGCGTTGGCGGTCAGGGCAACCACCGGCAGGTTCGGCCAACGGCCGCTCTCGCGGATTTCGCGGGTGGCCTGGTAGCCGTCCATCACCGGCATGTTGCAGTCCATCAGCACCAGGTCGAACTCGGCGCCATCGAGCTGCTTCAGCGCCTCCTCGCCATTGATGGCGATGCCGACCTGGCAGCCCAGTTTCTGCAACAGGCCGCGTGCGACCAGTTGGTTGACGGGGTTGTCTTCCACCAGCAGCACGCGGGCGGAGAACAGCTCTGGCGAGGTGGCGCCAGCTGTCTTGGATGAGGGCAGCGGCTGGTGTTCGAAGGCCTGTTTCAGCGCCTGGTAGAGCACAGCACGGGACAGTGGCCGCGCCAGTTGCCGCAGCGGGGCGAGGCGCTGGGCCAGCTCGGGTTCGAGGAAGTTGCCGTAGGCGGTGACCAGCAGTACCGGCTTGGTGACGTTCTGGCGCAGCACGACGAGGCAGTCCGGGCAGTCCGAGAGCAGCGCGTCCAGCTCCACACCGGCGAGGCTTTCGTCGATGTCCAGGCGCTGGTAGTCGACACCCCATTCCGCCAGCCAGTTCTGCAGCAGCGCGGCGAGCCCGCTGCTGGCAGCGCACTGCACGACAAGCTTGCCGCTAAGCTTCGCCAGCGGTTGCGCGGGCTCCAGCGTCCGCAGGGGCAGGGTGACGATGAACTCGCTGCCCAGGCCCGGCTCGGAGGTGACGCTCAGCTCGCCCTTCATCGCCTCGCAGAGCTTGCGCGTCAGCGCCAGGCCCAGCCCGGTGCCGCCGTACTGGCGGGCGATGCCGGCGTCAGCCTGGGTGAACGGCTGGAAGATCTTCTGCAAGGCCTCGGGCGCCACGCCGATGCCGGTGTCGCGCACGCTGATGCGTATGCCTTGATCCTTGGTTTCGGCTCCCAGCGGCTCGACGTGCACGTCGACGCGGCCGAAGCGGGTGAACTTGAGGGCGTTGGACAGCAGGTTGCTGACCACCTGGCGCACCCGCGTCGGGTCGCCGCAGAGCTGTGCCGGCAGTTGCGGGCTGATCAGGCAGGTGAGCTCCACGGCGGGGCCGGCGTTCTGCGACAGCAGGCTGGCAGTGTCTTCCACCAGGGTGCCGAGGTCGAAGGGGATCTGCTCCAGCTCCAGTTGGCCGGCCTCGAACTTGGAGAGGTCGAGCACGTCGTTGAGCAACTCGACCAGTACCTTGCCCGAGTCGTGGGCGATGGACAGCTGCTGGTGTTGTTCGGCGGTCAGCGGGCCGTCCAGCGCCAGGCCGAGCATGCCCAGCAGGCCGTTGAGCGGGGTGCGGATCTCGTGGCTCATGTTGGCCAGGAAGTTGCCGCGCGCCTGGGCCATGGCCAGGGCGGTCTGCCGCGCCTGTTCCAGCTCCTGGTTGGACAGCGTCAGGCGTGCGTTGGCCGCCTTCAGTTCGGCGGTGCGCGCGGCGACGATACTTTCCAGTTCTTCCAGGTACTGAGTCAGGCGGTCTTCGGCTTCGCGGCGCTGTTCCATCTCCACCGAGATGCGATTGAGCTGGCGGTTGGTGACCTCTACCAGCACGCCGATCTCGTCGCGCTCGTGGCCGCGCGGGCAAGGCAGGCGCAGGCGCGAGGGGGAGCGCGGGTCATGACGGGAGAGGGCGTCGATCAGGCTCACCAGCGGCTTGGTCAGCAGCGCGTAGAAGAGCACCAGCAGGATCAGCGAGAGCATCAGGCTGCGCACGAAGCCGGAGAGGAAGGTCATCCCGGCACGGCGCAGGAAGTCGTTGCCGAAGACGAAGGTGTCGATCTCCAGGCGCAGCACGCCAAGGGATTCGGCCGGTGCGTGCTCGACGAACAGCGGCTCCTCGTAGGAGCGCTGCTCGCCGAAGAGGAAGTCACTGAGGCCGCGCAGGTGGCTCTCCGCCGGCGGCCGGTCGGCGCTGGCCAGGGGCACGTTGGCGTTGTCGATGATCTCGGCGCGGATCACCGCGGGCGAGCGCAGCAGGCCCACGACCAGTTCCTGGGCCAGTTCGGCGTCGATGTTGTAGGCGATGCGCGCGGCGGGGTTGTGGCTGACGTCCAGCAGGGCGCGCACTTCGCGGTTGATGGAGGCGTCCTGGCTGGCATAATCGACGCCTACCTGGATGAGGCTGAGCAGGGTGCCCAGGATGAACGCCACCAGCACCGTCAGGCTGGCCTGCTTGAACGAGAGGCGATGTGTAAGCGCAATATCCATGGTTGCGGAGCGTCGCCTCGCAGAAGCTTTCCTGCGGCGTAGCATAGCCCATCGGAACCGTCTGTCGGGATAGCCTGAAGGCGAAGAAATTCCCGGTTCTGCAACCGACGCCCTGCGCCCGAAGCATTGCTCCTGGAGACTTGCCCCTGAAGAACTTGGAGACCCGCGTGGATTCCCGTCTGAACGATTTTCTCGCCCGCGCCGAAGCCTTGATGGTGCGCCTGGAGCCTTTGCTGCCCGCCGTCCGCGAAACCGTGGACTGGCAGCACAGCCTGGCGGCGCGTTGGCACCGTGACGGCCGCAGTGGCTACCTGCAGCCGCTGAAGGTCAGCCTCGACCTGCGCCTGGACGACTTGCTGGGCGTCGACCGGCAGCGCGAGCAACTGGCGCGCAACACGCGGCAGTTCGTGGCTGGCCAGCCGGCCAACCACGCGTTGCTGTGGGGCGCCCGTGGCACCGGCAAATCCTCGCTGGTGCGCGCGCTGCTGGCGGAGTTGGCCGGTGAGGGGCTGCGCCTGATCGAGATCGAGCGCGACCACCTGGCCGACCTGCCGCGTGTGGTCGAGCTGATCCAGGGGCTGCCGCAGCGTTTCGTGCTGTTCTGCGACGACCTGTCGTTCGACGCCGGAGAGGGCGATTTCCGCGTCCTCAAGAGCGTGCTCGACGGCTCGCTGGAGCAGGCCCCGGACAACGTACTGCTTTATGCCACGTCCAATCGCCGTCACCTGGTCTCGGAAAAACAGAGCGACAACGAGAACTGGAAGATGGTCGACGGCGAGTTGCACCCCAACGAGGCCGTCGAAGACAAGATCGCCCTGTCCGACCGCTTCGGCCTGTGGCTGTCCTTCTATCCCTTCACCCAGGAGCACTTCCTCAGCGTGGTACGCCACTGGGTCGAAGTGCTCGCGCAGAAGTCCGGGCTCGCCGCCTGGGCCTGGGACGAGGAGCTGGAGAAGGAAGCCATCCGCTGGGCGCTCGGACGCGGCAACCGTAATGGCCGCTGTGCCTATCAATTCGCCCGCTACTGGGTGGGCCGACAATTGCTGGAAGGAGACATCCCATGATCGATCTGCAACAGGCTGGCGCCGGCCTTGGCGGCTACGCGCTGCTGGCCGCCCAGGCGGAGTCGTTGTTCGCCGACGAGCGCGACTTCATCGCCAACGCCTCGCAGTTTTCCGCGTTCCTGTTCAACGAGCTGGCGGACCTGAACTGGGCCGGCTTCTACCTGAACCGCAACGAAGAGCTGGTGCTCGGCCCGTTCCAGGGTAAGGTCGCCTGCGTTCGCATTCCGTTCAGCAAGGGCGTGTGCGGCGCTGCGGCGCGTACCCGTGAAACCCAGCGTGTGGAAGACGTGCATGCCTTCCCCGGCCACATCGCCTGCGACAGTGCCTCCAACAGCGAGTTGGTGGTGCCGCTGGTGAAGGACGGTCGCCTGATCGGCGTGCTGGACCTGGACAGCCCGTCGGCCGGCCGCTTCAGCGCGGAAGATCAAGCCGGTATCGAGCGCCTGGTGGAGATTTTCCTGCGTCTCTCCGACTGCTGATCGTTCTCAGGCAACGAAAAGCCCCGCCTAGGCGGGGCTTTTTCATGGGCGGCGCCGCTTCAGCGCTTGGCCATGATTTTGGCGATGATCTGCAACTCGCCCTGGACGATCTCGGTCAGGGCAGGGCGGGCCAGGGTGCGCTCGAAGTGCGCGGCCAGTTTCGGCCAGCGCTGGGCATCCAGCTCTTCTTCACCGTGACGCAGATTCACCAACTGGCAGGCGATGGCGATGTCGGCGAGGCTGAAGCGGTCATCGACGAACCACTGCTGTTCGCCCAGGCACTTCTCCAGGTAATCGAAGTGCTCCGGGAGCTTCTCCTGCATGGCGCCTTTCACTGCCACTTCATCGCAGACCTTGCCCATCAGCGGCTTGAGCAGACGGTTGCGGAACACGGTGAAGGTAGTCAACGGGGCCAGCTCGTAGTCAGCGTATTTTTCCAGCCAGTTGATCCGCGCGCGGGACTCGGCGCCTGCGCCGCACAGCGGGGCACGCTGCGGGTCGCGGTCTTCCAGGTAGTGGCATATGACGCTGGAGTCGGCGAGGGTGAAGTCGCCGTCGCGGATCGCCGGTACGCGGCGCAGTGGGTTCAGTTCGCGGTACCAGTCCGGCTGGTTGAACGGGTTGACGTTCTCCAACTGGTAGTCGAAGCCTTTCTCGGCCGCGAACAGGCGGACTTTGCGGACGAAGGGGGACAGTGGGGCGCCGAAGACGACGAGGCTCATGCAAGGCTCCTGGGGCGAAGGTGGCCGGGGTTTTGATTCGACGACGGATCAGTCGTAAAGGTTCTTCTTCTTCCAGATATCGTCTTCGTCCAGCGCCTTGAGGCCGTCGCCCAGCTCGCTCGGTTCGTCCGGGGCGGGCTGGGAGGTTTCCAGCACCAAGGCGTTGGCGTGGGCCAGCTGGGCTTCCATCTGTTTGAGTTGTGCCTGGTAGCGGCCGATCTCCGGCTGCTTCTGCAGGTACTGCGCGCCGCGCTCGAAGGCCAGGCGCGCCTGGCGCGGTTGGCCCTGCTGCAGCGCCTGCTGGCCGAGATTGCCGAAGAACTCTATATGGAGAAGGGTGAGCAGGTGGCGAATTTCCTTCACCCACTTCTGAGCCTCCACGCGCGGCAGCATGTTGTCCTGGGCGCAGCGGGTGAGCTGGGCGTGCAGCGCTTCGAAGAGGAAGCGCACGTCCTTGGCCTTGGCCTCGGTGAGGATCGGCTGCGGCGCATTCTTGACCGGGATGGCTTCGCCCTTGGCGACCAGGCCACGCAGCTCTTCCATGCGCTGCTTCAGCGCGGCGTTCTGTTTGTCGACGGCCAGCAGGCGTTCGCTGAGGTTCAGCTCGAAGCCGCTGAGCAGCAGCTTCAATGCCGGCGACATGAACTGGCCGGGCAGGGACTCGGAAACATCGGCGCAGCGCCGGCAGCGGTCTGACAGATCAGCCTTCAGGCGCGCCTGCTCCAGCTTGCGGTTTTCCACCAGATGATTGATGTAGCCGATGGCGACCAGCAGGGCGATACCGACGAGAACCAGGACCGTAATGACGATTGGCGACACCGTGGAGTGCTCCGGATGTTTTTCCGCGAGTGTAATGTCTTAGTGATACTGCTGATAGCGGCAGCTCAGTTTTTACTCAGAAGTCTTTGATTTAAAAAATATTTCTACTAAGGGTTGACGACCTTACAAAGCGTCCCTAGAATGCGCGCCACTTCGACGCGAAACGCAGAAATGCCGGAGCAGCGAAGTCGGAAAGATGTTAAGTTCCGGGCCGCGTCCCCTTCGTCTAGTGGCCTAGGACACCGCCCTTTCACGGCGGTAACAGGGGTTCGAGTCCCCTAGGGGACGCCATTGCGGGAATAGCTCAGTTGGTAGAGCACGACCTTGCCAAGGTCGGGGTCGCGAGTTCGAGTCTCGTTTCCCGCTCCAGATTCTCGATCATCGCTACGGCGGTGACCGAAAGATGAAATGGCGTTACCCTTCGGCGAAAGCTGAAGGTTGCAACAAGTTGCTGCGGGAATAGCTCAGTTGGTAGAGCACGACCTTGCCAAGGTCGGGGTCGCGAGTTCGAGTCTCGTTTCCCGCTCCAAAATCGAAACGCCGTCCATCAGGACGGCGTTTTCGTTAACCACCAGCGAAAGCTGAGGGTTACAGCAAGTTGATGCGGGAATAGCTCAGTTGGTAGAGCACGACCTTGCCAAGGTCGGGGTCGCGAGTTCGAGTCTCGTTTCCCGCTCCAGAATCGAAACGCCGCCCATCAGGGCGGCGTTTTCGTTTGCGCGCTGGAAAAGCCGCCCCGCCGTCATCGACGGGAAGCTCCTGCCCGCACTCCCCGGCACCAGTCCGGCGCGCTCCCGTCGCAATGCTCGCCATACAGCCCCGAACCGGCTGCGTCTTGTCCGTGCGGAACCCCTCGCGCGCCTGCATTGAAGAAGATTCCGACGCACCCCTGAGGGGAATCCCGTTTGTCGTTCCGGATGGGCACCCGAGAATGCCTGCGCTCGATCGCGCTGCGATGGAGCGGGTCCGTTCGTGCCGCCAGTCGGCTGTATGAGCGGGAATTCCTGGCTGCTCCGGTGAGGTTGCTACGCGAATGGTGGAGCTGCTGAATCGCCCGGAACCCGTCCGCTGCGAGTGTCTGCCGGGCGCAGGCAGTGTCCTGTCGGTTTTCGATTTTGACGGGACCCTGACCCGCCATGACAGCTTCCTGCCGTTCCTCTGGTTCGCTTTCGGCACGTTCGGATTCCTGCGGCGCCTGCCGGCCCTGCTGTTGCCTGGACTGGCCTTCGTCGTTCGGCGAATCAGTCGCGATGAACTCAAGGCCAGCCTGATTGCGGCTTTCCTGCGCGGCATCGACGCGCAATGGCTGTCGGACCGGGCGCACGCTTACTGCCGGCTCATCTGGGGCTATCTGCTGCGCCCGGAAGGGGTGCGCGGTGTGGTCGCCGAGCTGGATTCAGGGGCGGAGGTGACCCTCTGTTCGGCGTCCCCGGCGCTGGTGCTGCGGCCCTTCGCCGAGCGCCTGGGTGTCCGGCTGATCGCCACGGAGCTGGAAGTCGTCGATGGCCGCCTCACCGGTCGCATCGTTGGCGGTAATTGCCGCGCCGAGAACAAGGTGCTGCGCCTGCAGGCGAAGTACGGCCCCCTGACGGATTTCCGGCTACGCGCCTGGGGTGATACCCGGGGCGATCACGCCCTGCTGCAGGCCGCACAGGACCCGCATTGGCGGGTCTTCCATCCCCATTGGCGACGCACTCCGGGCCCGACGCGCCCGGCCGCCTGATCCGATCGACATTCCCTTTTCGAGAGCCGCAATCGTGGAACAGACACACATTGGTTTTCCCCCGCTGACGATGGCGGTCTTCGTCGGGCTGGCCCTGGCCGCACTTCTGCTGGACATGGCGACCCATCGCGACAACAAGCCCGTCTCCCTGGCCGGCGCAGTGGGCTGGTCGATCTTCTGGGTCGCGATTTCCCTGGGCTTCGCCGGCTTCCTCTATCTCCAGCACGGGGCTCAGGTGGCCAGCCTGTTCCTCACCGGCTATGCGCTGGAGAAGGTGCTGAGCGTCGACAACCTGTTCGTCTTCATCGCCATCTTCGCCTGGTTCAAGATGCCGGATGGCCTGCGTCACCGGGTGCTGTACTGGGGCATTCTGGGCGCCATCGTATTCCGCGCCATCTTCGTGGCCATTGGCACTGGCCTGCTGGTCTTCGGCCCCTGGGTGGAAATCCTGTTCGCTGCCATCGTTGCCTGGACCGGCGTGATGATGCTCAAGGGTGGCGGCGATGATGACGAGGAGGAGGACTATTCCAGGCACCTGGCCTACCGCTTTGCCAGCAGATTGCTCCCGGTCTGGCCGAAGCTGCTGGGCGGGCGCTTCTTCGTGGGCCGCAAGCAGCTCGAAGTCGAGGTGCAGAAGAGCGAAAACCAGGGCATCAGCCTGGCGACCAGGGGCGCGCTGTTTGCTACGCCGCTGTTCCTCTGCCTGGTGGTGGTCGAGGTGTCGGACGTGCTGTTCGCCTTCGACTCGGTTCCGGCGGTGATCGCCGTCAGCCGCAAGCCGCTGATCGTCTACTCGGCCATGCTGTTCGCCATCCTCGGCCTGCGCACGCTTTACTTCGTGCTCGAAGCGCTCAAGCGCTACCTGGTGCACCTGGAGAAGGCCGTAGTTGTCCTGCTGTTCTTCATTGCCGCCAAGCTCGGTCTGAACGCCACCGATCAGCTGTTCCACCACGGCATCGGTATCGATGCCAATACCAGCCTGCTCGTGGTGCTGGTCGTTCTGGCGCTGGGCATACTCGCCAGCCTGCTGTTCCCGGGCAAGGAGGACGCTCAGGTCGAGGATTCCGAGCGCTGATCCGGACAATACCGCTGTGTGAAAAGCCCGCCTCGCCGCGGGCTTTTTCATCTCCTGAAACCGCGGACTCGACGAAGCCGGTGATCGGATTTTTCAGGCTTTCGACGGAACCCTTCTCATTTGGCGCCAGATGCCGCCGTAGAGCAGTTCGGATGCGATGCTGCGAATCGCTCGAGCGCGCCGGGCGCGCAGATTTTTCACGAGTTTTTCACGGACTCCGCCCCGTGCCGCAGGCGGCATGGCCATTGGCCGCACCGCGCCAATTGGCCTGATCTAAGCTCCACTCAGGTTGGCCTCTCGAGCAGAGGTTTCCATGCGAAGTACTCCTGAAGAAAGCCTCCGAAGCGCACTGCAGGCCTGCCGCGAGAGTTTCCTGTTCGTGGGATTCTTCAGCCTGTTCATCAACGCGCTGATGCTCGTCCCGACCTTCTACATGCTGCAGGTCTACGGACGGGTCATCACCAGCGGCAGCCTGACCACGCTGACCATGCTGACGTTGATCATGACCCTGTTGGTGATCACGCTCGGTTCCCTGGAGTGGGTTCGCTCGCGCATCCTGGTGCGGGTCAGCACGCGGCTCGATGTGCTGCTCAGCCGCCAGGTCTACAAGGCGAGTTTCAAGCGGGCGCTGTACAGCGGCGGGATGGATGCCTCGGCTCAGCCGCTCAACGATCTGACCGGCCTGCGCCAGTTCCTTGCTGGCAGCGGCCTGTTCGCTTTCTTCGATGCGCCCTGGTTGCCCATCTACATCGCCGTGATGTTCCTCTTCCACCCCTGGCTGGGCTGGGTGGCGGTGGGCAGCGCTGTGTTGCTGCTGGTGCTCGCGCTCATCAACGAGAAGCTGACCGCGCCGGCCCTGGCGCAGGCCAACAAGGAACATATCGCGGCGTCGCTGCATACCACCAAGAACCTGCGCAACGCCGAAGTCATCGAGTCCATGGGCATGCTGGAAACCCTGATGGACCGTTGGGGCGCGCGGCAGCGCGGCGTACTGCTGCTGCAGTCCCTGGCCAGCGACAAGGGCGCGATCATCAGCACCATTTCCCGCACCTTCCGCCTGCTGGTGCAGTCGCTGGTGCTGGGGCTGGGCGCATACCTGGCCGTGGATCACCAGGTCGGGCCGGGCATGGTGTTCGCCGGTGCCGTACTGCTCGGCCGCGCGCTGGCGCCGCTGGACCTGATCATCGGCAGCTGGAAGGGCTTCATCTCGGCCCGCTCGCAGTACAACCGGCTCAACGACATCCTCGACAAGCTGCAGGCGCAGCCCGAACGCATGCCGCTGCCGGCGCCGCTGGGGCACATCCAGGTGGAGAACCTGGTGGTCACCGCGCCCGGCTCGATGACGCCGATCATCAAGAACATCAGCTTCAGCGTGCCCGCCGGTTGCGTGGTGGGCATCATCGGCCCGAGTGCGGCGGGGAAGTCGACCCTGGTGCGGGCGCTGATGGGCGTCTGGCCGCCGCTGCATGGCGTCGTCCGCCTGGACGGCGCGGACATCAGTACCTGGAACAAGCACGACCTCGGCCCGCACATCGGCTACCTGCCCCAGGACATCGAGCTGTTCGAGGGTACCGTGGGCGAGAACATCGCCCGCTTCACCGAGCTGGATTCGGAGAAGGTCATCCAGGCGGCGAAGATCGCCGGCGTCCACGAGATGATCCTGCTGCTGCCCGATGGCTACGACACCGTCATCGGCAGCGAAGGGCTGATGCTCTCGGGCGGACAGCGCCAGCGCATCGGCCTGGCCCGCGCGCTGTATGGCAGCCCGCGGCTTATCGTGCTCGACGAGCCCAACTCCAACCTCGACGACGTCGGTGATCGCGCCCTGGCGGCCGCCATCCACCAGCTCAAACTGAGCGGCGCGACCGTGTTCGTCATCACTCATCGCACCAACCTTGTTTCCCAACTGGACCGGTTGATGCTGATGAACGATGGCACCGTCACGCTCTACGGCTCCCGCGACCAGGTGCTGGCCGAACTCACCGCCAGGCAGCAGCCTCAGGTGCAGCAACGGCCCATGCCGGCGGGCGCGAGCATCGCTCCGGTGGATACCCACAAGGATGACGCCGATGCCCAGTCGCCCCATTGAGAGCTTCGCCGACCTGCCCGTGTCGGACCTCAAGGTGCGCCGCGTGGGGCTGGCCATCGTTGCGGTGACCTTCGGCCTGTTCGGCACCTGGGCTGCGTTCGCGCCGCTGGACGGCGCGGTCTACGCGCCGGGGGTGGTGACCGTGCAGGCCTACCGCAAGACGGTGCAGCACCCCGAAGGCGGCATCGTCAAGGAGGTGTTGGTGCACGACGGCGACATCGTCAAACGAGAGTCCCCGCTGATCGTGCTCGACGACGCACAGCTGCGTTTCGAATTCGACATGACGCGCAGTCAGCTGATCGCCGCCGAGGCCATGGAGGCGCGGCTGAAGGCCGAACGCGATGCGCAGGCGTCGATCGATTTCGACGGTGTCGGCGATCTGGCCAGCCCCCGCGGCGTGGAGGCGCGGCAGAGCGAGACGCAGGTCTTCAACTCTCGCCAGGGCTCGCGGCAGGGCCAGATTTCCGTGCTGCGCGAACGCATCGGTCAGCTGAACCAGCAGATCGACGGGCTGCAGTCGATGATCGGCGCCAAGGTCCAGCTGGCCAACTCCTACAGTGGCGAGATCGGCGAACTGTCCGACCTGCTGAAACAGGGTTACGTCGACAAGCAGCGCCTGCTCGAACAGCAGCGCAAGCTGGAGATGATCCGTGCGGAGGTCGCCGATCACCGTTCCACCATCAACCGCACGCGCCTGCAGATCAACGAAACGCAGCTGCAGATCCTGCAGATCGACAAGGACTTCAGCGCCGAGGTCGCCAAGCAGCTGGCCGAGGTGCAGACGCGCATCTACGACCTGCAGGAGAAGCGTTCGTCCTTGCAGGACCGCCTGGGCCGTATCGTCATTCGCGCTCCCGACGCGGGCATGGTGATCGGCATGACGGTGCACACCGTGGGCGGCGTGGTGCGCCCGGCGACGCCACTGCTGGACATCGTGCCCTCGGTGTCCGAGCTGGTGATCGAGGCCCAGGTGCCGCCGGTGGACATCGACCGGGTGGCCATCGGCAAGCGTGCGGACATTCGCTTCAGCGCCTTCAACAGCGCGACCACACCGGTGATCGAGGGCGAGGTGATCAACGTCTCGGCGGATCGCCTGGTCAGTGAAAAGACCAACGCCGCCTACTACCTGACGCGGGTCCGGGTCACCGAGAAAGGTGCCCATGCACTGGGCGAGCGCAAGTTGCTGCCGGGCATGCCGGCGGACGTGCTGATCATCACCGGGCAGCGCACCCTGTTGCAGTACCTGATGCAGCCGGCGCGCAACGCCCTTTCCCAATCGATGATCGAGGAATGACCATGGCTGCATCTTCTTTTGTGCTGGCGGGGGCGCTGATGCTGGTGGCGGGTGCTGCGCTGGCGCAGACCGCAACGGTGGTGCCCGCGGGAGTCAGTGTCGCCGACGACGCCACCGACCTGCTGCACCTGTACCATGAGGCGCGACTGGAGGATCCGCAGATACTGGCCTCCTACGCCCACGCGCAGGCAGGCAAGGAGTACCAGCGCGAGGCCATGGGCGTGCTGCTGCCGCAGCTGGCGCTCAACGCCGGGACCAACCAGATTCACCAGCGCAACGACCTGATCGACGAGAGCTACGACAGCGAGAACTACAGCCTGGTGCTGCGCCAGTACCTCTACAACAAGGCGGCCTGGGAGAACTACCAGAAGTTCAAGAGCATGGCCCTGCAGTCGGAATCCGAGGCGCTGGACGCCCAGGCCGAGGCCACCGTGGAGCTGGCGCGGCGCTACTTCACGGCACTGGCCGCCGAAGACGAGCTGGATCTGGTGATCGCCGAGAGGCGCACCACCCAGGAAAGCCTCGACCGGGTCAATGCATTGTTCGCCAAACAGTTGGCCCTGGTGACCGACCAGCTCGACCTGCAGGCGCGAGTGGACCTGCTCGCGGCGCAGGAACTGGAAGCACGCAACCAGGCGACCATCAGCCGTGAGGCGTTGACCGAGATCGTCGGGCGGCCGGTGAAGGAGCGTCTCAGCCGGGTGCGCGATGACGTGCGCCTGCAAATGACCGAGCAGAGCCTGGAGAACTGGGTGCGCGATGGCATTGCCCTCAACCCGGCGCTGAAGGCGCGGGAGAGCGGCGTCGAGGCGGCGGAGGCGGCGCTGCGCAGCGGCAAGGGCGGGCACTACCCGACACTGAGCCTGAACCTCAGCGCGCAGCAGACCAACGAGGGCTACAACAACTCCCTGGCGCCGCGCACCGACAGCTATGTCGCCGGCGTCGGCCTGCAGGTGCCGATCTACAGCGGCGGCTCCACTTCGGCGCGGGTGCGCGGGCTGTACCAGGACCAACTGGTGGCTGAGGAGCAACTGGAGGAAATCCGCCGGCGGGTGGTCAAGGAGATCACCAGCGCGTACCTCACGGCCAATTCCAACGGCGAGAAGATCCAGGCCAATCGCCTGGCCCTGGTCTCGGCGCACAAGTCGCGGGAGTCGGCGGAGAAGGCGCTGGGCTACGGCATGGTCAACGCGGTGGATGTGCTGGCCGCGGTACGCAACGAGTTCCGCGCCCGGCGCGACCTGCTCAAGACCCAGTACGAGTTCCTCAGCAATGTCTTCACCCTCAATCGCTGGGCGGGCAAGCCGCCGATCGAGAGCGTGCAGAGCGTGAACAGCTGGCTGAGCCCCGGCAGTTCCAGTCAGGACTTCCCGCGTCCCTGATCCCCGCATGCAGGGCGCTTGATGCACCCTCGCAGTTCCGGCTTGCGTCCTTGCACGGCCAACGAGTTCCCCGCTGCCGGTCGTCGTCTGCGCGTGCGCGCGGCTCGCGCAAAGTGCCGGGGTTGACGAGATTTTGACGAGGTTGCGCTTATCGTGATTCCTCTCAAGCCGCTCGTCGTTTAATTGACGAGTCGGGCCTTGACCGGCAGCCGCCTCCCGACTGTCGCGGGCGTTTCCAAGCTTTTGATTTTCCGGGCGTGGGGCGCGTTGCGGGGGACGGGCGGCACGACCGTTCGCCGCGAAATCGAACCGCTGGTCGACGGGTGGCAAGGCGGGTAGCGAAGCGGTCTGACCTAGACTCAGGTGACCGGACGAGGGAGCACAGAATCATGTGCAACTTGTTGATAGATATTCGTATTCATGCCGCCACGAAGGCTTTTTCCGGCCAGGGAAAGCCTCCCTTGGCCGGGCGCGCGGAGGTAACGCCCGCGCCAAAGAAGTCCTTGTCCGCCAGCTCCGGGGCTGGCACCGCGAGAACCTGTCACCGCTTGCGTCCTGCTTCCAATCGCCGTGGCCCGGTGAGACCAACACCGATGGGATGGAGCGCGCGAATCCTTTTGCAGAGGGGGTCAGCCAGCCATGTCTGACCACAGAAAGCCGATACGGGTGATGCTGATCGATTGCCGCCCGCTCGTGCTGATCGGCCTTAACGACCTGATCAATGCCAGGAAGCCACGCATGGAGGTCAGCGGCCAGGCCACGACCTACACCTATGCACTGGACCTCGCCGACCAGCAACGCCCTGACGTGATCTTCTTCAGCTTCTTCCCTGATGCCCTGAACCCGCTGGAAGTGGTCGGCGAACTGACCCGCAGCGCACAGATGAAAGTGCTGGTGCTCAAGGGGCTGTACGAGGCGGTGCCGGTCGCCCAGGCTATCGAGGCGGGCGCGCGGGGCATCGTGCTGGCGGAAGACCCGACCGAGTCGATCATCCAGGCCATCGTCAATGTCCACCATCGCGATATCGGCCTGGACCGCGCCTGGGCGGGCGGGCTTTCCGGCTATGCCGCCAGTGGGCATGTACCGCTCAAGTGCAACCACGAGCAGGCCAAGCAGGCGCGGCTGACGCTGCGCGAGCGCGAGCTGATCAGCGCCATCGTCGAGGACCCGTCGGCCAAGTACATGAGCATCGCCGAGCGCCTGGGCATCAGCGAGCACACGGTGCACAACCACCTGAGCAACATCTACCAGAAGCTCAACCTGATCAATCGCATGGACCTGCTGATGTACGCGCTCAAGCACGGGCTGGCCGGCAGCGAGGAGCCGCCGGAGTCGGCCTGGGTGGAGCTGGACCGGACGCAGCCGCCGGGCAATGGCTCGTCGCTGCGGGGCAGTTGAAGCGCCAGCTTCCTGCGTCAGTGTTTGTCGTGTTTCCTCCGTCCTGAAAAACGATGCGGGAGTGGTTTCCACACCACCCCCGCACCTCTCCCGCGTGCGAACTACGTGGCGCTGCCGTGCACGATATCGGTGTTGAGGATATCGACGCCGACCAGGGTGATGGTCGTCAGCTGCCCGCCAGTCTCGTGGATCGTCACGATACTGTTGGCGCCGCTGTTGTCGATGTTCTGCACGGTCGACGTGGCGTCGCCATTGAGCACCAGCTTGTCGCGCTGGCCGGTGGTGTCGAAGCCGGTGACCTGGTACTTGTTCTCGGTGCGTGCCAGGTCGATGTTGAAGGCCTCTTTGGTGCCGGTCACGCCTGTCAGCATGTAGTCGAAGGTTCCGCCGGCGGTCTTGTTGGCGAACAGGTTGGCGGTGAAGGAACTGGTCGCCGCGTCGCCGTCCTTGTCGGTCACCGTGGCGTTGAACGACAGCTTCACGTCGCTGGCCAGGTTCTCGACCTGTTTGATGAACTGGATGGTCGGCACCTTGATCATGCCCTCGGCCATGGTCAGCTGGATGGCATCGATCAGCTTGCCGGCGACAGTCTGCACGGTGAAGGATTTCTGCCCGCCGGACTCGTTCTGCAGGTTCGCCGCCAGCACCTTGATCGGCGCCCCGGACGTCGTGCCGTCGTCGTAGTAGGCGACGTAGTACAGCGATTCCGAGGTCGGGTCGTAGCCGCCCACCGAGTTGTCGATGAAGACCTTCACCGAGGTCAGCAGCGTCTGCGGGTTGGCGACGAAGCTGTCATCACCGGCGGTAATGCCGGCACCGCTGCCCTGCAGGACGTTGTTCTTCACGCCGATGCCGGAGGTGCTGACGTTGAGGGCCTTCTGGTCGTCGATGTAGGACGGCAGCGGGTTGGTCTGCAACTGCGCCTCGGTGGGGTCGGTCAAGCCCAGGCCGATACCGGTGAGGATGCTGTTCGAGCCGGTCTGTGGTGCCAGCGCCTTGGCCGCGAAGAACACCACGGCGTCGGTGCCGATGGTCAGGGTCTGCACCGGATCCGGGCCGCCAGCGCCGAGCTGGCCGTTGGCGGTGCTCAGCACCAGTGTCGAGCTGAAGCCCTGCACCAGGTCCAGGGTGTAGGTGCCGTCGGCCAGGGCCGTCAGCGTGTAGTCGACGCTGGTGTTGGCGGTGCTGGCGTTGTTGTCGAAGTCGCCGGTGAGGGTGCCGGCGAAGTGGAACGCGCCATTGGCATCCGGCGACGGTGACGTTTCGGTGAGCGTACCGGTCCCGGTGGTGGTGGTGCCGTTGGGCCGCACCAGGGTGAACTGGCCGTTCGCCAGGGCGATATCCAGGCCAGCCGCGCTGCTGCCGTCGGCGCCGAAGGCATGGTCCCAGTAGCCGGTCTGCGCGATGGTACTGCCGGTGCCGACGATGTTGCCGAAGGCCAGGGAAGGCCCGTCGTCCTTGAATACCAGATTCTGCCCGATGTTCAGGGTGGCCTGGGCGCTGTCGCCGTCCTTGTCGGTGATGGTCGCGGTGAGTTTCACCAGGCTGTCCGAGGTGAGGGTCCTGCTGTCATCCGGATCGCTGGCATTGGCGTGGACCACGGCGCGCATCTGGTCGAGGGTGACGTCACCGTTGCTGGCGGCGCTGACGGTGAAGACCAGTACGTTGCTGACGGCGGTACGACCTTCCACCACGCCGTTGTTGACCGACAGGTTGACCGCCTGCCCGGTGGCAGTGTCGACCAGCCCGGACGCTCCGGCGACCACGCTCAGGGCGTAGGCGAGGGTGCCCGGCCCGTCGGCGCCGTAGCCCGAGGTGAAGTTGGCGGCGAAGTTGGCCGTGGCGTTGGTGGCCAGCACGGTTTCGTCCACCGTCAGGGTCGGCTCGCTGCCGGTGGTGCTGATGGTCGGCCCGTCGTCCTTGAAGATCAGGTTCTGCCCGATGTTCAGCGTGGCCTGGGCGCTGTCGCCGTCGCCGTCGGTCTTGGTCGCGGTCAGGGTCACCAGGTTGTCCGAGGTGAGCGTCCGCGAGTCATCCGGGTCGCTGGTGTTGGCGTGGACGATGGCGCGCTGCTGGTCGAGGGTGACATCGCCGTTGGCATTGACGCTGACGGTGAACACCAGGTCGTTGCTGATGGCGCAGCGGCCTTCCACCACGGTGCCATTGAGCGAGAGCACCACTGACTGGCCGGTAGCGGTATCGGTGAGCCCGGAAGCGCCCGAGACGCAGCCCAGGGTGTAGGTCAGGGTGCCGGCCCCGTCGGCGCCGAACGACGAGAGGAAGTTGGCGGAGAAGGCCTGCAGGGCGTTGGTGGTCAGGTCCGAGTCATCCACCGTCAGCACGGGTTCCGTGCCGGTGGGGCTGATGCTCGGGCCGGCATCCTTGAACACCAGGTTCTGCCCGATATTCAGGGTGGCCTGGGCGCTGTCGCCGTCGCCGTCGGTCTTGGTCGCAGTGAGTTTCACCAGGTCATCGGAGGTGAGCGTCTTCGCGTCATCCGGGTCGGTGGTGTCCGGGTGCACGATGGCCCGCAACTGGTTCAGGGTGACGTCACCGTTGGCGGCGACGCTGACGGTGAACACCAACTGGTCGGTGGTAGCCGTGCGGCCCTCCACCACGGCGCCGTTCATGGACAGGTTCACCGCTTCACCGGTGGCCGTGTCGGTCAGCCCGGAGCCTCCGGCAATCACGCTCAGCGCATAGGTCAGGGTGCCGGCGCCGTCGGCGCCGAAGCCCGAACTGAAGTTGCCGGCGAAGCCCTGGGTCGCGTCGACGGTCAGGTCGGATTCGTCCACCGTCAGGGTCGGCTCGACGCCGGTGGTGCTGATGTTCGGGCCGTCGTCCTTGAACACCAGGTTCTGCCCGATGTTCAGCGTGGCCTGGACACTGTCACCATCCCCGTCGGTCTTGGTCGCGGTGAGTTTCACCAGGTCGTCGGAGGTCAGGGTCGTCGAGTCGTCCGGGTTGGTGGTGTCGGTATGGACTACCGCGCGGAGCTGATCGAGGGTCACGTCACCGTTGGCAGCGACGCTCACCTTGAACACCAGGTCGTTGCTGGTGGCTGTGCGGCCTTCCACCACGCCGTTGTTGACCGACAGGTTGACCGCCTGGCCCGTGGCCGTGTCCGTCAGCCCGGAAGCGCCCGCCACCACGCTCAGCGCGTAGGTCAGGGTGCCGGCCCCGTCGGCGCCGAAGCCCGAAGTGAAGTTGGCGGCGAAGCTCTGTGTGGAGTCGGTGGTCAGGACTGATTCGTCCACCGTCATCACTGGCTCGACGCCGGTGGTGCTGATGCTCGGGCCGTCATCCTTGAACACCAGGTTCTGGCCGATGTTCAGCGTGGCCTGGGCGCTGTCGCCGTCGCCGTCGGTCTTGGTTGCGGTGAGCTTCACCAGGTTGTCGGCGGTGAGGGTCCTGGAGTCATCCGGGTCGCTGGTGTTGGCGTGCACGACCGCGCGCTGCTGGTCGAGAGTGACGTCGCCATTGGCAGCCACGCTGACGGTGAATACCAGCTGGTTGGTGGTGGCGGTGCGGCCTTCGACCACTCCATTGTTGACCGACAGATTCACTGCCTCGCCCGTGGCCGTATCGGTCAGCCCGGAAGCGCCGGCAACCACGTTCAGCGCATAGGTCAGCGTGCCGGCACCGTCAGCGCCGAAGGCCGAGGTGAAGTTGGCGGCGAAGTTCTGCGTGGAGTCGGTGGCCAGGACCGATTCGTCCACCGTCATCACCGGCTCGACGCCAGTGGTGCTGATGTTCGGACCGTCATCCTTGAACACCAGGTTCTGCCCGATGTTCAGCGTGGCTTGGGCGCTGTCGCCGTCGCCGTCGGTCTTGGTCGCGGTGAGCTTCACCAGGTTGTCGGCGGTGAGCGTCCTGGAGTCATCCGGGTCGCTGGTGTTGGCGTGGACAATGGCGCGCTGCTGGTCGAGGGTGACGTCGCCGTTGGCGGCGACGCTGACGGTGAACACCAGCTGGTTAGTGGTGGCGGTGCGGCCTTCGACCACGGCGCCATTCATCGACAGGTTGACCGCTTCGCCGGTGGCCGTGTCGGTTAGCCCCGAAGCACCGGCGATCACGCTCAGTGCATAGGTCAGGGTGCCGGCCCCGTCGGCACCGAAGGCCGAGGTGAAGTTGGCGGCGAAGTTCTGCGTGGAGTCGGTCGCCAGCACGGATTCGTCCACCGTCATCACCGGCTCGACGCCGGTGGTGCTGATGTTCGGGCCGTCGTCCTTGAACAACAGGTTCTGGCCGATGTTCAGCGTGGCCTGGGCGCTGTCGCCGTCGGCGTCGGTCTTGGTCGCCGTCAGTTTCACCAGGTCGTCGGAGGTGAGGGTCTTCGAATCATCCGGATCGCTGGTGTTGGCGTGGACGATGGCGCGCTGCTGGTCCAGCGTCACGGTGCCGTTGGCAGCCACGCTGACGGTGAACACCAGGTCGTTGCTGATGGCTGTGCGACCTTCCACCACGGCGCCGTTCATGGCCAGGTTCACGGCTTGGCCGGTGGCGGTGTCGACCAGCCCCGATGCCCCGGCGATCACGCTCAGCGCGTAGGTCAGGGTGCCCGCGCCGTCGGCGCCGAAGGCCGAGGTGAAGTTCGCGGCGAAGCTCTGCGAGGCATCGGTAGTGAGGACGGATTCGTCCACCGTCAGCGTCGGTTCGGTGCCGGTGGTGCTGATGCTCGGGCCGTCGTCCTCGAAGATCATCTTCGAGCCGATTTCCGCGGTGGCGGTGGAGACCTGCAGCAGCTTGAAGCCACCGATATCGAAGGCGGCATGGTCATTGCCCTTGGCGCCGACCGCAGAGCCGTTCTCGACCAGCACGCGGTTGTGGTCGGCTGTCGTGGTGTACTCGATCTTGTAGCCGGCCAGCACGCCGGTAATGGTCGCCACGCCACCCGTGATGGTGATGGTGATGCTTGGATCGTTCACCAGACCGTTGGAGTTCTCCAGCACCGTACCGGTGGTGCTGTTGAGAACGCGGACGTTGGTGATGGCGACTGTCGCGTCGCCGGCATAGCCGTCGATGAAGGCGTTACCTGCTTCGACCGCGGTGCTGAAGGCGCTGAGCTTGACGATGGCGCTCTTGCCGCTCTGCAACTGCACGACATCGAAGCTGGCGGTCTTGGCATTGAACATCTGGGTGAAGTCGATGTTGGCTTCAACGTCCGCTTCGTTCTGGTCCAGGTTGGGGATGGTCACATTCTGCCGGGCGCCGGTGACGAAGGTGAACCTTATGCCTTCCTGCTCGGTGATCATCTGGTTGTTGGTGCCGAAGGTGGTCGGGCCGCCGGCCTGGCTGGTGTTGATGGTGTCGCCGGTGGTGATGTTGGCGCCGCTGGACTGGTTGGCCGGGTCCTTGCCGGTGGCGATGATGGTCGGGTCGGTGATGCGCACCACCCCGTTGTCAGTGACCGTCGTCGGGTTGGCCGTGGTGAACATCAGGAACAGGTTCTGCCCGGACGGGGCGTCGGCCAGGCTGAAGGTCAGGTCCTGGCTGGTACCGATGAAGACCTTGTTGGTGAGGTCGAGGGCGTCGTCGGGATTGTTGGTGACCGGGTGCTTGAGCGGCTGGTATTCCACGGTCCAGATCTTGCCGCCGCTGACCGGCGAACCGGTTTCCTCGATATAGGCGGCGAACACGATGGCGCCCGCGGGGCCGCCGGCACGTCCGACGAGCACGTTGTTGTTGGTGGTGTCGGTGTAGAGAAGGATGTCCTGCCCGGCGAGGGTATCCAGGCCGCTGTCCAGGCCGTTGAGCGGTGCGCCGCCGCTGCCGGTGAAGAGGATGTCGGTGATCGCGCCGCCGGGTGCGGCGCTGATGGTGAAGGCATTGCTGCCGGTATTCCCGGCTGCGCCGGTATAGCCGCTCAGGGCGGCGCCCGAAGCAGTGCCAGCGCCCAGGGCGGTCAGGCGGGCGGTAAACGCGGCGGGCAGGGAGGCGAGGAGGATGTCGTTGTCATTGGCGTCGCCCGCCGGGCTCGGGGTGGCCGTGGCGTTCTGCAGGCCGGCGGTTTCGTCCGCCGAGACGGTCACACCGGTCGCCGACACGATGGGGCCGGCATCGGTAAAGGTGGCGGTCGCCATGGCGCCGTTACTGGAGGCGGAGAGCAGGAAGCGTGCCCCGGCGGAGTCGTCCGGGTCGACGTACCAGGATGTGGTGACGCTGCCGTTGGCCTGGCCGTCCAGGTCGCCGGCGCCGCCGTCGGTCACGTACCAGGGCTCGTGTCCGGCACCAGCGCTGGTGTTGAGCACGTCATCTGCGGTGCCCCATACGCCGTCGGCGCCGGGATTGGTGGCGTGGTCCACCTCGATCTTCACGGTGCTGCCGGCAGTGAAGCCGCTGGCGGTGATGATGGCGGTGCTGCCGGGGGCGTAGTCGTTCTGGTCGGTGGTAACGGAAGGGCTGTTGGTGTCATCTGCGGTGGGGCGCGTTGGCGACGCAATCTTCTTATGGGCGGTCATGATGTTCTCCCGAGCATTTCCATGCGTGGCGGCCAGACCTCGACTGCTGGCCTTTTACTGCTACATGCCACGACTATGGGGACGCCCCGCGGAATGCGCATCGGCCGATACTCCCAGGCGAGCTGGGAGTTTCGGACTAGGCGGGCAGGGCAGCGCAGGCGCTGCGCGGGTTGCAGCGCTGCGCTTGCCGACGGGAGGTAGAAGCGTCGGATTTTCGAGGGAGGCGGTGGCGAACAGCTGGCGATCGCCCATGAAAAAGCCCGCATTGTGCGGGCTTCTCTGGTTCTGCTCGGCGCTTAGTGCTTCGGCGTGTCTTCCGGCAGGGCGAGCAGCTGCTTCTCGCGGTTCCAGTCGAAGGGCTCGCCGTTTTCTTCGGCTTCGAAGCGACGCTCGTCGAGCTGCTGGTACATCTGCAGCTCTTCGTCGGGCATGTAGTGCAGGCAGTCGCCGCCGAAGAACCACAGAAGGTCGCGCGGGATCAGGTGGGCGATCTGCGGGTAGCGGTGGAAGATCTGGCTGATCAGGTCCTGGCCCAGGTACTGGGCGCCTTCCGGGTCGCGCGGCAGTTCCACCAGCAGCTCGTCGAAGCGTTCGAGGAACAGGCCGTGGTTGTCCTCGGGAACCTGCTCGGCTTCGCCCAGGGCGCCAAGGATCATGCGCAGGTGGTTGAGCAGGGCGATGTGGTGGTCGAGATAGGCGCTGGCCATGGGATTCCTCTGGAGCTGTGTGCAAACGGCCGGGGAGTATATCGGGTTTCGCCGCCGCTGCCGCCGGAACGATCAGCGGAGCGGGCGCATCTGGATCTGCCGCCGCTGGTTGTCGATCTGCTGGCGCTGCTGGTCGAGCATCCGCTGCTGCTGTTGCAATTGATCCTGCTGCAGCTCGTTCTTCTGCCGCTGGATCATCTGGTCGCTCTGCCGGCGCTGTTCGTTCCAGCGTTGCTGGTTGTTCTGCTGGCGCTGCAGGCCCTGCTGCTGCATCTGCAGGCGCTGGTCCTCGTAGTTCAGGCGCTGGCTGTCGAGCTGGTTCTGCCGCAGCTGTTGCTGGCGGCGCAGGCTGTCCTGCTGTTGCTGGATCGGGTCGATGACCGGGCTGGGCGTTGGCGCCGGACGCGGCCGGCTGGGGTAGAGCCAGGGATCGGCGTGGACGCTGCCGGCCAGCAGCACGAGCAGCAAGAGGATGGATCGACGCATGTGCGGGTCTCCATGGGGGGTGATGCCTTCAGTGTGCACCCGATAGCCCGCGCAGGCATTGCTGTGCGTCGGAGAAAAAAGAGGCGCCCGAAGGCGCCCCGTGCGTGAAAGCTGCTGCTCAGTCGGCCTTGCCGGCCAGCTCTTCTTTAGAAAAATCGTCCACGTCGATCACCGCGCGGCGAGCGCGTTCGGCGGAGTGCAGGGTTTCCGCTTCCGCGGCTTCCAGCACGCCCGCCTCGGCGGCGGCATCGATGGGCGACTGCCCTGGCCTGGGATTGACGCCGTGCTCCTTGAGCGCCTTGTGCAGCTTCTTCTGCAAGGGCGCTGCGGCAGCGAGCTGGTCGTAGGCGAAGGTGAGCTTGGCGACCGGATCATCCGGGCCACTGGGTAGATGGGCGCCGGCGAGGATTGCCTGGAGCGCCGGGTCGCTCAGCGGGCGGCCGAGGATGTGGGCGATCTCGGCATCCAGCGCGTCGCTCGGGCCACGGTGGCGACGGCCCAGCGGTAGCACCAGCACGCGCAGCAGGCAGCCGACGGCGCGGTTGGGGAAGTTGTCGATCAGGTCGGCCAGCGCGGCTTCGGCCTTCTCCAGGTTTTCCTCCATGGCCCAGTGCAGCAGCGGGTGCAGGTAGTCCGGGTTGTCCAGGTCGTGGTAACGCTTGAGCGCGGCGGAGCCCAGGTAGAGGTGGCTCAGCGCATCGCCCAGGCGTGCGGACAGGCGTTCGCGGCGTTTCAGCTCGCCGCCGAGCATCATCATGCTGAAGTCCGCGAGCAGGGCGAAGGACGCGGCCAGGCGGTTAAGCGCGCGGTAGTAAGGACGGCTGATACGGTCGCCCGGCACCTGGTCGAAGCTGCCGAAGCCCAGGCCCAGCAGCAGGCTGCTGGCGGCATTGCTGACGGCGAAGCCGATGTGGTTGAGCAGCAGTTCATCGAACTCGCGCTCGGCCTGGTCCTGGTCCTCGCGGCGGGCCAGTTCCATCTCCTTGAGCACGTACGGATGGCAGCGGATGGCGCCCTGGCCGAAGATCATCAGGTTGCGCGAGAGGATGTTGGCGCCCTCGACGGTGATGAAGATCGGCGCGGCCTGCCAGGAACGGCCCAGGTAGTTGTTCGGGCCCAGGATGATGCCCTTGCCGCCGTGGATATCCATGGCGTGGGCGATGCAATCGCGGCCGCGTTCGGTGAGGTGGTACTTGAGGATGGCCGAGAGCACCGAGGGTTTCTCGCCCAGGTCCACCGCGTTGGCGGTGAGGATGCGCGCGCTGTCCATCATCCAGGCGTTGCCGCCGATGCGGGCGAGGGCTTCCTGGATGCCTTCGAAGGCCGACAGCGGCACGTTGAACTGCTCGCGTACCTGGGCATAGCGGCCGCTGACATAGCTGCCGGCCTTGGCGGCGCTGGTGCCCACCGCCGGCAGCGAGATCGAGCGACCCACCGACAGGCAGTTCATCAGCATCATCCAGCCTTTGCCGATCATTTCCTGGCCGCCGATGATGTACTCCAGCGGCACGAATACGTCCTTGCCGGAGTTGGGACCGTTCATGAAGGCGGCGCCCAGCGGCACGTGGCGACGGCCGATCTGCACGCCCTTGGTGTCGGTGGGGATCAGCGCCAGGGTGATGCCGAGGTCTTCTTCATCGCCCAGCAGGTGGTCCGGGTCATGGCACTTGAAGGCCAGGCCGAGGAGGGTGGCCACCGGGCCGAGGGTGATGTAGCGCTTCTCCCAGGTCAGGCGCAGGCCGATGACTTCCTCGCCTTCCCACTGGCCCTTGCAGACCACGCCGACGTCGGTCATGCCGCCGGCATCGGAGCCGGCCTGCGGGCTGGTCAGGGCGAAGCAGGGAATCTCGTCGCCAGTGGCGAGGCGCGGCAGGTAGCGCTGGCGCTGGGCGTCGGTGCCGTAGTGCAGCAGCAGTTCGGCCGGGCCGAGGGAGTTGGGCACCATCACGGTGGAGGCGAGGTCGCCACTACGGGTGGCGAGCTTCATCACCACCTGGGAGTGAGCGAAGGCGGAGAAGCCCTTGCCGCCGTATTCCTTGGGAATGATCAGGCCGAAGAAGCCCTGGCTCTTGATGTAGGCCCAGGCTTCGGGCGGCAGGTCCATGGCCTTGCCGACCTGGTAGTCGTCGATCATCGCGCACAGCTGCTCGGTGGGGCCGTCGACGAAGGCCTGCTCCTCTTCGGTCAGTTGTGCCTTGGGGTAGCCCAGCAGGGTGTGCCAGCCCGGGCGGCCGCTGAACAGCTGGCCATCCCACCAGACGGTGCCGGCCTCGATGGCCTCGCGTTCGGTCTCGGACATCGGCGGCAGGGTCTTCTTGAACCAGGCGAACAGCCGCGAGGTGAACAGGCTGCGGCGCAGGTCGGTGGCGAGAATGGTCACCGCGACCACGGCCCAGAGCAGCCACAACAGCACCATCCAGCCATGGGCGTGGCTGAACAGGCTCATCAGTGCGAGGTACACGGCAACGATGCCGAGTGCCTTCAGGGGCGCGGCGCGGCGGTGCGCGAGCCAGGCGACGCCGAGGATCAGGACGAGTAACCAGACGAGCAGCATGCGGATTCCTCCATGACAACCCAACCCGGCGACAGCAGGCCGTAGTGGGCTTGGTAACGAGAGTGCGCGAGCACAGCGGCAGGTATTCCCCGTGGGGGCCCCCTCCACCATGCACCGGAAGCTTAGCTGGCCGAATCGGACCGATGGCCGCATGGCCGGACAGCTTGGCCGGATCGTCTTGTCGGGCAGGCGCCGGCGCTGGTTAGACTGGGGACGCCATCAAGGATGACCAGCCCGGAGACAACGCCATGCAGCCCTACCTCAAGCCCAGCCGCTTCGTTGATAGTGACCACCCCGGGGTAATCGAGTTCGCTCTAAATCACCGCGGCGACGGCGGTACTCCGCTGGAGCAGGCGGTGGCCCTGTATTACGCGGTGCGCGACCAGATTCGCTACAACCCCTACGTGTTCAGCCGCGACCCGCAGACGCTCAAGGCCAGCCATGCGCTGGAGGCCGGGCAGTCCTACTGCGTGCCCAAGGCCACGCTGCTGGCGGCCTGCGCCCGGCATTGCGGCATCCCCGCGCGCATCGGCCTCGCCGACGTGAAGAACCACCTGGCCACGCCGCGCCTGCTGGAACTGCTGCGCAGCGAGGTGTTCGCCATGCACGGCTACACCGAGCTGTTCCTCGAGGGCCGCTGGGTCAAGGCCACGCCGGCCTTCGACATCGGCCTGTGCGAAGCCTTCGGTGTGCTGCCGCTGGAATTCGACGGACGCAACGACAGCGTCTTCCACCCCTTCAACCGCGACGGCGAACGGCACATGGAATACCTGCGCGACCACGGCCAGTTCCCCGATGTGCCCGAGGAGTTCTTCTTCGGCTACCTCAAGCAGTGCTATCCGCACCTGTTCACCGGCGAGGACGCGCCGCTGGCCGGCGACATGCGCAGTGAGGCGGCAAGGCAGTAAAGCAGTCGCCCCTGAAAGCAATCGCCATGAACGCAATCGCCCATGAAAGCAATCGATAGTAACCATCAGTACGTGTGTCTTTTTTCCTCGCGCTGTTGCCGGTAGGGTGCCGTCATCCGAAATCGCGTCCGTTGGGCGCGTGACCATCGAATGACGACAACAAGAGAGGCGCAGCATGCTCAAGATCTGGGGCCGGAAGAATTCCTCCAACGTGCGCAAGGCGCTCTGGTGTGCGGAGGAGGCCGGGCTGGCCTATGAACGGATCGACGCCGGCGGCGCTTTCGGCCTGGTCAACGACGAGCCCTACCGCTCGCTGAACCCCAACGGCGTGGTGCCGACCCTGGACGACGAGGGTTTCGTGCTCTGGGAGTCCAACACCATCGTCCGCTACCTTGCCGCTCGCTACGCCCCGGTCCTGTACCCGCAGGACCTGCAGCAACGCGCCAGCGCCGAGAAGTGGATGGACTGGACCACCTCATCCTTCGCCGCGCCATTCCGCACCGTATTCTGGGGTACCCTGCGCACCCCGCCGGAGCAGCGCGACGCCGCCGCCATCCAGGCCGCCATCGATAACTGCGTGGCGCTGCTGGCGGTCCCCGAGGCTGCACTGGCGAAGCAGCCGTACCTCACCGGCGAACAATTCGGCATGGGTGACATTCCGCTGGGCAGCTTCATCTATGCTTGGTTCGAAATGCCCATCGAACGCCCGGCACAGCCGCATCTCGAAGCCTGGTACGCACGCCTGAAGGCGCGCCCGGCCTACCGTGCGGCGGTGATGACCGACCTGACCTGAATGCCTGCGCGTGCCCCGGAGGTTGCAATCCTCGCGGCGTACCCTTATCAAGCAGGCCTTTTTTCCAAAGACATGCGTCTTTCCACCGACTTGCAACGGGAAAACCCATGAGTTCCGCGCTGTCCATCCGTCAACTGACGAAGACCTACGGCAACGGCTTCCAGGCCCTCAAGGGCATCGATCTGGACGTCGCCGAGGGCGATTTCTTTGCCTTGCTGGGCCCCAACGGCGCCGGCAAATCCACCACCATCGGCATCCTCTCCACCCTGGTGAACAAGACCAGCGGCACGGTCAACGTGTTCGGCCATGATCTGGACAAGGACCCGTATGGCCTCAAGCGCTGCCTGGGCGTGGTGCCCCAGGAGTTCAACTTCAACCAGTTCGAGAAGGTGTTCGACATCGTCGTCACCCAGGCCGGCTACTACGGCATCCCGATGAGCGTGGCCAAGGGCCGCGCCGAGAAGTACCTGACCCAGCTGGGCCTGTGGGACAAGCGCAACTCCGCCTCGCGCGAGCTCTCCGGTGGCATGAAGCGCCGCCTGATGATCGCCCGCGCGCTGGTGCACGAGCCGCGCCTGCTGATCCTCGACGAACCCACCGCCGGCGTGGACATCGAACTGCGCCGCTCGATGTGGAATTTCCTCACCGAACTCAACCAGGAGGGCATCAGCATCATCCTCACCACGCACTACCTGGAGGAGGCCGAGCAGCTGTGCCGCAACATCGCGATCATCGACCACGGCACCATCGTGGAGAACACCAGCATGCGCAAGCTGCTGAACAAGCTGCATGTGGAGACCTTCTACCTCGACCTGCAAGGCACCCTGAGCGAAGCGCCGAAGCTGGACGGCTACCCGGTGCGGCTGGTGGATGACCACACGCTGGAGGTGCAGGTGGACAAGTCGCTGGGCATCAACGGGCTGTTCGTCCAGCTCAACGCCCAGGGCCACCAGGTGCTGAGCCTGCGCAACAAGAGCAACCGCCTGGAGGAACTGTTCGTGTCGCTGGTGGAGAAGAATCTGTCGAAGGTGGCGGTATGAGTCACGAACTGCGCGCCAACTGGGTCGCCCTCAACACCATCGTCTACCGCGAAGTCCGCCGCTTCCTGCGCATCTGGCCGCAGACCCTGCTGCCGCCGGCGATCACCATGGTTCTGTACTTCGTCATCTTCGGCAACCTGATCGGCCGGCAGATCGGCGACATGGGCGGCTTCACCTACATGCAGTACATCGTGCCGGGGCTGATCATGATGTCGGTGATCACCAACTCCTACGGCAACGTGGTGTCGAGCTTCTTCGGCAGCAAGTTCCAGCGCAACATCGAGGAGCTGCTGGTGTCGCCGGTGTCGCCGCACACCATCCTCCTGGGCTTCGTCTGCGGCGGCGTGCTGCGCGGGCTGGCGGTGGGCGTGATCGTCACCATCCTGTCGCTGTTCTTCACCGACCTGCAGATCCACCACCTGGGCATCACCGTGCTGGTGGTGGTGCTGACCGCCGGAATCTTCTCCATGGGCGGTTTCGTCAATGCGGTGTTCGCGCGCAACTTCGACGACATCTCCATCGTCCCGACCTTCGTGCTGACGCCGCTGACCTACCTGGGCGGGGTGTTCTACTCGATCACGCTGCTGCCGCCGTTCTGGCAGACCGTGTCGCTGGCCAACCCGATCCTGCACATGGTCAACGCCTTCCGCTACGGCATCCTCGGCGTGTCCGACATCCGCATCGGCACGGCGGTGGTCTTCATGCTGGTGGCGACCGTGCTGCTCTACATCTTCTGCGTGCGCCTGCTGGTGAGCGGGCGCGGCATGCGGCAGTGAGCGGCGCGTTGCGCTGATGAAAAAGGCCCCGGTTGGGGCCTTTTTTTTGCGCCAGCTGCGACCTCGCTGCATTGGTTTGCCCTCACCCCAGCCCTCTCCCGGAGGGAGAGGGGGCCGCACGTGCCGGCTGACACTTTGGTTTCCACCTGTGCCGAACAGTCCCCTCTCCCTTTGGGAGAGGGTTAGGGTGAGGGGCTCTTAAACGGGAAACTCGATGACAAACCGCGTCCACCCCTCGGCCGACTCACAGCGAATCTCCCCGCCATGGGCGCGGACGATGGAGCGGCAGATCGCCAACCCCAGTCCGGCATGTTCGCCCTGGCCTTCGCGGCGGGCCGGGTCGGCGCGATAGAAACGGTCGAACAGGCGCGGCAGGCGGTCGGCGGGAATCTCCCGGCCGGGGTTCTCCACGCTCAGGCGGCCCGGCTCCAGGAGTACGCGAATCTGTCCGCCGTCCGGGGTGAAGCGCAGGGCGTTGTCCAGCAGGTTGGCCAGCACCCGGCGCAGCAGCGCACGGTCGCCCTGTACCGACAGCTCGCCGTCGCGCTCCAGGCGGATGGACTTCTCCTCGGCCAGCGGCCCGTAGAACTCCAGCAGCTCGTCCACCTCGCCGGCCAGCGCCAGCGGCTGGCTGCTGGGGCTGAGCAGGCCGTGGTCGGCCTTGGCCAGGAACAGCATGTCGTTGACCATCGTGGTGAGCCGCTCCAGCTCCTCCAGGTTGCCGTGCAGCGCCTCGCGGTAGTCCTCCAGGCTGCGCGAGCGCGACAGCACCACCTGGGTCTGGGTCAGCAGCCCGGTGAGCGGCGTGCGCAGTTCGTGGGCAATGTCGGCGGAGAAAGCCGACAGGCGCTGGAAGGCCTCTTCCAGGCGCGCCAGCATGGCGTTCAACTCGGCGGCGAGGCCGCGCAGCTCCTGCGGCATCTGCCCGGCGTCCAGGCGGGTCGTCAGCGAGTGCGCGCTGACCTGCGCCGCCACCTCGCTCATGCGCCTCAACGGTCGCAGGCTGGCGCGGGCGGCCCAGGCGCCGAGCAGGGCGGTGGCCAGGGCGGAGAAGCCCATGGTCATCCAGATCAGCCGCTGCATGCGTTGCAGAAAGTGCTGGTGATGGGTGATGTCGAGGATCAGCGTCAGCTGCACGCCATCACGTTGCCGGGCGTCCAGCGGGGCCTGCAATTCGCGAAACGATTGCTCCTCGCCGTTGGCCATGTTCAGCGCCGGGCGTTGCTCGAACCAGGTGGTGCCGTCAGAGCCCTGCAATCGCAGGCCGAGGTCAGGGTGGCGGCGCAGCTCACGGCGCAGTTCGGCGGTGTGCGGTGCCAGCTGCTGCGGGCCGCCAACATCGGCCAGCACGTCGCGGAAGATCGCCAGCTTGCCGGCCATCAGCTGATGGTCCAGCTCGATGAAGTGCGCCTCGCTGGCGCGGCTGAAGATGATCCCCGCCAGCAGCGACACGGCGGCGGTGCAGGCGGCGAACAGCAGGCTCAGGCGCAGGCCGAGGGACAGGCGCGCGCTCATGCTTCGCGCTCTTCCAGCACGTAGCCCATGCCGCGCACGGTGTGGATCAGGCGCTGCGGGAAGTCGTCGTCGACCTTGGCGCGCAGGCGGCGGATGGCGACTTCGATGACGTTGGTGTCGCTGTCGAAATTCATGTCCCACACCTGGGAGGCGATCAACGACTTGGGCAGCACCTCGCCGCTGCGGCGCAGCAGCAGTTCCAGCAGGGCGAATTCCTTGGCGGTCAGGTCGATGCGCTTGCCGGCGCGCTGCACGCGACGGCGCAGCAGATCCAGTTCGAGGTCCGCCAGCTGCAGGGTGGTTTCCTGGATTTGCTGGCCGCCACGACGCAGCAGCGTGCGCACGCGGGCCAGCAGTTCAACGAAGGCGAAGGGCTTCACCAGGTAGTCGTCGGCGCCCAGTTCCAGGCCGCGCACGCGGTCTTCCACGGCGTCGCGGGCGGTGAGGAACAGCACAGGCACGTCGCTGCCGGCCTGGCGCACCGCCTGGAGGATCTGCCAGCCGTCGCGGCCGGGCAGCATCACATCGAGGATCAGCAGGTCGTGTTCGCCGGCCAGGGCCAGTTGCAGGCCTTCGTCGCCATCGGCGGTCAGGTCGACGGCAAAGCCGGCCTCGCTCAGGCCCTGCTGCAGGTACTGGCCGATGCGCGGTTCGTCTTCGACGATGAGGAGTTTCATCCGGGTATCCCTTGTGGCGCTCGGGGCGCAGCTGTCATCAGGGTAATGGGGCGGTCAGCGAACTGACAGTGTCGGTATTGCAGACTGGCAGCGTGTTCATTTTCCAGCGTCATCGAGGAGCCTGCCATGCACCTGATCATCTCCACGCTGTTTGCCGTGCTGTTCTTCCCCGCCACGCCAGCCTGGGCTGACGGGGGAGGGGACATCACCTTCCAGCGCATGCAGGAACAGGCCGCCGCGGTGCGCCAGGCCTGCTGAATCCGATTCATCGTGCTGCCCCTTGCCCGCCCTCTGGCGGGCTTTTTTTCGCCCTCCTTATACCCCGCGCGGAACGCGAGAGCGCCAAGCTGACAGACTTGTAATCTCCCCGACAGGTAACTCTCAGCCGCCGACAGCGACCATGGCCACAGACCTTAAAGGAGAGTCGCCATGTTCCTGCGTCATCTGCTCCAAGCCTCCGTCCTCGGCCTCGTCGCCGCCATCAGCCTGCCGGCCCTGGCCGACGCCGGTCACGCCTACGACTTCGGCAAGCCGGCCAAGGCCGCCGAGGCCACCCGCACCGTCGATATCAAGCTGGGCGAGATGTTCTTCGAGCCCGAAAGCATCGATGTGAAGCCGGGCGAGACCGTGCGTTTCGTCATCCACAACACGGGCAGCCTGCTGCACGAATTCAACCTGGGCAGTGCTGCCATGCACGCCGGCCACCAGAAGGAAATGCAGCAGATGATGGACTCCGGGATGCTCACCCCCACCGGCATGCAGCACGACATGAGCCAGATGGATCATTCGAAAATGGGCCATGGCGACCAGCCGATGGGTCAGATGATGAAGCACGACGACCCCAACAGCGTGCTGGTGGAACCGGGCAAGACCGCCGAGCTGACCTGGACCTTCAGCAAGGCCACCAGCCTGGAATTCGCCTGCAACATTCCGGGCCACTACCAGGCCGGCATGGTCGGCAAACTGACCGTCAAGCCCTGAGCGGGAGCGCCGTGATGATCCGCGCAAGGGAATGGGCTCTGGGGGCGCTGCTGCTGGCACCGTTGGCGGTGCAGGCGGGCGTGTATGACCTGACGATTGGCGAGGGCGAGCTGAAGCTGTCCGACGGCGCCCGCAAGGCGCTCACGGTGAATGGCCGCACGCCCGCGCCGGAGCTGCGCTTCAAGGAGGGCGAAGACGTCGAGTTGCGCGTCACCAACACCCTCGATCGCGACACCTCGCTGCACTGGCACGGGCTGATCCTGCCCTACACCCAGGACGGCGTGCCGGGCATCAGCTTCCCCGGCATCAAGCCCGGCGAGACCTTCACCTACCGCTTCACCGTGAAACAGTCCGGCACCTACTGGTACCACGCCCACAGCGACTTCCAGGAGATCGAGGGGCTCTACGGCCCGCTGGTGATCGAGCCGAAGGCGCGCGAGCCGTACCGCTACGACCGCGAGTACACCCTGCTGCTGGCCGACTGGCACGACACCCGGCCGGAAACCGTGTTCGCCAACCTGAAGAAACAGAGCGACTACTACAACCGCAACCAGCGCACCCTGGGCGACTTCATCGCCGACTCCAGCGCCAATGGCTTCATGGCGACCGTGCGCGACCGCCTGGACTGGGGTGGGATGCGCATGGCGCCGACGGACATCGCCGACATCGCCGGCTTCCGTTTCCTCGTCAACGGCCAGGACAGCGAGCAGAACTGGACCGGCCTGTTCAAGCCAGGCGAGCGAGTGCGCCTGCGCATCATCAACGGCTCGGGCATGAGCTACTTCGACCTGCGCATTCCCGGCCTGAAGATGACCGTGGTGCAGGCCGACGGCAACGACGTGCAGCCGGTGACGGTGGACGAACTGCGCATCGCCGTGGCCGAGACCTACGACGTGATAGTCCAGCCGCAGGAAGACCGCGCCTACACCTTCTTCGCCGAAGCCATGGACCGCAGCGGCTACGCCCGCGCCACCCTGACCCCGCGCGCCGGGTTGCAGGCCGAGGTGCCGGCGCTGCGTGAACGGCCGCTGCTGACCATGGCTGACATGGGCATGAACCACGAGGGCATGGACCATGGCGGGATGGCGATGGCTGGCCCTGAGGCCGCGGATATGTCCGGCATGGATCATTCCAGCATGGCCGGCATGGACCACTCGCAGATGGCCGGCATGGATCACTCGGCCATGGCTGCGCCGAAGTCCGACTACGCACCGGGCAGCGGGCTGACGCCGCAGCCGGCCGAGCCGGGCAACCGCCTGCTGGTCTACGCGGACCTCAAGGCCATGCGCCCCTATGCCGACTACCGCGCGCCGGACCGTACCATCGAGTTCCGCCTGACCGGCAACATGGAGCGCTACTTCTGGTCCATCGACGGCAAGAAGTACTCCGAGGCCGATCCGATCCGCCTGACCTACGGCGAGCGGGTGCGCATCCGCTTCGTCAACGACACCATGATGACCCACCCCATGCACCTGCACGGCATGTGGATGCAGCTGGACAAGGGCAACGGCCGCTTCAACCCGCTCAAGCACGTGGTCAGCGTGGCGCCGGGCAGCACCCTGGACGTCGACGTGCCCGCCGATGCGCTGGGTGAATGGGCCTTCCATTGCCACCTGATCTACCACATGGCCGCCGGCATGATGCGCAAGGTCATAGTCGAGCCGGCTCCCGCCAGCGCCAGTCTCTGAGGAACCGCCATGAAACGCATAGCAACGGTGGCCTGCGCGGCGACCCTGGGCCTCGCCTTACCCGCTGAAAGTGCCGAGATGGATGACATGCCCATGGGCTCGCTGCTGATCCAGCGCCTGGAAAGCCGCTTCCACGGCAACGACCAGGCGCTGGGCTGGGAAGCCCAGGGCTGGTACGGCACCGACTACCAGAAGCTGCGCCTGAAGCTGGAAGGCGAGCGCGACGCCGGCGGCCCGGCCACCGACAACGAGGTTCAGCTGCTCTACCAGCGCATGGTCGCGGACTTCTGGGACTGGCAGGTGGGCGTGCGCCACGACGACCAGCCGGGACCGTCGCGCAGTTATGCGGTGCTGGGTATCCAGGGCCTGGCGCCGCAGTGGTTCGAGGTGGACGCCAACCTGTTCCTCAGCGAGCGCGGCGATCCGTCCCTGCGCCTGGAGACCGAGTACGAACTGCTGCTGACTCAGCGGCTGATCCTCGAGCCCTCGCTGGAATACAACCTGGCGCTGGCCGATGACCGCGACATCGGCGTGGGCGCCGGGAGCAGTGAACTGGAAGCAGGATTGCGCCTGCGCTACGAAGTGCGCCGGGAGTTCGCGCCTTACTTCGGCTACGTCTGGAGCAAGACCTACGGCCGCAGCGGCGACATCGCCCGCGCCGAGGGTGACGATGACGAGGAGGGGTACTGGGTCACCGGCGTGCGGATGTGGTTCTGATTGGCTCTACGTAGGATGGTGTGGAGCGAAGCGATACCCATCGATTCGGTGCGCAGGCAGCATGGGTATCGCTGCGCTCCACGCCATCCTACAAAGGCATGCGCTCTACACGCCTAGGTGCCCGGTTTGTCCGCCGGCTGCTGAAAGGGGCAACGGATTTGTATACACTCGCCGCCTCGCGTCACCACCGCATCGCCGATCCCGCAGGTCTTCCCTATGCAGCATCCCGCCGAACACTCGCCCCTGGGTAAATCCAGCGAATACGTCTCCACCTACGCGCCGGAGCTGCTGTTCCCGATCTCCCGCACCACCAAGTGGGCGGAGCTGGGCCTGACCGCGCAGACCCTGCCGTACCAGGGCGTGGACCTGTGGAACTGCTACGAGCTGTCCTGGCTGACCGCATCGGGCAAGCCGGTGGTGGCCATCGGCGAATTCGCGATTCCGGCGCAGTCGCCGAACATCATCGAGTCCAAGTCCTTCAAGCTCTACCTCAATTCGCTGAACCAGACCGCCTTCGACAATGCCGACGCTGTTCGTGCAGTGATGGAACGCGACCTGTCCGCCGCCGCTGGCGCGCCAGTGGGCGTGCGTGTGCGCGGCCTGGACGACGTGGCGAGGGAGGGCGTGGCCGTCATCGACGGCACCTGCGTCGACGACCTGGACGTCGCGGTGGAGAGCTACGACCACCCGCGCCCGGAGCTGCTGCGCTGCGACGACACCCGCCGTGTCGACGAAGTGCTCTACAGCCACCTGCTCAAATCCAACTGCCCGGTTACCGGCCAGCCAGACTGGGGCACCCTGGTCGTGGAATACACCGGCCCGGCGCTGGATGCAGCGAGCCTGCTGGCCTACGTCGTGTCCTTCCGCCAGCACCAGGACTTCCACGAGCAGTGCGTCGAGCGCATCTACCTTGACCTGCAGCGCCTGCTGCAGCCGACCCGCCTGACTGTCTATGCGCGCTACGTGCGCCGTGGTGGGCTGGACATCAATCCCTACCGCAGCAGCGAAGCCGTGCAGCCGGACAATCGCCGGTTGGTGCGCCAATAAGGCTTCGGTAAAACGCGGATACGAAAAACCCGGCCGCGGCCGGGTTTTTCTTGTCTGGTGGAAGCGAATCAGGGATCAGATCCCCATGTTCGCCAGGCTCTGCACGATGGAACGCAGCGTGCCGGCCAGCGTCGGATGGCTCGCCTCGAAGCGCTCCACGGCCAGGTTGACGTTGTCCATCAGGGTCTCGTCGGCCAGCGCCTCTTCGTTGGCCAGCTGCAACTCGATGTCCTTGATCAGGGCTTGCAGCGATTCGCGCTCTTCCGCGTTCAGCGGCGGCTGGCGCTCCAGCTGGTCGCGCAGGGCCTGGAGTTCTTCCTGGAGGCGTTGTGTCGGCATGGTGGTGTCCTTCTGCGGTACGTACCCAAAGATGGACCTCGCCCGACGGGGAAAAGGTCCATCGCCATGCCTTTGAGCTTAACTCGCCGCGCGCACCCTTGCCTGATGCCGATCAATTCGCAGGAGACGTTCGAGCAGCGGGAAGAAGTGCTCCAGCTCCGGCGTGCGCATGGCCGGGTCCTTGCCCAGGTCGTCCAGCCGACGCAGGGTCAATGCGTCCTGGGAGAAGGGCGCGTTGAGGAAGGCGCTGGAGCCGCGCTCGTCGAACGGCCCGCCCTGCAGCGCCAGGCTCTGCCGCGAAGCCCAGGACAGGCCGGCGTGGTAGGCCGGATCGACCGCGCAGAGGTAGCGCTTGGCGGCCACGTGCAGGCGGATCGGCTGCCAGACGGATTCGGGCAGCAGCTCGCGCAGCAGGTTGGCGCCGAATTCCTCGTGGCGCTGGTCCTGTTCGTCGATCAGCTGCGGGTCTTCATAAAGGTGGCCGATGTCGTGGAGCAGGGCGGCGATCACCAGGCTGTCGGAACAACCGGCGCGCTCGGCCAGGGTGGCGCACTGCAGCGCGTGCTCGGCTTGGCTGACCGCCTCGCCGTAAGGCTCTGCGCCGTGGCTGGCGAAGCGCTCGGCCAGCTCGTCGAGGAAGCGGTGGCGTTCGTGCTTCATGGCTTTTCTCCTTTCAGGCGGCGGCCGGCGATGTCCTGCAGGCAGGAATCCAGCTCGCCCAGATGATCGATGACCGAGTGCACGCCGAGGCGGTACAGGCCCAGCGTCGCCTGGGCGCGCAGGCGGTCGCGGTCGAGGTTGCCGAGGGCGTCCCAGTCTCCCGGCGCGTGGCCGCAAAGAGGGCCGCTGGCGGCCAGGCCGATGGTCCACAGGCCAGCGTTGAGACCCGCCTGGAGCAGGCGCGGCTGGCCGCTGACCAGCACGCAGCCGTCCAGGTGCGGGCTGTCCAGCTGTATCAGCGCCTGCCAGCAGGAGTCCGGTGCAGGCCATTGGCGCCCGGCGATGTCCAGGCCGGTGGCGAGGCGATTGTCGAGGGCGGCGGCCAGGTGCAGCGTGGTGGCGTTGGGCAGCTCATCGAGCCAGGCGCAGGGCACGCCGCGCTGGTGCAGTGTCTGCAGGGCGTCCAGGGCGCCGGGAGTGGCCTCGGCGTGGGCCTGGGCGGCGTCGTCCAGGGCGGACTGGAAGCGGTTGCGCTCCTGGGCATCGGCGCAGCGGCCCAGGGCAAGGTCCAGCGCGTCCTGCGGGGGCAGGGCGAGGGCGCTGGTCAGGCGTTCCGGCGGACAATCGGGGCAGGTACGTTGCAGGGCAACCGGCAGCGTCCTTGCGCCAAAGTCCACCAGGTCGCCCGACAGTCCGAACAGCAGGGTAGTGAAGTGCGGAAGGTCGGCGGTCGCAGGCATGGTGGGCTTTTCTGATAATTGGTCTAGGCCAGACTAGCGGGCCAATGTGACGGTCCGATGAAGTCCGCCGCCATGCCGTTATAATCGCCGCGCCTTTTTGCGGAAGACGCCCATGCCGGTCGAACCCATGCCTCATTACCTGCGCATCCGCGACCAGCTGGCGCAGGACATCGCCAACGCCACCCTGAGTCAGCGCCTGCCTGCCGAGCGCGAGCTGGCCGAGCGCTTCGGCTGCACCCGCGTGACCCTGCGCGAGGCGCTGCAGCAGCTGGAGACGGAAGGCGTGCTGTACCGCGAAAATCGCCGTGGCTGGTTCGTCTCGCCGCCGCGCATCCGCTACAACCCGACGCGTACCACCGGCTTCATGGATTACGTCGAGGCCCAGGGGCGCGTGCCGCGCACCGAAGTCCTGGCCGCCGAACGCCGCGCCGCCGGGCCGGTACTGGCGCGGCGCATGGGGTTGGATGAAGAGGCCGAGGTATTCCACATCCTGCGCCGCCGCTGGGTCGACGAGCGGCCGGTGATGCTCGAGGAGATCACCCTGGACGCCAACTGGTGCGCAGGCCTGCTCGATCACGGGCTGGACACCTCGCTCACCCGCGTGCTGCGCGAGGAGCTGGGGCTGAGCCTGTCTCGCTCCGAGCTGGCCATGCACTCCACGGCGCTGGTGGAGGCACGGGCGACGCCGCTGCAACTGACGCCGGGCTCGCCGGGGCTGTACGTGGAGCGCGCCAGCTATGTCGAGAGCGGTCGGTTGGTGGAGTGGGACCAGGAGTTCTGGCGCTCCGATGCGCTGGAAATTGTCATCGACGCACGGTATCCCGACTGAAGTGGCACTATGCTTTCAACTGCAAGCAAGCGAAACGGCATCCTGCGCCCCTGAATCGAAATCCTGCGAGATCGGTCCGGGTCTGCAAAACCGTCGAGCCTCTATATAATCTGCCCGCATAGCGGGGCCGCCATGGCTGGCCCGATTCACATTCACTGGAGAATTCCCGATGCGCCCACTAGGCGTCCAATGGACGAAACGCTGCTTCAGCCTGCTCGCCGCCGCCGGCCTGGCTACCATTCCCTTCCTGGCGCAGGCGGCCAGCGAGGACGACCCGTGGGAAAGCATCAACCGTCCGATCTTCACCTTCAACGACACCCTGGACACCTACGCCCTCAAGCCGCTGGCCCAGGGTTACCAGTACGTCACCCCGAACGTCGTGCAGGACGGCGTGCACAACTTCTTCGGCAACATCGGTGACGTGAAGAACCTGGTCAACGACCTGCTGCAGCTGAAGTTCCACAACGCCGGCGTCGACACTAGCCGCCTGCTGTTCAACACCACCTTCGGCCTGGCCGGTGTCTTCGACGTGGCCACCCACATGGGCCTGCGCCGCAACGACGAAGACTTCGGCCAGACCCTCGGCCATTACGGCGTGGGCAGCGGCCCCTACGTGATGCTGCCGTTGCTGGGCCCGAGCACCCTGCGCGATGCACCTTCGCTGATTCCGGATTCCTACACCGGCCCCTACCCGTACATCGACAACGTGCCGGTTCGTAACAGCATGCGCGCCGTGGACGTGGTCGACACCCGCGCCGACCTGCTCAAGTCCGAGAAGCTGATCAGCGGAGACAAGTACACCTTCATCCGCAACGCCTACCTGCAGAACCGCGAGTTCAAGGTCAAGGACGGCGAAGTCGAAGACGACTTCTGATCGGCCTTGCACGCAGACCTCTCCTGTCCTCTGGCCCGCGCCATTCGTGGCGCGGGTGGTGCCTGCTTGAACCCTTGAGCGGATGGGAGTAGTGTCTGCGCCTTGTCGCGACCGACCCGCGCCGCTGTTCCCTAGAATGAGCGCCAAACCACAACCCCGGCGCCGTTTGCCTGGATGACCCATGCACAAAGCCAGTGCCTCGCTGCTGATTATCGATGACGACGACGTCGTCCGCGAAAGCCTCGCCGCCTACCTGGAAGACAGCGGATTCAAGGTCACACAGGCCACCAACGGCCTGGAAGGCCTGAAAGTCTTCGAGCACGAACTCCCCGATCTGGTGATCTGCGATCTGCGCATGCCGCAGATGGACGGCCTCGAGCTGATCCGTCGCGTCACCGAGATGGCGGTGGAAACCCCGGTGATCGTACTGTCCGGCGCAGGCGTCATGAGCGACGCCGTCGAGGCCCTGCGCCTGGGCGCCGCCGACTACCTGATCAAGCCGCTGGAAGACCTCGCCGTCCTGGAACACTCGGTACGCCGTGCCCTGGATCGCGCCTTCCTGCGCTCGGAAAACCGTCGCTACCGCGAGAAGCTGGAAACCGCCAACCGCGAGCTGCAGGCCAGCCTGAACCTGCTCCAGGAAGACCAGAACGCCGGTCGCCAGGTGCAGATGAACATGCTGCCGGAGACACCGTGGGAATCCGAAGGCCTGGCCTTCTCCCACCAGATCATCCCGTCGCTGTACCTGTCGGGTGACTTCGTCGACTACTTCCGCGTGGACGCCCGCCGCATCGGCTTCTATCTGGCCGACGTTTCCGGCCACGGTGCTTCGTCCGCCTTCGTCACCGTGCTGCTGAAGTTCATGACCACGCGGCTGTTGTACGAATCCAAGCGCAACGACATGTTGCCGGAATTCAAGCCATCGGACGTTCTCGGCCACATCAACCGTGGGCTGATCAACTGCAACCTGGGCAAGCATGTGACCATGCTCGGTGGCGTGATCGACTTGGATACCGACCGTCTGACCTACAGCATCGGTGGTCACCTGCCGCTGCCTGTGCTTTATGTCGACGGCGAAGCCCGTTACCTGGAAGGCCGTGGCCTGCCGGTGGGGCTGTTCGACGAAGCGACTTACGAGGATCATGTCCTCGATCTTCCCAAGTCCTTCAGCCTTTCCCTGTTCTCGGACGGAATTCTCGACGTCCTTCCGGGAGCTACGCTGAAGGAAAAGGAGACGGCCCTGCCCGAGCAGGTCGTCGCCGCCGGCGGAACCCTGGATGGCCTGCGCCAAGTCTTCGGACTGGCCAAGTTGTCCGAGATGCCGGATGATATTGCCTTGCTGGTGTTGAGCAGGAACCTTGCATGAGTACCGGTAAAATCCAGTTCGCCGAGCAGGATGGCTCATTTGTCCTGAAGTTTGTGGGCGAAGTCCGACTGACCCTGTGTTCGGCGCTGGATGCCACCATTGAAAAAATCTTCGCCGCGTTGAATTTCTCGGCGATCATCATCGATCTCACGGAAACCCAGAGCATCGACAGCACCACGCTGGGCCTCCTGGCGAAGCTGTCCATTCTCTCGCGGCAGAAGGTCGGTCTGTTGCCCACGCTGGTCACCACCAACGCGGACATCACCCGGCTGCTGCAGTCGATGGGCTTCGATCAGGTGTTCAACATCGTCGATCGCCCGATTCCGTGCTCGGATTGCCTGACCGATCTGCCTCCCCAGGACCAGTCCGAGGAGGTGGTGCGCGGCAAGGTGCTCGAAGCCCACCGTATCCTGATGGGCCTGAACGAGACCAACCGCGAGGCCTTCCACGATCTGGTGAGCGCGCTAGAGCGCCACTGATTCGATGAGACCCAATGCAAACCGGCGCCCTGGGGCGCCGGTTTGCTTTTGCTCGTCTACAGCTTTCTGCCGCGATCAGCGGCCGGCGAGCAGTGCCTCGAGCTTCTCCTGGTCGCGGGCGAACAGGCGGATGCCTTCGGCCAGCTTCTCGGTGCCCATGGCGTCTTCGTTCATCTGCCAGCGGAAGGCGCTCTCGTCCAGCACCTGGCGGGCTTCGCCGCCGCCGGGTTGCAGCGCGCGCGGCAGTTCGCCTTCGGTGTCGGCCAGTTGTTGCAGCAGGTCCGGGCTGATGGTCAGGCGGTCGCAGCCGGCGAGCTGCTCGATCTGCCCGAGGTTGCGGAAGCTGGCACCCATCACCACGGTCTCGTAGCCGTTGGCCTTGTAGTAGCGATAGATGCGCGAGACCGACTGCACGCCCGGGTCTTCCGCGCCCACGTAATCACGGTTGTTGGCCTTCTTGTACCAGTCGTAGATGCGCCCGACGAAGGGCGAGATCAGGAACACGCCGGCGTCGGCGCAGGCTGCGGCCTGGGCGAAGGAGAACAGCAGGGTCAGGTTGGTCTGGATGCCTTCGCGCTCCAGTTGCTCGGCGGCGCGGATGCCTTCCCAGGTGGAAGCGATCTTGATCAGCACGCGGTCGCGGCCAATGCCCTGCTGATCGTACAGCTCGATCAGGCGATGGGCGCGCTGCAGCGTGGCCTCGGTATCGAAGGACAGGCGCGCGTCCACTTCGGTGGAGATGCGCCCCGGAATCACGCCCAGGATGTCCTTGCCCACGGCGACGGCGAAGCGGTCGCAAGCCAGGCCGGTGTCACCCTGCGCGCCTTCGGTGGCGCGAGCCAGGTGCTCGGTGTAGCGGGGCAGGGCGGCGGCCTTCAGCAGCAGAGACGGGTTGGTGGTGGCATCCACCGGCTTCAGGCGGGCAATGGCGTCGAAATCGCCGGTATCGGCGACAACCGTGGTGTACTGCTTGAGTTGTTCCAGCTTGGAGGTCATGGCGCGTCTTCCGTAGAGAGTGCATCGACCTTACCCGAGGCCGATGCGCCACTCAACGGGACTCAGTGACCGGCGAGAAGTTCTCCGGCCTGATCGAGCAGTCCGAGGGAATCCTGGGTCTTGTGAACGTCCACCGAGAGCAGCTGGCGGAAGCGCCGCGCACCTGGGAAGCCCTGGGCCAGGCCCAGCACATGGCGGGTCACGTGATGCATCGCGCCGCCCTCGGCGATGTGCCGCTCGATGTACGGGCGCATCCGCGCCAGCGCTTCGGCGCGGCTGATGGCTGGCTGCTCGGAGCCATACAGCGCGGCGTCCACCTGGGCCAGCAGGTAGGGGTTGTGGTACGCCTCGCGGCCGAGCATCACGCCGTCGAACACCTGCAGGTGCTCGCGGCATTCCTCCAGCGTCTTGATGCCACCGTTGAGGACGATCTCCAGCTCCGCGAAGTCGCGCTTGAGCTGCGCGGCGATGTCGTAGCGCAGCGGCGGGATCTCGCGGTTTTCCTTGGGCGACAGGCCCTCGAGGATGGCGATGCGCGCGTGTACGGTGAAGCTGCGGCAGCCGGCGTCGCGCACCTGGCCGACGAAGTCGCAGAGCTCTTCATAGCTGTCACGACCGTTGATGCCGATGCGGTGCTTGACCGTCACCGGGATCGATACCGCGTCACGCATGGCCTTTACGCAATCTGCGACCAGTGCCGGGTGGCCCATCAGGCAGGCACCGATCATGTTGTTCTGCACGCGGTCGCTGGGGCAGCCGACGTTCAGGTTGACCTCGTCGTAACCCGCTTCCTCGGCCAGCTTCGCCGCTGCTGCCAGGTCCGCCGGGTTGCTGCCGCCCAGCTGCAGCGCCAGCGGGTGCTCGCACTCGTCGTGGCGCAGGAAGCGCGCGGTATCGCCGTGCAGCACGGCACCGGTGGTGACCATCTCCGTGTAGAGCAGCGCGTGGCTGGAAAGCTGGCGCAGGAAGTACCGACAATGACGGTCGGTCCAATCCATCATCGGCGCCACGGAGAAGCGGCGGGAGGGCTCGGGGCGGTTGGTGGCAGTGGGTGTTGCGCTGGTCATAGGTACTGGATATCTGGCTTCGCTAGGGGCGCGAAATCGCTCGCGCCGACGGAAAGGGCGAAGATTTTACCGGGGTTGCCGGCGCAGCGCACGGAAACCGGCAGGCGGTCTGCCGCCGGCTTGACCTGACCGGACTGTCCGCATCGATGCAACTGCTACCCTCTGGGTTCCTGACAGAAGGATCTCACTCGATGAAACCCCTATTGTTGACGCTGCCGCTGATCCTGCTGGCCGCCTGTTCCTCGCCGGGCAAGCTGAAGGAGGAGGCGCCGGCGTTGCGGCTGGAGAGCGGCAAGTCGCCCTCGGTCTACATGACTTGCCTGCTGCCCAAATGGCAGGCCATACGCTCCTCGGCGGCGGTGAAGGAAATCCGTTTCGGCTACCGGCTGCTGGTGCCGGCCGCCTCGGGCGATAGCGCCGAGGTGCTGCTGGAGACGACGGCGGCGGACAAGGGTAGCGATGTGGTGCTCTATCGCCGCAATCCACCGAGCGCGGACGATGCGATCACCCAGGCGGCGCGCAGCTGCCTGTAGCGACTCAAGCAGCGCCTCGTCTACCACTAAGGAACGATAGCCGCCGGGTGCAGCAGGCGGCCTAATGGCTCAGACAAGAATAATCGGGTTCCCCGGCAGCGCGCCCGCGCTGCGCAGCGGCAGGGCCCGCCAGAAGAGAGCTGTTGCCATGGATATCGCGCGTCCGCGTATCGTCCTCATCCTTACCCTGCAGACTTGCGGCCTGGTGCTGCTGTTCATCGCCCAGGCGCTGGGCGGCTGGCCGTTGTCTGTGTGCCTGCTGCTTGCCGCGATACTGCTCTGGGGGCCGTGGTTCGTCCCCGAGCGGGCGGCGCCGGCCGGAGCGCTGGCGGTGTTGCCGGACGTCGCCGAGCTGACCCGCGAGCTGTCCCAGGGCACCAGCCGCAATGCTTTGTCCGCCGCCGGCGTGTCGTTCTCGGTGCAGCGGCTGGTGGAAAAGCTGGAGTCCCAGGTAGTGGCCGCCGAGCAGATCGTCGGTAGCGCCGAGGTGATGATCCATACCGAGCGGGCTACTTCCAATCTGGCGCGCCAGGCGAAGGAGGCGGCCACGCTGGCCCGCGCAGGCAGTGACAGCGGGCGCAGCGAGCTGCAGGCCGCGATCGACTGCATGCGCCAACTGAGCCAGCGCGCCAGCGCCAGTCGCGCGCTGATCGAGACACTGAACGCGCGCAGTGAGGATATCCAGCGCGTCACCCAGGTGATCCAGTCGATCGCCAGCCAGACCAACCTGCTGGCCCTCAACGCGGCCATCGAGGCGGCGCGGGCAGGGGAGCACGGCCGTGGCTTCGCCGTGGTGGCCGAGGAGGTTCGCGGGCTCGCCGGGCGTACTGCCGAGGCCACCGACGAGGTGGGGCAGATGATCGAGGATATCCAGCGCCAGACCGGCGAGGTGGTGGAGCAGATTCGCCAGCTCACCGACGACCTGGGCCTTGGCGTCAGTCAGGTGGAGAGCACCGGCCGCCAGCTGCAGGATATCGCCGGGCTGGCCGCCACCGTGGAAACCCAGATCACCGAGATCGCCGAGGGCGCGGAGATCAACCGCAACCAGCTGGACAGCCTGTTTGCCGCCGTCGAGCAGGTGCGCGGCGACCTGCGCGCCAGTGACGAACAGACCCACCGCCTGGCTGACGCCGCGATGCAGCTGGAAAGCCAGGCGGAGACCATCAGCGAACGACTCGCCGAGGTGGCGCTGGATGACTATCACCAGCGCGCCTACGACCTCGCCCGTGCCGGCGCCCAGGCCATCGGTGCGAAGTTCGAGACGGACATGGAGAACGGCCGGATCGGCTTCGACGATCTGTTCGACCGCGACTACCAGCCGATGCCCGGCACCCGCCCGCAGAAGTTCCGCACGCGCTTCGACCGCTACACCGACGAAGTGCTGCCGCGCATCCAGGAAGACCTGCTGCAACGCCACGAAGGGTTGGTATTCGCCATCGCCTGCACCGCTGAGGGCTATGTGCCGACACATAATCAGGCATTCAGCCATCCGCCGAGCGGCGACCTGCAGGTGGACATGCTCAAGAGCCGCAGCAAGCGCCTGTTCAACGACCGTACCGGCGTGCGCTGCGGCAGCCACAACCAGCCGATGCTGCTACAGACCTACTGTCGCGATACCGGCGAGCTGATGCATGACCTTTCGGTGCCGATCTACGTGCGCGGGCGCCAGTGGGGTGGGCTGCGTCTGGGTTACCGGCCGGAGGCCTGAGTCTCGGAGCCGAATCGCAGGCGAAAAAAAGCCGCGAAGGAGTTGGACGCGGCTTGGTGCGGGCGTCCGGGAGACGCCCGCGAAAGGGACTCAGTGATGCCCGCAGAGGGCGTCGCGGCCTTGTTCGCCGAGGATGTTGAACAGGATGTTCAGCACCACGGCCCAGATCGCGGTCATCGCGATGCCGCTGTGAGTGATCGGCTCCATCCACTGGGGCAGCGCGGCAAAGAAGTCCGGGCGCACCACCGGCACCATTCCCATGCCAATGCTCACCGCCACCAGCAGTTGGTTACGGCGGTCGACGATGTCCGCTTCGTGGAGGATGCGGATGCCGCTGGCCGCGACCATGCCGAACATGGCGATGCCGGCGCCGCCCAGCACCGCCGGCGGAATCGAGGCGACCAGGAAGGCGGCCTTGGGCAGCAGCGACAGGGCGATCAGGAACAGCGCGGCGGCGGCGGTGACGTAGCGGCTGCGCACGCCGGTCATCTGCACCAGGCCGATGTTCTGGGCGAACGAGGAATGGGTGAAGGTGTTCATGAAGCCGGCGACGAACGAGGCGCTGGCATCGCACAGCAGGCCACGGCGCAGGCGGTTGGGGCAGATTTCGGTCTCGGTGATCTTGCCCAGGGCGAGGAACATGCCGGTGGACTCGACGAAGATGATCACCACCACCAGGCACATGGACAGCACCGGGGCGAGGTGGAATTCCGGCGCGCCGAAATGCAGCGGGGTGACCACGTCGAACCACGGGCGCTGCTCGATGCCCTCCAGGCTGACCATGCCCATGCTGGCGCCGATGATGTAGCCCAGCAGCATGCCGATCAGCACCGAGACGTTGACCCAGAAGCCTTTCATGAAGCGGTTGATCAGCAGGATCACCGCCAGCACGAAGGACGACAGGGCGAGGTATTCGATGGCGCCGAAGTTGGCGGCCGCCTTGCCGCCACCGGCCCAGTTGATCGCCACCGGAAACAGGCACATGCCGATGGAGGTGATCACGGTGCCGGTCACCAGCGGCGGGAAGAAGCGCACGATGCGGCTCATGAACGGCGCGATGACCATGCCGAAGAAGCCCGCAGCGATGGTGGCACCGAAGATGCCGGTCATGCCCACGCCGGGCATCCCGGCCATGGCGACCATGCTGCCGACGGCGGCGAAACTGGCGCCCATCATCACCGGCATGCGGATGCCCACCGGGCCGATGCCGAGCGATTGCACGAGCGTGGCGATCCCGGCGACCAGCAGGTCGGCGTTGATCAGGAAGGCGATTTCTTCACGGGAGAGTCCGGCGGCCTGGCCGACGATCAGCGGGACGGCGACGGCGCCGCCATACATCAGGAGAACGTGCTGGAAGCCGACCAGCAGCAGCTGCAGCAAAGGCAAACGCTGGTCGACGGGCGAGCCGGTATGGGAGCGCTCAGTTACCACGGACATGCAACACCTCGGTTTTTATTGTTGTCAGTCGCTGGTTGCCGGACGGGCACGACAACCGGGAAGTACTGGCCGATCTCACCCCCGGGGCCGAGCGGGTGAAGCGGTGCGGGACTTTATAAACGCGATGTGTATTACGTTCAATCGATTTTTGTATACAACTCTCCGGTCACGTTTTGTCTCCATGGTGCTGCATCGCTCTAGGCCGCGTGTTTCGTGGCTTCGGCAATTCTGTAGCCATTGGTCGAGTGGACTACATTTTTTGTTTCATCATTCGGCCCAACCTGTAGGAGCGCGCCATGCGGGCCGTGCGCGCGATCGCGGGCATGGCCCGCTCCTACAGGGCAATGCCGATCTGCGGGCATAAAAAAACCGCACCCCAAGGTGCGGTTTCTCTGGCCGTGCCGCAGGCTCAATTAACCTGGGCGCCCCTGGAGATCCAGTCTCCGACGAGCTTGCGCTCTTCCGGGGTCATCTGGGTGATGTTGCCCAGCGGCATCACCTGCGAGGCCACGGCCTGCGCCTGGATGCGCGGGGCGAGCTGCTGGATCTGCTGCGGGGTGTCGAACATCACGCCAGCCGGCGCGGTGCTGAACAGGTTGCTGGTCGGCTTGGCCGAGTGGCACACGGCGCAGCGTTCCTGGATGACGTGATGGACCTTGTCGAAGCCTTCGGTCGAGCCGGCGGCCGTGGATGCCTGCGCCGGAGCAGCCTGAGCCTGCTGGGCCGCGGCAGCCTTGGCGGCTTCCTCGTCCTTGGCGCGCTCGGCCGGGGTCTTGCCGCCGATGGCGGTTTCCGGCAGCGGCTGGTACTCCACCTTCGCCGGCTGGGCGCTGGCAGTGTTATCACTGCTGGGGAGGTTCGGGCCGGTGACGAAGGCCAGGGCGATCATGCCGACAGCGCCGGCGGGCAGGGCCCAGGCCATGCCGTTGCCGTTGTGGCGGGTGTTGAAGTAGTGACGCACGATCACTGCCAGTGCCGCGATGCAGGTCAGGATCAGCCAGTTGTAGTGGCTGCCGTAAGTGCTCGGGAAGTGGTTGCTGATCATGATGAACAGCACCGGCAGGGTGAAGTAGTTGTTGTGGCGCGAACGCAGCAGGCCTTTGGCCGGCAGTACCGGGTCGGGCTCGCGGCCTTCCTCGATGGCCTTAACCAGCGCGCGCTGGGCCGGCATGATCACGCGGAACACGTTGCCCACCATGATGGTGCCGATGATGGCGCCCACGTGCAGGTACGCACCGCGACCGCTGAACACCTGGCTGAGCAGGTAGGCGGCGAGGACCAGCAGGCCGAACAGGATGGCGCCCAGCAGGGCGGGTTTCTTGCCCAGCGGGGAGTCGCACAGGGTGCTGTAGACGAACCAGCCGGCGATCAGCGAGCCGATGCCGATGGCCACGGCAGCGGCCGGAGCCAGGTCGCTGCCCGGAGCGATCAGGTACAGGGTCGGGTTCAGGTAGAACACGATGGTCAGCAGGCAGATACCCGACATCCAGGTGGAGTAGGCCTCCCATTTGAACCAGTGCAGGTTGTCCGGCATTTTCGGCGGGGCGAGCTTGTACTTCTCCAGGTGGTAGATGCCGCCACCATGGATCGCCCAGAGGTCACCGGAAAGCCCCTCGCGCGGGTTGGCGCGGTTGAGGTTGTTTTCCAGCCAGACGAAGTAGAACGAGGCGCCGATCCACGCGATACCCACGATCATGTGGATCCAGCGGACCAGCAGGTTCAGCCATTCGATGAGATGTGCTTCCACAGTTTTTTACCTCTTGCCCGGGCATCGCCGTCGCGCTGCGCGGACCTCTCTTATTAGTTCGCTTGGGGGTCGAGGAGGAGCTGTTCGTCCTCGGTGAAGAAATGCTCGTCGCAGTTGTTGCCAGAACCGCTGCGATCGACCACCAGGAAGTCATCCCGCTTTTCGATCGTCAGCACCGGGTGGTGCCAGACGCCGCGGTGGTAATTGACGCCCTGCTTGCCGTTGGACAGGAAAGCGCGGGCGAGACCCGATACAGGTACATCGCCAACTGGCGCGACCACGATCAGAAATTGATTGCCGAGCAGCGGAATGAACGCCTGGCTGCCCTGCGGGTGACGTTCCAGCATACGGATGCGCAAGGGCATCTCCAGGGACTCGGCGCTGAAGATGCTGATGATCGCCTTGTCGTCGGGCTGCGCCGTTTCGACGGTGGCGAGCTTGTGATAACGGCGGGTGGAACCGTTGTTGATCATGAAGAAGTCACTGCCTTCGGTTTCGATGACATCACCGAACGGTGCGAAGGCTTCCTTGGTCAACGGCTCGATCTTCAGGGTACGCATGGCTGGTCTTCTTATATCGTTGTTCGCATTGGCCCCTTCGCCGGGAAGGGGAGTGAAGGTCCGCTCGCTCAGAGCTGCTGCAGGCGGAACATCGCGATCTTGTTGATCTCCGCCAGGGCAGTCTGGAACTCCTGCTCCGGCGTGTTGTGGATGCGCTCTTCGAACGCAGCCAGGATCTGGTGGCGATTGCTGCCCTTCACCGCCTTGATGAAGGGGAAGCCGAACTTGGCCTTGTAGGCGTCGTTGAGTTCGGTGAAGCGGGCGAACTCCTCGGCGGTGCAGTCCTGGATGCCGGCGCCGGCCTGTTCGGCGGTGCTGGAGGCAGTCAGTTCGCCACGGACGGCGGCCTTGCCGGCGAGGTCCGGGTGCGCGTTGATCAGTGCCAGCTGGGCTTCATGGCTGGCGGACAGGAGGATGTCGGCCATGCGCTGCTGCAGCAGTTCGATGTCGTTCAGGCTGTCGTCGACGCCCAGGTCATAGGCCTTCTCGGCGACCCACGGGGAGTGCTCGTAGATGTCGGCGAAGGCGGAAACGAAAGCCGCGCGGTCGAGGCTGGCCGGGGTCAGGGTCTGGAAGCGGCTCATGCCTGGTTCTCCTGCGCTTTGAACGGGTGGTTCTCGTGCCAGTGCTTGGCGATGTCGACGCGGCGGGTGATCCACACCTTCTCGTGACCCTTAACGTACTGGATGAAACGCTCCAGCGAGGCCATACGCGCCGGACGGCCCAGCAGGCGACAGTGCATGCCGATGGAGAGCATCTTCGGCGCGCCCTCGGCACCTTCGGCGTAGAGCACGTCGAAGGCATCTTTCAGGTATTCGAAGAAGTCGTCGCCCTTGTTGAAGCCCTGCACCTGGGTGAAGCGCATGTCGTTGGTGTCCAGGGTGTAGGGGATCACCAGGTGCGGTTTCTCGGCGGTGCTCGCCGGGTCCCAGTAGGGCAGGTCGTCGTCGTAGGTGTCGGAGTCGTAGAGGAAGTTGCCGTCTTCGCGGACGATGCGGCGGGTGTTCGGGCCCAGGCGGCCGGTGTACCAGCCCTGCGGGCGCTGGCCGGTGAGTTCGGTGAGGATGCGCACGGCCTCGAACATGTGCTCGCGCTCCTGCTCCGGGTCCATGTACTGGTAGTCGATCCAGCGGTAGCCGTGGCTGCAGATCTCGTGGCCGTCGGCGACCATCTGGCGGATCGCCTCGGGGTGGCGCTGGGCGGCCATGGCCACGGCGAACACGGTCAGCGGCAGGTCGTACTTGCGGAACAGTTTGAGCAGGCGCCATACGCCGGCACGGCTGCCGTATTCGTACAGCGATTCCATGCACATGTTGCGCTCGCCCTTGAGCGGTTGGGCGGCAACCATTTCGGAGAGGAAGGCTTCGGATTCGGCGTCGCCGTGAAGGATGTTGCGTTCGCCGCCTTCCTCATAGTTGAGGACGAAGGACAGGGCGATGCGCGCATCGTTCGGCCAGTGCGGATGGGGGATGTTGTTGCCGTAACCGATCAGGTCGCGTGGGTAGTCAGCGCTCACTGCAGTGTTCCTTCTTGTGGTTGGCGGTCGGCGCCGGGTCGGTGGACTGTGCGCTGCCGTTGATGGGTGCATTGTATACAAAATGTGGAGCGGTCTGTAAATACAATCTGCGCAACGGTCGTTTGATTCCGTTCATCAGTGTTCGATGGACTCTGGAAGCCGGTTATGCCCTGTTGTGGCGCGGGCTCGGATGGTATTTCGAGCACTTCTGCGGCTGGCGGCGGGCTGAAGCAGCGGGGCCTTTTTGGCAGGTTGAATCAGTTTTTTGTATACAATCAATTGTGCCGCTGGGTATATTCGCTTCACCAAACGCACCCGCGGGCTGCTTCGATGGCGACCCGCTCATTCGCATCAACAAGACAGAGGAGGAAGGTGTCGGCCGGCTCCGCCGCAGGACACCGATAAGCCCATGGGACGCCTGACCACTCACGTACTGGATTCCGCCCACGGCTGCCCCGGCCATGGCATCAAGATCGAGCTGTTCCGCGTCGAAGGCCAGCAGCTGGAACTGATCGCCACCCGCGTGACCAACGACGATGGCCGCTGCGACGAGCCGCTGCTGCAGGGCGAGGATTTCCGCGCCGGCGTCTACCAGCTGCTGTTCAACGCTGGCGACTACTACCGCGCCCGTGGCGTCGAGCTGCCCCAGCCGGCGTTCCTCGACCAGGTCGTGCTGCGCTTCGGCATCGCCTCGGAGAGCGACCACTACCATGTGCCGCTGCTGATTTCCCCCTACAGCTATTCCACCTATCGCGGCAGCTAGTCCCCGCCCGTAGGTCTTCCCGGACTCTTCGTGGAGTCTTCCTCAGCCCGCCCACACTGCGGGCTTTTTTTTGCCTGTCGTACGGAAAATCGTGTAGGACGCACGGGCGGGATGGGCACATTTGGACTAGAAAAAAGGAGGGAAAAAACTGTTTCGAGGGGTGGTATGAGCAGGATTCTGATCGTCGATGAACAGCCGGTGACCCGTCACGCGCTGCGCCTGATGATGGAGGCGGACCGGCACGAGGTCGTCGGCGAGGCGGACAACGGGCCCGATGCGCTGCATCAGGTGCGGGTATGCAAGCCGGATCTGATGATCCTCGAACTGTCGATTCCGCGCCTGGGTGGGCTGGAGGTCCTGCAACGCCTGGTGGCCCAGGAGTCGCCAGTCAAGGTACTGGTGCTCACCTCGCAGGATTCCGAGTACTTCGCCGGGCGTTGTCTGACCGCCGGCGCGGCTGGTTTCGTCAGCAAGCAGGAGAACCCCCAGGCGGTCCGCGAAGCAGTGCGGGCGATCGCCCAGGGGCACAGTTATTTCCCCAGCCACGCGCTGGGCAGCGTCAGCGCGGCAGAAGAAGCCGGGCATGGCGAGCTGATCAAGGGGCTGTCGGTCCGCGAGCTCAGCGTCCTGCAACTGCTGGCGCGGGGCCTGAGCAACATCGCCATCGCCGACCAGCTGGCCATCAGCGACAAGACGGTGAGCACCTACAAGGTGCGGCTGATGCAGAAGCTGCACGCCAAGTCATTGGTGGAGCTGATCGATATCGGTCGTCGCCATGGGCTGGTGGAAGGTGGTGCGCGGGAAGAGTCCGGGAGCGCTGCGTCAGAGCTGGACGATGAGCAGCTTCGCGAGCTGGGCATGTTGCGCAGGTTCATGGAATCCATTCCCTATCCGATCAGCCTGCGCGGGCTGGATGGTCGCATTCAGTACTGCAGTGATGCCTCGCTGGAGACGCTGGGTAGGACACGCGAGGAGGTCATCGGCAGTACCTGGTCAGAGCTTGGCGTATTCGCCAGTACTGACGAGGCTCAGCTGTTGCAGGATCGCTTCCTTGCCGCGGTCGGCAAGGGCGAGAGCCTGGACTGGGATGTCGAATTCCAGGGCGCTCAGGAACGTCGCGTGGTTCACGTCTGGGCAAGGCCCTATCGAGACGGGCAGGACGCCCTGCTGGGGGTGATGAGCGGCGTCGTCGATATCACCCACCAGGACAATCTGATTCGTGGGCTGCGTAATGCCAATGCTCGGATTGGCACCATCAGTCGGGGCAAGGGGTTGTTCCTTGCGAGCATGGGCAGCGAATTGCAGGGGCCGCTACAGAATATCCTGGCGATGATCGGTATGGCGCTCAACCAGGAGGATCCTGCGCGGCGCGTCGAGCCGTTACAGGTGGCGCGCAGCATGGCGGAGAACATGTTGCACATGCTGGACGACCTCAATCTGCTCAGCCGTGCGGACCTGGGACGGCTCCACCTGGCGCCGGAGGAAGTGGACTTGAAGGCGCTCGCGCAGCGGCAGTTGGACATGTTGGCTGAGCCAGCGATGACCAAGGGATTGACGCTGGACGCGGATTTCAGTCTGGCCATGCAACCGCGGGTCTGGTGTGATCCGTTGCGCTTGCGGCAGGTGCTCAACAACCTGCTCAGCAATGCTCTGAAGTTCACCGATCACGGAGCAATCGTCTTGCGGCTGAGCGCGCGCGGTAGTGGCGAAGGCATGGTGGAGGTTCAGCTTGATGTCATCGACACCGGAGTGGGCATTCCGCTGGAGGAGCAGGAGACCCTGTTCGAGCCCTTCACTGCGCCGTTGAAGGGGGAGCGGGTGCGTCGTGGCAGCACCGGGCTGGGCCTGGCGCTGTCGCGCAGCCTGGTCGAACTGATGGGGGGCGAACTGACCATGAGCAGCCGTCCCGGAATCGGCACAGAGTTCGGCATCAAGTTGCTGTTGCCTGCCGTGGAAGGCTGAGCAGATTTCGCTTCGCTCCAATCCGGATGGCTCACTGTCCCCGCACTGCGAAAACAAAAGGCCCCGGCAATCGCCGGGGCCTTTTTCATCTTGCGCAGCAGAGACTCAGAGGAAGATGAACTTGGCCACGAAGATGGCGCACAGCGCGTACAGGCTGATGGTCACGTCCTTGTGGCGGCCGGTGAAGACCTTCATCGCTACGTAGGTCACGAAGCCCAGGGCGATGCCATCGGCGACCGAGAAGGTCAGCGGCATCATGATCACGGTAACGATGGCCGGGATGGTCTCGGTGTGCTCGTTCCAGTCGATGTGAGCCATGCCGCCCATCATCAGCATGGCGACGTAGATCAGCGCGCCGGCGGTGGCGTAGGCGGGGATCATGCCGGCCAGCGGGGCGAAGAACATCGCGGCGACGAACAGCACGCCGACCACCACAGCGGTCAGGCCGGTGCGGCCACCGGCGGCGACGCCCGCGGCGCTTTCCACGTAGCTGGTCACTGGCGGCACGCCGAGCACCGCGCCGAAGGCGCTGGAGGTGCTGTCGGCCTTCATCGCTTTCGACAGGTTCTCGATGCGACCGTCTTCACGCACCAGGTGCGCACGCTGGGCGACGCCCATCAGGGTGCCGGCAGTGTCGAACATGTGCACGAAGAGGAAGGCCAGGATCACGCTGATCATGGTCACGTTGAACGCGCCGGAAATGTCCATCGCCAGGAAGGTCGGCGCCAGGCTCGGCGGCATGGAGAACACGCCGCCGAACTGGACGATGCCCAGCGCGATGCCGGCCACGGTGACGGTGAGGATGCTGATCAGGATGCCGCCGAACACGCGGCGGTATTCCAGTACGGCGATCATCAGGAAGCAGATGGCGGCGAGCAGCGGGCCGGGGCTGGTCAGGTCACCCAGGTGAACCAGGGTGGCGGGGCTGGCGACCACGATGCCGGCGGTCTTCAGGCCGATCAGCCCGAGGAACAGGCCGACGCCCGCGCCCATGGCGAAGCGCAGGCTGACCGGGATGCTGTTGAGCAGCCATTCGCGGATGCGCGAGAAGGTCAGGATCATGAAGGCGATGCCGGAGATGAACACCGCGCCCAGCGCGATCTCCCAGCTGTAGTTCATGGTCTTGACCACGGTGTAGGTGAAGAAGGCGTTGAGGCCCATGCCCGGCGCCAGGCCCACCGGCCAGTTGGCGTACAGGCCCATCAGGAAGCAACCGAGCGCCGCGGCAAGGCAAGTCGCGACGAAGGCGGCGCCGTGGTCGATGCCGGCGTCGGCCATGATGTTGGGGTTGACGAAGATGATGTACGCCATGGTGATGAAGGTCGTGAGACCCGCGGCGAGTTCGGTCTTCACGGTGGTGCCATGCTGGCTGAGCTTGAACAGGCGTTCGAGCAGGCCGGTGGCGGGGGGACTGGATGCAAAGGCTTGTTGTTCTTGTTTGGTGCTTTCCACAGCGGTACTCCTCAACGCTCTTGTTGTTGGTCCCTTGCCGTCGGCTGGTTCACCTGCGTCCCTTGCGCTAACGGAAAGAGTTGTGAGGGTGTGAATGTTGACCTTTGGGTCAGGAAGTCACGCCGCGATTATGCAGTTGTGTACAAAAAGTTCAAATAATGTTTAGTGTCCTGCTGAAAGATTTTTACAAGCAAAGCATCGGAATGGTCGCAGGTTGACCTTCGCCAAGCTCCTGCGCCGCGCGGCATTGAGGTGGATGGCGAGTCGCTCGCGACGGCTGCACGATAGTGGCCACTTTGTGTACACTGTGCTCCATGCTTGGCCCGCGGCCAGCTCCACTCATGCCCCCACGGATTTCGCGCCGGTTCAACCCGGCTGAGCAGGGTTCGACTCCGATGACCGACCAGTTGCAACAGATCAGGAAGCAGCCGCGCAATGGCAAGGCGCGCAGCGGCACTCAGGACGAGATCGTCTACGCGCACATCTTCGACGCCATCCTCGAACAGCGCCTGGCGCCCGGCACCAAGCTGAGCGAAGAGGCCCTCGGTGAAATCTTCGGCGTTAGCCGCACCATCATCCGTCGCGCCCTGTCGCGCCTGGCTCACGAACAGGTCGTGCTGCTGCGTCCGAACCGTGGCGCCGTGGTGGCCAGCCCGAGCATCGACGAAGCCCGGCAGATTCTCTTCGCCCGCCGCACCGTCGAGCGCGCGATCACCGAGTTGGCCGTGGACAACGCCAGCAGCGATACCCTCGCCGAGCTGCGCGACATGGTGAAACAGGAGCAATCCAGCTTTGCCCGTGGCGACCGTGGTGCCGGCATCCGCCTCTCCGGCGAATTCCACCTGAAGCTCGCCGAGATGGCGAAGAATGCCCCGCTGGTGGTCTTCCAGCGCAGCCTGGTGTCGCAGACTTCGCTGATCATCGCCCAGTACGAAAGCGGCGGCCGCTCGCACTGCTCGTTCGACGAGCACAACGAGATCCTCGACGCCATCGAGAAGGGCGACAAGGAAAAGGCCGTGACCCTGATGATGCACCACATGGCGCACATCGACGACAAGCTCAACCTGGACGTGGACGGCGCTTCCGGCGACCTGCACGCGGTGTTCTCGCACCTGCTGGCCGGCAAGAAGAAGCCGCGCCGCAGCAAGGCCGACGCCGACTCGGCGGCCTGATCGCCGAGCCAGAAAAAAGCCCCGCACATGCGGGGCTTTTTCGTTTCCGGGGGGCTCCCCGCAGGAGCGCCCCCTGGGCGCGATCGCGGGCATGGCCCGCTCCTACAGGTTCTGCGTGCTTTCCTCCGACTGCTGCCAGCCACCACCCAGTGACTTGTAGAGCAGCACCAGCGTGGTCGCCACCGCTTCGCGGCTGCGCACCTGTTGTTCCTCAGTGGCCAGCAGTTCTCGCTGGGCGCTGAGCACGTTGAGGAAGTCCACCGCACCGGCCTTGTACTGCTCGCGGGCGTTGGTCAGTGCGGTGCGGCCATGCTCGGCGGCCGTATCCAGGCTCGCCAGGCGGCGCTGGTCGGCGGCGTAGTCGGTGAGCGCGTCGTCCACTTCGCGCCAGGCGTTGAGCACGGTGCGGCGGTAGGCGATGGCCAATTCCTGCTGCTGCGCCTCGCGCAGGGCGAGCATGCCCTTCAGGCTACCGCCCTCGAAGATTGGCAGCGACAGGCTCGGGCCGATGCCGAAGGTACGGCTGTTCCAGTCGCCGAAGTTGGCCAGTTGCAGCGCCTGGAAGCCGAAGCTGCCGTTGAGGCTGATGCGCGGATAGAAATCCGCCTTGGCCACGCCAATGCTGGCGGTGGCGGCGTGTAACGCGGCTTCGGCACGCCGGATATCCGGGCGGCGCTGGGCCAGTTCGGACGGCAGGCCAACCGGCACGCCACGGGGCGGCTGCGGTACGGGTCTGGCCTGGGCAAGTTCGGCTTGCAGCGCGCCGGGCGCTTCGCCGAGCAGGTAGCCCAGGGCGTTGATCAGCCGCGCCTGGCGCTTCTGACTGTCGGGCAGGCGTGCTTCGATGCTGGCAACCTGGGTCAGCGCCTCAGCCACATCGAGCTCGGTGGCGACGCCATCGGCGCGGCGCAGGCGGGTCAGCTCCAGGCTGCGCTGGGCGATCTCCAGGTTGCCGCGGATGATCGCTTCCAGGTCCTGTTCGGCGCGCAGTTGCAGGTAGTTGCGCGCGGTCTCCGCAAGTACCGAGACCAGCACGTCGCGGCGGCTTTCCTCGGTGGCCTGGACGTTGGCGTCAGCGGCCTCCAGCTCGCGGCGCACACGGCCCCAGAAGTCCAGCTCCCAGGACAGGTCGAAGCCACCGTCGAGCTGGTTGAAGCTGTCCTTGCCGGCTTTGCCGGACGGGTCGTTCAGGCCGACCTCGCTGTTGCGCTTGCGCTGGTAGCCCAGGTCCGCGCCGACATTGGGCACGGCATCGCCGCCCAGCGCTTGGCGGATCGCCCGGCTCTGCTGCAGGCGCGCGTCGGCTTCGCGCAGGTCGAGGTTGGCATCCGCCACCCGGCGTTGCAGGTCGTTGAGCTGCGGGTCGCCCAGCAATGTCCACCACTGCGCTTCCAGCGGCGCATTGAGGGTCTGGCTCGGTGCGTTGCCGCGCCGGGCGGACCAGTCCACCACGTTGGCATCATCCGGCTGCTGGAAGTCCGGGCCGACGCTGCAGGCGCCGAGCGCCAGAAAGACGAGGAGCAGAGGGGCGCGGGAGGCGATCATTGCACGGCTACCTTCTGCTCGGCCTCGGTGTGCTTGCCGGTGTCGATGCGCGCGATCACCGACATGCCCACGCGCAGCCTGTCACGCAGCGGTTGGTCGGCGTCGAGGACGATCTTCACCGGGATGCGCTGGACGATCTTGGTGAAGTTGCCGGTGGCGTTGTCCGGGGCGATGGGGGCGAAGCTCAGGCCGGTGGCCGGGGCAATGCTGTCGACGTGGCCGCGCAGCTTCTCGCCGGGGAAGGTATCGATGCTGATTTCCACGGCCTGGCCGGGCTGCACTTCGGTCAACTGGGTTTCCTGGAAGTTGCCGACCACGTAGGCGTTCTGCAGCGGCACCACCGCGAGCAGAGCATTACCCGGCGTGGTGTAGGCGCCGACGCGCACGGCGCGGCGGCCGACCATGCCGTCGAAGGGCGCGCGGATCTCGGTGTACGACAGGTTCAGTTGCGCCTGCTGCAGTTGCGCCTGGCCGCGCTTCAGCGCGCCGAGGGCCTCGGCCTGCTGGGCGAGCAGCACGTCGAGCTGCTTGCGGGAGGCAAGGGCGGCGGCCTTGTCCTTGTCCAGCACGGCCTTGGCCGAGTCGACGCGCGAGCGCGCCTGCTGGGCGTTCTGCAGTGTGCCGGCGCCCTGGGTCGCGAGGTGCTGGTAGCGGTTCAGTTCCTGCGCAGCAAAGGTCAGCGCGGCCTGGTCGGCCTGCACCTGGGCGGCGCTCTGGGCGATCACCGCCTGCTGGCGCTCGAGGTCGGCGGCAACGTGGTGATGACGCGCCTCGGCGGCCAGCACGTCGGCTTCGGCGGCTTCCAGCGCGGCGCGGTAGTCACGGGCATCTATGCGCGCCAGGACCTGCCCGGCCTTCACCGACTGGTTGTCTTCCACCAGCACTTCCTCGATGAAGCCGGCGACTTTCGGCGCCACCAGGGTGAAGTCGGCATGGATGTAGGCGTCGTCGGTGCTCTGCTCGCGGGCGGGGCCCAGCAGGCGCAGCAGCAGGTAGACGACGAGGGCGAGAAGCAGCACGGCAACCAGGGCCAGACTGCCGCGACGGGAGCTCAGTTTCGACATGGGCAGACCTTTCATTGATTAGGCACGACAGGGCGCGGCGGGTAGACCCGCAGCGGCATCAGGGGGATCAGGACGAGCAGGGCGGCGGCCAGCCAGGACATCGCCAGCAGCGTGTCGGAGGCGGCGAGCACGCCGGCCTGGCCGCGCACCTGGCCGGCCAGGCGGCCGATGTTCTCGGCGCCGCCCAGTTGCTCCAGGCGCAGGCCGAGGGCTTGCGAGGCATTGCCCAGGTGATCGACCAGGCGGTTGAAGTGGTAGTGCTCGCGCCAGGTCATCAGGATCGACACCACGGCGCTGCCGAGCACCGCCGAGAAGCCACGTACGCTGTTGAACCAGGCCGAGGCGAACGGCCCTTCGATGGGCGCGACGACGCTGGTGGCGGACATCAGTAGCGGCACGATGGCCATCGGCTGGCCGATGATCTGCAACGCCAGCAGCCAGTAGAAGTTCTCCCGTGTCCACTCGCTGGTGAGCTGGCTCATGCCGAAGGCCGACAGTCCGCACAGGCTGATGCCGATGGCCAGAACCCAGCGGCAGTCCACCCGCGGGATGTTGCACAGCGCGGCCACCAGCGGCAGCGAGATCAGCTGCGGCAGCGCCACCAGCAGCGCCATGGGCGCCGATTGCAACGGGCGATAGCCGTGGGCGGAGGCGAGGTAGGACGCCGGCACGCCAGCGCACGCGCCGAGCACCACCAGCACGCCGGCCAGGGTGATCAGCGAATGGGTGAAGTTGCGCCGCTTGAGGATGTCCAGGCGGAAGAAGGGCAGCGGGTGCGTCCACTCGTTGATGAAGAAGGCCACCAGCAGCCCGGCGCCGCCGATCACCAGCAGGGTGACCAGGTCGGATTCGAACCAGTCCAGCCGCTCGCCCTGCAGCAGGCCCATCACCAGCATCAGGATGCCCGGCAGGCCGAGGACGAGGCCGAGGTAATCGAACTGGCGCAGGCGCTCCAGTCGCAGCGGGTCCTGGGGGATGCCCCAGGCGACGGCGGCCAGCGCCACTGCGCAGAGCGGAATGACCTGCCAGAACACCCACTGCCAGCCGACGAACTCGGTCCACAGCGCCGCCAGCGGCATGCCGAGGTTCGGCGCAAAGGTCGCGGTCAGCGCATAGGCGCCCAGGCCGTAGAGCTTGATACCGGGTGGCAGGAAGCGCAGCGCCACGGTCATCAGCATCGGCGGCATGCAGCCTCCGGCGAACCCCTGCAGCAGGCGCAGCAGGTAGAGCGCCTCGACGTTCGGCGCGAAGGGGCAGAGCAGCGCGAGCAGGGCGAAACAGGCGATGGCGCCGAGGGTGAAGCGGCGCAGCGACACGGTGACCGAGAACCAGGGCGCGAAGGCCATGGCGGCGACCTGCGCCGCCGAGTACAGGGCGATCAGCCAGGTGCCTTCGTCGTGACCGATGGACAGCGCGCCGCGCACGTCGGTCATGGCCAGGTCGGTGACCTTCTCGTTGAGGCCGGCGCTGAGGGAGGCGATCAATACGCCGATCATGCCGACCACGATGCGCAGGCCGAATGGCTGGGCAACCGGTGCGGCAGGCTTCGCGGGTTGTGGGTTGGCGGCGGAAATCGGGGCGAGCGCGGTCATGGCCGGCCTCCACGGGGGTGGCCGATGCCGCCGCCCTTGGGCGGTGCTGTGCAAGGCATAGGAATCAACTCGGGTATTTGCGACCGAGTCTAGGGAAGGGCGATAGCTGTGAAAATTGAAATGATTGCAGCTAATCAGTGCGTCTGGTGCATTTATCCTGCGCTCAGCTCAACAAACCGGAACTCTCGCGCAATTCGATGCAGACCCGTTTCACCGTCTGCCGCAGCCAGCTGTGCGCCGGGTCGTTGTCAAAACGTGGGTGCCAGGCCTGCAGGATGACCACGGATTTCAGCGGCAGCGGGATGTCGAACTGGCGCAGGGCGAAGCCCAGGCGATCCAGGCGCCACAGCGAGTGCTCGGCGATGGGCAACACCAGGTCGGATTCCAGCAGGGCGAAGATCGAGGAGTGGAAGGTTGGCGCGGTGAGGCGGATTTCCCGGCGCAGGCCGAGGTTCGCCAGTTCCTCGTCGATCGGCCCGATGGTGCGGCCGCGCCGGGAGACGCTGATCTGCGGGAAGGAGGCGAAGCGCTCGGCGGTGATCTCGTCGTCGAAGATCGGGTGATCGCGCCGCGCCAGGCCGACGAAACTGGTGGTGAACAGGGTCTGCGTGCGGATTTCCGGCTCCAGCGTCGAGGTGGCGCCGATGTACAGGTCGATGCGGTTCTGCCGCAGGGCTTCGTCGTCGAAGTCGGCCTCCGGAGCGATGCGCAGGCTGCAGCGCGGCGCTTCTTCCTTCATCACCGCCAGCATGCGCGAGGCGAAGCCACCCACCAGCACGTTGTTGGAGCGCAGCACGAAGCAGCGTTCGAGCTGGTCCATGCGCAGGTTTTCCTTGGCGTTGAACAGGCGCGTGGCGTGTTCCACCAGGTCGCTGACTTCCTCGCGCAGCTGCAGCGCACGCGGCGTGGGCACCAGGTTGCGCCCGGCACGGACCATGATCGGGTCGCCCACCGCCTCGCGGATGCGCGACAGGGTGCGGCTCATCGCTGGCGCGCTGAGGTGCATGCGCCGTGCGGCGCCGACCACGCTGCCTTCTTCCAGCAGGATGTTGAGGGCGACCAGCAGGTTGAGATCGGGCAGGGCCATGGCGACTCCGAAGGGTTGGCGCGATGCCATTCATGTTCCATTGCGACGGCCCCGATGGGCAAGCGTGCGTTTCATGCAATGGTCCATTACGTTTTACGTGCCTTTACGCTCCGCGCCCTGGACCGAAGAATGGCGGCGGATTTCGTTTCACGAAGGAGAAAGGCATGTTCAAACGGATTCTGCTGGCCATCGATGGCGCGGCGCAGTCGCCGCGCATCATCGCTACCGCCGGCGAGCTGGCGCGCTGCAACGGGGCGCAGGTGCATGTGGTCTGCGCCGTGGACCGCGCCTTCGCCATGCCGCGCCAGGATGCGCTGGATTACCCGCCGGCCGAACAGGAACAGCACGAGGCGCAGGCGCTGGTGGACGAGGCTGTGGTGCAGTTGCAGCCGTGCGCAGCGGCGGGTGCGGTGGTGGCGGGTGATCCGGCGCGGGCGATCCTGCGCGAAGCCGAGAGGCTGGAGTGCGATCTGATCGTGATCGGTCACCGGCACCTGGGGCGCATCGAGCGGCTGCTGGACCCCTCGGTGGGGCAGCGGGTGATCGAGCGGGCACCCTGCCCGGTGTTGGTCGAGGTGCGGGAGTAGATAAAGATGCTTTTGTAGGAGCAACTGTCTTTTTCTGGAACTCCGCGCCTGCGCTTCCCCCTCACCCCATCCCTCTCCCTCAGGGAGAGGGGGCAGTCCGAGCCGACTGACGGCAAGGTTTCATCCTGCACCGAACGGTCCCCTCTCCCCCTGGGAGAGGGTTAGGGTGAGGGCTGGCCCGAGCACAGAGCTATCTCGCAGGAGCGATTCTTATCTGCGCAATCGGCGCGCTGAGCGGCCTTCGCGAGCAAGGTTCGCTCCTACTGCGCGGCGTTGCTGCCGGAAAGAAAAGCGGCCCCGGCGCCGGGTTGGTCCTGAGCGAGGACCCGGCGCCGGAGCCGTAAGGGGTCAACCGCGGCGATGCACGTTGCGGCCGTGCGCGAAGGTTTCCTTCACGGTACGGTCGTCGCCGAGGATGACCAGTGCGAAGAGTTTCTCCTCCAGGGTTTTCGCCTGCTGCAGGCGGTAGTCCAGCAGCGGGGTGGCCTTGTAGTCGAGGACCACGAAGTCGGCCTCGTTGCCCTGGGCGAAGCTGCCGACCTTGTCCTCCAGCTCCAGCGCGCGGGCGCCGCCGAGGGTGGCCAGGTACAGCGACTTGAACGGGTCGAGCTTGATGCCCTGCAACTGCATCACCTTGTAGGCCTCGTTCAGCGACTGCAGCTGGGAGAAGCTCGTGCCGGCGCCGACGTCGGTGCCCAGGCCGACCTTGACCTTGTGCTTTTCCAGCTTGGCCAGGTCGAACAGGCCGCTACCGAGGAACAGGTTGGAGGTCGGGCAGAAGGCCACGGCCGAGCCGGTTTCCGACAGGCGCTGGCATTCGCCGTCGCACAGGTGCACGCCGTGGGCGAACACCGAGCGCGGGCCGAGCAGGCCGTGGTGGTCATAGACGTCCAGGTAACCCTTGCGCTCCGGGAACAGCTCCTTGACCCACTCGATTTCCTTGAGGTTTTCCGACAGGTGCGTGTGCAGGTACACGCCCGGATGTTCCTTGAGCAGGCGGCCGGCGGCGTCCAGCTGTTCCGGGGTACTTGTGGGAGCGAAGCGCGGGGTCACCGCGTAGAGCAGGCGGCCCTTGCCGTGCCAGCGCTCGATCAGCGCCTTGCTGTCGGTGTAGCTGCTTTCGGCGGTGTCGGTGAGGTAGTCCGGCGCGTTGCGGTCCATCATCACCTTGCCGGCGATCAGGCGCAGGTCGAGCTTCTGCGCAGCGCCGAACAGCGCGTCCACCGACTGCGGGTGCACGGTGCCGAACACCAGCGCGGTGGTGGTGCCGGCGCGCAGCAGCTCCTTGAGGAAGATGCCGGCGACATCGGCGGCATGGGCCGGGTCGGCGAACTGCTTCTCGGTGGGGAAGGTGTAGGTGTTCAGCCAGTCCAGCAGCTGCTCGCCGTAGGAGGCGATCATGCCGGTCTGCGGGTAGTGGATGTGGGTGTCGATGAACCCGGGGGTGATCAGAGCGTCACGGTATTCCACGACTTCGACGCCAGCCAGTTGGGGCAGCAGGTCGGCAGCATGGCCGAGGCGGGCGACCTTGCCGTCTTCCACCAGCAGGATGCCGTCCTCGAAGTACTGGTAGGACTTCTCCACGCCGACTTCGGCGGGGTCGGCGACGCTGTGCAGGATGCTGGCGCGGTAGGCTTTGGCTTGAGTGCTCATCGATCTCTCTTCAGTCGTGTTTCGGGGCCGGGGCGCGCGCAGGCGCCGGGGCGGGATGGGCATGTGCCCATGCTACGGAAATTTCAGGCGCCGCTTTCGGCGGTGCGGGCGCGGCGGCTCGTGGGTAACAGTTTGGCCACGGTGTTCTCGCCCTTGCCGGTCTCCTGACCGAAGGTGGCGTTGTAGGTGGCGATCACCTCGCCGGCGATGGACACGGCGATCTCCACCGGCAGCTTGCCCTTCACCTCGCTGATGCCCATGGGGCAGCGCATGCGCTGCACGGTGTCGGCGGCGAAGCCGCGGTCGCGCAGGCGGTGTTCGAACTTGGCGCGCTTGGTGTCGGAGCCGATCAGGCCGAAGTAGGTGAAGTCGTTGCGCTCGAGGATCTTCGCGGTCAGCTCCAGGTCCAGCGCGTGGTTGTGGGTCATGACGATGAAGTAGCTGCCGGCGGGCATCTCGTCGATCTCGTCGATCACCTCTTCGTTGATCACGCGGGTCACGCCCTCGGGGATGTAGCCGGGGAACTCGGCCTCCCGCGAGTCGATCCAGCGCACCTTGCACGGCAGGCTGGCGAGCAGCGGTACCAGCGCGCGGCCGACGTGGCCGGCGCCAAACACGGCGATGTGCGCCTGGGGCTGGCCCATGGGTTCGAACAGCAGCACGGTGGCGCCGCCGCAGCACTGGCCGAGGCTGGCGCCGAGGCTGAAGCGCTCCAGCTTGGGCTCGCGCTCGCGGGCCAGCAGCATGTCGCGGGCGATCTGCATGGCCTTGAATTCGAGGTGGCCGCCGCCGATGGTGTCGTAGGCCTTGTCGGCGCTTATCACCATCTTCGAGCCGGCGTTGCGCGGGGTCGAGCCACGTTCTTCGATGATGGTCACCAGCACGCTGGCTTCGGCGCGCTGTTGCAGGTCGGCGAGGGCACTGATCCAGTTCATCGTTACGAACCTCAAGGGTGGAATCGTAGGGCGCATGACGCCTCGGGCGTTATCCGCCGAAATGGCGACGGCGGATAACGCGTTCCGCGTTATGCGCCCTACGGTTCTTCGTTAGGGTGGGGCGCCGCTGGCAGGGCGGAGGACGGAAGTGGGGACGTCTCTCCCTGCCAGCGGTGCCCCATGGTCACATCACGCCGGCTCGACCTGAGCCGGTGCCTTTTCCGTCTGGGCCAGCTTCAGCTTGCGCATCTGCTCCACGCCCCAGAGCACGCGCTCGGGGGTGGCCGGGGCGTCGATCTGCGGCTGGGCGCGGTAGTCGGCCAGGCTGGCCACGGCGTCCTTGATCGCGCAGAACACCGAGATGCCCAGCATGAACGGCGGCTCGCCGACGGCCTTGGAGTGGAACACCGTCTGCTCCGGGTTCTTGCGGTTTTCCACCAGCTTCACCCGCAGGTCGATGGGCATGTCGGCGATGGCCGGGATCTTGTAGCTCGCCGGACCGTTGGTCATCAGCTTGCCCTTGGCGTTCCAGACCAGCTCTTCCATGGTCAGCCAGCCCATGCCCTGGACGAAGCCGCCTTCCACCTGGCCAATGTCGATGGCCGGGTTCAGCGAGGCGCCGACATCGTGGAGGATGTCGCTGCGCAGCATCTTGTATTCGCCGGTGAGGGTATCGACTATCACTTCCGAGCAGGACACGCCGTAGGCGAAGTAATAGAACGGCCGGCCGCGCGCCTGGCTGCGGTCGTAGAAGATCTTCGGCGTGCGGTAGAAGCCGGTGGAGGAGAGCGATACCTGGCCGAAGTAGGCCTGCTGTACCAGTTCCTCGAAGGGCAGGATCTGGTCGCGCACGCGCACCTGGTTGTTGCGGAACTCGACGTCTTCCTCGGTCACCTTCCAGTGCTTGGCGGCGAACTCCACCAGGCGCTGCTTGAGGGTCTCGGCGGCGTTCTGCGCGGCCTTGCCGTTCAGGTCGGCGCCCGACGAGGCGGCGGTCGGCGAGGTGTTGGGCACCTTGTCGGTGTTGGTGGCGGTGATCTGCACGCGGTCGATGTCGACCTGGAAGACCTCGGCCACCACCTGGGCGACCTTGGTGTTCAGGCCCTGGCCCATCTCGGTGCCGCCGTGGTTCAGGTGGATGCTGCCGTCGGTGTAGATGTGGATCAGCGCGCCGGCCTGGTTGAGGAAGGTGGCGGTGAAGCTGATGCCGAATTTCACCGGGGTCAGCGACAGGCCTTTCTTCAGCACCGGGCTGCCGGCATTGAACTCGCGGATTTCGGCGCGGCGCTTGGCGTACTCGGCGCTGGCTTCCAGTTCCTCGGTCATTTCCTGCAGCAGGTTGTGTTCCACCTGCTGGTAGTAGTGGGTGACGTTGCGCTCGTCCTTGCCGTAGTAGTTGCGCTTGCGCACTTCCAGCGGGTCCTTGCCGAGGTGGCGCGCGACCGCATCCATGATCTCCTCGATGGCAACCATGCCCTGCGGGCCGCCGAAGCCGCGGTAGGCGGTGTTCGACGCGGTGTTGGTCTTGCAGCGGTGACCGTTCACCGTGGCGTTGCCGAGGAAGTAGGCGTTGTCGGAGTGGAACATCGCGCGGTCGACGATGGAGCCGGAGAGGTCCGGCGAGTAGCCGCAGTTGCCGGCCAGCTCGATGTTGATGCCGTGCAGCAGGCCGTCGTCCTCGAAGCCCACGTCGTATTCGACGTAGAAGGGGTGGCGCTTGCCGGTCATCTGCATGTCTTCGACGCGCGGCAGGCGCATCTTCGCCGGGCGACCGGTGAGGCGCGCGATCACCGCGCACAGGCACGCCGGTGCGGCAGCCTGGGTTTCCTTGCCGCCGAAGCCGCCGCCCATGCGGCGCATGTCGATGACCACCTTGTTGAAGGAGATGCCCAGCACTTCGGCGACCAGTTTCTGCACTTCGGTGGGGTTCTGCGTCGAGGTGTAGACGATCACGCCGCCGTCTTCGGTGGGCATGACCGAGGAAATCTGCGTTTCCAGGTAGAAGTGTTCCTGGCCGCCGATGTGCAGGGTGCCCTGGATGCGGTTCGGCGCGGTGGCGAGCTGGCCTTCCGAGTCGCCGATCTTGTGCTGGTGGCTGTCGAGTACGAAGTGTTTCTTGCGCAGCGCTTCGACCACGTCGAGCACCGGCTCCAGGTCTTCGTACTCGATGATCGCGGCCATGGCGGCCTTGCGTGCGGTTTCCAGGCTGTCGGCGGCGACGGCGATGACCATCTGGCCGACGTACTCGACCTTGCCGTCCGCCAGCAGCGGGTCACCGGCGACCACTGGGCCGATGTCCAGCTGGCCGGGAACATCATCCTTGGTGATGGCGATGGCGACGCCGGGGAACTGGTAGCAGGGGCTGACATCAAGCTTGGTGATGCGCGCATGGGCACGGTCGCTCATGCGGGCATAGACGTGCAGCTGGTTGGGGAATTCCAGGCGATCGTCGATGTACTGCGCTTCGCCACTGACGTGCTTGGGCGCGCTCTCGTGCTTGACGCTGCGGCCCACGCCGGTGGTGAGGTCGGCGCGGAACAGCGCAGTGAGTTCTTCCTGGCTCTTCTGGGGCTTATGCATAGTGGGTCACCCGGGTCACGGCCTGAGGGGCTTCCAGTTCCAGGAAGCACTTGCGCAGCAGGTTCTGCGCGGTGAGCAGGCGGTATTCCTTGCTCGCACGGAAGTCGGTGAGCGGGGCGAAGTCCTCGCTCAACGCCAGCGCGGCACGTTCGAAGGTGGCGCTGTTGAAGGTCTGGCCGAGCAGCGCGGCCTCGCAGGCAGCGGCGCGTTTCGGGATGGCGGCCATGCCGCCGAAGCCGGTGCGCACGGCAGTGATCCTGCAGTTCTCCACGGTCAGGTTGAAGGCAGCGCAAACGGCGGAGATGTCGTCGTCCAGGCGCTTGGAGACCTTGTAGGCGCGGAACGCCTGGCTGGCCTGCGGACGCGGGATGATGACCTGCTCGATGAACTCGCCTTCCTGGCGTGCGGTGACCTTGTAGTCGATGAAGTATTCGTCGATTGGCAGCTCGCGACGCTCGTTGCCCTTGCGCAGCACCAGGCGCGCGCCGAGGGCGATCAGCAGCGGCGGCGAGTCGCCGATGGGGGATGCGTTGCCGATGTTGCCGCCCAGGGTGCCCTGGTTGCGGATCTGCAGCGAAGCAAAGCGGTGCAGCAGCTCGCCGAAGTCCGGGTAGTCGCGGGCCAGGGTTTCGTAGCAGTCGGTCAGCGGAGTCGCGGCGCCGATCTCGATGCGGTCGTCGAAGACTTCGACGCGCTTCATTTCCTCGACATGGCCGACGTAGATCATCACCGGCAGTTCGCGGTGGAATTGGGTGACTTCCAGGGCCAGGTCGGTGCCGCCGGCCAGCAGGCGCGCCTGCGGGTTGGCGGTGTAGATGTCGGCGAGGTCGGCAATGGTCAGCGGCAGCAGGCAGCGCTTGTCGCCACTGTTTAGTTCGGCGGTTTCGCGCGGGGCGATGGCTTTCAGCTGGGCGATGATCTCGGGCTGAGCGACGTCGAACTGGTCCGGCTGCTTCTGGCAGCAGGATTGCTCGGCGGCATCGAGGATCGGGCGGTAGCCGGTGCAGCGGCAGAGGTTGCCGGCCAGCGCTTCATGGGCTTCGGCCTTGCGCTCGTCGGCAGTCTCGCCGGCGGTGTTCTTCTGCAGGGCGAACAGCGACATGACGAAGCCGGGGGTGCAGAAGCCGCACTGCGAGCCGTGGCAGTCGACCATGGCCTGCTGCACGCCGTGCAGTTCGCCGCGGTGCTTGAGGTCGTCGACGCTGATCAGCTGCTTGCCGTGCAGCGACGAGACGAAGGTCAGGCAGGAGTTGAGGGTGCGGTAGCGGATGCGCTCGGCGCCTTCTTCGCCGACCAGTTCACCGACGACCACCGTGCAGGCACCGCAGTCACCGGAGGCGCAGCCCTCCTTGGTGCCTGTCTTGCCCAGGTTCTGGCGCAGGTAGTTGAGCACGGTGAGATTGGGATCGAGGCGGTCTTCGACGCGCAGCTCGCGATTGAGCAGGAACCTGATCAAGGCTTGCCTCCAGGCTGGTTCTTGTTTTTGGTAGGGCACTGGAGGCGAATCTATGGAAAGCTGACTTTTGAGTCAATAAAATTTCTGTCTCAATGGTCAGAAAGTTTTTCCGCGGGTGATGAATGGTGTGATGGGGGCAGATAGGAGGGCGCTCCTGCCGATCCGTAGGGTGCATAACGCGCCAGCGTTATCCGCCGCGGGGCAACGGCGGATAACCCGTTCCGGGTTATCCGCCCTATATCCTGCGCCACGCCATCCTGGGTAGAGCGGCGGATTCAAGAAGGCAGAAAGAAAAAAGGCGGCAAGCCCGGTTAGAGCTTGCCGCCAAGGCGTGGATCGGGTCGATCAGGCTTGCTGGGTGGCGCTCAGCTGGTATTCCTCGCCGGCGTAATAGGCGCGCACCCGGCGGTCCATCACCGCGCGCCAGAGCGGCGGGAACAGCGCGAGGACGATCATCCCGGCGTAACCGTTGGGCAGTTGCGGGCTCTCGTCGAAGTGCCGCAGCACCTGGTACCGGCGCTTGGCGTTGGCGTGGTGGTCGGAATGGCGCTGCAGGTGGAAGAGGAACAGGTTGGTCAGCAGGAAGTTGCTGTTCCAGGAGTGCTCGTGGGTGGTCCGCTCGTAGCGTCCGGTATCCAGGCGGCGGCGGTGCAGGCCGTAGTGCTCGACGTAGTTGACGATCTCCAGCAGGGTGAAGGCCATCACCGACTGGCCGATGAAGTACACCGCGCCGATCCAGCCGAAGGCGACGCTGAAACCGACCAGGAACAGCGCGCTGATCACGTTCCACCAGATCAGCTCGTTGCGCCAGTGCAACGCCGGCAGGCCCTTGCGCTTGAGGCGTTCGGTCTCCAGCCGCCAGGCGTTGAGGAAGTTGTGCTTGTAGGCGTGGGGCAGGAAGGCGTACAGGCTCTGGCCGTAGCGCGAGGACGAGGCGTCCTCCGGCGTAGAGACATGCACGTGGTGCCCGCGCACGTGCTCCACCTTGAAGCCCGCGTAGCACACCGCCGCCAGCAGCAGGCCGCCGGCGTTCTGCTCCAGTTCCGGGTCCTTGTGGATCAGCTCGTGGGAGACGGTGATGCCGATGGCGCCCATCACGGTCCCCACGGAAAGTATCCAGCCGAGCTGGCCGACCCAGTTCCAGGCGTCATAAGTGGCCAGCACCCAGCCGCCATAGACCAGCATGCCCAGCAGCAGCGGCACGGTCAGCAGGCTGAGGAAGCGGTAGTAGCCCTCGCGCTCCATGGGCGGGACATCCTCCACCTCGTCGGGATTGGCCGGATCGCGGCCGACCACGAAGTCCAGCAGCGGGATCACCCCGAACACTACGGTGATGACCAGCCACGCCCAGGCATTGGGATAGTCGCTACCGTAGGACCACCAATAGCTGACGGGAATGCCGAAGACGGGAACCAGCCAGATCCAGTAGCCGGCTTTCTTAAGACGCAACATCCAGGCAGGGGAAAGGAACAAAGCGAACATGGACGACTCCCGATACGTCTCTTGTGTAGGATTGTCAGACAATCCTGCGCCTGTTCCTCCCGGCGGATGCACCAACCTTTGTTCTGTCGTCCATCCTGGGCGGGGGATGGCGCGGTAACACCCTGTGTTACACTTCGCGTCCGCAATACCCCCTCGAAAGCGCCCCGATTCTTAAGGACAACCATGACGTTCAAGGCCCCGGACAGCCTGGCTGAGCAGATCGCGCATCACCTTGCCGAACGCATCATCCGGGGCGAACTCAAGGAACGTGAGCGCATCCAGGAGCAGAAGGTCACCCAGACCCTCAACGTCAGCCGCGGCTCGGTTCGCGAAGCGCTGCTGATCCTCGAGCGCCGCCATCTGGTCGTCATCCTGCCGCGCCGGGGGGCGCAGGTGTCCGAGCTGTCCGCGGCGCACGTGGAAAGCCTCTACTCGCTGGTAATGGAGCTGTACATCATGCTCGCCAGCAGCGTGGCGCGGACCTGGCGTGAAGAAGCCGACCTGGCGCCCTTCATGGCCATCCAGCAGCGCCTGCTGGACGAGCTTGATCGCGGCGATATCAATGCCTTCGTCGAATCCAGCTTCGACATCATGCGCGCTGCCTTCCCGTTCGCTGCCAACCCTTACCTGCAGGAAACCGTGGAAAATCTCCTGCCGGCCATCAGTCGCACCTATCATCTGGCCCTGGAACGCCGCAAAGGCGAGATGAGTCAGTTCATCGGCAGCTTCGAAAGCCTGCTGCGCGCGGTGGTGGGCCGCGACGAGGCGGGCATCCGCGAGGTGCTGCTCGACTACGGACGGCACAACAGCCAACTGGTCCTGGCCGCACTGGCTGAAAGATAAGAAGAGAGGGGAAGGGCGCATGCGGCTCAAGTGCATCAAGCTGGCGGGCTTCAAGTCCTTCGTCGACCCGACGACGGTCAATTTCCCGAGCAACATGGCGGCCGTCGTCGGCCCCAACGGTTGCGGCAAGTCCAACATCATCGACGCCGTTCGCTGGGTGATGGGCGAGAGTTCGGCGAAGAACCTCCGTGGCGAGTCGATGACCGACGTCATCTTCAACGGCTCCAACACGCGCAAGCCGGTGACCCAGGCGTCCATCGAACTGGTGTTCGACAACTCCGACCAGACCCTGCTGGGCGAATACGCCAGCTACGCCGAGATTTCCATCCGCCGCCGCGTCACCCGCGACGGCCAGAACACCTACTTCCTCAACGGCACCAAGTGCCGGCGTCGTGACATCACCGACATCTTCCTCGGCACCGGCCTTGGGCCGCGCAGCTACTCGATCATCGAACAGGGCATGATCTCCAAGCTGATCGAGGCCAAGCCAGAGGACCTGCGCAACTTCATCGAGGAAGCCGCCGGCATCTCCAAGTACAAGGAGCGCCGCCGCGAGACCGAGAACCGCATCCGCCGCACCCAGGAAAACCTCGCGCGCCTCACCGACCTGCGCGAAGAACTGGAACGCCAGCTGGAACGCCTGCACCGCCAGGCCCAGTCGGCGGAGAAGTACCAGGAATTCAAGGCCGAGGAACGCACTCTCAAGGCCCAGCTCGGTGCCCTGCGCTGGCGCGACTTGAACGAGCAGGTCGGGCAGAAGGAAAAGGTCATCGGCGACCAGGAAGTGGCCTTCGAGGCGCTGGTGGCCGAGCAGCGTAGCGCCGACGCCAGCATCGAGCGCCTGCGTGACGGCCACCACGAGCTGTCGGAAACCTTCAACCAGGTGCAGGGCCGCTTCTATTCCGTGGGCGGTGATATCGCCCGCGTCGAGCAGAGCATCCAGCACGGCCAGCAGCGTTTGCGCCAATTGCAGGACGACCTGCGCGAGGCGGAGAAGACCCGCCAGGAAACCGAATCCCACCTGGGCCACGACCGCACCCTGCTCGCCACCTTGGGCGAGGAGCTGGAGCGCCTGGCTCCGGAACAGGAAATCAGCGCCGCCGCCGCCGAAGAGGCTACCGTCGGCCTGGAAGACGCCGAGCAGCGCATGCACGACTGGCAACAGCGCTGGGACGCCTTCAACCAGCAGAGCGCCGAACCGCGTCGCGAGGCGGAAGTGCAGCAGTCGCGCATCCAGCATCTGGAACAGAGCCTGGAACGCCAGGGCGAGCGCCAACGCCGCCTGAACGACGAGCGCACGCAACTGGCTGCCGATCCGGAAGATGCCGCGATCCTTGAGCTGGGTGAGCAGGTCGCTGCCATCGAGTTGCTGCTGGAAGAGTCGCAGATCGAAGAGCAGGAACTGGCTGAGCGCCTGGAGCGCGTGCGCCAGTCCCTGCAGGAAAGCACCGCTGCGCAGCATCAGGCGCAGGGCGAGCTGCAACGCCTGAATGGCCGCATCGCGTCGCTGGAGGCGCTGCAGCAGGCCGCGCTCAATCCGGGCGACGGCACTGCGCAATGGCTGCGCCAGCAAGGGCTGGAGCAGCGCCCGCGCCTTGCCGAGGGCCTGCGCGTGCAGTCGGGTTGGGAGCTGGCGGTGGAAACCGTGCTCGGCGCCGACCTGCACGGTGTGCTGCTGGATGACGTGAAGGGGCTGCCGTTCGACGCGCTGGAGAAGGGCGAGCTGCGCTTGCTCGACCTGGCCGCCGGCGCCGTTTCCCGTCCCGGGAGTCTGCTGGACAAGGTCGAGACCCATGTCGACCTGAGCTACTGGCTGGGCCGCGTGCGCCCGGTCGAAACCCTGGAGCAGGCGCTGGCCCAGCGTGCGTCGCTGGGGGATGGCGAAAGCTTGATCAGCCGCGACGGCTACTGGGTTGGCCGCAACTTCCTGCGCGTGCGCCGGGGCGAATCCGCCGATGGCGGCGTGCTGGCGCGTGGCCAGGAGCTGGAGCGCCTGTACATCGAGCGCGAGACGCTGGAACAGCGCCTTGCCGAAGTCGACGAGCAACTGGTGCGCCTGCGTGACGAACAGCGTCAGGCTGAGGAAGGTCGTGACCAGGTGCGTCGCCGCCTGCAGGACGAAGGTCGTCGCCAGGGTGAGCTGAAGGCGCAGCTGTCCGCGCAGCAGGCCAAGGTCGAGCAGTTGACCCTGCGCCGCCGCCGTCTGGACGAAGAGCTGGCCGAACTGGCTGAGCAGCACGCCGTCGAGCAGGAACAGCTGGGCGAAGCCCGCCTGAGCCTGCAGGAAGCGCTGGACGCCATGGCCGTGGACACCGAACGCCGCGAATCACTGCTGGCCGAGCGCGACGGCATGCGTGAGAAGCTCGACCGCATCCGCCAGGAGTCCCGCCAGCACAAGGATCACGCCCATCAGCTGGCTGTGCGCGTCGGCTCCCTGCGCGCCCAGCACGAATCCACCCGCCAGGCGCTGGAGCGCCTGGACAGCCAGGCCGTGCGCCTGGTCGAGCGTTGCGAGCAGCTCAACCTCAATCTGGAGGAGGGCGCCGCGCCACTGGAAGAGCTGCGCATGCGTCTCGAGGAATTGCTCGACCGGCGCATGGCGGTGGAAGACGAACTCAAGCATGCGCGCCTGGCGCTGGAAGACGCCGACCGCCAGCTGCGTGACGCCGAGAAGCGCCGCACCCAAGCCGAGCAGCAGTCGCAACTGCTGCGCGGCCAGCTGGAGCAGCAGCGCATGGAGTGGCAGGCCCTGAACGTGCGGCGTAAGTCGCTGCAGGAGCAGCTCCACGAGGATGGCTACGACCTGCACGGCGTGCTGGGCACTTTGCCCCACGACGCGGCCGAGAAGGTCTGGGAAACCCGCCTGGAAGAACTGGCCGCGCGCATTGGTCGCCTCGGCCCGATCAACCTCGCGGCGATCGAGGAATACCAGCAGCAGTCCGAGCGCAAGCGCTACCTGGACGACCAGAACGACGACCTGGTGGAAGCGCTGGATACCCTGGAAAACGTCATCCGCAAGATCGACAAGGAAACCCGCAACCGCTTCAAGGAAACCTTCGACCAGATCAATGCTGGCCTTCAGGCATTGTTCCCCAAGGTTTTCGGCGGCGGTCATGCCTATCTGGAACTTACCGGCGAGGATCTACTCGATACCGGGGTGGCGATCATGGCGCGGCCGCCGGGCAAGAAGAACAGCACCATCCATCTTCTGTCCGGTGGCGAGAAGGCCCTGACCGCTCTGGCGCTGGTGTTTGCGATCTTCCAGCTGAACCCGGCACCGTTCTGCATGCTCGACGAAGTCGATGCGCCGCTGGACGATGCCAACGTCGGCCGTTATGCGCGGCTGGTGAAGGAGATGTCGGAGAAAGTGCAGTTCATCTATATCACCCACAACAAGATCGCCATGGAGATGGCCGATCAATTGATGGGCGTGACCATGCACGAACCGGGTTGTTCGCGTCTGGTGGCAGTGGATGTGGAAGAGGCTGTTGCGCTCGCCGAAGCGTGATCGTCCGGGCGAACTTGAGCTATGCTGGCAAGATGCTTTGTTTCCAGCCTAACGCATTGATTTGATTGGGGTAGGGTTCACTTCGGGTGCGCAGCTGGCGGCCGCTATGAAAAGTTGCAAAGAGTGCGGCGGAGTGTCGCCTCAGACAGTGTAAAGTTATGTGAGAGCGTGTTAGCTTAACCCCCACTTTTGTATCGCGTGGAAAACATCAGTCAGAACATGAAGTTGGCTCCACGTTTTCAAGGGATAGGATGTCCTTTTTTTCATCATCATTTTTTGTTCAGGGGCTACGGGATTAGATGGATATCGGTCTGCGCGAATGGCTGATCGTCATTGGGCTTATCGTCATCGCCGGCATTCTGTTCGACGGTTGGCGTCGCATGCGGGGTGGCAAGGGCAAGTTGCGTTTCAAGCTGGATCGCCAGTTTGCCAACCAGCCCGATGACGGGGACGAAACCAACCCGGAACTGCTCGGGCCTTCCCGGGTAGTCGACCATCGCGAGCCGGAACTCGACGAGGAAGACCTGCCCAAGGTCAGTGCCAAGGAGTCCCGTGGCAAGCGCCGCGGCGAGCCGCGCCAGGGTGACCTGAACCTGGACGACCCGGCGCCGAACCTGCTCGGTCCGCTGGACGAAGAGGATTTCCCCAATCCGCTGGACGAAGTGCCGGCAGAGAAGGACAAGTCGAAGAAAGATCGCAAGAAGGACAAGGAGCGCGTAGCTCCCGCGCCTGCTGCTCCGTCGGCGCCGCAGGCGCCGGTCGACGAAGTGCTGATCATCAACGTGATCAGCCGCGACGAGAACGGCTTCAAGGGCCCGGCGCTGCTGCAGAACATCCTCGAAAGCGGTCTGCGCTATGGCGAGATGGACATCTTCCATCGCCACGAGAGCATGGCCGGCAACGGTGAAGTGCTGTTCTCCATGGCCAACGCGGTCAAGCCGGGCACCTTCGATCTGGACAACATCGACCAGTTCAGCACTCGCGCAGTGAGCTTCTTCCTTGGTCTGCCGGGTCCGCGCCATCCCAAGCAGGCGTTCGACGTGATGATCGCCGCCGCCCGCAAGCTGGCCCAGGAGCTCAATGGCGAGCTGAAGGACGAGCAGCGCAGCGTGATGACCGCGCAGACCATCGAGCACTACCGTCAGCGCATCATCGACTTCGAGCGACGCGCCCTGACCCAGAAGCGCTAAGCTTTCCGCACGCTGCACAAAAAGCCCCAAGCGACCCTTGGGGCTTCGCATTTCTAGCCGCAACCTCTTGCCGCCCGAGATTCCCGCATGACCGACTCCCAATCCGCAGCCGAACGCATCGCCCAGCTGCGCAGCGAACTCGACGACCACAACTACCGCTACTACGTGCTCGACGAGCCGAGCGTGCCGGACGCCGAGTACGACCGCCTGTTCCGCGAACTGAAGGCGCTGGAAGCCGAGCATCCCGAACTGATCACCCCCGAGTCGCCGACCCAGCGCGTCGGCGGTGCGGCCGCGTCGGCTTTCGGCGAGGTACGCCACGAAGTGCCGATGCTCAGCCTGGGCAACGCCTTCGAGGAACAGGACCTCAGCGACTTCGATCGCCGTGTGCGTGAAGGTCTGGCCGACCAGCTGCCGGCGTCGGACCTGTTCGGTGGCGGCGCCGAGGTGGAGTACAGCTGCGAGCCCAAGCTCGATGGCCTGGCAGTCAGCCTGCTGTACGAGAACGGTGTGCTGACCCGTGGCGCCACGCGCGGCGACGGCACCACCGGCGAGGACATCAGCGTCAACGTGCGCACCATCCGCAATGTGCCGCTGCGCCTGAAGGGCGAGGGCTGGCCGGCGGTGCTGGAAGTCCGTGGCGAAGTCTTCATGTCCAAGGCCGGCTTCGACGCGCTCAACGAGCGGCAGATGGAAGCCGGCGGCAAGACCTTCGCCAATCCGCGCAACGCCGCGGCCGGCAGCCTGCGTCAGCTGGATTCGAAGATCACCGCCAGCCGCCCGCTGGAGTTCTGCTGCTACGGTTTCGGCCGCATCGAGGGCGGCGCGCTGCCCGGTACCCAGGTCGATATCCTCGAGGCTCTCAAGGGCTGGGGTATCCCGATCAGCCGCGAGCTGAAACTGGCCAAGGGTGTCGAGGGTTGCCGTGCCTATTACGAAGACATTGGTGCCCGCCGCGACAGTCTCGCGTACGAAATCGATGGCGTGGTGTTCAAGGTCAACCGCATCGACTTCCAGCGTGAGCTGGGTTTCCGCGCCCGCGAGCCGCGCTGGGCTATCGCTCACAAGTTCCCGGCGCGCGAAGAACTCACCGAACTGCTCGACGTGGAATTCCAGGTCGGCCGCACCGGCGCGGTGACCCCGGTCGCGCGCCTGAAGCCGGTGCAGGTGGCTGGCGTGACCGTGTCCAACGCCACGCTGCACAACATGGACGAAGTTGCCCGCCTGGGTCTGATGATCGGCGACACCGTGATCATCCGCCGTGCCGGCGACGTGATTCCGCAGGTCATGCAGGTCGTCACCGAGCGCCGTCCGGCGGACGCCCGCCCGGTGGCGATCCCTACCCAATGTCCGGTGTGCGGCTCGCAGGTCGAGCGCACTCAGCTGGTCAAGCGCAGCAAGGGCAAGGAGTCGGTCAGCGAAGGCGCCATCTACCGTTGCGTCGGCCGGCTGTTCTGCCAGGCGCAGCTTAAGCAGGCGATCATCCACTTCGTCTCGCGCCGCGCCATGGACATCGACGGTCTTGGCGACAAGATCGTCGAGCAACTGGTGGACAAGGGCCTGGTGAAATCCCCGGCGGACCTCTACACCCTGACCTTCGAGCAGGTCATCGAGCTGGAAGGCTTTGCCGAGGTCTCCACGCGCAACCTGCTAGCCGCCATCGCCGACAGCCGCAAGCCCGCGCTGGCACGCTTCGTCTTCGCCCTGGGCATCCCGGACGTGGGCGAGGAAACCGCCAAGCTGCTGGCGCGCTCCCTGGGTTCCCTGTCACGTATCCAGAAGGCGCTGCCGGAAGTGCTCACCTACCTGCCGGATATCGGTGGCGAGGTGGCCTACGAGATCCATAACTTCTTCGATGACGAGCACAACCGCAGCGTGATCGCTGAGCTGCAGAATCCGGAGCATGGCGTCCAGCTGCAGGACGAAGGCGAGGTTTCCGCCGAGTTCGCCGCCGTCGCCACCCTGGCGGGCTTCATCGACAAGCTGAACATCCCCTTCATCGCCGCTACCGGCGCCGAGAAGCTGGCTGACCGCACGGGCAGTCTCGACGCGCTCATTACCCTCAGCCAGGACTGGCTCGATCTCAGTACGCTCAAGGGCGTGAACGAGAGGGCCAAGCAGTCGGTGCGCGAGTACTTCGCCGATGCCGCCCGCGTTGAGCGTGCGAAGGCGGTCGAAGCGCAGTTGGCGGAGTTCGGCATGCACTGGCGCAGCGAGCGCAAGGTGGTCGAAGGTCTGCCGCTGGCCGGCCAGACCTGGGTGCTGACCGGCACCCTGGAGGCCATGAGCCGCGACGTCGCCAAGGAAAAGCTTGAAAGCCTGGGCGCCAAGGTGGCCGGCTCGGTCTCGGCCAAGACCCACTGCGTCGTTGCAGGACCGGGAGCTGGTTCAAAGTTGGCCAAGGCTCAGGAACTTGGCGTCGCCGTAATGGACGAAGAGCAGCTGGTCAAGCTGCTGGCCGACCATGGCCTCGGCGCCTGACACGCCTTTCTTCCGATCAAAGAATCAAGATCAATGCATCAAGGAGTCAATCCATGCCCATGACCAAGGACCAACTGGTTCGCGATATCGCTGAATCCCTCGACCTGACCCAGGCCGCCGTGCGCGGCGTGTTCGAGCAACTGGCGCAGATCGCCCAGGACGCCCTGGAGAACGACGGTGAGCTGACCCTGCCGGGTATCGGCAAGCTCAAGGTCAGCGAGCGCGCTGCCCGCACCGGCCGCAATCCGCAGACCGGCAAGACCATCGAGATCGCTGCGAAGAAGGCGGTTCGCCTGGTGCCCGCCAAGGCCCTGGTTGACAGCCTGAACTGATCGGCAGGCCCGCTCCGGCCCCAGCGTTGCGACGCAGGACGGGGCGGGCCAACGATTGACGGAGAGCGAGATGGACAAGGCAAGAAAGCAGCGCCTGCTCGGCGTCGGGGCGCTGGTGGTGTTGTTCGGGGCCTACGTGGCCTGGACCGAGCGCCCGCAGATCGTCCTTCATTACGAAGGCGTGGGCGGGCCGGCGGTGAGCTACAGCTTCAAGGAAAACGGCGAGGAAACCCTCGCGGGCGAGATCAAGCCGGGCGAAGCGCGCGCCTTCCCGCTGCGCCTGCTGCGTTCGGGCGAATACCGCGTCGCCTTCCAGTTCCACCAGGGGGCGGAGCGCTACTCCACCTTCAGCACCCGTCCGGGCTACAGCAAGATGGACCTGTTCATCGGGCCGAACCTGGAAGTCTCCACCCAGCCTCGACCCGAAGGGCTGCTCCAGGGGCAGTAACGCCCCTTACAGGTACTCGGCCACCAGCACCACATTGCGCTGGCCCGCGGTCACGCCACCCTTGGCGATCTCGCGGATCACGTTGTCGGTGTCGCCGGTGGCCGCGATGCCTTTCCCCAGCGCCTTGCCGCGCGCATCGGTCAGCCGGTAGCTCACGCTGGGCATCGCGCCGCGAGGCTCGTTCAGCATCATCGTCATGGCCTGGTTGCACTCGCTCAGGCGTACCCTCGCGCTTTTGGCCGTGACTTCGCTCAGCCCGACCTGGCAGGTCGGCTCGACCACGGCGCCACTGAAATGGATGACGCCATCGTAGGCCATCAGCGGGGCTGAGAAGAGCAGGGCAACGAGAGTGGTGGATCGCAGTGCAACGGACATGCTGGCATTCCTCGCTCGGTCATGGCCCGCCTTTGAGCGACGGGTTCTTCCTATAGCGTCGGCACCGTTGGAATTTTCTGAATTGGCTGTGGGGTAATTCCCATAATCAAAGGGCAGATTCGTGATGAATATCAGGAATTGCGTGTGTAACGCCGCTAAGTGCTTGAAGTGCTTGTAAGTTGCGCTCAAGCCGCTACAATGGCGCGGCTCGCTGATCTGGCGAGCTTCTCGTGATGGTGGCCCTGTCGGTCCCCCCGCAACGATTACTCGCTTACCTGGTCAGGTCCGGAAGGAAGCAGCCAAGGCGGGGACATTGTGTGCCGGGGTGTGGCTGGCGGGGCCGCCTCCATTTCGGGCCCAGGAAAATCTTCCGCGCCCTTCCTGTCGATGCACAGGTCGCCTCAGCGATAGTGACTCAGGATTTCCTCGATCTTCCCTGACGCCTTGATCTTCGCCAGCACCGAGAGCACCTCGTCGGCGCGGACTTCCGGGGCGTCCAGCACCATGCACGACAGCGGCGTTTCCTCGATCACGCTGGCGATTCTCAGACGCTCTGCCTCGGGCAGTTCACGGTTGAACCAGTTCAGCGCGAACTCGCTGCTGATTGCGTACTGATAGCGGCCGATACGCAGCTTCTTCAGCACCAGTTCCTGGTTGCGTGCGTCGTCGCGGGTCAGCCAGTGGCTGTCCAGCAGCGGCTGCAGGCGCGGGTAGTGATAGCCCAGCACGGTGCCGACGGACTGGCTGGGCAGGGTTTCCAGCTTGTCGGCCGGGGCGTCGCGGACCACCAGCAGGTCGCGTTGCACCATCAGCGGTGCAGTCCAGCGGTAGTCCTTGAATTCATGCTCGGTCCAGGTGCGCGACACGTAGCAGCGCACGTCGACGGAGTGGCTGAGCAGAGCCTGCTCGATGCGGGCGCGGGGCACGATGTGGAAGGCTGCCGGGCGGCCCAGTTCGCGCGCCGTCTCGTTGAACAGCTCGTACATGATGCCGCCGGTCAGTTCGCCATTCTCGATCTGCGCCAGCGGCATCGCCCAGCTGTCGACCACCGAAAAGCGCAGGGGACGGTCGTCGGCCTGGGCGAGGGCAGTGGTCAGCAGCAGGGTGGTGGCGAGGAAGCGCATCAAGGCTCCGTTGATGGCAGAACGACTACACAATGCCGTGTAGCCCGGCCCTTGCCAAGATGCGACAACGACCAGTGCGGACATCGGGTGCAATTTACGGTCCGCTTCGCTAGGATTAGCGCACTTCTGCTCACCTGTCGCGATGGATTTCAATGAGTTATCAGGTTCTTGCCCGCAAATGGCGTCCGCGCTCGTTCCGCGAAATGGTCGGCCAGACCCATGTGCTCAAGGCCCTGATCAACGCGCTGGACAACCAGCGCCTGCACCACGCCTACCTGTTCACCGGTACCCGCGGCGTGGGCAAGACCACCATTGCGCGCATCCTGGCCAAGTGCCTGAACTGCGAGACCGGCGTCAGTTCGACTCCCTGCGGGCAGTGCTCGGTGTGCCGCGAGATCGATGAAGGCCGCTTCGTCGACCTCATCGAAGTGGACGCCGCCAGCCGCACCAAGGTCGAAGACACCCGCGAGCTGCTCGACAACGTGCAGTACTCGCCGAGCCGCGGGCGCTACAAGGTCTACCTGATCGACGAAGTGCACATGCTCTCCAGCCACAGCTTCAACGCCCTGTTGAAGACCCTGGAGGAGCCGCCGCCCCACGTGAAGTTCCTGCTGGCCACCACGGACCCGCAGAAACTGCCGGTGACCATCCTCTCGCGCTGCCTGCAGTTCTCGCTGAAGAACATGCCGCCGGAGCGCGTGGTGGAGCACCTCACCCACGTCCTGGGCGCCGAGAACGTGCCGTTCGAGGACGACGCGCTGTGGCTGCTCGGCCGTGCGGCCGATGGTTCCATGCGTGACGCCATGAGCCTCACCGACCAGGCCATCGCCTTCGGTGAAGGCAAGGTGCTGGCCGCCGACGTACGTGCAATGCTCGGTACCCTGGATCACGGGCAGGTCTACGGCGTGCTCCACGCACTGCTGGAAGGCGATGCCCGTGCGCTGCTGGAGGCCGTCCGCCACCTGGCCGAGCAAGGCCCGGACTGGGGCGGCGTGCTCGCCGAAATGCTCAACGTGCTGCACCGCGTGGCCATCGCTCAGGCGCTGCCCGAGGCGGTGGACAACGGCCAGGGTGATCGTGACCGCGTGCTGGCATTGGCCCAGGCGCTGCCGGCCGAGGACGTGCAGTTCTACTACCAGATGGGCCTGATCGGCCGCCGCGACCTGCCGCTGGCGCCCGATCCCCGTGGTGGCTTCGAGATGGCGCTGCTGCGCATGCTGGCGTTCCGCCCGGCCGATGCCGACGGCGCGCCCAGGTCACCACTAAAGGACCTGGGGATCAGCAAGGCCACGGCTGACTCCAACCCGAACCCAGTGGCCGGCGCCGCCGTTGCAGCGCCGGTTGCATCCATTGCTCCGCCGCCTGCTGCGCCAGCGCCGGTCGCTCCTGTAGCGCCGGTCGCCGAGGTTGCCCCGGTCGTCGCCGCGCCGCAGCCTCAGGTGGCTCCGGCTCCGGCTCCGGCTCCGGCTCCGGCTCCGGTGGTGGAGGCTGCGCCTGTTGCTGCTCCCGCGCCGGTCGTCGAAGCGGCTCCTGCTCCTATCGAAGCGCAACCGGAAGTGGTCGTCGCTGCAGAGCCTGTCGCTCCGGCCGTCGAGCCGCAGCCGCCGGTTGCCGAAGCGCCGGTCGACCTACCGTGGGACGAACCCTCGGCGCCGGTTTCCGCCGCTCCCGCGCCGGTCGAACCTGCTGCACCTGCACCTGCACCTGCCCCCGTAGCGGCAGCGCCGGCTCCTGCGCCGGTGGAAGCACCTGCACCCGTCGTGGCAGAAGCCTCAGCCGACGACGATGATCGCGACGACGAGCCGCCGCCCGCCGAGGACTACTACGAAGTCGACATGGAGTCCTACGGCTACCTCGAAAGCGAGGCGCCGCAGGAGCAGGCCGAGCCGGAACCCGAGCCCGCCGCCATGCCCGCCACCGGCCTTGCCGCCGAGTGGCTGGACCTGTTCCCGCGCCTGGGCCTGGCCGGCCTGACCGCCAGCATTGGCGCCAACTGCACCCTGGTGGCCGTGGACGGTGACAACTGGCACCTGCACCTGGACCCGGGCCAGAGCGCGCTGTTCAACGCGACCCAGCAACGCCGCCTGAACGACGCGCTGAACCAGTTCCACGGGCGTACCCTGACCCTGCAGGTCACCCAGCAGAAGCCCGAGCAGGAAACCCCGGCCCAGGCCGCCGCGCGCAAGCGCGCCGAGCGTCAGCGCCAGGCCGAGGCTTCGATTGCCGCCGACCCTTATGTGCTACAGATGAAGCAACAGTTCGCCGCGGTCGTCCGCGACGGTACTATCGAACCCCTGGAGGCCAAGGCTTGAGCCTTGGCCGACGACTGAACGAATCGAGGAACTCGACATGATGAAAGGTGGCATGGCCGGCCTGATGAAGCAGGCCCAGCAGATGCAGGAAAAGATGCAGAAGATGCAGGAAGAGCTGGCCAACGCTGAAGTGACCGGTCAATCCGGCGCCGGCCTGGTGAGCGTGGTGATGACCGGTCGCCATGACGTCAAGCGCGTCTCCCTGGATGACAGCCTGATGCAGGAAGACAAGGAAATCCTCGAGGACCTGATCGCCGCTGCGGTGAACGACGCCGTGCGCAAGATCGAGCAGAACAACCAGGACAAGATGTCCGGCATGACCGCCGGCATGCAGCTCCCGCCTGGCTTCAAGATGCCTTTCTGATCCAGGCTCTTCCCCTGTAGGAGCGAGCTTGCTCGCGAACGCTCTACCGGCCCTTCACGGCCTGGCAGGGTTCGCGAGCAAGCTCGCTCCTACAGTCGTTCTACCCCTCCGAAAAATATCCTGAGACTGCCCCATGAGCTTCACGCCGCTGATCCGCCAACTGATCGATGCCCTGCGCACCCTGCCCGGAGTGGGGCAGAAGAGTGCCCAGCGCATGGCGCTGCAGCTGTTGGAGCGCGACCGCAGCGGCGGCCTGCGTCTGGCCCAGGCGCTGACTCGGGCGATGGAGGGCGTTGGCCATTGCAAGCAGTGCCGCACCCTGTCCGAGGACGAGTTCTGCCCGCAGTGCACCGACCCGCGCCGTGACGACAGCCTGCTGTGCGTGGTGGAAGGCCCGCTGGACGTGTTCGCCGTCGAGCAGACCGGCTATCGTGGCCGCTACTTCGTGCTCAAGGGGCACCTGTCGCCGCTGGATGGTCTCGGCCCGGAGGCCATCGGCATTCCCGAGCTGCAAGCGCGGATCAAGGCAGGCAATTTCAGCGAGATCATCCTCGCCACCAACCCCACGGTGGAAGGCGAGGCAACCGCCCACTACATCGCTCAGCTGCTCGGCGGCGGCGACCTGGTGCTGTCGCGTATCGCCCACGGCGTACCGCTGGGTGGCGAGCTGGAACTGGTGGACGGCGGCACCCTGGCGCACGCTCTGGCAGGGCGCCGACCGATCAGCAGCTAACGGTCGGCAAGGCGCAGCAGCTCGCGATCATCCATCCGGTAGGCCATCCACTGGTCTTCACGCCGGCCGCCCAGGCGCGAGTAGAAGCGCTCTGCCGCGTCATTGCCGGCCAGCACATCCCAGAGCAGGCGGCCCGCGCCTTGTTCCAGCGCCCATTGGGCAACGCGCCGCATCAATTGCTCGCCTACGCCCCCGCCGCGCCGTGCCTGGGCGACATACAGCTCCTTGAGTCGAACGCTCGGGCGTAGATCGAACGTGAAGGCCAGGCATTGGACGACGGCGTAGCCGCAGATGGCATCGGTCTCGGCGACGAATACCTGGCATTGCGCCGCCGGCCCGAAGGCGCGTGTGAGCAGGGCGTTGCCGTCAACCGCGAAGCCGTCGAGATAACCTTCGAACTCCGCCAGCGCGCGCATCAGCTCAAGCACCGCTGGAACATCATCCGGCCGAGCCTCGCGAATGCTCAGCAGGCGCACGAGATGCCTTCCGTCTGGCTGCGTTCACCGTGCCCCTCGGCACCGACCAGCGCCAGGCCTTCGTCCAGCCAGCCGGTCACGCCGCCGATCATCTCCTTCACTGGCAACCCCAGCGCGGCGAGCTTCGCGGCGGCGCGGTGCACGCCGTTGCAGTGCGGCCCGGCGCAGTAGACGACGAACAGGGTGCCCGACGGGAACTGCGCCATGTGTCGTGCATCGATCTCGCGAGTGGGCAGGTTCAGCGCGCCGGGGACGTGGCCACGGGCGAAGGCGGTGGCGTTGCGCACATCGAGCAGGACGAAATCCTGCTCGCCGTTCTGCAGGGCGTGGTTGACGTCCGAGCAATCGGTCTCGAAGGCCAGGCGCTGGCTGAAGTGGGCGAGGGCGTCGGCGGGAAGGGCGGCGGGGAACTGGCTGACGAGGCTGGGCATGGCAAGGCTCCTGTGGAAAGTGGGAGCACTGTATGGGGCCCTTCGGATCGGCTACAGTGGCGGACTGGACAGTGATCGGAAGTTTTCCGCCAAATGCCGCGCAATCCCCTGGAAGTCGCCGTGCTCGCTTACGACGGCCTGTGCACCTTCGAATTCGGCATCGCCGTGGAAATCTTCGGCCTGCCGCGTCCCGAGTTCGACTTCCCCTGGTACAGCCACCGGGTCGTTGCCGTCGATGAGGGGCCCATGCGCGCATTGGGCGGCATCCGCATATTCGCCGACGGCGGGCTGGAGTCGCTCGACACGGCAGGCACGATCATCGTGCCGGGCTGGCGTGATCGTACTGAGGCACCGTCCGCCGAGTTGGTGCAGGCACTGCGCAAGGCCCATGACGAAGGCGCGCGGCTCCTGTCGATCTGCTCCGGGGTCTTCGTCCTGGCCGCAACGGGATTGCTGGACGGCCAGCGAGCGACCACCCACTGGCGCTATGCCGAGGAGCTGGCGACGCGCTTCCCGGCCATCGAAGTCGATGCCCAGGTGCTCTATGTGGACGCCGGGCAACTGATCACCTCAGCCGGCAGTGCGGCGGGCATCGATGCCTGCCTGCACCTGGTGGCGCGGGACTTCGGTACGCAGGTTGCCAATACCGTCGCGCGGCGCCTGGTGATGTCGCCACAACGCGCTGGCGGTCAGGCGCAGTTCATCCCCGCACCGGTAGCACAGGCGCCCCGGCATGACCTCGCCGGGCTGCTGGACTGGGTCCGGCAACGCCTGGACCGGTCGATCAGCGTCGGCGAACTGGCGAGCCGTGTAGCCATGAGCGAGCGCACCTTCCTGCGCCGCTTCAGCGAAGCCACGGGGATGACGCCCAAGGCCTGGCTGCAGCACGAGCGCATGCTGCGCGCCCGCGAATTGCTCGAAAGCAGCGCCGACAGCATCGAGCGGATCGCCGAGCAATGCGGCTTCGGCACCGTGGAAAGCTTCCGCAATGCCTTCCGTGGTGCGGCGGGCGTAGCGCCTTCGGCGTACCGCGAGCGGTTCGGGACGGCGCATCTGTCCTAGCCGATGGCGGGTGTCTCGCCTTGAAAACCAAGCAAGCGCTCGGTAAGTTTCAGTCAAACCGTCTGGAGCCTTGCCATGTCCGTGTTCGCCGAATACTTCGATGACAGCCACCGCCTGGTCCGCGACAGCGTTCGGCGCTTTGTCGAGCGTGAAATCCTGCCCCACGTCGCCGACTGGGAGGAAGCCGAGGAGTTTCCCCGCGAGCTGTACCGCAAGGCGGGCGAGGCCGGCATCCTCGGCATCGGCTATCCCGAAGCGCTTGGCGGCAGCCACGAGGGCGACCTGTTCGCCAAGGTGGCGGCCAGCGAGGAGCTGATGCGCTGTGGTTCCGGTGGACTGGTGGCGGGGCTGGGCTCGCTGGATATCGGCCTGCCGCCGCTGATCAAGTGGGGCCGCCCGGAGCTGCGCGAGCGGATCGCGCCGCAGGTACTGGCCGGCGAGAAGATCATGGCGCTGGCGGTCACCGAGCCGTCCGGCGGTTCCGACGTCGCCAGCCTGAAGACCCGCGCCGTGCGCGACGGTGACCACTATCGCGTAAGCGGCAGCAAGACCTTCATCACCAGCGGTGTGCGCGCCGACTACTACACCGTGGCCGTGCGCACCGGCGGCGATGGCTTCGGCGGCGTCAGCCTGCTGCTGGTGGATAAGGGCACGCCGGGCTTCACCGTGAGCCGCAAGCTGAAGAAGATGGGCTGGTGGGCGTCGGACACCGCCGAGCTGTTCTTCGATGACTGCAAGGTGCCGGTGGAGAACCTCATCGGCGCGGAGAACATGGGCTTCGCCTGCATCATGGCGAACTTCCAGAGCGAGCGCCTGGCGCTGGCGATCATGGCCAACATGACCGCGCAGCTGGCGCTGGACGAGGCGCTGGCCTGGAGCCGCGAGCGCGAGGCATTCGGCAAGCCGGTCGGCAAGTTCCAGGTGATCAAGCACCGGCTGGCGGAAATGGCCACTCAGGTCGAAGTGTCCCGCGAGTTCACCTACCGCCAGGCGGCGAAGATGGCTGTGGGCAAGAGCGTGATCAAGGAAATCTCCATGGCCAAGAACTTCGCCACCGACGTCGCCGACCGGGTGACCTACGACGCGGTGCAGGTGCTGGGCGGCATGGGCTACATGCGCGAGAGCCTGGTGGAGCGGCTGTACCGCGACAACCGCATTCTCTCCATCGGCGGCGGCACGCGGGAGATCATGAACGAGATCATCGCCAAGCAGATGGGGCTCTAACGGAGAGGCTCCCACAGGGATGGGCGAGCGCCGGCGGCCTGGCTGCGCCGCCACGCCGCTGGTGGGCAGCCGTATTCACGGCGAAAGGCGCGGCTGAAGGCCGTGTCTGTCTGGTAGCCGACGTCCTCGGCAATCCGTGCCAGCGGGGCGTTGCTGCCGCGCAGCAGGTTGGCGGCCAGCAGCATGCGCCACTGGGTGAGGTACTGCATCGGCGGGCAGCCCACCAGACCGAGGAAGCGCTCGGCCAGCACTGAGCGCGAAGTACCGGCGCAGCGCGCCAGTTCCTCCAGGCTCCAGGGATGCGCTGGTGACTTGTGCAGGGCGCCCAGGGCGCTGCCGACGATGCGGTCGTGCAGCCCGGCCAGCCAGCCGCTGCGGTCTTCGCCCTGTTCCTCCATGTACAAGCGCAGCACCTCGATGAACAGTACCTCCGCCAGCTTGGCCAGTACGCCGGCCCCGCCGGGGCGGGGTGAGCGCGCCTCGGCCAGCGCATAACGCACCGAGGATTCCAGCCAGGCACCCGCAGCCGAGCCGCGCACGTTGACCTTCACCAGCGCCGGCAACCCGGCGAGCAGCAGCCTCGCCAGCCGGGCGTCGCAGGCGAGGTAGCCGCAGACCAGGCGCGTCGTCGCACCGCCGCCGCCATAGGCCAGCTGGCGCGGCCGACGGGCCAGCACCGCGTCCAGTCGCGCTCCCGTGGCGGGTGGGACGCCGGGTTGCGAGGCCATGCGGTGGGCGTGGCCCTGGGGGAAGATCACCGCGTCGCCGGCCACCAGTCGCACCGGCTCGGCCCTGCCCATCTCGACGAAGCACTCTCCCTCGGTAATGAGGTGGAAGATCACCACCTGTTCGGCGCCGGGTTCCAGCAGTTCGACCACCGAATCCGCCCGTGGCGATTGATAGCACCAGGGCGCGGTGAAGCGCGCATTGATGAAGATGGCGCCGACCAGCCGGACCACGCGCAGAGTTTCCGACAACGCATCCATCAGTGGGCGCCGCTGTCGATGTCCAGGTGCACCGGTACGGCTTCGGCCAGCGCGCTGAGCATTGGAGACACGCGCATGGCCTGCTCGACCATCTTGCGTACTTCTGCATCCGGAGCGCCCGGCACGCTGATGCTGACCTGCACGTGGATGGCCAGCGGGCCGGCGGGGATGTGCTGGCCATCTTCGCGGGGCAGCCCGAGCAGGCCGTGCAGGTCGGTGTCGCTGGTGACTTGCGCCTCCAGCCGCTGCGGCTGCAGGCCACGTTCGGCCGCGAGCATGGCGATGCGCGTGACGGCGCAGGAGGCCAGTGCGGCGCGCAGCAGCCAGCCCGGGCTGACACGCTCGCCATCGCCACCCAGTTCCTGCGGCAGGTCGGTATGGATCAGGTTGCCGTCCGGATGGCGCGTCTGTGTCTTGCCGGCGCCTTCCCAGAGCGCGGTGGCGGGGACGTCGCGGACCTGGGCGATGCCCGGCCGCTGGCGCACCAGACGCTCCAGGCGCTGCTGGGCGGCGAGGATGGATTGCGTGCTCATGGAAAGGGCGCCTCCGGGGCGAGGTTCTCAGTCGAAGTCTGGGCGCGAAAGCGAAGCCGTGGCGGGCCGCCGGACGATCGGACAGGCAACGCCGACGCTGGAGCAGGACGGCGGCCAGGCCGCGGCGCAGCATGAAGGTGCGGGATGTCGCGGTACCCGCATCAGCCCACCCATGGAGAGTGTCATGCCGAAGTTCGTTATTGAGCGCGAGATCCCCGGCGCCGGAGCCCTGACCGCCCGCGATTTCCAGGCTATCGCGCAGAAGTCCTGCAAGGTCTTGAACCAGCTGGGGCCGCAGGTGCAGTGGTTGCACAGCTACGTGGTCGCAGACCGCATCTATTGCCTGTACATAGCCCCCGACGAAGCCGCCGTGCGAGAGCACGCGCGACTGGGCGGCTTCCCGGCCAACCGGATATCGCAGGTCGTCACCACCCTCGATCCGACCACCGCCGAATGAGCGCGCCTTGCCCGTCAGGAGAACCACAAATGACTACCGCTGTAGACCTCAATGCCCTGAAACAACGCCAGATGGCCACCTGGGCCAGCGGCGACTACGCCGTGATCGGCACCACCCTGCAGATCGTCGGCGAGCGCCTGGCCGAAGCCTGCGACCTGCTCTGCGACGAGCGCGTACTGGACGTCGCCGCCGGCAACGGCAACGTCACCCTGGCCGCCGCCCGGCGCGGATGCCGGGTGATATCCACCGACTACGTGCCGCGTTTGCTGGAGCTGGGCGCCGAGCGCGCCCGTGCCGAGCATCTGGCCGTGGAGTTCCGCGAGGCCGATGCCGAGGCGCTGCCCTTCGAAGCCGGCAGCTTCGATGCGGTGGTCTCGACCTTCGGTGTGATGTTCACCCCCGACCAGCCGAAAGCCGCGGCGGAACTGGCGCGGGTCTGCCGTTCCGGCGGGCGCATCGGCCTGGCCAACTGGACGCCCGAGGGTTTCATCGGCCAGGTATTCAAGGTGCTTTCGGGGTATATCCCGCCGGCGCCGGGTGTGCGTCCGCCGTCCGCGTGGGGACGGGAGGAACATCTGCACGAACTGTTCGGCGACTCGATCGGCGAGTTGCGCGCGACGCGGCAGGTCTTCAACTTCCGCTATCGCTCCGCCGCGCATTTCATCGAGGTCTTCCGCGACTGGTACGGCCCGCTGCACAAGGCTTTTGCCAACCTGCCGGAAGCGGATGGGAAGTTGCTGGAGCGTGACCTGACGCAACTGCTCGAAGCGAGCAATCGCGCGGGCCCCTCGTCGCTCGTGGTGCCCAGCGAATATCTGGAGGTGGTGCTGACCCGTCGGTGATCGCTGCCCGGCATTGATCCCTGAAAAAAACGGCGCCCATCCGGGGGTAAGGGGGATGGGCGCCGGCCCGACAGGGAAAAAGGGACTCTTGGGAATGACGCGTTACTTGGCCTCGTAGCCCTCGGCGGCGGACTTGCGCTTGGGCTTGGGAGCGAAGCGCTTGGCCAGCTTCATGCTGCCGGTGACCACCTTCTGGTACCAGACCGGCAGCAGGCGCAGCATCACGTCGATGGCGTGGGCATCAGGGCCGATCAGGATGCGCCGCGAATCGCGCTCCACGCCGCGAATGATCACCTGCGCGGCCTTCTGCGGAGTGGTGCGCAGCAACTGGTCGTTGAACTGGGTGCGCGCCGCTTCCGCGTTCTGCCCGGTGACCTTGATCATGCTGTCGTTCATGCGCGCGGTCTTGGCGATGTTGGTCTTGATCCCGCCGGGGTGCACGCAGCTGGCGGAGACACCGCCGCGCTCCATGTCCAGCTCCTGGCGCAGCGACTCGGTGAAGCCGCGCACGGCGAACTTGGTGGCGTTGTAGGCGCTCATGCCCGGCTGGGAGAACAGGCCGAACACGCTGGAGACGTTGACGATGTGGCCGTCACCGGAAACCTTCAGGTGCGGCAGGAAGGCCTTGGTGCCGTAGACCACGCCCCAGAAGTTGATGTTGGTGATCCACTCGTACTCCTCGTAGTCGCTGGCTTCCACGGTGCCGGCATGGGCGACGCCGGCGTTGTTGAACACCAGGTTGACCTTGCCGTGCTCGCGGGCGGCCTTGTCGGCCCAGGCGTGCACCTGTTCGCGGTCGGCGACGTTCACCGTGTCGACGGACACCCGCACACCGGAGGAGGAGAGCAGTTGGCGGGTTTCCTCCAGGCCTGCGGCATTCACGTCCGCCAGGGCCAGGTGGCAACCACGGGAGGCCAGTTCCACGGCCAGGGCACGGCCGATGCCGGAGCCTGCGCCGGTGATGGCGGCGACCTTGTTCTCGAAGTTCTTCATGCCGGCACCTCCTCGGCGTGGCGTTGCGGTTGGACGACAGGGCTGCTCAGGGGTTTGGCCTTCAGATGATAGGCGCCGGGGTCGAACTGGCTGGTCAGCGCGCGGAAGCGCCAGGTGAAGCCCGGCCACAGGGTGCAGTTGCGTCCGCTCACCGGGTGCAGGTACCAGCTCTTGCAGCCGCCGGTGTTCCATACGCTGTGGTTGAGGCCGCGCTGCAGCTTCTCGTTCCAGCGTTCCTGCACGTCTTCCTTCACTTCGACGCTCAGCAGCTCGCGGCGATCCATCAGTTTGATGGCGCCCAGCACGTAGGCGATCTGCGATTCGATCATGTAGACCATCGAGTTATGGCCCAGGCCGGTGTTCGGGCCCATGAGGAAGAACAGGTTGGGGAAGCCGCGGGTCATGGTGCCCTTGTAGGCTTCCGGGCCGTTCTTCCAGGTGTCGAGCAGGTCCACGCCGCCCCGGCCGAACACCACGCCGCGTGGGATCGGGTCGTTGGCGGTGAAGCCGGTGCCGAAGATGATCGCGTCCACCTGACGCTCGCGGCCATCGCTGGTGATGATGCTGCCGGCCTTGATCTCGCGGATGCCGTCGACGATCACCGAGGAGTTGGAGGCCGCCAGCGCCGGGTAGTAGTTGTGCGACATGAGCACGCGCTTGCAGCCGATGGTGTAGTCCGGGGTCAGCTTGCGGCGCAGGTCCGGGTCCTTGACCTGCTGGCGGATGAAGCGTTCGGCCAGCTTGCCCACCAGCTTCATTGCCCAGGGCGCGAAGGTGAAGCCCAGTACGCGGCCTTCAAGCATGCTGTAGAGCGCGCCGCGCCAGAGCTTCTGCACAGCCGGGAAGTGGCGGAAGCGCGCACGCTCCTTGTCGCTGATGGCTCGGTCCGGCTTGGGCAGGATCCACGGCGCGGTGCGCTGGTAGAGGTCGAGCTTGGCCACCAGTGGCTGGATTTCCGGGACGAACTGGATCGCCGAGGCGCCGGTGCCGATCACCGCGACGCGCTTGCCCTTGAGGTCGTAGTCATGGTCCCACTGCTGGGAGTGGAAGGCCTTGCCCTGGAAGTTCTCCAGGCCCTTGAGCGCGGGGATCGAGGGGATCGACAGGGCGCCCATGCCCGAGACCACGGCCTTGGCGGTGTAGTGGTTGCCGGCGGCGTCGAACAGGTGCCAGAGCTGCTGCTCCTCGTTCCACTCGAAACGCGCCATCTCGGTGTTGAGCAGCGTCTTGTCTTCCAGGCGGTACTTCGCCCAGCACTTCTCCAGGTAGGCGCGGATTTCCGGCTGGCGGGCGAACATGCGCGTCCAGTCCGGGTTCGGCTCGAAGGAGAAGGAATAGACGTGGGATTGCACGTCGCAGGCGCAGCCCGGGTAGTTGTTGACCCGCCAGGTGCCACCGACGCCGGCATCCTTTTCGAACAGCAGGAAGTCGTTCTCGCCTTCCTGCTTCAGGCGTATCGCCATGCCCAGCCCGGAAAACCCGGTGCCGATGATGGCGACCTTGCAGTGTCTGGGGGCAGTCTTTGGTTGGGTACTCACAACCGTACTCATGGCCACGCTCCTGTTATGATTATTGCTGGCGTATACAACTGTCTACGTGGTGGAATGTAGACATCTGTATACCGCAGGAACAACCAACCTTAGGTGGGGCCGGGCGCCAGACACATGGAAATCGGACAGGAAGAACGGCCAGCGGAGGCCGCCGGCAAGCGCGCGCTGATCGACGCGGCGCTGCGCCTGGCGGCCAGCCGGCGCAGCCTGAGCAGCCTGGGGCTGCGCGAGCTGGCGCGCGAAGCAGGGCTGAACCCGAATACCTTCTACCGGCACTTCGGTGACGTGGATGACCTGGGCCTGGCGATCATCCGCGACATCGCCACCCAGCTGCGCCAGCCGCTGCGCGACCTGCGCCGTGAGGCTGCCGAGCGCGCGCAACCGGGGGAGGGCGCGGCCAGCGTGCCTTTCGGCCTGGACCTGGAGCGTGGCCAGCGGGTGACGCGGGAGACCGTGCGGTTGTTCTTCGACTTCGTGGAAGGCAATCCGCAGGCCTTCATCATTGGCGTGCGCGAGCTGCACGGACCGTCGCCGGTGTTGCGCGAGGCGTTGGCGCGAGTGATGGACGAGTTTGGCGAGGACATGGCCGAGGACATCCGCCAGTTCCACCTGCTGCCGGACATCGACGAGAACGAGCTGAACCAGCTCTCGCGGCTGATCAGCCGGCAGTTGTTCCAGCAGTCGCTGGATTATCTCGAGCGCCCGCCGGAGCAGCGCGGGGAAGTCTGCGCCCTGGCCGAACGACAAATCCTGTTGCTCTTCACCGGTGTCGCGGTGCTGCAGACCTTTGGCATGCTGGCTAGGCTGTGACTCTTCTGTCGTCCCGTGGAGATCCGCCATGTTGCCTTTGCCCCTGTTCGGCGGCTGCGCCTGCGGCGCGGTGCGTTACCGGGTGGATGCCGAGCCGGAAGAGACCGGTTACTGCCATTGCCGCATCTGCCAGAAATCCAATGCCGCGCCGGCGGTGCCCTGGGCGGTGATTCCACTGACGGGCTTCGCCTACATCGCCGGGGAGCTGGGAATGTGGCGTTCCAGTGAGGACGGCGAACGGCGCTTCTGCGTGAAATGCGGTACACCGATGGAGTTCCGCGTGCGCGACGGCGAGACGGTGGGGCTCAATACCGTGACCCTGGATGAGCCGGAACTGATCGAGCCGCAATGTCATGTCTGGTGTTCGTCGCAGCTGTCGTGGTTCGACACGGTGGATGATCTGCCGCGCAAGCAGGAGGGCTGACGCCGGCGTCGGTTGATACCTGTAGGAGCGCGCCATGCGCGCGATCGCGGGCATGGCCCGCTCCTACAAGTTGACGCCGCTGCACCCGTCACCAGAGTCCTACGTGCCCCACAATGAAAAACGCCAGGCGATTGCCTGGCGTTTTCGTTGCTGCACAGAACTCAGCCGGCGAAATCCAGCGTTTCCTTCCAGCGGGTTTCCAGCGCCTTGGTGTCATGGTCGAAGGGGTGGAAGCCGGGGCGGAAATAGTCCAGCCACGGGCGGATCAGGTTGACGAAGTAGCCGCGGCGCGGGTGCAGCAGCACGCCCAGGCCGTGTTTCCAGCTGCGCCAGTTGAACAGCTGGCCGTCGCGGCGCAGCAGGTTGATCTGGAAACCGGCGATGACGCCGAGGAAGATCCCGGTGGTCAGCAGCATCACCGCGGTACGGGTGAAGTAGCCGCCATAGACCTGCTGGTAGACGTCGTAGGCCACCGCCTTGTGCTCGTTCTCCTCGACGGCGTGCCACATCCACAGCTTGTACATCTTGTCCGACTTCATCTGGCTGCTCAGGTCTTCACGCTTGAGCAGCTGCTCGGCCATGGTCGCGGTGAAGTGTTCCAGGGCGCAGGTGATCGCCAGCTGGTGCTTTTTGGTGGTGACCTTGCTGATGGATTCGAGCAGCACCTTGATGCGCAGCTCCAGGGTTTCCAGGTCGATGCCGTGCTCGTCGGCGTACTCGTTGTAGGCCGCGTGCTCCTTGGAGTGCATGGCTTCCTGGCCGATGAAGGCGCTGACGTCCTTCTGCAGCTGCGGGTCCTGGATGCGCTCGCGCACGGCGCGCACGCTGTCGACGAAGAACTTCTCGCCGTAGGGGAACAGCGAGGACAGGTTGTTCATGAAGTGGGTCATGAAGGGTTGCCCGTCCCACCAGTATTTCGGCGTTTCGCTGAAGCTGAAATCCATGCGGCGGACCGGGAAATTGGCGCGGATCGGCGTGGTGCTGGCGTTCATGACTAACTCCTTCTTGTTGTGCGGGAGGGCGCGCGCGGCAGGGGCGGCGACCCAGGCAAGCCCTGTCGTTAGTTCGCTATGCCACCTCGTAATGTGTCATTAGCTGATGTCATGTTCGGAGTCTTGTCGGACAATCGAAAGGTCATATGTGGCCGTGGCGGGGTCGAATCAGGCCAAGCGGGTCACGACCAGCCATTGGATGGGGCGTCTGAGAGGTGGGGAGGGCGGAAACGAAAACGGGCGCCGAAGCGCCCGTTTCTACCGACAGCGGTCTGTCACTGCTCGTCGAGGGCGAAGGCAGTCAGGCTGTAGGTGGGGATCTGCGCGTCGTTGAGCTTGGTCGAACCGCCCAGCTCCGGCAGGTCGATGATCGCGGCGGCCTCGAATACGCTGGCACCCATGCGGCGCACCAGTTGCGCCGCGGCCAGCAGGGTGCCGCCGGTGGCGATCAGGTCATCGAAGATCAGCACGCTGTCGCCTTCGCACAGGCTGTCGGCGTGGACTTCCAGCAGGGCTTCGCCGTACTCGGTCTCGTAAGCCTGGGCCAGCACGTCGGCCGGCAGTTTGCCGCGCTTGCGGAACAGCACCAGGGGCTTGTTCAGCTCGTAGGCGATGATCGAACCGATCAGGAAGCCGCGCGCATCCATGGCGCCGATGTGGGTGAAGTCGGCCTCGACGTAGCGCTGGATGAAGCTGTCGGCGACGAAGCGCAGGGCTCGCGGCGACTGGAACAGCGGGGTGATGTCGCGGAACATGACGCCGGGCTTGGGAAAGTCGGGAACGGCACGGATCACGGACTTCAGGTCGAGTTGGTTGAGGATCATGCTGGATGTGCACCTGATGCGGTTTTTGCAGAGGCCAAAGTATAACGGGCCCGCCAGTCGGCGAGCCCGTTTTCGATGACCGGAAAGTCAACCAATAGGTCAGCTTTCGTGTCTGTCAGCTTTCCAGCTGGCCGCCGGCCAGTGCGCACAGCTCGATGGAATCGAGGATGTGCACTTCCTTGCCTTCGGCGGCGATCAGGCCGTTCTGCTGGAAGCGGGTGAACACGCGGGAGACGGTTTCCACCGCCAGGCCCAGGTAGTTGCCGATCTCGTTGCGCGACATGGCCAGGCGGAACTGCTGGGCCGAGAAGCCTCGGGCGCGGAAGCGCGCGGAGAGGTTCACCAGGAAGGTGGCGATGCGCTCGTCGGCGGTCTTCTTCGACAGCAGCATCATCATCTGCTGGTCGTCGCGGATTTCGCGGCTCATCACGCGCAGCAGCTGGCGGCGCAGCTGCGGCAGTTGCTCGGACAGCTCGTCCAGGCGTTCGAAGGGAATCTCGCAGACCGACGTGGTTTCCAGGGCCTGGGCCGATACCGGGTAGCTCTCGGTGTCCATGCCGGACAGGCCGACCAGCTCGCTGGGCAGGTGGAAGCCGGTGATCTGCTCTTCACCGCCGTCGGTGATGCTGAAGGTCTTCAGGGCGCCGGAGCGCACGGCGAAGACAGAGCCGAAGGCATCGCCCTGGCGGAACAGGAACTCGCCCTTTTTTAGTGGGCGGCCGCGTTTGACGATTTCATCGAGAGCGTCCATGTCGCTGTGGTTGAGCGACAGGGGCAGGCAGAGGGGAGCCAGGCTGCAATCCTTGCAGTGCGCCTGGGGCAGGGCGCGCACTTTGATGGTTTCGGCCATGAGTGTTCCTTGAATGGGATGGCACACAAAAACCAAGGGTACCGCAGACCGCAAGTCGCGCGCCAGTTGGCGACCTGTCTGAATCGCTGGTTCCAGCGATGGGGATGAGGGTTTCGTAGTGGTTGGAGCGGTCTCGAATCCTTTCGAAAAGTGCCGGTTCAGGGCTGTTCCTACACCTTGGGGCTACAGACATATCCTGTAGCAATGGGTGCGACAGTTGGCCCCGTACCGTCGGTCGTGCGGTAGGGAACCCACGGGTCAGATGACCCGCGAGAAGCGTTGCAGGTTCTGCATCGGTAGGTAGCGATCGAACAGCATGCACAGCGAGCGCACCAGCAAACGGCCGGAAGCGTTCACATCGATACCGCGCGGGCCGAGGGTGATCAGGCCGTCGCGGGCGAAGCGTTCGAGGTCGTCCCAGATTTCCGCGAAGTAGCCACGGAAGTCGATGTTGTAGAGGTCCTCGATGTCCTCGAAGTCCAGCTGGAAATGGCAGATCAGCTGCTGAATCACTGCGCGGCGGATCAGGTCGTCCTTGTTGCAGTGCAGGCCGCGGCGCGTGGCGAGCTGGCCCTGGTCGAGGGTGTTCTGGTAGTCGGCAATGTCATTGCTGTTCTGGCAGTAGAGATCGCCGATCTGGCTGATCGAGGAAACCCCGAGGCCCACCAGGTCGCAGTGACCGTGGGTGGTGTAGCCCTGGAAGTTGCGCTGCAGAGTGCCGTCTTCCTGGGCCATGGCCAGCTCGTCGTCCGGCAGGGCGAAGTGGTCCATGCCGATGTAGCGGTAGCCGGCGGCTTCCAGTTGCTCGGTGGTGCGTTGCAGCATCTCCAGTTTCTGCCCGGGGGAGGGCAGGTCCTCGGCCTTGATCCGCCGCTGCGGCGGGAAGCGCTCGGGGAGGTGCGCGTAGTTGAATACGGACAATCGGTTGGGCTGCAGGGCGATGACCTGCTCGACGGTGTGGGCGAAGGTGTCCGGGGTCTGCCGGGGCAGGCCGTAGATCAGGTCGATGTTGATCGAGCGGAATTGCAGCGTGCGCGCCGCATCGATGATGGCGCGGGTCTCGTCGAGGCTCTGCAGGCGGTTGATCGCCTGTTGCACTTCCAGATTGAAGTCCTGCACGCCGATGCTGGCGCGGTTGAAGCCCAGCTCGCGGAGCAGGCCCATGGTCGACCAGTCGGCCTCGCGCGGGTCGATCTCGATGCCGTAGTCGCCGAAGTCGCCCTCGACGAAGTGGAAGTGCGTGCGCAGTTGCGCCATCAGCTCGCGCAGCTGGCCGGGGCTCAGGAAGGTCGGGGTACCTCCACCGAAATGCAGCTGCTCGACTTGCTGCTGGCGACCCAGGTGACGACTGACGATCTCGATTTCGTGGATCAGACGGGCGAGGTAGGGGGCGCTGCGGCCACGATCCTTGGTGATGACCTTGTTGCAGGCGCAGTAGTAGCAGATGTTCGCGCAGAACGGGACGTGCACGTAGAGCGAGAGCGGGCGCTGGGCCTTCTGGCTATCGCGCAGCGCGTGCAGCAGGTCGAAGGGTCCGACTCCTTCGTGGAACTGCACGGCTGTGGGATAGGAGGTGTAGCGCGGGCCGGACAGATCGTATCGGCGTATCAGATCTGCGTCCCAGCGAATATTGTCGAGCATGCCGATGTTCCCCGGTGGCGAGCTTTTCCTGCGCAGTCTAGGGAGAGTCCGACAGAGGCCTGTTGACCTGTATCAAGCGGCTTTATGGTGGGGAATACCGGCGCTGGCGTGCATGTCGTGGCCCATGATCCAGGCCTGGTGCGGGCCGGGGAGGGTCCACAGGCCGAAGAGGATCACCAGGACACCGCCGGCCATGCGCACGCTGCGCTTGCGCAACAGGGTGGTGATGCGCTCGGCGGCGAGCCCGGTGGCGAGCAGTACCGGCCAGGTGCCGAGGCCGAAGGCGAGCATCAACAGGGCGCTGTCTACCGCCGAGCCCTGGCTGGTGGCCCAGAGCAGGGTGCTGTAGACCAGGCCGCAGGGCAGCCAGCCCCAGAGTGCGCCGAGCAGCAGCGCGCGCGGCAGCGTGGCGACCGGCAGCAGGCGGCTGGCAAAGGGCTGGATGTGCCTCCACAGGCCGCGGCCCAGGGCTTCGATGCGGGTCAGGCCGCTCCACCAGCCGGCCAGGTACAGGCCCATGGCGATCAGCAGTAGGCCGGCGATCACCCGCAACGCCGAGGCGAACGGCGTACGCGCCAAGGCCCAGCCGGCAAGGCCGAGCAGCAGGCCGGCGCAGGCGTAGCTGAGGATGCGGCCGAGGTTGTAGGCCAGCAGCAGGCGCAGGCGGCGCCCGCGCTGCTCTGGCGGAATGGCCATGGTCAGCGCGCCCATCAGGCCGCCGCACATACCCAGGCAGTGACCGCCGCCGAGCAGGCCGAGGATCAGCGCAGACGCCAGCAGCGGCGCCAGGTCAGGCATCGCGCTTGTCCTGCTTCTGGCTGGTGTGCGTGTCGTCGCCCTCGGCTTCGTCGATGCCGGCCTGGTGCCTGGGATCTTCGTCGTCGAACAGGATGCTGTGGGCCGGTCCGTCCAGGTCGTCGTACTGGCCACTGTTCACCGCCCAGAAGAAGATCGCGATGCAGATGCCGACGATCACCACCGCGACCGGGATCATGATGTAGAGAGCGGGCATTTCAACTCCGTGGCAGCGCCTGCGCCGCTTGCGGGGCGACGGGCAAGGCAGTGGTCGCTGGCGGGGCGCCGGCGCCCCTGGGCAGCCGGGTCAGGCGCAGGGCGTTGAGCACCACGGTCAGCGAGCTGATCGACATGCCCACCGCGGCCCACACGGGCGTGATCCAGCCGAGGGCGGCGAAGGGCAACATGAGGCCATTGTACAGCCCCGCCCAGACCAGGTTCTCGATGATTACCCGGCGCGTGCGACGGGCCAGGGAGAAGGCCTGCACCACGCTGTCCAGTCGGTTGGACAGCAGCACGGCGTCGGCGCTGGTTTTGGCGAGATCAGTGGCCGACCCCATGGCGACGCTGATGTCGGCGGCGGCCAGGACCGGCACGTCGTTCACGCCGTCGCCCAGCATAAGCACGCGGCGGCCTTCCTGATGCAGCTGGCGCAGCACTTCGAGCTTGTCGTCCGGGCGCAGACCGCCGCGACAGTCGTCGATGCCCAGTTCGGCGGCGACGCGGCCGACCATGGGCGAGCTGTCGCCGGACAGCAGCAGGGTGCGCCAGCCGCGGGCGCGGCAGGCGTCGAGCAGGTCGGCGGCGTCGTCGCGGATGCGGTCATCCAGCACCAGCCACGCGAGGGCACCGCTTTCGTCGCCCAGTAGCAACCACTGGCCGGGCTCCTGCGGGTGCTGGGGCGCTTCGCTGTTACTCAGGGCGCAGACGAACGAGGGCTCGCCGATACGCAGGCGGCGCTCGCCCACAAGGCCTTCCAGGCCCAGGCCGGGATGGCTCTCGACATTCTCGGCAGGCTGCGGTGCGCGGCCGAAGGCGCGGGCGATGGGGTGTTCGGAGCGGTTCTCCAGCGCGGCGGCGAGGGCCAGACAGGCATCGCTGTCCAGCGCGCCCAGCGGCCGGACCGCACGCAGCGTCAGGCGGCCTTCGGTGAGGGTGCCGGTCTTGTCGAAGATCACCGTGTCGATGTGGTTCAGGCCTTCCAGCACATGGCCGCGGGTCACCAGCAGGCCGAGCTTGTGCAGGCTGCCGGTGGCGGCAGTCAGCGCGGTTGGCGTGGCCAGGGACAGGGCGCAGGGGCAGGTCGCCACCAGCATCGCCAGGACCACCCAGAAGGCGCGGGAGGCGTCGTGCTGCCACCAGAACAGGCCGACCACGGCAGCGAGCACCAGCAGAGCGATGAGGAACCATTGCGCGGCCTTGTCGGCCAGCTCGGCGAGGCGCGGTTTGTCCGACTGGGCGCGTTCCAGCAGGCGGACGATGGCGGACAGCCGGCTGTCGCCGCCCAGCGCCTTGACCTGCACGGTCAGCGGGCCTTCGACGTTGAGAGTACCGCCGGTGACGCTGTCGCCGCTCTGGCGTGCCTGCGGCAGGTATTCGCCGGTGAGCAGGGATTCATCGACGCTGGACTGGCCCTCGAGGATCAGGCCGTCGGCAGGAATCACCGCGCCGGGCTGCACCAGCACGCGGTCGCCGACGCTCAGTTCGCGGAGCAGCACGCGGCTGCTCTGGCCACTGTCATCCAGGCGCAGGCAGGACGCGGGCAGCAGGTTGACCAGCTGCGCGGTGGCGGCGGCGGTGCGTTCTCTGGCGCGGCGTTCGAGGTAGCGGCCAGCGAGCAGGAACAGGGCGAACATGCCGACGGCGTCGAAGTACAGGTCGCCATGGCCGGTGACGGCGGTCCAGATGCCGGCCAGGTAGGCGCCGCCGATGGCCAGGGACACCGAGACGTCCATGGTCAGGTGGCGGGTGCGCAGGTCACGCACGGCGCCGCGGAAGAACGGCTGGCAGGAGTAGAAGACGATGGGTGTGGTGAGAAACATCGCCACCCAGCGCAGGATCTCGTGCAGCTCGGGGCTCAGGTCGATGTTGAATTCCGGCCAGGTGGCCATGGTCGCCATCATCGCCTGGAACCACAGCAGGCCCGCGACGCCCAGCTGGCGCAGGGACTTGCGGTTTTCCTGGTGCAACTGCTCGGCGGCGCGGTCCGGTTGGAACGGGTGGGCGGCGTAGCCGATCTTGCGCAGTTCGGCGAGCAGTTCGCTCAGCGGCAGCTCGCTGTCGGACCAGCGCACATGCAGGCGGTGGTTGGACAGGTTGAGGCCGGCCTCGGCGACGGCAGGCAGGCCCTTGAGGTGCTTTTCGATCAACCAGCCGCAGGCGGCGCAGCTGATGCCTTCCATGATCAGGGTGGTCTCGGCCAGTTCGCCCTGGTGCTGGACAAAGGGCTGCTGCACGTCGGGGCGGTCGAACAGCTTCAGCTCGTCGGCGAGCTGTTCGGGGAGGGCATCAGGGTTGGGTGCGGCTTCGGTGCGGTGGCGGTAATAGCCTTCCAGGCCGCCGGCAACGATGGCCTCGGCCACGGCCTGGCAGCCGGGGCAGCAGAATTCGCGGGGCTCGCCCAGGACGGGCGCAACGAAGCGGCTGCCGGGGGGAACCGGCAGCGCGCAGTGGTAACAGAGCAGCGCGGCGCTCATGGGCGCTCGGCTTCATCTCCGCTGAGGGGCTCGTCGCCGAGGTCGAAGGAGCCGCCGGGGGCGACTTTCTCTTCCTCGAACAGACGCCAGGTCTTGCCGTTCTCCTCGCCGAGCAGTTCGACGAAGCGGCGACCCTTGACGGCGGCATCCAGGCTGGCGGTGTAGCGGCCCGGCTCGGCAGGGCTGGCGCGCAGCTCCAGGTGCTTGTCCTGCGACTCCAGGGTAGGGGAGAGCAGGTTCAGGGTGAGCGTGGCCGGACGGCTGTTGCCGGTGAGGCGCAGGTCCACTTCGCCGGTCAATTCGTCGAAACTGATCTTGGCGCGCAGCTTGAGTTCCTGGGCCAGGTGCTCGCGGTCGAGGGAGCGGTTGATGCCCTTGCCGGCCTCGTAGTAGTTGTCGCTGACCAGGGAGTCCTGATTATTCACGGCGATGTTGACCATCGTCAGGCTGAGGGCGATCGAGGTGCCCAGCATGGCGATGATGATCCACGGCCAGAGGTGCTTGTACCAGGGTTCCACGGGCGTTTTCATGGCCGATTGCATGGTCTTTTTTCTCTCGCTGGCAGTGCCGCAGGGGCGCTGCCCGGTGAAGGGGCGGGCGAAATTCTACGTGCTTCGTTCGGCACTGGCACCCCATGCGCAACATGGGGTGCCAATTCGTTCAGCGTTGGTTCAACGAACGCGCGGGCCGATGAAGCGGCTGGTGGATTCCTTGCTGATGGACGGGTCGTCCACCGACTGGATGGTGAAGCTCACCTCGTTGGTGGTGGAGGGCAGCTTCTCCGGCTCGATGGACAGTTCCACCGGCATGGTGAAGATGTCCCCGGCCGCGACCGAGATTTCCTTCTTGCCTTCCAGGATCAGGCCGTCCATGCCCTTGGCGCTGAGCACGTAGGTATGGTCCTTCTGGTCCTTGTTCATGACCTTCAGGCTGTACACGTTCTCGATCCGGCCTTCGGCGTTCTCGCGGTAGAGCACGCGGTCCTTGCTGACATCGAAGCCCACCAGCGGGCGCAGGACGATGGCAGTGATCAGCAGGCCGATCATGATGCACAGGGCGATGGCGTAGCCGATCAGGCGCGGGCGCACCAGGTGGGTCTTCTGGCCCGACAGGTTGTGCTCGGTGGTGTAGCTGATCAGGCCGCGCGGGTAGTTCATCTTGTCCATGATGCTGTCGCAGGCGTCGATGCACGCGGCGCAGCCGATGCACTCGATCTGCAGGCCGTCGCGGATGTCGATGCCGGTCGGGCAGACCTGTACGCACATGGTGCAGTCGATACAGTCGCCCAGGCCCTGGGCCTTGTAGTCGACGGTCTTCTTGCGCGGGCCGCGCTTCTCGCCACGACGCGGGTCGTAGGAAACGATCAGGGTGTCCTTGTCGAACATCACGCTCTGGAAGCGCGCGTAGGGGCACATGTAGATGCACACCTGCTCGCGCAGCCAGCCGGCGTTGCCGTAGGTGGCGAGGGTGAAGAAGCCGACCCAGAAGTAGGCCCAGCCGTCGGCCTGGCCGGTGACCAGGTCGCTGAGCAGTTCGCGCATCGGGGCGAAGTAGCCGACGAAGGTCAGGCCGGTCACCAGGCCGATCAGCAGCCAGAGGCCGTGCTTGGCGATCTTGCGCAGCAGCTTGTTGCCGCTCATGGGCGCCTTGTCGAGCTTCATGCGCTGGTTGCGGTCACCCTCGGTGACTTTTTCGCACCACATGAAGATCCAGGTCCACACGCTCTGCGGGCAGGTGTAGCCGCACCAGACGCGGCCGGCGAACACGGTGATGAAGAACAGGCCGAAGGCGCTGATGATCAGCAGGCCGGAGAGGAGGATGAAGTCCTGCGGCCAGAAGGTCGCGCCGAAGATGTAGAACTTGCGCTCGGGCAGGTCCCAGAGAACCGCCTGACGACCGTTCCAGGTCAGCCACACGGTGCCGAAGTAGAGGAGGAAGAGGAGGGCACCCCCGGCCATGCGGAGGTTGCGGAAGAACCCGGTAAAGGCTCGGGTGTAGATCTTTTCCCGGGAGGCATAAAGGTCGACGCTTTCACCCTTGCCCTTGGTGGGCGGAGTGACGTCCTGGACCGGAATTTGTTTGCTCATCAGTGCATTCCACGGCAGCGGGAGGGCGCCCTGTCGATACATGCCGAGAGGGTCAGAAATATGCTTGCACGCCTAACAATGATACGGCGTGGTGGGTGTTGCAACCGTGCGACAGTTGGTCGCGCAAGGAATTATGGACCCAGAAATAGAGCGGCGCCGGTGTAGAAACCGGCGCCGCTGGGTGTCGCTATGGGTGTAGGAAGGAGAGCCTTATTCGGCGCTCTTCTCACCTTCGCCATGGGACAGGCTGTACACGTAGGCAGCGAGCAGGTGAACCTGGTCTTTGCCCAGACGCTCCAGCTGAGCCGGCATCTGGCCCTGACGGCCGTAGCGGATGGTCTGCTGCAGCTGAGCGAAGCTCGAGCCGTAGATGAACGCAGCCGGGTGGGTCAGGTTCGGCGCGCCCATGGCGGCGGTGCCTTTGCCTTCAGCGCCGTGGCAAGCCACGCAGTTGGTGGAGAAGAGCTTCTGGCCGTTGGCGACCTGATCGTCCGTCACGCCTTCGGGCAGCTTGCGGCCGTCCAGCTTGGTGGTGACGAAGGCAGCTACGTCGTGAACGCCCTGATCGCCGATGACTTCGCCCCAGGCCGGCATGGCCGCGTGGCGACCGCCTTCGATGGTGGCGATGATGTCCTTCGGCTCGCCGCCCCAGCGCCAGTCGGCGTCGGTGAGGTTCGGGAAGCCGTGGGCGCCCTTGGCGTCGGAACCGTGGCAGACGGAGCAATTGGAAGCGAACAGGCGGTTACCCATTTTCAGGGCCTGCTCGTCCTTGGCCACTTCCTCGATCGGCATGGCGCCGAACTTGGCGTACAGCGGGCCGTACTTCTCATCGGCCTTGGCCATTTCCTTTTCCCACTGGTGCACACCGGTCCAGCCTTGTTCGCCGTTGGCGAATTCGGCCTTGTCCTGGTAGCCCGGCAGCAGGCCTTTCCAGTTGCCCAGGCCCGGGTACAGGACCAGGTAGCCAAGGGCGAAGATGAAGGTGGCCACGAACAGCATGAACCACCACTTCGGCAGCGGGTTGTCGTACTCCTCGATGCCGTCGAAGGCATGGCCGACGGTTTCATCGGTGGCTTCGTTGCGCTGACCGCGACGGGTGGCGAACAGCAGCCACGCCAGGGCGAAGATGGTGCCCAGGGTAAGTACGGTGACGTACAGACTCCAGAAGGTTGTCATTCTTTGTTGCTCCTAGAAGCTTGCTCTTGCTCGACGTGCTTTTTGGCGACCGGGTCATCCGCGAAGGGCAGCAGGGCGTCTTCGTCGAAGCGCTCCTTGCGTTTGCCGCCATAGGCCCAGAGCAGGACGCCGACGAAGGCGACCATGACTACTACAGTGCCGATACCGCGAATGGTCCCGATATCCATCACTGTCACCGTTTGCTCTTGATGATGGTGCCGAGGCCTTGCAGGTAGGCGACGACAGCGTCCATCTCGGTCTTGCCTTTGACGGCATCACGGGCACCGGCGATGTCTTCGTCGGTGTAAGGCACGCCCAGCGTACGCAGGGCTTCCATTTTCTTCGCCGTGTCCTTGCCGTCGAGCTTGTTCTCCACCAGCCAGGGGTAGGAGGGCATCTTCGATTCCGGCACTACGTTGCGCGGGTTGTACAGGTGCGCGCGGTGCCAGTCGTCGGAGTAGCGGCCGCCGACGCGGGCCAGGTCCGGACCGGTACGCTTGGAGCCCCACAGGAACGGGTGATCCCAGACGCTTTCGCCGGCGACGGAGTAGTGGCCGTAGCGCTCGGTCTCGGCGCGGAACGGACGGACCATCTGCGAGTGGCAGCCTACGCAGCCTTCGCGGATGTAGATGTCACGGCCTTCCAGCTCCAGCGCGGTGCGCGGCTTCATGCCCTCGACCGGCTTGTTGGTCACGTCCTGGAAGAACAGCGGAACGATCTGGGTCAGACCGCCGATGCTCACCGCAATGACCATGAAGAAGGCCAGAAGGCCGATGTTCTTCTCGACTACTTCGTGCTTCATCAGTGAGCTCCTACAGCGGGGATCTGGGCAGCGGCATCGGCGTCAGCCAGTTTGAAACCGCGCACAGTACGGAAGGTGTTGTAGGCCATCAGCAGCATGCCGGAGGCGAAGAAGGCGCCGCCCAGAGCACGGACGATGAAGCCCGGGTGGCTGGCCTGCAGGGCTTCCACGAAGGAGTAGGTGAGGGTGCCGTCGGCGTTGATCGCACGCCACATCAGGCCCTGGGTGATGCCGTTGACCCACATGGAGGCGATGTACAGCACGGTACCGATGGTAGCCAGCCAGAAGTGGGCGTTGATCAGGCCGATGCTGTGCATCTGCTCGCGGCCGAAGACCTTCGGAATCAGGTGGTACAGGGAGCCGATGGAGATCATCGCAACCCAGCCCAGAGCGCCGGCGTGTACGTGGCCGATGGTCCAGTCGGTGTAGTGCGACAGGGAGTTGACGGTCTTGATGGCCATCATCGGGCCTTCGAAGGTGGACATGCCGTAGAAGGCCAGGGAAACCACCAGGAAGCGCAGGATCGGGTCGGTGCGCAGCTTATGCCAGGCGCCGGAGAGGGTCATCATGCCGTTGATCATGCCACCCCAGCTCGGAGCCAGCAGGATCAGGGACATCACCATGCCCAGGGACTGGGCCCAGTCCGGCAGGGCGGTGTAGTGCAGGTGGTGCGGACCGGCCCAGATGTACAGGGTGATCAGCGCCCAGAAGTGCACGATGGACAGGCGATAGGAGTAGATCGGACGCTCGGCCTGCTTCGGAACGAAGTAGTACATCATGCCGAGGAAGCCGGTGGTCAGGAAGAAGCCCACGGCGTTGTGGCCGTACCACCACTGGATCATCGCGTCGGTAGCGCCGGCGTAGACCGAGTAGGACTTGAACCAGGTCACCGGGATTTCTGCGCTGTTGACGATGTGCAGCATGGCGGTGACGAGGATGAAGCCGCCGTAGAACCAGTTGCCCACGTAGATGTGCTTGGTCTGGCGCTTGACGATGGTGCCGAAGAACACCACGGCGTAGGTGACCCAGACGATGGCCAGCAGGATGTCGATCGGCCATTCCAGCTCGGCGTACTCCTTGGAGGAGGTGTAGCCCAGCGGCAGGGTAATGCCGGCCAGCACGATCACCGCTTGCCAACCCCAGAAGGTGAAGGCCGCGAGGCTGTCAGAAATCAGGCGGGTCTGACAGGTGCGCTGTACGACGTAGTAGGAAGTTGCGAAGAGAGCACAGCCGCCGAAGGCGAAGATCACCAGGTTGGTGTGCAGCGGACGCAGGCGCCCGAAGCTGGTCCAGGGAAGGTCCAGGTTCAACTGGGGCCAAACCAACTGTGAGGCGATGTAAACACCCACCCCCATTCCAAGTATCCCCCAGACCACCGTCATGATGGCGAACTGGCGGACGACCTTATAGTTATAAGCAGTCGGACTGATTGCTGTGCTCATTCTAAGGTTCCACGGTTTTTGGATTTTATGGACAAAAAAACGGCGGCAAGTATGGAGAAAGCAGGTGGCCATTGCAACGCGCCGGGCCTTGGCGCGGTGCCGGTTCGACGCCTGCTCCGAAGCGCTTTGCGCCGCTGTTTGCGCCTGTTTCGGGTCGCACGTACCAACCTGGAAAGTGGGTCAGGTTAGTCGTATTGCAGGTTTGCGAATGGAATCCAGCTTAGACGTGAACCGGAAGGGTGTGAAGAAAGGAGATAGAGAGGGTGCGACACTTCGTCGCGATATTGCGGGGGTAAGAAACTCGCGCCCGTTTTAATGGGCGCGAGTTGGGGGCGGGGAGTTTACTTCGCCTGGCCGGAAATGTTGTAGATGTAACCGGCGAGAATGTGCACTTTGTCTTTGCCCAGGTACTGCTCCTGTGCTGGCATCTGGCCCTGGCGGCCGTGACGGATGGTCTGCTGCAGTTGCGCGTAGCTGGAACCGTAGATGAAGGCGCCCGGGTGGGTCAGGTCAGGCGCGCCCATGATCGGGTTGCCCTTGCCTTCCGGGCCGTGGCAGGCGACGCAGGTGGTGGCGAACAGCTTGCCACCGTTGTCGACGTTGTCCGCGGTCACGCCTTCGGGCAGCTTGCGGCCGTCGAGGTTGGCGGTGACGAAGGCGGCGACGTCCTGCACGCCTTTCTCGCCCAGCACTTCGCCCCAGGCCGGCATGGCGGCGTGACGACCACCGAGGATGGTGGTCTCGATGTCCTGGGCGGTGCCGCCCCAGCGCCAGTCGCTGTCGGTCAGGTTCGGGAAGCCTTGGGCGCCCTTGGCGTCCGAGCCGTGGCAGATGGAGCAGTAGGTGGCGAAGAGACGCTCGCCCATTTTCATGGCTTGCGGGTCTTTCGCGACTTCTTCCACGGGCATGGCGGCGTATTTGGCGAAGATCGGGCCGTATTTTTCCTTGGCCAGAGCTTCTTCGCGCTCCCATTGCTTGTCCTGGGTCCAGCCGCCGTCGTAGCCCGGCAGGATGCCTTTCCAGGTGCCCAGGCCCGGGTAGAGGACCAGGTAGCCGGCGGCGAACACGATGGTGCCGACGAACAGCAGGAACCACCACTTGGGCAGCGGGTTGTCGTATTCCTCGATGCCGTCGAAGGCATGGCCCATGGTCTGGTCGGTGGTGTTCGAGGACTGCCCGCTGCGGGTGGCGAATACCAGCCACAGCAGGGCGATCAGCGAGCCGACTGTTAGAACGGTGATGTACAGACTCCAGAAGGTAGTCATGCGTTGTTGCTCCTAGAAGCTTGCTCTTGCTCAGCGTGACGCTTGGCTGCCGGGTCATCCGCGAAGGGCAGTAGCGCGTCTTCGTCGAAGCGCTCCTTGCGTTTGCCGCCGTAAGCCCAGAGCAGTACGCCGACGAAGGCCACCATCACGATGACGGTGCCGAGGCCGCGAATGGTCCCGATATCCATGCTGTCACCGCTTGTTCTTGATGGAGGTGCCGAGGACCTGCAGGTACGCGACCACCGCGTCCATTTCGGTCTTGCCTTTGACGGATTCGCTGGCGCCAGCGATGTCGTCGTCCGTGTAGGGCACGCCCATGACACGCATCACTTCCAGTTTCTTCGCCGTGTCCTTGCCTTCGAGCTTGTTCTCGACCAGCCAGGGGTAGGCGGGCATCTTCGATTCCGGCACCACGTTGCGCGGGTTGTAGAGGTGCGCGCGGTGCCAGTCGTCCGAGTAGCGGCCGCCGACGCGGGCCAGGTCCGGGCCGGTACGCTTGGAGCCCCACAGGAACGGGTGGTCCCAGACGCTTTCGCCGGCGACGGAGTAGTGGCCGTAGCGCTCGGTCTCGGCGCGGAACGGACGGATCATCTGCGAGTGGCAGCCCACGCAGCCTTCGCGGATGTACACGTCACGACCTTCCAGTTGCAGCGCGGTGTAGGGCTTCATGCCTTCCACCGGGGTGTTGGTGACGTCCTGGAAGAACAGCGGGACGATCTGGGTCAGGCCGCCGATGCTGACGGCGACGGCCATGCACAGGGCCAGCAGGCCGACGTTTTTCTCGAGTACTTCGTGTTTCATGTCGGTCTCCTCAGGCCATCTGCGCCGCGGCTTGCATTTCAGCCGGCTTGGCGGCAGCGACGGTGCGCCAGACGTTGTAGGCCATGACCAGCATGCCCAGCAGGAAGATGGCACCACCGATCATCCGCACTATGAAGCCGGGGTGGCCGGCGGCCAGGGCTTCGACGAAGGAGTAGGTGAGGGTGCCGTCGGAGTTCACTGCGCGCCACATCAGGCCCTGGGTGATGCCGTTGACCCACATCGAGGCGATGTAGAGAACGGTGCCGATGGTAGCCAGCCAGAAGTGGGTGTTGATCAGGCCCACGCTGTGCATCTGCTCGCGACCGAAGACCTTCGGGATCATGTGGTAGAGCGAACCGATGGAGACCATGGCTACCCAGCCCAGAGCGCCGGCGTGTACGTGGCCGATGGTCCAGTCGGTGTAGTGGGAGAGGGCGTTGACGGTCTTGATGGCCATCATCGGGCCTTCGAAGGTGGACATGCCGTAGAAGGCCAGGGAAACCACCAGGAAGCGCAGGATCGGGTCGGTGCGCAGCTTATGCCAGGCGCCGGAGAGGGTCATCATGCCGTTGATCATGCCGCCCCAGCTCGGAGCCAGCAGGATCAGGGACATCACCATGCCCAGCGATTGCGCCCAGTCCGGCAGCGCGGTGTAGTGCAGGTGGTGCGGACCGGCCCAGATGTAGACGGCGATCAGCGCCCAGAAGTGCACGATGGACAGACGATAGGAGTAGACCGGACGCTCGGCCTGCTTGGGAACGAAGTAGTACATCATCCCCAGGAAGCCGGCAGTCAGGAAGAAGCCCACGGCGTTGTGGCCGTACCACCACTGGATCATGGCGTCGGTGGCGCCCGAGTACAGCGAGTAGGACTTGGTCAGGCTGACCGGGATTTCCAGGTTGTTGACCACGTGCAGGATCGCCACGGTCAGGATGAAGCCGCCGAAGAACCAGTTGCCCACATAGATGTGCTTGGTCTTGCGCTTCATCAGCGTGCCGAAGAAGACGATGGCGTAGGAAACCCAGACGATGGTGATCAGGATGTCGATCGGCCATTCCAGCTCGGCGTACTCCTTGGAGGAGGTCATGCCCAGCGGCAGGGTGATGGCGGCACACAGGATCACCAGCTGCCAACCCCAGAAGGTGAAGGAAGCGAGCGTGTCGGAGAACAGGCGGGTCTGGCAGGTACGCTGCACCGAGTAGTAGCTGGTGGCGAACAGTGCGCAGCCGCCGAAGGCGAAGATCACCGCGTTGGTATGCAGCGGACGCAGGCGGCCGAAGCTCGTCCACGGTAAGCCGAGGTTAAGATCCGGCCACACCAGTTGCGCGGCGATCAGGACACCGACGGCCATGCCGACGATCCCCCACACCACTGTCATAATGGCGAACTGGCGGACCACCTTATAGTTATAAGCGGTCTGATTGGTTGTGCTCATTTATGGGCTTCCATCCACGGTTATGGGCTATGCCCATCCCGGCAAGGTTTTTTACGGCTTACGGCGTATGCCGCCCCTCCCCCTTGGGATAGGTACTAATTCGGAATTAGCGGAGTGAAGGATGGATAAAGGCACTTCTCGGAATATTGATTCGGATCAATTGGCACCTGAGACCCCTGTCGCGGGCGCCTGCGGTCCTTTGTCGCTGTTGCGGAACCCGGCACGCGGCAAGCTGTCTGCGACGGTGGTTCTGGCGCACGGAGCAGGCGCTCCGATGGACAGTCCGTTCATGGACGACATGGCTGCGCGCCTGGCCGAAAGAGGTATCTCGGTGGTGCGCTTCGAGTTCCCCTATATGGCTATGCGCCGCAAGGATGGAAAGCGCCGCCCGCCGAACCCGCAAAAGCAGTTGCTCGAGTGCTGGCGGCAGGTCTACGCGCAGGTCCGCGCCGAGGTGCCGGGCAAGCTGGCCATTGGCGGCAAGTCCATGGGCGGGCGGATGGCCAGCCTGCTGGCGGACGAGTTGGGCGCGGATGCGCTGGCCTGTCTGGGCTACCCGTTCTATGCCGCCGGCAAGCCGGAGAAGCCGCGCGTCGCCCACCTCGCCGAACTGCAGACGCCGACTCTGATCGTGCAGGGCGAACGTGACGCGTTGGGCGATCGGCTCACGGTCGAGGGCTACGCGCTGTCGCCGGCAATCCAGCTGCAGTGGCTGGCGGCTGCCGACCACGACCTCAAACCGCTCAAGGCTTCCGGGCTGACCCACGAGCAGCATCTGGAAAGTGCAGCCGCCAGGATCGAAGCTTTTCTATTGCGCTAATCGGCCCTTAAGGCAGGCCTTCCTATCCTCGCCGGCGTCGGCTCTCCACGGTCGACGCCCCGCTTCCAGAGGACCGGCCGAACGTTGCCATGAACCCCGATTACGCTGAACGCATTGCCACCCAACCCTTCCGATACTCCCCCGGCGCCGCGCACAGCCTGCTGCTGACTGGCGCTACCGGCTTCCTTGGCGGTTCCGTTGCCGCCCACCTGATCGCTGACGGCCACGGTCCAGCGTTGCTGTTCCTCGTCCGGGCAGAAACTCCGGAGCAGGGCCTGGAGCGGCTGCGCGACAACCTGCGCCTGCACTGCGTGCCGGAGATCGCGCTGGAAAGCCTTCAAGAGAACCAGATTCTCTGCGGCGACTTGCTGGACACTGCGTGGATGCAGGGCGAGCGCGCCCGTCTGATGCGCGTGGAGCAGGTAATCAACTGCGCGGCCGTGGCCTCGTTTTCGAAGAACCCGAGCATCTGGCCTGTGAACGTCGAGGGTACCTTCGCCTTCGCCCGGCTGCTCAGCCAGTCGCGCAATCTCAAACGCTTCCTTCACGTGGGCACCGCCATGTGCTGCGGGCCGCAGCGCGAGTCGCCTGTGCGTGAGTCCTGGGACTTCCCGGACAGCGAAGAGCAACTGGTGGACTACACCGCCTCCAAGGCCGAGATCGAGCGGCGCATGTGCGAGGAGCTGCCATCGTTGCCGCTGGTAGTGGCGCGCCCGTCCATCGTGGTTGGGCACCGCGAACTGGGCTGTCGTGCGTCGGGGAGCATTTTCTGGGTGTTCCGCATGGGCTACGCCTTGGAGAGCTTCACCTGCGGCCTGGATGAGCAGATCGATGTGATCCCGGTGGACTACTGCGCCGAAGCACTGGTGGCCCTGGCGCTCAAGCCGACGCTGAGCCACAGCCTCTACCACATCTCTGCCGGCCACGGTTCGGCGTGCACCTTCGGCGAGATCGATCGCGCTTATGCCGATGCTCGTGGCGAGCAACCCGTGGGTGAGCGCTACCGCAAGGTCAGCAGTGAAGACCTGCGCGAACTGGCCGGCAGCTTCGAGAGCCGTATCGGCAAGGCCAATCCGCGTCTGGTGCTGCGGGCGTTACGTCTGTACAGCGGCTTTGCCGACCTCAACTACCTGTTCGACAACCAGCGCCTGCTGGACGAAGGCATCGCCGCGCCGCCGCGCTTCACCGACTACGTCGACGTGTGCGTGCATTCCTCGCGGGATGTCAGCATTCCGGCTCAGATGCAGTGGGACTTCAAGTAACTAAATAGGCATCCCCTGTAGGAGCGGGCCATGCCCGCGATCGCGCGCATGGCCCGCTCCGACAGGTCGTCCAGGGCCTTACGGTCCTGCTCTGGCGTCATGGGATTCGCCAGCAAGCTCGCTTCTGCGAAAAGCGCCTTCCTAGCGGTTGAACCGCTCCACCAGTGAGTACTGGCGATGCGCGGTCTGCGTCAGCTCCTCGCTGAGCAGGGCGGTGCGCTGGGCCTCGCCGGAGGTCTGGTCGGCGAGGTTGGCGATGGTGCTGATGTTGCGGTTGATCTCCTCGGCCACGGCGCTCTGTTCCTCCGCGGCGGCAGCGATCTGGGTGGCCATCTCGGTGATGTTGGCCACCGCATCGCTGATGCCCACCAGGGCGTTGTCCGCCTGTAGCACGCGCTCCACGCCTTCGTCGGCCTGGCGACGGCCGGAATCCATCGCGCGCACCGCCTCGGTGGCGGTGGTCTGCAGGTTGGCGATGAGCTGGTGAATCTGCCCGGTGGACTCGGCGGTGCGCTGAGCCAGCGAGCGGACTTCATCGGCGACCACCGCGAAGCCGCGACCCATTTCGCCGGCACGGGCGGCTTCGATGGCGGCGTTGAGCGCCAGCAGATTGGTCTGGTCGGCGATGCCCTTGATCACGTCCACCACGCCGCCGATCTGCTCGCTGTCGCGGGCCAGTTGGCTGACCGCTTCACCGGTTTCGCCCACGGAGCTGGAAAGACGCTGCATGGCCTCGCGGGTCTCGGCGGCGATCTGCCGGCCTTCGGTGGTCAGGTTGTTGGCCTGGCGGGTGGCGTCGGCGGTGCGCTGCACGTTGTCGGCCACTTCCTGGGTCGTCGCAGCCATCTGGTTGACGGCGGTGGCGACCTGCTCGGTTTCCTGGCGCTGGCGGTCCAGCCCGGCGGAACTGTGGTGGGCGAGGGAATCCGCTTCGCGGGCCTGCTCGGTGAGCGTTTCGGCGGTGTCCTGCAGACGGGTCAGACAGGTTTTCAGTCGTGCTTCCTGGCTGAGAATCGACATTTCCAGCCGCGCCTGGGCGCCACGGCTGTCGGTGTACATCTGCGCGATCAGCGGGTCAGAGGTGGTCTGCTCGGCCAGGCGCAGCAGGCGCTTCAGCCCGCGTTGCTGCCAGCCCAGGCCTGCCAGGCCCAGCGGAATCGAGAGCAGCGCGGCGAGCAGGAAGCCCCATGGGGAGTTCAGCCAGACGCCGATGAGGAAGCCGATCTGGCCGATCAGGATGAACGGCAGCCAGTCCAGCAGCACCGGCAACCAGCGGTCGCGGGCGGGGATGGCCGACTTGCCGGCATTGATTCGCGCGTACAGCGCTTCGGCGCGGCGCACCTGTTCGGCGGTGGGCTTCACCCGCACCGACTCGTAGCCGACGATCTCGTTGTGCTCATACATCGGTGTGACGTAGGCGCTGACCCAGTAATGGTCGCCGTTCTTGCAGCGGTTCTTGACGATGCCCATCCAGGGTCGGCCTTTCTTCAGGGTCGTCCACATGTGTGCGAACACCGCCGGCGGTACGTCCGGATGGCGCACCAGATTGTGCGCGGCGCCGACCAGTTCCTCGCGGGAGAAGCCGCTGATGGCGCTGAAGGCATCGTTGACGTAGCTGATGACGCCGCGGGCATTGGTCGTGGAGATCAGCCGCTGTTCGGCGGGGAAGGTGCGTTCACGCTGGGTGATCGGCTGGTTGTTGCGCATCAGGCTGGGATCTCGGAGAAAGGCGAATTGGCACGTCTGTCCAGCTTATCGGCCGCTGGATCGAAAATTTGATGGCAATCACAGAAAAATGTCAGAAGAGTGACGCCGAGAGAATGACGATAGCGTATCGCCATCGGTCACGGAAATGAAACGAAAGAAGGAGGGCGGCGGCCCGTTGCAGGCCGCCGCACCGCTTTAGATCAGGCTGCGCAGCACGTAGTGAAGGATGCCGCCGGCCTTGAAGTACTCGACTTCGTTCTGGGTATCGATGCGGCAGAGCACCTCGAAACTGTCCTGGCTGCCGTCCTCGCGCTTCACCGTGACCTTGAGGTTCATGTGCGGCTTCAGCTCGCCCGACAGGCCGCTGATGCTCAGCACTTCCTTGCCGGTCAGCTTCAGGGCCTTGCGGTCCTGGCCGTCCTTGAACTGCAGCGGCAGCACGCCCATGCCCACCAGGTTGGAGCGGTGGATGCGTTCGAAGCTTTCGGCGATCACCGCTTTCACGCCCAGCAGGTTGGTGCCCTTGGCCGCCCAGTCGCGGGACGAACCGGTGCCGTATTCCTTGCCGGCGACGATCACCAGCGGAGTGCCGTCCTGCTGGTAACGCATGGCGGCGTCGTAGATCGCCAGCTTGTCGCCGGTGGGGACATAGAGCGTGTTGCCGCCTTCCTCGCCGCCGAGCATCTCGTTCTTGATGCGGATGTTGGCGAAGGTGCCGCGCATCATCACCTCATGGTTCCCACGGCGCGAGCCGTAGGAGTTGAAGTCGGCGTAGGCCACGCCGTGCTCGCTGAGGTAGCGGCCGGCGGGGCTGTCCTTCTTGATGTTGCCGGCGGGGGAGATGTGGTCGGTGGTCACCGAGTCGCCCAGTACCGCGAGGATGTTGGCGCCCTGGATATCCGCGACTTTCGGTGGCGCCTCGGCGATGTGCTCGAAGAACGGCGGATGCTGGATGTAGGTGGAGTCGTCCTGCCAGGTGTAGGTCTGGGCGTCCGGCACCTGGATCGCACGCCATTTCTCATCGCCCTGGAAGACTTCGGCGTATTCCTTGTGGAACATTTCCGTGTCGACTTTCTGCACCGCCTCGGCGATTTCCTGCTGGCTCGGCCAGATGTCCTTCAGATAGACCGGTTTGCCGTCCTTGCCGGTGCCCAGCGGGTCCTTGGTCAGGTCGGTGCGCACGGTGCCGGCTAGCGCATAGGCGACCACCAGCGGCGGTGACGCCAGCCAGTTGGTTTTCACCAGTGGATGCACGCGGCCCTCGAAGTTGCGGTTGCCGGAGAGCACCGAGGCGACGGTCAGGTCCGCCTGCTGCACGGCCTTCTCGATGGGGTCGAGCAGCGGGCCGGAGTTGCCGATGCAGGTGGTGCAGCCGTAACCCACCAGGTCGAAGCCCAGTTCGTCTAGGTAGCGGGTCAGGCCGGCGGCATGGAAGTACTCGGTGACCACCTTGGAACCGGGGGCCAGCGAGCTCTTCACCCAGGGCTTGCGCTGCAGCCCCTTCTCCAGCGCCTTCTTCGCCAGCAGGCCGGCGGCCATCATCACGCTGGGGTTGGAGGTGTTGGTGCAGGAGGTGATGGCGGCAATCACCACGGCGCCGTTCTTCAGCCGATAGGTGTGGCCGTCGTGCTGGTAGTCGGCCTCGCCGGTCTGGGCTGCCGCGCCCACGGCGGCGCCACCACCACCCTCGCTGAGCAGGCGGCCTTCCTCGGTGGAGGCGGGTTTGATCTGCAGGCCGAGGAAGTCGTCGAAGGCCTGGCTGACGTGGCCGAGGGCGACGCGGTCCTGCGGGCGCTTGGGCCCGGCGAGGCTGGCCTCGACGTCGCCCATGTCCAGTTGCAGGGAGTCGGTGAATACCGGTTCGTGGCCTTTTTCACGCCACAGGCCCTGGGCCTTGCTGTAGGCCTCCACCAGCTTGACCGCGTCTTCCGGGCGGCCGGACAGGCGCAGGTAGCCCAGGGTGATCTCGTCCACCGGGAAGAAGCCGCAGGTGGCGCCGTATTCCGGGGCCATGTTGGCGATGGTGGCGCGGTCGGCCAGCGGCAGGTCGGCAAGGCCGTCGCCATAGAACTCGACGAATTTTCCGACGACGCCTTTCTTGCGCAGCATCTGGGTGACGGTCAGCACCAGGTCGGTGGCGGTGATGCCTTCCTTCAGCTTGCCGGTCAGCTTGAAGCCGATTACCTCGGGAATCAGCATCGACACCGGCTGGCCGAGCATGGCCGCTTCCGCCTCGATGCCGCCCACGCCCCAGCCGAGCACGCCGAGGCCGTTGATCATGGTGGTATGCGAGTCAGTGCCGACGAGGGTGTCGGGGAAGGCGTAGGTGCGGTCGTCCTCGTCCTTGGTCCAGACCGTGCGCCCCAGGTACTCCAGGTTGACCTGGTGGCAGATGCCGGTGCCCGGCGGCACCACACGGAAGTTGTCGAAGGCGTTCTGCCCCCAGCGCAGGAAGGCGTAGCGCTCGCCGTTGCGCTCCATCTCGATCTCGACGTTCTGCGCGAATGCGGACTGGCTGGCGAACTTGTCCACCATCACCGAGTGGTCGATGACCAGGTCGACGGGGGACAGCGGGTTGATCTTCTGCGGGTCGCCGCCGGCCTTGGCCATGGCGTCGCGCATGGCGGCGAGGTCGACCACCGCCGGTACGCCGGTGAAGTCCTGCATCAGCACGCGGGCGGGGCGGTACTGGATCTCGCGCTCGGAGCTGCGGGTCTTCAGCCAGCCGGCCAGGGCTTTGAGGTCGTCGCCGGTGACGGTGTTGTCGTCCTCCCAGCGCAACAGGTTTTCCAGCAGGACTTTCAGGGACATGGGCAGCTTGCCCAGGTCCCCCAGACTCTTCGCCGCTTCAGGCAGGCTGTAGTAGTGATAGGTCTTGCCGGCGACCTCAAGGGTGCGCAGGCTGTTCAGGCTATCCACTGCGGGCATGACATTCTCCTCAGGCTTGGATTCTGCTCGTGATCGGCAGCGCGGCCGATCTACGGCGCACTGGCGATACTTGGCGAAGCAGGGCGCTAACGTCCTGATCCATCGCAGGCCTACTTCAGACAGGCCGCAATCGGGGGCACTCTTCGCCAGGCAGGGCAATCATCGGGCAGTCTTCTGGCGGGCTGGGCCAGACCACTCAAGCTAGACCGCCCGAAGGGGTATTGCCATCTGTTCTGGACCTTGGACTCTTGAGTGGGGTTCAGAACAAGTGGCTCCGGTCGTGGGATATTTCCGGCGAATCTGCATGAAACCTTCGTGGGCAGCCTCTATAGTGCGCGGCCAAGGAGACACCCCGATGAATACCCTCTTACTGCATTGCCGTCCGGGCTTCGAGAACGAGGTCTGTGCCGAACTGTCCGAGCACGCCGCGCGCCTGGACATCCCCGGCTACGCCCGAGCCAAGCCGGCCTCCGCCTACGCCGAGTTCATCTGCATGGACGCCGATGGCGCTGATCGCCTGATGCGCCAGGTGCGTTTTCCTGAGCTGATCTTCCCGCGCCAGTGGGCGCGTGGTAACGGCTTCACCGCGCTGCCGGAAACAGACCGCATCGGCGCGATCCTCGAGGCCCTGGCCGGCTTTGCGCAGTGCGGCAGCCTCTGGCTGGAGGTGTTCGACACCAATGACGGCAAGGAGCTCTCGACCTTCTGCCGCAAGTTCGAGAAGCCCTTGCGCGCCGCCCTGGTGAAAGCCGGCAAGCTGGTGGAAGACCCCAGCCTGCCGCGCCTGCTGCTGACCTTCCGCTCCGGCCGCGAGGCCTTCATCGGCCTGGCCGAGGCCCGCAACTGCGCCATGTGGCCCATGGGCATCCCGCGGCTGAAGTTCCCCCGCGAGGCGCCAAGCCGCTCGACGCTGAAGCTGGAAGAGGCCTGGCATCACTTCATTCCCCGCGCCGACTGGGACCGTCGCCTGGCGCCGGACATGCTTGCCGTGGACCTGGGCGCATCGCCCGGCGGCTGGACCTGGCAACTGGTCAACCGGGAGATGCGCGTCGTCGCCGTGGACAACGGGCCGATGGCGGAAAACCTGATGTATTCCGGGCTGGTCGAGCACCAGCGCGTCGACGGTTACGCCTTCCGTCCGCGCCAGCGCATGGACTGGATGGTCTGCGACATCGTCGAGAAGCCCGCGCGCACCGGCGCGATGATCGAAACCTGGATCGGCGAGGGGTTGTGCCGCGAGGCCATCGTCAACCTCAAGTTGCCGATGAAGCAGCGCTACGCCGAGGTGCGGCGCATCCTCGACCGTCTCGAGGATGCCTTCCGCGAGCGCGGGCTCAAGGTGCAGATCGGCTGCAAGCAGCTCTACCACGACCGCGAGGAAGTGACCTGCCACCTGCGCCGCATCGAGAAGGGCGAGCGCTAGCGACGCGCAACAGCCCGGTCACGCCACCCGACCTTCGGTGACTTGCCGCGCCGCCCGGCATTGCCCATGCTGTGCGGCGCGAGATCTTCCGGAGACCTTCGTGAAGCGAAAGTTGCCCTCCCTCCTGGGCAGTTACAGCCGCATGCTGCTGCCACGCCGTGGCCTCGGCCAGGGCGAGCGCGTGCCCTACCTGGCGATGGACAGCCGCACCCTGAAATTCGACCTGCGCCACCTGCGCGCGTACCGCCAGCACTTCGGCCTCGACCCGACGCTGGGCGTGCCGCTGCTCTATCCGCAGGTCATCAGCCTGCCGCTGCACCTGCGCCTGCTCAGCCGCTCGCGCATGCCACTGTCGGTGGTCGGGCTGATCCACCTGCGCAGCCATATCCAGCGCTACCGCCTGCTCGACGAGAGCGAGCCGCTGCAGTTCGACTGCCGCATCCTCACTAGCCGCCGCAGCGAGCTGGGGCTGGAGGTGGATGTGGTCACCGAGGCCTGGCACCACGACATGCTCTACTGGCAGTCGATCACCACCTACCTGCGCCGGGGCGACTTCCTCGATGGCGGCAGCGAGCCCGATCCGCTGCCCGAGCGTGCCCAGTGGCACACCCTGGAAGCGCCAGTGCATTCCGGCGTGCAGTGGCGCGTGCCGAAGATCGTCGGCTGGCGCTACGCCGGGCTGAGCGGCGACTTCAACCCGCTGCACCTGTCGCGGCTGATGGCCTCGCACTATGGCTTCGGCAAACCCTTCGCCCACGGCATGTGGGGCCTGGCGCGCAGTCTGACCGGCCGCCGCCTGGCCGAGAACGTGCGCCTGGACGCGCACTTCAAGGCGCCGCTGCCGCTGGGGAGCCAGGTGAAGCAGGTGTACCGCCGCTTGGGCAAGAAGGAGCAGTGGGCGCTGCTGCCCGCCGACGACGACGGTCAGCCGATGCTGCTGGCGCAGCTGGACGAGGCGCCGGACGGGCCTTTGCGCTGAGGGTTTGCCCCTTTGTAGGAGCGGGCCATGCCCGCGATCGCGTCCATGGGACGCTCCTACAGGGAGCCCGCGACTCGTGGTTGCAGCGGGATGAGGTTGGGCAGTTGTACTTCGCCCTGCAGCTCTACCGGGGCAATTCGCCAGGAACTGTTGAACAGGTACTGGTCGCTGAACCCGCTCACCAGCAATCCGATTTCATCCCCAGGCGCGAGGCTGGCGCTGACGGCGTTCAGCCGCGTGCTGCCCTGGTTCGCCAGCGGTTTCACCTGTTCGTCCAGGCGCCGGGTACGGCCATCGGTGCTGCGGATCGCCAGGGCGGCGAACAGCTGCGCGTCGGGGCGCTTCGTCAGCGGCTGGTTCAGGCGTACTTCGGCGCTGCCCAGCAGGGCGCTGTGTTCGCTGACGCGCTGCAAGGGGATGAACCGTGACGGTTGCAGCAGGCCGCTCACTGCCGGGCGGATGGCCGTGGCCGGCAACGCGACAGTGGGGCCGGGGGCCGGCAGGTCGTCCAGCGCCACGCCCTGGTCGAGATCGAGGCTGATGCACAGGTCCGGCACGCCGTCGGCGGCGCCGGGGCGTTTACGCAGTTTTTCCTCGTACCAGGCGACGATGCCGGTGTAGAGGTTGATCGCCCGCGAGCCGCAGTGGATCACCGGCTCATTGTTGAACGGCGGCAGCCCGCTCCAGGCCTGCAGCGGCGGTGGCAGGATATGCCCGCCCTGCATGCCCAGCAGGCGCACGTCGGTCGGGCCCTGTTTCAGGCACTGACGGATCTGCAGGCCCTGGTCCAGCGGGAACAGGGTGTCGCGCAGGCCCTGGATCAGCAGTGCATCGGCGTGGGGCAGGCGCCCGGCCGCGCAATAGCTGGCGAGGCTGTTGGCGTGCAGTTCGGCCTGCACCGGCGCGGCCATGCGTCCGCCGGTGGTGCGCAGGTAATCGGCCTGGACGAACTTGCCCAGGTCATACCCGGTGGCCAGCCCCAGGCTCACCAGCACGCCGCCCCAGCCGATCTTCAGCTGGCCGTCCGGTGCCAGGGCGTCGGCCAGGTCGTACCAGGTGGCGATGGGAACGATGGCGTCAATGCGCGGGTCTTCCGCCGAGGCCAGCAGCTGCACGGCGCCGCCGTAGCTTTCGCCGAGCATGCCGACGCGTGGATCGTTCGGACCGTCCATAGTCAGCCGGGCCAGGTGCGTGGCGGCCCAGTCGATCACCGCGCTGGCGTCCTGCACTTCGAACTGCGGGTTCATCATCTCGATGCGCCCGTCGCTGCCGCCCCAGCCGCGCTGGTCGTAGCTGACCACCCAGAAGCCGGCCTTCCAGGCGCGCAGCGCGGCGCGGCCGGACATCATGTTCTTGCCGTAGTAGCCGTCCGGCCCGGTCACCCGCCAGCCCCCCCAACCGTGGGTGTGGACGATCAGCGGGGCGCTTTCGCCGGCTTTGAGCGCCGGCTGGAATACGGTGGCGGAGAGCTTCGTGCCGTCGCGGGCAGTAACGATGGCCTCGAACCAGGTGGCCGGCAGGTCTTTGCCTTCGCTGGCGTTGAAGTCGGGGACCTGGTCGCGGGCGGCGCAGCCGGCGAGCAGCACGAGGCACAGGCAGAGGAGGGCGCGCATCGACATTCCGTTGTGGGGGAGCGAATACGCCAGCATGCCCGGCGCCCGCCGCGCCCACCCCCAACCAAGGTTCGGTGACCCGGACGGACGCGGGGTGACCGCACGGTGCGCTTTGCGCGACAATGCACCATTGGTTTTTCTGGAGTGACGCGATGTCCCAGCCTGTCGATGCGATTCTCGACGCCACCGGCCTGAACTGTCCCGAGCCGGTCATGATGCTGCACAACAAGGTGCGCGACCTGCCGGCCGGCGGCCTGCTCAAGGTGATTGCCACCGACCCGTCCACCCGCCGCGACATCCCCAAGTTCTGCGTCTTCCTCGGCCATGAGCTGGTGGAGCAGCAGGAAGAGGCGGGGACCTACCTGTACTGGATTCGCAAGAAGGCGGAGTGATCCGGCGGGGCCGGCGCTGGCGCTTCACCTCGGTGTCACCGGGACGTGCCGGCTCTGTCGCCGAGGGTTTCGCGGATAAGGTCTGCTCCTGCCAGTGTTTCCCTCCACGACCTGCCGTGAGGCAGGTCGCGGGCATGGCCCGCTCCTACAAGGGACGTTCGGTGCGGAACTGTCAGCTACCTACCGGGCGCGCTGAGAGCTTCTGGGCGATCATCCGGCCGATCAGCGCGACGAAGGTCAGGGCGATCAGCACCACCGAAATAGCCGCCACGGCCGGGTCGATGTTGTCGCGCAGGCCAGACCAGATCTGCCGCGGCAGGGTGTTCACCTCGGTGCTGGTGACGAACAGGGTCACCGCGATCTCCTCCCAGCTCAGCGCGAAGCACAGTAGTGCGGTGCTCGCCACGCCCAGCTTGAGGTTCGGCAGCACCACCATGAAGGTGGTCTGGCCCAGGCTCGCGCCGAGGTTGCGCGCGGCCAGTTCGATGCGCCGGTCCAGTTGGCTCAGCGCCACCAACATGGTCACCACGCCGTAGGGCACCACCATCACGATGTGCGCGATGGTGAGGCCGAAGAGGGTGTCGTAGCCCAGGCCGGGGGCGAACTGGCTGACCTTGGTTTCCATGAAGTACAGGACCATCGCCGAGATCATCGGCGGGATCGCCATGGGCAGCAGCACCAGGCCGATCAGCAGGGTGGCCAGGCGCGAGCGCAGGTACCAGATACCGAGGCTGAAGCTCACCGCCAGCGCGGTCGCGATGATGCAGGTGGCGGTGGCGACCATCAGGCTCTGGCCGATTGCCGAGAGCCATTCCGGGCTGTCCAGCAGCGCCTGGTAATGGCGCAGCGACCAGTTGCCGTTGGGCATCGACAGGAAGCGCTTGCTTGTGAAGGACACCGGGATCACCGCCAGCAGCGGGAAGACCATGAAGATCATCGCCATGGTCGCCAGCAGGCGGCTGGGGGCTTTGGTTTCGTGTGCGTTCATCGTTGAGTCCTCAGCCGACCAGCTTGTCGACGCGGGTCATGCGCAGCAGCGCCCAGATCATCCCGCTGACCAGCGCCAGCAGCACCACCGAGAGCGCGGCGCCCAGGCCCCAGTTGCTGGTCTGGAACATCTGCAGGTAGACGTACTCGGCCACCATCACGGTCTGCCCGCCGCCGAGGATCGCCGGGGTGATGAAGAAGCCCAGGCAGAACACGAAGACGATGATGAAGGCGCCGAGGATGCCGGGAATGGTCTGCGGCACGAAGATGCTCCAGAAGGTGCGCATCTGCCCGGCGCCCAGGCCGCGCGCGGCCAGCAGCACGCGCGGGTCGAGGCGACGCATGGTCGATACCAGCGGGAACAGCGCGAAGGGCACCATGAAATGCACCATGCCGATCACCACGCCCATCTCGTTGCGGGTGAGCTGCAACGGCTCGCTGGTGATGCCCAGGTACTGCAGCCAGTCGTTGAGCAGACCGTTGCTGCGCAGGGCGATCAGCCAGCCGAAGGCGCGTACCAGCACCGACAGCCAGAACGGGATAAACACGCAGATTTCCACCACGCGCTGCCAGAACGGCGGGCTGTAGACCCAGCAGTAGGCCATCAGGTAGGCGATCAGCAAGGAGATCACGCTGACCGTGGTGCACAGGCGGAAGGTCCGCCAGAGCACGTCGTGGATCGCCGGGTCCGTCATGATCCGCTGGTACTGCTCGATCCCCGGCTCCGGCAGGGTTACGCTCCAGCCGAGCACGCCGAGGAAGGGCAGTACGTAGAACACGATCAGAACCACCGGCAGCGGCAGCAGCAGGGCGCCCAGCTTGAGCCGCGAGGGGGCGTTATCGGCCATGACCTGCGCTCCGCGTCACTTGGAAATGTGGGTCAGGTACTGCTCCAGGGTCGCCGCGTAGTGGTCGGTGTACCACTCGTGGCTGAGCATCACCTGCTTGGGCAGGTTGGACGGATCGGTGCAGTTCAGGTGCTTGCGGTCGTCCGGGATCAGCGCGGCGGCGGCGGGGTTGGCCGGGCCGTTGCCGAACATCTTGAACAGCTCGACCTGGGACTGCGGGTCCTGGGCGTAGGCGATGAACTTCATGGCCGCCTCGGTGCCGGCCGGGTTGCCCTTGAGCACGCCCCAGTTGCTGCAGCCCAGCAGGGCGTTGTCGAAGGTCCACTTGATGCGGCCTTCGCTGTCCTCGGTGATCACCTGGGCGCGGGTGTTCCAGATGGCGCCCATGGAGACTTCGCCTTCGATCAGCAACTGCTGGGTCTCCGCGCCCGAGCCCCAGAAGGCCAGCACGTGGGGCTTGAGCTCCTCGATCTTCTTCATGGCGCGCGCCACGTCCAGCGGGTAGAGCTTGTCCGGCGCCACGCCGTCGGCCAGCAGCGCGGCCTCGAGCATGCCGTTCATCCACTTGTAGAGGGTGCGCTTGCCGGGGAATGTCTTCACGTCCCAGAAGTCGGCCCAGGTCTTGGGCGCCTTGTCGCCGAAGCGCTCGCTGTCATAGGCGATCACGTAGCTGAGCATGTAGTCGGCGATGCCGTATTCGTAGGCGAAGCCGGGCAGCACCTTGTCCTTCGAGACGACGTTGTAGTCGATGGCCTGCACCAGCCCTTCCTTGCCCAGGTTCTGCAGGATCGAGCTTTCCGCGTCGACCACGTCCCAGCTCACCCGGCCGCTGGACAGCTGGGTGCGGATGGCGCCCTCGGTGGGGCCGCTGCCGTCGATCTTCACCGGAATCCCGGTGGCCTTGGAGAAGCCCTCGGTCCAGGCCTTGCCGAACGCCTTGATGGCGTCGCCGCCCCAGTTCACCACCACCAGCGGCTTGTCGCCGGCGGCGAAGCTCACGCCGTTGCGCAGGGCCAGCGGCAGGGCAGCCATCAGGCCCATGCCCTTGAGGAAGGTGCGGCGATCGATCTGCCCGCGGCGGGTCTTTTCGATGAGGACTTCGATGCAGTCTTGCTGGTGAGGATTGAACATGGGTGCAGCTCCCGATCAGGTGGGATGGCGAATAGGGGACGAACGCGTTCGGCGACTCAGGCGATCAGCAGGCTTTTCTCGATGGGCCAGCTCAGCCAGACCTTGGCGCCCTGTTCCAGGCGCGAGGCCTGGTGGTCGGCGTGCACGGCCAGGCTCATCGGTTGCTTGCCCTCGCTGCCGGCACCCAGGCACAGCTCGGTGCTGGCGCCCTGGTAGGTCTTGGCGGTGAGCACGGCCTGCACCACGTTGTGGCCGTTCACCTGCGGCGGGGCGCTGTGCAGCTGCATGTGTTCCGGGCGTACCGCCAGCAGCGGCGCCTCGGCCTGCATGGCGTTGGAATAGCTGGCACGCAGCTCAGCTTCGCCGAAGCGCCCACAGGCCAGCTCGCCGGCGCGGCCCACCTGGCTCAGCGGGAACAGGTTCATCTTGCCGAGGAACTCGGCGACGAAGCGGTTGCTGGGCTGGTTGTAGATGGTCTGCGGGTCGTCGACCTGGGCCAGTTGGCCGCGGTTGAAGATGGCGATGCGGGTGGACAGGGCGAGGGCTTCGTTCTGGTCGTGGGTGACGAAGACGAAGGTGGTGCCAACCTGGCGGTGGATGCGCTGCAGTTCGGCCTGCAGCTGCTCGCGCAGGTTCTTGTCCAGTGCCGAAAGGGGTTCGTCGAGCAGCAGCATGTCCGGTTCGAACACCAGCGCCCGGGCGATGGCCACGCGTTGCTGCTGGCCGCCGGAAAGCTCGCCGGGGCGCTTGCCCAGGTGCTCGCCGAGGCCGACCACGTCGAGCATGTGACGCACGCGGCGGTTGCGCTCCTCGGCCTTCACGCCACGGATCTTCAGCGGGAAGGCGACGTTGTCCTCGATGCTCATGTGCGGGAACAGGGCGTAGCCCTGGAACACCATGCCGAAGTTGCGCTTCTCGGCGGGGCGCCGGGTGATGTCGGCGCCGCCCTCTTCGAGCTTGCCGCGGGACGGGTCCTGGAAGCCGGCGAGGATCATCAGGAAGGTGGTCTTGCCGGAGCCCGAAGGCCCGAGGAGGGTGAGGAACTCGCCCTGCTGGATGTCGATGGACACGTTGTCCAGCGCGTTGAAACTGCCGTAGCTCTTGCCGATGCCGATGGCACGTAGTTGGGGCTGTCGCTCCACTGCACTTACCTCGATTTCTTGTTCTTGTTCGAGCAGCCGCCGGGTGAGGAACGGGGTAAAAATCAGCGGCCTTTTTTTAATGCAGTATTGTCAAATCTCTCTCCGCTTCAATCGCGTTTTTTTGCCCTCATTGTTCGAAATCATTCACCTATCACGGCGCTCCGGCCGCTGTGGCGGAACTGCTCGGACATCCGCAGTTCGGCCTTCATCCAGGCCTTGAAGGCCCGTACGTCGGGGCGTTCGGACTTGGCCGGGTCGGTGACGAAGTAGTAGCGGTTGGGCGGTTCGATGGCGACGTTGAACAGCCGCACCAATTGCCCCTTGGCCATGGCGTCGCCACTGACCAGCGCATCGCCCATGGCCACGCCTTGCCCGGCGATGGCCGCCGACTGCACCAGGTGCGCGTCGGAGAAGACGATGCCGTTGCGCACATTGAGGTTCTTCACCCCGGCGGCGGCGGTCCACAGCAACCAGTCGGAGTGATCGACCATGTGCAGGAAGGGCAGGCTGGCGAGGTCTTCCGGCGAGTCGAGGCCGCCCACCGAGTTGATCAGCGACGGGCTGCACACCGGGAAGGTGTCGAGGGTGGCGATCAGGTCCACGTGCAGGTCGGTCCAGTCGCCGACGCCGTAGGCGATGAACAGGTCAACGTCGCGGTCGCTGACGTCGTCGGGCACCCGCGGCGAGACCAGGTTCAGCTCCACCTGCGGGTGCGCGCGCTGGAATTTGCCGATCTGGTGGCACAGCCAGTAGGTGGCGAATCCGGGCGTGCAGCTCACGCACAGGCGGCCGGAGACTTCCTCGGCATTGGCGAAGCGCCGCGCCTCGTTGAGGATCGCCAGGGCGCGCTGGGTCTCGCGGGCGAAGCATTCGCCGTGGTAAGTCAGCGCGATGCCGCGGCCGACCCGCTCGGTGAGCGGGATGCCCAGGCAGTCTTCCAGGCTGTGCAGCTGGTGGCTGACGGCGCTGCGGGTCAGGCTCAGTTCGCTGGCCGCGCCGGACAGGCTGCCCAGGCGGGCAACGGCGTCCAACACGCGCAGGGCGGTCATCGAGGGGAAACGCATGGCTCACTCCAATTTCGAAGTGGAGCCTTTATCCCTGAGCGGGGCGGTGGTGTCGAGTGGCTGCGGGTACGGGCGGAGAGGGTGGGTGTTTCGGGGCGTTTCGCTTGGCGCCTGCAGCGGGCAGCCCTGCTGCGACAGATGCTCACTTGTAGGAGCGGGCCATGCCCGCGATCCGCCGGCAGGGCCGGCGCTTTCTCTTGCTCGGGTGTTGCAGGTCTGCTGCAATGGCCTGGGTGTTTCAGCGCCGCTTCGGCGTGCGCTCGGATTCTGTGTTTCGCCCCCTCGGGCGACCTTCTTTGGCAAACGCCCCAAAGAAGGCAAAGGTCTTGCCCCGGATATCCGGTTTTTCGCTTAGGCGAAAAATTCCCTCGTTGAAGCGAAGTTTCAGGGGCACGCCGCGAAGGGCCGTCCCTGGCCCATCGCGGCTCTCGCGACATCCCTGTCGCTCAACCCCTGAAACTCCGCTTCAACGAGGCCTCCTGAACGGGGCGTTCGGAGTGCGCGGATGTTTCTCTGGAAGCTATCTGAGAGCGAGGGACGAAAAGCTGATGCAGGAGCGAGCATGCTCGCGAACCGCCCAACGCCAGTGTTTCCGTGCAGGAGCGCCGGTAATCAGCGCAGCTTCTCCATCATCTGGTAGTACCACATGCCCGCGGCCAGCATCGGGTTGCCGAACACGTCGCCCATGGGCACGCGGATGTGCTTGCACTGGGCGAAGGTGTCGAACTGCTCCAGGTCGCCGCTCATCGCCGTGGCCATGATCTCGCCCATGATGTGGGTGGTCGCCACGCCGTGGCCGGAGTAGCCCTGGCAGTACCAGACGTTCTCCGACAGCTTGCCCAGCTGCGGGATGCGGTTCATCACGATGCCCATGGCGCAGCTCCACTGGAACTCGATGTCCACGCCCTTGAGCGCCGGGAAGGTGCGTTCGATGCACGGGCGCAGCTCGCCGGCTATGTCGCGCGAGTCGCGGCCGGAGTAGTTGGCGCCGCCACCGAACAGCAGGCGGCCGTCGCCGGTCATGCGGTAGTAGTCGAGCACGAAGCGGCAGTCGTAGACCGCCAGGTCCTGCGGGTTGATGCGCTTGGCCAGCTCGCCCAGCGGCTTGGTGGTGACGATGCCGCCCATGGCCGGGAAGATCATGCCCTTGAGCTGCTTGCGCTCCAGCTTGTGATAGACGTCGCCGGCGAGCATCACCTGGGAGGCGTTGATCCGCCCGCCGGAGGTGACCACTGCCGGACGCGGGCCGTGGATGATGTCCAGCACTTCGGAGTGCTCGAAGATCAGCGCGCCCAGGCTGGCGGCGGCCTTGGCTTCGCCGATGCACAGGTTGAGCGGGTGCAGGTGCATGTTGCGGGTGTTCTTGATGGCACCGCAGTAGAGGTCGCTCTCCAGGTGCGCGCGCACGCCGGCGCCGTCCAGCAGGCTGATCTCGTCGCCCATGCCGCGACGCTTGGCGTCGTCGAAGGTGGCCTTCAGCTCGTCCATGTGCGACTGCTTCATCGCCGCGTGCAGGTGGCCGAACTTCAGGTCGCACTGGATGCCGTACTTCTCCACGCGGCTCTTGATGATCTCGTGGCCGCGCCAGCGCAGGTGCCAGATGAAATCATCGACGTCGTCGCCCAGCCACTGGCGCATCTGCTTCTCCATGGCGGAGTCGCCCGAGAGGCTGCCGGTGACCTGCCCGCCGTTGCGCCCGCTGGCGCCCCAGCCGACCTTGTTGGTCTCGACGATGGCGACCTTGTAGCCGCGCTCGGCCAGCTCCACGGCGGTGGCGACGCCGGTGAAGCCGCCGCCGATGATGGCGATGTCGACGTTCACCTCGCCTTGCAGCGTGGGGTAGCTGGTCTCTTCGTTGAGGCTCGCGGAGTAGTAGGACTTCGCGCGCTCGGGGGCGGGAGTGGCGGGGTTCAGTGCAGCGTTCATTTCGGTGTTCCTGTTGTTGTTCGGTTGCCCCTGCCCGATGACGGCAAGGGTTCGGCTGAGGTGCGCGGGAGCGCCCTCACGCCTGCGTCAGATACCAGCGCCAGTCCTGCTCGCCGACCTCGCCCATGAACTGGCGGTACTCGGCCTGCTTGACCTTCAGGTAGACGCCGAGGAATTCGTGGCCCAGCGCATCCCGCGCCCAGCTGGAGCGCTCCAGCGCGCGCAGCGAGGTCAGCCAGTCGGTGGGCAGCAGTTCCTTGGCCTGGGCGTAGCCGTTGCCTTCCACTGGTGCGCCCGGGTCGATCTCCTCGCGGATGCCGCGATGGATGCCGGCGAGGATGGCCGCGGCGGCCAGGTAGGGGTTGGCGTCGGCGCCGCAGATGCGGTGCTCCACATGTCGGGTGTTGGCCGGGCCGCCCGGCACGCGCAGGCTCACGGTGCGGTTGTCGCAGCCCCAGGTCGGCGCCAGCGGTGCGTAGCTGTTGGCCTGGAAGCGGCGATAGGAGTTGGCGTTGGGGCAGAACAGCAGCAGCGAGTCGAGCAGGCTTTTCAGCATGCCGCCCACGGACTGGCGCAGCAGCGGAGTGCCGGCCGGATCTTCACTGGCGAACAGGTTGTTGCCTTCGGCGTCGGCCAGCGACACATGCATGTGCATGCCGGTGCCGGCCAGGTCGTCGAACGGCTTGGCCATGAAGCAAGCCTGCATGCCGTGCTTGTGCGCCACGCCTTTCACCAGGCGCTTGTAGCGCACGGCCTGGTCCATGGCGAGCAGCGCGTCGCCGTGCTCCAGGGTGATTTCCACCTGGCCCGGTGCGTACTCGGAGATGGCCGTGCGCGCCGGAATGCCCTGGGCCTTGCAGGCGGCATAAAGGTCGGCGAGGAAGGGTTCGATCTGCTCCAGCTCGCGCAGGCCGTAGACCTGGGTGGCGCGCGGACGGCCACCGTCGGCATCCAGTGCCGGTTGCGGGCGGCCGTTGGCGTCGCGCTTGGCGTCCAGCAGGTAGAACTCCAGTTCGCAGGCCATCACCGGGTGGTAGCCGGCGGCCTTGAGGCCGTCGATCACGTGGATCAGTACATGGCGCGGGTCGGCGATGTCCGCCGGCTTGCCTTGCTCGGGGTGCATGCTGACCTGCACCGCCGCCGTGGGAATCTGCCGCCAGGGCAGGCGCACCAGGCTGCCGGCCAGCGGGTAGGCGCGGCAGTCGATATCGCCGACGTCCCAGACCAGCCCGGAATCCTCCACATCCTCGCCATGCACGGTGAGGCCGAGGATGGTGCTGGGCAGCGGCCGGCCGGACTGGTACACGGCGAGCAGTTCCTCGCGGTGCAGCAGCTTGCCGCGCGGTACGCCGTTGGCGTCGAGGATGAACAGCTCAACCATCTCGATATCGGAGTTCTGGGCCAGGAAATCCTGGGCTTCTTGCACGGAGGCGAAATTCATGGGGCTCTCGTTAGCATCCACGCGGATGCGCTGACGACCTGCAGGCCAGGGCCGCGCCGAAGGGCACGGGATTGAAGGCAGGCAAGCGATGCAACGGGCTACGTCTTGTTCGAGAGTGGCGTATGCCACCCCTGAGCGTAGTTCCGTCGAAGGAATCCGGGCGATGGCGCCCGATCAGCGAGAGATGGAATCCGGCGGGCGCGCGTGGCGGCAATGCCAGAGCGCCCAGAAGGCCAGTTCCAGAGGCAGGGTCAGCGGTTGCAGTTCGAGCCAGCAGGCATGTTTGCGCGGCAGGCGGACGACGCTGCCGGCCTTGCGGGCGGCGAGGGGTTCCAGCGGTGCGGGCGAAACGAGCAGGTGCATGTCGAAGGATTTGGCTGACGATTTCCGCAGACTCGCACGGCGTATGGGTTTGTTAAATGTGATTTTCACGACGTTTGGTTTTGCCAAATCGAAACTGATTGCGCGCCAGTGCTGATCGCGAAGGCCGTCCCAGAGCCTTTGCGTGGCCCTTCGCGCATCCCGTCGAAGCGCCCGGAACGCCCGCCGTACCTGCCCTAGACTGGGGCAATCAGCGTCCGCCACGGGCCCGTCCATGTGCCGCATCGTCTTCGCTCCGTCGATCCAGCGCCACGTTCCCATCGAGGAGCGCGAGTTGCCGGCCGTGACCCTCGCCGGCGCGCTGGAAGCGGTATTCGTCGAGGCGCCGAAACTGCGCGGCTATCTGCTCGACGACCAGGGCGGGCTGCGCCGGCACCTGACGATCTTCATAGACGGCCTGCGCCTGCGCGACCGCGTGCGCCTCAGCGATGCCCTGGCGGTGGACAGTGAGGTCTACGTGGTCCAGGCCCTAAGCGGTGGCTGAGGACCAGGCGGCATTTCAGGAGAGCAAGATGGATGATCGATTGCTGGTGGCGACTCGCAAGGGGCTGTTCACCTTTCAGCGTGGCGCGGACGGCTGGCAGGAAACCCGCCGGGACTTCATCGGCGAGCCGCTGAGCACGGTGCTCGCCGACCCGCGCGATGAAACCCTCTATGCCGCCCTCAACCTCGGCCACTTCGGCTGCAAGCTGTGGCGTCAGCGTGCCGGCGAGGACTGGCAGGAGATCGCCGTGCCGACCTACCCGTCGCAACCCGATCCGCTACCCGAGCCCAAAGAGGGCGAAGCTCCGCCAGCGCCCTGGGTCCTGCAGCAGGTCTGGTGCCTTGAGACCGGCGGCGCTGCCGAGCCCGGCGTGCTCTGGGCCGGAACCATTCCCGGCGGCCTGTTCCGCAGTGACGATGGTGGCGATAGCTGGGAACTCAATCGCCCGCTCTGGGATCGCCCCGAACGCTCGCGCTGGATGGGCGGCGGCTACGACTGGCCGGGCATCCACTCGATCAGCGTCGACCCGCGCGACTGCCAGCACCTGACCGTTGCCGTGTCTTGCGGCGGCGTGTGGCAGAGCGACGATGGCGGCGCCAACTGGCGCCTCACCACCAGCGGCATGTTTGCCGATTACATGCCGCCGGAGCTGCGCGAGGAGGGTGCCATCCAGGACCCGCACCGCCTGGTGCATTGCCCTGCGCAGCCGCAGCGCCTGTGGGTGCAGCACCACAACGGTATCTTCACCTCCACCGATGGCGGCGCGCGCTGGAGCGATGTGCAGGTCGAACCGTCGAGCTTCGGCTTCGCCGTCGCCGTCCACCCGACCCAGCCGGACACCGCCTGGTTCGTCCCCGCCGTGAAGGACGTCTGCCGGATTCCGGTGGATGCCCGCTTCGTTGTCACCCGGACCCGCGACGGCGGCGCCAGTTTCCAGGTACTCGACAGCGGCCTGCCGCAGGGCGCGGCCTTCGACCTGGTGTATCGCCACGGCCTGGCGGTGGACGACGATGGCGCCTGCCTGGCGATGGGCTCCACCACCGGTGGGCTGTGGCTGTCGGAGAACGGCGGCGACCACTGGCAGTGCCTGTCGATGAACCTGCCGCCGATCTACTGCGTGCGCTTCGGCTGAGCCTTGGGCCTGGCCTGTTCGCGCACCTCGCGCGGCTTCATGCGGTGGTCGAAATAGTTGATCGCGGTACCGAACACGACGATGGCGATCAGGATGGTCAGGCCGATGTGCGTGGCTTCCATGGGGTTCTCCTTGAGGGGGCGGATCACAGCGCCTGGCCGCGCCGCTTGAGTTCCAGGCGGCGGATGAATTCTTCCAGCACCTGGCGGTAGAGGTCGTCCTTGAGGCAGGCGTCTTCGATGCCGGCGTCGAGGTTGGGGTTGTCGTTCACCTCGATCACCACCACTTCGCCATCGACCTGCTTGAGGTCCACGCCATACAGGCCATCGCCGATCAGGCTGGCGGTCTTCAGCGCCAGCTCCACTACGGCCGGCGGCGCGCTTTCCACCGGCAGGGTGCGGCATTCCCCAATCACCTCGCCGCCGGCCTTGTGCTCGACGATCTGCCAGTGCCCACGGGACATGAAGTACTGGCAGGCGAACACTGGCTTGCGGTTGAGGATGCCGATGCGCCAGTCGTACTCGGTGTAGAGGTACTCCTGGGCGAGCAGCAGCACCGAGTGTTCGAAGAGTTCGGCGCTGACGCTGCGCAGCTGCTGGGCGTCCTCGACCTTGTAGACGCCGCGGGAGAAGCAGCCGTCGGGAATCTTCAGCACCAGCGGGAAGCCCAGCCGTGTACCGATGCGCTCCAGCTCCTGGGGGTTGTCCTTGTAGAGGATTTCCGTGTCCGGCATGCCCAGGCCCTGGCCGCGCAGCAGGTCGGTCAGGTAGACCTTGTTGGTGCAACGCAGGATCGAAGCCGGGTCGTCCATCACGATCAGCCCTTCGCGCTCGGCCTTCTTGGCGAAGCGGTAGGTGTGGTCGTCGACGCGGGTGGTCTCGCGGATCAGCAGCGCGTCGTACTCGGCCAGACGGGCGTAATCCTTCTTCTCGATCAGTTCGACGTCGACGCCCAACTGCCGGCCGACTCGGATGAAGTTCTCCAGCGCGCCGGCGTTGGACGGCGGCAGGCTCTCCGCCGGGTTGTGCAGGATGGCCAGGTCATAGCGCGCCAGGCGCCGCGAGTTGGGCTGGCGCCAGACGCGCCGGCTGAAACGGTCGAGGGCGTCGGCGAACTGGTCTTCCTGATTCTCCCTCAGCTTGTGCAGGGCGCCGGGGCGCACTCCGGCGATGTGCCAGGCATCGGTGCGGCGGAAGTCCACCAGCAGGATCGGGCAGGGGAAGGCCTCGAACAGCTGGCGGGCGATGGGCTGCAGCGGCGCGAGGTCGGTACGGCCGAAGTACAGGCGCAGGGTGAAGCCGTCGGTGCTGGCGCAGGGATGCTGGTCGAGGGCTCTTTCCAGGGTCTTTTCCAGGCCATCCAGGGCCAACCCGTAGAGGGATTTCTTCGCCAGTTCGCTGATGGTGCGTACAGACGGAATCACCTTGTGTCCGCGCGCCTCGGCCAGCAGGGAACAATAATAACCGTGGCCGAGATATTTATAGTTGCGACACAGGTTGATCACTTGGAAGCGTTTTCCCGCATCGAACTGGCGGGAGTCTTCCAGGTATTCCCGTGCGGTCAGCATATCTTCGCTGGGGATATAGGAAGCCCAGTCTTCCTTGCGCTCGACGATGATAAGAACCTGGCTGGACCTGGCTGAAGGCGGCTCCGCAGAGGCCTCTGAGACTGCCTGGAGAGAACTTGCATTCAACTTTTCATGGAAGTTAGTGTGTAGCGAAGACATTGTTCACGGACCTGTCTGAAAGTTGCCGTGTGTCTATTAAGCAGCAACTTCCGGAAATGTCCCGGTCCATTACGAAAGTTTTACGGAGAACCCATGTCGCTGTTATGTCGCCTTGCCACCCGTGCCGATTTGCCGGCTCTTGTGGCGTTGGAGGAAGGCACTTTTCACCAGGACCGTCTGAGTGCGCGCAGCTTTCGCCAGCTGATCGCGGCGCCGAGCGCCGAGCTGATCGTGGCGGAGGAGGGTGGCGAGTTGCTCGGTTATGCCTTGCTGCTGTTTCGCCGGGGCACGAAGGTGGCGCGCCTGTATTCTCTGGCGACCTCGCAGCAGGCTCGTGGTCGGGGGTTGGGCAGCGGTTTGCTGGAGCAGGCGGAGCGCGGCGCCGCGCGGCACGGCTGCAACGCGTTGAGGCTCGAGGTGCGCGTCGATAACAGCGTCGCCATTGGCCTCTATGAGCGGCGTGGTTATCGTCGTTTCGGCCGCATCGCCGGCTTCTACGAAGACGGCGCCGATGCCTGGCGGTACGAGAAGCCGCTGATCTGAGGAAGCGGCAAGGGGCTGGTCAGGACGCGGAAAACAATCTATAAAAATATAGATTGTTTATTGGTAGATCGTTCCCATGACCGCCACCACGCTCGAACCCGCCGACGCCCTGCGCCTGCACCAATCCGCTGAATCCGCCTGCCAGTTGCTCAAGGCCTTGGCCAACACCGATCGCCTGATGCTGCTGTGCCAGTTGGCCCAGGGCGAGTTGAACGTCGGCGAGCTTGAAGCCCTCACCGGCATCAGCCAGCCCACCCTGTCGCAGCAGCTGGCCGTGCTGCGCCGCGAGGAGCTGGTGGAGACCCGTCGCGACGGCAAGCAGGTCTACTACCGCATTGCCAGCCAGCAGGCGCTGGCGGTGATCGAGACGCTGTACCGGCTGTTCTGCGCGGAGCAGCCGAGATGATCGACTGGGCTCATTTCACGCCCTGGAGCGCCCTGGCCGGCGGCGCGCTGATTGGTCTGTCGGCTGGGCTCTATGCCGTGTTCGAGGGTCGAGTCGCGGGCATCAGCGGCTTGCTCGGCGGGTTGTTCAAAAGTGCAGGCCGGAAGGGCGAAGGGCTGTGCTTCCTGCTCGGGGTACTGGCTGCCCCGCTGCTGTGGATGGCGCTGCGGCCGCTGCCGGAAATCCACATCGAGGCCGGCTGGATGACGCTGGTGGTGGCGGGCCTGCTGGTCGGTGTCGGCAGCCGCTTAGGTTCCGGCTGCACCAGCGGGCATGGCGTCTGCGGTTTGTCGCGGCTGTCCGGCCGCTCGCTGGTGGCGACGCTGTGCTTCATGGGGACGGGCTTCGCCACCGTGTTTGTCGTGCGTCATCTGCTGGGGAGTGGAGCATGAGCCGCATCGTCGCTTTGCTGGCCGGCCTGCTGTTCGGCTTTGGCCTGCTGCTGGCCGGCATGGCCAACCCGGCCAAGGTGCTGGGCTTCCTCGATCTCGCCGGGCAGTGGGACCCGTCGCTGGCGCTGGTGATGCTCGCCGCCATTGCGGTTGGTCTACCGTTCTTCACTTGGGCGCGCCGGCATGATCGTTCGTTGTTGGGCGGCCTGATGCAGATGCCGCAGCGCCGCGACCTGGATGGCCGGCTGATCGGCGGCAGCCTGCTGTTCGGCGTTGGCTGGGGGATTGCCGGCATCTGTCCGGGGCCGGCTCTGGTGACTGTTGCCGCCGGCTACTGGCAGGGGGCTTTGTTCTGCCTCGCCATGCTGGCTGGGATGGCGGGCTACGAATGGAAAATCGAGACCAGGAGAAGACCCACATGAGCGCCACCATCCAGCACTTCTTCGATCCTGCCACGTCCACCTACAGCTATGTGGTGGCGGATCACAGTACCGGGCGCTGCGCCATCATCGACCCGGTGCTGGACTACGATGCCGCCGCCGGCCGCGTTGGCAATGCCGGCGCCCGCCAGATACTCGAGTACGTTCGCGAACAGGCGCTGACTGTGGAGTGGTTGCTGGAAACCCATCTGCATGCCGACCACCTGTCTGCGGCAGCGTGGCTCAAGGGCGAACTGGGTGGCCGGTTGGCCATCGGGTCCAGCATCGCCCAGGTGCAGCGCACCTTTGCCGGGTTGTTCAACCTGGGCGAGGATTTCCCCTGCGACGGTAGCCAGTTCGACCACCTGTTCGAAGACGGCGAGCGCTTCAGCATCGGCGAACTGCAGGCCCAGGCGCTGCACACTCCGGGTCACACACCGGCCTGCATGACCTACCTGGTCGGTGATGCAGCGTTCGTCGGTGACACCCTGTTCATGCCCGACTACGGCACCGCCCGTTGCGACTTCCCCGGTGGCGATGCGCGGCAGTTGTACCGCTCGATCCAGCGACTGTTCGCCTTGCCGGACGAGACGCGGCTGTTCATGTGCCACGACTACCTGACCGCCAATCGCGATCACCACGAGTTCGAAACCAGCGTGGCGCGGCAACGCCAGGACAACGTGCACGTGCACGAGGGAGTGAGCGAGGAGGCCTTCGTCAGCATGCGCCAGCAGCGCGATGCAGGCCTGCATGCGCCGGCGCTGATCTGGCCGTCGATCCAGGTGAACATGCGCGCGGGCGAGCTGCCGGAGGCGGAGACCAACGGCGTGCGCTACCTGCGAATTCCGCTGGATCGCCTGTGAAGGATGTACCTAGACGGTTCAGTTGATGAGTGTTTCCGGGAACCGCCCGAGTATCTCCCGGCAGCGCTCCACCGCCCGCTTCTGCCGGGCCACATTGACGCAAATGCGCTTCAACCGGTTCATCTGCCGCGGAGTCAGTTCGCCCGTGCTGGATAGCACCTTGAGCATGTGGCGCATCTCGATCAGCCATAGCTGGCAGCGCAGCTCCTGCAGGAACCAGATCGGCTTGGGGACGCCGAGGAAGGTCAGCGCCGGACCGACAATACTCAGCGGCAGAATGAACAGGAAAATGTTGAACAGCGCGTTGGCCAACTGGAACGGCAGGTATTTGTAGAGGAACGGCAGGCCGCTGTTGTAATAGGACTCTGCCACTTCGTGCAGCGGTATCTGGGTGCCCTTGACCGATGGATACGCATCACCTGTGGCCGACGCAGCAGAGCCACCATGCACCTGTTTCATGGCCAGCAGGACGTGGTGCAGGATGCCGGGGTCCATGCCCTTCTTCACCACCACGGTCACCGCTTCAGCGGGTGTCTGCATGTCCTTTTTCGGTATGCCGTTGCGAAGGTCGAAGTATCCCTTGGGCACCGTCATGACTTTCAGCACCCGCCGCTCTGCCAACCGCTGCGCAATGGCGGCGCTGTACTGCAGGTCGAGCAGTTTGATACCCGGAGTATCGGCCAGTGTGGTGACGACAGCCTGATCGATGGGTTGCAGGAGGAATCCGGCGTCCACTTCGCCTGCGATCAAGGCTTTGACGGTGGCGTTCAGGTTGTAGGGGTGGAAGTGCGTGTTCTGCGGAGTCACTCCATACATCGCCAATAGCGACTCCGCCATCTGCCGCGTGCCGCTTCCGGGAGGATTGGCGGCCACCTTCAGTCCTTTGAGGTCGCTCGGGCTGGTTATCGGGCCGATGCTGGCACGGTAGAAGATGAGCACGGGCTTGTAGGTAATCACGCCCAGCGCGCGGGTGTTCGGATACTTTTCCGGGTCCACTTCCTGGGCGATGAAGCCGATATCGACTCCGGACTTTGGTGCGTTCACCACATCGACCAGCGAGAGGGTGTCCTTCTGTTCGCGCAAGCGGACCTTGAAACCCCTGGACTGAAGATAGGCCTGATAGGCCAGAGCGGTGGTATGGAAGTATCCGTCCGCCGGACCGGTCGCGATGACAATGGTCTTTCCCGGAAAACCGATCACGGAATAGAGCGCGACGGCCACGGCAATGGTCAGGACCCCCGGGGCTCCGACGATGGCGCGCAGACATGCGGCGAGGTTGAAGTGCTGGTGGGGGCTGTTCATGGCAGTCAGGGATTTTTGCTCGTTCAGGGAGTGCTTCGATCCTTCGCCGCCTGGTAGCGGCTCTGCCTGCGGACGCTGGATTCGCGCTCGGGTAGATAGCCAAGAAGGCCGCCCCGAAGGGCGGCAACCTCCGAGAAAGATGGATTCCCCGCGCCGGGCGCGGGGAGGTTGGATCAGAAGCGCCAGTCCAGCGACAGGGTGCCTGACACCGAGTTGTAGCCCGTGCGGAACAGGTCGCTGGCCACACCCGCGCCGATGTCCACGTTCTCGCTGAGCGAGTAGCGGACGTTGCCGCGCAGGCCCATGGAGTCGCGGTCCATGACGGTGTTCTTGCTGCGGAACGAGGAGCCCTGGTAGTTGGCGAAAGTCGCGTCCTGGATCAGGTCGGTGTTCAGCAGTTCGTGGTTCCAGGTGACCTGGCCTTCGGCCTTGATGGCGCGGCCGCCTTCGAGCGGGAATTTCATCGCGCTGTTCAGACCGACGCTGGAGCGCAGCGAATCGAACTGCTGGGACTTCAGCTTCAGCGCGGAGCCATCGGCGCCCTTCTCGTGGGTGCCGTCACGCCACAGGCTGGTGTAGGTCAGCGTGGCGATCGGGCCCAGGCTGACGTTTTCGTTCAGCTGGAAGCGATAGCCGCCGCCGCCGACCACGGACGCGCTCTTGCCGGTCCAGTCGGCCTTGTTGCGGGCCGAGTAGTCGTCGAAGTTGAGCTTGCGCTTGAGTTCGCCGTTCTCGTAGCCGACGCGGGCGCTACCCAGCCAATAGGTGCCGGCCATCGGGTCGAGTGCGTAGCGGACGTGTGCACCCAACTCCAACGCCGTGGTATCGCCATCGCCGTGCTGCGGGTCCTTCAGGTTGAGGTTCTGCTTGCTGGCGGCACCGTGCAGGCCGACGATCAACGCGCCGTCGCTGGTGGCGGCGGTTTCCGCGCCGAAGATCACGCCGGAGCTGTTGGTGGTGTAGCCGACAGTATTATTTTCGCCGTTCTGCCGAGTATTGCCGCCGAAAGGCTGGATGAACGCCTGCCACTCATCATCACGCAGCTTGCCCGGCTCGCGGGCGCTGATGGCGTCGGCGACCTGCTGCTCGCGCTGCAGGGAACTTGCCATCATGGCGCTGTAGGCGGACGGGGAGAGCTGTTCCAGCGCCGTGGCGATCGTGCTGCCGTCGGGGTTGGAGAAGTCCAGAGTGGTATAGAGCTGCCGGCGGTCGGGGCTGGCCGAGGTGGTGACCCCACGGCTCAGCGCGTCGCCCACCTGGCCGCCATTCTTGCTCAGGGCATACTGACTGTAAGCGTTGCCGGCGCGAGTGAAGTGCAGCAGGTAGTCACCGCTTTTCTGCGGGGTTGCCAGCAAGGATAGCGTCGGCGAACTGGAAAGCAGTTCGATCTTGTCGAAGGTTCCCGTTTTCGAGGTGCTCTGCAGCAATTGGCTGGACTGCAACTGCCAGCTCGGGGAGTACCAGCCGCGCTGCGGGGTCACGGTGAGGCGGCCAGCGAGGGTGGCATTGCCATTGACCTTCAGGGTGTCGTGTTGGCCCTTGTCGTTGACATCCATCAGCAGCCGGCCGCTTCGGGTCTGCTGGAAGTCGCCGTCGACGGTGAGGGTACCGATGGAGTTGCCGGGCGCAACGGTGCCGCGGTTGACGAACTCACCTTCATCGTTGAGCTTGAATCGCCCATTGCCTGTCAGTGTGGCACCTTCGGCAACCTCGACACTGTAGAGCTGGTTCTTGCCGCCCAGCGAGGTTTCGCCGCCACGCAGGCTGAGGGCGAAGTTGTTGATGCCCTGGATGTCGCCGTTGTAGGTCATGTGGAAGTTCGGGTCGGCCCGGTTCAGGGCGCGGCCCGCGCCATCGGCGAGGCGGCCGAAGGTCAGCTGGGTCAGGCGCTGCTCGTCGGCTTCGTCCTTCTGGTTGTAGGCCGAGAGGATGTTGCCTTCGATCTTCGCGCCGCTGAGGATGTTGATGTTCTGCACCAGCGCATTATCGGAAATGGAGATGGCGGCGACCGTGCCGGCCAGGCGGCCACTGATATCGGCGCTATTCACCAGGGCGCCCCGGAGTTCTGCGCGTATCTCTTTTTTATTGTCGTCGTCGTCCTCATCCTCATCTTCATTCGTGCTGGAGGTATTGGCGGTGTCGATGAAGGAACCCCGGTAATCGCCCGCATTGCCGAGCATGTTGTTGCCGAAGTTGAATTCCGCTGCGATGCCCCGCTCGCCCAACGCTTCGATATCGCCACGTTGAACGAAGTTATGTTCCTTGCCATAGGCGAAGAGTACGCCGCGGCCGTTCAGGCCATCGGCATGGATACGTGTACCCGGCTCCACGACAAGGGTGTTGCCTTCACCGTCGACGCGTATGCCGGCCGCGCCATCACCGCGCGTGAGCAGGTCAGCCTGCTGGAATATCTGGTTGTGGCTGCCATACACGTGCAGCCCCATGCCGAGAGCGGTGGTGCTGTAGGCGCCGACCAGATAGTCGGTGCCTTCGGCATTGCGCTGGTAGTAGCCGTGCTGGTTGTAAAGGGTCTGGTTGTCGCCGTAGACCGAGTGGCCGAAGAAGTTTCGCCGGTCGATCTGGTAGCCAAGGTCCTGCAGGACTGCCAGTTCCACCTCCATGAAGGTGGTGTAGTTGCGGTAGTCCTGGTGACTCATTAGGCTGTTTTTCAGCTCAAGGTGGCTCATGTAGTCGGTGTCTACTTTTCCGTCTTCACCATTGATCTTGATCGGAACCCCAGGCATGGCCCCTTCCAGCACCTCGCTGACGGCGTCGCCGGTGAAGTAGCCTTGATCCTTGCGCAGGTCGAAGGCTCCCGGGTCGTAGGCATTTAGGCACATGCCGCTGCACACTACGGCCTGATCGGGGCGGGCTGGATTGCCGTTGTCATCGCGCAGGTGGGCTGACCAACGGCTGATCGTATCTTCGAAGTAGGGCGTAAATGAGTTTGCGCCATTCTTTTCCGCGATCGAGCTGCTGATACCCAGTGCATGGGCCAGTTCATGCACGGACAAGGCGGTTAGATCCGTATCGGGGGAGATGGGAAGCTGTGAAGGGAGGTAGTTAACGGTGTCCCAATTCATCTTGCCCATGAAGAATTGGCCGTAGGAGCCCTCTACGGGAGCTCCAGCAGGCTGATCGGTCAGTGCAGCCTGAACTTGCGAAAGGTAGATTCCGGCGGTGGCCGGCGCCGATCCGCCGATTGCTCCCGCATTAGCATCGTTGTAGGTGCCTATATTTATAGCGACTGGGAGCTGGCCAGTTTGCGGCTTGATGATGTTGGCCCAGTAGCTGATGCCCTGAAGTATTTTCTGCTTTTGTTGCTCATTCAGATTCCAGGTAGAAGAGACCGATTCTCCGTTGTGGCTGAAGAATTTTCCGTCCTCGATATCGAAGAACCTGGCCTCGAACATGGCCTTCCCATCCGGCGTTCTTACGAACTGGGTTTCCTGAGCGAACAGCGGCAGGCTGGGGGCCACAGCGGCCAGCGAGATGGCTAAGGCGATCTTGTTGGGAATGGCAGATTTGTTTTTTCTCATGACGAACTTCATCCATTCAATCGATAGAAGCACCCAGTGCTCCCGAAGGCTCTGGAGTGGGCCTTTCGAGGGCTGTGGTGCGCGAGTGATTGTTCGAGAAGTTCAGGTTTTGATATATCGGTTTATGACTTCCTTGGGGTGGGTTTATTCTGAGCTATAGGGTTTTTTGTCTTCTTGTATATTTGCGAGATATTTTATAAGTCTGTTTCTTTTTCTATTCCCTGCTCAAACATCTCACGCATAAGTCTTGCGGATATTCCTGCATGAGAAAGCCCCGCCGAAGCGGGGCTGCTGACAAGTGCTCTTTCGACGATTAGAGCAACAGGCTGCGAATATCCCCCAGCACTTCCCCGAGCCGCCGGGTAAACCGCGCTGCCGCCGCACCGTTGATCACCCGGTGGTCGTAGGACAGCGACAGCGGCAGCATCAGCCTTGGCTGGAAGGCCCTGCCGTCCCACACCGGTTGCATGGCTGCCTTACTCACGCCGAGGATCGCCACTTCCGGTGCGTTGACGATGGGGGTGAAGCCGGTGCCGCCGATGTGCCCGAGGCTGGAGATGGTGAAGCAGGCACCCTGCATGGCGTCGGCGGAGAGCTTCTTGGTCCGCGCTTTCTCCGCCAGCTCGGCGGCCTCCAGCGCCAGCTGCAGCAGACCTTTCCGGTCGACGTCGCGGATCACCGGCACCAGCAGGCCGTCCGGGGTGTCCACGGCGAAGCCGATATGCACGTACTTCTTGCGGATCAGCGCCTTGCCGCTGGGGGCGAGCGAGCTGTTGAAGTCCGGCAGTTCGCGCAGCAGGTGGGCGCAGGCCTTGAGCAGGATCGGCAGGATGGTCAGCTTGGTCCCGGCCTTTTCCGCCGCCGCCTTCTGCGCGATGCGGAAGGCCTCCGCTTCGGTGATGTCGGCGGACTCGAACTGCGTCACGTGGGGCACGTTCAGCCAGCTGCGGTGCAGGTTGCTGGCGCCGACCTGCATCAGGCGGGTCATCGCCACTTCCTCGGTTTCGCCGAACTTGCTGAAGTCGATTTCCGGGATCGGCGGGATGCCCGCGCCACCGGTTGCTCCCGCCGCCGCGCCGGATTTGCTGCGTTGCAGCTGCTCCTTCACGAACGCCTGCACGTCTTCCTTGAGGATGCGGCCCTTGGGCCCGCTGCCGCTGACTTGCGCCAGGTCGACACCGAACTCGCGGGCAACCATGCGCACAGCGGGGCCCGCATGCACCTTGGTGCCGTCGCGGCTGGGCGCGCCCACTGGGGCGACGTCCGACGCCTTGGGCGGTTCGGCTTTTGCCGCTGGCGCAGCGGCCGGTTTTTCTGCGGCGGCAGCGGGAGCCGGAGCGCCGCCCGCCACTTCCAGGTCGAGGATCTCGTCGCCTTCCTTGAGCGTGTCGCCGATCTTCACCTTGATGGCCTTCACCACGCCGGCCTTCGGCGCGGGAATCTCCATGCTGGCCTTGTCGGACTCCAGCGTCAGCAGGCTCTGGTCGGCCTCGATGCTGTCACCCACCTTGACCATCAGCTCGATGACGTTGCCCTGGCCGTTGCCGATATCCGGTACGCGGATGGTCTCCACGCCGCCACTGGCAGCCGGGGCGGGGGCTGGCTTCTCTTCATTCGCAGGAGCAGGGGCGGAGGCAGGCGCCGCTGCGGCCGGTGTGCTGGCCGGCGCAGCGCTGCCCTCGGTTTCCAGTTCGAGGATGTCGTCGCCTTCCTTGAGTGTGTCGCCGATCTTCACCTTGATGGCCTTCACCACGCCGGCCTTCGGCGCGGGAATCTCCATGCTGGCCTTGTCGGACTCCAGCGTCAGCAGGCTTTGGTCGGCCTCGATGCGGTCGCCGACCTTGACCATCAGTTCGATGATCTCTCCCTGGCCATTGCCGATGTCCGGCACCTTGATGGTTTCCACGCCGCCACCGGAAGGCACAGGCTGAGGCGCCGGGGCGGCGGGCTGGGGTTCCTCGGCGGCAGGTTGGGCCGGCTCCTCTACCCTGGCTTCGGCGGCGCCGCCTTCGGCCTCGAGTTCGAGGATTTCATCGCCTTCCTTGAGGGTGTCGCCGACCTTCACCTTGATGGCCTTCACCACGCCGGCCTTGGGCGCGGGAATCTCCATGCTGGCCTTGTCGGACTCCAGCGTCAGCAGGCTCTGGTCGGCCTCGATACGGTCGCCGACCTTGACCAGCAGTTCGATGACTTCGCCCTGGCCGTTGCCGATGTCGGGTACGCGAATGGTCTCGCTCATCGTGCCTCTCCTCAGCAGTCCAGCGGGTTGGTTTTTTCCGGGTCGAGGCCGAATTTCGCGATGGCCTCGGCTACCACTTTCGGCTCGATGTCGCCGCGATCGGCCAGGGCTTCCAACGCGGCTAGCACTACCCAGTGGCGGTCGACCTCGAAGAAGTGGCGCAGCTTGGCGCGGGTGTCGCTGCGGCCGAAGCCGTCGGTGCCCAGCACCTTGTATTCCTTGGTTGGCACCCACTGGCGAATCTGGTCGGCGTAGACCTTCATGTAGTCGGTGGACGCCACCACCGGCCCGCGCCGTCCGCCCAGGCACTGCTCGACATAGCTGGGCCGTGGCTTCTGTCCCGGATGCAGGCGGTTCCAGCGCTCCACCGCGAGGCCGTCGCGGCGCAGCTCGTTGAAGCTGGGCACGGACCAGACGTCCGCACCGATGCCGAAGTCTTCACGCAGTATCCGCGCAGCGGCCTCTACCTCGCGCAGGATGGTGCCCGAGCCGAGCAACTGCACGTGGTGCGCGGCGGCGCGCTTGTCCTCGTCGAGCAGGTACATGCCCTTGATGATGCCTTCCTCGGCGCCCTTGGGCAGCGGCGGGTGAGGGTAGTTCTCGTTCATCACGGTGATGTAGTAGAAGACCTCCTGCTGCTCCTGCATCATCTGCCGCACGCCTTCCTGGATGATCACCGCCAGCTCGTAGGAGTAGGTCGGATCGTAGGTGCGGCAGTTGGGGATCACCGACGCCAGCACATGGCTGTGGCCGTCCTCGTGCTGCAGGCCCTCGCCGTTGAGCGTGGTGCGCCCGGCGGTGCCACCGAGCAGGAAGCCACGTGTGAGGCTGTCCCCGGCTGCCCAGGCCAGGTCGCCAATGCGCTGGAAGCCGAACATCGAATAGAAGATGTAGAACGGCAGCATCGGCTGGCGGTAGTTGCTATAGGCCGTGCCGGCGGCGATGAAGGACGACATCGCACCGGCCTCGGTAATGCCTTCCTCGAGGATCTGGCCCTTCTTGTCCTCGCGATAGAACATCAGCTGTTCCTTGTCGACCGGCTCGTAGAGCTGGCCCACCGAGGAATAGATGCCGAGCTGGCGGAACATGCCTTCCATGCCGAAGGTGCGCGCCTCGTCGGGGATGATCGGCACGATGCGCTGGCCCAGCTCCTTGTCCTTCACCAGCTGCGAGATGATCCGCACGAAGGCCATGGTGGTGGAAATCTCGCGGTCGCCGGAGCCGTCGAGCAGCGCCTTGAGCGTCTCCAGCGGCGGCGCCGGGATGCGCTGGCTGTTGCCGTGGCGGTGGGGCATGAAGCCGCCCAGGGAAGCGCGGCGCTCCTTCAGGTAGCGCGCCTCGGCGCTGCCCTCGTCGGGGCGGTAGAAGGGCAGCTTGGCCAGGTCCGCGTCCTTGATCGGGATGTCGAAGCGGTCGCGGAAGGCGCGCAGGCTGTCCACGTCGATCTCGTGGATGTTGTGGGCGATGTTCTTCGCCTCGCCGGTGCCGGTGCCGTAGCCCTTGATGGTCTTGGCCAACACCACGCTGGGCTGGCCCTTGTGGTTCACCGCTGCGTGGTAGGCGGCGTAGACCTTGTAGGGATCGTGGCCGCCGCGGTTGAGCTTCCAGATTTCCTCGTCGGAGAGGTCCTTGACCATCTCCAGCAGCTCCGGCCGCGTGCCGAAGAAGTGCTCGCGGACAAAGGCGCCGTCCTTGGCCTTGTAGTTCTGGTAGTCGCCGTCCACCGCCTCGTCCATGCGCGCCTGCATCAGGCCGGCGGTGTCCTTGGCGAACAGCGGGTCCCAGAAGCGACCCCAGATCACCTTGATCACGTTCCAGTTGGCGCCGCGGAACACACCCTCCAGTTCCTGGATGATCTTGCCGTTGCCGCGCACCGGGCCGTCCAGACGCTGCAGGTTGCAGTTCACCACGAAGATCAGGTTGTCGAGCTTCTCCCGCCCGGCCAGGGAGATCGCGCCCAGGGACTCCGGCTCGTCGGTCTCGCCGTCACCCAGGAAGCACCAGACCTTCTGCTTGCCGGCGGGAATGAAGCCACGGCTTTCCAGGTACTTCATGAAGCGTGCCTGGTAGATCGCCTGGATCGGCCCCAGCCCCATGGACACGGTCGGGAACTGCCAGAACTTCGGCATCAGGCGCGGGTGCGGATAAGAGGAAATGCCCTTGCCGTCCACCTCCTGGCGGAAGTTCTCCAGTTGCTCGTCGGTGAGCAGACCCTCGATGTAGGCGCGGGCGTAGAAGCCCGGCGAGGCGTGGCCCTGGAAGTAGATCAGGTCGCCGGCGTGCTCTTCGGTGGGGCCGTTGAAGAAGTAGTTGAAACCGATGTCATAGAGGGTCGCCGAGGAGGCGAAGGTGGAGATGTGCCCGCCCAGCGACGGGTCCTTGTGGTTGGCGCGCATCACCATGGCCAGCGCGTTCCAGCGCACCAGCGAGCGGATACGCCGCTCCATGAACAAATCGCCCGGCATGCGGGCTTCGTGGCCTACCGGGATGGTGTTGCGGTAAGGCGTGGTGATGGCGTAGGGCAGTTGCGTGCCGGTTCGGCTGGCCAGCTCGCCTAGGCGAGTCATCAGGTAGTGGGCGCGCTCTTCGCCTTCTTTTTCCAGTACGGATTCCAGCGCGTCCAGCCATTCCTGGGTTTCGACGGGGTCGATATCGTGCATGGTCAGGGGTCCTGGTTACGGGGTCGGCTCTACGCAATGCCGGCTCCGGGCCAGGTGATCCATCGATTTGGCGCAGAGGGCGGCAACCCTCGTGAGGCCGCCGCGCTGCCGCCGGCACGCGCGTGTGGCTATAGAGCTTAGACAGCTCTGGCGCCAGTGCCCGTCCGGTTGGTCGAGTCAGGACGTCGCAGCAGGGTTAGCGAAGCGAGTCACGCCGCAGGTCGTCGCCACGACTCCAGTGCGCGGCTACCAGCCGGTCGCGTCCGGCCTGCTTGGCCTGGTAGAGCAGGCGATCCACCGCCGCGACGAAGTCAAGCGGACGGTCGCTGGTGGAGGGCACGGCGGTGCCCACGCCCAGGCTGATGGTCAGCAGGTCGGAGACGGCGGACTTCCCATGGGCGATGCGCTGCTCGCGCAGCACGCTGCGGCAACGCTCGGCGATCTGCCGCGCGGCCTCGCTGTCGGTCTCCGGCAGCACCAGCACGAACTCCTCGCCACCGAAGCGTGCGATGAAGTCCCTGGGCCGATGCAGCGCGCCGGCCAGCGCCTTGCCGACGCTGCGCAGGCAGTCGTCGCCCTGGATGTGCCCGTAGTGATCGTTGAACTGCTTGAAGTAGTCGATATCCAGCAGCACCAGCGAAAGCGGCTGGCCGCTGCGCTGGGCGCTGCCCCATTCGGTGTCCAGCACCGAATCGAACATGCGCCGGTTGGCCACGCCGGTCAGGCCGTCCTTGTACGAATACTCCTCAAGCTGGCGCTGCAGCATGATCAGCTGCTCTTCGGCGCGCTTGCGCTCGCTGATGTCGAACATGAAGCCGACCAGCGAATCCACCTCGCCATTGTCGTCGCGCACCACATGCACCACGTCGCGAATCCACACGTAGTCACCGGAGGAGGTGAGGGCGCGGTAGTCCGCCTCGTGGTCGGTGCCCTCGCGGGACTGCGACACGCAGAAGTTCACCACGCGCTCGCGATCCTCCGGGTGCATGCGCTCGGCCCAGTCGTTGGCGCTGACCCAACTGGCCTGGCTCCAGCCCAGAAGGTCTTCGATCTGCGGGCCGATGTAGGCGAAGGTCATGGATCGCCAGTCGATTTTCCACGGGATGGCGCGGGTGGATTCGAGGAGGGTCTGGTAGACGGGATTTTCCGGGGAGGCGTCGTACGGCATAGCGGCGGCTCGGTGGTGGCACAGTGCCTTGTTCTACCACAGTGCGATGACCGAAAGCCGGCTGAATGCGTCAGCCGGCAGTATGAAAGCGGCGGGGCGACGGACGGTTGTTTCTGACAGAGACGGATTCTTCAGCAATTCATAACGGGTTCTTCACGAATCCGGCGATAGGGTTTGCTTGCCCGCCATCTGACAACCCCGCAGTGCGATGGTCATCCCAGGGATGGGTCGGGCCTCCCTCCTTCGAAGAGGGAAACGGACGCGGACTCTTTCCAGCTGCACGGCCTGAACCATGCCCATCCCGAAGTTCTTCAGATCACTGTCCCGCGGTTGGTTATCCTTGCTGGCGATCCTCCCGGTGATCGCACTGCTCAGTGGCTTCCTGCCCCTGGACTTCTCGCGGCCGACTCCCCTGGTGGGCGATGCCCAGCGCCAGGCGGAATTGCGCGAGCACTGGCAGAACGGCGACCTGATCGTGCTGGTGCGTCACGCCGAACGGTGTGATCGTTCCAGTGCACCCTGCCTGGGCAATGTCGATGGCATCACTGTGCGTGGCGGCCAGAGTGCCCATGCCATCGGTCAGGACTTCGCCACCCTTGGCCTGGCCAATGCCGACATCCTCAGCAGCGATCAGCTGCGTGCCATCCAGACCGCCTCCTCGATGTTCGGCCGTACGCCGCAGGAGCAGCCCTGGTTGTACAAATGCGAAGGCTCGATGCTGGACCAGGCGCTGCAACACAAGGTGGCGCACCGCAACCTGATCCTGGTGACCCACAGCGAATGCATCGAGGACCTGGAACACTCGGTGAGCGTGGACGACCCGGCAACCCCGGACTACGCCTCGACGCTCTTCGTGCTCAGTGAAACGGACAAGAGCCCGCGCTTGCTCGGCTACCTCGACGCCGACCAGTGGCCGCTGAAGGTCAGCGGGCGCTGATCTGGCTGGGCGTGGCGCCCAGCCGGTAACGTAGCAATTCCTCCGACGTCAGCACGCGCATGCGCTGCGGGTCGATGCTCTGCATGGTGTCGGCCAGTTCCAGCGGAATGTCCATGTCGCGGAAATAGGTCCGGGCGTTGTAGCTGCCCGCCGCCTGGGACGAATCGCCCGCGGGGTAGTAGGGGCGATGCAGGCCTACATAGCCGCGCACCGTGCGGTGCTTGCCGGCGGCCAGCAGGTAGACGCAGGAGCCCTGGCAGACGCTGTTGGTCGGCACCAGCGTCTCGAAGCCGGACTCGCGCAGCAGGCGACCCATCTTGATCGATTCAGCGGCGCTGCCACCGATGCTGTCCAGCAGGGCTACCTTGCGGGCGAACTTGCCTGGGTTGGCGATCAGCCCCTTGAACAGGCGCTCGTAATCGCCCGGAGCGATCTCCTCGCTGATCCGCACCGCCAGCACCTCGCCGACCTTGGAATGCTGCACCGGTTTCACCTCGACCTGGGCGAGGGCGAGGCTGGAAGACAGCGCAAGGGTGCAAAGCAGGGCGGCGCGAAGCATGGGGTGAATCCTGTACGAGCGTCTTGTAGGAAGGCGCTGAAGATACCCTGATACGCGGCGTCCGTCAGCCTGTCAGCTGGCCTTCAGGCAGGTGCGCAGCAGGCGGCGTGCCGACTTGTTGACCCGGCGACGTTCCAGCTCTTCGGGGGAGAACCAGCGGCAGTCGGCGATCTCGTTCAGCGGAGTGGGCTGCTGCGCCGGGTCCACCGGCGTCTCGAACACGTAGTGCAGCGTCTGGTACAGCTCCAGGGGCGCCACGTAGTTCATCTGCTCGATGGCCAGCCCGGTTTCCTCTATCAGCTCGCGGGTGGCGGCCTGGCCGGGGCGCTCGTCGGCCTCGATGCGGCCGCCGGGAAGGTTCCATTTCGACTTGGATTTGCGCACGAAGAGAATCTTGTCGTCGAGGCGGCAGATGACCGTTGCGCGCTCTTTCAGGTTCTTAGCCATACCGGCTGCTCCTCGACAATCTTCCAACAGTATTCAAGGTAGACATTAATCAGATATTTCCAACCAGATGAACTGGTTACGGCGTTTATGTCGACAAATGGTAAGGATTGGTCGCTGAAAAGGTATGTCAGGCCTTTCTGAAGAAAAGCTCGTCCTATTCCCGGCTCGTATTTCCTTCAGGGTCGACCCGTGCTCTGGGTTGAAGTGCGAACTTTCTGTCCGGCCTGAAGGACCTCCGCTTAGGACATATCGCTCTTCTCAAACTCCTCACCCAGAAAATCCAGCAAGGTTCGTACCGATGGAAGCAGCCCGCGCCGCGAAGGGAACACTGCATGGACCACGCCGGTGCGCGGCGCCCAGTCCGGCAGCAGGTTCACCAGCTTGCCGTCATTCAGGTCCTCGCAGACCACCACGGCCGGCATGTGCACCGCGCCGGCACCCGCCAGTGCGGCCTGGCGCAGGGCGACCAGATCGTCGGTGACCATCCGCGGCTGGTAGCGCACCTGCGCGCTGGCGCCCTTGGGGCCGTCCAGCTGCCAGGTGTACTCGCGCTGCACCACGCCCCAGTGCAACGTCGGCAGGGCGGCCACATCGGCCGGCGTCGGCCTGGCCGGCAGGCGCTCACGCAATGCCGGGGTGCCCACCACACGCTGGCGGCTTTCGCCCAGGACCTTCATCACCAGGTCGCTGCTTTCCAGCGGCGGGAAGCGCACCCGCAGGGCGATGTCGATGCCTTCCTGGATCAGGTCTACCTGGCGGTTGGTGCTCTGCACATGCAGCTCCACCAGCGGGTACTGCACCATGAAGCGCGCCAGCATCGGGCCGACCCAGAAGTTCAGCAGTGCCGTGGGGCAGCTCAGGTTCACCACCCCGCGCGGCTCGGAACGGTGCTGCTCGACGGCCTCGGTGGCCGCTGCCGCTTCCACCAGCATCGCCACGCAGTGCCGGTAGAACACCTGACCGATCTCGGTCACCGAGAAGTGCCGCGTCGACCGCTGGATCAGCCGCACGCCCAGGCGCTCCTCCAGTGCGGCGATACGCCGGCTCAGCTTCGACTTGGGCTCGTCCAGGGCGCGACCGGCCGGGGTGAAACCGCCGTGCTCGACCACCTGGGCGAAGTAATAGAGGTCGTTGAGATCGTCCATTCCAGTGTTCCTCTTGTGGAACACTGATAGTAATTTTTGCCGACTACCGGGGCAATTGTTCCGTCCGTATCGTGGCCTCCATGCACTACAGGAGGCACCCGATGAAACAGATTCTTGGCATCTACAGCGCCGCCCGACCGCACTGGGTCGGTGACGGTTTTCCGGTTCGCACGCTGTTTTCCTACGACAGCCTGGGCGAGCACCTCAGCCCCTTCCTGCTGCTCGACCATGCCGGCCCTCACGCTTTTGGCCCCAGTACGCTGCGCCGCGGCGTCGGCCAGCACCCGCACCGGGGCTTCGAGACCGTGACCCTGGTCTATGACGGCGAACTGGAACACCGCGACTCCAGCGGGGGTGGCGGCCGCATCGGCCCTGGCGACGTGCAGTGGATGACTGCCGGCGACGGCATCCTCCATGAGGAATACCACTCGCCGGACTTCGCCCGCAGCGGCGGCAACCTGCACATGGCCCAGCTCTGGGTGAACCTGCCGGCCCGCCACAAACGCACCGCGCCGGCCTACCAGACGTTGCTGGCCGGTGACATCCCGCGCATCGAACTGGCCAATGGCGCCGGCAGCCTGCGGGTGATTGCCGGTGACTACGCCGGCCACGCCGGCCCGGCCCACACCTTCAGCCCGCTGGATGTCTGGGACTTGCACCTGCAGCCCGGCCGCCCGCTGGAACTGGCCGTCAAGGCGGGGCGCAACACCGCCCTGGTGGTGCTGCGCGGCAACGTCCGGCTGGGCGGCGGCGAAACGCTGCGCGAAGGCCAGCTGGCGCTGTTCGACCGGCGCGGCGACAGCCTGCAGCTGGAAGCCGAGAGCGATGCCCTGGTGCTGCTGCTCAGTGGTGAGCCGCTGGACGAGCCCATCGTCGGCTACGGCCCCTTCGTGATGAACAGCGAAAGCGAAATCCAGCAGGCCATTACCGACGTCCAGAACGGACGTTTCGGACAGATGACCCGCTGATGTCATACCCCCGACTCAGGCGTCGCCTAGTCTGGATGAACGCCCGCGCAGGAGGCGCGGGCTACATGGGCCGGATGCCCTTTGTGGAGACCCCAAAATGAGCCACTTCAACCAGATCGCCAACTTCAACGGCCAGCGCCCGGTGATCGATCCCGACGACACCGCCATGCTGCTCATCGACCATCAGAGCGGCCTGTTCCAGACGGTCAAGGACATGCCCATGACCGAACTGCGCAACAACGCCATCACCCTGGCGAGGATCGCCACGCTGGCGAAGATCCCGGTGATCACCACCGCGTCGGTTCCGCAGGGCCCCAACGGCCCGCTGATCCCCGAGATCCACGAGGCCGCGCCGCATGCGCAGTACGTGGCGCGCAAGGGCGAGATCAACGCCTGGGACAACCCCGAATTCGTCGCCGCCGTCGAGGCCACCGGCAAGAAGACCCTGGTCATCGCCGGCACCATCACCAGCGTGTGCATGGCCTTCCCGGCGATTGCCGCGGTCAACGCCGGCTACAAGGTCTTCGCCGTGATCGACGCCTCCGGCACCTACTCCAAGGCCGCGCAGGAAATCACCCTGGCCCGTGTCGTCCAGGCTGGCGTGGTGCCCATGGATACCGCCGCCGTCGCCTCGGAAATCCAGCGCACCTGGAACCGCCCCGACGCTGCGCAGTGGGCCGAGGCCTACAGCCTGATCTTCCCGCACTACCGCCTGCTGATCGAAAGCTACACCAAGGCCCAGCAGGTGGTGACCGAACACGAAGTGCTGGACTCCCAGCGCTGATTCGCCCCTTGCCCGGCTCCGGCCGGGCTTTCACTGCAACGAGGAAACGCCATGAGCAAGCCCTACGTCCGTCTCGACAAGACCCAGGCCGCCGTATTGCTGGTCGATCACCAGGCCGGTCTGCTCTCGCTGGTGCGTGACATCGAACCGGACAAGTTCAAGAACAACGTCCTGGCCCTGGCCGACCTGGCCAAGTACTTCAAGCTGCCGACCATCCTCACCACCAGTTTCGAGAACGGCCCCAACGGCCCGCTGGTTCCCGAGCTGAAGGACCTGTTCCCCGACGCGCCCTACATCGCCCGGCCCGGCAACATCAACGCCTGGGACAACGAGGACTTCGTCAAGGCGGTGAAGGCCACCGGCAAGAAACAGCTGATCATCGCCGGCGTGGTCACCGAGGTCTGCGTGGCCTTCCCGGCACTGTCGGCGCTGGAAGAGGGCTTCGACGTGTTCGTCGTCGCCGACGCCTCCGGCACCTTCAACGAAGTTACCCGTGACGCCGCCTGGCGCCGCATGGAAGCCGCCGGCGCGCAGATGATGACCTGGTTCGGCGTGGCCTGTGAGCTGCACCGCGACTGGCGCAACGACATCGAAGGGCTGGCCGCGCTGTTCTCCAACCACATCCCCGACTACCGCAACCTGATCACCAGCTACAGCACGCTGACTGCCAAGAAGTGAGCCGCCGCAGCCGGGCCGGCGCGGCGAGGCCGGCCCGGCGGCGGACCTTATCGTTCCAGCGGCCCCGCCTTGTAGTCGGGGCGTTCCAGGGCCAGTTCGTAGAGCTGGCGGGCTTCGCAGACCAGTGGGGCCAAAGCGGAGGCGAAGCGGGCGGTGGCGCGGATGAGGCCGCTGTCGCTGTCGTCTTCCATCAGTTGCAGCAGGTCTTCGACCGCCGTGATGCGGCGCAGGGCGGCTTCGCGCAGGTGTTCGACCGGGGCCAGGGCGTTGACGAAGAGGACTTCTTCGCCGAATTGGCCGGTCAGGGCAACAGGGAGGAATTCACGCATGGGGCACCTCCGGAGAGAGTGTCGATTTGCGTGGTGAGAGAAGGCGGGGCGCGGGGGTAAAAAAGGGATAGTTCATGTTTGGTTATTCCATGGGTGGATGGAAGTCACCAATCGACCTTCCTACGGGAAGAGAGGCGACCGTGCGGAGGTAGGAATGCCGGACCCAAGGAGCCGGTAGACCCGAAGGCCTCCCCGCACGGCCACCATAAAGCACGAGTTCACAGGCCAATCTTCACCTGCAATTCGTGACTACGGAGCACCGTGCCTTGGGTTGGTATTGCCAGGTTCCTACGCCCGTCCGCGATGAACTGCGGCGAACCAGAGGCTAGAGACGGCGCTCGTAGGCCCGCAAGGCTAATGGCCTGTGGGACTTTTCGGTTGGTGACGGCGATCCCGAGGCAGGACATTGCCGACAGAATGAAACGGGTCTCATCCCTTTCCCCAATACGTAGGACGGTCCCCCTGTAGGAGCGGGCCGCTTTCCAGAAATGCAGGGGGCGCGATCGCGCCCATGGCAGCGCTCCTGCAAATGGGCGTTACGCACCAGTGATTGCCGGCATTTCAGAGAATCGAGAAGTTGTAGCTGGCGATCAGCCTCACCTCATCCACATCGCGCGCCGACTGTTCGTAGTTGGTGCGGTAGGTGGCGTTGCGCAGGCGCAGGCTGAGGTCCTTGAAGGTGCCGGTCTGGATCACGTACTTGAACTCCACGTCGCGCTCCCATTCCTTGCCCTCGTCGCCGTTGGCCAGGGCGATGTGGTCGCCGTTGACGTAGCGGGTCATGAAGCTCAGGCCGGGCACGCCGACGCTGCGCAGGTCGAAGTCGTAGCGCAGTTGCCAGGAGCGCTCCTGGGCGTTGGCGAAGTCGTTCACCTGCACGTAGTTGGCGAGGTAGGGGTTGCTGCCATCGAGGTAGGGCATGGAGCTGTCGCCGGTCATGCGCTGCCAGCCGGCGCTGAGGATGTGGCCGCCCTGGGCATAGGCCAGTAGCAGGCTCAGCGCGCGGTTGTCGATCTCGCCGGCGCGGGCCGAGCCGTCGTCGTCGCTGTCGAACCAGCGCAGGTCGGCGGTGACTTTGCCGGCGCCCACCGCCTGCTTGCCGACGATGCCGACGTAGCGCTGGCGGTAGACATTCTCCAGCCCGCCCTGGGCGTACTGCAGCAGGAGTTGGTCGTTGACCTGGTAGTCGGCCTGGTAGGAGTCGAAGCGGTTGCCGGTGGTGTCGCAGGCGTAGCGCTTGTTCTTGCAGTTAAGGCGCACGTCCTGGGCATCGGTGGAGTCGCGCGCGGTGTAGCGCTCCAGGCGTGTGGCGGTGAGCTTGAGGTGGGCGATTTCCTCGCTGGTCAGCTGCGCGCCGTGGAACATGTTGGGCAGCAGGCGGCCGTCGTTGTACTTGAGCAGCGGCATGTCCGGCAGCATCGCGCCGTACTTGAACTGGGTGTGTGAGACACGCAGCTTGCCGGTGACGCCAGCCTTGGCGTACTGGTCCTCGGAGTGGCGCGGGTCGTGGCCGCTGGAAGGCAGCAGGCCGCTGTTGCTGTCGGCAGGGCTGGAGTCGAGCTTGACGCCGAGCATGGCCAGGGCGTCGACGCCGAAGCCGACGGTGCCTTCGGTGTAGCCCGACTGCAGATTGAGGATGAAGCCCTGCGCGGTTTCCTCGCGCTTGGAGGCACCCTGCGGGTTGGACGAGCTGCCGTCGCGGAAGTCGCGGTTGAAGTAGAAGGTGCGCGATTCCAGGCGCGCGCTGCTGTCCTCCAGGAAGTCGGCGCTGGCCGGGGCGGCGATGCCACCAAGCAGGGCGAGGGCGCTCAGGCGGGCGAGCGGGCTGGAGGAGAGGGGCGAGGGCATGCGGTGACTCCGGGGGCGCTAAAAAAGCGCGCGAAGGTGTCACAGATGGGCGGACGGGTCTTTGCGACCATGGTCTAGATCGCGGGTTTTCGCCTGGGCGAATCCGCCGGCGGTACCGTCGGACAATCGGCTGAAACCTTTGGCGCAGCCCCGCGTCCACCGTCATGCCATTACCCGAATCGCTGGAGGTGAGCATGAAAGGCCATGGTGAAATCACAGAGCGCCCGGGCGTTTCCCCCGAACGCTGGCCGGACAGGACCGGCCCCGGCGACAAGCGTGGGCTGCCAGGCTATCCGCAGCGCCAAGTGCCCCTTGGCGGCTCGCGGCATATCGACCCGGAGCTGGGTTTCGACCCGGATTCACCGGACCTCGCCGACCCGCAGATCGACCCGCCGCATCCGCCCCATGTTCCCCATGACGGCCCGGACCCGCAGCGCCAGCGGCGCGTGCCGGGGGACAAGTATCCGCCGTATTCGGGGCATTAGAGCAAGAGCCCCTCACCCCTAGCCCTGGCTGCGCGCCCCGCTCCTCAAGCGGGAGAGGGGACTGATCGGCGTGGGGGATACTGCAGCTTCAGCCGGCACAGTCTGCCCCCTCTCCCTATGGGAGAGGGCTGGTGTGAGGGCCAACCCCCACGCCGTCGTTCCCTCGAACGCACTTGTAGGATGGGTGGAGCGCAGCGATACCCATGCTGATGGCGCGGGGCGTGATGGGTATCGCTGCGCTCCACGCCATCCTACGTCGAGTTCAGCTGGCGAATAATCAGCAGGCCTGCGGCATCTCACCCCGCGCCAGGCGCGCATTGATGTCGGCAATCACCGCCGGCAGTTCGGCGATGGTGTCGATCAGGTAGTGCGGGCGCGAGCCTTCGAACATCTGGCCGATGCGGCGGCGCTCCTGGTCCAGCTTCTCCGCCGTCAGCGCCTTGTACTGCTCATAGGTCAGACCCAGGGCATTGCCCGAGCAGGTCAGCGCGACGGTCCACATGCCGGCGCTGCGGCCTTCGAGGATGCCCGGCCAGGTGTCGTCGACCTTCACGCAGGCGGCCACGTCGTTGATGCCCAGGGCGATTACGTTGGCCAGCGCCTGGGCCGGGTGCGGACGGCCGTTGGGCACTTCATCGGTAGCGACCACATGGTCGGCGACGTAGCCGTTGGTCTTCGCCAGGGCCACGACCTTCTCCATCACCACCGCCGGGTAGCCGGAGCAGGAGCCGATCTTCAGGCCGCCCTTGCGCAGGGTGGCGATGGCCTCCAGCGCGCCGGGAATCAGCGCCGAATGCTCGGCGATCTTCTCGATCTGCAGCGGCATGAAGCGTTCGTAGATGGCGGTGACGTCGTCGTCGGTGGGCAGGTGGCCGAAGGCGGCGCGGTAGCGCTCGCCGATGGCGGGGATGTCGCACAGGGTGCGGATGTGGTCCCACTTGCCCATACCCATCGGGCCGCGGGCTTCCTCCAGGCTGACCTCTACGCCGAACTCGGCAAAGGCCTCGACGAAGATCTGCGTCGGCGCGAAGGAGCCGAAGTCGACGACGGTGCCGGCCCAGTCGAGGATGGCGGCTTGCAGTTGCTTGGGTTGCTGGTAGTGCATGGTGATGCTCCTGTGAGGGGATTACTTGTGAAATCGAAGGTGAGCGCAGCCCGCCCGGCGGGGTGGCAGGCTCGCGGTTTCAGACTTTGTTCGGGTTGAAGGTCAGGCCGTGGAGTCGAACAGCTCGGCGATGATCGGCCGCTTGCGGCGGATGCCCAGGCAGCACAGGTAGTAGCTGATGTGGAACGGGTCCTCGGCGAAGGCGATGGAGCGCGTGCCCGGCCGGTCGGCGTATTCCACCGCCGAGACGAAGCCCACGCCGATGCCGTGCACCACCGCATGCACGATGGCCTCGCGGCTGTTCAGCTGCATCGCGCAGTCCAGTTCCACGCCATGCCTCCGGCAGCCTTCTTCCACCAGCTGGCGGGTGCGCGAGGCCGGTTCGCGCAGGACCACACGCTCCTGCGCGATCTCCTGCACGCTGACCGATTCCTGCCGAGCCCAGGGGTGGTCGTCGCGTACCACCGCGAGGATCGGGCAGGTGCGGTACAGCTGGGTGCTCAGGCGCTGGTCGAACTCGGAGAGGGCGAGGATCGCCACGTCGATGTCGAAGTTGTACAGCCGCTCCAGGGTGCCGGCCTCGCTGGTGAAGGAAGTTTCCAGTTCGATGTCCGGGTACCGCTGCATCAGCGAGTAGGTCAGGCTCATGGCGATCGGCGGCGACACCGCACCGAGGCGCAGCATGCCCTGCTTGCGCTGCTGGAAGCTCTGCAGCAGTTGCAAGGCTTCGTCCTCCTGGCCAAACAGGCCCTGGGTGATCGCGTAGAGCTGCTCCCCGGCCGGGCTCAGCTCGATGAAGCGGCCGCGCCGGTGGAACAGCTCGACCGAGAAGCGCTTCTCCAGCCCGCTGACCTGCTCGCTGATGGTCGGCTGGCCGACGCTCAGCAGCGCCGCCGCCTGGGTGAAGCTGCCAGTGCGGGCCACGGCATGAAAGGAGCGCAACCACTTGTGGTACTGGTACATGGCTTCTCTTTTTATTGGGGGCGCCTGGCACCGGGGCTTGCCACATGGCCGTGCCCTCAGCGCCGGACGAACAGGGCGACCACCGCGCTGCACACGCAGGCCGTGGTGACCACGATGAAGATCAGTGAAGTATTGCCGGTCGTGTCCAGCATGCGACCAATCAGGGGTTCGGCCAGACCCGCAAAGAGGTAGGAAGAGAAGTTCATGATCCCGGTGGCGGTGCCGGCGCGGCGCGCGCCGACCAGGTCCGGGCAGAGCGCCCAGAAGCTCGACGCCGGACCGTAGACGAAGAAGCCGCAGAGGAACAGCGCGAGCAGGCCGACGCCGCTGTGCGCCGGCAGGCTCCACATCCACAGGCTGGTAAGGGCGCCCAGCACCATGTAGAGCATGATCGCGCGGTAGCGCTTGCTGCCGAACAGGCGGTCGGACACCCAGCCGTTGCTCAGCGCACCCACGGCCATGCCGACGGGCAGGGCGATGGTGATCCACTTCGGGTCGATGAAGCTCTGGCCCTTCTGCCAGTCGGCGCCGAGGAAGTGCACCGGAACCCAGACGATCAGCCCGTAGCGCGCCGCGTTCTGGAAGCCCAGCGACAGCGCCGCCACCAGCAGGCGCGGGTTCTTCAGCACGGCGAGGTAGCGTTGCGTCGAGGTCTCTTCCTCGCCGTGGGCGGCTTCGCTGGCGCGGTCCTCGGCGTTCGCCACGCCGGTGTCGCCCAGCGGCTCGAAGCCCATGTCCTGCGGGCGCTCGCGGGCCACCAGGTAGAACACGATGCCGCCGGCGAGCATCAGCAGCACCGGCAGGCGGAAGATCCAGCGCCACTCCAGGTGCATCACGTCGATCACCACCACCGAGGTGACGTAGGACAGCACCGACGCGCAGCCGGCGGCGAACACATAGAAGCCGTAGACCTTGCCGCGCTCGGCGGCGCTCCACCAGTTCGACAGCAGGCGGCTGCCCGGCGCCCAGCCCAGGGCCTGGAAGTAGCCGTTGATGCCCCACGGCAGGATCAGACTGCCGAAGCCTCCGGCGAAACTGGTGACCCAGTTGGCCGCGCAGGACAGCGCTGCGCCAATGCTCATGATGCGCCGGCCGCCGAACTTGTCGGCCAAGTTGCCGTTGATGGCCTGGCCGATGGCGTACATCCAGAGCATGGCGCTGGAGGCCCAGCCGAGGGTTTCCTTGCTCAGGCCGAACTCGGCCTGGATCCCGGGGATGGCAAAGCCGAAGGTCTGGCGGCCGGTGTAGAAGAACAGGTAGCAGAACATCGCCGCCAGCAGCATGCGCCACTGGGCGAGGCGAAACGGGGTGACGGCGGAGACGGGCCCAGACAGGGTTTGTGCACGGTTCATGGTGTTTTCCTTCTTGTTCGCTCGCGCCGGCGGCAAGGCTCGGCGTGTCGGCACTCTTTTTCGGTGCAACAGGAAAAGGCGGCCGCCGGGGCCGCCCGGTGAGGAGCGGCGTCAGGCGGCCTGGGAGCCGATGAAGTTGCGTCCGCGGGCACCCTGCATGGCGAAGTCGATCATCGCTTCGGCTTCGGCGGCAGTCACGCCGTAGTCGCCGAACTCGGTCTTGACCCCGAGACGATGGAGGAATTCACGCAGGTGCTTCTGTGCGCCGGCCAGATTGCTGCCGAACACCCGTTGCAGGGTGCGGTCGCGGTCGGCGTCGCGGCCCCAGGCCAGGCCCAGGACCAGCGGCAGGGTGAAGGAGCAGGCAATGCCGTGGGGGAGGCCGTGGCGCAGGGTCATCTCGTAGGAGATGGAGTGGGCCAGCGCGGTCTTGGTGTTGGAGAAGGCCATGCCGGCCTTCAGCGCGGCCAGGGCCATGCGCGAGCGCAGTTCGCGGTTGGAGAGGTCCTGCTGCAGGCGTGGCAGGCAGTCGAGGATGTCCTCGATGGCGGAGATGGCGAAGGTGTCGGAGATCGGGTTGGCGTTGTGGTTCCAGATCGACTCCAGCGCGTGGGACAGCGCGTCCAGCCCGGTGGAAACCGTCACCCCGGCGGGCACGCTGAGCATCAGGTCCGGGTCGATCAGCGCGACCTTGGGCCAGGTGCAGTCCAGGTGCAGGGAATACTTCTTCTGCTGTTGTGCGTCCCAGATGGTCGCCCAGGGCGTGACTTCGCTGCCGGTGCCGGCGGTGGTCGGCGCGGCGATCAGTGTCTTGCTGCGCGCCGGGACGAAGGGCTTGCCGGCGGCCAGCAGGTCGAGCAGCTCGTCGAAGTGCCCGGATGCGGTGCCGACGATCAGTGCCTTGGCGGTGTCGATGGCGCTGCCGCCGCCGAGGGCGAAGACGGTGCTGCAGTCGGCTGCTTCACGCCAGAAGCGCTCGTGCACGTCGCGCAGCCAGGCCACGTCGGGGTTGGGCTGCACATCGTCGATGACGTAGGCGAGGCGCTCGCCGAGCAGGCTGCGAACACGGTCGATCAGCCCCAGCTGCGCAGCTTCGGGGAAGGTCACCAGGGCGACCTTGCCTTCGCACAGGTCGGCGATGCGGTCCAGGCTGCCGCCGCCGAAAACGGTGGCGACCGGATTATGGAATCGGGCAGGCATGGGCAGTTCCTTGTTGTTGTTTGAACGTGCGGCCATGCTCGGGGCCTCTTCGGTTTCGTTCCAATCGATTGATCGCAGGTGGGCATCGGCCAGACCGATAACGGCGGGTGCGGGCATCTTGGGCAAACTCCGGGCGTGCGCCTGCCCGGCGCGCGCCCGGAAGGCGCACGTGGCAGGAGGTTGAGGCGGAAGGAAAGAGGGTTGGGGCGTGAGCGGTCAGTGCCGCCCGTTACCCTGGATGGCGTGGCGCAGGCGGTTGGAGAGCAGGTCGGCAAGCACCACCATGACGGTGATGACGACGATGCAGGTGGCGGTCTCCTGGTACTTGAACAGCTTCAGGCTGCTGACCAGTTCGAAGCCCAGGCCGCCGGCGCCAACCATGCCGAGCACGGTGGCCGAGCGCAGGTTGACCTCGAAGCGGTAGAGCACCACCGCGATCCACGCGGTGATCACCTGCGGCAGCACGCCGAAGACGATCACCTGCAACGGCCGCGCGCCGGTGGCCTGCAACGCCTCGATGGGGCCCTGGTCGATCTCCTCGATGCTCTCGGCGAAGAACTTGCCGAGCATGCCCACGCCGTGCAGCGCCAGGGCCAGCACGCCGGGGAAGGGGCCCAGGCCCACGGCGGAAACGAACACCAGGGCGAGGATCAGTTCGTTGATGCTGCGGATGACGTTGAGCAGCTGGCGCGTGGCGAGGTACAGCCAGCGGTTGCCGTGCAGGTTGCGTGCGGCGAGAAAGCCCAGCGGTACGGCGAGCACGATGCCCAGCAGGGTGCCCCAGAGGGCGATCTGCAGGGTCTCCAGCGCCGGGCCCCAGAGGCTCGGCAGGATGCTCATGTCGGGTGGCAGCGAACGGCTGAGGAAGTCGCCGATCTGCGGCAGGCCGCTGGCCAGTTCGCTCCAGCTCAGCTGCGCGCCTTCGGCGCTCCAGTGCAGCAGGTAGAGCACCGCCAGCACGGCGGCGCCGGTGGTCAGCCAGCCGCGCTTGGTGTGCGGGGTTTCGACCATCCAGTGGTGGCTGCGCAGGTTCATGCTCCGGCTCCTGTTTCGCTGGCGTAGACCGCGCGGGCGGCCGTCTGGTAGGCGGTTGCTTCGCTGCTCGGACGTTGCTGGTAGATGCGCCCCAGGGCCGCGTCGTCCAGTTGTTCGCGGCTGCCATCGAACACCAGGCGGCCGTTGGCGAGGCCGACGATGCGGTCGCCGAACTCCCGCGCCAGGTCCACCTGGTGCAGGTTGCACACCACGGTGATGCCCAGCTTGCGGGTGGCCTCGCGCAGGTAGTGCATGACCAGCTGCGCGGTCTTCGGGTCAAGGCTCGCCACCGGTTCATCGGCGAGGATCACCTGCGGCCGCTGGGCCAGCGCGCGGGCAATGCCGACGCGCTGCATCTGCCCGCCGGAGAGCGAATCGGTGCGCGCCTCGGCCTTGTGCTCCAGCTCCACCCGGCGCAGGCATTCGCGGGCCAGGGCGACGTCGTCGCGGCTGAACAGCTGCAGCACCGAGGCGAGGGTGCCGACGCAGCCCAGGCGCCCGGTGAGCACGTTCTTCAATACCGACAGGCGCGGCACCACGTTGTGGTGCTGGAAGATCATCGCCACCCGCCGGCGCAGCTCGCGGGTATCGCGCGCCTGCATGGCGTCGACGCCGGCCACCTGCAATTCACCGCCGTCGGCCTGGGCCAGGCGGTTCATGCAGCGCAGCAGGGTGGACTTGCCGGCGCCGGACTGACCGAGGATCACCACGAACTCGCCGGCCTCGATGCGCAGGTCGATCCCGCGCAGCACCGGGTTGTCGCCGTAGCCCTTGGTCAGTTGGGCGATGCGGATCATTTCAGGCTCCGCAGGTCGAGGTCGAGCACCTTGGCGGTGTCGCGTACGACGTTGTAGGCGGCGTCGTTGGTGGGCTGGAAGCCATTGAGCAGGCCCTGGTCGCCCCACGGCACGTCCTTGATCGAAGCGAACGCGGCGACCAGTTTCTTCTGCAGTTCCGGGTCGAGGTTCTTGCGCCAGACCATGGGCGATTCGGGAATGTCGTCGGATTTCCAGACGACCTGGATATCGTCCTGCTTGACCTGGCCCGAGCTGATCGCGCCAGCGAGGATGCGGTCGGCGACGGCGGCGGCGTCGACCTTGCGGTTCGCCACGGCGAGGATGCTGGCGTCGTGGGAGCCGGAGAAGATCACCCGCGAGAACAGCGCCTTCGGGTCATGCCCGGACTGCTCCAGGCCGGCCTTGGGGAACAGGTGGCCGGAGGCCGAACTGGGGTCGACGAAGGCGAAGGTGTGGCCCTTGAGGTCGTCCAGGCTGCGGATGCCGCTGTCCTGACGGGCGATGATCAGGCTGTGGTAGGCGCTGGTGCCGGTCTTCTTGGTCACCGCCACGGCAAAGGCGTCGGCGCCGGCAACCTGGTGCGCCAGTACGTAGGAGAATGGGCCGAGGTAGGCCACGTCGAGCTTGCCGGCGCGCAGCGCTTCGATCACGCCGTTGTAGTCGGTGGCCACGAAGGGCTTCACCGGCATGCCCAGGCGCTCCTGCAACTGGTCGAGCACCAGCTGGCTGCTCTTGATCATGGCCTGGGAGTCCTCGGAGGGAATCAGGCCGACGGTGAGGGCGTCCTGTGCCTGCGCGGTCGGCAGCAGGGCAGAGGCGAAGGCGAGCGGCAGCACGGCGAAGCGGAACAGTCTGGTCAGCGAAGTCATGGCGTTACCCGGAGGTTGTGTTCGGTAGCGCCAAAGCTAGGGCTGTCATGTGACAGTCACGCCATCAAATCAATATGGGTTAAAGCACTAATCCATTGATAGGAGCTATGGATGTCCACCGCCCGCCTGCGCACCTTCCTCGCCGTGGCCCGCCACGCCAGCTTCAGCGCCGGGGCCAGGGCCATCGGCCTCAGCCAGCCGACCGCGACCACGCAGATCCAGGGCCTGGAGCGCGAGTTCAACGTCGAGCTGTTCCACCGCCGTGGCCGGCGCATCGAGCTGACCGCCGTGGGCCGCGCGCTGCTACCCATCGCCCAGCAGATGTCGATGCTCGAATCCGAGGCGACCAACCTGCTGCGCGATTCCGGCCAGCTCAACCGTGGGCAGCTGAAGGTCGGCGCGGTGGGTCCGTTCCATGTGATCGAGATGGTCGACCTGTACCGCCGCGATTACCCGCAGATCGACGTGTCGATCCGCATCGGCAACTCCGCCTCGGTGCTGGCCGACCTGGAAAACTACGTCACCGACGTCGGCGTGCTCGCCGGCCTGCATGACGATCCGGCGTTCGTCGCGCAGTTGTACGCACGCCATCCGGTGATCCTCTTCGCCCACATCGACCACCCGTTCGCGCGTAACGCCGAGGTACGCCTGCAAGCCCTGCAGGGCCAGCCGCTGCTGCGCCGCGAGCAGGGCTCCACTACCCGCGTGGCGCTGGAGCGCGAGCTGGACAAGGCCGACGTGACGCCGCGCATCGCCATGGAGATCGGCAGCCGCGAAGCCCTGCGCGAGGCGGCGATCCGTGGCATCGGCATTGGCGTGGTGTCCGAGGCGGAGTACATCGCCGACCCGCGCCTGAAGACCATCCGCATCAGTGGCGACCCGGTGTGTACCGAGACCTACCTGTACTACCTCGCCGAGCGCCGCAGCAGCCAGGTGATCGCCTCCTTCCTGCGCTCGCTCGCGCAATAGCACAGCTGCCGGCGCCGGCGTAAGGCTTGTCCTGCGGGGCGGGGCGCGGGTTATCCTACGGCCCCCGTCGTTGTCACGAGGCTGTCATGTCGTCCGCTTCCGCGCCTGCCCTGCAGCGAGCCGACCGAGACTCGCGCAACTCTGCCCAGGTGCTCAGCCTGTGCCTGCCCAGCGACGTGCTGCTGTACCTGCTGCTGCCGATGTACGCCGCCGATTTCGGCGTGACCCTGGTGGAAGCCGGCATCCTGCTGGCGGCCAACCGGCTGGTGCGCATCGTCGGCTATGGCTGGGTGGTGCGCTTCTACGGCCGCCACGGCGACCGCGCCGCGTGCAGCCTTGCGGCCTTCGCGGCGGCGGCCTGCGCGCTGGGCAACGCGACCCTTTCCGGCTTCGCCGCGCTGCTGGTGCTGCGCCTGGTCTGGGGCCTGTGCTTCGCCACGTTCAACCTCAGCACCCAGACCCTTGCCACCGCCGAGGCACAGGGCGCCGCGCGCCGCGCCGGGCGCTCGCGGGCGACCCTCTCCATCGGGCCGATGCTGTTCCTCCCGCTGGGCGCGGTGATGGCCCAGGCGCTGGGCCCGCGCAGCATCTTCTTCGTCCTCTGCGTCAGTGCCCTGTGCGGCCTCTGGCGCGCCCGTGCGCTGCCCGACAAGAGCCACGAAATCCCCGCCAACAGCGGCCGCCGCCTGCGCCTGCCGGACAGCATCGCCACCTGGTCCTTCATCGAGGGCGTGACCCTCGACGGCCTGTTCATCTTCGGCCTGTCGCTCTACGCGCAGACCCACCTGGGCGGTACCGGCGTGCTGGTGGCCGGCGTGCTGATGGCGGTGCGTTACCTCAGCGAGATGCTCTTCAGCCCCTTCGGCGGGCGTCTGGCCGACCGCTTCGGCGCGCTGCGCATGCTGGTCGTGCTGTCGCTGGCCACCTCGTTGGCGCTGCTGATGTTCGGCAGCTACTGGCTGTTCGTCGGTGCCTTCTTCGTGCTGGTGCTGCGCGCGTTGCAGCTGCCACTGGTGGTCACGCTGGTGGCGCAGCGCAACCCGCAGGCGCGCATCCAGGCGCTGGCGGGCAACGCGGTGTGGCGCGATATCGGCGCGGGGCTCGGGCCGATCCTGGCTGGTGTGCTGCTGCCGCAGGTGCCGGCGCTCTGGGCCTACGCGGGCGCGGCTGCGATACTGGCGCTCAGCGCGCTGGGCTGTGCCTGGCGACGTTGACTGAATCAGGATGGATTGGCACGGCAAGGAAGCAGGAAAGTGAAAGCATTATTCATCGGTCTGACCGGGATTCTGTCGCTCGCGCAGATGGCGCCGGCCCTCGCGGACAGCCTCAACGGCAAGAACCTCTTCACCCAGCGCTGCGCGGTCTGCCACGGCGCGGACATCAAGGCGACCGGGCCGCTGGCCCGCAAGAGCAATCCGCCCACGCCTGACCTCACGACGCCCGCGTTCAAGAAGCGCCTGAGCGATTATCCGGGCGTCATCGTGTCCTCGGTGGTGCTACGCCCCAACGGCAGCCTGATCCCCCGGACCCTGCGCGAGAACGGCGTGAAGCTACCGCCGCACGCCTGGAGCATCGATGACCTGCGCGATCTGAACCAGTACATGGTCGCGGTGATTTCAAAGAGTCGCTGAGGCTGCCCGTGGGGGCACGGAAATCCGCGCGCGATGTCGGCGCCGAATGCGCGGATTGTTCAAGCGCGGCTGACGGCGCTGCGGGAACACTGGCGGCTCTTCCTGCACTGGAGTTGCCCCATGCGACACCTCTACGCCCCCGCATTCTTCTTCGGCTTCATCGGCCTGGCCCTGTACCTGGTCGGTGAAGGCGTATCGCTGCTGTGCCTGCCGGCGCTGTTGCCGCTGGCGATCCTGCTGGCCTTTCTCGCCGAGCGATTCTGGCCCTATCGCGCAGGCTGGAACGAGAGTCGCGGCGACGGCGCCCGCGATCTCATCCACGCGCTGGTCAACGAGACGTTGAATGCGCTGGGCATTGCGGCGATTCCGTTGATGGCCCTGTGGCTGCCGCATTTCGGGCTGTGGCCAAGCGATTGGCCACTGGCGCTGCAACTGCTGGCGGCGCTGCTGATCGCCGACCTCGGTATCACCCTGGTGCACTACGCCAGCCACCGTTCGCCGCTGTTGTGGCGCCTGCATGCGGTGCACCACAGCGTCACGCGCATGTATGGCTTCAACGGGCTGATGAAGCATCCGCTGCATCAGATGCTGGAAGCCCTCGGCGGCACGCTGCCGCTGCTGTTACTGGGTATTCCCGTGGAGGTCGCGGCGCTGCTGGCGTTCGCCATCGCTATCCAGCTGCTGCTGCAGCACAGCAACGTGGACATGCGCATCGGCGCGCTGCGCCACCTGTTCGCCTGGGCGCCGCTGCATCGCCTGCACCACTTGAAATACGGCACGGCGGGGGACGTGAATTTCGCGCTGTTCTTCAGCTTCTGGGATCGCCTGCTGGGTACCGCGTTGCACCTGCCGGACTACGCGCTGGCGGAGGATGACCTGGGCATCGGCGATCGCCCCGACTACCCGGTGGCGTACTTCGATCAGCTGGCCGAGCCGTTCCGTCGCGTTGATGCCGCGCACCCGCCGGCACCGTTACCGGCGGAGCTGCAGCGTGCGGGAGTGGGTGTGCGCGGATAACCCGGTTCGCGAGCAAGCTCGCTCCTACCCGTTACTCCTGCGCTCGGATCGGCCCTCACCCTAACCCTCTCCCAAGGGGAGAGGGGACTGTGCGATGCAGGATGAAACTACAGTGTCAGCCGGCACGATCTGCTCCCTCTCCCTTTGGGAGAGGGCTGGGGTGAGGGGAAAACGCAAACACTGATCTATCCGGGGAAGGGCAATTGGTCCTGCCAATCCGCACAGGCGGTCGGGCCTAGCTGAGCAAGCGCAGCTTCAGCTGACGCAATGTCAGATCAGCCCGTATCCCGAACTGACTCCGCACACTCCGCGAGAAATGCGCAGAATCGGCGAAGCCCGCTGCGATGGCGGCGCTGGTCAGGCTGTCGCCGACCATGGCCAGCCGCAGCGCCTGGCGCAGCCGTTGCCAGAGCACCAGGCGGCGCACCGACAGGCCCAGCGTGCCGCTGAACAGCCGCTCCAGCTGGCTCAACGAGAGCGAGGCTGCCTCGGCCAGCGCCTGGGCGGGCAGGGCGCCGTCGTCCAGTGCGCGGATGCGTTGCAGGGCTTTCTCCAGACGCGGGTCGAGCTGTCGGCGTGGCAGCTCGCGCAGGCCTGATGCGAGCCCTTGCAGGTCCGGTCCGACCTGCCGGCAAAGCCGCTCGAGATCGGCCAGCTCGAACGCCAGCGGCTCGGCGAACAGGGTGACGGCGCGCTGGTCGCTGTCGAGGATCGCATGGCGCTGGTTGGAGGCGATCACCAGCAGCGCAGCCTGTTGCGGCTGCTCGTCGATCAGCGCGTTCACCTCGCCCTCGCGGGCCATCAGCAACTGGTGCGCATAGTGGGCGTGGGGGCGCGCGTGGCCGGTGGTGCCGGCAATCAGGCAGAAGTCCGCACCCAGCCAGAGCTCGCCCTGCCAGGCCTGCTCAGTCGTCTGCATGACGTGCCAGCCACTCTTCCCGCGTCAGCTCCCAGGTTTCCCGTGGCAGTACGCCGCTGACGAAATGACCTTCGTCGCGGCCCACCAGGCGCATGCCCTCGCGTTCGGAGATGCGCCGCGAACCTTGGTTGGGGACGGCCTTGGGCACCTGCAGCAGCGGCCGGCCCAGGGTCTGGAACCAGAAGCGGCTGACTGCCTCGCAGGCTTCGCTCATGTAGCCGTGCCCTTGCCAGGCGGGTGCCAGCCAGAAGCCGCGGTGATTGCCCGGCTGATCGAACAGCGAGATGTTGCCGATGGCTTCGTCCGGCTCGCCAGCGAGGCGGATCATCCAGTGCCATTCCTCGCCACGGGCCATGGCCGGCAGCACCACGTCGCGCACGTAGACCAGCGCGCCGTCGTCCGGATAAGGCCAGGGCACGCGGCGGTCCAGGTAGCGCACCACTTCCCAGTGCGGGAACAGGCGCTGGATGTCCTCGGCGTCGGCCAGCTCGATGGGCGTGAGCAGCAGGCGCGCAGTGCGCAGGGTTGGGCAGTCCATGGCGGGTTCCTTGATGCTTCAGCGACAGTCTGCCGTTCCTCTGGGTAGCTGGCCAGTGTGCTCGCAGTCCGTTGGGCAATGAGCTGGCGACCGGCCCCAGCCGACGCCTGGACTTCCCCCACACATCGCGGATAGCCGGGCAGCGCCGCCGGAACTTTCTACACTCCCATTCCGGCCGGCGTTCTGTGCGCCAGCCCCCGCTTGAAGAGAGGTTTCCATGGCCCGCATTGTCAGAATCCACCAATACGGTGACGCCAGCGTCCTGAAGCTGGAGGCGGTGGATGTGCCCGCCCCGGCGGCGGATGAGGTGCAGATCGCGGTCAAGGCCTTCGGCCTGAACCGCGCCGAAGTGATGTTCCGCAACCACGCCTACCTGCAGGAAGCCGAGTTCCCCAGCCGCCTGGGCTACGAGGCCGCCGGCGTGGTGAGCGCGCTGGGCAGTTCAGTGAAGGACGTTGCGGTGGGCGATGCGGTGAGCCTGATCCCGCCGCTGGATATCGCCCGCTGGGGCACTTACGGCGAAGTGGCCAACGTGCCGGCGCACCTGGTGGTGAAGCACCCGCAGAACCTCAGCTTCGAACAGGCCGCCGCGTCCTGGATGCAGTACGTCACTGCCTGGGGCGCGCTGGTGGAGCAGGCGAAGCTGTCCCGGGGCGAGTTCGTGCTGGTCACCGCGGCGTCCAGCAGCGTCGGCCTCGCGGCCTTCCAGATCGCCCGCATGGTCGGCGCCACCTCGATTGCCGTGACCCGCACCCAGGCGAAGAGGCAGGCATTGCTGGAAGCTGGCGCCGATCACGTGATCGTCAGCGATGATGAAGACATCGTCGAGAAAGTGATAGCGCTGACCGCCGGGCAGGGCGCCCGCGTGGTGTTCGACCCCATCGGCGGCCCCGGCTTCGAGGTGCTGACCCAGGCCATGGCGCGGGGCGGCATCCTCCTCGAGTACGGCGCACTGAGCCCGGAACCGACGCCTTTCCCGCTGTTCACCGTGCTGGGCAGGAGCCTGACGCTGAAGGGCTACCTCTACGCCGAGATCGTTGCCGACCCGGCGGCGCTGGCGCGCGCCAAGGCGTTCATCGTCAAGGGGCTGGAGTCCGGTGCGCTGAGCCCGGTCATTGCCCGCACTTTCTCGTTGGATGAAATCCAGGACGCGCACCGCTTCCTCGAAGCCAACCAGCAGGTGGGCAAGATCGTCGTCACGGTCTGAGGCGTTCAGTCCGACGGCAGTGCCTGGACGGCGCGCTCGACGGCCAGCAGTGCGCCTTCCATGTAGCCGGCCTGCTCGCCACCGGCTTCGCTGCCGATCAGGCGCAGGCGTTGCTGTGCATGGCCGTCCAATAGGCCGGTCAGGTCCTGCAGACCGTGCCAGCGTGGCGGAATCTGGTCGTCCTCGGTGGCAGTCAGTGGCTCCTGCGCCCAGTCCTGCAGGCTTTCGTCGATGGGGTGCGCGGCCGCTTCACCAAACAGTCGGACCAGTTGCGCGCGGCAGGCAGCCATAAGTGCCGGGGCGTCCATCGCCCGGCGCTGTGCGGCGCTCAGCCCAAGGAAACCGAACAGTGCGGCGCCACCCGCGTGGCCGGCGTCATGCACCTCCGCGAGTGGGCCGATGCCGCTGAAGGCGTCGCCGGACAGCCCCGACTCACGCCAGAACGGCCGCGCATAGCGAGCCACGTACTTGGCGTGGGAGGCCATCCAGGTCGGTACTTCGACAAGCTTTTCCACCACGTCGGTTGGCAGCGCCGGGGTGAAGCGCAGGCGAGCCGCCAGGCGCGGCGGAATGGCAAGCCAGACGGCGCGGAAGCCAATCCGCATGGGGCCAGAGCCGGCAAGGCTCAGGCACGCGCCGTCGTTCTCAAGCGCGATCCGTTGCAGTTCGCTCTGCAGGAAAACCCGTTGCGCGGGCAAGCGCTCAGCCAGCGCCTGAACCATGCGTCCGCTGCCGCCTTCAATGCGCAACGAGAGGTTCCCGGAGGTGTAGCCCGGTCGGCGTTGCACCTGGGTACCCCAGCGCTCGATCAGCGCATCGCCGTCTTCATATTGCGCAAACGTTTCCAACCCCAGCTCGCTTGCAAGAGCTTGCAGGCGCGGCTGGCAGTCCGGCCAGAACCAGGTCGGGCCAAGGTCGAGGCCGCCAGCCGGCGTCGACAGGATGCGCCCGCCAAGGCGCGGGCGTGCCTCGAACAACTCCCAGTCGATACCCAGCCGTTGCAGGCGATAGGCCGCGTACAGGCCGGCCAGCCCGCCACCGACGATGGCGATCTTGTGCGAGGACATCAGGGCTCTCCGCTTCATGACGATGGATAACCGGGCGCCTGGCGGCGCCCGGTGCATTTTCAGGGCTTGTCGAACGCTGCCACAGCGTCGAACACCCGCGCCGTGTAGGTCAGCGCTGCGCCGGCGTTGAGGGCGATGGCCACGCCCAGCGCCTCGGCGATCTCCTCGCGGCTGGCGCCGTGCTTGAGGGCCGCCTGCACGTGAGTGGCGATGCAGCCGTCGCAGCGGGTGGTGATGGCCACCGACAGGGCGATCAGCTCGTGGATCTTGGGTTCCAGATGCGTGGCCGGCAGGTTGCCGAGGGTGTTCAGGCCGCGCATGGCAGCCGGGGCGAGGCCGGCGAACTCCCCGACGCGCTCGATCAGGCTGGTGAAGTACTCGTTCCAGTTCATCATTTTCTGTTCTCCTTTCATTGACGTCCGGCGGTCACACCGCCATCCACCGGCAGCACGGTGCCGGTAATCCACGACGCTTCATCGGAGGCGAGGAACAGGATCGCCGCCGCCACGTCACCCGGCTGGCCGTTGCGGCCCAGCGGATGGAAGGCGTTGAAGGTCGGCAACACCTGTTTGACCTGCTCGGCGTCCATGAAGGTGCCGTAGACGGGGGTCTCCACCACGGCCGGGGCCACGGTGTTGATGCGGATGTTCGAGCCGGCCAGTTCGATGGCCAGGTTGCGGGTCAGCGCGTGCACTCCGGCGTTGGCGGCGGAGTAGGCCGCCGACGGCGTGGCGCCAATAGCCTGGATGGCCCACAGCGAGCCGGTCTGCACGATGGCGCCGCCGCCGCGTTGCAGCATGGCCTTGGCCGCTGCCTGGGCCATGAAGAACTTGCCCTTGAGGATGGTATCGAGGAAGGCGTCGTACTCCTGCGGGCTGACTTCCAGGAACGGCTTGGGCGTAAAGATGCCGGCGTTGTTGATGAGGATGTCGACGCCGCCGAATTCGCGCTGCGCCAGGTCGACCAGGGCCTGGGCGGTGGCCGGGTCGGCAATGCTGCCGGCGAGCGTGCGCACACGCTGGCCGCTGGGATCGATCTCGCGGGCCGCATCGCTCAGCTTGGCGCCGTCGCGGCCGCCGATGACGACGTTGGCGCCGGCCTCGACCAGTCGCCGCGCGACTTCCTTGCCGATGCCCGAACCGCCGCCGGTGATGATGGCAACCTTGTTAGAAAAACTATTCATGGTGGGAGTCCTCGTTGTGTCTGGGAGGAAAGCTGCTGTTGATCGCCGGAGTCTGCCTGGGGATGCCGTATCTGCTATCTTTCAGGCTTCAAGTGGCTCCGGCCTGGTGCGCATTGTCGAACCGGGCTGGGGCGGCAACAACGCAGAAGTTCTTCGCTGGCGGAATAGAAAAACTATCCATGACCACACCGGCCTACCTGAATGCACTGCGCGCCTTCGATGCAGCGGCGCGGCACCATAGCTTTTCCGCTGCGGCGGCCGAGCTGAACGTCACCCCGGCCGCGGTCGGCCAGCAGGTACGCAATCTCGAGTCGTGGCTGGGCATTGCCTTGTTCGCCCGCGCCAGCAGCGGCAGTGCGCGGTTGGTGCTGACCGATGCGGCACGTGCGGCGCTGCCGGATATTCGCGAAGGCTTCGAGCGGTTGACGGTGGGCCTGGCGCGGCTGAAGGACGCCGGCGTGCATGCCGGGCTGACCATCACCGTCAGTCCGGCATTTGCCGCCAAGTGGCTGTTGCCGCGCATTGAGCGCTTCCAGCAGGCCTATCCGGACCTGGACGTGCTGCTGGACACCAATGCCCGTTCGGTGGATTTCCAGGCCGAACGGGTCGATATCGGCGTGCGCTACGGCGGCGGCCGATGGCCGGGGCTGACGGCGGTGCGGCTGATGGACGAGGTGATGTTCCCGGTGTGTTCGCCGGACTTCGCACAGCTCAAGGGCGGCACGCTCTCCAACGAGGCGCTGGAGGGCAGCACGTTGATCCATGACCTGTCGATGGCCAATGAACCGGACTACCCGACCTGGCGCATGTGGCTGGATGCTTCGGGCTATTCGCAGATCAAGGCGAACCATGGCCTGCGTATCAACAATTCGGCGGCGGTACTGCAGGCGGCGATGGAGGGGCAGGGCCTGGCGCTGGCGCGCAGTGTGATGGTGCGTGATGACCTGGCGGCCGGGCGTCTGATCCGCCCCTTCGCCGACAAGGGCCTGGATTGCCCGCTGACCCAGGCCTACTACGTGGTCTATCGCCCGGAGTGTGGCGAGTTGCCGAAGGTGCGGGCATTTCGCGACTGGGTACTCGGTGAGGCAGGGGCATTGGCGTCAGAAGCCCAGGTCGGGTGACGCATCCTTGATCCACAGGCGGGTGCCCCGTGTGCCTGCCACGCCGCTCAGGTCCATTCCCGGCGGCAGGCGCAGCCAGCTCAGGGGATGCAGCCGCAGGTCCCTGAGCGTCATCCAGCCTTGCAGGACCAGTACTTCCAGCCCGCGCGGATTGGCTTGTCGCCATTGGCCGCCGGGTTCGATGGCCTGCAGCCAGACCCGCTCATCGTCACTTTTGAACAGCGGTTGGCCATTGCCTGGCAGCGTCGGCACGACGACCTGTTCGCGGTCATGGTCGGGGAATTGCCGCAGGCGGACGAAGATCACGCAGCCCTCGGTCGTGCCCGGCGAGTGCCGGCTGCCGGGCGGGTTGCGCACATAGGTGCCGGCCGGGTAGCGGCCGTGCTCGTCCTCGAAGGTCCCTTGCAGCACGAGAAACTCCTCACCGCCGGGATGGCCGTGGCCAGGGAAGCGGCTGCCCGGTGCGTAGCGCACCAGACTGGTGGCACGGGCACGCTCGCCACCCACGCGATAGAGCGGCAGCCGCTCCACTCCGGGTTGCGGGGAGGCGATCCAGGGCAGGGCGGCGCCGTGGCGGACCGCCCGTTGCGACAGGTCGTCGTGGAGGCGCTCGGGAATCACAGCTCGGCCCTGCCGCCATCGACGAGGATTTCCGCGCCGAGCATGTAACTGGAGGCATCGCTGGCGAGGAACAGCACCGCGGCAGCGATTTCCTCGGGGCGCCCCATGCGTCCGATTGGCGCCTGGCGGCCGACACGCTCGGCGTATGCGCGGAAGTCCTCCTCGGTCTGACCGGGACTGCGGTGGATCGGTGTTTCGATAGCGCCGGGGCTGACCGCGTTGACCCGGATGCGCCGCTCCAGCAATTCCGCCGACAGCGTGCGGGCGAGCGAGCGCACCGCTGCCTTGGATGCCGACAGCAGGGCGCGGCCGGGTGCGCCCACCTGGTTGAGCCAGGAGGTATTGAGGATGATCGAGCCGCCGTTGCGCAGGATCGGCTCCACGGCTTGCACGGAGAAGAACAGGCCCTTCACGTTGATGTCCATCAGGCCGTCGTACTGCTCTTCGGTGGTGCTTGCCAACGGCGTCCCATAGGCGACGCCGGCGTTGGCGAAGAGGATGTCCAGGCCGCCGAAGGCGTTCCGGACTTCGCTGGCCATCTCCTGCAGCTGTTCGCGCGAACGCACGTCGCAGGCCAGGGTGAGCAGGTCGGCACCGAGTTCCTTGCGAGCGGCGGCCAGCCTTGCGGTATCGCGCCCGATGATGGCGACGCGGGCGCCGTTATCGAGGAACAGACGGGCGGTGGCCAGGCCGATGCCGGAACTGCCTCCGGTAATCAGGGCTGTCTTGCCGGTGAGCATGGAAGTCTCCTGTCGAGTGGGAATCCGGAGAGGGCTCCGGGACAGGGCCATGATCGACAGGTGCGGGCAGGGTCGCGACCGATTAAATCTTTGCGCCAGGCATAGAAAAGCTTTGTCGCTCGGATCAGGGCGAGCTGTTCGGCCCGGACTGCCACGGCGCGCCGTCGGCGAACTGCGCCTCGATCCAGGCCTTGAACGCTTCACTGGTGGCCGAGCTGTAGCGCGCCGAAGGGCGCACGAAGTAGATGCCGGCAGAGGCGTCCAGTTGCCAGCCCGGCAGCACCCGCACCAGGCGGCCGGCATCGAGGTCGTGCTTCATCAGCCATTCGCCGCCGGCGAGGATGCCCACGCCCAGGCGCGCCGCCGAGAGCAGGGCCTCGTTGTCGTTGCTGTGCAGGTTGCCGCTGACGCGAACGGTCTGCTGTCGGGTGCCGTTGGCCAGCTTCCAGTCCGGCCAGGAGTGCAGGCCTGTGAAACCCAGGCAATTGTGGGTGGCCAGCTCAGCCGGCGCTTGCGGGGTGCCGTGGCGCTCCAGGTAGTCGGGTGCTGCGCAGAGGATGCGCCGCAGGTCGCAGAGTCGGCGGGCCAGCAGGCGGCTGTCGGCCAGCTCGCCGATGCGGATGGCGGCGTCGAAGCCTTCGGCGACGATGTCGACGAAGCGCTCGGAGTACTCCACTTCCAGCCTCACCTGCGGGTGCTCGAGGACGAAGCGCGAGAGGATCGGGCTCAGCCACAGCCGGCCCATGGCGGCCGGCACGGCGAGTTTCAGGCGGCCCTGGACCTGCGCCGCGCTGCGGGTGGCCTGGTCCTGGGCTTCGGCGATCAGGCTGGCGGCCTGGCGCAGGCGTTCCACCAGGCGCTGGCCTTCGTCGGTGAAGCGCAGTTGCCGGGTAGTGCGTTCCACCAGCCGTACGCCCAGGCGCTGCTCCAGCGCGCCGAGGCGCTTCGACAGCACCGAGGGGTGGCGCTGCAGGGCGCGGCCGGCGGCGGCGAAGGAGCCGTGCTCGGCCAGCGCCAGGAGGGTGGCGAGTTCGTCGGCCTGGCGACTATCGAACAGATCCATAGGGCTCCCAATTCGGCGAATCCACCCGGGCGACTGCTCGCGGTGGTGGTCATGGCGTGAGTACGAGGGCCCCTTCGGAGCGGCCTTCGTGCAGGTCGGCGTGGGCCCGGGCGACTTCCGCCAGCGGGTAACGACGCCACACGCGAGGCTGGATGATACCGTCCGCGACGGCTTGCAGGACGTCCTTCGCGCGCTGCTGGTATTCCTCGGCCGAGGCGGTGTGCGCGGCGAGCGAGGGTCGGGTGAGGAACAACGAGCCCTTGGCGTTCAGCGTGGCGACTTCAACCGCTGGCGGCGCGCCGGAGGCCATGCCGAAGCTCACCAGCAGGCCGCGCGGGCGCAGGCAGTCCAGCGAGGCTTCGAAAGTGGCGCGGCCGATGGGGTCGTAGACCACGTCGACCTTGTGCCCGCCCGTGATCTCGCGGACCTGATCGGCCAGCGTCGCGGCATCGAACACCAGCACTTCATTGCAGCCGGCGGCACGGGCGCGTTCGACGCTCTGCGGCTTCGACACCACACCAATGACGAAGGCGCCCAGGTGCCTGGCCCAGGGCACCATCAGTTGCCCCAGCGCGCCGGCGGCGCCATAGATCAGGACGCGGGAACCGGGGCCGACCGGCCAGGTGGACTTGAGCAGGTATTGCGCGGTGATGCCCTTGAACAGCACGGCGGCGGCGTCTTCGAAGCTGACGGCATCCGGCAGTTTCACCAGGCGCTCCGCCGGGTACAGGCGGGCGCTGGCATAGGCGCCGAGCGGCCCGGTAGCGTAGGCGACGCGGTCGCCGACCTGCACGCTGGTCACGCCTTCGCCGAGGGCGGCCACGGTACCTGCGCCTTCCAGGCCGAGCGAGGAGGGCAGCGGCACCTTCACCGCGCCGGAGCGCTGGCTGAGGTCCAGCGGGTTGACGCCGATGGCGGCCTGTTCCAGCCACACTTCACCGGGGCCGGGTTGTTGCGCCGGGGGCTGTTCGACACGGAGGACTTCCGGGCCGCCGAAGGCCTGCAGTGATACGCGGGTGAGCATGGTTTTCCCCTGACTGGTGATGGTGCCCGCCAGTCTAGGGGTGTGGCCGTAATGCACCAGACGGCGCTGATGCAGGACATAGCTGCACGCTGTGCAGTAATCCGCCGGGCCGCTCAGGCCGTGGCGTGCTGGGCGAAGGCCAGGTGGTAGCCATTGCAGTCGCGCACGCCGAATTCCCGCGAGCCGTAGGGCATGTCCTGCAGCGGCCAGGCGATCTGCGCGCGGTCCTTCACGGCAGCGAAGTAGCGCGCGACGTCGGCGAGTTGCAGGTAGACCGTGCCCGAGCATCCCACTTCGCGGCCCCACAGATCCTGGGCGGTGAACAGCAGGCGGCAGTCCTCCAGTTGCGCGGTGAGCGTGCCCTCGGCGGAATCGGTCACGGTGAAACCGAGCGTGTCGCGGTAATGCTCGCGGGTGAGGTCGAGGTCTTGGCAGCGCAGCAGCAGGGTCAGCGACATGGGAGCTCCGGAGGTGGGCGCGGAGCCGCGATCATGGCACAGGGGTCAGCGCAGAATCACGCGCAGCAGCGAAACCAGCGCCGCGCCGAACACAGGCGAAAGCCAGATGCCGAAGGTCTGCAGGACGAATTGCCGGGCGTACGTCAGCAGCTCCATGTCCGGAGACGGGACACCGAGGCTGTGCCGGCAATAACCCAGGACGGCGACGATGAAGCAGGTGCCTGCCAGCACGCCAATCGCTCGCCACACCAGCCCTCGTTCGCTGGCATAGGACAGCAGGGCGCCACAGAGCGCGCCGCTGAGCGCCACCAGAATCTCGAAGGTGAATTCGGGTTCGGCAAACCATCTGTTGCCGTTCAGCCCGATGATATTGCCGATCTGCCAGCCGGCGAGGCTGCCCACCAGCAACGCCATGGCGAGCCACGGGAAATAGCGCATTACCGTATTGTTCTGCATCGGGGAGGCCCCCTGAAGATCTTCGATGATGGCAAAAGAGCAGTATAGCGGGCGCCCCGGCGTTAGCCGGTTCAGCGACGGATGGCGAAAGCCCTCACTTGCGCAGGATGTAGACCCGCACGCCATCCACGCCGGGGATGACGTTGTAGTGGCGTATCTGCGAGAAGCCCAGGCGCTGGAACTCGCGCTCCAGGGAGCGGGCGCTGGCGAAGTCCGGGCCGCCGGGATGGGGATCCGGGCCGCAGGGGCAGGCCTGGTCCACCGCGACGGCAGGGCTGGAGTGATCGACGCGGGCGAACAGGATCACGCTGTCGCGGGTCACGGGAATCCACTGGTTCAGCAGCCGGATGTTCTGCCGGTTGCAGGCGCTTTGCGGGATTTCCGGGAGTAGCAGGCAATCGACCGAACCCTTGCGCAGTTCGGCGTTTTCCTGCGGGGCGGGCAGGTCCCTGATCCGCCGCTTCATCGCTTCGGGCAGCCGCTGGTGGGCTGCGGTCAGCGAGTCGCTGGACGGGCAGGTCGCCACGATGATCCGGTTGCTGTGCTCCAGCAGTACCGGCCAGGCGGCGCCCGGCGACTGCGAGACCTCCAGCACCAGGATCGGCTCTTCCGCCACGCGCAGGGCCAGGCGCAGCAGGCGCTTGTGCCGCCACTGGCGAATCCGCAGGCAAAGACCGCTGCCCAGCGAACTGCCGGCATGGGCATCGCGGCTTTGATGGGGGGCGGAAGCGAACAGGCGTTGAGGGTCGTTCATCGGCGCGGACTCGTCAGTTACCGTCATTGTCGAGTTGCGCGATCAAGGACTCGTCAAGGGCTTGTGAAAAAGTCGTGGAGCAGGACATTTCCTGCGCCTGTCCCGAGCCGTAAGCGTGATCTGTTCCGGATCATGGGCAATTCACAAAACACCCAGCTTAATTTGACGATTTCTTTTCCTTTCACCTTGTAGTGTCCCCCCGGCTGCCGGCCCCGGCACTGACTTGCGCTGCGCCGTGGCGCGCAGAATGCACTACTACAAGGGACACCCCATGCAACTTATCCGCTCGGCCCCGACGCGCTTCCTGGCGCTGGTCGCCTTGCTCTGGCTGATCGTCTTTTTCCTGACCCGCCTGGTCCTTCTGGTGAGCCATTTGCCCGAGGTGGGCGCCGGCCATGTCGGGGTCTTCGTCATCGGCCTGCTCTATGACCTGAGCTTCCTGGTCTATGCCCTGTTGCCGATGGGCGTGGTCCTGTTGCTGATGCCCGCGCGGGTCTGGGGCAGCGCCACCTGGCGCTGGTTGCTGACGACCACCCTGTTCGTCAGCGTCTACGTGATGCTTTTCACCGCGGTGGCCGAATGGCTGTTCTGGGACGAGTTCGGCGTGCGCTTCAACTTCATCGCGGTCGACTACCTGGTGTATTCGGACGAGGTGCTCAACAACATCCTCGAGTCCTACCCCATCGGCCTGCTGCTGAGCATCCTCGCGGCCATTTCGCTGGTCGTGACGCTTGCGCTGTTCAAGGTCGTCGGCCGCCTGCGCGACGCCGAGGTGGCGTCCCTGCCGCGCCGTCTGCTGGGCTGCGTTGGTCTGGTGGTGCTGGCGCTGGTGGCCGGCCTGCTGGTGGATCAGGATTCCCCGCGCGGCCAGGGCGGCAACACCTACGCCCGCGAACTCGCGAGCAACGGGCCGTATCAGTTCTTCGCCGCCTTCCGTAACAACGAGCTGGACTACCCGCAGTTCTACGCCACCCTGCCGGCGCAGCAGGTGACCCAGGAGATACGCGCCGAACTGGCCGAGCCCAACGCCCGCTTTACCGGCAATGATCCGATGGACATCCGCCGCACTATCGCCAGCGCAGGCGCGCCCAAGCGCTACAACATCGTCCTGGTGACCATCGAGAGCCTGAGCGCCAAGTATCTGGGCAGCAATGGCGATGGCCGCAACCTCACGCCCAACCTCGACGAGCTGCGCCGCAACAGCCTCTACTTCAACAACTTCTACGCCACCGGCACCCGCACCGACCGCGGCCTGGAGGCCATCACCCTGTCGATCCCGCCGACGCCGGGCCGCTCCATCGTCAAGCGCGTGGGCCGCGAAAGCGGCTTCGCCAGCCTCGGCCAGCAACTGAAGAACGTCGGCTACGATGCCGTGTTCCTGTATGGCGGCCGTGGCTACTTCGACAACATGAACGCCTTCTTCGGCGGCAACGGCTACCGCATCGTCGACCAGTCCAGCGTCCAGGAGTCGGACATCCACTTCAAGAACGCCTGGGGCATGAGCGACGAAGACCTCTACGCCCAGGCCATCAAGCTGGCGGACGAGGATCACGCGCGCCAGCAGCCGTTCCTGCTGCAGCTGATGACCACCTCCAACCACCGCCCCTACACCTACCCGGACGGCCGCATCGACATTCCCTCCGGCGAGGGCCGCGAGGGTGCGGTGAAGTACACCGACTACGCCATCGGCCAGTTCCTCAAGGCGGCGAAGGGCAAGCCCTGGTTCGACAACACCCTGTTCGTGTTCGTCGCCGACCACACCGCAGGCAGCGCCGGCAAGGAAGACCTGCCGGTGGCGAACTACCAGATCCCGCTGTTCATCTATGCGCCCAAGCTGCTGCCGACCGGTGAGCGCGGCGAGCTGGCGAGCCAGCTGGACCTGGCGCCGAGCCTGCTGTCGATCCTCAACCTGAGCTACACCTCGACCTTCTACGGGCGCGACCTGATGGTGCCGAACGCGCTGCCTCAGCGCGTGGTGATCGGCAACTACCAGCACCTGGGCCTGTTCGACGGCCAGGACCTGGCGATCCTCAGCCCCCGCGGCGAACTGCGCCGGCACAACCAGGCGCTGGGCGCGAGCACCGAAGTGCCGGCGAAGGCCGACGACCTGCTGGTGGATCGGGCGATCAGCTACTACCAGTCGGCGAGCTACGGCTTCACACACCACCTGCTGGACTGGAAACCGGTGGCGGGGCAATAAGCCCCGAGCTGGCAGGTATCGCGCCATGCGATACCTGCCAGTGCGAAATACGCCGCTTGCCGGCGCGGCGCTTGGGTATAAGTCGCCCATGCGCTACCGACGTCTGGACCTCAACCTGCTGGTCGCCCTGGATGTGCTGCTCGAAGAGGGCAGCGTCAGCCGGGCGGCGCAGCGTCTCAATCTCGGCCAGTCGGCGACCAGCGCCGCGCTGGGCCGCCTGCGCGAGCATTTCCAGGACCCGCTGCTGGTGCCCCAGGGCCGAGGCCTGGAGCTGACCGCGCTGGCGCGCCAGCTGGCGCCGAAGGTGCGCGAGGTGCTGAGCCTGGCCGGGGAGGTGGTGGAGACATCCACTGCCTTCGACCCTGCACGCTGTGATCGGCGGTTCACCCTGGTGGCTTCGGACTATGTGGCGGCGACCCTGCTGCCGGCGGTCAGCCGTGAACTGGCGCGTCAGGCCCCCGCTGCCTCGCTGGTGCTGCGTGACCTGCCGCTGCCGCGCGACGGTGATGTGGTGGCCGAGGCGCTGGAGTACCGGCGCAGCGACCTGGTGATAGTCCCGCAGCGGCGGATCAACCCGCGTTACCCCCACGAGGCGCTGCTCAGCGATGAGCTGTGCTGCATCGTCTGCGCGGCCCATCCTGCACACGAAGAATCGCTGAACCTCGCTGCTTACTGCGCGGCCGGACATGTGGTGCGGGAGTTCACCGATGGCCAGAACCTGTCGCTGGATACCCAGCACCTGCGCGAAATCGGTATCGAGCGGCGGGTCGCGGTGGCGGTGCAGAGCTTTGCCCTGATGGCCGAGTTCGTCGTCGGCACGCCGCGAATCGCCACGCTGTTCCGCCGCCAGGCCGAGTCACTGGCGCGGCGTTACCCGCTGCGCGTGTTGCCGGCGCCCATGGAGTTCCCGGCGGCGGCGCAGGTGCTGCAGTGGCACCCGCAGCAGGCTTTCGACCCTGCACTGGCTTGGCTCCGCCAGGTGCTGGCGGAGCAGGCCGCGCTGCTCGATCAGGATTGAGTATCGCCCGTCTCGCCGTGCAGCCCGAATTCCGCAATGGCCAGCAGGGCGCAGCGTTCGTCGTTGTCCGAGGTATCGCCGCTGACGCCGATGGCACCCAGCAGCCGGCCTTCGTCATCGCGCAGGAGAATGCCGCCGGCCACCGGGATCACCTCGCCGCCGGTGAGGCTGTTGATCGCATCGAAGAACGCCGGCATGGCCTGGGCGCGGCGCGCCAGTTCGCGGCCGCCGAAGCCCATGCCCAGGCAGCCGCGCGCCTTGCCGGTGGCGATCTGCGGGCGGAGGAAGCTGGCCTGCTCGTCGCGCAGCACGGCCAGCGGGTGACCGGCCGCATCCAGCACGGCGGCGGCCAGCGGACGCACGCCCTCGGCGCGGGCGTGACGCAGGGTGGCGGCGGCCAGGTGCGCGGCCAGTTCGAAGTCGAGGTGGCTCATGCTCACTGGCTCCATTTACCCAATTGGGCGACGCGGTCGCGGGTGTAGAGGTCGGTCCACTTCAGCGAGTTGAAGTCCGACACCTGCTTGGGGTTGTAAGCGGTGCGTTGCAGGCGTACCGGCTCGCCGGCCTTGTACACGGCCTGCAGTCGGTTGCGGTCCTGAAGGATGCGGATGTCTTCCAGTGGCGAGCCGTCGAGGATCAGCAGGTCGGCCTGCTTGCCCGGCTCCAGGGTGCCGAGGGTTTCGCCGCGGGGCATCAGGCGCGAGCCGACATTGGTGGCGGCGTAGAGCGCCTCGGCGGGGGTAAAGTCCAGCCGGCGCACCAGCAGTTCCAGTTCGCGGGCGTGCCATTCGCCGTAGGGCGTCACGGCGAAGCCGCTGTCGCTGCCACAGGCGAAGGGAATGCCGGCGGCTTTGGCGCGCTTGAGCACCGGGGTGCCCAGTTCCAGTGTCCGTGCGCAGTAGCCGGCGTAGCCGGTGGCGATGGCCGGGTCGTGGGGCTGGCAGAAGTCCACGGTGTTCTGCGGGAAAGTCATGGTCGGTGCGAGCACGCTGCCGGCTTCGAGCAGCGCCTCGATGCAGGCGTCGTCCATGTAGAAAGCATGGAAGACCAGGTCGACGCCGGCCTTTGCCGCGTACATCACCGCTTCGCGGCCGTAGGCGTGGGTGGCCACGCGGCAGCCCAGGCGATGGGCTTCCTCGACCATCTCGCGGGTTTCGTCGGCGGTGAAGGCGGCGATGATCTCGCCATTGGGCCGGCGGTGCGTGCCGTCCATGGCGATCTTGATCAGGTCGACGCCGTCCTTGGCCTGCTTGCGGATTTCCGCGATGGCCTCGGTGCGGCTGGTGACCAGCGCGGCGGTGAAGTATTCCGGTGCGCCGACGCGGCTGGGGAACCAGTCGTTGAGACTCTGCCGGTTGGTGATCACGCGGCTGCTGGCGGCGATGCGCGGGCCTTCGAAGAGCCCGGCGTTGACCGTGTTGCGCACGGCGATGCTGAGCTGGCCGCTGTCGCCGGGGCAGACCATGGAGGTGACGCCGGCGGCGAGCACGTGCTGGGCGAAGAACAGCCCGCGCAGGGCGCGGAATTCGTCGCTGGTCCAGATATCGATGTCTTCCTCGCTCTGGGCGTTGCCGAAGGCCAGGTGGGTATGCACGTCCACCAGCCCCGGCATGACGAAGTCGCCGTGGACTTCGCGGTCCCCCGCTGCCGGGCGCGGCGCCCCGGCCGACGGCCCGACGTGGCGGATCACGCCGTTCTCGATGATCAGTGTCTGTCGCTGGCGTGTTTCCAGGCCGGTGCCATCGAACAGGGTGGAGCAGTGCAGGTGCAGGGCGCCCATGGTCGGACTCTCCTCGTCTTGTTGTTTGCCGGCAGGCTAGTGCGGGTGTGGCGGCCGGCACCATCAGATGCTGTCGATGGGCACCCATCGATGCCGTCGATACCTGGCGCAGGCTGCGTGGTTCTTGGGCTTCAGAGGAAGAAACGGTGCAGTCGGGCGGGTATCGGGAGTGGCGATGCCTGGCATGGCGATCGGCGATTTTTCCTCTTGTGCGGGGGAGGGGGAGGATTCGCCCGCCCATCAACCACCAAGGGAAAATCCCATGAAGGCTATTCGTGATCTGTTGCTGAACCTGGAAGCCGAACGCCAGCGCGCCCTGATCGAGGAGGATCACACGCGGCTGGACGAACTGTTTGCCGATGAGTTGCTGTACGTGCACACCACCGGGCTGGTGCAGGACAAGGCGCAGTACCTGGACTACGCCCGCCACGCTGTGCGCTACCTGGCAGTGGAGCGTGGCGAGCTGGCGGTTCGTCTGTTCGGCGATGGTCTGGCGCTGATGAGCGGCCCGCAGTGCAACCTGCTGCAGAAACGCGGCGGCGGCGAGCCGGTGCGTGCCGAGGGTTTTGCCACGCAGCTCTGGGTGAAGGGCGAGGAGGGCTGGCGCATCGCGTCGTTCCACGGTACCCGCGCGCCGGCCTGACCCGAACCTGTAGGAGCGGGCCATGCCCGCGATCGCGCCCATGGGCGCTCCTGCAGGCGAGTGAGCAGCAAGAAAACGGCGCCGATGGGCGCCGTGGAGGGCGGGGCCGACACCCCGCAGGAGCAGCGCCGGGTGACCGGCGCAAGGAAGGTCAGGCGGTGTGGCCGCCGAGGGTTTCGGCGATCCAGTCGGCGATGTAGTGGCCGGCGTTGATGCTGTTGTCGAAGCTCGAATGCTGTACGCCGCCTTCGCGCTCGGTGAAGATCTTCAGCTCGCGTTTCGGGCTGTTCACCAGCTGTTCGTAAGTGCGATGCGCCCACTTCAGCGGAATCTGCGAGTCCTTCTCGCCGTGGGTGACCAGGAAGGGCACGCGGATGCGCTCGAGCACGCCATCCAGGTGCACGTTCTCGGCAATCGCCATGAACTCGTCCATGTCCTTCGCGCCCCAGACCCACTGCACGTGCGCCCAGTAGTGCGGCACCGGGAAGTTGCCTTCCTTCTCCAGGCGGCGCTTCTGCACGTCGCGCCAGTCGTGGTTGGCGCCCCAGACCACGCCGCAGGCGAAGCGCGGCTCGAAGGCCACCGCGCGCGGGCAGTAGTAGCCGCCCAGGGAGACGCCCTCCAGGCCGATGCGTTTGGGGTCGACTTCGGGGTGGACCTCCAGCCAGTCCACCACGCGGCTGGCCCAGTGTTCGCTGTCGTAGCGCGCGGTCAGGCCATGCAGGCGCAGCGCCTCGCCGGTGCCGGGCTGGTCGATGATCAGCGAGGACACGCCGCGCTTGGCCAGCCAGGCCGGCAGGCCGACGCGGTATTTCATTTCCTTGGTCGAATCCAGGCCGTTGACTTGCACCAGCAGCGGCGCCGGGCCGTCTACGCCCTCGGCGCGCACCAGCAGGCCGGAGAGGTGCTTGCCCTCATAGGGGATTTCCACCCGCTCGCAGTTTTCCTTCGACAGGTCGATGCCGCGCGCGAAGGTTTCCAGGAAGCGCTGGTACAGCGCCTCGCGGCCGGCAGCGCCGTGGGCTTGCAGGCGTTCGCAGGTGAGGTAGTAGGTGGCGGCGCGGTTGTATTTCTCCCCGGCGGAGAGGCGGCGGCCGGCGGCCTCGTCTTCTTCGGCGAGGGCGCAGAGCTTGTCGGCCATCTTCGCCCAGGTCTCGCGGAAGGCCTGGGTGCCGGCGGCGTCGGGCTGCTTGGCGGCCTCCTGCAGCGGAGCGCACATTTCCTCGATCTCGCCCAGGCGGGCGCCCATCTCGATGGCCAGGTCCACCGAGAGATTCCAGACGTAATTGGTGGGGAAGTAACGGAACATTCTTCTTGTCCTTCTGCGGTCGTTGAGTCCGGCGCCCGGAAACAGCGGCAGGCACGCAGGGCGCGGTTCGAAGGCAAGGTACGCAGGCGGGAAGGGGCGGGGCCAATCGCGAGTGGGGATGCGAGGTATCGTGAAATGCGATGCCCCGGCGCCGTTGCGGTGGCCGGGGCGATAACTGACGTCAGGCGCTGGCGCGCAGGGCGTTCGGTTGCTGGTCGACACTCTGGATGAAGTCGCGGATGCGCTCGCGCAACCAGCGGTGCATGGGGTCGCCCTCCATGCTGCGGTGCCAGAGCATGAATTCGCGCATCACCGGGATCTTCACCGGCGGCGGCAGGATGCGCAGCGGCAGGTAGCGCGCATACAGCTCGGCCAGGCGACGGTGCATGGTCGCCACGCGCTGGGTGCCCACCAGCAGTTGCGGCAGGGTGTTGAAGTCGTTGGTGATCACTTCCAGGCGGCGGTTGAAGCCGTACTGGCTCATGAACCAGTCCTCGATGCTCAGGTGCCGGTTGCGCCCGAAGCCCACCGAGATGTGGCCCATCTGCATGTACTGCTCCAGCGTCAGGGCGTCGCCGACCTCGGGGTTGTCGCGCCAGACCACGCAGACGTGATCTTCCTCGAACAGCAGCTGCGCCGGATGGCCGTCGATGATGTAGCGCTCGGGCGCGATCATCAGGTCGAGCTCGCCGCGCATCAGCATCTCGGCGGTGTTGTCGCCGGGGCTGAGCATCTCGAAGGTGATGTGCGGCGCCTCCTGGTGGATCTTCTGGATGACCTGGGCGAACAGCACGCTGATCAGGTAGTCCGAGGTCACCAGGCGGAAGTGGCGCTTGCTGCTGGCGGGGTCGAATACCGGCTTGGAGGTGATCGAGGAACGGATGGTCAGCAGCACTTCCCGCACCGGCACAGCCAGCTCCAGGGCATAGGGCGTGGGCTGCATCTTGCGCCCGACCTGCACCAGCAGTTCGTCCTCGAAGAAGGTGCGCAAGCGTCCCAGCACGCCGCTGGTGGCCGACTGGGTCATGTGCAGGCGTTCGGCGGCACGGGTGATGTTCTGCTCTTCGAGCAGTACATCCAGCGCCACCAGCAGGTTCAGGTCCAGGTGGTGAAAACGCATGGCGATGGCTCACGGTTCTTGTAGTTATTTTCGCGATACCTTCGGGCCGCATTGCCGATACGTCAATAGCACTCTGCCTCCTCCGTGCGGCTAACGCCCTGCGTCATGGGCCGCCACGCAGGTATCGCGATTGCCGATGCCTCGCATCCCCACACGCGATTGGTCAGCCCGCCGGGCGAGCCATCAACCTGCGCTCCAGTCGAGCGGCCGACGAGCCGCGGCGACCCACCACCGGCGACCCCCTGCCCGGCGCCGAACATAATTTCAATGGAGTGGTAGCCATGAACATTCTTGGACTCGACGCGCTGGTATTCGGCGTCGACGATATCCAGGCCTGTGCCGATTGCCTGCGTGACTACGGCCTCACGGCCGCCCAACTGGATGCCGACGGCGGCCGTTTCGAGGCGCTGGACGGCACCGCGATCATCATCCGCCGTGGCGATGATCCGAGCCTGCCGCCGGCGCTCGGGCCAACCCCGTCGCTGCGCGAAACCCTCTACGGCGTGGCGTCCACCGCGGACCTGGAAGCCATCGCCGACGAACTGGGGCGTGACCGCGAGGTGCGCCGCGACGAGAACGGCGCGCTGCACAGCGTCGACGACCTGGGCTTCGCCATCGCCTTCCAGGTTTCCTGGCGCCGCACTTTCGAGGCACCGGCCGACCTGACCAATGCCCCCGGCAGCGCGCCGCAGCGCCCGCTCAACCAGCTGGGCATCACCCCGGACATGCCGGCGCTGCCGCGCTCGCTGTCCCACGTCGTCTACTTCGTGCCTGACGCGGCCAAGGGGGAGGCGTTCTATCGCGACCGCCTGGGCTTCGTCACCACCGACAGCTTCGTCGGCGTCGGGCCCTTCATGCGCACCGCCGGCATGGACGACCACCACTGCCTGTTCATGATCCAGACCCCGCCGCACATGCAGGGCTGCGAACACTTCACCTTCCATATGGGCAGTGGCACCGAAGTGCTGCTGGCCGGCACGCGCTTCCAGCAGAAGGGCTGGACCAGCTTCTGGGGTCCCGGCCGCCACCTGCTGGGTTCCAACTGGTTCTGGTACTTCAACAGCCCGCTGGGTTGCCACATCGAGTACGACGCCGACATGGACAAGCACGACGACGCCTGGGCCGCACGCCAGGCGCCGATGTCGGCGGACAACTCGCAGCTGTTCCTCTTCACCTCGCGGGAGAAATGGGCGCCCAGCGGCCCGCCGCCCAAGCAGGGCTGAGCCGTGGATTGCGTGGCGCTGTGCCGGCTCGATGAGCTGGGCGAGGGGCAGTCGCGCGGATTCGACCCGCAGGGCAGGGGAGCGGACAGCCTGTTCGCCCTGCGTCACCAGGGTCAGGTGCGCGTGTACCGCAACCTCTGCCCGCACCTGTCGGTGCCGCTGGAGTACCGCAAGGACCGCTTTCTCAGCGCCGATGGCCAGTGGGTCATCTGCTACGCCCACGGCGCGCGCTTCCGCCCGCAGGACGGCGCCTGCGTGCACGGCCCCTGTCGTGGGGAAGTGCTGCCGGCGCTGCAACACCGCGAGGCCGACGGCTGGCTGCTATTGCCGCTGGCGCAACTGGACGCCTGAGGTATCGCGCCGCGCGATAGGTCGCATCCACGGACGCGATTAGTCAAAGCCCGGCCCCGCCGGGAAGCTGTGCCCCGGGCACGCAGAACGGCCGCCGCGCAGAACGTGGCGGACAACAAGAACAAGACGTGAGAGATGCCATGAATACTGTGAGCAATGTGCTGATCGTGGGCGGCGGGATTGGCGGGCTGTGCGCCGCCATCGCCCTGCGCCGCAAGGGAGTCGCGGTCGATCTGGTCGAGCTGAAGACCGAATGGACGGTCTACGGCGTCGGCATCATCCAGCAGAGCAACGTGGTGCGCGAGATGCACCGCCTCGGCCTGCTCGACGCCTACCTGGATGCGGCCTACGCCTTCGAGGACGTGGCCATCTACACCACGCAGGGTGAGCAGTTGGCGCGCATTCCCGGCCAGCGCCTGGCCGGCCCGCAGTACCCGGCCAACGTCGGCATCTCCCGTCGTGCGCTGCACAAGGTGCTGAGCGAGACCGCCATCGAGCTGGGCACCCAGGTGCGCCTGGGCACTTCGGTGGAAAGCCTCGAACAGGACGCCAGCGGCGTCGATGTGCTGTTCAGCGACGGCAGCCAGGGCCGCTACGCGCTGGTGGTGGGCGCTGACGGCCTGTTCTCCAGGGTGCGCGGCCTGCTCTTTGGCGATAAGTACCAGCCGCACTTCACTGGCCAGTCGGTGTGGCGCCACAACTTCCCCCGCGCCGCCGGCATTGATCACCTGGCCAACTACCAGGGGCCGTCGGGCAACGCCGGCCTGGTGCCGCTGGCCGATGACCTGATGTACCTCTTCACCACCTCCCACGAGCCGGGCAATCCCTGGATGGACCCGGCCAGCCTGGCCGACGGCCTGCGCCAGCGCCTGGCCGGCTTTGGCGGGCTGATCGGCGAGCTGCGCGAGCAGATCGGCGACAGCGCCGAGGTCGTCTACAAGCCGCTGGAAGCCGTGTTCGTCGATGAACCCTGGTACCGCGGCCGCGTGCTGCTGATCGGCGACGCCGCCCACGCCACCACGCCGCACCTGGGCCAGGGCGCCGGCATGGCCATCGAGGATGCCGTGGTGCTGGCCGAAGAGCTGACCGTTGGCGGCGAGCTGGAAGACCAGCTCCAGCGTTTCATGGGCCGCCGCTTCGAGCGCTGCAGGTTCATCAGCGAGATGTCCCTGCTGGCCGGCGAGAAGGAGATCCAGCGCGACCCGTCCTTCGACCGTATCGGCCTGGTCAAGCAGATGCTGGAGGTCACCGCGCGCCCCATCTGATCCCCGCGCCCGGCGCGCCCTGCCTTGATGGCGCGCCGTGGCACAGGCCAACCACCGCCAACACCGACGTACAAGAACAAGAAAGAGGAAACCCCGATGTTGACTCGCACGCGTGCAACCGCGCGGCCGCTGCCGCCGCTCAAGCCCATTACCCTGGCGCTCCTCGCGCTGGCCGCCAGCCACGCCCAGGCCTTCGAATTCGACACCGGCAACCCCGACCTGCGGGCGCGCTGGGACAACACCCTGAAGTACAGCGCCGCCTGGCGCACCCAGGATGCGAGCAGCAAGCTCAGCGAAGGCCAGACCGCGCTGAACCTGGACGATGGCGACCGCAACTTCGACAAGGGCCTGATCTCCAACCGCCTGGACCTGCTCTCCGAGCTGGACATCACCTACGGCAACGTCGGTGCGCGGGTCAGCGGCGCGGCCTGGTACGATGACGTCTACAACCGCGGCACCGACAACAACGATCCGAGCCGCGCCAACAGCTACTCGGTGGACTACGACGAGTTCACCGACGACACCCGCACCCTCCACGGGCGCAAGGGTGAGCTGCTGGATGCCTTCGTCTTCGGCAAGACCGAGATCGGCGAGATGCCGGTTTCCGGGCGCCTGGGCCGCTACGCCATGCAGTGGGGCGAGAGCCTGTTCTACGGCATGAACGGCATCGCCGGCGGCATGGCGCCGATCGACGTGGTCAAGGGCCTGTCGGTACCCAATACCCAGTTCAAGGAACTGATCCGCCCGGTGCAGCAGGTCTCCGGCCAGCTGCAGCTGACCCCGGATGTGTCCCTGGGCGCCTACTACCAGTTCGAGTGGGAGGCCAACCGCCTGCCGGCCGCCGGCAGCTACTTCTCCAGCGACGACTTCTTCGGCGACGGCGGCGAGCGCATGTTCATCGGCGCTCCGGTGATGCCCGGCGGCCAGCCGCTGGCCTTCTACCGTGGCAACGACAAGGAGGCCAAGGACTCGGGGCAGGGCGGCGTGCAGTTGCGCTGGCGCACCGAGACGGTGGACTGGGGCGTCTACGCCATCCGCTTCCACGACAAGAACCCGCAGCTCAATGTGCGTCCGGACTTCGCCAGCCTCAACCCGGTGACCGGCAAGGCCGGCGAGTTCTACTGGGTCTACCCCGAAGGCATCGAGGCGCTGGGGGCGAGCTTCTCCACCACCCTGGGCAACTTCAACGTGGCGGGCGAGTTGTCCACCCGCTGGAACCAGCCGCTGGCCTCCACCAGCCAGCATGCGCTGGCGGTGGGTGAGGCGATCAACAACGACGACGACCCGGTCTACGCCACCGGCCGCACACTGCACGCCAACTTCTCCTGGCTGGCGAGCCTGGAGCCGAGCTTCATCGCCGCCGAGTCCAGCTTCCTCGGCGAGATCGCCTGGAACCGGGTGATGAGCGTGAGCAAGAACGCCGATGCGGTCGACCCCAACGCCGACCGCGACGCCACCAGCCTGCGCCTGGTGTTCGAGCCGATGTACCGGCAGATCTACCCCGGCCTCGACCTCTCGGTGCCCATCGGCGCGAGCTACACCAACGGCGCTTCCGAGGCGCTGGGCACCGGCTTCGGCACCGACCACGGCGGCGACCTGAACATCGGCCTGAAGGGCAACTACCTCAACACCTGGAGCCTGGGCCTGACCTACACGCACTACTACGGCCCGGAGAACACCTTCCTCGACGCCGACAACCACTACACCTTCGAACAGTCGCTGAAAGACCGCGACTTCATCGCCTTCACCGTCAGCCGCACCTTCTGACCGAGGACTGCCCGATGAAACACAACAAGAAAGTCGTTTCCCTGCTCACCGCTTTGAGTGCCTCCCTGCTGTTCGCCCATGGCGCCTTTGGCGCGGTGTCCGCCGAGGAGGCGGGCAAGCTGAAAACCACCCTGACCCCGCTGGGTGGCGAGCGCGCCGGCAATGCCGACGGCAGCATCCCGGCATGGACCGGCGGCTACACCCAGGTCGACCCGGCCTACAAGGACGGCGGCAAGCGCGGCGATCCCTTCGCCAGCGAGAAGCCGCAGCTGACCATCACCGCGCAGAACATGGCGCAGTACGCCGACAAGCTGACCCCCGGCATCCAGGCGATGCTGAAGAAGTACCCGGACAGCTACCGCCTGGAGGTCTACCCGACCCACCGCAGCGCCGCCGCGCCGCAGTCGGTGTACGACGCCACCTTCGCCAATGCCACCAGCGGCAAGCTGGTGGAGGGTCCCGCTGGGCCGATGCCCGAAGGTGCTGCCGGGGGCATTCCGTTCCCGATTCCGGGCAACGGCGTGGAGGCCATCTGGAACCACCTGCTGCGCTGGCGCGGGGCCTCCTGGCACTCCAACTTCAACCAGTACCTGACCACCGCCGACGGCAAGCACGTGCTGACCAACGACTCGCGCGGCGATTTCCAGATGCCCTGGTACCTGCCCGGCGGCAGCAGCGAGAAGGGCGTGTTCTGGTCCATCCGCATGATCAACGACGGCCCGCCGCTGCGCGCCGGCGAGGCCATCACCGGCCTTGAGAACCTCAACGCCGACAAGGCCGCCGTGTGGACCTACCTGCCCGGCCAGCGCCGCGTGCGCCGCCTGCCCAACGCCTGCTGCGACACCCCGACGCCGGCCACCGCCGGGGTCATGAGCTTCGACGAGCTCTACGTGTTCAACGGCCGCGTCGATCGCTTCGACTGGAAGCTGGTGGGCAAGAAGGAGATGTACATCCCCTACAACGCCAACAAGGTCTTCACCGCCGCCAGCGCCGAATCGATGCTCGATGCGCACCACCTGAAGTCCGACGCCATCCGCTGGGAACTGCACCGCGTCTGGGTGGTGGAGGCGACCCTGAAGGACGGCCAGCGCCATGTGATGCCGAAAAGCACCTACTACCTGGATGAGGACACCTGGGCCGCCGTGCTCGGCGAGCGCTACGACGCCCGCAACCAGTTGGCCAAGGTGGTCTGGACCTCGCCGGTGGTGATGCCCGACCTGCCCGGCGTGGTGACCCTCACCAACGGCTTCTACGACCTGCTCTCCGGGGCCTGGTTCGCCGGTGACCTGTTCGCCGGCAAGAGCGAGCAGTACCGCATCGTGCCGCCCTACAAGGACTCGGTGTTCACCGCCGATGCCATGGCGGGTGAGGGCGTGCGTTAAGAGGGGTAGGTCGATCACCTGTAGGAGCGGGCCATGCCCGCGACTCGCGAGCATGGCTCGCTCCTACAGGGGGCTCTGCAGCGAAACCGTTGTACCGATTACAAGAAAAAAGAAAGGTTGCGTGCGATGAAGAAGAGTCTCTCCGCCTGGCTGCTGGCAGCCTGTTGCGCGGTGCCCGCGGCGTTCGCCGGTGGCAGCGTGGATGTCCTGGCGCAGCCCGCCGTGCATGGCCCGCAGGCCCTGCGCGCGGTGCTGCAGGATGTGGCCCGCGCCGGCGAGCGCCTGGTGGCAGTGGGGGAGCGCGGCGTGGTGCTGCTCTCCGACGACAACGGCACTACCTGGCGCCAGGCCACGGCAGTGCCGGTGAGCGTTGGCCTGACTGCCGTACAGTTCATCGATGCGCAGAGTGGCTGGGCCATCGGCCACGCCGGCGTGGTGCTGCACAGCGAGGACGGCGGCGAGCACTGGACCCTGCAACTCGACGGCAAGCGAGGTGCTGTCCTGGAGCAGCAGGCCGCCGCGGCTTCCGGAGACGCTGCGCGCGTCGCCGCTGCGCAAAGGCTGGTGGCCGACGGCGCCGACAAACCGCTGCTGGCGCTGAGCTTCGCCGATGCCCATCACGGTCTGGTGGTCGGTGCTTACGGCGTGGCGCTGAGCACTGCCGATGGCGGTCGCAGCTGGCAGTCCGAGATGGGCCGGCTGCCGAACCAGCGTGGTCTTCACCTGTACGCCCTGGCCCGCGCCGGCAGTGACCTGTACGTCGCCGGTGAGCAAGGCCTGCTGCTGCGTTCCCGCGATGACGGCGCCCACTTCGACGCCCTGCAGAGCCCCTACGACGGCAGCTACTTCGCCGCCGCCGTGCTGCCCGGTGGGCGCCTGCTGGTGGGCGGTCTGCGCGGCACCCTGCTGGCTTCCGACGACGCCGGCGAAAGCTTCCAGCCGCTGGCCAACCCGATTCCCGCATCGCTCAACGGCATCCGCGTTGCCGGCGGCCAGCTGCTGCTCGCCAACCAGGCCGGGATGCTGCTGCGTAGCGGCCTGGATGCCTTCGCCGCGCAGCCGCTGCCGGTCTCCGACGGCCTGCCACTGACCGCTGCGATCACCGCCGCCGATGGCGCCATCGTTGCCGTCGGCATGGCCGGCGCGCGCCGCCTGGCGCCTTCTTCCCAACCTCTTCGCGCGGACTGAGCCATGCACGCTACGACTTCCCCTGCGCCGTCCAGCGGCCGCCTCGACGACTTCGACAGTGCTTCCGGCTCGCTGCTGGAACGCGCGCTGTTCAACCACCGCGCCCTGGTCCTGCTGCTGTGCCTGGCGGCGACACTGCTGCTGGGCTGGCAGGCCACCCGCCTGACGCTCAACGCCAGCTTCGAGAAGATGATCCCGCGAGAGCACCCGTTCATTCACAACTACCTGGAGCACCGCCAGGAGCTGGCCGGGTTGGGCAACGCCGTGCGCATCGCCGTGGCCAACCCGCGCGGCAGCATCTACGACAAGGACTACCTGCACAGCCTGCAGCAGCTCAACGATGCGGTTTACCTGCTGCCCGGCGTCGACCGCGCGGCGATGAAGTCGCTGTGGACGCCCTCGACCCGCTGGACTGGCGTGACCGAGGACGGCCTGGAAGGCGGCCCGGTGATCCCCGACGGCTACGATGGCGGTGCCGCGAAACTTGAAGAGCTCAAGCGCAACGTCGAGCGCTCCAACGAGATCGGCCAGCTGGTGGCCTTCGACCAGCACTCGAGCATCGTCTACGTGCCGCTGCTGGAGAAGACCCCGGACGGCCAGGCGCTGGACTACACGGCCTTCGCCCATGAACTGGAAAGCCTGCGAGCGCGCTTCCAGGGGCAGGGCGTGGACATCCACATCACCGGCTTCGCCAAGGTGGTAGGCGACCTCATCGACGGGCTGAAGCAGATCCTGCTGTTCTTCGCCGCCGCCATCGCCATCACCGCCGCGGTGCTCTATTGGTACACCCGCTGCGTGCGCAGCACCGCGCTGGTGGTGATCTGCTCGCTGGTGGCGGTGGTCTGGCAGCTCGGCCTGCTGCCGCTGCTGGGTTACGAGCTGGACCCGTATTCGGTGCTGGTGCCGTTCCTGGTGTTCGCCATCGGCATGAGCCACGGCGCGCAGAAGATGAACGGTATCATGCAGGACATCGGCCGTGGCATGCATCGCCTGGTGGCGGCGCGCTTCACCTTCCGCCGGCTGTTCCTCGCCGGGCTCACCGCGCTGCTGTGCGACGCCGTGGGTTTCGCCGTGCTGATGATCATCCGTATCCAGGTGATCCAGGACCTGGCGGTGATCGCCAGCCTGGGCGTAGCGGTGCTGATCTTCACCAACCTGATCCTGCTGCCGGTGCTGCTCTCCTACGTAGGCGTCAGTGCCCGCGCGGCGCGGCGCAGCCTGCGTGCCGAGGAGGCCGAGGCGAGCGGGGCGGACAAGCACGCCATGTGGCGCTTCCTCGACCTGTTCACCCGGCGCCGCTGGGCCGCCGCATGCATCGCCGTGGCCGCGCTGATGGCCGCTGGCGGCTATGCCGTGAGCCTGCACCTGAAGGTCGGCGACCTCGACGCCGGCGCCCCCGAGCTGCGCCCGGACTCGCGCTACAACCGCGACAACGCCTTCGTCACCCGGCACTACGGCGCCAGCAGCGATGTCTTCGCGGTGATGGTGCAGACCCCGGCCGGAGCATGCTCGGCCTACGACACCCTCAAGCGCGTGGATGACCTCGACTGGCAGCTGCGCGGTCTGCCGGGCGTGGACTCGACCAACTCGCTGGCGCTGCTCAACCGCCGGGTTCTGGTCGGCCTCTCCGAAGGCAGCCCGAAGTGGTACGAACTGGTGAACAACCAGGCGACCCTGAACATGGTCACCGCCAACGCCCCGCGCGGGTTGTACAACGACGACTGCAGCCTGCTGACGCTCTACGCCTACCTCACCGACCACAAGGCCGACACCCTCGCGCATGTCGTGGATAGCGTGCAGGCCTTCGCCCAGAACAACGACAGCGAACAGGCGAAGTTCCTCCTCGCCGCCGGTAGTGCGGGTATCGAAGCAGCCACCAACCAGGTGGTGAAACAGGCCAACCGCGACATGCTCTGGTGGGTCTACGGCGCGGTGATCCTGCTCTGCCTGGTGACCTTCCGTTCCTGGCGCGCGGTGCTCTGCGCAGTGCTGCCGCTGGTGCTCACCTCGATCCTCTGCGAGGCACTGATGGTGGCGCTGGGCATCGGCGTGAAGGTCGCGACCCTGCCGGTGATCGCCCTGGGCGTGGGCATCGGCGTGGACTACGCGCTCTACGTCATGAGCATCGTGCTGGCGCAGCTGCGCCAGGGCGCCAGTCTTTCCGAGGCGTATTACCGCGCGCTGCTGTTCACCGGCAAGGTGGTGATGCTCACCGGCGTGACCCTGGCCATCGGCGTGGGCACCTGGATCCTCTCGCCCATCAAGTTCCAGGCCGACATGGGCGTGCTGCTGGCCTTCATGTTCGTCTGGAACATGGTCGGCGCGCTGATCCTGCTGCCGGCGCTGGCGTATTTCCTCCTGCCGCAGCGCCAGGCCCGCGTGGAGGCGCAACCGACCGTGGCGGCGCACCACCTGCAGGAAGTCCACCACGACCGCGACTGCTGCCAGCAGCACGCCGCCACGCCCCTGGCCTGCGGCCAGGCGCGCTGAGTCCGCACAACGACAACAAGAGGACGACTCCATGCCCTGCCTGAAGACCCTGTGGCGCGAGCTGCGCGCCGGCCTGATCCAGTACGGCGCCAGCCATTGCCTGCTGGTGGAGGTGCGCCATGAGCGCTGATCGCCGTGCTGGCAGCGCCCAAGCCCTGTTGCTGCTGTTCGGCAGCTGCCTGCCGGTGCTCGGCGCGGTGCTCATCGCGCCGGTGCTGCCGCGCATGCAGGCGCACTTTGCCGAGACTCCCGGCGCCGCCGTGCTGGTGCCGGTGGCGCTGACCCTGCCGGCGCTGGTAATCGCCTTCCTCGCGCCGCTGGCCGGGGTGCTGGCCGACCGCGTGGGAAGGCGCTCCCTGTTGCTCGCAAGCATGCTGCTGTACAGCCTCTGTGGCGTGCTGCCGCTGTGGCTGGATTCGCTTGGCCTGATCGTCGCCAGCCGCGCCGGCATCGGCTTGGCGGAAGCGGGGATCATGACCTGCTGCACCACGCTGATGGGCGACTACTTCGACGGCCAGCGCCGTGAGCGCCTGTTCGCCCTGCAGATGGTTGCTACTTCGCTGTCCGCCGCGCTGTTCATGGGCCTGGGCGGCGCGCTGGGGGAGAGCAGCTGGCGCACCCCGTTCGTGCTCTATGCCGTGGGCGTGCTGTGCCTGCCGCTGATGGCCGCCTTGCTCTGGGAGCCGCAGGCACACCGCGTCGAGCATGCGCCGACCAGCGCCTCGCGCTTCCCCTGGGCGGCGCTGGCGCCGCTGTACCTGCTCACCGGGCTGGCCGGCGTCAGCCTGTTCATCGTGCCGGTGCAGGCGGGCTACCTGCTGCAACTGCTGCACGTCGACGGTCCGCAGCAGATCGGCCTGACCATGGGCGCCAACCAGCTCGGCGTGCTGGCCGGTGCGCTGACCTTCCGCCTGCTCGCCGGGTTGCCGGCGCGTCGCCTGCTGGCGCTGGGCTTCGCCACGGCGGGCCTGGGAGGCGGGCTGATGGCGCTGTCGTCCAGCCACGCGCCCGTGGTCCTCGCCGTGCTGTTGAACGGGCTGGGCGTGGGCCTGCTGCTGCCGACGCTGATCACCCAGGTGATGCAGCAGGTCGGCTTCGACCAGCGCGGCCGCGCCACCGGTGGCTTCACCGCGTCGATCTTCGCCGGCGAGTTCGTCAGCCCGCTGTTGGTGCTGGCGCTCACCGGCGGCATCGCCACCCAGCTGCCGCATGCGCTGCTGCTGGTGGCGCTGGCGCAACTCGCACTGGCTCCGCTGTGCCTGGTGCTGCTGGGGCGGCAGATCAAGGCTCAGGCACTGGCCTGATCACGACAACAAGAACGAGGACATGACCGTGAGCTACTTGCGCAACACCTGGTACGCCGCCGCCTGGGACACCGAGGTCGAGCCCGGGCAACTGTTCCCGCGCACCCTGCTGGACGAGCCCGTGCTGCTCTACCGCGACAGCCAGGGCATCGCCCGGGCCATCGGCAACCGCTGCCCGCATCGCTTCGCACCGCTGCACATGGGCTGCCTGAAGGGCGACGAGGTGCAGTGCGCCTACCACGGCCTGCGTTTCGACAGCAGCGGCGCCTGCACCCACAACCCCCACGGTGACGGTGTCATTCCGCGGGCCGCGAAGGTCCGCGCCTATCCCCTGGTGGAGCGCCACAGCCTGCTGTGGATCTGGATGGGCGAGCCGGCGCTGGCCGATCCGCAGCGCATTCCCGACTTCAGCTGCATGGACGCCGAGCACTGGTTCGTCGGCAAGGGCTACCTGCATGCCAAGGCCAACTACGTGCTGGAAACCGACAACATCATGGACCTCAGCCACGTCGAGTTCCTGCATCCCGCGACCCTCGGCGGCGAAGGCGTGAAGAGCGCGATCACCAGCGTCGAGCAGGAGGGCGACAGCGTCTGGTCGAACCGCCAGACCGTGGCGGAGATCATGCCGGACTTCCTCTACCAGGCAATGAACATCCCCCACGGCACCCCGGTGGACCGCTGGATCGACGTGCGCTGGGACGCCCCCGCCAACATGCTGCTGTACGCCGGCGCGGTGCCCACCGGGCGGCCGCGCAGCGAAGGGGTGAACAACCCGATCCCGCACCTGTTCACCCCCGAGACCGGCAAGACCACCCACTACTGGTTTGCCATGTGCTTCCCCAAAGCCATGGGCCCGATGGGCGAGCAACTGGCCCGCGAACAGGTCGAGGCGATTCGCCGGCCATTCGCCACCGAGGATCTGCCGATGCTCGAAGCGCAGCAGGAGATGATGGGCGACGCCGAGTTCTGGTCGCTCAAGCCGGTGCTGCTGGTCGGCGATGCCGGAGCGATCCGTGCCCGACGCGTGCTCGACCGGCTGATCGCCGAAGAGCGCACGGCTGCCGAAGTGGCGAAGGAGGCCGGCCATGCTTGAGGTCCTCGTCAGTCGCCGCCAGCACGAGGCGCAGGACATCCTCGGCTTCGAGCTGCGCTCGCTGGATGGCGCCAGCCTGCCGCCGTTCAGCGCCGGTTCGCATATCGACGTACACCTGCCCAACGGGCTGGTGCGCCAGTACTCGCTGTGCAACGACCCACGCGAGCACGACCGCTACCAGATCGGCGTGCTCCTCGACCCGGCCTCGCGCGGTGGTTCGCGCTGCCTGCACGAGGCGGTGGAAGAGGGCACGCGGCTGCGCATCAGCGAACCGCGCAACCTCTTCCCGCTGGCCCATGAAGCTGGCCGCAGCCTGCTGTTCGCCGGCGGCATCGGCATCACCCCGATCCTCTGCATGGCCGAACGACTCGCGCAGAGCGGCGCCGCTTTCGAGCTGCACTACTGCTGTCGCTCGGCCGACCGCGCGGCCTTCCTCGAACGCCTGAGCCGGTCGAGCTTCGCCGACCAGGTACAACTGCATTTTGACGACGGCCCCGTCGACCAGCGTCTGGATGCTGCGCGCCTGCTGGCAGCTCCGGCGGACGACACGCACCTCTACCTCTGCGGGCCCGGCGGATTCATGGCCCATGTGCTGGGCAGTGCGCGCCAGGCCGGCTGGGACGAGTCGCGCCTGCACCGCGAGTACTTCGCGGCGGCGCCCGAGCCCGAGGCCGCCAGCGGCAGCTTCGAGGTGCAGTTGGCGAGCAGTGGGCAGTGCTTCCTGATTCCGCCTGAGCGCAGCGTCGCCGACGTGCTGCTGGAGGCCGGCGTGGACATTCCGTTGTCCTGCGAGCAGGGCATCTGCGGCACCTGCGTGACCCGCGTGCTGGCCGGCGAACCGGAGCACTGCGACCTGTTCATGACCGATGCCGAACACGCCCGCAACGACCAGTTCACCCCCTGCTGCTCGCGCTCGAAGAGCCCGCGCCTGGTACTCGATCTCTGAGGAGCCACCGATGATTCCCAGCCCCATCACCACCTTCGACCCCGCTGCGCCCACCGGCCAGCCCGATTTCCCGCTGGACCGCTGGTACGTCGCCGGCTTCGCCTGGGAGCTCGGCGACAAGCCACTGGCGCGCACCCTGCTCGGGCAGCCGCTGGTGCTGTTCCGCACCGCCGAAGGCAGCGTTGCCGCCCTGGAAGACCGTTGCTGCCACCGCGCCTTGCCGCTGTCACTCGGCACCCTCGAGCAGGACGGTCTGCGCTGCGGCTACCACGGGCTGCTGTTCGGCGCCGATGGCCGCTGCCTGGAGATTCCCGGCCAGGCCAAGGTGCCCGGCAAGGCGCTGGTGAAGGCCTTCGTCCTGCGCGAGCGTGACCAGATCCTCTGGCTCTGGCATGGCAGTGCCGCCCCCGACCGGGAACCACCGGCCTACCCGCACCACGACAGCGGCCAGTACCGCTTCGGCGGTGACGTCTACCACTACGCGGCGCCGTGGCAGCTCATCCACGACAACCTGCTCGACCTCAGCCACCTGGGCTACGTGCACCTGCGCACCATCGGCGGCAACGCGCGCATCCACATGAACGCGCAGATGCAGGTCAGCGGCGATGAGCAGTCGGTGCGGGTGGTGCGTCACATGCTCGACTCCGAGCCGCCACCCACCTATCGCGACGCCTATCCGTTCGAGGGGCGCATCGACCGCTGGCAGGAGATCGAATTCCAGCCCTCGCACCTGTGCATCTGGACCGGCGCGGTGGACGCCGGCAGCGAGGCCATCGACACGCCCGAGCGGGGTGGCTTCCACCTGCGCGGCTTCCATGGCGTGACCCCGGAGACCAAAGAAACCTGTCACTACTTCTGGACCCAGGCGACCAATCCCCAGGCCGACCCGGAGGAGAACCTGAGCCGGGTGCTGGAGCAGACCCGCCTGACCTTCGACGAGGACAAGCAGGTGATCGAGGCGCAGTACGCCAACCTGCTGCGCTTCGGCGAGCGGCCGATGGTGGACATCCATGTCGATGCCGGCGCCAACCGCGCCCGGCGAATCATTGCCAGCCTGCTGGCGGCCCAGGCATGAGCGCGCTGTTTTCCCTGGTCGGCAAGGCTGCGCTGATCACCGGCGCCACCCGAGGTATCGGCCTGGCCATCGCCCGCGAATACGGCCGTGCCGGCGCGCGTCTGGTAATCAGCAGCGAGAACGCCGAGGACTGTGCGCGAGCGTCGGCGTCGCTGGCGGAGGAGGGCATCGACGTGATCGCCGTACCCGCCGACCTGCGTGACGCTCACGCCGTGCAGGCACTGGCGCAGCGAGCTCTGGAACATCTCGGCCGGCTCGATGCGCTGGTCTGCAATGCCGGCGTCGCGCCGCACATGGGGCCGCTCGGCACGGCCAGCGACGCCGACTGGGAACTGACCTTCAGCGTCAACCTGCGCAGCGCGCTGTGGCTGACCAGCGCCTTGCTCCCGGCCATGGCCGAAGGTGGCGGCGGCAGCGTGGTGCTGATGGCGAGCATCGCCGGCGTGCGCGGCAACAGGGGCCTGGGCCTGTACGGGTTGTCCAAGGCCGGGCTGGCGCAGCTGGCGCGCAACCTGGCGGTGGAGTGGGGCCCGGCGAACATCCGCGTCAACGCCATCAGCCCCGGCGTGATCCACACCGAATTCGCCCGTCCGCTCACCGACAACCCTGACGTCCTGCAGCGCCGCCTGGCGCTCACGCCGCTGCGCCGCGTCGGCCGGCCCGAGGAAGTGGCGGCCCAGGCGTTGCTGCTGGCGGCACCTGGTGGTGCCTTCATCAGCGGACAGAATCTCATCGTCGACGGTGGCACGACCATCGGTGACGGCAATTGAAAGGAGACAGCATGCAACAGCTTCCCACCTTCAAACGCGTGGTCACCGGCCACGACGACCAGGGCCAGGCGGTGGTCGCCAGCTGCGGCCCGACGCCGAACAACTTCCCGCTCAAGGCGGTGCCTGGCACCCTGTTCTACGAGGTCTGGAACAGCCTCGGCAGCCCTGCGCCGCTGGACAACGGCGACGATCCCACCGCGCAGCCGCTGCAGCTCAGCCCCGGCCCACTGGGCAGCGTCATCCGCGTGGTGGACATTCCGCCGGACAGCGTGCAGAACCAGGTCAGCGCCGAAGACGCCGCGGCGGTCTTCGCCGAAATCGGCGAATCCCATGCCGGCACCGGCAAGGCCGACTCGAAGCACAAGCTGATGCACCGCACCCAGACCCTGGACTACGGCATCGTCACCGAGGGCGAGGTCTGGCTGGTGCTGGACGACGGCGAAGTGCACCTCAAACGCGGCGACATCGTGGTGCAGCGCGGCACCAATCATGCGTGGAGCAATCGCACCGAAGCGATGGCGCGGATGGTCTTCATTCTTCTCGATGGCCGTTACGCGGCCGAGTTGAAGGAGTTGCTGCCATGAAGTTCGCCACCCTCGATGACGGCAGCCGCGATGGCCGCCTGCTGGTGGTTTCCCGCGACCTGAAGCGGGCGGTGGATGCCAGCGGTATCGCCGCCACCCTGCAGGCCGTGCTGGACAACTGGGCGCTGCTGGAGCCCGACCTGCAGCGGCTGTACCAGCGGCTCAACGCCAATGCCGTCGCCGGCGCCTTCGACCTCGACCCGGCGCAACTCGCCGCGCCGCTGCCACGCGCCTGGCAATGGCTGGACGGCTCCTGCTTCCTCAGCCACGGCGAGCTGATGCAGAAGGCCTTCAACCTGGAACCCATAGAAGGCGTCGAGCGCACTCCGCTGATCTACCAGGGCGCCGGCGACGACTTCCTCGGCCCGCGAGCGGATATCCCGCTGCCCAGCGAAGCCCACGGCATCGACTTCGAAGGCGAGTTCGCCGTGCTGCTCGACGCAGTGCCCATGGGCTGTCCAGAGGAGCAGGCGCTGAAGCATGTGCGTCTGGTGCTGCAGCTCAACGACGTCAGCCTGCGCGCGCTGGCGCCACGGGAGATGAAGACCGGCTTCGGCTTTCTCCAAGCCAAGCCGGCATCCAGTTTCGCCCCGGTGGCGGTAACCCCGGACGAGCTGGGCGGCGCCTGGCGTGACGGCCGCGTGCACCTGCCGCTGAAGGTGGAGTGGAACGGCGAATGGTTCGGCCATCCCCATGGCGGCGCCATGCACTTCGGCTTCCATGAGCTGATCGCCCATGCCGCCCTGACCCGGCGCCTGAGCGCGGGCACGCTGATCGGTTCGGGCACCGTGTCCAACGCCGATCGCTCCGTGGGCTCGGCCTGCATCGCCGAGCGCCGTGCCATCGAAACCATCGCCCACGGCGCGCCAAGCACGGCCTTCATGCGCTTCGGCGACCGTGTGCGCATGGAAGCTCGCGGCAGCGATGGCGAGGTGCTCTTCGGCGCCATCGACCAGCGCGTGGTGCAAGGGGGCTGGCCATGCGCGTGATGGTCAGCGGGGCCAATGGCTTCGTCGGCCGCCTGCTGGTGCAGCGCCTGCTGGAAGCGGGCGAGCTGCGCGGGAAGCGGATCGAAGCCTTGCTGTTGCTGGACCAGAAACTCGAAGGCCTGCCCGACGACTCGCGCCTGCGCCGGCATTACGGCAGCGTCACCGATCCGGCCCTGCTGCGCCGCGTGCTGGCCGATGGCGTCGACGTGGTGTTCCACCTGGTGAGCGTGCCCGGCGGTGCCGCCGAAGCGCAGTACGAATTGGGTTACCAGGTCAATCTGCAGGCCAGCCTGGAGCTGCTGCACCAGCTGCGCAATCCCGCGCGGCCGCCGGTGCTGGTGTATGCCAGCAGCGTGGCTGTCTACGGCGGCGAGCTGCCGGCGCGGATGGATGAGGAACAGCCGGCGTCGCCGCAGCTGTCCTACGCGGCGCACAAGCGCATGGTGGAGATCGCCCTGCAGGACCTTTCCCGTCGCGGCGAAGTCGACGGGCGCGCGCTGCGCCTGCCCGGCATAGTCGCCCGGCCGCGCGAGCCCAACGGGCTGCGTTCTGCCTTCATGAGCGACCTGCTGCACGCCTGTGCGGCGGGGGACACCTACACCTGCCCGGTGTCGCCGCAGGCCAGCGCCTGGTGGATGTCGGCCCGCTGCTGCGTGGACAACCTGCTGCACGCCGCCGAACTCAGGGAGCCCGGCAGCCAGCGGGTATGGCAGCTGCCGGTGCTGCAGCTATCCATTGCCCAGGTGCTCGCCGGGCTCGCCGCCTGTTTCGGCGAAGCCCATTGCGAGCGCATCGCCTTCGAACCCGATCCGCAACTGGAGGCGCTGTTCGGCGCCTATCCGCCACTGCGCACGCCGCAGGCCCGCGAGCTGGGCTTCTGCCACGACGGCACGGTGGCCGGCCTGCTGCGCAACGCCCTCGACCTCCCGCCGCGTCGCAGCCGCGCCGCCGCCCGCAAAGGAATCTCCGCATGAGCCTGAACCAACGCCGCCTGCTGGACCTGTCTGTGACCCTGGACAACAACCCCTACACCGACCCGCCGCCCTTGCTGCCGAAGATCGACTACATGGACCACCAGCAGGGCTGGCCGGAGATGGCCGCGATGTTCCCCGGCCTGCGCAAGGAAGACCTGCCCGGCGACGAGTCCTGGGCGGCGGAGCGCCTGCAGATCACCACCCACAGCGGCACCCACATGGACGCGCCTTGGCACTACGCGTCGACCACCGACGGCGGCAAGCCGGCCTTCGGCATCGACGAGCTGCCGCTGGAGTGGTGCCTGCAGCCGGGTGTGAAGCTGGACTTCCGTCACTTCCCGGACGGCCACGTGGTGACCGCCGCCGAGGTCGAGGCCGAACTGGCGCGCATCGGCCATGCGCTGCAGCCGCTGGACATCGTGCTGGTGAATACCCGCGCTGGCAGCCTGTTCGGCCAGCCGGGCTACCTCGAAGCCGGCGTCGGCATGGGCCGCGAGGCAACGCTTTACCTGCTGAAGCGCGGCGTGCGGGTGGTGGGTACTGATGCCTGGAGTTGGGACGCGCCCTTCAAGTACACCCGCGAGCGCTTCACGGCCTCCGGCGATGCGTCGATCATCTGGGAAGGTCACAAGGCCGGGCGCGACATCGGCTACGGGCAGATGGAGAAACTCGCCAACCTCGAGCAACTGCCTGACCACGGCTTCCTGGTCAGCTGCTTCCCCTACAAGATCCGCCATGCTTCCGCCGGTTTCGTGCGCGCCGTGGCGATCCTGGAGCCCCTGCCAGCCGTGGGCTGAACGACCCTTTGTCGCCTCGCTTCGAGCGGCGCCATGCAACGTCTTTACTGGCACAGAGAACCTGTCGTTCAGCGAGGCGTGCGCGATGAGCAGCCAAGAGGTGGCCCCCGAGACTCGGGGCGTGACGGTCGAGCTGTTGTCCTCGGTCGACCTCGGCCCCGAGATCGACGGCATGGCCGGCCGGCAATTGCGGATGCGCCGGGTGACCATCGCGCCCGGCGGCGTCTTCGGGCCGGTGCATGACCACGTGGACCGCCCCGGCACGGTGTTCATCCTGCAGGGCACCATTACCGACCATCGAGACGGTATCGCCACTGACTACGGGCCGGGCGTCGGCTGGCCCGAGGACCACACCACCACGCACTGGCTGGAGAACCGCGGCGGCGTCACCGCCGTGGAAATTTCGGTCGATATCGTCCGGCTGGGCTAGCCCCGGCCGGACGCGTTGCTTCGATCACCACTTGCAAGCGCTCACTCAATGGCATGAACGAGGGACGACGAGCCGTGCTCGCCGATCAGGAGGGAAGCGATGGACAAAGCCGAGAAGGGCACCTGGCAGCGGGTGCTGGAACCGATCGACCGCATCACCGAAGTGATTTTCGGCCTGCTGATGGCCATGACCTTCATCGGCTCGCTGAGCGTGGCGACCTCGGGGCGGGAGGAGGTGCGCACCATGCTGATCGCCGCGCTGGGCTGCAACCTCGCCTGGGGCCTGGCCGACGCCGTGATCTTCCTGATGCGCACCTGGACCGAGCGCACCCGCAGCCGCACGCTGATGGAGCGTCTGCAGGGCAGTTCCGACCCGCGCGACGGCCAGGGGCTCATCGCCGCCGAGCTGCCCCCCCGCATTGCGACGGCGGTCAGCGCGGACGGGCTGGAAATGCTGCGCCTGCACTTGTTGCGAGAATCCGCTGGCACCGCGGCGCCGGCGCGGATCGGCTGGGAAGATATCAAGGGTGCGCTGGCGACTTTCCTGCTGGTGGTGCTGGCGACCTTCCCGCTGGTCATTCCGTTCCTGCTGATCGACCAGACCGGCCCGGCCATCCGCGCCTCCAACGCCGTGGCGCTGGTGATGCTGTTCATCTCCGGCTGGATGCTCGCCCGTTACTCCGGCGGTTCGCCCTGGGCGGGCGGGATTGCGCTGGCGGTGGTGGGTACGGCGCTGCTGTTCGCCATTATCGCGCTGGGTGGTTGAGCCCGGTTCAGGCTGAACCCTGGTCGGGTGAAGCGCCCAGCAGCCGCTTTTACCTGCGTCCTGCGTGGGCGCAGTTGGCTCATTGCTCCGAGGGGGCGATCGGCAGGCCGAAGGCTTTCAGGTCGTTGCGCAATTGCCGTGCGCTGGCGAACTGGATGGCCTGTAGGCCCAGGGCCTGCGCCGCCTCCACATTCTTGCGGACGTCATCGATGAAGAGCGTGCGGGACGGCGCAAGACCGTAGCGGCGGATCAGCAGCTGGAATATCTCCGGCTCGGGTTTCATCCATCCTTCCTGGCCGGAAACCAGTACCGCTTCGAACTTGCCGAGGAACTCGAAACGTTCTTCGGCCACCGGAAAGGTCTCCGCCGACCAGTTGGTCAGCGCCAGTAAGCGTACGCCGCTCTGGTGGAGCTCATTGAGGATCTGCACGGTGTCTTCCAGGGCACCGCCGAGCATCTCGTCCCAACGCTCGCGGTATGCCCGGATATGCGGCTCGTGCGCAGGGTGCAGCGCGATGGCCTCGGCGATCGCCTCGGCCCAGGGACGCCCGCGGTCCTGGCGTTCATTCCAGGCCTGGTTGCAGACCTGTGCGAGGAAAGCCTCCATCGCCACTTCGTCGCCATCGAAGACTTTCCGGAAGAGGTAACGCGGATTCCAATCGACCAGCACGCCGCCAAGATCAAAAACCACTGTGTCCACGCTGGTGCTGTCGTTCTGCACTGGCTGCATCTCCCGAGCTGCTGCTCATTCATGGATGATTGGTCTGCCCCTGACCTTATCGAACGCAGTGCTCGCGTCAACCTTCTCCTGCATTCTCCTGCGCTACCTGGCTCTGCCGCCCGCAGCCAGCGCTGCATAGGCCAATCGGCGTTCCGCCATTTGTGCTTCGACGGCGCGAATGTCCGCTTCAGGCTGACATGGAGCCGAGTTCGGCGACCACCTGATCGACGAAACTGCGCAGCTTCGGCGGCATGCGGCGGTCGCGTGCGTAGAGCAGGTGGACCTGCCGCGCCGGTGCCTGAAGGTCGGGAAACAACTGCAGCAGGCGACCCTGGCGGAGGTCCTCGGCGAGCATCATCTCGGCGCCCAGGATGATGCCCAGGCCATCGCACGCGGCGGCGCGCTGCGCGCGGGCGTCGTTGACCTGAAGGCGGCTGCTCTGGGCCAGCAGCTGCAGGCTTTCACCCCCCAGCATCTGCCAGCTCCCGGACACTGACGCAGGCCAGGCGGTAAGTCCCAGGCAGTGATGCCCCTCGAGGTCATCGGGCGTCTGCGGAGTGCCGTGCTCGGCCAGGTAGGCAGGCGCTGCGCAGGCGATCAGCCGATAGGCCGCCAATGGCCGGGCGACCAGGCTGGAATCGTCCAGCGGGCCGATGCGGATTACCGCTTCGAAGTTCTCGTCGATCAAGTCCACCAGACGATCATTGAGCGACAACTCGATCTTCACGTCCGGGTGCTGGCGCAGGTAGCGGCCCAGCAGCGGCATCAGGCAGTAGGTGCCGTAGGTGACTGGAGCGCTGATCCTCAATCGTCCACGGGGAACCGCGAGATGATCCAGGGCCAGGGCATCTGCCGCCTCTGCTTCGGCCAGCACGCGCTTGCAGCTTTCGTAGTAGTGCTGGCCAATCTCGGTCAGGCTCTGCCGGCGGGTGGTGCGGTTGAGCAGCTTGACGCCCAGGCGCCCCTCCAGCGCGCTGACATGCTTGCCGGCCATCTGCGAGGACATGCCCAGTGCCGCACCGGCGGCAGAGAAGGAGCCGCTGTCGGCCGCCCTGACGAACACTGCCATGCTTTGCAGTCGATCCATGATTCACTACCCGTGGTTTCGACACTTGCAAATGAAGGTCGATATTTCAGCTAACTGATTTCAAATAGCATCCTGGCTTCCGGTCCGGCTGGCAAGCGCGGGCCGGTTCCCACTTGGAAGAAAAGGAGTCAGGCGATGCGTATCGGAATCATCGGGGCGGGGTTCATTGGCCGCGCCATCGCGGCACTCGCCGGGAAGAACGGTTGCGAGGTCATGCTCAGCAATTCACGCGGGCCGCACACGTTGGCCAGCAGCGCGGCTTCGCTGGGCTGCCAGGTCGGCACCGTGGAGCAGGCGGCGAGCTTCGGCGAGCTGGTGCTGCTGGCGATTCCCTTCGGCCGTTACCCTGATTTGCCGGTGGACGCCTTCGCCGGCAAGGTCGTGCTGGATGCCGGCAATTACTACCCGCAGCGCGACGGCCAGTTCGCCACGCTGGAGAGTCGGCAAACCTCCACCAGCGAGCTGCTCGCGCAGCACCTGGTTGGCGCCAGGGTGGTCAAGGCGTTCAACGCCATTCTCGAGCGCGATCTGCTGACTGATGCCCGCCCGGCCGGTGCCGCCGATCGCCGGGCTCTACCCATTGCCGGCGACGACCTGCAGGCCAAGCAGGCGGTCAGCGATCTGCACGAGCGCCTGGGCTACGACGTGGTCGATGCCGGTGCTCTGGCCGAAGGTCGGCGTTTCGAGCGCGCCCGTCCGGCTTACTGCAGACGCCTGGACAGCGTTGGCCTGCGCGCCGCACTGGCCGATGTGGGCCCGGACCAGATTGAAGGCAGCTGGCGTGAATGAACCAGGCATGCGCCGCCAGCAGGCGGGTGCATCGCGAGAGGCGGGTTCGATCACCAACATGACAAGGGAGTGCCATCGCGTGGCAAACATCGACCGGAATCTTTTGCGCCTGGGGCTTTTGATTCCACTCTGGCTGTTCGAGGGGGTGGCGCTGACCTCGCTGGGCTACCCCGGCTTCAGCCACCTCGACCAGGCGATGAGTCAGCTGGGGGCGGCGGGCGCGCCCACGCAAGGCTACTCCGCATGGGTGAACAACTTCCCGCTGGGGGTGTTGTTCGTGTTTTTCGCCGTGGGGGTCGCGCGAAGGTTCGCCAGCTCCCGCCTGGCGTTGCTCGGCGCCGCGTTGATAGCGCTGCACGGGCTGGCCAGCTTCGCGACCGGCTACTTCTCCTGCGACCAGGGCTGTGCGCCGGCGCAGCCTTCGGCGTCCCAGCAGATCCACAATCTCGCGGGACTGGTGATGTTTCTCTCGCTGACACTGGCCAGCGCGCTGTGGGCGTTCCTGGGCAGGCGACTGCTGTCGTCACCGGGGTTCGGCGGGTTCTCGGGGCTCTGCGTGATACTGGCTGCCGCGACGTTGATGATGATGGCGAAGGCCTTCGCCGACGGCCACGGGTTCGGGCTGTATCAGCGGCTCAATTACGCCGTTTCCGTCATCTGGGTCGCCAGCCTGGCGTGGGTTGCGCTTCGCGGCGAGTCACCAGGTCTGCCGAACGAGGCGTGAGGGGAGGGACAACTCCCCCTCACGAATACCGTCAGGGGGATTGCCACTTCGACATCACCTCAGAAGTCAGCCTTCAGAGTGACCGTGTAGTTACGCGGGTCGCCATACTGGTTGCTCGCGTTCAGCCAACCGATGGAGGAGTAGTACTTCTTGTCGAACAGGTTGTTGCCATTCAGGGCGACGCTGAGGTTCTTGTTGATCTGGTAGCCCAGGCGGGCGTTCCAGATGGCGTAGCCGGACTGCTTGATATCGCCGACTCCACCGGTGCCGCCGAAGTTGGTGTTGTAGTTCTCGCTCTGGATGCTGGCGCCCGCGCCGGCGGTCCACTGGTTCAGTTCACCCGGCAGCTTGTAGTCGGCCCAGAAGCGCAGCAGGTGGCGCGGCGTGTAGCTGTTGAAGGTGGAGCCGGAGGAGGAAGTGCCGTCGCCCGGATCGTTGAGGAACTTGGTCGAGGTGTAGGTGTAGCCGGCGAACAGCTGCAGGTCCCGCAGCACTTCACCGCTGATCTCCGCGTCGAAGCCTTCGGCGCGAACCTTGCCGCCGGCCACGTAGCAGTTGTCCTCGCCGTTCTGTCCGCACTCCGAGGCGTAGTCGTACTGCGCACGGTTCTCCTGGTCCACGCGGAAGATCGCGAAGCTGGTGTTGATGCGGCCATCCATCAGCTCGCCTTTCAGGCCGAGCTCGTAGTTCGAACCCTCGATGGGCTTGAGCGCGGCGCTGTCCTGGGTCAGCTCGGTCTGCGGCTTGAAGATGTCGGTGTAGCTGGCATAGACCGACCACTGGTTGTTCAGCTCGTAGATGAGGCCGCCGTAGGGGGTGAACTCGCCGGTTTCCTTCGAGTGCGCTGGGGCGGGGGAGGAGGTGGTGAAGCGGGTGAGCTCGTAGTCGTACTGGTAGTTGCTGGTGCGCCCGCCCAGGACCAGGGTCAGCGGCTCGGCCAGCTTGTAGCGAACCACGCCGTAGAGGCCGTTCTGGCGGATATGGCCCTTGGAGGTGCCGGCGTAGGTGGTGCCGAGCATTTCCTCGGTGGTCGGCTCGCGCGGGGATACCGGGTCGTAGATGTTGATCGGCCCGAGGTTGAGCAAGCCACCTTGCAGGTCGTCGGTCTTCAGGTCGCTGGCGTTGGCGCCGACCACCACCTGGTGCTCCAGGTCGAAGGCGCGCCACTTGCCGGCAAGGTTGATGTCGGCGCCCTTGTTGATGTTCTCGAAGTCGTAGAGGTAGGCGCGCGACTGCATGCCGTCGCCGGTGGCCGGGTCGACCGCGCCCCGGCCGAAGCTGTAGAGGATGTCGTTGGTTTCGCGGATGTAGCTGCCCGAGGCATTCAGGCGCCAGTCATCGTTGAAGTCATGGGTGACGTCGGCGAAGTAGGTGGTCTGCTTGTTGTTCCACTTGTTCCAGTCCGCGCCAGTAAAGGTGGAACGCCCCGCATGCACCGCGCTGCCGTCCTTGTTGCGCGGCAGGCCGCCGAAGGACGGTGTCGAGCGCAGGTCCTCCACGCTGGCGCCGGCGGCCACCCGGGTATCGTCGGTCAGGTCGTACTCGAGAATGCCGTAGAGCACGTTCTTGCGGCTTTCCGCGGTGTCGTAGAAGTAGTCCCGGTCCTCGTGGGCGGCCACCACCCGGCCGCGCAGCCTGCCGTCCTCGGTGAGCGGAGCGCTGCCGTCGAGGGTCTGCCGGTAGGTGTCCCAGGAGCCTGCACTGGCGGTGAGCGAGAGCGACGGTTCGGCCTTCGGACGTTTGCGCACGAGGTTGATGGCGGCGCCGGGGTTGCCGCTGCCCTGCAGCAGGCCGTTGGCGCCGCGCAGGACTTCGACGCGGTCGTAGAGCAGCGTGTCGGAGGTGAAGCTGCTGCCGATGGCGTAGTAGCGGCGGTCGAGGGGGACGCCGTCGTACTGGATGGTCTCCACCTCGAAGCCGCGCGAGTAGATGTACTTGCCGCCGGACGGGCTCTGGTAGGTGGTGATGCCAGTGGTTTTCTCCAGCACCTGGTCCAGGGTGTCGAGGCGCTGGTCGTCCATCGCCTTGCGGGTGATGACGGTGACCGACTGCGGGATGTCCTTCAGGCGCTGGGTCGACTTGCCGATGGTGGCTTCGCTGGAGGTGTAGGAGCCGGAGTCTTCCGTCGTCGGCCCGAGGCCCTGACCGGTGACGATCGTGTCGCTCATCGCCAGTGCCGCCGGAATTTCCTCCAGCACATAGCTGCCGCCCTGGTCCACCGCTCGCAGTCCGGTGCCGGAGAGGAGGGCGGCGAACCCGGCCTCCCGCGAATAACTGCCGTGCAGGCCGGCCGACTGGAGGTGGGCGGTCTTGCTGGCATCGAACGAGAGCGCGACCCCGGCTTCGCTGGCGAAGCGGCTGAGCACCTCGGTCAGCGACCCGGCGGCGATGTCGTACTGCCGGATGCTCTGCACTGCGCTGGACTCTGAGGGCTCTGCGCCCTGAGCGACGGGTACGCCGACGACGGCGACACTGAAGAGGGCAGCCTGCACGTGAATGGCAAGCCGGTGGCGAACGAACGGATACAGCATGGTCTCTCCCCGGTGGTGGTGACCAAGTGGGTCACTGATGCCGGAGTAGCCGAACCAGGGACGAAGAAAGTGCACGGTGATTGGAAAAATCTTTTCCCGCCTCCACGCCGGCGTCAGCCGCGCGGAGCCACGGTCACCCAATACCCCGTGCGATACACCACCGCGACAGGGAAACTGCGTTCAAGGGCCCTGAGCGCGAGGTCGGTGTCATCCACCGGGAAGGCGCCGGAAATGCGCAGCCCGCTGATGCGCGGGTCGCACCTCAGCCAGCCGTGACGGTAGCGCCCCAGCTCTTCCAGCAGCTCGCCCAGCGGGCGGTCGATGGCAATCAGGCTGCCCTGTGTCCAGGCACCAACCGACGCATCATTGACCTGTGCGGGTTCGATGGTGCCGGAGATGATGCGAGTGTGCTGACCGGCTTCCAGGCGCAGGGGAGCCCCGTGGCCGGGTACGGAGACCTCGACTGCTTTCTCCAGTACCGCCACCTCGGTTCCGTTGCCCCAGCTGCTCACGCTGAAGCGAGTGCCCAGCGCGCGCACGGTGGCGTCGGCGCTGCGTACGCGGAAGGGGCGGGCGAGACCATCGCTCGCGGTGCTCACCATGACTTCGCCGGCACGCAGGACGATCAGACGCTGGTTGGCATCGAAGAGCACATCCACTGCGCTGTCGGTGCCCAGTTGCATCTGGCTGCCGTCCGCCAGGGTGAAGTGGCGGCGTTCGCCCACCGCCGTCCTGTAGCCGGCGGTGTAGCGCTGGCGTGCGTCACTGCGCCAACCCAGGGTGGCCAGGCCGCCCAGCGAGCCGAGCACGACGAAGCTGCGCAGCACCTGGCGCCGGGACTGCCCGGCCGAGGCCAGCGTGGCAGCCGCCAGGCGACCCGGCACGCGGGCCATCTGCAGGTTCACCGATTCGATGCGCTGCCAGGCGCGCTGGTTGATCGGGTCGGCCGCCAGCCAGCGTTGCCAGGCCCGCTGATCGCCGTCTCCCGGTGCCGCATTGGCCAGGCGTGCGTACCAGCGGGCCGCTTCGCTGATGGCTTCCCGTTCATTGGGTTGCAGGGCGTCGTTCACAGGACGCCCGCCATGGCCAGGCAGCAGTGCTCCATGGCCTTGGCCATGTACTTGTTCACCGTGCGCAGGGAGACGCCCAGTCGCTCGGCGATCTGGTTGTAGGTCAGTCCTTCGAGCTGGGAAAGGATGAAGGCCTGCCGGACCTTCGGCCCCAGGCCATCTAGCATCCGGTCGATTTCCTGCAGCGCCTCGAGCAGCAGCGCCTGTTCCTCGAGGGACGGCTGCACCGCTTCGGGCAGAAGCACCAGCGCTTCCAGGTAGGCGCGCTCCAGCGAGCGGCGGCGGTACAGGTCGATGACCAGGCCCCGGGCGATGGTCTGCAGGTAGTGCCGGGGCTCGCGGATCGCCTCGGCGCTCCGGGCCATCAACACGCGAACGAAGGTGTCCTGCGCCAGGTCGGCGGCATCGGCGGAATCGTTGAGGCGCTTGCGCAGCCAGCCACGCAGCCAGCCATGATGGTCGCGGTAAAGCATCCCTACCGCCTGCAGCGACGAATCCCCCTGCATTGCAATCCCCTAAGAACAATTTGCAAACGACAATCGTTATCAAATATACGGGATGTGGGATTGCTTGAAAACTGCGGCCGCATGAATAGCCATTCCGGCCGGAAGTGGACTTTGCCCGGCGTCGGCTACCGAGCCAGAGCGACGACTGATGAAAGCCTGGAAGAGACGGTTGTTGCTGTCCCGGCGCCCAGCTGTCGATGAGCGGCAAAAGTCGTGCTGAAGCTCCCCTCCTGCGTTCCGGCATGTTGCCCCACAACGTCCTAGGGCGTGGCGGGAGTGTTCCGTTCGGGGCCAAGAAGATAGTCTGTCGTCCTACGCCACAAGGACTGTCATGCGCATTCGAAAAATACTGTTTCCCTGCTCGCTTCTCTTCACGATGCTCGGTTCCGCGGAGGTCCTGTCAGCCTCTACCGACAAAGCATTGAGCCTGTTTGAAGCTGAGCAGTACCAAGCATCCATCCATGAGGCGGACCGGGTGCTGGAAGCGACCCCGGATGATAGCGAGGCCCTGAACATCAAGGCTCTGTCGGTTTCTGTCCTGGGCGATGACAACACTGCGATACGCCTGGTCTCGGAGGCACTTGAAGCCTCCCGCAAGACTGGCAAAGCATCGATCGAGCAACAGGCGAACTACTGGAACAATCTCGGCTACTTCAACGAGCGACAGCGAAATTTCCAGCTTGCCCTTGGCTATTACAGAAAGTCCCTGGAGATGCGCCTCGCCGCATATGGCGAAAGCGACCTGCGCACTGCCGATAGTTACAACAACCTTGGCACGACACTGAGCAAGCTGGGGCAGTTTGACGAGGGGTTCGCTTACCTGCGCAAGAATCTGACATTAAGAGAGCGGCTGCTCGGGGCAGACCACCATCAGGTTGCCGTTGCGATAAACAATCTCGGTAATGCCTACAACCTGCAGGGCGACTACGAGTCGTCGCTGCCACTCTTTCAGCGGGCATTGCAGATTGATACACGGCTGTATGGGCCTCAACATCCGATTCTCGCCGTCCGCTGGAACAATATTGGCGATGCCCTTCGGGGGCTGGGCAGATATGACGAGGCCGCACTCTTTCTGAACAGGGCCCTGGCAAGTGACCTGGCCACCTTTGGCGAGAACCACCCCAAGTTGGTTCTGCGCTACTTCAATCTGGCGAGGCTTTACGAGGCCCAGGGCGACGTATCCAGATCAGGCGATGCCTATGCCAACGCACTGCGAATACTGCGGCAAGTCAACCCCGGCGACACAGAGCAGATCCAGTTTCTTGAATCGAAGCTGGGAACCGCGGCAGCGGTCTCTGCTGCGGGAAAATGAACCTTCTCCAGGAACCCATTTGTGGCCGCGGGAGCCTCAAGGGAGGATAGCTTCTGCCTGGATCAGTGGCCTGCGCCAGCCATGCGCGGGCTTCGCTCACTACTTGTTGCCCAACCTGGCGAGCACATTGGACGCCAGCAAAACCACGCCTTCTGCCGTAGGGACGGTCCTCACCAGCGCCTGCGCGACCGCCTGCGCATGGACGGGCCGATATTTCCCTGGCATCAGCGGCCCCAGGAGCTTCGCGATCGGGATCGCCAGCTGTTCACCGAGGCGCGGCGGTTGCTGCAGGCCATCGCGGTAGTCCAGCAACAGTGAGGGTTGCGCGATCACCAGCGCCGTCAGTTGCATCGCCTTGAGGGCGTCCTCCAGCTCACCTTTGACGCGGTTGTAGAACACGGAGGACTGCGCGTCGGCGCCCGCTGCGCTGACCAGTCCCACGCGCCGGGTGCCCGCAGCGAGCGCGGCGTTGGCCACGGCCAGATTGGCGTCCAGGTCGACAGCGCGGAATGCTGCCTGGCTGCCGGCGACCTTGATCGTGGTGCCGAGCGCCAGGTAGGCCTCGTCGGTCGCTGGCAGCACGGGCAGGCGGCCGAAATCGACGATGTGAACCTGAAGCTTGGGGTGGCTGAGATTCAACGGCCGACGACTCAGGGCATGCACCTCGCAGACGGAGCTGTCCGCCAGCAGTGCCTGGAGTATCTGGCCTCCCACAAGGCCGGTGGCGCCGGCCAGCAGCACTTTGCGTTGATCGTCGGGGGTGGGCACGTTTGCGGCTCCTCAGTTCAGGCGCATGGCATGTCGGGCGCTGTCGGGCGTCTGCCCGGTCCAGTCCTGAAATGCGCGGTAGAAGGAATTGGGATCTTCGAAGCCGAGCAGGAAGGCAATCTCCCCGCCCGATAAGGTGGTTTTCGCCAGATAGTGACGCGCGAGGTTTTCGCGGGTGGCATTGACCAGGGCGCGAAAGCTTTCCCCTTCGCCCTCGAGGTGGCGCTGCAGCGTACGCTTGCTCATGCCAAGGCGCACGGCGGTTTTCTCGATGGTCGCGGCGTTGCCCGGCAGCAGTTCCAGGAGTACCGCACGCACGCGGTCTGCCGTGGTCGCTGTCGCGTCGAGCTCACTGAGCCGGCGGCGAAGGTCCGGCTCGAACACCCGCCACATGTTTTCGTTGACCGTAAGAAAGGGGCGCAAGGCGTCCACGGCGGCGAATGTGATGCACGGACTCGCCCCCTGTTCGACGGGGGCGCCGAAGAAGCTCTCGTAGCGTCGGACATGGGCGCCGAGCGGTAATTGCGGAAGCGCCACACGAAGCGCTTTGACCGGCTCGCGGGTCGCGAGTCGGGCCAGGCGCAGGAAAAACGCGATCTCGGCTACCTGCAGCGAATACGGCACTTCGGCCTGCACGGATAGCCAGTGAGGCGTCAGCGTCAGTTCGCCTTCCTTGCCAACGTCTACTTCCAACCGCATGGGCGCCACGAGTTGCTTGTACTTGGCGAGACGCTGCACGGCCTGCATGAGATTGGCGCTGCAAAGGGCGGCGAACAGGGGCGGGTCGAAGGTCTCGGCGGATAGCGTATCGACGAGGCGCAAGGGAAACAGGGCGTCGCCGGCTTCGACCTCCAGCGCGCACCAGAAGCGGAAATAGTCCTCCGGGGAAAGTCCCGGCGCTCCACGGGAAAGCAAGTCGTCCGGAAGGCCGGCACGACGCAATACATGAGCAGGCTGCAGGCCAAGATCCTTCAGCAGGGTCTGCCAGCCGATGTTCATGGGAAAGGTCTTGTTCTGCACCGTCGGGATTCCATCGTCACTCAGCAGGGGGGGACGCAGCCCCTTCGAAACGCACACGGAGTATAGAAAGGTGGAAGACTTTTTCTCATGCAAAGTGCGCCATCCGGACATCGAACGGCGCCAGTATCGGACGTGTGCGCCTCGACGTGGACTGGCGTCGTTCCCCTGAACAATGGCGTGTATTGCTAGAGCCCGGTCACAGGCGGCTTCTTAGAGTGAGCAGCACAACGTCGCTATGTGAGGGGATGTACCTCGCCACGACGCTGTTCAGCCAACCGGCCGCTGTGGATGTGGCGTGCCCGCCCGATTGGGCGCCATCCGCGACTGCTGCCGCACGAACGACTTTTGAGCCCGCGTGCTCGAGGAAAAACGCCATGACCCGCCAGACCATTCTCATCACCGGCTGCAGCAGCGGCATAGGCCGCACAACCGCCAGGTACTTCCAGGAGCGCGGGTGGAATGTCGTGGCGACAGTTCGCTCGAACCCGGAAGGGGACCAGGAACTCAATGCGCTCGACAATGTGCTGGTCACCGAACTCGACGTTACCCGCAAGGCCAGCATCGACTCGGCCATCGCTGCCGGGATCGAGCATTTCGGCAGGATCGACGTCCTGCTCAACAATGCCGGATACGGCTCCTACGGGCTGCTGGAGGCAACACCCGAGCACAAGATGCGCAGGCAGTACGAGGTCAATGTCATCGGTACCATGCTGGCGATGCAGTCGATCCTCCCGCACTTTCGCCAGCGTGGCGAAGGACTGATCATCAACATCTCGTCCATGGGCGGAAAGATTACCTTCCCGCTCGGCACGCTGTACCACGGCTCGAAATTCGCCGTCGAAGGAATGACCGAGGCGCTCTCCCACGAGCTCGCTGCGATCGGGGTGACCGTCAAGCTGGTCGAGCCTGGCGCGATCAACACCAACTTTGCGACTACCTCGCTCGACATGAACCTCGACCCCGGCCTCACCGAGTACAACGCGTTCGTCGAGGCTGTAACCGGGGCGTTCGGCACTCTCGTTGCCCGCGGTTCCGATCCGGTCATCGTGGCGAAAACCGTGTGGGATGCGGCTACCGATGGAACCCGCCAGCTGCGCTACATCGCTGGTGAAGACGCCCGGCAGATCATTGCTGCGCGCCAGCAGATGAGCGATCCCGAGTACCTCGCGCACCTGCGCAGTCAGCTGGGACTCTGACAGACCGACGAGAAACGCGGATGCGTGTCCACCTCATGGCGGTTGGGGCCATACCTCCCGCCATAGGTTTTTCCGGTGGTCGTGGCAGATTGGAAAAGCAGCATTGGCCGCTGAAGGAAAGGCACAGTGCAGCACGACGGGGCAGGGCGGGGGCTAGCATGCTTGTGGTGATTTCGGGGTGTTCGGGCGCTGGCAAGTCAACGCTGCTGGCCGAGCTTGCACGTCGCGGGTACGCCGTCGTCGAGGAGCCCGGCCGGCGCATCATTGCGCAGGAGCGCGCGGGTGAAGGAAGCGCATTGCCCTGGGTTGATGCAGAGGCCTTCGGGCGGCGCGCGCTGGCCATGTCCGTGACTGACCATGAGGCGGCGCAAGGGCTCACCTTTTTTGACCGGGGCATCGTCGATGCGGTCGTGGCGATCACCGCGCGTGGCGGTGATCTGCCGGTGGCTCCTCTCGCCACCAATCGCTACGACCGGCTCTTTCTCGCGCCGCCATGGCCTGAAATCTACGAGAACGACGCTGACCGCCGGCACAGCCTCGAAACGGCCTTGCGCAACTGTGAACGCGTCCGGCGGGCCTATCTGGATGCCGGATACCAAGCGGTCATGCTGCCCTGCGATACGGTTTCCGCTCGCGCCGATTTTGTCCTGGCCAACTGTCAGGGTGGGAGTGGCAGGTCTCGCGAGTGATCGGGAGCCGGTTAGCGCACCGACCTGGCCAATGGCTGGCAGAGGTCCGCTAAAGACAGCTGTCTCTCCCAATCGTCGAGGAACTGGTCGTCCGCTGCTCAGCAACGACCGGTGCATCGATGCATCCACCAGCCGCCGCGCACTACCTCGGCGGGGCCACGCAAAGGTCGTGTACCAGCGGCGATACACGATAGAAAGGAAATACAGGAGAAATTAGCAAATGGGATGTATTACCATTTGCGACAAATAATCACTACCTGCCAATTCCAGACACAAGGCCGTCCTCCATGAAACCCCGTTTCTCCGCTCTGTTGCTCACCGGAGCCTGCAGCGCGATGCCTGCGGCATATGCCGCGGACGATGTACTGAACATGTCCGACAGCGTGATCCAGGCCCCCGATCGCTCCGACGCACCCAGCGAGGGCTATCAGACCAAAGCGTCGCGCAGCACCACGCGGATGAAGTTGACCGACCAGGAGACGCCGCAGGGCGTCACCACCATCACCCGCCAGCAGATGGATGACTTCGGCCTCAACGACGTGCGCGATGCGCTGCGTTCGGCCCCCACGGTGACCGTGGAGCAGTTCGAGACCGATCGCACCATCTTCACCTCGCGCGGCTACCAGATCGACACCTTCGAGTACGACGGCATGGGCCTGCCGTTCGCGCAGACGCTGCTGGGCGGCGGCCAGGACATGGCCGAGTACGAGCAGATCGACGTGCTCCACGGCGCCAATGGCCTCATGAGCGGCACCGGCAATCCGTCAGCCACGGTCAACTTCGTGCGCAAGCGTCCCACCGATACCTTCCAGGCGAGGGTCGGCAGCAGCGTCGGTTCATGGGACAACCGCCGGGTGGAGGCCGATGTCTCCGGCCCGCTGACTGACAGCGGCAATGTGCGCGGCCGCTTCATCTACGCCCACGACAAGGGCAACTCGTGGCTCGACCGCTACAGCCACGAGGTCAACGTCGCCGCTGGCCTGCTGGCTTTCGACCTGTCCGCTGCCGACACCCTGACGGTCGGTTTCTCCCAGCACAACTCCGACTCCAACGGCACTACCTGGGGCAACCTGCCGCTGGTGGACAGCAGCGGCAACCCGATCCATTACAGCAGCCGCAGCTCCAGCGTCGGCCAGGACTGGACCTACTGGAACCTGCACACCCAGCGCGCCTTCGCCGAGCTGAACCACGATTTCGGCAACGGCTGGAACGGCAAGCTCACGCTGACCGGCATCACCCAGTACCAGGACACCCAGCTGTTCTACCTCTACGGCATCACCGACGACGCCGGCACCGCCTACTCCAACCAGACCGCCAGCACCCAGCATCAGGTGATCGGTGAAGGCCAGCTCTCCGGTCCGTTCCAGTTGCTCGGCCGCGAGCATGAGCTGACCCTCGGCGTGAACTATGGCCGCACCCACCTCAAGGCCAGCGCCAACACCATCGGCGAGAACGGCTACTACAGTGCCAACCTGTCCGATGCCCTGGCCGGCAATCTGCCGCGCCCGGCCATGCCCTACACCAACGACACCACCAACGCGCAGAACTTCGAGGATACGCAGAAGAGCGTCTACGCCGGTGCGCGCTTCAGCCTGATGGATGACCTGCACTGGATCGTCGGTGCGCGCATGCTCAGTGCCGACGGTAGCGGTGACAGCTATGGTGCCGCGCACGACACCCGCGAGCACGGCAAGGTCACCCCGTACACCGGCCTGGTCTACGACCTGAACCCGGAATGGGCGGTCTATGGCAGCTGGACGCGGATCTTCTCCCCGCAGTACGTGATCGGCACCGACGGTGGCCTGCTCGACCCGCTGGAAGGCACCAGCAAGGAAGTCGGCATCAAGGGCAACCTGCTGGACAGCCGCATGAGTGTCAGCGCCGCGCTGTTCAAGACCGACCAGCGCAACGTCCAGGAGTACGCCGGTTACGTCGATGGCCATTACGTCTACAACGGCGTGGACAACAAGAGCCACGGTGTCGAGCTGCAGGCCTCCGGTGAGGCGCTGCCCGGCCTGGACCTGCTGGCCGGCTACACCTATGTGCGCATCGATGACGACAATGGCGACCGCACCCGCAAGTACGTGCCCAAGCACACCGTGCGCGGCTCCGCGACCTACCGCCTGCCGGGCCTGCCGCAGGTCAAGGTCGGCTCGCGCGTCAGCTGGCAGAGCGGCGTCGAAAGCGACAGCTACAGCGCGGTGCGCCAGAGCGCCTACGCGCTGGTCGACCTGATGACCAGTTACGACATCGACTCGAACTGGAGCACCTCGCTGAACCTGAACAACCTCACCGACCGCAAGTACCTGCTCTCGCTGGAAAGCGGCAGCACTTCCAACTACGGCGCACCGCGCAACCTCACCGCGTCGGTTACCTGGAAGTACTGACGGGCGCACGGGGTCGGGTCCGCGACGTGCGGCCCCGACCCCATCTCAGGGACAGCTACATCCCGTTGTGGAAGTCGCGGTGCTCCAGCTGAATGCGCTCCCGCAGGCCTCTCATGCTATGGGCATATTCGCTCAGCACCCGCAGCGCCCAGTCGGCTCGGCGGCGGATGCGCAGGTCGTCTTCCCCGGTGGGTTCGACGGTGTTCAGGACCTGATCGACCTGGCGGATGACCAGTTGCTCGGGCAGGTAGCAGATGCGCGAGTTCTTGTAGCTGGAGGCGCGCAGCTCGGAGAGCGGGTAGGAGCCGCCCAGGCCCGCCGACACGCCCACCAGCAGCGCCGGCTTGTGTGCCAGTTCGGAGTAGCCGGCGTAGAGGAACAGGTTCTTCAGGGCAGGGCAGGCCATGCCGTGCCACTCGGGGGAGATCACCACCAGGGCGTCGGCGCGCTGCAGTTGCCCGGTCTGTTCCACCCAGGCCTGGTCTTCGATCGGCGCCGGCCACAGCGGCAGCGGAGTGCGGCCGAGGTCGACGACGCTGACGCTGGTGCAGATTTCCAGCGCCTGCAGGCGCTCGGCCAGGTAGCGGGCGACCTTGGCGGACTGGCTGGATGCCTGGCTGGAGCCGGCGATCAGGGTGACGTTCAGGTTCATCGGGCGATCTCCGCTACTTCTTTCGACTGCGACTGCGACTGTGTCTGTGGTTGGGTATCACGCACCAGCGGCCAGAACACTTCCTGCTGCCAGCTCACCGGGTGCATGTCCTCGATGCCATAGGCCGGCGGCCGGCGGCGGGTGATCTTCGCGGTGCCGAACAGCACGTCCCAGAAGAACAGCAGGTTGCCGAAGTTGCCCTTGTAGTTCGTCACGCCGTCCTCGGCGTTCAGGCCGTGGTGCGCCGAATGGGTGGAGGGTGTGGAGATGGTCCGCTCCAGCAGCCACATCAGCGGACGCAGTACGCGGATGTTGTAGAGCTTGTCGTCCCAGGCGACGCTGCTGTGCGCGCCGAAGATCACCAGCATCTTCACGATCAGGTAGCCGTAGTAGAAGTTGGCCAGCCCCAGGTAGACCAGCGCGCTGGTCAGCCAGATGCCGGGCATCAGCAGGTAGTAGAAGCTGTTGTTGCGATAGACGATGCGGATGCTCATGTACGGCGCCGAATGGTGCGCGCGGTGCAGGGCGTAGAGGAAGGGCACGCGATGGGTCAGGCGGTGCCACCAGTACTGAGTCATGTCGTCGAGCACCAGGAACAGGCCGAGGGCGGCGTACCACGGCAGGTCCGCCAGGCGGCCCTGCAGTTGCGGGGCGAAGTGGCCCAGCAGGTGGTTGGTGGTGAACAGGATCAGCGGGAAGGTGATCAGCAGCAGGATGCCCGAGCCGAAGATTTCCAGCATGGTGTCGCGGCGCCGGGAAGTGGGCTGGCGGAAGCGGGCGCAGGCCATTTCCAGCAGCATGAAGGCAATGAAGATCGCGACCACCACGGGGGTCGGATTATTGGCGAGCAGTTCAGAGTTCATGGCACTCTCTTCTTGTCAGCTTCTTGGTTGCCCCTCGGGGCGCGGCAAGCACAATAAGAAAACAAGGGCCCGGCCCGCGTCAGGCGTGAAATGGACAGAAATCCCCGAGAAGTGGCCAATCCTCAGCGTTACCACCGCGGCTCGCTGGGGCTGGTGCTGGAGCGTTACCTGCAGGGCATTTGCCGGCACCGCGAAGGTGACTACAGCATGGTCGCCCTGGAAGAGCTGCTGGCCGAGGCGCAGCAGCATGACCCCGCCATCGGCCTGCGCCTGTTCGAGCATTTCACGACGCAGGACCGGCACATTCTGGCGCTCTCCGCCGGCTACTGCGCCAGCGCCGGCGAGGCCCTGCAGCTCTGGGCGCGCTACGGGCGGCTGGCCTCGGACATGGACACCATCGACTACCTCGAGGACGACCACGGCGCCGGCGTGGAGGTGATGATCGATGCCCCCGGTGATCTCGCCCGCTTCACTGTCGAGCACTATTTCGTCATGAGCCTCACCGTGATGCGCGAGGCCACTGGCCGCGGCATCACGCCGTCGCGGGTAGAGTTCAGCCACCCGCGTCCCGCCTATCACGCACAGTACGCCGAGGCATTCGGCGTACCGGTCGAGTTCGGCAGTCACGGCAATCGGCTGTACTACGCCACGGACGACCTGGCCCTGCCGCTGCTTAGCCGCCATGCCGGCATGCTCGAGATCATCTGCCAGGAACTGGAGCGCCGCCTCGGACGCCAGCGCCAGCTAAGCGGCTGGGCCGGGAAGCTGGCGCGGAACATGCGCCGGGCCCTCGCCGAGGGGCGGGTGCCGGGCTTGGAGGAGCAGGCCGCGGCCCTGCACCAGAGTGCCCGGACCTTGCGCCGGCGCCTGGAAGAACAGGGGCTGAGCTTCCGTCAGTTGCTCGATCTGGTGCGCGGTGAGCTGGAGCAGCACTTCGAGTTGCAGGGGCTGGCCGCGGGCGAGATCGCCACGCGCCTGGGCTATGGCGACCAGGACGCCTACCAGCATGCCCGCCGTCGGTGGCGCGAGCACGGGTAATCGACGCTGGCGGGATGTAGTCGCGCATAGCTGGGCGCAGCTGGGCTTTCTTTTCTGGCGCCCCGCTCATTTCACGACAGGTGCCACCATGGCGCGGCGTCTCACAGTTGCTACAGTTACCCCGCAAGCGGTGGCACGGCAGTGTGTCTGGAGAGCAGCTCCAGCACGCCATCGGCAAGGAAACCGAATCGACGGAACAAGGAACAAGCCGTGTCCACGCGTGAGCAGATTGCCGCTCTGGAAGCCGCCGTATCGGCGCAGGTACTGGGTCAGGAAGAAACCGTCCGGCATATCCTGCTCGGGCTCCTGGCCAATGGTCATGTGCTTCTGGAAAGCCTTCCGGGGCTGGCCAAGACCCGCACCGTCAAGGCGCTGTCCAGGCATCTGGATGCGCGGATGAGCCGCGTCCAGTTCACTCCCGACCTGTTGCCCTCGGACATCACCGGAGCGGAAATCCTCCAGCAGACGGAGCAGGGCAACCAGCTGAAATTCCAGCCCGGGCCGCTGTTCGGCAACGTCATCCTCGCCGACGAGATCAACCGCGCGCCGGCCAAGGTCCAGGCGGCGCTGCTCGAAGCCATGGAGGAGCGCCAGATCACAGTGGCCGGGCAGACGCACCGCATGCCGGGGCTGTTCATGGTGCTCGCCACGCAGAACCCGATCGAGCAGGAAGGCACCTACCCGCTGCCCGAGGCGCAGATGGACCGCTTCCTGATGAAGCTGCTGATCGACTATCCACGGGTCGAGGACGAATCCCGCGTACTGCAACTGGTGCGCGCCGAGGAGCGCAGCCAGCAGTCCGGAGCGGCGCCCGAGGCCGTCACGCCGCTCGCGCAGGAAGCCGTGTTCGCCGCCCGCCAGGAAGTCGGCGACGTGCATGTTTCCGAAGCCATCGACCGCTACCTCATCGACCTGATACACGCCACGCGCCGTCCTGCCGACTACGACGCCGATCTGGCCCGCTGGCTGAAGGTCGGCGCCAGCCCGCGCGGCGGCATCAGCCTGGACCGGGTATCGCGCGCCCACGCCTGGATGGCGGGCAACGACTACGTCACCCCCGACGATGTGCGCGCCGTCGTGCATCCCGTCCTGCGCCATCGCCTGCTGCTGTCCTATGACGCCGTTGCCGATGGCGTGGCGGCCGATCAGGTGATCGACCGGCTGCTCGACAAAGTGGCGATCCCGGCCTGAGGAGGCATCCATGGCCGAATCGCAGCCGGTTGCCGATGGTCATGTCTACGCGTCGCTGCAGCAGCTGATGCTGCTGGAGCACCGCGTGCGCGGTCTGAGCTTTGTGTCGCGGCAACCGCTTTCCAGCATCCTTTCCGGCAGCCATGCGGCGCGCCTGCGCGGGCGTGGGCTGAGCTTCGACGAGCTGCGCCAGTACAATCCCGGCGACGACCTGCGTCACCTGGACTGGCGCGCCTCGCTGCGCTACGGCAAGCCCTTCGTGCGCAGCTACACCGAGGAACGCGACCGGCCGACCCTGCTGCTGGTGGACCAGCGCATGAGCATGTACTTCGGCTCGAAACGCAGCTTCAAGTCGGTGCTCGCCGCCGAGCTTGCAGCACTGGGTGGCTGGATGGCGCTGCAGGCCGGCGACCGGGTCGGCGGCCTGGTGTTCGGCGACCGTAACATCGAGTACATCCGCCCCCTGCGCAGCCGATCGAGGGTGGAGGCGCTGTGCGCGACCGTCGTCCGGCACAACCATGCGCTGCACGCCACACGCAGCGACGAGGACTCACCGGGGCAGCTGGACCGCGTACTGCGTCAGTGCCTGGGCGTGGCCGGCCACGACAGCCTGGTGGTGATCATCAGCGACTTCGCCGGCGTCACCGAGCAGACGCTGCAACTGCTGCGGCAACTGAGCGCGCACAACGATGTGCTGGCCCTGCAGGTCTTCGATCCCATCGCCATCAAGCTGCCTGACAAGGGCCGGGTGACGGTGACTCAAGGCGAGCTGCAGGTCGAACTGGAGGTGGGCCGGCGCCAGGTGCACCGGCCGCTGGGGGAGTTTCTTTCCGGGCGGCTCAAGGACGTCGCGACGCTGCTGCGCCGCAGCCAGGTGCCGCTGATGATGTTCAGCAGCGGGCGCGATGCTCTGGAGCAGCTGCGCGGCGAACTCGGGCGCCTGGCACGATGAGCGCTCCCAGCATCGATCAACTCCAGGAGCTGGCGCCGCCGCCTCCGCTGGTCAGCTATTGGCCGCAGACCTGGGCCTGGGTGGTGCTGGCGCTGGTGCTGCTGTTGCTGGTGGCGGCGGCAGTGCTCTGGCGCTATCGGCGCTGGCGGCGCGACCGTTACCGGCGCGAGGCGCTGGTCATGCTCGACGAACTCAGTGCCGCCATGACGGAGCCTTCCCGGCGATTGGCCGCCTTGCGCCAGTTGCCGATGCTGGTCAAGCGGGTCGCGCTGTCGATGCCCGATGGTGCGGCCTCGGCGCCCCTGGGTGGCGCCGACTGGCAGGCCTTTCTGCAACAGCGCAGCGTGGCGGCGTTACCGGTCGACCTGGAACGGCAACTGGCACTGCTGGCCTACGCCCCGGATACGCGTATCCAGGCCCTCGGCGAGCCGGACGCGCAGGCCTTGCTGGTGGCCTGCCGGCAATGGATCGAGGTGCACCATGTGGCAGCTTGAGTACCCCTGGCTGTTGCTCCTGCTGCCCTTGCCCTGGCTCGCCTGGCGTTACCTGCCGGCCTACCGCGAATCGCGCAGTGCCCTGCGCGTGCCGTTCTTTGCTGCCATGAGCCACGCCGCAGGCCAGGAGCCGAGCCGTGGCGGCGCCGCTGGCGGGCGCTGGCAGTTGCCGCTCAACCTGCTGGTCTGGGCGCTGGTGCTGCTCGCCTGTGCGCGCCCGGTGCTGGTGGAAAAACCCATCCAGCGCGTGCAGCCGATCCGCGACCTGATGCTGGCCATCGACATCTCGCAGTCCATGGAGACCAGCGATTACCGCGATGCCACGGGCAACCGGGTCGATCGCCTGAGCATCGTCAAGGGCGTGGTGCGCGACTTCATCGGCCAGCGCAAGGATGACCGCATCGGCCTGATCGTCTTCGGCACCGGCGCCTTCGCGCAGTCGCCGCCGACCCTGGACCACGCCAGCCTGCTGATGCTGCTGGACGAAGTGGGCATCGGCATGGCCGGGCCCAATACGGCGTTGGGCGACGCCATCGGCCTGACCCTGAAACTGCTGGAAAAGGCGCCGGAGCAGCAGAAGGTGCTGATCCTGCTCACCGACGGCAACGACACCGGCAGCGCCATCACGCCGGCTCACGCCGCTGCCATGGCTCACGAGCGCGCAGTGGTGGTGCACACCATCGGCATCGGCGACCCCGAGGCCAGCGGCGAGTCGAAGGTGGACCTGCAGACCTTGCGCGATATTGCCCGGACCACTGGCGGACGCTTCTTCCGCGCAGGCGATCGCGAGGCTTTGCAGGCGGTCTACGCGACGCTGGACCAGATCACCCCGCATCAGGTGAAGACCCTGAGCCACCAGCCCAAGCGCGACCTGTTCTGGCTGCCGCTGGGCGCCGCGCTGCTGTTGCTGCTGGCGGCCCATGTAATGGCGGCCATCGCCGGCCGGCTGGCCGTTCCGCGTGCAGCGCAGGCCGGCCAGGAAGCGGAGGGCTGATGGATATCGATCTCAGCGCCTTCCATTTCCTCCGCCCGGTATGGCTGCTGCTTCTGCTGCCGGGCATCCTCCTGCCGCTGCTCTGGAGCCGTCGCCACGACCTGGCGCGGCGCCTCGACGGGATTATCGCGCCGCACCTGCTGCAGCATCTGCTGATCACCCCGGTCGACCCGCACCGCGTGCGCCCGGTGCAATTGCTCGGCGCCGTGCTGGCGATCGGCGGTGTGGCCGCTTCCGGGCCCACCTGGGAACAGGATCGCCCGGCTTTCCTGGAGAACCGCGCGCCGCTGATCCTGGCGCTGGACCTGTCGCCGTCGATGGCCGCCAACGATGTCCCGCCCTCGCGCATTGAGGCGGCCAAGCACAAGCTGCACGATCTCATTGCCCGCCGGCCGGGGAGCCCCACGGCACTGGTCGCCTACGCCGGCAGCGCTCACCTGGTGCTGCCCGCGACCCAGGACGCGGCGTTGCTCGACAGCTTCCTGCAGGCGCTGTCGCCCGGCCTGATTCAGCGCGACGGCAAGGATGCGCTGGGTGCCATCGAGAAGGCCGTGCAACTGCTGGCCGCCGAGCACTCGCCGGGCACGCTGGTGTTGCTCACCGATGGCGCCGACAAGCAACAGTTCGACGCCATCGACGAGGCGCTGCGCGGCAGCGATCTGCAGGTGCTGGTGCTGGCGGTCGGCAGCCAGGATGGCGGCCTGCTCGCCGGTGGCCAGCAGGACTCCGCGGGCCGCCCCTTGCTCGCCACTTTCGATGCTGAAGGCTTGAAGGGTCTGGCGGACGCCGCGGACGCACCGCTGGGCAGCCTGACCCTCAACGACGACGACCTGGACTGGATCGAACTGCATGCCCAGCAGCACTTCCAGGCCGCCCAGGGCGACGAGCGACAACTGCACTGGAAGGATGCCGGTTACTGGCTGTGCTGGCCCTTGCTGCTGCTCGTGCTGCTGAGTGTGCGCAAGGGTTGGAAGGTGCACTGGCTGAGCGCGCTGCTGCTCGCCGCCAGCCTGGGCGGACTGCCGCAGCCGGCGCGCGCCGGCGTGCTCGCCGATGCCTTCTTCACTGCCGATCAGCAGGGGCGCTGGGCGTTCGAGCACGGGCACTACCCGCAGGCGGCGGCGCAGTTCCGCGATCCCTTCTGGAAAGGCCTGGCCGCTTACCAGGCGGCGGACTACCCGCTGGCACTGGCCAGCTTCGCCCGGCTGGACACGGCGCAGGCGTACTTCTACCTGGGCAACACCTACGTGCGCCTGTCGAAATTCGACCAGGCCATCGGTGCCTATCGCCAGGCGCTGGCACGCCAGGCTCAGTTCCCGCAGGCCACGGCGAACCTGGCATTGGCGCTGGCCTTGCAGAAGGATCGCGAGGACCAGCAGGAGGCTGGCCCGCCCGACGAGAAGCCCGACCAGGAGGTCTTCGACAACACCACCGGCAAGGGCAAGGACGTGCCGCGTCAGGGCGCCCAGGCCGAGTCGGACGAGCAGTGGCTGAACAACCTGAGCACCTCGCCGGCGCAGTTCCTGCGCCGCAAGTTCATGCTGCAGGACGCGGCGGCGGGGGCGGGCTCATGAAGCACTTGTTGGCCATCCTGCTGCTGTGCCTGCCGCTGCTCGGCTTCGCCGCCGAGCCCGAGGTGAGGGTCCGCGCCCAGCTGTTGCCGGGAGATTCGGTGATGGTGGGCGGCACGCTCAACCTGCAGCTCGACCTGCTGGTGGACACCTGGTTCAGCCAGCCGCCGCAGTTGCCGCCGCTCAAGCTGGCCGGCGCAGTGGTCTCCGAGCCGGCCAGCGAGGCCACGCACCTGACCGAGAAGATCGACGGCAAGACCTTCTTCGGCCTGCGCTTCCATTACCAGATCACTCCACAGTCGGCGCGCGCTTTCGCTATCCCGCCGCTGGATATCCAGGTGCAGCCGGGGCAGGGCAGTGGTCCGGTGCAGGTGCACAGCCAGCCGCTGCACTTCACGGCACGCCAGCCCGCCGGCGCGGGTAGCGAATCGGCGCAGCGCCTGGTGGCCAACCGGGTGACCATCAGCCAGGAACTTGCGGCCTCCCATGAACCGCTGCGCGTGGGGGACAGCGTGACGCGCAAGGTGCATGTCCGCGCCGAGGGTGCACAGGCGATGCTGATTCCCGCACCGGCATTCATCGACGTCGATGGCCTGCGCCGCTACCTGCAAGCGCCGACCGTGCAGCCCCTGAGCGATGGTCGTGGCGGCGTGCTGGGCGGCGAACGAATGGACGCGGTGACCTACGTGGTCACCCGCGCCGGCGACTTCCAGCTTCCTGCCATCGAGCTGTCCTGGTGGGCAGCGGACAGCGGCGAACAACAGTCGGTCTCCGCCCCCGCATTGAAGCTGTCGGCCAGCGGGGCGGCTGTGTACCAGGCGCCATTCTCGATCAGTGACGATCTGCGCGAACTGGGCCGTCGGGCGCAGGTGCGTATCGCCAGCCATTGGCTGGCACTGGCCGGCGCGCTGGTGCTGCTGGCGGCGCTTGCCTATGCGCTGCGCACCTGGGGTGGTCCGTTGCGTAGGGCTGCACTGGGTGCGTTCGAACGCCGCCGCCAGGCCTGGCGAGAGTCGCCTGCATACGCCTGGCGACAGGTCCGCCAGCAGCTCGAAGGCGACCCGCCGCAGGTGGGGGCGCTGTATCTGTGGCTTCGTCGGACGAACGGTTGTCGTGAAATGAGTGCAGCGATTCCTGAACGCTCCGTCAAATCCTCCAATCCTTTGCTAGCGTTCCTCAGGGGCCGCTACGGGCGTCCGGGCGTGCAGCCCGGCGCGGGGCCGGGGCCACTGATCCGGGCGTTGCCGGATATTCGCCGGGAACTGGGCACGAGCGAGCCGACGAGCTTGCCGGCCCATGCCCTCAAACCTTTGAATCCGTGACCAGGGATGTGACATGCCTTCGACACTCGCTCAACCACTGGCCCGCTGGATGCTCCTGCTGCTCCTCGGCGTGCCGTTCCTGGTCCGTGCCGCAGACGCACTGCCGTCGTGGAACGACGGACCCTCGCGGCAGGCCATCGTCGCCTTCGTCGAGGCGGTGACCCGGGAGGGCGGCAAGGACTTCGTGCCGCCGGCCGAGCGCATCGCCGTGTTCGACAATGACGGCACGCTGTGGAGCGAGCAGCCGATGTACTTCCAGGTGCTCTTCGCCCTGGACGAAGTGAAACGGCAGGCACCGCAGCACCCGGAATGGAAAGAGAAACAGCCGTTCAAGGCGGTGCTCGAAGGCGACCACAAGGCCCTGGCCGACAGTGGCATGCAGGGCATCCTGGAGATAGTCGCCGCCACCCATTCGGGTGTCAGCACCGAGCAATTCATCGCCAATGCGCGCAGCTGGCTGGCCAGCGCCCGCCATCCGCGCAGCCACAAGCCCTACACCGAGATGGTCTTCCAGCCGATGCTGGAGCTGCTGGGTTACCTGCGCGCCAATGGCTTCAAGACCTACATCGTTTCCGGCGGCGAGGTGGCGTTCATGCGTGCGTTCGCCGAAGAGGTCTACGGCATTCCGCCCGAACAGGTGATCGGCACCACCCTGGGCAGCCGCTTCGAGGACCGCGACGGTCAGCTGTCGATCCAGCGCCTGCCCAAGCTGGTGCACAACGACGATGGCCCCGGCAAGCCGGAGAGCATCGACAGCATCATCGGCCGGCGGCCGATCCTGGCCTTCGGCAACTCCGATGGCGACCTGCAGATGCTGCAATGGACCACCGCAGGCCAGGGGCTGCGCTTCGCCGGCCTGGTGCACCACACCGATGAAAAACGCGAGTGGGCCTATGACCGGCAGAGCAAGGTCGGGCACCTGGACAAGGCGCTCGACATGGCGAAGAACAAGGACTGGGTAGTAGTGGACATGGCAAGGGAGTGGAAGCGGATCTATCCGTTCGACCAATAGCAAGCCAACAGGCAAACCGCAGGGACACGGGGATTTCCAGCCAGGTAGTCGGCATCTCCAGTGACGCAGTCGTGGCAAACGATGAGTAACTGGAAGGGAGAAACACCAATGAAGCGCACGGGAAGATGGATATCGCGGTTCGCCCTCGCGGCGACGGCGATAATGGGGTGCTCGATCGCCAGTGCGGCGGACAAGCCGAACATCCTGGTGATATTCGGCGATGATATCGGCCAGACCAATATCAGCGCCTACGCCTTTGGCGTGGTCGGCTACCAGACGCCGAACATCGACCGCATCGCCAAGGAAGGCATGATGTTCACCGACTACTACGCGGAGAACAGCTGCACCGCCGGCCGCTCCACCTTCATCACCGGCCAGTCGATCCTCCGCACCGGCCTGTCGAAGGTAGGCATGCCGGGCGTTCCGGTTGGCCTGCAGGACCGCGACGTCACCATCGCCCAGGCGCTCAAGGCTCACGGTTACGCCACCGGGCAGTTCGGCAAGAACCACCTGGGCGACAAGGACGAGTACTTGCCGACCAAGCATGGCTTCGACGAGTTCTTCGGCAACCTGTATCACCTCAACGCCGAGGAGGAGCCCGAGCGTCCCTACTGGCCCAAGGATGACCCGGACTTCGTCAAGGCTGCCTCACCGCGCGGGGTTATCCACTCCACCGCCGATGGCAAGATCGAGGACACCGGCGCGCTGACCAGCAAGCGCATGGAAACCATCGACGACGACACCACCCAGGCCGCGATCAACTTCATGGACAAGCAGGTGAAGGCGGACAAGCCGTTCTTCGTCTGGATGAACACCACGCGCATGCACGCCTTCACCCACGTGCGCGAGTCCATGCAGGGGCAGAGCGGCATGCCGGGCAACGACTACGCCGACGGCATGCTCGAGCACGACGGCGACGTCGGCAAGCTGCTCAAAGCGGTGGATGACCTGAAGATCGCCGACAACACCATCGTCGTCTACACCACCGACAACGGGCCGAACCAGTGGTCCTGGCCGGACGCGGCAACCACGCCGTTCCGCAACGAGAAGAACTCCAACTGGGAGGGCGCCTACCGGGTGCCGGCGATGATCCGCTGGCCGAACCACATCAAGCCGGGCAGCGTCTCCACGCAGATGTTCTCCGGGCTGGACTGGTTCCCCACCCTGCTGGCTGCGATTGGCGACACCGACATCAAGGAGCGTCTGCTCAAGGGTGCCGATGTGGGCGGCAAGAGCTACAAGGTGCACCTGGACGGCTACAACCAGCTCGATTACCTGACCGGCAAGACCGACAAGGGTGCGCGCAAGGAGTTCTACTACTTCAACGACGAGGCCGAGCTGGTGGGCATGCGCTTCGACAACTGGAAGATCGTCTGGTGCGAACAGCGCGCCCCTGGCGGCTTGCAGGTCTGGAGCGAGCCCTTCACCTGCCTGCGGGTACCCAAGCTGTTCAACCTGCGCATGGACCCCTACGAGCGGGCGGACGTGGTCTCCGACCAGTACTACGACTGGCTGACCAAGAACGACTACCTGCTGTTCCAGGGTACGCGCAAGGCAGCGGCCTTCCTGCAGACCTTCGTCGATTATCCGCCGAGCCAACGCCCGGCCAGCTTCAGCATCGACCAGATCCGCAAGGAAGTTGACGCGAAGATCGAAGCGAAGATGAAGCAGGGCGCCAAGTAGTGATCGGTAACCGGGGCGCCCGAATTCGGGCGCCCGACTCATCCCCCGCGATAGCCCGGCTATCGCGGGGGTTTCACTGTCAGACAAGGTTGATTCGATGCTTCCAGCGGTCAGCTCGTCCCCGATGAACACCCGTCGCGCCACCCCGACTCAGTTGCGTTCGCAGCCCGGACTTGCAGCCTGGGTGCCGGCACTGCTGCTGTTCGCCTCGGGCGGTTCGGCGCTGGTGTTCCAGGTGTTGTGGGTCAAGCAGCTGTCCCTGGTGGTGGGGGTGGAGGTGTATGCCGTCACCACCGCGATCAGTGCCTTCTTCGCCGGGCTGGCCCTGGGTGGCCTGGCCTTCGGTCGTCTTGCGGATCGCCTGGAGCGGCCACTGCGGCTGTATGCCGGACTGGAATTCCTGGTGGCGCTACTGGCGGTAGCCGCCACCATCGCGCTGGCCAATGCCGCCAGCGCCTTCGCTTTCCTGGAAGACGCGTTCGGCGCCCTGGCCTGGGCGCTGCCGTTCGTGCTGGTGGGTGTGCCAGCGTTCTTCATGGGCGGCACGTTGCCGGTACTGGTGCGCGCGCTGGAGCCCGCTGAAGGGCAGATGGGCCGCGCCGGTGGTGGCCTGTACGCCGCCAATACGGCAGGCGCCATCGCCGGCACGCTGCTGGCTGCCTTCGTGTTGCTGCCCTGGCTGGGCGTGCTGGGCAGCGCCTGCGCGGCGGCTCTGTTCAACCTGTTCGCCGCCGCCGGGGCGCTGCTGATCCGCCAGCCTGCGGTGCGGGCCACAGCGCATGACGCGCCGGCCACCGGTCCGCGTAGCCGTGCCGCACGCCTGGCCATAGCGCTGTACTGCGTCGCTGGTGGCGTGGCGCTGGGGTACGAGGTGGTCTGGACGCAATCCATCGTCCAGTTCATGAGCACCCGCACCTTCGCCTTCGCGGTGGTGCTGGCCACCTACCTCTGCGGGCTGGTGCTGGGCAGCGCCCTGTATGCCCGACGCGCTGACCGCATCCGTGATCCCTGGGGCCTGTTCGGCCTGCTCATCGCCGCGGCGGGGCTGCTGGCCATTGCGCAGATCGCCGGTCTCGGTACCTGGCTGATCGGCCTGCAGACCCGCGTCGAATGGCTGGTGATGCAAGCCGGTGGCAGCGAGCTGGCGGGCATGTGCGCGCGCTTCGCGGTGGCGGCGCTGTGTGTGGTGTTCCTGCCGACGACCCTGCTGGGCGCCGCTTTCCCCATCGCCCTGCGGCTGTCGGTGGATCGAAACCATGTGGGCCGGGACGTTGGCGTCGTGGTGGCGCTCAACACCCTGGGCGGCATCGTCGGGGTCATCCTGACCGGCTTCGTTCTCGTCCCCGGCCTGGGACTGGTGCGCACGCTGGCCGTGCTCGGGACGCTGGCCGCCGTCATCGGCCTGCTGGCCGTCTGGCGTGGCGAAGGCGTGAGCAGGAAGCTGCGCGTTGGCGTCGTCGCCGTGGCGGTGCTTGCCGTGGCAATCGGCGCCCTGACGCCGTCGCGGCACCTGGCCGAGCTGATGCCGGGCGCACGCAACGGCCGGATCGGCTTCTACGCCGAGGGCCGCGGCGGCACCGTGGCGGTCATCGAGCAGGGCAGGGGCGACAACCGTTTCAACCGCCTGTATATCCAGGGCGTCTCCAATACCGGCGATGCCATGCCGTCGCTGCGCTACATGCGCCTGCAGGCGCTGCTGCCGCTGTTGATCCACAACGGCGAGCCGCGATCGGCGCTGGTGATCGGTTTCGGCACCGGCATCACTGCCGGCGCCATGCTGCGCTACCGCGACCTGCAGCATCCGGTGGTGGCCGAATTGCTGCCGGAAGTGTTGGCCGCAGCGCCGAGCTTCAAGGGCAACTTCGACGCCATCCACGACCCGCGCCTGGACATCCGTCTGCGCGATGGCCGCCGCGAGCTGCTGCGCAGCGCCGAGCGCTACGACATGGTCACCCTGGAGCCGCCGCCGCCTTCGGCCGCAGGGGTGGTCAACCTGTACTCCCGTGACTTCTACCAGCTCGCGGCCTCGCGCCTGGAGGAGGGCGGCGTGGTGGCCCAGTGGCTGCCGTTGCCGACGCAGAACGACGAGGAAAGCCGCTCGCTGGTGCGCAGCTTCATCGACGTCTTCCCCTACGCCACGCTGTGGACCACGGAGTTTCACGAGATGCTGCTGGTGGGCTCGCTGCAGCCGCTGCGCCTGGATGTGACGACCATCCGCCAGCGCTTCGAACAACCGGAGGTCGCCGCCGCGCTGGGGGAGGTTGGAGTCGATTCGGTCGAAGCGCTGCTGGCCACCTGGGTCACTGACCGGGCAGGGCTGGAGCGTTACGCAGGCGATGCGTTGCCGGTAACCGACGATCATCCGCGCATCGAGTACGCGCCCTGGGTGCGCTCGAAGGAGATCGCCCGCGTGTTGCCAGCACTGCTGGCCCTGCGCACGGCGCCACCGCTGGAGAACGCGCTGCCTTCGGTCCAGGCCTCGGTCAACGATGGCTGGCAGAGGCTGCGACGCTTCTACGACCTGAGCCTGCACGCCTACCGCGGCGACCGCCAGGCCTGGGCGCGCGATGCCCGGCAGGTGGCCCTGGACGATGGCGACAACCCCTATTACCGCTGGTTCCTCGGCGCGCCTTGAGGGCGGCCGGTGTCTGGCCGATAGCAGCGCTGCGCGGCTTGTTGCTGTCGGCCCAAAGCGGACCATCGTACGACAGATATTGTCTCCCTATTCTGACCCCTCAGAAGCTGGCTACTCTTGATTCAGTTTGTTCTCGGCAGGTTGGCCGTGCTTCCAAGGAGCGATGGGATGGGGCGTTGGATCGGCGCAAGGCTCAGCTTGATGCTTGTCGTGTTGGGGTTGGCCTATGCGGCTGCGGCCTGCGCTGAACCTGCGTCAGGTACCGATGCAACCGAGGGTGTCGCCGCTGACCCCGTGGAGCTGAAGATCGCCAACCGCAGCATCGTCGTGTTCCGCGCGACCTTGCTGGGTGAGACGCCGGCGGGCCGGCAGCAACGGGCCAAGGCCGTGATCGAGGACGTGCTGCAAGGGACTGACGACCTGCAAGTCAGTACCGCCCCCATCCTCCACAGCTACATGGTGCTGCTGGGCGGCCGGCGTGCCTTCATCGTTTCGCCGCAGGACCTCGAGTCGCCGGAGGGCTCCGTGCAGGAGGCCGCGGCACGGGCTGCCGGGAACCTCAAGGTGGTGGTGGAGGAGACCGGCCAGGCCCGCAGCCTTCGATTCCTGCTCAAGGCCCTGGGGTACTCCGCTGTCGCCACCGTCCTGTACGTGTTGCTGCTGCGGTTGGTGCATTTCCTCCGGCGCAAGCTGCGTGGGCGGCTGCCTCAACTGATGCGCGAGCGCGCCCGGCAGATCAAGGTGGGGCAGCTTCAGCTGTTCGACATGCAGTACCTGTACTACCTGGCGGATCGGCTGATCTGGCTGATCTGTTGGGCCGTGGTGTTTCTGCTGAGCTACGAATGGCTCAGCTATGTGCTGTCTCAGTTCCCCTATACCCGACCCTGGGGTGAAAGCCTCGACGTCTACCTGTTCCGGCTGCTGGATTACCTGCTCAGCGGGATCGTCAGCGCGATACCGGGCATTGCGGTCGCCGTGATGATCTTCTTCATCGCACGGGGCATCAGCGGGTTCAGCAAGCGGCTGCTGGAGCGCCTGTCACGGCCTGGCACCATTCGCTGGTTGACTGATGAGACGCTGCAGCCCACCACGCGCCTGACCTCGCTGGCCATCTGGCTGTTCGCCGTTGTGATGGCCTATCCCTACTTGCCCGGCTCGGGCACCGAGGCTTTCAAGGGACTGTCGGTGCTCGTGGGCCTGATGATTTCGCTGGGGGCTTCCAGTGTGGTGGGGCAGGCTGCCTCCGGTCTGATCCTGACCTACTCGCGGACGCTGCGTGCCGGGGAGTTCGTGCGCATTGGCGACCACGAGGGCACGGTGACGGAAGTCGGCATGTTCAACACCACTATCCGCACCGGCCTTGGAGAGGTGCTGACACTGCCGAACTCGATGATCACCGGGTCGGTCACCAAGAACTACTCGCGGATAGTGCAGGGGCAGGGGTATGTCGTCGACACCGTGGTCACCATTGGCTATGACACGCCCTGGCGTCAGGTTGAAGCGATGCTCATCGAGGCGGCCCGGCGCACGGATGGCATCCTGCAGGTTCCATCGCCTTACGTGTTTCAGACGGCGCTATCGGACTTCTATCCCGAGTATCGGCTGGTCGCCCAGGCCATCCCCAGCGAGCCGCGTCCACGGGCGCAACTGCTGAGCATGCTGCATGCCCACATCCAGGACGTGTTCAACGAATACGGCGTGCAGATCATGTCGCCGCACTACCTGGGCGATCCTGACGCGGAAAAGGTGGTGCCGCGTGAAAACTGGTACGCGGCACCCGCAAAGAGTCCAGGGCCTGACTAGAGTCAGGCCAGTTTTCGATCGTCAGCGGTCGTCGTGGCAGAGACTGGGGGAGGCGGGGGATTGCCGTATTGGTCGCCCACCCTCTGCGGCCGCCGAACCTATGTCAGCCGTTAGCTGACCGCGGAACCGGCTGTGCATTGTCAGATCAGGACGCTTGAAACCGTAGCCAGGAGGCCCGGCTGCCGACATGAACATGTTTCTGTCGGGCTGGTTCGAAGGCGCTGTCCAGCGTGCCAAGCGCGATCGAGATCCAATCGGAAAACTCCCCCTGGCTTGTTGACCAGAACAGGGAAGAGCCACAGTTGGCGCAGAACTGGCGCAGCACCCCGGCCGACGACGAATAGGATCGGATGTCGTCCGCGCCAGCCAGAATTCGCAGATCGCCGCGCGGCACGCTGCCGTAGCTGGCGAAGGCCGCTCCATGGCTTTTCCGGCATTGGCCGCAATGGCAATGGCTGACAGCCTTGGGTGCCGTGGTCGCTGCATACCTGACCGCGCCGCACAGGCAGCTCCCCTGGAAGGTCTCATCCATGATGTCGTCGTTCCTTGATGAGGGGCGGCAGCCTGACTGCGCCATGGGTGCAACAGAGGGAGAGCCGATCCGGCGAGGTGCGGCCACGCGGGCGGTGGATTGCTTTCAGTGGAGCGTGGGGAAGCGCGCCTTCACCAGTTCCTGCGCCTGCCAGGTCATCTGGTCGAGCAGGCGGTCGCGTTTCTTCTCGGCCTCGCGCATCGCCTTGCTGCCGTTCTGTTTCACCAGGTAGGTGTGAATCTGCCGCACCTCCTTGGACTGGTAGATCGGCGCCAGGTCCTGCACGGCGACCATGCCGTCGGAGCGGTGGTCGCGGGTGTTCATCAGCACGTGCGGCCCCTGTGCGGCGAGTACCTGGAAGCCCATCGCCTCGAAGACCGGCACCTTGCCCGCCACGCAGGCCAGTTCGGCGTGGGGACGGTGTTCGACCATCTTCAGCAGCATGGCACGGGCGATGCCGCGACGGCGGTGGCTGGTCTGGACGGCGGTGTAGGCGAGGGTGCAGGCCTCGGCGTCGTCCTGGCTCGGCAGGTAGAGGGCGAAGCCCAGTACCTGTGACGGGTCTTCGTCGTCGAGGGCGAGGATCAGGCGCGCGGGACTTTCCGGGGAGCCGTCCATGGCCTGCAGGTACAGGTGCACCTCGAAGCCGATCACGTACTGGTACAGCTGGAACAGCGGGTTGCTCGGCGTCAGCGGCACCGGGCTGATGTCGCTGAAATAGTCCACCACCATCTGCAGCACCTGGCTCTTCAGGGATTCGGGAGGAGAGGTGTCGAGGATGGCGAGGGTGAACATCTGCAGCGGGCTCCGGGGAATCGGTGTGGGCGCCATTGTAACCTCCGCAGGCGCCAACCGATTCATTCGCCTGCCATTCAGCCCTGCCAGCCACCACCGAGGGTCTTGTACAGGGTTACCCGGTTGACCTGCTCGGACAGCTCCAGGCTGATCAGCGTCTGCTGCGCCGAGTACAGCGAGCGTTGCGCATCGAGCACCTCGAGGAAGCTCTGCGAACCCTGCTTGTACAGCGACAGCGACAGGTCGTAGCTCTTCTCGGTGGCCTGGGTCAGGCTGCGCTGGGCGTCGAGGCGTTCGCTGATGTGGTCGCGTACGGAGAGGGCGTCGGCGACTTCGCTGAAGGCGGTCTGCAGGGTCTTCTCGTACTTGGCCACGTCGATGTCGCGGGTGATCTTCGCCGCGTCGAGGCTGGCGCGATTACTGCCGGCGTTGAAGATCGGCAGGTTGATCGACGGGGCGAAGCTCCAGGCGCGGCTGCCGGACTTGAACAGCCCGGACAGCTCGCTGCTGGCGCTGCCGCCGCTGGCGGTCAGGGTCACGCTGGGGAAGAAGGCCGCACGCGCGGCGCCGATGTCGGCGTTGGCGGCCTTGAGCGTGTGCTCGGCTGCCAGCACGTCGGGGCGGCGTTGCAGCAATGTCGAGGGCAGGCCGGCGGGCACGTTTACCAGCAGCGCCGCGTCGAGTTTCGCATCGCCCGGCAGCAGGCTGTCGTCCAGGCGCTCGCCCACCAGCAGTTCCAGCGCGTTGCGGTCCTGCTCGACGAGGCTGGCGTAGTTGGCCACGTCGGCGCGCGCCGATTCCACGGTGCTCAGCGACTGCGCCAGGCTCAGCCCGGACTGGCCACCCAGGCCATGGCTCTGCTGCGTCAGCTCGTAGGTCTTCTGCTGGCTGGCATAGGTTTCTTTCGCCAGGGTCAGCAGTTGCTGATCGGCGGCCAGGGTCATCCAGGCGCTGGCGACTTCGGCCACCAGGCTGATCTGCGTGCTGCGCCGGGTCTGCTCCAGGGACAGGTAGTCTTCCAGCGCGGCGTCCTTCAGGTTGCCCAGGCGACCGAACAGGTCCAGCTCGTAGCTGCTCACGCCCAGGCCGACGCTGTACTGACTGCTGACCGCGTTGCTGCCGTCGGACACCGAGCGCTGACGGGTGCCGTCGGCGGTCGCGGAGACCGCCGGGAACAGCGCCGAGCGCTGGATACGGTACTGCGCCTGCTGGTACTCGACGTTCAGCGCGGCGACGCGCAGGTCACGGTTGTTGGCCAGGGCGCGGGCGACGGTGTCGCGCAGGCGGGCATCGACGAACAGCTCGCGCCAGGCGATATCGGCGCTGGCCTGGCCGGCCGGGGTAGCGGTGGACCACTGATTCGCTACCGGCGCGTCGGGGCGCTGGTAGTCGGGGGCGAGGTTCACGCAGCCGCCCAGCATCAGGGCGAGCACCAGGGGGATCGGGGACAGACGCATCAGGCTTCTCCTTCAGCGGTGACGTCGCTGCTCACCGCGCGGCGTGAAGCCAGGCGCTGCACCAGCACGTAGAACAGGGGGATGAAGAACAGGCCGAGCAGGGTGGCGGCGAGCATCCCGCCGAGCACACCGGTGCCGATGGCCTGGCGCCCGCCGGCGCCGGCGCCGCTGGAAAGGGCCAGCGGCAGCACGCCGAGGATGAAGGCCAGGGAGGTCATCAGTACTGGGCGCAGGCGCACCCGCACCGCCTCCAGCGTGGCCGCCAGCAGGTCCTGGCCGCGCTCGTAGTTCTCCTTGGCGAACTCGACGATGAGGATGGCGTTCTTCGCCGCCAGGCCCACGGTGGTCAGCAGGCCGACCTGGAAGTAGACGTCGTTGGACAGCCCGCGCACTCCGGTCAGCAGCAACGCGCCGAGGATGCCCAGCGGCACCACCAGCATCACCGCGAAGGGCACCGACCAGCTCTCGTACAGCGCCGCCAGGCAGAGGAACACGAAGAGGATGGAGATGGCGTAGAGCAGCGGCGCCTGGTTGCCGGCGAGGCGCTCCTGATAGGACTGGCCGGTCCAGGCGTAGCCGATGCCTTCGGGCAGCTGGGCCATGATCTGCTCCACCGCCGCCATGGCGTCGCCGGAGCTGACGCCGGCCGCCGGTTCGCCCACCAGCTCGTAGGAGCCGAAGCCGTTGTAGCGCTCCAGCAGCGGCGAGGCGGTGCTCCAGCGGGTGCTGGTGAAGGCTGACAACGGCACCATGGCATCGCTGGAGTTGCGCACATACCAGTCGCCGATGTCCTCGGCCTGCATGCGCTTGTCGGCGTCGCCCTGGAGGTAGACCTTCTTCACCCGGCCGGCATCCAGGAAGTCGTTGACGTAGCTGCCGCCCATGGCCGCGCTGAGGGTGTCGTTGATGTCGCCGGAAGCCACGCCCATGGCGCCGGCCTTGCGGTCGTCGATGTCGACGTTGAGCTGCGGGGTATCCTCCAGGCCCTGGGCGCGCACGTTGGCCAGGCGCGGGTCCTTGGCCGCCAGTTCGAGGAAGCTGTCGCGGGCCTTGAGCAGCTCCGCGTGGCCGAGGCCGGCGAGGTCCTGCAGCTGGATGTCGAAGCCGGAGCTTTCGCCCAGGCCCTGGATCGCCGGTGGTGAGATGACGAAGACGTTGGCGTCGAGGATCTTCGACAGTGCCATGTTGGCGCGGCGCGCCACGGCAGCGGCGCTGTGTTCTTCGCCCTGGCGCTCGCTCCAGTCCTTGAGCTTGATGAAGCCGCGCCCGGAGTTCTGCGCGTTGCCGCCGTTGCCCAGGCCGCGCACGGTGAGCACCGAGGCCACTTCCGGCTGCTGCAGCATGTACTGCTGCACTTCGCGGGTGACGTCCTGCAGGCGTTCGTCGGTGCCGCCCACCGGCAGGGTCATCATCATCATGAGCATGCCCTGGTCCTCGTCGGGGAGGAACGCGGTGGGCAGCTTGTGGAACATCACGCCCACGCCGCCCAGCACCAGCGCGTAGATCACCAGTGCGCGCAGCGGCCGCGCCAGCACGGCGCCAACGCCGCGCTGGTAGTCACGCGAGCCGCGCTCGAAGGTGCGGTTGAACCAGCCGAAGAAGCCTCGGCGCTCTTCGCCGTGCTTCGCGTTCGGCTTGAGCAGGGTGGCGCACAGCGCCGGGGTGAGGGTCATCGCGACCAGCACCGAGAGCGCCATGGCGGCGACCATGGTCACCGAGAACTGCCGGTAGATGACGCCGGTGGAACCGCCGAAGAAGGCCATCGGCACGAACACCGCCGAGAGCACCACGGCGATGCCGATCAACGCGCCGCTGATTTCGCCCATGGACTGGCGCGTTGCTTCGCGGGGCGACAGGCCTTTCTCGGCGATGATCCGCTCGACGTTCTCCACCACCACGATGGCGTCGTCCACCAGAAGACCGATGGCCAGCACCATGCCGAACATGGTCAGGGTGTTGATCGAATAACCCATCAGCGCGAGCACGCCGAAGGTGCCCAGCAGCACCACCGGCACGGCGATGGCCGGGATCAGGGTGGCGCGGATGTTTTGCAGGAACAGGTACATGATCAGTACGACGAGGGCGATGGCCTCGAACAGCGTCTTGACCACTTCCTCGATGGAAATCTTCACGAAGGGCGCGGTGTTGTAAGCCACTTCGCTGCGCAGTTGCAGCTTGCTGGGGAAGAATTTTTCCAGTTCGGCGAGCTTGGCCTGCACGGCTTCGGACACGTCCAGCGCGTTGGCGCCGGTGGCCAGGCTCACGGCCAGGCCGCCAGAAGGCCGGCCGTTGTGTTCGGCCACCACGTCGTAGCTTTCGCTGCCCAGTTCCACGCGGGCCACGTCGGCCAGGGTCACCACCGCGCCATTGCTGGCGTACTTGAGGACGAGGTCGCGGAATTGCGCGGCGGTCTGCAGCTTGCTGCGCGCGCTGATGGTGGCGTTGAGCTGCTGGCCGGGGCGGGCGGGCAGGGCGCCGAGCTGGCCGGCGGAGGTGTCGACGTTCTGCGCGGTGAGCGCGCTGCTGACGTCCGAGGGCATCAGCGAGTACTGCTTGAGCTTGTCCGGGTCGAGCCAGATGCGCATGGCGTAGCTGGAGCCCAGGGTGGTGACTTCGCCGACGCCGTTGACCCGGCTGATCTGGTCGTAGAGCGTGCTGGAGATGAAGTCGCTGATGTCGGTGGCGCTGACCTCGGGATTGTCCGAGACCAGCGAGACGATGATCAGGAAGTCGCTGGCCGAGTTTCGGATCTCGATGCCCTGTTGCTGCACGGTTTCCGGCAGGCGTGCCTTGGCCTGCTCCAGCTTGGTCTGCACCAGCATCTGCGCGGTGTTGACGTCGGTGCCGGCCTCGAAGGTCAGGGTGATGGTGGCGCTGCCCGCCGAGCTGCTGCTCGAAGACATGTAGGTCAGGCCGTTGAGCCCGGTCATCTGCTGCTCGATGACCTGGGTCACCGAGTCTTCCATGGTCTTGGCCGAGGCGCCGGTGTAGGTGGCGTTGAGGCTGATCTGCGGCGGCGCGATGTTGGGGTACTGCGCCAGCGGCAGCTGGTAGATGGCGAGGATGCCGCCGAGCATCACCAGGATGGCGATGACCCAGGCGAAGATCGGCCGGTCGATGAAGAAGCGTGCCATGACGTGGGCCTCAGTCGGTGCTGTCGTTGCGGGCGGTCAGGCTGGCGTCGCCGGCCTTGCCGTTTTCCCAGTCGATGGCCTGCACCGGCTGGCCGACGCGGACCTTCTGTAGACCCTGGACGATCAACTGGTCGCCGTCCTCCAGGCCCTTGCTCACCCACCAGCGATTGCCAACGGCACGGTCCAGGGTCAGCTCGCGCTGCTCGACCTTGCCGTCCACCACCACCAGCGCGGTGGCGCCGCCGCGTTCGTCACGGCTGACGCCCTGCTGCGGCACGAGGATGGCGTCCTGTTGCACGCCTTCCTGCAGCGTCGCCTTGATGTACATGCCCGGCAGCAGCAGGCCGTCGGGGTTGGGCACCAGGGCGCGCAGGGTCACGCTGCCGGTGCTCTCATCCACGCTCACGCCGTTGAAGGTGAGGGTGCCGTCGTGGGCATAGGTGCTGCCGTCTTCCAGCTGCAGGCTGATGCGCGCGGCGTCTTTCTCCTCGGCGCGAGTGAGCTTGCCTTCGGCCAGCTCGCGCTTGAGACGCAGCAGGGTGCCGCTGGGCTGGGTGAAGTCGACGTAGATCGGGTCGAGCTGCTGCACGGTGGTCAGCGCGGTGGTCTGCTCGGCGGTGACCAGCGCGCCGGCGGTGACCGACGAGGTGGACGTGCGGCCGGCGATGGGCGCGTTGATCTTCGTGTAGCCGAGGTTGATCCGCGCGGTGCGCAGCGCGGCTTGCGCCGACTGCAGGCTGGCGCGGGCTTCGAGCAGGGAGGCCTGGGCGCTCTCGTTGTCCTCGGCGCTGATGGCGTCGATCTTCACCAGCTGTGCATCGCGCTTGGCTTTCAGCTCGGCCGCCTTGAGTGTGGCGCGCGCCGAAGTGACGCTGGCCTCGGCCTGGGCGAGGGCGGCCTCGTAGGTCTGCGGGTCGATCTGGTAGAGCGCCTGGCCGGCCTTCACCGTCTCGCCTTCCTCGAACAGGCGCTTGAGCAGGATGCCGCCCACCTGCGGGCGGATCTCGGCAACCAGGTGCGCGCTGGCCCGGCCGGGCAGGGTGGTGCTCAGGGCCTGGGGCGCGCTGGCGACGTGGTAGACCGCGACTTCCTGCACGGGCAGGCTGGGGGCGGCGGCGCTCTCATCGCGGCAACCGCCGAGGACGAACAGGCCGGCGCCCAGCAGAAGGGCACGAGACAGGGGGGACAAGGAGGGGAAGAAGGAGGACATCCGAGGGGCTCCGCACCGGAATGATTTTCACGGTCCAGACTGCTCGGCAAATGTGCAGAGACTGTGCAGCCATCTGGGAGAAAAAGCGCAGATTGCCCGCCGCGCCTTGCCCCGTGAGGGGGGGCGCGCTTCAATGACGACAGTTTCGATTGCCCCGGCGGTGCCATGAAAGTCAGTCTTTCCAGCAAGTTCTTCCTGGCCATGCTCGCGGTGTGCGCCTTCGCCGTACTGGGCATGGTGTTCGCCGCCTACCTGAGCCTGAAGTACGGCTTCCTCGGCTACCTCAACCAGCAGGCCGAGGAGCGCATGGAGCGCATCGTCCCGCGCATCGAGCAGGCCTACGCGCAGAACGGCAGCTGGGACTTCATCCGCCGCGACCAGGACCAGTGGTTCGAACTGCTGCGCCCGGACGACATCAAGGACGACAAGACCTTCGACCCCAGCCTGCTCACCGTCTCCGACCTCACCGGCGCCTTCGTCCGCTTTGCCCTGCTGGACGAGCAGCGCAAGCCGATCATCGGCTACCGCGCCGCCGCCGGGGACATGCTGCTGCGACCGATCAACTTTGAGGGGCGCGTGGTCGGCTGGATGGCCCTGGCGCCGCTGCAGTCGGTGACCAGCGTCGGTGACCGGCGCTTCCAGCTCAATCAATTGCGCTCCAGCCTGCTGGTCGGCCTGGCCTGCCTGTTGGGCACGGCAGTGATCGCCTGGTGGCTGAGCCGCGCGCTATTGCGGCCGATCCGCGAGGTGGCGCGCGCCACCCATGAGCTGGCGGCCGGCGACTATGCGATCCAGGTGCCGGTGCGTTCGCAGGACGAAGCCGGGCAACTGGCCGGCGACTTCAACCGCATGGCCACGACCCTGGCAGGCAACGAGCGCATGCGCCGCGACTTCATGGCCGACATCTCCCACGAACTGCGCACGCCACTGGCGGTGATGCGCGCCGAACTGGAGGCTATGGAGGACGGCATTCGCCCGCTGGACGCCACTGCATTGCGCTCGCTGCAGGGCGAGGTGGGCGCGCTGACCAAGCTGGTGGACGACCTGTTCGACCTGTCCTTGGCCGAAGTCGGCGGACCGACCTACCGCCGCGAGCGCATCGACCTGCGTGTCCTCCTGCCGGTGGTGGCCGAGGCCTTCCAGGCGAGCTTCGCCGAGCGCGGCCTGACCCTGTGCGTGGAGCTGCCGGAGCAGCCGTTGTGGGTGCTCGGCGACGAATCGCGCCTGGGTCAGCTGCTGCACAACCTGCTGGAAAACAGCCGCCGCTACACTGACAGCGGCGGGCAGACGGTGCTGCGTGCGCTGCGCGACGGCGAGCGCGTGCTGGTGCAATGCGAGGACAGCGCGCCGGGGGTGGATGCCGCTTCGCTGGAGCGCCTGTTCGAACGCTTCTACCGTGCCGAGCGTTCGCGCAACCGCGCCAGTGGCGGCACCGGGCTCGGGCTGGCGATCTGCCGGGGCATCGCCGAGGTGCATGGCGGCAAGCTGAGCGCGAAGGCCTCGGCGCTGGGTGGATTGCTGTTGACTCTGGAATTGCCGGTCGCTGGAGGTGAAGCGTGAGCCAGGGACAGATCCTGCTGGTGGAAGACGAACCCAAGCTGGCCGCACTGGTGGGCGACTACCTGCGCGCCGCGGGCTTCGAGGTGGACCACCTCGCCGAAGGCCTGGAGGTGGTCCCGGCGATTCGCCAGAAACACTACGACCTGATGCTGCTCGACCTGATGCTGCCAGGGCGCGACGGCCTCGACATTTGCCGCGAGCTGCGCGGCTTCAGCCGGCTGCCGATCATCATGATGACCGCCCGCGTCGACGAGATCGACCGCCTGCTCGGCCTGGAGCTGGGCGCCGACGACTACATCTGCAAACCCTTCTCGCCACGCGAGCTGGTGGCGCGGGTCAAGGCCGTGCTGCGGCGTACCGGCACCCAGGCGTCGAGCTTCGGGCTGGAGCTGGATGCACGCACCTTTCACGCGCGCTACCAGGGCATCGCGCTGGACCTCACGCCGGTGGAGTTCCGCATGCTCGCCGCGCTGGCGGCACGGCCGGGGCAGGTGCTGTCGCGCGACCAGCTGATGAACCATATCTACCAGGACCACCGGGTGGTCGCCGACCGCACCGTGGACAGTCACGTGAAGAACCTGCGGCGCAAGCTGACCGCCATCACCCCGGAGGTCGATCCGATCCGCTCGGTGTACGGGGTGGGCTACAGCCTGGAGTGCGAGTAGAGCGACAGCCGAGCCTTCCCCGACGTTGATATGCATCAACGGGATTTCGCCGAGGCCCAGCACACTGGTTCGAATCGGGCGAGGGTGGCAGGTCGTGGTGAAGATCCGGCCTCCGCCCCCGGTCATCTGTACCGATGGTGCATATCAAGCGAGGAGAGAGAACGATGGCAATGATGAAGGCAGCGATTTTCGTGGAGCCGGGCCGCATCGAACTGGCGGACAAGCCCATCCCGGAGATCGGCCCCAACGACGCGCTGATCCGTATCACCACGACCACCATCTGCGGCACCGACGTGCACATCCTCAAGGGTGAATACCCGGTGGCGAAGGGGCTGACGGTCGGCCACGAACCGGTCGGGATCATCGAGAAGCTCGGCAGTGCCGTGAAGGGCTACCGCGAAGGCCAGCGGGTCATCGCTGGTGCGATCTGCCCCAACTTCAATTCCTATGCCGCGCAGGACGGCGTGCCCTCCCAGGACGGTAGCTACCTGGTGGAAAGCGGCCGCTGCGCCTGTCACGGCTACAAGGCCACCGCCGGCTGGCGCTTCGGCAACCTGATCGATGGCACCCAGGCCGAATTCGTGCTCGTGCCGGACGCCGAAGGCAACCTTGCGCCGATTCCGGACAGCCTCACCGACGAACAGGTGCTGATGTGCCCCGACATCATGTCCACCGGCTTCAAGGGCGCCGAGAACGCCAACATCCGCATCGGTGACACCGTGGTCATCTTCGCCCAGGGGCCGATCGGCCTGTGCGCGACGGCGGGCGCGCGCCTGCTGGGAGCGTCGACCATCATCGCGGTGGATGGCAACGCGCACCGGCTGGACATCTCCCGCAGCATGGGCGCCGACGTCACCCTGGACTTCACGCAGTGCGACGTGGTGGAGGAGGTGATGAAGCTCACCGGCGGCCGCGGCGCCGATTCGTCCATCGAGTGCCTGGGCCTGCCGAGCACCTTCGAACAGGCGATGAAAGTGCTCAAGCCGGGCGGTACCCTGTCGAGCCTGGGCGTGTACTCCAAGGACGTGCAGATTCCGCTGTCCGCCTTCGCCGCCGGCCTGGGCGATCACAAGATCAACACCGCGCTGTGCCCCGGCGGCAAGGAGCGCATGCGCCGGCTGATGAGCATCATCGAGTCGAACCGCGCCGACTTCGGCTCGCTGGTCACGCACCACTATGCCCTCGACAACATCGTCGAGGCCTACGACCTGTTCGCCCACCAGCGCGACGGCGTGCTGAAGATCGCCATCAAGCCCTGAGGCGGGGCAGGGAATGACCGCCTGCGGCCGGCGGTCATTCCCTGCAGCGTTCAACCCAATTGCACAGGACAGGGCAAATCCAGTATTGTTGAGAACGATTATCATGTTTAACAAAGCTGGATGTTCATGGACAGCGAGCGGGCATTCGAAAGGGATGTTGAGCGGCTCTACATTGCCCACCACGGCTGGCTGAAGGGCTGGCTGCGCCGTCGCCTGGGCGAGCACGCCGATGCCGAGGACCTGGCGCAGGACACCTTCGTGCGCGTGATGCGCTCGCGCAGCGCCATCGCCGATCTGCGTCAGCCGCTGGCCTATCTCGCCACCATTGCCAACAGCCTGCTGATCAACCGCTGGCGCCGCCAGGCGGTCGAGCGGGCCTACCTGGAAGCGCTGGCCGCACGGCCTGAGGCGGTGGCGCCTTCGGAGGAAGAGCGCCTGCTGCTGATCGAAGCGCTGGTGGAAATCGACGAACTCCTGCATGGCCTCGCGCCGCAAGTGCGGGAAATCTTCCTGATGTCGCAGCTGGACGGCCTGACCTACCCGCAGATAGCCCTGCGCCTGGAGCTGAGCGTCAACCAGGTGCAGAAGGCCATGAGCAAGGCCTTCACCGCCTGCTATGCGTGCCGGTTCGAGTGAGCGCCATGTCCCGCGATAGCGATTCCCGGCCGATCTCCGCCGTCATCCGCGACCAGGCGATTGCCTGGTTCACCCTGGCCCAGTCAGGCTGCATGAGCGAGGCCGAGCAGCGTCAGTTGCTGGTCTGGCGTGAGGCCAGCAGCGAGCACGAGCGTGCCTGGCAGCGCCTGAGCAGCATCCCGCTCGGCCTGCAGCGCCACGCCGGGAGGCTGGCCGATCCGCTGACGCGGCAACTGGCCGGGCGCCGGCACTACAACGAAATGGACCGGCGCAAGGCGCTCAAGGTGCTGGTCGGCTTCGGCCTGCTCGGCGGCCTGGCCTGGCAGGGACGCGATACGCCCTGGGTGGAGGGCGCCATGGCGGATTACCACACCGCAACCGGCGAGCGTACGCAGCGCACGCTGCCCGATGGCACCCAGCTGTGGCTCAACACGGCCACGGCGGTCGACCTGCATTACACCGACAACGTTCGCGAGCTGCGCTTGCGTTACGGCGAGATCGAGATTCTCACTGCCCGCGACAGTGCCGGGCGGCCGTTGCGGGTCGTCAGCGGCGACGCCGTGCTGCAACCGCTGGGCACGCGCTTCCGTGTCCGCCGTGAGCACGACGGACGCGGCACCTTGCTGGCGGTGACCCAGGGCCGCGTCGCCGCCAGTTCGCTGGCTGGCGGCGAGGCGAGGGTGATCGAAGCCGGCTCGCAGGCCCGTATCGGCGCGGCCGGCGTCAGCGCTCCGCAGGCGCTGGAAGTGAACGACGGCGCCTGGGTCGATGGCTATCTGGTGGCCGAGCGCATGCGGCTGGCGGACTTCCTTGCCGAACTGGATCGCTACCGCCCCGGCCTGCTGCGCTGCGACCCCGCCGTTGCAGGTATCCGCCTGAGCGGTTCCTACCCGCTGGGAGACACCGACCAGGTGCTGGCCATGCTGAAGGACAGCCTGCCGGTGACCATCCAGCGACGCACCCGCTACTGGGTCACGGTGGGCCCGCGCTGAGGTGGGTAAGGCCGCCAGACCGTGCCAATGAAAATAATTCTCGAAAAGTCGGCAGGTTTTCGTTTCTCGCTTGGCCTAGGGAGAAATCCCTGCTCGCACCTGCGGGCCAACAACGAGAAACGGACCCTCTGCCCATGACGCTTCACCCCATCACCCGCGCCCTGCGCCAGTCGCTCGGCCTTGCCCTGCTGTCCTGCTCCACGCTCACCCTGCTGCCGGTCATGCCGGTGCAGGCCGAATCCACCGCCACCCGCACCCAGCAGTACGCCATCCCCGCCGGCCCGCTGGACCAGGTGCTCGGCGAGTTCGGCCGCCGCGCCGGCATCCCGATCTCGGTGAATGCGGGCCTGACCGAAGGCAAACGCAGTGGCGGGCTTAACGGTGAGTACGGCATCGACGACGGCTTCGCTCGCATCCTGTCCGGGACGAAGCTGACGGTGCGGCGCCTGGACAACGGCGGCTACGGCCTGGTGCCGGCGCCGTCGGATGCGGTGCTGGAGATGGATGCCACCACCATCTCCAGCCAGCTGCTGGACCCGACCAGCGAGGGCACCAACTCCTACAGTGCCCGCGCGGTGACCATCGGCAAGGGCGCGCACAGCCTGCGTGAGACGCCGCAGTCGGTCACCGTCCTGACTCGCCGCTACATGGATGACCAGAACATCACCACCATCGAGCAGGCGATGGAGAAGACGCCGGGCATCGCCGTGTACGAGTCGCCCATGGGCGGCAAGTATTTCTATTCCCGTGGCTTCATGATGCAGGGACAGTACCAGTACGACGGCGTACCGCTGGATGTCGGCGGCGAGTACGTGCAGGCGAACAGCTTTTCCGGCGACATGGCCTTCTACGATCGCGTCGAGGTACTCAAGGGCGCGGCGGGCATGATGAAGGGTTCGGGAAGCTCCACCGGTGGAGTGAACTTCGTCCGCAAGCGGGGCCAGGCCGTGCCGGAGACCAAGTTGTCGCTGTCGGCCGGCAGCTGGGACAACTACCGGGGGCAGGTCGACGTGGGCGGGCCGCTCAACGAGTCCGGCACCCTGCGTGGCCGCACCGTGGTGGCGTTGCAGGATCGCCAGTATTTCTACGATGTCGGCAAGCGCAACGACCAGATTCTCTATGGCGCGCTGGATTACGACGTCAGCCCCGACACGACGGTGGGCCTGGGCGTCGCCTACGAAAAGCTCGACGCGACGCCCTGCTGGCACGGCCTGCCGCGCTACAGCAATGGCAAGGACCTGAAGCTCAGTCGCTCGACCTGCCTGGGCGCCTCCTGGAACAACTGGGAGAGCGAGCGCACCACGCTGTTCGCCGATCTGTCCCACCAGTTGAACGAGGACTGGGCCTTCAAGTTCGCCGGCGTCTGGACCCACAACGACCAGAACATGAAATACGCGCTGTCCGAGACCTCAGGCGGCGTGACGCCGGGCGCGACCTCGGCGCCTTCCTCGGTGTATTCCGGGCTGTTCGACTACGACCAGACCGACTATGGCTTCGATGCCTACCTGGATGGCAAATTCGATGCCTTCGGCCTGCAGCATGAACTGACAGTCGGCGCCAACGCCAGCCGCGCCAAGACCCACGACCGCTGGGCATTGATCAACATGTCGAGCCTGCTGGGCGCTACCCAGGACCCGTTCCACCCCAACTCGCACATTCCCGAGCCGGCGGATGATTTCTACGCCCCCAACTCCTACCGTGGCGGCCCGATTCCCACCGAGTCGGACACGAAGCAGTTCGGCACCTACGCCACCCTGCGCCTGAAGCTGGCCGAGCCGCTGACCTTCGTCCTCGGCTCCCGTGTCAGCTGGTATCGCAACAGTCGCGATTCCTACACCCAGGCCTGGGACTACTGGCAGCACGACCGCAGCCAGGAGAACGGCCAGCTCACGCCGTTCGCGGCGCTGATCTACGACCTCAACGACCAGTGGTCCGTCTACACCAGCTACGCGGATATCTTCCAGCCGCAGAGCACCTACACCGACGAGTCCGGCAGCCCGCTGCAACCCAAGACCGGGGCCAGCTACGAGCTGGGCATCAAGGGTGAGTTGCTGGATGGCCGCGTCAACACGGCTTTCAACCTCTTCCGTACGGTCGAGGAGCATCGCGCCGAAGCCAACTACGACACCACCTGCCTCGGCTCCTCCGACGGCTACTGCTACACCGACGTGGGCAAGGTCCGGGCGCAGGGCTTCGAGGCGGAAGTCAGCGGCGAGGTCATCGACCGGCTGCAGCTGCTGGCCGGCTACACCTACACCCAGACCAAGTACCTCAACAGCGCTGAGGAGAACCCGCAGGAACCGACCTTCACCACCACCTATTTTCCGCGCCACCTGTTCCGTGCCTGGGCTGATTACCAACTGGCCGGAGAACTGGATCGCTGGAACGTGGGCGCGGGTGTGACGGCTCAGAGCGACGTCTCCGTGCGCAGTGGGAGCGTCACCTCGGTGCAGTCGGACTACGCCATCTGGAATGGCCGCCTGGGCTATCGCATCGACGACCACTGGACCGTCGCGCTCAACGGCAACAACCTGTTCGACAAGAAGTACTACCAGAGCGTGGGGGCCGTTTCCTGGGGCAACTTCTACGGCGAGCCGCGCAACTTCATGGTCACCCTGCAGGGTGCGTTCTGACACGGGGGTCGAACCCAGGTCACGCGGTGTGTTGACCTCAACCTAGGTTGAGGTCCTAGAGTCCGTCCGTGCCTGCCTGCCGTCGCTGTTTTCGGGGCGGCGGGCAGGCACTTTCGGAACATGACCGCACAAGGACCCGGTATGGACACCCACGCTTCATTGATGATTTTCCAGGCCACCTGCTTCCTGGGCTTCAGCCTCTGGCTGAGCATCGCGCTGATCAACAACCTGCATGCCTTCTCCAGCTCGGTCGCGGCAGTCGGCGCGACCATGGCGATGGCGCCGCTGCGCCAGCCACCCGCCATCGACTTTCCCCTGCTCGCGCGCGCCCTGGCCTCGCCGGCGCTGCATCGCCTGGCACTGATCGTTGTCATCCTGCTGCAGATCGTCGCGGTGCTGGCGGCCTGGACCGGCTGCTACGAGCTGTTGCTGGGCGACGGCCTCGACGCCGCCAGACCCTGGCTGAACCTGGCCCTCAGCGCGGCGCTGGCCTTCCTCTTCGCCATGCTGCTGGGCGGGCTCTGGTTCGGCTACTGGATTCGCCAGGAAGGGCTGCAGCTGACGCACCTGGTGCTGGTCGTCTGGGTGCTGCTGAACTTCCTCGTCCTCAACCTTCGCTGGAGTTGATGCGCCATGGATGCACGCAGAAAACCCATGACGATGCTGATCGTGGGAGCGGGCAGGGGGCTGGGACGCGCCCTGCTCGAAGGGCTTGGCCAACCGGGAGATTCGCTGATCGGCGTATCGCGCCGGCGGCCGGAAACCCTGGCGCTGGCGTCGGGCATCGATCCGCAGTGGATCGAAGCGGACCTCGCCATGCCGGCGCAAGCGGTCGCGCAGATCGCGGTACAAGCGCCGGCCGAGCTCGATGTGCTGATCTGCAACGTCGGCATCTGGGAGGAGCACGCCTTCAGCGAGCAGTACTCGTTTCTCGGCGACAGCGACAAATCCATCGCCACGCTCGTCGACGTCAACATCACCGCCACCTTGCTGCTGCTCAAGCGCCTGGTGCCGCGGCTGCTCGGCTCCGCCCGGCCGCAGCTGATCCTCACCGGCTCGACCTCCGCGCTGCGCCAGAGCGGCCGCCCGGAAGTGGCCTTCGGCGCCTCCAAGTTCGCCCTCAGCGGCATGGCCGATGCCCTGCGCGAAAGCTTCCGTGACCAGCGCCTGGCAGTGACCGTGCTGCAACTGGGCAACCTCAACGCCGACGATCCGCTCGCCATGCCGCTCGCCGAAGCCGCCACCCGTGGGGAAGGGCAACTGATCCCGATGCACGACGTAGTCACGCTGGTCGACGCGCTGCTGCGCCTGTCCGCTTCCTCGTTCGTGCGCGAGCTGACCTTGCCCGCCATCCGCGACCAGCGTTTCTGACTTTCACCATGGAGTCCGGGGCGCAATCAGCGGCGCCCCGGTCCGCCGCTCTGCTCCGAAGTTCTCCTTCATACATTTGTACAGCGCAGCCCCTCTCAGCTTGGATTTCGGCGATGTTCAGCCTGGCTGAGCGTCCCTAATCTCGGGGCAGGCGGCGTTGATTACTAATAATAAAAGGAGACAACCTGTGCCTATTCAGACAGAGCACGACCCGCGCTTGAAGCGTGCCCTCAAGACGCGACACATCAGCATGCTGGCCCTGGGCGGTGTCATCGGCGCAGGGCTGTTCGTCGGCTCCAGCGCGGTGATTGCCTCCACCGGGCCGGGCGCCTTCATTACCTACGCCATCACCGGCATCATCGTCGCGCTGGTGATGCGCATGCTCGGCGAAATGGCCGCCGCGCATCCTGCCAAGGGTTCCTTCGTCGATTACGCGCGCATGGCCTTCGGCCGCCCGGCCGGCTACATGACCGGCTGGCTGTACTGGTACTTCTGGGTGATCGTGGTCGGCTTCGAAGCCGTGGTCGGCGGGCAGATCATCAACGGCTGGTTCCCCGACTTGCCAGTGTGGATGATCGCCCTCGGGCTGATGGTCGGCATGACGCTGCTCAACCTTATGTCGGTGCACTCCTTCGGCGAGGCGGAGTACTGGTTCGCCGGGGTCAAGGTCGCGGCGATCATCGTCTTCCTGATCGTCGCCGGCGCCTATGCCTTCCATCTCTGGCCGAACTCCACCGCCAGCTTCGGCAACCTCACCGAGCACGGCGGCTTCCTGCCCCACGGCGTGTCCTCGCTGTTCACTGGCGTGGTGGTGGTGATCTTCTCCATGACCGGCGTGGAAGTCGCCACCCTGGCAGCCGCCGAGTCCGAAGACCCTTCGCGCAACATCCGCAAGGCAGTCAACACGGTAATGCTGCGCATCCTGGTGTTCTTCGTGCTGGCGACCTTCTTCATCGTGGTGGCGCAGCCCTGGACCGAGATCAAGGCCGGCAAATCGCCGTTCGTGGCGACCCTGGAGCACATCGGCATCCCCGGCGCCGGCCACATGCTCACCGCGGTGATCCTGGTGGCGGTGCTGTCGGTGCTCAACGCCGGCCTCTACACCTCCTCGCGCCTGCTCTACGTGCTGGCCTCCAACGACGAGGCGCCGCGCTGGATCGCCGGTGTCAGCAGCCGTGGCGTGCCGGTGCGCGGGGTGATCGCCTCCACCATCGTCGGCTACGGCTGTGTGGTGATCGCCGCGCTCTGGCCGGACACCGTGTTCCAGTTCCTGATCAATTCCTCCGGCACCGTGTTCCTCTTCGTCTACCTGGTGATCTGCCTGTCGCAACTCAAGCTGCGCCGGCGCTGGGTGGCCGAGGGCAACCTGAAGTTCGCCATGTGGGGCCACCCCTGGCTGCCGCTGCTGGTAACCGCCTCGATCATCGCGGTGCTGGTGAGCATGGCCTTCGATCCGGGCATGCAGATCAGCCTGCTGCAGTGCCTGATCGCCATCGCCGCGATCGCCGCCTCCTACGTACTGGTGCGCATGTCCCGTGCCCGCCAGCAGGGCGCTGCAGTCCCGGCGCGTAGCGCCACATAAATCTGCGCGCAACGCCTCGTAACCCTCATTCGCCGCCGACTCAACCTTGTTCCATGGCCGTCAATTGGAAGGCAACCCCATGACCGCAAGAATCGATCTGACCCAGCTACCCAACAAACCCCTGTGGTTCGAGCAGGGCCCGTCCCGCGCGCCGCTGGAAGGCACCACGGACGCCGATGTCGTCATCGTCGGCGCCGGCTACACCGGCCTGTGGACGGCCTACTACCTGCTCAAGAGCGATCCCTCGCTGCGCGTGGTGCTGCTGGACAAGCGCGAAGTCGGCTTCGGCGCCTCCGGGCGCAACGGCGGCTGGGCCTCGGCGATCTTCCCGATCTCGCTGGACCGCGTCGCCCAGCTGTATTCCCACGACGCCGCCCTGCAACTGCAGGCGGCCATGAACGAGACGGTGGACGAGATCGGCCGCGTCCTCGCGCTGGAAGGCGTCGAGGCGGATTACGCCAAGCAGGGCTTTCTCTCCCTGGCTCGCAGCGAGCCGCAGCTGGCCCGTGCTCGGGCAGCAGTGGGAGGCTCCGCACGCTTCGGCCTGGCGAACCAGTGGCAACTGCTCAGCGGCGCGCAGGCTGCTGCTCGAGTTGGCGCCGAAGGTACGCTGGGCGGGCTCTATACCGAGCATTGCGCGCTGATCCATCCCGGCAAGCTGGTGCGTGGCCTGGCCCGGCTGGTGGAGACGATGGGCGCAACGATTCATGAGCACTCCGCCGTCACCGAGATGGCTCCGGGCGTGGTGCGCACCGCGCGCGGCTCGGTCAAGGCCGGTTTCACCGTGCGCGCCACCGAGGCCTTCACCTCGCAGCAGTCGGGCTTCTCGCGCTTCGTCATCCCGCTGTACTCGCTGGTTCTGGCCACCGAGCCGCTGCCGGTCGAACTGCGCCGCCAACTGAACCTCGACCACCGCCTGGCCTTCAACGACATGCGCCACCTGCGCGTCTACGGCCAGGTCACGGCCGAGGGCCGGCTGGTCTTCGGCGGGCGCGGCGCGCCGTATCGCTGGGGATCGCGGATCACCGAGGACGCCGACCTGGTGGACAGCATCCACGGCAAGATCCACCAGACGCTGCTGGAATTCTTCCCTGCGCTGCGCGACGCGCGCATCACCCATCGCTGGGGCGGCGCGCTGGGCGTGTCGCGCGACTGGTGCCCGACCGTGAGCATCGACCGCGCCAACCGCATCGCCTGGGCCGGCAACTACGTCGGCGACGGCGTCGCCACCAGCAACCTGGCCGGGCGCATCCTGCGCAACCTGATCCAGGGCCGGGACGAGGCGATCAACACCTTGCCCCTGGTCAACCACCGCTCGCCGTCCTGGGAGCCCGAGCCGCTGCGCTGGCTGGGTGTCAACAGCGGGCTCGCCGCCGCCTCGCTGAGCGACATCGAGGAGCGCGTCACCCATCGACCATCCCGTACCGCGATGCTGCTGGAAAAGCTCACCGGTGCGCACTGACAGGAGTATGCCGTGACCACTTTCACGATCCTCAAATCCGCCGCCCTGCAAACGCTGCCGCTGGTCAAGGCCGGCCAGCGCGCCGGCGCCGACCGGGGTGATCCGCAGATCGCTATCCAGCAATTGGCGCCCGAGGCCACCGGCAATCTCGGCGTCTGGGAGTGCCAGCCCGGCGGCTGGCCGGTGGTGAACCGCCCGGACACCGAGTTCACCTACATTCTCTCCGGCCGAGCGCAGCTGACGGACGATGCCACCGGCGAAACAGTGGAGGTCACCGGCGGCGACCTGATCATCCTGCCGCCAGGCTGGACCGGGCGCTGGGACGTGCTGGAAACCGTCCGCAAGGTCTACGCGATCTACTGACCGAAGCCTTTTCACCGACGGGAAAATCACCCCCGTCGAGTCTGATATCCCGGGCGCCGTGCAGCGCCCCCTGAACGAGAAAGCGCAATGACCAACAGCATCCTCAACTGGATTTCCGGCGCTCAGGTCGAGTCCACCAGTGGCCAGCAACTGCCGGTCTACAACCCGGCCACCGGCGTCGTTACCGGCCAGGTGCAACTGTCCAGCCACGCTGACGTGGACTCCGCCGTTGCTTCCGCCAAGGCCGCGTTCCCGGCCTGGAGCAACCTGCCGCCGCTGCGCCGCGCGCGCATCCTCAACCGCTTCCTGGCGCTGCTCAACGAGCACCGCGACGACCTGGCTCGGCTGATCACCGCCGAGCACGGCAAGGTGTTCACCGACGCCCTGGGCGAAGTCACCCGCGGCATCGAGATCGTCGAGTTCGCCTGCGGCGCGCCGCAGCTGCTGAAGACCGATTTCACCGACCAGGTCAGCACCAACATCGACAACTGGACCCTGCGCCAGGCGCTTGGGGTGGTGGCGGGCATCACCCCGTTCAACTTCCCGGTGATGGTGCCGATGTGGATGTTCCCCGTGGCCCTGGCCACCGGCAACACCTTCGTCCTCAAGCCGAGCCCCATCGACCCCAGCCCGAGCCTGTTCATCGCCGAACTGCTCAAGCAAGCCGGCCTGCCCGACGGCGTGTTCAACGTGGTGCAGGGCGACAAGGAAGCGGTCAACGCGCTGCTGGAACACCCGGACGTACAGGCGGTTTCCTTCGTCGGCTCTACGCCGATCGCCAACCATATCTACGAGACCGGCGCACGCCACGGCAAGCGCGTGCAGGCCCTCGGCGGCGCGAAGAACCACCTGGTGGTGATGCCCGACGCGGACATCGACCAGGTCGTCGATGCGCTGATCGGCGCGGCCTACGGTTCGGCCGGCGAGCGCTGCATGGCGATCAGCGTGGCAGTGTTCGTCGGCGACGAGACCGCCGAGAAAGTGATGCCGAAACTGATCGAGCGCACCCGCAGCCTCAAGGTGCTCAACGGCACCAACCTCGACGCCGAGATGGGCCCCATCGTGTCCCGCGCGGCGCTGGAGCGCATCACCGGCTACATCGAGCAGGGTGTGAAAGAGGGCGCCACGATGCTGGTGGACGGCCGCGGCTTCAATGGCGAAGTGGCCGGCGAAGGTTGTGGCGACGGTTTCTGGCTGGGCGGCACGCTGTTCGACAACGTCACCCCGGACATGCGCATCTACAAGGAAGAAATCTTCGGCCCGGTGCTGGCGTGCATCCGCGTCAAGGATTTCGCCGAGGCAGTGCAACTGATCAACGACCACGAGTTCGGCAACGGCGTCAGCCTGTACACCCGTGACGGCCACGTCGCCCGCGAGTTCGGCCGGCGCATCCAGGTAGGCATGGTCGGCATCAACGTGCCGATCCCGGTGCCGATGGCGTGGCACGGTTTCGGCGGCTGGAAGAAGAGCCTGTTCGGCGACATGCATGCCTACGGCGAGGAGGGCGTGCGCTTCTATACCAAGCAGAAGAGCATCATGCAGCGCTGGCCGCAGGCGATCGCCAAGGGCGCCGAGTTCGCCATGCCGACCAGTAACTGATCCCCTCGGCGAGTAACCCACAGCGGCCCCGTACTTCGGTACGGGGCCGCTGTGCATTCAGCTCGGGCTGTCGAACAACCCCATGTTCTTGCCGGCCTGGAGGGCGATCCACAGGCGGGCGATGCCCTGGGTGGTGGTGGGCTTGATGCCGGTGAGCTGCTCGACCAGCCTCAGGCGATAGACCAGCGTCTGGCGGTGGATGCCGAGGTCGAAGGCGGTGGCCTTCCAGTTGCCATCGTTCTCCAGAAAGGTCAGCAGTGTCTTCAACAGCGCCGCGCCCTGGGTACGGTCGTGCTCGATCAGCGGGCCGAGGTAACGGCCCACCAGCGCGCGGGCCTCGGCCAGGGACTTGGGTGCCATGATCAGCCCGGTTTCCACCTCGCCATAGCGCAGCATATCGGCCTCGACTTCCTGGGCCTGGGTCAGCGCCAGGCGTGCCTGGCGGACGCTTTCGCGGAATCCCGTGGCCGCAGCGATGGGGCCGCTAATGCCGATCACCGTGCCTTCGCCGAGGTTGCTGCGCAGAGCATCAAAGACCGCGTTGTCGTCGCGGCTGATTGCCAGCAACAGAGCGTTGTCGCTAAGCAGCAGCGGGCCGGCGTTATGCAGCGCGGGTGCCTGGTGCAGCTCGTCCGCGCTCCACGCACCACGGCTGCCCGGTTTGATCGTCAGACACACCAGACTGCCGACCAGCCCGCGCTGTTCGAGCAGGGGGCGGGCGAGGCTGAATTCGGTTTCGCTCTCCATCAGGCTGCGCAGCAGTGCCGCGCCTTCTTCGCGCTGGGTGTCGCGCTGGATCATCAGGCGTTCCAGTTCGACGCCCAGCAGACCTACCAGCGAGCGCACCAGGATGGGGTCGTCTAGCGTACGTTCACCCTTGCGCGCCAGCACCAGATTGGCCCGCGTGCGTCCGCCGATGGGGATGCGCTCGACCTGTTCCGGAGCCGGCTGGCGCGAGGAGCGGGACTCGACGATGGTCTGGCCGCTGACCGCGTCTTCGATGGCCAGGTTCAGGTCCAGGGTCATGGCCAGGATCGACAGCCGCCCGGCCATGCCCGGTTCCTTGCGCAAAGCATCGGCGTAGGTCTGGAACAGTCGCTCGCTGGCGTTGAAGCGTTCGCGTTGGGCCTGCAGTACGCTCTCGATCACATGGTGCGAGAGTTTGTTGAACTCCAGCTCGAAGCTGGCGAGCAGCACCGGGAAGAGCAGGCGGTCGGCTGCCTTCAGCAGCTTGGAGGAGAGCTTGGGCGCATTCGGCCTGGGGGCGTATACCAGCGCACTGGCGTTGCTCTGCACCAGCTGCTCCAGCCAGCTCACCTGATCACCCGCGCCGCTGGGAATGCCGAGGCCCGTGGTCATCACCAGGTCGCCCGGCGAAATCCAGCGCCAGGGGTCGGGCAGGTCGACGGCGTGGGCCCAGGTGATCAGCCGGCTGGTGCCCGGAAGGCCGGCCACGGCCCGCAGTTTCAGCGCTTGGATGTCGATCAGGTCCTGCACCGTCAGCATGGTGTTTCCGGTCCTCGGTTGGCGAGACCTGCATGCTACCGGCTAACGCTACTACAGGCCATGTCGGCGCCGCTCGCGCTGTCCCCTCGGCGGATCAGGTGGACGCTACGCGCAAGCCCCCTCGACGCGATTGCGCCCGGCGGTCTTGCCACGGTAGAGCGCGCGGTCGGCCTGCTGCAGGTACTCGTCGAGCGCCTGCGTGCTGGTGAAGGCTTCCGAGACGCCGATGGTGGCAGTGCAGCGGATCGGTTGATCCGAAGTCGCGCCCGGCACCTGGCTTTGTTCGATGGCCGCGCGGGCGCGCTCGGCCAGTTGCAGGGCGCCGGTCCTGTCCGTGTTGAGGCCGACGAGGACGAACTCCTCGCCACCCAGCCGACAGGTCAGGTCGCCTTTGCGAGCGGTGGCCTTGAGCACCTGGGCCACATGGCACAGCACGAGATCGCCGACCTTGTGGCCGTGGCTGTCGTTGATCTGCTTGAAGTGATCGATGTCCACGATCAGCAGGTAGGCGGGCCCTGCGTTGCGGGAGCGGAAGTGCGCATCCAGCCCCTCGACCAGCCCGCGACGGTTGAGCAATTGCGTGAGCGGGTCATGGGCGGCCATGGTGCGCAGCTCGTCCGTCAGGCGCCGCAGCACCAGCCAGACGGCGCAGGGCGGCAGCACGGTGCCGAGGAACGACATGTAGAGGTAGAAGACTTTCTGGAAGCCGCTGTTCATGTCCAGCGCCGCCAGCCCGCCCTGGAGGATCATCGCGAACTTCGCGGCGTTCAGCACGCAGATGCCGCCAATCAGCACGGCAAACACGATCATCTCGACGCGCAGATCCCTGGCGACATTCTGCCGGGCGTAGAGCACCGCCACGGCCATGCCCAGGAACAGCAGGGCGCATGAGCCCGCCAGCAGCGCATGGCGCGCTTCACTTCCGAGGGTGGATTGCACCGTGAGCTGCAATACCGTGTAGAGGACGGCCAGCGTGAGCAATGGCCGCCACACGGCGGTCGGACGATCGAAGAAGCGCAGGGCGCCAAGGACGTAGGCGACGGGAGCGCAGAGGGTCATCGTGTGGTTGACGACACTCATCGCCCCCCAGTGCGCCGGGCCGCCGAGCAACTGCAGGATGTAGGCGAGCCCCAGCAGGAAATTGCCCAGGGCGAAGACTTCCATGCCCATTTTCTTGCCGTTCAGCCGGGTGCTGATCAGCAGGAACATGACGCTGAAACAAAGCAGGTGCACGCAGAGCATGCTGAGGATGACAGTGGTGACCATGGGTTCGCGTCAGTGAAGGTGTAGCAAAGGGAGCCGGGCAGCGGAGCGGCGGCGGGCGCGAACCTGGCACTCCAGGCCGCATCTGGCGTACTCGGCGGAGTCGTTCGGGGCCGGGGCACCTAACCATATGTATAGCGGGAAGGCAATCAGCCAGCATGGTACACCCCCAGGGACGGCTTCCCCAGCTCTGTCGACAGCCCGGACCGGGGCTACAGTTCACTGTCGAGGACGATACCGGGGGATGGGCCAGGAACCGGGACGTTCCGAGCAGTCAGAGCCACTGACCCTGGAGAAAGGGCATGCCCAAGAAAATCATCATTTCCTTTGACGGGACCTGGAATACCCCGGACGCGAAGTCCGAGATCAAGGGCAGTAAAAGCACCAACGTCTGGAAGTTGCATGCTTCCATCCTTCCCACGGACAGCAACGGCACCTCGCAGGCCAAGTGGTACGACAAGGGCGTCGGCACTGCGTGGTACGACCGCCTAGCCGGCGGGGCATTCGGCGTGGGGCTTTCGGAGAATATTCTCGACGGCTACCGGCAACTGGTCAGTACCTACGAGGCCGGCGATCAGGTCTACGTGTTCGGTTTCAGTCGCGGGGCCTATACCGCCCGCAGCCTGGTGGGGCTGATCCGCAACGCCGGGCTGCTCAAACCCGAACACATCGACCTGACGAACGAGGCCTACGGCCTGTACCGCACCCGCGACGAGGGCGCCGACTCCGAGCGCGCCAGGCTGTTCAGGGGCAGCTTCTCGCGGGAGATCACCATCCACATGCTCGGCATCTGGGACACCGTGGGCGCGCTGGGCGTGCCGCTGGAGTCGTTCGACTGGTTCAACAAGGCCTATTACGAATTCCATGACACCGAGCTCAGCTCGATCGTGCACAACGCCTTCCACGCGCTGGCCATCGACGAGTGGCGCAAGAATTACCAGTGCACGCTCTGGGACCCCAAGAGCAAGCCGAACCAGCGGGTGGAGCAGGTGTGGTTCTCCGGCGCCCACGCCAACGTCGGTGGTGGCTACGCGGACAACAGCCTGTCGGATATCGCGCTGGTGTGGATGATCAACAAGGCCATCGAGTGCGGGCTGGCGGTGGACACCGGCAAGACCCCGAGCCTGCCCACCACGACCCTTCCCATCACCAACTCCTACAAGGAGTTCCTCGGCGGCGCCTACAGCCAGTTCACCCAGCCGCATTACCGGGATATCGGCAACACCTCGTTCGGCCAGGAGGCGATCGATCCGAGCGTGGAGGAGCGCCTCAAGCACGACGCCCAGTACAAGCCGAAGAACACCGTGGGTGGCCATCTCACCGGCAATTTCACGCCGGTGGGCAAGATTCGCTGAAGGGAAGGGCGGCCCAGCGGGGCGGGCGCTTCAGCGCTTCACGCAGACGAACAATGCGTTGCCCGAGCTGCCTGCCCAGGGGGTGATTCGCTCGTAATCGTGCTCGAAGACCTGCACCTCGAAGAGCGGCTCCAGCAGGCGCTGCAGCTCGGCGAAGGTCAGGGCGACCATGGCGTGCTCGTCCTGCCAGGCCTGGGTCTCGCCGGCGCTGGCCTTCTCGATGCTCAGGCGCAGCGCCTGGCGCTCGCCCGCGCCGCTGTAGTACCAGCCCGAGCCGAAGGTGAATTGGCTGCCTTCGTGTTCGACCGAGTGGCGCACGAAGGAGCTGTTGTCGATCAGCGCCTTGTCCACGCTGTTGAAGCAGAACACGCCGCCGTCCGCCAGTGCCTGGTGCACGCTCGCCAGGCACGCCTGCAGCTGTACCACGCCGGGGTTGTAGTGGATCGAGTAGAGGAAGCAGGTGATCAGATCCTGCGGCTCGTCGACGCGGAAACTCGCCATGTCGTGGCAGCTGAAGCTTGCCTCGGGGCAGCGCTGCTGGGCGATGTCCAGCATCGGCTGGTTGATGTCCAGGCCGGCGCTGGCGTAGCCGAAGTCGAGGAAGTGGCGTACGTGGGGACCGGTCCCGCAGGCGAGGTCCAGGTGCCGGCGCCCCTGGTTGCCGAACAACTGGTGCAGGCGGCGCACGCAGTGGCTCTGCGCCTGATAGTCGATGTCGGCGCACATCAGGTCGTAGTAGGAGGACAGGTCGGTGTACAGCGCATTGGAGGACATAGGCAGCCAGACAGAGAGTTCGCCGGAGGTTTCGGCGCGGCATGGTACATCAGCCGTGGGTCTTCTCCGCTGAAATCGGACGTCCCGCAGGCCTGCTCATTCCCCGGTCTGGCGCCACTGGTTGCGGTAATGCCGTGGCGCCGTGCCGGTGATGCGCTTGAAGGCATTGCTGAAGGCGCTTTCGGAGCTGTAGCCCAGCTCGCTGGCCAGCTCCGCCATAGTCACGTCGCTGCCGCGCAGCGCCTGCTGGGCCAGTAGCATGCGCCACTCGCTCAGGTAGGTCAGCGCCGGGATGCCGGTGATGCTCTTGAAGTGCACGGCGAAGCTGGTGCGCGACATGCCCGCCGCCCTGGCCAGTTCGCCCAGCTGCCAGGCGCGGCCGGGCTCACCGTGCATCAGGCCCAGCACCGGGGCCAGGCGCTTGTCGCCGGCTGCGCGGAGCCAGCCGCAGGAGACTGAGTCGGAGGATTCCAGGTAGGCGCGCACCGTCTGCACGAACAGCAATTGCGTGAGCTGCGCGGATACCGCGCTGACCCCCGGTCGCCACTGGTTGCGCTCCTCGACGATCTGGTCGAGCAGCCATTTCAGCCGCTCGGCCTGCTGCGTGCCGGAATGTACCTGCATCACCGCCGGCATCAGGCGAAACGCCAGTTCCTCGCTGGTCGGGTCCAGGCGCACGTGTCCACCGAGCTGGATGCAGTCCTCGCCACTGCCCAGGATGGCGGTGCGTTCGTTCTCACCGCCGCTGAACACGTCCATGGCCTCCAGCGGTTTCAGCGCCAGGTCGCTGGCCAGGACGAAGGCGCGGCGCGAGCAGAGGATGAACACGTCGCCCTCCTTGATCCACACCGGTTCCTCGTCACCTTCGATCTGCAGCCAGCAACTGCCCTTGATCAGCGCGAAGAACTTCAGGTGCTGCGGCGGCGGGAAGCGCAGGCTCCAGGCGCCACCGGCGCTGAAGCCGCCGGCCACCGTCAGTTGCGCATCGGCCACGCGCAGGAAGTCGGACAGCGGGTCGGAGCGGGTAGCCGGGTACTGGGTCATGACGAGGGGCCCTGGGGTGCCGAAGCGGATGCGGCCCAGAATCGCACCGGGCTCTCGCCGGGGCAACGGCCAACCGCGCTACCGGCAGATTCGAACTCTCGCGCAAGTAAAGCGCACTCCAGCGCATTCACGGTTCGACGGCGCGGGCGTAATTTTTCCCGCATCCGACTACAGCCTTGCCCGAGAGAGTCCATGAAAGACGAATTGGTGTTGGTGACCGGCGGGACCGGTTTCATTGCCCAGCATTGCATCCTCGCCCTGCTGCGCGACGGCTATCAGGTGCGTACCACGGTGCGTTCGCTGGCGCGGGAAGCCGAAGTGCGCGAGCAACTGCGCGAAGGTGGCACCGACGCAGGAGAACGCCTGAGCTTCGTGGTCGCCGACCTGAGCCAGGATCGCGGCTGGGCGGAAGCCGTCGCCGGCTGCCGCTACGTGATCCACGGGGCCTCGCCGACGCCCACGGGTGCGCAGACCAGCGAGGAGGAATGGGTGCGCCCGGCGGTCGACGGCAACCTGCGGGTGCTGCGCGCCGCACGCGATGCCGGGGTGAAGCGGGTGGTGCTGACCTCGGCCTTCGGTGCCATCTGCGCCGGACACGGGCAGATGACGCGGCCCTTCGACGAGACCGACTGGAGCGACCTGAGCAGCCACAACGTCTGGCTCTACCAGAAATCCAAGACTCTCTCCGAGCGCGCCGCCTGGGACTTCATCGCCCGCGAAGGGCAGGGTCTGGAACTGTCGGCAGTCAACCCGGTGGCCGTGCTCGGCCCGGTGCTCGGCGCCGACTACTCGCACTCCATCCGCCTGGTGAAAAGCCTGCTCGCCGGCCAGCCGGGCAGCCCGAAGATCAACTGCGGATTCGTCGATGTACGCGACGTGGCTGACCTGCACGTGCTGGCCATGACTCACGATGCCGCTCGCGGCGAGCGCTTCATCGCCACCGCCGGTGACAGCCTGGGGCTGGGCGATGTCGCGCGGGTTCTCAAGGAGCGTATGGGCGCCGTGGCGGCGAAGGTCTCGACGCGTGTGCTGCCCAACTGGGTGGTGCGTCTGGGCGCGCTCAAGGACCCTGCGCTCAAGGGCTCCGTGCCGCTTCTCGGGCTGCGGATGAACTCCAGCAACGCCAAGGCGCGCAAGCTCCTGGGCTGGTCGCCGCGCCCGGCCGAGGAGGCCATCGTGGCGACCGCGCGCAGCCTGGACAAGCTCGGTCTGCTCGATTGAACAGGCCCGGATAACGCAAAAGCCCCGTCCCGCATGAGCGGGGCGGGGCTTTCTGGCGCAGGCTGTCAGTAATCCCAGAAGCCGGCGATCCAGCGGAAGGCATCGCCGTCGATGGCCACGCGACCCACCGAGGGGAAGGGCAGGTGGGTGGCGACGAACAGTTCGCCGCTGGCCGCCGCCTCCCGCAGCAGACGCACCCGCACATGGACCGACTCTTCCGGGTCGTGCTCGAAGCCGTTGTGCCATTCCGGATGGTCGAAGGCCACCGGGAACAGCGCGTCTCCGGCAAAGGTCAGGCGCTCGCCGGCGGAGTCGACGTAGACGATGCAGTGGCCGGGAGTGTGGCCACCGGTGAGTTTCGCCACCACGCCCGGCGCTACCTGGAGCTCGTCCTCGAAGATGTGCAGGCGGCTCTCATAGTGGGCCATGAACTCATTGGCGGTGCGCCGCAGGACGTCTGGCACCGGCTGCGGCATCTCGGTCAGGCTGAAGTCGGGGATCTTCCAGAAATCGACTTCGGTGGCCGTGACGTGGATACGCACCTCGGGGCTCAGGCCGTTCTTCACGGTGTCGGTGAGCAGCCCGCCGATGTGGTCCATGTGCATGTGGGTGATCACGATATCGGTGATCGACGACAGCTCGATGCCGGCATCCTTCAGGCGCTTGGGGAACTGCCCGGCGCGGGGGAAACCGGGGAACTGGTTGCCCAGGCCGGCGTCGACCAGGATGGTCTGCTCGCCGCTGCGCACCACCAGCACGTTCAGTGCCCAGTCGAACATGTCCGGGCCCAGGTACATTTCCTTGAACCACGCGGCGCGCTCTTCCGGGGTGGCGTTGGTCGACATGGTTTCGGTCGGCAGCGGCAGCACGCCGTCGCTGACCACCAGCACGTCGATCTCGCCCACGCGCAGGGCGTAACGCGAAGGCACCAGTTCCTGAGCCGGGGTGGTGGCATCGGGCTGGGCGAAGGTATTCAGGTGCATGGTCATGGCGGTTCTCCTGTTGCTTGTTAGGTCGAGTCCATCAGGCGGGTGGCACTCCCTCTGGGCGAGGGAGTGCGGGCGGAGCGAACAAAGTGGATAGAGCGGATAGAGCGGTCAGGCCACCGGGATCAGCGGGTCGGCGGCGGCCAGGGCGGCGCGGCGGTCGGCGGCCGGCGGGTAGATCCACACGGTGTTGATCTGCGTCTTGAGCTCCTTGGCCTCGGCCTTCACCAGCTTCAGCTGGCGGTCCCAGCCTTCGGTGTACACGGCGCCCCAGGCGCCCAGGTCGAGACAGGTGACGTACTTGGGCTGGCGGTACTGGGTCGGGGCGACGCCCAGCAGGTCGGCGGCGGCGTTGTTGCCGGCGTGGCGACCGAGGCTGATGGCGTGCTGGCAGGACATCACCGCGAAATTGCCGATGTCGTCGGTGGCGGCGTAGGCCACGTCGCCAGCGGCGAAGACATTCTGCAGGCCGCGCACCTTGAGGTTGCCGTCGACGTGCAGGCGGCCCTGGCCATCACGTTGGGCAGTCAGCTGTTCGGTCAGCGGGCTGGCGCGGAAACCCACGGTCCAGATCACCGTGTGGCTCTCGATGTGGCGGCCGTCGGCGAGGGTCACGCCGTTGGCGTCCACGGAGGCTACCGTGGCGCCGGTGATCCATTCGATGCCCAGGCTGTCGGAGGCCTCGATGATCGACGGGCGGATGCCGTCGCCCATCACCGCGCCGATGCGCTCGCCACGGTCGACGATGACCACGCGGACGTCCTGGTCCTCACCCAGTACCGCACGCAGGCGGGCTGGCATTTCCGTGCCGGTCTCGATGCCGGTGAAGCCGCCGCCGGCGATCACCACGGTGTTGCGTGCGCGGCTGGCCGGCTGGTTGCGCAGCGACATCAGGTGGCTTTCCAGATGCGCCGCCGATTCGATCTGGTCGACATCGAAGGCATGTTCCTTCAGGCCCGGAACGGGCGGGCGGGACAGCTGGCTGCCGCTGGCCAGGACCAGGCGATCGTAGCTCAGCTCGCCAGTGCGGCCGGTTTCGTCGCGGTAGCCGACCTTGCGGGCCTGCTCGTCGATGCTCTCGGCGGTGCCCTTGACGAAGCGCACGCCCACGGCCTCGAACAGCTCGGTCAGCGGAGCGAACATGCTGTGCACGTCGGGTTCATAGAAGCGCGGGCGGATGCGCAGTTCGGCCTGCGGCGCCAGCAGGGTGATCTCCACATTGTTGTTGCCGTGCATGTCCAGCAGGCGGGCGGCGCTCAGTGCGCTCCACAGTCCACCGAAGCCCGCGCCAATAACCAGAAGTTGCTGTTTCATCATGTGCTCCTGACTCGAATGGATGAATTGTCTTGAAGTCACTGCTTCAAGTTCGGCGTGACGCTGACGGGTAGTTGCAAACCGCGGTTCGCGTTGTTCTGTCTGCAGTCGTCCGCTGTGAATCCATGCTAGGGAGGAGAACTTCCGGGCGCACTTCTACATCGGTGTGCGGGAATTACGCATGTGTTGAAGAGAACTATACGAAGGTATCGACGGGGAACCGTGCGAAGTACTTTTCAGTGCAGTGCAGTGCAGTGCAGTGCGGTGCGGTGATCAGGGGCGGGAATAACTTGCGGGGAAAATGCGCGTTCAGGATTTCAGCAGCAGGGCAGTCTCGATGCAGTCCAGCAATTGTTCCGCTTCGAACGGCTTGGGCAGACAGGCGATGACGCCGGGCATCGCGGTGTTGATGCGCGGCTTTTCTCCGGGGTAGGCGGTCATGAAGATCACCGGAAGGTCCAGGCCGCGGCTGCGCAGCGCTTCATAGAGTTCCACGCCGCACATGCCCGGCATCTGGATATCGGAAATCAGGCAGCTGGCCAGTTCCGGGCCGTCGGAGCCGAGGAACTCGCGGGCCCCGCCGTAGGTGCGCGCCAGGTAGCCGGTGGCGCGCAGCAGGCCTTCCAGCGCGGTGCGAAGGGATTCATCGTCGTCGACTACTGCAATGACTGCCTTGTTGCGCATTTGCGTCTTTTGCATCCTCTGGGGCGCTCGTGGCGGCGCCTGGCGTACTTGCAAGATACGCCCTCGGACAAGGCGGAGAAGTATACCTAGGTATAGTCGGGCAACACCTGGGTATGGATATTCCGGCTGGTAGTCTGATGTGAGTGATATTCGCGGCAGGAAGTTGAGCGGAACAATACCCAGGTATTAGTTCGGATAACCAACGGGTGGCGATATTGCACCCATGTACAACTGACTCAGCGGTTACGCCTGAATAATCTGCAAGCACATCGCAAGCCTGGAGAAGTGAACGGGCCCAGCGAAAGGCAGTTCGGATGCAACTTTCACCAGGCGGGCGAAACCATGAACAGAAATGACCTGCGACATGCCGACATCAACTTGCTGGTTGTCTTCGAAACCATGATGCGCGAGCGCAACGTGACCCGGGCGGGCGAACGCCTGTTCCTCTGCCAGACCACCGTCAGCAGCGCGCTGAACCGCTTGCGGACGATGTTCGACGACCCGCTGTTCATCCGTAGTGGGCGGGCGATGGAACCCACCGCGCGGGCCGAGGAAATCCACGTGCGCCTGGGCCCTGCCCTGGAAGGCATCGCCCTGGCCCTGAGCTGCGCAAGGGAGTTCGACCCGCGCACCAGCGAGGAGACCTTCCACGTCGGGCTGTGCGACGAAGTCGAGTACGCGCTGCTGCCGCGGCTGATGCAGCAGCTGCGCGCCGAGGCGCCGAACATCACGCTCGTCGTACGGCGGGTCGATGCGCTGCAACTGCCGCAGCTGCTGGTCGCCGGGGACATCTCCCTGGGCATCGGTCACGCGCAGGAGCTGCCGGCCAGCGCCCACTGCCGCAGCCTGCGCCCGGTGCAGCCGATGCTGCTGCGCGCCGATTCGGCGGCGGCGCCGGTGAGCCTCGACGAATTCTGCCGGCGGCCCCATGTGGCGGTGTCCGCGCTGGGCAAGGTGACCGACGACGTCGACCGCGCCCTGGCGCGCCATGACCGGCAGCGCCGGGTGGTGCTCGCGGTGCCGCAGTTCAGCGCCTTGCCGGCGCTGCTGGCCGGCAGCGACATGCTCGCCATCGTGCCCGACTACGTGGCCCAGGCGATGGCTCGGGTGGATGGCCTGCGTGCCGAATACGCACCGCTGCCGCTGTCGAGCCCGGACCTGGCCATGGCCTGGCGCGGCACCAGCCATGCCGACCCGCGCGAGCGCTGGCTGCGGACGTTCTTCGCCCGCCACCTGGAACAGCAGCCGGAGCGTGCGCTGGCGCTGGCCGTAGCCTGAGCGAATCAGACTCAGCGGCTGAAGCGGCTGCGGTAGTCGCGCGGGGAGATCGACAGGTGGCGCTGGAAGGTGCTGCGGAGCCGTTCCTCGTCGGCGAAGCCGCAGGCGCGGGCGATCTGCTCGATGTTGCGCGAAGAGTTCTCCAGCAGGCGTTTCGCTGCTTCCAGGCGGAACAGTTCGATGGCCTTGGCCGGCGTGCGCCCGGTGCGTTCCTTGTACACGCGGGAGAAGTTGCGCAGGCTCATCTTCGCCTGTTCAGCCAGGCGTTCCACGGTCAGTTCCGGATCCCCCAGATTCTCTGCCAGCCACAGGTGCAGCTCGTCGAAGGCCGGGCTGTCCTGGGTCTGCAATTGCAGCAGGGTGCTGTACTGCGCCTGCCCGCCGGGGCGCTTGAGGTAGACCACCAGCTCGCGCGCCGCCTGCATGCTGACCTCGCGGCCGCAGTCGGCTTCCACCAGCGCCAGTGCCAGATCGATGCCGGCGGTGACCCCCGCCGAAGTCCACACCGCACCCTGCTGGATGAAGATCGCGTCGGCGTCCACTTCCAGGGTCGGAAAGCGCTGTTGCAGGGTGTCGCACAGGGCCCAGTGGGTCGCGGCGCGGCAGCCGTCGAGCAGCCCGGCCTTGGCCAGCAGGAAGGCGCCGCTGCACACGGAGGCGACCCGGCGCACCTTGGGCGCTGCGTGGTTCAGCCAGGCCGCCAGCTCGCCGTGGCTGTCGAGGGTTTCGCCGATGTCCGGGGCGCCGGGGACGACCAGGGTGTCGACCTCGGCGAGGTCGAGTTCACCCAGCGCGCTGGTGTCCACCGACAGCCCCTCGACGGTGCTCACCAGCCCGCCGCACAGGCTTGCGGTCAGCAGTCGGTAGCCGGGCAGGCCGCGCTGGGCCAGGGCCTTGCTGGCGGCCCAGAACACGGTCTGGGCACCGCTCAGGTCGAGCAGGCCCATCTGCGGGTAGGCGACGAAGACGACGGTGATCGGCGTCGTCGCGGGGAGTGGGTAAGGGGGAGTGGAGGCACTTGCCATCGGGGTTCTGCCTGTTCGGGTGGCCGGGTTGAAGGGGCGCGCAGGTGTGGCCGATATTCAGGGGTTTCTGGCCTGGCGGCGCTTCGCTTCGCCAGGCTAGCCTTGCTCGCAGCATCGCCCTGATGCGCGTTATGGCCAAAGTCCCGAAGGTATCGCTCCGGCCCCCATGACCCCGGCCCCATGATCACTGGGCTGGCACTTTGCCGCGGGCCCCATCATGGACTAGATTTTTTGACCTGCACACCGCGAGTGTCGCGGTCCCCCAAGGAGGCAAGATGAGCTCGTCGACGCATTCCAATCCGCCGCAAGGCCCGAAGGAGCCGGTGGTCTATGTGGTCGATGACGACGAGTCCATGCGCCTCGCCCTTGATGGCCTGTTGCGCTCCATCGGCCTGCAGGTGCAGACCTTCGATTCCACCCAGGCTTTCCTGTCCTTTGTCCGGCGTGACGTTCCCAGCTGCCTGGTTCTCGACGTGCGCTTGCGCGGCGAAAGTGGCCTGGCATTCCAGGAGCAGATGGAGAAGAGCGGGGTGCGCATGCCCATCGTGTTCATGACTGGCCACGGCGATATCGCCATGACGGTCAAGGCCATGAAGGCCGGCGCCGTGGACTTCCTCGCCAAGCCCTTCCGCGACCAGGACATGCTCGACGCGGTGGCCAGTGCCCTGGCCCGCGATGGCGAGCGGTTGCAGGCCGAGCATTCCGGCGCGGCCCTGCGCCAGGCCTTCGAGGCGCTGACCGCACGTGAGCGCGAAGTGCTGCGCTTCGTCGTTGCGGGGTTGATGAACAAACAGATCGCCGCCGAACTCAACCTCAGCGAAGTGACCGTGAAGGTGCACCGCGGCCAGGTGATGAAGAAGCTGGCCGCGCGCTCGGTCGCCGATCTGGTGCGCATGGCCGAGGCGCTGGGCGTCGAGCCGTTGCAACGGACCACCTGAGCGTCGTTTGCAATACAGTCGCTGACCGCCACTCGGGGGCAGCAGAATCCCTGAGAGGTTGCCGAGCCGATGGCCAGCAAACAGAAGATCCTGTGGGACGATGGCGAGCGGGTGTTCTGCCGCGCGCGCCCATCCGGTGACGACGGCGCCAGCGTGCTGCTGGTGCGGCCGGCCGCCGAACATCCGTTGCCCGCCACGCTGGAACGGCTGGCCCACGAGTACAGCCTGCGCGATGAACTGCACAGCGCCTGGGCACTGCGCCCACAGGCGCTGCACCGCGAAGGCGGCAAGACCCGCCTGCTGCTCGATGACCCCGGCGGCGAGCCGTTGTCCCGCCTGCTGCGCCAGCCGCTGGATATCGCAACCTGCCTGCGCCTGGGCGTGGACATCGCCGTGGCGCTGCGCCACCTGCACCAGCGCGGCCTGGTGCACAAGGACCTCAAGCCCAACCACATCCAGGTCAACTGCACCGATGGCCAGGCACGCCTGACCGGCTTCGGCCTGGCCTCGCGGTTGCCGCGCGAGCGCCAGGCGCCCGAACCGCCGGAGACCATCGCCGGCACCCTGGCCTATATGGCGCCGGAACAGACCGGACGGATGAACCGCTCCATCGACTCGCGCAGCGACCTCTATGCCTTTGGCGTGGTGCTCTACCAGATGCTCACCGGCACGCTGCCGTTCACCGCCAGCGACCCGATGGAATGGGTGCACTGTCACATCGCGCGCAAGCCGCTGTCGCCCGGCGAACGGGTCGCCGGCGTGCCGCCGATGCTCTCGCAGATCGTTCTCAAGTTGCTGGCCAAGACCGCCGAGGAACGCTACCAGAGCGCCGCCGGCGTCGAGCATGACCTGCGCCGCTGCCTGGAAGACTGGCAACGGAGCGGGCGCATCGAATCCTTCAGCCTGGACGAGCAGGGCACGCCCGACCGCCTGCTGGTCCCCGAGAAGCTCTACGGTCGCGAGCGCGAGGTGGAGGTGCTGGTCGAGGCCTTCTCGCGCATCGTCGCCAGCAGCACGCCGGAGCTGGTGCTGGTGTCGGGCTATTCCGGGATCGGCAAGTCCTCGGTGGTCAACGAGCTGCACAAGGTGCTGGTGCCGCCGCGCGGGTTGTTCGCTTCCGGCAAGTTCGACCAGTACAAGCGCGATATTCCCTACTCGACGCTGGTGCAGGCCTTCCAGGGGCTGGTGCGCACGCTGCTGGGCAAGAGCGGCGACGTGCTGGAGGGCTGGCGCAGCGCACTGCTGGAAGCCCTGGAGCCCAATGCCCGGCTGATCACCGACCTGATTCCCGAGTTGCGGCTGATCATCGGCGACCAGCCGCCGGTGCCCGAGCTGGAGCCGCAACAGGCGCAGCGCCGCTTCCTGCTGGTGTTCCGCCGCTTCATCGGCGTGTTCGCCCGCGCTGACCACCCGCTGGCGCTGTTCCTCGACGACCTGCAATGGCTGGATGCAGCGACCCTCGACCTGCTGGAAGACCTGCTCACCCATTCGGAGCTGCGCCACCTGATGCTGGTGGGCGCCTACCGCGACAACGAGGTGGACGCCAGCCATCCGCTGACTCGCAAGCTGCAGGCCATCCGCCAGGCCGGCGTGCGCATCGACGAGATACGCCTGGCGCCGCTGGCTCGCGCGCATATCGAGCAACTGATCGCCGAGGCCTTGCGCTGCCCGCCGCCGAGCATCGTGGCGCTGGCCCGGCTGGTGCAGGACAAGACCGCCGGCAACCCGTTCTTCGTCATCCAGTTCCTCCAGGCGCTGGCCGAGGAGGAGCTGCTGACCTACGACCACGAGGCCCGGCGCTGGCGCTGGGATCCGGAGCGCATCCACGCCAAGGGCTTTACCGACAACGTCGTCGACCTGATGGTCGGCAAGCTCGCGCGCCTGCCGCTGGAAACCCGCCAGGCCCTGCAGCAGCTGGCCTGCCTGGGCAACATGGCGCAGATCGATACCCTGGCGACCGTCCTCGACCTGCCGCCGGCGAAGGTCAATTCGATACTCTGGTCGGCGGTGCGCCAGGAACTGGTGGAGCGCCTGGAAGGCGCCTGTGCGTTCGCCCACGACCGCATCCACGAGGCAGCCTATTCGCTGATCGCCGAAACGGCCCGTGCCGAAGCGCACCTGCGCATCGGTCGCTTGCTGGCCGAGCAGACACCGGCGGAGCGGCGCGAGGAGGCGATCTTCGAGATCGTCGGCCAGCTCAACCGCGGCGCCCGGCTGATCGAGGCCCGCGCCGAACGCGAACAACTGGCCGAGTACAACCTGCTGGCAGGGCAACGCGCCAAGGCCTCCAGCGCCTACAGCTCGGCGCTGGCCTACCTGCGCGCCGGCATGGAGCTGCTCGACGGCGATTGCTGGCAACGCCGCCACGACCTGTGCTTCGCCCTCGAACTCAACCGCGCCGAGTGCGAGTTCCTCACGGGCCAGCTGGCGCAGGCTGACGAGCGCCTGACCGCGCTGACGCCGCGCGCAGCTACCACGGTAGAGCAGGCGGCGGTGGCCTGCCTGCAGATGGACGTGTGCCTGCTGCAGGACCGCAGCGACCGGGCCGTCGCCGTGTGCCTGGCCTACCTGGAGGCGGTCGGCATCCGCTGGTCGGCGCACCCCGGAGATGACCAGGTGCGCGAGGAGTACCAGCAGATCTGGACGCAGCTGGGCGAGCGCAGCATCGAGCAGTTGATCGACCTGCCGCTGATGGAGGACGCCGCCTCCCTGGCGACCCTCGATGCCCTCGGCAAGCTATTCGCCCCGGCGCTGCAGAGCGACGCCAACCTGGCCAGCCTGACCATCTGCAAGGCTGTCAGCCTGAGCCTGGAGCGGGGCAATTGCGACGCCTCCTGCATGCTCTATGCAAATGTCGGGCGCGTCGCCGGCCGCCGCTTCGGCGACTATGAAGCAGGCTACCGCTTCGGTCGCCTGGGTTGCGACCTGGTCGACCGGCGTGGGCTGAACCGCCGCGAAGCGCGGACCTACCTGTGCTTCTCGATGTTCGTGGCGCGCTGGATGCGCCCGGTGCGCGAGTGCCGGGAACTGCTGCGCCGGGCGTTCGTCGCGGCCAACCGCGTCGGCGACCTGGCCTACGCCGCCTATGCCGGCAACGGCCACATCTCCGATGTGCTGTTCCTCGGCGAGCCGCTGGCGCAGGTGCATGAGGAGGCCGGGCAGGGCCTGGCCTATGCGCAGAAGGTGCGCTTCGGCCTGGTGGTGGATTTCATCAGCACGCAGCTGGCGCTGATCCGCACACTGCGCGGGCAGACCCCGACCTTCGGCAGTTTCGACGATGAGCTGTTCGACGAAGCGCACTTCGAAGCGCACCTGGACAGCACGCCGGGCCTGGCGCTGGCGGCGGCCAAGTACTGGATACGCAAGCTGCAGGCGCGCTGCATGGCGGGCGATCACGCCGCGGCCATGCACTGTGTGGCGCGGGCGAAGGCGCTGCTGTGGGTGGTGGAGACCTTTACCGAGGAGTCCGAGTACCACTTCCACGCGGCGCTGACCCTGGCCGCCACTTTCGATTCCCTGGCTGTCGATGAGCAACCTCAGCAGCTGCGAGAACTGGCCGTTCATCACGCGCAGTTGCAGGAGTGGGCCCGGCAGTGTGCCGAATCCTTCGACTGTCGGGTGGCGCTGGTGGGAGCGGAAATCGCACGGGTCGAAGGGCGGCTGGTCGACGCCGAGCTGCTTTACGAAGAGGCCATCCGCCAGGCGCAGGATAACGGTTTCGTGCAGATCGAGGCGCTGGCCAACGAGCTGGCGGGGCGCTTCTACGGCGCGCGCGGCCTCGCCAAGATCGCCCGCGTCTACCTGCAGGATGCGCGTTATGGCTACCTGCGCTGGGGCGCCGACGGCAAGGTGCGGCAACTGGAGGGGCGCCATCGCTACCTGCGCAACGAGGAGCCTGCGCCCGGCCCGACCGCGACCATCGCCACCCCGGTGGAGCACCTGGACCTGGCCACGGTGCTCAAGGTGTCCCAGGCCGCCTCGGGGGAGATCGTCCTGGAGAAGCTGATCGACATGGTGATGCGCACCGCCATCGAGCAGGCTGGTGCCGAGCGCGGCGTGCTGGTCCTCGCCGAAGCGGGCGAGCCGCGCATCGCGGCGCTGGCGACCGTCGGCGACGGCGCGATGCTGTTGTGCAACGAACCGATCAGCGCCGCGGCGCTGGCCGAGACCGTGCTCTACCAGGTGCTGCGCACCGGCGAGAGCCTGTGCCTGGAAGACGCCACGGTCGATCCGGGATTCACCACCGATCCCTATGTCCGCCAGCACGGCGCGCGTTCGATCCTCTGCATGCCGCTGATGAATCAGGCCAAGCTCACCGGCGCGCTGTACCTGGAGAACAACCTCTCGGCCGGCGTGTTCAGCCCGGCGCGGATCGCCGTGCTGCGGCTGTTGGCCTCACAGGCAGCGATCTCGCTGGAGAACGCGCGCCTGTACCGCGATGCCGCTGAGCGCGAGGCAAAGATTCGCCGGCTGGTGGACGCCAACATCATCGGCATCATCGTCTGGAGTGCGGGCGGCGAGATAGCCGAAGCCAACGACGCCTTCCTGCGGATGGTCGGCTACGAGCGCGACGACCTGCTGTCCGGCCGCGTGCGCTGGCACGACATGACGCCGCCGGAATCTCTGGCGCTGAGTCAGGCGCATCTCGCCACGGCCATTCGGACCGGGCATGCGCAGCCTTTCGAGAAGGAATACATCCGCAAGGACGGCAGCCGCGTGCCGGTGATCGTCGGCCTGGCCGCCTTCGAGGCCAGCCTGCAGGAGGGCGTGGCCTTCGTGCTCGACCTCACCGAGCGCAAGCAGGCCGAGGAGCGGGTGCGCGAGGGCGAACGGCGCTATCGCGAGGTGCAGACGGAACTGGCCCACGCCAACCGCGTGGCGACCATGGGGCAGTTGGCGGCGTCCATCGCCCACGAGGTGAACCAGCCGATTGCCGCCACCGTGACCAATGCCAATGCCGCGCTGCGCTGGCTGGGTGCGCAGCCGCCGGAATTGGGTGAGGTAAACCAGGTGCTGGGACGCATCATCAAGGACGCCAACCGTGCCGCCGAGGTGCTCGGGCGTATCCGCCAGCTGATCCGCAAGACGCCGCCGCAGAAGCAGCCCGTGGACGTCAGCGCGGCGCTGCGCGAGATGGTCGAGTTCACCCGTGGCGAGGCGGCGAAATCCGGCGCGGTGGTGCGCGTCGAACTCGCCGATGGTCTGCCGGAAGTGGAGGGCGACCGGGTCGAGTTGCAGCAGGTGATGCTCAACCTGATCGTCAATGCCCTGGAAGCCATGGGCGCTGTGCCTGTCGGTGAGCGCCACCTGCTGGTCAGCTCCGAGTACGCCGAGGGTGGCGTACGGGTGAGGGTGTGCGACAACGGACCGGGGTTCGCCGAGGGCAATGCCGACCTGCTCTTCGCGCCGTTCTACACCACCAAGGCCACCGGCATGGGCATGGGCCTGTCGATCTGCCGCTCGATCATCGACAGCCATGGCGGCCGTCTCTGGGCCAGCGCCAACCAGCCCCGTGGCGCGGTGGTGCAGTTCACCCTGCCGGCGCATCCCGCAACGGACGCCTGAAAAAGTCAAAGGGGGGCTTGACCTTGACACTAGCGTCAAGCCCCCAGAGTGCTCCCCATCGGAGGTCAACATGCAAATCGGAGAGCTGGCCTTGCGCGCCGGCGTCAGTACACGTGCGCTTCGCCATTACGAGTCGAAGCAGCTGATCGAGTCGGCGCGGCTGGACAATGGCTATCGCGACTACGCCGCGTCCATGGTGCAGCGCGTGCTCTGGGTTCGCGAGCTGCTCGAGTGCGGCTTCAGCACCCGGCAGATCCACGGCCTGCTGCAGTACCTGGAAGAGGAAGAGGACAGCGAAGGCTTCCTCGCCTGCCTGCAGCAGCACCTGGAAAAGCTGATCGCCCTGGATGCACTCCAGGCCCAGCTGGCCGAGCGCCGCGAACGCCTGGCGGAAAAGATCGAACGCTACCTGCCCCTGCATGAGGGTCTGCTGCGCGCTCCCGATTTGCGACCTCCCGAACGAGCCGATTCACCAGCCACGTTGGAGAGATGATGGGAAAGCTAAGCAACAAGGTCGCCCTGGTCACGGGCGGCAACAGCGGTATCGGCCTGGCCACCGCGCAACGATTCGCCCTGGAAGGTGCCGAGGTGGTCATCACCGGACGCCGTCGGCAAGTGGTGGAGGAGGCGGCCGGGCTCATCGGTGAAAACGCCGTGGGCATCTGCGCCGACGCCAGCCGGCTGGAGGACCTGGACGCGATGTACCGGCAGATCGGCGAACGCTTCGGCCGTCTGGACGTGCTGGTCGCCAATGCCGGCGTCATCCGCCCGGCTGCGGGCGATCAGGTCGATGAACAGCAGTTCGATGAACAGTTCGATATCAACGTCAAGGGCGTCTTCTACACCATCCAGAAAGCGCTGCCGCTGCTGCGTGACGGCGGCGCCATCGTGCTGGTGTCGTCCATCGCCCACCTGAAGGCGCTGGAGGCTCATGTGGTCTACGCGGCGACCAAGGCGGCGGTGCGTTCCTTCGCCCGCAGCTGGGCGGCGGAACTCAAGGGCCGCAACATTCGCGTCAACTGCCTGAGCCCCGGCCCGGTGCTGACCCCGATCATTGGCAAGATGGGCATCGGCGAGGCGCAGTTCGGCGCGTTCGAAAAGCAACTGGCGGGGCTGATTCCGCTGGGGCGGATCGGTCGCCCGGAAGAGCTGGCGAACGCTGCGCTGTTCCTCGCTTCGGACGACAGCAGCTTCATCACCGGCGTTGACCTGTGTGTCGATGGCGGGCTGTCACAGCTCTGAACGGAAAAAGGCCCGGCGCGTCATGCGCCGGGCCTTTGTCTTCCAGCGGTTTCAGCCCTTGATGAAGGCCAGCAGGTCCGCGTTGATGGTCTCGGCGTGGGTCGTGCACATGCCATGGGGCAGGCCGGGATAGGTCTTCAACGTGCCGTGGCGCAGCAGCTTGATCGAGAGGCGCGCGGAGTCGTCGATGGGGACGATCTGGTCGTCTTCACCGTGTAGCACCAGGGTCGGCACGGCGATCTGCTTCAGGTCGTCGGTGAAGTCGGTTTCCGAGAAGGCCGCAATACAGTCGTAATGGGCCTTGGCGCCGCCGTTCATGCCCTGGCGCCACCAGTTGTCGATCACCGCTTCGGAGACCTTGGCGCCCGACCGGTTGAAGCCGTAGAAGGGGCCCGCCGCGACGTCGCGGTAGAAGTTCGAGCGGCTGGCGGCGAGCGCCTCGCGGAAGCCATCGAACACCTTCAGCGGCAGGCCGCCGGGGTTCTTCTCGGTTTGCAGCATGATTGGCGGCACCGCGCCGATCAGCACCGCCTTGGCAACGCGGCCGGCACCATGGCGCGCGACGTAGCGGGCGACCTCGCCACCGCCGGTGGAGTGGCCGATGTGCACGGCGTTCTTCAGGTCCAGGTGCGCCGCCAGTTCCGCAAGGTCGGCGGCGTAGGTGTCCATGTCGTTGCCTTTGTCGGTCTGCGTGGAGCGACCGTGGCCACGGCGGTCATGGGCAATCACGCGATAGCCCCTGGCGAGGAAGAACAGCATCTGGTTGTCCCAGTCATCCCCCGAGAGCGGCCAGCCGTGGTGGAATACGATGGGCTGCCCGCTGCCCCAGTCCTTGTAGAACAGCTCGGTGCCGTCGCGCAGGGTGAGATAGCCCGACCCTTGCTCCTTGCGGCGCGCACCCGTTGCGGCCGGGGCCTGGGCAGCGCTCGCCTGGCCCGCCAGCAGGGGGACGGCCACTGCCAGGGTGGCAGCGGCTACACCGGCGCTCATCAGGGCGCGGCGGGTGGTTCCTTGGGTCTCGTCGGTCATGGTGAAAGCTCTCGTCAGCGTGCCGCTCGCGCGGCGAATGGGGGGCCGGTCCGATCCGGGCTCGCAGCGACTTTGCGGTCGTCAGGAAAGCCGGATTGCCGGTAGACAAACCCTATTCGCTGGCCGGGGATGCTCACCATCGTCCATGGGTATCGCACCAGCATACTTAGGTTTCGCGGGACTGCACCGGAGTGTGTCGGAGCCGATCCGAGCGGCTGTTTCGAGAGGTGGCGATAGGGGTTGAGGCAACCTCGCGCGACAGCTGACCGGGTCGTCGGGTGCGTTCAGCACGGCCATTTTTTTCATTGGGCTCGAAGATATTTTTACTAATTTTCCTCGGCGACCAGCTGAAGCACCATGCGGCCCCATTCCAACAACAACGTCCTTCGAGGCGGCCAGCAGGAGTGCCCAGGTGCAAGCGTTCAACGAGTGGCGGCAGTGTTTTGCAGCGCAGACTTTCATCGACGACGCAGTGAACGGCGACTCCGGTTCTGCCGCGCGGGAGGGCGTGCGTTCGGCACAACGCCTTCCGGTTTGCCCGGCCCCGCAAACCTGCCAGGCCGCCCCGAACGACCTCCGCTGAATTCCTCCCGCAGCGGCTGCCCGAAGCTTCGCTCCGGCTGAATCGCCGGGCGCCCGACCGCTGCCCAGGAAGCCTCGACCGGCATCACGCCGTTCCAGTCCAACGAGCGCCCGTCGCTCGCAGTCCATGAGTCAGCCATGAAAAAAACAACAAGCACGTCCGCTACTTCCTTGCCTGCCCATCAACCCCACGAACCGTCTGCACGGTCTTTCCGCAAATCGCTGGGCATCCCGGCGCTGGTGCTCTTCGGCCTGGCCTACATGGTGCCGCTGGCGGTGTTCACCACCTACGGCCTGGTCACCCGCATGAGCAAGGGCCATTTGCCGGCAGCCTACCTCTTCACCCTGGCGGCCATGCTGCTGACCGCCTACAGCTACGGGCGCATGGTGCAGGCGCACCCGTATTCCGGCTCGGTGTACAGCTACACGCGCAAGACCTTCGGCGCGGCATTCGGCTTCCTGGCGGGCTGGACGCTGCTGCTGGACTACATCTTCCTGCCGCTGCTGAGCTACCTGCTGATCGGCATCTACATGGTCGACTACTTCCCTTCGGTACCGCTGTCGGTGTGGATCCTCGGCTCCATCGTGCTGGTGACCCTGCTCAACCTCGTCGGCATCGAATCCATCACCCGCGTCAACTGGGTGCTGATCGTCGCGCAGATGGTCTTCGTGGTGGTGTTCATCGCGCTGTCGCTGAGCCACCTCGGCGCCCAGGCGCAGCCGGTGGCGCTGGTCCAACCCTTCTATGACGAGCACTTCAGCCTGCCGCTGGTGATGTCCGGCGCGGCGGTGCTGTGCCTGTCGTTCCTCGGCTTCGACGCCGTGTCGACCATGGCCGAGGAGACCCCCGAACCGCGCCGGCAGATTCCGGCGGCGATCATGCTGGTGACCCTGATCGGCGGCGTGCTGTTCATCGTCATGGCCTACTTCGGCCAGCTGGTGTTCCCCGAGTGGCAGGCGCTCACCGATGCCGACTCCGCGTCGCTGGACGTGCTGCGCCGCATAGGCGGCGAATGGCTGGTGACCTTCTTCACCGCTACCTATGTGGCCGGCTGCTTCGCCTCGGCAATGGTGTCCCAGGCCAGCGTTTCCCGCGTGCTGTTCGCCATGGGCCGGGACGGTGCGCTGCCCCGAGTGTTCGGCAAGCTGGTGACGAAGAAGCGCGTGCCGGCCACCGCGATCATGCTGATCAGCCTGCTGTCGCTGATCGCCCTGTTCGTCACCCTGGATACGGTCGCCAACATGATCAGCTTCGGCGCGCTGTTCGCCTTCTCCGCGGTGAACCTGGCCGTGATCAAGCACTACCTGGTCGACCAGCGCCTCACCGGAAAGGGCAACTACCTGCGCTACGGCGCGCTGCCGGCGGTGGGCTTCCTCAGCACCATCTGGCTCTGGTCGAGCCTGTCGGGGATGTCCTTCATGATCGGTTTCGCCTGGATGGGCCTGGGCTTCATCTGCCTCGCCAGCGCCACGCGGATGTTCCAGCAGCCGCTGCCGGACCTGAACATGGCGGAGTGATCGTCAGCCTTCGGGGAGCCGGGCATCGCCCGGCTTCTTTCATGCGGGCCCGATACTGGTTAAGGTGGCGCGACTTCGAGGAACTGGCCGGATCTCGCCATGAAACTGCATCAATTGCGCGCCCTGCGCACCATCGCCGAGAGCGGCAGCATCCAGGAAGCCTCGCGGCTGCTCGAGGTGACCCAGCCGTCGCTGTCCAAGGCGGTGAAGGAGCTGGAAGGCGAACTGGGCGTGCCGCTGCTGGTGCGCTCCAATCGTGGGGTGACGGTCACGCCCTATGGCGAGCGGCTGGTGAGCATGGCCCGGCTGGTCACCGAGGAAGTGCGCCGCGCGCGCGACGAGATCGATACCCTGAAGGGCGAGATGGCCGGCCGCGTGGCCATCGGCGTGTCGCCGGTGACGCCCAATCGCGCCTTCGCCAACTGCTTCCGGCGCTACCGCGAGCTGTACCCCAACGTGCAGCTGCAGATCTTCGAGCTGCGTTCGCTGCAGTTGTTCGAAGGTCTGAAGGAGGGCCGGCTGGACCTGGTGCTGACCACCCAGCCGGTGGCGGACCAGTCCGACGGACAGGTCTGGTGCGAGCTGGCGCCGCAACCCTCGGCGCTGGCGGTGCGCAAGGGCCATCCGCTGGCGGGGGCGCAATCGCTGCACGAGCTGCTGGACCTCGAATGGCTGCTCTCCGACCCGCTGGAAGTGGCCCTGGCCGGGCAGTTCTTCCGTGAACGCCAGGTGGCGCCACCCAAGCGCATCACCGAATGTTCCTCGTCGCTGCTCTACCTGGAGCTGGCGGCCAACACCGATGCGGTGAGTTTCTGGTCGCAGCGCATGCTCGGCCTGCCGATGGTGTCCCAGGTGCTGGAGCCCTTGCAGATCGCCGAGGCTACGCCGGTAGCGAGCATCTCGTTGGTCACCCGGCCGCAGGAGCTGATGACCCGCGAAGCCCAGTTGCTGGCCGAGGAAATGCTCGCCGCTTTCCGCGCGGAGCAGGCATAACCAGCCTCAATGCTCATGTGTAGAGATCATTACTCCGCGCTTTCGCGCTGATGCATCCTGCCGGCCGCCATCTGCCCCAGGAAACGGCCGGAGTTCCCATGAATGCATCGTCGTATTTCTCCCAGAGCTACGCCCAGGCGCGCAGCAAGTTCCTCGACGCCTGCGCGGCCGCCGGCCTGCTGGTGGAGTCCCACGTCCACCCGCTCATCGGGCGCGACGGCGAGACGCTGGCGGTGGATGTCGCCCGTGAAGGACCGCTGGATGCCAAGCGCCTGCTGATCATCAGCAGCGGTTGCCACGGCGTCGAAGGCTTCTGCGGCTCGGGCGTGCAGAGTGCGCTGCTAGCGGACACGGCCTGGCGCGAGCACGCGCGCCGCAATGACTGCGCGGTGCTCTACCTGCATGCCGCCAACCCCTATGGCTTCTCCTGGTGGCGCCGCTGGACCCAGGAGAACGTCGACCTCAATCGCAACTTCCGCGACTTCACCCAGGCCGCGCCGCAGAACCCGGGCTACGCGCAGCTGGACCCGATCCTCGCGCCGCGTCGCTGGCCCAGCCCGCTGGGGCGCCTGCGTCTGCTCGGCTATGCGTTGCGCCATGGCCGCTGGGAATTGCAGAAGGCCATCTCCTCCGGCCAGGCCAGCCATCCCGATGGGCTGTTCTTCTCCGGCTCGCAGCCGACGTGGAGCAATCGCACCGTGCGCGAAGTGCTGCGCCAGCATGGCCGGCAATGCCGCGAGATGGCCTGGATCGACGTGCACACCGGGCTCGGCCCGAGCGGCTACGGCGAGTACATCTACTCGGGGGATCCGCGCCACGAAGCGCTGACCCGCGCCCGCGCCTGGTGGGGCGACGAGGTGCGCTCGACGGAGGAGGGCAACAGCGTCTCGGTGAAGCTCAGCGGCAAGCTGGTGCATGCGGCGTTCGAGGAATGCCCGCAGGCGCTGCTGGTCTCCATGAGCCTGGAGTTCGGCACCGTGCCCGGCCAGCAGGTCCTCGAAGCGCTGCGTGCGGACCAGTGGCTGCACCGCACGCCCGATGCGCCGGCGGCCAAGGTGCGGCGGATCAAGCAGCAGCTGCGCGATGCTTTCTATATCGACACGGACGAATGGAAGAGCGCGGTGCTGACGCGCGCGCGGGACACGGCCTGGCGCGCGGTGGAAGGGTTGTGCAGTGAAATTCCGGCGGCGTTGCGTTCCCACCCCGGAGGTGGGAACGCCCGCGCTCAATAGGTGCCGCGCAGGGTCAGCATCAGGTTGCGCGGCTCGCCGTAGAAGTTCGAACCCCAGGCACTGTCGACGCGCTCGTAATACTTGCGGTCGAAGAGGTTGTTGGCGGTGAGCGTCGAGCTCAGGTGTTCGTTGAAACGGTAACCGAGCTGGGCGGTGGAGACCGCATAGCCGGGCTGCACGAAGTCGGTGTTGTTGCGGGTGTAGAGCGTCTCGCTGACCACGCGGGTGCCGCCGGCCACATGGAAGCCCTTCAGCGTGCCGTCGAGGAATTCGTACTTCGACCACAGGTTGAAGTTGTGCTTCGGCGTGATGGTGCTGAAGGTGTCGCCGGAGCTCAGGCCGTTGTTCGGATCGTCGTCCAGCAGGCGGGTCATGGTGAAGGCATAGCCGGTGACGATGCTCCAGTTGTCGGTCAGGTTGCCGGTCAGCTCGGCTTCCCAGCCCTGGCTGCGCACCTTGCCCTGCGCCTCGTAGGCGTTCACCGGGCTGCCGGACCACTGGGCGCGGTTCTCGTCGTAGATGCGGAACAGGGCGACCGAGGCATTCAGGCGGCCGTCCATCAGCGCCTGTTTCAGGCCGACTTCGTACTGCTTGCCCTTGTGTGGCGCGATCATCTTCTCGCCGCTGGCGTCCGTCTCGCTCTGCGGCTTGAACACGCTGGTGTAGCTGGCGTAGGCGGCCAGGCTCGGGGTGAGCTTGTAGATCAGCGCGCCGTAGGGAATGACCTTGGCGTTGGTCTGGGTCGAGGGCGAACCGAAGTTGTTGAAGAAGGTGTTGGCGTTCTTCGCATCGGCATCGTACCAGGTCACGCGGGAGCCGAGGATCACGTCCAGCTCGTCGGTCACGCTGAGCTTGGTGCGGCCGTAGAGGCCGTATTGGCGGCTCTTGGTGTAGTTGAAGTTGGTGTGCGGCATGTCCAGGCGCGGCAGGTCGTTGGCGCCGTCGATGCCGATCGGTACCTCGTCGGCATAGCCATCGTTGTCCAGGTCCACCGAGCCATAGGTGAAGGCCTTGTCCAGGTGCTGGTACTCGCCGCCGAGGGTGAGTTCGTGGGTGCGGCCGGCCAGGCTGAAGGGCGTGGTGACGAAGCTGTCCAGGCCCAGCGTCTTGATCCGCTCGTAGTACGAATAACGTGCCGCGTCGGCGGTCTGGGTATCGGGATTGACCACCCAGGTGGTCCAGCTGAATTCGCGCTGGGGCAGGCGTGCGTCGCGATAGGTCAGTGAGGTCTTCCACTGGCCACCGTTGTCGAGGGTGTGGTCGAGCTCGGAGAAGGCCTCCCAGGTCTCTTCCTTCATGCGGTTCCACTTCGCATCGACGTAGGTGGAGCGCGGCACGTCGAGCAGGGTGCCGTCGGCATAGGCAGGCAAGCCGAAGGCCGGAGTGGAATTGTTCTTCTGGTAGGCACCGCCCAGCGACAGGGTCGTGCTTGGGTCCAGGTCCATTTCCAGGCGCCCGTAGAACATCGGGCGTTCGTTCTGCACGTAGTCGACGAAGGATTTGTTGCGCTCATAGGCCATGACCGAGCGACCTCGGATCGTGCCTTCGTCGTTCAGAGGACCGGTGACGTCGACCATGCTGCGGTAGCGGTCCCAGGAGCCGGCGGCCATTTCCCCGCTCAGGCCGAACGTTCCCAGCGCGCGCTTGCGCACCAGGTTGATGGTGCCGGCCGGCTCGCCGGACCCGGCGTACAGGCCACCCGGACCACGCAGCACTTCGACGCGGTCGTACATGGCCAGGTCGAAGCTGGTCGCCATGTCGCCCTGGCCGGTGATCTGCGACACCCCGTCGACCTGCACCTGATCGACCAGGAAGCCGCGCATGTACACGTCGTTGAGGCTGGAGCCGGTGTTGTAGGTCTTCACCGTGGCGCCGGTGACCTGGCGCATCGCGTCCTGCAGGTTGTTCATGTTCTGGTCATCCATGCGCTGGCGCGTGATGACGGTGACCGACTGCGGGGTTTCCAGCAGCGACTGCTCGCCCTTGCCGATGGTGATGGCGCGGGTGGCGTAGGAGTGCGTGCCTTCGGTGGTTGAGCCCAGACCGCGACCGCTGACGGTGGTGGAGGAGAGGTCCAGTACGTCGGAGGAACCGCGGCGGACGATCAGCCATGCGCCGCCCTGCTGACGGATGCCCAGGCCCGAGCCGGCGAGCAGCTCGTCCAGCGCGCTGCTGAATTCGTAGTTGCCCTTCAGGGCGGGGGCGGTGCGCTCCGCCACCAACTGGTCATCCATCGCCAGGGTCACGCCGGCGAGGTTCGCCAGTTGCTTGAGCGACGCCGCCAGGGGTTGCCGGGGGAGGTCCAGCGCCACTGGCGCGGCGAACGCATTGAGGGAGATTGCCAGGGCGCTGGAGACCGCCAGGGACTTGAGGGAAATGGGCTTCATGGAAAAGCTCGTCAGGGACTGGGATAACCAATGACGGAGCTGCGCGAAGAAACCCCCACCTGGTCTGAATGAAAATCAGCGAGGCAGCAGCAGCGTGGCGCCGCCACTCTGCTCGATGCGGACATCGGCCAGCTCGGGCAGCAAGGCGAGGAAGCTCTCCACATCAGCCAACTGGACCACCGCGGTGATCGATTGCGTGGCCGGCTGCAATGCCTTCACCGGCGTTTCCCGGTAGCGCGACAGAGTGGTGGCGATCTCGCCCAGGTTGGCCCGCTCGAACTGCAGATTGCCTTTGGCGAAGCTGAAGGCACTGATGGCCGAACGCTGCAGGGGATGCAGTTTTCCCCCGGCATCGAGCTCACCCACCTGGTCACGCTCGAGCACCATGCGCTGGCCGGCACTGGAGAACTCGACCCGTCCCTCGGCGACGCTGACACGCACCTGCGGCTCCAGCCGCTCGACGACGAATCGCGTGCCGAGTACGCGTACCTGGGCGGCGCCGGCATCGACCACGAAGGGGCGCGAGGGGGCGTGCTGCACGCTGAATATCGCGCGGCCTCGCAGCAGGAAAACCTGGCGGGTCGATTCGCTGAACAGGACATGTAGCCGGGTGTCGGCGTCGAGGAAGACGTCGCTGCCATCCTCCAGCGTGATGTGGCGTCGCTCGCCGATGGAGGTCATCAGCATCTGTTCGCCCTGGCGGCTGCGCATCGACACCAGCCAACCGGCGGCGACGGCCAGCAGCAAGCCGCCCATTGCACCGTTGCGCACGAAGCGCCGGCGGCTCAGGTTCTCCATGGCGCCGGCCAGCGCCTGGGTTTGCGGGGTGCTCGAGAAGTTGCCCCAGAGCTCGCTGAAGGCCTGGTACTCACGGGCGTTCTGCGGGTCGGCGGCAAGCCAGCGGGCGAAGGCCTGGCGCTCGGGATGATCGCCGGGCAGGTCCAGCAGGCGGGTGAACCAGCGCGCAGCCTGGTGTCGGCTGCTGTTCATGACGCCAGTTGCTCGCGGGCATCGCGCAGATTCAGCAAGGCACGAACGAGGTGGCGCTCCACCATGGAAATATTGATGCCCAGCATGCGGGCGACTTCCACCTGGCGGTGACCTTCGATCCGCACCAGCCAGAAGACTTCCCGGCAGCGCGCCGGCAGGCACTCGAGAATGCGCTGGATGGCTACCAGACGCTGTTGCAGATCGGCCAGGTGTTCGGCGGAAGGCGCGAACTCGGCATCCTCACGGGTATCCATCCAGGGCTCGAGGTCCCCTTCCGGCAGGGGGTAGAAGCGTGAGGCGTCACGGTAGTGATCGATCAGGACGGAATGTGCGACTCGCCGCAGATAGGCATTGGGCTGGTCGATGGCGGTGCGTTGGCTGGCAAGGACGAAACGGATGAAGGCGTCGTGCAGCACGTCATAGGCGAGCTGCATGCATTGGGTCTTGCGGCTCAGGCCCAGCAGGAGGTCGGTATAGGCCCAGCGCAGATTGATTCCGTTCCATTCCATGCTGCAGGCCTTCGCGAACCGTCGCTTCCAGTGTCAGGCGGCGAGTCTACTGATTCGTTCCTGCTGTGTAAATGCAACTGATTAGCATTTGATGGTTGCGCGCCGAACGTCCGCTGGATGGCTTTCCGGGCGAGCTATAGCGTTCCTCCTGTTTGCGCAGGACTCGGCGTAGCGACGTCATCGTCGCTGGCTGGACGATCGCCAGCCGCACTTCCTGATGGAAAACGGGCGCAAGCCAAAGGAGCTGGGGAACGCCTGCGCCCAGGCGGCATCAGGCGCCGCCGACCTTGTAAACGCTGATCAGCACTTCATGTTCGCTGACGCCGTCGATGGTGCCGACGAACACGTAGTCGTTGAGCCAGGCGTGGGCGCCGGGCTGGGTCCTGAACCTGGGCGAGGTGCGGCAGTAGAAGTCGCTTTCCTTCATGTCGCGCAACTCCAGGCCCTTGGCCTTCTTCGCCAGCCCCGATTCGTTGAGGCGCCAGATGCCGCCGCTGTCGATGATGCCGGCCTTGCTTGGGCGCGTACCGCAAAGTACGGCTTTCCGGTATAAATCGGCAGCCTGCCTGCTCGTTCTCGAATGCGCTGAGCCCACGCAGGACGCAATGGCACGATCTCAAGGACTCGAAACAAGGAAGTCTATCTTGACCACCCTCTCGGCACTTCTCGACGACCTCAGGCATTCCTCCGCATTTGCCGCTCTCGATGCCTACTCCAACGCATTCGACCTGTTCAAGGTCATGGATGTACGGAGCAAGGAACTGATCCATTCGAACATCCTCGCTGCCTTGATGAGCGAGGGCGAGCCTCATGGCCTGGGCAGTGTATTTCTCGATGCCTTTGTCAGTTCGCTGGGTGAACTGCGCTGTATGGGCACACCCTTGGCCCGTGACGTTCTTGACTCGGCCGCCGGTGCCAAGGCGAAGATTTCCCGCGAGCTGGAACATATCGATCTGCTCATCGAGTTCCCTCTTCGCAAGCTGGTCATCGCCGTCGAGAACAAGATCTGGGCGGCAGAGCAGCCGGAGCAGATCAAGCGTTACCAGCGGACGCTTTGCGATCGCTATCCGGGCTATGAGCGGGCGCTGGTCTACCTGACGCCCTTGGGCAAACAGCCAGATACCGCCGATCCGAGCTCCAGTGTTCCGGTTTACTGCATGCCCTACGGCTGTGTTGCCCGACAGCTGAGACAGAGTAAGTCTTCGGCGACCGTGCAGGCCGCCCAGTTCATCGAACAGTTCATCGCTCATGTGGAGAAATACATGTCAGGCAACCGCGAGCTCGATGACCTCTGCTGGGCTTTGTTCAAACAGCACGAGGAGGCTTACAGGCACCTCGTCGAATCCTACGAATACTGCATCCGGCTAAAGGTCGAACAGGCCTTCGAGACAATCCAGTCGAGGATCAGGGACGACGGTATGTTTTCCGCCTGGGTTGGGTTGGTCGAGATGAGCGCCAGCTCGCTGCCCGATAGGAAGAACCTGCTGAATTTCGACCTCGATGTTCGCCTGGTCCACTGGCCGGAAGGGCTCCGGGTCAAGGTCTACAAGCACACCTGGTTCGCCGTGTTTCCCTATGTGCGCGGGGCGGACACCGTGCGCCTGCGGGCAGTCATGCCCGGGTACTTCGAGTCTCCCCGGCCCGTACCGGACTGGGACGACCACTACTTCGCTTCCGCGGGCTTCGTCGGCCGCGAGCAGCGGTGCGTGCGGCCCAAGGGCAATGAACTCGATGAAACCGACATCAACATGGCACTGACCATGGTTCGAGACTGCATCGACGAAATCAATGCGGCCCTGAAGACTACGACGCACTGAGCATTCAGGGTTCCGGAGCGAGCCTTGCGCAAGGTGGCACTGGGGCCTCCAGGATTGCGCCGCATCAGCCCCTGGCTTCGAGCGCCTCAAGCGTTCGCGCAGTAACGGCCTCGATCATCCCTGGATCCTGGTAGATCCGCGCCAGCAGGATGGCGCCTTCGTAGTCGGCCACCAGCTGTCTGCCCAGGGTACGGGCAGCCTCCCTGCCATAGGCGGGGCTGAATATGTGGGTGAAGGCGAGCGCCCAGTCATCCATGAAGGCGCGGATCGGCTGCATGAGGTCGGCGTTGCTGTAGCTGGCGTCGACCGCGACCACGCCCATCAGGCAGCCGATAGTGTCATCCTGGAACAGTTTCTGCGCCTTGCGCCCCAGCGTCGACAGTCGCTCGGCGGGGGCCTTGCTGTCGTCGTAGGCGACGGCGAACAGGGATTCCTTGAGCTTCTCATGGGTGGTCTCAAGCACATCCCGCAACAGCGATTCCTTGTTCGGGTAGTGGTGGTAGAACGAGGCCTTGGTCAGCCCGCAGGCACTGGACAGCATGTCCATGGTCGTCCCGTTGTAGCCGTAGCGCTTGAAGGTACTGGCGCATCGTTGCAGCAGCTCATCTCGACTGATCTTCGGCGGGCGCACGGGTCTTTCCTGCTCATGATTCGGTGTGCTGATTGTATGGCATAAGCGATAGCGTCTCAATTTGACGGTTACCGAATGTTTGTTTAGTTTGAGCTTACCGAACGGTTGGTAAGTAATTGTCGGCCGACGGAGACCCATTCCATTCATCACCGAAAGGTCAGTAAATGAGCGAAGCGAACAGTGGGGCGGGGCGCGTAACCCGCGAGCAGAGAGGGGCGATCTTTCTCATCGGCCTGGACCGGGCAGGCAAGCGCAATGCCTTCGACAGCGCGATGCTGGAGGACCTTGCACTGGCTATCGGCGAGTACGAACGCAACGACGAGCTGCGCTGCGCTGTGATCTTTGCCCACGGCGAGAATTTCACCGCCGGGCTCGATCTCCTGGAACTCACCCCGAAACTGGTCTCCGGCGGTTTCAAGTATTCCGATCCAGGTATCGATCCCTGGGGCGTTTCCCGGCCGCGTCGCACCAAGCCGATGGTGCTGGCGGTGCAGGGCACCTGCTGGACCGCCGGCATCGAGCTGATCCTCAACGCCGACATCGCGGTGATCGCCAGCAATGCGCGCTTTGCTCATCTGGAAGTATTGCGCGGTATTCCGCCGTCCGGCGGTTCCACCGTGCGCTTCACCCAGGCAGCCGGGTGGGCGGATGCCATGCGCTACATGCTGACCGGTGAAGAGTTCTCTGCCGAGGATGCGCTGCGCATGCGCCTGGTGAACGAAGTTGTGGAGCCAGGCCAGGAGCTGCCGCGGGCCCTGGAGTATGCGGAGCGCATCGCCAAGGCGGCGCCGCTGGCGATCAAGGCCACCTTGCGCTCGGCATTCCAGGCCCGTGACGAAGGTGATGATGCCGCGCTCTCCCAGCTCAACGAACTGCTGTTCACCCTCATCCGCACGGATGACGTTCGCGAGGGTGTGATGGCCATGATGCAGAAGCGCGAGCCGCAGTTCCAGGGACGCTGAGCTTCACCCGCAGGGGGCCTTCCGCTTTTCGGGGTGCCCCTGATCACCTTTGGATTGCTTGGCATGAATGCAGTAATGGAACACTCGGAGTGCGCCATCGAAGTGTCCCCGGCCAGCCTGCTGGCGAGGGATGGCTTCAGGCTCGCGGCGTATCGATACAAGGCCGCGGGCCAGGCCAGGGGCAGCCTGCTCGTAGCCGGCGCGACGGGGGTGTCGCAACGCTTCTACCGTCGCTTCGCCGAATTCGCCGCCGGTCAGGGCTTCAACGTCCTGACGCTGGATTATCGTGGTATCGGGGAGTCGAAGCCGGGGTCGCTCAAGGGTTTTGACATGTCCTATCTCGACTGGGCCTACCTCGATCTGGCAGCGGCGGTCGATCTGCTGGACGAGGATGGCCTGCCGATCTACTGGGTCGGGCATTCCTTTGGCGGGCACGCCATCGGCTTGCTGCCCAATCACCGGAAGCTGGTGGCGGCCTACACATTCGGCAGCGGCGCCGGCTGGGCCGGCTGGATGAGCCGGACAGAGGCGCTGAAGGTGCGGCTGCTGTGGCGCTTCGTGCTGCCCGCCATCGTCCGCTGGAAGGGCTACATGGCCTGGAGCGTGCTTGGCATGGGCGACGATCTGCCCCTGGGCGTGTACCAGGACTGGAAGCGCTGGTGCGCCTACCCACACTACTACTTCGACGCACCGGACATGCAGCACCTGGCCGAGCAGTACGCGCAGGTCCGCACGCCCTGTGTTTTCGCCACGGCGGTCGACGATCCCTGGGCGCCACCGCTCTCGCGCAACGCCTTCGTGAAGGCCTACCGCAATGCGCCGATCCTGCGGCGTGACATCGCGCCCACGGCCGAACTTCCGGTGATCGGGCACATGGGGTACTTCCGCGCGGGGGCGCAATCGCTGTGGGGCGAAGTGCTGCATTGGCTGGCCGCCCAGCCCGCAGTGGCACAGGCCCGATGCGGAGCGTTGCCATGAGTTCCCGGCCGGTACCGGTGCTCCCCATGTCCTGCGCGGCGGAGTTCCGGGCTCTGGTGGAAAGCCGTCGGGCGATCCGACGTTTCACTGCCGAGCTCGTGCCTGACGGGGTGATCCTCGATTGCCTGCAGACGGCGATGCTTGCGCCCAGTTCGTGCAATCTCCAGCCCTGGTCGTTCCAGGTGGTGCGCGATCCTGCGCTGCTACAGGAGTTGCATCCGGTCTGCCTGCGCCAGGGGGCGGCGAAGGCGCCTCTGCTGATTGCCGTCCTGGCGCGCCCCGATACCTGGAGACAGGCCTGTGCCGATGTGATCGAGCACTGGCCCGAGCCATTGGTCCCGGAACGCATCCGCCACTTCTACGAGACCATCGCGCCGTTCCAGTACAACCAGGGGGCTTTTGGTCTGCGGGGATTTTTCAAACGTCTGTTGCTGCGCATGACCGGCCTGAAGCACCCGGTGATGCGCTCCCCGAACAGCCATGAGGAGATGCGCTTGTGGGCCGTCAAGTCCACCGCGCTGGCGGCGCAGAACCTGATGCTGGCTTTCCAGAGCCATGGCTATTCGACCTGTCCCATGGAGGGTTTCGACGACATGCGTCTGCGCGAGGTCCTGCCGATTCCCCCGCACGCGATTCCCATTCTGCTGCTGGCGGTTGGCAAGAAAGGGGAGCACGCCGTCTACAACCCGAGGTTGCGCTTTCCACTGGAGGGGCACGTCACGTGGCACTGAATCGGAGCGGATTTTTATCGGCGTGGTTGGGATCATGACCTTGCTCCTGCAGCTTCACCTGTTTGCCGTGGCCTTCTGGTTGGGCGTGGTGGTCGTGGAGTTTCTGCTGGAACGCAGCCGCAGCCAGAGTCGCGGACAGGGCTTTGCAGTGGCGAATCTGCACGGGCGGATCGATCTGCTGTTCGAGACGCCGGCCTTCGTGACCGTATTGCTCAGTGGGTTGCTGTTGCTGGACGCTGAGCGCTTCTCCGGGGTGTACGCGGTCAAGGTCGTGGCGGGGATGGTTGCTGTGCTTGGCAATGTGCTCTGCGTCATCCCGGTGCTGCTGCGGCGCACGGCCGCTGGGGCGGGGGACCTGCCGGCGGTAATCCGGTTCTCCCGGCAGATCGATGTCATTTCCCTGCTGGCGATTCCCGCCGGCCTGCTCGCGTTATTGCTCGGCACCTACCTGGTGGTCACTCGCTGACGGGAGTGCTGCCTGTTCCGCGCTGGGTTCGACAGCGCTTTTGGGCCGCCTTCGGGCGGCCTTTTTTTGCACCCGCACACGCCGAGGGTGCATCAATCTTCCAGTTGACTGCGCTGCTCCTCGAACCAGTCGAGCACCGGCTGGCAAGCCGGGTGCGCGGCGCCGCTGTCGCGCAGCCAGAGGGCATAGCGGCCGCCGGTTCTCAGGGCTTCGCCAAAGGGCACGATGAGGTCGCCGCGCTGCAGGGCGTCGTGGGCCAGCAGGCGGTCGGTCATGGCCACGCCCAGTCCGCGGGTGGCAGCGTCCAGCGCGAGGTCGTCGAGGTTGAACAGCATGTGTTTGAACGGCGTCGGCGGCGGCGCGGCCTGGGCGCGCAGCCACTGCGGCCATTCCAGGCCGCCGCTGGAGGCGTGGATCAGCGGGTGGCGCGCCAATTCCTCCAGCGAGCGCGGCGGCTCCTGGCCGTCGTCCAGGCGCGGGGCGCAGACCGGGATCAGGTATTCGTCGTACAGCGGCATCAGCGTGCGGCCCTGCGGGTCGCTGCCGCTGGGCAGGTAGAGCACGTAGGCGTCGCAGTCGCCGCCGTCATCCACCACTTCGCCGCCCACCGTCTCGATGGACAGGCACAGCTCCGGATGCCGCGAGTAGAAGGAGCTCAGGCGCGGCAGCAGCCAGCGCACCGCCAGCGAAACGAAGATGCGGATGCGGAAGGGCCGCTCCGACGAGGCCGGGGCGAGGCGCTCCTCCAGGCGCAGCAGTTGCTGGAGCATGCCTTCGGCCACTGCGTGAACTTCGCGACCGGCGTCGGTCAGCGCCACCTTGCGGCTGGTGCGATCGAACAGCGGCACGCGGTAGTAATCCTCCAGCTGTTGCACCTGCCGGCTGATGGCGCTCTGGGTCAGGTGCAGCTGTTTCGCGGCGGCCGTGAAGCTGCCGGAGTCGGCGACCTGCACCAGGGCCTGCAGTGCCTGCAGGGAGGGAACGCGAAGCAGTTTGTCCATGACCCTTCCGTGCGCGATCTATGCGAGATGGGAATACCAGGATGAAAAATGAGCGTTGGTACGCTCAGCGCAACTGCCCGTAGATTCTGGGCATGACGCGCCATCGGGGAAATCGCTTGGATACGCCCGGCGCATGGATTGTGAAGGAGTGCCGGGCAATGAACAATCACTGTGGCTGGATCGCCCTGGCGGGCGAGTTGCCCGCGCGGCCGACGCTCAGCGGCACCCAGCGGGCGGACTGGCTGATCATCGGTGGCGGCATCACCGGGTTGTCCGCTGCCCATGCACTGGCGGCGCGGTTCCCGCAGCAGCGCGTGGTGTTGCTGGAGCGCCAGCGCATCGCCCAGGGCGCCTCGGCGCGCAATTCCGGGTTCGTCGTGGCCCATGAACTGCCCGCGGCCAGCGAACGCCTGGGGCAACCCGGCCACGCCGCGTACCAGGTCGCCTCGCGTATTGGCATCGCAGCGGCGCAGGAAGTCCGCCAGCGCATCGCCGGGCTGGGCATCGACTGTGAGCTTTTCGAAGACGGCTATCACTTCGCCGCGCACCGGCCCGAGCACCTGGGCGATGTCGACGGCATCCTCGCCACGCTGGCCTCGGTCGGTGCCAACGCTCGCTACTACGAAGGCGCGGCGCTGGAGCAGCGGCTCGGCAGTGGCTTCTACGCGCGGGCCATTCATTGCTCCGGTGGTAACGCGCTGCTGCAACCGGGGCGCTATGTGAAGGGCCTGGCGGAGAACCTGCCGGCTTCGGTGGAAGTCTTCGAGCAGAGCGACGTGACCGACCTGCGCCGCAGTGGCCAGGGCTGGGTGGCGCGTACCGAGCAGGGCGAAGTCCAGGCGCCGCAGGTGCTGGTCTGCCTCGGCGCCTTCATTGCCCGCGCCGGTCTGCACGACAGCGGCGCCTTCCCGCTGGAGCTGAGCGCCAGTATCACCCGCCCGCTGGACGAGCCGCGCTGGCAGTCGCTGTTCGGCAAAAACCAATGGGGCGTGCTTGCGCCATTACCCGGCGGCGGCACCGTGCGCCTGCTGCCGGGGCGCCGCCTGCTGATCCGCAACACCGTCGAATACCGCCATCGCGACCTCGACAACAACGCGCTGGCCGAGCGCCGTCGCCGTCATCTGAGCGGTTTGCAGAAGCGTTTCCCTGGCATCGTCGAAGCCGACATTGCCTACACCTGGACCGGCCACCTCAGCGGCACCCGCTCCGGCGAGCCGTACTTCGCCCGCGTCGACCAGGGCCTGCACGCGGTGGCCGGCTGCAACGGCTCGGGCGTGGCGCGCGGCACCCTGTGGGGCCGCCTGCTGGTGGAGATGGCCGCGGGCGACAGCTCCCCCGTGCTGGCCGACGTGCTGGCGCAGGCCAGCCCCGGCTACCTGCCGCCCAGCCCGTTCTTCGATATCGGCGCCTCGTTGCGCATGGCCTGGGAAGTGCGCCGCGCACGCGCCGAGGCCTGACAAACCGTTTACCCAAGCAAAACGATCCATCACGACAATCCGCCAAGAAAAACATCTCCAAGAACAAAAAATCCGAGGGCAGCATGATCAATCGTTCCAAGACTCTGGCCAGCTTCACCCTGGCAGGCCTCGCACTCGCAGCAGCGGCCGGCACCACCCAGGCGGCGCAGACCGTCACCATCGCCAACTGGAGCGGCTACATCGCCGAAGACACCCTGGCGAACTTCACCAAACAGACCGGTATCCAGACCACCTACGACCTCGTCGACAGCAACGAGACCACCGAAGCCAAGCTGATGACGGGAGCCAGCGGCTACGACCTGGCCAGCCCGTCCAACCACTTCCTGCCGCGCCTGATCAAGGCCGGCGCCATTCAGGAACTGGACAAGAGCAAGCTGCCCAACTGGAAGAACCTCGATCCCAAGCTGATGAAGATCCTCGAGGCCAACGATCCGGGTAACCGCTATGCCATTCCCTACCTCTGGGTGACCGTCGGCATCGGCTACAACGAGGACAAGATCAAGGCCATCTTCGGCAACACCGACGTCACCCACAGCTGGCAGCTGCTGTTCGATCCGAAGAATGCCGAGAAGCTCGCCCAGTGCGGCATCGCGGTGATCGACAACGCCACCCAGATGGTGCCCATCACCCTCAAGGTGCTCGGCCGCGACCCGGCGAGCCAGAACCCGGACGACTTCAAGGCGGCCGAAGCCGCACTGCAAGCGGTGCGCCCGTCGATCCGCTATTTCCACCAGTCCAAGTACGTCAGCGACCTGGCCAATGGCAACATCTGCGTCGCCATCGGCTTCAGCGGCGACGTGCTGCAGGCCATGACCACCGCCAAGCAGGCCGGCAACAACGTGAAGATCGGCTACAGCCTGCCGCGTGAAGGCAGCACCATCGCCGTGGACACCGTGACCATTCCCAAGGGCGCGCCGCACCTGGACAACGCCTACGCCTACATGAACTACCTGCTGCAGCCGGAAGTGATCGCCAACATCAGTAATGCCGTGCAGTACCCCAACGGCAACGCCGCCGCGACCCAGTACGTCGACGCGGAGCTGCGCAGCAACCCGGCCGTCTACCCGCCGCAGGAAGTGCTCAACACCCTGTTCCCGATCAAGACCCTGTCGCCCTCCGGCATGCGCATGAGCACCCGCCTGTGGACCCGCGTGATGAGCGGCAAATGACCCAGCCCAACGACCTGCGCCGCCACGCCCTGGTGGTCGGCGCCGGCGTGGTCGGCCTGGCCACCGCGCTGCAACTGCAACGCCGCGATTGGCGCGTGACCCTGCTGGACCGCAATCCGCCGGGCCTGGCCACCTCGTTCGGCAATGCCTGCACCTTCGCCACCTATTCGGTGGAGCCGGTGGCCACGCCCGGCATCTGGCGCAAGGCGCCGGGCATGCTGCTGCGTCCGGACAGCCCGCTGGCGATCCGCCCGGCCTACCTGCCGCGCATCGCGCCCTGGCTGCTGCAGTTCCTGGCGGCCTCGCGGCGTGATCGGGTGGAAGCCATCGGCCATGACCTCAACACCCTGCTGCGCCCCTGCATGGGCGCGTGGCAGGGGCTGTTCGACGAAGCCGGCGCCAACGACCTGATCCGCCACGACGGCTCGCTGTACATCTTCGAAGCCCACGAGCGCGGCGATGCGCAGGCCATGGTGGATTACCACCGGCGCTTCGAGGTGCCGATCCGCCTGGTCGAGGGACCCGAGTTGCGCGAGCTGGAGCCGGCGCTCAACGCCCGTGCAAGTTGCGCGGTTGAGCTGCCCGGCGTGAGCCGCACGCTCGATCCGTATGCGCTGAGCCTGCGTCTGTTCGAGCGCTTCCTTGCCATGGGCGGCGAGTTCCGCCGTGGCGAGCTGCTGGGCCTGGAACCGGCCGGGCAGGGCAGGGACGCGGTGCAGGCGCAACTGACGAGCGGCGAGCGGCTGGCGGCCGACCGCGTGGCGCTGTGCACCGGGGCCTGGTCGCGCACGCTGGTCGACCAGTTGGGCGATGCCGTGCCGCAGGATACCGAGCGTGGTTACCACGTGCTCTTCGGTCACGCCGGGCAGGTGCTCAACCGCCCCGTGTGCTGGGGCGCCGGCGGCTTCTACATGACGCCCATGGCGCAGGGCCTGCGCGTGGCCGGCACGGTGGAATTCGCCGGGCTGGAGGCGCTGCCGAGCCTGGCGCGCTACCGCTACCTGACCCGTGGCGCGCGGCGCTTCCTGCGCCTGCAGCACGAGCCGGTGTCGCAGTGGATGGGCTTCCGTTCCTCGGTGCCGGACAGCATGCCGGTGCTCGGCCCGTCCCGGCGGCTGCCGCAGGTCTTCTACAACTTCGGCCACGGCCACATCGGCCTGACCCTCGGCGCGATCACTGGCCACTTGCTCGCCGAGCAGGCCAGCGATGTCGTCACCAGCGTACCGGTGACGCCCTTCCTCGCCAGCCGCTTCGGCTCTCGCTGAAGCACTGGCATTCACCGCGGACATTCACCTCGAACAACAGGAGATCACGACATGCCCCAGCTGACCCTCGTCGCCCCCCGCAGCCATGCCATGCGCAGCGTGGGTCTGATGCTGTTGTCGATGTTCTGTTTCGCCGTGGTCGATGCGCTGGCCAAGGTGGTGGCGCTGAAGTACCCGGCCAACGAGGTGACCTTCTTCCGTATGGTCTTCGGTGTGCTGCCGGCGTTTCTCCTCTGTCTGCGCGGCCGGCCGCTGGCGGAGCGCTGGCGGCAACTGGACGTGCGCGGGCAGAGCATCCGTGCGGTGACGTTACTGGGTTCTTCGGCGCTGTTCTTCGCCGGGCTGCCCTACGTGGCGCTGAGCGAGGCCATTTCCATCGCCTATTCCGAGGCGCTGCTGGTGATCGTGCTGGCGCCGCTGCTGCTGGGCGAACGCCTGCTGCCGCGCAATGCCCTGGCGGCGGTGCTGGGTTTCATCGGCGTGCTGATGGTGGTCAAGCCGGACAACGCCGAAGCCAGCCTGGTGGGGCCGGGCCTGCTGGTGGCCAGCGCCTTCTTCGGCGCGCTGTCGATGATCCAGATCCGCCGCATCCGCGAGACCGACGATTCCACCACCACGGTGCTGTATTTCACCGTGGTCGGCACCCTGGTCACCGGCGCCACGCTGCCGTTTTCCTGGAGCACGCCGAGCCTGCCGGACCTGGGCTTCATGCTCGCCCTCGGCCTGCTCGCGACCCTCGGCCAGCTGCTGTTCACCATCGCCGTGCGCCGCGCCCATGCCGCCACGCTGGCGCCGTATACCTACACCAGCATCATCTGGGCGAGCCTGTTCGGCTACGTGATCTGGGGCGAGGTGCTCAGCCTGCTGTCGCTGGTCGGCATCGTGCTGATCGTCGGCAGCGCCGTGGTCGTGGCCGTGCTGGAGCAGCCGCCGGAAGGCTCGGTGGTCTGACTTTCCCCGCTTCCCACCCGGTGCTAAGCGCCGTTTCACGAGAGAGATTGCATGCAACACAAAGCCGTACTCGAGCAGACCGACGTCACCCGCATCGTCGCCGCCGCCACTGACGAAGCCCGGCGCCAGGGCTGGGCGGTGTGCATCGCCGTGGCCGACGACGGCGGCCACCCGCTGGCGCTGGTGCGCCTGGACGGCTGCGCCCAGGCCAGTGCCTACATCGCCACCGAGAAGGCGCGTAGCGCGGCCATTGGCCGACGCGAAACCCGCGAGTACGAGAACATGGTCAACGGCGGCCGCACGGCCTTCCTCAGCGCGCCGCTGCTGACTTCCCTCGAAGGTGGCGTGCCGATCCTGGTGGGCGGGCAGGTGGTGGGCGCGGTCGGTGTTTCCGGCGTCCGCGCGGAACAGGACGCGCAGGTTGCCAGGGCGGGGATCGCCGGGCTCTGAGGTACACCCTGGATTTCCCCTGTAGGAGCGGGCCATGCCCGCGAACCGCCGGCAGGGCCGGCGCCTCCCTCCGCCCCGATGTTGGTCCTGTATTGCTGCGTTAGCTTGGGTATATCTGCGTCGCTTCGGCGTGCGCGCGGACTTCGTGTTTCGCCCCCTCGGGCGAGTCCCTTTTGGCAAGCGTCGGATAGCCGCCCTCCCAAAAGGAACCAAAAAGTCTTGCCCCGGACATCCGGTTTTTCGCTTAGGCGAAAAATACCCTCGTTGAAGCGAAGTTTCAGGGGCACGCGTCGAAGGGCCATCCCTGGCCCATCGCCGCTCTCGCGACATCCATGTCGCTCAACCCCTGAAACTCCGCTTCAACGAGGCCTCCTGAACGGGGCGTTCGGCGTGTGCGGATATTTCGCTGGAAGCCTTCTAAAAGGTCAAAGCCAGAGATATGGGCTTTTCGTAGGAGCGGACTTCATTCGCGATGGTGTCCAGGGCGATGCAAAGCTAGGGGGCAACGCTTCGACTACCGGTCAGAATCCGGCCTGCCAGTCTGGTAACATGCCGCGCCGGTATGCCAGCTGACGCGTGATGACCCCGCGTCTGGCGATGCCCGCTTCCTTTCGTTCCCACTCTGCTGCAAACAGGCCGCATCGATCGGAAAGCCCCCCTGCACGGCAGGGGCGAAACGCTTTCCGCCAGGTCGATGGGGACCTTCTGGAATCCCGATGCACGATCCGATCAAACTCAAGGACCACCAGCAGGAGGCGACGCTGGTCAACCGCCGCCTGATCGCTTGCGGCGCGCTCGTGGCGCTGATGAGCGTGACCCTGGTGGCGAGGCTGTACTTCCTCCAGGTCACCGACTACGCGACCAACGCCACCGTCTCCGAGAACAACCGCATCCACGTCCTGCCGATTCCCCCGGAGCGTGGGCTGATCTTCGACCGCAACGGCAAGGTACTCGCCGAGAACCTGCCCAGCTTCAACCTCACCCTGACCCGCGAGCGCGCCGGCAATTCCCAGGCGGTGCTGGACCAGGTGACCGATATCCTCCACCTGAGCCCCGAGCAGCGCCTGCAGTGCGACAAGGCGCTGAAGAAGAGCCGCCATCCCTTCGAACCGGTCGCCATCCTGCATGACCTGAGCGAGGAGCAGATCGCCCTCATCGAGGTCAATCGCTACAAGCTGCCGGGCATCGACGTGGATGCCGAGTTCGTTCGCCACTATCCCTACGGCGAGCACTTCGCCCATTCGGTCGGCTTCGTTGGGCGCATCAACGAGCGCGAGGCGGCGCGGCTCGACAGCACCGAGTACCGCGGCACCGAGTACGTCGGCAAGACCGGCATCGAGCACTTCTACGAGCCGCAGCTGCACGGCCACGTCGGCTACGAGGAAGTCGAGACCAATGCCCAGGGCCGCGTCATGCGCGTGCTGAAGAAGGTGCCGCCGGTAGCCGGCGAGAACATCGTGCTGGGCCTGGACGTGGACCTGCAGGTGGCCGCCGAAAAGGCCCTGGGCGATCGCCGCGGCTCGGTGGTGGCGCTGGACCCGAACACCGGCCAGGTGCTGGCGATGGTCAGCAACCCGAGCTTCGACCCGAACCTGTTCGTCAACGGCATCAGCTCGGCGCAGTACGCGCAGCTGCGCGACTCCATCGACCGGCCGCTGTTCAACCGGGCGCTGCGCGGGCTGTATTCGCCGGGCTCGACCATCAAGCCGGTGGTGGCCATCGCCGGGCTGGATACCGGCACCATCACACCGGCCACGCGGGTGTTCGATCCGGGCTACTTCCAGCTGCCCAACTACGACCACAAGTACCGCAACTGGAACCACAGCGGCGACGGCTGGGTGGACCTGAGCACGGCCATCAAACGCTCCAACGACACCTACTTCTACGACGTCGCGCACAAGCTCGGCATCGATCGCATGCACGATTACCTGACGCGCTTCGGGCTGGGTAGTAAGGTGTCCATCGACATGGCCGAGGAGTCTCCAGGCCTGATGCCGTCCCGTGAATGGAAACGCGCAACCCGACGCCAGGCCTGGTTCCCCGGCGAGACAGTAATCCTCGGCATCGGCCAGGGCTACATGCAGGTGACGCCGCTGCAGCTTGCCGAAGCGACCTCGCTGATCGCCAGCAAGGGCGCCTGGCACCGGCCGCGGCTGGCCGAATCGGTGGGCGGCGAAGACGTCGTCGATGCCAACCCCATGCCCGACATCCACCTGAGCAATCCCCACGACTGGGAGGCGGTGAACTACGGCATGCAGCTGGTGATGCACGACCCGGGCGGCGGCGCGCGGGCCGCGGGGCAGGGTGCGCAGTACCGCATTGCTGGCAAGAGTGGCACCGCGCAGATCGTCGCGATCCGCCAGGGCGAGCGCTACAACCGCCTGAAGACCAAGGAGCGCCACCGCGACAACGCGCTGTTCGTCGGCTTCGCCCCGGCGGCCGAGCCTTCCATCGTGGTCTCGGTGACCATCGAGAACGGCGAGGCCGGCGGCCGCGTGGCAGGTCCTGTGGTGCGCGAGATCATGGATGCCTGGCTGCTCGATGCGGACGGCAAGCTCAAGCCGCAGTACGCCGTGCCGGCCGAGACGGCTTCGGGCAAGCACGCCTGAGGTCCGCCGCACCCGGCCCGGCGCATGGGCTGGGTGCGGTGTGGTCGGTCAGGCCTGCGCCGTTTCCGTCAGCGCCGCCTGCACTAGGGCATGCAACTCGGTGCCCGGATGATCGGCGTGCCAGTCCTTCAGCTCGCGGCGCATGGCCGGCGTCCAGAAGTTCTGCAGGTGCTGCTGCACGCCGTGGACCGCCAGGGCATGGTCCGATTCGGTGGAGAAGTACTGGCCGATCTGGTTGGCCATCTTGATCAGGTTCTCGACGCTCATCGACGGACCTCGGCTTTCTCGCCATGGGCGTGGCGTCGCTCCTTGAGCAGGCGCCGCTGTTCGTCACTGAACGCCTGGTAGCGCTTCTGCCATTCCGAAGGCTGGAACACGCGCACCACCTCCACCGCCGTGACTTTGTATTCCGGGCAGTTGGTGGCCCAGTCGGAGTTGTCGGTGGTGATCACGTTGGCGCCCGATTCGGGGAAGTGGAAGGTCGTGTAGACCACCCCCGGCGCCACCCGCTCGCTGACCCTGGCGCGCAGCACCGTCTGCCCGGCGCGGCTGCCCACGCCGACCCAGTCGCCGTCGCTGATGCCACGGCTCTCGGCGTCGCTGGCGTGGATTTCCAGGCGGTCTTCCTCGTGCCAGGCGACGTTGTCGGTACGCCGCGTCTGAGCGCCGACGTTGTACTGGCTGAGGATGCGCCCGGTGGTGAGCAGCAGTGGGTAGCGGGCGTTGACCTTCTCCTCGGTGGGCACGTAGCCGGTGAGCATGAAGCGCCCCTTGCCGCGCACGAACTGCTCGATGTGCATGGTCGGGGTACCGTCCGGCGCGGCGTCGTTGCAGGGCCATTGCAGGCTGCCGTGGCGGTCCAGCTCGGCGTAGCTGACGCGGGTGAAGGTCGGCGTCAGGCGGGCGATCTCGTCCATGATCTGCGAAGGATGCTGGTAGTCCATCGGGTAGCCCAGGGCGTTGGCCAGGGCCACGGTGGCTTCCCAGTCGGCCTTGCCGCCCAGCGGCTCCATCACCTTGCGCACGCGGGAGATGCGCCGCTCGGCGTTGGTGAAGGTGCCGTCCTTCTCGAGGAAGGAGCTGCCCGGCAGGAACACATGGGCGAACTTGGCGGTTTCGTTGAGGAAGATGTCCTGCACCACCACACACTCCATGGCGGAGAGGGCGGCGGTGACGTGCTGGGTGTTGGGGTCGCTCTGGGCGATGTCCTCGCCCTGGCAGTACAGCGCCTTGAAGGTGCCGCCCAGCGCCGCTTCGAACATGTTGGGGATGCGCAGGCCGGGATCGGGCTGCAGGGTCACGCCCCAGGCCTGCTCGAACTGGCTGCGCACGGTCTCGTTGGAAATGTGCCGGTAGCCGGGCAGCTCATGGGGGAATGAGCCCATGTCGCACGAGCCCTGCACGTTGTTCTGGCCGCGCAGCGGGTTCACCCCGACGCCCTCGCGGCCGACGTTGCCGGTGGCCATGGCGAGGTTGGCGATGCCCATCACCGCGGTGCTGCCCTGGCTGTGCTCGGTGACGCCCAGGCCGTAGTAGATCGCGGCGTTGCCGCCGGTGGCGTAGAGGCGCGCGGCGGCGCGGATCTCTTCGGCAGGCACGCTGCACACCGGGCCGAGCACTTCCGGGGCGTTCTCCGGCAGGCTGACGAAATCGCGCCAGCGGATGAAGTCGCTGGTCTCGCAGCGCGCATCGACGAAGTCCTGCTTGACCAGACCCTCGGTAACAATCACGTGGGCCAGCGCGTTGAGCATGGCGACGTTGGTGCCGGGGCGCAGTTGCAGGTGCAGCTCGGCGCGGGCGTGGGGCGAGTCGACCAGGTCGATGCGCCGCGGGTCGATGACGATCAGCTGCGCGCCCTGGCGCAGGCGGCGCTTGAGCTGCGAGCCGAATACCGGGTGCGCGTCGGTGGGGTTGGCGCCCATCACCAGCACCACGTCGGACTGCATCACCGAGTCGAAACTCTGGGTGCCGGCGGATTCGCCCAGGGTCTGCTTCAGGCCGTAGCCAGTGGGCGAGTGGCAGACCCGCGCACAAGTATCGACGTTGTTGTTGCCGAACGCAGCACGCACGAGCTTTTGCACCAGGTAAGTTTCTTCGTTGGTGCAGCGGCTGGAAGTGATGCCGCCGATGGAGTCGCGCCCGTACTTCGTCTGGATGCGCCGGAACTCGCTGGCGGCGTAGGTGACCGCTTCGTCCCAGCTGACTTCCTGCCAGGGGTCGCTGATGTGCTGGCGGATCATCGGCCTGGTGATGCGATCCGGGTGCGTGGCGTAGCCCCAGGCGAAGCGGCCCTTGACGCAGGAGTGGCCGTGGTTGGCCTGGCCATTCTTGTCCGGGACCATGCGCACCAGCTGGTTGCCCTTCATCTCCGCGCGGAAGGAGCAGCCCACGCCGCAGTAGGCACAGGTGGTGATGACGGCGCGTTCCGGCTGACCGATCTCGACCACACTCTTTTCCATCAGCGTGGCGGTGGGGCAGGCCTGCACGCAGGCGCCGCAGGAGACGCATTCGGAATCGAGGAAGTTCTCGCCACCGGCCGCCGCCACGCGGGACTCGAAGCCGCGCCCCTCGATGGTCAGGGCGAAGGTGCCCTGGGTTTCCTCGCAGGCGCGCACGCAGCGGTTGCAGACGATGCACTTGCTCGGGTCGTAGTCGAAGTAGGGGTTGGAGACGTCTTTCTGGTCCTTCAGGTGGTTGGCGCCGTCGTAGCCGTAGCGCACCTCGCGCAGGCCGACCTGGCCGGCGACGGTCTGCAGCTCGCAGTTGCCGTTGGCCGAGCAGGTCAGGCAGTCCAGCGGGTGGTCGGAGATGTACAGCTCCATCACGTTGCGCCGCAGGTCCGCCAGCTTCGACGTCTGCGTGCGCACCACCATGCCTTCGCTCACCGGCGTGGTGCAGGAGGCCGGGTAGCCGCGCATGCCGTCGATTTCCACCAGGCACATGCGGCATGAGCCGAAGGCCTCCAGGCTGTCGGTGGCGCAGAGTTTCGGGATGGTCGTGCCGAGCAGGGCGGCGGCGCGCATCACCGAGGTGCCGGCGGGAACGCTGATCTCGCGGCCGTCGATGCTCAGGCTGACCTGCAGGTCGCTGTCGCGGGCCGGTGTGCCGAAGTCGATGTCGCTGCTGCTACCAGCAGACGAGGAGGGATCGAAGTAGTTGATCACTGGTCGGCCTCCGAAGTCGCCAGACCGAAGTCGGCGGGGAAGTGCTTGAGGGCGCTGGCCACGGGGAAGGCGGTCATTCCGCCGAGGGCGCAGAGCGAGCCGTATTGCAGGGTGTCGCAGAGGTCGCTGAGCAACTGCGCCTGTTCTTCGCGCGCGCTGATGTCGGTGGCGGCGATCAGGCGGTCCACCACCTCCACGCCACGGGTCGAGCCGATGCGGCAGGGCGTGCACTTGCCGCAGGATTCCTCGGCGCAGAACTGCAGGGCGAAGCGTGCCATGCGCGCCATGTCCAGGCTGTCATCGGCGACCACCACGCCACCGTGGCCGAGCATGGCGCCGACGGCGGCGAAGGCTTCGTAATCCAGCGGAGTGTCGAATTGCGCGGGTGGCACCCAGGCGCCCAGCGGGCCGCCGACCTGCGCGGCCTTCAGCGGGCGGCCGCTGGCAGTGCCGCCGCCGTAGCCTTCCACCAGTTCGCGCAGGGTCAGGCCGAAGGCGCGTTCCACCAGCCCGCCGTGACGGACGTTGCCGGCCAGCTGGAAGGGCATGGTGCCCAGCGAGCGGCCCATGCCGAAGTCGCGGTAGAACGCTGCGCCCTTCGCCAGAATGATTGGCACCGAGGCCAGGGTGAGCACGTTGTGTACCAGCGTCGGCAGGCCGAACAGGCCCTGCAGCGCGGGCAGCGGCGGCTTGGCTCGAACCACGCCGCGCTTGCCTTCCAGCGAGTCCAGCAGGGCGGTTTCCTCGCCGCAGATATAGGCGCCGGCGCCGACGCGCACTTCCAGCTCGAAGGCGCGGCCGCTGCCACAGACGTGTTCACCGAGGTAGCCGGCGTCGCGGGCGAGCTTCAGTGCCTGGTTCAGGGTGGCGATGGAGTCCGGGTATTCCGAACGCACGTAGAGGTAGCCCATGCTTGCGCCGACAGCGAGGCCGGCGATGGCCATGCCCTCGATCAGCAGGAAGGGATCGCCCTCCATCAGCATGCGGTCGGCGAAGGTACCGGAATCGCCTTCGTCGGCGTTGCACACCACGTACTTCTGGCTGCCGGCGGCATCGCGCACCGTGCGCCACTTGATGCCGGCGGGGAAGGCCGCGCCGCCACGGCCGCGCAGGCCGGAATCGAGCACCGCGGCGACGACGTCGGCGCCGTCCATGCCGATGGCGCGGGCCAGGCCTGCGAAGCCGCCGTGGGCGCGGTAGTCGTCCAGCGACAGCGGCCGGGTGATGCCGGCGCGGGCGAAGAGCAGGCGCTGCTGGCTCTTCAGGTAGGGCATTTCTTCCACCAACCCGAGAGCCAGCGGATGGCTGGCCGGGTCGCCGGAAAGCGCATCGAGCAGGGCTGGCACGTCGTCGACCGTGAGCGGGCCGAAGCCCAGCCGGCCGGCGTCGCTCTCCAGCTCCAGCAGCGGCTCCAGCCAGTAGAGGCCACGGGAGCTGGTGCGCTGGATGTCCAGTGGCAGCTGGCGGCGCTCGGCCTCGGCGACCAGGGCGTCGGTCACCTCGTCGGCGCCCACCGCGCAGGCCACCGAATCGCAGGAAACGAACAGCTTCAGCATGCGGCGTCCTCCCGGCAACCGTTCACCAGCTCGCGCAGGCGTTCGGCGGTGAGGCGGGCGTGCACCCGGCCGTCCAGCTCCAGTGCCGGCGAGCAGGCGCAGGCGCCCAGGCAGTAGACCGGGCGCAGGGCGACGCGGCCGTCGGCGCTGGTGCCGTGGTCGTCCAGTGCGAGTTGCTCGCGCAGCTGTGCCGCCAGGGCTTCGGCGCCCCGGCTCTGGCACGACTCGGCGCGGCACAGGCGCAGCGTATGGCGGGCCGGTGGCGCGGTGCGGAAGTCGTGGTAGAAGCTGATCACCCCGCGCACCTCGGCGACGCTGAGGTTCAGGGCGTGGGCAATTTCCGGGAGGGCATCGTCGGGGATATAACCGACGCAGTCCTGGATGGCGTGCAGCACCGGCAGCAGGGCGCCGGGCGTGGCCTTGAGACGTTCCAGCACATCGTGGATCAGGGGCAGGTGAAGCGAATCATCAGGCATACAGCGCACCTCGACATCGCGGGCGCCTGCCATGGGCGGCGGCCCGGAATCCTTCGGCTGCGGCGTACCGGCCACGTCACGGCTTGCGTGGCTCTGCGGGGCGCCATCGTTCTTATGGGGTGTTGCCGTCTGGCCAGGCATCTGCGCGTGCCTGATCCTCGACAGTAGGAAAGATTGCCATCCCTCTGGATTAGGGATAGCACTCGAACGACCCTGCGCATCCTGAAACCGACAGGGGACCGGAACTGTGACCTTGTCCGCTCAGAGCCCCCTTGTTGGCCGGTAATGCCCTCGGGCACGACTGGCGCCCGACTTAACCTGCTGGCTACCCATGACAACAAGAATCCGCGCCGTCGCCGCGCGCGGGAAGAAAAGGGGAGCACCATGCACAAACCCGCAACACCCTGGCTCGCGTTTGCCTTGCTGGCCCTGAGCGGCCTGCTCGGCGGCTGTGGCGACGATGCCGCGCCGCCAGCGGCCCGCAACGCTGCCGTCCTGTCGCCCGCTGATCCCGCGCTGGCGAAGATCTATGACAGCAGCTGCAAGCTCTGCCACGCCAACCCGGCCTCCGGAGCGCCACAGACCGGTGACGCGAAGGCTTGGCAACCGCGCGTCGCCCAGGGCGTCGACAGCTTGCTGGACCACAGCATCAATGGCTTCAAGGGCATGCCGCCGATGGGCATGTGCATGCAGTGCTCCGAGGATGAATTCCTCGCGCTGATTTCCTTCATGTCCGGCCAGTCGGTCCAATAAGCGCGGGGTTCCTTCGATGCCAATTCATCTCACCCGCCGTCAACTGCTGCAGAACGCGGGAATTGCCGGCGCATTCGCGGCGCTGTCGAGCAGCCCGCTGGCAGCCGAGCTGGCCCGTGCGCCACGGCTGATTCCCTGGCGCAACTGGTCCGGCGGGCAGAGCTGCCTGCCGGCGGCTCGCCTGGCGCCACAGAGCCTGGACGAACTGGTCCAGGTCATCCGCCAGGCCCAGGGCAAGGTCCGCCCGGTGGGCTCGGCGCATTCCTTCAGCGCCCTGGTGCCCACCGACGGCACGCTGGTCTCGCTGGCCTATTTCAATGGCCTGCTCGGCCACGACGCCGACACGTTGCAGGCAGAGTTCGCCGCCGGCACGCCGATGTCGCTCATGGGGCCGGCGCTGAAGGAGATCGGCCAGGCGCTGCCGAACATGTCGGACATCGACTACCAGACCCTGGCCGGGGCGATCTCCACCTCGACCCACGGCACCGGCGTTGGCTTCGGTTCCTATTCCTCCCACGTCGCCGGCCTGCAACTGGTGACCGCCAGCGGCGAGGTGCTGGACTGCGACGCCCAGCGCCATCCCGAGGTGTTCAACGCCGCACGGGTGTCCCTCGGCGCATTCGGCATCGCCACCCGCGTGCGTCTGCAGAATCGCGCGGCCTTCCGCCTGCATGAACGGCAGTGGATCGCCAGCACCGAAGAACTGCTGGAGGACGTGGAAAAGAACACCCGCGAAAACCAGCACTGGGAAATGCAGGTGCTGACCCATTCCGACTACGCGCTGTCCATCGCCCTGAACGAAACCACCGACCCGGCCACGCCGCCGCTGGACCCGGCCAAGGAGGGCGGCAACGAGTACGTGAGCATCATCGAGGGCCTCGACAAGTACGGCAGCGATTTCCCCGCCGCGCGGCGCTTCCTGCTCAACAGCCTGCGCCACGTCGCCAGCTTCGACGACCGCATCGGCGACTCCTACGACGTCTTTGCCAACGTGCGCAACGTGCGCTTCAACGAGATGGAGTATTCGGTCCCGGCCGAACATGGCCCGGCCTGCCTGCGCGAGATCCTCAAGCTGATCAACGACAAGGACCTGCGCACCTGGTTCCCCATCGAGTACCGCTACGTGAAGGCCGACGACATCCCGCTGAGCATGTTCGAGGGGCGCGACAGCTGCTCGATCTCCGTGCACCAGCACTACAGCATGGACCACCACAATTTCTTCGCCGCCGTCGAGCCGATCTTCTGGAAGTACGCCGGCCGGCCGCACTGGGGCAAGCTGCACACGCTGAACGCGCGCACGCTGCAACCGCTGTATCCGCGCTGGAAGGAATTCACCGAGGTGCGCCGCGAGCTGGACCCGCAGGGCAAGTTCCTCAATGCCCACCTGTCATCGATCCTGGGCGTGGCCTGACAAGGAAGAATCACCATGAAACGACGCAACTTCATCGTCGGCGCGGCGGGGGCGGGCGTGTTGCTCGCCGGTGCCGGCGCCTGGCTGCGACCGAGCGACCACGGCGCGCCCTATGACGACTACTTCGCCCGGCTCAACCGCGAGCTGCGCGAGCACGGGCCGATGCGCCCGGTGATGATGATCGACCTCGACCGGCTGGATCACAACGTCGACGTGGTGATGCAGTCGGTGGCCCGCACCGGCAAGCACCTGCGTGTGGTGGAGAAGTCCCTGCCGTCGCCGCATCTGCTCGACTACATCGCCAGGCGCGCTGGCACCCGGCGGATGATGTCGTTCCACCAGCCCTTCCTCAACCACGACGCCGAGCGCTTCCCCGACTCCGACCTGCTGCTGGGCAAGCCGCTGCCGGTGGGCTCGGCGCAGCAGTTCTACGAGAACCTGCGCGGTCCCTTCGACCCGACCACCCAACTGCAATGGCTGCTCGATACTCCCGAGCGCCTGCAGCAGTACCTGGCGCTGGCACAGGGGCGCAACACCCGGCTGCGGGTCAACATCGAACTGGACGTCGGCCTGCACCGCGGCGGCGTGGCCGATCACGAAATCCTGGGCCGGATGCTCAGGATCATCGGCGCCAACCCGCAGCACCTGGAGTTCGCCGGCTTCATGGGCTACGACCCCTTCGTCGGCATGGGCGTGCCCGAGGTCCTCGGCTCCTCGGAAGAACTCTTCGCCAAGGTGATGACGCTCTACGACGGCTTCGTCGACTACGCTCGCACCCAGCACCCGACGCTATGGAAGCCAGGCCTGACGCTCAATACCGCCGGTAGCCCGAGCTACAGGATGCACGAGAACGAACGCACCAGCACCGAGGTGTCGGTGGGTTCGGCGCTGGTCAAGCCGACCCACTACGACCTGCCGTCGCTGGTGGAGCACCAGCCCGCCGCCTTCATCGCCACGCCGGTGATCAAGAGCACCGGCCCGGTGCGGATTCCGGCGCTGGACGACAAGTCGAAGCTGTTCTCCTGGTGGGACCCGAACCTGCGCGAGACCTTCTTCGTCTACGGCGGCAACTGGCTGGCCGAGCCCGAATCGCCCAGGGGCCTGCAGTTCAACGGCCTGTACGGACGCAGCTCGAACCAGGAGATGGTCAACGGCTCCAGCGCCGTTGGCCTGAAGGTGGACGACCAGGTGTTCCTGCGCCCGACCCAGTCCGAGTCGATCCTCCTGCAGTTCGGCGATCTGCTGGCGGTACGGGGAGGGCGCATCGTCGAGCAGTGGCCGGTCTATAGCTGAGTCTCTGAGCGCGCTCCTAAAAGCCTCAGGTCATCGGCCTGAGGCTTTTTCTGTCTGCAGCCGACTCACTAATTCGGTTTCGTGCGACCGCACCGATGCCTGTACTTTGGGTTGACGAATGATCAGACGCCCTTTACGGACCGGGCTGACTGACAAGGCCTTAGCCTAACTGGTGGGATCGACGTTCTTCCCCGGAACGGACGCCCGCCATGCTCATCGATGCCGCTCACCGCTTCTTCGATCACAGTCGTCATACGCTTAGTATCAGGGACGTTGACGCGCCGCTCGATGTCCTGGCCTTCACGGGAGACGAAGCGCTCAGCCAGCCCTTCGCCTACCGCATCGAATTCACCAGCACCGATCTCGACCTCCCCGCCGACTCGTTCCTCTGCAAGGACGCCAGCTTCAGCCTGCGCGCGCCTCCCGAGCAATTGGGCATTCCCGGCTACACGCCGCCAATCGCTCCACCCCTGCGCACCCTGTACGGCACGATCAGCCGTTTTTCCCTGCTGGCCATGTCACGGGACGAATCCCGCTACGAGGTGACTTTCGTCCCCCGTCTGAAGCTGCTGGGCCTCGCCCGCCAGTACCGCATTTACCAGAACCAGAGCGTGCCGCAGATCGTCGAGCAGGTACTGCGGCGCAATGACTTCGAAGGACAGGATTTCCTCTTCGAACTGACCCGTGAATATCCGCAGCGCGAACAGGTGATGCAGTACGGCGAGGATGATCTGGCGTTCATCCAGCGCCTCACGGCCGAGGTGGGCATCTGGTACCGCTTCAGCATGGATGAGCGCCTGCGCATCGAGGTACTGGAATTCCACGACGACCAGCGTCACTACCTGCCCGCGCCACCCTTACCGCTTCGCCCGCTGTCGTCACTGGAGTCCAGCGGACAGGATGCCGTCTGGAACCTGCAGGACAACCATGAAGGGGTCGTGCAGAGCGTCAGCAACCGCGCCTACTACTACCGCGACGCCGGTGCTGAGTTGGACGCCAATGTCGACCTGCTCAAATCGCCGAAAACCACCTACGGCGAGGCTTACCACTACGGCGAACCGCACCAGAAACTCGGCGACGCCTACGCCCAGGACGAAGACCTGGAAAGCGAAAGCGGCTACTTCTACGCGCGCCTCGCCCATGAACGCTACCTCAACGCGCGCACGCGCCTGACCGGTTTCACCAGCAGCCCCGCGCTCCTTCCCGGCCAGATAGTGAAGCTCGACGGCGCGGATAAGCGCTTCGCGGCGGGCGCGGTGATTGTCGACCTGCAGTGCCGCGCTGCTCGCGACCGCAGCTTCGAAGTGCAATTCGAAGCCATCCCCTACGACGAACAGGTCTGCTTCCGCCCGGAAGTACCGGCCAAGCCGGTGATCGCTGGCACCATACCGGCCCGCATTACCAGCCCCGAGCCGAATGACCTCTATGCCCACATCGACATGGAAGGCCGCTACAAGGTCCACTTCTTGTTCGATCGCGATACCTGGCCGGCAGGCCGGGAGTCAATGTGGTTGCGCCTGGCACGCCCCTATTCGGGCGACACCTATGGCCTGCACCTGCCACTGATCCAGGGCACAGAGGTGCGCGTTGCATTTGCCGGCAACGGGGACCCCGACCGCCCGTATATCGCCCATGCCATCCACGACTCGCGGCATCCCGACCACGTCACCCTGCAGAACTACAAGCGCAACGTCCTGCGCACGCCGGCCAACAACAAGCTGCGCCTGGACGACTCGCGCGGCAAAGAGCACATCAAGCTGTCCACCGAATACAGCGGCAAGAGCCAGCTCAACCTGGGGCATCTGGTGGATGCGCAACGGCAGCAACGCGGCGAAGGTTTCGAACTGCGCACCGATGGCTGGGGCTCGTTGCGGGCTGGCAAGGGTTTGTTTATCAGCGCGGACGCGCAGCCCGGCGCACAGGGTCAAACGCTGGATATGCAGGCCGCCGTTCGTGAGTTGGAACAAGCCCTGGAGCAGGTCCGCGCCATGGCCCGCGACGCCGCCCACGCTGTGGCGATGGAGCCAGACCAGTACGCCCCCGAACAACTCAAGGCCGCTCTGGAACTGCTCCGCGAACCCGGCATCCTCGCCTCGGCGCCTGACGGTATCGCTGCCACCAGTGGCGGACACCTGCAACTGGCTGCCGGAAAAAACCTGATCGCCACCGCCGGCGCCAACATGGATATCAGCGTCGCCAAGCGTTTCACCGCAGCAGTCGGCGAAAGCATCGGCCTGTTCGCCAGGAAGCTTGGCATGAAGCTCTTCGCCAACCAGGGCCCCGTCACGATCCAGGCGCAGAACGACAACCTGGAACTGCTCGCCCGCCATGGGCTGGATATCACCAGCACCGAGGACGAGGTGCACATCGTCGCGAAGAAGAAAATCACCCTCAACGCAGGCGGCAGCTACATCACTCTCGACCCGTACCGCATCGAGCTGGGCACCAAGGGGGACTTCAACATCAAGGCCGCGCACTTCTCCCTGCGCGGGCCCGCCAGCATGCCGGCAACCCATCCGGAGTACCCGAAGCTCCAGTCCGCAGAGAGGCTACGCATCAGCATTCCCCAGGCCCCCAACGCGCCGAGCGCAGCCTGGGCCGGGATGCCCTACAGCCTCTATGCCGATGGTTCGCTACTCCAGCAGGGAGTGCTCGACGCGACCGGCCAGGTCGCCTTCGACCATCAGGTCATCACCCGTCAATACCGCCTGCAGATGGCCAATGGCGTCGATATCGAGATGCCGATTCCGGGCGACTACCGCAACCCCGAACAGGGTCGCCTGGCCAACCGTGGCTTCAACCATCACAAGTCTCGCGCGGGTGCACAGGCGCAACCGGGCGCGGCGCATACCGACCTGCGCCTGCTGTACGCCTACTTGCTTGAAGGCCCCGATGCGCTGAAAGGAGACCGTTGATGTTCACCTGCAAAATCACCGTGCCCATGGCCCTGCAACATACCCGGACGGCCACCGCCACCTCGCCCTGGTTTGTCCAGGATACCGAATACGCTCCCATGGCCACCCGTTACCGCTACCTCATCAACGGCGAAACCGCCTTCACGGCAGTACACCAGGCCATTGCCGCCGCCGAGAAGTCCGTCGACATCATCTGCTGGGGCTTCCAGCCGTCCATGTACTTCATCCGTGATGGCGCTCACCCTGCGATCGGCGAACTGCTCAGGCTCAAGGCCAGGCAGGGCGTACGGGTGCGGGTGCTGGGCTGGGAAATGCCCTTCAACGCCGCCGGTGTCGCGGGCGAGGCCAACCTGCCGGGCAAAGGTGGCCCCAAGGATCGCGCGGGGCAAAGCGCGACGGATCAGCAGCATGCCGAAGACCAGGCATGGTTCAAGGCCTATTCGGCAGCCGATGGCAAAGCCGCCGAGCACGTGCTGAGGAATGCTCCGGTCTTCGTCAGCCGGGGCTTCAGCCTCAGCGAGCGCAAACGCATCTACGACGACGTCAATCAGCATGCGCTGGATCAGGACCTGAGTCGCGGCACCGATCTCGCACTGGCCGGAGCGGTGACCCACCACCAGAAAAGCGTGCTGGTGGATTACGAACTACCGGAAAAGGCCGTCGGCTTCGTCATGGGCCACAACATGCTCGACGAATACTGGGATACCGACGAGCACAGCGCACTTAGTCGTCCCGATCCGAAGCAGCCCAATGCCCCGCAATACGCCCCTGACCGTGGCCCGCGCGGCTTCACCCCGCGCCAGGACATTTCCTGCCGGGTCAGCGGGCCGATACTGGATAGTCTGCACCGCAACTTCGCCGAAGCCTGGCAGAAGGAAACCGGCGAAGATCTCATCGCCGCGCGTGCGGCATTCATCCAGGGCATGCCGGTGACCGTCGGCAACGTCACCCTGCGCGTGCCCTATCCGCCATCGCCGAGCGCCGGGCCGGGCGACGAAGCGAAAGACACGCAACTGCTCGCCCAACTGCTGCGGACCCAGGCGCAGAGCGGCCACCACGACATCCAGACGCTCTACCTGCAAGCGGTGAACAACGCCACCCAGTTCATCTACATCGAAAACCAGTACTTCCGCTGGCCGGCCCTGGCCGACGCCATCAAGCACACCATCACCTGCCAGACCGGGGAAGGGCGCAAGCCCGAAGAGCACGGCGCCTTGCACCTGTTCGTGGTCACCAACGTCACCGACGAAGGCATAGGCAAGGGCACCGTCAACACCCAGCGCATGCTGGAAAGCCTGGGCCGCGCCGACACCATCCCCGAGGTCACCAAGTTGCTGCGCATCGAAAAGATGAAGCAGGACCTGCCGCCCCAACCCCGCCCCGATGGCCCGCAGGACTGGAAGGGCCAACGCGATCTGACCGAGTGGCTGCGTGAGCGGGAGCGCAAGACCAAGGCCATTATGGCTGAAACCGTGGTGTTCGAAGAGATTGACGGCCTGAAGGTGCACGTCTGCTCCCTGGTAGCCCCCGACTCCCCGCCGGGCAAGCCGTGGGTGCCGGTGTACATCCACTCCAAGCTGATGATCGTCAACGACGTCTTCACCACCCACGGCTCGGCCAACATCAACACCCGCAGCATGATGGTGGACAGCGAGCTGAATATCGCCCACGAGTGGCACGACGTGACCAAAGCCATGCGGCAGGAACTGTGGGGGCTGCATACCCGTTGCAAGGTGGAGCCGGGGAATACGGAGCCTGTGCTGAATGGGGCAGCGGATAATCCGAAGCAGGCCTTTGAAGCTTGGGATTTCATCATCAATAAAAACAAGGCTCGCCAAAACAGCAAGAACTCCACGCTGGGGCCTTATGCCTCGCTCGTGGGCCTCTACTACGACAAAGCTACCCTGAGCAACCTCGACTGATGCGCCCACTACTTTTACTGACCTGCCTGCTGCTGGCCGCCTGTAGTGGCCCGCACGCGAACAAGGATGCTCCCATGGACCGACTCAACCAGATCAAGGCCAATCTGGCCTTCACCTGCCGCCATGAACGAATCCCCGAACCCACGGCGGACACCGACATGCTGTTCAAGTACGCCCGCTGGCTGGAAAAGAACAACCAGCTCAAGCGGGACCCTGCGGTATATGCCGAGATCGAGCGGCTGTACCGCATAGCCGCCGAAAATGGTCATGCCAAGGCCAATATCAACTTGCAGAACGGCAGTATGCGCGGGCGCAAGTATCAACTGACTGGAGAGGAGAACCTGCGGCTCAGCCAGCAACTGATCGATATCGGTGTAGCCACCGGTTATTACTTCGTGGGCATTTTCCTGGACCAAGGCTCCGCCGGCTTGCGGGAAGATAAGGAAATGGCCCTGCGTTACTACCGCAAGGCCGCCGATGAAGGCAGCGCCAACGCCCAGGCCCATGTGGCCGACAAGTTGGCACCGAGTGATAGAGCGCCAGATATTGCCCGCCAGATGCGTCGTTGCGCCGCCGAGCAGGGGCAAGGGGATGCCGCTTCCGATCTTGGCTTCGATTTGCAAGAAAGCCAGCAATATCAGGAAGCACGTGAAGCATTCCAGCTTGGCGTTGCAGCCGGTGATGAAGGTTCAGCGTATGCATTGGAACTGCACTTCCGAAGCTCAAACACATCGCTAGGTCAGCAAAAAGACCTCGAACGCGCCGGACGGTACGAAAAAATCTGGAACATCCTGGCGGACTACTCCTACGCCTCCCCCAAAGTCCCCGAAATCAACGACATCCTCCCGCTGCCCCCGGCCAAGCTACCGCCGTGGGACGGCAAGCTGCAATGGGTGGAGGAGCGCAAGGCCAATATCCCGCCGCCCAAGCCCAGCGAAGCGCTGATCGAGCAACTGGCCAAGGCCAAACAACTCAACCCCGCCACCGGCCGCCCCACGCCCCAGTCACCCAACTTCGTGCGGCAGGAAGCCAGCCTCTTCTGCGAAAGCGACCAACCCTGCCCGCAAGCGGGCTACTGGGCCGCGCAGAGTTACTGGAGCCAGGAAGTCCGCTACTTCAAGAAGGGCGACATCCTGCCCCGCTGCTGGGGCAAGGACTTCGAACCGCGCATCTGGCCGCTGCCGGACAAAATGGTGGACCGGGAGTGGATTATCAAATGGGCCCATGTCGGTGAGGCGTAAGCTCGGCTTCGTCGCATTGTCCTGCGCGCTGTTGCTGGGCTGCGCACAGGCGGGGCATTCGGTAAAACCCTCGCTGGACCGACTCTCCCAGATCAGGGCCGACCTGGCCTTCACCTGCCGCCATGAACGAATCCCCGAACCCACGGTGGACACCGACACCCTGTTCCACTACGCCCGTTGGCTGGAAAAGAACAACCTGCTCAAACAGGACCCTGCCGTGTATGCCGAGATCGAACGGCTGTACCGCGTCGCCGCCGAAAACGGTCACGCCAAGGCGACGATCAACCTGCAGAACGGCGGTCTGTATGGCGATTACCACCTCATCGGCGAGGAGCGGCTGCGCTTCAGCCAGCAATTGATAAAGGCCGGCGTGGCCAGCGGTTACTACTACGTCGCCATCTTTTTGAGCAAGGGAGCTGCCGGCCTGAGGGAGGACCAGGAAATGGCCCTGCGTTACTACCGCAAGGCCGCCGACGAAGGCAGCGCCAATGCCCAGGCCTATGTAGCCGAGAAGTTAGCACCGAGCGATAGGGCCCCGGATATTGCTCGCCAAATGCGCCGTTGCGCCGCCAAGCAGGGGCAAGGGGAAGCCGCTTCCGATCTTGCTGTCGATTTGCAAGAAAGTCGGCGTTATCACGAAGCGCTTGAGGCATTCCAGCTGGGAGTGGCCGCCGGGAATGAGGTTTCTGCTTCGTTCTTGAGTAGCGGCTTTAAGGGGCCCCGTCCTACAAACGAATTCTATTTCCTCGATCAGCAAAAGGACCTCGAACGCGCCGACCGCTACGAAAAAATCTGGAGCATCCTGGCCGATTACTCCTATGCCTCCCCCAAAGTCCCCGAAATCAACGAGATCGTCCCGTTGCCTCCAGCCAAGCTGCCGCCGTGGGACGGCAAGCTGCAATGGGTGGAGGAGCGCAAGGCCAATATCCCACCGCCCAAACCCAGCGAAGCGCTGATCGAAAAGCTGGCCAAGGCCAAACACCTCGATCCCGCCACCGGCCGGCCAACACCCGAGTCGCCCAACTTCGTCCGCCTTCTGTCATTCCCTGTCCCGCCCAACTGCGTCAGCGGCGAAGCCTACCCACGCAGCGGCTACTGGCAGGCCATGGACGTGTCCTTCTCCTGGATAACCGTTGAAGGCAAGACCCTGCGCCGCTTCCAGTAAGACGACACCTTGCCGACGCTGTTGCTGGAACGTCGTGAAACTCGGCTTTGGTCTCTGCGGAAAAAGGTCACCGCCGGCCCCGAATACGTCAGATGGATACTGCTCGGTGATGCCTGGCTTCGGCAGTCTTCTGAGGCTCTGTAATATTCTGTTACGCCCGCTCTTGGCGGGCCTGCGAACGCGTTATGATGCGGCCATCGTGCGCCAGCCACATAACAAGAATCGCCGGCGCCCCCGATCGAGAGCAGCCTGCATGCCCAGTACAAGCATCGATGCGCAATACGACCTGGCCCTGGTTTCGCCCTTCCTGCTGCAGACCCTGGCCGAAGTAGCCGGCGACGAAGGCGTCAGCGGCGAGCGTCTGTGCCGCGGGCTCGGTTTCACCGCCGAGGAGCTGCAGGACCCGGACCAACGCGTCACCTACCGGCAGACGGTGGCGATGATCCAGCGCGCGCTCGCGGCACTGCCCGAGCGCGGCCTGGGGCTCTGGGTCGGCCATCGCAACGTGCTGGGTACCCTCGGTTTGCTGGGCCATGTGCTGTCCCTGTGCAAGAACCTGCGCGATGCCTTCGAGCTGGGCCGCCGCTTCCAGCACACCACCGGCGGCATCGCGGTCTGCAACCTGATCGAGGGGCCGCAAGAGAGCTTTATCGAAGTGGAATGCCGGCTGCCCTTCGCCGACATCCAGGTATTCGCCGTGGAAGAGTTCTTCGCCAGCCTGCTGGTCTACAACCGCACCCTGATCGGCCCCCAGTTCCAGCCCCTGCGCTTCGAGTTCACCCACGCCGCGCCGGCCTATGAAGCCGAGTACCGCCGCCTGCTCGGGCCGAACCTGCAGTTCGGCTGCCTGCACAACCGCGTGGCCATCGCCAGCCACTGGCTGGATATGCCGCTGCCCAGCCACCATCCTGTCGCCCTGCGCCAGGCGCTCAGCCTGCTGGAGGCGGAGTCCGCTCCGGTGCAGCAGAAGACCGGCCTGCTGGAAACGGTGGAACGCGCCATCGCCCGCGACCTGGCCCACGGCAGCCCGATCGACAAGGTTGCCGGCGAGCTGAACATGAGCAGCCGGACCCTGCGCCGTCGCCTGAGCGAGCACGGCATCACCTTCGATGCGTTGCAGGACCAGGTGCGCCACGCCCGCGCCATGAGCCTGCTGAACAACCCGGAGATGCCCATCGAGCGCATTGCCGAGGCGCTTGGCTACAGTGACGTACGCGGCTTCCGCCGCGCCTTCAAACGCTGGACCGGGCTGAGCCCGTCCGCCTGCCGTGAGGAGGTCGCTCCGGTGCACTGATGCGCCATGGGGCGATTACATTGACACGGCACAAGGGCGTTCCTGGCCCGGGCAGTTAAGGTCGAACGGCCCAAACAACGAGGAGCACAGCATGTACGAGCACGTACTGGCCGCCGTCGATGGCAGCCCCGTTTCGTTCCGAGCCCTGGCCGAAGGCGCACGGCTGGTCCGCATGAGTGGCGGTGAACTGCACGTCATCACCATCGTCGACCGCCCGCTGGGGCACCTGCCTTATTACGCCAAGTACTATGACGCCGAGGCGCTGCACGCCGCCGCGCTCAAGGCCGCCGACGACATCCTGAGCAAGGCGCGGGAGGTGGTCGAGGAGTACGCCGTGGCCGCCAGTTACCAGCGCGTCACGATGGAAACCACCGGTGAGGAAGTCGCCGACCGCATCGAAGCCGAGGCCGATGCCGTCAAGGCCGACGCCATCGTCATGGGCACCCACAGCCGCCGTGGCGTACATCGCCTGATGCTCGGCAGCGTGGCCGAAGGCGTGCTGCAGTCGAGCAAGCGTCCGGTGCTGCTGGTACGCGATCACTGAGGTTGCGCAGCCGGCTGCGGGGCGCTGCATGCACCCGTCTTCGCGGCCTGGGCTGCCTTTCGTCGAAGAGTGCGGCGAACCCCACGCCGCCATCGGCAAGCCCGCGGGAAATCGGCTGTACTGGAGAGTCTCTATCCCTGTGCTGCAGGAGGTGACGCCATGCCCCGTTCCCTGTTCACCGCGATGCTCGCGGCGATCTTCCTCTTCGCCTCGGCCGGGACCGCCTGGGCCACCGAGCAGGGCAACCAGCGCCGCCAGGCGCGGGATGTGCGCCAGGAAACCCGCCAGGACGCACGCCAGACCAAACAGAATTGCCGCGCCGCTGACCAGCAGTACAACGCCCAGTGCCGACAGGACAAACGCCAGACCAAGCAGCAGGGACGCGAGACCGCGCGGGACATCAAATACTGAAAGCGCCAGAGCGCGACGTGCCGCACGGTGGATGGCCGGGCGGCTGCTACGCTCGCTGTAATCACGCCGCCATGAAGGTGCGGCATGCGTGCCCCGGTACTTGTCCGCAAACCCCGAACGCAAACACCCTGATGCAAGGAGTCGCCTGATGAGTGTGTCCCGTTGGATCTGCCTGTCCCTCGCCGCCGGCGTGCTGGTCGGCTGCCAGAGCCAGAAGAACGATGAACTGAGTTACCAGTACGACAGCACCGAGTCGGTCGCCAAGGGCGTGCCGGGCGGAGCCATGACCGAGACGGAGGAGATGCAGGCCAGCGTCACTGCCATCGACCGCAGCAAGCGGACCTTCACCCTCAAGGACGATCACGGCAACAGCCGCACCCTCCAGGCGCCGGCGGAGATGCGCAACTTCGACCAGCTCAAGGTGGGTGACAAGGTCCGCGCCATCGTTGCGCTGGAGCGCCTGGTCTTCCTGCGCGAGCCGGGCCAGGAAACCGGCAGCGGCGGCGCCGGGCTGCTGGCGACCGCGCAGCCGGGCAACAAGCCGGGCATGCTCGCGGCCGACACGGTGGAGATCACCGCCACCGTCAAATCCATGGACACCGCCAAGCGCACCGCCACCCTGCAGTTCGCCGACGGCAGCCAGCACACGGTCAAGGTCCGCCCCGACGTGGTGATGAAGCCCGAGTACCTCGGCCGCCAGCTGGTGATGCGGGTGACCTCCGCCGTCGCCGTCAGCGTCCAGCCGCAGTAATACGACCGCCTGCGCCTGTCAGGACTGGCTCTCCAGCAGTGCCGGCAGGTGCAGCACGATCTGCGCATCCTTGACCACATCCAGGCGCAGGATGCGCGACGCGCCCAGGCCATCCAGCAACTGGCTCAGCGGCCCGCCGTTGCGGGTGAGACTGACGTTGCCGGGCAGCAGCTTCTGCGCATAAGCCAGGGTGTTGCTCTGCACCCGCGTCTGGTGCCAGCGGCCATCGACCTGATGGACCATGGTGGCAGTGCCCAGGCGAGATTGCGGGGTGGCGATCTCCAGAGCCGGCAGCGGCGCCTGCAGGACGAGGTCGGCTTTGCCGTCGGGCCCCTGGATGCTGGCCGATACCTCGTTGCCGATCTTCACCTCGATACCGGTGCGCCATTTCGGCAACTGGTAGCCATGCACGCCGCGCACCCGCGCAATCTCGGTGGAAACCGGCAGGGCCAGCACATGGGCGACGAAGCTGCGGCGGCGCACGGCGTCGAACAGCTCCAGGGCATGGCTGCCCCTGGCGCCCGGCCGGCGGATGACAATGGCGACCGAGACTTCATCGTACGGGTCGTTGTCGCACACCGAGTAGGAGAAGAAGGTCAGCGCCACCAGCCCCTGGCCGGGCAGGGCGCGCAGCGGTTCCAGCGGCACCGGCAGCGTGGCACGCAGGCGGTCGATGGGCGCCAGGAACAGCAGCTGGATGCTGCTGGTGCGGTAGTAGAAATTCGGCGCCCAGGTCGGCCCGACGCGCGAGGCGACCATCTGCTTGGGAATGCGCCGGAAGTAGTCGATGTTGCCGGCGGCGGGATCCTTCGCCACCTCGTTCAGGTCCGGGTTCATCCGGTAGCGGTCGTAATAGCCGCCCTCGATCACTTCAACGCTCTGGGTGCCGAACTCGACTGCCTTGAATCGCGCCTTCATCTGCTGACCTCTGCTTGACCCTGGTGGGAGCCGCCGAATGTTACGAGCCGGGCGGCGGATGGGCTTACCCTAAGTTTAAAGTTAACTTTAATGTCAAGCGGGATTCTGCCGGTCGGCGGAGGGCTTAACAGTGGGCGCAGTGGCGCGAAGCTGGCTACGCTTGAGCAGGTTTGGCCAAGGCAGGCATCAGGCGAGGTGATTCCATGGGCTGTCCCCAGGTTTGCAGCGGCGCGACGCTGCAATGCAGTTTCGGTGTCGCACCGTCGGTGCTCAATGTGCTGCCGGTCAATCGCACCCTCACCGGCGGCATGCCGGCGGCCAACCTGCAGGATCACATCCCGCTGTTGAACATCCTGCCCTTTGGCCTGTGCTCCAGCCCGGCGAATCCGACCGTCGCCGCCGCTACCGCAGCTGCCCTCGGCGTGCTGACGCCGATGCCTTGCATCCCTGCTACAGCCGCGCCGTGGATCCCCGGCGGCGCGCCCACGGTGCTACTGGGAGGCATGCCGGCGCTCGACGCCAACGGCACGCTGATGTGCACCTGGGGCGGGGCGATCAAGGTGGTGTTTCCCGGCCAGGTGCAGATGCTGATTCCCTGAGTCCGCTCAGGCCTCGCTGGCCTCGCCACGGCTGCCCAGCCACCAGCGCAGCCGCGAGATCGGCTTACCGTTGTGATCCAGCGGGCGACCATCCTCGGCATAGGCGCGCGGTTGATCCAGCGGCGCACCTTTCGCATAGCGGGCTTCCTGTGCCAGTTGGCCGTTACCGTGAAAGCGGCGGAACGGCCCTTCCTGAACACCTTCGCGGTAGAAGGCCTGCTCGGCAAGCGTGCCATCGGCGAGATAGCTGCAGGCCTCGCCATGCATCAGTCCGTCGCGGTAGCTGATCTTGCGCTGCAGCCAGCCTTCGGCCGCAAAAAAGCGCGCCTCGCCCTGCAGGCGCCCGCGTACGTAGGGCAACTGCGCACTGACTTGGCCGTTGGGGTGATAGAGCGTGCTGGTGCCGTGCAGTTCGCCGTCGCGGTAGTCCAGGCTGGCCTGCGGGCGGCCGCGCTCGCTGATGCGCAGCGGGCCTTCCAGTGCGCCGTCCTGCAGGCGGCCCTGCAGGGTGCTGTCACCGCGCTTGAGGTCGAGGGTTCCGCTGTTGGCCATGTCGTTGTCCTCAGTTGACCTTCACCAGGCCGCCCTTGAGGGTCAGCATGCCGCCGCCGTCGACCGTCTGCTCGGCGCCGGCCTTGCTGGTGAGGCTGACGCCGGCGTCGTTGGTCAGTGTGGTGCCGGCCTTGTTGGTGAGCGAGGTGCCCGCCTGGTTGGTCAGGGTCGTGCCGGCCTTACTGGTCACCGAAGTGCCGGCCTGGGTGGCGAGATCGGCGTCGGTATTCAGCGTCAGGCTGCCACCGCTCTGCAGGGTGAGGGTGCCGCTGACCTTGATGGTCAGGTTGCCGTCCACCGTCAGCTCGAAGTTGCCGCTGACCTGGTGGCTGTAGTTGCCGCCGGTGCTGTGGGTCTGGTCGGCGCCGACCTTCACCGTGCGCGTGTCCTTCACGTCCAGCGTGTCGCTGCCGGTCTGGATGGTCACGCTGCGCTTGCCCTTTTCGAGGGTGATGGTCTCGTTGCCTTCCTTCACCGTGCGGGTGCGGGCGTTCTGCACCGTGAGCGTTTCGTCGTGGCCGATGGTGGCGGTGCTGTCGTTGAGCACGTTCACCTTCATGTCCTTCTGCGCCTGCAGGAAGACTTCCTCGGCATCCTTCTTGTCCTCGAAGCGCAGCTCGTTGAAACCGCCGCCACCCTTGGACGAATTGGTCTTGATGCCGGATTGCGTCTGGTTGTCCGGCAGGGCATAGGGCAGGGCGTTGTCGCCGTTGTAGACGCACCCGGTAACAAGCGGACGGCCCGGATCGCCGTCGATGAAGGTGACGATTACCTCCTGGCCGATGCGCGGGATGAACTGCATGCCAAAGCCCTTTCCGCTCCAGGGCAGCACCACGCGCACCCAGCAGGAGGACGCCTCGTCGTTCTTGCCCTCGAGGTCCCAGGGGAACTGGATCTTGATGCGGCCGTACTGGTCGGTCCAGATTTCCTCGCCGGCCTTGCCCACCACCTTGGCGGTCTGGGTGTGCATGCGCGGCTTGGGCGTGGTGCGGGGAGGGCGGTAGGCGGTGGCCTTGGGGATGGCCTCGAAGCGATTGCGGTAATGCTCGTGGTCGGCCTCGTGGGTCACCGAGGTCAGCACCCAGTCGATGTTCAGGCTGGCGTCATCATGACCGGTGAGGGTGAACCAGTGTCCCGGCACCAGCCAGCGGCAATCGCTCTCGCCGATCAGGCGCTTTTCCTGGCTGCGCAGGCCGTCCACCCGCTGCTTGGTCAGCGCATCGCCACGGGCCTTGGCGGTGTAGCCGCCGGGATGCTCGTACTGCGCGCGCGGCCCGGCCTCCGCCTGAGCCTGGGAATAGAGCGAAGTGGTGGGCGTGGTGAACTCGTAGTCAGTGGCGCTGTAGGTTCCGGCCACCGCCTGCAGGCAGTACTGCGCCGAACGGATGCCGTGCAATTCGCGCACGCCGATTTCCTGGCCCAGGTACGGCACCTTGGGCCCGTTGGGGATCGGCGGGAAGGCGTCGTTGCTGTCCGCCAGCACCAGCGTGTGCTTGCCCTCTTCGTGAATGAAGAACCAGAAGATGCCTTCCTCCTCCAGCAGCCGCGAGACGAAGGCGAAATCGCTTTCGCCGTACTGCACGCAGTACTCGCGTGGCTCGTAGCTGCCGCTTAGCGACAGCTTGAAGTCGGTGAAGCCATGGGCCTTGAAGATCGTGGTGACGATGTCGCTGGTGGCGAGGTTCTGGAACACGCGGTTGTTGCTGGCCAGGGTCAGCCACCAGAGCCAGGGGCGGAGGACGAGTTGATAGCGGTCGGCGGTGGCGTCGGCGGGGAGTTGGTGGAGTTCGGCGACCAAGGCATCGAGGGGGCGTTGCTGAGTGTCGTTGTGAATGACGAGAGTTGCCCGTGAGCCAATGAAGTTGTTTGGGATCAGACTTGTAAAAGCGTACCCATGGACGGCAAGCTGATGAAGCTGATTCAGGCTCTCCTCACCAGCCAAATATTGAGGGTATAGGACGCCGGAGAACGCTGTGATAAGCGCAAAGCTGGCTTTGGCGTCTGAAGGCATGATTCATGTGTCTCTCTTCAACCTATTGGGCTTGAAATCTATTCCATAATGAGTATGTAAAGACCGAAGTCATCTTTGAAGCTTAAAATGAACGCTTGTGTTTCGCTTAGGATTTCCAAGGCTGTCTGTCGATGATTGGAAATGCTACCAATACCTATGACGAGGGATGTGAGACTATTGCACCCGAAACTTATCAGGGTTTTGACCAGAGGATTTTCCTCGAGCTTCGACTTGTCTGAGAGTAGAGCCTGGACCATGGTCATCCCTGAAGTGAGGCCGGTTTTCAGAGACTCGGCTTTCAATTCGATGGCGTAGCCTCTCGTATTCAGCTTGCATAATATATCGAGCGATTTACGGCTGGCATCATAATTCTGTTCTCGGACGACAAGGCCGGACTTCGATTTCAAATAGATCGCCAGTTCAACCTGTAGCCATATCTCCCATTGGGCATTTGTGTCCATGGCGCTCTTGATACGCTCAGAAATGGTACTTGAGGCAGCCCAGTTCATGAGTTCCCCGCAAAAGGTTATGGCTTCGTTGCTAGGCATGCTTTACTCCAGATATGCTGTTATCAAGGTTGTGTCTGGGTCAGTTGATCATTTCGCAAGTGTCGATGTCGTAACTGAATTCCGAAATTATAAGTTGACGGACACTGATTCGAAGCCCACCCTGAACGGTTGATACGATGTCGTTAATCAGATCGACGACTTTCTGGTTTCCAGAAAAATTAGAGCCATGGGTTGCATGGGACTTATTGGTTATGTTCCATCTTGAGCAGAAGTCGACTCGCATTTTTCTCGCGTCACTGATATTGATTATTTTTATAAGCTCTGCGGAAAGCGGGGACTGCTGTCGAACGCCATGCATTTTTTTTGGAGGGGTGCAGTTGCACATGATGGGACGTAGCAGTTCCGGTCCTATATAGGTCTTGAAGCATCCTAGGCACTGGTATTTATAAGTGGGCATGCTCTCTCCTGATCATTTTTCATCCTGTGTGCCAGCCTGATGCGGTTCATTGTTTTCCGCAGTTGCATAAGTGCATTAACTGTCACTCCAGCACCCACTCCGCCAACTTCCCCGTCACTTCCGCCATCAACACATTCTCGATATCCCGCGCCCCCGCCGAACTGCACTTGGCGAGCACTGCCTTGACGATCGCCTGGTCGAAATCGAACTGCTTGCCGGTCGCCGCCTTGTAGCGTTCCCGCAGTTTTTCCAGCTTGGCGACCACGATACCTTCCAGCGTCGCTTCCTCCAGCGGTCGGTAGGGCACCACCGTCATGCGCGCGAGGAAGGCGGCGCGGAAGGCTTGCAGCAGCACCTTGCGCAGACGTTCGTCGAAGGCGGGCGTGGCGATCTGTTCGGGTGGGGTATCCAGCAGCAGTTCGGCGCCGACGTTGCTGGTGGCGAGGATCACGGTGTTCTTGAAGTCCACCACCAGACCGGTGCCGTCCTCCATCACGCCCTTGTCGAAGACGTTGTAGAAGGCTTCCAGCACGTCCGGGTGGGCCTTTTCGATTTCGTCCAGCAGTACCACCGAGTAGGGGCGGCGACGCACGGCTTCGGTGAGCACGCCGCCTGTGCCGTAGCCGACGTAGCCGGGAGGAGCGCCCTTGAGCTGGCTGACGGTGTGGGCTTCCTGGTACTCGGAGAGGTTGATGCTGATGAGGTTGCGCTCGCCGCCGTAGAGGGCGTCGGCCAGGGCGTAGGCGGTCTCTGTCTTGCCCACGCCGGTGGGTCCGAGCAGGAGGAACACGCCGACCGGCTTGGCCGGGTCGGTGAGCCCGGCGCGGTAGGCCTGGATGCGCTGGGCGATGGTGCCCAGCGCCGCTTCCTGGCCCATCACCCGCTGGCCCATGCGCTGCGCCAGGGTACGGATGGCGTGGGCCTCGTCGGCGAGCATCTTGCCCACCGGGATGCCGGTCCAGCCGGCGATTACCGCGGCGACGGTCTTCGAGTCGACCTGTTCGGGCACTAGCGGGTCGTCCTCGCGGATGGCGTCGAGGCCGGCTTCCAGGCGTGCGAGTTCGGCGGCCAGGTGATCGATGCGGCCGTCGAGTTCTTCGTCGGGCTTGGCGGCGTCGGCGCTCTCGCTCAGGGTCAGCAGTTCATGGCGTGAGCGCAGCAGTTCGCGCACCGCCTCGCGCTCTTCGCCCCAGCGTTTTTCCAGGGCGCGGATGGCCGACAGGTTGCCCACCGACTCCTGCTCCAGGCCGGTGATGCGTGCGCTGTGGTCCAGGCCGGTGGCCTGTTCGCGGCGCAGGCGTTGCAGCTCTTCCTCCACCGCCAGTTCGCGGTGGCGCAGGTTCTCAAGAGCCGGTGGCACGTCGTGCTGGGCCAGGGCGACGCGGGCGCAGGCGGTGTCCAGCACGCTGATGGCTTTGTCCGGCAACTGGCGGCCGGAGATGTAGCGGTGCGAGAGCTTCACCGCGTCCTGGATCGCCACGTCCAGCACCTGCACGCCATGGTGCTGTTCGAGCTTGGCGGCGACGCCGCGCAACATGTCGACGGCGGTAGCCTCGTCGGGCTCCTCGACCTGCACCAGCTGGAAGCGCCGGGCCAGCGCCGGGTCCTTCTCGAAGTACTTCTTGTATTCCAGCCAGGTGGTGGCGGCCAGGGTGCGCAGCTCGCCACGGGCCAGCGCCGGCTTGAGCAGGTTGGCGGCGTCGCTGCCGCCTTCCGCGCCGCCGGCACCGATCAGGGTGTGGGCCTCGTCGATGAACAGGATGATCGGCTGCTCGCTGCTGCGCACCGCGTCGATCACACCTTTCAGGCGCTGTTCGAATTCGCCCTTGACCCCGGCGCCGGCCTGCAGCAAGCCCAGATCAAGCACGCGCAAGACCACGCCTTGCAGCGGAGGCGGCACCTCGCCGGCGGCGATGCGCAGGGCCAGGCCTTCCACCACGGCGGTCTTGCCGACGCCGGGGGCGCCGACCAGGATCGGGTTGTTCTGCCGGCGGCGCAGGAGGATGTCCACGCATTGGCGGATCTCGCCGTCGCGCCCGACGATGGGGTCGATGCGCCCGGCATGGGCGTCGGCGGTGAGGTCCTGGGTGTACTGGTCAAGTACGCTGTCCTGGGCCGCTGCGCTGGCGGGTTTTGCCATGTCCGGGGCGCGGGCACCGGCGGGCTGCTCGCGAGAGCCTTCGGTCCACTCCAGGAGTTTCTCGCGCAGCGTCTCGTGGGGAATGCGCAGCAGCGACGAGGCGCTGTTGAGTAGCAGGGCGCGGCGCTCCTCGCGGTCGAGCAGGGCGAGCAGCAGCAGTCCGGAGCGGATCGCCGGCTGGCCGAGCACGCTGGCCTGCACCACCGCATCCTCCAGCAGGCCGATGGTCTGTGGCGAGAGCGCCGGGGTGCGCGTGCTGCCGATGCGGAACAACTCCAGCGCGGTGTTGATCTCGCCCACCAACTGGTCGCGCTCAAGGCCGAAGCGCGGTAGCAGACGGGCGAGGTCGCCGCCGTCGATGTCCAGCAGTTCCAGCAGCAGGTGTTCGATCTCGACGTAGTGGTGGGTGCGTTGCAGGCAGCGCTGTGCGGCGCGCTCCAGCGCGCGGCGGGATTCGGGGTTGAGGCGGCCGATGAGGCTGGCGAGGTCCATCAGGGCATCTCCGCGTGGCGCAGGGTCAAATCGATGGGTTGTACGGCGCCACCGCTGCGGCGCAGGCCGGTGTTCCAGTTCAGTCTCGGGCCATTGCCACGCCCCAGGGCCAGCGGCCCGCTGGCGCGCACCAGCAGACGTAGCCGGCAGTCCAGGTCGGGGCCGAAGTACAACGCGCAGACGTGGGCCAGCAGCGGATAGGCGACGCCGTCCGGGAAGAAGTGCCGAGCCGTGGCTTCGTCCAGCGGGCCGAGGCGCAGGTGGAAACCGGCGTGTTCGTCCCATACACGGGTGCCGGCGATGGCATCACGGCCAAGGCCGAGGTTGGCGCCGCCGCGTTGCAGCACGCTGCGGCGGGCCGGTGGTATCTCGCGCCAGGCGCCGGCATAGGCTTCGCACTCGGCGGGGATGCCGAACTGTTCGCGGAGCATGGCGGCGAAGCCGACCAGAGAACGGCGATTGCCCGAGAAGTGCGCACTGCGGGCGAGCACGCTGGCGTCGGGCAGCGCGCCGCGCTCATGCAGGCCCTCCGGCAGCAGCCCCACCAGGGCCCGCAACGGGCGGCGCAGGGGCGCGGCAGCAGGAGTCTGGAAACCTACGGCAAGTCGGTGTTTGCGCAATACCCGGTAGAGCAAGCTGAGCAGGCGGTGCTGGAACAGGTCGAGGAATTCGGCGGGCGCGTGGTCCTTTTGCCGTGCGCGTTGTTGCAGCCATTCCTGGTAGGCGTAGGGCAGGGCGCCGTCGGCACCGCCGAGGCCGAAGATGGAGGTGCTCAGCAGCGGCCGTCCGTCCTCGTCTTCCAGGGCGTCGATCTGGCTGGGGGCGAACACCGGCGTCAGTGGGCCGCGCAGGCGCAGCGCTTCGGCGTCCGGGCGGCTGCCATGGCCCAACGGTGTGGCCTGGGGCCGCTCGTGCTCAAGCAGCAGCAGGGCCTGCAGCCACTCGAAGCGGTGCGGCTCGGCGCGCAGGCGCTGGCTCAGAGAGTGATGGGCTGGCCGGCCTGGGGTTGCCATCGGCAAATCTCCTGGTCCGATTGCACCAGCACCGTACGCACGAAGCGGTTGGCATTGGCGTAGAGCGAAAAGAACTGCGCGAGCACGGCGCCGAACAGCACCGCACTGGCGCCGACGAAGGCCTGGCGTTCCAGGTGCACGCGAACTTCCAGACCGTTGCGCCAACCACGCCAGGCATCGCTGCCGACGTGGTCGACCACGCGCGCGCAGTCCAGCCGGACCAGCCCCTCGATCTGCCGGGCAGCCAGCTTGTCTTCGCTGAAGTCGTGCAGCGCGAGGATTTCCCGCAGGGCATCGAGGGCCTGCGGGCCTTCGACCAGCGACAGGTGATTGAGCGTGAGCTGCGAGACCAGTTGCCAGCGTGAAGGACCATCCAGCCCTGGTTGGCATTGCCGGCTCGGTGCGCGCAGCAGGCTGGCGCGGGCCACCGGGCCGGGGCGCTCGAAGGCCAGCTCGGTGCAGGCCGGCAGGTACTCGGCCAGGCTGCGGTTAGTGCAAAGCAGCTCCGCGCTGAGGCTGTACTGGGGCGTTTCTTCCAGGGGTTGCAGGCCGGCGTCCACCAGGGTCAGCAACAGGTCGCTGCCGCGCCGGTTGGGCGTCATGCCCTCGACCCGCCGTGCGTGCCAGTAGAGGCCGAATGCGCCGGGGCGGTGCTGGGTGCCGTGGTAGGGCGCGACCTCGACCACTCCCAGCGGGGTGCTGGCGCGCAGGGAGCGGATGCTGTGGATCTCCACCGAGTTTTCGCGGTGGGCGTCAGCGATCAGGCGGTACTCGCTGCGCGTGCCGTCCGGCCGCAGCGGCTCGGAGGTGCGCGGGAACAGGTTGATCGCCGGTACGCAGCCCAACGCCAGGTCGCTGGCTTGCAAGGTCAGGCGGGCGGGCGCGGGGCGGTCGAAGAGGATGTAGAGGTAGAGCTGCTCGCCGCTGGCCCGCAGGCCCTGGAGCGGCAGATCGAAGAAGGCGAACTTGTCGGGGAAGGCGAAGTACTCGGCGAGCAGGCGCAAGCCGGGATGCACGCGCTCATCCTCCGGCAACAAGGCCTGTTCGGCAGCGAAGCCGACCCATTGCGGCAGGCCGGCGAGACGTTGCGGTGCGGCGCCCTCGGCCTCGGCGATGAGGCCGCAGGCATGGGCGCCGAGCAGGTCGTAAAGGGCTGCCTTGGCGACGGCGTTGGCGGTCAGGTGGATACGCAGGCTATCGATGTCCAGGGCGGCCCAGCCGTCCTTGTCGAGGCAGCGCAGGTCCAGTCGCAGGGCCCCGCGCACGCCGGCGCTGCCGGTGGCGGCCTGGGCTTCCTCGGCGCCGAGCAGCACGACTTCCTCGATGCGCAGCGGCCACAGGGTGACTTCGTCGGTGGTGCGCCAGTGCAGGGTCTGGCCGCGCAGCTCTTCGGGCAGTTCGATCCGCTCCTGGCCCGGCACGCTGACGAACAACGGGGTGCCGCGCGGCAGGTGGAAGCCGGCACTCAGCTTGCCCTTGGCCGGGTCCGGCTCGAAGCGCACCACGGCGCAGGAAGGCAGGGGCCGCAGGGCGAGGGGATAGAGTTGTTCGAGCAGTGCATCGCTGAACTGCGCGTAGTCGTCGTCCAGGCGTCGCTGCAGGCGCGCGGCGAGCAGTGCGAAGCCTTCCAGCAGGCGCTCGACGTGGGGGTCGCCGCACTCACCGGGGCCCAGCTCCAACCGCCGCGCCACCTTGGGATAGCGCGCGGCGAAACCGGCGCCGGCGTGGCGCAGCCAGGTCAGTTCGCGCTGGTAGTAATCCAGCAGTTCGGCATCAATCGAGTCGCTCATGGCGTACTTCCAGTGTTCCTCCAACGGGGATGAGTTCGAACAGGAGGGGCGCTCGGCCAGTGTCCTGGCGCAGGTTGCCCAGCAGGCGCACGCGCAGGCGCTGCGGGTGCTGCGGATCGGCGTCGACCACTACTTCGCTCAGCCCCAGGCGTGGCTCGAAACGGGTCACCGCGCGGCGGATTTCCCGGGCCAGGTGCAGGCGGTCGGCCTCGCGGCGGGCCTGCAGGGCGGTCCAGTCGGCGATGCCATAGGCCAGGATGCCGACGCCATTACCAGCCGGGCTACGGCTGTTGAGCAGGCGCGACAGTTCCTGCGCGACCGAGGCCGCCAGGGCGCGCTGGTCGAAGGCCGGTTCCGCCTCTCCAGCTTCGGAGAGGCGGTCCAGCAACGGTGGCCGGGCGATGCCGTGCAAGGCCACGCGTCCTTAGCTGGCCAGCTTGTTGGCGGCCATGTCCCAGGTCGAGGCGGCGGTGCCTTCCTTGCTGCCGTCGTCCTTCTGCGCGGTGAGCTCCCATTTGATCTTGGTGAAGTTCAGCGACATCGTTTCCACCGGTTTGCCACCGGCACCGCCGCTGACGCTGACGTTGGACAGCACCACGTTGTTCAGCGTGTAGGTGATGAACGGCATGATCTTGCCGTCGCCTTCGGCGGCGTTGCGGCCGATGGTCAGGGTGGCGGTGGGGATAGCCTTGCCGGAACAGCAGTATTCGTTGAGCGTCGGGGTCGAGGTGTCGACGAACTTGGTCAGGGTGAACTCGCCGATGTGCGGCTTGCCGGAGGTGCGCTCCGAGTTGCTGACATCGTTGGTCACCTGCATGGCGACGTTGTGGCTGTACGACATGATTTCGATCTTGTTTTCGAAGCCGGCCAGCAGGCTGTCGCCCTTGATGTCGTCGCCCAGGTCGAGAAGTATCGCATCCATGTTGGAAAACTCCGCTGCATGAAAGAGGTGGGATCAGGTGAAGGGGCCGCCCGCACGGGCGGCCCCCTGGCTCAGGCGGCGACCGGCGGCGGCAGGCTGGCGACCAGGCGGATCGAGGCGGTCAGCTCCTCGAGCTGGAAGTGCGGGCGCAGGAACACCGTCGCGCGGTAGACCCCGGGCTTGCCGGCGACTTCGCTGACATCCACGCGGGCTTCGCGCAGGGGGTACTGGGCCTTGATCTCCTGCGGGGCGTTGTCGTTGATCAGCACGTAGTCGGCGATCCAGTTGTTGAGGTAGGTCTGCACGTTGTCGCGGGTCATGAAGCTGCCCACCTTGTCGCGCATGATCACCTTCAGGTAGTGGGCGAAGCGCGAGGCTGCCAGCACGTACGGCAGCATCGCCGAGAGGCGCGCGTTGGCGTTGGCCTCGTTGGTGTTGTACTGGCGCGGCTTGTTGGTGGACTGGCCGCCGAAGAACACGGCGAGGTCGGTGTTCTTCTTGTGGCACAGGGCGATGAAGCCTAGGTCGTTGAGTTCCTTCTCGCGGCGGTCGGTGATCGCCACCTCGGTCGGGCACTTGAGCGACAGGTCGCCCGCCTGGGTGCGGAAGGTATGCGCCGGCAGGCCTTCGACGGCGCCACCGCCTTCGCTGCCGCGGATTGCCGCGCACCAGCCGTACTTGCTGAAGGCTTCGGTGATGCGCTGGGCCATGACCCACGCGGCGTTGCCCCAGAGGTACTTGGCGTGGTCGGTGCCGTCCACATCCTCGATGAAGTTCATGCCTTCCACCGGCAGGGTTTCCGGACCGTAGGGCAGACGCACCAGGAAACGCGGCAGCGCCAGGGAGACGTAGCGCGAATCCTCGCTCTCGCGGAACGAGCGCCACTTGATCAGCTCCAGGCTCTCGAAGACCTTGCTCAGGTCACGCGGCACCGCCAGCTCGGTGAAGCTGCCCATGTCGAACAGGCGCGGGCTGGCCGCAGCGATGAAGGGCGCGTGGGCCGCGGCGGCGACGTTGGAGAGTTTTTCCAGCAGGGCGATGTCCTGCGGGTGGCGGCCGAAGGAGTAGTCGCCCACCAGCAGGCTGAAGGGGTGCCCGCCGAAGGTGCCGTATTCCTCTTCGTAGATCTTCTTGAACAGCGCGCTCTGGTCGAACTCGACGGCTTTCTCCAGATCGTTCTGCAGGTCCTGCTGGCTGACGTTGAGCAGGCGCAGCTTGAGGCGCGTGCCGGTCTCGCTGTTCTGCACCAGCTGGTGCATACCGCGCCAGGAGGATTCGAGTTGCTGCAGCTCTGGATGGTGGAGGATCTGGTTGAGCTGGGCGCTGATCAGTTCGTCGATACGACCGATGCGCTCGTTGATCATGGCCACGGTGTCCTTGCTGACGGCCATGCCTTCGTCGAGGACCTGGGTGGCGAACTCCGCGAGCATGTCGCGGGCGTATTCCTGCTGGCTGTCATCGTGGGCCATGCGGCCGTCGGCGATGATGCGGTCCAGCAGGTCGAGTGTCTGGGTGCTGCCTTCGGCGCCTTGCGCCGCGGCGGAGCTGGGTTTGGCCATTGCTGTGCTCTCCTTGCGGGCGGGATCAGGCTTGCGGTTCGGCAGGTGCTTCGCCTTCGTCGGCGGCGGCCTGGGCGGTGTCGTTGGCGGCGCCCGCATCGGCGGTCACCGGGTGGGTCGCGCGGATTTCCTGCAGCCCCTCGGTGTTGCTCACCACGTCCTGCAGCAGCTGGTCCAGCTCGTCGTTGCCGTCGAGCTTGGTGAGCAGGTCGCGCAGGCGCTGGCGGGCTTCGAACAGGCGGCGCAGCGGCACGACCTGGTTGACGATGCTCACCGGGTCGAAGTCGTCGATGTGCTTGAAGTTCAGCTCGACGTTGAGCCGGCTGCCGTCGTTGCTCAGGGTGTTGTCGACCTGCAGCGCCACGCGCGGTCCGATGGACGAGAGCACGGCGTTGAAGTTGTCACGGTCGATCTCGGTGAAGCGGCGCTCGCCGAGCTTGGGCAGGGGAGTGACCGGCTTGCCGGAGAGGTCGGCGAGAATGCCCACGACCAGCGGCAGCTCCTTCTTCTCGATGGCGTTGCCGATTTCCACGTCGTAGGTGATCTGGACCCGGGGAGGACGCACCCGGTCCAGTTTGTGCTGCGTGCTTTCTGCCATGCTGGCGAACTCCACTGCGTAGGAGACGGGCACGCCGCAGCGGTGCTCGCTGTCGTCGCGCTCCTTGGCTGGACCACACGACAGGAAAGGGGAAATGCGATACAGGCCTGTCCTTGGCGATCCCATCTGGGCTCGTTGTCCACGAGCTAACCAAGCAAGCTAGATCAGGTTGCTAAAAACGCAAATCCGAAAATAATCTCTGACAGACATTTCACAAGGACGTTTCATGAAGTCGACGAAAGCCTGCCTCTGTGCTGTGCTCCTGGCAGTTCTCGGAGGCTGTTCCTGGTTCGGTCCGAAGGTCGATGTCGACCGTCTGACCCTCGACGTCGCGAGCAAGGCCAATGGCGATTCGCCCATCGCCGTGGACTTCGTCGCGGTGCAGGATGCGGACCTGCTCAAGCTGCTCTCGGCGATGAGCGCCAAACAGTGGTTCAGCGACCGCGAACAGTACCGCCGCGACTACCAGAAGCAGCTCTCGGTGTGGAGCCTCGAGCTGGTGCCCGGGCAGTTCATGGAGGCCAGGGACTTCCCCCTGGCTGGCAAGCCGGCTTCTGGACTTTTGGTCTTTGCCGGCTATAACACTCCCGGCGCCCATCGCATGCGCCTGGATCAGCAGCCCAACGTATGGCTGCGTTTCGACAGCAGGGAGATGCGCCTGCTGAGTGCCGAGGAGCACTGAACCACCGCCATTCCAGGCGGGCCCATGACAATCCAGGACGTCGAAGGGGGAGTGGTGTGAGAGTTCTGCCTGACGCAGTTTGTTGGCACGAAGGGATGCAACTGCTTCCCCAGCACTTCCAGCTCCAGGGACTGCGCGCCGAAGTTCTGTCTGCGCGCCTGGCCCATGCGGCCAACCCCTGGTTCTGGGGCCTCGAACTCCTGGAGCTGGACCCTTCCGCGCTGAGCACCGGCGTGGTGCGTATCCTCGCGCTGGAGGCCATCCTGCCCGATGGCCTGCCGGTCAGCCTGGGCCAGGGCGGTACGCTGGTGTTCGACGCCACGGCGGCCATCGCCGCCTCCCCCGATGCCAGCATCACCCTCTACCTCGCACTCAGCCCGCTCGCCCGTGGCGGCCAGGTGCTGCCGCTCAAGGGTCGCCTGCAATCCTTGAGCGGGCCGGCGGTGCCGGACCTGGCCAGTGGCGAGAATCCCGAACCCGTTGTCGTCTGGCGCCCGGCCCTGCGCCTGGTGACCGAAGCCCAGCGCGCCGACTCGGTGTGCCTGCCGCTGCTGCGCGTGGGCAAGGACGCCGGTGGCTTCGTCGGCCTGCCTTACGTGGCGCCCACTCCGCGAATCGCACCGGCGTCGATGCTGGGGCAGGCGCTGGTGGCGCTGTGTGCCCATGCGCGGGAGAAATGTGTGTTTCTCGCCGGCCGCTTGCGCCAGGCGCAGCAGGCGGAGAACACCGAGGACAGCCAGGAAATCCGTCGCCAGCTGGCGGCGCTGTGGGCACGCCTGCCGGAACTGGAGGCTGCGCTCTACAGCGGCACGGCGAGCCCGGCACAGCTGCATGGCCTGCTGTGCGGCATGGCCGGCAGCTGGAGCGTGCTGGATCCGCTGGGGGGCGTCCCGGCCTTCCCGACCTTCGATTTCAACGAACTGCTGCGGACCTTCAACCCGGTGATCGAGTGGCTGGAAGTCACCCTCGGGCGCGTGCGCGCCGGCTACCGCAGCCTGGCTTTCGAACGCTTGGGCAACGACTTCGCGCTGGCCCTGCCGGACCTGCGTTCGGCAGTTCAGCGCCTGGTCATCGGCCTGCGCATGCCGCCGGGTTGCGGCGAGGAGCAGGCCCACGAGTGGCTGTCACGCTGCATCGTCGCTTCCGAGGCGAGCCTGGCGATCCTGGGCCGGCAGCGCATGTCGGGCCTGGAACATCTGCCGATGAGTCGCGCCGAACAGATCGCCTACAGCGTTGGGGAGGACACCCACCTGTTCGTCGTGCAGGCCGAGGGCGACTGGTTCGATCCCGCCCAGCGCCTGTGCCTGCGGGCCGCCGCAGCGGGCAACGGTAGTGGCGGCAGCCCCTGGCAGGTCGTGCTGTTCATCGTGGACGGCGCCAGCGGCGCCTGAGGCAGGGAAGCGAAGATGCTTGAAGGGAATCAGGCGATCTATCCGCCGTCGTTCGGCGAGGCACCCTTGAGTGGCGCTTTCCAGGCCGCCTGGCTGGAGTGGCGCAGGCGCTGGGAAGACCTGCGCGAATCCACCGGCGAGGACAGCGCGACCCTCGAACGGGTCGCCGACGAAGCCCAGGCGGTGGTGCGTCGCCTGTGGCGCAGCGCCAATGCCAGCGTCGGCGATGCCGCCGGCGAGCAGGTGAAAGGCATGGTCTACGCCTTCGTCGCACTGCTCGACGAAAGCCTGCTGTTCGACCCCTGGAATGGCCAGTCCGCGTGGCAGGAACGGCCACTGGAATCCCGTCTGTACGGCACGCGCAATGCCGGGGAGCGCGTGCCCCAGGCCATTCATCGCCTGCTGGATACCCGTGCTCCGGGCACCCGAGATCTGGCTAACGTCTACCTGCAGTGCCTGCTGTTGGGTTTCCATGGCAAGCTGCGCGGCCCCAAGGGCGAAGCGCTCCATGAGAAGTGGCGGCACGCGCTGTTCGCCCATGCCTGGCAGCGTGACGCCGAGGTGCCAGCGCTGCTGGAGACCCTGGCGCGCCCGGCCGCTGCAGCGCCGCTGCGACTGCCACTGCGGCGCGCCTTGCCCGACGGCCTGCGTCTGACGCTGATGGTGGGCGCCGGCGTCCTGTTGCTCATCGTCCTCGGTCATTGGCTGTGGAGCGATGTGCGCGGTGAACTGGCGCCCCTGCTCGACCTGGCCTGGGCGGCTGCCTTCCCGGAGCTGGCGGCTTGAGCGGCTGGCTGGTGCTGGCCCTGCTGTTGCTGCTGGTGTTGGCGCTGGCGGTAGCGGGATTCCTCTGGCTGCGCAGCAAGGGCGGCGAAGCGGTACGCGCCTTCTACCTGACCGTGCGGCAGATGGAGCAGGACCACGATGTCGCCGATCGCTACGACGTGCCCTGGTATCTCCTGTTGGGCGACCCGCTGCTGGGTGAGCGCCTGGCCGCTGACTGGAGCCTGGCTCCGGTGAACCGCCCGGCCTGGTTCGGCCGCTGGTGGGCCGATCAGGACGGCGCCGTGCTGGCAGTACCGCAGACCCTGTTCATGCCGGAAGAGGGTGTGCCGTCGTCACTGCAGCCCTGGCGGCGCCTGCTCGGCCTGCTGCTGCGGATGCGCCCGCGTCGTCCGCTGGACGGCGTGATCTGGGCGGTGCCGGCGGAGCGCCTGCTGGACCCGGCCAGCCTTGCCCAGGAAAGCATCCAGTTGCGTCGGCGCTTCAACGACCTGTTGCAACGGCTGGGGCTGAGCCTGCCGGTCTACGTGGTGGTGACCGGGCTGGAAGAGCTCGACGGATTCGCCGAACTGCGCGCGGCGCTGCCTGCCGAGGTACGCGAGCGACCGCTGGGCTGGGCCTCGCCCTTGCAGGCGGATGCGGCCTGGCAGGGCGAGCACCTCGAGCGTGGCTTCGATCAGGTATTGCAGGCACTGCAGGCGGCAATCCTCGAAGCGGGCGTGCTCAAGGGGCAATTGAGCGAGGAACTGTATCGCTTCCCACAGGCGCTGGAGAGTCTGCGCGAAGGCCTGCGCCAACGGTTGGAGCCGGTCTTTCAGGGCAACGCGCTGGGCGAGGCGCCGCGTTTGCGCGGCCTGTACTTCAGCGGCGCGTACCGCATGGCTCCCAGTGGTGACGACTGGGCGCTCTCGGCGCGGGAGGAGGCACCCGCGCAGTTGCTGTTCACCCAGCATCTCTGGCAATCACGCCTGCTCGCCGAGCGCGGGCTGGCCCAGGCCGTGCCGCGAGTCCTGCGTCTGCGCCAGCGCTCGCAGCGTGTGCTGGGGGCGGTGGCTGGCGTGGTCGGCGTCTGCTGGCTATTGGGGATGCTCTGGGTCTGGCACGTGGATTCCCGCGAGGCGCAGGCGCTGGGGCAGCGCATCCTGGCCATGCAGCGTGGGCAGGGCGAAGGCGATGCGGCCGGCGCATCACCGGAGGAAGCCGCCCGCCAACGCCTGCAGGCCTACTGGACGCTGTTGCAGGCTGCGCCGCGCTGGCACTTCAGCTCACTGGTGTATCCGAGTTCCTGGTTCTCCGGTTTCGACGGGCACATGGATGAACTGCTGCGCGACCTGGCCCGCCGCGAAGTGCTGGTGCCCCTGCAGCAGGCGCAGGCCGCTGAACTGGTCCGGCTGCGCGCCATCCGCAGCAGCGAACGCCGGGCCAACGTGCAGAGCGACAGCCCGGAGCAGTGGCCGAACTTCGTCGCCGCTCGCGACCTGGCGCACGGCGTACTGGCCTTCGAGCAGCGCAACCGCTGGTACACCGAGTTGCGCGCCGGCACTTCGAAGAACGCTCTGGAAAGCCTCGGCAAACTGGGCGAGCAGGCATACGGCCTGACCCTGGAACCGGGCTCCCTGCGCAATGCCGGCTATCTGCAGTCAGTGCTCGGCCAGGGCATTCCCGACGCTCCGGCACCGGTCGATCCCGGTCCGCGCGAGGGCCAGTTGGCGCGCAACTACGACGACCTGATGAGTCTCTGGCTCGACCAGTTCTTCCTCGCCGACAACTTCGTGCGCCCGGCCGGCTTCCTGCGTCTGCACCTGAACGAACTCAAGGCGCGGCAGGGCAACAGCCTCGAGGAGCTGGAAGAGACCGCTGCGCAGATCGACGCGCTGCGCAATATGGTGGCCCTGACCAACGCCGCCTGGAGCCACGGCAATGCCCAGGAAATCGTGCCGGGCTTTCGTGCGATGCTCGACGACGTACGCCAGTCCTACCTGCTCGGCCCCTCGGCGGAGGCCCGGGTAACCAGCCAGGCCAGCAAGCTGCAGCGCGCCTTCCACGACCAGTGGATCTCCGCCGCCGGTTCCCGTGACAACCTGCTGCAACTGCAGCCCGGTGGCACGCTGGCGCTGCAGGAGCATGTGGTGGCGCTGGGCAGCACCATCGATTCGCTGTTGCGCCAGGACTTCGCCGGCACCGCCCTGAGCAAGGGAGCGCAGGACATCGATCCGCGCGGCCTGGGCAATCTCGATGCCCATTCGCTGAATGCCGCCCTGGCGTACTACGCCAGCTACCGCAAGTACAGCGAGCAGGAGCAGGCGCGGATTCCGGCCGAGTACCGCGATGCACTCGCCGAAAGTGCCGCCGCCGCTGCTGCCAGCGCGATGTGGAGCAGCCTGACGCAATCGGTTTCGGCCGCCGGCGCGCCGGCGAAGAACACCTTCGACGTTCCGCTGGAGCAAGCCGAGCAGGTCCGTTCGGCGCTGGAATCCGTGCAGCGCAGCGACCTGGCGAACGCACTGGACATTCACCTGACCCGTGGTGCGCTGGCCGACGTTGACGGCGTGTTGAAGTCGGTCGATGCGTTGCCACTGTTCCGCGTGCGCTCGGAACCTTCCGGTTGGGATGGCACACGCAACTTCGGCCTGCAGCTGTACCGCTCCACCGACACCCAGGACCTCAAGCGCAACCTTGCCCAGCAGTTCGAGACCATGCTGGCCCTGAGCGAGGAGCACGCTCCGGCACTGACCTGGCTGCGTGATCGGGGCAATCTCGGCTTCTCCGACCAGGACAAGGTGCGGCGCTTCACCGACCTCAGCGATGAACTGGTCAAGTACAAGGCGCAGAACCCAACCAGCTCGCCGATGCTGCTCGACCAGCTGGTGACCCGCGACTTCGTGGAAATGGACGCCGCCAGCTGCGGCAATATCCTGCGTACCTCTGCCCTGGCGGCCGGGCAGGGCGACGTGGCGCGCTTCACCCGTGGCCTGCACGGCCAGGCGCAGCAGCGCTGCCTGGAGCTGCAGCAGAAGGACGCCGCCCAGGCCTGGTCCGCCATCGCCGACTACTTCAACCAGTACCTGGCCAATCGCTTCCCCTTCGCCTACAGCCTGCAGGCCGAGGACGCCGATCCGGCACGGGTACAGCACCTGGTCGAGCTGCTCGACCAGAACCTGGAGCGAGCCCAGGCAGGCCTCCAGCTCAGCCAGTCGGTCGACCGCGTGGCGGCGGCGGATTTCCTCCAGCGCCTGCAATTGGCCAGGGCCTGGATGGGTCCCCTGTTCCAGCGCGACAAGGGCGGAGCGCAGGGTGTCGACCTCGATGTGCGCTGGCGCACCGACCGCGAGGCCGAGCGTGGCGCCGACCAGGTGATCGCCTGGACGCTCTACGCGGCGGACCGCCCGCTGAGCTTCCCTGGCAGCGACAGCCAGCGCCTGCACTGGAATGTCGGCGAGCCGATGAAGCTGATGCTGCGCTGGGCCAAGGACAGCCCACAACGGCCGGACATCGACCCGCAGCAGGCGAGCATGGCCGTGGCGGACCTGGAAGTGGGCTGGGAATACGGCGGCCCGTGGGCGCTGATGCGCCTGCTGCGTTCGCACCTGATCCTGCAGCGCCAGCCCAGCGCCGACTACACCGACTTCCCGCTCGCGCTGCAGGTGCCGGTCCGCGCGCCGAACAGCCGCGAGCCCGAGGCGCGGATGTTCCTGCGGGTCTCCTTGATGACCCAGGACGCCAAGCAGCCGCTGTCCGTCCAGCCCTTGCCCGTACGCGCGCCGCGCACGCCCTTCAGCGGTGTAGGCGTGGCGTCCTTTGCCGGCGCCCAGGAGTTGCCATGATTTCAGACGAGGCGCTGCAAGCGCTCCTGCAACCTCTGCCGGGCGAGTCGCCGTGCGGAGAGTCGCTGCGCCACGACCCGCTGATGGATCGCCTGCGCGAGCTGCGCCGCGAGGAGGATACCGAGCTGCCGGCGGGCGTCTGGCAGGCTGAGCCCAAGCGCGCGGACTGGTTGGCGCTGGCGGTGCTTGCCGAGGAACTGCTGGCGCGACGCAGTAAGGACCTGACCATCGCCGGTTTTCTGGGCGAGGCCTGGATCGTTACCCAGGGGCCTGCGGGCCTCGCCGCCGCACTGGGCCTGCTGGCCGATCTCTGCGACGCGTTCCCTGAGCAACTGCACCCGCAGGCCACCGACGGTGACCAGGAATGGCGCGCGGCGCCGCTTGCCTGGTTGGCGCGGCGCTACAGCGAACTTCTGCACACTCGCGTGCCGCTGTGCAGCGACTGGCCGCAGACCACTCTGCATGGCTGGCAGGAGCTGCAGCGACGGCAGGTGCAGGCCAGCGACAACAAGGTCGACAAGGTGGCGGCAGAGAACGCGCGACAGGAGCAGAAGCGGCTGAACGAATCGATCCGCAGCGGTGCGGTGAATGGCTGGGGGGCGACGCTGACCCAGCTGGAGAGGGCTGCCGGCCACCTGCGGCGCCTGGATGCCTGGTGTGACCGCCAGCTCGGCGATGCCGCACCGAGCCTGCACCAACTCGCCGCGTCCATCGACGCTTTCAGCAACGTCATCCAGGGATGCAAGGCCATGGCCCCGCAAGAGTTCATATCCAGCGCCACACCGGAAGCGCCTTCCGAGCCGGAGCCGGCTCCTGTGGCTACTTCCGGATCGCTTCCCGCCAGCGGTGCTCCGCAGAGCCGCGAAGAGGCCTACCGGCAGCTCACCGCAATCGCCGAGTACCTGGCGCGCACCGAACCGCACAGCCCGGTGCCCTACATCATTCGCCGGGCGGTGGAGTGGGGCGGCATGCCGCTGAGTGCGCTGATGGACGAGCTGGTCCATGCCGACCCCGAGGCCCGTCGCGTCTGGGTGATGCTCGGCGTATTGCGCTGAGCGGTGCCATCGTCAGTGACCACAGGCCTCGAGGCATTGCCGCGCATGGCGCTGGTCCGGTGAGTCCAAGCCTTCGGTAAAGCGCTGGTAGACCGGCTCCAGCAGTTGTCGCGCGGCCTGCTGTTTGCCCTGCGCGTTCCACAGCTGCGCCAGGCCGGTGGCCGATCGCAGTTCCCAGGCCAGTGCGCCTTGCTCCTGTGCCAGTGTCATGGCGCGGGTCAGCAGGGTTTCGCCGCCGAGCAGGGATTCGCGGTCGCCGCGCGCCAGCAGGGCGACTGCCTCGTTGCGCAGGATTTCCGGTGCGCACCAGCCTGCCGCGCCGGTTCGTGCGCGCATCAGTTGGGCCTGATCGGCGGGCAGGGGGCGGCCGCCGAGGGTCTGTACGATGTCGCGCACCAGGCCGACGGCGGGAGCCGTGGCGCTGGTCGTTTCATCGAGCTGCATGGCCCACGCATAGTGCCGCGCCCAGTCGGTGAACAACGGCACGCGGTGCCGCTCGGCAACCTCGATCATCTGCCGCACACGGCTGCGGGCCTTGTCGAACTCGCCGTTGTAGAAGGCGATGACGCAGCCGGCTACCGCCAGGCTGTAGGCGATGGAGGCGCTGTGGTCGATCTCGCAGGCCAGTTCGATGGCCTGTGTCGCCATGCGCTCCGCCTGCTCGGGCAAGCCACGTAACCAGAGCGTGCGTGCCTGGGTGGCAAGGGAGGCAACCTGTTGGTCGTACTGCACGCCCAGGCAAGGGGCGAAGCGGTTGGCCCGGCGCTGTTGTTCCAGCCGCTGCAGCACTTCATCGCCGACGGCCTGGGCGTGTACCTGATCGCCCGAATAATGCAGCGCCAGCACCTTCAGGCGCAGGGCGCTGGTGGCGAGCATTTCGCCCTGGCCGTCGCTCAGCCGGTCGAAGTGCCGGCTCTGCTCGGCCGCCTGCTGGTACTGGCCGGCCCACAGCAGCACGGCCAGGCCGCCGGACAGCGCGGTGAGTTCGCCGTTGAGGTCGCCGAGCTGCTGGGCGAGGTAGCGGGCGTTCTGGAAGGCCTCGTCCGCCTGGCTGTTGCGCACGTCGTGGTAGGTCGTGTTGCCCAGCGCCAGCTCCAGGCGCATGGCCAGTGGCAGCGACGAAGCGGATTCGGCGCTGAGCAGGCCGAGTGCCGCGCTCACGTAGGGACCGTATTCGTGCAGCAGCGACAGTTCCTGCCACAGCGGCGCCGAGCAGGCCGCCAGATGGATCGCCTGGGTGTGCCGGACGTCCGCGTGCAGCCCCCAGTCGAGGGCCGCGCGGACCTCCGCGAGCCACGGCGAATGCCGCTGGAGCCAGCCCAGCGAGGCAGACCTTTCCCATTCGTCCTGCGCAGCTTGCATCGCGCTCTGGCAGAGCTGCAGATGGCGTTCGCGGGCCTCGTGCAGTTCGCCGGCGGTCTGGAGTTTCTCCAGCGCATGCAGGCGGGTCGGTTCGAGCAGCCGGTAGGTGACCTCGTCGCGGCAAATCTCGGTGGTCAGCAGCGACTTGGCGGTCAGCTGGTTCACCAGCACGAAGGCCGTGCCCAGGTCCGCCGGCTGGTCGAGGACGGCGGCGATGGAGTCCAGGGTGAAGCTGCCGCGGAACACGCTCAGGCGACGCAGGCAGGATTGCTCTGCGGGGCGAAGCAGCGTGTAGCTCCAGTCGAGCATCGCGCGCAGGTGTTGGTGGCGGTTGGGCGATTCCTCGGACTGCAGCGGCAGGTCCAGGTAGCCGTCCTGCAACAGTGCGTCGATGCTGCCGTCGGCCTGACCCAGATGGCCGGCAGCCAGTTCCAGCGCCAGCGGAATGCCCTCCAGGCGTCGGCAGATTTCGCCGACGCGGGGGAGGTCTTCGGGACGCAGTTCGAAGTCTTCGTGAGTCTCCTTGGTCCGCTCGATGAGCAGCGCGACGGCGGGGTAGGCGAGGGCGTCCTCGACGCTGCCGACCTGCGCCGGCGGGCATCCGAGCGGCCGTAGCGGCAGGATGTATTCGCCGGTGGCGCGCAGGCTTTCGCGGCTGGTGGCGAGGATGTGAATCTGCGGCGCGTGGCGCAGCAGGCATTCGACCAGGTGCGCGGCGGCTTCGATCAGGTGCTCGCAGTTGTCGATGAGCAGCAGCATCTGCCGGTCGGCGACCTGGCGGCAGAGATGTTCCAGTGATTCGCCGGCCAGCCCGGGAATGCCTAGCGCGTACGCAAGCGTGCTGTTCAGCGGTCGCGCGTCCTGCAACGGGGTGAGGTCGAGCATGCGGATGCCGTGGGGATACTGGCCGATGAAACGTTCCGCGGCCTGCAGGGCGAGGCTGGTCTTGCCGATGCCGCCACAGCCCACCAGGTTGACGCAGCGACGTCGCGGCAGTTCGGTGACCAGGCGCTCCAGCTCGGCCTCGCGGCCCAGCAGGCGGTTGCGCCGGGGCGGCAGGTTGTGGTCCGCCGACTGGCCGTCATCGGGGGCGGGCGTCGTCTGCGCCGAAGTCGTCAGTGGCTCGACGAAGCTGTAGCCGCGCAACGCGATGGTGACAATGAAGCGCCGACCGTTCTGGCCGTCGCCCAGCGCCTTGCGCAGGGCGGTCATGTGGACCCGCAGGTTGCCTTCATCGATGTCCTGACCGGGCCAGGCGCGGGCCAGCAGTTCGCGCTTGCTGACCACCTGCCCGGCTTGCTCCAGCAGCGCCAGCAGGATGTCCAGCGCGCGTTGTCCCAGGCGCAGCGGGCGGCCGGCCTCGAGGATCACGCGGGATGCGGGGTAGATCTGGTAGGGGCCGAAATGAAGCACGGTTTCGACCGTGGCCACGGGCTCGGGAGTCATCGTCTGGTAGTCGCTTTCGCACGCTGGGGGCAGATTGCGCGCCGGTCCTGGCATCAGCCCCGGTGGCACAGGTCCATCGACTCTCCGGTCGATTGGCCATTCTTCTGTGAACGGTAGTCAGGGTAAACGACGGCTCAGCGTTGAGCCATCCTGCGCCGGGCGTGGCGTTTTTCCGCCGGGCTTAATAACGATTAACGCCGGGCTCGCTACGGTGCTGGCCAGCGATACCGCGCCGGGGTGCACGCTGCCCCAGGCCTTTGTGCTGCAAGCCCCGTCGTGCAAGGGCTGACGGCTGATATCCGGCGTGTTCGCCGTGTTGGCGAGCGGCCGTACGCGCCTTGGATATCTTCGCTCGCGGCCGTCGATTCGCGACTTTTCATCTGCTGCGGGTTAATGCGGTTTAACCAGCTTTAACTCGCCGGTACCCCTGCACCCACAAAGAATGGTCCGCAGATCGCAGGGGAGGGACCAGCATGCTTCAGAGACTCATCAGCCAGATCCCAGTGGACGCCCCCAAGCGCGACCTGGCCCCCTGGCAGAAGGAGCGCGCCCAGGCGCTGCTGCTCAAGCATCTGGACAGCGGCATCACGGTCAGCGACCTGGCCGCGGCCTGCGCACTGTCACGCAGCGATTTCACCCGCAAGTTCAAGGTCACCACCGGGCATTCGCCCCAGGCCTGGATGCGAATCCAGCGGGTGGAGAAGGCCAAGCAACTGATGCGTGAATCGACCTTCGCGCTGGCGGAGATCGGCTTGCAATGCGGCTTCTGCGACCAGGCGCATTTCTGCCGGATCTTCTTCCGCATCGAAGGCGTCACGCCGCTGAGCTGGCAGCGGCGCTTCTTCGATGTGCAGCGTGAGTCCACCTGGCGGCACGCGGGTTAGCCCGATCACCCGACAGCACCTTTGTGGCTTATCGTTCTGTAAATGGAACGCTATAAGCAATTTTTGCCGTCTGGTGCGCCAAGGGTGTCGAATTTAATCTTTGTTCCATGCAGTGACGCACTGCAAGACGAGTCCAAACCTTCCGGCCCAGCCGGTACCCACTGAAAGCAAATCGAGGATTTCACCATGGCCAACCCCACCTACAACCGCCTGGACAAAGACAACGCCGCCGTACTACTGGTCGACCACCAGGCTGGTCTGCTCTCGCTGGTCCGTGACATCGATCCGGACAAGTTCAAGAACAACGTGCTGGCGCTGGGTGACCTGGCGAAGTTCTTCAACCTGCCGACCATCCTCACCACCAGCTTCGAAACCGGCCCCAACGGCCCGCTGGTTCCCGAGCTGAAAGCGCAGTTCCCGGACGCGCCGTACATCGCCCGTCCCGGCCAGATCAACGCCTGGGACAACGAGGATTTCGTGAAAGCAGTGAAGGCCACCGGCAAGAAGCAGCTGATCATCGCTGGCGTGGTGACCGAGGTCTGCGTGGCGTTCCCGGCGCTGTCGGCCCTGGCGGAAGGCTTTGACGTCTTCGTGGTGGCGGATGCGTCCGGCACCTTCAACGAGATGACCCGCGACGCCGCCTGGCGTCGGATGGAAGCGGCCGGTGCGCAGCTGATGACCTGGTTCGGTGTGGCCTGTGAGCTGCACCGCGACTGGCGCAACGACATCGAAGGCCTGGCTGCCCTGTGCTCGAACCACATTCCGGATTACCGCAACCTGATCACTGCCTACAGCACCCTGACTGCTGGCAAGTAACAGACTGCTGAAATGAAAAACCGGAGCCTCCCGCGAGGCTCCGGTTTTTTATTGCGCGATGCAGGGAGCTCCCTGTAGGAGCGGGCCATGCCCGCGATCCGCCGGCAGGGCCGGCGTTTGTATTTTGCTCCGGTATTGCAGGTTTGTTGCTTCGGACTGGGTATTTCCGCGCCACTTCGGTGTGCATTCGGGCTTCGTGTTTCGCCCCCTCGGGCGAGTTACTTTGGCAAACGCCCCAAAGTAACCAAAGGTCTTGCCCCGGACATCCGGTTTTTCGCTTCGGCGAAAAATTCCCTCGTTGAATCGAAGTTTCAGGGGCACGCGTCGAAGGGCCATCCCTGGCCCATCGCCGCTCTCGCGACATCCATGTCGCTCAACCCCTGAAACTCCAATTCAACGACGCCTCCTGAACGGGGCCGTTCGGAGTGCGCGGATATTCCTCTAGAGGTCCTTTGAGAGCAGAAAGCAAAGCATCGGCGCCGCTCCTGCTCGGTGCTCCCTTGTAGGAGCGGGCCACGCCCGGGAACCGTCGGCAAGGCCGACGCCACGCAGGGAAACTCAGCGCGTGAAATCCTCCGCGCTGTGCCGCTCCGGCAGGGCGTCCTCGCCCCAGGTGCGGTTGACCCGGCGGCCACGTTGCACCGCCGGGCGAGCGGCGATTTCGTCGGTCCAGCGGCGCACATGGGTGTAGCTCTCGACGTCGAGGAACTCGGCTGCCTCGTACACCTGGTTGTTCAGCAGCGCGCCGTACCAGGGCCAGATCGCCATGTCGGCGATGCTGTACTCGTCACCGGCGATGTAGCGGTTCGCGGCCAGCTGGCGGTCGAGCACGTCGAGCTGGCGCTTGACCTCCATGGCGTAGCGGTTGATCGGGTACTCGTACTTCTCCGGCGCGTAGGCGTAGAAGTGGCCGAAGCCGCCGCCGAGGAAGGGCGCGCTGCCCATCTGCCAGAACAGCCAGTTCAGCGTCTCGGTGCGCTTGGCCAGGTCCCTGGGCAGGAAGTGGCCGAACTTCTCCGCGAGGTACACCAGGATCGAGCCGGATTCGAAGATGCGCAGCGCCGGTTCGACGCTGGTGTCCAGCAGGGCGGGGATCTTCGAGTTCGGGTTGATCTCGACGAAGCCGCTGCCGAACTGGTCGCCGTCGCCGATTTTGATCAGCCAGGCGTCGTACTCGGCGGCGCTCACGCCCAGCTCCAGCAGTTCCTCCAGGAGGATGGTGACTTTCACGCCATTGGGCGTAGCCAGCGAATACAGCTGCAGCGGGTGCTTGCCGCGCGGCAGTTCCTTGTCGTGGGTCGGGCCGGCGATGGGCCGGTTGATACTGGCGAAGGCGCCGCCGTTGCCCTTGTCCCAGGTCCAGACGCGGGGTGGAGTGTAGGTATCGTTCGCCATCGTGAGTTCTCACCTTGTGGGTTGAATGCCATGGATGCTAACCGCCGGGTCTGCGTTGCGTCAGCCGTTTTCCGGGCGGCTGTTGCTGGGCGAACAGTACGCCTGTGCATGCGCAGCCGGTTGTTAGCATATGCATAAACGATATTAAAAATTAGTTGATGCATGGTTTGAGATTATAAAAGAATCGCCGCTCAGTCCAACGGCGAAGCTCTGAAACGGCGCTTTCGCTCTGCCGCGTAGTATCGAGAGCCCCATGTCCGTCCAACCTGCTTCCGTCCCGTTCCTCCGCCTCGAAGGTGTCGGCAAATCCTTTGCCGAAAACCGCGTGCTGGTCGATCTGGACCTGGAAATTCGCCCCAGCGAGGTCCTCGCCCTGCTCGGTGCCAACGGTGCGGGCAAGTCGACGCTGGTGAAAATCATCGCCGGCTCCCACGGCCACGATGCCGGGCAGTTACTGATCGATGGTCAGGAGGTGCGTTTCGCCTCACCCCACGACGCCCGGCACCACGGCATAGTCGCGGTGCATCAGCAGGTGGAGCAGGGCGTGGTGCCCGGCCTGAGCGTCGCGGAAAACCTCCTGCTGGACGAACTCTGCGGCGCCTCCGGCTCCCTGTTCTTCCGACCGCGCGAGGCGCTCAGGCGCGCGGCTGAAATCGCCGCCGGCCTGGAGCTGCATCTGCCACTGCAAGCACCCATCGAAACCCTCGGCACTGCCGAGCGGCAACTGGTGATCCTGTCCCGCGCGCTGGCGTTGAAACCGCGCCTGCTGATCCTCGACGAGCCCACTGCATCGCTGTCGACCGTCGAAGCCGGGCGCCTGTTCCAACTGATCGACCACCTGCGCGAACGCGGCGTGGCGATCCTTTACATCTCCCATCGGTTGTCTGATCTGCAACGTGTGGCGGATCGCGCGCTGGTGCTGCGTGATGGCCGTCTGGTCGGCGAGTTCACGGCGCCGCTGGATCTCGGCGCCGCCGTGGAATCCATGCTCGGCGCCGCGTTGGGCGATGTGCAGTTGCAGCCACTGGAGCGCGGCGAGACGGTGCTGGCCCTGCGCGACTGGCAGCTTGACGCCCACAGCGCGGCCTTCGACCTGGATCTGCACGAAGGCGAAGTGGTCGCCCTGACCGGCCTGCTCGGCGCCGGCAAGAGCGAGATCGCCGAAGTGCTGTTCGGCCTGCGCCGTCACCACGCTGGGTCGATTCGCCTCGATGGTCGCGACTGGCTACCGCGCACGCCGCGCGAAGCGATTTCCGCCGGCGTGTTCTTCGCCGCCGAGGACCGCGCGCGCAACTCGCGGGTGCCGGGATTCTCAGTGCGCGCCAGCATGACCTTGCCGTTCCTGCGCCGCTTCACCCGTTTCGGCTTCATCGACCGCAACGCCGAGCGCGCCAGAGTCGCCGAGCAGATCGAAGCGCTCGGCATCAAAGGGCCCGGCATTGAGTCTGCGCTGGAACTGCTCTCCGGCGGCAACCAGCAGAAGGTCATCCTCGCCCGCTGGCTGCTGGGGCAGGGCCGCTTGCTGATTCTCGACGAGCCCTTCCAGGGCGTCGACGTGCGCGCCCGCCGCGACATCGGCCAGCGCATCCGTGCGAGCGCCTCCGGCCGCGCCACGCTGGTGATCTGCAGCGACCCGGACGAAGCCCTGGAGATCGCTGACCGCATCCTCGTTGTGCGCGACGGCGCGGTGGTCGCCGAGCTGCCCCGGCACGACCTACAACGCAGCGAGATCGTCGCCCATCTCACCCCATCCAACCCTTCACGCCAGGAAACTGCGCGTATCTAGAAAGGAGCCATGCGTGTCCAGAACTGCCGTGGGCAGCCCGGCGACGTCACCCGTCGCAGGTTTGCTCGACTTCCTCATCCACTACGCCCTGCTCCTGCTGCTGGCCTTGCTGGTGCTGGTGTTCGCGCTGCTGGAGCCGGCCTTCCTGCGGGTCGGCAACCTGTTCCTGGTGCTGCAGTCGGTGTCCATCGTCGCGCTGCTCGCCCTGGGCGTGACCCTGAGCATGGCCGTCGGCGGGCTGGACCTGTCCATCGGCGCGGTCGCCGCACTGAGCCTGATGACCGCCAGCTACGTGATGGTGGTGCTGGACTGGGGGCCGCTCGCGGCGATCCTCATCAGTCTCGGCCTCGGCACCCTGGTCGGGCTGCTTAACGGCTGGCTGATCGTGCGCATGCGCGTGCCGGACATCCTCGCCACCCTCGGCAGCATGTTCCTGGTAGTCGGCGTGCAACTGATCCCCACCGGCGGCCGCTCCATTGCGGTCGGCATGACCCTGCCCAACGGCGATGAAGCACCCGGCGCCTTCGCCGGCTGGTTCCTCGCCCTCGGCCGCGCGCAACTGTGGGACCGCGTGCCTGTGCCCGTGGTGGTGATGCTCGGCTGCGCACTGCTGGTCTGGCTGTTCCTCGAACGCACACGGCCGGGCCGGCTGTTCTACGCCATCGGCGGCAACGAGCAGGCCGCACGCCTCGCCGGTGCGCCGGTGGAGCGCTACAAGCTGCTCGCCTACGTGCTCTCGGCGCTGCTCGCTTCGCTGGGGGGATTGCTGCTGGCGGCACGCCTCGGGCGTGGCGACGTCAGCTCCGGCAACGGGCTGGTGCTCGATGCTCTCGGTGCCGCGCTGATCGGTTTTGCCGTGCTCGGCGCGCAGAAACCCAACGCCTTCGGAACCCTGGTCGGCGCGGTGCTGGTAGCGACCCTGCTGAACGGCCTGACCATGCTCAACGCGCCTTACTACGCACAGGATTTCGTCAAGGGCGCCGTGCTGGTCTCGGCCCTGATGTTCACTTTCGGTCTGGCCCGGCGCGGGCGCTGATCGCATTTTCTCGGAGATTCAACGGATGAAATTCACCCCCGCCAAATCCCTGCGCGCGCTGTTCGCCGCCGGGTTGTTGTTGTCTTGCGCAGCCAGCGCCGTCGCCGCCGGGCTGCCCGGTGCGCCCGCACCCTTCGACAAGGGCGGCGTGCAGATCGCCCTGGTCGGCTACCTGTTCTCCGGCGACTTCCCCGAGGCCTACCTGCGTGGCGTGGAGAAGCAGGCCGACGCGCTGGACGTGAAGCTGCGCGTGTTCGATGCCCGCCAGCAGGCGGCTACCCAGCGCGAGATGCTGGAGCAGGCCATCGACCTGGGCGTGGACGGCATCATCGTCCAGCTCGGCCTCGCCGAGACGCTCAAGGATTCCATCGACAAGGCGCTGGCCAAGGGCATCAAGGTGGTGACCTTCGACGTCGACGTGAACGACCCGCGCATCACCCGTGTAGAGCAGGACCACCGCGAGCTGGCGCGCCTGGCGCTCAAGCAGGTGCTGCAGGACAACGGCAACCAGTTCGACGCCGGCTACGTGTACATCGACGGCTTCACTCCCATGGAGCGCCGCGACGAAATCTGGCGCCAGGTGAAGGCCGAGAATCCCGGTATCGTCGAGAAGGCGCGCTTCGGCACGCTCAACGCGCCGATCGCCAACTCGGTCGCCGACCAGGCCAGCGCGGTGCTGCGCGCGAACCCGGACATCACGGTGTTCTTCGCGCCCTTCGACGAGTTCGCCAAGGGCGTGAAGATCGCCGTGGACGAAGCCGGGCTGGGCAAAAAGGTGAAGATCTACAGCGCCGACATTTCCACCGCCGACATCCAGATCATGAAGGAGCAGGGCAGTGCCTGGAGCGCCACCGCCGCGGTCAACCCGGAAGTGGCCGGTGCCATCAGCGTGCGCAGCCTGGCGCTGCGCATCGCCGGGGAGAATCCGGGCGAGCAGGTGCTGGTGCCGCCGACCCTGATCACCCGCCAGCAACTGCTTGATCTCGACGTGAAGAACGTCCGCGACCTGGCGCGCAAGGTGCCGGCCTTCGGCGAAGCGCAGAAGGTGGCGCAGGCGCCGTGGATTCCGCTGGCGAACTGACGCATGAGCCTGCATGACAAAGCCCGGCGCCTGAAGAAGGCCCGTTCGCCGGCTGGCGACCCGCGCTACGGCCAGCGCCTGCCGCCGGGGCAGGTGCTGACCGAGCGCTTCCCGATCCTCCATGAGGGTGAGGTGCCGCAGTACGACCGGGAGAGCTGGCGCCTGCGCCTGACCGGGGCACTGTCCAGAACGCTGGAACTGAGCCTGGACGACCTGCTGGCGCTGCCGCAGCGCGAGCTGGTCTGCGATATCCATTGCGTCACGCGCTGGTCGAAGTTCGACACCGCGTGGCGCGGCGTGCACCTGTCCGACCTACTTGCGAAGTACGGCGTGGAGCCAGCCGGGCAGTTCGTCATGGCCTACGCCGATCACGACTACGAGACCAACCTGCCGCTGGAGGACCTGTTGCGTCCGGACAGTCTGCTTGCCACGCACTACGCCGGCGAGCCGCTGAGCCCTGTGCATGGCTGGCCGCTGCGGCTGGTGATCGCCGGGCGCTATTTCTGGAAGAGCGCGAAGTGGCTGCGCGAGCTGGAGTTCAGCGACAGCGACCGCCTCGGATTCTGGGAGCGCAACGGCTTCCACAACGAGGCCGACCCGTTCCGCGAGGAGCGTTTTTCCGGCGAGGCGCTGGATATTCCCGAGGACGAATGGGAGCGCAAGGCCTTCGACTGAAGGGAACAGCTGTTGCTGGAAAGACACCTGAAGCTGTTGCTCGGCGAACAGTGCAAGCGGTTATAAACAAAGCATTTTTTATTCGTTTGAAAGCATTCTGCCACTAGCTAGGATGACGCCTTCCCCATCTGGTCAGGGATGACCGGCGATACCGAGAGCCGCGCCTTTTCGCTCATCACGAAGAGAGACCGGCCGTGACACCTGGAGCGCTTTCCCGAGCACTGTCTTCTCCACCCTGAGGGGAACAGTCGCTCGCGGTTTCCGGACTTCCGACACCAACCGCTCGAGCCAATCCGAAAACACATCAGCGGAGTTCCGGACTCGCCGCCAACGGCGAGTGGCGCTCTTTAAGCGAGACAGGAGTACTTCGCGTGTTATCCCGTTCCCTCATTGCCGTTGCGGTGGCCTCGGTCATCGCCCAGTCTGCCGCGCATGCCGACGAAACCCCGTCGACTTCCGAGGCCACCACCAAACTCGAAACCGTGCTGGTCACCGGCACCCGCGGCAACAACCGCACCCTGCTGGATTCCCCCGTGCCGGTGGACGTGCTCACCGCGCAGGACCTCAAATCCACCGGCGCCGTCGGCGGCGAGCTGGGCCAGGCCCTGGCGACGCTGCTGCCGTCCTTCAACTTCCCGCGCCAGTCCAACTCCGGCGGCGCCGACCACGTGCGCGCCGCCCAGCTGCGCGGCATGAGCCCGGACCAGGTGCTGGTGTTGATCAATGGCAAGCGCCAGCACACCTCGGCGCTGGTCAACGACTCTTCGAAGATCGGCCGTGGTACCGCGCCAGTGGACTTCAACTCGATCCCCATCAGCGCCATCAAGCGCATCGAAGTGCTGCGTGACGGCGCCGGTGCGCAGTACGGCTCCGACGCCATCGCCGGGGTGATCAACATCATCCTCGACGACGCCCCCGAAGGCGGCGAGGTGACCACCAGCTACGGTGCCTACCACACCCACCAGGACGCCATCGGCAAGACCACCACCGACGGGCAGAACTCCTACACCGCCGCCAAGGCCGGCACCCGCCTGGGCGAAGACGGCTTCGTCCGTGGCGGCGCCGAGTTCATCAACCGCGAGCCCACCAACCGCGCCGGCTACGACGGCTTCGCCGATACCCCCGGGCAGCGCAACTACGTGATGGGCGATGGCCTGGCGCGCGACGTCAACGCCTGGTTCAACGGCGACCTCGCGCTGGGCGGTGGCAAGCTGTACTCCTTTGGGCTGTACAACGAGCGCCACACCACCGGCGCGGAGTTCTACCGCTACCCGGACGAGCACCCGGAGATCTATCCCAACGGCTACCTGCCGCAGTCCCTGGGCGACAACACCGACCTTTCCGGCACCCTTGGCTACAAGGGCCTGATCGCCGACACCTGGGATTACGACGCGAGCGTCACCCACGGCCGCAATCGCTTCGAATCCTCGACCCGGCGAACCCTCAACGCATCGCTCGGCGAAGACACGCCGACGCGCTTCGACACCGGCGACTACGAACTGCGCCAGAGCGTCGCCAACCTCGATCTCAGCCGCGAGCTGAGCCTCGCCGGGCGGCCCTTCGTGCTCGCGGTCGGTGGCGAGTACCGCTACGAAAACTACATCACCACCGCCGGCGACGAAGCCTCCTACTACGGCGTCGGTGCCGATGGCGCCAACGGCCTGCGGCCGAGCGAAGAGGTGGACATCGACCGCAACGTCTTCGGCACCTACGTGGACCTCTCGGGCGACCTCACCGACAAGTTCTTCGTCGATGCCGCCGCGCGCTGGGAGCGCTACGACGATGCCGGCAGCAAGCTCACCGGCAAGCTCAGCGGACGCTACCAGCTGACCCCGGTGCTGGCCCTGCGCGGCGCGGCGTCCACCAACTTCCGTGCGCCGTCGCTGGCCCAGGTGGGCTTCCAGAACACCACCAGCAACTTCGGCGACGGCGGCACGCTCACCGACATCCGCGTGCTCTCGGTGAACGACCCCATAGCCCGCGCGCTGGGCGCCGAGAAGCTCGACCCGGAGACCTCGAAGAACTTCAGCCTGGGCCTGACCGCGCAGCTGAACGAGCGCTTCGACCTGTCCTTCGACGTGTTCCGCATCGACGTCGATGACCGCATCACCCTGTCCCAGCGCATCGGCAGCGACGCCATGGAGCAGTTCATCCAGGACAACTTCGGCGTGGCCGGCGTGCATGACGTGAACTTCTTCACCAACGCCGCCGACACCCGCACCGATGGCGCCGAGCTGGTGCTCAACTACCACCAGCCCTTCGTCGGCGGGCAACTGGGCGTGACCACTGCGTACACCTACAACCACACCAAGGTACGCAGCACCAAGGGCACGCCGCAGCAGCTCTCCAACCTCGGCATCGGCGAGGACGCACTGGTGGGCGTGGAGGAGCGCAACACGCTCACCGATGCTGCGCCCAGGGACCGCTTCATCCTTACCACCACCTGGAGCGATGCGCAGTGGAACCTGCTCGGCCGCCTGACCCGCCAGGGCGAGACCACCCGCGTGTTCGACTTCGGCGACGGCTACCACCCGGAGCAGACCTACGGCGCGGTTTGGCAACTGGATGCCGAGGTGGCCTACAAGTTCACCCCGCAGTTCAGCCTGGCGGTGGGCGGTAACAACCTCACCGACAACTACCCGGAACGTTCCAGCTCGGAGATCAACTACGGCGGCAACCTGCCGTACGACGTGCTCTCGCCGATCGGCTCCAACGGCGCGTACTACTACGCCCGCGCGAGCTATTCGTTCTAGAGGCAGTCGTTCTGATTGCTGGCGTTCTGACCGGGCCGCCTTGCGGCCCGGTTACTTTTGCGGAGCCGACTCATGGCTGACAACTTCGCCGCTGACAAACCGGCCGGCCCGCGCCGGCAGCTGGGCGCCGTCCATGCGCTGCTGCTGACGCTGGGCATGGTGATCACCAGCGACATCCTGAAAACCGCGCCCACCGTGGCGCTCAACGTCGGCCAGGAACATTTCTACCTGGTGTGGATTCTCGGTGGCGTGCTGTCGATGGTCGGTGCGCTGTGTTACGTGGAGATGGCCTCGGCCTTCGCCCATCCCGGCGGCGACTACCACTTCCTCGAACGCGCCTACGGCCAGCGGGTGGGATTCCTGTTCGCCTGGTCGCGCTTCGCCATCCTGCACACCGGCTGGATCGCGCTGATGGCCTTCCTCTTTGCCGACCACTTCAGCGCCTTGCTCGGCCTCGGCCGGCTGGGCAACGTGCTGCTGGCGGGCGGGCTGGTCAGCGCGCTGGTGGCGCTCAACCTGATCGGCTGGCGGGTCAGCCTCGGCACCCAGGCCGGGTTGGTGGCGCTGGTGGCGGCGGGCTTCCTCGGCATCTTCGGCGCCGGCCTGTGGCTGGAGTGGCGCGGCTTCGTGCCGCCCGCAGTAGTGCCGGTGCAGCCGGAGCAGGTCGGCGTTGCTGGTTTCTCCGCCGCGCTGATCTACGTCTTCCTCGCCTTCGGTGGCTGGAGCGATGCGGCCACGCTGTCAGCGGAGCTGCGCGATAACCGGCGGGGCATCTTCACCGCCATGCTCGGCGCGCTTGCTGCCTTGCTGCTGATCTACCTGGCGCTGAACTGGGCGTTCATTCGCGGACTGGGTTTCGACGGCCTGGCCGCCAGCGGCGCGCCGGCGCTGGAACTGCTCGGGTTGGCCTTCGGTGCGCCGGGCATCGGCCTGATCATGGCGGTGGTGGTGGTGTCCGCCGTCGCCAGCATCAACTCCACGCTGATCGTCGGTAGCCGCACGACCTACGCCGCCGCGCGGGATGTACCGGCACTGGCCGTGCTCGGCCGCTGGGACGTGCGCCACGGTGTGCCACGCGCCGCGCTGCTGGCCGAGGGCGTGGTAGCACTGCTGCTGATCGCGGTCGGCGGCTGGAGCGGCCACGGCTTCAACACCATGGTCGAGTACATGACCCCGGTGTACTGGCTGTTCCTCAGCCTGAGCAGCGTGGCGTTGATCGTCCTGCGCCGCCGCCACCCGGAAGTGCCCCGGCCGATCTGCGTGCCGTTGTACCCGTGGCTGCCGCTGGGCTTCCTCGCGGTGTGCCTGTACATGCTGTATTCCAGCGTCGCCTATGTCGGCTGGGGCGCGTTGCTCGGCGTGGCCGTGCTGGCGCTGGGGGCGGTGCTGCAACTGCTCCTGCGCCCACGAGCGGCGCAGGCGGAAGGCTGGCCGGAGGAAGGCGCATGAAGCGTGCAAAAGCACTGTGGCGCAATGGTGCCGTAGCTGTGTTGCTGGCGGCTCTGGTCGGGCTATGGCTCAACGAGCCGTCAGCCAGCGCCAGTGGTGAAGCCAGCGGCCGGCGCATGCTGCGCACCGAGCTGTACCTGGAGGCAGTGGAGCTGGCGCAGTGGGAAGACTTCCTCACCCGCGAGGTGACGCCGCGCTTCCCCGATGGCCTGAGCTGGCTCGACCTGCACGGCCAGTGGCGCGGCCCCAGCGGCGGGCCGGAGAAGTTGCCGTCGCGGATGCTGATCCTCATCCACGCCGACAACCCCTACACGCGCCAGGCACTCACGGAGATCGGCGCGCACTTCAAGCAGCGCTTCGGCACGGCGGTGCTGCAGGTCAGCAGCCCGGTTCGCGCCCGCGACCCGGACTGGACGCCGCAGCGCCTGGACAACCCTCAGCTGTCGCGCTGAAGCCCGGCCTCGATCAGGTCGAGCATGTAGCGCGGCAGGGCGAATGCCGCCTGGTGCACCTCGGGAGTGTAGTAACGGGTCACTAGGCCGCTTTTCGCGAAGCGCTGGCGCAGGGTTTCCAGCTCGGTGCGGCGCACCTTCTCGCTGTTGGACGCCCAGCCGAAGGCCATGCTGCCGCCGATGTAGGTCGGCACCGCCGCGTGGAAGAAGCCCCAGTCGGCGAAGTTGTCCGCCAGCCGCCGCGCCGTACCGCCCAGCTCCTCCGGCTGGAGGAAGGGCACGCCGTTCTGCGTGGCGAGGATACCGCCGCTGCCCAGGCGCTGCTGGCAGTTGCGGTAGAAGGCGTCGGTGAACAGGCTCGCCGCCGGGCCGCCCGGATCGGTGGAATCGCAGAGGATCAGGTCGAAGGTCTCGCGGCTCTGTGCGAGGTGCTCCAGGCCATCGGCGTAGATCAGCTGCAGGCGCGGATCGTCCAGCGCGCCAGCGGAATGCAGCGGCAGCAGCTCGCGGCACAGTTCGACCACCTGCGGATCGATCTCCACGGCGACTATTTCCTCGATGCCTGCGTGACGGACGATCTCCCGCAGGATGCCGCCGTCGCCCACGCCAATCACCAGCACGCGGCGCACCGCGCCATGGGCGAGGATCGGCACATGGGCGAGCATCTCGTGGTAGACGAACTCGTCCGCCTCGGTGGTCTGCACCACGCCGTCCAGCGTCAGCACGCGGCCGAATCGGCGGTTGCGGAACACCTGCACCTCCTGCTGGCCGGTGTTGCCCTGGTAGATCGGCTCGTCGACGCTCAGCGCCTGCGCGTAACCGTCATGCAGCGACTCGCGGAATTCGCCCATCAGAAGGAAACCTGCGCCGGTTGCGACAGACGCAGCACGGAGAGGTCCCCGGTGATGCGCTTCCACGCCAGGCGGATCGCCTCGATGTCCTTGCCGCGCGCGGCAGTGTCTTCATGCAGGATCACGATCACCTTGGTGCTCAGCCGCTCCGGTTCCGGCGCGCCGTGGTCGCGCCACTGGCCGTAGGCATCGTAGGCGGTGAAGCCATCCGGGAAGCGCGGCGTCACCTCCTGATCGAGGAACTGCCGCCAGCGCTGCTCGCTGATCTTCTCCTTGCCGCTCTCCTGGCCCAGCGCGAAGTACAACTCGGTGCGCAGCCACTGCGCCTGCGCCGGCCGGGTCGGGTCGCCCTGCAGGGTCGAGGTCGCGGGGTCGGTGGTATGGACGGAAGGAGCGGGCGGGGTGGCGCAGCCGAACAGCGCCAGGGCGAGGCTGGCGGCGAGCAGATGGCGGAGCATGGGACTTCCTTGCGGTGATGAGAGTTGAGCCAAACCGCAACTATAGGTCTCCGCTGGTTATTTCTTTAAATATTAAAAACGCATTCTCATATGCCCGTTTGAGAGCTTCGTCGAGTGGGTCGCGAGCGCTCTAGGTCGAGCATCTGCGCCGAAGCTGGATATTTTCCTGGCTGGTTAGATTCAATATTCACTACGGTTCTTTGCTCAGCACTGGATGAGATATCCATGTTGCTGAAATAGCGGTTTTTAGTTCGAGCGTGTTCGCTATAGCGCCATTTTTGAAAGCATTGCGAACAATGTCGGCGGTATCGAATCCGTATCGCGGGTCGACACTGTGAATCCCGCCGTTCCCCCGCCATCTTGTTGCGCCGTCGCACCTACCTAGAATCGGCCCCATTCGCAGCACTTCATTCCAATCGATTCAGGGAGCCCCACCATGATGAACGCCATGCAGATGCCGATGAACACCAACGCCATGATGCCGATGATGGGCATGCCCATGATGATGGCGACCATGGAATGCGAGATGCTCGACGACGGCATGATGTGCAGAATGAAGCCGGCCATGGGCATGGAAATGGCCATGTTCCGCAACAGCGCCGAGATGATGGCGATGATGATGAACTGCGGCATGCCGATGATGATGCACTGCGGCAACCTGATGATGATGGGCATGTCCCAGTCCGCCATGGCCATGATGCCGATGATGAACCCGATGATGCAGATGCCGATGATGGGCATGAACATGGGCATGCCCGGCATGAAGTGCATGATGGAATGCTCCATGCAGGGCGACATGATGATGTGCAAGATGATGCCGATGCAGGGCATGAGCATGGAGATGCTCAAGAACTGCTGCCTGCTGATGAACAAGATGATGGAATGCGGCATGCCGATGATGATGAGCTGCAACGGCATGCCGATGATGTGCTGCACCTGCTGATCGCAGGGCGCTGAAACGAAAAAGGCCCGGCGGGGGAACCTGCCGGGCCTTTCTCATTGCGTAGATACCTTGCCGGATCACTTCAGTCCAACCGCTCCGCATAGGTCGTCACCAGGTACGCCACTGCCTCGCTGTCCGCCGGGTTGCGGTAGCTGTGCGGTTGGTCGGCGTAGAACAGGATGGAGTCACCAGTGCCGAGGAGAAAGCGTTCTTCGTTCACGCTGATTTCCAGTACGCCCTGGGCGACTACCAGGTTTTCCTGGGTGCCGGGCGCGTGGCCGGTGGAGTGTTCGGTGGCCAGGCCCTTCAGGCGCAGTTCGTAGAATTCCACCTGGCGCGAGACGTCGAAGGGGAACAGCGCGCGGCTGACGAAGGCGCCGTCGCCGCTGACCAGGCGTTTGCTGTCGCGCGCCGGCAGCATCGCCACGCCGTCGAAGGCGCGGTCGTCGAGGAAGGCGGCGACCGAGACCTTGAGGCCCTGGGCGATCTTGCTCAGTACCTTGATCGACGGCACGCTACGGCCGGATTCGATCTGCGCAAGCATGGTCCGGCTCACGCCACACAGGCGGGCGAGGCCGTCGAGAGAGAGGTTGCGCTTGGCGCGCAGGCGCAGCAGGTTGCTGGCGACGCGCTCGCCGATGGGGTCGTCCGGCGCGCCGGGTGTGGTTTGCTCAGCGTCGAACGCCACGGCGGGCAGGTCCGTGGCGAGCGGCAGGCCCATGGATCAAGCCTCGCGGCGGCCGCTGTCGCGGCTCTGCTGGACGATCTGGAAGGCGTCGTAGCCGGCGCGCTGGGCATACAGCATCCACATCAGCTCGGCCTGGCGGCGGGCCTGACGGCGCGTGCGGTGGCGGGCGAGGTCGATGATGTTGTCGGTGCGGTCCATGGCGGCTCCAGAAGGCTTGCAGACAAGCCGGTTGCGGTGAGTTGGAGCTACCTTAGCCGTGATCCTGTTAGAACCAGAAATACTGAATTAGTATTTGGTAATTACTTATTCTGCTATATCGGGCGTGAAGGAAAATCCGCCTGAACTGCCACGGACACCGCGTCCGGCCGCCAGAATTCCTGGTCAAATTCCACCAGCAAGCCGTCCTCGGCGTAGTTCAGCCGCTCCAGCACCAGGTTGCTGGCACCGGAGGCCAGTTGCAGCAGCTCGGCGTGGTCGTCGTTGACCGTGCCCAGCCGCAGGTTGAGCGTGCAGCGCGTCTGGACCTTGCCGAAGCGTTCACGCAGCACGGTGGTCAGCGAGCGATCCAGCCGTGCGTCGAGCAGGTCCGGGCACCAGCTGGCGAGCAGGGTGTTGATTTCTACCAGCACCGGGCGGCCATCGATCAGCCGGCGGCGGTGCAGGCGGAACACCGGTTCGTCCGGCGATGGCAGGTTCATCCGTGCGGCAAGCCAGGCCCCGGCACGGCGGCGTTCGGCGCTCAGGCATTCGGTGAGTGGCTCGCGGCCCTGAAGACGCACGTAGTCCATGAAGCTGACCAGCCGCGTCGGGTCGTAGTCGATGCGCGGCGGGCTGAGGTACCAGCCACGGCGGTTCTCGCGATAGATCAGCCCCTCGGTTTCCAGTTGCTGCAGCGCCTGGCGCAAGGTCACGCGGGTGCACTCGAAGCGCTCGGCGAGGTCGCGCTCGGGAGGCAGTTTCTGTCCGGCGAGAAAGCGCTTCTGGGCGATGTCCGCGGCCAGCTGGTCGCGGATGCGCGCGTAGTGCGGCGGGATGGCCTGGTAGAGCATGACGGTCCTCAGGAATTGCCGCTGGCCAGCGCCGGAGTGCTGGGTGGCTCGTCGTGCAGTTCGCGCCGCCAGGCCAGCAGGCCGTAGAACGCTAGGCCGACGAAACCGGCATACAGCCCGGCGGTGAGGTACAGCGCCTTGTAGAGGAACACCCCGGTGTAGAGCACATCGAGGATGATCCACAGCCACCAGCTGGCGACGTACTTGCGCGCGGCCCAGAAGCTCGCCACCAGGCTGAAGGCGGTGAGCGCCGCGTCCAGCCAGGGCAGGGCGGCATCGGTGTGGGTGTGCATGGTCCAGCCCAGGGCCAGGGCGCCAACGGCACCGGCCAGGCAGCTGGAGAGGGCGGTCGCCAGTGGCAGGCGTTCCACGCGAACCTTGCCGTGGTCGCTGCCGCCCTGGCTCCATTGCCACCAGCCGTAGAACTGCAGCACCACGAAGACCAGTTGCAGGAGCATGTCGGAGTAGAGCTTCACGCTGAAGAAGATCCACGCGTAGAGCAGCACCGCCACCACGTTCACCGGCCAGCACCAGCGGATGCGCCGGGCGGTGAGCCAGACGCCGAGCACGTTGACAATCACCGCGATGATTTCCAGAGCAGACATTGCCGCTTTCCTCAGAAGTTGACGCTCGCCGTCAGGCGAGCCGTGCGCGGCGCACCCTGGAACAGGTAGCCGTCGCCGAAATATTCACCGACATCGCGCCAGTAGCGCTTGTCGAACAGGTTGTCGACGCTCAACCGCAGCGTGGTCGGGTAGTCGCCGATCCGTGTGCTGAAGCGCGCGCCGGCGTCATAGACGGTGTAGCCGCCGACCTCCACCGCGCCGTCACGGTCGGCGTACTTGGCGCCGCTGTAGCGCGCCGTGCCCAGCAGCGAGAGCCCCGGCACTTCGGCCAGCGCGTAGTCGGCCTGCAGGCTGGCGCGCAGGCGCGGGACGTTGATTGCCTGGTGGCCCTCGTAGTCATCCGTGCCGCTGCCCACCACCCGCGAGCGGATCGCCGCGACGCTGCCGCTCAATTGCAGCGCGGAGGTTACCCGGCCACTGGCGGACAACTCCAGCCCGCTGTTCTTCTGCTGGCCCTGCTGCACATAGGTGAAGGTGCCGTCGCCGTTAGGTCGGGCGAACTGGTAGGCCTGGTGGATCTGGAACAGTGCGGCGCTCCAGTCGAAGCCGGGCAGCTCCTGCTTGATGCCGAACTCGACCTGGCGTGAGGAGGTGGGCGCCAGGGTATCGCCGGCGTTGCTGGCGAACCAGGGTGCCTCGCCCCCCAGCGACAGCCCCTTGCTGTAGCTGCCGTAGATCGAGATGTCCTCGCGCGGCTTGAAGATCAGCGCGCCATTGGGCAGGAACTCCGAGCGGCGAGTGTGGCGGGTGGTGTCGCCGTCGCTGTCGAAGGTGCGTTCGTCCAGGCGCACCTGGCGGCCGCCCAGCACGACCTGCCATTGGTCATTCAGCGAGATGCGGTCGCTGGCGAACAGGCCGTACTGGCGGCTGTCGAGGTGACGGTAGCTGTGGCCGGGTTCGCCATCGAAGGGCTCCACGGCGCCGATGCCGGTGTAGATATTGCCGGTGCCGACCCATTCGTTGAGTTCGGGGCGGCTGTCCAGTACACGGCGGAAGGCCGAGGTGCCGACAGTCAGCTCATGGCGCAGCCAGCCGGTGGCGAACTGGCCGTGCAGCGCGGCTTCCAGTTCGTCGTTGCGACGGGTGTCGTCCGGGCTGCGGAAGTCGTAGAGGTCGTAGTCGCCTTCGGGGCTGAAGTAGTTCGGTACGGCCGAGTCGGCGCAGCTGGCGGCGCCGTAGCAGCCCCAGGGGAAGGCGCTGTAGTCGTCGATCACCACCTTGCTGCGCGAGGCGCTGAGGGTGCCGGTCCAGGCGTCGTCGAAGCGGTACTCGAAGCGCGTGTTGAGGTTGAGCGATTCGATGCGTACCGGGTCGGCCCAGCTCTGGTAGCCAATGCGGTCGTGCGGGTCGATGCCGTGGGGCAGTTCGCTGCCGCCAAGCAGCTGGTAGCCCGGCGCCGAGGGCTGGCGGCGGTTCTGGTATTCGGCGTCGAACTGCCAGAGGGCGTTGGGCGAGAGGTTCCAGTCCAGCGCCAGGGAGGCGAAGTCACGGTTGCCGTCGGTGTGGTCGATGTAGGAACGCAGGTCCTCGTGGGCCAGGTTCACCCGCACGCCGACGGTCTGCTCGGCGTCCAGCCAGGCGCCGACGTCAGTGGCCAGGTAGCGGCCGCCTTCGGCGTCGGTGCCGAGGGTTACCGAGCGCACGTCCTGTGGCCGCTTGGTGACGTAGTTGATTACCCCGCCGGGTTCGGACACGCCGCTCTGCAGGCCGGACAGCCCCTTGAGCACCTCGACCTGTTCCTTGTTCTCCAGCGCCACGTTCTGCTCGCCGGTGATGGTACGGCCGTTGATCTTGTAGCTGCTCGCGGCATTGAGCGAGTAGCCGCGGATCTCGAAGTTCTCGTAGTAGCCCACCGGCGCGTAGGCCTCGCCGGTGGAGGCGTCGTTCTTCAACACGTCGCTGAGCAGGCGCGCCTGCTGGTCCTTGAGCAGCGCCTGGTTGAACACCGAGATGGAAGCGGGCGTATCCAGCAGCGGCGCCTCGCCGAAGCCGCCGACCGAGGCGCGGTCGCTGGCGTAGCTCCCGGTGTCCTGACCGATTACCGTGACGGTATCCAGGGTGGTGGCTTCCTCTGCCTGGCCGGTGCCGCTGGCCAGCAGCACGGCCAGGGCCAGCAGGCTGAGGGGAAATCGCGTGCGCGCAGGGCGCGGCAGGTACTGCATGGAACGCTCCTGAATATTGCCGGGGCGTGCGCCGGGAATGTGCGGGGCAGAACCCCTCCCGCGCGAAACGGATGGCCTTGGATGTGAGACGTGATTGCCCGCGGGCGGGCTGTCAGACCGGAGCTGCTCCGGTGGTCAATGGCAGGGAGGGCTCTGCGGCCCACTCCTGCAGCGAGCCGTCGTAGATCGCGACCCGCGTTTCCCCGGCCAGTGTCAGCGCCAGAGCGAGGGCGGCGGCGGAGATGCCGCCGCCGCAGTACAGCAGCAAGGGTGGTTCAGCCTGACGCAGCCCGGCGAGGGCCTCGCTCAGGGCTGCACCACGCCGGTAGCATCCGTCTTCGTCGAACAGGTTGCGCGCCGGCAGGTTGCTACTGCCGGGGATGTGCCCGCGACGGGCGTAACGGGTAACGGCGCTGCCGTCGAACAGGGCGGCGGACAGGGCGCAGACCAGCGTGCCGTGAGCATTGCCGGCCACCACCTTCTCGACGTCGTGACGATCGATCCAGAAGCCGCTTTGGTACTTCGCCGGGGCCGAAAGCTTCCCGCGTCGGGCAACGACCGCCTCACCTGCTTCCAGAGGAAAGCCGCCAGCGATCCACGCGCGCAGCCCGCCATCCAGCACGGCCGCGTCGATGCCCAGGCTGCGCAGCATCCACCACAGGCGTGCGGCCCAGAAACCGTCGTTGCGGTCGTAGATCACGATCAGCGAATCGTCGTGGATGCCCAGCTTCTGCAACGCGTCCAGCGCCGCCCGAGCTTCCGGCAGGGCGAAGCTGAAGGGCGCATCGGCATCCGCCAGATCGTCCAGCAGGTCGGCATGCCGCGCGCCGCGAATGTGCCCGGCGAGCCAACCGGCATAGCCGCTCTGTGCGCGGTAGTCGCCGTCGAACTGCGGGGCGGCGAGTTCGACGCTGGCGTCCAGCAGGCACAGGCGTGGGTCATCCAGCACGACGGCGAGCCCGTTGGCGTTGATCAGGGGGGCGCTCATCTCAATCCACCTTCGCGGCCAGTTGGCGGATATGGTCCAGCAGGCGCTGGCCTTCCCTGCCGAGGAACCAGCGGGTGTGGCCGATCAGGTAATTGTCGTAGGCCAGCGAAGCGCTCTCGGCCGAGCCGAGGATGCCGTGGAAGTAGATGACCTCCGATAGCGCGAAGTCCGCGTGCACCAGCGGCAGCAGCGCAGCCAGCGCGAGCAGGTCGTCGCGACTCAGCGGGCGAACGCTGGCGTAGCCGTTGAGTAACGCGTCGAGGGCGTCGAGGTTGGCCTCGGCGGGGCGGCCCTGGTCCAGCTCCAGCCAGGGCACCAGGTTGCGTTCGATGGCGGTGGCGAAGTCGAACAGCGCAAAGCTGCGGTCGCTCAGGCCGAAGTCCAGCACCGAGACCACCTGCGCCTGCGGGCCGCTCTCGCTCCACAGCAGGTTCGAGGCGTGCCAGTCGTTGTGGGTCCACAGTGCGGGCTGGCGCTGAAGGTAGGGCAACAGCGTGCGCTGCAGCGGCAGGTGCAGCTCGCTCAGGGTTTCCTTCCACGGGCGCGCCTTCAGGTAGTCGGCGAGAGCCGGCGCCAGGGGGAAGGTCGCCTCGATGGCGGCGAGCGGGTCCGTCGCGCCGAACAGGTTCAGGTTGCTGAGCAGCACGCCGGCATCTCGCGAGGGCGCGTCAAAGCCTTCGGCGGCGCGGTGCAGTTGCGCCAGCGCGGCGCCGGCGGCGAAGGCATGGGTGTTGTGCTGGAAGGGTGTCCAGGACAGCGCGTCCCGGTACAGGTCCAGGCCTTCGGCCTTCTCGTGGACTTCATAGGTCCAGCCGCCCCGTTCGATGGCGCTGCGGCCGTGGCCGTCGCGCAGTACCCGGGCGACCGGTGCGCCACGGCGGGTCAGGTGATCGAGGAAGGCGTGCTCTTCCGCCAGCCAGTCAGCGCTGCGCACGCTGGGGTGGTGGCGTTTGACGAACACCGTACCGCTGGCGCTCTCAACCAGTGCAGCAGCGGAGAAGGGGCGGGGGCTGTGCCAGATCACGCGAGCGTCGTCGCCCGTCTGGGGGAAGTCCGCCAGCACGGCGGCGACTTCCGCTTCGGTCAGCGCCGGCCAGTCGGCCTCCACTGGCTCCAGGCCCATGCCGTGGCTCAGGCGTTTCGTCATGCTGGGCTCTCCACTTGCCAGGCATTGCTGGTGGCGCCGCGCCATATTTCCGGGTCGCGCAGCACACCATGGTCATGCAGCCACTGGGCGTAGGGCTGCAGCAGTTCTTCGCGCTGCTCGCCCCAGCGGCCCTGATGCAGCCAGCTGGGCGCGATGCGCCGCAGGGATTCTGCCAGCATCTCGCGGGGAAAGTAGGGAATGGTGCGTTCGTAGACCGGCAATGCGGCGTCCGGCTCGGCCGCCGCGGCGAGGAATCCCCGTGCGGTGACGGCGATAAAGCGCCGGGCGACGTCAGCGTTTGCATCCAGCCAGTCCTCGCGGGCACCCAGCAGATAGCTGTGGTAGGGCGGCGCGCCGATCTCGTCCACCGGCAGGACGACGCGGCGTTCGTCGGCGATGGAGCTCGGCAGCAGTGCCTCCCAGGCCCAGTAGCCGCCGAAGCTGGCATCGGCGTGGCCGGCGGCCAGGTCTTCCGGGCGCAGCTCGCGGAAGCCGGCATCGACCAGTTGCACCGCATCCGGGTCGCCGCCATCGCGGGTTACCAGGTGGCGCACCATGGCCACGCCGCGCGGCGTCGGGTTGAGCGCCAGGCGTTTGCCCTGAAGGTCTCGGGGGCGGCGGATGCCGCTGTCGGTGAGGGTCTGGATCGACTCCAGTGCGCGATGGTTGATCGCTGCCACGCCGATCAGTGGCTGGCCCAGTTCGCGACGCACCAGCAGGCGATTGCTGGGGAACACGCCGAAAGCAGCGGCGCCGCGCGCCAGGTGGTCCAGGGTGTCGCCGTGGTAGGGGTCGTGCACCACCAGTTCCACGTCCAGCCCCGCGTCGCGGTACCAGCCGCGTTCACGGGCGAGGTAGAAACCGGCCGAATTGGGCCAGGGGTGGAAGTATTCGAGCATGACCCGCAAGGCAAACATGGAACCTATCTCCGATACGGCCAACGGCCGGCGACTGCGATGGAGCGTATTGAAGAGGAGGGCGTTTGGTATATACCAATATGAATTTAACTGGTTTTTATAATCAAATGGAATAAAAAGACTGCCGGCGGGCTGAGCAGGACCTGCAGGACATGGAAATCACAAGATTCACGCGAATCGCTCTGGCGCGGGCGTTGTGGGTTATGACCTCATGCGATTTAGATATTTATGGTTATAAGAAGTCAGGGATAAAGTAACGACTTCATCTAAGGCAGGCTGCAAGCAGGACCCATGAGCCAATCACCCTGGGGCGCGACGCCCGTGCTGACCTTGCCGCAGGGCGAGAAGCAGCCGCTGTCCATTCGTGCCAAGGCGCTGGTGTTCGCCGATCCGCGCTCGCGCCAGTTGCTGGAGTTTCTCGACCGTGTCGGCCCCAGCGAGGTGCCGGTGCTGATCAACGGCGAGACCGGCACCGGCAAAGAATTGGTGGCGCGATATATCCATAGCGCCAGTGGAAGAAAGGGCGCCTTCGTCGCAGTGAACTGCGGCGCGATCAACGAGAACCTCGCCGAGAGCGAGCTGTTCGGCCATGAGGCCGGAGCCTTCTCCGGAGCCACCGGGCGCCGCGCCGGCTGGTTCGAGGAGGCCGACGGGGGCACCCTGTTCCTCGACGAGATCGGCGACCTGCCGATGCCGCTGCAGGTGAAGCTGCTACGCGCCTTGCAGGAGCAGGAGATCGTCCGCGTCGGCTCGCGCAAGCCGATCAAGGTGGACATCCGCCTGGTCACCGCCACCAACGTCGACCTCGAGCAGGCGGTGGATGCCGGCAATTTCCGTCTCGACCTGTTCTATCGGATCAATGTCGCCCAGGCCCGCGTGTTGCCGCTGCGCGAGCGCCCGCTGGACATCATGCCGCTGGTGGAGCACTTCCGCCGGCTCTACGCCCAGCGCCTGAAGATCGCCGAGCCGATGTTCTCCGAGGCCGCCGTCAGCGCGCTGCTGGACTACGCCTGGCCGGGCAACATCCGCGAACTGGAGAACGTCGTGCATCTGGCGCTGCTGGTGGCAGGGGAGAAGGCGGTGCGACCCGAGCACCTGAAGTTCTCCGCCGCGCTGTCCGGCCAGCGCATGGGCGCGGGAGCGCCGACCGGATTACCGCAGGAGATCATCCGCGACCAGTTGCAGCGGCTGTTCGAAGTGCCGGGGGAAACCCTGCTGCACGACCTTGAGGACCTGATCGTCCGCGAGTCCTTCGCCCACTGTGGTTTCAACCAACTGCGCACCGCGGCGCTGCTGGGCATCAGCCGCAACGCCATGCGCACGCTACTGGTCAACCACGGCCTGCTCAAGGGCCGCGCCAAGGCCTGATCAATCGCGACGGCGCTGTCGGGCAGTGGCCGCAGCGGCATCGCGGCGCAGCAGGGGTAGCAGCTCTTCGCCGAGGTGGATCGCTTCTTCCAGGTGCGGGTAGCCGGAGAGGATGAAGGTGTCCACGCCCAGCTGGTGGTACTCCTCGATGCGCTCGGCAACCTCCGCATAACTCCCCACCAGCGCCGTACCCGCTCCACCGCGCACCAGGCCGACACCCGCCCAGAGATTCGGTGAGACCTCCAGGTCGCGCACGCTGTGCGCGCGGCCCTGGGTCAGGCTGATCTGCCGTGATTGCCCCACCGACTCGTAGGCCGCCAGCTGTTGCTGGGCACGCTCGATAGCATCGCGGGGAATCTCTTCCAGCAGGCGTCCGACATGGGCCCAGGCCCGGCGCGAATCCGCGGCGGCGAACACGTGCAGGCGCAGGCCGAAGCGCAGCTCCCGGCCTTGCTTGGCGGCCAGCTCGCGCACACGCAGGATGCGCTCGCGGATCATCGCCGGTGGCTCGCCCCACATCAGGTAGCTCTGCGCATGGCTGGCAGCGATACGCTCGGCCACGTCCGAGGCGCCGCCGAAACAGATGGGTGGCAGCTCGGCTTCACGGGCGATCGGCACCGGGCTGCCGGTGCGGTAGTGCCGGCCGTGGTGCTCGCGTCCGGCCCAGGTAGCGCGGAACACGTCGAGGAATTCGGCGCTGCGGGCATAGCGCTCGTCGTGTTCGAGAAAGTCGCCGAGGGCGCGCTGCTCGAAGCGGCTGGAGCCGCTGACCAGGTGCAGCAGCAGGCGGTTGTCGCTGAGCTGCTGGAGGGTGGCGGCCTTGTGCGCAGTGTAGGCGGGCAGCTCGACGCCGGGGCGCAGGGTCAGCACGAACTTCAACCGGCGTACTTCCTGGACCATCAGCGCGACGATCAGCCAGGGGTCTTCGAAGCCGCTGGCGGTCGGCACCATGATGCCGTCGAAGGCCGCCTGCTCGGCGGCGCGCACCACCTGTCGCAGGTAGTCGAGAGTCGGTGCGCGCTCACCCTGCTGGAACAGCCCGACCCTGGGCAGGCCGCTGCTGGTGAGGTGGTGGCCGTCGCCGTTGGTAGGCAGGAACCAGTCGATCTCGATACGTTGGCGTTTGGGTTCAGCGGCCAATCCGGGTGTCCTTTTCAGCTTCGTTGCGCAGCAGCGGCAGGACCCGTTCGCCGAAGCGCAGGACCTCGCGCACCGCATTGGGTGCCTGCAGGATGATCTGGTCGAGGCCGGCGCCGTGCAGTTCGCGAAGGCGGCTGGCGATCTGGTTGTAGCTGCCCACCAGCACCGGAGATTCGCCGGGGGCGGGCAGCCACAGGTTCGGGTGGATTTCGCTGCGTCGGGCGGGGTGCTCGGCGCGCTCGGCGAGCAATTCGACCACGCTGGCCTCGGCGCGGCGGCGCTTGCCCCTGGCCGGTGCGGCGAAGGCCTGCGCCTGCCGGGCAGCCTCGTCCCAGGCCTGCTCCTCGCTGTCGCGGGCGATGATCCCGAAGCTGGCGATGTGGCCCAGCGTGCGACCAGCAACCCGGGCCGCGCGGTTCAGGCGGGCGATGGTTTCGCCCAGCTGCGCAATGCTGTCGCCTGGGACGAAACAGAGGTCCGCGCGGCTGGCGATGCGTTCGGCCCCCAGGCTTTCGTCCAGCAGCAATGGCGTGGGCGGCAGGTCGCGCAGGCCGAGTCCGGCGTTCTCCAGGTGGAAGTAGCGACCGTTGTGGTCCAGCGGTGTGGCGGGGGCGTGCAGCAGGCGTTGCAGGATGTCGAGGAACTCGTCGATGCGTTCGTGGCGCTGGTCGCGGTTGAGCACCTCGCCGAAGGCCCGGCGCAGGCTGCCGCGATCGCTGTCGGGCAGGTGCAGGCGCACCCGCCCGGCGGACAGCGATTGAAGGCTTTGCAGGGTGGCCGCCAGCGCGGCCGGGAGCATGGCTTCCGCCGGCAGGCTCAGGGTCAACCCGAGCCGCCGGGTATGCGCGCACAAGGCAGCGGCGACCATCAGGCTGTCCGGCTGGCTGGGGCCACCGGGAAGGTAGAGGTCGTCGAAGCCCGCGTATTCCGCAGCCTGGGCCAGCTGCACCCATTCCGATGGCTGCGCCTGCCAGTCCAGTCCGCGCCGGGTGCCGCTGGCGCAGAGCTTCCAGGCGAAGCGCAGGCTCATCCGGCGACCGCCAGTCGCTCGCCGGCGCTCGTCCAGCCCAGTGCCGGGGCGATGTCACGCGCCAGTTGCTCCAGGCGCCGCAACACCTGGGCCTGGGTGGAACTCTCCGACTGCACCACGGCGATGAAGTAGTCCGCGTAGGGCAACAGCGAGGGGTCGTTGCGCACGCTGGCAATCACGTCCTCGGGATGACCATGGTGGACGTTGAGCAGGCGCAGGTGGCTTTCCAGGTCGGCGGCTTCGTCGATCAGTCCCTCACGGATGAGGCGGGGCACGTGCAGCTCGATGTCCGGTGCGAGTTCCGCGCGGGACTGGGTCTTGTCTTCAGCGGGAAACACCGCGCGGACTACGCCGATACGCGGCCGTCGCGTTTCGTCCTGCCAGGCGCCGAGATAGGCGTCGGCCAGCGGCTTCTGCACCGTCAGCGGATCGTGGGTGGCGGTGCCCAGCAGAAGGCCGTTGCCTTGCTCGGCGGCATACACCGCGCCGGCTTCGCTGCCGTGGGAATGCCAGAGCCGCTCCCGCAGCCCGGCCGCCGGCGGATGCAGGCGCAACTGCGCTTCACCGGGCAGCGGCGCGCCTAGCAGGGCGGCCTGCAGTGCTCGTTGGGCCTGCTGGAAATCCTCCTGGCGGCGCTGGGCGTCGCGGCCGAAGGCGTTGAACATGTCCAGATTGGCGCCGCCGCTGCCCAGGCCCAGTTGCAGGCGGCCGGCGGACAGTGCGTCGAGCACGGCGGCGTCTTCGGCCAGGCGCAGGGCGTCTTCCAGCGGCAGGGTGACCACCGCCGTGCCCAGCTCGATGCGCCGGGTGCGTGCGGCAATGTTGGCGAACAGCAGCAGTGGTGAAGGCAGCTGGCCGAAGCCGCCGCTCAGGTGGTGCTGGGCGATCCAGCCGCCGTCGAAGCCCAGCGCCTCGGCGAACTCGAACTGCTCCTGCAGGTCGCGGTAGACCTGGCGCGGATCGCTGCCGAAGGCATGGGTGAGGAAGCCGAGCTTGAACGGCTTCCGGGTTTGCAGTGCGCTCATGCCGGTATCTCCTGTGCGAGTGCGCGCTGCCGGCGCGGTTGCCAGCCCAGCGCGGGGGCGATGTCGCGGGCGACGGTTTCCAGGTGCCGCAGGGCTTCGGCGAAGCCGGTCGAGGTGGTCTGCACCTGGACGATCAACTGGTCATCGGCACCCAGCGGTGCATCCGCACGCAGCTGCTCGGCGATCTTCGCCGGGTCGCCGTGCAGCACGCCGAGGGCGTCGAGCACCGCTTCGAAGCCCTGTGCCGGGTCGGCGTGGCCAATGCCGATGCGGCGCTGGCGCTCGACGTAGGTGAGGATGTCCTGGCACAGGGTCGAGCCGGCTGCGGCAGCGTCGGCACCGGGGAAGACTGCGCGTACCAGGGCAACGCGGGGCGTTCCGGCGTGGGTAGGATGCCACGCCTGGCGGTAGCGCTCGATCACCTGCGCGCGCGGCTCTGCACCGGCATTAGGGTTGGGCGCGAGGATCAGCCCGTTGCCGCGCGTGGCGACCTGTTCGACGCGGGACGTCGCCTCCCACAAGCGATGTTCCAGGCCATTGGCGGCCGGACGCAACACGCGGCCCTCAGCATTCAGCGGCTCGCCGGCCAGGGCCTGGCGCAGACGCTCCAGACGCTGGTCGTACTGCGCGTGGCGGCCTTCCAGGCTCTGGCCGAAGGCGGCGAAGCTGTCCGGGTCGAAGCCTGCGCCCAGACCCAGTTGCAGCCGGCCCTGGCTGATCAGGTCGAGCACCGAGGCGTCCTCGGCCAGGCGCAGGGCGTTCTCCTGGTTGAGTACGACGATGCCGGTGCCCAACTGGATGTGCCGGGTTCGCCCGGCCGCCGCGCTGAGCAGCACCAGCGGGGAGGGCAGGCGGCCGTTCTCGCTGGCGAAGTGGTGCTGGGCCAGCCAGCCGCTGTCGAAGCCCAGCTCCTCGGCGGCCTCGAACAGCTCCAGGGTCTGCTGGTAGAGGCGCGGCTCGAACTGCGGTGCGTACACGCGATTGAGGAAGCCCAGGCGAAAGCTGCCGGGGAGAGTGCGACGGCTCATGGTTGGTGCTCCTGGTCGATCTGCCCAAGCAGCGGTGTCAGCGTGGCACCGAGGCTCTCGCTGGCAGACGGTGCACCGGGCAGGGCGTTGAACGGACTGAGAGTGAGGTAGCCCTTGGCGACCCACACCGCTTCATCCTCGGAGTTGCTGGCGTCCGGCGGTGGCGACCAGGCGAAACCGATGCCCGGTTTGCCCGCCAGCTTTGCGTCGAGTTTTCCAAGGTCGTCGGTGTAGAGGGCGTGGAAGGGCACGTAGCTGCCGATGTGGGTCAGCCGCGCGCCCTGGAGTTTTTCCAGCGGCGGCAGGTTGAGGTTCAGACCTACGCCTTTGGGCAGCAGAGCGCCGTCGGCTTGTCGGTGCTTGTCCAGCGCGTCCACCAGGCGGGTGACGATGGCGGCGATGCGCGGGCTGTCCTGCTCCTTCAGGTCGGCGCTGACGGCCAGGGCGGGCACGCCGGAGAGCACCGCTACGCTGGCGGCGTTGAAGGTGCCCGAGGCGCTATTGAGGGCGCCGAGGTTATTGCCGGGGTTCGGCCCGACTATGACCAGGTCCGGGTGCGGCAGGACCTTCTCCAGCCCCAGCAGCACGGCCATGACTGGCGTGCCGCTGATGCGGATGTCCACCTGCTGGCCGGCGCAGCTGGCGGTTTCGCAGAGGCCCTTTTCGGTGGTGGTGAGGTAGTAACTGTCGGGATAGGCCGGATCGTCATCACGGCCGACCTGTGTCTCGCGCCCGAAGAAGAAGGCACCGCCACGGGCGCTCTGGTCGCTGTAGGGCGCGGCGATGCGCACGCTGTGCCCGTCGGCCTTCAGCGCGGTGTACAGCGCGCGGATGTTCGGATGGCGGTAGCCGTCGTCGTTGCTGAGCAGGATGTTCAGCGCGAACGCCGGCTGCGCGAGGGCGCAGCCGGCGGCCAGCAGGGGCGCGAACCTCATGCCGCACTCCCGGCGAAACGGTTGGCCGGGCGCACCAGGCCGAGGTTCTCGCGCAGGGTTGCGCCTTCGTATTCGCGGCGCAACAGGCCGCGCTCCTGCAGCAGCGGCACCACTTCGTCGACGAACACTTCGATGCCGCCTGGCAGGTACGGGAAGAACACGTTGAAGCCATCGCAGGCGCGGGCCTGGAACCAGGCATCGAAGGTGTCGGCGATGTCTTCGGCGGTGCCGATCACCGGGTTGCCGCCGGCCAGGCGCAGGTACAGCTGACGGATCGTCAGGCCTTCGTTGCGCGCCAGTTCCAGCACCTTGTCGCGGCGGCTGCCGCGCTGGCCAACCGGGGTTTCCGGCAGCGGGCCGTCGAGGTCGTGGGTGGAGAGGTCGATGTCCTCGCCGAGGGTGTCGGCCAGCAGGCGCAGGCCGAGCACCGGGTCCACCAGACTCTGGAATTCCTCGAACAGCTCGCGGGCCTCTTCACGGGTACGCCCGATGAAGGGGGTGATACCGGGAAGGATCTTGATGCCATCCGGGTCGCGGCCCAGCGCAGCGGCGCGTTGCTTCACGTCGGTGTAGAAGGCCTGGGCGGCGGGAATGGTTTCGGCCATGGCGAAGATGACTTCCGCCACGCGGGCGGCCAGCGCCTTGCCGGCGTCCGAGGCACCGGCCTGCACCAGCACCGGGTGGCCCTGCGGCGGGCGGGCCACGTTGAGCGGGCCGCGCACCGAGAAGTACTCGCCCTTGTGGTCGAGCACGTGCAGCTTGGCCGGGTCGAAGTACTGCCCACTGGCCTTGTCGCGCAGGAAGGCGTCGTCCTCCCAGCTGTCCCACAGGCCCTTCACCACGTCGTGGAACTCTTCGGCGCGGCGGTAGCGTTCGCCGTGGTCGATGTGCGCCTCGCGGCCGAAATTCCAGGCCTCGTCCGAGACCACGGAGGTCACCAGGTTCCAGGCGGCGCGCCCCTTGGACAGATAGTCGAGCGAGGCGAACTTGCGGGCGATGTGGTACGGCTCGTTGTAGCTGGTGGTGGCGGTGGCGATCAGGCCGATGCGGCTGGTGACGGCGGCCAACGCGGCCATCAGGGTCAGCGGCTCGAAGTGCTCGCCGCGTGCGGTGCGGCTCAGGGCGTCGAGGTGATGGCCCCAGAGGGCGACCACGTCGGCGACGAACAGCGCGTCGAAACGGCCGCGCTCGGCGGTCTGCGCAACCTGCTTGAAATAGTCGAAATCCAGGCTGGCGTCGGCCTGGGCCTTGGGGTGGCGCCAGGCGGCGACGTGGTGGCCGCTGTTGGCGAGGAAGGCGCCGAGCTTGAGCTGGTCGGTGCGGCGGGTCATGTCTTGTCTCCCGTTCGGGCGGGCGCTGTCTGGGCGCCCGCCGGCTTGTGCCAGGTCAGAAGTTGTAGGCCAGGCCCGTGTACCAGTAGCCGCCGGTGGTGCCGTAGGGCGAGAAGTTGCCGTACGGGAAGGCGCCGGAGGTGCTGGGCAGGTTGGTGCGATCGGGGTAGACGTTGAACAGGTTGTTCGCCCCGGCGGTGAGGGTCAGGTTGCGGGTCAGGTGGTAGTCGACGTTGAGGTCGGTGATCCACTGCGGGTCGAAGGTGCGGTCGTAGACCTCGGCGGTGCCGTACTGGGTGTACTCGCCGTAGCGGGTCAGGTTCAGGCTCACGTCGAACTGGCCGATGCTCCAGTCGGCGCCCAGCAGCAGGCGCGATTCGGGCTGGCCGTGCTTGAGGTTGCCCTGGCGCTGGCGATCGTAGCCGCCGTCCGGACCGAGGGCGGACTGGGCCACGGAGGAGGCGTGGATCTTGTCGATCTCGGTGGTGTTCCAGTTGAAGCCGGCGTTGTAGCGGATGCTGCCGTAGGCGCCCAGCTCCTGGCGGTAGTCGCCGACGATGTCGACGCCGCGGGTGGTGGTGTCCAGTGCGTTGGTGAAGTAGGTGACGTACTGGTTGGGGTTGAGGCCGGCGCCGGCGAGGATGTCCTGGATCGCCTGGGTGCCGCCCAGGTAGCCGGTCTGGGCGATGCGGTCGCGGATCTTGATCTGGTACGCGTCGATGGTCAGGCTGCTGGCCGGGGTGGGCTGCAGGGTCAGGCCGACGCTGTAGTTGGTGGACTTCTCCGGGCTTAGGGTGGACGCGCCGAGAGCCTGGGCCACATCCGAACTCACCGCGACGTTGCGGTAGTCGATCAGGTTGCCGTTGACGCTGCTCTGCGAGGTCGAGCTGTAGATCTGCTGGGCCAGCGAGGGCGCGCGGAAGCCGGTGCTGGCGGTGCCGCGCAGCGCCAGGATCGGGGTCAGCTGGTAGCGGGTGGAGAGCTTGCCGTTGGTGGTCACGCCCGAGCCGTCGTTGTAGTGCTCGTAGCGCCCGGCGAGGTCGACGTGCCACTTGTCGGTGAAGTCCTGGCCGATCTCGCCGTAGCCGGCGTAGCTGGTGCGGCCCTTGGAGGCGGCGTCAGCCGGGGTGGTGCCGGCGCCGGAGATGGTGCCGGGGGCGATCAGCGCGCCGTTGGCGCCGTATTGGTAGTCGCCGTAGCCGTAGGAGGCGTACTCGCCCTTGCCGATCTTGTAGTTCTCGTAGCGGTGCTCCAGGCCCCAGGAAATCTGCGTGGGCTTGGCCAGGCCGAGGTCAAAGGCGCGGGTCAGGTCGAGGTTGCTGGTCCACTGGCTGAAGGTCTTCACGCCGGTGTCGACGTTGGTCGGCGAGTCCGCGCCGTAGCTGAGGTTGTAGGTATCGGTCAGCGTGGCGCGGGCGTGGTCCTGGCCATAGGTGGTGGACAGGTCGTAGTCCCAGCCGCCCGCTTCGCCCTTGCCGCCGAAGGCGAACTGGAAGTCGTTCTCGATGAACCGCAGGTTGTCCTCGATGCCCTCGGGGTAGGGCGTCGGGATGCCGTTGAAGCTCGCCGGCTGGTGGAACGCCAGCGGCTTGGACGACTCGCGGTTGGTATAGGTGGAGAAGGAATACAGGGTCAGCGCGTCGTTCACCGGCAGCTCGGCGTTGTAGCCCAGGCTGAAGTTCTCCACCTTGGGCAGGCCGGTGCCGTAGTAGGTGTGCTGCAGGCTGGTGTTGCCGGCGGAGTCGGTATAGGGCGCGTTGTCGGAGCGGTCGGAGACGTTCTGGTGCTTGTAGTCCAGGGCGAAGTTGACGAAGCCCTCGTTGCCCAGCTCGAAGCCGATGTTGCCGCTCTGGCGGGCGGTCTCGCCGTCGCCGTTCTCGTAGTTCTGGCCGTAGGTGCTGGCCAGACGGCCGCCGTGGTCGGTCTGCTTGAGCACCACGTTGATCACCCCGCCGATGGCGTCGGAGCCGTACTGCGCGGAGGCGCCGTCACGCAGGACTTCGACGTGGTCCACCAGGGCAGTGGGGATCATGTCCAGGTCCACCGGCTGCGAGCCGGAGTTCAGGTAGGTGCCGTTGTTGAGCAGGGCGCTGTTGTGCCGGCGCTTGCCGTTGACCAGCACCAGCACCTGGTCGCCGTTGAGGCCGCGCAGGCTGATCGGGCGGACCACGGAGGTAGAGCCGAAACCGGACGAGGCGGGCAGGTTCAGCGAGGGCAGCACGCGACTCAGGGCGCGGGTCAGGTCGCCCTGGCCGGTGGCTTCCAGCTGCTTGCTGGAGATGACGTCCACCGGTGCCGGGCTGTCGGCCAGGGTGCGCGCCTGGCCACGGTTGCCGACTACCACCACGGTGCTCAGGCGGTTGTCGGTGGTGCTGCCGTTGGCGCTGGCATCGGCATCGGCGGCGAGTGCCGGCAATGCCTGGGTAACGGCGAGGAACAGAAGGCTATGGGTGAACAGCGTGCGGGCGGTCGATGCGCTCCGGGCACGGGTGACTGTGGTCATGGTTACGCTCCAAGGTTTGCTCCCGGCTGGCGCCCGTCTGGGTGGCCGCTGCGGGTTATCGTGTCGACGGCATCGGGGCCGCGTTGGCGAACGGCTTGTTGCTGGGAGGGACTGGTCGCGTTCAGTCGGAAGGCAGGCTCAAGCTCATGGCGGTGACTAGGCAAGCGCTGTGCCAGTCTGGAAAGGCCTTGTCTTTCAGTGGCTTGCCGGTGGCGCTGGAAATTCCCTGCTGGGTTTGCAGCAGTGCCGACCCAGGCTGTTGCTTTTCATCCAGCCGCCGGCGAGGCGCAGGTCCCGGGTGGCGCGATGCTGCATTTGCAGCAAGGGGCACGCAGGCAGGTTCGAGCCTTCGCCGGGGTGCTGGCACAGGCCTTGCTCCGGCGCTGTTTTCACTTATCTGCCTGGAGAGACGCATGCCCAGACCCGGCCCGCGAAACCTGATCACCGATATCCCCGGCCTGCTGGTCGGCCATGCCACCGATGAACGTGTGCGCACCGGCGTCACCGTGCTGCGCCCGAGCGGCGTGTGGACTGCCAGCGTCGATATTCGCGGCGGCGGCCCCGGCGGGCGCGAGTCCGCTGCGCTGGAGCCGGAGAATATGGTGGGGCAGCTGCATGCGCTGGTGTTTTCCGGCGGCTCGGTGTTCGGTTTGGGCGCGGCGGATGGCGTGAGCGCGGAGCTGTCTGCGCGGGATATCGGCCTGCACCTGAAGGCCGGTGCGCCGGCCATTCCCATCGTGCCGGCGGCTGTGCTGCATGACCTCGCCAATGGCGGCGACAAGGGCTGGGGTATCGACCCGCCGTACCGCGAACTGGGCCGCGAGGCGCTGGCCAACCTGGATGTGGAGTTCGCCCTGGGCGCGGTCGGTGCCGGGCGCGGTGCCATGGCCGGCGTGCTGCCTGGCGGCCTGGGTTCGGCTTCGCTGGACCTGGGCGATGGCCTGGTGGTGGGTGCGCTGGTGGTGGTCAATCCCATCGGCAGCGTCTACATGCCCGACGGTGAGACGTTCTGGGCCTGGCCCTGGGAGCAGGGCAGCGAATTCGGTGGGCGCGTGCCGGCACAGAGGATGGACTGCAGCGAGCCGATGCCGGAGCTCTCACGGCTCGATTCCATGGGCCGCCTGCAGGCCGGCGCCAACACCACGCTGGCGGTGGTGGCGTGCAATGCGCGGTTGACCACCGCTGAGTGCAAGCGCCTGGCGATCATGGCTCAGGACGGCATCGCCCGCGCGGTGCGACCGGCGCACCTGCCGTTCGATGGCGACAGCCTGTTCGCCATGGCGTCCGGCGATGTCGAGCTGGTGGATGGCCAGCGCCGTCAGGTGGAGCTGTCGCGCATCGGCTCGGCGGCTGCCGACTGCGTGGCGCGGGCCATTGCCCGTGGCGTGTACCTGGCCCGCTCCCTGTAGGAGTGGGCCATGCCCGCGATCGCGCCCACGGGCGCTCAGTGGCCGGGCAAGTGCGGATTCTCGCCCAGTGCTCGTGCTACCCGGCGGGCCGCGCGAGCGGCTTCCTGGGGGAGGCCGAGGGCGCTATAGACCCGCTCGAGATGGCGGTTGCCGGGCACGTCCAGGGCGTCGTAGCGGCGCCGCAGCTCCAATGCCTGCTGCGCGGCCAGCCAGTCCCCGGCGCGCAATTGCGCATCCAGTTCGATCAGTGCGAACAGGTCGCGCTGGGCATGGCTGCCACCGATTTCGCCAAGGCGCGGCAACGCCTGGCCCAGTCGTCGCGCCGCCAGTGCGTACTCGCCACGGGCATGGGCGTACAGGCCTTCCGCGGCGGGCAGTGTCACGTCGGCCCACACCGCGCGGCTGAAGTCCGGTGCCTGGCGTGCCTGTTGGCGTAGCGCCTCGAGCAATTCACCGGCTTCTTCCTGCCCGGCGCGGGCCAGGCCGTAGAGGTATTGCAGGCTGAGAAACGGCTGCACAACATCCGCCCGGCGTTCGCGCAGGTACGGCAACAGCGCTTCCCAGCGCGGCCCGACGTCGATACCGGCGAACTCCAGGCGGGCCAGCAGCGAGACCGCGCCGATCTGGTCCTGGGAGTACCCGGGGAAGATGCCCCAGACGTGCCGGTCGTAGATTTCCAGCACGCGCTGCTGGTTGCCCCGCGCCAGGTAGAACAGCGCCAGGTGCCACCAGTTGTGGGTGTACATGAAGGAGTTGAGTCCCTGCCAGCCGGCGCTGGCTTCCTCGAGGAACTGCGTGCCTTCCTCGATGCGCCCTCGGGTCAGCAGCACGTGGGCGAGGGCGTGTTGCGCCCAGGGCTCGCCGGGCAGCAACTGCAGCGCATAGCGCGCCGCCGCTTCGGCTTCTTCCAGCAGGTGACACTGCTCGTAGGCGAAGGCCAGCATGCCGTAGGCCTGGGGTACATCCTCGGCGCCTTTCACGGCTTTCAGGGCGATGCGCAGCATGGCCGGCGAGTTGCCGCGGTTGAACTCGAAGTACTGGTTGAGCTTGGCGGCCAGCAGGTCGCGTGGGTGCTCATCGAGCAGCAGCTCGCTCAGACGCAGCGCCTCGGGCAGGTCGTCAGCGCTCCAGGCGGCGAGCAGCGCGGTGTAGCGTTCTGCGCGGGGAATGCCAGGGCCAGCCGCCCAGGCCCGTTGCAGGTAGCGCGCGGCGAGGCTGGGCGCCTGTGGCGATTCGGCGAACATCATCAGCAGGCCGGCGAAGGCGTTGGCCAGCACCGAGGCCGGGTCTGCGTCAGCGCCGGCGAGGATGTTTTCCGCGCGGGTCTGGTAGGCGAGCACACCGCCGGTGAAGTCATCGATGGCCTGGCGGGTGTCCGCGCGCTCGCTGTCGATGGGGTTGCCAAGATAGTCCTGGGTCATGCGCTGCTGCTCCAAATAGAAGATGCAGGCTAGTCGCAAAGCCTGTGCCAGTCGCGCAGGCCGCGCCGTGCGTGAGGCTGCGCGACAGCGGCTGCTGCTTTTCAGGCAATGCGCCGGCGGCACTGTGTGATTTGCACCAGCGGCCTCGCGCCCAGGCGCCGCAAACCCCGCAGCGCCGGGCCTGCAGGGCCATGGCACAGCGCTTGCTCAAGCCCCTGGTAAAGCCGATTTGCGGCGCTGATCCTGCAGGAGCTTCCATGCCCAGTCCCACTTTCCGACTCGCGCCACGGCGCCCACGTCACGCCCGGCTGCTTGCCGGCCTGCTGGCGGCCGGCCTGGCCATGGCGGGCGCCGCCGTGGCGGAGCCGACCCGCGGCGGCCAGCTCGACCTGGTGGCGCAGCCCGAGCCGCCGTCGCTGTCCCACGCGGTGGTCAGCCACGTCGCGACCCAGTACGTCGGCGGCAAGATCCTCGAAGGGCTGATCACCTTCGACACCGACCTCAAGCCGCAGCCGGTGCTGGCCCGCAGCTGGACGGTGTCGCCAGACGGCCTGACCTACACCTTCAACCTGCAGCCCGGCGTGAAATGGCATGACGGTCAACCCTTCAGTGCCGACGACGTGGTGTTCAGCTTCCAGGACTTCTATCCGGAGGTGGACAAGCGCATGGCGAGCATCTTCGGCGAGTACGTCCAAGGCGTGCAGGCCAAAGGCGCCGATCAGGTGGTGTTCCAGCTGAAGAAACCCTTCTCGCCACTGCTGTCGGCGCTGGGCAGCGGCCTGCGGCCCATCGTGCCCAAACACCTGTACGCCGGCACCGACTTCCGCAGCAACCCGTACAACCTCAAGCCTGTCGGCACGGGGCCGTTCGTGTTCCAGGAGTGGAAGCGCGGCGCGTATATCCGCCTGGCGCGCAATCCGGATTACTGGCACAAGGGCCTGCCGTACCTCGACGGCATCGTCTATCACGTTATCCCCGATGCCGCTGCCCGCGCGGCGGCATTCGAGCGCGGCGAGGTGCAGGTGCTGCGCAGCGGCGATGCCGATTACGCCGACCTCAAGCGCCTGTCTCAGTTGCCGGGCGTCGAGGCGTCGGAGAAGGGCTACGAGCTGTATCCGGGGCTGGCCTTCCTGCAGATCAACACCCGCAAGCCGGGCCTGGACAATCCCAAGGTGCGCCAGGCGATCCTCTATTCGCTGAACCGCCAGTTCATCGTCGACAACATCTTCTTCGGCACCGGCCGAGTCGCCGCCGGGCCGTTCCTTGGCGCCTTCCACGACCCGAAACTGCCGCAGTACGGCTATGACCCGGCCAGGGCCAAGACACTGATCGCCGAGTCCGGCGTGGACGTCAGCAAGCTGCGCGTGCGCCTGCTCAACGGCGAGAAGGGCGGCGCCTGGGAGCGCCTGGCCGAGTACACCAAGCAGGCGTTGCAGCCGCTGGGCATCAAGGTGCAGGTAGCGACCTCCGACGCCGCCACCTGGTACCAGCGCGCCAGCGACTGGGACTTCGACCTGACCTACAACTTCATCTTCCAGATCGGCGATCCCTACCTGACCACCGCTTACCTGTACCGCACCGACTACATCCTCAAGACCTCGCCCTTCGCCAACATCACCGGCTACAGCGATGCCGCCGCGGACGCGCTCTGGCAGCGCGTCGCCAATACGCCCGAGGGCCCCGAGCGCCAGGCTGTATACGGCGAGCTGGAGCGCAAGCTCAATGATGACCTGCCGATCGCGCCGATCTTCGAGATGCGCTTCCCCACGCTCTACCAGCAGCGCGTGCACAACCTGATCCGCAGTGCCACCAGCCTCAACGACAGCTACGCCGAGGTCTACCTGGAGCCCGCCAAGCAATGAATGTGTTGCTGTACGCCGGCGCGCGCCTGGGGCGTGCGCTGGCCCTGATAGTCGCGGTACTGGTCGGTGCCTTCCTGCTGCTGCGCCTCGCGCCGGGCGACCCTGCACTGTTGATGGCCGGCGAGGCGGGCAGCGATGACGCCGACTACATCGCTCGGCTGCGCGGCGAGATGGGCCTGGACTTGCCACTGCCCGTGCAACTGTGGCGCTACCTTGCGCAGATCGCCCATCTGGACCTGGGGTACTCCTACCGCAACCAGGAAAGCGTCTGGCAACTGATCGCCGAGCGCCTGCCGGCGACGTTGTTGCTGATGGGTTCGGCCTTCGTCGTGTCACTGACTTTGGGCGTCGCTCTTGGTGTGCTGGCTGCACGCAGCCAGCAGGGCAGTGGCCGGCTCGACCGCTTCATTGGCCGTGCCGTCTGGGTGCTGTTCGCCACGCCGCCGTTCTGGCTGGCGCTGCTGCTGGTGCTGCTGTTCTCCGTGCAGCTGGGTTGGCTGCCGGCCTTCGGCATGCAGAGCGTTGGCGCGGACCTGAGCGGCTGGGACTGGTGGGCGGATCGCCTCGGCCACCTGCTGCTGCCGTGCCTGTCGCTGAGCTTCCTGTCGCTGGCGATGTACGTCCACCTGACCCGCAGCGCCATGCTCGACATCCTGCCCCAGGAGCACGTGCGCCTGGCCCGCGCCAAGGGGCTGGGCGAAGGGCGCATCCTGCTCGCCCATGTGTTGAGAAATGCACTGGTGCCGGTGGTGACCTTCGCTGGCCTGCAGCTCGGCCAACTCGCCAGCGGCGCACTGCTGATCGAAGTGGTCTACGCCTGGCCGGGCATCGGCCGGCTGCTCTATGACGCGCTCAGCCAGCGCGACTATGCATTGCTGCTGGGGGTGTTCCTGGTGATCTCCTGCCTGGTGGTGGCGTTCAACTTCCTCACCGATCTGCTCTGCCGCCTGCTGGACCCGCGCATCGGCGCGGCGGGGGAGGTGCGATGAGCCTGCGCCGTGCGTTTTACCGCCCCGGTGCGTTGCTCGCTGCCGGTTACCTGATCCTGCTGGCAGCGGCGGCCATCTTCGCGCCGTGGCTGTGCTCGGCCTCGCCCTGGGAGATGCTGGCGCGGCCGCTGATGCCGCCATTGCATGACGCCAGCCATTGGCTGGGCACCGACATGCTCGGCCGCGACATCGCCACCGGAATGCTCTACGGCGCGCGCACCTCGCTGACCGTCGGGCTGCTGGCGACGCTGGCGACCCTGTTGCCGGCCCTGCTGGTCGGCGCCACGGCCGGCTACTTCGGCGGCTGGATCGACGAGTTGCTGATGCGCATTGCCGAGTGCTTCCAGATCATCCCGCAGCTGGTACTGGCGGTGGTGCTGGTGGCGCTGATGGAGCCCTCCGTGGGCTCGGTGGTGCTGGCTCTGGCGCTGGTGGCCTGGCCACCAGTGGCGCGGCTGGTGCGCAGCGAATTCATGAGCCTGCGTCAGCGCGAATTCGTCCAGGCGGCGCTGGTGCTTGGCCAGCGGCCGGCGCGCATCGTCTTCGTGCAGATACTGCCCAACGCGCTGTCGCCGCTGCTGGTGAGCCTGACCTTCATCCTCGCCGCCGCCATCCTTACCGAAGCCGCGCTGGCCTTCCTCGGTCTGGGCGATCCGGAGGCGATGAGCTGGGGCTACATGATCAACGCCTCACGCAATCTGCTGCGCGATGCACCTTCGATGAGCCTGCTGCCGGGCGTGGCGATCCTGCTCACGGTGCTGTCCGTGCAGCGTGTCGGCGAGGCGCTGCGCGAAGCCGTGCAGGCGCCTGGAAACCAGGGAGGACGCCCATGAGCGAGAAACTGCTGGAGGTGCGCGACCTGCGCATCGACCTGCCGGCGGGCGGCGACCGTGCCAGTGCGGTCAGCGACCTGTCCGTCGACCTGGCGGCCGGTGAAGTGCTTTGCGTAGTCGGTGAGTCTGGCTCGGGCAAGTCGATGCTCGCCAACGCCATCCTGCGCTTGCTGCCGGCCCACCTGGAGCCGGTTCAGGGCAGCATCCGTTTTCGCGGCGAGGACCTCGCCGGACGCAGTGAAGAGGGCATGCGCGAGCTGCGCGGCAAGGACATCGCCATGGTCTTCCAGGAGCCCATGAGCGCGCTCAACCCGCTGATGAGCATCGGCCGGCAGATCGACGAAAGCCTGCGTGCCCATGGCGTTGCGCAGGCCGCGAAACGGCGCGAGCGGGTGCTCGACCTGCTCGGCTACGTCGGCCTGCCCGAACCGGAAAATCTTTATCACGCCTATCCCTTCCAGCTCTCCGGCGGCCAGCGTCAGCGGGTGGTGATCGCCATCGCCCTGGCGCTGGAGCCGGCGCTGCTGATCGGCGACGAGCCGACCTCGGCGCTGGACGTCAGCACCCAGGCGCAGGTACTCGAATTGCTGCGGCGCATCCGTCGCGAGAAAGGCATGGCGGTTTTGCTGATCACCCACGACTTCGCTGTGGTGGAGGCCATCGCCGACCGCGTGCTGGTGATGGAAAAGGGCCGCGTGGTGGAACAGGGCGCGCTGCGCCAGGTGCTGGATGCGCCGCAGCACCCCTACACGCGCCAGTTGCTGGCGGCGCTGAATCCTGGCGAGCGGGGGCCGCGTCGTTTTGATGGGGACGCTGCGCCGCTGCTGGAAGTGGCCAGCCTGCACAAGCACTACGACAGCCGCCAGGGTCTCTGGCGCCGACGCCGCGTTACCGCCTTGGCCGACGCCTCGTTCAGCCTGCGTCCGGGCGAGTGCCTGGGCATCGTCGGTGAGTCCGGCTCGGGCAAAACCACCCTGGGCCGCGCGCTGGTGCGCCTGTTGCGCCCGGACGGCGGGCAGATCCTGCTGCGGGGGCAGGACCTGGCGTCGTTGTCCCAGCGCCGCCTGCGTCCGTTACGCCAGCAGGTCCAGATGGTCTTCCAGGACCCGTTCGCCTCGCTCAATCCGCGCCAGCGTGTCGGTCGGCAGATCATGGCCGGACCGCTGGCCCACGGTGTTTCCGCCGCCGAGGCGGAACGCCGCGCGCGGGAACTGCTGGCGCAGGTCGGTCTGCCGGAAACCGCCTTCGAGCGCTACCCACGGGACTTCTCTGGCGGCCAGCGCCAGCGTATCGGCATTGCCCGTGCGCTGGCCCTGCAGCCCAAGGTACTGGTGGCCGACGAATGCGTGTCGGCGCTGGATGCACTGGTGCAGCAGCAGGTGCTGGAGCTGCTGGAAAGACTCCAGCGCGAACTGGGCCTGAGCCTGGTCTTCATCACCCATGACCTGCAGGTAGCGGCGCGCCTGTGCGATCGCATCGCGGTCATGCAGGGCGGTCGTATTGTCGAACTGGGCGAGGCGCAGCAGGTGCTGTACACACCGCAACATGACTACACGCGCAGGTTGCTCGCCGCGCATCCGCTGCGCGAAGTGGAGGAGCCCGCATGACGGCACCGCGACAGATGGCGCTAGGCGCTTTCCTCATGGCCACCGGGCATCACCTGGCCGGCTGGCGGCATCCCCGTGCGCACGCTGCTGGCGGGCTGGATGTGGCGCACTACCAGGCGTTGGCGCGCACCGCCGAGCGTGGCTGCTTCGATGCGATCTTCCTCTCCGACACCCTCGCCATGCTGCCCGGCCGGCTGGATGCACTGAGCCGCATGGCGCGCACCGAGCACTTCGAACCGCTGACGCTGCTGGCGCATCTGGCCGTCAGCACCCGCCACATCGGGCTGGTGGCCACCGTCACGTCGTCCTACAACGATGCGGCGAACGTGGCGGACACCTTCGCCACCCTCGAATCCCTCAGTGGTGGCCGCAGTGGCTGGAACCTGGTGACCTCGAGCAATGCCGAGGAGGCCGGCAACTTCGGTCGCGACCGGCACTTCGAGCACGCCTGCCGCTACCGCATGGCGGAGGACTTCCTCCGGCGTGTGCGTGAGCGCTGGACCGCCCGTGGCGTGGCGCCGGTACAGGTGCTGGCGGGCGCGTCGGAAGCTGGCAAGGAGCTGGCGGCGCAGCATGCGGAAGTGCTGTTCACGGCGCAGCCGGAATTGACCGGTGCGCAGGCTTTCTACCGCGATATCAAACAGCGTATGGCTCACCATGGTCGCGCCCCGGGGGCGCTGAAGGTGATGCCCGGGGTGCTGCCGATCCTCGGCGCGAGCCGTGCGGAGGCCGACGAGCGCCGTGCGCAGTTGCAGGAACTGGTGCAGCCGGTGGTGGGGTTGTCGCTGTTGTCGGACGTGGCCGGTGGCTTCGACCTGTCGCAACTGCCGCTGGATGGCCCATTGCCGGAGCTGCCGACCACCGAATCCGGCGTCAGCCGCCAGCACCTGCTGCTGGAACTGGCACGGCGCGAGGGGCTGAGTATCCGCCAGCTCTACCAGCGTATTGCCGATGCCCGTGGCCATCGCGTGATCGCCGGCACCGCCGTGGATATCGCCGACCAACTGCAGGAGTGGTTCGAATCCGGCGCGGCGGACGGTTTCAACATCATGCCGCCGTACCTTCCCGGCGGCCTCGACGACTTCGTCGCGCAGGTGGTGCCTCAACTGCAGCATCGCGGCCTGTTCCGCCGGCGCTACAGTGGCAGGACCCTGCGCGACCATCTGGGCCTGACCCACAGCAAGGAGACTGGCGAACATGCCTGAACACTGGACGCAAGCACTGCCACTGGTTCGCGGCGAGCGTGTGGAAATCCGCCCCGGCCGGCACATCAGCCTGGCCCACAGCAAGGGGCATCGCTACCCGCAGACCGTGGTGTTCTTCGCTCACGGAGGCGGCGGCAACAAGGATCAATGGCGCGAACAGTGGCGCGAGCTGGCCTCCGAGGGCTACAGCCTGGTGGCCTGGGACCTGTTGGGCCACGGAGCCAGCGACAAGCCCCGGCGCGCAACGGACTACGCCTGGGACGAACTGGTCGCTGACCAGGTGGCGGTGCTGCGGCGCTATGCCGGCGAGCGCAACATCCTCGCCGCGCACTCCTTTGGCACCGGCCTGAGCGTCAGCAGTCTGCTGGCGTTGCAGGCCGAAGGGCAGGGCGCACTGATCGATTCGGCTTTGTTGCTGGGCACCCAGCTCAACCGCCCGCTGGGGCGCGGCGGGCTGCTGTCGCTGCCGGCGTGGCTGCTGGAGTGGTTCCGGCCTGTCCTGTCGAAAGGTTTTCGTGAGCGTGCCTGGCACGCCGATGCCGATCCGGAGTTGATCGATTACGAAGAGCAGTTGACCCGCAGCAACCGACTCGATGTGTTCAAGGCGCTGGTGAGTCAGGCGAACTGGTTGCCGGAGCCGGAGCTGGATCGCCTGCTGCTGCCGGTGCGAATCGTCTCCGGCGACAGCGACGGCCTGACGCCCGCCGAGCGCGCGCGGGCCTTGCACCAGCGGCTACCCAATTCGCAGTTTGAGGTGCTGGAGAACTGTGGTCATCAGTTGATGCTGGAGAAGCCACAGACCGTCAATCGCCACCTGCGCGAACTGCTCGCCACAACCTGATCCGGATCTTTATTGAAATGACCGATACCCGCCAGCAACTCACCCGGCAGATCATCGACGCCGGCCGCTTCCTCTACGGCCGTGGCTGGTCGCCGGCCACCAGCAGCAACTATTCGACGCGCCTGACGGCGGATCGCGTTCTGCTCACTGTTTCCGGCAAGCACAAGGGCCAGTTGGGTGAGGACGATGTGCTGGAAACCGATCTGGCCGGCAACAGCCTGGAGCCGGGCAAGAAGCCTTCGGCGGAAACCCTGCTGCATACCCAGCTCTATGCGTGGCGCCCGGAGGTCGGCGCGGTGCTGCACACCCACTCGGTGAACGCCACGGTGCTGTCGCGCCTGACCGTCGGTGACCGTATGGAGCTGGAGGACTACGAGCTGCAGAAGGCCTTTGCCGGCGTCACCAGCCATGAAGGCCGCGTCAGCGTGCCGATCTTCGACAACGACCAGGACATCGCCCGCCTGGCCACTCGGGTGCAGCCGTGGCTCGACGCCCACCCGGATTGCCCCGGCTATCTGATTCGCGGCCACGGCCTGTACACCTGGGGCGCGCGCATGAGCGACGCGCTGCGCCAGGTGGAGGCGTTCGAGTTTCTCTTCGAGTGCGAGCTGAAGGTGCTGAGTCTGCGCGGCTAGGAGGCTTCGACTGCGACGGAGCGGAAGCCGACCACCCGGTTGCGTCCGCCATCCTTCGCCCGGTACAGCGCGCTGTCGGCGGATTGCAGCAGCTCGGCCCAGTCAACCGGGCTGAACTGCGAGGTGCTGGCCACGCCGATGCTCAGGGTGAGTACGCCCAGCGGGCCATGCTCGTGCGGCACGGCGAGGGCCTGCAGGTTGGCGCGGATGTGCTCGGCCAGCTCCAGGGCGTCGGCTTCCCCGCTGTCGCCCAGCAGTACGACGAATTCCTCGCCGCCGAACCGCGCTGCGCAATCGGCCGGGCGCCGTGTCCACTCGGCAATCACCCGTGCCACGGTCTTCAGTGCGGCGTCGCCGGCGGGGTGGCCATAGTGGTCGTTGTAGGCCTTGAACTTGTCGATATCCATCAGCATCACTGACAGCGCGGCGCCGCTGCGCTGGTAGCGCGACCACTCGTGGCTGGCGCGCAGGTCGAAGGCGCGGCGGTTGTTCAGGCCAGTCAGCGGGTCGGTGCTGGCGGCTTGCCGCAGTTCGGCTTCCTGGCGGTCGCGTTCGCGCATCTGGCGCAGGGCGAGCAGCGCGAGGCCGATGACCGCGCCGATCAGGGAAATGCCCAGCAGACCGATCAGGCCGGCGCGCCAGTACCAGTCCTCGTAGATCTCGCGGGAGGGCAGGGCGACGCTGAATACCAGCGGGTAGCCGTCCACCGGGCGGAAGTCGTGCCAGCGTTCCTGCCCGTCGCTGTTGGTGTCGAAGAAGTTTTCCTCGCCGTTGCTGCGATAGCGCTCGAAGGATTCGCTCAGCGTCGCGGCGGGCTCCGTGTCCGGCCAGTGCGCGAGCAGCGTGCCGTCGCGCATGTGCAGGCTCACCGTGCCGCCATCGCCGAGGTTGAGGTCGCTGAACAGTTCGCTGAAGTAGGCCAGTTCCAGGTTGGCGCCGACCACCCCGGCGAAGCTGCCGTCCTCGCGTTCCAGGCGACGGCTCAGCGCAACGCTGTTGCGGGCGTCGCTGGAGTAGGGGATGTACGGGTGGCTGAGGTAGGGCGCGTCGCCCTGCGATACGCGCAGCGCCTGGAAGTACTCGCGACCGGAGAGGTCGATGCGTGCGGGGACTTCCTTGCCGAAGCTGTAGGTGGCGATGCCGTCGGCGTTGGTCAGGAACACCGAGCCCATGCCTCGGGTGGGCGCGGTGTACGCCTTGAGCAGCAGGTTGCGCGTGTCCATGGACAGCCCGCGTATCTCCGGCTGGGCGTGGGCGCGCACCACGGCTTGCAGGGTCATGTCGTAGAGGTCGAGGTTGCGCTGGATGTCGCGCTGCACCAGCAGGGCGATGTTGTGGCCGTTGGCACTGGCGACTTCCAGGGCGTCGTGGCGCATCTCCAGGATCGCCCAGGCCGACAGGGCAGCGATGGCGCCGGTCAGGCCCAGGCTGGCGAGAAGGACGGTGCTCGAACGGCGGATCGGCATGCCGGTATCCATACAGGGGGGGAGCGGCTGCACATCAGTGCGTGCCTCAAGGCATATAGCAGCAATCGGCCGGGTTGTCCGGTATTCCACGGTGGCAGCGCGCCCTGCGTGCGATCGCGGGCATGGCCCGCTCCTGCAGGGATTCCCCGACTGGCGGGCAAAAAAAATGCTGCCTGGAACAGGCAGCATTCATGGGTCACGCACCATTGGTGACTGGATTCAGTCTGCCGGCGCAAGATTAAGCTTTGATGAAGGCTCGATCCTCAGTACGTCGCACGCACGGTCAGCATGAAGTTGCGCGGGTCGCCATAGACGTTGCCATAGGTCGAGGTGCCGACCGTCTGGTAGTACTTCTTGTCGAACAGGTTGTTGCCGTTGAGCGCAACGTTCCAGTGCTCGTCCAGCTGGTAGTCGACCAGGGCGTTCCACACTGCGTAGCCGCTTTGCTGGTAATCGAACGGCACGTCGGCCTGGGTCACGTTGCCGTTGCTGTCGTAGTAGGAGGCGGTACCACTGACCTTGGTCGCGCTCTGGATATCGACACCGCCGCCAACGCGGAACTTCGACCAGTCGCCCGGCAGGCGGTAGGTGCTGAACAGCTTGGCCATGTGCTTGGGCGTGATGGTGCTCAGCTCGCCGCCGACGGTGCGGTTCTTGTTGAGGTTCAAGGTGTAGCTGGCCATGACCATCCAGTCCGGCAGCACCTCGCCGGAGATTTCCATGTCCACGCCCTTGCTGACGACTTCGCCGCCGTTGACGTAGCAGCAGTTGCCGCCGAACAGCACCGAGGTGGCGTCGTACTGCGGGTCGAGCACGGCTTGGTCTTCGCGCTTGGTGTAGTAGAGCGCCACGCTGGTGTTCACCTTGCCGTCGAACAGCTCGCCCTTCAGGCCCGTCTCGTAGGTCTTGCCGGTCATGGGGTCGAGGGTGCTGCCGCTGCCCAGCGGGCCGGCCATGTAGTTCTGTTGCGGCTTGAAGATTTCCGCGTAGCTGGCGTAGGCGGCCCACTCGTCGGTGAGCTCGTAGACGATGCCGCCGAAAGGCGTGGTCCTGGTCGGCTCGCGCATGTCGACGCGCGACTGCGTGTTCCAGGTGCCATTGGCCAGGGTCTGGTAGGTCTGGTCGAACTTGTAGCGCTGCACCCGCGCACCGAGGATCAGGTGCAACGGCTCGGCCAATTGCAGCCGCAGGCTGGAGTAGAGGCCGTACTGGGTCTGGCTGTTGGGGCTGTAGTTGCGGGTGACGTCCGGGCGGGTACCGGGGTCGTTCCAGGGCGTGGAGTTCGGGTCGAACACGTCCACCGCGCCACCGGCCGTGGCGAAGCGCGGGGTGCCCTGCCAGCGGCTGTCGATGTCCTGGTAGTCGCCGCCGACGGTGAGCTGGTGATTCAGGCCGAACAGGCTGAAGTTGCCCGAGACGTTGGCGTCCCAGAGGTCCTGCTCGCTCCACTGGGTGATCCAGGTGCCGTAGCGGGTGACGCCCGTGCCGGTCACCGGGTTCACCGAACCCAGGGTGGTGGCGTTGTTGGTTTCGATGGTGTCGTAGATGTTGGTGTAGCTGAGGTTGAGCTTCCAATCGTCGTTCAGGCGGTGGTCGAGCTTGGCGAAGTACTCGCGGGAGAAACCATCGGCATAGGCCCAGGTGGTGGACAGCCCGGTATGCCGCGGCAGGCCGAGATCGACGCCATTGCTGTAGCGCGGCACGGCGTTGGCGGTGCCGGTTTCGTGGACCTGGTTGAAGCGCATCCCGCCGGTGAGCATGGTGTCGTCGGTGACATCTGCTTCCATCACGCCATAGAAGATCGGCTTGTCGGTGGCGCGGTTGTCGGTGAAGTACTGGCGGTCCTGGTAGGCCATCACCGCGCGCCCGCGCAGCTTGCCATCGAAGCCCAGCGGCCCGGTCACGTCGAGTTCGGAGCGGTAGTTGTCCCAGGTGCCGGCGGAGGCGCTGAACTTCAGCTGGTAGGTATCCAGCGGCCGTTTGCGCACCAGGTTGATGATGCCGCCGGGGTCGCCGGTGCCGCCGAACAGCGCCGAGCTGCCGCGCAGCACTTCGACGTGGTCGAACTCGGCCATGTCGTAGACGTTGGAGGAGTAGAAGGAGCCGGCGGTGGTGCCCAGTGCCATGGGCGCGGCGCCGTCGAGCTGGATGTTCTGGATGGCGAAGCCGCGCGAGTAGTAGTCCTGCAGGCGGAAGGTGCCGCTCTGCACGGTGATCCCCGGCACCGCCTTCATGGCCTCGTTGATGTCGGTGATCTGGCGGTCGTCCATCAACTGGCGAGTGATCACCGAGACCGACTGCGGAGTTTCCTTCAGCGAGGTCGGTGTCTTCGAGCCGACGCTGGTCAGGCCGGGCGTGTAGCTGCCGCTGTTCTCGGTGGCCTGGCCCATGCCCTGGCCCATGATGGTGGTGTCAGTCATCTCCAGCGCGGTGTCGTCCTGCGGGATCGGCACCAGCTGGTAGCGGTTGCCATTGCGCTGGGCTGCGATGCCGCTGCCCATCAGCATCACGTCCAGCGCTTCCTCGGCGCTATAGTTGCCGCGCACGGCCTGGCTCTGGCGGTCGCGGGTCAGCTCGGCATCGGCGGCCAGCAGCAGGCCGGTCTGCGCGGCCAGCTCATTGAGCTGGCGGGCGAGGGGGCCGGCGGGAATGTCGAAGCTCTGGCGCTGAGCTTGCTCAGCCATCGCCGTCGAGGTCGCCGTGAGCGGGGAGACGGTGGCCAGGCTCAGGGCGATGGCGAGAAACAGGGGATGTTTTTTGCTTGGGAAGTGCTGGTCTTGGCGTGACATTCCGGTTCCTTGGCGTCCGGTTATTAGGAGTGTTTCCTAGTAATCCGAAGCAGAACGGAAAATCGGAACCATTCTCGAAAACTTTTTTTGCCGAGTGCCACCTGAGCGGGAAGGCTGTTGCTCGTGAACACACGCAGGGCGGATAACGCGTCAGCGTTATCCGCCGCGAGCTTGACGGCGGATAACCCGTTCCGGGTTATGCGCCCTACGAATGCGTTCAGCGCCTCGTTAGCTCCGCGGAACCACCGTCACCCACCAGTCGAAACGCCGCTGCACGCGCACCGGCAGCACCTCTTCCAGCTGCGCCAGGGCCTGGTCGGTGTCCGCCAGCGGGAAGCTGCCCATGACGCGCAGCCGTGCCACGGCGGGGTCGACGCCCAGGTGGCCGCTCCGGTAGCCGCCGAGTTCTGCGATGAATTCTTCCAGCGGCATGTCCTCGGCGAGCAGCAGGCCGCGGCTCCAGGCTTCGCGACGGGCTTCGGCGCGTGTTACGGCACCGGCCTCGCGGGCATCGAAGACGACGCCCTGGCCCGCCTGCAGGGTGAGGCTGGCTCCGCTGTCCTGCAGCGTGGTGCGGACCGCGCCCTGGTAAACATTGAGCTGCGTGCGCGGGCCGATTTCGCGCACGCTGAAGCGGGTGCCCAGCGGCTGCAGCAGGCCGGCACGGGTGCGTACCTGGAAGGGGCGGTTGTCGCCGAGGCCGGTCTCGATCAGCACTTCACCGGCGTACAGCACCAGCTCGCGGCGGCTGTCGTCGAAGTGGATGTCCAGCGCGCTGTCGCTATTGAGCCAGACCTGCGTGCCGTCGCTCAGCCGCTCGCTGCGGCGCTCGCCCACCGCCGTGCGGTACTGGGCGCGCCAGGCGTGCAGGCTGTCGATGGGATTTGCTCGCCAACCGAGCCAGCCGAACAGGCCGGCGCCGGCCAGCACGCTGAACTGGCTGAGCAGGCGGCGGCGCGTCTGCTTGCCGGTGCGCAGGGTGGCCAGCGTCCGGTGCGCGGCGGGACCCTGCTCCTGCAGGCCGGCGAAGCGCTGGCCGATGCGTTCGATGTAGCTCCAGGCCAGGCGCTGCGATTCGCCCTGGTCCAGCCAGTGTCGCCATTGCGCGCGCAGTTCGGCGTCGTTGGGGGCTTCCTGCAGGCGGGCGAACCAGTCGGCGGCGCTTTCCAGCGTGGCGTGGTCGAGGCCGGGGCGCGCGCTCATTGCAGCACTCCGTCCAGCTCCGCCTCGAGCAGGGCGCACTGGAACATGGCCTGGGCGATGTACTTGGTCACCGTGCGCACCGAGACGCCGAGCTCCTCGGCGATCTCCCGGTAGCCCATGCCGTGCAGCTGCGACAGGCTGAAGGCGGCGGCCACCTTGGGCGGCAGGCGCTCCAGCAGGTCCTGCAGCTGGCCGAGGGTTTCCAGGATGATCGCCTGATGCTCCTGCGACGGCCAATGGCTTTCCGGCACCAGCGCCAGGGCTTCGAGCCAGGCCTTCTCCAGCTGCTTGCGGCGCCAGAAGTCGACGCACAGGTGCAGCGAGATGCGGCTCAGATAGGCGCGGGCGTGCACGTCGCTCTCGAACTCCCGTGGCTGCGCCAGCAGGCGCACGAAGACGTCCTGGGCCAGCTCGGCGGCGTCGCTGGCGTTGCCCAGGCGTCGATTGATCCACTGCTGGATCCAGCCATGGTTCTCGCGGTAGAGGCTGGCCACTTGGGCTCGATGGGCGCAGGCGATGGGTCGTGTCATGGGAGGCCGGACGATTGGTGTTGTGCAAATGCGAATTATTATCAAAATAACCGAATGCCCGGCCTCAGGGCAATAACGCTTTGCAGGGAGTGTTCCAGTGATCTCCTGCATCGCCGCGCCGTTGTAAGCGCGCGATCGGGGGCATGGTCCGCTCTTACAGGTTGGCTGCGGCGTTTCTGGCTATGTAGGAGCGGACCTTGTCCCCGAAATCCAGAGCGGCGGAATCCGATCCCACCGGCAAGCGCTGACAGGTAGCGCCCATCTGTAGGAGCGTGCCATGCGCGCGATCGCGGGCATGGCCCGCTCCTACAGGTTGGCTGCGGCGTTTCTGGCTATGTAGGAGCGGACCTTGCCCACGAAATCCAGAGCGGCGGAATCCAATGCCACCGACAAATGCCGACAGGCCAAGTCCATCTATAGGTACAGGCTGGGTGATCAGCCCTTCAGCGCCCGCCGATGCTCGATGGGCGCCATGCCGAACCAGCGGTGGTGCGCGCGGCAGAATGAGGTGGTACGGCGGTAGCCCAGCTCCTGAGCGATCCGCGCGATGGGCAGGTCGGACTGGCCGAGCAGCTGTTCGGCGCGGCGGCGGCGGATCTGGTCGACGTGCTCTTCGAAGTCGATACCGTCGTTGGCCAGTCGACGCTGCAGGGTTCGCGGGTGCAGGTCGAGCAGTTGTGCCACCTGTTCCAGGTTGCAGCGCTGCCGGGGCAGCAGGGCGTGGATGTGGCGCTCGACCTCGAAGCCGAGTTTCTCGTCCGCGCCCGAATGCGCTTCCAGGTAGAACTTCACGATGGAGTGCAGCGTGGCGTCGTGGCGTACGCAGGGGCGTTGCAGGTCGCGCTGGGAGATCGCCAGGGCGTTGTACTCCTGGCCGAACAGCACCGGGCAACCGAAGTAGCGCCGGTACACCGCCAGCTCGGCTTGCGGCTGGTGGCGCAGCAGCACGGTGGTGGGCTGGAAGGGCGTGCCGAGTAGTTCGGTCATCATCAGCTGGCCGTGCAGCAGGGACTTCTCGACGATCTGCGGAATCTCTTCGATGCACGGCAGGGCGTTGTCGAAGCAGAGCAGGGTGCAGTCGTTGCGGCGCTCGAGGTGGAAGAGGATCGAGGGGCTGTAGAGGCGCATGTAGCGCACCACCGCAGCCAGCCCTTCGCCGGCAGTGGGCGCGGTCTGCGCCAGGTGTTGCAGGGGGCCGAGCAGGGTGGATTTCTGCCGGCTCGCCAGTTCCAGGCCGAATTCCGGCATGGCCAGTGAACGGGCGCTGCCTTCGAAGATCTGCACCAGGCTGCGGTAGGAGAACTTCTTCTCGTAGTCGCCGACGACGTTCAGGTCGATGCGATGCGGCGCGAGGTGAGCGCGCAGCGAGGCGCCGCGCTCGGCGAGCAGTTCGCCGAACTGGAGGAAAGCGGTGCCGCGAACGGTATCCATGTGAGGGGGCTTCCAGGACTGCGAGGAAAGCGCCGGGCCGGCGGCGCGAGCCGCCGTCCTGGCTGTTGCGGCCCGGTCAGGGCGTGACGATGTTGAACCAGAAGTCGAAGTTGTCCATGTAGCTCATGAGCTCTTCGAGCTTGGCCTGGTCGCCGTTGACCTTGATGTCGCCCGAGGCCTCGGCATCCTTCAGCGTCGCCTGCTTGAGCATCAGTTTGTTGAGAGTGTCGCGGGTCAGGGTGATGGTGGCGTCGGCATCCTTGGCCTGCAGACCTTCGGTGTGGTTGAGCACGCCGTTTTCCATCTGCAGCAGGTACTTCTGCTTGAGGTCGGTGAAGTCGAAGTTCAGGGTGATCTTCTTGTCCTCGACTTCCGGGCCCTTCAGGCGCATGGCCAGGTAGTCGAAGAACAGGTCGAGGTCCATCGCCTTGACGGTGTCGGGGCTGGCGGTGTCCGGCGTCGGCAGCTTCTGCACGCCGTTGCGCAGCTCCTGCGCACCGGTCAGGTAGAAGTTGCGCCACGGGCCGCTCTCGGCCTGGTAGCCCATCTGCTCGAGGGCATCGGCCTGCAGGTTCTTCGCCGCCTGGTTGTTCGGGTCGGCGAAGACCACGTGGTTGACCACCTCGGCTACCCAGCGGTAGTCGCCCTTGTCGTAGTACTCCTTGGCCTTCTTCAGCACCGCGTCGGCGCCGCCCATCATGTCGACGTAGCGCTTGCCTTCTTCATCCGGCGGCAGCTCGTGCAGGGTCGCCGGGTTGCCGTTGAACCAGCCCAGGTAGAGCACGTAGGTCGCTTTCACGTTGTGGTTCAGCGAGCCGTAGTAGCCACGGTTGGAGAACTTGGTGGCGATCGCCTTGGGCAGTTTCACCTGCTCGGCGATCTCGGTCATGGTCAGGCCCTTGTTCGCCAGACGCAGGGTTTCGTCGTTGATGTAGCGGTACATGTCGCGCTGCAGGCCGATGTGCTCGTTGACTTCCTTGTTGCCCCAGACCGGCCAGTGGTGCATGGCGTACATCACCTGGACGTCGTCGCCCCACATCTTCAGCGCCTGGTTGAGGTACTTCGACCAGGGCAGCGGCTCGCGGATCTTCGCGCCGCGCAGCGAGTAGGTGTTGTGCAGGGTGTGGGTGGAGTCTTCGGCGGTGTTCAGCGCCTTCATTTCCTTGATGTAGTACATCATCTCGGCCGGGGCCTCGCTGCCCGGCGCGTAGAGGAACTCGTAGTGCAGGCCGTCGATGACGTGCTTCTCGCCGGTTTGCGAGATGATGTCGGTCGGCGGGATCAGCGTCACGGTGCCGGCGGAGGTGGTGGTGCCCAGGCCCGCGCCGAGCTGGCCGGTGTCAGTCGGCGGCAGCAGGTTGCCATACATGTAGCTGGCGCGACGGCTCATGGCGGTGCCGGCCATCACGTTCTCGGCCACGGCGTGTTCGAGGAAGCCCTTGGGTGCGTAGATCTTCACCTTGCCGGCCTTGACGTCTTCCTCTTTCACCACGCCCTTCACGCCGCCGTAGTGGTCGACGTGGCTGTGGGTGTAGATCACCGCCACCACCGGTTTCTTCGGCCGGTGCTGGTAGTACAGCTCCAGCGCCGCGCGGGCGGTTTCCTCGGAGATCAGCGGGTCGAAGATGGTGATGCCGGTCTTGCCCTCGACGATGGTCATGTTCGACAGGTCGTAGTTGCGCACCTGGTAGAGGCCCTTGGTGACCTCGAACAGACCGGAGATGTTGATCAGCTGCGATTGCCGCCACAGGCTCGGGTTGGTCGAGGCCGGCGCGGCCTGGCCTTCCTTGATGAAGTTGTACTTGGCCGGGTCCCAGATCAGGTTGCCTTTCTCGCCCTTGATCGGCTCGGACGGCAGCGGCGCGATGAAGCCCTTGTGCGCCAGCTCGAACGAGGTCTTGTCGTCGAACGGTAGCTCCTTGAGCAGGGCGTCGTTGGCGGTTTTGGTCGCCTCGGAGGCGGGCTTGGGCGCTTCGGCGGCCCAGGCCTGGGTGGTCATGGAGATGGCGGCGGCCAGGGCGAACGAGGCACTGAATTTCCAGAGACCGTGGCCTGGCAGTTGGCCAAACGGCTTCGGGGATCGGGCAATCGCTTTCATTTCAAGCTCCTTCTTGCGGAATGCGCTGTACCTGCGGGGCAACTGCCAGCGTTGAATTTCGGTGACTTCCTCACTGCATCGGGTGGTGCGTCGGGGCCTTGTGGGCATGGCCCGCCGGTTGGCGGGCCATGCAGGGGGTTACTTGTGTTTCAGCTGCTCATAGGACTTGAGCATGTCCCGCGCCCAGCCATCGAGCACGGCCTTGGCGTCGTTGGCGCTCATGACCTGGGAGGAGTTCTCCAGCTCGGTGCCGGCGCCCTTGCGGACGACCTGGGCGACCACCTTGCCGTCGCTGCCGTCGAGGAAGGCCGCTTCGGTGGCGATGCTGGTGTCCTGGTCGCGGATGCCGGTGGCGGTGCTGACGCCGGCGGCGATCAGGGCGATCGGGATCACCTCGTAGGGTTGCAGGCCCTTGGTCTCGGCGCTGACGGCGGTGATCGCGGGGCGCACGATCAGCACGCCCGGGCCGGGGCCGGTGGCCAGCGGCAGGGCCTTGGAGAATTGCGTCTGCAGCGCCTGGTCGTAGTACTTGGTGATGCCGTCCAGGGTGCTCTGCGGGATCTTCTCGCTGGGCTGCGGTTTCGGGTAGAGCTGGCTCGGCTCGACGTAGACGCTGGTGAACTGGCTGACGTCGATGCCGGGTTTGATCCAGCGCATCACCGGTGCGCCGGAGGGCGATTTCTCTTCCTTGAGGACGCTGTAGTCCTTGAGGAAGCCTGAGTAGTTCTCCGGCTCCACGTACTTGCTGGCGCAGCCGGAGAGGGTAAGGGTGGCCACGCACAGCGGCAGGGCCAGGAATTTCAGGTTCATTGCAGTGCTCCTTAGGGATGTTTCTTGTGGAAGGTGTCGTATCGCAGTGTCAGGGCCGCGCTCTTGTCGTCGCGTAGGCCGTCAGAATCGCCAGGTCGCACCGCCGCCGATGATGTGCAGGGCGGCGTTGTTGTAAGTGCCGGAAAGGGTCTCGCCGGAGCGTGACTTGGTCTGCTCGACGTCCATGTCGCCGAGCCAGACGAGGGTGTAGGCCAGGTGCAGGTCGAGGCCTTCCTCGACCTGGTAGTTGATCCCGGTCGCCAGGCGCCAGGTCTCGGCCATGGGGTTGTCCACGGTGCGGTCCTTGTCGTCCACCGCCGAGCTGTCGTAGCCCAGGCCGAGGCTCCAGCGCCATTGCGGGGTGGCCTGGTACTGGGTGCCGATGGAGGCGTGCCAGGTGTCCTTGTACTGGCGGTCGACGGTGCGATCGACGCCGCCGGCATTGGCGTCGACGTCCACGCCGATCTCGCCGAACTCGCTCCAGTCCTGCCAGCCCAGGCTGCCCAGTAGCTTCCACTGCGGGTCCAGCTGGTGGGCGATGCTCAGGGTCGCCGTCTGCGGGATGTTCACGTCCAGCTCCAGTGAACTGACGTCCAGGCGGTTGAGCGCGGCGTTGATGATCGGGTTGCTGATCTTGCTCACGTCGGGGCTGTCTTCGAACTCCAGCTTCACTTTGCTGGTGTAGGCGAAGCCGATCTGCGTGCGCTCGCTCAGGTCATAGAGCAGGCCCAGGTTGACCCCGACGCCGACGTCGGTGTCCTTGTATTCCAGCTGGCCGTCGGGGTTGTCGCGCAGGCCCAGCAGGTTGTTGTTGATGGCCATCTCGGTGCGGTAGTAGCCGTAGACGATGCGCGGACCGATGCCGACGGTGAGGTCGTCGGTGAACTTGTGCGCGATGGTCGGCTGGAAGGACACGCCGATGATCGCCGTTTCCTGGCTGAAGTAGCGGCCGGCCCAGTCGTCGTCGTAGTTCAGCGCCAGGCCGAAGTTGCCGTACATGCCGAAGCCGATGGCCGAGCGCTCGTCGATCTGCTGGCTGACGAAGAAGCTCGCGCCGGGCAGCCATTCCAGCGCGTTGCCGCCTTCGTTGCCATCGAACTGGTTGTTGTCGTCACGGGAGAAACGCAGGTCGCCGAGGATGACCTGGGCGTTGGCGCTGATCTGCGTGCCCTTGAGCTTTGCGATACCCGCGGGGTTGCTCATCAGCACGCTGGGGTCGCTGGCCAGGGCGGCGGAACCGGCGTTGGCCAGGCCCATGCCTTCCTGCCCGGCTTCGTAGATCATGATGCCGCCGGCGGAGGCGGGGCCGGAGAACAGGATACAAAGCGATGTGGCAATGCTGGCGCTGATGGCCTTTGCGGCGCCTGTGCTGTCTCTGGTCATCGAGCATCCCCTGCTGTTCCCTGACTGGCTTTCGCGTCGCGCTGGCGACGTGAAAGGCATTCGCTCCGAATGCGCTCTGGAGACGTTCAGCCTGCTACCCATAGGACATAGGGAAGCCGGTTGTGTGAAAGAGCCTAGATAGCGATACGGGATATGCAACTCGGGTTTTGCTTCAAGACGCGATAGATGTGCAGGAGGCGACACAAACAGCGGCCTGAAGAGTATCCAATCCGTCTGACCTGCCGACTTGCCGTCGCCTGACGATTGCGCCCCCGCAAAGTGGCGTCGGCCCGGGCGGGTGGCGGCTGTCGCGAAATGAGTGATGCCCCGCAGCGAGGCGCTGGCTTGCGCTGGGCGTGGCGCCTCGGTCAGCATGCCGGCCGCCATTCTTCGAAAAGACCTGTCGCCCATGCGCCGCCTGCCTTCGCTCACCGCCCTGCGCACCTTCGAATCCGCCGCCCGTCACGCGCACTTTGGCCGCGCCGCTGCCGAGCTGTGCGTCACCGACAGCGCAGTCAGCCACCAGATTCGCCAGCTCGAAGAACAGCTGGGGGCGACGCTGTTCGAGCGCCAGGGCCGCCAGGTGCAGCCCACTCCCCAGGCGCGGCGCCTGCTGCGCAGCCTGCAGCAGGCCTTCGAGCTGATCGGTACGGCGTGCGATGAATTGCGCGATCCGGGCTCCCAGGCACAGCTGCATATCGCCGTGACGGTGGAGCTGGCGCAGAAGTGGCTGGTGGGTCGGCTGGCGGATTTTGCCGAGCGCTATCCGGAGATCGTCCTTCACCTGCATGAGCAGCCGCTGGAGGCGCCGGGGCCGGCCGCCGAGATCGACCTGGCGATCACCTACGGCACCGGCCCGGCGGACGCCAGCACCTACTTCGTGCGGCCGTTGCCGACCCTGCAGTTCTTCCCGGTGTGCAGCCCTGGCCTGTTCAACCAGTCGCCGATCAAGCACCCGCGTGACCTGGCGCGCCACTGCCTGCTGCACGACGACCAGGACGGCAAGTCCTGGACCGCCTGGCTGATCACCCACGCCAGCGACATCCGCCCGAGCCGCCACGTCTACCTCGGCCACGCCGGGCTGACCATGGAAGCGGCGGTGCGCGGGCAGGGCGTGGCCATCGGCGACAACCTCACCAGCGCCGAGGACCTGGCCAGCGGCCGGCTGGTGCGCCCGTTCGCTGCTCAGATCACTTCCCTGGGGCAGTACGCGCTGGTCTGCGAACGCCTGCGCCTGGAGAAGCCGGCGGTAGCGGATTTCATCGAATGGATGACCGACCAGCTCAATGACATGTGATGTCGGGCTAACTCCTGCGGGGCAGGTAAACCCGGAGTTCCCCTGTAGGAGCGCCCCATGGGCGCGATCGCGGGCATGGCCCGCTCCTACAGGGTGCTCATCATTCAGCTGCCGAAATGATGAATCCAATTCAGCTATTCCGCGAAATTCATCAATGGTTCTCTCCGCGGCGAGCCGGCAACCTTGAGGCATCCCAGCCCCTGATTCCGGAGAACCACCGATGTCCCGCACCCACTCGACAATGCCCAGGGCCGACGGCTTCCGCCTGCCCGGCGAATTCGAACCCAAGGCCCGCTGCTGGCTCGGCTGGCCCGAGCGCACGGACGTATGGCGCAACGGCGGCAAGCCGGCGCAGAAGATCTGGGTCGAGGTGGTCAGCGCCATCGCCAGCAGCGAGCCGGTGACCGTCTGCGCCTCTGCCGCGCAGTACGCCAACGCCCGGCGCATGCTCCCCGAGAACGTGCGCGTGGTGGAGATGACTTGCAACGACACCTGGTTCCGCGACAGCGGCCCGGCCTTCCTGGTCAATGACGCTACCGGCGAGATGCGCGGTGTGGACTTCCAGTTCAACGCCTACGGCGGCCTCGACGGCGGCCTTTATTACCCCTGGGACAAGGACGACCAGATCGCGCAGAAAATCCTCGAGATCGAAGGCTTCGACCGCTATCGCGCGTCGATCATCGCCGAGATGGGCAGTATCCGCAGTGACGGTCAGGGCACCCTGCTGACCACCGAACAATGCCTGCTCAACCGCAACCGCAATGCCCACCTGGGCAAGGAAGAGGTCACCCGCCGGCTCTGCGACTACCTGGGTGCCGAACACGTGATCTGGCTGCCGCGCGGCTGCAAGTTCGACGAAACCGACGGTCACGTCGACGATCTGGCCTGCTTCGTGCGGCCTGGCGTGGTGGTGATGCAGTGGACGGACGACCGCAGCGACCCGCAGTGGGAAATCTACCAGGAGGCCTACGACGTGCTGCGCAGCGCCCGCGACGCCCGTGGCAATGCGCTGGAGGTGCATAAGCTGCCGCAGCCTCAGGTGCTGGAGTGGACCGCCGCAGAAGCCGAGGGCCTGGACCAGGTCGACGGCAGCTTCGACCGCCAGGAGGGCACGAAGATCTGCGCCTCCTACATCAACTTCTACACTGGCAACTCGGCCATCGTGATGCCGTTCTTCAACGACCCCAACGACCGCATCGCCCAGGGCGTGCTGGCCGAGCTGTTCCCGGACAAGCGCGTGATCGGCATCGACAACTCGCGGGAAATCCTCCTGGGCGGCGGCAACATCGGCTGCATCACCATGCCTCAGTACGCGGCGCCCGCGCGCCACACCTGAGGTCCCCACACGGCCCGCCTTGCGCGGGCCGCGTTGCTCCTGTCAGCTCGAATCAGCCCAAGCGCAACGGATCGCCCCCGGCCACCGTGCGGTCCATCAGGCGGATGCTGTCGCGGCCGCCGCGCTTGGATTCGTAGAGCGCAGCGTCGCCTTGCTCGATCAGCGCGGCGAGGCTGGCCGGTGGTTGGTCGAACAGGTTGGCGCCAATGCTCAGGGTCACGGCCTGGGGCGTGGCGAAGTTCTGCGTGGCGGTGGTCTGGAACTGCTCGCGCAGCTTGCCGGCCAGCTCCATCACCTGTTCGCCGCTGACATTGCTCAGCAGGATGACGAACTCGTCACCGCCCAGGCGCGCCGCCACTGCACGCTCAGGCAGTGCGGCGCGGATCATCTCGCTGAGCGCCACCAGCAGGCGGTCGCCGGCGGTGTGCCCGTGCAGGTCATTGACCTGCTTGAAGTTGTCGATGTCGATCAGCAGCAGCGCGCCGGGGCGCTCCGGGGAGATGTCCTCGAACACGCGGGGCGCTCGGACCTCCAGGGCTCGGCGGTTGTACAGCGCAGTCAGCGGGTCCCGCGCGGCAAGCCGGGCGATGCGTTTCTCGCGGCGATAGCGCTCGGTGCCGGTCATCGACAGGGCGATCAGCATGATCGCCATCGCACCTTCGACCAGGGAAATCTGGATGATTTCGCCGCGGAAGGCGGCCAGGTCGATCAGCGTGCCGGGGATGATCACCGTCGCACCCTTGGCCAGGTAGAAGGCGCCATGTACCAGCATCACGTAGCGCAGCTGCACCGCGCCCACGCTCAGGGACTTGCCGTGGGGCCGCAGCAGGTAGCTGGCGCGCAGGGAGAGCAGGGCGACCAGCCAGGAATTGGCCAGCAGCATGAGCTTGGACCATAGCGGGCCGCCGTCGGGCAGCGCCAGCAGTGCTATCCAGGTGAGCGGGACGAGCAGCCAGCCCCGCGACAAGCGCGCCTCGGTGAACTTCGCCACTCCGCTGAGAAAGAACCAGTGCGCCAGCACCAGCAGGCCATTGGCGAACCAGATGCCCACCAGCAGGTAGCCGCTCATACGCAGCAGGGCGAGGGTGGAGCCGATGGTGATGGTGGCGAAGCCAGCGCTCCAGTAGAGCAGCGAGCGTTCGCGCACGCTGCGCCATTCGATGGCCAGATACAGCGCTGCGGCCGCCGCGAGGGCGACCGAGATAGTCAACATGGTGGGTGGATCGAGCGCCATTTTCGAAACCGTACTGCACTGTCGGCAAAAACCGTGATTGTAAGCGCCCTTGGCGGTTTTTCGGTATGCCAAGCGGGCGCTTCCGGTCGGGTTTGCACCGCTCCTGTCACGTCTGGGAAGCCCTTCTTCCGCTTTCGTCGCATTGCGGAAGCGGCCAGTGGCCATCAGACTGTTCGGGTTCGTGAGTGTTCGCTGTGGGGCTGGGAGGCCCGAAGCCATGGAAAAGCCACCGCGCCGGCGCTGGAGTCCGTTCTGGATGCTGATCGTCGCCGCCAGCTACCTGATTGCCATCCTGTTCACCGTTGCCCTGGCAGGGCTGGGCTGGATTCTGTTTTCCGGTGGTCTCGACGTGACCGTGGTGAAGGAGCGCCGCTACCTGCTGCTGGGCAGCGGCGGCCTGATGCTGGCGGTGTCGGCCTATATCCTGCTGATGTCGATCCCGACCAGCTTCATCTCGACGGTGCGCCGCGACCGCTCCTGACCTCAGTCAGCCTCGCGGCGCAGGTGAAAGCGGCAGGTCTCGCCGCCCCGGTGCATGCACTCCAGGTGCTCGACCGGATGCCCGCCGAGGGTACCGATCAGCGCCAGGTCCAGTTCGCAGACTTCCGGATGCTGCTCGGCCAGGTGATGAAACACGCAATTGTGCGCGACGATCTCGGCCTCGCCGGAGCTGCGGAAGAACACCTGCGCCTCGTAGCCGTTGTCGCTCAGGTGCTCGGCGATGCGCTCCTCGTTCACTGGCTCGGCTTCCAGCTCCTCGGCCAGGCGCGCGCCGAGTTTGCGCATCATGTCCTGTAGCGCCTGCGCGCCGATCAGCTGGGCAATCTCACCAATCAGCAGGTCGCCGAGCAACTGGTAGTGCCGGGGGAAGAGTTCCCGCCCGCGCGGGCTCAGCAGGTACAGCTGCTCGGGGCGGCGCCCGGTGGGTCGGGTGGGGCCGCGCAGGACCAGCGCGTCGCGTTCCAGCGCGGCCAGGTGCTGGCGCACGGCGGTGCGCGTCACCGCCAGTTGTTCGGCCAGTTCGTCGATGCTCATGCCGCCCGCCTGGTAGAGCAGGGCGGCGAGCAGGTCCTGCTGGGTACGGCCCATTCCCTGAAGCATGCAATTACCCCGCGGCGTGGAATTTGTCCGGGAACTGCTTGACCAGTGCGGCGCTCAGCGCGTCGGCGAGCATCTGGATGTGCTGGCGCATGCCCTGCCAGGTCTTCGCTTCGCCGACGTAGTCGTGCGCGGCCAACTGGTCGATCTGCGCGATGTGCTGGGCGCCGTGGGTGCTGAGCATGGCGACCAGGTCTTTCTCCGGCAGGTTCGGGTTGGCCGAGGCGAGGAATCTGGCGATGGCGCCGGCATTGCTGGTCAGCTCGCTGACGGCGGCCTTGCGCCCGCCATCGTCCTTGGCGACGGTGGCGTCGCTGTAGTGTTTCACCGCGCCCCAGTGCCCGGCCAGCAGCTTGAGCAACTGGTCGGCGGCCGGCTGGCCGTAGAGCGGAGCGATGGCGTTGGCGATGTTGGTGGCGTTGGCCACTACCTGGTCGGCGGCGACCTTGGCCTGGGCCTTGTCGCCGGCCTGGTTGGCCTGCACGTAATCGCGAATCCAGAAGATGTGCTCCTGCCACAGGTCGCGCAGGGCAAGACGGTTGTTCAGTGCCGCCGGGGACGAGGCGGCACTGCTTTCGTGGGACATCGGGGTCGAGTAGCTGGCGGCGCTGATACCCGTGGCAAGCGTGCAGAGCGTGGCGAACACAACGAAAAGCGATGAGACGGTTTTCATGGCGATAGCCTCGGTAGGGACTTCAAAATCAATTAAGACATATAAAGATGCCTTAATTGATTTATCCGACCGGAGGCGTTGGAAGCTGGTGCTGTCGGCGGGCCACCCGAGCTTCCAGCGGGTTCCGTGTATCTAGATTGTCCCTTCAGAGCCCGATATCGCTGCGCCGGTTGCTGGAGCCTTCGATGGGGTCTTCGTCCAGGCTGAAGCCGCGGACACCGATCTCCTTCTCCAGCGCCAGCAGGTACTGGCGCAGGGCGTGGCGGGTGGATTCCTCGCGCAGGCTGTGGTGCACGTGGTTGGCGACCTGGGCGTAAGGCAGCGGCTTGCGCTCCTGGCGCTCGTCGATGCTCACCAGGTGCCAGCCGTAGCGCGACGCCAGCGGCCGGTCGTGCAGGCCCACCGGCAGGCGCTGGATGGCCTGGTCCAGTTCGGCGACGGTCTGCCCGGAGGTCAGCCAGCCCAGCTCGCCGCCTTCGTCCTTCGACGGGCAGGCGGAATGCCGCTGGGCCAGGTCGGTGAAGCGCTCCGGGTGCGTGCCCAGTTCCTTCAGCAGCTTCTCCCCCAGCCGGTAGTGCGCGTCGCGGGCCTTGGCGTCTTCCGGTGCGGCGGGCAGCAGGATGTGCCGCACGCGCAGGCGGGTTGGCTCGGAGAAGCGCTCGCGGTGGGTGTCGAAGTAGCGGCGGCAGCTGGTTTCGTCCGGCTCCGGGACGTTCAATTCGCGCTCCAGCAGGGTCGCTACAGCCTGGTCATCATCGGCGATGCTCGCCGTCAGGCCGAGCATGGCGGCGCGCTGCGACAGCAGCTCACGCACGACCAGAGCGCGCACGGCGCGGAGCTGCGCATCGGCCAGCGAGGAGCCCGGGTGGAAAGGCGTCTCCTTGGCGATGTCGGCCTCGGTGAGCTCGGTGTCGCCGACGCGGATCACCGGGATCGGTGCATCGGGGAGGTTCTCGACGGCAATCATGTCCATTGGCTTTGTTCCTTAGCCGCGACGGCGGACGATCTGGTAGTTACGGCCGAAGTAGCCCAGCGGAATGCTCCACACGTGCACCAGGCGGGTGAAGGGGAACAGCAGGATGATGGTCAGGCCGATGAAGATGTGCAGCTTGAAGATCAGCGGCGCTTCCATCACGAAGTCGGCGGCGCCGCCGCGGAAGAACACGATGGCCTGCGCCCAGTTGGCCAGCGCCAGCATCATGCCGCCGTCCAGGTGGTCCATGGATTCGAAGATGGTGGTCAGGCCCAGGCAGGCCTGCAGCAGGAGCAGGGCGATGATCAGGTTGTCCATCACGCTGGAGGAGGCGCGCACGCGCGGGTTGGTCAGCCGCCGCCAGAGCAGCATGGCGCCGCCGATCACGCAGAGCACCCCGGCGATGCCGCCGAAGATGATCGCCATCAGCTGCTTGTGCCCGGCCGAGAGGAACGGCGCGTAGACCCAGTGCGGCGTCAGCAGGCCGACCAGGTGGCCGCCGAAGATCGCCAGGATGCCGATGTGGAAGAGGTTGCTCGCCAGGCGCATGTGCTTCGACGAGAGCATCTGGCTGGAGCCGGTCTTCCAGGTGTACTGGCCGTAGTCGTAGCGCATCAGGCTGCCGATCAGGAACACGGTGCCGGCGAGGTAGGGGTAGATGCCGTAGATGAATTGGAGCAGGTATTGCTCGAACATGATGGGCCTCCGTTCATTCTTTGCCGGGTTCAGGGGCGCTCTGACGGCATGATCTGCACGACCTGGGGCAGCGCTTCGTACTTGCGCTCGGCCAGGCGTCGTCCTTCGGCTGACTGCAGGCTGCAGTCCTTGTCGGTTTCGGCGTGGAAGCGCACGGCTTCTTCCTCCCACACCGCGTCCAGCGCCTGGGGCGTGTTGTCCGGTGCTTCGCCGGCGGCCACCGGGCGCTGCTCGTCGATGGCCTCGGTGGCGCCGATCAGCGCGAGCAGGGCGCGCGGCACCAGTGCGTAGCGGGTGTCGCGCTCCTCAAGACGCGCGGTGAGCAGGGCGAGGATGTGCTGGATGTCACCCAGCCACTGGCCGATTTCCTCATGGCTGCGGGTCGACAGGTACTCCAGGAACAGCGGCAGGTAGTCCGGCAACTCGCGGGCGTCGAGCTGGAAGCCGGCGGCTTCGTACTCGGCCAGCAGGTTGACCATGGCCTGGCCGCGGTCGCGGGATTCGCCGTGCACGTGCTCGAACAGCAGCAGCGAGGTAGCGCGGCCGCGGTCGAACAGCTCGACATAGGCTTCCTCGAGGTCGAGCAGGTCGCCGGCGGCCAGTTCAGCGCACCACTGCGCCAGTTCCGCGCGCAGCTTCAGTGGCAGGCGGTCTTCGCCGTCGAGAATCTCCACGGCTTCGGCGCAGGCCGCCTGCAGCTCGGCGGTGGGGTAGTCGAGCAGGCGCGCCAGCACGCGCAGGCTGAGCAGGCCAACGATGGGGCCGTCGTGAGGTTTGGGGATGGCTTCGTAGTTACCCATGGCGGCTGTCCTCCACCGGGTCGAAGGTCTGCACCGGCTTGACCAGCGTGGTGGTGTTCTTGCGTCCGCCGAACAGGCTGACCTGGTTGTTGCCGCCGCCGTTGCAGCCGTCGCCGAAGGTGAAGCCGCAGCCGCTGCGTTCGGCATAGGCCTCGGGGATGTGCTCGCGGTGCCCGGTGGGGATGACGAAACGGTCCTCGTAGTTGGCGATGGCCAGGTAGCGGTACATCTCCTCGACCTGGTTCTGGGTCAGGCCGACCTGTTGCAGCACCTCGGTGTTCAGCTCCTTGTCGACGTGCTTGGCGCGCATGTACACGCGCATCGCCATCAGCCGCTTGAGGGCCAGCACCACCGGTGCTTCCTCGCCGGCGGTGAGCATGTTGGCCAGGTAGCGCACGGGGATGCGCAGCGACTCGACCTTGGGCAGCACGCCGTCGAACTCCACGTGCCCGGCCTCGGCGGCGGACTGGATGGGGGAGAGCGGCGGCACGTACCAGACCATCGGCAGGGTGCGGTATTCCGGGTGCAGCGGCAGGGCCAGCTGCCAGTCGATGGCCAGCTTGTAGACGGGTGAGGCTTGCGCTGCGGCGATCACGTTGTCGGGGATGCCGTCCTTGCGCGCCTGGGCGATGACTTCCGGGTCGTGCGGGTCGAGGAAGATTTCGCACTGGCGGTGGTAGAGGTCACGGTCGTCCTTGGATGCGGCCACTTCCTCGATGCGGTCGGCGTCGTAGAGCAGCACGCCGAGGTAGCGGATGCGTCCCACGCAGGTTTCCGAGCACACCGTGGGCTGGCCGGTCTCGATGCGCGGGTAGCAGAAGATGCACTTCTCCGACTTACCGCTTTTCCAGTTGTAGTAGATCTTCTTGTACGGGCAGCCACTGATGCACATGCGCCAGCCGCGGCACTTGTCCTGGTCGATGAGGACGATGCCGTCCTCCTCGCGCTTGTAGATCGCGCCGCTGGGGCAGGAGGCCACGCACGCCGGGTTCAGGCAGTGCTCGCACAGGCGCGGCAGGTACATCATGAAGGTGTTTTCGAACTGCCCGTAGATATCCGCCTGGACCTGGTCGAAGTTGATGTCCTTGCGGCGCTTGGCGAACTCGGTGCCCAGCAGTTCTTCCCAGTTCGGGCCCCATTCCACCTTGTCCATGCGCTGCCCGGAGATCAGCGAGCGCGGCCGCGCCACCGGCTGGTGGTCGCCCTGCTTGGCGCTGTGCAGGTGCTGGTAGTCGAAGGTGAAGGGTTCGTAGTAGTCGTCGATCTCCGGCAGGTCCGGGTTGGCGAAGATGTTCGCCAGCACCCGCCACTTGCCGCCGATGCGCGGGTTGATGGAGCCGTCGGCGTTGCGCACCCAGCCGCCGTTCCATTTCTTCTGGTTCTCCCACTCCTTGGGGTAGCCGATGCCGGGCTTGGTCTCGACGTTGTTGTACCAGGCGTATTCGATGCCTTCGCGGCTGGTCCAGACGTTCTTGCAGGTGACCGAGCAGGTGTGGCAGCCGATGCACTTGTCGAGGTTCAGGACCATCCCGACCTGGGAACGAATCTTCATTTGACGGCCTCCTGCTGATAGTCGTTGCCTTCGCCGTCGAGCCAGTCGATGCGGCGCATCTTGCGCACGATGACGAACTCGTCGCGGTTGGAACCCACGGTGCCGTAGTAGTTGAAGCCGTAGGAGAGCTGCGCGTAGCCGCCGATCATGTGGGTCGGCTTGGGGCAGACCCGCGTGACCGAGTTGTGGATGCCGCCGCGCGTGCCGGTCATCTCGGAGCCGGGGATGTTCAGGATGCGTTCCTGGGCGTGGTACATCATCGCCATGCCCGGGCGCACCCGCTGGCTCACCACCGCGCGGGCGGCGATGGCGCCGTTGGCGTTGTACAGCTCGATCCAGTCGTTGTCGGAGACGCCGATGGAACGCGCATCGTCCTCGGACATCCAGACGATCGGCCCGCCGCGCGACAGGGTCTGCATCAGCAGGTTGTCGCTGTAGGTGGAGTGGATGCCCCACTTCTGGTGCGGGGTCAGCCAGTTCAGGGCGATTTCCGGGTTGCCGTTGCTTTTCGGCGCGGCAACGCTGGCGGCGGCCTTGGTGTCGATGGGCGGGCGATAGACCATCAGGCTTTCGCCGAAGGCGCGCATCCACGGGTGGTCCTGGTAGAACTGCTGGCGGCCGGTGACGGTGCGCCAGGGGATCAGTTCATGCACGTTGGTGTAGCAGGCGTTGTAGCTCACGTGCTCGTCTTCCAGGCCCGACCAGGTGGGGCTGGAGATGATCTTGCGCGGCTGCGCGACGAGGTCGCGGAAGCGGATTTTCTCTTCTTCCTTGGGCTTGGCCAGGTGCGTGTGGTCGCGCCCGGTGATCTTCGACAGCGCCGCCCAGGCCTTCACCGCCACCTGGCCGTTGGTCTCCGGCGCCAGGGCGAGGATCATTTCGGCGGCGTCGATGGCCGAGGCGATCTTCGGCCGGCCGGCGGCGGAGCCTTCGAGCTTGCGGTAGTTGAGCTTGCCGAGCAGGTCGACCTCGGTCTCGGTGTTCCAGGCGATGCCCTTGCCGCCGTTGCCGATGGTGTCCAGCAGCGGGCCGACGGAGCTGAAGCGCTCGTAGGTTTCCGGGTAGTTGCGCTTGACCTCGATGAGCGACGGCATGGTCTTGCCGGGGATCGCCTCGCACTCGCCTTTCTTCCAGTCGAGCACTTCGGGCTGGGCCAGTTCGCCGGGGCTGTCGTGCTGCAGCGGCAAGGTCACCAGGTCGGTTTCCTCGCCCAGGTGGCCGACGCACAGGCGCGAGAAGGCCTGGGCGATGCCGTCGTAGATCTGCCAGTCGCTGCGCGCTTCCCAGGCCGGGTCGGTGGCGGCGGTGAGCGGGTGGATGAAGGGGTGCATGTCCGAGGTGTTGAGGTCGTCCTTCTCGTACCAGGTGGCGGTGGGCAGCACCACATCGGAGTAGAGGCAGGTGGTGGACATGCGGAAGTCCAGGGTGGTCAGCAGGTCGAGCTTGCCTTCGATGGGCTCGTCCTTCCACACCACTTCCTCGGAGCGCTGCTTGCCGGCTTCGCCCAGGTCCTTGCCGAGCACGCCGTGCTTGGTGCCCAGCAGGTACTTGAGCATGTACTCGTGGCCCTTGCCGGAGGAGCCGAGCAGGTTGGAGCGCCAGACGAACAGGTTGCGCGGGTGGTTCTGCGGGTTGTCCGGGTCTTCGCTGGCGAAGCGCAGCTGGCCGCTTTTCAGTTGCTCGACGGTGTAGTCCACCGTGCTCTTGCCGGCGGCCTGGGCGGCGGCGGCCAGGCGCAGCGGGTTGATCCCCAGTTGCGGCGCGGAAGGCAACCAGCCCATGCGTTCGGCGCGCACGTTGAAGTCCACCAGGCTGCCGCTGAAGTCCTGCGGGCGGGCCAGCGGGGAGAGCAGCTCCTTCACTTCCAGCTTCTCGTAGCGCCACTGGCTGGAATGGTTGTAGAAGAACGAGGTGCCGTTCATGTGGCGCGGCGGACGGTGCCAGTCGAGGGCGAAGGCCAGCGGCGTCCAGCCGGTCTGCGGGCGCAGCTTTTCCTGGCCGACGTAGTGCGACCAGCCGCCACCGCTTTTGCCGATGCAACCGCAGAGGATGAGCATGTTGATCAGCCCGCGGTAGTTCATGTCCATGTGGTACCAGTGGTTCATCCCGGCACCGACGATGATCATGGAACGGCCATGGGTCTTGTCGGCGTTGAGGGCGAACTCGCGGGCGATGCGGATCATCTGCGCCGCCGGCACCCCGGTGATCGCCTCCTGCCAGGCCGGGGTGTAGGGCTTCATCTGCCCGTAATCGCTGGCGCCGTCGTCCTCGCCCGCACCGCCGACGGTGGCTTGCAGGCCACGGTCGATGCCGTAGTTGGCGGCGGTCAGGTCGAACACGGTGACCGCCAGCACCTCGCGGCCATCGGCCAGTTTCAGGCGCTTGGCCGGCACGTGGTGGTAGATGACGTCGCGCACCTTCACGTTGGGGAAGTGCTGGCGCTCGATGCCGCCGAAGTAGGGGAAGGCCACCCGCGCCACTTCGTCATGCTGGCCGAGTTGCGACAGGCGCAGGCTGATCTCCTTGCCGTCGGCGTCGACCTGCTCCAGGTTCCAGTGGCCGCTCTCACCCCAGCGGAAGCCGATGGCGCCGCGCGGTACCACCAGGCGGTCGCCGCTCTCGTCCCAGGCCACGGTCTTCCATTCGGGGTTGTTGGCCTGCTCCAGGTTGCCGTCGAAGTCGCTGGCGCGCAGTTGCTTGCCCGGCACCAGGCTGCCGTCGTCGCGCTGCTCCAGCTCGACCAGGATCGGCATGTCGGTGTAGCGGCGGATGTAGTCGGTGAAGTAGGCGCTGGGTTTCTCCAGGTGGAATTCCTTGAAGATCACATGGCCCATGGCGATGGCCAGCGCGGAGTCGGTGCCCTGCTTGGCGCTCATCCACTCGTCGCAGAGCTTGGAGATTTCCGCGTAGTCCGGGGTGATGGCGATGGTCTTGGTGCCCTTGTAGCGGACCTCGGTGAAGAAATGCGCGTCGGGCGTACGGGTCTGCGGGACGTTGGAACCCCAGGCGATGATGTAGCCGGAGTTGTACCAGTCGGCGGACTCGGGCACGTCGGTCTGCTCGCCCCACACCTGTGGCGAGGCGGGCGGCAGGTCGCAGTACCAGTCATAGAAGGACAGGCATACGCCGCCGATCAGCGACAGGTAACGGGTGCCCGAGGCGTAGGAGACCATCGACATCGCCGGGATCGGCGAGAAGCCGGCGACGCGGTCCGGGCCGTAGGTCTTCACGGTGTAGACGTTGGCGGCGGCGACCAGGGTCTGCATCTCGTCCCAGTCGGCGCGGACGAAGCCGCCACGGCCGCGGATGGACTTGTACTGTTTGGACTTCTGCGGGTCCTCGACGATGCTCGCCCAGGCCAGCACCGGGTCCTTGTGGGCCGCCAGCGCCTCGCGCCAGAGTTGCACCAGCGCCTTGCGCACCATGGGGTATTTCAGCCGGTTGGCGCTGTACAGGTACCAGGAGTAGCTGGCGCCGCGCGGGCAGCCACGGGGCTCGTGGTTGGGCAGGTCGGGGCGGGTGCGCGGGTAGTCGGTCTGCTGGGTTTCCCAGGTGACCAGGCCGTTCTTCACGTAGATCTTCCAGCTGCAGGAGCCGGTGCAGTTCACCCCGTGGGTCGAGCGGGCGATCTTGTCGAACTGCCAGCGCTGGCGATAGCCGTCTTCCCAGTCGCGGCTCTCATCGCGGGTTTCGCCGTGGCCACCGGCGAACTCCGGGGGACGCTTGACCAGGTAGCGCAGGCGGTCGATGAAGAAGCTCATGTTTGTCCTCCTTGGCTGGGTGCGCGCTTAGCAACGCACCTCGGCATTACCACGGGTGTAGTAGAACCAGGTCAGCGCGATACACAGCACGTAGAACACGATGAACCCGTAGAGCGCCCATTCCGGGCCTCCGGTGAGGTCGAACGAACTGCCGAACGATTTCGGGATGAAGAAGCCACCGTAGGCCGCCACCGCGGAGATGAAGCCCACCGCGGCGGCGGACTCCTTCTCGCTCTGCAGGCCCTGCTGCTCGGCGGGCAGGCTGGGGAACAGGCGCGGCGTCATGATCCGGAAGATCGCCGGGATCATCTGCGTTGTGCTGGCATTGCCCACCCCGGAGAAGAAGAACAGCAGCAGGAACATCGCCAGGAAGCCCCAGAAGGCGCCCGGCTGGTCCTTGCCTTCGATGAAGAACAGCACGCCCCCGACGCACACGGCCATGGCGACGAACACCCAGAGGCTGATCCGTCCGCCGCCGAAGCGGTCCGCCAGGCCGCCGGTGAAGGCGCGGGCCAGCGCCCCGATCAGCGGCCCGAGGAAGGCGAACTTGAGCACGTCGACGCCGGGGAACAGGTGCCCGGCCAGCAGCGGGAAGCCGGCGGAGAAGCCGATGAAGCTGCCGAAGGTACCGGTGTAGAGCACGCTCATCAGCCAGGTGTGCTTGCGCTTGAAGATCGCCATCTGGTCGGCGAAGGACGACTTGGCGCTGGCGATGTCGTTCATGCCGAACCAGGCGGCGATGGTCGCAATGATGATGAAGGGCACCCAGATGAAGCCGGCGTTCTGCAGCCACAGCGGCGTGCCGGCGGCGGTCATCTGCGGCTCGCCGCCCAGGCCGCCGAACACCGTCATGGTGATGCACAGCGGCACGGCGAACTGCATGACGCTGACGCCCAGGTTGCCCAGCCCGGCGTTCAGGCCCATGGCCGCGCCCTTGGCCTGTTTGGGGAAGAAGAACGAGATGTTCGCCATGCTCGAGGAGAAGTTGCCGCCGCCCAGGCCGCAGAGCAGGGCGAGGATCAGCATCACCAGGTACGGCGTGTTCGGGTTCTGCACGGCGAAGCCGATCCACAGCGCCGGCAGCAACAGCGATGCAGTGGACAGCGCCGTCCAGCGCCGGCCGCCGAAGATCGGCACCATGAAGCTGTAGAAAATGCGCAGGGTGGCGCCGGACAGGCCGGGCAGGGCGGCCAGCCAGAACAGCTGGTTGGCGCTGTACTCGAAGCCCGCCAGCGGCAGCTTGGCCACCACCACCGACCAGACCATCCAGATGGCGAAGGCCAGCAGCAGGTTGGGGATGGAGATCCACAGGTTGCGCGTGGCGATGCGCTTGCCGGTCTGCTCCCAGAACGCCGGGTCCTCGGGGTGCCATTCGCGCAGGACGAAGCTGCTGGGGGTGGAGAGCTCCGGCAGGTCGCGGGAGGAACTGCGCTCGGCCCATTCCACGCGCTCGGCCATGCGGATCGCGTAGTGCATCCAGGCCAGGGCGCCGGCGGCGATCAGGAACAGCAGCATGAAGCAGCTCTGCCAGATGCCGACCACGTCGTTGAGCATGCCGAAGGTCAGCGGCAGCAGGAAGCCGCCCAGGCCGCCCATCATGCCCACCAGACCGCCGACCACGCCGACGTGCTGTGGGTAGTAGGTGGGGATGTGCTTGAACACCGCCGCCTTGCCCAGGGACATGAAGAAGCCCAGCACGATGATGATCGCGGCGAAGCCGATCAGCCCCAGGTGCATGGCGAACTCCACCTCGCCGCGCACGCCGGTGACGACGTAGCGGGTGGGTGGGTAGCTGAGCAGGAAGGTGCAGATCACCGACAGGCTCAGGGTCCAGTACATCACCCGGCGCGCGCCGTAGCGGTCCGACAGCCAGCCGCCGAGGATGCGGAACAGCGAGGCCGGCACGGTGTACAGCGCGGCGACGAAACCGGCGGCGGCCAGGCCCAGGCCGTACACCTCCATCAGGTAGTGCGGCAGCCACAGGGCCAGCGCCACGAAGGCGCCGAAGACGAAGAAGTAGTACAGCGAGAAGCGCCACACGCGCAGCTCGGCCAGCGGCGCCAGTTGCTCGGCCAGCGGGACGGCCTTGGCCTGGCGGGTGGCGGCCTGCGGGTCGGTCTTGGCCAGCAGGATGAACAGGATGCCCATGACGCCCAGCACGATTGCGTAGACCAGCGCGGCGCCGCGCCAGCCGAGGGCGAGCATCAGCAGCGGAGCGGCGAGGTTGGTCAGGCCGGCGCCGACGTTACCGGCACCGAAGATGCCCAGCGCGGTGCCCTGTTGCCCGGCTTCGAACCAGGTGGCGGTGTAGGCTGTGCCGACGATGAAGCCGCCGCCGGCCAGGCCGACGCCCAGCGCGGCCACCAGCAACATCGGGAAACTGTTGGCGAAGGTCAGCAGGTAGACGCAGACGGCCGACACCAGCATCAACAGGCCGAACACCCAGCGGCCGCCGTAGCGGTCGGTCCACAGGCCGAGGAAGATGCGCGAGATCGAGCCGGTCAGCACCGGCGTCGCCATCAGCAGGCCGAGCTGGGTATCGCTGAGGCCGAACTCGTTCTTGATCTGCAGGCCGAGGATGGAGAACAGCGTCCATACGGCGAAGCACAGGGTAAAGGCCAGGGTCGACAAGCCGAGAGCGCGATAGCGGTCGCCAGCTGGAATTGAAGTAGCCATTCTGCACGCAGTCCCTTGAAGGTACCGTCAGCAACGGTTCGTTCCATCCAGCCGTAACGATGCCGGGGCAGGTCAGTGGGTACCTGCGCTCGCGGGCATTGCCATTAGCCGAATCACGGTGTCTTGTGGAATCTCTGGTTATCTTGGCACCGCTCGGGTGCTGCAGAGGTCCAGCCTAGACGCAGATCAAGGGGAATTCCAAAACGAGGCGGGATATTGCTGCGAACGTGCGCAACTTGGTGTTTCGCTATATAGAAATATAAATAGCGATGGCCACTGGATTGCCACTGCATGAACAGGCGTGCTGCCATTGATCAGCGACTACTGTAGGAACATGGAGATTCGTCCTGCACGACAGAACTTCTTGATCCTGCGCAGGAGGCGCGTAGCTTGAGCGGAGTATCGTGCGGCGGCGACTCGCAGCGACAGACTGCCAGCGCCTCAGGAGCCCGTGTCATGCCCGAATCGATGAGTTTCAACCGCGCGCTGGTGGAGAAGTACGACCGTCCCGGCCCGCGCTACACCTCCTATCCCACCGCGCCGCAGTTCCATGGCGCGTTCGCCGCCGACGACTACCGCGCGGCCGCCCGGCGCAGCAACCATCCCGGCGACGGGAGCGCGGCCAAGCCGCTCTCGGTGTACATCCATATCCCGTTCTGCAAGAGCCTCTGCTACTACTGCGCCTGCAACAAGATCATCACCCAGAAGACCCACCGCGCCGTGGAATACCTGGACTACCTCAAGCGCGAGATCGCCATGCAGGCCGAGCTGTTCGACGGCACCCGCAAGCTCACCCAGCTGCACCTGGGCGGCGGCACGCCGACCTACCTGACCAGCGAGCAGCTAAGCGAAGTGATGGACAGCCTGCGCGAGCATTTCAACCTCGACGAAAGTGACGCCCACGAGTTCTCCATCGAAGTCGACCCGCGCACCATCAGCCGCGAGCGCATCGCCGAGCTGCGCGCCCAGGGCTTCAACCGCCTGAGCTTCGGCGTGCAGGATTTCGACGAGAAGGTGCAGGAAGCGGTCAACCGCGTGCAGAGCGAGCAGCAGGTCTTCGACCTGGTCGCGGCGGCGCGCGAGGCGAAGTTCAAGTCGGTCTCCGTGGACCTGATCTATGGCCTGCCGCTGCAGACCGTGGCGAGCTTCGACACCACCCTCAGCAAGATCATCGCCCTGCGCCCCGACCGCATCGCCGCCTACAGCTACGCGCACCTGCCCGAGCGGGTGCGCGCGCAGCGGCTGATCCGCCGCGAGGACATGCCGCCGCCGGAGCGCAAGCTGGAACTGCTGGAACTGACCATCCAGCGGCTGACCGAAGCGGGCTACGTCTACATCGGCATGGACCACTTTTCCCTGCCCGACGACGAACTCACCGTGGCCCGCAGCAACGGCACCCTGCAGCGCAACTTCCAGGGCTACTCGACCCACGCCGACTGCGACCTGATCGCCCTGGGCGTGTCGTCCATCAGCAAGGTCGGCGACACCTACGGGCAGAACGTGAAGGAGCTGTCGCAGTACTACGCGCGGATCAATGAGGGCCTGCTGCCGGTGCACAAGGGCTATCGCCTGACCGACGACGACTGCCTGCGCCGTGAAGTGATCAGCGCGCTGATGTGCCATGGCCGCGTGGACTACGCCCCGCTGGAGGAGCGTCACGGCATTCGTTTCGGCGAGTACTTCGAGAGCTCGCTGCGGCAGTTGCGCGAGCAGGTCGGCGACGGCCTGATCGAGTTGCACGACGACGCGCTGGTACTGCTGCCCCAGGGCCAGCTGATGATGCGCAGCGTGGCCATGGCCTTCGACGCCTACCTCGGTGGCGAGCAGCAGGAGCGCTTCTCGCGCACCATCTGACGCTGCTGCCCGATGCAGAACGGCCCGCTTTCCTGGCGGGCCGTTGTGTTTGAATCACAGCAGGTTCAGCCGCCGCGCCAGCTTGCGCAGGTTGCTGGGGTCCATCTCCAGCGCGCGGGCGGCGCTGGCCCACTTGCCGTTGTGGCGTAGCAGTGCGTCCTGCAGCAACTGCCGCTGGTAGCCGTCCACTGCGGCCTGCAGGGAGTAGGGCGTCTCGCCGGCTGCCAGCGTCGAGACCTTCGCCGGTGCCGGATGGGTCGTCACCTCCAGGCCCAGACCGGCCGCTTCGATGCTCAGCAGCGCATGGCGTGAGTCCGCCTGGCTGAGAACTTTCAACGCCGCCCGGCTGATCACATGCTCCAGCTCGCGCACGTTGCCCGGCCAGGCGTAGGCCAGCACCGTGCGCTCCGCGTCCGCGCTCAGGCGCAGGCAGCGCAGCCCCAGGCGCGCGCGGTTCAGTTCGAGGAAGTGCCCGGCGAGCATCAGCACGTCGTGGCCGCGCTCGCGCAGCGGCGGGATGTGCACCGGGTAGACCGAGAGGCGGTGATAGAGGTCGGCGCGGAAACGTCCCTCGCGCACCTCCTCGATGAGGTTGCGGTTGGTCGCCGCGATGATCCGCACATCCACGTGCTTCGGCCGGTCCGCCCCCAGGCGCTGGATTTCGCCGCTCTGCAGGGCGCGCAGCAGCTTGGCCTGGATCGCCAGCGGCAGCTCGCCGATCTCGTCGAGGAACAGGGTGCCGCCGCTGGCCGTCTCGAAGCGGCCCTGGCGGTCCTGGGTGGCGCCGGAGAACGCCCCGCGCACGTGGCCGAACAGCTCGCTCTCGGCCAGGGTTTCCGGCAGCGCGGCGCAGTTGATGTGGACCATCGGCTTGCGCGCCCGCGGCGAATTGGCGTGCAGCCAGTGGGCGAACAGCTCCTTGCCGACGCCAGTCTCGCCTTGCAGCAACACGGGCAGTTCGGCGTCGGCGACGATCTTCAGTTCGTTGAGCAAGCCGCGCAGCACCGGGCTGTCGCCAAGGATGCTGCTCTGCGATTCCACCGCCGGCTCCACCAGGCCGCTGCGCGCCAGGCGCAGGCCGCGCACTTCGTTTTCCAGCTGGCCGATGCGCAGCGCCGTCTCGATCAGCGGCGCGCACTCCTGCAGGCGCCGCGCCACGGAGGCATCGAAGCTGCCAGGGCGCAGCGCGTCGAGGGTCACCGCTCCCCACAGGCGGTCCTGCACGCGCAGGCTCATGCCCATGCAGTCATGCACGGGCAGGGGCTTGTCGGGGCTGTCCTGCAGCAGGCCGTCATAAGGGTCGGGCAGTTCGCTGTCGGCGGCGAACTGCACCGGCTCGCGCTCTTCGAGAATGCGCGCCAGGCGCGGGTGGCGCTCGACCTGGAAGCTGCGCCCGAGCACTTCCAGGTCCAGCCCGACGGCTGCCTGGGTCTGCAACCGCTCGCCATCCAGGCGCAGTAGCACTACCGCGCTGCAGCTGAATTCGTCGCGCAGGGCGGCGACCAGTCGTTGCAGGCGCACGGCGGCCGGCAGGTCGCTGGGCAGGTCCGCCAGGAGCCGGTTGAGGAAGGAGGTACTTTTTACCTTGATGAGGTCTTTTGAACCCTTTGTGTGAGCGGTCATTTCGACTCTTCAGCTTCCCAGGTGCTTGATTCCAAAGGTGTTATCGAGTGGCACGCGGCTTGCCATCTGAAGGATAAGCCTGACACAGGAGTCGCATCATGTACGACGATTCGCCCGAAAGCACTTTAGGACATTCAGCCTGCGAAGACACCGCCGCTTTCGCGGCCGTGGCCGCCTCCCCGGAGGTGTGCCATGGGTGAATACCGCAAACTCTGGTGGACATTGCTGGCCGTGCTGGCGGTGACCTTCGGCATCCTCGGCTACTTCGGCCGCGAGGTTTACCGCCAGGCGCCGCCGATCCCCGATGAGGTGCGCAGCGTCTCCGGCGAGCAGCTGTTCACCGGCACCGACATCCTCGACGGTCAGACCGCCTGGCAGAGCGTCGGCGGCATGCAGCTCGGCTCCATCTGGGGCCACGGCGCCTACCAGGCGCCGGACTGGACCGCCGACTGGCTGCACCGCGAGCTGACCGCCTGGCTCGACATCGGCGCCCACGAGCTGTACGGCAAGGCTTTCGGCGAACTCGACAGCGACCAGCAGGCCGTCCTGCGCAATCGCCTGCAACGTGAATACCGGCAGAACCGCACCGACAACGGCGTGCTGACCCTGAGCGAGCGCCGTGTCGAAGCGATCCGCCAGACCGCCGCCTATTACGTCGCGCTGTTCGGTGACGACCCGGCGCTGCAACCCAGTCGGAAGAGCTTCGCCATGAAGGAGAACACGCTGCCGAGCCTGGAGCGGCGTGAAGAGATGACCCACTTCTTCTTCTGGACCGCCTGGGCCGCTGCCACCGAGCGCCCGAACTCCGTCGCCACCTACACCAACAACTGGCCCCATGAGCCGCTGATCGGCAACCAGCCGACCGCTGAGAACGTCATGTGGTCCATCGTCAGCGTGGTGCTGCTGATCGCTGGCGTCGGCTTCCTGGTCTGGGCCTGGGCCTTCCTGCGCAAGGAGGAGGAAGAGCCGCACCCGCCGCTGCACGACCCGATCAGCCTGGTCGGCCTGACGCCTTCGCAGAAGGCCCTGGGCAAGTACCTGCTGCTGGTGGTGGGGCTGTTCACCTTCCAGGTGATGCTGGGCGGCGGGACTGCTCACTACACGGTGGAAGGCCAGGACTTCTACGGCATACCGCTGTCGCAGTGGTTCCCCTATTCGCTGCTGCGCACCTGGCACATCCAGAGCGCGCTGTTCTGGATCGCCACCGGCTTCCTCGCCGCCGGGCTGTTCCTCGCGCCGATCATCAACGGCGGCAAGGACCCGAAATACCAGAAGCTGGGCGTCGACATCCTGTTCTGGGCGCTGGTCGTGGTAGTGCTGGGCTCCTTCGTCGGCAACTTCCTGGCCATCGCGCAGATCCTGCCGCCGCAGTGGAACTTCTGGCTGGGCCACCAGGGCTATGAATACGTCGACCTCGGCCGCCTGTGGCAGATCGGCAAGTTCCTCGGCATCGCCTTCTGGCTTGCGCTGATGCTGCGCGGCATCCTCCCGGCGTTCCGCAAGCCGGGCGACAAGAACCTGCTGGCGCTGCTGTCCGCTTCGGTGATCGCCATCGGTCTGTTCTACGGTGCCGGCCTGTCCTATGGCGAGCGCACCAACCTGTCGGTGATGGAGTACTGGCGCTGGTGGGTGGTGCACCTGTGGGTGGAGGGCTTCTTCGAGGTCTTCGCCACTACCGCGCTGGCCTTCATCTTCTCCAGCATGGGCCTGGTGAGCGTGCGCGCCGCGACCACCGCCAGCCTGGCCTCGGCCTCGCTGTTCATGCTCGGCGGGGTGCCGGGTACCTTCCACCACCTGTACTTCTCCGGCACCACCACGCCGGTGATGGCGGTCGGCGCCACCTTCAGCGCCCTGGAAGTGGTGCCGCTGGTAGTGCTGGGCTACGAGGCCTGGGAGAACTGGCGGCTGAAGAACCGCGCCGCCTGGATGCAGCGGGTGAAATGGCCGCTGGCCTGCTTCGTCGCCGTGGCCTTCTGGAACATGCTTGGCGCCGGGGTCTTCGGCTTCATGATCAACCCGCCCATCTCGCTGTATTACATCCAGGGCCTCAACACCACGCCGACCCACGCCCACGCCGCGCTGTTCGGGGTGTACGGCTTCCTCGCCCTGGGCTTCACGCTGCTGGTGCTGCGCTACATCCGCCCGGACCTGCAGTTCAACGAGCGGCTGATGAAGACGGCCTTCTGGTGCCTCAACGGCGGCCTGGTGTTGATGCTTTCCACCAGCCTGCTGCCGATTGGCATCATCCAGTTCCACGCCAGTGTCGACGTCGGCCTCTGGTACGCCCGCAGCGAAGCCTTCATGCAGCAGCCGCTGCTGCAGACCCTGCGCTGGGTGCGCACCTTCGGTGACGTGGTGTTCATCATCGGCGCACTGTCGATGGCCTGGCAGGTGATTTCCGGCGTCCTCTCGCCCGTTTCCTCAAGCGCAACCGAATCGGTGCAGGGAGGTGTCGCACAACAGGACTGACGACTCATAGTGTGCTGTGTTGGTAGGCGGCCCACCTCTTCAGGTGGGCCGCCTTTTTTACGCCGGTACGTTTTAGCGGCGGTCGACCCAGACGGTCTGCGCGTTGCAGAACTCGCGCACGCCGAAGTGCGACAGCTCGCGACCGAAGCCGCTCTTCTTCACGCCGCCGAAACCGACGCGGGCATCGCTGGCGCTGTAGCCGTTGATGAACACGCCACCGACGTCCAGCTCGGCGCTCATCTGCCGGGCGCGGGCGAGGTCGGCGGTGAACACCGTGGCGGTCAGGCCGAAGTCGCTGTCGTTGGCCAGCTCCAGCGCGTGGCGGGCGTCCCTGGCGCGGATGATCGAGGCCACCGGGCCGAACAGCTCCTCGCGGAACGAGGTCATTTCCGGCGTCACATCCGCCAGCACGGTGGGCTGGTAGAAGTTGCCCGCGCCTTCGGCCTTGCCGCCGCCCAGCAGCAGTGTGGCGCCTTCGGCCAGGGTGCGTTGCACCTGGTCATCCAGCTCGTCGCGCAGGTCATAGCGGGCCATGGGGCCGACGTAGGTCTGCGCCTGGGCTGGGTCGCCCATCGCCAGTTCGCGGGTGGCGGCGACGAAGCGCTCGGTGAAGGTGTCGGCGATGCTGTCCTCGATGATGAAGCGCTTGGCCGCGGCGCAGACCTGCCCGGAGTTCTGGAAGCGCCCGGCGACGGCGGCCTTCACGGCCACGTCGAGATCGGCGTCGGCGAGCACGATGAAGGCGTCCGAGCCGCCCAGTTCCAGCACGCACTTCTTCAGCGCGGCGCCGGCCTGGGAGCCGATGGCGGAGCCGGCGCGCACGCTGCCGGTCACGGTGACGGCGGCGATGCGGTCATCGCGGATGGCCTGGGACACCAGGTCGTTACCGACGTTGATGACTTCGAACACGCCTGCCGGGAAGTCCGCCTGCTGGAACGCCTGCAGCATTCCGTAGGCGCTGCCCATGACGTTCGGCGCGTGCTTGAGCACATAGGTGTTGCCCGCCAGCAGCGCCGGCACCGCGCCGCGCAGCACCTGCCAGATCGGGAAGTTCCACGGCATCACCGCGAGGATCGGGCCCAGCGGGCGGTACTCGATCCAGGCGCGCTCGTGCTCCACGCTGGTCGGCTCCGGGGCGAGCATCTGCGGGCCGTTGGCGGCGTACCAGTCGCACAGGCCGGCGCACTTTTCCACTTCGCCACGGGCCTGGGTGATGGGCTTGCCCATCTCGGCGGTGATGGTGGCGGCCAGGGCATCGGCGTTGGCGCGCAGGGCCTGGCCGAGACGCACCAGGGCGGCGGCGCGCTGCTCCAGCGGGGTGCGCTTCCAGGTTGCGTAGCCCTGGGCTGCGCGGGCCAGGGACTGCTCCAGCGCCTCGGCGGACTCGAAGGCGTAGCTATCGATCACCTCGCCGGTGGCAGGGTTGCGGGAGATCGCGTGGGTCTGTGGGGAAATGCTCATGGCTCGCTCCTGTGAGGGTGGGTTGCAGGAAGTGGAGCCAGTGTCGCGTTGAATCATGCTTATGAAAACTGAATAATAATGACGATTACGCTCTCGTTTGGAGAATGAAATGGACCTCGTCCAGCTGGAAATCTTCTGCGCCGTGGCCGCCCACAAGAGTATCGCCGCCGCCGCCCAGGCCATGCACCGCGTGCCGTCCAACCTGACCACGCGGATCAAGCAGCTGGAAGCGGACCTGGGCGCCGACCTGTTCATCCGCGAGAACAACCGCCTGCGCCTGTCCCTCGCCGGGCACGACTTTCTCGTCTACGCCACGCGCATCCTCGGCCTGGTGGAAGAGGCGCGGGTGGTGGTGTCGGGCAAGGAGCCCACCGGGCGCTTCCCCATCGGCTCGCTGGAGAGCACGGCGGCGGTGCGTATCCCGCGCCTGCTGGCGCGCTACCACCAGCAGTACCCGAAGGTGGAGCTGGACCTGTCCACCGGCCCGTCGGGCGCCATGATCGACGGCGTGATCGCCGGCGAGCTGATCGCCGCCTTCGTCGATGGGCCGATCAAGCACCCGGCGCTGGAGGGCGTGCCGGTGTTCGACGAGGACATGCTGGTGGTCGCGCCGTCGCACCACGCAGCTATTCACCGTGGCCGCGATGCCGACGGCGAGATGATCTACGTGTTCCGCGACAACTGCTCCTATCGCCACCACTTCGAGCGCTGGTTCGCCGCCGACGGCGCGGCCCCCGGCGCCATCCGCGAGCTGGAGTCCTACCACAGCATGCTCGCCTGCGTGAGCGCCGGCGGCGGCCTGGCGGTGATGCCGCGCAGCATGCTGAGCAACATGCCCGGCAGCGCCTCGGTCAGCGCCTGGCCCATGAGCGGCGACTTCGCCCGGCTGAACACCTGGCTGATCTGGCGCAGCGATTCACGCTCGCGCTCACTGGAGCTGTTCCGCCAGCTGGTGGACGAGCAGGCGGCGGCGCTGGATATGGCGGGTGCCTAGCACTTCACGTCTGGCCGTTGAGAGGAACATTGCTCGACTGAAGGAAAGCATGCATTGACCGAGCGCTCCGCCACTCTTGTTGCGCTCGGATGGATGATGGCAATATCAAATCATTCACCCTAAAAGGATGTAGAACCGGATGAAAAAGCCGCAGGCCGACTTTGATTACATCAGCGAGCTGCTCGAAGAGTTTTTCGCGCGACGCACTCTCAAATCGGCGTTCAAAGTCATCTCGGATTATGAGATCTCCGGCTGGGAAATCTGGTTCCAGGTGGAGTTCGCGCGGTTTCTGGCAGAGCATGAGTCAGAGCCGGAGTGGGGGCGTGAATGGGCATTGGAGTACGACTACCGGAGGGAGAAGTCCCGGCAGTTCTTCCGCCCCGATTTCACCATCCGCAAGAAGCACTGGGCGCTTGAGCGCTTTGTCGCGCTGGAGATCAAGCAGCATCAGCAGCCAGGTAACTGCATCTCGAACATGATTTCCGACTTGGCCAAGGTGGCGAAAATCCGCAAGTCGGAGCTGGATGTGCGCTCCTTCTGGGCGCTCGGGGTATTCCCCACCGACGCCGATCAGTGCATGAACGAACTGATCGAGGAGAAGCTGGAGGCCGGTGGTCTTGCCTATTATGAGTCGCGCACCAGAACTGGAAGGATTTCCGGAACTCCATTCAGCTACGCCTTGTTCTGACTCCCAGGACCAGGGTTGTCCGCCGTTGCCCGCCTGACGAGCGCGTCAGGCTCAGGGCTTCTACGGCCTCCTGCCCATTCGGCTTTCGCGCATGACCCGGCGCAACCCAAACGCCACTCCCGCCCCCAGCACTCCGCCCAGCAGCGTGGCAAGCAGCTCCGCCAGCAGGCCGATGGCGCTGTCGATGCTCATGCTCCGCAGGTAGTTGCCAAGCTCCGGCCACAACGCCAGCCAGAGTCCGATGAACACCAGTGCCAGGTCATACCAGAGCCCATCCACGCCTCGGGGACGGTAGCCGCGCACGAAGAGAATGAAGGCGCTGAAGGCCAGTGCCAGGAGCAGGGTGCCGAGAAACTGGCTGAGTGAATCGGGACCGGACATGGCGGCTACTCCTCGCCGCTGCGCAGACGCAGGCACTGGCCGGTGTGCAGGCCCAGTTGCATCTCGTCCAGCAGTGCCTCGGCGTAGGAGAACGCCAGGGCAGAGTCTTCGGCGGAGGCACTACCGGCGCGGCTGAAGTCGTCGATGCGCAGGCCTTCGGGCATCGGCGGTGCTTCCACCAGCGTCCAGTCCAGGCCGCTTGCCTTCAGACTGCGGGCAAGGCCGGCGCCGAGCTGTTCCTGCTCGGTATCGGCAGGCTCCACCAGCCAGCCCCAGTGGCCCACCAGCAGCAGGCGCGACACTTCCGCACGCAACGCGCCATCGACCAGGGCGCTGCACTGCGGCGGCAGCTCTTCCTCCGGCTGATCGGCGAGGAAGGCGAACACCACGTCCAACCCCGAAACGGCCTGGCTGACCACGATCGACGAGTCCAGGCTGCCCAGCTTGCAGCGCAGGCCGGGGCGGGCGCGCAGGCGGTTGAGGTCGTCGAGCAGCACGGTCACTTCGTGCTGGCGTTGCAGGGCGCCGGCGATCAGCGCCTGGCCGAAGCTGCCCGAGGGTTTGAACAGTCCCAGCTTGAGGGTCGGGGTTTCCAGGTTGTGCATGAAGGCTCCTTCGACAGCAGTGGTCCGACGGATGCGACATGTGCATATCGAAGGAGAGGGCCGGCGAGGGTTCAGTCCGATTGCGCCAGCGGTGCTAGGCGGTTGCCGCAGCACCGTCCGCCGAGGCCTGGTAGCTGCTGGGCGCCACGCCCAGGCTGCGGCGGAACATGCTGGAGAAGGCGCTCGGGCTGTCGTAGCCCAGCTCCAGCGCCACGCGGGTGACCGGGTTGCCCGCCGCGAGCCGGGTGACGGCGGCGAGCAGGCAGGCCTGCTGGCGCCAGGCGCCGAAGGAGAGGCCGGTCTGCTGGCGGAACAGCCGGCTGAAGGTGCGCGAGCTGCAATGCAGCTCGCTGGCCCAGAGGTCTGCCGTGACATCAATGGCTGGCGCGCGCAGGAAGTCCCGGCACAGCTCCAGCAGGCGTGGGTGCGCCGGCAGCGGGGCGAACAGCGGCAGGCTCGGGGCCTGGCGCAGCTCATGGAGCAGCAGGCGGATCAGGTCGCCGTCGCGGCCGCTCTCGTCGTGCAGCGCCGGCACCTCGACGCTGGCCAGCAGCAGGTGATGCAGCAGCGGCGAGACGGTCAGCGCCTGGCACAGCAGGGTGTCGCGCACCGGCACCTGCGGGGCGATGTACAGGCTGCGGGTGCTGACACCGCGCATCAGCACCCGATGCTGCTTGCCGGCGGGAATCCACACGCCGCTGTAGGGCGGGATCACCCAGGCGCCGTCCTCGGTCTCGACCTCCATCAGCCCGCTCATGCCGTAGAGGAACTGCGCGCGGCGGTGGGCGTGGGGCTTGAGCAGCGTGCCGAGCGGGTAGTCGGTGCCGATGGCGAGCACAGCGCGGTCGACGTCGTCGACACTGGCGAGGGGGATGTTGAGCATGGCGGCGAATCTGGCTGAGTCGCGATGATTATTCGCCAATCGGCGCAAAATGGCCAATCAGCCTGCGGCCGACCGGCGCGGTGCGCTTTGCTCGCGGGGATTTGCCGTAGGATCAGGCCGACATGACTTGCCAGGAGGCGACTATGGGTATCCGCGGAAACGACCGTCAGATCGACAACATCGAGTTCAACGTCAGCGACATCGCGCGCAGCAAGGCCTTCTACGGCAGCGTCTTCGGCTGGAGCTTCACCGACTACGGCCCGACCTACACCGAGTTCAGCGACGGCCGCCTGACCGGCGGTTTCACCAGCGGTGAGCCGGTACGCCCCTGCGGCCCGCTGGTGATCCTCTACGCCGACGACCTGGCGCAGACCCAGTCGCGCCTCGAAGCCGCCGGCGCCACCATCAGCCGCGCGACCTTTGCCTTCCCCGGCGGCCGGCGTTTCCATTTCATCGACCCGGACGGCTACGAGCTGGCGGTGTGGTCGGCGGACTGAGCCCGGACCTGTTCGATATAGCGCCGCACCAGCGGTGATTTCTCGAAGCGCCGGTGCAGCAGTGACAGCCACGAGCGCGGCGCGCAGTCAGCGAGCGGGCGGTAGTTCACCTACGGCAACTGCACCCGGCGCACCACGGACTCGGGGACGATGGCGACGCCGCGGCCGAGGGACACCAGCGCTATCACCGCGACCAGGCTGCCCGGCTGCTGGCCCAGGCGCGGGGCAAAGCCGCCGGCGCTGGCCACTTCCAGCGTGCCGGAGATCTGCTCCGGGAGGATGAAGGTTTCACCACTCAAGCGCGCGGCGCGAATCTCCGGCAACTCGTTGAGGCGCGAGGAAGCAGGCAGGGCGAGAACGAAGCCTTCCTCCTGCAGGGCGATGGCTTCAAGCTCCTCCGGTAGGCTCATCGGCGAGCGTACGTAGGCGAGGTCGAGCGTACCGTCGCGCACCTGCGCCGGCAGTTGCGCCATGGGCGCTTCGCTGATGTCCAGGTTCACCGCCGGCAGCGCGCGGGTGAACTGCTCGACATGCTGCTGCAGCACGCCGGAGTAGGCCGCCGAGGCCACGTAACCCAGCCGCAGATGCCCGGTTTCGCCCCGGCCGGCGCGCTGCGCGCCCAGTTGCGCGGCGTCGAACTGGCGTACCGCGAGTCCGGCTTCCGCCAGCAGGGCTTCGCCGGCGGCGGTCAGGCGCACCTCGCGCTGGCTGCGCTGGAACAGCAGCACGCCCAGTTCCTTTTCCATGTCCTGGATCTGCCGGCTCAGGGTCGGCGGGGCGATGCCCAGTTGCTCGGCCGCGCGGGTGAAGTGGCCGTGGTGGGCGACGCTGAGGAAGTAGCGGAAATGACGGATTTCCATGTTCGTTAGTCGCAGGCTAATGACGAAGGCCGCCGTGGCTAACAAGCCCGGCGCACGCGGGCGTTACCGTTGAGGCAACACTACAAGGCTGACGCGGCGAGGGCAAAACCCGGTGCGCCGGCCAACGCGGGAAGCCTTGCCATGTCCGACCCTGTGATTCGCCCACGACCCTCCGCCCGTTTCACCCTGCTGACCGCCTCGGCGGTGTGCGCGCTGATCATCCTCGACACCAACATCGTCGCCGTTTCGCTGCCGAGCATCGCCCGCGACCTGTCCGGCTCCTTCGCCGATATCGAGTGGGTGGTCAGCGCCTACCTGCTGGCCTTCGCCGCCTGCCTGCTGCCCGCCGGCAGCCTGGCCGACCGTTTCGGCCGGCGGCGCATGCTGCTGCTCGGGCTGGTGCTGTTCGGCGCAGCCTCGCTGGCCTGTGGCGCTGCGCCGAGCCTGCTGTTCCTGGATATCGCCCGCGCCGCCAAGGGAGTCGGCGCCGCGCTGTTGTTGACCTCGGCGCTGGCCGCCATCGGCCATCGCTTCCACGAACCCGAGGAGCGCCTGCGCGCCTGGGCCTTCTGGGGCGCGTGCATGGGCGCCACCATCACTTTCGCGCCGCTGTTGGGCGGGGTGATTTCCGCCACCCTGGGCTGGCGTTGGATCTTCTACCTCAACCTGCCGCTGGTAGTGCTGCTGGGGGCGATGGCGTTGCGCAGCATCGAGGAGTCCCGCGACAGCGCTGCCGCGCGCCTCGACCCGCTGGGCAGCCTGACCTTCGCCGGCGGCCTGGGCTACCTGATCTGGGCGCTGATCGATGGCAATCGCGTCGGCTGGGACAGCCCGCCGACCCTCGCACGGCTGCTGGTCAGCGCTGGCCTGTTGGGGCTGTTCGTGCTGGTGGAGCGCAGCCAGGCGCGGCCGATGATCGACCTGCGGCTGATGCGCAGCGGCCGCTTCATCGGCGCCTTGCTCGGCATGTTCGCCTACGCCGCCTGTGCCCAGGTGATGATGACCCTGCTGCCGCTGTACCTGCAGAACGGCCTGCGGCTGTCGGCGGTGGCGGCGGGCGCGGGGATGCTGCCGTTCGCCCTGGCGATGCTGCTGGCGCCACGGGTGGGCATGCGCCTGAGTGGGCGCTTCAGCCCGGCGCAGATTTTTGCCTTCGGCCTGGTGCTGGTCGGTGCGGGCAACCTGCTTTGCGCGCTGGCGACCGGGCAGGGCGGTTACCTGGCCTTCGCCCTCGCCAGCCTGGTGCTGGGTGCCGGCGCCGGGCTGCTCAACGGCGACACGCAGAAGAACATCATGGCCTGCGTGCCCCGCGAGCGCACCGGCATGGCCTCGGGGTTGAGCACCACCACGCGCTTCGCCGCCATCGTGCTGGCCATCGGTATTCTCGGCGGCGTCCTGGCCGCACGCAGCGCCCAGTTGCTGCGTAACGAGCTGGCAAAACTTGCTCCTGCGCAACTGGACAAGGCTGCCGAGATGGCGACCCGCGCGGCGGCGGGGGACTTCACGGCGGCGCTGTCGCTGGTCGATCCGACACTGCGCGATGCGCTGGCGCCCGGTGTGCGCCAGGCCTTCATCGGCGGTTTCGAGGGTGTATTGCTGGCGGCGGGCGTCGCGGCGCTGGTGTTCGCGGTGCTGGTGGGCACGCTGCTCAAGCGGCCGATGCCGGCGCATGAGCCGGTGCCGGCCTGAAACGGCCGTTTGTCCGCTAGCCGGCGGGACGGCGGTGGCTAGCGGAACTGGGGTTCGTCCGGCTGGGTCAGGAATCAGGAAGAGTGCGCGTTGTGCGCCTCGTCGCCGCCATCCAGAGCAGAACGGGCCAGGGGGAGAAACACATGCAGCAGTCAGTCGAGCCGGAGTTCATGGCACCCAGTGAGTACCTGACGTCCACGGGTGTCGCCGTGTTGATGTCGCCGCGATACATCGCCCCGGGCAAGGTGGGCGAAGTGCTGCTGTCGCTGGCGAAGATGCCGGCCGGCGTGTCGCCGCTGGACGTGGTGGTCGGCCCGTGGGAGTCCCACGAGGAAGCCTTCCAGGCGTCCCATGACGCGGCCGAGCGCTGGGTCGAGCGCCTCGACGACGCCTGAGTCAACGTGGCGTAGCCGTCAGCGGTAGCGCTGGCGGTCCGCCTCGCTGATCGGTCGGATGACTCGCGCCGGGTTCCCTGCCGCCAGCACGCCTTCGGGGATGTCACGCACCACCACGGCGCCGGCGCCGATCACGCTGTTCGCGCCGATGCTCACGCCGGGAAGGATGTTCACCCCGGCGCCGATCCATACGTTGTCGCCGATGCTCACCGGGTGCGCGTACTCCAATCCCTGGTTGCGCCGCTCGGCGTCCAGCGGGTGTCCCGCCGTGTAGATGCCGACGTTCGGTGCGATGAACACGTCATTGCCGATAGTGACCCTGGCGCCGTCGAGCATCACCAGGTTGACGTTGGCGTAGAAGCGCTCGCCGATCTCGATGTTGAAGCCGTAGTCGCAATGCAGCGGGCCTTCGATCACGAAGCCTTCGCCGATGCGCGCGAACAGCCCCCGGAGAATTGCCTCGCGGCGCTCGCGGTCATCCGGGTGGCTGTGGTTGAACTCGAAGAGCTTCGCCTTGGCCTCGGCGCGCTGGCGCAGTACCTGCGGGTCGTGGTTGGCGTCGTAGAGCAGCCCGGCAGCAGCTTTTTCCAGTTCGTTCATCGAGGCGGGTCCTTGTTGCGTTGAGAGGTGTTCGACGCGCACAGGGCGAGCCGGTTCCCTTCCTGGGCAACAGCCTCCAGGGCTCTGCGTCGCGGAGCGGAAGAGTGCGCCGGTAATCTGTAGTGAATACTACAAAAAATACGTATTGAAAGTTTCTGAAGCGCATTATACAAATGGCGCCATAACAAGAGGCGCCCCCATGCTCACACTCAAAGATCGCCTGAACACCCCGGAAGTCGAGCTCACCAAGGCCGAACGCAAGGTCCTGCGCGCCTTGCTCGACGACTACCCGCGCGCCGGCCTCGGGCCGATGTCGCGCCTCGCGCGCCAGGCCGGGGTCAGTGATCCCAGCATCCTGCGTCTGGTGAAGAAGCTTGGCTTCAGCGGCTACAGCGACTTCCAGAACGCGCTGATGGCCGAGGTGGACGACCGCCTGCGCTCGCCGCGCACCCTGCTCGCCGGGCGCCGCGAAGGCATGAGCCGCGACGATGTCTGGTCCAACTACCTGAGCGACGCCAGCGAAGGCATCCAGCGCACCCTGGCGCTGACCCAGGCCGACGACGTGCGCCTGCTCGGCGACTGGCTGCTCGAGCCCAAGCTGCGCGTGCTCTGCCACGGCGGTCGCTTCAGCCGCTTCCTCGCCGGTTACCTGGTGGCGCATCTGCGCATGCTGCGCAGCGGTTGCCTGTTGCTGGACGATGGCGCCGCGCTGCCCGACCAGCTGGGCGACATCGACCGCCAGACCCTGGTGGTGGTGTTCGACTACCGCCGCTACCAGGCCCAGGCGCTGGGCGTGACCCGCGCGGCCAAGGCCCGTGGCGCTCGCGTGGTGCTGTTCACCGATATCTATGACTCGCCACTGCGGGAGTTCGCCGACCTGATCATCAGTGCCCCGGTGGAATCCCCATCGCCCTTCGACACCCTGGTGCCGACCATGGCCCAGGTGGAGGCGCTGATCGCCAGCCTGGTAGCGCGCATGGACGGCCAGCTCGACGAACGCCTGGAAGGCATCGACCACCTGAGAGCTGCCTTCGGCAGCCACATCCTCGAGGAATGACCGTGTTCAGCTTGCCCCACCAATCGCCCCGTGACCTTCCGTTCACCCGCGGCCAGACCGCCATCCTGTTCGTCGACATGCAGAACGCCTGGGTCATCCCCGGCCGCGATGCTCATGTCGATCCAGCGACGCACCGCTACTTCTACGACCGTGTCGAGGCGAGCGTGATCCCCAACCAGCAGCGCCTGCTGGCGGCGATGCGCGAGGTAGGCGGGGAGGTGCTGCACACCATCATCGAGAGCCTCACCGCCGATGGTCGTGACCGTTCGCTGGACCACAAGCTCTCCGACATGCACCTGCCCAAGGGCTGCCCGGACGCCCAGGTGATCGACGCCCTGGCGCCGCGGGAGAACGAGATCGTGCTGCCGAAGACCTCCTCGGGGGTCTTCAACTCCACCGCCATCGACTACGTGCTGCGCAACCTGAATACCCGCCATCTGATCATCTGCGGCGTGGTCACCGATCAGTGTGTGGACATGGCCGTGCGCGACGCAGCCGACCGTGGCTACCTCGTCACCCTGGTCGAGGACGCCTGCGCCACCCACACCGCCGAACGCCACCAGGCCTGCCTGGAAGCGATCAAGGGTTACTGCTGGATCGCCGACACCGACAGCGTGCTGGCCCGTATCGCCGCGCTGGCCTGAGGCCGGGAGAACGCCATGAGTCAGAACAATAACAATCCCGCTCCGATGCGCCTGACCAGCTTCGTCACCACCGACCTCTGCGGCATCACTCGCGGCCGCTCGCTCCCCGAATCCGAAGTCGCCGAGCAACTGGCCACCGGCTGTGGCTGGGTGCCCGCCAACAGCGCGCTGACGCCGCAGGACATCATCGCCGACGACAATCCCTGGGGCAGCCACGGCGACCTGCGCCTGCTGCCCGACCCGAGCAGCCGGGTGCGTCTTGAAAACGGCCCGGACGCCCAGGCCGCGCCGCTGGATTACCTGCACGGCGACCTGGTGACCACCACCGGCGCGCCCTGGCCGGTGTGCCCGCGCACGCTGCTGCGCGAAGAAGTCGCCCGCTACCGGGAGCTTGATCTGCAAGTCACCGCCGCCTTCGAACACGAATTCAACCTGCTGGGTCTTGCGGACGAGCACGCCGCCGCTTTCTCCCTGCAGGCCCAGCGGCAGACCGGCAACTTCGGCGGCTGGCTGATGAGCGCGCTGGAGCAGATCGGCGCCGAGCCGGAAATGTTCCTGCCCGAGTACGGCCGCAACCAGTACGAAGTCACCTGCCGGCCGACCCAGGGCGTTGCCGCCGCCGACCGCGCGGTGAACGTCCGCGAAGTCACCCGCGAGATCGCCCGCCAGTTCGGCTGGCGCAGCACCTTCACACCGCTGCTGGCGCCCGGCACCGTGACCAACGGCGTGCACCTGCACCTGAGCCTGCAGCGCCTGGACGGCACCCCGGTGTTCTACGACGAGGCCGCGCCGAGCAACCTGTCGAAGCTCGCCGAGCACTGGGCCGCTGGCGTGCTGCGCCACCTGCCGGCGCTGTGCGCGCTCACCGCGCCGACGGCGGTGTCCTACCTGCGGCTGAAGCCGCACCACTGGAGCGCCGCCTACGCCTGCCTGGGCCTGCGCAACCGCGAAGCCGCTCTGCGCATCTGCCCGGTGGTGGAGATCGGCGGCAAGCCCAAGGCGCGCCAGTTCAACCTGGAATTCCGCCCCATGGACGCCACCGCCAGCCCGCACCTGGCCATGGCCGCCGTGCTGATCGCCGGGCGCCTGGGCATGCAACAGGAGCTGCCGCTGTCGGCGGTCACCGACGTCGATCCGCACAGCCTCAGCGACGCCCAGCGCGAGGAGCTGGGGATCAAATCGCTGCCGGGTTCGCTGGAGGAGGCCCAGCGCCTGCTGCTCGCCGATACCGAACTGTGCGCCCAGCTGCCGCCGGCGCTGCTGCAGACCTACGTTTCCATGAAGCGCCAGGAGCAGGCCCTGACCCGTGAACTCAGCGAAGAACAACTCTGTGAATCCTATGCAAAGTTCTACTGAATCCGGCCTCTACCGGCGTCCGCCGTTCGAGATCGTCAACCCGCAGGGCAGGAGCCCGGTGCTGCTGGTCTGCGAGCACGCCAGCCGCTACATCCCCGAGGAGCTGGCGCAGCTGGGCCTGGACGATGCGGCTGCCGCCGAGCACATCGCCTGGGACATCGGCGCGCTGGACCTGGCCCGCGAGCTGTCGGCGCGCCTGGACGCCACGTTGCTGGTGGCGAACTACTCGCGCCTGCTGATCGACCTCAACCGCCCACTGTCGGCTCCGGATGCGATCCCCGAGCACAGCGAGATCTACCCGATTCCCGGCAACCGCAACCTGAGCGCGGCGGCCCGGCAGGAGAGGGTGGCGAGCCTGTTCGAGCCTTTCCACCGGCAACTGACCGCGCTGCTCGACGAGCGCCTTGCTGCCGCCCGGCCAACCCGGCTGGTCGGCGTGCACAGCTTCACCCCGAGCTATCGCGGCGAGCCGCGCCCGTGGGTGGCCGGGGTGCTCTTCGCGAAGGCCGAAGCCTATGCCCAGCGCATGGTGGCGGGCCTCAGGGAGAGCGGGGACGAAATCGGCGCCAACCAGCCCTACGTGATCGACCCGCTGGAGGACATGACTGTCCCGGTGCATGGCGACGAGCGCGGCGTGGACGCCGTGCTGATCGAAATCCGCAATGACGGACTGCGGACCCCGCAAGGGGTGGAAGCCTGGGCGACTCGCCTGGCTCCCTGGCTCTGAGGACCCAAGCCAGTCCCGGTGCGTTCGGCCGGGGCGGGCGGGTTCTGAAAACAACAACAATTCAGCGCATGAGCGCCGAACCCTGAATGCTGCCGTTCCCAGAGGAAGTGCCCCGTGGCTATCGAACAGTTCGGATACAAGCAACAACTCCGCCGCAGCCTGACGCTCGGCGACCTGGTGATCTACGGGATGATCTTCATGATCCCGATTGCCCCCTTCGGCGTGTACGGCTGGGTGCATGCCGACGCCCACGGCATGGTGCCGATGGCCTACCTGGTGGGCATGGTGGCGATGCTCTTCACCGCGCTCAGCTATGGCGCGATGTCCCGCGCGTTTCCCATCGCCGGCTCGGTGTACTCCTACGCCCAGCGCGGTATCCACCCCAACGTCGGCTTCATTGCCGGCTGGGTCCTGCTGCTGGACTACCTGCTGATCCCGCCGCTGCTCTACGTGTTCAGCGCGCTGGCGCTGAACCACCTGTTCCCGGCGATCCCCAAGCTGGTCTTCATGCTGATCTTCCTGGTGTCCGCCACGCTCATCAACCTGCGCGGCATCACCCTGGCGGCGCGCTTCAACCTGCTGTTCCTGATCGCCGAACTGGTGGTGCTGGCGATATTCCTGGCGGTGGGTTACCACGCGCTGGAAGGCGGCCTGGGCAATGGCCGGCTGACCCTGGAACCGCTGCTGCAGCCGGAGCATTTCAACCTCGGCCTGGTGATGAAGGCGGTGTCCATCGCGGTGCTGTCGTTCCTCGGCTTCGATGCGATCTCCACCCTCGCTGAAGAGGTCAAGGGCGACCCAGCCAAGCAGATCGGCCGCGCCTCGCTGATCGCGCTGTTCGTCATGGGCGCCATCTTCATCGTGCAGACGTGGCTGGCCACCGATCTGGCTGCGGGCATGACCTTCAAGTCGGCGGACACCGCCTTCTACGAGATCGCCGAAGCGGCCGGCGGCAGCTGGCTGTCCACGCTGACGGCGGTGTCCACCGCGCTGGCCTGGGGCGTGACCGTGTCGATCACCTCGCAGGCCGCCGTGTCGCGCCTGCTGTACTCCATGGCCCGTGACGGCAAGCTGCCGCGTGTGCTGGCCAAGGTGCACCCGAAATACCAGACCCCGCACATCAGCCTGTACCTGGTGGGCGTGCTGTCGCTGGGCATCGGCATCTACTTCCTCGACTCGCCGGACGTGCTCACCTCGCTGGTCAACTTCGGCGCGCTGACCGGCTTCTGTCTGCTGCACCTGGCGGTGATCAATCATTACTTCATCCGCCAGAAGAGCGGCCAGGTGCTGCGCCATCTGGTGTTCCCGCTGGTGGGTCTGGTGATCATCGCCTACGTGCTGTTCAGCATGAGCCGTGAGGCGCAGGAGCTGGGTGCAGGCTGGATCGCCATCGGCCTGGTGTACCTCGCGGTGCTCAGCCGCCGCGGCAATGGCAGCGAGCTGGCGCGGGAAATCTGACCGGGTGCGCCGTGCTGTCGCAGACGGCACGGCGCGCTTTGACAGACGGCGGGGCGTGCCCCATAAAGATCGGGCGGTGCAGGGACGCCGCCAACACCGATGAGCCAGCGCGAAACAGCATGAGCAGGAAAGATCAGGACAGCACCACGCCCTTCACCCTGGACCGCATCGACGAGGAGATCATCCGCATCCTCCGTCACCAGGGCCGCATCACCTACGGCAAACTGTCCGCGCTGGTCCACCTCACCCCGCGCCCCTGCCAGGAGCGCGTCCGCAAGCTGGAGCGGCACGGCATCATCCGCGGCTACGGCGCCGTCATCGACGAACAGAAGATCGCCTCGGGCCTGTCGCTGCTGGTACTGGTCGCGCTGTCCAACCAGAGTGGCCGCACCGCGCAGAAGGCCTTCGAGGCGCGGGTGGTTGCCTGCCCGGAAGTGCTGCACTGCCAGCTGATCAGCGGCACCTTCGACTACAGCGTGCGCATGCGCTGCCGCGACATGGAGCACTACCGCGCGCTCACCGAAACCTGGCTGAACGATGAGAGCCTGCACATCGACAAGCTGGTTGCCCACCCCGAGCTGACGACCATCAAGGAGTCGCTCAGCTAGCGCTGTTTCCTCTGTTTTTCTCCCGCCATATCGCCACGTAGACGGCTGCGTGACACACAGCCGAATCGGCTGTCAGCACGCCGCAATACAGCCGTATCGGCCGGCGCGCATCGCCATTACAGCCGGGATTTCCGCCTGGCCGGTGGGAGAATCGTGTGGCCCCTCTCCTGAAGTGCAGACCTGATCCAGGGCCTCTGCGACGTTGTTGTGCCCGCTGTTCGAGGCATGCTGGAGCGGGGCGGTACCGTTCGAGAACACCGACAGAAAAGTCCAATCACAACAATCGGAGGTCCCACCATGACTCGCTTCGTCGACGTCCCCATGATGTCCCAACTGGTCCAGCAGATCGGTGTCGCCCGCTTCATCGGCGAACTCGCCGACACCATCGCGCAGGACTTCATGCGCTGGGAATCCTTCGACAAATCCGCCCGCGTCGCCAACCACTCCGAGATCGGCGTCATCGAGCTGATGCCGGTGTCCGACACCGCCCGCTATGCCTTCAAGTACGTCAACGGCCACCCGCAGAACACCCAGCGCGGGCTGTTCACTGTCATGGCCTTCGGTGTGCTGGCGGATGTCGAGACGGGCTATCCGGTGCTGCTCTCCGAACTGACCGTGGCCACCGCGCTGCGCACCTGCGCCACTTCGCTGATGGCTGCCCGCGCGCTGGCCCGCCCGCATTCGCGACGCATGGCGCTGATCGGCAATGGCGCGCAGAGCGAATTCCAGGCGCTGGCCTTCCATCATCACCTGGGCATCGAGGAAATCGCCGTCTACGACATCGATCCGCAGGCCACCGAGAAGCTGATCCGCAATCTCTCGGACGTCCCCAACCTGAAGATCATCCGCGCCGGCTCCACCGCCGAAGCGGTGCGCGGCGCCGACATCGTCACCACGGTGACCGCCGACAAGGCCTACGCGACCATCCTCACCCCGGAGATGATCGAGCCGGGCATGCACATCAACGGCGTGGGTGGCGACTGCCCGGGCAAGACCGAACTGCACGCCGACGTCCTGCGCGCCGGCAAGGTGTTCGTCGAGTACGAGCCGCAATCGCGCGTCGAGGGCGAGATCCAGCAGATGCCGGCGGACTTCCCGGTGAACGACCTGTGGCGCGTGCTTACCGGCCAGCTCACCGGGCGCGACAGTGCCGAGCAGGTGACCATCTTCGATTCGGTCGGCTTCGCCCTCGAGGACTATTCCGTGCTGCGCTACGTGAACGAGCAGGCCAGCCACCTGGGCCTCGGCGAGCGCATCGACCTGGTGCCCTGGAGCGAGGAAGAGGACAACGACCCCAAGGACCTGTTCCGCTACACCCGCTCCGCCAAGGCGCGCAAAGGGCTGCGTCGCATCGCCTGACGCTCAGCTCTCCCGTTCCGCCTCGTGGGAAATCTCCAGGGGCGGCCGGCTGAGGTCGCTGGCGCTCTGCGTGGTGGCGGCGACGCGGGCCTTCAGCCATTGGCTGAAGGCCTTCACCACCGCGCGTTCGGCCTTCACCGGGTCGGTCACCAGGAAGTAGCCACGGCTGGACTGGATGGTGATGTCGAACGGGCGCACCAGCAGGCCACGGGCGAGGGCATCGCCGCTGAGCAGGTTGTCGCCGATGGCCACGCCCTGGGCAGCGATGCACGCGGCGATGGTGCAGGGCGCATCGGCGAACAGCACGCCGGAGCGGTGATCGATGGCGCTCGCGCCCACCGCGCCGAGCCACAGGCGCCAGTCGGCAAAATCATTCATGTGCAGCAGCGTGTAGTGGGCCAGGTCCGCCGGCTGCTGCAGGCCGCCGCGCGAGTGGATCAGGCGTGGGCTGCAGACCGGGAAGAAGTGCAGGGCCACCAGTTGCTCCACCGTCTGGTTCGGCCAGTCGCCGCTGCCGTAGGCGATGAACAGGTCGGCGTCGCTGGCGCTGGTGTCCTGCGGCACGCGCGGCGTCACTACGTGCAGTTGCACCTGCGGGTACTGCGCGAGGAAGTCGCCCAGGTGCTGGCACAGCCAGTAGGTGGCGAAGCCGGGGTTGCAGCTCACGCACAACGGGCCGCTGACCTGCTGCTCGTCGAAGCTGCTGCCGGCCAGTTGTACCTCCGCGAGAATGCGCCGCACGTCGCGGGCATACCTTTCCCCCCGATAGGTCAGGCGAATGCCGCGCCCGGTGCGCTCGGTCAGGGCGAAGCCCAGGCGTTCCTCCAGCGTGGCGATGCGGTGGCTGACCGCGCTGCGGGTAAGGTTCAGCTCCGTTGCAGCGGCGGACACGCTGCCCAGCCGGGCCACGGCATCCAGCGCCCGCAGGGCGGTCATCGAGGGAAAGTGCATGGGGCGCTCATTGCTCCATTGGTGAAACTAACTGGACATGGGATGGCGAAATACTGCGCTTGTTGCGAATTCCGCTTCACCAATACTAGGCCACACGACAACAACAACAGGCAACGATGAGGAAGCCGCCATGTCGAAATTCAAGGCCTACGTCCAGCAGTGGATCGACGAACACCGCCAGCAACTGTCCGACTGGCACCAGGTGATCTGGCATTTTGCCGAGCCGGCGTTCCGCGAATACAAGTCCTGCGCCTGGTACGTGGAGTTGCTGCGCAAGGAAGGCTTCACGGTGGAAGAGGGCAGCGGTGGCATGCCGACGGCCTTCGTCGCCACTTTCAGCCAGGGTGACGGACCGATCCTCGCCACCTATGCCGAATACGACGCCGTGCCCGGAAACTGCCAGGCGGCGGCGACCAGGCCGATGCCACGCGAAGGCCTGTCGAAGTACGCGCCGGGCCACACCGACCCGCACTCCGCGCTGGGTATCAGCGCCCTGGGCGGCGTGCTGGCGGCCAAGGCGGCGATGCTGGAATTTGGCATCGCCGGCACCATCAAATTCTTCGGCGAACCGGCGGAAAAACTGCGCGCGTCCAAGCCCGTGCATGCCGCCAAGGGCTACTACGACGACCTCGACGCCGCCGTCAGCTTCCATCCCACCTACATGCTGCCGCTGAACAACACCACCACCTGGGACACTCACTGCGGCATCGCCTACTCGTACATCTACACCTTCACCTGCGAGGACCCGCAGAACTGGATCGCCGCCGACCGCTACAGCCCGATCCCGCAGAACCACCTGGCTGCCCGCGCCCCTGGCGCCAATGATGCGCTGGTGCACTTCTACACGCTGAGCGAGAGCCTGCGCCGCTCGACGCTACCGTTCACCGGGCTTTGGAGTTTCAACGAAGCCATCCTCACTGCCGGGCAGGCCACTGCCGACAACCTGCCGCCGCACATCTCGCAGATCCAGTACCTGCTGCGCTGCGACTCCATCGAACAGGCCGAGACCATCTCCACGGTGATGGACAACAACGCCGCCGCCGCGGCCATGGCCACCGGCTGCCAGTGGAAGAAGACCTGGGTCTGCAAATCCCGTGGCGGGCTGGCCAACCACGCGCTGGCCCAGGCCTGCTACGACAACCTCGCCGCCATCGGCGCGCCGAGCTGGGGAGAGCAGGCCATCGCGGTGGCGCGGGAAATCCAGGTGAACCTCGGGCTCGAGCCCATGGACGAACCCTTCCTGCCGGCCACTCAGGCATTGATCGAGCCGCAGGAATGCGAGCGGCAGATGCGTCTGCAGATGCCGGCGTGGCAGAAGTACCTGACCTCCGACGACTACCCCGAATACACCTGGCACTGCCCGACCGTGCGCCTCTACGTGGCCCGGCCGATGCTCAGCGCGCCCGCCGGCTTCACCTATCCGGACTGGGTGTCCAACGCCCTGGGCGGCATCCGCGAAACCATCGACCCGATGATCGACGTGGCCTCCAAGACCATCGGCAGCACGCTGATCGAGCTGTTCACCGATGCCGGCCTGCTGGCCGAGGCGACCCGCGAGTTCAATGAGCGCACCGGCGGCGGCATCGGCGGCGAACAGTGGCAGGCGCCGCTGCTGCCGAAGGACTTCAAGGTCCCGCACCGCTTCCGCTGGCCGGAGTACATCCGCACGGTGCGCGGCGAGGAGTGGTGGATTCCGGCGCGGGAAGACGAGTAAGGCGAGCCCGCTCCTGCATGAAATCCCGCGCGTGGGCTTGCCCTCTCCCTAACCGTCTCCCTGAAGGGAGAGGGGACTGTCCGGCGCGCACGAATAACCCCGTGCTCGCCGGCATGCACTGTTCTATCCGAGAGCGCTGAATGGCTCCCTCTCCCTTCGGAGCGGGGCGCGTAGCCAGGGCAGGGGGAGAGGGTCGTCGCAGTAGCGGCCGTGCCTGCGAATCGCACCCACAGTTCCGTAGGGCGCATAACGCGCCAGCGTTATCCGCCGTCATGGCATCGGCGGATAACCCGTTCCGGGTTATGCGCCCTACGCGGTTGTACATTGGCGCGATTAGCGCCTATCGGGCGCGCTTGAACCAGCGGATCAGCGCCGCACCAAGCTCCATGGTGCGCGAGCGCGACGGGCAGCCCGGCGTCGAGAGCAGCTGCGGCAGCAGGAAGCCCACTTCCGCTTCGTTCGGCCCGCAGAGACCCGGTGCGGCCGCTTCGACGACTTCCTCGTCCCAACGCGGGAAGCGCTCGCTCCCGCTCTCGAATGCAGTCAGTGCGTTCATGATCGATTCGCCTCCCTAGAGGTCCAGCACCAGCGGTTGCACGCCGCCGTCGTCCTGCGCCGGGATGGCGCAGCAGATCAGTACGCTACCGGCTTCGGGCAGTTCTGCCGGCGGATTGGGGTAATGCACCTGGCCGCTGACAATCTTCGTCCTGCAGGTGCCGCAGGAGCCGCCGCGGCAACTGAAGTCGGGCGCAAGACCTCGGGCTTCGGCCAGTTCCAGCAGGCTGCCGCTCTCGGGCTTCCAGCGGGCTTCCTTGGCCGAGCCGGCGAAGTACACCGGCACCGGTTCGGTGGCGGCGGGCGGCTGTATCAGCGTCGGTTCCTGGCCGTCACCCCGGCGCTTGAGCGTCGAGGGGCCGAAGGTCTCGGCGTGGATACGCGCGTCGACGATGTTCAACCCGCGCAGGCCGTCGTAAATCGCCTGGGTGAATTCGCCGGGGCCGCAGACGTAGAAGTCGTAATCGTCCAGCGGCAACCGTGCCTTGATCGCCTCGATATCCAGACGCCCGATCTGTTCGAAGTCGCGGCCGGGCAGCGCATCCGGTTCCGGGCGGCTGAGAGCACGGTGAATCTGCAGTTGCGGCGCGCGCTGGCGCAGCTCGGCGATCTCGCGCTGGAACGGCAACTGGCCCAGCGTCCGCGCGGACTGGAACAGGTGAACGCGTCGCGCCGGTCCGGCTACCAACTCGCGCAGCATCGACAGCAGCGGGGTGATGCCCACGCCTGCGCCGATCAATACCACTGGCCGCGTGCTGTCGCTCTTCAGGGTGAAGCTGCCCATGGGTGCACGAACCTGAAGCTGGTCACCGGCACCAATCTGTTCATGCAGATGGCGCGACGCTGGACCCTGTGCCTTTACGCTGATGCGTAGCTCGCCATCCGACGGCGCGCTGGAAAGGCTGTAGGTACGGATCAGCGCTGGCTCGCCGACCGCCAGGCGCACCGGCAGGTGCTGGCCCGGAGCGAAGCTCACGGCGGTGCCGGCTGGCGGTTGCAGGTAGAACGAGCGGATGTCCTCGCTTTCCGGCTCCACGCGCAGTACCTGCCAGTCCTGCCACTGCTGGCGCTGCTCGCGCTCCTGCAGCTTGGCGTCGGCCTCGGCCCAGGTGCCGGTCATCAGGCTGGTGGGCGAGAACTCGCGGAAGTTCCAGCGCAGCGCCAGGGCGTTGCGGCGCAGTACCACGTGCTGCACGTCCAGGGTCCACAGGCGCTCGGCGCCTTCGAAGGCCGCCAGCAGCGGGCTGTCGAAGAGGATTTCGGTGCGGCCATGTACCTGCAGCACATCACCGCTGGTGAAGTCGACGAACAGCAGCCCCGCCTGCGGGTTGGCCTGCAGGTTGCCGAGGGTGTTGAAGTGCAGGTTGCCGGCGTAATCGGGGATGGTCAGGCGGTTGCCGGTGACCCGGACGAATCCGGGCCGACCGCCGCGATGGGAGACGTCCACCGAGCGGTCGCCGTCCTCGTGCTGCACGTAGCTGGCGACGAAGAAGGTGTCGGCGTTGCGGATGATCGTCGCCAGTTCATCGTTCAGCGCGCCGAAGTCCTCGCGCGGGGCGCGCTGGCTGTAATGCTGCTCGTCGCGGCTCCACTCGCGCTTCTGGATGTACTGCGGGCAGTTGCCGAAGGAATGCTCGACAGCCACCGTCAGCAGGCCGCCGTCCACTTCGCGGAGGACACCGTTCATGCGGTTACGCCGGCGGGTATGCAACTCGATGCCCAGCAGACCGATGGCGTGGCCGGCTCGCAGACCGCTGGCCGCCGGGTCCTGGCTGTCGGGCACGCTGTCGAGCAGCAGGCTTTTCGGGTCGGGTGAAGTGACGAAGCCTTCCGCACCTTCGAGCAGGGTTGCCCAGGGCCTGCCCTGGTCGTCCACGGCGCCGGCGATGATGAAGGGCAACTGGTGGTAGAACTCGCGGTGCTGGTCGGGCATGTAGTCGCGGATGACTTTCTGGCCGTGGACTTCCATGCGCTCGGCGACGCCGACGCGCTCCTGGATCGCCTTCTCGCCGGCGTGCCAGGGGGAGGTACGGTGTTTGGGCAACTGGAACATGACGGGCACCTCGCGACGAAAGGGCTGCCGGGTCACCCCGGCAGCGAGGGTTGCATCAGGCTTGCAGGCCGATGGCGGTGCGCTGCATCGGCACGAAGTGCGGCAGGGCCTCCACGCGGGCCAGCCAGGCGCGCAGGTTGGGGTAGTCCTGCAGGGACACGTTGCCCTCCGGCGCATGGGAAATGTAGGAGTAGTTGGACACGTCGGCGATGGTCGCCTCGCTGCCGGCCAGGAAGGGCGACTTGGCCAGTTCGCGTTCCATCACCTGGAACAGGGTGTGGGCGCGGGTGGCGACTTCCTCGGGGTTGAAGGCGGCGCCGAATACGGTGATCAGCCGCGCGGCGGCCGGACCGTAGGCAACCTGCCCGGCGGCGACCGACAGCCAGCGCTGCACGCGCGCGGCGCCCAGCGGGTCTTCCGGCAGCCAGCGGCCGTTGCCGTATTTTTTCGCCAGGTACACCAGGATGGCGTTGGAGTCAGAGACGATGACGCCGTCGTCATCGATCACCGGCACCTGGCCGAAAGGGTTCAGGGCGAGGAAGTCCGGGTGTTTGTGGGCGCCCTTGGCGAGGTCCACGGAGATCAGTTCGGTAGGAAGTTGCAGCAGCGAGAGCATCAGCTCGACACGGTGGGCGTGGCCGGACAGCGGGTGGCGGAAGAGTTTGATGGTGTGGGACATGACGGTGACTCCGTTGGCTTGAGTGGGTGAGCAGCGCGAGTCGGTCCGGGGTGGGTTGCTCGAGCTGATGGGTGAATGCTGCGCCCGATGGCCGGCGCGCAGAATCACCAGGGCGGGCAATCCAGCGTTTCAGAATGCGGAAGAATCGGAGGGGCAGATGAATGCCGGTGGCGTTTGCGAGCAGGGAGGGCGTCGGCCCTGCCGACGGATCGCGGGCATGGCCCGCTCCTACAGGGGGACGGGGGCTTGGCGTGTAGGAGCTGGCCATGCCTGCGACAGCCCGAGCGGCGGGGTTCAGTTGCTGGAGAGCTTACCCGCGCAATGCGGGATGCGCGCGCAGGCGCGGCACCACGAAATCGAGGAAGGTACGCACCCGCGCCGCCGCGCGGCGGCCTTCGCGGTAGATCAACTGCACCGGCAGCCCCGGCGCCGCATAGTCCTGCAACACAGCTTGCAGGCCCCCGCTGCTCAGCTCGGCATGGGCCTCGTGGCTCATGCAGCGGGTCAGCCCGAGCCCCAGGCCGGCAGCGCGGATGGCCGCATGGGTGGTGCTGCACGCCAGTCTCGGAGAGAGGCGCACCGAGCGCGGCGCGTCCAGATGACGGAAGCGCCATTCGCTGACGGCTCCCTGGCTCCCGGAGACGATGATGCTGTGTGCCTTGAGGTCCTCCGGCGCCTGCGGCACGCCGTGGCGCGCGAGGTAGTCGGGCGATGCGCAGATCACCGGCCGCACCGTGCCCACCGGCAGGGCGAAGCCGGAAGAGTCGGGCAGGTTGCCTATCACCAGCGCCACATCGATGCCTTCTTCCAGCAGACGCGGCAGGTCCTCCCGGTGGCGGCTGACCAGGCGCACGTCGGGGAAGGCCGCCAGGTAATCCAGCGCGATGGGCGCGAAGAGGCGGTCTGCCATCAGTAGCGGCAGCGTCAGGTTCAGCTGCCCGGCCGGATGCACCTGCAAGCCGTCGAGCGAGCCTTCGGCTTCGTCGATACCCTGGAGAATCTGTCGGCAACTGGCGGCAAACGCCTCGCCGCTGGCGCTCAGTTCGACCCCGCGCGGCCCGCGCAGCAGGAGCTCGCAATGCAGGCGGGACTCCAGAGAGGCCACCAGGCGCATCACCGTCGCGGTGGACAGCTCCAGCCGTCGCGCGCCCGCGGCGAGGCTGCCGGAGCGCGCCACGGCGTCGAACGCCTGCATTTCCCGGTAGCGGCTCACGGCTGCGTGGCTTGCAGGGCCGGGTCGGCGCGCAGGCGTTCCGCGCAATGGGTGACGAAGCTGCGCACCTTCGCCGGCAGCCGTGTGCTGTCCTGGTAAAGCAGGTGGATCGGCAATGGCGCGGTGGCGAATTCGTCGAGGACGATCTCCAGCTCGCCACGCGCCACGGCCTCGGCAGCCTGGTACGACAGCACGCGGGTATAACCCCAGCCGAGCCGAGCCGCGTGGATCGCCGCGTTGTTCGAGCTGACCACGAAGCGCGACGGCGGGCGCAGGGTCAGCGGGCCGTCCGCGGTGACGAACTGCCAGTCGGTGAGCAGCACGCTGGTGGCGGCCATCACCACCGGTGCATCGAGCAGATCGTTGGGGTGCAACGGGCGGCCTTGGCGGTCGAGGAAGGCAGGGGAGGCGCAGACCACCGGGCGGATTTCGCCGACCTTCAGCGCGGTCAGGTTGCCCTCGGGCAGTTGGCCGATGCGCACGGCGACGTCGATGCCCTCGTCGAGCATGTTCACCACGCGGTCCACCAGCAGCGCGTTGACCGTCACCTCGGTCTGGGCGTCCAGGTAGCTGGCGATCAGCGGGATCAGGTACAGCTCGCCGAACAGCACCGGGGCGGTCACCGTCAGGTTGCCGCGCGGCCGCAGGGCGCTGCCGGAGGCCAGTTCCTCGGCTTCTTCCAGTTCCTGCAGGATGCGTCGGCAGTCCTCGACGTAGCGCTGGCCGGCTTCGGTCAGGCGCACGCTGCGGGTGCTGCGGGCCAGCAGCAGGGTGCCCAGGCGCTGCTCCAGCGCGGCGATGGCACGGGTCACGCTGGGGGGCGACAGGCCCAGCTGCTTCGCCCCGGCGGCAAAGCTGCCAGCTTCGGCCACGGCCAGCAGCACTGTCATTTCCTGAAACCTGTCCATGGATCACCGTTGTCGCCTTGAGCGGGTCGCCAGACTGTAGAGCGAAGCCGCGCCGGATTGAAGTGCCGGCGGCTTGCGGGCGACATCGGCGTGCTTGCCAGCGCCCTGTGGCTTGACCGCGCCCCGGCCACTCCGGCACAAGCGCTGGAGGCGCCCGCCGCGAGGCCGCCACCGCTGACGAGCCTTCCCCCATGACCAGCAAGACTACGGCCACCACGCTGGCCGCTGCCAACAACCCACGCCTGGGCATCGCCCTGTGCCTGCTGTCGATGCTCATCTTCGCCTGCCAGGACGGCATCACCAAGGTGCTGGTCCGCCACCTGCCGGTGGCCGAACTGGTGATGGTGCGCTATTGGGTCTTCGTGCTGTTCGCCCTGATCGTCTGCCGCGCCCAGGGCGGGGTGCGCGCGGCCAGCCGCAGTGCCAGCCCCTGGCAACAGGTGCTGCGTGCGCTGCTCGGCGTAGGCGAGATCGCCATCTTCGGCCTGGCCCTGCGCTACCTCGGGCTGGCCGAGACCCACGCGCTCTACGCGGTCTTCCCGCTGATGACGCTGGGCCTGGCGCGGCTGTTCCTCGGCGAGCGGATGGTCGGCCGGCAATGGCTGGCGGCGGCGGTGGGCTTCGGCGGCACGCTGTTGATCCTGCGCCCCGGCATGGGCGTGTTCGAGCCCGCGGCGCTGATCCCGCTGGCGGCGGCGCTGACCTTCGCCTTCTTCAACATCCTCTCGCGGCGTATCAGCCAGACCGATTCGTTTGCCACCACCACGCTGTACATGGCCGTGGTCGGCGCCGTGGCGGCCACCTCCGCCGGGCTTCCCGCGTGGGTCACGCCGACGCCCCACGAGGCGATGTTGATGTCGATCGTCGCCGTCTCCGGGGTGATCGCCCAGTTGCTGCTGATCCAGGCGCTGAAATACGCCCAGGCCTCGACACTGCAGCCGTTCAACTATTCGCTGCTGGCGTTCGCCACGCTGATCGGTGTCATCGTCTTCGGCGAGACGCCGACCCTCTGGACCATCACCGGCGCGCTGCTGGTCCTGCTGGCGGGGTTGTATTCGATCCGGCCGAAGGGTTAATCCCTGAATCCTCTGCGCCGGGCGGTCGCAGGCATGGCCAGCTCCTACACCTGCCCCTCGCACCGAATCCCTCTGTAGGAGCGGGCCATGCCCGCGATGGGAGGACAAGGTCCGCGATGTTCCAGTACTCGGGCGGTCGCAGGCGTGGCCAGCTCCTACACCAGCCCCGCGCGCCGAGTTCCCTTGTAGGAGCGGGCCATGCCCGCGACAGGCGGACAAAGTCCGCCCTTGCCGAGCACGCTGAACTCCCGATAGACACCATGGTGCAATGTCCGCCTCCCAGCGGGCATGGTGTCATTCCCGACAAGGGCAGTCCGGCCAGCGTTCCGGGAGCCCCACAGCCTGAACGTGCGCCGCACGCTCATCCCACCCAGGCTAACCCGTCGAATCGCGAGGTCTCCATGCTCCTACCCCTTTGCACCTGGTCCGAAATCGAGCAGTTCCTTGGCCGCAGCCGGACCATCGTCATCCCCATCGGCTCCAACGAGCAGCACGGCCCCATCGGCCTGCTGGGGACCGACTGGATGTGCCCGGAAATCATTGCCCACGAAGCGCAGAAGTCGGCGGACATCCTCATTGCGCCGACCTTCAACATCGGCATGGCGCAGCATCACCTGGGCTTCCCCGGCACCATCACGCTGCGCCCCTCGACCTTCATCGCCGCCATCTGCGACTGGGTGAATTCCCTGGCCGCCCACGGCTTCGAGAAAATCCTCTTCCTCAATGGCCACGGCGGCAACGTCGCCTCCATCGAAGCCGCCTTTTCCGAGCTCTATGCCCAGGCCAGCTTCGCCCGCCGCCCAGCCGGCTTCGCCTTGAAACTGTGCAACTGGTGGGACCTGGAAGGCGTCGGCGAGCTGGCCAACCGGCAGTTCCCCAAGGGCCATGGCATCCACGCCACGCCTTCGGAGATCGCCGTGACCCAGTGGGCCTATCCGCAGCACATCAAGCAGGCTGAGTACTCGCCGCCGATCGCCAACTGGGGCCCGATCCGCGAAGCGGCGGACTTCCGCGCTCGCCATCCGGACGGCCGCATGGGCTCTGATCCAGGCCTTGCCACGCCGGAGAAGGGCCGCGAGCTGGTGATGCTGGCTGCCCAGGGGCTGGTGCAGGCGGTCGAGGCCTTCAGCGGGGAAGAGTCACCGTTCTGAGTGCCATCCGCCGCCGCGTTGCCCCACGGAAACCCGAGCCTTGCTCGGGTTTCTGCTTTCTACGGCGCGCAAGGCCTGCCAGCTAACAAGAGCTAACAGCAGATAACTCGCCCGATTGCGCCGGCCTTGCCACTCTGGCAACCGGGTGTCATTGGCTAACCAGGGAGGCCTCCATGACCCAGCATGATGGCTGCATGAATCTGGCGGGGCGGCGCAGCAATGCCGAGTTCGGCGCGTTGATCCTCGGCTCCGGCGAGCCCGACGAGGCGGCATCGCGCCAGCTGTACATGGCCGTGTTGCCGCTGCTCATCGCCTTCTTCGAGGGCCAGGCGCAGGCAGGCCGCATCGGCCAGCAGGACATGGGCGACCTGCTGCGCGCCACCCTGCGGCAGGTGGACCGACAGCGCGTCAGCTACGACCCGGCCGTGCCCTTTCGAGCCTGGTTGCTCGAGCTGGCCCGGCATGAGCTGAGCGCATACCGCCGTGCGGCTCCGGCCGAAGTACCCGTTGTGTGTGAAGCGCAGAAACCGGCGCGGCGCAGGCGTACCGCCGCCGCCCATTGAGTCCAGGTTTTCAGGAAGACCCGATGCAGTCAATCGAGAAGGTTCTCTACACCGCCCGTGTGCATACCCGCGGCGGCCGTGATGGTGAAGCACGCAGTGATGATGGTCGTTTGCAGGTTCGGCTGACACCACCGGGTGCGCCGGGCGAGGGCAGCAACCCCGAGCAGTTGTTCGCCGCCGGCTGGTCGGCCTGTTTCATCGGTGCGCTGCGCCATGCCGCCAATGCGCGCAAGCAGGAGTTCCCGGCGGACACGGCGGTGGATGCCGAGGTGGAGCTGATGCACGGCGAACAGGGCTTCTTCCTGCGGGCGCACCTGGCGGTCCACCTGCCGGGCCTGGACCCCGAACTGGCGCAGCGGCTGCTGGATGCCGCGCAGCAGAGCTGCCCCTACTCGAAAGCGCTGCGGGGCAATGTCGTCGTCACCCTGAGCTTGTGCTGATGGGGCATCGCCACCGGCCATTGGGCGTGACAGCCCGCATAAAAGGTCATGCAAAGGCTTGATCGCTTGCTCGAAACTCCTATCCTGCTAGGACTTGCGGGCCAGTCTCGCGCCCACTCCCTTTGTCGGAAGAGACACCCCGTGGAGTCCGCAGCGGACGATCCGTCCTCCTCACTGAAAGCGCCGGTCGAATTCGGCCCGTTCCGGGTCGTGCCCGGCAAGCGCCTGCTCACCCGTGATGCGCAGCCGATGGACATCGGCGGGCGCGCCTTCGACCTGCTTCTCGCCCTGCTGGAAAAGCCCGGCCGTGTGCTTTCCAAGCGCGAGCTGCTCAAGCGCGTGTGGCCAGACATGGTGGTGGAAGAGGGCAGCCTGCGCTTCCACATGACCGGCCTGCGCCGCGCCTTGGGCGACGGCGAGGACGGCGCGCGCTACATCGCCACCCAGGTGGGTGTTGGCTATGCCTTCGTCGCACCGGTGAACCTTGGCAGCGAAGCCGCGCCGGCAGTGCTGCCGCTGCCCGTGGTTAGCATGGGCGAAGGCGTTGGCAGCCTGCCGCCGCGGGTGAAGCTGATCGGCCGCGAGGCCGATGTGCAGATGATCCTGCAGCGCCTGCGCGAGCCCCGCCTGTTCACTATCGTTGGCACCGGCGGAGTCGGCAAGACCAGCCTGGCCAACGAAGTGGGCCACCGACTGGCCGCCGAACGCCGGCAGGCCGTGCGCTTCATCGACCTGGCGCAAGTCGAGGATGAACACCTGGTGGCCTCGGCGCTGGCTGCCTCCGTGGGCGTGCCGGTGCAGGCCGAGGACCCGCTGGCAGTGCTGCTGGCGCACCTCCGCGGCCAGGACCTGCTGCTGATCGTCGACAACTGCGAACACGTGGTGGACGTGGTGTCCGCGCTGGCCGAGCGTATTCGTGATGCGGCTCCCGGCGTCGGCTTGCTGGCCACCAGCCGCGAGCCGCTGCGCGCGCGGGACGAAGAGGCGCACTGGCTGGGCCCGCTGGATTTCCCCGAAGACCCGCAAGGCTTGCCGCCAGAAGCTTTGCTGGCGTTCCCCGCCGTGCGGCTGTTCGTCGAACGCGCCGAGGCCGCCAACGCCTCGCTGCAATTGCAGGATGGCGACGCCGGCCTGATTGCCGACATGTGCCGGCGCCTGGGTGGCATGGCCTTACCCATCGAACTGGCGGCGGTACGGGTGGCCATCCATGGAGTGAAGGCCACCCATTCGCTGCTGGGCGAGCGCTTCTCCCTGGGCTGGTCCGGCCGGCGCACCGCGCAGCCGCGCCACCAGACGCTGCGCGCCATGCTGGACTGGAGCTACGGCCTGTTGTCCGCGAGCGAGAAGCGGGTGTTCGACCGCCTTTCGGTCTTCGTCGGGCCCTTCTCCCAGGAGGCCGCCGCGCAGGTCGTCGCCGACGCGCAGATCGACGCGCTGGAAGCGGCTGCCATCCTCGATGAGCTGACCGCCAAGGGACTCGTGGCGGTGGACCGCAGCGAGGCTGCCACGGCCTATCGCCTGCTGGAGATGACCCGCGCCTTCGCCCGCGAAAAGGCTGCTTCCCATGGCCACGACGAGGCGCACGCCCTGGCTTTCCGTCACGCCGCCTATTACCTGTGGTTGCTGGGGCAACTGGGTAGCGTGCCTGAGGTGATCTACGAGGGCTGCGCGCGCCTGGCCAGCCAGCTGGGCAATGTGCGCAGCGCGCTGGAGTGGAGCTTCGGTCCGCAGGGTGACCCTGGTCTGGCACTGCCGTTGGCGGCGGCCAGTGCGCCGCTGTTCCTGCACTATTCACTGCAGGTGGAGTGCCGTACCTGGTGCGCTCGCGCCACCGAGTTGCTGGAGCTGGGCTACTTCGGCACGCCCACTGAAATGGAACTGCAGGCGGCCCTCGGGCTGGTGCTGATGTTCACCCGCGGCAACAGCGAGGCCGCCGGCAAGGCCCTGCTTCGCGCGCTGGAAATCGCCGAGGCGCTGGGCGACCACTGGGCCGAACTGCGGGTGCTGGGGCGCCTGCAGATCTTCTACGAACGCATCGGAGACTTCGCCTCGTCACTGGCCTGGGCGGAGCGCGCGGTGCTGGTCGGCGATATCCTGGGCGAACCGGAAGCGGTGGCGGTGGCTGCCTCGCTCGCCGGCATCTCCCATCACCTGCTGGGCGACCAGGAACGGGCGCGGGAGGAGCTGGAAAAGTCCCTGCGCAACAGCCTGCCCTCGGAGCGCAGCCGTACGCTGCACTATGGCTTCGACCACCACAACCGCACGGGCCTCGCCCTGGCGCGCACGCTCTGGCTGCTCGGTTGCGCCGACCAGTCGCGGCGCTGGGCGGATCAGGTGGAAGCCGAGGCGGCGGAACTCAATCACCCGGCCACCCATTGCATCGCCCTGGTGTGGACGCTGTGCATCCATCTCTGGACCGGCGAGCTGGACAAGGCCGAACGCAGCCTGGCGACCTTCAGCCGGATCGCCGAGGCCAACGCCTTCGCCCCCTATCAGGCCGCGACGCCAGGGCTGCGCGCGGCCATCGCCATTCGCCGCGAACAACCCGGTGACGCGGTGCGCCAACTGGAAGAAAGCCTCACGCGCCTGCACGGCATGCGCTACGAGTTGCTGACCACCTCCTTCGAGATCGCCCTGGCTGAAGGCCTGATCCTCGCCGGCGAACACCGCCGCGCGCTGGGAGTGGCGCGGCGTTGCATCGCGCACTGCCGCAGTAGCGGCGATGCCTATGCCTTGCCGGAGCTGATGCGTATCGAGGCGCAGGTCATCGCTGCGCTGGGCGAGGAGGGGGATCAGGCGGTGGAGCGCGTTCTCCAGGAATCGCTGGCGATGGCCCGCGAACAGGCTGCGCGTGCCTGGGTGTTGCGGTCGAGCCTGGACCTGGCGCGGCTGCGGGCCGGACAGGGTAACCGGGCCGGGGCCTTGGAGCTGCTGGACGCCTGCCAACCCGAAGAGGGCCCCGACACGCTGGACGTTCGCCAGCTGGAAGCGCTGCGGCGGACGTTGGGCGAGAGCGCCTGAGCTGGGCTCAGCGGGCTACCTCAAGGTGCCTGCTCACTCAACGTGGCTGCTCAACGTGGCTGCTTAGCGTGACTGGGACGGCGTGATGGCGAGCAGGGCCGCCATGTTCACCAGGTCCGGCAGCGTGCGCGCCTGCATCTTGCGCATGACCCGGCCACGGTGGGCCTTCACGGTGATCTCGCTGATGCCCAGGTCGGCGGCAACCTGTTTGTTCAGGCGGCCGGCCACCACCATCTCCAGTACTTCCCGCTCGCGGCTGGTGAGCAGCGCGTAGGCCTGGCGCAGGGCATCGAGACGGGACTGCTGGCCGAGTGCGGCGCGGCTGTGTTCCAGGGCGTCGGTGATGGCCTGCAGCAGCGTGTCGCTGTCGAACGGCTTGGTCAGGAACTCCACCGCGCCGGCTTTCATCGCGCGCACGGTGAGCGGTACGTCGCCATAACCGGTGATGAAGATGATCGGCATCGCCGGGCGCTCGCCGGCCACGCTGCGCTGCAGGTCGAGCCCGTTGAGGTCCGGCAGGTTGACGTCCAGCACCAGGCAACAGGGCGCGAGGCTCGGCGGCTGGTCGAGGAAGGCGCTGGCGGCGTCGAACAGCACAGGCTGCCAGCCGGCCGAGCGAATCAGCAGTTCCAGTGACTCGCGCACCGAGATGTCGTCGTCGACCACGTAGACGATGGGTGTCGCCTCTGACATGGGCCGGTTTTCCGTTCGCAGGGATGAGCCTGGGTGAGGTGAAGAAGGGTGCAACATGCCATGTCCTCCGAGTGGCGTCGACCGGGCTGTCAGCCGACCGGCAGGGCGGCGCTGAGCGCCTTGAGCAGTTCCGCTTCGCTGAACGGCTTGAGCAGACAGGCCACCGCTCCCAGGGCGATCAGGCGCGGGCAGGTGGTCGCGTCGCTGTAGGCGGTGATGAAGATGATCGGCACGGGGATCGCGCGCACGGCCAGCTCCTTCTGCAACTGCGGCCCGCTCATGCCCGGCATCGACACGTCGAGGATCAGGCAGCGGGTGCGCTGCAGGGCGTCCGAGGCGAGGAAGTCCTCCGCGCAGGAGAATGCGTTCACTTCGAAGCCGAACTCGCGCAGCAGGTCCGGCAGGGATTCGCGCACCGATTCGTCGTCATCGACCACCGACACGAGCAGGGGCGTGGCCATCAGCAGATCTCCGTCGGTTGGTCGTGGGTGGGCAGTGCCGGCGACAGCGCCTGCGGCAGCGCGAAGATGAAGGTGGAGCCCGGCCCGTCGTGGGTGGTGGCCCAGACCCGGCCAGCGTGGTGCTCGATGATCGAGCGGCTGACCCACAGGCCGATACCCATGCCCGACTGCTTGGTGCTGAAGAAGGCATCAAAGAGCCGGCCGGCGTCCTCCGGCGCGAAGCCTGCGCCATTGTCGCGCACTGCCAGGAAGATGCTCGCGTCCAGGTCGTGGCCGGTGCTGATGCGCAGCTGCCGGGGGCGGTCATGCACTTCGTCCAGCGCATCGATGGCGTTGAGGATGAGGTTGAGGATCACCTGCTGCAGCTGCACGCGGTCGCCGCTCACGGCGGGCAATTCCTCCTGCAGTGTGGGCAGTACCGTCACGCCGTGGCGCTGCAGTTCGTTGTGCAGCATGGCGATGACTTCCCGCGTGGCCTCGTTCAGGTCCACCTGCTCGCTGACCGCTTCATGGCGAGCGAACAGTGCACGCAGGCGCTTGATCACATCCGCCGCGCGGTTGCCGTCACGGATGGTGCGCCGCGCGGTTTCCCGAGCGCCTTCCAGGTTGGGGGTTTCCGCGCCCAGCATGCGCAGGCAGGTGCTGGCATTGGTGATGATGCCCGACAGCGGCTGGTTGACCTCGTGGGCGATGGATGCGGTCAGCGCGCCCAGGCTGGCGACGCGGGCGACATGGGCCAGTTCGGCGCGGGTCCGGTGCAGGGTTTCCTCGGCGAGACGGCGCTGGGTGACGTCCTGCGCCGTGGCGATGTACAGCAGCGCGCCGTCGGCTTCGCGGGTGGCCTGGGCGACCAGGTGGACGTGGCGTACGGCGCCGCTGGGGAGCAGCAGCCGGTGCTCGTGCTCGAAGTCGCAGCCGTCGCGGCGCTGGCGCCTGAGCATTTCTTCCACGGTGGCGCGGTCGTCCGGGTGGATGCGCGAGAAGATCAGATCGAAGCCCGGCGTCAGGCCCGGCTGCAGATCGAGGAGCCGGTAGATTTCCTCCGACCAGGCGATTTCGTCGTTGTCCACGCGCCAGGAGAAGGTGCCGGTGAGGCTGATGCGCTGGGCCTTGGCGAGGAAGGCTTCGCTCTGGCGCAGGGCGGCTTCGCTGCGGGCGCGGTCGATGGCGATGCTGGCGAGGTGGGTGAACTGGCCGATCAGCGCGCACTGGTTTTCGTCCAACGTCTGGGCCTGGCCGAAATAAACCGAGAGGATGCCACTCACCTCGCCGTGGTTGGCCACCACCGGCATGGCCGCCAGTGCGCGCAGGCCGCTCGCCTGCGCCTGTTGCTGCCAGACCGGCCAGCGGGCTTCTCGCTGCAGGTCGTCGATCTTCACCGTGGCGCCCAGCAGCACGGCCAGTGCCTGCGGGCTGCTTTGCGGGCTCACCGGCTGGCCGTCTGCGCCGCCGTACATTGCAACCGGCAGGTGGGGGGCGGCGCCGGCCTGCAGGCGCAGCGTCGCTTCCGGCAACCGGCCGTGGCGTGGCGCAACCAGGGTGATGGCGCAGCGGCTGCCCTCGAGATTGGCCTCCACCAGTTCGCAAAGGGTTTCCAGCACTTGCGGCAGGGCGCAGCCGCCGGCCATCAGGCCGAGCAGGCGTTTCTCGCCGGCCAGCAGCAGCTCGGCGCGCTTGCGCACATGGATGTCGGTGTTGCCGCCGTACCACTTCAGCACGCGGCCAGCCGCGTCCAGCTGGGGTACTGCGCGGATGAGGAACCAGCGGTAGCTGCCGTCGAAGCGCCGCAGGCGCGCTTCGAATTCGCCGGCGCTGCCCGCTTCCAGCAGGCCCTGCCAGTAGATGCCCAGCGCTGGCGCATCTTCGGGGTGCAGCGCAGTCATCCAGCCGACGCCGGCGGCGCTCTCGGGCGTCATGCCGGTGTAGTCGAACCAGCGCTGGTTGAGGAATTCCACGCTGCCGCCCGGATCGGTGCGCCAGACGAAGCCCGGCACGGCGTCGATCAGGGTGCGCAGGCGGTCTTCGGAGACGCTGACCTCTTCCAGCGCACTGGCCAGCGACTTCTGCGCCTGGGCGATCAGGGCCTGGTCGCGCCGCTGCTCGTCGATGTCCACCTTCAGCACGAACCAGCGCTGGATGCGCCCCGCGCTGTCGCGATGGGGCAGGGCGCGCACGTGGAACCAGCGGTAGATGCCGTCCGCGCCGCGCACGCGCTGCTGGAAGTTGTACGGATCGCCGCTGGCCACCGAGTGCTTCCAGGCAGCCAGCGCGGAGGGCAGGTCGTCGGGGTGGATGGTGTCGGAGCTGGTCCAGCGCCGCAGCTCGTCGAAGGTGGCGCCGAGGTATTCGCGGTTGTGCCGGTTGACGCACTCCAGCTCGCCGGCGGGCGTCATCAGTGAGATCAGCGCGGGGATGCTGTCGATCAGGTCCTGGGTCTCGCGCGTCACGGTCAAGGGCGGCGCGGGCAGCAGGTCCTCGATGTCAATGTTCTGGCCGCACCAGCCGGCGGGCTCGCCGAGGTCATTGGTGAGCGGGCGGGCGCGCAGCAGGAAGCGGCGGTACACGTCGTCGTGCCGACGCAGGCGGGCCTGAAGGTCATGGGCAACCCCGGTCTGGCGGATAACGCTCCAGCCGTGCTGCAGCGCCGGCAGGTCGTCGGGGTGCACCAGCGCCTGCCAGGCATGCTCGCCGAGGGTGTCGGGGGCGCGCCCGGCATAGAGGCGCCAGGCCTGGTTGACGCATTCCAGGCGGCCTTCGACGCTGGCGGTCCACGCCATGTCGGGCAGCTTGTCGACGACTTCGTTGTGCATACCGGTCCTCTCCCGGCGCTAGCCGTGGGGCGAGCATGCGCCTTGCTGGCGGGGCTGCCAATGATACCTAGGTGTCGGCCGCGGCACCGCAAGTGCGTCACGCGCCGGGCCCGATACCAAGGTATCGACCGACACCATGGTGCAATCGCGGCACCCGCCGGGCTTTGTTGAGATCGCTGCAGGTCGCCGATCCGTCGGCCAGTGACTCAGGGAGATCGACCATGCCAGCCGTCGCGTTATCGCAAGAGTTTCGTCGCCGCTTCAGCCGTACGCTCATGGCCTCCGCCGTGGGCCTGTTCCTGCTCGGCGACGGCCAGCATCACCTGCTGCAACAGACCTTTGCCGCAACCGCCATTGCCAGCAGCGCCTCGAGCGCCGATGACAGCGTGCGGCCGTTCCGCGTCCAGGTGCCCCAGGAACAACTGGACGACCTGCGCCGGCGCATCGCCGAGACGCGCTGGCCGGACCGCGAGACGGTCAACGATGCCTCGCAGGGCATCCAGCTGGAAAAAGTCCGCGCGCTGGTGGACTACTGGGGCAAGGACTACGATTGGCGCCGCGCCGAGGCCAGGCTCAACGCGCTGCCGCAGTTCATCACCCGCATTGACGGCGTGGACATCCAGTTCATCCACGTGCGCTCGAAAGAACCGCACGCCATGCCGCTGATCCTTACCCACGGCTGGCCCGGTTCGCCGCTGGAGTTCCTCAAGACCATCGGCCCGCTGACCGACCCGGTGGCCTATGGCGGGCGCGCGGAAGACGCCTTCGACGTGGTGATCCCGGCGATTCCCGGCCACGGCTTTTCCGGCAAGCCGACCGCCACCGGCTGGGGCCCGGACCGGGTGGCCCGCGCCTGGGACGTGCTGATGAAGCGCCTGGGCTACAGCCACTATGTGTCCCAGGGCGGCGACCATGGCTCGGTGATCTCCGATGCCCTCGGCCGCCTGGCCCCGCCCGGCCTGCTGGGCATCCACCTGAACATGCCGGCGACGGTGCCGCCGGAACTGGTCGGGCCGATCAACAGCGGCGCGCCGGCACCCGCCGGGCTGGGCGCTGACGAGCGCCGTGCCTTCGACGCGCTGAGTACCTTCTTCGGCCGCAATGCCGCCTACGGCGCGATGATGGTGACCCGCCCGCAGACCATCGGTTACTCCCTGGCCGACTCGCCCGCCGGCATGGCCGCGTGGATGTACGAGAAGTTCGCCGCCTGGACCGACAGCGGCGGCGAGCCCGAGCGCGTGCTGAGCCGCGACGAGATGCTCGATGACATCTCGCTCTACTGGCTGACCAACACGGGCGCTTCCTCCTCGCGCTTCTACTGGGAAAACAACAACAACAACTTCAGCGCCACCGCGCAGAAGACCGCGCAGATCAAGGTGCCGGTGGCGATTACCGTGTTCCCCGGCGAGATCTACCGCGCGCCGAAAAGCTGGGCGCAGCGCGCCTATCCCTCGCTGGCGTACTTCCACGCGGTGGACAAGGGCGGCCACTTCGCCGCCTGGGAACAGCCGCAGCTGTTCAGCGAGGAACTGCGCGAGGCGTTCCGCCCGCTGCGAGCCAGCCTCAGCAGCCACTGAATCCCGCCGAATGCCGGCGACCACCGTGCAGGCCGCACGCCTGTCCTGGAGACTCCTGATGACCCTGTACAAGAATCCGCTCCTCGGCGCCTCGGCGCTGGCCATCGCCCTCGCGCAATTCACCTCCTGCTCGGTGGCGCAGGCAGCTACCGCGCCGTCGACCGATTCGGCGTTCGGCACGCTCAAGCACATCAATGCCGGCTTGCTCAATGTCGCCTACGCCGAAGCCGGCCCGGCCGACGGCCCGGTGGTGATCCTTTTGCATGGCTGGCCGTACGACATCCACAGCTACACCGAGGTAGCGCCGCAACTGGCCGCCAAGGGCTATCACGTGCTGATTCCCTATGCCCGCGGCTACGGCGAAACGCGCTTCCTCTCCGCCTCGACCCGGCGTAACGGCGAGCCGGCCGCGTTGGCAGTGGACGTCATCGACTTCATGGATGCGCTGAAGATCAAGAGCGCCGTGCTCGCTGGCTACGATTGGGGGGCGCGCTCGGCGGACATTGTCGCGGCACTCTGGCCGGAGCGGGTGAAGGCGCTGGTGTCGGTCAGCGGTTACCTGATCGGCAGCCAGGAAGCGGGCAAGGCGCCGCTGCCGCCGGCCGCCGAGCTGCAGTGGTGGTACCAGTTCTACTTCTCCACCGAGCGCGGTAAGGCCGGCTACGACAAGTACCGCCACGAGTTCGCCAGGCTGATCTGGCAACTGGCTTCGCCGCAGTGGAAGTTCGACGACGCCACCTTCGAGCGCAGCGCCCAGGCCCTGGACAACCCCGACCACGGCGCGATCTCCATTCACAACTATCGCTGGCGCCTGAACCTTGCCGAAGGCGAGCCGCGCTATGCGGAGCTGGAGAAGAAACTCGCGGCCTTCCCGACCATCAAGGTGCCGACCATCACCCTCGAAGGCGACGCCAACGGCGCCCCGCACCCGCCCGCCGAGGCCTACGCCAAGCGCTTCAGTGGCAAGTACGAGTACCGCCTGATCACCGGCGGCATTGGCCACAACCTGCCGCAGGAGGCGCCGGACGCCTTCGTCAAGGCGGTGGTCGACGCCGATCATCTGTGAGCCGGAGAGCCGCCATGAACATCACGGGAACCATGTTGCGCCGTATCGCCCTGGCCGGCTTCGCCCTGCTGGTGGCGACAGGCGCCAGGGCCGACGGCGACGCCTCGCCGATCTACGGCGTGCGCATGCCCGAGGGCTACCGCCACTGGCAGCTGGTGGCGCCCGCCCAGGAGGCGGCGCCGCTGAACGAGTTGCGCGCCGTACTGGGCAACGACATCGCCATGAAGGCCTATCGCGCCGGCACCTTGCCGTTCCCCGATGGCAGCGTGCTGGCCAAGCTCGCCTGGAAGCACGTGCAGTCGCCGGAGTTCGAGCCGGCGTCGATCCCCGGCGCTGCGACCACCGTGCAGTTCATGGTCAAGGACTCGAAGAAGTACGCGGCCACCGGCGGCTGGGGGTTCGCCCGCTTCATCGACGGCAAGCCCGCCGACGAGGCGCAGCACCAGACCTGCCTGGCCTGTCACCAGGCGCGGGTGAAGGATCACGATCTGGTCTTCACCCGCTACGCACCCTGATAGCTGCTCCTTGAGCACTGCACTTTGAGAGAGGTGGAGGTCCCCCATGAACCAACGATGGCTGATCACCGGCTGCTCCCGCGGGCTGGGCCGCGCGCTGGCCGAGGCCGTGCTGCAGGCCGGGCACCGCCTGCTGGCCACCGCCCGCGATCCGGATGCCCTGGCCGATCTCGCCCGGCTCTACCCGCAGACGCTGCGCCTGGCGCCGCTGGACGTCACCGACCCGGCCGCCGCCCAGGACGCCGTGGCGCAGATGGTCGAGGAGTTCGGCGGGCTCGACGTGCTGGTCAACAACGCCGGCTTCGGCAACGTCAACTCGGTGGAAGACACTTCGCTGGAAGCATTCCGCCGGGAGATCGAGACCAACCTGTTCGGCACCATCATCGTCACCAAGGCGGCGATCCCGCTTCTGCGCCGGCAGCGCAGCGGCCACATCATCCAGCTGTCGTCGGTGGGCGGGCGCATCGGCGCGCCAGGGCGCGCGCCCTATTCGGCGGCGAAGTGGGGCGTGGAAGGCTTCTCCGAAGTGCTGGCGCGCGAGATGGCGCTGGTCGGCGTGCGGGTGACGATCATCGAGCCCGGCGGCCTGCGCACCGACTTTGCCGGTGCTTCGACGACGCTCTCGGAGGGGCGCTTCGAGTACGACGCCGTGGTCGGTGCAGTGGCGCGCCGGCAACGCGCTTACGACGGCAACCAGCCGGGCGATCCGCAGCGCGCCGCGCAGGCAATTCTCGCGGTGGCCTGGATGGATCGTCCGCCATTGCGCCTGGCCCTGGGCAGCGATGCGCTGCAGGCCATCGAGAACGCCGACAAGGCACGCCTGGCTGAGCTGCGCCTGTGGCGCGAGCTGAGCCAGTCCAGCGATTTTCCCCGCTCGGCATGAGCGTTCCCCGCACGGTCCGAGATTCCCCCGAGCCGCCGTGCGGGGCTTTTTATTCCTCACATCCTCAGCAAGGAGATCCACCATGAAGACGACCCTCACCGCCCTGGCGCTCGCCAGCGGCCTGCTGGCCGGCAGCGCTTTCGCGGCTCCGGTGAAACCGACGGTGGTGCTGGTGCATGGCGCCTTCGCCGATGCTTCCAGCTGGAACGGCGTGACCCGCATCCTGGAAAAGGACGGCTACAGCGTGATCGCTGCCGCCAACCCGTTGCGCGGCGTGGCCAGTGATGGCGCCTATATCGGCAACATCGTCGGCAGCGTCAAGGGGCCGGTGGTGCTGGTGGGTCATTCCTACGGCGGCAACGTGATCAGCGCGGCAGCTAGTGACCGGGCCAACGTCAAGGCGCTGGTCTACGTCGCTGCGTTCGCGCCGCAGAAGGGCGAGAGCGCCGCCGAACTGGCCGGCAAGTTCCCCGGCAGCACCCTCGGCCCGACCCTGGCCACGCCGGTCGCTTTGGCCGATGGCGGCAAGGACCTGTACATCCAGCAGGACAAGTTCCACGACCAATTCGCCGCCGATGTTCCCGCCGGCGAAGCCGCGCTGATGGCGGCGGCGCAGCGGCCGGTCACCGAGGCGGCGTTGAACGAGAAGGCCGGCGCGGCCGCCTGGACGGCTATTCCGTCTTGGTTCGTCTATGGCGATGCGGACCGTAACATCCCGCCGCAGGCGCTGGCCTTCATGGCCCAGCGCGCCCAGGCGAAGGACGTCGAGGTGGTCAGCGGGGCTTCCCATGTGGTCATGGTCTCGCACCCCGAGGCGGTGGCGCGCTCCATCGAGAAGGCCGCTGTCGGCTACTGACAGGGTGGTTCGGGTCGGAAGAAAGCGCCGGGCCTGATGGGGCCGCAACGATGGCGACGAGCGGCGCTGGCGGAGGGCGGTGGTAGACTTGCTTTCTTCAGTCTGCCTCGTCCAGCCCAGGAGCCTTCACCATGTTCGGAGTGACCGATTACGGCGCCTTCCTGATTGCCTTCGTGGTGCTCCTGGCGATCCCCGGTCCGGGCAATTTCGCGTTGATCACCGCGACCGGCAAGGGCGGTGTGAAGGCTGGCCTCGCGGCGACCTGCGGGGTGATCCTCGGTGACCAGGTGTTGCTGTGGATGGCGGTGGCGGGCGTGGCGACGCTGCTCGCCACTTACCCGGCGGCCTTCCACGCGGTGCAGTGGCTGGGTGCGGGGTATCTTGCCTGGCTGGGCCTGCGCATGCTGATGAGCAAGCCCGGCGGGGCGCCGCGGCAGAGTCGCATGGACAATGGCCACTACCTGCGCCAGACGATGCTGATCACCTTGCTCAACCCCAAGGCCATCGTGTTCTACATGGCCTTCCTGCCGCTGTTCGTCGACCCGGTGAAGCACCAGGGGCTGGTGACCTTCGCCTTCATGGCAGCCACCGTGGCGGTGGTGACCTTCCTCTATGGGCTGGTGGCCGTGCTGCTGACCCACAAGCTGGCCGAGCGCATGCGCGCCAACCCGCGCGTGGCCAATCTGCTGGAGCGTCTGGCCGGTGCCTGCCTGCTCGGTTTCGGCATCAAGCTGGCGGCGATGCGCTAGGGCACGACGCGGCAATCGCTTGTTCCAGGGCCGGCTCGAAAGACCGGCCCTTTGTTTTTTGCAACCCGCATTGTCAACGCTGCGAGCGGGCTGCTTTGATAATCTCATCCCCCCTGATTCCAATGGCGGCGAATGGAAACCATGCTCAACGAATCCCCCGAACCTCAATCCGTCGACAGCCCGATCACCCGCAGCGCGATCTTCCTCGTTGCCACCCTGACGCCGGGCAAGGACTGGAGCCCGGTGCGCGCGCTCTGCGAAGACGTCGCCGCGCTGGTGCGCTCGGTCGGCAAGCGCGTTCCCACGGGTAACCTGTCCTGCGTGGTGGGCTTCGGTTCGGCGGCCTGGGATACGCTGTTCGGCGCTCCGCGCCCGGCCTCCCTGCATGCCTTCCGCGAGTTCGGCAGCGGTGAGCGGGTTGCGGTTTCCACGCCGGGCGACCTGTTGCTGCACATCCGCGCCGAGCAGATGGACCTGTGCTTCGAGCTCGCCGCGCAACTCGTGGCGCGCCTGGGCGATGCGGTCACGGTGGTCGACGAGGTGCAGGGTTTCCGCTACTTCGACATGCGCAGCATCATCGGCTTCGTCGACGGCACCGAGAACCCGGAAGGCCGCGAGGTCCCGCACTTCACCCTGATCGGCGACGAGGACGCGGACTTCGCCGGCGGCAGTTATGTGCTGGTGCAGAAGTACCTGCATGACATGGCCGGCTGGAACCAGCTCTCCACCGAAGCCCAGGAACGCATCATCGGCCGCACCAAGCTTGCCGATATCGAACTGGGTGACGATGTGAAACCGAGCTGCTCGCACAGTTCGCTGACCACCCTGGAAAAGGACGGCCAGGAGGTGAAGATCCTGCGCGACAACATGCCTTTCGGCCGGCCCGGCGCGGGGGAGTTCGGCACCTACTTCATCGGTTACGCGCGCTCGCCGGCGCCGGTGGAGGAGATGCTGGAGAACATGTTCGTCGGCCGCCCGGCCGGCAACTACGACCGCCTGCTGGACTACAGCAAGGCGGTGACCGGCAGCCTGTTCTTCGTGCCTTCGGCCGAACTGCTCGAGTCGTTGGCTGACAAGCAGCCCTGAGTGCTCAGCCGGCGACCTTCGCCGGGAAGCACCCGACCAGCCAGTCGATGAACACCCGCAGACGGTGCGTGACGTAGCGGTTGTGCGGGTAAACGACGTGGAAGGGGTAGGGAGCCGGACGCCAGTCCGCAAGAATCTCCACCAGCGATCCGTCGCGCAAGGCGGCGCCGGCGGCGTAGGAGAAGGTCTGGACGATGCCCAGACCGGCCACACAGGCTGCCAGGTGTGCGTTGCTTTCGTTGACGCCGATGCGGTGTTCGAGCTTCAGCTCGCTGCGTTCGCCGTCGCGCTCGAAGCGGAAGGGCACCGCCCGGCCGTTCTGCGGCGACAGGTAGCTGACCAGCCGATGGCCGTTGCGCAGTTCCTCCGGGTAGGCGGGGATGCCGTTGTGGCGCAGGTATTCGGGTGAGGCGCAGGTGACCATGGTTGCCTGGCCGATACCACGCGCCACCAGTGACGAGGCGTCCAGCGCGCCGCCGCGGATCACGCAATCGACGTTGTCGCCGATCAGGTCCACCGAGCGGTCGGACACGCCCAGGTCGATGCGGATGTCCGGATAGCGCGCGAGAAAGTCCGGCAGCAGTGGTACCAGCACGTCACGCGCGGTGGAGCCGCCGACGTCGATGCGCAGGTGGCCGCGTGGCTTGCTGCGGGCGATGTTGAACGTCGAGTCGATGTCTTCCAGGTCGCGCAGCACGCGGGTGGCCTTGGCGTAATAGTCCTGGCCTTCCGGCGTCACCGTGACGCGCCGCGTGGTTCGCTGCAGCAGGCGCACGCCCAGGTGCGCTTCCAGCTCCTGCACCAGCTTGCTCAGGGTGGCGTTGGGCATGTCCAGCGAGTCGGCGGCGCGGGTGAAGTTGCCGGCCTCCACGACGCGGGCGAAGGCGCGGATGGCCTGGAGCTGATCCATGGAAATTCCTCGGTGGGGATCGTCTTATTATCCATGGCTATGGATAGTCATTTCATTGTATGCGCTTTTTCTATCAATAGACGGGCCCTAGAGTAGCGCCATGCCTCACCGCAAAGCCGCGACAGACGCAGGCTGCGAGGCAGAACCCTCAACCGCGAATCTCAGGAGCTCATCATGAACAAGTCCCTCACTGGTAAAGTTGCACTGGTCACTGGCGGCAGCACTGGCATCGGCCTCGGCGCCGCACAGGAACTTGCCGCTCAAGGCGCCCGCGTGTTCATCACCGGCCGCCGCCAGGCCGAACTGGACGCCGCCGTGGAAGTCATCGGCCCGGCCGCCACGGCCATCCGCGCCGACGCCTCGGTGCTCGCCGACCTCGATGCGGTGTATGCGCAGATCGCGAAGACTGCCGGCCGCCTGGACATCCTCTTCGCCAACGCCGGCGGCGGCGACATGCTGCCGCTTGGCGCGATTACCGAGGAGCACTTCGACCGCATCTTCGGCACCAACGTGCGCGGCGTGCTGTTCACTGTGCAGAAGGCGCTGCCGTTGCTGACCGACGGCGCGTCGGTGATCCTCACCTCGTCCACCACCTCGATCCAGGGCACCGCCAACTTCAGCGTCTATAGCGCCAGCAAGGCCGCCGTGCGCAACTTCGCCCGCTCCTGGGCGCTGGACCTCAAGGACCGTGGCATCCGCGTCAACGTCGTCAGCCCCGGCCCGGTGCGCACTCCCGGCCTGGGTGACCTGGTGCCCGAAGAAGCCCGCCAGGGTCTGTTCGACGCGCTGGCCAGCCAGGTACCGCTGGGCCGCCTGGGCGAGCCGCGGGAGATCGGCAAGGCGGTGGCGTTCCTGGCTTCGGAGTCCGCCAGCTTCATCAACGGCATCGAGCTGTTCGTCGACGGCGGCATGGCACAGGTCTGACCGTGCAACGGGCCGGGCAGGGCGCAAGCTCTGCCCGGCCCTGCCGCTTTCACCGGCGTACCGGCTTGCCAATTACATTAGTGCTAATGTAGTTTGAAGCCCTCGATGGAGAGGGCTGCGATGAACAGAAAGAACGAACCCGGCCTGGGTGAACTGCTGCGCTACGTCTCGGAACTGGTAGAGCTGGGCGCCGAGGAGCATTACCAGCAGATGGGCATGAACTACCGGGCCCGCTACACGCCGGTGCTGCGAGCCATCCGTTCCGGGGCACAGACGGTTACCGAGATCACCGCGCGCACCCACCTGACCCAGGGCGCCATCAGCCAGACCGTCGGCCAGATGCAGGCGGACGGGGTGATCACCCGCCAGCGCGCCGAAGATGGCCGCAAGAGCGTGCTGCAACTGACGCCGGTAGGGAAGAAACTGGTGAGCAAGCTCAACACCCACTGGGCGGCGACCTTCGAAGCCATCGAGCAGCTGGAAACCGAGATCGGCCATCCGCTGCGCCGCGTGCTGGAAGACGCCGCCCGCGCGCTGGAAGCACAGGGCTTCTCCGAGCGTCTGAGCCACGCCAAGCACGCCCTCAAGACAGGAGCCGCCAGCCATGAGTAACTCGCCCACCGACCTTCGCAACTGGTTCGACCAGGGCGGGCAGGCCTACGCGCGCTTCCGTCCCGAGTACCCGGCGGAGCTGGCCGCCTACCTGGCTTCGATGGCGCCCGATCAGGTGCTCGCGGTCGATGTCGGTTGCGGCAGTGGCCAGCTGACCCGGCAACTGGCCGAGCACTTCAATACAGTGGTCGGCTTCGATCCCAGTGCCGACCAGATCGCCCACACCGCGCCGCAGGAGAACGTCAACTATGCCTGCGCCCCGGCCGAAGACCTCCCGCTGCTCAGCCGCAGTGCCAGCCTGATCACCGCAGCGCAGGCCGCGCACTGGTTCGACCTGCCGAGGTTCTACGCCGAGGTTCGGCGGGTCGCCGAGCCCAACGCGATCCTGGCGCTGATCAGCTATGGTGTGCTGCGGCTGGAGGGTGCGCTGGGCGAGCGTTTCGAGCAGTTCTACTGGAAGGAGATCGGCCCCTACTGGCCTTCCGAGCGCAAGCTGGTGGACAGCGGCTACGCCACTCTCGACTTCCCCTTCGGCGAATTTCCCGGCCCGGATATCGCCATTCGTCTGGAGTGGAACCTCGATGAATTCCTCGGCTACGTCTCCACCTGGTCGGCGGTGCGCAGCGCCCGCGAGGCCGGGCGCGAGGACCTGCTGCATGACTTTGCCGCCGACATGGCCGGGCGCTGGGGCGACCCCACTGTGCGGCACCGGGTCAGCTGGCCCATCAACATGAGGATCGGGCGCGTATGAACCCGCAAGTGCTTGCCGTCGGGCTGACCCACAATGAAACCCTGATCGTGGCGCAGCGGCACACGGTGCCCCTGGTGGCGCCCGACTGGCCTGGCTTTGCCGACATGCCCCCGGTGTTCGCCACCGCCATGATGATCGGCTTCATCGAGCAGACCTGCATCGAAGGACTGCGGCCCTTCCTAACACCTGAACAGCGCACTGTGGGTATCCAGGTGGATGTCAGCCACATCGCCGCCACGCCGGTGGGGATGAAGGTGACGGCGTTGGTGGAGCTCATTGCTATCGATGGTAAGTCGCTGGTGTTCCGGGTCGAGTGCCGCGACGAGGCGGGCGTCATAGGCGCCGGCACCCATCGTCGCGCGATCATCGATCTGCAGCGGTTCGTCCAGCGGCTGGGGGAGAAGTCCGCTGCGGCCGCCGGCTAGTCGGCGTACCGCTCAGCACGACTGCGGCGGATCGAAACGCTCGGCGGTGTCCATTCGCACATTGCGCAGGCCCACAGTCTCCAGGTGCGCTGCATAGAGAGGCTCAGCCCGGTAGCTGATCAGGATCGTGCGGCGCCGCGCGCCGCCGATGTTCAGGCTGCCGGCGTGCACGAGGTCGACGTCGAACACCAGGATGTCGCCGGCCCGGCCGCTCAGCTGCAGGGAGCGGGATTCGTCGAGGAAGTCGAAAGGTGGCTGGCCAGGGGCGGGCCGGTGGCTGCCGGGGGCGAGGCGGGTGGCTCCGTTTTCTGGCGAGAAGTCATCGAGGAAGGCGAGGGCGCTGACCATGTCCCCCGGACGCAGGGCGGACAGATCGCGGTGCAGTTGCTGATGACCGCCTCCGGGCAGGGGTTCGCGCCCCTCGGCCTGGGCGAGGAAGAATCGCTCGCCGATCAACGCACCGACTGTTGCCAGCAGCGGCGGCAGTCGACAAGCCGCTTGGGCGCATGGCTCCAGGTCGATCTGAGCGTGGCGCCAGTCCACGCCACGGGGAACGGGCCAGCGATCCGACGGCAGGACGTTGGCATCGAAAGCCGCGCGCAGCTCCTCCAGCAGGGCGAGCGGGATCGCCTGGCGCAGCAGGGCGTAACCTTCGGCGTGAAGTCGCTGGTAGTCGATCGTGGCTGCGTCCATTTGCCTGCGGTCCTTGAGATCTGTCCGATGGGCCCGGCCTAGAGCGGTTACCGCGTTGAGCCGGGTTTTCGCCGGCGCTGACCGGCAGCCCAGCCTACGGAGGAATTCTGCTGCGGCCAATATCCGCCGCTTGCGGAGTACCGTAGACTCCGCCGATCTGCAGGGAGAGCTGACAATGCATAAAGGGATCTGGCTGGGTTTTGGGGTGTCGCTGTGCTTGGCGGGAGCGGCCTATGCTGCGGACCCCGCTCAGGACGACCCCTTGCTGTCGAGCCCGCCTTCCTCCGCTGGTTCCGGCGATGTCCGCGGCATCCTGCGGGCGCGGGACCAGGCGATGCTGTCGAGCGAGCTTGCCGGGCGCATCCTGGAAATGCCGTTCGCCGATGGGCAGTCCTTCCGCAAGGGCGATGTGCTGGTGCGCTTCGACTGCTCGGCCTATCAGGCCCAGCTCAATGCTGCCCAGGCCGGCGCCAAGGCGGCCAACGAGCAGTTGGGGCACAACCGCCAGCTGGCGGCGCTCAACTCGGTGGGGCGCTTCGAGGTCGCACTGGCCGAGGCCAAGCTCTCCGAAGCCCAGGCGCAGGCACAGGTCTACAAGGTCCAGGTCGGCCGCTGCGCGGTGGTCGCGCCCTTCGATGGTCAGGTGGTGCAACGCAAGGCGCAGCCGTTCGAGAGCGTCTCCGGCGGCGCGCCGTTGCTGGAAATCGTCGACAACCGCAGCCTGGAAATCCGCCTGCTGGTGCCCTCGCGCTGGGTGTCGCGGCTGAAGGTGGGGCAGTCCTTCACTTTCGTGCCCGATGAGACCGGCCAGCCGCTGCAGGTGGAAGTCAAACGCCTGGGCGCGCGGATCGACGAGGGCAGCCAGATGCTGCCGCTGATCGCTTCGCTGCCTGGGGACGCCAAGGGCCTGCTGGCTGGCATGAGTGGCACCGCGCGCTTCGCGGAGACGCCATGAACGCCCCGCAGGTCGGTCTGGCCGAGCGGGTCTTCGCGCAGTTTCTCGCTCTGGAGCGGCAGGCGCGGGCTTGCTCGACGGTGGAGCAGCTGGCGTATCACATGGTCAACGATGCCCAGGCACTCTTCGGTTACCGCCATGCGGCGCTGCTGATCGCCGGCAAGGTCAGGGCGCTCACCGGCATCAGCGTGGTGGAGCCCAACGCTCCCTTCGTGGCTTTCGTCGAGCAGGCTTGCGGCCAGTTGCACCAGCACGATGCGCTGGGCACGGCGCAGCGTGTGGACTTCCAGCAGCTGGGCGCACAACAGCAGATCGATTGGCAGGAGCTCTCCGCCGGCGAGGTCTTCTGGTTGCCGCTGGCTGATCGTCAGGGCGCAGTCTTCGGTGGCCTCTGGCTGGCCCGGGAGCAGTCGTGGAGCGAGGCAGAGCAGGCGTTGCTGGTGCAACTGGGCGATGCCTATGCGCATGCCTGGACGGCCCTTCAGCCGCGCAAGCCCTGGCGGCTGCGCTGGCCGAAGAAGAAGCTGCTGGCGATTGCCGCAGTGCTCTGCCTGCTGCTGCTTGCGCCCGTGCGCCAGTCAGTGCTGGCGCCGGCCGAAGTGGTGCCGCTGGACGGCCAGGTGATAGCTGCGCCGCTGGATGGCGTGATCCAGCAGGTGCTGGTCAAGCCCAACCAGGCGGTGAAGTCCGGCGAGCTGCTGGTGCGCTTCGACGCCACCACGTTGCAAGCCCAGGCCGATGTCGCCGAACGCTCCCTTGGCGTGGCCGAAGCGGAGCTGAAGGCCAATTCACAACGCGCATTCTCCGATGCCGAGTCCGGCGCGAAGGTTGATCTGCTGGCGGCACGGGTGGAGCAGAAGCGTGCCGAACGTGACTATGCCCGCGACCTGTTGGCCCGTGCCGAAGTGCGGGCGCCGCGTGACGGCATTGCGGTGTTTGCCGACGCTGAACGCTGGACCGGCAAGCCGGTGCAGACCGGCGAGCGCCTGATGGAGCTGGCGGACCCGCACCAGGCGGAGCTGCGCATCGACCTGGCAGTGGGTGATGCCATCGTCCTTGAGCCGGGCTCGGAGGTCGTGCTGCTGCTCGATAGCGATCCGCTGCGCCGCCATGACGCTCGTCTGCAGCGCGCGGCGTACGAGGCTCAGACCACTGCCGCCGGGCAACTGGCGTATCGGCTGGACGCGGCGTTCGACGAGGCGCCCCCGCGCATCGGCCTGCGCGGCACCGCCAAGCTGTATGGCGATCGCGCCCCGCTGGCTTATTACCTGTTGCGCCGGCCGCTGGCGGCTGCGCGTCAGAGCCTGGGGCTGTGATGCTGCCGGCGCTGCGACCGGACCTGCAGCTGTCGCCGGCCGCACCCGCGCTGGACGGGGCGCCGCAATGGACGCTGGCCGACCCGTTGCGCGGGCGCTACTTCAAACTCGGTGGCGCTGCGGTGCGGCTGTTGCGCCACTGGGCGCTGGGCGACCCGCAGCGGGTGCTGGGGGCGGCCAACGCAGAAACCGGCGAGTCCCTGGGGGCGCAGGAGCTGGAAGAGTTCCTGCGCTTCCTGCGCGGGCATGACCTGATCGCCGCCGTGGATGCCGAACAGCGCGCCAGCTATGGGCAGAAGGCGCAGCTGCAAAAGCGCAGCCTGTGGCAGAAGGTGCTGCACCAGTACCTGTTCTTCCGGATTCCGCTGTGGCGCCCGGATGCCTTTCTCAATCGCGCCTGGCCGGTCCTGCAGCGCAACGGCGGGTGGATACTGCGCTGGGGCTTGCCGCTGGTGTTCGCCCTCGGGCTGTTCCTGGTGGCGCGGGACTGGCAGCGCTTCCTGGCGACCTTCCCGCATCTGTTCAGCCTGGGCGGGGCGCTGGCCTTCGGTGTTTCGCTGACCTTCGCCAAGCTCTGCCACGAGTTCGGCCATGCCTTCATGGCCAAGCGCGCCGGTTGCCGGGTGCAGAGCATGGGTGTGGCGTTCATGGTGATGCTGCCGATGTTCTATACCGACGTCAGCGATGCCTGGCGCGTCAGCGACCGACGCTCGCGGCTGCTGATCGGCGCCGGCGGAGTGCTGGCCGAACTGGTGCTGGCGGTGCTCGCGCTGCTGGCCTGGTCGCTGCTGCCGGACGGGCCGCTGCGCACCTCGGCCTTCATGCTCGCCAGCGCCACCTGGATCACCACGGTGCTGGTGAACCTCAATCCTTTCATGCGTTTTGACGGCTACTTCCTGCTCACCGATCTGCTCGGCGTGGAGAACCTCCAGGCGCGGGCTTTCGCGCTGTGTCGCTGGCGGCTGCGCGAGGCGCTGTTCGGCTACGGCGAACCCATGCCTGAACCCTGGCCCTTACCGTTGCGCCGGCGTCTGCTGATCTGGGGGTATGGCTCGTGGATCTGGCGCGCGGTGCTGTTCTTCGGTATCGCCCTGGCGGTCTACCACCTGTTCTTCAAGCTGCTGGGCATCTTCCTGATGCTGGTGGAGCTGGTCTGGTTCATCGGTCTGCCGATCTGGCGGGAGCTGCATGAATGGTGGCAGCGCCGCGAGCAGGCTGCACCGCACAAGGTCATCGGGCTTGGCCTGGCGCTGCTGGCTCTGCTGGCGCTGCTGGTCGTGCCCTGGCGCAGTGCCGTGGAAGTGCCGGCGCAGCTGGAGGCGACGCGTGCCGTGGCGCTGCATGCACCGGCGGCTGCCCGGGTCGGGCGACTGCTGGTGCGCGATGGCCAGACGGTGGAGCAGGGCGAGTTGCTGCTGGAACTGACTTCACCGGACCTCGATGCCAGACAGCTCATCGTGCGCCGCGAGATCGATCTGCTGCAGTTGCAGTTGCGCCGTCAGGCGGGCCGTAGCGAGACGGCTGCCGATGTCGGCATTCTCGAACAACGGCTGGCGGAGTCGGTGGCCCAGTACCGGGGCCTCGCTGCCCAACGCGAGCGCCTGCAACTGCGCGCGCCGCAGGCCGGGGTCATCCGCGACCTGCTGCCCGACCTGAGCCCTGGCCGATGGTTGATGCCTGCCGATGTGCTGGTGCGTGTGGTGGAGCCAGGCCTGCGCCTGCGCGGTTATCTGGCGGAGGCCGACCTGTGGCGTGTGCAGAGCGGTGCGCAGGGGCGTTTCATCGCCGACGACCCGGCCCGCCCGGCCGTGCCGGTGCAGCTCGATGAAGTGGACGCCAACGGCGCGGTCTTCGTCGAACTGGAGGCGCTGAGCTCCGATCATCATGGCCCGATTGCCGTGCGCCGCGATGCCCAGCAGCGCGCCGAGCCGGTCCAGGCGCAGTACGGTGTGCGCCTTAGTCTGCGCGATGCCCCGTGGGCCCTGGCGCAGCCGCAGCGCGGCATGGTCGTACTGGACGGCAGTGGGCAGTCGATCCTGGGGCTCGCCTGGCGGCGGCTGGCGGCGTTGGGTGTGAGGGAAAGCGGATTCTGAGGCGGCGGCTTTTCTCGGAGCAGGGAGAGTTCCATGAGCGCGACATCGTTACCCCGCTGCGCCCGGCTCGCGCTGGACATCCCGTTGCAGCCGTTGCTCGACGCATTGGCTGCCGTGGACCAGGCGGCTTGGCAAGGGCATTTCAACAGTGGCTTCTACGAAGGGGACTGGAGCGGCGTTGCGCTGATCACCCCCGACGACGCCCTGATGCCGCTGGCGCCGGGGCAGGGCGCACCGCTGGCCAGCGACCTGTTGCGGCGCAGCGCGGTCTGGCAGGCCGCACTGGGCGCCTTCCGCACGACTATCCGTAGCGCGCGCCTGCTGCGCCTGGGCTGCGGCTCGCGGATTCACGAGCACTGCGATCCTGATCTGGGGCTGCCCGACAGTGACCTGCGGCTGCATCTGCCGTTACTGAGCCCTGAGGGCGTCGAGTTCCTGGTGGACGGGCTGCAGGTGCCGATGCGTCCGGGCGAGTGCTGGTTCATCGACCTCGCCCGCCCGCACCGGGTCGACAATCCGGGGCCCGGGGAGCGCATCCATCTGGTCCTCGACTGCCAGCGCAACGACTGGCTGCTGGCGTTGATCGAGCAGGGGCTGGCGGATACGCCGAGCCTGCGTCCTGGTCGGGCGGCCCTGGCATTCGAGCAGTTCCGCGTGCAGGTCGCGCAGGAGCCTGAGCTCGCCCAGGCGCTGCGCTCGATGACCGACAGCGCAGACTTCGTTGCGCGGGTGGTCGCTCTGGGGGGCGCCCGCGACCTGCACTTTTCCGCCGCTGAAGTTCGCGCCACGATGCGCCTGGCCCGCAGAGCCTGGAGTGACCAATGGAGAGCCTGAGCCCCGTGCTGGACCTCAGTGGCTGGCGGCCCATTCGTGCCTGGTGTGACGCACGGGACTGGCGCCTGGACTGGTGCTGGTTCGGCGAGCAGCGCCTGACCCGACCATTCTTCCATGACGACGTGGAGCAGGCCCTGCGCCTGCCTTTCAACCTGGCGTTCCGTCGCGAGACCGGCCTGACGGAGCTGCTCGATTGGCAGCGCGCGAGCCCCGGCTTGGCGCCGAGCCTGCTGGTCTTCCACGCCTCGCGCTGCGGCTCGACGCTGTTGGCGCAGATGCTCGCCGGGCTCGACAGTCACTTGGTGCTGTCCGAGCCCGGTCCGCTGGATAGCCTGTTGCGCAGTCACTACCTCCACGAGTGGGAGACGGGCCGGCAGGAGCTGGCCGTCATCGCGATGCTGTCCGCGCTGGCGCAGAACGCGGGGCCGCCGGCGCAGCATCTGGTGGTGAAGCTCGATGCGTGGAATCTGTTCGAGTTGCCGCTGATTCGCCGTTGCTTCCCCGAAACGCCGTGGATCTTCCTCTACCGCGACCCGCTGGAGATCGCTGCATCACACCTGAAGATGCCGGGCATGCAGATGATCCCCGGCCAACTGAGTCCGTCGCCGTTGAATCTGGTCGATGAGCCGGTGGCACCCCGCGAGGAATACATCGCTCGTCGCCTGGGGCGGTTGCTGGCGCTGGCGGTGGAAGCGTGCCGCGGACAGGGCGGCCTGGCAGTGGCTTACGAGGAGTTGCCGCAGGTATTGGGCGGACGCCTGCGCGAGCGCCTGCGGCTGACGTCTGGGCAGGTCGAGCAGGCCATGGCGGTGAGCCGGCAGAATGCCAAGCGTCCGGGCGAGGCTTTCGTGGCGGACTCCCGCGACAAGCGCAACTCCGCTTCTGCGCTACTGCGTGACAGTGTGGCTCGTTGGGCTGATGCGCCTTACCGGGAGCTGGAAGCGTTGCGCAGGGATCAGGCGGGTTGAACAGGCTCGCGGCGCATCTGCCATTGCGCTTCGTCCGGCGCTCCTCCCAGGCTCTCGAAGCCCAGGCGCTGGTACAGGCGCACCGCAGGATTGTGGCGCATCACCGCGAGCTCAAGCGCCTTGCCCTGATGGTCGGCGTGGGCGACGACCTCGCGCAGCAGCTGCTCACCCAAACCGCGTCCGCGCTGATGCAGTTCGAGACCGATTTCGAGGATGCGCAGGCTGTCCGGGCGGTCGTCCAGGGTCAGCACGCCGATTGGTTCGCCGTCGAGCAGGATCAGTTCGGTAAGGGCGTCTGGATAGTCACTGGCGAAGATGCGCTGCTGCAGTTGCCACTGCAGGTCCAGCAGGGCGGGGCAGGCTGCGATCAGCGCCGCGTCCAGGCCGCGCAGTTGCGCGAACAGGCGCTTCAGCCAGGGCTCGTCGGCGCTGTCGGCGGGGCGGCGAAGCAGGGTGGGGCGGGTCTTTATCTCGCTCATGGGCTGTTGTAGTTTTCCAGGCTTGGATTTCGTGATCAGGCATTCAGGATCAGGGTTTCAGGCTCAGGTTTTCCAGGTTTCGCGAAGGCGGAGCCTGCCATTCAACGATCAGGGAGTGACCTCATGCTCATCGACCTCCAGGGCCTGACGGCCCAGGCATTCAGCTCTGAACTCGGCCAGGTGTTCACCGCGCACACCGTTCCCGACCCGGTCCAGCTGACCTTGCACAACGTGATCGAAGGACGCGAGGTCAGCGGTGGTTTCCGCACGCCTTTCGCGCTGATCTTCACCACGCCGATGAATGTACTGCTGCTTGAGGCCCAGTATCGCCTGAGCAGTCCTAGCGGACGCGATTACGAACTTTACCTGGCACCGTTGGCGGCGACGGTCGGCGACCAGCGCCACTACCAGGCCCTGTTCAGCTAGGGCCTGGCAGCGGTCCGGGTCGATCAGTTGCGGCTGGGGAAGACCCCGAGGGCACAGATGCACTGGGTCAGCGCCAGATAGGGCTGCAGGATGGATACGGGCAGGTTGCCGCCGGCCGTCGCCAGTGTCACGTTCAGTTGCCCCTGTGCCGGCAGTTGTACCGAGCCCGGCGCGGGGCCGTAGATCTGCACCGTGACGGCGTCACGCCCGGCGGCACCCACCGACTGCGCCAGCGTATCGCTGGTCGTCGCCTGGCTGGCGCTGGCTGCGCTGCTGGACTGCTGCAGCAGCACGGTGGCCTCCGCAGTGGCGCCATGGGTATGGCTCGGCAGATTGCTGGTGAGCAGGGTGGTCTGTTCCGTACCGGTCACGGCACCCAGCGGGTAGCTGGCGTTCTGCCCGAGACCTGCGCGTCCGCCAAGATTGGGCAGGCAGAAGGTGTTGACACCGTCGCCACCGTAGGTGGTGCCCAGCAGCGCGTAGAGCGTCTGGTTCTGCGCAATGCCTATCTGCTGGCCATTGCAGGTCATCCAGTTTCTCGGCGCGAAGCTGCCGGCAAAGGGTGCGACGACGCCGATATAGCTTTCGACATCCATGTGGTGCTCCTTGAGTCGTCAGTTGCGCGAGGGATACAGCCCGGAAACGCAGATGATGTAGTTGATGGCCTGGAACGGCTGCACGATGGAGATCGGCTGGGAGCCACCGGCCGGCTGGACGTTGACCGTCGCCGAACTGGACAGCGGCAGGTTCACCGAGCCCGGTGCTGGCGCGTAGATCTTCACGTCGACGGCGTCGCGGCCGTAGGCGCCATTGGCGGCTGCCAGCACCGAGGTAGCGCTGGGCGTGGCCGAAGTAGCGGCTGCCGTGCTGGTCGGCAACGAGGCGCTGAGGGTGCTGACGGCGGCGTGGGTGTGCATCGGCATCTGCGCGGTGGTCAGGGTGGTGCTTTCCGTGCCACCGACCTGGCCGAGCGCGTACATGGATGTACCCGGCGACTGGCCCACGCCGACGGGGACGCGGCCCTGCAGGTTGGGCAGGCCGAAGGTGGTCTGGCCGTTGCCGCCGAAGTTGGTGCCCAGCAGCGAGAACAGGGCGGTGTTCTGCTGGACGGCGAGGATCTGCCCGGCGCAGAACATCCAGCCGCGCGGTGCGAAGTTCGGGGCCCAGCCGCTGATCGAGCCGAGATAGGACTGTTCACTCATGATCATTTCCCTACTTTGAGTTGTTATCGCTTCATCACGGGACTGGCCCGCCGACCATTCCGCTGGCGATCGGGCCGAGAGGAAACATAGACGATATCCATGAGAGCGTCGGGCTCGCGGTTATTGATCGAATTGCCGGCAAATGCCGTCTATCGGGCCATTGACGTCAGCTTTCCATCAGGCATTATGGTGAGATCAATCCAATAACAATTTGCCAGCTTGCAGTCGTCGTACCGGAGCCGGTGCGGCTTTGCGTGTGTGCTCTCAGGGAGGAGGCCATATGTTCAGGCATTGGTTCGCGTCGTCGGTCGTTCGCAAGCATCAGTCCGGCGCCATGCGCTCCCCACTGGCCCTGAGCCTCGAGGCCAGGATGATGTTCGACGGCGCGGTCGCCGCCACCGTCGCGGATACCGCCGCCAGCCAGAGCGCCGATCATCCCGCCGCCCAGGACAAGACACCCACCGACTCGTCCGCCCACGACACCCTCGCTGCAGCCCCCACTGCTTCCTCCGACCAGCGCCATGAAGTGGTGTTCGTCGACAGCAAGGTCGCCAACTACCAGCAGCTGGTCGCCAGCCTGAAGCCGGGCACCGAAGTGGTGGTGCTCGACGGCAACAAGGACGGCCTGCAGCAGATCGCCCAGTACCTCAACGGCCGCACCGGCATCGACGCCATCCATATCCTCAGCCACGGCGAAGAGGGTGAGGTGCATCTGGGCAACACCGTGCTCAGCGCCGACAACCTGGCCAGCAAGGCCTCGCAACTGTCCGCCATCGGCGACAGCCTGGATGCCGACGGCGACATCCTTCTATACGGCTGCGACGTGGCCAAGGGCTCCGGCGAAGTGCTGCTTCAGCAGCTATCGGCGCTCACCCGCGCCGACGTGGCTGCCTCCACCGATCGCACCGGCGCCGCGGCCCTGGGCGGCAACTGGACGCTGGAAGCCCACACCGGCAGCATCGAGACGCAGCGCCCCTGGGCTTCCGACAGCGGCCCCGATTATGCCGACCTGCTGGCGCTACCCTCGGCAAACCAGTCCCTGGGCGACACCTACTGGACCAACAACACCGGCGGCAACACGGTGGATGGCTTCACCCTCAGTGAATCCACGGGGGCGGTGCGGGAGAGCTCGCCGGACTCGATCTATTTCAGCACGAGCTCCGTGGCTGACGGGGACAGCAACTACTACTACCAGCTGACCTGGACCGCGGATAACGTCGATCTTGGCAAGTTCGACCTGGACGGCCTGGTGATCCAGTCCTTCGGCGGCAACTACCGGCTGGACGTCAGCGCGATTTCCGGGGGCGCGACGGTTACCCAGTCGTTCACCTTCTCGGGTGCACAGGGGCCGCTGACCGTCAACATCGACAGTTCACTGTTCAACGACATCAGCGGTTTTACTCTGCGTGTCACCCAGCTCAACGGCTCTAAATCGGTTGGCAACATGGACCTGCAGCAGGTCCTGCTCACCGATCTGAAGGGACCCAACGCCGACCCTGTGCTCGGCGGGCTCAATGGCAAGACCGCGAGCTTCACCGAGGACAGCGGGCCGACGCTGATCGATGCGGCGGGCCTGGCCACGGTGAGCGACAGCGACTCGGCGAACTTCGATGGCGGTCAGTTGCGCGTGGCGATCACCTCCGGCCAGCAATCGCTGGAGGACGTCCTGGGCATCCGCAATCAGGGGACCGCTGCCGGCCAGATCGGCGTCTCCGGCGCCAACATCTCCTACGGCGGAGTGCTCATCGGTACTTACACGGGGGGCATCGGCGGCAGCAACCTGGTGGTGACCTTCAACTCCGCTGCCACCGCGGCGGCAGCCCAGGCGCTGGTGCGTAACCTGACCTACGTGAACAGCAACGGGCTCGACCCCAACACCGCAACGCGCACCATCAGCGTGACTGTCTCCGATGGCGATGGCGGCACCAGTGCAGCATCGAACGTCACCCTCAGTGTGATCGCCACCAACGACGCCCCGATGCTCGCGCCGGCCAACAACGTCATCGGCTATACCGAGAACGCAGCCGCAGTGGCGCTGAGCCCCACGCTGACCCTGGTGGACGACGGCAGCAGCTTCCAGAAGGCCACGGTCACCATCAGCGATCTGCGCATCGGCGATTCCCTCAGCGTCGGCAGCCCGGGCGCTTTCGCCACCAGCTACAACAGCTCCACCGGCGTCCTTACCATCACCGGGGGCGGCAATGCCGCCGCGTTGCAGGCCGTCCTGCGCTCGGTGAGTTTCTCCTCCAGCTCGGATGACCCGACCTTCGGGGGTTCCGATACCACCCGGCAGATCAATTTCGTGGTCACCGACAGCGCTGGCGCCGACTCCAACAGCGCCGTCGTCCAGGTGGCGATCACCGCCGTCAACGACGCGCCGACCCTGTCCGGCGGCCCTTACACCTGGGTGGGTACCAACGAAGACACCAGCTCCCAGGCCGTCACGGTCAGCAGCCTGCTGGGCGGCGTTACCTACGCCGACGTCGATGGCCCCGCCGGCGGAATCGCCCTGACGGCCAGCACCGGCAGCAGCGTCTGGCAGTACTCCACCGATGGCGTGACCTGGACCGATGTCGGCGCGGTGTCCAATGGCAGCGCGCTGCTGCTGTCGGGCAGTACCCTGCTTCGCTATGTGCCCGATGGCAAAAACGGTGGGACGGCCACACTGACTTTCCGCGCCTGGGACCAGTCCTTCGGCATCGCCTCCCTCAACGGCATTCGCTCCACCTCCGATACCAGCTCCAACGGCGGCAGCACGGCGTTCTCGACGGGCATCGCGCAGGCAACGATCAGCGTCAGCAGCGTCAACGATGCGCCCGTGTTGAGCCCCTCCAGCCCGGTGCTCAACGGGCTGACCGACGGTGACGTGAACAACGTCGGACAGGCGGTTTCCAGCCTCATCACCGGTCAGGTCAGCGACGTGGACACGGGCGCGGTGCAGGGCATTGCCATCACCGGCCTGAACTCCGGCGTCGGTGGCACCTGGCAGTTCAGCCTGGACAGCGGCGCCAGCTGGCAGGACGTCGGTACGGTTTCCACGGCTTCGGCGCTGCTGCTGCGCAGCAGTGACCGGGTGCGCTTCGTGCCCGACGGCGTCAATGGCACCACTGCCAGCTTCACCTTCAAGGCCTGGGACCAGAGCGGCATCACCACCGGCCAGCAGGGGTTCAAGCTCGATGCTTCCAGCAGCGGCGGCACCACGCCGTTCTCCACTGCCAGCGATACCGCCAGCGTCACCGTCATCGCGATCAACGACGCTCCGGTGGTCGCCGGCAGTGGCGGCAGCGCGGCTTTCGTCGAAGGGGCAGACGTGGCCTCCACGCCGGTGGTGGTCGACAGTGGCCTCACCGTGTCGGACAACGATTCGCCGCTGCTCTACAGCGCCTCGGTGAAGATCACTGGCAATCTGCGGCCCTCCGAAGATGTGCTCGGTTTCACCAACGATCCTGCCACCATGGGCGACATCAGCGGCAGCTACAACGCCGGCACTGGCACACTGACCCTCACTTCCGCCAGTGGCGCCAGCGCCGCCCAGTGGCAGGCAGCGCTGCGCTCGGTGACCTACAGCAACAGCTCGGACAACCCGGACACCACCACGCGGAGTGTCAGCTTCAGAGTGAGCGACGGCCAGCTCGAGAGCGTCGACGCCACCCGCAACGTGACCGTGACGGCCGCCAACGATTCCCCTCAGCTCAGCCTGCCCGGCGTGATCAGTCTCAGCGAAGACGCTACCGGGACCATTACCGGCATCGTTGTCTCCGACGTCGACGCGGGTACCGGCAACGTTCAGGTCACCTTCACGCTGCCGGCCAACAGCGGCATCCTGTTCGCGACCGTCAGCGGAAACATCGCGGTTGACACGGGGCTCAACACCATCTCCCTCACCGGCAAGGTCGCGGACATCAACGCCTACATCGCCGGGATGAACCTCTTCTACTCGCCGAACGCGAACTTCAACGGCAACGTCACCCTCGGTGTCAGTATCACTGACCTGGGCAACAGCGGTGGCCCGGCGAAGACCGACAGCGGCAGCCTGACCCTGCAGGTCGACGCGGTGAACGATGCGCCGAACACCCCCGTGGTGCCGTTGTTGCCGGTGAGCGGCAGCGAGGACGTTCCCCTGGTGCTGAATGGCATCAGCTTCAGTGACATCGATGCCGGATCGGGTGTGGTCCAGGCGACCTTCAGTGTCGCCCCGGGCAGCGGCACCTTCAGTGCCCTGGCGGGCGCCGGCGTAACGCTGACAGGCTCGGGCACCAACCGGCTGGTGCTCAGCGGCAGCCTCAGCGATATCAACGCCTTCATCGCCGGCAGCCAGGTGAGCTACCTGTCGGCGGCCAACGCTTCGGGCATCGTCATCGTGACGGTCAGCCTCGATGACCGCGGCAATACCGGCACGGGCGGCGCCAAGGTTTCATCGGCCACCTTCAACCTGGACATCAGCCCGGTGAACGACGCTCCGGTGAACAGCGTGCCGGGTGCCCAGACGGTGCTCTCGAACGAAACGCTGGTCTTCAGCGCCGGCAATGGCAACGCGATCTCCATCTCGGACGTGGATGTCGCGGGTGGGAACCTGCGCGTGACGCTCGTCGGCATCAACGGGCTGATCACCCTGGGCAGCATCTCGGGCCTGTCGTTCCTGGCCGGTGATGGCACAGTCGATGCCATCATGACTTTCGATGGCTCCCTCGCCGACATCAACAATGCGCTGGCAGGGCTGAGCTTCACCCCAATGGCCGGCTACCACGGTGCGGCTTCGCTGCAGATCATCACCAATGACCAGGGGCAGTCCGGCTCCGGTGGCCAGCAGACCGATACCGATATCATCTCGATCAACGTCGAGCAGCCCAACCCGCGTATCGTCGGCGTCAGTGCCGGCACCCCGGATGGCACCTACAAGGTCGGTGATCAGATTCTGGTCCTCGTCGAGTTCGACCAGAGCGTCAGCGTCGACACCACCTCCGGCAGGCCGAGCCTGCTGCTGGAAACCGGCACCATCGACCGCACCGCCCAGTACCTGAGCGGCGGCGGCAGCAACATCCTGTCGTTCCTCTATACCGTGCAGGCCGGCGATCAGAGTGCGGACCTCAACATTGCCGGCGCCGGCGCGCTGTCGCTCAACGGCGCGAGGATCTTCAACGCGCGCCTGGACGATGCCTTCAGCGACCTGCCGGACCCGGCCAGCATCGACAGCCTGGCCAGTCGCGCCAACCTGGTGATCGACGGCGTGGCGCCTGTCGTCAACAGTGTCACGGTGCCGGCCAACGGCACCTACGTGGCGGGGCAGAATCTCGATTTCGTCGTCAACTTCAGCGAGAACGTGATCGTCGACACCAGTGGTGGCACGCCGAGCATCGCCGTGACCCTGGATGGTGGCGGCACTGTCCTGGCCCAATACGTCAGTGGCAGCGGCGGCACGGCCCTGCTGTTCCGCCTGGTGGTATCCAGCGGTCAGTTCGACAGCAACGGCATCAGCCTTGGCTCGTCCATCCAGACCGGCGGCGCCACCCTGCGTGACAGCGCCGGCAACGACATCAACACAGGCCTGAACAGCGTGGCGAGCACCACCGGTGTGCTGGTCGATGCCGTAGTGCCCACGGTCAGCAGTGTCAGCGTGCTGGCCGGCGCTGCCTACAATGCCGGCGACACCCTGACCTTCGTGGTCAACACCAGCGAAGCCGTGCTGGTCAACGGCAGCCCGCGGTTGGCCCTGGACATCGGCGGCAGCACGGTATTCGCCGACCTGGTCGCCGGTTCCGGCACCTCGACCCTGGTGTTCCAGTACACCGTCCAGGCCGGTGACAACGACGCCGACGGTATCAGCGTGAATGGTCTCTCCGCCAACGGCGCCACCCTGCGCGATGCCGTCGGCAACAACATGAACCTGACGCTCAATAATGTGGGTGCCACCTCCGGCGTGATCGTCGACACCGTGGCACCGACACCCAGCGCCATCGTCACCCTCGACCCGTCGCCGACCAATGCCGGCAGCGTGCGCTACACCGTGACCTTCAGCGAAGGCGTCAGTGGCGTCGACCTGAGTGACTTCGCGCTGGTCGGCACTGGCACCGCCGCGGGCAGCCTGAGCGGCCTGCAGCAGATCGACGCGCGCACCTACCAGATCACTGTCAGCGGCGTTTCCGGTACCGGCACCCTGGGCCTGAACCTCAACGGCAGCGGCACCGGCATCCTCGACGCGGCAGGCAACCCGCTCAGCGGAGGGCTGACCGGCGCGGTGTACAGTGTCGACCGCGATGCCCCGACCGTTACTGCGGTCAGCGTGCCTGCGGGGAGTCTCAACAATGCGGGCGATATCCTCGACTTCGTGGTTCAGACCAGCGAAGCCGTGGTGGTCGACGGCTCGCCGAAGCTGGCCATCGACATGGGCGGGCGCACCGTCTACGCCGATTACGTCAGCGGTTCGGGCAGCAACAGCCTGGTGTTCCGCTACACCGTTCAAGCTGGCGACAACGACGCCGACGGCATCCAGGTCAGTGGGCTTTCCGCCAACGGCGGCTCCCTGCGCGACGCCACCGGCAACGCGCTGAATCCTTCGCTGAACGGCATCGGTGACAGTCATGGCGTGCTGGTCGATACCCGTGCGCCCACCGCCACCGGGGTGGTGCGGCTGGACCCGTCGCCCACCGGCGCAAGCACGGTGAACTTCCTGGTGACCTTCGACGAGGACGTCAGCGGCGTCGATGCCGGCGACTTCTCCCTGGTGACCAGCAACTCCGCCAGCGGCAGCATTCTCTCCGTCGTGCAACTGGATGCTCGCATCTACCGCGTGACCGTCGGCAGCGTGAGCGGGCAGGGCAGCCTGGGCCTGTCGGTCAACGCCGGCGGCATCAGCGACGCGGCCGGCAACGCGCTGGCCAATTCCCTGCGCGGTGACAGCTATGTGATCGGCTCGCTGTCCGATGGCGATCCGGAGTTCCGGATCACCACGCCGGGTACGCCGCCGCTGCCATCGATCACGCCATTGCAACCCAACGTGCCGGTGGTCGTCACGCCGCAGGGCACCTCGCCGGTGCTGCCGCCGTCGCTGTTCCCGAGCGAGGGGGCGGGTGGACTGCCGCCGCTGGGCAATATCTTCGTGCACAACGGCGCGCCGTCGCAGAGCTTCATTGCCCAGGCCTTTGGCAGTTCGTCGTTCGGCGACGGCAGCGGCAAGGGCTTCCTCGGTTTCGGCGGCGGCGACGCTGGGGTATTCGGCAGCAGCACGCTGGCCGGCATTTTCGATAGCGCCGGTAGCGACGACAACTCGCCGCTGAAGGCTTTCGATCGTCGCAGCGGCGACATCGACCAGGGTATCCGCGGCATCTTCGGTGCGCCGAGCCTGGCGCAGCAACTGCAGCAGATCCAGGAGTCCGAACAACAACCATTGCGTGAGCTGGCCTGGGCGCTGGGGCAAGTAGCCCAGGACCGCGACGCATCCTGATCACCACATCGCCAAGTAGAAGAAACACAAGAACGAAGCCGTAACGAGGGGGACGGCCAGGGATGAAAAAACACACGACTTTGCTAGGGATCAGCTTGTTGGCGCTTGCCGTGTCCGGCTGCGCTGTCACCACGCAACCCATCGACCGCAGCGTCAGCGAGCAACGCGCTCGCGACGACCTGCAGGCGATGTTCAAGGATCAGGAACCGCTCAGCGGTCCGCTGACCCTGCACGAGGCCATGGCCCGCGCGGTCAAGTACAACCTCGAGTCGCGCCTGAAGGTGATGGAGGAGGCTCTGTCGCGGCGGCAGCTCGACCTCGCCACCTTCGACATGCTGCCGCGCATGGCGCTCGAGGCGGGTTACGCCGGGCGCAACAACCAGAGCGCTTCCAGCAGCCAGAGCGTGCTCACCAACACCCAGTCGCTGGAACCTTCCACCTCGCAGGACCGCGACCGTGACGTCGCCGACCTGACCATGGTGTGGAACGTGCTGGACTTCGGCGTCAGCTATGTCAGCGCCAAGCAGCAGGCCGACCAGCGCCTGATCGTCCAGGAACGTCGGCGCAAGGTGGTGCAGACCATCATCCAGGACGTGCGCTCGGCTTACTGGCGCGCGGTCGCCGCGCAACGTCTTCTCGATCGCATCGACGCGCTGATGGCGCGGGTTGACGGCGCGCGCAAGGACAGTCAGCAGATGAGCCAGCAGCGCATCGGCGACCCGGTCCAGGCGCTGGGCTACCAGCGCGCCCTGATCGAGGCCAGCCGCCAGCTGGAAGAACAGCGCCGCGCGCTGTCGCTGGCCAAGACCGAACTCGCCACCCTGATCAACCTGCCGCTGGGCACCGAGCTGACCCTCGCCGCGCCGGAAGGCTACGACGTGCCGGAGCTGAAGGTTGGCCTCGAGCAACTGGAGCAGCAGGCCCTGGCCAGCCGCCCGGAACTGCGCGAGCAGGACTACCAGGCACGGATCAGCGCTGCGGAAACCCGCAAGGCCATGCTGCGTCTGCTGCCGGGCCTGGAATTCTCCGCTGGCGGGCATTACGACTCCAACAGCTTCCTGGTCAACAACCGCTGGGCCGACTATGGCGTGAAAGTCACCTGGAACCTGTTCAACGTCCTGTCCGCCCCGGCGGCCATTGACGTTGCGAAGGCGGGCGAGGACGTCAACGTGGCGCGCCGGCAGGCCATGTCGATGGCCGTCCTGGCGCAGCTCTACGTGGCTAACGCCAACTACAACGAGGCGCGCCGCCAGTTCGTCACCACCCAGGAGCTGGCCAGTCTGGATACCCAGATCGTCGGCCAGCTGCGCAACCGCCACCAGGCGCAGGGCATCGGTGAGCTGGACCTGATCCAGGGCGAGCTCAATGCCCTGCAGGCTGACCTGCGCCGCGACCTGGCCTACGCCGAACTGCGCAACAGCTATGGCCAGGTGTTCGCTTCGGCCGGCGTCGATCCGCTGCCCAGCAACGCCCCCGATACCAAGCTGACCACCCTGGCCAATGGCCTTGCCGAGAAAGAGCGCCAGCTCGACAGCGGCGACGTGCAGTAATCGCCTTCGGCGTGCCAGTGCCGGAGGGTTACTGGCACGCCGAGGGCTTTACTCCCGTTGCGAGCTTGCCGGCCATCCCTGCGGACGCGCTCAACCCGCTGCCTTGCAATCCTCGGCCTGACGCTTTGGCGCAGGCTGGGGAGCCGCCCTGGCCCCGGACAACCGCGAAACCCCGAAAAGCACCAGCGCCAGTCCGGCAATCTGGTAGACCGTGATCGCCTCGCCCAGCAGTGCCCAGGATGCGAACACGGTCAGCACCGGGCCGAGGTTGCCGAACGCGGCAGCATGGGTGGCGCCCATGCGCTGGATCGCCAGCGCCATCCAGTAGATCGGCAGCACGGTGGAAATCAGCGCCATCAGGGAACCGTGGACCCACACCGCGCCGGGCAGTACCGCCAGTTGCTGCACGTCGCCGCTCACCGCGTAGTGGATCAGCACCATCACCGATGAAGCGCCGCCGGCCAGCCCGGCCAGTCGCATCGAGCCCACGCGCCGCACCACGGCGGCTGTGCCCATGTAGTAGAGGGCATAGGTCACGGCGCTGGCGAATACCCAGAGGGCGCCCAGCAGGATCTGTCCGTCGCCGCCTTCCACGCGAATGTCATGCACCAGCGCGATGCCCAGGCCCAGGTAGCACAAGCCCATGGCCACCAGGGTGCGGGAGTCGGGGCGCTCGCGGTTCACGGCCATCTGCAGGAGCAGCACCAGGGTCGGGTAAGTGAACAGGATCAGCCGTTCCAGCCCGGCGCTGATGTACTGCAGGCCGTAGAAGTCGAACAGGCTGGACAGGTAGTAGCCGAACAGCCCGAGCAGCAGGGTGCGCACGCCATCGGTCAGCGTCAGGCGAGCCTGTTCCGGGCTACGGCTCAGCCAGATCAGCCAGAGGAACAGTGGCAGCGCGAGGCCCATGCGGATGGCCAGCACCGTCACCGCATCCACCGGCGCGGCAGCGTAGGAGAGTTTCACGAAGACCGCCTTGAGGCTGAAGCCGGTGGCGGACAGCACGGCGAAGAACACGCCGTTGCGCAGGCTGCGCTGGTAGAGGGAGGTCAGACTATTCATGGCGGCACGGGTGCTAGGCAGAAGAAAGGCTTTATTCTAGAGAGAAGGCAATTCCACTAGAATCGCAACTTGGCGAACGTGGCTTTCGAATTTGGAGAACGCTTCATGCATTTCGACCTTGCCGATCTGCGCCTGATCGCGGCCATCGCCAGCACCGGCAGCCTGAGCAAGGCGGCGGCGTCGGTACCGGTGGCGGTCTCGGCGGCGAGCAACCGCCTGCGCCTGTTCGAGGAACGCTGCGGGCTCTCCCTGTTCGCCCGGCACAGCGACGGCATGACCCTCACGCCAACCGGCCGCTTGGTGCTGGAGGCCAGCCAGCGCGTACTGAAGGAGGCCCGACAGCTCAGGGACACCCTGCAGGAGCTGAGCGGAGAGCGGCGCATCACCCTGCGCCTGGCGGCTTCCACGGTGGCCAACAGCACGTTCCTGCCTACCGCGCTCGGTCCGTTCCTGGCGGATTACCCGGAAGTGGACCTGCAACTGACTGAGCAGAACAGCAAGGATGTGCTGCGCTCCGTGCAGGAAGGGCAGATCGACATCGGCGTCTACGACGGCAACCTGCCCACCGCCGGCCTGCTGTCGCTGCCGTTCCGCAACGACAAGCTGGTACTGCTGGTGCCGCAGGATCATCCGCTGGCCAGCCAGCAGCTGCCGAGCCTGCGCGATGCGCTGAGCTACCCCTTCGTCTGCTTGCCGGCCGAGCGCGCCATGCAGCGTTTCGTCGAGGCGATGGCGGTGCGCAACGCCATGCCGCTCAAGGTGCGGGTGCGCGCGCCGAGTTTCGATGCCATTGCCCAACTGGTCGCCCAGCGTGTGGGCGTGGCCATGCTCCCGGAGGCGGCTGCTACACGCATGGCTCAGGAGCTGCCGGCGGTGGTGGTGCCTCTCGCCGACGCCTGGGCCACCCGCGAACTGCGCATCTGCGTCGCCGACTGGGATGCGCTGTCGTCCCACGCGCGGCAGCTGGTGACTTACCTGATGAACGAGGGCGCCGCCGCTCGCTGAAAGGTGGCAGGGGAGTGCGGAGCGGCCAGTCTGGGCAGTGCTGATATCTGGCCGCACGGCTTCATGCGGTGGTGTTCACCGAAGTGCCGCTGGTGCTGCTGCCCGAGTCGGTCAGGGCTTCGGAGTAGGCCGCGGTGGCCGCCGCTACCGCCGCCGAGGCGGACGAAACGCGGGCCTGAGCGGCCTGCGCGGCGATCTGCTGGGCCTGCTTCTCTTCCTCGGTCTGGCCACCGCCCTGGCTGGCCTTGGCCAGTTCCTGCTCGGCCTCTTCCAGTTCCTTCTGCGCCTGCTCCATGGCCTGCTTGAGTTTCTCCAGGGTGGTGTCGGAACTGCTGTCGGAGCTGCCGCTCGCTCCGCCGGCAGCGCCGCCGGCCGCTCCGCCAGCAGCCTGAGTGGAAGAGCTGGCCGTGGTCTGGGAAGTGCTGGTGGCATCGCTGGTGGCGCTGTCCTCGCTGCTCGCGGCAGAGGTCGAGGCGGCCGCAGTCGAGGCGGTGGAGTAGCGAACGTTGGTGGCGCTGACGGCGCTGATGGTAGTCATGGACGGGCTCCCGCTGAGGATGGTTATCCGCAATGGCGGCCGCCAGGGAGAGAAATTTAGATCGGTTTGTTATCGACTTGGTATCGGGCCTGGTACTTCGGGCGCGCCGCCTCAGTTCTGCTCCACCAGCCGGGGCGCCTGCGAGCCCTCCAGGGCCAGGTGAATCACGCCGGCGCGGCTGGGGAAGTTGGGCGAGTCGTCATCGGTGTTTTCCATCACCGGGACGTCGATCAGGGTGCGCTTGCCCGCCGGGTCAGCGATCAGCCGGGCGTCCAGCTTCTCGACCGAACGCCAGCCACCGCCGCCGATCTGCATCGCATCCAGCAGGCTGTAATGCTCCTGGCCTTCTTCATTGGGCGTGGAGGAAAAGACGGCGAGGTACTGGCTGTAGTTGTTGCCCATGTCGAAGCCTTCGATGGTGAATACCGCCAGGGTGATCTCGGTGTCCTGGCCGGTCTTCAAGGTCTGCACATGGGTGGCTTCGGGGTAGCCGGTGGCGAAGCTGTCCTTGTACAGCTCCACCAGGCGGCTGACCTGTTCTTCCAGGGGTTTGGGCACCGGCGGCTGATCGGCGGCGTGGGCGAGGGTACAGGCAAGCAGCAGGCTGGCGGGCAGCAGGTGCAGTTTCACGGAGAAGGTCATCCTTGACTGGGGTGGGCGCGGTCCGGTCAGCATCGTGGATGCTGACCTTCGCGGGATTACTGCTTGAGGCCGGGAATAGCGTTCTTCGCTACCCAGTCACCCACCGCCGAGCAGGAGTAGGTGTTGGAGTAGTCGTAGAACTGCTGGGCAAGGGAGCTGGCCTCGTAGGTGCCGCACTGGTAGACCGACGTGCCCTTCTGCAGGATCAGGAAATGGATCTGGGTGACGCGGCCCGGCGCCACGTAGGCGGCCTTCACTTCGTAGCCGCTGCGCAGCAGTTCTGTCACCCTGACCTCTTCGGCAGACGCCTGTGAGCCGATGGCCAGGAGGCCGAGCAGCGCAAAGACGGCTTTCGCCAGATAGTTCAGGTTAGCCATGGTTTTGTCTCGTCCTTGAGGGGGCCTGGGCTCAGGCTTCCGGCTTCAGTGCGATGCCGCCGCAATTGCCGCGGGTCAGCAGGTAGTCCACCTGCCGGGCGCGGTTGATGGCGACGCGGATTTCGCAGCTGGCCGAATGGACCACATCGCCCCAGTACTCCGTGTGCACCAGTTGGCCGTTCTGCGGACCGGTGTAGGTGCCGAGCGCTTCACGAGAGACGTAGGAGGTGTCGCGGCGGTAGATCAGCACGACCCAGTCGTTCTCCGGCGCCAGGCCGATATCGCTGGGCGCGCCGAAGTGGTCGATGGCGTCGCCGGCCGGGCGGCCCTTCCAGTAGCTGCGGGCCTGCGCTTCGGGCAGGGTGGGAATGGCGGAGCAGCCGCCGAGCAGGATGGCGATCATCCCCAGTGCGAGTAGTCTTTTCATTGCACGCCCTCCTTGGCCGGTGCGTTCTTCACGGGCATCTGCTCGAAGCCCTTGTCCACCATTTCCAGGATCAGGTTCTTGGCGTGCTCGCGGTTGCGCAGCTGGAACAGGCCTGGAGCGGCGGAGACCAGTTGCAGCATCGGCATCTTGCCCAGCGGGTACATCTTCTGTTCCACGTGGGCGTCCGGCTTGCAGAGGAAGTCACGGCTCTGGGCGATCCACGCCTCGGGCTTCTTCTGCCATTCCTTGGAGACCTTCTTCGGACGGATGTCGTTGTAGAACTTGTCGTAGTTCTGCGCGCCATTGAGGCGCACGCGGTTCTTCGCGCAGTCGACCTCGACGTCATAGGCGGTAAAGGTCGGCTTGGCGCCTTCCTCGTAGAACTCGTAGACACCCAGCGAGCGCACGCCGTTCTTGCGGTCGTAGATGTTGGCGGGGTCGCCATCGATGACGAAGATTTCGTTCTTGTAGAGGCTGCCCTGCTGGTGAATCAGCCAGAAATCGCCAGAAGGGCCTTCCGCTTGCGCGGCGAGCGGGCTGCAAAGCAGCAGGGCAGGCAGCCAGGGCCTGAGGGGCTTGAGCATGACGGACATTCCTTTGCCGTTGTGATCGCCTGAGCGCAGCGCACCCCGGCGAAAGAAGGGTAGGAAACTAGAGGCGCAGGTATTGATGGTCAACCTGCTTGTAGGATTTTTGTGACAGACGGCAGTGAAGTTTTTTGCGGCGAGGAGGGAACGGAAGAGCGCCTGTTGGCGCTCTTCGCGGGCATGGCCCGCTCCTGCAGGGGAGGCCTGCCCGTCAGGGTGAGATGAACTGGCGAATCGCCTGGATCGTCTGGGTCGGCGCCTCTTCCATCAGCCAGTGACCCGCACCCGGCACTACCACTTCGGTGACGTTGTCGGCGGCATTGCGCATGACGATGGCTTCATTGGCGCCGAAGGATTTCTCACCGCCGACGGCCAGCACCGGCATCGTCAGCTTGGTCTTGCTCGACGCCTCGTTGTCCACGGCATCCTGGCGAATGCTGCGGAACTGGGAGAAGGCCGCATGCATCGCACCGGGGCGGGCATAGAGCTTGGCGTAGTGCTGCCGGGTGGCTTCGTCGACCTTGTGCGGGTCGCCGGCGAACTCGTTCCAGAAGCGGTCCAGGTAGATGCGCTCGCGCCCGGCTACCAGGCGTTCCATGTCGGCGCCGCCGAAGTCGAAGTGCCAGAGCATCGGCGAGCGGACGATGTCATTCCACGGGGGGATACCGGGCACGGGAGCGTCCATCACTACCAGGCGCTCGGTCTGCTGCGGGTAACGCGCCGCATAGGCGTAGGCGACCATGGTGCCGATGTCATGGCCGACCACCACCGAATGTTCGATGCCCAGCGACGCCAGCACCGCGCGAACGTCGCCGGCCTGGGTCTTCTTGTCGTAGCCGCCGGCAGGGATCGACGACAGGCCCATGCCGCGCAGATCCGGCACCACGACGGTGTGGTCCTTGGCCAGGTCCGTGGCCAGCGGTGCCCACATGTCGCCGGTATCGCCGAAACCATGCAGCAGCACCACCGCCGGCCCGTTGCCGCCGACGCGCACGTGGATGGTCGCGCCGTCTACGGCGACGTTCTGGGTACGAAAGGAGGAGGGGAAAGCCACCACGCCGGCCTGGGCCGGAACACTCAGGATCACCAGCAGGGATGCGGTCAGCAGGGAGCGGATCATCGTGAACTCTCCAGAGGTCGACTGGAGGAGCGTAGTCCCCTTTTAGAAGAGGGCCCTGCCGGAAATACAGCGCTGTACCGCACCGCCCACCCAGAGGGTCCCGGCAATGCTTTCGATCTGCAGTCGACCCCGGCGTCCCAGTGCGGTGCCCTGGCTGACGGTGTAGCGCTCGCTCAGGGTGCCCGCGCTGATCAGCCATTGAGCCAGTCCGGCATTCAGGCTGCCCGTGACGGGGTCCTCGTTGCATTCCTCGCCCATGAAAGCTCTGACTTCCACATCGGCTTCAGCATCCGGGCCCATCCACGAAGCAATGACGCCTACGTTCAGCCCTTGCAGTGCGGCGTAGTCGGGCCTGATGCCCAGCACTTCATCGCGACTGCGCAGCAGCACGCCGGCCCAGCCAGGACCGTTGTCGACCCACTGGCTGGCGCGTATCTGCGCCGCAGTGAGGCCGAGACCTTGTTCGATGCGATTGAGCGTCGCGGCATCCAGCGGCCCGCTGCGCAGAAGCTGCGGGGCGGAAAAAGCCAGCTGCGGACCTTGCCGGCGGACACGAATCAGGCCCGCCGGGCACTCCTGGATGATCTCGGCGAGTTCGGGGTTTTCCTGCTGATCCAGCCATACCTGACAGCTTCCCAGAGTCGGGTGGCCGGCAAAGGGCAGTTCGCGCAGCGGGGTAAAGATGCGCACGCGGTAATGCGCTTCCGGCGTTTGCGGCTTCAACAGAAAGGTGGTCTCGCTGAGTTGCGTCCACCGCGCAAACGCCTGCATCTGCTCGGTGGTCAGCTCGTCGGCATCCACTACTACGGCCAGCGCATTACCTTCGTAGGGGTGTTCGGCAAAGACATCGACCTGTTCGAACTGCAAGGCGAGCGGCATCGGATTTCCTTGGTAGGGATCGGCGGGGCACTAGTGGTCGGGCGCGAGACTAATCACTGCGCGAGAACAATGAAAGGCTGCCCAGTCAGGATGCTCTTGGCGACAGGGCGCCTGCGCCGCCAGGCAGACTTCCGAGCGTGCCCGGCCGAGCATCGGTCATGAGTGCGCGAATGACGGCGACGATGTGCAGGATGACGAGGAAGAAGAGGGGCGGCGGCGGCGCCTCGATGAGCTCGTGTTTTGCCTTGAGCAGTATCTATGCCATGGGGCCCCCTTTCTGATTGTCGGACTTTCAGACCTGTGCTCGTCGGAGGAGCCTGCCGGCTCAGTGCCCGACACCAGCCGGAAATGCCTTGCTGCCGAGCAGCACACCGTTGACGGATTGGCCGTAGTAGCCCTGATCTGAGCCGTGGAAGCGCTTGGCCGTGCTGGCGACGTTGCCGTCGAAGCGCGGGTCCTGTGGCCGTTCCTGGCTGTTCAGGTAGGCCGCCACGTCCCAGGCCTGCTGGACGTTCAGTTGCACGGACTTGCCCAGCGGCATGTTCTCGTAGATGAAGGTGGCTGCTGTGTTGACGCGATGCATGCCGGCGCCCCAGTTGTACGAATCGGCTCCCCACAACGCCGGGATCACCGGCACGTCGGCCATCTTGCGCCCTTCGCCTTGTGCGCCGTGGCAGACGGCGCAGTGCTGCGCGTAAACCTGTTCGCCTCGTTGCGGCGAGTAGGCCAGCGGTGGCTCGGGCAGGGCGGCGAAGGCGCGCCCAGGCATCCGTTCGCGTCCTTCCATCTTCACCTTGCCGGTCAACGGTCCCGGCAGCTTGAAGGATTCGTCGCGACCACCGCGTTGCAGCGCCTCATCGTTGAGCTCGGGCACAGGCTTGTCCCGCATGCCGTACATGTCCAGCAGGCCGCCCATGAGCAGCCAGTAGGAATAGGCGGAGATGGCCACCAGCTCGGGCGAGCCGAGTTCGGGGGCCTTGCCGTTCATGGAGTAGTTGAAGCAGCCCTGCACGCGTTCGGCGAAGTTGTTCACCCGATTGTCTTTCTTGCGGAAGGCCGGGTAGGCCAGGTAGGCCGCCCACAGCGGGGCGGCATAGGCCTTGGTGCCCGCGTCGAGGTGGCAGTTGGTGCAGTTCAGCTGGTTGCCGACGTAGCGCCCCTTGAGCTGCTGGGTGTTGACGATCAGCTGATAGCCGCGGCGGATCTTGTCGCCAAAGGCGCCGTCAGGGATTCTCGCAAGGTCCCGCGGGGTGAAGTAGTGGGCGTCCCTGGCCTTGGGTTGCGCGGTGATTTCTTCCATGGCGGTGCTCACTGCGTCGGCAGCATGGGCGGGCAACGCGATGCATCCTGCCAGCGACAGGTAGAACAAGGGCCTGTTCATGGGCGCTCCTCAGCGAATCGCCGCCAGATAACTGGCCAGCGCAGTGATGTCCTTGTCGTTCAGACGCTTGGCAATGGCCGCCATCATGCCGTCCGGATCGCCGCTGCGTTCGCCCTTGCGCCAGGCGTTCAGCTGGGCTTCCAGGTAGCTCGCCTGCTGCCCGGCCAGTCTCGGGAAGGGGCCGCCGCCGATGGCCGAGGGGCCGTGACAGCTGAAGCAGGCCGGGATGTCGCGAGCCATGTCGCCCTGGTAGTAGATTTTCTCCGCCGGGGAGGCGGCCGGGTTCTGGCCCCGCACCTGCAGCGCTGGTGTCTTGCCTTGCGCCGCGAAGTAGGCAGCGGCAGGCTGCAGCAGATCGGCCGAGGCGTAGGCTTCCGCCATCGGCCCCATCAGTGCATTGCTGCGTCGTCTTGCATTGAAGTTCGCGACCTGCGCGGAGATGTAGCTGGCCGACAGCCCGGCCAGCACCGGCCCTTGTGCGGTGCCCTCGCCATGCATTCCATGGCAGACCGCACAGGCTTGAACAGCATCCGGTACTTCGTCGGCGACGGCCGCTCCGGCAATACATGAAATCAGTACGACAGAAGGCCATCTGAGCATCGAGTTTCCCGCCTCTACATGCTGCGACTGCGCTGAGTGTAGACGGCGCGATCCGGCGTGGACGGCGTCATTGCCGGGCCGGCGCTCCAGGCAGCTCGATGTCGCCAGTGACAGAGCGAGTGGTGGGGCGACGTGACCTGCAGGCCTCTCCGGCCACCAGCCTCCCGAGCACGGCGGCGATGGCTGCGCACCTTGCGCACTGGCGCGGTAGATCGTCAGTCACGGGCGGGTAACGCTTTCCCGTCCAGGTAGGGCGCTGCCAGCTCCAGTGCGCCGCGCCCACCCCGGCGAAGGCAGGCCAGAAGCGAAAGCCAGGGGATGTCGGTCATCACCACGGCATCCGCGGTCAGTGTCTGCACCTCGCCTGCGGTGCCGCCTGCGGGGCCGCCGTCAGGCATGTAGACCAGCAGCCAGTCTTCCCGGCTTTCCAGGCACAGGCCGAACCTGTAGCCACTTTCCTGGATGACCATCACGACCCGCGCTCCCTCGATGTTCTCCATGCCGGTGAAGCGGGCTGTCGCGTCCTTGAGCAACTGGTAGCCCGGCAGATTGCCGAGTAGCCGGTCTTCCAGCGCCCGTAGCGCTCTGGATGCCGCGGCGGTCCTGGCCAGCAGGCCCGCCAGGAAGCAGAAGAGCAGTAGCACGAAGATGGCTGCCACGGTGACGGAGGTGGCTCCCGCGACAGAGAAACCCTCGAAGATCGGCAGCACCTTCTGCAGGGGGCCGCTGAGCAGGTGGATGGCCTTCTCGATGAGGATGAACAGCAGAACCAGTGGAAGAATGAAGAGCAGCCCGCCGGCAATGGTGGTCTTGATGAATCTGAACATGCGCAGTCTCCTTGGCTTTGCGGCCCGACTCCATGGGATCGCCCCAGGCCCCTTGTGTCGCAAGAGCTTAGACGCGCGGTGAGGAAGCACCCGGTGGATCTGCCCGCCAGTCAGTCGGAGCAATGAGCATTTCACGACAGGGCATGCGCCAGGGGAAAGCTTGGGCGAGGGGCTCTGCCGCTCTCTTGCTGGCGGCCAGATTCGGCAATTGCTGTCGCCGGCGGGCAATGCGATGGGCTGCACTCATACCTAAGTATGAGTTTCTGAATCCCTACTTCGTCGCTTACGTCGCTGTCTCGTACTGATTAGTTTTCCCGGGCCAACACCAACCACGGGAAAGCCGCATGACAACAACAAAAGCGCGCGCCGGATTCGCCCCTAACGCCCTGGCGCTTGCCGTCGCGCTGGGCTGTGCCGCACAGGCCCAGGCCGTCACGTTCAATATCGGTGAAGTCGAGGGAACCTTCGACTCGTCTCTGTCCGTGGGGGCCAGCTGGGCACTGCGCGGCGGCGATCCGGATCTGATCGGCGTCAACAACGGCGGCAAGGGCCTGTCGCAGACCACCGATGACGGGCACCTGAACTTCAAGAAGGGCAAGACCTTCTCGAAGATCTTCAAGGGCATTCACGACCTCGAGCTGAAGTACGAAGACACCGGCATGTTCCTGCGCGGCAAGTACTGGTACGACTTCGAGCTCAAGGACGAAAGCCGGCCGTTCAAGGACATCGACGACAGCGGTCGCAAGGAGGGCGCGAAGTCCGCCGGCGCGCAAATGCTCGATGCCTTCGTCTACCACAACTACACCATTGCCGATCAGCCGGGCTCGGTCCGCCTGGGCAAGCAGGTCGTGAGCTGGGGGGAGAGCACCTTCATCCTCAACAGCATCAACTCGGTCAACCCGATCGACGTTGCCGCCTTCCGCCGCCCCGGTGCCGAGATCAGGGAAGGCCTGATCCCGGTGAACATGTTCTACGTGTCGCAGAGCCTGACCGACAGCCTCTCGGCAGAAGCCTTCTACCAGCTGGAGTGGGACCAGACGGTCGTCGACAACTGCGGCACCTTCTTCTCCCAGGCGGACGTGGTGGCCGACGGCTGCAGCAACAACCTGCGCCTGCTGACCAACAACCTCGCCGCCGGCAATGCGATCAACGCCGCGCTGCCGGGCACCAGCATGGACATCGACCAGAACGGCGAGGGCACCCTGGTCCGCCGCGGTGCGGATCGCGATGCCCGTGACAGTGGTCAATGGGGCCTGGCCCTGCGCTACATGTTCGACCCGCTGAACACAGAGTTCGGCGCTTACTTCATGAACTATCACAGCCGCGCGCCGTTCCTCAGCGTCAGCGCGCCCTCGCAGAGCCTCTACAACGTGGCCGGCCGCACCGGTGCAGCCGCGCCCCTGGTGGTGGCGGGGAATTCCAGTTACTTCATGGAGTATCCGGAAGACATCCACCTGTACGGCCTGAGCTTCTCGACCACGCTGCCCACCGGCACGGCCTGGAGTGGCGAAGTCAGCTACCGTCCCAACGCGCCCGTCCAGCTCAACACGACTGACCTGCTGTTCTCCGGCGTCGGCCCGCTCGCGGCGATCAACCCGGTGGCCTACGCGGCCTACGGCAATGCCTCGGTGCTCCAGGCCACGCCGGGTGGTGACCTGCACGGCTATCGCCGCAAGGAGATCACCCAGTTCCAGACCACCCTGACGCACTTCTTCGATCAGGTGATGGGCGCCGAGCGCCTGACCCTGGTGGGCGAGGTGGGCGTGGTGCATGTCGGTGGGCTCGACTCTACCAGTGAGGCGCGTTACGGCCGCGACCCTGTCTACGGGCCGGGGCCGCTGCCCGCCACCGGGCCGGTCAATACCTGCCGCGCGCTCAACCAGACCACCATTGCCGGTGCGGTGGGCAACAACGACTTCACCAACCTGACCACCAACTGCAGCGACGACGGCTACGTCACCGCCACTTCCTGGGGATACCGCGCCCGCGCGATCTGGGACTACAACAGCGTCTTCGCCGGGGTGAACCTGCGGCCGAACATCAGCTGGTCGCACGACGTTCACGGCTACGGTCCCAACGGCCTGTTCAACGAAGGCAGCAAGGCGGTCAGCTTCGGCCTCGATGCGGACTACGCCAACACCTACACCACCAGCCTTTCCTATACCGACTTCTTTGGCGGCGACTACAACACGTCGGTCGACAGGGACTTCGTCGCGCTCAGTTTCGGCGTGAACTTCTAACCCAGAGGACCCTGCCATGCAGACTCAGAAAACACTGTTGAAATCCGGCGTGCTGGCCCTCTCGCTACTGGCCAGCAGCGTGATGGCTGCCGCTCCGGCGGCCGAAGTGGCGCAGCTGGGTGGAACCCTCACGCCCATGGGCGCCGAGAAAGCGGGTAACGCCGACGGCAGTATTCCGGCCTGGACCGGTGGCCTGCCGGTGAATGCCGGGGCGGTAGATGCCAAGGGCTTCCTGGCCGACCCGTTCGCCAGCGAGAAGCCGCTGTTCGTCATCACTGCGGCCAACGCCGAGCAGTACAAGGACAAGCTGACCGAAGGCCAGATGGCGATGTTCAAGCGCTATCCGGACAGCTACAAGATCCCGGTGTATCCGACGCACCGTACAGCGGCGCTGCCTGATGACATCTACGCCGCGGCCAGGAGCAGCGCGCAGCATACCGAGCTGGTCGGGGGCGGTAACGGCCTGCAGAACTTCGACAGCCACTACTACGCCTTCCCGATCCCGAAGACTGGCGTAGAGCTGGTGTGGAACCACGAAACGCGTTACCGCGGCGGTAACATCCATCGCTACATCACCCGCGTGCAGCCGCAGGTAGATGGATCGTTCTCGATGGTGCACTTCGAAGACGAAGTGTCCTATCCCGCCAACCTGCCGGACTTCGACAAGGCCAAGGGCGACAACATCCTCTTCTACTTCATCCAGCGGGTGACCGCGCCGGCGCGTCTGGCGGGTAACGTGCTGCTGGTACACGAGACCATCGACCAGGTGAAGGAGCCTCGCCAGGCGTGGCTCTACAACGCCGGGCAGCGCCGCGTACGACGTGCTCCGCAGGTCGCCTACGACGGCCCGGCAACTGCCGCCGACGGCCTGGCCACCTCCGACAACTACGACATGTACAACGGCTCGCCGGATCGCTACGACTGGAAACTGGTCGGCAAGAAGGAGCTGTACATCCCCTACAACAGCTACAAGCTCGACTCGCCGTCGCTGAAGTACGACGACATCATCAAGCCGGGACATATCAACCAGGACCTCACCCGCTACGAGCTGCACCGGGTCTGGGAAGTGGTGGGTACGCTCAGGGAGGGCGAGCGGCACATCTACGCCAAGCGCCACATGTTCTTCGACGAGGACACCTGGCAACTGGCCGAGGTCGACCACTACGACGGCCGTGGCCAGCTCTGGCGTGTCGGCGAGGGTCACGCGCAGCAGTATTACAACCAGAAAGTGCCGGGCTACACCGCCGAGACTCTCTACGATGTCATCTCGGGCCGCTACTCGGTCATGGGCCTGAAGAACGAAGAGAAGCAGAGCATCGTGTTCGGCGCCAAGGCGCTTGCCGCGGACTACACCCCGGCAGCATTGCGCCAGACGGGCGTTCGCTGACCTCGGCCGTTTCACCGAGCAACTCCGTGTTGGGCGGCCGAACAGCCGCCCTTTTTTATGCCTGATCGTCGGCAAGCCCAATACAGCCTCGGGGGCAAGTCGTACCATGGCGGACTTTGTATCAGCGAGTAACGCCATGTCCACGGCGAACATCTATTCAGACCCGTGCCGCGTTCCCTCGTTGCCCACCGGCTTTCTGCCGCGTCCCCGTCTCAGCAAGATCCTGCTCGCAGCGCGCTGCCGGCTGCGGCTGATCTGCGCCCCGGCGGGCAGCGGCAAGAGCGTGCTGCTGCGCGAATGTGCCCTGGCCCGTCCCGAACAGACCCAGGTGCTATGGCTCGACCTCAAGGGCCTGGTGCTGGACGACGTGGCCTTGCTGCGCCTGCTCGCCGCAGCGCTGGAGCTCGCCGACAGCGATCCCATCTCCGTGCTCAACTGCCTGGCGCAACGCGCAGGCGCGCTCTGGATCATGCTCGATGATCTGCCGCGAGCGGCGGACGAGCGCATGGACCGCCTCCTCGAACTCTTGCTGCGGGCGTCGGCGCCGACCGTGTCCTGGTGGATCGCCAGTCGCCGCAGGCCGGTCTGCAAACTGGAGCGTCTGCTGCTGGATGGTGAGCTGCTGGAGCTCGGTGCAGAAGACCTGGCCATGACGGCTGCCGAACTGAGCGAACTGCTGGGCAGCCTGTATGGCGAGGTGCCGGTGACCAGCGTGCAGACCCTGATGATGCAGACCGATGGCTGGTTCGCCGGCATCCGTCTGCGCCTGCATGGTCGAGACCCCGGACAGTTGCCCGAGGCGATGCAGGGCAACGCGCTGGTGCGACGTTATCTGGAACAGGAGGTACTTGCGGAGCTTTCCGGCGAGCTGCGTGATGCGCTGTGCAAGCTGTCCTGCCTGCAGGACTTCGACGACTCCCTGTGCGATCACGTGTTGGGCGCTGGCGAAGGCAAGCAACTGCTGCAGCAACTGCTCGACGCGGGTGTGTTCATCGAGACGCTCGATGCGGATCTCGGATTGTATCGCGTTCGGCCGGCGGTGGGCAGCATTCTGGCGGCGGAAGTTGCCCAGGGCCTGAAGCGGGCCTTGTACCGCCATGCCTGCCAGTGGTCCGCCGGGCGCGCTCAGGTTCGCCAGGCAATCGATTACGCGCTGCTCGCCGAGCAACCCGAGATAGCCGCCAGCCTGCTGCAGCACTTCACCCGCGACCGGCTGCTGCACGGCAGCCAGATGGCGCGAGTGCTCAGGTGGCGCAACCTGCTGCCTGGCGAGCTGATCTCCAGCACGCCACGCCTGTTGATCCTGAACTCCTGGGCGCTGCTCATCAGCGGCCGCCTCGATGAGGCGGAAGACTGTGCGGCGCAACTGCAACGCTTCCTGCCGCAACCGACGGCGCAGCGTCAGCGTGAGCTGCTCGCGCAGTGCCAGGCGCTGTCCGGCAAACTCGAATATCACCGGGGCAAGGCTGACGCACGGCACCTGCGCGAGGCGCTGGAGCATCTGCCGGAGTCCGCCTGGGCGCAGCACGTGATCGTGCTCACCGCACTGATCGAAGTGGAAATCGTCGATGGGCGAATGGAGACGGCCGAGCAGTTCCATCGCGATGCCATCAAGATGGCACGCCGCCATGGAAGCCGCATGCTGGAAGCGGTGCTGCTGTTGCAGCAGGTGCAGCTGCTGGAAATGCGTGGCGAACTCGCTCAGGCGCTTCATCTGACCGAGCAGTTGCACCGGGAGTTGTGCGTCGAGGGCAAGGGCGAGGCCAACCCCCTGCGCGGCCGGACGCGGCTGCGCATGGGTGCCTTGCTGGCGCGGCGGGGCGACTACGCCATGGCCCGTGGGCACTATGAAGCCGGGCTGCAGGAGTGCCTGGACTGCGAGGACCCGGCTGCCTCCTGGGGCTACATCGGCCTGGCCGAACTCGATGCGATGCAGAAGTCACTCGGCCAGGCTCACCAGCGTCTGGCCGATGCGGAACGCCTGCTGCAGTTCCGCAATATCACCGAACCGCTGTACCAGAACCTGCTGCTGCTCGGTTATGCCCGGCTGTGGATTCAGGAAGGCAATGCCGGCCGTGCTCGTACTGCGCTGGAAGAGGGGCTTCGGCAGTACAGCGGCGCAGAGTGCTACAGGCCACCGTATGGCAATCCCGAGCTGGTTCAGCATCTGCAGGTAGCGCTGCTGCATGCACGCCAGGCGATGGGTGAAGACGTCAGCGAAGCCTTCGAGAGCATGCTCAAGACTGCCCTGCGGCAGGAGCGCCGTAGTCTCGCCATCGAGTTGTGGTTCGGCATGGCTGAAGCGCTCTATGCCAAGGGCCAGCAGGGCGGCGCACAGCGGGCGTTGCTCGACGCGATGGCGCTGTCGCGGCAGACCGGCATGCTCAGCGCCGAGTACCACTGCAGCCTGCGCAATCCCGGCCTGATTCGCTGGGGCAAGGACTCGCTCAGGCCAAAGGACCAACAGTCTGCCGCAGTGCTGCTCAGCCCGCGCGAGCTGTCGGTACTGAAGATGATTGCCCTGGGATTGTCCAACCAGGACATCGCCGAGCAGCTGTTCATCTCGTTGCACACCGTCAAGAGCCATGCGCAGAAGATCAACGTGAAACTGGGAGTGGCCCGGCGTACACAGGCCATTGTCCGGGCCAAGGAACTGGGACTGGTGAGGTAGCGTCAAGCTCCGCTAGCGATAGCCGGGCGGACCGTCGGGATCAACTGCGGCGTTGCCGTCGAGCAGTTGTCGCCGTATCCCGCGCGGCGTGTCGTCGAACCAGCGACGGCAGGCGCGATTGAACACGCTCTGCTCGCTGTAGCCCAACAATCCCGCGACCTGCGACATCGGCATGTGGCGCTCGGCAAGATAGCGTTGCGCGCAGGAGCGGCGAGCCTGTTCGAGCACCTGCTCGAATCCCGTGCCGAGCTCCGCCAGACGCCGTTGCAGCACCCGCTCATGCAGGCCGAGCTGCTCGGCGATCAGGCCGATCCGGCAGCGCTGGGTGGGCAGGGTCCGCAGGATCAGGTTTTCCACCTGGCGTACCAGGCCTGCGGCAGCCTGGGCGTCGAAGGGGCGCAGGTAATCCAGCATCACCCGGTGCAGCTGCGGGTCCTGCTGTTCGATGCGCATGCCCAGTTGCTCGTTGCTCAGGACCAGGGCGTTGCAATCCTGGTTGAAGTACGCCGGGCTCTTGAAATAGCGCTTGTAGCGGGCGGGGGGCAGTGCGCCGGCTCCGCTGATCAGCACGGAGCGGGCGCTGAACTGGCTGCCGCACAGGAGCTTCAGGGTGTTGTGGCCAACTCCCAGTGCCAGCTCCTGCATCTGCCGCAGGCGCGTGGGGCCGGGCAGGCGAATCTCGATCAGCAGCCGTGGCGCCTGGCGATCACTGCGGTCGAGCTGCACATCGATGCCGGGGCTGTGATAGCCGATGAACCGCGAGATTTCCTCCAGCGCCTGGCCCACCGTCGCTGAATTGCGTGCGATCAGCGCCACCGGCCCGAGCACCTGCAGGTCCTGATATTCGGCCATGCGCAGGCCCAGGTCGGGGCAGTCCAGTTCGTTGGCGGCGCATTCGAGCACGCCCACCAGGGAGCGCAGCGGCACCCGTGCCTCGTCGTCTTCGAGTGCGGCGGGGGCTATCTGGAAGCGGCCCAGCAAATGCTCGCAATCCCCGCCCAGCTGGGCGACCAACTGCGGAAAGCCGATGAACGAGGTCGTGCGGATAAGGGCGGTCACAGTCGTCGAAAATCAAAAATCAGTCGTTGAAAGTCAATTAATGTGCGCCTCGGCGGCGAAGAATTCCAGCGGTCTGCGCCGAGAAATGCTGCTCGGTGCGTATCGTCCGCGAACCGAGAAGAACAATTATGGAATTCGACTACATCATCGTGGGTGCCGGCTCGGCCGGCTGCGTACTGGCCAATCGTCTGAGTGCCGCCCCCTCGGTGCGGGTGTGCCTGCTGGAGGCCGGTTCGGAAGATACCTCGCCGCTGATCCACACGCCGATCGGCGTCGCCGCCATCCTGCCGACTCGCCATGTGAACTGGGCCTTGCAGACGGTCCCGCAACCCGGACTGGGCGGCCGAGTCGGCTACCAGCCGCGCGGCAAGACCCTGGGTGGGAGCAGCTCGATCAACGGCATGATCTACATCCGCGGGCATCGCAGCGACTACGATGACTGGCAGGCCCTGGGCAATCCGGGGTGGGGCTATGACGACGTGCTGCCGTACTTCCGCAAGAGCGAGGGGCATCATCTCGGCGGCTGTGACTACCATGGTGGCGATGGCGAGTTGTATGTCGGCCGGGTGCAGCCGCACGCGGTCACCAACGCCTTCCTGGATGCGGCCCAGTCGGCCGGGCACTCGCGCAATGCGGACTTCAATGGCGCCGAGCAGGAAGGGGTGGGGCACTACGACGTGACCATCCGCGAGGGCCGGCGCTGGAGCACCGCTTCGGCCTTCCTCAAGCCCATCCGCGAGCTTCGCGGCAACCTCACGGTGATTACCGGAGCCACGGCCCAGCGCATCCTGCTGCAAGGCAAGCGCGCCGTGGGCATGCAGGTGTCGGTCAAGGGCGAGCGCCTGGAGATCAAGGCGCGCAAGGAGGTCCTGCTCAGTGCGGGAGCGTTCGGCAGCCCGCATCTGCTGATGTTGTCGGGTATCGGTGCAGAGGCCGATCTCAAGCCACACGGAATCGCCCTGCAGCACGAGTTGCCCGGCGTGGGCAAAAACCTCCAGGACCACCCGGACATCGTGGCCTGCTACAAGAGCCATGACACCTCCCTGCTGGGCATTTCCGCCAGGGGCTCCGTGCGCATGGGCAAGGCCTTCTTCGATTACACCCGCCAGCGCACCGGCCCCTTCGCCAGCAACTGCGCCGAGAGCGGCGGGTTCCTGAAGACCTCCGCGAACCTGGCGCGCCCGGATATCCAGTTGCATGCGGTGATCGGCCCGATCGATGACCATGGCCGCAAGCTGCACTGGGGACATGGCTTCAGCTGCCATGTCTGCGTGCTGCGGCCGAAAAGCATCGGCAGCGTCGGCCTGCACTCGGCAGACCCTTTCGCCGCGCCGCGTATCGACCCGAACTTCCTCGGCCATGACGACGACGTCAGCACGCTCTTGAAGGGCTACCGCATGGTCCGGGACATAGTCGGCCAGGCACCGTTGGCCAGGTACGGCCTGAAGGACCTGTACAGCCAGAACCTCTCCAGCGACGAGCAACTGATCGATCTGCTGCGCAGGCGCACCGATACCGTCTACCACCCGGTCGGCACCTGCAAGATGGGCAATGACGAGATGGCGGTAGTGGACGGGCAATTGCGCGTACACGGCATCGAAGGGCTGCGAGTCGTCGACGCCTCGATCATGCCCACGCTGGTCGGCGGCAACACTAACGCCCCGTCGATCATGATCGCGGAGCGCGCCGCGGAGTGGATCATCGCGGACTGAGCAGCGCCTGCGTGGCTGGGCAGGCGCCTGGCCAACGCAGCGGGAAGAGGTGTTCCGCGTAGGTCGCCGGGCGCGGATGGCTCTCAGGTGGTGTTGCCATGGCGGAATCGAACAGCGTTCCGGCGGCTATCGGGAACTCCTGTGTATGCCAATGTATCTGGCGGCCGCTCTGACATGCGTGGAGATGACGGCGACTGTTTTCGACATGGTGCAGATACCCCAAGGGCTCTAAATGAGCACCAACAGCTCAGCGGCACGGCAAGCACCTCAAGGTTCTCCAGTGCGTGGTGTCCTGCTCCGATGGGCTGTCCCCCTTACCCCTTGAGGATCGATGCCATGAAAAATCTGAAGACCTTCGTAACCGCCGTTGCCTTCTCGTTCGCCGGTGTGGCCATGCACGCCAACGCTGCTGCTGAAGCCAGCTGTGCCCAAGGCGCCGTGTGCTTCCAGCTGACGCCCCTGGCCGACAAGAACGTGGCACCGCAGCTGGCTGAAGATGGCTTCAGCCGCACTCCATTGGGCATGCGCGTGGACTCGGAAGTGCCGGCACAGCAAACCCTTGCTGAGGACGGTTTCAGCCGGACGCCCCTGGGCATGCGGGTGAACTCGGAAGCACCGGTACAGCAGACTCTGGCCGCCGATGGTTTCGGCAGAACGCCGCTGGGCAAGCGTGTGGCTTCGTCGCAGGACTCGGGTGTCGCCTGATGGTCGGCGGAGGAGGGCGCTACGATCAGTGGCGCCCGATGATTATTGACAGATCTGTCCAATAAGGCGAGGCTCTCGTCATGGGCAGACCACGTGAATTCGACCGGGAACTGGCGCTGGAACACGCGACAAGGGTGTTCTGGGCGAAGGGCTTCGCCGCCACTTCGACCGAGGATCTCCTGCAGGCGATGGGTATCGGTCGGCAGAGTTTCTATAACGCCTTCGGCGACAAGCGCACGCTCTATCTCGAAGCGCTGGAAGCCTACCAGGCCAACACGTTGCGCGGGCATCTGGGCCGGCTGCACAGTCCGGCATCGCCCAGTGCAGGCATCGAGGACCTGCTGGTCGGACTGATCGAAACGGATGATGGGCTGCGTGCTCTCGGCTGCATGGGCGTTGGTGCGCTCTGCGAGTTCGGTGGCACCGACGCCGACGTCCGAGCGCTTGCGGAGCGCGGTTCCGCCCGGCTTCACGCCGGCTTGCAGTCGCGCATCCGCGAAGGGCAGGAGCAAGGTGAGCTGGCCGCGCGGATCGATCCGTCCGAGGCGGCGTCTTTCCTCCAGATGACCATGATGGGTATCCAACTCGGCGCCCGAGGTGGCGCGGATGCCGGGTCGCTCCAGGCGATGGCGCGTTTCTCCGTCGATCGTCTGAAAAGCCAATGAACAGTCGACGCTATTCGCGCGCTTTTTTTCGTCAAATTTTGGACTGAACAGTCAATAAAGGTGAGGCGATGAAGATCAATGAAGCAGGGCGCAACAAGGTCGCCATGGTTTTCGGCGGATCCCGAGGCATCGGCGCGTCGGCGGTGAGGCAACTTGCCGCCGACGGATTCTCGGTGGCGCTGACTTATGTTTCACGCCCGGACAGCGCCCAGGCGCTGGTCGACGAGATCGAAGCCAGCGGCGGCCATGCGCTTGCCATCCAGGCCGACAGCAAGGACGCCAGCGCCATACGGGACGCGGTGTCGGCGGCAGTCGCGCAACTCGGTGAGCTTGATGTGGCGGTCGTCAACGCCGGCGTGCTGCGGCTTGCGCGCATCGATACGCTCAGCGTCGAGGACCTCGACCTGATGCTCGACGTGAACATCCGCGGCGTCATTCTCTCGGTCCAGGCTGCGGTAGCCCGCATGCGAGACGGTGGGCGGGTGATCACCATCGGCAGCAACACGGCATCCGGTCGCACGTCGGTGGAAGGCGCCGTGTACTCGATGACCAAGGCCGCCGTGGCGCGGCTGGTGCAGGGGCTTGCGCTGGACCTGGCGGGACGCCGGATCACCGTCAACAATATCCAGCCGGGCCCTACCGCGACCGACATGACGCAAGCCCACCTGCAGGCGCTCGCAGAGCAGGTGCCGCTGGGGCGAGTGGCCCAGCCTGCGGAAATCGCCGGGCTGGTCTCGTATCTCGCCAGCCCGGCAGCGGCCCACATGAGCGGGGCAAGCCTGACACTGGATGGCGGCTATGCCCTGTAATTGCCGATGTCCCGGGAAGATACCGTGCGCAAAACCCTGACCGAGAACGACGCATGCCCGCAGTCGCGATGGAGCGTGGTCATTCTGTGCATGCTGTTCAACGTCATCGACGGGCTGGACGCCATGGCGATGGCCTTTACCGGCAGCCGGGTGTCCGCGGAGTGGGGGCTGGGCGCGGGCCAGCTTGGCGTGTTGCTCAGCGCCAGCCTGCTGGGCATGGCCGGTGGCTCGCTGCTCGGCTCCCGGGCGGATCTGCACGGCCGCCGGCCACTGCTGCTGGCGGCGCTGTCGTTGAGCGGCCTGAGCATGTTGCTGTCGTTCTGCAGCCAGGACTACTTCCAGCTGCTGCTTCTGCGGGTGCTCACCGGCCTGGGCATCGGCGCGGTACTGGTGGGCGCCAATGTGCTGGCCTACGAGTCGGCCAGCCCACGCCGGAGGAACCTGGCCATTGCCTTGCAATCGGTCGCCTTTGCCCTGGGCGCGGGCCTGGGCGGGCTGCTGGCGCACCAGTTCAATGAATGGATCGGCTGGCGCTATGTGTTCCTGGCCGGTGGCGGAGTCACGCTGGCCGGCACGGCGGCGGGCGCATTCTGGCTGCGCGAGTCACCGCAGTTCATCAGGCTCGCAGCCACCACGGCGCGAGTGCCGCGCAGCGAGGTCTACGGGCAGTTGTTCGCTGCCCATCAGTGGCGGCTGACCGCATCGCTCGCGCTGGCGTTGTTCCTGGCGATGGCGGGCTTCTACTTCGTGATGAGCTGGACGCCGACACTGATGGTCCGCAACGGATTCACCGAGCAGCAAGGGGCCGTCGATGGGCTGCTACTGTCCTGCGGTGGCATGCTTGGCGCGTTGCTGGTGGGCTTGTCGGCGAACCGCAGTAGAGGACGGGCTCTACTGCTCGGACTGCTGCTGCTCAACGCCCTGGTGATGGTACTCATGGCCTCGCTGGTCGCCGGATCGGCGCTGCCCGTTACCGTTGGCATCATCGCCGGGATGGCGCTCAATGGCACGGTCGCGGCGCTGTTCGTCCTCGCGCCGCAGTCCTTCCCGGCCGCGATTCGCGCCAGTGGCGTGGGGCTGGTGCTGGCGACCGGCCGCTTGGGGGCGATCATCTCGCCCGCCATCGCCGGGAGCCTGCTCGTTGCCCAGTGGAGCACGGGGGCGGTGTTCCTGCTCTTTGCTTGCAGTCAGGTAATGGCGGCCCTGTTGGTCTGGCTGGGCTATCGGCGCGCTGCCTGGGCCCCCGCCTGATCGACAGCCACAAACGCCAAACAGTCCTCGCTTGACCGCTGTACGCCTTCCCCATAACCTCGCCCGACCCTTGTGAAAGCGACAGGGGAGCGGGTTTGGCGACCCGGTTAAAGTCATTGTGCGATTCGCACCGATAAGTCCTGCGCCGCTGTTTTGCGGCCGCAGTGCTTTGCTATGGCGAGCCGCGCAGGGAGACCTTCGGGTCTGCCGGGTGATGACTGCCGGTTCGCCAACCCTGCGCGGTTCCGCCTCCCAATCCGTTTGGCGACGGATGAGGCGGTTTCAAGGACAGTCATATATGGGCCTATCTCAATGGACGACATCTACGTTCCCACCGTATTCCATCGCTACAACCGTTCCCTGCGCGGCGTGTTGATCGACAACCAGCCCTGGCTGGTCGCTCGCGAGCTGGGTTATCTGATCCGCGAGCGGGTCGAAGCCTATGTGCTTCGAATGGATGAGGACCTCTTTCGCGAGGTGCGCCTGGTGACCGGCAGCGGCGAAGAGGACGCACTGCTGGTCAGTGACTTTGGCGCCTTTCACGTCCTGCAGCGATTTCGTGATCCGGAGCATCGGCAGTTGCGCATGTGGCTCACCGGCCATGTGTTGCCCACGCTCAGGGACCAGGGCCGGGTGGCGTCGGGCCTGCCGAAACGCCTGCAAGCCCGGGGGGAAGGGCGGCCGCTGGCGGTGCTGGACTGGCAGGGCGAGTACTGGGTACCGATGGGCGAGGTGCCGAGGCTGATGCGCGAGGAGCGGCGCGGGCGGTGGTGGCGCCGGGGGTGAAGCAGTAGCCCGGCGCCAGGGCGTTTGTATAATCCGCTTCCACAAGCGGCAGGCAAGGCTCTGTGTCGGGCGAACCGGCCGGTGATTGCCTCTGCCGAGAAGAAATTGCAGGGGTACGCAGCAGTGGAAAGACGACAGTTCAGCGAGTCCATGCAGGGGCAGAACCTGCGCTTCGTCGGCGAGCGGAAAGCTGACTCGCAGGGGCCACGCAAGGTCGGTTTCGTACTGCTGGAGAACTTCTCGCTACCGGCCTTCACCCAGGCGCTGGACACCCTGGTCACCGCCAATCTGATCCGCGAAGGCGCCTTCGCCACGCGCACCTACAGCCTCGATGGCGAAGCGGTCACCAGCGACCTGGGCCTGGTGATCTGCCCGGCCTCCGCGCTGGAAAGCAAATACTTGGACATGGACCTGCTGGTGGTCTGCGGCGGCCTGCGCACGCCGCTCAAGGACATGCCCAACCTGAGTCGTCTGCTGCACCTCGCCGACGAGCGCGGCATCGTCCTGGCGGGCCTGTGGAACGGCGCCTGGTTCCTTGGCAAGGCCGGTTTGCTGGATGGGTACAAGTGCGCGGTGCACCCGGAAAACCGTGCTTCGCTGGCGGAGGTCGCGCGCAACAGCGTGGTGACCGCCGAGAGCTACATCCTCGACCGCAACCGCCTGACCGCCGGCAGCCCGACCGGTGCCTTCAACCTGGTGCTGGAGTGGATTCACAACCTGCACGGCCGCGAGCTGGTGGAGGGTATCGTCGATATCCTCGCCTTCGAGGAATCGCGCTACCGGCGCACCCGCCCGGCACTGCACGAGAAGATGACCCAGCCGCTGCGCGACGTGCTCAACCTGATGAGCGCGAACATCGAGGAGCCGCTGAGCACCGACCAGTTGTCCGAGTGCGTGGGCCGCTCCAAACGCCAGCTGGAGCGGCTGTTCCAGGAGCAGCTGGGCACCTCGCCGGTGCGCTACTACCTGGAGCTGCGCATCACCGAAAGCCGGCGCCTGCTGCAGCATTCCGACCTGTCGCTGGTGGAAGTGGCGCTGGCTTGCGGCTTCGTTTCGCCCAGCCATTTCAGCAAGTGCTACACGTCCTTCTTCGGCCATTCGCCGTCGAAGGAAGTGCGCTTTGGCTGCGTGCGCTCGGCCAAGTAAGCAGGGTGGGTCGGTCTGCGGGCCCGCAGTGCTTCGACAGTGTTGTTCCTCGCGCGGCGTGGCTGGTTAACTGCCAGGACGTGCGAACAACAAGAGCGAGGAACAGGACGTGATCTTTCTTTACAACGCCGAACCCGAACACGCCGAGAAGTGGCGGGCCCTGCTGGCCGCCCAGGTGCCCGACCTGGAATTCGTCGAAGGCTTCGAGGCGGTTGACCCGGCGCGCGTCACCTACCTGCTGACCTGGAAGTCGGTCGAGGATATCGAGCGCTACACCGGCCTGCGCGTGCTGTTCGCGGCGGGCGCAGGGGTCGATCAGTTCGACCTGTCGAGGATCCCCGAGTCGGTGGCGCTGGTGCGCATGGTCGATGATTCCCTGGCCGACATCATGGCTGAGTTCGTGGTGATGTCGTCGCTGGCCCTGCACCGCGAGATGCCGGCCTACCGCGTGCAGCAGGCCCGTCAGGTCTGGGAGCCGCTGAGCATCCTGCCGGCGGCGAGCAGCCGCGTCGGCGTGATGGGCCTCGGCCAGCTGGGTCAGGCGTGCGTCGCGCAACTGCGTCACCTGAAATTCCAGCTGCTGGGCTGGAACCGCTCCGAGCGGCAGATCGACGGGGTGCAGACCTACACCGGCCCCGAGCAGCTGCAGATCTTCCTGTCGCAGTGCGACATCCTGGTCAACCTGCTGCCGCTGACCGACAGCACCCGCGGCATCCTCAACCGCGAGACGCTGGCGCAATTGCCCAAGGGGGCGGGGCTGATCAACGTTGGCCGCGGAGAGCACGTGGTGGAAGCGGATCTGGTCGCGGCGCTGGATGCGGGGCAGGTCGGCGCGGCGATCCTCGATGTATTCCGCGAGGAACCGCTGCCGCAAGACCATCCGCTGTGGTCGCACCCGCACGTCTGGGTCACTCCGCACATCGCCAGCACCATGCAGGTTGAGGGTGGCGCGGCGGCAGTGGCGAAGAACATCCTGCGCGACCTGCAAGGCGCCGAACTGCTGCACACGGTGAATCGTCAGACCGGTTATTGACGCGTTTCGCTTATCACTGAAATAGCCGGCGCGCGCTGTTTGTCCCGCACGGCACTTTCGATACTGGCGGCTCCCAACCGCCGTTCAGGAATTGCCGTTCATGGACCACGAACCGATCGAAGCCCGCGACTTCGCCTTCACCCACTTTGCCGCCGTCGCCCTGTGCGGCTCGCTGATCCTTGCGCTGGCGTCGTTCCTGGCGCGCGTGGGTGTGCTGCTGCACTGAACGTCAGACGGCGATAGCCTGGCTCAGCGTGCTGATCAGCGCGCGGGTTTGGGCGTCGCGATGGGCGCTGTAGAGCACCACGTCGCGGGGCGGCAGCTCCGGCAGGCCGAAGCGTTCGCGCACATCCGTGCAACCTGATGGCGCCATGCGTTCGACCATGGCACCGATGCCGATACCGGCCGACACTGCCGCGCCAATGGCTAGAATTCCCGAGCCGACGAAGGCTTCGGTCCAGCTACGGCTCTGCGTCTGTAGCGCGTTTTCGACCATGCTGCGCATGCCGCAGGGCGCCGGCTGGATCGCCAGCGGCAGCGGCGAGCCATCCTCCAGTTCGAAGGACTCGGCGGCCATCCAGCCGAAGCGTTCGCTGCCGATCACCTCGCCGTCTTGGCGGCGGTTGTCGTGGCGCAGGATCAGCGCGATATCCAGCGCGCCTTCTTCGTAGCTCTCCAGCATCTGCCGCGAGGTGCCGAGGCTGAAGGCGACTATTACCTCCGGGTCGGCCTGGGCCAGACGCTTGAGCCAATGGCTCAGGTCGGCGCCGAGGATGTGGTGGCTGACGCCGATGCGCAGGGTACGGCGCGGGGTGTCGAAGCAACGCAGGGTTTCGTCGTAGCTGGCCAGCAGGCGGCGGGCGCTGGCGAGGAACACCGAGCCGTGGGCCGACAGCGTGACGCGGCGCGGCGTGCGCTCCAGCAGCGGGCGGCCGAGGGATTCCTCCAGACGCTTGATCTTCAGGCTGATGGCCGCCTGGGTGGCGCCGGTGGCTTCGGCGGCGCGGGTGAAACTCTTCAGCTCGGCGACCAGCAGGAAGGCGCGGATGGCTTCTATATCAGGGGTTTTCATGGCAGCGAATCGTCCTTGGGGCTGGCGTCAGTCTGGCAGCTGGGCCGGCACAACCCAAGCGCCGGATGCGCTACAGTGCTGCCTTCGTCTTGAGTAGCTGCTGACAAGGAATCGCGATGCTGAGCCAGGCCTTCGCCTACAAATGTTGGTCGGACCGCCGGGCACTGGATGCCATCGCCCGGATCGAGCCCGAGCGTTTCCCCGAAGAACACGCCTTTGCCCTCCAGCAGCTCAACCACATGGCCATCGTCGAGGACCTGTTCCGCGCGCGCCTGAGCGGCGAGGCGGACCCGCACCCGGCCACCAACACCCAGGCAGTACCCGGCTATGACGAGTTGCGCGAGCGCCTGCTGACCTCCGGCCAGTGGTACGTCGAACAGCTTGCCGCGCTGACTCCGGAGCGCGCGGCGGAAGTCATCCGCTTCCGTTTCACCGATGGCCGCAGCGGCAGCCTGACCCGCGAGGAAATGTTCTTCCACATCCTCAACCACGCCACCTACCACCGCGGCTCCATTGCCCGCGCGCTGGACCAGGCCGGCGTGGCGCACCCAGCGGACACCTACACGGTGTTCGTGCACGCCACCCAGCCCGAGCGCCGCGAAGGTTGAGGGCTCAGCAGGCCACTTCGTCGATGATGATCTGCAAGGTCTGCCGCGAGCAGCGTTCCACCCGCGCCTGCACGCCGTAGACCGCGCCGAACAGCGACGGTGTGAGGATGCTCTCGGCGTCCCCGGCTGCGACCAGCCGGCCCTGGTGCAACACCGCCAGCTGATCGGCGTAGCGCGCGGCGAGGCCGATGTCGTGGAGCACGGCAATGGCGATCAGACCATGGCGGCGCACTTCCTCCTGTACGCACTGCATGACCCGCAGCTGGTAGTTCAGGTCCAGCGCGCTGGTGGGTTCGTCCAGCAGCAACACCTGCGGGCGCTGCGCCAGCAGCTGGGCCAGGCTGACCATCTGTCGCTGGCCGCCGGAGAGGCGGTCCAGGCGCTGGTCGCGCAGGTGCAGGATGCCGACCCGGCGCAGTGCTTCGAGGGCGGCGGCCAGCGGGTCGGCGCGGCGCAGTTCGGTGTCGAATGGGTTGACCCGCAGGCTGGCGAGCAGCGCGTCGAGCACACTCAGGGCGATGCCGCCGGGCAGGTTCTGCGGCATGTAGGCGATGCGCCGGCTGCGTTCGCCGACCGACAGCGAGGCGAGTGACTGGCCGTCCAGGCTCAGGTCGCCGCGTACACGCTCAAGGCCCGCAAGGCCGCGCAGCAGGGTGGACTTGCCCGCACCGTTGGGGCCGATCAGGGCGGTGAGGGTGCCGCGTTTGAGTTCCGGCAGCGTCACATCGTGGACCACCGCGTGACGGCGGTAGGCAACCGTCAGGTTCTGTGCGAGCAGGCTCATGCGTTGCGTCCTCCCCGGCAGATCAGCGCGACGAATATCGGCACGCCCACCAACGCGGTGACGATGCCTGCCGGCACGATCAATCCCGGCATCAGCAGCTTGCTGGCCACCGACGACAGCGACAGCAGCAGCGCGCCGACCAGCGCACTGGCCGGCAAGTAGAAGCGCTGGTCCTCGCCGATCAGCATGCGCGCGATGTGCGGGCCGACCAGGCCGATGAAGCCGATGGTGCCGACGAAGGCCACCGCGCACGCCGACAGCAGGCAGATGCGCAGCAGGGCGAAGCGGCGCAGGCGGCGCACGTCCACGCCGAGGCTGCGGGCGCGGTCCTCGCCCATGCGCAGCACGGTGAGCTTCGATGCGGCGGCCTGGGAGAACGGTAGGCAGAGCGCGAGCACCAGGGCCAGCGCGCCGGCCTTGCGCCAGTCGGCGCGGGCGAGGCTGCCGAGGGTCCAGAACACCAGCTGTTGCAGCACGTCCTCGCTGGCCATCATCTGCAGCAGCGCCACCGCCGCATTGCAGCTGAACACCAGGGCGATGCCGAACAGCACCAGGCTTTCCACGCCGCCTCCGCGCAGGCGCGAGAGCAGTTGCAGCAGCACCAGCGAAAGACAGGCGAAGACGAAGGCCATCAGCGACACCGCGGCGTTGGCGGAAAGCCAGGCGTTGCCCAGGTGGAAGAAGATCGCCAGCGAGGCGCCCAGTGCAGCGGAAGACGACACGCCGAGGGTGAAGGGGCTGGCCAGCGGGTTGTCGAGGATGGTCTGCATCTCCGCACCGGCCAGGGCCAGCGCGCCACCCACCAGCAGCGCCATCACCGCGTAGGGCAGGCGCACGTTCCAGATGATCACCCGCTGGCTCGGTTCCAGTTCGCCCGGATGCAGCAGGCCATGGAACAGCGCGGCAGGCGTCAGCCCGGACGGCCCGCTGAGCAGGTCCCAGGCCATGGAGGCCAGCAGCAGGGCGAGCAGGACCACCAGCACCGCCCCACGGCGGCGCAGTTGCAGCCGGCGCTCACGGCGCGCCAGTTGCAGGTCGATGTTGTCGGCGGCAACGTTCATTCAGGCTTGCCGGCGTCGATCCAGTAGGTGCCGTCCAGGCCGATGCGCAGGAAGTCCTGGTTGATCTGCGCCTGGGTCTTTGCCGGATCGAGATCGGCGAAGCGCTCCGGGTGGACCCAGCGCGCCATGGCTTCGATGGCAAGGATGTTGAACGGCGAGTTGTAGAAGTCGTGCCAGAGGCCATGGGCCTTGCCGTTGCGGATGGCGTCGAGGGTGGCGAACTCTGGGCGTTGCAGGACTTTCTGCAGGCTCTCGCGGGCCTGCTGCTGGCTGACGCCGGCGCCGAGGATCAGCCCCGGATTGCGGTTGCCGGTGGCGATGTAGATATCCGGTTTCGCCGACAGGGCGTACTCCACGCTGATGTCGCCCAGCGCGCCGGGCACCACGCCGGCGGCGATGTTGCGTCCGCCCACCGCGTCGATCACGCTGCCCAGACCGCTCTTGCCGGTGGTGTGGCCCGGCGCCTGCCAGACGCCGGCCAGCAGCTCGAGGAACACGCTCGGCTTGTGTGCGTCATCCAGCCCGGCCACGCCGTCGCGGATGCGCTGCAGGTGGGTGTCGTAGAACTTCAGGTACTGGTCCGCCTCGGCCTGGCGACCGAGCGCTGCGCCCAGCGCGGTCAGGCTGGTGCGCACGCCCTCGATGGGGTGCACGCGGAAATCGACGAACACCACCGGCACGCCGGCGGCGGCGAGGATGTCGGCGATCGGGCTGTGCTGGGTCGGGCCTTCGCCGGCGATGCTGAACACCGCGAGGTCCGGCTTCAGGGCGAGGATCTGCTCGGCGCTGACGCTCTGTTCCGAGGCCTGGCCGATCAGCGGAATCTGCTTCACCTGGGGGAAGCGCTGGGCGTAGACGTCGAAGGTATGCGGGTCGAGCAGGCGCACGTCGTTCTGCCAGCCGACCACGCGCTGGAAGGGATTGTCGCGGTCGAGCAGGGCGAGGGCGAAGAACAGTCGGCCCTCACCCAGCACTACGCGCTGGGCGTTGCCGTTCACTTCGACCTTGCGTCCGAGCACGTCGGTGACGGTGAGCGCCTGGGCGGGCAGGGCGAGGCCGAACCAGCCGAGGCAGAGCAGGGCGAGGGTGGCGAGGGACTGGGTCAGACGGGAGCGGGAAGCGCGGGACGACAGGAAGGGCATGCGGAACGACCTGGGCATGAAGTAGAATTAATCGCATTTGCAATCCACTCTACCGCCGCCGTCGCGGGTGAGCCGGGCGGCTTTGTATTGGAGGGGCGCGAAATCCCGCGCCACAACATTCCATTACATTTGCGCCGTGCAGCCCCTGCCGACAGTCGGAACGATAGCGACCCGCCGCGAGTTTCCCGATGTCCAGGCCAGACCACATCCTCGTCGTCGACGACGATCCCGAGATCCGCCAATTGCTGGCCGATTACCTCAAGGGCATGGGCTACCAGGTGTCCGCCGCCGCCGATGGCCGCGAGATGCAGCGCCAGCTGGAAGTGCAGCCGGTGGACCTGGTGGTGCTCGACCTGATGCTGCCCGGCGAGGACGGCCTGACCCTGTGCCGCGACCTGCGCGCGCGCAGCGACGTGCCGGTGATCATGCTCACCGCACGCGGCACGCTGATCGACCGCATCATCGGTCTGGAGATGGGTGCCGACGACTACCTGCCCAAGCCCTTCGACCCGCGCGAGCTCCTGGCGCGGATCAAGGTGGTGCTGCGCCGGGTGCAGAGTTTCCCGCAGCGCGCCCAGGTGGACGAGGCGGCGACCCTGCGCTTCGCCGGCTGGGAGCTGGATACCCGCGCCCGTCACCTGCGCTCGCCGGCCGGCCTGAGCATCGCCCTGGCCGGTTCCGATTTCCGCCTGCTGCGCCTGTTGCTGCAGCATCCCAATCGACCGCTGAGCCGCGACTTCCTGTTGCGCCAGGTGTTCGACAAGGAGCGCCTGCCATTCGACCGCGCCATCGACGTCTGCGTCAGTCGCCTGCGCCAGCACCTGGAAGACGATCCGAAGTCGCCGAAGCTGATCCGCACCGTGCGCAACCAGGGCTACATGCTCACCGCCGAAGACGTGGTCAGCGTCTGATGCGCCTGTGGCCGCGCACGCTGTTCGGGCGGCTGGTGGTGATCCTGGTGGGCGGGATGATCGCCGCCCAGGTGCTCACCGGCAGCATCTGGTACGACGTGCGCCACACCCAGGCGCTGGAGATTCCCCTGCGCCTGGCGGCCGCGCGGTTGACTGATCTGCAGCACCTGCACCAGCGTCAGCCGGGGAGCTTTACGCAGGCGCTGAGTGCGCTCGATCGGCCGGGGTTCGCGGCGCGCCTGGTGGATTCGGCGGACGAGCCGGATGGCTCCTTCGACCCAGCAGCCGAGCGCCTGCTTCGTCGGGCGGTTCACGATCAGGGCGGCGACTCACAGGGTCTGCGCCTGTTGCGCGTTGAGCTGCATGACGGTGCCGGCGAGCGCAGCGGGCTGACCGGGCTGTTCACCGGCAATGGCGCCAAGGCGCACCTGCTGCTGGAAGCGCCGCTGGACGATGGCCGCTGGCTGCGCATCGCGATGATCGAAGGGCAGGGCTGGAGCAGCCAGTCGACCCTCGACGTGGCACTGGATTACCTGCTGCGCCTGTACCTGCTGCGCATCCTCGTGGTGGTGCTGCTGGCCCTGCTGGCAGTGCGCCTGGCCATCGGTCCGCTGGACAAGCTGGCGCGCGCCGCCGAAGGCCTGGGCCAGGACATCCAGCGCCCGCCGCTGGCCGAGGAAGGCCCGCTGGAAGTGCGCCGCGCCGCCCGCGCCTTCAACGCCATGCAGCAGCGGCTGATCCACAACCTCGGCGAGCGCATGCGCTTTCTTGCTGCTGTGTCCCACGACCTGCGTTCGCCCATCACCCGCTTGCGCCTGCGCGCCGAAATGCTCGACGACGAAACCGCGCGGCAAAAGATGCGCAAGGACCTCGACGACATGGAAGGCATGGTCACCGCGACCCTGGATTTCATCAGCGGCAGCGACCTCGACGAGGCACGGCAGAACCTCGATGTGAACGCGCTGCTGCAGAGCTTGCAGGCAGATTTCGAGGAGCAGGGCGAGCGGGTTTCGCTGATCGGGCGCGCATTGCAGCCGCTGGCGGGTTACCCGCTGAGCCTGCAGCGGGCGCTGCTCAACCTGCTGGAGAACGCCATCCGTTATGCCGGTGGTGCTGACATCGAGGTCGAGGACAGCGAACAGGCCCTGTGCATCCGCGTGCTGGATCGCGGGCCGGGCATTCCGGCGGAGCAACTGGGGAGGGTGACCGAGCCCTTCTACCGGCTGGAACCGTCGCGCAATCGCTCCACCGGCGGCTATGGGCTGGGGCTGAGCATCGCCCAGACCATCGCCGCAGCGCACCATGGTCGATTAGAGCTGCGCAATCGCGACGGCGGTGGGCTGGAAGCGACGTTGATCTTCGATCGTGGCACCTGAAGGGCAGCCCCTGTAGGAGCGGGCCATGCCCGCGATCCGGCCGACAGGCCGGTGCTGTGCGATGGCACCGCTGTCGCGGTGGTCGCGGGCATGGCCCGCTCCTACAAAATCCCGCCGGCCCTCGTGCCGACAATCGACAGGTTTCGATTCCCCTGTAGGAGCGGGCCATGCCCGCGACCCGGCCGACAGGCCGGCGCCGTTCGATGGCACCGCTGTCGCGGTGGTCGCGGGCATGGCCCGCTCCTACAAAATCCCGCCGGCCCTCGTGCAGACAATCGACAGGTTTCGATTCCCCTGTAGGAGCGGGCCGTGCCCGCGATCCGGCCGACAGGCCGGTGCTGTGCGATGGCACCGCTGTCGCGGTGGTCGCGGGCATGGCCCGCTCCTACAAAATCCCGCCGGCCCTCGTGCAGACAATCGACAGGTTTCGATTCCCCTGTAGGAGCGGGGATTGGGTCGCGAACCTGCCCGTCGGGTTTCCGGGGAGGGAGTCCTGTTGGCGGACAGGTTCGCGGTTGAAGAGATGGACGGGCCAGCAGCGTTTCCGTAACCGGCCCCGGGCGGCCTCGATACCCGTCTGCAGCATGGGTATCGCTTCGCTCCACGCCATCCTACGAAAAGCAGGTTCGGCGCAGGCTGTCCTCACTTAGAACGAATAGTCCGCACTCAGCACCGCGCCACGGCTCGCGCCGGGCACGCCATAGCCGCGGCCGTTGTACTGGCTCCAGTAGTGCTTGTCGAAGAGGTTGTTGACGTTCAGGCGCAGCTGCACGTCCTGGGTCGCCTGCCAGCTGAGCATGGCGTCATGCACCACGTAGCCGGGCACGGTGGTCTGGCCGGCGCGGGTCATGGTCGAACCCAGGCCGGGGTAGATCTTCACGTCGTCCACGTACTGCACGCCGTAGCTCAGGGCCAGGTCGTCCGGCAGTTGCCAGGTGCTCCACAGGCTCAGGGCGTTCTGCGGGGTGTTGGCCAGTTGCACGCCCTTGTCCGAGCCGTTGTAGGGCTTCACCAGCTTGCTGTTCTGGTGCACGTAGGCGGCGTACAGCGACCAGTTGCGGGTGATGTTGCCGCTGGCGGACAGCTCGATGCCGCGTACCCGCTCCTCGCCGCCGGTGTAGGCGGAAAGCTCCTCGTCATCGATGTAGGTCAGCTGGCGCTTGGTCTCGAACACATCACCGTTGAGCGCCAGCTGGCCGTTGAGGAACTCCCACTTGCTGCCCACTTCGTAGGTCTTGCCACGATCGCCCTTGGTCGAGGCGATGCTGCCGGTCTGCGCCACGGCGAGCACGCCCGAAGGCTGCCTGGCGTTGGCGTAGCTGACGTAGAGGCTGCCGTTTTCCACCGGCTTGTAGGTCAGCGCGGTGTGCACACTGGTGAGCTTCTCGTTCTGCGAGGAGCTGCCCTTGTCGACCCAGGCGGCGCTCTGGCTGGCGCGGGTCTGGCTGTCCAGCACGCGGGTGTCGAAGTGGTCCTGGCGGGCAGCCAGGTGCAGCTGCCAGTGCTCGTCGAATTTCAGCGTGTCGAGCAGGTAGAAGGCCTTGTCCAGCTGCTCCACCGACTGCTTGGCGGAGGTGTAGGTGTCCAGCGCATAGGGGTACTTCGACCAGTCGTTGCTGGCCACCGGCAGGTTGCCCATGGTGGTGCGGCTGGCGGCGGTCAGCGCGCCGGTTTTCGAGTCCAGCGTCTGCTTGCTCAGGTCGAAGCCGCCGACCAGGGTGTGGCCGATGCCGAAGGTGTCGACGCGCCAGGTCAGGTTGGTCTGGTTGCTGTAGGTCTCGTTGGTCTGCTCGCGCAGCGGCGTGTTGATATTGCGCCGGTAGATGCCCTTGCCGGCCTGGATGCCGGGCGCGCCGGCGTTCGGGTCGCCGCCGGGGGTGGTGACGAAGAAGTCGTGGTCCAGGTGGAACCAGGTGAAGCGGCTGTCCAGGCTCAGCGAATCGTTGAAGTCGTGGGCGAACTTCAGGTTCACCCGATGCGATTCGTTGTTCTCGTAGTCGAGGTTGCGCCAGCCCCAGTAGCTGCTCCAGCTGGCGCTGCCGGCACGGTGCGGCGAGCTGCCGTTGCTGCCGTTGACGGTGGGGATGCCGTAGTCAGGCGTGGCGTTGTCGTGCAGGTATTCGTAGGCCAAGGTGATGCGGGTGTCGGTGCCCAGGCCCAGCGCCAGGGACGGCGCGAAGCCGTAGCGCTCGTCGCCGACCCAGTCGCGGCCGTCGGTGCCGGTGTTGGCGCCCATCACGTTGACGCGGAAGGCCGCGCCTTCGCCGAGGCCGTCGATGCGGTGGTTCACGTCCAGCGTGCCGCGCTTGAAGTTGGCCGTGCCGACGCCGCCGCTGAGCAGGTTGAAATCGTCCAGTTGCGGGGTCTTGGTCACCAGGTTGACCGCGCCGCCGACCGCGCCGACGCCCCAGGCTGCGGTGCTGGAACCCTTGAAGACCTCCACGCCCTCGGTGTTGAAGAAGTCGTCGCGCGAGTACTTGGCCGGGTCGCGCACGCCATCGCGGTAGATATTGCCGTCAGCGTTGAAGCCGCGGATGGTCAGGCTGTCGCCGACGCCGCCACCGCCCTCGCCGGAGTTGAAGGTGATGCCCGGCACGTTGCGCAGGGCGTCCTTCAGGCTCTGGGCGTTCTGCTCCTTGAGCAGCGTCTCGGAAAGCACGGTGACGCTCTGCGGGGTATCGCGCAGCGGTTCGCTGTACTTCGCCGAGCTGGCGCGGTCGACCTTGTAGGGCGACTCCTGGGTGGCCTGCACGGTGCTGTCGGGCAGGGCCAGGGCGTCCTGGTCATCGGCAGAGGGCGGCTGATCTGCCCAGGCACTCAATGGGATCGCCATGAAGGTGGCGAGGCCGACGATGGGGGCGAGGGTGAGAGGTGCTTCGGAACGGGTAACGGGAGTGAGGTTCAGGCGGGACGACATGGACGGAAAGCTCTCCGGCAAATGCGAGTTATTTGCATTGCGGGAAGGCTAACAGTGATGGCCCGTGGCCCAGGCGGCGCAAATGTATCGCCGGCGAGGCTCGGCGCGCTTTACAACAATCCATTACATTTGCCCGCGCAAGAACGGCCGGGCGAAGGGTCTGCCGCCGGCTCGGGGCCGGCGGCAGAAGGCTTAAGCTTTCTTCTTGGTGGACGGCAGCAGGATGGTCAGGCAGCCCAGCAGCGGCAGGTAGGAGCACAGCTTGTAGACGTACTCGATGCCGTGGATGTCGGCCAGGTGACCGAGGAAGGCCGCGCCGATGCCGCCGAAGCCGAACATCAGGCCGAAGAACACTCCGGCGATCATGCCGACGTTACCCGGCACCAGTTCCTGGGCGTAGACCACGATGGCCGAGAACGCCGAGGCGAGGATGAAGCCGATCACCAGGCTGAGGATGCTGGTCCAGAACAGGTCGACGTAGGGCAGCGCCAGGGTGAAGGGCGTGACGCCGAGGATGGAGAACCAGATCACCGCCTTGCGGCCGATGCGGTCGCCCACCGGGCCGCCGAAGAAGGTGCCGGCCGCCACCGCGCCGAGGAAGCCGAACAGGTACAGCTGCGAGCTGGCCACCGAGAGGTCGAACTTCTCGATCAGGTAGAAGGTGTAGTAGCTGGTGAAGCTTGCCATGTAGAAGTACTTGGAGAACACCAGCAGCGCCAGCACCACCAGGGACGCGGTCACCCGGCCTTTGGACAGCCCGTGGGTGGCCACGCCGCCGGCCTTGAGCTTGAACAGGTTGAGATGGTGGCTGTACCAGCGGCTCAGGCCCCAGAGCACGCCGACGAGGAACACCGCGAACAGGCCGAAGTAGGCCACGTTGCCCTGGCCGTACGGAATGATGATGGCCGCTGCCAGTAACGGGCCGAACGCACTGCCGGCGTTGCCGCCGACCTGGAAGGTGGACTGCGCCAGACCGTAGCGCCCGCCGGAGGCCAGCCGCGCGATGCGCGAGGTTTCCGGGTGGAAGGTCGAGGAGCCTATGCCCACCAGCGCCGAGGCCAGCAGGATGGCGTGGAAGCTGCCGACGAAGGCCAGCATGAGGATACCGATCAGCGTGCAGACGCTGCCCAGCGGCGCCAGCCAGGGCTTGGGATGGCGGTCGGTGTGGTAGCCGACCCAGGGCTGCAGCAGCGAGGCGGTCAGCTGGAAGGTCAGGGTGATCAGGCCGACCTGGGTGAAGCTCAGGCCGTAGTTGGCCTTGAGCACCGGGTAGATCGACGGCAGCACGGCCTGGATCAGGTCGTTGGTCAGGTGGGCGAGGGCGCACGCGCCGATCACGCGCATGACCAGCGGGCTGGCCTGGCTGGCCACGGACGGCGTGGCCAGGGAAGAAGCGGTGGTAGACATGGGACTCCGGGGCAGCAAGGTGTGGCGCGCGGGCAGGGCGCGCCGGGTTCTTCGTATTGGGAGGCCTATGCTAGGCGTGCGGACCCTGGCTGTCTCACGCGATCCGGACGACGAATATCGCGAAACGGCCAAATCTCCCGCGCGTCGGACTGGCGGAGCGGGCGCCGCCAGAGCCGGTCAACCCATCTTCTTCGGGCACGAGAGGAGCTAAAACATGGACAAGACCACCGGCAGCTGCCTGTGCGGCAGCTTGCGTATCGAGGCGACGGGCCAGCCATACCGGGTCGGTATCTGCCATTGCCTGGACTGCCGCAAGCACCATGGCGCGCTGTTCCACTCCTCGGCGATCTTCCCCGAGAGCGCCGTGCGTATCGAAGGCGACACGCAGGAGTATCAGGGGCGATGCTTCTGCCCGCGCTGCGGTTCATCGGTGTTCGGCCGCAGCGGCGACGAAGTGGAAGTGAGCCTCGGCGCGCTGGACGAGCCGGACCGCTTCCAGCCCACCTACGAACTCTGGACCTGCCGCCGCGAGGCGTGGCTGCCGGCGTTCCCCACGCGCCATCGTTACGAGCGCGACCGCGAGTCCGGCGGGCGCAGCGAAGACTAGCCGCACGGACAGAAAACGCAGCTCACGGACAGATCGCGCGCCCATTTGCGCCGGGCGCGGAACTGTCACATTCGAGTCCCGAGCGCCACCGATAGTAGCCCCCGCCAACAAAGCTCAAAGAGGCTACATCGTGTTCCATCGCGCTCTGCTTTCCGCATCCACCCTCGGCCTGTCCCTGCTCAGTCTGTCCATCGCCTGCGCCAACGCGGCCGAGACCTACACACTGGACACTCCGCACCTGACCGGCATCGACAACTTCCGTGACATCGCCGGCACCACCACCGCCTACACCACGTCCAACGACGGTGTGATGCGCTCCGGGGTGTTCTACCGTTCCAACGCGCTGACCCCCAAGGGCACGGACCTGGCGGTACTGAACAGCCTGGGCATCAGCGATGTGTTCGACCTGCGTACCCCGAGCGAAATCGCCGGCACGCCGGACACCCTGCCGGCCGGCGCGACCTACCAGAACATCGACATCATCGGCAGCACCACCTCCGGCGCCAACGTCACCAACATCTCCTTCACCAGCGCCGCCCAGGCCATCGAGATGATGGAGGAGACCAACCGCGCCTTCGTCAGCGATGCCGGCATGCGCGGCCAGTTCACCACTCTGTTCAACGAACTGGCGGCCGCCGACGGCGCCGCGCTGTTCCACTGCACCGCCGGCAAGGACCGCACCGGCTGGACCGCCGCCGTGCTGCTGAGCATCGCCGGGGTGGACAGCCAGACCATCATGGAAAACTACCTGGCCACCAACGACTACACCGCCGCGCGGGTCAAGGCGACTCTGGCGATGCTGCCGGCGAGCATGGCGGCCATCTATGAGCCGCTGCTGGGCGTGCAGGCCAGCTACCTGCAGGCCGGCCTGGACGAGGTGACCGCCGAGTACGGCACCATGGACAACTACCTGAAGGAAGGCCTCGGCCTGTCCCAGGAAACCATCTACGTGCTGCGCGGCAAGATGGTCTACTACAGCACCCTGCCGGGCGTAGCAGGCCTCTCCGGCAACGCTGCCGCCGGCGCGCAGTTGCTGACCCAGTTGCAGAACAGCAGCCTGTCCGGCGACTACACCGCGTACAACTACTACCTGCAGTCGGCCATCGACGCTGGCACCCTCGGCGGTGTCGAGTCCACCGTCGGCGGCCAGGTGCATGCCGACGCGGCCAGCTACCTGCTGCGCCAGGATGCGCTGATCGACCGCGCCGCCGCGCCCTATGCCAGCGGCGTCGACCTGAAGACCGGGCAGACCCGCCTGTGGACCACCGCGCTGGCCGGCTACCAGGGCAACTCCGCCACCTCCAGCGCCGAGAGCAGCAACGAACACACCCAGGGCATGATGATCGGCCTGACACAGCGCTTCTCCGAGCAGCTCAGCGGCAACGCCGGCTTCGGCTACAGCAAGGGCAGCATCGGCGGCGCCGGTGGTGACGTGGATACCGACCTGACCTTCATCCGTGGCGGCGCGCGCTTTGCCCTCGACGGCCTGGAGCAGGGCCTGTTCGTCGATGCCGACCTCAGCTACGGCTGGCTCGACTACGACAGCAAGCGCGATATCGGCGGCGGCCTGGGCAAAGCCAAGGGCGACACCAGCGGCAACCTCAGTGGTGGCAGCATCGCGCTGGGCTATCGCACGGCGGTGTCCAGCGTGACCCTGGAGCCGAGCATCGGCCTGCGCTACAGCCACCTGGACCTGGACGGCTTCCAGGAGAAGGGCAGCGAGCTGGCGCTGGACGTCGACGACATGAGCGAGAACCGCCGCAGCGCCTACGCCAACCTCAAGGCTTCCTTCGCTCCCGTGGCGCTGGGTAGCGGCTGGCAGATGGTGCCGGGCCTGGAAGTGGGCTACGACCACGCGCTGGGTGACTACAAGGTCGACAGCGAAGGCCACCTGCTGGGCCTGGACGTTTCCCAGCGTGCCGCCTTCGACAACCGCGACCAGTTCAGCGGCGCGTTCAGCCTGACCGCCAGCCAGGGCGACTTCAGCGTCGGCGCCGAAGCTGGCGTACTGGGCGGTAGCGGCAGCCATGGTGCCAGTGGCACTCTGAAGGCCAGCTATCAGTTCTGATTGCCATCGTGCTGTAAAAACGGCCTGTCGCGGAAATCGCGACGGGCCGTTTTCTTGCGCACTCCGGACCTGATTAGATTCGTGCCCGCTCACTCCCTCACCCCAGCCCTCTCCCAGGGGAGAGGGAGCAGATCGTGCCGGCTGACACCATGGTTTCATCCTGCGCTGGACGGTTCCCTCTCCCTCCAGAGCGGGGCGCGCAGCCAGGGCTAGGGTGAGGGGGCTCAGCCTGAACACAGGGCTATCCGCCAGGGTGGCCGGCGGATAACCCGTTCCGGGTCACGCGCTACACGGGCAGCGTCAGGTTCCTGCGCAGGTCCGCCGGGGTCACGCCGTAGGCGTTCTGGAAGTATTGGCAGAAGCGCCCGACGTTGCTGAAGCCCAGCGCCAGGGAAATCTCGCTGACCGACTGCGCGCTGTCCTGCTGCAGCGCGTCATAGGCGCGCTGCAGGCGCACTTCGCGCTGGTAGGCGACGATGGAGCTGCCGACGAAGCGGCGGAAGCCGTCCTGCAGGGCGCGCAGGCTGACGTTGGTCAGCTCGGCCAGGTCGCTGCCGCTGACCATCGCATCGGGATGCTCCTGGATGTAGTCCATGGCCAGCTTCACATGGCGCGGGGCGATTTGCGGGGCAGGGCGGCGGAGCGCGTCGCTGTAGTTGTGCGGCCAGATTTCCAGCACCGAGTCCACCAGCATTTCCTGCAGGCGCGCCGGCATCAACGCGCTGGAATTGATCAGCAGGTCGAACTCGTTGCCGGTGGCCATGGCGACGATGGCCTTGATGCCCTGGAAGGCTTCGTTGCTCAGGTCTACCCGTGGCTGGAAGCGCACCTTGTGGGTGATCGGCCGGCCGAGCAGGGTCGCCAGGCGGCGGGCGAACAGCGAACGGCGCACCGACAGACCGTGATGCGCGTGGCCGTCGATGAAGCCGACCGAGCGCACCGAGGCCTTCTCCATGGCCAGGCCGACACTGGGCAGGCCGACGCTGTCGCTGCACTGGTTGAAGACGACGCGGCCGGCGCTGGGGAAGATGAAGGTGATCTCGTCGTCCAGGTCCGGCATCTCGGCCAGCAGGTCGCCGCGAAAGCTCAGGCGGCGGAAGCTCACGCCTTCGTAGCGACCGTAGACCCCGCCGATGGCGATGGGTTTTTCGGGCCGTGGCATCCCCGAATAGAGGTTGCCGAACATCCGCGTGTACAGCTCGCCGAAATCGTCGGCGGTCATGTTCTCGGAGCGGATCAGGAACTGCTTGCGCGAGGTGCTCGTGTCTACCGTCATGGTCCGTCTTCTGGCAGCGCCGGTCGGGCCGCTCCGGCTGTTGTGTGCCGGGGCGCGGAATGTGGGCGAGCAAGTTAGCGGGCGTGGATTACAAATCCGTGATGCCGGCGCGAAGTCCGCCCGCCGTTTCAATCAAAGGGTGATGCAGGTGTAGGGCGCATAACGCCCCCAGCGTTATCCGCCAGGGTGGCCGGCGGATAACCCGTTCCGGGTTATGCGCCCTACGAGGTGACGCAACCCGTCAATCCGGCAGGCCCGCCTTGCGGAAACCTTCGACGAAGTGTTCGCTCACCGCCGCATCGCGCAGCGGCTCGGTGTCCACCCAGTGACGGATGGTGAAGCCGGGGTTGGTGACCAGGAAGAACTCGGTTTCCGCACGGGCTTCGTCCAGCCGGCCCAGCTGCGCGAGGCTAGCGGCAAGGAAACGCCGCGAGCTGCTGCGGTAGGTCTCGTCGCGGCGCAGGGTCTGGATCGCGCCCTGGTAATCGCGCGCCGCGTACTGCGCCTGGCCCAGCGTCAGGTAGTACCAGCCGGCGGGGAAGGGGTTGAGGCGAAAGGCCCGGCGGATGTGCTCCAGGCCTTCGTCGATGCGCCCGGCGAGCACCCTGACGTCGGACAGCGCCGTCCAGGCGTCGGCGTCATTGGGGTCCAACTCGAGCGCGCGCTGGAACTGCGCATCGGCTTCTGCGTATGCACGCTCGTAGGTCAGCAGATAAGCCAGGCTCCAGCGGCAGCCGGCATCGTTGGGGTCAATGGCCACTGCCTCGCGCGCTTGCGCCAGGGCAGTCTCGCGCTCCAGCGGGGTCGGGCCGCCGCTGTGTATCCAGCCCATCCAGTGGTTCATCGCCAACCAGCGCCGCGCCTCGGCATACTGCGGGTCGAGGGCGATGGCGCGGCTCAACATCAGGTGCGCTTCCCGTGCAGCCAGCGGCGAATCATCCATCAGCTGGCGGGCGCGCACGCAGAGTTCGTAGGCTTCCAGGTTCTTCGGCCGGTTGCGCGGCAGCGGTGTGCGCAAGTGGCCGAGCAGGGCCTGAATGATCTGCCCGGTCAGTTGGTCCTGCAGGTCGAAGAGGTCCTCCACGCGGCTCTCGAAGCGCTCGGCCCAGACATGCTCGCCGGTGCTGGCGTCCACCAGTTGGGCGTTGATCCGCACGCGCGCATCGGCACGCCGGGCGCTGCCCTCGAGCAGGTAGCGCACGCCCAGCTCGCGGGCGATCTCGCGCACGTCCATGGCCTTGCCCTTGTAGGCGAAGGCCGAGGTGCGGGCGATGACGAACAGCCCGCCGACCCGCGAAAGCTCGGTGGTCAGGTCTTCGGTCAGGCCGTCGGCGAAGAGGGCCTGCTGCGGGTCGTCGCCGAGGTTGACGAAGGGCAGCACGGCGATGGACGGCTCCTCCGGCAAGGCCGGCGGCGTGCGCGGCGCGTCCGCCAGGCGCCGCACGGCAGCGCTGAAGCGGTAGCCGACACGGGGCACGGTGGTGATCCACGAGCTGCCGTCCGCTGCTTCGCCGAGCACCTTGCGCAGGTGGGCGATCTGCACGGTGAGGTTGCCTTCCTCGACGATAAGACCCGGCCAGGTGGCGTCCATCAGCTCGGCCTTGGTGCGAATCTCACCCGGCCGCTCGAGCAGGGTCTGCAGCAGGTTCAGCGCGCGAAAGCCGATGGCGACGGGCTGCTCGTCGCGCTTGAGCACGCCGGTTGGGCCATCGAGCACGAAGGGGCCGAAAGCCAGACGCGGTTGCTGCATGACGCCCCCTTTGCAAGTTTTTGGAAGTGTTTGGCGCGGCTTGAGGACGGCGCCGCGGGCGACCGCCATGCTCGGCCCCATGAGGCACGAGTCGAACGGAGGTTGCCATGAACCATACTCCCCGCCTGCTGCTGCCGGAAGCCTCGCGCCGGTCGTTCAGCCTGCCGTCCCTGCTGCAACTGCTTGCGCTCTGGCAGACGCGTGCGCAGGTCCGCTGTCAGCTCGCTTGCATGGCCAGGGCCAATCCGCACCTGATCGAGGACATCGGCCTGACGCGCCGCCAGGTGGCGCAGGAGATCGCCAAGCCGTTCTGGCGCGCATGACTATCACTGCTCCAGTCCGAGACGCTGGTGCCACTGGGCGATGGACTCCTGCGGGTAGTCGTCGAACTGCAGGTCATGGGCCCCGGCCTCCAGCTCGATCCAGCTGGCTTTGGAGCGCAGCAGCAGGTGCGTGTGTTCGGGCGGCACCGGCAACGGCGTATCGATGGCTGAGGCGAAGGGATGGATCAGTTCCGGCCAGCGTGAATCATAGAGCCACAGCCCGCTGCCGCACTGGCTGCAGAAGTGTCGCTCGGCGCCGCTGGTGTGGGTGCGCTGGCCTTCCTCGCGGAGCTTCGCGTGGTAGATGCTGATGTGCTTGCGCCCGCGCACCTTGAGGCTGGCGGCGTCGCCGCCGAGGTTGATCGCATAGCCACCGCCGCCCTGGGTCTTGCGGCAGATCGAGCAGTAGCAGCGCTGGTAAGGGTAGGGATGGGCGCTGTGCAGGCTGAAGTGCACGGCGCCGCAGTGGCAGGAACCTTCGAGCAGCATGGCGTCTCTCCGTGCTGGATGGTCTGTGAGGGGTATCTGAAGAAGGACTCGCGGGCGCGCCGGGGATTCCATCGGATCGCACCCGCGGGACTGGCTCCGCCCCGTGCAGTAGACTAGCCGCCCGCCCGGCGCCGGACTCTGCCCATGCTCAGGAATTTCACCGACCTCGATCTGCGCCTGCTGCGCATCTTCGCCTCCGTGGTGAAGTGCGGCGGCTTCACCGCGGCGCAGGCCGAGCTGAACATGAGCCAGTCGAACATCAGCATGCACATCGGCAGCCTGGAAAAGCGCCTGGGCTACCGGTTGTGCGAGCGTGGCAAGGGCGGCTTCCGCCTGACGGCCAAAGGGCAGCGGATTCTCGAAGCGTCGCAGACGATGTTCGACGCCATCGGGCTGTTCCGCGACCAGGCCCAGGCGCTGTCCGGCCAGCTTGTGGGTGAGCTGTACCTCGGGCTGGCGGACAACGTCACGACCCTGCCGCAGGCGCGCTTCGACGAGACCCTGGCGGCCTTCCACGGCCGCGAGCACGACGTGCAGCTGAACCTCTACGTGAACTCGCCCACCGAGCTGGAGCTGGCGGTGATCGATGGACAGCTGGACCTGGCGATCTCCTACTTCAGCCGCACCCGGCCGACACTGGATTACCTGCCGCTGTACACCGAGGAGATCGGCGTGTTCTGCGGCGAGCGCCACCCGCTGTTCAGCGCGCGCAAGCCGACGCTGAAGCAGATCGCCGAGTACAACTGGGTGCGCCATGGCTTCCTGCCGGCGGACCAGGAACTGCCGTTCCGCCCCGAACGCAGCAGCGCCACCGCGCATCACATGGAGGCGGTGGCGCATTCGGTGCTGGCCGGCACGCACCTGGGCTATCTGCCGACCCACTACGCGAACATCTGGGTCGAGCGCGGGCGGATGAAGCCGCTGCTACCGGAGAAACTCTGCTACGAGGTAACCCACAGCATGATCACTTACGCCGGGCGGCCCCGCAGCGAGGCCGCCCGCGCCTTCATCGAAGATCTGCTGAGCGTGCACGGCCTGTCGGCTTAAGTCACGACTCGCTCTTTTCGTCTGATACGTCTTTCCGGGGAAATGGAAGGCGTGGTGGCTCATCTTCCTGTTCGTCGGCCCGCTTCGAAAGATTGTCCAGCATATGAGGGACGAAACGCTCGAAGAACCCGGCGATGAAAGACCAAACCAGCAACTTTGCAAAAGCAGGAGGGGAGTAGACGATGGTGTAGAAAGGGTCCCAGCTTGGAAAGATGGAACCGGCTATCAGGTTGCCCATGAAAATGAGCGAAAGCACTAGCGCAAAGACAGCGCCAATGGTTTGCACCGATATCAGTTCGTGCACCGTTACGACGGGAAGCAATGCTTCGCCGTTGCGTACTCTGGAGATCAGGCTGATTGCCGATCCCAGAGCCCCAAAGCATAAAACTGCACTGAATAACGCCAGCCGGACTATGACCACGTAGGTCGTCTCCGACAACCATCCCGGGATGGTCTTTTCTCCCTGCGGGCCGCTGCTTAATGCTTGTATCAGCAGGAAGACAATAAATGGCAGTGAAATTAACAGGCAGTATCCCAGGGCAACTGATATGAAGGGTGCGGTATTTCCGTTGCCTAGAATTGATGATGGACTGGCTTCGTTGTTAGCCATGGCTACTCTCCCTGTCGAAAACCCGGTCGCTGTTACTGAATGTTGTTTCTGATGTGCACGAGCCATTCAGCAGGGTTCGCAACCAGCCCCTCGGGAGTCAGCTTCACTTCGACCTTGCTCACCGATTGGCCGACGTTGCCACCGATAACGAATGCCTTGCTCTCGCCAGCGTCGACCTCGACGACAACATCCGAATGGCTTTCAAACCAGCCAACATCAAGCACGTTGTCATAGGCAACTCCAGGGATCCTCGACTTGCCCAGCAGATCGCCGGGTTTCAAGGGTAGTTCTGCGGGACGGTAGCCAACCAGGCTTGCGGAGAGCTTGTTGGTTTTTCTGTTCTTGATCGAGTTGTATATCCAGCGGTAGTGCCCTGGCGAGTAAGGAAAGGATGCACCGGCCCCGGCCATTTGCATGCAATAGGAAATAAAAGCCGCCGACCAGGCAATATTGATGGTGCCATCGAGCTTGCCCTTGTCCTTTGCATAGGTCTTGACCAGACTCTTGTAATCCTTGCTCTCCACCGCCAACCAGTAATCGGCTATCCGGCTGGAGTAGGGGTCGACAGTTTCCTTTCTTGGGTTGAGCTTTCCACCGGTGGACTTTTCCGTGGTCGTGGATTTGTCCGGGGCTATGTATTTATCTTTGCGGCCGGTGTCCTTTCCGAATCTTTCCCATTCAGAAGTTGTACGCTCCAGTAATTCGTCTGTGAACATGGTGGTTTCCTGACGTTGTTTTCATGACAGGGCCGATTGCGTGTTCTGGCGGTTGTGCGGTTACTTCCGAGGGACCGGCTTCTAATTTTATCGAGTCATTCGGAATTGGTTCTGCAATTTGGATATCTGCATTATTTCCATTGGAGAGGATGGGGCCTGAGCCGAAGTGGCCGCACGGCTCCGGCGACGAGCAGGCTTCACTGCCGGTCATCCGGAACCCGAGCGCAGGACGTCGGTTAACCTCCACCGGTGCCGTCCTGCCGTAAAGGGTTATGCAAGCCGTCCTGCTATCGCGTTGAGGTAGATGCGCGAGTAGTCCCCGGCTTGCAGTGGAAGGGCGTTGGTTTCGGAAGAGGAAATATCCGCCACCGCCTGCTCGCCGACCCACGGCGCGTCTTCGCCGTTCAGGCCCAGTTCCTTGAGCGTATGCGGAATGCCGACGGACGAGCGCAGTTCCAGCACCCAACCGAGCAGGCCGTCGAAACTGGCTTCCGGCAACTCCAGGTAGCGGGCGAGACGCGTGGCGTCTGCCTCGATGGCCGAGCGGTTGGCCACCAGCACGTAGGGCAACAGCACCGCGTTGAGCAGACCATGGTGCTTGTGGTGCTTCGCTCCCAGCGGGTGGGCCAGCGCATGCACGCCACCGAGGCCTTTCTGGAAGGCCACGGCGGCGCTGGCCGAGGCCACCAGCATGCCTTCGCGGGCGGCCAGGTCGGTGCCGTTGTGCACCGCACGCTGCAGGTGCTCCTTCACAAGGCGCACGCCTTCGAGGGCGACGCCGGCGGACATCGGGTGGTAGAGCGGCGAGAACAGCGACTCCAGGTGGTGGGTCAGGGCGTCCATGCCGGTGGCGGCGGTGAGCGACTTCGGCAGGCCGACGGTCAGCGCCGGGTCGAGGATCACCGAGCGGGCCAGCAGTTCGCGGTGGCCGACGACGATCTTGATGCCGCGCGAGGTGTCGGTCAGCACGGCTTCACGGCCCAGTTCGGACCCGGTGCCGGCGGTGGTCGGAATAGCGATCAGCGGCGGCAGGTCGAGGGCGGGATGGTCGCCCAAGGTGGGGTAATGCGCTATCAGTTGCGACCATTCGAAGTTGTGCAGGCCATCGGCATCGCGGCTGAGCAGGGCGATGCCCTTGGCCGCGTCCAGCGCGCTGCCGCCGCCCAGGGCGATCAGCGAGTCGTGGCCGCCTTCGGCCAGGGCCAGGGCGCCGCTGGTGACTTCCTCCAGCGCGGGGTTGCTGGAGAAGCCATGGAACAGCGCGTAGTCGATACCGGCGGCCTCCAGGCGCCGACGCACTTCGTGCAGCGGCGGCAGTTCGAGCATGCCGGGGTCGGTGACCAGCAGCGGCTTGCGCATCCCGGCGAGGCGGCAGCGCTCGGCCAGTTGGTCGAGGGCGCCGACGCCGCAGAGGATTTCCGTGGGGTAGTTCCAGTAGTTCAGGGTGGACATGGGAAGCTCCGGATTTCAGGCATGAGCTGCCCGTGCCGGGGCGCAAGGCGGCCCGGCCAGGCAGGAGGGAAAGAGGGGCACCGATGCCTCGGTGCCGGGATGGCTCAGCCGACCGCGCGGCCGGCGAAGCTCAGGCTGGTGGCGATGCGGCGGTGCGGCTTGGCGATGAACAGGTAGGCCAAACCCAACAGGGCGAGGACGGAGAACACCACGACCACCGCCCAGACCTGGAACCAGGGTGCGCCGGGTGGGGCGAGCATTTCCCGCGGCCAGGCCACGTTGATCGCCTCGAACACCAGCCAGACCACGGCGATGACGTTGACCAGCAGGCCCTTGCGGCCGAGCTTCAGTGCGCCCTTGTCCGGGTCCCAGCGGCCGCTCAGGCGGGCATACAGCGCGCTGGCGGCGACGATCAGGAAGACGAAGAAGAAGCCGCCGCTGCCGAAGGCGATCAGCGTACCCACCGCGGTGGCGTTCAGCCCCAGCGCCAGGCCCAGGCTGGCCAGCAGGGTGCTGCAGACCATCGCGGCCATCGGCACCTTGCGCTTGTCCACGCGGCGCAGCAGGGCGGAGCCGGGGAGGATTTCATCGCGGGCCATGCCGAAGATGGCGCGGCCGATGTAGGTCTGCACCGACACCACGCAGGCAACGAAGGCGACCAGCACGATGGCCACGAACGGCCGCTCGGCCCAGGCGCCGAAGGCGTCCACCACGGCGGGTGTCACCGGGTCGATGATCTGCCCGCTGACCACGGCGGCCGGGTCCTTGTACGACAGGGTCACGGCGAACGCGGTGAGCATCACGGTCAACCCGACCACCAGCATCGAGCGCAGGATGGCGCGGGGTGTGGAGACGCGGGCGTCGGTGGTTTCCTCGGAAATCTGCGAGCAGGCGTCGAAACCGAGGAAGGCCCAGCCGCCCACCGCCAGCGCGGTGAGGAAGCCGCTCCAGTAGGTGCCGCCGGAGACTTCCAGGGCATTCAGGCTGCTGAACAGCATCTCGAAGGAGTGGTTGCGGAAGAACAGCAGCAACAGCACGCCGATGCCGATGGAGGCGATGGCCTCGGCGAAGATGCCGGCGTTGACGAAGTACTTCAGCGGGTTGATGCCCAGCAGGTTCACGCCCAGCCCCAGGGCCAGCAGCGCCGCACCGCAGAGGACCTGGGCGTTGGCCGATGGCGGTTCGCCGATGACCAGCAGGCCGAGCCAGAAGCCGCCCAGGTAGGCGACCGTGGTCAGCGAGGCGAGGGCTGAGGCGAGGTAGAGGAAGCCGGTGAACCAGGCCGCGCGGTCGCCAATCAGCCGGCGTACCCACTGGTAGCAGCCGCCGGCCAGGGGGAACTGCGAGGACAGTTCGGCATACACCAGCGCCACGGTCAGCTGCAGCAGCAGGCACAGCGGCACGATCCACACCCAGGACGGCCCGACGCTCATGGCGCCCAGGGACATCACCGAGTAGATGCCGACGACCGGGGAAATGGTGGCAAAGCCGACGGAGAACGAGGACCACAGGTTCAGTCCGCGGTCCAGCTCCTGACGGTAGCCATGGCTGGCTAGCAGGCTTTCGTCGCCATTGGCGGCGGTGTTGGAGCTGCGAAGGTCAGACATGCCGACCTCCGGTGTTCAGGGAAAAGGGGGATTCACGGCCAGGCATGAGCGGGCGAAGGCGCATGGGAGATCCTCGGGGCAGTTGGAGTTGTTATCGAGAACCCGCGTCTCTAGGGACGGCTGAGTAGCTGGCGCCGTCAGTGCAGCGCGTGGCCAGAGTAGGGCGCTGCCGCATCAGGAAAAATTCATATTTGATTGGGCTGACATCAATTCAGGCTGATGTTTGTGGGGTGGTTGCCGGAATGATGCCAGGGCAGGCAGGGGATTGCCCGTATAGGCGCGGGCGTGCCAGCGATCAGGCTGGGCGGAGGGCAGGTAAGGAGCGGGAAAGGCGGAAACCGGGAGCGACGGCGCGCTCCCGGCGTACAGCAGTATCAGCAGTGCTTGTCCTGCCCGGCCTTCTTCTCGGCATCCGGTTGGGCGTTCTGTGCGGTCTGCTGCTCGGCGTCGGTCTTGGCGCGAGTGGCCTGCATGGCCTGATAGTTGGACTCGGTCAGGCGGTTGGTCATCAGGGCCGATTCTTCGGCCATGGAGGCCTGGCTGGCGAGCAGGGCGGCGAGGGACAGGACACTGGCAGTGAGCAGTTTCATGAAGGAATTCTCGGGTAGTGGACTTCTGAAGGGTGTTGCTCGCGAGTGGCCACAGTCTACTGACCGATCACCGCACGAACCCATGAGGAAAACTGCTGGGAATGATCGAATCGCGCAGGGCAGTTGATTCAGGCCAGCCCCCGCCGAGTCGGGAGTTGGCCTGTAGCCAGCGGAATAGCTGGCTTGGAGGGGGAATGCGATCAACGTATTGCTGGACGCGAAATAGCCAACCCTGAAGCCCTGCTAATGAATCCATGCAAGGCGCCTAACGAGTCCGGCCTGTCGTCAGGCCTTCACATAGACCCACGCCTGCAGGCCCGACTGCAGCCGGACGTTGATCCGCTGGTAGTCGGATACTTCGTACGCATCCGCAGCCAGCAGCTCCTGCGGGGTGATCTCGAAGACGGTGCCGGGCACGCGGTCGTCTTCCTCGCCGCTGTACTGAACGATGGGGTGGTGGGTCTTGCCGCTGGTGGCGAGCACGGCCGGGTCGGTGATCTCCACCCAGTCAGTGCGAAAGGCCACCAGCGCGTCGGCGCGGCCTTGCAGCTCGCGGCCGAAGCTGGCCAGTTGCACGGCCTTGTCCTGCAGGGTGCCGTAGGAGAACAGCAGTACGTTTCCAGTCATCGCAGGGGCTCCGGGTCAGGCCAGCAGGTCTTCGTAGAAGGCGCCGTAGGCCTTGCTAGGGTGGGCGATCTGGATTTCCAGGATCCACAGGCCGCGGTGGGGCTGCTCGGCGTAGTCGCCCAGGTCGCCGGCGCGGTAGATGGCGTGTGGGAAGTCGCTGACGCGGTGCCCCTTGATGTCCAGGTTGAGCTTCCAGCCCATGGCCTCGGCCTGCTGGTGGGCGAAGTCATAGAGCTCGACGCCGCTGCAGCCGGTCTCGCGCCAGCGCGCCTCGACGCGCTGGAACAGCGTCTTTGCCGCCGCCGCGCAGGCTGCCATCTGCGGATCGTCACCGGTGACGAAGGTGGCGCCGGCGTCGCCTTCATGGCCGCGCCAGACCACGCCCATGTCGATGAAGAAGATGTCGTTCTCACCCAGCACCGGGTTGCCCTCGGAGCGCTGCTTGAAGGTCTTCAGGGTATTGGCGCCGAAGCGGATCAGCAGCGGGTGCCAGATGCGCTCCATGCCCAGGTCGGCGAGCACCTGCTTGCCGATGGCGACGGCTTCCAGCTCGGTCATGCCGGGGACGATCGCGGCGGCGATGGCGTCCACGGCTTCCCAGGTGCGGGCCTGGGCGTATTGCATCGATTCCAGCGCGTAATTCGCGCCGACGGCTTCCTTGGCGTACACGGCGGTATTCATTCTTCTTCTCTCTGAGCGACAACCTTATCGCCGTATATATTTCTACATACCGGTAGGGAAATTCAATCGCGGGCTCAACAGCAGGACATTGCGCAGGCGATGAAGGCGGTCGTCAGGGTAGTGATGCTCAAGCCGACCAGGAACAGGGTGTCGGCGAGGCGCTCCAGGCGATGGTTGCGCTGCAGCTTGCGGGTGCGCAGGCCGAAATAGGCAGCGAGGGTGGTGGCCAGGTAGATCACCGTGTTCACCGCGAGCATGTCCTGGCCGATCAGGTCGACGCGGTGCTGGCCGACGATGATGCGCAGGATGCCGACCACTGTCAGGCACACGCCGACCATGGCGCCGGACGCGGCGAAGATGTGCACGCAGATGTCGTCGTCCAGTTGCGCGGTGTGGCTCTTGTGGCTCATGGCGGGATCTCCCGGGCCGGCCGCCGCGGTTCATCCGCTCGCCTTGCCGGCTTCGTTGTGGCTGCCATGATAGGAAGGATGCGGCGCTTGCTGTACTCGCTTTTCCGGTGGCCCCAGGTGAACCGAAAAACTGCGGAAAATCAGCCAGATAGCCGTCGCTTGCCGAGGCAGGCGCGGGCGCTGGAGAAGGTCGAACTCATATTGGAGGCGTCCCGGCGCATCCTGGAGCGTCATGGCCTGGAGGGTTTCACCACCAACCACGTGGCGGAACTGGCCGGGGTGAGCGTCGGTTCGCTCTACCAGTATTTCCCCAACAAGGAGCGCATCCTCGACGAACTGGCGCGACGCGAACTTGCTGCGCTGGCCACCGGCATCATGGGTGCGCTATCCGCTCGCCCGCCGGAGACGCCCGGCGAGCGCATCCGCGCGGTGGTCCACGCGGCCGTCAGTGCCTACGGCGGGCGCACCGGCGCGCACAAGGCGCTGATGCACTACCTGATGACCCGCGGCGGCGGCAGCCCGCTGCCGGCGCTGCGCGGCAGCATCATGACTCACCTGGTGACCCACGGCCTGGTCGGTCATGACCAGCAGCTGCGCAAGCTCGACGAGCCCGAGGTGTTCGTCCTCGCCCACGCCGTCGGTGGTGTGCTGCGCGCCCTGCTGGAGGACCCCGCTGCCCTGGCGCCGGGGCGGCGCGAGGGCATCGAGGAAGCGCTGGTGCAGCTGGTGCTGGCGTACTACGGGCGGGGCGAGGCGCGCTGAAGCCCGGTGCAGGTCACAGCCACCAGCGCAGCAGGTAGAACGCGCCCATGCTGAGGAGCATGCTGAGCAGCACATTGCGCGTCCACAGCACCAGCGCCACGGCGACGATGGCGCCGAGCAGGTAGGGGTTGTCCAGGCGCAGGTTCAGCTGGTGCTCGGGAAGGAACACGATCGGACCGCAGATCGCCGTGAGCATCCCCGGCACGGCGAAGCCGAGGAACTGCCGGACGTTGCTGCTCAGGCGAATCGGCAGGCGCGGTTCGAGGAACACGTAGCGGTTGAAGAACACGATCAGGCCCATGCCGAAGATCACTGCCCAGGCCATCATGCGCGCACCCCCGAGAATTTCTGGCAGAGGAAGCCGGCGAACATCCCCGCCAGCCCGGAAAGCACCAGTGCCGAACCGACCTGCCAGTAGCTGAGCAGCACCGAACAGAACAGCGAGACGGCGACACAGACCACGGTCGGGATGTTCTTCACCACCGGCACGATCAAGGCGACGAAGGTGGCGGCGATGGAGAAGTCCAGCCCCAGGTGCTCGAGGCCGGGAATGCTGGTGCCGACCAGCACGCCGGCGAGGGTGAAGAGGTTCCAGGCGATGTAGAACGTCAGGCCCACGCCCAGGGCGTACCAGCGGTTGAAGGTTTCGCGGTCATGGCCGCTGGTGAGGGCGAACAGTTCGTCGGTGAGCAAAAAGCCCAGCCCGGCGCGCCAGCGCCCTGGCAGCGGGGAAATCACCGGGCGCATGGTCATCCCGTAGAGCAGGTGCTGTGAAGTCAGCAGCAGGGTGGTGATCATGATCGAGAAGAACCCAGCACCGCCCTTGAGCATGCCGATGGCCACCAGTTGCGCGGCGCCGGCGAAGACGATGGCCGACAGGCCCTGGCCGTGCAGTGGCGAGAGGCCGGCGTCGATGGCCAGGGAGCCGGCCAGCAGGCCCCAGGGCAGGACCGCGAGGGACAGCGGCATGATGTCGATGGCGCCCCTGAGGAAAGCGCGTGAAGGAAGCTGATCTTGGGACATGAACGTTTCTTGCAGGCAGGTAAGTACTTTCAGCGTGGCAGAGAAACCTGTCGCCTGGCTTGAACATTCTTGCTGTTTGCCCCCTTGGCATGGGGAGTACCGTCAGGCCTGCCGTTCGCTTCCCGCCAGATGCGTGGGCGAGATCAGTCGCGGATCGGCACCGCCGAACAGGGTGCGCAGGTAATCCTCCTGGTTTTGCAGGCCGTGGCGCACCAGCCAGCTGCGGCCTCCGGGCAGTGCGCGCAGCAGGCAGTGGAAGATGAAGCGCGGCGGCGCGGTCAGCAGCGGGTACCAGGGCAGGCTGCCGCCGGGCAAGCCGAGGGCGCGGCGGCCGTGGGCGTCGATGAACGTACCGGCGATGCTCAGGTGGATGGCGCGGTTCAGCCGCCCGCGCAGCCAGGCGAAGTTGGCGTAGTGGCGCTGCAGCGGTTCGTCCACCAGCGCCGAGCCGAGGATGCGGCTGCTGTCGTCCGCCGGCGCCTGGGACAGCAGGTTGTGGTAGAGCGCGCGGATCGCATCGTTCTCGCTGGCGCACAGCCAGCGCTCCTCGACACCCATCAGCCAGGCGATGTAGCGCCAGAGGTGGATGATGGCTTCGCGGTCGCTCCGGCTCAGGGCCACACCCAGCATGCGCTGGCCGATCAGGAAGATCGCCGAGAAGGCCAGATAGGTCGCATGCATGTCGCCCTGGTTGACCGGCAGGCCGTAGTGGGCGAAGTCCCAGTCCTCCAGTCGTGAAACCCGACGCCGCACCAGAGCATGCACCAGCCGGACGTGCAACGTGCTGCGATAACCCGCTGCGCCGCGCGCCATGCCGCCGGGACGGGTGCAGTCGATCCACCATTTGGTGGTTTCGGCGATGCGCCGCTGCGGGCCTTTTTCCAGCGCGCCGGTGAGCACCAGGGTGCGGTTGATGCCGGAAGCCTGGTAACCGGCCAACAGGCCCAGATCACGCAGTACGCGCATCCCGGTGAGCCCGGACAGACCGCAGGCACGGGCGCCCTCATCGAGACGTTGCTGGTCGACCCAGTCGGGCAGTGTGTCGACCTGGGCGAAGAAGGTCTGCAGCGCTTCGGGTGCCTCGGGGATGGTGGCGATGCCCTGGTTGAGCGCTTGTTCGTACAGGCGCATGCCGGTGCCGAGGCCGACGTCGAACATCCACTCCACCAGCGTATCCATGGGCGCATCGCCCACCGTGAGGGACTCGCCGATGGCCTGCCAGGTCAGCGCATCCGGTTCGCTCGGGCCCTTGAGGAAACGTTTGACCGGCGCGGCGGTGCGCCGGGCGCGCTGCAGGTCGGCGCCGTGGCGGGTGGGCAGGGCGGTTGCGCTCATCGATTCATACCTTGGTTGGGTGGCCGGGCGGATTCCTCGAATTACGCTATTGCGAGTATTTGCTCGCATTCAACTCGCATCCGGCTCGCACCAGGAGGCAGGCATGAGGAAGCAACCCACGCAGCAGCGCGCCAGCGAGATGGTGGCGGTGCTGGTCGAGGCGGCGGCGCTGGAAATCGGCGAGCGCGGCCTCGATGGTCTGACCACCAACCACGTGGCGCGCCGCGCCGGGGTGAGCGTCGGCTCGCTTTACCAGTACTTCGCCAACAAGGAGATGATCGTCGAGGCCCTGCTGATGCAGCGCGCCGGCACGCTGATGAAGGTGGTGCACGAGCGTGTCACGCCGTTATTGGGCGCGGACATCGGCAGCGTTACCCGCGCGGTGCTGGAGGGCATCTTCGAGCAGGTCGAGGGCGATGCGGCGCAGCGTGAGCTGCTGCGGCACTGGCACCGGCTCAATTCCGCGCCGGTGTTCCAGACCTTGGAGCAGCAGATGATGGAGGTGTGCCGGCAATACCTGATGCGCCACTTCGACGACTATCGAATCGACAACCTGCCGGCCGTGCTGTTCGTGGTGATCAACTCCGTGCAGTACACCACCGCGCGCTACCTGAGCGAGGCTCAGCCGCTGCTGGGGCGCGAAGAGGTGATCGATACGCTGGCACGGATGGTCGAATCCCTTTGCCTGCCACGAAACAACCGCCACCTGTAGGAGCGAGCCACGCTCGCGAACCGCCGGCAGGGCCGGTCTTCGGGGCGCATCACCACGGTTCACCGGGGTGAGTTCAGATTCCGCCGCGCAGTCGTCACCTGTAGGAGCGGGCCATGCTCGCGAACCGCCGGCAAGGCCGGCGCTCAGGTCGGATCACGTTGTTCGCAGGGGGCTTCAGATTGGCTGCGAGGACTTCGCGAGCTCTGCTCGCGGATCGCGGGCATGGCCCGCTCCTACAGGGAAAATCGTTCGAATCAGGCATGAAAAAGCCCCGGAAGGCTCGCGCCAACCGGGGCTCTGCTCAACGCATCAGGCCACGACAGGGATCATCGGGTCAGCTGCTGCCAATGCGGTGGCGCGATCGGCGGCCGGTGGGTAGATCCACACGGTGTTGATCTCGGTCTTGATCTTCTTGCCTTCCTCGCGCTGGAAACGCACCTGGCGGTCCCAGCCCTCGGTGAACAGCGCGCCCCAGGCGCCCAGGTCCAGGCAGGTCACGTACTTGGGCTGGCTGTAGGGGATGGGCGCCACGCCCAGCAGGTCGGCGGCGGCGTTGTTGCCGGCCGAGCGGCCCAGGGCGATGGCGTGCTGGCAGGTCATCAGCGCGTAGTTGCCGACATCGTCGGTGGCGGCGTAAGCCGTGTCGCCGGTGGCGAATACCGCGTCCTGGCCGATCACCTGAAGGTTGCGGTCCACGTGCAGGCGGCCCTGGCGGTCGCGCTCCCCGGAAACCTGTTCGGTCAGCGAGCTGGCGCGCACGCCGGCGGTCCAGATCACCGTTTTTGCCTCGATGCGCTCGCCGCTGGAGAGGGTCACGCCGTTCTCGTCGATGGATTCCACCGAAGCCTTCAGGCGCCATTCCACGCCCAGCTCGGAGGAGGCTTCAGCCACCACGGACTGCGAGGTGACGCCCAGGGCGCCGCCGATCTCGGCGCCACGGTCGACCACGATCACACGCACCTTGGCATCCGCACCCAACACTTCGCGCAGTCGCGCCGGCATTTCAGCGGCGGTCTCGATGCCGGTGAAACCGCCGCCAGCAACGATCACGGTATTGCGTGCTTCGGACTCCGGCAGCTGGTGCAACGCGCGGATGTGCGTTTCAAGGCGCACGGCCTGGTCGATGTCGTCCACGTCGAAGGCGTGCTCGATGCCCGGCAGAGCGGGGCGGGCGACTTTGCTGCCGCTGGCGAGGATCAGGCGGTCGAAGCCCAGGGTGGCGATTTCGCCGCTGGCGTTGCGGTAGTCCAGCTGGCGGCCGTCGACATCGATCTGCTCGGCGCTGCCCTGGATGAAGGTCACCCCCACGGCGCCGAACAGGTCGCCCAGCGGCGCGGCCATCTGGTGCACGTTCGGCTCATAGAAGCGCGGGCGGATGCGCAGTTCGGCCTGGGGCGCGAGGACCGCGACCTCGATGTCGCCGCGCTGGTGCAGGTCGAGCAGACGCGTGGCGCTCAGGGCGCTCCACATACCCGCGAAACCGGTGCCGACGATCAGGATGCGTTGTTTCATGGTGCTCTCCGATGAAAAGGATGAATCCAGGTTGTTGGGTTCCCGAGTGCCTGATATCGGAGCGGTTCGCTTCCCGGCTCGCCTCGGATAACTGCGACTATATTTGTCGTAGTTAAGTGGCGCAACCGATTTCTACCGCAAACTCCGACCGTTCGTCACGACCGGAGCGGGAAAAAGCCGCTGCTTCTGTTTATACGGCGAACACGCCAAAGCGCTGCAGGCCGCGTGTTGCGGATGACAGTTCGTCAGGATGCATGCTTAAGTGCTTGCCGGATGCCCGGGGTGGCTTGAGAATAATGCGACTGATCTAGTCGGAGTTTGTGATGGCTTTGTACAGTGCGGGAGTGGAGTACGGCATTCATTGCCTGCTCTACCTGACGGACGAGAAGGGCGACAGCCGTGACTCCAGCGTGCGTGCGCTGGCGGAGCTGCAGGGCGTGCCCCAGGAACTGCTCGCCAAGGTTTTCACCAAGCTGGCCAAGGCCGGACTGGTGGCGGCCACTGAAGGCGTACGCGGCGGTTTCCGCCTGGCGCGGCCGGCGGACGAAATCACCGTGTTGGATATCGTCAGGGCCATCGACGGCGACAAGCAGATCTTCGAGTGCCGCGACATCCGTGGGCGCTGCGCCGTGTTCGAAGGCTCGCCCCCGGAATGGGCGACCTGCGGCACCTGCTCGATCCACGCGGTCATGCTCACCGCGCAGAAGCGCATGGAAGAGGCCCTGGCCCAGCACACCGTGCTTGACCTCGCGCGCCGCGTCGGGCGCAAGGCTCCGCCGGAGTTCGGCGAGGCCCTGGTGCGCTGGATGGACGGCCAGCGCGACGGTTCCAGCGCCGTCAGCTGACCTGAAGCGACCTAGCGCGCATCACCGCCGCGCGGCTTGTAGAAGACGAACTCGTCGGTCTCTGCCGTGCGGATGTATTCCTTCGCCCAGCCAGGCGAGGCGTGGCGGTCGTGGAAGTACATGGCGCCGCGCGTGCGGTCGCTGAGCTGCTGGTTCAGCGCCCGGCGGGCGATTTCCTTGGCGATGTCGTAGCGGTTCTTCTCTTCCACCTGGTCGGAGCGACCGTCGCACCACCAGGAGAACTGGCAGTGCTTCTGCGCCTGGCCCTGCTTGACCACGCCGCACACGGTGTCGGGAAAACCACCGTGGCCCATGCGGTTGAGCACCACGTTGGCCACTGCCTCCATGTCCGCCTTGCCGCCGCCCTTGGCTTCCCAGTAGATGGTCCGTGACAGGCAGACGATGGCGTCGTCCAGCGGCGCCTTGCCGGACGGGTCCAGCGCCTTGACCTCGGATTTACTGATGGGTGCCGGGCTGGTTACTGCCGTCGCCGGGTGGGCGACCTGCTGCTCCAGCACTTCGGCCTTGTTCACCGCGGCCTGGGCTTTCTCGTCGGTAGAGGTGCCGATGGAGGCGGCGAAGGAAGAGGGCGCCCACAGGGTGAGCAGCAACAACGGAAGAAGGCGGCACATGTTCGAACCTACCTGCGCAGCGAAATCAGTCAGGTCGTTGTGCGAATCCTGCGAAGCAGTCGCGCAACGACGCCCTTCAGGCCGCCTCCCTCCGTCTGGACGTGGCGAGGCGACTGCGCCTGGTCGTTGTGACTGTGCTGCGCGGAATTAGATTCAACTTTCCAGCCAGACGGTAGCCGCCGCAGCCCACGAGTGACGGGGCCTAGGGCACATAGCGCTGAAGGAATTCGTCTACCGCCTGCAGTACCGCCGGCTGTTGCTCGCGGTGCGGAACGTGGCCGCAATCGGGCAGCAGCCTGAGCATCGTCGGTACGCCGGGCACCGAGGTGAAACGCTCCGGGTGTGCGGCCGAGCCGTACTCGTCCTGTTCGCCGTGCAGGCTGAGGATCGGGCACTTCACCTGTGCCAGTTTCGCATCCAGGTTCCAGTCGCTGAAATCGTCGGACAGCCAGGTATCGACCCACGCGCGCAGCACCCAGAAGGCCTTGTCTCCGTGGTACTTCTGCAGGCGCTCCAACTGCCCTTCGCGGGCGAACTCCACCTCGGCGGCGCGGATACCGTCGCGGGTCTGGTGCTCGACGAAGGCCTGGGCCGACTCGGTGATCAGCGCCGCGCACGCCTGCGGATGCTGTGCCACACAGGCCACCGCCATGGCCCCGCCGACGCTGTGGCCGAACACCACGCAGCGTTCGAAGCCGAAGTGCCGTTGCAGCAGGGGGAAGAAACTGCGCGCCTCGTCGTCGATGAAGTCCAGCGGCAGGGCGCCGGGATAGCGCTCGGAGCGGCCGAAGCCGAGGCGGTCGTAGGCAATCACCTGGCGCCCGGTGTTGCGCGCGAGCTGCTCCGGGAAATCGCGCCACAAGGTCACGCAGCCCAGCGAGTCGTGCAGCAGCAGGATCGGCTCGCCGACGGTTTCGGCAGGCGTCCAGTCCTGGGTGAACAACTGGCCCTTCTCGCTGCTGATCCAGTGCTCCCGGGTGGTGACGGGCAACGACATGACACTCTCCTGTACTGACTCGCTGTGGGTTCGGTCATAGTATTCCCGCCAGGTGCCCGAGGCGATGTTCAGACGGGCGTATGCATAGTCCGATCGGGCCAGGAGGGTGTTTGAAACAGGTGGCGATTCTGGCCTATGACGGCTGTTGGGCGATGGGGTTGTTTTCGGCGGCGGACTTCTTCCGCATTGCGGCTTTGCTGGAACAGCATCTGGGCGTGGAGCCCTCATTTGCGGTGCGCGTGGTCTCTGTCGATGGCGCGCCGGTGTGCGCAGCGGGCGGCCACGTCATTACGGCGGAGGCTGCGCTGACGGATGTCGAGGTCGCCTCGCTGGTCGTCCTGCCGGCCATCGAGGGGCCGCGTCTGGCCGGCTTCGAGGCGGATGCGCGGGTGCTGGCGTGGCTGGGCCGGCATATCGACGCTGGCGCGCGGGTGCTGGCTTTGACCACGGGCGCCGCCTGGCTGGCAGCCAGCGGGCGTCTCGATGGCGGCCTGCTCGCCACGCATTGGGCGTTCGTCCGGCAACTGGGCAAGCGCTATCCGGCGTGCAGCTTCGTGGCGCGGGAGTCCTTCCTGCAGGAGGGCGGGCTTTACAGCACCGGTTCGCTCAATGGTTGCTTCGATGCGTTGCTGGATATTCTCGCCCGCGATTGCGGCGACCGCTTCGCCCAGCTCTGCGCCACCCACCTGCTGGTCGCCGACCCGCACCGCCTCGGGCCGATCCTGCCGGGCCATCGCAACCATTGCGACGACGTTGTGCTGCGGGTGCAGGACTGGATCGAAAGCCACCACGCCGAACCGCTGACCATCGAGCGCATGGCGCGTCAGGCCGGTGTCAGCGAACGCACCTTCAAGCGCCGTTTCCGCGAGGCGACGAAGCTGCCACCGAATCTCTATCTGCAGCAGGTCCGCATCGACAAGGCGAAGAAACTGCTGCTGGCGACCCAGCTGTCGGTGCGCGAGATCGCCACCGAGGTCGGCTACGAGAACGTCAGTTTCTTCGTCCGCCTGTTCAAGGCGCGGGTCGGCACCACCCCGGCGCGTTGGCGCCAGGGCTCTGCCTGACGGGTGCTAAGGAATCCTTAAGGCTGCCGCGCGATGATGACGACTCGCGGCCGGTAGCTGTCCCGGGCAGTGCTCACACCGGGTCCGGTCGCTTTTTTTGAATCCACAGAGGAGTCCTGCCTTGGACACTTGTCCTGGTCGATTGCGACAGGTCTGAACAGCGAGCCGTCCGGCAGAACCCTGCCACTGTCTCGCTGCGTTGCGGACAGTGGCGATACGCATCCCGCCACGGGATGACGTCTCACCATTCCCCTGCGGGGCCGATCCGGCCCTTCGCTCCCTCGCAATCCATCACCCGAATGCGCGCCGGCATGGCCCGGCGCATGGAGCGGCGCTGCGCTGCAAACGAGGTGGAACATGGATTGGAAAATCTTCCTGCTGCGGGTCGCCGCGGCACTCATCCTGGGCGCCCTGATCGGCGCCGAACGCCAACTGCGCCAGCGCCTCACCGGCCTGCGCACCAACGCGCTGGTCAGCACCGGTGCCTGCCTGTTCGTGCTGATGACCCAGGCGACGCCGGGGCTATCCGCCGATGCGCCGCGTATCGCTGCGTACGTGGTGTCGGGGATCGGCTTCCTCGGTGGTGGCGTGATCATGCGCGATGGCCTCAACGTGCGTGGCCTGAACACTGCCGCCACGCTCTGGTGCACCGCTGCCATCGGCGTGCTGTGCAGCATGGGGCTGTTGCTGGAAGCTGCGCTGGGCAGCGTGGTGGTGCTCTGCGCCAACATCCTGCTGCGTGACATCGCCCAGCGCATCAACCAGCAGGACGTGCTGCCGGCCAACGAGGCGGAGCAGCGTTATGGCGTCGCCGTCATCTGCCGCGCCGAAGACGAGATCCAGGTGCGCAGCCTGATGCTCCACAGCCTGGACAGCAGCGAGCTGCGCCTGCAGTCGCTGCACAGCGAGGACCAGGCCAACCCGGCGAAACTGGAAGTGCGCGCCGAGCTGCTCGGCGGCCACGGCGCCACCGGCCAGCTGGAACGCATGGTCAGCCGGATCAGCCTGGAGAAGGGCGTCAGCTCGGTGCGCTGGCAGCTGTTCGAGTTGGTCAGCGATTGAACTCTGGACCGTAGGATGGGTGGAGCGCAGCGATACCCATGCTGCTGGTGTGATGCGTTGTTGGGTATCGCTACGCTCTACGCCATCCTACAAAAGCCCAGGTTCAGGCTCAGCTCTCGCGGGCGGTGCGGCAGCCGCAGCGCGGTGCCGGTGCGCGGGCCTCTTCGGCCACCACGCCGCGCCACCAGCGCTCACCCTGATGGGGTGCCACGAGGTCGATGCGCTCGCCCATCATCGGCGTGGTGACGGCGAGCCCGCGCTCGCCGGCGATTTCCAGTACGCGCTCGAAGGGCTCGTACCAGGCGTGCATGGCCAGGTCGAAGGTGCCGTTGTGGATCGGCAGCAGCCAGCGGCCGTTGAGATCCTGATGCGCCTGCACGGTCTGCTGCGGGTGCATGTGCACGTAGGGCCAGTGTTCGTTGTAGGCGCCGGTTTCCATCAGCGTCAGGTCGAAGTGGCCGAAGCGCCGGCCGATCTCGGCGAAGCCGTCGAAGTAGCCGGTATCGCCGCTGAAGAAGACGCGCAGGCTGTCGTCCTCGATCACCCAGGAGCACCACAGGGTGCGGTTGCCGTCGCGCACGCCGCGGCCGGAGAAATGCTGCGCCGGGGTGGCGGTCAGGCACAGGCCGTCCACCGTGGTGCTCTGCCACCAGTCCAGCTGGCGGATCCTTTCCGCCGGCACGCCCCAGTCCAGCAGGCGGTCGCCCACGCCCAGCGGGGTGAGGAAGACTTCCGCCCGCTCGGCCAGCACGGCGATGGTCGCGCGGTCGAGGTGGTCGTAGTGATCGTGGGAAAGGATCACGCCGCGGATCGGCGGCAGGTCCTGCAGGGCGATCGGCGGCGCGTGGAAGCGCTTGGGCCCGGCGAAGCTGAAGGGTGAGGCGCGTTCGGAGAACACCGGGTCGGTCAGCCACCAGCCGCCGCGCAGCTTGAGCAGCAGGGTGGAGTGGCCGAGGCGGTACAGGCTGCGGTCGGGCGCCTGCTCCAGCTCTTCACGGCTCAGCGCGCGCACCGGCACCGGGGCTCGCGGCACGGTGTTCTTCGGCTTGTTGAACAGCACATCCCAGAGCACTCTCGCGCTCGGTTCCGGCATGTCGGCCGGGCGTGCCTTGAGGTTGCGGAATCTCCCGGCGATGTAATGCGGCGAGTGGCTGTAGTCGTCGATGGGCGCGCGGTGCAGTGGGAGACGGGGCAAGGCACTGATCCTCAGTGGCGGAATGCGTCAGGGAAGCACGCTACAGGTTCCGCCGCCAGGGAGCATTACCGGCATTTTGATTCAGAACATCACCGTTATCGATGAAAGCGCGCCGGGGTTTCCCTGTAGGAGCCGGCCATGCCTGCGACAGCCCTTGCGCCCGCCCCGGCCATGAGCGCAGGAGCGGACGCCGTCCGCGATTGTTTCCCCGGTGGTTTTGGTGCTGTCGGCTGGCGCGGACCTTGTCCGCGGATCGCGGGCATGGCCCGCTCCTACAGGTTGATGGCGGAGTCTCTCTGTAGGAGCTGGCCATGCCTGCGACAGCCCTTGCGCCTGCCCCGGCCATGAGCGTAGGAGCGGACGCCGTCCGCGATTGTTTTCCGGTGGTTTTGGTGCCGGTGGCTGGCGCGGACCTTGTCCGCGGATCGCGGGCATGGCCCGCTCCTACAGGTTGATGGCGGAGTCTCTCTGTAGGAGCGAGCCATGCTCGCGAACCGTATGGCAGCGGAGAGGGAAAGCGGGCGGCTCAGTTGAGCTTCGACAGGATGTCCCAGGCCAGCTTCACCCGCACCTCGTTGGGGTAGTTGCGGTTGGCGAGGATGACGATGCCGCGCTGCTTCGACGGGACGAAAGCCACGTAGGCGCCGAATCCACCGGTGGCGCCGGTCTTGTTCACCCAGACGTCCTGCTGCGGCGGCAACGGTTTGCGCAGCGCCGTTACCGGCTGGCTTTGCAGCACCATGCTGCTGCCATTGTACTGCTGCAGTTCGGCGAGCTTGGGAGGGTAGGCGTACTGCTCCCAGATCAGGTCCTGGGTCATCGGGCCGACCTGGTAGTAGCCGGTACGAGTGGCATCCACCGCCGCCCGCAGCTTGTCACCGAGCTTCACCTCGCCCAGCTGCACCTGGACGAAGCGCAGCAGGTCGCGGCTGCTGGATTTCACGCCATAGGCCTCGTCGGCGATCTGGTCAGGGCTCACCCGCACCGGAGCATCATCCTTGTCGTAGCCCTGGGCGTAGATGGCCTGGCGGGTCACCGGCACGTCGATGTGGGTATTGCTCAGGCCCAGCGGCGCGAAGACGTTGCGCTGCATCGCGGTCTTGAACGGCACATCGAGCGCCTTTGCGGTGACGATGCCGAGCAGGGCGATACTGGGGTTGGCGTAGCTGCGCTGGTTGCCTGCGGGGTACTGCGGTTGCCAGTTCCTGTAGTAGTCGGTGAGCTGCTTGGGCGTCTTCACCTCGTCAGGCAGTTGCAGCGGGAAGCCGCCGGCGGTGTGGGTGGCGAGCTGGATCAGCGTCACCTTGTCCAGCGCACTGCCGCGCAGTTCCTTCAGGTAGCGTGTCGGGCTGTCTTCCAGCTTGAGCTTGCCCGCGGCCTGGGCGAAACCGGCGAGGGTAGCAGTGAAGGTCTTGCTCACCGAACCGATCTCGAACAGCGTGTCGCTGCTCACCGGTTGCTTGTTCTCCTTCGACGCCACGCCGAAGTTGTAGAAGCGCTGCTCGCCGTGATCGGTGATGCCGATGGCGAGGCCGGCGATGTTCTGCTCGCGCATGACCTGCTGGGCGAGCTTGTTCACCTTGGCATCGAAGTCCGGTGGGGCGGCCTGAGCGAGGCCGGCGACGAGCAGGCAGGTGAGGCTGAGTACGAGCGGGGCGGTCCGGTGCATGGCGACTTCCTGGCAGTGCAATGGGCTGACCCTAGCATCGCCGCGGCCAGGTCTCCAGCCAGACCGGCAGCGCTACGCCTGTGCCCGCGCTGGTGGTAGGATTCGCGCCCCATGCGAATCTGTGACCTCGACCAACGCCTCGCCGACCTTGGCGCGCTGCCCCTGCACCGCGCGCGGATGCTGCGCGCCTGGCTGCAGGGCCGGCCGCTGGATGCCGGGACCAAGCGGCAGGCCACCGAGGATTTCCTGCCGCTGAGCGTGCGCAACGGTGTGGCGCAGGTTGCCGCCGAGCTGGACGCCCTGGCGACCATTCATTCGCGACATCCCGGTGGCGACAACTCCGAGCGCCTGCTGGTGCGCCTGGCCGATGGGCAGATGGTGGAGAGCGTGCTGTTGCCGCGCGGCGGCGTATGCGTGTCCACCCAGGTCGGCTGCGCCGTGGGCTGCCGCTTCTGCATGACCGGCAAGAGCGGCCTGCTGCGCCAGCTTTCCACCACCGAGATCGTCGCCCAGCTGGTCCTGGCGCGGCGCGTTCGGCCGGTGAAGAAGGTGGTATTCATGGGCATGGGAGAGCCGGCGCACAACCTCGACAATGTGCTCGAAGCCATCGACCGTCTCGGCACCGACGGTGGCATCGGCCACAAGAACCTGGTGTTCTCCACCGTCGGCGACCCGCGCGTCTTCGAGCGCCTGCCGCAGCAGCGGATCAAGCCGGCCCTGGCACTGTCGCTGCACACCAGCAATGCCGAGCTGCGCGAGCACCTGCTGCCGCGCGCGCCGAAGCTGACGCCCGAAGAGCTGGTGGAGCAGGGCGAGACCTATGCGCGCGCCACGGACTACCCGATCCAGTACCAGTGGACGCTGCTCAAGGGCGTCAACGACAGCCAGGAAGAGCTCGACGGCATCCTGCGGCTGCTCAAGGGCAAGTTCGGCGTGCTCAACCTGATCCCCTTCAATGCGCTGGAAGGCGACCAGTACCAGCGCCCGGACGCTGAACGCATCGTCGAGATCGTCCGCTACCTGCACAGTCGTGGCGTGCTGACCAAGGTGCGCAACAGCGCCGGGCAGGATGTCGATGGCGGCTGCGGCCAGTTACGTGCGCGGGCCACCGAGCTTATCGCCACCACCCGCCGGCGCAGTCCCTTGCTCTAGCCGCCGCTCAGGCAGCGGGCCTGCCCGAGAGCGACAGGACGACCACCACCCACAAGCCGAGCACGGCGAGAAAGTTGACGGTGAACACCAGCCCGCGCAGCCGGATGTTGCGGGTGAGTATCTGCACGCCGCTGTGCGCCACGCGGCCGGCGATGAACAGCCAGGCGAGCCAGGTCGCTGCGGCCAGGTCTAGCCGCTGCTGGATCAGCAGCAGGCTGGCGGCGTAGAAGAACAGCGGCCATTCGAACTGGTTGGACAGGTTGGCGCTGATGCGCGGTTCGACATCGGCCCAGGGATTACTGCCGTCCGCGCGTTGGCCAATACCCCAGATCTTCGGAGCGCGGGCGACGGTCAGCAGCGCGTAGAGGAGTGCGGCCCACGCAACGTGGGTGGCCATGGGCAGGATGAGCGGGTGCATGGTGGGTGATCCTTCACTCGGGAAACGGGCGGATGGGGCTCACTATAGGCGACGAACGGAGTTGCCGTACGCGGCGCCAGAGCCGATGGCAGCTGCGTTTGACTTGCATGAGGTTCGCCCCGGTTGGTAGCCTTCCGCATCTGAAAAAACCAGCAGGGCTGGGTATGGCGATCCGGGTTGTCGAAGCACAAGAAGTAGATCAGCAGCGCATAGCCATTCCTGGTTGGGAACAGCAGTACACGCAGATGTCCGCCGGGCGATTCGCCGGGCGCATCCTGCACGCTGAAGTCGAGGGGATCGAGCTCTTTGAAGAGCAGATGAACCTGCGCGTGGAGCAGGAGTTCCACGCCCCGCCCGGCGCCCTGGTGTTCAGCTTCGACATGTCCGACAACGCGCTCTACCTGCTCGACGGGGAGACCCGCAACGCCTGGGTCACCCCGGAGAACTACCGTGAGGTGGCGGTGGTGATCAAGGAGTCGGCGAACTGGGGCCAGCCGGCCGATGCTTTCGCCGACCTGGTGCTGACGCCGCTGCGCTCGGGCCACTGCCAGTCGGTGGCGACTTCGCTGAGCAACCTGCTGACCGGCGCCACGGCCGGCGGCGACCCGATGGATGCGCCGGGCGTGGCGCAGAGCATCGTCTCCCACTGTTTCTCGTTGCTGTGCGAAGCGCCGCTGGATGGCGAACGCCGGGCGCGCTCCATCGTCCAGGCCAAGCGCGTGGTGCAGCGGGTCAAGGAAGTGGTGAACGACTGCCCCGACGAGCAGTTCGGCATGGCTGATCTCGCCGCCAAGGTGGGCGTTTCGCCGCGCACGCTGCAGCAGTCGTTCCTGCATTACGCCGGCATCCCGCCCATCGTCTGGTTACGCAACCGACGCCTGAACGCGGCGCGGCGCGACTTGCTGGCAGCCGCCGAGTCCGGCATGACCGTCGCCGAGGTGGCGATGAAGTGGTCGTTCTGGCACCTGGGGCGGTTTTCCCAGTCGTATTTCGCGCTGTTCGGCGAGTATCCGAAGACCACGGCGAAGCAGGGCGGTCGGGCCTGGTAGCGGCGATCAGTCATAGGCGCGGACGTTGTCCGCGGATCGCGGGCATGGCCCGCTCCTACAGCGGAGTTTGCCTGTAGGAGCTGGCCATGCCTGCGACAGCCAGCGCGCCGGACCATCACGAACGCAGTCCGCTGCAGAAGACAAAAGCCCCCGAATCGGGGGCTTTTTCGTTTACCGCAGAGCCAGTGATCAGCCCAGCAACTCGCGCACCCGATACCACGCCATGCCCAGCGCCAGCAGCGGCGAACGCAAGAGCTTGCCGCCGGGGAAGGTCAGGTGTGGCACGGCGCTGAACAGGTCCAGCCCCTTGCTCTCGCCCTGGTGGATGGCTTCGGCGAGCAGCTTGGCCGACCAGTGCGTGACGTTCAGCCCGTGGCCGGAATAGCCCTGGGCGAAATACACGTTCGGATGGCTTTTCAGCCGGCCGACCTGCGGGAAACGATTGGCGGTAATGCCGATCATGCCGCCCCACTGGTAGTCGAGCTTCACCTGTTCCAGTTGCGGGAACACCTTCAGCACCTTCGGCCGCATGTAGGCACCGATGTCCGCCGGGTCGCGGCCGGAGTAGTGGCAGGCACCGCCGAACAGCAGGCGACGGTCGGCCGTCAGGCGGTAGTAGTCCAGCCCCACCTTCTGGTCGCACAGCGCCATGTTCTGCGGGATCAACTGCGCCGCCACTTCCTCGGATAGCGGCTCGGTGGCTACCACGTAGCTGCCGGCGGGCAGCACCTTGCCGGTGAGCTTGGGCTCCAGCTCTTCAAGGTGCGCGTTGCAGCCGAGCACCAGGGTGTTCGCCAGCACGCGGCCCTGGGCGCAGTGAACGACGGCCGTGGTGCCGTGCTCGATGCGCAGTACCGGGCTCTGCTCGAAGATCTGCGCACCGAAGGCCTTGGCCGCGCGGGCCTCGCCCTTGACCAGGTCGAGCGGGTGCAGGTGGCCCGAGCCCATGTCGATGTGCCCACCCGCGTAGAGGTCGCTGGCAACCACTTCGCGCATGCGCTCCGGCGGTACCAGACGCGTCTCGTGGGGGTAGTCCGAAGTGCTCAGGGAGTCCTGCTCGCGGACCATCGCGGCGTATTGCGCCGGGGTGTTGGCCAGCTCGCAGAAGCCCCAGCGCAGGTCGCACTCGATATCCAGCTGACGGATGCGCTCGGCGACCAGGGCGACCGAATCGACACCCGCCTGCTCGAGGTAGCGCACGCCTTCCTCGCCGACGTACCTGGCGAAGCCGCTGACGTCGTGGCCAATGCCACGGATCAGCTGCCCGCCGTTGCGCCCGCTGGCGCCCCAGCCGATGCGCCGGGCTTCCAGCAGCACCACGGAGTGGCCCTTCCGGGCCAGCTCCAGGGCTGCGTTCACGCCGGTGAAGCCGCCGCCGATCACGCAGACATCCGCACGCACATCCCCCGCCAGGGGAGGGTACTGCTGGCGGTCGCGGGCGGTCGCGGCGTAATAGGACGCGGCGTGCTCCTCGGTGTGCTTCATGGGACTTTCTCGCATCATTGGTTGAACTTGATCTTGCTCCAGCTGCGGGTCATCAGGCGCATGATCTTGGGCGGCGGCGCCTTGGCGATGTACAGCTTGTCGAGCACGGCCTGGCTCGGGTAGACCTCGGGATTGTTCTGCATTTCCTCGGGCAGCAGGGTCTTGGCGTCAGCGTTGGCGCTGGGGTAGCCGACGTATTCGCTGATGCCGGCGATCACCTTCGGATCGAGGACATAGTTGATGAACGCCAGGGCCTGCTCCGGATGGCCGGCATCCGAGGGGATCGCCATCAGGTCGAACCACAGGTTCGCGCCTTCCTTGGGAATGCTGTAGGCGATCTCGATGCCGTTCTTGGCTTCCTTGGCGCGGGCGGCGGCCTGGAACACGTCGCCGGAGTAGCCGAAGGCCACGCAGATGTTGCCGTTGGCCAGGTCCGAGATGTACTTGGAGGAGTGGAAGTAGGTGACGTACGGACGCACCGCCACCAGCTTCGCCTCGGCCTTGGGATAGTCCGCCGGGTTGGTGCTGTTGGGGTCCAGGCCCAGGTAGTTGAGCACCGAGGGGATCATCTCGTCGGGCGAGTCCATGAACGCCACGCCGCACGCCTGGAGCTTCTTGATGTTTTCCGGCTCGAACAGCACCGACCAGGAGTCGATCTTGTCGACGCCCAGCACCTGCTTGACCTTGGCGACGTTGTAACCGATGCCGTTGGTGCCCCACAGGTAGGGCACCGAGTGCTTGTTGCCCGGGTCGTTCTGTTCCAGCAGCTTGAGCAGTACCGGGTCCAGGTGCTTCCAGTTCGGCAGCTGGCTGCGGTCGAGTTCGAGGAACACACCGGCCTGCACCTGACGGGTCAGGAAGTGGTTGGACGGCACCACCACGTCGTAGCCGGAACGGCCCGCCAGCAGCTTGCCTTCCAGTGTCTCGTTGGAGTCGAAGACGTCGTAGACCGGCTTGATCCCGGTGGTCTTCTGGAAGCCGGCGAGGGTGTCCGGAGCGATGTAGTCGGTCCAGTTGTAGATGCTGACCGTCGGTGCAGCGTGTGCGGCCGAGGCTAGGGTTGCCAGGGCGAAGGGCGCAAGGGTGCGCAGCAGTCTCATGGGGACTCCCGAATTGTTGTTGTGAAGTCAGGGATGAGGATCAGACGCTCAGCAGCAGGAACTCACGCTCCCAGGAGCTGATCACGCGCTTGAAGTTCTCGTGCTCGGTGCGCTTCACCGCGACATAGCCCTGCACGAACTTCTCGCCGAGGAATTCCTTGAGCACGTCGCAGTCTTCCATCTGCTGCAGCGCGTCCTCGATGGTGATCGGCAGGCGCAGGTTGCGGCGCTCGTAGGCGCGGCCCTGGACGGCGGCGCTGGGGTTGATCTGCTCGATCATGCCCAGGTAGCCACAGAGCAGGCTGGCGGCCAGCGCCAGGTACGGGTTGGCGTCGGCGCCCGGCAGGCGGTTTTCCACGCGCATGGCGATCGGCGGCGCGGCGGGGACGCGCAGGCCCACGGTGCGGTTCTCTTCGCCCCATTCGACGTTCACCGGCGCGGAGGTGTCCGGCAGGAAGCGGCGGAAGGAGTTTACGTTGGGTGCGAACATCGGCAGCACTTTCGGGATGTATTTCTGCAGGCCGCCGATGTAGTGCAGGAACAACTGGCTCATGGAGCCGTCTTCGGCGGCGAAGATGTTCTGGCCGGTGGCGATGTCCAGCACGCTCTGGTGGATGTGCATGGCGCTGCCGGGCTCGTCGGTGATCGGCTTGGCCATGAAGGTGGCGCTGACGTCATGCTTGAGCGCGGCTTCGCGCATGGTGCGCTTGAACACGATGATCTGGTCGGCCAGGCTCAGCGCGTCGCCGTGACGGAAGTTGATTTCCATCTGCGCCGGGCCGTCTTCGTGGATCAGCGTGTCCAGGTCCAGGCCTTGCAGTTCGCACCAGTCGTAGACGTCTTCGAACAGCGGGTCGAATTCGTTGGCGGCGTCGATGGAGAAGCTCTGGCGGCCGCTTTCCGGGCGGCCCGAACGGCCGACGGGGGCTTCCAGCGGGAAGTCCGGGTCGCTGCTGCGCTTGGTCAGGTAGAACTCCATCTCCGGCGCCACGACCGGGCTCCAGCCCTTGTCGGCGTAGAGCTTGAGTACGCGCTTGAGCACGTTGCGCGGGGACAGTTCGATGGGGTTGCCGACCTTGTCGAAGGTGTCGTGGATGACCATCGCGGTCGGTTCCAGCGCCCAGGGCACCAGGTAGATGGCGTCCGGGTCGGGCTTGCAGACCATGTCGATGTCCGCTTCGTCGAGCAGGTCGTAGTAGATGTCATCATCGACGAAATCGCCGGTGACGGTCTGCAGCAGGACACTTTCGGGGAGTCGCATGCCCCCTTCGCCGAGGAACTTGTTGGTGGGGGAAATCTTGCCGCGGGCGATGCCGGTGAGGTCGCTCACCACGCATTCGACTTCGGTGATTTTCTGTTGCTTCAGCCGTTGCTCCAGTTGCTCGGCGGGGGTGGTCATACAAGCCTCGGTCTTTTTGGTTTTGTAATGGGTGCACGTGCAGCGTCTTGCTGCCAGGCGAGGCTAGTGTCGGCCGGAGGCAGGCGTGCGTTCTATCCACTTTCCGCAAGGCTTGGGAATCGTCGTCAAAAAGCTCCCGCTTCCCATGCAGACAGCCCCGGACGCCGTGGCGGCCGGGGCTGCTGGTGTGAACGCAACGGCTGCGGGATCAGACCCCGGACTTGATCCGGCTCCAGTCGCGGGTGATCAGGCGCAGGATCGACGGGCTCGGCGGCAGGCTGACGTACATGCCCTTGACCAGCTCGGCGTTGGGGTAGACCGCCGGGTTCTCGCGGACTTTCTGGTCCATCAGCGCCTTGGCCGGCACGTTGGCGTTGGCGTAGTGCAGGTAGTCGCTGGTCTTCGCGATCACATCCGGGCGCATCAGGTAGTTGATGAAGGCGTGGGCGCCTTCGGGGTTGCGCGCGTCCTTGGGGATGGCCAGGTTGTCGAACCAGATGTTGGTGCCTTCCTTCGGCACGCTGTACTGCACGTCCACCGCTCCGCCGGCTTCCTGCGCGCTTTTCTGCGCCTGCAGCACGTCGCCGGAGAAGCCGATGGCCACGCAGACGTTGCCGTTGGCAAGGTCGGCGATGTACTTGGTCGAGCTGAAGTAGGTCACCGAGGGCTTGAGGCTTTCCAGCAGCTTGGTGCCGGCCTCGTAGTCCGCCGGGTTGTTGCTGTTCGGGTCCTTGCCCAGGTAGTGCAGGGCCAGCGGCAGGATCTTCGCCGGCGAGTCGAGGAAGGCCACGCCGCAGCCCTTGAGCTTGGCGAGGTTCTCCGGCTTGAACACCAGGTCCCAGGAGTCCAGCGGCGCGTCGGCGCCCAGCGCGGCCTTGATTTTCGCCGGGTTGTAGCCGATACCGACGGTGCCCCAGAGGTAGGGTACGGCGAAGCGGTTGCCCGGGTCGGACTGCGCCACGCGGGCCAGCAGGTCGGGGTCGAGGTTCTTGCGGTTGGGCAGCAGCGCGTCATCCAGCGGGCGGTAGACGCCGGCCTTGAGCTGGCGGGCGAGGAAGTCCGCCGAGGGCACCACGACGTCGAAGCCGGAATGCCCGGTGAGCAGCTTGGCTTCCAGCACTTCGTCGGACTCGAAGGCGTCGAGCACCACCCTGATCCCGGTTTCCTTCTGGAAGTCCGCCAGCACGGTCGGCCCGATGTAGTCGGCCCAGTTGGCGAAATGCACCTCTTGCGGCGCCGCCAGCACCGGCAACGCGGCACCGGCCAGCAGACCGGCCAGACAACCCAAAGCACGCTTGTTCATCTTCACTCCTGGAGGACGCCGGCTAGCGCGGCGCCAATGCGATCGGCAGGTGGGAAACGGGCCTTGTTCTGTTGTTTTCGGCCCTGGCCGAAAACTAGGCGCGGCGCGGCTTTGCGTCGTTCTTCCGTGCACGGGCGGAATCGGCGATGCTGCTGCGGACCCGCGGCACTGTGCAGCGCGCTGCCCGCGCCCTACGCTGCGGCCCAGGCGGAGGGAAAACCATGAATGATGAAACCGAGCGCACCCGCGAAGTGGTCACGCGCTACCACCAGTGCTGGATGAACCGCGACGTCGAAGGCGTGCTGGCGATGTTCCATCCGCAGGTGCAGTACTGCGACTTCTACAACGACCTGGAAATCCCCGCCAGCGAGCTGCCCGGCTATATCCGCACGGCCATGCCGCGCAGCCCGCAGCATCACATCGAACACATCGACCAGATTCGCGCCGATGGCGACACGGCCTTCATCCAGTACCGCTCGCGCCTGACGCTGCGGCGCAGCAGCCGGCTGGCGTCGTTCCGCGCCAGCGAGGCGATCACTGTGCGCGACGGGCTGATCTGGCGCGTCCACGAGTACGCTACGCCGGTGCGCGAACAGCGCGAGGAGGGCGTCAAGGATCAGCGCCGCCTGGGCCTGAACTCGGCCCAGGTGGGCAAGATGCTGCTGGATATCGAGTCCTACTTCGGCAGCGCCCATCCCTATCTCGATCCGGAGATGGACCTGGAGCGCCTGGCGCGGGCCACCGGCTACACGCGCAACCAGATTTCCTACCTGCTCAACCAGGTGCTCGGGCAGAGCTTCTACCGCTACCTGAACCAGGCGCGCATCGGCCATCTGCTGGAGCGCCTGCGCGAGGAACCGGCGGCGCGCATCGACGAACTGGCTTTCGCCGTGGGCTTCAATTCGCTGTCGGTGTTCTATCGCTGCTTCCGCGAGCACACCGGGCAGCCGCCGCGTGCCTACCTGGCAGCGCTGCAGGAAGGCAGCCCGGCCTGACGTAGGCGCCAGGCCGGGCACTCTCAGAGAACGGCGTCGAGCAGCCGATACCAGGCGATGCCCACACCCAGGTACAGGCGCTGCAACCCATGGAAGGGAATCGGCCGCACTGGGGTGACGGGGAAGGGAAAGTCCTTCTCGCGGTCCAGCACACGTTCCGCCAGGTGACGGCCCAGGGTCGAGGCCATGGCGATGCCGCGACCGTTGTAGCCCAGCAGGATGCTCAGGTTCGGCGCCGGTTCGTGCAGCCGCGGCATGAAGTCCGGAGTCAGCGCCACGCGGCCGCTCCACTGGTACTCGAACTCGACCTCGGCCAGCTGCGGGAACAGCCCCAGCAGCGAGCGCTTCAGGTGCAGCCAGTCGCTGGGCGAACGCGGCTCGGCGAACGGCCCGCGACCGCCCAGCAACAGCCGGCCACGGGCGTCCTGCTTGAAGTACAGCAGCAGCCGGCGCGCATCCGAGCAGACTTCGCCATTGGGCAGCACGCTGCGTCGCAGGTGGTCCGGCAGGGGCCTGGTGGCGACGATGAAGCTGTTGGCGGCGATCACCGTCTGCCGCAGTTTCGGCCAGAGGTCGTCGGTGTAGCCGTTGGTGGCGAGGATCACCCGTTCGGCGGTCACGCTGTGCCCGCTATCGGTGCTGAGCTGCCAGCCGCTGCCGTGGCGACGCAGGTTGCTCACGCGGGTGTGGCCGTGGATCGCGGCACCTTCACTCAACGCAGCACGGGCTAGGCCACGCACATAGCTTAGCGGCTGGACGCTGCCGGCACGCGGGTCGACCCAGGCGCCGAGGTAGTCGTTGCTGCCGATGCGCTGGGCGACGCTGCTCTTGTCGAGCATCTCCACCGGCACGCCGCGCTGGCGCCACTGCTCGGCGCGTTTCTCGATGGCGCGCAGGGCGGTGGGCGAGGCGGCGGGCTGGATCCAGCCCTTGCGGGTTGCTTCGCAGTCGATGTCGTAGCGGCGGATCAGCTCGAAGACTTCATCGGCAGCGCCGCCGGCAACGTCGATCAGGCGTTCGGCCTTGTCGCCGCCGAACATGCGCCGCAGGTCGTCGGGGTCATGCTTGAGTCCGGGGATCACCTGCCCGCCGTTGCGCCCGGAAGCGCCCCAGCCCGGCTCGCCGGCATCCAGCACGCAGACGCGCACGCCGTTGCGGGCCAGGTGCAGGGCGGTGACCAGCCCGGTATAGCCGGCGCCGACGATAGCGACGTCGACCTGCTTGTCTTCAGCCAGCGCCGGTGTGGCCGGGCCGGCGTTCGCGGTGGCTGCCCAGAGCGAGGGCGGCAGTGCCAGGGGCTGGGCGTTCATGCCTGGCCCCCGTCGGTGTTGAGCAGACGGCGGAGGAATTCCTGGGTACGCGGCTGGCTCGGCGCGCCGAGCACATCCTTGGCCGCGCCTTCCTCGACGATGCGCCCGCCATAGAGGAAGCAGACCTTGTCCGCCACTTCGCGGGCGAAGCCCATCTCGTGGGTCACCACCACCATGGTCATGCCTTCGTCGGCGAGCTTGCGCATCACCGCCAGCACTTCGCCCACCAGCTCCGGGTCCAGCGCCGAGGTCGGCTCGTCGAAGAGAATCGCCTTGGGCCGCATGGCCAGGGCGCGGGCGATGGCGACGCGCTGCTGCTGGCCGCCGGAGAGTTCGTCCGGGTAGGCGTCCATGCGGTGGCTCAGGCCGACCTTTTCCAGCAGGGCGCGGGCGTGCTCGCGGGCGGCGTCCGGGCGCTCCTTCTTCACGTACACCGGGCCTTCCATGACGTTCTGCAGGGCGGTGCGGTGAGGGAACAGGTTGAAGCGCTGGAACACCATCGCCACCTGGGTGCGGATTTCATGGATGGAGTGGGCGTGGCGGTCGACGCGTTCCTGGCCGACCAGGATGTCGCCACCCTCGTAGGTCTCCAGGCCGTTGATGCAGCGCAGCAGGGTCGACTTGCCCGAGCCGGACGGGCCGATCAGGCACACCACCTGGCCGCTCTCCACCGACAGGTCGATGCCTTCGAGGACGCGGGTGCTGCCGTAGCTTTTGTGCAGCGACTGGATGCGGATCATGCTTTCTTCCTCGTGGCGATGCGCGCTTCGAGGCGGCGCAGGGCGAACGACAGCGGCAGGCTCAGGGCCAGGTAGAGCAGGGCGACCAGGGTGTAAACGGTCATGTTCTCGAAGGTCGAGGAGGCGATCAGCTGGCCGGCGCGGGTCATCTCGGCCACCGTGATGGTGGACACCAGCGAGGAGTCCTTGAGCATCATCACCAGGGTGTTGCCGTAGGGCGGCAGGGCGATGCGGAAGGCCTGCGGCAGCACCACCCGGCGCATGATCATCGGGCCGCGCATGCCGAGGGATTCGGCGGCTTCGATCTGCCCCTGCTGGATGGCCTGGATGCCGGCGCGGAAGTTCTCCGCCTGGTACGCCGAGTAGGCGATGCCCAGGCCGATGATGCCGGCCTGCATGGCGGAAAGCTGCACGCCGAAGTCCGGCAGCACGAAGTAGATATAGAACAGTTGCACGATGATCGGCAGGCCGCGGATCACGTTGACCACGGAGATGCCGAACAGCGCCACGGCGCGGATTTTCGACACCATCATCAGGGCGAAGGCCAGGCCGATGAGCGAGCTGAGCAGGAAGGACGCAATCGTGACCTGCACGGTGACCACCGCGCCACTCAATAGAATGGGCAGGAAGTCCAGGGCATTCTGGAGAAACATAGGGATGTCCGTGAGCGGGAAACTGAGGGCGGCCGTCACCCTTCACCGGGCGCTGGGCTCCGGCGAAAGGTGCGGGTAAGTCTCGGGGGTGGCGTGAAGAAAGGCGGACGTCAGTCCAGGTGCCACTTGCCGATGATGGCGGCGAGGGTGCCGTCGGCCTTGATGCTGGCAATGCCCTGGTTGACCTGGGCGAGCAGCTGCGGGTCGCCCTGGCGCAGGATCAGGCAGACCTCGCCCTTGATCTGCGGCTGGTAGCTGTCCACCAGGCGCACCTTCTTCAGGCTGCCCTTGGCCATCTGGTAGGCGAGGATCGGGTGGTCGCCGAAGCCGGCCTTGATGCGGCCCAGCGCCAGGTCGCGGGTGAGGTCGGCGAGGGAGTCGTAGCCGCGCACTTCCTTGAAGATGCCGCGCTGGTTGAGCTTGTCGATGAAGATGGTGCCGACCTGGGCACCGACCACTTCGCCCTTGAAGTCATCCATGCTGGTGTAGGCCTTGTCGTCGTCGGCGCGCACCACCAGGCCTTCGCCGTACTCGAACACCGGGTCGGAGTACTGCACCACTTTTTCCCGCTCGGGGGTGCGCAGCATGGCGGCGGAGATCAGGTCGATCTTCTTCGCGGTGAGCGAGGGGATCAGCGCGGCGAAGGTGGTCTGGGCGATTTCCACGTCGAAGCCGCCGGCCTTGGCCACGGCCTGGGCGGAGTCGACCATCATGCCCTGGATGCTGTTGGTCTTGACGTCGAGGAAGGTGAACGGCACGCCGGTGGCGGTGGCGCCGACCTTCAGAGGTTCGGCCTGGGCGGCCAGGGATGCGGCGCAGCTGGCGACGAGCGCGAGGGCGCAGGAAAACACGCGGAGGCGAGGATGCATTGGTGAACTCCCATTTGACGCGGATTGTTGTCTTTATGCGTTATGGATAGCCTCGAGTATCGGCAGGAGGCGTTAGTCGCAATATAAATGATTTACAAGAATCGTAAAGAGATTTATAAATATCGCATATCGATATTTAATGCCTGATAAAGGCGTGTTCCTTGCCAAGGACGAGACATGAGCGACAACGAAAACAGCCTGTTCAACCAGTCGCTGGAAAAGGGCCTGGCCGTGCTGCGCGGATTCAATGCGAGCAACCGCACCATGAACCTGGCCGAGGTGGCCGAGGCCGCTGACATCACCAAGAGTTCGGCGCAGCGGATGATCCACACGCTCGAAGCGCTGGGCTACGTCAGCAAGCATCCGCAGACCAAGCGCTTCCAGCTGACGCCGCAGGTGATGGAGATCGGCTACAACTACCTCGCCGCCGACACCCTGGTGGACGTCGCCAATCCCTTCCTCGCGGAGCTGGCGCAGACCACCGGCGAGACCACCAACCTCACCGAGCCGGTGCGCACGGACATGCTCTACGTCGCGCGCTTCGTGGGGCCGAAGTTCATCCCGATCCATCTGCCCATCGGCAGCCGCATCCCCATGTACTGCACCGCCTCGGGCCGCGCCTTCCTGAGTGCGCTGAGCGATGACGAGGTGCTGGAACTGCTGCAGGGCAGCGACCTGTCCAGCCACACCCAGTACACCCGCACCTCGCTGGAGGAAATCCTCGCGGAGATCGCCGAGATCCGCCGCAAGGGGTATGCGATCAACAGCGAGGAGCTGTTCCTGGGCGACATGGCGGTGGCCGCGCCGGTGCGCAACAGCCAGGGCCGGCCGGTGGCTTCGGTGCACGTGGTGGCGCCCACCAGCCGCTGGACCCGCGAGGACGCCGAACGCCGCCTGGCGCCGGCGGCCATCGAATGCGCACGGGCGATCAGCACCTCGATCCGGACGCTCTGAGGCCGCACGCTCAGGCTTGCGGCTGCAGAGGCTCGGGCGCCGCGTCCTGCAGCCGTTGCAGCTGCGTCAGGGCGCGCTCGTAGTCGAAGCCCTCGACGGCTTCGGTAATCTCCCGCAGCAGCCTGGCCCGTGGTGGGTCTGCGAAAGCGCTGCCCAGCCGGCCGATCAGCTCGCCGGCGCTGGTGTCGCTGTCCTCAAGCAAGACGTGCAGCTGCTGGAGGAGGACGCTGATCTGCTCCTCGGGCATGGCGGCAGCAGGCGCTGCTGCGGAAGGCACTGCGGGTGGCGCTGCGCCAAGGTTCGCCAGGCTCGTCAGCACCGTTTCCAACTGCGCCTGCACATCGAACAGCAGGCGTGAGATCAGCTCTTCCGGGGAAGGCCCCTGGCAGGCGTCTTCGAGCACCGTGGCAGCCCGTGCCAGCGCCAGGGCGCCGATGTTGGCGGCTGCCCCGCGCAGGGTATGGGCGGCGCGGCGACGGGCCGTCGGGTCGGCCTCCGAGTCAAGGGCGCGAAACTCGCCGACGAAGTCCAGGTAGCTGGTGCGGAAGCGCTGCAGCAGTCGTTCGTAGAGTGCCGCCTTGCCGGCGCAGGTGGCCAGTCCGGCGCGGCTGTCGATACCCGGCAGGTCGAACTGGCTGGCAGGCGGTGAGGTCGGCGTCGGTGCGCTCGCAGCCTCCGGGCGCTGCCGCGGCTCGATCCAGCGCGACAGGGTGAGGAACATCGCGGGCGGGTCGATGGGCTTGGCGATGTGGTCGTTCATGCCGGCGGCCAGCGCCAGTTCGCGGTCCCCGGCCATGTTGTTGGCGGTCATGGCGATGATCGGCAGCTGCGCCAGTTCCGGGCGCTGGCGCAGTGCCTGGGTTGCCGCGTAACCGTCGAGCACCGGCATCTGGCAGTCCATCAGTACGCAGTCGAAACGCCGGTCGACGGCCAGCCGGTCCAGCGCTTCCTGGCCGTTGCAGGCCAGCACGATCTCGATGCCGGCATCGCCCAGCAGCTCCATCGCCAACTCCTGGTTCAGCTCGTTGTCTTCCACCAGCAATACCCGGCTGCCAGTGACGCGGGCCAGGGCCTCGTCGGTGGCGCTCTGCCGTTCGCGGCTGCGCGGCTCGACGACGCTCTGCTTGCCCAGGGCGATGTTGATCGACTCCAGCAGGGTGGAGGGTGTCACCGGCTTGGTCAGCACCGTGCCCAGTTCGACGCCGCGCTGCTGGGCGGCGTCGAGTGCTTCTTCGCGGCCGAAGGCGGTGACCATGATTACCGCCGGGACGTTCTCGCAGTGACCGTCATGCAGCCGCGCGACCACCTCGATGCCATCCATGCCCGGCATCTGCCAGTCGACCAGCACCAGTTGGTAGGGTAAATGCCGTTGTTCCGCCTCGCTGATCCACTCCAGGGCCTCGCTGCCGTTGCGCGCGACATCCACTTCCAGCCCATAGCTGAGCGCCATGCCGGAGAGAATCTCCCGCGCCGAGGCGTTGTCGTCGACCACCAGGGCGCGCACCCCGAGCAGTTCGTCCGCCCGCAGCATGCGTCGGGGCGCGGCGGCCTCGGGGATGCCGAAATGCGCGTGGAAGTGGAACACTGAGCCCTTGCCCGGCTCGCTCTCCACCCAGATGCGTCCGTCCATGAGTTCCACCAGGCTCTTGGAAATCGACAGCCCCAGCCCGGTGCCACCGTAGCGACGCGACGTGGAGGAGTCCGCCTGGATGAACGACTGGAACATGCGTCCGCACTGCTCGGCGGTCATGCCGATGCCGGTGTCGCGCAACCAGAAGTGCAGTTCCGCGTCCTGGCTGCCCAGGGCCACGGGTTCGATGCCGAGGACGATCTCCCCGCGTTCGGTGAACTTCACCGCGTTGTTGCCCAGGTTGAGCAGTATCTGCCCCAGGCGCAGTGGGTCGCCGACCAGGGAGGTCGGCAGGTCCTGGCTGAGCTGGAAGAGCAGCTCCAGGGAGCGCTCCTCGGCCTTGAATCCGACCAGCGCGGAGAACTGCTCGAGCACGTCCTCCAGGCGGAACTCGACGTGCTCGACGCTCATCATGCCGGCCTCGATCTTCGAGAAGTCGAGGATGTCGTTGATGATGCCCAGCAGCCCCTCGGCGGAGCGGTTCACCTTCTGCACGTAGTTGTGCTGGCGCGCATCGAGCCCGCTTTTCAGGGCCAGGCTGCTCATGCCGATGATCACGTTCATCGGCGTGCGGATCTCGTGGCTCATGTTGGCGAGGAACTCGCTCTTGGCGCGGGTCGCTTCTTCGGCCAGCTCCTTGGCGCGGCGCATCTGCTGTTCGACCAGCTTGCGCTCGGTGATGTCGTACAGCCAGGCGAGCATGGCGGGCTCGCCGTGGTGGATGATCGGCAGGTAGGTCGCGAGGATATTGCGCTCGCCGCCCTGGCCGTCATACAGGCGAACCTCGCGCTCGAGCATCCGCTCACCGGACAGCAGCTCATTCCAGACCGCTTCGCGCTCGGCCTCGTCGACATAGAGCCCGGCAGCCTCGTCGCCAGCCTTGAGCCCGAAGCTCGCGACGAAGGCCGGGTTGACCAGGTGCAGCTCTCCATGGGTGGAAATGGCGACGCTGACCGGGCTGCAGTCGAGGATGTACTGCAGGCGCGTTTCGCTTTCCTGAAGCGCGGCCGCCTGCTGCTCCATCTGCTCGGCCTGGGTGAGGGTTTCCTTCAGCAACTGCTCGGTGCGCGAAGAACGCTCCAGGATTTCCAGGTTCATCGCCAGCATCGGGATGAACTCCTCGAGCAGGGCGCGCCGGCTCGACCCCATTTCCCTCAAGCCTTCCAGGGCCAGCACGCCGACCAGGCGCTCACCATGGATCAGCGGCAGGACGTCGAGGAACAGCGGCGGTGCGTATTCGCCTTCCAGAGCGCGGTCAGGCTGGCGCAGCTGGATCGGCTCGCGCTGCTTGGCGCACTGGCCGATCAATCCCTGGCCCAGGGGCAAGCGGCGGGGCAGGTCCGGCGGTGCCGCGTAGCTGCCCAGCAGGACCAGTTCGGCAGTGTCCTCTTCATGCACATGCAGGGAGGCGCGGCGCAATTCCAGTGGTGGAGCCAGCGCAGCCAGGGTCTGGTCGCCCAGCTCGCTGGAGCCGGCAACGGATTGCATGCGGCTGCTGAGGGTCGCCAGCTGAGTCTTCACCCAGCGCTGGTTGGCCATCTGCCGCGCCTCGGACTGCAGCGCGGTGATGGCCCGGGCCAGTTCGCCGATCTCGTTGGGGAAGTCCTGGAAGGGCACCTCGATATCCAGGTCGCCCTTGCTCAGTGCATCGACCGAAAAGCGCAGGCCGTCGGCAGGTTTGCGAATCGACCAACTGATCAGGGTGCCGAACAGGATGCCGCCGCCAAGACCCATCGCCAACAGCCAGATGGTCAGCTGGACGCTGCGGTGGAAGCGCTCGGTGGCCATGTTCACTTCCAGGTCGGCGCCCTCGCGCTTGATCTGCGCTACCTCGGCCAGGGCCTGGTTGGCCACCTCGCCCGGACGCTGCAGCGCAGTGGAGGACAGCAGGGCTATGGCACCCAGATCGGTGGACTGTCCAGGGCGGATCGGCTTGTCGTTCAGCGCCAGGACACGCTGGACCTGCTCCTGGTATTCCTCGTAGGCCGCCTCGAAGCGCACCAGCCCCTGGAGCGCCGGGGTTCGGTAGATCAGGGGCCTCGCCAGCTCGATCTCCTCGCGCAGATTCGCCCTGACCTCATTGAACTGCCTTACCGCCTGGGCCCTGCCGTTCTCGTCGGTGGCGAGGACGAACTGGCGGATGCTCCGGCCCATGCCGGCCAGCGAGACGCGGGCCGCCTCGATATGCGAGAGGCCGAGCATTTCCTTTTCATAGATGACGTTGATCTGCTCGATCTGCTGGCGCTGCACATGCAGGCTGTACAGGCCCAGGAACAGGGCCAGCAGGAGGATGCCGCCGAACCCGACCACCAGCCGGGTGCGCAGCTTCAGGCGCTGCAGATAGCCGAGCAGATTCACCATCGGGCCGCCTCCTGGCAGGGTTGGCGCGGGCGTTTCGGGTTATGCCCTTCAGGCCGCTGGAGTTGCCACGGCCGGGTCGGCGTCACTGTCGTTGAAGCGCTCGGCGATGCCGCGGAACTCGTCTTCCAGTGCGAGGAAGGCATCGACAATGTCCGGGTCGAAGTGCATGCCGCGCTGGGACTGGATGTACTCCACCGCCACCGCATGGGACATGGCGGGCTTGTAGACCCGCTTGCTGATCAGCGCGTCGTAGACGTCGGCCACCGCCATCAGCCGCGCCGACAGCGGGATCGCGTCGCCGGCCAGGCCTTCGGGGTAGCCCGAGCCGTCCCACTTCTCGTGGTGACCGTAGGCAATCTGCTTGGCCAGGCGCAGGAAGGGCACGTCCATGCCCAGGCGCTCCTCGGCCTTCTCCAGGGCATCGAGCCCCAGGGTGGTGTGCTTCTTCATCAGCTCGAATTCCTCGGCGGTGAGCTTGCCGGGCTTGAGCAGGATGTGGTCGGGAATGCCGACCTTGCCGATGTCGTGCAGCGGCGCGGACTTCAGCAGCAGCTGCCGCGTCTCCTCGTCCAGCTCGGCGGCGAAGCGCGGGTGCTGATGCAGGTGCTCGGCGAGCGCGCTGACGTAGTGCTGGGTGCGGCGGATGTGGTTGCCGGTCTCGTTGTCGCGGGTTTCGGCCAGGGAGGCCATGGCGATGATGGTGACGTCCTGGATGGCCGCCAGCTCGCGGGTGCGGCGCTGTACTTCCTGTTCGAGGAATTCGTTCTGGTCGCGCAGGAAGTCGGCGGCGGCCTTGATGCGCAGCTGGTTGTCCACGCGCATCAGCACGGTGGGCGGGTTGATCGGCTTGGTCAGGTAGTCCACGGCGCCCAGTTCCAGGCCGCGGATTTCTTCGTCGGCGGCGACCTGGGCGGTGATGAAGATCACCGGGATGCGTTGCGTACGGGCGTCTTCACGCAGACGTCGGCAGACCTCGAAACCGTTCATGCCGGGCATCATCACGTCCAGCAGGATGAGGTCCGGCGGATCGTCGGACTGGGCGATCTGCAGTGCCTTCTCGCCGGTTCGCGCGGCCTTGACGCGGTACAGCAGCTTGAGCAGTTCCGAGAGGAGCGTGAGGTTCTCGGGAGCATCGTCGACGATCAGGATCGTCGGACGAACAACGGGACCAGGTGCATTCATTGACCATCCTCCGCCACAGGGCATGCGCCGCGGGACTTCCTGCCCGTGCGCCGGTGTGAGTATAGATCGCGCCGGGCAAGCCTCCGGGGTGATCCGGCAGGCGTGTTCGGCGGGTATTTCAGCCGTTGTGTTCCACCTCGACGAAGTGCCGCGTGCCGGCCTCGACGTCATAGATGTGGTAGTTGTTCATCATCCGCCCGTAGAGGTGCAGGCTGACTGCGCGCGGGCGGTCGGCGGGGACGCCGGTGACGTGGATGTGGTCGGGGTTGGGGACGAAGCTGGTGACCGCGCCGGGCGGCAGCAGGATCATGCCGCCCTTGACCAGTTCGATGCCCTCGTCACGGTTGCGGTCAGCGGACAGGCAGACGTAGCTGCGTTCCTCCAGTACCCCCTCGACTATCCCCACCACGCCCCAGCTGCCGTGGTCGTGCACCGGCGTCCACTGGCCCGGCGACCAGACCAGGGCGTAGAGCGACAGGTTGTCGTCCGGCGCCTGGTAGATCAGGTTGCGCGCATAGTGGAACGGGTCGCTCTGGTAGTGGTGCGCTTCGAGGAAGTCGCCGGCATGGGCCAGCAGCTCCATCATGAAGGGCGCCAGCGAGGCCACGCACTGGCAGGGTTCGGATTCCTGCCGGCTGAGCTGGGTGGCGTGTTCGATGAAGCGGGCGAGGGTGGCGTTCGGCATGAGCGGTGCGCTCCGGCGGGCGTTGGCGACACAACGAAATGACTCTAGCCGCTTTTGTCGAGCCTGCTCAGAACGGTACGGCGGATGACGCCGTGGGCGTCATGCGCCCTGCGTGTCTGCTCAGCCGTCCTTCGGCGCGCGCCGCAGCAGGTAGGTGTCCATGATCCAGCCGTTGGCCTCGCGGGCCGCCTGGCGGGTGCGCTGGATGTCTTCACCGACCTCGGCGAGCCGCCCGCTACGGAGGATCTCGTCCGCCGTGCCAACGTACGCGCCCCAGTAGATTTCCAGGTCCGGGTCGTTCAGCTGGCGATAGGTGTCCTCGGCGTCGAGCATCACCACGACGCTTTCCGCGTTGGCCGGAAAGCCCTCGGCCAGGCGGCGACCAGTGGTGATCTGCACTGACTGGCCGATGGCGTTCAGCGGCACCTTATGGCGTGCGGCCAGCGCCTGCACGCTGGTGATGCCGGGGATCACCTGGTAGTCGAACTTCACCCGGCCCTCGCGCAGGACGGCATCGAGGATGCGCAGGGTGCTGTCGTAGAGCGAGGGGTCACCCCAGACGAGGAAGGCGCCGCACTGGCCGTCCTGCAGTTCGTCCTCGATCAGACGTTTGAAAACCTGCTGCTTGGCCTGGTTGAGGTCGCGCACCTGCCCGGCGTAGTCGCCTTCGCGCACGCGTTCGGGGCTGTCGGCTTCGACGATGCGGTAATCGCTATGGGAGACGTAGCGCTGGAGAATATCGCGGCGCAGCTGGATCAGCTTGTCCTTGGCCGCGCCCTTGTCCATGAGGAAGAACACGTCCGCGCGGTTCATCGCGTTGATCGCCTGCACCGTGAGGTATTCAGGGTCGCCGGCGCCGATGCCGATGATGAGCAGCTGCTTCATGTCTGGTCCTGCGTGTCTTCGTTCGGAGGGGCTCCAGATTATGCCTGTCCGGCGCCACGCTCATCTGCCGGATCGCCGCGGTACGAGATGAACCTGCGGCAACGTAGGGCGCATAACCCGGCACGGGTTATCCGCCTTGGCGGATAACGCCTGGGGCGTTATGCGCCCTACGCGGGCGTCATCGCCCTCAGCCCGCAGGATGGGTGGAGCGCCCTCTCAGCCCAGCAGCGCCACGTCCTTGCGCAGCTCGCGGGCGGCCGCGACCATGTTCACCAGCGCCGCTTCCGTTTCCGGCCAGGCACGGGTTTTCAGGCCGCAGTCGGGGTTGACCCACAGGCGCTCGGCGGGAATCCGCTGCGCGGCCTTGCGCAGCAGCTTGACCATCTCGTCCTTGCCCGGCACACGTGGCGAATGGATGTCGTAGACGCCCGGACCGATTTCGTTGGGGTACTCGAACTTCTCGAAGGCCTCCAGCAGCTCCATGTCCGAGCGCGAGGTTTCGATGGTGATCACGTCGGCGTCCATGGCGGCGATGGATTCGATCACGTCGTTGAACTCGCTGTAGCACATGTGGGTGTGGATCTGGGTTTCGTCGCGCACGCCGGAGGCGCACAGGCGGAAGGCTTCGGTGGCCCAGTCGAGGTAGCGGCCCCAGTCGCTGCGGCGCAGTGGCAGGCCCTCGCGGAAGGCGGCTTCGTCGATCTGCACGATCCTGATACCGGCGTGCTCCAGGTCGACGACCTCGTCGCGGATCGCCAGGGCCAGCTGGCGCGCCTGGGTTTCGCGGGAGACGTCCTCGCGCGGGAAGGACCACATCAGCATGGTCACCGGGCCGGTCAGCATGCCCTTCATCACCTTGCTGGTGAGGCTCTGGGCGTAGCGGATCCACTCTACGGTCATTGCCTTCGGCCGGCTCAGGTCGCCGAAGATCACCGCCGGTTTCACGCAGCGCGAGCCGTAGCTCTGCACCCAGCCGAAGCGGGTGAAGAGGTAGCCGTCGAGCTGCTCGGCGAAGTACTCGACCATGTCGTTGCGCTCGGCCTCGCCGTGCACCAGTACGTCGAGTCCGAGGTTTTCCTGGGTCTCGACGGCATGGCGGATTTCGCTGTGCATGGCCTCGGTGTAGTCAGCGACGCTGAGCTTGCCTTGCTTGAAGGCCTGGCGCGCCAGGCGGATGGCCGAGGTCTGCGGGAAGGAGCCGATGGTGGTGGTGGGGAAGTCCGGCAGGTTCAGACCGGCGCGTTGCTTGACGATGCGCTGGGCAAAGGGCGACTGGCGTTGGCAGTCGGCGGCTTTCACCGCCGCGAGGCGGGCCTTCACCTCCGGTTTGTGGATGCGTGGCGAGGCGGCGCGGCTGGCCTGCACGGTGCGGCTCTGCTCCAGCGCGGCGATGACTTCCGGAGCCTCGGGTTGATTGACGGCGCGGGCGAGCAGGGCGACTTCGGCGCACTTCTGCACGGCAAAGGCCAGCCAGCTCTTCAGCTCGGCATCCAACTGGTCTTCGCGCTCCAGGTCCACCGGGCTGTGCAGCAGCGAGCAGGACGGCGCGACCCACAGGCGATCACCCACCCGGTCATGGGCGTGGCGCAGCACTTCCAGGCTCTTCTCCAGGTCGCAGCGCCAGACGTTGCGGCCGTTGACCACGCCGAGGGAAAGAATCTTGTAGGCCGGCAGGCGGTCGAGGATAGTCGGGAACTGCTCCGGTGCGCGCACCAGGTCGAGGTGCAGGCCGTCCACGGGCAGGCCGGCGGCCAGGCCCAGGTTGTCGTCCAGGCCGCCGAAATAGGTGGCTACCAGCTTCTTCAGCGGCTCGCTCTGCAGCAGGTTGTAGGTGCGTTCGAAGGCATTCTTCCAGTCCTGCGGCAGGTCGAGGGCGAGAATCGGTTCGTCGATCTGCACCCACTCCACGCCTTGCGCGGCCAGACGGCGGAAAATCTGGCCGTAGAGCGGCAGCAGGCGCTCCACGAGGTCGAGCTTGTCGAAGTCGGCCCCTTTGGTCTTGCCCAGCCAGAGGTAGGTCAGCGGGCCGATTACCACCGGTTTCACCTGATGGCCGAGGGCGTGGGCTTCCTCCACTTCCTCGAACAACTGCTCCCAGCTCAGTTCGAACTGCTGGTCAGCGCTGAACTCGGGGACGAGGTAGTGGTAGTTGGTGTCGAACCACTTGGTCATCTCCTGGGCATGCGCGCCGCAGCACCCCGTACTGACGCCTCGCGCCATGGCGAACAGGGTCTGCAGGGTGGGCTTGGCTTCGCCATGGCCCCGGAAGCGTTCTGGGATGACGCCGAAGGTCAGCGAGTGGGTCAGCACCTGGTCGTACCAGGCGAAGTCGCCCACCGGCAGCAGTTCGATGCCAGCGTTCTTCTGCACCTGCCAGTGGGCGGCACGCAGTTCGCGGCCGATGGCGCGCAGGCCGGTTTCGTCCAGCTCGCCCTTCCAGAAGGCTTCCTGGGCTTTCTTCAGCTCGCGGTCGCGGCCGATGCGGGGAAAGCCGAGGTTGTGTGCCAGCGCCATGTGAATCTCTCCATTGAATCAACGATGGGGAAATTCTCCCGGCGCGGCCTTCATGAGACAAACTCAATGTTCTTGTGATGAACATAAGAAATTCTCATGTTGATGTCGCTCCCTGCGGGAGCGGGCCATGCCCGCGACCGCGGACAAAGTCCGCAGCCAGGCGCTGCCCCGGTGTGGCTACCCGCCGGCGCGCATCTGCCGCGCCAACGCGCCGGGCGAGGTATGCAGCTGGCGCTGGAACAGCTCGATGAACGCCGAGGTGGATTCGTAGCCCAGCTCGCCGGCGATCAGCGTCACCGACTCGCCGCGCTCCAGTCTCGGCAGCGCTGCCAGCAGGCGCACCCGCTCGCGCCATTCGCGGAACGACAGCCCGGTCTCGTCGCGGAACAGCCGCGCCAGCGTGCGCCTTGAAGCGCCGACGCGCTGCGCCCAGTCCTCGATGCCCAGGCGCTCGCCGGGGTGTTCCTGCAAGTGATCGGTGACGCGCCGCAGGCGGGCGTCACGCGGCAGCGGCAGGGCCAGGCCGGAGTTCGGCGCGCTGTGCAGCTCGTCCACCAGCACCTGCATGAGCCGGGCTTCAGGCCCCTCGTCGGGGTAGTCGCGGGGGAACTCGCTGGCGCGCTGGATGAGGTTGTCCAGCAGCGGCGAGATTTCCAGCACGCGGCACGGCCCCAGGCCGACTGCCAGTTCCGGCGCCAGGTAGAAGCTGCGATGCACCACCAGCGTGCGCGCACGGGCGCTGTGGCGAACGCCCGCCGGCAGCCACATCGCCCGGCGCGGTGGAATCACGCAGGCGTACTCCTCGGTCGTTGCCTCGAGCACCCCGCTGGCGGCGTACATCAGCTGGCCCCAGGGGTGGGAGTGGGGCTCCACCTCGTGGCCGGCGGGCATGTCGAAGGCACGCAGCCACACCGGGCGTGGCAGCGAAGTGAAGCCGGGAAGTGCCAGAGCATCCTGTCCCGCTGGCGGCATAGCTTGTCTCACTGTCGGAAGTGGGTCATGGAGGGCCGATGGTAGCGTCTTCCCCGGTCAAATCCAGCCCGAAGTGGGAGAGCCCGATGAGTACTCACCGTCCGCAACAACGTTTTTCCATCCTCGACATCCGCCAGTGCCGCGAGCCCGGCAGTCTGGTCGTGCTGACCGCCTACTCGGCGCCCATGGCGCGGCTGCTCGACCCGCACGTCGATGTGCTGCTGGTGGGGGATTCGCTGGGCATGGTGCTCTACGGCATGCCGCACACCCTGGCCGTCAGCCTCGACATGATGATCGCCCACGGCGCCGCGGTGGTCCGGGGCTCACAACGGGCGTGCGTGGTGGTGGACATGCCCTTCGCCAGCTACCAGGCCTCGCCACAGCAGGCGTTTATCGCCGCCGCGCGGGTGCTTGCCGAAAGTGGCGCGCAGGCGGTGAAGCTGGAAGGGGGCGCGGAGATGGCCGAGACCATCGCCTTCCTGGTCGAGCGCGGCATTCCGGTGATGGCGCATATCGGCCTGATGCCGCAGAAAGTCAACGCCCTCGGTGGTTTCAAGGTGCAGGGCAAGGAGGAAGCCGGCGTTGCGCGGGTGTTGCGCGAGGCGGATGCCATCGCTGCCGCCGGGGCCTTCAGCGTGGTGCTCGAAGGCGTGCTGGAGCCTGTGGCGCGGCAGGTCTGCGAGCGGCTGGAGATCCCGGTGATCGGCATCGGCGCTTCACCTGCCTGCGCCGGGCAGGTGCTGGTGACCGAGGACATGCTCGGGCTGTCCGGCGAGCAGATTCCGCGCTTCGCGCAGCAGTACGTGCGGGTGGACGAGCTGATCGGCGCGGCGGCCGAACGCTTCGCCAGCGAGGTGCGTGAGCGCCAGTTCCCGCAGGCGCGGCATTGTTTCGGGATGGCGAAGGAGTGAGCCCGGCGCGGGGCCGCAAGCACGGATCATCAACCTGTAGGAGCGGACCACGCCCGCGGTCGCGCGCATGGCGCGCTCCTACGGGTAAGCTCCGGCGCTAGAACCCGCTCTCGCGCAGGGCGACAGCCAGCAGGCGGGTGAAACCTTCGCCCAGCCAGCTGCGCCGGGCGCCCTCGATCTGCAGGTGACCACGGGTTTCGTGAAGCCCAGGCGGCGCGCCATCCAGCTTTACCAGCACATGGAACAGCGCCGGGTTGGGCACCAGCGCTTCGCCCTGCGGATTGACGTTCAACGGGCCGCCGTAGCGCGAGGCGAGCATCGGCAGTTCCAGCTGGCTGATACGCGTGGTGCCGATCAGCACCACCTGACCCTCGATGGGACGCGGCACGCCTTCGGGGTAGAAGCGCACCTGGCCGCCGTCGGTGAGGCGCTGCACTTCGTCCTGTTTGACGTAGGCGTCCACCAGCCAGTGCTGCGGGTCCACCAGCACGCCGATGGGTTCGCGGGTGTTGATCCACTGGCCGGGCTTCCAGTCCGGGTTGACGTCCATCCAGCGCCCGGCGAACGGCGCCTGCAGGTTGAGGCGGGCCATTTCGTTGCGGGCGGCGCGGGCCTGCTGGTACTCCACGCCCAGCCGCTGGCGGGTGACGGCTTCCTCGGTCAGTCCGGACGGGTCGGCCAGCATACCCGCCAGCCGCCCCTGGTAACCGCGGATACTCGCCTCGCTGCCAGCTACCTTGGCGGCAATGTCGGGCTCTTCCATCACCGCCAGGGTTTCACCCTTGCCGACTTCGCCGCCCGGGCGCAGGTCGCGCAGCAGCGCAGGGAAGGGCGCATAGACGTGCAGCTGCTGCGCCGCACGCGCCACGCCCATGGCATGCACCTGGGTGCGCCAGGGAATGGCGAGCAGCAGGACGATGGCGCCGAGCAGCGCGAGGAACACCAGCTTGCGCCGCGGCTTCACTTCCGCACGGCGCTGCCACCAGACCTTGAGTTCGCGCCACACAGGCTGAACGATGAACCAGCTGATTTCCACGGCGAACAGGAAGATCCCCAGCAGTTTGAAGAAGAAGTAGTAGACCGCCACGGCGATGCCGAGGAACAGCAGCAGGCGGTAGACCCAGGTGCCAAAGGCGAAGGCCACCAGCGCTCGGCGCTTGCCGGTGGGGAAGTGCTCCGGCCAGGGTTCGTCCAGCCCCAGCACGTTGCGCCGCAGCGTGGTGCGCGCCAGGGCGCCGGCGCGTTCGTGCAGGTTGGGGAAGTCGAGCAGGTCGGAGAAGATGAAGTAGCCGTCGAAGCGCATGAAGGGGCTGGCGTTCAGGGCCAGCGACAGCGCCCAGCTGGTGGTCGCCAGGTACAGCAACCCGTTGCGGAAGGGACCAGGGTCGGCCAGTGCCCAGCCCAGCGTCGACAACCCGGCCAGACCCAGTTCGGTGATGATCCCGGCGCTGGCAATCGCCAGGCGCTGGCGGTTGCTGCGCAGCTTCCAGCTCTCGCCGGTGTCGGTGTAGAGCATCGGCCACATCACCACGAAGGCGATGCCCATGTGCGCGACCTTCAGCCCCAGCCGCGTCGCCACCAGTGCGTGACCCAGCTCATGCAGCGTCTTCGCCACCACCAGTGCGGCGGCGAAGCTGAGCAGGCCCTCGAAGGAGAATGACTCCACCACGTCGTGGGTGAAGGTGTCCCACTGGTGCGCCACCAGCACGATGCCGGCGAGGCTGAGCAGCAGCACCAGCATCGCCACGTAGCGGTTGAACAGCCAGTCGAGGCTGCCGGCGATGGCGCGCAGGAAGCGCTGCGGGCGCAGCAGCGGGATACGGAAGAACAGGTAGTGGTGCAGCCACCAGTTCCAGGTCGTCCACTGTTTGCCTTCGCTGCGCGCGGCCAGCCGCGCCAGGGTTTCGGGGCCGGGGCGGAGCAACTGGTGGTGTTCGAGGAACTGGCGGAAACCCAGCACCTGCTCGGCATCGGGCTTGAGCGCGGTCTGCTCGGCGATCTGCTCGCTGATCTGCCGGGGCGTCTGCTCCCAGCGCAGCAGGCATTCGAACTCCAGCCAGCCGATGCGGTAGAAGCGGTTGAGCACGCTGTCCTGGATCACCCATACCGGCTCGCCGTCCGGGCCGGGCGCGGCTTCGTCCAGGCGCAGGTCGTCGCGCAGCGGCGGGGTGGGCAGGTCTTCGGCGGCAATGTCCATCGCCGTTACCAGCCGGTCCAGGCGCGCAGGGACGCCAGCGGGCGGCGCAGCAGGTAGTAGCCGAGCACCACGCGCTCGCCGTAGAGCTTGGCGGTGCCGTGCAGGCCCAGGCGCGCATGGGGCGGGGCGTCCTGCACGCTGGCCAGCAGGCGATAGGACGCCACGCCTTCATCGCTGGGCTTGGCCTGGTAGCTGGTGTCGAGGATTTCCCCGTGCAGCGGGTCGAGCGGGTAGGCGGTGAGGAACAACGCCACGGGTGCCCCCGGCTCCAGCGCGATGGCATCGGCTACCGGCAGCTGGATGCGCATGCCCGGTGCCTTCGGGTCGGCGATCTGCAGGATGCGTTCGCCGGTCACCACCGGCTTGCCCAGCCAGTCGTTGGGGTCGCTGTACACGGCCACGCCGGCGCGCGGCGCGAGTACGCGGGTGCGCGCCAGTTGCGCCTGCACGGCGGCCAGTTCGGCGCGGCGCTGGCGAGAGCGGCCGTCGAGCACCGACAGCTCGCTCTTGCTCTGCGGGTTGTCGAAGGCACGCTGGCTGGCGGCCATGAGTTCTGCGTCGGCCACGGCGACTTCCTTGGCCAGCACATCGGCGCGGCTGCGCAGGGTGGTTTCGTCGAGTTCGAAGAGCGGCGTGCCGACCTCGACGCTCTGGTTCGGCCGCACCAGCATCCGGACTATCACGCCGTCGATGGGCGAGCTGATCACCTGGGCGTTGCGCGAGACGATTTCCGCCGGCGCCAGGGCGGTCTGCCGCACCGGGATCAGCAGCAGTGCGGCCAGCGCGATCACGCCGACCAGCACCTGGCGCTTGCTCGGTCGCCAGTAGCGCAGGCGGGTGCGCGGGCCGAACGATGCCCAGGCGTGCGCCCAGGTCTGCCAGATGCCCTGCAGCAGCGGCTGCAGGTTCCGCGCCGGCGGCTCGTCGAGCAGGAACAGCACCAGCCCCAGACGCTTGCCGGCGCGGTCGTGCAGCGGCACGCACCAGAGTCCGGCGGGCCACCATTCGCTCCAGCCTTCGGCGATGTCGGCAGGCGGTTCGATGGCGTCGCGGGCCAGCCAGGTGGGCGTGGCGTCGGGTAGTTGTCCGGCGACCCAGCGGCTGGCGCGCTCCAGCCAGACCAGATAGGGCGAGTCTTCTGTGGGCTTGGCCAGGCCGGACACCGCCAGCAGCTCGTTGCGCGACTCATGGCAGGCGAACACCAGCGCCTGGTGGAAGCGCAGCAGCGGGAACAGGTCGTTGGCGATGCTGAAGGCGAGGGCGCCGAGGGAGTCGGCCGTCAGAGCCTTGTCGCGCACATTGGCCAGGCTCAGCAGCAGCTGGGGTGGCGGCAGCAGCTCACTCATGGCTTTCGGGGAAGCGCGCGACCCCGCTCATGCCGGCGATCAGTTCGGGGTAGCTGGCGTCCAGTTTCGCTTCCAGCTCCACGGTCTGCGCCACGGCGTCGACCCGCGCGTTGATCACGCTGACCTTGGCCGGGTAGTGCTTGCCGGTTTCGTGGATGTCCACTTCCAGCGGCATGTCCGGGCGCAGGCTGGGCAGCATGGACGAGGGCACGTTGAGACGGACCTTCAGCGCGCCGTCGCTGACCAGGTCGAACAGCGGCGTACCGGCCGTCACTGTCTGGTACGGCTTGACGTAGACCTTGGCGATGCGCCCGGAGAAGGGCGCATCGACGAGGCAGTAGCCGGCCTGGGCGCGGGCCAGGGTGAGGGCGCCGTCGGCCTTCTGCACCTCGGTGTTGGCCATGGCGACTTCCAGGTCGCCCACGGCATTGAGCTTGCGCAGGTTCTGCTTGGCGGCGAGATTGGAGCGGGCCATGTTCAGTTCGGCGGCGGCGACCTTGGCGCGGGCGTTGACCTCCACGCAGTTGAGCTGGGCCAGCTCGGCATCCTTGGCGACCTTGTCGCCCAGGCTTGCCTTGAGCGCACCGAGGGTGCCGTTCATCTGCGCGGAGAGGGTGGTTTCCAGGTTGGACACCAGCAGCACGCGGATGGCGCCGGGGTCCTGGTTGTCGGGCAGTGGCGGCAGGCCGCTGGGCGCATCATCGGCCAGCGCCGGCTGGAGCAGCATCAGGCATAGCGGGAGGAGCAGGTACGGCTTACTGCGCGGCATTGGCGATTTCCTTCTGCCCTGCGGATGCTTGCCCAGCGGTCGGTTGAACGGTTGATTTCATGGTCGTGGCGCCGCTGCTGGCGAGCAGGTTGGTGCTGGTCTGCTGCTCCAGCGTGCGCTGGATTTCCCGCGCCAGGGTCTTCACGTCGTGGTTCTCGATCTCCCGGGGCATCACCTCGAAGCCCACCGAGTTGTACAGCCGGCCCCAGGCGGCCTGGGCGTCGGAGTAGGCGGCTTCGCGCTGGTAGCGCGAGAGCAGGAAGCGGCCCTCGGCGCGGATCAGCTCCAGTTCGCTGCCCAGGGCGGCGCCACGGGCGGACTGGGCGTAGCTGAGCAGGCTCTGGTCGACGCGCAGGCTCTCGTCGGCGAACTCCACTTCCTGCTTCGCCAACTGATAGCGCAGCAGGCCGACGCGGACCTGGGTGAGGATGGCCATGGACAGCGCGGTGCGGCGCATGTCGTCGGTCTTTTCCTGGCTGGCTTCGGCGGCCTTGATGTCCGGGTACTGCGCCAGGCGCAGCAGGTTCATCGAGACGTTGATGCCGGTCTGGTTCCAGTCGTTGTTGTACAGGTACTTGTTGGAGTCGTACTCGTAGCCGTAGTTGAAGCTCACGTTGGGCCACAGCTGGGCCTTGGCGATCTTCAGGTCGTTCATGTCGACGCGCTTCCGGTACCACTCCTCCATGATCTCCGGGCGGCGTTCCAGGGACAGGCGTTCGAGTTGTTCGACGTTGTTGGTCACCAGCGGCAGCGGCTGTTCGCCGAGGTCGGCCAGGACCATTTTGGTGTTCGGCGGCAGCGACATCAGCGCGGCCAGTTCGGCGCGGGCGAATTCCAGGTCCTGGCGGCGCACGGTGAGCATGTACACCGAGTCGAGCAGGGCGCGCTGGTAGGCAAGGATGTCCTGGCGCGGCAGCAGGCCCTTGCCCTCGGCCTCGCGGGCGGAGGTCAGCGCGCGGTGGGTGCGCATCAGCAGGCCGTCCACTTCCGGCAGCAGGCGCTGGGCGCCCAGCGCGCGCCAGTAGGCGTTGCGCACGTCCTGCAGGACGTTCTGCGCGACCTTCTCGCGGCGTTCCTCGGCCATCAGCATCTGGTCGTTCTTCTGCTGGGTGCGGTAGTAGGCGACACCGAAGTCCAGCAGGCTCCAGGACAGCCCGAGGCTGTAGAGCTGGCGATAGCGCTCTTCCGAGGTGGACGGACGCAGGCTGACCTGGCGGTCCTCGATGCCGATGGAGGTGCCGCCGGAGTCATTGTTGCGCCCGGCATAGCCGGCGGAGGCGACCACTCGCGGCAGCATCTCGTGGCTGGTGACGTCACGCAGGTCAGAGGCCAGCGCGCTTTCCAGCAGCTTCAGGCGGTAGTCGAGGTTGTATTTCAATGCTCGGGCGGAGGCTTCGTAGAAGGTGATCGGCCCGCTGACCGGTTCCTGCTCCTTGTACATCCGCGCCTGGTCGTCGATCACCCGCTGGCGCATTTCCTCCTCGGTGTAGGGTTTGGGCTCGAACGCCGAGCAGGCGCTGAGGAAGAGGCTGACGGTGATGGTGGCGCTCAGGCATTTCAGTGCGTAGGCAGGCATAGTCTGTCCTTGATCGATCCTAAAGAGTCGCGAGTTCCTCATTGGCCGCTCCGACGCTGGGCGGCCTCGCGCAGCTGGGCACGGAAGCCCTGGGTGTTCTGCGCTTTGTCAGCCTTGCCGACCATGTCGGCGGGGAAGGGCGCCCAGATCGACGGGTCGGGCAACAGCCCGTCGGCGCTGAGGCTGATGACGCCGTGGCGGCCGTCCACCCAGTTCTTGTCCAGAGTTGCCGCGCGGCGGCTTTCGGCCACGGCGCGGGCGACGAACTGGCCCTTGACCTGGCCCAGCTGTGAGCCCAGCGACGGGCTCTCGATTTCCGGCGTGGCGAAGATGTCGATGTTGCTGCCGTCGGCGCCCCAGTTGGACAGCGACAGGCGATCGTCGATGCGCTCGACCACCGGCTGCACGAAGATCGCCGGGTCTACGTCCGGGAGGCGGTCACGCGGGTAGCCGTCGTCGCCGAAGCGGTCGAAATGCGGGCCCGGCGGGATGTACGGTGTGGCGATGTCCAGGGTAATGGTCAGCACGGCATCGTCGGTGGCGCCGGCCAGGTCGCTGATGGTGTAGGTGAAGTAGTCCTTGAGTACTTGCCCCAGGCCTGCTGCCGCCAGCACTTCGCGATTGGTCAGGTCGATGGTGTAGGTGTAGCTGCCGTCGGCGTTGAGCACGAGCGTGCCGTAGCGCCCGGCAATCGGCTGGCCGATCACACCCGCAGTGCCGCTGCCGGTTTCCTGGCCGGTGCGGATGCCGGTGACGGTGAGCGAGTCGCCGCCATCCACGTCGCTGTCGTTGGGCAGCACGTTGCCGGTGGCCTGCGGGGCCGGCGTCTGGTCGGTGGCGCTGTTGCTGTCGTCGCGTGCCACCGGGTTGTCGTTGGCGCCCTGGATGACCACGGTCAGGCGCGCGTCCGAGGTGGCGCCAGCGGTGTCGCGCATGCGGTAGGTGAAGACTTCCTGCAGCTTCTCGTTGGCGCTGCGCATGGCCTGCACGGTGGGGTTGTCGTTGTCGACGCGGTACTCGTAGCTGCCGTCGGCATTGATGACCAGCTTGCCGTAGAGGCCTTGCAGGACGCTGCCGGCATTGGCCGTACTGCCGTTCTGGTTGGTGAAGTCCACGACCGACTTGGTTTCGCCGTACTGCACGCCGTCGACGTCGGTGTCGTTGTCCAGCACGTTGCCGCGCGGGTCGATGCCGGGCGTGCCGTTGTTGACACCGCCGGCTTCCACCGCCTGCGCGTTGTCGTCACTGGCGATGGGCGTGTCGTTGCGCCCGTCGATGGTGATGGTCAGCAGGCCGGGCGTGGCGCCGCCCCAGATATCCGCACCCAGGTAGGTGAACTTGTCCTGCAGGGTCTGGCCGCTGGCACGCAGGGCTTCGACTTCCGGCAGGGAGTTGTCCAGCTCGTAGCTCCAGCTGCCGTCGTCGTTGAGCGTCAGGGTGCCGTACTGGCCACGCAGGCTTTGGCCGGGAACGCTGGCATCGGGCGGAAGGGGGCCGTCGCCGGCCCAGTAGGAGACCACATGCATCACGTCCTGCGGGATGGTGGTGATGGTGTCCGGATCGGTGTCGTTGGCCAGCACGTTGCCCGATGGATTGCTGCCCGGCACGTTGTTGTGCAGGCCGCCGTCCTCCACGGCGGAGCCGAAATCGGGTTCGGTCACTGGTGGTTCGTTGCGCCCGCGGATCAGGATGATCAGTGTGGCCTGGTCATTCAGTCCGCCATCGTCGGTGACCTGATAGGTGAAGGATTCCAGGGCGAAGGCCAGCGGGCCGAGGGAGATGATGTCTGGGTTGGTACTGTCGACGAAGTACTGGTAGCTGCCGTCGGCATTGATCACCAGGGTGCCGAACGCGCCGACGATGGTCTGCGGGCTGCCGGGTGTCACCGTCACGGTGTTTACCTGCGCGCCTTCCGGGCCGACGGCGATGGTGGTGACGCGCATGTGGTCGCCGGCATCGACGTCGGTGTCGGCACCGATGCCGGCAAAGATCCCGGTCAGGCCGGTGATCACGTTGCCGGCGGGGTTCCGCCCGCCGCTGCCGTCGAGGTTGGCCACCGCGTAGTTGATGTCGTCGTTGGCCACCGGGGCGTCGTAGCGGCCTTCGATGGTGATGGTCAACTGCGCGATGGAGCTGGCGCCAGCGGTGTCGTGCATGCGGTAGGTGAAGGCTTCGGTCAGCGAATCACCGTTCTTCAGTGCCTGCACGGCGGCCAGGCTGTCGTTGACGGTGTAGGTATAGGTGCCGTTGGCATTGAGGGTCAGGGTGCCGTAGGTGCCAGCGATCACGCCGCCGCTGGCGGTCAGGTCAATCAGCGTGCCGCCGGCGCCTTTGGTGCCGGTGCGCACAGCGTCGACCACATGGGTTTCTCCGTAAGCCGCGCCGTCCACATCCAGATCGTTGGGCAACACGTTGCCGGTGGCGGGCGCTCCGGGCGTGGTGTTCAGCGTGCCGCCGGCCTCGATGGCGGTCCCGGTATCGTCGGCGGCGATAGGGGTATCGTTCTGCCCGTGAATGATGATGGTGAACGTGCGGGTGACCGTCTTGCCGTTCCCGTCGCTGACGCTGTAGGTGAAGACTTCGCTGAGCGTGTCGTTGTAGGTACGCAGCGACTGCACCGCCGGGTCGAGGTTGTTGACCACGAAACGGTAGCTGCCGTCGGCGTTGAGCAGCAGTACGCCGTAGTTGCCCGCCAGGTCCGCCCCCACGTTGCCGCTGACGCCGTTGGGGTTGACCACGGCGGTGATGGTCAGGACATCGCCGTCGGGATCGACATAGGAGCCCCGGATACTGCCGGTCGGGTCGAGGCCTGCGACGTTGTTGAGGAGGCCGCCGGCCTCGGTGGCGTGGATCACGACGGGTTGCACGACGGGCGGGTCATTCACACCGAGTACGGTGATCACCAGCTGCGCCTGGTCGGTCAACCCGCCGGTGTCGTGGATGCGGTAGGTGAAGATGACGTCCAGGCTCTGGTTCGCCGTGAGTGCCTGGATGGCCGGATCGGCACTGTTGACCACGAAGGTGTAGGTGCCGTCGTCGTTCAGGCTGAGCTGGCCGAAGTTGCCGCTGATGATGCTGCCGTTGGCCAGCCGGGCGACCGTGCCGGCGATGTTGGTGGTGATGCCGTTGACGACACCGGTCAGGGTGCCGCCGGCGCTTTCCAGGCCGGAGCGCACGCCGTCGACCTTGAGCTTGTCGGCGTTGGGCCGGTCGACGTTGTCGACGTCAGTGTCAGTGCCCACCCCGGCGTTACCGGTGATCACGTTGCCGCTGGCGTTGACCGGTGCCGGGCTGCCGTCGCTGGCGCCGGCCGTGGCGCTGCCGTGGTCGTCCACTGCCACCGGCGCGTCGTTGGCGCCCTGGATGGTGATGGTGAGGGTGGCGATGGCGCTCAGGCCGCCCTTGTCGGTGACCTGGTAGGTGAACTGCTCGGAGAGGAGAGGGTCGCTGGGGGACCGCGCCTGGACCACGGGATTGTTGTTGTCCACCACGTAGCGATAGGTGCCGTCGGAGTTGATCGTCAGGCTGCCGTAGAGGCCCGCAACGGTGGTCGGTGAGCCGGGGGCGACCGGCAGGATAGCGCCACCGCCGGTGCCGTCGAAGCGGACCAGGCTGACGGCCTTGGTCTCGCCGTAGACTATTGCGTCCACGTCACTGTCGTTGTCCAGAACGTTCCCGACGGCATCGCTGCCGGGGGTGCCGTTGTTGGTGCCGCCGGCTTCGATGGCGGCACCGGTGTCGTTTTGCGCCACCGGTGTGTCGTTGGCGCCGTGGATGTCGACGGTGATCAACGCCTGGCTGGTCAGTCCACCGAGGTCGCTGACGGTGTACTGGAAGGTGTCGATGATGAAGTCGCCTGCGGTGCGCAACGCCTGCACCTCGGCATTGTTGTTGTCGACCACGTACTGGAAACCGCCGGTGGCAGTGATGGTCAGGGTGCCGTAGCGGCCCTGGATCACGACGGGGCTACCCAGGGTGACGGCGATGCCGGTGGTGTTGACGACACTGGCGATGTGAGTGACGCGCAGGACATCGTTGTTGGTCTGGATGTCGACGTCGGTATCGTTGTCCAGCACGTTGCCGGTGGGGTCGACACCCGGAGCGTTGTTGTTCAGGCCGCCGGCTTCCACCGCGATGGCGATGTCGTCATGGGCGATGGGCGCATCGTTCACCGGGTCGATGACGATGTTCAGGGTGTCGGTGTCTTTCAGGGCGTCGTCGGGGTTTTCGCCGGGGATGCCGTCGCCGTCCGCGTCACCGAAATTACCCTGGTCGTTGGTGACCATGGTGAGGGTTTCGGCATTGCGGGCGGTGTTGAAGTCCTGGTCGCCCTTGTAATAGATCTGGCTGAGCAACACGTTGATCTGCTGCAGGGTGCCGGTGAGCACCAGGGTGCGACCGGCGCCGGCAGGCGGGGCGTCGTTCGGCCCTGGTGCCGTTCCGGTCTGCCAGAGCACGCCGTGGACCACGCTGAGGGTGACGGTCATGATGCCGTTGGCATTGCCGGCGTCGACGTCCACGTCGCTGGTGGCCAGGCCGACGATGTGCAGCACCGTGTCTTCCTGGCCATGCTGGTCGGCGACGGTGTTGATCGGCGCTTCGTTGATATGCACGTAGCCGGCATTGGCGATGCCGATGGCGCCTTCGGCGAGGTTCAGGTTGATGTTGCCCAGGCCGACGGTGGCAGTCCCGCTGTCGGTGTCGACGCGCACGTGGAAGCGGTTGTTGCTCGCCTGAGCGAAGTTCTGCGCCACCGCCACCAGGTAATTGCCTGAGGGCAGGATGGCGAACTGGTAGGTGCCGTCGGCGGCGGTCACCGTGCTGAAGGTGCGGTCGTCGGCGTTGCCGAACACGCCGTCGTCGCCGGCCCAGGTCAGGGTCACGTCAATGCCGCCCAGGCCGGGGCCGTCGGGCGTGATGCTGTTGGTGGCGGACTTCGTGTCATCCCACAGGGTGCCTTGCACCACGCCCATGCCGGCGCCATCGCTGAGGATGTAATTGTTCAGCCCGCTGACGCCGTCCTGGCCGGTGCGCTCGCCATCGGCGCCGCCGGCGGTCAGTGGCAGCGAGCCGCCCCAGCCGGCGTTCTCGAAGCTGGTGGGCAGGCTGGTCCAGGTCAGGACCGCAGAGCTGGTGACGTCGTCGGGAACGATGGTGTTGGGCAGGGTGACGCTGTAGATCACCTGTACCTTGTCGTTGACGTTCAGCTGGTCGAAGTTGAGCACCACCTGGCCGCCCACCACGCTGGCGGTGACGCCCGCCGGCAGGTTGCCGGTGGTGTAGCTGGTGCCGTTGATGACGATGCTCTGGATCGCGTAGTCGCTGCCGTTGGGGAACTGGTCGCGCAGCACGACGTTGTAGGCCGGTACTTCGCCGTTCTGGGTGAAGCTGACCGAGACCGTCGCCTGGGTCGTGCCGGCGACGCTGCCGGTGGCGATGTCGATGACCGACTTGTCCATGCCGGTGAAACCTGGCTCTACCACGTGCTCGAAGATCGTGGCGCTGTGCCCGCGGTCGACCCCGGCGCCGGCACCGACATGTTCGAACACATTCATGCTCAGCTGCGCGCCGGACTGGTTGCTGGCGATGTTGGCGACGCGCACGTTGAATTCCAGGATCACCCCTTCGATATCGCCGTCGTTGATCTCGTTGTTGGTCAGGTTGCCCAGGTTGAAGGTGATGGTCCGACCATCAGGGGAAATCTGCAGGCGCCCGCTGTTGATGTTGAAGATGCCGGTGGGCTTGTCGCCGGACAGGTCGGGATGGATCGGCAGCGATACGTCACTGTTCTGGTTGCCGACCATGCCCAGGGTGCCGCCGCTGATCAGGTCGGTGGCGTCGGTGGTGAGGCCGCCAATGGCGCTGGAACCCAGGGCGATAAGGATGTTGTTGAGGTCGGCGGGGATGAACTCCAGCCCGGGAGCCAACTCGATGCGGATCTGGTAATTGGGGTTCACGCCGGTGGGCACTACGATCGCCACGCGGTAGCGGACGATCTCGCCGACCACTACGGTTTCTTCCAGGCCGGCGGTATCGGTGGCGCCGGAGGAGTTGGTCGCTGGCGGCGTGGCGTCGAGGCCGCCGACGCGGGAGACCTGGATGCCATTGGTGACGGGAATCAGCAGCGTGCTGATCTGCCGGTAGTCGTTGAGCACTCCGGAATTGAGCAGTCCGTCGTCGCCGCCGCGCTCGCCCGCGCCGGTGTCGGTGGTGTTGCTCAGGCCGTCCAGGCTGGTCCAGCGCACCACGACGTTGTTCGTGATGACTGCCTGGCCGGCTGCCGTGTCGTTCACCACGCCCGAGAGGGAAATGATGATGCTGCCGCCATTGGCGATATCGATGTTGGCGCCGCTGGCGGTGACCAGTTGGCCGTTCTGGATGATGAAGTCCACGCCGCCGTTGTTGGTGGCGCCGTTGTAGACCTTGCCGGTGATCACGATGTTGTCCAGCTGCGTGGGCAGTATGTTCAGCAGACTGAGATCGAAGGCATTGGTGCCGGAAGTGTTGCTGATGGTGATGGTGTAGGTGACCGTGTCGCCTTCGTCGAAGCCGCCGTAGGTGGGCGTGGAGGTGACCTGCTGGCTCACCGTGAGGGTCGGCTCGACTATGGTCACCGAAGGCTGCTGCGGGCTGGCGACGGTGCGGTCCACCGCCGTGGCGCCGTTGGGGGTATCGCCGTCGGGGTCGCTATAGGTCAGCTGCGCGCCGTTGTTCAGGGTGACGCCCTGCTGGTTGCTCTGCACGTTGCTCGCCACCAGCACCAGGCGGATGACGAAGGCGTTGTTGCCGATGTTGTTGTCTGCCGTGGAGCCGGCGGCACTGAACAGCAGGTTCAGGTCGCCGCCATCGCTACCGTCGCCGCTGAAGGTGAGGACGTTGACAGAGCCGGCGAAGGCCTGCGTGAGCGCGCCGCTGAACGGATCGATGCCGTTGTCTGCGGCGTTGTAGATGATCTGGTAGCCCGCACCGCCGAAGGCCGTGAGGTCCAGGCGCAGCCCCGGCGGGATCAGGTCGGAAAGACGCAGGTTGGCGGTGCTGCCTTCGGGCAGGGTGACGACGATGTCGTAGGTCATTTTCTCGCCGATCACCAGGTTGCTGCCGCTGGTGTGGCCGGCGCTGGAGTCGTCGTTGGTGAGGCTGCCGTCCTGGTAGGTCTTGGTGATGGTCGGCGCGGCCACCTGCTGGTTGGCGACTTCGACGATGTCCACCGGAGTGAAGTCCTGCCCGCCCTCAACGCTGGCGTAGTGGGTCAGCGCCGCGCTGCTTTGCAGGGTGCTGGAGGCGAGGATGGCGTTGCTCACGGTGACGTCGTAGGTGATCACCACCACATTGCGCCCGGCGGCGTCGTTGCCGTCAGGGGCACCGGCGCGGCCGGCGAGCAGGGCGCCCTGGTTGTTGCGGTCGATGAAGGTGATGCTGTTGCCGCTGACGCTGTAGTCGGTGTTGAGTACCAGCAGAGTGCCGTCGCCGCGATAGATCTGCAGGTTGGCCGTCGACAGACCGCCGCCGACGAAGGCCAGGCCCGCCGGCAGGGTGATGCTGGTGGTCACATCGTAGGCGCCGCCGCCACCGCTGTTTTTGATCGCCGTGGCCAGGCGCAGTGTATCGGCGCCGTCGATGCCGCTGACGTTGCCGTCCACGGCCGCCAGGCTGGTGACGCTGCCGCTGAAGGGAACACCGGTGGTACCCGGCTGGGCCCAGGTGCCGGTGGTGCCGGTGACCGTGCCGTTGGTGGTGGAAACCACGCCGTGCTTGATGTCCAGCACCGGTTCGGCGACCGATTCGATGACCGCGACATCCGAGGAAATCAGCGGCGTCTTGTCGATGGTGGTGGTCTGGCTGGACTGTGCCAGCACGTCGAGTTCGCGCTGGTCGGCATAGGGCTGATCGCCGACCACCATGGTGAAGCGCACCTGCACGGTGCCGCCGTTGAGGCCGCCGGAAACATAGTTGCCGAAGTCGAAGATGATCGAGTTGCCGGCCCCGGTGGTGACACTGTCGGGCACGTCGAGGATGCTGTTGCCGGCGCCGAAGCTCCACTGGCCGACACCGTTGCCGATGCTCCAGTTGATGCCCGTTGCGTTGAGCAGCGGCAACGGCAGGTAGGCGGTGAGCTTGAAGTTCTCGTAGTCCGCCACCAGCAGGTCGTAGGTAATGGTGAAGGTGACCACGTCGCCGGGACGCAGTTCGCCGTTGGCCGGCGGGTTGCCGCCGTTCACCTGGGTCAGGGTGATATCGATGTTGGAGGTGTCGATGGTGCTGGTGGTGCCGGAGCCGTCGGTCTGCTCGCCGCCGATGTTCAGCGAGTCGCGCAGCACGGTGGCATCCACCGTTGCATTGTTGCTGACGCTGTCGCCCTCGTTGAGCTGGTCATGGGGCGGGTGGTCGGAGGTGTAGGTGGTGTCGATGGTGGCGTCGTAGACGATGGACATCCGCGTGGCGCCTTCCTGCACATCATCGTCCCAGAGATCGCCGAACAGCGCATAGACGCCCGGCCCCTGGATGGCTGCAGCGATGGAAGCACCGATATCAAAGACGATGGTGGTACTGCCATCGGCATTCACTGTGGCGGTGTAGATCACCGGGATGACCTGCGACGCACCGTGTTGCTGGATGACGATGGTGGGCGCGTTGGCGGCGGAGAAGGTCTGGCCGTCGCTGAGCTGGTCGGTGACGGTGAAGGTACCCTGGCCGAGGATGTTCTTGCCGAAGGCGTAGAAGTCGGAGATGGCCACGTCCATGGTGTAGCGCAGGGTGTCGCCGGGGGTGATGCCGGGAGTGCCGACGTCGGTCTGCAGGTTCACCGTCTTGAGCAGGGTGATCGACTTGGCGACGAAGGTGATCCCCGCGCCGTCCCCGGTGACGGTGAAGGGATAGCCGTCCGGGTCGGTAGGTCGGTCGCGCGTGTCCAGCGGGTTCCAGTCGCCGTTCACCGTGGCGGTACCAAAGGTGATGGTGCGCGGGTTGCCCGTGGCGGGGTCGAGCACCGGTCGCCCGGCCGCGTCGATCTCCGGCACATAGAAACCGACCTGGGTGGTGCTGGGGCCGGTCAGGGTGTCGTAGTGGATGGTGTAGCTGGCGACGAAGGTGTTAGGGTTGTTCAGCGCCGCGGCGATCAGCGTCGGGTTGGTCAGCACGGTGCCGTCGTGCAGGGTGATCGACGCCAGGGTGCCGCCGGGGCCCGGGGTGATGGAGCTGACGTGGACCTGGTCGGGCACCGTCTGGGTGACGGTCACGTTGTTCAGGGTCTGGCCGGTAGCCGGGGTCACGGTCACCGTTTCGGTACGGGTGAAGTTCGGCCCGGTGACCGTTTCGCCCTCGGGCATATTCACCGTCTGGGTTACTGACAGCAGCGTCGGGGTGACCACGAAACTGTGCAGCGCGGCCTCCACCAGGGTCGGGTCCTGCGCCGGGTTGTTCAGCGAATCGTTGCCGTACTCGAAGCCGCCGCGGGCATTGATGGTGAGGTTGGGCGCACCGTCGGAATAACTGGTATCGGCCAGGTTGCTCAGTTGCGCGGTGATCTGGATGTCGATGGCTGGCTGGCCGCTGGTGACGCTGGCGTAGGGCAACTGCAGCACGACCATCTGGTCGCCGGGCTTCATGCCGACGCTGGCGGCGTTGATTACCAGGGCATTGCCGTTGGCATCCTTGGCCAGGGGATGGGTGGCATTGCCGCTGGCGTCGAAGGTGAGTACGTAGCTGTTCACCGCCTGGCCCAGGTAGGTGGCGGAAACAAAGGTGGCGCCGTCATCGCCGTCGCGGCCGGTGGCCGGCATGAACAGGTCAATGTAGGGCGCGTAGCCAACCTGGGTAGACGGGTTGCTGAAGATGACGTCGAAGGTGAAGGTATCGCCCAGGCGCACCGTTGAGCCGCCGCTGCCCATGGCCACGGTGGGGCTGGCATCGGCCAGCAGGCCCTGGAAGCTCACCAGGGTATCGGCGCTCAGGGCGATGGATTTGTCCACGTCGCCCGCGCGCACTTCCAGGTTCCAGTCGCCGCCCGCACCAGTGGAACCGGTGGCATTGCTGGAGGCTCCGACGTCCGCGCCGGTCCAGCGCGCCAGCTCGTTGACCAGCGCCTGTCCGGCGCTGCCAGCGCCGACGTCGCAGCCATAGAGCTGGATGTCCGCACCGGCATTGAGCTCGCCGCGCCAGGCGCTCAGGCGATCGCCGAGCTGGTCGACGCTCTGGCTGGTGAAGGTCTGGTTGCCCAGGGTGAACTGGCCGGTGGCGCCGTGGGAGAAGATCTGGATCGAGTCGACCTTGCCCAGTTGCGTCAGCGCGTTGCTGATGGCCGCGACGGCGTCCTGCCCGGCGTCCACCACCAGCGCGGTGGTGCCCACCGGCAGATTGGCGGCGAGCTGGTCGCGGTTCTCCAGGCGGGCATCGATCACCACCAGGTTGCGCGGCGCCGTCTGCGTGGGTGCGGCTGCCTGCGCGCGTGCCTCGACGGCGGTGGCCGGCTTGGCCGTGTCCTTCGCCTCGGCAGCGGTGCTGTCGTGATGCTGCTGATCGACGGCGGCGGCGGCGGCGCCGTCGAACAGGATGCGTTGTTCCAGGGCCAGGGCGTGGGCGACTGGCTGGAAGAGCTTCGAGCGGTATTTGGCCTGCATTTCCCTATTTCCGGCTGGTAAATCCCCAGAGAAAAGCAGTCCTACGCATATCTGCTTACGGAATTGACGCTAGTCGGGATTGGAATTTTCGCCAGCAGAACAGGGACATAACCGACACATTGGCACTGAAAATGTCGCGGAAATGTAACAGCGATCATACAAAGAGATGGCGAAAGGCCCGTCAGACAAGGCATCTGGACAGGAGTCGGGCGAATTGCCCGATCTAGAGCTTGTGGGGGGTTGTGCCGAGCGTGGCGCGTACTGATGACGATCGGCGGGCGCTGGCTTTTCTGGAGTGTTGCTCGGGAGCAACTGGCAGCGGGTGGAAACCAGCGCCTATTCTCTTTCCTTCCTTCGCTCCCCGGTTCACTACCGGGTCCTGTCTTTCCCACCGTTGGAGGCACCATGAATCTGCACCTGTCAGACAAGCTCGCCCTGGTCAGCGGTTCGACCAAGGGCATCGGTTTCGCCACTGCCCAGGGCCTGGCCCGCGAAGGGGCGAGGGTGATCCTCAATGGCCGCAGCCAGGCCTCGGTGGACGATGCCCTGGCGCGCATCCGCGACGGGCAGGCCGATGCGAAGGTCGAGGGTTTCGCCGGTGACCTCTCTGACCCGCAGCAGATTGCCGCGCTGGTGAAGCGCTACCCGGCGCTGGATGTGCTGGTGAACAACCTGGGTATCTTCGATCCCAAGCCCTTCGAGGAAATTGCCGACGAGGAATGGCTGCGCTTCCTCGACGTCAACCTGCTGTCCGGTGTGCGCCTGTCCCGTGCCTACCTGCCGGGCATGAAGCAGAAGAACTGGGGGCGGGTGGTGTTCATCAGTAGCGAGAGCGGCATCCAGATTCCTCTGGAAATGATTCATTACGGCGTCACCAAGACCGCCCAGCTCGGCCTGTCCCGCGGTCTGGCCGAATACTGCGCGGGCACCGGGGTGACGGTGAACGCCGTGCTGCCGGGGCCGACCGCGTCCGAGGGCGTGGGTGATTTCGTCGACAAGCTCTCCGGCGGCCAGCCGTTCGAGCAATTCGAGGCGGAGTTCTTCCGCACCGCGCGGCCGGGCTCGCTGCTGCAGCGCTTCGCCCGTCCCGAGGAGATCGCCAACCTGGTGATCTATGTCTGCTCGGAGCTTTCCTCGGCCACCAACGGCGCGGCGCTGCGGGTGGATGGCGGGCTGGTGCGCACGGCGTTCTGAGTCAGTCGGCGCTGCGGCTTTCGAACTCCAGCCCCAGTGCCAGGTCGCCACAGCCAAGCTGGCCGAGCCACTGCTGCGCTTTCGGGCCGGCCAGATGCGCCTCCAGCTCGGCCTGGCTGGCCCAGCGGGTGAGCACCTGCCAGCGGTCGGCGGCCAATTCCTGCAACTCGCTGCCCTGGCAGCCGGGTTGCTGGCGGACCTGGCCGACCAATTGAGTGAGATGCTCGCCCAGCGCGGCAGCCTGGCCGGGGAATGCCTGGACGCGAACGATGGCAATGGCGGACGGGGACATGGCGAGGCTCCTTTGTGCTGGGTGGCCATTGGGCGCTGACGCTGGGGTCCGGTAAAGGCCGGAACCGGCTTTCAAAACCGATGCGGAAAGGTTACGGCCGCGCCGCTTCTGGCTGAACCGCCAATTCCGGGGAAAACCGCCGGGCCAATCCAGTGATGGGGGGCATCCACGGGACGCTGGTACGCCGGAGGCAGGGTTTGGCAGGGGACAAACCAGGAATGCTGTCAGCCGGATAGGCACGGAGCGGCCGGAACTGATCGTGGAAAGAGCCCGCTCCTGCGCTCCAGGGCGCGTATGAGGGATAACCAGGCTCAGGCCAACTGCTGCAACAGGTCGCGCACCTTGTCCAGCGCCGGGTCGATGTCCAGCGTGTCGATGGCGCCGAAACCCAGCAGCAGGCCGTCGCGCACCGGCGCCTGATGATGGAAGGGCGCCAGCCCGTAGAGGCCGACCTCGACCTTGCGCGCCAGTTCGCAGAGCAGTGCCACGTTGACCGGCTCGCGCAGCAGGGCGGTGAGGTGGAAGCCGGCCACCGACGGCACCGCTTCCAGCCAGGGCGACAGGTCGCCCGCCAGCCGCGCCAGGATGCGCTCGCGGCGCCCGGCGTAGATGCCGTGGCAGCGGCGGATGTGCTTGAGCAGGTAGCCCTCGCTGATGAACTTGGCCAACGCCCACTGCGGCAGCGTCGAGCTGTGCCAGTCGGAAATCTGCCGCGCCCGCACCAGCGCCGTGAACAGGCTGGGCGGCGGGATCAGGTAGCCCAGGCGCAGTTCCGGCAGCAGCACCTTGGAGAAGGTACCGATATAGGCGACCACGCCGTGACGGTCGAGGCTCTGCAGCGCGTCGGTGGGCCGGCCTTCGTAGCGGAATTCGCTGTCGTAGTCGTCCTCGATCACCAGTGCGCCCAGTTCCCGGGCGCGTGCGAGCAAGGTCTCGCGGCGTGCCGGGCTCATCGGCATGCCCAGCGGGAACTGGTGCGACGGCGTGGTGTAGATCATCCGCGTACCGTCGGGGATCAGGTCGACGCAGATGCCCTCGGCGTCCACCGGCACGCTGGCCACCTCGGCGCCGAGGGTCTGGAAGATCAGCCGCGCCGGGGTGTAGCCGGGGTCTTCCATGGCCACCTTGTCACCGGGGCGGAGCATGACGCGGGCGAGCAGGTCCAGCGCCTGCTGCGCGCCGTTGCAGACCATCACGTCGTCCAGCTGGCAGTTCACCCCACGGGCATAGGAAATGTGCCGGGCGATGCCGTCGCGCAACGGGGCGATGCCTTCGGGCGAGCTGTAGTGCCCGCGCAGGCCGGTCATCTGGCGCAAGGCATGGTTCACGCAGCGCCGCCATTCCTCCTGGGGGAACTGCAGCTGGGTGGTGGCGCCGCCGATGAAGTCGGCCTTCGCCGTGCCCGCGCCGGGGTGGCGCAGGCGCGTGTCGAGATTGGCCCAGCGTTCGATGTTGTCCTGGCTGGCGAAGCGCACGCCGTCCTGGCGCCGGTCGTGGCGCGGCAGATGGGTGTTGACGAAGGTGCCGCTGCCGATCTTGCCCACCAGCACGCCTTCGTAGGTGAGCTGGGCGTAGGTGTCGGAGATGGTCTTGCGCGAGATGCCCAACTGTTCGGCCAACAGCCGGCTGGGCGGCAGGCGGGTGCCGGCGGCGAGGCGGCCGGAGTCGATGGCTTCGCGCAGCTGGCGATAGAGTTGCCCGGCGAGATCCTTCTGGCCGTGGATGATCAGGTGCAGCTCCAAGGGCGAACTCCGCAGCTTCTGGGCAGTGGCGCAAGCGTAGCGCCGGCGCGGGGCGCGGTGAAGTTGCGCGGTCGAAATTCCGCGGATTGGTCACTTGTGGCTGGCACGCCTCGGCGCACAATGGCACGGTCAACTTCTGGAGTGCCGTCATGGAGCCACGCCTGGATTACTACACCGCCTCGCCGGAAGCGCTGAAGGCGGTGCTGGCGCTGGAAGCCGCGATCTTCGAGCTGTCGCTGGAGAAGCCGCTGCTGGAACTGGTGCGCCTGCGGGTATCGCAGGTGAACAACTGCGCGTTCTGCGCGGACATGCACGCCATGGAAGCGCGCCGCAACGGCGAGACCGAGCGGCGCCTGTTCGCCGTCAGCGTCTGGCGTGAGTCGCCGTTCTTCACCGAGCGCGAGCGCGCGGCACTGGCCTGGTGCGAGTCAGTGACGCTGCTGTCTGAATCCAAGGTGCCGCTGGAGGTCTTCCAGCTCGCCCGCGAGCAGTTCAGCGAGCGGGAGCTGGTGGACCTTACCGTGGCCATCGGCGCGATCAACGTGTGGAACCGCCTGGGCGTGTCCTTCCGCCAGCAGCCGCCTGCGTGAGTTGCACCTTGTAGGGCGCATAACGCGCCAGCGTTATCCGCCGCGCGGCAGCTGGCGGATAACCTGTTCCAGGTTATGCGCCCTGCGTGGGCTCCACCTCGGCGTGACGCAGGGGGAGACAGCACAGCGCCCCAACCAGCAACGCGCTGGCCGCAGCCCCCAGCGCCGGGATGAAGCTGCCGGTCAGCCCGCGCAGGGCGCTGGCGGCCAGTGGCCCGACGATCTGCCCGACGCCATACAGCGCCGTCATCGCCGCGAGCATGTTGAAGCGCACCTGCGAGGCCACCGCTCGGGCCGCTGGCATGGCGATGGTCACGGTGCCCATGAAGCTGCCGCCCACCAGCACCGCGCTGCCCAGGTAAAGGAAGGCGGAGTCGCCCAGCGCCGGCAGCATCACGCCCATTGCCTGCACCAGCAGGTTCAGCGCCAATGCGCGCCGGCCGCCCAGCTTCAGGTGCAGGCGATGCCAGAGGAAGCAGGATGGCGCAGCACCGAGGCCGAACGCGGCCCAGACCTGCAACGGGTCGATGGCGCCCAGGCCACTCTTCATCAGCAGCGGCAGGTAGGTGGCGGTGATGATGTAGCCGAAGCCGGCCAGCCCGTAGACCAGCAGGATGATCGGCGCGGACAGCTCCGGAGCCGGCCCCGCTCCGTTCACTGCCTGATGCGGCCTGGCCGGCGCTTCCCGGCCGAGCGCAGGCGCGGCCAGCAGCGACAGCACCAGCCCGGCCAGCGCCAGCACGCACCAGATCGCCGCGCTGCCCAGGCCGAAGGCGTTGCCAGCGGCGATCAGCTCCGCCGAGACCAGGATGCCGATCCCCACGCCAGCGAACATCATCGGTGCGCCATGGCTTTCGCCCATGCTCTGCAACAGCCACTGCGCGGCGCTGACCAGCGCCATGGCGCTGAGCACGCCGGCCAGCAGGCGCACGCCGATGGCGAACCAGGCCGGTGCCGGAACAGCCATGGCGGCGAGGGTAGCCAAGGTGCCGACCAGCGCGATCACGCAGATGCGCGCGGCATGCCGTTCGTGGCTGCGTGCCAGCAGCAGCGCGCCAAGCAGATAGCCGGCGTAGTTGGCCGAGGCAGCCAGGGAGCCGCCGGTGACGCTGAGCACTCCGTCGCGCACCATCAACGGGTAGAGTCCAGTGAAGGCGAAGCGGCCGAAGCCCATGCCGACGGCCAGGATCAGTGCCGCCGACAACGCGGCGGGCAGGCGACGAGCGCGGCTCATGGGCGTGCCTCCAGGGTTTCCCGCCAGCGCTGGAAGGCGCCGGTGGCGTAGCCATCGCGCCAGATCAGCAGGGTGTCCACTTCCATCAGCGGCACCACCTGCAGGTCCGGCACGTCCCGTTGCAGCTCCAGCACCGAGCGCGGCAGCACGCCGATGCAGGAGCCGGCGTTCACGCAGGCGAGGATGCCGTGGTAGGAGCCCACTTCCTGCACCGCCAGCGGAGCGCCTTTGAGCCAGCCTTCTGCCAGCTGGCGATAGGTACAGCCACGGGTGAAGCCGACCAGGGTACGAATCTGCACATCCTCCGGCCGGCGTACCGGCGGATGGTTATCCGGCAGCACCAGCAGCAGTTCCTCTCGGAATACTGGTTCTGCGCGCAGACCGCGCTCCAGCTTCGCTTCGAAGCCCGGCTCGGCGCGAAGGATGTCCGGGTGGGCGATCAGCGCGCAGTCCAGCTGGCGGTTCAGCACTTCGCCGAGCAGCTTCTGGCTGTGGCCGGTGGTCATGTGCAGTTCCACCTCGGGGTAGGCGCGGTGGAAGCGCGCCAGCGGTTCGGGCAGGCGGCTGGCGGCGGAGGCCTCCATGCTGCCCAGGCGCAGGCTGCCGGTGGCACTGTGCGGGTGCAGCGATTGCCGCGCCTCGCTGGCCAGGGCCAGCAATTGCTCGGCGTAGCGGAGGAATTCGCGGCCCTGGTCGGTCAGTGTCATGCGCTTGCCGTCGCGCAGGAACAGCGCTGCGCCGAGGTCTTCCTCGAGCTGGCGGATGCGCGTGGTGACGTTCGATTGCACGCGTTGCAGGCGGGCGGCGGCGCGGGTGACGCTCTGTTCCTCGGCCACGCAGCGGAAGATTTCCAGGCTGGAGAGATCCATGATTGATCTTCGTTAGAGAACAAGTTGCCGTTAATATTCTCTTTGTGAGATTGTTGGTCAAGTGCCAATCAGCCAGTCGGCCCTATTGCCGACCACGAGGACCCCGTCATGCCCATCACCGAACTGCTCGGCATCCAGCACCCCATCATCCAGGCGCCCATGGTCGGCGTATCCACCCCGGCGCTGGCCGCTGCGGTGTCCAATGCCGGCGGGCTGGGTTCCATCGGGCTGGGCGCGAGCAATGCCACGCAGGCCCGCGCCCTGCTGGAGCAGACCCGCGCGCTGACCGACAAGCCGCTCAACCTCAATCTGTTCTGCCACCGCCCGGCCGTGGCGGACCCGGCTCGCGAGGCCGCGTGGCTGGAACACCTGCGCCCGCTGTTCGCCGAGTTCGATGCGCGGCCGCCAGCGCAGATCACCGAGATCTACCGCAGCTTCCTGGCCGATCCGCAGATGCTGGAATTCCTCATCGAGGCGCGCCCGGCCGTGGTCAGTTTCCACTTTGGCCTGCCGCCGCAGGACTGGATCGACCGCCTGAAAGCCGCCGGCATCCGCCTGCTGGCCACCGCCACCTGTCTGGAGGAAGGTCGCGCCATCGAGGCGGCGGGCATCGACGCCATCGTTGCGCAAGGCTATGAGGCTGGCGGCCACCGGGGCGTGTTCGAGCCGGAGAAGGACGCGCGCATTGGCACCTTCGCACTGGTCCGTACGCTGGTGAAAGGCACCGGGCTGCCGGTGATCGCGGCGGGCGGGATCATGGACGGGCAGGGCATGCGTGCGGTGTTCGAACTGGGCGCGCAGGCGGTGCAGATGGGCACGGCGTTCATCTCCGCCGACGAGTCCTCGGCCAACGCCGCGTTCAAGGCGGCGCTGCGGGTCGAGCGCGGGGAGCGAACCGAAGTGACAGCGGCGATTTCCGGCCGCGCGGCGCGGGGCATGGTCAACCGGCTGTTCACCGATCTGGGCAGTGCTGATGCGCCAGCGCTGCCCGACTACCCGATCACCTATGACGCCGCCAAGGCGCTGACCGCCGCCGCGACCGCCAAGGGCAACACGGACTTTGCCGTGCAATGGGCCGGGCAGGGCGCGCCGCTATCGCGGGAAATGTCGGCGGCGAAGCTGGTCGCGACCTTGATGACCGAGTTCCACGCCGGTCGAGCGTAGGGCGCATAACCTGGAACAGGTTATCCGCCGAGCCACTCACAGCGGATTCACGGCGGATAATGCTGGCGCGTTATGCGCCCTACAAAAGCCCCCGACTCAACGTGCGCTGACGGCGGCGGCGGGCTTCTCCTGCGGTCGCCACAGTTCGGCCAGCAGCACGCCCGCCAGGGTCAGCGCGCCGCCCACCAGGTGGTAGCTGGTCAGCTGTTCGTCCAGCACCACGGCGGCGATGGCAGCGGTCAGCACCGGCAGCAGGTTGAAGAACAGCGACATGCGGCTCGGCCCCATGCGCTGCACGCCCTGCATCCACGCCAGCGCGCCGACGATGGAGGCCAGCAGGCCCGCATACAGCACCAGCGGCAGGTTGGCGGCGTTCAGGCCATGGTGCGGCGAGGCCAGGTACAGCGGCGCCAGCGCGACAATCGCCACCAGCACCTGCAGGTACAGCATCAGCAGCGGCGGCAGGGGCAGGTTCCACTTCTTCAGCAGCACGCCATACACGCCGTAGGCGAGGGTGGCGACGATCATCATGCCGTCACCCAGGTTCACGCCGTGGCTGATCAGTTGCTGCGGGTTGCCCTGGGTGATCACCAGCAGCACGCCGCCCAGCGAGACCAGCGCTCCCAGCACGGCAGCGACGCTCAGCTTGTGGCTCAGCAGCACCGACGCCAGCGCGAGGGACATCAGCGGCATCAGCGAGAGGATGATGCCCATGTTGGTCGCCGAGGTCAGCGCGGCGGCGTAGTAGGCCAGGCACTGGTAGACGGCCATGCCGAGCAGGCCGAGGGTGACGATCTTGCGCAGGTTGGCGCGGATCACCGGCCAGTGGGCGAGGGTGGCACGCAGCAGGAAGGGCGTCAGCAGCGCGCCGGCCAGCACCCAGCGGTAGAAGCCGATCTCCGCCGGGGCGATCTGCCCGACGGCGAGCTTGTTGACGACGGTATTGCCGGACCAGATGACCACGGCCAGCAGGGGGAACAGGTAATTCATGGAGGAACGCTTCCGGGGATAACGGAGCGTATTGTCTGCTCGTCCGAAACCAGACGTATAATGAAAACCGGACAATCCACCCCGGCATTCGGACATGACCCGCGTACTGCCGCTCCCGCTTCCCGACATCGACCAGCTGCCCGCCGATCTGTACTTCCGCTACGACGAGTTCGACGCTGGAACCCATTCCCCCAGCCATCGTCACGCCTGGGGTCAGCTCAACTACGCGTCCCACGGGGTGATGGAGTTGGAAGTGGACGGCCAGCGCTTCCTCTCGCCGCCGCAGTACGCCGTGTGGGTACCGCCGGGGCTCGAACACAGCTGCTACAACCGCCAGGCCATCATCTACCGCTCGCTCTACGTGTCCGCCGAACTGGCGCGCAAGCTGCCGCAGAGCCCCTGCACCCTGGCCATCAGCGACATCCTCAAGGCGATCCTCTCCGACTTCGCCGCACGCCAGGTGAACATCCCGCAGAGCGCCGCCGACCAGCGCCTGGCCGAAGTGGTGATCGACCAGTTGCAGGCCGCGCAGCCCCACGACGACTACCTGCCGTACGCCAGTGGCGGCGCGCTCGGCGAAGTGCTGGCCGCGCTGCAGGCCGAGCCCGGCGACAACCGCACCCTCGCGCAATGGGCCGAGCGCGTGCACAGCACCGAGCGCACCCTGGCGCGGGCCTGTCAGCGGGAGTTGGGGATGTCGTTCGGCGAATGGCGCCAGCGCCTGCGGTTTCTCGCCGCCATCGAGGCGCTGGCATCGGGGGAAGGGGTACAGCAGATCGCCTTCAACCTGGGCTACAGCAGCCCTTCGGCGTTCATCGCGATGTTCCGGCGGCTGTCGGGCACCACGCCGGAGCAGTATCGCTCGACCTTCCGCGCCCTGGCGGAAGGCTGAGGCTTACAGCTTGCCGTCCTCCAGGCCCTTCAGGGTCTTGCGGCAATGGATCAGCGCATCGCGCACCATGAAGTTCACCAGGGTCGGGGAGACGCCCAGTTCTTCGGCGATTTCCTTCTGCGTGCGGCCGTGCAGGCGATACATCTCGAAGGCGTAGCGCGTGCGCTCGGGCAGCGTCTGCAGGGCGCTGGAGATGGCCTCCAGGGTCTGCCGGTCCTCGTGCTCGATCTCCGGTGACGCGGACGGCGTCGCGATGTGCATGCCTTCTTCCTCGCTACCCGAGTAGCGCTTCTCCAGCGCCTGGCGGCGATAGAGGTCGATGGCCAGGTTGCGCACCACGCGCATCAGATAGCCGCTCTGCGACTGGATGCCGGGAGTGAGGTCGCTCGCATTGAGCTTGATGTACGCATCATGGACCACGTCTTCGGCATGGCTGCGGCAGCCGAGGATGCGTGCGGCCGCATTGATGAAGGTCTGCCGGTGGGTAGCGAACAGCTCGTGGAGAGCGGGGCGCGACTCGGCGGGCATTGGCTTGGACATGCAAGGGTTTCCTATGCGGCGGCGGAGGCGGGGACGTCCACATGGGTTGAGGCGGCCAATCTAGATCAAATGATAATTATTATCAATTTATTCGAGAGACTCCGACTATCGCTCTGCGACAGGGTTCCCACACAAGTGTGAAGATTTTTCATTCGCATCCATTCGTCAGATCTCTCGGCACTCGGGTGAAGGGCAAGCCAGGAAATTTCGCCGGCGCATATCTTATGAGAATTAATCGCATCCGAGAACACTAACTATTTCATTGTCTCCCTCGTCTTCTTGGCAGAGCTGGAAAACATCGGTAATGGCCGGTGGCCGGCATCCCATACAGCGGAAGGAGAAGGGCGATGGCGTTCGATCGCGAAGATGCGGTTTACAAGGTGCTGGTCAACGGTGAAGAGCAGTACTCGCTGTGGCCGCAGTACAAGGAAGTCCCGGCCGGCTGGCGCGAAGCCGGCAAGCAGGGGAGCAAGGCCGAGTGCCTGGCCTTCGTCGAAGCCAACTGGACCGACATGCGCCCGCTCAGCCTGCGACAGAAGATGGACGGTCAGGCGGCGGGGCACTGATCCATGCTGCGTCTGTTCTGCCTGCCGTATTCCGGCGCCAGCGCCATGGTCTATGCGCGCTGGAAGCGCCAGCTGCCGGGCTGGATCGAAGTCTGCCCGGTGGAGCTGCCCGGCCGTGGCCGGCGCTTCGCCGAAGACCTGCAGACCGACCTGCGCGCCCTGGCCAGCCAGCTGGCCGATGAAATCGCTGCGCGCCTGGACCAGCCCTACGCCATCTTCGGCCACAGTCTCGGTGGCCTGCTGGCCTTCGAACTGGCCCACGCCTTGCGTGAGCGCGGCCTGCCGGTGCCGCAGGCGCTGTTCGCCTCGGCGGCCTCTGCGCCGGCGCGCCGCGACAGCCATCGCGAGCTGGCGCAGGAGCAGAGCGATGCCCAGTTGATCGAGCGCATGCGCCGCCTGGGCGGAACGCCCGAAGCGGTGTTCGCCGACGAGGAAATGCTGCGCCTGACCCTGCCGGTGATGCGCGCCGACTTCCTCCTGTGCGGCCTCTACGACTACCGCCGCCGAGCGCCGCTGGCCTGCCCGATCCACGTGTTCGGCGGCAAGGCTGACCGGCTCTCGGTGGAGTCCCTGTCCGCGTGGCAGGACGAGACCAGCGCCGGCTTCTCCCTGGAGATGCTCGATGGCGGCCACTTCTTCCTCAATGCCGGCGAGGCGCGCCTGCTCGAGCTGCTGCTCGGCCACCTGCGCCAGCCCGGACAGTCGACCAGCGCGGCGCTGGCCTGATCGATTCAAGCGGAGACTCCCGATGCCCAGCTCCACTCTGTTCGACATTGCTCCCCTGGCCGAAGCACGCGGCGGCCTGCCGCTGCTGGTGCAGGCTCGCGGCGAAGGCATCGACCTGCTCGACGCCCTGGCCGAGCTGCGCCCTCTGGTGGATGAACGCCTGCCGGTCTGCGCCGGCATCCTCTTCCGTGGTTTCCAGGTCGGCGCGGCAGAGCGCTTCCGTGAGTTCGCCGCCGGCTTCGGCCATTCGCTGCTCAACTACGAGTTCGGCTCCACCCCGCGCAGCAACGTCACCAGCGGTGTGTACACCTCTACCGAATACCCGCCGCACCAGCACATCCCGCTGCACAACGAGCAGGCCTACACCCGCGAGTGGCCGATGAAGATCTGGTTTTACTGCGTGCAGGCCGCGCAGAGCGGCGGCGAGACACCGATCGCTGACAGCCGCGAGATCTACCGCCGGGTCGACGAAGGCATCCGTCGCCGCTTCAGCGAACGCGGGCTGATGTACACCCGCAACTTCGGCAACGGCCTGGACGTGGCCTGGGAGCAGGTGTTCAACAGCGATGATCCGGCGGTGGTCGAGGCCTACTGCAAGGCCCACCAGATTGGCTGGGAGTGGAAGGAAGACGGCGAGCTGCGTACCCGCCAGGTCTGCCAGGCGGTGGCGCAGCACCCCGTCACCCGCGACTGGGTCTGGTTCAACCAGGCGCACCTGTTCCACGTCTCGAATCTGCCGCCGGAAGTGCGCGAAAGCCTGCTGGAAATCGTCGACGAGGAAGACCTGCCGCGCAACGTCTACTACGGCGACGGCAGCCCTATCGAGCCCTCTGTACTCGACGAAATCCGCGGCGTGCTGGAGGAGGCCAAGGTGAGCTTCCCCTGGTACAGCGGTGACGTCCTGATGCTCGACAACATGCTCGCCGCCCACGCGCGCTCGCCGTTCAGCGGCCCGCGCAAGGTAGTTGTGGCGATGGCGGAAGGGCATGGCGCTGACGCGCAAGCCTGAAGGTTGCACGGATAGCTCCCTCTCCCAGAGGGAGAGGGGACTGATCGGAGCGAGTGAGCAGTTCGGCTCTCCGATCCCCAGAGCGCAAAACAGCTGAACCCACGAATTTCCCTCCGGCGGGCCCCACGCGCCCGCCGACAGAACAGGTGATGTCATGAACGACCGTTACGAAGCCGCAGGAAACCTGGTCGAGGCCCTGCTGCAACGCGCCTGCGAAATGCCGCGCAAGACTGCCCTGCGATTCATCGCCGAGAATGTCGAACAGCCCATCAGCTTCCGCGAGCTGGACGAGCGCGCCCGCGCCATGGCCGCCTGGATGCTGCGCCACGGCCAGCACGGCGACCGCGCCGTATTGCTGCTGCCCAGCGGCCCGGAGTACGTCACCGCGTTCTTCGCCTGCCTCTACTCGGGAATCATCGCCGTGCCGGCCTATCCGCCGGAATCCGTGCGCCCACAGCACCTGGCGCGCCTGCGTTCGATCCTCGATGACGCCGAACCGAGCCTGGTGCTCACCGATTCCACGCTGATCGAAGCCCTGCGTCCGGCCTGCGAGCGCGAGAACGGCGACAGCCCGCTGCTGCTGGCGGTGGACCAGGCCGACCCGGCGCTGGCCGTCGAGTGGCAGATGCCCGAGCTGGCCGACGACGACATCGCCTTCCTACAGTACACCTCCGGCTCCACCTCGACGCCCAAGGGCGTGCAGGTCAGCCACGGCAACCTGGTGGCCAACGAGCGCCTGATCCGCCACGGCTTCGGCATCGGCGACGACGACGTGATCGTCAGCTGGCTGCCGTTGTTCCACGACATGGGCCTGATCGGCGGCCTGCTGCAGCCGATCTACAGCGGCATCGAATGCGTGCTGATGTCGCCGCGCTACTTCCTCGAGCGTCCGCGCCGTTGGCTGGAAGCCATCGCCCGCTTCGGCGGCACGGTCAGCGGCGGGCCGGATTTCGCCTACCGCCTGTGCTGCGAACGGGTCAACGAGGCGGCCATGGAGGGCCTCGACCTGAGCAAGTGGCGCGTGGCCTTCTCTGGCTCCGAGCCGATCCGCCCGGACACCCTGGAGCGCTTCGCCGCCTGGTTCGCCCCGGCGCAGTTCGACGCCTCGTCCTTCTACGCCTGCTACGGCCTCGCCGAAGCGACCCTGTTCGTCACCGGCGGCATACGCGGCGACGGTATCGGCCAGCTGGAAGTAGACCTCGATGCCCTGGGCGAGAACATCGCCCGCCCGGGTCGCGGTACCTCGCTGATCAACTGCGGCCGGGCCCAGCCCGACCATGAAATCCTGCTGGTCGACCCGGTGAGCGGCGAAAGCCTCGGCCCGGATCGCGTCGGCGAAATCTGGAGCAGCGGCCCCAGCGTCGCCCTCGGCTACTGGCGCAACCCGGAAGCCAGCGCGCGCACCTTCGTCGAAAAGGACGGCCGCACCTGGCTGCGCACCGGCGACCTGGGCTTCCTGCACAACGACGAACTCTTCGTCACCGGCCGCCTCAAGGACATGCTCATCGTCCGTGGCCAGAACCTCTACCCGCAGGACCTGGAACGCTGCGTCGAGGAAGAGGTGGACCTGGTGCGCAAAGGGCGCGTCTCCGCCTTCGCCATCGAGCATCAGGGCCGCGAAGGTATCGGTATCGCCGCCGAAGTCGGGCGCAGCGTGCGCAAGCTGATCTCCGCCGAGGCGCTGGCCAGGGCCATCTCCGCCGCCGTGGCGGAAACCTTCCAGGAAGCGCCGCTGGTGGTGGCGCTGCTGGAGCCGGGCGCACTGCCCAAGACCTCCAGCGGCAAGCTGCAACGCTCGGCCTGCCGCACCCAGTTGCTCGATGGCAGCCTGCAGGCCTACGCCATCCAGCGCGCCGGCGAGCCGATCAGCGATGGCGCCAGCGCCAAGCCGGTTGCGCCGCTCTCGACCGAGGAGCAAGCCATCGCCGCGCTGTGGAGCGAAGTGCTGGAGCTGCCGGCGATCCGCCGTGACGACAACTTCTTCGCCCTCGGCGGCAACTCCATCAAGGCCACCCAGCTGATGGCGCGCCTGCGCGAACGCCTCGGCCGCGCTGTGGAATTGCGTCTGCTGTTCGAAGCGCCGGAGCTCGGTGCCTTCGTCGCCGCCCTGGCAGCCCTGCCGATCACTGAAGTCGAAAGCGTGCCGCAAGTCACGCGTGACGGTCTGCTGCCGCTGTCGCCGGCCCAGCGCCGCCTGTGGTTCCTCTGGAAGCTGGAGCCGGAAAGCGCCGTCTACCACATCGCCGGGCGTATGAACCTGCGCGGTGAACTGCGCCGGCCAGCAGTGGAGCAGGCGTTCGCCGTGCTGCTGGGCCGCCATGAAACCCTGCGCAGCCGCTTCATCGAACAGGCCGATGGCGAGGTGTCGCTGAACCTGTCCGATGAGACGCAGGTAGAACTCACCGAGAGCGACTTCAGCTCCCTGGGCAACGCCCGCCGCGACATCGCCGCCCGCGAGGACGCCGAGGCCTTCGCCGCGCAACCCTTCGACCTGGCCAGCGGCCCGCTGCTGCGCCTGCGCCTGCAGAACCTCGGCGGCGGCCGCCAGGCGCTGTTGCTCTGCGTGCACCACATCATCGCTGACGGCTGGTCGCTGAACCTGCTGCTGGACGAGTTCGCCGAGTGCTACCGCGCCATCGTCGAACAGCGCGAGCCGGTGCTGCCGGCGCTTTCGCGCCAGTACCTCGACCTCGCCGCCGCGCAGCAGCACAAGCTGGAAGCGGGCGAGGGCGCCCGCCTGCTGGACTGGTGGAGCGAGCGCCTGGGCAACCAGCACTCGCCGCTGGAGCTGCCTTTTACGACCGGTGAAAAAGGCCAGAGCGCCGAGCTGATCGAGCGCGAAGTGGACGCCGAGCTGACCGGCAAGCTGCGCAGCCTCGCCCAGGCCCACGGCGCGACCCTGCCGATGCTCCTGCTCAGCGCCTACAACCTGCTGCTGCAGCGCTACAGCGGCCAGCACGACCTGCGCATCGGCCTGACCCAGGCCGGCCGCGAGCAGCTCGACAGCGAGCGACTGGTCGGCTTCTTCGTCAACCTGCTGGTGCTGCGCAGCGAGCTGCCCGAAGGCGCGAGCCTGCGCGGCGTGCTCCGCCAACTACGCGACGACCTCCTGCAAGCCCAGGCGCACCAGGGCCTGCCGTTCGAGCAACTGGTGGAGGCGCTGCAACCCGAACGCGGCCACGGCCGCCACCCGCTGTGCCAGGTCGCCTTCGACCACCAGTGGCAGCCGCGCGCCGGCAACGGCCTGCCCGGCGTCAGCGTGGAAGCGCTGGAACAGCTCGACCTGGAAACCCCCTTCGACCTGGTGCTGCGCGTCCGTGAGGGCGAGCAGAGCCTGCGTCTTAGCTTCTGCTATGCCCGCGAGCGTTACGCCGCCAACGGCATGCAACGCCTGGTCGGGCACTTCCTCGACCTGCTGCGCGCCTTGCCGCAGCTCAATGCCGACGCCGTGCTGGACGCCCGCGACTGGCTGCCCGCCAGCGACTGGAGTATCGCCGTGGCCGGTGACGCGCCGGCCTTTGAGGCGCTGAGCGAGACCATCGCCGCCCAGGCCCGCCGCCATCCGGCCAAGGTCGCGCTGATCGACCAGCTGCGCGAGGTGAACTTCGCCGAACTGGAGGATCGCTCCAACCGCCTGGCGCAACGCCTGATCCAGCGCGGCATCGGTGCGGAACGCCGGGTCGCCGTGGCGCTGCCGCGCGGCGTGGACATCCCGCTGGCCCTGCTGGCGGTCATGAAAGCCGGAGGCGCCTACCTGCCGCTGGACGTCGACTACCCCGAGGAGCGCCTGGCTTGGCTGATGCAGGACGCCGGCGTCGACCTGCTGCTGACCAACGCCGAGCTGGCCGAGCGCCTGCCGCTGCCCGAAGGCGTCGAGCGCCTGGTGCTGGAAGAGGCCGACCTCGGCAACGCCCTGGCCGTGCGTCCGCTGCTGCGCATCCAGGCGCAGAACCTCGCCTACCTGATCTACACCTCCGGCTCCACCGGCCAGCCCAAGGGCGTTGCCGTCGCCCACGGCGAGATCGCCGCGCACTGCCGCGCCATCGGCCAGCGCTACGCCATGAGCGAGGCGGACCGCGAGCTGATCTTCATGTCCTTCGCCTTCGACGGCGCCCACGAACGCTGGCTCACCGCGCTGTCCCACGGTGGCAGCCTGCTGATCCGCAATGACGCGCTGTGGACCGCCGAGCAGACCCTGGACCAGCTGCGCCGCCATGCCGTGACGGTCGCCGCCTTCCCGCCGGCCTACCTGCAGCAGTTGGCTGAACAAGCTCTGATCACCGGTCACGCGCCGAGCATGCGCATCTACTGCTTTGGCGGTGATGCGGTGCCCGAAGCGGCCTACCACCTGGCGCACCGGGCGCTCAAACCCGAACACCTGATCAACGGCTACGGCCCGACCGAAACCGTGGTCACTCCCATGCTGTGGAAAGCCGACGCCCGCACCACTTGCGGCGCCGCCTACGCACCCATTGGCGAAGTGGTCGGCGAACGCAGCCTGTACATCCTCGACGACCGCCTGCAGCCACTGCCGCGCGGTGTGGCCGGCGAGCTGTACATCGGCGGCCATGGCCTGGCCCGTGGTTACCACCAGCGCGCCGGCATGACCGCCGAACGCTTCGTGGCCGACCCTTATTCCGACGGCCTCCGCCTGTACCGCAGCGGCGACCGCGTGCGCTGGCGTGAAGACGGCGCGCTGGACTACCTCGGCCGCGTCGACCAGCAGGTGAAGATTCGCGGCTTCCGCATCGAACCGGGCGAGATCGAAGCCCGCCTGCGCGCGCTGCCCGGTGTGCGCGAAGCGGCGGTGATCGCCCGCGACAGCGAACGCGGCAAGCGCCTGCTGGGTTACGTCTGTGGCGACAGCCTCGCCGAAGATGCACTGAAAGCCGCCCTGCGCGCGCAGTTGCCGGACTACATGGTGCCGTCGCGCATCCTGGTGCTGGAGCAGATGCCGCTCAATGCCAACGGCAAGATCGACCGCAAGGTGCTGCCCGAACCGCAGGAAGCCGCCAGCACCACCGAAGCCCCGCGCGACGGTCTGGAAAGCCGCGTCGCCGCCGTCTGGGCCGAAGTGCTCGGCGTGCCCGCGGTGGGCCGCGAGGATGACTTCTTCGAGCTGGGCGGCCACTCGCTGCTGGCCACGCAAGTGATTTCCCGCCTGCGCCGTGACCTGGGCTGCGAAGTGCCGCTGCGCGACCTGTTCGAAGCCAGCCGCCTGGACGAATTCGCTGCACGGCTGACGGCTCTTGCGCCCAGCGCTCGCCCGGCACTGCGCGCCGTGGCCCGCGACGGCGACCTGCCGTTGTCCGCCGCCCAGAGCCGCCTGTGGTTTTTCTGGCAGATGGAGCCGGCCAGCGCCGCCTACAACGTGCCGGGCGCGCTGCGCCTGCGCGGTCAGCTCGACGAGTCCGCGCTGCGCCGTGCCTTCGATGCCCTGGTGGCGCGCCACGAAACCCTGCGCACCACCTTCGATGAGGTGGACGGCCAGGCCTTCCAGCGCATCCAGCCAGCGCAGCCCCTGAACCTCGCGCGGGTCGATCTGTCCGCTGAGAAAGATGCCGAAAGCGCTGCACGCAAACTGGCCGAGGAAGAAGCGCAGCACCCGTTCGACCTGCGTAACGGCCCGTTGCTGCGCCTGACCCTCCTCAAGCTGGCCGACGCCGACCACGTGCTGCTGCTGACGATGCACCACATCGTCTCCGATGGTTGGTCGATCCGCGTGCTGGTGGACGAGTTCAGCCGCCTCTACGGCGCCTTCGCGGCAGGCGAAGAACTGCAACTGCCGGAGCTGCCGGTGCAATACGCCGACTACGCCCAGTGGCAGCGCGAGCTGCTGGCAGGCGAGGAGGGCCAGCGTCAGCTGGGCTGGTGGACCGAGCAACTGAGCATCGAGACGCCCGTGCTGGAACTGGCTGCCGACCGCCCGCGCCCGGCGGTGCAGAGCTATCGTGGCGGCAGCCTCGGCTTCAGCCTGGACGCCGGCCTCGGCAGCCGCCTCAAGCAACTGGCCCGCGAGCAGGACGTCACCCTGTTCATGCTGCTGCTCGGTGCCTACGCGGTGCTGATGCAACGCTACAGCGGCCAGCGCGACCTGCGTGTCGCAGTGCCCATCGCCAACCGCCAGCAGCTGGAAACCGAAGGGCTGATCGGCTTCTTCGTCAACACCCAGGTCATGCCCTGCGCGCTGGCCGACGATGAATCCTTCGCCGCGCTGCTGGCCCGCCTCAAGCCGCTGGCACTGGGCGCCCAGGCGCACCAGGACCTGCCGTTCGAACAACTGGTGGAAGCCCTGCAGCCCGAGCGCAGCCTGGCCTACAACCCGCTGGTGCAGGTGAAGTTCAACTTCGGCTTCGACGTCAGCCGCCTGCCCGATGCCGGCGCGCTGAAGCTGGAACTGTTCAGCGAAGAGCAGTACGGCGCGCGCTTCGACCTCGCCCTGGACATGGCCGAGGCGCTGGACGCCAGCGGCCAGCCGGGCGACGAGCTGCGCGGCAGCTTCGTCTATGCCCGCGACCTGTTCGACGAGGACAGCGTCGCCGCCATCGCCGGTCAGTTCGAAGCGCTGCTGCGACAGCTGTGCGCCGAGCCGCAACGCGCCCTCGGCGAACTGCCTCGCCCGGTGGCCTCGCGCCGTCGCGGTGAGACCCGGCAATGGCCGCAATCTGACGTACTCGGCCTGTTTGCCGCGCAGGTCGCTGCGCAGCCGGACGCCATCGCCGTGCAGGACGACAGCATCCGCTACAGCTACGCCGAGCTGGACCAGCGCAGCAACCGCCTGGCCAACGCGCTGATCGCCAGCGGGGTGGAGCAGGGCGAGTGCGTCGCCATCTGCCAGGAACGCAGCGCGCAGTGGGTGCTCCTGCTGCTGGGCGTGCTCAAGGCCGGCGCCACCTACGTGCCGCTGGACCCGGCGCAACCGGCCGAGCGCCTGCGCCAGTTGCTCGCTGACAACGGCATCAGCCGCGTGCTGGTGAGCGATGCCGCGCTACTGGAAACCTTCGGCATCGCCGCAACGCTGATCCCGGCCGGTGGCCCGGAGCAGGGCAGCAATGCCGCTCCTGCGCGGGGCATCGACCCGCAGCAGGCCGCCTATGTGATCTTCACCTCCGGCTCCACCGGCCAGCCCAAGGGCGTGCGCATCAGCCACGCGGCGCTGGCCAACTATGTGCAGGCTGTGCTCGAACGCCTGCAACTGGACCAGGGCCGCGCCCGGGGCCTGGGCATGGCGATGGTTTCCTCGGTGGCGGCCGACCTCGGCCACACCACGCTGTTCGGTGCGCTGTGCGGCGGTGGTCGCCTGCACCTGGCGGATGCCCAGGCCGTGGCCGATGCCGAGCGCTTCGCCGCGTTCATGCAGGACGTGGACGTGCTGAAGATCGTCCCCAGCCATCTCGCCGGCCTGCTGGCCGCCGCGCCCAACGCCGCCGCCGTGCTGCCGCGTCGCCTGCTGGTGGTGGGCGGTGAAGCCTGCGACCGCGCATTGCTGCAACCGATCCGCGACCTTGCGCCCAAGCTGCGCATCGTCAACCACTACGGCCCCAGCGAATCCACCGTGGGCGTGCTGACTCACGAATGGTCGCTGCTGGATGACCTGCCGGCGGGCAGCCTGCCCATCGGTACGCCGCTGGCCAACAGCGCCATCCGCGTGCTCGACGAGAACGGCCGAGACCTGCTGCCGGGTGTGCCCGGCGAGCTCTACATCGGCGGTGCCGGCCTGGCGCTGGGGTATCTCGGCCTGCCGGAAATGACGGCCGAACGCTTCTTGGAGATCGAAGGCGAGCGCCTGTACCGCAGCGGCGACCGCGTGCGCCTGAGCCGTCGTGGCGTCGTGGAATTCCTCGGCCGTGTGGACGATCAGGTGAAGATCCGTGGCTACCGCGTCGAGCCGGGTGAGCTGGCGCAAGCGCTCAAGCGCCTGCCCGGCGTACGTGATGCCGTAGCGCTGGCCGAGCGTGACAACGACGGCCCGATGAAGTTGCTGGCCTGGGCCGTGGTCGAAGGACAGAGCGTGGAAAGCCTGCGCGAAGCCCTGGCCGCTGCCGTCCCGGAATACTTGCTGCCGGCCCAGCTGATGCTGCTGGAGCGCCTGCCGCTGAATGCCAACGGCAAGGTGGACCGCAAGGCGCTGCCACGTGGCGAGGTGGTCGCCAAGGCCGTGGACAATGCGCCGCTGAGCGAGCTGGAACAGCGCATCGCCGATATCTGGCAAGCGGTGCTGAAGGTCGAGCGCGTCGGCGCGGAGGACAACTTCTTCGAGCTGGGCGGCGACTCCATCCTCAGCCTGCAGATCATCGCGCGCATCCGCAAACTCGGTTACAAGCTCAGCCCGAAACAGCTGTTCGAGCGGCAGAGCGTCCGCCAGCTGGCGCAGTGGCTGGAAAGCCGCGCCCCGGCAGTCCCGGCAGCACCCGCGCCGGTGGCCACTGTCAGCGGTGAGGTGGCGTTGTCGCCAGTGCAGGCTCGCTTCTTCGAGCGCGTGCCGAGTGCCCAGCGTCACCACTGGAACCAGGCTTTGCTGCTGAAACCGCGCGAAGCACTGGACGGCGACGTGCTCGCTCGCGCGCTGCACTGGCTGGTCGGCCAGCACGACGCGCTACGCCTGCGTTTCGACGGCAGCCGCCAGCGTTACGCAGAACTTGGCCCGCTCGATATGACGCTGCTCTGGCGCCGCCGCGCCGCCGACGCGCAAACCCTGGAACGCCTGTGCGACGGCGCCCAGGCCAGCCTGGATATCGCCAACGGCCCGCTGCTGCGCGCCATGCAGGTCGGCCTTGCCGACGGTAGCGAGCGCCTGCTGCTGGTCATCCATCACCTGGCAGTGGATGGCGTGTCGTGGCGCATCCTGCTGGAAGACCTGCAGTACGCCTACCGCGAACTGCGCGCCGGCCGCACGCCCGCTGCACTGCCGCGCAGCGACAGCTACCAGGCCTGGAGCGCCCGCCAGCAGGCGGCTGCCAATGGCGCTGCCGCTGAGCTTGGCTACTGGCAGGCCGAACTGCGCGATGCGCCGCGTCTGACCCGCGCCCGCAGCGGCGCCCCGGCAACCTGGAAGGAAGCCGCCAACGCGCGCTTCAGCCTCGACGCCGAGACCACCCGCCAGCTGCTCGGCCCGGCGCTGAAGGCGCAGCGCGTGCAGATCAACGACCTGCTGCTGACCGCGCTGGCCCGCGCCCTGTGCGCCTGGACCGGCGAAAGCTCCGCACTGGTGGAGATGGAAGGCCACGGCCGCGACGCCTTCGACGGCGACGCGGCGCTGGACCTGAGCCGCTCCGTGGGCTGGTTCACCGCGCTCTATCCCGTCCGCCTGCAAGCCGGTGGCGAGCCGGGAGCAGACCTGCGCGCTACCCGTGAACACCTGCGTAAGCTGCCGCGCGCCGGCATCGGCTATGGCCAACTGCGCTACCTCAGCCAGCACGCCGCCAGCCTGCGAGACCTGCCGGCGCCGCAGGTGACCTTCAACTACCTCGGCCAGCTCGACCAGGCCTTCGCCGACGCCGACTTCCTGCCGGCCTTCGAAGGCGTGGGCCGCAGCCAACCGCTGAACGCTGCGCTGGGTAACGCGCTGGTCTACGCCGGCCGCGTGCTCGGCGGCGAACTGAGCCTGGAGGTCACCTACAGCAGCGCCATGTTCGATGCAGCGGACATCGATGAGCTGCAAGCGCTGCTGCGCGCCGAGCTGCAAGCACTGGTTGCTTACTGCCTGAGCCATCCCTACAAGCTCGGCGCAAATGACCTGCCGCTGCTCGGTCTCGATCAGCAACAGCTCGACGCACTGCCGCTGCCGGCCGGCGTGGAGGACCTCTATCCGCTGTCGCCGATGCAGCAGGGCATGCTGTTCCATGCCCTCGACGTGCCGGGCTCCTCGCTCTACGTCAACCAGCTGCGGGTCGACCTGGACGGCCTCGACGAGGCGCGTTTCCTCGATGCGTGGCGCGCGGTCATCGCCCGCCACGCCAACCTGCGCACCGGCTTCCTCGCCAGCGCCGACGCGGCGCCGCTGCAGTTCGTCCTGCGCGACGTGCAGTTGCCGGTGCAGTCCTTCGACTGGCGCGACCAGCAGGTGAGCGCGCAGCAGCTTGAGAACGTCGCTGACGCCCAACGCAACCTCGGCTTCGACCTGGCCAAGCCGCCGCTGCAACGCCTGGCGCTGGTGCGCCTGGGCGAGCGCCGCTACCACCTGATCTGGACTTGCCACCACCTGCTGCTGGACGGCTGGAGCAGCGCACGGCTGATCGGCGAAGTTCTCGCCCTCTACCGTGGCGAAGCACTGCCGGCGCCGGCGGCGCAGTACGGCGACTACATCGGCTGGCTGCACGCCCAGGACGGCGCGGCGGGCGAGAGTTTCTGGCGCGAGCGCCTGAACGGCTTCGACGAGCCGACCCTGCTGGCCACCGCCTGCAGCGCCGGTTTCCGCGAGGAGCCGCTGCGCGAGCTGCACAGCCGGCTCGACAGCGCGCCGCTGCAACGCTTCGCCCAGGCCCAGCGCATCACCCTCAACACCCTGGTGCAGGGCGCGTGGGCGCTGCTGCTGCAACGCTACTGCGGCCAGCGCAGCGTGACCTTCGGCGCCACCGTGGCGGGGCGCCCGGCCACGCTGCCGGGAGCGGAAGAGAGCCTCGGCCTGTTCATCAACACCCTGCCGATTGTCCAGGCGCCGGATGACGCCCAGCGCGTCGGCGACTGGCTGCGCGAGCTGCAAGCCTTCAACCTCGACGTGCGCGAGTTCGAGCACACACCGCTGTACGACATCCAGCGCTGGGCTGGCCGCGGCGGGCAGGCGCTGTTCGACAGCATCATCGTGTTCGAGAACTTCCCCATGGATGCGGCGCTGGCGTCCTCCAGCGAGGACGACCTGCGCATCCTCGGCCACCACCCGGTGGACGGCACCAACTACGCCCTGGCCCTGGTGGCCAGTGCCGGCGAACAGCTGGATGTGCGCTACACCTACCGCACCGACCGCCTCAGCGCGAGCCAGATCGAGCAACTGCGAGGGCACTTCGAGCACCTTTTGCTGGCCCTGGTGGAAGACGCCGAGCGCCCGCTGGGCCGGGTCAGCCAATTGGCCCATGCCGAGCGCAACGAACTGCTGCAACGCTTCAACGAGACCGAAGCGACATTCCCGGCCGACGTGCAACTGCAGGAGCTGATCGAGCACCAGGTCGCCGCGACCCCGGACGCGCTGGCTCTCCAGTTCGGCGACGAACGCCTGAGCTACGCCCAGCTCAACGCCCGCGCCAACCAGCTCGCACATTGGCTGCGTGGCCAGGGCGTCGGCCCGGACGTACTGGTAGGTGTAGCCGCCGAGCGGTCGGTGGAGCTGGTCGTGGCTCTGCTGGGCATCGTCAAGGCCGGCGGTGCCTACGTGCCCATGGACCCGGACTACCCGCAGGAGCGCCTGCAGCACATGCTGAGCGATAGCGGCGTGAGCCTGCTGCTGACCCAGCAGCACCTGCTGGAGCGCCTGCCGACGAGCAATGCCGCGATGGTCTGCCTGGATAGCCAGTGGGGCGAAATCGCCATGGCCTCCGAGCAGAACCCGGCCATCGCCGGCAGCCCGCAGAACCTGGCGTACCTGATCTACACCTCCGGCTCCACCGGCAAGCCCAAGGGCGCCGGCAACAGCCATCGCGCACTGGTCAATCGCCTGAGCTGGATGCAGAAGGCCTACGCGCTGGATGCCTCCGACCGCGTGCTGCAGAAGACCCCGTTCAGCTTCGACGTGTCGGTGTGGGAGTTCTTCTGGCCGCTGCTGACCGGCGCCGCCCTGGTGGTTGCCGCACCCGGCGCCCACCGCGATCCGGCAGCGCTGCGCCAGGTGATCGAAGCGGGGCAGGTCACCACGCTACACTTCGTACCGTCGATGTTGCAGGCCTTCGTCGCTTCCGGCGAGCTGGAGCGTTGCCCGTCGCTGCTGCAGGTGATGTGCTCCGGCGAGGCGCTGCCCTATGAGCTGCAACAGCAGTTCCGCCAGCGCAGCAGTGCCAAGCTGCACAACCTCTACGGCCCGACCGAAGCGGCGATCGACGTGAGCTTCTGGGCCTGTGACGAGGACAACGCGCGTCAGGTCGTGCCCATCGGCCGGCCCATCGACAACCTGCGCCTGGTGCTGCTGGACGAGCGCCTGGAACCGGTGCCGCAAGGCGTGGCCGGCGAGCTGTACATCGGCGGCGTGGGCCTGGCGCGCGGTTACCACGCACGTCCCGGCCTGACTGCCGAACGCTTTGTTGCTGACCCATTTGGCAGTGGCGAACGCCTGTACCGTACCGGCGACCTGGCTCGCCAGCGCGAAGACGGCGCCATCGAATACCTCGGCCGTCTCGACCATCAGGTGAAGATTCGCGGCCTGCGCATCGAGCTGGGCGAGATCGAAGCGCGCCTGCAGGCCCATCCGCAGGTGAGCGAAGCGGTGGTGGTGGCCAGGGACGGCGTGCTGCTGGCCTACGTGGTCGCCAGCGCCGAACCCGAAGCCCTGCGCCAGGCGCTGCAAGGCGAGCTGCCGGACTACATGGTGCCGTCGCGGATCATCGCCCTCGACGCCATGCCGCTGTCACCCAACGGCAAGCTGGACCGCAAGGCCCTGCCGGACCCGCAGCTGGGCGACAGCCTGCGCGAGTACGTGGCGCCGCGCAGCGACCTGGAAGTCGAACTGGCCGGTATCTGGCAGCACGTGCTGCAGGTGGACCGCGTCGGCCTGCACGACGACTTCTTCGAGCTGGGCGGCCATTCGCTGCTGCTCACCCAGGTAGGCCTGACCCTGCGTCAGCGCCTCGGTCTGGAACTGCCGCTGCACCGCCTGTTCGAGCTGAGCAATATCGAGGCGCTGGCCGCCTGGATCGAAACCCAGCGGGCAAGCTCCGCCAGCGCAGAAGAGGAACTCGACCTGATGGATGAACTGCTCGGCGAGCTGGAGAATCTGTAATGACACACCCGATGGACGCCCAGCTGAAACAGGTCGCGGAGCGCCTTGGCGCGCTGCCCGAAGACAAGCAGATCATCTTCCTGCGCCAGCTGCGCGAGAAAGGCGTGAGCCTGTCGCGCCTGCCGATCCTGCGCGAGGGGCGCGAGCACGCGCCGCTCTCGGCGGCCCAGGCGCGCCTGTGGTTCCTCTGGCAGATGGAGCCGCACAGCGCCGCCTACAACATTCCCGCTGCCGTGCGCCTGCGCGGCGCGCTGGACGAGGGTGCGCTGCAGCGCGCCTTCGCCGCGCTGATCGCGCGCCATGAAAGCCTGCGCACCGTGTTCCGCGCGGCACAGTCCGGGCACGCTGCCTCGGCGGATAACGCTGGCGCGTTATGCGCCCTACGGGAGCCGGCTGGCACGGCAGAGGACCGCTCTGGTAGGGCGAATGACGCGCAGCGTCATCCGCCGCAAGGTGGGCCGGGAGTGGCAGCAGAAGGCGAAGTGATGCAGTGCATCCTGCCTCCGGGCCCTGCGCATCTGGAAACGAAGGATTTCGGCAGCGAAGCCGAGGCGCGGCAATGGCTCAACGAGTGCGCCCAACGCTGCTTCGATCTGGCAGAAGGCCCGCTGTTGCGCCTGCACCTGGCACGCCTGCCGGGCGAAGCGCTGCTGCTGGTGAACCTGCACCACATCATTGCCGACGGCTGGTCCATCGGCGTGCTGATCGATGAATTCGCCACTCTCTACAGCGCCGAAGCGCAAGGCACCCAGGCCGAACTGGACACTCTGCCAATCCAGTACAGCGACATCGCCCGCTGGCAGCGCCTGTGGCTGTCGGCCGGCGAGGGCGAGCGGCAGCTGGCCTACTGGAAGGAACAGCTGGGCGAAGAATCCCTGCTGCTGACCCTGCCGGGCAACCGGCCGCGCCCGTTGGTGCAGAGCTATCGCGGCGCAACGCTGGACTTCGAGTTGCCCCGCGCGCTCGGCGACTCCCTGCGCGAACTGGCGCGGGGGCAGGGTGCCACGCTGTTCATGCTGATCCTCGCGGCCTACCAGCTGCTGCTGTCGCGCTACAGCGGCCAGCGCGAGCTGCGCGTGGGCGTGCCCATCGCCGGCCGTGGCCGTGCCGAAAGCGAAAGGCTGATCGGCTTCTTCGTGAATACCCAGGTGCTGTCGGCACGCATCGACGGCGACGAATCCTTCAACGCCTTCCTTGCCCGTACCCGCGAAGCCGTGTTGGGCGCCCAGGCCAACCCGGACCTGCCGTTCGAGCAACTGGTGGATGCGCTGCAACCCGAGCGCAGCCTTAGCTACAACCCACTGTTCCAGGTGGCCTGCAACCACCAGCCGAGCCGCCGCGACGCCTTGCGCGAGCTGCCCGGCGGCCTGCAGCTGGAAAGCCTGGAGCTGGACAGCGGCATCGCCAAGTTCGACCTGACCCTGAACACCGAGGAAAGCCGCGACGGCCAGGTGCGCGGACAGTTCATGTACGCCACCGACCAGTTCGACGCGGCAACCATCGAACGCCTCGGCGGGCATTTCCTCAATCTGCTGCAGGCCCTGGTGCGCGACCCACAATGCCCGGTGGCGCGCCTGCCGCTACTCGATGGCAGCGAGCGCGAGCAACTGCTCTACGGCTGGAACGCCACCGCGATGGACTATCCGCGCGATGCCTGCCTGCACCAGCTGATCGAACAGCAGGTGCAGCGCTCGCCCGCTGAGGTGGCGCTCACCGACGGCCAGCGCAGCTTCAGCTACGCCGAGCTGAACAGCCGCGCCAACCGCCTCGCGCACTGGCTGCGCGAGCAGGGCGTCGGCCCGGACAGCCGCGTCGGCGTCGCCCTGGAACGCTCGGTGGAACTGCCGGTGGCGCTGCTGGCGGTGCTCAAGGCCGGTGGCGCCTACGTGCCACTGGACCCGGAATTCCCCGCCGAACGCCTGGCGCACATGCTCGAAGACGGCGGCGTGCGCCTGCTGCTGACCCAGCAGCATCTGCTCGGCGAGCTGCCGCAGACGGGCGCCCATGCCTTCTGCCTGGATCGTGACTGGGCGCAGCTGGACGGCTACGCCGACAGCGACCCGGCGAACCTCGCAAGGCCCGACGATCTCGCCTATGTGATCTACACCTCCGGCTCCACCGGCAAGCCCAAGGGCGTCGCCGTGCGCCACGGCGGCGTGGTCAACTTCATGCTCAGCATGGCCCGCGAGCCGGGCCTGGGTGCGCAGGACCGAGTGCTCGCGCTGACCTCGCTGTCCTTCGACATCTCCGCGCTGGAGCTGTACCTGCCGCTGCTAGTCGGCGGCCGCGTGGTGCTGGTCGACCGCGACGTCGCGCGCGACCCGTCGCGCCTGCTCGGCGTGGCACTGGAGCAGGGCGTGACGGTGATCCAGGCGACCCCCAGCACCTGGACTCTGCTCAGCGGCCACGAGGACTTCCCGCGCCTGACCGGCTGCCGTTTCTTCTGCGGCGGCGAAGCACTGTCCGCCGAGCTGGCGGACAAGCTCACTGCACAAACAGAAGCACTGTGGAACCTCTACGGTCCCACCGAAACCACCATCTGGTCGGCCGCCTGGAAGATCGACAAGGGTGCCCGCGCGCTGCTCGGCAAGCCCATCGCCAACACCCAGTTGTACATCCTCGATGGCGAGCTGCAACCCGCACCCATCGGCGTGGCGGGCGAGCTGTACATCGCCGGCGACGGCCTGGCGCGGGGCTACCACGGGCGCCCGGAGCTGACCAACGAGCGCTTCGTCGCCGACCCGTTCAGCGCTGAGCGCAATGCGCGCATGTACCGCACCGGCGACCTCGCGCGCTGGCGTGCAGACGGCGTGCTGGAGTACCTCGGGCGCATCGACCACCAGGTGAAGATTCGCGGCTTCCGTATCGAACTGGGCGAGATCGAGTCGCGCCTGCTCGGCCAGCCCGGCGTGCGCGAGGCGGTGGTGATCGCCCGCGACGCGGGGCAGGTGAAGCAACTGGTGGGTTATGTCACCGGCCAGATCGACACAGACCTGCGTGCCGCCTTGCTGGAGGAACTGCCGGACTACATGGTCCCCGCGCAGATCGTCCAGCTCGAACGCATGCCGCTGACCCCCAACGGCAAGCTCGACCGCAAGGCGCTGCCGGAGCCGGACTTCAGCCTGCTGCAGAAGACCTACCGGGCGCCCGAGAGCGAGCGCGAGCAGACCCTGGCGGCCATCTGGTGCGCCGTGCTCGGTCTTGAGCAGGTGGGGCTGGACGACAACTTCTTCGAGCTGGGCGGCGACTCCATCGTCTCCATCCAGGTGGTCAGCCGCGCCCGTGCCGCTGGCCTGCAACTGAGCCCGAAGGACCTGTTCCAGCACCAGACATTGCAGGCGCTGGCCCGCGTGGCCGGTGATTTCGTTGCGGCCGAAGGACCCGTTGCCGTCGCCGCTCTCGAAGCCCCGGACGCCGCACAGCTGGCCGCACTCGGTCTGAATCCAGACCAGATCGAAGACCTCTACCCGCTGTCGCCGATGCAGCAGGGCATGCTGTTCCACGGCGTGGATGGCAGCGAGGGTGGCGTCTACGTCAACCAGTTGCGCGTGGAGGTGAACGACCTCGACGTGGAGCGCTTCCGCGCCGCCTGGCAGGCTGCACTGGATGCCCACGACAACCTGCGTGCCGGCGTGCACTGGCAGGGCCTCGATCAGCCGGTGCAGGCCGTGCATAAGCACGTCGAGCTGCCGCTGGAAGTGCTCGACTGGCGTGGCCGCGAAGGCATGGACGCGGCGCTGGACGAACTGGCCGCCGCCGAGCGCAGCCGCAGCTTCGACCTGGAACGCCCGCCGCTGCTGCGTCTGGTGCTGGTACGCAGCGCCGAGGCCAGCCACCAGCTGATCTACACCCACCACCACATCCTGCTCGACGGCTGGAGCAACGCTCAGCTGTTCGCCGAGGCACTGCGCCGCTACAACGGCGAGAGCATCGCCGAGCAGGGCCGTTACCGCGACTACATCCACTGGCTGCAGGTGCAGGACCAGCAGCAGGCCCAGAACTTCTGGAGCGCTCGCCTGCAAGGCTTTGCCCAGCCCACGGTGCTCGCCGACAGCCTGGCGCGCCCGGCCGAAGGCAATGGCCACGGGCTGGAGTACAGCCGCTACGACGCGGCGGCCACCGAGCGCCTGAAGGCGTTCGCCCGCAGCCAGCGGGTGACGCTGAACACCCTGGTGCAGGCGGCGTGGATTCTTCTGCTGCAGCGCTACACCGGGCAGCAGCGCGTGGCCTTCGGTGCCACCGTGGCCGGGCGCCCCGCGCAGCTGGCCGGCGCCGACAGCCTGCTGGGGCTGTTCATCAACACGTTGCCCATCGTCCAGGCGCCGGCCGAGCAAGCCGATCTCGGCGACTGGCTGCGCGAGCTGCAGGCCTACAACCTGGACGTCCGCGAGTTCGAGCACACGCCGCTGTACGACATCCAGCGCTGGGCCGGCCAGGCCGGGCAGGCGCTGTTCGACAGTATCATCGTGTTCGAGAACTACCCGGTCGACGAAGTGCTGCGCAGCGCCCAGGGGCCGCGCTTCGGCGAGCTGAAGTCGAAGGACGAGACCAGCATTCCCATGGACCTCGCCGTGCGCGTCGGCGAGCGCCTGGAAATCGAGTACCAGTACCTGCGCGCGCACTTCAGCGCTCCCGCCGTGGCACGCCTTCGCGGCAACATGGAACAGGTGCTGGAGAGCCTGCTGCACGGCGCCGGCAAGCGCGTCGGCGAACTGCAATGCCTGTCCGCCAGCGACCGTGCGGTCCTGGCTGCCTGTCGTGGCCCGCACCAGTCGCTGCCGCCGGCCGAGCCGGTGCACCTGGCCATCGCCCGTCAGGCTGCGCTGCGTGCCGATGAGGTGGCGCTGATCTGTGGTGACGAGGAGATCGATTACGCGGCGCTGGAGCGCGACTCCAACCGCCTGGCTCATCGCCTGATGGCCCTCGGTGTTGGCCCGGAAGTCCGCGTTGGCGTGGCCTTGCCGCGCAGCGTGCGCATTCCGCTGGCGCTGCTGGCGGTGCTCAAGGCTGGCGGCGCCTACGTGCCGCTGGACGCCGAGTACCCGCGCGAGCGCCTGGAATTCCAGATGGCCGACGCCGGCATCGCGCTGCTGATCACCGACAGCCGCCTGCGCGAGCGCCTGCCGCTGCCGACGGGCGTGACCTGCCTGGAGCTGGATGGCCTTGATGTCTCTGGCGAGGACAGCGATCTGCCGGTGGTGGCGCTGGAGCCGGAAAACCTCGCCTACCTGATCTACACCTCCGGTTCCACCGGCAAGCCCAAGGGCGTTGCAGTCAGCCATGGCCCGCTGGCCATGCATTGTGCGGCCATCGGCGAGCTGTACCAGATGGATGCTGCGACCCGCGAGCTGCACTTCATGTCCTTCGCCTTCGACGGCGCCCACGAGCGTTGGCTGACTACCCTGGTACATGGCGGCAGCCTTGTGCTGCGCGGCGACGAGCTGTGGACGCCGGAGCAGACCTACCGCGTACTGCACGACAAGCAGGTGAGCGTGGCGGCCTTCCCGCCGGTGTACCTGCAGCAACTGGCCGAACATGCGCTGCGTGACGGCAACCCGCCGCCGGTGCGCATCTACTGCTTCGGCGGCGACGCGGTGCCCAACGCCAGCTTCGAACTGGCCAAACGCGCGCTGCGGGCCGAGCATCTGATCAACGGCTACGGCCCCACGGAAACCGTGGTCACGCCGCTGCTGTGGAAGGCTGACCGCGCAACGGCCTGCGATGCGGCCTATGCGCCCATCGGCAAGGGCGTCGGTGCGCGCAAGCTGTACATCCTCGACGAGCAGCTGCGCCAGGTGCCGTTGGGTGTGGCCGGCGAGCTGTACATCGGCGGCGACGGCCTGGCGCGTGGTTACCACGAGCGTGCCGGCCTGACGGCCGAGCGCTTCGTTGCCGATCCGTTCGATGCGAGCGGTGGCCGCCTGTACCGCTCCGGCGACCTGGTGCGCGGACGCGCCGATGGCGTGATCGACTACGTCGGGCGCATCGACCATCAGGTGAAGATTCGCGGCTTCCGCATCGAGTTGGGCGAGATCGAAGCGCGCCTGCAGGATCACCCGCAGGTCAACGAGGCGCTGGTGGTGGCCCGCGACGGCGTCAGCGGCAAGCAGCTGGTCGGCTACGTGGTCGGCGAAGCGGAAGGCGATGCGCTGCGCAACTTCCTCCGCGAGCAGGTGCCGGACTACATGGTGCCCGCGCAGATTCTCCGGCTGGAGCGTTTCCCGCTGTCGCCCAACGGCAAGATCGACCGCAAGGCGCTGCCCGAGCCGACCTGGCAGGGCGAGGCCTACGAGGCACCGCGAAACGAGCGCGAGCGCGCCCTGGCGGTCATCTGGCAGGACGTGCTGCAAGTGGAGCGCGTCAGCATCCGCGACAACTTCTTCGACCTGGGCGGCGACTCCATCCTCAGCCTGCAGATTGTCTCCCTCGCCCGCCAAGCACTGGGCGATGGCGTGGAAATCCGCCTGCGCGACCTGCTGCAGTACCAGACCATCGCCGGGCTGCTGGAGCGCGCCGAAAGCGTGGCCGAGGCGGCGCCGACAGCGACCGTGGCGGTCGCGGATGACGGCGAATCCTTTGGCCTGGTGCCGATCCAGCAATGGATGTTCGAGCAGCAGTTGGAGGAGCCGAACCACTTCAACCAGGCTGTCCTGCTGGAGTGCCGCCAGCGTCTCGATGCCGAGGCGCTGGAAGCGGCGCTGCAGGGCCTGCTGGCCGAGCATGGCAGCCTGCGCCTGTCGTTCGCCCGTGGGGCTGACGGCCTCTGGCGGCAGCGCTATCGCGAGGCCAGCGAGATCACCGGTGCGCTGCTCTGGCAGCGGCAGGCGGCGAACGCCGAGGAGGCATTGCTGATCGCCAACCAGGCGCAGCGCAGCCTGGACCTGGGCGAAGGCCGGCTGCTGCGCGGCGTGCTCACCGACATGGCCGATGGCAGCCAGCGTCTGCTGCTGGTGATCCACCACCTGGGCGTGGACGGCGTGTCCTGGCGCATCCTGCTGGAGGAGCTGCAACAGCGTTATGCCGCGCAGCTCATTGGCGAGCCGGCGCCGATCTTCGAACGCACCAGCGCCTACCGCGCCTGGGCCGAAGGCCTGCGCGACTACGCCGACAGCCAACTGGCCCAGGCCGACCTACCGTATTGGCTGGAACAGACCGACAGCGCCGGCCTCGGCGAGCCGCAGCGCGACAATCCGCGCGGCGCCGAGCGCATGGCGCACCTGGAGCAGCTGTTCCTGCGCCTGGACCGCCAGCAGACCCAGCGCCTGCTGAAGGTGGCGCCAGAGGCCTACCGCACGCAGATCAACGACCTGCTGCTGACTGCCCTCGGCCGCACCCTATGCCACTGGTGCGACAGTGAGTCGGTGCTGATCGGCCTGGAAGGCCACGGCCGCGAGGACATCCTTGACGCCGTCGACCACAGCCGCACCCTGGGCTGGTTCACCAGCCTGTTCCCGCTGCGCCTGACGCCGGGGCAGGGCGACTACGCCCAGGCCATCCCGGCGATTCGCCAGCAACTGCGCGCGGTGCCGGACAAGGGCATCGGCTATGGCGCCTTGCGCTACCTGGGTGACAGTGCGCTGCGCCGCCAGCTTGCCGCCCGCGCCGAGCCGCGCGTGACCTTCAACTACCTCGGCCAGTTCGACCAGAGCTTCGACGACAAGGCGCTGTTCGTACCGCTGCAGGAGAAGCCCGGCGACACCTACGCCGCCAGCACGCCGATGAACAACTGGCTGGAGATCGTCGGCCAGGTCTATGACGGCGAGCTGACCCTGCGCTGCATGTTCAGTCGCCGGGTGTTCCGCCCGTCGCGCATCGAGTCGCTGATGGCGCAGCTGCGCACGGAACTGGAAGGGATGATCGGCCATTGCTGCGCCCAGGTGGAAAGCGGCGCGCGCAAGGAGCAAGCCACGGTATGAACGCATTGATTAAAGAGGTCGGCATGCTGCACCCGGAGATTTCCGCCTTCCTGGACATGGTCGACGACGGCCGCCGCACGGGGCGCCCGGCGTTGCACGAATTGCCGCTGGAGCAGGCGCGGCAGGACTTCGAGGCCTCCTCGGAATCACTCAAGGCCGGGGCGCCGTCGATGCCGGTGGAAGCGCTGCTGATCCCGGCGCGTGAGGGCCGGCAGCTGCCGGTGCGCCTGTATCGGCCAGTAGATGCAAGCGACGCGGCGATCCTGTACTTCCACGGCGGCGGCTACACGGTCGGCAGCCTGGATTCCCATGATGGGCTGTGCCGGTGGCTGGCCAAGCACTGCGCTTGCGCGGTGATTTCGGTGGGTTATCGCCTGGCGCCGGAAGCACCATTCCCGGCGGCGACCTTCGATGCGCGGGATGCCTGGAACTGGTTGCTGGAGTCCTCTGCCAGCCTCGGCCTGAGTCCGCGTCGCCTTGCCGTTGGCGGCGACAGTGCGGGTGCCACGCTGGCCACCGTGCTCTGCGCCGAGCTGGCAGGCGAGGGGGCGGAGCAGCCCTGCGCGCAGTTGCTGTTCTATCCGGCGGCGGATGCCAGCGCACGCAGCGAGTCCGAGGAGCTGTTCGCCGAGGGCTATCTACTGGAAACGGCGAGCCTGGACTGGTTCTACCAGCAGTATGTGCCTGACGTTGAGCAGCGCAGTGATTGGCGCTGCTCGCCGGTCCATGCAGGCGCTGCTTTACAAGGTAGCGCGCCGGCACTGCTGTTTGCCGCCCAGTTCGATCCGTTATTGGACGAAGGGCTGGCCTACGCCCACGCGCTGGTGGAGCAGGGCGTGGAAGTGGAGGCGGAGCGCTGCTGCGGGATGACCCACGACTTCCTGCGCATGGGCAACCTGGTGCCGGAGGTGGAGGGGTATTACCGGCGCGTGGCCGAGTTCCTCGCTGCCCGTTGGTAAGCCGGCGGCCTGCTGCTGCATAACCCGGATCATCGACTTCAACCTGTAGGAGCGGGCCATGCCCGCGATCCGCCGGCAGGGCCGGCGGTTTCCTCCGCCGGCGTGCGCGGATGTTTCTCTGGAAGTCTTCAGAGAGCGAAGAGCGGTTGTAGGAGCAAGCTTGCTCGCGAACCGCCCAACACCGACGTTTCCCTGTAGGAGCGGGCCATGCCCGCGAACGGCGCCGACAGGCGCGGTCAAACAAATCACTGAATCGCCGCCACCGGCTGCGCGGCCAACTGCCGGCTCGCTGCCTCCAGTGGAGCGGGGTTGGCCCAGTCGGCGGCCTTGAAGTCGCGGCGGATCAGGCCGTAATTCTTCGCGGCCGTAATGGACGCATCCAGGCGGCCGAGGAAATCGGCATCCAGCTTCGGTGACAGCACTTCCACCAGCGGCCGGTCCTGGTATTCGCTCTTGAAGATCACCGCCGGGTAGCTGGCCTGCTTCGATACCAGCTCGATATAGGCATCGCGGTTGGCCTCCGCACTGGCCCATTGCACGGCCTGCAGCTGCACCTTGAGCAGGCGCTCGGTGATGTCCGGGTGGGCGTCGACGAATTCGCCGTTGCCCACCAGCAGCGCCTGCAGGGTGCCGGCGCCGCCGAGGTCGCGGGTGTTCAGCGGGATTTCCGCCAGGCCCTTGTCGCGCAGGGCGAACAGGCCGGCCAGGCCCCAGGTGGCGTCGATCTGCTTGGCCGCCAATGCCGCGAGGGCCGCGCTGAAGTCCAGGTTGATCACCTTCAGGTCCTTCTCGGTCAGGCCGGCGCTGGCCAGGGCGTTGTCGAACGACAGCTGGCTGGCGGTGCCGCGGAAGATGCCGACGCGCTTGCCCTTGAGGTCGGCCAGGGTCTTGATCCCCGAGCCCGGCTGCACGCCCAGGTAATGGTTCACGCCGCGCGCGGTGGCGGCCAGTACGCGGCTGTCCAGGCCGCTGGACTTGCCGATGATCGCCGCCAGGTCACCCAGGTAGGCGAAGTCCACCTGGCCGTTGGCGAAGGCTTCGTTGACCACCGGGCCCGCACCCTTGAAGAAGCTCCATTTCACCTGGATGCCGTCCTTGGCGAATTCCTTCTCCAGCAACTGGCGGGTGTAGAGGATGTCCACCACGCCGCCGCCGGAGTGGTTCTGCCCGGCGCTGACGTCGGGCACGGCGATGCGGATTTCCTTCACCGGGTCGGCGGCCTGGGTGACCAGCGGGTAGGCGCCGAGGAGGCCGGCCAGCACCGGCGCGGCGAAGAGGGACAGCAATTGAGTAGTGAGGGCCTTCATGGCGCCTGCCTCCTGCAGTGGGGGAGCGCGTGTGGCTCCGGCGAGCGCACTAAAGGCATGGGGCTGTTCATCAACAAAATAATAAAAATGCATTTTTTAGAAACTGTTCGAGCTAAGCGAGGGATTACAGGGCTTCGCGGGCAGATGCCCGGCGGGCATAAAAAATATTCGGCGAATGCATTGGATGAGCACCGGCACCTTCCCTTAAATGACCTGTGTTAGCTCATAAATGCATTGATATAACTATTTATATTCCAATGAAGAATATTACGAAGCCCTATCGCCTTGCTCTTCCCAGCCCCCGCCTGAGGCCTTCCACCTTCGGTTGGCGCGGGCTTGACCCCATCCTGCCGTGGCTGGTGCCGATGGCCATTGCCGTGCTCTGGTGGGCCGCCAGCCACCGTCACTGGATGTCCGCGCAGATCCTGCCCACGCCCGAACTGGTGCTGCAGGCCGGCCGCGAGCTGCTCGCCGGCGAGCTCTGGCAGCAACTGGGCATCAGCCTGAAACGTCTGCTCTGGGGCCTGCTGGCCGGCATCCTCAGCGGGCTGGCACTGGGCGCCTGGCTCGGCTTCAGCCGCCGCGCCGAGCGTCTGGTGCTGCCCACCTTCAGTGCCCTGGCGCAGGTTCCGACCCTCGCCTGGATTCCGCTGTTCATGCTGTTCTTCGGCATCGGCGAGCTGCTCAAGCTGGTGGTGCTGATCAAGGCGATCATCGTGCCGGTGACGCTGCACACCCTGGTCGGCGTGCGCGATGCCCAGCCGCGTCTGCGCGAGGCCGCCGCCGTGCTGCGCCTGCCGCGCCGTTTGTTGCTGTGGCGGTTGATCCTACCGGCGGCACTTCCGGCGTTCCTCACCGGTGTGCGCCTGGCACTGGCGCAGGGCTGGACCTCGTTGCTGGCCGTGGAACTGCTGGCTTCCAGCGAAGGCGTCGGCTACCTGATGGTGCAGGCGCGCCAGCTGTTCATGCTCGACATCGTGTTCGTCTGCATCCTGGTCATCGGCCTGGTGGGCGCGGCCATGGACCGTGGCATCCAGGCGCTGGACCGGCGTCTGGTGCACTGGCCGCAACAGGCCGCAGGAGAGTTCCGGAGAAGCACGGCGGGGCAGGGCTGGGAACGCCTGCAACCCTGGCTGTTGCCGCTGGCCTTGCTGGCGATCTGGCAGGCGGCGAGCGCACTGCAGTGGGTCGATCCGGCGATCCTCGCCAGCCCCGCGTCGGTAGCCATCGCGCTGTGGAACGGCCTGTTGGACAACAGCCTGACCACCGCACTGCTGGCCAGCCTGCAACGCACGCTCGCCGGCCTGCTGCTGGGCGGCTCGCTGGGCTTCCTGCTCGGGCTTGGCCTGGGCTTGTGGCGCCCGGCGGAACGCTTGCTCGGCCCGTCTTTCGCCGCGCTGCGGCAGGTGGCGATATTTGCGTGGGTGCCGCTACTCACCGCCTGGTTTGGCCTCGGTGAGCTGGCGAAAGTCGTGTTCGTCGGCCTGGCTGCCTTCTTCCCGCTACTGCTGGCTACCCAGCGCGGCATCGCCAGCCTGCCGGCGCAACTGAGCGAAGCAGCCATCGCGCTGCGCCTCTCGCCCTGGCAGCGGCTGCATCGGTTGGTGCTGCCGGGGGCTGCGCCCTCGGTGTTCGCCGGGGTGCGTCTGGCGCTGATCTACGCCTGGCTCGGGACTATCGGCGCCGAGTACTTCATGCCCTCGGACGGTGGCATCGGCAGCCTGATGATCGGCGCGCAACAACTCTTCCGCATGGACCTGGTCGGCGCCGGCATGTTGCTGGTCGGCCTCACCGGAGCTCTGCTGGCCGCCTTCGGCCAGCGCATCGAAGCGCGGGTGACGCGCTGGAGACACGCATGAACGCTTTCGCATCCCAGGCTTTGGTGAGCTTTCGCCAGGTCGCCAAGAGTTTCCCCGTGGACGGCCGCGAACTTCAGGCCATCGAGCGTTTCGACCTGGAAATCGCCGACGGCGAGTTCATCGCCATCGTCGGCGCCAGCGGTTGCGGCAAGTCCACGCTGCTGCGGCTCTTGGTGGGACTGGACCGCGAGTTCCAGGGCGAGATCCGCATCGACGGCGCGCTCATCGACGGTATTGGCGGCGAGCGCGGCATCGTGTTCCAGGAGCATCGCCTGTTTCCCTGGCTGAGCGTGGAGCAGAACGTTGCCCTCGGTCTGGTCAACGAACCGCTGAGCGAGACCGGCAAGGCCGCACGTGTCGCCGATTACCTGCAGCTGGTGGGCCTGACCGCCTTCGCCCGCGCCTATCCGCACCAGCTTTCCGGCGGTATGGCGCAGCGCGTGGCGATCGCCCGCGGCCTGGTGGCCAGCCCGCGCATCCTGCTGCTGGACGAGCCCTTCGGCGCGCTGGATGCGCTGACCCGCCAGCAGTTGCAGGAGGAGCTGCTGCGTATCCGCCAGCGCGAACGCATTACCACCGTGCTGGTGACCCACGACGTCGAAGAGGCGCTGTTCCTCGCCGATCGCGTGGTGGTGATGGCGCCGCGCCCGGGTCGCATCAAGCGCATCGTCGAGGTGCCGCTGAAGCATCCGCGCGAGCGCGGTGGCTACGACTTCCTGCGCCAGCGCGAGGCGCTGCTGCACGAGCTGACGGGCGAGGGTGACTACGTCGCGCCGCAGCTCAAGCGGGTGGAAGACCTGCCGTTCGAGTTCATTGCCTGCTGACCTGAAGAACCCCCACCCCAGCCCTCTCCCAGAGGGAGAGGGAGCCGTCCTTTGCCAACCGGGAAGCACGGAGTTGATCCTCGTGCCGATCAGTCCCCTCTCCCTCCGGGAGAGGGTTAGGGTGAGGGCGCTCTGGAAACACTGACCATCAGAACGAGAGCCACCATGAGCAAACGCCCCAATTTCCTCGTCATCGTCGCCGACGACCTCGGCTTCTCCGACCTCGGCGCCTTCGGTGGCGAGATCGCCACGCCGCACCTGGACGCCCTGGCCCTCGACGGCCTGCGCCTGACCGACTTCCACACCGCGCCGACCTGCTCGCCGACGCGCTCGATGCTGCTCACCGGTACCGACCACCACATCGCCGGCATCGGCACCATGGCCGAGGCGCTGACCCCGGAGCTGGAAGGCAAGCCGGGCTATGAGGGCTATCTGAACGACCGCGTGGTGGCGCTGCCGGAGCTGCTGCGCGAGGCCGGCTACCAGACACTGATGGCCGGCAAATGGCACCTGGGCCTGAAGCTGGAGCAGGCGCCCCATGCGCGCGGCTTCGAACGCTCGTTCTCGCTGCTGCCGGGCGCCGCCAACCACTACGGCTTCGAGCCGCCCTATGACGAGAGCACGCCGCGCATCCTCAAGAGCACACCGGCGCTGTATGTCGAGGACGACCAGTTCATCGAGGAATTGCCGGCGGACTTCTATTCCTCCGATGCCTTCGGCGACAAGCTGATCGACTACCTCAAGGAGCGCGACCAGAGCCGGCCGTTCTTCGCCTACCTGCCGTTCTCCGCGCCGCACTGGCCATTGCAGGCGCCGAAAGAAGTGGTCGACAAGTACCAGGGCCGCTACGACGCCGGCCCCGAGGCGCTGCGCCTGGAACGCCTGGAACGGCTCAAGCAGCTGGGCCTGATCGACGCCGACGTGAAGGCGCATCCGGTTTTGGCAATCAGCAAGGAATGGGCGCGCCTCACCGAGGAGGAAAAGGCGAAATCGGCGCGGGCCATGGAGGTCTACGCGGCGATGGTCGAGCGCCTGGACTGGAATGTCGGCCGTGTCGTCGAGTACCTGCGCCAGCAGGGCGAGCTGGACAACACCTTCGTCCTGTTCATGTCCGACAACGGCGCCGAGGGCGCGCTGCTGGAAGCCTTCCCGCGCTTCGGTCCGGACCTGCTGAGCTTCCTCGACCAGCACTACGACAACCGCCTGGAGAACATTGGCCGCGCCAACTCCTACATCTGGTACGGCCCGCGCTGGGCCCAGGCGGCCACCGCGCCGTCGCGGCTGTACAAGGCCTTCACTACCCAGGGCGGCATCCGCGTGCCGGCGCTGGTGCGTTACCCGGCGCTGCAGCGCCAGGGCGAGATCAGCCACGGGTTCTCCACGGTGATGGACATCACCCCGACCATCCTCGACCTGGCCGGCGTGCGCCATCCGGGCAAGCAGTGGCATGGCCGTGAAGTGGCCGAGGTGCGCGGCAAGTCGTGGCTGGGCTGGCTCTCCGGCGAAACCGAGCAGGCCCACGACGAGAAGACCGTCACCGGCTGGGAGCTGTTCGGCATGCGCGCCATTCGCCAGGGGGACTGGAAAGCGGTGTACCTGCCCGCGCCGGTCGGCCCGGCGACCTGGCAGCTCTACGACCTGGCGAGCGACCCCGGCGAGACGCGGGACCTGGCCAAGAGCGAGCCGGCGAAGCTGGATGCGCTGATCGAGCACTACAAGCAATACGTCAACGAGACCGGCGTGATCGACGCGCCGCCACCGTTCCTCGCGCGCTGATCGCCAGCGTCCCGCAAAGCCCCGGCGCCTTTGGCTCCGGGGCTTTTTTCATGGCGCGCCCGCGGTGACCCGCCGGTAAAAAACCCTGAACTCATCGAGGTGCTCCTGTCCCAACAGGTAGATGCAAGTCCGAGGTGGCCCGCGTTGGCAGCACCAGCGCGCGGAGGCCCTTTACCTGAGATGAGGAGTGAACCTTCATGGCCAAACAACATGGCAGAGAAGCTGGCAAAGAAGCCGGCAAGCACAGCGAACTGGCGGGCACCGACACCATCGACCGCGGCAACCACAACGACAAGCTCGACCAGCTGGAGCGCTACCGCGAGGACGCCACCGGCAAGGCGCTGACCACCAACACCAACGTGCGCATCGCCGACAACCAGAACAGCCTGCGCGCCGGTGAGCGCGGGCCCTCGCTGCTGGAAGATTTCATCCTGCGGGAGAAGATCACCCACTTCGATCACGAGCGGATTCCCGAGCGCATCGTCCATGCCCGTGGCGCAGCGGCCCATGGCTACTTCGAGTGCTACGAGGACTGCAGCGCGCTGACCAGGGCGTCCTTCCTCGGCAAGGCCGGCAAGCAGACGCCGGTGTTCGTGCGCTTCTCCACCGTGCAGGGCCCGCGTGGCTCGGCGGACACCGTGCGCGACGTGCGCGGCTTTGCGGTGAAGTTCTACACCGACGAGGGCAACTACGACCTGGTGGGCAACAACATGCCGGTGTTCTTCATCCAGGACGCCATCAAGTTTCCCGACTTCGTCCATGCGGTGAAGCCCGAGGCGCACAACGAGATGCCTACCGGCGGTTCGGCCCATGACACCTTCTGGGACTTCGTCTCGCTCACCCCGGAGTCCGCGCACATGGTCATGTGGGCCATGTCCGACCGGGCGATTCCCATCTCCCTGCGGAGCATGCAGGGCTTTGGCGTGCACAGCTTCCGGCTGATCAATGCCGCCGGGGAAAGTTCGCTGGTGAAGTTCCACTGGCGGCCGAAGTCCGGCGTCTGTTCGCTGCTCTGGGACGAGGCGCAGAAGCTCGCCGGCAAGGACCCGGACTTCCACCGCCGCGCGCTGTGGGATGACATCGAGAGCGGTGACTACCCCGAATGGGAGCTGGGCGTACAGGTGATCCCCGAGGCCGATGCGGACAAGTTCGACTTCGACCTGCTCGACCCGACCAAGCTGGTGCCCGAGGAGCTGGTGCCGGTGAAGCTGCTCGGACGCATGGTGCTCAACCGCAACCCGGACAACTTCTTCGCCGAGACCGAGCAGGCCGCCTTTCACCCCGGTCATATCGTCCCCGGCATCGACTTCAGCAACGACCCGCTGCTGCAGGGCCGGCTGTTCTCCTACACCGACACCCAGTTGCTGCGCCTGGGCGGGCCGAACTTCAACCAGATTCCGATCAACCAGCCGCTGTGCCCGTTCCACAACAACCAGCGCGACGGCCTGCACCAGCACATTGTGCACAAGGGCCGCGCGGCCTATGAGCCGAACTCCATCGACGGCGGCTGGCCCAGGGAGACGCCAGCGGCGGCGCGGCAGGGCGGTTTCAGCAGCTACCACGAACTGATGACGGGAACCAAGGTGCGGGTGCGCGCCGACTCCTTCGCCGACCACTTCACCCAGGCGGCGCTGTTCTATCACAGCCTCAGCGCGTCGGAGCAGGGGCACGTCGCTTCGGCCTATGTGTTCGAGCTGTCGAAGGTGGAACGCATGGCGATCCGCGAGCGCGAGGTGAACGAAATTCTTGCCAACATCTGCCCGAAGCTGGCGGAGAAAGTCGCCAGCCAGATTGGCGTGAAGGTGACCCACAAGGCCGCCAGGGTGCCGCAGCCGAAAACCTCCCCGGCACTGAGCCAGGCCAACCTGCTGGCCGGTGATATCCGTTCGCGCAAGGTGGCGATCCTGATCGCCGATGGCGTCAGCGAGCGCGACGTGAACGAGTTGCGTGATGCGCTGGAGAAAGCCGGCGCAGTCGCCAGGCTGGTCGCGCCGAGCACTTCGCCGGTGAAGGCGGAGGGCGGAGCGCAGCTGGTACCCCACGCGAGCTGGGATGGGCTGCCGTCAGTGGCGTTCGATGCGGTGTTCGTGCCCGGTGGCGTCAAGGCGACCCAGCAGATAGGTGGTGATGGGCGTGCGCTGCATTACCTGTTGGAGGCCTACAAGCACCTCAAGCCGCTGGCCTTCACCGGCGATGCGCAGGCGCTGCCAGGGCAGCTCGGCTTGTCGCCTGACGAGGGCGTCGTTCAGGGTGGCTCGGCGGCGGAGGTGTTCGCCGGCTTCGAGACGGCGCTGAAGCAGCATCGCATCTGGGCACGGGAGGCGCAGGTGGCGAAGATTCCGGCTTGATCATGCGGGAACAAAGGCCCCTCTCCCTAACCCTCTCCCGCAAGCGGGAGAGGGGACTGTTCCGAGCGTTCTGGACTACCTGTGTTGGCTAGCTGACTTCGTACTTCCCTCGCACGCCGATCGGCTCCCTCTCCTTTGGGGTGAGGGGTAGCCGGCCGCGCGGAGCCTCTTGGACTGCAGGAGCGGGCCATGCCTGCGATTGCCGTGGTGTACACCGGCCATTCCGGCATGCGCGGCAATAGTGTTCGCGGGCATGGCCCGCTCCTACAAGTCAGCCCAGCCGCTTGACCGTCAGCGTCACCGCGGCGATCCGTTCGGCCTGCTGGTAGGCGGAGCTGTCCAGTTCCTCGCCGAAGACGTCCGGGTCCATTTCCTCGTAGCGCCAGCTGACCGGCCGGTTGGCCAGCAATGCGTCCAGTTGCAGGCGCAGCGGTGCATCGCCGTTGATCACGGCCGCGCCGGTATAGAGCAGCAGCGTGCCGCCCACATTCAGACGTTGCAGCGCCGTCTCGACGATGCGTAGCGACAGCCCGCCGCCGTACTCGCCACCGCCGTGGCGGTAGGTGCGTTCGTCCGGGTCGAGCAGGTAGGGCGGGTTGGCAACTATCAGGTCGAACTGCCCGGCGATGCGCTCCAGCAGGTTGCTCTGGCGGATTTGCAGGTCATCGATGCCGGCGAGGTAGGCATTGGCGCGGGTGAAGTCGAGCGCGCGTGGGTTGATGTCCACCGCGGTGACTTCCGCCTCCGGGAAGGCCTGGGCAATGAGGATGGCTCCGGGGCCGGCGCCGCAGCCGATATCCACGGCGCGGCGCACGTTGCCGGCTTCCCCGCTCTGGAAGTACTGGTGCAGGGCGTGGGCAAAGCGGTAGGTGTCCGGGCCGAAGAACACCGCGTCGGTCTCCAGCGTCGGGTAGGCGGAGTGGGCGAACAACTGATCGTCAAGGCTTGACCAGCGCACCGCGCTGCGCCATTGGCTGTCCTGGCGTTGCAGCAGGCCGCCGGTTTCCAGCAGGGCGAGCATGCGCTCGCTGACCACCGCGTCGGGGAACAGCCGGCTCCAGCCGAAGACGCCTTGCAGGTCATCGGCCACATGGTTCTCCGGCCGGGAGTTGACCCGCGCATGGGTCGCCGGCGTGACGGTGGTGAAGCGATAGTCCTGCGCCTGCAGCTCCTGGCCGAGAGGGACCAGCGCCTCGAGCCGTGTGTCGAAGAATGAAGTCATGGTTCGATCCCCAGTTTGTCGGTGTAGATGCGCGTGGCCAGCAGCCCGGCTGGCGTCCAGTGGCGATGCGGGGCCATCAGGGCGACCAGGCGATGCATGCGGTTGCGCGGCGAGAGGGTGGATAGCTCGTTGAGCAGGGCGCGCTCCTCGGTGGCGAACTCCGAGCGCACCGACGGTTGCGCCGCGCTGGCCTTCTCGCTGCCGCTCCATGGATTGTGCGGCGCCGGCTCACTCCAGTCGCCGGCGATCCAGTCGTGCAGCAATTGCCGCTCATACGGGTTGAACACGCCGAACATGGCGGCGCTGTCTCCGGCTATCAGGCTCCAGAGGCGACTGTGGGCAGGGTCCTGGTGACGCTTGATCCAGCCCAGCTGTTGCAGCGCGGCGAGAAATTCGCCCATGCGTCCGGGCCCGGCCATCCACTGGTTCACCGTGCGCCCGCCGATGCGCGCACGGTCGTCGTGCATCTGCCTGGCGAAGGGCCGCTTGCGTTCGAGCATGGCGACCACTTCGGCGTGGAGGTTGAAGCCATCGAGCAACTGCTGGTTGGAAAGGCCCGTGTCATTGAGGCGGTAACCGGCGTGCACGCGACGCAGGAAGGCGCCGCGATCGGCCAACTGCGGCAGGTTGGCCTCCAGCGCCTGCAACGCCTTGCGGCCGTGGCCGGTGGCGGCGTTGTCGATGGTTACGTGCAGGCGGAAGTACTCCGGGTCAATACCCAGTTCGCGCAGCTCGCCGCTGGTGATCATCAGATGCAGCGGCGGCACCTCGTAGCCCAGGTTGTAGCCCAGCACTTCGGGCAGGTAGTCGTCGGCGAGATAGCCCAGCGCCAGTTGCAGGGTGCCTTGCACGAAGTGCGCGTCGCTCAGCTCGGGCGGCGCATCGCAGCCGAGGCTGCCGAGCAGGCGCTGGTAGATCAGTACATGGTTGCGCGCGGGAATCCCGTGGCCCATTTCCTCCAGGCAGGTGTGCACCAGCGGCAACAGGCGCGGATCGCTCCAGTGTTCGAGTACGCCGTAGAGCCAGGCGCCGTCCACCCGCTTGGTCGGGGCGCTGGCCTGGAGGAAGTACAGGGCGTGGGAGCGGTTGGTGAAGTGCCGGCGTGGCGCGCCTTCGCGGCGGTCGCGCAGGTAGGCGGCATAGCCCTGGGCGCTGCGCGCGACACGGTTGGCCAGCCAGTCGGTCCAGCGCTGCGGGTCGGCGGGCAACTCGTCGTCGCGGGCGTTCTCCCGGTCCAGCTGGGTTTCGAGAAAGTTGGCGGCGCCTTCCAGATGATCTTCCGGCGCGCGTAGCAGGGCGTGATAGAGGTCGCGGGTGGAACTGTGCTCGCGGTACGAGGCGACAGCATTCCGGGAGGCGGGTGGCGTCATGCGGGGCTCCTCGTGCGAGAAAGTGGGAGGCTTTCTTCTGCGAGTGGGCTGGCCGGCAAAGGTTTCAAGTAAACGCCGAGCTGTCCTGCGTCGATGTCCCCCGGTAAGAGCGGGCCATGCCCGAGATCTCGCACAGGTGCGTAGTACAGGTCGGCTCCGGTGGTGGGAGAAAGACTGAACGCCGCCTGCCGCGCCGCGTCCCAGCCATATCTGCCACGCCGCGAGGTTCGCCATGCCAGCACGCCCCGCGCTGCCCCGATTCGGTATCGAGGAGGAGTTCTTCCTGCTTGAACCCGCCAGCCTGGACCTGGCCCGCGCGGTGCCGCTGGGCTTTTCCCACGCCTGTCGCGGTGTGCTGGGTGAGGAGGTGGCGGAGGAAATCTTCGAATGCCAGTACGAACTGGTCAGCCCGGTGCTGCGCCGGATCGACGAAGCCGCCGAGTTTCTCGATGCCCGCCGCCGCTCCCTGCGCGCGGTCGCACAGTCCCACGGCCTGGAAACCCTCTGCGTAGCGGCCCATCCCTTCACCCGTCTGCACCTTCAGTCCGCAGCCTTCCGCCCACGCTACCGGCGACTGTTCGAGGAGGAGGGTACGGTGGCGCGGCAAAGCCTGCTCAGTGGGCTGCACGTGCATGTGGAGGTACGCGGCATCGACCGGGTGCAGGTGATGAATCGCGTGCTGCCCTGGATGCCGCTGCTGCTCGTCCTGAGCGCGTCCTCGCCGTTCTGGGGAGGCGGCGATACCGGGCTCGCCAGTTATCGGCAGTCGCTGTGCGGGGAGTGGCCGCGCATGGGGCCACCGCCGTCATTCACCGATGAGTCGCAGTGGCGGCGCTACGCTGCCTTGCTCTTGCAGTACGGCCTGATGGACGAACCCGGCCACACCTGGTGGTTCCTGCGGCCCTCGGTGCGCTACCCGACCCTGGAGCTACGCATCAGCGACGCCAGCCCGCGAATCGACGACGCGCTGTGCATTGCCGGCCTGTTCCGCCTGCTGGTGACCCAGGCACGCGGCGCGGCTGCTGTTGCGGACCCTGACTGGCAACGCGCGCTGCTGGCGGAGAACTTCTGGCAGGCGCGCCGGCATGGCTGCGCCGGGCACTTTCTGCTGGCGGAGGATCAGGTGGTCAGCGCGCGGCAGTGGCTGGAACGGGCGAAGTTCGCCGTCGGCGACTGGCTGGACGACGAAGGGGAGCGACTGTTCGCGCGTGCGGCCACGATCATCGCGGAAGGCAGCAGCGCTGACCGACAGCGCGCGGTCCGCAAGGCGGCTCTGGACGAAGGTAAAACGGAAATGGCAGCGTGGCGCGCGGTGGTGCGCCATCTGCAGGAAGAGAACCGGCGGCCGCCCGACTGCTTGGACTGACGACGGCCACCGGAATACCTTCCCTTTCCCTGTATCGACTTATGCCGGCCCTTCCTTGAGGCCGTCCTGATGGGCGGCGGACAGGTGCGGCTCCTGCCGGCTGTCCTCCGGTTCGATATCCACCAGTTCCTCCAGCGACTCCTCGCGGGTCACTTTCGGATCGGGGTCGGGTGTATCCACGGGTGTCTTCATGGTTGCCTCGCTGGCCGCGCCTATTTGCCGGAAAGGGCCCGCAGGCGGGCGCCGGCTACCACCACCTTGCGCGGTCGGTGGGTGGGGTTCACCGGGACGAAGGTCTGCAGTTCGATGCGCTTGAGGAACCAGTCCACGTTGTCTTCCTCCAGCGGTCCCTCGATGGTCATCAGGTCGCGGCGGATGCGCTCCACCAGGTTGTTCAGCAGCACGGCGCTGGATTGCTCCTCCTGCTGGATGACGCGGGAGATCAGGCGCTTGCCCCTGGCGTTGCGCAGGTTGATCAGCACCGTGCCGTCGGGGCGGTTGAAGAACTGCGGACGGTAGTCGGTGAACAGGTGGCTCAGGTGTTCGATGGCAGTGTCGCGGCAGCTGGACATGTCTCTCCCTCCCGGTGGTTGGCAAAAGCCAGCGCGCTGGCTCGAGCCAGGTACGCTGCATCATGCGTTCCAGACCGTGCGGAACTGTCTCACCGGCTTAACAGGTTGTTATTGCAGGAATTCGACGGGGCGTACTGGCCCCTGGTCATCAGCAAAGTGCAAGGTTGCACCGGCAATGCGCTGGAAAATGCACGGCCAGACGCTTCGCGCGCAGTCACGGATCAGCCACCGCGCCGTCATGCAGCCGGGAAGCCTTCCGTCCGAAACCCGCGCAGGGTTCGGGCACCGCTACGCTGTCGGCAATCCTTGCCACCTCTGGCTATGCGCGCGCCGGCTGCGGAAAGTCCAGGCGCCTGGGCCAATCGCCAGCATTTCCCCGGCGGGGCCGGGCGGGCACGTTGGCAGTGGGGACGGGAGGTGAGCATGACGCAGTTCCGACGCCTGGATGTGGAGGCGGTACTCCACGAAGCCTATCCGCTGTTCAGTTTCTCCTGCTTCCGCGAGGCCGGCGGAAGCTACTCCATCAGCCTTGGCAGCCAGCTGGCGGACATGCCGCGCACCACCGTCGTCGGTATCCACGGCGACGAGTTGAGCAACGCCGTGCGCGTGCGCAGCCTGGGGCTCGAACTGATCAACTGCTTTATCGACCAATAACGGCAGCGCAACGGTCGCGCCGGCAGAAAACCTGAACTCCAGCCTTGTGCCTCGGTTCAACCGGCCTGAACGCACAGAGGACCATCCAGCCTGGAGGCAGTGTCATGAGCCATTCCGCCAAGAGCGAACCCAACCCGCAGCACATCGAGATCGACGATACCGAAGACCGCATGGGCAGCGTGCGTGAACTGGATTTCGAGAAGGGCCCCGAAGGGCGCATCGGCGACGAGCGTTCGCCTGAGGACGTGGAACGCGAGTTTCCCGCGCAGCGCCGTCGCGAGATGGGTCTGACCGGTGGCGAGACCCTCGGCGACAGCGCCGTGGAAGATGGCGTGAGCATGGATGACCTGGCACCGGAAACCCTGATCGACGAGGACGGCACGGAATCGCCGCTGGACCCGGCCGACAGCACCGCGGCGGACCAGCAGTTGCACATCCGCCGCGAAAGCGAGATCGGCGGCGGCATCGGCCTCGATGAAGCCGAGGAAGGCCGCGTGCGCCCGCTGGACGGCAAGCCCTGGGACGACAGCGACCCCGACGAGGAGCAGTGAGCCGCCAGGTGCGAAAGGACGGCGCGCCGTCGGTGAAATAGCCTGAACCAAGCCCTGTCGCCGTCAGCCTACCCAGGGAGTCCACCCCGGACCCGGAGGAGGTGCCCATGAACGCTCAACGCTGCTCCTGCCCCGGCTGCTCCTGCAGCCTGGGTGCCACGGCTGTCTACCGCGAAGGCCACGCCTATTGCTGCCAGGCCTGCGCCGACGGCCACCCGGACGGCGAAAAACGCTGCCAGGACACGCACTGCCATTGCGGCGAACAGAAGCCGCCACGCGGCTGACCTGCTGTACGGGGCGGTGCTCGACGGCTGGCCGTGGAGCACCGCCCGCCGCCGTCAGTGGTGGTTGCGACTCAAGGCACAGGCCGCGGCAAGAATGCCGGCGGCAGCGGCCAGCACCGCCGCGGTCTGCCAGGGGTGTTCGCCAACATATTCGCCGCTGGCCTGGATGGCCCGGCGGCTGCGCTGGACCAGGTGGTCGCTGGTCTCGCGGCTCTCGTCCACCAGGTCACGCAACCGGGCCTTGAAGTCCGGTAGCTGGTCGACGGTCAGGTCGCGGCCGCTTTCCAGCAGGCCCTCCAGGTCGTTCACCAGCGCTTGCAGTTCCCGCAAGCCACTGTTGCGGGTCGAGGTGTGGAGGGAAGGGAACCATCGATAGCTGCCCATGGCATGTCTCCTTGATTGCTTGTGGTTCGGAATGGCAGGTATGCCGGTATCACGCGGCCTTGCGCAGCGCGTCGATCAGCTGCTGCTTGCGCATGCCCGAGCGGCCGACGATGTGCCGGGTGCGGGCGCGATTGAGCAGCTCGGCCCGGGTCATCGACTCCAGCGGCTGGTCCGGGCGCGGCACGCCATGCCGGGTGGCCACGGCCCGCTTGGCCGAACTGCGCCGCGCGGCGGCCTTGGCCGGTGCGCTTTTCTGCTGGCCCGAGCCGCCGCTGCGTTCGCCGCCGCCGGACTGCTTGTTCACCGTGGCCCAGGCGCGGGCCTCTGCTTGGTCCTTGGGGACGCCCCGGCTTTCGTAGCTTTCCTCGATGTGTTCGGCCTTGCGCTTCTGCTTGTCGGTGTACTTGTCTTTGTCGCCGCGTGGCATGGCTGTTCTCCTTTCTCTGCTGCGTCACTCTGCTGCTTTGCGGCGCTCTTCGAGCGCCTGGCCCGCAAACGCGAGCCACAGTGGGGAGAAACCGCTCGTCGCCGAACGTTCGGCGTTTCTGATGAACGGGCCGTGCCGGTGGGGGAAAAGGTCTGAACTCGGCGTTTCCCTCGCGGACAGATGCACTGGGGCGCTTTGCGCCCGCCGCCACCGGCAAACAGTCAGCGACAGCAAGAGGAGACGGCAATGGCCCTGGACAGCATTCCCGATCAATCGGACGTCGAGACCTTCAAGCACGCCGTGCTGACCCGCCTGCGCTACGCGGTGGGCAAGGACCCGGCCGACGCCTTCGACCACGACTGGTTCGAGGCCGTGGCCCTGGCCACCAGCAAGTACCAGGTGGACAACTGGGAGGAGACCACCCGTGCCATCGACCGCAGCGGTCGCAAGCACGTGTATTACCTTTCCCTGGAGTTCCTCATCGGCCGCCTGCTGATCGACAACCTGAGCAACCTCGGCCTGCTCGACGTGGCGCGCCAGGCCCTGTCGGAACTGGGCGTGGACCTGGAGCGCATCCGCCTGCTGGAGCCCGACGCGGCGCTGGGCAATGGCGGCCTCGGGCGGCTCGCGGCGTGCTTCATGGAGAGCATGGCGACGCTGGATATTCCCGCCCACGGCTATGGCATCCGCTACGAGCACGGGCTGTTCAAGCAGGTAATCGGCGACGGCTGGCAGCAGGAACACACCGAAACCTGGCTGGACTTCGGCAACCCCTGGGAATTCGAACGGCCCGAGTCCGCCTACAGCGTCGGCTTCGGCGGCAGCGTCTACAGCGAGCCGGACGCCAACGGCGTCGAGCGCCAGCGCTGGGAACCGCTGGAGCGGGTCCGCGCGGTGGCCTACGACATGCCGGTGGTGGGCTGGCGGACCGCCAGCGTCAACACCCTGCGCCTGTGGCGCGCCCGCGCCGAGGAAACCCTCAAGCTTGACCGCTTCAACGCCGGCGACCACCTGGGCGCGGTGGCCGACACCGTGCGCGCGGAAAGCATCTCCCGCGTGCTCTACCCGGCGGACAGCACCGAGGCCGGGCAGGAGCTGCGCCTGCGCCAGGAGTACTTCTTCGTCGCCGCCTCGCTGCAGGATCTGATGCAGCGCCACCTGGGCAAGGGCGAGGACGTCCATGGCCTGCCCGAGCGGGTGGCCATCCAGCTCAACGACACCCACCCGGCCATCGCCGTGGCCGAGCTGATGCGCCTGCTGCTGGACGAGCGCGGGCTGGACTGGGACGACGCCTGGGAACTCACCGTGGCGACCCTGTCCTACACCAACCACACGCTGCTGCCCGAGGCGCTGGAATCCTGGCCGGTGGGGCTGATGGAGCGCCTGCTGCCACGGCACATGCAGATCATCTACCTGATCAACGCCTTCCACATCGACGCCCTGCGCGCCAAGGACATCCACGACTTCGCCCTGCTGCGCTCGGTCTCGCTGATCGAGGAGGACCACGGCCGCCGCGTGCGCATGGGGAACCTGGCGTTCCTCGGTTCGCACAGCGTCAACGGCGTGTCCGCGCTGCACACCGAACTGATGCGTGAGACCGTATTCCGCGACCTGCACCGGCTCTACCCGAACCGCATCAGCAACAAGACCAACGGCGTGACCTTCCGCCGCTGGCTGTTCCAGACCAACCCGGAACTCACCGAGCTACTGGTGGACACCCTCGGCGCCGACCTGCTCGACAACCCCGAGAGCCGCCTGCGCGACCTGGCCGCCCATGCCGAGAAATCAACCGTGCGTCAGCGCTTCGCCCAGCAGCGACGCAATGCCAAGGAGCGCCTGGCCGTGCTGATCGAGGAACGTCTGGGGTTGCGTGTCGACCCGGACGCGTTGTTCGACGTGCACGTCAAGCGCATCCACGAGTACAAGCGGCAGTTGCTCAACCTGCTGCACACCGTGGCGCTCTACCAGGACATCCGCAACGATCCCGCCAGGGAGCGCGTGCCACGGGTGAAGATCTTCGCCGGCAAGGCGGCGCCCAGCTACGTGCTGGCAAAACTCATCATCAAGCTGGCCAACGATATCGCCCGCACGGTGAACGCCGACCCGACGGTACGGGGCCTGCTCAAGGTGGTGTTCATCCCCAACTACAACGTCAGCCTGGCCGAGTCGATCATCCCGGCGGCGGACCTCTCCGAGCAGATTTCCACCGCGGGCCTGGAGGCCTCGGGCACCAGCAACATGAAGTTCGCGCTCAACGGCGCGCTGACCATCGGCACCCTGGACGGCGCCAACGTCGAGATGTGCGAACGCATCGGCCCGGAAAACATGTTCATCTTCGGCCTCAAGGCGCAGCAGGTGGAGGCGCGCAAGCGGGCAGGGGAGCTGGCGATGCACAACGAGATCGCCGATTCGCCGCGCCTGCGCGAGGCCCTGATGGCGGTCAGCAGCGGCGTGTTCTCGCCGGACGACCCGCAGCGCTACACCGCGCTGGTCGACAGCCTGCGCCATGATGACCGCTTCATGGTCTGTCCGGACTTCGATGCCTACTGGGATGCCCAGCAGCGCGTCGAGCAACTCTGGAGAAAACCCTCGCGCTGGTGGAAAGCTTCTATGCTCAACACCGCGCGGGTCGGCTGGTTCTCGTCCGACCGCACCATCCGCGAGTACGCCCAGGACATCTGGAAGGTACCGGCGGGACCACAATAAGAAGGTGCGACGATTGGTGGCAGTTCGCGGGGGAGCGCAGCGGTGATCGCTTTGTGTAGGATGCCGCCCGCCACGCCATGAGCACTTCAAAGACCGGGAGACGACTCCGATGCTGATCCGTGACTTTCGCGACGAGGATATGGAGCGGGTGCTGGATATCTGGCTACGCGCTTCGCAGCAGGCCCACGACTTCATCGATAGCGATTTCTGGCAGCAGCGCCTGCAGGACATGCGCGACGTCTATCTTCCCGCCGCCGCATCGCGGGTGGTCGAGAACGACGGCTGCGTGAGCGGGTTCTACAGCCTGCATGACGGCGCGCTGGCCGCACTGTTCGTCGCCCCGGAATGCCAGGGCCAGGGGCTGGGTTCGCATCTGCTGAGCGATGCCAAGGTTCACCTGCCGATGCTGGAACTGGCGGTCTATTCGGCCAATGCCGGCGCGGTGGCGTTCTACCGGCGGCACGGGTTCGAGGTGCTGGAGGAACGCCAGGACGAGCACACCGGGTATCCCGAGATGCGCATGGGCTGGACCGCGCGTCCGGCGGTCTGCGGATGCTGAAGAGAAGCGCTGCCGCGCTGCTGCTGGCCGCTGCCGGCCCCGCCACTGCCATGGATGGCAAGGGCAACTCTTCCGACCACTTCACCGTGGGCTCCAGCCTCGGCACGGCCGCTGTCAGCGAGTCCAGCAGCCAGGCGCCGCGCGCCTACCAGCAGGCCCGCGATGACGCGCTGGCCTACGTTGCTTCCGCTGGGCATATTCACGGCGCCCAACTTGAACAGGCCCTGCGCCTGTACCGCAGCGAGCACCCGCAATCGCCCTTGAGTGACCTGCAGGTGGCCCAGGCCATCGCCAGCCGGGGCTGAAGCTTTCTCCACTTCCAGGGAAGCAATCCGGCTTGCATTCGTGAGCTGGAATCAAATGATTTTGCCGAAACGGCGTCTTAATCTGCGCCGGCAAAGCCCGCAGACTGCTTTCCATTCGACCGATCGAGTGGTTCGCGGCGCTGCACCAAGGCTCCCACGGACTTCCCGATCGCGCCTCTTGCCGCTGAAGGAGTCCCGCCATGACCACCAACGCATCCCCGCTGTTCCAGTCCTGTTCCCTGGGTGGGCTTGAGCTGCCCAACCGCATCGTCATGCCGCCGATGACCCGCTCCCGCGCCAGCCAGCCGGGCGACGTGCCCAACGAGCTGATGGCCGAGTACTACGCCCAGCGCGCCGGCGCCGGCCTGATCGTCAGCGAGGGCACCTGGATTTCCCCGCTGGGCAAGGGCTACGCCTGGACTCCGGGCATCCACACCCCGGCCCAGGTTGCCGGCTGGCGCAAGGTCACCCAGGCGGTGCATGCCGCCGGCGGGCGCATCTTCGCTCAGCTCTGGCACGTCGGCCGGCTCAGCCATATCAGCCTGCTCGACGGCCAGTCGCCGGTGTCTTCCTCGGCAATGCAGGCTGAGGGCGTCAATGTGTTCGTCGCCGAGAGCGACGGCACTCCCGGTTTCGTCCAGGCCTCGAAGCCCCGCGCGCTGAAGGTGGAGGAAATCCACACCATCGTCGACGAGTACCGCCAGGCCGCACGCAACGCCATGGCCGCCGGTTTCGACGGTGTCGAGCTGCACGCCGCCAACGGCTACCTGGTCAACCAGTTCATCGACTCCAGCGCCAACGACCGCACCGACCAGTACGGCGGCTCGCTGGAGAACCGCCTGCGCTTCCTCGCTGAAGTGGCCCAGGCGCTAGTGGAAGGTACCGGCAACAAGAGCCGCGTCGGCATCCGCCTGGCACCGCTGACCACCCTGAACGGCTGTTCCGATGCCGACCCGGAAACCACCTACCTCGCGGCCGCAAGCCTGCTGGGCGAGATCGGCGTGGGCTACATCCACATCGCCGAAGCCGACTGGGACGACGCCCCGCACATGCCGCTGGAGTTCAAGCGCCGCCTGCGCGAAGTGTTCCCCGGCGCGCTGATCTACGCCGGTAAGTACACCGCCGAGCGTGCGACCGCCGCGCTGAATGAAGGCTGGGCGGACCTGATCGCCTTCGGCCGGCCCTTCGTCGCCAACCCCGACCTGCCCGAACGCCTGCGCCTGGGCGCACCGCTCAACACGCACCAGCGCGAAACCCTGTTCGGCGGCGGTGCCCACGGCCTCATCGATTACCCGCGCCTGACTGCCTGACCTGCATTACTGCCTTAAAGACAGGAATCCGAGAATGTGTCCTCACGGACACTCGCTGGTGCTGCATCGCAAGATGCAGCACCAGCGAGTACAGCCAAGCTACCTGACCTGCATGGTAGTCAGTGGTTTGGCGCAAGTTCACACGGACTTTACGGACGGGGCTGACTGACAAGGCCGCAGCCTAACTGGTGGGATCGACGTTCTCCCCGGAACGGACGCCCGCCATGCTCATCGATGCCGCCCACCGCTTCTTCGATCACAGTCGTCATACCCTCAGCGTCAGGGACGTTGACGCGCCGCTCGATATCCTGGCCTTCAGCGGCGATGAAGCGCTCAGCCAGCCCTTCACCTACCGCATCGAGTTCACCAGCACTCACCGCGACCTCGACGCCGACGCCTTCCTCTGCAAGGACGCCAGCTTCAGCCTGCGCGCACCGCCCGAGCAATTGGGCATTCCCGGCTACACGCCGCCGATCGCTCTGCCCCTGCGCACGCTGTACGGCACGATCAGCCGCTTTTCCCTGCTGTCCATGTCACGGGACGAATCCCGCTACGAGGTGACTTTCGTTCCCCGTCTGAAGCTGCTGGGCCTCGCCCGCCAGTACCGCATTTACCAGAACCAGAGCGTGCCGGAGATCGTCGAGCAGGTGCTGCGGCGTAACCAGTTCGAAGGGCAGGACTTCCTCTTCGAACTGACCCGCGAGTACCCCCAGCGCGAACAGGTGATGCAGTACGACGAGGATGATCTGGCGCTCATCCAGCGCCTGACCGCCGAAGTGGGCATCTGGTACGGCTTCAGCATGGACGAGCGCCTGCGCATCGAGGTCGTGCAATTTCACGACGACCAGCGCCATTACCTGCCCGCGCCACCCTTGCCGTTGCGCCCGCTGTCAGCGCTGGAGTCGAGCGGCCAGGATGCCGTCTGGGGCCTGCAAGACAACCATGAAGGGGTCGTGCAGAGAGTCAGCAACCGCGCCTACTACTACCGCGATGCCGGCGCCGAGTTGGACGCCAACGTCGATCTGCTCAAGTCGCCGAAAACCACCTACGGTGAGGCTTACCACTACGGCGAGCCCCACCAGAAACTCGGCGACGCCTACGCCCAGGACGAAGACCTGGAAAGCGAAAGCGGCTACTTCTACGCTCGCCTCGCCCATGAACGCTACCTCAACGAACGCACGCGTCTAACCGGCCACACCAGCAGCCCCGCGCTGCTACCCGGGCAGATACTCAAGCTCGACGGCGTGGACAAGAACTTCGCACCGGGCGCGGTGATCGTCCGCCTGCACAGCAGCGCCGCCCGCGACCGCAGCTTCGAAGTGCAGTTCGAAGCCATCCCCTACGACGAGCAGGTCTGCTTCCGCCCGGAAGTACCGGCCAAGCCGGTGATCGCTGGCACCATACCGGCCCGCATTACCAGCCCCGAGCCGAATGACCTCTATGCCCACATCGACATGGAAGGCCGCTACAAGGTCCACTTCTTGTTCGATCGCGATACCTGGCCCGCAGGCCGGGAGTCAATGTGGTTGCGCCTAGCACGCCCCTATTCGGGCGACACCTATGGCCTGCACCTGCCACTGATCCAGGGCACGGAGGTGCGCGTGGCGTTCGCCGGCAACGGGGACCCCGACCGCCCGTATATCGCCTACGCCTTCCACGACTCGCGGCGCCCGGACCATGTCACGCTGAAAAATTACAAGCGCAATGTCCTGCGCACACCGGCCAACAACAAGCTGCGCCTGGATGACTCGCGCGGCAAAGAGCACATCAAGCTGTCCACCGAATACAGCGGCAAGAGCCAGCTGAATCTCGGCCATCTGGTGGATGCGCAACGGCAGCAGCGCGGCGAAGGTTTCGAACTGCGCACCGACGGTTGGGGCACGGTGCGCGCCGGCAAGGGCCTGTTCATCAGCGCCGACGCCCAGCCCGGCGCACAGGGTCAGACGCTGGACATGCAGGCGGCCGTTCGTGAGCTGGAACAAGCCCTGGAGCAGGTCCGCGCCATGGCCCGCGACGCCGCGCTGGCCGTGACACACGAGCCCGACCAATACGCCCCGGAACAACTCAAGGCCGCGCTCGAACTGCTTCGCGAACCGGGCATCCTCGCGTCGGCACCCGACGGCATCGCCGCCACCAGCGGCGGACACCTGCAACTGGCGGCAGGGGAAAACCTGATCGCCACCGCTGGCGCCAACATGGATATCAGCGTCGCCAGGCGTTTCACCGCGGCAGTCGGCGAAGGCATCGGACTGTTCGCCAGGAAGATGGGCATGAAGCTCTTCGCCAACCAGGGCCCGGTGATCGTGCAGGCGCAGAACGACAAGCTGGAACTGCTCGCCCGCCACGGCCTGGAAATCACCAGCACCGAGGATGAGGTGCATATCGTCGCGAAGAAGAAAATCACCCTCAACGCAGGCGGCAGCTACATCACTCTCGACCCGTACCGCATCGAATCGGGCACCCGTGGTGACTTCAACATCAAGGCCGCGCACTTCTCCCTGCGTGGGCCCGCCAGTATGCCGGCAACCCATCCGGACTACCCGAAGCTCCAGTCCGTGGCGCGCGTAAAACTGCGTATTTCACGAGCACCCACCGCAACGCAGTCAACCTGGGCCGGCATGCCCTACACCCTGTTTGCCGATGGGGCGCCACTGCAGCAAGGCGTACTGGACAAGACCGGCTACCTCGCCTTCGAGCACCAGGTCGTTACCCGGCAGTACCGCCTGGAGCTGGCCAACGGCGTCAGCTACCGAATTCCGGTGCCCGACGATTACAGCAATCCGGAACAGGGACGGCTGGCCAGCCTCGGTCTGCAGAATCACCCGTCGCCTTCCGATGATCCCGAGATCGGCCCGCCCTCGCAGCATACCGACCATCGCACCGACTACGCCGACTTGCTGAAAGACATCGCCAAACGAGCGGGAGACCAGTCATGACAACCTGCGAAATCGTCGTGCCTCTGGCACTGCAATACGGCAATGAAATCACCTGCAATTCTCCCTGGTTCGTCACAGGCACCGAGTACAAGCCCAGACCTGCCAGCTACAAACCGCTGATCAATGGCGAAGAGGCCTTCCGCGCCGTGCATGAGGCCATTGCCAAGGCAACCAGGTCGGTCGACATCATCTGCTGGGGCTTCCAGCCGTCGATGTATTTCATTCGAGATGGCAATGCTCCCAGTATCGGGGAGCTGTTGATGGCCAAGGCGAAGGACAAGAACAACCCGGTTCGGGTGCGTATTTTGGGCTGGGAGGCGCCTTACAACCTTGCAGGTGCCTTTGGAGAATCCAACCTGCCGCATAAGCACGTGATAGGGATAAAGGATCGCGCGGGACAAACATCCTCGGACGAGCAATATGCGTACGACCGGAGTTGGTTTCAGGAATGCTCCGCAGTGGGCATTGAGGCAGCGTCCTGGACCAAAGCCTGTCCGGTTTTTGCCAGTCGTGGCTTTAACCTGCTGCAACGCGCTGAAATCGTCTACCAAGCCAAGTTGCATAGCCTCGACCCTGACCTCAGCAAAATGACGTTGGTTTCGCTGGGTGTAGCCACCACCCATCATCAGAAGACTGTCCTGGTCGACTACGAAATCCCCGAGCGCGCCGTTGGCTTCGTCATGGGCCACAACATGCTCGATGAATACTGGGATACCGACCAGCACTCGGCCAAGGGCCGCACCTCCGATGTGCCTGCACCAAACAAAGGGCCGAGAGGATCGCTACCACGGCAGGATATTTCCAGCCGCGTCACCGGCCCGATACTCGCTCACCTGCACCACAACTTCGCTTCTGCCTGGCGTCGGCAGACTGGCGAGGATCTGTTTGTACAACGCAACGACACCCTGGTCGCCCGTCAATTGCGGCCTGCTCCTGCCCGCGATGAAGCGCTGCTGATGGCCCAGCTCCTGCGCACCCAGGCCCAGGAGGACAAGCCAAAGCGCGATATCGAGAAGCTCTACCTACAAACGGTCAACAACGCCACCCAGTTCATCTACATCGAAAACCAGTACTTCCGTTGGCCGGCACTGGCCGATGTCATTCTGGAAACCGCAAAGAAGCAGACCAAAAAAGGCCGCGAGCCCGGCGAACATGGCGCGCTGCACCTGTTCGTGGTCACCAACGCCAACAAGGAAGGTGTGGGCCCCGGCATCGCCAACACCCAGCGCATGCTCGAACGCCTGGGCCGCGAAGACGGCATGCCGATCGTGACCAAGCTACGCCGCATCGAACAGGCCAAGCAACGCGCCGCCGAACTGGAGCCGGCCTGGCATGAGCGCCTCGAAGGCAAGGTCACCGAACTGGTGACGGCACTGCCCGATGCCTTGCAGGGGACGGATCTGGGCGGGAGAGCGCGGGACGCCCAACGCCAGGCCGACGAACAGGCACCCCAACGCAAGAAAGACCTTGAGGAGGAAATCGACGCCATCATCCGCAGCGAGATCAAGCGCCCACCGGAACGGCCCGGCCTGAAAATCCATATCTGCTCCCTGGTCGCCAAGGACTCGCCTCCCGGCGCCTGGATGCCGGTGTACATCCACTCCAAGCTGATGATCATCGACGACGTCTTCACCACCCACGGCTCGGCCAACATCAACACCCGCAGCATGCAGGTGGACAGCGAGATGAATATCGCCCACGAGGAAATGGGCGTGACGCAACCCATGCGGCGGCGATTGTGGGATCTGCATACCAATGGGAAGGGGGCGCAGGATGATCCTGGAGAGGCGTTTAAGGCTTGGGAACGGATCATGGCGACAAACAAGAGGCTTCAAGCAGCCAGCCTTCCCACTGAAGCCCCCATCATCGAGTTCTTCTTCGACCCCATCGAACTGGAGAACAAGGACTGATGCACCGTCTTCTCCTGCTCGCCTGCCTGTTGCTTGCTGCCTGTGATTCGGGCAGCAGCACCGTCAATGCCCCACCAAAGGAAATCGCCGTGGACCCGCTCACCCAGACTCGCGCCAACCTGGCCTTCACCTGCAAGCACGAAGAGTTCCCGACACCCACGGCGGACAGCGACTTGCTGTTCCATTACGCCCGCTGGTTGCAGAAGAACAACCAGCTCAACGAAGACCCAGCCGTGGATGTTCAGGTGGAACGCCTCTACCGCATTGCAGCCGAACATGGCCATGCCAAGGCCAGTATCAACCTGCAGAACGGCTCCATGCAGGGCACGTTCAAGCTACGCACCGCCGAACACCTACGCCTGGCCGAGGAGTTGATTGATGCCAAGGTCGGTGCTGGTTATGCCTTTATCGCCATCGCCCTGCAACAGGGGGCACTGGGGCTGAAGGCAGACAAGGACATGGCGCTGCGGTATTACCGCAAGGCTGCCGATATGGGCAGCCCCGAGGCGCAGTTCTATGTAGGTGAGAAACTAGAGCCCAAGGCTGCAGCTCCACAAGTGGCGGTGCAGATGTTTCGTTGTGCTGCCGAGCAGGGAGAGGGGAAAGCCGCACTGGCCCTTGGAATTTCCCTTCAAATCAGCGGGCTCTACCGTGAGGCGCTGGAGGTATTCCAGCTAGGCGTCGAGGCGGGTAACGAAACGGCTGCTTATGCTTTAGATCAGGGGTTCCGTGGTCCAAGTGCAGATGATCGACTGAACTATCTGGATCAACACATAGATACTGAGCGCGCTGAACGATATAAAGAAATAGGCAAAGTACTCGGGAATTACTCCTATGCCTCCCCAAAAGTCCCTGAGATCAACGACATTCTCCCGCTGCCACCTGCCAAGCTGCCGCCGTGGGACGGCAAGCTGCAATGGCTGGAAGAACGCAAGGCCAATATCCCGCCGCCCAAGCCCAGCGAAGCGTTGATCCAGCAACTGGCCAAGGACAAACACCTCGATCCCGCCACCGGTCGGCCAACTCCCGAGTCTCCCAACTTCGTTCGCCTTCCGTCATTCCCTGACCCACCCATCTGCGTCAGCGGCGAAGCCTGCCCACGCAGCGGCTACTGGCAGGCCATGGATGTGTCCTTCTCCTGGATCACCGTTGAAGGCAAGACCCTGCGCCGCTTCCAGCAAGGCGACACCTTGCCGACGCTGGTGCTCGAACGTCGTGAGACTCGCCTTTGGCCTCTCCCGAAAAAGGTCGCCGTCGGCCCCGAATACGTCAGATGGATACTGCTCGGGGATGCCTAGGGCCGGCAGTTGATCGTGAAGTGGGGCTGGGGAGGGTACCATAACGCAAGACAATCTGGCCTTGCCCGCTGACGGGCAAGGGGCATCGTCGTTCAGGCTCGATGGCTACCAGAAGCCTCCGGCGTGCCGGCTGGACGCGTAGTCCAGGTGCAGGGCGAAGGAGCTCTGGAAGAATTCCAGCAGCCGGGTATCCAGCACCATCTCGTTGAGCGAAGCGAGCGAGCCGATGACCTGCTGCACGTCGGCTTCGGTCTCGCCGCAGCGGTTCTCGTGGCACAGGCGCTGGGTCTGCGGGTCAGCGCTGATACGGCAGATGCACTCGGCGTCGTAGCAGGAGTTGCGGACCTTCAGGCTCAACTCCGGCAGGTCGCGGCGGCCATCCAGCAATTCCACGCTGCATTCCAGGCCGTGTTCGCGGGCAAATTCGCTGGCGCGGGCGAAGGCCGGCAGGGCCACCTCCACCAGGGCACTCTGGTAGGCATTGGCGAAACTCTCGGGGTCATCGCTCATCCATGGTCTCCTGTGCTGATTGCACGATGCCTGGCCTGCGGGCGGCCGGGGTTGAGTGATGGACCACGGAACACGCGGCTTTCACGATGTATCGGGTGAGTTTCCGCCGAGCGGTTGGCCGCCGCTGGCGAATTCGTCCAAACCAAATCGCCTTCGTGCCGGTCTGGACTCCTATCAGGGGCACCACAAGAGCCGGCCATGGACACACTCGAGCGCATCTGGCTGACGCTGGTCGCGGAGTTCTCCGACCTCAGCGACGTCGAGCAGATCACCCGCGCCACGCTGCGCCTGAGTCTCGCCGCGTTCCTCGGCGGCGTGCTGGGCTTCGAACGCGAGAGCCAGGGCAAGGCCGCCGGCCTGCGCACGCACATGCTGGTGACCTTGGGCGCGGCGCTGTTCGTGATGGCGATCCGCGAGGGCGGTGCCCAGGCCGATGCGGTCAGCCGGGTGATCCAGGGCATCGCCGCAGGCATCGGCTTCCTCTGCGCGGGCACCATCCTCAAGGGCAGCCAGGTCTCGGAGGTGAAGGGTCTGACCACCGCCGCCGGGCTCTGGCTGAGCACCGCCATCGGCATCAGCGTGGGTCTCGGGCATTCGGCGACCGCGGTGCTCGGCACCGTGCTCGCCCTGCTGGTGCTGCACTGCCTGCCCCGTCGCTTCGAGCACAACCGCTAGCGCAATTAGCCTGAACTTGCCGGATCGCAGCCGTTCCCAACCCCTGTAGCTCGCCAATCCACCACGAGCGCGCCAGGGGCGCGCACCGCCGCGAGGAGGGCGCCGCAATGGAACTGGAGAATCCGGCCAGCCGGGCCGAGGCCGCCGCCAACGAGGCGCGGATCGTCATCGAGGACGTGGAACCGCGCCTGGAAAGCGGCCGCTTCGCCGCCAAGGCCATCAGCCACCGCGCATCGCGCATCCATGCGCGCATCTTCAGCGATGGCCACGACAAGCTGGCCGCCGAGGTCGCCTGGCGCGAGGGCAAGGGCCAGCCGTGGCAGAAGACGCCGCTGCAGCCGTTGGGCAATGACCACTGGGAGGCGCTCATCACCCCGACCCAGGTCGGCCGCAGCGAATTCATCGTGCTGGCCTGGATCGACAGCTACGCGAGCTTTCGCTACGAGCTGGAGAAGAAGTACGCCGCCGGGCAGGTGGTGGACCTGGAGTTCCGCGAGGGCATCGAGCTGCTGCAGAACGTGCTGCAGACGGCGCCGGAGGACTGCGAAGCGGAGCTCGCGGAGATCGTCCGCGACCTGCAGGGCAAGGCCGGGCGCGAAGAGCGTTTCGGCCTGTTCATGGCACCGCGCACCCTGGCCGTGATGCAACGCGCCGAGCACCGCCCGTACCTCACCCGCAGCCTGACCTTCGAGCTGGACGTGGAGCGCCCGCTGGCCGAGTTTGCCAGCTGGTACGAGCTGTTCCCGCGCTCGGAGAGCCCCGTGCCGGGCCAGCACGGAACCTTCGCCGACGTTCACCGGCGGCTGCCGGACATCGCCGCCATGGGTTTCGACGTCCTCTATTTTCCGCCGATCCATCCCATCGGCCGGCAGCATCGCAAGGGCCGTAACAACAGCCTGCAGGCCGGCCCGGACGACCCCGGCAGCCCCTATGCCATTGGCAGCGAGGAGGGCGGCCACGAAGCCGTGCACCCGCAGCTGGGCACCCTGGAGGACTTCCGCGAGCTGGTCGAGGCCGCACGCGAGCACGGCCTGGAAGTCGCCCTGGACTTCGCCATCCAGTGCTCGCCGGACCACCCCTGGCTGCGCGAGCATCCCGGCTGGTTCAGCTGGCGCGCCGACGGCACCATCCGCCACGCGGAGAACCCGCCGAAGAAGTACGAGGACATCGTCAATGTCGACTTCTATGCGCCGGACGCCGTGCCTGATCTGTGGATGGGGCTGCTGCAGGTGGTGCTGGGCTGGGTGGAGCAGGGCGTCAACCTGTTCCGCGTCGACAACCCACACACCAAGCCGCTGCCGTTCTGGGAATGGTTGATCGCCGAGGTGCGCCGTGAACACCCGCAGGTGATCTTCCTCGCCGAGGCCTTCACCCGCCCGGCGATGATGGCGCGCCTGGGCAAGGTCGGCTTCAGCCAGAGCTACACCTACTTCACCTGGCGCAACACCAAACAGGAGCTGGAGGAGTACTTCAGCGAGCTGAACCAGCCGCCGCTGCGCGACTGCTACCGGCCGAACTTCTTCGTCAACACGCCGGATATCAACCCGTACTTTCTGCAGCGTTCCGGGCGTGCTGGCTTTCTCATTCGCGCCGCGCTGGCGACCATGGGCTCGGGGTTGTGGGGCATGTACTCGGGCTTCGAGCTGTGCGAGGCGGACCCGGTACCGGGCAAGGAGGAGTACTTCGACTCCGAGAAGTACCAGCTGCGCCAGCGCGACTACCACGCCCACGGCAACATCGTCGGCGAGATCACCCGGCTCAACCGCATCCGCCGCGAGAACCCGGCGCTGCACAGCCACCTCGGCTTCCAGGCCTATCACGCGTTCAACGACAACATCCTGCTGTTCGGCAAGCGCACCGCCGACCTCTCCAACTTCATCCTGGTGGCGGTCAGCCTCGACCCGGAGAACGCCCAGGAGGCGGACTTCGAACTGCCGCTGTGGGAGTTCGGCCTGCCCGATGATGCGTCCATGGGCGGTGAGGACCTGATGAACGGCCACCGCTGGACCTGGCGCGGCAAGCGCCAGTGGATGCGCATCGAGCCCTGGCACCTGCCGTTCGGCATCTGGCGCCTGCATCCCGAGACCTGACCCGTACAGGAGCGCGACCCATGGCCAAGCGCAAGACCCGCCCCTTTCTCGATGACCCGCTCTGGTACAAGGACGCGGTCATCTACCAGCTGCACGTCAAATCCTTCTTCGACGCCAACAACGACGGCATCGGCGACTTCCGCGGGCTGATCGAGAAGCTCGACTACATCGCCGAACTGGGCGTGAACACCCTCTGGCTGCTGCCGTTCTACCCCTCGCCACGGCGCGACGACGGCTACGACATTGCCATGTACAAGGGCGTGCACCCGGACTACGGCACCCTGGCCGATGCCCGCCGCTTCATCGATGCGGCGCACGAGCGCGGCCTGCGGGTGATCACCGAGCTGGTCATCAATCACACCTCCGACCAGCACCCCTGGTTCCAGCGCGCGCGGCGGGCGAAGAAGGGCTCCCAGGCGCGCAACTGGTACGTGTGGTCCGACGACGACGGCAGGTACGACCAGACGCGGATCATCTTCATCGACTCCGAGCAGTCCAACTGGACCTGGGACCCGGTCGCCGGGCAGTACTTCTGGCACCGCTTCTATTCGCACCAGCCGGACCTGAATTTCGACAACCCGCAGGTGCTGCGCGCGGTGCTCGGGGTCATGCGCTACTGGCTGGACATGGGCGTCGACGGTCTGCGCCTGGACGCCATCCCGTACCTGATCGAGCGCGACGGCACCAACAACGAAAACCTCCCCGAGACCCACGTGGTGCTCAAGCGCATCCGCGCCGAGCTGGATGCCCACTACCCGGACCGCATGCTGCTGGCCGAGGCCAACCAGTGGCCGGAAGACACCCGCCCGTACTTTGGAGGGACGGACGGCGGCCCCGGCGACGAATGCCACATGGCCTTCCACTTCCCGCTGATGCCGCGCATGTACATGGCCATCGCCCAGGAAGACCGCTTCCCGATCAGCGACATCCTGCGCCAGACCCCGGCCATCCCCGACAACTGCCAGTGGGCGATCTTCCTGCGCAACCACGATGAACTGACGCTGGAGATGGTCACCGACGACGAGCGTGACTACCTCTGGAACTACTACGCCGCCGACCGCCGCGCGCGCATCAACCTGGGGATTCGCCGGCGCCTCGCACCGCTGGTGGAGCGCGACCGCCGGCGCATCGAGCTGCTCAACAGCCTGCTGCTGTCCATGCCCGGCACGCCGACCCTGTACTACGGCGACGAGATCGGCATGGGCGACAACATCTACCTCGGCGACCGCGATGGTGTGCGCACGCCCATGCAATGGTCGGCGGACCGCAACGGCGGCTTCTCCCGCGCGGACCCGGCGAGCCTGGTGCTGCCGCCGATCCTCGATTCGCTGTATGGCTACCAGAGCGTCAACGTCGAGGCCCAGGCCCGCGACGCGCACTCGCTGCTCAACTGGATGCGCCGCATGCTCGGCGTGCGCAAGCAGCAGAAGGCCTTCGGTCGCGGCAGCATCAGCATGCTGTCGCCGCCCAACCGGCGCATCCTCGCCTACCTGCGCCAGTACCGGCCGGAGGGTGAGGACGCGGGTGATGAGAGCATCCTCTGCGTCGCCAACCTGTCCAACGCCGCCCAGGCGGTGGAGCTGGACCTCTCCGCGTTCGACGGCCGGGTGCCGGTGGAGATGCTCGGTGGTGCGTCCTTCCCGCCCATTGGCCGACTGACCTACCTGCTGACCCTGCCGCCCTACGGCTTCTACTGGTTCTACCTGGCCGACAGCCAGCAGATGCCGGCCTGGCACGTGCAGCCGGTAGAGCGCATGCCCGAACTGCCGACCCTGGTGCTGGCGCAGCGCCTGGGCGAGATCATGCAGGGCGCGCCGCGCGAGCTGCTGGAGAACGACTCGTTGCCGCGCTACCTGCCCAAGCGCCGCTGGTTCGCCGCCGGCCGCCTGGAGACGGGCAGCGCCCATCTGCTCTACGCCATGCCGCTGACCGAAGACGATGCGGCGCCGATGCTGGCGGAGGTGGAGGTTGCCGGGGCCGAGGGCGCCGAGCATTACCAGTTGCCCTTGGCTGCCGTGCCGGAGAAGGCCAGCACCGGCCACGACCTGCCGCAACAGCTGGCCATGGCCCGACTGCGCCGCGGGCGCAAGGTCGGCCTGCTGACCGATGCCTTCGCCTTGCCGGCATTCAGCCGCCTGGTGCTGCGCCTGCTGCGCGAGACCGCAACCCTGCAAGGCCCCGCCGGCGAGCTGCAGTTCCTGCCGCAACCGGGGCTGCTGCAGTACAGCGAGATCGGTGAAGACGCAGAGGTGCGGGTACTCAGCGTCGACCAGTCCAACAGCTCCGCGCTGATCGCCGACCGGCTGCTGCTCAAGCTGCTGCGCCGGGTGTTCCCCGGCGTACACCCGGAAGCGGAAATGGGTGGCTACCTGAGCCGGCGCGGCTTCGCCAATATCGCTCCACTGCTGGGCGAAGTGCGCCGCATCGACGCCCTTGGGCACCCGCATACACTGATGCTGCTGCAGGGCTACCTGAGCAACCAGGGCGACGCCTGGAACTGGTCGCTGAACCAGCTGGAGCGCGCCATGCGCGACGGCCTGCTGCCGGGCGTGGAAACCGCCGAGCCGGAATTCGATGCGATGGAGGAGCTACGCCTGTTCGCCGGCAAGCTCGGCCTGCGCCTGGGCGAAATGCACCAGTTGCTCGCCGAGGCGACCGAGGTGCCGGACTTCGGCCTGCACCGCAGTGCCGCCGCCGATAGCACAGCATGGACCAGCAGTATCAGCGCGCAGATCGAACAGGCGCTGGAAGCCCTGCAACGCTCGCGCGGCCAGCTGGATGAGCGCGGCGGCGTGATGGTCGACTGGTTGCTGGAAAAACGCAGCGAACTGCTGCAGGCCGTGGGCAATCTCGCGCGGCTGGCGGAGGGCGGGGTGATGATCCGCGTCCACGGCGACCTGCACCTGGGCCAGGTGCTGGTGGTGCAGGGCGATGCCTTCCTCATTGACTTCGAGGGCGAGCCGAATCGCCCGCTGGCCGAGCGCCGCCGGCGCCACAGCCCGCTCAAGGACGTGACCGGCGTCCTGCGCTCCTTCGACTACGCCGCTGCCATGGCCCTGCGCAGCGCCCAGGGCACCGAGGCGCCGGCGGAGGTGCAGGCGGCCCGCGCTGAGCTGGCGCTGCGCTATCGCCGCGAAGCTCGCGACGCTTTCCTCGAGGCCTACCGAGCGGCGGCGGTGGACCTGCCCCATGAATGGCATGGTCGTGAAGGCGAGGGCGCGGCGCTGGCCCTGTTCAGCCTGGAGAAGGCTGCCTACGAAGTGCTCTACGAAGCCGGGCACCGCCCCGACTGGCTGGACGTACCCCTGCAGGGACTCTTTGAACTGGCGCGACACCTGATTGGAGGACGTACATGACCCCGCCCCGCGACCTGGACCATCTGCAGCGTGCCGACCACGCCGATCCCTTCGCCTTCCTCGGTCCGCACCGGGATGAAGACGGCGAGCTGGTGCGTGCGTGGCTGCCTGGCGCGCTGGCGGTGGAGCTGCTGTCGCCGCAGGACGAGTTCCTCGCCGCCATGGAGCCGCTGGATGCCGGCGGGCTGTTCATGGCGCGCCTGCCGCAGCGAACGCTCTACCGTCTGCGCATCCACTGGCCGGAGCACGAGCAGGTCACCGAGGACTCCTACGCCTTCGGCCCGTCCCTGAGTGAGCTGGATCTCTACCTGTTCGCCGAAGGCAATCATCGCCAGCTGGGCAAATGCTTCGGCGCACAGGTGATTGAGCACGAGGGCGTGCCCGGCGTGCGCTTCGCCGTGTGGGCGCCCAATGCCCGACGAGTATCGGTGGTGGGCGACTTCAACGGCTGGGACGGCCGCCGGCATCTGATGCGCCTGCGCTACCCGGCAGGGGTCTGGGAGCTGTTCATCCCGCGCTTGCAGCCGGGAGAAGTCTACAAATACGAACTGCTGGGCCAGGAAGGCCTGCTGCCGCTCAAGGCCGACCCCATGGCGCTGGCCACCGAGATGCCGCCGGCCACCGGCTCGCGGGTGCCTGACCCGACGCCTTTCGCCTGGAAGGACGACCCGTGGATGCTGCAGCGCGGCGAGCATCAGGGGTTCGACCGGCCGCTGTCCATCTACGAACTGCAAGCCGGCTCCTGGCAGTGGGTGGAAAACCGCGCGCCGACCTGGGACGAGCTGGCTGACCGGCTGATTCCCTATATCAACGACCTGGGCTTCACCCACATCGAGCTGATGCCGATCATGGAACACCCCTTCGGCGGCTCCTGGGGCTACCAGCCGCTGTCGCTGTTCGCGCCCACTGCGCGCTACGGCAGTCCGGCGGATTTCGCTCGCTTCGTCGATCGCTGCCACCAGGCCGGGATCGGCGTGATCCTCGACTGGGTGCCGGCGCATTTTCCCACTGATGCCCATGGCCTGGCGCACTTCGACGGCACCGCGCTGTACGAGTACGCGCACCCGTTCGAGGGCTTCCACCAGGACTGGGATACCTTCATCTACAACCTGGGCCGTAACGAGGTGCACGGCTTCATGCTGGCCTCGGCGCTGCACTGGCTGCGCGAGTACCACATCGACGGATTGCGAGTGGATGCGGTGGCCTCGATGCTCTACCGCGACTATTCGCGCAAGGATGGTGAGTGGATTCCCAACCGCCTCGGCGGCCGGGAGAACCTAGAAGCCATCGAGTTCCTCAGCCACCTCAACGCTGTGGTGCTGACCGAGGCGCCGGGCGCACTGGTGATCGCCGAGGAGTCCACCGCCTGGCCGGGCGTCAGCCGGCCCACGGAGGAGGGCGGCCTGGGCTTCGCCTACAAGTGGAACATGGGCTGGATGCACGACAGCCTCTCGTATATCCGCGAGGACCCGATCAACCGCGGCTACCACCATCACAAGCTGACCTTCGGGTTGCTCTACGCGTTCTCCGAGCACTTCATCCTGCCCATCTCCCACGACGAGGTGGTGCACGGCAAGGGCTCGCTGCTGGGCAAGATGCCGGGGGACCGCTGGCAGCAATTCGCCAACCTGCGGCTGTTCCTCTCGCTGATGTGGACCCATCCGGGCAAGAAGCTGCTGTTCATGGGCTGCGAATTCGGCCAGTGGCGCGAGTGGGACCACGACGGCCAGCTGGACTGGTACCTGCTGCGCTACGCCGAGCACTTCGGCGTCCAGGCGCTGGTTCGCGAGCTGAACCAGCTGTTGCGTGACGAGCCCGCACTGCATGCCTTCGATGACCGAGCCGAAGGCTTCCACTGGTTGATCGGCGACGATCAGCGCAACAGCGTCTACGCCTGGTTGCGGCTGGCCGGCGACGGCGCGCCGCTGCTGGTGGTGCACAATTTCACCCCGCTGCCGCGCCCGCACTACCGCATCGGCGTGCCGCTGGCGGGGCACTGGCAGGTGCTGCTCAACAGCGATGCCGACAGCTTCGGCGGCTCTGGCGCGGGCAGCCGTGGGATGCTGGAGAGTGACCCGCATGAGTCCCACGGGCAGGCGCAGTCCCTGGCGCTCGACCTGCCGCCGCTGGGCTGCCTGATACTGCGCCCGGCGGGCGATGCCATCGATCTGTAGCCGCGGGCATGGCCCGTTCCCGCAGCTACGCCACGGCGGCTGATTCGGCTTCCGCGCGCAGCGCCGCGATGACGGCCGGCCGCGCGCCGGTTGTGTCGCGGAAACGGCGGATGACGGGGAAGGGCGAGAGGTCTACCTTCAGGTGTTCCGCCCAGCCCAGCACGGTGAACAGGTAGGCATCGGCGATGCTGAAACCCTCACCGAAACAGTGGCCGCTCTCGCCCAGCACCTGTTCCATGTAGCCCAGCCGTTTCGCCAGCTTGCCGCGCAGCACAGCTTTCACGTCTTGCGGAATCTCGCTGCTGAACAGCGGGCTCATGCCGGCATGCAATTCGCTGCCGATGAAGTTCAGCTGGGCCTGCAGCTGTGTGCGCGCCAGGCTGCCGTTGGCCGGCGCAAGGCCGGCCTCGGGCTGCAGGTCGGCGAGGTACTGTAGAATCGCCGCGCCTTCGGTCAGCACCGTGCCGTCTTCCAGTTCCAGCGCCGCGACATAACCTTTCGGGTTGATCCGGTAGAAGTCGCCGCCGTCGGCGGTACGCTTGGTCTGGTTGTTCACGCGTACCAGCGAGAATGGCAGGCCCAGCTCGCGCAGGACGATGTGCGGGGCGAGGGAGCAGGCGTTGGGGGCGAAGTAGAGCTTCATCGGGCGGACTCTGGTCGGAAATGGGTGGCCAGTATTCCCGACCCCGATGCGGCGCGTAAGAACGCACTTTTTTGTGCGCTGGGCACAAAAAGGTTACCGGGAAGCAAAGATGAAGAAGAACGTTTCGGGCTGCTCGGTCGAGGAGGCCATGCGGATGATCGGCGGTCGCTGGCGGCTGCTGCTGGTGTCGTATCTGCTCGACGGCAGCAAGCGCTTCAACGAGTTGCGCCGTGACATGCCGGAGATTTCCCAGCGGGTGCTGACCGCCGAGCTGCGGGCGCTGGAGGAGGCGGGGATGGTGATTCGTACCGTGTATCCCGAGGTTCCGCCGCGGGTGGAGTACTGCCTGAGCTATGACGGTGACCGCTTGCGGCCGGTGGTGGAGGTGGTGAAGACCTTCGGACTCTGGCTCAAGGCCCGTCCGGAGCTGTAGGGCGAGGACACCTGGCCCCACGAAGCGCCCCTGAAGGCGCGCTTGGTCGCTACCGCTGGCGGTTGTGCCGCTGCCAGCGCCGGCCCTGCCGGCCGATCGCGAGCATGGCTCGCTCCTACAGGTTGTTTCCCCGCGAATTCCGGGTTGCACCTTTTCCAGCTCTGGCACGAACACTGCTTTCTTCCTGTCGTCCGGCCGACCCCTGCGGGTTGTAGCTGGGCGAGCCCGTGGTCATGCTCCGTTTGGTAGCGCCGTGTGGGGGAAATGTCACCGGTTGCACCGGATCTGCGCGTAAGACCAAAGGCTTGTTTTTATTGGGTTGCACCTGGTTGCACCTTGCGATTCGGCGGTATAACCTTGCGCCGTTTTCAGGCACACCTTCTAACAACAGGAAGCCCCATGGCCACCACCACCCTTGGCGTGAAGCTCGACGACGCCACCCGCGAGCGCCTCAAGCTGGCTGCCCAGCAACTCGACCGTACCCCGCACTGGCTGATCAAGCAGGCCATCTTCTCCTACCTGGAGCAGGTGGAAGGCGGGCTCACCCCGGCCGAGCAATCCGGGCTGGCAGCGGCGGCGGGCGAGGAATCGCTGGATTCGCTGAACGAACAAGGGTTGCAGGTCTTCCTCGATTTCGCCGAAAGCATCCTGCCGCAGTCGGTGCTGCGCGCGGCCATCACCGCCGCCTACCGCCGCCCGGAAACCGAAGCGCTGCCGATGCTGCTGGACCTGGCCCGCCTGCCGAAAGAACAGGCCGGCGCCGCCAGCAAGATGGCGCTGGGCATTGCCGAGAAGCTGCGTAACCAGAAGAACGCCGGTGGCCGCCAGGGCCTGGTGCAGGGCCTGTTGCAGGAGTTCTCCCTGTCGTCCCAGGAAGGCGTGGCGCTGATGTGCCTGGCCGAAGCGCTGCTGCGCATCCCGGACAAGGCCACCCGTGACGCGCTGATCCGCGACAAGATCAGCAACGGCAACTGGAGCCAGCACCTGGGCCAGAGCCCGTCGATGTTCGTCAACGCCGCCTCCTGGGGCCTGCTGATCACCGGCAAGCTGGTGGCGACCCACACCGAAGCCGGCATGTCCTCGTCGCTCAACCGCATCATCGGCAAGTCCGGCGAGCCGCTGATCCGCAAGGGCGTGGACATGGCCATGCGCCTGATGGGCGAGCAGTTCGTCACCGGCGAAACCATCGCCGAGGCCCTGGCCAATGCGGCGAACATGGAATCCCGCGGCTTCCGCTACTCCTACGACATGCTCGGCGAAGCCGCGCTGACCGAGGAGGACGCCAAGCGCTACCTGGCCTCCTACGAGCAGGCGATCCATGCCATCGGCAAGGCTTCCCATGGTCGTGGCATCTACGAAGGCCCGGGCATCTCGATCAAGCTTTCCGCGCTGCACCCGCGCTACAGCCGCGCGCAGTACGACCGCGTGATGGACGAGCTGTACCCGACCGTGCTCGGCCTGGTGAAGATGGCCCGCGACTACGATATCGGCATCAATATCGACGCCGAGGAAGCCGACCGCCTGGAAATCTCCCTCGACCTGCTCGAGCGCCTGTGCTTCGAGCCGTCGCTGGCCGGCTGGAACGGCATCGGCTTCGTCATCCAGGCCTACCAGAAGCGCTGCCCGTACGTGATCGACTACGTGATCGACCTGGCCAAGCGCAGCCGCCACCGCCTGATGATCCGTCTGGTGAAGGGCGCCTACTGGGACAGCGAGATCAAGCTGGCCCAGGTCAACGGCCTGGAAGGCTACCCGGTCTATACCCGCAAGCCGTACACCGACGTGTCGTACCTGGCCTGCGCGCGCAAGCTGCTGGCCGTGCCGGAATCCATCTACCCGCAGTTCGCCACCCACAACGCCCACTCGCTGTCGGCCATCTACCAGCTGGCCGGGCAGAACTACTACCCGGGCCAGTACGAGTTCCAGTGCCTGCACGGCATGGGCGAGCCGCTCTACGAGCAGGTGGTGGGCAAGGTCGCCGACGGCAAGTTCAACCGTCCGTGCCGCATCTACGCCCCGGTGGGCAGCCATGAAACCCTGCTGGCGTATCTGGTGCGTCGCCTGCTGGAAAACGGCGCCAATACCTCCTTCGTCAACCGCATCGCCGACCACAGCATCTCGCTGCAGGACCTGGTGCTCGACCCGGTGCTGCAGGTCGAGCAGATGGCCGCGCAGGAAGGCACCCTGGGCCTGCCGCACCCGCGCATCCCGCTGCCGCGCGACCTCTATGGCGATTCCCGACTGAACTCCGCCGGCATCGACCTGGCCAACGAACACCGCCTGGGTTCGCTGTCCTCGGCGCTGCTGTCGAGCACCAACACCGTCTACATCGCTGAGCCGATGCTGGGCCTGGCCGATGCCGCTCCGGGCGAGCCGCAGCCGGTACGCAACCCGGCCGACCTGCGTGACGTGGTCGGTCACGTGCGTGAAGCCAGCGAAGCCGACGTGAACAATGCCATCCTCGGCGCGCTGTCCAGCGCGCAGATCTGGCAGTCCACCCAGCCGGCCGAGCGCGGCGCCATCCTGCAGCGCGCCGCCGACCTGATGGAAGCCGAGATCCAGTCGCTGATGGGCGTGCTGGTGCGAGAGTCGGGCAAGACCTTCGCCAACGCCATCGCCGAAGTGCGCGAGGCGGTGGACTTCCTGCGCTACTACGGCGCCCAGGCCAGCACCCACTTTGCCAATGACAGTCATCGCCCACTGGGCCCGGTGGTCTGCATCAGCCCTTGGAACTTCCCGCTGGCGATCTTCAGCGGCCAGGTGGCCGCCGCCCTGGCCGCCGGCAACACCGTGCTGGCCAAGCCCGCCGAGCAGACTCCGCTGATCGCCGCGCAAGCCGTGCGCATCCTGCTGGAAGCCGGCGTGCCCGCCGGCGCCGTGCAACTGCTGCCGGGCCGTGGTGAAACCGTGGGTGCGCGCCTTGTCGGAGACGAGCGCGTGCGTGGCGTGATGTTCACCGGTTCCACCGAAGTGGCCGGCATCCTCCAGCGCAACATCGCCGGCCGCCTCGACGCCCAGGGTCGCACCATCCCGCTGATCGCCGAAACCGGCGGCCTCAACGCAATGATCGTCGACTCCTCGGCCCTGGCCGAGCAGGTGGTGGTCGACGTGGTCAACTCCGCCTTCGACAGCGCCGGCCAGCGTTGCTCCGCGCTGCGCGTGCTGTGCGTGCAGGAAGACGCCGCCGACCGCGTGGTGCAGATGCTCAAGGGCGCCATGGCCGAATACCGCGTCGGTGCGCCGGAACGCCTGCACACCGACATCGGTCCGGTGATCGACGAGGAAGCCAAGGGCAACATCGACAAGCACATCCAGACCATGCGCGACAAAGGCCGCAAGGTGTTCCAGAGTGCCCGCGTGGATGCCGAGGAAATCAAGCGCGGCACCTTCGTCGTGCCGACCCTGATCGAGCTGGACAGCTTCAGCGAGCTCAAGCGTGAAATCTTCGGCCCGGTGCTGCATGTGGTGCGCTACCAGCGCGCCGACCTGGACCAACTGCTCGCGCAGATCAACGAATCCGGCTACGGCCTGACCCTGGGCGTACACACCCGCATTGACGAGACCATCGCCCAGGTGGTGGGCACCGCCCATGTCGGCAACCTCTACGTGAACCGCAACGTGGTTGGCGCGGTGGTCGGCGTGCAGCCCTTCGGTGGTGAAGGCCTGTCCGGCACCGGTCCGAAGGCTGGCGGCCCGCTGTACCTGTATCGCCTGCTGTCGACCCGTCCGCAGGATGCGGTGGCCAACCAGCTCAAGGGCGACGGCGCCCAGGCGCTGCCGCGTCCGAAGGATGCCCAGCAGGCCGTGGACGCGCTGACCAAGTGGGCAGGGCAGAAGGACGCCGCCCTGGCGACCCTGCTCGGCGGCTACGGCGAACTCGCACAGAGCTTCACCCAGCAGGTACTCACCGGCCCTACCGGCGAGCGCAACACCTACACCCTGCTGCCGCGCGAGCACGTGCTGTGCCTGGCGGAAGACCGCTCCGACCTGCTGGCCCAGCTGGCTGCGGTGCTCAGCGTCGGCAGCCGTCCGCTGGTGGCCGAGTCCAACGCTGCCGTGGTCAAGGAACTGCCCAAGGAAGTCGCTCAGCGCATCGAGCTGGTCGCCGACTGGAGCGTGACCGACAAGGTGTTCGACGCCATCCTGCACCACGGCGATTCGGACCAGCTGCGTGCGGTCTGCGAGCAGGCCAGCAAGCGCAAGGGCGCCATCGTCGGCGTCACCGGGCTGAACCGCGGGGAAACCGACATCCCGCTGGAACGCCTGCTGATCGAGCGAGCCCTGAGCGTCAACACCGCCGCTGCCGGCGGCAACGCCAGCCTGATGACCATCGGCTGACGACGGTGCCGGAAGCGCCTTACCGGGCGCTTCCGGCCAGTTTTACGGCTGCATCTGCGGCCACGCGGCCCGCCAGCCCTCGGGCGGAGCTACCCGCTCCCGGCAGGCCGTTCCCCTCGCGCTTCCTGCGCAATCCGTCTCGGGCCCAGCGCCCGGCACAACGGCGGGGCTATCCGCTCCGCCGATTCCTTTCCTTCCGACTCAGACCGGCGCCGCGGTGCGGGTCAGCTGCTCCAGCAGTTCAAGGTCAGTGCTCATGCCCGAGGTCTCGCGGATGCGCGCGAGGATTTCCTTCTTCAGGGTGATGAATTCGGGAGCCATCTTCATGTCCTGGTTGCGCTCGGCCGGCAGCGGCACCTCGTAGACGCTGTCGATGCGGCCGGGGCGCGGCGCCATCAGCACCACGCGCCCGCCCAGGTAGATTGCCTCGTCGACGTCGTGGGTGACGAACAGGATGGTGCTGTTCTCCAGGCGGTGTACGTGGCGGATCAGGTCATGCATCACCTCGCGGGTCTGCGCGTCCAGCGCGCCGAAGGGCTCGTCCATCAGCAGGATCTGCGGCTTGGGCATCAGCGCACGGGCGATCGCCACCCGTTGCTGCATGCCCCCGGAAAGCTGGCTGGGGTAGGCCTGGGCGAATGCCGACAGGCCCATCAGGCTGAGCAGCGCGTCGGCGCGGCCGCTGGCGACTTCCACGTCGGCGTCGCCGCGCACGGTGTCGGACACCACCTTGAGCCGGCGGCAGAACTTGATGTTCTCCATCACCCGCAGCCAGGGGTACAGGCTGTAGTGCTGGAAGACCATGGCGCGGTCGATGCCGGGGCCGTCCACGGCGCGGCCATCGACGAGGATTTCGCCGCCGCTGTGGCGTTCCAGCCCGCCGATGCTGCGCAGCAGGGTGGACTTGCCGCAGCCCGAGGCGCCGACGAAGGTGACGAACTCGTTGGCACGGATTTCCAGGTTCACGTCCTGCAGAGCCTGCACGTGCCGGCCCTGGCTGCTGAAGACCTTGTCGACGTGGCGAATGGCGATCTTGTTCTGGCTCATCAGGCTTACCTCTTCATCCAGGGAAAGGCGACCCGGCCGAGCCAGCGGAAGGCCTGGTCGGTGAGCAGGCCGATGACGCCGATCAGCAGGATGCCGGCGAAGATCTTGTCAGTCTGCATGTAGCGCTGGGCGCGCAGGATGGCGTAGCCCAGGCCGGAGTTGGCGGCGACCAGTTCGGCCACCACCAGGTAGGTCCAGGCCCAGCCGCAGGTGATGCGCAGGGTGTCCAGCAGCGCCGGGCGCGCCGAGGGCAGCACCACCAGGCGGATGGTCTCGGCGCGGCTGGCGCCCATGGTCTGCGCCGCCTCGATCTGTGCCATGGGCACGCGGCGCACATCCTCGGCGACCATCAGCACCATCTGGAAGAAGGTGCCGATGAAGATGATCAGCACCTTGGAGCCTTCGTCGATGCCGACCCAAAGCATCACCAGCGGGATGAACGCCACCGCCGGCATGTAGCGGATGAAGTCGGTGAGCGGTTCGAGGAAGGCCTGCACCGGGCGGTAGGTGCCGATGTAGAGGCCCAGCGGCAGGGCGATCACCGCCGAGGCGAGGAAGCCGGCCATGACCCGCCAGACGCTGATGGCGATGTCGCCCACCAGCCCTTCGTCGCTCCACCAGTGGCCAATGCGCTTGAGCACGGCGTCCGGGCCGGGGAAGAACATCGGGTTGGCCAGACCGGCAGCGCTGTAGGCCCACCAGAACAGCAACGGCAACAGCAGCCCGGCGGCGGCCAGGGTCCAGATGGCGCTGCGCGGCAGCTCGCCACGGATCACCCACCAGCGCTGGCGGGCGGGTTGCGCGACGGGGCGGGGCAGGGGCTGGTGAGCGGTCATGGCGTCACCTCCTCATTGGGGTACAGGGGCAGCTCGCAGGGTTGCCAGCCACCGGCGGGCGGCGTGGCGCCCAGGCTGTTGAGCCAGTTGGCGTCGCGCAGCAGTTCGGGGTGGTCGGGATCGGCTTCGACGGGTAGCAGGCGAGTGCCGATGCGTGCGGGCAGCGTGCTCAGTTCGATACGCCAGGGTGTTATGCCGCCCTGGTGACGGCCGAAGCTCAGCTCGAAATCCAGCAGCTCGGGGTTGTCGCTATCCAGCATTGCGGCCAGTGATGGTGCGTGGGGCTGCGGCAGGCGCCGCCCGGCGGCGAACAGGAAGCAGTCGCCGGCCAGCAGCAGGCAGCCCTGGCGGCCGTCCGCTCCGAGCAGCCAGGTGCCACGGTTGCGCCCGAGGGATTCGGGCAGGCGCTCCCAGACTTCGTGGTAGCTGCCGTCCAGGCCGTCCTCCAGCACCTTTTCGCTGTCCACGAAGTGCATGCGGCCGATGTCCTCGCCGCCGTTGGGCGGCTGGAAGTCGATTGCGCGGTGCCACTGGCAGATATCACCGGTGATCTCGGTGAGGCCGGCGAAACCGGCCTGGGTGGCCAGTTCTTCGGGCGTTTCGGGGGCCGGCAGCGGAATGCGCAGGTCGGCGAACAGGCGCTCGGTCTGCAGCCAGTAGACGCGGGTGCTGATGTCATGCGTACCGCCGGTAGTGGTCAGCAGGGTGCGCTGCCAGACGCCGAGATAGGCGGGCGGTACTGCGGAGATGTTCAGGCCAGGCATGCGTTTTCCTCCCATTCGGCGAGCACGGAACGGCTGTCCAGTACGCGACCGAACAGCCCGCCTTCCACCTCGACCATGGCCAGGGCGGCGGCGTGCAGCTCCGCACTCGGCGAGCCGCAGGCATCGCTCACCAGCGTACAGGCGTAGCCCAGCTCCACCGCCGCGCGCTGGGTGGAAGAAACGCACACTTCGGTGGTCACGCCGCAGAGCACCAGGTGGCCGATACCGCGCCGACGCAGCAGCAGGTCCAGGTCGGTGTAAGCGAAGGCGCTGTAGCCCGGTTTGTCGATCACCGGCTCGTCGGCCAGCGGGCGCAGTTCGTCGATCAGGTCGTGGCCATACTCGCCGCGCACCAGCAATCGCCCCAATGGGCCGCGTACGCCGATGGGAGCGCCGGCATGCTCGGCACGGCGGCGCTTGCTCTCGTGCAGATCGGTGAGGTCGGGGCGGTGCCCTTCGCGGGTATGTACTACCAGCAGGCCCAGGGCGCGGGCGCTGTCCAGCAGGCGCGAGATGGCCGGGATCGGCGCGCGCAGGCGGCCGATCTCCAGCCCGGCCTGGTCGGCGTAGCCGCCGGGGGCACAGAAGTCGCGCTGCATGTCGATGACGATCAGGGCGACGCTCACAGCTCGAACTCCTTGCGTACCGCAGCGGCGATGCCTTTTACGATGTCCTTCGCCATGCGCAGGCCCTTGTCGGCGCTGGAACCGCGCGCCGAGGACAGCACGCCCGAAGGCGGCACCCACTCGGAGCGACTGGGGTACATGTCGTAGGGCGGGAAGTCGGCCGGGCCGTCGTCGGGGATCAGGTCCAGGCGCACCAGGTTGGGCAGGTAGTGCAGCATCAGCGAGGTCTCGATCACCGCCGCGTGCTCCAGCGCGAAGCCGGGGAAGCCGTCGGGGAATACGTCGTTCAGCGTGGCTTCGCTGCAGAAGTCCCAGTGCTCCAGACGCATCACTTCCAGCGGGCTGGAAGGCCCCAGCTCACGCAGCGCGAGCTGGATGCCCTCGGTGACGAACCATTGGTTCTCGTAGTGCCCGTCCACCAGCACGAGGCGGGTGACGCCGTGGCGGGCGAACTCGCGCACGGCGTCGCGCACCAGGGCGATCAGGGTCTGCCCGTCGAGGCTGGTGGTGCCGCAGAAGTGCTGGCCGCCGCCGCACTTGGGCTGGGACTTGTAGCCGTAGGACAGGGCGGGCGCGACCAGACCGTCGACCTGGCGGGCGACGTCTTCGCACAGCGCACTGGCCAGCAGTGCATCGGTGCCCAGCGGCAGGTGCGGGCCGTGCTGCTCGGTGGCGCCACAGGGCAGGAAGACCACGGGGGATTGCTCGCGCACCCGGCGCGCGTATTCGACCCAGCTGAGCTGGTCCATGCGGACAGTCATGTTTCGGCCTCGCAGAGAGTGGGGGAAAGGTCAGGAGAAGGGCGCGCGGCGATCAGCGCCGCCGCCAGAACCAGGGAGCCGCCGAGCCACTCGCGCAGGCCCAGCTCGCGCTCGCCGAACCACGCAGCGGTGAGGACCGCGACCAGCAGTTCGATCACCACCAGCACCGCGGCGCGACTCGCTTCGACGTGGCTGAAGCCAAATTGCGCGGCACCCATGGCAGCCAGCCAGAACAGGCCGAAACCAGCCAGTTGCAGCCATTGGTGGGCGTCGACGGTGGGCAGCGGCGTGCCTTGCAGCAGGCAGAACAACCCGCCCAGCGCGGCGCTGCCGATGAAGCCGACCACCGCCTTGCTGGCCAGCGGCACCTGCTCGGCGGCGCGGGTGGCCAGGTTGTTGAGGGCGAAGGCGAAGCCGGCGGAGAGCGCCAGCCATTCGCTGGCAGCCAGCGGGCGGAAGGTGTCATGGCTGATACCCAGGGTCAGGGCAATGCCAAGCATCGCCAGGGCCAGGGCGCCGAGCCGCGAGGGTGTCAGGCGTTCGCCGAACAGCAGGCGGCCACCGAGCAGGCCCCAGACTGGCGCCAGGTAGAACAGCAGCATGGCGCGCACCACATCGCCCTCGGACAGCGCCGCTACCAGCCCGGCCGTGGCCCAGCCGCCAAACACGCCGATGGCGAGCAGGGCGCCGCGTTGCGGCCACCACTGCCGGCGCTGGCTCAGCACCAGCGGCACGGCCAGCGCGCAGAGCAGCCCGTAGGTACAGAGCACCAGCGGCATGCCGGCAAGGCCCTGGCCGGCGAAGTGCGCCAGAGGCATCCAGCCCAGGCCCCAGATGGCGGCGCCCAGCAGCAGGACGATTTCCGCGCGCATCAGGCGCCCATCCAGGCGCCGCCATTGGCGCCGAGTATCTGTCCGTGGAAGAAGCTCGCGCTGGGCGAGACGAGGAACAGCACCGCTGCGGCGATCTCCTCCGGCTGACCGAGGCGGCCGGCGGGGATGGCGGTTTCGCGGGCGATCATCGCCTCGCTCATGTGCTCGACCGAGACCATCGGCGTCTCCACCGGGCCCGGCGCCACGCCGTTGATGCGGATGTGCGGGGCGAATTCCCGCGCCAGCGCCTTGGTCAGGCCGATCACCCCGGCCTTGGCGGTGCAGTACGCGGCGTAGCGCTCACGACCGAGCTGGCCCAGTTCCGAGGCAATATTGACGATGCTGCCGTTGCCGCGCGCCTGCATGTGCGTTAGGGCATGGCGGCAGCAGCGGTAGACGGCGTGCAGGTCGACACCGAGAAGGTTCGCCCAGTCGTCTTCGCTGGTGTCGAGGAAGGGCTTTTCCAGGATGATCCCGGCGTTGTTCACCAGGATGTCCAGTTCACCTTCGGCGAGCACGCGGGCGAACATCTCGGCGACCTGTTCCGGCTCCGCGACGTTGGCCTGCACGGCATAGGCGCGGCCCCCGCTGGAAGCGATGCGCGCTACCAGGGCGGTGGCAGCTTCCGTCTGGTCGAGGTGGTTGATCCACACGTGCGCACCGGCTTCCGCCAGCGCCAGGGCGATGGCCCGGCCGATGCCCTGGGTGGCGCCGGTGACCAATGCGGTCTGTCCTGCGAGTGGTTTCATCAGTGCATCACCTCGCCATGGCTGACCGATAGCGCCTGGCCTGTGATCGCCGAGGCCAGCGGACTGCCGAGGAACAGGAAGGTGCCGGCGAGATCGGCCGGCGTGAGCAGTTCCGGCACCGCCTGGGCGGCGAGGATCTGCGCCAGTTCGTGTTCCTCGCTGTGGCCGTTGGCTTGTGCCATCACCCGCAGCGAGCGCATGGCCGCTTCGGTGGCTATCCAGCCGGGGCACACGGCGTTGACGCGAATGAGCCTTGGCCCCAGTTCCCACGCCAGTGAGCGGGTCAGGCCGATCACCGCGTGCTTGCTGGCGACATAGGCGGAGAAGCCCGGCACGCCTTTCAGGCCCCAGATCGAAGCCTGGTTGATCACGCTGCTGCCGGCGTGCAGTTGCGGCAGCAGGGCGCGGGTCAGGCGCAGCATCGAGGCAACGTTGTTATCCAGCAGCGCCTGCCAGCGCTGGTCGGTCTCGGCGTTGCCGCCTTCCAGCGGCGTGGCGTACTCGACGCCGGCGTTGTTGATCAGCACGTCGAGCGCAGCGCCCTGGCGGCTGTCGGCGAAGGCGGCGATAGCGGCGCTGTCACCCAGGTCGAGGGTGGCAGCGCGCAGGTTGCACAGAGCCGCCAGTTCGTCCGCCACGCCTTGTAGTGCCTCGGCGTTGCGGTCGATCAGCTCCAGCGACGCGCCCTGTTCGGCGAATGCCCGCGCCAGGCCCTTGCCGATGCCGCTGGCGGCACCGGTGATGAGGACGCGTTTGCCCCGGTAGTCGATCATGCTCAGACCGCCGTCAGGAAAGAGACGCCCACGGCGCCGTAGAAGCCGTCGGCGCGGTCGTTGCCGGCGGGCGCGACCTCGCCGTAGTTGTCATCCACCACGCGGCGCAGGCGGTGCTGGTGGAAGCCCTTGAACAGCAGGTGCATCGGCAACACCTGGGCGTAGCCGTCGCCGTACAGTTCGTGGTGCAGCTTGCGCAGGCGGTACCAGGGCGCCACGGGTTTCTCGTGGTGGGCGTTGTGGTAGGCGAAGTTGAGCAGCAGCAGGTCGAGCACCGGCCAGCGCACCGAGACCACGTTGGAGAAGGTGTTCATCTGCTCGTAGGTGCGGTCGCGGGCCTTGTCGTCGGGGATCTTGCCGCCGTCCTCCAGCACCGCGAAGGCGTCGTAGGTGTGCTGGTAGGCGTCGGTGAAGCGCAGCACGATGATCATCAGCGTCCAGGCGACGAAGTAGAGCAGCAACGCTTTGAGCGAGACCGCGGCGACCAGGCCGAACAAGGCGCCGCGCACCAGCAGGGTCAGCGCCACACGGCGGCGGTTGGCGCGGTGGCGCGGGTTATCGGTGATGAAGGGCAGCAGGATCACGTAGTAATGCATGATCAGCTCCACCGCCGGTACGTAGGCCCACTCGGCGGCCAGCACCACGGCGCGCACCCAGCGAGGGCTGCGAGCGAGGAGATCCTTGGTATCGAAGGTGATCACGTCGGCACGATCGACGTGGTGGCGCATGTGCTTGCGGCGCAGGTCCTGGAAACCGGCATAGCAGCTGCCGCACAACCAGCTGCAGGCCTCGCCGGCCCAGGTGTTGTGCGCGGGCTTGGCGAAGATGGTGCCGTGGGCGAACTCGTGGATCAGGTAGGCCGCGACTATCATCGCGTGGCCCAGCAACAGGGTGCCGGCGGCATTGAGCAGCCAGCTCTCGGCGAACAGCAGGGCGAAGCCGGCGGCGTAGCCACCGAAGGCATAGGCCAGGGCCAGGCTGTTGGGCAGCCGGCCATCGGCGTAGCGGTACAGGGACGCGGACATGAAGAACCTCCGTAGGCGTTCCCGCCCTCCCGGCGGGAACGGTGGGTGGGCGCCTTACTGGGCGAGGGCCTGGACGAACTGCGCGTCGAAGGTCTGGGCGAAGTCGGGGATCGCCGGGATCTGGCTGTTGTCCTTGAGCAGTTGGGCGATCACTGCGCCGCTGCCGAAGAACGAGCTGGTGGCGTCGGACTTCTCGAAGTTCCTGTTCATCTCCGCCAGCGGGATGTTGTAGACCCCGGCCATCTGCTCCCTGGCCTCGGCGGCGCTGACGCCCAGCACCTTGCCGATGATCTCGGCGGACTCGTCCGGGTGCGCCTTCATGTAGGCCAGGCCGTCGGCGTAGCCCTGGATCATCGCGGTGATCGCCTTCTGGCGTTTGCCGATGACCTCCTGGTTGAACACCAGCACGTCGGTGATCAGCCCCGGCGCGTCCTTGGAGGAATACACGACGTGGAACTTGTCGCCGGGCATGCCGAGGATCTGCGAGACGTTGGGTTCGTAGGTCACGCCCACCGGCAGGCTGCCGGAGGCCATGGCGCCGGGGATGCCCTCGGGCGTCATGTTCACCGGGTTGATGTCCTTGTCGCTCAGGCCGTGGCTCTTGAGCGCATAGGCGAGCAGGAAATCGGACGGCGAGAGCGGGTTGAAGCCGATCTTCTTGCCCTTGAAATCGGCGACCGATTTGATCGACTTGTCGGCGACGATGGCGTCACCGCCGTTGGAGAAGTCGATGGGCATCACCACGCGGTAGGGCTGACCCTTGGCGACACCGCCGACCACCTGGTCGTAGGTGAGCATGCCGCCGTCGAGGGCGCCGCCGGTCATGGCCGTGGGGATCAGCGCCGGGTCGTTGAAGAACTGCAGCTCCACCTTCAGTCCGTGGGGCTTGTAGAGGTCGAGCTTGTCGGCGACGTAGAAGGGCGCGTAGCCGGCCCAGACGACGGTGCCGATCTTGAGCTTCTCGGCGGCCTGGAGCGTCAGCGGCACGACCCCGGCGGCAGCAAGCAGACAGGCACCGAGCAGGGTCTTGCGCAAAGAACGCAGGGAAAGCGGCATGGTCATGGCATTGCTCCTAACGGTTGGAAATCGGCACGGGATGACATCACGTCTCCCGGGCTTTTCTCCCGCCGTGTAGCCCTGTCCCTAGGGCCGGAAAACTCTCGGACCAGACGCCCTTCTCGCGAAGGACCGGAACCCTAGTTCGCCTGTGGTGCAACTCCAGTGTGTGCCTTGCAGCGTTCGCCCACCCGGTGGCTACCTTGCCGTGGGTGATGCATCCCGTTGCAGGGGACAGAGCAATTGAAATGCCAGCTTTTCTGAAACCGAAAAACCGCCGGGGATTTCAACCGCTTAGCTGAAATCCCCGGTGCAGGGCGAGGGCCCGGCTTGAGCGTGCCGGCACCAAGTCGATGCGCCTTGCCTTCTATTGAGGCATCAGGCGGTGCGCAGGGCGGTGCGCCGCAGCGAGGCGGCTGCGGTGGCCACGAACAGCCCGGCGGCGAGCGCCAGTGCCACTGGCACGCCCTGCGGGCCGAGATCCATCAGGCTGCCGCTGAGCAGCGGCCCGAGCAGGCTGCCGACGCCCCAGAGCATGCCGGCGGCGGCGTTGGCGGTGACCAGGTCGCGGCCACGGAAACGCTGGCCGATCAGCACCAGCGCCAGGGTGTAGACGCCACCGGCCACCGCGCCCAGCAGCATCAGCGCCGGCCACAGCAGCGACGGCTGGCTGATCAGCCAGGGCAGGGCGAGGCCGATCAGCATCGCCGCGACGCCACAGGCGAGGTGCAGGGTGGGCCGGTCGAGGCGGTCGGACAGCCAGCCCAGCGGCAGCTGGCAGATCATGTCGCCGAGCAGGATCACCGTCGCCATGAACGCAGCGATGCCCACCGCGTAGCCGTGACTGGAAGCGTAAACGGGGAAAAGCGAGAGCACCACGCTGTCGAAGAAGGAGAAGAACAGCACGCCCATGCACAGCGCCGGTGCGACTCGCAGGAAGCCCGCCAGGGAGAAGCTGCGCGGTTCTTCGACGTGTTCGTGGATGCTTTCCTCGGGCATGGCGAAGGCCACGGTGGCCAGGGCAATGAGATGCCCGGCACTGACCAGCAGCACCACCCAGGGAGTCTGCGCACCGAGCAGCGCGACCAGTGTCGGGCCGAGCAGCTGGAAGGCGGTGAAGCTGGTGGCATAGAGGGCGACGATGGTGCCGCGGTTCTTCTCGCCGCACAGCTCGTTGACCCAGGCCTCGCCGAGGATGATCGCGATGCCCATGCCGACGCCCAGCGCCAGGCGCGCGGCGGCCAGCAGCCAGAGGGAGTGGCCGCTGAACTCGATGGCCGCGGTGCTCGCGGTACACAGCACGAAGCACAGCAGGTACAGGCGGCGCCGGCTCATCAGCTGGCAGGCGCGGTCCACCAGGGTGGCGGCGAGGATCATGCCGGCAGCCGGCACCGCCGAGAGGATGCCGATCTTCAGCGCGCTGGCGCCGTTGTCCAGCAGGCGCAGCGCCACCAGCGGCAAAGTCGCACCCAGGCTCAGGCCGACGATGGAGACGGCGAACAGCAGCACCGCGAGAAGCGGCTTGTTGAGGGGGCTCGGGGTATTCATGGAAACCTTCTCTTGCCCGGGCGCTCCAGCGCCGGGCGTGCCAATGCATACGCGCCCATCGGCGGCTGCCGGTGGGCGGAATCGGAATGCGGAAATGCCGGCGCGAGCGCGCGGCGTCCGGCTCAGCAGCCGGCGGGCGGGGAGAAGGTGAAGGCGAACAGCACGCTGCGGCGACGGCGCAGCACCGTATCAATCTTGCGTACGCGCGGAGGCTCTCGCAGCAGGGCGAGGCTCGGGTCGGCGAAGCGGTAGAACGGGGTCATGGTGCAGGTATTACGGGGCTGGCGGAAACCGCGCACTCTAGTGAGTGCGCGGCAGGGCGTCAATCTCGGCCAGCCGCGCGGTATCGCGTCGTGCGTCGGAACCGTAAGCCCTGCTTACGGATCGCGAGCATGGCCGGCGCCAATCGAGCGCGTCGCAACTACCGGCCGAATGCCGGTTCCCCCGCCGGCACTTCCTGCGGCCGGCTCAGCACGTCCCGTCCCGGCAGAAACCGCCCGAAACCACGCTCCTTGCCCAGTGCCTCCGGGAAGCCGCTTTCGCGCCGATAAGCCACGCGCCCATTGATCAGCGTGGCCTCCACCGCATCATCGTTGCGCTTCACCAGCCGCGTCAGGCCGATGATCTCCATGGGCGCTTCGCAGACGTCATCCAGCTCGTCGGTCAGGCCTGCCGGGTTGACCACCACCAGGTCGGCGCGGTCGCCGACGCGGATGTAGCCGGCGTCGATTCCGGCGAAGTCCGCCAGCTCGCCGGTCAGCCGGTGAATGGCGCGGCCGGTGTCCATGAAGCTCTGCCCGGCCAGTTCGGCATCGCGCACGTACTTGAGCATACGCAGCGGGAAGTTGTACTGCGCGTGGGAAGCCAGGTGCGCGCCAGAGTCGGCGAAGCCCGGCTGGGTCCAGGGGCTGGCCAGCAGCTTGCCCATGATTTCCGGGCGGTGGTTGCCGTAGCAGGTGGTCCACTTGAGCTCGTTGCGGTACTGGCCGGCCAGCTCGAAGAAGGCGTCCACCGGGTCCAGACCGCGCTCGCGGCCGATGTCCTCGAAGTTGCGCCCGACCATTGAGGCATCCGGACATTCGCGCACCCAGCAGTCGGACAGGTTGCGGTGCCACAGGCCGAGGCTGAGGGTGGCCTTGATGTCCTTCTTGAAGCGCTCGCGGAACGCCGGGTCCTGGATGCGCGTGTAGAGCTCTTCCGGGTCCTTGATGTCACGCAGCACCTCGCCGGCGCCGAATTCCTCGAAGCCGTTCATGTTCAGCCCCTCGATGCGTACGACGAAGGGAGCGGGCAGGGTCTGCCAGCGGTAGCGGCCGCGCAGCAGGCGGTTGGCGACCCAACCGGAGGCGCGGGTGATGCGGTGCATGAAGGGCTGGGACTTGAGGTCCAGCGCGGTGAGCATCGAGCACTTGAGTGGGCGGCGGAACCAGCCGTGGGCCTGGTAGAGGAAGGCGAACACGTTGATCTTGGTGACCGCGTTGGGCGCGCCCTGCATCAGCGCGTTGCGCCGGCGCAGCACGGCGAACAGGCGGGAGAACTCCTTCCAGCTGGCGAAGGTGGAGGGCAGCGGGCTCGACCAGGCGCGGTCGCCGTCCATCTTGTCCAGCCGGGTGGTCATCACCGAGAGGCCGAAGCAGCCGGCGTCCAGCGCCTGTTCCAGCAGTTCCTCCATGCGCGAAAGCTCCGCTTCGGTAGGTTTGGCGCCGCTGATCGCGCGCTCCAGGCCCATCACCGTGACACGTAGCTCGGAGTGGCCGAGGAAGGAGCAGAGGTTCGGCCCCAGCGGCTGCTGGTCGTAGAAGGCGCGGTAGCCCCTGGCGTCCTTCCAGGTGCGCTTGTCGCGCAGGATCGGCAGCACCTGCTCGCGTGGCACGGCTTCGACGCGGGTGAACAGGTCGGAGCAATCCTCGGCCTCGCCCAGCACCATGCTGATGGAGCAGGAACCGACCGACACGGTGGTCACGCCGTGACGCACCGACTCCTTCAGCGCCGGCGCGGCGATGGCTTCGGCATCGTAGTGCGAGTGGATTTCCAGGAAGCCGGGGGTGACCCACTTGCCGGCGGCGTCGATGACCTGCTTGCAGCCGCTCTCGTCCAGCGGGCTGACGCTCAGGGTGTCGATGCGGCCGTCCTTGATGCCGACGTGGCGCAGGCTGCCGGGGGCATCGCTGCCGTCGAAGTACAGGCCGTTCTTGATGATGATGTCGTAGCTCACAGGAGGCTCCAGGGCGACAGCAGCAGGACGCCGCTGACCAGCAGCAGGCAGTGGATGGCGAGGCGGAAGTGGTGTTCCTCGAAGCGGTGGTGCAGGCGTTCGCCCAGCCATACGCCGAGCAGCAGCAGTGGCGCGTAAGCGAGCACCTGGGGCAGCGCCGGGCGCAGGCGGCCGTCGAGGAGGAAGGCAAGGGTCAGCAGGCCGTTGAGGGTGAACCAGACGCAGACCAGGGTGGCGCGCAGACGGGTCTTGTCCAGCGGGCGGGTCGAGAGTGCGTAGACCAGCAGCGGCCCGCCGGAAGCGAACAGACCATGGCAGACCCCGGCGGCGCCGGTGGCCAGGCGCACCACCCAGTTCGGCGTGCGTTCGCGCTCCGGGGCACTGGCGCGCAGTCGCCACAGCTCGCGGCCGGCGAACCAGAGGATCAGCACGCCAAGCCCGCGCTTGAGCGGTTGCGGGTCCAGGTGCGGCAGCAGCAGGTAGCCGATCAGCATGCCGATGAGCATCCCCGGCAGTACGGTGCGCAGCAGCAGGCGCGTATCGATCAGGCGGCGGTGGCGCCAGCACAGGTAGCCGGTCATGCCGATGTTCAGCGGCACCAGGATCGGCAGCAGTGTCTCGATGGGCATCAGCAGCGCGCCGAGGGACAGGGCGATCACCACGCTGCCGAAGCCGGTGATGGCTTCCAGGGTGTAGGCCAGCAGGATGAAGCCGCCGAGGGCGATGGCGGGCGCATTCATGACGCGGTCACCGCAGCGGCGCGGGGTTCGCGGCGCGCCCAGAGTTGCGCCAGCACCAGCCCGGAGAACAGCTGCCAGCAGCCCCAGAACGCCGCGATCAGCAGCATGCCGCCGGCCTGCGGGAAGAATGTGAGGATCAGCGCCATGCCCAGCGCCGAGTTGTGAATGCCGCTTTCCAAGGTCACCGCGCGCACGTCGGCGTCCGGCAGCTTCCACAGCCGCGCGCAGGTGTAGCCCAGCAGCAGCGCCGTGCCGTTGAGCAGCAACACCAGCCAGAAGAACAGATGGAAGTAGGCCATGAACTGCTGGAAGTTCTTGGCGAAGGCCATGCCGACGAAGCCCAGCATCACCAGCAGCGACAACTGCCGCAGCGGCTTCTCCAGGCGCTGCGCGAGCTTCGGCTGGTGCCGGCCCAGGGCCATGCCCAGCAGCATCGGCAGGATCAGCACCAGCACCACCACGCCCACCAGTTCCAGCGGGTCGATGTGGATCTGCGTGAGACGGTCGCGGGTCGCCGGGTTCAGTCCCGCGTAGAGGGCGAAGTTCAGCGGTGTGAAGATGCCTGCGCTCAAGCCAGAGACGGCGGTGACGCTGGCCGACACCGCAACGTTGCCGCGGGCCATCCAGGTCATGATGTTGGAGAAGGTGCCGCTCGGGCAGGTGGCTACCAGGATCATTCCCAGCGCCAGTTCCGGTTCTATCGGCAGCAGGATGGTCAGCAGGCAGGTGGCGGCGGGCAGCAGCAGGAACTGCACCAGCATGCCGATCACCGGCGCCTTGGGCTGGCGCAGGATGCGGGTGAAGTCGTCGCGGCGCAGTTCCAGCGAGACGCCGAACATCATCAGGGCGATGATGGCGTTCAGCGCGATCATCGAACCACCGGAGAACTCGAGATGGACTTCAGGCATCGCCGTTCTCCCGCAGCAGGAGGGCGGGGAATGGCGAACGGGCAGTAGCCGGCGGCACGGGCGCGGCTCCGGTTTCAATCAGCATGCAAGGCGACTCTTGTTTGTATTTATCGTTGTAATTGGCAAGCATAGGGCAGCGTTACCGCCCGGTAACGGCTCAATCGGGACCTTCGCCGGTTAATTCGGGACCATGTCGCACACCATTACCGTCCATTACGCCCAGGGACTCCTGCAGGCTGCCCAGCGCCTGGGACTGCCGGTGCCTGCCGATCTGCAGGCCGCCAGCCTCGAGGCGCGCATCCCGTTGCAGCGCCAGGACGCCTTCTGGGAAGCCCTCTGCGCCGCCTCCGGCGACCCGCTGCTGGGCCTGCACCTGGGCAGCGCCCTGCAGGTCGGGCACCTGGACATGGTCGGCGCGCTGCTGATGAGCTGCGAGCATTACGGCGAGGCGCTGGATGCCTTGCTCGAGTACTACCCGATCATTGCCGAGGGCAGCGAGTTCCAGCGCGAGCAGGATGCCGCCGAGGTGCGCCTGGTCTACCGGCCGAGCTACGCCGTGCGCCGCGAGGAACGGATCGAAGCGGCGCTGGCGAGCCTGGTGCACCTCACCCGCTGGATTACCGGCGACCGCGTGAAGCCACGGCGACTGGCCTTGAGCCATGCCGCGCGAGGCGAACCCTCGCGCTACGGCGAGGTGCTGGAGTGCCCGGTGACCTTCGGCGAGGCCGAGTACGCGCTGAGCTTCGCCGTGGCCGACCTCGACGTGCCGCTGATCCAGGCCAATGCGCTGATGCGCGAGCACCTGCGTGCGCTGGCCGATGCGCAGCTGGAACGCCTGGGCGCGCAGAGCCTCGCCGCGCGCGTGCAGCAACTGCTGCGGCAGAACCCGCGCTGGGGCAAGGAGAAGGTGGCTGATCAGCTGGAGCTCAGCGGGCGCCATCTCAACCGCAAGCTGGCCGACGAGGGCACCAGCTTCAAGCTGCTGCGCGAGCAGGTGTTGCACGCCATGGCCGAGCAGCTGCTGCGCGAATCATCGAGGTTGGGCGAGGTGGCCGAGCGCCTGGGCTTCTCCGACGAGAGCGCTTTCGCCAAGGCGTTCCGCCGCTGGAGCGGGATGACGCCGGGGCAGTTCCGTCAGGGCAACTGAACCGCTTACTGACGGTTATGGCTCACTGCTGCCAGCGCCTGAGCGGCGGGCAGGTCCAGACGCTGGGGAACGCTGTGCTGGTGCTCGATGACGCCAGTGCCCGGCAGTTTCGACACGAAGAACTGATCGACGCCGAAGAACAGCAGGATCAGGGCGATGGCACCGATCCAGCAGAGCACGTCGTAGTCCAGCGGCCAGCCACGGTGCTGGCGCTGCGAGCGGAGGGGAGGCTGGTTGTTCTTCATGGCGGTCACCGCGTTCGGGTTGAGGGTTGGCGAACCCAGGGGGGCCTGGATTCGCTGACCATTGTCCGAACGGCAGTGACGCCGGTGATTCAGGGAGCTCTGTAGGGCGAGTAGGAATTGCCTCTAGTTTCCTACGCGCCGGTCAGACGCCCGGCAGTGCCTTGTCCTTCGGCCACAGCAGCCACAGCTGGCCGTCCTGCTTCATGTGCCCGGCCAGCTCGCCGGCCGCGTCGCCAGTGCCCCAGAACAGGTCCGCGCGCACTTCGCCGACGATGGCGCCGCCGGTGTCCTGGGCAGCTACCGGGCGCACGACTGGCGCGCCGTCCGGGCGAGTGGTGGAAAGCCACATCAGGCTGCCCAGCGGGATCACCTTGCGGTCGATGGCCACGCTGTAGCCGGGCGTCAGCGGAACGTTCAGCGAGCCGCGCGGGCCTTCGTTACTGTCCGGGCGCTGGCTGAAGAACACATAGCTGGGGTTGCTCGCCAGCAGCTCGTCGACACGCTGCGGGTGCGCGCGCGCCCAGTCGCGGATGCGCGCCATGCTGACCTCTTCCTTGCTCAGCTCCCCCTGTTCCACCAGCCAGCGGCCCACCGGCTTGTACGGCCGGCCATTCTGCTCGGCGTAACCCAGGCGCAGCTGGCGGCCGGAGGCGAGTTCCACGCGGCCGGAGCCCTGGATCTGCAGGAACTGCAGGTCCATCGGGTCGGGTAGCCAGGCGAGCACGGGGGCATTGACGCCATCACGGCGGATGCCGGCGGCGTCGGCGTAAGGCACCAGGGTGTTGCCTTCGAGCTTGCCGCGCAGGCGCTTGCCCTTGAGTTCCGGATAGACGCTGTCCAGCGCCACGGTGATCAGGTCCTTGGGCACACCGTAGACCGGCACGGTGTGCTTGGCGTCGCGCTGCTGGCTGCCGCGGTAGACCGGCTCGTAGTAGCCGGTGATCAGGCCATTCTTGCTGCCTTCGCCGGAACGAAGCTGGTAGGGCTGCAGATGGGCCTGCATGAACTGGCGGATCGCCGGGGCGGAGGCCGGCACGTTGGCGGCATCGGCGCAGGTCGCGGCCCAGATGTCATCCTTCTTCAGGCGCACCGCGCAGGCCGAGCGCCAGGCGCTGAAACCTTGCAGCACATCGCTGTCGGCGGTCTGCGGCAGGTCCGACCAGTCGGCCTTGGAATAGGTGGGTGCCTGGGCTTCTTCGGGCTTTTTGCCGAACAGGCCGCAGCCGGAAAGCAGGGTGGCAAAACACAGGGTGGCGAGGAGAGGGCGGGTCCAGTGGCGGGACGAATCGGTCACGGGCGAGTCCTGGCAGGCAAACGAAAGCCCGCTAGCTTGGGCAGACGCGGGGCGTGCGTCAAACGCATCGGTCGGATTTACACGCCTTGCAACGAATCCGCGGGCGGACCGGTAGAATGGTGTTCTGATTCGACAGACGGGTGGTTAGAGCGTGGAGGCAAGGCAGGGTTTCGTCCTGACCCGACATTGGCGGGATACGCCCGAAGGCACCGAGGTGGGTTTCTGGCTGGCCACCGATGACGGGCCCCGGCATGTGCTGCTGCCGCCGCAGACTTCGGTGGCCTTCGTGCCGGCCGAACAGCGCGCCCGTGCCGAGAAGCTGCTGGCCGGCGAGCGCGGCGCCGAACTGCGCCCGCTGGGCCTGCGCGACTTCCAGCAACGCCCGGTGCTGGGCCTCTACTGCCAGCAGCATCGCCAGCTGATGAACCTTGAAAAGCGCCTGCGCGAGGCTGGTGTCGAGGTATTCGAGGCGGACATCCGCCCGCCGGAACGCTACCTGATGGAGCGCTTCATCACCGCCCCGGTCACCTTCAGCGGCGAGCCGGGCGAGGGCGGCAGCACCGTCACCGCGCAACTGCGACCGGCGCCGGAGTACCGACCGAAGCTGAAACTGGCCTCGCTGGACATCGAAACCAACATCCGTGGCGACCTCTATTCCATCGCCGTGGAAGGCTGCGGCCAGCGCCAGGTCTACATGCTCGGCCCGGCCAACGGTATCGACGGCGAGCGCGATTTCGCGCTGGAGTACTGCGACAGCCGCGCGCAACTGCTGGAGCGCCTGAACCAGTGGCTGGCCGAGCACGACCCTGACGCCATCATCGGCTGGAACCTTGTGCAGTTCGACCTGCGTGTGCTGCAGGAGCACGCCAAGCGCCTGGAGATTCCCCTGCGCCTGGGCCGGGGCGGCGACGAGATGGGCTGGCGGCAGCACGCCTCCAGCAACCACTATTTCGCCGCGGCCGCGGGGCGGCTCATCATCGACGGCATCGAGGCGCTGCGCTCGGCGTTCTGGAGTTTCCCCTCGTTCAGCCTGGAGAGCGTCTCACAGCAACTGCTGGGCGAGGGCAAGTCCATCGACAACCCCTACGACCGGATGGCCGAGATCGATCGCCGCTTCGCCGAGGACAAGCCGGCGCTGGCGAAGTACAACCTCAAGGACTGTGAGCTGGTCACGCGCATCTTCGACAAGACTTGCATCCTCGACTTCCTGCTGGAACGCGCCAGCGTCACAGGACTGCCAGCGGACCGTAGCGGCGGCTCGGTGGCGGCCTTCACCCACCTGTACCTGCCGCCGATGCACCGGCTGGGCTACGTGGCGCCGAACCTCGGCGGCAAGGCGCCGGAGGCCAGCCCCGGCGGCTTCGTCATGGATTCGCGGCCGGGGCTCTACGAGTCGGTGCTGGTGCTGGACTACAAGAGCCTGTACCCATCGATCATCCGTACCTTCCTGATCGACCCTGTGGGGTTGGTGGAGGGCCTGAGCGCCCCGTCGGACGAGGCGTCGATTCCCGGTTTCCGTGGTGGGCGCTTCTCGCGCACGCAGCACTGTTTGCCAGCTATCGTCGAACGCGTCTGGCAGGGCCGCGACGCCGCCAAGCGTGACGGCAATGCGCCGCTGTCCCAGGCCCTGAAGATCATCATGAACGCCTTCTACGGCGTGCTCGGCTCCAGCGGTTGCCGCTTCTTCGACCCGCGCCTGGCGTCATCCATCACCATGCGCGGCCACGAGATCATGCGCCGCACCCGCGAGCTGATCGAAGGGCAGGGTCACCGGGTGATCTATGGCGACACCGACTCCACCTTCGTCTGGCTCGGCCGCGCCCATGACGAGGAAGCCGCCGCCGAGATCGGCCATGCGTTGGTGCGCCACGTCAACCAGTGGTGGGGCGAGCACCTGCGCGAAGAGTACGGGCTGGAGAGCGCGCTGGAAATCCAGTTCGAACGGCACTTCCGACGCTTCCTGATGCCGACCATCCGTGGCGCCGAAGAGGGCAGCAAGAAGCGCTACGCGGGTCTGGTGCGGCGTGCCGACGGCAGCGACGAGATGGTCTTCAAGGGCCTGGAAACCGTGCGCACCGACTGGTCGCCGCTGACCCAGCAATTCCAACAGGAACTGTACCTGCGCATCTTCCAGCGCCAGCCCTACCGGGACTATGTGCGTGACTACGTGAACCGCACCCTGGCCGGCGAGCAGGACGACCTGCTGATCTTCCGCAAGCGCCTGCGCCGCCAGCTCGGCGATTACGAGCGTAACGTGCCGCCCCACGTGCGCGCCGCGCGTATCGCCGACGACTACAACGAGCGCCAGGGCCGCCCGCGCCAGTACCAGCGCGGTGGCTGGATAAGCTACGTGATCACGGTCAACGGCCCGGAACCGCTGGAAACGCTCGGTTCGCCGATCGACTACGACCACTACGTCAGCCGGCAGCTACAACCCATCGCCGACGCCATCCTGCCTTTCGTGGACGATGATTTCAGCGCGCTGGTCGACCGGCAGATGGGGTTGTTCTGAGGCCTGACGCGCCGAAACGAAAAAGGCCGGCATTTGCCGGCCTTTTTCATGGCTTGGAGCGCATCAGTCGCCGCGGTATTCGCAACCGCTGGTGCAGGTCTCGTGCACGCGCACCTTGGACAGTTCCGGCAGCAGCGGCTTGAGCTGTTGCCAGATCCAGCGGCAGAGGTTTTCGCTGGTGGGGTTTTCCAGGCCCGGAATGTCGTTCAGGTAGTTGTGGTCGAGCTGGTCGTAGATCGGCTTGAAGATCTGCTTGATCTCGGCGAAATCGCGAATCCAGCCGGTATGCGGATCGACCTCGCCCTCGATGTAGATGGCGGCCCGGAAGGAGTGGCCATGCAGGCGTCCGCACTGGTGCCCAGCGGGAACATGGGGCAGGCGGTGGGCGGACTCGAAGGTGAATTCCTTGAACAATTCCAAAGTAGCGTGCTCTGTGACGATCGCCGGCCCTGGAACGGGCCGGCCGGAAAATGGGCGCACAGTCTACCACCAACGCACCCGCCGGGCCGGCCGATCCGGCCGGCGGCTCACTTGATCGCCAGGCGCCTGGCGAGGCGATTGAGGTTGGCGCGGTCCAGGCCCATCTCGCGGGCTACCGCTGCCCAGTTGCCTTCGTGGCGCTCCAGGCTCTGGCTGATCATGCGACGTTGGAAGGCGTCCACGGCCGGGCGAAGTTCACCGGCCAATTCCCCGTCGGCGGCATGGTCGCTTTCGCTCGCATCGGCATCGGGCGCGCCTTTGTGCAAGGCGTTCAGGGTGAGATCGTCGACGCCCAGGCTGAGGATGCGCGAGCGCTGCGAGTGGTTCGCCAGGGCCTTGAGGGAGGCGCGGCCGATCAGGTGCTCCAGCTCGCGCACGTTGCCCGGCCAGGCGTAATCGACCAGCGCGGCCTGGGCTTCTCGGGTCAGGCGCAGGCTGCGCAGGCCCAGGCGCGGGCGGTTCTGTTCGAGGAAGTAGCCGGCCAGCAGCAACACATCGTTGCCGCGCTCGCGCAGGGGCGGCACGCGCAGCGGGTAGACGCTCAGGCGGTGGTAGAGGTCGGCGCGGAAGCGGCCGGCGCGAACTTCTTCGGCGAGGTCGCGGTTGGTGGCGGCGATCAGGCGCACGTCCACGTGGTGCTCGCGGTCCGAGCCCAGGCGCTGCAACTGGCCGCTCTGCAGCACGCGCAGGAGCTTGGCCTGGATCGCCAGCGGCAGCTCGCCCACCTCGTCGAGGAACAGGGTACCGCCGTCGGCCAGCTCGAACTTGCCGCGCCGCTCGCCCACGGCGCCGGAGAAGGCGCCACGGACGTGGCCGAAGAGTTCGCTTTCCACCAGGGTTTCCGGCAGCGCCGCGCAGTTCAGGCTGATCAGCGGTTGGGTGCGGCGCAGCGAATTGGCGTGGATGGACTGCGCGACCAGTTCCTTGCCGACGCCGGTTTCGCCGGTGATCAGCACGCTGAGGTCGCTGCCGGCCACCACCTGGATTTCATTCATCAGCGCCTGGTGCGACTTGCTCTGGCCGATCAGTTCCCTGGGCTGGTCGCCGGAAGCGCGCTGGTAGGCATCGGCACGTTGCTGCTCGTGGTCGGCGCGCTGGGCCAGGTCGGTCATGCGCTGGTTGGCCTTCACCGTGGCGGAGGCGAGGCTGGCGAAGGCTTCCAGGTTGTCCAGGTCGCCGGTGGAGAAGCGCTCGGGGTCCAGCGCATCCAGGGTCAGCAAGCCCCAGGGCTGCTCGTCCACCAGCAGCGGGCAGCCCAGGCAGTCGTGGACTTCCAGATGGCCGTGCAGGCCTTCCACCAGGCCGTCATAGGGATCCGGCAGGCCGCAGTCGGCGGCGAAATGGGTCGGGCCGGGATGCTCGATGAGGGCGCGCAGACGCGGATGCTCGCTGATCTTGAAACGGCGACCGAGAGTGTCCTGGCTCAAGCCATCGACGGCCAGTGGCACCAGTTGGTCGCCTTCCAGGCGCAGCAAGGCAGTGGCGTCGCACGGCAGCAGGCCGCGCAGGGCTTCGAGCAGGCGGCGATAGCGCTCGCTTTCCGGCAGCTCGCGGGACAGGTCGGCAACCAGCGGAAGCAGAGTGGCAAGCAGGGGGTTACGGGTCATTCTGACCTCTGTGTAGTCATTTTGACGCAGAAGAATTAGGGTCATTATGACTCAACTTATGGCGAGAGTCCCGTAAATACCGGGCTGCAGGGTTGGCACGCTTCCTGAAATACCTCGAATAGAAAGCACAGGCATCCCCACTCACTGCCTGGCCAACCCGAGGAGATCCACATGCTGTCCAACGAACACCGTACCCTGGTCAAGGCCACTGTCCCGCTGCTGGAGACCGGCGGAGAGACCCTGACCCAGCACTTCTACAAGATGATGCTCAGCGAGTACCCGGAAGTTCGTCCGCTGTTCAACCAGGCGCACCAGGCTTCCGGCGACCAGCCCCGCGCGCTGGCCAATGGCGTGCTGATGTACGCCCGTCACATCGATGAGCTGGAGCAGCTCGGCCCGCTGGTGGCGAAGATCGTCAACAAGCACGTTGCCCTGCAGATCCAGCCGGAACATTACCCGATCGTTGGCAGCTGCCTGCTGCGAGCGATCCGCGAAGTACTGGGCGAGGAGATCGCTACCCAGGAAGTGATCGACGCCTGGGCCGCCGCCTACGGCCAGCTGGCCGATATCCTGATCGGCGCCGAGGAGTCCGTTTACCAGCAGAACGCCGAGCAACACGGCGGCTGGCGCGGCGCGCGGCGCTTCCGCATCGCACGCAAGCAAGCCGAGAGCGAGGAAATCACCTCTTTCTACTTCCAGGCGCTGGATGGCGAGCCGCTGCTGGACTTCCAGCCCGGCCAGTACATCGGCCTGTCCCTCGACATCGGCGGGGAAGAGGTGCGCCGCACCTATTCGCTATCCGACGCGCCGAACGGCCGTGAGTACCGCATCAGCGTGAAGCGAGAGCCCGCAGGCAAGGTGTCCAACTACCTGCACGATCGCCTGAACGTGGGCGACGAGCTGGACCTGTTCCCGCCGGCGGGCGATTTCGTCCTGCGCGGTGGCGACAAGCCCCTGGCCCTGATTACTGCCGGTGTCGGCATCACCCCGGCACTGGCCATGCTCAAGCCGGCTCTGGAGTCCGGTCGGGAAGTGCACTTCATCCACTGCGCCCGCCACGGTGGCGTGCATGCGTTCCGCGAGTGGGTCGAGGCGCAGTCCGACGTGCATCCGCAGCTCAAGCATTACTTCTGCTACAGCGAGCCGCGGGCGCAGGACGCGTCCCACGTCGAAGGCTTCCTCAGCCGCGAGCTGCTGGCGGACTGGCTGCCGGAAGACCGTGACCTGGACGCCTACTTCCTCGGTCCCAAGCCGTTCATGGCCCAGGTGAAGCGTCACCTGCGCGATATCGGCGTGCCCGAGCAACAGTCCCACTACGAGTTCTTCGGCCCGGCCAGCGCGCTGGAGGCCTGAACCTGAGCGCCGGCCCTATGGCGGGCCGGCGCAACCCGAGGAGGTGTGTGATGGAAAGTCTGTTCGCCTGCCCGCAACGCAATCTGTCGATGTCCTGGTCACTGCTGACCGGCGGGCTCGTACTACTGCTGTTGGGAGTCGTGGGAGCCTATTTCGTCGATGGCCATCTGAACCTGCAAAGCATTGTCGCAGCGCATGCCTTCACCATCCTCGGCCCGACACTATTGAAGCTGGGCTACGTGCTGCGGCTGGTGGCCCAACATCAGATGCGCAAGGAAGGCTGGGAGGCTTGCTGTGTTACTGGTTGATCGAAAGGCTCTGCTGACCATACCGCCCCTGTGGCGCCTGGGGTTCCGCCCGTTCTTCCTCGGTGGCGCGGTGTTCGCGCTGATCGCCATCGCGGCCTGGGCGGCGGTGCTGCTCGGTGTGCTGCCGACCTGGCAACCGCTGGGCGGCTGGCTGGCCTGGCACCGTCATGAGATGCTCTTCGGCTTCGCGGCGGCGATCATCGCCGGTTTCCTGCTGACCGCGGTGCAGACCTGGACCGGCCGCCCCGGCGTCAGCGGCAAGCCGCTGATGGTGCTGTCGCTGGTCTGGCTCGCGGCGCGGGTGGGCTGGCTCGTGGGTGCGCCGCTGTGGCTGGTCACCTTGCTGGAGCTGGCGTTCATGCCGGCGCTGGCCTTCTTTATCGGCCGCAGCCTGTGGCAGGTCCGGCAGAAGCGTAACTACCCGATCATCGCGGTGCTCAGCCTGCTGACGCTCGCCGACGCGCTGGTGATGGCCGGCGTCTGGACCGGCAACGATGCCTGGCAGCGCGGCGGCGCGCTGGGTGCGCTGTGGCTGGTGGCGGCGCTGATGGGCCTGATCGGCGGCCGCGTGATTCCCTTCTTCACCCAGCGCGGGCTGGGCCGCACCGCCCAGGTGCCGGCCTGGAACTGGCTGGACAATTCGCTGCTGGGCGGCACCATGCTGGTGGCGGTGCTGAGCGCAGTCGGCATCGGCCTGACGCCGCACCCGCTGGTGGGCCTGCTGTTCGCCGCGCTGGCGGTGGGGCACCTGATCCGCCTGTGGCGCTGGTACGACAGGGACTACTGGGGCGTGCCGCTGCTCTGGTCACTGCACCTGGCCTACCTGTGGATGATGCTCGCCCCGGCGGGCATGGCGCTGTGGAACTTCTCGCCGAGCTTCAACGTGAGCCTGGCGATCCATGCGCTCACCGTGGGTGGCGTCGGCGGGCTGATCCTGGCGATGGTCGCACGGGTGAGCCTCGGCCACACCGGTCGCCCGCTGCAACCGCCGAAGGTGATGTCCTGGGCCTTCGCGCTGCTCAACCTGGGTGTCGTCGCGCGGGTGCTGCTGGTGATGTGGTGGCCGCTTGAAGGCCTGAGCATCGCGGCGGCGTGCTGGGTGGTGGCTTTCCTGATGTTCGCCTGGCACTACGGCCCGATGTTCTGGAAGCCGCGGCTGGATGGGCAGCCGGGTTAGAGCAGCGAAGTAATCGTAGGGCGCATAACGCGCCAGCGTTGTGCGCCGTGAAGCAATCGGCGCATAACCCGTTCCGGGTTATGCGCACGGATCGGCCCTCACCCTAACCCTGGCTGCGCGCCCCGCTCAGAGGGAGAGGGGTCTGTGTGGTGCAGGATGAAACCACAGCGTCAGCCGGCACGGATAGCTCCCTCTCCCTGAGGGAGAGGGCTGGGGTGAGGGGGAAAGCGCAAACACGGAGCTATCTGGGGAAAGACAGTTGCTCCTACGAACTTGCGGGATAGCCTTAATGGGGCTGACGCAACCGATTGAGCTCATCGCCCAGCCAGGCGCTGGAGTCCTGCTTGCCCGCCGGGCAATCCACCTGATAGCGCTGGCCGCTCATGCTGCTCTTGGTCGCGGCGCGCTCGATGAAGTCTTCCGCGCTGCTCACCATGTCCTTGTTTTCCAGGTAGTCCAGCTTCTTCTGCAGGTGCGCGCGCGCCTCAGGGGCCGGGTACTCGCTGCCGTTACGGATGAACTGGCAGCCGCTGTGCTCGACGAAGTCCAGCAACTGGCTGATTTCCTGCTGCGCCTTGGCGTCCATGGCTGCCTGCGCGCCCGTGCCGACAAGCAGGAGAGTGACCAGAAGCGAGCGAAGCTTTCGGGAGTGAGACATAGCGATTCCTTGCCGCAGGCGTGAAGCTGCCGATTATGTCAGCGGCTGCAGGCGTTCGCCGAGGCGGCCGCTGTCTACCAGTTCAAGGAACTCGTCGCCCATTCGCCGGCTTTCATCCATTGCCTTGCGCCAGTAGCGCTCGCGGCCTGCGTCGTCGCCGAGGTAGCGGTGGAAGTCCTTGCGGTCCGGCAGCTTGTTGTGCGGCAGGAGTGCCAGGTATTCCTTCGACGGCGCAAGCAGCAGCACGTCCTGCAGGCGGCCGGCGTCGCCACGGCGCCAGGGCAGGCCCTTGTCGAACCAGCCGGGGATGACCTTGTCGGTGAAGTGCGGGTAGAGCACCACGCCCTCGGGCTGATAGGGCAGGTCCAGGTGGTAGTCCAGCAGCCCGCCGTCGCGGTAGGTGCCGGGGCCGGCGCCGGGGATGTCGCGCACGCCTTCCATGACCATGGGGATGGATCCGGAGGCGAGCAGGGCGTGGCGCAGGTTGGCCAGGTCCAGGTGCAGGTAGCGCGAGGGGAAGTCCGACAGCGCCTGCAGCGGCGGTGCGCGGCGGGCGTCGTGGATGATCAGCCGCTCGAAGTGCCGGTGCAGGTGGCGGCGGCCGACGAGATTGTCGCGGATCACCGCGCCCAGGCCCAGGCCCAGGTTGGCCTTGCCGTCCTGTGCGAGGCGGCCGTGGCTCTTCACCACCACCACGTTGAGACGGTACCAGGGGTTGTCCAGCACGCTGGCGTCGTGGCCATCGAGCAGATCGTCGAGCATCTTCGCGCAGCTTTTCGAGACGTCACTGATGCTCGCGTTGCGGGCGAAACGTTGCTGGGTGTAGAGCTCGCCGAGGCGGCGGATTCCCGCGGCCGGGTCGGGCAGGCAGGCACTGGCGAAACGCCAGGAACCGATGGAGGCGCCGATCAGCGAGCGCTCGCGCGGCGCGCGCGGCAGCCATTCACCGAACAGGGCGAGGTCCAGGCCCTGAATGCCCAGCGCCTTCGGGCCACCGGCGGCGCCGGGGAGGATGCCTACATCGGCGGGGGCCAGCCCCTGTTCGCGGATGTGCTGGAGCGCGCGGCTTCCGGCCTTGAGGGTGAGGGCGGGGGTCTTGATCTGGATGGCGGTCATGCGGGCCTCGCTGTGGCAGGCCGCGATTATAGAGCCTGTACGCAGGCAGCAATGATACTTCACGGGGTGAATGATCGTTGCCGATTCAGCTTGAATTAAGTCCTTCACCTTAATCTGGAGGTAAGAAGATTCTGACGAGGTACGCTCATGAAATGGCTGCTGATCCTGACCGCGCTCTCCGCCCTGCTGCTGGGCGCAGGCGTAGCCACGGCCCACGACATCGGCCCGGACGAGGCGCTGCGCCTGCGCGATGCCGGCACCATCCGCAACTTCGAGGAGCTAAACCGCACCGCGCTGGCCAAGCATGCCGGTGGTTCGGTGTACGATAGCGAGCTCGAGCTGGAACATGGCCGCTATCTCTACAAGGTCGACCTCAAGGACGCCCAGGGCGTGAAGTGGGATGTCGAGCTGGATGCGGTCACCGGCGAAGTCCTCACCGATCACCAGGATGACTGATGAAGACCGTTCTGCCGCGCGTAGCGCTGCTCGGCCTGGCGCTTGCCGCCATTGCTGGCGTTGCGCAGGCCCATGACCTGAGCCAGGACGAAGCCCTGCGCCTGAGCAAGGAAGGGGTGATCCGCCCCTTCGAGGAAATCCTCCCCGCCGCGCTGAGTCGCTACCCCGGCTCGCGCCTGCTCGAAGCCGAGCTGGAGAAGGAGCACGACACCTATATCTACGAGGTGGAACTGCTGACCACCGAAGGCGTGGTGCGCGAACTGGAACTGGATGCCCGCGACGGCCGCATCCTCAAGGATAAGGAAGACGACTGATGCGCCTGCTGCTGGTGGAAGACCACGTACCCCTGGCCGATGAGCTGCTGGCGACCCTGACCCGCCAGGGCTATGCGGTGGACTGGCTGGCCGACGGCCGCGACGCCGCCGTACAGGGAGCCAGCGAACCGTACGACCTGGTGATCCTCGACCTCGGCCTGCCGGGTCGTCCCGGCCTGGAAGTGCTGCAGGAGTGGCGCGGCATGGGGCTTTCGATACCGGTGCTGATCCTCACCGCACGTGGCTCCTGGGCCGAGCGGATCGATGGCCTGAAGGCCGGTGCGGACGATTACCTGACCAAGCCGTTCCATCCCGAGGAGCTGTTGCTGCGCATCCAGGCGCTGCTGCGTCGCGCCCGCGGGTTGGCTAACCAGAGCCAGCTGGAAGTGGCCGGCCTGAGCCTGGACGAGTCGCGCCAGTGCGTGCAGCAGGGCGGCAAGGAGGTCGACCTGACGTCCGCCGAGTTCCGCCTGCTGCGCTACTTCATGCTGCACCCCGGCCAGCTGCTGTCGAAATCGCACCTGGCCGAGCACCTGTACGACGGCGAAAGCGAACGCGATTCCAACGTCATCGAGGTACATATCAATCATCTGCGCCGCAAGCTCGGCCGCGAAATCATCGAGACCCGCCGTGGCCAGGGTTACCGTTTCACCGGCAACGGTGTCGGCCGTTGATGTCGATCCAGCGCCGGCTCGGACTCGGGCTTGGCGTGGTACTGGTGGTGGTCGGCCTGGTGCTGGCCCAGGCGGGGCTCTGGCTGTTCGACCAGGGCTTGCGCCGTTACCTGGTGAACGGCCTGCAGGACGAGGCGGAAAGCCTGCTGGTGGGGATCACCCGCGGCCCGGCCGGGCTGCAACTGGATGGCCAGCGTGTCGATGCGGCCTATGAGCGACTGTTCTCCGGGCGCTATTTCGTGATCCGCTTCGATGACCAGACCTGGCGTTCACGCTCGCTATGGGACAACGAGCTGAAGCAGCCCTCGCACAAGGGCCTGGCCAGCAAGCTGGAAAAAGGCCCGGAGGACCAGCGCCTGCTGGTCTTCCGCGGCGATTACAAGCGCTACGGCAAGAAGCTCAGCATTGTCGTCGCGCAGGATTACACACCCGTCCTCAAGAGCTTCAACCGACTGCGCAACATCGGCCTTGGGGCCGGCGCGCTGGCGTTGCTGCTGATCCTGGTGTTCCAGAGCTTCGCCGTGCGCCGCGCGTTGCGTCCGCTGGAGCGCGTTCGCCAGCAGATCGCGCAGTTGCAGGAAGGCCAGCGCAGCCAGCTGGACCGCCAGGTGCCGCGCGAGCTGGAGCCGCTGGTGGAGCAGACTAACCACCTGTTGCAGCATACCGAGGACACGCTGCGTCGTTCGCGCAATGCGTTGGGCAATCTCGGTCACGCACTGAAGACGCCGCTGGCCGTGCTGATCAGCCTGGCCGACCGTGAGGAGCTGCGCGAGCACCCCGAGTTGCGGCGCGTGCTGCAGGAACAGCTGGAGCAGATCGAGCAGCGCCTGGCCCGCGAGTTGGGGCGCGCGCGACTGGTGGGCGAGGCGTTGCCCGGCGCCCACTTCGATTGCGATGCGGAGCTGCCCAGCCTGTGCGACATGCTCAAGCTCATCCATGGCGACCACCTCGCCATCGACTGGCAGGCGCCACCTGCTACGCGCCTGCCGTACGACCGGGAGGACCTGCTGGAGATGCTTGGCAACCTGCTGGACAACGCCTGCAAATGGGCCGATGCCCAGGTGCGCCTGACGGTTGAGAAGGGCGCTGATGCCTACCGGCTGAGCGTGGATGACGATGGCCCCGGCATTGCCGAGGACCAGCGTGACAGCGTGCTGGAGCGTGGCACGCGGCTGGATGAACAGGTGGCCGGGCATGGCCTGGGCCTGGGCATCGCGCGGGATATCGCGGCGGCCTGTGGCGGTGGCCTGACGCTGGAAAGCAGCGAGCTGGGCGGGTTGCGAGTGGTGGTGGAGCTGCCGCGCCGCACGGCCTGAACTGACGCCGGCCTTGCCGGCGGATCGCGGGCATGCCCCGCTCCTACAAGGTCCGTTATCGCTCGGCGTTCACCTGTAGGAGCGGGCCATGCCCGCGACCGATCCTGCTGCGGGGCTCAAACGCGGAACTGATCCATCAGCCCCTGCTGATGATTGGCCAGCTTGTTCAGCGACTGGCTGACCTGCGCCGATTCCTGCGCCTGGCTGGACAGCGATTCGGTCACGTCGCGGATGCCGGCGACGTTGCGGTTGATCTCCTCGGCCACCGCGCTCTGTTCCTCGGCGGCGCTGGCGATCTGCAGGTTCATGTCGGTGATCACACCCACGGCGTCGCCGATGCGCTTCAGCGCGGCCACGGCCTGCTCAACCTGGGAAACGCTGTCCTGCGCCTGACGGTGGCTGTTGCTCATCGCGCCGACCACATCGCGGGTGCCGTTCTGCAAGCCCTCGATGACCTGGCGGATTTCCTCCACCGAATCCTGGGTGCGCTTGGCGAGGTTGCGCACCTCGTCGGCGACCACCGCGAAGCCACGCCCGGCTTCACCGGCGCGGGCCGCTTCGATGGCGGCGTTGAGAGCCAGCAGGTTGGTCTGCTCGGCGATGCCGCGAATCACTTCCAGCACCGAGCCGATCTGCTCGCTGCTGGCGGCAAGGCCTTCCACCTGGCTCATGGCGCTGCTCATGTCGCTGGCCAGTTCGTCGATCAGGCGGGTGGTGTTGTCGATCACGTTGAGGCCATCACGGGTCGCGCCGTCGGCGCCACGTGCGGCATCGGCGGCCATGGCGGCGCTGTTGGCGACGTCGTGGGCGGTGGCGCTCATTTCCTGGGAAGCGGTGGCCACCTGGTCGACTTCGCGGAACTGCTGCTGCATGCCGGCGCTGGTCTGGCTGGCGATTTCTGAGGACTGGTCGGCGGTGGCGCGGGCGTCCTGCACCGAGGATTTCACGTCGCGGATGATCGGCTGCAGCTTGTCGAGGAAGCGGTTGAACCAGCCGGCCAGTTCGCCCAGTTCGTCCTTGCCGCTGTAGTCCAGGCGCCTGGTCAGGTCGCCTTCGCCGCTGGCGATGTTACGCAGCATGGCGGCGACATTGAGGATCGGACGGGTTACGCCGCGGGCGGTGAGCCACATGGCGAACAGGCCGATCAGGATGGCGATCAAACCGAAGCCGAGTTGCGAGACGGTGCCCTGCACGCGCTGGTTGTCCAGCTCGTTCTGCAACTCGATGGCCGGGCCGAGCAGGACGTTCTGCGGGACTTCCAGCAGCACGCCCCAGGGCTTGGAGCCGGGGATCGGTTGCAGCGGCTCGACCACGCGCAGCTGGTCGTCCTGGCGGAATACCTGCTCATGGTTGGCGGCGATGGCCTGCAGCAGGTCGGCGCCCTGGTTGGGGTAGACCTCCTTGAGGTTCTTGCTCAGCTTGGAGGCATCCGCGCTGTGCCCGGCGAGCAGGCCGGCGGCGCTGACGATGCTGACGCGGCCCTGGCCGTCGTACAGCTCCTGGCTGCCCTCGACGCTGATTTCCTGCAGCTTCTCCATGCTGATGTCCAGGCCCATGACGCCGATGACCTTGCCGTCCAGCTCCAGCGGGAAGGCGATGCTGGTCATCAGCATGCGCTTGTTGCCGACGTCGTCGAAGTACGGGTCGAGTACGCAGGGCTGGCCGGTGGTCTTGGGGCAGGTGAACCAGGCGTTGTAGGCGCTGCCGCTCGGGCCGGGGCTGGTGTCCTGCAGCAGCGACTCGGCCATGGCTTCGGATTCCAGGTGGCCCGGGGTGGCCTGCGACCAGTAGATGGAGAAGCGACCGGTGTCGTTGCTGCCCAGCTCGCCCTGGCCAGCGAAGAGCTTGTCCTTGCCGTCCAGTGCGTCGGGTTCGAAGGCGACGTAGAGGCCCAGCAGTTCCGGGTTGCCTTCCAGCGCAGTCTTCACCTGGCGGGTCAGGTCCTCGCGCAGGTCGTAGGCGTCGAGAAAACGCTTCTGCGCCTGGTCGCGCAGGAACAGGACCTGCCGCGAGAAGCCCTTGCCGTACTGGTAGGCATCCATGATGTAGCGCTGGATACGCATGGCCTGGACTTCGCCGCGTGATTGCAGGCGGGCCTTGGCTGCTTCATCGAGCATTTCGGTGCTCGATTGCTTGACCAGCGCGGTGCTGGTTTGCGTGCGGTAGACGGACAGGCCGGAGAGCAGCGAGACGACGCCGAGCAGACACAGCCCGGCAAGCAACGTGATCTTCCACTGGATGGAGAGACGGCGCAGCAGCATGGAGGGGAATCCTTGTTTGAACTAAGCCCTGGGATGCCCGATATATCGGCCTTTCCCGCATCTTCTTGACCCGTGACGGGGAGAAACGCCGGAAAACAGGCGATTCTGGCGTGCCGTTACGACGGGCGGCGACTTTAAGGCAAAAAACGTGCGCACTACGGTGAAAATCCCGCCCCGGTGATTTCAGAAACGTCTTGATTCGACACGGGTTTTGACACCCCGCCAGGGGTTTGGCAGAGTGCGCGCCTTTTGCCCGCGCGCAGGCAGGGCGACCCGTGAGAGGAGTGGTGAAGATGAATGCGGTGCTGATCGCCATTGGCCTGATGCTGGTGCTGAGCCTGTGTCGCGTGCATGTGGTGGTCGCATTGATCGCCGGCGCGGTGGCCGGTGGTTTGCTGGGCGGCCTGGGCATGGACGGCACGCTCAAGGCGTTCAACGAAGGCCTGGGCGCCGGTGCGACAGTGGCGCTGTCCTACGCCATGCTCGGCGCTTTTGCCGTGGCCATCGCGCGCTCCGGAATGGCGCACGCCCTGGCCGATCGCGCCCTGGCAATGCTCGGCCGGCATGAGGCGAACGGCTCCAATGGCTTCAAGTGGATGATGGTCGGCCTGCTGCTGGTGGTGGCGATCTCCTCGCAGAACATCCTGCCGATCCACATCGCCTTCATCCCGCTGCTGGTGCCGCCGCTGCTCTATGTGCTGACGCGCCTGCAGATCGACCGCCGGCTGATCGCCTGCGTCATCACCTTCGGCCTGATCACCCCCTACATGTTCCTGCCGGTGGGCTTCGGCAACATCTTCCTGAACCAGATCCTGCTGGCCAACGTGGCCCGCGCGGGCGTCGACGTGCAGGGCATCAACGTCACCCACGCCATGCTCATCCCGGCGCTGGGCATGGTCTGCGGCCTGCTGATCGCGGTGCTGTTCAGCTACCGGCGCAAGCGTGACTACGACCTGGAACGCATCGAGCAGGCCGAGCGGGTCGATACGCCGTACAGCAGGATGAGCCTGGTGGTGGCGGGGGTCGCGGTCGCGGCGGCCTTTGCCGTGCAGCTGCTGCTGGATTCGATGATCCTCGGCGCGCTGGTGGGCTTCCTGGTGTTCTCGCTGTCCGGCGTGGTGCGCTGGAAGGAAGCGGACGACCTGTTCACCGAAGGCATGAAGATGATGGCCATGATCGGCTTCATCATGATCGCCGCTCAGGGGTTCGCTGCGGTGATGACCGCCACCGGGCAGGTCGCCAGCCTGGTGGACAGCGCCGCCGGCTGGATCGGCAGCAGCAAGGCGCTGGGCGCCTTCATGATGCTGCTGGTGGGCCTGCTGGTGACCATGGGCATTGGCTCGTCCTTCTCCACGGTGCCGATCATCGCGGCGATCTTCGTGCCGCTGGCGGTGCACCTGGGTTTCAGCCCGCTGGCCATCGTCAGCATCGTGGGGACTGCGGGCGCGCTGGGCGACGCGGGCTCGCCGGCGTCGGACTCCACCCTCGGCCCGACCTCCGGCCTGAACGTGGATGGCCAGCACAACCACATCTGGGATACCGTGGTGCCGACCTTCCTGCACTACAACCTGCCACTGCTGGTATTCGGCTGGGTGGCCGCAATGGTGCTCTAGAGCGCTCGCGCGCACGGAACGCGCGCTGAAAGTTGCACTTGGCGGGGCAACTGCTGACTAATGAGCAGGTTTATCCATCCATGGACCCGCTCATGTTCGAATCGAAACTGGAATACCGGACGTTCCTCGCCCTGCTGCTGGTGGTGACGCTCGCCTTCGGCTGGATCCTGCTGCCGTTCTACGGGGCGGTCTTCTGGGGCACCATCCTGGCGATCATCTTCGCGCCGCTGCAGCGCCGCCTGCGGGTGAAACTCAACGGGCGCAACAACCTCGCCGCGCTGCTTTCCCTCGCTGTGTGCTTCCTGATCGTGATCCTGCCGGTGACCTTCATCGCCGGGGCGCTGGTGCAGGAGGGGGCGACCGTCTACCAGCGGTTGAAGTCGGGTGAGCTGAACTTCATCGCCTACTACCAGCAGGCGGTCGCCGCGCTGCCGGGCTGGGCGCACCAGTTGCTGGAGCGCTTCGACCTGGCGGACCTGTCCAGCCTGCAGGAAAAGCTCTCGGCAGGCGCGATGCAGGCCAGCCAACTGGTGGCCACCAAGGCCTTCAGCATCGGCCAGAACACCTTCGAGTTTGTCATCAGCTTCGGCATCATGCTGTACCTGCTGTTCTTCCTCCTGCGCGATGGCCCGACGCTGGGGCGTCGCATCAAGCAGGCGGTGCCGCTGAGCGTGGAGCACAAGCAACACCTGTTCGCCAAGTTCACCACGGTGATCCGCGCCACGGTGAAGGGCAACATTGCCGTCGCTGCGACCCAGGGCGCGCTGGGGGGGCTGATCTTCTGGTTCCTCGGCATCCAGGGCTCGCTGCTCTGGGGCACGCTGATGGCCTTCCTCTCGCTGCTGCCGGCGATTGGCGCGGGGCTGATCTGGGTGCCGGTGGCGGCTTACTTCCTGCTCACCGGGGCGATCTGGCAGGGCGTGGTGCTGACGCTGTTCTGCGTGGTGGTGATCGGCCTGGTGGACAACATCCTGCGCCCGATCCTGGTGGGCAAGGACACCAAGATGCCCGACTACGTGGTGCTGATCTCCACCCTCGGCGGCATGTCGCTGTTCGGCCTCAACGGCTTCGTTATCGGCCCGCTGATCGCCGCGCTGTTCATGGCCTCATGGGACCTGTTCACCGGCCGCGAAGGTGAAGCGCCCAAGCCGGTAGAATAGGGCAGGAGGGTAGGGCGAATAACCTGGTACAGGTTATCCGCCGTCGGCAATGCGGCGGATAACGCTGGCGCGTTATGCGCCCTACGAAAACTCGATACCGCCCAATAAAAAACCCCGCCGAAGCGGGGTTTTTTATTGCCTGTCGACCTTAGCCGGCGACGGCTACCAGGCCGCTGTGCTGGAGGATGTCCAGCAGCGGTTGCGGGTAGACGCCGAGGAAGAAGGCGAGCAGGGCGATGGCTACCAGCATGATGCCGCCAGCGCGCTGGGCCCAGTCCAGGGGAGCGTCGTGGCGCTTCATGTTCGGCTCGACCAGGAACATGGTCACCATGACACGCAGGTAGTAGAACAGGCCGATGGCGCTGCCCAGTACCAGGGCGCCGACCAGCCACCAGTGCTGGGACTCGACACCGGTGGCGACGATGTAGAACTTGCCGATGAAGCCGGCGGTCAGCGGGATGCCGGCCAGGGACAGCATCATCACGGTCATTACGGCGGTCAGCACCGGGCGCCGCCAGAACAGGCCGCGGTACTCGAACAGCGCGTCGGCATCGCGGCCGCTGTACGGGGTGGACATCAGGGTGACCACGCCGAAGGCGCCCAGGGTAGTGACGACATAGGTGGTCAGGTAGACGCCGACCGCTTCCACGGCCAGACCCTTGCTCGCCACCAGGGCGATCAGCAGGTAGCCGAAGTGGGCGATGGACGAGTAGCCGAGCAGGCGCTTGATGTTGCTCTGGGTCAGCGCCAGCAGGTTACCGATCAGGATCGAGGCGACAGCGATGACCGCGATGGCGTCATGCAGCAGGCCGTTGTTCAGGGCCGCCGGAGCGATCTGGAACAGGCGCAGCAGCACGGCGAACACGGCGACCTTGGCGGTGGTGGCCAGGAAGGTGGCGACCGGAGCCGGGGCGCCTTCGTAGACGTCCGGGGTCCACAGGTGGAACGGCGCCAGGGACAGTTTGAAGCCCAGGCCGACGACCATCATGCCGACGCCGATGGCCAGCAGCGGGCCGTGGCTGGTGCCTTCGGCCAGCGACGCGCCGATGGCGGAGAAGCCCAGGTTGCCGGACTCGGCGTAGAGCAGGGCCATGCCGAACAGCAGGAACGCGGAGCCGGCGGCGGACAGTACGGTGTACTTGATGCCCGCTTCCAGGGTGCGCTTGTTGAAGAAGGCGTAGGCCACCATGCCGTAGACCGGCACCGACAGCAGCTCCAGACCGATGAACAGGCCGGCCAGGTTCTGCGCGCTGACCAGTACCAGGCCGCCTGCGGTGGAGAGCAGGAGCAGCAGGTACAGTTCCTCGCGGTTGCCCGGGAAGCTTTCCATGTAGGCGTGGGCGAGAGTGGTGCAGGCCAGGGCGCCGATCAGGATCAGGGCCATGTAGAAGCAGGCGAAGTTGTCGACCACCATGAGCGGGGTGACTTCGATCGGGGTGACTTTCAGCACCGGGATGATCGACAGCAGGGCCAGGTTCAGACCGATCACCGAGAGGGTGGCGGCCATCGAGTGGTTACGCTTCCAGGCTACCGCAAGCATCACCACCACCAGGGTGGCGCTGGTGATGAGCAGTGGCAGAAGCGCGATGAAGTGTTGAATCGTAAAGGTCATTTCGCGCTTACCGTGCTGCCAGAGTGGAGAGGGCGGCACCCAGCCATTGCTGGACGCCGTGCATGGTTGCCGCGGAGGTGTCGAGGACCGGCTGCGGGTAGACGCCGAGCACGATCAGCAGCACCGCCAGGCCGAGCGCCATGGAGAGCTCGCGGAAGTTCAGACCGGCGATGGCGGTGTCGGACTTGGCCGGGCCGAAGTAGGCACGATGGATCATGATCAGCGAGTAGACCGAGCCGAACACCAGGCCGAAGGTGGCGATCACGGTGATTACCGGAACGACCTTGAAGCTGCCCAGCAGGATCAGGAACTCGCCGACGAAGTTACCGGTGCCCGGCAGACCCAGCGACGCGGTGGCGAAGAACAGGGCCACGGCCGGCAGGTACGGGATGCGCGACCACAGGCCGCCCATCTTGCGCATGTCACGGGTGTGCAGGCGCTCGTACAGCTGGCCACACAGGATGAACAGTGCGGCGGCGGAGAGGCCGTGGGCGATCATCTGCACGACGACACCCTGCAGCGCCTGGGGGCTGCCGGAGTAGATGCCGATCATCACGAAGCCCATGTGCGACACCGAGGAGTAGGCCACCAGGCGCTTGATGTCGGTCTGTGCGAACGACAGGAAGGCGCCGTAGAAGATGCCGATCAGACCCAGGGTCATGGCAATCGGGGCGAACTCGGCCGAGGCGTTGGGGAACAGCGGCAAGGCGAAGCGGATCAGGCCGTAGGCGGCGGTCTTCAGCAGGATGCCGGCCAGGTCCACGGAACCGGCGGTCGGCGCCTGGGCGTGGGCGTCCGGCAGCCAGGAGTGCACCGGTACAACCGGCATCTTCACCGCGAAGGCGACGAAGAAACCGAGCATCAGCAGCCATTCGGTGTGCGGCGGCAGCTGGGTCTTCAGCAGGTCGGCGTAGTTGAAGGTCAGCACGCCGGTGCTGTTGTAGTGCACGAACACCAGGCCCAGGATCGCCACCAGCATCACCAGGCCGCTGGCCTGGGTGAAGATGAAGAACTTGGTGGCGGCGTAGATGCGGGTCTTCTTGCCGTCGTCCGAGCTATGACCCCAGAGTGCGATGAGGAAATACATCGGCACCAGCATCATTTCCCAGAAGAAGAAGAACAGGAACAGGTCGACGGCGAGGAACACGCCGATCACACCGCCCAGGATCCACAGCAGGTTCAGGTGGAAGAAGCCGATGCGACGCTGGATCTCGTTCCACGAGCAGAGGACGGACAGCACGCCGAGCAGGCCGGTCAGCGCGACCATCAGCAGGGACAGGCCGTCCATTGCCAGGTGCACGCTGATGCCGAAGCGCGAGATCCAGGGTACCTGGAATTGCAGGGTCCATTGCGGCTCGCCACCGGGTGCCGGGGCGAGCTGGAAGTCACCGGTGTGCCACACCCACAGGCTCAGCGCCAGGGTGAGGACCATCGATCCCAGGGCGACCCAGCGGGGCAGGGTCTTGCTGGTGTACTCGGCGATCCAGCAAAGGAAGCCGCCGATGAAGGGGATCAGGATTAGCCAGGGCAGAATCATGTCGGGCTCAATCTCTTTCGTGAATTCATTAAGCCAGCAGCAGCGCGCCGAGGAGCAGCGCGGCGCCACCCACCAGGGAAGCGGCATACCAACGCAGGCGGCCGTTCTCGGTGAGGCTGAGGAGTTTGTGACCACCGCGGGCGGTGAGCGGGACCAGGACCAGGGTCTTGTCGATCGGGTCCGCGGCCAGCAGGCGGCAGATCAGCAGATAGGGTTTCACGAACAGCTTGTCGTACAGCCAGTCGAAGCCCCAGGCGTGCAGCCACCAGGTACCGAAGAAGCGGCCCGGTGCGCTCTGGGCGACGGCAGTGACGAAGCGGCGCTTGCCGAGGAACAGCAGGCCCGCCAGCAGGATACCGGCGATGGCGATGGCGCCCGAGGCGATTTCCAGGCTGTGCTTGGCTTCACCACCGGCGTGACCGGCGCTTTCCGGCAGGACGCCGGCCAACGGCGGAGTGATCAGTGCGCCGATGAAGGTGGAGAGCACGATCAGGACACCCAGCGGCAGCCAGTGGCTGACGCCATGGCCAGCGTGCGCTTCGGTCTTCGCTTCGCCGTGGAAGGCGATGAAGATCAGGCGGAAGGTGTACAGCGAGGTCATGAACGCACCGACCAGACCGGCAATCAGCAGGTTCTGGTGACCGCTGGCGAAGGCTTCCCAGAGAATCTCGTCCTTGGAGTAGAAGCCGGCGGTCAGGAAGGGCAGGGCAGACAGGGCGGCACCACCGACCACGAAGCTCGCGTAGGCCAGCGGCAGCTTCTTCCACAGACCACCCATCTTGAAGATGTTCTGCTCGTGGTGGCAGGCGACGATCACCGCACCCGAAGCAAGGAACAGCAGGGCCTTGAAGAAGGCGTGGGTCATCAGGTGGAAGATCGCGCCATCCCAGGCGCCAACGCCCAGGGCCAGGAACATGTAGCCGATCTGGCTCATGGTCGAGTAGGCGAGGATACGCTTGATGTCGGTCTGCACCAGGGCGGCGAAGCCGGCCAGGACCAGGGTCACGGCACCGATGACGCCGACCAGCTCGAGGACGTTCGGAGCCAGCTCGAACAGGCCGTGGCAGCGGGCGATCAGGTAGACGCCCGCGGTCACCATGGTAGCGGCGTGGATCAGTGCGGAGACCGGCGTCGGGCCTGCCATCGCGTCGGCCAGCCAGGTCTGCAGCGGCAGCTGGGCGGACTTGCCGACGGCGCCGCCGAGCAGCATCAGGGCAGCCAGGTTGATCCACAGGTCGCCCTTGGCGAAGTGCTGCGGAGCCAGGACCAGCAGCTCCTGGATGTTCAGCGTGCCCAGGTGCTGGAACAGGATGAACATGCCGATGGCGAAGAACACGTCACCCACGCGGGTCACGATGAAGGCCTTCAGCGCTGCGTTGCCGTTGGGTACGTGGTTGTAATAGAAACCGATCAGCAGGTAGGAGCAGAGACCCACGCCTTCCCAGCCGAAGTACATGAACAGCAGGTTATCGCCCAGCACCAGGAACAGCATGCTGGCGATGAACAGGTTGGTGTACGCGAAGAAACGCGAGTAGCCGGTTTCACCGCGCATGTACCAGGAGGCGAACAGGTGGATCAGGAAGCCAACGCCGGTGACCACGCCGAGCATGGTGACCGACAGGCCGTCCAGATACAGGGTGAAGTTGGTCTTGAAGTCGCCAACGCTCATCCATTGCCACAGCACCAGGCTGTAGGCGCCACCTTCGGGCGGGTTGCTGTGGAAGCTCCAGATCGCCCAGAAGGCGGAGAGAGCCGCCAGGCCCACGGAGCCGACACCCACCAGTGCCGAGAGATTTTCCGACCACTTGCCACGGGAGAACGAGAGCAGCAGGAAGCCGACCAGAGGGAACAGGAAAGTAAGGGGCAGCAGGTTCATCCGCGCATCTCGCTGGCAGCGTCGATATCGAGGGTATGGAAGCGGCGATACAGCTGGAGCAGGATCGCCAGGCCGATGCTGGCCTCGGCCGCAGCCAGGCTGAGCACCAGGATGAACATCACCTGGCCGTCAGGCTGGCCCCAGCGGGCGCCACCGACCACGAAGGCCAGAGCGGCGGCGTTCATCATCACTTCCAGGCTCATCAGTACGAACAGGATGTTGCGTCGTACCATCAGGCCCACCAGGCCGAAGCAGAACAGCACACCGGCGAGTGCCAGTCCGTGTTCGAGAGGGATTGCATTCATGGTGTTAGTCCTTCGCTTCGTGGCGGCCGAGGTGGTAGGCGGCGACCAGTGCTGCCAGCAGCAGCATCGAGGCCAATTCGACGACCAGCAGGTACGGGCCGAACAGGCTGATGCCCACGGCCTTGGCGTCCACGGTGGTGTGGCCGATGCCGACACCGCTCGGGGTGCGCGAGAGCATCCACAGCAGCTCGACCAGCAGCACGGCAGCCAGGGCGCCGGGGCCGATCCAGACGCCGGGCTTGAGCCACTTGCGTTCCTGTTCGGTGATGGCCGGACCGAGGTTCAGCATCATCACCACGAAGACGAACAGCACCATGATCGCGCCGGCGTAGACGATGATTTCCAGGGCGCCGGCGAACGGAGCGCCGAGGCTGAAGAAGGTCATCGATACCGCGAGCAGCGAAATGACGAGGTAGAGCAGGGCATGCACCGGATTGCTGTTGGTGATGACCCGGAAGGTTGCCAGCACGGCGACGCCGGCGGCGAAGTAGAAAGCGAATTCCACGCGACGTCTCCTTACGGCAGCAGGCTCTTGACGTTGATCGGTTCGGCCTCGTTCTGCGCGGCGCCTTTCGGCTTGCCGGCGATGGCCATGCCGGCAACGCGGTAGAAGTTGTAGTCCGGGTTCTTGCCGGGGCCGGAGATCAGCAGGTCTTCCTTCTCGTAGACCAGGTCCTGGCGCTTAAACTCGCCCATCTCGAAATCCGGGGTCAGCTGGATCGCGGTGGTCGGGCAGGCTTCTTCGCACAGGCCGCAGAAGATGCAGCGGGAGAAGTTGATGCGGAAGAACTCGGGGTACCAGCGACCGTCTTCAGCCTCGGCCTTCTGCAGGGCGATGCAGCCGACCGGGCAGGCTACTGCGCACAGGTTGCACGCTACGCAGCGCTCTTCGCCGTCGGGGTCGCGGGTGAGGACGATGCGGCCGCGGTAGCGCGGCGGCAGGTACACGGCCTCTTCCGGGTATTGCAGGGTGTCACGCTTGCGGAAGGCGTGACCGAAGATCATCACCAGGCTGCGCAGCTGGGTGTAGGTGCCGTGCACCACGTCGAAAATGTACTTGATCATGGTCCTACTCCTTACTGGCTGGCCAGCACGATAGCGCCGGTCACCAGCAGGTTGATCAGGGTCAGCGGGAGGCAGAACTTCCAGCTGAAGGCCATCACCTGGTCATAGCGCGGGCGTGGGATGGAGGCCCGCAGCAAAATGAACATCATGATGAAGAAGCCGGTTTTCAGGGCGAACCAGATGAACGGGATCTGCGGCAGGATGCCGAAGGGACCGTGCCAGCCGCCGAAGAACAGGGTCGCCAGCAGCGCGGACACCAGCACGATGCCGATGTACTCGCCGACGAAGAACATGCCCCATTTCATGCCGGCATACTCGATGTGGTAACCGTCGGCCAGTTCCTGTTCGGCTTCGGGCTGGTCGAACGGGTGACGGTGAGTCACGGCGACGCCGGCGACGAAGAAGGTCATGAAGCCGAAGAACTGCGGAATGATGAACCACACGTGCTGGGCCTGGTACTCGACGATGTCGCGCAGGCTGAACGAGCCGACCTGAGCGACGATGCCCATCAGCGACAGGGCCAGGAACACCTCGTAGGAGATGGTCTGGGCCGAGGCGCGCAAGGCACCGAGCAGGGCGAACTTGTTGTTGCTCGACCAGCCGGCGAACAGCACCGCGTACACGGTCAGGCCCGCCATGGCGAAGAAGAACAGGATGCCGATGTTCAGGTCCGCCACGCCCCAGGTCGGAGTGATCGGGATGACAGCGAAGGCCACCAGCAGCGCACCCATGGCGATCATGGGCGCGAGGGTGAAGATCATCTTGTCGGCGAACGGCGGGGTCCAGTCTTCCTTGAAGAACATCTTCAGCATGTCGGCGCCGAGCTGGAAGGCACCGAAGGGGCCGACCCGGTTCGGACCGTGGCGGTCCTGCCAGAGGCCGAGCAGACGACGCTCGACCCAGCTGAGCAGCGCGCCGCAGACGACTACGGCGAGCAGGATGACGATGGCCTTGATGACTTCGATGATGATGTCGACGACGGCGGGGGTCAGCCAGCTCATGCTCATCAAACTCATTGCGCAGCCTCCTGCAGACCTTCAGCGACGGCGCCGATGACACCGGCGGGAATGCCTTGCAGACCGATCGGCAGGGCGACCAGGCCGGCGCCGAGCTCTTCGCTCACACGCAGCGGCAGGCGCAGCTCCTGGCCCTTGACGGTCAGGCGGATGATCGCGCCTTCGTTGACGCCCAGACGGTCAGCCTCGGCCTTGGCCAGGGTGACGTAGGTCTGCGGGATGCGCTCCTGCACCGGGGCGGCTTTCGAGGAGTTCTCCTCGCTGCCGAACAGGTGATAGAAGGGCACCACCTTGAACTGGCTGGCGGCGGTGTGGAACGGCGCGGGAATCTCGCTGAACCACAGGGCTTCGCCCTTCGCTTCGATCAGGCGCACGCCCGGATCGCCGGCGCGCAGATGACCACCGACTTCGTCCTGGAACTTGTTCCAGGCCTGCGGGGAGTTCCAGCCCGGGGACCAGGCGAACGGAATCTGCTGACGCGGTTCGGCGCTGCCGGCGTAGCCTTCCATGGAGAAGGCGAACGCGGAGTCGATGTCCTGCGGCTGACGCGGCTCGCTGACATTGATGTTGGCGCGCATCGAGGTACGGCCGGAGTAGCGGTGCGGTTCGCGCGCCAGCTTCAGGCCCTTGATGCGGAATGCAGCGTTCGGCGCGGCTTCGCTGATGCCCGCCAGTTGCGGCTTGGCAGCGACGACGGCATCGATCACGTGGTCCAGCTGGGTCCAGTCGACACGCTTGCCTTCGAGGGTGCTGTGCAGGGCGTGCAGCCAGCGCCAGCCTTCGCGAACGAGGTTGTCGGCGTTGTAGTAGGTCGGATCGTAGACCTGGAAGAAGCGCTGGGCGCGGCCTTCCTGGCTGACCAGGGTGCCATCGCCTTCGGCGAAGCTGGCGGCCGGCAGCAGGACGGTGGCCTTGGCGCTGGTGGCGGTCTGCTGGTGATCGGCGACGACGACGATCTTCGCGGCGGCCAGGGCGGCGTCGACAACGGCAGCGTCGGCGCGGCGGTACAGGTCGTTCTCCAGGATCACCACGGCATCGGCGGCACCGGAGGTCAGCTGTTCCAGGGCGGCTTCGACGGAGTTACCACCGAAGAGGGCCAGGCCCAGGCTGTTGGCTTCCGGCACGACCAGGCTCAGGGAACCGTTCTTCTCGCGACTCTTCAGCGCGCTGGCGATGTTGGCCGCGGCTTCGATCAGGGCGTTGCTGCCCAGCGAGGTGCCGGAGATGACCAGCGGACGCTTGGCGGCGACCAGGGCATCGGCGATGCGCTGGGCGAGGGCGGCGGCTTCGGCGTCGAGACCGGCCACGGCCGGAGCGCTCGAGTCGATCGCGTGGGCCACGGCGAAGCCCAGGCGCGCCAGGTCTTCGGTAGCGGCGTGCACGCACTCGGCGGCGACGTCGTCCAGGCGGGTTTCATCCAGGCTGGCGATGAACAGCGGGTTCATCTCGTGCTGGGCGATGGTCTTCACCGCGGCGTCGAGCCACGGCTGGATCTTCATCGCCGCGGCCATGTCCTCGCCTTTGCCCTTCACCGACTGGCGCAGGGCCAGGGCGATACGGGCGGCGGTCTGGGTCAGGTCTTCGCCGAGCACGAATACGGCGTCGTGGTCTTCCATGTCGCGGATGGTCGGCACCGGCAGCGGGCCGTCCTGCATCACTTTCAGGACCAGCTGCAGGCGTTGCAGTTCGTCAGCGGAGATGCCGCTGTAGAAGTTCTGCGCGCCGACCAGTGCGGACAGGGCGTAGTTGCTTTCCAGGCTGGCGCGCGGCGAACCGATGCCGATGACCTTGCGACCCTTGAGCAGCGCTGCGGTCTGGTCCAGGGCGCCGTCCAGCGAGAGCTTCTGCTTGCTCAGCATCAGCTGCGGCTGGCGCGGGCGGTCTTCGCGGTTGACATAGCCGTAGCCGAAGCGGCCGCGGTCGCACAGGAAGTAGTGGTTCACCGAGCCGTTGTAGCGGTTCTCGATGCGGCGGATTTCACCGTAACGCTCGCCGGGGCTGATGTTGCAGCCGCTGGAGCAGCCATGGCAGATGCTCGGGGCGAACTGCATGTCCCACTTGCGGTTGTAGCGCTCGGAGTGGGTCTTGTCGGTGAACACGCCGGTCGGGCAGACCTCGGTCAGGTTGCCGGAGAACTCGCTCTCCAGCACACCGTCTTCGATACGGCCGAAGTAGACGTTGTCGTGCGCGCCATAGACGCCCAGGTCGGTGCCGCCAGCGTAGTCCTTGTAGTAACGGACGCAGCGGTAGCAGGCGATGCAGCGGTTCATCTCGTGGGCGATGAACGGGCCGAGTTCCTGGTTCTGGTGGGTGCGCTTGGTGAAGCGGTACCGGCGCTGGTTGTGGCCGGTCATCACCGTCATGTCCTGCAGGTGGCAGTGACCGCCTTCCTCGCAGACCGGGCAGTCGTGCGGGTGGTTGGTCATCAGCCATTCGACGACGCTGGCACGGAATGCCTTGGATTCTTCGTCTTCGATGGAAATCCAGGTGTTGTCGGTGGCGGGAGTCATGCAGGACATGACGATACGACCGCGGGTGTCGTTCTCGTCGGTGTACTGCTTGACCGCGCACTGGCGGCAGGCGCCGACGCTACCGAGCGCCGGGTGCCAGCAGAAGTAGGGGATGTCGAGACCGAGGGAGAGGCAGGCCTGCAACAGGTTGTCCGCTCCGTCGACTTCTAACGTCTTGCCGTCTACGTGGATCGTGGCCATGGGTCTAAGTCTTCGTTGGCCCGTTGTCAGCGGGCGTGGCTAATAGAAATCACGGTTTCATCGGGCCGGCGGCACGCCGCGGCACTGCAACGAAACAACGCCGGGCGGCTCGCGCCCGACGATCAAAGCATCAAGCGCCGACGGTCTGCGGTGCTTGTACGGCCTGAGCCTGGCGGGAAATGCCCGCTTCGAACTCGGGACGGAAATACTTCAGTGCGCTGCCCAGCGGCTCGACGGCACCCGGTGCGTGGGCACAGAAGGTCTTGCCTGGGCCGAGGAAGTTGACGAGCTGCTCGAGGGTTTCCAGGTCGCCCTGGGCGCCTTCGCCTTTCTCCAGTGCGCGCAGGACCTTCACGCTCCACGGCAGGCCGTCGCGGCACGGAGTACACCAGCCGCAGGATTCGCGGGCGAAGAACTCTTCCATGTTGCGCAGCAGGGAAACCATGTTGACGCTGTCGTCCACCGCCATGGCCAGGCCGGTGCCCATACGGGTGCCGACCTTGGCGACGCCGCCGGCGTAGAACAGGGCGTCCAGGTGTTCCGGCAGGAGGAAGCCGGTACCGGCACCGCCCGGCTGCCAGGCCTTGAGCTTGTAGCCGTCGCGCATGCCGCCGGCGTAGTCCTCGAACAGCTCGCGGGCCGGAAGGCCGAAGGGCAGTTCCCAGATGCCGGGGTTCTTCACCTTGCCGGAGAAGCCCATGAGCTTGGTGCCCATGTCTTCGCTGCCCGGACGGGCGAGGCCCTTGTACCAGTCGACACCGTGCTCGACGATCGCCGGCACGTTGCACAGGGTCTCGACGTTGTTCACGCAGGTCGGCTTGCCCCAGACGCCAACGGCGGCGGGGAAGGGCGGCTTGGAGCGCGGGTTGGCGCGGCGGCCTTCCAGCGAGTTGATCAGCGCGGTTTCTTCACCACAGATGTAGCGACCGGCGCCGGTGTGCACGAACAGCTCGAAATCGAAGCCGCTGCCGAGGATGTTCTTGCCCAGCAGGCCGGCGGCCTTGGCTTCATCGATGGCGCGGTTCAGGTTGCGGGCGGCGTCGACATACTCGCCGCGCAGGAAGATGTAGCCGCGGTAGGCCTTGAGGGCGCGTGCAGAGATCAGCATGCCTTCCACCAGCAGGTGCGGCAGCTGCTCCATGAGCATGCGGTCCTTCCAGGTGTTGGGCTCCATCTCGTCCGCGTTGCACAGCAGGTAGCGGATGTTGAGGGATTCGTCCTTGGGCATCAGGCCCCACTTCACGCCGGTGGGGAAGCCCGCACCGCCGCGGCCCTTGAGGCCGGAGTCCTTGACGGTCTGGACGATGTCGTCGGTGGCCATCTGCGCCAGCGCCTTGCGCGCGGCGGCGTAGCCGTTCTTCGACTGGTACTCCTCCAGCCAGACCGGGGCGCCGTCGTCACGCAGGCGCCAGGTCAGCGGGTGGGTTTCGGCCGCGCGCGCAGTGCGGTTGGGCGTGCCGTAGGAGGTGAGGCGACTCATGCGTAGGCCTCCAGCAGTTTGGCGACGCCGTCGGGACGCAGGTCACCGAAGGTGTCGTCGTCGATCATCATCGCCGGGGCCTTGTCGCAGTTGCCCAGACAGCACACCGGCAGCAGGGTGAAGCGGCCGTCGGCGGTGGTCTGGCCGAGGCCGATGCCCAGTTGCTTCTGGATCTCGCCAACCACGGACTCGTGGCCGCCGATGTAGCAGACCATGCTGTCGCAGACGCGGATGATGTGGCGGCCGACCGGCTGGCGGAAGATCTGGCTATAGAAGGTAGCCACGCCTTCGACGTCGCTGTCCGGAATGCCGAGGATGTCGGCGATGGCCGGAATGGCGCCGTCCGGCACCCAGCCGCGCTGCTTCTGGACGATCTTCAGGGCTTCGATGGACGCCGCGCGGGAGTCCTCGTAGTGATGCATTTCGTGCTCGATGGCCGAGCGCTCGGTTTCGCTGAGTTCGAAACGATCAGTCTGGATAAGGGTACTCATGATCAGCGGTCCACGTCGGCCATAACGAAGTCGATACTGCCCAGATAGGCGATCAGGTCAGCGATCATGCTGCCGTTGATCACCGACGGAATCTGCTGCAGGTGCGGGAAGCTGGGCGTCCGGATGCGGGTCCGGTAGCTCATGGTGCTGCCATCGCTCGTCAGGTAGTAGCTGTTGATGCCCTTGGTCGCTTCCACCATCTGGAAGGCTTCGTTGGCCGGCATGACCGGGCCCCAGGAAACCTGCAGGAAGTGGGTGATCAGGGTTTCGATGTGCTGCAGCGTGCGCTCTTTGGGCGGCGGCGTGGTCAGCGGGTGGTCGGCCTTGTACGGGCCTTCGGGCATGTTCTTCAGGCACTGCTCGATGATGCGCAGGCTCTGGCGCATCTCACCCATCTTGACCATGCAGCGGTCGTAGGCGTCGCCGTTGGCCGCCAGCGGCACTTCGAACTCGAAGTTCTCATAGCCGGAGTAGGGGCGGGCTTTACGTAGGTCGAAATCACAGCCGGTGGCGCGCAGGCCGGCACCGGTGGTGCCCCATTCCAGCGCTTCCTTGGTGTTGTACTGGGCAACGCCGATGGTACGGCCACGCAGGATGCTGTTCTTCAGGGCGGCGGTTTCGTACTCGTCCAGGCGCTTGGGCATCCAGTCGAGGAACTCGCGGACCAGCTTGTCCCAGCCGCGCGGCAGGTCGTGGGCGACGCCGCCGATGCGGTACCAGGCCGGGTGCAGGCGGAAGCCGGTGATGGCTTCGACGACCTTGTAGGCGCGCTGGCGGTCGGTGAAGGTGAAGAACACCGGGGTCATCGCGCCCACGTCCTGGATGTAGGTGCCCAGGTAGAGGAGGTGGTTCAGGATGCGGAAGAATTCCGACATCATGATCCGGATGACATCGACGCGCTGCGGAACCTTGATGCCGGCGAGCTTCTCGACCGAGAGCACGTACGGCAGGTTGTTCATCACGCCGCCGAGGTAGTCGATACGGTCGGTGTAGGGAATGAAGCTGTGCCAGGACTGACGCTCGGCCATCTTCTCGGCGCCACGGTGGTGGTAGCCGATCTCCGGAACGCAATCGAGGATCTCTTCACCGTCCAGCTGCAGGATGATGCGGAACGCACCGTGCGCGGACGGGTGGTTCGGGCCGAGGTTGAGGAACATGAAGTCCTCGTTCTCGCCGTGGCGCTTCATGCCCCAGTCTTCGGGCTTGAAGCGCAGGGCTTCCTGCTCGAGGTCCTGCTTGGCGGCGGACAGCGCGTAAGGGTCGAACTCGGTGGCGCGCGCCGGGTAGTCCTTGCGCAGCGGGTGGCCTTCCCAGGTGGAAGGCATCAGCATGCGGGTCAGGTGCGGGTGACCATTGAAGGTGATCCCGTACATGTCCCAGACCTCACGCTCGTACCAGTTGGCGTTCGGCCAGATACGGGTGGCGGTGGGCACGTTGAGGTCGCCTTCGGACAAGGCCACCTTGATCATCACGTCACTATTACGCTCGAGCGACATCAGGTGGTAGAACACGCTGAAGTCGGCGCCCGGCAGGCCGCGACGGTGGGTGCGCAGGCGCTCGTCGACACCGTGCAGGTCATAGAGCATGACGTACGGCTTGGGCACATTGCGCAGGAAGGTGAGGACGTCGATCAGGCGCTCACGGGCAACCCAGAGCACCGGCATGCCGGTGCGGGTGGCCTGGACGGTGAAGGTCTCGGCGCCAAAGCGGGAATTCAGTTCGACGACGATATCTTGGTCGTCTGCCTTGTAAGGCGGGATGTACAGAGCGGAGTCTGCATTCATAGTCTTTAAGTCACTCGGTCAACGGTGGAGTGAAAACGGGCCTCTCGTGGAGGGCCGGATCACACTTCGTCGGGGCTGCGCAGGTTGGTGACCGCAATGCGCTGTTCGCGCTTGAGATCCTTCTGGGCAGGCATGTCGGCGCGATAGACGCCTTGATCGCCTACAACCCAGGACAACGGGCGACGCTCCTGGCCGATGGATTCCTGCAGCAGCATCAGGCCTTGCAGGAACGCCTCCGGACGGGGCGGGCAGCCGGGGATGTACACGTCCACGGGGAGGAACTTGTCGACCCCCTGAACGACCGAGTAGATGTCGTACATGCCGCCGGAGTTGGCGCACGACCCCATCGAGATCACCCACTTGGGTTCCAGCATCTGCTCGTACAGGCGCTGGATGACCGGAGCCATCTTGATGAAGCAGGTGCCGGCGATGACCATGAAGTCAGCCTGGCGTGGCGATGCACGGATCACTTCGGCGCCGAAACGGGCGATGTCGTGCGGCGCGGTGAACGCCGTGGTCATCTCCACGTAGCAGCAGGACAGCCCGAAGTTGTACGGCCACAGGGAGTTCTTGCGACCCCAGTTCACCGCACCGTTGAGAACATCCTCGAGCTTGCCCATGAAGATGTTCTTGTGGACCTGCCCTTCGATGAGCGGGTCTTCTACCGTTTCGCGTTCGCCGATCGGGTATTGATCATTGGGCGCATCCGGATCGATCCGGGTAAGTTTGTATTGCATCGCCAAAGCCTCATTGTTTTAGCTTCGCCTGCCGTGCGCGACGTGCCGCCGGCGCCCAATCGAGCGCGCCGATACGCCACAGGTAGACAAGACCTGCCAACAGAATTGCTATGAAAATGGTTGCCTCGATCAGACCTGCCCAACCGCTTTCACGGACGGACACGGACCAGGCGAAGAGGAAGAGGGCTTCGACGTCGAAGATCACGAAGAGCATCGCGACCAGATAGAATTTTGCCGACAGACGCAGGCGGGCGCTGCCGGTAGGAACGATCCCCGATTCGAACGGTTCGTTCTTGCTGCGACCAAATGCCTTACTGCCAAGAAGGCTGGAAACCCCTAGCATGAAGGCGAGCAGGCCCAGCACTCCTAAAAGGAAGGCGGCGAGTCCCCAGTGTTGAGCTGCAAGTTCAGCTGGATTGGGCATGCCGATACTCCTTCCTACAAATAACGATTGTCTTGGGTTTCGGGCGCAACGCCCGACTACTGCGAACCCGACAACTCAAGGATAGTGAGCTAAGGGTTCAGGTCATCTTTCCAATTTTATGCCCAAAGCCTTCAGCAAGTAAATTTTTCCAACACAAACAGATGCTTCTATTTCGGGCAAAAGGCTTTTGCATTTCCCGTAGCGCCCTGTTTGCGGGGCTCTGGATGCCTAGTGTGACGGCACTTCGGCTTTGGTCGAATAGTACTTTCGAGGTATTTGGCCGCAATAAATCGGCAGGCTATAAATGATAAATATTATCATTTGCAGTGTCGTATATCCGTAACTTTACTACATATAAGCGGCGCGTCTTTTATTTCGCCGGGTATCCGACTTCGAATTATCCCTCTGTGAACTCGTTGGTCGCCCCCGCTTCCGGGTGGTTCAATTTCCCTTGCGAATCCATGCCCAGTGCATCTCGCAGCGCACCGGTTCGGCCCCGGAGTCGTCCAGAAGAGTCACCTGTACCAGTGCCTCGCCTCGATCGTCTTCCTGCATGGCGCGGCGCTGTTCCGACGTCAGCGTGGCGATGGCGCGCAGGCTGCCGCTGGCTCGGCGCAGGTAGTCGACCTTGAGTGTCTTGATCAACGGCAGCTTGTGATCCGGCAGGTTCATGCCGACCATGCAGCCGCTGGCGGACTCGGCCAGCAGTGCCATGGCTGCAGCATGAACCCCGCCGATGTGATTGCGGGCGCGGCGATGGTTGGCCAGGTTCATCCGCACTTCATTGCTGGTGAGCTTCTGGATGCGCACGCCGGCGGTTCCGGCAAAGCGCACCTGGGAGCAGAACAGGCGGCTCAGCAGTGGCTCGTGGAGGCGGCGTGGCAGGCGCTGGATGAGGTGGGCGGCGAGGGCGAGGCGGTTTCGCTTGGGCGTACCGTTCATAGGAAGGCGTTCCGTGCATATAAGGGAAGCCCGAGGCTGGCACGTCGAAGCGGTTCTGCCCTTGGCGGGCGGGGAGGGGCTGGCTGGCGGTTCGGCCAAGCGCGATTCGGCCAAGCGCAAAAGCAAAACCCCGGCCGGGGCCGGGGTTTTGCGGTGCCTGCCGGCCCCGAGGGGCCGGTGAGCCAGTTCTTAGTGGAACTGGTTCATGGTGTTGTCTTTACCCGAGGCTTTCAGAGCGGCTTCGCCAGCGAAGTACTCTTTGTGGTTGTCGCCGATGTCCGAGCCAGCCATGTTCTGGTGCTTGACGCAGGCGATGCCCTGACGCAGTTCCTGACGCTGAACGCCCTTCACGTAGGCCAGCATGCCCTGGTCGGCGAAGTAGCCCTTGGCCAGGTTGTCGGTGGACAGCGCGGCGGTGTGGTAGGTCGGCAGGGTGATCAGGTGGTGGAAGATGCCGGCGTGGGCCGAGCCGTCACGCTGGAAGGTGCGGATCTTCTCGTCAGCGATCTGAGCCAGTTCGGTCTCGTCGTACTCGACGCTCATCAGTTTGGCGCGGTCGTAGGCGGAGACGTCCTTGCCTTCGGCGACGAACGCATCGAACACCTGCTGGCGGAAGTTCAGGGTCCAGTTGAACGACGGGCTGTTGTTGTAAACCAGCTTGGCGTTCGGGATGACCTGACGAATGCGGTCAACCATGCCCTTGATCTGGCCAACGTGCGGCTTCTCGGTTTCGATCCACAGCAGGTCGGCGCCGTTCTGCAGCGAGGTGATGCAGTCCAGGACGCAGCGGTCTTCGCCGGTGCCCTTGCGGAACTGGAACAGGTTGGAAGCCAGGCGCTTGGGACGCAGCAGCTTGCCGCCGCGGTTGATCACCACGTCGCCGTTCTGCAGTTCGGCAGCGGACACTTCTTCGCAGTCCAGGAAGGAGTTGTACTGGTCGCCCAGGTCGCCCGGCTCTTTGGTCACGGCGATCTGCTTGGTCAGGCCGGCGCCCAGGGAGTCGGTACGGGCAACGATCACGCCGTCGTCAACGCCCAGTTCGAGGAACGCGTAGCGAACAGCGTTGATCTTGGCGAGGAAGTCTTCGTGCGGAACGGTCACTTTGCCGTCCTGGTGGCCGCACTGCTTCTCGTCGGAAACCTGGTTCTCGATCTGGATGCAGCAGGCACCGGCTTCGATCATTTTCTTGGCCAGCAGGTAGGTTGCTTCAGGGTTACCGAAGCCGGCGTCGATGTCGGCGATGATCGGTACTACGTGGGTTTCGTAGCCGTCGATCTGAGCCTGGATTTCGTCCTGCTTGACTTTGTCGCCGGCGGCGCGAGCGCTGTCCAGGGCGGTGAAGAGCAGGTCCAGTTCGCGGGCGTCAGCCTGGCGCAGGAAGGTGTACAGCTCTTCGATCAGGCCGGAAACGGCAGTCTTCTCGTGCATGGACTGGTCGGGCAGCGGGCCGAAATCGGAACGCAGCGCGGCAACCATCCAGCCGGACAGGTAGAGGTAGCGCTTGTTGGTGGTCTTCAGGTGCTTCTTGATCGAGATCAGCTTCTGCTGACCGATGAAGCCGTGCCAGCAGCCCAGGGACTGGGTGTAGACGGAAGTGTCGGCGTCATACTCGGCCATGTCCTTGCGCATGATGGCCGCAGTGTACTTGGCGATGTCCAGACCAGTCTTGAAGCGGTTCTGAGCGCGCATGCGGGCAACCGACTCGGGGTTGATAGCGCTCCAGCTGTTACCGGTTTTCTCTTTCAGAGCGGCAACGGCCTTGATGTCATTTTGATAAGCGGACATGGTCAATCCTTCAAAGTATGTGTGTGGTTGAGCACCGACTTCCCCACTCAAGCCCGTATCTGCACGGAATTGACTGTGGATTGCTCGCCGCGGGATGGCGAAGGCACGACCGAAAGAAGGAGTGACGCTGGAGGAGTGGGGTAGAGCGGCGTACAGACGGGTGACTGCAGCGGTGACATCCAGAATCGCTTGCCGGCTCGTGGCAGCCGTTGGGCGATGGTGGACGGCTGAATCCGTCACTTCGTACTGTTGCTAAGGCTTGCTTCCCCGTCCCTCAGGACAACCTCTTGCCAGTCGCAACCTCGTCGATCCGCCTTGTGGGCTTAACAACACGGACCAGCGCGGCGGGTGGGCCACAGGCTCGGTCCGGAGGGCTTTGAGACCCTCTGGTTAGCGGGAGCGAGGCCATCATGCCCTTTCAAACGAGCGTTCGTCAAACGTTTTGTAGTGTTTTTTTTGGGCTACTACACGAAGGTCTAACGAGGACCGGTGAGTCACCTACGGAAGGATTAGTCGAGCACTTCGACCTTCACCCGCAGGCTGCTGTCGCTGCGTCCCTGGGTGCTGTACTGGCGGGCGAAACCGTTCTGGGTGCTCTGGTTGCTCTGGCTGACGCCGCCGACCTCGATCCACTGGCCGATGGGGCCGCTGACGCTGGTGTCGGCTGAGCTGGTGTTCATCGAACCCTGGTAATTGCCGTTGAAGCGGTCGTTGCGGGTGCTCAGGGTGATGTGCACGAGGTTGCCGGTGAGGCTGGCGGTCACGTACATGCCCTGGTTGGCGTCGCGGTATTCGGTCTGGCTGTAGACCTGGCCGTAGGGGCCGATGCCGGCGTTGGTCACCGGCTGGCTCTGGCCGACCTGGATGAAGGCTGGAGAGCCCTCGGTGGTGCGCACTTGCTGGGTGCCGCCGCCGCGACTATTGGTGGAGCGGTTGATAATGCGCACCTGGTCGCGGCCGTTGACCTCCCCGCGGCCGGCCTGGATTTCCACATTGCCGGCACTGACCGAGCCATTCACCGAGTAGCCGTTCTGGCTACCCTGGCTGCCGTCGAGCGTGTCGACGCTGATCAGTAGCTGATGCGGGCGCGTATCCAGTTGTTCGAGCACCTGCTGCAGTTCGCGGATCTTCGCCAGCTCGGCGTTCACCACCAGCTGGTTGCCGTAGGCGCTGACCCGGCCTTCGTTGCCCAGTACCTGCTGCGCCACCGGCAGCACGTCTTCGGCGGTGCGGTAGTTGAGCGGGATGATCTCGGTGCGCGGCGCTGCGGTGGCGGTGAGGCTGATCGCGCAGGCGAGCATCAGGGCGAGAGGGTGTCGGCTCAAATCAGGAAACTCCGCAGGTTCGGGTCGAGGACACTGGTGTTCCAGGTCTGTTCGAATTGCGCGATCAGTTGGCGAACGCGGCCGGCGTTGTTGTAGTGCGCGTAACCAGCGTATTCGCCAGGCTCCGGGCGCAGCAGCAGGCCGCAATCGTCGGCGAGGAGGAAGGCGTGCTCGTCGCTCGGGTAGTCGGGGTTGATCCGGCGAATCTGGCAGTAGCTGGACAGCCGCCGGCTGAGGTTGAGCAGGCGATGGCCTTCCTTCACGGCGCGGGTGCTGTCGCGCACCAGGATCATCAGGCGATTGCGCGGATTGCCCAGTAGCAGCTGGGTGCAGGCTTCCTGGATGCTGCTGTGGTGATACAGCCAGGGCTCCAGGTCGGGGGTATAGAGGTAGAGCGTGCGGCGCGCCTGCTGGATCAGTGCCAGCGCATGGGCGCGGGCGTCATCCGGCTTGCTGAAACGGTGCAGCTGGTCACCCTCACCGAGGCGGAAAGGCGCCGGCTCCAGGGCTTCGGGCGACAGCGCTTCGCTGGGCGGGTTGTGGACGGCAAAACGCCCCGGTGACTGAAACTCGATGTCCGGCAGTTCTACCGGGAGATCGTCTTGGTCCGGGGCGTTTTCCATGTCGCTCCTTTGAGTCGTTGCTCAGGCGCTCTCGCGCACCATGTCCACGTGGGGGAGGCCGGCGTCGAGGAATTCGCCGCTGGCCACCTGGAAGCCTAGCCGTTCGTAGAAGGGAATGGCGTAGACCTGCGCCGTCAGCAACTGGCGCTGCAGGCCCTGGCTCTCGGCCTGCTCGATGGCGGCGCGCATCAGCAGGTCACCGACCTTCAGGCCACGCCAGTCCTTGAGGACCGACACCCGGCCGATGTGCCCGTCCGGCAGGAGGCGGGCGGTACCGATGGCGTAGTCGCCTTCGAAGGCCAGGAAGTGCACGGCTTCGACATCCTCGGCGTCCCATTCGAGTTCCGGCGGGACCGATTGCTCGGCGATGAACACCGCCTCGCGAATGCGCCGCAGATCGGCATTATCCTTCTGCCAGTCCGCGACGCGAACCCTGATCTTGCTACTCATCGGCAAACTCCAGACTGCCCTGTTTGATCAGTTCTCCGATGAGCTTACGCCCATCGTCGTCGGCCAGCCATTGGCCGAGATTCCCTTCGTGCAGCGACTCCGCCGAGCACACCAGCTTGAGCAGGTCGCGCAGCTTTTCCGGCAGGACCACGGTCTGGCCGCTGGCGAACAGCAGCAGGCCGACGTCCACTTCGCTCCAGGCCATGCGGGCGCTGGGGTTGCGGATCAGTACTTCGCCGTCTTCGATGGCTGCGGTCAGGTCGTCTTCCTCGATCTCTTCCCCAGCCACCAGTTCCGGGTAGCGCGGCTCGGTCATGAACTGGCCGAACCAGGTGAGCAGCAGGCGCTCGTCGCTCATGTGCTCCTGCAGCAGGTTCTTCAGGCGATCGAGAGCGTCGCGCTGGATCTGGTGCTGGTCGAAGTCGCCTTTCATCGCCGCCATGCCGGCATCGCTGTAGCGCTCCTCGTCGGAGAGGAACTGGGCGAGGAAGTCGGTGAAGTGGGTCAGCACTTCGGCGGCGCTGGGCGCGCGGAAGCCGACCGAGTAGGTCATGCAGTCGTCCTCGGCGATGCCGTAGTGGGCCACGCGCGGCGGCAGGTAGAGCATGTCGCCGGGTTCCAGCACCCAGTCGGCGCTCTCTTCGAATTCGGCGAGGATGCGCAGATCGGCGTGGGGCAGCATCGGGCTGCTGGCGTCGCAGGTCTGGCCGACTTTCCAGCGGCGGCGGCCATGGCCCTGCAGCAGGAACACGTCGTAGTTGTCGAAGTGCGGGCCAACGCCGCCGCCGGGGGCTGCGTAGCTGATCATCACGTCGTCGATACGCCAGCTGGGCAGGAACTTGAAGTGTTCCAGCAGTTCGGCGACTTCCGGGATGAACTGGTCGACAGCCTGCACCAGCAGGGTCCAGTCGCGCTCGGGCATCTGGCTGAAGGTGTCTTCCTGGAAGGGGCCGCGGCGCAGCTCCCACGGGCTGTCGCCGTGTTCGAGGACGATGCGCGATTCGATCATCTCTTCCAGGGCGAGGCCGGCCAGTTCGTCAGGGTCCAGCGGGCTCTTGAAATCGGGGATGGCCTGGCGCACCAGCAGGGGCTTTTTCTGCCAGTAATCGCGGAGGAATTCTTCGGCGCTGATGCCGCCCAAAAGCTGAAGAGGAATAGCAGGATTCATGGTTAAGTCCTTGAAACAAAAACGCCCGGCACAGCCGGGCGTGCAAAGTCAGGGCGAATCTCAGATGCGCTTGGCCTGGGCGACAGCGTTACCGATGTAGTTCGCGGGGGTCAGTTTCTTCAGCTCGGCCTTGGCTTCTGCCGGCATGTCGAGGCCTTCGATGAACACCTGCAGGGCCTCGGCGCTGATGCCTTTGCCGCGGGTCAGCTCCTTGAGCTTCTCGTAGGGGTTCTCGATGCCGTAGCGACGCATGACGGTCTGTACCGGCTCGGCGAGGACTTCCCAGCAGGCGTCCAGGTCGTCGGCGATGCGCGCAGCGTTCAGCTCCAGCTTGCCGATGCCCTTGAGGCTGGCTTCGTAGGCGATGACGCTGTGGGCGAAACCGACGCCCAGGTTGCGCAGCACGGTGGAGTCGGTAAGGTCGCGCTGCCAGCGGGAGATCGGTAGCTTGCTGGCCAGGTGCTGGAGCAGGGCGTTGGCGATACCCAGGTTGCCTTCGGAGTTCTCGAAGTCGATCGGGTTGACCTTGTGCGGCATGGTCGAGGAGCCGATCTCGCCAGCGACGGTCTTCTGCTTGAAGTAGCCCAGGGAGATGTAACCCCAGATGTCGCGGTCGAAATCGATGAGGATGGTGTTGAAGCGCGCCACGGCGTCGAACAGCTCGGCGATGTAGTCGTGCGGCTCGATCTGGGTAGTGTAGGGGTTCCAGTTCAGGCCGAGATCGCCTTCGATGAATTCGCGGGCGTTGGCTTCCCAGTCCACTTGCGGATAGGCCGACAGGTGGGCGTTGTAGTTGCCCACGGCGCCGTTGATCTTGCCCAGCAGTTCTACCGAGGCGACCTGCTTGATCTGGCGCTCCAGGCGGTAGACGACGTTGGCCAGTTCCTTGCCCAGGGTGGTCGGGGAGGCCGGCTGGCCGTGGGTGCGCGAGAGCATCGGCACGTCGGCGAACTTCACCGCGAGCTCGCGGATGGAGTCGGCGATCTGGCGCATCAGCGGCAGCAGTACGGTGTCACGGCCTTCGCGCAGCATCAGGGCGTGGGACAGGTTGTTGATGTCCTCGGAGGTGCAGGCGAAGTGGATGAACTCGCTGACCTTGGCCAGTTCCGGCAGCTTGGCGGCTTGTTCCTTGAGCAGGTACTCCACGGCTTTGACGTCGTGGTTGGTGGTGCGCTCGATGTCCTTGATGCGCTGCGCGTGCTCCAGCTGGAAGTCGTCCGCCAGTTGGTTCAGCAGGGCGTTGGCTTCGGCGGAGAAGGGCGCGACTTCAGGAACGCCGGCGTGGGCGGCGAGACGCTGGAGCCAGCGAACCTCCACCAGGACGCGGAAACGGATCAGGCCGTATTCGCTGAAAATCGGACGCAGGGCGCTGGTCTTGCTGCCGTAACGGCCGTCAACGGGGGATACCGCGGTAAGGGAGGAAAGCTGCATGGGGCGTTCTCGTAGCTGTCGGTCAACGAAAAGGGCGCACATCATACATGAATGGCGCGAGCCGGTCGCCCTTGCGACGACCGGAAGGGCGTGTTTCAGCCGCGCAGCAGCGGGCGCAGTTCGTTCAGCATCTTCTTCCGGCTGAACAGCATCTGCCAGCGGTTGCCGCCGAGCTGTCGCCACAGGCGCGCGGAGCGGATGCCAGCCAGCAGCAGGGCGCGGATGCGCGCGGCGTTGGCGTTGATCTGCAGGTGGCGCATGTCGCCGTGCACCTGGATGCGCTGGCGGAAGGTGCTCAGGGTGTCCTGGTAGAGGCCGGCGCAGGAGGCGATGACGTTCTCATGGACCAGGCCGAAGTGCTGCACCTGCTGCTGAACCTGATCCAGGCGCGTGCCCATGATGTCGAGCATGTCGGGACGCTTGTTGAGCTGGCGTTCCAGTCCGATCAGCGACAGGGCGTAACGCAGGGGCTCGCGTTGCAGGCTGTTGGGGTCACGCTCGAGGGCGCTGACCAGGGCGCGGAAGCCTTCGCGCAGGTTGGCGGTGTCGCCGCCGTAGACGTCGAGGGTGGTCTTCGGGTCGCGTACCAGCAGGCTGCCGAGCATGCAGCCCAGTGGCGCCTCGGGGATCTGCCCGGTGCGGGCGAGGCGGTCTACCAGGGAGGCGGCTTCGAAGACGCCGGAGAGGGCGATGATCTGGTCGTGCAGATCGCTCATTTACGGTCCTTAGCGAACGCGGGTTCAGCGGATTCGATGACGCCGCCACCGAGGCAGACTTCGCCGTCATAGAAGACGACGGACTGGCCAGGGGTGACGGCGCGCTGCGGCTCGTCGAAGACGGCGCGGTAGCCGTTCCCGGTGCGTTCAAGCACGCAGTCCTGGTCGGCCTGGCGGTAGCGCACCTTGGCGCGCAGGGTCTTGGGCTGGTCCAGGTCGATGGGGTTGACCCAATAGATGTGCGAGGCGTGCAGGGCGCGGGAGAACAGCCATGGGTGGTCGTTGCCCTGGCCGACGACCAGGACGTTGCGCACCAGGTCCTTCTCCAGTACGTACCAGGGGCTGTCGTCGGCATTCTTCAGGCCGCCGATGCCCAGGCCCTGGCGCTGGCCGATGGTGTGGTACATCAGGCCGACGTGCTTGCCGATGACCGTGCCGTCGGTGGTCTCGATGTTGCCCGGCTGGGCTGGCAGGTACTGCTTGAGGAAGTCGCTGAAACGTCGTTCACCGATGAAGCAGATGCCGGTGGAGTCTTTCTTCTTCGCGGTGGCCAGGCCGTATTTCTCGGCGATGGCGCGGACCTCGGGCTTTTCCAGTTCGCCGACCGGGAACAGGGTCTTGCCGATCTGCTCGCCGCCCACGGCGTGGAGGAAGTAGCTCTGGTCCTTGTTCGGGTCCAGGCCCTTGAGCAGTTCGCTGCGGCCGTCGATGTCGCGGCGGCGCACGTAGTGGCCGGTGGCGATCAGGTCGGCGCCCAGGGCGACGGCGTAGTCGAGGAAGGCCTTGAACTTGATTTCGCGGTTGCAGAGGATGTCCGGGTTCGGCGTGCGGCCGGCCTTGTATTCTTCGAGGAAGTGCTCGAAGACGTTGTCCCAGTATTCCGCGGCGAAGTTGGCGGTGTGCAGCTTGACGCCGATGCGGTCGCAGACGGCCTGGGCGTCAGCGAGGTCGGTCATGGCGGTGCAGTACTCGGTGCCGTCGTCCTCTTCCCAGTTCTTCATGAACAGTCCTTCCACCTGGTAGCCCTGTTCCTTGAGGAGGAGGGCGGAGACGGAGGAATCCACGCCGCCGGACATGCCGACGATGACGCGGGTGTTCTGGGGGGCTTTGGATGAGCTAGACATGGCAGCGGGTCACGAACGCAGGTAAAGAGGGCGATTCTACCAGAGCCGAGCGGCAGAGGCTCGGGCTTGGCTCAGTCGCGGATCAGGGCCAGCGGGAAGCGCTCGCCTTCGAGGTAGTCGTCGATGCAACGCAGCACCAGGTGGCTGCGCCAGCGATCGGGCTGCGCGGCCAGCTCTTCGCGGGTCATCCAGCGGGCGCCGAGGATGCCGTCGTCGAGCGCGCGCTCGGGGTGATGGTGCAGGGGGCGCGCGGCGAAACAGACGCGCTGGTAGGTCACGCCGTTGCTCGGTGCGGTGTACAGGTAGATGCCGGTGACGGCGGTCAGCTCTACGTCCCAGCCAGTTTCCTCGAGGGTTTCGCGCACGGCGGCCTCGAGCAGGGTTTCGTGGGCTTCCAGGTGGCCGGCGGGCTGATTGAACACCTGCTTTTTGTCAGCGGACATTTCTTCCACCAGCAGGAAGCGGCCCTGGTCTTCGACGATGGTGGCGACGGTGACGTGTGCTAGCCAGCGCATGGTGATGATCTCGTTGGGGCGAAAAGGCGCGAGTTTAACGTCGCGGGGCGCAGAAAGCAGAACCCCCGGGAAGGCCCGGGGGTTCTGGTGTCACGCGAAATGGCTTACGCCAGTGCGTCGATCGCGGCGTTGAAGGTCGCGCTCGGGCGCATGACCTTGCTGGTCAGCTCCGCGTCGGAACGGTAGTAGCCACCGATTTCCGCCGGCTTGCCCTGTACGCCGTTCAGTTCGGCGACGATGGCCGCTTCCTTCTCGGTCAGGGTCTTGGCCAGACCGGCGAAGTGAGCTTTCAGCTCGGCGTCGTCGTTCTGCTCGGCCAGGGCCTGGGCCCAGTACATGGCCAGGTAGAAGTGGCTGCCGCGGTTGTCGATCTCACCGATCTTGCGCGACGGCGACTTGTTGTTGTCGAGCAGCTTGCCGGTGGCGATATCCAGGGTCTTACCCAGTACCTTGGCCTTGGCGTTGTCGGTCTTGATGCCTTCTTCCTCGAAGGAGACGGCCAGGGCCAGGAACTCGCCCAGGGAATCCCAGCGCAGGTAGTTCTCTTCCACCAGCTGCTGTACGTGTTTCGGAGCCGAGCCGCCGGCGCCGGTTTCGTACATGCCGCCGCCCGCCATCAGCGGAACGATGGACAGCATCTTGGCCGAGGTGCCCAGTTCCATAATCGGGAACAGGTCGGTCAGGTAGTCGCGCAGGACGTTGCCGGTCACCGAGATGGTGTCCAGGCCGCGCAGCTGACGCTCCATGCTGGTGCGGATGGCTTCGTTGTAGCCTTTGACGCTGATGTCCAGGCCGGTCAGGTCGTGGTCCTTCAGGTACAGCTCGACCTTCTTGCGCAGCTCGTTGTCGTGGGCACGTTCCGGGTCCAGCCAGAAGATGGCCGGGGTGTTGGAAGCGCGGGCGCGGGTAACGGCCAGCTTGACCCAGTCGCGGATCGGGGCGTCCTTGGTCTGGCAGGCGCGCCAGATGTCGCCGGCTTGTACTTCGTGCTGCATCAGGACCTTGCCGTCGGCGTCGACGACGCGCATCACGCCGTCAGCTTCCAGTTCGAAGGTCTTGTCGTGGGAGCCGTATTCCTCGGCCTTCTGCGCCATCAGGCCGACGTTCGGTACGCTGCCCATGGTGGTCGGGTCGAACGCGCCGTTGGTTTTGCAGAAGTTGATCATTTCCTGGTAGATGCGGGCGTAGGTGCTTTCCGGCATTACCGCTTTGGTGTCTTTCTGCTTGCCGTCCTTGCCCCACATCTGACCCGAGTTGCGGATCATGGCCGGCATGGAGGCGTCGACGATCACGTCGCTGGGGATGTGCAGGTTGGTGATGCCCTTGACCGAGTCGACCATCGCCATTTCCGGGCGGTGGCTGTACACCTCGTGGATGTCGTGCAGGATTTCTTCCTGCTGCGAGGCCGGCAGCGACTTGATCTTGTCATAGACGCTGGAGATGCCGTTGTTCGGGTTCACGCCCAGCTCTTCGAACAGCTGGCCGTACTTCTCGAACACGTCCTTGTAGTAGACAGTGACGGCGTGGCCGAAGACGATCGGGTGGGAGATCTTCATCATGGTGGCCTTGACGTGCAGGGACCACATGACGCCGGTTTCCTTGCAGTCCTGCAGGGTCTTCTCGAAGAAGGCACGCAGTTTGCTGCAGCTCATGAACATGCTGTCGAGGACTTCGCCGTCCTGCATCTTCAGGGTCTTCTTGGTCTCGACCTTGCCGTCCTTGCCGACGAACTCGATGCGGACTTCACCGGCCTTCGGGATGGTGACCGACTGCTCGCTGGAGAAGAAGTCGCCGCCACGCATGTAGTCGGCGTGGGAGCGCGAAGCCATGCTCCACTTGCCCATGCTGTGCGGGTGCTTGCGGGCGTAGGCTTTCACGGCAGCCGGGGCGCGGCGGTCGGAGTTGCCTTCACGCAGGACCGGGTTCACGGCGCTGCCCAGGACCTTGGCGTAGCGGGCGCGGGTGTCTTTCTCGGCGTCGGTCTGCGGATCTTCCGGGAAGTCCGGAACGGCGTAGCCCAGCTTCTGCAGCTCGGCGATGGCGCCCTTGAGCTGCGGTACCGAAGCGGAGATGTTCGGCAGCTTGATGATGTTGGCTTTGGAGTCGGTGGCCAGTACGGCCAGGTAGGCCAGATCGTCTTCGATCGCCTTGTCGCCGAGCTTGTCAGCGAAGGAGGCCAGGATACGGCCCGAAAGAGAGATGTCGCGGGTCTCGACGTCGATGCCGGCGGAAGCGGCAAAGGCTTTTACGATAGGAAGAAGCGAATAGGTGGCAAGGGCGGGTGCTTCGTCGGTGAAGGTGTAGGTGATCTTCGAGCGGATGGACATCTCGTTCTAACTCTCTTCTTTGCTGGGCGCGCACAGAGTCTCGAATCGCGTTGGTACACGCTTGCGGTCAGCGAAGTGGTTGACCGACCTTCGAGATTTGCCGCGGGGATATTGGGGCGCCAGTAGAGCGTTGTACGGCGGGATCCTGGTGAGGACGTGCGCCGCTGCGAGGAGAGAGTCTGGTCCCAGACTGCTCGGACCTCGATGACCATTAAGTCATGCCGGCCAGTATACCACCCTAAAGGCAGGGTGAAGCGTGTCCCTTTTTTAGACTAAGGAATGATGTAGTTCGATTACCGACTTGTGAGCTACCCTCAGTGGCTGCAAGAGGGTTTCAATCAAAAAGCGGAGTTCAGCATGGGATACCAAAAGATCCAGGTGCCGGCCGGTGACAAAATCACCGTCAACGCCGATATGTCCTTGAATGTACCGAAGAACCCGATCATCCCCTTCATCGAGGGTGATGGCATTGGCGTCGATATCAGCCCGGTCATGATCAAGGTCGTCGACGCTGCCGTCGAGAAAGCCTACAAAGGCGACCGCAAGATCGCGTGGATGGAAGTCTATGCCGGCGAGAAGGCCACCCAGGTCTACGACCAGGACACCTGGCTGCCCCAGGAAACCCTGGATGCCGTTCGCGACTACGTCGTATCGATCAAGGGCCCGCTGACCACTCCGGTGGGCGGTGGCATTCGCTCCCTGAACGTGGCCCTGCGTCAACAGCTCGACCTTTATGTCTGCCTGCGACCGGTGCGCTGGTTCGAAGGTGTGCCGAGCCCGGTGAAGAAGCCTGGCGATGTGGACATGGTGATCTTCCGCGAGAACTCCGAAGACATCTATGCCGGCGTCGAGTGGAAGGCCGGCACTCCTGAGGCCCAGAAGGTCATCAAGTTCCTCACCGAGGAGATGGGCGTCAAGAAGATCCGCTTCACTGAAAACTGCGGCATCGGCATCAAGCCGGTTTCCCAGGAGGGCACCAAGCGCCTGGTGCGCAAGGCCCTGCAATACGCCGTGGACAATGACCGCAGCTCGGTCACCATCGTCCATAAAGGCAACATCATGAAATTCACCGAGGGTGCCTTCAAGGACTGGGGCTATGAGCTCGCTCGCGACGAGTTCGGTGCGCAGTTGCTCGACGGCGGCCCGTGGATGCAGTTCAAGAACCCGACTACCGGCAAGAATATCGTGGTGAAGGACGTGATCGCCGACGCCATGCTGCAGCAGATCCTGCTGCGTCCGGCCGAGTACGACGTGATCGCCACCCTCAACCTGAATGGCGACTACCTGTCCGACGCCCTGGCGGCGGAAGTGGGCGGCATCGGCATCGCGCCGGGCGCCAACCTGTCTGATTCGGTGGCCATGTTCGAGGCAACTCACGGCACTGCGCCCAAGTACGCTGGGCTGGACAAGGTCAATCCGGGCTCGGTGATCCTCTCCGCCGAGATGATGCTGCGCCACATGGGCTGGCCGGAAGCGGCCGACCGGATCATCGACGGCGTGAACGGCGCCATCGCCGCGAAGACCGTGACCTACGACTTCGAGCGACTGATGGACGGGGCCAAGCTGCTGTCGTGCTCCGAGTTCGGCGACGCGATCATCGCCAAGATGTAACCGGGTGATACTTCGCCCATAAAAAAGGCCGGCTTGCTGCCGGCCTTTTTCGTTTCGTCTGATCCTTGACGAATCAGGCTTCCGCCGTGAGGTTCTCTACCTCGCTGCTCGGGGCAGTCTGCGCGGACGGGGTGGATGCATTGGCGTTGACGGGCTGGATGTTCACCGCGTGCAACCCCTTCGGACCTTGCAGGATCTCGAAACTGACGGGTTGGCCGGCCTTGAGAGTCTTGTAGCCATCCATCTGGATTGCCGAGTAATGAGCAAACAGGTCCTCATCTCGGCCATCAGCCAGGATGAAACCGTAGCCCTTGGCGTTGTTGAACCACTTGACCTTACCGCTAAGCATGCTGATATCCCTCTGCAAAGGACTCCATCGCTGGAGTATCATCCACTACTATTCCGCTATGCCTTTTTCTGAAGACTGGCGTCCGGAACTCCTGATACCCTCCGGGGGGTATCCTTTGGTTGTAACACCCTTTTGCCGTTAGTCAAGGCGGCGTCGTCTGGGCCTGAGAGGCGATTCAAACTCCGGCCGGCCCACTCATTCACCCACTCGCAAAGCTTTTATTCCAGCATGCATGCAAGTAGCCAGATTCGACTAACATTCAATCAGGACCGCCCGGATCCAATGGAAGACGACGGGACGGGGCTGGCGGTTGAAGAAGCCAAACCTGCCCTGAAGGCGCCGTCCATGTATCGGGTCATCATGTTCAACGATGATTACACCCCGATGGATTTCGTGGTTGAGGTGCTCGAGCTGTACTTCAACATGAACCGCGAGCAGGCAACCAAGGTCATGTTGACTGTGCATACCCAGGGCAAGGCGCACTGCGGGACCTTTACCCGCGATGTTGCGGAAACCAAAGCCATGCAGGTCAATCAATATGCGAGGGAGAGCCAACATCCACTGTTGTGCGAAATTGAGATAGAAGGTTGATGCGGATGTTTGGGAGCGAGGTGAAGTCATGTTGAATCGAGAGCTCGAAGTCACCCTCAATCTCGCCTTCAAGGAGGCGCGGGCGAAGCGGCATGAGTTCATGACCGTTGAGCACTTGCTGTTGGCGCTTCTTGATAATGAGGCTGCCGCAACGGTTCTGAAGGCGTGCGGTGCGAATCTGGACAAGCTGCGGCGAGACCTGCAGGAGTTCATCGATTCCACCACGCCGCTGATCCCCCAGCACGACGAGGATCGCGAAACCCAGCCGACCCTGGGCTTCCAGCGTGTCCTGCAGCGTGCCGTATTCCACGTGCAGAGTTCCGGCAAGCGCGAAGTCACCGGCGCCAACGTACTGGTCGCCATCTTCAGCGAGCAGGAAAGCCAGGCGGTGTTCCTGCTCAAGCAGCAGAGCGTCGCGCGGATCGACGTGGTCAACTACATCGCCCATGGCATCTCCAAGGTGCCGGGCCATGCCGAGCATCAGGACAGCGAGCAGGAGATGCAGGACGAGGAGGGCGGCGAGTCTTCCACTTCCAGCCATCCGCTGGACGCCTACGCCAGCAACCTGAACGACCTGGCGCGCCAGGGTCGCATCGACCCGCTGGTTGGTCGCGAGTCGGAAGTCGAGCGCGTCGCGCAGATCCTGGCTCGTCGCCGCAAGAACAACCCGCTGCTGGTGGGTGAGGCTGGCGTCGGCAAGACTGCCATCGCCGAAGGTCTGGCCAAGCGCATCGTCGACGGCCAGGTGCCGGACCTGCTGTCCGACAGCGTCGTCTACTCCCTGGACCTGGGTGCGCTGCTGGCGGGCACCAAGTACCGCGGCGACTTCGAGAAGCGCTTCAAGGCGCTGCTCAACGAGCTGCGCAAGCGCCCGCACGCCGTGCTGTTCATCGACGAAATCCACACCATCATCGGCGCCGGTGCGGCATCGGGTGGCGTGATGGATGCGTCCAATCTGCTGAAGCCGCTGCTGTCGTCCGGTGAGATCCGCTGCATCGGCTCGACCACCTTCCAGGAATTCCGCGGCATCTTCGAGAAGGATCGCGCGCTGGCTCGTCGCTTCCAGAAGGTCGACGTCACCGAACCGTCCGTCGAAGACACCTTCGGCATCCTGAAAGGCCTGAAGCCACGCTTCGAGCAGCACCACCACATCGAGTACAGCGATGAGGCGCTTCGCGCCGCCGCCGAGCTGGCTGCCCGCTACATCAATGATCGGCACATGCCGGACAAGGCCATCGATGTGATCGACGAGGCCGGTGCCTACCAGCGCCTGCAGCCGGAAGAGAAGCGCGTGAAGCGCATCGAGGTGCCGCAGGTCGAGGACATCGTCGCGAAGATCGCGCGGATCCCTCCCAAGCACGTGTCCAGCTCCGATAAAGAGCTGCTGCGCAACCTCGAGCGTGATCTGAAGCTGACCGTGTTCGGTCAGGCCGCGGCCATCGAGTCGCTGTCGACTGCCATCAAGCTGTCACGCGCCGGTCTCAAATCGCCGGACAAGCCTGTCGGCTCCTTCCTGTTCTCCGGCCCGACCGGGGTGGGCAAGACCGAGGTGGCTCGTCAGCTGGCCAAGGCGTTGGGTGTGGAGCTGGTGCGCTTCGACATGTCCGAGTACATGGAACGGCATACCGTGTCCCGTCTGATCGGCGCGCCTCCGGGCTATGTCGGTTTCGACCAGGGCGGACTGCTTACCGAAGCAATCACCAAGACGCCGCACTGCGTGCTGCTGCTGGATGAGATCGAGAAGGCGCACCCGGAAGTCTTCAACCTGCTGCTGCAGGTGATGGACCACGGCACGCTGACCGACAACAACGGGCGCAAGGCGGACTTCCGCAACGTCATCCTGATCATGACCACCAACGCTGGCGCGGAAACCGCGGCGCGGGCCTCTATCGGCTTCACGCAGCAGGACCATTCCACCGATGCCATGGAAGTGATCAAGAAGAGCTTCACGCCGGAGTTCCGCAACCGCCTGGACACCATCATCCAGTTCGGCCGTCTGAGTCACGAGACCATCAAGAGCATCGTCGACAAGTTCCTCACCGAGCTGCAGGCGCAGCTGGAGGACAAGCACGTGCAGATCGAGGTCAGCGATTCGGCGCGCGGCTGGCTGGCGGACAAGGGCTACGATCCGCAGATGGGTGCTCGCCCGATGGCGCGGCTCATCCAGGACAAGATCAAGCGGCCGCTGGCCGAGGAGATCCTGTTTGGTGAGCTGGCCGAGCACGGCGGTGTGGCCCATGTGGACCTGAAGGACGGCGAGCTGGCCTTCGAGTTCGAAGTGATCGCCGCAGAGCCGGCCTGACGCGCTTTAGTCAGGCCCAAACGAAAACGCCCGGCAAATGCCGGGCGTTTTTCTGTGTGCCGGTTTCTTGCCGGCACCTACCGTCTGTCAGCGAGCGCGGTAGGTGATGCGACCCTTGGACAGGTCGTAGGGCGTCAGTTCAACGCGAACTTTGTCGCCGGTCAGGATGCGGATGTAGTTCTTGCGCATCTTCCCGGAGATGTGCGCGGTAACGACGTGCCCGTTCTCCAACTCCACGCGGAACATGGTGTTGGGCAGGGTGTCGACGACAGTGCCTTCCATTTCGAAGCTGTCTTCTTTCGACATGCAGTAGAACCCTCGGTATCTATGGTTGCCTGAAGTTTCAGGGCATTAAAAAAGGCACACATTGTGCCTGAAATCGCCCCACAACGCCAATGGCTGTTTTCGCTTCAGTTCAAGGCTACCCAGCGCTGGTTCACGAAAAGCTCGATCGGGCGGTACTGGGTCTTGTAGTTCATCTTTCGGCAGTTCTTGATCCAGTAGCCCAGGTAGACGGCGTGCAGGTTCAGGCGCTCGGTCTCGGCGACCTGCCAGAGGATGGCGAATCGGCCGAGGCTGCGGCGCTCTTCGTCCGGCTCGTAGAACGTGTAGACCGCGGAGAGGCCGTTGGGCAGAACGTCAGTCACCGCGACGGCAAGCAGTCTGCCGTGGAGGCGGAACTCGAAGAAGCAGCTGAACGGCAGGTCGCGCACCAGGAAGGTGGCGAACTGGTCGCGACTGGGCGGGTACATGTCCCCGTCGGCGTGGCGCTGCTCGATGTAGCGCATGTAGAGGGCGTAGTACTCCTCGGTGAAGGCGGGCCGCTTGCGGACAACTTCCAGATCGGCGTTGCGCTTGATGATGCGCTTCTGCTGGCGATTCGGCTGGAAGCCGGCGGCCGGAATGCGCGCCGGGATGCACGCGGTGCAGTGCTGGCAGTGCGGCCGGTAGAGATGCTCACCGCTGCGCCGGAAACCCACCTCGGACAGCGAGGCGTACAACTGCGCGTCCATGGGCTGGCTGGGGTCGAGGAACAGGGTGGTGGCCTGCTCCTCGGGCAGATAGCTGCATGGATGCGGTTGCGTGGCGTAAAACTTCAGGCGGGCGAGCTCGGTCATCTTCAACCCCTGCGAGGTCCCTCAGGCAAGTTTAAGACAGGCTGAGCGGGTCCGCCTGCGAAGTCCAGTCCTGCGATGGTTTTTCGTCGAGATGACGGCGCAGGTAGCTGGCGAATTCGCGGCGGGAAATGGCGCGGGCGCCGAAACTGTGCAGGTGCTGGGTCGGCATCTGGCAGTCGATCATCACGAAACCCGCGGCCTTCAGGCGCTGCACCAGGGCGACGAAGGCGACCTTGGAGGCATTGTCGGCGCGACTGAACATGGATTCGCCGAAGAACAGCCGGCCGATGGCCAGCCCGTAAAGCCCGCCGACCAGTTCGTTGCCCTGCCAGGCTTCCGCCGAGTGAGCAACACCCAGGCGGTGCAGTTGGCAATAGGCGTCCTGCATTGGCGTGGTGATCCAGGTGCCGTCCGCATAATCGCGCGGTCCGGCGCAGCCGTGGATGACCTGCTCGAAGGCCTGGTCGATGGTGACCCGGTACTGCTGCTGGCGGATGAACTTGGCGAGGCTGCGGGAGACGTGTAGCTCTTCGGGGAACAGCACGGTGCGTGGGTCCGGTGACCACCAGAGGATCGGCTGGCCATCCTGGTACCAGGGGAAGCAGCCATGGCGGTAGGCCTGGATCAGACGCTGCGGGCTGAGGTCTCCGCCGGCCGCAAGCAGCCCGTTGGGCTCATGCAGGGCCTTGTCGAGGGGCGGAAAGTCGAAATTGCTGCGGGAAAGCCACTTGAGCATAGGGAGGAGGGGAGGGTGAGCCTCCCCTGGCGCCGATCAGTTGTCGTCGAGGAACTTTTCGGCGTCCAGCGCGGCCATGCAGCCGGCGCCGGCGGAAGTGATCGCCTGGCGGTAAACGTGGTCGGCCACGTCGCCGGCGGCGAATACGCCGTCGATGCTGGTCAGGGTTGCGTTGCCTTCGGCGCCGCCCTTGATCTTCAGGTAGCCGTCATGCATCTCCAGCTGACCCTTGAACAGGTCGGTGTTGGGCTTGTGGCCGATAGCGATGAATACGCCGGACAGGTCCAGCTGGCGGGTTTCGCCGCTTTCGGCGTCCTTCAGGCGAACGCCGATCACACCCATGTTGTCGCCCAGGACTTCGTCCAGGGTGGTGTTCCAGTGCAGGCGGACGTTGCCGTTCTTGGCCTTCTCGAACAGCTTGTCCTGCAGGATCTTCTCCGAGCGCAGCTTGTCGCGACGGTGGATCAGGTGGACTTCCTTGGCGATGTTGGACAGGTACAGCGCCTCTTCCACGGCGGTGTTGCCGCCGCCGACCACGCAGACGACCTGGTTGCGGTAGAAGAAACCGTCACAGGTAGCGCAGGCGGAAACGCCCTTGCCCATGAAGGCCTCTTCCGAGGACATGCCCAGGTACTGAGCCGAGGCGCCGGTGGCGATGATCAGCGCGTCGCAGGTGTAGGTGCCGCTGTCGCCCTTGAGGGTGAAGGGCTTCTGCTGCAACTCGGCGGTGTGGATGTGGTCGTAGACGATCTCGGTATCGAAACGCTTGGCGTGCTGCTCCATGCGTTGCATCAGGGCGGGACCGGTCAGGCCCTCGACGTCGCCGGGCCAGTTGTCGACCTCGGTGGTGGTGGTCAGCTGGCCGCCGGGCTGGATGCCGGTGATGACAACAGGCTTGAGGTTGGCGCGCGCGGCGTACACGGCCGCGGTGTAGCCCGCGGGGCCGGAGCCCAGGATGATCAGGCGCGAATGCTTGACTTCACTCATAAAAAGACTCCATAAGCCTTTGTCACGTAAGAGAATGCATGCTCCAATTGAGCAGCCGAAAAGCGGTGTTGGGCTATGCTACACCGAACCCCGGAAAGCCGGCAAAAGCGCAGTCAGGCACACCCGGGTTCGCTGGCATCGGCCGGCCAAAGCCGTACAATAGGCCCGTTTCGCGGCCCAACGACTCTCGGACGCGCGTATAGCGCAGGAATAGAAGCGTTTTGAAGGACACCACAGCAAGCCATGCCGCCGCCTGGCGCCAGCAACTGCACTACCGTCTGAAGGAAGGGGCCCTGATTGCGCTCGGCGCACTCTGCCTTTACCTGTGGATGGCGCTGCTCACCTACGATTCCTCCGATCCGGGCTGGAGCCATTCCAGTCACGTCGAGCAGGTGCAGAACGCGGCCGGCCGCCTGGGCGCGCTGAGCGCGGACATCCTGTTCATGGTGCTGGGCTATTTCGCCTACCTGTTCCCGCTGCTGCTGGCGGTGAAGACCTACCAGGTCTTCCGCAAACGCCACGTGGCCTGGGAGTGGAGCGGCTGGCTGTTCTCCTGGCGTCTGATCGGCCTGGTGTTCCTGGTCCTGTCCGGCTCCGCGCTGGCTTACATCCATTTCCACACCAGCGGTGCCCATATGCCGGCCACGGCTGGCGGTGCGCTGGGCGAGAGCCTGGGCCAACTGGGCATCAATGCGCTGAACGTGCAGGGCAGCACGCTGCTGTTCCTGGCGCTGTTCCTGTTTGGCATGACGGTGTTCGCTGACCTGTCCTGGTTCAAGGTGATGGACGTCACCGGCAAGATCACCCTCGACCTCTTCGAATTGATTCATAACGCCACCAACCGCTGGTGGAGCGCCCGCAGCGAGCACAAGCAGCTCGTCGCCCAGCTTCGAGAAGTCGACGAGCGCGTGGCCGAGGTCGCCGCGCCCATCGTTGCCGACCGCCGCGAGCAGGCCAAGGTCAAGGAGCGCCTGATCGAGCGCGAGGAAGCGCTGGTCAAGAGCGTGCAGGAGCGCGAAAAGCGCGTGGCGCCGAAGATCGACGTCCCGCCGCCGCCCACCAAGCCGGCCGAGCCGAGCAAGCGCGTGCTGAAAGAGAAGCAGGCGCCGCTGTTCGTCGATACCGCCGTGGAAGGCACGCTGCCGCCGCTGTCGATCCTCGACCCGGCCTCGGAAAAGAAGCAGAGCTACTCGCCCGAATCCCTGGAGGCCATGTCGCGCCTGCTGGAGATCAAGCTCAAGGAGTTCGGCGTCGAAGTCATCGTCGAGTCCGTGCATCCGGGGCCGGTGATCACCCGTTTCGAAATCCAGCCGGCCGCCGGCGTGAAGGTCAGCCGCATCTCCAACCTGGCCAAGGACCTGGCGCGTTCGCTGGCGGTGATCAGTGTGCGCGTGGTGGAAGTCATCCCCGGCAAGACCACCGTCGGCATCGAGATTCCCAACGAAGACCGGCAGATGGTGCGCTTCTCCGAAGTGCTGATGACGCCGGAATATGACGAGCACAAGTCCACCGTGCCGCTGGCCCTGGGCCACGACATCGGCGGCAACCCGGTCATCACTGACCTGGCGAAGATGCCGCACCTGCTGGTGGCCGGTACCACCGGTTCCGGTAAGTCGGTGGGCGTGAACGCCATGCTGCTGTCGATCCTGTTCAAGTCCACGCCGGAAGAGGCGCGGCTGATCATGATCGACCCGAAGATGCTGGAACTGTCGATCTACGAAGGCATTCCGCACCTGCTCTGCCCGGTGGTCACCGACATGAAGGAGGCTGCCAACGCGCTGCGCTGGAGCGTCGCCGAGATGGAGCGCCGCTACAAGCTGATGGCGGCCATGGGCGTGCGTAACCTCGCGGGCTTCAACCGCAAGGTGAAGGACGCGGAGGAGGCCGGCACCCCGCTGACCGACCCGCTGTACCGCCGCGAGAGCATGGAAGACGAAGCACCGCTGCTGCAGACCCTGCCGACCATCGTGGTGGTGGTCGACGAATTCGCCGACATGATGATGATCGTCGGCAAGAAGGTGGAAGAGCTGATCGCCCGTATCGCCCAGAAGGCGCGTGCGGCGGGCATCCACCTGATCCTGGCGACCCAGCGTCCGTCCGTGGACGTGATCACCGGCCTGATCAAGGCGAACATCCCGACCCGTATTGCCTTCCAGGTCTCCAGCAAGATCGACTCGCGCACCATCCTCGATCAGGGTGGCGCCGAGCAGCTGCTGGGTCATGGCGACATGCTCTACCTGCCGCCGGGCACCGGCCTGCCGATTCGCGTCCATGGCGCTTTCGTTTCCGACGATGAGGTGCACCGCGTTGTCGAGGCCTGGAAGCTGCGTGGCGCGCCGAACTACATCGAGGACATCCTCGCCGGCGCCGAAGAAGGCGGTGGCGGTTCGTTCGAAGGTGGCGGTGGTGGCGAAGGCGGCGAGGGCAGTGAGGACGATCCGCTTTACGACGAAGCCGTGCGCTTCGTGACCGAAAGCCGCCGGGCTTCGATCTCCGCCGTGCAGCGCAAGCTGAAGATCGGCTACAACCGCGCCGCGCGGATGATCGAGGCGATGGAGATGGCCGGTGTGGTCACTCCGATGAATACCAATGGCTCGCGCGAAGTAATGGCGCCGGCCCCGATCCGTGATTGATTCGACTTCGAGGATTTCGATGCGTCTGATCCGCCTGTTGTTCGTTGCTGCGCTGGCTGTTGCCGGCGTCCAGGCCCATGCCGACGAGGCTGCTGCGCAGCGCCTGAGCGGAATGCTCACCAAGGCCCAGACAATGACCGCGCGCTTTTCCCAGCTGACCCTGGACGGCAGCGGCACCCGCCTGCAGGAAACTGCAGGCACCCTGGGCCTGAAACGCCCGGGCCTGTTCCGTTGGCACACCGATGCGCCGAACGAGCAACTGCTGATCTCCAATGGCGAGAAGATCTGGCTGTACGACCCGGACCTGGAGCAGGTGACCATCCAGAAGCTTGATCAGCGCCTGACCCAGACCCCGGCGCTGCTGCTCTCCGGTGACGTGTCGAAGATCGGCCAGAGCTTTGACATCACCGCCAAGGATGGCGGCAACGTGGTCGACTTCACCCTCAAGCCGAAGTCCAAGGACACCCTGTTCGACAGCCTGCGGATTTCTTTCCGCAGTGGTGTGGTGAACGACATGCAACTGATCGACAGCGTCGGCCAGCGCACCAACATCCTGTTCTTCGACGTGAAGATGAACGAGGCGATGGACGCCAAGCAGTTCGTCTTCGAAGTGCCCAAGGGTGTCGACGTCATCCAGGAGTGACCGGTACTGCGTGCGTCAAGTCCCCGGCTTTGAGTGATAAATAGGTAAGACCTTGGATCTGTTCCGCTCCGCCCCCGTTTCCCAGCCCCTGGCCGCGCGCCTGCGCGCGACCAGTCTGGACGAGTACGTCGGCCAGGAGCACCTGCTCGCCCGCGGCAAGCCGCTGCGCGAGGCGCTGGAGCAGGGCGCGCTGCACTCGATGATCTTCTGGGGCCCGCCCGGAGTCGGTAAGACAACCCTGGCGAAGCTGCTGGCCCAGGTTACCGATGCGCATTTCGAGACCATCTCGGCGGTGCTCTCTGGCGTGAAGGAAATCCGCCAGTCGGTGGAAGTGGCCAAGCAGCACGCCGCGCAGTACGGCCGCCGCACCATCCTTTTCGTCGACGAAGTGCACCGCTTCAACAAGAGCCAGCAGGATGCCTTCCTGCCCTATGTGGAAGACGGCACGCTGATTTTCATTGGCGCGACCACCGAGAACCCGTCCTTCGAGCTGAATAACGCGCTGCTCTCCCGCGCCCGCGTCTATGTGCTGAAAAGCCTGGACGAAGCGGCCCTGCGCCGACTGGTCGAGCGTGCGCTGATCGAGGAAAAGGGGCTGGGCAAGCGCAACCTGAGCCTGCCTGACGACAGCTTCGCCATTCTCATGGCCGCTGCCGACGGCGATGGCCGGCGCCTGCTCAACCTGCTGGAGAACGCCTCCGACCTGGCCGAGGACAACGGCGAGATCAGTGCCGAGCTGCTGCAGAACCTGCTGGGCGACTCGCGCCGGCGCTTTGACAAGGGCGGCGAGGCCTTCTACGACCAGATCAGCGCGCTGCACAAGTCGGTGCGCGGTTCCAGTCCGGATGGCGCGCTGTACTGGTATTCGCGCATGCTCGACGGCGGCTGCGATCCGCTGTACATCGCTCGTCGGGTGGTACGCATGGCTAGTGAGGACATCGGTAACGCCGATCCGCGTGCCCTGACCCTGTGCCTGCACGCCTGGGATGTGCAGGAGCGCCTCGGCAGCCCCGAAGGTGAGTTGGCGATTGCGCAGGCTATCGTGTACCTGGCCTGCGCGCCGAAGAGCAATGCCGTCTACAACGCCTACAACACGGCGCGTCGTGACGTGGCGGAGAGCGGCTCGCTGGAAGTGCCGCTGCATCTGCGTAACGCACCGACCAAGCTGATGAAGAACCTGGGCTATGGCGACGAGTACCGCTATGCCCATGATGAGCCGGATGCCTATGCGGCCGGAGAAGACTACTTCCCCGAGTCCATGGAACCGCGCCAGTATTACCAACCCGTGCCGCGCGGGCTCGAACTGAAGATCGGCGAAAAGCTGCGCCATCTGGCCAGCCTCGACAAGGCCAGTTCCCGCCGTCGCAGAAAATCCTGAAGTGGCGCCCGCGAGCGCCGCCTGACACTAGACACGAGAAGACACCATGCTCGATTCCAAACTGGTTCGTACCCAGCCGCAGGAAGTGGCCGAACGCCTGGCCACCCGCGGCTTCACCCTGGACGTGGCGCGCATCGAAGCGCTGGAGAGCCAGCGTAAATCCGTGCAGACCCGCACCGAGACCCTGCAGGCCGAGCGCAACTCGCGGTCCAAGGCCATCGGCCAGGCCATGAAGAATGGTGAAGACGTCGCGCCGCTGAAGGCCGAAGTCAACCGCATGGCCGAGGATCTGGAGTCCGGCAAGCGCGAGCTGGACGCCATCCAGGCCGAGCTCGACAGCCTGCTGCTGAACATCCCGAACCTGCCCCACGAGTCCGTGCCGGTGGGTGCTGATGAGGAAGAGAACGTCGAAGTCCGTCGCTGGGGCACTCCGCGCACCTTCGATTTCGAAATCAAGGACCACGTCGCCCTGGGCGAGCAGCACGGCTGGCTGGACTTCGAGACCGCCGCGCGCCTGTCCGGCGCCCGCTTTGCGCTGATGCGCGGCCCGATCGCCCGCCTGCACCGCGCCCTGGCGCAGTTCATGATCGACCTGCACACCCGCGAACACGGCTACGAAGAGGCCTACACCCCGTACCTGGTGCAGGCTCCGGCGCTGCAAGGCACCGGCCAGCTGCCGAAGTTCGAGGAAGACCTGTTCAAGATCCAGCGCGAAGACGAAGCGGACCTGTATCTGATCCCGACCGCCGAAGTCTCGCTGACCAACATTGTTGCCGGGCAGATCCTCGACGCGAAAGAGCTGCCGATGAAGTTCGTCGCCCACACCCCGTGCTTCCGCAGCGAAGCCGGCGCGTCGGGCCGCGACACCCGCGGCATGATCCGCCAGCATCAGTTCGACAAGGTCGAGATGGTGCAGATCGTCGAGCCTTCCAAGTCCTGGGAAGCCCTGGAAAGCCTGGTCGGCAACGCCGAGAAAGTCCTCCAGGCCCTGGAGCTGCCGTACCGTGCTCTGGCGCTGTGCACCGGCGACATGGGCTTCGGCGCCGCCAAGACCTACGACCTCGAAGTCTGGGTGCCGAGCCAGGACAAATACCGCGAGATTTCCTCCTGCTCCAACTGTGGCGACTTCCAGGCCCGCCGCATGCAGGCGCGCTACCGCAACCCGGAAACCGGCAAGCCGGAGCTGGTGCACACCCTCAACGGCTCGGGCCTGGCCGTGGGCCGTACCCTGGTCGCCGTGCTGGAGAACTACCAGCAGGCCGACGGTTCGATCCGTGTGCCGGAAGTGCTCAAGCCGTACATGGCGGGCATCGAGGTAATCGGCTGAGATGGACTTCCTGCCGCTGTTCCACATCCTGCGCGGACGTCGCGCGCTACTGGTCGGCGGCGGTGATGTCGCACTGCGCAAGGCGCGCCTGCTGAGCGACGCCGGCGCAGTGCTGCGAGTCGTGGCTCCGGAAGTGCATTCGGAGCTGCGTGAGCTGATCGAGGAGGGCGCGGGTGAATTGCTCCTGCGCCCCTACGCGCAGGGCGACCTTCAGGATTGCGTGCTGGTCATCGCCGCCACGGACGATGAGCCGCTCAATGCCCAGGTTTCCCGCGACGCCAACGAACGCGGGGTGCCGGTCAACGTGGTCGATGCGCCGGCCCTGTGCAGTGTGATCTTCCCGGCCATTGTCGACCGCTCGCCACTGGTAGTAGCGGTTTCCAGTGGCGGCGACGCACCGGTGCTTGCGCGCCTGCTGCGCGCCAAGCTGGAGACCTGGATTCCCGCGACCTATGGCCAACTGGCTGGTCTCGCCAGCCGCTTCCGCGAGCGCGTGAAGCAGCGCCTGCCGGATCTTCAGCAGCGCCGGAAATTCTGGGAAGAGGTGTTCCAGGGCCCGATCGCCGAGCGCATGCTCGCCGGCCAGCCGGGCGAAGCCGAGCGCCTGCTGGCGGACAAGCTGGAAGCGCCGCAGGCCGAGTCTCGCGGTGAGGTCTATCTGGTCGGCGCCGGTCCGGGCGATCCCGACCTGCTGACCTTCCGCGCCCTGCGCCTGATGCAGCAGGCCGACGTGGTGCTCTACGACCGCCTCGTTGCGCCGGCCATCCTCGAGTTGTGTCGCCGTGACGCGGACCGGCTCTACGTCGGCAAGCGCCGTGCGGACCACGCCGTGCCGCAGGACGAGATCAATCGTAAGCTGGTCGAGCTGGCCCGGCAGGGCAAGCGTGTGCTGCGCCTGAAGGGCGGCGATCCGTTCATCTTCGGCCGTGGTGGCGAGGAGATCGACGAACTGGCGGCCAATGGCATCCCGTTCCAGGTCGTGCCGGGTATTACGGCGGCCAGCGGTTGCGCGGCCTACGCCGGTATCCCGCTGACTCATCGTGACTATGCGCAGTCCGTGCGCTTCGTGACGGGCCATCTGAAAGACGGTAGCACCGACCTGCCGTGGAACGATCTGGTCGCCCCCGGGCAGACCCTGGTGTTCTACATGGGCCTGGTCGGCTTGCCGGTCATCTGTGAGCAACTGGTGCGTCATGGTCGCTCCGCCGACACGCCGGCGGCGCTCATCCAGCAGGGCACCACGGTGCACCAGCGCGTGTTCACCGGCACCCTGGCGAACCTGCCGGAGCTGGTGGCCGAGCATGAAGTACATGCGCCGACCCTGGTGATTGTCGGGGAAGTGGTGCAGCTGCGTGAGAAGCTGGCGTGGTTCGAGGGGCAGCAGTGAGATCCTTGCGCGTTGCGATCCTGGGTGTCGCGTGTACTCTGGGTTGCTTCGCCTTGCCGGCCCATGCGGCCAGCTTCGACTGCAAGAAGGCCAGGCAGGCTGACGAGAAAGCCATCTGCGCGGATCGCCAGCTGTCCGAGATGGATGTGCAGGTGGCGACGACCTACCGCCTGCTGCGCGGCCTGTTCGCCATGGGCATGCGTGGCAACCTGGGCGACTCCCAGCTTGCCTGGCTGGAGCAGCGCCGCGCCTGCGGCGCCAACAAGGCCTGCCTCAAGCAGCGCTACCAGGAACGTCTGGACGCGCTGCAGAAGGTCTACGACGGTATCGACAAACCGATCTGACTCGGCCCTCCTGTAGGAGCGGACCTTGTTCGCGAATCACGGGCGTAGCCCGCTCCTACAAGAGCGGTGCGCTACTCAGCCCTTGCGCGCGATCCCTTTACCCGGCAGATGGTCCCGCCCGTGCGGTCCGGTGAAGTCCTGCAGCGGGCCGAGCGGCACGACACCGGTCGGGTTGATGGTGCGGTGGCTGGCGTAGTAGTGGTTCTTGATGTGCTGGAAATCCACGGTTCCGGCAACGCCCTCCAGTTGATACAGCTCGCGCAGCCAGCCGGACAGGTTCGGGTAGTCCGCCAGGCGCCGCAGGTTGCACTTGAAGTGGCCGTGGTAGACCGCGTCGAAGCGGACCAGTGTGGTGAACAGACGCACATCGGCTTCGGTCAGGTATTCACCGGCCAGGTAACGCTGCTCGCCCAGGCGCTCTTCCAGCCAGTCCAGCTCGTTGAACAGAGTCTTGAAGGCCTCTTCATAGGCGTCCTGCGTCGTCGCGAAGCCGGCGCGGTACACGCCGTTGTTCACCGCCGGGTAGATGCGCTCGTTCAATTCGTCGATCTGTGCGCGCAGCGGCTCCGGGTAGAGGTCCAGCGGATTGCCGGTGATGCCGTCGAAGGCGCTGTTGAACATGCGGATGATCTCCGCCGATTCGTTGCTGACAATGCGTTGCTCGTGCTTGTCCCACAGCACCGGCACGGTCACGCGGCCGGTGTAGTTCGCATCGTCCCTGGTGTAGCGCTGATGGAGGAAGGTCAGGCCGTCGAGCTTGTCGCCCGTGGAGCCAAGGGCCCTGTCGAAGGTCCAGCCGTTTTCCAGCATCAGCCAGCTGACCACCGAAACGTCGATCAGTGACTCGAGGCCCTTGAGCTGGCGGTAGATCAGCGTGCGGTGGGCCCAGGGGCAGGCCAGTGAAACGTAGAGGTGATAGCGGCCGGCTTCAGCGCGGAAGCCGCCTTCGCCGGTGGGGCCGGGTTGGCCGTCGGCAGTAACCCAGTTGCGGCGCTGCGCGTTCTCGCGCTGGAAGCGGCCGTCCTTGCTGGTGTCATACCACTGGTCATGCCAGCGGCCATCGATCAACTGTCCCATCTCATTGCTCCAGAACACGGGGAAGATGGGACCAGTCTATCGGCTGCGGCTCGATTGTTTAGCGCAAAAACAGGATTCCAAGTATCGATTAAATCGATTTATCCCGCGCAGCCCAGCGCCTATCGGCTTCCGCGAAGGCTTCGTCGCGTTGCAATCCCATGGCGCGCAGGGCGAGTGCCATGGTCGCGCGGACGGCCAGTTCGCCGTAGGCGTCTTCGGCTTCGCCGCGCCAGAAGGCGGCCAGGTGGGTCGGGTCCAGTGTTTCCGGCTTCACGTGGCGCAGCGGCGACAGCGCCGGCCACTCTTCGTCCCAGGCTTCGCCGTCGCGGCAACCATAGAGGTGGGAGGTGGCGTCGGGGTTCATCTCGATCTCGCCGCCTTCGCCCTTGATGACGATGGCATAGTCGCCGAGCAGGCGGCTGCCCTCACGGTGCACCTCCTGGTAGCCAGGATGGAAGATGCTCTGCAGGACGCAGGTTGCGCCCAGCGGGTTGAGCAGGCGCACGGCCGAGTGCATGGGGGAGCGCAGGCCGAGGGTGTTGCGCAGGTCGATCATGCGCTGCAGGCGCGGCATCCAGTCGACCAGCGGGGCGAAGGCGATGCCTTTGGCGTCCAGGGCTGCGCTGACGGAATTCCAGTCACGGCACAGCGGCAGGCCGAGCTGTTCCAGAAGCTGTTCGCTGTAGACCCGGCCGGCGGTATGCGCACCGCCGCCATGCAGCAGGATACGGGTGCCGCTGCCACCCAGGCACTTGGCGGCCAGCAGGTACCAGGGTAGGTGACGCTTCTTGCCGGCGTAGCTGGGCCAGTCGAGGTCCACGGTGATCTTCGGCGCCTGCAGGCGGGAGCGCGCGGCTTCGGTGAAGCCGGCGAGTTCCTCGGCGCTTTCCTCCTTGTGCCGCAGCAGCATCAGGAAGGCACCCAGCTGGGCTTCCTCGACTTTGTCGTCAAGGATCATGCCAAGGGCTTCGCGGGCCTCCTCGCGGGTCAGGCCGCGCGCGCCGCGCTTGCCTTTGCCCAGGATGCGGACGAACTGGGCGAAGGGGTGTTCGGCGGGTGTCTGCAGGACGAGCGGGGAGGCGGTCATAGGCAATTGGTCGGCTTCGGCAGGCCGGCGAGCTTGGCGGCAAGCTTGGCCGGTGTGCCCTTGAACAGGAGGTTGAGGTGCAGGCTGCTGCCCTTTTCCGCGCCCAGCTTCTGGGCGGCGTACTTGATCAGCGGACGGTTGGCCGGCGAGAGCTGGAACTCGCCGTAGAACTCGCGCAGCAGCAGGAGGATTTCCCAATGCTCGGGAGTCAGGTGGATGCCCTCGTTGTGCGCCAGGGCCTCGGCGGCGACGACGCTCCAGTCGTTGAGGTCGACGAGATAGCCGTCCTTGTCCAGCGGCAGGGCTTGGCCGTTGATCAGTAGAGTGCTCATAGCCAGGCGTTCACCTTGTCGAAACGAGTGCAGAGTTCGACGAAGCCGGGGTAATCGACGGCAACGACGTGGGCGGGTGCATCGTCCATGCCGCGGGCCTGAAGGTCTTCCTGCAAGGCGAATAATGCGTTGCCAGTGGGTAGCGCCTGGAGCATCTGTGCAGGTTTGCTGCCGGGTCGCAGCGCGTAGGTGGCATCGCCGCTCAGCAGGATGCCGTCGTCTGCCCCCAGCAGGTGCAGGCAACTGTCGAATCGGCCGTCATTGAACGGGGAGTGCGAGAGCAGGTGGAGAGTAGCCATCAGATCGTGATCACCTGGTCGTGGGTTTGCAGCAGGTTGCGCAGCGCGGCATCGCCCAGCGCCTGGGCGGGCAGTGTCAGGCTGGCGCCGTCCAGGCCGCGTTCGGCTAGGCTGCGGCTGCTGGTATAGAGCGCTTCCACGCCGAACAGCGGCAGGGCTTGCAGATTGGCCTGCAGGTCCTTCTGTTCGACCGTGCTCGGGCGCTGGTCGGGGGCGAGCTGGAACACGCCGTCATCGAGGAAGAGCATCGCGATCGGCAGGTCGAAGGCGCCGCCGGCCAGGGCGATATCCAGCGCCTCGCGGGCGGCGGGGCCGGCCCAGGGCGCCTGACGGCTGATGATCAGCAGGGACTTGGCCATCAGTTGCCTCCAAAGCAGACCAGGCGGTCCGCCAGTTGCGCTGCTTCATGCAGCTGGCCGAGGCCGGAAAGCTCCCAGGGCGCCTGCAGGTTCGCGGCGGGACGGGAATAGCGGTTGGCTTCTTCCGGATTGAGCACGCCCCGGCGCAGCGCGGCGGCAATGCAGACCACTCCGTCCAACTGGTGATCGGCGACGAAGCGCGTCCAGGCGGCGGCGACGTCCAGTTCATCCTGGCTGGTGACGGTGTTCGCCGAGGCGCTATGCACGCCGTCCTGATAGAAGAACAGCCGGGTGATTTCATGGCCGCCAGCCAATGCAGCCTCGGCGAAGCGCAGGGCGCGTCGGGCTGCCGGCGAGTGCGGCGGAGAGAAGAGGGCGATGACGAACTTCATGGAGCAGGCCTGATCGGCGAATTTTCGCTGGATGATACGGCGCTATGCAGATGTTTGCCGCGCCGAAAATGAAAAAAGCCCGTCGAGACGGGCTTTTTCCTGGGAGGCGCGAGGATCAATCGTCGCTGCCCATGATGCCGAAGATCTGCAACAGGCTGATGAACAGGTTGTAGATCGACACGTACAGGCTGATGGTGGCCATGATGTAGTTGCGCTCGCCACCCTGGATGATTGCACTGGTCTGGAACAGGATCATCGCCGAGGAGAACAGCACGAAGCCGGCGCTGATGGCCAGTTGCAGGCCGCTGATCTGGAAGAAGAACGAGACCAGCACGGCGCCCAGCAGCACAAAGAAGCCCGCGGTGATGAAGCCGGACAGGAAGCTCATGTCCTTGCGGGTGGTCAGTACGTAGGCGGACAGGCCGAAGAACACCAGGGCGGTCATGAAGAAGGCCGAGGAGATAATGCTCGCGCCGTTGGCCATGCCCAGGTACATGTTCAGGATCGGGCCGAGGGTGTAACCCATGAAGCCGGTGAGGGCGAAGGTGCTGACCAGGCCCCAGGCGCTGTTACGCAGCTTCACGGTGAGGAAGAACAGGCCGTAGAAGCCCAGCAGCACCACGAAGAAGCTGGGGTAGGGCAGACGCATCTGCTGCGACGCGAAGGCTACCAGGCCGCTAAAGGCCAGAGTCAGGGCCAGCAGGCCATAGGTGTTGCGCAGGACGCCGCTGACCTCTTTCTGCTCCACGGCTGTGGAGTCGAGATATTGCCGTTCTTGCATGTCGAGACACTCCTGTTAAGCGGGATACGGATCCATGACCGTAGTGGTACTCATCATAACAGAGGGAAAAGCGTGCTGAATCATCAGAGTTTGACAGTGTGTTGCGATCCGGTAATATTGCCGCCCGCTCATGTGGAAGCGTGGCCGAGTGGTTTAAGGCAACGGTCTTGAAAACCGTCGACGGGCAACTGTCCTAGAGTTCGAATCTCTACGCTTCCGCCACTATTGCAACGTTGAAAGCCCCGCAATGCGGGGCTTTCGCGTTTCTGGCGACGATGCTTCGCATTAGGGTTTCTCTCCAATTGCGCATCGCGCTCATGGCAATTGCATTGCACAAGTTGAACAGCATCAGAAAAGCCGGTCATCCCGATAGATGATTCTGTAGGACGTTGATCCGCTCAGTTAAACTTCAAGTACCACCCTCCGGAAACCCTGAATGAACCAAGTCGAAGATCTCGAGCGGCAGATGCGCGAAGCGCTGGGCGTTGCTCCGAAGAAAGAGAAAACCACTCGGGAAGTCAGTAACCCCATGCGGGGCTATCTGATTATTCTCAGTGTGCGTGCAGAAGGTGGGCCCGCGTTTCGCTTCGAGCATCGTTCACGCTCGCTGAGTCGCACCGAGGCGATCCTCGAGGCGGAAAAGGCGGCGCGCGCCGCAGGCTACAAGCCGTGGGCCCTGTTGGATGCCGTCGAAGCCTGAGTTCCACCTGTATTGCAGTCGATCCTTCCTGCAGAGAGTTCCCGGCACGGCCGTCCTAGACGGCCCGGCGGGCATCTGTCAGCATTTATCCCGCCTGCGCTGCATTTCTCTGGCGCTTGCATTTTGGCGAACCGCTTCCAAGCTAGGTCGTAGAGCCGCTTTCTGTTAAGGTTCGGCAATTGTTCGGGGTCTCTTTTCGGGGGCTCGCCATTCCATTCTGCTCAAGGGGTGCTGCGTGATTAAGGTGCTGGTGGTCGATGATCACGATCTGGTGCGCACCGGAATTACCCGCATGCTGGCTGATATCGACGGCCTGCAGGTCGTCGGGCAGGCCGACTCCGGCGAGCGCGGATTGCAGCTGGCTCGCGAGCTCAAGCCCGATGTTGTGCTGATGGACGTGAAGATGCCCGGCATCGGCGGCCTGGAAGCCACCCGAAAACTGCTGCGCAGCCAGCCCGACGTGCGCGTCGTGGTAGTGACGGTGTGCGAAGAGGACCCGTTCCCGACTCGCCTGATGCAGGCTGGCGCCGCCGGCTATCTCACCAAGGGCGCGGCCCTGGACGAGATGGTCCAGGCGATTCGCCAGGTATTTGCCGGCCAGCGTTATATCAGCCCGCAGATTGCCCAGAACCTGGCGCTGAAATCCTTCGAGCCGGAAAGAAATGCATCGCCATTCGACACCCTGTCCGAGCGCGAGATTCAGATTGCGCTGATGATTGCCAACTGCCACAAGGTACAGAGCATCTCGGACAAGCTGTGCCTCTCGCCCAAGACCGTGAATACCTACCGCTACCGGATCTTCGAGAAACTCTCGATCACCAGTGACGTCGAGCTGGCTTTGCTGGCTGTCCGGCACGGCATGGTCGACGCCAGCAACTGATCATGGCGCAATCGTTCGATTCGGCGGCTTTCCTGGCCACCTGCAGCGGGCGGCCGGGCGTTTATCGCATGTTCGACGCTGAGGCCAAGCTGCTGTATGTCGGCAAGGCGAAGGACCTCAAGAAGCGTCTCTCCAGTTATTTCCGCAAGTCAGGCCTGGCGCCGAAGACGGCCGCCCTAGTGGCGAAGATCGCCCAGGTCGAGACGACCATCACCGCCAACGAGACCGAGGCGCTGCTGCTCGAGCAGAATCTGATCAAAGAGTGGCGGCCGCCTTACAACATCCTGCTGCGCGACGATAAGTCGTACCCGTACGTCTTCCTGTCGAGTGAGGACCCTTTCCCGCGCCTGACCATTCACCGTGGTGCAAAGAAGGCCAAAGGGCGTTACTTCGGTCCCTACCCGAGCGCTGGCGCCATCCGCGAAAGCCTTGCGCTGCTGCAGAAGGCCTTCTTCGTGCGCCAGTGCGAGGACAGCTACTACCGCAACCGCACGCGCCCGTGCCTGCAGTACCAGATCAAGCGCTGCAAGGCTCCTTGTGTCGGGCTGGTGAGCGAGGAGGAGTACGCCGAAGACGTGCGCCACTCGATCATGTTCCTCGAAGGGCGCAGCAATGTGCTAGCCGAAGAACTGTCCACCGGCATGGAGCAGGCGGCGATGCGCCTGGACTTCGAGAAGGCGGCGGAGCTGCGCGACCAGGTGCAGATCCTGCGCCGCGTGCAGGACCAGCAGAGCATGGAGTTCGGCACGGGCAACGTCGATGTGGTGGCGGCCATCGTCAATCCTGGCGGCGCCTGCGTGCACCTGATCAGTGTGCGCGGCGGGCGGGTGCTGGGTAGCAAGAACTTCTTCCCGCAGGTAGCGATCGAGGAGGAGGTGGGCGACGTCCTGCTGGCCTTCCTCGGGCAGTACTACCTCAGCCATCACGAACGCGATCTGCCGAACGAGTTGATCGTCAACGCGGTGCATGAAGACTTCCCGATCCTGGCTTCGGCCATCGAGGAGTCCCGTGGCCGCCTGCTGGAAATCACCCCGCGGGTCCGCGGCACTCGCGCGCGTTGGCAACAGCTGGCGGTGACCAATGCCGAACAGGCGCTCGCCGCCCGCCTCGCGAATCGCCAGCACATGGCCGCGCGTTTCGATGCGCTGGGTGAGGCGCTGGATTTGCCTGAGCCGCCGCAGCGGCTCGAATGCTTCGACATCAGTCATTCCAGTGGCGAGGCGACCGTGGCCTCCTGTGTGGTCTTTGGTCCGGAAGGTGCGCTGAAGTCGGACTATCGCCGCTTCAATATCGAAGGTATCACCGGCGGCGACGATTACGCCGCCATGCACCAGGCGCTGACGCGCCGCTTCAGCCGCCTGAAGGAAGGCGAGGGCAAGATGCCCGACATTCTTCTGGTGGACGGCGGCAAAGGCCAGCTGGCGATGGCCCAGGAAGTGCTCCAGGAACTGGCAGTAGTGGGGCTGACTTTGCTCGGTGTTGCCAAGGGCGTTACCCGCAAGCCCGGTCTGGAGACGCTGTACCTCAATGACGCCGAACATGAATTCACATTGCCCGCCGACTCGCCCGCGCTGCACCTGATCCAGCAGATCCGCGACGAGGCGCACCGCTTTGCGATTACTGGCCACCGTGCTCGGCGCGGCAAGGCTCGTCGCACCTCCACATTAGAAGACGTTGCCGGCGTCGGGCCCAAGCGCCGTCGTGACCTGCTCAAGCATTTCGGCGGGTTGCAGGAGCTGGGCAGAGCCAGTATCGATGAAATTGCCAAAGCCCCCGGTATCAGCAAAAAGCTGGCAGAGCAGATTTATGCTGCACTGCACAGCGAGTAGAATGCCGGCTCAACTCGCAGACCTTCCGACCCGATGAATATCCCGAACCTGCTCACACTGCTCCGCGTTCTGCTCATTCCGATCTTCATCCTGCTGTTCTATCTCCCGTTCCCGGCCAGCCACCTGGCTGCCAGCTCCGTATTCGCCCTGGCTGCCGCCACTGACTGGCTGGATGGCTACCTGGCGCGTCGGCTGGGGCAGAGCACGCCTTTCGGCGCCTTCCTCGACCCGGTGGCGGACAAGCTGATGGTCGCCACCGCACTGGTGCTGCTGGTGGAAGAGCATGCGAACCTGTGGCTGACGCTGCCAGCTGCCATCATCATTGGTCGCGAGATCGTGGTCTCGGCACTGCGCGAGTGGATGGCAGAGATCGGGGCGAGGGCGCATGTCGCCGTTTCCAGTCTGGGCAAGTGGAAGACCGCGGCGCAGATGCTGGCGCTGGTCATCCTCCTGGCCAATCTGCCACTGATGACTTTCTGGGTGCTGGTTGGTTATGCGCTGCTGATCGTTGCCGCGATTCTCACGCTGTGGTCGATGCTGCACTATCTGGTGGCGGCATGGCCGCACCTGAATACGAGCCCGAAAGAGAAATAAGTATTTTTGAATCAAGGAGTTGACAGGCATTTCCAAATCGTTAGAATGGCGCCCGTCAACACGACAACGCGGGAATAGCTCAGTTGGTAGAGCACGACCTTGCCAAGGTCGGGGTCGCGAGTTCGAGTCTCGTTTCCCGCTCCAGATTTTGATGATTCGCCTTGATTCATCCGTGTTATGGCTGAGTAGCAGAGTGGTTATGCACCGGATTGCAAATCCGTGAACGCCGGTTCGATTCCGACCTCAGCCTCCAATAGAAAAGCCCTGTAAATCCAAGATTTACAGGGCTTTTTCTTTACTAGCCCGCTGCAGGGATTGCGAGTTTCAGCAACTTGCGCAGGGGGAGTGGGGCTGTATATAGTCCAGCCCTTTCCGGGCTTGCACCTGGAGACACTGCAACGCGCTGCCGCCCGGATGGCGAAATCGGTAGACGCAGGAGACTTAAAATCTCTCGCCCTTTGGGCGTGCCGGTTCGATTCCGGCTCCGGGCACCATCTTCCTCTTTCCCGATTCGTTGCAGACTGCATACCTGAATCGAGGCGAGTGATCCAAACAATAGAAACCCGGCCAAGGCCGGGTTTTTTATTGCTCGCCCATTCAGGCTCCAATATTGGCTATCGAGCGTAGCTTCGCACCGGCCTTGACGATGCGGCGCTGGCGCAGCGGCTCGGCTGTCTCGTAGAAGTTCTGCAGCGGGACCTCTTCCTTGAAGTGGTCGGCATCATGCTCCTTCAGCGGGCCATATTCTGTCGCCAGGTCGCGGCGAATACGGCCTACCAGGCTGGTCAGCAGTTCTTCATTACGTTGCTCTTCCAGGCGCACCACGCGACAGGCGATGTGTTCGCCCGCATTCTTGCTCAGCGTCATGATCAGATTGCCGTCCGGTCGAGCCGTGAAGCTCACTTCGAAATCGGAGAAGACCTGGCAGAGGTATTGGGCGGCAGGCAGGCGGTCGATTGGCATGGTGTCGTCCTCGGCAGTGAATGGGCGGTTCCTTCCCTTTTCATTGCAGGGTGCATACCAATCTGGTGAAAATAAAAAATCCTTTAAAATCATCTATTTGCAAGAATTCTCCGTCTCGCTTGCCATGCAGCTTGCATGGCAAGGTGAAAATGCCATGGCATTTTGCACGACCGATGATTTCAGTGCGGGATAGGCTGGTGTCGCGAGGAGTCGGCTTTCGCTTTGTGCTTGGGCTTCTGCAAGCGGGCCCGGCGCATTGGTACGCGAAGGATGGCCCACAGCGTAACCACTGCCAGCAGGACCCAGCCGAAAATCATGAGCGTGACGAACGTGCCTGGATTCATATCGATATCCTCACCCCTCCTAAGGGTAGTCCACCGCCATCGGTGCGCTGTCCTTTCGGTTGAGCGGCATTTCTTCCTGGAGGTTCCATTCAATAGCTTGTCGGACTGACGCGCATCTGTTATCTGTATGTATATACAGTATTTGGAGCAGGGTCATGCAGCAAGCCATTCTGGAAGTTCATGATGTGGTGCAGCCTGGCGGAGTGGCCGCTGCTACGTCTCTTCATACCTACATAGTCCGCGCATGTGGCGAAGGCATGACGCAGGCGGGCATTCACGACTCCGACCTGCTGCTGGTCGACCGCTCGGAGCTGGCGGCTCCGGGCGAGATCGTGGTGGCGGCGCTCAACGGTGAGGCGCTGATCCGTCGCTTGGCCATTGTCGACGGTTCGTTCGCGCTGCAGGCAGCGAGCGATGGATATCCGACGCTGAAGGTCGAGGAGGGCGATGAACTCTCAATATGGGGAGTAGTGCGTCAGCGGCTTTCCGGAAGCGACGTTGCGCAGGGCGCCAGGGCATAGACTTGCTGCGGGATGAAGTAGGATGCTGACCATTTGCCAGTAACTTCGAGAACTAAATCAGGCCCTTGATGGTCAGATGCGCGTGCCACGAGTTTCGCAAGTCCTCACAAGAGTCGTGCAGCTTGCAATCCGGGGCATTGTAAGGCGGGCGCAGCCTGATTAGACTGCGCGCAACTCGCACCCCTGTCCCTCTCGAAGGACTCCCATGATCAAGAAATGTCTGTTCCCGGCCGCCGGCTACGGTACCCGCTTCCTCCCGGCCACCAAGGCCATGCCCAAGGAAATGCTGCCGGTGGTGAACAAGCCGCTGATTCAGTACGCCGTTGAAGAGGCACTGGAAGCCGGTCTCGGTGAAATCGGTATTGTCACTGGCCGCGGCAAGCGCTCCCTCGAAGACCACTTCGATATCAGCTACGAGCTGGAGCACCAGATTCGCAACACCGACAAGGAAAAGTACCTGGTCGGTATTCGTCGCCTGATCGACGAATGCACCTTCTCCTACACCCGTCAGGTCGAGATGAAAGGCCTGGGTCACGCGATCCTGACCGGCCGCCCGCTGATCGGTGACGAACCCTTCGCCGTCGTGCTGGCGGACGACCTGTGCCTGAACCTCGAAGGTGACAGCGTCCTCAAGCAGATGGTCAAGCTGTACAACCAGTTCCGCTGCTCCATCGTGGCGATCCAGGAAGTGCCGCCGGAGGAGACCAACAAGTACGGCGTGATCGCTGGCGAGATGATCCGCGACGACATCTACCGCGTGAACACCATGGTCGAGAAGCCGAAGCCCGAAGACGCCCCGTCGAACCTGGCGATCATCGGTCGCTACATCCTGACTCCGGACATCTTCGACCTGATCGAACAGACCGAGCCGGGCAAGGGCGGTGAAATCCAGATCACCGACGCCCTGATGAAGCAGGCCCAGGACGGTTGCGTGCTGGCCTACAAGTTCAAGGGCAAGCGTTTCGACTGCGGTAGCGCCGAGGGTTACATCGAGGCGACCAACTTCTGCTACGAAAACCTCTACAAGACCGGCAAGGCCTGGTAATCCCGGACCTTTCCGTTCTTCGAGAAAGCCACCTTCGGGTGGCTTTTTCTTTTTCCAGCCTACATCGAGCGTGGAATCGGCATCGCTTCCGAGCCCGAGCCGAGCGGCTGGCCGTAGCTGAACTCGACGTAGTTGCCGGCCGGGTCGCGCAGGCCGCAGTAATAGCCTACGGGGTAGGGTTCTTCCCGTGGCGCCCAGATCAGGCAGCCGGCAGTCTCGGCATCCCTGGCGACGCGGTCGACCTCATCGCGGGCGTCCAAGGCGAAGCCGAAGTGGCTGTAATCATCGCTTGCCAGGTGGCGTTCCTGGCCGCCGGGCATGATGACGAAAATGAAGCTGTGCTCCTTGCCCGGCTCCGCCATCCAGACGATGCGCGAGCCCTTGCCTTCGCGCTCGTGGATGACACGCATGCCGCAGAATCGCTCGTAGAACGCAACGCAGGCTTCCAGGTCGGGCACGTGCAGGGCCAGGTGGGTCAGGGTCGGGCGCATGGCAATACCTCCTTCGGGACCGGCAGTTGGCAGGATAGGTCAGGCGCCATGAGGTATGCTGCCCGACATATCCAAGCGGAGAACCATGATGTCTTTCGATTTTGACCTGTTCGTCATCGGTGCGGGTTCCGGCGGTGTGCGCGCCGCGCGCTTCGCTGCTGGCTTTGGCGCCAAGGTGGCCGTGGCGGAAAGCCGCTACCTGGGCGGCACCTGCGTCAATGTCGGTTGCGTGCCGAAGAAGCTGCTGGTGTACGGGGCGCACTTCCATGAGGACTTCGAACAGGCCGCCGGATTTGGCTGGACCCTGGGCGAAGCGAACTTCGACTGGAAGACCCTGATCGCCAACAAGAATCGCGAAATCCACCGGCTCAATGGCATCTACCGCAATCTGCTGGTGAACAGTGGCGTCTCCCTGCTGGAAGGCCATGCAACGCTGCGGGACGCGCACACCGTGGAAGTCGACGGGCAGCGATTCAGTGCCAAGCACATCCTCATCGCTACCGGCGGCTGGCCGCTGGTGCCGGACATTCCCGGCAAGGAACACGCGATCACCTCCAACGAAGCCTTCTTCCTCGAGTCGCTGCCGCGCCGGGTGCTGGTGGTCGGCGGCGGTTACATTGCGGTCGAGTTTGCCGGCATCTTCCATGGCCTTGGCGCGCAGACTTCGCTGCTGTACCGCAAGGAGCTGTTCCTGCGTGGCTTTGACCGCAGCGTGCGTGAGCACCTGCGCGATGAGCTGACAAGGAAGGGTCTGGACCTGCAATTCAACAGCGATATCGCGCGCATCGACAAGCAGGCCGATGGCACCCTGGCCGCCACCCTCAAGGACGGTCGTGTGCTGGAGGCGGATTGCGTGTTCTACGCCACTGGCCGCAGGCCGCAGCTGGACAATCTGGGCCTGGAGAACGTCTCCGTGGAGCTGGACGACCGCGGCTACGTGAGAGTGGATGAGGCTTATGGCACCAGCGAGCCGTCGATCCACGCCATTGGCGATGTGATCGGCCGCGTGCAACTGACCCCCGTAGCGCTGGCCGAGGGCATGGCGCTGGCGCGCAAGCTGTTCCGCCCGGACGAGTACCGCCCGGTGGACTACAAGTTGATCCCCACCGCGGTATTCAGCCTGCCGAACATTGGCACCGTTGGCCTCACCGAGGACGAAGCGCGCAGCGCCGGGCACAAGGTGAAAGTCTTCGAGAGCCGCTTCCGGCCGATGAAGCTGACGCTCACCGAAAGCCAGGAACGGACGCTGATGAAGCTGATCGTCGATGCCGACAGCGACAAGGTGCTGGGCTGCCACATGGTGGGCCCGGATGCCGGGGAGATGCTCCAGGGCATCGCCATTGCGCTGAAGGCTGGGGCGACCAAGCGGGTATTCGACGAAACCATCGGCATCCACCCGACGGCCGCCGAGGAATTCGTCACCATGCGCACGCCAGTCGGCGCCTGACGGCGAGGGTTGCAACAAAAAAGCCGGTGCAGATGCACCGGCTTTTTTGTGGGCGTCAGACCGTCAATTACTGCGTTCCAGCGAGGCGTGGCCGTCCTCCTGGCGCTGCGCGTAGCGCTGGGCGAGCACGGCGCAGACCATCAGCTGGATCTGGTGGAACAGCATCAGCGGCAGCAGGATCACGCCGACCGTGCTGCTGGCGAACAGCACCGAGGCCATGGGCACGCCGGTGGCCAGGCTCTTCTTCGAGCCGCAGAAGACGATGGTGATGCGGTCTTCCAGGGAGAAGCCCAGGTAACGGCCGAGCAGGTTGGTGGCGATCAGCGCCAGGGCCAGCAGTACGCAGCAGGCGACCACTAGGCCGGCCAGGGCAGGCAGCGGGATCTGGTGCCAGAGGCCCTGGATCACGGCGGCACTGAAGGCGGTGTAGACCACCAGCAGGATCGAGCCCTGGTCGACGTACTTCAGCACCGGCTTGTTGCGCTCGACCCAGGCGCCGATCCAGGTGCGCAGCAGTTGGCCTGCCACGAAGGGCACCAGCAGTTGCAGGGTGATCTTGCCGATGGCGTCGAGGGTCGAGATACCGGTGTCGCCGTGGGCGCCGATCAGCAATTGCACCAGCAGTGGCGTCAGGAACACGCCCATCAGGCTGGAGGCCGAGGCGCTGCAGATCGCGGCGGGCACGTTGCCGCGCGCCAGTGAGGTGAAGGCGATGGACGACTGCACGGTGGCGGGCAGGGCGCACAGGTAGAGCATGCCCAGGTACAGGTCCGGGGTCACCAGCGGTGACAGTACAGGCTTGAGCGCCATGCCGAGGATCGGGAAGAGGATGAAGGTGCAGGCGAACACCAGCAGGTGCAGGCGCCAGTGGGTGGCGCCGGCGATGATCGCCTGGCGCGACAGCTTCGCACCGTGGAGGAAGAACAGCAGCGCGATGCCCAGGTTGGTGATCCAGCCAAAGATCACGGCAGCGGTGCCTTCGCAGGGCAGCAGGCTGGCAACGGTCACGGTGGCGATCAGTGCCAGGGTGAAGTTGTCGGGGAGCAGGCGTGGGCGAGCCATGGGCACATCTCTCATCGTTGTTGTGTGTGAAGGACCGCTAGGGTCAGGTTCGCACTCTAAGCCCGGGAGGATGTGCCGGCTAACGCCAGAAAGCCAGCTTATGTCGCTGAAAGGACAGTTTCCGCACCCTGTATGTGCAGATCGACGGAGCACACGCTGACCATGCCGCGCATGCGCTGCGCGATGACCTCGGCACGGTAGCGCGGCAGGGTGTTGACCCGCAGGGCGATGTCCATCCAGTCCTCCCGGCGCGAGGATTCGACCTCGGCCGGGACATGCCCCTGGAGCGCGAACTGGTTCAGCAGGCGGCAGAGGATGTCGGCATCGATCTCGGCGCGGATCAGGTAGCGCACGTCGGCGGCCGCTTCGGTGGGGACCGGGCGGTCCTGTTGATCCAGGGAGTATTCGACGAGATGGAGTGCGGGGAGCGTCATGTCGGCTGGCCGATGCAGGAGAAGTGAGGACTATTCTGCGGCCCGTACCGGGGATTTATTTGCCTGTTTTTGGCTATGATGCGGGAATCTATGCATTAATTATTCTCTGAATTTATCTAAGAAGAATCATCTATGCCTATTTCACTGGATGCCCATGACCGCAAGATTCTCGCCCTGCTGCAGGAGGAGGCCACTCTTTCCACGGCGGAGATCGCCGAGCGCATCGGCCTGTCCCAGTCACCATGTTGGCGGCGGATTCAGCGGCTGAAGGAGGAAGGGGTGATCCGCAAGCAGGTGACGCTGCTGGATCGCAAGAAGATCGGCCTGAACACCCAGATATTCGCCCAGGTGAAGCTCAACGCCCACGGGCGCAATCACCTGACGGACTTCGCGCAGGCCATGGAGGCGTTTCCCGAGGTGCTGGAGTGCCATGTCCTGATGGGGGCTGTGGACTTCATGCTGCGCATCGTCACGGAGGATGTGGAGGCGTACGAGCGCTTCTTCTTCGAGCGGCTGTCCCAGGTGCCGGGGGTGCAGGAGATCAACTCCATCGTGGCGCTTTCGGAGATCAAGTCCACCACTACGCTGCCACTGCCGCGCGGCTGAAGGGCGCCGGGGAGGCCGGCGCCGAGAGCCGTCAGACGCCGCCCAGGTAGTCCATCTTGCCGACTTCCACGCCGTTGTGGCGGAGGATGTCGTAGGCCGTGGTGATGTGGAAATAGAAGTTCGGGTTGACGAAGCCCAGCAGGAAGTCCGAGCCCTTGAAGCTGACTTCGCGGGTGCGCAGCTTCAGCTCGATGGTGCGGTTTTCGGCGCCTTCGAACTGCTCGGGCCTGAGGGTCTTGAGGAACTCGATGGTCCTGGCGATGCGCGCCTGCAGCTCGTCGAAGGTGGTTTCGTCATCGGCATAGCTCGGCACGTCGACGCCGGCCAGGCGCGCGCCGGCGCCCTTGGCGGAGTCCGAGGCAATCTGCACCTGGCGCGCCAGGGCGAACATGTCCGGGGCGAGGCGGGCGTTGATCAGGACGGAAGGATCGATGGACTTGGCCTGTGCGTGCTCGGCAGCCTTGGTGAGGATCACCGAGAGGTTGCCGAGCATGCGGATGAAGACGGGAACGGAAGCCTGGTAGATCGAGAAGGACATGCTGCGTACTCCAGACAGATAAAGGTGGGGCTCGTCACGCTGGACGGCTGTCGGAGTCTACTGCTGGCGCTTGCGCCTGTCGCCAGGCTTCAGCGCCTGGCCACCTTCGGCGCGGGACAGCGGTCGGTCTCGATCGGGCCGACGTAGGGGTTGCCCCAGCCCATCACGCAGCCAACCATCTGGTTGCGCTGACGCTCCCAGGCTTCCACCGGGTATTGCTTGCTCCAGGCGGTGAACAGCAGGCGGTCCTGGTTGGACAGCCTCAGGCCGTAGCGGTCGCTCATGTAGAAGTAGGTGCGGGCGATCATGCCGCGAATCTGCGCGCGGGGCATGGCCTTGCGCGCCTTGAAGTCCACCACCATCGGGCAGGCGCCGTACTGCGAGGGCTTCTGCTGCAGCCAGCCGAAGCTGAAGTTGTTCCGATCTCCGTTCACTTCGCCGATGCTCGGCACCAGGTTGTGCAGGTCGGCCTCGGCCTTCTGGTACACCCGGTCATTGCGCGAGCAGTTCTTGCGCCCGCCGCTCTGCCAGCACTGGCGCTGATGGCCGATCACCCAGGCGGGGACGATGTGTTCCCACTCAATGCGCGAAGCCCGGTTGGCATTCTTGCGCGGGGTATAGCCGCAGCTCTTCAGGTCGACCTTGGTGCCGTTGTAGCGGCAGCCGCAATAGAACTCCACCGACTGGCGGGCGTACAGCTTGCGCCCGACCTTCTTGGCTTCCTCGAAGGTGCGCGGGGCGGCGGCGGAGGCGACGGTGGGGATGGCGAGGATCAGCAGCAGGGTCAGGCAGCGTCCGAACATGAGGCGTTCCTTACGAAAGTCGCTGCATCTTACTGATTGAGAAAGAAATGCCAATCGTGGCAATGGAATGGCAAGGGGCGGTTTGCCCGGATGGAGGCGTTGATTGGGTCGTCGCGCCATGGAGCCGCTGGGAACGCTTCGCAACAGGCCTCCATTACCTCTTGTGAAGGTTGAGGATATCTCATTATGTGATTGTTTTTAAATGGAAAAATATTCTATAAAAAGCTTTAAAAGTCGGCGCTATCCGTTTGTTTAAACAAGGGCTTAGGGAGTCCTACGGGCCGTGGTGCCATGCAGCACCCTGAGGAGGCCATTTCCTAAAGTTAGCGTGATAAGTGTGTTTTAAGTTATTGACCTATAAGGATTTATATTGAGTTTGCGCATTGCCATGAACTGAGCGGCGAGGCTTGGTAAGCTGGAGCCTTTCCATCATTCGGGAGATCGCCATGATCGGTCCCAGAATCCTCGGGGCCATCGCCTGTTGTGCCCTGGCGCTACCCGTCTACGCGCAGCAGTTTTCCACGCAGGAAAGGCAGTCCCAGCAGAACTACCAGGGGCAGTCGCAATGGCAGCAATCGCCGCCAGTGATCCAGCGCATCTACATCAGCCCGGGTGCGAGCGGCAGCGTGGAGAGTTCTTCCAGCTGGCAGCGCAATGACGGTTATGGTGGTGCGCAGGTGCCGCGCAGCTACGGCGAGACGCGCTCGGGCACGGTGATCATCGACCAGGGCAGCGGTGGCATCCGGCAGAGCATCGAATACCCCAACGGCGCGGTCTATCCGCGCGGCAACGGCTATTACCAGCAGCAGTAAGTCGGATCAGTCGATCAGGTCGTCGCGGGTCAGACGGGATTTGCGCAGGCCGCCGTGGCTGTAGAAAAGCCCGGTATCGCCGCGCCAGTGGAAGAGTGTGGCGAGGAACGCGGAGCTGACCCGGCCCACATCCCAGCTACGGAGTTTGCGGTAGGCCCAGAGCCAGCTGTCGTCGGAGGAAGAGTCGCTCATGGAATCGTCCTTGATTCGGCAAGCGGGAAAAGTGCATGGGACATTAGTGCGCCGGGTGGGCCTTCGCAAGTCGCTGCTCCCGCAACCGCGACCTGCGAAAAAGCCCGCGCGCTCAGGCGGTGCTGACCGCCTTCGATTCCTCGACGTACTCCTTCAGCCAGCGCAGGACTTCCACGGCGTCCCAGCGACTGGGATCGAACATGGCGTAGGCCTGGCCCTGGTAGCCCACCACATCCAGCGGCCGGTGATAGCCGGCGCGCTGCATCAGGGCCTCGATTTCCGCGAAGCACACGTTGAAGTGGGTGCGGCTGAAGGGCGTCTTGCCCTCTGTGACCAACCCCTCCAGCAGCAGTTCCGACACGGCCTCGCTCACTTCCTCGATGGCCATGTGGTTCACGGTGTATTTCAGCTGATGGATGCTCACCATCGCTTGCTCCTCAATGGGGTTCTGGCCCATGCCCTGTGATTCGAGGTGATCGACGTAGCCAATGGACTGTGGCCTTTCGTCGAGGTTTAAAAAATTTTCGCAAAATACTGTATGCATGAACAGTATTTTCTCCTAGTATCCCTCTCGCGGTCTGACAGAAACCCTGAAGTGCCCGCCGCCACTGGCTTGGCGGGCACTCTTCGAAGAACAGGAGCGATGGCGATGCTGCAGAAACTGATGCTTTGCGCAGGTGTGGCGATGCTGGCGGGTTGTGCCCAGCCCCAGGCGGACGTCCCGCGCGCCAATGGCGCCTACCTCATTATCGAGGGCAAGGAGGCCTGGGCCGTGCTGGTGGCCGACGGCAAGCGCATCGAGGAGCGCGGCACGGTGCGCGACGCCATCCGTCTGCCGAAGGAGCGCTCGACCATCGCTGCCAGCTATGTGATCGACACGCCCAACTGTGGCCGCCTGCAATGGCTGACCGAAGGCGAGGGCGACTCCACCGTGCGCCTGTCCTCGCGGGGCGCAGCGGATGATCTGTCGAGCTGCCAGATCAGTGATGGGCTCAGCCGCGTCTGGACCGCGCTGGACTATTCGAGCTGAGCGCCACTCTCCAGAGCATGCGATCTCCAACAAAATGTTTCGGCTGACCTTTGCTTCACGTTTTTTTCACACTCGGGGGCAGAGGATGAAAACCAGCTAAAGGACTAGCTCCCCATCGAAAAGCCCGCTTGATTGCGGGCTTTTTATTGCCTGTCGACCAAGGTCGGCTCGCCCGCCTGACGCTGCGCGGCTAAGGTGAAATTCCAAGGAAAAGGCGGAGATAGAGATGCAGCGCGTTCTAGCGGAGCGACTTTGGATTGCCCTGGGCGGCCAGGCCGAACGCCTGAGTCACCTGGCCTTTCGCAGCGAAGGCTCCCTGCCTTCGGCTTTCTTCGTCACCGAACTGGCCGCCGCCAGCATCGCCAGCGCCGGGCTGGCGCTGGGCGAGTGGCTGGAACCGGACTCCGGTGCCGCCACGTCGCTAGTCGTGGACCGCCGGCTGGCCTCCTTCTGGTTCTCCACTTCCTTGCGCGCCCAAGGCTGGATACCTCCCGACCTGTGGGGCGCCATCGCCGGCAACTACCGCACCCGCGACGGTTGGGTTCGCCTGCACACCAATGCCCCACATCACCGTGCCGCCGCACTTCGGGTGCTCGGTACCGAGAATGATCGGGATCGGGTCGCAGACGCCGTGGCTAACTGGCGCGCGGGTGAGCTGGAACTGGCGATCGTGAAGGAGGGCGGCTGTGCGGCCGAAATGCGCTCCTGGGAGGCCTGGAAACAGCACCCGCAAGGCCTCGCCGTTGCCCGCGAGCCGCTGGTATTGCGCGATCTCCAACTGGTCTCCGGGCCTTCCCTGGATATCGAGATCGACCGCGAGCGACCATTGGCCGGACTGCGCGTGCTGGACCTGACCCGCGTGCTGGCCGGGCCGATCGCCACGCGCTTCCTCGCCGGCTTTGGCGCCGAAGTCCTGCGCATCGATCCGCCGGACTGGGAAGAGCCCGGCGTGGTGCCGGAAGTCACCCTGGGCAAGCACTGCGCGCGCCTGGACCTGCGCCAACCTGCGGATCGGGAGCGCTTCCAGGCGCTGCTCGCCAGCGCCGATGTGCTGGTGCACGGCTATCGGGCCGATGCCCTGGACCGCCTGGGGTTCGGTGCCGATGTACGGCGGACCCTTGCGCCGGGGCTGGTGGATGTCAGCCTGAATGCCTATGGCTGGTCGGGCCCCTGGAGCGAAAGGCGCGGTTTCGACAGCCTGGTGCAGATGAGCAGTGGCATCGCCGAGGCCGGGCGCATCTGGCGGAGCGAAGACAAACCCGTACCCTTGCCGGTGCAGGCACTCGATCACGCTACCGGCTACCTGATCGCCGCGGCGGCCTTGCGCGGGTTGGCCGAGCGTCGGCGCAGCGGCCGTGGGAGTCGTTGGCGCCTGTCGCTGGCGCGCACGGCGCAATGCCTGCTGGAGGCGGGCGTTTCGTCAGTGGGTTCGCTGGAGCTGGCGGCGGAGACGGCCGCCGATCTGGCACCGGGCATCGAGACAACGCCCTGGGGGTACGCGCGGCGCTTGCGTCCGCCACTGCACGTCGCGGGCTCGCCGCTCTACTGGGAATTGCCGGCCTCCGAGCTGGGCTCGGCGCCGGCAGCTTGGCAGCCGGTCAGCCCCGACTGACCTGGAAAGCCTCGCCAGTGGTGAAGAAAGCGCCGCCGGCCTGGTAATGAATGGTGCGCAGCTCGTCGCTGGGGAAGTGCCAGCGGCCATTGGAGAAGGCGCGCTCGTCCGCGTAGGCGGCCACGACCTCGGCGATGAACAGGTCGTACTTCTCCTGGTTGCGCGGCTCGCTGATCACCTTGCACTCCAGGTAAGCCACGCAGCCATCGACGATCGGCGCCTCGACCTGCTTCGCACGGGAAGTGCGGATATCCAGCTGCTCGAACTTGCTGCCCTCGCCACCGTTGCTCGAGCCTACCGCCAGGGTCAGTTCGGCCTGCTGGCGCGTCGGCAGCTGGATGACGAAGGCGCCCGAGCCTTCCACCAGATGGCGCGACCAGGTGTTGCGGTCCAGCACCAGCATCAGCTTGGGCGGATCGAAGTCCAGCGGCATGACCCAGGCGGCGGCCATGACGTTGGCGACGCCTTCGTGTTCGCTGGTGACGAGGGTGCTCGGGCCGTGGTTGAGCAGCAGGTAGGCCTTGTTCAGCGGCACGTCTTTCAGGTGGTTCATTCAGGGGTTCCTCAGGGCTGGATCAGAGCAACAGGCCGTCCACCGGCTTCAGCGGTTCGGGCAGGTCGGTTTCGCCGAGGATTTCCAGCACGGCGATTTCCATGTTGCGGCTCATGGCGTCCAGCGGCAGGTCGTTGGGTTGGGTATCGAAAGGGTCGGCGATCTGGTCGCCGAGGGCGTCCAGGCCGAAGAAGGTGTAGGCCAGCACGCACACCGCCAGCGGGGTGAACCAGCCGATGCTGTCCACCAGGCAGAAGGGCAGCAGGAAGCAGTAGACGTGCACGATGCGGTGCAGCATCAGGATGTAGGGGTAGGGGATCGGCGTGTTGCGGATACGCTCGCAGCCGCCCAGCACGTATGACAGGCGGGTCATCTGCTGGTCGATGGCGGCCAGGGTTATGTCACTGGCGCCGCTGGCACGGCCGCGGTCGGCAAAGCGCTGGCCAAGGTTGGCGAGCAGGACGTTGGTCGGGCTGCGGCTGGCGGCCAGCGCGGCGGCCTCGTCGCCCATCAATCGGCGCACGTCTTCGCTCTGCGGGGTGCCGCGCAGCTGGTCGCGCAGGGCATAGGTGAAGGCGATCAGCTGGTTGCCCAGTTGGCGACGGCCTGCGCTATCCAGGTCCGGCAGTAGCGAGCGGGTCTGCCGCGCCAGGTTGCGGGTTACGATCAGCAGTTCGCCCCAGAGCGTGCGCGCCTCCCAGAAGCGCTGGTAGGCGACGTTGTTGCGGAAGCCGAGGAAGATCGCCAGCGTCAGGCCCCAGAGGGTGAAGGGCGTGGAGGTGATGATCACCTTGTAGTGGTAGAGCGTGCCGTGGGTGGCCACCACCAGCGAGCTGAGCAGCACCGTGTACAGCACCTTGCGCCAGATGGCGGGGATGATCGACCCCTTGAGGGAGAACAGCAGGACCCAGAGTGTCGGGCTTTGCGGGCGGAGGATCATCGGGCGGCATCCGGTGGGGCGGAGCGCGCATGATAGCCGAGATAGAGGCGGGGATGCGGTTCGCGGGCCCCTGTAGGAGCGGGCCATGCCCGCGATCGCGGCTCCTACAGGGAATTGCCGATATCAGCCCTGTTCGTACAGCTTCACGATGGCCGAGAAGTCCAGCTGACCGTTGCCCTGGTTGCTGAAGGTCTGGAACAGCTGCTGGGCCAGCGCACCGAGCAGCACGGGCTGGCGCACCTGGCGCGCTGCCTCGCTGGCCAGGCCGAGGTCCTTGAGCATCAGGTCGGTGCCGAAGCCGCCGCTGTAGCCGCGCGCCGCCGGGGCGCCGGTGAGCGGGTTGTTCACTTCCGAGCTCCAGCAGCGGCCGCTGGAGGTGTTGATGATGCCGGCCAGCACCTCCGCGTCCATGCCCAGCTTCACGCCCAGGGACATGGCTTCCGCCACGCCGATCATGGAGATGCCCAGCAGCAGGTTGTTTGCCACCTTGGCTACCTGACCGTTGCCGGCGCCGCCGCAGTGCACGATGTTCTTGCCCATGGCGGCGAGTACCGGGCGGGCGCGGTCGAAATCGGCCTGCTCGCCGCCGACCATGAAGGTCAGGGTGCCCGCGGCAGCGCCAGCGGTGCCGCCGGAAACCGGCGCATCGAGCATCGGGTTGCCATGTGCGAGGGCGGCGGCGCTGACGTCACGGGCGTTCAGCGGGTCGATGGTGGACGAGTCGATCAGCAACACGCCGGGTTGCACGTTGGCCAGCAGGCCGTCGTCACCGAGGAAGACCTGCTTCACGTGGGCGGCGGCGGGCAGCATGGTGATGATCACCTCGACATCGTCGCGCGCCACTTCGGCGGGCGATGCCAGGGCGCGGGCGCCGAGGGCGACGGCCGCTTCCACAGCCTTGGCGGAGAGATCGAAGACGCTCAGGTCGAAGCCGGCCTTGAGCAGGTTGGCGGCCATGGGGCCGCCCATGTTGCCGAGTCCGATGAAGCCGATGCGCATGGGTTGATCCTCTTCTTCTTGTTCGGGGCGCCCGGTCGATCAGGCGCGAAAGGAGGTGCCCGCCCGCGTGGTGCCGGGTCCGGACCAGCATCCTTGCTGAAGTCCGGGGCGACTCGGGGCGAGCGGGCGGGCAGGCTGAGTTATTTGAGATTGATGGTGGTGTTCACCGCGCCGCCGACCTCGTTCTCGTCGAACCAGCGTTCGGTGACGGTCTTGGTCTGGGTGTAGAACTGCACCACCTGCTTGCCGTACGGGCCCAGGTCGCCGAGCTTGGAGCCGCGCGAGCCGGTAAAGGAGAACAGCGGCACCGGCACCGGGATCGGCACATTGATGCCCACCTGGCCGACGTCGATCTCTTCCTTGAAGTGCCGCGCGGCGGCGCCGGAGCGGGTGAACAGCGCGGTGCCGTTGCCGTTGGGGTTGGCGTTGATCAGCTCGATGGCCTCGTCGAAGGTCTTCACCGACACCACGCAGAGCACCGGGCCGAAGATTTCCTCGCGGTAGATGGTCATCTGCGGGGTGACGCCGGAGAACACGGTAGGGCCGACGAAATTGCCCTTGGCGTAGCCGGCCACCTGCGGATTGCGGCCGTCCAGCTCCAGCTTGGCGCCTTCCTGGGTGCCGCGTTCGATCAGGCCGCTGACGCGATCCAGCGCCGCGCAGGAGACCAGCGGGCCGACGTCGGTATTGGCCTCGGTGCCGCCGCTGACCTTGAGGGTCTGCGCCTTGGCCACCAGGTCGGGAATCCAGTCGTGCGCTTCGCCCACCAGAATCGCCACCGACAGCGCCATGCAGCGTTGCCCGGCGGCGCCGAAGGCGGCACCGGCAATGGCGTTGAGGGTCTGATCCTTGTTGGCGTCGGGCAGCACGATGGCGTGGTTCTTCGCGCCCATCATGCATTGCACGCGCTTGCCGGCCAGGGAGGCGCGGTTGTAGACGTGGGTGCCGACGCGGGTCGAGCCGACGAAGGACACGGCCTTGATGTCCGGGTGGTCGCAGATGGCGTTCACCACGTCCGGGCCGCCATGGATGACGTTGAGCACGCCCGGCGGCACGCCGGCCTCATGGGCCAGCTCGACCAGGCGCATGGTCACCATCGGATCCTGCTCGGAGGGTTTGAGGACGAAGGTGTTGCCGGTAGCGATGGCCATCGGGAACATCCACAGCGGGATCATCGCCGGGAAGTTGAAAGGGGTGATGCCGGCGCAAACGCCGATAGGCTGCAGGAGGGTGAAGGTATCCACGCCGCCGGCCACGTTGTTGGCCAGCTCGCCCAGCTGCAGGTTGCCGATCCCTGCGGCGTGCTCGACCACTTCCAGGCCGCGGAACACGTCGCCTTCGGCGTCAGGCAGGGTCTTGCCCTGTTCGGCGGTGAGGATGGCCGCCAGTTCCTTCATGTTCTCGCGGATCAGTTGCTGGTACTTGAGGAAGATGCGCGCGCGGGCGCCGATGGGCGTCTTCTTCCAGGTCTTGAACGCGGCCTTGGCGCTGGCCACCGCGCGCTCGACTTCCTCGGGCGTGGCGAAGGGCACGCGGGCGAGGACTTCCTGAGTGGCGGGGTTGATCACGTCGCGCCATTCGGAGGTGGTGGACTCGACGGGCTTGCCGTCGAGGAAGAGTTTGACGGTTGGGACGGCAGTTGCAGTCATCGGGGTTCTCCCAGCCTGAAGGCTTTCTTGTTGTCTGGAACGATCCTAGCAGTGCATTTTTGATGTGCTCAATGAGGTGATGTGCAAGTATGCTCTGCGTTTTTGCACACGCGGCCTGCGCCGAGGCAGATATGGACTGGGACAACCTGCGGTTTTTCCTCGAGCTTTCCCGAGCCGGCAAGCTGACCGTCGCTGCCCGGCGCCTGGGCGTGGACCACACCACGGTCGCCCGCCGCCTGCAGGCGCTGGAGAAGAGCGTCGGCGCCCAACTGCTGGTGCGCGAGCCTGCCGGCTATCGGCTGACCGAGGCTGGCCACGGGCTATTGCCCCAGGCCGAGGCCATGGAAAGCGCCTGCAAGGTGATCGAGAAACGCCTGGCCGGCGCCGAGGACAATCTCTCCGGCAAGGTGCGCATCGGCGCCACCGAGGGCTACGGCTCGACGCTGCTGACCTCGCAACTGGTGGAGCTGAACCAGCGCCACCCGCACCTGGGGGTGGACCTGCTGGCGGTGCCGCGCGCACTGCAGCTGTCGCGCCATGAGGCGGACATCGTTATCACCCTGGAACGCCCCGGTCGCGGGCCGTACATCATTACCCGACTGACCGACTACGTGCTGCGCCTCTACGCCTCGAAGGACTACCTCGCCGAGCGCGGTCCGATCCGCAATCGCGACGACCTGCGCGAGCACGCCCTGGTCGGCTACGTCGACGACCTGCTCTACAGCAAGGAGCTGCAGTACCTCGATGAGATCGGCCGGCCGCTGCACATGGCGCTGCGCTGCACCAGCATCCTCGCCCAGCAGCGCGCGGTGTCGGAGGGCGCCGGGCTGGCGATTCTGCCGGCGTTCGCAGCAGCCGAAGACCCGTCGCTGCAGCCGGTGCTGGCAGGGGAAATCGAGTTCGTGCGGACCTTCTGGATGCTGATGCCGACTGAGCTCAAGGACATCGCGCGGATGCGCACTACCTGGGATTTCCTGCGGGAGAAAGCCGAAGGCAGCCAGGATGTGCTGATGGGGCGCGCCGTTTGAGTGTCGCCAGGATGGAAGTTTCAACAGTGACAGGTGCCCGCCAGGACAGCGTGGGAACCGTTTGAGGAGAAGGAAGAATGGCTGAAATCATCCCGCTGTCGGCGGAGCTGGAACAACAACTGGCAGACCTGCAACAGCAGGGCCTGGAGTTGCTTCAACTGCCCCCCGAGTTGCCACCCCATGAGGTGGTCGCGGCGATTACCCAGTACGTACGCGATGCCAAGGCGCAGCGGCGCGAGGTGGACGATGACGCGGTGTTCGCGCTCGGCGCCCTGTTGGGCCGGCAGTTCGTCGAAGGATTGGGCTGGCACTGGGGCGACGTGACCTGGGACGAGGATCCCGACACGGCGGCCATCGGCGTGCTCAACCCGGATGATTCGCTGTTCAACAATCCGATCGGCTGGGTCAGCCAGGCACTGGCCAGCGAGGGTGGCGTGACCTTCATGCTGAGCTACAACATGATCCAGGCCAACGAGACTCCGGTCTTCGAGCCGGGGAGCGCGACCGGGCTGTACTGAAGAAACTGCAAGGGCTGGGCATGACCCAGCCTTTGCGGCTGCGCTTTACGCCAGACCGACGTAGAGGTTCTGCACGTCGTCGTTGCCGTCCAGGGCGTCGAGGAAGGCTTCGACTTCCTCCAGTTCCGCGTCGGACAGGCTCACCGGGTTCTTTGCCTTGTAGCCGAGCTTGGCCGAGGCCACGGTGAAGCCGTGCTCGGGCAGGGCGCGGCAGACGGCGTCCAGGTCGGTGGAGTCGGTGAGGAACAGGGTGTCGCCGTCTTCCTCGCCTGGCTCGAAGTCCTGGGCGCCGGCTTCGATGGCGGCCAGTTCCGGGTCGGCGTCAGTGCTGGCCGGGGTGGCCTCGACCAGGCCCAGGTAATCGAAGTCCCAGGAGACCGAGCCGGAAGCGCCCAGCTGGCCCTTGCGGAACAGCACGCGGATTTCCGCGATGGTGCGGTTCACGTTGTCGGTCAGGCACTCGACGATCACCGGTACGCGGTGCGGGGCGAAGCCTTCGTAGACCACGCGCTCGAAGGTGGCGGCGCCGTCCAGCAGGCCAGCGCCTTTTTTGATGGCGCGCTCCAGGGTGTCGCGCGGCATGGAGGCCTTCTTGGCCTGCTCGACGACCAGGCGCAGCTTCGGGTTCATGTCGGGATCGGCACCGTTGCGCGCGGCGATCATGATTTCCTTCGACAGTTTTCCGAAGATGCGGCCCTTGGCGTTGGCGGCGACTTCTTTATGTTTGGCTTTCCACTGGGCGCCCATAGTGATCTCTTGCTGGCGGTTACTGATGGACGGCAAGTCTAAGGCCTCGCGCGGCCGCTGGCGATATCCGGCGGATCAGCGCGGGACCGCGAATACCGCGCTGGCCTGCGCCACCACCTTGTCGCCCACCGACAGCAGCGCATTGGCAAAGGCCATCTGCCGGCCCTGCCGGCTGTGCAGCAGGCGGATGCTCAGCCAGTCACCGACCTGGGCACTGGAGACGTAGTCCAGGGTCAGGCTGGCGGTGACCAGCGGTTGCGGCGGTTGGCTGGAGAAGGCCATGGCGTAGCCCATGCCGATGTCCGCCAGGGTCGCGAGGATGCCGCCATGCACGCCGCCGCGGCTGTTGGTGTGCCGTTCGTCCAGCAGCAGGCCGAGTTCCAGTGAATCACCTTCGCCACGCACCAGGAACGGGCCGAGCAGGTCCAGCAACGGATTGCGCCGCTGCAGCGGCTGGAAGCCTTCGGGGTAGTCCAGATCGGCGAGTGCGTTCATTGCCAGCCTCCGGTGTGCTGCTGCAGCACGGCGCGGACGGTTTCGATGACCCGTTGCGGGACGCGGTAATCCGGGTGGCCGCGGAACACCGCTGCGGCATCGGCCAGGCGGGTGAGGGCGAGCAGCTCGCTCTCGGCCTTGCGGGTATCGCTGGCGCCCGCCGGCAGGGCCAGTGCCTGGCGCTCGCAGGAGCAGGCGGCCTGCGCGTTGACCAGCCCGCAATGCTGCTGCATGAACTCATCCAGTCGCTGGCGTGCCCGTGACAGGCGCTTGCGGTAGGCCGCCGGTTCGATCTTCAGCACCGCCGCCGCCGTCTCCGAGTCCAGCCCGAAGGCGATGTCGAGCACATAGGCCAGGCGCTGCTCGCGCTCCAGGCACATCAGCATGCCCTGTGTGCAGGCCAGCGCGATGCGCTCGGCGGCGAGCTTGTCGGCCGGTTCAAGCGGGCGCTCATTGGCTTCGGCCAGGCGCAGGCCGAGTTCGAGCTTTTCCGCCAGAGCTTCCAGCGACACGGTGGGCGTCTCACGGACCTTGGTGCGCGCAGTCAGCAGCGCGTTGCTGGCGATGCGGAAAGCCCAGGTGGAGAACTGGCTGTCGCCGCGGAAGCTGGCAAGGTGCGTGGTGATGCGCAGGAGGATTTCCTGGCTGGCGTCCTGGGCATCTTCACGGCGGCCGAGCATGCGCAGGGCGAGGTTGTAGACCGGTGCTTGCAGGGCCACCAGCAGCGCATCGAGGGCGGCGGGGTCGCCTTGCTGGGCGCGTTGCAGTTGCTGCGGGTCGATGGCGGGAAATTTCATGGTGTCCTCCAGACGTGCCGGACGAAAGGCCGGCTGTTCGTCCTTGGACTCGGCTCCACTGAATTTTGTGACCATCAACCCTGCGCGGAGAGAAAGGTATACAGCCGCTCATCCAGCGAGTGCGCGACGTTGAAGCGCATCCACGGCACGCTGCGGCCGTCGGGCATGAACAGCTGGCCGGGGAACAGCAGGATCTTCGCTTCCTTGGCGCGGCTGGCGAGCAAAGTGGCGTCGTCCACCGCTCGGTGCCGGGCCCAGAGGAACAGGCCGGCGCGGGGTTCGTGGAAGATTTCCAGGCCGGCGGCTTCCAGGCGCCGCGCCACGCTGTCGTGGGCCTCGCCGAGCTGATCGCGCAGCTGGCGCACGTGCTTGCGGTGGCGGCCCTGCAGGAGGATGTCCAGAGCCAGGGTCTCGGTGAGTTCCGAGCTGGTCAGGCCGCTGACCATCTTCAGCGGCACCAGCTCCTCGATCAGCTCGGGGTGCGCGGCGATGAAGCCGGTGCGCAGCGCCGGGGCGATGACCTTGGACAGGCTGCTGATGTAGATCACCCGCGCCAGTTGGTCGAGGTTGGCCAGCAGCAGTTGGCCGGCGGGGTCGAGTTCGGCGTAGATGTCGTTCTCGACGATGAGGAAATCGTACTTCTCGGCCAGTTGCAGCAGGCGGTGCGCGGCGGCCAGCGACAGGCTGCCGCCGGTGGGGCTCTGCAGGCGCGCCTGGGTGAAGTAGACCTTGGGGCGGTGCTCGTGGGCCAGTTGCTCCAGGCGGTCGAGGTCCAGCCCGTCGGCGCTGCGCGGTACGCCCAGCAGTTGCGCGCCCTGCAGCCGCAGGTTGAGGAACAGGTTGTGGTAGCCGGGCTCATCGACCAGCACCGGATCGCCACGCTGCACCAGGTAGCGCACGGTCAGGTCCAGCGCCTGGCTGGCGCCGGCGGTCAGCAGGATCTGCTCGGGGCTGGCGGCTACCCCCGCATCGCCCAGGCGGTCGGCGAGCTTGCCGCGCAGCCTGGGGTTGCCCTTGCTGTGGCCGTAGTTGCCGAACTGCGTCGGCTCTTCCCGCGCCAGGCTGCGCAGCCCGCGCAGCAGGCCTTCGCCATCGAGCCAGTGCTCGGGCAGCAGGCCGACGCCGGGGCGCAGTTCCATGCCCAGCGGCTGGAACACCTTGTGCAGCAGCAGGTGTGCATCGAAATCGAATTCGGTGGGCGCCTCATGGCCGGTGCTGTCCTCGACCGCCGGGCCGCGCACGTAGAAACCGGCGTTGGGCACGGCGTTCAGGCAGCCGCGCGCCACCAGCCGGTCGTAGGCCTCGACCACGGTGAAGTGGCTGACGCCGTTGGCCTGGGCGAACTTGCGGATCGAAGGCAGCTTGGCTCCGGGGCGCAGGCGCTGCTCGTCGATGGCCTGGGCGATGCCGTCGACGATCTGGGTGACCAGGGGAATGTCCGAGGTGGGGTCGAGCAACAGCATCCGAAGGTCCGATTCTTGTGTGGGTGAGCGACGGGCAATCTGTACAGGTCCGCGGACCATAACAGCACTGCAGTTTCTGCGTTGTCCCTGTGCATGGTGCGGGCCGGGCGTGGCCAGCACACTCGGTCCCAGACGGCGGCAATACGCCGCATAGCCTGATCACAAGAACACTGCATAAGAACAAGGACAGCCCGTCATGCGTGACACAGCTTACAACATCGATCCGTCGAGCATTTCCGCCGAAGAGTGGCAGGCGCGCTGCGACCTCGCCGCGCTGTACCGGCTGATCGCGCACTTCCGCTGGACCGACCACATCGACACCCATATCTCCGCGCGGGTGCCGGGCGAGCCGGGCCACTACCTGATCAACCGCTACGGCGTCCTGTTCCATGAAATGCGTGCCTCCGACCTGGTGAAGGTCGACCACCATGGCGACGTCATCGACCCGCGCTTCGGCCCGAAAAGCGTCAATCGCGCCGGCTTCAACATCCATTCCGCGGTGCACGCCGCCCGCGAGGACGTGGCCTGTGTGATCCACACCCACACCGCCGCCGGCATTGCGGTGTCCGCCCAGGAAGACGGCCTGCTGCCGATCAGCCAGCACGCGCTGAAGTTCTACGACCGCCTGGGCTACCACGACTACGAAGGCATCGCCCTGGACCCGGACGAGCGTTCGCGCCTGGTCAACGACCTGGGCAGCCACATGGTGATGATCCTGCGCAACCACGGCCTGCTGGCCACCGGGCGCTGCATCGCCGAAGCCTTCAACCAGATCTACTTCCTCGAACGCGCCTGCCAGGCGCAGGTCCAGGCCCTTGCCGGCGGCCGCCAGCTGCGTTACCCGCCGCACGCCGTGTGCGAGCGCGTCGCCGTGCAGGAAGAGGAGGCGCTGGTCGACGGCCTGCATCTGCTGGCCTGGGAATCGGCCCTGCGCCTGATCGAGGACGCTGAGGCCGTCTATCGAAGTTAAGAAAAATGGGCGCACCTGACCCTGCTATCGTGCCCCGGTCCGCAGAGACCGGGCGCCTGCGTGCTTGAACCATCTGCCAACAACAAAGCCAAGAGGTGGAAATGAAAAACCCGATTCTGGGAGCCCTGCTCATGGGCGTGGCGTCCGGCGCCATGGCTGCTGATCTGACCGTGATCTCATTCGGCGGCATCAGCAAGGACGTACAGACCGAGGCCTTCTACAAACCCTTCGAGAAGAAGGAAGGGATGAAGGTGATCGCCGGCGAGTACAACGGCGAAATGGGCAAGATCAAGGCCATGGTCGACACCGGCGGCGTCAACTGGGACGTCGTCCAGGTGGAAGGCCCGGAGCTGCTGCGCGGCTGCGAAGAAGGCCTGTTCGAACAGCTCGACCCGGCGATCCTCGGCAAGGCCGAAGATTACGTGCCCGGCACCATCTCCGACTGCGGCGCCGGCCTGCTGGTCTGGTCGATGGCCATGGTCTACGACGGCAAACGCCTCGCCAACGGCCCGACCGGCTGGACGGATTTCTGGGACACGAAGAAATTCCCCGGCAAGCGCTCGCTGCGCAAAGGCGCCAAGTACACCCTGGAGATCGCCCTGCTGGCCGACGGCGTGAAGAAGGAAGACCTGTACAAGGTGCTGTCCACCAAGGAAGGCGTGGACCGCGCATTCAAGAAGCTCGATGAGATCAAGCCGTCGATCCAGTGGTGGGAGTCCGGCGCGCAGCCGATGCAGTTCCTCGCCAGCGGTGACGTGGTCATGAGCACTGCCTACAACGGCCGCGCCTTCGCTGCGCAGGAAGAGGGCGTGCCGATGAAGGTGGTGTGGAACGGCAGCCTGTACGCCATCGACTCCTGGGCGATCCCCAAGGGCAGCCCGAACAAGAAGGCCGCCGAGGACTTCATCGCCTTCTCGCTGTCGCCCGAGCAGCAGAAGATCCACACGGTGAAGCTGGGCTATGGCTCGGTGAACCTGGGGACCAACAAGCTGATCGATCCCAAGCTGATCGAGCGCCTGAACACCGCGCCGGCGAACCTCGAGCAGGCCGTACCGGTGAACTTCGAGTTCTGGGTCGACCACGGCGAGGACCTGGAGCAGCGCTTCAACGCCTGGGCGGCGAAGGGCTGATCGACGCTTCAGCGCGGGTCGCGGCACCCGCGTAATTTGCTCACCGGCTCGGCTCGTCCCTGCAAGGAATCGTGTTCCCCTGCAGGGGCGGGCCTTGCCTGCGATCACGCCCATGGGGCGTTCCTACAGGTTTGCTCCGGCGTGTTCCGTGGCGTGGCAATGGCCCACGCCCGTGATCCTCGTCAATTCAAACCTTGCGCCACACGCTCGCCAGCCAGGGCTGCTGCTCCCGCGGCAGTCCGGCGGGGCGGTAGTAGTGCTCCAGCTCGCGGAAGCCGGCGTCCTCCAGCAGACGCGTCCAGTTCTCAAGGTCGTGGTACGAGCCATAGCGCCCGCCATTCCAGCCTTCCTGGTTCTCCCCACGTGGATTGGAGCTGAACAGCACGCCACCCGCCTTCAGCGCCCTATGCAGCTGGCGCAGAACACGTGGCAGCTCGCTGCGTGGTACGTGGAACAGGCTGGCATTGGCATAGATGCCGTCGAAGCGCTCGGCGGGCAGGTCGAGGGCGAGGAAGTCCTGCTGCCAGACCTCGCAGCCGCTGGCCTCGCGCGCCATGGCGACGAAGTCGGCGCAGCCGTCCAGGCCGACCGGAGCATGCCCCAGGCTTTTCAGCGCGCAAAGGTCGCGCCCCGGACCGCAACCGAAGTCGAGCAGCGCGAAAGGTGCTTCGCCCTGGATGTGCCGCAGCAGCGCGGCAATGTTCTGCGTGACGTCGTGGTCCCAGGTGCCCTCGCGGAAGGACTGGGCGCTGTTCTGGTAGTGCTGCAGGGTGACACGGGAAATGTCGCGCAGGATCGGGTCTTCGGTGCTCATGTCGGCAGTCGGTCTAAGGTGGATGCCCGAGTCTACAACGACGCCTGACGGATGGCTCCATTGGCCGGCCACCGCAGGGCGAATAACCCGGAGCAGGCTGTCCGCCATAGGCGTTATGCGCCCTACAGAGGCGCATTGGCCGGCACCGTAGGGCGAATAACCCGGAACGGGTTATCCGCCGATGCCACCGCGGCGTATAACGCTGGCGCGTTATACGCCCTACGGTCTGTGCCGTGCGCGCACCTGTGGGAAAGTTTGAAAGTCAGTGCCGGGGCGCACTGCGGGAAGGGGCGCCCCTAGACTGGGGCCTTGCCATCAAGGATCAGCAGGATGTCCATCCACCAGAAACTCGCCACGCTCGACTGGCCCGCACTCACCCAGCAACTCGACGCCGACGGCCACGCGCTGATCCCCGGCCTGCTGGACAGGGCGCAGTGCGAGACACTTCGCGCGCTCTACGACCAGGACGCGCTATTTCGCAGCCGCGTGGTCATGGTCCGGCACAATTTCGGCCTCGGCGAATACCGTTACTTCGCCTATCCCTTGCCGACCTTGCTGCAGGAGCTTCGCCAAGCCTTCTATCCGACGCTGCGCACCATCGCCAACAGCTGGCAGGAGCGCATGGGCACAGGTATCCAGTACCCGCCGGAGCATGCCGACTTCCTTGCCCAATGCCATACCTCCGGGCAGCACCGGCCGACACCCTTGCTGCTGCGCTACCGTGCCGGCGACTACAACTGCCTGCACCAGGACCTCTACGGCGAACTGGCCTTCCCGCTGCAGTTGACGATCCTGCTGTCGCGGCCGGGCGAAGAGTTCACGGGTGGCGAGATCGTCCTCACCGAGCAGCGCCCGCGCATGCAATCGCGGGCGAGCGTGGTGCCGTTGCAGCAGGGCGATGCGGTGGTGTTCGCCGTGGCCCAGCGCCCGTTTCACGGCGTGCGCGGCTATCACCGGGTCAATCTGCGCCACGGCGTCAGTCGCCTGCATACCGGCGAGCGCTTCACCCTCGGGGTGATCTTCCACGATGCGCTGTGAGGAGTAGCATGGATCGGTCCAGGGAACCGGGAGATCGACATGCACTACGAAGTGATTCAGCGCCACCGCAGCGAGTACCCCGCGCCCATTACCTTCGCCAAGGGCGCGCCACTGTTCGTTGGCGAGCGCTATGAAGGCGCCGAGGGCTGGGAAGACTGGTACTTCTGCTCCACGCCCGGCCAGCGCGAGGGCTGGGTGCCGGGGCAGGTGTTCAACATGACCGCGCCGGGCTCCGGGGTGGCGATGGAGGACTACACCGCCCGTGAACTCGACGTGGAAGTCGGCGAGCGGCTCGAAGGCGGACGAGAGCTGGGCGGCTGGCTCTGGTGCGTGCGTTCCGGCGGCGAGGCCGGCTGGGTGCCGCTGGATTGCCTGCAGGAAGTCAGTGCCTGACCCCGCAACGCCTGATCTGCGACGGAGTCAGGCCTTGTAGCGGCGCCCGGCGTGCTGCTTGAGCCAGGCCATCAACCCACGCTGCTGGACCACCGTGGGCTGCTCCACCAACAGCGCGGCGCTGGCCTTCTGGCGGAAGTCGAGCAGACGGCCCATGGCCTCGGCGATCTCCTGGCGCGCCTCCATGCAGGGGGCGAGGGTTTCCTTGTCGATGTAGTAGGCGGCGCCGTCGCTGATGGCGGTGAACTGCGCCTGCCAGGCCGAACCGGTGAGCACACCGGCCTCGCCGAACACTTCGCCCGGCCCCATGCGGCCGGCCTCGATGGTCTGGCTGTCGTGGGGCAGGGTGACGCTGACCACACCGGAGTCGATGATCAGCAGGCGGTCGCTGACATCCCCCGGCGCCAGCAGCACTTCGCCGCGCTTGAACGGGCGGCGCTGCATCCGGTTCGCCAGTTCGTCGCGCTCCTCGTCGCGCAGCGCGTCAAACAGGCCCGAGCGCACCAGCAACGCCCGTGCCCGCGAGGCGCTCTCGCGCATCGGCGCGTCCGCCTCGGCCAGCAGGTTGATGCCGGCGGCCTGCAGGTGGCGGTAGGCGAGGTCGAACAACTGGTTGCGCACCTCGCGTTTCTCGCCCATGGCGGCGACGAAGCCGCTCATTTCGTATTCCACTCCATCGGGCGCGGACTTGCGCACGCTGACCGACGGTGCTGGACTGGCCAGCAGGGCACGGCAGCCCCCAAGGGCGTGCTCCAGCGCCTCGACGACTTTGCGCGGGCGGATGTGTGGGCTGACCGTCAGGCTCACGCTGACACCGTAAAGGTTCGCCGGGCGGCTCAGGTTGAGCACCTTGGCCTTGGCGGCGAGGGAGTTGGGCACCACCGCCAGCGTGCCCTGGGAGGTCTGCAGGTAGGTGGAGCGCCAGTCGATCTCGGTGACCTTGCCCTCGATGCCGTCGATGGAGATCCAGTCATCCAGCTGGTAGGGCTTGGTGGTGTTCAGCACGATGCCGGAGAACACGTCGCTCAGCGTGCTCTGCAGCGCCAGGCCGAGGACGATTGCAACCACTCCGGAAGTGGCCAGCAGGCCCTTCACCGGCAGCTCCAGCACGTAGCCGGCGGCGGCGATGATGGCGACCAGGAAGATCAGCGCGCCGACCACGTCCTGCAGCAACCGACCGCCGTGGCCAATGCGTTGCACCAGCAGGAAGCCCAGCACCACGGTCAGGCAGCGCGCGGCGAACAGCCACCAGAAGATCTGCACGGCGGTGGCGACCATGTGGCTGGGCAGGTCATCCGGCCAGGGCGCGGCGCGCAGCGGGTTCATCCCGGCGTTGAACAGCAGCAGGCTGAACAGCAGGAAGCACAGGATGCGCGTGGCCAGCCGCCAGTGCGGATGGGCCGGGCCGACCAGCCGCCAGAGCAGCAGGTCGATCAGCAGCAGGACAGGGGCGGCGAACAGCGGGTGGGCAGTGAGCAGGGCGGGCATCGAGCCTCTCCTTGGAACGATCGCAAGAAGATGGCACAGAAAGCGCTTTCTGGCAGCGGCCTCAGCTCGGGTTGTGCGAGTCCACCAGCTTCAGCCACTCATCGGTCTCGACTTCGCCGGCGATGCGCAGCTTGGGTTCGCTCTCGTCGAACAGCACCAGGGCGCTGCCGTACTCGGGGGTATCGGTCTCGCGGACCTTGAGGTTCTCGCGCAGGAGGTCGAAGCATTCGCTGTGGGTGACCAGTACGAGGTTGCGGTGCGCGGCCTTGTGCTGGCGGATCTGCTCGGCGAGGTCGCCGTCCTTGCAGGTGAGCAGCCAGTCCTGGCGCGCCACGTTGCGGTCGAACATCAGGTCGGCGGTCTGCACGGTGCGGTTGGCCGGGCTGCTGTAGATGTCGGTGGCGGTCAGGCCGAGGCGGGTGATGCTCTCGCCCATGCTCCGGGCGAGGGCGGCGGCGCGGGCGGTGATGCCGTCGGCGGCGCCCAGGCATTCGGCGGTGGAGCGGTCGCAGCGCTCCATGTGACGCACCAGCAGGACGACCCCGCCGCGGGCCCAGTTCTGCGCGAACAGGCTGCTGCTCGGCACGTCTTCCAGTGGTGTCGGCAGCGAGCGCCAGGCCACCAGGGCGAGAGTGGTGCAGGTCAGCAGGGAAGCGGCCAGAAGGCGAAGGCGGGGCAAGGGTCATCCTCGTGCGCAGGCGTCCGCGCGGGATGCGGGAAGCTGAATGCATGCTGCACCGGGCGGGTGACAATCACGCGATGGGTTGATGACGGGGCGGTGATGAAAGTTCCCCGTGCCCATCGGAAGATCGGGGTCTAGCGAGCGCCTTCGACCACGCTGACGGTGGCAGTGGTGCCGGCGCGCAGGCGGTCGCGGCCCTTGTAGTCCGGGTCGATGGCGATGCGCACGGGGATGCGCTGGGCGAGTTTCACCCAGGTGTAGCTCGGGTTGATGTTGGCCAGCAGCCGCGCGCCGGCGACGTTCTCGCGGTCGGTGATGGCGAAGGCGATGCTCTCGACGTGACCGTCGAAGCGCTCGCCACTCATCAGTTGCACGTTCACCTGATCCCCCTCGCGGATGCGCGGCAGCTTGGTTTCCTCGAAGTAGCCGCCGACGTAGAAGGAGTCGCTGTCCACCAGCGCCACCAGTGAATGGCCGGCGGTGGCGTAATCGCCGGCGCGGGTCAGCAGGTTGGTCACGTAGCCGTTCACCGGCGCCACCACCTGGGTGCGCTCCAGGTCCAGGCGTGCCTGCTTCTGCGCGGCCTCGGAGAGCGCCACATTGGCCTGCGCCAGGCCCAGGTTGGCCTGTTCGCGCAGCAGCTGGGCCTCGGCCACGGTGACGTCGGTCTGGGCCTTCTCCCATTCCTCGTTGGAGATCGCCGAACGCGCCTTCAGCGCCCGACGGCGGACTTCCTCGCTATGGCGCTGCTGCAACAGCGCCTGGTTGGCAGTGATGGCCGCCTGGGACTGGCCGAGTGCGGCGCGGGCAACTTCCACTGCGCGGTCGGCGTGCAGTACCGCCAGTTCGTAGCGCGCCGGGTCGATGCTCAGCAGCAGCTCGCCCTTGCTGACGTGCTGGTTGTCCTTCACCCGCAGTTCGACGATACGCCCGGTGACGTCCGCCGACAGCGTCACCACGTCGGCGCGTACCCGCGCGTCACGGGTCCAGGGCGCCTGGGTGTAGTAGGTCCAGGCGAAGTAGCCGAGGATCAGGGCGAGGGCGACCACGGCCAGGGTGATCAGGGGTGGCAGGGCTTTGCGCAGGCTGGCCATTCAGTGCAGGGCTCCCATGAGCAGGATCAGGCCCGCGCAGATGCAGGCATAGAGTGCGCCTTCGAACAGCGCCTCGTGCCAGACCAGGCGCAGGACGCCGAGGCGACGCAGGCTCCAGTCCAGCAGCAGGAAGATCGGCAGGGCCAGCAGCAGCGCCTGGGCCAGCGGCGGCAGGTAGACCCCGCCCAGTTCGATATCAACGGGCATGCAGCGCGGCTTCCCCGTGATCGTCGTGGAGGTCGGCGGATTCGCCGTAGAGGTCGCGGAAGCGTTCCAGCAGCTCGGCGGCGACCAGCAGTGCGACGCCGCTGACGAACACCGGGCGCATGGCATCGCCGCTGGGGTAGTTGCCGTGGCTTTGCAGCTCGTCCAGCTCGTTGCCCAGCTCGCGGATGGCCGGCAGTACCCGGTGCAGCGGCGCGGCGGGTGGCTGGTCGAGGCAGGCGGCGAGTTCATCCAGCAGCAGCGACAGGCGCTCGCGCAGGGCTTGCGGCAGGCCGTTGGGGTTCAGGCTCTCGCGGCGTAGCTGGTGCAGCACCACGCCCAGGGTCATGCTCGCCAGGCTGCACTGGAAGCGCTCGCCGGACTGGCTGTCGCGCGCCGCCGGCAGCAACCCGAGCATGATCGCCAGGCGATCCACCATGCGGCTCTCGAACAGGAAGCGGCGCGCCTCGCTGGGTTTGGACAGCAGCACCGAGCGCACCTCGGCGCGGGTGCGGCGCGATTGCCGGCGCAGGCGCGCATCGGCGTCGAAGGGGAACACCCAGGCATAGACCAGCAACGCCAGCACACCGGCGCTGACGTAGCCGCCGGCGAACTCGAACCATTGCAGCGAGGTGTTGATCCACGCGCCCTGGTTCTGCGGGCCGACCAGCAGGAAGGTGGACAGCCCGAGGCCGATGCCGATCCCGGCGGTCTGCGGATTGGCCAGGCCCACCGCGATCACGTACAGCAGTGGCGTGAGGAACAGTGCGAGCATCTCGAAGTCGCCAACGCTGGGCAGCAACAGGAACTGCAGTAGTGCCGCCGCCACCAACGCCATGGCCAGCCCGCGCATGTAGGCCAGGCTCGCCATCAGCGGGCGCGGGAAGGTGGCGAGCAGCGAGCAGAGGATGCCGACCAGGATCATCCCGGCGCGGGCGCCGTCCCAGGCGGTCTCGATCCAGACCCAGCCGGCGCAGCACAGCGCGACGAAGGCGCGGGTGGCGTTCATTGCGGCGAGGTGGAAGTCCAGGTGCAGGGCATGGGCCTGGCTCTGCGGATAGGAACTGCTGCCGGGGCGGCCTTCCTGGATCGCCTCGCTCAGCTCGATCATCTCGTCGAGTTGCTGCATCAGCCGCGCCTGCTCGAAGCGCAGCGCCCAGGCCAGGGAACGTAGTGAAGTCGGCAGGCCGTCGGCCAGTTCTTCCGCCTGCCGCGCGGCGGCGTCGAAGCGCTGGCGCAGCTGGGTGATGCGTTTGCGGGTAGCGTTGGGCAGGTCGCGGCCGAATTCGGCCAGCTCGGCGAGGCAGGCCAGTTCGTCTTCGCGCAGGCGACGCACGGATTCGGGCAGCGGGCCGCTCAGGCGCGCTTCGATCAGCTTGCGCTGGCGCCGCAGGATGGCCAGCCGCGACGTCATCAGCACCAGCTGGTTGGCCAACTGCTGCACCAGTTCATCGGCGCCGCGCAGGCGCGGGGCATCGAAATACAGGTGGCGGCGCAGCATCTCCAGGGCGGCGATTTCGCCCAGCAGTTGCTTCTGGCGTTGCTGGAAGTCTTCCTCCAGCTCCTCGCCACGGATCACCGCGGCGGCGTGCACGGCGATCAGGCGGATCAACTGGTCGACCTTGGCGAAGTAGCCGCGCGCGACGCTCTGCGGGCGGGCGAAGAACAGGCTGACCAGGGTCACGCAGGCCACGCCGAGCAGGGTTTCGGTGACGCGGGTGATGGCCAGGGTGTAGGTGGATTCGGGCGCCGGCTGGGCCAGCAGCGCAACTATCACCGCGGTGAAGCCGCTGAGGACGAAGGCATGGGAATAGGTGAAGCGCATCAGGGTGCCGCCGGCCGTGCAGAGCGCCAGCCACAGGGCCAGGGTGACGATGAAGGGCAGCGGCGCCTGGGGAAACAACGCCATGATGGCCACGGCGACCATGGCGCCGATGGTGGTGCCGATCACCTGGGCGAAGCTTTTCTGCAGGGTCATGCCGGCCAGCGGGGTGCTGATGATCACCACCGTCATGGTCGCCCACTTGGGCTGGTCGAGGTCGAGCAGGAACGCCAGGTACAGCGTCAGCAGCCCCGCGAGCACGGTGCGCAGGGCGAACAGCAGGGTATCGCGGCCAGGATGGATGATGGCGCGCAGGTACAGCAGCATGGGTGACATGCCAGGCCCTCGATCTCGGCGGGAAGACGCCCCCGGCGTTGGGGCGTCGCGAACCCTGTTGAGTGTGGTCGAGGTTTTCCGGCTGTGGGAATTTTCTTGGCTTAGCCGGTGGCGTGCAGCGACTGCGCCAGACGCTCCTGGATGAAGTCGAGGAAGCACTGGATGCGCAGCGCCAGCTGCGAGTTGCGGTAGTACACCGCGTGGATCGGCTGGCGGCGTTCGCTGGTCATCTCCGGCAGCACGCGCACCAGCCGCCCGGCACGGATGTCGTCACAGGTCATGAAGCTGGCGAGGCAGGCGATGCCCTGGGCGCCGATGGCCAGCTGGCGCAAGGTCTCGCCGCTGGAGGCGGACAGCGACGGGTCGACCGTGAGGGTGTCGCCCCCGGCGTGGCGGATCGGCCAGACGTTCAGCGCCTCGGGCTGGGTGAAGCCCAGCAGCGAGTGGCCGAGCAGCTCTTCCAGGTTGGTCGGGGTGCCGTGGCGCTCAAGGTATTGGGGAGCAGCGAGCAGGTTCAGGCGGCTGCTGCCCAGCGGACGGGCGTGCAGGCTGGAGTCGGCGAGGTGGCCGATGCGGATGGCGATGTCGGTGCTCTGTTCCAGCAGGTCGATATTGAGGTCGTTGGTATTGAGCTGCAGCTCGATGTCCGGGTAGCGCTCGCGGAAGGCGCCGATATGCGGCACCACGGCGTGCAGCATGAAGGGCGACGCGGCGTTGATCCGCAGGCGCCCGGCCGGGGATTGCTGGCGCAGGGCCAGGCGTTCTTCCAGGGCGTCCATCTGTTCGAGGATGTGGCGGGCGTTCTCGAGAAAGAATTCGCCTTCCTCGGTCAGCTTCATGCGCCGCGTGGTGCGGTTGAGCAGGGTGGTGCCGAGCTTCTCCTCCAGCTTCGACAGCGCCCGGCTCACCGCCGAGGGTGTCAGGCCCAGCTGTTCGGCGGCGGCGGTGATGGAGCCGCAGTCGATCACCGTGGCGAAGGTCTTGAGTTCGTCGGAGTGGGCTTTCATCGGCAGGCCTGTTCGGGAGCGGCGGGGTGATTGTAGGGGCTTGAAGCGGGGATGTCCCTGTAGGAGCGGGCCATGCCCGCGATCGCGCCCATGGGGCGCTCCTGCAAGTCATAAGCTCGGACTCTGTCGGCGATATCGAGTCCGCTGCTCCCGGCAATAGTGTATTCGCTGAGCAGCGCCGGCCCTGCCGGCGGATCGCGGGCATGGCCCGCTCCTACAGGTCGGCTCCGGTGTTTGGGTTGCCGTAGGAGCGGACTTTGTCCGCGATTGATTTAACGTCCATGCCTGAGGCTGGTCAGTAGGTGCCCGGGTAGGCGCCGCCATCGAGCAACAGGTTCTGCCCGGTCAGGTAGCCGGCGTGGGCGCTGCAGAGGAAGGCGCAGAAAGCGCCGAACTCCTCGGCGCTGCCGAAGCGCCCCGCGGGGATTTCCTGTTTGCCCGCATCCACCAGTTCGCCTTCGTCGCGGCCACTGAGGGTCGCCGCGCGGTGGAAGCCGCTGCGCAGGCGGTCGGTGTCAAAGGAGCCGGGCAGCAGGCCGTTGATGGTCACGTTGTTGCCGGCAACCTGCGGCTGGCGGGCAACGCCGGCGACGAAGCCAGTCAGGCCGCTGCGCGCGCCGTTGGACAGGCCAAGGGTGGCGATCGGCGCTTTCACCGAACCGGAGGTGATGTTGACGATGCGCCCGAAGCCGCGCTCGGCCATGCCGTCGATGGTGGCCTTGATCAGCTCGATGGGCGTGAGCATGTTCAGCTCCAGGGCGCGCAGCCAGTCTTCGCGCTCCCAGTCGCGGAAATCGCCGGGCGGCGGGCCGCCGGCGTTGTTGACCAGGATATCCACCTGCGGGCAGGCAGCGAGCAGCGCGGCGCGCACGTCCGGCTGACTGATGTCGCCGGCCACTTCGCGCACTTCCACACCCAGCTGGCGCAGTTCGGCGGCGGTGGCGGCGAGGGTGTCGACGTCGCGGGCGTTGATCGCCAGGTTCACGCCCTCGCGGGCCAGCGCCAGGGCGCAGCCCTTGCCGAGGCCCTTGCTGGCGGCGCAGACCACGGCCCAGCGGCCATTGATGCCCAGATCCATGATGTTCTCCTGTTCGGTGAGAGTGTTTGGCGGAACTGTCCGGGAGCGTCTTTGTAGGATGGGTGGAGCGCAGCGATACCCATGCTGCGGGTGCCTGGTGTTGATGGGTATCGCTGCGCTCCACGCCATCCTACGACGTGTTCTCCCTGCGAAATGGCGGCCGCCGGTCAGGCCGCCGGCAGGCGACTGATCCATTTACCGCTGCCTGCGCCGGACTTCAAGCGGCGCAGTGCTTCGGGCAGTTCGGCGAAGTCGAAGAACTGTTTCGCCGGCGCCTGCAACTGGCCGCTGGCGACGCCTTGCATCAGATGCTCTGCGCCGGCGTGCAGCTCTTGCCAGTCGAGGGTTTCGCCGTGGGCGTGGATGCTGTTGAGCGCCACTTCATGCAGCGAGATGGCGGTGCTGAAAGCCGGCAGCGGGGCGCTTTCCTGGCGATCCTGGATGCACACCAGATGGCCGTTGTAGCCCAGCAGCGGGGCGAGGCTGGCGGCATGGTTGCCGCTGACGGTGTCGAAGATCCCATGCAGGCGGCGCGGACCGAGGGCTTCAAGCAGTTGCTGGGTCCACTGGCCGTCGCGGTAGTCGAAGACTCCGGCGACACCCAGTTGCAGCAGGTGTTCACGGTGCTTCGCCGAGGCCGTCACCCACACGCGCAGGCCGCGTTGCAGGCCGCGTTGCAGGGCGAGTTGCGCCAGCAGGTAGCCGACGGCACCGCCGGCGCCGGTCACCAGCACGTCGCGGTTGTGGCAGGCCGGCAGCTTGTCCAGCGCCTGCCAGGCGGTGAGGCCGGGGCAGGGCAGGCTGGCGGCAGTGGCGTCGTCCAGCGAGTCCGGAACCGGGTAGACGGCGCGGGCGCGCAGCAGGGTGTATTCGGCAAAACTGCCGCCGCGGGTCAGCGCCTGGTGGTAGGCGACGCGGGTACCGGCGCGCAGGTTCACCTCGCTGCCCACCGCGATGATGACGCCGACGCCATCCACGCCGGGCACCTGGCCTTGCTGCCAGTCGTCGCGGCCCCAGTCGATCATCTTCCAGTCCACCGGGTTCAATGCGATGGCGGTGTTGGCCACCAGCACTTCGTCCGGGCCCGGCGTGGGCACCGGCATGCGGGCGAGGCTCAGCCCGTCAAGGCTGGCGCCGGGCGTCCAGGTCCAGGCGGCATAGTCGTTTGTACTCATGAAGACTCCTTGGAAACGGCAAAGCCGCCCCGAGGGGCGGCTGTCAGACAGCGAGGAATCAATCCCAGGCCGGGGCCAGGCTTTCCGGGCTGGTGATGCGCTCGTTGCGCTCCAGCGCGGCGATGGCGGCCATGTCGGCGTCGGTCAGGCGCAGGTCCACGGCACGCAGGTTGCCTTCGAGGTTCTCACGCTTGGTCGACGACGGAATCACCGAGTAACCCAGCTGCATGGCCCAGGCCAGGGTGACCTGTGCGGGGGTGACGCTGTGGCGCTTGGCGATCTCGATGATCACCCCGTCGCTGAGCACCTTGCCGTAGCCCAGGGTCATGTAGGAGGTGATGTGGATGCCCTGGCTCTTGGCGAAATCCACGACCTTGCGGTTCTGCAGGTAGGGATGCAGTTCCACCTGGTTGGTGGCGATCTGGCCGGCGCCAACCGCGGCGATGGCTTCCTGCATCAGCGCGATGGTGAAGTTGGAGACGCCGATCTCGCCGGTCAGACCCTGGGCCTTGGCTTCGGCCAGGGCGCCCATGAATTCGGCGACCGGCACTTCTCCCTTGGGTGATGGCCAGTGGATCAGGGCCAGTTCGACGCGGTCGGTACGCAGCTTGTGCAGGCTGTCCTTGAGGCTGGGGATCAGCTTGTCGGCAGCGTAGTTCTCGGTCCAGATCTTGGTGGTCAGGTACAGCTCCTCACGCTTGACCCTGGCGCCGGCAATGGCCTCGCCGACGTCGGCTTCGTTGCCGTAGATCTGCGCGGTGTCGATGGCGCGGTAGCCCAGCTCCAGCGCGGTGCGGATGGAGTCGATGACGGTCTGGCCCTTGAGGCGGAAGGTGCCGAGGCCGAATGCGGGAACGCTCATGGGAAGTCTCCTTGGTCGATCAGTGAGTGGGAACCGCGCCAGCGGCGGCCGGTTCCATGGAATTGCTGCGGTCCAGACGGCCACTCAGGGCGGTCAGGCCGAAAGCGGCGAGGGTGACGACGGCTGCAATCCAGGGTGTGTGGCCCAGGCCCAGGTGGCTGACGACCAGGCCGCCCGCCCAGGACCCGCCAGCCACGCCGAGGTTGAACGCGGCGATGTTGAAGCCCGCGGCCACGTCCACGGCATCCGGCGCCACGCGCTCGGCCTGTTGCACGACATACACCTGCAGGCCGGGCACGTTGCCGAAGGCCACTGCGCCCCAGGCCAGCACTGTCAGCACCACCAGCCACGGGTTGCCGGCAGTGAAGGTCAGCACCAGCAGTACCGAAGCCAGCAGGCCAAAGATGATCTTTAGTGCGCTCACCGGGCCGCGCTTGTCCGCCAGGCGGCCGCCCCAGATGTTGCCGATGGCCACCGAGACACCGTAGGCCAGGAGCACGGCGCCGACCATGTTCGGGCTGAATCCGGCCAGGTCCTGGAGGATCGGCGCGAGGAAGGTGAAGGCGATCAGCGAGCCGCCGTAGCCCACCGCAGTCATCGCATAGACCAGCAGCAGACGCGGTTGCAGCAGCACGCGGGCCTGGCGCAGCAGTGGTGCCGGCGGGGTGTGCTGGATGTTCTTCGGCACGAACAGCAGGCTGCCGAGCAGGGCGACCACGCCGAAGGCGGCGACTACCAGGAAGGTCACGCGCCAGCCCAGGTGCTGGCCGATGAAGGTGCCCAGCGGGATACCAGTGACGAAGGCGACGGTCATGCCGCTGAACATCGTGGCGATGGCGCTGGCGGCCTTGTCCTTGCTCACCAGGCTGGTGGCGATGATCGATCCGACCGAGAAGAACACGCCGTGGGCGAGGCCGGTGAGGATCCGCGCGATGATCAGCGATTCGTAGCTGGGTGCCTGCCAGGCCACCAGGTTGCCGATGGTGAACAGCGCCATCAGGCCGACCAGCAAGGCCTTGCGCGGGATGCGCCCGGTTATGGCGGTGAGCAGCGGCGCGCCGATGGCGACGCTCAGGGCGTAGAGGCTGACCAGCAGGCCGGCGGAGGGCAGGGTGACGCCCAGGTCGGTGGCGATGGTCGGGATCAGGCCGACGATGACGAACTCCGTCGTGCCGATGGCGAAGGCGCTGAGCGTCAGCGCCAGGAGTGCGAGGGGCATGGTGTGGGGCTCCGGACGAATGGGATGCGATGGGAGGCATTGTCCGGAAGTCGGCCCTTGAGAAAAACGCAGGCAACGACAAAGGATAGTTGATTGGGAGTCACGAATGGGCCGGACGGCTACGCTCAGTGCATTCGTTAAGAGGAATCGGCCATGCATTACACCGGCACCTGCCACTGCGGCGCGGTGGCTTTTGCCTTCGACGCGGAACTCGATGAGCTGGTGCGCTGCGACTGTTCGCTGTGCGGCAAGCGCAACGCCCTGATGGCCACCGTGCCGAAGGACAACTTCCGCCTGACCCGCGGCGACCAGGCCTTGCACCTGTATCGCTGGAACAGCGGCGTCGCGCTGCATTATTTCTGCGGGACGTGCGGCATCTACGTCTACCACCAGCGCCGCAGCAATCCGGCGCTGCTCAGCGTGAATGCCTGTTGTATCGACGGGTTCGATCCGGAGTCGCTGCCGGTGCGGCGGGTGGACGGCAAGAGCATGACTACCGTGGGCGGCCGAGGTCCGGGCTGATGCGGGCATGGTTCGCACCCCTCGGAGTTGCAGGCATAAAAAACCGGCCCGAAGGCCGGTAGAGAATGACACTGGAGTCGCTGCGCTCAGCGCATCACGCGCGCTTGAGTACCAGCGTGAGGATGTCGTAGCTGGCTACCAGCTCGCCGAGCTGGTTGGTGACTTCCACGTCCCAGGCCACCACTCCCTGCGGCTCGCCCTTGGGGCTCTTTTTGCCCTGGTCGATCTTGCGCTTGCAGGTCAGGCGCGCCTGGATGGTGTCGCCGATGCCCACCGGGTTGATGAAGCGCAGCGTGTCCAGGCCGTAGTTGGCCAGCACCGGGCCGACGCCGGGGGAGACGAACAGGCCGGCGGCTGCCGAGAGCACGAAATAGCCGTGGGCGATGCGCTTGCCGAACTGCGAGTCCTTCGCTGCCAGCTCATCGAAGTGCATATAGAAGTGGTCGCCCGACAGGCAGCCGAAGTTGACCAGGTCGGCTTCGGTGACCGTGCGGCGGTGGGTCAGCAGCGATTCGCCGATCTTCAGGTCGTCGAAGTAGCGGCGGAAGGGGTGCACCTCGGTCTCGTAGACCTTGGCGCCGCGCACGTATTCGCCGGTGACGGCCATCAGCATGGTCGGCGAGCCCTGTACCGCAGTGCGCTGCAGGTAGTGCTTCACGGCTCGCAGGCCGCCCAGTTCTTCACCGCCACCGGCACGACCCGGGCCGCCGTGCTTGAGCACCGGCAGCGGCGAGCCGTGGCCGGTGGATTCGGCGGCGGATTCGCGGTCGAGAATGTGCAGGCGACCGTGCAGCGCGCCCATGGCCGGGACGACCTTGGCGGCTACCTGCGGATCACGGGTAATCAGGCTCGCCACCAGGCTGCCCTTGCCGCGGGCGGCGAGTGCGATGGCTTCGTCGATATCGTCGTAGGCCATCAGGGTGCTCACCGGGCCGAAGGCCTCGATGTCGTGGGCGCCGCCTTCGGCATGCGGGTCACGGCTGCGCAGCAGGGTCGGGGCGAAGAACGCGCCTTCGCTGACACCGTCGCCACGCGGGGCGAAGCCATCCTTGGCGCCGAAGACCAGCTCGCTGGACTTCAGCAGTGCTTCGACGCGCTCGGCGACGTCGGACTGCTGGGCGTGGGAGGCCAGGGCGCCCATTTTCACGCCTTCCACCGACGGGTCACCGACCACGACCTTGGCCAGGCGCTCACGCAGACGCTCGGCCAAGGCGTCGATGTGTTTGGCGGGGACGATGGCGCGGCGGATGGCGGTGCATTTCTGCCCGGCCTTGGCGGTCATCTCGCGGGCCACTTCCTTGACGAAGAGGTCGAACTCCTCGTCGTCCGGGGTGACGTCCGGGGCGAGGATGGCGCAGTTCAGCGAGTCGGCTTCGGCGTTGAACGGCACCGAGTTGCGGATCAGGTTGGGGTTCACGCGCAGCTTGGCGGCCGTGTCGGCGGAGCCGGTGAAGGTCACCACGTCCTGGCCTTGCAGGCGGTCCAGCAGGTCGCCGGTGCCGCCGATGATCAGCTGCAGGCTGCCGGCCGGCAGAAGGCCGGACTCATGCATTACGCGCACCGCGGCTTCGGTGATGTAGCTGGTGGCGGTGGCCGGTTTGACGATGCACGGCATGCCGGCGAGGAAGCTCGGCGCGAACTTTTCCAGCATCCCCCAGATGGGGAAGTTGAAGGCGTTGATGTGCACGGCGATGCCGCCGCGCGGCACCAGGATGTGGCTGCCGGCGAACTTGCCGGTCTTGCCCAGCGGAATCGCCGGGCCTTCGTGGACGATGTTGCCCGACGGCAGCTCGCGGCCGCCGACGCCGGCGTAGGCGAACAGGGTGCCGGCGCCGCCTTCGATGTCGATCCAGCTGTCGGCGCGGGTGGCGCCGCTGTGGCGGGAAATCTCGTAGAGCTGTTCCTTGCGTTCGGTCAGGTACAGCGCCAGGGCCTTCAGGCGCTGGGCGCGCTGCTGGAAGTCCATGGACATCAGTTCTTTCAGGCCCTGCTCACGGGCATGGGCGACGGCTTCAGCAAAGTCCAGCGCCTCTTCGTGGGTGCGTGCCACGGTCTGGCCGTTGAGCGCACTTCGCAGCGCCTGGGCGCCGTGCTGGCCGACCCAGCGGCCGCCGATGAAACTTTGCAGGATTGGCTCTTGGGCCATGGTTGTCTTCCTCCGGATCGCTACGCAAGGGTGCCGGCTGGTGCCGGTGACCGCCGCGCCGGGTGGGCGTTGGCGGTGCATTCTTCATATGAAGAGCAAGGTGGCGGGACGAGCCGCCGGATAAGGCCCGCCAGGGTCCTTGTGGGGCGCTGGCGGTGGAGCATTCGGAGCACGACGCTCCCAGTAGGAGCGGGCCATGGGGCGCTCCTACAGGTTGAGTCCGCAGCTACGGCTCAGAGCTGGTCGAAATCCAGCACCACGCTGTCGCTGATCGGATACGCCTGGCAGCTCAGCACGTAGCCGGCCGCCACTTCGTAGTCCTCCAGGGCAAAGTTGCTGTCCATTTCCACTTCGCCGGAGACCACCTTGCACTTGCAGGTCGAGCACACGCCGGCCTTGCAGGAGTAAGGCAGTTCGGCGCCGTGCTCGTTGCCGGCATCGAGCACGCTGACGCTGTTGCGGGCCAGCTCGAAGGACAGCTCGCGGCCATCGCTGATCACGGTGATCTGGCTCTTCGCGCTGTCGATCGCGGCGGCGGCCTGGCGGGCCTCGCGCTTGCTTTCGCTGCCAGCGGCGGCGAACAGTTCGAAGTGGATGCGCTCGGCCGGCATGCCGTTGCCTTTGAGCTGGTCGCGCACGGTCTCGGTCATCGCCTGCGGGCCGCAGATGAAGGCGGCGTCCAGGCTCTTCACGTCGAGCCAGCGGCTGAACAGCTGGCCGCACTTGTCGGCGTCGATGCGGCCGTTGTAGAGGTCCACGTCCTGCTGTTCGCGGCTGAACACGAAGATCAGGTTGAGTCGTTGCAGGTAGCGGTTCTTCAGGTCTTCGAGCTGCTCGCGGAACATCGCGGCGTTGCTGGAGCGGTTGCCGTAGAGCAGGGTGACGCGACTGTTCGGCTCGGTTTCCAGGGTGGTCTTGACGATCGACAGGATCGGCGTGATGCCGCTGCCGGCGGCGACCGCCAGGTAGTTGCCGTGGCGCGCCGGGTCGAGCTGGACGTTGAAATGGCCGGCTGGCGGCATGACTTCCAGGCTGGCGCCGACCTTCAGTGCTTCATTGGCATAGGCGGAGAAACGTCCGCCCGGCACGCGCTTGATCGCCACGCGCAGTTCGCCGTCATTGACGCCGCTGCAGATGGAGTAGGAGCGGCGCACTTCCTCGCCGTCGAGCTGGGTGCGCATGACCAGGTGCTGGCCGTGCTGGAAGCGGAAGCTGTCGGCCAGGTCCGCCGGGACGTCGAAGGCGATGGACACGGCGTCGCGGGTTTCCGCGCGCACTTCCTTGATTTTCAGGCTGTGGAACTTGCTCATTGTTCTTCTCCGGCGGCGGCGCCGCTCAGATGCACTTGAAGTAGTCGAACGGTTCGCGGCAGTCGACGCAGCGGTACAGCGCCTTGCAGGCGGTCGAGCCGAACTCGCTGAGCAGCTCGGTGCGCGCGCTGCCGCACTGCGGGCAGCAGACTTCCGGGCTTTCGCCGAGCAGGCTGCGCTTGCTGGTGCTGCCGGCCGGCGGGGCGATTCCGTAGACGCGCAGGGCCTCGCGGCCGCTGTCGCTGATCCAGTCGGTGGTCCAGGCGGGGTTCAGCCGGCGCTCCAGTTGCGGCGCGGCGAAGCCGGCATGCTCCAGGGCGTGCTGGATGTCCTGCTCGATGACCTCGGTGGCCGGGCAGCCGGAGTAGGTCGGGGTGACCACCACGTGCAGGTGCCCGTCCTGCCAGTCGAGACCGCGAACGATGCCCAGTTCGACGACGCTGACCACCGGAACTTCCGGGTCCATTACCGCGCCGAGCACGTTCCAGGCATGGCTGAGGTCGTCAGCCGTGCCGGCGCGCGCGCCGCGGTCGCTGGTAATCAGCTCACCAGGTCGCATCGGGGTAGGCCCGCTGGAGGAACTGCATCTCGGCCAGGAGGATGCCCAGGTGCTCGGTGTGCACGCCGCGACGGCCGCTGAGGTAGAAGTTCACCGCAGGTTCCGGCAGCGGCAGGGTGGCGGCGGCGAAGATGTCGGCGACCTTGGCCTTCCACGCGTCGGCGAGTTCTTCCGGGTTCGGCGCTACGCCCTCGGCGAACAGGCGTTGCTCGATCTCGTCGGCATTGCAGAGTTCTACGGTGAAGCGCCATACCTGCGGGATAGCCGCGAGCATGCGCGCATGGCTCTGCTCGGTGCCGTCGCCCAGGCGCTGCATCCATTCGCCGGAGCGGCGCAGGTGGTAGGTGACTTCCTTCAGACCCTTGGCGGCGATGGCGGCGATGCGCTCGTCGCTGGAGGCGCTCAGGGCGTGCAGCACGTGGAAGTGCCAGGCGTCATAGAGGAACTGCTTGGTGATGGTTACGGCGAAGTCGCCGTTGGGCTGCTCCACCAGCAGCAGGTTGCGGAAGGCGCGCTCGTCGCGGCGGAAGGCCAGGGCGTCGGCATCGCGGCCATCGTCCAGCAGTTCCACCGCGTACTCGTACCAGTTGCGCGCCTGGCCCACGAGGTCGAGGCCGACGTTCATCAGCGCCAGTTCTTCTTCCAGCGCCGGGGCGTGGCCACACCATTCGCACAGGCGCTGGCCCTGGATCAGGGCGCTGTCGGCGAGGCGCAGCAGGTATTCGATCTTGTCGTTATGCGGATTCATGCACGCGATCTCACATGTGGCCGACTTCGGGCGGCAGCTCGTAGAAGCTGGCGTGGCGGTAGACCTTGTCCTGCGACGGGTCGAACAGCGGGTCCTTCTCGTCGGGGGAGGAGGCGGTGATCAGCGCGGAGGGCACGACCCACAGGCTCACGCCTTCGTTGCGGCGGGTGTACAGCTCGCGGGCGTTCTCGATGGCCATGGCTGCGTCGGCGGCGTGGACGCTGCCAACGTGCTTGTGGTTCAGGCCGTGCTTGCTGCGCACGAAAACTTCAAAAAGGGTCCACTCGGACATGACTTCTCTCTCCTCGCGGCTCAGGCGGCGTCGCGTTTCTGTTGTTGTTTGCGGGCGTAGGCGACCGCGGCTTCGCGGACCCAGGCGCCGTCTTCGATGGCCTTGCGGCGAGTGGCGACGCGCTCGGTGTTGCACGGGCCGTTGCCCTTGAGCACTTCGTAGAACTCTTCCCACTGGATGTCGCCGAAGTCGTAGTGGCCGCGCTCCTCGTTCCACTTCAGGTGCGGGTCCGGAGCGGTGCAGCCGAGCAGTTCCAGCTGCGGCACGGTCTGGTCGACGAAGCGCTGGCGCAGCTCGTCGTTGCTCTGCCGCTTGATCTTCCAGGCCATGGATTGGGCGCTGTTGGGGGAGTCGGCATCGCTCGGGCCGAACATCATCAGGGCCGGCCACCAGAGGCGGTTGATGGCGTCCTGGACCATGTCCTTCTGCGCCTGGTTGCCGTGGCGCATCATGGTCAGGAGGATTTCGTAGCCCTGGCGCTGGTGGAAGCTCTCTTCCTTGCAGATGCGGATCATCGCGCGGGAGTAGGGGCCGTAGGAGGTGCGCTGGAGCACTACCTGGTTGACGATGGCGGCGCCATCCACCAGCCAGCCCACCGCGCCCATGTCGGCCCAGTTCAGCGTCGGGTAGTTGAAGATGCTCGAGTACTTGGCCTTGCCCGAATGCAGCTTGGCGATCTCGGCGTCGCGGTCGGCGCCCAGGGTTTCCATGGCGCTGTAGAGGTAGAGGCCGTGGCCGGCTTCGTCCTGGATCTTCGCCATCAGCTGCAGCTTGCGCTTCAAGGTCGGCGCGCGGGTCACCCAGTTGCCCTCGGGCAGCATGCCGACGATCTCGGAGTGGGCGTGCTGGGAAATCTGCCGGATCAGCGTCTGGCGGTAGGCGTCGGGCATCCAGTTCTTCGCCTCGATCTTCACCTCGGCATCGATCTTTTCCTGGAAGGCGCGTTCCTCGGGGGACATCTCCTCCAGTGCCTTGATGCGCTTCACGCCGGTCTCAACCAGTTGTGCGTACATGCTGTGTCTCCAGCCTTTTGTCTTGTTCGTGGGACGGCCTTGGCCATGGCTGTATTTTTAAATGATACAGAAATGAATGTCTAACAATAAATGATGTGTCGTAAGTGGGCTTGGTATCGCTTTGGTGGATTTCGCGGAGGTTTCAGGGGCAATAAGAGGCGCATTTGTCGGGATTTACTCCGGTAAGTGTAGTGATTGTGCGGGTAACGTTCTGGAGCTTGCTGTGTTCTGTCGCGGTGCGTTGATGCCCTGGGGATGGAGCTATAAGGCGACGAAGTGATACGTAAAACGAGTTCTTTGTGTGAAGAGTTTATGTGTCGCGTTGAGGGCTTGAAGGGCGGCGTCGCGGCTTGGCGCCGGCCTTGCCGGCGGATCGCGGGCGTGGCCCGCTCCTGCAGGGGGTGTCTGCAGGAGCGGAGTGGGTCAGGCTTGGACGATGACCTCGAAGCCGCCGAAGATCATGCGTTGCCCGTCGAAGGGCATGTCGTTGAATTCGGTCTTCATCCGCGGGTCTTCCATGAACTTCTTCATGCCGGCATCGCGCACCTCCTTGCTCGGCCAGGTGATCCAGGAGAACACCACGGTTTCGTCCTCCTTGAGTTTCACCGCCATGGGGAAGGAGGTCACCTTGCCCTCGGGCACGTCATTGCCCCAGCACTCCACGACGCCGAGCGCGCCGTACTCCCTGAACATCGCCGCCGCTTTTCGCGCGACCTCTATGTAGCGTTCGCGCTTGGCGGTGGGTACCGCTACGAGGAAGCCATCGACATAGTTCATCGTTCATCTCCTGCGGATAGGCGGACGGCCGGATGCCGCCTGCTTTTGAGGAATAGTCGAAGGACGGGATTGAGGATCGACAGGGGGCGGGTGGTGGGGCGACGGGCGGTCTTCGTTGCGCGAAGGGTTGGGTGAGAGATGCAGGAGCGAGCTTGCTCGCGAGCGGGCGTCAACCCGAATACTCCAGCGCTCGGGCTGTCGCAGGCATGGCCAGCTCCTACAGGCCGGCCCCGCGCTTTACCTGTAGGAGCGGGCCATGCCCGCGATCCGCCGGCAAGGCCTGCGTCAAGCGAGAGCTCAAGCCCCGATTCTGCAGGGAGCGAGCAATGAAAAGCCCCGCCGAAGCGGGGCTTTCGATCACGCCAAGACTCAGCCCTTGGGCCGGTTGTCGTACACGTGGCAGGCCTTGCCTTCCGAGCGCTTGAGGCTGTGCGAGGGCTGCACCAACACACGGGCGCTGACGCCGATGTGGGTCTTGACCTGCTTGCTCAGCTCGCTGCCAATCGCCTTCTGCTCGTCCGCCGAGAGGCCCTGCAGGTCGTGGCGCAGTTCGACGTGGATGTCGATGCAGTCGAGGTTGCCGTTGCGGTGCAGGTGGATCTCGTAGCACTCGGCGAGCTGCCTGATCTTCAGCACCTGCTCCTCGACCTGGGTCGGGAAGACGTTGACGCCGCGGATGATCAGCATGTCGTCGCTGCGCCCGGTGATCTTGTCGATGCGTCGCATCGGCCGCGCGGTGCCCGGCAGCAGGCGGGTCAGGTCGCGGGTGCGGTAGCGGATCATCGGCAGCGCTTCCTTGGACAGCGAGGTGAACACCAGCTCGCCGTATTGGCCGTCGGGCAGCACGGCGCCGGTCGCCGGGTCGATGATCTCGGGGTAGAAGTGGTCTTCCCAGACGGTCGGGCCGTCCTTGGTCTCGGCGCACTCCATGGCCACGCCCGGGCCCATGATTTCCGAGAGGCCGTAGATGTCCAGGGCGGTGATGCCCATGCGTTCCTCGACGGCGCGGCGCAGCTCGGCGGTCCAGGGTTCGGCACCGAAGATGCCCAGGCGCAGCTTGAGGCTGTGCGGGTCGACGCCCTGGCGCTCGATCTCGTCGGCGATGTTGAGCATGTAGGACGGGGTGACCATGATGATGTCCGGCTGGAAGTCGCGGATCAGCTGGACCTGCTTCTCGGTCTGGCCGCCGGACATCGGGATCACGGTGCAGCCCAGGCGCTCGGCGCCGTAGTGCGCACCCAGGCCGCCGGTGAACAGGCCGTAGCCATAGGACACGTGCACCTTGTCACCCTTGCGGCCGCCGGCGGCGCGGATGGAGCGGGCGACCACGTTGGCCCAGGTGTCGATGTCGTTCTGCGTGTAGCCGACCACGGTGGGTTTGCCGGTGGTGCCGCTGGAGGCGTGCAGGCGCACGATTTCCTGCTGCGGTACGGCGAACATGCCGTACGGGTAGTTGTCGCGCAGGTCGTTCTTGCCGGTGAAGGGGAACCTGGCGAGATCGTCCAGGGAAGTCAGGTCGTCCGGGTGTACGCCGGCTTCGGCGAAGCGCTTCTGGTACAGCGGGACGTTGTCGTGGGCATGCTTGAGACTCCAGCGCAGGCGCTCCAGCTGGTGCTGGCGCAGCTCGTCGACACTGGCGGTTTCCATCGGGTCAAGCAGGGCACGTTCGGCATCATGGTACATGTTCATGGGTTCACTCGATTTGTTCTTGTACGCCAGCCCTGGTGAGGGCTGCGAGTGTCATGGGAGCAGCATAGCGCCCCCGTTTGCGGAAGGATTCGAACCCCTGCCAGAGACTTTGCTCTGCCTGCCAGACGCTGCACGGAGGCGACTGGCGGTGCGGGGTTCGATCCCGCCGATGGATCAGATTCGCTCGATGATCAGCGCAATGCCCTGGCCGACGCCGATGCACATGGTGCACAGCGCGTAGCGGCCGCCGCGTTCCTCCAGCTCATGCAGGGCGGTGGTGACCAGGCGCGCGCCGCTCATGCCCAGCGGATGGCCGAGGGCGATGGCGCCGCCGTTGGGGTTCACCCGTGCATCGTCGTCCGCCAGGCCCAGCTCGCGCAGGACCGCGAGGCCCTGGGCGGCGAAGGCTTCGTTCAGCTCGATCACGTCCATGTCGTTCAACGACAGGCCGGCCAGCTCCAGCACCTTGCGGGTCGCCGGCACCGGGCCGATGCCCATGATCCGCGGCTCGACGCCAGCGGTGGCCATGGCCACCACGCGGGCGCGGGCCTTCAGGCCGTGGCGTGCGGCGGCGGCCGGGGTTGCCATCAGCAGGGCGCAGGCGCCGTCGTTGACGCCCGAGGCGTTGCCGGCGGTGACGCTGCCGTTTTCGCGGAACGGCGTGCCGAGCTTGGCCAATTGCTCCAGGGTGGTGTCGCCGCGCGGGTGTTCATCCTGCTCGATGACCTTGGCCGGGCCTTTGCGCTGGGGGATTTCCACCGGGACGATTTCCTTCGCCAGGCGGCCGTTGGCTTGCGCGGCGGCAGCCTTGTGCTGGCTGCGCAGGGCGAAGGCGTCCTGGTCGGCGCGGCTGATGTTGAACTGCTCGGCGACGTTCTCCGCCGTCTCGGGCATGGAGTCGATGCCGAACTGCTGCTTCATCAGTTTGTTGACGAAGCGCCAGCCGATGGTGGTGTCGAAGATTTCCGCGCTACGGCCGAAAGCCTGCTCGGACTTGCCCATCACGAACGGCGCGCGGGACATGGATTCCACGCCGCCGGCCAGCATCAGGCCGGCTTCATTGCAGCGCAGGGCGCGCGCGGCGCTGCCCACGGCATCCAGGCCCGAGCCGCACAGGCGGTTCAGCGTGGTGCCGGGTACGGTCACCGGCAGGCCGGCCAGCAGCGAGGCCATGTGGGCGACGTTGCGGTTGTCTTCGCCGGCCTGGTTGGCACAGCCGAAGATCACGTCGTCGATGGCGCTCCAGTCCAGCTCCGGGTGGCGCTGCATCAGGGTCTTCATCGGGACGGCGGCGAGGTCGTCGGCGCGCACGCCGGACAGGGCGCCGGCGTAGCGGCCGATGGGCGTGCGCACGGCGTCGATGATCAGGGCGTCGGTCATATCGCTCATTCGGAGGTCTCCTGCGCCAGCACGGTGCCGCGCACTTTGTAGGATTTGCCGTGGAACAGGGCGATCAGCTGGCCCTGGGAATTCTCGATGCGCACGTCGTAGTTACCGGTGCGGCCGCTGCGGCTCTGTTCGAAGGCGCTGGCGATCAGCTCGTCGCCTTCGCGGGCCGGCGCCACGTAATCGATGCTGCAGCCGATGGCGACAGTGGCGTCGTTGTAGCTGTTGCAGGCGAAGGCGAAGGCCGAGTCGGCGAGGGCGAACAGGTAGCCGCCGTGGCAGGTGCCGTGGCCCTGGATCATGTCCTCGCGCACGCGCATCGATAGCCTGGCGCTGCCCGGACCGGCATCCAGTAACTGGATGCCCATGCGACGGGTGGCCTGGTCGCGCTCGTACATGGCCTCGGCGCAGTCGCGGGCCAATTGGGTGGCGTCAGTCATGGAAATTTCTCCCCTCGGCGTGCAGGCGGCGCAGCAGCAGGGACGGGCGATAGCGATCCTCGCCGTACGCGGCCTGCAGGTTGTCGAGCACGCGCAGGACATTGCCGATGCCGATCTGCGCGGCCCAGGCCAGCGGGCCCTGCGGGTAGTTCACCCCGGCACGCATGGCGAGGTCGATGTCGCCAGCGCTACCCACGCCTTGCAGCACCGCGTCGGCGCCTTCGTTGGCGAGCATGGCGACGGTGCGCAGTACGGCGAGGCCGGGTGTATCGCTCAGGCGGCTGGCGGCGATGCCGGCCTTGGCGAGCAGGGCGACGACCTGATCCAGCGCTGCGGGCGTGGTGTCCGCCGAGGCGGAAATGCCCAGGCGCGAAGCCTTGCTGTAATCCAGGGCGAGGTCGATCAGGACGAGATTGCGCAGGCCGTCTTCCCTGGCGCGCAGGCTGGCGAGGCGGCCGTCGGACAGCGCCACTACAGCATCACCGACCCGCAGCAGGCCGCTGCCGGCGCGCTGGGTGATCTCGATGCCGGCATCCTTCAGCCGTTGCACCAGCGGCTGGGCGACGCCCAGGTCACCTTCCAGTACGCAGGAGGTCACGCTGGCGCTGCTGCTCAGGCTCACCGGCTGCGGGCGCTCGGCGCCTTCGGCGTAGTCGTAGAAGCCCCGGCCACTCTTGCGGCCGAGGCGGCCGGCGTCCACCAGCTCCTTCTGGATCAGCGAGGGCTGGAAGCGGAAGTCGCCGTAGTAGGCGGCGAACACCGAGCAGGTGACGGCGTAGTTGACGTCATGGCCGATCAGGTCGGTCAGCTCGAAGGCGCCCATGCGGAAGCCGCCGGCGTCGCGCATCAGCGCATCCAGTGTGGCGCAGTCGGCGGCGCCTTCCTGCAACAGGCGCAGGCTTTCGGCATAGAAGGGGCGCGCCACGCGGTTGACGATAAAGCCGGGCGTGGACTTGGTGTGGACCGGCTTCTTGCCCCAGGCCAGCGAGGTGGCATACAGGCTGTCAGCCAGTGCTGGATCGGTGGCGAGGCCGGAGACGACTTCCACCAGCGCCATCAGCGGTGCCGGGTTGAAGAAGTGCATGCCGACCACTTGCTGTGGGCGTTCGAGGCCGGCGGCCAGGCTGGTGATGGACAGCGAAGAGGTGTTGCTGGCGAGGATGCAGTCCAGGGCGCACAGCGCTTCCAGCTGCTGGAACAGGCCGCGCTTGACCTCCAGGTTTTCGACGATGGCCTCGATCACCAGCTTCGAATCGGCCAGCGCCTCGATGGCTTCCACCGGTTGCAGGCGGGCCACGATGGCGCTGCGGGCATCAGCGTCGAGCTTGCCTTTTTCTACCAGGCGGCCGAGCTGGCGGTCGATGCCGTCGATGGCCTGGGCGGCGGCGCCGGGGCGGTTGTCGTAGAGCTTTACCGGGTGACCGGCTTGCGCGGCGACCTGGGTGATGCCCGCACCCATGGCGCCGGCACCGATCACCGCGACTTTTGCGTCTTTCGAAAGTGCGCTCATGGATCAGCGGCCCTTGAAGCTGGGGGTGCGTTTTTCCATGAAGGCAGACACGCCCTCGCGGTAGTCCTCGCTGCGGCCGGCCAGGCGCTGCAGGTCACGCTCCAGCTCCAGCTGCTCGTCGAAGCTGTTGTTCAGGCTGGCGTTGAGGCTGCGCTTGATCAGGGCCAGGCCGTAGGTCGGCTGGGTCGCCAGGTGGCGGGCGAGCTTGAGGGCTTCCTCGCGCAGGTTGGCGTCATCCACCACCTGGTAGATCAGGCCCCATTGCTCGGCCTGTTCGGCGCTCAGGCGATTGCCCAGCAGGGCGAGCGCCTTGGCACGGGCCATGCCGACCAGGCGCGGCAGCGTCCAGGTGCCGCCGGAATCGGGGATCAGGCCGATCTTGCAGAAGGCCTGGATGAAGCTGGCCGAGCGCGCCGCCAGCACCAGGTCGCAGGCCAGCGGAATGTTCGCGCCGGCGCCGGCGGCCACGCCGTTGACCGCGCAGATGACTGGCAGCGGCAGGTCGCGCAGGGTGCGGATCAGCGGGTTGTAGAACTGCTCGATGGACTGGCCGAGGTCCGGCACTTCCGCGCCAGGGGCAACGTTGCGGTCGGACAGGTCCTGGCCTGCGCAGAAGCCACGGCCTTCGCCGGTCAGCAACAGGACGCGGGCTTCCGGGTTCTGCCGGACCTGCTTGAGTGCCTCGCGCACTTCGCCATGCATGGCGGCGTTGAAGCTGTTGAGCTGCTCCGGGCGGTTCAGGCTGAGGAGGGCGACGCCGTCCTCGATGGAAAACAGGATGTGCTCGAAGTTCATGGGCGGGCTCGCTCCATCAAAGGGCAGACAATGGGCAGAAAGGGGTGGTGCTCAGCGGCCTTCGTAGGCCGGCTGGCGTTTTTCCTGGAAGGCGCGGATGCCTTCGTCGCGGTCGGCGGTGCCGGCCAGCAGGGTGAAGGCGTGGCGCTCGAAGCGCAGGCCGCTGGCCAGATCGGTGTCCTGTGCCTTGAGCAGCGCTTCCTTGGCCAGTCGCACGGAGAGCGGCGCCTTGGCGGCGATGCTGCGGGCGATCTGCAGGGCGCGCTCCACGGTGAACTCGGGTTGGGTGACTTCGCTGACCAGGCCGGCGCGCTGGGCGTGGCGGGCGTCGATGGCTTCGCCGGTGAGTACCATCTGCATCGCCAGCGGCTTGCCCACGGCGCGCAGCAGGCGTTGGGTGCCGCCGGCTCCGGGCATGATGCCGAGGTTGATTTCCGGCTGGCCGAAGCGCGCGTCTTCGCCGGCAACGAGGATGTCGGCGTGCATCGCCAGCTCGCAGCCGCCGCCCAGGGCGAAGCCGTTGACGGCGGCGATCAATGGCTTGGAAAAGGCGGCGATGCGCTGCCAGTAGCCGACGCGCGGGTCATTGAGGATGCCGACCAGGTCGCGCTCGGCCATTTCCTTGATATCGGCGCCGGCGGCGAAGGCCTTGCGGCTGCCGGTCAGCACCACGGCGCGGGTTTCGCTGTCCTGCTCGGCGGCGTCGAGTTCGGCGGCCAGTTCACCGAGCAGTTCGGTGTTCAGTGCGTTGAGCGCCTCGGGGCGCTGCAGGGTGATCAGGCGGACGCCCGCTTCAGGCATCTGAACGGCAAGGGTGCGAGGCATGACATCGTCCTCAGGCTGCACGCGCGGCTGCATGGCCGGCTGTATTGGAATTATGGGAGGCAGGCGTTGCCCGTCTCCGGCCTTCTCGCAGTATAGGCCTAAAGTGATACGGAAAAACAACTACAAAAGTTGAATCGCGTGTCTAAAGTATTTATGCCGATGCCACCGAGTGGGCAGGCGGGTGGTTGAGAAATGCCTTCCATGCAGCGTATTTACTGGTTTTATAAGCCTTTTCGTCGTCCTGGCAACATCATTCGGAAGTGATACGTCAGATTTAGATTGGAGGTACTCACCTTGATGTGATACAAAATTTGCAAAAGAACAAATCGCTTTGTGCGGTGATGCCGGAACGCCGGCAGCGCCGCAGGAGAACCCGATGCCCTGCTACAGCCTCGAAGGCGTGCGCCCGGTCGTTCATCCGACCGCCTTTGTCCATCCCACCGCCGTGCTGATCGGCGACGTCATCGTCGGCCCCGGCTGCTATGTCGGCCCGCTGGCGGCGTTGCGCGGCGACTTCGGGCGGATCGTCCTCGAAGAAGGCGCGAACCTTCAGGACACCTGCGTCATGCACGGGTTCCCGGACAGCGACACCGTCGTCGAGCGCAACGGCCACATCGGCCATGGCGCGGTACTGCACGGGTGCCGCATCGGCGAGGACGCCCTGGTAGGGATGAACGCCGTGGTGATGGATTACGCGCAGATCGGCGCGCGCTCCATCGTTTCAGCTGCCGCCTTCGTCAAAGCCAAGTTCGACTGCCCGCCGCAAAGCCTGGTGATGGGCGCTCCGGCCAGCGTCAAGCGCAGCCTGAGCGACGAAGAGATCGCCTGGAAGCGCCGCGGCACCGAGGAATACCAGGCCCTGGCCAAGCGCTGCATCGATAGCCTGGTGGAATGCCAGCCTTTGGCGGAAATAGAAGAAGCGCGTCCGCGCCTGGGTGATTCCGGTTTCCGGCCCAAAGCCGAGGCAGGGGTAGGGAAGGGCGCATGAGTACTGGGGTTCGCTCCAATGGCCAGGCGGTGCGGCGGGCAGGTATAGTCGCCGCTCCTTCGACTGCGCAACGTGCCATGACCGCTCTAGCACCGCTGAATCAGCTGATCAATCGCTTCCAGGAACAGACGCCGATCCGCGCCAGTTCGCTGATCATCACCTTGTATGGCGATGCCATCGAACCCCACGGCGGCACCGTCTGGCTGGGCAGCCTGATCAATCTGCTGGAACCCTTCGGTATCAACGAGCGGCTGATCCGTACCTCGATCTTCCGGCTGACCAAGGAAGACTGGCTGACTGCCGAGAAGGTTGGCCGGCGTAGTTACTACAGCCTGACCGGCACCGGCCGGCGGCGTTTCGAGAAGGCCTTCAAGCGCGTCTACAGCTCCAGCCTGCCGGCCTGGGACGGTTCCTGGACCCTGGTGATGCTCTCGCAGATCGCCGCCGACAAGCGCAAGCAGGTCCGTGAGGAACTGGAATGGCAAGGCTTCGGCGCCATTTCGCCGACCGTTATGGCCTGCCCGCGGGCCGACCGCAGCGATGTCATGGCGACCCTGCAGGACCTCGACGTGGCCGATGACTGCATCGTCTTCGAAACCCGCGCCCAGGACGTGCTGGCCTCCCGCGCCATGCGCATGCAGGTGCGCGAGAGCTGGAAGATCGACGAACTCGGTGAGCACTACAGCGAATTCATCCAGCTGTTCCGCCCGCTCTGGCAAGCGCTGCGCGAGCAGGACCAACTGCGCCCGGAAGACTGCTTCCTCGCGCGCACCCTGTTGATCCACGAATACCGCCGGCTGCTCCTGCGTGACCCACAATTGCCCGACGAACTGCTGCCGGGGGATTGGGAAGGGCGCGCGGCGCGGCAGCTGTGCCGCAACATCTACCGACTGATCCACGCCAAGGCCGAGGACTGGCTGAACCGCAACCTGGAGACCGCCGACGGCCCGCTACCGGACGTCGGCGAGAGCTTCTACAAGCGCTTCGGCGGATTGAACTGACAGGAGTTGGCGTGAAAAATGCCTCTCGCTTTGCAACGTTGCGGTTGCAGGGCGGGGACAGCGCGGTGCGACCTTCCTTATAGAGGGCGGCCGCGAACGATGACGACAGGCCCTGGAGGCCGTCGCTGAATAACAACAAACAATGCGTGTGAGGCTTTGCAGGTCATGAATTCTTCATCGACATTGAGGGATGACGCTTTCGAGGCGTGGCTGGGACAGGTCAACCGGGCGTGCGGTCGTTTCGATGCGCGCACCCTCGGCCCCCAGTTCCATGGACGGTTGCGCGAATACCAGGGCGGTGCGATCAAGCTTTCCGTGGTCGACATGGCCCAGGTGCACCTGTACCGGACCAGCAAGGAAGTCGGCACCAGCGCCGGCGGGCACTATTACGCGGTGTTCCAGCTCGAAGGACGCTCGCGCCTGGAGCAGGGCGACAACCGCGTGGAACTGTCGCGTGGCGACATCAGCCTGATCGACGCCAGCCGGCCCAGCGACATGACCTACCTGGAGGAATCCCGGCAGCTCTCGCTGATCCTGCCGCGCCAGGTGATCGAGCGCGGCCTGCGCATGTCTGAAGTGACCTGCGCGTCGAAAATCCCGGCCAGCTCGCCGATCGCCGTGCTCGCCAACCGCCTGATCGTCGAGACCAGCCAGCAGGAAAGCCTCGGCATGCTGGAAAGCGAGGCGACCCTGGACGCCCTGGTGACGCTGCTGCGCCCCGCGCTGGCCAGCCAGGACGCCGAGCAGGACAACCACGAACGCATGTTCCGCAAGGCCACGGCCTTCATCGACCAGCACATCGGCGCCGAAGAACTCTGCCCCGAGCTGATCGCCCGTGAGGTAGGCATCTCGGTGCGCGGCCTGTACCGCATGTTTGCCAAGAAGGGCCTGGTGGTGGCGCAGTACATCAAGAACCGCCGCCTGGACTTCTGCGCCGAGACCCTGCGCAACGCCCAGTTCGAGCAGAAGCTGTCGGCGCTCGGTTATGCCTGGGGCTTCTCCGATTCGAGCTACTTCTCCACAGCCTTCAAGGGCCGCTTCGGGGTGTCGCCGGGCGAGTACCGCAAGCGCTACGCGAATTGACTCGGGTGGTGGACGGCGATACCCGGCGGTCTTGTGCCGCCTATTGATGGGTATCGCTGCCTGCCGCCGGCTCATACGCCAGGAGGGTTCGCGAGCAAGCTCGCTCCTACGAAGAGCGGCTGTGGCGTATTCGGGGAACTGTAGGAGCGAGCTTGCTCGCGAACGCTTTCCCGCCATGACCCTGGTCACCTGAGCGCCATCCTGGCACTCCCGCCAACACGTCTGGCACAGAGGAAAAGACCCTCCCCGACGCCGCTGGCAACAATCACCTTCGATGACGCGCGCCATCCGGCCGCAAGCTGTACTCGAAGGTGATTTCCCGATGTCCCGCAACAAGCTCCGATTCCGCGCCCTCGGCCTGCTGCTGGCCGGCGCGCTGCTGCAACCGGTCCTGGCGTTCGCCGGCGACTGCCCGGCCAGCGACGCCCAGCAGGGCGAAACCGTCTTCGCCCGCGACTGCTCGATCTGCCACACCGCCAAGGCCGACGGCCCCGGCATGATGGGCCCCAACCTGCATGGCGTAGTCGGCCGCATGGCCGGATCGCTTGCCGGCTTCAGCTATTCCCAGGCAATGAAAGGCAAGGGCGCGGCCTGGTCGCGTGACAACCTCGACGCCTTCGTCAGCCAGCCCCAGGCCGCCGTGCCCGGAACCTACATGCCCTTCGCAGGCCTGGCCGATGCGGCCGAGCGGCGGGCGCTCACCTGCTGGCTGAGCCAGCAGCACTGATCAATCAGGAGAGACCATGAACGTCACACAGATCCTGCCTCAGGTCACTGCCTTCCTGGCGCGCAAGCATGGCTGCTTCATCGACGGCGCCTGGGTGGTGCCCGAGGGCGCCCGCACCGACGTGCTGAACCCGGCCACCGGCGAGGCGATCTCCAGCGTCGCCGACATCGATACCGACCTGCTCGACCGCGCCGTGAAATCTGCCCAGTCGGCCTACAAGTCCCGCGTCTGGGCTGACCTGCGTCCGGCCGACCGCGAACGCATCCTGCTGCGCTTCGCCGACCTGGTGGAAGCCAACGGCGAGGAACTGGCCCAGCTGGAAACCCTCAGCCAGGGCAAGTCGATCAACATCTCGCGGATGCTGGATGTCGGCGCCACCGTCGAGTTCATGCGCTACATGGCCGGCTGGGCGACCAAGATCGAAGGCCAGTCGCTGAATGTCTCCATCCCGCTGCCGCCCGGCGCCAAGTTCACCGCCTACACCCGCCGCGAGCCGCTGGGCGTGGTGGCTGGCATCGTGCCGTGGAACTTCCCGCTGATGATCGCCGTGTGGAAGCTGATCCCGGCGCTCGCCACCGGCAACAGCGTGGTGATCAAGCCCGCTTCTGAAACTCCGCTGACTGCCCTGCGCCTGGCCGAACTGGCCTTCGAGGCCGGTGTGCCGGCTGGCGTGTTCAACCTGGTGACCGGCGACGGCCCGCGCATCGGTGGCGGCCTGGCCAGCCACAAGCTGGTCAACAAGGTTTCCTTCACCGGCTCCACCGCGGTGGGTCGCAGCGTCGGCCTGGCCGCCGTGCAGAACATGACCCGCTTCGCCCTGGAGCTGGGCGGCAAGAACCCGATGATCGTCCTCGCCGATGCCAACATCGACAACGCCGTACAGGGCGCGCTGCTGGGCGGCCTGCTGAACAACGGCCAGGTCTGCGCTGCGGCGTCGCGCTTCTACGTGCACCGTTCGCGCTACGACGAGTTCGTCGAGAAGCTGGCTGCTGCCGTGGCCGGCATGAGCCTGGGCGAGGGGATGGACCCGAGCGCGCAGATCAACCCGTTGGTGTCCGCCAAGCAGCAGCGCAGCGTGCTCGACCACATCGCCCGTGCCGGCGAGCAGGGTGCGCGCATCGTCTGCGGTGGCGAGCAGGTCGGCGGCAGTGGCTTCTACGTGCAGCCCACCGTGCTGGCCGACGTGACCATGCAGATGGCCGTGGCCCGTGACGAAGTGTTCGGCCCGGTGCTGGCGGTCCTGCCGTTCGACGAGGACGAGCAGGCCATCGAGATGGCCAACGACAGCGAATACGGCCTGGGCGCGAGCCTGTGGACCAACGACCTGTCCAAGGCGATGAACATGGTCCCGCGCATCGAGTCCGGCACCGTGTGGGTCAACGCCCACGTGCTGCTCGATCCGAGCATGCCCTTCGGCGGCGTCAAGCAGTCGGGCATGGGCCGCGAGTTCGGCCGCGCCGTGGTCGAGGCCTATACCGAGATCAAGTCGGTGTGCATCGCGCACTGATTGATAGTGAGAGCAACACCCTCGTTTAGCAGCGGGCCTTCGGGCCCGTTTTTTTTCGCAGGAATTCCAAGAGATCGTCCTGTAGGAGCGTGCGATGCCTGCGAACCGCGGACGGAGTCCTCGCGGCTCCGGTGTGCGTCGGCGCCGTAAGCCCTGCTTACGGTTCGCGAGCATGGCTCGCTCCTACATCGGCCAGCGGCGGACTTTCCCTGTAGGAGCAGGCCATGCCCGCGATCGCGCCCATGGGGCGCTCCTACAGGGAGGTTCGGCGTCAGCTTCGTAGGATGGGTGGAGCGCAGCGATACCCATGCTGATGGCGCGGGGCATTGATGGGTATCGCTACGCTCCACGCCATCCTACACAGAGCGGGAGATGGCGTAGGGCGGATAACCTGGAACAGGTTATCCGCCGGCTATTCGGCGGATAACGCTGGCGCGTTATGCGCCCTACGGATGACGCGAGCGGCCTTAGTGGGCCGGGAGGATCCGCCCGCGGCATTCGCCAAAGCCGATGGAGGCGTGGCCGTCGCGGCGGCAGCGCGCGCGCAGGATGATCTCGTCGCCGTCCTCGAGGAAACGTCGCTCCTCGCCATTGGCCAGCACGATCGGCTGCTTGCCGCCGCCGGTGAGCTCCAGCAGGCTGCCGAAGCTGTCCGGGGTTTCCCCGGAGAGGGTGCCGGAGCCGAACAGGTCACCCGCCTGCAGGCGGCAGCCGTTGACGCTGTGGTGCGCCACCATCTGCGCGACGGTCCAGTACATGTTCAGCGTGTTGCTCAGGGCGATGCGCTCCGGGCCCTGGTGCTCCCGGCGCATGCGCGCGGTGTGCAGCAGGACTTCCAGCTCGATGTCCAGCGCGCCGCGCTGCTGGTCGCCTTCGTCGTACAGGTAAGGCAGCGGTTGCGGGTCGCCTTCCGGGCGGGCCGGCTGGGCGACGCGGAAAGGCTCCAGCGCCTCGGCGGTGACCACCCAGGGCGACACCGTGGTGGCGAAGCTTTTCGACAGGAACGGCCCCAGCGGCTGGTATTCCCAGGCCTGCACGTCACGGGCGGACCAGTCGTTGAGCAGGCAGAAGCCGGCGATGTGGCCGGAGGCGGCGTTGATCGGAATGGCCTTGCCCTGGTCGTTGCCCTGGCCGATCCAGATGCCCAGCTCCAGCTCCAGGTCCATCCGCGCGCAGGGGCCGAACACCGGCACGTCAAGGCCGGCGGGCAAGGTCTGGCCGTTGGGGCGGCGCACTTCGGTGCCAGAAGGCACGATGGTGGACGCGCGGCCGTGGTAGCCGATGGGCACGTACTTGTAGTTGGGCAATAGCGGGTTGTCCGGGCGGAACAGCTTGCCAACGTTCTGCGCGTGGTGGATGCCGACGTAGAAGTCGGTGTAGTCGCCCACCTTGGCCGGCAGATGCATGCGGCACGCGGCCTGGGGCTTGAGCAGCGCGGCACCCAGGTGCTCCATGCGTTTCTGTTCGCCGCTGCCTTCGCTGAGCAGGTGGATCAGCGCTTCGCGCAGGGTGCGGCGCGCAGTGGGGCCTGCGGCGAAGAAGGCGTTCAGGCTGTCGCCGCTGGCCACCAGTGCGGCCTGGTGCGCGGCGCCGTGAAACAGGCCGGTCTCGCAGGCGGTCTTCAGGTCGAAGATGTAGTCGCCGATGGCGACGCCGCCGCGGGGCGAGTCGCCCGGCGGGCTGAACACGCCCAGTGGCAGGTTCTGCAGGGGGAAGTCCGGGTGGCCGTTGGCCGATTCGATCCAGCTTTGTGCGGTGTGGGCGGCGCTCATGTTACTGCTCCTGGATAGGGTCGAAGGTCTTCTGCATGCCGCTCCAGCAGCTGTCGTAGTCACGCTGCAGCTGCGGGCAGTCGAGGGCGAAGCGGCTGGGGCGCAGCACGCGGCCGGTCTCGAACATGAAGGCCATGGTCTTGTCGATCTTGTGGGGTTTGAGGTCGGCGGCAATCGCCTGCACGGTGGTGGCGTTGTCCGGGCCGTGGGCGCTCATGCAGTTGTGCAGCGAGGCCCCGCCGGGGACGAAGCCGTCAGCCTTGGCGTCGTACACGCCCTGGATCAGGCCCATGAATTCGTTCATCAGGTTGCGGTGGAACCACGGCGGACGGAAGGTGCTCTCGGCCACCATCCAGCGCGGCGGGAAGATCACGAAGTCCATGTTGGCCATGCCGTGGGTGTCGCTGGGCGAGGTCAGCACGGTGAAGATGGACGGGTCCGGATGGTCGAAGCTGATCGAGCCGATGGTGTTGAAGCGGCGCAGGTCGTACTTGTACGGCACGTTGTTGCCGTGCCAGGCGACCACGTCCAGCGGCGAGTGGTCGAGCTGGGTCGCCCAGAGTTCGCCGAGGAACTTCTGCACCAGCTGCACCGGGCCTTCCAGGTCTTCGTAGTGCGCCACCGGGGCGAGAAAGTCGCGGGCGTTTGCCAGCCCGTTACTGCCGATGGGGCCGAGATCGGGTAGGCGCAGCGCGGCGCCGTGGTTTTCCGCCACGTAGCCGGCAGCCTCGGCTTCCAGCAATTCGACGCGCAAGCGCATGCCGCGAGGGATCACGGCGATTTCCAGCGGCTCCACCTCCAGCACGCCCAGCTCGGTGACCAGGCGCAGGCGGCCGGCCTGGGGCACGATCAGCAGCTCGCCATCGGCGTTGAAGAACACCCGGCGCATCGAGATGTTGGCGCGGTAGGCGTACAGGCTGACGCCGCTGCAGGCCTCGGCTTCGGCGTTGGCGGCCATGCATAGCAGGCCGTCGACGAAGTCGGTAGGCTCCTCGGGCATCGCGAAGCTGTTCCAGCGCAGGCGGTTGGGGGTGACCGGGCCGAGGGCAGTGCCGGTGATCTGCCGCTCCAGGCGCTCGAAGCGCGGGTGCGCGGCGGACGGGCGGATGCGGTACATCCAGGTGCGCCGGGCCTCGCTGCGCGGGACGGTGAAGGCGGTGCCGGAGAACTGCTCGGCGTAGAGACCCAGCGGCACCTGCTGCGGCGAGTTCATGCCCACGGGCAGGGCGCCCGGCAGGGCCTCGCTGGCGAATTCGTTGCCGAACCCGGATTGGTAGGCAGGAGAGGCGGTCATGGTGGTTTCACTCTTGTTATCGTAATTGAATTACGATTAACGTAATTTCGTGTCGACGGGCCGTCAAGTCCGTCTGGGAGTTCCTTTAAGTTGAAGACCATGAACGACGCAGAAGACTCCGTCCCGACGAAGGGCGCAAAGGTGCAATCCGCCGAAGTCGGCACGCAGATCCTCAAGGCCCTGGCGGACCTCTCGCCGAGCACCTCGCTCAAGCGCCTGGGCGAGTACCTGGACATGCCGGCAGCCAAGGTCCACCGCTACCTGCAGGCGCTGATCGCCAGCGGCTTCGCCGAGCAGGACCCGCTGACCAACCATTACGGCCTGGGACGCGAGGCGTTGTACGTCGGGCTGGCGGCGATCCGCCGGCTGGATGTGGTGAAAGTCGCGAGCCCGGCGCTGGCCGAGTTGCGCGATGTGCTGGGGCAGACCTGCTTCCTCGCCATCTGGGGCAGCCACGGGCCGACCGTGGTGCAGGTGGAGCCGGCCCAGGGCATGGTCACGCTGGTGACCCAGGTCGGTTCGGTGCTGCCGCTGCACGGTTCGTCCACCGGGCTGGTGTTCGCCGCCTACAAGGATGGGCTGGAGGAGGGCGCCGATCAGGTGGTGCTGGAGGGAATTCGTAGCGAGGGTTTGCATGCCATCCACGGCCTGCTGATGCCGGGGGTGAATGCGCTGTCGGTGCCGCTGTTCAAGATCGGGCGGGAGCTGGCTGGAGTGATTACCGTGGTGGGTTCGGAGGCGAGCTTTGCTGCCGAAGCCCATGGCGAGGCGGCGCGGGCGCTGCTGGAGATGGCCCGGGAAGTCAGTTTGCGGATGGGGGGAGAGGTTTGACCGCCTGAGATGCTTTGATCAGCCAGGGAGTCGGATTGTAGGAGCGGGCCGTGCCCGCGATCGCGCGCATGGCGCGCTCCTACAGGGTGTGCGCAGAATCCGCTCACTCCCGCTCCATCCCCGCCCAATCCGTCCCGTTCACCAGCACATCGCCCAGCGCCTGTGCGGCACTGGAAAGCTTGTGCTCCGCCAGGCAGAACAGCCCCACCCGGCGCTCGATACGCGGTTCGTCGAGCGCCACGCAACGCGCCCCCAGTTCTTCCATCTGCTGCCGGCACAGGCGCGGCACGGCGCTCACGCCCAGTCCTTCGGCCACCATCCGGCCCACGGTCACCAACTGGTGGCTTTCGAACGCCACCGGCAGTCGCCCCTGCAGCCGATCTTCCAGCAACAGACGTACGGCCGACGGGCGCTGCAGGGTAATGAAATGGTCTTCCAGCAACTGCTCCCAGGTGATCCGGGATTCATTCGCCAGCGCTGAATCCGCCGGCAGCACCGCGACGAAACGGTCGGTGTAGAAAGGCGTGAAAGTCAGCCCGTCGAGGCTGTCCGGCTCCAGGGCGATGCCCAGTTCCACCCGGTGGTTGCGCACCAATTCCAGCACCTGCTCGTTGATCACGTCGTGTACCGCCACGTTCACCTTCGGGTGGCGGTCGCGAAAGGTACGCAGCACGGCGGGCAGCAGGTTGCCGGCGAAGGAGGGCATGGCGGCGATGGACACCCTGCCCAGTTGCAGGGTGAAGTGCTGGTGCATCACTTCTTCGGCGTTGTCCCAGTCCGCCAGCAGCCGGCGGGCCAGGGGCAGCAGTGTTTCGCCCTCCGGTGTGAGCGCCACGCTGCGGGTGGTGCGCACCAGCAACTGACCGCCCAGGGACTCTTCCAGACTCTTGATCGCCAGGCTCAGCGCCGGCTGCGACAGGTGCAGGCGCTCGCAGGCCTGGGCGAAGCTCAGGCTCTGGGCGACGGCAAGGAAGGCGCGCAGTTGCTTCACGGTCATATTGATAAGCAAACCATATCAATCCATTGGAAAAACAAACTTAACAAATCAGTCGCCGCCGGTGAAGCTGCAGACGCTCTCTGACCGATGGGTCGGACATTCCAAATACAAGAGGCAGCAGCGACATGGCAGGACTCGACAAGCGTGTAGGCAGTTACGAGGAAGCCCTCGCCGGGCTCACCGACGACATGACGGTACTGGCGGGCGGTTTCGGCATCTGCGGTATCCCGGAGAACCTCATCGCGCACATCCGCAAGCTGGGCGTGAAGGGCCTGACCGTGGTCTCCAACAACTGTGGCATCGACGGCTTCGGCCTCGGCGTGCTGCTGGAGGACCGCCAGATCCGCAAGATGATCGCCTCCTACGTTGGCGAGAACGCGCTGTTCGAGCAGCAGCTGCTGTCCGGTGAACTGGAGGTCGAACTGACCCCGCAGGGCACCCTGGCGGAGAAACTCCGTGCTGGCGGCGCCGGCATCCCGGCCTTCTTCACCGCCACCGGCTACGGCACCCCGGTCGCCGACGGCAAGGAAGTGCGCGAGTTCGACGGCCGCCACTACGTGATGGAGCGCGCCATCACCGGCGACTTCGCCATCGTCAAGGGCTGGAAGGCCGACCACTACGGCAACGTCATCTATCGCCACACCGCGCAGAACTTCAATCCGGTAGTCGCCACCGCAGGCCGTATCACGGTCGTCGAGGTGGAGGAGATCGTCGAGCCGGGCGAGCTGGACCCGACCCAGATCCACACCCCCGGCATCTACGTCGACCGCATCATCCAGGGAACCTTCGAGAAGCGCATCGAAAAACGCACCGTGCGTTCCTGAGCCCACCGGACAAGAGAGACAAGAACATGGCATTGACCCGCGAACAGATGGCTCAGCGCGTGGCGCGCGAGCTGCAGGACGGCTTCTACGTGAACCTGGGCATCGGCATCCCGACCCTGGTCGCCAACTACGTGCCCGAGGGCATGGAAGTGATGCTGCAATCGGAGAACGGCCTGCTCGGCATGGGCGCGTTCCCCACCGAAGACACGGTCGACGCCGACATGATCAACGCCGGCAAGCAGACCGTGACCGCCGTGAAGGGCGCGTCGATTTTCTCCTCCGCCGAATCCTTCGCGATGATCCGTGGCGGCCACGTCGACCTCACCGTGCTCGGTGCCTTCGAGGTGGATGTGCAGGGCAACATCGCCTCCTGGATGATCCCCGGCAAGCTGGTGAAGGGCATGGGCGGCGCCATGGACCTGGTGGCCGGCGCGGACAACATCATCGTGACCATGACCCACGCCTCCAAGGACGGCGAGTCCAAGCTGCTGGACCGCTGCTCGCTGCCGCTCACCGGCGCCGGCTGCATCCGCAAGGTACTGACCGACCTGGCCTACCTGGAAATCGAGAACGGCGCCTTCATCCTGCGCGAGACCGCGCCGGGAGTGACTGTCGAAGAGATCGCCGAGAAGACCGCCGGCCGCCTCATCGTGCCGGACGATGTGAAGGAAATGACCTTCTGATCCCCTGTGTAGGAGCGGGCCATGCCCGCGATTCGCGCGCATGGCCCGCTCCTACAGGTAAAGCCAGCTTCGGAGTTCCCAGATGCAAGACGTAGTCATTGTCGCCGCCACCCGCACCGCCATCGGCGCCTTCCAGGGCAGCCTGGCGAACATTCCCGCCCATGAACTGGGCAGCCTGGTCATCCGCTCGCTGCTCGAACGCAGCGGCGTGAAGCCGGACCAGATCGACGAAGTCATCCTCGGCCAGGTGCTCACTGCCGGCGCCGGGCAGAACCCTGCACGCCAGGCCGCCATCGGCGCCGGCCTGCCGGTGGAAGTGCCGTCGATGACCATCAACAAGCTCTGCGGCTCGGGCCTGAAGGCGCTGTTCCTTGGCGTCCAGGCAATCCGCTGCGGCGACGCCGAAGCGATCATCGCCGGTGGCCAGGAGAGCATGAGCCTCGCACCCTACGTGCTGCCCAAGGCCCGTACCGGCCTGCGCATGGGCCACGCCGAGCTGCAGGACACCCTGCTGCGCGACGGCCTGATCGATGCCTTCAACGACTACCACATGGGCATCACCGCCGAGAACCTGGCCGAGAAGTTCGGTATCAGCCGCGAGGCGCAGGACGCCTTCGCCGCGCAGTCCCAGCTGAAAGCCGCCTCGGCCATCGAGGCCGGCCGCTTCAAGGACGAGATCACCCCGGTGCTGATTCCTCAGCGCAAAGGCGAGCCGTTGTCCTTCGACACCGATGAGCAACCGCGCGCCGGCACCACCGCCGAGTCCCTGGGCAAGCTCAAGCCCGCGTTCAAGAAGGACGGCACCGTCACCGCCGGCAACGCCTCCACCCTCAACGATGGCGCTGCCGCCGTGCTGCTGATGAGCGCCGAGCGCGCACGCAGTCTGAACCTCCCGGTTCTGGCGCGCATCCAAGCCTATGCGAGCAGTGGCGTAGACCCGTCGATCATGGGTATCGCCCCGGTAACCGCGACCCGCAGCTGCCTGGAAAAGGCGGGCTGGAATCTCGATGAAGTCGAGCTGATCGAGGCCAACGAAGCCTTCGCCGCGCAGGCCCTGTCGGTCGGCAAGGAACTGGGCTGGAACGCCGAGAAGGTCAACGTCAACGGCGGGGCTGTCGCCCTTGGCCACCCGATCGGCGCTTCGGGCGCCCGCGTGCTGGTGACGCTGCTCCACGAAATGCTCCGCCGCGACGCGAAGAAGGGTCTGGCGACCCTGTGCATCGGCGGCGGTCAGGGTGTCGCCATGGCTCTCGTGAGGGACTGAGGAGTGCGCGACTAACGACCAGTTGGCGAGCGCCGGGCGGCATGTACCCATGCAGCCCGGCAGGCGGGATGGTAGGTGGGCACACCGACAGACGAACATCCTGCCGCGGTTTTCGGCGTCCCCCGGCGCCGGCAAGCCCTTGCGTCACCGCTCGGCCCCACGCAGGCCGGGCGGTTTTTCATTCCAGGACGGGAATTGCCACAAGCCCCGTTCGACGATGAGCCATTACAAGAACAACGAGGTAGACCATTATGAATTCCCACGCCCACACTTCCGGCACAGCCGTTCAGGACAGTCGCTCCGCGCGCTTCGCCATGGCCTGTTCCAACTGGGCCGAACGCTGGTTCCCCGACTCCTGGGTGTTCGCCGCGCTGGCGGTACTGATCGTCAGCGTCGCCGCGCTGGCCATTGGCGCACCGGCCACGGAAACCGCCAAGGCCTTCGGTGACGGCTTCTGGAGCCTGATCCCCTTCACCATGCAGATGGCCTTCGTGGTCATCGGCGGCTACGTGGTCGCCAGCTCCGGCCCGGCCTCCAAGCTCATCGACCTGTTCGCCCGCGTGCCGAAGAACGGCCGCTCGGCAGTCGCCTGGGTCGCGGTCATTTCCATGGTCGCCTCGCTGCTCAACTGGGGCCTGTCCCTGGTGTTCGGCGGCTTGCTGGTGCGTGCCCTGGCGCGTCGCGAAGACCTGAAGATGGACTACCGCGCCGCCGGCGCCGCTGCCTACCTGGGCCTGGGCGCCGTGTGGGCGCTGGGCCTGTCGTCCTCCGCCGCGCAGCTGCAGGCCAACCCGGCCAGCCTGCCGCCGTCGATCCTGGCGATCACCGGCGTCATCCCGTTCACCGAGACCATCTTCCTCTGGCAGTCCGGCGTGATGCTGCTGGCCCTGGTGCTGGTGTCGCTGGTCATCGCCTACATGACCGCACCCGGCGCGGCCAGCGCCCGTGACGCCAAGGCCTGCGGCGTGGACGTCAGCTTCACCCCGCCCAGCGCGCCGAAGGCGACCCGGCCGGGCGAATGGCTGGAACACAGCCCGCTGCTGATCCTGATGCTGGTTGCCCTGGCCGCCGGCTGGCTGGTCCACGAATTCAGCACCAAGCCGGCGATCACCGCGATCTCCGGGCTGAACACCTACAACCTGCTGTTCCTCATGGTCGGCGCGCTGCTGCACTGGCGCCCGCGCAACTTCCTCGACGCCGTGGCCCGCGCGGTGCCGACCACCACCGGGGTGCTGATCCAGTTCCCGCTGTACGGCTCCATCGCGGCGATCCTGACCACCGTGAAGGGCGGCGACGGTTCCACCATCGCCCACCACATCTCCACCTTCTTCGTGCAGATCGCTTCCCACGACACCTATGCGCTGCTGATGGGCGTGTATTCGGCGGTGCTGGGCTTCTTCATCCCGTCCGGCGGCGGCAAGTGGATCATCGAGGCGCCCTACGTGATGCAGGTGGCCAACGAGCTGCAATACCACCTGGGCTGGGCAGTGCAGATCTACAACGCCGCCGAGGCGCTGCCGAACCTGATCAACCCGTTCTACATGCTGCCGCTGCTGGGCGTGCTGGGCCTGAAAGCCCGCGACCTGATCGGCTTCAGCTTCGTCCAGTTGCTCGTCCACGTGCCCCTGGTGCTGTTCCTGCTCTGGGCGCTGGGCACCACCCTGCAGTACCTGCCGCCGGTCCAGCCGTAACCACGCATTCGGCCCCGACGGCAAAAAGCCCGGATGTCTCGCGACATCCGGGCTTTTTCTTTCTTCCGGGCGCTGTCAGCCCCGGCTGACTTCCACCGCGCCGAGCGTGCGGCCGTCGAGATGTTCGCCGCTGAGCTGCGCGGTGTCCTGGTCGAACACTTCGCGCAGCCAGTCGCTGACCGCCTGGAAGCGACCGATACGGCCGGCGTCGCGGTGGGCGAGCAGCCAGATTTCCCGCACGACCACCGCGCCGGAGAGACGCACCAGGCCTTCGCGCTCGCCGAGGAAGCAGGGCAGCAGCGCCATGCCCAGGCCGCTTTCGCAGGCATGGATCAGCGTGGTCACACTGCTCGCGCGCAGGGCGAAGTTGGCATCCGGGACGAAGCGCCGCAGCCAGCACATCTCCGGGGTGTCATCGAGGTCTTCGCCGTAGCCCAGCCAGGGCTGCTGCGGCCATTGTTCAGGCGGTACCTGGGCGAAGGGCGTGGCGGCGTAGATGGCGAAACCGATGTCGGCGACCTTGCGCATCACCAGCGCGGCGTCCTCGGCCGGGCGCGCCAGGCGGAGGGCGAAGTCGGCCTCGCGGCGGGTGAAGGAGAGTGCGCGGTTCGCCGGGATCAGTTGCAGTTGCAGGTTGGGGTAGGTGCGCGCCAGTTGCGGCATGTGCTGCACCAGCCAGTGGCTGAACAGGAAGTCCACCGCGGTGATGCGCACCGAACCGCTGATGGCGCTGGCTTCGTTGCGTGTTTCCAGCAGCATGCTCTGCACGTCACCGAGGATTCGCTCGGCGTAGCCAAGGAAGGCCGTGCCGGCGTCGGTGGCCTTGTAGCCCGCGTTGTCGCGGATGAACATGCGAGTCTGCAGCGCGCTTTCCGCCGCCACCAGGCGCCGGCTCATGGTCGAGGGGTCGACGCCCAGCGCGCGGCCGGCGGCGCTCATGCTGCCGTGGCGGGCGAGGGCGAGGAGGATCGGGATGTCGTTCCAGTCGAAATTCACGGCGATGGCCTCGCAGGCTTCAGAAATGCACGTCGGCGGCCGGGACGACCTTGGCGCGCGGACCGAAGCTGCTGATGCTGCCCAGCACTGCGTTGTGGTGCGCACTGATCTGCGCGGCGTTGAGCACGGCATTGTCGACGGTGGAATGGGCGTCGCCCACCAGCGTCACCGCGTAGCCCTGGGCGAGGGCGCGGCGGGTGGTGGTGTCGACGCAATAGTCGCTCTGCAGGCCGCAGATCACCAGGTGATCGATGCCGCGCGATTGCAGCAGGTCGGCGAGGCCGGTGCGCAGGAAGGAGTCCGGGGTGGTCTTGCGCACCTTGAGGTCCGCAGGATCGGTGAGCAGGCACGTTTCCAGCTGCCAGCCGGCGCTGCCATACTGCAGATCATCGTCCTCGTGCTGCACCAGCACCACCGGCACGCCGGCCTCACGCGCCGCGCGACTCAGGCCATTGATGCGCTGCAGCACATTGTCGATGTCGAAACAGGCGTAGTCGCCGGTACACAGGTCGGACTGGACGTCGATGATCAGCAGGGCGGTGCTCATGGCGAGCGTATTCCTTTCAAGAGAATGGCGAAGGTCGAGTGGAGCCGGGAATGGTAGCCGGCCTGATGGCGTGGGCCAATGCCGCCCAGCATTTGCTGCCAAAGCCGTATTTCCCTTTGCCGCGCCTTCGGCGATGGTGGCGGCCATCAACCGGAACGGATGCCGATGAACAGCCTTCCCGCCAAGACCCTGACCCTCGCCAACGGCCTGCGCGCCACCGTCATCCAGGCTCCGGGCGCCAGCCGCGCCGCCGCGCTGTTGCGGATCGCCCGTGGCAGCCACGACGAACCGACAGGCTTCCCTGGTCTCGCACATTTCATCGAGCACCTGCTGTTCCTCTGTGGCGAGCGCTTCGTCGAGGGCGAGCGCCTGATGCCCTGGGTGCAGGCCCGTGGCGGCCGACTCAATGCCAGCACCCGCGCGCGGCAGACGGATTACTTCTTCGAGGTGCCGGCCGATGATCTGGGCAACGGGTTGGCGCGGCTGGTGGACATGCTGGCGCGGCCGCTGCTGGACGAAGCCGTGCAGGTTGCCGAACGCGAAGTGCTGGAAGCTGAATTCCTCGCCCGCGGCCGTGACCCTGACACCCTGATCGACGCCGCCCTGGCGCTGGCGGTGGCGCCGGAGCACCCGCTGGGGCGTTTCGTGGCCGGTCGCCGCGACAGCCTCAAGGTGGAAAGCGCCGAGTTCCAGAAGGCGCTGCGTGACTTCATTCGCTCCTGTCAGGTGGGCGGGGCGCTGGAACTCTGGCTGCAGGGGCCGCAATCGCTGGAAGAACTGGCGGCACTGGCCGAGCGCGAAGCCGCTGTGTTCCCGTCCGGCGCGCTGGCCGAGCCCGCCAGTGAAGAATCCCTCCTGCCGCTGACCGGTCAGGAGCTGAAGCTGCGCCTGACCGGCGCGCCGCGACTGGTGCTGGCGTTCGCCCTGGAGGGCGTGGCGGGTGAGGGTGGTGCGTTGCTGGAGCAGTTGCAGGGCTGGCTGGCCGACGAGGCGCCCGGATCGCTGCTGGCCTGCCTGGGGCAGAACGGACTGGCTGACAGCGCCCGTGTGCGCCTGAGTCGCTTCGCCAACAGCCAGGCGTTGCTGCGTTTCGATTTCGAACTGGCTGAAGCCTCCACTGCCGATCTCGTGGAATCGGCCTTCCTCTCCTGGCTGGAGGCGTTGCGCAAATTGCCGGCGGATATCCTCGCCGGCGCACCTGTCGACGAACCCACCGGCGCCCTGGAACAGCTGCAACGCCGCGCGGGAAGCGCCCATCCATCGGCATGGCTCGGCCAATTGGTGACGCCGCGCATGACCCGCCTGCTCGCCTGCGAGTCGGTGATCGGCGAGTCGCTGACCTCGGCCGGCTTCATCCTCGATGTCGCCCGCAGTCCGCAACGCAGCATCGAACCGTTGCGTGGCGAACCGTGGTCGTTCGCGCCGACGCAAGCGGCCACGAACGCCGAGCCCGCCGCCCTTTACCTGCGCTGGCGCTTCCCCCTGGCACCGAGCCGGCCGGCCTTCCTTTGCGCCCGGCAGGCGCTGCGCCCGCTGGCGGGCGCAGCGCGGCACGAGGGCGCCAGCCTGCGTCTGGAAGCCATGGAAAGTGACTGGACGCTGATGCTGTCGGGGGCGAAGAACCACCTTGCCGAGCTGGCCGAGTGCGCGATCCATGCGCTTCAGCATCCTGCCGCCGCTGTGCTGGGGCAGGGCGCGCGTCTGCACGCTGCCGAACGCCGTCGCCGCGAAGGTGAAATGCCGATCCGACAGTTGCTCGATCTGCTGCCGCAGATGCTGGCCGGGGACAGCGATGCATCACCGGACTGGTCCGCCGCCCATTGGGACGACCTGACTCGCCGCATCGAGTTGCCGGATACCCTGGCCGGTTACTCGACCACCAGCGCGTTGCCGCCGCGCAGCGGCCCGGCCGGTCGGCATCGCCAGGTACTGGAGCTGGCGGGCGAAGCGGCGCTGTTGCTGTTCTGCCCGCTGGCGTCGCGCTCGGCGGCCGACGAAGCCGCGTGGCGCTTGCTGGCCCGCGTGCTGGAACCGGCCTTCTTCCACTGGCTGCGCGGTGAGCGGCAACTGGCTTATGCGCTGTACTGCGGCTTCCGCCAAGTGGGCATGCGCCGCGGCATACTCTTCGCGGTGCAGTCGCCGTTGTTGTCGGCGGTGGAGTTGCAGGCCGAGGTCGACAGCTTCCTTTACCGCCAGGGCGAAGCCCTGCTGCGGATCGACCCGCAACGAGTCGACAGCCTGCGCGCTCCGCTGGCCGCCGAGCTGGCGCGCGCGCCGGGCGACTTCGCCGAACGCCTGCATCAGGCCTGGAACGACCAGTTGGCCGGCGTCGCATCGTCGCACCGCGAGGCGATGGTCCAGGCGCTCGGCAACCTCTGCGCCACCGAACTGCGCGCCGCGCATTCGGCGCTCAGCTCCGCCCAGGGCGGTCACTGGCTGATGCTCAGCCACGCCTGATCCTCGTACTTTCGACCTGGGGTGCCGTCCGCAAGGCGGTGCCACGGTCGACTTTTGCCTTACGCCCGGTGTGCCGGCCCAAGGTAGCTGCCCGGAGGTCGCGACTACCCGCGACCATCGCCGCGCGCCCGAGGTAGCGGTGGTCGCAGAGCCTTGCGCAGCGCTCCCGCAAGACGCCTGCAAGGCCCTTGGAACCAGCGCCAAAGCAGCGTATGGCGAGGCTGCGGGCGTTTCGATAATCGCCTCCGACACGACTGAGCACAGTCGATCCCACCCGGAGAGCGCCATGAACAAGAACAAGAACGCCGTCCGCCACCAGCTGCTGCCGCTGGCACTGGCCACCCTGGCCCTGTCTTCACTGTCGAGCGGCGCACGCGCCGACATCGTGCTATACGACAAGGACGACACCACCTTCTCCACCGACGGCTACTTCAACGCCTTCTATGTGAACAGCGACGTCGACCGTAACGGCGAAACCTACGACCGCCGTCAGTCGCGGGTGAAGATGGGCTTCCTGCCCAACTACATCGGCTTCAACTTCGGCAAGAAGATCGACGGCCTGACCCTTACCGGGCGCTCCTCGTTCTGGGTGACCATCAACGACAGCGAGCAGGATGGCACCGACACCGCCATCGACGTCCGCCAGTTCTACGGCAACGTCGCCGGTGACTGGGGTGAGGTACTGATCGGCAAGGACTTCGGCCTGTTCTCGCGCTCCAACATCTTCCTCGACGAACTGCTCGCCGGCTTCGGCAACGCGAGCGACACCCTCGGCCTGGTGGATGGCAAGGGCGTGTCCTTCGGCAATATCGGTACCGGCTACCCGTACCCGTTCCCGACCTCGCAGATCACCTACCGCAACAACAACCTGGTCGACGGCCTGCACATCGCGGTGGGCATCATGGACCCGATCGACACCAACCAGATCGACAAGGACGCCAGCGACGGCCTCGACGACAAGGCCTACCAGGACAACCCGCGCTACGAGAGCGAGATCAGCTACCAGTTCGACGTCGGCGGGGCGAAGATCTACAGCTGGGTCAACGGCGCCTACCAGACCTCGAAGAACACCAATGACGAAGTCGACAGCGTGACCTCCAAGGGCCTGGGCTATGGCATCCAGGCGAAGATGGGCGGCTTCTCGCTCACGGGGTCGGGCTTTACCGCCAAGGGCATCAACCCGTTCTTCACCAACAACGCGGGTGAAGCCGCGCTGCGGGAAGTGGACAGCCGCGGCGTGCTGTTGCAGGGCTCCTACAGCTGGGGCAAGAACCGTGTGGCTCTGTCCACCGGCGAGACCCGCGACGACGGCAACGGCCTGGGCAGCGCGGCGGACTACTCGACCCAGGGCATCGCCTACTTCCGCACCATCAACGACAACCTGAAGCTGGTGGCCGAGTACAACGTCTACGAGATCGACGGCCGCAAGGGCTCCACCGTCAGCGAGGACACCGACACCTTCGCGGTGGGCGCCGTCCTCAACTGGTAACAACCCAACTCCTTTGGCTCCAGTTCGGCGGGTCGGCACGGTGTGTCGCCCGCCTTTTTTCTTGCTCTCAAGGAAGATTTTTCATGATCGGAATGTGGAGCGCGCAGGCGCAGAGTTACCTGCTGGTTCTGTCCATCGCCACCACCCTGGTGTTCGCCCTGCCCATCTTCCTGATGCCCATGTCGTGGGCGAGGGTGATGCAGTGGCAACTGCCGGAGCACACCGATCTTGCGGTGTACTTCGGGCGTTGCCTGGGGGCGTTCATCCTCATCGTCGAAGCCCTGATGCTGCGCGCGGCGCTGACCGGGGAGGCACTGGTGACCACCTTCGAGGTGCTGGCGGCGGTAGCAGGGCTGATGGTGGTGGTGCACATCCATGGCGCGCTGCGCAGGATTCAGCCGTGGACGGAGACGCTGGAGACGGGCTTCTATGCCGGGATGCTGGTGCTGACCTTGCTGTTCTGGCCGGCTGCCTGACGCCGTAGGGCGCATAACGCGTCAGCGTTATCCGCCGACGTTGCCATCGGCGGATAACCCGTTCCGGGTTATGCGCCCTACGAACTGACGGAATCGACCTGTAGGAGCGGGCCATGTCCGCGAACCGCCGGCAAGGCCGGCGTTTCATGCCGTTCGGTACCTGACGGGAAACGCCGGCATCAACCCACGGGCGCGGTTGCGGGCATGGCCCGCTCCTACAGATATCCCGCTACTTTCGGATAGACCCGCCGCGACCCAAGTAGCATGGGGCGCGCCCCGGCCGCTTCGTAGAATGCCCACGTCGATATCCTGACTGGGCGTACGCCATGCACGAAACACAAGGAGTCGTTCGCGGCATGTCCAGTGCCCGCGACGTCGAGGCGGTTGCCCAGGACCTGGCGCGCCAGCTGATCCATCCCAACCTCGGCTTCGTGCTGTTCTTCTGTTCCGCCGAATACGACCTGCCGGCGCTCGCCGCCGCGCTGGAACAGTACTTCGGCGGCATAGACCTGGCCGGCTGCACCACCGCCGGGGAGATCACCCCGCAGGGCTACGGGCGTGGCTGCGTCACCGCCGTGGGCTTCGATTTGCGCAGCTTCGCCATCTCCTGCGCGCTGGTGGACGAGATGGAGCGCTTCAGCCTGATCGACGCGCAGCAGATGGTCGAGTCGCTGGTGGCGGACTGCCGCAGCGCCGGGCTGGCGCCGATCAAGGACCACAGCTTCGCCCTGACCCTGCTGGACGGCCTGTCCAGCCGCGAGGAAGTGGTGCTGGCGGCGCTCAGTGCCGCGCTGGGCGCCATCCCCCATTTCGGCGGCTCGGCCGGCGACGATAATCACCTGACCCACACCCACGTCTATTACCAGGGCCAGTTCCACACCGGCGCGGCGGTGGTGGTGCTGTTCAACACCTGGCTGGACTTCGAGGTGTTCACCACCCACCACGTGCTGCCCAGCGAAGAAAAACTGGTAGTCACCCGCGCCGACAGCGACAGCCGCCGCGTGCTGGAGCTCAACGCCGAGCCGGCCGCGCTGGAGTTCGCCCGGCTGGTCGGAGTGCCGCTGGAGCAGCTGGACTTCTCGCTGTTCCCGGCGCATCCGCTGGCGGTGCGGGTGCGTGACCAGTACTACGTGCGCTCGATCCAGCAGGTCAACGACGACCTCAGCCTGACCTTCTACTGCGCAGTGGAGAACGGCATCGTCCTCACCGCCATGAGCACCGGCCCGCTGCTGCCCGGGCTGCAGGCGCAGTTCCAGCGCCTGCACGAACGCCTCGGGCCGCCGTTGCTGACCATTGGCTGCGACTGTTTCCTGCGTCGCCTGGAGCTGGAGGTGGCCGGCGATACCGAGCCCACCGCCGAGTTTCTCCGCAGCCAGCAGGTGATCGGCTTCAACACCTACGGGGAACAATTCAATGGCATGCATATCAACCAGACCTTCACCGGTGTCGCCATTGGCCGTCCTCGGGGCAACGCCGGACGCTGAGCTGCGCGCGCGCATCGACGAGCTGGAGCGCGACAACCACAAGTTGCAGCGGATCAATGCGGCGCTGATCGAGCGTGTCGAGTCGGCCACCTCGCGGGGCGACAACGCCTACGGCGCCTTCCAGCATTCGGTGGTGCTGGCCGAGCAGGTGCGCGAGCGCACCGATGCGCTGAGCGAAGCGATGGTCGAGCTGAAGTCCAGCAACCAGCTGCTCAGCGATGCCCGCCTGCGCGCGGAAACCGCACACCAGCACCTGCTCGATGCCATCGAGAGCATCTCCGATGCCTTCGTGTTGTTCGACCCGCAGCAGCGCATCGTTCTCTACAACGAACGCTTCCGTGCCTTCTGGGCGCAGACCCGCGCCCGCGTCGGTGCTGGAACGCGGCTCGCCGAGGTGCGCCGGCTGGCGCAGAGCAGCGGGCTGATCGTCGAAGAGCAGCGCAGCAGCGATGACGAACACACCCTTTATCGGCTGCGCAACGACCGCTGGGTGCGCGTCACCGAGCGGCCGACCCGCGACGGCGGGCTGGTGGTGCTCTACAGCGACATCACCGAGATCAAGCAGAACGAGATGGCCCGCCGCGAGCAGGCGGTGGCGCAGAAGTCGCACCTGTTGCAGCGCGCCGTGGACAACCTGTCCCAGGGCGTGGCCATGGTCGGCGCCGATGGCGCGCTGGAGCTGTGGAACCGACGCTTCCTCGAACTTTGCGGCCTGGCGCCGATCGAGGCGCACCGGCCCTTTGCCGAGGTCATGGCCGACAGCGAACTGCCGCTGCTGACCCCGCGCAGCCGGCCGCGCAAGGGCGAGGCGGAAGGGGTGATCGAGCAGCGCCTGTTCGACGGACGCATGCTGGAGATCCGCACCCACGCGCTGCCCACCGGCGGCTTCGTCAACACCTTCACCGACATCACCGAGCGCTACCGGCACGCCGAGGCGTTGCGCGAAAGCGAGCGCTGGATTCGCCTGATCACCGACCAGGTGCCGGCGCTGATCGCCTACCTCACCGCCGACCTGGACTACGACTTCACCAACAAGGTCTACGAGGAATGGTACCGCTGGCCCAGCGGTTCGATGCTCGGGCGCAACCTGCGCGAGGTGCACAGCGCCGAGCACTGCCAGCGGCTGGAACCGTACTTCGAGCGCGCGCTCTCGGGCGAGAACGTGACTTTCGAGATCGCCGAGACCAATCTCGCCGGGCAGGAACGCTACATGCAGCGCTCCTACGTGCCGAACCGCCAGGCCGACGGCACGGTGAGCGGGCTGTTCGTGCTGATCCGTGACATCACCGAGCGCCGCCGCACCGCCGAGGCGCTGCACCAGGCGTACCAGAATCTGGAGCAACGGGTGCGCGAACGCACTGCCGAGCTGACCAGCCTGAATGACCAGCTCAAGCGCGAGATCGACGAGCGCAGTCAGGTCGAAGGACGTCTGCGCGAGGCCAAGCGCGAGGCAGAGCAGGCCAACCTGTCGAAGACCAAGTTCCTCGCTGCCGTCAGCCATGACCTGCTACAGCCGTTGAATGCCGCGCGGCTGTTCACCAGCGCCCTGCAGGAGCGCAGCGGCGAAGCGCTGGTGCGCAATATCAGCCAGTCGCTGGAGGACGTGGAGACGCTGCTCGGCACCCTGGTGGACATCTCCAAGCTGGATGCCGGGGTGATCAAGCCGGACATTGCCTCGTTCGATGTCAGCGAACTGCTCGGCAACCTCGCCGCCGAGTACCGCCAGGTGGCCGCCAGCGAAGGCCTGGCGCTGGACTTCGTACCCTGCGGCGCGCAGGTGCGCAGCGATATCCAGCTGCTGGCGCGGATCCTGCGCAACCTGCTGACCAATGCCATCCGCTACACGCCTTCGGGCCGGGTACTGCTGGGCTGCCGGCGACGTCGGCACAGCCTGTGGATCGAGGTCTGGGACACCGGCGTGGGCATCGCCGCCGACAAGCTCGGCGAGATATTCCAGGAGTTCAAGCGCGGCGATGTGCAGCGTTTCCATCAGGATCGCGGCCTGGGCCTGGGCCTGGCCATTGTCGAGAAGATCGCGCGCATGCTGGGCCATCGCATCCAGGTGGAATCGGTGCCCGGCAAGGGCTCGCGCTTCGCCATCGAAGTCCCGCTGGCGCGCCGCGTGGCCCGCAGCGCGCCGGAACCGGAGCGCACCGCTGACGACCTGGTGGAGCGCTTGCGCGGATCCCGCGTGTGGGTGCTGGATAACGACGCCTCGATCTGCGCCGGCATGCGCACGCTGCTGGAGACCTGGGGCTGCCAGGTGGTGACGGCGTTGTCGGAGGAGGACCTGGCGCGGCAGGTGGACAACTTCCACGCCGAGTCGGACCTGCTGATCGTCGACTACCACCTCGACGATGGGTTGAACGGCGTCGATGCGGTGGCCTCGATCAACGCCCGCCGCGGCACGCCGCTACCGGCGCTGATGATCACCGCCAACTACAGCAACGAGCTGAAGCAGCAGGTCCGCGAGCTGGGGCACACGCTGATGCACAAGCCGGTGCGGCCGATGAAGCTGAAGACGGCGCTGTGTCACTTGATCGATAACGCCCACTGAGCCGGCGTCGCGTGTTGTTTCGCATCGAGCCCATCACCCCGCTTTCAGGATGGACTCTGCGTAGGAGGGGTGGAGCCCAGGCGATACCCATGCTGCAACCGCGCCGGATCGATGGGTATCGCTGCGCTCCACACCATCCTACTGGTGCGCTCCTGGATGCCTCCGTAGGGCGGAAAACGTTCGACGTTATCCGCCGTTTGGCCGTGGCTTCATTGCGCTCCGGGATCAAGCTGGGCGCGCGGCGAGCAGAGATGAAGCAGCGTACAACCGCGAACGGTTGTACGCCCTGCGGATCAGGCGCGCTGCGCGACGGGCGCGCGTACCTTCGCCAGCAGGATCAGGGCGATCCCGCCCAGCACCGCCAGTGAAACCAGCGCCAGCCGCAGGCTGATCGCTTCGCCTAGCAGCACTGCGCCGGACAGGGCGGCGAGGATCGGTACGCTCAGTTGCACCGAAGCACCCTGGATGGCCGACAGCCCCGGCAGCGCGCTGTACCAGATGGCATAGCCGATCCCTGAGGCCACCGCGCCAGACAGCACGGCATACACGACGCCCAGGGTGTCCACCCGCAGATCGGCATGGAAGAGCACCGCCAGCACGGCCGCAAAGGCAATGGCGCGCACGAAATTGCCCGTCGTGATCGCCAGCGGATCGCTGCCCTTGCGCCCGAGCAGCGAGTACAGCCCCCAGGCCACGCCCGAGAGCAGCATCAGCAGCGCACCCGCGAGCGGCGGCGCACTGGCGCTGGGCAGCAACTGGACGAGCAGTCCGCCCAGTGCCAGCAGGAAACCCACCAGGGCCTGGCCGCGCAGGCTTTCACCGCGCAGCAGGCCGATCAGGATCATGGTCACCTGCACCGCGCCGAACAGCAGCAGCGCGCCGGTGCCGGCATCCAGTTGTACATAGGCGTAGGAGAAGGCCGCGGCGTAGACGAACAGCGCCGCCGCCGCGCGCCAGTTGCCGCGGTCGCTGGCGGCGCGACGGCGCAGCTTCAGCAGCAGGCCGAGCACGAGTGCGCCGGCGAAGATGCGGATGCCGGTGAAGCTCACCGCGTCGATGCTGGTGGCCTTGAGGGCCAGGCGGCAGAGGATGGAGTTGCCGGCGAAGGCGATCATCGCCAGGCCGGTGAGGCTCAGGGTGCGGGTGGAGGGCATCGAGGGGTTCCCGGTAGCGGTCTCGGCGGCACGGACGGATTCGGCGTCAACGACGCAGGTAGGCGGCGAAGTCGATATCGCCTGCGCAGAGGATGGCCTGCACGCGGTTGTGCACCTTCAGCTTGCGCAGGATGGCGGAGACGTGAGCCTTCACCGTGGTTTCGGCGATCTCCAGGTTGTAGGCGATCTGCTTGTTGGATTCGCCCTTGGTCATCCGCTCCAGCACCAGCAGCTGCTTGCGGGTCAGCGCCTGCAGCAGTTCCGGCGGGATGCTGTGGTCTTCCTGGCCGCTGCGGCGCGGCGAGGATTTCTGCGTGCGGATGATGTCCGACGGCAGGTAGACGTTGCCGTTGAGAATCTGCTCGATGGCCTCGGTCATCTGCACGCGCGGCGACGACTTGGTGATGAAACCCACCGCGCCGTAGGTGATGGCCTGCAGGACGACCTGCTTGTCCTGCTCGGCGGAGACGATCACCACCGGGATGGTTGGCGCCTCGTTGCGCAGGCTCATCAGGCCGTTCAGGCCATGCATGCCGGGCATGTTCAGGTCGAGCAGGATCAGGTCGAGATCGTCGTGTTCCTGGGTCAGGCCCAGGGCGCTGTCGAGGTCGGCGGTTTCCATCACTTCGCTGCCGGGGAAGCCGTCGGCGATGACGTTGTGGATGGCTTCGCGGAACAGCGGGTGATCGTCGGCGATCAGGATCTTGTACATGGCCTGCACCTCGTTGTTGTCGTTATGGGCGGTGATCGCAAGTTACTTCAGGGGTTGCGGTTGCGCATCCTGCAGGGGCAGTCCTGCCTGTTCCCAGGCGTCGATTCCATCACGGTACCAGTAGAGGCTGGCATAGCCCAGCGCATGTGCGCGGCGGATGGCATTCCAGCTCATCCAGCAGTCGGAACGGCAGTAGAACACCAGCGGGCGCCTGGCATCGCCGTCGGTGAGGTGGGCGAGATTCTGCTCCAGGTAGGCTTGCCACTGCGGCTCCAGGGTGCCGGTGCCGACGTTGGCCAGCCACAGGCTGCCGGGCAGGTTGCGGTGCTTTTCGTCCTCGACGAACTGGCCGTTTAGGAAGGTACGGCGGTAGACGTCCACCAGCCGGGTCTGCGGTTCGCGCTGGAGCAACGCCTGCAGGGCGGGGGTGTCGAGGGTGATGGCGTGGTCGGCGGAAGGCGGCGTCGGGCTGCGGTACTGGGCCTGGCGGTAGCCGTCGGCGGAAAACAGCGGCGCGTCCTCGGCCTGCGCGGTCGGCAACGCGAGGGTCACGCTGAGCAGGAACGCGGCGAGGCAGCCGCTCACGTGACCGGGCAGGGCAGGAGCAAGGCGAGGCATGGCGGGATCTCTGTTCGTTCTTCTTGTAGTGGCCATTAGATGCCGGCTGTGCGGCTTTGGAAATTCGACGTCAGGAGGGGCGAACCGGTACCAAAGTAGTAGGTTTCAGCCCTTGCGCAGGGCGGCGTGCTGCGGGTTGAAGGTCAGCACGGCAAGGCCGGCGAAGAGCAGCGTCAGCCCCAGGCAGACGCCCGCCGCCAGCAGATTGAAGCGCTCGTAGAGGGCAAAGCGCACCAACTCCACCGCGTGGCTGAACGGGTTCAGCGCGCACAGCCAGTACAGCCACTGGCTGGCCTCGCGCATCTTCCACAGCGGGTAGAGCGCGGAGGAGAGGAAGAACAGGGGGAAGATGACGAAATTCATCACCCCGGCGAAGTTCTCCAGCTGGCGGATGCCGTTGGACAGCAGCAGACCTAGCGCTCCCAGCAGCAGGGCAGCCAGCAGCAACGCCGGCAGCGCCGCCACCAGCCCCATGGGCGGCGGCTGCACGCCATACAGCCAGGCGATCAGCAGGAAGGCGTAGACCTGCAGCAGTGATACCAGCGCGGTGGCCAGCAGTTTGCTCGCGAGCAGGAAGGCACGCGGCAGCGGACTGGTCAGCAGCACGCGCATGCTGCCCATCTCGCGGTCGTAGACCATCGACAGCGAGCCCTGCATGCCGTTGAACAGCAGGATCATGCAGCACAGCCCCGGCACTATGTAGGTCTCGTAGGTGACGTAGGTGTCGTACGGCTCGATGATCGAGATGCCCAGCGCGGCGCGAAAGCCGGCGGCGAACACCAGCAGCCAGAGCAGCGGCCGCACCAGCGCGCTGAGGAAACGCGAGCGCTGCAGGACGAAGCGCAGCCATTCGCGCACGACGATGCCGCGCAGGCACTGCCAGTAGGCGGCGGGGCTGAAGGGAGGGTTTGCCAGGGCGCTCATGCACAGGCCTCCAGGCGGGTCAGGCGGTCGAAGGTGCGCTCCAGGTTGCCGGCGTCGGGCGCGCAGATTTCCCGCGCTTCGCCGCGGGCGACCAGGCGCCCGCGGTCGAGCACCAGCAGCGCGTCGTCGCTGCGCACCTCATCCAGCAAGTGGGTGGTCCAGAGAACCGCCAGGCCGTCTTCGCGGCACAGCCGGCGTACATGCTCGTTGAGGGCCTGGCGCGCCGCCGGGTCGAGGCCGACGCTGGCTTCATCGAGCAGCAGCAGGCGCGGGCGATGCAGCAGGGCGCGGGCGATCTCCACCCGGCGGCGGTGCCCGCCATTGAGCGCGCGGACCTTGTCGCGGCGACGCTCCAGCAACTGCTGGCGGGCCAGTTCGGCGTCGATCCGCTCGTTGGCTACGCTGCGTGGCAGGCCGTGCAGGGCGGCGTGGTAGCGCAGGTTCTGTTCCACGCTCAGGTCCAGGTCCAGGGTGCTCTGCTGGAACACCACGCCCAACTCCCGCAGGGCCAGGCGCGGCTGGCGGCGCAGGCTGCAGCCGAGCACGTCGATCTCGCCCTGCTGCAGGTCGTAGAGGCGGGTGAGCAGAGCGACCAGGGTGGACTTGCCGGCGCCGTTGGGGCCGAGCAGGGCGGTGAAGCGCCCGGCGGGCAGCTCGAATTCCAGGCCGTCGAGGGCACGGCGCGAGCCGTAGGAGAAGCTGAGATCGCGGACCGCCAGCGCATTCATGGCAGGTGCACTCATACTGGCTGCGTTCATGGCGTCACCACCACGCCCCACGGGTAGCGGCCAACCTTGATCGATTTGGTGACCTTGCGCGAGGCGACATCGATCACCGACACGTCGCCGCTGACGCCATTGGTGGCCAGCAGGGTCTTTTCGTCCGGCGTGAACGCCAGGTGCCAGACGCGGCGGCCCACCAGCAGGTAGTCGAGCACCTCGAATGTCTTCGCATCCACCACCGCCACATGGTTGGCCGGGCCGAGGGCGACGAAGGCCAGCTTGCCGTCGCTGGTCAGCTGCACGCCCACCGGTTGCACCTTGTCGGGGTGTACGCCCTGTATGGCGAAACGCAGGGTCTTGAGGATCTTGCGGCTGGCGGTGTCGACCACGCTGACGGTGCCGCCGATCTCCGCCGAGACCCAGACCTGCGAGCCGTTGTGGGTGAACTCGGCGTGGCGCGGGCGCTGGTCCACCAGGGTGCTGTCCACCAGCTTCTGGGTCGAGGTGTCGATCCAGTGCAGCATGTTGGTGGTCTCGCTGGTGTTCACCGCCCACTTGCCGTCCGGGCTCACCGCCATGCCTTCGGGCTCGACGCCGACGTCGATCTGCCCGAGCACCTGGGCAGTCTGGGTGTCGACCACCGTGACCAGCGCATCGTCCTCGTTGGAAACGTACAGCCAGCGGTCATTGGGGTGCAGCGCGAACTGCTCGGGGTCTGCGCCCGAGGGCAGCTGTTTGATGATCTTGCTTGTGGCTAGATCGAGCACCTGCACGGTGTCCGAGTCGCTGGCGCAGATGTACAGCAGCTTGTTGTCGTGGGACAGCGCCAGCCCGCGCGGGCGCTTGCCGGTGTCTATGGTGCCGGTGACGGTCAGCGTGTCCAGGTCGATGACGCTGAGGTTGTTGTCCTTCTCGTTGGACACGTAGGCGGTGGCGGCGAAGGCGGGCGACGCCAGCCCGAGGGCGAGGCTCAGGCAGGAGAGGGCGAGCAGGCGGGGCATGGGCAGGGTCCTCATGGGAGTTCTTCTTATGGATTGGCTTGCGCGAGGCGGCACTGGCTTTCCGGTGCGTCGAGGCCGAGGCTGTCGAGTTCGCTGGCGGGGTGCAGGAAGCCTTCCTGCGGCGACGTGCTGACCAGCGCGCGCGGCTGCACCAGCGGGATCGGCTGGCGCAGCTGGCCGTCCCAGGGGCGAAAGCCGAGCTTGTAGCCCTTGAAACCGTCCAGCGGCAGGTCGGGGGACAGCGACAGCTTGCGGATCGCCATCGGGTCGGCGTCGCGCAGTCGCGTCACGGCGCTGGCGATGCTGCGCACGGCGATCCAGGCGGCGAAGTCGCGGTCGTTCATCCAGCGCCCGGCGTGCTCTTCGAAGCGCTTCTGCAGCTGTGCGGCGCCGTAGGTTTCCACGGTCTTGTGCCAGCCCGTGGCGACCAGCCCCTGGGTGCCGGCGACCGGGCGCGGCAGCCAGGTGTTGTAGGGCACGTACTCGCCGAAATCGCCGTGCTCGTCGGCCACCAGTACGGCGTCGTAGTCCTCGCTGGACTGGGTGAACAGCGCCATGTCGGCCTGGGCGCTACGGCGCTGGTCGTTGTCGAAAGTGAAGGGTTTTTCCTCGACGATCTTCGCGCCGAAGCGCTTGGCCGAACGGCGCAGGGCGTTGGCGTAGAGGGCGTCTTCCGGGCGCTGGCCGACGATCAGCAGCCAGCGCGTCCATTTGCGCAGCACCAGGAACTGAGTGAGGGCGTCGGTCAGCATCAGCCGGCTGGGCAGGGTGTGCAGCACATTGATCGCACACTGGCTGGCGCGCAGTTCGTCATCGGCGGCGCCGGCGTTGAACAGCAGGCTGTCCGGCAGGGCGGCGGCCACCTGGCGCAGGGTGTCGGCCGGGGCGTTGACCACGAACAGGCGCAGGCCGGCATCGTGCAGACGCTTGGCCTCGGCGAGCAGCTTTTCCGGGGTGTCGGTGCTGGCGGCTTGCAGGCTGTAGCGGTGCTTGAGGAAGCGCCCGGTGCTGTTGCTGTCGGTGATCGCCAGTTCCGCGCCGCGCAGGCCGGCGTCGGTGGGTTCGGGGATGACGTTGGACAGCAGCGGGCCGGGGTCGGGCGTGTAACCCAGGTAGCCGATGCGGATTTCCAGCGCGGGGGATTCCTCTGCGCGGGCGTCGAGGCTGAAGGCAGCGGCGCAGGCAACCGCGAGCAGATAGGCGACGCCGTGCAGGACGAACTGGCGCATGGGGCGACTCCTTTTCCGGGCCGACAAGTTCTTGTGCGGCCAGCATAGGAAGCGCCAGGGGTGCGGAAAATATGCAGAAAGTACCGGTTGGGGCAGTACCAAGGTAGTAGGTTGCGCGCCGCGCCCGCGTCCTAGGATGGCGCTACAAGAACCAGAAGAGGAGCGTCGCCATGCGTATCGCCGTCACTCTCGTCCTGCCGATCCTGCTGATGCTCAGCCTGTTCGGCTTCGATTTCCTCTATACCCGCAACGGCTACCTGCCGGCGGCGGAGTTGCGTGCGCCGGTAGCCCCGGTTGGGTGCATCACGACCTGTCGCAGCGCGCCGTAGATGTCGGCGCTGTGGCGGATCAACCTGCTGGTCGGGCTGTTCTTCGGCCTGCTGGCGGCCGTGTGCCTGGCCGTGCTGCTGCACCAGGGCAACGAGGATGTGCGCCGCGAGATGGACGCGGCGCGCGGGGTGCTCGATTACCTGCGCGAAGCGGCGCAGCGCGACCCCGCCAGCCTCGATCCGGACCTCACGGCCGGCCTGCGCCATGTGCGCGTGCACTGGCTGGACTCCGCTGCGCCCGCACCGCGCTCGGGGCTGGATGACTGGCTGGCGGCGCGCCTGTACCCCGACCTGCCGGCGCCGACCCTGCTGACCCTGGCCGATGGCCGACGCGTGCAGCTGAGCCTCGACCCGCGCGACGAGATCGATGAAGTGCGCGATTCGCTGGTGCAACTGCTGGTGCTGTTCGGCGTGTCGCTGCTGGCCAGCCTCCTGGCGATCCGCTGGGCGGTGCGTGGTGGCCTGCGGGTGGTGGAGCAACTGCATGGCGCGCTGGGCGAAGTTTCCCGTGGCCGGTTCCAGGTGCGTCTGCCGGATCACTCTCTGCCCGAGGCACAGCGCCTGGCCAGCGGTTTCAACGGGATGGCGGCAACGCTGGAGCATGCCTGCTTGGAGAACGCCGAGCTGACCCGCGCGCTGCTCGCGGTGCAGGAGCGCGAACGCCAGCAACTCGCCCAGGCGTTGCACGACGACATCGGCCAGTACCTCGCTGGCATCCGCGCGCAGGTGTTCCTGCTGCGCAGCCTGGAGCGCCAGGATGGCATTGCCTTCGCCACCCTCGACCGCCTGGAGCAGCATTGCCAGGGCCTCAACGAAAGCTTCCGCGCGCTGGTGCGTGATCTCTATCCGGTGGTGCTGGAGCGGGTCAGCCTGCAGGAGGCGCTGCGTCTGCATATTGAACAATGGCAGGCCAGCCAGGGCGTGGCCTGCCGGTTGCAGCTGGACGAACTGCCGGCCCTGCCGGCATCCGCCAAGGCCCACCTGTACCGCCTGTTGCAGGAGGCACTGACCAACGTTGCCCGGCACGCCGGCGCTCGCCATGTGCGGGTGGTTCTGCGGCGACGCGAGGGGCGATTGTTGCTCTGGGTGCGTGACGACGGCCGGGGCTGCCATGGGTTGCCGCGCGCCGGCATCGGCATGCGCTCCATGCGCGAGCGCGCCCGCTGCCTGGGAGGCGAGCTGCACCTGCGCCGCCGTCCCGGTGGCGGCCTGGCATTGCGCCTGTGGATGCCGTTGACGGAAAGCCTGATGGAAGGAGAGAGGGCGTGAAGATTCTGCTGGTGGACGATCACTTCGTGGTGCGTGATGGCATCGCCTCGCTGCTGCGCGGGCTGATCCCGGAAGTGGAAGTGAGCGAGGCCGCCGATGGCGAAGCCGCGCTGGAGGCGGTCCAGCGCAGCGTACCCAGCCTGGTGATCCTGGATATCGGCCTGCCCGGCATCAGCGGTCTGGAAGTCACCCGCCGGCTGCGCCAGCGCCTGCCGCAACTGCGGGTGCTGTTCTTCAGCATGCACGACGAGCTGCCGCTGGTGCGCCAGGCGCTGGATGCCGGCGCGGCGGGCTACATCACCAAGGGCGCGTCACCGGCGGTGCTGGTCGAAGCAGTGCGGCGCATCCTCGCCGGCCACGCTTACATCGAGCAGCCGCTGGCCACCCAGCTGGCGCGCCGGCCCCAGGGCGCCGATGGCCAGGACCCGCGCTTGCAAGGCATGACCCAGCGCGAGTTCGAGATCTTCGTGATGCTCGCCCGCGGCCTGCCGGTACGGCAGGTGGCGGAGCACCTGTGCATCAGCGCGAAGACGGTGTCGAACCACGTCACCCTGCTCAAGCAGAAGCTGCAGGTGGTGTCCCACGCCGAGCTGGTTCACCTGGCGATCGACGCCGGCGTGCTGCGGGTCGGCGGCGAGGCGCTGGCCGGCTAGCATCAGCGCTTGTAGAGGATCACCGCCGCGCGCAGCTTGCTGCGGCCGAAGCGGCTCATCTGCTCGAATTCCGCGTGGCTCACCGGGATGTGCTGGCAGTCCAGTGGTTCGCGGTGCTGGCTGTGATCGACGTCGGGGTCGTGCAGGTAGACGAAGTCCTCGTCGCAGTCGGTGACCACCACCCAGTGCGGCGCCTTGGAGCGGGTCAGCCGATAGCTGCTGATCAGTACCAGCGGCTGGCCGCCGGCTTCCAGCGCACCCTCGATATCCAGCTGGTTGACCAGCAGTTGCTCGACGTCGCTCTGCGCCAGTTCGGCGCTGAAATCCTCGTGGACCAGGCGCATCACCTCGCGTTTCTCCTCGCTGCGCACGCCGTCGAGGAACAGCGGGCCGTCTTCCGACAGCAGCAGGCGCACGCGGAAGCCCCGGCGCAGGGCCGCCAGCGCCAGCCCTTGCGGGCTGCAGCCACCGTGGCCGGCGGTCATGTAGATGGTGGTCGCCTCGCGCCACAGGCGCAGCTCCTCGCGGCGCTCCAGGTGGCGCTTGGGCTCCAGTGCGCCCATGGCCATCAGCAGCGCCGAGGGGCCGCAGGTGAACTCGGTGGTCTGCCGGTAGTACGGCACGTGGCGGTGGGTGCGCTCGTTGATGTGGCGGATGCGCTTCTCGAAGCGCAGGGCTTCGCTATGGTCTTCGTAGTAGTCGCGCACCGTGGCGAACGGGCGGTAGCCGTTGCGCTGGTAAAGGGCGATGGCGCCACGGTTGTCCGGGCGTACTTCCAGGCGCAGGTAGGCGCAGTCGTTCTCCAGCGCCTCGGCCTCGGCACGGTCCAGCAGCTTCTGGCCCAGTCCGATGCCGCGGGCGCGCTCGTCCACGGCAATGGAATACAGGCGCGCCAGCGAGGTGCCCTGGTGGAACAGCACCAGCGCGTAACCCAGCAACTGGCCGTCGGATTCGGCGACGGTCAGGCTGGCGTGGGCGCGGCTGATCATCCACTGGAAGTTGCGGCGGGACAGTCGGTCATGTTCGAAACAGCGGTTTTCCATCTCGACCAGGGCATGCAGGTCGTCGGCTGAAGCGGCGCGGAACTGGAGTTTCATAGGGTAAGCATTCGTTAATCTGCGGGGCGCACCTTGTCCGGTGCTGGCTGCGAACGGGCGTTGCGTCGTGCGGTCGAAGCTCAACCAGTATTGTCCCAGGGCCAGGGCGCGGCAAGCGCGCCAGCCAGCTTCGGAGGTGTCGTGAGCAAGCTGTTCATCATCGTGGAACGCAAGGAAGACTGGGCCTCCTACTATCCCAGCGAAGATGTGGTCAGCGCCCAGGAGTACCTGGAGATGCCGATCGACGACGACAACGGCAAGCGCGTGCAGGTGATCAACCTGTGCCGCAACTACAAGTACCTGGGCCACGGCTACTACTGCTCGCTGCTGGCCGAGGCGCGCGGGCACAAGGTGATCCCGTCGGTGCGCAGCATCAGCGAGCTGGCGAAGAAGTCGCTCTACAGCCTGGCGCTGGAAGACCTGGAGAAGACCCTCGACAAGGCGCTGGCGGACCATCCCTACGGCAGCACCGATGGCTTCACCCTGACGCTGTATTTCGGCCGCACCGACATCGAGCCGCTGCAGGACCTGGCGCGCCAGTTGTTCGAGGCGCTGCCGTGCCCGATGCTGCTGGTGGAGTTCCGCAAGAACCGCGGCTGGCATATCGAAGGGGTGAAACCGGGGAACATCCACAAGCTGCGCGAGGATCAGGAAGAGCAGTTCGCCAACGCCCTGGACGGCTTCAGCCGGCAGATCTGGCGCAAGCCGCGTTCGCGCAAGCAGTACCGCTACGACCTGGCGATCCTCCACGACCCGGAGGAAGCCTTCCCGCCGTCCGATCGCAAGGCACTGAAGAACTTCATCCGCATCGGCCGCAGTCTTGGCATCGACGTCGAACTGATCGAGAAGAAGGACTACTCGCGTCTCGCCGAGTACGACGCCCTGCTGATCCGCGAGACCACCAGCGTCAGCGACCACACCTACCGCTTCGCCAAGAAGGCCGAGAGCGAGGGCATGGTGGTGATGGACGACCCGGTGTCGATCCTGCGCTGCACCAACAAGGTCTACCTCGCCGACCTGTTGCGCAGCCACAAGCTGGGCATGCCGGCTACCGAAATCCTCTACAAGGACAACCCGCAGGAACTGGAGAAGGTCGGCGAACGCCTGGGCTTCCCGCTGGTGCTGAAGATTCCCGACGGCAGCTTCTCCCGCGGGGTGATCAAGGTGGCCAATCAGGAGGAGCTGCTCAAGGCCAGCGCGGAACTGTTCGAGCGGTCGGTACTGCTGCTCGCCCAGGAGTTCTTCTATACCGAATATGACTGGCGGATCGGCGTCTTGAACCAGAAACCCATATTCGCCTGCCAGTACTTCATGTCCAAGGGGCACTGGCAGATCTACGACCACAGCCCGGACGCCCAGGAAGTGAGCGGCGATTTCCGCACGATGGCCGTCCACGAGGCGCCACGCAAGGTCGTGGAACTGGCGGTGAAAACCGCCAACCTGATCGGCGACGGGCTCTACGGCGTGGATTTGAAGCAGGCAGGGGACCGCGTGGTGGTCATCGAGGTGAACGACAACCCGAACATCGACTGCGGGGTAGAGGACGTCTACCTGGGGGACGACCTCTACAAGCTGGTCCTCGAGGAGTTCGTGCGGCGGCTGGAAGTCAAGCGGCGTGGTCGCGGGTGGTGAGATCGATTCGGCATTGACCTTATAGGAAAACGGTCGATGGGCTGCGTCAAGATATTGCTAGCGTTACAAATTGGAGCGCCAACCGACTGTTTTTTAAAGTTTTTCAAAATAATGGCGCCAAGGAAGGGAGCATGCTCGAGGCAGCCACGAATCTTCGTCGCCTGCTGGTGGTCGATCCGTGCGACGACTGCCGCAGGCTTTTACCCGGACTCCGGGCAGCAGGGTGGGAAGTAGACAGCTGCGAGCTGGATAACGCCGGCAATCGCGGTTGTGACGTCGGCCTGCTGCGCCTTCAACCCCGGCATCTCGAACGCCGGGAGTCCGTCAAGGAACTCATCAGCCGCAGCGGCACGGAGTGGATAGCCGTGCTCAGCCCGGACACCTTGCCACTCAATGAAGTCGGCGATTTCGTCAGTGAGTGGTTCTTCGATTTCCATACCTTGCCCTTCGATGTGGCGCGGGTGCAGGTCACCCTCGGGCGCGCGTTCGGCATGGCCCGTCTGCGCGGGCGTGGCAGCGTGCACAGCGACGAGCACGAGCACGAACTGCTGGGTGAAAGCCGCGACGTGCGCGAGTTGCGCAAGCTGCTGGCGAAGTTCGCACCGACCGAATCACCCGTGCTGATCCGCGGCGAGAGCGGCACCGGCAAGGAACTGGTGGCGCGTACGCTGCACCGCCAGTCGCGGCGGGCGGTCCGGCCGTTTGTGGCAATCAACTGTGGGGCGATGCCCGAGGCGCTGATCCAGTCCGAGCTGTTCGGCCACGAGAAGGGCGCGTTCACCGGGGCGCACCAGCGCAAGATCGGTCGCTTCGAACAGGCCAATGGCGGCACGTTGTTCCTCGACGAGGTGGGCGACCTGCCGCTCGAGTTGCAGGCCAACCTGCTGCGGGTGCTGCAGGAGAAGCAGATCGAGCGTGTCGGCGGCAGCCAGCCCATTGATGTCGATGTGCGGGTGCTGGCGGCGACCCACGTCGACCTGGAACAGGCAATCCGCGCCGGGTTGTTCCGCGAGGATCTTTACTACCGGCTCAATGTCCTGCAGGTATCCACTTCGCCGCTGCGTGAGCGCAATGGCGACCTGGCGCTGCTGGCCAACCACTTCGCCCACCTTTACAGCGTCGAGACCGGTCGCCGCCCGCGGCGCTTCTCGGACGATGCGCTGGCGGCGATGGCCGAGCACAGCTGGCCGGGCAACGTGCGCGAGCTGGCCAACCGGGTGCGGCGCGGCCTGGTGCTGGCCGAGGGGCGACAGATCGAGGCCCGCGACCTGGGCCTGGAGCGGGAGAAGGGCCGCTCGGCGCATCTGCCGCTGGTGACCCTGGAGGAGTACAAGCTCGGCGCCGAGCGTCAGGCCATGTGCGATGCGCTGGCCCGGCACGGTGACAACCTCAGCGTGGCGGCGCGGATGCTGGGTATCTCGCGGCCGACTTTCTATCGCTTGTTGCACAAGCATCAGTTGCGCTAGGGCGGGGTGGTCGGCACGGCGGGCGGACGCAGGTCCGTCCCGGCTGCCTTCCACATTTCTCCCGCGTGCCGGAATCCCCCTTGTAGGAGCGGGCCCATGGGGCGCTCATGCAGGCTGATGGAGCTGTTGCCGACCGGGTAGTCCCCCTGAAGCGCCGGCCTTGCCGGCGGATCGCGGGCATGGCCCGCTCCTACAGAAGGCGGGCGCGGTTGATGTCTGCGATGGCAAGAATGACAAAGGCCCCGAAAAGGGGCCTTTGCGTTAGGACAGCCGAGCCGTCAGAAGTAATACGGGAATTTCACGCTGAAGCTGAAATCCGGCGCATCCGGCGAGATGCCGATGGACAGGTTCGGCACGATGGTCAGGTTGGGGCTCCACGCGTAGGTCAGGCCCCAGTTGAAGTACGCCGCGTTGGCGTCGCTGCCGGTGACGGTGGTCCAGTCGCCGCCGTCGGCCTTGATCTTGCTCTTCTGGGCGATCAGGTCGGAGAAGGAGAACGACATGCTGGTCTTCTCGTTGAGGGCGAAGGCTACGCCCGCACCGATCTGGAACCAGTCGCCGAGGTCGACCTTGCCTTTCTGCTTCACGCCCTGGGTGGGGCTGATGTCGTCGAAGGACTCCTCCATGTTGTAGGTGTAGGAGAAGCTGCCGAACAGCACGGCCGGGTCGACGGTCTTGACCAGCGAGATGCCGGGGGTGACGGACCAGACGCCGTTGCCGGTGGGCAGGGACTCGGGCACGTTGAGGTTGTCGTTGTCCGAGGCGCGCTTGAGTTTGATGCCGTAGGGTTCCTTGCCGGTAGGAGCCTTGATCCGCAGGCTGACCACCGCGTCGGGGCGCGATTCGGTTTCGTCCATGAATTTGTAGGCGATGCCGAAGTTGACGTCGCCCAGGGTCGGGTCGCGGGTGACCTTCTCGTCGGTGGACTGCGCCGTGGAGTTGCCGGCGCCGGCCGATTCGAAGGTGCTCTCGCGGTAAACCACGGGGGCGTTTATGTCGAACTGCCAGCGGTTGTTCCAGTTGTAGCGGCCGGTGAGATCCAGGGTCCAGTTGTCGGCGTTGATGTTGTCCACGCCGATGTTGCCCAGGAAGATCGTGTCCAGCGCCAGGAAGCCGTTGAGGATCAGCTGCTTGGTGTCGTAGTGGGTGTAGGTGATGCCCGTCTCGAAGCTGAACGCGCCGTTGCCGAAGAAGCCGCTGGCTTCGTCGTAGAGGTTCTCCACGCTCTTGGGCGGACTGGCGTCGTCCTTGAGCGACTCGCCGTAGGAGCTACCGCTGGAGGCAACGGTGTTGCCGGTTCCGGGCGGTGTCGGCTTGCCGGTGGAGGTGACCAGGCGCTTGGGCTGGGCGGGCGTGGCCGGTGCTTCCTCGACCTGCCTGACCCGCTGCTCGAGCACCATCAGGGCCTTCTGCTGGGCCTCGTAGCGCTGCTTGAGTTCGAGCAATTCCTGCTTCAACGTCTCCACCTCGGCTTCCGTCGCGGCGGCGGCGAAGGTCGAGGGGAGTAATGCGGATACACAGATTGCAGTTCCTAGCGTTAGCGATCGGTGCATGGCGCGCTGTCCTTCTTATAGGTTGGACCTCACAGTCGCACTGGAGCGTAGATCACATACCCATGGTGCGAAGCCCTTTGAGTTGGTCGAGGTTGCAGTCCAGCGCTCCAGTCGACGGAAGGTTGTTTTTGAGTACCACGCTGAGCTGTGCCAGGTTATTGACGGCATTATTCCCACCCACCATCTGCGCGGCCTGGAGTAGTCCGCCGGCGGCGAGTTGCTGCATGGCGGCGCCCTGGCCGTTGGCGTTGATTGCCATCTGCACGCCGCCGTTGCTCGGCGACACGCTGACGGTACCGGCCGCATTGCTGGCGGTGACAGGGGCGGCGTCCAGCGGCGTTCCCTGCGGGGCTGCCACAGGTGGGGCCTGGTTGGCTTCCTTGACGTCGATGCTGACGTTGTTCGATGCCGTGTTGTAATCACCGGCGGCGCGAACGCTCTGGGTGACGCCCTGGGTCTGGTTGAGGCCGGCTCCACCGGTGACCGTGCCGGTGCCCGCGGCCGGTGCCGCGCCGGTGCCTTTCTCGTCGATGGTGGTGACGTAGAACTGCGGCTTGATGGTGGATTCCTGGATCTGCATGCTGACCCTGGCGCCGATGTTGTCGCCCACGGCGTTCTTCCAGGTACTGCTCATGACGATGCCGAAGCTGATGACCCGGCCCGGCATCACGTATTTGCCGCGAAGCTGGGCCAGCTCCTGATCCTTCAGCTCGATCGGCTTGAAGACACTTTCCGCCTGGACCGGCAGGCAGGCCACTATGCAGGTGGCGGCAAGCAGCGGGATCACTTTCATTAGGGTTCTCCCCGGAAGGATTCCTGCCTTCCGTTCTTGTGCGGTCTCAGAGGAAGTCGCTCTGGATGAAACCGAATTCCATGAGCTCTGCATCCTTGACCGGGCTGAACGCATTGATTCGGTCCCTGGCCGTCAGTGGGTCGGGCGGGTTCATCAGGGCGTTGGCCTGTTCGTAGCCCGGACCGATGACGGCGAAGATGATGCCGTTCCAGCCTTTGAGGAAATCTTCCTGGGTAAAGCGCTTGTGGCCCAGCACCGGGTCGCCGATGTAGACGTAGCCCTTGTAGGCACGCTGCATGACGACGAAGTGTTTGTAGCCACGGATATCCATCAGCACTATCACCGGGATCGTCAGCTTCTCCAGAGATGCCGGCGGGATTCGGTACCCGCGTGCGCGCATGCCGATGCCTTCGAGGTAAGTCTTCATGTCGAGCATCGAGAAGCCCTGCGTGCGCACCAGGTCCGGGTCGGCCCGGACCAGCATCCCCTTGATCACGAATTCCTCGTCCACGTCCAGCGCATAGGCCTGGCGGAGGATCGTCGCCAGCGCGGCGGCGCCGCAGCTGAAGTCGGTCTTCTGCTGGACCAGGTTGCTGAACTTGCGCTCGCGGATGCTCTCGACGTGTTTGTAGGCCATCGACCCGCCGGGAAGAATGGCGAAGGGGAGTTGCGCGGCCTGCGTCGTGAGGCTGAAAAGGGCGAGCAAAAGCAGGGCGGACGTACGCATGATCGTGACGCCTTGGGGTGGCTTGCGGAGAAGGAGGCTCCGTTGCCGGAGCCTCCAGGTGCTACGCCGTTTCGCTTACAGGCAGGATTTGCAGCCTGCGGCGATGGACAGCGAGTTGCTCTGCTGGTTGCCTACGCCAGCCGCAACGTTCGCGCCCAGGTTGCCCGAGACGTTGTTGAGCGAGTTGTTGATGGAGGCATCGTTGCGCACCGGGTCTTTCCAGCCGGTGGGGATCAGCACCTGATAGGTGGCCTGGCCTCTGAGATCGACAGTGCCAGCTTCGACGAAGAACAGCGGATCCTTGTCGGTTTTGCTGCCACCGCTGTTACGGCTGTCGTCATGACCGCCACGGCCCGACTCGTCGACCACGTAGCCCGCACCGGCGCCCTTGTAGGTGCCATGGGCGCTGAAGGTGGACCGCAGGGTTTCCTTCTCGTAGGTCAGGAAGGCCACGTTGCCCACGGTGTTGCCACTGGAGGTCTGGGTGGCGCCACTGTAGGAGTCGGCACTACGACCACCGGACACGGCGGCTGCCATGTCGTTTTTCTGTTGGTTGTAGTTGCCCGAGGCGATGTTGATGCCGATGTTCCCGGAGGAGTTGCTGCCGGAGTTGTTCAGCGAAGCCTTGTTGGTGGTGGAGAAGTTCCAGGCCTGGTTGTCCGTGTTGTTCTGGGTCACTTCAGTCGACGCATAGGCGGTACCGAAGATGAATTTCTCATCGGCAGTCGCCAGGGCGGCAGCGTTGGCCTGTTGGTTCATGTCGCCAGCGGCGACGTTGACGCCCACGTTGCCGGATGCGTTCCCCAACGATCCGTCGACTGTCGCGTTGTTCTTGGTGCCCATGTTCACCACGGTGTTGTCGCTGCTCTCCTGGGTGTCTTCCACCGTGGCGCTGGCGCCTGCATCGATCCGCGGGTCCTTGTAGGGATCGTACGGGGTCTTGGGTTGTTGGTGATGATGGCCATGGTTGTCGTGATGGCCACGACCACGGTCGTTGTCGCGATTATCTGCTTGCACTGCTACAGCCATGACCGCTGCAACAGCGAAAACCAGAGGCTTCAGAGCCATTCTTGGTTTCATGGTGTATCTCCTTTGCTTTGTTTGGCGTGTTTAGTGTTATTGGAGTTGGCTTGGGTCAATCCGCGACCCGGATGCTCAGGGTGTTGGCAATGCGATTGCCGACCCCGGCGCTCTGGCTCATCTGCACGACACCCCGGCTGCCGGCAAAGGCCTGGTCGCTGGTGACGACCTGCCGGCTTCCCGTGGTGGAGTCCTTCGAGCCTGAGTTCACTGGCAGCGCGACGTTCTGCTGGGAAAGCACGCTGTCATCGACGCTCTGCGGAATGGCGCTGACGCTGATCCGCATGGCGTTCACTTGCTGGTTGGCAGCCCCGGCGGCCTGGTTCACGCCCAGTGCGCCGTTGCCGTTGGTGAAGGCGTTGCCGGTGATGCTGGCGGACGCGGCCTGGTTGAGGTCGACGCTGGTGTTGACCGCCTGGCGGAATTGGGTGGTGGCCTGGGCGTTGCTGCCGATGGCGATGGCGCGGCCGTTGGCCTGTTGCTGGGAGTCACCGGCGGCCTGGTTCACGCTGGCGACGCCTCGGTAATTGCGCACGGCGCTGTCGATGCTGGCGTTGTTGACCGTCGAAGGATCAGCGGCAAGGGCCGTGGCACTGCAGATCAGGAGCGGGAGAGCGAGCAGGCGGGCGTTCATCTCAACGGTCCCCCGTCAGCATGCGCAGGGGCGAGAGCCCTTGCTGGACAGTGCGGTTCACCGAGTTGGAAATGCCGGCGCCGCCGCCAGCTGCGCCAGCACCCATGCCATTACCGTTGAGGCTCTGGTTGGCGCCGTTGTCCATGCCCACCAACTGGCCGCCGGGCAGGATGTGTCGCTGCAGGCTGGAGCCGCTGGTGACGCCGGCGAAATCGCTGTCGCTCAGCTCGGCGTTACCGGTCTGGCGCACGATCTGGTCGGAGATGTTCGGGTTGACGGTGATCGGGTTCGGGTCGGGAATGTCGGTCGGCCGGGTGGCGACGCGTGGCTGCACCTGGCGCTGCAGGACGATGGTGCCGTCGCCGGCTTGTGCGACCGGACACAGCGGGACGCTGGCCGCGCCGCAAGCGAGCGTGACGAGAATGCCGACTATCCGTGAGTCGATTTTCCCCATGATGGCGGTTCCTTCTTGGTGCGCTGAGCCCTAACCAGCGGTACCAAGGTGGAGCAGGGGCCGTGCCGCTTTTAATCAGCTATTGAGAATCAATGACATGGCGTTAGGCCACATGAGCCATCACGGAGCGGATGTCTCGGCGCTGATACAGAACGAGCGTACGAAAGCCCTGCGCGGCCCCTAGAACGGGGCTCGTCTCACGGGAGAAGCGAATTCTGTTGCGTTCCTGATACACAACTTTGGGTGGGAAGGCCCGAGGCAGGGCCCGTCAGCGTTTGCGGCGTTTCGAGTGTTTCGTGCCGTTAACAGAATCGGGTGGTTTGTAGCCTTTCTGGTACTTGAGTGCAGCAGGCTTTTCAATGAATTAGGCATTTTGCATGATGGCGCGAACCGGTCCGGATCGCGGTTGTCTGCATCTTCCTGGCGATGAAAGGCAGCTCGAATTTGCCGAACTGCCAACGCTTCCTCTGCTCGCGCCGTGGAAGAGAAATTTTTGTGAATTTCGTAGCGAACCGCAGGCAATGCATTAGCATGCCGACGCCGTTGCGGCGCTTGCGCGCCAGGAGCAGGCAGCGGGACAAAACCATTAGAAACGTGCGAGCCAGCGTGCCTCGCGGGGGACAGTAGTATGGATCTGTGGAGCGCCTTTCAGGCCTTCATTCTTGGCGTGGTCGAGGGGCTTACCGAGTTCCTGCCGATCTCCAGCACCGGCCACCAGATCATCGTGGCGGACCTCATCGGATTTGGCGGTGAGCGTGCCGAAGCCTTCAACATCATCATCCAGCTGGCCGCCATCCTGGCCGTGGTCTGGGAGTTCCGCCGCAAGATCCTCGAGATCGTCGTCGGCCTGCCCACCCAGCGCAAGGCGCAGCGCTTCACCGTCAACCTGCTGATCGCTTTCTTCCCGGCGGTGATCCTGGGCGTGGCCTTCGCCGACTACATCCACCACTACCTGTTCAACCCGATCACCGTGGCCGTGGCCCTGGTGGTGGGCGGCGTGATCATGCTTTGGGCGGAGAAACGCCAGCACGTGGTCCACGCCGAGACCGTCGACGACATGACCTGGAAGGAAGCCCTGAAGGTCGGCTGCTGCCAGTGCCTGGCGCTGATACCGGGCACCTCGCGCTCCGGCGCCACCATCATCGGCGGCCTGCTGTTCGGCCTGTCGCGCAAGGCGGCCACCGAGTTCTCGTTCTTCCTCGCCATGCCGACCATGGTCGGCGCCGCGGTCTACTCGGGCTACAAGTACCGCGACATCTTCCAGCCCTCGGACCTGCCGGTATTCGCCATCGGCTTCGTCACCTCCTTCATCTTCGCGATGATCGCGGTGCGCGGCCTGCTCAAGTTCATCGCCAACCACAGCTATGCGGCCTTCGCCTGGTACCGTATCGTGTTCGGCCTGCTGATCCTGGCGACCTGGCAGTTCGCCCTGATCGACTGGAGCAGCGTCAAACCCTGATCCGATAGCGAGTGAACGTGGAAAAGAACGGCACCATCAGCCGCTGGGACGATGACAAGGGCTTCGGCTTCATCCGCCCCCAGGCCGGCGGCAAGGAAGTCTTCCTGCACATCTCCGACTTCCGTGGCGACCGCCGCCCGGAAGAGGGCGACCAGGTCCGTTACGTCGAAGGCACCGGCAAGGACGGCCGCCCCCGCGCCGATCATGCCCGCCTTGCCGGGCTGGCCATCGATACCCCGGCAATTCGCCGCAAGCCCGCTGCGACAGCCACTCGCGAGCGGGTTCGCAGTGGCCGCGAAGTCGCCTTCCCCAGTGCGCCAAAGCGCTCTCTGGGCAAGGCGCTGGCGATCCTCGCCGTGCTGCTGGCGCTGCCCGCCATCGGCTCGGTGCTCTGGCTGAAGGACGCCTACTTCGTCTGGTTCCTGCTGCTCTATCCGGTCTTCAGCGTCCTGGCCTTCTTCGCCTATTGGCGTGACAAGCGCAGCGCCGAGCGCAACGACTGGCGTACCCCCGAACAGAGCCTGCACCTGCTGGAACTGCTCGGCGGTTGGCCGGGCGCGTTCCTCGCCCAGCAGGTGTTTCGCCACAAGGCCCGCAAGCTGTCCTTCCAGCTGGTGTTCTGGGCTATCGTCGTGCTGCACCAGGTGTTCTGGATCGACTGGCTTAGTGGCGGCCGTCTGCTGGGCTGGATCGGCGCACTGATGGGCCTGGGCGTCACCCCGGCGTAATCGGCGTCCCCATTCAGGGGCTGGCTCGTCGTCAGACCGGCCAGTCGTCCCTCGAGAAGCCTTCCTGCAGATAGTCGAGCAGCGCCCGCACCGCCGGGAGGATGCCGCGTCGGTGCGGATATACCGCCTGCAGGTAGGCTTCCGGTTCGCTCCAGGCGGGGAGCACGCGCACCAGCCGGCCATCCTCCAGTTCCTCGGTGCAGTAGTGCAGCGGCAGGAGTGTCACGCCCAACCCCGCCAGCGCCACGTTCTTGCGCAGGTTGAAGTCTTCGACCGCCAGACGCGCCTCCAGCGCCACTTCCTTCACCTCGCCCTGTGGGCCGGTCAGCTTCATGTGCACGCGGCGATCGTTGTCGATGGCGCCGAGGACGGGCAGGGCAGCCAGGTCCTCCGGCGCACGCAGCTTGACGCCCTTGAGCAGTGACGGTGCGGCCACCAGCGCAGTCTTCGCCAGGCGCAGGCGCCGCGAGATCAGCGACAGGTCCTCATCCCCCGGTGCCCGCACGCGCAGCGCGACGTCGATACTTTCGTTGAGCAGGTCGACGCGGCGGTTGGTCAGCATCAGCTCCAGATTCACCTGCGGATAGGCTGCAAGAAAACCGGGCAGCATCTCGTTCAGCGAGGTTTCCGCCAGCGCCACCGGGCACGACAGGCGCACTCGTCCGCGCGGTTCCGCGCTCAATTGCGCCGCGACTTCGTCCGCCATCTCGGCTTCCACCAGCATGGCCTGGCAGTGCCGGTAATAGCGCTCGCCCAGGTCGGTGAGCGCCAGTTTGCGGGTCGTGCGCTGCAGCAGGCGCACATCCAGGCGCGCTTCCAGTTCCGCTACACGCCGCGACAGGCGTGACTTCGGCAGGCCCAGCAGGCGTCCGGCTGCGGCGAAGCCACCGGCTTCCACCACCTTGGCGAAGTAGAAGAGGTCATTGAGGTCCTGCATGGGATTGTCCTGTTGGTGAGACGAATCATTGCATTTTTGCCGACTTATCGAAGATTGGCTACATGCGTAGTCTTGCTTCCAACGACGAATTCCTCCGCCAACCCACTTGGCCACATTCCTGGAGAACACACATGAAACTGCTGCACATCGACTCGAGCATCCTTGGCGACAACTCCACTTCCCGCCAACTGAGCGCCGAACTGGTCGCCGCCTGGGCTGCCGCCGAACCGGGCGTTGAAGTCACCTACCGTGACCTGGCTGCCGACGCGATCAGCCACCTGTCCTCCGCCAGCCTGGTTGCCGCCGGCACCCCGGCCGAGCTGCGCGATGCTGCGCAGAAGCACGAAGCCGACCTGGGGGAGAAGAGCATCGAGGAGTTCCTCGGCGCCGACGCCATCGTCATCGGCGCGCCGATGTACAACTTCTCGATTCCCAGCCAGCTGAAGGCCTGGATCGACCGCATCGCCGTCGCCGGCAAGACCTTCCGCTACACCGAGAGCGGCCCGGAAGGCCTGGCAGTCGGCAAGAAAGTGATCATCGTTTCCACCGCAGGCGGCATCCATGCTGGCCAACCGACTGGCATCGCCCACGAGAACTACCTGGAACTGGTGCTGAACTTCCTCGGCATCACCGACATCGAGGTCGTTCGCGCTGAAGGCCTGGCCTACGGTGACGAGCCGCGCCGCAACGCCATCGCCGGCGCTCAGGCAAGCATCGCCAGCCAGTTCGCCGCTGCCTGATCGTTGCCCTGAGCAGAAAAGCCCCGCCCATGCGGGGCTTTTTTGTGCCTGGGCAGTGCCGCCTGTCTGCGGGCACGGAGCGAGTCTCGCTGGCGCGTACTATGCAGAGGTTCCCTCCAGGCGGCGCCCGGTGGTCTCTGCATTCACCAACAAGCCTCGTGGCGCCTGATCCGGAGACAAATCGGAGCGAACTGCACCATGGCGAGGCGCCTGTTCTGGTTCCTGCTGCTCGTTACCTTCAGTACCGCGAGTTGGGCGGCACAAGGCTGGAATGTGGGTTTTCACCGCCTTCAGGTGAGCGACCCGCTGGACCAGCAGCCGATGAAGGCCATCGCCTTCTACCCCACGCGCGCGCCGGAACAGCCCCTGCACCTGGGCAATTTCATCCTCGACGTCGCCTACGAAGGGCAGACCGCCAACGGTCGCTTTCCGCTGCTGGTGATGTCCCACGGCAACTACGGAACACCGCTGGCCCACCGCGACTTGATCGAGGCGCTGGTGCGCAAGGGCTTCGTGGTGGTGGCCTTGCTGCACCCCGGCGACAACCTGCATGACCACAGTCGCCTGGGCGCCAAGAGCAACCTCTACGGGCGGCCGCTGCAGGTGTCGGAAACCATCAGTGCCGCGCTGCTCGATCCCAAGGTCGCGGCCATTGCCGACCCGCGCAAGGTCGGCGTGATCGGCTATTCCGCCGGTGGTGAAACGGCGCTGATCCTCGCCGGCGCCCAGCCGCGCCTGGATCGGCTGATCAAGTATTGCCAGGAGCGCCCGGACGACGCCGACGCCTGCAGCGAGAAGGGCGAGGTGCGCGGCGATCGCAACGACCTGGTGCCCATGGCCGATCCGCGCATCGGCGCCTTGCTCCTGCTGGCGCCGCTGAGCCTGATGTATGGCGTCCATGAGCTGGAAGACGTGCAGGTGCCGGTGTTGCTCTACACCGGCAATGAGGACCAGATTCTCGACTGGAAGAAAAATGCCGGCGCGCTGGCTCGCAAGCTGCCGCAGCAGGCGGACCTGCGGGTGCTGGATGGAGCAGGGCACTTCGTCTTCATGTCGCCCTGTTCGGAGGAGGAGGTGGAAGCCACCCCCGACCTGTGCACCGACACCCAGCGTGTGGATCGCAAGGCCATCCACCGTGACCTGGCCGCCTCGGCGGCGGAGTTCTTCGACGTCAGCCTGGGCAGCGCGACGATGCAGACGTCAGGGCGTTGATTCCGCGCCATGCGCCCCCTGTAGGGGCGGGCCACGTCCGCGCCTGCCGAGAAACGCCCAAGAAAAAGCCCCGCACTCGGCGGGGCTTTTTCATCGCAACGTGGTGTTGATCAGACGATCACACCCTGGCTGCGCAGGTAGTCATCGTAGGTGCCGCTGAAGTCGGTCACGCCGTTTTCCGACAGCTCGATGATGCGGGTGGCCAGGGAGGACACGAACTCGCGGTCATGGCTGACGAAGATCAGCGTGCCCGGGTAGTTCTCCAGCGCCAGGTTGAGCGACTCGATGGATTCCATGTCCAGGTGGTTGGTCGGTTCGTCCATCACCAGCACGTTGGGGCGCTTGAGGATCAGCTTGCCGAACAGCATGCGGCCCTGCTCACCACCGGAGATCACCTTCACCGACTTCTTGATCTCGTCGTTGGAGAACAGCATGCGGCCGAGGGTGCCACGCACCAGCTGCTCGCCGCCCTGGGTCCACTGGGCCATCCAGTCGAACAGGTTGTAGTCGTCCTCGAAGTCTTCGGCGTGGTCCTGGGCGAAGTAGCCCACGTCCGCGCTGTCGGTCCACTTCACTTCACCGGCGGTGGGCGCCATTTCGCCTACCAGGGTGCGCAGCAGGGTGGTCTTGCCGATGCCGTTGGGGCCGATGATGGCGATGCGCTCGCCAGCTTCCACCTGCAGGCTCAGGTTCTTGAACAGCGAGCCGCCGTCGAAGCCCTGGCTGACCTTTTCCAGGGTCACTGCCTGGCGGTGCAGCTTCTTGTGCTGCTCGAAGCGGATGAACGGGCTGACGCGGCTGGACGGCTTGACCTCTTCCAGCTGGATCTTGTCGATCTGGCGTGCACGGCTGGTGGCCTGCTTGGCCTTGGAGGCGTTGGCCGAGAAGCGGCTGACGAAGGTCTGCAGCTCGGCGATCTGGGCTTTCTTCTTGGCGTTGTCCGACAGCAGGCGCTCGCGGGCCTGTTCGGCCGCGGTCATGTACTCGTCGTAGTTGCCCGGGAACAGGCGCAGCTCGCCGTAGTCCAGGTCCGCCATGTGGGTGCAGACGCTGTTGAGGAAGTGACGGTCGTGGGAAATGATGATCATGGTGCTGTTACGCGCCGTGATGATGTTTTCCAGCCAGCGGATGGTGTTGATGTCCAGGTGGTTGGTCGGTTCGTCGAGCAGCAGCAGGTCCGGGTCGGAGAACAACGCCTGGGCCAGCAGCACGCGCAGTTTCCAGCCTGGGGCGACGGCGCTCATCGGGCCGAAGTGCTGGTCCAGCGGAATGCCCAGGCCCAGCAGCAGCTCACCGGCGCGGGATTCGGCGGTGTAGCCGTCGAACTCTGCGAACTGGACTTCCAGCTCGGCGACGGCCATGCCGTCTTCTTCGCTCATCTCCGGCAGGGAGTAGATGCGATCGCGTTCGGCCTTGACCTTCCACAGCTCCTCGTGGCCCATGATCACGGTGTCGATCACGCTGAAGTCTTCATAGGCGAACTGGTCCTGGCGCAGCTTGCCCAGGCGGACGCCGTTTTCCAGCATTACCTGGCCGCCCGAAGGCTCCAGCTCACCGCCGAGGATCTTCATGAAGGTGGACTTGCCACAACCGTTGGCGCCAATCAGGCCGTAGCGGTTGCCGTTGCCGAACTTGACGGAAACGTTTTCGAACAGCGGCTTGGCGCCAAACTGCATGGTGATATTGGCGGTGGAAATCAACTGACTGACCCTTGGCTGGACATGGTGCGCGCCGGGCGCGGACGGCGCGGGCGGGCAGGGAAGGCCTGCGCTGTCGAAGAAGGCCGACAGGCGCCTGGCAAAGCCGCTCATTATGCCACAGCCGGGCCCGCGCTGCATGCATTGCCGCTGCAGAGCCCGTGATGCGGGCTTATGGCGATATCCGACAGTTGAAACCGCTCATGCTCCTGCATCAGAATTCGGTGTTCAGAATTCTGGTGGGGGCTGTATGCAAATCCTTAACGCTCAAAAATCGCTCAAGCAGTACCTGGAGCAGGTCAGCGGCAAGCTGATCACTGTGGTCTCGGCCTCCGCCAGTGAAACCGAGTCACTGATCGAAACCCTGGTGGAGAAGGGCAATCGCCTGGACCTGCTGGTGGGCACCATCAACTCGTTCAGTTCGCCGGACTTCATCGACTTCTGCATCCGCGATGCCGGCACCAGCGTCACCCTGCACGTCGACTTCCGCGCGCAGAACAGCGTGCACTGGAAGCTGATCCTGATCGAGCCGGACGTGGTCGTGCTGGGTAGCGCCAACTTCACCGAAGTCGGCTTGAGCCTGACCCGCGACACCTGCACCGTGATCCAGGACACGGCGCTCTACGCCGAGTACCTGGCGCGGGTGGCCGAGATCAAGGGCATGGAAGGCGTGGTGCTGGGTGAGGATTCGCCGGCTTTCGACGAGCAACTGGAGGAATACCGCCAGAGCCACCGCCGCGTGCAGGCCAGCCTGGCGCGCAGTGCGCAGTACCTGGACGGCGAGAGCTGGCTGGGCGACGAGACCAACCAGAGCATCCCGCTGTTCATCTGGTACAGCGATCACTCCGATGATTCCGAAGAGAAGGCCGAGGCCTTCCTGCACGCCAGCAGCGATGGTGTGGACTGGGACGACGTGCGCGAGTTCTTCACCTATGAGTGCGCTGAAGGCGTGCTGCCCTACGAAGAGGGCGACATGGTGCTGACCGCACGCTGCAACGGCACGCATATTGGCTTCTACACCTTCGACCGCATCCTCTATCGCGACGGCACGTACTACATCTACTCCTACCGCAAGAAGCGCTACACCCAGCCGTTCAAGCTGGAGGACGCCAAGGAGCGCCTGAAGGACGTGATCCCGGAGTGGTACGAAGAAATGCGCACCTCGCTCAACCGCCACGACATCAATAGCGTCGTGCGCTGAGCAGCCATTCATCGGCGCACAGCCTGCAATCCGACGGTCGCACGCTGTGCGACTTGGCATTCTGCACGATGATGGCTAGCCTCCTGCCAATATCTCGACGTCGCATGCTGCAGTTGCGTGAGCCCGTCAGAAACCTGTCAGGAGGCAATGGATCATGCCGCAACTTCCCCCCGATGAAGTCCCCGTCCGCCGCCGCATGCGCTGGCATTGGCGACTGCTGACGCTGAAGATCTACATCCTCTCGGTGTTCCTGCTGGCTTGCATGCTGGGCGGCAGTGCGATGCTGTTCCTCAACGTGCTCAACGACACGCTCGAACCAGCCCAGCGCCTGGGCTCGTTCGTGGCGGGCGCGCTGATCCTGCTGTTGTGCTTCCACATCCTGCGCATGGCGCTGCCGCCGTTGCCCTGGCTGCACAGGCGCCGCTCCCTGGAGTAGATCGCCTGGACCAGAGTGGCGCCGGAATGAAAAACGCCCCGTGGCATCGCTGCCACGGGGCGTTTTCTTTCGAGCCTGATCAGGTCATCAGAAGATGTTGACCGGGTACTCGACGAAGACGCGCACTTCGTTGCCGTCGTCGTTGTAGGAGCGGGCGTCGTTGGACACGCGCAGCCAGGAGCCGCGCAGCTTGACCGACAGGTCCTTGGCCGGGCCGCTCGGTACGACGTACTTCAGCTGGTTGAAGATTTCGCGCTCTTTGCCATTGCTGGTCTCGGCGGTCTTGATGTTGTCGCCGTAGACGTAGGCCACGGTGTAGCTCAGGCCCGGTACGCCGTACTCGGAGAAGTCCAGGCTGTAGCTGCCCTGCCAGGAACGCTCGTCTTCACCGTTGAAGTCCGACCAGTAGGAGTTGGCCAGCCAGATGGTGGTGCCGCCGTCGCCCAGGCCGCCCTGGTTCTGGTACCAGCCGTAGTTGTAGCCGGAATCACCGTTGTTGCGCTGGTGCGCGATCATGAAGGTGTGGACGCCGATGTTGTAGGCGGCCGACAGGCTCCAGATGGTGTTCTTGGTGCCGTCGATGCCGTTGTCGGAGGCGAAGTCTTCGTTCACGCGGGTGCGGTAGCCGTTGAAGTCCAGGGTCAGGGACTGCTTGTCGGCCACCGGGATGACGTAGTTCAGGTTCATGTACTGCTTGCGAGCGACGTCTTCGCTCTCGTAGCCGTACAGCGAGCCGCTGAAGTTGTCGGTGAACTTGTAGCTGCCGCCGAACACGTCGATGCGCTTCAGGCCGCCGCTGTCACGCCCTTCGGCGCTCTTGCGGGTTTCCGAGGTGAAGCGGCCGACGTTCAGCTCCAGGCCTTCGATCTCCTTGGAGGTGATCAGGGTGCCGGTGAAGCTTTCCGGCAGGAGGCGGGAGTTGTCGTAGCTCAGGATCGGCAGGGCCGGCATCTGGTCACCGTACTTGATCACGGTGTTGGAGAAGCGAGCCTTCACTGCGCCACCGGCGCGGGCCAGGTCGTTGGCGGCTTCGCCGCTGTCGCCCTGCTTGAAGAAGTCGATGCCGGCGGCGCCGCTCTTGCCCTGGCCACCGTCCAGACGCAGGGCGTACATGCCGAACGCGTCAACGCCGAAGCCTACGGTGCCCTGGGTGAAGCCGGAGGTGAAGGTGGCGGTGGCGGCCTGGCCCCACTCGGCCTTGTCGTCACGACCGTGCTTGTAGTCACGGTTCATGTAGGCGTTGCGGAAGAACAGGTCCAGGTGGCTGTCTTCGGTGAAGCCCTTGGCGGCGGACTGGTCATCGGCCATTGCAGCGGTCGACGCGAGGATCCCCAGTGCGAGCAGACTGATCCGGTGGTTCAGCATCTTGATTTCCTTAATGGTGCAGCGCCAGCGAGCAGAAAGAAAAAAGCTCTCCGCCCCGAAGTGCGTGATCGGGGTAGGTGGAGTCCTGTGCTGGCATATTCTTTTGGTTGTATTCGGGGCGTGGTCGCCCCGGCGCCGCGGGATGATAGCAGAGGTTCGAACTTTTTCGTCCAGCCTCTGTCACGCTCCCGTCATGATTACCTGATCAGCGGTTTTGCCTGCCGGATCGCGGCGGCTCGCGGGGGATGGGCGAAGTCGCGGCAGATTGCCGCGTCGCCGGGCTCAGCGGGAGTACGAGCGCTGGTACAGCCAGAGGCTGAGGATCAGCCCGCTGAATGCTGCGAGTGCGGCGCAGAGGAAGATCGAGCTGAAGCCGAAACCGTTGGCAACCGCACCCATCAGCGGCCCGGTGACGCCCAGGGATACGTCGATGAACAGCGAATAGGCGCCCAGCGCGGCGCCACGGTTGGACGCGGGCACCAGGCCTACGGCTTCGACCCCCAGTGCGGGGAATACCAGGGAGAAGCCGAAACCGGTCAGCGCAGCGCCGGCGAGGGCGATCCAGGGCGTCGGGGCGCTCCACAGCAGAAGCAGGCCGAGGCTTTCCACCGACAGGCAGGCGATAGCGACACGGAAACCACCGTGACGGTTGATGGCGTTGGCGAACAACAGGCGTGCGCCGATGAAGCAGCCGCCGAAGGCGGTCAGGCAGTAGACCGCGTCCTTCCAGTCAAGACTGGCGTAATAGAGGGTGATGAAGGTGGCGATGGTGCCGAAGCCGATGCCGCCCAGCGCCAGGCCCATGCCGTGGGGGAACACCCGGCCGAGCACGTGGTGGAAGGGCATCCGCTCGCCATGCACCAGAGCTGCCGCACGCTTGGGCCAGGCCAGGACGAAGCCGAGCGCGGCCAGCAGAACCACGCTGCCACCCAGGCTGGCCAGCCCGAGTTGGCCGACCATCAGCACACCCAGCGGCGCGCCAATGGCCAGGGCGCCATAGCTGGCGATTCCGTTCCAGGAGATGACTTTTGCGGTGTTCGCCGCGCCGACGCGGTCGATGCCCCAGGCGATCGACGCGCTGCCAACCAGGCTTTCCGAAGTGCCCAGCACCAGGCGCGCGACCATCAGCAGGCCGAGGCTGAGCAATGGCAGGCTCTGTATCGCCCAGGAGCCGAGCATCAGTGCACCGCTGCCGGCGCAGCCGACCATGCCATAGAGCACGGCGCGCTTGGGTCCGAGGGTGTCGATGACCTTGCCGGCGTACGGGCGGGTGAGGAGGGTGGCCAGGTATTGGACGCTGATGACCAGGCCGGCCATCACCGAGCCGAAGCCCAGGTCGCTGTGCACGTAGCCAGGCAGCACGGCCAGTGGGATGCCGATGTTCAGGTAGGCGATGAAGGTGAAAAGGACGACGGACACCACCTGCAGGGTGGTGGACGAGGACGAGCGGGAATCGGCGGACATGTGCTGCAGTTCGGTACGGCGAGTGGTCCTACATGATGGACCGCGTCTGACGTGTAGGAAAGCTAGCTAACGAACTACCTGAAATAACATCCGTCCGTAGGGCGAATAACGCGTCAGCGTTATCCGCCGTTGTTTGGGGCGGCGCATAACCTGTTCCAGGTTGTACGCCCTACGCAGGCACCTTCACTTGCCGACTGATTGCAGGAGCGGGCCATGCCCGCGATCGCGCGCATGGCCCGCTCCTGCAGGAAACAATGGGGTCAGACTCGGCGGAACAGCGTCGGGTAATCGATCACCAGCCCGTCGTCATCCACGCTCAGTAGTGCCTTGAAATCCGTGCCTTCGAGGTTTTCGTAGAGATAGTGATGGGCATCGACCCGCGTGTAGCCCTGGCGCATCCGCACCGGCTTGAGCTTTGGCGCCTCCAGGTAGACGACCGCCAGCTCCCGGCGCTCGCCATCGGCCAGATGCAGGCGGCGAATGGGGAAGGTATTGGTGAAGGGCGACGGCCAGATGTCGATATCCAGGCAACCATCCAGGTCCTTGAGTGATTCGCCCTCGGCGTCCTGCCAGTGGCCTTCGCCATCGGTCAGCAGGTGCAACTGATGCGTACCGAGTGCGCTTTCCACGCTGAAACGCGCCCCCCGCAGCCGCCATTGGTCGTCCCAGTCCAGCTGGTAGTCGAGCTGATAGGACGGTCCGCCTGCTTCATCGATGGCGCGCAACTGGCTCTCGGCGCGCCGCTCACCCAGTTGCAGCGATTCCCAGCTGGCCGTCGGCGCGCGCCAGATGCCTTCCCAGCCGAGCGTACGCATCAGGGCGTCTCCAGCACGAGGCCCAGGCGTTGGCGCTTGGGCAGGCGGGCGACGACCAGTTGGTGCGAGCGGGTCAGCGCTTCGCGCAATTCGGCGTCGCCCATGGGGTAGGGGCGTTGCATGGAAATCCAGAAGGCTCGCGCCAGATAGGGCGCCGGGCGGATGCCGGGGCGGTCGACGTAGCCCAGGAACAGATCCGGGCCGACCTTGAAGGCCAGGCCGCCGTTGCCGCTGTCGAGGAAGTCGAGGATGGCGAACATCTTGTTGCCGGCCACCGAGAACACCCGGTTGCTGCCCCATTTGATGTCTTCGCGGGCGCCGGGGAGTTCCAGGCAGAAGCGGGCTATCTGTTGCGGCGTCATGTGCGAGCGTTCCCTCGGTCAGTCACGCGCTTGATCAGTCACGACCATGCTCAGTCTCGGAAATAGACTTCGACCAGATGGTAGCCGAACTGGCTTTTTACCGGCCCGTGAATCACGCCGACCGGCTTCTTGAAGATCACCTGGTCGATGCTGCGCACCATCTGGCCGGGGCGTACCTCGCCCAGGTCGCCGCCGCGTTTGCCGGAAGCGCAGGTGGAATGCTTGCGCGCCAGGGCGGCAAAGTCCTCGCCCTTGGCCAGGCGCTGCTTGATCTGCTCGGCTTCGGCGGAGGTCTTGACCAGGATGTGGCGGGCCATGGCGACGGGCATTGGTTGTGTCCTTGAATGAAAACGTCTGGGCGGCATTGTACGGCAGCAGTGATGCAGGTCGCATTTCACGATGGGTTGCATTGTCTGGCGCAGGGGCGCTCCATAGAGTCAATAAGCAAATTCTTATTTATAGGGCGCTGCTTACAGACGGCGCCCGCCGCCACCTAGCGTACGGATGCAGTTCAATGGATATCCAAGCGATGCTCAAGATCCTGGCCACCCAGGATGGTTCGGATCTTTACCTCTCCACCGGCGCTCCGCCTTGCGCCAAGTTCAACGGGGTGCTCAAGCCCCTGACCAACGAGCCGATGAAGGCCGGCGACGTCGCCCGCATCGGCTACGGGTTGATGGACGAGGAGCAGCGCGCGGAGTTCGACCGTGAGCTGGAAATGAACCTCGCGATTTCCGTGCCTGGTGTCGGCCGCTTCCGTATCAACCTGTTCAAGCAGCGCAACGAAGTATCCATCGTCGCGCGGAACATCAAGCTGGACATCCCGCTGTTCGCCGACCTGAACCTGCCGGAAGTGCTGCTCAAGGTGGTGATGGAGAAGCGCGGCCTGGTGCTCTTCGTCGGCGGCACCGGCTCGGGCAAGTCCACCTCCCTGGCGGCGCTGATCGACCACCGAAACCGCAACAGCGGCGGCCACATCATCACCATCGAAGACCCCATCGAGTACGTACACCGGCACCGCAAGTCGATCATCAACCAGCGCGAAGTGGGTGTGGACACCCGCAGCTTCCACGCCGCGCTGAAGAACACACTGCGCCAGGCGCCGGACGTGATCCTGATCGGCGAGATCCGCGACCGTGAGACCATGGAGCACGCCCTGGCCTTCGCCGATACCGGCCACCTGGCGATCTCCACGCTGCACGCGAACAACGCCAACCAGGCGCTGGACCGCATCATCAACTTCTTCCCCGAAGAGCGCCGGCCGCAGCTGCTCAACGACCTGGGCAACAACCTCAAGGCCTTCGTCTCCCAGCGCCTGGTGCGCACCCAGGACGGCAAGCGCCGCGCGGCGGTGGAAGTGCTACTGGGCACGGCGACCATCAGCGACATCATCAAGCGCGGTGACTTCAGCTCGATCAAGGAGATCATGGACAAGTCCCGCGCCCTCGGCATGCAGACCTTCGACCAGGCACTGTTCGACCTCGCAGTGGAAGGGGCGATCACCGAGGAAGAGGCGGTGAAGAACGCCGACTCGGCGAACAACCTGCGCCTGAAGCTCAAGCTCTACAAGGACAATCCGGGCAGCGTCGGTAGTGCTGCCACTCCCGCCGCAGCCAAGCCAGCCGCACCGGCACCGGTTGCACCGCCCGTGGCCGCCCAGCCGGTGGAAGCCTCCAGTTGGGGGCTGGAACTGGCGCTGGAAGAGATCGAAGCGGAAGACGCGGACAAGCCGGCCGGCTGATAAGCCGCGAACTGAACGGAAAAGCCCCGGCATGCCGGGGCTTTTTTGTTGCCTGTAGGAGCGGACCGCCGGTTTCGTAGGGCGCATAACGCGCCAGCGTTATCCGCCACAAGCCGGTTAGCGAAGCGGCGGATAACCTGTTCCAGGTTGTGCGCCCTACGGATGGCAATCGGCGGTGACTACAGCAACGACAGCGGATAGCTGATGATCAGCCGGTTCTCGTCGAAGCTGTTGGTGCTGCCCCAGTCGCGGCGCATGGTGGAGTTGCGCCACTTGATGTTCAGCGTCTTGAAGGTGCCGCTCTGCACCGTATACGCCAGCTCGCTCTCGCGGCCCCATTCACTGCCGTCGTCGGTGCTGGCGTTGTGCACGTCGCGGCCCTGGATGTAGCGGTTCATCAGGGTCAGGCCGGGGATGCCGAAGGCGACGAAGTCATAGTCATGGCGCAGTTGCCAGGAGCGCTCCTTCGCGCTCTCGTAGCTGGCGTTGAAGCTGTCGTTGGCCAGGGTGCCGCCACTGGTGCCATTGACGCGGAACCACTCGTCCTCGCCCATGACCTTCTGCAGGCCGAGGTAGAAGGTGCTCGCCCCGTACTTGGCCGAGAACAGCCCGGAGAAGGTGCGGTTATCCAGGTTGCCCGCACGGGCGCTGCCGTCCTCCTTGCCCCAGAAGTAGCCGATATTCGCACCGAGTACCCAGTCGCCAAGTGGCTGGCTGTGTTGCAGTTGCAGGTACTGCTGCTGGTAGATGTTCTTCAGCTGCGCATTCCACAGGCCGACCAGCGTGTGGTCGCCGTTGAAGCGGTACTCGCCGCCGGCGAAGTTGAAGCGGTCCGAGGTGAAGGCCGGGCGGTTGAACAGCGACAGGTCTTCCATGCTCGCGTCGTTGCGCGGGCTGTTCTGACGGAACTGGCCGCCATAGAGGGTCAGGCCGTCGATTTCCTTCGAGGTGACCTGCGCGCCCTGGAAGGTCTGCGGCAGCGAGCGCCCGTCGTCCGAGCGCAGGATCGGCAGAGCCACCATCCATTCACCGGCCTTGAATTCGGTCTTCGATACCTTGGCCTTGCCGGCCACCGCCAGGCGCCCGAAGTCGTCGGCGGGGCGGCCGTCGTCGTGGGTCGGCAACAGCTGGGTGCCAGCCGTGCCCTTGCCGCCGTCGAGCTTCAGGCTGTACAGCCCGAGCACGTCCAGGCCGAACCCGACGGTGCCCTGGGTGTAGCCGGAGCGGGCGTCGAGGATGAAGCTCTGGGTCCATTCCTCCGCCTTGTTCTGCCGGGCGTCACCGACGTAGTTGCGGTTCATGTAGAAGTTGCGCAGCTGCAGGCTGGCCTTGGCGTCTTCGAGAAAGCCACCTTCGTCGGCATGGGCCAGGACGGGCAGGGTGGGTAGCAGGCAGGCACTGATGGTGAGGCGGGGCAGATGACGGAGCATGGGTGTTCCCTCGGCATTCTTGTCGTTGTTCGGGGCGAACGGGGTCCTCCGCGCGGCTCTGTCGGGAGCGGCGGATGGAGGTTGAACGCAGTCAGCGAGCGCGGATCAGGCGATCAGCCAGGCGCGGGGGAAGCGCTGGGAGGGGCGGCGGGTGCGATGCACGCGCGCAGGCGTGCCAGGGAGAACGTGGGCATGTGAACGGACCTTTCTTATAGTTGTTGGCGCCACATCGAGGCGGCGGCTGGGGGCATAGTGGTGCTCGCCGGAGGCTCGCCGCAATTCGCCAGAGGCGTAAGCGTTCGTTGTTCGAACACGAATTAACCAAATGGAACATTTGTGTAGGGCGATTCCGCGTAGCATGGCCGGCATAACGCCGCGCGGGACTGTCATCGCCCGGCCTTGCAGCGGACCCGCGAGGTCCGCGCGCCGGCGTGGGGCGGGTTCTTTCCCCGGCGCAACTTGCTAGGCTGTCGAGTCGCGTACGCCAACCTTTCTGCCCAGTGATTCCGTGAGTCGATGAGTACCAGCCAATCGCCGTTGTCCGGCGTCCACCAGCCCTTCAAGGGCATCCTGCTCATCGTCCTGGCGACTTTCCTGTTCTCCAGCCACGACGCGCTGTCCAAGTACCTGGCAAGCATCTATCCCATCGTCATGGTGGTGTGGGCGCGCTACGTGGTGCACACGCTGCTGATGGCGGGCATCTTCCTGCCGCGCGCCGGCCTGGCCGTGCTGCGTACCCGTCACCCGTTCCTGCAGACGGCTCGCGCGCTGTGCCTGCTGGGCACCAGCTTCCTGTTCACCACGGGCTTGCAGTACATCCCGCTGGCCGAGGCGACCTCGGTGAACTTCCTCGCGCCGCTGCTGGTGACGGCGTTGTCGGTGCCGCTGCTGGGCGAGCGCGTCAGTGCTGGCCAGTGGGCTGCGGTGCTGGTGGGGTTTGTTGGCGTACTGATCATCGTCCACCCCGGTGGCGACCTGTTCACCCCGGCGGTGCTGCTGCCGTTCGGCTCGGCGCTGTGCTTCAGCTTCTACCAGCTGCTGACGCGCAAGCTCAGCCAAGTGGACAGCCCGACCACCAGCAACTTCTTCGCCGGGCTATGCAACACCCTGATCGTCAGTGCGCTGGTGCCGTTCTTCTGGCAATGGCCGGGGCTGGTGCATGGCCTGATGATGCTGGCCCTTGGCACCTGCGGGATGACTGCGCACCTGTTCCTGACCCAGGCCTTCAGGCATGCCGCGCCAGCGCTGCTGGCACCGTTCAGCTATTGCCAGATCGTCTTCGCCGGGCTGCTGGGTTTCGTGATCTTCGGCCATACGCCGGAGCCGTCGGCGCTGCTGGGGATCGCGGTGATCTGCGGCAGCGGGCTGGCGGCGGCGTGGTTGCAGAGTCGCAAGCGGTAGACGCGGACTTTTCCCGCGATCGCGGGCATGGCCCGCTCCTACACGGGCCCCATCATTCGATCTCGAACAGGCCATGGCGGATCGGCCCGACCTGCAGGCGCTGGCGCACGTCATCGTCGATGCGCGGGTCGTCCGGCTGGTACAGCTTCACCTGGCGATAGGCGCTGATGCGATTGATCTCCGGGCCCAGGTATTCCCAGACCACGCGGGTGCACGCCGGGGTGCGGCGGTCGCCGCTGGAGACGCCGGTTTTCAGGCCGTTCAGGCGAGTGATGCGACTCTTGAAGCTGGGGATGAGGATGGTCTGGCTCATCTCGTTGACGGTGAGCGACTCGTAGTCCATCAGGAACAGCCGGTCCTGTAGCTGGAAGGCCGCGCCCAGGTAGCGGCAGCGCACCCAGTCTTCAGCCTGCACGTCGGTGCTGCTGGAACGCTCCTGGCGCTCCTGGCGCTCGAACAGGAAGTTGCCGTCCTGCTCGTACAGATGCACCAGCGACAGCAGGATCGAGCCGGGCACCGACATGCAGTTGGAATACTCGAAGTAATAGCCGCAGTAGCGCGACAAGTTGCCCGCGTGGTCGCGCAGCGGGCGGAGCATCTCCAGCAGCGGATCGTCGCGCTGCACGTTGGCCGGCGAAGTGCCGCGCGCACCGATCAGGCGGGCGAACTGCTCCGGCGGCAGTTGCAGCTCGTAATCCTCGACGCCGAAGAAATCTCCAATCCTTTTGAGGTTGAATGGAGTGGGCTGGCTCTGCCCGCCGAGGTATTTGTTGAACTGCGCGCGGTTGATCGAGAGCTTGCGGCAAACCTCCGAGATAGAGCGGTAGTGAGCGCAAAGCAGTTTGAGGTTGGGGCCGAGGTTTTCGGACATTCGTGCCAGGTCCAGGTGATGCGACTGGTGCAATTATAGCGTCAGGTAGCATCAATTCGTAGCAGGCCGCGAAATTGTTTCGGGAGGCTTCGGGCGCAACCATGCGCCCCCAGTGAGCGGGCCAGCCCCAGGTCCGTGCTCCCACAATAACAATCGAGGCCCCAGCACATGCTCGACGCGATCAACGATTTCCTCTCCGGGAAAGTCCTCATCGTCCTCATCGTAGGACTCGGTGCGTACTTCACCATCCGTTCCCGTTTCGTCCAGTTCCGCCACTTCGGCCACATGTTCGGCGTGTTCAAGGAATCGATCCGTGGCCAGTCCGGCCAGCTGAGCTCGTTCCAGGCCCTGATGCTGAGCCTCGCCGGCCGCGTGGGCGCCGGTAACATCGCCGGTGTCGGCATCGCCGTGACCCTGGGCGGCCCCGGCGCCGTGTTCTGGATGTGGGTCACCGCGCTGGTGGGCATGTCCAGCAGCTTCTTCGAGTGCACCCTGGCCCAGGTCTACAAGCGCAGCGACGGCGACGGCCTGTATCGCGGCGGCCCGGCCTACTACATCCAGCACGGCCTGAAGCTGCGCTGGATGGCCATGACCTTCGCGGTCCTGCTGCTGGTCACCTACGGCTTCGCCTTCAACGGCCTGCAAGCCTTCACCGTGACCCATTCGCTGCAGAACGCCTTCGACATCCCGGTGCTGTACTCGGGCATCGCCCTGGCCGTGCTGCTGGCCGTGGTGTTCTTTGGCGGTATCCAGCGCATCGCCGCCGTGTCCGACCTGCTGGTGCCGGTCAAGACCCTGGCCTACATCGCCGTGACCCTGTACGTGATCATCACCCAGATCGAATTGGTGCCGGGCATGCTGACCACCATCGTGAAGAGTGCCTTCGGCCTGGAACCGGCCTTTGCCGGCCTGCTGGGCGCGGCCATCGTGATGGGCGTGAAGCGTGGCGTGTTCGCCAACGAAGCCGGCCTGGGCAGTGCGCCGAACGTGGCTGCCGTTGCCGCCGTGCGTCACCCGGCGTCCCAGGGCGTGGTCCAGGCGTTCAGCGTGTTCCTCGACACCTTCGTCATCTGCACCTGCACCGCGCTGCTGATCCTGCTCTCGGGCTTCTATACCCCGGGCTTCGAAGGCGACGGCATCACCCTGACCCAGAACTCGCTGGCCGCCGTGGTCGGTGACTGGGGCCGCATCTTCGTCAGCGTCGCGCTGTCGCTGTTCGTGTTCACCTGCATCACCTACAACTACTACCTCGGCGAGAACGCCCTGCAGTTCATCGTCGGCCGCAGCCGTTCCGCGCTGATCGCCTTCCGCGTGCTGGTGCTGGGCCTCATCCTCTGGGGCTCGATGCAGAACCTGGGTACCGTGTTCGCCTTCGCCGACATCACCATGACCTGCCTGGCCTTCGTCAACCTGGTGGCCCTGGCGATGCTGATCAAGACCGGCCTGCGCGTCATGCGCGACTACGACGAGCAGCGCGCCGCCGGCATCGAGCGCCCGGTGTTCGACGCCAGCAAGTTCGCCGACCTGGACATCGACCACGATGCCTGGCGCGATGCCCACAAGATCAACTCGACCGCTCCAGCCCACGGCAGCCTGCCGGCCCAGGGCTGATCCCTCTCGGACCAAGGTCTGACACGCGAGGCCGGGACTTCTCCCGGCCTCGCGGTTTATCCTGTGAACTTTCCTACAAGAGCACTGGCATGCGTCGCGTGAAGAACCTCTTTGTCCTCTATACCGGCGGCACCATCGGCATGCTGCAGACCGCCGAAGGCCTGGCGCCGGCTGGCGGCTTCGAAGCTCGCATGCGCGAACAACTGCAAGGCCATGGCGAGATTCACCTCGACTGGTCCTTCGCGGAGCTGCAACCGCTGCTCGACAGCGCCAACATGACCCAGGCCAACTGGCTGGCCATGCGCGACGCCATCGTCAATGCGCTGGAGCAGGGCGGCCATGACGGCGTACTGGTGCTGCACGGCACCGACACCCTGGCCTACAGCGCCGCTGCGCTGTCGTTCCTGCTGCTGGGTCTCGATGTGCCCGTCGTGCTGACCGGTTCCATGCAGCCCATGGGCGCGCCGGGCAGCGACGCGCCGGGCAACCTGCTGGGCGCACTGAAGGCGCTGGAAACCGGCGTCGAGCCGGGTGTATGGCTGTATTTCAATGGCGAGCTGATGCATGGCGCCCGCGTCACCAAGCTGCGCAGCGATGCCTTCGATGCTTTTGCCGTACTGCCGCGTGAGCGCAATGGCGAACATGCCGAGTCGCCGCCCGTCGAGCTGAGCTACCGCCAGCCGCGCCAACCGGTGAATCTAATGGTGCTGCCGCTGTTCCCTGGCCTGCGCCCCGAGCACCTGTGCGCGCTGCTGGAGAGCGGCGTTCAGGCACTGCTGCTGGAGTGTTTCGGTAGCGGCACGGGCCCTTCGGACAACGAAGACCTGCTGGCTGCGCTGCGCGATGCCCACGCTCGCGGCGTGGTGCTGGCGGCGATCAGCCAGTGCCCGCAGGGGCATGTGGCCTTCGACGTGTATGCCGCTGGCAGTCGCCTGCGCGATGCCGGGTTGGTATCCGGTGGTGGCATGACCCGCGAAGCGGCGCTGGGCAAGCTGTTCAGCCTGTTGGGCTGTGGCCTGCCGGCTGCGGAAGTGGAGCGGCTGTTCGCTCTCGACCTGTGCGGCGAGCGCGTCGACTGATTGACTGACTGAGAAACAACGCGCCCCGCTCAGGGGCGCGATTCTTCCACCGGCACGTTGAGCACCTCGCGCACCAGCATGGCGATGCTGCTCACGCCCATCTTTTCCTTGATCTTGGTGCGGTGCACATCGACCGTCTTGACGCTGATGTTCAGCTCGCGGGCGATGACCTTGCTGGCCTTGCCGTCCACCACCATCATCAGGATTTCCCTCTCCCGGCCGGTGAGCAGGTCGAGCTTGTGCTGCAGGTTCTGCTTCTGCTCCTGGCCCGCGTGCACCTGTACTGCGCTTTTCAGCGCGGCCTGGATACGGTCCAGCATCTGCTGCGGGTTGTAGGGTTTCTCGACGAAATCCAGCGCGCCGTTCTTCATCGCCTTCACCGACATCGGGATATCGCCGTGGGCGGTGACGAAGATGGTCGGCAGGTTGATGCCCTTGTCGTTGAGCATCTCCTGCAGCTGGAAGCCGCTGGTCTCGGGCATGCGCACGTCGAGCACCAGGCAGGCGGGGAGTCTTGGGTCGTATTCGCGCAGGAACTCCTCGGCGCCGCCAAAGCAAAGCGATTCGATGCTGACCGATTCGAGCAGCCAGGCGAGGGAGGTGCGCAGGTCCTTGTCGTCGTCGACGATGTAGACCACGGGTTTTCTAGCTTCCATCAGGCGTTGCCACTTTCTTTCTTATCGTTGTGAAGCTGCACGTAGGCCGCGTACGCCGGGCTTTTGCCGCGGTCGTCGGAATGGCATGACCCGGAGCATACCCATAGTCGCCGGTGCTGACGATAAAGAAACCACCTAGATGACTAGCGGCCCGCCCCCCAAAGCGTGGTGATCGTCTGAATATGGCGCGCCGCCGTGCTGCCCTACGCTGGCTCCATACAAGAAAGGCCGGGCGTGCCGGCCACTCCAGCACATGCCACTCCGGCAAATAGGAGCGAAGAAATGGCCAACACCCTCAGCCAGACCCAGATCGACTTCCGCAACGCCATGGCGCAGCTGCCGGCGGCGGTGAACATCATCACCACCAACGGTCCGGAAGGCCGCTGCGGTATCACCGCCAGCGCGGTCTGCTCGGTCACCGACTCGCCGCCTACCGTACTGGTCTGCGTCAATCGCGGCAGCGCTACCCACGATGTGTTCCGCAGCAACGGCCACCTGTGCGTCAACGTGCTGTGCGGCGAGCAGGAAGAACTGGCCAAGCACTTCGCCGGAATGACCAAGGTATCCATGGAAGAACGCTTCACCTGGGACCTCTGGGATGACGGCTACGCCGGCCTGCCGGTGCTGCGTCAGGCGTTGGTCAGCCTGGAAGGGCGGATCAGCGACTGCAAGGAAGTCGGTTCGCACACCGTGATGTTCGTCGAGCTGGAAAAGGTCGCGGTGCGCGAGCGCCAGGACAGCCTGGTGTACTTCAACCGCGTCTTCCACCGCGTCGACCGCGAGGCCGTGCGCTGCGCCAGTTGATCCCTATCCAACAACAAGAACGAGGTAATCACCGTGACCCTGAAGATTTCCCAGACTGCCGATATCCAGAAGTTCTTCCAGGAAGCCAGCGGCGCGCTCAATGACGCCGGCAACCCGCGCGTGAAGCAGTTGATCCTTCGAGTGCTGCAGGACACCGCCAGGCTCATCGAAGACATGAACGTCACCCCCGACGAGTTCTGGAAGGCGGTGGACTACCTCAACCGACTCGGCTCGCGCCAGGAAGCCGGCCTGGTCGTCGCCGGCCTCGGCGTCGAGCACTACCTCGACCTGCTGCTGGACGCCCAGGATGAAGCTGCCGGCATCGGCGGCGGCACCCCGCGCACCATCGAAGGCCCGCTGTATGTGGCCGGCGCGCCGCTGTCCGAAGGCGAGGCGCGGATGGACGACGGCCAGGATGCGGGTACCGTGATGTTCCTTTCCGGCCGTGTATTCGACCCGCAGGGCAAGCCGCTGGCCGGCGCCGTGGTCGACCTCTGGCACGCCAACACCAAGGGCACCTACTCGTACTTCGACAGCACCCAGTCCGAGTTCAACCTACGCCGGCGCATCGTCACCGACGCTGAAGGGCGCTACCAGGTGCGCAGCATCGTGCCCAGCGGCTACGGCTGCCCGCCGGACGGCCCGACCCAGGAGCTGCTCGATCAACTCGGCCGCCACGGCCAGCGCCCGGCGCACATCCACTTCTTCATCTCCGCGCCGGGGCATCGCCACCTGACCACGCAGATCAACCTCGCCGGTGATCAGTACCTGTGGGACGACTTCGCTTACGCGACCCGTGACGGGCTGATCGGCGAGGTGCGTTTCGTCGAGGACGCGGCTGCCTCCAAGGCGCGCGGTGTGGATGGGCGCTTCGCCGAGATCGAATTCGACTTCCAGCTGCAGCAGGCGGTTTCCGCCGACGCTGAGGACCGCAGCAACCGTCCCCGCGCCTTGCAGGAAGCCTGACTCCCGCCAGCGCTCCGGCCTTTCCGGTAACCCCGCCGTAGGATGGCGTGGAGCGCAGCGATACCCATCAATCCGTGCGCCGGCAGCACGGGTATCGCTCCGCTCCACCCGTCCTACGCAGAGCTCTCTGTAGCTCCAGCGCTGGGCTGTCGCAGGCATGGCCAGCTCCTACAAGGGCGGGCCTACGCGCTCCTTGTAGGAGTGGGCCATGCCCGCGAACAGCGGACAAAGTCCGCTGTATTCAGAAACGCTCAGTTCAGCCCCGCCGCTCCCGATGCATCAGCCAGAGGAAGTACGGGCAACCGATGAACGCCGCCAGCAATCCCGCCGATACCGGCCACGGATAGGCAATGTTCCGTCCCAGCCAGTCCGCTACCACCATGATCAGCGCCCCGGCCACCGCACTCAGCAGCACTTGCGGTGCCGCGCGGCGCACGCCTAGGTGGCGGGCGATGTGGGGGCCGATCAGACCGACGAAACTCAGCGGGCCGACGATGATGGTCGCGGTAGCCGTGAGCACTGCGGCAGTCAGCAGGATCGTCAGGTGGCTCAGACGCAACCGCAATCCCAGTGCAGTCGCCGTGCCGTTGCCCAGTGTCAGCAGGTCCAGCGGGCGAGCCAGCAGCAGGCTGACGCCGATCATCACCGCACCGACTACCAGCCCGGTGCTCGCCGACAGCACGTCCACCTGGTAGGTCGAACCGGTCATCCAGCTCATCATCGCCGTCATGCGCGGGTCGCCGCTGGCCAGCAGCAGGGTGCTCAGCGAGTGCAGCAGGGTCGTCAGGCACACGCCGGTGAGCAGCAGGCGCTCGGCATTGAAGGTCTTGCGCCAGGCGAACCACAGCAGCAGGCCGAGGGTGAGCAGCGCGCCGACGCTGGCAGCCGGGACCATGTAGGCCTGCGGCTGCGGCATCACCAGGAACAGCACCAGCACGGCAATCGCCGAACCGGACGTGGCGCCGAGCACTTCCGGGCTGGCCATGGGGTTGCCGGTCAGGCGCTGCACCAGCAGGCCGGCCACGGCGAGCATGGCGCCGGCAGCCAGTGAGCCGAGTACGCGCGGCAGGCGCCATTGCGCGATGGCGTCGCTCAGGCCGGCATCGCCCCAGTGCCAGCCATTGGCGTCCACCGCAAAGTAGATCGCCGGCAAGGTCAGCAGGCCGAGCAGGATCGCCGCGCCGATGATCAGCCGCCACGGGTGCTCCCGCTGCGGCTTGGCCGGCGCCGGGCGCGGGACGATGCCGCCGCTGCGCTGGCGGCTGAGCAGCCACAGCAGCAGCGGCACGCTGAAGATGCCGGTGAGGATGCCGGCGGGAATTTCCCCGGCGAAACGCGACAGTTCGCGGGCGATCTGGTCGACCACACAGAGCAGCGCGGCGCCCAGCAGTGGCGCCCAGATCAGGCGTTGCTTGAGCGTGCGCGCACCGCACAAACGCGCAATGGCCGGTGCGGCAAGGCCGACGAAAGCCAGCATGCCCACGGCGCTGGTGACGAACGCACTCAGCGCCACAGCCACGGCCAGCCCCATTACGCGGGTGCGTAGCAGATTCACGCCCACCGCCGCGGCGCCTTCATCCTCCAGCCCCAGTGCTGCCAGCGGACGCACCATCAGCAGCGCGATGACCATGGCCACTGCCAGGCGTGGGGCAAGATAGAACACGCCATCCCAGCCGCTCTGGTTCAGCGAGCCGGCCTGCCAGAGCAGCAGGTCGATCAGGTAGTCGTGGTTGAACAGCACCAGCAGCGCGTTGAGCGACACGCAGTACAGGCTGATGACCATGCCGGCGAGGATGAAGCGCAGCGGCGACAGGGTGCGGCCCCAGGCGAAGGCAAACAGCAGGCAGGCCGCCAGTGCCGCGCCGGTCAGGGTGACGGCTTCCAGGCCGTGCACCAGCAGGGCCGGGGCGAAGATGGTGGCCGCCGACAGGGCGAGGTTGGCGCCGGCGGACACACCCAGGGTCACCGGCTCCGCCAGCGGGTTGCGCAGGATCTGCTGGAACAACGTGCCGGCCAGGGCCAGCGCGGCGCCGGCCATCAGGCTCACCGCCAGGCGCGGGAAGAAGCTGAAGTGCAGCAGCACCTGGCGCACGTCGTCCAGGTCCGGCGACCACAGTGCCTGCCACCAGAGGTCGCGGGGCAGGGCGCCTTGCAGGCCGTGGAACACCAGCAGGCCAGCGAGAATCGCCAGCACCAGCGTGCAGAGCGCCGGCCCCAGTGGCAGGCCATTACGCGGGGCGGCGAGGCCGAGCGTCGATTCAGACATGGGCGACCTCCGTGGCGCTGTCCAGGTACGCCGCGATGCGTTCGGCGAGGTCGAGCACCGAGGCGGCGCCGGCGTAGGGGTAGAAGCGCTGCAGCGTCAGGGTGTGGCCCCGGCGTACAGCGGGGAGGTTGGCCCAGAGATCGTTGGGCTGTCGCAGGCTCTGCAGGCGTGCCGAGGTGGTGGGAATGTCGACGTAGACCAGGTGCGCGTCCGGGCGCTCGGCTAGCCGTTCGATGCTGACCATGGCCAGGCCGACCGGGCCGACGGGGCCTTGCCAGGCATTCTCGACGCCGAGGCGGTCGAGCACGTCCTGCACCATGCTGTTTTTCCCGTAGACGGCCGCGTGGCGGCCGTCCTGGTTGAGCACCGCGACGCACACCGGCGGCAGCGGGCGGCTCGCCAGTTTCGCGCGCAGCTCGGCCAGACGCTGCTCGCCCGCGGCGATGTAATCAGCGGCGACCTGTTCGACGCCGAGACGCCGCGCCAGGTCGTTCATGAAGTCGGTGGTGGCGCGCCAGGCGCCGTCGGCGGCCGGGTAGATGGCCACGCGCTCGGTCGGCGCGATGCCGTTGAGGCGGCGCTCCAGGGTCGGGGTCATCGGGTCGCTGAGGATCAGTTGCGGTTGTAGCTGCTGGATCAGTTCGAGGTTCGGTTCCCAGTACGGTCCCACGTCGCGCACGCTTTCGGGCAGCGGCTGGGTGGGCATGCGCACGCGGTAGTAGCGATCGTCGGAGATCGCCAGGGGCGGCACGCCCAGGGTCAGCAGTGTCTCGGCGGCCACCCAGTTGAGCGCGACGATCCGCGTCAGGCGCTCGCCGGCGAACACCGGCAGGCCGGAGGCGCAGGCCAGCCCGCCGATGGCGAGGCCCTGCAGCAGGTGACGACGGGTGAGGGACATGCACTACTCCTCGCGTTGAACGGGCTTCTGGAACAACAGGCTTCAGAAACGACCTGCCTTAGAAACAAGAAAAGGCCCCCTGCGAACAGGGCGCCCGGAAACAGCAGGCGGAAGCAGCCCGCGGCCGCCTCCGCCGGTGCCTTACCAGCTGTACTTCACGCTGGTCATGACGGTGCGGCGCAGGCCCGGGTAGCAGGAGATCGGGCTGTCGCAGGTCGCGGCATATTCCTCGTCCAGCAGGTTCTGGGCGTTCACCGAGAGGGTCACGTTCTTGTTCAGCGGGTAGCTCACGCCGGCGTCGAACAGGGTGTAGTTGTCGACGTGGTAGGTATTGGCGTTGTTGCCGTATAGCGAGCCGGTGTAGCGCACGCCGCCGCCGATGGAGAGGCCGTCGACCGCACCTTCGTGGAAGGTGTAATTCAGCCAGCCGTTGGCCATGTGCTCGGGCACGTTGGCCGGGCGGTTGCCTTCGTTGGCGTCGTTGCTCTTGGTGATCTTGGCCTTGGTGTAGGTGTACGAGGCCAGCAGGTCCCAGTTCTGGTCCAGCTTGGCTTTCAGCTCGGCCTCGATGCCGCGCGAACGCTGCTCGCCGGTGGCCTCGCTGAAGCCGGTGGGCACGCCGTTGGCGTTCAGCTGGTTGGTGAGGATGTTCTCCTTGGTCAGCTCGTAGGCGGCCAGGGTGATCAGCAGGGTTTCGTCCGGCTGGAACTTCACGCCCGCTTCGTACTGGTGGGCTTCGCTGGCCTTGAAGGCGCTGCCGTCGGAGCTGATGCCGGTGTTGGGCACGAAGGACTCGGAGTAGCTGACGTAGGGCGCCAGGCCGAAGTCGGTCAGGTAGGTCAGGCCGACGCGACCAGTGAAGGCGTTGTCCTTCTGCATGGTGTGGGCGCCGACATTGTTGTCCAGATCGTTACGCACGTAGTCGTAGCGGCCGCCGGCGGTGAGGATCCAGTGGTCGTCGAACTTGACCTGGTCCTGCAGGTAGGCGCCGATCTGCTCGATGTTCTGGTCGTAGTCGATGGACTGGATGCTGGTGTCCTTGCTCGGACGCGGCACGCTCTGACCGTAGATCGGGTTATCCAGGTTCAGCGACGGGCCGAGGGTGCGCCAGCGCGCGACATTGGCGTCCTGCCAGCTGTAGTCCATACCCATCAGCAGCGTGTGCTTGATGGAGCCGGTGTCGAAGTTGGCCTGCAGCTGGTTGTCCAGGTTGAAGGTGTCCATGTGCTGGTCGAAACGATCTGCGGTGCGGATGATGTTCCGCCCCACCTGCAGTTGTGGCAGCAGGTTGTTGAAGATCAGGTCGACCTGGCCGTAGCGCGCGTTCTGGCGGAATTCCCAGGTGTCGTTGAAGCGATGGCGAAACTCGTAGCCCAGGGTGTACTGGTCCTGGTCGAAGTGGTTGTAGTTGTGGTCGCCGAGCAGGGTGCCGGTGGGGTGGCCGTTGACGCTGTAGTCGAAGATCGAGCCGGAGTTGCGGTCACGCAGGAAGTCGGTGAGCACGGTCAGGCTGGTGTCTTCGTCCGGGGCCCAGGTGAAGGACGGGGCGATGTAGTAGCGGTCGTCCTCGACCTCGTGGCCGTCGTCATACTCGGCCTGGGTGTTGGCGTCGCGGGCCAGGCCCACCACGCGGTAGAGGAACTGGTTCTGGTCGTCCAGCGCGCCACCAAGGTCGAACTGGCCCTGCTTGCGGTCGTGGTTGCCGCCGGTCAGTTCGACTTCGTTGATGTGGTTGGCAGTGGGCTTCTTGCTCACGCGGTTGACGATACCGCCGGCGTCACCCATGCCGAACAGGCTCGAGCTCGGGCCGCGGACCACGTCGATGCGCTCGAAGGCGTAGGGCTCGCTGCGAAAGAAGGCGTAGCTGTTGTTCTGCTGACGCAGCCCGTTGAGGTAGTCGCTGGTGGCCTGGGCATTGAAGCCGCGGATGTACAGCCAGTCGAAGCCTTTCGGGTCCAGGCCATAGGCTTCCACCTTGACGCCGGGCACATAGCGCAGCGCTTCGGTCACGGTCTGTGCGCCCTGGGCATCCATCTGCTTGCGGGTGATCACCGAGATCGACTGGGGGATTTCCAGCAGCGGGGTGTCGGTCTTGCTGCCGCTGTTGGAGGTGCGCGGCACGTAGCTGTCTTCGCCCTCGACGGTACCGGTGATGACCTGGGCGGACATGTTCAGGGTGTCGCCGCTGGCGGAGTCGGCGCCCAGCAGGGTTACGCGGCTGCCTTCGACCTGGTACTTGATGCCGGTACCCTGCAGGAGGCGTTCCAGCGCCTGGGCGGGCTCCATCTCGCCGCGCACGCCGGGGGCGCGCAGGTTCTGCACCTGGCTCTGGTTGAAGACGATCTGCAGGTTCGACTGCGCGCCCAGGCTGGTGAGGGCGGAAGCCAGGGACTGGGCCGGGATGTCGATGCGCACCGGAGCGGCCTCGACGGCGGAAGCCGCCAGGACCATCCCCAGGGCGGTGGCGCGGACCAGGCGGGCCAGAGGCTTCACCTTGTGCTGGGATTGCAGCGCGTAGCGGTTGCGACTCACTTGTTTAGCTCCTTTAACCTTGAAGGCATGATCTTGTAATGCAATTTCTAATAAGAATGATTCAGCTTTATGTGACGCGCCGGCGGGAAAAAACCGGAAAAATCCTTTCGATCTTTTTTGTTGCTGAGTGACGGCGGCAGAAAAGGGCGGCCATCCGGGCCGCCGCGCCGTCAGTGCATTGCCATGCCGGAACCGCCCCGCGGCGCCGTGGCGTGGTGGTCTTTGATCTCCACGATCTGCCCGGCGCTCATGCGCAGCAGGCGGTCGGCGACGTCGAAATAGCGGTCGTCGTGGGAGATCACGATCAGCGTCTTGCCCTGGGCGCGCAGCTCAGGCAGCAGCTCGGTGTAGAAAATCCGGCGGAATTCCGGGTCCTGATCCGCTGCCCATTCGTCGAACACCAGCACCGGGCGCTTCTCCAGCCATGCCTGTACCAGCGCCAGGCGCTTGCGCTGGCCGGTCGAGAGGTCGGTGGTGGAGAACTCCTGGCCTTCAAGGCTGACCTTGTGGGCGATCTCCAGGCGCTCCAGATAACGGCCGGCTTCGGCCGGGATGTCCTGGCTGCCCTTGAGCAGGTCTTCGAAGAGGAAATAGTCGGCGAAGATGGTGGTGAACAGCTGGCGGTAATCGTCGCGGCCGGCATCGGTCACCGGCTCGCCGTTGAGCAGCAGCTCCCCGCCGCGTGGGGCGTAGAGGCCGAGCAGCAGCTTGATCATCGTGGTCTTGCCGCAACCGTTCTCGCCGGCAATGAAGAGGATTTCGCCACGGCTGACCTTGAGGTTCAGCGGGCCGACGCCAAATCCACGGGAGCCGTCGTCGGTGGGGTAGTGGTACGCCAGCTCGCGCAGCTCGATGGACTGGAAGTCCAGCGGCTTGCGACCGTCATCGGCCAGCAGCAGGTTCGGCTCCGGCGAGGAGAAACGCACCGACAGCTCGGCAATGCGGCGGAACGCGACCTGGGCGCGGGTCACCACTGGCAGCTGGCCGATCAGGCCCTCCAGCGGCCCCTTCATATACAGCAACACCAGAATGAAACCGGACAGGGTGGCCTGGTCGGTGCTCGGCCACAGCGACTGGTAGGCCAGCGCCACGCCGATGACGATGAAGAACAGCGTCGAGCCGAAACCCTTGGCGACGTTGAACAGGTTGATCGAGCGCAGCTGGATGTCACAGATTTCGTCGGCGGTACCCTGCAGGCGTTCGCTGTAGTGCTGGAAGCGCCGCGGACGGCTGATGCGTAGCTCCTTCGCGCCCTCGGCGATGGCGCGGTAGTGCTTCTGCAGTTCGTCTTCCTTGTCCCGCGCCTCGAAGAACCCCTTGATGCCCTTGGCCCGCGCGACGTATTGCACGGCGCTGCCGACGACGATGGCGATGGCGGTGGCGAGGAACATCGGCGGCGACAGCCAGGCCAGGTAGCCCAGGCAGCCGAGCGTGGTGGTCAGTGCGACCGCCAGCGGCGCGAAGGCGAAGGCGAAGTCGCTGATGGTGTCGATGTCGTGGGTCAGCACCGGGATCAGCCGGTGGCTGCGGTAGCGCTCGATCTGCTCGATGGGCGCGGAGATGATCTTGCTGCCCAGGTCCTTGCGCAGCCGCGCGATCACGTGCTGGCCGACGTAGTTGGTGCCCATGTCGGAAATGATCGAGCCCAGCAGCGCCAGCACGCACAGCCCGGCGAAGCCCAGCAGCAGGCCGGCGGGCATGTCGCCTTGCGAATGCAGGCTGTAGTTGATGGTGGCGAGCAGCGCAGTGATGGCCGAGCCGCCGAGAATCCCCAGCAGGGTGGCGGCGGTCAGCGGCAGCCAGTGCGGCCGCAGCAGTTTGAGCATCTCGCGAAAGGCGCTTGGAGCGGGAATTTGCATCGTCTTTTCCTGGACCCGGCCTGCCAGGGGGCAGGCCGCACAACGGGGCGAGACGGCGCGCGAGTCAGGAAATCATCGGCAAATCCGAATCGTTCCTATCAAGACGAATGAGCGTAGGAAAAACTGAAGAGAATTTGCGAAAGCCTCTCAAACAGGCGGGAGTGGATTCGTCGGTTCTCGGTCGCTAGACGGCGGATAACGCTGGCGCGTTATCCGCCCTACGGGAAGTCACGGTGCGGCAGTGTAGGGCGGATAACCCGGAACGGCTTATCCGCCAGCCTGGCTAGAGCTGCGCGTAACGGCTGGCCAGTACGGTGCGGCCCTGGTTGTCCTTGCGCAGCTCCACCGGCAGCACCTTGGGCAGCGAGTCCACCAGCGCCTGCAGGTCGTCGGTGCGGTAGATGCCGCCGATACGCATGCCGGCAACGGTGGCATCGTCGAGGAACACCGGCTGCTTGAGGTAGCGATTGATCAGCGGGATGGCCGACTGCAGCGTCAGGTCATCGATCACCAGCTTGCCTTCGATCCAGGCAATGGCGCCGGCGGGCGCGACCTGGGCCAGTTCGATGCGCTGGCTGCCCTGGCTGTAGCGCGCCTGCATGCCCGGCGTGAGCTGGGCGCTGTTGCCGTCGACATTGTCGGGCGGGCTGACCACCACCGAGCCTTCGAGCAGGGTGACCAGCATCTGGTGCGGGTCGGTCCAGACGTTGAAGCGCGTGCCGGTGACCCGCACGCTGCCGTTGTCGGTGTAGACCGAGAAGGGTTGCAGGGTGTCGTGGGTCACCCGGAAGTACGCCTCGCCGCCGCTTTTCAACCAGGCGCTGCGGCGGTCGCGGAAGTCGGCGAAGAACAGTTGCGAGTTGCTGTTGAGCTCGACTTTCGAGCCGTCGGCCAGTTCCACCTCGTGTGCGCCGGGCTGCGCGGCGTAGTAGCCGACCTTCGAGGGCAGCCAGCCGGCGGACCAGCCTGCCGACCACACGGCGCCGATGGCCACCAGCACTCCAGCAGCCACAGCGGCGATGCGCTTGCCGCTGCGAGGGCGGCGATCGTTGCTGCGGGGACGGCGGCCGCTCAGTGGCGCTGGTGCTGTCGTTGCCATGGATGCGGGTGCGGGCGCGATTTGCGGGGTCGGCGGCAGCAGTTCCGAGAGCTGCCAGATTTCCAGCATCGCCTGGTATTCGACCTCGTGCCGCGCGTCGAGCGCGAGCCATTGCGCGAACTCGGCGCGCTCGGCATCGCTGCACTCTTCGTCGTGCAGACGCGCGCACCAGTGCGCAGCTTCGGCGCTGATGCGGTCATCGTCGAGCGGGGAGGGGGAGCTGGTCATCGGGAATCTCGGTAAGGCCGTTTGCGGCCGATATCACACTTTCTTTTCGCGTTGATGCGAGTGATTATAAATAAGCCTGACTCGGACTGTCAGCAGGCGCCTGCAGCCTCGACTGTTTTTCATAGGATGCCCGACGGGGTGGAAAGCGCGTTCATCCGGTATTACAAGGAACTGGTCCTGTACCTCAATCGCAGTCTTGGCGATCGCCAGGCGGCTGCCGATGTGACACAGGAAGCCTTCCTGCGCCTGCTCGACCGCAAGGGTGACGAGCATATCGAACAACCCCGTGCATTTCTCTATCGCACGGCGGTCAACCTCAGCATCGACCTGCACCGGCGCGGCCGCGTGCGCCGTACCGAAGAGCTGGAAACCCTCGACCGCGAAGGCTGCCTCGACGAGCGTTGCCCGCAGGAAGAAGCCAGCCGCCAGCAGCAACTGCAATTGCTTCAGCGCGCCCTCGGCGAATTGCCCGAAGCTTGTCGCCGTGCCTTCGTGCTGCGCAAGGTCGAGGGCTGCAGCCATGTCGAAATCGCGCAGACCATGGGCATCTCCCGCGACATGGTGGAGAAACACATCGTCAACGCGATGAAGCATTGCCGGCTGCGCCTGAAAGCCTGGAGCGGTCAGGACTGAAGCCCTCTTTTCATTGTTGCCTGGGGAGCCGCCTCGCGAACCGCACTGCACAGAGCCAGCCTCGATCGCCGCGGCCCCTTTACCTACACAGACGCATGGAAAGGCTCAGGAATTAGTCCCACGCGGCCCGCGCGGGTTTTCCGGGAAAGATTCCGCCCTCGATAGCTGACCGTCATTCTGAAATTTTCATGACTTAGTGAGAATCATTCTAAATTTCGCCCAGCCTGTCTCGTCTCTCCAGATAACGCGCTATCGACAGCGCAAATCATGGGCGACACGCGGGAGCGAGCGCCGACCGCCGGCTGGCGGGGCGCTCCGGGCAGAGCAGTAAGCCGCCGACTCCCGCGTGGTCACGCCCCACGGCCATCGCGATACAGGACATTGGCACCATGACCCAGATGATCACCCCGACCTACGACGTGCTCGGCATCGGTTTCGGCCCCTCCAACCTGGCGCTGGCGATCGCCCTGCAGGAGCAGGCGCGACGCGAGGGTCGCCACTACCACGCGCTGTTCCTCGACAAGCAGGCCGACTACCGCTGGCACGGCAACACCCTGGTGGCGCAGAGCGAGCTGCAGATTTCCTTCCTCAAGGACCTGGTGACCCTGCGCAACCCCACCAGCCCGTACAGCTTCGTCAATTACCTGCACGCCATGGGCCGGCTGATCGACTTCACCAACCTGGGCACCTTCTACCCGTGCCGCATGGAGTACAACGACTACCTGCGCTGGGTCAGCGAGCAGTTCGCCGAGCAGCGCGTCTGCGGCGAGACCGTCAGCCGCGTCGAGCCGGTGCAGGGGCCGGATGGCATCGAGCTGGTCAAGGTGCTGTCCACTGACGCCCGTGGCCACGAGCGCTTCCGCCTGGCGCGCAGCGTGGTGGTCAGCACCGGCGGCACGCCGCGCTTCCCGTCGGCCTTCAGTCACCTGCGTGACGACCCGCGCGTGTTCCACCATGCCCGCTACCTGGAATGCATGGCCAGGCAGCGCTGCAACCAGAACGAGCCGATGCGCATCGCGGTGATCGGCGGCGGCCAGAGCGCGGCCGAAGCCTTCATCGACCTGAACGACAGCTTCCCCTCGGTGAAGGTCGACATGGTCCTGCGCGCGGCGGTGCTCAAGCCGGCCGACGACAGCCCCTTCGTCAACGAAATCTTCGCCCCGCGCTACACCGACCTGGTGTTCAACGAGCCCAAGGCCGAGCGCGAGAAGCTGATCCAGGAGTTCCACAACACCAACTACTCGGTGGTGGACCTGGACCTGATCGAGCGCATCTACGGCATCTTCTATCGCCAGAAAGTGGCCGGTGTGGATCGCCATGCCTTCCTTTGCCGCCGTAATGTTGAGGCGGCGAAGGCTGACGCCGATGGCATCGAGCTGACCCTGCGCGACAGCGCCACTGGCGCGGTGGAAACCCATCGCTACGACGCAGTGATCCTCGCCACCGGCTACGAGCGCAAGTCGCACCGCGAACTGCTCGCACCGCTGCAGGACTATCTCGGTGACTTCGAAGTCGGTCGCGACTACCGCGTGCTGGCCGACAAGCGCCTGCATGCCGGCATCTACCTGCAGGGCTTCACCCAGGACAGCCACGGCCTGAGCGACACGCTGCTGTCGGTGCTGCCGATGCGCGCGCAGGAAATCGCTGCGTCGATGTTCGAACACCTGCCGCCGCACGAAACCGCGCACAAGCCGGCGCGCCCGCTGACTGCGGAAAGCGCCTGACCCGCAAGGCCCGGAATCGATGTCCGGGCCGACTAAATTTCGGCCGACCCTGCTCGTCATACGGGCGGGGTCGTTGCATTCACGAAAAGGGGACCCACCATGACGCCCAGTTTTTCCCTGCCGCTGCCCGATGGCCGCAAGCTCTCCGCTGACCACGGCACCCAAGGTCTGACGCTGCTGCTGGACGGCCAGCCGTTGTTGAGCGCGCAACGCGAAGGCGAGTGCTGGCAGCTGAGTTCAGTGCCAACCACGGAGGCGCTGTGGGCGCTGGCCTATTGGACCTTCGCCGGCGATGCGCAGAGCGAGCGCGTGCAGTTCGCCGCCGGCAACGTTCCGGTTGAAGCATTCGAGCAAGGCCTGGTGAGCCTCGGCGAGGTCGGCGGGCGCGTGCAGATCGAACGCAGCGCGTTCTGGCAGCTGGGGGCTGCCTGGCACAAGGGCTTGGCCAGTGCCAACTACCCGCAGGTCTATCGCCTGAGCGGCGGCCGCCGCCACCCGCTGCGCGCGCCCAAGCCGCAGGGCGAGGTCTATCGCCGCTTCGACGCCAAGCTGGGTCAGTGGATTTCCCTGCGCACCCTGGACATCGAACTGGACCTGGAGCGCTTCAGTCGCTGGCAGAACAGTCCGCGCGTGCTGGAGTTCTGGCAGGAAGGCGGCACCCTTGAGCAACATCGCGCCTATCTGGAAAAAGCCGCCGCCGACCCGCACACCACCACCCTGATCGGCTGCATCGACGATGAGCCTTTCGCCTACTACGAAGCCTACTGGGCCAAGGAAGACCGCATCGCGCCGTTCTACGAAGTGGGCGACTACGACCGTGGCATCCACATGCTGGTGGGCGAAGAAAGCCATCGTGGCCCGCACAAGGTGGAAAGCTGGATGACCGCGCTGGTGCACTACCTGCTGCTGGACGACCCGCGCACCCAGCGCATCGTCGCCGAGCCGCGAGCCGACAACGCGAAGATGATCGGCCACATGCAGCGTCTGGGCTTCTGGCGCGAGAAGGAATTCAACTTCCCGCACAAGCGCGCCGCGCTGATGGTGCAGAGCCGGGAAACCTTCTTCGAGCGTTGTGGCCTGTGCTGACAGCGGTTCGTTGCGTGCCTGAGGGCTGCCGGTGATCGCAGCCCTCGCTCCCCTGTATTTCGGCGAGTTCGCCAGCTACCGCGAGGTGCTGGTGACCCGCGACGATCCCCGTCCTTCGATCCCGGCGCGCGCCTTGCTGGAGCGGGAGATGCTCGACAGCGTGCTGCGCCGCTTCGACCCGCCCCATGCCGATGGCGACCGCCGCGCGCTGGCTTCGCAGTGGTCCAAGTGGTACCTGGTGCGTCTCATCCCTCCGGTGGTGGCTGCCGCGCTGGTGCTCGGTCGCACACTGCCGCTGGCATTCGATGAGGTGGAGGTGGTGCTGGATGCCCAGGGCATTCCCGAGGCATTCAAGTTGCCGGGGGAGGGCGGACCCTTCGCCGCGCCGCCGGGCGATCCGTTCAAGCGCTTCGCCCATCTGCTGGAAGGCCACCTGCAGCCCTTCATCCAGACACTGGCCGCCGAGGCGCGCCTGTCGCCCAAGGTGCTCTGGAGCAATGCCGGCAACTACTTCGAATGGTTCATCGGCGAGATGGCCAGGCTGCCGCCGCTGGCCCCGATGCTCGGCCATGGCCGTGAACTGCTGGAGACCGAGCGTCGCCCGGACGGTACACGCAACCCGCTATTCAAGCCGATCCAGTACGTCGAGGTTTCGTGCGAGCAGCGGGCCAACGGGCTATGGCGGCAACGGCGAACCTGCTGCATTCGCTATCGGCTGGGCACCATCGGCCATTGCGACAACTGCCCGCTGATCGACGAGCCGCCGCCGGAAGCGAGCGATCTGTAACGCACCCTGCGCCGGCATGACACACGTCTACCTGTAGGAGCGGACCATGCCCGCGACCGGCGCTTCCGCTCACAGGGGAATCTCGGTGGCGCACGGACGTAGGATGGTGTGGAGCGCAGCGATACCCATCGATATCCGCGCACCCGCAGCAGCATGGGTATCGCAAGCTCCACCCATCCTACAAATCTTCTCGCCGGGGAGGGCGGTGGTTCGCCCCTATAGGGGCTCAGCGCAGGTAGCTGATCGGCGACCCATCCACCGGGTTGTTCAGCACGCCCATGGGAATCCCGTAGATGTCTTCCAGCGTCTCCCCGCGCATCAGCTCCGCCGGGGCTCCCTGGGCCAGCAGGCGGCCGCCGTGCAGGGCGAGCAGGTGGTCGCAGTAGCGCGCCGCCATGTTGATGTCATGCAGCACCACCAGCACGCCCAGGCCCAGCTCGCGGCTGAGTTCGTGGACGCGGGAGAGCACCTCGACCTGGTGGGCGATGTCCAGCGCCGAAGTCGGCTCGTCCAGCAGCAGGTAGCGGCTGTTCTGCGCCAGCAGCATGGCCAGCCAGACGCGCTGGCGTTCGCCGCCGGAGAGCAGGTCCACTGGGCGGTCGGCGAAGGCGAGGGTATCGGTGAGGTCCAGCGCGCGATCGATCTGCTTGCGGTCCTCACCGGTGAAGCGTCCCAGTGCGCCGTGCCAAGGATAGCGGCCGAAGGCGACCAGCTCGCGCACGGTCAGGCCGTCGGTCTGCGGCAGCTGCTGCGGCAGGTACGCCACCTGGCGCGCGAAGTCGCGGTTGCCCCAGTCCCGCAGCGGCTTGCCGTCCAGGCGGATGCTGCCGCCGCTGGCTTGTTGCTGGCGGGCCAGCAGCTTGAGCAGGGTGGACTTGCCCGAACCGTTGTGGCCGATCAGGCCGATCATGTTGCCGTCGGCCAGCTGCAGGCTCAGCGGTTGCAGGAGGGTGCGACCGGGGACGCTGAAACTGACATTTTCCAGTTCGAACATGGGGTCATCCGTAGGGGCAGCGAGGCCGGAAAAAGCGGGAGCCCGACTCTAATCCAATTGCTAATGGTTATCAATTTTCAAGGGCGCTGCGGAACCGTCGGATTGATTGCCTGTCACTGTCGCAAACCGCTTATGATTCAACGCTGTAACTGATCTGGTAGGGCCCATGGAGTCTGCTGTCGAACGCTACAAGCGGCTGGTTGCCGAAGCCCTTGCGCGTTATTTCCCCCGTACCACCGAATACCTGCGCGCCGAGCGCGAGGCGGCGCAGCCCAAGGCCAGCGCGCGCGGCAAGGCAAAGGGCAAGGCGAAAGCGGCGGGCAAGGCGCCCGCCAAGCGCGGCGCCAAGGCCCAGAAGGATGGCGGCGCGCCTGCGCCCAAGCGCGTGCGCACTCCGGCCGTTGCCGGCATCTACGGCAGCGCCAGTGCAGCGGATGAGCAGCACGCCCTCGACATGCGCCAGCGCGTGGCCCAGGCGGCTGCCCACGGGATAGTCAGCCTGCCGTCGGACGAACAGTGGGCGATGATCCTCGCGCCCGAACCGCTGACCCGCATCTTCGCCGGCGCCGGCTCCGGCAAGTCCACCACGCTGGTGTTGCGGGTGGTCTACATGCTCTGCCACTTGGGGATGGATGCCGAGAAGGTGACGGTGATTTCCTTCACCAACGCTTCCTGCGCACAGCTGCGCGAGCAACTGGTGAAGGTGCTCGGCTACTGGGGCCATCCGTTCGATGCGGCGCAGGCGCGACAGTGCGTGCGCACCTTCCATTCGGCCATGGGCACCCTGGCGAAAGTCGCGCTGAAGAATCCGCGCTGGTTCGAGCAACTGGACGAGCGCGCCCCCGCCAGCGAACTGGACAACCCCCTGCTCGCCGGCCGCCTGCGACCGGCGCAGCAGCGCCTGCTCAAGCAGGTCTACCAGCAGTGCTACGCCGATCAGCCAGCGTTCCGCGCCCTGGCGCACCAGTTGCTGGAGCTGCCACCGCCGCCGCAAGCCGGCGAAGACGGCAAGCCGCCACGCATCGGCAAGGCGCCGCTGGATACCTTCAAACTGGCCGGCGAATTTACCGCGCTGCCGCTGTTCGAAGCCTTCTATGCACAATCCGGATTCATCGAAAGCATCGGCCTGCGCATCGATCAGTTGCAGCCGCAGAAACTCGCCTGCCCGCCGCGTGAGCGCCAGTTCATCGAGGCCCTGCAGCTGTTCTGGGCGGCCTTCGATGCGGCCTTGCAGGAGCAGGGCCTGCTGACCTTCAATCTGGCCTTCCAGCGCCTGACCGACCAACTCGGCGACGGCAAGCTGCCGGCCGAAGCGCTTGCGCCGTTCCAGCATCTGCTGATCGACGAGTTCCAGGATGTCTCGCCGCAGATCGTGCAATGGCTGCAGGCGCTGCACCGCGACCTCGCCAAGCGCGGCGAAGCCGTCAGCCTGATGGCCATCGGTGACGACTGGCAGTCCATCTACGCCTGGCGCGGCAGCTCGCCCGAGCTGTTCATGGACTTCGACCGGCACTTCCCCAGTAAGGGTCGGCGCAAGAGCCGCGTGTTGCTGCTGGAAACCAACTACCGCAGCATCGACCCGGTGATCCGCGACGGCGAGCGGGTGCTGGTGGGAGTAACCAACAAGCAGGCCAAGACCTGCCGCGCGTTCAAATCGGCGGAGGCGGGCGACCACGGGGTGAAGCTGGTGCAACGCTTTGACGCGCGCAACAGCCTGCCGCTGCTGCTGGAAGAAATCCGCAAGCAGTGCGAGCACGTCGCCGCGCGCGGCTCGCGGGAGAAAACCGCCGTGCTGTTGCTCAGCCGGCGCAATGAAACCCTGCAGACGATCCTTGGTGAGCTGGACCGCAAGCTGCCGGTGAAGGGCATGACCATCCACCGCGCCAAGGGTCTGCAGGCGGAAGTGGCGATCATCGTCGACGACTGCGCGCCGCCGGAGAAGCACCCGCTGCGCGGCGCGCTGTACGCGGCTTGCGGCTTCTTCGCCAGCAGCTACGACCAGGCCCAGCAGGACGAGCAGCTGCGCCTGGCCTATGTGGCGATCACCCGTGGCGTGAGCCGGGTCTTCTGGTTCACCCGCAAGGCCCAGGGGCCCACGGCGATCCTGGCGCTGCGGCGCAACGTGGAAACCGAGCCGGCCTGAGCCCGAAGAGAGCGATCAGTCGTCGCGGGTGAGGACTTCCAGCAGTTCGATCTCGAACAGCAGGTTGGAGTTGGGCTGGATGTGCGCGCCGACCTGGCGTTCGCCGTAGGCCAGGTGCGCGGGCACGAAGAGCTTGCGCTTGCCGCCGACCTGCATGCCCATCAGACCGATATCCCAGCCCTTGATCACCCGGCCGGTGCCGATCACGCACTGGAACGGGCGACCCTTGTCCCAGGACGAATCGAAGACGGTGCCGTCCTCCAGGGTGCCCTTGTACTGGGTGGTGATCAGGGCGCCCTTGACCACGGCCTTGCCGTCGCCGACGACGATATCTTCGATCTGCAGTTCGCTGCTCATGGCGTTCTCCGGTGCTGCGGGTGCGGCACGAGCGCCGCAAGGGCGTGCGTTTTCGCAGGAATGCCCGGCCTTTGCAAGTTGCCGTAGCGATCAGCCGATGGCCATCTCCCCGAGAATCCATTCGCGGAAGGCCTTGACGCGCGGCTCGTCCGCGCTGGCCTGCGGGTAGACCAGGTTGTAGGCATAGTCCTCGGCAACCCGCACGCCCAGTTCGAACGGCTGCACCAGCAGGCCCTGTTCCAGCTCGCGGGCGACCATGGCGTGGTCGGCCAGCCCGATCGCGCCGCCTTCGAGCACCGCCTGTACCACGTGGCTGGTGTCCTCGAAGGTGACGCAGCCGCTGGCGTCGAAGTCCTCCACGCCGGCCGCTTCCATCCAGCGTGACCAGTCCGGCCACGGTGCGCCTTCGGTTTCACACACCACATGGCACAGCGTGTGGGCCTGCAGGTCGCGCGGCTCGCGCAAGGGCGGGCCGTCTTCCAGCAGGCTCGGGCAGCACACCGGGACGATCTGCGTGTCGAACAGGCGCTCGGCCAGCAGGCCGGGATAGCGGCCGCTGCCGAAGCGGATGGCGAGGTCGATGTCGTCGACGGCGAAGTCGCGCAGCTCGTCACTGACATCGAAGCTGAGCTTCAGCCCCGGATGCAGCGCGCGGAACTGTGGCAGGCGCGGCAGCAACCAGTGGGTGGCGAAGCGCGCGGTGAGCGAGACCCGCAGTTGTTCCGAGGTGCGCGCCAGCCGCCGCGCTCGCACGGTGGCGCGATGCAGCAGGCCGAGGGATTCCGCCGCCGCTTCCAGCAGCAGGGCGCCCGCCGGGGTCAGCTGGATGCTGCGGCTGGTGCGCACGAACAGGCCGAGGCCGAGCTGGTCTTCCAGCTCCTTGATCTGGTGGCTGACCGCCGCCGGCGTGAGGCCGACTTCTTCCGCGGCGCGGGTGAAGTTCAGGTGGCGGCCGGCGGCCTCGAAGGTGCGCAGCGAGCGGATACCGGGAAAGGGGCGGCTCATCGATCTTCAAATCCTGTTTGATGATCCGTCGAGAAATACTCGTTTCTCCTGGCTTCGTCAAAGGCCGATAGTGATTCCACTTGATGCTGGATATGCAGATGTCCATGCAGTGAAACACCGAGCAGAGGAAGCCAAAGCCATGTCAGCCGCCATCCATCCCTACATCACCCAGCGCAACGCCCGTCCCGCCAGCGCCGACGACCTCGCACCGCTGGCCTTCGCCGGCTATGCCCATTTCACTGCCATGCAGGTGCGCGGCGGCGGCATCCGTGGTCTGGACCTGCACCTGGAGCGACTGCGCAATGCCTCGCTGCGGCTGTTCGGCCGGAGCCACACCGACGAGGAAATCCGCGCTGCCTTGCGTGCTGCACTGGAACAGGCGCCTGCGGAGACTTCGCTGATGGCGACGGTGTACTCGCCCGCCGGGGAGTTCACTGTCGCAGGGCCCGAGCACCGGCCCGAGCTGCTGGTGCGCACCGCGCCGCCGTCGGATGGTCCGCAGGGCCCGTTGTCGCTGGCCATCGCCGGGCACGAGCGGGTGCTGCCGGAGATCAAGCACGTCGGCGAGATCGCCAAGACCTGGTACCTGCGCGAGGCGGTGGCTGCCGGTTTCGATGATGCGGTGTTCACCGACCATCGGGGCCGCTTCAGCGAGGCGACCATCTGGAACCTGGCGTTCTGGGACGGAGAAACGGTGATCTGGCCGCGGGCGAGGATGCTCGCCGGCACCACCATGGGCATCCTCCAGCGCCAGCTGGAAAGGCTCGGCGCGCGCCAGTCGTCGCTGAGCATCGACCAGCAGGATCTGCCGCGACTGGCCGGCGCCGTGCTGATGAACTCCTGGACGCCAGCGGTGCCGGTGAGCCGCATCGGCGAGGTGGAGATTACGCCAGCGCCGGAGTTCGTCGAGCTGCTGCGCAGCGCCTTCGAGACGGAGCCTCGGGTGAAGCCCTGAAGGTACGCAGAAAGGTAGGGCGAATAACCTGGAACAGGTTATCCGCCGGCCACTCGGCGGATAACGCTGTCGCGTTATGCGCCCTACTGCGGGTTCTTGCTCGCGTACAGCGGCTCACTCCAGATGCGCGGCAAACCCACTGACATCGGGCTCGATCTCTTCGCGCAGGGTCAGCGCGGGAATGTCGTAATCACCGCCGTTCTGCCGGCGGAAGGGGATGGGTGCGGTGGTCTGGAGGTTGTCCAGACGCTCGCCCAGCTCCTGCTCGATCTGCGCGTAGCGCTGCGCATCGACACGGCTGGTGCGGTAGACCAGATAGGGTGGCAGTACGTCGAAACCGGGGTAGTGCAGCACACCATGGTGAATCGGGAAGAGCAGGTCGTCGATCGGCCCGTTGATGCCGCGCGCGCTGTAGTGCGATTCCCAACCGCCCGTGGTGACCACCAGCATGGCGCGCTTGCCGGCCAGGTTGCCTTCACCGTAGCGGTCGCCCCAGCGGGCATCGGAGTGCTCGCCGACGCCATAGGCAAATCCATAGGCGTAGACCCGCTCGAACCAGCCCTTGAGGATCGCCGGCATGGTGAACCACCACATCGGGAACTGCAGGATCACCGTGTCGGCCCAGCGCAGCTTTTCCTGCTCGGCGGCGATATCGCTGCTCTGCCGGCCGGCGGCGTAGGCGCGCTTGGAGTCCAGGGATGGGTCGAAACGCGCCTCGGGGTCGCGGTCGAGGCTGTCGGAGGCGTCCAACGTGGCTTTCCAGTTCATCGCGTAGAGGTCCGAGACCTGTACCTCATGGCCGGCGGCCTGCAGGCGGCGCACGGCGAAATCCTTCAGCGAACCATTGAGCGAGCGCGGTTCGGGGTGGGCGTAGACGATCAGTACATTCATGGCGGCTGCTTCCGTTGAGAGGGGGTGTGCGCAGGATGCGATTGCCGCAGGTATAGTGGAAATGAATATACGGAATCCCAGGTATATGAATGAATAATCTGCGCAGGCTCGACCTCAACCTGCTGGTGACCCTGGACGTGTTGCTTTCCGAGCACAACGTGACCCGCGCAGCGGAGCGGCTGAACTTCTCGCAGCCCTCGGTGAGCGTGCACCTGGCGAAGCTGCGCGACATCTTCGACGACCCGCTGCTGCTGCCCGGCCCGCGCGGCATGCGCCCGACGGCGCGGGCCGAATCCCTGCGCGGACCCTTGCGCATTGCTCTGGAGGCGCTGGAACAGGCGGTGGCGCCTTCGGCGCCTTTTGACCCGGCCCAGGCGGACAACACCTGGCGCATCGCCGCGACGGACTACGGCGAATCCACCATCCTGCTGCCGGCCTTGAGCGCCATTCGAGGCAGCGCGCCGGGCACCCGCCTGGCGCTGCTGGAGCTGTCGCCGCCGCGCATCGCCCGGCAGGCGGAGCAGGGTGATATCGACCTGGCCTTCCACACCACCGAAGGCAGCCCGCCGGGCATGCGCCGCCGCACGCTGTTCAGCGAGCGCTATGTGCTGGCCGGCCGCGCCGGGCACCCGAAGCTCAAGCGCAAGCCGAGCCTGGCGCAGTTCTGCCAACTGGAGCATGTGATGGTGTCGCCCGATGGCGGCGGCTTCAGCGGCGTGACCGACGAGACGCTGGCGGCGGCGGGCCTGAGCCGGCGCGTGGCGCTGTCGGTGCCGCATTTCCTCTTTGTCATCTCGGCGCTCGCCAGCAGTGACCTGGTGGCCATGGTGCCGGCGCGGCTGGTGCGGGATAACCCGGCGCTGCGTGTGGTGGAGTCGCCGGTGGAGGTGCCGGGCTACGAGATGTCGATGCTCTGGGACGAGCGCTCGCACCGCGACCCGGCGCATCGGTGGTTGCGGGAGCAGATTGCGGCATCGGTCTGACGGGGGGCTTTTCGTAGGAGCGAGGGGGACGCCTAGTTCTTGCTCGCGAATGGGCTTGCTGGCGGCATCACGGCTGGGCAAGCCCTCACCCCAGCCCTCTCCCAGAGGGAGAGGGCTGGGGTGAGGTGATTCAGCCTGCGGTGGATATCCAGTCAGTCCACGAACTTCGTCCGCAACAGGTACTTCAGCGAAGCGGCCAGCGTCTGCCCGTGGCTCATGCCGTCGAAGGCATGGAACTGCGCCTGCATGCCGGGCGCCCTGGCGACGTCTTCCACCAGTTGCTGGGCGGCGCGGGGCGCGCTGGGGGTGATGTCCTCGCGCGGGCGGAAGGGTTCTTCACCGCCGCGCATCAGCAGCAGTTGTGCAGAGTGACCGGCCAGCCGCTGGGCGAAGCCGTCCTGTTCCTTGAGGATGGCGCCGTCGCCCCACCACAGCGAAGGGCTCGCCGGAGCGTAGAAGCTGAACTGCTGCGGCCGGGTCAGAAACGCGTGGAGCGTCAGCAGGCCGCCGTAGGAATGGCCCCAGAGCGTCTGTTGCGAACGGTCGATGGGGGCTTGTGCAGAAACCGCCGGCAGCATCTGGTCACGCATCAGGTCGAGAAAGGCGTCGGCGCCGCCACTGGGATCGCCGGTGAGCGGGTCATTCTGTTCGGCCAACTGCGGACGAAGTGGCGTGTAGTCGCGAGTGCGACCGCTGCGGTCGATGCGCAGGGGCGTCTGGTAGCCGACGGCGACCAGCAGCGGTGCCTTGCCATTGTTCAGGTCGGTCAGCAGTTTCTCGTCCAGCGCGCCAATGGCGGCGTTGCCGTCGAGCATCCACACCACCGGGTAGCCGGCGGCTGGGGCGGGATGGTTCGGGCGGGCGATCCACAGCTGGTAGTGACGCTGACCGTCGGCGGAGTCCAGCTTCAGCTCGCTGAAGCGGTAGGCCAGGTCGTTGCGTTGCAGCAGGTGGGTGTCCATTTTCTGGTCGGGGGCAGGCGCGGCGTGCGCTGCCAGCCCCGGCACGGCGAACGCCAGTGCCAGGGCCAGGAGGCGAATTCTCATCGGGCTTTTCCTCTGATCAGAACGACGCGGTGAGGCTGGTGTACAGCGTACGGCCCGGTTCGTTGTAGGTGGCGGCGCCGGCGCCCTCGATGCCGTTCACGCCCTGGGCGTTGCCCTCGCGGAACAGGCGCTTGTCGAAGACGTTGTCCACCCCGGCGGTGAAGCTCAGGTTCTTGGTGAACACGTAGGTGCCGCTCAGCCCGGCGATGGCGTAGGGCGAGAGCTGGTTGTTGGCGCTGCCGGTGACGCGGTCGCCGTGGTAGTCGTACTTCTTCGGCGTCTGCTTGCCGTACCAGGCGACGCTGGCCTGCAGCGACAGCGCGTCAGTGGCCTGCCAGTCGAGCATGGAGTTGAGGGTGTACTTGGGCGTTACCGAGAGCACGTCGCCGGTTTCCTTGTTCTTGGATTGCAGCATGTAGGTGAAGTTGTTGCTCCACTTCAGCTGCTCCATCAGCGGAATGGTCAGGGTGCCTTCCAGGCCCTCGACCAGCGCCTTGGGCACGTTTTCCCACTGATAGATCGCCGCGTTGGCGTAGCTGCCGGTGCCGCCGCTGGCCTGATCGATGGGCGACAGACCCGACTCGATCTTGTTCTTGTAGTCGTTGCGGAAGTAGGTCAGGCCGGCGATCAGGCCGTCCTTCTGGAACTCGATGCCCAGCTCCTTGTTGACGCTGGTTTCCGCCTTGAGGTCCTCGTTGCCCTGCAGGTAGCAGCTGGTGCTCTGGCCGTAGCAGCCCTGGCCGCGGCTGTAGAGCAGGTAGTCGGGGTTGAGCTGGTAGAGGTTCGGCGCCTTGTAGGCGCGGGCGATGCCGGCCTTCAGGGTGACGGTATCGGTCAGCGCGTGGGACAGGTTCAGCGACGGGCTGAAGTTGTCGCCGACGATGCTGTGGTGGTCCCAGCGCAGGCCTGGAGTGAGCATGGTGCCGGGCATCAGCTCGATGTTGTCTTCGGCGAACAGCGAGAAGATCTGCGCCTGCGAGGTGGTATCGCGGTTGCTGCTGGTCAGCCCCGGCACCGAACCGCCTTCGCTGGTGGTCTGGGTGTTGGCGCTGGGGTCGTCGAGCTTCTGCTGCACCCATTCGCTGCCCAGGGTCAGGGTCTGGTCGCGCCAGGCGTGCAGCGGCAGGTTCACTTCGCCATGGGCGGTGAGGTCGCGCAGGGTGGCGGTGTAGAAATCGGTGTTGCTGAAGATGCCCTCGGTGCCGCCGGCCAGGCCTTCATTGATGCGGCTGTTGCGGGTCTTCTCGTACTGCAGGTAGGCCATGGAGCTGCCGAAGTCCCACTCGCCGCGATGGGTGATCGAGTAGTTCTCGCGGTACATGCGGTTGGTCTCGTGACCGAGCATGGACTTCACGTTGGCGTTGCTGTTGGTGTTCTGCGTATCGCCGGTGTAGATGTTGCCCTGACGGCTGAAGCCGGCCTCGAAGTCCAGCGTCTGCTCGGGCGTCAGGTGCCAGCTGAGCAGGCCGTTGACGTCCTTGTTGCGCACGCCTTCACGGCCGGCGGGGAGGGTGCCGGCCTGGTTGCCGGTGCGGTTGGATTCGTGGCCGGCGTTGATATCCCAGTCGTCCGAGTCGGTCTTGGCGACGTTGCCGTACACGCGGTAGCTCAGGCTGTCGGTCAGCGGGCCGTTGAGGCCGAAGGTCATGCGCTGGGTGGCGCCTTCATCGCTGTGCTGCGGGAAGTTGCTGTAGACGGTGACGTCGCCGTGGGTTTCCTTACCGGCCTGCTTGGTGATGATATTCACCACGCCGCCTGCCGCGCCGTTGCCGTAGCGCGCCGCCGCCGGGCCGCGGAGGACTTCGATGCGCTCCACCTGGTCGGCCGGCACCCAGTTGGTGTCGCCGCGCGAATCACGCTCGCCGCGCCAGCCGTAGCGCACGGCGTTGCGGCTGGAGACCGGCTTGCCGTCGACCAGGATCATGGTGTTTTCCGGGCCCATGCCGCGAATGTCGATCTGGCGGTTGTTGCCGCGCTGGCCGCTGGTGGAGTTGCCGGTCAGGTTGACGCCCGGCATGGTGCGGATGATCTGCGACAGGTCGCTGGCCGGCGGGCGCTTCTTGATGTCCTCGGCGGTGATGATCGACACCCCCGGCATCTGCTTGGCTTCCTCGGCGGCGGTGGCGACGATGGTCTCGCTGTCGAACTCGACGACATCGGAATCGGCGCTGGCGGCCTGCACGGCGAAGGACAGCAGGCAGCTGGACAGCAGCAGGAAGGGCGGAAGGAACTGCATCGGACGGGACGACATCGGTGATCTCCGGCAACTGAAAGATCGCCAAATGATAATGACTGCTATTTGCCAGTAAAGCGCATTAACTTTCTAAACACTTGCGGTGCTTTGTTGGCCAAGGTTTTCGGTCTCGGCGGCGGGCAACAGCAGGTGCAGGCAAAGCCCCGAGTTGCCATTGGCCGTGCCGTTTTCCGCCCACAGCCGCCCGTCCGCCAGCTCGACACCGCGCCGGGCGATGGCCAGGCCAAGTCCGAATCCGCTGGACTCCGACGGCTGCAGCCGCTGGTAGGGCTGGAAGATGCGTTCGAGGTCTGCTTCGGCCACACCGGGACCGTCGTCGCTGACGCACAGGTGCCAGAACGCGCCCTCGCGCCAGCCGTCCAGGCGCACGCTGCCACCGCGCGGAGAATGGCGGATGCCGTTGCGCAGCAGGTTTTCGATGGCCTGGGCAAAGCTGTCCAGATGCACCTGCACCACGCACTCGGTGCCCAGTGAGCAGGGCAGCCGCTCGGGCTCCCAGCCACTTTCGAAGCAGGCGTCCTCGCGCAACGCTTCCCAGACCGACAGCACGAGCACTGGCTCACGCTCCAGTTGCGGGCGTTCGGTGTCCATCCAGGCGAGGTCGAGGGTGTCTTCCAGCAGGCGCTGCATGTCCTGGATTTCGTGGTCCAGGCGCTGCCGCAGCTGATCCGCCGGCAGGTCGCTGTCGTGGGCAATGCGCAGGCGCGCCAAGGGTGTACGCAATTCGTGGGACAGCGTGCGCAGCAGCAGGCGTTGCTGCGCCAGGCTATGCCGCAGGCGGTCGGCCATGTGGTCGAAGGCCAGCGCCAGCTCGCCCAGCTCGTCGCGGCGATGGGCCAGCGGGGTGCCGGGGCCCTCGCTGTCCAGGTCGTCCGCGCGCAGCGCATCGGCGCGGGCGCGCAGACGATTGAGCGGCAACACCAGGTGGCGATAGATCAGCAGGCCGAGTAGGGCGGCCAGCAGGGTCGGCACAACGCCGTGGCTGAACAGGTGCGTCCAGGGCGTCAGGCCGCCCGGCAGCAGGCGCTCGGGCAACTGCATGACCAGTCGGCCGCGCTCGGGATGCCGGGGGAATTCGATGCTGACATAGGGCAGCTCGTCCTGCAGGCGCCGGCTCATGGGCCAGTGCAGCATGCGCATGAAGGTCAGGTGGCTGGATTCCTCCGCTGTCAGCGGTGTGGTGCCCAGGCTCTGCAGGTGTTCGCCGATCACCGCAACCCAGGTGTCCTCGGCAGCGGAAAGCTCTCGGCGGAATCGCTCCACGCCCTCGGCGCCCTGCAGCTCCCAGACCCTTTCGGCCTGCTCGGCATAGCGCGCCAGGTAGTCGCGGTCCTCGGTGCCGAGGAAATAGGTGCTGCGCTCCAGCGACAGGCCCCAGGTCCAGATCAGCCAGGTCAGCAGCAGGCAGAAGCCGACCTGCAGCGCTGCGATCTTCCACAGCAACGGGTGACGGCGCATCAGTGACGTTCCGCGTCTACCAGGATGTACCCCTGGCCGCGCACGGCCTGGATCTGCACCTGTTGCGCACCGATGCCCGCCAGCTTGCGGCGCAGGTTGCAGACGTGCACGTCCAGCCCCCGGTCGAGCCGCGTGTAGGCACGGTGCAGCACGCTCTGGTAGAGGAAACTCTTGCTCAGCGCTTCGCCGGCATGGGCGTTCAGCGTCGCCAGCAGGCGGTACTCGGAATGCGTAAGACCAGCGTGTTCACCGTTGCGGGAAACGTCCTGCAGTTCATCGTCGAACTGCAGTGAGCTGTGCCGTTGAGGCTCGCTCTGCGTCGTGCGGGCGCGATCCAGGCTGACCCGGCGCAGCAGCGCATCGATGCGCGCATCCAGCTCCGCCAGGCTGAATGGCTTGGGCAGGTAGTCGTCGGCGCCGCGGGTGAAGCCGGTGATGCGGTCCTGTTCCGCGCCCAGGGCGGACATCAGCATCACCGGCGTGGTGCGCGCGCTGCGCAGCGTATCCAGCAGGGACAGGCCATCGACGCCGGGCAGCATGATGTCCAGCAGGACCAGGTCGAAGTCGTGCTGGTGGACGGCCACCAGCCCCTGGTCACCGTTCGCGCAAGTAGTGACGGCAAAACCGCGCTGACAGAAATGACGTTCGAGGTCCAGGCGAAGACGGGAATCGTCTTCCACCAGCAAGAGCGAAGGGGACACAGTAAGCCTTGATGAGAATATTTAGCATTTGCAAATATCTCACCCCTTTCCGTCAGAAGGCAATGGCGATTTGTCTGACACCTGTCAGAAACGGCCTCAGACCCAGCGCCGTACTTGGTCGCAGAACGCCTCGAACTCGGCACCGAACAGCTCGCGCAGCGCGCGCTCTTCCGGGCGAATCTGGAAGCGTCCGATGTACAGCACGAAGACCGCGACACCGAGCACCGCCAGCGCCGAACCGAGAAAAACGCACCAGCCCAGCAGGACGATGGCGAAGCCCAGGTACATGGGATTGCGCGTATACCGGTAGATACCGGCGACCACCAGCGAGGAGGCGGACTCCGGCTTCAACGGGTTGACCGTGGTGCGCGCGCGGCGAAACGACGCGACGCCCGCCAGGCAGACCGCGACCCCGGCCAGCGCCACCAGCAGGGCCAGCCATAGCCTGTTGCCCGGCGGATCGATCGGACGCACTGCCAGCCACATCAGCACGGCGGTGATGATTGCCACCAGGGGCGGGGGAATACGGTGTTCCAGCCAATCCATGCTCGGTCTCCGGGCCAGTGCGGCCATCTCCAGTGAGGTACCCACACTAGCCCAGATCGATGCCCTTAGCGCGGCCGGCGTACTGCGCGGACCTTGCCGCTGTTGCCGCCGCCGCAGTAGAAACGCTCGTCGCCATCGGCTTCCAGGCCGGATACATGCACGCCTTCGGGCATATCCAGCTGCTCCAGAACCGCGCCGGACTGCGGATCGATGCGGCGTAGCTCGCTGTAGGTCGATTCCGGTTCCCAGGTGCCATGCCAGAGTTGGCCTTCGACCCAGGTCACCCCGGTGACGAAACGATTTGAATCAATCGTACGGAGGATTTCGCCGCTTTCCGGGTCGATCTGATGAATCTTCCGTGCGCGGTACTCGCCGACCCAGAGCGAACCTTCCGCCCAGGCCATGCCTGAATCGCCGCCATTGCCCGGTGCCGGGATGGTCGAGAGCACCTTGCCGCTGGCCGGGTCGATCTTCTGGATGATGCTTTCGCCGATCTGGTACAGGTGCTTGCCGTCAAAGGCGGTGCCGGCGTGGGCAGGCACTTCGATGGCGCGCTCCAGGTGGCCGTCCTGCGGGTCTAGGCTCTGCAGGCGCTCGCCGACAGCGAACCAGACGCGGTTGCCGTCGAAGGTCAGGCCGTGGACGGCGCTGACGCCGGGGAAGGGACCGTACTCCTGCAGCACCTGCGCCGGGGATTGCTTGTAGTGGGTAGTCATGATGTTGCCCTGCACGTTATGGGTGGGAGCCTTCAGCCTATTCAGACACCGAAGGGCGCGGGGAGTAACAAGGTCGTCGCGAATCCCGGCGCTGGTGGCAGCGTCCAGCGCCGGGCGCGGCCTTGCCCGAGCGCCTGCACCCGGCCGGCTTCGGCCAGCGTTTCGAGGGCGCGCTGCACGCTGCGCTGGCTGGTATCCAGCGCCATTGCCAGGGCCGAACTGGACCAGGCCTGACCATCACTGAGCAGCGCCAGCACTTCAGCGTTGGCGTCATCCAGCGGCGGCGCAAGGACCACCGGATTGGCGGCGACCAGCCGATAACCGCGAGGCGTCGACTCAATGCCGGCCAGGGGTTGCAGCAGCCGGCGCAAGCGGCCGATTTCCACCCGTAGGCGCGCACGGTGGGTTTCGTCCGGGTGACGGGTGCGGAACACCCGGCCGATCAGCTCGGTGCGGGTCACATCGCCCGGCCAGGCTTCGGCCAGCGCGCGGGCAAGGGCAAACAGCACCGGACGGCTACCCAGCGACAGGTCGCCGATGCGGTTGCGGCAGGCATCCACCACCAGGGCGTCGGAGTTAAGCAGGCCTTCCACTTCATCCAGCGACAGCAGGCGCGTGTGCTGGCGGTCGATCTGCCGGGCGGCCGGCGCTTCGAGCGTGCGTGCCGCCTGATCGACCTCGGCGCGCAGGGCGGGAATACCCGACGCGGCGGCTGCCTCGGCGGCCCTGCGCAGCGCAGTGCGTGCCTCACCGGCCTGCAGCCGGCGCACGGCGATGCCGGAGGCAATCAGCCAATGCACAGCGAGCAGCGGCGCTGGTAGCGATTCCGGCTGCACCTCGGCGAGTGCTGCATGGGCCTGATCGAGCTGGCCGATCAGCAACGCACGGCGGATCAGCAGGTAACGGGCGTGGGCGGCGTTGAGCCTGTCGCCATGGCTGTGCAGCACCTGCGCCGCCTGTTCCAGCGGTGCGGTTGGCCAGTTCAGCTCGCGGCTGGCCAGCGCCACTTCCACTTCGGCCACCCGGCAGCGGGCGCGCTCCATCGGCTCGTGGGCACCGAAGGTGCGGGCGGCTCGGCGCAACAGAGTGCGCGCACGCGGAAAATCGCCCAGTTGGGCCATGGCGATGCCGCGCAGGGCCAGCGCCGGCGGGTCTTCGCGCAGTGCCACGCGGTTCAGAGCACCCAGCGGGTCGCCCGCTGCCAGGGCACGAGCTGCCGCCGTGATCAGCGAATCCATGGAAATCCTGCCAACTTTGTCACTCCCGTCGGGCACGGCCCGCTGCCTAGTCTAAGCCATGCCCACCAAGCCGCCGCAGGCGGAGGAGAACCATCATGACTGCCCATCCCACCGCTACCCGTGAAGAATGGCTGGCCGCACGCCTGGAACTGCTGGCCGAGGAGAAGGCCCTGACCCGGCGCAGCGACGAACTGGCGCGCAAACGCCAGGCGCTGCCCTGGGTGCTGGTCGACAAGGACTACCGCTTCGACACCGAGCACGGCCCGGCGAGCCTTGCCGAGCTGTTCGCCGGCCGTTCGCAGCTGCTGGTCTACCACTTCATGTTCGGCCCGGACTACCGCGCCGGCTGCCCGTCCTGCTCGAACATCGCCGATGGCTTCGACGGCTACGCCACCCACCTGGCGAACCACGATGTGAGCCTGCTGGCGGTCTCCCGCGCGCCGCTGGAGAAGCTGCTGGCGTACCGCCGGCGCATGGGCTGGAGCTTCCCGTGGGCGTCATCCCACGGCAGCGGCTTCAACTACGACTTCAACGTGTCGTTCACCGAAGCGCAGCAACGGGGTGGGGAGGTCGACTACAACTTCCGCCGCGAAGGCCCCGCCGCGGGTCCGGCGCCGGCTCCCGTGGTGGAAACCGCCGCCTGCTGCGGCACCGACGTGGCGACCTTCACCCGCGATCTGCCTGGGATGAGCAGCTTCATCCGCGAAGGCGACCGCATCTACCACTGCTACTCCACCTACGCTCGTGGCCTGGACTCGCTCTGGGGCCTGTTCCAGTGGCTCGACCGCGCGCCGCTGGGGCGCAACGAGCAGGGCGTCTGGTGGCGCCGGCACGATGAGTACTGAGGGCCTCCGCGCCGCCCGGAAACGTCGCGGACGGATTCCGCGCGCCCAGACGCGCATCGGCACCGTAAGCCCTGCTTACGGATCGCGAGCATGGCTCGCTCCTACAATCAGGGTGCCCAGCGCGCCGCGCTGATATCCACGGCGCGCGGCAGGATGCGCTCGGCGAGGAACAGGTCGGCGGTGCGCTGTTGCGCGGCAATATCCGCATCACCCACGGGTTGAATGGGCGAGGGCGGACGGTGCCTGAAGGTTTCCTCGATCACCGCCGGCGCCAGCCCGGTCACGCGCGCCATGATCGCCACGCTGCCGGCTTCGTCGCTGCGGGTCAGGGCTTCGGCTTCGTTGAGAGCGTCCAGTACCTGGTGAATGAACGCCGGGTTGGCGCCCGCGTATTCCCGGCTGGACAGGTAGAACGGCCCGCTCAGGCCCACCGCCGAACCGTCCGCCAGCAAGCGCGCATGGCCGTCCAGCAGCAGCGCCGAATACCACGGGTCCCAGATCGCCCAGGCATCCACCCGGCCACTTTCGAACGCGGCGCGGGCATCGGCCGGCGTCAGGTACAGCGGCTGGATGTCTTTCAGGCTCAAGCCTTCCTTCTGCAGCAGGCGCAGCAGCAGGTTGTGCGAGCTGGAGCCCTTCTGGAATGCCACGCGCTTGCCCTTCAGTTCGGCGACGCTGCGGATCGGGCTGTCCCTGGGCACCACCACGGTTTCAGCCTGCGGCTTGGGCGGCTCGACGCCGACGTAGAGCAGGTCGGCGCCGGCGGCCTGGGCGAAGATCGGCGGGATGTCGCCGGTGGAGCCGATATCCAGGCTGCCGACGTTCAGCGCTTCGAGCATCTGCGGCCCGGCGGGGAATTCGATCCACTGGACCTGCGTCTGCGGGAAACGCTTCTCCAGCAGTCCATGCTCCTTGGCCAGCACCAGGCTGACCGAGGCCTTCTGGTAGCCGATGCGCAGTTGCGCCGGGTCATGCGCCTGGGCAGTTCCAGCCACGAGCAGCAGTAATACGGCGAGCAGTCGATTGAGCAGTCTCACAGCCTTATTCCTTCCAGTCGTGGGAGGGTTTTTCCCAGAGGTTGATCCCGCCTTCCACGGCGTGACGATCAATCTCTGCCAACTCCTCGGCGCTGAAGGCGAGGTTATCCAGCGCGGCGACGTTCTCGACGATCTGCTCCGGCCGGCTGGCACCGATCAGCGCGGAAGTCACACGGGCATCGCGCAGCACCCAGGCCAGCGCCAGTTGCGCCAGGCTCTGGCCGCGACGCTGGGCGACTTCGTTCAGGGCGCGGGCACGGCGCAGGTTGTCCTCGGACAGATGCTCCGGCCGCAGCGAAGCGCCGCCCGGCTGGTTGACCCGCGCATCGGCCGGTACGCCGTTCAGGTAACGATCGGTGAGCAGCCCCTGCGCCAGCGGGGTGAAGGCGATGACGCCGGTGCCCAGCTCGTCGGTGGTGGCCAGCAGGTCCTTTTCCACCCAGCGGTTGAACAGGTTGTAGGCCGGCTGGTGGATGAGCAGCGGCACCTTCCATTCCTTCAGCAGCGCGGCGAGCTCGGCGGTCTTGCCGGCGGAATAGGACGAGATGCCCACGTACAGTGCCTTGCCTTGCTGCACGGCAGTGGCCAGTGCGCCGGCGGTTTCCTCCAGCGGCGTGTCCGGGTCGAAGCGGTGCGAGTAGAAGATGTCCACGTAATCCACGCCCAGGCGCCTGAGGCTCTGGTCGAGGCTGGAGAGCAGGTACTTGCGCGAGCTGCCGCCCTGGCCGTAAGGGCCGGGCCACATGTCCCAGCCCGCCTTGGTGGAGATCACCAGTTCGTCGCGGTAAGCAGCGAAGTCCTCGCGCAACAGGCGGCCGAAGTTGATCTCGGCGCTGCCGTAGGGCGGGCCGTAGTTGTTGGCCAGGTCGAAGTGGTTGATACCCAGGTCGAAGGCGGTGCGCAGCAGGGCGCGCTGGCGGTCCAGCGGCACGCTGTCGCCGAAGTTGTGCCACAGGCCCAGGGAGAGAGCTGGCAGGACCAGCCCACTGCGGCCGACGCGGCGGTAGGGGACGTGCTGGTAGCGGTCGGGATGGGCGAGGTAGGTCATGAAAACTCCTTTGCAGACGGGCCGCAGAGGGGCGGCCCGTAGATCGTCAGATCGTGTGGCGGTTGGCCGGGCGCTTGAGCCCGAGGTGCTCGCGCAGGGTGCTGCCGCTGTACTCGCGGCGGAACAGCCCGCGTCGCTGCAGTTCCGGCACGACATGGTTGGCCACGTCTTCCAGCCCACCGGGCAGGTGCGGGACCAGTACGTTGAAGCCGTCGGCGGCGCCGCCTTCGAACCACGCCTGGAGTTCGTCGGCGATCTGCGCCGGTGTGCCGATCAGGCTGTAGTGTCCGCGTCCGCCAGCGATGCGCCGGCCCAGCTGGGCGAGGGTGAGGCTCTCGCGCCCGGCCAGTTCGGTGAGCAGCAACTGGCGGCTGCGCTGGCCGCTGTCGGTGAGCGGCAGCTCGGGCAGCGGGCCGTCCAGCGGGTAGGCGGATAGGTCGAAGTTGCCGAGCATGCGCGACAGCAGCGCGACGCCGACCTGCGGTTCCACCAGTTCCTGGAACTCCTCGAACTTCTCCTGCGCCTCGGCCTGGCTCTGGCCGACCACCACGAACACGCCGGGCATGATGCGAAGGTCATCCGCGCCGCGATCGAAACGTGGCAGGCGGCCCTTGAGGTCGTTGTAAAAGTCGCGGGCGGCGGCCAGGGAGGTCTGCGCGGTGAACACCACTTCGGCGGTCTGCGCGGCCAGCTCGCGGCCAGTCTCGGAGCTGCCAGCCTGGACGATCACCGGGCGACCCTGGGGCGAGCGCGCGACATTCAGCGGGCCCTGCACCTGGAAGTGTTCGCCCTCGTGGTTCAGCACATGCAGCTTGGCCGGGTCGTAGTACTGGCCGCTGGCCTTGTCGCGGGTGAAGGCGTCGTCTTCCCAGCTGTCCCACAGGCCGGTGACCACTTCGTGGAATTCACGCGCGCGGGCATAGCGCTCCGCGTGGCCGAAGTGTTCCTGGCGGTTGAAGTTCAGCGCTTCGGCGGCAGCATCGGAGGTCACCAGGTTCCAGCCGGCGCGACCGGCGGAGAGATGGTCGAGCGAGGCAAACTTGCGCGCCACGTGGTACGGCTCGTTGTAGCTGGTGGTCACCGTGCCCACCAGGCCGATGCGCTCGGTCACCGCCGCCAGCGCCGAGAGCAGGGTCAGTGGCTCGAAGTGGTCGGAACGCGCCATGCGACTGGCGATGTCGCCGGTAGGCGCGGCCACGCTGTCGGCAACGAAGACGGCGTCGAACTTCGCTCCTTCGGCCACCTGCGCCAGGCGCCTGTAGAGGCGGAAGTCGAGGCCGCCGTTGGCCGGCACGTCCGGGTGGCGCCACGCCGAGACGTGGTGACCGGTGGCCATGAGGAAGGCGCCAAGGGAAAGGGTGCGTGTCATGTCGGTTTTCCTGTGTGTCCGTCGGGAGGGACGCAAGGCGGCGTGGGTGTTGTTGTCGGCGGCGCCGGGGCGAGCCGGCGCTGCGAGTTGCTCCGTCTGGGGAGTGATCAGAAGTCCTTGCGCAGCTCGACGCCGAAGTAGCGGCCGTCGTCGCGCGGCACCATGCGATAGACGTAGCTGCCGCCGGTGGCCAGCAGGGGCGAATAGGACTTGTCGGTGAGGTTCTTGCCCAGCAGGGCGACGCGCCAGCCGTCGTTGTAGTCGGCCAGGGCGATGCTGGCGCCCCACAGGCCGTAGGCGCCCTGGATGGTGTCGGGGTTCTGGCTGAGGTCGTACTGCACCTTGTCCTGCCAGCTGTAGTCGGTGCCCAGCTCCACATCCAGGCCGTTGTCCAGCGGGATGCTGTAGTCGGCGCGCACGTAGCTCTTCCAGTCCGGCGAGAAGGGCAGCGGCTTGCCGTCGACGTTGCAGGCAGCGGCCGCACCGGCCGGGCAGGCGAAGCTGTCGATGCGCGCCTTGGTGTAGGCAACGGCGCCGGAGACCTTCAGCTGGCGGGTCGCCTGGTAACTGAAGTCCAGCTCGGCGCCCTCGGTCTTGACCTTGCCGGCGTTGATCAGGCGAGTCACCACCTGGCCGGCGACGGTGTCGTAGAAGTTCGCCTGGTAGTTGTCGTAGACGGTGTGGAACACCGCGAGGTTGGTGGTCAGGCGGTTATCCAGCGCGGTCGCCTTCAGGCCGGCTTCCCAGGAGTTGGAGGTCTCCGGCTTGAGTGCCTCGGTGTCACGCGGCTGCATGTTGAAGAACACGTTGTAGGCCGGGCCCTTGTAGCCGCGCGAGTAGGTCAGGTAGCTGGTGAGCTGCTCGCTGAGGTCGTACTGAAGGCCCAGGCGGCCGGACCAGCCGTCCTCGTCGGTGGACCCCGAGCTGGAAGTGGACGGCTGGATGCCGGTCACCGCCGTGGCCGAGGTAGAGCGGCGGCGATGGTCGTATTCCAGGTCGTCGTGGGTGTAGCGCAGGCCGGCGATGCCACGGAAGTCATCGGTGAAGTTCAGCGTGCTCTCGCCGAACACCGCGTAGGTGTCGCTGCGCGTGCTGTAGTCGGCTACGCCGGTGTTCTGTGCGGTGGTGGAAGTCACCACGCGGCGGTAGGTCTCGTCGTCCACTGCGTGCATGTAGTACAGGCCGCCGACGTACTCGAGGAACTCGCCTTTGGGCGAGGCCAGGCGCAGTTCCTGGGAATACTGGTCGTAGTTCAGCTCGCCCTTGTCGTGGGAGCTGGGGATGCTCGCGGTGATCTGGGAGAGACGGTCACCGTCCTGCCACTGGGTGTTGTCCCAGCCGCGCCAGGCGCTGATGGAGGTCAGGGTGTAGTCGCCCAGGTTCCAGTCCAGCTGTGCCGACAGGCCCTTGTTGGTGTCGTCGACATGGGTGCGGTAGTCGCTGTTGATCTTGCGGTTGTCGCTGTCCGGCGTCACCGGGCGCAGGGCATTGGCGAAGGCTGTGCTGGAAGTGCTGGTGATGACGCCGCTGGGGCTGTCGTCATTGCCCTTCATGTAGTCGGCGATCAGGGTGACCTTGAGGTCGTCGTTCGGGGTGATCTCGAACTTGGTGCGCGCGCCGGCGCGGTTGTAGCCGTTCACCTCGTGGCCGTTGTAGACGTTGTCCACGTTGCCGTCGTAGCTGCCCAGCAGGGTGGTGACGCTGGCCTTGAGCTTGCCGGGGATCAGCGTGCCGCCGATGCCGAAGCGGGTGCGGTTCTCGTTGCCGCCGCCAAAATGCGAGTAATCGATGTAGCCGGTGGTGTCGTCCGGCACCTCGCGGGTGACCACGTTGAGCACGCCGGCCGAGGCGTTCTTGCCGAACAGCGTGCCCTGCGGGCCACGCAGCACTTCGATGCGCTCGACGTCGAGCAGATCCAGGGTGGCCTGGCCGGGACGGCCGAGCACCACGCCGTCGATCACCGTCGACACGCTCGGCTCGACACCGGGGGAGGTGGAGATGGTGCCCACGCCACGGACGAACAGCGAGGTGTCCTTGTTCGAGGCGCCGGTGCGGAAGTTCAGCGTCGGTACCTGCTGGACGATGCTCGACACGCTATTGCGGTTGTCGCGTTCCAGTTGTTCGCCATCAATTACCGAGACTGCCACCGGGACCTTCTGCAGCGACTCTTCGCGGCGGGTGGCGGTGACGGTTACGGCTTTCAATGTCGGTGCCGAGTCGGCCGACTGGCCGTCGCCACTGGTGGTTTCGGCTGCCTGCACGCTGCAGGCCAGTGCGCCGATCACACTGGCTATGCCCAGGGCCAGCGCGCTGCGCCGGCCGGTGAATTGCGGACGGCCGAGCGTCCCCCGTTGTTGCGATTGCATAGCCACTCCTTCGTGCCCTGGTCCGCCCTCGGTTCTCTTTGCCGGGGCGCCTTTTTCTGCGGGACTGTCATGAGCGCTCGCTCGTGCGAGTGGCTGGGATCGTTGCGGACAGTTTGTGTTGTTAGCGCTAACATCGGCGAGTATCCTGAATCGCCTGATAGATCGTCAAATAATTAAAAATTACGTTTATATTCCTGAAGTGCTATTTCAGCACCCAGCAGCAGGAGAGCCGCGTTGGCCAACCAGACACCCCGCAAGCGCCGTGGCGCAGGACGCGTGACGCTGACTGCGGTCGCCGAGCGCGCCGGCGTTTCCGCCATCAGCGTGTCGCGCTATTTCAACCAGCCGGCGCAGCTCTCGGAGGACCTGCGCGAACGCATCGGCGCGGCGGTGGAGGAGCTGGGCTACGTGCCCAACCAGGTGGCCGGCGGGCTGGCCTCGGCGCGGGGCAGGGTAGTGGGGATGGTGGTTCCGAACATATCCGGGCCGATCTTCGCCGACACCATCCAGGCCTTCAGCGACACCCTGGCTGCCCACGGCTACCAGTTGCTGCTCGCCTCCAGCTATTTCTCCGAGGACAAGGAAGAAAGCGCCGTACGCGCCTTCCTTGGCTGGAACCCGGCGGCGCTGGTGCTCACCAGCCATTTCCATAGTGCCGCCACCGAGAAGCTGATTGCCGGCGCGGACATGCCCGTCGTGGAGGTCTGGGACTACCAGCCCGAGCGCGCACCGATCCAGGTCGGTTTTTCCCACTATCAGGTCGGAGTGGATGCGGTGCGACACCTGCACGGCAAGGGTTATCGCCGCATCGCTTTCATGCAGAACAGCGCGCCCGGTGACTTCAGCGCCCTGGACCGCCGCGACGGCTACGCTGACACCCTGCGCGAACTGGGGGGCGAGCCGTGGATGTTCGTGCCCACCGAAAGCGCGCCCTTCGAAGCCGGGCGGCAGGCCATGGAGGCGCTGATGGCGCGGGGGGCGCAGCGGCCGGAGGCGATCATCTTCGCCAACGACAACCTCGCCGCCGGCGGCCTGCTCGCCGGCCAGCGCGCCGGGCTGAGAATTCCCGAGGATTGCGCGGTGCTGGGCTTTGGCGACTATCCCTTCGCACCAATGCTGCTGCCGAGCCTGTCCACCATCAAACCGCCGGCCCGCGAAATCGGCGAGATCGCCGCGCTGCGCGTGCTGCAGTCCATTGGTGTGGCACCGCTGGAAGGCGCGGTGGAGCGGCTGAACCTGCTCAGTTGTCGGGTGCTGGAGCGCGAAAGCGCCTGAGGTGCGCACCCGGCGTGCCTGGACACTGTCTGCCCTGTTGACGGATCGCGGGCTTTGCCCAGCATCGAGGCAATGGCCTGGCAGACGATTGGACCTGTAGGAGCGGGCCATGCCCGCGAACCGCGGACAAAGTCCGCGTATTCCTGCATGCATCGAAGCCGTGAGCCCTGCTCACGGATCGCGAGCATGGCTCGCTCCTACAAGGGAGACGCTATTTTGCCAGCAGGTCGATCACTTCCTGATCGCTGAGCTGGCGGAAGTCCCGGTAGTGATCGCCCACCGCGTGGAACGGCGACGGGGTGTCCAGGCAGACCAGCGCATCCACTTCATCGCGCAGCTTCTGCACGGTTTCCGCCGGGCCGACCGGAACGGCCAGCACCACCTTGTGCGGATGCTGCGCTCGCAGGCACTTGAGCGCGGCGCGCATGCTGCTGCCGGTGGCCAGGCCGTCGTCGACCACGATCAGGTCGCGGTCCTCCAGTTGCGCCGGGGCCTTTACGCCGCGATAGAGCACACGGCGGCGCTCCAGCTCGCGGATCTGCTCCAGCACCTGCTGCTCGAACCATTCCGGCGGCGGGTCGAAGCGCTCGAGCATCTGCTCGTCCACCACCCAGTTCGGCTCGGGGCCGTCGACGATGGCGCCGAGGGCGAACTCCTCGTTGCCCGGTGCGCCGATCTTGCGCACCAGCAGCACGTCCAGCGGGGCGCCGAGGATGCGGGCGATTTCCTTGGCAACCGGCACGCCGCCACGGGGCAGGGCGAGGATCAGCGGGGCGACCAGGGGCATGTCGCGCAGGACCATCGCCAGGGCGATTCCGGCGTGACGACGGTTGGTGTAGCGCGGACTGGGCATCTGAACCTCCTTTCGCGAGTCACAGCAGCTTGTCCAGGGTGATGGGCAGCTCGCGGATGCGTTTCCGCTTGGAGGTTAGACGGACCTTTCGGCGCCTGCGACCTGCCGGGAAGCGTTTGCGCCCGCCTGGCCCGGACGAACCGGGCGCGGGCGGGTCTGCTGTGGGCTGTGAGCCGCAACCCCGTCGAAGGTTCAGGTATTGCGCACGAACGGTCGCCGCCCCACGCCCGGCGCTCAGGTTGAACATCGGCACGCCCCGTCACTCCTAGTGGTAAGTCCTCCCAGAAGAGACGCCGATGAATACCCACGTCACCCGGCTTGCCGCGCCACGCGAGATATCCGCCCAGCGCACCGTCACCTGGCACCTGACGCTGTTCATCCTGATCCTGATCGGGGCGCTGGGAGTGAGCGGCGCGGTGATGGGGCACATCGCCTCGCTGCAGGACGAGATGGCCCGGGAGCAGACCCGGTTCTACGCCGGCAAGGCCTTGCAGAACCGCATCGCCGCGTCCGAATCGCTGATCCGCACCTACGCCTTCTGGAACGATGCCTATCGCTACCTCAATCCGCCGCTCAACGCTGACTGGGCCTACCGCGAGGACAACGTCGGCCCGTTGCTGTACACCGCCAACGAGTACGAGATGGTTTGCGTGCTCAACCAGGCCGGCGAGGAGTACGTGATGCGCGACGGCCAGCCGACGCGCAGCCACTGCACCAGCGAGATGCCGGTCAACCTCGACGAGCTGCGCGAAGCCGCCACGGTTGCCGCGCGACATGACGCAGTGGTAACGCGCTACGTGACCCTGGGCGATCAGCCGGCCATTGCCACCGCTGCGCTGGTCCGCCCGACACACGCCAACCCGCCGCTGGATGGCCCGCTGATGATCTTCGTCGATCGGCTCACCCCCGCCAAACTGCAGAAAGTGGCGCGGGATTTCGGCCTGACCGGGCTGCAGGTGCGCGCCGACGACGTGCGGGTCAGTGACGGCAGTGCCGTCGACCTGGGCGATTCGGGCTTCGAGCTCAGCTGGCGCACGCCCACGCCCGGCAGCGACATGCTGCACCGACTGGCCGGCGTCTGGGCGGCGGTCGTGGTGCTGGTGTTCATCTTCCTGGTCTGGCTGATCCGCGCTTCCATGGCCAATGCGCGGGTGGTGGACCATTACCAGCGCAGCCTGAAGACCAGCAACCAGGCGCTGGAGACCAGTGAACAGCGTTTCAAGGCCATCGCCGAGGCCAGTTCCGACTGGATCTGGGAAACCGACGAAAACTACCGCCTGAGCTACCTCTCGGCACGCTTCGAAACGCTCACCGGCTACCGCATCGACGACTGGCTGGGGCGGCGCATCGACGACCTGATCACCTGCGACACGACGAGCCTGGTCGCCTGGCTGGAGAAGATCCCCCAGGAAGGCCATTCCACCACCCTGACCTGCGGCTTCCGCGATGCCCATGGCCTGCGGCGCATCTGCAAGTTCACCGCTTCCGGAGCGGGCGGTCTCGGTTATCGCGGCACCAGCGCCGACATCACCCACGAGGTCGAAGCCCACGCGCGCATCCAGCACCTGTCGCTGCACGACGCCCTGACCGGGCTGCCCAACCGCGCCAAGCTCGCCAGCTTCATGGATGACCTGCTGAGCAGCGGTCGCGAGGAGCAGATGGCCGTGCTGATGCTCGACCTGGACCGCTTCAAACCCATCAACGACACGCTCGGCCACCCGGCCGGCGATGCGGTGCTGCAGATAGTCGCCGAGCGCCTGCGTGATTCGATCCGCGGCGAGGACCTGGTGGCACGCCTGGGCGGCGACGAGTTCGTCATCGTCGACAGCCAGTCCCAGGGGCGCGATGACGCCGAAGCCTTCTGCCGGCGCCTCGTGGGCCTCATCAACCAGCCCATCGAATACAACGGCAGCCAGCTGAACATCGGCACCAGTATCGGCATCGTGCTCTCGGGCGACGCCCATGGCGACGCGCAGAACCTGCTGCGCTGCGCGGACGTGGCGATGTACGAAGCCAAGACCGCCGGGCGCAATGCCTGGCGCTTCTATTCCGAGCACATGGACCTGCAGCTCAAGGCGCGCAAACGCAGCGAAACCGAACTGCGTGAAGCCCTGCGTGAGGGTCAGCTGGAGCTTTACTACCAGCCGCGCTACCGCATCGGCGACCTCGCCATCGTTTCCGCCGAGGCGCTGCTGCGCTGGAATCACCCCACGCGCGGGCTGGTGGGGCCGGATGAGTTCATCAAGCTGGCGGAAGAGAGCGACCTCATCGTCGACATCGGCGAATGGGTCCTGAATCAAGCCTGTCGCGAAGCCGCCGGCTGGCCCCAATCGATGCTGGTGTCGGTGAACATCTCGCCCAGCCAGTTCACCCACGCGGACATCGTCGGCCAGGTGAAGCGGGCGCTGGTGGAGTCAGGGTTGTCCGCTGGACGACTGGAGCTGGAAGTCACCGAGAACACCATGCTGGGCGACGTGGAGTGCGCGCTGCTGACCATGCAGGCGCTCAAGGAACTGGGCGTGAAGCTGAATATGGACGATTTTGGCACCGGCTATTCATCCCTGGGCTACCTGCGCGCGTACCCGTTCGACAGCATCAAGATCGACCGCCGCTTCGTCGCCACCCTCGACACCACCGGCCGCGACCGCTCCATCGTCCAGGCCATCATCGGGCTGGGCAGGGCGCTGAACCTGGCCGTCACCGCCGAGGGCGTGGAAACCGAAGATCAGCTGCGCATCCTCGAAGACGAGCAATGTGGCGAAGTGCAGGGCTTTCTGTTCAGCGAAGCGGTGGATCGGAAGAGCCTGGCGCGCCTGCTGGAGAACACGCAGGTTGCGGCAAGTTAGCTCGGTGCAACGCAGAGGAGGGGCCGGGGGGCACTGTATTGGGAGGATAAAAAGAAGGCCCCGTCGGAGAGGGGCCAGGGGAAAATCTGGAAATTGCCTTCACCCTAGCAGCCTGGGCCGTCGTGCCAAGCAACTTGTGGCGATAGGCCGTTACGGTTGAGGGCATATGCCCCTGTCATGACGACGCCAGCAGCGATGCCCCTTGTAGGAGCGGGCCGCGCCCGCGAAATCGCCGACAGGCGATGCCGTGCCATGGAAACCATCTCACCTCCGACCGGGCATTCTGCATCGAGCAAATCCCGTATTCGGGCGTTCTGCTGCTGGCGCCGTGCAATCAATTGATCTGCAAACCGCTCTGCGCCGAGCTTTTGGCATACAGCGCCAAACAGGCGTGGAACTTGCTGCACGATGGTCTCTGGAAGCCCGTACTCGAATACGGAGAGGCACAACATGCAAACACACGAAAGCAAGATGGTGCTGGTCCTCGAGGAAAGGCCCGAGCAACTTCAGCGCCTGGAAGACCATCTGCTCGGCCAGGGCCACGCGGTACTCAGCGCCCTCAGCGAAGAAGAAGCCATCGAGCACCTGGTGTCGTCCTCGGTCATCGATCTGTTCCTGATCGACGAGCAACTCACCGGGCCACTGACGGGCGCCGCGCTGATCGAAGCCTGCCTGCCGCTGCGCCCGCGCATGCGCGTACTGGTCCTGTCGCCCTGGGCGGAGAAAGGCGAGGAGGGCGCGCCCTACCCGGTGCTGCCCAAGTCGGCGGACCTCGACGAACTGGAGGGTGCCATTCAGCGCACATTGCTCAGCCCGCCCGTGCAGCCCTGGATGCTGAACTAGACTCCTGCGCACAAAGGCCGTCCGATCCGCGGAATGGCCGCCACCGGGGAGGAAGCACCATGCATGCATACCTGATCCGCTACAGCCGCAACGGCCAACCCATGAGCACTGTGCTGCGACAGGAAAGCCTGAATCGCGAGCAGGCTCAGAGGTTCGTCCGTGCGCTGCATGGCCCGGTCGGGCGCGATTCGCGCTCGGATATCCAGGTGAGCGAGGTGCTCTGCACCCAGTGACCAGGGCGTCGGCTCGACGCTCCACGAAAAACGGCGCCGATCCTTCGGCGCCGTTTTCGTTCTTGCGGGGAAATAACGATGTGCAGCGGGCTGGCGAGCGTCAAAACGCTTTGCCAGCCCGGTGATCAGTGACCGCCGTGGCTGCGCTGACCTCCCTTGCGGCCCGCGTCGGAAGCGCGTGCCGGATCATTCTTGAAGTTGCCACCACTGTGCTGGCCGCCTTTCCTGCCGGCTTCGGAAGCACGCTGGGGGTCTTCTGCAAAGTTGCCTTTACCGCCTCTATGTTCGGCCATGGGAACTACTCCGTGGGCAATGTATGTGAGAAATGTCCGTGAGAAATGCACAGGCGAATGCCGTGCATTCCCTTCATCCGAAACATATCGCGCAGGGGTGTTCGACTCTTTTTCAGAACGATCCGTCATGACTCCGGCGAAAAGCCGTTATATGTAAAGTCTTACCGTCGGTCCGGGTTGGTTTATTGGCGAAGCCGGAGAGTTGCCGTCACGCTCGGTTCAAGCCGCTCAAAACCTTGACCTTTGCAGGGGCAGTAACGAAAGCGGCGCCGAGGGTGGTGGCCAATGGCCGCGGTTTTATTCCTGGCGCAGCGGCGCAGGATGGTCGCAGCAATGCAGGAGAAGCTGATGAATCCGCCAAGCTGTCACGACGTCGCCGATCTCCTTCACCGGAGTTACCCGCTGTTCGACTTCACCTGCGACCGCCAGGACGACGGTCGCTACCTGATCAGCCTCCAGAGTCGTTACACCTCTACACCCCGAACCAACGTGATCGGCATTCACGGGCGTGAACTGCGCACGGATCGACAGGTGAGGGACCTTGGCATGGAGCTGATCTGCGGGCTGATGTAAGACTTTTCAGACGACCCGTTTGCGCAGGCGGGCGATCAGCTTCTGTCGCTGTTCGGCGTCGGCTTCCCAGACCTTGCCGTCCAGTGCATGGCAGATCAGCCAGATTTCCTCGTTGTTGAGCATCACCGCGCCGCCACCGGACTCCGCCCGGCGCTTGCGATACGCAGCCTGTTTCTCGGCGTTGCTCATGGCGCCTTCCTTGCGGGGGCGGCCCTTGCGCGGTGCTTCGAAGGCGTCGCGCGTGGCTTTGTCCTTGGCGTCTTTCATCCTGGCTCCCTTGGGGTCAAGTAACGCGTTACTGTAATTTGAGCATCTTTCTGGTAACGCGTTACGAATCATAGCTGTTGCTGCAAGCCCCGCCAATCGTCGGCTGGCGGGATGGGAAAGGTAAAACCGGGCTATTCCTGCAATGTTCACCCGCGAGCACGCATCTACAAGGAAGGGAGGCTGACGTGGAACGACTGCGAAAGGTACTGATGGCCTCGGCTTTCAACGAGACCTGCGTCGTTCAGGTACTGCGTGAAGCCGCACTCAAGGCCACCACTCCCGATACGGCAACGGCGCTGATGGCAGCCGCGCTATTGCTCGAACACGACGCCGAAACTCTGCTTCACGCCGCCCACCGGATCGATCTCGTCCTGCACCATGCGCCTGCCGAAGGCGGCACGCTCTCCCTGGTCGTAATGGACTGAACCCCGTTCCGATGGCCTGGCCATCATTCTCTTTGAACCGCCGATGCCGGCGTCCGGTCAGTGCTTGAAATACAGCCAGAAACCCGGAGGCGCCATGCAGGACGAATCCCTGACAAGGCGGTACCACGTCAGCTTTGTGAGAGATGGGCGGGAGTTCGAATTCGAAGCCGAGGACGAAGCCATGAGCGAGGCGCGGGCGTGGAGCCATGTAGCGCGCCACCTGCATATTCCGACCCACGATCTGCGCGGCTATCAGAAGCGCTACCACACCATCCGGCGCAACGTGGAGGCGCATAACGTGCAGGACGTTTCCTTCTACGCGGTGGGTGTCGGCGAGTAGGCAATTGCCTCAGGCCTGCGCGGAGGTGAGGCGCACGTCACTGATGGTGATGCCGCAGGCGCCCAGCCAGGTTTCGACCTCGACAGTGGCGTGCGGCGGCCGGGGCTGTTCGGGGAATTCGCGAACGTAGATGGAGAAGGCGATGGCCTTGATGTGAGGGATGGTTCGCGCTCGCATGAGCAAATGGCGGTCCTCGCCATTGAATCGATATTCGATCAGCCACTGCATGGTCGTTCTGCGTCCTTGGCAGAGCCGACCTGCAGAATGGGCTGAAGGAATAGTAGCCCCTGATCACGCAGGGGCAATGCTGGCCGTCGGCCGGGCTCTCTGGGTCGCGCCTCAGGCGGCAGCTTCGGTGTCCTTCTGACGCCCGGCGCGCACGTCGAAGGCACCGCCGGTGAGCACGCCGTCCACCGTCACGCGCCCCTTGCCGGGCAGCAGCGGGAACACCAGTTCAGCGAAACGATAAGCCTCTTCCAGATGCGGATAGCCCGACAGCACGCAGCTGTCGACGCCCAGTGCGGCGTACTCCAGCAGGCGCTCGGCAACGGTTTCCGGGTCGCCCACCAGTGCAGTCCCCGCGCCACCGCGCACCAGACCGACACCAGCCCACAGGTTCGGCGCCACTTCCAGCTTGTTGCGATCACCGCCATGCAGCGCGGCCATGCGCTGCTGACCGACCGAATCCATCTTCGCGTAGTTGGACTGCGCAGCGGCGATGGTGGCGTCGTCCAGGTGGCTGATCAGTTCGTCTGCAGCGGCCCAGGCCTTCTCGTTGGTCTCGCGGACAATCACATGCAGGCGCACACCGAAACGAACCGTGCGCCCCAGGCGCGCAGCGCGTTCACGTACGTCGGCGATCTTCCCGGCCACGGCGGCAGGCGGCTCGCCCCAGGTCAGGTAGGCATCCACATGCTTGGCGGCGAGATCGTGGGCGGCGGGGGACGAGCCGCCGAAGTACAGCGGCGGGTAAGGCTTCTGTACGGGCGGGAAGAAGTTCTGCGCGCCATTGACCTTCAGATGCTTGCCGGCGAAGTCCACGGTTTCGCCTGACAGCAGGCGACGCCAGATGGTCAGGAATTCGTCGGAAGCGGCGTAGCGCTCGTCATGGTTGAGGAAAACACCGTCAGCCTCCAGTTCCGTGCTGTCGCCGCCGGGGACGACATTCAGCAGCAGGCGGCCACCGCTGGCCTGATCGAGGGTCGCGGCTTGGCGCGCCGAGGCGGTGGGGTTGCCCAGCGAGGTGCGCAGGGCCACCAGCAGCTTGATGCGCTGGGTGACCGGCACCAGGCTGGCGGCAGTCACCCACGGGTCGAGGCAGCTGCTGCCGGTGGGGATCAGCAGGCCGTCATAGCCGAGCTGGTCGGTGGCCACGGCGATCTGCCGCATGTATTCGTTGGTGGCCGGGCGACCACTGCTGGAATGGCCCAGGTAGCGGGTGTCGCCGGAAGTCGGCAGGAACCAGAAAATATCGAGACTCATGGGATGTCCTCGTTGCCATCGTCGAAATGGGGCGTCGCCCCGTCGGTGCACGCGTGGCAAGTCTTCATTGGAATTCGGGCCCGGCTGCCGTCGTTATCGGTGCGTTCGGTCAGGCAGAAAGAGAAGAGGGCGGCTGCATGGCGGGCATTGCACGGCAGCAAGGCCTGTGCCAGAGCGGGAGGCCGCGGTTTCCGCGCCTCTGAAGGCAGAAGAGTGTTGCTATAGAGACATCGCTGTTGATTCGCTGTTGCCAGGGAAACACTTCGTACTACGAAAAAGGCATTAGGTTATGCCTTCCGGCGATTTGTCCTGCGCGGCGCGACCGATCAGGATAGGCAATCGTGATTGAAAGCCCCCGTGGATCAAGGAACACAACAAGCGATGAATGACGCCAACCGACTGAACGAGAATGGCCCGGTGAACTGGCAACTGGCGCAAATCGTCGAGGACCTGCGTGGCGCACGCAATGAATGGCGCAGCCGCACGGGTCGCCACCCGGAGCAGGGCGGCCGCGAACTGCCTTCGCGTCACTCCATTGAGGAAGTGGTGGAGCGTCTGGCGAGCGCGCTGTTTCCCATGCGTCTGGGCCCGAACGACCTGCGCGAAGAGAGCGAGGATTTCTTCGTCGGCCACACCCTGGACGCCGCGCTGAATGCGCTGCTGGTTCAGGCTCGCCTGGAACTGCGTTACAGCGCGCGGCAGCGCGGCGATGTGGTGGACAGCCGGATCGATGAGCATGCCGTGGTGCTTGTACGCGATTTCGCCCGCGCACTGCCGGAGATGCGCAGGCTGCTCGACGCCGACGTGATGGCCGCCTACCAGGGCGACCCTGCTGCACGCAGCGTCGACGAGGTACTGCTGTGCTATCCGGGCGTGGTGGCGATCATTCACCACCGTCTCGCGCATCATCTGTACAACGCTGGCCTGCCGCTGCTGGCGCGGATCATCTCGGAGCTGGCGCACTCGGCGACCGGCATCGACATCCACCCTGGCGCGCAGATCGGCAGCAGCTTCTTCATTGACCATGGCACCGGCGTGGTGATCGGAGAAACCGCGATCATCGGCAAACAGGTGCGCATCTACCAGGCAGTGACCCTGGGTGCGAAGCGCTTTACCTCCGACGAAACCGGCCAGCTACACAAGGGCGAACCGCGCCACCCGATCGTCGAGGACGAAGTGGTGATCTACGCCGGCGCCACTATTCTCGGCCGAGTGACCATCGGCAAGGGCTCGACCATCGGCGGCAACGTCTGGCTGACCCGCAGCGTTCCGCCGGGCAGCCAGGTAAGCCAGGCCAGCCTGCAGCACGATGAGAGTCGTTGCGGAAAGGACTGATCGGCACTCCCTGCGGACACGCAAAGCGAAGCGGGGGAGTTGACAGCTCTCCCGCTCCTTCAGCAGTATCCGTCAGACATTTCGCGCAACCTGATATTGGGTAAGAGAGCTCCATGTTCTCCATCTTCAACCACTCGCTCTCCGCTTCGGGCTTCCTTGCCCGGGCCTGCGCGTGCGTTGTCGTTGCCAAGAAATCGAAGAAACAGTCGCTCATTTGACCGGGGCGCTGTCCCGTCAGATGGGCTGACAGGACACAAGGCGCAAGGTCGAACCTCCCTCCCGCTTGATTCCCGCATCCCTCCCTGACGGCGACCCGACGGTCAGCCAACAGGAGTTTTTGCATGTCGAATTTTCGTGGGATTTGGGTGGCACTCGTCACTCCCTTTCGTGATGGCGCAGTCGATTACCCGGCGCTGCAGGGGCTGGTTGCGCAGCTGCTGGAGCAGGGCGTCGCAGGTTTCGTGGTCTGCGGCACCACGGGCGAGGCGGCCGCGCTGAGCCATGAAGAACAGCTCGAAGTGCTCGATGCCGTATTGCAGTGGGTTCCCGCGCAGCAGGTGATCATGGGGCTGGCAGGCAACAACCAGCGCGAGCTGCTGGCCTTCCTGCAGGACATCCAGCGCCGCCCGGTGGCGGGTGTGCTGGTGCCGGCGCCGTACTACATCCGCCCATCCCAGGCCGGGCTGGAAGCGTTCTTCCGCACCGTGGCCGACGCCGCCAGCGTTCCGCTCGTGCTCTACGACATCCCTTACCGCACCGGCGTGCGCATCGAGCGCGAGACACTGCGCCGCATCGTGCGCCACCCGAACATCGCGGCGATCAAGGATTGCGCGGGCGATGTGGAAACGACCCTGGCGCTGATCGCCGACGGCCAGGTCTCCGTGCTCACCGGGGAAGACCTGCAGATATTCACCAACCTCTGCCTGGGCGGCGCCGGCGCCATCTCGGCTTCTTCCCATGTGCGCGCCGATCTCTACGTGCAGATGTACCGGGAGATGGAAGAGGGCGATCTGATCTCCGCGCGACGTACGTTCTACCGGCTGTTGCCGTGGATGCAGGTGGCTTTCGCCGAGCCGAATCCTGCTGCCGTGAAAGGTGCGCTGGCGCTCCAGGGGGTGATCGCCAACGAGGTGCGCGAGCCGATGCAGGCGTGTACGTCGACCACCCTGGAACGTCTGAAAAGCGTGCTGGCGGAACTGGCCGACTAGGCGCTGCCGGCACGCACCCGGCGCTCCGGGTCGAATGCCTGCGCGGATTCTGTACAGGATAAGCTACAGAGATGCGCATGGTAACGCGTTACCTGATAACGAGTGATTTTCGGGTAACGCGTTACGATGGTGCAAGTACCAGCGTGCCGAAAATTCGCAGGAAAGCCAGTAATGACGGGAGTCTGATAAATATTGAGATCTACTGACAACATTAAATCCCATCGCTGTTAACCGTTCGCATCTCCTGATCAAGCCGTGATCTAAGCTCGCCGCCGCTCCAATCCTGTAACAAATACAACACACCCGAGCGGGATCACATGAAGTCCTCCTATAAGTGCCAAGGAATGCAGCGCACCTGCGTGCGCGTGCCTCAACTCTCTGCCATCACTCTTGCCCTTGCCGCGGCGCACCTGGCTCCACAGGATGCCTATGCGGGGGTCTATACCGCCTCCAATCAGAGCGAACTTACTGCTGCAGTCAGCGCCGCCAATGCGGACCCTGACAGCGCGGCCACGATCAGGTTGACCGCCAGCTTTGCCTTTACTGGCCAGACGCTTGTCACGAGCAAGAACATCACCATCGATACGCAGGGGTTCGTGCTGACCAACAACTACAGCTCGACGCCGATCAATTCGACCTACACCTTCGAAGGCACCTATGTCGGAGCGGCGAGCGCAACTACGCCGGGCACTGGCCTGAGCGTTGGCAATGGAGTGTTCACCAACAATGGCAACGTGACTGGCGGTGATGGAATCGGGGCCGGCGTCGGAGGCAACACCGGCATCGCCGTTTCTGCGCGAGCGACGCTCACCAACAACGGCACGATCACCGGCGGTTCCTCAGCCAGCTATAACGCAAGCGCTGGCGGTCCTGGCGCCGGCGTCACACTGTCGACCCTCAATTCCAATCTGGTGAACTCAAACAGCGGTGTCATTACAGGTGGTACGAGCGACGGCGGCGTGTCTGGCAACGGCGTCTACAGTGGGGTGTCGGTCGGCAACAGCATCGTCAACCAGGGTGTCATCCGCGGCGGCGCTGCCCTGAATGGCGGTACCGGCGGCATGGGTATCCGCCTCACGCAAGGCGCCAGCGATGTCACCAACTCCGGATTGATCGAGGGCGGTGACGGCGCACTTGCAATCTATATGTTCAGGCCTGCCGGCAATCTCACCGTCACCAACTCCGGGCGCATCTACGCCGGCAACGGTGCCAACGCCATCGAGTTCGCCACCGGCGCCGGTCTCTCGACCCTGGAGCTGCAGGCCGGCTCGGATATCCGTGGCGACGTCATTGCCAGCGCGGTCAATACTGCCGACGTATTCCGCCTGGGCGGCAATGCCGATGATGTGTTCGACGTTTCCAGCCTCGGCGTGCAGTACCGCAACTTCGATATCTTCGAGAAAACCGGCACCAGCACCTGGTCGCTGACCGGCGACAGCACCGTCACCACACCCTGGCAGGTGAAGGAAGGCACGCTGCAGCTCGGCAATGGCGGCACCAGCGGCACTCTTGCTGGAGATGTGGCCGTCGATAGCGGCGCCACCTTCGCCTTCAACCGCAGCGACACCTACACCTTCAACCGGCAGATCACCGGCGCGGGCGGCGTGGCGCAGAACGGCAGCGGCACCACCATCCTCAGCGATACCTACACCTACAGCGGCCCGACCACGGTCAACCTCGGCACCCTCGCCATCGACGGCTCGATCACCAGCCCGGTGACGGTGAACGCCCAGGGTACCTTGTCCGGCAACGGCACTGTGATCGGCAACGTCAGCAACAGCGGCACCATCACGCCGGGCGGCGGTTCCGGCGTGCTGACCATCGATGGCGACTACATCGGCAATGGCGGCGTGGTGGCCGTCAATACCGTGCTGGGCGACGACAGCTCGGCGACCGGCCGCCTGGTGATCACCGGCGATACCTCCGGCACTGGCACTATCCGCGTCACCAACGTCGGCGGCCTGGGCGCACCGACCGTGGAAGGCATCAAGCTGATCGACGTGCAGGGCCTGTCCAACGGCCTGTTCAGCCTGGCTGGCAACTACACCTACCAGGGCCAGCCGGCCGTGGTGGCAGGCGCCTACGCCTATCGCCTGTATCAGAACGGCGTGACCGCATCCAGCGATGGCGGCTGGTACCTGCGCTCCTCGCTGGATGCGCCGGTGACTCCTCCCGTCACTCCTCCCGTCACTCCGCCAGTGACCCCGCCGGTTACGCCACCCGTGACACCGCCAGTGGAGCCGCCGGTGACGCCTCCGGTAACCCCGCCAGTGGAGCCACCAGTAACTCCGCCTGTGACGCCACCGTCCGGCCCGCTGCTGGCGCCGACTGTTGCTCTCTATGAGAGCTACTCCAGCGTCCTGCAGCGCTTCAACGAACTGGGCACGCTGCAGCAGCGCGTCGGCAACCGCTACTGGCAGCCGGACGCCGAGCTACAGAGCGAAGCAAAGGACGGCAGACCCGCCATCGGGCGCGGCGCGTGGGTGAGGGCGGAGGGCTCGGACAGCCAGATCGATCCGTCTTCGAGCACCAGTAGCGCCAATTACGACGTACACCTGTGGAAGTTCGAAGCCGGCTTCGACGCGCCGGTCTATGAAAGTGACGCCGGCACCCTGGTGGTCGGCCCGACCGTGCATTACGGCACTGCCAATTCCAGCGTGACCTCGCAGTACGGCGACGGCTCCATCGACGTCACCGGCTACGGCTTCGGCGGCGCGGCGACCTGGTACGGCAACGACGGCACTTACGTCGATGGGCAGGCGACCGTCAGCTGGTTCGACAGTGATCTGCGCTCCTCGCAACTGGGCAAGAAACTGGAGACCGGCAACCGTGGCAACGGCGTCGCTGCCGGCGTCGAGGTGGGTCATCGCGTAGTGCTCAACGACATCTGGTCGGTGACGCCGCAAGCTCAGCTGAGCTGGTCGCAAGTGCGCTTCGATTCGTTCACCGACGACTACGATGCCAAGGTCTCCGACGACAACGGCGATAGTCTGGTCTCGCGCCTGGGCGTATCCCTGGACCGCGAAACCCAGTGGACTGCCAGCAACGGCAAGACCAGCCGCTCGCACCTCTACGGCATCACCAACCTGTACTACGACTTCGCCAACGGGACCTCGGCCGACGTGTCGGACCTGCACGTGAAGAGCGAGGAACAGGCGCTGTGGGGCGGTCTGGGTGTTGGCGCATCGCTGAACTGGGACGACGACCGCTCGATGCTGTTCGGCGAGCTGCTGGGCCGTACCAGCCTGCAGGACTTCGGCGACAGCCACTCGGTCGGCGCCAAGGTCGGCGTGCGGGTGATGTGGTAAGCGCAGGCTAGCCTGTGGAAGACCTGCCCGACAGCATCCGCAAGGACGCTGTCGCGCGGGTCGTCAGGGCCGCCTGCTAGTGGGCTTGCACCAGCCTGTCTGCAGTGAAGGAGTGAGCGGCGCCACTGACAAGGATGTGGACTCGCGCGCCCGGCTCGGGGCAGTCCATTGCTGGTACCCGGACCGGAATCGTCAGCTCGTCTTCTGACAGGGGCGTCTCGAGCCGGACCATCACCGTGCACTTGTCGCCGCCAAAGTCACTGCCCACCACGACGCCGTAACAGCCGTCGGCACTGTTGGGGAGCAGCGTGCTGCGGCTCAGGTGAAGTTGTTCGGGGCGCAGCAGAATCTGCGCGTGCCCGCTGAACGCGGCGTTGCCCGCGATCACATTGCCCAACGCACAGCGTGCCCAGCCGTTGCTGACATGGGCGCGAAACACCAGGGCATCCCCGGGGAACGCAGCGGTTTCCTCATCGACGGGCCGCAGATAGAGGTCCTTCGGCGCGCCTACCTGCACCAGCCGCCCCTGGCGAATGACCGCCAGTTGATCGCCAAACGACAGCGCTTCCTCCTGGTCGTGGGTCACCAGGATGGCGGTGACCCCGGCATCGCTCAGGACTTTCGATACCGCCTTGCGCATGGACACGCGCAGGCCGCTGTCCAGGGCGGAGAAGGGCTCATCGAGCAGCATCAGCTTCGGGCTCTGCGCCAGCGCCCTGGCCAGCGCCACGCGCTGCTGCTGGCCGCCGGACAGTTCGTGGGGCCAGCGGCCGGCCATGGACGCATTGAGCGAGACCATTGCCAGCAGCTCCTGGATTCGCCGGTCGCGATTCTCCATCCCCTTGGGCAGGCCGAAACCGATGTTCTCGGCCACCGACAGGTGAGGAAACAGCGCACCGTCCTGCGGAACGTAACCGATGACCCGGCGGTGTGCCGGGACGAAGGTGCTGTCGCCGGCGAGTGTCACGCCATCGAGCGTGATCGTCCCCAGGTCGGGCACCTCGAAGCCGGCAATCAGACGGAGGAGGGTGGTCTTACCCGAGCCCGACGGGCCGACAATCGCGGCGCGGCCGCCGCTGGCCACGGACAGGTTGAAGTTCTCGGTCGCTGCATAGGCGCCAAAGAACCGGGAGACGGACTTCAGTTCGAGCGTGCTCATCGACCTGCTACTCGCTTGGATTGGTGGGTAGAGAATCCCGGTCAGGGGAGGGACAGCAGAATCATCAGCAGGGCGTAAGGCGCCGCCGCGGCGTAGTCGATCTCGCTCCCCGGCGCGGCGAAGCGGACGGTGACGCCCCACAAGGCCTGCATTGGCGTGCGACCCAGGCTGCGGACGATGTTCTCCAGTTCGACCGGCGCCTGGGCGAGCCCTGCGCGCAAGCTGACCAGGGCCCGCGGCAGGAACATCAGCACATAGGCCAGCAGCACGGTGAATACGGTCTGGTACAGCGGCTGGGCGAAGCGGATCGTGACGCTGACCAGCGCCAGGGCGATCACAATCCCGGGCAGCGCACTGGTCACATAGTTACTGCCTTCGAGCAGGCGCTGGAAGCGGCTCGGCGCCCGGACGGAAATCCAGGCGATCGGAACGGCGGCAACGGTGGTCAGCAGTGCTCCCGCCGCGCCCAGCAACAGGGTCTGGCCCAGGCAGTTGAGCAACTCCTGCGAGCTCCAGACTGCGACTCCGCCAGCCTTGAGCCACTTGCCCAGGGTTATCAGCGGGACGCCCAGAGAGGCTGCGGTAAACGCCGCGCAGAGCGTCAGCACGAGCACTGACCACTTCCAGCCCAGCCGGTACTGCCGGGGTGAGCGCGGACTGCCAGCACCAATGCGTGCATAGCGCGCAGAGCCCCGCGTGGCCGACTCCAGGCTCAGCATCATCAGACAGCCCAGGGCCAGGACGCCGGCCAGCATGTTCGCCGCAGGGCCGCTGAAGGAGGACTGGAACTGGTCGAAAATGGCGGTGGTGAAGGTGTCGAAACGAATCAGCGCGAACAGGCCGTACTCCGCCAGCAGGTGCAGGCCGAGCCAGAGGGATTCGCAGGTCAGGTAGGTGTCGGAGAAACTGAAGGGGATGTGCAGTCGAGTACGACGTGGCAGCCGGAAAAGAGTCGGCAGCGATTTGGAAAGCCCTGGGTGGCAAAGCAGCCGGTCTGACGGCATTGATTCTGTGATACTCGACCCTGCGCTCCCTATAGGTAACTTCGCATAATGTATATTATGTTAAATTGCACATAGATCGATGGATCGCTATCCGGGGCTATCTGTAAATTCCTCATTCCCCACCACTACTTTTCCAGCTCTCTCCAAGATCGACTCATCAGGAAACCATCGATCAACTCGTCAGCGTCAACGCAGCTTCATCTCTGCGCATCCAGCGACAACTTCGAAAGCATTTGGCACGAGCCCGACTATTCTTCTGTGCGTATGGCCTGCCGGAACTCCGATGGGCAACAAGGAGACGCTTCTTGAATCGGACTCGACTGCTCATCGCATCCTGCCTGTCCCTGATTTCGTTCTTCGCTCATGCGCAAACCCAGGTGGCTTTTCTCCAGGGCCACCTCTACGAGCTACGCCGCGATACTTCGCCTGCCACCTGCACCGAATGGCCAAACGGCCTTCCTGACGGTGTCTGGGGTAATGGCGGCGATTACGTTCCCGATGGTGAACACCTGAGCGCCGATGGCGACGTGCTGATCACTTCGGCGATCTACAAACCTACGGGTATTCGCGTTTCGCACACTTTCTATAAAAGCCGGCAGTCCTGCCTGGCGGAGCTTTCCCCGCAACCGATGGCGACTGCCATGAAGAACGATGGCCAGGGAAGCTACATCGACAGGCTGCAGCGTGATTTTGGCAGTCGCCTGTATTTCAGTTCCGCCGAGGCCGAGGCGCTGGTGAAGAAGATCAATATCGACTGCAAGGCTCCCGATGGTCGTTACCTGCCGCTCTACAACGCACTTCTGGCGCGCCTGGATGAAGGCAGCACGCCCGACGCCTGGATGGAAACCAGCGTGGTCAACACCGGCAAGAAACTGCAGGTGTTCGACAGCGTTCGGCTGAAAAGCGGCAAGGAACTCACCCCTCAGCTGACCCTGGAAATCAACGAGTTCGGCGGCTACGAAACCCATGGCGTGCGCCCGCAGGCGCTGTCCAATGCCTGTTTTGGCAGCTACGGCCCGATCTGGAAGCTCTAACATTCCGTTTCCCTCGTAACTATTTGAATCTGCTGGAGTTGTCTTTCTAGACGGGTGATCGAGACTTAAGCTCGCCGGCCGGCAAAAAGCTGCGGATCACCCATACTCATTTCACACCGATCAGCGCCCGCCAAGCCCTCCGCAACGAGAGGCCTGAGTGCCTGAGCGGCGCAGTAGCAGATGCAAGCCCCCTGCTCTCTTTCCCTTGAGAAGCCCTGGGAGCGGGGTGACGTGGCAGCCAGGAAGCAGCCGGCGGGCTAAATACCCGCCGGGCAGTATCGACAGGGCCAAGCGGCCCGCAAGGAATCACAAGAGGGCTGATGAATGCCACATGACGGGAGCCTGTTGCAGGCGACGGTAATCTTCCTGCTGACGGTCGTCATTCTCGTACCCCTGGCGCAGCGCGTGAGGCTCGGTGCCGTGCCGGGCTATCTGCTAGCCGGCATCCTGATCGGCCCGTCCGTGCTGGGCCTGGTCAGTCATCCGGAGAACGTCAGCCGCCTCTCGGAAATGGGCGTGGTGATGCTGCTGTTCATCATCGGCCTGGAGCTTTCCCCGCGGCGTCTGTGGATGATGCGCCGCTCGCTGTTCGGCGTAGGGTCGCTGCAGGTGGGGCTGACCGCGCTGGTGCTCGGGCTGATTGCCTTCCTGCTGTTCGGCCAGTCGCCTGCCGCTGCCGTGGTACTGGGCGTGGGCCTGGCGCTCTCCTCCACCGCTTTCGGCCTGCAGGTGCTCGCTGAGCGCAAGGAACTGGGCAAACCCCATGGCCGGCTGGCCGTCGGCATCCTTTTATTCCAGGACATCGCCGCCATACCGCTGATCGCCGTGGTGCCGTTGCTGGCCGGTAGCGGTGACCCGTCAAACGAAGGCATTCGCCCGTTGCTGACAGTGGCTGTCGGGATTGGCGTGGTGGTCATCGGTGGGCGTTACCTGCTGCGCCCGGTGTTCACCTGGGCGGTCGGTTCGGGCTTGCGCGAGCTTTCCACCGCCACCGCTCTGCTGGTGGTGCTGGGCACCGCCTGGATCATGGAGCACGTGGGTGTCTCCATGGCGCTAGGCGCCTTCCTTGCCGGCATGCTGATGGCCGAGTCGCAGTTCCGCCATGAGCTGGAATCCCAGATCGAGCCGCTCAAGGGCTTGTTGCTCGGCTTGTTCTTCGTCGGCGTGGGCATGACGGCCGATCTCAGCCTGCTGGTCAGTGCGCCGTTGCTGGTACTGGGCCTGACGGTGCTGCTGGTGGGCATCAAGCTGCCGTTGCTGTTCGGCCTCGGGCGCTTCGCCGGGGGGTTGGAACGTTCCGAGGCGATCTGCCTGGGCGTGGTGCTGGCGTCCGGTGGCGAGTTCGCCTTCGTGGTGTTCAAGCTGGCCCTGGATCACCACCTGCTGGAACAGCGGGTGCACGACGTGTTGGTACTGGTCATCACCCTGTCGATGGCCGTGGTGCCGCTCGTGATGATGGCGCTGGCCCGCCAGATTCGCGGCGATACGCCCGCCGCCGCGGTGCCGGATGGGCCGCCGGAGGTGAGCGACGAACCGCGCGTGGTGATAGCCGGCATGGGCCGTATGGGCCGGGTAGTCGCCAATCTGCTGCAGGCCCAGGGCGTGCCTGTGGTAGCGCTGGACACCTCGATGGACGCCATCGTTCGCCAGGGCAAGGAAGGCCGCGTGCCGGTGTACTACGGCGATCCGACGCGCCCGGAAATCCTCCACGCCGCCAAGGTCGGCGAGGCGGAGCTGGTGATAGTCGCCACCGACGATCCGCAGATCAACCTGAACACCGTGGACGCCCTCGCCCGCCTCTATCCACAAACCCGGGTGATCGCCCGCGCGCTCAACCGCCAACAGGTCCTGCAATTGCTCGACCGGGGCGCCAATCCGGTGCGCGAAACCTTTCATTCCAGCCTGGAGATGGGCCGCCGCGCCTTCATCGAACTGGGTGTGAGCGAGGAACAGGCCGCCACCTGGGTACGCCGTTACCAGCAGCAGGAAGTGCAGTCGCTGCTGGAGCTGCACCGCCAGGGCCGCGATGACGAACCGGGCGGCCTCTTTGCTGACGATGGCAACGGCCTTGCCGGTGTTACCCCGCCCGCCGCACAACCACCCGAACAACCCCAACCAGGCGCTGAACAGCGCAACAACCGCCCCGCCTGAGGAGAAGAACCATGCAACCAGGATTCAAGCTCGACGGCGCCCTCTCCCAGGGCATGCTCGACATCCTCATCAAGGCCGGGCTGGTCGCCGCTCTGGTGATCTTCTCCTTCGAGGTGTTCCAGCCGTTCCTCGAACTGATGCTGTGGTCGGTGATCCTCGCGGTCACCCTCTATCCGGTGCTGCGCTGGGTCAAGGCGCGCACCGGGCTGAAGGACGGCCACGCAGCGACGCTGATCGTGCTCTTCGTGCTGCTGGTCCTGATCGCGCCGATCTACCTGATGGCGACGTCCATTGCCGACTCGGTCGACAGCGTCGGAGCGGTCCTCAAGAGCGGCACCTTGAGCGTACCGGCGCCCTCGCCCTCGGTGGCCGAGTGGCCGCTGATCGGGCCGCGCGTCTATGACTTCTGGCTGGCCGCCTCCAACAGCCTGAGCGATGTGCTGCGCAGCCTGATGCCCAACCTCAAGGACGCCGGACGCATGCTGCTGGGCGCTGCCGCCAGCGCGGGTGGCGCCTTCCTGCTGTTCATCGGCGCGATCATCATCTCCGGCATCATCATGGCCTTTGGCGAGATGGGTACCGTCGCCGCGCAACGCATTGCCCTGCGGATTTCCGGCGCGGAACGCGGCCTGCACATCTCCGCACTGTGCACCGCCACCATCCGTGCGGTCGCCCTGGGCGTGATCGGCATCGCCTTCATCCAGATGCTGCTGATTGGCATCGGCTTCGTGATCAAGGGCGTGCCCGGTGCCGGCATCCTGGCGCTGATCATTCTGGTGCTGGGCATCGCCCAGGCACCGGCAAGCCTGATCACCCTGCCGGTAATCATCTACGTGCTGAGCACCGAAGGCTTCACCGGCACCACCATCGTGTTCGCCATCTACATCTTCGTCGCCGGCCTCGCCGACAACGTGCTCAAGCCGCTTCTGCTCGGGCGTGGCGTCGACGTGCCGATGCCGGTGGTGCTGATCGGCGCCCTCGGCGGCATGGTGGTCAAGGGCATTATCGGCCTGTTCCTCGGCCCGGTGATCCTCGCCGTGACCTACAAACTGTTCTGGCAATGGGTGGACCAGCAGGTGCCGAAGATGGACAAGCCCGCCACTCCGTCCGAATGACCCAGGGATCGCCATGCCAGAGCGCGTCAGACGCTGCACCCTGATCCTCGCCGCCCTGCTGGGCGGCTGCACCCAGGTCGGCCCGGACTACCAGAAGCCGGAACAGCCGTGGCTGAACGACTGGAGCACGCCGCCGCTGGACCAGGCCGGCCACCGGGCGGCGGCGCCGGATTTCAGCCGCTGGTGGACGGTGTTCGCTGACCCGACCCTGGATGCGCTGATCGCCGAGGCCGACGCGCACAATACCAGCCTGCGTGTGGCCGGCCTGCGCATCGCCGAGGCGCGCGCACAACTGTCCATCGCCGAGACCGGGCGCTATCCGCAACTGCAGCAGATCAGCGCCGACAGCCTCTACCTCAAGCAGAACCAGCACGGCGCGCCCAGCGCTCGGGATTCGGTGTTCTGGCAATCCAGCGCCGGCTTCGACATCGGCTGGGAAATCGACTTCTGGGGGCGTTTCAGCCGCGCCATCGAGTCGGCTGACGCGGTGTATTTCGCCTCCCAGGCCAACTATGCAGATGCCATGGTGCTGCTGCGCGCGCAGGTCGCCGACACCTATTTCGGCCTGCGCACCGCCGAAGCGCGCCTGGACATCGCCCGCGAGAACGCCAAGCGCCAGGAGCGCAGCCTGGAAATCACCGAGCGGCTGTTCCGCCACGGCGAAAACGACGAACTGGACTGGCAGCAGGCCCGCACCCAGTACCTCGCCACCAAGGCGACCATTCCCGAATTCGAGAACCAGGTGAACGCCCTGCGCAACATCCTCTGCGCCCTCCTCGGCCGCCCGCCCGGCGAGATGCCGGAACTGATCGCGCGCCACGGCCAATTGCCGATGCCCAACGGCGCGATCCTCCAGGATGTGCCGGCCCGCCTGCTGCAGCGCCGCCCGGACATCCGCGCCGCCGAACAGGCGGTGGCCGCGCAGTCGGCGCTGGTGGGCGTCGCCGAGGCCGATCTGTACCCGTCGTTGAGCCTGATCGGCAGTCTGGGCTGGAGCTTCGTCTCGGCCAGCAACCTGCCCGACAGCTTCAACCTCGCCGCCGGGCCGAGCCTGATCTGGAATCCCTTCGACTACGGCCGGCGCAAGAACGCCGTGCGTGTGGAAGATGCGCGCCTGCAGCAACTGATCGAGCTGTACCAGCAGGACGTGCGCAACGCCGCGCGCGAAGCCGACGACGCCGCCAGCGGCCTGGTGCGCTCGCTGCAGAGCGCGGACATCCGCGAACAGGCCTCGCAGGCGGCACAGCGTTCGCTGAGCCTCGCCAGCTCGCAGTACCGCGAAGGTTTCGCCGACTTCCAGCGCGTGCTCGATGCCCAGCAACTGCTGCTGCAACAGCAGGACGGCTATCTGGTCAGCCGTGGCAACGCGGTCAGCAGCCTGGTGGCGCTATACAAGGCGCTCGGCGGCGGTTGGGACAGCCAGCGCGCGCCCATCGATTCCGCCACCCGGCAACAGATGCAGCAACGCACCGACTGGAGCGACCTGCTCGATGAGCCCTCCCCAGCCGCCAAGGATCAAGGAAGCCCGAAATGAGCGACACCCCCGCTACCCCGCCGGCACCGCCCTCGCCCCCCGCCCCCGGCAAGTCCGCGCCGGATCGCGGTATGCGCGTGGTGTTGCTGCTGATCGTCGTCAGCCTGGTCTGGTACCTGCTCGCCGATCGCTTCACGCCCTACACCCAGCAGGCTCGGTTGCAGGCCTACGTGGTCGCGGTGAGCGCCGAGGTGGCCGGCCCGGTGAAGCGTGTGGCGGTGGGTAACAACCAGGAAGTGCGCAAGGGCGACGTGCTCTTCGAGCTGGATCAGGAGCAATACCGCATTGCCCTGCAGCGCGCCGAGGCGGACCTGGATACGGTGCGTCGGCAGATCGGTGCCAGCACCGCCGGCATCGACTCGGCCCAGGCCTCGCTCGCCGCCGCACAGGCCAACGAACGCAAGGCCCGGCAGGATGCCGAGCGCCTGCAACGGCTCTACCAGGAAGACCCCGGCACGGTTTCCGTGCGCCGGCTGGAAAGCGCGCAGGCGACCCGCGAACAGGCGGCCAGCCAGGTAGCGGCAGCCCGCGCCGAAGTCGAGCGCGCCCGCGAACAGCAAGGCGGCCACGACGAAGACAACGCCCAGCTGCGCAGCGCCACAGCCAACGTCGCCAAGGCACGTCTGGATCTCGAACGCACCACGGTGCGCGCCGATTCCGACGGCCTGATCACCGACCTGCGCACGGATGTCGGCCATTACGTCGGCCCCGGCAGCCCGGTGATGACACTGATCGCCATCCATGACCTGTGGATCAGCGCCGACATGACCGAGAACAACCTGGGTCACCTGCGCAACGGCACGCCGGTGCTGGTGGTGCTCGATTCGCTTCCCGGCGAACTGCTCAAGGGGCGCATCCGCAGCATCGGTTATGGGGTCAGTGTCGGCCAGAGTACGCCGCCGGGTTCGCTGCCGACGGTGCAGAACAGCCGCGAATGGTTGCGCTCGGCGCAGCGCTTCCCGGTGATTGTCGAGCTGGATCGCGACCAGTTGGAAAGCCCTGCCGGCTTGCGCGTGGGCGGCCAGGCCGAAGTCATGGCACTGCCCAGCGAAGGCAATCCGCTGAACCTGCTCGGCCGTGTGTTCATGTGGCTGATGAGCTGGCTGTCGTATGCCTATTGAGTTGCGTCGCCGGCGGGCACTCCGGCTGGCCTGGGGCACGGCGCTGTGCCTGGCCGCCAGCTACGGGATCGGCATGCCGATCCCGTTCCTCGCCCCCGTGCTTGCCGTGCTCCTGCTGGCGATGCGCGCCCAGGCGCTGCCGTTGAAGGCAGCTCCGGCCCTGGCGGTGCTGGTGATGCTCAGCTGCGGCGTCGGCCTGCTGCTGATCCCGCTGCTGCGCCACGCGCCCCTCAGCGGTGTGCTGCTGGTGGGCGTCGGCCTGTACTGCGTATTCCGCTATGCGCTGCGCGGTGGCAACGGCCTGCTGGCGAATCTGCTGGTGATCGGCCTGACCATGATTGCCGCCGCCGGCACCAGCGATTTCACCCTGGCACTGTCGGTGGTGGAAGCCCTGGCCAAGGGCATGCTGCTGGCCGTGCTGAGCACCGCTGTCGCCCATGCGCTGTTCCCGGAGCCGGCCAATGCGCCCTCGCCTCCCGCCCCGCCACTGCCCAGCGAGGAAGATGCCGCCTGGATCGCCCTGCGCGCCGTGCTGATCGTGATGCCGGCCTTCCTGCTGGCGATCATCGCGCCGGACCGCTTCATGCCGCTGATCATGAAGTCGGTGAGCCTCGGCCAGCAGGCCGGGGAAACCCGCGCGCGCCACGCCAGCCGCGAGCTGATCGGCTCCACCCTGCTGGCCGGCGTACTGGCAATCCTGATCTGGGGCGCGCTGAGCCTGTTCGTTCACCTGTGGATGTTCTTCCTCTGGGTGCTGCTGCTCACCCTCTGGCAAGGGCGTCGCCTGTATGCCGCGGTGGCTACGCGAAAAAGCCCGGCGTACTGGGTCAGTTGCCTGACCACCATGCTGATCCTGCTCGGCCAGTCTGTGGCGGACAGCGCCGGCGGCCAGGATGTCTACCGCGCCTTCGCCATCCGCATGGCGCTGTTCCTCGCGGTGTCGCTCTACGCCAGCGGCATGCTCATCTGGATCGACGGTCGCCGTGCACGGGCCCGCGCGGCCTAGGGCTTCCAGTCCACCCCGGAATCGGCCAGGTAGGCATCCACGGCGGCACCCACCGTCGGGTGAAACGCCGATTCGCCCAGGCCCTCGAACAGCTCGAACTGCTTCATCTTGTCCTTCACCGGGTCCTTCATCTCGGCGAATTGCAGTTCGACGCCACGCTGCTCCAGCACCTTGTCCAGCTCGGCGAGCATGTCCGCGGAAGTCACGTCGATGCTGGTCACCGGGCTCGCGGCAATCACCAGCCGCTGTACCGGCGTCGGTGACTCGTCCAGCGCCGCCAGCACCTGGTTCTGGAACTGCTCGGCGTTGGCGAAGAACAGCGGCGCATCCCAGCGGAGCAGCACCAGCCCGGGTATGCGCCGGGAATTCGGGTAACGCGTTACATCATGATAGCCGCGTACCCCGTCGGCCCGACCGAGCACCGCATGGTGGGGCCGCCAGCCGTCCCAGAGGAACTCGATCACCGAGATCACCACCGCGATGCAGATGCCCGGAATGGCGCCGAACACCGCCACGCCGACGAAGCAGCTGATGGACAGCCAGAACTCCCATTGCTGCAGGCGGTAGATGCGCTTCAGATCGGTGAACTCGAACAGCCCCAGCGCGGCGGCGATGACCACGGCGGCCAGCGCGCTGTTGGGCAGGTGCTCCATCAGGTTCGGCGCCACCAGCAGCAACAGGGTCACCGCCAGCGCGCCGATGATGCCGGTGAGCTGGGTTTTCGATCCCGCCGCTTCGGCTACCGGCGTACGCGAGGAACTGCTGCTGATGGGAATGCCCTGGAACAGCCCGGAAGCGACGTTCGCCACGCCGAGGCCGAACATTTCCTGGTTGGGATTCACCGGGCTTTTCAGTCGTGCCGCGTAGGTGCGCGACAGCACGCTGGTGTCCGCGAAGGACACCAGCGCCACCGCGACACCGCCCAGCACCACTTCCAGCAGATCGATATCGCTCACCCACGGGAAGGCGAAGGACGGCAACCCTTGGGGCAGCTGACCCAACACCTTGACGCCATGGCTGCCGAGGTCGAACAGGCTGACCGCCAGCGTCGCCAGGATCACCGCGATGAGGATCCCCGGAATGCGCTTGTAGGGCTTGAGTAGCAGGATCAGCACCAGGCTGCCCGCCCCCACCGCGAAGCTGGTCCAGTTCGCCCTCCCCTCCATCAGCGCCTGGCCCAGGTGCCAGATATCCCGCATGGGGCCCTCGCTGTCGACCTTCAGGCCGAACAGCTTGGGCAGCTGACTGATCAGTACCGTGAGCGCGATGCCGTTCATGTAGCCATAGCGGATCGGCTTGGACAGCAGCTCGGTGATGAAACCCAGGCGCAGCAGGCCGGCGATCATGCACACCGCGCCGGACACCAGCGCCATCAGGCTGGCGATGGCGATGGCCCGTTGCGGGTCGCTCGCCGCGTACTGCACCACCACCGCGAGGATCGGCGCGGCCAGCGCCGAGTCGGGGCCGAGCACCAGAATCCGGCTTGGCCCGAACAGCGCATAGGCCAGCAGCGGGATGATGGTCGCGTACAACCCGTAGATGCCCGGCACGCCGGAAGCCTCGGCGTAGGCAATGCCCACCGGCACCAGCATGGTGGTCAGCACCAGGCCGGCGGCCAGGTCCCTGGGCAGCCAACCCGCCTGGTAATGGCGCAGGGTGACGAGGCCAGGCAGCCAGCGCTGCCAGTCGAAGCCGGATCGGGATTGCGACGGGGTTTCGGGCATCAGGGAATGACTCCAGGCGAGTACTGCGCAAGGTTCAAGCGAAGCGGCAACCTTATCGTCATACAGCGTAGATCAGCGGCCGTGCAGCCAGTGTCGAACCGGTCACGATAGTTTCCGCGCCACAGGCCGATTCGCACCTAAACTCCCCCCAGCCGTCCGCCACTGGGGAAACGCCCGCTCATGAGCAGTCTGTTCGACGCCATCCTTCTCGGCCTGCTGGCCCTGCTGCCGCTGATCAACCCACCGACCACGGTCGCTCTGTTCCTCGCGCTGTCTCAGGGTTTCAGCCGCGAAGAGAAGAACCAGCAGGCGCTGCTGACCGCCTGCTACGTGTTCATCATCATGACGCTGACCTATTACATCGGCGAGTTCATCATGGGGGTGTTCAGCATCTCGATTCCCGGCCTGCGCGTTGCCGGGGGCGGCATCCTCTGCATCATCGGCGGACGCATGCTGTTCCCCGCCCCCATGCCCTCCCCGGACTCCCGTGAAGACCTGCCCGAACGCACCAGCTTCGCCTTCATTCCCCTGGCCATGCCCAGCACCGCCGGGCCCGGCACCATCGCGATGATCATCAGCTCCGCGTCCAGCATCAAGCACAGCACTACCTTCCCGCACTGGGTGATCCTGGTCGCGCCGCCGCTGATCTTCCTCTGCACCGGGTTGATCCTCTGGGGCTGCCTGCGCGCCTCGGACCTGATCATGAAGGCCACCGGCAAATCCGGCATCGACGCCATCTCGCGGCTGATGGGTTTCCTGCTGGTGTGCATGGGCGTGCAGTTCGCCATCAACGGCCTGGTGGAGGTTGCGCAGACATTGATCAACAGTAATGCGCATCTGCTCGCACAACCCTGAAACGCCAGCGGGCACCGAAGTGCCCGCTGGCAATCCCACCGCGGCCTACGGACGCGAATAGACCTTGAACAGGTTCTGGTCCAGCTCGCTCGGCGCGCCGAAGTACTTGCTGTAGAGCGGCACGAAGGCATCGGAGCGATACAGCTCGCTCAACGCCGTGTCCACTTGCAGGCGGAAGTCCTCGTCGCCGCGCGGCATCGCCAGCGCCACCGGGGCGGACTCGAAGCGCCGGCTGAGCACCATCAGATTGGCCTTGCCCGCACTGTGCTCCACCAGGCTGCGCAGGGTCATCTGGTCATGGAAGAAAGCATCGGCCTTGCCGGCGGCCACCGCTTCGACGCCTTCCGCCGGGCCTGCCACCGTCTGCACGGTGACCAGCACCTTGAGCAGGCGCAGCTTTTCCCGCACCCAGGTTTCCACCCGAGTACCAGCGGGCACCGCAAAGGTGTAGGCCGCCAGGCCACGGTTGAGCGTGGCGCGCCAGGTCGGGCCGCTCTTGTCCACCTCGCCGTTGAGCGAGCGCACCAGGAAGAACGGCGCATCCTTGCGCACCACCACGCCGAGGCCGGCGGTGTACACGGGCAGGGAGAAATCGAGGTTCTGCCGCAGTTTGAGGGTTTCCACCATCGGGCTGCAGAGCAGATCGACGCCGCCGGCGCCCACTGTTTCCAGCGCCTTGTCCGCACTCAGCGGGACGAAGCGCACCTGCAGTTGCGCCAGGCCCGGCTGGGTGCGCAACTGGTCTGCCACCTTCTGGCACAGGTCGACTCCGTAGCCGACGGCGCCCTCGCCTTCGCTGGCGGAGAACGGCGGGCGCTCTGGCAGGTAGCCCAGGGTCAGGGTGTGGCTGCTGCGGATGCGCTCCAGCGTCTGGGCGGAAGCCACCAACGGCACTGCTGCGGCCAGCAGGAGGATGACGCGGGGGAACCAGCTTTTCATGGTCGACCCTCCGCGTTGAGTTTCGCCTGCGGTTCGATGAAACGGTCGGCGATGTAGCCGAACATCAGGTAGCCCACCGCCGTGACCAGCATGCCGCCGAACACCGCCTCCATCCCCGACGCGTAGAGCGCATAGAAGCTGTAAGCCATGGCGACCAGCAGCGCCGCCACGTTACGGTGGTGCGGGTAACCGGTCACGCCAGCCTTCTGCATGATCACCAGCAGCGCCGACAGCGCGGTGATATAGGGCACGATGTTGGTCACCGCCGCGAGGCTGACCAGCTTGCCGAACTGCTCCGACGCATTGGGGGAAATGGTCGACACGGCCATGGCGCTCTGCAGCGCGGCGTTGGCCACCAGCCCGAGGATCGGCGCGCCAAGCAGCGTCACCTTGCTGAACAGGCGCGGGAACATGTGCTGGTCGGCGGTGACCTTGGCGGTCTGCGCCAGGGTGAACTGCCAGCCCAGCAGCGAGCCCACACAGGCCATCACCGCCAGCGCCATGATGATGTTGCCCACCATCGGATTGAACATCTGCGCGTAGACGTAGGCGAACGGCGCGCTGGAATTGGCCAGCTCGGCGTTCGGCACGATGCCCATGATCACCGTGGTCGACAGTACGTAGACCACGGCAGCACCGAGGGTGCCCAGCAGGCAGGCCAGCGGCACGTTGCGCTTGGGGTTCTCCACGGCGTCGGAGTTCTGTGCTGCCGATTCCATGCCGAGGAAGGCCCAGAGGGTCAGCGGGATGCTCTGGGTGATGGCATCGTTCATGGCGATGTTATTCGGGTTCCAGGCGGCGTCGAACACCTGTTTGTCGAACCAGAACCAGCCGATGATCGACAACCCGGCCACCGGGATGATCACGCCCCACACGGTGATCGAGCCAATCTGCCCGGTGACCTTGGGTCCGCCGAAATTGGCCAGGGTGGTCAGCCAGATCAGCCCGACACTGCCGATGAACAGCGGCATGGCGCCGGTGCCCAACCAGGGAATGAAGGGTGTCAGGTAGCCCACCGCGGAGATCGCGATGGCCACGTTGCCGATGGCCAGCGAGAGGAAATACAGGTAGGAGCAGAGGAAGAACGCCGACTTGCCGTGGGCCTCCTCGGTGTAGGCCGACATCCCGCCCGAGCGTGGGCAGTAGATGCCGCACTGGGCAAAGCAGTAGGCAATGGCCATCGAGCCGACGGCAGTGATGATCCACGACAGCAGGGAGATTGCCCCCAGCTGCGCCATGCTGGTGGGCAGCATGATGATGCCCGAGCCCATCATGTTGACCGCGACCAGGGTGGTGAGCCCGGTCAGGGTCATTTTCTTGCCGGATGCTTCCATATGCGCGCTCTTTTGCAGGAGAAGTGATCACACGATAGGAGCAGTCCTGCGTGGCCGCCGCCGCTGCGCCGATTAAATTTTGCTGACGCGACGCAGCTCGTAGCCCGGAGTGCTCGGCACGCCCCTACTCGTCCTCCAGCAGCACCTTCACCCGCCCTGCCCGCATGGCCTTGGCCAGTACGCCGTGGTCGCGCTCGGTCTGGTCGGCATAGAGCAAGGCGAAATTGCCCATGGCTTCATCGAAGGTGTCACCCTTGCCCAGGTAGCCGCTGATGCCCGCCGCATCGCCGGACTTCGCGTGGGCGCGGGCCAGGGTCAGGCCGCAGATCTCGGCGTAGCGTTCCAGTTGTGCCGCGCTGAAGTTATCGACCGGCACCGACAGTTTCATGTCGCGCAATTGCCGGACGAAGAAATCGCGCCCGCCGGGGCTGCGTGTCCAGCCGAGGAAAATGTCGCTGGAGGACTGCATCAGCCGCTGCCCCATCACGACCCGCTGCCCCTGGTGGTCGTACTGGCTCTTGCCAGCGTAGGGCGCGAGCACCGAATGGCAGGACTCCTTGAATTGCAGGATCAGCGGATGGTTCTCCTCGGAGAACATCAGCACGATGAAGCAACGGGTGCCGACGCTGCCGATGCCGACCACTTTCATCGCCGCATCCGCGAGGCGGTAACGGTCGAACAACACCCGACGATCGTCCGTGAGGCTCTTGCGGTAGTCGGCCAGCGCGCGCTGCACGCGCTGCATGAAGTCCGCCTCGGCAACGTGATAGATGATCGGCGGCTGGTCGATGATCCGTGGCTGGCCGGCGACCTGCTCGGTGATCTTCGGGAAGGCGCTTTCCATCACCCGCTCGCGGGCACGGTCGAACAGTTGCTGGCGGAACTTGCGGGCCTTGGCGTCAGGCGCCATGTCCAGCAGCGCATCGGTATCCAGGCGCGAATACCAGACCTCCAGCGGACTCATCTTCGAGTAGGCGCGCAGGTTCTCGCGGTAGGAGCGCACGCAGGTGACTGCTGCATCCCGCGCACGGACATCAGACAGGCCGCCATCGCGCGCGGCCACCGCAAAGCTCGCCGCCAGCCGCTTGATGTCCCATTCCCAGGGCGCTGGCAGGGTTTCGTCGAAGTCGTTGAGGTCGAAGACCAGGTTACGCTCCGGCGTGGCGAACAGGCCGAAATTGAGCAGGTGGCAATCCCCGCACGCCTGCACGTTCACGCCGATGTGCGGGGCCCCGGCGAGGTCGTGGGCCATCAGCGCGGCGGAGCCACGGAGGAAGGTGAAGGGGCTGCGCAACATGCGCCCGTAGCGGATCGGCACCAGTTCCTTGAGCCGGTCGCTGTTGGACTTTTCCAGGATGGCGATGACATCGCGCCCGCGTCCGGGTGCCTTCCACTGACCGTGGGCCTCGCGGGGGATTTTCTGCCGCAGGCGTCGGCCGATGTCCAGGAGCTCCTCGCGGGAACGGAACTGATTGGCGGGCTCGGGCGAGCCGGCCTTTTTGCCGGAAGCTTTCTTCGGGGAGGCCATGATGCTGTCGTCACCAGAGGTCAGGGGCGTGAGGCGCACGCGAACGCGGCGCCGTCCTGCTCGCGGAGCCGGCGCGGGTGCCGGCTCCCCTCCATTGAAGCTAGATCAGTTTCGACGGCGCCACCGGGGCCGGGCCGCTTTTTATCGCGCAGCCGCCCTGCCCCGTTTCCGCCCCGGTTTCAGAGTGCGCCCTGCAGCTCCGGTACGGCCTCGAACAGATCGGCGACCAGGCCGTAGTCGGCGACCTGGAAGATCGGCGCCTCTTCGTCCTTGTTGATCGCAACGATCACTTTCGAATCCTTCATGCCCGCCAGGTGCTGGATGGCGCCGGAAATACCGACGGCCACGTACAGCTGCGGAGCAACGATCTTGCCGGTCTGGCCGACCTGCATGTCGTTCGGCACGAAGCCGGCGTCCACGGCAGCGCGGGAAGCGCCGACGGCAGCGCCCAGCTTGTCAGCCAGGGAGTAAAGGATGCTGAAGTTGTCGCCATTGCCCATGCCACGGCCGCCGGAAACGACGATCCTGGCAGCGGTCAGTTCCGGACGGTCGGACTTGGCCAGTTCTTCGCCTACGAAGGCCGATTGACGGGCATCGAACACTTCACCCAGTTGTTCGATGCTGGCCGAGCCACCTTCGGCTGGCACGGCGTCGAAGCCGGTACCGCGCACGGTGATGACCTTGATGGCAGCCGAGGACTGCACGGTAGCGATGGCGTTACCGGCATAGATCGGGCGCTTGAAGGTGTCGGCGCTGACGACTTCGATGATCTCGGAGATCTGGTCGACGTCCAGCAGGGCGGCGACGCGCGGCAGGAAGTTCTTGCCGTTGGTGGTAGCGGCGGCCAGCACGTGGCCGAAATCGCGGGCGATGGACGCGATCAGCGGAACCACATTCTCCGGCAGCTGGTGCGCATACGCCGCGTTGTCGGCGACCAGCACCTTGGCAACACCGGCGATCTTGGCAGCGGCTTCAGCCACGCCACCGACGTTCTGACCAGCGACCAGAACAGCGATGTCACCACCGATCTTCTGCGCGGCAGCAACGGTGTTCAGCGTCGCCGAGCCCAGCGCGCCATTCGAATGTTCTGCAACAACCAAAACAGCCATCAAATCACCTTCGCTTCGTTCTTCAGTTTCTCGACCAGTTCGGCCACCGATTTCACCTTGATGCCGGCGCTGCGAGCAGCAGGCGCTTCCACCTTGAGCGTCTTCACGGTGGAGACCGTGGAGATGCCCAGTGCATCGGGGGTGAGGACTTCCAGCGGCTTCTTCTTCGCCTTCATGATGTTCGGCAGCGACGCGTAGCGCGGCTCGTTCAGGCGCAGGTCGGTGGTGACGATGGCCGGCAGGTTCAGGGCAACGGTCTGCAGGCCGCCGTCGATTTCACGGGTGACGTTGACCTTGTCGCCAGCGACTTCGACCTTGGAGGCGAAGGTGCCCTGGGCGTAGCCGGTCAGCGCAGCCAGCATCTGGCCGGTCTGGTTGTTGTCGCTGTCGATGGCCTGCTTGCCGAGGATGACCAGCTGCGGCTGCTCCTTGTCGACAATAGCCTTCAGAGCCTTGGCGACCGCCAGCGAATTCAGCTCGTCGTTGCTCTCGACCAGCACCGCGCGGTCGGCGCCGAGGGCCAGTGCGGTACGCAGTTGCTCCTGCGCGCCACTCGGGCCAACGGAGACCACCACGATCTCGCTGGCGATGCCCTTCTCTTTCAGGCGGACGGCTTCTTCCACGGCGATTTCGCAGAAGGGGTTCATGGACATCTTGACGTTGGCCAGATCGACGCCGGTGCTGTCCGCCTTGACGCGGACCTTGACGTTGTAATCGACCACGCGCTTGACGGCTACGAGGACTTTCATCGGGGACTCCTGGAAAAAAACCGGGCCTTGCGGCCCGGAACAAGGGGTGACTCTGTGCAGGTTCGGTTCGTAGGGCCAATAACCGCTTGCGGTTATCCGCCGTCATTCGGGACAGCGGCGGATAACGCTGGCGCGTTATTCGCCCTACGTTCTAGGCCACGTCCATCAGCTGGCTGAAGGCCTGCAGGTGATGGTCGTCGTCGCCGAACTGGTGGCTGATCATCACCAGGTGCTTGGCGTAGTGCGAGCCCAGGTATTCGTCGGTGAGGCCGATGCCGCCGTGCAGCTGGATGCACTGCTCGGAGATCAGGCGCCCGGCGCGGACGGTGATGTACTTGGCGGCCGCCAGGGCGCGGCTGCGCTCGGCGCTGTCGGGCTGGTCGGCGACGCAGGCGGCGAGGATCGCCATGCTGCTGGCCTGGTCCAGTTCGGCGCGCATGTCCACCATGCGGTGCTGCAGCACCTGGAAGGAACCGATGGCGACGCCGAACTGCTTGCGGGTCTTCAGGTACTCCAAGGTCAGCTCGCAGGTGGCTTCCATGGCACCTACCGCCTCGGCGCACTGCGCAGCGATGGCACGGCCCTGCTGGTAACGCAGTACATCGAAGGCTTCGCCGGGCTCACCGAGCACGCGCTCGCTGGCGACGAAAGCGCCGTCCAGGTAAAGCTCGCAGGCCTTGAGGCCGTTGGCGGTCGGGTAGACGCGGCGTTTCACGCCGGCTTCGGCCGGGTCGAGGAGGAACAGGCCGATGCCCTGCTCGTCCTGCTCGCCGCCGGCCACGCGGGCCGAGACCAGGATCAATCCGGCGCTATGCCCGCCGATCACCGCGACCTTGCGCCCGGTCAGCCGCCAGCCGCCGTTCACCGGCTCGGCGCGGGTCGCCACGCTGTTCAGTTCGTAATGGCTCTGCGGTTCCTCGAAGGCCACCGCCAGTTGCAGCTCGCCACTGGCGACGCGGGTCAGCAGCAGGTCCTTCTGCGCATCGCTGCCCAGCTGGGCCAGCAGGCCGCCGGCGAACACCACCGACTGCAGGTAAGGCTCCAGGCACAGGCCACGGCCCAGCTCGGTGTGCACCAGCATGCTGTCCACGCCGCCGCCGAAGCCGCCGTAGGCTTCGGGCAGGGACACGCCAGTCAGGCCCAGCTCGCCGAGCTGGCGCCAGAAGTCGGCGCTGTAGCCCAGCTCGCTGCGGCGATAAGCCTCGCGCTGTTCGAATCCGTAGGCGTCACGTACCAGACGCGCCGCCGTGTCTTGCAGCATCTGCTGCTCTTCATTGAGTTTGAAGTCCATGGTCGGCTGCCTCTCAGAGTCCGAGGTTCACTTTGGAAACGATGTTCTTCTGGATTTCGTTGGAACCGCCGTAGATCGAGAGCTTGCGCATGATGAAGTACTGGCTGGCGGCGGTAGCGCTGTAGTCGGTGTGCAGCAGGTCGCCCGAGCAGGCTTCCATTTCCTCTTCGAGGAACGGCAGCGCGTAGGGGCCTACGGCCTTGCGCAGCAGATGGGTGATCGCCTGGCGGATCTCGGTGCCGCGCACCTTGAGGATCGAGCTTTCCGCGCCGCTGCCGCCGCCTTCGCGGGCGGCGGCGAGGATGCGCAGGTTGCTCATTTCTGCCGCCATCAGCTGCACTTCCAGATCGGCAATCTGGGCTCGGAACAGCGGGTCGTCGATCAGCGGCTTGCCGCCCTTGCGCTCGCGCGCCGCGATGCCCTTGAGCTGGCGCAGCAACTGCTTGGAGAAGCCAATGCCGGCAAGCCCGGTACGCTCGTGGGTGAGCAGGTACTTGGCGCAGGTCCAGCCATCGTTCTCCTGGCCCACCAGGTTGGAAACCGGCACCTTCACGTTGTCGAAGAAGACTTCGTTGACCTCGTGCTCGCCGTCCAGGGTGATGATCGGACGCACGGTGATGCCGGGGGATTTCATGTCGATCAGCAGGAAGCTGATGCCGCGCTGGGCCTTGGCCTGCAGGTCGGTGCGCACCAGGCAGAAGATCCAGTCGGCGTGCTGGCCCATGGTGGTCCAGGTCTTCTGGCCGTTGACGATGTAGTGCTCGCCTTCGCGCACAGCGCGGGTCTTCAGGCTGGCCAGGTCAGAGCCGGAACCCGGCTCGGAATAGCCCTGGGCCCACCAGTCGGTCATGTCGAGGATGCGCGGCAGGAAGTAGGCCTTCTGCTCCTCGGTGCCGAAGTTGATGATCACCGGGCCGACCATGACCGCGCCGAACGGCAGGACACGCGGCGCGCCGAAGATCGCGCACTCTTCCTCGAAGATGTACTTCTGCACCACGCTCCAGCCGGTGCCACCGTGTTCCACCGGCCAGAGGGAAGCGTGCCAGCCGCGATCGTTCAGGGTGCGCATCCAGAAGACGTTGTCTTCCTTGGAGAGACGCTTGCCGAGCTTGACCTTGGCGGCCAGCTCGGCGGGCAGCTTGTCGCGCAGGAAGGCCCGCACTTCCTCGCGGAAGGCCAGCTCTTCGGGCGTGTAGTGGATATCCATCGAGGTGTTCCTCAGACCTGTTGTTCTTGTGCGCCGCGCAGGGGCGACGGGTTGGGTGCTGCGGTCGAGTATCGGGATGCGGCGCAGGGCTGGCTGTAGTTCGTTCGGACCAATTTCGGAGGGGATTTTCCTCCCGTTCGGAAAGCAAAAAGCCCGCGCGACATGGGCCGGGCGGGCTTTCGGTATTTGCCTGATGATTACGCGCCTGAGCTTCCCCCTCACCCCAGCCCTCTCCCTCAGGGAGAGGGAGCCATCCGTGCCGGCTGACGCATTGGTTTCATCCTGCTCCGAACGGTCCCCTCTCCCTCTGAGCGGGGCGCGCAGCCAGGGTTAGGGTGAGGGGCTCTTGCAGGATGCCCATCACAGCACCGCCTCGCTCCCCAGGAACGCCGTGACCTGGCTCGACAGCGTCCCGCCATTACCATGCAGCAGCGCGATATCGGCCTTCTTCAATTGCCGCGCGCCGGCCTGGCCGCGAATCTGCGTCACCGCTTCGAGGATCAGGAACATCCCGTACATCCCCGGATGCACGCACGACAGGCCGCCACCATTGGTGTTCACCGCCAGCTCGCCGCCGGGGGCGATTCGCCCGCCCTGGACGAAACGCCCGCCCTCGCCCTTCGGGCAGAAGCCGAGGTCTTCGAGGAACAGGATCGTATTGATGGTGAAGGCGTCGTAGAGCATCACCAGGTCGATGTCGGCGTGGCTCACGCCGGCCATCTGCATGGCGCGCGGGCCGCTTTCCGAGGCGGCGGTGACGGTCAGGTCCGGCATGCACACCACCGAACGGTGCCATTGCGCGCCGCCGGCGCCGAGGAAGTACGCGGGTTTGTTCGGCAGGTCGCGCGCACGGTCGGCGCGGACCATCACGCAGGCGCCGGCGCCATCGGTCACCAGGCAGCAGTCGGCGGCGCTTAGCGGGTCGCTGACCATCCGCGCTCCGAGCACGTCGTCCATGCTCAGCGGACCACGGGCGAAGGCCTCCGGGTTGAGATTGGCCCAGCCGCGCGCCGCCAGCGCCACTTCCGCCAGTTGCTCGCGGGTGGTGCCGTACTGGTGCATGTGCCGGCTGGCCGCCAGCGCATAGGAAGTGATCGGGTGGCGCGGCTTGTAGGCCGTCTCGTGCCACTGCGGCTCGCTCATCGACACCAGCTTGCCGCCGGCGGTGCGCTGGTTGGAGCCGTAGCAGATCAACGCCACGTCGCACAGGCCGGCCTGCAGCGCCAGGGTCGCCTGCAGCAGGTGCCACTCGAAGCTGGAGCCGCCGACGTTGGTGCCGTCGACGAACTTCGGCTTGATGCCGAGGTACTCGCACACCGACAGCGTCGGGAAGGCATGGGAACTGGTGGCGGAGAACACCGCATCGACGTCGGAGAGTTTCAGGCCGGCATCGGCGATGGCCTTCAGCGAAGCCTGGCCAAGCAGCTCCATGGCGCTGAAACCATGGGCTTCGCCGATTCCGGCGCTGCCAATGCCGACGATGGCGGTCTTGCCGCGAAGAGGCGAATTCATGCCTGCACCTCATCGATCACGTCGAACACCACGAGCGCCTGCCCGTCCTCCTCGATCACCCGCGCCTTGACGCGGCTGCCGATGGGCGCGGTTTCCCGGCCCTCGATGCGCGACATCATGCGCACGCCTTCATCGAGATCGATCAGCGCCACGTTGTGGCTTGCGTTGCGCGAGCGGTTCACGGTGATGGCATAGATGCGTCCGGTGCCGGCGGCCTCGACCCATTCCAGGTCGGTCTCGCCGCTGCCGGGAACGGCCACGCGCGGGTAGAACACATGGCGGCCAGTGGAAGCGCTGCGCTGGATCATCAAACGGCCCTGCTGGAGGAACCGCTGGTACTGCGCCTCCGGCCCGACGGGCGCGGCGGCTTGGGGAGTCTCGGCCATGACAGGCTCCTGATTCACTGCTGATCGACGCGGCCGTGCAGGCTGCGCGTGTTGTTGATGAAGGTGCCCTTGCCGCGCGCCACCAGCTTGTCGCCGTCGAGCAGGTCGCAACTGGCCACGCTGATGCTGCGGCCGAGCTTGTGGATCTGCACATGGACTTCGATCCAGCGCCCCGGCAGCGCCGGGCTCAGGTAGTCCATGTCGAGGTTGATGGTGGCCGGCGGCAGCTCGCTTCCGGCGGTGAGCTTGATCGCCGTGCCGAAGCCGGTGTCAGCCAGGGTGGCGAGAAAGCCGCCATGGGCGATGCCCAACGGGTTCAGGTGTTCCTCGAGGATGCGTGCCGCCACCACGCGGCGCTCCAGGTTCACGTACACGCCCCGGCAGTTGTTGACGAATCCGGGCCGCGACATGGGCTGGAAACCGGCGGGTATGGCGCCCTCCTCCTCGATGAAATCGCCGGCACTCATGCTTCGCTCCCCGCGTAACGCTGGGCACGTTGCAGGCTGGCCCGGCAATCGCGAACCATGCGTTCAAGTAACTCGGCGCAGCTGGGAATGTCGTCAATCAGGCCGACGCACTGCCCGGCGGTGACGATGCCGTCGTCCGCCGCGCCGCTCTCCAGCGCCGCACGGCCACGGGCGCCGGCCACCAGGTGGCGGATATCCTCGAACTGCGCGTTGCCGCGCTTCTCGATGCTCACCACTTCCTCGGAGATCGGGTTGCGCAGTACCCGTGCGGTGTTGTGCAGCGTGCGGAAGATCAACCGGGTGTCGCGCTCGGTAGCACCGACCAGCGAGCGCTTGATGTTCTCGTGGATCGGCGCCTCCTGGGTGGCACAGAAACGCGTGCCCATGTTCACCCCTTCGGCGCCCAGGGCCAGGGCAGCGGCCATGCCTTCGCCATCGGCGATGCCGCCGGAAGCGATTACCGGCACCTGCAGGCGGCGCGCCGCCAGCGGGATCAGCACCAGGCCGGGCACATCGTCCTCGCCCGGATGCCCGGCGCACTCGAAGCCGTCGATGGACACGGCATCCACGCCCAGGCTCTGTGCCTTCAGCGCATGGCGCACGGCCACGCACTTGTGGATCACCGTCATTCCGGCGGCCTTGGCGCGAGCGATGAATTCACCGGGGTTGTTGCCGGCGGTTTCCAGCACCTTCACGCCGCTGGCGATGATCACGTCCAGGTAGCGTTCGTAGGGCGGCGGGTTGATCGACGGCAGCAGCGTCAGGTTCACGCCGAAAGGCTTGTCGGTGAGGGTTCGGCAGCGCTCGATTTCCTCACCCAGCGCCTCCGGGGTCGGCTGCGTCAGCGCGGTGAGGATGCCCAGCCCGCCGGCATTGGAAACGGCGGCGGCCATCTCGGCGCGGCCGACCCACATCATGCCGCCCTGGATGATCGGGTAGCGGATGCCGAGCAGTTCGGTAATGCGTGTCTTCATGGGGTTTCTCCGCGTTTCACTGATCGAAGACGATGACCGAGCGCGCCAGTTCGCCCCGGCGAAGCTCGTCGAAGCCCTGGTTGATCTGGTCCAGGCCGATGCGCTGGGAAATCAGCTCGTCCAGCTTCAGTCGGCCCTGCAGGTAGAAGTCCACCAGCCGTGGCAGGTCCACCGGGAAGCGGTTGGAGCCCATGAACGAGCCCTGGATGCGCCGCTCGGCGAGGAAGTCCAGGCCGCTCAGCTCCAGCTTCACGCCCGGTTTGATCATGCCGATGACGGTGGCGCTGCCGCCGCGCGCGAGCATGGCGAAGGCCTGTTCGGCGGTCTGCTTCAGGCCGATGCACTCGAAGGCGTGCTGCACGCCGCCACGGGTCAGTTCCAGCACCTGCTGCACGGCGTCGCCGTCGGCGGCGTTGATCACGTCGGTGGCGCCGAAGGTCTTCGCCAGCTCCAGCTTCGAGTCGAGCCGGTCGATGGCGATGATCCGCCCTGCCCCGGCCAGCGCCGCGCCGTTGAGGGTGGACAGGCCGATGCCGCCGCAGCCGATCACCGCCACGGTCTCGCCCGGTCGTACCTGGGCGGTGTTGAACACCGCGCCGGTCCCGGTGATCACCGCGCAACCGAGCACGGCGGCACGGTCCAGCGGCATATCGCGGCGGATAGCGACGCAGGCGTTCTCGTGCACCAGCATCTGTTCGGCGAAGGCCGAGAGGTTCATGAACTGGTTCACCGGCTTGAGGCTGGTGACTTCGCTCAGGCGTGGTTCATCGTGCTTGCCGCGCTTGGTTTCCGGCGACACGCACAGCGACAGGTGCCCGGAAACGCAGTGCGGGCAGTGCCCGCAGAAGGCCGAGAGACAGGTGACGACGTGGTCGCCCGGTTTCACCGAGCGCACCTCGGAACCCACCTGTTCGACGACGCCTGCGGCCTCGTGGCCGAGGATTACCGGCATCGGCCAGGGGTAGGCACCCTCGATGAAATGCAGGTCGGAGTGGCACAGGCCCACGGCGCGGGTGCGGATCAGCACCTCGCGCGGGCCCGGCTTGCCGATGGCCACTTCCTCGATGGTCAGCGGCGTGCCCGGTTGGCGCAGTACGGCGGCTTTCATGGCAACTCCTCAGCGGGTGATCATCGCGGCGACGGCCTGGCGCAGCGGCTCGACGTAAGGCGGGCGCATCAGGTCCGGGCCATCGGCCGGCTTGAACACCGCCTTGGCGTGGCTGAAGGCGCGGAAGCCGTCGCGGCCGTGGTACGAGCCCATGCCGGAAGGTCCGACGCCGCCAAATGGCAGGCTCTCGACGCCCACATGCTTGATCACGTCGTTGATGGTCACCCCGCCGGAAGTGGTGCGGCGCAGCACCTGCGCCTGCTCGTCGGCATCGACGCCGAAGTAGTACAGGCCCAGCGGACGCGGGTGGGCGTTGATGTAGCCGATCACCTCGTCGATGGTCTTGTAGGGCTTGATCGGCAGCAGCGGGCCGAAGATCTCGTCCTGCATCACCTTCAGCTCGTCGCCGGGGTTGCACAGCAGGGTCGGCGCCAGTTTGTGCCCGGTTTGCGCGGCGAAGTCCTCGCCGGCCGGGTTCAGCTCGATCAGCTCCACGCCTGCGGCGCGCGCTTCGTCCAGGTAGCCCTGCAGGCGCTGCTGGTGGCGGACGTTGATCACCGAGGTGTAGTCGGGGTTGTCGAGCAGGCTCGGGTAGAAGCGCGCGATCACTTCGCGGGCGCTGGCGATGAAGTCGTCCAGCGACTCCTCGGGAACGAAAACATAGTCCGGCGCCAGGCAGATCTGCCCGGCGTTGTGCAGCTTGCCGGCGATGATCTTCTGCACCGCAGCCTGGAAGTCGGCGGAGCGGGAAATGATGGTCGGCGACTTGCCGCCCAGCTCCAGGGTCACCGGCACCAGGTTCTCGGCGGCGGCGCGCATTACCTGGCGGCCGATGCTGGTGGCGCCGGTGAACAGCAGGTGGTCGAAGGGCTGGGCGCAGAACGCCTGGCCGACCTCCGGCCCGCCGGTGATCACCGCGACTTCGTCCTCGGCGAATACCGATGCGATCATCCGGGCTATCAGTGCCGAGCTGTGCGGGGTGAACTCCGAGGGCTTGATGATCGCGCGATTGCCGGCGGCCAGCACGCCGGCGAGGCCGCTGAAGACCATGTTCACCGGGAAGTTCCACGGCGTGACGATGCCCACCACGCCCAGCGGCTGGTACTCCACCCAGGCTTCGCCGCGCTCGCAGTGGCGCGGCTCGGGCTGCATCCAGCCGAGCAGCTGGGCCTTGGTCTGCTTCAGGCTCATCAGTGGCGAGAGCACTTCCACCACGCGGGAGAAGTCGTCGCTGCGTTGGCCGAAATCGGCGCGCACCGCTTCGACGATTTCCTGCTGGTGATCGACCAGCAGGCCGATGGCGCGGTCGATCAGCTCGATGCGCCGCTCGGCGCTCATCGGTTCACTGGACAGGTGCGCGGCGCGCTGGCGGTCGAGCACGGCGCGGATGGCGGTGCCGGGGCTGGTCTGGGTCATGGCGGGTCTGTGCCTCGTTGTTGTTGTCGGTCAGTCGTCGCGGCGCGACGGCCACTGGTATTGCGGGGCTTCCTTGCGCAGGAAGCGCGCGGAGGCTTCCTTCACGTAGCCGGACGTGAGCGCCACGGCCTGGGCGGCAGCTTCGGCATCGAGCTGGGTGGCCAGGTCGTTCTCGAAACTGCGGGCCAGCAGGCGCTTGCTCATGGCGAAGGCCGGGGGCGACATCTGCGCCAGTGCGCGAGCCAGTTCCTCGGCGCGTTCAATGGCGCGCCCGCCGTCGTGCCGTTCCAGGGCGATGCCCAGCTGCACGGCTTCGGCGGCGCCGATCTCGCGGGCGGAATAGATGATCTCGCGGGCGCGCTGCATGCCCACCAGGCGCGGCAGCAGCCAGGAGGCGGCCAGGTCCGGCACCAGGCCGATGCGGGCGAAGGCCATGCAGAAGCGCGCGCGCTCGCTGGCGATGACGAAGTCGGCGGCCAGCGCCAGGCTGAAGCCGGCCCCGTAGGCAACGCCGTCCACCAGCGCGACCACCGGGCGGTCGAAATCGGCCAGGGCGGCGAGCAGGCGATTGGTTTCCGCCATGCGCATGCGGACCGCGCCGGCTTCGGGCGTGCCGCCCATGCTGCTGACGTCGCCGCCGGAGCAGAAAGCCCCGCCAGCACCGGACAGCAACAGCGCGCGCACTTCGGGGTTGCGGCGCAGCCCGGTGAGCGCGTCGATCAGCTCGGCGACCATCGCCGTGGACAGCGCGTTCTTGCGTTCCGGGCTGGCCAGCGTCAGGCGCGCCAATCCGTCTTCGATACAGAGTTCGATGCTCGACATGCGTACCTCGCGGCAGGCATCCCGGCGGGAATGGCCGGCCCGCACGCGGCGGCCCGGCCCACCCGCATCACAGGGTGCGGGCGATGATTTCCTTCATGATTTCGTTGGAGCCGCCGAAGATGCGGCCCACCCGGGCGTTGGCGTACATCCGCGCGATGGGGTACTCGAGCATGTAGCCGTAGCCGCCGTGCAGCTGCAGGCACTCGTCGATCACCTTGCAGTTCTGCTCGCTGCTCCACCACTTGGCGATGGCCGCGGTCTCGCCGGACAGCTCGCCCTTGAGCACCTTGACCATGCAGTCGTCGACGAAGGCACGGGCAATGACGGCGGTGCTCTGGCACTCAGCGAGCTTGAAGCGGGTGTTCTGCAGGTCCAGCAGGGTCTGGCCGAACACCTTGCGGTTGCGCACGTATTCCACCGTCTCGGCCACCGCGCGCTCCATGGTGGCCAGCGCGCCGAGGGCGATGATCATGCGCTCCTGGGGCAGCTGCTGCATCAGCTGGATGAAGCCCTTGCCCTCCTCCGGACCCAGCAGGTTGCTGGCCGGCACGCGCACGTCGTCGAAGAACAGCTCGGTGGTGTCCTGGCCCTTCTGGCCGATCTTCTCGAGGATGCGGCCACGGCGGAAGCCGGCCAGGTCCTTGGTTTCCACGACAATGATCGAGGTGCCCTTGGCGCCCTTCTCCGGGTCGGTCTTGGCCACCACGAGGATGATGTCGGCGTGGTAGCCGTTGGTGATGAAGGTCTTCGAGCCGTTGATCACGTACTCGTCGCCGTCACGCACGGCGCGGGTCTTGATCGCCTGCAGGTCGGAGCCGGCGCCCGGCTCGGACATGGCGATGGCGCCCACCATCTCGCCACGGGCCATCTTCGGCAGCCAGTCGAGCTTCTGCTCCTCGCTGGCGTAGCGCAGCAGGTAGTGCGCGACGATGCCGCTGTGCACGTTGGTGCCCAGGCTGGAGCACATAGCCCGGCTCTGTTCCAGGGTGACGATGGCGTCGTGGGCGAAGGTGCCGCCACCGCCGCCGTACTGTTCGGGGATGCTCGGCAGCAGCATGCCGAACTCGCCGGCCTTCAGCCACATGTCGCGGTCGATGTACTGCTGTTTCCACCAGCGCTCTTCATGGGGCACCAGTTCGTTGGCGATGAAGCGGCGGATGGAGTCCTGGAAGATCACCAGGTCGTCGGTGATCCACGGCGATTGAGTGGCGCTCATGGCGGCTCCTCGGCAAGCGATTCGGGAACGATTCGGATAAGAAGGCCGGCCGCACGAGGCGGCCGGCAAAGGGACGGTCAGGGGCGACCGCCGCCGACAACCAGCACCTGGCCGGAGACGTAGTTCGACTCGGGGATGCAGAACAGGTAGACGCTACCGGCGGCCTCTTCCGGGGTGCCGGCGCGGCCCATGGGGATCATCGCGGCAACGTTCTTCGCCATCTGCTCGCTGATGCCGACCTTCAGCTCGCGGCCGCCGACGTTGATGGTGGCGCCCTCGCCCGCTGCGGCGGAGGTCAGGCGGGTCTCGATCAGGCCGAAGGCGACGCTGTTGACGCAGACCTTGTAGCGGCCCCACTCCTTGGCCAGGGCCTTGGTCAAGCCGTTGATCGCGGACTTGGCGGCCGAGTAGTTGGCCTGGCCGGGGTTGCCCATCACGCCGGAAACGGAGGAGATGTTGACCACCTTGCGGAACACCTCGCGGCCCTCCTCGGCTTCCTTCTTGGCGGCTTCGCGGAAGTGCCCGGAAGCGGCGCGCAGGATGCGGAACGGCGCGGAGACGTGGACTTCCATGATGTCGTCCCACTGCTGGTCGGTCATCTTCTGGATCACGTTGTCCCAGGTGTAGCCGGCGTTGTTGACGATGATGTCGAGGCCGCCGAAGGACTCCAGGGCGGTCTTCACGAAGCGCTCGCCGAAGTCCTTTTCAGTCACGCTGCCGACGCAGGCAACGGCGCGGCCGCCTTCGGCGACGATCTGCGCGACCACTTCCTCGGCCGGGGCGGCGTCGAGGTCGTTGACCACCACGGCGGCGCCGTCGCGATGCAGCTTGAGGGCGATTTCACGACCGATGCCACGGCCGGAACCGGAAACGATGGCGACCTGGCCTGCGAGTTTGTTGTTCATTGTTGTTCTCCTGTTTCAGGCGTCCAGGGCCACGACGGCTTCGCCGGACAGTTTGATTTCACCCGCCTGGTTGCGGGTGGTGATTTCCAGGCGCAGGGTGCCGGCGGCCTCGTCCTTCTCCAGCACGCGGCCGGAGCAGGTGATGGCGTCGCCCAGCTGGGTGATCGCGGCGAAGCGCACCGAGTAGCTGCGCAGGCGCTCCTGCGCCACCCAGTTGGTCAGCAGCCGGCCGAGGTAGGCCATGGACAGCATCCCGTGGGCGAACACGTCGGGCATGCCGGCCTTCTTCGCGAAGTCGATGTCGACGTGGATCGGGTTGTGGTCCCCCGAGGCGCCGCAGTACAGCGCCAGGGTGGTGCGGTTCACCGGATCGGTGGTGAAGCTCGGCAGTTCGTCGCCGACGGCGATTGCATTCAGGTTCACGTTCGGCTCCTTATCCGTTGCGTACGACGAGGCTGTTGCGCAGTTCCGCCACCAGCTCGCCGGCTGCATTGCTGACGCGGGTTTCGCGCACCACGAACTCCAGGGCGCCGCCCTTCTTGTCGTAGATGTCGACGATCTTCGTCTCGAAGGACAGGCGCTCGCCGGCGAAGGCCATGCGGTGGTAGGTGAAGCCCTGCTCGGCGTGGAGGATGCGGCCGAGGTCGATGTTCAGGCGCTTGAGCACCGAACCCGAGCCGCCGGCTTCCATGTCCAGGCAGAAGAGGAAGGTCGGCGGCACCGGCAGGCCGGGGTAGCCGGCGTCGCGGGCGGCGGTTTCGTCGCTGTAGCGCGCATCCGCCTGGCCGGTGGCCTTGGTGAAGAAGCGCAGGCGCCCCGCCTCGACCATTTGCGTGTGGCTGGAGACCAGCGCGCCGATATGGCTCTTGTCGATCATGCTCGCGGCTCCCCGGTTACTGGCGCTGGAACAGGGTGACGACGCAGGCGCCGCCCAGGCCCAGGTTGTGCTGCAGGGCGAAGCGCGCACCGTCCACCTGGGTGGCGTCGGCGGTGCCGCGCAGCTGGCGGGTCAGCTCGAAGCACTGGGCCAGACCGGTGGCGCCCAGCGGGTGGCCCTTGGAGAGCAGGCCGCCGGAGGGGTTGGTGACGATGCGGCCACCGTAGGTGTTGTCGCCGTCGAGGATGAATTTCTCGGCGGTGCCTTCGGGGGTCAGCATCAGCCCTTCGTAGGTGATCAGTTCGTTGGCGGTGAAGCAGTCGTGCAGTTCCACCACCTGGATGTCCTGCGGGCCGACGCCGGCTTTCTCGTACACGATGTTGGCGGCGTTGCGGGTCATGTCGTAGCCGACGACCTTGCGCATGTCGCCTTCGTCGAAGGTGCTGTTGCGGTCGGTGGTCATGGCCTGGGCGGCGATTACCACGTCGGTGCGCAGGCCATGCTTCCTGGCGAAGGCCTCGGTGCAGACGATGGCGGCGGCCGCGCCGCACGTCGGCGGGCAGCATTGCAGACGGGTCAGCGGGTCGAAGATCATCGGCGAAGCCATGACTTCATCGACGCTGACCACGTTGCGGAACACCGCCAGCGGGTTGCGCGCGGCGTGCTGGCTGGCCTTGACGCGGATGCGGGCGAAGACTTCGCGGCTGATGCCGTATTCCTTCATGTAGGCGCGCCCGGCACCGCCGAAGAACTGCGCGGCACGCGGCGCGGCCTCGTCGAAGCCCTGCACCTGGGTCATGGTCTTGGCGAAGCGGTCCATCGGGCCGGTGCGGTCGGTGTAGGCGCCCTTCAGCGCGCCGGGGACCATCTGCTCGAAGCCCAGGGCGATGGCGCATTCAACCGCGCCGCTCTCCACGGCCTGGCGCGCCAGGAACAGCGCGGTGGAGCCGGTGGCGCAGTTGTTGTTGACGTTGACCACCGGAATGCCGGTCAGGCCGACGCCGTAGACCGCGGCCTGGCCGCAGGTGGAGTCGCCGTAGACGTAACCCACGTAGGCCTGCTGCACCAGCGCATAGTCGATGCCGGCGTCGGCCAGCGCGGCCTTGGCCGCATTGGCACCCATGATGTGGTACTCGTCGCTCTGGCCCGGCTTGGTAAAGGGGATCATGCCGACCCCGGCCACCACTACTTTATTGCTCATGTGTTTCTCCTTGGGGATGGGCGTGTCGCGCGCCGTCAGTTGACGGCGCGGTTCTGGTCTTTCCAGTAGGGAGCGCGGAGGTCGCGCTTGAGCACCTTGCCGGCCGCCGAGAGCGGCAGCGCGGCAACGAACTCGACGGATTTCGGGCACTTGTAGCCGGCGATGTGCTGGGCGCAGTGGGCGCGGATGTCATCGGAGCAGACGTCGCTGCCGGCGTGCAGCACCACCACGGCGTGCACCGCTTCGCCCCAGCGCTCGTGGGGAATGCCGATCACCGCGCAGCTCTGCACGGACGGGTGGCGGGCCACCACGTTCTCGACCTCGGCGGAGTACACGTTCTCGCCGCCGGTGACGATCATGTCCTTGAGGCGGTCGACGATGAACAGGAAGCCGCGCTCGTCCATGTAGGCGCCGTCGCCGGTGTGCAGCCAGCCATTGCGCAGGGTCTTGGCGGTCTCTTCCGGGCGATTCCAGTAGCCGAGCATCACGTTCGGGCCGCAGACGATGATCTCGCCCACCACGCCACGGGGGACTTCGTTGCCCTCCTCGTCGACGATCTTCACCAGGCCGCCGAAGCCGCCGCGCCCGGCGCTGCGTACCAGGCCGCTGGCGATGCCCTCGGCCTGGTGGGTCCAGTCCGGGCTCACCGAGATCACCGGCGAGGTCTCGGTCATGCCGTAGGCCTGCATGAAGGCGATGCCGGGGAACTTGGCCAGCGCCTGTTCCAGCACCGGCAGGGAGATCGGCGAGGCGCCGTAGGCCATGCGCTTGAGGCAGGACAGGTCGTGGCGCTCGAAGTCCGGATGGTTGATCACCGCCTGCAGCATGGTCGGCACCAGCAGCATCTCGTTGATGCGCTCGCGCTCGATGGTCTGCAGCACTTCCAGCGGATCGAACATCGGGATGAACACGTTGACGTAGCCACCGATCACCTGGCTCAGGCAGCGCGCCATGGCGGCGGTGTGGAACATCGGCGCGGCGTGCAGGGTGCGCGAGTCGTCCTCGGCGGGGAACTCGGCCATCCGCGCCACGGCGGAGGACCAGAGGTTCAGGTGCGACTGCATCACGCCCTTGGGCAGGCCGGTGGTGCCGCCGGTGTACATGATCGAGGCGAGGTCGTTGCCGCCACGAAGGGCGTCTTCGATGGGCTCGTGGCTGGCGATCAGGCCCTCGAAGGAATGCATGCCCTCGGGCGCCGCGCCGTCACCGACGTGGATCAGCACCGGGGCGCTCCTGGCGCCGGCGCGGATGCCTTCGGCCAGATGCAGGAAGTGATCGTCGATCAGCAGGATTTCGGTCTGGCAGTCGTCCAGCGAATAGACGATCTCCGGCACGCTCCAGCGGATGTTCACCGGGTTCAATACGCCGCCGCTCCACCAGGTGGCCAGCATGTATTCCAGGTAGCGGTCCGAGTTCAGGGCCAGCATGCCGACCCGGTCGCCGTTGCGCATGCCCAGCGATTGCAGGGCCGCGGCCAGGCGCGAGACGCGCTCGCCCTGCTCGCGGAAGGTCCGCGTGCGGCCGCGGAAGATGGTCGCGACGTGGTCCGGGTCCTGCTGCAGCATGCGTTGCAGGCCTTGGGTCAGGTACATGGCAGGTCTCCAATCGATGTTGTTCTTGTGAGTCCGATACTAGGGAGGGGCGTTGCCCGCGGCGTCGGTCGAAGGGATGAAGCTGCGGTGGTTTGGCGGGTGGTTCGAAGGGACTAGATCGCTCCGCGCTCTCCGGGTGGCATGGCGCTGGGTGTAGGAGCGCGCCATGCGCGCGATCGCGGGCATGGCCCGCTCCTACAGGGGAATAGCGAGCCGGAGGCAGGCACGTAGGGCGCATAACCCGGAACGGGTTATCCGCCGCGCTGGCGGATAACGCCGCTGGCGTTATCCGCTCTACGAGGGAGCCGCGCACAAAAAAAGGGCCAGGCGCCCGAAGCCGCCTGGCCCTCCCCCGTACAACCTGCGTATCAGCTGGGCTGCAGTTCACCCAGCGATGCGGCGCGGCCTGGCTGGGCGTCGTTGCGCTCGGCCAGCAACAGGTCGGCACACTTCTCGCCGATCATGATGGTCGGCGCGTTGGTGTTGCCGCCCACCTGCAGCGGGATCACCGAGGCGTCCGCCACGCGCAGGCCCTGGACGCCGCGCACGCGCAGCTGCGGGTCAACCACCGACTGCTCGTCGCCGCCCATCCGGCAACTGCCCACCGGGTGGTAAACGTTGTCGCAGTGCTCGCGGATCATCTGTTTCACCGCTTCGTCGTCGCTGCCGTCGAACTTCAGGTGGCCATGGAACAGCGGCTTGCCGCCGAACCGCGTGAGCACCGGCCGCTCGAGGATTTCATGCACCAGTTTCACGCCCTTGAGCATGGTCGCCATGTCGCGTTCGTCCTTGAGCAGGTTCAGCTCGATCAGCGGGTCGACGCGCATGTCGGCGCTGTGCAGGCGAATCTGCCCGCGGCTGTGCGGGCGCAGTACGCAGACGTGGATCGAATAGCCGCTGCCGTAGTGGAAGGTGCGCCCGTGGTTGTCGCCCGAGGACATCACGAAATGCAGCTGGATGTCCGGATCGGCCAGCGTCGGATCGGTCTTGAGGAAGGCCCCGGCCTCGGTGAAGGTACGGGTGAACAGGCCGCCGCGCTCGCGCTTGTACTTGCGCCATTGCCCCAGGTAGCTCAGCGCGCCGCGCACGGTCACGCCGAACAGGTCGGTGCTGAAGATGCGCTTGTGCAGGATCAGGTCCGGATGCTCCTGCAGGTTCTGCCCGACTTCGGGCGCGTCGTGCAGCGGCGCGATACCCAGTTGCCGCAGGTGCGCGGCCGGACCGATGCCGGAAACCATCAGCAGTTGCGGCGACACCAGGCTGCCGGCACAGACGATCACTTCCCGCGAGGCATGCAGCGCCACTTCCTGGCCGTCACGCTCCACCAGTACGCCGGTGGCGCGCTTGCCCTGGAACAGGATGCGCAGCGCCCGGCTGCCGGTCAGCACCTGCAGGTTATCGCGGCCGCCGTTGTACGTCGCATCGTCGGCATTGCCACGGTGCAGGTAGGCGCGTGCGGCGTTCCAGCGTTCGCCGTTGAACTGGGTGACCTGGAAATACCCCACGCCTTCCTGTTGCGGTCCGTTGAAGTCGTGGTTGTAGGCGTGACCGACGCTGGCCGCCGCCTCGATGAAATGGCGCGCCCAGGAGCACGGCGAGCGCGGATCGGTGACGTGCAGCGGGCCGCTGCCACCGTGCAGCGCGTCGTCCTTGCCGGCGGCGCGCTCGTTGTTCTCGGCGCGCTTGAAGTACGGCAGCACCTCGTTCCAGCTCCAGCCTTCGCAGCCGGCAGCGGCCCAGCCGTCATAGTCCGAAGGCGTCCCGCGCAGGTAGAGCATGCCGTTGATCGAGGAGCTGCCGCCCAGCCCGCGACCGCGCGGCAGGTAGCTGGCGCGCCCCGCCAGGCTGGGCTGCGCGGCGCTTTCATAGGCGTAGTTGTAGTCGCCCTTGCGCGGGATGGTCAGCACCAGGCCCACCGGCACCGTGATCTTGCCGGTGTGGTCGTGGCCACCGGTTTCCAGCAGCGCCACGCTGCAGCCGGCATCGGCCAGCCGCCCGGCCACTGCGCAACCGGCCGAGCCGGCGCCTACCACTATGTATTCGTACAAGCGTTCCATCGGTTCACCTTTCTTGTTGTTGTGCTTGTGGCCCCCGCCGCTGCGGGGTTCAGATGACGCCGGCCTGCTGCAGGTCGGCGATGCGTTCGTCACTCAGTCCCCAGTCGCGCAGCACCGCCTCGCTCTGCGGTTCACCCGCGGCCTGCGTCGGTGTTGCGGCGGGTGTGCGGCTGAAGCGCGGCGCCGGCGCCGGCTGGAGCACGCCGCCGAGTTCGAGGTAGGTGCCGCGTTCGCGGTTGTGCGGGTGCTCGGCGGCCTCGGCCCAGTCCAGCACCGGGGCGAAGCAGGCGTCGCTGCCTTCGAGCAGGTCGCACCACTGGGCGCGGGATCGCTGGAGGAACAGCGCGGTGAGCTTGGCCTTGAGCTGCGGCCACTGACGCGGGACCATCTGCTGCTGGAACTGCGGGTCGTCGATGCCGCAGCGCTGCAGCAGCTCGGCGTAGAACTGCGGTTCGATGGCGCCCAGGGCGATGAAGCGGCCGTCGGCGCAGGCGTAGGTGTCGTAGAAGTGCGCGCCGCCGTCGAGCAGGTTGGCGCCGCGCTCGTCGCTCAAGCGGCCGCCCGCGCGGAAGCCGTACATCATTGCCGAGAGCAGCGCGGTGCCATCGGTCATGGCGGCGTCGACGACTTGCCCCTTGCCGGAGCGCTGCGCTTCCAGCAGCGCGCAGAGCACGCCGAAGCCCAGCAGCATGCCGCCACCGCCGAAGTCGCCGATGTAGTTGTGCGGCACCACCGGCTTCTCGCCGGGCCGGCCGATGGCGTGCAGCGCGCCGGCCAGGGCGATGTAGTTGATGTCGTGGCCGGCGGCCTGGGCCAGCGGGCCGCTCTGGCCCCAACCGGTCATGCGGCCGAACACCAGCTTCGGGTTGCGCTGCAGGCATTGCTCCGGCCCCAGACCCAGGCGCTCCATCACGCCAGGGCGGAAGCCTTCGATCAGCGCGTCGGCGCCCTCCACCAGTTGCAGCAGGGTTTCCACCCCTTCGCTCTGGCGCAGGTCCAGGGCGACGGCGCGGCGGCCGCGACCGAGTACGTCGAAGCGCGCCCGCTCGCCCAGCGCCTGGCCGGGGCGTTGCACGCGGATCACTTCGGCGCCCATGTCGGCCAGCAGCATGGCGCAGAACGGCGCCGGCCCCAGGCCGACCATCTCGATTACCTTCAATCCCGTCAGCGGGCCCGCCATCGCATCGCTCCTGTCTGGCTGTGCAAGCGCCGGGGTATCCGGCGGCTCCCCAGCCTAGCGACGGGCCAGCGGGCAACAATGGATCGAACGGACGAAACACGGACTAGTCCGCTCGGGCCGCATTTCGGGGCTCTGGCGTGCCTCAAACTGTCGAGTAGTTCGAATGGACGACTGCGATCCCGCCGCCGGCCGTGGCAAGATGCCGCGACATAGAAAAACAATCGAGCCGGCGGCGCGCCCAGCGCAGCCACACGACCGGCCAGCGGAGTCGCCATGTCTGCCCAGTTTCCTGCCACCTCGGCAAGCTCTGTCTCCGGGGCCACCGCGCCACCGCGTATCCTGTCGAGCAAGTTCGCCACCCCGTCCATCTCCGCCAGCCACCTGCCGCGCCTGCACCTGCTGGAGCAGATGGAACAGTCCAGCGCGCGGCTGATCCTGATCCGCGCCGCCGCCGGCTTCGGCAAGACGACCCTCCTGCAGCAGTACCGCGAGCGCTGCCTGGCCCAGGAGCGCCAGGTGCTCTGGCTCAACCTGGATGCTGCGGACAACGACCTGCAACGTTTCGTCGCGCACTTCGGCAACGGCCTGCGCCAACTCGACGCCACGCCGACCGGCGAGCTACAGGGCCTGTCCCAGCAGATGCAGACGCTGCTGGAAGAACTCTCCGACCGCACCCGCCCCTTCGCCCTGCTGCTGGACGAGTTCGAGGCGATCCACAACCCGGCGGTGCTCAACTTCGTCCAGCAGCTGATCGACACCCTGCCGCCTTGCGGCGTTCTGGTGCTGGCCTCGCGCTCGACCCCGGACATCGGCCTGGGGCGCATCCGCGCCCGTGGCCAGTTGCTGGAGTTCAACCCCGGTGCGCTGCGCTTCTCCCTCGAAGAGGCGACCCGCTTCATCCGCGACAAGCGCGAACTACCGCTGCGCGACGCCGAGATCGCCACGCTCTACCGCTGCACCGAGGGCTGGATCACCGCCATCTACCTCGCCAGCCTGTCGCTGCAGGGGCGCAACGACCACGCGGCCTTCGTCTCCAGCTTCTCCGGCAGCAACCTGGAACTGGCCGAGTACCTGACCGAGGACATCCTCGCGCGGCAGAGCGAGGCCTGCCGGCAGTTCCTCCTGCTCACCAGCGTGCTCGACCAGCTCAGCGTGCCGCTGTGCAATGCCGTCACCGGCGGGCAGGACGGCCAGGAAATGCTCGCCTACCTGGAACGCGCCAACCTGTTCCTGTTCCCGCTGGACAGCGAGCACCAGTGGTTCCGCTACCACAGCCTGTTCGCCAGCTACCTGCGCGACGCCCTGCAGCGCTACTACCCCGGCCATGCCGCGCGGCTGCACCAGCTGGCGGCCCAGTGGTACCTAGCCGAGCAGCGCCCGGTGCCAGCCATCGACCACCTGCTGCAGGCCGGAGCCCGCGACGAGGCCGCCCTGCACCTGACCCGGCATGTCGGCGAATTCATGGACGTCGGCCGTTCGCGCCTGCTGCTGCGTTGGCTGGACCAGATTCCGCCGCAGACCCTGCAACGCTACCCGAACCTCTGCCTGGGCTACTCCTGGACCCTCGCCCTGCACCGCCGCTACACCGACGCCTTGGCCAGCATCGCGCTGATCCGTGGTGCCACCGAGGACGGCGAGCAACCGCTGGCGCTGGAAGCGGAAACCATCCGCTGCCTGCTGTTCGCCCTCGCCGACCAGGTGGAGGCTTGCTGCGAGGCGGGCCTGGCGCATATCCAGCGCATCCCCGATGACGAGCAGTTCCAGTACGGCGTGATCGCCAACTGCCTGGGCTACAGCCTGGTTTCCACCGGCCGTTACGAAGAGGCCCGACGCCTGCTGTCGCGGGCGATCCTGCGTTGCTCGCAGAGCCGCACCCAGTCCATGGGCAGCGTCGCCAGTTGCCTGGAGGGCGCGCTGGACATGATTCAGGGGCGTTTGGGCAATGCCGTGGCGCGCCTGCAGGCGGCCTTCCCGACGCAGACCGCGGGCGGCGCGGAGAAGATTCTCGCCGGGCGGCCGTCGCTGGAGATCACGTTGTCCATTGCGCTCTACGAAACCGACGCGCTGGACGAGGTGGAACAGCTGCTGGGCGAAGTGCTGCCCCACGCCAAGGAAAGCAGCCCGCCGGATTCACTGATTTCCTGCCATGTGCTGCTGGCCCGCGTGGCCCTGCTCAAGGGCGACCGCGACGCCTGGCTACGCCTGCTGGCGGACCTGGAGCAGATCGGCCAGCAGTCCGGTTCGGCGCGGGTGATCTGCTCGGCCTGGCTGGAGCGTGCCCGCGCGGCGACCCTGGAGAATCGCCTGGAATCGGCCCGCCAGGCCCTGCGCTATGCCGAACTGCATGGCGACTGGGAGCGGCCGGGCATCCTGCTGCATGGCAACGACGTCGATACCCCGAGCATCGCCCGCTTCCGCCTGCGCATCGCCCAGGGCGACTGCGAGGACACCGAGCGCGAGCTGCGCGAAGCCATGGCCGAGGCCAACATCCGCCAGCACCATCGCCGCGAACTCAAGCTGCGCCTGCTGCATGCCCTGGCGCTCAGTGCCCTGGAGCGCACCGAGGAGTCCTTCGAGGCACTCAGCGAGGCCCTGCGCTTCGCCAGCCATGAAGGCTTCATGCGCACCTTCCTCGACGAGGGCCCGCGCCTGGGCAGCCTGCTGCAACGCTGGGCGGTGCCGCACCAGGCACAGTCGCGGGCGCTGGGCATCGAGCCGCGCTTCCTCACCACGCTGCTACAGCGCTTCGTCGGCCACGGCGAGACGCCGAGCAACGGCCAGGCGCCTGGCGCCGCCGGCGAAGGCCTGACCACCCGCGAGATCCAGGTGATCCGCCTGCTGGCGGCCGGCCACCGGAACAAGGTGATCGCCGAGAAGATGTTCCTCTCCGAGTTCACCGTGAAGTCGCACCTGCGCAACATCAACGCCAAGCTCGGCGCCCAGGGGCGCACCGAGGCCGTGGCGATTGCTCGGGCGCGGGGCTTGCTGGATTGAGCGTGCATGGCGCACTGCTGCGGGTCAGATCGTAGGGCGCATAACGCGTTAGCGTTATCCGCCGCGAGGCAATCGGCGGATAACCCGTTCCGGGTTAGGCGCCCTACGTACTAGCCCTCTCCCTCAGGGAGAGGGCTGGGGTGAGGGGGAAGCGCAAGCGCGGAGCTGACCTGTAGGAGCGGGCCATGCGCGCGATCGCGGGCATGGCCCGCTCCTACAAGTTGGCCCCGAGTGTAGGTGCGGGCTTGCTCGCGATCGCACAGCACCGGATGCGCCGGCGTTATGTGGCGTTCGCGAGCAAGCAGTAGAGCCGTCAGTCGCCAGCGCTGGCCAGCAACCGCCGGGCGCGGCCCAGCACCGGGGCATCGACCATCTGCCCGTCGACCTGGAAGGCCGCCGCGCCGCTCTCGGCCGCAGCCACCACCCGCCGCGCCCAGTCCAGCTCGTCCGAGCTCGGGGCCAGCGCCGCATGGGCAACGCCCACCTGCTTGGGATGAATGCACAGCGCACCCAGCAAGCCGAGGTCGCGGCCATGGCGGATGGTCGCGGCGAAGCCTTCGGCGTCGTCGAACGCGGGGAACACGGTATCCAGCGGCGGTTGCAGGTCGTTCACCCGCGAATGCAGCAGCAGGCTCAGGCGCACCTGGTCGTAGACCACCGCGGCAGCCGGGGTGCCGCTGCTCATGCCGATATCCAGCGCCAGGTCGAGGCCACCGAAGGTCAGGCGTTCCACGCCCTCGCAGGCAGCGATTTCGCCGAGTGCGAGCAGGCCGCGGGCGCTCTCGATCAGCGGCCACACCGGCTTGCCGCAGGACGCGGCGATCCGCACCTGCATGGCGCGCTCGGCCTTGGGCAACAGGATGCCGATGACGCCCGGCAGGCGCCGGCAAAGTTCAAGATCGGCGGCCTGTTCCGGATCGCCAGCGGCATTCACCCGCACCCGCACGCGGGCCTCCGGGTTGGCGCCGAGGAAGGCTTCCAGATTGTCGCGAGCCTGGGCCTTGAGCGACGTCTCGACGGCGTCCTCGAAGTCGACGATCACCGCGTCGGCGCCGCTGGCCAGGGCCTTGGCGAAACGCTCCGGGCGGCTGCCGGGGACGAACAGCGCGGTTCGTACGATGGAATCCGCCGGGCTTTGCTGAATCATTGGGTTCTCCTGGGTCATACCGCGCCCTGCTCGTGCAGGCGCTGGATATCACCGGGGGTATAACCCAGTTCCTTCAATACGTCATCGGTCTGCTGACCTAAAGCTGGCACGCCATCCATGCGCGGCGCGTAGGCATTGCTGTTCACCGGCGGCAAAAGCGCCGGCAGGCGGCCGGCCGGGCTGTCGATCTCACGCCAGCGATCGCGGGCGGCCAGCTGCGGGTGCTGCCACAGACCACGCATGTCGTTGACGTGGGCGTTGGCGATCTGCGCCTGCTCCAGACGCTCGACCACCTGCTCGGCGCCAAGGCTGGCGAAGGCTTCGACGATCAGCCCACGCAGGGCGTCGCGGTTGGCCACTCGCAGACTGGTCGCGGTGAAACGCGGATCGACCGCCAGCTCCGGACGCTGCAGGACCACTTCGCAGAACAGCTTCCATTCACGCTCGTTCTGCACGCCGAGCATGACGCTGCCGCCGTCACCGGTGGGGAACGGCCCGTAGGGATAGATGGTGGCGTGGGCAGCGCCGGCGCGCGGCGGCTGCGACTGGCCGTCGAAGGCGTAGTACATGGGGAAGCCCATCCACTCGGCCATACCCTCGAGCATCGACACCTCGACGCGGCTGCCCTCCCCCGTGCGGCCGCGCAGCAGCAGCGCGGAGAGGATGCCACTGTAGGCGTACATGCCGGCGGAAATGTCGGCAATCGAGCAACCGGCCTTGGCCATCTCGTCGGCGCCCGGTCCGCCGGTTACCGAGAGGAAGCCGCTCTCGCTCTGGATCAGCAGGTCATAGGCCTTCTTCTGCTCGTAGGGGCCGCCTTCGCCGTAGCCGGAGATGTCACAGACGATCAGCCGCGGGAAGCGTTCATGCAGCGCGTCGAAGGACAGGCCAAGACGCGCGGCGGCGCCCGGCGCGAGGTTCTGCACCAGAACGTCGGCGGTTTCCAGCAGTTGCTCCAGCACTGCCTGCGCCGGTTCCTGCTTGAGGTCCAGGGACAGGCTTTCCTTGGAACGGTTGGTCCAGACGAAGTGCGAGGCCAGGCCGCGCACGCGCTCGTCATAGCCACGGGCGAAGTCGCCGACGCCGGGGCGCTCGACCTTGATCACACGGGCGCCAAGGTCGGCCAGCTGACGGGTGCAGAACGGCGCGGCGATGGCGTGTTCCAGGCTGACGACGGTGATGCCGTCGAGGGGACGCGAACTCATGGGCAACTCCAGACGCCGGCCGGCTGGCCGACGCGCATAGTCAGTAGTACCGGGCGGCCATCCAGCCGCCCGCAGCAGACTCAGTGGAAGACGTCGAGGCTTGGCAACTGGTGCAGAGCCCAGCTGGCCTGCACCAGACGATCCGCCTCGGCCTGGCTGCGCTGGCCGGCGAAGGCCAGCAGGCGGCGGAACTTGTCCTCCAGTTCGGCGCGGCTCAGGCCGTTGCCCGGGTCGCCCTTGGGCTCATCGATGGCGCCGTGCAGCTGGCGGCCGTCGGTGGTCAGCACGTCGACGCGGCCCAGCCAGCGCCGCGGGTAGGCGCCGTCCACTTCAGGGTCGAGCTGCATGCTGACCTTCTCGCGGAAGTCCGAGACCTGGGCATCGCTCAGGGAGAATTCCTCGAACTCCACCAGACCGGCCTTGCCGTGTACGGCGATCAGGCCGAGTACGGTGCCCATGGAGAACTTCGCCTGGTGCACGGTCTGCGGCACGACTACGCGGCCGAGCACATCGATCGCACCCTGGTGCACGCGGGTGGTGACCTTGGCGATGTCGCCATGGCTGAGCCCTTCGCGCTGCATCAGGCCCAGCAGCGCATCGGCGGCAGGATGGGTGTGGCGGCAGGAAGCGTGGAACTTGTAGGAGGTCTCGCAGAGCGCCCAGCGGGTACCCAGGCCGTCCACCAGACGGCTCGGGTCGGCGTCGCTGGACATGCCGGCAGCCATGCCCTGCTCGCCTTCGAGGATATTCTGCGCGCCGGTCAGGCCGTCGGCCGTCAGGTAGGCGGCGAGCAGGCCGTCAGCGGCGGCTTTCGCAGTGTGCAGCTGCTTGGAGTCGGCGGCGTCGCGGAGGAACTCCCAGAGCCCCGCGGCCTGGGTGCCGGCGCTGCCCAGGCAGTTGACGAACTGCCGGCTGTCCAGCCCCAGCAATTTGCCCACGGCCACTGCGGCGGCCAGGGTGCCGACCGTGGCGGTGGTGTGGAAGATGCGGTAGTGCGAGCGGCCGAGGAACTCGCCGATGCGGATGCCGGCTTCATAGCCGGCGACGCTGGCGAGGATCAGCTCGCGGCCGGACTTGCCCAGCTCCTGCGCCGCCGCCAGGGCCGCCGGGAAGACCACGGTGGCCGGGTGCAGCACGGAGCTGTTGTGCAGGTCGTCCTGCTCCACCAGGTGCGAGCTGGCGCCGTTGACCAGCGCGGCGAAATACGCGGAGGTCGAGGTGCCGTCCACCAGCACGCGGCTCTTGCCGCTGGCCGGGCCCATGCGCTGGGCGTAGCGCTGGAACAGCGGGATCGGGTGGCGGTTCTGGCTGGCCAAGGCCGAGCCGAGCCAGTCGAGGAACAGTTCCTCGGTGTACTCGACCACGGACGTGGGCAGGTCTTCGTAGCGCAGGCCGGCAAGGAACTCGGCAAGGGCGTGGGTATTGTTCATTGTTCTTCTCGTCCCGGCTTAGAAGGAGCGCGGCAGTTCGAGCAGGTGCTCGGCCACGTACGACAGGATCAGGTTGGTGGAGATCGGCGCCACCTGGTACAGACGGGTCTCGCGGAACTTGCGCTCGACGTCGTATTCGTTGGCGAAGCCGAAGCCGCCGTGGGTCTGCAGGCAGGCGTTGGCCGCTTCCCAGCTGGCCTTGGCCGCCAGGTACTTGGCCATGTTGGCGGCGGCGCCGGCGTTCTTGCCGCTGTCGTACTCCTGGCAGGCGCGCCAGCGCATCAGGTCGGCGGCCTCGATCTCGATATGCGCCTCGGCGATGGGGAACTGCACGCCCTGGTTCTGCCCGATCGGGCGGCCGAACACCACGCGGTCACGGGCGTACTGCGCGGACTTCTCGGTGAACCAGCGGCCGTCGCCGATGCACTCGGCGGCGATCAGCGTGCGCTCGGCGTTGAGGCCGTCGAGGATGTACTTGAAGCCCTTGCCTTCCTCGCCGATCAGGCTGCTGGCCGGCAGCTCCAGGTTGTCGAAGAACAGCTCGTTGGTCTCGTGGTTGACCATGTTGGCAATCGGCTGCACGGTCAGGCCGTTGCCGATGGCCTCGCGCAGGTCGACGAGGAAGATCGACATGCCTTCGGACTTCTTCTTCACCTCGGCCAGCGGCGTGGTGCGGGCCAGCAGGATCATCAGGTCGGAGTGCTGGATGCGCGAGATCCACACCTTCTGGCCGTTGATCACGTACTTGTCGCCCTGGCGCACGGCGGTGGTCTTGATCTTGGTGGTGTCGGTACCGGTGGTGGGCTCGGTGACGCCCATGGACTGCAGGCGCAGTTCGCCGCTGGCGAGCTTGGGCAGGTAGTAGGCCTTCTGCTCGGCGCTGCCGTTACGCAGCAGGGTGAACATGTTGTACATCTGCCCGTGGATGGTGCCGGAGTTACCGCCGCAGTGGTTCACCTCCTCGAGGATCACCGAGGCTTCGGCCAGGCCCAGGCCGGAACCGCCGTACTCTTCCGGGATCATCGCCGAGAGCCAGCCGGCTTCGGTCATGGCGCGGACGAAGTCCTCGGGGAAGCCTTTCTCTTCGTCGATCTTGCGCCAGTACTCGGCAGGGAACTCCGCGCACAGGGCGCGCACGCCGTCACGGATGGCCTGGAGTTCTTCGGGGGTGGACGTCATCGAAACACCTCATGTCTTTCTTGTTGGAGGCACCGGAAGCGGTGCGGTCAGTCGAATTCCACTTCGCCGCGCTGGGCGATGCCGGCGCCGTTGCCGGCCCAGACTTCGGCCTTGCCGGGGCCGTTCAGGCGGCCGCCGACTTCGAACGGTTCGGGGCTGATCAGCGGGCGCAAGCCACGGTAGGCATAGCGGCGCAGGCGTGCCTGGGGGTTGGCGCGGCAGAACGCGCGCAGGTTCAGAGTGCCTATCAGCGGGCCGTGCACCACCAGGCCGGGGTAGCCCTCGACCTCGGTGACGTAGGGCCAGTCGTAATGGATGCGGTGGCCGTTGAAGGTCAGCGCGGAGTAGCGGAACAGCAGGATCGGCGACGGCACCACGGCCTCGCTCCAGTCGCCGGCGGGCACTGCATCGCCGCTGGTGAGCTTGGGCGGAGTGGGCTCGCGGTAGACGATGTCCTGCTCCTCGCTGAACGCCAGACGGCCGTCCTGGGTGAACTCGTGGCGCAGGGTGACGAACAGCAGCGAGCCGGTGCGGCCTTGCTTTTCCTCGACATTCAGGATGGTGGTCGTGCGCTTCGCCACGCCGCCGACACGCAGCGGCTCGTGGAATTCCAGGCGGCCGCCAGCCCACATGCGGTTGCGCCCATCGGCCGGAGGCAGGAAGCCGCCGCGCGCCGGGTGGCCGTCGGCGCCGAGGCCCGGCTCAGTCACTTCATCCTGGAAGAACATCCAGTGCCACAGCGGCGGCAGCGCCTCGCCGGCGGCCGGGGCGTCTTCGGCCAGGGTCACCGCCAGACGGCGGACCAGCAGCGTACTCAGTTCTTCCTCGCGCTCCTGGGAGCGGCCGATCCAGTCGGCGTAGGGTGAATCGCTCATTGCGGACCTCTAGGCAGGTTTGATGAACGGAGCATGCAACAGGGCTTGCGTTCGTCGAATCCACATTTTCATAATCCAGCGTTAGGCAAAGCCTAACGCCATTTCCACACTTCAAGCCTAGCGCTGCTGTTTGTCGCTTCGCGGAGAACCGCCCCATGCATTTCGACCTCGCCGACCTGCGGCTTTTCGCGCACATCGCCGAAGCCCCCAGCCTGACCCAGGGCGCGCGCCGCGCCCATCTTTCGGCGGCCGCCGCCAGCGCGCGGATCAAGGCGCTGGAAGGCCAGCTCGACTGCCGCCTGCTCTACCGGGACAACCGTGGCGTCGAGCTGACCCCGGCGGGCCAGCGCCTGTTGCAGCACGCGCGGCTGATCCTGCGCCAGGTGGACCACCTGAAAAGCGATTTCAGCGGCCAGGCCGGCGACCAGGTCGGGCACATCCGCATCTTCGCCAACACCACGGCGGTCACCGAATTCCTCCCCGAGCTGCTGGCGGACTTCCTCGCCGAGCGCCCCGGCGTCAGCGTCGACCTGCAGGAGCGGCTGAACCGCGATATCGTCCGCGCCATCCTCGACGGCTCGGCGGACCTGGGCATAGTCGCCGGCCCGGTGCGTGCCGAAGGGCTGCAGATCGTCCACTTCAGCACCGACCGGCTGGTGCTCGCGGTAGCGCCCGACCACCCGTTGTGCGCCCTGCCCCGCCTGACCCTGGCCGACACCCTGGACTATCCGCACATCGCCCTGCATGAAGGCAGCACCCTGCAGAGCTTCCTGCGCGAACGGGTCGAGCGCACGGGCGGCGACCTCAACCTGCGCATCCAGGTAGCGAGCTTCGAAGCCATCTGCCGGATGGTCGAGGCCGGGGTCGGCATCGGCGTGATTCCGGAGACCGCCGCCATCCGCCACAGCCGCACCATGAACCTGCGGATACTGCCGCTGGACGAGCCCTGGGTGGTGCGCGAACGCAGCGTGCTGCTGCGCGACCGCGAGGCCCTGCCCGCCTGCGCCCGCGCGCTGGTGGACCTGCTGCGCGGCCGGCAGGAGGCCGGTTCAACCCAGCAGCCCCAGTGACTTGGCGCGGACGATGGCCTGGGTGCGCCGGCGCACGCCGAGCTTGACGTTGATCTTCTTGGCATGGGTTTTCACGGTGTTGAGCGAGATGAACAGGCTGTTGCCGATCTCCTGGTTCGACAGGCCCTCGGCGAGCAGGCGCAGCACGGCCACTTCCCGCGCGGTGAGACCGTGGGCGCTGTCCTCGGTCTCGCCGCTGGACGTCGGCAACAGGCTGGGCAGGCGCTCCGGGGCGATCTCGACCCGCAGACTGTTCAAGGCATGTTCGGTCTCACCTGCCAACGCCTGATAGCCGAGGGCCTGGCACTCTTCGCGCAACCGCAGCAGACGGGCCCGAGCAGCCTCGATCCGGCCACAACCGGCCTCGGCCAGCGCCAGCAGGTAACGCACGCGCTGCGGCAGTGACGGTGTATGCAGCGGCGCGACCCGCTCGGGTCGTTGCTCCAGTTCCCCGTCCAGCACCGTCGCCTCGTGGTGCAGGCGCAGCCATTGTCCCTGGCGCGCCAGCAGGCGCAGCTTGAGGCTCTCCAGCGACAGCCGGTAGCAGTCAGGCTGCACGTTCCAGCAATGCATGCGGCGTTCGGCTTCCTCGCAGTAGCGTTGCGCGGACGCTGCGTCACCGCTGCGCGAGGCCGCTTCGCCAAGGCCCAGCAGGCCATGCAGGATGTAGGGATCGGCGCAGGCACGCGCCAGGCCCAGCCCGCTTTCCAGCGCGGCCGCAGCAGCCATGGCATCGCCCTGCAGCAACCGCAGTTCGCCATCGAGGAAGGCCAGACGTCCGCGCAGCAATTCATGCCCTTCGCCGCTGGCCGGCAGCCGTTCGCGGCAAGCGTCCAGCAGGCTGCGGGCCTGTTCGCGTTCGCCGGCCAGCAGGCACAGGCGCACGCGGTCGAAGTCGATCAGTACTTCGCTGGCCAGGCAGCCCTGACGTCGCGCCAGCTCCAGCGCAGCCTGGAGGATGCGCCGGGCCTGCGGCAGCGCGCCGGTGGCCATGTCCAGCCGCGCCAGGGTGGTCAGGCACAGCAGGGTCGAACGCCAGTCGCGCGGCTCCAGGTCTTCGAGCGCCGCGTTGCAGTGGTCGCGGGCCTGTTCGAGGCGACCGTGCATGCCATCCAGCGCACCGCGCAGCGCCAGCCAGTTGGCCAACAGGCGGCGGTTGCGTGGAGCCTGGGGCTGCGGCAGGAAGTTGCCCAGGCGTTCGATGCAGTGGTGCGCTTCGTCCAGGCGCCAGCTGAACAGCAGCGCGCGGGCGTTCAGGCTGATCAGTCGTGGCGTGCTTTCCAGCAAGGTCGCCGGTAGCCGCTCGCGCCACTCCAGCAACAGGCCAAGGTGGCGGCCGCTGAACAGCCAGTCCATGTCCAGGCGGTCCATGTAGCCGGCGGCGACTTCCGGCTGGCCGGCTTCCAGCGCCATCTCGATGGCTTCGTCCAGCCAGCCGGCCTGGCCCAGCACGCCACAGGCGCGCAGGCGCAGGCGGGTCAGCGCCGGTCCCTGGAGATGGCACTGCAATGCCTTGGCCACCAGCGGCGGCAGGCGGAAGCAGCTGGCCTCGGCATCCAGGGCGAGGAAGAAGCCCTGCCCCTGGTGCAGGCGGTCGAACAGGACGCCGCCCTGCTCTTCCCACAGGCTGGCGCAGATTTCCCGGTTGAAGCGCGGCAGGTAGGCAAGGCCACAGAGCATCGCGCCGGTCTCGGCATCGAGTCGGCCCAGCAGCTCCTGGGACAGGTAGGTCCGCAGCCAGGAAGCCACCTCCCCCGGCGCGTGCACGCCGTCGCGCGCGCTGAGCACCAGTCGCGCGCCGGCGCACCAGCCCTGCGTCGCGGCCCACAGGCGCTCGCGGCAGTCGGCGTCGTAACCCTGCGCCAGCGCCAGCAGGTCGCATTCGTCACGGCTGAACGCCAGGCGCGCGGTGCCCAGTTCACAGAGGCGTTCATCCAGCAGCAGGCGCGAGAGATTCCAGGCCGGCCGCTGGCGGCTGCTCACCAGCAGATACAGCGGTGCTTCTGCGAGGCCGAGCAGGCGCTGCAGCCAGGCGTCGAGCTCCGGGTCGGCGGCCTGAGGGTAGTCGTCCAGCACCAGCCACAGGGGTTGCCGGCGCGACTGCAGGGCCAGTTGCACGCTGGCCGGGTCGCTGTCCATCAAGCCCAGCTGGCGTGCGATCTGGGCGCAGCAGGCACTCAACGCCAGGGGCTGCCCGGCGAAGTCGAGCCAGACGCGGGCGCAGCTCGACGGCAGGCGTTCCAGCACGGCACGCGCCAGTGCGCTCTTGCCGTAGCCGGCCGGGGCGCACAGCAGGTTCAGGCGTCGGGGCGATTCCAGCAGGGCGTGCAGCAGAGGCTCGCGGGGCAGTTGCAGGGCGACCGGCGTACCGGCGGCAATGGCGGGGAAACTGGACATGGCGACACCCGTTATCGTTGTAGTTCGTGCTGCGTCGGGGTGTCAGAAGATCATTGCGGGGCGAGGCGGGACAATCGGTCGTTCGGACTAGCCGCAGGACTAGCCCTGACCCGGCGCCGCCACGAGAGTCGCGGCGCCGGGCTGTTTCAGGCAGAGCGGATCAGCGGATACCGGCGTTGCGCAGGGCCGCGGGGGTGAAGTCGTTCATCGCGGCACTGACGCCGAACTGAGCGCCCTTGCGGGACTCGTTGACCAGCCCCATGGCGATGTAGCGCCCGGCGATCAGGTCGTTCAGCGACTGCACCGCGTACACCGAGATGCCCTGCTCGTAGTCGTTCACCTGGAAGCCCTCGCCCACGCGCCAGAGCTGGCCGCGGCCGTCGTACTGGTCGGTGGCGACGATCGCCCAGGTGTCCTCGTCGACGTACATCCGACGGGTGCCGTAGATGTGCCGCTCGCCTGGCTTCAGCGTGGCTTCCACCACCCATACGCGGTGCAACTCGTAGCGTGCGTGCTCAGGGTTGATGTGCCCGGCCTTGAGGATGTCGTCGTACTTGAGCTGCGTGGACCACAGGCGGTAGTTGTTGTACGGGACGTACATTTCCTTCTTGCCCACCAGCTTCCACTGGTAGCGGTCCGGCGCGCCGTTGTACATGTCCAGGTCATCGGCAGTGCGCAGGCCGTCGGCAGCGGTGCCCGGGCCGTCGTAGGCCACCTGCGGGGCGCGGCGCACGCGGCGCTGGCCGGCGTTGTAGATCCACGCCAGGCGCGGTTCCTTGACCTGGTCGATGGTCTCGTGGACCAGCAGCACGTTGCCCGCCAGGCGCGAAGGCGCGGTCACCTGCTGCTTGTAGTAGAACAGCACGTTCTCGCTCTGCTTGCTGTCGGCGCCGCCGGTCAGCGTCTGCGGGTAGGCGATGTCCTCGACCATGCTCACCGTGTTGTAGGAGCCATTGGTCTGCGGCGTGGCCTGCACGGTCTCGCGGTGCTGGTTGCTGCCACGGTAGCGGGTCATGTGGTTCCAGATCACCTGCACGCCGTTCTGCGGAATCGGGAAGGCGTAGTAGTGCGAGCTGAAGTTGGCCAGGCCGTTGCCGTCGTTGGCTTCCTGGGTGGTCACCGCGCTCTGCTTCACTGCGTCGTACACCGCCTGCGGGCTCGCGGCGGTACGGCGGGTGGTGAAGACCGGCATCTTGTAGCTGTCCGGGTAGCGCTTGAACATCGCCAGCTGGCCGGCGGTGAGCTTGTCCTTGTACTGGTCGGCGTTGGCCGCGGTGATCACGAACAGCGGCTTGTCAGTGGGGAACGGATCGGCGAGGAAGCCGTTATCCACCTTCGCCGCGCCGGGCTTGAGGCCGCCGGTCCAGGCGGGAATGCTGCCGTCGGCGTTGCCTTCCTTCTGCGCGCCCATGGGAGTCAGCGCGCTGCCGAGCTTGTCCGCTTCCTGTGCGGACACGGCGGCTTGCACCGAGCAGGCCAGGAGGCTGAGGCCGAGGATGGCGCCCTTGATCATTGTCTTTGCTTGCATGTGCTCTCCAGTGCTTGCGGGCGGGGGTCAGAAGTTCACGCCGACGCTGACCGACATGTAGTCGCGGTCGGTCAGGGTGTTGTAATCGCCGCCGAAGTAGTTGGTGTAACTCAGGCTCATCGTGTAGGTGTTCTGGTAGTCGGCATCCACGCCCAGGCTGATGGCCTTGGCACCTTCCTCGAAGCTCGGGCCGGTGCCGTTGATGTCCTGCGACCAGGCCATGTTCGGCTTGAAGTTGATGCCGGCAATGACGTTCGGGTAGTCGAGGATGCCGCGCACGCGGTAGCCCCACGAGCTGGTGGTGTAGAAGCCCTTGTTGTTGCATTCCTGCTGCGGGTTGCTGGCGGACTTGGTGCCGGCTGCTGTCCCCACGCACACCGACTGATCGAGCAGCTCGCCGGCGCCGAAGGTCGGGCTGCGGCCGAAGCGCAGGTCGCCCACCGAGTTGCCGATACCGCTGATGTGGTCGTAACCAACCTCGCCCACCAGGGTCAGGCGTTCGGAGCCCAGCACCTGATCGAAGAACTGCGTGGCGCTGACCTGCACCTGGGTAAACGGCAGGCGCTTGTAGCCTTCGATGGCCGCGCCGGGCGCGTTGGTCGCCTGGCCATCGACGAACACCGGCGAAACCGCCGTGGCTACGCCGTTGACCAGACCGACCTGGTTGACCGCCGCGAGGTTCAGGTCGGCAGTGTTGATCTGCATCGGCATGTTCGGGCGGAAGCTGACCTCGCCGTTGAGCGCCACGCCCGCCAGGTTGGTCTGGAAGCTCAGGCCGTACAGGCGGATGTCTTCGGGGTAGTCGACGAAGTAGCTCGCGCCGCGCACGCGGCTGGCTGTGGTCAGCGCGTTGGAAGCGCCGGCAAAGGTCGTGCGGGTGAAGCTCAGGAACGGGTTGCGGCTGTGATAGTTCATCACGTAGGCGCCCAGTTCGGTGTCGTTGAAGTCCGGCAGGAACCAGCGCATGGCCAGGCCGAACTGCCCTGAGTCGCCCGGCTCGTGGTCGTCGGTGCGCGGGATGTAGGCGTTGGCGCGATTGCCCGCCACATCCAGGATGCTCCCGGCGTTGGCACGCGGATCATTGGGCGCGAAGTCCGGGCCGGCGATCACCAGGCGGTCGTCGCAGCCCTTGGCCACGGCGTCCACGGCGAAGAAGGTGCCGCAGTTCTCGGTGACTGTCTTGTCCCACTTGATCTGGTAAAAGGCCTCGGCGGTGACGTTCTCGGAGAGGCCCTGGGAGAAGTACAGCAACTGGATCGGCACCAGCGCTTCCTTCACCTCGGCGCCGGGGCGGCGCAGGGCCGAGACGTCCACCGGGTTGATGGAGTTGATCGAGTTGGGGATGAAGGTACTCTCGCCCCAGCTCACCACCTGCTTGCCGAAGCGCACGTTGCCCGGCAGGTCGCCCAGCTGGTAGTTGTGGTAGAGGAAGGCGTCGAGGAACTCGCCGCCCGAGGCCTTGGCCGACTGGTCGCGGCCATGGTCGTCGATGTTGTAGTAGCGCAGGTCCTCGTCCTTGAGCTTGAAGTCGTACCAGTACTTGCCGCGCAGGAAGGCGCCGGAGTCGCCGTACTTGAGTTCGAGGTCGTGGGTGCCCTTGAAGATCTTCGAGAACACGTCGCCCTTGCTGAAGTTCAGCCGGCCGTCGTCGGCGGTGCGTGAGGCGGCCTTGCCCTTGGCGCCGACCACGTTGTAGTTGGAGATGAACTTCGGGTCCGGATTGCTCAGGGCCCAGCTCATCCCCAGGGACGCGGACGAATCCAGCTGCCCCTCGATCTCCCCGATATTGAAGTTCACGGCGTGTGCGCAGGGTGCGCTCGCCAGGGCGATGGCCAGGGCCAGCGCCTGCGGTCGAAAGTGTCCGCGCATTGTTATTGTTGGCATGCGGTACTCCAGGTGGTCCAGGTGTTGGAGTGCGCATGCTGGCAGTGCCCGAAGCCGGCCAAAACCGCCCGATCAGGTGATTTTCGCCCTCACCCGTGCAGGTGATTCCGGTTTTTTTCGCAGTATCCGACTGCTTTCCCGCGAGCCTTTCCCCAGGGGCGAGCCGACCCCGCGATACCCCACGTAACCCCCCTGGGCATCGCCCTCTCACGACAATCCGGCGAACCACCCCAACGGGTGATTTGCACCCCACCCCTTGCCGCGTTCAATGGCGCCCTGTGCCCGGCCACCTGCGCCAGGGCCTGCAAACCACAACAACAAGCATCACGGAGAACCGTGCTATGACCCGCAAACGCAGCTGGCTGCCGCGGCTCGCCCTGGCCGTCGGCCTGCTGGCAGGAGCCGGCGCCCAGGCGGCCGACAAACCGAACATCCTGGTGATCTTCGGCGACGACATCGGCCAGACCAACATCAGTGCCTATTCCCAGGGCGTGGTCGGCTACCGCACGCCGAACATCGACCGTATCGCCAAGGAAGGCATGCTGTTCACCGACTACTACGCCGAGAACAGCTGCACCGCCGGACGCTCGACCTTCATCACCGGCCAGGCCTCGCTGCGCACCGGGCTGACCAAGGTCGGCGTGCCGGGCTCGCCGGTTGGCCTGCAGGACCGCGACATCACCCTGGCCCAGGCGCTCAAGGGCCAGGGCTACGCCACCGGCCAGTTCGGCAAGAACCACCTGGGCGACCGCGACGAATACCTGCCAACCAAACATGGTTTCGACGAATTCTTCGGCAACCTCTACCACCTCAACGCCGAGGAAGAGCCCGAGCGCCCGTACTGGCCCAAGGACCCGAGCAACCCCTTCGTCCAGCTCTTCTCCCCGCGCGGGGTGATCCACTCCTACGCCGACGGCAAGATCGAGGACACCGGTGCGCTGACCAAGAAGCGCATGGAGACCATCGACGACGAGACCACCCAGGCGGCGATCAACTTCATCGACAAGCAGGCCAAGGCCGACAAGCCGTTCTTCGTCTGGATGAACACCACGCGCATGCACCTCTACACCCACGTGCGCGACTCGATGAAGGGCCAGAGCGGCATGCCCGGCAACGAGTACGCCGACGGCATGCTCGAGCACGACGGCGACGTCGGCAAACTGCTCAAGACCCTGGATGACCTGAAACTCACCGAAAACACCATCGTCATCTACACCACCGACAACGGGCCGAACCGCTTCACCTGGCCGGACGCCGCCACCTCGCCGTTCCGCAACGAGAAGAACTCCAACTACGAGGGCGCCTTCCGCGTGCCGGCGATGGTCCGCTGGCCGGGGCACATCGAGGCGGGACAGGTCACCAACGGGATGTTCTCCGGGCTGGACTGGTTCCCCACCCTGCTCTCCGCCGTCGGCGTGCCCGACGCCAAGGAAAAGCTGCTCAAGGGCTGGGCGCCGGTTGCCGGCGGCACCAGTTTCAAGGTCCACCTCGACGGCTTCGACCAGCTCGCCTTCCTGACCGGCAAGAGCCCGAAGAGCGCGCGCAGCGAGTTCTTCTACTTCAACGACGACGGCCAGTTGGTGGCCATGCGCTTCGGCGACTGGAAGGCGGTGTTCTGCGAGCAACGCAAGCCCGGCGGCTTCGAGGTGTGGAGCGAGCCCTTCGTCTGCCTGCGGATTCCAAAGCTGTTCAACCTGCGCATGGACCCGTACGAGACCGCCGACATCGTCTCCGACCAGTACAGCGACTGGCTGGTGAAGAACGCCTACCTGCTCGGCATCGCCACCATGAAATCCGCGCAATTCCTGCAGACCTTCGTCGACTGGCCGCCGAGCCAGCGCCCGGCCAGCTTCACCATCGACCAGGTGCAGCAGGCCGTGTACCAGAAGATCGCCGAGAAGGCCAGGCAGCAACAGGCCGCCGCCAAGCCCTGAGCCACCACCACACCCCTCCGTTACGAGGGGTGTGGTGCTTCACCGCGCGCTGTAAAACCCCAGGCGTGACCGCACGGAGCCCCCTCTTGGACATTCGCACCCCGCTCCTGGACCTGGAGCGCAACCTCTGCCGCGTCGTGCTGGGCCAGGAAACGCTGATCCGGCAACTGCTCATCGCCCTGCTCGCCGACGGCCACCTGCTGCTGGAAAGCCTCCCCGGGCTGGCCAAGACCCGCACGGTCAAGGCCCTGGCGCAACACCTGCACGGCAGGATGAGTCGCATCCAGTTCACCCCCGACCTGCTGCCCTCGGACATCACCGGCGCGGAAACCCTCCACGCCCATGGCGGGCATGCCGAGATCCAGTTCCAGCCCGGCCCGCTGTTCGGCAACCTGATCCTCGCCGACGAGATCAACCGCGCGCCGGCCAAGGTCCAGGCGGCGCTGTTAGAAGCCATGGAAGAACGCCAGATCACCTGCGCCGGCCGCAGCTACCCGCTGCCCGAGTTGTACCTGGTGCTCGCGACGCAGAACCCGATCGAGCAGGAAGGCACCTACCCGCTGCCCGAAGCGCAGCTGGACCGTTTCCTGATGAAACTCAAGCTCGACTACCCGGCCCCCGAGCACGAGGAAACCATGCTGCGCCTGCTGCGTGCCGAAGGCTGCGGCGGCGCACGCGCCCGCGAGGCCGTGGAGCCGTTGGACGCCGAGATCCTATTGGCCGCGCGGGAGCAGGTCGCCGCCATCGAAGTGGCGCCGAGCATCGACCGCTATCTGGTAGACCTGATGCGCGCCAGTCGCCGCCCCGCCGATTACGACGCGCAACTGGCGCGCTGGATCGAGGTTGGCTGCAGCCCGCGCGGCGCCATCAGCCTGGACCGCGCCGGACGCGCCCACGCCTGGCTGGAAGGCCGCGACCACGTCCTGCCCGACGACATCCACGCAGTGCTGCTGCCGGTCCTGCGCCATCGCCTGCTGCTCAGCTACGAGGCGGTGGCTGAGGGCATCGATACCGACGCCGTGCTCTGCCGGCTGCGCGACCATGTCGCCATTCCCGCCTGAGCGCCGCGCCGACGGCCTGGCCTACGCCGACCTCGGTCGCCTGCTGGCCCTGGAAATGCCCGCGCGGCGCCTGAGCGCACGCATCACCCGCCTTGCCGCCGCCAGCCTGATCGGCCAACACGCCTCGACCCTGCGCGGGCGCGGGTTGGACTTCCAGGAACTGCGCCATTACCGCCCCGGTGACGACCTGCGGCGTCTCGACAGCCGCGCCAGCCTGCGTCACGGCACGCCGCTGGTACGCAGTTTCAGCGAGGAGCGCGAGCGTCCGGCGCTGATCTGGGTCGACCAGCGCATGGACATGTTCTTCGGCTCGCGGCGCTACCTGAAATCCACCCTGGCCGTGGAGCTGGGCGCACTGCTGGCCTGGAGCGCGCTGCACGGCGGCGACCGGGTCGGCGGGCTGGTGTTCGGTGACCGCCAGGAAGAGCGCCTGCGCCCCACCCGCAACCCGGCCGGCATTCGCGCCTTCTGCGCGGCGATGCTGCGACACAACCATGCCTTGTCCGCCGATAGCGCCCCGGCAAACAGTGCGCGGCTGAACTCGTTGCTGGAAACGCTGCTCAGTGGCCCGGAGCGTGGCGGACAGCTGTATCTGATCAGCGACTTCTCCGGTTGCGATGAGCGTACCCGTGACCTGCTGCAGCAACTGCTTCGGCGCCACCGAATTCTTGCGCTGCAGGTACAGGACCCACTGGTCCTGCAGCTGCACGGCGACACGCCACTGAGCCTGAGCGGCGGCAACGACTGGCTGGAGCTCGACCTGCGTCGCAAGCCGGTGCGCCATCCCGTGCAGGACTACCTGCGTGGGCGCCTGGACAGCGTCGCGGAACACCTGCGCCTGGCCCAGGTGCCGCTGCTGCGCCTGAGCACTGCCGAAGCGCCGCTGGACCAATTGCGCCGCGAACTGCTGCGCCCCGGAGTCCTCGCGTGAGCAGCGTGGCACCGGACCTGCGGCAATTGCAGGAGTTGCCGCTGCCGCCACTGCCTTCCTACTGGCCGCCGGCCTGGGGCTGGTGGGTGCTGCTGATGGCCCTGATCGTCGTGGCCGCCTTGCTCGGCCTGCGTCGCTACCAACGTTGGCGCAGCCAGCAGTACCGGCGTGAAGCCCTGGCACAACTTGATCTCCTGACGCAGCAAGCCCCGGAACAACGTCGCGAGCTGGCGGCGCTGCTCAAGCGCTGCGCGCTGTCGATCCCCGCGCTGCGCAATCGCCGCGCGGAGATCACCACGCTGAACGGCCCGGCCTGGCAGGCCTTCCTGCAGCGTCACTGTCCGCGACCGCTGGCTTCCGATCTCGCGGAACGCCTGGCGCAGCTCGCCTACGTCCCCGCCGCGCAACTGCAGCGCTGGCCGCAAGCGGACTGGGACGCCCTCTTCGCCCAGGCGCGCCTCTGGCTGGAGGCCCACCGTGTGGCAGCTTGATTATCCCTGGGTGCTGGCCCTGTGGCCGCTGGGCCTGCTGGCGATCTGGCTGCTGCCCGAGCAGCGCGTGGCGCGCACGGCATTGCGCGTGCCGTTCTTCAGCGAATTGCGCCGCGTGCATCACGCCCCCTTGGGCAAGGCTCCCGCACGCTGGCAGGGCTGGCTGAACCAGCTCAACTGGTGCCTGTTGCTGCTGGCCCTCGCCCGCCCCGCCTTTTATGAACCGCCGCAGATGCTGGTCGAGCCGGCGCGCGATCTGGTGCTGGCCCTGGACCTGTCGCAATCCATGGCCACCCGCGACTATCGCGACGCCAACGGCCGCCAGCTGGACCGGCTCGCGGCGGTGAAGCAGGTGCTGCACGACTTCATTGCCCGGCGCAGTGGCGACCGTCTCGCCCTGGTGGTGTTCGGCAGCGGTGCTTACGTGCAGGCCCCGCTGACTCTCGATCACAAAACCCTGCTGCGCCTGCTGGACGACAGCGCCATCGGCATGGCCGGGGCGGACACCGCCATCGGCGATGCCATCGGCCTGAGTCTGCGCGTGCTGGACGGGCCGGCGCCGCGTGCACGGCAGATCGTGCTGCTCACCGACGGCAGCGACAACGCCAGCGCCGTTCCTCCGGAGCGCGCGGTTGCACTGGCGGTGCAGCGCGGCGTCGTGCTGCAGACCATCGCCATCGGTGGCAGCGGTGGGCAAGGTGCGGAGAAAGTCGACAGCGCGCGCCTGCAGGCCCTGGCCGAGACAACTGGCGGGCGCTTCTTCCGTGCCGAGGACAGGCAGGCGCTAGCCGGTGTCTACGCCGAGCTGGACCGCAACGCCCCCCATCCGCAGCCAAGAATGGGCCCCCGCCCCCGCCATGAAGGCTTCTACTGGCCGCTGGGGCTGGCCCTGCTGTTAACCTGCTGCGGCCATCTGCTGGGCGCCGGCGCCTTGCGCCTGCCCAGTCTGCGGAGAACCTGAATGCCATTCCATCGGCCGCTCTGGCTATTGCTGATCGTCGTGGCGCTCCTGCTGCTGCAACTCTGGCGCCGTCGCCAGAACCTCGGCCAGCGGCTCGCCAAACGCATCGCCCCGCACCTGCTGCAACACCTGTTGCTCGATCAGCCCGGTACGGGCCGGCTCGGCCCCGCACACCTGCTGACGCTGTTCCTCTGCCTTGGCGCGGTAGCGGCTGCCGGCCCCCTCTGGCCGGGGCACGCCGCGGACCTGGCCGATGACCGCGGCCTGCTGATCCTCGCCGTCGAGCTGTCGCCCAGCATGGATGCGCCGGACCTGCGCCCCACCCGCCTCGAAGCCGCCAAGCGCAAGCTGCGCGATCTGCTCAAGGAGCGCCAGGGCGCGCCCACCGCCCTGATCGCCTATGCCGGCCACGCGCATCTGGTGCTGCCGCCGACCGACGACCCCGGTCTGCTGCAAAGCTACGTACAGGCGCTATCCACCGCTCTGATCGAAACATCCGGCAGTGACCTGCGCGGCGTCCAGCGGTTGGCCGCGAGCCTTTCGGAGGAAGCGGGCGCGCCCGCCAGCCTGGTTCTGTTCGCCGACAGCGCGGACCCGCGCGAACTCAAAGACCTGCAGCGCCACGCAAGCGATGCGCTGCAATGGCTGCTGGTGGATTGCAGCGCAGCGCCCTCAGGTCGCTCCGCCCCCCTGACCGAGCTGGCCAGCGCCCTGGATGCCGGCCTGCGCGCGCTGAGCCCGGACGACAGCGACGTGCGCTGGATCGGCCGGCAAGCCGTGCGGCATTTCCAGTCCCGCCAGCAGGCCACGGACGGTTCGCGGGAGGTGGGCTACTGGCTGAGCTGGGCGCTGCTGCCGCTCGTACTGCTCAGCCTGCGCCGCGGTTGCAAGGTCCACTGGCTGGGAGCTGTGCTGCTGGCCCTGGGCTGTGCCCTGCCGAGCCAGCCCGCCATGGCCGCCAGCTGGCTGGACGCCTTCGCCAGTGCAGACCAGCAAGGCCGCTGGGCTCTCCAGCACGGGCGCCCGGCACTGGCCGCGGAGCGCTTCGACGATCCCTACTGGAAGGCACTGGCGACCTATCAGGCAGCGGACTACGCCGGCGCCCTCGCGCTGTTCTCCCGCCTGGACACGGCCGAGGCGCAGTTCTACGCAGGCAATAGCCAAGCCCGACAATACCGCCTCACCGAGGCCATCAAAGCCTATCGCCGGGCCCTGGCCTTGAAGACCGACTTCCCCGAAGCCCGCGCCAACCTTGCGCTGGTGGAAGCGCTGGAAAAGGACCGAGAAGACGCCGAGCAAAACGCACCCAAGCAACGCGGCGACGATGAAGTCATCGACGACTCGGCGGACAAGGGCCGCAGCATTGCCCAGCCCTCGGGCCAACGACCGGCCGACGAGCACTGGCTGGACAGCCTGCAGACCTCGCCCGCCGCCTTCCTGCGCAACAAGTTCCGCGCGCAGGCCAGCCACGCCAGGGAGGCCCGGCCTTGAAGCGTGTCCTGCAGTTGCTGCTGATGCTGCTCGCCACTGCCGCGTATGCAGACGGGTCACAATTGCGCGTCGAAGCACAGCTTCTCCCCGATTCCAAGGTAAGTCTTGGCGCGACGCTGACCCTGCAACTGGACGTACTGACCGACACCTGGTTCACCGCCGCGCCGCAACTCCCGGTCCTGCAGCTGCCAGGCACCCGCGTGGCCGAGCCCGCCGGCTCTCCCGTGCACCTGACGGTGGAGCGTGACGGGCAGACCTTCTTCGGCCTGCGTTACCAGTACCGGGTCACACCCCGTCAGGCACAGCGGTTCGAGATTCCCGCGCTCGAGGTCAGCGCGCAGGTCGGGCAAGCCACGGCCGCACTTCACGCCAACAGCCTGCCGTTGAACTTCGAGGTAGCGCCCGCACCGGACGACGGCGCCCGCCTGGTCGCCGACTCGGTGCAACTGCAGCAGATTCTGCAACCATCAGCCGCTGCATTTCAGGTAGGGGACAGCCTGGAACGCCGCGTCGAGCTGCGAGTGCGCGGAGCTCCGATGGAGCTGTTGCCTCCCGCCGAATTCACCGCCGTGGAAGGCACCCGCCAGTACCCGAACCCCGTCCAACTACAGGAGCTCGACGACGGACGCGGCCACAGCGATGGCGCGTTGCGTGTCGACAGCGTCGCCTATCAGTTCGAGCGCGCGGGACGCGTCGAGCTGCCGCCACTGGAACTGAGCTGGCGGGGAGCCGGCAGCGGCGAACTGCACGTGGAGCAGCTGCCGGGCCTGACGCTGGAGGTAGCCGCAGCACCGCCTTCGGTGAACCCTATGGCGTGGCGCGATCGACTGGGGTTGTGGATCGAACAGCACGCGCTGGCCGCCCTGCTGCTGATCGGCGGTCTGGCACTGGGCTGGCATTGGCTGGCCCCGCCAGCCGCAGCGGCCCTGCAATGGCTGCAGCGACTCGTCAGCCGGCTGCGCCAACGCTACCGGCATTCGGAACATCGGGCCTGGCGTCGGCTGCACCGGCAACTGCAGCAGCGGCCTACGCGCCTGGATGGTCTCTACCTCTGGCTGCAGAAGCGGCAGGTGCGCTCGGCCGAGCTGCAACGGACCCTGCGCCTGCTGTACGGCAGCACACCCGATGCCGAACGGGGCCTGCGCATGCTGCGTGGATTGCTGCCGAAGCTGCGCCGTCTGCGTGGCGAGCGCCAATCCCACCCGCCGGCGTTGCACAAGCTCAACCCTTAGCCTTCCGTCGCCAGCAACTCCACCGCCACATCGCGGAATTGCCGCACCACGCGGCTTTCGTTGTCCGGGTTGTAGACCAGCGCGAGCGCCACGGTGCGTTCCTGATGCGGGGTTTCCAGCTCAAGGAAGCACACCGGCGCCGATGAGTTGCGCGCATGCAGCGCCGGCACCAGCGCCACGCCCAGGCCGCAGGCCACCAGGCTGATGGCGGCCTGCACCTGGGTGGTGGAATGCACCAGTTGCGGCACGAACCCTGCCGCCTGGCAAAGCTGCAGCAGCACGTAGTGCAGGCCTTCGGTGTGCGGGTAATCGATCAGCGGCTGGTCGGCGACTTCCGCCAGGTGCACGCGGCTGCGCCCGCTCAGTGCCAGCGGGCTGTCCTGCGGGACGACCAGCATCATCGGCTCCCACACCAGCGGGATCAGCTTCAGCGCTGTTGGCTGCGGCAGCGGGAAACGCACCAGACCGACATCGGCGCCGCCGTTCTCCACCAGCTCCAGCACGCCGCTGGAAGGCAGCTCGCGCAGCTCCAGGGCGATACCCGGATAGCGCCGGCGGAACTCCGGGATCAGCTGCGGAATCAGCGAAAGCGTCGCCGAGCCCACCGAGCCCAGCGTCAGTTGCCCGCGCTCGCCCGCCCCCGCCTCCAGCGCGTAGCGCCGCGCCTGCTGCAGATGCAGCAACGCCTTGCGCAGCTCCGGCAGCACCGCCTCGCCGGCTTCGGTGAGGGCCACCTGGCGCGTGGTGCGCTCGAACAGCGGCAAGCCGATCTCCTCCTCCAGCTTGCGGATCGACACCGACAGCGGCGGCTGGGACATGTGCAGGCGCTCGGCGGCCTCGCGGAAATTCAGGGTCTCGGCCAGGGCGAGGAACTGGTGAATCTGGCGCAGCTCCATACTGATACTCCATGTGTATCAATCGTTCTCCAAATAATATTGGATGAGTACGAGCCCTGCCCATAGCCTGACCCCACTCGACGACAACAATCCCAACAGGAGAGTGGTGCATGGCGCACAACGAAATCGCCCTCGGGCAAGGCTACTACTGGCAGCAGATCGAAGCCGGCCAGCGTTTCCGCACCTTCCGCCGGACCGTCACCGAGGCCGACCTGATCGGCTTCGTCGGCGTCACCGGGCAGACCGAAGTGATCTTCATCGACAGCACCTTCAACGGCGCCATCCAGGGCCGCCCGGTGCCGGCGGCGCTGAGCTACAGCCTGATCGAAGGCATCCTCATGCAGACCATGCTGCAAGGCACCGGCCTGGCCCTGCTGGAACTGCACAAGAGTGTGAAAGGCCCAGTGGTCGTGGGTGACACCCTGGAAGCCGTGGTGGAGATCGAGGAAGTCCGCCCGACCTCGAAGAACAACCGCGCCGTGGTCACCTCCCGCGTCTTCGTGCTCAACCAGCGCGAGGAAACGGTGATGGAGTACCAGGTCAAGCGCCTGCTCGCCGGCCGCCCCGAACGGAGTGAAGGCTGATGCTCGAAGCCCTCGACTTCCGCGCGCTGCCGGCGCGGCACGAGGCCTTGCGCGAGGAGCTGCGCAGCTTCCTCGCCGAGCGCCTGCGGGACTATCCGACTGATCTGCGAGCACGCAGCTGGCAAGGCTTCGATGCCGACTTCAGCCGCGTGCTGGCCGAGCGCGGCTGGGTCGGCCTGACCCTGCCGCAGGAGTATGGCGGCGCCGGTCTCGACCCGTTGGCGCGCTTCGTGGTGGTGGAAGAACTGCTCTGCGCCGGCGCACCGGTGGCCGCGCACTGGATCGCCGACCGCCAGAGCGGCCCGCTGCTGCTGCGCTTTGGCAGTGAGCAGCAGAAGCGCCTGCACCTGCCGGCGATCTGCCGCGGCGAGCAGTTCTTCTGCATCGGCATGAGCGAACCGAACTCCGGCTCGGACCTGGCCAGCGTGCGCACCCGCGCCGAAGCCAATGCCGGCGGCTGGCTGCTCAACGGACAGAAGATCTGGACCACCTACGCCCAGCACAGTCACTACATGATCGCCCTGGTGCGCACCTCCGGCAGCGCCCAGGACCGCCATCGCGGGCTGTCGCAGGTGCTGGTCGACCTGTCCCTGCCGGGCGTGAGCATCCGCCCGATCCGCGACCTCACCGGCGCCGAGCACTTCTGCGAAGTGTTCTTCGACAACGTGCAGCTACCGGCCGAGGCGCTGGTCGGTGCGGAGGGCGACGGCTGGAAGCAGGTGACCGCCGAGCTGGCCTTCGAGCGCAGCGGGCCGGAGCGCATCTATTCCAGCATCGCCCTGCTCGATGCCTGGCTGGACTGGCTGCGCACCCACCCGCAGGCGGGCCAGGAACGTCTATTGGGCCAACTTCTGAGCGAGCTGATGGTGCTGCGTGCGCTGTCGGTCAGCCTCGCCGCGCAACTGGCGGACGGCCGCAGCCCGGTGGTGGAAGCGGCGCTGGTGAAAGACCTGGGCACCAGCTTCGAGCAATCCATCCCGACCCTGCTCGGCGACTTGCTGGGCGCGGTGCAGGGCGCCGCCGCTCCGCACCTGCTGCAACGCACCCTGGCCTACCTGGAACGCATGGCCCCGGTGTTCTCCCTGCGCGGCGGCACCCGCGAAATCCTCCGCGGCGTGATCGCCCGCGGCCTCGGCTTGCGATAGGAACCCCCATGAGCCTCGACAACCTCATTCTCGACGCCTTCGGCCAGTGGCTCGAAGGCGAAGTCAGCGCCGAGCGCGTGCGCCGCATAGACCTGGGCGAATCCGCCGACGGGCTGTGGCGCTCGCTGGCCGAACACGGCTTCGCCGATCTGCTGCTGCCCGAGGAGCTCGGCGGCGCGGCGGCCAGCGCGGAAACCGCCTGTCACCTGCTGTTCGCTGCCGGCGGCGCGGCCCTGCCGCTGCCGCTCGCCAGCACCTGGTGGGCGCGCCTGGCGCTGGCCGAAGCTGGCCTCGCGCTGCCCGAAGGGCCCATCGCCCTGGCCAATGGCGAACGCGATGGTCAGGGCCTGCGCTGCCATGCGGTGCCGTTTGCCGCGCAATCCTGCTGGGTACTGGCGACGCTGGCGGAAGGCGCCTGGCTGCTGCCGGCAGAAAGCGCGCAACGGCGGGCGGATGGCGTCCACGCCAGCAGCACCGAGGAACTGCATTGGCCGAGCCTGCCGGACAACGCCCAGCGCCTGCCGCCAAATCGTGACTGGCGCGCTCTCGGCGCGGCCTTCAGCGCAGCACTGATCGCCGGAGCCGCCGAGCGGGTGCTGCAACTGACCCTGGACTACGCCACTACCCGCCAGCAGTTCGGCAAGCCGGTCGGTGGCTTCCAGGCCATCCAGCAACAGATCAGCGTGCTCGCCGAGGAAGTCTTCGCCGCGCGCATGGCGGCGCAACTGGCGCTGCGCGGGTCGACATGGCCGCAAGGCATCCCCGCCTCCGTGGCCAAGGCGCGCTGCAGCAGCGCGGCGGTGCGCATCTGCAACATCGCCCACGCGGTCTTCGGCGCCATCGGCGTCACCGAGGAATGCGAGCTGCAGCTCTACACGCGACGCCTGTATGCCTGGCGTTCGGACTTCGGCAGCGAGGCGTACTGGCAACCGCAGATCGGCCGCGCAGCCCTGCGGGAGAGCGGCGACAGCCTGGCCTTCCTGCGCCGGCACCTGCCCGCGGCCTGAAGCGTGCCGCCTACCGGCGGCACCTTCGCAACCTGCTTCTCAAACCGTGCTTCTCAAAATAATGACAATGGAGAACACCGATGGCCCACATTCTCAGCCAACCGCACCGCGCCGCCTCAGCGGACGCGGCCGCCAGCGCCCGGCCCATCGCCTGGCGCACCATCATCGCCGGCAGCGTCGGCAACACCGTGGAGTGGTTCGACTGGACGGTCTACACCGCCTTCGCGCTCTACTTCAGCCACCAGTTCTTCCCCTCGGACAACGAGACCACCGCCCTGCTCGCCTCCTTCGCGGTGTTCGCCATCGGTTTCGCCATGCGCCCGCTGGGCGGCTGGCTGATCGGCATCTTCAATGACCGCGCCGGGCGCAAGGCAGCGCTCAACCTGACCATCCTGATGATGGCGCTGCCCTCGCTGCTGATCAGCCTGATGCCGACCTACGCCACCATCGGCATCGCCGCGCCCGTGCTGATGGTGCTGGCGCGCATGGTCCAGGGGCTCTCGGTAGGTGGCGAGTACGGCGCCGCCGCGACCTTCCTTGCCGAATCGGCGCCGGCCAGCCAGCGCGGCCTGTACTCGGGTTTCTTCTTCGCCAGCATCGCCCTCGGCCTGCTGTTCGCCTCGGGCCTGGCCTGGGTGCTGAGCCAGTGGCTGAGCCGTGAACAACTGATCGACTTCGGCTGGCGCATACCGTTCTTCATCGGCGGCCTGGGCAGCCTCGCCGGCTTCTGGATTCGCCATGGCGTCGAGGAAACCGCGGCCTTCCGCAAGGGCCAGGAACAGCGCCACGGCCAGCGCATCGAGCAGCCGCTGCGCACCCTCTGGCGCGAGCATCCGGAAGCCGTGAAGCGCCTGGTCGGCATCAGCCTGCTGGGGGCCTTCGCCTTCTACCTGTTCGTCAGCTACCTGCCGGTGCACGCCATCCGCAGCCTCGGCGTGGAGCCGGGCACCGCCTATGCCGCCAGCAGCCTGGCGCTGGTGGTGTTCATGATTTCCCAGCCGCTGTTCGGCTGGCTGTCCGACCGCATCGGCCGGCGCCCGCAGCTGATCGTCTTCGCCCTGGGCTACGCCGCGCTGCTCTACCCGGTAGTGCGCTCGATGAACGCCTCGTTCACCTCGATCCTCGCCGTCGAACTGTTCGGCCTGCTGCTCTACGGGCTGTATTCGGCCATCGCCCCGGCGATCAAGTCGGAGCTGTTCAGCACCGACATCCGCGCCCTGGGCATCGGCCTGCCGTACAACCTGGTGGTGGCGATCTTCGGCGGCACCACGCCCTACCTGATGACCTGGCTGCAGAGCCGCGGCCAGGAGCAGTGGTTCCTGGTCTACGTCTCGGTCATGGCGGTGATCACCCTGGTGGCCTTCGTGCGCATGCCCGAAACCCGTGGCAAAGACCTGCACTGAAGCCCCGCAGCGAACTGGAGAGAAGCATGAGCAACACTCAACAGCACGGCCCGCTCTCGGGCCTGCGCGTCCTCGACCTGTCGCGGGTCCTTGCCGGCCCCTGGGCCACGCAGATACTCGGCGACCTGGGCGCGGACGTGATCAAGGTGGAACGCCCCAGCCGGCGCGACGACACCCGCACCTGGGGCCCGCCCTTCCTGGAAGACAGCAGCCCCACCTGGGACGCCGCCTACTACTTCTGCGCCAACCGCAACAAGCGCGCCATCGCCGTGGACTTCGGCCACCCCGACGGCGCCGCGCTGCTGCGCCGCCTGGCCGCCTCGGCGGATGTGCTGGTGGAAAACTACAAGGTCGGCACCCTGGCGCGCTACGGCTTGGATTACACGGCGCTCAAGGCACTGAACCCGAAGCTGATCTACTGCTCGGTCACCGGCTTCGGCCAGACCGGCCCCTACGCCGGGCGCGGCGGCTACGACTTCCTGGTGCAGGGCATGAGCGGGCTGATGAGCATCACCGGGCGCCGCGACGACGAGCCTGGCGCCGGGCCGCTGAAGGTCGGTTTGCCGGTGAGCGACCTGTTCTGCGGCCTGTACGCGACCATCTCGATCCTCGCCGCGCTCAACCACCGCCACACCAGCGGCGAAGGCCAGCACATCGACTGCGCGCTGCTCGACAGCCAGCTGTCGCTGATGGCCAACCAGGCGATGAACCACCTGGTCAGCGGGCAGGTGCCGCAGCGCCTGGGCAACGCCCACCCCAACGTGGTGCCGTACCGCGACTTCGCCTGCAACGACGACTACATCCTCGTTGCCTGCGGATCCGACGGGCAGTTCCAGGCGCTGTGCCGCCTGCTCGGCCGTGACGACCTTGGCGACGACCCGCGCTTCACCCGCAACCCCGGCCGCAGCCAGCACCGCCGGGAACTGGAAGTGGAACTGGCGAAAAGCATCACCGGCTGGCGCGCCGCCGACCTGCTGGCGGCCATGGAAAAGGCCGGCGTGCCCGGCGGGCCGATCAACAACCTGCAGCAAGCCCTCGCCGATCCGCAGGTACAGGCCCGCGGCCTGCTGCAGACCCTGACCCGGCAGGACGGCACCCAAGTCACCCTGCTTGGCTACCCGGCGCGCTTCTCCGCCTCGCCGCCGACCTACCGCCTGGCGCCCCCGATGTTCGCCCAGGACACCGCGCAGGTACTGGCCGAGCAACTGGGACTGGCCACCGAGCAACTGGCGGAACTGGCTGGCAAGGGCGCGATTGCCCTGGCCCAGCCACTGGCGGAGCCCGTCTCGCAGGTGGGCTGAGCCGCCGGCTTTGCATTCCCTCGCCTCGATCAATATGATGCATATATGTTTTGTAATGCTTCATAGCGAATTGCGTCAGAGAGAGGCGAGAGAATCATGGGCATCATCAACCTGGACGACGACCTCCACGACCAGCTGCGCCGCGCCAGCTCCGTGGCCTGCCGGTCGATCAACGCCCAGGCGGCGTTCTGGATCAAGATCGGCATGCTCTGCGAGCTGGAACCGACCCTGAGCTTCAACGAGATCATCACCCGCGAACTGCAGGAAGCCGGGGTCAAATACTCCGCCGCCGGAGGCGCCAAGTGACCAAGACTCCGGCGGAACTGGCACTGATGGCCGAATCCGGCCGGCTGCTGGCGAAGGTCTTCGGCTTCGTCGACACGCTGGCGCTGGAAGGCATGACGACCCTGGAAGTGAACGACCGGGTCGAGCGCTACATCGTCGATGAGCTGCACGCGCGGCCGGCCAGCAAGGGCCAGTACGGCTTCGCCTACGTGCTCAACTCCTCGCGCAACCAGGTGGTCTGCCATGGCGTGCCGTCCGAGACGGATCGCCTGCAGGACGGCGACATCGTCAACTTCGACATCACCCTGGAGAAGAACGGCTTCATCGCCGATTCGAGCAAGACCTACCTGATAGGCAACGTCTCACCCGCCGCCCGGCGACTGGTCGACATCACCTACGAGGCAATGTGGAAAGGCATCCGCGCGGTGAAGCCCGGCGCGCGCCTGGGCGACGTCGGCCACGCCATCGAGCGGCACGCCCGGCAGCACGGCTACACCGTGGTCGAGGACTACTGCGGCCATGGCATCGGCCGCGAGATGCACGAGCCGCCGCAGGTACTGCACTTCGGCCGCCCGCGCACCGGGCAGGTGCTCAGGGAAGGCATGACCTTCACCATCGAGCCGATGCTCAACCAGGGGCATTCCGGGGTGAAAACCCTGGCGGACGAATGGACCGTGGTCACCCTCGACGGCAAGCTCTCCGCGCAGTTCGAACATACTGTGGCGGTGACCGCCACGGGCTTCGAAGTCCTCACCCTGCGCCCCGAGGAGCGCGCGCTCGCATAGATTGGGCCATTCAAGCGACCGGCCCGATACGGAGCTCAATTCGCCTGTCGGCGAATTCGCGGGCATGGCCCGCTCCTACAGGTGAACTCCGGAACTCTCCCTGTAGGAGCTGGCCATGCCTGCGACAGCCCTGGCACCGGGCTGCCGGGGACAAACCATCACCTTATATTGCGCAAGAATCGATTTTTGCGCGATTTTATTGCCATCACAGCCATTCCATCGCAACTGAACGCCACAAATCAGCCAGCCGCTTCCCATACACTGTTCTCCCACCAACCCGGAGAACTCCAGATGCCCTGCGCCCCTCTCCGCTCACTGCAAGGAAGCCCGCCATGACCTGCGCCCTCTCCCTCGAAGCGTTGGCCTACGACCACCAGGATGGCGAGGAAATCCTGCCGCACTGCCACGCTCACGCACAGCTGATCCACTCGATCTCCGGCGTGATGCTGGTGGGCGCGGCGCAGAAGAACTGGGTGGTGCCGGCCGGCCACGCGCTGTGGGTACCGCCAGGCACCGAGCACCAGATCCGCATGTTCGGCAACGTGCGCATGCGCACCCTGTTCATGCCCGCCTCCACCTGGCCCCGGGGCGGCCAGCAGTGCCAGTTGATCGCGGTAACCCCACTGCTGCGCGAGCTGCTGGTGGCCGCCAGTGCGATGCAGCCCGGCGATGGCAACGAGCACCGCCGCCGCTGCCTGCACGAACTGCTGCTGGTGGAGATGGACGCGGCGCAGACAGTCGGCATCCACCTCGCCATGCCGCAGGACCCGCGCCTGCTGCGGCTGTGCAACGCGGTGATCGGCACACCCGCGGACGAAACCGGCATGGAGGACTGGGCGCAACAACTGAACATGAGCAGCCGCACCCTCGCCCGGCTGTTCCAGCGCGAGCTGGGAATGAATTTCGGCGACTGGCGCACCCGCGTGCGCATGGTCCTCAGCCTGCAACGCCTGATCGCCGGCGCCTCGGTGCTGGAAGTGGCGCTGGAACACGGCTACCAGAGCCCGAGCGCCTTCTCGCAGACCTTCAAGCGGGTTCTCGGGCGATTGCCCAGCCAGTATCGGGCGGAGCGGGCCTGAGGCTTGCCGGCAATCGAGATGAATAGAAACCGCCGTACTAGTGGTCCGAGCTGAAAGAGCGGCCTTACAGTTTTGTCGGAACGATCCACTCAGTCTGTCTGATCAGCCGCGTTGTTTTGAATACTCGGAATCGGCACTTTATCGGGGCTGCGCTCTTTCCTTTAACTTCCTCCATCTACGAGGACAAAATGAAAAAGAAGCCCTGCTCCAACCCCGTTCTGCAAATTGCAGCGGACGATGAAAGATACATCCAAGCCAGAAGACCCGAGAATCCTATCGATCAACTGATCGACGGCGTCGCTACAACCTTGTTCGTCATCCGCGCGGCGCGCCAGCCGCCCACCCCCGAAGACCTCGATCACGCCAAAAACCTCATCGGTAAAGTCGACATACTGGTGGAGCTGGCGAAGCTGGAATCTGGCGTGACTCAACTCGATATCCGTGCAGGGATAGGTGGCCCGGCCGGGACGAAGGCTGCGGAATGGACGCTGGCCCACCTGCTGCGTATGCACGTCCACTCCGCTTGGGATCGCCTAAACAAGGGTAGCGCTCACTCTTCTGGAACCTAAGCGGGATGCCTTGGCGCGGCTGTTGCGCTGCATCCGATAGCCGCTACCATGGCACCGACCGTTATCGAGCCGCTCTAACAGAGAGCGGCATCACAGCCTGCCCTAGAGGCACAGCAATGCCCGATCAGTACCGCGTAACGCTGAACAATGAACTCATCACGGCCACATCAAACGAAGCCGCCGCGTGGGAGACTTATCGTCGCCTGCTACGGCGTGGTGACCTTCGAGCACAGCGCCCTCTGGCCAGCATCAGCAAAGGAGATGAGGTATTACACAGCGCACTGTGCGATGGTCGAGCCGACATTACGGAAATCGGCCCCTATATAACGCCCAACGAAATACTCAAGCTCGTCACTAGCAAAAAGAGAACCCAGGACTTGGTCGCGGCCGCTCACACCCAAGGCTACCCAGTAACTGAAAGCCGCGTAATGTGCTGGATGTTTTCCGCCAGTAATCCTCGACAGCAAGTCATGAGCGTGGATGAGCTTTATATCGTTCTAGCCGGACTCAAGGAATTAGATGAAGAGTAAATAATCGGACAGCTCCCCCACACTTTCCTCGCCCCACGCTGAATAAGCACCGCGCCACAGAGCCTATTCCTACATACTTGCCAATCAGCTCCTGAGTAGAGTCCGGTTAGCCGCTGAACAAATCAGCTGCACCTCTACTTTCTGGAGCAAAGAGCATGACCGCCAATCAACCCTCCACGCCCTTCTATACCAACGACATAACACCAGAACGCCTGCACAAACTGAACACGCCCTATTTCACCGAAGAGCAAATACAAACCTTTGCCCCCGAAGCAGCGGCAATTATTCGGCAAAACCAGGCAGCGCAACTCGCGAACCCGGCAATAGGCATTCGGCTATTCGCAACCGAAGGCAGCCAGACCAAGCGTGGCGGCGTCATCCAGAAAGGCACTTCCCCCCTCGTCATCCTTACCGAATCCGGTGAAAAGCTGACCGTTGCCCGAACCGGCGACCCAATCCAATACCCCGATGGCTCGCTTGCCTACGTCAAGACCGGCGCCGGCAAAGCCAATGGCAACCTCGCCCTGGTTGGCAGCCGGCTGGATAACGGCGATGAAATCATCAATACCCGGCAGCACACAGGCAGTATCTGCATACGAAGAGACACACCGGTGGCTAGCGACTTCCTCCCCGCCCTGGAGGATGAAGCATGACGCTGTATCGTCCCGATATCGACGGCAAAGGCCAGGCGCTTGCCGGTGACAGAACCACCACCGGCGCCTTGCTCATCAGCTACATCACCCCCTGGGGAAGCTGTGACGGACGAGGATTCGTGCTGCGCGGCGATAAAACCACGGACTGCCCCAAATGCGGGAAACCCGGCGTCATTGTCGAAGGTGTTGAAGGTTACAGCTGGGAGGGAATCCCGATTGCCGTGGACCGATGCATCGTCAGTTGCGACTGTCCGGATGGAAGCAATCGGATCATTGCGCCATTGGGGCTGTTGTCCACCAGCACATCTGGCAGCGTAACGCGACCAGCGTTGGCTGGTACTGAACGAGTGAATCAAAAACCCGAAAAAAAGGTCACTCAACTCTTTTGGTCGTACGGCGACAGCTTCATTCGCCTAAACGGCCCATCCCGTCACTACGTCGATCTGAATCTCCACGCCGAAACCCAGAACTACCAGCCGGGTGAATCTATCAGTGTAATCATCGAGTACGCCGACGGCGACGCGCTGATTAATGACGCAAGGCAATTGAACCTAACGGGAACCACGAATACTCAGGGCGCTGTGATTTTCAGGAATCTATTCAAGAACGGAACGTTGAACCTCAAATAAGGGAATAATTATGACATCCATTATTGCAAGAAGCGGCGACGTCTCAGCTGGCATAAAACCAAATAGACCATCCTGGAAAGATATGAGCAAGAACTACATGGGGGAGGATGTTTCTCGGGAAACCTTATACCCAATGATTTCCGCGCAACTTGTCCGGCTCTATCAAGAGAATGATAAGGCCTGGGAGAATACTTGCGCAATCAGAATGTCATACGCATTGAACCGAAGCGGAATAAAATTACCATCAGAAACCTCCCCCAAAGGAGGCACGCTCAAAGGAGACGATGGTCGCTACTACTGGATAAGAGTCAGAGACTTAAAAAAATATCTCAGAGATCGGTTTCGCGATGGAGACGTGGAGTACGAACTGAGCCCCATAACACATAAATCTGAAATGCTAAAAAGAGCCGAAGAAGCACGCGAAAATATAATAAGAAAAATTCAAGGAAGGCATGGAATTATTGTCTTTGATGTTAAAGGTTGGGATGGCGCAACTGGACATTTTACGCTATGGAATGGAAGTGATTTAGTTTATGTGGGTGATGGTTATCACAATGACGACACTACCACTGCCTATTACTTCTGGTTCGCACAATTCAATGAAAAAGAACAAGTCGCAGTACAAACAGTAAAGGTTACTTTTTGGGAGTTAAAATGAAGGCCGCAAAAAAATATATCTACACACTAACATTGGCGGCAATATATCCATTAACCTCACAAGCTATGGAGACAACCCTACCGGGACATTCAAGCAGTTCGAGCGTCGAGCTAAAAGACCCATATCCACCGATAAGGATGCTCGAGGGGGACTATACAATTTCCCCGAAAGAATTCGCATTAAAAACCTGTCTTGACACAAACTACGAGAAGCTCGACTCCTACAAGGCCAAGGAGTTGATGGATCACACTAGCTTAAGTAAAAATATGCCACCGGCTAAGATATTAAAACTCATAGACTTTACAAAAGCTCACACGAGCTTCTTTCACACTGAAAATCTCCCAATAAAATCAGAGTCGCACCCGCCCCCCTATAACGCAATATTTGGTCGCTGCATACATTTCTATAAATCTCAAGGGCTAAGCGATTTCATTCAAAATCTGGAGCACGAAAATTAAATTATTTGCAGCCCAATCTCCCGTCGCAATGAATTACAACCTGCCTAACAGGGTGGCAGTCGCTTGAATGGCCCCATGAACTCATCAATAGCTCATTCTACGAGACGCTCAGAGCACCGCATATGCGAGTCGCGACAGCCCAGCAACCTATGGCTACTAGAGTAGAAAACCTTGTATTCCAACTATTCCCCAGCGCTCCCAAAGCGGGCTGTACAAACCTATTTTCCGGGGGATTGAAATGAAACAGCGATCGTTGGCCGCAATTGCAGCAACAGCTCTACAACTAGCTCCTATTCCTGTTCAAGCCGAAAATGCACCAGCCTCAACGCCACAGGAAAAAATTATATTAAGAACACTCAGAGAAGCGATTCCTGCAGAAAAACCCTTAGGTGGAAGCTATTTAATTACTCAGCGCGAGGCCGCGCTTCGTTACTGCCTAAATATAAATTACGAAAAGATCGGAGCCTATAAGACAGAAGATTTAAGAGACTACTCAGAAATAGAAAGCACCTTGGATACCGAAAAAAGCTTGGCGCTCACAAATTTTATAGCGAAAAAGACCGGGCACTTCTACACGGAAAACCTCCCTATACAAATGGAAAAAAGCCCGCCCTACAACGCCATATTTGCGCGCTGCATGCATTTCTACAAATCTCGCGAACTAATCGAATTCATTAAAAAACTGGAAGAATGAAATGATCCGACCAATACAGGCAGCTCTATTTATCTGCATTCCTTTGCTCTCCAGCCCTCTCCTCGCAAAGCAAGCAACCCTCTCGCCGGAGCGAGTAAAACAATTGGCGCTACAGCAGTGCATATTAAACAACTATAGAGCCATATCCGGCGATAACCCTGCGTACCAATACGATGTCTCCTACTATGTCGAAAAGGTTACATTTGATCGAGACGGGACCGGTCGCCGCCCTACTGCCTTCCGAAATTTTGTCAAGAAAAACACGAAAAACTTTCATATCAATGATACATCCATGGCAATGAAGGAAGGGCCGCGCCCCTACAATACAGTTTTCGCAAAGTGCATGGATTTTTACCAATCGAACAACCTGGATAGGTTCGTGAAAGAATTCCTCAAGAGCAAGTAGAGCCACCTTCGAAATATGCTCTGGGGAGAAGATAAAAATCCATTGAGGATGAGTGGCGACTAAATTCTTGAGCACTTATTTCAGCATGAATATTGCTTCTACCAATGAATACCAGGGGCTTTTTTCCGGAATGATGTGTCGACACGAAGCCTAGAGAACCTTGAAAATTATTCAATCATCCAACCAGGACAGCAGGCAGCCAATGATAACAGCAATTAACATCAAGAACGCTTGGCGTATTGTGCGAAATTCCAAGCCAACGCTCTATATCTTCCTTCTACTTTGCCCGATGTTCATCAAGCCGTTGGCGTTCTCAAAAACTCTCGGCAAACCTCAGCCTCTTTACGCAAAACTTCCTGGGCTAATGGCCGCACCAATTCTAGTCGCCGCAATATATAAATCGGCATTCGATTCCTTCTATGATTGGTTTTTTTGGTTTTCCGTGCATTCCCAAAAAGCGAAAATCCCCGCAGACGAACTCTTCTCTCTGTTGCACTCGAAGAAGAGTCTTTACTCTTGGGGCGCATTCTTTTTCGCAGCGGTGACAATTTATTCTCTAGCTTACTCTCACTGGCTCTATCACTTCGGCCTTATAAAGCTCCTGAAGAAATGGGCGCCCCATCTCCACGATGCACCGCTTAAATACTTTGTTGTATCAACATCGGCCTGGGCGCTGATTTTCTCAGGCGCTGCTCATCTAACCGTTCTTGCCCTTTGGAAATCCGAAGGCAATGCACAGAGAATTTCTGAGTACCTAAATACCCACACACCAATAGCCGCCGTTATATTTTGCGCAATCGGCTTACTAGTTCTGCTGGAAGCCAGGAACAAAGGGCATGGCATGAAAGCCCTCTATGGCGATAGCGCTCTATTTAACTTCATAGCAAATGCAGTTTTCTGCTGTTTATTAGTGCTATTGGCAGTTGCAGTCGTAACTATCCCTCGTCTTCTTTAGCTAAGTGATAGGGTAAGAATCTGCCTATCATCCGATCTAGTGATCCTCAGAGGACTATCTCTCACAACTTACAGAACGGACGTGATATCGAAAGACACACATCAGGCGCCCGCCTCTTCAATATCCGCGAAATTGCTGATCTTCACCGCGCCATCCGGGAAGCGTGCAATCACTTCCAACTGACCGCCCATGGCTTCAATGTGGCTGCGCAAAGTGGAGATATACATATCCGTACGCCGCTCCATCTTGGCGATAGCGGGTTGCTGCACGTGCAGCACTTCCGACAGCATCTTCTGCGATAAGCCCCGAGCCTGGCGCAACTCATTCAGCGGCATTTCTACGAGCAGTTCCTGGGCCTTGGCCTCGACGCGGGCTTGTGCCTCAGGCGACATCTGCGCCCGAAGGTCGGAGAATTTCTTAGCCATCGATCAGTCCCTCCTCACGGAGCTGATGTAAGTGTTCGTCATACAGGCGGTCGGCAATGGGCACGTTCAATTCGTACCAACGATCATCGCCAGTCTTGTCGCCACCGATCAGCAGTATCGCCGAACGCCTGGGATCAAACGCGTAAAGCGTTCGGAAAGGTCGCCCGCCGTGTTGAGTCCGTAGCTCTCTCATATGCCCATGGCGGGAGCCATTGATGCCGCTGCTGTAGGGGTGCCCCAGGGATGGCCCTCGCTCCTCCAGCAAGCGAACAGTCACAGCTAGAGACTCCTGCTCATCCTCGGACAGGGAACCCCACCAATCACCGAACTCGTCGGTGTACTCGATATCCCACGCCACAGAATATAACCTCCATGGAATATTCTATCAAAGGAATCCTACTGAAAGTGACCACTTCCCGGCAACGGACCGAAGCGCACGGGGTCCTGAAGACGACCCGGCACTAGGTGGACGCACCAGGACCAGCGAAGCAGCCCCGTTCCGCATGTCGAAAAAGTGTCGAAATCACTCGCCAATACAGGCCGGCATAGCACAGAACGTAACCTGCCCTCTCCTCTCCAGCCTTAGTGCCGTCCAGCCTTGGCCATTTATGACTATTAACGAGAACAGGCCAGCAGTTCTACGTATAAGCAATGGGGCTCTTCGCATTGAGTCGGAATTTAGCGAAGCCCCCCATGCTCTCAGACTAGTGCCACAACAAGCGCAGCGTCTGCGATCAACAACTGTGGTCGCAGCCTCACTCGATACCGAAGCGAATGCTGTAGTCCACCTTCGTCCCGCGGCGGGCGGTGGCGCGCATCTGGTAGACCTGCACGCTGTAGGTGCCGGAGGCTGGCAGCGCGCCGCTCCAGTCCTGGCCGACGGCGCCGCTGCCCAGAGCGGTGGATTCGCCGGGTTCGTCGCCTGGCGCGTAGAGGTTGAAGTTGGCGTTGTTGCTGCCGCTGACAGCGACTTTCATGTGCTGCCCAGCCTTGGCTGACAGCTTGTAGAGAACCGTGTCGTAGCCCTTGAAGCTGCCTTTGACGGTGGTGCTGCTCGCGCCCTTGGCGAAGTGCACCGGGACCGTGGTGACGGTATCGGCGGCCAGCGCCAGTGCCGGGGTGGCACTGAGCAGGCAGAACAGCAGCAGGGAGGTTTTCATGGTGATCATCCTGTGGTCAGGGGTTGGAAGTCATGAGGCCACCAGCCAGGTCTGGCCGGCGACGTAAGCGAGGAATTCGTTCAGCGGCATCGCCTTGCCGAACAGCCAGCCCTGGCCGTACTGCACGCTGCGCTGGCGCAGGTACTGCAGTTGTTCGTCGGTCTCGATGCCTTCGGCCACCATCAGCAAGGCCAGCTGGCGGGCCATGGCGATGGTGTGGTCGGTCACCGGGCAAGGCGCGCCGGCCGACAGCGATTGGACGAAGGAACGGTCGATCTTCAGCAGGTCCAGCGGCAGGCGCCGCAGGTATTGCAGGCTGGAGTAACCGGTGCCGAAGTCGTCCAGGGCGATCGGGTGGCCCGCCTCGCGGCTTTGCGCCAGTGTCCGGTGCGCGGCGTCGATACTCAACAGGCAGCTTTCGGTTACTTCCAGCCAGATGCTGCCGGGGTCGATGCCCGCCTGCTGCCGTGCTTCGACCAGGTGCGGCAGGAAATTCCCGCTTGCCACGTCGAGCGCGGAGAGGTTGATCGACACGTGCTGCAACTGCCCCGAGGCGAGGCTGGCGCCCAGGTCGCGGCAGACCGTTGCGATCACCTGCGCGGTGATCGACTCGACCAGCCCACTGGATTCGGCCAGGGGCAGGAAGCTCTCGGGCATGGCCACCGAGCCGTCCTTGCGAAGCCAGCGCACCAGTGCCTCGGCGCCGATGCAACGGCCGTCGCGCAGGTCGAGGATGGGTTGGTAGAAGGCGGTGAATTCGTCATTTGCCACGGCACGCGTCAGTACTGCCAGCGGTGACAGGTAGGCCCGCACGCGGCGTGCGATCACCCAGCACCACAGGCCGGAAAGCAGCAGGGCCAGCGGCGTGAGCATGAGCAGCTCGCGCCACAGGTCGCGGATCAACGCCTCGCGGCTGACGGCGGCCACCGTCTGCCAGTTGCCGTGGTTGACCCGCGTATAGAGGTAGCCGTCCCGCAGCGCGGTGTGCGGTTCGCTGTGGATACGCGTGAGAACCTGGGCGAAACCGGCGGCCGGCGTGCCCAGCCAGTGCCCTGCCGGCGTGCCCAACGCCAGGCTGACGCCGGGCGCGAGGGAGGTTTCGAGGAAGTGCTCGGGGTCGATCAGCAGGTTGAACGCCGCATCGCGCAGGGCCAGCATGGGTTTGGCCGGCGCCACGTAGGGCTGCACGTTGATGGATACGCCCATGCCTTCGCGGGTGCGGAAATCTTCCGGCCAGCGCTCCGCCGGGCGTCCGACCAGGCCCCAGGAGCTGCAGACGAATACCTCTTCCTCGACGTACCCGACCGCCTTCACCGCCAGTGTGTCGATGGCCAGCAGGCGCATCTGCTCGATGCCTTCCGCCGAGCATGGAGGCAGCGGCGAGCGGTTCAGCTCGCGCAGCGTTGCGGCGGCCTGGGCGAAGGTGTCGTCCGCCCGTTGGGAGGCGAGCCTGGCCAGCGTCTCCAGGCGTTCGCCGGTGTGTTGCACGACCAGACTCCAGGCCAGGTAGCCGGTGCCGGCCAGTACCAGAGCAACACCCAGCAGACTGGCGATGGCGCCGGTCCTGACGATGCGAGCGCGACTCATGATGGGTCTCCAGAGGGCGCACGGCGTGCGCCCGAGCGGAATGGTCGACTACCAGAGGTAGCGGTAGCCGAGGGTCAGCGACAGCGGTTGCTCGATCTCGTGGCCATTGGCGTAGTGGACTTCGACCATCAGCTTCTGGTGGGCGCTGACCAGCAGCGAACCGCCGGCACCCAGTTCGGCGCGCGAACCCGGCAGCTGGTTATCGAGCTCGTGGCCGTTGACCTTGACCGTGCTGTCGCCGGCCAGCTCATCGATCCACGAGGCGCTGAGGTAGCCCTGCAACTGCGCGCCGGAGTCCAGTTGCCAGTTGCGCCCGGCACGCCCGCCAGCCCGAGCCTGGACGGAGTCCACTGCGTCGCCGTCCACTTCCAGTTCGTCGCTGCTGGTGTACTGCGGCCCTTGCAGATGGGCGCCAGAAAGCTGCACCTGCGGCTCCACGAACCAGCCCTGGCCCAGTTGCAGGGTGCGGCCCACCTCGACGCTGGCGCCGTAGGCATCGGAGTCGTAGTGGCCGCGGACCTGGCCACCGATGTTGGTCGGCACCTTTACCTCGCCGCGCAGGTGGTCGTACTTCAGCACTGAGTCGAGATACCAGCCGTCTTCGCGCAACCAGGTGACGTAGAGGCCGACGCTGCGGCTGTCGAGATCGCCGGAGCTGTGCTCGCCGAAGTCCTGGTCGGCATGGCCGGCGCCGAGCATGCCGCCGACGTAGAGGGTGCCGTCAGTCTGTTCGAAGGCGCGGTCGGCGCCGATCTCGGCTCCGCTCAGGCTCTGTTCGAAGGCGCGGCTGTCGCCTGTGTCCACATTCATTCTGTCGCCCATGGCGCGGGTCCAGAGGCCACCCTGGTCATGGCCCTGGCGCAGCTCGCCCAGGCGACGCGTCAGGGTGCCCAGCTCGCTCTGCCAGAGGTTGGCGGCCGCCGTCTGCATGCCCAGCGCGGCATTCGCGCCGCTGGACAGGCGCTGTGCCTGATGGGTCGGGCGGGTTGCCGGGGTCAGGGTGCTCATGGCCACACTGGGTACGCTGGTGGTGAGCGTCGTCTGCTGCGCCGGCGTCAGCGCGGTCATCGGCTGCGTGTCGGGCTTCACTTGCGGCTGGGGCAGGAGCTGGGCCGGCATCGAGGGAGTCAAGGCGGTCATCGGAATGCTGCTGCCATTGGGCTGCGGCACCCGTTGCGGGGGCAGCGACGGGGTCAGTGCGGTCATCGGCAGCGTACTGCCGGTGGGCACGGGCACCTTCTGCGGAAGCATGGCAGGCGTCAGTGCGGTCATCGGGATGCTGGAGCCGTTGGGCACCGGCACCTGCTGTGGTTGTTTCGAGGGGGTCAGCGCGAGCATCGGGGCCAACTGGCCTTTCTGCACCAGGTACCAGTCATTACCCTGCTGCTGCAGGCCGTAGCGGAAGGCGCCAGCATCCACGTGGCCGCCCAGCAGGCTGAATTGCCCGGCGCCGCCACCAGTGCCGACCAGTTTCAGCGGGGCGCCCTGGGCGTCCCGGCCACTGTCAGCCACCAGTATCTCGTGGCTGCCCTGGGCCTGGCCCAGCACCTGCAGCAGGTCGCCCTGGGAGCTGGAAAGGTCGGTCTTCATCTGGAATTTGCCGTTCCCGCTGAGGTCGCCGTTGACCGTCAGCACCTGGTAGCCGGTGCCGCTGAAGAACACCGTGGCGTCCTGCAGCTTCAGGTTGCTCACGGCGGAGTGGCTGTCGAAGGACCAGTTGCCCGAGTGCAGGTCCATGTCCAGACGGCCGCGGGACGGGTCCTGGAGGAAGGTGTTGCCGCGCAGCGAGCTGCCGTCCGCAGCCAGTGCCAGCTGGCCGTTGCCGGCGACGCTGGCAAGTATCGGCGCATCGACCGTGCTGCCGCTCAGGTCGGCCGCCAGCGTGCTGTCCGCCGCGACGGCAAAGGCGGCGCCACCGCTGGAATTCAAACGGGTGCCTTGCACGGTAGCCTGTCCGTGACTGCCACCGGTGGTTTCGATCAGTGCCTGCTGCCCGGTCAGCGCGGTGTCGGTCAGGCTCAACTGGCCGACGCCGGAGCTGCCGGTGAACCGTACGGTGCCGCCGTCGACGTTGGCCACCGAGCCTTCCAGCACACTGATGCGGCTGTCGCCGTCGATTTCCAGGGCCGGCGCCTGGGTGCCAGCGCTCAGTACCTGGGTGCGCTGCAGGTCAATACTGCTGCTGTTGCGCGCCCAGGCTCCCGTGGCCCGGCGGCCCTCGGTGAACAGCGTGCCGTCGCTCATGCTGAGTGCAGAGCCGTAGGCGGACGCAAGCGCCGCAGCGTTGTCCCCCAGCGTATGAACATTGCTGCCCTGGCTCAGCGCCGCACGGCTGTTATTGCGCAGTGTGACACCCTCGCTGCCGGTGCCCTCCGTGACGATTCGGGTGTTGATGAGCGCCAGCGGACCACTGTCGGTCATGCCCACGCCGGCACTTTCAGCCTTGTGCGTGTGGATAGCGGAATCGCTGACGCTGCCGCTCAGCGCGTTGCTCTCCTCCAGAATGCCGGTGCTGCTGGACTCGAAGGTTTCGATGGTCGTGCGCTGAACCAGCAGGCCGGATTGCGCGCCGAGGTGGATGCCCTGGCTGAGGATGCCCCGCGTCACCAGGCTCGAATCGCTCAGTTGCAGATCGCTGCCGTCGACGCGGATGGCCGGGCTCGAGGCGCCGAGCGTCTCGGCATCGAGTGTAGTCGCGCTCAGTGCCGCGCCGCCCAGCGCTTGCAGAGCGCCGCCGCTACCGGCATTGCGCAGCAGCACATCGCGCAGGGAGAAATCCGTGCCCTGCACGCTGATGGCCGGGCCATTGTCGGGAATATCGACGCGCGACTGCGAGAGCGCGTGGGGTTGCCCACTGGCGGCGGTAAAAACCTGGGGAGCAGTGAAGTCCGTCGCCAGCACCGGGGTGGCGATCAACATGGCGATAATCAGCGCCAACGGCGTGTGGGAAAGGTTGGGCCTGCGTGTGAGGGGTTCCATGGCGAGTCACCTTGGGAGAAGCGGATGACGCCATTCTTTGCGTGCCCGGCCCCAGTGAGGATGCGAAAACCAGTCACGATTTGTAGGAAAATGATTACACGAGAAAGATCGCCATGCCCTAGAGTGAAGGGCAAACCTGGGGGATGAGATGGCGCGGATACTGATCGCGGACGAACACCCGATGACCCGCTACGCGGTGCGCATGCTGCTGCAGGCGGAGCGCCACAGCGTGGTCGGCGAAGCCTGCAACGGCCTGGAGGCGCTGAGCCTGACCACCCGCCTCGCGCCGGACCTGCTGATCATCGACATCGACCTGTCGCAGCTCACCGGCCTGGACGTCATCTCGCGCCTGCGCAGCCGGGGCATGACGCTGCCGATCCTGGGCTACAGCACCCAGGATTCAGAGCACTACGTCGGCCGTTTCCTTCAGGTGGGCGCCTCGGGCTTCGTCAGCAAGCACCAGGACATCGACCGGCTCAAGGAAGCCCTGGCGGTGCTCCTGCGCGGGCACAGCTACTTCCCCGTTGACATGCTCGGCAGCGTGCACCGCGGCAGCGTCCACGAGAACGATGCCGAGCGCGTGGCCTCACTGTCCAACCGCGAACTGAGCGTGCTCAGCCTGCTCGCCAGTGGGTACAGCAACCAGGAAATCGCCCACGAGCTGACCATCAGCGAGAAGTCCGTCAGCACCTACCGCGCCCGCATGCGCAGCAAGCTCAACCTCTCCAGCATGCTGGACCTGATCGATTTCGCCCGCCGCAACCATCTCGCGGCACCGGCGAGTCATACCCATGACTCGGGCGCCGACGGCGGCGAAGCACCCATGTGGCGCTCCATGGTGGAAAGCCTGCCGGCGGCTTTCTACGTCCGAGATACCGAAGCACGCCTGGTGTACGCCAACCCGGCGCACCTGGAGCTGTACCAGTCGGAGCTGGACGATGTGCTCGGCACCCGCACCACCGAGGTGGACTGGTACCAGCCGAGCGACGCCCGCAACATGCTGCGCTTCCTGCAGCGGGCCATCAGCGAGGAGCAGTCCTTCAACAAGGACATCGAACTCAGCGTCCATGGCCAGCGCCGGGTACTGCACCACTGGGGCACGCCCTACCGCGACAGCGACGGCAACCTGCTCGGGATGATCTGCTGCAGTACCGATATCACCGAGCGCTACGACCAGCTCAACGAACTGCGCAGCCGCGCCGAAGCCAGCGAACTGGCGCACCAGCAACTGACCGATCTGTTCACCAGCGCGACGACCCATCTCAACGAGCGTATCGAGGCGCTCGCCGACACCCTCGCGCAGCCCGACTCCAAGGACCTAGACCAGGCCCTGGCGATACTCGAGGAACTGAAGGTCCACGGCGCCTCGCTCAAGCGGGCGCTCGTCGCCCAGGACGACGTACCCTTGATGCCGACGCGGCTGGACGAGCTCGCCGCCGAGGTCCTCGACGTCCTGCACGCACCGGCCGACCAGAAACGGCTGCCGCTGCAACTGGAGGCTGACAGTCGCTCGCGCAAATCCCTGCTGGTCGACGCCAAGTCCCTGCGCGAGGCCCTGCGCCATCTGGGGTTGTACGTGATCGACCTGACCGACGACGGCAGCGTCCAGCTGCGCATCGCCGCCAGCCCGAAACAGCAGCAGATGGGCGTGCGCATCACCATCGAAGGTCTGCCGGGCAGCAAGCGCCGGGAAATGCGCGCCTATTCCCTGTCCGAACTGACCCGCGACTACCCCGCGCGCAACCCGGCCCGCAACAGCCTGAGCCTGAATATCGCCCAGCACCTGATCAACAGCATCGGCGGCGAGCTGCAGGTTTCCCACCTGCCGGGGCAAGGCTGCTGCGCCACCGTGCACCTGCTGCTGCAACAGGCCAGCACACGCTGAGCGCCACAGCGGCGCCGCTCATACGATCGTACAAAGCCCTCTGCGCTGCTTCTTACCTTGGGTGAATTGTCCGCCCAGGCCTCCCCCTGCACCCTCTCCCTCCTCCTTGCCGGCCGCTGAACGCGGGCTCCTGCCGCCCGCTGCCGGCTCCAGAAAGCTGCCTGCCCGGCCACTTATAAATTCAACAAAGGTTGTACCCATGAGCGTGTTTGATGTCATTGAACATTCCCCGGTATCGAAATTTCACCGGAAATTGCTGCTGGCCTGCTGCGGCGGTCCCTTCCTCGATGGCTACATCCTCAGCCTGATCGGCATCGCGCTGATCGGCTTCGGCCAGGACATCGCCGCCACCTCGGTGGAAACCGGCCTGATCGGCGCGGCCTCGCTGCTGGGCATTTTCTTTGGCGCCACGGTGTTCGGCGCCATCACCGACCGCATCGGCCGGGAAACCATGTACGCCCTGGACCTCACCGTGCTGGTGATCGCCTGCGGCCTGTCGGCCTTCGTCACCGAGGCCTGGCAACTGATCGTGCTGCGCTTCGTCATCGGTCTCGCGGTCGGCGCGGACTACCCCATCGCCACCTCGCTGCTCACCGAGTTCACCCCGTCCAAGCGCCGTGGCTTCATGATCGGCGTGTCGGGGCTGGCGTGGTCCTGCGGTGCCATGACCGCGTTCATCGTCGGCTACCTGATGGTCTCCTGGACCGGTGACCACTCGCTGTGGCGCTGGATGCTGTTCAGCGGCGCGGTGGTGGGCATCATCGTCGTGCTGATCCGCCGCGGCATCCCGGAATCGCCGCGCTGGCTGGCCAGCAAGGGGCGCATCGAGGAAGCGCAGAAGGTCATCAAGCTGGTCTACGGCAAGGACGTGGTGATCACCCCTGCCGACGTCGCCGAGCTGAACGACGGTGGCCGTCATCGTTCGTGGAAAAGCGACCTGAAGATGATTTCCTCGGGCGGCTACCTCAAGCGCACCATCATGTGCGGCATGCTCTACTTCGCGCAGATCACCCCGCAATACGTGCTCTACACCTTCGGCAGCATGATCCTGCTGACCGCCGGCATCAAAGGCGAGAACTCCTCCACCCTGGGCGAGCTGATGATCGCCATCCTCTTCGCCATCGGCGTGATCCCGGCACTGAAACTGGTGGAAACCTGGGGCCGCCGCCCCATGGTGGTGGTGCCCTTCGCGCTGATGGCGCTGCCGCTGCTGGCCCTGGGCCTGTGGGCGGACGCGCCGGCCTGGTTCATCGTCGGCGCCTTCGCCTTCTACGCCTTCGTTTCCGGCGGCCCGAGCATCCTGGAGTGGATCTACCCCAACGAGCTGTTCCCCACTTCCGTGCGCGCTACCGCTGTCGGCGTGGCGGTCGGCTTCAGCCGCATCGGCGCGGCGACCGGCACCTACCTGATGCCCATCGGCATCGAGTCCATAGGCCTGCAGGCCACCCTGCTGATCGGTGCGGGCATCACGCTGCTGGCGTTCTTCATCTGCCTGGCCTGGGCGCCGGAAACCAAGGGCCGTTCGCTGCAGCAGTCGGCGTCGCTGAGCCTAGCGACCTGATCCGCGCTCGCGTTTGACCCAAAGCCCATCGGCAGCGCCGATGGGCTTTTTTGTGCCCGGCGATCCGGCCAGGCACGGAGTTCCCTGTAGGAGAGAGCCATGCTCGCGAACCGTAAGAGGGCTTACGGTACCGATGCACGACGGGACGCGCGGATTTCATCCGCGGTTCGCGGGCATGGCCCGCTCCTACAAGGGAGTCACGGTGCTGGTCTTTGTAGGAGCGAGCCATGCTCGCGAACCGTAAGCAGGGCTTACTGTACCAACGCACGAAGGGGCGCGCGGACTTCGTCCGCGGTTCGCGGGCATGGCCCGCTCATACAAGGGAGTCACGGTGCTGGTCGTTGTAGGAGCGAGCCATGCTCGCGATCCGTCAGCAGGGCTTACGGTACCGACGCACGAAGGAACGCGCGGACTTCGTCCGCGGTTCGCGGGCATGGCCCGCTCCTACAAGGGAGTCACGGTGCTGGTCTTTGTAGGAGCGAGCCACGCTCGCGATCCGTAGGCAGGGCTTACGGTACCAACGCGCGAAGGGACGCGCGGACTTCGCCCGCGGTTCGCGGGCATGGCCCGCTCCTACAAGGGCGTCGCGGTGCTGGTCTTTGTAGGAGCGAGCCATGCTCGCGATCCGTAAGCAGGGCTTACGGTACCGATGCACGACGGGACGCGCGGACTTCGTCCGCGGTTCGCGGGCATGGCCCGCTCCTACAAGGGAGTCACGGTGCTAGTCGTTGTAGGAGCGCCCACAAAAAAGGCCGCCCTGAGGCGGCCTGAAAGTGCGGCGACGCCGCACACTGTGAAGTTTTACTGCTTGGCGGCCCAGGCGTTGAAGCGCTGCTCCAGCTGCTCGCCATGGTCGGCCCAGAAGGCCGCGTTCATCGCCACCTGGCCGGCCAGGTTGGCCTCGTCGGTGGGCATGTTGGTGCGGCGGGCGGCGTCCACCAGCGGGACGGCGGCGCGGTTCACCGGACCGTAGGCGATCTGCTGCGCGTAGTTTTTCTGCTGCTCGGTCTGCAGCACGTACTGGATGAAGCGCAGGCCTTCCTCGGTGTTCTTCGCGCCCTTGGGAATGGCGAAGGCGTCCATGTCGTAGATGCCGCCGTTCCACACCACGCGCAGCTGGCTTTCATCCTGCACGGCGGCGATCCGGCCGTTGTAGGCAGAGCTCATCACCACGTCGCCGGAAGCCAGGTACTGCGGCGGCTGGGCGCCGGCTTCCCACCACTGGATGCTCGGCTTGATCTGGTCGAGCTTCTTGAAGGCGCGATCCTGGCCTTCCTTCGTCCCGAGCACGGCGTAGACGTCCTTCGGCGCCACGCCGTCGGCCATCAGGGCGAACTCCAGGGTGTACATCGCGCCCTTGCGCAGGCCGCGTTTGCCGGGGAATTTCTGCGTGTCCCAGAAATCCGCCCAGCCGGTTGGCGCGCTCTTGAGCTTGTCGGCGTTGTAGGCCAACACCGTGGACCAGACGAAGAAGCCCACGCCGCACGGCTGTACCGCGCCGTCCAGCAGATCCGGGGCGAGCTTGGCGATGCCTGGCTGCTCGCCGATTTCCTGCAGCAGGCCCTCGTCGCAGGCCCGCGCCAGTTCCGGCATTTCCATCTCCACCACGTCCCAGGAGACGCTGCCGGTATCGACCTGCACCTTGACCTTGGCCATCTCGCCGTTGAACTCGTCGGCGATCAGACGGCTGCCGCTCTGCTGCATGTAGGGCTGGTAGAAGGCCTTGACCTGGGCAGCCTTGTTGGCGCCGCCGTGGGAGACCACGGTGAGGTCGGCGAAAGCAGGGAAAGTCGCCGCGCAGCCCAGGGCGCAGGCGATGGAGGAACTCAGGATCTTGTTCATTGTTATGGTCTCCGGTGAGTAGACGGCCCGCCTCGCGGCAGGCGGCGCCATCCGGGGCCTCCAAGGGCTCGCATGGCGCACTGCCAGCTAGTCTTGGGGCCGCCGCCAGGCTCCACAATCAGACGGAACTACAATTCGAAGGGCCCTGCTCGTATCCCGGTACGAAGCCCGCAAGGCTCGCTCAAGCCAGGCGCGACAAGGCCTCGCGCTTGGTGGCATGCTTGCCGGCCCGATCGATCGTCACTCCTGCCCGCGGACCTGCCATGCCTTTCCATATCCAGGACATCCTCGACAACGCCTCCCTGCGCACCCGCCTGCTCGGCGGCAGCGAGGGCGTCGGCCGGCGCCTGCGCTGGGCGCATGTGTGCGAGCTGGCGGACCCGACCGAGTGGCTGGGCGAAGGTGACCTGCTGATGACCACCGGCATCGGCATTCCCCTCCAGGCACAGGCACAGCGGGATTACCTGAAGCGGCTGGCCGGGGCGCGCATTTCGGGGCTGATGATCGGCGAGAACATGCAGGCCCCGGCGGATATCCAGGCCCTGCAGGACGAAGCCTGCCAACTGGGTTTCCCGCTGCTGATGACCGATTACGCGGTGCCCTTCTCCGCCGTGACCCGCGCCATCGTCGACGCCAGCAAGCAGGAAGAACACGAGCGCCGCAGCGCCGTGACGCGCATCTATGAAAGCGCCCGCATCGGCCTGCGCGGTCTCGGCCTCGCCGGGCTGTTGCGCCGGCTGTGCAGCGACGTGCGCGCGCAGCTCTATCTGTTCGACTCGGCCACCCTGCAACCCTGGCAAGAGGGCCTGCCGCCGCTGCCGGCCAGTTGGCGGGAAACCCTCGCCCAGCGCCGCTCGGTACCGGACACCGTGACCCGCTGCAGCAATGGCGAGCAGGAAGCGCTGGTGATGCCGTTGCCGTCGCTGACCACCTGCGAAATCCTCGCCACCGGCGGCGAGCTGCTCGACTACGGCCTGCTGCATCACATCGTGGCGGTACTGGGGATCGAGCTGGAGCGCGCCCAGGTCGAGCACGAGCGCATGCTGCGCCTGGGTTCTGAATTGCTGGACGACCTGCTGCAGCAGCGCCTCATCGAGCGCGCCGCGCAGGAGCGGCTGGCGCAGCTGAATTGCCCGGTGGATGCCGCCTGCCTGGTACTGGCGCGCGCCGCCGGCGAGCTGCCAAGGCACTGGCAGCAACGCCTTCAGCGACTGGGAATGGGCCTGCTGGTGCGTCATCAGGGCAACGAGCTGATCCTGCTGCTGAGCGATCCGGCGCAGGCCGAAACCCTCCAGTCCGAGCTGGACTGCACCCTTGGCCACAGCAACCCGCTGGGCCATGCATTACGGGCGGTGGAAGCCTTGCGCGAGGCGCGTCTTGCACTGGCCCATGCCAACCGTCAGCGGCCGCTGGTGGCCTACGCCGATGCCCAGGGCGAGCAGTCCTGGCTGCCGGCGAGCCTGGAAGAAGCACGGCGCGTGCATCGCCGGGTGCTGGGCGCGCTGGCGGATTACGACGCGCAGCAGGGCGGCCAGTTGCAGCACACCCTGCGCGTCTTCCTCGAGCAGAACCGCTCCTGGCAGAAGGCCGCGCAACGGCTCAACGTACACAAGCAGACGCTGGTCTACCGCATCCGCCGTATCGAGGAAATCACCGAGCGCTCGCTGGACTGCACCGAGGACGTGGCCGTCCTCTGGATCGCGCTGCGCTCGGCGCAGATTGCCGGAATAGACGCTGGGATCAGGGAATAATGACGAAGCTCTTGCGCACGGTTTCGCGGATATCCCAGGTGCCCTGACAGTTCGCCGGGAACAGCACGGCGTCGCCGGCGCGCAATTCGATCGGCTCGCCGTCGTCCGGGATGAACAGGCAGTGGCCACTGATGAAGTGGCTGAACTCCCGCGACAGCACCTGGCGCCGCCAGCGGCCGGGCGTGCATTCCCAGACACCGGTGAGCAGGCCGCCCTCGCCTTCCTCGGCGTGGGTTGCGGTGCTGGATACCGGCGTACCCAGGGGTTCCTTCACCGGCTGCGGCGCCGGCAGTTCGAGGCCGGCGGTGCCGGTGAGCAGGATCGGTTGGGGCATGGTTTTTCTCCTAGAGGTCCTTGTCTTCGAGCCCCGCCGGGGCAAAGCCGGCCAGGGTGCGGTCGAGCCAGCCGCCCTTGCGGTTCTGCGCCTCGGCCTGCTCCTTGCGTTGCACCGCGCCGCGCACCATCAGGCCGCCGACGTAGCGCACCGGTTCGAGCGGGAAGCGCTTGGGCTGCCGGCCAACCAGGCCGCAGCGGCTCCATTCGTCATCGATACCCAGTGCCAGGCTGGCGAGGATGCGCCCGCCCAGGCGGCTCGGGCCGACGCCGTTGCCGCTCCAGCCGATGCCATAGACGATGTGTGGCGCGCCATCGAGGTGGCCGAACACCGGCAGGCTGTCGTAGGTACGGTCGATGGGGCCGGACCAGCTGTGGGTCACCGCCACGTCGTCCAGCTGCGGGTAGGTGCGGCGCAGGTCCTGCTCGGTGTCTTCGCTGAGCTGCGGGTTGTGGTCGTAGCTCTCGTCGATGCGACTGGCGAAGCTGATCATCCCGGTGCCCTTGCCGAAGGCGATGCGGCCGTCCTGCGTGGTGCGGTAGTAGTCGACCATCAGTTGCGAATCGGTAATGGCTTCGCCGCCGGTCCAGCCGATCTGCTCCAGGCGCTCGGGGATCGGCGCGGTGGCGACCACGGTGCTGGTCACCGGCAGGATGGTGCGGCGCAGTTCGGGAATCGCTGCCGCCCAGGCGTTGGTCGCCATCACCACCTTCGGTGCGCGCAGTTCGCCCCCGGGGGTGCGGATCACCGCCGGCCGGCCGCGCTCGAAACTGAGCATCGGGGTGTTCTCGAAGATGCGCACGCCCTTTTCCAGCGCCACCCGGCGCAGGCCGCGCACCAGGCGGGCTGGTTGCACGGTGGCGTTGCTGGCTTCGAGCACGCCTTCGAGGTGTTTCGCGGAGCCCGCTCGGCGCGCCACTTCGCTGTCGGAGAGTGACTGGAACACCGGTTCGCCAAGGCGCTCGCAGGTCTGCTGCACGCCCTTCCAGGCACCGCGCTGGGCGTCGGTGGTGGCAGTCCACAACCAGCCGGCGCGGCGGAAGTGCGCGTCGATGTCGTGGGCCTTGCAGAAATCCTCGATCTCACCGATGGCCGCCGCCGAGGCACGGGCCAGGCGCAGTGCCTCGTCCTTGCCGCACTGCGCGGCCAGCGAACTGATCTTTGGCCACCAGGACATGACGAAGCCGCCGTTGCGCCCCGAGGCGCCGCCGCCGCAGATGTCGCGCTCGATGATGGCGATACGGCAGTCAGGCTTGAGCTCCAGCAGGCGCAGCGCGGTCCAGAGGCCGACGAAGCCGCCGCCGACGATGGCCACGTCGACGTCGAGCGGGCCTTCCAGCGCAGGCAGCGGAGTCAGCTCGGAGGCGATTTCCTCCAGCCACAGGGAACGTTTCATGTGCGGATTCCAGGTTGAACGGTAGTGGCGCCACTGTCCTGCGTCAGGCCAGTGGCGAACAATCGTCCATTCCATGCAATCCGGGGGAAGGCCTCATACGAAGATATGAAGCCGGTGGGCGAAGGGGTTGTTCGTCCGGAGCAGTGCCCGAGCTTCCCCTGCGCAGGTGTTTTCCGCAGGAGCGGACGTTGTCCGCGAGGGATGCAGGCTCGGATTCAGCCTGAACGCCCATTCGCCTGCCGGCGAATTCGCGGGCATGGCCCGCTCCTACAGGGGTAACCGCGATCAGGCGAGTGCGGATCAGGCCTTGGGCTTCTTCGGCGCCAGGCCCGGCTTGGAGAACTTCACGATCAGCCAGTTATCGGACTTGCCGTGCTTCACCGTGACCTCGGCCACGCGAATGCTCGCCGGCACGGTAGCCAGTACCTGGCGGGCGTCGAGGCCCGGCTTGATGTACTTGTCGAGCTGCTCGTAGAGGCGATAGCTGATCATCCCGCTGCGCAGCGCATGGGTCTCGAAGTCGCCGATGGCCTTGGCGTCGGCCTCGGTGCGGTTCGGGTTGAGGGTGTGCGCCAGGACGTCGACCACGTTCTTGTCGTCGGCGATGGCCACCAGCATGAAGCGCTTGGCCACTTCCTGCAGCACGCGCCGGTAGGCGGCGTCGTTGTATTCGCTGTAGAGCACCGCTTCGACCAGCTTCTGCTTGTCGAAGGTCAGCGCCAGGCGGAAGCGCGTGCCCGCGTAGTCCACCCCATCCTTGCAGCGCGCGGTGACACCCATGGGCTGCAGGCATTCGACGAAGCCCTGCTGCTTGCCGAAGCCTTTCTGCGCCGCACCGTAGTTGTACTTGCCGAACAGCGGATCAGCCGCCGACGCCATGCCCGCCACGCACATCAACAGTGCGCCCATTACCCATCTGCCCATTACAAACTCGTCTCAGGAAATGCAAAGGACGCGAGGATAGAGGATTCAGGGGCGTCATGGCGCCCCGCAGACGACAATCGGAACATTGGAAGGTGATCCTGCCGCCGGCTCACTCGAACCGGTATTCCAGCCCCGCCCCCGCATACCACGACCGCCCCGGCGCCGCCTCGTAATAGCGCCCGTTGCTGTCGCCGACGATCACCGAACCGACGTATTGGCGATCCAGCAGGTTGTCCAGGCGCACCAGCTGGTGGAAGGTCCAGGGCCCGACATGCTGCTCGAAGCGGGTGCGCCAGTTGAACACCGCGTAACTGGGAGCCGGCTTGTCCTCGTTGCTGTCCTCGACATAGACCTTGCTGCGGTACTGGCCTTCGACGCCCATGCTGATGCCATCCTGCGGTTTCCATACCAGCTCGCCGAACAGGCTGCTGCCGGGCACGCCGGGCAGGTGGTTGCCCTTGTCGATGGTAGCGCCGCTCTCGACGAAGTCCTCGTCGTAGGTGGCATCCAGGCGGGTGTAGGCCAGGTTGGCCTGCCAGTGGTCAGACAGGTCGCTCTGCACGCCCAGCTCGAAGCCGCGGCGCAACGTCTTGCCGGCGTTCTGATAGCTGGTGCGGCCGCCGCTGGAACTGGCGACGACGATCTCGTCGTCGGTGCGTATCTCGAAGATCGCCGCGTTGACCCGCGTATTACCGGCGACCTTGGCCTTCAGGCCGATCTCGTACTGGGTGCTGGTGGCCGGGTCGAGGCCGAAGTTGAAGCTTTCGGCCAGCCCTGGCGCATAGGCCATCTCGGCCTGGGTCGGAGTCTCGAAGCCCTTGCCGGCACTGACGTAGCCGTGCAGCTCGGGGGTGAAGGCGTACATCACCGACAGCGACGGGTTGTTCTGCTGGTACTTCTTCGAGCCGCTGGAGTCGCCGTTGGCCAGGTAGCGGTCGTCCACTTCCATCTTCATGGTGCTGTGCCGCAGGCCGGCGTCGAAGGTCCAGTTACCCAGTTCCCAGCGTGCCTGCACGTAAGGGTCGAGGCTGGTGGCGATGTCGTTCTCGTTGCGGCGCATCTCACCCTTCACGCCCAACTGGTCGCCGCTGAAGTTCTGGAAGCCCTTGCGGTCATCCTCGCTGCGGTCGTAGTCCACCCCGGTGGTGACGGTCAGCTCGCCCGGCACGCCGTGCACCGGCTGGATCCAGCGCAGGGTGCCGCCGTGGAATTCGCGGTCGAAGTCCACCACCCCGCCGCCACGCTGGGAGTTGGAGGCCACGGTCCGGGGGATCGACAGGTACTGCACCACGCTGCGCTGGCCGGCGTAGAGGTTGAACTGCAGGGTCGCATCGCCGAAATAGCGCTCGTAGTTCATGCCCAGCTGCTGGTGATCGATGCTCTTGCGTGTGTTGTACAGCTCGGCAGCTGGAGCGACGGAGCGCGGGTCGTGCTTATAGGCGTCCCAGGTCTGGCCCAGCGGGTCCTGCGTGTTGTTCTGCTCCAGGCTGCTGTAGATCAGCGCCATGCGGCTGTCTTCGTCGGGCTTGAAGTTGAGCTTGGCGAAGGTCTGGTCGCGGCGTGTAGCGCTGTGGTCGCGGTAGCCGTCGGTGTCCATGCGCGAGGCGTCGAGCAGGAACCCGGCCTGGTCGGTGCCGCCCTCGGCATACAGGTGATTCTTGTTGAAGCCGTCGCTGCCGAAGGTGCTTTCCGCGCCGACCTTCGGCGGTCCGTAGCCGTCGCGGGAGAACATCTGGATCACCCCGCCGCTGTTGCTGCCGTAGAGCGTAGAGGCCGGGCCGCGCAGCACCTCGATGCGGTCGGCGGCGTCGAGGTTCAGCGTCGCCGCCTGGCCCTGGCCGTCCGGCGTGCTGGCGGGGATGCCGTCGCTGAGCAGCTTCAGCCCGCGAATGCCGAAGGCCGAGCGCGCGCCATAACCACGGGAGGAAATCTGCAGGTCCTGGGCGTAGTTCTGGCGGTTCTGCACCACCAGGCCGGGCACGCGCTGCAGCACTTCGGAGGCATTGACGCCGAGCTGGCCATCGCTGAGCTGCGGCTGCTGCACGGTGTCGATGGAGAACGGCAGGTCGAAGCTCGACACCGGCGCATAGGCGCCCGTCACCACCATGGGCGCGGCCAGGGCTTGCTCGGTGCTCTGCGGGTCAGCCGCGCGGGCCAGCTGGCCGTGGGCAACACCGCAGATCAGCAGCGGCAGCAGTTTGAGTCGGGCGGGCACAACGGAGCGGGAAACAGGCACGGCAGCTAGGATTCTTCTGTAGGACCGAGCAGCGATGCTGACAGTCTCGGCAGCCGCTGCACAGGGGTATTGTGGGTCAGGATGTTCTGGGTAAGAACCGGTGCGGGAGGCTATTTCATTCGTCCGGTTTTGCATCTTCGACGATTGTACTATCTAGTTAATTAGCTTGCTAAGAGTATAATCGGCGAATCCAACAGTGAGAACCTTCTGTATGAAACCGATACAGCGCGCCTCCCGCGTGAGCACTTTCATCCTCCTCGGCCTGGGTGTGGTCATCGCCCTCCTCGGCCTCGCCCTGGCCGCCGGCGGCATCCGCCTGGTCAGCCTCGGCGGTTCCTGGTACTTCCTCATCGGCGGTCTGGCCATGGCCCTTTCCGGCATGCTGATCGCCCTTCGCAAGCCGGCCGGCGCCTGGCTGTTCGCCGCGTTCCTGGTGGCAACCGCGGTCTGGGCCATGGCCGACACCGGGCTGGTGTTCTGGCCGCTGTTCTCGCGCCTGTTCATGTTCAGCGCGATCGGCGTGGTAGTTGCTCTGGTCTACCCGCTGCTGGCCCGCTCCGCAGGCCGCGAGGCTGGTAGGGGTGCATACGGCATCGCTGGCGTGCTGGCAGTGCTGGTGGTGATTGCCGCCGGCAACATGTTCGTCGCCCACCCCAGCGTCGCCCCCACTGGCAACGGTCCTGGCCTGACGCCGGTTGACCCGGCCCACGCGCAGAAGGACTGGGCCCATTACGGCAACACCGAGGGCGGCAGCCGCTTCGCTGCGCTGGACCAGATCAACCGTGGCAACGTCGACAAGCTCAAGGTGGCCTGGACCTACCACACCGGTGATGTGGCGATCAGCGACGGCAACGGCGCGGAAGACCAGCTCACCCCGCTGCAGGTCGGCGACAAGGTGTTCATCTGCACCCCGCACAACAACCTGATCGCCCTCGACGCGGACACTGGCAAGGAACTCTGGAAGAACGAGATCAACGCCCAGTCCAAGGTCTGGCAGCGCTGCCGTGGCATGGCCTATTTCGATGCCACCAAAGAGATCGTCCAGCCGACCCAGCCGAACAGCTCGCAAGTCATCGCCGCCAGCGTTCCGGCCGGCGCCAACTGCCAGCGTCGCCTGCTGACCAACACCATCGACGCGCGCCTGATCGCGGTGGACGCCGACACCGGCGAGTTCTGCCAGGGCTTCGGCAACAATGGCCAGGTCGACCTCAAGGCCGGCCTGGGTGACGTGCCCGATTCCTACTACCAGCTCTCATCCGCCCCGCTGATGGCCGGCACCACCGTGGTGGTCGGCGGCCGCGTCGCGGACAACGTCCAGACCGACATGCCCGGCGGCGTGATCCGTGGCTTTGACGTCATCACCGGCGCCATGCGCTGGGCCTTCGACCCGGGCAACCCGGAGGACAAGCAGGCCCCGGCGGACGGCAAGACCTACGTGCGCAGCACCCCCAACAGCTGGGCGCCGATGTCCTACGACCCGGCGATGAATACCGTCTTCCTGCCCATGGGCAGCTCTTCCACCGACATCTATGGCGTGGAGCGCAGCAAGCTCGACCACACCTACGGCGCCTCCATCCTCGCCGTGGACGCCACCACCGGTGCCGAGAAGTGGGTCTACCAGACCGTGCACAACGACCTCTGGGACTTCGACCTGCCGATGCAGCCGAGCCTGATCGACTTCACCAAAGACGACGGCAAGACCGTGCCGGCCGTGGTGATCGGCACCAAGGCCGGGCAGATCTACGTGCTCGACCGCGCCACCGGCAAGCCGCTCACCGAGGTGAAGGACGTGCCGGTCAAACCGAGCAATATCCCCAACGAGCCCTACTCGCCGACCCAGCCGAAATCCGTCGGCATGCCGCAGATCGGCGCGCAGACCCTCACCGAATCGGACATGTGGGGCGCCACGCCGTATGACCAGCTGCTGTGCCGCATCGACTTCAAGAAGATGCGCTACGACGGCCTCTACACCGCGCCGGGCACCGACCTGTCGCTGAGCTTCCCCGGTTCCCTGGGCGGCATGAACTGGGGCAGCCTCTCCACCGACCCGGTGCACGGTTTCATCTTCGTCAACGACATGCGCCTGGGCCTGTGGATCCAGATGATTCCCTCGGCCAACAAGGGCGCGGCGGCCGGCGGCGGCGAAGCGCTGAACACCGGGATGGGTGCCGTACCGCTCAAGGGCACGCCCTACGCGGTGAACAAGAACCGCTTCCTCTCGGTGGCCGGCATCCCGTGCCAGGCACCGCCGTTCGGTACCCTCACCGCCATCGACATGAAGACCCGCCAGGTGGCCTGGCAGGTACCGGTCGGCACCGTGGAAGACACCGGCCCGCTGGGCATCCGCATGCACCTGCCGATCCCCATCGGCCTGCCGACCCTCGGCGGCACGCTGTCCACCCAGGGCGGCCTGGTGTTCATCGCCGGTACCCAGGACTTCTACCTGCGCGCCTACGACAGCGGCAACGGCAAGGAAATCTGGAAGGCCCGCCTGCCCGTCGGCAGCCAGGGCGGCCCGATGACCTACGTGTCGCCCAAGACCGGCAAGCAGTTCATCGTCATCACCGCTGGCGGTGCGCGCCAGTCCACCGACCGCGGCGACTACGTGATGGCCTACGCGCTGCCCGACAAGCAGTGAGCGGCCCGGCGTAACGATCCCATCGCGCCCGCCTCGTGCGGGCGTCTCCTTCCGGCGCGGCACTACCACCGCGCCTTTTTTTATTCGCTTCACGTTCAGGAAATCCCATGCGCACTTCCCTTCGCCTCACGCCCGGCCTGCTGCTGTGCGTCGCCTCGCTGCCTGCGCTGGCTGAAGAAGGCCTGCTCGACCGACCCACCATGACCGGCGACTGGGGCGGCCTGCGCCACCAGATGGAGCAGGATGGCGTCAAGTTCACCGGCGACTACAGCGGCGAGACCGCCTACAACGCCCACGGCGGCCTGCACCGCTCGGCGCGCTATTCGCAGAACATCAAGCTGGGCGTGCAGTTCGACCTGTCGAAACTCTATGGCCTGGACAACGGCGGCAAGGTCCAGCTGACCATCAACGACCGCCGCGGCAACAGCGCCTCGGAAGACCTGGTGGGCAACCGCCTGCCGGTGCAGGAAAACTACGGCGGCCTCTACACCCGCCTGACCGAGCTGAGCTACGAGCGCGACCTGAGCCGGGCGGTGAACCTCAAGCTCGGCTACATGGCCATGGGCAACGATGTCGGCGGACTGGACAGCGGCATCCTCTGCAACTTCATGAACGCCGGCTTCTGCGGCCACCCGCTGAACATGTCCGGCGGCAGCGGCTGGACCAACTACCCCAACGCGCACCTGGGCGCACGGGTGAAGTACAGCTTCGCGCCGGACTGGCAACTGCGCATCGCCGCCTTCAACGTCGACCCGGAAAGCAACGGCAACTCCAGCCGCGCCTGGCACCTCACCCCCAAGCACACCACCGGCACGGTGGTACCCATCGAGCTGATCTACAAACCTCAGGGCGAGCTGCCCGGCGAGTACAAACTGGGCTGGTACTACGACAGCTCCGACGTGCAGCGCATCGGCAGCGACAAGCAGGAGTCCGGCCGCAGCGGTCATTACCTGCTGGTGGACCAGGCCGTGTGGAGCGACCCGACCTCCAGGGGGCGCAGCCTGCACGTCTTCGGCCAGGCCTCGGCCGCCAGCAGCGCCGCCTCGCCCTTCACCAAGTGGTATGGCGCCGGCGTCGTGCTCTACAAGCCCTTCGAAAGCCGCCCGAAGGACAGCCTCGCACTGGGTTATGGCCGCGCCGTACCCAACCCGCGCAGCCGCGAGGTACAGGAGAACAACGCTCTCGCCAACGGCCAGGACTACCCGGACCTGGACAGCGGCGAACAACTCATCGAACTGAGCTACGGCTACCAGGCCACGCCCTGGCTGACCCTGCGCCCGGATCTGCAATACGTCATCGAGCCGGGCGCCTTCTCCGGCCAGGACATCGACAACACCCTGTTGCTCGGCCTTCAGGTCAAGGCGACGTTCTGAAACCTGCGACCCTGAGACAAATTGATACAGTAACCTCATGATTCATAGGACTTTTCCTATACAAATAGAACGCCCGTACTCCTAAACTGGCCTGTCACCCTGCGGGAACACCCGCAGGACGTTGACACCGGTTATATGGAGCTACACATGCCCGGTTGGTATGAAATCAAGGAACTCAGCAGCGGCAACCGTCGCGTTCTGCTCAAGAACACTGCCCACGGTACTCTGCTGGAAACTCTGGCCTACCCGACACAGGAGGCAGCCGAGCAGGCCATCAACAGCCTCCGCAGCTCCTGTGCGGCCGTCGAGCGCTACAAGCGCCAGATGTCCCCCGGCGGCAAGAATTTCTTCGTGATCCGCGATAACACCGGTGCAGAACTGCTGACCAGCAAGCTGTACGACTCCGAGGCCACACGGGACCAGGCGATCGCAACGATCGCCCAGGCCGGCCTCAGCACCGAGCTGCGCAAGCACGCCTGAGTGACGAGTGAATGAAAGAGCCCCGCGCAATGCGGGGCTTTTTTGTGGGCGCACGCCCGCTCCGCGACTTTGCGCATTTCTGATATCGCCCCACCCCGCGCCCTTCGTACCTTCTCCCTGCCCGCCGCACCTGACGGCCGGCGCGTGCACCAACCCATAAAACAAAAAGAAGGGCCGCCCCATGACTCCACGCATCCAACCGTCGGCACCCGCCGAACACTTCCCTTGCCCGCTGCGCTCCGGCGCGCGCGGCTGACTGCCGTTCAACCTCCATCACTCACAGGCAAGGGACACTCACCATGCTCAAACAAGGCGTACTCCGCTGGCCCCAGATCGCCGGGCTCGGCATTTCACTGGTCATCGCCGGGCAGTTCTCCGGCTGGAACTACGGCCTGGCCAGCAGCGGCTGGGCCAATATGCTCGTCGCCACCCTGCTGATGGCCGTGCTCTGCGGCGGCCTGGCGCTCTGCGTGTGCGAACTTTCCACCGCGCGGCCCCATGCCGGCGGTGTATTCGCCTACGCGCAGCTGGCCTTCGGGCCCTTCGTCGGCTACCTGGTCGGCGCCGCCTGCGCGCTGGCACTGACCATCGGCACCGGCGCGGCCGCCAACTTCCTCGCCGCCTATATGGAGTCGGTGTTCGGCTTCGGCGGCTGGCCGGTGCGCATCGGCCTGTTCGCGTTGATCATCGGCATCCACATCATCGGCGTCGGCGAGGCTCTCGGGCTGACCCTGCTGGCCGGCGCCGTGGCGGCCATCGCACTGCTGGCCTTCGGCGGCGCCATGCTGCCCCACGTGCACTGGGAAAACCTCTTGCCCAGCGCCGGCAGCGCCCTGCCGGGCGTGAGCGTCGGCGGCGTATTTGCCTGCGTACCCTTCGCCATCTGGATGTTCATCTGCCTGGAGCAGGTGGCCTCGGCCGCCGAGGAAGCCGCTGAACCGGGCCGCAGCATGCCGCGCGGGATCATCGCCGCCGTCGGCACCCTGCTGCTGACCGCCCTGACCGTAGTGATCAGCGCGCCGGGCGCCGCCGGTGTGGAAGTGGTCGGCAACGCCGGTGACCCGCTGTACGCCGCCATGACCCACGGCGGACTCTACGGCGAGCGTGACTGGCTGCCTCTGCTGGTCGGTTCCGGCGCCGTGTGCGGCCTGCTGGCGACCTTCTTCTCGGTGGTGTTCTCCGCTTCCCGCCAGCTGTTCGCCCTGGCCCGCGACGGCTTCTTCCCCGCCGCCCTGGCCCGCACCAACCGCCGTGGCGCGCCCTACGTCGCCCTGCTGATGCTGACCGTGATCGGCCTGCCGCTGACCCTGGTGCCGCCGGAAAAGCTCCTGCTGTGCATCGTCCTGCTGCTGGGCAGCTGCCACCTGGTGCTGTTCGCCGCCTACCTGCGCCTGCACCGCACCCAGCCCGGCCTGGTGCGCCCCTTCCGCCTGCGCGGCGGCCCGCTCGTGGCCAGCGTCGGCATGCTGCTGACGCTGGTGGTGATCGCCGCCTGCTTCCAGCTGGAAGTGGCGATGCTCAGTGCCCTGGCGCTGGTGGTCGCCGCCCTGATCCTCAACTACCTGCTGCGCGCCGCATCCCGCGCCGGCAAGCCCCTGGAGAATGCCGAGAATGTCTGAATCGACCCTGCTGCAACGCCGCCACCAGGTCATGGGCGATGCCTCGCCGCTGTTCTACGACGAGCCGCTGGAGCTGGTGAAAGGCGAAGGCGTCTGGCTCATCGACGCCGCCGGCAAGCGCTACCTGGACTGCTACAACAACGTGCCCTGCGTCGGCCACTGCCACCCCAAGGTGGTGGCGGCCATGGCCGAACAGGCGGCGACGCTGAACATCCACACCCGCTACCTCAACGAGCGCGTGGTGCGCTACGCCGAGAGCCTCACCGCGACCTTTGCCGAACCGCTGGACAGCCTGATGTTCACCTGCACCGGCAGCGAGGCCAACGAACTGGCCCTGCGCATGGCGCGCTTCGCCACCGGCAACAAGGGCGTGATCGTCAGCGACTACAACTACCACGGCAACACCACCACGCTGGCGGCGGTGACCACCGCGCTGCCCAGCTCCGAGCCGTTCTCGATGCATGCGCGGGCCGTGCCGATCCCCTGCCTCTACCATGCCGATGGCACGCCCGAGCAAGTGGCCGACCGCTATGTAGCCAAGGTCGCCGAGGCCATCGCCGAGCTGCAGGCGGCCGGCGTCGGCCTGGCGGCCATGCTGATCGACACCCTGTTCGCCAACGAAGGAATCCCGCGCCTGCCGGCAGGCTACCTGGAGCGCGTGGCGAAGCTGGTGCGCGAGGCCGGTGGCCTGCTGATCACCGACGAGGTGCAATCGGGCTTCGCCCGCACCGGCGACCACCTGTGGGGCCACCAGTCGCACCCGCTGGTGCCGGACATCGTCACCCTCGGCAAACCCATGGGCAACGGCTTCCCCCTGGCGGGCGTGGTGACCAGCCGCGAGCGCGTGGAGACCTTCGGCCGCAGCAACATGTACTTCAACACCTTCGGCGGCTCGCCGGTGGCCGCGGCCGTCGGCCAGGCGGTGCTGGACGTGATCACCGAGCAGGACCTGCAAGGCAACGCCCGGCGCCAGGGCGCCAAGCTCAGCGCCGAGCTGCACCGTCTCGCCGAGCGCCACTCGATCATCGGCGACGTTCGCGGCCAGGGTCTGTTCTTCGCCGTGGAACTGGTGCGCGACCGCTCCAGCCGCGAGCCGGCCGGCCTCGAAGCGCGGCGCATCGTCAACAGCATGCGCCAGCGTGGCGTGCTGATCAGCAAGATCGGCGGCGACGACAACATCCTCAAGATTCGCCCGCCGCTGGTGTTCGAGGCCGAGCACGGCGAGCTGTTCATCGACACCCTGGACCAGGTCCTGAGCGAACTCTGAGGAGCCACCATGAACGACTTTTCCAAGGTTTGTTTCGCAGAGCTCGATCACGACCAGCAGATCGCCTGCCTGCGCGACCTGGCGCTGGACGCCCTGCGCCACTGGGACGGCGATTTCGTCGGCCTGGAACTGCTCAAGTACCGCGAGAACGCGGTGTTCTGCGCCACCCGCAGCGACGGCACGCGCAGCGCCCTGCGCGTGCACCGCGGCGGCTACCACAGCGAAGCGGCACTGCGTTCGGAGCTGACCTGGATGGAGCAACTGGCCGCCAGTGGCATCGGCGTACCGAGCATCATCCGCACCCGCAGCGGCGAACACCTGGCCGAGGTGCGCAGCGCGTCCCTGGCAGAGCCGCGCTTCGTCGACATGCTCGGCTGGCTGTCCGGCAGTACCCTGGGCTCCGCCGAGCAAGGTCTGAGCGCCGACGGCGACATCGAAGCGCTGTTCCATCAGGCCGGCGCCGTGGCCGCGCGCATCCACCTGAATTCAGCGCAGTGGCGCCAGCCCAACGAATTCACCCGGCACGCCTGGGACGAGGAAGGTCTGGTCGGCGCCAACCCGTTCTGGGGACGCTTCTGGGAGCTGGACCTGCTCAGCGCCGAGCAGCACGAACTGCTCCAGCGCGCGCGCCAGGAAGCGCGTCTCGACCTGCGCCGCTACGGCCGCAACCTGGGCAACTTCGGCATGATCCACGCCGACCTGGTGCCGGAAAACCTGCTACTCGAAGGCGGCGAACTGCAGCTGATCGACTTCGACGATGCCGGCTTCGGCTGGCACATGTTCGAGCTGGCCACCGCATTGTACTTCTGCCTGGACGACCCGCGCCTGGCGCGGATCCAGGCGGCGCTGCTGGCCGGCTACGACTCGGTCAAGCCGCTGTCCGCTGCCGACCGCGCCGCCCTGCCGCTGTTCCTCGCCCTGCGCGGCACCACCTACCTGGGCTGGGTACACACCCGACGCAACAGCGAAACCGCCCGGGAACTGGCGCCCATGCTGATCGAGCGCGCCTGTACACTGGCCGCCGCCTACCTCGCCGGCCGCTGAAACTGGCAGAGCGCCGCAACACCCTGGCGCACAGGCACAAGCCTGTGCGCCAGCACTGGCCGATACTCGGCGCACAACCGAGGTGAACCGCCATGACCGGCATAGCCCGCCACCAGGCAACCGACTCCGATGAACTGGCCTGCGCCCTCGCCGGCTGGAGCCAGGACTACACCCAGCTCGGCCATGGCCGCCTGCAGGCAGAGCTGCTGCATGTTCAGTTGCCCGACGCCTCGCTGATCTACGAACACTCCAACCTGCACCTGCACGAAAACATGGCGCCGCCGGCCGGCCATCTGGTGATCGGCATCCCGCTGCGCGCCAGTGCCGATTCGCGCTTCAACGGCCAGGCCCTGCACGACGACACCCTGCTGGTGCTCGAAGGCGGCCGCGAGCTGGAGATCTGCGCCGCCGGGGAAATCCACATGCTCGGCCTGACCTTCAGCCAGCCGCAGCTGGAACGCCTGCTCGGTGCCGAGGAGCGCGAGCTGTTCGAGCGCGCGCTCCAGCAACGGCGCCTGCAACTGTCGCCGACCGGGGCCGGCGATCTGCGCCGCAGCCTGTGCGACGCCCTCGCCGCCTTCGAAGGCGAACCCTGGCGGGTGGACGATCCGCAACAGGCCGGGCACGCGGTTGCCCTGGTGCTGAGCCACGTGCTGCAGGCGCTGGAGGAAATCCTCCCCGGCAATGACCGCGAAGGCGCGCCGCGCTCGCTGCAGCAGCATCGCCGGTTGGTGCTGGCGGCCATCGAGCGCATGCAGGCGGACCTCTCCGAACCGCTGTCGCTGCTGGAACTGAGCCAGAGCCTGAACACCAGCCAGCGCACCCTGCAGTACTGCTTCCGGCAGATCTGCCAGAGCACGCCGCAGCAGTTCTTCCTCAGCCTGCGCCTGGCCGAGGCGCGCCGCCGGCTCAAGCAGGAGCCGCAACAGAGCATCACCAACCTGGCGCTGGATCTGGGGTTTGCCAGCTCCAGCCATTTCTCGGCGCTCTACAAGCGCCTGTACGCCGAACAACCCTCCGTCATCTCCCGCGCACGCTGAAGTCCCAGCCACGTGTAGGAGCGGGCAATGCCCGCAATCGCGCCCATGGGGCGCTCCTACAGGGTGCGGCGCGGCCCGGAAAAACTCGCTCCGTCCGATCTGGCAACCACACCCAATCACTTGGCAGACAGGAGCAACGGCACAGGGCCAGCCCTTACTTAGCATCGGCAGAAGTCACATCCCCTCAATCGACAATAACGAAACGGATGCCTTCACCATGACCCACGCCGCCGTGCTGCGCCCCACCCTGCTCGCCCTGCTCATCGCCGGGGCCAGTTCCGCCAGCGCCTACGAGCTGTACGCGACCGACGACACGCACCTGAACGCCGACCTCTCGGCGACCTTCGGGCTGTTCCACAGCCAGGAACGCTACAACATGACCGGCACCCTGGATGAGGGCTCGTCGTCCTGGCAGGAAGGCTTCATCAAGTACGGCCTGAGCGGCGACCAGAAGCTGGGCGGCGCGGGCACCGCCTACGGCGCCTTCAACCTGCTCAGCTCCGGCACCTGGGGCGACGGCGACGCCGCCGGCTTCAGCGACGGCTCCGAGCGCACCACCAAGATCGAGGACGCCTACGCCGGCTGGCGCTCGGCCGGGCTGTTCCCGGTGCTGGGTGACGATGGCATCGACCTGTCCTTCGGCCGCCAGAACATCGTGGTCGGCGATGGTTTCCTGATCGACGGCGACGCCCTGAACATGGGCAAGGGCCTGGCCGATGGGGAATACAACCGTGGTGGCGGCTACTACCTGGCGGCGCGCCGCGACTTCGATGAAACCGCCGTGCTGCGCATTGGCGGCAAGGAAGGCTGGCGTGGCGACCTGATGCGCCTGAAGTCGGACAACCGCGCCCAGGCCAACTCCGAGCTGTATGTCGCCACCCTCGAACACGTCGCCCCGGAAGCCACCTTCGGCCTGACCTACATCGACGTCACCGACGTGGACGAGCGCTACGCCTCCCCCATCCAGCTCGACCGCAAGGACATGAAGACCTACAGCCTGCGCGGCACCGGCAACGCCGGCGTGGAGAACCTGTTCCTCTCCGGCGAGTACGCCTGGCAGGACAAGCGCGACGCCCAGTACACCGACGACACCGCCAACGCCTGGTACCTGGAGGCCGGCTGGACCTTCTCCGACGTCACCTGGAAGCCCTATATCAGCTACCGCTTCAGCCGCTTCTCCGAAGGCTACGACACCCTCTTCTACGGCTTCAGCCGTGGCTTCGGCACCTGGTTCCAGGGCGAGGTGGCGGGCAACTACTCCGGCCCGTTCAACAACAACACGCGCGTACACAACGTCGGCGCCAAGGTCACCCCGCTGGAGAACCTCTCCATCGGCGCGCAGTACTTCGACTTCCACACCCTGGACACCGACCTGGGCAACACCGACGGTCGCGAGCTGGATCTCTACGCCGAGTGGGCGATCAACGAGCACCTGGTGATCATTCCGCTGGTGGGCCTGTACCAGCCGAAGAAGAGCGCAGCCGAAGGCGGCACCCAGATCGGCAACGACAACAGCAACCTCTACAGCCAGCTGCTGTTCTCCACCACGTTCTGATCCACGGATTCAAAGCCTGAGGAAAGCCCGCCATGCCCAGCCTCCTGACGTCAATCCAGGGCCGTATCACCTGGCTGGCGGGCCTCTGCCTGATCCTCGTCGCCAGCGTCCTGATCGGCCTCTCGCTGTACCAGGCGCGGCAGGACAGCCGCACCATCCAGCACGACAGCGGCGAACTGTTCGCCGTTGCCGCGCGGCACAACCTGGAAACCCAGGGCCAGGTTCAGGCCCTGCTGATCCGCGAACGCCTGCAGAACAACCTGCTGCTCGGCGAAGGACTGCTGCGCAGCGTGCAGACCCTGCGCGCACAACAGCAGCAGGGCGTCCTCGACCCCGCCGCACTGCGCACCGCCCTCAATCATTCGATGGCCGATACCCTCGGCGCGCACCCGGAGCTGCTCGGCCTGTTCCTGGTGTTCCAGCCCGATGCGCTGGACGCCGCCGACAGCCAGTTCGCCGCCCGCGAAGACCTGGGCAGCAACGAGACCGGCCGCTTCGCCCTCTACCTGCTGCAGAACGGCAAGGATACCCAGCGGGTGATCGGCACCGAGCAGGTTCTCGGCGACACCACGCCCGGCCCCAGCGGCCAGCCCTACAACGCCTTCTTCACCTGCTCCACCGGGCATGCCCGCCCCTGTGTGCTCGACCCGTATTTCGACGACGCCTCGGGCCAGCGCCGGCTGGTCACCAGCGTCACCCTGCCGCTGCTGGAGAACGGCAAGGCGATTGCCGCCGTGGGCTTCGACATCGACCTGGCGGCCCTGCAGCAAAGCAGCGCGGAAGGCAGCCGCAGTCTGTTCGACGGCCAGGGGCGTATCCGCATCCTCAGCCCCAACGGCCTGATCGCCAGCGACAGCGGCGACGCCTCGAAGCTGGGGCAGAAATTCGAAGACAAAACCGTGCTCGAGGAAATCGCCGCCGGACGCTCGCAGTCCTTTGATGACGGCGAATCCATCAGCGTGCTGCACAGCCTCGCCCCGGTGCAGGACGCCGCGCCCTGGGGCATCCTGCTCAGCGTGCCGCGCGCGCTGATGCTCGCACCGGCGCAGCGCCTCAAGGGCACGCTGGATGACCTGCGCTGGAAAAGCACCGCGCTGGAAACCGGCGTCGGCATCGCTGCCGGGTTGCTCGGCATGCTGCTGGTGGCGCTCACCGCGCTCGGCATCAGCCGGCCGATCCTGCGCCTGGCGCGGATGCTGGAAGATATCGCCGACGGTGAAGGCGACCTCACCCGCCGCCTCGATTACCCCCGCCGCGACGAACTGGGCCGCCTGGCCACTGCCTTCAACCGCTTCCTCGACAAGCTGCAGCCGAGCATCGCCGCCGTGCAGTCGGCGACCCGCGAGGCACACTCCACCGCCGACCGCTCGGCGCAGATCGCCCGGCAGACCAGCGACGGCATGCAGCAACAATTCCGCGAGATCGACATGGTTGCCACGGCGCTCCAGGAGATGTCCGCTACCGCCCAAGACTCGGCCCGCAGCGCCGCCCGCGCCGCCGAAGCCGCACGCACCGCGGAGCAGGCCTGCGACGATGGCTTCCGCACCCTCGACGCCACCAACAGCGGCATCGACCTGCTCGCCGCCGGGATGAACCAGGCGATGGCGGAGTTGCAGCAGCTGGCGGCGAGCAACGAGCAGATCGGCTCGATCCTCGAAGTCATCTGCGGCATCGCCGCGCAGACCAACCTGCTGGCCCTCAACGCCGCCATCGAAGCGGCGCGCGCGGGCGACGCCGGGCGCGGCTTCGCTGTGGTCGCCGACGAAGTACGCGGGCTGGCCCGGCGCACCCAGGAATCGGTGGAAGAGATTCGCGAGGTGATCGAAAACCTGCAGGCGCGCGGTCAGTCAGTGACCAGCGCGATGCAGGGCAGCTTCACCCAGGCCCAGGGCAACGTCGATCAGGCGCGCCAGGCGATCGACGCGCTGCGCCGGATCGGCGAGGCGGTGAACCTGATCAGCGAGATGAACCTGCAGATCGCCAGCGCGGCGGAGGAACAGAGCAGCGTCGCCGAGGAGATCAACCGCAACATCGCCGGCATCCGCGACGTCACCCAGACCATTTCCGATCACGCGCAGCAAGCCGCCAGCGCCAGTCGTTCACTGAACGACCTGGCCAGCCGGCAGCAGGGATTGGTGGAGCAGTTCCGCGCCTGAGTCAGACCTTGCTGCACATCGGGGTCTGGCGCAGGTACTTGACGGTATGCTGCTCGCCCTTGGAGTCCAGGTAGACCATGGTGGCCTGGCTGACTTCGCAGCGCTCGTTGGGTTGGGAGATGCTCAGCACCTTGGCCACATCCAGTGGCATGCCGTAGTGGTACACGGCCGCATCGTCGGCGAAAGTGCTGAAGGACAACAGCAAGGCGGGGATAGCGAAGAGTGCGCTAAGGGTGGATTTCATGGCAGGAACCTCAGGGATCACGCGGGTCGCGTCGATCGTGGCCCACAGCCATAAATCTAGCTGAGCAGCCGCTCGGGACACAGCGCGACTTCGACAATGGATTTCTGCAGATCGCGTAACAATGGCGATTTGCGAGCCTTCCCGACTGGTGATTGTCACGCCGGCTGTTGGCTGATTGGCAGCATTCGAACCCCCGAAGCGTTTGCGGCCAGCGCTTTCTCCCGCAAGAATTAACGCCATCGATCGGATCGGGAGGCGCCATGAAGCGCGTGGCCATGCTGCTTTTCCCTGGCGTACAGGCGCTGGATGTTTCCGGGCCGCTGGACGTGTTCGCCGAGGCCAATGCCTTCGTCCCTGCCGGCCAGGGCTACCAGGTGGTGACCCTCGCCGCGCCGCCCTTCCCGCTGCGCGCCTCCAACGGCCAGTGGCTCGGCGCCGACTTCAGCCTCGAACAGGGCCATGGCGCCGCCGACATCCTGCTGGTGCCGGGCGGGCCGGCCTTGCCGGATGAATCGCCTGCGCCGGATTTGCTCGACTGGTTGCGCGGTGCTTGCGCAGCTTCCCCGCGCTACGGCTCGATCTGCACCGGCGCCTTCCTGCTCGGTCATGCCGGGCTGCTCGACGGCAAGCGCGTGACGACCCACTGGAGCGATGCGCGGCGCCTTGCGGGGTTGTTCCCGCTCGCGCAGGTCGAGCCGGATCGGATTCATGTGCGCGATGGTGCATTGGTGACTTCGGCCGGCGTGACTGCCGGTATCGACCTGGCGCTGGCCCTGGTCGCCGAGGACCATGGCGCGGCGGTGGCGCTGGCGGTGGCGAAACGGCTGCTGGTGGTCGCGCAGCGTCAGGGCGGGCAGTCGCAGTTCAGCCCCTTCCTGCAGGCGCCGGCCGACGAAAGCTCGCCGGTGGCGCGCATCCAGCGCTACGTGCAGGAGAACCTCGACCAGCCGCTGGGTGTGCCGCAACTGGCCGCCGAAGTGGCGATGAGCCCGCGCAGCTTCGCCCGCGTGTTCGTCCGCGAAGCAGGCGTGACGCCGGCCGAGTTCGTTCAGCGCGCCCGCATCGATGCCGCTCGTGGGTTGCTGGAAGGCAGCGATCTGGCGCTGAAGGTGATCGCCTGGCGCTGCGGCTTCGGCAGCGCGGCGCGCATGCGCCTGGTGTTCGCCCAGCGCCTGGGGGTGACGCCGACGCAGTATCGCGAGCAGTTCCGCCGCGAGACCTGAAATGCATCCAGGTGGCCGGCGTACCTCGTCGTAGGATGGCGTGGAGCGCAGCGATACCCATCAATCCGACGCACGATCAGCATGGGTATCGCTGCGCTCCTCCCATCCTACCTATGCGCACACTGATAGCTCCTGCGCGAGCTCTACTGTAGGAGCGCGCCATGCGCGCGATCGCGGGCATGGCCCGCTCCTACAATGGATCATGCCCACCCAGCGACTCAGATCGGCGGCGCCGAGCGCAGCATCACCGACTTCAGCGCGAACGCCGACTTGATCCCCGCCACGCCGGGAATCTGCGTCAGCGTGTTGGTGAGGAACAGCTGGTAGGCCGACAGGTCCTTCACCACCACCCGCAGCATGTAGTCGGCGTCGCCGGTCATCTGGAAGCAGCTCATCACCTGCGGCGCCTGGACGATGCGTTCTTCGAACCGGGCGAGGTAGTCGCCGGTCTGTTTTTCCAGGGACACCGAGACGAACACGCTCATGCCGCCGGACAGGCGCTCCTCGTCGAGGCGCGCGAAGTAACCCTGGATGTACTGCTCCTCCTCCAGGCGGCGCACCCGGCGCAGGGTCGGGGTCAGCGACAAGCCGATGTTCTGCGCCAGATCGCGCCAGGAGAGCCGGCCATCGTCGGCCAGGGCGCGGAGGATTTTCAGGTCGGTGCGGTCGAGATCAGCCATTTTTCCTCAGTACTACGGAAAGTTGTTTTTATAGTTCAAACACACTAATCCCGAAGCTTATAGCTAGTCAATTTGGAGCAAAAAACCAACCGGTCACACCTATACTGAAACCACAACTACAACAACCGAGGACCTCACCATGAGTGATGTCACCACCCGCCACGCGACCCCGCGCGGCACCCGCACCGTAGCCCTACCCGGCCGGGTGCGCCCGCCAGGCATGGCCTCTTCCGTCTGCTGATCCACACCCACGATCACAACTGGAGACCCGCCATGACCGACTACGCCCCGCTCCGCCTGCACGTCCCCGAGCCCACCGGGCGTCCGGGCTGCAAGACCGACTTCTCCTACCTGCACCTGTCGCCCGCCGGCGAGGTGCGCAAACCCGACATCGACGTGGAACCCGCGCAGACCACCGACCTGGCCTTCAGCCTGGTGCGCGTGCTCGACGAAGACGGCAACGCCGTCGGCCCCTGGGCTCCGGACCTGAGCCACGAGCAGCTGCTGCGCGGCATGCGCCTGATGCTCAAGACGCGCATCTTCGACGCGCGCATGCTCACCGCCCAGCGCCAGAAGAAGATGTCCTTCTACATGCAGTGCCTGGGTGAAGAGGCCATCGCCACCGCCCACACCATGGCCCTGCGCGACGGTGACATGACCTTCCCGACCTACCGTCAGCAAGGCATCCTGATCACCCGCGACTACCCGCTCAAGGACATGATCTGCCAGTTGCTCTCCAACGAGCAGGACCCGCTCAAGGGTCGCCAGCTGCCGATCATGTACTCCAGCCGCGAGAAGGGCTTCTTCTCCATCTCCGGCAACCTCGCCACCCAGTTCATCCAGGCCGTCGGCTGGGGCATGGCCTCGGCGATCAAGGGCGACACCAAGATATCGTCCGCCTGGATCGGCGACGGCGCCACCGCCGAATCCGACTTCCACACCGCCCTCACCTTCGCCCACGTCTACCGCGCGCCGGTGATCCTCAACGTGGTCAACAACCAGTGGGCGATTTCCACCTTCCAGGCCATCGCCGGCGGTGAAGGCACTACCTTCGCCAACCGTGGCGTGGGTTGTGGCATCGCCTCGCTGCGGGTGGATGGCAACGACTTCCTCGCCGTCTACGCCGCCTCGCAATGGGCTGCCGAGCGCGCCCGCCGTGGCCATGGCCCGAGCCTGATCGAGTGGGTCACTTATCGTGCGGGCCCGCACTCCACGTCGGACGATCCGTCCAAGTACCGCCCCGCTGACGACTGGACCAACTTCCCCCTGGGCGACCCCATCGCCCGCCTCAAGCAGCACCTGATCGGCCTCGGCATCTGGTCCGAGGAGCAGCAGGAAGCGCTGAAGAAGGAACTGGAAGCCGAAGTGATCGCCGCGCAGAAGGAAGCCGAACGCCACGGCTCGCTGGTGGACGGCCATGTGTTCAGCGCCGCCAATCTGTTCGACGACGTCTACAAGGACCTGCCGGAACACCTGCGCCGGCAGCGCCAGGAGCTCGGGGTATGAATGCCATGAACCAGCAACACGAGAACGCCCAGGCGGTCACCAGCATGACCATGATCCAGGCGCTGCGCTCGGCCATGGACGTGATGCTCGAGCGCGACGACAACGTCGTGGTGTTCGGCCAGGACGTCGGCTACTTCGGCGGCGTGTTCCGTTGCACCGAAGGCCTGCAGAAGAAATACGGCACCTCGCGGGTGTTCGACGCGCCGATCTCCGAGAGCGGCATCATCGGCGCCGCCGTCGGCATGGGTGCCTACGGCCTGCGCCCGGTGGTGGAAATCCAGTTCGCCGACTACGTCTACCCGGCCACCGACCAGCTGGTCTCGGAAGCCGCGCGCATCCGCTACCGCTCGGTCAACGACTTCACTGTACCCATGGTCGTGCGCATGCCCTGCGGCGGCGGCATCTACGGCGGGCAGACCCACAGCCAGAGCCCGGAGGCGATGTTCACCCAGGTCTGCGGCCTGCGTACCGTCATGCCGTCCAACCCCTACGACGCCAAGGGCCTGCTGATCGCCTGCATCGAGAACGACGACCCGGTGATCTTCCTCGAACCCAAGCGCCTGTATAACGGCCCGTTCGACGGCCACCACGACCGCCCGGTGACGCCCTGGTCCAAGCACCCGGCCAGCCAGGTGCCGGAGGGTTACTACAGCGTGCCGCTGGACAAGGCAGCCATTGCTCGCCCTGGCTCGGAACTGACCGTGCTGACCTACGGCACCACCGTCTACGTGGCCCAGACCGCCGCCGAGGAAACCGGCATCGATGCCGAGATCATCGACCTGCGCAGCCTCTGGCCGCTGGACCTGGACACCATCGTCGAGTCGGTGAAGAAGACCGGGCGCTGCGTCATCGTCCACGAAGCCACCCGCACCTGCGGCTACGGCGCCGAGCTGATGTCGCTGGTCCAGGAAAACTGCTTCCACCACCTCGAAGCCCCCATTGCGCGCGTGACCGGCTGGGACACCCCCTACCCGCACGCCCAGGAATGGGACTACTTCCCGGGGCCCGCGCGCGTCGGCGCGGCCTTCAAGCGCGCCATGGAGGTCTGAATGGGCACTCACGTCATCAAGATGCCGGACATCGGCGAAGGTATCGCCGAGGTCGAGCTGGTGGAGTGGCATGTCCAGGTCGGCGACGAGGTCCATGAGGACCAGCTGCTGGCGGAAGTCATGACCGACAAGGCCACCGTGGAAATCCCCTCGCCGGTGGCCGGCAAGATCATCGCCCTGGGCGGCGTGCCCGGCCAGGTGATGGCCGTGGGCGGCGAGCTGATCCGCCTGGAAGTGGAAGGCCACGGCAACCATCGTGAAGCCGCGCAACCCAAGCCTCACGAAGAAGCCCCCGCGAAGCCGGAAGCCAAGCCGGCCCCCGTCGCAGAGGCACCCAAGCCTGCGCCGCGCGTCGAGAGCAAACCGGTAGCCCCGGCCGCGCGCCCTGCTCCGTCGCCGGCCCCGCGCCGCGCGCCGGGCGAGAAGCCGCTGGCCTCGCCGGCAGTGCGCCAGCGTGCCCGCGACCTGGGCGTGGAACTGCAGTTCGTCCAGGGCAGCGGCCCGGCCGGGCGCATCCTGCGCGAAGACCTGGAACACTTCCTGGAACACGGCGGCGCGACCATCGCTTCCGGCTACGCCGCGCGCCACGACGAACACCAGATCCCGGTGATCGGCCTGCGTCGCAAGATCGCGCAGAAGATGGCCGAGGCCAAGCGGCGCATCCCGCACTTCAGCTACGTCGAGGAAATCGACGTCACTGACCTCGAAGCGCTGCGCGTGCACCTCAATGCCAAGCACGCGGCGGCACGCGGCAAGCTCACCCTGCTGCCGTTCATTGCCCGCGCCATGGTCGTCGCCCTGCGCGACTTCCCGCAGCTCAATGCGCGCTATGACGACGAAGCCGATGTGATCACCCGCTACGGCGCGGTACACCTGGGCGTCGCCACCCAGAGCGACAACGGGCTGATGGTGCCGGTGCTGCGCAACTCCGAGTCCCGCGACCTGTGGGGCAATGCCGCGGAAGTGGCGCGCCTCGCCGAAGCCGCGCGCCATGGCAAGGCCAGCCGCGAGGAGCTCTCCGGCTCGACCATCACCCTGAGCAGCCTCGGCGCCCTGGGCGGCATCGTCAGCACGCCGGTGATCAATTACCCGGAAGTCGCCATCGTCGGCGTCAACCGCATGGTCGAGCGGCCCATGGTGGTCAGCGGCCAGGTGGTCGTGCGCAAGATGATGAACCTGTCCTCGTCCTTCGATCACCGGGTGGTCGACGGCATGGACGCGGCAGCCTTCATTCAGGCCGTGCGCGCCCTGCTCGAACACCCCGCCACCCTGTTCATCGATTGACGGAGAGCCTTATCGTGAAACAGAACCAGACTCTCGAAACCACCCTGCTGGTGATCGGTGGCGGCCCCGGCGGCTACGTCGCGGCGATCCGCGCCGGCCAGCTGGGCATCCGCACCGTGCTGGTGGAAGGCGCCGCCCTGGGCGGCACCTGCCTGAACATCGGCTGCATCCCCTCCAAGGCGCTGATCCACGCCGCCGAGGAATACCTCAAGGCCCGCGAGTTCGCCGGCAAGTCGCCGCTGGGCATCAGCGTGCAGGCGCCGAGCATCGACATCCAGCGCACCGTGGAATGGAAGGACGGCATCGTCGACCGCCTGACCACCGGCGTTGCAGCGCTGCTGAAGAAGCACGGCGTCACCGTGGTCAACGGCTGGGCGAAGATCGTCGACGGCAAGACCGTCGAGGTCGATCTCGCCGAAGGCGGCATCCAGCACATCCACACCGAACACCTGCTGCTGGCGGCCGGTTCGAAATCCGTGGAACTGCCCTTCCTGCCGGTAGGCGGCAACGTCATCTCCTCCACCGAGGCGCTGGCACCCAAGGCGCTGCCCAAGCGCCTGGCGGTGGTTGGCGGCGGCTATATCGGCCTGGAACTGGGCATCGCCTATCGCAAGCTCGGCGTGGAAGTCACGGTGGTGGAAGCGCAGCCGCGCATCCTGCCGACCTATGACGAGGAACTGACCAAGCCGGTCGCCAACTCCCTGCGCAAGCTGGGCATCGAGCTGTACCTGGGCCACAGCGTGATGGGCCTGGAGCCGGACGGCAAAGGACTGCGCGTGCAGGATGGTGCAGGTTCACAGCGGGTGATCGAGACCGACCAGGTGCTGGTCGCCGTCGGCCGCCATCCCAACACCGCCGACTGGAACCTCGACACCCTGCGCCTGGACATGAACGGCCGCGCCGTGCAGATCGACGACCAGTGCCGCACCTCCATGCGCGATGTCTGGGCCATCGGCGACATCGCCGGCGAGCCCATGCTGGCCCACCGCGCCATGGCCCAGGGCGAGATGGTCGCCGAGATCATCGCCGGCAAGCGCCGCGCCTTCACCCCCACGGCGATCCCGGCGGTGTGCTTCACCGATCCGGAAGTGGTGTCGGTCGGGCTGTCGCCGGAACAGGCCCAGGCTGCCGGCCATGAGGTGTTGACCGCGAGCTTCCCGTTCGCCGCCAACGGCCGCGCCATGACCCTGGAGTCCAGCGACGGCTTCGTCCGCGTGGTGGCCCGCAAGGACAACCACCTGATCCTCGGCTGGCAGGCCGTGGGCAAGGCGGTGTCGGAGCTGTCCACGGCCTTCGTGCAGTCGCTGGAAATGGCTACCTGCCTGGAAGACATCGCCGGCACCATCCACGCCCATCCGACCCTCGGTGAAGCGGTGCAGGAAGCTGCGCTGCGCGCGCTGGGGCATGCCTTGCACGTCTGAAGTCTGATCTCTCCAACTGGCCTGGCCTCCAGGCTTCCCCCTCCTGACCCGCCCTCTGGCGGGTCTTTTTTTTCCGGCGGGTTTGGCGCTGGGCGGATCGCGGGCATGGCCCGCTCCTACAAAAGCATGAGGCTCCCTGTAGGAGCGGGCCATGCCCGCGAACGGCGGACAACGTCCGCCCCTACGCTCCGTGGTCGATCACCGCACGGATTGTCGTTCTGCTTCCGCCGCCACTCATGCGCATCTCATCGAGAGATCGACGCCATTGAGGCCAATTAAATGGTTTTAACCCGTCAGATCGCTACAGAACCCACCACTTTATCGCCGCATTGACCAAATTAACTATTTGGTACATTTTGCTCCTGCAGGCCATTCCCGACTCGGCCATACAAAAACAACGGAGCCACCCTCATGCCCCACACCCTGCTTGTGCTCAACGGGCCGAACCTCAACCTGCTCGGCACCCGTGAACCCGCCACCTACGGCCACGAAACCCTCGACGACATCGCTGCGCTCTGCCAGCGCACCGGCGCCGAGAACGGCCTGGAAATCGAATTCCACCAGACCAACCACGAAGGCCAGCTGATCGACTGGATCCATCAGGCGCGCGGTCGCTGCGCAGGCATCCTGATCAACCCGGCAGCCTGGACGCACACCTCGGTAGCCATCCGCGACGCGCTCGCCGCCGTGGAGCTGCCGGTGATTGAGGTGCACCTGTCCAACGTGCACCGGCGCGAGGAGTTCCGTCATCACTCCTTCGTCTCCGCCATCGCCGTGGGCGTCATCGCCGGGCTCGGCAGCGACGGCTATCGCGCCGGCATCCAGCACTTCGCCAAGCTGCTGAAGGGATGAGCACCATGACCGAATACCGCACCGTACTCGCCGGCCTGATCGGTGCCGGCATCCAGGCTTCGCGCACTCCGGCCCTGCACGAGCGCGAGGGCGACGCCCAGGGGCTGCGCTATCTCTACCGGCTGATTGACCTGGACACCCTCGGCGTCGATGCCGGCGCCCTGCCCGACCTGCTCGCCGCAGCCGAGCGCATGGGCTACACCGGGCTGAACATCACCTTCCCCTGCAAGCAGGCGGTGATTGCGCTGCTGCACGAGCTGTCCGACGAGGCGCGCGGCATCGGCGCGGTGAATACCGTGGTGCTCCGCGATGGCAGGCGCATCGGCCACAACACCGACTGCCTGGGGTTTGCCGAAGGCTTCCGGCGCAACCTCAGCGACGCACCGCGCGAGCGCGTGGTGCAACTGGGTGCCGGCGGCGCGGGCGCTGCGGTCGCCCATGCCCTGCTCAGCGAAGGCGTGCGGCAACTGACGATCTTCGAAGTGGACTCGGCCCGCGCCCAGGCGCTGGTGGACAACCTCAACGCCCATTTCGGCGGCCAGCGCGCGCGGGTCGGACACGACCTGGCTGGAGCAGTCACCGAAGCGGACGGGCTGGTCAACACCACGCCGGTGGGCATGGCCAAGCTGCCCGGCGCGCCGCTGCCGCTGGAGCTGCTGCACTCCGGCCTGTGGGTGGCAGAGATCATCTACTTCCCGCTGGAGACCGAGCTGCTCCGGCATGCCCGCAGCCTCGGCTGCCGCACGCTGGATGGCGGCAACATGGCGGTGTTCCAGGCGGTGAAGGCTTTCGAGCTGTTCAGTGGCGTCGAAGCGGACAGTGAGCGGATGCTGGCGCATTTCGCCGCGATGTGACCCACGGAGCGTAAGAGCGGACTCCGTCCGCGATGGATTGGCCCAGCTTCCTGGTCGACCGGAGCCGCGATAAGTCGATCGCGGACAAAGTCCGCTCCTACGCCGATTCCAACATGTAGGAGCGGGCCATGCCCGCGATCCGCCGGCAGGGCCGGCGCTGGAACGGCACGAAGTTACCGGGTGAATCAACACGCGCCGGATGCAGTCGCGGGCATGGCCCGCTCCTACAGGGTCAGCCCACCTTACGGCTGCACGTACCGCAACACCGCCTCGATGATCATGTCCTTGTGCCGCGCCTTGATCGCCGGGTCCTCCAGCTCGACCTGGAACAGCGAGCCGACGGTATGCCGGTTGGACACGCGATAGAAGCAGAACCCGCTGATCAGCATGTGCACGTCGATGGCCTGCAGGCCATCGCGGAACGCACCGCTGGCGGCGCCGCGGTGGAGGATGTCCTCGATGGTGCGCAGGATGTTGCTGTTCATCGAACGGATCGCCTCGGAACCTGAGGCGAACTGGCCGTAATGGATGTTCTCGATGCTGACGATGCGCACGAAATCCACGTTGCGGTCATGGTGGTCGAAGGTGAAATCCACCAGCCGGCGCATGGCCTCCAGCGGTTCCAGCTCGGCCAGGTGCAGGCTCTGCTCGGTGCCGCGGATATCACCGTAGAGCTTCTCCAGCACCGCCTGGTAGAGCTGCTCCTTGCTGCCGAAGTAGTAGTAGATCATCCGCTTCGAGGTGTTCATGCGCTCGGCGATGGCATCCACCCGCGCGCCGGAAAGGCCCTGCTGGACGAACTCGACGATGGCCGCCTGGAGAATGTCCTCGCGGGTCTTCTCCGGGTTGTTCTTGCGGCCCCGGCGAGCGGTTTCGGCGGGAATCGGCTGGGTGGCGCTGTCGGTCATGGCTTTGCATCGTCGAGCAGGCGCCAGGGGCGCCTGCTGTGGTGAAGGGGTGCGCGGATTATGCGCGTCCCCACGCCATTCAGGCAAAGCGCGGCGACTCAGACCTTCGGCCGCCGCGTGGTGCCGTTGCGCGCCTGGGCCATGGCCGCCAGACGCACGGCGACGTTGGCCGCGCCATAGCCGGCATAGCCGCCGCGACGCTGGATGATCTCGAAGAAGAAGCGCTCCTCGAACGGCTCGGTGTACACGTGGAACAGCTCGCCGCCACTGGCGTCACGGTCGTAGAGCACATTGAAGTAGGCCAGCTCGCTGAGGAACTCGTCATCGAAGTCGAAGCGCGCGGCGAGGTCGTCGTAGTAGTTCAGCGGGATTTCCAGCAGCGGCACTCCGGCGTCCTTCGCCCGCGCCACCTCGGCGAAGATGTCTTCGCAGGCGAAGGCGATGTGGTGGACGCCGGAGCCGCGATAGCTGGACAGCGCATGGGAGATCGCGGTGTTGCGGTTCTCGGAGATGTTCAGCGGCAAGCGCACGCTGCCGTTGGCGCTGCGCAGGGCGCGGCTCTTCACCAGGCCGTAGGGATCGGGCAGCACCACTTCGTCGTCGGCCTCGAAGTCGAACAGGCCCTTGTAGAACAGCACCCAACTGTCGAGTCCGTCCGCCGGGAGCGCCATGGCCATGTGGTCGATGCGCTGCAGCTGGCCGCCAGGTTTGGCCTCAGGGTCGAGGCGGAAGTCGATGTCGTAGATGGTCTGCCCGGCGGCTCGTTCCTCCACCAGGTAGATCAGACTGCCGTCCGGTGCGCGCACCGCAGGAATCTCCCGCTCGTTGGGGCCAACCAGCCCGCGATACGGCTGGCCCTTATAGTCCTGTGCACGCTCCAGCGCGCTGGCGGCGTCACGCATGCGCAACGCGGTGGCGCACAGCGACGGGCCGTGGGCCTCGAAGAAGCTGTGGGCGAAGGAATAGGGTTCGGCGTTGAGCACGATATTGATATCGCCCTGGCGCAACAGGCTCACCGCCTTGGAGCGGTGCTCGCCCGCACGGGCAAAGCCAAGTCGTTCCAGCCAGTTGCCCAGGCGTGCGCCGAGGGCTTCGTCGACAGCGAACTCGAGGAACTCCACGCCATCCAGCTGGCTGGCCGGCGGCGGCGCGAACAGGCAATCGAGTTGCGCCTGCGGTGTGCCTTCGCCGAGCAGGCGCTCGCGAGTCTTCTCCTCCAGGTACAGCAGCGAGCGCAGTCCGTCCGCGGCATTGGCGCGCGGCGGTGCGGCACGGAAGCCGTCGTTGAAGATTTCCAGCGACAGCGGGCCGCGATAGCCGCTCTTGAGGATCGGCGCGAGGAAGCCCGCCAGGTCGAACTCGCCCTGGCCGGGGAAGTTGCGGAAATGCCGGCTCCACTCCAGCACGTCCATGGCCAGGACCGGTGCGTCAGCCATCTGCACGAAGAAGATCTTCTCCCCCGGAATCTGCGCGATACCGGCTGGGTCGCCCTTCAGCGAGAGGGTGTGGAAGCTGTCGAGGATCACGCCCAGCGCCGGATGATCGACCTCGCGCACAAGATTCCAGACCTGCTGCCAGGTGTTTACGTGGCGGCCCCAGGCCAGGGCTTCGTAGCCCACGCGCAGGCCACGGGCGCCGGCACGTTCGGCGGCGAGGCCGAGGTCTTCGAGAAGGAATTCGCGCTCGCCCAGCGAATCCGCGGCAACGTTGCTGCACATCAGCACCAGGTCGGTGCCCAGCTCCTGCATCAGGTCGAACTTGCGCTCCAGGCGGTCGAGGTTGCGCGGCAGGCGGTCACGGCGGCAGCCCTCGAAGTCGCGGAACGGCTGGAACAGGGTGATCGCCAGCCCCAGATCGGCGCAGACACGGCGCACTTCGCGCGGGCTGCCGCCGTAATAAAGGAGATCATTCTCGAAGATCTCCACGCCATCAAAACCGGCGGCGGCGATGGCTTCGAGCTTGTCCGGCAGGGTCCCGCTCAAGGAAACGGTGGCGATCGAACGTTGCATTTCTTTGACTCCTGCCGGATCTGCTGAGGGGCTTGTTGGAATCGGTCTCCGGCTGAGTCTGATTATTCTGGCGGTCCGGGTTGCCGGCAATTTAAAGTGTACTAACTGGTTAGTTTTGTGTTCGATTACCGAACCAAAGGCCGTTTATCGAATTGACGCTGTTCCGGCCGCTGCTCAAGATTTAGCCACGTCGACGCAATCCGGCTGCTCTCCAGCCACCTGCCTTTGCCTGGAGAAGTATTGAAAGCCGCTGCGAGATGGCCTGCGTGTCATCCATAACAATTTCAAGAACGGGTAAATGCTCATGTACATCCCCCACCCTCGCCTCGCCGCCTCCATCCCCCATCGGAAAACCGTCCTGGCCCGCCTGATGCCAGGCCTGTGCTGCTTGCTCGGGCGCAGTCGCGCGCACTGATTTTCGCCAGCCACCGCACGTCCTTGTGTCAGTCCACGCCGATCGGCGGCGGACCACGCGCAATGCCTGCGGCACGACAATAATTCCTGAGGCTGCGCGTCAGCCCGATAACGGATGGCCCCGATCATGATCCATACGCAATCCGCTCCCCTCGCTGCGGTCGCCCCGCACGGTTCCTCCTTCTTCGGCAAGGTGCGTGGCGCCATGGCCGTCGGCAAGGTGCGCTGGGGCATGCTCGCCCTGGTGTTCTTCGCCACCACCCTGAACTACATCGACCGCGCCGCGCTGGGCGTGATGCAGCCGGTACTCGCCGAGAAAATGGCCTGGACGGCCATGGATTACGCCAACATCAACTTCTGGTTCCAGGTCGGCTATGCCATCGGCTTCGTGCTGCAGGGCCGGCTGATCGACCGCATCGGCGTGAAGCGCGCGTTCTTCTTCGCCGTGCTGCTGTGGAGCTTCGCCACTGGCGCCCACGGCCTGGCCAGTTCGGCGGCCGGCTTCATGGTCTGCCGCTTCATCCTCGGCCTGACCGAGGCGGCCAATTACCCGGCCTGCGTGAAGACCACGCGCCTGTGGTTCCCCGCCGGCGAGCGGGCCATGGCCACCGGCATCTTCAACGCCGGCACCAACGTCGGCGCCATGGTCACCCCCGCACTGCTGCCGCTGATCCTCGCGGCCTGGGGCTGGCAGGCGGCGTTCCTGTGCATGAGCGCGCTGGGCTTCGTCTGGGTGGTGCTGTGGAGCCTGAAGTACTTCAACCCCGAAGAACATCCGACGGTGAAGCAGAGCGAGTTGGACTACATCCAGGAAGCCGATGAGCCGCCCGCCGAGCGCGTGCCCTTCTCCACCATCCTGCGCATGCGCGGCACCTGGGCCTTTGCGCTGGCCTACTCGCTGACCGCGCCGGTGTTCTGGTTCTACCTCTACTGGCTGCCGCCCTTCCTCAACCAGCAGTACGGCCTGGGTATCAGCGTCACCCAGATGGGCATCCCGCTGATGCTGATCTGGCTGACCGCGGACTTCGGCAGCATCGGCGGCGGCATTCTCTCGTCCTGGCTGATCGGCCGCGGCATGAACTCCATCCATGCGCGCCTGCTGTCGATGTTCATCTGCGCCTGCGCCATCATCGGCGTGATCTTTGCCGCCAAGGCCAGCGGCCTTTGGGTCGCCGTGGCTGCCATCGCCCTGGGCGTGGGCGCGCACCAGGCCTGGACGGCGAACATCTGGAGTCTGGTGATGGACTACACGCCCAAGCACCTGATGAGCACGGTATTCGGCTTTGGCGGCATGTTCGCGGCGATTGGCGGCATGTTCATGACCCAGATCGTCGGCTACATCCTCACCGCGACCCACAACAACTACGCGATCCTCTTCACCATCATCCCGACCATGTACTTCCTCGCCCTGGCCTGGATGTTCTTCATGGCGCCGCGCAAGGTGCCCGGCGCGCCGGAGTGATCCTTTATCCGCCGGACCTCTGTGGCGGATAACGCTGGCGCGTTATCCGCCCTACGGGCCGGTGCTGTAACGAAGAACCCCGCCAATCGGCGGGGTTCTTCGTTATGCGCTCACTGCTTCAGCGGCGTCAGCACCGGGGCCTTCTCGTCCAGCAGCATCCACACCAGCAGCTTGGCCGGCTTCTCGTTGCTGGCGTTGCGCGAGACCAGGTGCGGCGTGTTCGGCGCCTCGTACCAGGACTGTCCGGCCTGGTAGGTCACCGGCTTCTGTCCCTCCAGCTGGGAGATCACCGCGCCTTCGAGCACGTAGGCGAACACCGAGCCGCTGTGCACGTGGGCCCCGGAAGACTGCCCGGGCGCATAGGAAACCGTGATCATCAGGCCCTTCTTGCCCACCGCGTCGGGAAGCTTGTGCTCCTGCTGGACCTCGATCTTTTCCTGGGTGGCGTCGTGGGCGAAGAGCGGCAGGCTCAGGGCCAGACCGAGGCCGGCAAGGAGACATTTCAGGGAAGTGGTGGCAGGCATGGCGGCGTTCTCGGCAGCGGGAAGGTGAGTCCACGCTACGCCCGGCGGCCAGTAGGGCCAACAGCCAATTCGGCGGAAGATCGGGGTGCCATTGGCAAACGCCGGTGGTTTTGTGCGACGTCGGGTTCGCGAGCAAGCTCGCTCCTACAACAGCACGCGGCCCCTGTAGGAGCGGGCCATGCCCGCGATCTGGCCGCGCAGCGGCCACAAAAAAGCCCCGCACTACGGCAGGGATTTGGCTGCGCAGCGGCAGGATCAGCCCAGCAACGCACTCAGGTCCAGCAGCCCATCCTTGCGTGGCGGGCACCAGTAGTAGCCACCGGTCAGCGGCCGGCTGAAGCGGTACAGCGCATCGGTGATGCCGTCTTCCAGTCCGCTCATGCGGCGCAGCTGCACTTCGAAGGCATCCAGGGTGCAGCCGAAGGCGAGGAACATCAGCCCGGCGTCCTGGCCCTGGGTCCAGGGCATGGAGCGGCGCACGATGAAGGCTTCCGGCTCGAAGCTCTCCTGGGCGGTGCGCTTGACGTGGGCGGATTCCGGCGCGTCGTCCAGCTCCTCGTTGTCGCTCAGGCGACGGCCCATGATGTCGTCGCGTTCGTGCTGCGGCAGCGCGGCGAAGTCCTGCAGTTGATGACGCCATTGCTGGATCGCGGCGAAGCTGCCGCCGGCCATACCGGCATCGCCCTCAATGATGGCGGCGGCGATGGCGTCGTCGTCCTGCGGGTTCTCGGTGCCGTCCTCGTAGCCGGTCAGGTCGTGGCCGCTGCCGTGGCGGAAGGCCTCGGTCAGGCTGCCCAGCTCCAGCGCCGGGGCCAGCAGGGACTGGACTTCCTGGGTACGCAGCAGCAAGTCACCGCGCTCGTCACCACGTAGCCAGACCCACAGCGCATGCGGGGTGGACGGGTTGTCGACGCCCACGCCGGAGATCGCCGGGAACTCGCGAAGCCCCTCGATGCGGCGGCCCAGCGCACGCACCAGCGACTCGCCGAAACCGACCACCGCGCGTTCGCCATCGGCGAACTGCATCAGGCGATCCAGCGCGGCGGGCAGGTCCTGCAGCGACTTCAGATCGAAGAACAGATGGCGTGCGTGGGCGGGAACCGGGGTGGCGAGAATGCCGGGCTGGTAAAGGCTCATGACAGCGTCCTTGAACGAAAGAGCGGCGATTCTAATCGCGCCGCGCGCGAATCCAAACCGCTCTGTATCAAGGACTTGGCGATCAGTTCGCGGATGTGTCGAGCTTGCGCTTGTGTCGATGCCGCCCGTAGCGCCACAACGCCAGGCCGCCGAACACCAGCAGCACCGCGACGAACACCGGCAGACGGTACGGCCGCAGGTTGCCCAGCCATTGTTCCAGCAACTCGCCGGCCCAGTATCCGGCGCTGGCGAACAGCAGCGCCCAGCACAAGGCGCCGAGCAGGTTGATCAGCAGGAAACGCAGCGGCCCTACCCGGCTCGCCCCGATCAACAGCGGCCCGGCAAGGCGCATGCCGTAGAGAAAGCGCACTGCGAAGATCGACAGGTGCGGATACCGCTCGATCAACCCGGTGACCCGCTCGATGGCCAGCCCGCGCCGTTGCAGCCAGGGCACGGCACGGTCGCCCGCGCGGCGGCCGCCCCAGAACAGCAACTGATCGCCCAGGGTGCCGGCCAGCGTCGCCCAGACCACTACCGGGGTGAAGCCGAGCAACCCCTGGTGCGCCGCGATGCCCGCCAACAGCAGCATGGATTCGCCCTCCAGCAGGCAACCGAGGAAAAGCACCGGATAGCCGTAGCTGGAAAGCAGTTGCGCGAGGTCGAGATGCTCGAACATGAAGGTCCTTCGAAAACGTGCCGTGCCAAGAGCCTAGCGGCTTGGCGAATGTTCTGCTTATCGAACATCGCCTGTAAAAAATAAACGACTAACTGGTCAGTCAGGATCGTTAGCAACCAATCAAATCAATCCTTTAACTACGCCATTCGTCTTGAGATGTAATTTTTTTCGCTCATGAGCAATTCAAGTGTTTGACATATTTGACGGATTTGGCAGACTGCGGCCCGTTGTCGCAACTGGTTACGTTTTTCCGGCTCCCACTGCCTGGTGCACCGGATGACCTCGGCCGCGCAACCCAACAAAAACAACTTTGTCAGTCGTGGCCCACCTGCCCGAGCTTCGTCTCGGCAGCAAGGTTCTCGGCGAGCCAACGGAACGAACAAATGCTGATCTGGTTTGTAGCGGTGTATCTGGTGATCACCGTAGCTGTCGGTTTCTACGCCACCACCCGCGTGCACAACTCCTCGGACTATGCCGCCGCTGGCCGGAGCATGTCCTTCCCCCTCGTCGTGACCATGGTGTTCGCCACCTGGTTCGGCTCCGAAGCCGTGCTGGGCATTCCCGCCACCTTCCTCGAAGAAGGCTTCGCCGGGATCATCGAAGACCCCTTCGGCTCCTTCGGCTGCCTGATGCTGGTCGGCGTCGTCTTCGCCCGCCCGCTGTACCGCCTGAACCTGCTCACCATCGGTGACTTCTTCCGCAAGCGCTTCGGCCAGCACGTGGAAATCTTCACCAGCCTGGTGATCATCATTTCCTACATGGGCTGGGTCGCCGCACAGATCACCGCGCTGGGCGTGGTGTTCAGCGTGCTCTCCGACGGCGGCATCACCACCACCCAGGGCATGATCATCGGCACCATCATCGTCCTGCTGCACACCCTGTTCGGTGGCATGTGGTCGGTGGCGCTGACTGACTTCCTGCAGATGATCATCATCGTCTGCGGTCTGTTCTACCTGGTCTGGCTGATCGGCGACATGGCCGGCGGCCCGGTCAACGTGATCAGCCACGCCGCCAGCGAAGGCAAGTTCACCTTCCTGCACGGCACCTCGGCCAAGGACATCGTCGCCTTCCTCGGCGCCGCGGTGACCATGATGTTCGGCTCCATTCCGCAGCAGGACGTGTATGCCCGCGTGATGTCGGCCAAGACCGAGACGATCGCCAAGCGCGCCACCATGACCGGTGCCTGCTGCTACCTGGTCTTCTGCATGCTGCCGATCTTCCTGATCTACGCCGCGCAGATGATCGAGCCGGAGATGGTCAAGCACTGGCTGACCGAAGACTCCCAGCAGATCCTGCCGCGCCTGATCCTGGAGCGTACCCCGCTGTTCGCCCAGATCATGTTCTTCGGCGCCCTGCTCTCGGCCATCATGTCCTCCGCCTCGGGCGCCCTGCTGGCCCCGTCGGTGACCCTGACCGAAAACATCGTCAAGCACTTCCTGCCCAACATGAACGACCGCCAGGCCCTGCTGGCCATGCGTTGCAGCGTACTGGCGATGACCGTCGCCACCTGCCTGTTCGCCCTGCTGTCCAACGCCAGCATCTACGAGATGGTCGGCAACGCCTACAAGGTGACCCTGGTCGCCGCCGTGGTGCCGCTGTTCTTCGGCCTGTTCTGGAAGCGCGCCACCACCCAGGGCGCCCTGACCGCCATCGCCTGTGGCCTGATCGGCTGGGTGTCGCTGGAGCTGGGCCACCAGGAAGGCGACTTCTGGCCGCCGCAGCTGGTGGGCCTGATCTGCAGCGCCCTGGGCATGATCGCCGGCTCCCTGGCTCCGCAGTTCAGCCAACACCGTGGCGAGAGCGTGTCGGAGATGGCCGCCGCTGCCGCTGCCAACTGATCACGCAATAGATAAAGAAAAAGCCCCGCCTTGTGCGGGGCTTTTTCATGGCTGCGGGAATGCCCCACTCCTGCAAGCCGCCCCCTGTGATTGAATAGCGCCCCCGCTCCAGCCAGGAAGGCCCGACGTGCACCGATACCAGCAACTGGCGGCCGAACTGGCCGACGCCATCCGCAGCGGCCGGCTGTCCGGCGGCTGCGCCCTGCCCTCGCTGCGCGAATGCGCCAGCCAGCGCGGCATGAGCCTGAACACCGTGACCGCCGCCTACCGCCTGCTGGAGGACCAGGGCCTGGTGGAAGCGCGCCCGCAGTCGGGCTTCTACGTCAGCAGCACGCTGGCCGAGCCGCGGCAATCGCTGCGCCGCACGCCGACCCTGGCCACCGGACGGCACCAGGAAAGCCTGATGACCCGTGTTTTCGAGGCCGAGCATCGCGGCGGCTACTTCAACCTCGCCCTGGCCTGCCCCGGCGGCAAGCCGTTCTACCCCGGTGAAAAACTCAACCGCCTGACCAGCAACCTGCTGCGCCGCCGGAGCGAGATCGCCACCACCTACGCGCTGCCACCGGGCTCCAGCCTGCTGCGCGAACAGATCGCACGGCGCTCGCTGCGCCTGGGCATGCAGCTGGATGCCAGCAGCGTGCTGATCACCCACGGCGCCACCGAAGCGCTGCAACTGGCCCTGCGTGCCGTCACCCAGCCGGGTGATGCCGTGGGCATCGAAGCGCCGGCCTACTACAACCTCTATCCACTGCTGAAAAGTCTCGGCCTGCGCGCGCTGGAGATCCCCACCCACCCGCGCGACGGCCTGGACCTCGACAGCCTTGAGCCGCTGCTCGAGCAACGTCGCATCGCCGCCGTGGTGGCCACACCCACGGTGCACAACCCGCTGGGTTCGAGCATGCCGCTGGACGCCAAGCGCCGCCTGGCCGGGCTGCTGCGCCAGTACCGCACGCCGCTGATCGAGGACATCGTCTACGCCGAACTGCAATTCGCCGATCCGCCGGACCCCACGGTACGCTCCTTCGATAGCGAAGGCTGGGTGCTGGTCTGCTCCGGCTTCTCCAAGACCCTGGCGCCGGACTACCGCATCGGCTGGCTGGAGGCCGGGCGCTACGCCAGCCGCGTGCAGGCTCTGAAGTGGACCTCCAGCGGCTGCGAGTCGAGCCTGCTCAGCGAGGCGGTCGGGCTCTACCTGGAGAGCGGCGGCTACGAGCACCACATCCGCAACCTGCGCCGGCTCTATGCGGTGCAGATCGACCAGGCGCGCGGGCTGATCGCCCGCCATTTTCCCGAGGGCACCTGCGCCACCCGGCCTTCGGGCGGCTTCCTGCTGTGGGTCGAGCTGCCGCCGGAAGTGGACAGCCTGGACCTGTTCGAGCGCGCCTTCGAGGCCGGCGTGGTGATCATGCCAGGGCAGGTCTACTCGGAGGGCGCGCGCTATAGGCAATGCTTCCGCATGTCCTGCTGCCAGGTGATCGATGCGGCATACGCGGATGCCATCGCCACGCTGGGGCGGCTGGCCCATGAAATCAGCCAGGAATCCAACGAGTCTCGCATCGCCTGATTCCTGTGACTGATCGGATTCCACCGCAGGGCGCATCACGCCCACTGGGCCACCCGGAGCGCAACTGTCACCATCGAAATCGCCCGGTTTTGCTTCTGTATCCATCGCGCAGCGGTTCCTAGAATCCCCGTCCTCGAGCCACTCAGGGACTGATGCATGACCCCGACCACCACCGGGCCGCTGGACCTCCAGGCGCTGCGCAACGACACCCCCGGCTGCGCCACCACCTACCTCAACAACGGCGCCGCAGGCCTGATGCCTCTGCCGGTGCAGCAGGCCGTGCAGGCGCATCTCGCCCGCGAGGCGAACCTGGGCGCCTATCGCGCCGCCGAAGAAGTCCACGAGCGCCTGCTCGCTGGCTACGGCCGCGCCGCCGAACTGATCGGCGCGCAGGCAGACGAGATCGCCTTCGTCGAGAGCGGCTCGCGCGCCTGGCAGCTGGCCCTGGAAGCGATCGAGCTGAAGCCCGGCGACGTGATCCTCACCACCCCATCGATCTGGGGCGGCAACTACGCAGCGCTGGTTGGCCACGCGCGTCGCCACGGCGCGCATATCCGCTGTGTGCCGTGCCACGCCGACGGCAGTCTGAATCCGGATCTGCTGCGCGAGATGATTGACCAGCGCGTGCGCCTGATCGAACTGTGCTGGGCGCCCTCGGGCAACGGCGTTCTGCACCCGGCCGCCAAGGTCGGCGCCATTGCCAGGAACGCCGGCATTCCTTACCTGATCGATGCCTCACAGGCGCTCGGGCAAGTACCGCTGGACGTACGCGAACTGGGCTGCGACCTGCTGGCTGCCAGCGGGCGCAAATGGCTGCGGGCGCCCCGCGGCACGGGGTTGCTCTACGCGAACCGCGGTTTCCTCGAAAACCATCGCCCGGTCATGGTCGACTACTTCTCCGCGCCCATCATCGAGGGTTGCCTGCAGCCACGCCGCGATGCCCGGCGCTTCGAAAATGCCGAGCATTCGGTGGCCGTGCGACTGGGGCTGTGCGCGGCGCTGGACTATACCCACCAGTGCGGCGTGCCGCGACTGCAGGCGCGCATTCGCCACCTCGCGCAGACCCTGCGCCACGCCCTGGAGGAAATGGGTCCCGACGTACGGGTCCACGACCACGGCCTGGAGCTGACCGGCATCGTCACCTTTACCCTGGCCGGGCACGCCACCCGTGAAGTGCATGCCCACTTGCGCCGGCACAGTATCGAGACCGCGCTCAACCTGCCCGGCTACATGCCGCTGGCCCCGCAGGCGCAGGCCGTCGGCGAAGTCATCCGCGTGACGCCCCACGCCTACAACGACGAGCAGGACCTCGCCCGCCTGCTGGAAGCGCTGATCCGCCTGGACGATTGAGTGCCGGCGATGTGACGGACGCCGCAAGCCTGCCTATCCTGAACCTCGCCCCGTCGAGGATCGGCGGGTAGGCTGCACGTCTTTCACCAGCGCCGACGCATACATGGATCAGACCCCGACAACGCGAACACGTCCCATCCTGCAGGCCAGCCCATGAAGCGCTGGAGCCGCAAACCGCTGACCCTGCGAATGCTGATTCTGGTCTTCGTGCTGCTCGCCGCGCTGGCTACCCTCGGCAACAGCCTGGTGGTCGCCTACAACGTGCAACGCAGCGCGCTGATCCACTCGACCCTGGAGGCCAACCGCGCCTATGCGGCCAAGGTGGCGTCGAGCATCCACGAGTTCCTCGGCTCCGCGCGGCGCAACCTGGCCTACAGCTCCGGGATACTCGCCAACCACTTCCACGAGCCGCCGGTGCTGCACGCCGAAGCAATGCGCCTGCAGGCTCAGGACACCTTCTTCAACTCCATCATCATCGTCGACGCCAGCGGCAAGGTCCTGCAGGCTTACCCCGACTCGCTGCAGATCGTTGGCACCACGCTGCGCTCGGAGGCCGTACAGGAAGCCCTGCGCCTGAAGCAACCCAAGATCAGCCAGGCCTATGAGTCCATCGCCGGCAACCTCGTGGTGCTCATCTCGCAGCCGATCACCAGCCCGAGCGGCGAGTACCTGGGGCTGGTCGGCGGCTCGGTGTACATCCTCAAGCCCAGCGTGCTGCACAGCATCATCGGCAGCCACTTCCAGCAGGAAGGAACCTTCGCCTTCGTCGCCGACGCCAACCGCCGCCTGCTGCACCATCCCGACCGCCAGCGCGTCGGCGAGCTGCTCGGGCATAGCACCACGGTGGACGCCGCCCTTCGCGGCGAGAGCGGCTCGATGGAAGTGCTCAACTACAAGGGCGTGCCCATGCTCGCCGGCTTCGCCCAGGTGCCTGATGCCAACTGGGCGGTGGTCGCCCAGCAGCCGAGAGACCTCAGCCTTTCGCCGCTGCACCTGCTGATGAAGGACATGTTTCTCGGCCTGATCCCGGCCAGCCTGATCGGTGTGCTGGCGATCTGGGCCGGTACCCTGCTGATCACCCGCCCGCTGCGTCAGCTGGCACAGAGCGCCGAGCAACTGTCGAACCCGGAAACGCCGCGCGAACTGCAGGACATCAACACCTGGTACCGCGAAGCGGCGGCGATCCGCAAGGCGCTGCTCACCGGCGTCGGGCTGATGCAGCAGAAGCTCGGCCAGCTGAGCCAGGAGGCGCAAAGCGACGCCCTCACCGGCCTGGCCAATCGTCGCGCGCTGGGTGTGGCGCTGGATGCGCTGGAACAATCCGGGGTGGCCTACTCGGTACTCGCGGTGGACATAGACCACTTCAAGCGCGTCAACGACACCTGGGGCCACGATGCCGGCGATGAAGCCCTGCGCCGGATCGCGGCGGTGCTGCGCGACTCCTCCCGCGCCGGCGACCTGGCCTGCCGCGCCGGCGGCGAAGAGTTCGTCCTGCTGCTGCCACAGACGCCTCTGGAAACCGCCGCCGCCATCGCCGAGCGCATCCGCGAAACCGTGGCCGTCACGCAGATACCGCAGGTGGGGCTGGTCACGCTGTCCATCGGCGTCGCCGATCTCGGCGCACGGGCCCTGACCCCGGAGGCGGTGCTCAAGCTCGCCGACCAGCGCCTGTACAGCGCCAAGCAGACCGGTCGCAACCGCGTCGTCAGCAGCGACGAAACCTAAGCCGCCGCATCCAGCGTCGCCAGGCGCGACGCCAGGGCCCGTGCCAGAGCGGCGATCCGCCCGCCATCGCCCAGGCCGGGGGCGATGTAGATGGCCACGGGGAACGCCACCGTTTCGTCCAGCGCCAACGGCTGGCAGCTCAGGCCCAGCAGCCGCGCCATGCGCGCCGGCAACGTCACCCCCAGCGGATGACGGTCGAGCATCAGCCGCGCGGCCAACGCACTCTGCACACGGCAGGCGATGTGGCGGCGCAGCCCGCGCAAACCCAATTGCAGGTCCACCGGGCACAGGCCGCCGCGCCGGGCGGAGACCTGGATCTGCGGCTGGCGCAGGTAGTCCGCGAGGCTTTCCGGTGGCCGCTCCAGCGCCGCGCCATGGGCGAAGACGTAGTGATCCGCCGGGACCGTGATGCGCTCGATGCCATAGCCGAACGGCACCACCTGATCGATGTCCAGCAGGATATCCAGCTGGCCACCGCGCAGTTCGTCGAAGGCCGCGCGGCGTTGCGGCTGGTAGAAGGTCACCCGCCAGTCCTCGCCGAGCCGCGCCAGGGCCGTGTCGAGGAACAGCGGCTGCAGGCAGTCGATGCAGCTGACCCGCAGTTCCGGCGTGGAAGGCTCGCACCCCGGCACCTGCCGCCAGCCTTCGCGCAGACTCTCGAAGGCCAGGCGCACGTGGTCGGCCAAGCGGTGCGCTGCCACGGTGGGCGTCACGCCCAGGTGGCTCTTGATGAACAGCGGGTCGCCGCAATGCTTGCGCAGGCGGCTCAGGGCGTTGCTCACCGCCGGCTGGCTCAGCCCCATCAGCCGCGCCGCACGGGTGATGCTGCGCTGCTGGTAGATGGCATCGAATACCGACAGCAGGTTCAGGTCGAGGTCGTACAGGTCGTGCATGGTCAGATTTCGTCGTGCAGCAGGATCAGGCCGAGCAGCAAGCCGGCGGCCAGCATCAGCGCCAGGCACAGGCAGGCCACGGCGCGGCCATTGCCGCCACGGCAGTCACCCGCAAGCGCCAGGCAACTGCGCCGGTAGTGGCCGCCCTGCCCGACCAGGCAGACCAGCGCGCAACTCACCAGCAGCGCCGCGGGTATCAGCGCCAGTGCGGACAGCTCGCCGATCCGCCGCAGCACCAGCGCCGCCAACACCAGCAGCACCAGCAGGGTCCGCGTCCAGGCCAGCGTAGTGCGCTCGGCCTGCAATCCCTTGTCGCTGCTCATCGCGGGTAGCCGATCAGCCCGGCAGCCAGCACCACGCAGGCCAGTGCCAGTAGCGGCACCAGCAGCGGCACCGGCAAGGGCCGCCCCTGGCGCAGCGCGCGCTCCACGCCCAGCCAGCGCAACCCTGCCGCGCCGGCGGTGAGCAGGCCGAGGCCGGCCAGCACCAGCGCCAGGAAAGTCCGTGCGGGGCCCGGCAGCGCGGGTTCGGCAAAGGCGTCCACGGCGATGGCGCCGGCCAGTAGCGCCATGGCGGTGCGAATCCAGGCGAGGAAAGTGCGCTCGTTGGCCAGGGTGAAACGCGGGTCCGGCTCCTGGCCGCCGCCCAGCAGACGGTCGGCCAGGCGGCTGCGGCCGCTGCTCATTGCCCTTGCGCCATCAGCGGATGCCCAGCCCGCGCAGGGCGCCCGGCGAATAGTCTGAGGTAGTCGCGCGGAAGCCGAAGTCATAGCCGCGCGACTGCTCGTTGCTCATGTTCGAGGCGATGTAGCGGCCGGCCTGCAGGTCGTAGAACACCTGCGCGGCGGACAGCAATACCTGGGCGTCCGGGCGGTAGAAGGTGTGGTTCTCGCCAATCCGCCAGAGCTCGCCACGGCTGTCGTACTGGTCGTTCTCCACCACCGTCCAGCTGTCCTCGTCGAGGTAGAAGCGGCGCTTGGAGTAGATGTGTCGGGCGCCGGGCTTCAGGGTCGCCTCCACCTCCCAGACGCGGTGCAGCTCGTAGCGGGTCGGCGCGGCGTCGATCACGCCGGGCTTGAGGAAGTCTGCGTACTTCAGGCTCGGCGAGGCCAGACGGTAGCTGTTGTAGGGGATGTACAACTCCTTCTTGCCAATCAGCTTCCAGTCGTAGCGATCCGGAGCGCCGTTGTACATGTCGCGACTGTCGGCGGTGCGCAGGCCGGCAGTGGTCGGCCCGGCAGCGTCGTAGGCGTTGTCCGGGGCACGGCGCACGCGACGCTGGCCGGAGCTGTAGACCCAGGACAGGCGCGGCTGCTTGACCTGGTCCAGCGTCTCGTGGACCAGCACCACCTCGCCCACCTGGCGCGACGGCGCGGTGATGCGGTGGCTGTAATAGAACAGCATGTTGTCCACCTTGCCCGGCGCGTAGTTGCTCACCTGGTCGGCCATGGTGAAGCGCTGCTCGGTGGTGGTGATCACGTAGTCGCCGCCGGCCTGGGGCGCCGCGCTGTCGTTGACCGACAGCAGGCTGCCTCCGCGGTAGCGGGTGATGTGGTTCCAGATCGCTTCCAGGCCGTTCTGCGGAATCGGGAACGCCACCGCACCATGGAAGCCTTCGATGCCGTTGCCTTCGTTGACCAGCCTGGCGCCAGTGGCGTTCTGCGCCACCCAGCCTTTCACCGAGTCCGAGATGCCCACGCTGCGGCGGCTCGGATACACCGGCAGCTTGTACTGGCCGGGGTAGCGCTTGAGCAGTGCGATCTGGCCGGCGGTGAGGTTGGCCTGGTACTGCTGGTAGTTGCTGGAGTCGATGGTGAACAGCGGCTGGTCGCCGGCGTAAGGGTCGGCTGGCGTGCCGTTGCCCTGGATCTTCAGGCCGTCGCCGGACAGCCCGCCCTGCCAGGCAGGGACCTTGCCGTCAGCGCTGGCGGCGCGCTCGGCGCCCAGGGGAGTCAGGCTGTCTTGCAGCTTGGCAGCCTCCCCGGCCGGCACGGCGGCATGCGCGCCGTGGGCCAGGAGGATGGCGGAGAACAGGCAGTAGATGCGTTTCAAGGGGCAGGCTCCGTCAGAAGTTGATGCCGACCGACAGCGAGACGAAATCGCGGTCGCCGCGGTTGCCGTAGTCGCCATCGAAATAGTTGGTGTAGGAAATGCCGGCGGTGTAGGTGCTGTTGAAGTCCGCATCCAGCGAGACGCCGACCGCCTTGGAGCCCTCGTTGAAGCCCGAGACCTCCGCCGGGGCGTAGCCCTTCACGTCGTGGGACCAGGAGAGGCCGGGCTTGAGATCGATACCGGCGATGGCGTTGGCGTAGCTCCAGATCGCCCGGGCGCGGTAGCCCCAGGAGAAGGACGTGACGAAGCCTTCGTTGTTGCAGTTCTCCGGGGTGGCCGAGTTGGCGATGCACACCGCGTTGTTGGCCAGCTCGCCCGAGCCGAAGGTGCTGTTGCGCCCGTAGCGCGGGCCGCCGTTGCCCTCCAGGCCGCCTACGAAGGTGGCGCCCACCTCGCCCACCAGCACCAGCTGGTCCGCGCCCATGACCTGGCTGATGGTCTGGGTGGCGGTCATCTGCGCCTGGGTCACTTCCTTGCGGCGGTAACCGTCGGTGGCGTTGCTGTCGGCGTAGGCCACGACACCGCTGCTGTACAAGGGCGTGCGCGACGGATCACCGAGGCCGGACTGGATCAGGTCCGGGCCGTTGAACTGCAGCGGCAGGTTCGGCCGGTAGCTGATCTCGCCCTGCAGCGCGGTGCCGCTCGACAGCGTGGTGGCGAAGGTCAGGCCGTACAGGCGGATGTCTTCGGGGTACTCGACGAAGTAGCTGGAAGTGCCCATGCGCAGTGCATCGGTCAGCGTCTTGCCGGCGCTGCTGTTCATCAGGCCGTTACAGGCCGCACCGGACAGGCCGAGGTTGCCGCACAGCTGCGGGACGAAGTTGGTATTGGTCAGGTACGGGCTGCTGATCGAGCCGGTGTATGGCAGGCGGCTGTGGTAGTTGGCGGCGTAGGCGCCGAACTCGGTGTCCAGGATCGGCACGAACCAGTGCAGCGACAGGCCCCACTGCCCGCTGTTGCGCGCGTCCTGGTCGGCGGCGCGCTGCAGGCGGATGCCTTCGCTGGTCAGGTCGACGCCGAACGGCGACAGCGCGCGCACGGCAGCGGCATTGCCCTGCAGGTTCTTGCCCACGTCCAGGCCGTAGCAGCCATCGGGGATGTAGTCGTTGCTGGAGAAGAAGGTGCCGCAGTTGTCCAGGTTGGTCTGTTCCCAGTCCAGCTGGTAGAAGAAGTCGGCGGAGAGGTTCTCGCTGAGATTCTGGGTGACGTAGAACAGGTTCACCGGCACCAGCGCGTCCTTCACCTCCGAGCCTGGCCGGCGGATGGCCGACAGGTTGGTCGGGTTGACCACGTTCAGGCCGCCCTGGATGAAGGTGCTTTCGCCCCAGTTCACCACCTGCTTGCCCAGGCGCACGGAGCCCGGCTCATCGGCGATCTGGAAGTTGTGGTAGACGAAGGCGTCGAGCAGCTCGAAGCCGGCGGACTTGTTGGGGTTCTTGCGGCCGTTGTCCTCGACGTCCTTGAAGCGCTGGCTCTCGTCGCGCAGGGCGTAGTCGTACCAGTAGCTGCCGCGCAGGAACACGCCGCTGTCGTTGTACTTCAGTTCCAGGTCGTGGCGACCCTTGAAGATCTTCGAGAAGACATCGCCGGCCTTGTAGTTGCGGCGGCCGTCATCGCCCGAGGCGCTGCGCATCAGGCGCTGCTCCGGGTTGTGGGTGGACATGCTGGCGCCCAGCGACAGCGCAGAGTCGAGCTGACCCTGGATTTCCCCGATCTCGAAGTTGTAACCCCAGGCGGAATGGCAGGTGCAAGTTGCGACCAATAGCCATGAGCCTCGCACCATGATGCGAACTTTCGGCGTCATCACTCTTATCCTCTTTATTCTTGTTCGAGCGATCTTCAGGCAATACAAAGCCAATCTCGAAATCACATGAGGTCACGTGAGGATTCGAGCGCATATGATTGAATTGTCTGGATATTTGTAGTCGAAGAGTTACTCTTCGGATTAACTTGCGGAACACTTTTCGGATTGTTGGCTTATCGTTACCGACCCTTGATCTGTGGCGATGAGTCGATACTAAATAGCCCCTGAAGCGCGAACAAATATCGTCTTCAGATGGACCCCATAACAAACCGGCATGGCCGGAAGGCAAGTCGATGACCCTCAAGCAGTTGCGTTACCTGATCGCCATCGCCGAGGCCGGCAGCTTCTCCGCCGCCGCCCGCAAGGCCTATATCGCCCAGCCGGCGCTGAGCCGGCAGATCGGCATGCTCGAGAGCGAACTGGAGGTGCAACTGCTGCTGCGCCAACACGACGGCGTGGACCTCACCGACGCCGGCCGGCGCCTCTACGAAGTGGCGCGCTCGGTGGTGCAGAAGATCGATTCGGTGAAGGACGAGCTGGTCTCCAGCCGGGGCGACCCGCGCGGCCGGGTGTCCGTGGCGATCCCCGTGACCACCTCCGCCCTGCTGTTGCCGGCGATCATCCAGCGCGTGCAGGAGAAGTTCTCCGGCATCGACCTGGTAGTGCGCGACGGCCTGAGCAAGGAAGGCGGCGAGGCCATCGAGCTGGGCAAGGTGGATTTCGGCATCGTGCCCAATGCCGAGGAGCTGGAGGGCGTGATCGCCGAGCCGATCTTCGTCGAGCAGCTCTACTGGGTCGGGCAGATGCAGCTGGCCAGCGAGGGCGACACCATTACCCTCGCCGAGGCGCTCAGCCAGCCGCTGGTGATGCCGCCACGGGGCATGCACCTGCGCCGGCGCATCGAGCAGGCGGCCATGGCAGCCGGGCTGGAGCTGAACGTGAAGTACGAGCAGCAGTCCGCCTACGGCATCACGGGCCTGGTAGTCAGCGGGCTGGCGGCATCGATCAGCAACTGGCCGCCCATCGAGGTGGGCTCGCAGTCCCTGGCGAGGCGCATCGTCGAGCCGCAGATCGAACGCACCATTTCCATCGCCCACTCGGCGCACAAGCCGCTGAGCTTCGCGGCGTCCTGCGTGCACGACCTGGTGCGCGAACTGCTGGTGGAATCGGTGCGCAACGGAACGTGGAAAGGCGAGCTGATCGAGCGCTCGCCTCTGCCGGCGGTCCATCTCGTCGATTGACCGCTTTTTCAACGCCCCCGATCAGCTGGCCGTGGCCAGCTCAGCGGACAACTGGGCCCGCGAACGCTGCGGGCGCAGCCAGGCCAGCCCGACCAGCCCCGCCACCACCAGCAATACACCGCTGACCGCGAAGCCGTGGGCGTAGCCGGCGCCGTCCAGGCCGCCGGAGCGCTGCACCAGGAAGCCGGTGACGATGGGCGCGCTCAGCCCCGCCAGCGAGGAGAAGGCGTTGCCGATGGCGAGGATGCTGCCGCGCTGGGCGGTGGGCGTGACTTCCGCCAGCATCGCCGGGCCCACCGAATACATCACCAGCGCCAGGCCGCCGCTCAGGGTCATGTAGGTCATGCGCAGGACCACCGGCATGTCCGCGAGCAGGCTGATGGACAGCACGCCGCTGGCCATCAGGCAGGCGGAGACGAACACACCCCGCGCCACCCGCGACGACACCCCGGCGCGCAGCATGCGCTGCGACAGCCACGCCATGAACAGGCTCAGCGGCATGGTCACCAGCACGAACAGGCCGAACAGCCGCCCGGCGTTCATCCCGCTCAGGCCCAGGCCGCTTTCCAGGTAGGCCGGCACCCAGGTCAGGGTCAGCGCCAGCGACCAGTTGGCGGCGAAGTGGCAGAAGTAGTTGGCCAGCACCGTACTGTCGCCCAGCAGGCGGCGGTACGGCAGGCGTTCGCCACCCGGCTGGCCCTGACGAACCTCGCCCAGCCGGCCTTCCTGGCCGAAGAAGAACCAGGCCGCGCACCACACCGCTCCGAGAATCGCGAGGATGGCGAAGTTGCTGCGCCAGCCGTAGTGGGTGCTGATCCACGGGATCATCAGCCCGGCGATCAGCAGGCCCATGGCGCTGCCCGAGTGCAGCAGCGCCACTGGCAGGCTGCGGCGCTCGTCGGGGAACCACTTGTACAGCGCGTGGGTGGCGACCGGCGACGCCGGCCCCTCGCCCACACCGAGCAGCACCCGGCAGGCCACCAGCGTCCATAGCGAAGTGGCATAGAGCATCGGCAACTGCACCAGCGCCCAGAAGGCGCCCATGCCCAGCAGCATCCAGCGGGTGGAGCGGCGGTTGGCGAGGAAGCCGCCGACCACCGCGGAGATGGAAAACAGCCAGTGCAGGCTGCCACCGACCAGGCCGAACTCGGCCGGGGTCAGGTTCAACTCCTTCATCATCGGCACCGCCACCAGGCCGGTGACCACCTTGTCGAGGAAGTTCACCAGCATCATCGCCGCCAGCAGGAAGGCGACAGTCCAGGCTTTGCGGGGCTGGAAGGCATGAGCATCGTGCATGTTGCTTGTCTCTCTCTTGTTCTTGTGGGCGCTGCGCTGTCAGGTCTGCCGGTCAATCGGGCATCAGGATGCCCTTGGCGATGGTGTTGCGCTGGATTTCGCTGGTCCCGGTGAGGATGCGCATCATACGGGTCGCGCGGAACAGCCACTCCACCGGATGGCCGTTGATCAACCCGGCGCCGCCGTGCACCTGCACCGCGCGGTCGGCGATGCGGAAGGCGGTCTCCGAGCTGAACACCTTGCACATCGACGACTGGGTGCGGATGTCGCCGCCCGCGTCATAGCTGGCTGCCGTGGCGTACATCATGCTGCGCGCGGCATACAGCTCGGTGGCCATGTCGGCGATCATGTGGCTGACCGCCTGGAACATGCCGATCGGCCGGCCGAACTGCACCCGCGTGCGGGCATAATCCACCGACAGGTTGAGCGCCAGGTCGGCCATGCCGAGCATGGTCGCGCAATGCAGCAGGCGATTCAGGGTGATGCGCCCCATGGCCAGCTTGAAGCCCTTCCCCGCCTCGCCGATGCGGTGCGCCACCGGCACCTTCACCCCTTCGAGGAGGATGTCACCGTGGGTGCCGGGGCCGGACATGGCCTGGTAGTCGGAGACCACCTTGGCGCCCGGCGCCGAAAGATCGACAAAGAACGCCGAGATGCCTTCCGCGCCCTTGCCCGGCCCGGTCACCGCCAGCAGCACGGCGAAGTCCGCGTAGGGCGCGCCGGAGATGTAGCGCTTGGCGCCGTCCAGCACGTAGTGGTCGCCTTCCAGGCGCGCACTGGTCTTGATCGCCGTGGCGTCGGAGCCGGCCTCGGCCTCGGTCAGGGCGAAGCACACGGCCTTCTCGGCGCGGCACACCGGGCGCAGGAAGTGCTCGATCTGCTCTTCGCTGGCCACGCGGAACAGGTGGCCGACCCGCGGCGGGCCGCTCAGCTCGCCCAGCACATGGGCGGCCAGCACTGCGCCGCTGCTGGCGGCGGCTTCTTTCACCGCGCACAGGTCAGCGATGCCCAGGCCGGCGCCGCCCAGTTCCTCGGGCAGCATGATGTTGTAGAAGCCGCGCTCGCAGGAGCGTTTCCACAGGTTGCGCAGCAGCTCGCGGGAGTGCTTCTCACCGAAGCGGATGCCCTGGCGCTGCTCCAGCGGCAGCAGTTCTTCACGGATGAAGCCGCGCAGGTCGTCGATGATCGCCTGCGCCTTGGGGCTGGGTTGAATCGCTTGCATGGTCATGCTCCTCAGATCCGCCGATCCTGGTTCTGCCAGTAGGGTTCGCGCACCAGGCGGCGCACGACCTTGCCGTTGGGGTTCTTCGGCAGTTCGCGCACGAAGTCCACGCTGCGCGGCTTCTTGAAGCCGGCCAGCTGCGCGGCGCACAGCTCGATGATCCGCGCCTCGTCCAGCTGCATGCCGGGCTTGAGCACCACCACTGCCTTGATCGCCTCGCCCCACTGCTCGTCGGGCACGCCGACCACCGCCGCCTCGAAGATTTCCGGCAGGCTGTAGAGCACCTGCTCCACCTCGGTGGGGTAGATGTTGAAGCCGCCGGAAATGATCATTTCCTTCTTGCGGTCGACGATGAACACGTAGCCGTGCTCATCCACCGTGGCGAGGTCGCCGGTGAGGTAGTAGCCCTCGCGCATGACCTCGGCGGTCAGCTCCGGTGCCTGCCAGTAGCCCTGCATGATGTCCGGCCCGCGCACGACGATCTCGCCGATCTCGCCGGCCTGCACGTCCTCGAAGTCCTCGTTGACCACCCGCAGATCGGTGTCGAAATAGCAGCGCCCGCAGGAGGCCAGGCGCCTGGGGTCGTCCAGCGCGGCGATGTGGTCCTGCTCGGTGAGCACGGTGACCAGCGAACAGGTCTCGCCGGCGCCGTAGCCCTGGGCGAGGATCGGCCCGAACACCTGCATGGCGCGGCGCACCAGGGCCGGAGCCATGGGCGCGGCGCCGTACATCACCAGGCGCAGGCTGCTCAGGTCATAGGTTTCCACGCCGGGGAAGTTCACCAGGCGGTTGATCATCGCCGGCACCAGGAACAGCCGGGTGACGCGCTCACGCTGGATGGTCTCCAGCAGCAGACGGTCGTCGTAGCGCTCCACCAGCAGGTTGCAGGCGCCGGCGGCGAGCAGGGGCATGATCTGCATGCCGCTGGCATGGGTGATCGGGCCGACATGGGCCATCACATCGCCGGGGCCGGAACGGCCGGTGGGGCTGGCGATGCTCTTGCGCACCAGCGCCTTGCGGTTGCCGACGCTGAGCATGGCGGCCTTGAGCACGCCGGAACTGCCGGAGGTGTAGTGCAGCACGGCCAGCGCATCGTCCGCCGGGTCGCAACTGATCGGCGCTTCCGAGCCGCGCTCGAGCACCTGCTCGTAGGGCACGTCGGCGCCCTCGTCCGCCAGCGGGACGATCAGCTTCAGGTCCGCCAGCTCGGCGCGGCGCTGGTCGATCAGCGCGGCGAAGGCGGCATCGGCGATCACCGCCTGGCTGCGCGAATCCTTCAGCACGCTCAACACTTCATCGGGGGCCAGCCGCGCGTTGATCGGCACCTTGACCATGGCGTTCTTGTAGAGGGCGACTTCCGCCTCCACCAGCTCGACGCGGTTGAGTGCCAGGATCGCCACGTGGGCTCCCTGCTCCAGTCCCAGCGCCAGCAGGCCGGACGCCAGGCGATTGGTGCGGCGCTCGAGATTGGCAAAGGTAATGCGTTGGCGGGAGTCGACCACGGCTTCGCGGTCAGGCCAGTAAAGCGCGCTACGGCGCAGGATTTTACCCAGGTCCACTTGTTGTTCTCGTTGTCAGGGGAAACGCACGAGATGCTAAGAGCCGCGTGCCGGACCCGGCCAATACCATAGGTCGATGCCGGCCATGCCGGAATGCGATGGCTGCCCGCCGCACGCGCCGTACCTGAGCAGGAACGGGCCCTGCCCGCGTACGCTGGCAGGAATGCGACCGGGTTGACCGTCGGCCCCACCGACGGATCGCGGGCGTGGCCCGCTCCTACCGTGAGCCAGTAGCGGGGACCGTTCGTCCCTCGCCGTGAACAGCCAGCCCCGGCGCCTGTCATTCGATAAGGCGGCGCGACAGACGTCGCCCACTGCCAGTGCTCATACCGAGCCGCTCACGCTTAACCACTCTCGCTGGACAGACCTGGGAGGTGCGAACGATGGGCTGCAACGAACACAGCGAACTTGAACGCTCAGAGGGCCTTCGCCGCCTGCTCGACGAAGGAGTGCTGGAGGCTGACAGCCGCCAGGAAGTCCTCGCCCGCTATATCCTCAACCACGGCTTCGCCGCGCTTTCCGAGGCGCAGCAGCAGGAGTTCCACGATGGCCTGCTGCCGCTGCTCGACCGCCGCGACCGCAGCGAAGGCCTGATGCCCCAGGGCAGCCTGGACCCTGCCATGGCCGAGCCTTCCATCAACGACCCGGGCAATGAAGACCCCGGATCGCTGATCGAGATGGAAGTCGCCGAAGGCCTGCGCCCCGCGCGCGGGACCACGGGACACTGACATCGCCTTACACGACAATTACCAACCTTGAGCAGAAGCGCGCCATGCGTCCGGTCACGGGCACCGCGCGCTCCAGCCACGTAGGGCGCATAACCCGGAACGGGTTATCCGCCGAATGCCACGGTGGCGGATAACGCTGGCGCGTTATGCGCCCTACGATCGGTGCCGTACGAACGTTTTATGCCAAGGCTCCCGTCGAGAAGCGGAACGCGCGCTGCTCCGGCGCCGGAATCGGCTCCTCGGGAGGCTGCTCCATCGGCACTTCCTCGGGGAAATCCTCGGGAATCTGGCTTTCGCGGTCCGGGGGCGGTTCCATGGGTTCGGGGCGCTGTGCATGGAGCAACGCAGGCGAATGGGCGTGGAACGGCACATGGGGATGGGCATACATGGCGAATCCTCCGGGGCAATGGCAGTCACCATTGGGTACGCCACGCCCGCGGAGGTTCGTTTTTTCTACCCGGTGCGCTTCACCTGCAGCAACAGCGCCAGCAACTGCTCGCGGTCGAACGGCTTGGGCAGGCGCAGCGCCGGGTCGGCCAGGGTGTCCAGCCGTCCCGCGTAACCGGTGGTGAGCGCACAGGTCAATGCGGGGTGGGACTGGCGCACCTGCTGGATCAGCAGCATGCCGTCCATGTCCGGCATGGCGAAGTCGGTGATCATCAGGTCGAAGTCCGACTGCTCCAGCAGTTGCAGTGCCGCCCGCGCCGAGTCGGTCCGCGCGGGCTGGCAACCAAGGTCTGCGAGCAACGCACTGGTGCCGGCCAGCACCAGGGCATCGTCGTCCACTACCAGCACCCGCAGCCCCAGTGGTTCGGTCAGTTCGACCTCGGCAGCGGCCGCCGGCGCTTCATCCACCGCCCCCGGCTCCGCCTTGACCTTCACCTTCACCGCCGGCAACCAGATTTCCGCCGAGGTCCCCATCCCCGGTGTGCTGCGCAACAGCAGCGCCCCGCCCTGCTGCTGGGCCAGGCCGTGGACGATGGACAGGCCCAACCCGGTGCCCTTGCCGGTCGGTTTGGTGGTGAAGAAGGGTTCGGCGGCGCGGCGCAGGGTGTCCTCGTCCATGCCCTGCCCCGAGTCGGTGACGGCCAGGCACACGTATTCCCCCGGCGCCAGCTTGCCGCTCTGGCGCGGCCCGACCTGGGTATTGCGCGCCGAGAAGGTGATGCTGCCGCCGCCAGGCATGGCGTCGCGGGCGTTGGTGGCGAGGTTGATGATCGCCAGCTCCAGCTGGTTCTGGTCGCTCATCACGCAGTCCAGCTGAAGCGGAAAGCGCGTCTCCAGGCTGATGGTCGGGCCCAGGGAGCTGACCAGCAGCTCGCTCATGTCCTGCAGCAGCGCCGGCAGCTGGATCGGCTGTGGGAACAGCCGCTGCTTGCGGGCGAAGGCCAGCATCCGCTGGGTCAGCTGGGCGCCGCGGCGGGTCGCCTCCAGCGCGTTGCGCCAGATGGCCTGAACCTTCTCGTTGTCCTTGGGCAGTTGTCGTTCGAGCAGCTGCAGCCCGCCAAGGATCACCGTCAGCAAGTTGTTGAAGTCGTGGGCGACGCCGCCGGTGAGCTGGCCGAGGGATTCCATCTTCTGCGACTGGATCAGTTCGTCGCGGGCGCGCTCCAGCTCTTCCTGGGCACGGCGCTTGTCGGTGATGTCGCGGGTGATCTTGGCGAAACCCAGCAGCTTGCCGGTGTCATCGAATACCGGGTCGATGACGATGTTGGCCCAGAAGCGCGAGCCGTCCTTGCGCATCTGCAGGCGCTCTTCCTCATAGCGCCCTTCGGCCAGCGCGGTGCTCAGGCTGGTCTCGGGAACGCCGTCCTGGCGATCCTCGTCGCAGTAGAAACACTCGAAACGACGACCGATGATTTCCTCGGGATGGTAGCCCTTGATCCGCTCCGCACCAGGGTTCCAGCTGGTGACATTGCCCTCGGGGTCGAGCATGTACAGCGCGTAGTCGGTGACGCCATTCACCAGCAGGCGGAAATGCTGCTCGCTGCGCCGCAGGGCCTGCTCGGTCTCGTGCTGCTCGGTGCGGTCGCGGGTGATCTTGGCGAAGCCCAGCAGCTCGCCGGAAACGTCGCGGATGGCGTCAATCACTACGTGGGCCCAGAACGAGCTGCCGTCGCGGTGCAGGCGCCAGCCCTCACTCTCGAAGCGCCCGACCCGCGCCGCCTCGCCCAGCGCCAGCTCGGGCAGCCCGGCCTCGCGGTCGGCGGGGGTGTAGAAACGCGAAAAGTGCTCGCCGAGGATCTCGTCGGCGGCGTAGCCCTTGAGGCGCTGCGCTCCGGAGCTCCAGCTGCTGACGCGGCCATCGGGGTCGAGCATGTAGATGGCGTAGTCGGTCACCGCCTCGACCAGCAGGCGGTAACGCGCGTCTTCGACGAGTTGAGCGGTGCTGGCGATGGTTTCTGGCATGTGGTCCGGGCTCCCCTGGCTCCTTGGAGCAAAGCATAGGCGCGGCCATCCTACCCCGGATGCCGCCGGACGGCGCGCTGCGCGCCACTGACGGAAAACTCTGAACCCCGCGCGGGGCCACCCGTCAACCGACTGTGCCTCGACAGACGCCCAGCCTGGCGAGGATCAGTCCACCCGACCGGGAGACTCCCCATGAAAGGATCAGCCATGAAAGGATCAGCCATCTTGCGCGGCGCGATCGTATCGGCCGCGTTGCTGTTCGCCGGCCCGCTGCTGGCCGACGATCCCAACTCGCAGGCGCAGAACTTCGCCAGCGAAGCTTCCGCCGCCGGCATGGCGGAGATCGACGCCGCCAGGCTGGCGCTGAAGAAGAGCCAGTCTGCCGATGTGAAGACCTTCGCCCAGCACATCATTGACGACCACACCAAGGCCGGCGAGGAGCTCAAGGCCATCGCCCGGAAACAGAAGCTGGAGCTGTCCGACTCGCCAGGCATGGTCGACCAGGCCAAGGTGAAGGTGCTGGATGTACGGGACGAGTCGTTCGATGCCGCCTATGCCACAAACCAGGTGGGCGCCCACGAGGACGCGGTGAAGCTGTTCACCGATGCGGCGAACAACTCCTCCGATACCGAGATCAAGGCCTTTGCGCAGAAGACTCTGCCGGTGCTGCAGCAGCACCTGGAAATGGCGCAGGAACTGGTCAAGGCGCATCCGTCGAAGTAACTAGCTGACCTGTAGCAGCGCGCCATGGGCGCGATCGCGGGCATGGCGCGCTCCTACACGGCGAATCCGGCGCCACCAATCAGCGCCGGGGTTTCCGCATGGAGCTGTTCCGGCAGGCTCTGGCGCCCATGCGCTCCCCCAGTCCTGTAGGGGCGGGGCGCGCAGGCAAGGTCAGGGAGCGGGAAATCGTGGGCGGTCGGCGTCGTTCATGCGGTGCTCCTCGGTTGGCTGCCCGGTCAGGTTGTATGAACACTCGACTGGCTGGGCAGTCATCGGTTCTACACAGATAACGAACTGCTGGAGGCGTTCGCCGGGAAGCGTAGCGGCAGGGCGTATTGCAATCGGCGGATGGCTCGGTCGTGCATTCTGCTGGTTGCACATCGCCACGCCGGGATCTGATTTTTCCTTCCGATCAGTCAGTTACGACCACGACGAAGACTGGTACGGACCCTGCTTGGAGCAATACCTGTCGACCAGGGAATTTCCCCGTCACGCCTTCTGCCCCTGCCTGAACGACCTTCGACCAGTGCTGCTCCTGTGCTTATCGGGATGCAGGCGGAGCGTCAGTGCGCGCCGGCAGAAATTCGAAACTTCGCCGTGCGCTGGCCGGTCCCCCGCAGGACAGGACAAACACCTTGGAGACCCGCGGGGCTGACAGGAGACGCCAGCCCCTCAGACGAAAACGAGGAGTCAATGATGCGCAACCCGCTGGCCGATGTGCGCCTGGAAGAAGCCACAGTCAACCTCACCCCGATCCCGTCGGCCGATGGTACGCCGCCGCAGCGGCGCAAACGGATACTCTTCGCCACTTCCGAATTCAGCGACTTCGTCAAGGCTGGCGGCCTGGGCGACGTTTCCTCCGCCCTGCCCCGCGCGCTGCTGGCCGAGCACGATATCCGCGTGCTGCTGCCCGGCTACCCGCAGGTGCTCAAGGGCGCCGTGGCCTGCCGTATCGTCGGCCGCCTGGCGGGCCGGGCCGGGCTGCCGGCCTGCGATATCGGCGAGTTGAAGCTGGCCGACGGCCTGGTGGTCTACGCGGTGATCTGCCCGGAACTCTACGACCGCCCCGGCACGCCCTACGTCGATCAGAACGGCCAGGAGTGGACCGACAATCACATCCGCTTCGCCCGCCTGAGCCTCGCTGCCGCCGACATCTGTGCCGGCATGAGCCAACTGGGCTGGTGCCCCGACCTGCTCCACGTCAACGACTGGCCCACCGCGCTGGCCCCGGCCTACATGGCCTGGCGCGGACAGGCCACGCCCAGCGTGCTGACCATCCACAACCTGGGCTACCAGGGCTCCTGCCCGCTGGGCTGCTGCGCGGAGCTGGGCCTGCCGGAAGCGGCCGGCCTGCCGGGGAGCATGGAGTTCTACGGCAAGCTGTCCTTCCTCAAGGCCGGCATCAGCCACGCCAGCCACATCACCACGGTGAGCGAAACCTATGCCCGCGAGATCACCGGCGAGGAACTGGGCTGCGGCATGCACGGCGTGCTCGCCCAGCGCCGCGACCGTGGCCAGCTCAGCGGCATCACCCACGGCATCGATGCCGGCTGGGACCCGCAGACCGACCCGCACCTGATCGAAGGCTTCGACTCGGCACGCCTGGCCGGCAAGCGCCGCAATGCCGACTACGTGGAGAAGCAGTTCGGCCTGCTGCCGGGCCGCGGTCCGCTGTTCGCCGTGGTCTCGCGGCTGGTCCATCAGAAAGGCATCGACCTGACCCTGGCCATCGCCGACGAGATGGTTGCCGCCGGTGGCCGGCTGGTCTCCATCGGTTGCGGCGAGCCCGAGCTGGAGCAGGCCATGCGCGAACTGGCCGAGCGCTATCCGGGCCGGGTCGGCGTGCAGGTCGGCTTCGACGAGACCACCGCCCGGCGCATCTATGCCGCCAGCGACTTCCTGCTCATGCCCTCGCGCTACGAGCCTTGCGGGCTCAGCCAGATGTACGCCCAGCGCTTCGGCTCGCTGCCCATCGCCCGGCACACCGGCGGGCTGGCCGACACCATCGTCGATGGCGTGACCGGCCTGCTGTTCCGCGACGAGACGCCGGCGAGCTACTTCGACGCCGTGCGCCGTGCGCTGAACATCTACCGCTACCCGGAACTGCTGCACGCCATGCGCTGCAAGGCCATGGAGTCGCCACTGCCCTGGGACGAAGCCGTGCGCCCCTATACCTCTCTCTACCAGCGCCTGCTGCAGCGGGTGCCGGCGCAGGCCGTGCGATGACGGTGCAGCCCGATCGGCGACATGGCGCGCAGGTCCTGCCCGGCGGCAGGGTGCGCTTCTCGCTGTGGGCGCCCGATGCGCAGCGGGTGGCAGTGGAACTGGGCGGAGGCAAACGCCACGACCTTGAACAGCTCCAGGACGGCTGGTTCGGCGCCGAGGTCCCGGCCATCGTCGGGCAGACCTACCGCTACCGCATCGACCACGACCTGCTGGTGGCGGACCCGGCCTCGCGGGACCAGGCCGGCGGCGTCGAAGGTGAAAGCCGGGTGGTGGATCCCGACGCCTACCGCTGGCTGTACCCGGACTGGCGCGGGCGGCCCTGGCATGAAGCGGTGATCTACGAAGTCCATGCCGGGCTGTTCGACGGCTTCTCGGCCCTCCAGGGACGGCTGGAAGAGCTGGCAGCGCTGGGCATCACCGCCATCGAACTGATGCCGCTCAATGCCTTCCCCGGTCGGCGCAACTGGGGCTACGACGGCGTGCTGCCCTACGCGCCCTCCTGCGCCTATGGCGACCCGGACACCCTGCGCCGGCTCATCGACAAGGCCCACGGCCTGGGCCTGATGGTGTTCGTCGACGTGGTCTACAACCACTTCGGCCCGCAGGGCAATTACCTCGGCCAGTACGCCAGCACCTTCTTTCGCGCCGACCAGCAGACGCCCTGGGGCCCGGCGATCGACTTCCGCCACCCGGCGGTGCGCGAGTTCTTCATCGGCAACGCCGAGATGTGGGTGCGCGGGTACCGTGTGGACGGCCTGCGCATCGACGCCGTGCATGCCATTTCCGACAAGGACTTCCTCCGTGAGCTGGCCGGGCGCGCCCGCCAGGCGGCCGATGGCCGCGAGCTGCACCTGATCCTGGAGAACGAGAACAACGAGGCAAGCCTGTTGCAGACCGATGCTCCTGAAAACGGGCACGGCTTCGATGCCCAGTGGAATGACGACCTGCACCACTGCCTGCACGTACTGCTCACGGGCGAGGACGAGGGCTACTACGTCGACTACTCGCACCAGCCCATCGAGCAGCTGTGCCGCTGCCTGCGCGAGGGCTTCGCCTTCCAGGGCGAGACCGACTACCGCGGCATCGCCCGTGGCGAGCCCAGCGGCCGGCTGAGTCCGCAGGCCTTCGTGGTCTTCCTGCAGAACCACGACCAGGTCGGCAACCGCGCGCTGGGCGAACGCCTGACCACCCTCTCCCACGCCGACCGCCTGCGCGCGGCCAGCTCGCTGGTGCTGCTCAGCCCCATGGTGCCGATGCTGTTCATGGGCGAGGAATGGGGCGAGCAGCAACCCTTCCTGTTTTTCACCGATTACCAGGGCGAACTGGCGCGGGCCGTCACCGAAGGCCGCCGCGAGGAGTTCAGGGGCTTCAGCCGGTTCTCCTCGCCGGGCGCCGCCGCCTGGATTCCCGACCCCAACGATTACCAGACCTACGTGGCCTCCCGACCTCGCCCCGAGCACGGTGACGAGACCTGGCGCGCGCACTGCCGCGAACTGCTGCAACTGCGTCAGCGCTGGCTGGTTCCGCACCTGCCCGGTAGCCGCGCGCTGGACGCGCAACCATTGGGCGAGCGCGCGCTGAGCGCGAAGTGGCGGCTCGGCGACGGCAGCCTGTGGCGCATCGACCTCAACCTCGGCGCGGACGACATCACCGTCGAGCCGCCGGGGGAAGCCGCCCAGGTGCTGTTCTGCTGCGGCCAGGGCGTGGCGCACTACCGCCACGGCTGGCTGGGCGGCACCGCGATGGTCGCCAGCCTGGAGACGACCTGATGAGCGACGCGCAACTGGAACGCCTGGCCAGTGAAGCGGGCCTGGCCATCGACTGGATGGACGCCGACAACCGCCCGCAGCGGCTCACCCCCGAGGTGCAGCGCAAGGTGCTGGAAGCGCTCGGCTTCCCGGCGCAGAGCCCGGAGCAGATCCGCCAGAGCCTGGAGGCGCTGGAACGTCGGCGCGCCGAGGTACCGCCGCTGCTTACCGCCGACCTCGGCCAGGCCGTCAGCGTGCCGGTCACGCCGGGCACCCGCTACAAGCTGTTCAACGAAGACGACAGCGGCCACAGCGAAGGGCATGTCGATGAGCACGGGCGCATTCCGCCGCTCGAAGCCAGCGGCTATTACCTGCTGCACCTGGGCCCCCACGAGCTGGTCCTCGCTGTCGCCCCGCCGCGCTGCCCCTCGGTGTCTCAGTATTGCGGCGGTCGCCAGCGCGTCTGGGGGTTGTCCGCCCAGCTGTACTCGCTGCGCCGCGAGCAGGACGGCGGCGCCGGCGACATTGCCGCCCTCGCCCAGCTGGTGCGCGCGGCGGCCGCGCAAGGCGCCGACGCCATCGCCATCAGCCCGCTGCACGCCATGAGTGCCGCCTCGCGGGACATCTACAGCCCCTACTCACCGTCCAGTCGTCTGCTGTTCAACGAACTCTATGCCGCCCCCGGCCTGGTACTGGGTGACGAACCGGTACGCCAGGCGGTCGCCGCGGCCGGGCTGGACGCCGAACTGGCGCGCCTTCAGGCGCTGCCACTGATCGACTGGCTGGGCGTCGCCCACCTGCGCGACCGTCTGCTGACGCAGCTCTACAGGCAATTCCAGCGCGAGGCTGGCGAGCTGCACGAAGACTTCCTCGCCTTCCGCAGCCTCGGCGGCGCCGAGCTGCTGCAGCATTGCTGCTTCCAGGTCCTGCAACTGCGCCGCGCCGAAGCCGGCGACGGGCTGGACTGGCGCTTCTGGCCCGAGGATTACCGCAACGCCGGCAGCGCCGAGCTGGGGCACTTCATGGTCGACGAGGAACAGGCGATCAGTCAGCAGGCCTTCGGCCAGTGGCTGATCGCCCGTGGCCTGCAGCAGGTGCAGCGCGACGCGAAAGCCGCCGACATGGGCATCGGCCTGATCGCCGATCTCGCGGTGGGCGCCGAGCCTGCCGGCAGCCAGGCGTGGATGCGCCAGGACGAACTGCTTACCGGCGTCAGCGTCGGCTGCCCGCCGGACATCCTCAACCGCGCCGGGCAGAACTGGGGCATCTGCGCCTTCTCCCCGGACGGCCTGCGCCGCCACGGCTTCCGCGCCTTCATCGAGATGCTGCGGGCCAACCTGCGCTATGTCGGCGGCCTGCGCATCGACCATATCCTCGGCCTGCGCCGGCTCTGGGTGATCCCCGCCGGTTCGGAGGCGCAGGACGGCGCCTACCTCGACTACCCGATCCAGGACCTGCTGCGGCTGATCTGCCTGGAAGCCGAGCGCGCCCGCGCGGTGATCATCGGCGAAGACCTCGGCACCGTGCCGCCGGGGCTGCGCGAAGCGCTGGCCGAGCGCGGCATCCTCGGCATGCGCGTGCTGCTGTTCGAGCAGCAGCACGGCGGCTTCATCGCCCCCGCGCACTGGCCGGACAACGCCCTGGCCACCAGCACCACCCATGACCTGCCGACCCTGGAAGGCTGGCAGAAAGGCCGCGACATCGACTGGCGCGAGCAGCTCGGCCAGCGCACCCGCGAGACCGCCGCCGACGAGCGCAACACCCGCCAGCACGAAAGCTTTGCGCTGCGCCGGGCGCTGGGCGAGAGCGGCATCACTCCCGACCCGGTACTGGATGGCGCTATCGAATTCCTCGGCGCAACGCCTGCGCCGCTGGTCCTGCTGCCACTGGAAGACGCCCTGGCCTGCATCGAGCAGCCGAACCTCCCGGGGCCCGGCGACAGCCACCCGAACTGGCGTCGGCGCTTCGAACGCAACGCTGGCGAGATGCTCGACGACCCGGCGGTGCGCGCACGCCTGGAGCGCCTGCACCGCGCCCGCGGCAGTACTGGCGACGGAGGATGCGAACATGGCTGAGATCCGCGCCACCCTGCGCCTGCAGTTCCATCGCGGGTTCACCCTGGATGACGCCCTGCCCTGGCTGGACTACTTCGCCCGCCTGGGCATCAGTCACCTGTACGCCTCGCCCCTGCTGACCGCGCAGCCGGGTTCAAGCCACGGCTACGACTCGGTCGACCCTACCCGCATCAGCGCCGAGCTGGGCGGCGAACCCGCGCTGCGCCGGCTGGTGGCGGGCCTGCGGCGCAACGGCATGGGCCTGATCGTCGATACCGTGGCCAACCACATGCGCATCGGCGACGCCAACCCCTGGTGGCAGGACGTCCTCGAATGGGGCCTGGACAGCGCCTACGCGCACTTCTTCGATATCCGCTGGCACAGCGACGACCCGCTGCTGGACCAGCAGGTGCTGCTGCCCTGCCTGGGCGAGGACTACATCGACGAGGTGACTTCCGGGCGTATCCAGCTGGACTACGACGTCGCCAGCGCGCGCTTCCTGCTGCGCTACGGCGAGCAACGCTTCCCGGTCTGTCCGTCCAGCTACGGAATGATCCTCTGCCACACCGAGTGCCCCGAGCTGTTGGCCCTGGCGCCGCGCTTCGTCGAGTTGCACCATCACCCGCTGGGGCGTCATCTGGCACAGGCGCTGTGCCAGGAAGCCGCCGTGCCGCTACGCGACGCGGGGCGCCTGGAAACCCTGCTGGTGTCCTACCGCGATGACTGGCACAGCCTGCACCGGCTGATCGAGCAGCAGCACTACCGTCTGGCCAATTGGCGGGTAGCGGCGGACGACATCAACTGGCGGCGCTTCTTCGACATCAACGAGCTGGTGGGCCTGCGCGCCGAACACCCGGACGTGTTCCAGGCCAGCCACGCGTACCTGCTGCAACTGATGGACGAAGGGCTGATCGACGGCCTGCGCATCGACCATGTGGACGGCCTCGCCGACCCGCGCGGCTACTGCCGGCGGCTGTGGCGCGCCACCCGTGGCGCGCCGGTCTACGTCGAGAAGATCCTCGGCCCCGGCGAAGCGTTACCGGCGGACTGGAAGGTGCAAGGCAGCACCGGTTACGACTTCATGAACCAGGTGTCGCAGCTGTTGCACGACGCCCGTGGCGAACCGGCATTGCGCCACCTGTGGCTGGAAGTCAGCGGCCGCCAGGACGGCTTTGCCGAGGAAGTCCGCCAGGCACGCAAGCACGTGCTGGGCTCGCTGTTCGCCGGCGATGTCGAGGGTCTGGCGCAACAGCTCTGGCACATCGCCCGCTTCGCCCTGGCCAGCCGCGACATCCCGCTGGGCTCGATCCGCCGCGCGCTGTTCCAGTTGCTCGCCGCCTTCCCCGTCTACCGCACCTACGCCGACGCGCTGGGCCGTTCCGAGCAGGACGAGCACTTCTTCAGCCAGGCCCTGGAGCAGGCCGTGCAGCACCTGGAACCCGGCGATCAGCGCACCCTCGGCTGGCTCGACCGGATGCTCGGCGGCGAAGCGCTGCGCACCCAGCCGCCGGGGCCGATGCGGCAGCTGCGCAAGCTCGCGCTGGACCGCTTCCAGCAGCTCACCCCGCCGATTGCCGCCAAGTCCCTGGAGGACACCGCCTGCTATCGCTCGGCGGCGGCCCTGGGGCGCAACGACGTCGGCTTCGATCCGCAGACGCTGGGCGGCGATGTCGACGCCTTCCACCTCGCCTGCCTGAAACGCCTGCGCAACTTCCCCCACGCAATGCTGGCCACCGCCACCCACGACCACAAGCGCGGCGAAGACTGCCGGGCGCGCCTGGCGGTGCTCAGCGAGCGCGCCGAGTGGTTCGCCGAGCAGGCCTGGAGCTGGTGGAAACTCGCCGCGCCATTGCGCCAGCACATCGCACGCGGCCCGGCCCCCAGCGGCGGCGACGAACTGATGCTCTACCAGACCCTGCTGGGCAGCTGGCCGCTGGAGCTGGCCGCCGATGATCTCGACGGCCTGCGCGAGTATCACCAGCGCCTCGGGCAGTGGCAGCGCAAGGCGATCCGCGAGGCCAAGCTGGACAGCGACTGGAGCGCGCCCAACGATGCCTACGAGAGCGTCTGCGCGCAGTTCCTCAGCGGCATCCTGCTGGAGGACGCCGGTGCAGCGTTGCGTCGGTCCATCGCCGAAGCCGCAAGCAGCCTGATGCCCGCCGGCGCGCTCAACGGACTGGCGCAAAGCGTGCTGCGCAACACCACACCCGGCGTGCCCGATCTCTACCAGGGCTGCGAATTCTGGGACTTCAGCCTGGTGGACCCGGACAACCGCCGTACCCCCGACTTCGTTGCCCGCGAAGCGGCGCTGGATACTCCGCCGGACTGGCCGACGCTGCTGCGCGACTGGCGCAGCGGACACGTAAAACAGGCGCTGCTCGCCCACGCCCTCGGCCTGCGCAAGCGCTGGCCAGCGCTGTTCTCGGCGGGCGACTACCTGCCACTGGAGGCGCGCGGCGAGCACGCGGCACAGGTCGTCGCCTTCGTCCGCAGCCACGCCGGCCAGCATCTGCTGGTGGTGGTGCCGCGCTGCGCCGCCGGGCTTCTCGGCGACTCATCACTGCCACAGGTGCCGTCCAGCCGCTGGGCGGACACCCGCCTGCACCTGCCCTCTTCCCTGGCCGCCGTCCGCTGGCACGGACTGGTCGGTCCGGTCGAACCACACAACGGAGAACCCCGCCTGGCAGAGCTGCTCGGCGAGGTCCCGGTCAACCTGCTCATTTCCGGAGGTGAACGATGAAGGTCAACGAGCGAAGAGTCCGCGAACTGGCCTACCAGATCTGGGAGTCCGAGGGACGCCCGGAAGGCCAGCACGACCGCCACTGGCGCATGGCGCGCAGCCTCGCCGAAACCGAGGCGGCCAATGCCGATGGCGCGGATGAGGCGGTGAAACCCCGCTTCGAAGGCAACAGCGAACCGGAGAAGCCCGCCCTGCTGCAGGAGCCGCCCCGGCGCAAGGGACGCCTGCCCAAGGCTGACCCGGAAGTGCCGGACCAGGGCGAAGGCGAAACCGTCGCGCCCACGCCCAGCCCCGCCGAGCGCAAGTCGCCAGCCAAGGCCAAGCCGACCAGGAGCGCGCCGACCGTGACGCCTACCGCGACGCGCAAACCCAGGCCCAGCCCGGCCGAAGCAGCGGTTCCCAGCAAGCCTGCGGCGCCCAGGCCACGCACGAAGAAGCAGAGCATCTGACCCCAGGAGCCGGCCATGACCCGACGAGCACAGTCCCGCGTTACCGAAGGCCGTCCCTTTCCCCTGGGCGCCACCTGGGATGGCCTGGGCGTCAACTTCGCGCTGTTCTCCGCCCACGCCACCCGTGTCGAATTGTGCCTGTTCGACGCCCAGGGCAAGCGCGAGGTCGAGCGCATCGAGCTGCCCGAGTACAGCGACGAAATCTGGCACGGCTACCTGCCCGATGCGCATCCGGGGCAGATCTACGGCTACCGCGTGCATGGTCCCTACGAGCCCGACGCCGGGCAGCGCTTCAACCCCAACAAACTGCTGCTCGACCCCTACGCGCGGCAGCTGGTGGGCGAACTGAAATGGTCCGAATCACTGTTCGGCTACACCATCGGCTCGCCGGAGGCGGACCTGAGCTTCGACGAGCGCGACAGCGCGGCATTCGTGCCCAAGTGCAAGGTCATAGACCCCGCGTTCACCTGGGGCGAGCAGCAACCGGTGCGCGTGCCCTGGGACGAGACCGTCATCTACGAGGCGCACCTGCGCGGCCTGAGCATGCGTCACCCGGCCGTCCCGGAGCGCCTGCGCGGCACCTGTGCCGGGCTGATGAACAGCGAGCTGCTGCAGCACCTGCGGCAGCTGGGCATCACCAGCCTGGAACTGCTGCCGGTGCACGGTTTCCTCGACGACAAGCACCTGCTGGAAAAGGGCATGAGCAACTACTGGGGCTACAACAGCATCGCCTTCTTCGCGCCCCAGGCCCGTTACCTCGCCAGCGGCCACGTCAACGAGTTCAAGGAAATGGTCGCGCACCTGCACGCAGCCGGCATCGAGCTGATCCTCGACGTGGTCTACAACCACACCGCCGAAGGCAACGAGCTGGGCCCGACGCTGTGCATGCGCGGCATCGACAACGTCTCCTACTATCGCCTGCAGGCCGACAACCGCCGCTACTACGTCAACGATTCGGGCACCGGCAACACCCTCGACCTGAGCCACCCGTGCGTGCTGCAGATGGTCACCGACTCGCTGCGCTACTGGGCCACGGAGATGCGCGTGGACGGTTTCCGCTTCGACCTGGCGTCGATCCTCGGCCGCTACGCCGATGGCTTCGACGAACGCCACAGCTTCCTCGTCGCCTGCCGCCAGGACCCGGTGCTGAGCCATCGCAAGCTGATCGCCGAACCCTGGGACTGCGGCCCCGGCGGCTACCAGGTGGGCGGCTTCCCGCCCGGCTGGGTGGAGTGGAACGACCGCTTCCGCGACACCGTGCGCAGTTTCTGGCGCGGCGATGAAGGCCAGCTGCCAGACCTGGCGCGGCGTCTCACCGCCTCGGGCGACCTCTATGACCAGCGTGGCCGGCGGCCCTATGCCTCGGTGAATTTCATCACCGCCCACGACGGTTTCACCCTGCGCGACGTGGTCACCTACGACCACAAGCACAACCAGGCCAACGGCGAGGACAACCGCGACGGCCACGACGACAACCGTTCCTGGAACCACGGCATCGAAGGCCCCACCGGCGACGAGGGCATCCGCCGCCTGCGCGTGCAGCAGATGCGCAACCTGATGGCCACGCTGCTGCTCTCCCAGGGCACGCCCATGCTGCTGGCCGGCGACGAGTTCAGCCGCACCCAGCAGGGCAACAACAACGTCTACTGCCAGGACAACGAACTGGGCTGGGTGGACTGGAACCTCGACGACGAAGGCCGCGAACTGCTGGCCTTCACCCGCCGTCTGATCCGCCTGCGCCAGGCCTACCCGATCCTGCGGCGCGGACGCTTCCTGGTCGGCGAGTACAACGAGGAGCTGGGCGTGCGCGACGTCACCTGGCTCGCGCCCGAGGGCGAGGAAATGACCGAGGACCGCTGGCACGACCCGCAACGGCGCAGTTTGGGCATGCTCATGGATGGCCGCGCACAACCCACCGGCATCCGCCGCAGCGGCGGTGATGCCACCCTGCTCCTGCTGCTCAACGCCGGGCACGAAGGCGTCGACTTCATCCTCCCGGAGACGGCCCAGGGCCGCGACTGGCAGTACCTGCTGGACAGCGCCGAGCCGCCGGGACATGAGCACGGCTGGGACTTCGGCTCTGCCTACCCGCTGGGCGCGCGCTCGCTGGCGCTGTTCACCCTGCGCCGCAGCGACGACTGACCGTCGGGCAATCGGGCTGAACGTCGCCCGCCCGGCCCAGTCGGAACCAGTAGGCGCCGCGGCCCGAAGTCGCCAAGGGCAGGCCCGGTGTCGGAACATCCACTCCATGGGGAGGAAGCACATGACCCAGGCCGAGGCCGGTCCGCAGAGCCTTGCCCAGGCGCAGGCCGGCACCTTGCTGCGCGTGCTCACAGTGAACACCCACAAGGGCTTCAACGCCTTCAACCGTCGCTTCATCCTTCACGAACTGCGCGACGCGGTGCGCGCCACCTCGGCGGACCTGGTATTCCTCCAGGAAGTCCACGGCGAGCACCAGCTGCACGCCGAGCGCCACTCCGACTGGCCGCCGACACCGCAGTACGAATTCCTCGCCGACAGCATGTGGCCGGCCTTTGCCTACGGGCGCAACGCGGTCTACCCCGAGGGGCACCATGGCAACGCCCTGCTCTCGCGCCTGCCCATCCGCAGCTGGGACAACCGTGACATTTCAGTGGCCGGCACGGAGGAACGCGGCCTACTCCATGCCCGCATCGAACTGCCCGGCGAACGCGCGCTGCACGCGGTGTGCGTGCACCTGGGGCTGCACGAATCGCAACGGCAAAAGCAGCTTCGACTGCTGTGCAGCCTGGTCGACGAGCTGCCGGCCAACGACCCGGTGGTGGTTGCCGGCGACTTCAACGACTGGCGCTGCCGCGCCACCGGCATTCTCGCCGGCTGCGGGCTGCGCCCGGCGTTCCCGGAACGTGGCGGCGAACCGCGCAGCTTCCCCGCGCGCTGGCCGCTGCTGCGCCTGGACCGCATCTACGTGCGCCACCTCAAGGTCACCTTGAGCGAAGTGCTCAACCGCAAACCCTGGCCCCATCTCTCCGACCACCTGCCGCTGCTCACCGAGGTCTCGCTATGAACGAGGTGTGGCGCGACGGCAACCGGGTAGAACTGCTGATCAACGGCGAGGACTTCTTTCCCAGCGTCCTGCGCGCCATCGACAGCGCCCGCAGCGAGGTGCTGCTGGAAACCTTCATCCTGCGCGACGACAAGGTGGGCCGGGGCTTGCGCCAGGCCCTGATCGAGGCGGCCAGGCGCGGAGCGCGTGTGGAAGTGATCGTGGACGGCTACGGCACGCCGGACCTCGACGCGAACTTCCTCGGCGGCCTGCTGGACGCCGGTGTACGCCTGCACCTGTACGACCCGCAGCCGCTGCTGCTGGGTATGCGCACCAACCTGTTCCGCCGCCTGCACCGCAAGCACGTGGTGGTGGACGGTGCCGTGGCCTTCGTCGGCGGCATCAACTTCTGCGCCGACCACTTGGCCGACTTCGGCGCCATGGCCAAGCAGGACTACGCGGTGAGAGTCGAAGGCCCCGGCGTGGATGATATCCGCCGCGCCTGCCTGGAGCTGCTCAGCCCTGCTCCTCACCTTGAGGGCGGTGACATTCCCGCCGCCGACGCCGTGAACCCTGGCGGCCCCGCCGGCCCGTGCCGGACCTGCCTGGCGATCCGCGACAACCTCCACCGCCGTACCGAGATCGAGCAGCACTACCTGCGCGCCATCGGCCAGGCGAAAGAGCGGCTGCTGATCGCCAATGCCTACTTCTTCCCCGGCTATCGCCTGCTCCGCGCGCTGCGCGATGCGGCCGGGCGCGGGGTGAAGGTGCGGCTGATCCTCCAGGGCCTGCCGGACATGCCGCTGGTGCGGCTGTGCAGCAAGCTGCTCTACGACACGCTGCTGCGCGACGGCGTGGAAATCTACGAGTACTGCGACCGCCCGCTGCACGGCAAGGTCGCCGTGGTGGACCGGCGCTGGGCCACGGTCGGTTCCAGCAACCTCGACCCGCTGAGCCTGTCGCTGAACCTGGAAGGCAACCTGATGATCGAGGACGAGGCTTTCGCCAGCGGCCTGGACGAGCACCTGCAGCGCCTGGCCGTCGACAGCTGCCGCCGCGTCACCCGCCAGTACGCCCGGCGCGGCTCCTGGTGGCGCGCGCCACTGGTATTCCTGAGCTTCCACTTCCTGCGCCACTTCCCGGCCATCGCCGGGCAGCTGCCGGCACACCGGCAGATACTCCACCCCGCCAGCGTCGACGATGGGCCCGGCCAGTCGCAGGTGCAACCATGAACCACAAGCGCTTCTGGAAGCTGGCCAATCGGGCGTTCAACGTCCTGTTGCTGATCGCCCTGCCGGTGCTGCTGTTCCTGCTGTTGCGCGCCACCGACTGGAACGAGGTGTTCCGCCTGCTGCGCGAATACAGGCTCAGCACCCTGGCGCTGGGGATGCTGATTGCCTTTGGCAGCTACGGCATCTTCAGCAGCTTCGACGTGCTCAGCCGCTACTACATCGGCCATCCGCTGCCGGTGCGCCGGGTGTTCACCGTGGCCTTCGTGTGCAACGCGTTCAACCTCAACCTCAGCTCCTGGGTCGGTGCCATCGCCCTGCGCTACCGCCTCTACGGACGCCTGGGTATGAGCACGGGGGACATCACGCGCATCCTCACCTTCAGCCTGATCACCAACTGGTATGGCTACCTGCTGCTGGCCGGCGTGCTGTTCGTCTGCGGCTTCCCCAACCTGCCGGAGAGCTGGTCGCTGGGCCAGAGCGGCCTGCGCGCCATCGGCGTGTTGCTCCTGCTGCTGGGCGCTGCCTACCTGCTGGCCTGCCGCTTCGCCCGCCGCCGCGCCTGGGGCTGGAAGCGCTACCGGCTGAACCTTCCCACTTGGCGCCTGGCAGCGCTGCAGGGCCTTGCCGGGGCCAGCAACTGGTCGATGATGGCACTGCTGATCTACAGCCTGCTACCGTCCTCGGCCAGCTACCCGGAAGTGCTGGCGACCCTGATGATCAGCAGCATCGCCGGCGTCGTGTTGCACGTTCCGGCGGGGCTGGGGGTGATCGAGACGGTGTTCATCACGGTGCTGCACGACCATTTCTCCCGCGGCGAACTGGTGGCCGCGCTGATCGGCTACCGGGTGCTGTATTTCCTGATCCCGCTGCTGCTCGCCTGCCTGGTCTACCTGTGGCTGGAGCGGCGTGCGAAGAAGCTCAGGCGCCGCGCGGAACGCCGGGAGGCGGCGCGTCGGCAGGGAGCACCGGCAATCAGTCCAGCGGCAGATAGAGGCTGAACGCCGCGCCCTGCCCCGGCTCGCTGTGCACCTCGATGCGGCCGCCGTGGGCCTGGACTATCTGCTCGGAGATGTACAGGCCCAAGCCCAGACCGGCCACGCCGGCCGCGCCGGCACCCCGTTCGAACTGCTGGAAAATGCGCCGCTGCTCTTCGGCGCTGATGCCGTCGCCATGGTCACGCACGCAGAGTTGCGCCCTTCCATCCGCCACCGCGACCGTCACCTCCACCGGCTGGCCGGGGCCGTAGCGCAGGGCGTTGCTGACCAGGTTGCTGATCACCTGCTCCAGGCGGTAGGCGTCCCACACGCCTTCTACCGCTTCGGGCGTCTCCAGGCTCAGTTCGCAGCCGGCCGCCTGGGCCTGCACGGCGAAGTTGCCCAGCACGCGGCGGGCGATATCAGCCAGGTTCGCCGGCTCCGGGCGGATCGACAGCTTGCCGGTGCGGATGCGCGAGACGTCGAGCATGTCCTCGATCAGCCGGTTCAACCCGGTGAGCTGGCGCTCATCGCGCTCGAAGAGCACGCCCAGGCGGTCCTGCGCGAAGTGCTCCAACTTGCCCTTGGACAGGTAAAGACGGCGCAGCTGGGTATCCAGCATCAGGCCATTGAGCGGCGTGCGCAGCTCGTGGGAGACGATGGACATGAAGTCGTCGCGCATCTTCACCGCGCGCTGCAGCTCCACCTGGGTCTCGCGCAGCTCGGCGAGCAGCGCGTCCTGCTCGCTGCGCGCCAGCTCCAGCGCTTCCAGCTGCCGTGCCAGCACCTTGCGTTGGCGATACAGATCGACGAAGACGTTCACCTTGCTGCGCACCGCGTGGTTGTCCAGCGGCTTGTAGAGGAAGTCCACTGCGCCGCTCTCGTAGCCCTTGAACGCGTAGTTCTGCTCGCGCCCGGCGGCGGTGACGAAGACGATGGGGATGTTCTTGGTGCGCTCGGTGCCACGCATCAGCTCGGCCAGGGCGAAGCCGTCCATGCCGGGCATCTGTACGTCGAGCAGCGCCAGGGCGAATTCGTGCTCCAGCAGCAGCGACAACGCCTCGTCCGCCGAGGAGGCCTTGAACACCTCGCGCCCCTCGCCCTTGATCAACGCCTCCAGCGCCAGCAGGTTCTCCGGCAGGTCGTCGACGATCAGCAGTTTGCTTCCCTGGTTACGCAGCATGTCGGGTGCCCATTCGGGTCAGTAGCGCGTGAATCTCACGCAGCGGAAGAATGTGGTCCGGGGCGTGCAGTGCAATGGCCGCCTCCGGCATGGTGGACACGGCGGCTTCGGCCGGGTCCTGGACGATGCTCAGCCCGCCTTCGCGGTGGATATGCGCCAGCCCTTCGGCGCCGTCCTGATTGGCTCCGGTCAGCAGGATGCCGGCGAGATTCTCCCGGTAAGCGTCCGCCGCCGAGTCGAAAAGGATGTCGATGGACGGCCGGGAGAAATTCCGCGGCGCCTCGCGACTCAACGCAAAACTACGCTCCCGCTCGATGGACAGGTGATACCCGGCAGCGGCGAAGTACAGCGTGCCCGCCTCCACCGGCGCCTTGTCACGGGCCTCCTCCACGGGGATCGCCAGGCGCCGGGCGAACAGGTCGACCAGCTGGCTCTCGTGGTTTTCCGGCAGGTGCAGCACCGCCACCATGGGCAGGGCGAAGTTCGCCGGCAACCCGTCGAACAGCTGGAACAGCGCGTCCACGCCGCCTGCAGAGGCGCCGATGACCACGGCCTGGATGCTGCGTTGCGCGCTCATCGCTTGCGGAACACCCGTTCACGGCGATTCACCACCTCGAACTCCGAGGCGAAGTCGGTGAAGTCCAGGCTTTCCTTGCTGCCCAGGCCGAGGAAGCCCCGGTGGCACAGCGATTCGTGGAACAGGCCGATGGCACGGTTCTGCAACTGGCGGTTGAAGTAGATGAGCACGTTGCGGCAGGAGATCAGGTGCGTCTCGGAGAACACGCTGTCGGTGGCCAGGCTGTGGTCGGCGAAGGTCACGTTGGCGCGCAGCATCTTGTCGAACAACGCCCCGTCGTAGGCCGCCGTGTAGTAGTCCGACAGCGAGCCCTTGCCGCCGGCGGCGCGGTAGTTCTCGCTGGCCTGTGCCAGGTCCTCTACCGCGTAGATGCCGCGCCGCGCCTGCTCCAGCGAGCGCGGATTGATGTCGGTGGCGTAGATCAGCGTGCGTTCGAGCAGGCCCTCCTCGTGCAGCAGGATGGCCAGCGAATGCACCTCTTCGCCGGTGCTGCAGCCTGCGACCCACAGGCGCAGCGACGGATAGGTGCGCAGCACCGGCACCACTTCCTGGCGTAGTGCGAGGAAGTAGCTGGGGTCGCGGAACAGCTCGCTCACCGAGATGGTCAGGTACTGCAACAGCTCATGGAAGGCGTGCGGGTCGTGCAGGATGCGCTCCTGCAGCGCCGAGATGCTGCGGCACTCGAACAGCTGGGTGGCATGCAGCACGCGGCGCTTGAGCGAGGTGCCGGAGTAGTCGCGGAAGTCGTAGCTGTACTTCAGGTAGATCGCCTCGATCAGGAGGCGCAGCTCGATGTCCTGGCTGCGATCAGGCATGTCAGATGCGCTCCAGCTTGGGTAGCCATACCCGGATCAGGGAGAACAGGCGGTCGAGGTCGATGGGCTTGGCCAGGTAGTCGTTGGCGCCGGCGCGCAGGCACAGTTCGTGGTCGTCCTTCATCGCCTTGGCGGTCACCGCGAGGATCGGCAGTTTCTTCCAGCGCGCGTCCTGGCGGATCAGGCGGGTCGCCTCGTAGCCGTCCATCTCCGGCATCATCACGTCCATCAGCACCAGGTCGATGTCGCCGACCTCGCCGAGCTTCTCCAGGGCCTCGCGGCCATTGCGCGCCACTTCCACGCGGGCACCCTTGTGCTCCAGGGCGCTGGTGAGGGCGAAGATGTTGCGCACGTCGTCGTCCACCAGCAGGATTCGCCGCTCCTCGAAGGCCCGGTCACGGTTGCGCGAGGTGCGCAGCATGCGCTGCCGCTCGCTGGACAGCTGCGACTCGACCTTGTGCAGGAACAGCGTCACCTCGTCGAGCAGGCGCTCGGGCGAGCGCGCGCCCTTGATGATGATCGAGCGCGAGTACTTGAGCAGCTCGGTTTCCTCGTCGCGGGTGAGGTTGCGCCCGGTGTAGACGATCACCGGCGGGAACGAGCAGATGTCTTCCTCGCCCATGCGCCGCAGCAGCTCGTTGCCCTGCATGTCCGGCAGCTTGAGGTCGATGATCATGCAGTCGTAGATGTTGCGACGCAGCAGCTCCAGGGCCTGTTCGCCCTGCTCCACCGCGGTGATCTCGATGTCGTCGTCGCCGATCAGGCGCGAGACGCTGTCGCGCTGCAGCGGGTCGTCCTCGACCAGCAGGATGCGCTTTACCTCCTGGGTCAGCTTGGCCTCCAGCTTGCCGAACACCTCGCGCAGCTGCTCGCGGGTGGTGGGTTTCAAGGCATAGCCGATGGCGCCCAGGTGCAGGGCCGCTTCGCTGCGATCCTCCACGGAGACCACGTGAACCGGCACATGGCGGGTGCGCGGGTTGGCCTTCAGGCGTTGCAGCACGGCGAGGCCGGATTCGTCGGGCAGGTGCATGTCCAGCAGGATGGCGTCCGGGCCGTGCTCGTCGGCCAGGCGCAGGCCTTCCTCGGCGCCCATGGCCACCAGGCAGCGATAGCCCAGCTCGCGGGCCAGGTCATAGAGGATGCGGGCGAACTTCGGCTCGTCTTCCACCACCAGCACGCAGCGCTGGCCGATGCTGACCTGTTCGCGGTCGTCGGCGAAGGCCGCGGCAGCAGGTGCACGCACCACCGGCGGCGCAATGGCGGCCGGGGCAATCGCAACGATCGGCGCGGGCGCGCTGACCGCCTCGTCCTCGGCCGGCGCCTGGTAATTCAGCGGCAACAGCAGACTGAACACGCTGCCCTTGCCCGGCTCGCTGCTGACGATGATGCTGCCGCCCAGCAGGTGCGCGAGGTCGCGGGAGATCGACAGACCCAGGCCAGTGCCGCCGTAGCGGCGGTTGGTGGCGCCATCGGCCTGCTGGAAGGCTTCGAAGATGCGCGCGAGCTGGTCCTCGGCGATACCGATGCCGCTGTCACGCACATCGAAACGCAGCCCCTCGGGCGCGGCGCTTACGCGCAGAGCAACTTCGCCGCTGTCGGTGAACTTGAAGGCGTTGGACAGCAGGTTCTTGAGGATCTGCTCGACCCGCTGACGGTCACTGAACAGCAGCGCCGGGGCATCCTCGGCGACTTCGGCAACGAAGCGCAGGCCCTTGTTGTCGGCCTGCGGGCGGAACAGCCCTTCCAGCGCCTCCACCAGGCGCCGCACGCTGGCGTTCTCCGGGCGCACTTCCAGCTTGCCGGCCTCGACCTTGGAGATGTCGAGGATGTCGTTGATCAGGTTGAGCAGGTCGTTGCCGGCGCCGTAGATCGACTCGGCGAACTTCACCTGCTCATCGTCCAGGTTGCCCTGTTCGTTGTCCGCCAGCAGGCGCGCAAGGATCAGCGAGCTGTTGAGCGGCGTGCGCAGCTCGTGGGACATGTTGGCGAGGAACTCGGACTTGTAGCGGCTGGCACGCTGCAGCTCGTCGGCGCGGCCCTGCAGGTCCAGGCGCGCCTGGTTCAGCTCGGTGTTCTTGCCGTCGAGATCGTCGCGCTGGGCGGCCAGCTCCTGGGTCTGCTCGGCGAGGCGCTCGTTGGTCTGCTCCAGTTCCGCCTGCTGGGCCTCGAGGTGCGCCTGGGACTCCTTGAGTACCCGCGACTGTTCCTCCAGTTCCTCGTTGGCGGTCTTCAGCTCCTCCTGCTGCACCTGCAGTTCTTCGTTGAGCTGCTGGGTCTCCGCCAGCAGGTCCTGCTGGCGCTGGCGGTGCTGGGCGGCGGCGATGGCGCTGCCGAGCGTCTCGCCGACGTTCTGCAGGAAGGCCTGGTCGCGCTCTTCCAGCTGGCGCAGGAAGCCCAGCTCCAGCACGCCGACCACGCCGCCATCGTTGAGCAGCGGCAGCAGCGCCACGCTCACCGGCTGGCCGTTGCCCAGCGCCGAGTTGACCTTCAGGTAGTCCGGCGGCAGGCCGTCGACCACCCGCAGCTTGCGCTGGCGGGCGGCCTGGGCGATCAGGCTTTCATCCGGGGCGAAATAGTCCTCGCCCAGCGCGCTGGTGGCGAAGCCGAAGGTGCCGGACAGGCGCAGGCCGCCACGATCATCGCGCACATAGAGCGCACCCACCGGGGAGGCGACGAACTCGCCGAGGAATTCCATCAGGCTGCGCCCGAGGGTCGGCAGCGACTGCTGGCCGATCAACTGTTCGCCCAGGCGGCTCTGGCCATCACGCAGCCAGGCCTGGCGCGCCAGCGTTTCGTTGTGCTGCACCTGGCGACGCAGGGATTCGGCATAGGACTCGGACAGGCTGACCAGCTGCCGGCGGCCGAAGTACGCCAGCAGCGTACCGACCACGATGCTGAACACCAGGTAGAGGATGACCACGCCGGTGGAGAGGCTGGAAGCGAACTGGTTGCGGTCGTGGCGCAGCTGCTGCTCGGTGTTGATCAGCGAGGCGTACTGGGCGCGGATCGCGTCCATCATGCTCTTGCCGCGCCCGGCCTTTATGGCGTCGGAGGTGTCCTGGCCCTGGCGGCGCTGCTCGATCATCTGCTGGGCGAAGGCCATCCACTCGTCCTGCATCGAGGTCAGGCGTCCCACGCGCTCGACCTGCGGCGGGTTGTCCGCCACCAGTTCCGAGAGGCTCTTGAGGCCGGAATTGATGCGCGGCCGTGCCTGCTCCAGCGGCTCGAGGAAGCCCGGGTCACCGGTAATCAGGAAGCCGCGCAGGCCGCTCTCCTGGTCCACGCTCAGGCGCTGCATCTCGTTGGCGCTGGAGATCACCCGGTCGGTGTGCTCGACCCAGCCCAGCACGTCGAGCATGTACAGGATCAGGCCGATGAACAGCACCGCGCCCAGCAGGCAGATGCCCAGCGGCAGCGCCATGTTGCGCGCGAGGATGCGGCGGAAGGCGCTTTCGTCGGCGATGGCTTTCTGGTTCATCTGCGGGATCCCTGATGGTCTTTCTTCCCTGGATGCACTCGACCGGCATGGCGGAGATTGCGACAGAAGCCAGGTAAGTATTTGAAGTTATTGTAAGAACGTTCTTAAAACTGCAGAAATAATAACGTTAAGCGTTGTAGGCTACACACCAGCTGGCGAATTGACAGCCACTCCTGCGGGACGTTCGAAGTTTTCTCGGAATAAGCCTGGAGAAAAGTGGAATTATCTCCCGGTGCGCCTTTCCAACGTCCGACAAGGAACAGAAGATCAATCGGTCGCAGGGTTTGCTCGATGCCAAGCTCCCCGGGGGAAACCCCCATTTCGCCAGTGCAGGGCCAGGGCGACTTTCTCAACAGCAGCAGCGCCATGGCACCGCTGATCCGCCAGTACGACTGGGCGACCACGCCGCTCGGTCCGATGGACCAGTGGCCGGCCACACTCAAGGGCATCCTCGAAGTCGGCCTCAACTCGCGTCTGCCGGTGTGCATCTACTGGGGCCCGGAATTCATCCTGCTGTACAACGACGCCTGGAGCGCCATCCCCGGCGACAAGCATCCCGCCTGCCTGGGCCAGCCGGCGCACGTCGCCTGGTCGGACATCTGGTCGATCCTCGACCCCATGTACAACGGCATCCTGCAGACCGGCGTGGCCGCCCACGAGGAAGACCGCCTGCTGCCCATGGTGCGTTTCGGCTACGTCGAGGAAGCCTACTTCACCTATAACGTCAGCCCGATCTTCGGCCAGGACGGCAAGCCCATCGGCCTGTTCAACACCGCCGTAGAGACCACCGGCAACGTCATCGCGCAACGCCGCCAGCGCCTGCTGACCCGCCTGGCGGAACGCCTCGGGCAGGCCGACGACAGCGCGCAGATCTGCGCCCTGGCCTTCGCCCTGCTCGCCGAAGCCATCCACGACGTGCCCTTCTGCCTGCTCTACCACGCCGGCACCCTGCTCGGCGCCTGCGGCACCGACACGAGCGATCACTTCGCCCCCGCGCAATTGACGCTGGACGACGACCCCCTGCACCTGTTCAACGGCCTCAAGGACGCCCACCAGTCGCCGCTGGGCAGCCAGTACGTGCGCGCCTTCGCGCCCTGGCCGGAAGTGCTCGACAGCACCTACGCCACCCCGCTGGATGGCCACGCAGACGGTCTGGCGGTATTTGGCATCAGCCCGCGGCGGCGCCTGGACGAGAACTACGCGACCTTCTTCAACGAACTGGCCGCCCTTCTCGGCCATGCCCTCGCCGCCGCCGGCCAACGTACGGAAGAGCGCCGGCTGAAGGCCGCAGTACAGGAGGAAGCCCTCCAGCGCACCCGCGAGCGCGACCGCGTGTGGACGGTGAGCCAGGACCTGCTCTGCGTGCTCGATCACCAGGGGGTGCTGCTCAACGTCAACCCGGCCTGGGGCAGCCTGCTGGGCTGGAGCGAGGAGCAGCTCACCGGCCGCAACAGCGAAGAGCTGGTGCACCCGGACGATCTCGCGCCGAGCATCGACATACGCACCACCCTCGCCCGTGGTGAGCGCCTGCAGCACTTCGAGAACCGCCTGCGCCACGCCGATGGCAGCTACCGCTGGATTTCCTGGCACGCCACCGAGGAAAACGGGGTGATCTACGGCTGCGGCCGCGATATCACCGAACAGAAGCGCGGCGTACTACTGCTGGAGCAGGCGCAGACCGCGCTGCTCAACGCCCAGCGCATGGAAGCCGTCGGCCAGCTCACCGGTGGCATCGCCCATGACTTCAACAACCTGCTGGCGAGCATTCGCTTCAGCCTCGACCTGATCACCCGCCGCGCGCCAGCCAACTCCCAGCCGGAGCTCAGCCACATCCTCCATGCCGCCACCCGGGCCACCGAGCGCGCCGCCGAGCTGACCCACAACCTGCTGGCTTTTGCCCGTCGTCAGGCGCTGGCCATGCACCCGGTGGACCTCGGCCAGCAACTGCGCGACTGGCACGACGAGCTGATCGAACGGGCCGGACCGGATGTCGCACTGACGCTGACCCTGAACGATGCGCAGAGCGTCCTGACCGACCGCGACCAGTTGCACAAGGCCATGCTCCACCTGGTGGAGAACGCCCGTGACGCCATGCCCGGCGGCGGCCGCCTGGAGATCAGCCTGCAGCGTCAGGAGATCGTCAGCGGCGACCACGACCTGCCGGCCGGCGACTACCTCGCCCTCTCCCTGCAGGACGACGGCCAGGGCATGAGCCAGGCGACCCTGACCCACGTCTTCGACCCCTTCTTCACCACCAAGGGCATCGGCCCCAACAGCGGGCTGGGCCTGTCGATGGTCTACGGCTTCATCAAACAATCCGGCGGGCACATCCGCCTGCGCAGCGAACCCGGCCAGGGCACCTGCGTCACACTCTATTTCCCGAGAGGCACCTCAGTGGTCAGCATTCCCGACGCCCCTACGCCCCACAATGAACCGGCCAACAAGCAGCTGTGCGTGCTGGTCGTAGAGGACAACGACCTGGTGCGCATGCTCACCGTGGAAGTGCTGGAGGAGATCGGCTACCAGGTGCTGCAGGCCGAGGACGCCGAGGAGGCGCTGCCGATCCTGCAGGGCGAAACCGCCATCCACCTGCTGCTCACCGACGTCGGCCTGCCGGGCATGAACGGCGAGGAACTGGCCGTGGCTGCACGCGAGGCGCGGCCGGAGCTGCCGATCCTGTTCGCCACCGGCTACGCCGAGATCGTCCACATTGATGGCAGTGAGCTGGCCACGCGCATGTCGATGATCGCCAAGCCCTTCTCCATCGACGCGCTGCGTGACAAGGTCAACGGCATGCTCGGGCGCAAGGACGGCTGAACGGCTTCAATGAGTCAGCAGCACGCTCAGCGTCGCGCGCAGCTTGCCTGGCTTCACCGGTTTGTTCAGCAGCGGCATCCCCAGCCGCTGCAACGCACGGCGGCAATCATCGCTGCGGTCGGCGCTGATCATCAGCGCCGGCAGCTCGCAGCGGAAATACTCGCGCAACCCACGCACCGCCTCGCAGCCGGTGCGGCCATGGTCGAGGTGGTAGTCGGCCAGGATCACTTCCGGTGCCTTGCCGTCCAGCGCCTGCAGCGCTTCCTCGTAGCTGGTCGCCACCAGCACCTCGCAGCCCCACTGGCCGAGCAGCGCCGCCATGCTGGCGAGGATCGCTTCCTCGTTGTCGATCACCAGCAGGCGCCGGCCCGGCAGCGGGTCGCCGGTCACCGGGCGCGGGCCGCTCTCCACCAGCCCCGGCTGCAGCAGGTCGCGCACCAGCGGCACCTCGAGGGAGAACACCGAACCACGTCCCGGCACCGAACGCACCTGCACCCGGCAACCGAGGATGCCGGCGATGCGGTCGACTATCGCCAGCCCCAGCCCGACACCCCGGCGGTTGGCCGCGCGGCCGGCATCGAGTTGGTTGAATTCGAGGAAGATGGCTTGCAGCTGGTCCGCCGGAATCCCCCGCCCGGTGTCCCAGACTTCCAGTCTGACGCTATCACCGCGCCGGCGCGCAGCGAGCATCACGCTGCCGCGCTCGGTGTAGCGGCAGGCGTTACTGAGGAAATTGCGCAGGATGCGCGACAGCAGGCGATGATCGGTGCGCACCGCCAGAGCGGGAATCCGTGAGCGCAGGCGCAGCCCGGCGGCGCGGGCCACTTCATCGAACTCCGAGACCAGCGGGCCGAGCAGTTCGTCCAGCGGATAGACATCCAGGTCCGGGCGGATCGCGCTCTGGTCCAGGCGAGCGATTTCCAGCAGATCGGTGAGCAGGTCCTCGGCGCCTTCCAGCGCCTGGTGCGTGCGCTCCACCAGCACCTGTTCGGCGTTCGGCAGCTTGCGTTCGCGCAGGGTGGACACAAGAAGGCGCGCAGCATTCAACGGCTGCAGCAGGTCATGGCTGGCGGCGGCCAGGTACTTGTCCTTGCTGTTGTTGGCGGCCTCGGCGGCGTCGCGGGCCTCGCGCAGCTGCTGGTTCAGTCCCTCCAGCTCACGGGTGCGCTCGGCGACACGCTGCTCCAGTTCTTCGTTCAGGCTCTGCAGGCGCTGCTGGGCCTGGACGCGCTCGGTGATGTCGGCGACGAAGCCTTCCACCAGGCCTTCTTCGTCCGGCTTGATCAGCAGGTTCATGAGGACGATGACATGGCTGCCATCGCGGCGTCGCAGGCGCGTCTCGTAGCCGAACAGGCCGTCGCGCTCGCGCAGCAGCGCACGGATGCGGCGCATCTCCGCCTCGCCGCCGACGAACAGCTGGCTGGCCATGTCCTGCAGGTTCCACAGCACCTGCTGCGGGTCGTCATAGCCGAGCATCCGCGCCAGCGCCGGGTTGGCGGCGCGCAGGCCCTGGCTCAGGCTGGCCTGGAAGATGCCGTGGACGGCGTGTTCGAACAGCCATTTGTAGCGGTTGCGCTCGGCTTCCAGCTCGTCCAGCCGCGCCACCAGCTCGGGGTAGTGGCTCTTGCGCGCGGAATGGCTGCCCAGGCCGAGCAGCCCGGCCAGGGCCTGTTGCTGCTGCTCGTCAGAGGGCCTCGCCATACACCACCTCGACATCGCGCTGGCTGGACTCGCGAGGGTTGGTGAGGATGCACGGGTCCTGCATCGCGTGGCGCGAGAGGAAGGGAATGTCGGAACTGCCCACGCCATGCAGGCTGAGGCTTTCGTGGAAGCCCACGGCATTCTTCAGGGCGATCAGGTGTTCCACCAGGCGCTGGCGGATCTGCGCATGGTTCATGCCGCGGCAGTCGATGCCGAAGGTCTCGGCAATCACCTTGAAGCGCTCGGGCGCGGCGCTGTAGTTGAAGGCCACCACGTGCTCCACCAGCACGGCGTTGCACAGCCCGTGCGGCAGGTCGAGGTAGCCGCCCAGGCTGTGGGACATGGCGTGCACCGCGCCGAGGATCGCGTTGGAGAACGCCAGCCCCGCCTGCATGCTGCCCAGCATGATCTTCTCGCGCAGGGCGATGTCCGCCGGATTGGCGATCATCTGCACCAGGTTGCCGTTGATCAGCCGCATGGCCTCCAGCGCGTGGGGGTCGGTGAGCGGGCCGTGGCCGGTGGAAACGAACGCCTCGATGGCATGCACCAGCGCGTCGATGCCGGTGCAGGCGGAGAGGAACGGGTCCATGGTCAGGGTGGTTTCCGGGTCGATCAGCGACACGTCGGGCACCACCGCCTTGCTGACGATGGAGAACTTCATCCGCTCGTCCTGGTTGGAGATGATCACGAACTGCGAGACGTCGGCGGAGGTGCCGGCGGTGGTGGGGATCAGGATCAGCGGCGGGCTGGGCACGCGCAGGGTGTCCACGCCCTCGAACTCGAGGATGTTGCGGCCGTGGGCGGCGACGATGCCGATGCCCTTGGCGCAGTCCATCGGGCTGCCGCCGCCGACCGCGACTATCACGTTGCAGCCTTCGCTGCGGTAGACGTCGGCGCCGCGCATGACTTCTTCCACACGCGGATTGGGCGACACCTCGGTGTAACGGCAGAAGGGAATGTCCTGGGCGGCCAGGCTGGCCTCGATATCGGCAACCCAGCCGGCGGCGACTACACCGGGGTCCGACACGACCAGGACCTTGCGGGCGCCGAAGGTTTTCACGTAATTAGCGACATTGTGCCGGCATCCGGCACCGAAAATGATCTCTGGCGAGACGAATTTGCGCAGCTGGCTGAGCTCGTGGGACATCGGGGGCTCTGTCGTTATTGTTATGGGATATTTCCGGCAGCCTACTGCATCCGTCAGGTATTGCAATGCGACCTTGGCAGACGGTTCTGACAGTCGGTTCTGACGGATATCAGCCCCCCAGAAGCGCCTGATAGAAGCGCCACTCGGCCTCCAGCGCGTGGGCCAGGTTGGCAGCGTGACGGAAGCCGTGACGCTCCCCGGCATAGCGGTGCACTTCCACCGGCACGCCGCGCTGGCGCAGGCTGTCGACCATGGCGTCGGTCTGCGCCGGCACCACCACCACATCCAACTCCCCCTGGAAGAAGATCATCGGCGCGTGGATGTGTTCGGCCTGCAGCACCGGCGTGCGCTCGCGGTAGCGCTCGGCGTCCTGTTGCGGGTCGCCGATCAGCCAGTCCAGGTAGTCCGCCTCGAACTTGTGGGTGACCCGCGCCAGCGCCTGCGGATCGCTGACGCCATAGAGGCTGGCGCCACCGCGCAAGCCCGGTAGCCGCGCCAGCGCCATCAGCGCGCTGTAGCCGCCGGCGCTGGCGCCGCGCACGAACACCCGCTGGCGGTCGATGCGCCCGGCCTTGGTAAGGCAATCCAGCGCCGCGCCGATGTCCTCCACTTCCACCTGCCCCCAGCCCAGGTGCAGGCGCTCGCGGTAGGCGCGGCCATAGCCGCTGCTGCCTCGATAGTTGATATCGGCGACGGCAAAGCCCCGCCGCGTCCAGAACTGGATGCGGCCGTCGAACACCGGGTAGCTGGCCGAGGTCGGCCCGCCATGCAGGAACACCACCAGCGGCGGCGCCCCGTCCGTGGCGCAGGGCGGATAGAAGAATCCATGGCCGCATTCGTCCTCGCCCACCGGGTAGTGGAAGGCTTCGCCACGGGACAGTTCGGCCTCCGCCAACGGCCTCTCGCCACCGGCCAGTACCTGGGTAGAGCCGTCCACCCGGCGGATCGCCAGCAGCGTCGGCAGGCGGTCCGGCGCAGCGGCGATGCAATAGAAGTGGCGTTCGTCCGCCGCCAGCGAGCGGAAGCGGCTGTACTCCGGCGCCAGCCGGCGTTCGCCGCCACGTCCGTCATACAGCACCAGCACGCCGCGGCCTTCTTCGTAGCGCGTCGCCAGCAGCTCGCCGCGCGGCAATGGCAGGAAGGTGCGCCCGCCCAGTTGCCAGGGTGCGCTGGCGTGGTCGGCGGCAGCGCTGGGCAAGGCGTCGTGGCCTTCGTGGTACGGCTGCCAGTAGCCGTCGCAGTCGCTCAGCCAGTGCAGGCGACCGTCCTCGGCGAAGCGCGGCTGCTGGATGGATTCGTGGCGGGCCTGCCCGGCCAGGCAGCGCTCTTCCCCGGCGAAGGACTCGCACAGGCGGGTGCGCGTCCAGGGCTGGTGCGGGCGGTCCCACTCCACCCAGGCGATGCGCCCGGCACTGCTGTCGGCCACTGGCGAGGCGTAGAAGTCCGCACCCGAGGCGATCACCCGGCGGCGGCCATCGGCGTCGAGACGGACGATGCGGTGGTTCACCCCGCCACTGCCGTTCTCCTCTTCCACTGCCAGCAGCGCATTCCACGCCGGGACGTAGTGCAGGTCGCCGTAGCGGCAGTCGTCGCGATGGGTGATCGGCCGGGGCGCGCCACCCAGGCGCAGCCAGTGCACCTGCTGATCGCCCTCTTCCACCCAGGCCACGCCGTCGGCGGTGGCGCAGCAGGAGCCGCCACCGTATTCGTAGACGCGGCTGCGCACCGAAGCTCCGGGCGGCGTCAGCTCGACGCTCTGCCCGTCACGGCGAAGGAACAACCGGCAGCGCGCGCTGGCGGGGTCGAACGCAGCCCACAGCAATCCGCCGTGGGCCACGTGCAGCTCGGCGAAATCCCCCGCGGCGGCTACCGCGCGTTCGGCGCTCCAGTCGCTGCGCTGCATCCTCAGGCCTTGCAGATCAGTTGCGAGGCCCGCTCGTTGCGCAGGGTCAGCGCACTGAGCGGGGTGGCGGCGGTTTCCGCCTCGCGGCGGGCGTCGAGGATGATCCCGTGGTGGGCCGACTTGGCGCACACCGGGTCGGTTGCCTCGGCATCACCGGTGAGCATGAAGGCCTGGCAACGGCAGCCACCGAAGTCGCGTTCCTTCTCGTCGCAGGAGCGGCACGGCTCGGGCATCCAGGCGTCGCCACGGAAGCGGTTGAAGCCGAACGACTCGTACCAGATGTGCTGCAGGCTGTGCTCGCGCACGTTGGGGAACTTCACCGGCAGTTGTCGCGCACTGTGGCACGGCAGCGCGGTGCCGTCCGGGGTGACGTCGAGGAACACGCTGCCCCAGCCGCCCATGCAGGCCTTGGGGCGCTCCTCGTAGTAATCGGGCACCACGAAGATCAGCTTGCACGGATTGCCTTCGGCGGCCAGGCGTTCACGGTACTGCGCGGTGATGCGTTCGGCGCGCTGTAGTTGTTCGCGGGTCGGCAGCAGGCCGGCACGGTTCAGCTCGGCCCAGCCGTAGAACTGGCAGGTGGCGAGTTCGACGAAGTCGGCTTCCAGCTCGATGCACAGCTCGATGATGCGCTCGATGCTGTCGATGTTGTGCCGGTGGGTGACGAAGTTCAGCACCATCGGGTAGCCGTGGGCCTTCACCGCGCGGGCCATGGCGAGCTTCTGGGCGAAGGCCTTGCGCGAGCCGGCGAGCAGGTTGTTCACCTCCTCGTCAGCGGCCTGGAAGCTGATCTGGATATGGTCGAGACCGGCGTCGGCGAACTCCTTTAGGCGCTTCTCGTTGAGGCCGATGCCGGAGGTGATCAGGTTGGTATAGAAGCCCAGCCCGCGTGCCGCGGCGATCAGTTCGGCGAGGTCCTGGCGCACCAGCGGCTCGCCGCCGGAGAAGCCCAGCTGCGCCGCGCCCATCTCGCGGGCCTGGCGGAACACTTCGATCCATTGCTGGGTGGAAAGCTCCTCGCCGCCCCTGGCGAAGTCCAGCGGGTTGGAGCAGTACGGGCACTGCAGCGGGCAGCGGTAGGTCAGCTCGGCCAGCAGCCAGAGCGGCGGGCCTACCGGCGCCTCAGCGCAGCTCGATCCAGAATTGCGCATGGGCCACCTCGAGAAATGCCAGGATGTCTTCGTCGATGCCCGGCACGCCGGGGAAATCGGCACGCAGGCCATCGATGATGCCGGCGACGTCAGCCTGCCCGTCGACCCGGCCGAGGATCGCCCCGGCGCTATCGTTGAGCTTCACCATCCCCTCGGGATAGAGCAGCACATGGCAGCCCTGGGCCGGTTCGAATTGCAGGCGGAAGCCCCGGCGCAGCGCCGGGATGCTGTCCAGCGAAGGCAGACTCATCACAGCAACCCCCTGTGCCATACGCGCTCGCTCGTCACCGTGTGGTACGGCGGGCGCTCCAGTTCATAGGCCATGCTCATCGCGTCGAGCATGCTCCAGAGCACGTCGAGCTTGAATTGCAGGATTTCCAGCATGCGCTCCTGGGCCTCGCGGGTGCGGTAATGCTCCAGGGTGATGCGCAGGCCGTGTTCGACATCGCGGCGCGCCTGGGACAGGCGCTTGCGGAAGTAGTCGTAGCCGGTGGCGTCGATCCACGGGTAGTGCTGCGGCCAGCTGTCCAGGCGCGACTGGTGGATCTGTGGGGCGAACAGCTCGGTGAGCGAACTGCTGGCGGCTTCCTGCCAGCTGGCGCGGCGGGCGAAGTTGACGTAGGCGTCCACGGCGAAACGCACGCCGGGCAGCACCAGTTCCTGGGACAGCACCTGCTCGCGGTCCAGCCCGACAGATTCGGCCAGGCGCAGCCAGGCCTCGATGCCGCCCTCCTCGCCGGGCGCGCCGTCGTGGTCGAGGATGCGCTGCAGCCATTCGCGGCGTACATCGCGGTCCGGGCAGTTGGCGAGTATCGCCGCATCCTTGAGCGGGATGTTCACCTGGTAGTAGAAGCGGTTGGCCACCCAGCCCTGGATCTGCTCGCGGCTGGCGCGGCCTTCGTACATGGCCACGTGGTACGGGTGGAAGATGTGGTAGCAGGCGCCCTTGGCGCGCAATGCCTGCTCGAATTCGGCGGGGCTCATGGCTTCGCGGGTCATCGCGACGCTCCTTCTGGGAAAAGCGCCATTAAAGGAAAATCCCCATGCCATCGAACGCCACCTCGATACCGCGCGCGTCCAGTTCGGCGCGTTCAGGCGAGGCGATGTCGAGGATGGGATTGGTGTTGTTGATGTGAATGAGCACCTTGCGCGGCCCGTCGATGCCGTCGAGCACCTCGATCATGCCGCCGGGACCGCTCTGCGCCAGGTGGCCCATCTCGCTGCCGAGCTTGTCGCCGACCTCGCAGACGCGCATTTCGTCGTCGCGCCAGAGCGTGCCGTCCACCAGCAGGCAGTCGGCGCGGCGCATCCAGGCCAGCAGCTCGTTGTCCACCTGGCCCAGGCCCGGTGCGTAGAACAGCTTGCCGCCGGTGGACAGGTCCTCGATGAACAGGCCGATGTTGTCCCCCGGATGCGGGTTGCCCCGGTGCGGCGAATACGGCGGCGCGCTGCTGCGCAGGGCGATGGCGGTGAGGCGCAGGCCTTCGCAGGCCGGGATGCTGAAGGGTTCGGCATCCAGCTCGATGAGCCGGTGCTTCAGCCCGCCGTTCCAGTGCGACAGCATGGGGAACAGGGGGAAGCCGGTGGACAGGTCCTGGTGGACCATTTCCGTGCACCAGACGTCGTGCGGGCAGCCTTCACGCAGGCTGAGCAGGCCGGTGGTGTGGTCGATCTGGCTGTCCAGCAGGACGATGGCGGCAATCGCCGAATCGCGCAGGCGCCGCCCCGGCTGCAGCGCCGGGAATGACGCCAGCTGGGCACGGATGTCGGGTGAGGCGTTGCAGAGAATCCAGTTCTCGCCGTCGTCGGACAGCGCGATGGACGATTGGGTGCGTGGCTGCGCGATCACGCTGCCGTCGCGGACGCCGCGACAGTTGCGGCAATTGCAGTTCCACTGGGGAAAGCCGCCACCGGCGGCCGACCCGAGAATTCGGATGTGCATGACAGTGCCCCGTGGGCAGGGGCCCCGGCGGACCGGGGCCGAGTGGATCAGCGGTTGGCGAAGTACAGGGTCACTTCGAAGCCAAGGCGCAGGTCGGTGAAGCTAGGCTTGGTCCACATGGGTCTGTCCTCTTTCTTGTTGGAAGGCGCCGGCAAGCCCGGCAAGTCGAGTTAAACACCAGGGTCGGACACTCCGAATGATACTTTCGAAGGAGATTCCCCCCTGATTTGGTAGCGGGCCCGCGACAGCTGTCGCGCCCCGCCGCTACAACTGTCCCATCGCTGCGACAGCCGTTGCCCGGTTGCGCCCGTGCCCTCTGGCAGCGAGCGCTCTGGCGCGGGGCTCGGCGCCCCGCGCGAAGTGTTTCGGCACAGGCCTTGCTCGGGCTCTCGTCGCCCGTGACCCACCGGTCTAGACTAGCCAATCCTAGGAACGGTCCTACACGGAGCCGGTCCCCTACAAAAACAATGCGCCGCAGTCCGACTGACGGCCGCCGGGAGTGACCATGCACCCGCAATCCCTGGAAAACTGCCCGAACGACCTTGCCGCCTTCATCGCCGATCACTTCGGCGAGCGTGACATCCAGCCCGAGGGCGCCATCGCGCGCTCCTGGTACCGCAGCGTGATGGAGCACCATCTCGACCCCCGCGCGCGGGCGGAAAAACACATCCTCACCGCCGGGGAAATCCGCGAGCACCAGGGGCTGCACCAGGACTACCTGGCGATTGCCAGCCAGGGCGTCACCGGCCTCGCCCGGCGCGTGCTGCCAGCCGGCTTCGCGGTGCTGCTCAGCGACGAGCGCGGCATCACCCTCGATGCGCGCCTGCCCAGCGAGCGCGACCGCTACACCCAGGCCGGGCTGATCGTCGGCGCGCGCTGGGACGAATCCATCGCCGGCACCAACGGTATCGGCACCGCGCTGGCCGCCGGCGAGGCGCTGACCATCCACCGCCAGGAGCACTTCCTGGTGAGCAACTTCCGCCTGAGCTGCTCGGTGGCGCCGATCTTCGACGCCCAGCACCGCCTGCGCGGCTGCCTGAACGCCACCTGCCTGTACAACGACGGGCCCAAGGACGCGCAGTACCTGACCCTGCAGCTGGTGATCCTGTATGCGCGGCTGATCGAGAACGCCAGCTTCCGCCAGCGCTACCGCGACCGCCTGACCCTGTCGGTGAAGGCCCGCGACGAGGTGTCGGACCTGGCCAATGAACAGCTGATCGCCCTCGACGAACAGGGCCGGGTGATCGGCGGCAACCACGCCGCCTTCACCGCCTGCCGTGGAGAGCTGCTGGGCAGCCGCATCGAGCAACTGCTGGAGGCGGACGTCGACCAGTTGCTCGACCTGAGCAAAGGCGGCGCACGGGGTATTCGCCTGCGCACCCTGGCCGATCACGCGCTGGTGGATGTCGGCCTGCGCACACCGGCCAGCCCGCCGCGACGCAATGCGCCAGCCGCTGTTGCGTCGAAAAGCCCGGAGCATCCCGACCTCACCCGCCTCGCCGGTGCCGATCCACGCCTGCAGGACGGCGTGCGCAAGCTGCGCAAGGTGCTCGACAAGGGCATCTCCATCCTGGTGACCGGCGAGACCGGCACCGGCAAGGAAGCCTTCGCCCGCGCCATTCACCAGGCCAGCGCACGCCACGCCGGGCCCTTCGTCGCGCTGAACTGCGCGGCGATCCCGGAAAGCCTGATCGAGAGCGAACTCTTCGGCTACCGCGGCGGCAGCTTCACCGGCGCCAGCAAGAAAGGCATGAAGGGCAAGCTGGAACTGGCCAACGGCGGCACGCTGTTCCTCGACGAGATCGGCGACATGCCGGCGCACCTGCAGACGCGCCTGCTGCGCGTGCTGGCCGAGCGGGAAATCCTCCCGCTGGGCGCCGAAGCGCCGGTGGCGCTGGACGTGCAGGTGGTCTCCGCGACCCACCAGAACCTGGCCGAGATGATCCGCGCCAAGGGCTTCCGCGAGGACCTGTTCTACCGCCTCGCCGGCATGACCCTGCAGCTGCCGGCGCTGCGCGAGCGTACTGACCGCGAGGCGCTGATCGACAGCCTGCTGGCGGGCCTGGGCGGCAACCTGCACCTCGACAGCGCAGTGCGCGAGCGGCTGCGCGGCCATCCGTGGCCGGGCAACATCCGCCAGTTGCTGAACTGTTTGCGCTACGCCGCCGCCCTCGCCGAGGACGGCCGCATAGACATGGACTGCCTGCCGATGGAGTTGCATCAGGCTGCTCCCATTGTCATTGCCGAAGCGCCGCCGACAGCCACCACGACCGCCCTCGCCGCCCGCCTGGACGACGACGAGGCGCGCCACCTGCTGGCGGCGCTGCGCGAGCGGCAGTGGAACATCAGTGCGGTGGCACAGCAGTTCGGCATTGCCCGGTCGACCCTGTATCGGAAGATGAAGAAGCACGGCATCGTGCAGCCCAACGCGCTGTATTGATCTTTTCCCTTTTCCCTGCGTCCGCTGATCGAAGTGAGCGTGGCTGCGCTGCAGGATCGTAGGGCGCATAACGCGCCAGCGTTATCCGCCTCGAGGCAATCGGCGGATAACCCGTTCCGGGTTATGCGCCCTACGGCCTTTCTCCAGGCGCAGGGAAAAAGGAGCGAGCCTCACCTGGCAAGGAAGGCCCGCCCAAGCAGAACGGTGATGCATATTCAGGCACAGTGATCCGCTTTCGCAGGGCAGTCCGTGCCAGACCATTCCCCTCACCCCAGCCCTCTCCCTGAGGGAGAGGGAGCCGTCCGTGCCGGCTGACGCAGCGATTTCAATCTGCACCAGACCAGTCCCCTCTCCCTCCGGGAGAGGGTGAGGGGCTCTTGCACGTCACTCCTGCGCATAAACCACATGCGTATGCGTGTATTCGTACAACCCATGCTTGCCATCTGCGCCGCCGATACCCGACTTGCGGGTGCCGGCATGGAAGCCCTGCATCGCCTCGAAGTTCTCGCGGTTGATGTAGGTCTCGCCGAAGTCCAGCTCGCGGCTGGCCTTGAGCGCGGCGCTGAGGTTGCGGGTGTAGATCGACGAGGTCAGGCCGTAGTCGCTGTCGTTGGCCAGGGCGATGGCTTCGTCGAGGTCGTCCACCACCTGGATAGGCAGCACCGGGCCGAAGATCTCCTTGCGCATGATCTCCATGTCGCCCTTGCAGCCGGCGAGCACGGTGGGCTGGTAGTGGAAGCCCTTGCCGAGGTCGGCCACGGCGCCACCGGTGATGATCTGGGCACCCTGCCCGGTCGCCGTGCGGACCATCTGCGCGACCTTGTCCAGGCCGATGCGGTTGACCAGCGGGCCCATGTCCAGGTCCGCCTGCACGTTCGGGTCGCCGAAGCGGGTGGCGGCCATGGCGGCGGCGATCTTCTCGATGAACTGGTCGGCCACCTGGCGCTGTACGTAGACGCGCTCGGCGCAGTTGCACACCTGCCCGGTGTTGATCACCCGCGAGGCCTTGATGGCGTTCACCGCCAGCTCAAGGTCAGCGTCGGCGAGGACGATGGCCGGCGCCTTGCCGCCCAGCTCCAGGTTCAGCTTGGTGATGTTCGGCGCCGCCGCGGCCATGATCCGCGAGCCGGTGGCGACGCTGCCGGTGAAGCTGATCAGGTCCACCCCGGCGTGGCTGGTCAGCGCACTGCCGGCGCTGGCGCCGGTGCCGCCGACGACGTTGAAGACGCCAGTGGGCAGGTCGGTCTCCGCCACCAGGCGGGCGAACTCGAAGCAGTTGATCGGGGTTTCTTCGCTGGGCTTGACGACGATGGTGTTGCCGGTCAGCAGCGCCGGCGCCATCTTCCGGGCGATCAGGAAGAACGGGAAGTTCCACGGCAGGATGCCCGCCACCACGCCCAGCGGTTTGCGCAGCAGGAAGATGTGCTCGCCGGCACGGTCGCTGGTCAGCACTTCGCCTTCCAGGCGGCGCGCCCACTCGGCCATGTAGTCGAGGTAGTCGGCGGTGAAGTTCACTTCCACTTCCGCCAGCGCCGGCACCTTGCCCTGCTCGGCGGTGATGATCTTCGCCAGGCGCGGCGCGTTGGCGCGGACCTTCTCGGCGATCTTGCGCAGGTAGCCGGCGCGCTCGATGGCCGGCCTGGCCGCCCAGCCCTTCTGCGCCGCGCGGGCGGCGCCGATGGCGTTGTCCACCTGAGCCGTGCTGGCCTCGGGGATGCGCGCCAGCAGCTCGCCGTTGGCCGGGTTGTGTACCTCGATCAACGGCTCGCCGGCGACGAAGCGGTTGTCGATGTAGTGCTGGTAGGTTGTCACGTCAGTCATGGGTTGCTCTCCGGTTTGACGGTCACTTGGCGGCGGTCTTCTGCGCGCCGGCCAGTTGTTCCTTGAGGTCGTAGGCGCGCTTGATCAGGTACTGGTGCACGGCCTCGGCCTGCTGCAGGTCGAGGTGGCCCTGGAACGACGGCATGCCGTCGGGGATGCGGCCGCCGTAGATGATGCCGAGGAAGCGCTGGTGGTTTTCCGCGCTAAGGGTGCGCAGGTCGGGCACCACGCCGCCGCTGATGGCGTTGATGCCATGGCACTGCGAGCAGCTGCCGTTGAACAGCTCGCGGCCCTGGTCGATCTGTGCGGTGGTGCCGGTCAGCGCCGGCGGCTCGGGCTTGCGGTCGGCCCACTTGTAGTTGATGTCCGGCAGCTTGGCGGTGCCGCCCAGCTTGTAGGTCAGCACCTGGGCGTTGGGCTTGACCCCGGCGCGCAGCGACAGGGCGCCGGCGAAGGTGGAGAAGGCGCCGCCCCAGCCGGCCATGAAGGTCACGTACTGCTCGCCATCCACCTCATAGGTGATCGGCGCGGCCATCACACCGGTGTTGGCCGGGGATTCCCAGAGCTTCTTGCCGTTCTCCGCGGCATAGGCCACCACGCGGCCGTCGGCGGTGCCTTCGAACACCAGGTTGCCGGCGGTGCTCAGGGTGCCGCCGTTGAAGATGGTGCTGTAGGGCACTTCCCAGCGTTTTTCCTGCTTCACCGGGTCCCAGGCGATCAGCTTGCCGGTCCAGGTGTCGGCGATCTTGCGCAGGCCTTCGGGGTCCTCGGGCATCATCCCGGTGTTGACGTCGAGCTGGTAGATGCTCTTGAACTTGGAGCGCGGCGGCGCGCCGTCGACGTCCTGGTACATCGCCGACATGATGTGCGCGGGGATGTACACCAGCCCCGTGTTGGGGTTGTAAGACATGGGCTGCCAGTCGTGGGCGCCCCAGAAGGCCGGCTGGATCAGGCGCGCCTTCTTCTCCGGATCCTTCCAGTAGTCGGAGACCTTCTCGTTGCGGATCGGCCGGCCGGTCTTCATGTCGACGCCGGTGGCCCAGTTGATCGGGATGAAGTTCTTCGCCGAGAGCAGCTCGCCGGTCGCACGGTCGATGACGTAGAAGAAGCCGTTCTTCGGCGCCTGCATCAGCACCTTGCGCTGTTTGCCGTCGATCTCCAGGTCCACCAGCATGATGTGCTGGGTCGCGGTGTAGTCCCAGGCGTCGCCGGGCGTGGTCTGGTAGTGCCAGACGTACTCGCCGTTGTCGGGGTTGATCGCGACGATGGACGAGAGGAACAGGTTGTCACCCTTGCCTTCGCTGCGGATGCGCGGGTTCCACGAGGAGCCGTTGCCGACGCCGATGTACAGCAGGTTCAGCTCCGGGTCGTAGGACATGGAGTCCCACACGGTGCCGCCACCGCCCTGCTTGTGGTAGTTGTCGCCGAACCAGGTCTTGGCGGCGATCTCCATGCCCTTGCCCTTGGGCATTTCCTTGGGATCACCGGGCACGGTGAAGAAGCGCCAGTCCTGCTTGCCGGTCTCGGCGTCGTAGGCGGTGATGTAGCCGCGCACGCCGAACTCGGCGCCGCCGTTGCCGATGATGACCTTGCCTTTGACGATGCGCGGCGCGCCGGTGATGGTGATGCTGCGCGTCGGGTCGCTACGGGTATCGACGCTCCACACGCGCTTGCCGGACTTGGCGTCGATGGCCTCCAGGCGGCCATCGAGCACGCCGACATAGACCTTGCCCTTCCACACCGCCACGCCACGGTTCACCGCGTCGCAGCAGGCTTCGCCGGCGCGGCTGCGGTCGGACTGCGGGTCGTACTTCCACAGTTGCTCGCCGGTACGGGCGTCCAGCGCGTAGACGATGGAGAACGGCCCGGTGGTGTACATCACGCCATCGACGACGATCGGCGTGGCTTCCACGCCACGGTCGATGTCCAGCTTATGGCTCCAGGCCAGGCCCAGGTTGCCGACGTTGCTCTGGTCGATCTTCTTCAGCGGGCTGAAGCGCTGCTCGTCGTAGGTACGACCGGTGGACATCCAGTTGCCCGGCTCGCTGTTGGCAGCGGCGATGCGCTTGCCATCGACGTTGGCCGGGACTTCAGCCGCCTGGAGATTGGGGGACAGACCGGCCATCAGCAGCGAAGCGGTCAGCAGGGAGTGACGCAGGGTGGGTTGCAGGCGAACGGAAGGCACGTGCAGGCCAATCGATCTCATGGAGGTTCTCCGATTCTTGTTGGTGCCGCGGATCGTTCGCCGCGGCTTGGAAGGCTCAGAGCAACCGCTGTGCCAGGGTTGTCAAAATGAGCTGGAGGTTCCGCCATTCGGGGCTTTCAGCATTTTCCACGGGATGTGACGCAGATGCTGCGGACGCTACAGGTGTTGCGCGGGACGGAGGCAGGTGTTGCGCAGCCGGGACACCGAGGTCGCTTTGCAGGATGGGTGGAGCGCAGCGATACCCATGCTGTCGGTGCACGGAAGATGATGGGTATCGCTGCGCTCCACGCCATCCTGCGGCGAGGTGGCCGGCGGGATTGGTGCGAGGTAATGGCGCGGACGTTGTCCGCGGTTCGCGGGCATGGCCCGCTCCTACAGGGTACGCACGTGTAGGAGCTGGCCATGCCTGCGACCGCCCGAGCGCCGGGCCATCGAGGGCGTGTACAGGCACCCGGAAAAAAGAAAACGCGGCAGAAGCCGCGTTCGACGAAGGCCGTCGCCCATGAAAGTGGGCACGGAAGCGGACGGCCGCCCGGACGGGCGCGTCGACACAAGGGATGCCTGGTGGAGTGCCAGGCGGTACACCAGAGAAGGGAGCCGGCAAACCCGATGGAGGAAGGTCCGCCGGCTTGCAGCAACGCCTTAGAAGAAGCCCAGCGGGTTGATGTCGTAGCTCACCAGCAGGTTCTTGGTCTGCTGGTAGTGGTCGAGCATCATCTTGTGGGTTTCGCGGCCGACGCCGGACTTCTTGTAGCCACCGAAAGCGGCGTGCGCCGGATACAGGTGGTAGCAGTTGGTCCACACGCGGCCGGACTGGATGCCCCGGCCCATGCGCCAGGCGCGGTTGATGTCGCGGGTCCACACACCGGCGCCCAGGCCGAACTCGGTGTCGTTGGCAATCGCCAGGGCTTCGGCTTCGTCCTTGAAGGTGGTCACGCCCACCACCGGGCCGAAGATTTCCTCCTGGAACACACGCATGCCGTTGTGCCCCTTGAGCAGGGTTGGCTGGATGTAGTAACCGCTGGCCAGGTCGCCCTCCAGGCGCTCGCTGGAACCGCCGGTGAGCAGCTCGGCGCCCTCGCCCTGGGCAATGTCGAGGTAGGAGAGGATCTTCTCGTACTGCTGTTGCGAGGCCTGGGCGCCGACCATGGTGTCGGTGTCCAGCGGGTTGCCGCGCTTGATCGCCTTGATCTTCTTCATCACCTCGACCATGAACGGCTCGAAGATCGACTCCTGCACCAGCGCACGCGACGGGCAGGTGCAGACTTCGCCCTGGTTGAAGAAAGCCAACACCAGGCCCTCGGCGGCCTTCTCGATAAAGGCCGGCTCGGCCTGCATGATGTCTTCGAAGAAGATATTCGGGCTCTTGCCGCCCAGCTCCACGGTGGACGGGATGATGTTCTCCGCCGCGCAATGGAGAATATGCGAGCCGACCGGGGTGGAGCCGGTGAAGGCGATCTTGGCGATGCGCTTGCTGGTGGCCAGCGCCTGGCCTGCTTCCTTGCCGAAGCCCTGGACGATGTTCAGCACGCCCGGCGGCAGCAGGTCGCCGATGATCTCGGCCAGCAGCATGATCGACAGCGGCGTCTGCTCCGCCGGCTTGAGCACCACGCAGTTGCCGGCGGCCAGGGCCGGGGCCAGTTTCCAGGCGGCCATCAGCAGCGGGAAGTTCCACGGGATGATCTGCCCGACCACGCCCAGCGGTTCGTGGATGTGGTAGGCGACGGTGTTCTCGTTGATCTCGGCGGCGCCGCCTTCCTGGGCGCGGATGCAGCCGGCGTAGTAGCGGAAGTGGTCGGCGGCCAGCGGCACGTCGGCGTTGAGGGTCTCGCGTACAGCCTTGCCGTTGTCCCAGGTCTCGGCGACGGCGAGCTGCTCGAGGTTCTGTTCGATGCGGTCGGCGATCTTCAGCAGGATCAGCGCGCGGTCCTGCACCGAGGTGCGGCCCCAGCTGCCGGCCACGGCGTGGGCGGCGTCGAGGGCGCGTTCGATGTCTTCGGCGGTGGAGCGCGGGAACTCGGCGATGACTTCGCCGTTCACCGGCGAGGTGTTGCTGAAGTACTGGCCCAGCACCGGCGCGACGAATTCGCCACCGATGTAGTTGCCGTAACGCGGCTTGAGGGTGACGACGGCGCCTGGGGTTCCGGGTGCGGCGTAGATCATGGGGATGCTCTCCTGTCGGTTCCCGGCCTCCATCGGCCAGGTCATGGAGCGATCTTAGGCAGCGCCCTTCCCGACCCGGAATGCACCCATGGGCGTGGTGGGTTACTCATTTGGTAGTAGATGCGGAGCGTGGGCTCTTCGTAGGAGCGGACTTTGTCCGCGATGTTTTTGGGCTCGGCATTCCTGCGCCGCTTCTGCGTGCGCTGAGAGATTGTGTTTCGCCCCCTCGGGCGAGTCCCTTTTGTCAAACGACACAAAAGGAACCGAAAGGTCTTGCCCCTCCATCCGGTTTTTCGCTTAGGCGAAAAATACCCTCGTTGAATCGAAGTTTCAGGGGCACGCCGCGAAGGGCCATCCCTGGCCCATCGCGGCTCTCGCGGCATCCATGCCGCTCAACCCCTGAAACTCCGATCCAACGAGGCCTCCTGAAAGGGGCACTCCGGAGCATGCGGATGTTTCTCTGGAAGACTTCAAGAGCAAAAAGCGAGAGCAGATGCGTCGGGGTGAACTACTCCCGTAGGAGCGGGCCATGCCCGCGAACGGCGTCGACAGACGCCGTAAAAACAAAGGGCCGGCGCCTGCCGACCCTTTGTTCAAAGCACTCTCAAATCACTTCTTCGCTACCAGATCCTTGGGCAGCTTGAAGGTCCAGATCATCCCGCCCTGGTCGAGGTCCTTGATGCGCTTGGCCACCTCGCCACCCCACAGCGGCACCGCGCCGCCCCAGCCGGAAAGCACGGTCACATACTGCTCGCCGTCCATCTCCCAGGTGATCGGCGAAGCGATCACGCCCGAGCCGGTGTTGAACTGGTAGAGCTTCTTGCCGGTCTTGGCGTCGAAGGCCATCAGGTAGCCCTCGGGGTTGCCGGTGAACACCAGGTTGCCGTGGGTCGCCAGCACACCGCCCCACAACGGCGCGTAGTTCTCGTAGCGCCAGACCTGCTTGCCGGTCTTCGGATCGATGGCGCGCAGCACGCCGATGTACTTCTCGTTCAGCGGCTTGATGGTGAAGCCCGCGCCGAGGTACGCCGCGCCTTTCTTGTAGGCGATGTTCTCGTTCCACATGTCCATGCCCCACTCGTTGGACGGCACGTAGAACAGCCCGGTGTCCTGGCTGTAGGCCATGGGCATCCAGTTCTTGCCACCCAGGAACGACGGCGCGACGAACACCGAAGTGCCCTTCTCGCCGCCCTCGCTCGGAGCGCCCGGACGGTGGGCGTCGTCATAGATCGGCCGGCCGTTCTCGTCCAGGCCCTTGGCCCAGGTCACCTTGTCGACGAAGGGGAAGCCACGGATGAACTTGCCGTTGGTACGGTCGAGCACGTAGAAGAAGCCGTTACGGTCGGCGGTGGCCGCGGCCTTCACGGTCTTGCCGCCGTCCTTGTAGTCGAAGGACACCAGCTCGTTGACGCCGTCGAAGTCCCAGCCATCGTGCGGGGTGGTCTGGAAGTGCCACTTGATCGAACCGTCTTCCGGGTTCAGCGCCAGGCGCGAGGAGGAGAACAGGTTGTCGCCCGGACGCAGGTGCGAGTTCCACGGCGACGGGTTGCCGGTGCCGATGAACAGCGAGTCGGTGCTCGGGTCGTAGTAGCCACCCAGCCAGGGCGCGGCGCCGCCGGTCTTCCACAGATCGCCCGGCCAGGTCTTGCCCGCCTCGCCGCCGGAGATGCCGTTCTCGACCGGCTTGCCGTCCTTGTAGACGTAGCCCATGTGGCCTTCCACGGTCGGGCGGCTCCACAGCAGTTCGCCGTTGGTGGGGTTGTAGGCCTCAATCTTGCCGACCACGCCGAATTCGCCGCCGGCCACCCCGGTGATCAGCTTGCCCTTGGCGATCAGCGGTGCGGCGGAGATGGAGTAGCCGGCCTTGTAGTCCGCCACGGTCTTCTTCCACACCACCTTGCCGGTGTCCTTGTTCAGCGCAACCAACTTGGCGTCGAGGGTGCCGAAGATCACCAGGTCGCCGTACAGGGCCACGCCACGGTTGATGACGTCGCAGCAGGGCATGATGCCGTCGGGCAGTCGCGCGTCGTACTGCCAGAGCTTGCGACCGGTGCGCGCGTCGGCGGCGAATACCCGTGAGTAGGAGGCGGTGACATACATCACGCCGTCCTTGATCAGCGGTTGCGCCTGCTGGCCACGCTGCTTCTCGCCACCGAAGGACAGCGCCCAGACCGGCCGCAGTTCTTTCACGTTGTCGCTGTTCAGCGTATTGAGCGGGCTGAAGCGCTGGCCCTGCTGGTTGATCCCGTTGACCACGATCTGGTCGGTGCGCTTGGCGGAATCGCTGATGTCCTGGTCAGTGACCCCGGCGTGGGCGCCCAGGGTGGCCAGGCTGATGGCGGTGAACAGCACGGTGCGGGCGAAAGGTTGAAGCTGTCTCATGGCGGTGCGCCTCTGCGATTGTTGTTGTACCCGGGAAAATTTCCCGGTCTGTCGCAGATTCTTGGTTTGGTGGGCCGCACCAACAATTGAACGCAGTGCCGAATTTCCTAGTTCCTTGGTAGCAATACCGGGCCTCGAAGGCGCGGAAATAGCGGAGTCGACCTGTAGGCGCGGGCCATGCCCGCGATCGCGCCCATGGGGCGCCCCTGCAGGCTGGCTGCGGACTGACGTTTCGCCGCTGCCAACGCCGGCCCTGCCGGCGGATCGCGTGCATGGCACGCTCCTACAGTCGGACTCGCAGCGCGGATGTCCGGAAGCGTTTGAGTACGATGTGGGTGGAACGCCGTCACTGCTCATCGACGCGAGGCAGCGCCTGCTGCTCGTAACGCGGATAAAGGTGGCTGACGCTGCGGATCAGCTCATAGCGCGTCAGGCTGACGCCGGCGAAGCGCTCGGGGATGGGCGTGCGCAGGAGGTCGTTCATGTCGGCGCCCTGGGCGATGCCATCGCGCATCACGCTGTCGAGCCAGCCGAGGTAATCGCGCATCTGCGCAAAGGGCGCGGCGTCGGTGGCGATGGGGCCGTGGCCGGGGACAATAAGTTTCCAGGGCAGTTTCTGCAGCGTATCGATATCGCCCAGCCACACGTCCAGCCCCGGACTGTTCGGCGTGGTCAGCGCACGCTGGTAGAACACGATGTCCCCGGCGAACAGCACGCCGGTGGTCTCGTCGAGGATCGCCAGGTCTGCGCCGGTATGCCCGCGCAGACCGACCAGCCGGAACCGGTGACTGCCCATCTGCAACTCGGCCGGCGCCACCGTCTCGCTGGGCAGCAACACTTCCGTGCCGCGCATCCAGTCACCGACCAGGCGGTACATGTTCTCCGCCATGGCATTGCCCTGCTCTTTCAGCAGCTTGCTGGTGCCGGCCAGCGCACCGATGGGCACGTCGGTGAAGGCCTGGTTGCCCAGCACATGGTCGGGGTGGTGATGGGTCAGCAGTACCCGCTTCACCGGCTTGCCGGTGGTCTGCTGGATCAGCGCACGCAGGGCTTCGCCGTAGCGCTTCGACGGGCCGGTATCGATCACCAGCACGCCGTCGCCGGTGTCGATGAAGGCGACATTGACGATGGCGCCGCCATTGTCCCTGGCGAAGTTGTCGGTACTGCCTTCCACCAGCCAGGTGCCCTCGGCGATCTGCCGAGGTTGAAGGTGATACTGCAGTTCGGCCAGTGCCGGCAGGCACAGGCAGGCCAGGGCGATCAGGAGGAAACGCATGGGCACCTCTTCAGTGCAGAGCGACGTCAGCGCAGAGCGGCCTGGAATTCGTTGCCGTTGTTATCGTGCAGCCAGAGCTGCGTGTGCGGATGGCCGCGCACCTCGAGGGTGAAGGTCGGGTTCTCGCTCACCGCCGGGAACAGGTCGAGCCGGGCGAAGACTTCGCCGTCCGGCCCGCGCAGTTCGGCGTGATCCAGGTAGAACTCGGGGATGCCGCCGACCAGCCCGTTGTCCATCGGGTGCGATACCGACAGGCGCACCCGGCTGTAGTCGCCCTTGGCGAAGGACTCGCCGTGCACCTGGCCGAGACGGTCTTCCCAACCCGGCTGCGCGCGCACCACGCTGGGCGCGGTGCAGCCGCCACCGGCGGCGTCGATCCACGCCGAGCCGACGTGCCAGATGCCCTTTTCATCGCGCAGGGCGGCGCGGATCGGCGTGGCCTGCTCGATACGGATGCGCACCGCCAGCAACGGCTCCAGATGCTCCCCCGGATAGAGCGTCAGCACATGGGGAATCGGGTTCAGCTCGGCCCATAGCAGCAGCCGGTCGAAGCGCCCCGGCAAGGCGCGAGCGTCCACTTCCACCGGCACCTGGCGGGAGTCCTCGGCGAACGGCGGCACGCCCAGCTTCACCCGCTCGTCGAAGACGTAGGGCTCGCCGTTCAACAGGCGCTTGTGGTGGTACTCCCACATCACCGAGGGCATCGGGTCGCCCTCCACCGCCGCTGCCAGCAGCGGCAGCGCGCAGATCCCCAGCAGCAGTTCGCGCCTGTGCATCATTTCTCCCTCACTGCACGTCCTGATAGAGCCCCGGCAGTTCGTAGCGCACGCCGTAGACCGCGTAGAGCTTTTCCATCTCGCCACTGCGCACCAGCTCTTCCAGCTCGCCGTCCAGGGCGTTGGAGAGCTGGCGATTGCTTTCATGCACCGCCATGCCGATGTCCCACTCGGGCTGGCCGAGGTTGGGATAGGTGTTCTCGGCGTTCTTCAGGTGCTCGTCGGCAGCTTGCGCGCGCATCCAGTCCAACTCGCCGCGCAGGGCCATCACTGCGTCCACCTTGCCCGCGCGCATGCCGTCGAAAGCCGCCTGGGTACTGGGGAAGTGCACGGTCATGCGGCTGAGCTGGCCGCCCAGCACCGAGGTCAGGTAGAACGACGGCACGCTGTCCAGCTCGACCCCGATGGGGTGCTCGCGGAAGGCAGCGATGGTGTCCACCTCGGGCAGCCGGCGGTCGTCGCTGACTACCTGCCAGCGTTCGCGCTGGTACGGGCCGAACATCACCACCTGCTCATTGGCGAACTCGCCGACATCGTTGCGCCGGTTAGCGTACTGGCGGTCGTAGGGCACGCGCAGCATTACGTCGGCGACCACGCCGGGGCGCAGGTAGTGGCCTTTCCAGATGAAGTTGCGCAGGTCGTCATCGAGACGTTCGCCGGGCGTGACCCAGAGGAACTCCACGCGCAGGCCCAGGCCGCTGGCCAGGCGCTGAGCGAGATCGATGTCGACTCCGCGCGGCTGCCCGCCCTGCATGAAGCTGTAGGGCGGGAAGTTCTCGTACACGGCCACCCGCAGCACGCCGCTGGAGACCATGTCCTCGTAGGGGCGCACCCCGGCCTGCGCCTGCCCCAGCAGGCACAGGGCCAGACTCAGGAGCACGCCGATCAGCTGTCTGGGCAGGCGCATGGCGGTCACTCTTCCACGTGCACGCTGTCCAGGTAGGTGCGGATCGCCCAGAGGCCTTCCTGGCTGATGAAGTCAGCCATCTTCGGCATGTACACCGCGCCGTCGCGTACCGCGCCGTTGATCACGCGCTCCTTGAACCACTCGTCACCCTCGGCGCCCACGTCGAGCATGCGCAGGTCAGGGGCGATGCCGCCGGACTTGGCTTCCAGGCCATGGCAGCGCGCACAGTTCTGGTTGTACGCCGAGGCGCCGATCTCCACCGCCTTGGCGTGGTTGGCGTAAGGCTCGCGGTAGGGGTTGGTGTCGCGCCATTCCTTGCCCAGCGGTTCCAGCCCCGTGGTATCCACTGCCTGGGGCGTCACATTGCCGTGGGACAGGGCCAGACCCGAGACACCCAGGCCGGCCACTAACAGCAGGCCACACAGCACGTTCTTGTTGTTCATCACTTCATCCTCTCATCGAGATGCTTGGCAAGGCACGGCGCCCGGAACGACGCCAGTGATGACGATGGTAAGAACGCACGGCCGGCGGCCGAATCCTGCTTTGGATGCTCCCGTCTACTCCCTTCGTACTAGAACGGCGGACGGCCACTCCCCGCCCTTTGGCAGCAAGTCCAAGTCATGGCCGCACCGGGAAGTCTTCCCGGTCTTTGCGGGAGTATTTCCGTTCCCCGTGGGCCAGCCCTCCTCCCACCATGGATTCGCCGCGGCACGTGCAGCGGCCTGCCGTCATCCACCACGGGAAACCAACCAATGAGAACAACAATCCCCACCGCCGCCGCTCCCCTGCGCCTCGCCCTCAGCAGCCTCGCCTGCGCCATCGCACTCACTGCCGGCGGCGCTGCGCTGGCCAAGGACGTGACCTGGGACGACATCGCCAACGACCACAAGACCACCGGCGACGTGCTGCAGTACGGCATGGGCACCAATGCCCAGCGCTGGAGCCCGCTCAAGCAGGTCAACGCCGATAATGTGTTCAAGCTGACCCCGGCCTGGTCCTACTCCTTCGGCGACGAGAAACAGCGCGGCCAGGAATCCCAGGCCATCGTCAGCGACGGTGTGGTCTACGTGACCGCCTCCTACTCGCGCCTGTTCGCCCTCGACGCGAAGACCGGCAAGCGCCTGTGGACCTACAACCACCGCCTGCCCGACGACATCCGCCCGTGCTGTGACGTGGTCAACCGTGGCGCCGCCATCTATGGCGACAAGATCTACTTCGGCACCCTCGACGCCTCCGTCGTGGCGCTGAACAAGAAGACCGGCAAGGTGGTGTGGAAGAAGAAGTTCGGCGACCACGGCGCGGGCTACACCATGACCGGCGCGCCGACCATCGTGAAGGACGGCAAGAGCGGCAAGGTGCTGCTGATCCACGGCAGCTCCGGCGACGAGTTCGGTGTGGTCGGCCGCCTGTTCGCCCGCGACCCGGACACCGGCGAAGAGGTGTGGATGCGGCCCTTCGTCGAAGGCCACATGGGCCGCCTGAACGGCAAGGACAGCACGCCCACCGGCGACGTGAAGGCGCCCTCCTGGCCGGAAGACAAGAACTCGCCCACCGGCAAGGTGGAAGCCTGGAGCCACGGCGGCGGCGCCCCATGGCAGAGCGCGAGCTTCGACGCCGAGACCAACACCATCATCGTTGGCGCCGGCAACCCCGGCCCGTGGAACACCTGGGCGCGCACCGCCAAGGGCGGCAATCCGCACGACTACGACAGCCTCTACACCTCCGGGCAGGTCGGCGTCGACCCGAGCACCGGCGAGGTGAAATGGTTCTACCAGCACACGCCCAACGACGCCTGGGACTTCTCCGGCAACAACGAACTGGTGCTGTTCGACTACAAGGCCAAGGACGGGAAGATCGTCAAGGCCACCGCCCACGCCGACCGCAACGGCTTCTTCTACGTGGTCGACCGGACCAACGGAAAACTGCAGAACGCCTTCCCCTTCGTTGACAACATCACCTGGGCCAGCCACATCGACCTGAAGAGCGGCCGCCCGGTGGAGAACGAAGGCCAGCGCCCGCCGCTGCCGGAGCCCGGGCAGAAACAGGGCAAGGCCGTGGAAGTCTCGCCGCCGTTCCTCGGTGGCAAGAACTGGAACCCCATGGCCTACAGCCAGGACACCGGGCTGTTCTACGTCCCCGCCAACCACTGGAAGGAGGACTACTGGACCGAGGAAGTGAACTACGCCAAGGGCAGCGCCTACCTGGGCATGGGCTTCCGCATCAAGCGCATGTATGACGACCACGTCGGCACCCTGCGCGCCATGAACCCCACCACCGGCAAGGTCGAGTGGGAATACAAGGACCACCTGCCGCTGTGGGCCGGCGTGCTGGCCACCGCCGGCAACCTGGTGTTCACCGGCACCGGCGAGGGCTTCCTCAAGGCCTTCGACGCCAAGACCGGCAAGGAGCTTTGGCAGTTCCAGACCGGCAGCGGCATCGTCTCCCCGCCCATCACCTGGGAACAGGACGGCGAGCAGTACATCGGCGTGACCGTCGGCTACGGCGGCGCGGTGCCGCTGTGGGGTGGCGACATGGCCGAGCTGACCAAGCCGGTGGCCCAGGGCGGTTCCTTCTGGGTGTTCAAGCTGCCCAGCTGGGACAACAAGACCGCCAGCCGCTGATGCCCGGGCCCGCGCCTGATCCGGTGCGGGCTTTTCCCTTTCGCCAGGAGATCGCCATGCGACTGCTTGCCTGCCTTCTGTTCCCCGTTTCTGCCCTCGCCTTCGCCACCAGCCAGCCGGCCGAAGTGGCCGATGACGATGCGGTTACCATCATCGCCGGTTGCCGCATCGAACCGGACAGCCAGTGCGCCAATGCTGACCTGCGCGGTGCCGACCTGCGCAACCAGGACCTGACGCGCATGAACCTCTCCGGCGCCAATCTGGCCGGAGCCGACCTGCGTCACGCCAGGCTCGACCTGGCCAATCTGCAACAGACCCGCCTGAACGGCGCCGACCTCACCCGCGCCAGCCTGCAGCAGGCCAACCTGCGCGGCGCGGACCTGAGTGGCGCCCGGCTGGTGGCCATCCAGGCCTGGGGCCTGTTCGCCCAGGGTGCGCAATGGCAAGGCGCGGACCTCACCGCCGCCTACCTGGAGTTCGCCCGCCTGAGCGGCGGCAAGCTGCACCAGGCCACGCTGCGTGCGGCGGACCTGGAGATGACCTGGCTGTCCCGCGCCGACCTCAAGGGCGCCGACCTGCGCGACGCCAACCTGCAGGAAGCAAAGCTCGGCGAAGCCAACCTGGAAGACGCCGACCTGCGTGGCAGCCGCCAGCGCTTCGGCAACTTCCAGGGCAGCAACATGGTGGGATGCAAGGGTTGTCCGGGCGGTTGGGACTGATGGCCGGCAGGTCGCCGGGATTGGCTCCATTGGTCTGCCGGTATTGCCGGGAATTGGCTATTCGGAGGTGGCGGCTCGGGGAGTAACTTAGCTCCATTCCCGCACTACCGCGGGCCCCCACTGGAGAACAGCATGAGCGCACGCATCGAATGGCCCAAGGCCGCCCCTGACGCCTACAAGGCCATGCTCGGCCTGGAACAGGCCCTGGCCAAGTCCGGGCTGGAAACCTCGCTGCTGGAGCTGGTGCGCCTGCGCGCCTCGCAAATCAACGGCTGCGCCTACTGCGTGAACATGCACGCCAATGACGCGCGCAAGGCCGGCGAGACCGAGGCGCGGCTGCAGACCCTGAGCGTCTGGGAAGAAACCCGCTTCTTCACCGAGCGCGAGCGCGCCGCGCTGGCCTGGGTGGAAAGTCTCACCCGTCTGCCGGAAAAACACGCCCCGCAGGACCAGTTCGACGCCCTGCGCGAGCAGTTCAGCGAAGCCGAGATCGTCAACCTGACCCTGGCGATCGCCACCATCAACGCCTGGAACCGCTTCGGCGTCGGCATGGCGATGGTGCCCTGAGCAAGTTCGTGCCGCTGCTGTCCCTCACCCCCGCCCTCTCCCAGAGGGAGAGGGAGCTGTCCGTGCCGGCTGACGCCATGGCCTCACACTGCACCGGGCGGTCCCCTCTCCCTGTGGGAGAGGGTTAGGGTGAGGGCAGGCGCCGCGCAGGAATTCGTGATGATTCCACGCTCGTATCGCGCGGTGCGAACGGCATTTCCCCTGTAGGAGCGGGCCATGCCCGCGATCGCGCCCATGGGGCGCTCCTACAGGTGAATCCGCAGCGGATCAGCCCTCGACCAACTCCACCTGCTCCGGCTCGCGCTTCATCAGCACACGGCCATTGCGGATCGAGTACAACGCCTTGGTCTGCTGGCGTACCGCTTCGTAGTCGCTCTCCACACCCAGCACCAGCAGGTTGGCCGGGCGGCCGGCGGCGATGCCGTAGCGCGCGCCCAGGTTCAGTGCGCGGGCGCTGTTGTCGGTGACCAGGTCCAGGGCACGCTGCAGGTCGTCGAAGCCCATCATGTGGCAGATGTGCAGGCCGGCATCCAGCACGCGCAGGATGTTGCCGTTGCCCAGCGGGTACCACGGGTCCTTGATCGAATCCTGGCCGAAGCAGACGTTCATGCCGGCGCGGTCGATCTCGGCCACGCGGGTCACGCCCCGGCGTTTCGGGAAGGTATCGAAGCGGCCCTGCAGGTGGATGCTCTCGGTCGGACAGGAAACGAAGTTGATGCCCGAGCGCTTGAGCAGGCGGAACAGCTTCGAGCAGTACGCGTTGTCGTAGGAACCCATGGCCGTGGTGTGGCTAGCGGTGACGCGACCGCCCATGCCGCGCACGCGGGCTTCTTCAGCGAGCACTTCGAGGAAGCGCGAGTTCGGGTCGTCGGTCTCGTCGCAGTGCACGTCCACCAGGCAGCCGGTGCGTTCGGCCAGGTCCATCAGGAACTTGATCGAGCTGACGCCCTGCTCGCGGGTGTTCTCGAAGTGCGGGATGCCGCCGACCACGTCCGCACCCAGGCGGATCGCCTCTTCCATCAGCTCGCGGCCGCCCTCGTAGGACTCGATGCCCTCCTGCGGGAAGGCGACGACCTGCAGGTCCACCAGATGCCGCGCCTCTTCACGCACTTCCACCATGGCCTTGAGTGCCGCCAGGGTCGGATCGGTCACGTCGACGTGAGTACGCACGTGTTGGATGCCGTGGGCGGCCAGCATGCGGATGGTGGTATGGGCGCGGGACTTGGTGTCCTCGTGCGTAATGGTTTCCTTGCGCTGGGCCCAGCGCTCGATGCCCTCGAACAGGGTGCCGCTCATGTTCCATTCCGGCTCGCCGGCGGTCAGGGTGGCGTCGAGGTGGATGTGCGGCTCCACCAGCGGTGCGATGGCCAGGTTGCCACGGGCGTCGATGTCGTCGCCGCTGGCGACCACGGTGCCGGCTTGCTGCACGACCTCGGCGATGACGTCGCCTTCGCAGCGGATGGTGAACAGGCCGGTCTGCTTGCGCAGCGAGGCGTTGATGATTTTCATGGGCTCGGAGGTCCTCTTCAGGCTATTCGTGGCGCGGCGCATTGGACATGCGCCAGATGAGCAGCGCCACGGAGGTATTCAGGCGGAACTGCGCGTCGTCCAGGGACTGGCCGCTGAGGGCCTCGATGCGCGCGATCCGCTGGTTCAGGGTATTGCGATGGATGCCCAGGCGCTGTGCCGCCCGGAGCGCGTTGCCGCCCTCCTGGACGAGCGCGTCGAGCGTCTCGATCAGCAGGTGCGGCTGTTTACGGCCCGCGTCATTGAGCGGGCCGAGGGTGTCCTTCATGAACTGCTCGACCACCGCGCGATCGGGGATCGCCCGCAGCAGGCGCAGCACGCCCAGCTCACGGTAGTCGCAGAAGCCGGCCGGCGCCTGCATGCCTTCGGCGACGTCCAGCGCCTGGCGGGCCTCGAGCAGCGCGCGGGGAAACTCGGCGCAGGACTCGGCGCGGGCAGACAAGCCAAGATAAGCACGCAACGGCGCGAGTTCCTGCTGCAAGCCGGCAGCCAGGGCATGCAACTCGGCGCGCTCCGCATCTGCCAGCAGCAGGACGAACAGGTCCCCCTGGATCACCACCGGCAAGCGCTCGGGGCGTTCCTGCTGCCAGTTCTCCAGGTGGTCGAGCAGGCGCTGGCGGGTCAGTTGCAGCGCGCGTTCGGCCTCCTCCGGCTCCTGCTGCTGGAACAGCGAGTCGACGCCGGAGAGCCGCAGCGCCACCAGACGTCGCGGCGTTTCCAACGGCAACTCAAGGTGCTGGGCGCGGCGGCGGACGATCTCCAGGCTCGGGTAATCGCCGCTGAGCAACTGGCCTAGGATGTCGCGGCGCGAGGTCTTCACCTGGGTCATCTGCACCAGCGCCGTGCCGATCAGGTGGGTGACGATGACCATCTTCAGCGCGTAGGGCTGCTCGATCAGCGGCAGCCCTTGAGTCTCGGCCAGATGAACCACGGATCGCGGGATGCGCTGGATGAACTCGTCGCCGGTGAGGATGACGATGCCGGCGATGCCGCTGGCGACGCCTTCGCGCACCAGCTGCAGCAGGTTGGCTTCATCACGGGTGTGGTTGATGCCGGTGACGAACACCAGCTCGCCGCCCATCACCCAGTCGGCGATGCCGACGTTCTCCGCCACGTAGGACCAGCGCACGCTGCGATGCACGTTGCGCGCGCCGGCCCGCAGCGCGAGGCTTTCCAGCCCCGGCAGACGGAGGATTTCCTCGACGCTCAGGCTCAAGCGCGCGGCTCGGCCACCGGCGCGCGGGCGCGGGTGACTTCGGTGAGGAGGATGTAGCAGATGGCCGAAGCGGCGATGCCCACCAGCGGCGCGATCCACGGCGAGGCGTAGGCCAGGCCCGCGCCGACCGCGTAGGACACCAGACCGGTGACGTTGAACGCCGGAATGTGGTTGCCCACCAGCGCCGGGTACTCACCGCGGTTGCGGTACCAGTAGTCGGCCATGATCACGCCACCCAGCGGCGGGATGATCGAGCCCAGCAGCACCAGGAACGGGATCAGCCATTCGTACATGCCGCCGATGGCCAGGATGATGCCGATGCCGGCGGCCAGCAGGGTCATGGTGCGGCGACGCTCGCTGCGCACCAGGTGGCAGGCGGCGGCGGAGACGTTGTAGATGGTCGGGCCCTGGATGGTCCACAGGTTCAGGCAGAGCATGATCACCGCGGCGAAGGACAGGCCCTGCAGCACCATCACTTCGACGATGTCGGCGTTCTGGTAAACGATGGCGCACCAGGCGCCGGCGACGATCATCAGGCCGTTGCCGATGAGGAAGGCGACCACGCTGGCGATCACCGCGATGCGCCCGCTGCGGGCCATGCGGGTCCAGTTGGTGGCCTGGGTCGCGCCGCTGGCGAAGGTACCGAAGACCATGGTCACGGCGGCGGAGAAAGTCAGGGTCTGGCTCGGCTCCTTCGCCAGCAGGCCGCTCCAGCCTCCAGCATGAGTGGTAGCGATGACCATCGACGCCACCAGCAGGATGAACATCAGCGGCACCGACACGCGGGACATGATGTCCAGACCCTTGAAGCCGATGATCGCGGTAATCGAGAACAGCAGGCCGAAGACCACCATCAGCGGGATGTTCAGCCACTCCGGCAGGGACAGCATCTTCACCAGCACGATGGCCACGGTGGCGGTGCCCCAGGCGTACCAGCCCAGTTCCGCGAAGCCGAGGAGGAAGTCGGACAGCTTGCTGCCGCGCTCGCCGAAGCAGAAGCGCCCCATCAGCACGGTATTCAGGCCGCTGCGCGAGGCGATCAGGCCCAGGGCGGCGGCGTAGATGGCGAGCAGCACGTTGCCGACGAAGGCGACCCAGAGCATGTCGACGAAGTCGAAGGCCATGCCGATCTTGCCGCCGGCGAACATGGTGCCGGTGAAGAAGGTGAAGCTGAACAGGACCATGGCGATGGGCAGCAGGCCTTTGCGCCCTTCCCTGGGCGTGGCGCTCAGGGGGAATTCACTGGGGGAACTCATCAGATGTCTCCGCGAGGATTGGTTGAGGACTCCCGGCACAACGCAAATAGCGGGCCGGAAAAGCCAATCAGGAACGACGCGGAAATTTTGAGCATGTCGAACATTGTGAACTGTTCACAATGCACACTTCCGGTGGGTGTTACGGCGTTTCAAGATAGCTCAAATGTGCATTGTGCGGATTTTCGGGGCACGATGCAGCTTTTTCGCACCAAAACCTGACGAAGCCTTGATCCATGTCTGTGCCGTTCGGCGGATTTCCCGCCTCCAAACGCAACGGCAGTCTGCACTTTCTCCCTGCGACACCCTGTCACCCCCAGACAAGGAAATGGCACGGACAACAAGTCCGGCGCGAACCGACGCAGGCAGACTCTCCTCAATGTTCCGTCCGCTGTCCGCCCCGGGTGGACGGCCCGATAACAACAGATAGCCCGCCAACAAGAAAAAGGGAGTACCCGCCAATGAGCGTCGCCAGGTTCCTCGCTCCATCGGTCCTCGCGCTGAGCACGTGCCTCGCGATGGGCGCAGCCCACGCCGAGCTGCCGACCGAGAGCATCGGTGAGACAGTCTTGCCGTTCCCGCCCTCGCCGCACCGCGCCTACATCGTCGACGTGGAGTTCGAGAACTTCATCGCCGGCCGCGTCACCGTGGTCGACCCCGAGCAGAAGAAGATGCTCGGCATGGTCAGCACCGGCTTCGTCGCTCCGTCCACCCTGAGCCACGACGCGAAGACCCTGTACTCCGCCGACACCTTCTACTCCCGCGGGACCCGCGGCGTGCGCACCGACGTGCTGACCGCCTGGGACACCTCGAAGCTGCGTCCGAAGTGGGAAGTGGAAATCCCGGCCAAGCGCGCCTCGATCCTGACCCAGAAGTACGCCCTGGGCACCAGCTCCGACGACCGCTTCGTCTACGTCTACAACTTCACCCCGTCCACCTCGGTCACCGTGGTGGACACCCAGGAACACAAGGTCGCCAGCGAAATCGCCATCAGCGGCTGCGTGCTCAACTACCCGGTGGGCAAGCGCGCCTTCGCCTCGCTGTGCGGTGACGGCCAGCTGCAGATCACCAAGATCGGTGATGACGGCAAGGAAACCGGCCGCAGCCAGACTCCGTTCTTCGATCCGAACAAGGAGAAGCTCAACGAACGCGGCCTGGCCGTGGGCGAGACCTACTTCTTCGTGACCACCGACGGCATGGTCAAGCCGGTGGACGTCTCCGGCGACAAGCCGAAGATGCTGCCGAGCTGGTCGCTGACCACCGACGAAGAGCGCAAGAAAGGCTGGGGCACCGGCGGCTGGCAGCTGATGGCCGTAGCGCCCAAGCTGAACCGCATGTACGTGCTGATGCATGAAGAGCACAGCGCCGGCAAATGGGAAGACCCGAGCCCGTTCATCTGGGTCTACGACCTCAAGACGCAGAAGAAGATCGGCACCCTGGAAGCGCCCAAGCCGGTGTGGAGCCTGCACGCCACCACCGACGACAAGCCGCTGCTGCTGGGCACCGACATCGAAGGTGGCCTGCAGATCTTCGACCTGAAGACCGGCAAGTACAACGGCGCCATGGACAAGATCGCCAAGACGCCGATCCTGGTCCTGAGCCACTGATCCATTCCGAGAAAGCCAACCGAGAGGTACGGAAATGTTTTCCGATCCGATCCTGATCATCGCCAGTGCGGTGGCCGTTGCGGTGCTGCTCGCCAGCGCCGCCAGCCACAAGCTGCGCGCGCCGATGCGCTTCGCCCGCCAGGTCGAAGACTACGGCCTGCTGCCAGCCTCGCTGGTCGGCCCGGTGGCCCGCGTGCTGCCGGTGGTCGAAGGTGTTGTCGCCTTCGCCCTGCTGGTGCCGGCGAGCCGCCACGGCGCGGCCCTGGCGGCCACGGCGCTGATCCTGTTCTATGCCGGCGCCATCGGCATCAACCTCTGGCGCGGGCGCCGCGACATCGACTGCGGCTGTTCCGGCCCCGGTCAGATGCAACCGCTGCGCCCGGTACTGCTGCTGCGCAACGCGATCATCGCCGCGCTCGCCCTGATCGCCTCCTGCGCTCCGCAGGCCCGCGAGATGGGCGTGTTCGACGCCTTCGTGATCCTCGCCGCCAGCGCTGTCGCCCTGCTCCTGTATGCCGCGGCCGATGGCCTGCTGGCCAATCATCCCCGCCTGCTCAAACTCATCGGAAGGTGAACAAATGGAAGGTCTGATCGTTTCCAACATTCTTCTCTGGGTGCTGCTCATCGCCCTCGCCTTCACCGTTATGGCGCTGGTTCGCCAGATCGGCGTCCTCCACGGCCGCGTCGCGCCGGCCGGGGCGCTGATGGTCGACAAGGGCGTGGCCGTCAACGAGCCCGCGCCAAAAGTCACCGCCGCCGACCGCCATGGTCGTCCGGTCAATTTCGGCTATGAAGGCGAGCGCGGCCAGCTGCTGTTCTTCCTCTCGCCGACCTGCCCGATCTGCAAATCGCTGCTGCCGGCGATCAAATCCATCGCCAAGGACAAGGCCGGCGAGCTGGAAGTGATCTACGTCAGCGACGGCGACATGGCCGCGCAGCAGGCGCTGATCGCCGAGCACGGCCTGGAGAAATCCGCCTACGTGGTCGGCCCGGAAGTGGGCATGACCTACCAGATCGGCAAGCTGCCCTACGCCGCGCTGATCGACAGCAAGGGCGTGCTGCGCGCCAAGGGCCTGGTGAACTCCCGCGAGCATCTGGACAGCCTGTTCGAGGTCGAGCACCTGGGCAGCGCCACCCTGCAGCAGTACATGAATGGCCACAGCCACAACGGCGTGCACACCCACGACGCCAGCCACGGCCACAGCCACTGATCACGGAGAGAACAAGAATGAAATTCCTCGACAACCTGTTCGAGCGCTCCTCCCGCCAGGTGGCCAACGTCACTTCGCGGCGCAAGCTGCTGGGCCGCTTCGGCTCGCTGCTGGTGGCCGGCGCAGCCCTGCCGATCATCCTGCCGATCGACCGCACCTCCAAGGCCCTGGCGGCCGAGGCGCCCAAGGCTGGCGATCCGGGTGACCCGAACAGCTGCGACTACTGGCGCTACTGCTCCATCGACGGTTTCCTCTGCACCTGCTGCGGCGGCACCACCACCTCCTGCCCGCCCGGCACCGATGCCTCGCAAGTGACCTGGATCGGCACCTGCCGCAACCCGGCAGACGGCAAGGACTACATCATTTCCTACAACGACTGCTGCGGTAAGCACAGCTGCTCCCAGTGCGCCTGTACCCGCAACGAGAGCGAGGAACCGCTGTACCGTCCGTTCAACAACAACGACGTCAACTGGTGCCTGGGCGCGGAATCGCGCATCTACAACTGCACCGTCACCATCATCCGCGGCGTCGCGGTCTGAAGTCGGGAGAAAAGCCCATGCGCAGTCTCGTTGTCGGCGCCCTGCTCTGCAGTCTGGTCGCCCCCATTGCCCAGGCCCGTGCGATCCCCGATCCGCACCAGCGGCCGGCGCCCGGCAACGAGGAGGTGCAGAAGCCGATCTCCCAGCAGAGCTACAGCCCGGCTACCAACTACCAGCTGCAATGCGCCGGTTGCCATCTCACCGAAGGCAGCGGCAGCAAGGCCAACGACACGCCGCGCCTGCACGGCTTCGTCGGCAACTTCCTGAAGGTGGAGGGTGGGCGGCAATTCCTCGTGCGCGTGCCGGGCATGTCCCAGTCCGCGCTGAACGACGCGCAACTGGCCGACCTGCTCAACTGGCTGCTGCGCAAGGAGGGCATGGCTGGCAACAGCATGCCCGCCGAGTTCAAGCCCTACACCGCCGAGGAAGTCAAAGCCACGCGCTACCAGGCCCTGCTCAACCTGCCCGGCACACGCGCTGGGCTGATCCAGGAAATGCGCAAGCAGGGCATCACCATCACCGATGGGATGAGCGATGCGTACTGAGTGATTGCTCCGGTGGCCTGCCCGCCGGAAAACAGCTTTGCCTCCGCACTACGCCCGCTGCTCCAGCGGGCTTTTTTATGCGCAAAGGGTTTGCAGGAAGCGCTTTCGTAGGATGGGTGGAGCGCAGCGATACCCATGCTGTCTGCGCACTGGAGCGATGGGTATCGCTGCGCTCCACGCCATCCTACAACGGGGCCCCCGGCGACTCGGTGCAACCTGTAGGAGCGCGCCATGCGCGCGATCGCGGGCGTGGCCCGCTCCTACAAGGGAATGCCGGAGCCAACCCCGTAGGGCGGATAACCTGGAACAGGTTATCCGCCGCTCACCTCCGACGGCGGATAACGCTGGCGCGTTATGCGCCCTACGATCCTTGCGACGGGTGTCAGCTGCTCTCCCGCACCATCAACTCGAACCCCAGGTCCATCACCGGCGCATTCACCGGTTTGTCGTTGATCAGGTCGAGCAGGCGCTCGGCCGCATGGGTGCCGATGGCCTTGCGCGGGGTGCGGATGCTGGAGAGGCGCGGGACCATGAACTCGGAGCTGGGCAGGTCGTTGAAGCCCAGTACCGCCACCTGTTCGGGAATGCGGATGCCGTGGCGCATGGCCTCAAGCAAGGCGCCGTGGGCCAGGTCGTCGTTGCCGAAGAAGATGCCTTCCACCTGCGGATGGCTGGCCAGCAACTGGCGGAACAGCTCGCCGCCCAGGCCGACCGAGGACGGGCGCGGCGTGAGGATTTCCAGCGCCGGGTCGTAGCAGCCGGCCTGCTGCAGCGCGCGGCGGTAACCCTCGCCGCGCAACAGGGTGCGCTGGTCCAGTTGCGCGCCGATGTACGCCAGGCGCTTGCGTCCGCTCTTGAGCAGGTGCCTGGCTGCCGCCTCCCCCGCGCGGATCTGCGAGAAGCCCACGCAATGCAGCCCCGCGCCGGGGTCCAGGTCCATCATGTAGACCGCTGGCACACCGCTGGCCTCGATCATCCGCCGGGCGCTCTCGGTGCGGTCGAAGCCGGTCAGCAGCAGGCCGCGCGGCTGGTACGCAAGATAGTTGCGCAGCAGGTTCTCTTCTTCGTCGCGGGAGTAGTGGTAGTTGCCGATCAGCACTTCCAGGCCGCGCGGATGCATCACGGCGTGGATAGCTTCGAGGGTTTCGATGAACAGCTGGTTCGCCAGCGAAGGCACCAGCACCACGATGTTGTGGCTCTGCTTGGAAGCCAGCGCGCGGGCTGCGGGGTTGGCCACGTAGCCCAGGCCGGCGGCGGCCTGGCGGACCTTTTCCGCCAGCTCCTCGGCCACCGTGCTCACGCCGCGCAGGGCACGTGAGGCGGTGATGGGGCTGACGCCAGCACTGCGCGCCACATCGTTGAGGGTGGGTTTGCCGGTGGTGCGAGAGCTTCTGTCGTTTTTCTTATCGTTCTTCTGAGCGGTCATCGGGCGGCTTGCCAAACAAAAATCGAGGCACTAAGGTAGCGCTGTCTCGCAGCCAGGGCAATTGCCTGAGGCCGGCTCCCGTCGCCCCTCGCCCGCTGGCGTTTGCTTGTCACAACAGCATCCGCCGAGAGCACCGGGACACACCGACTAGAATGACAAGAATACGGAGGCAGCCGATGCTTTTCGTTACGCCCACCAAAGATAGCGCTGTCTCAACACCGAGGCCCTGCATGCTCCCCGCCATCGATGCCGTCCTCATCATGGGTGTCGCCGGATGCGGCAAGTCCAGCGTCAGCGAGACCCTGTGCCTGCGCAGCGGCGCGTTCGCCATCGAAGGCGATTCCTTCCACCCCGAAGCCAACATCCAGAAGATGAGCGCCGGCATCCCGCTGACCGACGAGGATCGCGCCGGCTGGCTCGATACCCTCGCCGTCCAGCTGCAGCAGGCCATCGCCGCCGGCCAGCGTCCCGTGCTCACCTGCTCCGCGCTCAAGCTCATCTACCGCGAACGCCTGCGCCGCGCCGTGCCCGGCCTGGGCGTGGTGTTCCTGGAACTCACCCCGGAAACCGCCGCCCAGCGCGTCGCCACCCGCCCCGGCCACTTCATGCCGGCGAGCCTGATCGACAGCCAGTTCGCCGCCCTCGAAGTGCCGACCAGCGAACCGCTGACCCTGCGCCTGGACGCCACCCGCCCGCTCGACGAACTGGCGGAAGCCGCACACCTCTGGTGGCGACAGCACTCCAACGACTGACGCAATAGCGCCTGCCCTCGAAAGATAGCGCTATCTCGATTAATCCAAGAAAGAAGAGCCGCTCCGGCACAAAGACAACAACAGGAGAGACCCATGCTCGGCATGTCCCACGACACCTATCTGCTGCTGGACGCGGTGGTCACCATCATCGGCCTGATCCTGCTGATCACCCGCTTCAAGATTCACCCCTTCGTTGCCCTGATCATTGCCGCCGGCTTCCTCGGCCTCACCTCCGGCATGCCCGTGGCGACCATCGTCAAATCCTTCCAGGACGGCTTCGGCGGCGTGCTCGGCTTCGTCGGCATCATCCTCGCCCTGGGCACCATGCTCGGCAAGATGATGGCCGAGTCCGGCGGCGCGGATCAGATCGCCCGCACCCTGATCCGCGCCTTCGGCAAGGAACGCGTGCACTGGGCGATGATGCTCGCCGCCTTCCTGGTTGGCATCCCGCTGTTCTTCGAGATCGGCTTCATCCTGCTGGTGCCGCTGGTGTTCATCGTCGCCCGGCGCAGCGGCGTCTCGCTGATCAAGATCGGCATCCCGCTGCTCGCCGGCCTCTCTGCCGTGCACGGCCTGGTGCCGCCGCACCCGGGCCCGCTGCTGGCCATCGGCGTGTTCGGCGCGGACATCGGCAAGACCATCTTCTACGGCCTGCTGGTTGCCCTGCCCACTGCCGCCATCGCCGGGCCGATCTTCGGCAAGTTCATCGCCCAATACATTCCCGGCCAGCCCAATGAAGAGCTGGTGGCGCAGATCGCCCACGAGCCGGACACCAGCAACCTGCCCAGCTTCGGCGTCACCCTGCTCACCGTGCTGCTGCCGGTGTTCCTGATGCTGCTCAAGACCTTCGCCGACGTCATGCTCGCCGACGGACACGTGATCCGCGCCTGGCTGGACATGATCGGCCACCCGATCACCGCCCTGCTCCTGGCCCTACTGCTGTCGCTGTACACCTTCGGCCACGCCCGCGGTTTCGATTCGAAGAAGATCCTCAAGCTGCTTGACCAGAGCCTCGCCCCCACTGCCGCCATCGTGATGATCATCGGCGCCGGCGGCGGCTTCAAACAGATGCTGGTCGCCAGCGGTGTGGGCGACGTGATCGGCCACATGGCGGTGCAGGCGCAGATTTCGCCCATCCTGCTGGCCTGGCTGGTGGCCGCGGTGATCCGCATTGCCACCGGTTCCGCCACCGTCGCCACCATCACCGGCGCGGGCATCGTGGTGCCGGTCATCGACCTGATCCCCGGCGTCAACCGCGAGCTGCTGGTCCTCGCCACCGGCGCTGGCTCGCTGATCCTGTCCCACGTCAACGACGCCGGCTTCTGGCTGGTGAAGCAGTACTTCAACATGAGCGTGATGGAGACCTTCAAGACCTGGACGGCGATGGAAACCATCCTCTCGGTGGTCGGCCTGCTGTTCATCCTGCTGCTGTCGCTGTTCGTCTGAGGTCCCCGACACGCATCGGATTCAACCTGTAGGAGCGGGCCATGCCCGCGATCGCGCCCATGGGGCGCTCCTACAGGGTGCTTACGCGCCACATACCCGGCGAATGCCCGCCATTCGCCACCGGATTCCTGCAACGAGGTATCGCCCGTGACTTCCTCCGCAACTCCGAAAGCCCCCGCCCAGCCCACCTGGCCCCGCGACTTCGACATCCGCGCCCGCTACGCCGAGCAGCAGGAACTCCTGCAGCCCGCTCCGCCGCCACAGCCAACCCGCTCACACCCGTAGGGCGCATAACCCGGAACGGGTTATCCGCCGCAGCCACCCACAAACCGTAAAGCCGGCGGATAACCGCAAGCGGTTATCCCCTGCGACCCTGACCCGACCCTGTTCCGAATTTCCCTTGTAGGAGCGGGCCATGCCCGCGATCGCGCGCAAGGCGCGCTCCTACACCAGTCATCTCACCGATTGCTGAATCGATTAACCTGAAGACAGCTACGATCTAAAACAGACCAGTCGCCCACCTTCCCCCGAGGGATGAGTCATGCCCGACAACAACAAGCTCGACCATCTGTTCCCCCGCCTCACCGACATCCCCGACGCCTGGCGCCCCGACGCGCCCGTCGAGCAGCGCGAGTACCTGGTCAACGGCGAGTTGCGCCGCTGGGACGGCCCGCTGGCCCCGGTGCGCAGCCCGATCTTCCTCGCCACCGATGAGGGCGATGAACAGGTGATCCTCGGCAGCACGCCGCTGCTGGATGCCGACGCCGCCCTCGCCGCGCTGGACGCCGCCGTGGCCGCCTACGACAACGGCCAGGGCGCCTGGCCCAACCTGCGCGTGGCCGAACGCATCGCCCACGTCGAGCGCTTCCTCGCCCGCATGCGCGAGCAGCGCACCGCCGTGGTCAAGCTGCTGATGTGGGAGATCGGCAAGAACCTCAAGGACTCGGAGAAGGAGTTCGACCGCACCTGCGACTACATCGTCGACACCATCCAGGCGCTCAAGGAACTGGACCGCCGCTCCAGCCGCTTCGAGCTGGAACAGGGCACGCTGGGGCAGATTCGCCGCGTACCGCTGGGCGTCGCGCTGTGCATGGGCCCGTACAACTACCCGCTGAACGAGACCTTCACCACCCTGATCCCGGCGCTGATCATGGGCAACACCGTGGTCTTCAAGCCCGCCAAGTTCGGCGTGCTGCTGATCCGCCCGCTGCTCGAAGCGTTCCGCGACAGTTTCCCGCCGGGCGTCATCAACGTCATCTACGGGCGCGGCCGCGAGACCGTCAGCGCGCTGATGGCCAGCGGCAAGGTCGACGTCTTCGCCTTCATCGGCACCCACTCCGGCGCCGCCGACCTGAAGAAGCTCCACCCGCGCCCGCACCGCCTGCGCGCTGCCCTCGGCCTGGACGCGAAGAACCCCGGCATCGTGCTGCCCAGCGTCGACCTCGACAACGCCGTCAGCGAAGCCATTACCGGTGCCCTCTCGTTCAACGGCCAGCGTTGCACCGCGCTGAAGATCCTCTTCGTCCACGAAGACGTGCTGGACAGCTTCCTCGCCAAGTTCAGCGCCAAGCTCGCCGAACTCAAACCCGGCATGCCCTGGGAACCGAGCGTGGCGCTCACCCCGCTGCCCGAGCCGGGAAAGGTCGATTACCTCAACGGCCTGTTGCAGGACGCCCTGGCCAAGGGCGCCAGGGTCATCAACCCCGGCGGCGGCGAGAGCCGCGAAAGCTTCTTCTACCCGGCGCTGCTCAGCCCGGTGCGCGCCGACATGCGCCTGTACAACGAGGAACAGTTCGGCCCGCTGGTGCCAGTGGTGCCCTACCGCGAGCTGGACGAGGTGATCGACTACGTCCTGCAGTCCGACTACGGCCAGCAGCTCAGCCTGTTCGGCGACGACCCCGAGCAGATCGGCCCGCTGGTGGACGCCTTCGTCAACCAGGTCGGCCGCATCAACATCAACGCCCAGTGCCAGCGCGGCCCGGACAGCTACCCCTTCAACGGCCGCAAGAACTCCGCCGAGGGCACCCTCTCGGTCCACGACGCCCTGCGCACCTTCTCCATCCGCACGCTGGTGGCCACGCGCTTCACCGGCGCCAACAAGGCGCTGATCAGCCAGATCATCCGCGACCGCGATTCGAGCTTCCTGACCACTGACTACATCTTCTGATCGGACGGCTGGCTGGCCACACCGGCTGACTCCACCCCCCCGCCCCACGCCGAACGGCCCCCTCTCCCTCCGGGAGAGGGTTGGGGTGAGGGAAAAGCTCTAGCGCCGGACCTCCACAAAAACCACCACCCCCCCTTTCAGAAATCCCTTTCGCAATATCCCGACACCCTCCCATCGCCAATTGAAACAACCCGGTAAGAAGACCCCACTACGCTTGCCATAAGTCAAAGGGGTCACCCTTCAAGACTCGATAGTCTGCGCGCCTCTCGACGAGCTTGATATCCGTCGTCTGAACCGATAGTGGCAACGACCGATATCGCAATGGACGAAGCGTTTGCCACCCAATCCACGGATTCCCAGCGAACAAGGGAGCACCAACATGAGTGGCTACAACGCAGTTCTGGCACGTAACACCGACAAGGCCCCGCAAAACCTCGGCCCCTACGCCCAAACCGTCGCCTTCTCCCACTACAACAACCTTTCCGCGCAGCTGCCGGTCGACCCGAGCAGCGGCAAGCTGGTGGCCGGCGGCGCCAAGGAACAGGCCGAACAGTGCTACAGGAACCTCAAGGCCGTCGTCGAAAGCATCGGCCACAACCTGAACGACACCGTCCGCATCTCCATCTTCCTGACCAACATCGCTGACGCCGAAGCCGTCGCCAAGGTGCACGCGGCCTTCTTCCCCGACTACCTGCCGACGCTCACCACCGTCGGCGTGGCCGCCCTGCCGCTGGGCGCCGAGGTACAGGTCGAGGCGCTCATTACCTGCGGCGAAGGCACCATCCCCAACGCCCCGCAGGCCGGCGACCTGATCAAGGTCGAACGCAACACCGAGAGCGCGCCGCTGAGCCCGCTGTCCACCCAGACCGTTGCCTTCTCCCACTACAACAACCTCAGCGCCCAGCTGCCCATCGACCCGCGCACCGGGAAGCTGGTCGCCGGCGGCGTCGAGGAACAGACCCGGCAGTGCCTGCGCAACATCAAGACCATCCTCGAAAGCATCGACGTGCCCTTCGATGACATCGTGCGCATCACCGTCTTCGTCAAGAACCTCGCCGACATGCAGGCGGTGAACAAGGTCTACACCACATTCTTCCCCGACTCGGCCATCGCCCGCGCCGTCGGCTACGTCCCGGCGCGCACCGTGGTACAGGCGCAAGCCCTGCCGATGGATGCCCTGGTGCAGGTCGAGGCCGTGGTCTCCCACGGCGACGGCACGCCCCCGCAGGCCGTCGAAGACCGTCACGGCATCGTCATCAAGGCCCACAACACCGACGCCGCGCCCAAATGCCCCTTCTCCACCCAGACCGTCGCCTTCTCCCACTACAACCACATCTCCGCCCAGCTGCCGCTGGACGTGAAGACCGGTGAACTGGTGGCAGGCGGCATCAAGGAACAGGCCGGCCAGTGCTTCAAGCACCTCAAGGCCATCGTCGAAAGCATCGACCACGCCCTGGCCGATGTGGTGAAGGTCAACCTCTACCTGAAGAACATCGACGACATCGCCGCCGTCGATGAGGTGTACGCCAGCTACTTCCCCGGCGGCATCCCCGCCCGCCGGACAGTAGCCGTAGGCGCATTGCCCAAGGGCGCGCTGATCCAGATCGACGCAGTGGTCGCCAACGCCGAAGGCACCCCGCCGGCTGCGTGATTGGCAAACGCTAATTCAGCCCTATCCGGCTAACACCACCGCATGACTCACACCTGACGGTCCCCTCTCCCGCTTGCGGGAGAGGGTTAGGGTGAGGGGCTCTTGCTCTTGTGCAGGAGCGGGCCATGCCCGCGACCAGCGCCGACAAGCGCTCTCCTACACCCGTGCGCCCTACTCCCTCCGCCACCATCTCCCGCGCCTCTCCTCGCGCATCAGCCTCGGCACCTCCCCCATCGGCACCCAGTACTCCCCCTGCCAATCCAGCACCGCCAACGGCCACCCTTCCCCTCTGGCGTGCAGACGCTTCGGCAGACACGCGGCCATATGGCCCTGATCCCTGAGCGTGGGCAGCACATGGCCGGTGAGCCACATCCGCAATTGCCGATGCTCCGGATCTCGAAATCGCTGCAGCACATGGAAAGCGCCGTAGTCGCTGACCAGCAGCACGTCTTCCTCGCCGCCACCCGTCACCAGGCGCGCCTCGCGAAAGAGGTCCTCATCCATTCGAAGAACATAAGCATCGACCCGCTCGCGGATCAGATAACCCAGCTCGCGGGCGACCAACCAGGGCTGGTTGTCGATCAACACGCCGCGCAGGGAACGGTTGTAGCGGTGGAAAACGGTGGGAACGTAGATGTCGTCCATGGAACAGCTCCTATGTGTGAGAAGCCGCCACGTCCGTCGCCAAACGGATTGGGTGGCGGAACCGCGCAAGGTTGGCGAACCGGCACATAGATCCGGCAGACCCGAAGGTCTCCCTGCGCGGCCCGCCATAGCGAAGAACCGTGGACGTGCAAATACGTCACGGTCTTACGAAGCGTTACCGCGCCTATGTGTTCCGGGTCGCCAAACCCGCTCCCCTGTCGCTTTCACAGGGGCGTCGGGAGGTTATGAGGAAGGCTTGCAGCGGTCAAGCAAGGCCGGTTGGCAAATGCAAACTACGTTGCTGCCGATGGCGGCTTCCGACCCATAGCGGACGTCAATCGTTTAGATAAACGTTTGTAACTCGTGGGAGTTGAAACGAAAGCAAGGCCTCAAGTGGCGATGTCAGGGTTAATCCCGAGGCAATGACCTCACCAGTTCGCGCAATCACATCAAGAGTCTCGTCTTTAAACGTAACAACCCAATGCCTAGCACCTGAATATGGGCGGCCAATGGTTTCTTCTGAGCCAATAAGTTCGTTGAACGAGTAGGGCTGAAGGCCCGAGAGAACATAGGGATGGCGTCCTAATCCCTCGTCCCCTATAGGTACAAGACGATGATCAATGAGCCCGGTAAATCGCACAACCGCGAGGCATTCGTTCCCAGGCTCGAAGTAAGCGAGCCAAAGGTTGCCCGACTCAACCAAAAGAGCTGGTGATTCAGGGATACTAGGTGCAGGAGCAACGGCCCAGATTGAGGACTCAGCTCTATTCATAGTTTCTCAGGAGCCTTAGAAAAGAAGTGGACGATACCATTGTGGTGCAATGACCGCTTTTGGCCGATAGCGGCCCCTGGCGAGCGGCCTCGCCCCGACAATTCATTGGCGGCAACCGAACGCATCTGCATCCCGTGGCACTGCCGAGTGACCGTAACTATTTATTGCGCAGCGTGCTCATCGAACAGGGGGCGATCCCCGCCCCGAACCTGCGCCCCTGCCCCGAAATCGCCGCCAGCCACGGCGCGCAGCCGCTGCGAACTCACCTGAAACGCGCCGCAGAAGCCCGGAGATAGACCAGTCGAGCCGGCGAGCCAGAGCGCTTGCCACCGCACTGTCATAAAACATTCACAGGACCCGATCACAGTATGGCAGCCCGATATCAAAAGGATTGCCCTCGATGAAAAGCTTTGTGAAATCTGCTGCGATCGCCGTAACGCTGTCCATGTGTGCCTCTTCCGTCGTCTTTGCCGACGAGAGCGTCCGCCTGACCGGCTCTGGCGCCAGCTTCCCCGCTCCGATCTACCTGACCTGGTTCAAGGACTTCAGCAAGAAATCCGCTGGCGTCACCGTGGACTACCAGTCCAAGGGTAGCGGTGCGGGTGTACAGGATTTCCTCAACAAGACTGTGGACTTCGCGGCCAGTGACTCGGCCATGAAAGACGAGGACATCGCCAAGGTTGCCGAAGGCGTGCAACTGCTGCCGATGACCGCCGGCGAAATCGTCCTGGCGTACAACCTGCCGGGCAGCCCCAAGGGCCTGAAACTGCCGCGCGACGTTTACTCCAACATCTTCCTGGGCAAGATCACTCAGTGGAACGACCCGCAGATCGTCGCGGCCAACCCTGAGCTGAAGCTGCCGGCCCTGCCGATCACCGTTGTCGTGCGTGCGGACTCCAGTGGCACCACCGCTGTGTTCACCAAGCACATGTCGACCATCAACCCGGAGTTCAAGACCGCCCTGGGTGAAGGCAACACCGTCAACTGGCCGGCCAGCGACAAATTCATCAAGTCGCCGAAGAACGATGGCGTGACCGCTACCGTTCGCCAGACCCCGGGCGCCATCGGCTACATCGAGTACGGCTTCGCCAAGCTGGCCAAGGTCGACTTCGCCGAGCTGCAGAACAAGGCCGGCCAGTACGTCGTGCCGAACGCAGAAAGCGGTGCCGCGGCGCTGGCTGCTGTGAAGTTCCCGGAGAACCTGGTGGCCTGGCTGCCCGATCCGGACGGTGCCCAGTCCTACCCGATCACCTCCTACACCTGGATGATCTTCCGCAAGCACAACGAGAGCCCGGCCAAGGCCAAGGCCATGCGTGAAATGGTCGAGTACGGCCTGACCGAAGGCCAGAAGATCGCTGATTCGATGGGCTACATCCCGCTGCCGCAAGCAGTCGTCGATCAGGTTCGCAAAGCTTCCGCCAACATCCAGTAACGCCTGCGAGTCTTCATCCGGCGGGGGCTGCCAGCCACGCCGGATGAGATTTCCACCTGTTCCGGAACTCTCCCATGACCCAACCTTTTGTCGTACCGGTAAATCCGGACTCTGCCTGCCAACCGCCATCCGCGAAGGATTTCCTGGTTGACCGGACCTTCCGTGCCATTGCACGCCTGGGTGTGGTCCTGATTCTGGTGCTGGTCGTTGCCCTCGTGTTCGAAGTCGGCCGCAAGGCCTTTCCGGGCATGGAAAAACACGGCCTGGACGTTCTCCTGGGTTCGGTCTGGGACGTCAACCAGGGCAAGTACGGCATTCTGCCGGCCATCTGGGGCACGCTCTACAGCGCGCTGATCGCTCTGCTGATCGCCGGCCTGTTCGGTGTCAGCATGGCGATCTTCCTGACCCAGGATTTCCTCCCCGCCAAGCTTGCGGCGGTATTCCGTACCATCGTCGAACTGCTAGCCGCCATCCCCAGCGTCGTTTACGGCCTGTGGGGGATCTACGTGGTGATCCCGGCCATTCGCCCGCTGACGACGTGGTTGAACAGCGAATTCAGCTGGATACCCTTTTTCGGCACATCGTTGAGCGGGCCAGGCTTGCTGCCCGCCTCTCTGGTGCTCGCCATCATGATTCTGCCCACCATTGCCGCGGTCTCGCAGGACGCTCTTGCCAGCGTGCCGATGAAGACCAAGCAGGCCGCCTACGGCATGGGAACCACCCATTGGGAAGCGATTCTCAAGGTGATGGTGCCCTCCGCGGCCACCGGCATCTTCGGCTCCCTGGTGCTGGGCCTGGGCCGCGCACTGGGTGAAACCATGGCCCTGGCCATGCTGGTCGGTAACGCCAACACCATTTCCCTGTCGCTGTTTGCCCCGGCCAACACGCTGGCTGCCTTGCTGGCGCTTAACTTCCCCGAAGCCGGGCCGAACGAGGTTGAAGTGCTGATGTATGCCGCACTGGTGCTGATGTTCATCACGCTGATCGTCAACGTGCTCGGCTCCATGATCATGCTTTACGCCCAGCGGGGGACCAAGTAATGACCAGCCTCACTCCCACCGTCTCCGCCTTGCCGAGCCTGCAGCGCAAGCTCGAGGGCCGTGCCCTGCGCAGCCTGGTGCTGACCACGCTGGTCTGGCTGGGCGCCCTGCTGGCCAGCGTGCCGCTGATCTCCGTGCTCTACATGCTGATCACCCGCGGTGGTGCGCGCCTGAGCCTGGAGGTCTTCACCGAACTGCCACCGACCGGCTTCGAGACGGGCGGCGGCTTCGGCAACGCCCTGGCCGGCACCTTCGTCATGGTCGGTATCGCCGCCGCCATTGCCGTTCCGGTTGGCATCATGGCAGCCGTCTTCCTGGCTGAACTGGGGCCGGACAGCAAACTGGCGAGCGCCGCGCGCTTTGCCGCCAAGACACTCACCGGCCTGCCCTCCATCCTGGCCGGCGTCTTCGCCTACGCCCTGGTGGTGATGACCACCGGTACCTACTCGGCGCCGGCGGGTGGCGTGGCACTGGCCGTGCTGATGCTGCCGATCGTCGTGCTCACGGCCGAAGAGTCGATGAAGATGGTGCCCAAGATCATGAAGGACGCCGCCTACGGCATGGGCTGCACCCGCGCCCAGGTGATCTGGAAGATCGTACTGCCCACCGGCCTGCCGGCGATCCTCACCGGCGTCATGCTGGCCGTGGCGCGCGCCGCAGGCGAGACCGCGCCGCTGCTGTTCACCGCGCTGTTCAGCAACTACTGGATCTACCACGACGGCAGCCTGGCCGTGATGAACCCCACGGCCTCGCTTTCCGTGCTGATCTACAACTTCTCCGGCATGCCCTTCGACAACCAGCTCGAGCTCGCGTGGGCCGCATCGCTGGTGCTGGTGATGATCGTGCTGATCGTGAACGTCATCAGCCGCATTTTTGGCAAGCCCAAGTTTTGAGATACGGAGCATCCGAATCGTGAACACAGCTACTGCACAGAAAGTCGCCCCGGTTGGCGCCGAGACCCAGGTGGTCATGGATTGCAAACTGGACAAGATTTTCTACGGCAACTTCATGGCGGTACGTGACAGCCACGTGCCGATCGAAAAGAACAAGATCACCGGCTTCATCGGTCCTTCCGGCTGTGGCAAGAGCACCGTGCTGCGCAGCCTGAACAGGATGAACGATCTGGTGCGCGGCTTCCGCTTCGAGGGCCATGTGCATTTCCTCGGGCAGGACGTCTACGGCAAGGGCGTGGACCCTGTCGTCGTGCGCCGCTACATCGGCATGGTGTTCCAGCAGCCGAACCCGTTTTCGATGAGCATCTTCGACAACGTCGCGTTCGGCCTGCGCCTCAATCGCTACAAGGGCGACATCGGCGACCGGGTCAAGCATGCCCTGCAGGGCGCCGCGCTGTGGGATGAAGTGAAGGACAAGCTGAAGGTGAGCGGCCTGTCGCTCTCCGGTGGCCAGCAGCAACGCCTGTGCATCGCTCGCGCCATCGCCACCGAACCGGAAGTCCTGTTGCTGGACGAGCCGTGCTCGGCACTCGACCCGATTGCTACCCGCCGTGTCGAGGAGCTGATGGTCGAGCTGAAGAAGGACTACACCATCGCGCTGGTCACCCACAACATGCAGCAGGCCATCCGTGTCGCTGACACGACGGCGTTCTTCTCGGTGGACATTTCCCAGGGCACCCGCACGGGCTACCTGGTCGAAATGGGCGCGACGAAGCAGATCTTCGAAAGCCCGCGGGAAAAAATGACCGAGGACTACATCAGCGGCAAGTTCAGCTGAGTCGAACCTGCATCGTATGAAGCCACACACCTCTTTGTCAGGGTTGCCAATGTCCGCCACGCGCCGTCTTGATCTGCGAGCGATTGAACGTGCGCTGCGTGAGGTGCAAGGCCGTTTCGGCGAGCTCAGCCAGTGCTTTACCGAGCCGCGTGATCCGTTCACCGATGAGGTGCTGCACAACGTGCTGGAGGGTTACGCCCTGATCGACGACTACGTCGCACGGGGCGTCGACCTGTTCGATCTGCAGCAGGTCAACCTGATGCTGGAGATCAACGCCACCGTGCTTTGCGGCCGGGACCCTGCCCGTCGGCTGGAATTCGCGCCGCACCTGGCGGCCACCGAGGCGCACTTCTTCAACAACGTCGAAGGTGGCATCAAGGACCTGTTCAACTGGTACAGCGCGTATCACAGCGAATCGGTGTGGAAGCGCGCCGCCGGCGTCTATGTGCGGATTCTGAGCAAACCGCAATTGTTCATCGAAGGTAACCATCGCAGCGGCTCGCTGATCGTCAGCTATCTGCTGCTACGTGCCGGGCTGCCGCCGTTCGTGCTGACCCTGGACAACGCCAAGGGTTACTACAACCCGTCATCGGTCATCCGCAACTCCGCCAAGCATGGCGTAAAGGCGCTATTCGAATTGCCCAAGATCAAGAAAAAGTACGCCGCCTTCCTCGAAGATCAGGCACCGGACCCGCAGCGATTTTTCCTGGGCGAAGAACACAGCTCCGCCTGTCAGGGAGGTGCCTGATGACTACGCAACCCATGCTCGCCACCTGCCTGGCCATCAAGGATCAGCTGTGGGACGCCATGAAGGGCTCCGTTGCGCCTTACCGGTTCGGACGCCCGCGCATTCGGATTTCGTTCGATATCGACGACACCCTGGCCTGCCTCCCCCACCACAGCGACGTCGAACCCAGCAGGCTCCCGGTGTTCGTTCATCGCTGGCTTGGCGAACCGCTGCGTATCGGCACCCGCTCCCTGACCCGGGAACTACGCCGCCAGGGCTGCAGCATCTGGGTCTACACGTCCTCCGGCCGCACACCGTCCTATATCAGGCGCTGGCTGTTGCTGTACGGCATCCACGTAGACGGCGTAGTCAACAGTGTTCGCCACAACCAGGCGCTGACCGAGCGCGGGCTGGCGAACGCCCCCTCGAAACTTCCGCCGGCATTCGATATCGACCTGCATGTCGATGATTCCGAAGGCGTGAAGAGCGAAGGCCATGACCACGGCTTCCGCGTCGTTGTCGTGCGCCCGGATGATGAGCGCTGGGCGCAGAGAGTCCTGGATTCAGTTGCTGAACTCCAGGAAACGCTGGATCGACAGCAGCAGCCACTGGCTACAGCAGCCTGAGCCGTCAACCACGCGGCTCGTTGCTTGCTGGCAAACGTCTTCCCCACGTCCATCGCCCGGAACCTGCAGCTTCGCGGATGTCCGTACTTAGAGTTCACGCCCCGGCTTAGTGCACCGTGCGGTCGCCTCCCCCTCTCATCGATGGACGCTCAGCAGGCCACTTCAGGCCAATCCAGGCGCCTGAGCACATCAGGCTGCTGAAGACCCTCTGTCGAATTGCCCCGCCCCGGCGCTGCTGAACTTTGACAGTTTGATCCCCCAGGTCCCATGCTGAGCGGACGCGTGACGCCCCACGAGTCGCCAGCGCCTCAGCGCCGTGGGCGATCACTCGAAGTACAAGCCTGTTCACCTGACTTCCGGCGCCAGCGCCCATGCCTGACCTCTCGCACCTCCACCGCCACTTCACCGAGTGGGTGATCAACCCCATCACCAACCAGGTCACCGGCCTCTTCGACCTCAGCGGCCGCGTCGGCGTGGTATTCCTGCTGTGCTCCTACGCCATCGCCTACGCGCTGTTCCGCTTCCGCCGACAGCGCGGGCTGACGCAGGCGGCGTCCTTCTGGCAGTTCATTGGCGGTAGCCGGGTGAACCTGCATCGTTCGGCGCTGCTGGATTATCGCTACTACCTGGTGCGCGGCATCCTCAATGTGGCGTTGCTGGTGCCCATCGTCGGGCTGGTCGATCCCTACATCCTGCGCTCGGGCGACTACATCGCCTTCTTCACCAATCTCTGGGGCGCGCGCCCGCAGATGGGGACGAATCTTGGCCTGTCGCTTCTCTACGGGCTGGGGGTATTCCTGGTCAGCGACTTCAAGAACTACTGGGTGCACCGCGCCTTCCATTCGCGCTGGCTGTGGGCGTTCCACAAGGTGCATCACTCGGCGGCGGTGCTGACGCCGATCACCGCGAGCCGCGTGCACTTCGTGGAGAAACTGGCGGCGCAGCTGGCCGGAGCCTTCGCCCTGGGCGCCTATGCTGGCGCCTTCTGGTACCTCTGCGGCGGAGAGATCAGCGCCTACACACTGTTCGGCGTGACCTACATGATTCTGCTGTTCAACGTGCTGGCGACCAACCTGCGCCACAGCCATGTGTGGCTGTCGTTCGGGCCGGTAATCGAGCATGTGCTGAACAGCCCCGCCCAGCACCAGATCCACCACAGCGACGCGCCCCGCCACTTCAACAGGAACTTCGGCATCAACCTGTCGCTGTGGGACTGGATGTTCGGCACGCTCTACGTCACCCAGCGCGCGCCGGAGCCGATCCAGTTCGGCGCGGGGGAGCAGGATGACGAGAAGTATTCTTCGCTGTGGAGCCTGATCGTTACGCCGTTTGTGGAGACGGTGCGGAAGGTGCGGAGTCACGCCGCAGTTCCAGCGAGTTCCCAAACACGGGCTAAATGAAAACCCCGCCGAAGCGGGGTCAGGGTCAGACTCGGCGGGTCGCGGCCACATAAACCTCGTCGTCACGGCGGGCGCCGATGCAAAGGACAAGCACGATCTCGGTGCCATTGATCCGGTAGACGATACGCACATCACCAGTCCGAATCCTGCGCAGGCCCGCCAGAGCCCCGCGCAACGGTTTGCCGATCTTGTCCGGCTCACCTTCGGCAATGCGCTGGCGGATGACTTTCAGCACCCGAAGTGCTTCGGCACTTCCCAGTAGCCTGAGATCGTTCTCGACCTCAGGGTGAAACCGAACGCTCCATTTCATGGCTTGACGCCTAGCTGAAGCGAGCCTCCATGTCCTCGAGGCTCACGGTGGTTTTTTCATCCAGGGTGGACAGCCGCTCGATGGCCAGCCTCTCGGCACGCAGGTCTTCAAGCTCGTCCTGCAGCGCCTGGTAGGCCTCTACGCCCACCAGCACCGCAGCCGGCTCGTTGTCCTTGAAGATGACCAGGTGGGTGACTTCCCCACTGCTGACCTCCTTCAGTCGCGCCCCGAAATTACGAACCATGGCGGTAGCGGACACTGCCTGTTCAGCCCGGTTTAGGAGTGCACTCATTTCGCAGCTACCTCAAATGTTCGCCGTGGATTTAGCACATCCGGAGCGTTCAACGGCCACACCGAAAATGAAGGCCCTGATGATGGTCAGACGTGTGCAGTGGTGGTCAGATGCAGATTGGCTACCCAACCAGTATTACGCACCATAATACGCAAAACAATACACACCATTAAGCACAATCATCGCCTCAATTCTCATTCCCACACCCTTGCCCCCACACCGGATACCGCAGCGTATGCCGCTCCCCGGCGCTGTCTTCGTAAGTCATCTCCACTTCGCGAATCCCGCAGAACCCCAGGTTCGGCTGTTGCACCACGCGCTTGATGTCGAGCTTCTGGCCGTAGTGATAGTCCTGCACCGGAGGAACCTCCTGCGCGGCTAGGGCCGCGCAGGAGGTGAAGAGGCAGGCGACAGCGAGCAAGCGCTTCATGGCCGCTCCCCGCTGGAGCTACGCGGCATGGGCGCGCCGGTCATGCTCGGGAGGACTTCGTCGCGGCGGATGAGCCCGTGGAACAGCGCGGCGGCGAGGTGCAGGAGGATGGCTGCCAGTAGCGCGTAGGCGATGAAGGTGTGGGCGCTGCGCAGAATGGTGTGCAGTTGCACCGACGGCGAGACCAGCGCGGGCAGTTCGAAGCCGCCCCAGAGCACCACGGGGTAGCCGCCGGCGGATTGCATGGTCCAGCCCACCAGCGGCTGGGCCAGCAGCAAGCCGTAGAGCGTCAGGTGCGAGAGGTGCGCGGCGCTGCGTTGCCAGCCGGGCATGTCGCTGGGCAGTGCGGGGATGCGCTGGGTCAGGCGCACCAGGATGCGCAGCAGCACGAGCACCAGCAGCGCGGCGCCCAGCGGTTTGTGGATGGCGACCAGTGCGGCGTGGCGCGGTGAGACGCTGGCGACCATGCCCATGCCGATCAGCAGCATGGCGAGGACCAGCACGGCCATGAGCCAGTGCAGCACGCGCAGGGAGAGCGGGAAGTAAGTCGGTTTCATCAGTGGGTCTCCTGGGCCTGCTCACGGGTACGACGGTTGAAGGATTCCGAGTAGGCCGCCGAGCGGGCGCTGAGCAGCGGGTCGTCGGAGGCGCGGATGCCGTCGGGGAGGATCAGCGGGTCGTAGTTGACGTCGCGGCAGTCGCCGCCGATTTCCGGCTGCAGACGCTCGATCACCAGTTCGCCGGCGTCTACGGTGCGGCGGCTTTCGGGCCAGGTCTGGGTGGGGTCGACGGTGCTGTCGCCGGGTTCGCCGAGGGTGAACTGCAGGCGCCAGCGCAGCGGGCCGGCGGCGATGCGCTGGGCCAGTTCGGCGGCGAGGAAGTCGGCGTCGCCGCGCTTGTCGGCGGCCAGTGGTTCGACCGGCGCTTCGGGCTGCACGGACCAGCGCACCGGCTGTTCCTTGCCTTCCTTGTTCACCAGGTAGAAGGCGTTGAGGCTGTAGTAGGCGCTGTTGGCGTAGCTGGAGGACGGCGTCGAGGACTTGGCCCATTTGAGGAAGGCCTGCGTCTCGGGGTGCGACTTGAAGAAGGCGCCGGCCTTTTCCGGGTCGGGTTTGCCGGTGCCCGGCTGTGGCGCGGTGGCCTGTTGCAGGGCGTAGAAGCTGGCGACGTCACGCACGACGAAGACCGGCATGGCGTTCATGCCGGTGCGCCATTCCTGGCCGTCGGCAGGCTGGAAGCGCAGGGCCAGGCTGCGAATCGGTGCGGCACCGTCGCTGGCCTTGGGGTTGCCGCCGGGAATGGCGAGGCGCCCTACCACCGGCACGCGACCGACGGAGAACAGGCTGGCTCGGGACAGACTGGCCGCGCCGCCATTGCTGTCGAAGTGGCCGATCACGCACAGGCCCTTGGCGTGGTTGCGCCGGTAGCCGGGGTAGACGCCGGCGTTGTGCTCCAGGGTGTTGATCACGCTGGCCGGGGTGAGCCGCTGCGGGTCGAGCCAGCCGGCGACGTAGGCGAAGACGGCGGCCACGCCGAGTACCACGGCGCCGATGGCGGCCAGGCGCAGGGGCACGTTGGGTGCGGTGGGCGGTGTTTCTGTCATTTCCAGCTCCTCAGGCTTAGGCTGAATGCGTTGAGCCGGTACGACGCACCGTGCGACGGGTTATTCCCACCGAGGGCGAATAAATTATTTTTCCTCGCGAAGGGAATAGATCGCCGCTGCGTTCGTCTTTCTCGCTCGAACCCACCCATTCCTGGCGCCCCGATGCACTCACTGGACGACCATTCACTGCGCGAACTGCTGCCCCGGCTGCGGCGCTTCGCGCTGTCGCTGACCCGCAGCGCGAGCAGCGCCGACGACCTGGTCCAGGCGACCCTGGAGAAGGCGCTGTCGGCCTGGACCGGCCGTCGCGACGACGGCGACCTGCGCGCCTGGCTGTTCTCGATCCTCTACCGGCACTTCATCGACGGGCAGCGCCGGGCGAAACGCTATGCGCGCCTGCTCAGCCTGTTCGGTGCGGACAGCGCGGTGAGCGCCTCGCCGGAGGACATCGTCAGCGCACGCTCGACGCTGGAGGCCTTCGAGCGCCTGCCCGCCGAACAGCGCGCGCTGCTGACGCTGGTCAGCGTCGAAGGCCTGAGCTACCGCGAGGTAGCCGAGACTCTGGACATTCCCATGGGCACCGTCATGTCCCGCCTGTCGCGCGCCCGCACGGCGCTGCGCGCGCTGAGCGAAGGACAGGCGGCGACTCCTTCTTTGCGGGTACTGAAATGAACGAACGCATCCCTGACGGCACTCCCCAGGAACAGGATCTGCACGCCTACATCGACGACCAGCTGGAGCCGGCGCGCCGCCAGTGGGTGGAAGCCTGGCTCGCTGCCCACCCCGACGACGCCCGCCGCGTGGAAGGCTGGCGGCAGGATGCGCAGCAACTGCGTGCGGCCTTTGCCGGGCAGGCCCGTGGTGCGCTGCCGGAGCAGCTCGATCCGGCGCGGATTCGCCGGCAGATTCAGCAGCGCCGGCGCACGCGGATGGCCACGGCGGCGGCTCTGCTGGTGGCGCTGGGCGTCGGTGGCATGGGCGGCTGGCAGATGCGCGGCGACGCAATGATGCGCGGCATGGTGCCGATGCAGGACGCAGTGCAGGCCTACCGGTTGTTTGCCGATGCCAACCAGAACGGCCTGGACCTGCGTGACGGCGGCGACCTGCGCGGCTGGCTGGCTCGCTACCTGAAAGATGCCCCGCCACCGCCGGCGCTCGAGCAGGTCGGCTTGAAGACAGTTGGCGCTCGGTTGCTCGCAACCGAACAGGGTGCAGCGGCGCTGGTGATCTACGAGGATGGTCAGGGTCGCCGGCTGACCTTCTTCATCCGGCCGCCGGGCCCGCGCCACGAGATGTTGCCGCAGGGGCAACGCACGGATGGCGACCTGCTGGCGCGCTACTGGAGCCAGGGCGGCTACAACTACGCGCTGGTGAGCCGCAGCGATGACCCGCAGGCGCAGGCCGTGGGGCAGTTGGTGGGGTTCTGAGCGCGGACGTTGTCCGCAGATCGCGGGCATCAGGGTAAGCGCATGGTCAGCCTGTAGGAGCTGGCCATGCCTGCGACAGAGCGAGCGCAGAAACTTCGTGGACGGAGTCTGCCAGATCAAACGCGTTAGCCGGCGGTATCAACGGGGCTGTCCGTGCGGACGTTGTCCGCAGGTCGCGGGCATGGCCCGCTCCTACAAGGAGCGAGCCATGGGTTGGGTCAGAAAGCGAAGCAGGAACAGCCGAAAGCCCCCCAGAAGCCCTGGAAGTCACTCACTGGCACACTCGACTGGCGAGCGCGTTCGTGGCTGTGGCCATGCACCCCGCAGGAGCCGATGCACTGGTGCACCGCGTTCTGCAGCGGAGCCTGCGGGCGCCAGTGGCCAGGAACCTTGGCCACCGGGGACCAGTCCGGCAGTACCGGAATGGCGGTCGGCGCCTGGCGTTCGAAGTCGCCGCTGCCGAACACCACGCGGCCGTCCACCACGGTCAGCACTGACTCGATGGCCTTGATCTCCTCCTCCGGCACGTTGAAGTAGTCTGCCGAGAGCACCGCCAGGTCAGCCATCTGCCCGGCCTTGAGCATCCCCTTCCGGCCCTGCTCGTTGGAGAACCACGCGCTGCCGTGGGTGTACAGCTCCAGCGCGGTGCTACGGGACAGCCCTTCCGGGTACAGCTCCATGCCGCCCACGGTCTTGCCGCTGACCATCCAGTACAGTGAGGTCCAGGGGTTGTAGCTCGACACGCGGGTGGCGTCGGTGCCGGCGCCCACGGGCACGCCTTCGGCCAGCATGCGCTTGATCGGCGGGGTCGCCTCGGCGGCCTGCTTGCCGTAGCGGTCGACGAAGTATTCGCCCTGGAAGGCCATGCGGTCCTGGATGGCGATGCCGCCGCCCAGCGCCCTCACCCGCTCGATGTTCTTCGGCGAGATGGTTTCACAGTGGTCGAAGAACCAGTGCAGGCCGTTGAACGGGATGTCCCGATTGACCTTCTCGAACACGTCGAGCATCCGCGAGATGGATTCGTCGTAGGTGGCGTGCAGGCGGAACGGCCAGCGCTGCTCGACGAGGTGGCGCACCACCGGCTCCAGTTCGGCTTCCATGCTGCCGGGCAGGTCGGGGCGCGGTTCAAGGAAGTCTTCGAAGTCGGCGGCCGAGAACACCAGCATCTCGCCGGCGCCGTTGTGCCGCAGGAAGTCGCTGCCCTGTCCGTACTGGACGCTGCTGGTCCAGTTCTTGAAGTCGGCCAGTTCTTCCTTGGGCTTCTGGGTGAACAGGTTGTAGGCAATGCGCACGGTGAGCTGGTTGTCTTTCTCCAGCTGTTCGATCACCTGGTAGTCGTCCGGGTAGTTCTGGAAGCCGCCGCCGGCGTCGATGGCGCTGGTGACACCCAGGCGGTTCAGCTCGCGCATGAACTGGCGGGTAGAGTTGACCTGGTAGTCGAACGGCAGCTTCGGCCCCTTGGCCAGCGTCGCGTAGAGAATCATCGCGTTGGGCCGCGCCACCAGCATGCCGGTGGGCTCGCCCTTGCTGTCGCGGACGATCTCGCCGCCGGGCGGGTTCGGGGTGTCTTTCGTGTAGCCGACGACGCGCAGTGCGGCACGGTTGAGCAGCGCGCGGTCGTAGAGGTGCAGGACGAACACGGGGGTGTCCGGCGCGGCCTGGTTCAGCTCCTCGATGGTCGGCATGCGCTTCTCGGCGAACTGGAATTCGTTCCAGCCGCCCACCACGCGCACCCATTGCGGCGACGGCGTGCGCAGGGCCTGCTCCTTGAGCAGGCGCAGGGCGTCGGCCAGGGACGGCACGCCTTCCCAGCGCAGTTCGAGGTTGTAGTTCAGCCCGCCCCGGATCAGGTGCAGGTGCGAGTCGTTGAGGCCGGGGATCGCCGTGCGCCCCTTGAGGTCGATGACACGGGTGGCACCAGCGCGGAAGGCCATGGCCTCGGCTTCCGTGCCCACGGCGATGAACTTGCCGTCGGCGATGGCCACGGCGGTGGCCTCAGGTTTCTCGCGGTCGACGGTGTGGAAGCGGCCGTTGGTCAGGATCAGGTCGGCGTACATGGCGATGTTCCTCTTTCGATCAGCGGGCGTTGAGCCAGGCGGAGAACAGGCGCGTGGCCCGTGGCATGAAAACGTAGACCACCAGCAGGACGATGGTCGCGACGATGAGCATGTTGGCCGGGACGAAGCCGCCCAGCAGCGGGGCCTGCGCGAACAGCGGGCGCCAGAGCTGCGGCACCAGCATCACCAGCGGCAGGATCACCAGGTAGGAGATGGCCGCCTGCTTCCAGCGCGGCGGCTGCTTCTGGGGGTTGTCCGGGGTGGTGAACCAGAACTCGTGGGCGGTGTGCAGTTCCTTCTGTTCGACATCGATCAGGTGCGGGTTGGCGCGGTCGATCAGTTCATGGCGCTGCGACGAGTCGAGCCACGCCTGCAGTTCGTTGGCGCTGGCGAAGCGCAGGACGGAGGTGAAATGGTCGCCCTGGCGCATCACATCCACACCCAGGTGGCCGGGGAACTCGCTGGCGGCGCGGGTCAGTTCGCGCAGGATGGCTTCGTAGGCGGCGACGCTGTCGGGGCGGGCGCGGTGGCGGATGATGAGGGTGACGGATTCTTGCGGCGTGGGCTGGCTCATTGGGATTCCCTCCAAAAAGGCCTCCAGAGAAGTGGCCTCCCCCGCCCTGCGGCGAGGGAGGAAAGCGGCTTGTTGGAAAAGCGGCTTACTGCAGGTGGACCTTCAGTTCCTGGCCGGCCTGGCGCATGGCAGCCTGTACCGCCGGCACCTTGCTGACCACGTTGAGCAGACCGTAGTCGTGGATCATTCCGTTGTAGCGCACGGAAGTGACAGCCACACCGGCGGCGTCGAGTTTGCGACCGTAGGCTTCGCCCTCGTCTCGCAGCACGTCGGATTCGGCGGTCTGGATCAGGGTCGGCGGCAGGCCCTTGAGCTGGTCGGTGGTGGCGCGCAGGGGCGATGCGTAGATCTCGGCACGCTGTTTCGGGTCAGTGGTGTAGCTGTCCCAGAACCACTGCATCATCGACTTGGTAAGGAAGTGCCCCTGGGCGAACTGGTTGTACGAGCCGGTCTCGAAGCTGGCGTCGGTCACCGGCCACAGCAGCGCCTGGAAGCGCAGCTTGGGCGTGCCCTTGTCCTTGGCCATCAGCGCGACCACCGCTGCCATGTTGCCGCCGACGCTGTTGCCGGCCACGGCCAGGCGCTGGCCGTCGACGTTGATCTCCTTGCCGTGCTCGGCGACCCATCGGGTGGCAGCGTAGGCCTGGTTGATCGCTACCGGGTAATGCGCCTCGGGGGACGGGGTGTAGTCGACGTAGACAGCGACCGCGCCGGAGTTCACCACCAGGTCGTGGATCAGGCGGGCGTGGGTCGGGTAGTCACCCAGCACCCAGCCACCACCGTGGAAGAACATGAACACCGGCAGCGTGCCCTTCACGCCCGCCGGGCGGACGATGGTCAGCTTCACCGGGCCGACGTCGGTCTGCACGGTCTTCTCGCTGACCTGGGTGCCGGAAAGGTCGACCTTCACCGAAGCCTGGGCGCCAGTCAGCACCGCACGGGCGTCTTTCGGCGAGAGGGTTTCCAGCGGCTGGCCCTTGCCGGCTTCCAGGGCTTCGAGGAAGGCCTGGGTGTTGTGTTCGACGGTGGGGTTGCCGGCGGCGAAGACGTTGCCGATGGCCAGGGCGAGGGAGGCGGCGAGCAGGGATTTCTTGGCGTTCATGATTCGGTTCCTTGAAAGTGGGGGAGGTGTTCCGAAAGGACGAACGAATCTTGATCCATGCCCGCAAAGCGCGGAATAGACAGGGTTGCAGGGTCACTTTGCAGTTCTGCAAGGGCATCTTCAGGGGCGTTGCAGAAGTGCCGGAGGTGGCGGTGCGACCCGCAGGAACTGGCCATAACGCGGACGCAGTCCGCTGGCACGCACGTCGGATGGGTGGAGCGCAGCGATACCCATGCTGCCGGTGCACGGGGCGATGGGTATCGCTGCGCTCCACGCCATCCTACAAAGGGTTAGCCGATAGGATCGGAGCGGCGGTTGGTTCGGACGTTGTCCGCGGTTCGCGGGCATGGCCCGCTGCTACAGGGGCAGCCGGAGCGACCAGGGGTTACGCCGCCCGGCACGCCACGGGTGCCGGCACGGCGTTTGGCCGGTACAATGCGCGATTGCCCGTGCCGTACCTGAAAAGCACACCTGATAAGCACGCCTGATAAAGAAGAAACCATGTCCTTGCCCAAACACCATCTGGAACTGCTCAGCCCTGCCCGCGATGTGCATATCGCCCGCGAGGCCATCCTGCATGGCGCCGACGCCGTCTACATCGGCGGCCCGAGCTTCGGCGCGCGGCACAATGCCTGCAACGAGGTGAGCGATATCGCCCAGCTGGTGGAGTTCGCCCGCCGCTACCACGCGCGGGTGTTCACCACGATCAACACCATCCTCCACGACAACGAGCTGGAGCCGGCGCGCGCGCTGATCCACCAGCTCTACGACGCCGGCGTCGATGCGCTGATCGTGCAGGACCTGGGGATCATGGAGCTGGACATCCCGCCGATCGAGCTGCACGCCAGCACCCAGACCGACATCCGTACCCTGGAGCGGGCGAAGTTCCTCGATCAGGCTGGCTTCTCCCAGCTGGTGCTGGCCCGCGAGCTGAACCTCAAGGAAATCCGCGCCATCGCCGACGAGACCGATGCCGCCATCGAGTTCTTCATCCACGGCGCGCTGTGCGTGGCCTTCTCCGGCCAGTGCAACATCTCCCACGCCCAGACCGGCCGCAGCGCCAACCGTGGCGACTGCTCCCAGGCCTGCCGCCTGCCTTACACCCTGAAGGATGACCAGGGCCGCGTGGTGGCCTTCGAGAAGCACCTCCTGTCGATGAAGGACAACAACCAGAGCGCCAATCTCAGCGCCCTGGTGGACGCCGGCGTGCGCTCCTTCAAGATCGAAGGGCGCTACAAGGACATGGGCTACGTGAAGAACATCACCGCCTATTACCGCCAGCGCCTGGACGGCATCCTCGCCGAGCGCCCGGACCTGGCCCGCGCCTCCAGCGGCCGCACCGACCACTTCTTCGTGCCGGACCCGGACAAGACCTTCCACCGCGGCAGCACCGACTACTTCGTCAGCGACCGCAAGATCGACATTGGCGCCTTCGACTCGCCGACCTTCACCGGTCTGCCGGTGGGCACCGTGGAGAAAGTAGGCAATCGCGACCTGCTGGTGGTGACCAAGGACCCGCTGTCCAACGGCGACGGCCTCAACGTGCTGGTGAAGCGCGAAGTGGTCGGCTTCCGCGCCAACATCGCCGAGCTGAAAGGCGTCTTTACCGAAGACGGCGAAGAAGACGGCGAGAAGCGCTACCGCTACCGCGTCGAGCCCAACGAGATGCCCGAAGGCCTCTACCGTCTGCGCCCGAACCACCCGCTGTCGCGTAACCTCGACCACAACTGGCAGCAGGCGCTGCAGAAGACCTCCGCCGAGCGTCGCGTCGGGCTGTCGTGGGTCGCCAAGCTACGTGAAGAGCGCCTGGAACTGACCGTCACCAGCGAGGAAGGCGTCAGCACCAGCGTCGCCCTGGACGGCCCGTTCGGCGCCGCCAACAAGCCGGAACAGGCGCTGGATCAGCTGCACGACCTGCTCGGTCAGCTGGGCACTACCCAATATCACGCCGACCGGATCGAACTGGACGCCCCGCAGGCGTTCTTCATCCCCAACTCCCAGCTCAAGTCGCTGCGCCGCGAGGCAATCGAAGCGCTGACCGAAGCCCGCGTGCAGGCCCACCCGCGCGGTGGCCGCAAGGCCGAAACCAGCCCGCCGCCGGTGTACCCGGAGTCGCACCTGTCCTTCCTCTACAACGTCTACAACGAGAAGGCCCGCGAGTTTTACCACCGCCACGGCGTACAGCTGATCGATGCGGCCTACGAGGCCCACGAGGAAACCGGCGAAGTGCCGGTGATGATCACCAAGCACTGCCTGCGCTTCTCCTTCAACCTGTGCCCGAAGCAGGCCAAGGGCGTCACCGGCGTGCGCACCAAGGTGCAGCCGATGCAGCTGATCCACGGCGACGAAGTGCTGACCCTGAAGTTCGACTGCAAGCCGTGCGAGATGCACGTGATCGGCAAGATCAAGGGCCACATCCTCGGCCTGCCGCAGCCGGGCAGCGAAGGCGTGAGCAACATCGTCGGGCAGATCAGCCCGGAAGACCTGCTCAAGACCATTCGCAAGCCGGCGCATTAAGCCCGGCGCGCCACTCGGCCCCTCTCCCTTCAGGGAGAGGGGCGTTGGGCAGAATGTGAAGTCTTGCATTCAGCCGGCAGGTTTTCACCGAAGCAGCGCTGCGCAAACTCCCGATCCCCCGCTATGATCGGGACATGACCGCCACTCCCCCGCTCCGCCAGCAATGCCCGCCCGGCGCCTGCAACTGCGACCGGGAACGCCTGCTGCAAACTCCCAACGCCGACCTGCGCATCCTGCTGCTCACCCGGCACGAGGAGCAGCGCCTGCTGGAGCGCCTGGAGAACCTCAAGGACCTGGCGGACCTGGAGCGCATGCAGCACAAGCTCTACGAGCAGCTCGGCATCCGCCTGCACATTGCCCCCGGCTTCAACGAAGTACGCACCATGCGCGGCATCGAGTTCGACTTCGACGAGCAGCCCGGCCTCTGCCGCAAGACCCGCCAGGCCATTCCTGCCGCAATCCGTCGGGGCCTGGAGAAGAACCCGGAAATCGCCTGGCGCCTGCTCGACTCTCACGACCTGCTCGGCGGGCTCTGATCAGAAACCGCCGCCCAGCGGGTACTCCACGGCGACTCGCAGCTGATCGGTATTGAGCTCCGCCTGTGCAGCGTTGGCACGGTGGCTGTTGTGCATCAGCACCAGCCGCAAGCCCTTGGCCGGGCCTTCCGGCACGCGATATTGCAGCATCAGGTCGCGCTCCCAGTGCTTGCCGCCCTCGCCGTAGCCCAGGTACGCGTAGCCGCCGCGCGGATCGACATGGCTGCCATCGATGTCCGTGCCACGCACGTAGGCCGCAGCCATCGACAACCCGGGTACGCCGAAGGTCGCCAGGTCCAGGTCGTAGCGCAACTGCCAGGAGCGCTCATTGGGCGCATTGAAGTCCGACAGCTGCACCGCATTGGTGAGGAAGATCGCCCCGCGCGTCACATAGTCGAACGGCGTATCGCCATCGACCTGCTGGTAACCGACGCTCAACCGGTGCGCGCCGAAGCCATAACCACCGAGCAGGCTCCAGGTGGTGTTGTCGATGCGACCGGATAGCGCCTGCCCGGTGTCGCGGGTGCGGTAGAGGTTGAGGTTCAGCGACAGGTCCTGCCCCTGCCCCAGCGGCTGGCTGAAGGTGCCGCCGAGGTAGTCCTGGCGCCAGCTGTCCTCGTAGCGCGAGGTGAACAGGCTCAGGCTTGCCGACTTGGCTGGCGCGTAGGTGAAGCCCGTGAGGTCGAAAGCATCGCCCTGGCGGCCGTTGGAGTAGTTCACCACGAAGCCGCGATCATGGCTGGAGGCGTTGCGATCGGCGCTTTCGGTGAAGTGCCCGGCCACCAGCCGCAGCCCGGAGAACTCCTCGCTGGAGAGGAAGAAGCCGGTGGCCGTTTCCGGCAGCAGGCGGCTGTCAGACGAGCTGAACACCGGCGTCTTTACCCGTTGCTCGCCCCACCAAAGGGTGGTCGAAGACATCCGCGCCTTCAACGCTGCGCCGCCGCGAGCAAAGCTGTCCTTGGGGTGGCCTTCGTTATCCAGGCCGACCAGCCGGGCCTTGCCGGCACGCCCACCGCCGCTGTCCAGCAGCACGCCCTGATAGAGGTGCGCATCCAGCCCTATTCCGACGCTACCCTGGGTGAAGCCGGACTGAAGGCTGCCCATCAACCCGTAGGCCCACTCCTCCGCATAGCCGTTGCGCTCGCTGCGCGGTTTGTAGGCATTGCGCGCGCCACTGTTGCGGTCACCATGGCGGTACTCGCGCTGGTCGAACACGGTGCGGTTGAGCAGGCTCCAGCGGCTGTCCTCGATGAAGCCGCCGGACTCTTCCTGCGCCGCGCCGAACGCCGGCGCGGACAGCACCAGCAGCACGGCAGAACCACGCAGCCTCACAGGTACTTCAGCCAGGCGATATCGCGACGACGGGCCTTGAGCCCGGCGAACCAGTGCACCGGCGGGTACAGGGCGACGATCAGCAGCAGCGCACCAACCCAGACCGCCCACACCGAATCGAAGCCGAAGTACTGCCCGTGGTTCAGCCCCCAGATCGCCACGGCGGCCAGATAGAGCAGCTTCAGCACATAGAGGTGCAGCAGGTAGAAGAACATCGGCGCTGCACCGAACACCGCCAGCCAGCGCGCCAGTGCACCCTGCCCACGGCGCTCGAAGAACACCAGCAGAAGCAGGCCGATGCCCAGGGTCAGTGCCAGGAACAGCAACGACGGCGGGTACTTGGTGATGTTGAAGAAGCTCATCAGCAGTTGCAGGTCGGTATCACCATCGCCCCAGGGCTTCTCGCCGTAGCCGTTGTTCAGGCGCAGGACGATGAAACCGCCGAGCGCGATGGCCGCCGCCAGCAGCAGGTTGCGAGTGCGCCGGGCGGCATCGGCCGCGCGACCGAACCAGGGCCCGGCCGCATAGCCCAGGGCGATCACACCGATCCACGGCAGCAACGGATAGGACGTGCGCAGGCGCAGCGCATCGCTCACCTCGATCCAGCCGCGATCATGCAGCACCGCCCAGGGCACATGGGCCCAGTGGCCGGCGGCGAAGTGCACGCCGTCGAGCAGGTTGTGCCCGGCCACCAGTGCCACGCCCAGCCCCGCCAGCGCGGCACGCGGCAGCCAGACCAGCGCGGAAAGCGCCAGCATGCTCAGGCCGATGGCCCAGATCACCTGCAGGTAGATGACCGAAGGCGGGAACTGGAAGGTCCAGGCGAAGTTCACCAGGGTGACTTCCAGCAGCACCAGGAACAGCCCGCGCTTGAACAGGAAGGCCGAGACCGCCGTGCGACCTTCGTGCTTCTCGCCATAGAGGAAGGCGGAAAGCCCGGTGAGGAAGACGAATACCGGCGCGCACAGGTGCGCCAGGGTGCGGCTGATGAACAGCGCCGGGTCGGTCTGGGTCACATCCATCGGGTCGCTCACCTGCATATGCAGGTAGAACGTCTCGCGGACGTGGTCCAGCAGCATGAAGAGGATCACCAGCCCGCGCAGGGCGTCGATGGAATGGAGCCGGGTGGCGGCCTTGGCGATTGAAGGTGTTGCGGGGCTCGGTGCGGCGGTCATGGGCGGGATCGATTGCGAGTTAATTGTAATATTATTACATTTCACGCAACCAATCCGCCAACCCTTTGAAACATGCGGACATGTCTGGAACAGGCCTCACCGGCCCGCACTCAGTCCACCGCGCGCTTCATCGCCGAGGAAAGCTCGCCACTGCCGAGTTGTTCCAGCCGCCCGGCGGCACCCAGGCGATCGCGCTCTTCCTTGTTCTGGCTGAGCTTGGACTTGCCGATGATCTCGCCGATCTCCACCTCGATGCCGACGATGTTCGCCAGCATGCCGCTGATGAATTCCGGGGTGGAGTCGCTCATCTTCCACGGCTTGTCCTCGCCGGCTTCATGGGTGCGGGTCAGGCGGCCGACCACACCGCGCACGAAGCGCTCCTCGTCCATGACCTTGAGGCGGCCGCGCACGTGCACCACCTGGTAGTTCCAGGTCGGCACCTGGCGGTGCGCCTCTTGCTTGCTCGGGTACCAGTTGGGCGAGACGTAGGCGTGCTCGCCACGGAAGATCACCAGCACCTCCTCGCCGTCAGCCTCCTGCCAGACCGGGTTGTTGCGGGCGACGTGGGCACGCAACAGCGGCTTCTCGCCGGAGAGTTCCAACTCGAACGGCAGGTGGTTGGCATCCAGCAGACCGTCATGGCCGGTGACCAGGATGCCCAGGGGATAGTCGCGGATCAGCCGGTGCAACTCGTCCGGGCGGGTTTCCTCGAAATGCGCAGGTACGTACATGTAAGGCCTCGACAGCAGGTGAATGCGGTCATCATGCCGGCACATTGGCACCCTATAAAGATCCATTAACGACTCCAGCGACAGAGCCAATCCGCGGCGAGCGAAGTTTTGGTACAACCTATGCATCGCCCGCTGGACGGCGATGGTGCCGCACCCTACTCTAGCCCTTGGCCAGCATTCGCCCTGGATGGCAGACACAGGCTCCCACTTTCGATGACCGCACCCGAGTTCCCCGCCGCTCCTTCCCGGCAGCAGTACCAGGGGAGAATTCCACCGCGCCTGCAGGATGCCTACAAGGCGTACGTGGTCCAGCATTACCGGCGCTTCCTGCTGGCGATCAACTTCATCGCCATGGCCGCCTACGACTCCTACGTCCTGGCCGACGCGCTGCTGATCCCGGACATGGCAAAGGAATCTCTGTTCCTGCGCACGGCCCTGAGCCTCGTCGGCCTGGTCAACATCTTCCTGGTGTTCCGCTTCAGCCGCAGCGTGCTGGTGATGGACCTGCTGATGCCGGTGCACGACATCATCTCCACCATCGCCTGGTTCGAGCTGCTCAAGCGCAGCGCCTCGCCGGACGTGCCCTTCTTCCTCTATGCCTCGGTGGTGTTCGTGCTGCTGGGCAACCTCGGCGTGCGCTACTCGTTCAAGGGCATCGCGCTGGTCTCGGCGATCATCACGGCGATCATTCTCTACAACGTCTGGCTGATCCACGATGGCGCCGCCAAGCCGCTGCTGATCTTCACCCTGGTCTACCTGCCCATCGCGCTGTTCAGCCTGTTCATCAGCTGGACCAACATCAAGGGTGTGCGCCAGGCTTTCCTCGCCGACCTCGAAGAAAAACGCCAGCGCACCGAGCTGGCCGCGCTCAACCTGCGCCTGCAGGAGCTGGCCGCCACCGACGGCCTCACCGGCGTGGGCAACCGCCGCTCGCTCGACCTGCAGCTCAACGAGAGCTGGCACGGCATGCGCGCCCACGGCCGGCCCTTCGCCCTGCTGATGGCCGACATCGACTACTTCAAGCCCTACAACGACCACTACGGCCACCAGGCCGGCGACCGCTGCCTGTGCCAGGTGGCCGAGAGCCTGGTGGGCACCCTGCGCGGCGGGCGTGCCAACGTCTATCGTTATGGCGGCGAAGAGTTCGCCATCCTGCTGGAGGCGACCAGCGCCGAAGACCTGCGCTGCGTCGCCGAGCGACTGCGCGAGCAGGTGGCGAGCCTGGGCATCGAGCACTTCTACCGGCCCGACAGCCTGCGCCACCTGACCATCAGCCTCGGCGCGGCGATGGCCAACGAAAGCGGGCTGCAGGAGCCACGCGAGTTGCTCGCGCGCTGCGACCAGCACCTGTACGTGGCCAAGCAGAAAGGTCGCAACCGGGTGCAACTCAGCGGCATGCAGGGCGTCTGACGAACGACACGTAACCCGGCGCGCGCGGCCGGCGTCTCCCTGCACTCGCGCCGGGCGATGCCCGTAGCGCACGGCAACCGCCACAGGGACCGACCCAACGAGGCCAGAGTGAAACGCGACATCCGCCTTGCCATCCTCCTGCTGTCGATCATCAGCCTCGCCGTGGCCGCCGCCACTGCCTGGGAGCTGTGGTCGGCGCGCGAGCGCACGCTGGCGGAAACCACCACGCACAACCTCAACCTCACCCAGGCGCTGGACACCTACGTCGAAGGCATCGTCACCCAGAGCTCCATGCTCCTGCTCGGCCTGGCCGAACGCCTGGAGCACGAGGGACGTGGCGCGCCCCAGTTGCAACGGTTGAATGACCTGGTGCTGAGCCAGCAGCACCTGCTAGCGCAACTAAACGGGGTCGGCATCTACGATGCCCAGGGCAACTGGCTGATGACCTCCAACGGCCCCTTCCCGCCCGGCGCCAACAGCGCCGACCGCGGCTACTTCATCCATCACCGCGACAATCCCTCGCTGGACGCCTACATCGGCGAGCCGATCCACAGCCGCGCCACCGGCGTCTGGGTGATCACCGTCAGCCGTCGCTACAACGACGCCCAGGGCAACTTCGCCGGGGTGATAGTCGCTACCCTCGGCGTGCAGGACTTCCTCCGCCTGTTCGGCAAGATCGACATCGGCAAGACCGGCGCCATTGGCGTGGCCACCAGCAACGGCCAGGTGCTGGTGCGCTACCCCTTCCGCGAGAGCGACATGGGCCGCGTGTTGTCGCGCTCGCCGATCTTCACCCAGTACCTGGACAGCGCCACGGTCGGCAGCGCCACCTTCGCCTCCTCGCTGGACGGCATCGAGCGCATCTACGCCTTCCGCAAGAACGAGCGCTACCCGCTGGTGACCTCGGTCGCCCTGGGCAAGGACGAGGCCCTCGCCGCCTGGGCCGCCGACGCCCTGCGCACGGTGGCCATCGCCTTCGGCCTGCTGATGGTCATCGTGGTCATTGGCAGCCTGCTGATCCTCGCCATCCAGCGCCGTATCGGCACCGAACGCCTGCTACGCGACGCCCGCGAGGACCTGCTCAAGGCCAACCGGCAGCTGGAAGTGCTCGCCTCGCGCGACCCGCTCACCGGCCTGGAGAACCGCCGCAGCTTCGACGACCACCTGCTCGCCGAACTGCGCCGCGCCCACCGCGAACGCTCGCCACTCGGGCTGCTGCTGATCGACGTGGACCACTTCAAGCGCTTCAACGACACCTATGGCCATCCAGCCGGCGACGACTGCCTGCGGCGCATCGGCCGCGTCCTCGCCGACAGCGTGCGGCGTCCCGCCGATCTGGCCGCGCGCTACGGCGGCGAGGAGCTGGCGGTGATCCTGCCCAACACCGGCCCCGACGGTGCCCTGGCCGTGGCCGAGCAGTTCATGCAGCGCCTGCAGGGCGCCAACCTCACCCACGCCGGCAGCCCGCTGGGGCGCATCACCGCGAGCATCGGTATCGCCAACCTGCCCGGCGGCAGCGACAGCAGCCCGCAGGCCCTCATCGAAGCCGCCGATCGTGCGCTGTACCGCGCCAAGGCCGCCGGGCGCAATCGCCTGGAAAGCGCGCCGACGCCGCAGGAAACCCCGCAATGATCCTCGATTCCGCGCTCATTGATGCGCTGCGCCAGGCCCGTCACGTTGTGGTATTCACCGGTGCGGGCGTTTCCGCCGAGAGCGGAATTCCCACCTTCCGCGACCGCCTCACCGGTCTGTGGGAGCGTTTCGACGCGGCCTCCCTGGCCACCGCCGAAGCCTTCCGCGCAGACCCAGCGCTGGTCTGGGGCTGGTACGAATGGCGCCGCAGCGTGGTCCACCGCGCCCAGCCCAATGCGGCGCACCGGGCCATCGCCGAGCTGGCGGGCAAGGTGCCCAAATTCACGCTGATTACCCAGAACGTCGACGATCTCCACGAGCGCGCCGGCAGCCAGAACATCACCCACCTGCACGGCCAGCTGGAGCGCCCGCGCTGCTTCCAGTGCCAGCACGAGCCGGATTCGCCGCTGCCGGTGCCCGACGAACCCGAGGCCGGCCGCCGCGTGCAGCCGCCGGCCTGCGCCCATTGCGGCGGCCCGCTGCGCCCCGGCGTGGTCTGGTTCGGCGAAAGCCTGCCGATGGAAGCCATCACCCACGCCTTCCAGGCCGCCGAACAGTGCGACCTGCTGATCTCCGTCGGCACGTCCGGCGTGGTCTACCCGGCGGCGGAAATCCCCGAGATCGCCTGGCGTCTGCGCGCGAACGTCCTGCACATCAACCCCACCCCCGGCCCGCTGCACGGCGAACGCGACTTCGCCCTCGCCAACGCGGCGGGCGTCGCCTTGCCGGCGCTGATCGACGCGGCGTTCCCCTGACGCAGCACCACCAGGACAACCCATCGAGCAGCAGACTGCGTCCGTGATGGTGCTCCACGTGATCTGTCGCAGGCATGGCCAGCTCCTACAGGTAAACTCCGCGCGATACCTGCAGGAGCGGGCCACGCCCGCGATCCGCCGGCAGGGCCGGCGTCACACCGCCGGCATCTGCAACGTCACGCAGTGAATGCCACCGCCCCCGGCGGCAATCGGGTCGATGTTCAGCTGCACGATCTCGCGGTCCGGGTACAGCTCGCTGAGCAACGCATGGCAATGCTCATCGGCCGCCGCATCGCCGAACTTCGGCGCGATCACCCCGCCATTCACCGGCAGGTAGTTGATGTAGCCCGCTGCGAAGTCCGGGTTGTCGCGGTTGTAGGCGTTCGGCTTGGGGTTCATCGGCGGCGGCAGCGTATGCACCTTCAAGGCGCGGCCATCGGCGTCGGTGGCGCTCTTCAGGATCTCCAGGTGCCGGCGGGTTACCTCGTAGTCGTAGGAACGCTTGTCGTTGTCCAGGTTGACCACCACCACGCCCGGCTCGACGAAGCGCGCATAGAAGTCCACATGGGCATCGGTGATGTCCTTGCCGCGAATGCCCGGCACCCAGATCACCTTGCGCAGCCCCAGCATGCGCTTGAGTTCCGCTTCGATACGCGGGCGCGTCCAACCCGGGTTGCGGTTGTCGTTGAGCCAGCAGCTCTCGGTGAAGATCGCCGTACCGTGGCCGTCCACCTCGATGCCGCCGCCCTCCCCGCACAGCTCGCTGACGATGGCTTTCGCCTCCACGTCCTCGGCCAGCGCCGCCGACACTTCGCGATCGCGCTCGGCGTGCTGCTTGCCACCCCAGCCGTTGAAGTTGAAATCCGCCAGCGCCAGGCCGCCCGCCGCATCGTTGACCAGGAAGCAGCCGCCGTAATCACGCACCCAGATGTCATCTACCGGCACCGGCAGGAAGTCGACGTTCTGGCCGCCGCACGCGCGCTTGGCTTCTGCCTGCTGCTCCGGCCGGCAGAGCACCGTCACCGGCTGGAACTCGGCGATGGCGCGGGCCAGCCGCGCCACCGTGGCATTGACGTCCGGGGCGATGTCTTCCCAGACGTCCGGGCTCGCCGCATAGGCGACGAACACCCGCTCCTGCTTGCGGTGCTCGTCGGGCATGTACCAGGGCTTCGCCGCCAAGGCGACCCGGCCCAGGCCGAGCCCAAGGCCCGTCGCCAGCGTCATGCCGGCGCCGAGCAGGTTCCTGCGTGTCATCATCCTCGCCTCCTCAACCACCGGTGCCGGTCTTGAAACTGGTCCAGGTGCGCATCCGCGAACGCATGTCGCGCTGCGGAATGTCCTTGCCGGGGAACAGCCGCGCGTAGGCCTTCTCATCAAGATAGATGTCCGGGTTGTCGCGCATGCTCGCCTCGACCATCGGCCTGGCCTTGGCGTTGGACGTCGGGTAGCCGGTGGCGTTGCTGATCGCCGCCATTACGTCCGGGCGCATCAGGTAGTTGATCAGTGCGTAGGCGTACTCGGGGTGCGGCGCATCGGCCGGGATGGCCATGGTGTCCATCCACACCGAAGTGCCTTCGCGCGGCACGCGGTACTCGAAGCGCTCGGGCTTCTTCGCCTCGTCGGCGGCGCGCTGCGACTGGATCACGTCGCCGCTGTAACCCAGCGACAGGCACAGGTCGCCATTCACCAGCTGGGTCACCGGCTGCGACTGGAACTTGCGGATGTACGGGCGGATGCCGTTGAGCACCGCCAGCGCGTCCGCCAAATCCTGCGGCTTGCCGCTGCGTGGGTCACGGCCGAGGTAGTTGAGCACCACGGCGAGCACTTCGTCCGGCGAGTCGATCATCGAGATGCCACAGTCGGCAAAGTGCTTGGCCAGCTCCGGCTTGAACATGAGGTCGAGACTGTTCACCGGCGCGCCGGGCATGCGCTGCTCGATCTTCGCCTGGTTGTAGGTCAGGCCGATGCTGCCCCAGGTGTAGGGCACAACGGCATGCCGCGAGTACGGGTACTTGGTCTGCAGGTCGCGCAGGCCCGACTCGATATCGCCCAGGTGCTCCAGCTTGCTGTCGTCGAGCTTCTGCAGCGCACCGGCACGCATCAGGCGCTCGGCGACGGTATCGCCGGGGAAGATCAGGTCGTAGCCGCTGTGCCCGGCCATCATCTTGGCCTCCAGCGTCTCGCTGCTGTCCATCACGTCGTAGATGACGCGGATGCCGGTCTCTTTGGTGAAATTGGCCAGCGTGTCGGGGGCGAAATAGTCCGCCCAGTTGAACAGGCGCAGGACCTTCTCTTCGGCCGAGGCCGGTTGCAGGGAGCACGCCAGGGACAACCCCAGCGCGCCGATCAGCAGGTGCTTGTTCATGGTCAGACTCCTTGCCAGCGCGGGTGCAGGTGGCGGCCGTCGAGGCCGAGCAGCGGGCCGTACATTTCCGGGCGACGATCGCGGTAGACGCCCCAGGTCAGGCGCTCCTCGCGGGCCAGCTCGAGGTCCAGCGCGCGCACCAGCACGGCGGCCTCGTTGCGCCCGGCCTCGGCCAGCAGCGCGCCCTTGTGGTCGGTGATGAAGGACGAGCCGTAGAAGCGCATGCGCAGCCTGTCGTCGCTGGGCGCCACTTCCTCGCCGATGCGGTTGGCCGCCAGCACCGGCAGCAGGTTGGCGGCGGCGTGGCCGCGCTGGGCGGTCTGCCAGTGATCGCGGGAATCCAGCTGCTCGGCGCCCGGCTCGGAGCCGATGGCGGTGGGGAACAGCAGCATCTCCGCGCCTTGCAGCGCCAGGCAGCGGGCGGTCTCGGGGAACCACTGGTCCCAGCAGATGCCCACGCCGATGCGGCCGACAGCGGTGTCCCAGACGCGGAAGCCGGTGTCGCCGGGGCTGAAGTACTCCTTCTCCTGGTAGCCAATGGCGTTGGGGATGTGCGTCTTGCGGTACACGCCGAGCAGGCTGCCGTCGGCGTCGGCCACGGTCAGCGAGTTGAAGTAGGCGTTGCCGGCGCGCTCAAACCAGCTGATCGGCAACACCACGTTAAGCTCCGCCGCCAGCCGCGCGAAGCGCTGCAGCAGCGGGCTGTCGTCATACGGCTGGGCCAGGGCCAGGTGCGCATGGTCCTGCTCGATGCAGAAGTACGGCGTGGCGAACAGCTCGGGCAGGAGGATCAGCTTCGCCCCGGCCGCCGCCGCCGCGCGCACGTGGCGCTCGGCTTCGGCGAGATTGCGCGGCAGGTCCCAGCTGCAGGAGAACTGCAGGACCGCGACAGTCAGCTTGCTCATCACAGGCCTCCCAGCGGCCAGGCCGGCTGCTGCTGGGTAATGCAGTGCACGCCGCCACCGCCGTGGGCCAGGTTGTTGATGCGCACCGGCACCACTTCGCGACCGGGGAAGGCGCGGGCCAAGACCGCAGCGGCTTCGTCGTCGGCGGCGATGCCGTAGGCCGGCATGATCACTGCGCCATTGGCGAGGTAGAAGTTGGTGTAGGACGCGCAGAAGACCTCCGCCTCAGGGTCCACCGCCGCGCTGGCTTCGAACAGCTCGATCAGCTCGAAGGAACGGCCCTTGGCATCGGTGGCCAGCTCCAGCGCGCGACGGTTCTCGCGCGCCACTTCGGCGTAGGTGCTGGAAGCCTCGTGGGTCGCATCGACCAGCAGCACACCGGGGCGGGCGAAGGCACACACGCCATCGACATGGCCGTCGGTCATGTCGCCAGTCACGTACTGCGGGTCGCCCGGCAGCCAGATGGTCTTGGTCACGCCCAGCAGGCGGCTGAAGATTTCTTCCATCTCACGCTTGCTGACGCCGGGGTTGCGGTTGGGGTTGAGCAGCACTGATTCGGTGGTGATCAGCGTGCCCTCGCCATCCACGTGGATCGCCCCGCCTTCGTTGGACAGCGGCGTGCCGAAGCAATCGAGCCCGAGGTGGTTGAGGATTCGGCGGCCCAGGCCTTCGTCCAGGGTGTGTTCGGACTTGCCGCCCCAGGCGTTGAAGCGCCAGCTCACACCGGCCACGCCGTGCTGCGGATGGCAGACGAAGGTCGGCCCGGAGTCGCGGCACCAGCTGTCGTCGATGGGCAGCGGCACCAGTTCGACGTTGGCCCCGCACAGCTCGGCGGCGCGGGCTATGGCGGACGGGTCCACCACCAGTTTCACCGGCTCGAAGCGGGCGATGGCGTTGGCAACGCGGGCAAAGTCTTCCTGCACCTGCTCCAGGGTCACGTGCCAGCCGCCCTCCCAGAGCGGACGGTTATGCGGGAATGCCATCCAGGTCGCCGCGTGGTTGACCCATTCAGCAGGCATGCGCCAGCCGTTCTGCATGTCGTCGTTGCGATGCATACTCAAGCCTTTGGTAAGTAATTTTTATCGGAAGGAAAAGGTTCAGCGGCGCCTGACGACCATGCTAGGCCTGTAAAAATGTCAGAACAAACGATAGATTTTGCGCAAATCTGATTAGACAGACTTATCGATCATGCTCAAACACTGGCCACCCCTGAATGCCCTGCGCGGTTTCGAAGCCGCCGCGCGCCTGGGCAGCTTCCACAAGGCCGCCGAGGAGCTGCACCTCACCCAGTCGGCCATCAGCCAGCAGATCCGCAGCCTGGAAAGCTTCGTCGAACAGCCGCTGTTCTACCGCTCCGGGCGCAAGGTGACGCTGACCGACGCCGGCGCCGACCTGCTCAGCACCACGCAATCCATGCTGCAGCAACTGGCCGTGGGCATCCGCCGCCTGGACCAGTACCGCAAGCCCAACCAGCTGGTGGTCAACACCACCCCGGCCTTCGCCCGCCACTGGCTCGTGCCGCGCCTGGGCGACTTCCACGCGCGCCACCCGCAGATCGACCTCTGGCTGCTGACCACCGACGAAACCCCGGACATGGCCACCCAGACCATCGACATCGCCGTGCGCGACGACCTCACCGCCCAGGCCGAATGCCGCTTCCGCGTGCTGCTGGAAGATCGCCTCTACCCGGCTTGCCACCCCTCATTGCTGCGGCAGCCGGAGCCGACGCGCACCACCCTGCACGGCGAACGGGAAATGGACTGGGCGCACTGGCAACTGCAGGGCGGCGCCGACGTCGGCCAGCGCAGCGAAGGGCTGAACTTCTCCGACCCCGGCCTGCTACTGGATGCCGCCAGCCAGGGGCTGGGCGTTGCGCTGGTGAGCCAGCTGCTGGCCGGTGATGCGCGAGAGAGTGGCCTGCTGACCCCACTCAGCGAGCAGACCGTGCGGGGGCCGAACTGGTCGCTGCTGGTGCATCAGCAGAGCGAGCGCAGTGCGCAGGCGGTGGGTTTCTGCGAGTGGCTATCCGCCGCGCTGGGTGTCTCCCTGTAGGGCGCATAACGCCTATGGCGTTATCCGCCAAGCCGGCGGATAACCCGTTCCGGGTTATTCGCCCTACGGGACTGTAGGAGCGGGCCATGCCCGCGATCCGCCGGCAGGGCCGGCGTCCGGATATGTTCTTGAGCAAGAACCGGATATCCCCTTGCAGCTTACAAACCTCGTTTCAGCCGATACCGCCCTCTCCCCAGCCCTGGCTGCGCACCCCGCTCCGAAGGGAGAGGGAGCAGTTCGGCGTTGGCGGCAGTTCTGAAGTTATCCGGCGATCACAATTGTTCCTGCGCACTCCAAACAGTCCCCTCTCCCTCTGGGAGAGGGCTAGGGTGAGGGCAAGCCTCGCTCCAGATCCGTCAGACAGCATCCTTCCCTTTCTTCAACTTCCCCCGCTCCTTCTTCCCCTCCAGCGCACTCTCCCCCGCCGCCTTGACCAGTTTCTGGAAAGTCGGGCACTCCGCATGACTGGGCGCCGGGCATGCCGCCGCATGACGCAGCCCCCGGCTCATCGCCCGCAGGCGCCGGATCGTGGCATCCAGCTCGTCCGCCTTGGCTGCCAGCATCTGCCGGTCGATGTTCGTCCCGCCGTCGCCGGCGAACATCGAGCGGATTTCCTCCAGGCTGAACCCCGCCGACTGCCCGAGCGTGATCAACGCCAGCTGGTCGAGAATCTGCGGCGCGAACTGGCGCCGCGCGCCGGGTTTGGCGAGCGAAACGATCAGCCCCTTCTCCTCGTAGAAGCGCAGGGTCGATGCCGGCACGCCGGAGCGCCTGGCCACGTCAGCGATATCCATGGAACACCTCTTGACCTCAAGTTCGCTTGAACTTGTAGGTTCACGCCAAAGGCCGTCGGGGTCAATCCACGCGCGGCCTTCCCTTGCGTGCAACCTGAGGAGAAGCCATGAAAACCATCGCCATCGTCTACCACAGCGCCAGCGGCCGTACCGAGCGCATCGCCCAGACCATCGCCAGCGGCGCTCGCCAGGTGCCCGGCTGCGAAGTGCACCTGCTCAACGCGCAGGAGCTGATCGAGCAGCCGCAAGCGCTGCTTGCCTACCACGGCCTGATCCTGGGTTCGCCTACCTACCTGGGCGGCGTCTCGGCGCCGCTGAAAGCGCTGATGGACGCCACCGGGCCCTTGTGGCGCCAGCAGAAGTTGCGTGGCCGCCTTGCCGCTGGCTTCACCGTCTCAGCGCTGCCGGCGGGCGACAAGCAGTCCACGCTGATCTCGCTGTTCACCTTCTGCATGCAGCACGGGATGCTCTGGTCCGGCAATCCGATCCTCCCCGAGCAGCATCTGGGCGTGCCCGTCGAGGAAGCCGCCAACCGCCTCGGCTCCTGGTCCGGGCTGATGGCCCAGGCGGACAAGACCGCCGCGGATTTCTGCCCCGGCGACCTGAAGACCGCACGGCTGTTCGGCCAGCACTTCGCTGAAACCCTCGGCCGCCTGCAGCAGCCGCAGCTTGAGCACGCGCAGGAGGCCCACGCATGATCGCCCGCCGCTACGGCCCGCTGCTGTTCGCGCTGATCCTGTCCTGCGTGATGACCCTGCTGGTCTCCGGGCTCTCCACCTGGCGCGCCGTCGACCTGACCCCGGCCTTCGCCCAGCTCTGGCTGGGCGCTTGGCTCACCAGCTGGAGCATCGCCTTCCCGCTGGTACTGGTCATCGCCCCACTGACCCGCCGCCTCGTAGAGAAACTGGTCTGCGCGTAGGCGCAGAACTATCAGGGGGCCTCGTGCGTAGGATGGCGTGGAGCGCAGCGATACCCATCGCCTCGTACCACGCCACAGCATGCTCCACCCATCCTACAAACCAAGCTCCCTGCTGGAGCGGGCCATGCCCGCGATCGCGCGCATGGCGCGCTCCTACAATTCGCTGTTACGACCTGCATTCGCCGGTAGGAACGGAATCCGTCCCCCAGGGAAGCGCGGAGCTTTGGCCTTACTGCCGAATCCCGTCGGTGAACCGGCAGAAGCCGTCACGCACCGCGCCTTCGGTGGTGTACATGCCGCCCAGGGTGACGAAGACATAGCTTACCTTGGAGCCGGAACCCGACTTTTCCACCACGACGTTCAACGGTGCGTTGCGGCTGCTCAGGATCACGCCCTGGTAGGCGGAGATGGTGCCGCTCTTCTCGTCGGCGCTCTGGATGGTGAAGCCTTCCTTCACCAGCGTCTGCTGCGCCCGGTCGAAGACCTTGGCCACCGGCATGTCCAGCTGGACGTTGGAAGTGAAGGTTTTGCCAGCGATGAAGCCCCCTTCGGTATTGAAGTTGTCTTCGCACTGGTTGCCGGTCTTCTGGTGCGCACAGCCCTGCAACAGGGCGGCAGCGAGCAGAATCATCGTGACTCGTCGCATCATCGTTCCTTGATCTCGTGGGGCCGCTATCCCTGCGGGTCTACAGCGGCGAAGGGGTTTTATAAGCCGAGGGCACAGGCCCTGACCAGACTTTTCCTCGCCCAGTGAGACCACCAGCACGTAGGAAATATCCCCTCACTCGCTCAAGCACGGGCCTTCACGCCGTTCGTCCCGAGGTGTCGCCGAGGTGTGCTCCGGACCGGCCTGCGCAGCGCCCGGAGACTCGTGGAGCGAAGCCTCCCAATCGCGATGGACCGGGAGGCTTCAGCTAGCCCTTACCAGATCGGCAAGGTGTAGCTGACGATGAAGCGGGTCTCGTCCATGTCGTTGCCGAAGCTGCTGCGGAAGGTGCTGTTACGCAGCTTGAAGCCGACGTTCTTCAGCGGGCCGCTCTGCACCAGGTAACCGACGTCGGTGTCGCGCTCCCACTCCTTGCCGTTGCCCTGCCCGTTCAGCAGGTCGATGTTATCGCCGCGCAGGTAGCGGGTCATCAGGCTCAGGCCGGGCAGCCCGTAGGAGGCGAAGTTGAAGTCGTAGCGCAGTTGCCAGGAGCGTTCGTCCTTGTTGGCGAAGTCGCCGATCTGCACGTAGTTGACCAGGTACGGGTCGGTGCCGGACAGGTAGGCGAAGCCGGTGTCGCCGGACATGCGCTGCAGCCCGAGGCCGAACGCCTGGTTGCCCAGCTTGTAGGTGAACATGGCGTTGAGCGCGCGGTTGTCGACGTTGCTGCCGCCATCGTCGGTGGAGCGTGCCCAGCGGATGTCGGACTTCAGCGACTGGCCCTCGGCGATCGGCAGCGTATGCACCAGGCTCACGTAGTGCTGGCGGTAGAGGTCTTCGAGGTTGGCGTAGTGGTAGCTGGTGCTGAGCTGGTTGCTCCAGCGGTAGGTGCCGCCAGCGAGGTTGAAGCGGTCGCTGGTCAGGTGGCTGCCGGTGACGATGTTGCGCTTGTTGCCACGGGTCATCGACAGGTCTTCGTCGTTGGACGAATCACGCTGCTTCACCTCGCGCAGCTGGCCGAGCTGCAGGTCGAGGTCGTCGAGTTCCTTCGACTCCACCAGCGCGCCCTGGAAGGTCTGCGGCAGCAGGCGGGTGTCGTTGTACTGCACCACCGGCAGCTTGGGCAGCAGCGTGCCGACCTTCAGGGTGCTCTTGGAGATGCGCAGCTTGGCGGTCAGGCCGAGGTCGCTGTAATCATCGGCAGCGCGCTTGTCGCTGGCGGAGTACGGCAGCAGGCCGGAGCCGGAGCGATCCGGGCTGGAGTCGAGCTTCAGGCCCAGCAGGCCAAGCGCATCGACGCCGACGCCAACGGTGCCGTCGGTGTAGCCCGATTCGTAGCGCAGCAGGAAGCCCTGCGCCCACTCCTCGGATTTCGACTGGGCGGCACCACTCTGGCGGTAGTCGCGGTTGAAGTAGAAGTTGCGAGTTTCGATGCTGGCCTTGCTGTCGGCGAGGAAATCGGCGTGGACGAACGGGGGCAGCAGCGCCAGTCCGGAGACCAGCACGGGGAGTCGACGAGTATTCATTGTTCTTGTTTCTTTCTACTTGAGGTGTTGGCAGAACGCCGGGCCGATGACGGCTGGCCCGGCCAGGGGAATGAGCCGGATCAGATAGTCCGTTCCAGCTCCGGTACGGCCTCGAACAGATCGGCGACCAGGCCGTAGTCGGCGACCTGGAAGATCGGCGCCTCTTCGTCCTTGTTGATCGCAACGATCACTTTCGAATCATTCATGCCCGCCAGGTGCTGGATGGCGCCGGAAATACCGACGGCCACGTACAGCTGCGGAGCAACGATCTTGCCGGTCTGGCCGACCTGCATGTCGTTCGGCACGAAGCCGGCGTCCACGGCAGCGCGGGAAGCGCCGACGGCAGCGCCCAGCTTGTCAGCCAGGGAGTAAAGGATGCTGAAGTTGTCGCCATTGCCCATGCCACGGCCGCCGGAAACGACGATCTTGGCAGCGGTCAGTTCCGGACGGTCGGACTTGGCCAGTTCTTCGCCTACGAAGGCGGACTTGCCAGCGTCAGCCGGGCCGGAAACGGCTTCAACAGCGGCGGAACCACCTTCGGCAGCGACGGCGTCGAAGCCGGTGCCACGTACGGTGATGACCTTGATGGCAGCCGAGGACTGCACGGTAGCGATGGCGTTACCGGCATAGATCGGGCGCTTGAAGGTGTCGGCGCTGACGACTTCGATGATCTCGGAGATCTGGTCGACGTCCAGCAGGGCGGCAACGCGCGGCAGGAAGTTCTTGCCATTGGTGGTGGCCGGGGCCAGCACGTGGTTGTAGCCCTTGCCCCCATTCTCACCAACAAGAGCTGCGATCAGCGGAGCCACATTCTCCGGCAGCTGGTGCGCGTAGGCGGCGTTGTCGGCGACCAGCACCTTGGCAACACCAGCGATCCTGGCAGCGGCTTCAGCCACGCCACCGACGTTCTGGCCAGCGACCAGCACGCTGATTTCGCCGCCAATCTTCTGCGCGGCGGCAACGGTATTCAGCGTCGCGGCGCCCAGCGCGTCATTCGAATGTTCTGCAACAACCAAAACAGCCATCAGATCACCTTCGCTTCGTTCTTCAGTTTCTCGACCAGTTCGGCCACCGATTTCACCTTGATGCCGGCGCTGCGCGCGGCGGGCGCTTCCACCTTGAGGGTCTTCACGGTGGAGGCCGTGGAGATGCCCAGTGCATCGGGGGTGAGGATTTCCAGCGGCTTCTTCTTCGCCTTCATGATGTTCGGCAGCGACGCGTAGCGCGGCTCGTTCAGGCGCAGGTCGGTGGTGACGATTGCCGGCAGGTTCAGGGCAACGGTCTGCAGGCCGCCGTCGATTTCACGGGTGACGTTGACCTTGTCGCCAGCGACTTCAACCTTGGAGGCGAAGGTGCCCTGGGCGTAGCCGGTCAGCGCAGCCAGCATCTGGCCGGTCTGGTTGTTGTCGCTGTCGATGGCCTGCTTGCCGAGGATGACCAGCTGCGGCTGCTCCTGGTCGACAATGGCTTTCAGTACTTTCGCCACGGCGAGCGAGTTCAGCTCGTCATTGCTCTCGACCAGCACGGCACGGTCTGCACCGAGGGCCAATGCGGTACGCAGCTGCTCCTGGCCAGCGGTCGGGCCGACGGAGACCGCAACGATCTCGGTGACGACGCCTTTCTCTTTCAGGCGGACGGCCTCTTCCACGGCGATTTCGCAGAAGGGGTTCATGGACATCTTTACGTTGGCGAGATCGACGCCGGAGTGGTCCGCCTTGACGCGAACCTTGACGTTGTAATCGACCACGCGTTTTACCGCGACCAGCACTTTCATTCGGTTGTTTCCTTGGCTTGCGCCGTCATGGTTCGGCGCTGCGTTTGGGGTGGGTTCGCGAGCAAGCTCGCTCCGACCAAGAGCAATGGGGGAACACCTGTAGGAGCGAGCTTGCTCGCGAACGAACTCAACGAACGTAGGGCGCATAACCGCTTGCGGTTATCCGCCGTCATTCGGCCAGCGGCGGATAACACTGGCGCGTTATGCGCCCTACTCTCTTGCGACCCTTGAAGCGTCAGGGTTTACCCAGCTGTTCGATCACACCCTCGGCCTTGAGCGCGGCCAGGCGCGCGTCATCGAGCCCCAGGCGGCGCTTGAGCACCTCGTCGGTGTGTTCGCCGAGCATCGGTGCCGGGCGCTGGTATTCCACCGGGGTCTCGGACAGCTTCAAGGGGCTGCCGACCATGCGGAACGCGGGGTTCTGCGCGTGGGGAATCTCAACCAGCATGTCGCGGGCCACCACCTGCGGCTCGTCCAGCGCTCGGCCGATATCGTTGATCACACCGACCGGCACCTTCATCGCGTGGATGCGCCGTACCCAGTTGTCGGCGGTGTCGCCCTGGAAGTGTTCGGCCAGCTTGCCGACGATCACGTCGCGGTTGCGCACGCGGTCGGCGTTACGGGTGAAGCGCGGGTCCTTCGGCAACTCGGGCAGGCCGATGGCGTCGCACAGGGAAACGAACTGGCTGTCGTTGCCGCAGGCGATGATGAAGTCCATGTCCTGCGCGCTGAACACCTGGTACGGCACGATGTTGACGTGGGCGTTGCCCTGGCGGCCCGGCGAGCGGCCGGTGGCGAGGAAGTTCTGGCTCTGGTTGCCGAGCATGGCGACCTGCACGTCGAGCAGCGCCATGTCGCAGTGCTGGCCACGTCCGGTCTTCTCCCGCGCCAGCAGCGCGGCCTGGATGGCGACCACCGAGTACAGGCCGGTCATCACGTCGGACACGGCGACACCAACCTTCTGCGGGCTGGCGCCGGGCACGCCGTCCTTCTCGCCGGTGATGCTCATCAGCCCGCCCATGCCCTGGATGATGAAGTCGTAGCCGGGCTCCTCGGCGCGCGGGCCGGTCTGGCCGAAGCCGGTGATGGAGCAGTAGACCAGCCGCGGATTGACCTTCGACAGGCTGTCGTAATCCAGCCCGTACTTGGCCAGCGAGCCGGCCTTGTAGTTCTCGATCAGCACGTCGCACTCGCAGGCCAGCGCACGCACCAGCGCCTGCCCTTCTTCCGTCGCCAGGTTCAGCGCCACCGACAGCTTGTTGCGGTTGGTCGACTGGTAGTACGCCGCCTCGGAGCTGTCCGAGCCGTCGGCAGCCTTCATGTAGGGCGGGCCCCAGCCGCGGGTGTCGTCACCCACGCCGGGACGTTCGATCTTGATCACTTCCGCGCCCAGGTCGGCCAGCACCTGGCCGCACCAGGGGCCGGCCAGCACGCGGCTGAGGTCGAGTACGCGGTATCCGCTCAAAGCACCCATCTTCAATTCCTCGCAGGCGCGCTCACGCGCGCTCGATAACCATGGCGAGCCCCTGGCCCACACCGATGCACAGGCTGATCACCGCATAGCGTTGACCGCTGCGCTGCAGTTGTCGCGCCACGCTCAGCGCCAGCCGCGCGCCGGAGGCGCCCAGCGGGTGGCCGACGGCGATGGCGCCGCCGTTGGGGTTGACCCGCGCATCGTCGAAGTCCACGCCCAGGCCGTGCAGGCAGCCGAGCACCTGGGAGGCGAAGGCCTCGTTGATCTCGATGATGTCCATGTCGGCCAGGGTCAGTTCGGCGCGGGCAAGCGCCTTGTTGATCGCCTCCACCGGGCCGACGCCCATGATGCGCGGCTCCACGCCGACCGCCGCCGCCGAGAGAATCCGCGCCAGCGGCTTGAGGCCGTGGCGCTCACCCGCCGCAGCCGAACCGATCAGCAGCGCGGCCGCACCGTCGTTGACACCGGAAGCGTTGCCGGCAGTGACCACGCCACCTTCGGACAGCGGCTTCAGACGGGCCAGCGCGGCTTCATCGGAAGACGGACGCGGATGTTCGTCCTGCTCGACTACGTTCGGCGGCGTCTTGCGCCCAGTGGGCACGCTGACCGGGAGGATTTCCCCGGCGAAGAAACCGGCCTCGCGGGCGGCTTCATAGTTGGCCTGGGAGCGCGCGGCGAAACGGTCGGCCTGCTCGCGGCTGATGCCGAATTCGCGGGCCACGTTGTCGCCGGTCTCCGGCATGCTGTCGTTGCCGAACCCGGCGATGATCTTCGGGTTGGGGAAGCGCGCGCCGATGGTGCTGTCGAACACCGTCAGGTCGCGGCTGTAGGCGACCTCGGCCTTGGCCATGACGAAGGGCGCGCGGGACATGCTTTCCACGCCGCCAGCAACAAACAGTTCGCCTTCGCCACAGGTCACGGCACGCGCCGCGTCGATGACGGCCGCCAGGCCGCTGGCGCACAGGCGGTTCACCGTCTGCCCCGGCACGGTTACCGGCAGGCCGGCGAGCAGCGCAGCATGGCGGGCGATGTTGCGGCTGTCTTCACCGGCCTGGTTGGTGTTGCCGAGGATCACGTCCTCGATGGCTTCGCCGGGCACGCTGGTATGCGCCAGCAGCTCGCGGATCACCTGGGCGATCAGGTCGTCCGGGCGCACTGGAGCCAGGGCGCCGCCATGGCGCCCGAAGGGGGTGCGCAGGCCGGCGTAGATGTAGGCATTGAGCATGGAAGTCTCCTTGAAAGAGGTGGACGCCGGGCCTCAGCCCAGCGCGGGCTCGGCATGGCGCAGCGACAACCCCAGCGCGGCGCGGCGGCGCAGCCAGGGGCCGGGGCGGTAACGGGCGTCGCCGGTCAGGCCGGTCATGCGTTCGAGAATGGTCAGCAGGCGCGCCGGGCCGACGCTGTCGCCCCAGGCCAGCGGGCCTTGCGGGTAACCCAGGCCACGGCGCACGCCTTCATCGAGGTCATCGACACTGGCGATGCGCTGCTGGACGATGTCGCCGGCCAGGTTGACGATCAGCGCCAGTACGCGCTGGGCGACGAAGCCGACGCTGTCATTGATCACCGTGACGCCCACACCGTCAGCCGCCAGCAGCGCGTGGGCGGCATCGCGCATGACGGTGGAGGTCGCCGGGTTCTGCATCAGGCAGCGGTGGCGCTGTAGGTCCAGCAGCAAGTCGATGCACAGGCTGCGCGCCGGGTCGGTAGAGAAGTTCTGGCAGGCCGTGGTCGCATCGACGCCATAGGGAGCCAGCAGGCACAGCGCCTCGCTGCTCGGCTGGGCGCCCTGCTCCAGCTTCGCGCCGAGCTGTTTCAGCAGTTCGCCGAGGCGTTCGCGGTCCTGGTCGTTCTCCGCACCGATCCACACCGGCGGCAATGCGGCAACGCTCGGCACCGGTTGCGGTGCGGGCGCATCGATCATCTTGCCGTCGGCGTAGCGATAGAAGCCGCGGCCGACCTTGCGGCCGACGAAGCCGGCTTCGAGCATCTGCCGGGTCAGCGCCGCCGGGCGATAGCGCGGCTCCTGGTAGAACTGGTTGTAGATGGACTCGATCACTGGGTGCGACACATCCAGCGCAGTGAGGTCGAACAGCTCCAGCGGGCCCATTCGGAAGCCCAGGCCCTCACGCAGGATGCGGTCAATATCGGCCGGTTCGGCGATGGCTTCCTTGAGCATCTGCAATGCTTCGGTGCTGTAGGCGCGGCCGGCGTGGTTGATGATGAAGCCAGGGGTATCCTTGGCGCGGATGCCGCGATGGCCCATGCGCGCAGCCAGAGCCACCAGGCTGTCGCCGACCTGCGGGTCGCTGGCCAGGCCGTCGATCACCTCGACCACCTTCATCAGCGGCACCGGGTTGAAGAAGTGGAAGCCCGCCACCCGCTGCGGATGCTGGCAGCCACGGGCGATGCTGGTGACCGACAGCGACGAGGTATTGGTCGCGAGAATGCAGTCGGCGCTGACCACGGCTTCCAGCTCGGCCAGCAGCGCCTGCTTGGCATCCAGGCGCTCGATGATCGCTTCGACCACCAGGTCGGAATCTGCCAGTTCGCTCAGGGAGCCGGCGACCAGCAGGCGCGCCAGGGTGGCGTCGGCCTCGGCGGCGGTGATCTTGCCCTTCTCCGCCAGCTTGGCGAGGGTCCGGCCGAGGTTATCGCGGGCCGCTTGCGCAGCGCCGTCGCGGGCGTCGAAGAGTTTCACCTGGATGCCGGCCTGGGCGGCGATCTGGGCGATGCCGCTGCCCATGACACCGGTGCCGACAATGGCCATGCGCTCGATGCGCTCGAAAGAAAGGGTCATGCTCATTCCCCCAGGAAGCTGGCTTTGCGTTTTTCCAGGAAGGCGGCGGCGCCCTCCTTCTGGTCCTGCGAATCGAACAGCAGCTGGAAGGCCTTGCGCTCCAGGGTCAGGGCACTCTCCAGCGGCAGGTCGGCGCCGGCGAGCATCACTTCCTTGATCTGTGCCACAGCCAGCGGCGGCAGTGCGGCGATCTCGGCGGCCAGCTCCAGCGCGCGGGGCAGCGTGCGCGCGTCTTCCACCACTTCGCTGAGCATGCCGATAGCCAGGGCTTCCGGCGCCTTGATCAGGCAACCGGTCAGGGCGATGCGCATCGCCTGGAACTTGCCCACGGCGCGGATCAGCCGCTGGGTGCCACCCGCGCCGGGCATCAGGCCGAGCTTCACTTCCGGCTGGCCGAAACGCGCGGACTCACCGGCGACGATGATGTCGCAGTGCATCGCCAGCTCGCAGCCGCCGCCCAGGGCGAAGCCATTCACGGCGGCGATCACCGGTTTCGGGCAGCGCGAGATGGCTTCCCAAAGCAGTTCGGTGTGACGGCGGTACATCTCGATGGGGCTGGCCTGGGCGAATTCGCGGATGTCCGCCCCGGCGACGAAGCACTCCTCCCCCCCGGTCAGCACCACCGCACGAACGTCACGGTTGTCGCTCAGGGCACGGAAGTGCTCGGCCAGCTGCTGACGCACGGCCGCATTCAAGGCGTTCTTGGCTTCCGGTCGGTCGATGCGGACGACCGCCACACCATCGGCCTGGATATCGAGATGAACCACGCTGGTATTCATTGGAGCTCTGACCTCTTATCTGTTTCGTCTGACGAAACTACATTCCGTATTTCGATTTCATCATAGTGACACCCCATCCAGCCTGTAAACGGTGAAGATCGACACACCCTCTCAAAGCCTTTGAATACGCGGCTTTGAATATTTTTAAGGGCACGCCTGTACTAACTGGTCCAGACCCATTACAATTTCGCCTGACGAAACTGTATTTTATTTTATTGATTTTCCGTGAATAGGGGTTCTACCATGCGCCGCAACAAGACGGAGATGGATTCGGCTGCGCCGACGAAAAACGAAGGCGAGATCGGCCTGCTGGAACGGGGACTGTATGACCCCGCCACGGCACTGAGCGAAGAGGAAAACAGCGGCCAGTTCGTAACGGCCCTGGCTCGCGGCCTGGAGATCCTGCGTTGCTTCACGCCACGGGAAAACGTGCTGAGCAACCAGGACCTGGCGCGCAAGACCGACCTGCCCAAGCCGACCGTGACGCGCCTGACCAACACCCTGATGCGCCTGGGTTGCCTCAAGCGCGAGGTGCATTCGGGCAAGTACCAGCTGGACGTCGGCGTGCTGGGTTTCGGCTACGCGATGCTGTCGAACCTGTCGATCCGCGCGGTGGCTCATCCGCTGATGGAGGAACTGGCCAACCACGCCCAGGCGGCGGTGGCCATGGCTGCCCGCGACCGCCTGCAGATGGTCTATGTGGACGTCGTGCAGGGCCAGGGAAACATGACGATGCGCCGGCAGATCGGCAGTTACCTGCCGCTGGCGGCGAGTTCGGTGGGCCGCGCGTGTCTCGCGGCGATGCCAGAGAACGAGCGGGAATTCCTGCTCGACCACGTTCGCCAGCGCGAACCGGAAAACTGGCCGGCCATCCGCAAGGGTCTGGACCGCGCCTTCAGGGACTTCACCGATTACGGCTACTGCCTGTCGATCGGCGAATGGCACCGCGACGTCAACTCCGTCGCCGTGCCCTTGGTACATCCGCAGTACGGGCTCCTGGCCTTCAACTGCGGCGGCCCGAGCTTCCAGCTGACACGGGAGAAGCTCGAGGACGACATCGGGCCCCGCCTGATCAACATGGTCAACAACATAGGTGCCGCCGCTCGCTGAATCTCGGGTGACGGTGCCTCGGAAGACAGGCCCGCTCGCGGGCCTTTTGAGGAGTGCACATGATCCGAGACCCAGAAACGCTGCAGATACTTCTGGATTCCATCCACCAGTTCGTCGGCGAAGTGCTGATCCCGCGGGAGAACGAGGTCGCCGAGACCGACGCGATCCCGCAGGACATCGTCCAGCAGATGCGCGAGATGGGCCTGTTCGGCCTGACCATCCCCGAAGAGTTCGGCGGCCTGGGCGTGACCATGGAAGAAGAGGTGAACATCACCTTCGAACTCGGCCGCACCTCCCCCGCCTTCCGTTCCTACATCGGCACCAACAACGGCATCGGCTCCATCGGCATCCTGATCGACGGCACGCCGGAGCAGAAAGCCCACTACCTGCCCAAGCTCGCCAGCGGCGAACTGCTCAGTGCCTTCTGCCTGACCGAGCCGGACTCGGGCTCCGATGCCGCTTCGCTGAAAACCACCGCCGTGCGCGATGGCGACTTCTATGTGCTCAACGGCACCAAGCGCTTCATCACCAACGCCCCGCATGCCGGCATCTATACGGTGATGGCCCGCACCAACCCGGCGATCAAGGGTTCCGCTGGCATCAGCGCGTTCATCGTCGAGCGCGGCACGCCGGGTATTTCCCTGGGCAAGCCGGACCACAAGATGGGCCAGAAAGGCGCTCACACCAGCGACGTGATCTTCGACAACGTACGCATCCCCGCCAGCCAACTGATCGGCGGCGTCGAGGGCGTGGGCTTCAAGACCGCCATGAAGGTGCTCGACAAGGGCCGCCTGCACATCGCCGCGCTGAGTGTCGGCGCCGCCGAGCGCATGCTCGCCGACGCGCTGCAATACGCCCTGGAGCGCAAGCAGTTCGGCCAGCCGATCGCCGAGTTCCAGCTGATCCAGGCAATGCTGGCCGACAGCAAGGCCGAGATCTACGCCGCCCGCTGCATGGTGCTGGACGCCGCGCGCAAGCGCGATGAGGGCCGCAACGTCAGCACCGAAGCCTCCTGCGCAAAGATGTTCGCCACCGAGATGTGCGGCCGCGTGGCCGACCGCTGCGTCCAGATCCACGGCGGCGCCGGCTACGTCAGCGAGTACGCCATCGAGCGCTTCTACCGCGACGTCCGCCTGTTCCGACTCTACGAGGGCACCACCCAGATCCAGCAGGTGATCATCGCCCGCAACATGATCCGCGAAGCCCAGTCCTGATGCACCAGTTCTGAGGCACCCGATTCGGCAGCGCGTGGCCACGCACCACGCGCCTGCCGGCAGGATTCGCACGCACGCTTACCGAGGGTCGGCCAACCGCCCCGCCAACAACTACAACAGGTAATTCGTTCATGGAAAACACTGCTTCCGCAACGGCTGCAACCGCTGCCACCCAGAGCAAGACCTGGGTCCTGGTCTTCGCCTTCTGCTTCCTCGGTCTGCTGATCGATGGCGCAGACCTGATGCTCCTCTCCTACAGCCTCACCAGCCTCAAGGCCGAGTTCGGCCTGAGCAACCTCCAGGCCGGCAGCCTGGGCAGCGTCACCCTGGCCGGCATGGCCTTCGGCGGCATCTATGGCGGCTGGGCCTGCGACCGCTTCGGCCGGGTCAAGACGGTGGTCTGGACCATCGTGCTGTTCTCCGTCGGCACCGCCATCCTCGGGCTGACCCACAATTACTGGCAGTTCGCCGCCGCGCGCTTCGTCGCCTCGCTGGGCCTCGGCGCGCTGTACGTGGCCTGCAACACGCTGATGGCCGAGTACGTGCCGACCAAATACCGCACCACCGTGCTCGGCACCCTGCAGGCCGGCTGGTCGGTCGGTTACATCGTCGCCACCCTGCTGGCCGGCTGGATCCTGCCGGACCATGGCTGGCGCTACCTGTTCTACATCGCCATCATCCCGGTGGTGCTGGCCATCGCCATGCGCAAGCTGATCCCCGAACCCGCCGCCTGGGTCCAGGCGCAGGCCGAACGCCAGCAGCGCAAGGCCGAAGGCTCGTCCGGCCGCGCAGCCACTGCACCCCGGCAGAATGCCTTCCGCCAGATCTTCAGCGATCCGAAGGCCAGCCGCATGTTCCTGTTCTGGGCACTGACCGCCGGTTTCCTGCAGTTCGGCTACTACGGCGTGAACAACTGGATGCCGTCGTACCTGGAAACCGAGATGGGCATGAACTTCAAGGCCATGACCTCGTACCTGGTGGGCACCTATGCCGCGATGATCCTCGGCAAGGTCCTGGCCGGCGTCGCCGCCGACTGGTTCGGCCGTCGCACCGTATTCTCCTTCGGCGCCCTGGGCACCGCGGTGTTCCTGCCGGTGATCGTGCTGTTCCACAGCCCCGAGAACATTCTCTGGATGCTGGTGGTGTTCGGCTTCCTCTATGGCATCCCGTACGGCGTGAACGCGACCTACATGACCGAGAGCTTCGCCGCCGCCTTCCGTGGCACGGCAGTGGGCGGGGCCTACAACATCGGCCGCATCGGCGCAGCCATCGCCCCGGCGGTGATCGGCTTCCTCGCTACGCAGATGTCCATTGGCGTCGGCTTCCTGGTGATGGGCGCGGCGTACTTCATCTGCGGCGTCATCCCCGCCCTGCTGATCCGCGACAAGCAGTTCGACCCGCAGCAGGAATGACCTGAGCGCTCAGCGCCCAGCCACGAAAAACGCCCGGTGCAGTGCACCGGGCGTTTTTGTTTGTGCACCCCAAAGAGTCAGCAGGGTAAATCGCAGGCAAAAAAAAGCCCCGCCGAAGCGGGGCTCTTTCGTCAGCGATGTCGATTAGACAGCGCGAACTTGTTCAGCTTGCGGGCCTTTCTGGCCGGCAGTCACAACGAAGCTGACCTTCTGGCCTTCGTCGAGGGACTTGTAGCCGTTGCCTTCGATCTGACGGAAGTGAACGAATACGTCCGGGCCGCTTTCCGGGGTGATGAAGCCGAAGCCCTTCTCAGCGTTGAACCACTTGACGATGCCGTTTTGACGATCGGACATGATGTTGTCTCCTAAAAGAATGCTAAAGGCCGGCCGAAAGCCGACCGGCGATGAGCTGAATGCGTAGTGAAGAGGTGCCGAGGAGATGGAGCATCTTGTAGAAGAACATCAAGTCGCGGAACTCGTTACTGGGCAGGCAGCCCATGCAGAATACAAGGTTTGGCGCTAATTCATAGCTTTTTTTCACGACCAGTGGTGATTTTGACAAATGGTCGAGCAATTACGACGCGACAGGTCAAAGACGTGTAGGCTGGCCGGGCCGGTTTGGCGCCCAACGCAAAGGTGACTTCATGACTGATTCACAGCTGATTCGCGAACGTTCGGAGCTCGATGAAAAGATTGCCGCTTTCCTCTCCCAGGGTGGCGAAATCCAGGAAATCCCCGTTGGCCAACTGGCAGTGAAGGTCGAGCGGAAGTCCCAGTGGGCGAAGTCCGATGGAAAGAAACCGGCGCCCTGAGCGTTTGAATGCATGAAGAAAACCCCGCGATGGCGGGGTTTTGCATTTCAGTGGCTGAGGTAATGGTTCGACAGCCAGTTCAGCGCCCTGCCCGGCCGCGTCAGCGCGTCGATGAAGCTCGGCCCCCAGAAGCGGATGTCATTGGCCTCCAGCACCGCATACATGTCGCGGTGGCGTGCCTGGCGCTCCTTGAGCGGCATGCGCAGCGCTCGCTGCATGGCGTCGGCCAGGGCGTCGCGGTCGTGAGGATTGATGATCAGCGCGCCGCCCAGCTCGGCGGCGGCGCCCGCGAACTGGGAAAGGATCAGCACACCGGGATCGTCCGGGTCCTGGGCGGCAACGAATTCCTTGGCGACCAGGTTCATCCCGTCCCGTAGCGGCGTCACCAGGCCGATCCGTGCGTGGCGCATGACCATCGCGATGTCCGCGCGCTGGTGATTGCGTGCCACATAACGCAGCGGCACCCAGGACACCGCACCGAAACGCCCGTTGATGTGCCCTACCCGCGCGCTCACGGCAGCATCGATGTCGGCGTACTCGGGGATATCCTGGCGACTGCCCGGTGAAATCTGCAGGCAGGTGACGCGGTTGTGCCAGTCCGGGTTGCGTTCGAGGAAGCGCTCGTAGCCGTCCAGCCGGTTGACGATGCCCTTGGAGTAGTCGAGACGGTCCACCCCCACCATCAACGCGCGACCACCAAGGCTTTCGCGCAGGTCCTCGGCCGCCTGGCTCTGCGAAGCCTCCTCGGCCAGCCGGCGGAATCCCCCGGCGTCCACGCCCACCGGGAAGACGCCGACGCGAAAATGCTGGTCCTCCAGGTGATAACGCCGGCCATCGGGGGTTGCCGCGCCGACCACGCGGGTCAGGTAGCGGGCGAAGTTGCTGGCGTCGTTCTCGGTCTGGAAGCCGATCAGGTTGTACTCGGTGAGCGCGCGGATCAGTTCGTCGTGGTGCGGCAGCGCGGTGATGAGATCGGCCGGCGGCATCGGGATGTGCAGGAAGAAGCCGATGCGGTTGCCGTGCCCGCGCTGCCTCAGGGCGGCAGCCAGGGGGATCAGGTGGTAGTCGTGGACCCAGAGGACGTCGTCCTCCTCCAGCAGTGGGCTCAGGCGCTCGGCGAAGAACTCGTTGACCCGCTGGTAGCCGCCGAACTCGGCCTCGTTGAATTCGGCCAGGTCGACCCGGTAATGCAGGATCGGCCAGAGCACGCGGTTGGCGAAGCCGTTGTAGTACTCATCGAAGTCCTGCGGGTGCAGGTCGGTGAGGATGTACTGCAGGTTGTCGCGCTGGACCATGGTCGGCGGGCCCGGCTCCTCGGCCTTCTCGCCGCTCCAGCCGAACCAGATGCCCTCGCGGTTGCGCATGGCGGCTTCTACCGCCACGGCCAGCCCGCCCGGCGCGGGACCGTTTTCATCGGGGATCGCGACCCGGTTGGATATCACCACGAGGCGCGGCATAGACCTTCCTCCCAGCCAATGGAAAGACGCATGGCGGAGTTGATCAGCCCGGCCATGGAGTAGGTCTGCGGGATGTTCCCCCAGAGTTCGCCGGTGTCCGGGTGCAGGTCCTCGGAGAGCAGCCCGTAGCGATTGCGCACGGCGATCAGTTGCTCGAACAGCTGACGCGCCTCATCGATGCGGCCGATGGCCGCCAGCGCGTCGAGGTACCAGAACTTCACCACCAGGAAGGCGGTTTCCGGCACGCCGAAATCATCCGCGGCGGCGTAGCGCAACATCTGCCCGTTGACGTTGAGTTCGCGGCCGATGCACTCGACCGTGGCGATGAAACGCGGATCGTCGGCCTCGATGATCCCCAGCTCGTTCATCAGCAGCACGCTGGCATCGAGATCATCGTGACCGAAAGCGCCAGTGAAGCACTGCTTCTTCTCGCTCCAGGCCTCGGCGAGGATGCGTTCGCGCAGGTTGGCTGCCTTGTCCATCCAGTCGCCGGCTTCCTCGCTGCGCCCCAGGCGTTTGGCGATGCGCCCTACGCGGTCGCAGGCGACCCAGCAAAGCAGCGCGGAATGAGTGTGGATGCGCTGGCGACCGCGGTATTCCCAGATGCCGGCATCCGGCTCGAACGCAGCGTGCACCGCCTTCGCGGCGAGGTTCTCCAGCAATTGCAGCATGCCCTCGCTGCTGGGGTTGGGCAGGCGCTCGTCGACGAAGCTCTGCAGCACCGCCAGCGCCACCGAGCCGAACACGTCGTGCTGGTTCTGCTCCACCGCCTGGTTGCCAACGCGCACCGGAGCATGGTTGAGGAAGCCGGCGAGGTCCGGCTCGATGCGTTCGGTAAGGTCCTGGTTGGGGATGATCCCGTACAGCGGCTTGAGCTCGGCGTCTCCGCTGGCGACGGTGGTGATGAAGTCGATGTAGCCCTCCATGGTCCGCGTGGCGCCCAGGCGGTTGAGGGCGAGGATCACGAAGTAGGCGTCGCGCAGCCAGCAGTAGCGGTAGTCCCAGTTGCGCTGCGAGTCCGGTGCCTCCGGCACGGAGGTGGTGGCGGCGGCGATGACCGCCCCGGTGTCCTCGAAATTGCACAGCTTCAGGGTAATTGCCGAACGGATCACCACCTGTTGCCATTCGAAGCAGATGGCCAGCCCACGCACCCAATCGTGCCAGTGGTTCTGGGTGCGTTTCAGATAGTCACGGACCACTTCGCCGGGGGCGTTGGCGAGCGGCTCATCGAGGCCGATCACCAGGCTCACCGGGTGACGCAGGGCGAACGGCGTTTCGTGCTGGATGTACGCCAGCGGCGCATCGGTGGTCAGGCGCAGCGGCTCATCGCCCTCCAGGTAGCGGATATGGCTGGAGCCAGTGGCGCCTTGGCTGGGCTTGCCGTAGCCGTGGGTCGGGCGCACGCGCAGGGTGATCTTCGGCACGCCCTCGATGGGTTCGATCAACCGGCACAGCTGCGCCGGGCGGTAGATGTGGCCGTGTTGCAGGAAGCGCGGAGCGAAATCGATGATGCGCACTGCGCCGCCGTTGTCGTCACGCAGCACGGTGGTGATGATCGCCGTGTTGCGCTGGTAGTCGGAGGTGCTGCTGGCCTGGTTCTCCAGCACCACGTCGGCAAAGCCTTTTTCGTCATCGCCGGCCAGTAGCCGGGAGAAAGCCGGATCGCTGTCGAAGTTCGGGTAGCACCACCAGACCAGTCGTGCCTGCGGGTTGACCAGGGCGGCCACCCGGCAGTTGCCGATCAGGCCCAGTTCCAGAGCACCTTCGTGCCGGTTCGTCATCGGTGATTTCCTCCTGCTGCTTGCATGAGTGCGTCACGGACTTGCTCCGCGTCGCTGAACACCGCGCTGGCGCCGGGCAAGGCACGCCCGACCGAGAGGCCGAGACCGCCCAGGGCCGGCATCAGCGCGATGGCGGGTTCGTCGGTGACGTCGTCGCCGATGTACAGCGGCAGGCGCCCGGCAAAGCCCGGCGTGCCCAGCAGTCGCTGGATCGCCTGGGCCTTGTCGACGCCTTCGGGGACGACTTCGTAGACCTGTTTGCCGTTGAGCAAGCGCAGCCCTGCGCCTTCCGGCGCCCGCAGCAATGCCTGCAACCCGGCACGCAAGTCGGCCGCCAGCGAGGGTGCGGAGCGGTAGTGCAGCGCGTAGCTGCTGCCCTTGTCCTCGGCATGGATTCCGACATGACGGTTCGCCAGGGCGTTCAACTGCACTCGCACGCAGGCGGGCAGGTCCTTGGTGGTGCGGCGAAGCGGGCTGTCGCCGCTGTCGCGCCAGTGGGCGCCATGGCCGCCGCTGGCGGCGAGGCGCAAGGGTTGAAAGAGCCGGTCGAGTTCTTCGACCGGGCGGCCGCTGATCAGGGCCAGGGCACCGTCGAGTCGGCGATGCAGGTGCGTGAGGGCATCGAGCAGCCCGGGCGGTACGACGACCGCGCCGGGTGATTCGGCGATGTCCAGAAGGGTTCCGTCGACATCCAGGAACAGTGCGGTCTGCTGAGGTCGGCTGAGCCAGAGGTTCAGCAGCGCAGTGGCTGAGGCCTCGCTATGCGGGACCATGGCGGTGTCGACAGGTCCCCTTGGTACGGGACGTGACATGAGCCATTTCTCCATGTTCAGGGCGTGCCGCGCAGCCGTGGGTAGCCGGTGCGGACGTGAAAGGGAGCCCTAGGACCCTAACATGTGGGACCACGAGGGTCGACCTTGGGTTTCACCGTCTTTTCCGCCCGAGAAGGCGCAGGCCAGAGCAGGCGGGAGAGACGGGCAAGTACTCCGCACCGAAGCCGATGGGATTTTCCTGACAGAAGAACTGGAATCCTCCGCCTCACAGCGAGGAAGGCATTTTCGAGAATGCGCCAAGCCAATCCTCCATGAGAAAACCCCATGCTTCCGCTCTCTGCGCTGGTGCTCCAGGCTTCCGGCCTGCACCGTTCCACCGCTGTCACTGCGCTGCATCACCTGGGCTACAGCTTCCTGTCCGAGGTCTCCAGCAATGCTTTCGCACTGGACCGGCTGCGCAGCCAGGGCGGAGTCCACCTGCTGATCTGCGATGTGCGCATCGACCCGGTGTCGCGCCTGGAGCTGCTCCAGACCGTGGCCCGAGAACGCCTCGCCCATGGCGTGGTGGTCAGCGGGGAGATGGCGCCGGGCACCTGGAGCGCCCTCTCTCACCTGCTGCAATTGCAGGGCTTGAAGGTGTTCTGGCTGGGCAACGAGGCCGCGACCCTGGAGCGCCTGCGCGCCCTGCTCGCCGATTTTCAACCCCGGGAAGCGCAGCTTGGCTTGCCGCTGAATGAGGCCGCCGCAGACGAGGATGGCGAAGCCGCCAACCTGCCCTCCCACGGGCGTCTGCGCGCCCACCTGCAACCCAAGGTATCCGTGGCGACCGCGCAGGTTTATGGCTTCGAGGTACTGGCGCGCTGGCAAATGGACGACGGAAACATCCTGCTCCCCGGTGAGTTCCTGCCGGGGCTGCGGCGTGCCGGCAAGCTCGACGGCATGCTTTTCGAACTGATGACCCAGGCCGTCGAGGCCCTGCGGACCCTGGGCAACAATGAGCTGAAGCTGTCCTTCAACCTGGAAGCCGAACAGATCGCCCAGACCGACTTTGCCGCCGCGGTCGAGCGCAATCTGCGCCAGCTGGACTTCGAGCCCAGGCGCATCACTTTCGAGCTGACCGAGACCTCGCCACTGCACGCGCCGCCGCTGAGCCTGGAGAACGTACTGCGCCTGCGCCTGCTGGGGTGCGGCCTGGCCATCGACGACTTCGGCTGCGGCCACTCCACCCTGCAGCGCCTGATGGAACTGCCGTTCACCGAGATGAAGCTCGACCGTCACCTGGTGGCCGACGTGAACAATGGCGACCCGCGCCGACTCATCGTGCTGCGCAATGCCCTGGCGCTCGGCCGCGAACTGGGTCTCAGGGTGATTGCCGAGGGCGTGGAAAGCCCCGCTCAGCTTCGCCAGCTACAGCAGCTGGAATGCGATTGCGCGCAGGGGTATCTGTTCGGCAAGCCGATGGATGCCAGCCAGATCGGCACCTTCCTGCGTGGTGCGCCGCTTCGGCTGCAGAGGCTGGAAGCGGTTCAGGCGGTACGCCCGGCGCAGTGAAATGCGGAAAAGAAAACGGCTGTTGCGGACTTCCTGTCCGCAACAGCCGTCTGGATTGTCCTCAGCAAAGGACGTAGGAATTGTAGGCCAATGGCCATCAACGAGTCTTCCCAATTCTCCCGCATGGCCCGCAAATCAGCACATACGCGGCAAAACACCGCAAATTCCCTGGGGAATGTCCGCCAATTCGCGGCACATTCGTCCCAATAGTGTCGGCTATACGACGATTGGCCCGTCGTGCTGTCTATCACCCCGATTCGCCCTAGCCCGCCGATGAACTGTCTGGTTACCATGCCCGGCCGCGCGCTGGATGCCAGGAAGGCATAAATCCAAAAGGATCGACCCAGCGTTGCCCACCTTCAGTTTTGGCAGCCGATACATGCCCCAGACTTCCGTGCGTTCGCCCCGTCGCCCGCTGATTCGCCTTGCCCTGACCGGCACTGGCTCCCTCGTCGTTGCCGCCCTTGGCTTCTTCGCCTGGCAAGGTTTCTATCCGGTGCAGGCCACCGATGGCTGGTCCGTCGAGGTGCTGCACAAGAACGTGCAGAAGGCTGCATCGCTGGTACCGCTGCCCGATGGCGGCCTGCTGGTCAGCCAGGAATTGAAGAAGGAAAAGGGCAACATCCTGCGCATCGCCGCCGACGGCGAGCGCCGCGTCATGGTCGACGGTTTGTCCAAACCTGACGGAATGATCGCCGCCCGGGGCGGCTGGGTGTTCAGCCAGGAATCCGACGGCAAGCCAGTACAACTGCTCAGGGACGGCAAGGTTACCGACCTGTTCATGGGTCAGTCCGTACAGGGCCTGTGGGACGACGGCGAAAACCTCTACGCCATCGAAGACCGTGGCGAGAATGGCCGGCTGCTGCGCTACCGCTGGAGCGATGGCGAGCTGACCGTGCTGCGCGACCACCTGCAGGAAACCGAATCGGTCACCCGCTGCACCAACGGCAAGCTGCTCTACACCGAAAAGAAGAAAGGCCTGGTGCACCAGTTCAGCGACGACGGCGAGGACCCGGTCCTGCTCTCCGGCCTGAACCAGCCCACCTTCCTGATGTGCGACGCCCGCGGCCTGTGGATCAGCGAAGACTCCACCCACCGTGCCCGCCTGCTGCTGTGGGACGGCAAGGGCGAACCGCGCACCATCCTGTCGTTCCTCAAGGCGCCGCAGTCCATCGTGCCCGACGGCAAGGGCGGCTACCTGCTCGCCGAAGGCGGCCGCGACCGCGTGCTGCAGCTCACTCCGGCCAAGTAACGCCTCCGGGCGGCCGCCCAGGCCGCCCTACTCCTGCGCCGGCATCACCAGGCCGGGGATCACCTCGACCAGCGCGTCGATTGCCAGCCGCACCTTGCGCGGCAACTGGGTGGTCTGCAGCCAGGTGGCATGGACGTCGTAGAGGAAGCCCGGCTGCTCCGGCAACAACTCCTCCAGCGCCCCGCCCTCGATGACTTCGCGCACCAGCCAGTAAGGCAACCAAGCCAGCCCCATGCCGCGTACCGCTGCGTCGGCAATAGCGGCGAGGTCGTCGAAACGCAACCGCGAACTCGGCGCGAACTCCGCCGCTTCCTGTCCTTCGCGGGGGAACAACCACGGATTGATCCGCCCGGAGCGGTGATAGACCAGCACCCGGTGCGCGGCCAATTCCTCGATGCGTTCCGGCCGCCCGTGCTCCTCCAGGTACGCTGGCGCAGCGCAGACCACCATGCGCTGCCGGCCGATGCGCCGGGCGATGATGCCGTCCCTGGGCTGCGGCTCGCCGGTGCGAATGGCCAGGTCGATCTGCTCTTCCGCCAGGTCCGTCAGACGGTCGCTGAAGCGCAGGTCCAACTCCAGCTGCGGATAGCGCTGCGCCAGATCCAGCAGAACCGGCGCCACACAGCGTCGACCAAAATGCACCGGCATCGCCACCCGCAGCCGGCCGCGAGGCTCAGCGACCTCCCCGGCCGCGAGGATGTCCGCCGCCTCCGCATCGGCCAGCAGCGCGCGACAGCGCTCGTAGTAGATCCGCCCCGCCTCGGTCAGGCTCTGCCGGCGCGTGCTGCGCATCAGCAACTGGGCGCCCAGGCGCTCTTCGAGAAAGCGCACGTGCTTGCCCACCATGGGGGCGGACATTTCCAGGGCATCCGCCGCCGCCGCGAAGGACCCGAGGTCCACCGCGCGGACGAACACTTCCATGCTGGTCAGACGATCCATTCGAAACTCCTGATTTCGACTAACTGCTTCTATACGCCATTTATTGGGCAAACCCCATGACTGATAGTCGCTTTACGTCAAATCACTTTCGTATGGGAGCATCACATGGAAAGCATCAAGACCCGCGCCGTTCGTTTCCACCAGTTCGGCGGCCCGGAAGTCCTGCGCATAGAGCCGGTGGAAGTTCGCCACCCCGACGCCGAAGAAGTGAGCATCCGGGTCAAGGCCCTGGGGCTGAATCGCGCTGAATCGCTGCTGCGCACGGATCGCTACATCGAGAGCCCGCAGTTCCCTTCCGGACTGGGGCTGGAGGCCACGGGAGTGGTCGAGGCGGTAGGCAGCGCGGTACGCGGGTTCGCTCCGGGGGACGCCGTGAGCGTCCTGCCACCGACCTCGATGCGGGAGGACCCGACTCACGCCGAGCGTCTGGTGGTCCCGCAGGCCCGCCTGGTGAAGAATCCGCCGGGGCAGGCCTGGAATGACGCCGCCGCGACCTGGATGCAGTACCTGACCGCCTATGGCGCGCTGGTTCAGGTCGCCGCGCTGCGCGAAGGAGACTTTGTCGTCATCACCGCCGCATCGAGCAGCGTCGGTCTGGCCGCGATCCAGATTGCCCGCCGCGTGGGCGCGGTGCCCATCGCGGTGACGCGCACCTCGGCCAAACGCGAAGCCCTGCTGCAGGCCGGCGCCGCCGAGGTCATCGCCAGCGAAGAGGAAAACCTGCGCTCACGCCTGCTCGAAATCACCGGCAAGGCCGGCGCACGGGTGGTGTTCGACCCGGTGGGCGGCCCGATCTTCGAAGCGCTGACCGCCGCCATGGCCGAGGGCGGCATCCTCATCGAGTACGGCGGCCTGAGCCCCGAGCCCACGCCCTTCCCGCTGTTCGAGGTACTGAGCCGCTCACTGGTCCTGCGCGGCTATCGCGTCTATGAAGTGCTGGAAGATCCACAGCGCCTGCGCGAAGCCTCAGACTTCATTTACGCCGGCCTCGCCGACGGCTCGCTGCGCCCGGTGATCGCCCGCACCTTCGCCTTCGACGAGATAGCCGAGGCCTACCGCTACCTGGAATCCAACCAGCAGTTCGGCAAGGTGGTGGTCACCCTCTGAGGCGCCCGGAGACGCCTTGATCGATGCATTACTCCGACGCGCGTGCGTGCGCCGGGGTAATGCCGCTAATCACTCCAGGGCCGAGGTCAGCTCCGGATTGCCGAAACCCAGCAACTGCGCGTTGGACCTCTCGAAATAGGCTGACCAGAAGCCCTGCAGGTTCTGGATCATCTTGCCGCTACGGTAGCCGTTCTTAGCAGTGGTCGGGACAAAAGCGGCGCCATGCACATACACCCGCGCGCCGGCGAAATCAGCCATCAGGTTCTGCTTCTGCACCTTGGCCAGCTCCGTCGCCGGATCGATGGTGCGGATGCCGTTCGCCACGTAGAAGCTGCCGAAATCGCTGTACTCGAGCATGTCCGAGAGGATGAAGACGACGTTGTCGCTCACCCCGCTCGCTTTCTGCATGTCCTGGCCGATTTCCTTGAGCGAGAAGAGAATCTCGCTGCGCGGGATATCGCTGCTGGAAGTGCCCATGGCCTTTGCGAAAGCCTGGCCGAAGCGTTTGAACATCACCTGTTGCTGCCCTTTGAGGCAATTTTCCAGCTTGCGCGTGGACATCATTGGCACGTCTTCGATCACCGAAGCCTGTAGTGGCCGCTCCAGCTCACCGGCAAATCGCAACTGGGTGTAGTGCCCGTCCAGGTAGGCGCTGAAGCTGTACAGGCGCAGTTTGTCGCCCGGCTGCATGAAGCGCTTGATATGGCCCCAGGCCGTGCGTTGCAAGTCCGGGGTCAGCGGAGTGGTCTGATCCACCACCACGGTGAGCATCCGCCCGGACGCAGGCGTGCGGAATTCCTCGACCTTGGCGGCGGCGTAACAGCTGGGCACATCGTTGCGCTCCGCCGCCATCAGGGCGGCGGGCGCGAGGGCCAGCGCAAGGAGCAGGCCGCGCAATGTCATCAGGCTTTCTCCAGCAACTGCAGCTTGCGCGCGCGGCGCAGCAGGGCGATATCGACGCCGTGCTTGGAAGCGACGTGAGGCAGATCCTCGTCCTCGAAGTCGGTCAGATCGCCCCAGGCGTTCTTGTCGAAGGCCGGTGCTACGGCGGTTGGCGCTTCGAGTACAGCGGCCACCGGCGCAACGGTCTCGACTGGCGTGGCTGGCGCGACAGCGGCGACCGGAACGGCAGCTACGGGCTCGGCCGTGGTCGTCTGGACAGCGGCAATCACTGGCTTCGGCGCGGCCACCGGCGCGGGGCTCGTGGCGAGTACGGCCTGGAACATCGGACGCAGCGACTCGAACTTCTGCTTGAGCGGCAGCAGGTCCTGATTGCTGGTGTTGATGCTAGCCACGGCCGGGCCGATGTCGTTGAAGGCCTTTGCCGCTGCGTTGAGGTCACCTTCGTCGATCAGCGACTGGACGCGGTCGATGCCCTTCTGGATGAAGTTGCGCATCATCTCGTCGGTCTGCTTGCCGGTCGCCTCGTTGGCGGCGTACACGAGGTAGTTCTCGAAGGTGCGCTGCTGGAGGTTCTTGCCAGTATCAGTCTTGGTCGTGCCGCTGACACGGAACACGCGGGCCTGCAGGCCTTGCAAGGTACCGAGGGAACTTTGCGCATCCACGGCGATGGAGCGTGCCTTGCTCAGGTGATGGCGCTCGAACTCATCGGCGTTGGCGAAACCGTGGGTCATTTCCCAGGCCTTGCGCGAATGGGTGCCGGCGAAGCCGAAGATGTAGGCCAGGAAGGTCGACGTGGTCTGGATGAACACGAACAGCACGCTGAGCACAGCGAAGGTCACCAGCGAGGCGCGGTGCAACGCATCGATCTGGTCCTGGGCGCTTTTGCCGGTGGATTGCTGGCTCAGGTTCGCCATGTCGTCGGTCAGCGGGAAATCGTCGTCGCTCCCGGTGGGGAAGTCGTCGGCGGTCTGGCTCACCGCCGGCGGGTTGGCAATCAGCTCGGCTTCCTGGGCGTTCAGGGTTTCGGTACGCACCCAGAAGGCGGCGCAGGCCAGCACCACGATGAACACCGTGTAGGCCGACGCAACGCGGTAGCGCTTGGCCGGCATCGCGCCGTCCTTGGGGGCGCGCACGCGGTTGAGCATCTGCTGGAACTCGGGACGCGCGTCGTCATCGGTGGTGTTGTCGATGGTGATCAGGTTCTTGCGCACCATGTCGCCCATGTCGCCGGTGCCACGCAGGTCCTCGAAGGACATGATGTGGCCGACCACCGAGTTCTTGTACAACTCGCGCCCGGCGAACTCCGAGAGCAGCAGGCAGATGATGGAGATTACCAGGCCGATAGCGAACGCACCGATCATCGCGGTCTTGGGCGTGGCCAGGGTCAGTGCGAACGGCGCCAGGGCATAACCGAAAGCCGTGGCCTCGATCAGCATCAGCACGATGATCAGCGCCCAGATGCCCAGGTTCTTCTCGCGGCGCCCATCCTCGTTGGCCTTGGCCAGGTAGTTCTCGCACTTCTTGAAGAAGGCCTTGTCCACCTTGTGATCGTCGTAGTACTTGGCATAGAAGGAGCACAGTTCACGCTCGGAGCTGAGGAAGCCAGAGTCCTCCGGAGTGCCCGGATGGCGGACCCAGCTGCGAATGCGCCCTACCAGCGGCAGACGCATGCGCACGTTCATCAGCCAGTAGCGCACCTCGTTCCAGTACACGATCACCGGAATGGCCAGGAAGCACAGGGTCACCACCGGCACCACGATGTACCAGTAGGCGAGGAAGAACGCTCGAATCGTATCGAACATGGTCAGCTCTCGTTATTTGCGGATGGGTTGGAAGTTGGCGACATAGGCCTGGCCTTGCTTCGGGTAGTAGATTTCCCCGCCCGTGGCGGCACCCGAACGTTTGTCGAAGACGATGTCCATACAGGTGACCGGCGACGTCGCCGGGTCCGCCGCAAACACCCGGTAGAGCACCTTGTCCTCGCCTTCGTAGGCGTTGGCGATGCCTGGGAATTTCGCGGACTGCTTCTTGCCGCCTGCCTTGTAGTTGGCGATGAACTGCATCTCCGGCTGCGCCACCACCAGCGCGTTCTCGCGCAGGATCGAAACCGGGCCGACCAGCGCCACGTGGCCGTTCACCACCTTGCCCCAGGGCCGGCCATTCATGCCCGGCAGATAGTCGGTGGTGTCCGGCTCGGCCAGTGGCGCGCCGGTGGCCAGGTTCTTCACCGCGCCTTCGCTACGCGGCATGTCGCCAATACAGGAGCTGGCGGGCACCGCCGCGTAGGCCGGGGAGATCAGGCTGAAGGTCGAGGCCTTCGGCTTGATGCCCTGGGCCAGGGCCGAGGTGGTGCTGAGCACCAGGCTGCCGCCGAAGTCGATGCTGCCCTTGCCCGGCAGGCTGATACCGTCCGGCAACGCTGCCGAGGTCTCGACGGTTTCCTCCGGCTGCACCGCAGGCACCGGCGCAGGCTTTGTAGGTGCTCGGGCCGGCTTGACTGCGGGCTTGGCGGCGGTGGAGCTGGCGGTGCCGTGGGCGAGGTATTTGGGGTTGTTGCGCTCGGAACGCACGCGCTCCACCAGCAGTTGCTGGTTTTCGACTTCAGTCATCTCGACGCGGCGGTTCTTGGCCCGGCCGGTTTCACTGGTGTTGTCCGCCAACGGACGGGAAGCACCAGCTCCCTGGTAGTAGATATCGCTGGCCGGAATGCCGACTTCGGCGAGAATACCGCCCACCGCACGGGCGCGCTGCTCGGACAGGCGCTGGTTGAACTCGGCCGAACCGGTAGCGTCGGTGTGGCCGACGACGAGGATCTTCTTGCCGGCATTCTTCGGATCGTTACGCCCCTCGGCCAGGGCCTGGGCGATCTTGCGCAGCTGGCGCTGGCCATCGACGGTGATCTGCGCCGAGCCAACGTCGAACATCGAGCTGTCCTGTACCTGCGCCTCAATCCCGACCACCGCCGGCGCGGCGCTGGGCTGGGCAGCCCCTGCAGGTTGCGCTGCCTGCAACTCGGTCACCTGGATATCCATGCCCTCTTCCTTGGCAATGGCCTGCAGGCGCTTGACGCGCTGCTGGTACAAGTAGGTCAGGCCGCAGCCCACTGCCGCTCCCGCTGCTGCTCCAGCGCCAACATTCTTGCCCGCTGCGGCGGCCAGGCCACCCAGCAGCACTGCGCCGGCGAGGCCGCCAATGGCGCAGGCAGTGGCACCGTTGGAGGCGCCCAGGCCCTTGTCGATGCTGGCGCAGCCGCTCAGGCCGAGCGAAATGGCTACGGCGAGCGCGGTCGGCCGCAGGATGGCGTTGCTGAACATGACTTCCCCTTAAGTCTTGGGTCGGCGAATGGATGCGCGAATGCCTCCCGCCGGCGTGGCGCGGCGGGCGATGACTTCGGCTATTACGAGAGGGACAACGGACGCGCCTGCCGTATGGCATAGCGCTTGGTGTCGGGTATCGGGAGCTTGCAGCGCGCGGGCACAGCCAAGCGCCAGGAGGAATAGCCCAGGTGGCGCACAGGCGCGGGGTAAGCGGTCGCCTGCAACGAACGGCGGGCGTAGGAAATCTGCACCGGTATCCTCCTTGATCGGGTAGCGAGCGCCCTGCATGGCACTGCGATCTGACTCACTTTTCGGATGCGGAATCTATCACATTTCGAGTGATATTAAAGTGCTTTCAGTGGCATTTTGACGCCAATGTGCCGCCACTCTTCCCACCCTCCCCGCGCGCTCGCACAAATGCTCTCGTCAAACATGCCCCGTGCCGCTCGGATACACTGCGCCAGCGCGGCTCCCCGCCGCGCTGGATGCAGCGGAGCCAAGATGCCAAGGGAAAATTTCAACGACCTGATCGCCTTCGTCACCGTGGCGCGCGAGGGCAGCTTCACCAAGGCGGCGGCGCAACTGGGCGTCTCCCAGTCGGCGCTGAGCCACACCATCCGCGCGCTGGAAACCCGCCTGGGCCTGCGCCTGCTCAGCCGCACCACCCGCAGCGTTTCCCCCACGGAAGCCGGCGAACGCCTGATGCAGACCCTCGCCCCACGCGTCGAGGAGATCGAGGCGGAGCTGGCGGCCCTGAGCGATTTCCGCGACAAGCCGGTCGGCACCCTGCGCATTACCGCCGCCGAACACGCGGCCAGCACCGTGCTCTGGCCGAAGCTGGCGCAAGTGCTGCCGGATTACCCGGACATCAAGGTCGAGGTGAGCATCGACTACGGCCTCACCGACATTGCCGCCGAACGCTTCGACGCCGGCGTGCGCCTGGGCGACCAGGTGGCCAAGGACATGATCGCCGTGCGCATTGCCCCGGACCTGCGCATGGCGGTAGTGGCCAGCCCCGCCTACCTTGCCCGCAAGGGCCGCCCGCTGGACGTGCCGGCACTGGCCAGCCACGACTGCCTGAACCTGCGCCTGCCGACCTACGGCGGGCTGATGGCCTGGGAGTTCGCCAAGGACGGCCACGAAGTGAAGGCGCGGGTGGAAGGCCAACTGACCTTCAACAGCAGCCCGCACATCCTGCGCGCCGCGCTGGATGGCTTCGGTCTCGCCTACCTGCCCGCAGACATGGTCACCGAGCACGTCGCCGCCGGACGCCTGGAGAAAGTGCTGGAAGACTGGTGCCCGACCTTCCCCGGCTACCACCTCTACTACCCGAGCCGACGGCAGAAATCCCGCGCCTTCACGGTGCTGGTGGACGCCCTGCGCCATCAGGACTGAAAAAGCCCGGCGCAGGGCGTTGCCGGTCAGGACAGCGTGGCCAGATCGATGACGAAGCGGTAGCGCACGTCGGAGCGTTCCATGCGCTCGTAGGCCTGGTTGATCTCGTCCATACGGATCATCTCGCACTCCGGCAGGATGTTCTTCTTGCCGCAGAAATCGAGCATTTCCTGGGTCTCGGCGATGCCGCCGATGGGCGAGCCGGCGATGCGCCGACGACCGAGCAGCAGCGGGATGCTGCTGATCTCGTCGATGGGCCCGACCTGCCCCACCAGCACCAGGGTGCCGTCCACATCGAGCAGCGGCATGTAGGGCTTGAGGTCGTGCTTCACCGGCACGGTGTCGATGATCAGGTCGAAGCTGTTGGCTGCCGCCTTCATCGCTTGTGCATCGGACGACACCAGCAGCGCATCGGCGCCCAGCTCCATGGCATCGCTGCGCTTGTCCGCCGTGCGGCTGAGCACCGTGACGGTGGCGCCCAGGCCGATGGCGAGCTTCACCGCCATGTGGCCCAGCCCGCCGAGACCGACCACGCCCACGCGGCTGCCCGGCCCCACGTTCCAGGTACGCAGCGGCGAATAGGTGGTGATACCGGCGCAGAGCAGCGGCGCCGCCTTGCTCAGGTCCAGGCCGTCGGGCACGCGCAGGACGAACTCCTCACGCACCACCAGCTGCTTGGAATAGCCGCCCTGGGTCGCTTCGCGGGTCACTCGGTCGCGGTCGTTGTAGGTCTGGGTGTTGCCTTGCCGGCACAACTGCTCCTCGCCCTTGCGGCACTGATCGCACTCCTGGCAGGAGTCCACCATGCAGCCCACCGCCACGGCGTCGCCGACCTGGTAGCGCGTCACCTTCGGCCCGACGGCGGTGACCCGGCCGACGATCTCGTGGCCCGGCACCATCGGGTAACGGCTGAAGCCCCAGTCATTGCGGGCCTGATGCAGGTCGGAGTGGCAGACCCCGCAGTAGAGCACGTCCATCGCCACATCGTTGTCGCGCAGCGAACGGCGCTCGAAGGTGAAGGGGCCGAGCGGGTCCTGCGGGTTCTGCGCGGCATATCCAAGGGTCTTCATCGGTATTGCTCCTGACGCTTCGAATGGATGGATTTCAGCGGCGGGCCGGGCGGCCTTCGACGGGGTAGGCAGGATCGCTGTAGCCGGGGGTGGAGGCATGGCCGGGCGGCACCAGGCTGTCCACGAGGGCTTCGTCCTCGGCAGTCAGCTGGACATCCAGCGCCGGCAGGTAGCCATCCCAGTGCTCCTCGGTGCGCGGGCCGGCGATCAGCGAGCTGACCAGCGGGTTGTTCAGCACCCAGGCCAGGGCGAAAGCGGCCGGCGTGGTGCCACGGGCGATTGCATGCTCGGCGATGCGCTGGGCGATCTGCAGGGATTCGGGGCGCCATTCGGTCTGCTGGATGCGCTTGTCGCCACGGCCGACGCGGGAATCCGCCGGCGGCTCGGCGCCGGGCCGGTACTTACCGGTGAGCACGCCACGGGCCAGCGGGCTGTAGGGCACCACGCCGATGCCGTAGTGGCCGGCGACAGGCAGTTGCTCGACCTCGGCGGTGCGGTCCACCAGGTTGTACAGCGGCTCGCTGCAGACCGGCCGGTCCATGCCTAACTGGTCGGCCAGGCGCACCACCTCGGCGATGCGCCAGCCACGGAAGTTGGACAGACCGTAATAGCGCACCTTGCCCTGGCGGATCAGCTCGCCCACCGCGCGCAGGCCCTCTTCCAGCGGCGCATCGACGTCGGTGCGGTGGAAGTAGACGACGTCCAGGTAATCAGTGCCCAGCCGGCGCAGGCTGTCTTCCACCGCCTGGTAGATCCATTTGCGCGACTGGCCGCGGTTGTTCGGGCCTTCGCCCAGGGCGTTGCCGAACTTGCTGGCGATCACCCAGTCATCGCGCCGCGCAGCCACCGCACGGCCCACCACCTCTTCGGAGCGGCCCTTGTGATAGACGTCGGCGGTGTCGATAAAATTGACGCCCTGCTCGAAGGCCTTGTCGATGATGCGGCGCGAGGTCGGTTCGTCGGTCTCGCCGCCGAACATCATCGCGCCCAGGCACAGGGGCGACACTTTCAGGGCGCTACGGCCCAGGTAACGGTATTCCATGGAATGCTCCTCAGGCGGCATCGCGCTCGGCGAACACGCGGCGGGCGACGCCCAGCGCGGTGGAAGCCGTGGGCCAGCCGGAATAAAAGGCCAGGTGGGTGATGGCCTCGATCAGTTCCTCGCGGGTCAGGCCGTTGTCCAGCGCCTTGCCCAGGTGGAAATACAGTTCATTGGCCTGGTAGCGCGCCACCAGGCTGGAGACGGTGACCAGGCTGCGGTCACGCGGCGAGAGGCCGGGGCGCTCCCAGACATCGCCGAATAGCACCTGGTCGGTGTAGTCGGCCAGCGCCGGGGCGATATCGCCGAAAGCCTTGTGGGCGGTGGAAGCTGGTTCGCTCATGGTGTTCTCCGCTTGACCCGTTGACTGGGGACCATGCTAGGCCCTGCCACGCCTGCGATTAAGAGCCGAAACGCGTTTGGACCTATGAGGCAGCCTCATGAATGGCCGGCTATAACCCATGAGCCAGGCTCATAGGCGAATGCGGTTTCAACCGTCTAATCACGGCGAAAGTCCTTGAGTAAAGTCCATTCCAGACGTTTCGCCGGGCATTCCTGCCCTTCCCGCTTCAGGACAGACTTTCGATTGGAGAGACTTCGATGGACAAGCGCACACTCGGCCACAACGGCCTGCAGGTTTCGACACTGGGCCTGGGCTGCATGGGCCTGAGCTACGGCTACGGGCCGGCGGTCGACCGCTACGATGGCATCCGTTTGTTACGCACCGCCTTCGACAGCGGCGTGACCTTCTTCGACACCGCCGAGGCCTACGGCCCCTTCGCCAACGAGGAACTGCTGGGCGATGCCCTGGCGCCGGTGCGCGACCAGGTGGTGATCGCCACCAAGTTCGGCTTCAAGGACGGTGACGTTTCCCTCGGCCTGGACAGCCGCCCGGAGAACATCCGCGCCGTAGCGGAAGCCTCGCTCAAGCGTCTGAAGACTGACCGCATCGACCTCTTCTACCAGCACCGGGTCGACCCGAACGTGCCCATGGAAGAAGTCGCCGGCGCCGTCGGCGAGCTGATCCGCGAGGGCAAGGTGAAGCACTTCGGCCTCTCCGAAGCCGGCGTGCAATCCATCCGCCGCGCCCATGCGGTGCAGCCGGTAGCGGCGCTGCAAAGCGAGTACTCGCTGTGGTGGCGCGAGCCGGAGAAGGAAATCCTCCCGCTGCTGGCCGAACTGGGCATCGGCTTCGTGCCCTTCAGCCCGCTGGGCAAGGGTTTCCTCACCGGCGCCATCGACGAGAGCACGCAGTTCTCGGCCAGCGATTTCCGTAACGTCGTGCCGCGCTTCTCCGAGGAGAACCGCAAGGCCAACGCCGGGCTGATCGAGGTGCTCGGCCGCCTCGCCGAGAGCAAGGGCGCGACCCGCGCGCAGATCGCCATCGCCTGGTTGCTGGCGCAGCAACCGTGGATAGTGCCGATCCCCGGCACCACCAAGCTGCATCGCCTGGAAGAAAACCTCGGTGCGGCCTCGCTGGTGCTGGACGCCACCGACCTGGCGGCCATCGAAGCGGCATTGCGCGAGATCGAGATCGTCGGTGAGCGCTACCCGGCGCACCTGCAGCAACGCGTCGACCGCTGAGGGAAAGCCCGGCGCCCACAGGTGCCGGGCGCTTGCCATCAACCCTCGAAGGTCACCGGGCGCAGTGGCGCAGTGTTGACCTTGAGTTCGAAGACGTCCGGCCGCGCATAGTGGCCGACCACGTCGAAGTCGAGGTTGCCCTGCTCCAGCAGGCCCATGTCGAGGTCGGCATAAAGCTCGGTCTCGCAATCGAACACCGGTCCGGCCAGCACCTCGCCCAGCGGGCTGACGATCATGCTGCCGCCCCGCATCACGTAGTCGTCTTCCTTGTGCGTCAGGCCGAATGCCTCGCGGTGCTGCTGCGGGTATTCGCCGAGGCGGATCGCCTGGCAGGCCGAGAGCACGAAAACCCGGCCTTCCAGCGCGATGTGCTGCATCGACGCAGCCCAAGTCGGGCGATCATCCGCCGTCGGCGTGCAGTACAGCTGCACGCCCTGCGCATACATGGCCTGGCGCAGCGCCGGCATGTAGTTCTCCCAGCAAATCACGCTGCCCAGCACGCCGAACTCGGTCTGCACCGGCTCGATGGTCGAGCCGTCGCCGAAGCCCCAGATCAAACGCTCCTGCCCGGTGGGCATCAGCTTGCGGTGATAGCCGGCGATGCCGCGGCCGGGCGCCAGGGTCACGGCGGTGCAGTAGAGGGTGCGGCCGTGACGCTCGATGATGCCGACCACCGTGGTCACGCCCGTCTGCTCGACGCTTTCGGCCAGCGCGGCCAGTTCAGGGCCGTCCAGCACCACGGCGCCCTCGACGTAGCGCTGGTAGAGCTCGCGCCCGGCGGCGCTGCGGTTGCCCACCACGCTGCCGAAGGCTGCGCCCTTGGGATAGCCGCCGATGTAAGCCTCGGGGAATACCGCCAGTTTCGCGCCCTGCTCCGCCACCCGGCGCAGGATGCCGGCGGCCTTCTCGACGCTGGCCATGGGCTCGTAGGGAACGGAGGCGGCCTGGATGATTGCTACACGGGTCATGGGGACTCCTGTCTGAGCTGACTGTCTGAGAATTTTTTCGGGGCCTAGAAGCGGCTGATGTCGTTGTCGCGGGTTTCCGGCAGGGTCTTCCACAGCACCACCAGGCACACCAGGGAGACCGCCGCCAGATAGGCCGCCGGCAGGTTCGCATCGCCGGTCTGGCGGATCAGCGCGGCAGCGATGAAGGGACCGGGGCCGGCGAGGATCGCCAGGGCCAGGTTGTGCCCCAGGGCCGCGCCGGTGGAGCGGATCGACGCCGGGAACACTTCCACCAGCAGCACCACATCCATCACCGCAGTGATCGCCACCAGCACGCCCATCACCGTGAGCCCGGCGAGGATCGCCAGCGGGTTGCCGGTGTTGAGCAACAGGAAGATCGGGTAGGCCAGCACCGTCAGTGCGGCAGCCGCGCCCAGCAAGAGTTTGCGCCGGCCGATGGCGTCGCTCAGGCGGCCGATCAGCGGGTTGACGATCACGTAGACCACCAGCGCGATGCTGCACAGCCAGAGCGCGCTGCTGCGCGGCAGGCCGACGGTGCTGACCAGGTGGTTGTTGGCGTAGGTGATGAAGTAGTACAGCGACACGCCGAACAGCGCGGAGAAGGCGAAGGTAGTGATGAAAGCCCGGCGGCGCACGGCCTTGCTCGGCGCCTGCGCCTTGAGCGCATCGCGCTGGCGCACCATTTCCTCGTAGACCGGCGTATCACCCAGCTTGCGGCGGATGAACACGGCGATGCCGGTCATCACGATCGACGCCACGAACGGTAGGCGCCAGCCCCAGGCCGCCAACTGCGCATCGTCCAGCGCCGAGGAAATGCTCGCGGCGGTGAAGGTGCCGAACAGGAAGGCCAGCCCGGCGGTGCCGGTGATCACGCTGGCGGCGGTGGCGCGGCGGTTCGACGGCGCGCTCTCGACGATGTAGATGCCGGCGCTGGACCACTCGCCGCCGACCATCATGCCCTGGATGAAGCGCATGGCGATCAGCAGGATCGGCGCAGCGATGCCGATTGCCTCATAGGAGGGCAACAGGCCGATGATGGTGGTGCAGACGCCCATGCCGAACACCGTGATGATCAGCACCGCGCGGCGGCCGAAACGGTCGCCGATGGGGCCGAGGATCAACGCGCCGAACGGCCGCGAAAGGAAACCCACGGCGAACACCGCCAGCGACGAGAGCAGCGAGACTCCCGGCGCGCTGGAGGGGAAGAACAGCATGCCGATCACCGCGGCGAAGTAGCCGTAGATGGCGAAGTCGAACCACTCCATGAAGTTGCCGATGCCGACCGCGATGGCCCGCTTGCGGATATCCGACTGCCCGCCCCTGGTACGGATGCTGCTTGCACCCACGCTTTGCGAAATCGCGTCCACAGGATTCTCCATCCCTTGTTATGGTTGTGTGGACGCCAGACTAGGAATCCCCGCGGGCGCAGGGCAAACGATTAGGAAATATGAGCCGGATTAACATACGTAATATCTCGCGGATCGACCTCAACCTTCTGCTCACCTTCCACTGCCTGATGACCGAGCGCAGCGCCACCCGCGCCTCGGCCGTATTGCACGTGACCCAGGGCGCGGTGAGCGCGGCGCTGCGCCGGCTGCGCGAGCATTTCGCTGACGAACTGTTCATCCGCACCGCTTCGGGCATGCAGCCCACGCGCAAGGCGATGGAACTGGCGCCGAAGATCGCCGAGGCGCTGACCTCGATCTCCGGCGTGCTGGGCAGCGAGCCGGAATTCTCCGCCCACGAGTCCAGCTACGTGTTCAACATCGGGCTGTCCGACGACATCGAGGCGTACCTCGCGCCACGCATCGTCAACGCCGCGGCAGCGGAAGGTCTGGGCGTGAGCTTCGCCTTCCACCAGAGCAACAGCTCGCTGTGGAAACAGTCCCTGCAGGACCCGGACATGGACCTGGTGATCTGCAGCGAACCGAAGGATTTCGGCACCAGCTACTCGTCCCAGGTGCTGTTCTCCTCGTCCTACTCCTGCCTGTTCCGCCCGCGCGGCCGTGCGGCGGACCAGCCCATCGGCCTGGAGGAGTACTTCGCCGCGAACCATGTGCGGGTGTCCTACGACGGCCGCCGTGGCTTCATCGACGACATGTTCGAGGCCGCCGGCTACGCGCGCCGGGTCACCGCATCCTTCACCCACTTCAGTGGCGTGCTGACGACGCTGATGAGCAGCGAGGTGATCGCCACCATCCCGACCTTCGCCGCCGAAAGCTACGCGGCGATGACCGACCTGACCGTCAGCCCGGTGCCCTTCCCGGTGCCGTCCTTCCGCTGCTTCATGCTCTGGGACATCGCCCGCCACAACAAACCGCACCACGACTGGCTGCGCCAGTTCATCGGCGAGTTGGGGCAGAAGCTGGGTTGAGGCGCCAGCTCGAAGTCTCAGGGTGCCAGGAGTCACGCGCTGCGGGATCACGGTAATGGAAACCGCCGGCGCGCCTGATGCCGATCCCGCCTTTGTAGGATGGGTGGAGCGCAGCGATACCCATGCTGGCCGTGCGTGTGCGTTGATGGGTATCGCTGCGCTCCACGCCATCCTGCGTAGCGCCTCGGCCGTACTGGTAGGGCGTATAACGCGCCAGCGTTATCCGCCGTGACGTTATCGGCGGATAACCCGTTCCGGGTTATGCGCCCTACGGTCGGACTGCGGAATCACATTGTAGGAGCGGGCCATGCCCGCGATCGCGAGCATGGCTCGCTCCTACAGGGGAACGTGGGCGCAGGGGCTTTCGTGCGGAATTGCCCGACGGCCTCGCAGTTCCTGAAAGCTGTCAGCCTGCGCTGGTAATCCTGCTGCGGGAGGCACGGGAAGGTCCCTACACTTTTCCGGCGTTGCGGTCCTACGAACTCACTGCTTAGCGTTTCGCCCTGCCACAGCGTCATCGTGGCCAGGTGTGGAAACCTGATCTTTGTTCGTAATCGCTGTATGCAGTGGCAGTCCGGCACCACCTCGGTGCCGGATTCGCTTCGCTGTCTATGGCGGGCCGTGTGAGGCGGGCTTTGGCCCGGCCGGCGTTTACGAACAAGCTGGTTTTCCACCCTTGCACGGTCCGCCTCCCTCTTCGGCAGTTTCGGGCGGCGGCTTCTTGAGCGTACAAGGAGCAACAGCATGAACCTTTCGATTTCCCCGGCCGATGACGGCCTGATCCCGACCCTGTTCGTCCGCTACAACCGGCAACTGCGCGCCCTGCTGATCGAGCAGCAGGCGTGGTTCGTGGTGCGTGACCTGAGCAAACTCATCAACCGCCCCGTCGAAGCCCATCTCATCGGCCGGCTGGACCACGACCAGTCCCGCCGCGAGCGCCTTGCCGGCAGTCCCGAGCCGGAACTGCTGGTCAGCGAGAGCGGCCTCTACGCCCTACTGCTGATCTACTGCCACCACCCGGAAAACCGCAGCCTGCGTCAATGGCTGACCAACGATGTGGTGCCTACCCTGCGCGATTTGTCCAACCACGACGTCCGATTGCCACGTCGGCGCATGCAGCACCTGCTGGGCGAATCCCTGCCGGTGATGGATTGGCAAGGCAACCTCTGGCTGCGCTGGCGCGACGCCGTCGGCCTGATGGAAAACCACCTGCGCGCCTGACAGCCTCAGCGGCTTTTGCAGGATGGGTGGAGCGCAGCGATGCCCATGCTGGCCGTGCGTATGCGTTGATGGGTATCGCTGCGCTCCACGCCATCCTACGATCTGACACCGAATTCAACCTGTAGGAGCGGGCCATGCCCGCGATCCGCAGGCAAGGCCGGCGCCTACAAGCACTCCAAGGGCATCCGACGGAACAACGGCTCGCTCGCCAGCACCTTGATGCCGGCTGGCGAGCTTTCCAGCAGTCGGCGCTCGCTGTCGGCCACCTGCAACTCCAGGTCGAAATCCTGCCCGCCCAGACTCTCGGCGATGGCGCGCACAGCGTCACGGGCCCAAGGCAGGTCAGAATCGAATTGGCCGAGCAACTGGCCGTGGCGCTGGATGATCAGGCGGTACTTCTGCATGGCGGACTCTCGTGGAAATCGAACGGATGAATTACTTGGTATCGAATCGAAACCTTGACAGAGCCTACCGTCCTGGCGGATTTTGTCCAGGTAGTTTTTGGTCGACACCACTTCCAGACCCGAGAATCCCGTCATGAGCCTGCCCGCCGTTTCCCTCGACGCCCTCCTCACCGGCCGCGCCGTGCCCTTCACCCGGCCCGGCTCGCGTAGCGCCATCGCCAAGCAGCCGCGCCAGGCCAACCTGGCGGTGACCACGCTGGGGCTGGAGAGCGACGAGCAAGGCGACCTGCGCGTCCACGGCGGCGTCGAAAAGGCCATCCATCACTACCCCCGCGAGCACTACGCAGACTGGGCCGCCGAGCTGGGCGCGCACCCGTTGCTGGGCCAGCCCGGCGCATTCGGCGAAAACTTCAGCACCACCGGCTGGACCGAAGCGAACCTCTGCCTGGGCGACCGCATCCGCGCCGGAACGGCCTTGCTGGAGGTGTCCCAGGGGCGCATGCCCTGCTGGAAGCTCAACGACCGCTTCGACGTGGCGCAGATGGCCCTGCGGGTTCAGGAATCGGGACGTACCGGCTGGTACTACCGGGTGCTGGAGGAAGGCTCGGTGTCCGCCGGAGCAACACTCGAACTGGTCGAACGGCCCTATGCCGAATGGTCGCTGCAACGGCTCTCCGCCGTGCTGTTCGACAAGCGCGTGGACGCCGACGTGCTGCGTGAATGCCTGGAACTGCCGCTGCCGCCGAACTGGCGCCGCACCCTGTCGCGGCGCCTGGAGAACGGCGCGGTGGAAGACTGGAGCCCGCGCCTGGAAGGCAGTCCGAAAGCCTGACTCAGGACTCCACGGCGCGCGCCGGAACCTCTGCCGGAGCACGGTGCAGGCCGATGGCCCAGAGCACACCGACGGTCAGCAGGACAATCGCCAGCGCCTCCACCGGGCCCGGCAGCCGCTGCTCGTTGATGTAGGCATAGGCGCAGGCGAACAGCGTCTCGAAGACGATCAGCTGGCCACCGAGGCTCATCGGCAGGCGTCGCGTCGCGGCGTTCCACAGGCCATTGGCGACCCACGAGCCGAAGATGGCGAGGAACAGCGACACCCAGAGGAACACCATCCAGCGCTCCGAGGAAATGCCGGTCGGCACCGCCTGCGGCGCGATCAGCACACCGACGCCCGCCAGCACCACGGCCATGACCCCGGTGACCACGCCGGTCAGCGTCGACCATTCGTGGCTGGTGAAGTGGCTGGCCTTCAGGTAGCGCGCGTTGGCGGTGGCGTACCAGGACCAGCAGACCACCGCCGAGAAGCCGCAGACGATGCCGAGGATGCGCTCACCCGGCGTGCTGCCGGCGGCCATCAGCGCCGAGGGGTCGAGGTTGATGCAGAGGATGCCAAGGGCCACCAGCGCCAGCGGCATCTTCATCCGCGACAGCGGCAGCGAGTCCTGTTCCGAACGACTGCGGTAGCTGATCGCCAGCGGCATGATGCCGTTGATCAAGGAGGCCGCTGCCACCCCGGCAAACTGCACCGCCGCCGACAGCAGCGCGAAGTACAGCAGGTTGCCGGCCAGGGACAGGCGAATCAGCATCGACAGGTCTTCGCGGCTGACCCGGCGCAGCAGGCCGAGGGCCACCGGCAAGGCGATCAGCAGCGAAATGGCGCCATACAGCGCGAAGCGCACGGAACTGATCAGCAGTGGATTGAATTCCGGCACCAGCGACGGCGCGAGGATCACCCCGCCCCAGATTGCCCCTGCCATGCCTGCGTAGACCACCCCGCGCTTCATTTCCAACAACCTCGACACTTCAGTGAATGCCCATAAAGAGCCGCCACGGTAGCGGTTGTGGTAGGTTCTGACCAAGGATAAATCCGCACCGAGACATTCCTTTCAGGAATGTCTTAGCCTTTCATTGGAGAGCCATCATCAGCCGTTACCTGCGCACCCTGCCACCCCTGGAAACCCTCATCACCTTCGAGGCCGTGGGCCGCTACGGCAGTTTCACCCAGGCCGCCACCGAGCTGTTCCTCACTCAGAGCGCGGTGAGCAAGCAGATGCGCGCGCTGGAAGACAGCCTCAAGGTGCCGCTGTTCGAGCGCAAACCGCGCGGCGTGACCCTCACCGCCGCCGGCGCGGAGCTGCTGACCACCGTGGACATGCTGCTCGATCGTCTGCAGCACAGCGTGCGGCGCATCCGCAACGTGCACCAGAGTAACGCCGTGTCAGTGCTGGCGACCCATGCGCTGGCGCAGTTCTGGCTGTTCCCCAAGCTGATCGAGTTCAACAAGGCCCACCCCGGCATCGCCGTGCATGTCCACGCGATCAACGAGATCGATGAAGCCAGCCTGGTGGATTTCGACCTGGGCATCCTCTACGGCGCCGGCGACTGGACCACGCTGAACAGCCGCTTCGTGCTGCCGGAGGTGGTCTACCCGGTCGCCCGCCCGGATTTCGACGCCTCGCGCATCACCACCCTCGACCAGCTCGCCGCCGCGCCGCTGGTGCAACTGGATACCTCGGCCTGGAGCTGCCTGGACTGGCACGACTGGTTCGGCCACTTCGGCAAGGACTACCAGCCAGCGGAGAGCGACCCGGTATTCAACCAGCTCACCCTCGCCTACCGCGCCGTGCAGCAGGGCATGGGCATTGGCCTGGCCTGGGGCTTCATGGCCGACGAAGCGGTGGCCAACGGCGAGATGCAGCGGGTGACCGACCTCGCCCTAGTCACCGAACGCGGCGAGTACCTGGTGTCCCTGCGCCACCGCCAGCTGTCACCGGCGGCGCAGTTGTTCCATGACTGGTTGCTGGCCTCGGTCAGCTCCGTCTGAGCCTGGCAGGCAAATCCGCGGAAAACCGTCTATGCCATCTGGAGCATGCCCTCCGGCGTGCACCGGCGGCCTCCAGGTCGTGCACGATAACGGAGCTTTGCGGGCGTTGCCTGTCGAGGCATGGCTTTCCTGGAGCGGGTCCCTTTCAAGGAAGCGGAGATCCCTTCATGAAGCTCAATCAACCGACCGTGGGTCCCATCGTGGGCCATACCTCGACCGACCTCGTGCGCATCTTCCTGCGCGGCAGCCAGGAGCGCGAGGGCGACGGATTCCGACGTTGCTTCGCGATACTGCGCTGGCGCCCCGCCGGCGGTAACTGGTCCAAGCCACTGTTCAACAAGCTGACCTTGAACTTCGACTTTACCGGGGTGCTCGTGCCACAAGGGCTCACTCCAGCCACCCGCTATGAATATCAGGCTTGCTGGTTCTTCGCCGAAACTGAACTGGAGAGCCTGCCTGCAATCGATGAAAAAACCTTCGAGTGGCCCACCCCGGAAGATGGCCTATACGATAGTTTCACCACCAGCCCTGCCAACGATCTCGCGCCACGACGTTACGCCGTCGGCTCCTGTCGCTACCTGTTGCGGCTGTTCGAACAAACGCTGTTCGACGACCGCGGCGACAAGCTGTTCCGCTCGATACTGGAAAAGCGCAAGAACGAACCAGTCGACGGCCTGATGATGATCGGCGACCAGATCTACGCGGACGATCTGAATTTCATCGCCCCGGACACCACCATTCTCCAGTACCTGGAACGCTACCGGTCAGTCTTCTCTCAACCCTACATCCGCAAACTGATGGCGAATGTGCCGACCTACATGATCCTGGATGATCACGAAATCGAGGACAACTGGCCCAAGGGCGCCAAGCGCAAGTCGGCGACCACGCTGTTCACCAACGCAATGTATGCCTACCAGATCTACCAGTGCAGCCACAGCCCGCTGCTGAATGTAACGCCCGATGGCCGCCTCGACGGGATTCCGCGCCGGTACTGGTACAGCTTCAGCGATGGTTGCGCCGACTGGTTCGTCATGGATTCGCGCACCGAGCGGGTCATCGCGCCGGATGATCCGAGCCGACACCAGATGATCAGCCAGACGCAGATGAAAGCCTTGCTCGACTGGCTCGACGACCAGTCAGCCCGCGTGAAACTGGTGGTCACTTCAGTGCCCATCTTCCCCGACATGGCTGCGGAGAACGACGACAAGTGGGGCGGCTTCCAGGCGCAGCGGCAAACCATACTGGAGCACATTCGGACAAAGGGCATTCGCAAGGTCGTCTTCGTCTCCGGAGACGTCCACTGTTCTTTCGCCGGCCGGCTGGAGCTCAAGAACGACAGCAGTTTTGCCGTTCACTTCGTGGTGTCCTCGTCCTTCTACTGGCCAACCGCGCATATGCAGGAGCATCAGTTCGCTTTCGGTAGCGCACTGCAGGGAACCGCTCCGCAGCAATACGTCAGCAAGCGCCTGACCCAGGTCCACTCAGACGACAACTACGCTCGCCTGGAGGTTTCGCCCACAGACCTGGTCGTCCGCTACTACGACCGCAAGGGCAGCGCCCTGGAGAAAAAGAAGATCACTTTCTAGCACCGGCCGCAAAGGCGGGGCCACCTTGCCGCGCCCCGCCAAGCGGTGGCTCACCTTGGAGCCGGGAAGGCAACCTCGGACAATGGTTCGAGAACCTTGTATCGCCCGGCGTATCCCGCGTCCTCGATGTTCTCGATCAGGCCAGCGTAATTCAGCAACGGAATGGTTCGTGCCGGTTCGCCCGGGTCGTTACCGAAGAAGTTCTCCCAGTGCCCAAGCAGGACGAGGCTGGGGCGGGTCACCTGCAGCAGTCCATTGGGGTAGTAGTCCACCTGGTTCCAACTGGCCGCACAGAGTATCTCGACATCCACTGCTTTGCTGTCCGCCAGCAGCGGCGGAAAGCCGTAGGGAGGGTTCGCCGCGCTGTCCTGGAAATGGATGCGGTAGACCGGCCGGCCCGCTTCGTCGAGCAGGTCGATCAACCACGCGAAGGTATGGTGGCCGAGCTTCCAGTCACGGATGTATGTAGGCACCCGCCCCAGATCGTCGTCATAGGCGCCTGGCAGGAAGTTGTAACGAAACACGTGCCCGGCATGCTCACTGGCAATCGGCATGGCCCGGATGCGTCCCAGCGGCTGCCCTTCGGGGAGGTTTTGCGCGGTATCGCCGTCACGCATGCGGCCACGGATCGAATAGAACCAGGTCCCCCTGACGCCAGGCAGGCCTACCGGCGCGATTTCGGCTCCGCCCGGCTCGACGATACGCGCCGGGTCCACCAGCGGCCGGGGGTCGTTCTCGCTGCGGTGCGCACGGAGAATGTGCGCCATCGTTTCCGAACCGAATACCCTGGCCTTGGGTGTATACCGATCCATTATCCTCGGCACGTCGAGCAGATGGTCGTAATGAGCGTGCCCTACCAGCAGCATGGTGACGTCATCCGCGCGAGGCATGTAATCGGCGATGCGCTTCTCGTCGGCGGACACAAAAATCGGCGGGAAGCCCGGCAGGCCCGGGTTGGAGAACATCGGCGCGATCAGCACGCCTTCGCCGCCCCAGTGGATCAGCCAGCCGCCGACTCCCAGGTACTGCAACTTCGGCTCGGGGAGCCCTCTCTGGTTGTCGACCTTGAGCCCTCGGGATGCAGGCGAATGAGTGCAGCCCAGCAGCAATACAAAGAACAGGGTGAGGATGATTCGCATGGCCAGCACTCGCTGATCCAGCACCCGGCGGCGCTGGCTCTCCGAAGCTTAGTCGCTCCTGCCAACCTTACGGCACAAGCGCAGGCTCAGGAAAAACGACTACGCAGCCGCTCGATCACCTGTGCTAACGATGGTCCCTGCACCACCGGCGGTATCGGCGCTTCGCCGAATTCGCGCCAGACGAACAGGGTCAGTTCGGCGCCGTCGGTCTGGGTGGCGGCGTCGTCGATATGCGCAAACTTGCCGAGCGACCGATAACGCTCATCGGCCCAGAACGCTTCCTCGACCCACGCGTAAACCGGGATGAAATGGAAGTGGATCGGCAAGCCCGGCGAATGGCCGAAGCGGCCGATGTACAGCCATTTGGGGTGCAGCGTTTCTTCGAGGACGCGTTGTACCTTCGCCATCAGCACGCCCATTTCCGCCAGCGCGGCTTCCGGCAGGTCGGCCAGGGAGTCCACCGGCTGCTTCGAACCGAGCATCAGGTAGCCCGGCAAGGCGGACGCCAGATGGTGGTTGAGCAGCCAGTGCTCGGTCTGGTGGATGACGTGGGTGGCAGGAATCTGCATCGACTGGCGTCCAGCGCAAAACGGGACGCCAGCCTAGCAGACTGAACCCTTGAGATCGCCCTTGCAGGGCCGTTCAGGCGAGCGCGACCCAGCCGCGGAAGGCGAAGCCGACGTAGAAGGCCTCGATGCGGCTGAAGCCGGCCTCCCAGAGCAGCGCTTCGTCCTGTTCGGGCGTGAGAATGTTCAGGTGCGCGTCCACGGCGCTGCGTGCCTGCTGTGCGTTGGCCGGTTCCATCCCCGCGCTGACGGCGAACTCGGCATAGCGCGATAGCCAGCGCGCGCGTTCACCAGCGCCTTGCGGCACGCAAAGGTGCCCCATGACGAAGGCCGCGCCGGGCCTCAACCGGGCGTGGATCTCACGCAACACGCGCAGGCGTTCCGCCTCGGGCAGGAAGTGCAGGGTCAGCAGGCAGGCGCCGCCGTCGAACGGGCCCGGCGGTGCGTCTTCGATGTAGCCCTGCAGCAGGTCGGTGCGCCGGGCGTTCGGCCCGAGCATCTGCGCTGCCACCGCGAGCATCTCTGCAGACGGATCAACACCGGTGAAGCGCCAGCCCGGCTGGGCTTCGGCGAAGGCGCGCAGTTCCATGCCGCCACCCGCGCCGAGCACCAGCAGTTGACCGTCGTGCGGTGCCTGCTCGGCCAGCAGGATGGCCGCCATGCGGTGCAGGTCGAACAGGCCGGGGACGAAGCGCGGCGGGTTTTCCGCGTAGCGCGCGGCGGCGTCGGGGTCGTGGAACGGAGCCATCAGTTCGGAGTGGTTCATGCAGAATCCCTTGCGTTTCACTCGCTGGCGAACAGCTTCTTCAGCTCCCGCTCGCTCACGGCCTTGGCCATGGCGGTGAGGAACACCTTGAACAGCAGCCCGCAGAACATCGCGGTGAGGGCGATGGTGAAGAAGGTCGCTACCAGCCAGTCGACCGGCGCCCAGCCACTGGCGATCACTACCGGACGGTAGACCAGGGTGCCGGCGATCACCACCCAGTGGCTGAAGCAATAGAAGCACTGGAACAGGTGGCCGACCTGCGGGTGGACCTTCCAGGCCAGCGCGCGCAGCGGAGCGAAGAGTTCGGTCTGGGTGACGGTCATGGACAGCGCGGAGGCGGCGATGGCCAGGGCAAGGCAGGTCCACAGCGCACCGGCCAGTGGCGAGTTCAACAAATCGAGCATGGGAGGGTTCCTGAGAGGGCGGTGAATGGGGCTTCGAATCTTTCGTTACTTTTAAAGTAACTTGATTGAGCACGCAGGGTCAACGCCGGTCATCGACCGGCATTTCAGCCAGGAATAATCAGTGGTCTTTCGGGTAAAGCGCGGTGAAGCGTTCGGCGAGATCGGCCAGGGACACGGCGCCCAGGCGCTCCAGGAGGATGGCGGTGGCCTGCTCCATGGCGTCCTGCAGCGCGTCGTTGACCACCTTTTCCACCAGGCAGTCCGGGTGCACGTTATCGAAGCCCATGGCGAACAGGCGCTCGCTGCCCACCGCGCGGTAGACGTCCAGCAGCGTCACCTGTGCCAGGTCGCAGTCCAGCGTCCAGCCGCCGCCGTGGCCTTTTTCCGAGCGCACGTAGCCGGCCTCGCGCAGGCCGCCCATGGTCCGCCGCACCACGGCCGGGTTGGTGCCGAGCATCTGGGCGATGCGCTCGGAGGTCACGGGCTGGTCGTCGCGGGCCATGTGCAGCAGCACGTGGAGCATGCGCGAGAGGCGGCTGTCGGTTCGCACGGCGGGGTCTCGAAGATGAAGGCGCCTGCATCATCGCACCCCGCCGCGGCGCGGTTCAAACCCGTCTGCCACTGGCATTGCCGCGGGAATGGGCGACAATGGCGGTCAAGCGCCCTCTTCCGCCTCCCCGCGAGCCCTCGACCATGAACGATCTTTCCATCCAGCTGGTGCAGACCGGCCCTGAACACCAGGACCTGATCCGCAACCTCTACCAGTACTACGCCTACGAGTCGTCGGACTGGGAAGACGAGGACGTGGAGGTCGATGGCCGCTTCTACATCCACGAGGAGCATCTGGCGCGCTACTGGAGCGAGCCGGAGTGGAGCGCCAACCTGATCCTCGCCGACGGCTTCATTGCCGGCTTCCTGCTGGTGGAGGGCAGCGAGCTGCCGGGCATCGACGCGCTGGAGCTGTCGGACCTGTTCGTGCTGAAGAAGTACCGGCGCCTGGGGATAGGCCGCGCGCTGGCCAACCAGGTGCTGCTGGGCAATCCCGGCCCGTGGCTGGTGCGTTTCTACTCTCAGGACGAAGTGGCGGCGGCCTTCTGGAAAGCCGTGTTCGCCGACCTGCCGCGCCCGGTGCAGAGCATCGAGCCGGGGGACGACCCGCAACTGGTGAGCTATCTGGTCAGTCCGGTCGCCCACTGATCCCCTGTTCTTCAGGATCAGTCTTCTGTCATTTCCGATCATTGAGCGACTCGCAGGCCCGGCCGTATCGTCCTGAGTGAACAACAAGAACTCTCAGGAGGTAATCCCGTGACCGCACTGAACCTGCACCCCCAGGCCGCCGCTTCGCTGGCCAGCTGGCACCAGATGGTGGCCGCCAAGAACCTGTCCAACCTGCCGCAGCTGCTGGCGCCCAACGCGGTGTTCCGCTCGCCCATGGCGCACTCGCCGTACCCCGGCGCGCCGGTGGTCTCGACCATCCTCAACACCGTGCTGCAGGTGTTCGAGAACTTCACCTACCACCGCGAGCTGGCCACCGGCGACGGCCTGAACGTAGTGCTGGAGTTCAGCGCCACGGTGAACGGCAAGGACCTCAAGGGCATCGATATGGTCCGCTTTGACGAGGACGGCAAGATCGTCGAGTTCGAGGTGATGGTCCGCCCGCTCAGCGGCCTGCAGGCCCTCGGCGAGGAGATGGGCCGCCGTCTGGCACCCTACCTGGCAGCAGCCAAGGCGCAGACCGCCAAGAGCTGATTGCCCGCCACGGGGATTTCTGCTGGGATGAGCCATCACCCGCGTCCAGGAAATCCCCATGGCATCCTACGAGGAACTCTTCTCCATCGGCGAGGGCTTTGATGCCTTCGTCGCCCACGGCCTGCCCGGCGAGATCGCCGGCGTGCGCAAGGTCCAGCAGTTGCTGGCCGAGCCCGGCACGATCAGCGCCGACACCCTGCGCCGCATCCAGGCCATCGAGGGCCGCTACCGCCTGCTGATCGCCGGCGAGATGTGGTGCCCGGACTGCCAGATCAACGTCACCGTGATGGACCATCTGCAGCGCCTGCAACCGCGCGTGGAGCTGGCGGTGATCACCAAGGGCCGTGCCGAGGATGACCTGCGTGAGCGCATGGCGCTGGATCGCATCCTGATCCCGGTGGTGCTGGTGCTCGATGGCGACCTCCAACCGGTGGGCCGTTTCATCGAACGACCGCTGGAAGTGGTGGCTGGCGGTGATGCGCTCAAGCCTGCGTACCGTGCGGGCGAGTACCTGGAAAGTACGCTGACGGACCTGCTGGGGCTGTTCGAGAAGGCTGAAGGCCGGGGGTAAAAGCGCCTTGCCGGCGCGTTCGCGGGCATGGCCCGCTCCTACAGGTCCGTCACCTGTTGGGGCGTAGGGCGGATAGCCTGGAACAGGTTATCCGCCGACACTTCGCGGCGGATAACGCTGGCGCGTTATGCGCCCTACGGACCTGCGATACCCATCAACGGAGTTGCCGGCAGATCGATGGGTATCGCTTCGCTCCACACCATCCTACGAAGGCACCGAAGGCCAGCGGCCCGGCCGTGAATCCGAAGCCATGAAAAAGCCCCGCGATGCGGGGCTTTTTCGTTCAGGCCAGGTGGATCACATGGAGTACTTCACCGTGAACATCAGGTTCCGCGGCTCGCCGTAGTTCAGGTTGCCGAAGCTGATGCCGCTGTAATAGTACTTGTCGAAGATGTTGTTGAAGTTCACCCGGGTGTCGATGTTCTCGTTGACCTTGTAGCCGAGCATGGCGTTGGTCACCGTGTAGCCGCCCTGCTGGAAGCCGGTGGTGGTGTCCTCGGTCTGGCTCTGGGTCACCAGGTTGCCGCCCACACGCCATTTGTGCAGCTCGCCCGGCAGGGTGTAGCTGGTGGCGAGCTTGAACAGGTGGCGCGGTTTGCTCGGGTCAAACTGCTTGCCGACGTTGTCCTCGTTGCTGTCGTGCTTGTACTTGGCGTCGACGTAGGTGTAGCCGGCCATGGCCTGCCAGTTCTCGGTGATGGCACCGCTGACTTCCATGTCCACGCCCTGGCTGCGCACCTTGCCCGAAGCCCGCGAGCAGTAGATCGAGGTCGGCGAGCTGGGGCACGGCGAGGGGCCGCTGGTGTCGTCGGTGGCGCGGTTCTCCTGGTCGATCTGGAACAGCGCGAGCTGGGTGTTCAGCGCGCCGCCGAAGTGCTCGCCCTTCAGGCCGATCTCGTAGTTCTTGCCGGTGATCGGATCGAGCAGGCTGCCACTGGAATCGAAGTTGCTCTGCGGCTTGAAGATGTCGGTGTAGCTGGCGTACACCGAGTAGACCTCGTTCAGGTCGTAGACCACGCCGGCATAGCGGGTGACGTTGCGGGTGACCTTCTGGGTGCCGGTGTCGTTGTGCGGGTCGGCCTCGTACCAGTCCAGGCGGCCGCCGAGGATGACCTTGAGCGGGTCGGCGACGTTCAGGCGGGTGGTGACGTAGGCGCCCTTCTGCTCCTGATCGAGCTTCATGTTCCAGAGGCTCATGTCGATGTTCGGCTTCTGCACCGAGCTCGGGTCCCACTTCGTCGGGTCGAACGGGGTCACCGGCGAGCCGTCGTTATAGGTCAGGTCGCCCCAGCCGCCGTGGCCGTCGAAGCGCTCTTCACGGTAGCTGCCGCCGAACACCAGCTCGTGCTCGCGGCCGAAGGCCTGGAACGGGCCGTTGGCGAAGGCGTCGTAGCTCTGGTGGTCGTCGGTGTAGGCGTACTGGCCCGGCCCCTGGATCATGGTCGGACAGCCTTCGGTGTAGTAGCAGCTGTTGTACAGGCCGAGCATGTCGATGCGCGCCCACAGCTTGTCGGCGGCGACCTTCATCTGCCAGCCGTTGTCAAAGCGGTGCACCACGTCGCCGAACAGGTGGGTGGTGGTGGTATCCCAATAGGACCAGTCAGCGCCGTAGTAGTCGGAGCGTTTGAGGTCCAGGTGACGACCACCCAGCGGTGCCGGCAGGCCCACCCAGTTGTCGTTCTTGTTGTCGTTCTGGTAGGACGCGCCCAGGGTCAGGGTGGTATCCGGGTTCAGGTCGGCCTCAGTGATGCCGTAGAGCACGCCGCGCTCGCCGCTGACCACGTCCTGGAAGCTGTCGCGTGTTTCGTAGGCGGCCACCGCGCGGCCGCGCAGGGTGCCTTCGCTGTTCAGCGGGCCGGACACATCGACCTGGCTACGGTAGCGGTCCCAGGTGCCGGCGCTGCCTTCCAGGCTCATGTGGAAGTCCTGGGTCGGGCGCTTGCGCACCATGTTGATGGCGGCGGCCGGGTTGCCCGCGCCCTGCATCAGGCCGGTGGCGCCGCGCACCACTTCGACGCGGTCGAACATCGCCAGGTCCGCGGCGGAAATCACGTCCTGGGTGTAAGTGGAAATGCTGGTGGCGAGGCCGTCGTACATGATGTTGTCGACGTCGAAGCCGCGCGCGGCGTAGCTCACGCGCGCCGGGCCGTACTGCTGGACGGTCATGCCGGTGACGCCGCGGATCGCGTCGTCCAGGTCCTGCATGTTCTGGTCTTCCATCTGCTGGCGGGTGACCACGCTGACCGACTGCGGCGTCTCGCGGACGGTCATGTTCAGCTTGGTGGATGTCTGCATCACGCCGGTGGTGTAGGAGCCGGTGCCTTCGGTGGTGCCCGGCGCCACAGGCGCTGCGCCGACGACTTCGGTGGCGCCCAGGTCGACGCTGTCGTTGCCCGCGGCGCCATTGCGCACGCTGCCACTGACCTGTGCGCTGTTGCCGTCGACCGTGCCCTGCAGGCCGCTGTCCGCCAGCAGACGATCGAGTGCTTCGCCCGGCTCCATGTTGCCCTTGAGTGCCGGCGCGCCAACCTTGGCGATCTGGGCACGGTCATAGGAAATCCGCATTCCGGTTGCGGACTGCAATTGCTCCAGGGAAGCAGCCAGGGGCTGCTTGGGCAGGTCGATGGCCACGGGGGCGGCGACTGCGGAGAGAGCAAAGGTGGAGAGACTGAGCAGGAGCGCGCCCGAGGCTACGTCTTTCATCTGCTGGAGGATCCTTCGGTGCGAGGTTTGCGCTCTGTTGGCGCAATGACTCGGTTGGCGAATGCCGGCGTGGTGGACGCCGACGGGGAGCCAAAGTGTATGCAGATGTAAATTCTTTGTAAATGCGAATACTTCGTATCTTATTTCGCGACAAATCACCTCTGACTGCCGGAGTGACGTAACCAGCCTGTAGGAGCGCGCCATGCGCGCGATCGCGGGCATGGCCCGCTCCTAAAGGGATGCACCGTCGTTACGTGTCTCCAGCATGAACTCGATGAAAGCCCGCACGCGCGACGGCACATGGCGCGCGTAGGGGTAGATGAGGAGGAATGGCCGTGTGGTCTGGCCGTAGTCCTTCAGCACTTCCACCAGTTCCCCCCGCTCCAGCTCCTCCTGCACGGTGAAGCGGTACGCCTGCATCAACCCGCCGCCGCACTTGGCCAGGGTCGCGGTGGCCAGGTAGTCCTCCAGCACCGTTAGGCTGCCAGTGGTTTCGATCTCCACCGGCCTGCCGTTGACCCGGAAGGACCAGGACACGCGCCGGCCGGTGCTGGGCAGTTCGAACTGGATGCACTCGTGCCCGGCGAGATCGTCCGGCGACTGCGGCGTGCCGGCACGCGCCAGGTACTCGGGCGTAGCAACCACCACGTTTTCCGCTTCCTCCAGGCGCCGCGCCACCAGGCTGGAGTCCGCCGGGTCGCGGCCACGGATGGCCAGGTCGTACCCCTCGTTGGCGAAGTCGATGTTGCGGTTGCTGACATGTACCTCCACCTGCACCTGCGGGTAGCGCCGGCGGAACTCCGGCAAACGCGGGAACAAGCGGTAATGCGCGTAGGGCGTGGGCACGCTGATGCGCAGGCGGCCGGAGGCGATGCTCTGGCCGCCGCTGACCGCGCGCTCGGCATCCACCAACTGGGTCAGCGCCTGCCGGCATTGCTCGAAGTAGTTGCGGCCGTCATCGGTCAGGCGCATCTGCCGCGTGGTGCGGACGAACAGGCGCACACCCAGGCGTTCTTCCAGCCGCGCCACCGAGCGGCTTACCGCGGCCGGCGTGATGCCTGCCTCGTTGGCGGCGGCGGTGAAGCTGCCGGTCTCCGCCGCCAGGCAGAACAGCTCGATGCTGCCCAGTTGCAGGTCGTCGAAATGGCGCGTCATGGTGCGGCCCGATTGATTACATGAAGTATCAATTCAAATGCCACAAGCCTCATTTTTCAAGCCGTGATTGCAGCCTAGATTGGCCTCCAAGACGCGGGCACACCGCCCCGCCCCACTCTCGGAGAAACCACCATGAGCAAGACAGTCATTGTCACCGGCGCCTCCAGCGGCCTCGGCTTCGCCATCGCCCACGCCTACCTGGAACGCGGCTACAACGTGGTCGGCAACGCCCGCACCCAGGCCCGCCTGGAGGAAGCTGCCGCCAAACTGGGCAACCCGCACAACTTCCTCGCCGTGGCCGGCGACATCGCCCGGCCGGACACCGCCCGGCTCCTGTTCGCCCAAGCCATCGAGGCCTTCGGCCAGGTGGACATCCTGATCAACAATGCCGGCATCTTCATCGCCAAGCCGGTAGGCGATTACACCGAGGAAGAACTCGAAGCCATAGTCGACACCAACCTCAAGGGCTTCTTCTACCCGTCTCAGGCCGCCGCGAAGCACATGGCCGCCAAAAGTTCGGGGCACATCATCAGCATCACCGCCTCCATCGCCATGCAACCCAACGTGAAGGTCCCGGCGCTGCTGCCGGTGCTGATCAAGGGTGGCCTGAACAGCGCGGTGCGCGGCCTGGCCCTGGAACTGGCGGCCTCCCACGTGCAGGTCAATGCGGTGGCGCCGGGCATCATCGAAACCCCGCTGCACCCCGATGACGAAGGGACCCGCGCCTTCCTGCGCGGCCTCGCCCCCAGTGGCGAGATCGGCAGCCCGCAGGATATCGTCGACGCAGTGCTCTACCTGACCGACTCGACCTTCGTCAGCGGAACCATCCTCAACGTCGACGGTGGCTCCACCACGGGCGTCTGGTAAGCCACTTCACAACAACAACGGAGAACCGCCATGCCCTACGTAAACATCCAGGTCACCGACGAAGGCGTCACCGCCGACGAGCGCCGCCAACTCATCGAGGGCGTTACCGAACTGCTGGAGCGCGTGCTGCGCAAGCCGCCGTCCACCACCTACGTGGTGATCCAGGAAATCGCCACCGACGCCTGGGGTGTGGGCGGCAAGACCGTCGCCGAGCTGAAGGCCCAGGGCAAGCACGGCAGCAGCTGACGCAGCGGGCACGCCGGGGCCCCGCCAGGGCCACCGGCGCTTGCCATGCACCAAGCTGGTGCTGATAGGATCGGGAGCCTATCTGCTCCCACCGTCAGCCGAGGCAAGGAATGCTCGCCGCGCTCAAGCGTTATCCGCTACAGGTCAACCTGCTGCTCAGTGGCACCTTCCTGCTCACCATGGGCCGCGCCATCACCCTGCCCTACCTGGTGATCTTCCTTTCGACCCAGTTCGACCTGCCGGTCAGCCGCATCGGCCTGATCATGGGCGGCGCGCTGTTCGGCGGCTCGCTGCTCAGCCTCTATGGCGGCTTCCTGATCGACCGCCTGCCCGGCTTCCGCCTGATCCTGGGCTTCGGCACCTGCTTCGTCGCCGCCTTCGCCGGCATGCTGCTGACGACCCAGCTGTGGCTGTTCTTCCTGTTCCTGCTGGGCTTCAACTTCGCCTATTCGGTCACCGACGTGGTGGTGAAGACCATCTTCGGCCGCCTGCTGCCGGCCGCCGAGCAGGGCCGTGCGTTTTCCATCCGCTACACCCTGATCAACCTCGCCTACGCCATCGGCCCCTTCATCGGCGCCGCCCTGGCGCACTGGAGCCAGCACCTGCCTTTCGTGCTCTCGGCGAGCCTCGGCGCGCTGTTCCTGCTGGCCTTCGCGCGCTACGGCGACCGTGGCATGCGCCCGGCCGAAGGCGTGGCGCCGCCCTCGTTCATCGCGGTGATGGGGGTGCTGACCAGGGACCACCGGTTGATGTACTTCACCATTGGCGGTGTGCTCACCGCCGTGGTGTTCGGCCAGTTCTCCGCGTACCTCTCGCAGTACCTGGTGGCCACCGGCACGGCGGAATACGCCTACCAGGTGATCCAGACCCTGCTCGGGGTCAACGCGGTGACGGTGATCGCGCTGCAGTACCTGCTGGGCAAGCGCATCGGCAACGAGCACCTGCAGCGCTGGCTGATCGTCGGCCTGGGCATGTTCGTGCTGGGCATCGTCGGCTTCGGCCTGTCCCACAGCCTCGTGCACTGGGGGCTGGCGATGGTGGTGTTCACCCTGGGCGAGATCATCGTGATCCCCGCCGAGTACATGTTCATCGATCGCATCGCGCCGCCCCACCTGCGCGGCGTGTACTACGGCACGCAGAACCTGGCCAACCTCGGCGGCGCCTTCGGGCCGATCCTGGTGGGCTACTTCCTCGCGCTGTTCGCGCCGCACTGGGTGTTCGTCATGCTCGGCGCCTTCATCGTCGGCGGCGGGGTCTTCTATGTGCTGGGGTCCAGGCTGAGCCAGCGCATCGCCCGCGAGGCTTGACCTCAAGTCCACTTGAACCGGGATGCTGGTTCCATCGACCCACTCGAAGGAACCCGCCATGCCGCTCTCTACTGTCCTCCCCGCCATCGCCATCGGTATTGGCGCCACCTTGCTGATGGACGGCTGGACCCTCCTGCGCCGGCGCCTGCTCGGCGTGCCTTCGCTGGACTATGCCCTGGTCGGCCGCTGGGTCGGCCACATGCCGCGCGGCCAGTTCAGCCACGAGGCCATCGGCAAGGCCGCGCCAGTGGCTGGCGAACGCCCGCTGGGCTGGGCGATCCACTACCTCACCGGGATCGTCTTCGCCCTCGCACTGGTCGCGCTGGCCGGCAGCGACTGGTTGTGCCGGCCGACCCTGCTGCCGGCGCTGCTCTTTGGCGTGGTCACCGTGGCGATGCCCTTCCTGCTGATGCAGCCGGCGCTGGGCCTGGGCATTGCCGCGAGCAGGACCGCGAACCCGGCAAAGGCCCGCCTGCACAGCCTGATCACCCATGCGATCTTCGGGCTGGGCCTCTATCTCGCGGCGCTGTGTCTGCTGCCCATGACCTGCGCCAGCTGATCCACCGCTATCTGGACTACCCTTGCTGCACACCCGAGCGCAGGAAGCCCCAGGATGAGCCGCATCGCCATTGCCGACCCGCAACCCTTCATGCTCGCTGCCCTGCGCCAGCGTCTGGAGGCGGCCGGGCACGAGGTGGTCGGCGAAGTCGGCGATGGCCGCGAAGCGCTGGACGTGGTCAAGCGCCTGCACCCCGACCTGCTGATCCTCGAACTGGACCTGCCACACGTAGGCGGCGTCGAACTGCTGCGGCGGCTGCACCGCGACTGGCCGCAGCAGAAGACCCTGGTCTTCACCCACCTGCCCGCCGCCCACTACCAGGGGCTCTGCCTGGAAGCCGGCGCGCGGGGTTTCGCGCACAAGGGCGAGCGCCCCGAGGAAGTGGACGACGCCGTGCGCCTGGTGCTCGGCGGGCGCAAGGTCTTCCCCGCGCAGGAGCCGCACCCGAGCGGTGATGCACCGGGGACGGACGAGCACATCACCCCGCGCGAGCTGACCGTCCTGCACTACCTGTCGCAGGGCTATCGGGTCAAGGACATCGCCGAGGAACTGGCGATCAGCGACCGCACCGTCAGCACCTACAAGGCGCGCCTGCTGGAGAAGACCCAGACCGATTCGCTGGTTGACCTGGTGGAAGCCGCCAAGGTCAAGGGCCTGCTGAACAACCGCGTGGTGGAAAGCCTGGTGCAGGCATCCAGCCTCCCTTCGAGCAAGTCCCAGGACCTGGCGCGGCTTTTCGACATCCTGCCCAACCCCATCAGCCTGTTGAGCCGCGAGGGCGAGCTGCTGGCCTGCAACCGGCAGTTCACCGTGGTCTATGGCAAGTCGGAAGCTGAGCTTCTGGGCGGGCGCATCTTTCAGATGGGGCTCATGGCGGCGGAAGACATCCCGCAGGCGAGCCGTGAGTTTCTTGCCGGGGCGGCAGGCGATGAGCCATTCACCCAGGTGGTTCGCGGCACGCTGCAGGGCGAGCAGCGAATCATCCGGCTGATCGGCGTGCCCTTGCAGGAGGACAGCGGAGAGCCCATCGGCGTGGTCTGCTCCTTCGTCGACATCACCGAGCACGAGCGCGAAGTGGAACAGCTGCAGCAGGCCAAGACCTATCTGGACAGCCTGCGCACCACCCGCACCCGCTACCTGCAGTACAGCTTCGACGACCTGCTGGAGGAAACCCGCAGTGTGCAGGCATCGCTGCAGTCATCGACGGCGATCCGCCCGGACGAACAAGCGCTCGCCGGCGCGTCCGTCGGACTTGGCAGGATCGAGGAGAAGCTGCTGATCCTGCGCGAACTGCTGCGTACCGAGGCCGGCACCGAGCTGCCGGCTCCGCAGGTGTGCGAGCTGAATCAACTCACCGCCAGCCTGCTCAGCGGCCTGCCCTTGCAGTCCACCGCCTTGCCCCACTATGCCTGGGTCGATCACGCGCGCTACCGCAACCTGCTCAAGGCGTTGAGATTCACCTTCCAACGCTCCGAGCTCGATGTCCGTGAGGTACAGGCGAGCGTGGAGAACCTGCCCCACGGCGAACTGCTCTGGCGGCTGAATTTCGCGCTGGCAGCGCAGCCAGACCTGCCCGAGCGCCTGGCAACCGTGGAAAAGCGCCCCAGCCTGCAACTGGTGCGGCTGCTCTGCGAGCATTTCGACGGCAGTTTCCAGCCCGGTGAGGCCAGCGAACCGCCCAGCGCCGGATTGATCCAGCTCAAGCTCGTGCGCAGTAGTTCCCCGCACTAGTGCACCCACTACAGCGCTTTCAGGCGCCCATGATGGGGGCGCCCGCAGCCTGATCCGATGCTTGCCCCATAGCCCTCTCGCTATGGAGCAGCCTCATGAATTCCCTACCCTTGCACACCCATTCCCACGGCTCCTGCCCCAGTCGACTGCGCGTCCTGTGCATCGCCGTGGCCCTCGCCAGCGCCGGCCTGCCACTGACCGTCATGGCCAGCGACGCCCTGCCCCAGGGCGGCAGCATCATCTCCGGCAGCGGCAACATCAGCCAGAACGGCGCCGAGATGACGGTGAACACCAACAGCTCGCGCACCGCCATCAACTGGCAGCGTTTCAGCGTCGGTGCAGACAACCGCATCACCTTCAACCAGCCCGACGGCAAGTCCGTCACCCTCAACCGCGTCATCGGCAGCGACCCGTCGAAGATCTATGGCGCAGTGACTTCCAACGGCCAGCTGATCCTGGTGAACCCCAACGGCGTGTGGATCGGCCCGAAGGCGCACATCAGCTCCAGCGCCCTGGTCGCCAGCGCCGGCTTCCTCACCGAGGAGCAGGCGAAACAGTTCGCCGAGAGCGGCAAGCTGGACATCCAGCTCACCGGCAACGTGACCAACCAGGGCCGCATCACCGTGCACGACAACGGCATGGTCGCCCTGCTCGGCGCCCAGGTGAACAACGCCGGCGTGATCCAGGCGCGCAAGGGCATGGTGCAACTCGCCACCGGCCCACAAGCCACCCTGGACTTCCACGGTGACGGCCTGCTGAACATCGCTGTGAGCGGCGAGCCCGGCGAGAAAGACAGCGTCAACTCGGACGTCACCGGCGGCGTGCACAACAGCGGCGAGATCGACGTCGGCAACGGCACCGTCGCCATGAGCGCTGCTCGCGCAGCCAAGCACCTCGACTCGGTGATCAACGTCGGCGGCAATGTCGTGGCCGACTCCGTCTCGACCGATGGCGGCACCGTGGTGCTCGGCAGCTCGGCGAAGACCAACGTCACCGGCAGCATCAGCGTCACCGGCGTCAACGGCGGGCAGATCAAGGTGCTGGGCGACGAGGTGAATGTCGCAGGCTCCGCGAAGCTCGATGCCAGCGGCACCCAGGGAGCCGGCGGCAAGGTGCTGGTGGGCGGCAGCTACCAGGGCAAAGGCAGCGAACAGGCCGCCAGCAGCACTACGGTGGCCAAGGGCGCCCAGCTGAAAGCCGACGGCAAGACCGACGGCGGCCAGGTGGTGGTCTGGAGCGACGGCAAGACCCATTTCGCCGGGAACATCAGTGCCCAGGGCGGCCAGAAAGGCGGTGAGGTCGAGACCTCAGGCAAGCAGCTGACCGTAACCCAGGATGCCCAGGTCAATGCGGCCGGCGGCCAGCAGTCGGGTAAATGGCTGCTCGACCCGGAAACCGTGACCGTCGACAGCACCGGTAACCCGGACACGGTCTCTGCCGCCTCCATCGCTTCCGCCCTGAAAACCAACGACGTGGAGATCAGTGCGAGCAACCGGATCAACGTGAATGAGGCCATCGTCGCCCAGGACGCCGGTTATCACGTACTCAAGCTGATGGCCAACGGCACCGCCGCGCCGATCAGTGTCTATGACGACTCGCAAAGCCCCTTCAACGCGGCCAAGCGCAACGACAGCGGCTCGGTGTATATCAACGCCCCGATCCTGCTCAAGGATGGGCATCTGTTCATCCTCGCTACCGGCGATGTGATGCTCAACAACACGACGCAGGGCGTGGCCGGTGATGCCGGCTACATGGGCCGGGCAATCATCGATGTCAGCAACGGCACCATCTGGATCAAGACCTCCAGCAGCGCTTCGGTGATCCAGCAGCAAGGCACGGCCTTGATCGGCAAGGACGTCGCCGTCCAGGGCTCCAGCGTGCTGCTGGACAGCTACCTGAACTACGCCGGCACCCTGGCCGGCAAGGCCACCAACGGCAAATTCATCTACAACCAGACCTCCAACGGCCCGGTGAACACCGGCAAGGTGCAGATCACCCAGGATGGCCTCACCCAGAGCGTGGACGGCGTGACCTCGGAGACGCTCTCCAAGGTCGGCGAACAATGGATCTGGGAACGTAACGGCCGCGTCACTCACCACCTCACCATCGATGACAGCACCGAGTTCCAGTACCTGGTCTTCGAAGCCCTCGGTTATGTCGACCACAAGCAGTACCAGCCAATCCCCGGTGATACCCGTAGCAACGACTACTGGGTCAGTGACCTGACGTTCACCAACCCCAGTACCGGTGACACCTGGAAGATCGGCACCAACAACTCGAACGGCCAGATCATGGTCACCCTCAACGGCGCGGCTACCACCGAGCTGCCACCGGGATTCAGCTTCGGCACCAACCAGGGCACCGTCACTGCTTCGCAAAATGGTTTCGGTGTAACGGGCGGCTCTGGCGACCAGAACAACGCCAAGGCCTCCAACTCGATCAACCTGAACGGCGCCACTGGTGTGAGCGACCAACTGGTGGTCGACCTTGGCACCTCGACTTCCGCGGTCGACGCCAACCTCAGTGAGTTGAAGAACCAGGGCAACAACTACCAGGCCGGCAAGATCAGTTTTCTCGCCGGCAAGGACACCACCAGCAGCGGCGGCGTCCAGCTCGGAACCCAGTCCAGCGCCATCCAGGGCCAGGTTCAGGACACCCAGCGCGAGTACGGTGAAAAGAACCCCGAGTTCAGCGCGGCGATCAGCCCTGCCGGTAATTCCGAGGCGTTTGCCGTCGACCAGTTCGTCGACAAGCAACTGGGCCAGGATCGGTTCTCGGTGACGCCTTCCACCACAGCGGCTGAGCACTCCAACGTCGGCCAGTACAAGGTCGACGGGACACTGAACGCCGAAGGGATCATGGCCCAGCGGCACCAGGCAGCTATCGGTGCCGGCACACTGACGATTACCCCAGCCGAGCTGACGGTTCGTGCGGACAGCCAGTCCAAGACCTATGGCGACAAGGACCCGGGCCTCAGCTACTCCGTGGACGGCACCAAGCTCGGACAGAGCGCGCAGGACCTGCTCAACGCAGGAGCACTCTCGCGTCAAGCGGGTGAAAACGTCGGCGACTACGGAATCAGCCAGGGAGACCTCGGCATGAACAACGGCCTGGGCGGCAACTACACCCTGAAATTCGTGGATGGTCAGCTGCAGATCGTTCCTGCCCATCTCGTGGTAACTGCGGGATCAAAAACGGTCACTTACGACGGAACGACTCACGTCGTGGATGACTACACAGCCGAGGGTCTGAAAAACGGTGATTCGATCCTGAGTGCCTCGGTGTACGGCCAGGGCCGAAACGCCGGGACGTATTCCACGGGTGTTGGCGCAGTCGCTGTAGGCGATGCCGGCCTGAGTCTGGACAAGACCTCCAACTACATCATCTCTTTTGCCAACGGTATGTTGACCGTCCTTCCGGCCAGGCTGGATGTCACGGTTGAAAACGCCTCCAAGACCTACGGCGATACCGATCCCGGCTACCACTACAGCGTTACCGGGCTCGTCGCGGGTGACCAGCTGGGCCCGATCACCTGGAAGCGCGAAGCGGGCGAAAACGTCGGCGAGTACGGGATCTCGCTCGGCTCCAGGGACCAGGTCGGCGCCGACGCGAACAACTACATCATCCATTTCAGCAATGGAGTTTTCACCATCACCCCGGCCACGCTGCAAGTGCAGGCCGATGGGAAAACCAAAGCCTACGGCGACCTCGACCCACGCCTGAGCTACACCCTCTCCGGCCTCAAACGCGACGACCAGGAAGCGGATGTCGTCAGCGGCGAGCTGACTCGCCAGGTCGGTGAGAACGCCGGCACCTACTCGATCACCCAAGGATCAGTCGGTCTCACCGCAGGGGCCGGTTCAAACTACTTGCTGCAGTACCACGATGGTGATTTCGTCATTACCCCGGTCAACCTGCAAGTCGCAGCAGACTCGAGATCCAAGGTTTACGGGGACGTTGACCCGAGCCTTTCCTACAAGGTCACCGGGCTCAAGAATGGCGACCAGGAAGCCGATGTGCTCAAGGGCGCCCTCGCCCGCCAGGCTGGCGAGAACGTCGGCAACTACGGTATTCAGCAGGGCGATGTCGGCCTGACCGATGCCGCCTCGGGCAACTACGTCTTCACCTTCGTCGGCAACCAGCTCGCCATCACCCCGGCGACGCTGACCGTCGAGGCCACGAATGGCGGCAAGGTCTATGGCGACGCCGATCCCAGTCTGTCCCATGTCGTCAGCGGGCTGAAGGGCAGTGACACTGAGGCGTCCGTACTCAACGGCGGCGCCGTGGCACGCCAGGCCGGCGAGAATGTGGGCGACTATGGGATTGGTCAGGGCAGCCTGGATCTCAACGGAGGGATTGGCTCCAACTACATCCTGGACTTCAAGGATGGCGTGTTCACCATCACCCCGGCCCAGCTCACCGTCACGGCTGACGGGGCGTCGAAGATCTATGGGGATGCGGACCCTGCCCTGTCCTACCGCGTCGACGGTCTCAAAGGCGCCGACATCGCAGCGGATGTGATGAACAGTGGCTCCCTGGCTCGCCAGGTGGGTGAGGACGTCGGGAAATACGGCATCAACCAGGGCTCGGTGGACCTCAATGGCGCCGCCGGCAAGAACTACGTCCTTCACTACGAGGCCGGTACCTTCTCGATCACCCCGGCCACCCTGGTCGTCACCGCCGATGGCAGCACCAAGGTCTATGGCGATTTCGACCCCAAACTGACCTACAGCGTAAGCGGCCTGAAAAACGGCGACACTTCAGACCAGGTCGTTGCAGGCAAGGTTGCTCGGGACGCTGGCGAGAATGTCGGTCAGTACACCATTCGCCAGGGTGACGTCGACCTCACCAGCGGCAGGGGCCAGAACTACGTACTGAGCTTCGCCAACGGCACCTTCACGGTGACGCCGGCCACCCTTGAGGTGACTGCCGACAGCCACACCAAGGTCTATGGCAACCTCGATCCGACCCTCAGCTACACCGTCAAGGGCCTCAAGGGCACCGACAGCGTTGATGACGTGGCCATGAGCGGTGCCCTCTCGCGCACGGCGGGCGAGAACGTCGGCAACTACAGCATTGGCAAAGGCGACCTCGCGGTCGGTGAGAACAGCAACTACGTGCTCTCCTTCGTCAACGGCAACCTGGCTATCACACCGGCCACGCTGACCGTGAAGGCCGACGATGTGTCGAAGGTATACGGCGATGTTGACCCCAGCCTTTCGCACGTCATCTCCGGGCTGAAAAACGGCGACACCGAAGCCTCCGTGCTGAAAGGCGCACTTGGCCGTGAAGCCGGCGAGGATGTCCGGGCCGGGGGCTACACGATCCACCAGGGCAGCCTGGGCCTGAACAATGGCCAGGGCAGCAACTACGTCCTTGAGTTCGAGAACGGTACGCTGACCGTCACCCCTGCCCGGCTGAATGTCACTGCGAACAATGACGGCAAGGTCTATGGCGAGCTTGATCCTACCCTGACCCTCAAAGTTGATGGCCTGAAAGGGCCGGACAAGGAAACCGAAATCCTGGCGGGCCAGCTGGCACGGCAAACCGGCGAGGATGTGAAGGAAGGCGGCTATGCCATCAACCAGGGCACCCTGGGCCTCACCGGCAAGGCTGCTCAGAACTACATCCTCACCTACGAGGCCGGCAACTTCACCATCACTCCCGCCACCCTCATGGTGCGCGCCGACGACAAGACCAAGGTCTACGGCGAGATCGACCCGGCGCTCAGCTACCAGGTCAGTGGCCTGAAACGTGGCGATGACCAGGCATCGGTGCTTGGCGGAAACGTCGTCCGCCAGGCCGGCGAGGATGTGAAGGCCGGCGGTTATGCCATCGGCCAGGGCGACCTGGCCAGCACCAGCCAGAACTACATCCTCCACTACGAGGACGGCACCTTCACCATCACCCCGGCGTCACTACAGATCGACTTCGACGACCACTCCAAGGTCTACGGCGAGATCGATCCAGCGCTCACCTACCGGGTGAATGGTCTGAAGAACGGCGACACGAAAGAGTCGGTCATGAGCGGCCAGGCCTCTCGGGCAGCCGGCGAGAACGTCGGCAACTACACCATCGGCCAGGGCTCGCTGGGTGCCAACGGCAACTACATCCTGACCTTCAACGAAGGCAAGCTGGCGATCACCCCCGCCGAGCTGACAGTGACCGCCGACCACATGACCAAGGTCTACGGCGACCTCGACCCGACGCTCACCTACAGCATCAGCGGCCTGAAGCACGGCGACACCCAAGCCTCGGTCACCACCGGCAGCCTGGCGCGCATCTCCGGCGAGAACGTCATGCCCGAGGGCTACGCCATCACCCAGGGCAACGTGACCCTCACCAGCGGCAACTACCGCATGGTGTTCAGGGACGGCAACCTGCAGGTCACTCCCGCACCGCTGGTGGTCACTGCCGACAACCAGAGCAAGGTGCAGGGTGCGGCCGACCCGACGCTGACCTGGAACGTCAGCGGCCTCAAGGGCAAGGACCAGGCGTCCATCGCCCAGGGCTCGCTGCAACGCGCGCCCGGCGAGGAAGCCGGTACCTACGGCATCACCCAGGACCAGGCCTTCGGCGCCGGCAACAACTACACGGTCACCTTCCGGGACGGCGCGCTGACCATCACCGGCCCGCTCGCCCCGGTACCGCCGGAGCAACCCGGCCTGCCGCCGCTGCCGATGACCGCGCAGTCCCCCGGCAACGCCCGCTGCACCGCGCTGGAGTCGCCCTCGGCGGCCTCGGCCAGCTACTCGGTGTCCCCCGCCGTGGTGCGCAGCTACGCCGTACAACTGGTCTGCAAGCCGCGCTCGTATGACGGCAAGGCCAGCACCACGCCGAACCTCACCGACGTCCTCACTTACGCCAACAGCCTGTTCAAGGACGGTCACTTCATCGTCCCCGAGGCTACCCGCAGCGTGATTCCCCACGATCTCAAACCCGCTGCACCCACTACCAAAGGAGGGAAATAGCCATGAGAGCCTTTCCTTCGAAACTGCACATCCTCGCGGCAGCCGTGTGCTCCGCCCTGTTGCTGGTCCAGGCCCCGGCATTCGCCGGGCCGCGGACCCAGCTCGACCCCGGCCGGGTGGAAATCCCCCGCCCCGACGGCGGCCGTGAAAGCTCTACGCAGATGCCCTCGACCCTGCAACTGCCGGACACCGTGGTCGTCCCCGAAACCGAAGGCCCGCCAGCCGAGATGGTGGTGAACCCCAACGACTCCACGCGCTTCCAGGTCGACAAGGTAATCATCCGCGGCACCACGCTCTACGCCCCCGAGGCCTTCGCGCCACTGACCGCGAAGCTCGAAGGCCACCGTGTCACCCTCGGCGAGGTCAACGCGGTGGTCGGGCAGATCACCCAGCGCTATCGCCAGGCCGGCTTCCTGCTGGCCCGCGCCTACCTGCCCGAGCAGCGCCTGGAGAACGGCGAGCTGCTGATCCAGGTCTTCGAGGGCCGGGTCAACGAAGTGAAACTGCAGGGCGACAGCAACAAGGCCGTGCAACGCTACGCCGACAACATTCGCCGGGAAGTGCCGCCGAAAAGCGCCACCATCGAGCGCAACCTGCTGCTGATGAACGACCTGTCAGGCCAGCAGAGCCGTGCCACCCTCGCCGCCTCGCCGGTGGAACAGGGCACCGACCTGATCGTCGATAACCAGATCCGCAAGTACGAAGGCTTCTTCGGCTTCGACAACCGCGACAGCCGCTACTTCGGGCCCTGGCAGGTCTACGGCGGGGTCGGCGTCAACGACCTCAGCGGCCATGGCGACCACCTGGGCATCCGCGCCGGGAAATCGGTGGAAGGCGACAAGATGACCTTCTTCGAAGGCCAGTACGACCTGCCGGTAGGTGGCCAGGGTGATGTGCTGAGCTTCCTCGCCCAGCACAACGACGGCCATGCCGACACCTACTCCTTCCTCGACGCCAACAGCTCCGGCGATACCTTCGCGGTGCGCATCACCCGCCCGTGGGTCCGCCAGCGCGACCAGACCTTCAAGACCTCGGCGGCCTTCACCTGGTACAACGGCAAGTCCGAGTACCTCAACGATCCGCACAACCCGCCGTCCAGCGATGACCGAATCCGCGCCATCCGCCTGGGCGCCAGCTACGACTTCTTCGATGGATTCGGCGGCAAGAACCTGGTCAAGGCCGAGCTGAGCAAGGGCCTGAAGATCATGGGCGCCAGCCAGGAAGACCGCGCCAACCCGTCCCGCGAGGGCGGCAGGACCGACTTCGCCAAGCTGCAGGTGGACGCCCAGCGTCTTCAGGACCTTTCGAAGATCATCGACGGCATGAACTTGTACATTGCCGGTACCGCACAGACCTCGTTCGGCCAGGCGCTGCTCTCGCCCGAGCAGTTCGGCGTCGGCGGCAGCGAGTTCGGTCGTGGCTACGACCCGTCGGAAATCACCGGCGACAAGGGCTTCGCGATGAAAACCGAGCTGCAGTACAACCGCATCCATACCTTCCGGAGCTACGCCGTACCGACCCAGTACTACGCCTTCTGGGACTTCGGCAAGGTGTGGAGCGAGGACCCGAACTGGATCAGCAGCGAAAGCCTGTCCTCCACCGGCTTCGGCGCGCACCTGCAGGTGTTCAAGGACACCTACGTCTCGCCGGAAGTCGCCTTCCCGCTGACCCGTTCGGTCTCGGCCAAGGAACTGGACGACGACAACGGCAAGGCGCCGCGTTTCTACCTCAACTTCCTCAAACTGTTCTGAACCACGACGGGCGGCCGCCTATACGGCCGCCTACCCCCGGAGGTTTCCATGTCACAGCAGAATCTGCGTACGCTGCGCAGCGTACGCTCCACCGCCTTCAACAACGAAGTGGCCGCCGAACTCCTGCGCGAGCTGGCGCCGCTGATCGCCAACCAGGAACTGAATCGCCGCATGCGCTGCGCCGCCCGCCAGCTGCTGCTGGACGCCGAGGCCCTGGAGGACGCTTACCAGCAGATGAACGAACGGCCGCACTGAGCCAGCTCAGACGACCCGGGGCAGGTCGAATTCCAGGCGCAACAGACCTTCGCCCCGGTCGTTCTCCAGTTGCAGCGCCTCCCCATGGAACATCAACACCATCCGCTGCACCCTGGCCCGCGCCCAGAGAACCGCTTCGTCGCTCTCCTGGCCGCCGGCCAGACTGCTCCAGGGTGAAACCTCGAGCCGCAGACGCAGGAATCCCTTCAGGTGTCGCCAGTTGCTCAGGTGCAGCCGCACCTCGGCCAGCTCCGGCGACCTGGGCACGCCCTCGACGAGCGCTTCGAGCAGTTGCCGGAAGTAGCCGGCATCGACCCAGGCCTTCTTCAGCGTCAACAGCCCCGGCCCCATGTCCAGCGAGATACCTAGCGACTCCAGCTCGCGCTCCAGCGGCCGCAGGATGTCCGCGGTGAGCTGGCTCAGGTCATGGGCTTCGCTGACGCGCTCGGCGACATGGTGTTCCAGGTCCAGCAGATCATCGACCTGGCGCAGGCTCGTCAGCATCCCCTCCACCCCTTCCCAGGCCTGTGCCAGCTCCTCCCTGGGCCCGACCGGCCCGATACCCTGGCTGATCCCCGCCAGGTAGGTGCGCAACCCCAACAGCCGTTCACCGAACTCGTGGCGAACCCTCGCCAGCAAGCGCGTCTTGAGGTGGTTGCGGTACTGGGCCTCGTACTGTTCGCTGCGCATCAGGGCCAACTGCTCATCGCGCTCGGCCAGGGAAAACATGCCGCCGACCGTACCGATCACCCGCCCGTCCGCCGCACGGTGCGGGATGCACCAGGCGTAGTAGACCTTGGGAGTCTCATCCAGGGTGTCCAGCACCACCTCCTGGGTCATCGGTTCCTGGCGCAACAGGACCTCCTGGTAACGCGCGGCCGCACGCTGGCGCATCAAGGGAGACAACCACTGCGCTTCCTCGAAGCGAGTGCCCAGCACCTCATCCAGCGACATGCCGGCGCGGGCCAGGAAAGGCCGGTTGCACAACAGCAGGCGGCCTTCGAGATCACGCACGAACATCGGATTGGGCGAGGCGTCGAGTACGGCGCGGAGCAAGCCCATCTCGCGTACCAGCGCCGGATCGACCCCTGCGCCCTGTGCCGCCTCCGAGGCCACCAGCCCCAGGCTCTGCGCAACCTGCAGCAACTGGAAATCACTGCTGACGTTGAGCTTCTGGTGCAGGCGCATCTTGTAGGTACTGACGGTCTTGTAGCTCAGGCTCAGCTGCTCGGAGATTTCCTTGTTGGAGAGCCCCCGACCGAGCATTTCCAGCACGGTCAGTTCGCGGCCGGACAAGCGCTCCAGCTCGGCCTTGCCATCCTGCTCGGCCCCGGCGGGCTTGGGCAGCTGGGTGGCTCCGCGCGGAAAGTAGCTGCGCCCGCGCAATACCGCTGCCAGCGCCTTCTCCAGCTCCGCCGCCGGCTCGCTCTTGCTGACGAAGGCATCGGCGCCCGCCTGCAGCGAGCGACCGGCGAACACCTCGCCTTCCTGCGCACTGAACACCAGCAGACGCACCTCGGCCATGGCCGCACGCAGGCGCCGCAGGACATCCAGGCCGCCCAGCCGCGGAATCGCCAGTTCGAGGATGACCACATCCGGGCGCAGCTCGCGGCACAGCGCCAGCGCGTCCTGGCCGTTATCGGCCTCACCGGCTATCTCATGCCCCGCACGCGCCGCCAGGGCGCGCAACGCCTCGCGGATGATGGGCTGGCTGTCCACCAGCAGGATCGTACTCATTGCCTGTTCCCTAGCCTGCCTGTCCCGCTTCCAGCGTAGACCAGGGGCCCAGGACGGGAATCACTCCTACAGACGACCGACAGCGGCTCTGACAGTCAGCCAGGCGCGCGCTGAGGAGACTGGCGGCACATTTTCCGTGCCTCCCGGAGGCCGCCATGAAACGTGCCACGCCCAGTCTCTCCCGCCTGCGCCGCTCCCGCCTGGCCCAGGCCATCAGCCTGGTACTCGCCAGCCTGTTCAGCCTGCGGATGATCGAAGCCGAAGCCGAGGACAGCGTCGTCGAAGCCGATACCGACGACCTCAACCAGCCGTCAGAGGCCGGCGCTGTACTCGACCCGCCGACGCCTTCCTATCTGGATGTGGCCCTGCAGGCTGCCCAAGAGGCACCGGCAGTATTCGCTGGCCGGAGCCTGCTCGGCGCTCCGGCGCCGATAACCGTCAGCAGCGGCACCGGCATCAGCGCCGGCAGCCACGACAGCGCCACGCTCAACCTCGCGGGCGCGCTCACAACCGGCGTGAAGGCCAGCACCGACGAGCCGCTGGTGTTTGCCCACGGCACCATCCGTACCAGCGCGACCACGGCGGCACTGGCGAAGGGGCAGACAGGCGCCCTGGTCGAACAGGGCCGCACCCTGCTGATGAACGACAGCCGCATCACCCTCGACCCGCAGACCGCTGCCGGAGCGACCATCACCACCAATGACCTGAGCGGCATCAGGGTCGGCCGCAATGGCGAAGCGCGCCTGGACGACGTGCAGGTGCTGGTCGGCGGTGGCGCGAAGGGCAACAACAACCTCGGGGTGGTGGTCGACCAGGGGCTGCTGGAGATGTCCGCTGGCTCGATCGCCACGAAGTCCTGGGGCGCGGTCGGCCTGTCCCTGGAAAACGGCGCGAGCGCCAGCCTGGACGGCGTCGCCATCGCCACCAGCGGCGCGCGCAACGCCAGCACCGGCGGCGCCCACGGCATTCAGGTGAGTGGCAGCAGTTCGCTGTCCGCCGAGGGGATCGCCGTGACTACCAGCGGCGGCTCTGCCTACGGCGTTCGCGCACACGACAGTGCCCAGGTCAGCCTCACCGACAGCCATATAAGCACCGCCGGCGGCAATGGCCATGGCGTGCTCGCGGCGGGCGCCAATACCCAGGTCACCCTCGGAGGTGGCGAGATAGTCACCGCCGGCAAAGGCTCCGTCGGTATCTGGGCGCGCGATGGCGCCCAGTTGGACCTGGCCGGCACTGAGATCCGCACCAGCGGCGCCGCCGTATCCGTCGCCTCGCCGGTGGACGATGAAAAGCCCCTGAGCCTGAGCCACGGGCTTTTGGCGACGGGCGCCAACACCCACATCGAAGCCGATGACGCACTGCTGAACATAGGCGGTGGCAGCGCCAGTGCCGCCCGCGCGGAGGACGGCGCAAGCATCGCCATCACCCGCAGTGAAATCAGCCTCACCGGTACCGCCACCAGCACCACGACGACAGCTGCCCTGCATGCCACGGGGGGCGGCACCATCGCGGCCGCTGACAGCGACATCCTCAGCACTGGCACCAACGTCGGCGGCGCTCGCGCCGAGGGCATCGGCAGCAGCGTCAGCCTGAATGGTGGCAGTGTCTCGGTGCACGGTGCGGGCAGCGTCGCCAACCCGGCTGCCGGCGCACGGGCCATGGCCGGCGGCGCGGTGAGCCTCACCGACGTGGCGCTCGATGTACATGGCCTGACCTACGGTCACGGCGTCTCCATCGAAGGGGCCGGCTCCACCGGCGCGCTGGACAACAGCCGCGTTGCCGTGGACGGTAATCGCGCCATCGGGCTGAACATCAGCGGCGGCGGCAGTGCGAGCGTCGACAACAGCAGCATCTCGGTCGACGCCCAGGTCGGTGCAGCCGGGCCCTGGTCCCCGGGCGTACTGGTGGATGGCGCCGGTTCGACGCTGAAGATGACCGCCAGCGACGTGCGCACCACCCCGAAAACCAGTTATGGCGTGCAGGTGCGCGAAGGCGCCGAGGCTGTCGTGGAGCACGGCAGCGTCACCACCTCCGGCAACTACTCCACCGCGCTGGCCGCCGGCAGCTCCTCCACCGCGGCGCCCGGCTCGACACTGACCGTCAACGACGTGACCGTCACCACCCATGGTAACGACAACGCCATGGGCATCGTTGCCGACCTGGGCGCCACCGTGAGCGTTCACCGCGGCTCGGTTACCACCACGGGCAATGGCTCGCCAACGGCTGGCAACCTCACCTTCCCGCACGGCCTGGCGGCGCGCAATCCCGGCGCGCTGCTGATGGCCGACGGCACCAGCGTGCGCACCACCGGCTCGCAAGCCTACGGTGCCGCGGTGGACGACGGCGGCAGCATGATCCTCGACAACCTCAGCGTGAAGACCGAGGGCGAGTACTCCGTCGGCCTCTACGCCGGCATCGGCTCGGCCAAGCCCGGCACCGTGAGCCTGACGGCGAACCACGTCAGCGTGGAAACCCTCGGCGACCACGCCACCGGGGCGCTGGTCAGCCGGCAGTACAAGGACGAGAGCGCGACACTGGACCTGAGCAATTCCAGCGTCGCCACCCATGGCATCCAGTCCCACGGGCTGCGTGCCGAATCGGGCGCTGCGCTGAGCGCCCTCAACAGCACCGTCGCGACAGACGGGGACCAGGCCCTCGGCGTGCTGGCCAGCAACACCGCCAGCGCCCGGCTGGACAACGTCAGCGTCGGCACCAGCGGCGCGCTGGGGCACGGCGTAGTCGCCCGGAACGGCGGCAGCGTCGATGCCGAGCGCCTCGTGGTCAACGCCACGGGCGATCAGTCCGCAGCCCTCTACGCCCAGGGCACCGATGCCCAACCGGGAAGGATCAGCATCGACCATGGCTCGCTAACCAACCGCGACGGCGCCACCATCGCCACCGCTGGTGCCGCGGACATTGCCCTCAGCCACTCCCTCGCCGGCGGCAGCGACCAATGGCTGAACGTCGCCAGCGCGATGGCCAGCGATGGCAGCAGCGTTCCGGACATGGGCACCGGCCAGTGGCAAGGTGTCGGCAAGACCGACGCCGCCGCCGGCAATGCGCGCATCAACCTCTCGACCTCGCTGGTTTCCGGCACGGCGAAAACCGCTGCGGACAGCCATTCCGAAGTCACCCTGCGAGACAGCAGCCTCTGGCAACTCACCGGCGACTCCAACCTGAGCAGCCTGACCAACAGCGCCAGCCTGATCGATTTCAGCGCCGACGGCGGCTACAAGAAACTCACTGCCAACGACTACCACGGCGCCAACGGCACCCTCGCCCTGAACACCTACCTGTACAAGGACGACTCACCCTCCGACCAGTTGGTGATCGACGGCGGCAAGGCCGACGGCGAGAGCAACCTGCTGATCAGGAATGCCGGCGGTCCCGGCGCCCTGACCCGGGGCAATGGCATCAAGGTGGTGGACGCGGTGAGCGGCGGCACCACCGAATCCGATGCGTTCCGACTGCTCAACCGGGTCAAGGCCGGCCCGTACGAATACACGCTGCACCGGGCCAGCCTGGACGACAGCAATGGCGAAGCCTGGTACCTGCGCTCGAACCAGGACGCGCTGCCGGTCGATCCGGTCGACCCAGTTGACCCAGCCGATCCGGTTGATCCGGTTGATCCGGTTGATCCGGTTGATCCTGTTGGTCCGGTTGATCCCTCGACACCGGTGACACCTGTCGAGCCGGTCACGCCGGAGCGCACGACACCTACCTCCCGGCCCAACTACCGCGCCGAAACCTCGCTGTACAGCGCCCTCCCCGCCATGGCGCTGAACTACAGCCGCGCGCTGGTCGACACCCTCCACGAACGCGTCGGCGAAGAGCGGCGCAACGTCAACGATCCACTGCCCAGCGAGGAACTGGACAGCTACGGCCCGTCCCTGGGCTGGGGGCGTCTGATCCACCAGAAGGGCTCCGACAAACTGGGCAATGGCGCCGACTACGACTACCGCATCCAGGCCTTCCAGGTCGGCGCGGACCTCTACCGCAACGAAGACACCGACGGCAGCACCGACCAGGCCGGGCTGTCGCTGCAGGCTGGGCGGATCAAGGGCAGCGTCGACCACACCAACGGCCAGGATGCCGGCGACGACACCCTGCGCTCCTACGGTATCGGCGGCTACTGGACGCACTTCGGCCCCGAGGGCTGGTATCTGGACGGCGTCGTGCAGTTCAACCGCTTCGACCTCAAGGCCCGCGCCAACGACGCCGGTTCGCTGAAAACCCGTGGCCACGGCGTTACCGCCTCACTGGAGGCTGGCTACCCGTTCAAGCTCGACTCCGACAAGACCCTGCACGTCGAGCCGCAGGCCCAACTGATCGTCAGCAAGCTGAAACTCGACGACAGTCATGACGACGCCGCCGATGTGCGCTTCGAGGATGTCGACTCGCTCACCGGCCGCCTGGGCGTGCGCGTCGATAAGGACTGGTTCCGCGAGGACGACCACGGCCAGCAACAGCGCACCAGCGTCTGGGTCCGCCCGAGCCTGTGGCACGAGTTCAAGGGCAAGGCCAAGACCGAGTTCTCCTCGGCGGACGGCTACATCCCCTTCGGCACCGACATGGACGGCAGCTGGGGTGAACTCAACCTGGGCGTGGACTACCAGCTCAACGAGCGCACCAGCGTCACCGGCTCGCTGGGCTACCAGCGAGCCCTGGACGGCGAAGGCCGCAGCTACGAAGGCATCCTCGGCTTCAAGGTGAAGTTCTGAGGAGCGCCCCCTGTAGGAGCGGGCCATGCGCGCGATCGCGGGCATGGCCCGCTCCTACAGGGGAAACGCCGCGCATTACGCGTGCTGCGCGCCCGCCCGTTTGAGCAACTGCTTGCAGCGCTCGGACAGGTGCACCACCCGCAGGTGCTTGCCGGCCTTGCTATAGCGCTCGCGCAGGGTCATCAGCGCGGCGATGGCGGAATAGTCGACGAAGCTGAGGTGCGCGCAGTCCAGAGTCACCTGCGGCGGGTCGCCGGCCGGGTCGAACTGATTGAGGAACGGCGTAGTGGAAGCGAAGAACAGCGTACCGTGGACGCGGTACAGCTTGCTGCCATCGGCCTCGTCATGGATGTCCGCGTACAGTTCGCGGGCATGCTTCCAGGCGAAATCCAGCGCCGCCAGGATGATGCCGCAGAACACTGCGGTGGCCAGGTCCGTCGCCACGGTGATCGCGGTCACCGCGATGATCACCAGCACGTCGCTCGCCGGCACCTTGTTCAGTACCCGCAGCGAAGCCCAGGCGAAGGTCTGCTGGGACACCACGAACATCACGCCCACCAGCGCGGCCAGCGGAATGCGCTCGATCAGCGGCGAGAGGAACAGCACGAAAAGCAGGATCATCACCCCCGCCACCACGCCGGAGAGCCGGCCACGGCCGCCGGAGCTGAGGTTGATCACGGTCTGCCCGATCATCGCGCAGCCACCCATGCCACCGAAGGCGCCGGAGACCATGTTGGCCGCGCCCAGGGCCACGCACTCGCGGTCCGGGAAGCCACGGGACTCGGTGATCTCGTCGGTGAGGTTGAGCGTCAGCAGGGTTTCCAGGATGCCGACCATGGCCATGAGGAAGGCATAGGGCGCGATGATCCGCAGCGTCTCCAGGTTCCACGGAATATCCGGCCACGCGAACTGCGGCAGGCCGCCGGCGATGTGCGCCATGTCGCCCAGGGTGCGGGTCGGCAGGCCGAGCAGATAGACCGCCAGCCCGACGCCGAGGATCGCCACCAGCGCCGGCGGCACCGCGCGGGTCAGCTTCGGCAGCCCATAGACCACCGCCATGGTCAAGGCGACCAGACCCAGCATCACGTACAGCGGGTTGCCGCTGAGCCAGTGCTCGCCGTCCTTGAAGTGCTCGAACTGGGCCATGGCGATGACGATCGCCAGGCCGTTGACGAAGCCCAGCATCACCGGGTGCGGCACCATCCGCACCAGCTTGCCCAGGCGCAGCAGGCCGAACAGAATCATCACCACCCCGCCCAGCAGCACGGTGGCCAGCAGGTACTGCACGCCGTGTTGCACGACCAGCGCGACGATCACCACCGCCATCGAACCGGCGGCGCCGGACACCATGCCGGGGCGGCCGCCGAACAGCGCGGTGAGGGTGCAGAGGATGAAGGCGCCGTACAACCCCATCAGCGGGTTGAGGTGGGCGACCAGGGCGAAGGCGATGCACTCGGGCACCAGCGCGAAGGACGTGGTGAGTCCGGCCAGGACATCGGCACGCAGGCGGGCGGGTTTCATTTTTCTACTCGGAAGCGGGGAACACGAAGGGCCGGCAATGGTACGGAAAACCACTTCCAGCCACCACCCGCTAATCCCGCATGGAGCCCCTCAGGCCTTGGCAGGCGCCGCTGCGCCGTTCAGGAACAGTTGCTCCAGCACGGTCGCCGAACTGGAGCTGGCCGCACGCCCGCGCCGCTCGGCATCGACCATGCCGTAGATCATCGACAGGAAGAGTTCGGTGAACACCGCAGCCGTCACGTCGATGCGCAGCACGCCGGATTGCTGGCCGCGGAGGAAGAAGGCATCCAGCGCATCACTGTAGGACTGCCAGCGACCGTCCAGGCACGGGTCAAGGCTGTCGGGGCTGTACTGGAACATCAGGAAGACCAGCACCTCACGGTGCGTCAGGTGTTCATGGATCAATTTGCGCAACGCTGTCAGCGGCTCGGCGCTCTCCAGTTCGCAGTTGCTGACGACCTGGTTGAGCACCCGCTCGCCATAGCCCATGAGCATTTCCACCAGGTTGTCGCGCGTGCCGCAGAAGCGGTGCAACGTCGCCTTGCTCACCCCTGCCGCTTCCGCCAACTCTTTCAGCGTCGCCCGCGGGCGGTCGACGATGGCGGCGGCCAGCGCCTTGAGGAGTCTTTCATCGTGGGCAGTCAGGGACATCAGCGGGCCTCGGGTCGGTGACCGGTCAGAGGGTCAAGGGAAAGGTGGGATGGGGTGCATTGTGCAGAAAAAGTCCCAACCCACCAAAGGAAATGACATCTTTGTTCACACTTGATTCACATGAGTCAATATTGACTCATTTTAACTTCAGAAAGATCATACGCAACCTCTTAGAAAGACAGACCCCGGGTGAAACATGGGCAGGTTGCGTGCAGTAGGGACAATCAGTGCGCTGGTAACAGCGCTGGCACTGGCGGGTTGCGGACAATCCGGCGAGCCGCAGGCGGCCGCGGAAATGGCGCGCCCGGTGGACGTGGTAGCGGTCGCGACCGAGCCTCTCACCCTGACCTCGGAGTTGCCGGGGCGTATCGAGCCGATGCGCGTCGCCGAAGTGCGCGCACGGGTGGCGGGCATCGTGGTGCAGAAGCGCTTCGAGGAAGGCGCCGACGTGAAGGCCGGCGACCTGCTGTTCCAGATCGACCCGGCGCCGTTGAAAGCCGCCGTGTCCCGCGCCGAAGGCGAATTGGCGCGGGCCCAGGCCGCGCAGCAGGAAGCCCAGGCACGGGTGAAGCGCTACGAGCCACTGGTGAAGATCGAAGCGGTCAGCCAGCAGGACTTCGACACCGCCACCGCCGACCTGCGCAGCGCCCAGGCCTCGGTGCGCTCGGCCCAGGCCGACCTGGAAACCGCACGGCTGAACCTGGGCTATGCCTCGGTCAAGGCGCCGATTTCCGGCCGCATCGGTCGTGCGCTGGTGACCGAAGGTGCGCTGGTCGGCCAGGGCGACGCCACGCTGATGGCGCGCATCCAGCAGCTCGACCCGATCTACGCCGACTTCACCCAGCCGGTGGCCGACGCGCTGCGTCTGCGTGAAGCCATCAAGAGCGGCAACCTCCCCGCCGGCCAGAGCCAGGCCCTGAGCCTGCGCGTCGAAGGCACGCAATACGAGCGCCAGGGCGAGCTGCTGTTCACCGATATCTCGGTGGACCGTGGCACCGGCCAGGTCTCGCTGCGCGGCAAGTTCGACAACGCCGACGGCCTGCTGCTGCCGGGCATGTACGTGCGCGTCACCGCCCCGCAAGGCACCGATGCCAAGGCCATCCTGGTGCCGCAACGCGCCGTGCAACGCGCCACTGATGGCACCGCCCACGTGCTGGTGATCGGCGCTGACAGCCGCGTCGAGACCCGCCAGGTGCAGACCGGCGCCATGCAGGGCTCGCGCTGGCAGATCAGCCAGGGCCTGGCCAGCGGCGACCAGGTCATCGTCGGCGGCCTCACCGGCCTGCAGCCGGGCGCCAAGGTCGAAGCCCGTCAAGCCCAGAAGCAACAGCAGCAACAGCAGCAACAGCAGCAACAGCAGGCGTCGCGCCAGTAAGGCGAGGATCGCCGCGAGGAATTCCCATGTCACTGTTCTTCATCAAGCGCCCCAACTTCGCGTGGGTGGTGGCGCTGTTCATTTCCCTGGCCGGCCTGCTGGCCATCCCGCTGCTGCCGGTGGCCCAGTACCCCAGCGTGGCGCCGCCGCAGATCACCGTCACCGCCACCTACCCCGGCGCCTCCGCGCAGGTGCTGGTGGACTCGGTCACCAGCGTGATCGAGGAGGAGCTCAACGGCGCCAAGGGTCTGCTCTACTTCGAGTCCACCAGCAACTCCAACGGCATGGCCGAAGTGGTGGTCACCTTCCAGCCCGGCACCAACCCGGAGCTGGCCCAGGTCGACGTGCAGAATCGCCTGAAGAAGGCCGAGGCACGCATGCCCCAGGCTGTGCTCACGCAAGGGCTGGAGGTCGAGCAGACCAGCGCCGGCTTCCTGCTGATCTACGCGCTCAACTACAAGGAAGGCTCCGCGCGCACGGACACCACCGCCCTGGGCGACTACGCCGCGCGCAACATCAACAACGAGCTGCGCCGCGTACAAGGCGTCGGCAAGCTGCAGTTCTTCTCCTCCGAAGCCGCGATGCGGGTGTGGATCGACCCGCAGAAGCTGGTCGGCTACGGCCTGTCCATCGATGACGTGGGCAACGCCATTCGCGGGCAGAACGTGCAGGTGCCGGCCGGCAGCTTCGGCGCCTCCCCCGGCAGCACCGAGCAGGAGCTGACCGCCACCCTCGCCGTGAAAGGCACCCTGGACGACCCGGCGGAGTTCGGCCGCATCGTCCTGCGCGCCAACCCGGACGGCTCCACCGTCAAGCTGGCCGACGTGGCGCGCCTGGAAGTGGGCAGCGAGAGCTACAACTTCACCGCGCGCCTGGACGGCAAGCCCACCGTGGCCGGCGCCATCCAGCTGTCCCCCGGCGCCAACGCCCTGCAGACCGCCGCCCTGGTGAAGGAACGCCTGGCCGAGCTGTCGGTGAACTTCCCCGACGACGTCGAGTACTCGGTGCCCTACGACACCTCGCGCTTCGTCGACGTGGCCATCGAGAAGGTCATCCACACCCTGATCGAAGCCATGGTGCTGGTGTTCCTGGTGATGTTCCTGTTCCTGCAGAACGTGCGCTACACCCTGATCCCGGCCATCGTGGTGCCGGTGTGTCTGCTCGGCACGCTGACGATGATGTACCTGCTGGGCTTCTCGGTGAACATGATGACCATGTTCGGCATGGTGCTGGCCATCGGCATCCTGGTGGACGACGCCATCGTCGTGGTGGAGAACGTCGAGCGGATCATGGCGGAGGAAGGCCTCTCCCCGGCCGCCGCCACGGTCAAGGCGATGGGCCAGGTGTCCGGCGCGATCATCGGCATCACCCTGGTGCTGTCGGCAGTGTTCATGCCGCTGGCATTCATGGCTGGCTCCGTAGGCGTGATCTACCAGCAGTTCTCCCTGTCGCTGGCGGTGTCGATCCTGTTCTCCGGCTTCCTCGCCCTGACCTTCACTCCGGCGCTGTGTGCAACGCTGCTCAAGCCGATCCCGGAAGGTCACCACGAGAAGCGCGGCTTCTTCGGCGCCTTCAACCGTGGCTTCAACCGGCTGACCGAGCGCTACACGCTGCTCAACACCGCGCTGGTGAAGCGTGCCGGGCGGTACATGCTGATCTACGCCGGCATCGTCGCCCTGCTCGGCTACAGCTACCTGCGCCTGCCGGAATCCTTCGTGCCGGTGGAAGACCAGGGCTACATGATCGTCGACATCCAGCTGCCGCCGGGCGCCACCCGCGCGCGCGCCGACGTCACCGGCCAGGAGCTGGAGCAATTCCTCAAGTCCCGCGAGGCCGTGGCCTCGTCCTTCCTGGTGATGGGCTTCAGCTTCTCCGGCATGGGCGAGAACGCCGCGCTGGCCTTCCCGACCCTGAAGGACTGGTCCGTGCGCGACAAATCGCAGTCCGCCGAAGCGGAAACCGCGGCGATCAACGAGCGTTTCGCCGGCATCAGCGACGGCGCGATCATGGCCGTGACCCCGCCACCGATCGACGGCCTGGGCAACTCCGGCGGCTTCTCGCTGCGCCTGCAGGACCGCGCCGGCCTCGGCCGCGAGGCGCTGCTGGCGGCCCGCGACCAGTTGCTCGGCGAAGCCAATGGCAACCCGAAGATCCTCTACGCCATGATGGAAGGCCTCGCCGAGGCACCTCAGCTGCGCCTGGAGATCGACCGCGAGAAGGCACGCACCCTGGGCGTCAGCTTCGAGTCCATCAGCAGCGCGCTGTCCACCGCCTTCGGTTCCGCGGTAATCAACGACTTCGCCAACGCCGGCCGCCAGCAACGCGTGGTGGTGCAGGCCGAACAGGGCGACCGGATGACCCCGGAAGCCGTGCTGAAGCTCTACGTGCCCAACAGCGCCGGCGAGCTGGTGCCGCTGTCCGCCTTCGTCAGCACCCGCTGGGAAGAAGGCCCGGTGCAGCTGGCGCGCTACAACGGCTATCCGTCGATCCGCATCTCCGGCGACGCCGCCCCCGGCGTCAGTACCGGCGAAGCCATGGCGGAAATGCAACGTCTGGTAAGCGAGCTGCCGGCCGGCATCGGCTACGAGTGGACCGGCCTCTCCTATCAGGAGAAGGTCGCCAGCGGCCAGGCCACCCAGCTGTTCGCCCTGGCGATCCTGGTGGTGTTCCTGCTGCTGGTGGCGCTCTACGAGAGCTGGGCGATCCCGTTGTCGGTGATGCTCATCGTGCCCATCGGCGCCCTCGGCGCGGTGCTCGCGGTGACGGTCACCGGGCTGCCCAACGACGTGTACTTCAAGGTCGGCCTGATCACCATCATTGGTCTTGCGGCGAAGAACGCGATCCTCATCGTCGAGTTCGCCAAGGAACTCTGGGAACAGGGCCACAGCCTGCGCGACGCCGCGATCCAGGCCGCGCGCCTGCGCTTCCGCCCGATCATCATGACCTCCATGGCCTTCATCCTCGGCGTGGTGCCGCTGGTGGTCGCCAGCGGAGCCGGCGCCGCCAGCCAGCGCGCCATCGGCACCGGGGTGATCGGCGGGATGCTCAGCGCCACGCTGCTGGGGGTGATCTTCGTGCCCATCTGCTTCGTCTGGCTGCTGTCGCTGCTGCGTCGCCAACCCAAACCTGCGCATCAACCCACGGAGGCCGCGCAATGACCACCCTGCGCAAACCTGCCTTTGCCGCCAGCGCCCTGCTGCTGGCGACTGTTCTGGGCGGCTGCTCCATGGCGCCCACCTACGAGCGCCCGGAAGCACCGGTGGCGCAGAGCTGGAGCAGCCCCGCCGCCCAGCCCGGCGCCGCGGCCAGCAACCTCGACTGGCAGACCTTCATCGTCGACAGCGAACTGCGCGAGCTGGTGAACGTCGCTCTGGACAACAACCGCTCGCTGCGCCAGACCCTGCTGGACATCGAACAGGCCCGCGCGCAGTACCGCATCCAGCGCGCCGACCGCGTGCCCGGCTTGAGCGGCGCCGCCAACGGCAATCGCCAGCGGCTGCCGGCGGACCTGTCAAACAGCGGCAGCTCGGCGGTGAGCAGCAGCTACCAGGTCGGCCTGGCGCTGCCCGAGTACGAGCTGGACCTGTTCGGTCGGGTGAAGAGCCTGACCGACGCCGCGCTGGAGCAGTACCTCTCCACCGAGGAAGCCGCCCGCAGCGCGCGCATCGCGCTGATCGCAGAGGTCAGTCAGGCCTATCTCACCTACGATGGAGCCCAGCGCCGCCACCTGCTCACCGAGCAGACCCTGGCCAGCCGCGAGGATTCGCTGGGCCTGATCAGCCAGCGACGCACCGCCGGCGCGGCCACGGCGCTGGACTATCAGGAAGCGCTGGGGCTGGTCGAACAGTCCCGCGCGGAGCTGGAAAGCAATGCCCGGCAGAAGCAGCAGGCGCTCAATGCCCTGGTGCTGCTGCTCGGCACATCCGACGCGGCCAAGCGCATCCCGCAGGTGCCGCAGGACAAGCCCATGCTGATCCAGGACATCGCGCCGGGCACGCCGTCGGAGCTGATCGAGCGGCGCCCGGACATCCTCGCCGCCGAGCACGTGCTCAAGGCGCGCAACGCCGACATCGGCGCGGCCCGCGCGGCGTTCTTCCCGCGAATCAGCCTGACCGGCAGCTTCGGCACGTCCAGCGCGGAAATGTCCGGGCTGTTCGACGGTGGCTCACGTTCTTGGAGCTTCGTGCCGACCCTGTCGCTGCCGATCTTCGATGCCGGCCGCAACAGCGCCAATCTCGACCTGGCCAAGGTGCGCAAGGACTCGGCGGTGGCCGCCTACGAAGGCACCATCCAGACGGCGTTCCGCGAAGTGGCCGACGCGCTCGCGGCGACCGACACCCTGCGCCGCGAGGAAGCCGCGCGCCGGGCTCTGGCCAACACCACCAATGAAACCCTGAAACTGGCCAAGGCGCGCTACGAGGGCGGCGTCGACAGCCACCTGCGCTACCTCGACGCGCAGCGCAGCAACTTCGTCAACGAGTCGGCCTACATCGAGACCAGCACCCAGCGGCAGATCGCCCTGGTGGACCTGTTCCGCGCCCTCGGCGGCGGCTGGAGCGGTGACGTCACGGCGCGGCGCTGATCTCCTGCCCTGCAACAGCGGATAACGCCAAAGGCGTTATTCGCCCTACGAACAACCGGCCCGGGTCGGCGCGGCGTGTAGGGCGCATAACCCGGAACGGGTTATGCGCAGCAGGGCGATCAGCCGCCGAACACCGGCCGGAAGAAGCTGCGCTCGTAGCTGAGGATGCAGCGGGTTTCTTCCGCGTAACGGAACGCGGCCTGGCACTCGGGATCGTCCATGGACCGCTGCCGGTAGCTTTCGTACTCGGCCAGGCTGGGGAAAGTGAACATCGCCAGGGCAACGTTGCTGGCCCCCTCGGAGGGCAGGAAGTAACCGTGGTGCTGGCCACCGAAGCGCTCCACCAGCGGGATCCACAACCGGCCGTAGTGTTCGAATTCCTTGAGCTTGTACGGGTCCAGCACGTAGCGCAGGTAACAGGTGACCATCTTGCCGACTCTCTTGCGGTGAAAGGGACGGCCACTGTACCGGGCAAAGCCGCCCATCGATACAAGGATTCAACCCTGCAACCGCTCGTGCTGGAGCGCGCCATGCGCGATCGCGGGAATGGCCCGCGCCTACCGGCAAGGCGAGTGCGACGGCGCGGGCGGAACGCGCTGCCCTATGTCACCCCGCGCGACCCGATAGCCCGGTAGACTGGCCACACCTTCATCCTCACCGGGGGCACGATGCCCCTTCCCACGGGCGCTGGCGCAAGACCGGCGCGGAGTACAAAGGCATGTCCTTCGAAATCGTCCTCGACCTCTTCGCGGCGCTCTGCTTTGGCGCCCTGATAGGCATGGAGCGCCAGTGGCGCCAGCGCTTCACCGGCGTCGCCACCCACGGGCTGGTCGCCCTCGGCGCAGCTACCTTCGCCACCCTGCCCTTCCTCATGAACGCAGAGGACCAGGTGGTGCGCATGTCCGCCCAGGTGGTCACCGGGATCGGCTTTCTCGGCGCCGGCGTGATCATGCGCGACGGCCTCAGCGTGCGCGGCCTGAGCACCGCCGCCACGGTCTGGTGCACCGGCGCGGTGGGCGTGCTGGCGGGCGCCGGATTCCTCGCGGCGGCGCTGGTCGCCACCCTGCTGATCGTGCTGTGCAACCTCACCCTGCCCTCGGTGACCCGCTGGATCCAGCGTCACGCCCCTATCGAGCCGAGCAGCGAGCGCTACTACACGGTCCAGGCCGTCACCGAGGCCCACCAGGAAGCACTGGTGCGATCCACCCTGCTGCGCCGCCTGAGCGCCAACGGCCTCGCCCTGCAGAGCCTGGAAAGCCACGCACGCAAGACCGCCGGCGACGTGGAAGTGGCCGCCCTGGTACTGGCCCCGAGCGACAAGGACAGCCTGCTGGAAGCCCTGGTCGGCGAACTGGCCCTGGCGCCCTACGTATCGGCGGCCAGCTGGTCGGTCAGCGACGGGCCGCAGTAAGCATCGCGCAATGAAAAAGGGAGCCCGAAGGCTCCCTTTTTTCGTCTCGCCCGACGTCAGGCGAAAACGAAGTACTTGCGCACCGTCTCGACCACTTCCCAGGTGCCCTTCATGCCCGGCTCGATGACGAACACGTCGCCGGCACGCAGGTGGACCGGCTGCTCGCCCTCGGGGGTGATGACGCAGTAGCCGTCGAGGAAGTGGCAGTACTCCCACTTCTCGTAGTTCACCTCGAACTTGCCGGGTGTGCAGATCCAGGTGCCCATGATCTTGCTGCCGTCCGCCGACAGGTAGGCATTGAGGTTGACGGTGTGCGGGTCGCCGCCGATGCGCTTCCACTTGGTGGCGTCCAGCACGGGCGTCGGGCAGGTGTCGCGCAGCACGGTGATGAAATCGGACATGACAGCTCCAGTCGTTGCGGTGAAGGTCCGCCACCCTAGCCACGAATCGCAGGAGCGAGTTGCCTGGATTCGACATCGGTATGTCTGCCAGCGCTGCCCGCCCTTCTCTGATCCGCCCCCTGACAGATTTGTCATCCGCCGCTCATCTCGCCGTTATCCGCGCTCCTACACGATGCCCGTGGCCCTCGCCACGCCTGGGCAAAAACAACAACAGCAGGTGGTCACCGACCATCCTGCCCTTGGGAGCACATCATGTACCAAAGCAAATTCCCGCTGGCGGCTTCGCTGCTGGCACTGGGGGTCGCTTCGCCGACCGTCCTCGCCGAGGCAAAAACCGCTGACAAGGCCGAAGGCTTCCTCGAAGGTGCCAGCCTGGAAGTCCTCAACCGCAACCTCTACTTCAACCGCGATGCCCGCCACGGCCAGTCGGTGCCGCCGCGCGGCAACGGCTACTCGGAAGTCTGGGCCCAGGGGATCATCGGCAAGTTCGAATCCGGCTTTACCCAGGGTACGGTCGGCGTGGGCGTCGACGCCTTCGCCATGGTCGGCTTCCAGCTCGACACCGGTGACGGGCGCAACGGTGCCGGCAGCTCGGTGGACGTGCTACCCACCGACAACGACGGGCACACCGAGAGCGACTACGCCAAGGCCGGCGGCGCGGCCAAGGTGCGCCTGTGGGACACCGTGCTGAAGGCCGGCGACGTGTTCCCGGAGACTCCCGTGGTGCACTACGGCGACTCGCGCCTGCTGCCCGAATCCTTCCGTGGCTTCACCCTGCAGAACACCAGCCTCAAGGGCCTGACGCTGCAAGGCGGCCGCCTGCACGCCATGAGCCAGCCGCAGTCGCGGCAGATGGACGACGGCTTCGCCACCTTCTACGCCGGCCCGGTGGATTCGGCCTGGCTCGCCTACGGCGGCGGCGACTACGCCATCAACGACAACGCCAGCGTCAGCCTCTACAGCAGCCGCCTGAAGGATGCCTGGAACCAGTACTACTTCGGCACCGCGCTGAACTTCCCGCTCAGCGAGGCCGTAGAGCTGTTCGGCGGCTTCAACTACTACAAGTCGCAGGACGAGGGGCGCGAGCTGCTCGGCGAGTTCAACACCAACATCTGGAGCGCCAGCGCCGGCGTGCACTTCGGCGCCCACCGCATCGCCGTCAGCCACCAGCGCAACAACGGCAACAACGACTTCGACTACCTGCGCCAGGCCGACTCGATCTACCTGGACAACTCCATCCAGTACAGCGACTTCAACTCGCCGAAGGAGCGCTCGTGGATGGTCCGCTACGACCTCGACATGGCCACCTACGGCGTACCGGGGCTGAGCTTCATGACCCGCTACGCCCGCGGCACCGACGCCGACTATTCCAACGCCAACGCTGTGTACATGCGCACGGATGACAACGGCGACCCGCTCACGGACCAGAAGCGCTGGGAGCGCGACGTCGAGGCCAAGTACGTATTCCAGGAAGGCCAGCTCAAGGACCTTTCCCTGCGCGTGCGCCAGGCGACCACCCGTTCCACCGCCTTCGAGTCGGACCTGGACGAAGTGCGACTGATCGTCGAATACCCGCTGGCGATTCTGTGACGGCCTGCGCCTGACGGGCGGATGACGGAATTGTCAGCTGCGCCTCAGCCTCCCGTTAGGCGCGCCTGCGTATAACGGAAGCCATCACCGCCCCCCAAGGCTTCTGGTGATGATTTCCCCGCAGCACTGCTCCTCTCCCTGGCGCTCCACGTGCCCTTTGGGGGGAGAGGAACTCTCGGCGCCCACATGGGCGCCTTTTTTTTGCGCATCGGACAGGCCGACCCACTGTGCCCGTCTGCACGACCGCTGGCTGTCAGATTCATCAGCCCGCGGGGCGTTGCCGCCGGTAGGTCAACTGGAAGACGTCCAGTTCAAGGTCGTAGTACCAGATCCTTTCCACCATGCCGCCCTGTAGTTCGACGAGTGCTATCTGGTCCCCGTGAGGCACCAGCCGAGGGCTGCTGGAGATCGGGCTGCCATCTGCATACCGGCGATGAAAGTCGGTGGAACGACCGAGCAGTGGCTTGGTATGCAGCGGTGTGCCATCAGCGGCAATGAACAGCAGGCTGCCGTCGGTAGTCCAGGCGACGTAACGATCGGCCACTTCGTCATAGGCCAACGCGTTGATGTCGATATTCTCCAGCGAGCGGAAGTCCAGCCAGCGCCCGGCCTGGGTGTCGAAGCGATAGAGGAACCCTTCGCCGCCCAGCGAAACGAGCGTGACATAGTGACGTTTGCTGTCGTAGGCGACGGCCGTGGGCCAGGAGAGGCTCGGGAAGTTGTCCGGCATCTGCAGTTCCGCTGGTGCGGAGCTGCTGGGGTCCTGCGCGGTAATGCTGTGACTGACGATACGGTAGATGCGCTTGTCCTGATCAGACCTGACGGCCTTTTCAGGGGCCAGGATGACCTGCGCGGTACCGTCCACCGGGCCCGTCAGCGACCAGCGAACCGGGTTGAAATTACCGTCGACGAGTTCGAAACGCATGCCCTTCACCGGCGCCTGCGGCTGTTCGCCCTGTACGGTGAGCGCCGCTTGCGGAGGGTCGAGGCGGTCGACGGTGATAACGTTGGGCAGCGAATACTCGCCCCGGAAAACATCCACCTTCTGGATACCGAAAAGCCGGTTCACTCCATTGAGCAGCGAAGCAAATCCCGCACTGTCCTTCTGGTAGCTGTAGGGCAGCTTGGTGCGGTAGACCGGGACCTGAATGTTGCTGCGAACGCTGGAAGGTTCATAGCTGGAGATCAGGATACCCTTGATGAGCGTCCCATCGCCGGCGCTCACCTTCCAGGCGATCTTTTCGTAGCTGGTCAGTACCACTAGAACGGACTTTCCGGGCCGATTGATGAACACATTGACCACTGTGCCGTTGACAGCCTTGTCCTTGGGCTCATAGCCAGAGATGACCACGACTTCGGCATTATCTGCCAGGTTCGCCGGCGGCCTTGCCTCCGCCTGCTTCAGCGCGTCGCTGTCCAGCCGTGGTGCGGTAGCGGTCACCGGGGCCGCCGGGTTGATGACAGGCCTCGCCGGGGGACTCTCCCGCTGGCTGATCAGCACGCGATTCAGTCGGTGCTCCTGGTAATAGAGATAGGTCAGCGCTGTGCTGACCATGACCAGCACCATGCAGGTAGCGAAGAGCACCCAGGTCAGGGCGAACAGTCTGCGCCCCGGCGTGGTACTGGCCGCCGCGGCTCGCTTCAGCGCCTCAGCGGCCAACGCCTGCTCCACCTTTGCATAGATGGCTCCACAGTTGGGGCAGGCGTTACACGTCTGGGCAGCAGCGAACGGATGCACGTGTCCGCACTTCAAGCAGGTCTTGTCCATCAGCACATCCTTGTGGGGTTGCACTGAAGGATATTGGAGTCCGCGGATTTCACAACTTCATGCACTGCGAGACAACGGTTGGAGATCACGGAGCCTCCATCCGGCGAATCACAAGCTACGCCTCCTCATCCCGCCGATGCATCCATCGATACAACGCCGGGAGCACCAGTAGCGTCAGCGTGGTCGAGGACAGGATGCCGCCGATCACCACCGTCGCCAGCGGCCGCTGCACTTCCGCGCCGGTACCGGTCGCCAGGGCCATCGGCACGAAGCCCAGGGACGCCACCAGCGCCGTCATCAGCACCGGGCGCAGGCGCGTCAGCGCGCCCTCGCGGATCGCCGCATCGAGGCCGCGCCCTTCCTCCCGCAGGCTGCGGATGAAGGAGATCATCACCAGGCCGTTGAGCACCGCCACCCCCGACAGCGCGATGAAACCGACGCCGGCGGAGATCGACAAGGGAATGTCGCGCAGCCACAGCGCGACTACGCCGCCGGTGAGGGCGAAGGGAATCCCGGTGAACACCACCAACCCGTCACGGACGTTGTTGAACATCATCAGCAGCAAGGTGAACACCAGCAACAGCGCCACCGGCACCACGATCTGCAAGCGTTGCGCCGCCGACTGCAACTGCTCGAACTGGCCGCCCCATGTGGTCCAGTAACCGGCCTGCAGCTTCACCTGCTGCTCGATGTTGCCGCTGGCCTCGGAGACGAACGAGCCGATATCCCGCCCGCGCACGTTGGCGCTGACCACGACGAGACGCTTGCCGTTCTCACGGCTGACCTGGTTCGGCCCCTGCACCAGCTCCAGGCGCGCCACCTCGCCCAGGGTGATGAAGCCGATGCGCGAGTCCGTGGCGTTGGCCGGGGCTGGCACCGGAATGAGCATGCGCGACAGCGCGTCGATATCGCTGCGCAGGTTTTCCGGCAGGCGCACGATCAGGTCGAAGCGACGGTCGCCCTCGAACAGCGTACCCGCCTGGCGGCCGCCGATGGCCACGGCGACGTTGTCCTGGATGTCGCCGACATTCAGCCCGTAGCGCGCCGCACGCTGGCGGTCGATGTTGACGGTGAGCACCGGCAGGCCGCTGGTCTGCTCGACCTTCACCTCGGACGAGCCCTGCACCTGGCGCAGCACGCCGGCGATCTGCTCCGCAGTCTGGTTCAGCACGCCCATGTCGTCGCCGAAAACCTTCACCGCCACGTCGCTGCGCACCCCGGAAATCAGCTCGTTGAAACGCAGCTGAATCGGCTGCGACAGTTCGTAGGCGCTGCCCGGTACGCCGTTGGCAGCCTCCTGGATTTCCGCCTCCAGCTGCGCGCGGCTCTTCTTCGGGTCGGGCCACTGCTCCTTGGGCTTGAGCATCACGTAGGCGTCGGAGATGTTCGGCGGCATCGGGTCGGAGGCGATCTCCGCGGTGCCGGTGCGGCTGAACATGCGCAGAGCCTCGGGCACCTTGTCCAGCACCTGGCGCTCGAGCTTTTCCTGCATGGCCACCGACTGCGACAGGCTGGTGCCTGGCGTGCGCAACGATTGCAGGGCGAAGTCGCCCTCGCCCAGGCTGGGCACGAACTCGCTGCCCATGCGGCTGGCAATCACGCCCGAAAGCACCACCAGCACGGCGGCCACGGCGAACACCAGCGCGCGGCGTGCCATCACCCAGTCCAGTACCGGCTCGTAGGCACGGCGCGCACTGCGCATCAGCAGGTTTTCCTCTTCCTTGACCTTGCCGGTGATGAACAGCGCGATGGCCGCCGGTACGAAGGTCACCGAGAGGATCATCGCCCCCAGCAGGGCCAGCACCACGGTGAAGGCCATGGGGTGGAACATTTTGCCCTCGACGCCGGTGAGGGCGAAGATCGGCAGGTACACCACCATGATGATCAGCTGGCCGTAGATCAGCGCACGGCGCGCTTCCTTCGATGCGGCGAAGACTTCGTGCAGGCGCTCACTGCGGGTCAGCATGCGACCATGATGTTGCTGCGCGTGGGCCAGGCGGCGGATGGCGTTCTCGACTATCACCACGGCGCCATCGACGATGATGCCGAAGTCCAGCGCGCCGAGACTCATCAGGTTGGCGCTGATGCGATTGCTGAACATGCCGGTGAAGGTGAACAACATGGCCAGCGGGATCACCATGGCGGTGATCAGCGCCGCGCGGATGTTGCCGAGGAACAGGAAGAGCACCGCGATCACCAGGATCGCGCCCTCGGTAAGGTTGCGTTTGACCGTGGCGATGGCCTTGTCGACCAGTTGCATGCGGTCATAGACGGTCACCGCCTTGACCCCGGCCGGCAGCGTGCGGTTGATCTCATCGAGCTTGGCGGCGGCAGCCTTGGCGACGGTGCGGCTGTTCTCGCCGATCAGCATGAACACCGTGCCGAGCACCACTTCGCGGCCATCCTCGGTGGCGGCGCCGGTGCGCAGCTCGCGGCCGAGATCGACCTCGGCAACGTTGCGCAGGCGGATCGGCGTGCCGTCGACATTGGCCACCACGATATTGGCGATGTCTTCCAGGCTGCCTACCTGCCCCGGCGCACGCACCAGTAGTTGCTCGCCGTTGCGCTCGATGTAGCCGGCGCCGACGTTGGCGTTGTTGCGCTCCAGCGCAGCGATCACATCCGCCAGGGTCAACCGATAGGCCGCCAGCCGGCGGGTATCGGGCGCAACCTGGAACTGCTTGGCGAAGCCGCCGATGGTGTTCACTTCGGCGACGCCGGGTACGTTGCGCAGCTGCGGCTTGATCACCCAGTCCTGGATCACCCGCAGGTCGGTCGGCGTGTACTCGCTCCCGTCCTCCTTGCGTGCGCCCTGCTCGGCCTCGATGGTCCACAGGAAGATTTCGCCGAGGCCGGTGGAGATCGGCCCCATGGCCGATTCGACGCCCTCGGGCAGTTGCTCGCGCGCCTGCTGCAGGCGTTCGTTGACCAGCTGGCGGGCGAAGAACAGGTCGGTGCCGTCCTTGAAGATCACCGTCACCTGCGACAGCCCCGAGCGCGAGATCGAGCGCGTCTGCTGCAGGCCCGGCAGGCCCGCCATGGCGGTCTCCACCGGGTAGGTGACGCGCTGCTCGGTCTCCAGCGGGGTGAAGCCCGGCGCCGAGGTGTTGATCTGCACCTGCACGTTGGTGATGTCGGGGACCGCGTCGATGGGCAGCTTCTGGTAGCTGGCGATACCCAGACCGGCCATGCCGAGGACGGCGAGCAGTACGAGATAACGCTGCTCGATGGCGAAACGAATAATGCGTTCGAACATGCCTTCGCTCCGTCAGTGCGCGTGGGACGCCGAGCTCTTGCCCAGCTCCGACTTGAGAATGAAGCTGCCTTCGGTGGCCACCTGGTCACCGGCGACGAGGCCCGCCAGCACCTCGACCTCACCGGCACTGCGTACCCCCAGGTCGACCGGGCGCGGATCGAAGCCTTCGGCGCTGCGCACGAAGACGCTGGGCTTGCCTTCCACCTCCTGGATCGCCTGCTCCGGGACTGCGACCGCAACTTCACGCGCGGAGGTGCTTACTCGTACGTTGACGAACAGGCCGGGGCGCCAGGCGCCATCGGGATTGGCCAGGGTGACGCGAGCCACCGCGCTGCGGGTCTGCTCGCCGAGCAGGTTGCCGACATAGCTGACGCGGCCGTCGACCTGCATGCCGAGGTCCGCCGCTTCCACCCGCGCCGGCTTGCCCACCTGCACCCGCGCCAGGTCCTGCGGCGCCACGCTGAAGCTGGCCCAGACCCGCGACAGATCAGACAGCGTGAAGGCCGCGGTGGTCTCGCTGACCACCTCGCCGGGCACCAGGTGCTTCTCCACCACCACGCCATCGAAGGGAGCGCGCAGCTCATAACGATTGCCCCCGCCGCTGGCCGACACGCCGCTCAGTGCGTTGGTCTTCTGCTGCGCGTTGGCCAGGGCGATGCGCGCTTCTTCCAGGTCCTGGCGCGCCTGCAGGTAGTCCTGCTCGGCGGAAATCTTCTCCTGCCACAGCTCCCGCTCGCGTTCGAAGGTCTTGCTCGCCAGGCTCGCCCGGCGCTGGGCAGCGGCCAGCTCGCTGCGCAATTCGGAAACCTGCTGGCTGGCGATCACCGCCAGCAGCTCACCCTTCTTCACGCTCTGCCCCAGGTCCACCTTCACCGACTCCACCACACCTGGCGTGCGAGGCACGACGTGGGCAGTACGGTCCTGGTCGAAGCCGATCTCGCCGGGCAGGCTGAATGCCTCATCCAGCGCTTTCGGCCCGGCGGTGGCGAGCTGGATGCCGGCGGCTTCGATCTGCGCAGGGCTGAGGTGCAGGCCCTCCTCTTCGGTTGGCGCGTCCTTGGCGGCGTGGTGCTCGCCATCGGCATGGCTGGCTGCTTCGGCATGGCGGGTCGGCGCGGCGTTGCCGTGGTGCTCGCCGTCCGCATGGGTCGCGTCGTCGAGGTGGCTGCCGCCGGCCTGTTCGCTGCCCATCCAGGCGTAGGCGCTGACGCCCAGCGCGGAGGCCAGCAGAACGGCGGCGGCAAGAGGGGTTTTCTTGATCATGGAAGCTCCGGGAAATATCCGCCGGCGCCGCGCCGCAGCGCGGGCACCGCAGGGTGATGGAGGGTGCTGAAGAGGTCATGGACGCACCAGTGCACGGGCAGGCTGACGATGGGCGCGGCGGCGGATGGCGTCAGGCTCACGAGCAGCAGACCGAGCCAGGCGCGGCGGTTAGCGGGCCGCGCCGACATCGCCGTAGACCTTTTCGATCCGTCCCCAGGCATCGCTGACCTGGGCCAGCGCGCGCAGGTACTGGTCGCGCGCGGTGATCAGGGTGCGCTGGGCGTCGAGCACTTCGAGGAAGCCGAACTTGCCCATCTCGAAGCCGCGCGTGGCGCTCTCCACGGCGGTCTGGGCGCTGGGCAGGATGGTCTGGCGGAAGGCATACACCTCGCCCTGGGCGGTGCTCCACTGCTGCAGCGCCTGCTGGGTTTCCTGGCGCAAGCGCAGTTCGGTGGCGTTGCGCAGGTCGCGGGCCTGATCGGCGCGGCGGGATTCGGCGAGGATGTTGCCCTGGTTGCGGTCGAACAGCGGCAACGGCAGGCTGAAACCGATCACCGCGATGCGGTCGCGGTTGCCGGCGTCGATGGCCTCCTGGGTGCCGACGCTGACGTCGAGGTCGGGAATGCGCTGGGTCTTCGCCAGCCGCACAGCCGCCTCGCCCTGGTCGATACGGGTCTGCGCCAGCCGCATTTCCGCGCTGTCGCCCAGGCGGTCGAGCAGTTGATTGCTGCTGGGCAGTCCGGGCAAGGGCTCGACGCTGTCGCTGCGCACGCCGCTGAAATCCGGCAGTGCCAAGCCCATCAGCGCGGCCAGCGCCTGGTTGGCATCGGCTCGCTCGCGGCGGGCGCGGGACTGTTCCAGGCGTACTTCGGCGAGTTGCACCTGCGCGCGGTTGGCCTCCAGCGGCGGTGCCTTGCCGGCACGCACGCGCCCCTCGGCCGCAGTCACGCCACGCTGCGCCAATTCCACCGACTGCTGTGCCAGGCGCTCCCGTTCCTGGGCGCGCAAGGACGTGTAGAAAGCCGCGATCACTTCGCCACGCAGCTGGTTGCGTCGCGCCTGCAGGCTCAGTGCGGCAACATCCTGGCCGCGCTCGGCCAGTTCCACCCGCGCGCCGCGCTTGCCGCCCAGTTCCAGCGGCTGGCTGATGCCGATCGTGGTGGTGCGATTGCGCGAATCGGTGCCTTCCTGATCCCAGGACAGCGTCGGGTTGCGCAGCAGCCCAGCCTGTTCGCGCAATCCCTGGGCGATGCCGATTTCCCGGCCGCTGGCGGCCAGCTCGGGGTTGCCGCTGGCGGCGGCCTGCAGGGCATCCTCGATGCCGATCTCGCGGGCCTGTACCCCGCTTGGCAACTGCCAGAGCAGCAACGCCAGCAGCATTGCCGGCGCGGCAAATCCAGTACGTCTTGAAAACACGGCGAACCTCGCACGGTGGAGTCAACTTCGACGGCATCCCGTCATTTCCACCGGCGAATCTAGAAGTGCCTCTCTAGCGACAAGGTGACTGGATAATTACAAACATGTAATTGGCCATTTGCCGACGTCCCGTTGTATGTATTTAAAAAGGCATAGCGCCTCTTCCAGGTAACTTCAGGAAACAATTCGCGGCACTCCGGACAAACCGAAGACCTTCTGAAATCCCTTACAGACCAGCGACCTACAGAACTTTCAGTACTCCTCAGCCAGCCAGAAATGCGACATCGCCACGGTTGACCTTGAAGTCACTACAGCTTCTAGACTGCGCGCCTTTCTCGTTGGCGGCATGAACTTCCCTGCGCCTGCGGCACCACTCTTCACGTAATTACCGGGTAACTATCCATGAAAATCCTGCTCATCGAGGACGACCACAAGACGGCCGACTATCTGCAACAGGGACTGAGCGAAAGCGGCTATGTCGTCGACCGCGCCGACAACGGCGTCGACGGCCTGCACCTGGCCCGGCAGTGCGCCTACGACCTGGTCATCCTCGATGTGAACCTGCCGCAGATGGACGGCTGGGACGTGCTCGCCAGCCTGCGCCAGCACAGCGACATCCGCGTGATGATGCTTACCGCCCGCGGCCGCCTCACCGAGCGGGTGAAAGGCTTCGACCTGGGCGCCGACGACTACCTGCTCAAACCCTTCGAATTTCCCGAACTGCTGGCCCGCGTGCGTTCGCTGATGCGCCGCAGCGAGCGCATCGACCAGCCGCAGGTGCTGCAGATCGGCGGGCTGGAGCTGGACCCCGGCCGCCATCGCGCCTACCGCGACAGCCAGCGCATCGACCTGACCAGCAAGGAGTTCGCCCTGCTGCACCTGCTGATGAGCCGCAGCGGCGAAGTGCTCTCGCGCACGCAGATCATCTCGCTGGTCTGGGACATGAACTTCGACTGCGACACCAACGTGGTGGAAGTCACCATCCGCCGCCTGCGTGCAAAGGTCGACGATCCCTTCGCCGACAAGCTGATCCACACCCTGCGCGGGGTCGGCTACGTGCTGGAGTCCCGCGCATGAAGCCGGCCAGCCTGTCGCTGCGCATCGGCCTGTGGGTTGGCGTGCTGGGGTCGGTGCTGATGGCCCTGCTGCTCACACTCGCCTACCTCGCCCTCGACCATCAGCTGGACCAGCGCGCCCACCGCGAGCTGGAGGACAAGCTCGGGCAACTGCGCCACGCACTGGAGGCCGACCCCGGCCTCGCCGCCCTGCCCCTGCGCGGCCATGCCCTGCAGGACCAGCTGATGGGCCACGACAACCTCAGCGCCGCGCTGCTCGATGAACAGCGCGGGCGGCCGGCGCAGTTCAGCAGCGGGCCGAATGCCGACTTGGCGATACTCGATGGGTTCTCCGGCAATGGCCGTGCTTTCGGCTGGACCGCGCCGGACGGCCGCCGTCTGCTCACCGAACGCAGCCTGATCCGTCTGCGCGACGGCAACAGCCTGCGGGTGTTCCTGACCCTGGATCGGCGCGACGACGACGCCCTGCTCGGCTCCTTTCTGCGTTCGGCCTGGCTGGCGGTGCCGCCGTTGCTGCTGCTGATCGCCCTCGGCGCGCGCCTGGTGGCCAAGCGCGGCCTGCAGCCGTTGCGCCAGTTCGGCCAGGTGGCCTCGCTGGTCACTACCCAGGACCTCAGCCACCGCATCCCGCTGCAGGACCTGCCACGGGAGCTGGGCAAGGCCGCGCGGGCGCTGAACCTGATGCTGCACCGGCTGGATGGCGGCGTGCAGCAGCTCACGCAGTTCTCCGACGACATCGCCCACGAGCTGCGCTCGCCCATCGGCAACCTGTTGGGCAAGGCGCAGGTGACGCTGTCGCGGCCACGGGAAAAGGAAGAGTACGAGACGGTGCTGGCGGCGAGTACCGAGGAACTGGAGCGGGTCGGCCGAATCGTCAGCGACATGCTGTTCCTCGCCCAGGTCAGCCATCCGCGCGCGCTGCTGCCGCAGGAGCCGGTGCGGCTGGAAGAGGAAGCGGCGAAGGTCGCCGAGCTGTTCGATTTCAGCGCCGAGGAGAAGTCGCTCTCCATTGTCATCGAGGGTCACGGGCTGGTGGTGGGCGACCGCCTGATGATCCAGCGCGCGATTTCCAACCTGCTGTCCAACGCCATTCGCCACACACCCAGGGGCGAGCGCATCAGCGTGCAGGTGCGCGACGACGGCGAAGCCGTGACCTTGCAGGTGCAGAACCCCGGCGCAGGCATTGCCGCCGAACACCTGGAGCACCTGTTCGAGCGCTTCTACCGGGTGGACAAGGGGCGTTCGCGGGCACTGGGCGGCACCGGCCTGGGGCTGGCCATCGTGCGTTCGATCATGGAGCTGCACCTGGGCTCGGCCAGCGCGCAGAGTTCGGAGGAAGGACCGACGCGCTTCCTCCTGACGTTTCCTTCGTCACCCGACTGACCTCCACCCAGCTCAAGATCAGCGGGTGGCGCGGCAGGCGACGCGTTCGGTGCGGTATTCGATGGCCTGCTCGTCGCCGAAGGAGTCCTTGTAGCGCAACTGCACCGGCACCACGCCGCAGTCGGTGCTCATCGGCGTCACCGCCACGACTTCGGCGATGTCCAGGTTCATCCCGTAGGTGTACTGCTTCGCCTCGGCGATCTGCGTCGGCGACGGTGCGCTCTGGCGCGCCTGCATGACCTGCTGGCGGGCCTGCTCCATGCGGGCGAAGGTGATGTCGCCGCCACCATCGGCCAGGGCCAGGGAGGAAGCGCCCAGCAGGGCGGCGGTCAGGAAGATGCGGGAGAGTTTCATGGCAGTCACCTCGTGGTGGTTGAAAGTGACTCCACCTTAAGAGGCCGCCGCTAACGGGAAGCTGAGGCAAGGATGACGATTCGGTTATCCGGCGCACGGGTTGTCCAGGCCGTGCAGGCAATTTCCCACCACTCATCCGCGCATTTTCCCAGCGGTGAACTCTCGGCGTCCGACAACTGTCTGTGTGCTGTCGGCCCCCCGGGTGGGTTCTCTGGCCATTAGCCACCCGGCCAGTTCTCAATAAGTTGTCCGGCCGACGTTTTCGCTCCCGCAAGGCGGGTTTCGTTCCAAGTCATGTGAAGATTGCCCATGTCCCTATCGCGTCGCTTCCCCGCACGAGTTTCTCCCCTCCAGACCCGCGCCCTCGGTGCCTGCCTGTTCGCCGGCCTGCTGGCCGCTGGCGCCCCGGCCCAGGCCGAGGAGCCCGCCAGCAACGCGCGCTGGGTGAACGACAGCCTGAGTACCTACGTGCGCAGCGGCCCCACCGACGGCTACCGCATCGTCGGCACCCTGACTTCCGGGCAGAAGGTCCAGCTGGTCAGCACCTCCGGCGACTACAGCCAGGTGCGCAGCGACAGCGGCAGCACCGTGTGGATCGCCAGCAAGGACCTGCAGGAGAAGCCCGGCCAGGCCGAGCGCCTGCCCTCGCTGGAACAGAAGGTCACCGAGCTGACCACCCAGCTGCAGACCATCGACGACTCCTGGAAGAACCGCGTGCAGGGCATGCAGGAAACCCTGGACGCGCGCAAGAAGCTCATCGATGAGCTGCAGGCCGCGCGCAGCGCGCTTGACGCCGAGCTGAACCAGGCGCGCTCGCAGCTGCGCGATACACAGGCGCAACTGGGCGACGAGAACAAGCAGGTGCTGATGCGCTACATGGCCTATGGCGGCAGCATCGCCGGCGCCGGCCTGCTCGCCGGGCTGATCCTGCCGACCATGCTGCGCGTGCGCCGCAAACGCAGCACCGAGTGGGTCTGACGCTTCAGTCGATGCGCAATTCGTACTGCCGATAACCCAGGGCGTCGCTGCCCTGCGGTTCGAATCCGGCGCGTTCGTACAGACGCCGCGCCGGGTTGTCGGGGCGCACGCTGAGCTTCAGCCGCAGGTAGCCCTCCTGCCGGGCATCGGCGATGTAGCGTTGCAACAGCGCTGCACCGACGCCCTTTCCCCGCCAAGCCTCGCTGACGCCCAGGGTGCAGAGCTCCGCGCTGCCCGCTTCGGGCAACCAGAGGCTGTAGCCGACGCTCTCGCCATCGAACTCGGCGATGGTCAGCCGCTCGAAGTGCTCCAGCCAGCGCGCCAGGTGGCGGTCGAAGTCTTCTCGCCAGCGCTCCTCATGGGCAGGCTCCCACTGGCGGATATAAGCCTCTTCGCCTCGCTGGACGTAGGGGACATCGGTGATGCGGGCGGGGCGGAGCGAGAGGCTCATTGCAGTTTCCATGGCAGGAACAAGCAGTACGACCTGACCATCGCATCCGTCAGATCCCGGTGGCAACTGGCAGAATCGACCGAATCTCATCTCGGCGCACTCAGCATACCTTCCAGGCGTGATTTGACGTCCGCTCGCTCCTCCATCAAGCGCTGCAGGTCCACGCTGTATTGCAGATTCACGACGTCAATTTCAGCCAGCGCATCCTGCTGCAGATTATCCAGGCGCGCGCTCCGCTCCCTTAATAATGCGGCGATGCGGCCATCGAGGCTGCTGAGTCTCTTGCGCAGGAACGTCACCTTGTGGAACTTCCAGCGCCCCATTGCTGCGACACGAACAGACTGGTTGGCGGCCTCCTGCTGCGTGAGCTCTTCGTCGGTCGGCTGGGGAGAAATAGCGGGCTTGACGAGGATTGCATCGGCGGAGCAGGGATGTTGGGAAAAAGTCGTTCGACCTTCGACAGTGCACTTGTAAATCTCGGCCTGCGCGGTGTTGAAACCCAGCGCGGCCAGAAGGACCACGACGAATGGGAAGCGCATGATGCAATGCTCCTGACCACTCCATTGGTATGCCTGTAAACAGGACCCTTGGGATTGCCATCAGATTGACATGCACTGTCCGAGCGAGTTCTTGGGGGCTCTGTAAAGGTTCGGTAAATCCTTCCGGCACGGTCTTGGCACAAGTCGCGGCAGCGGGCCACGCCCGCGATCCGCCGGCAGGGGCGGCGTCAGACACTCTGCCGCCGCCTCACGCCACCTCGCTTTCCACGCCCGCATCCAGGTCCACCAGCAGCTCGATCATCGCCCGCGCCGCCGCCGAGAGGCGGTCGCCGCTGCGGGTGACGATGCCGCAGCGTGCCTGGAGGATGTCGATGTTGGTGGGCAGGTTGCGGAAGTGCAGGCGCACCAGTTCCCCGCGCGCCATCGGTTCGCTCAGCGCCTCTTCCACGGCGATGCCGATGGCGTCGGTCTGGCTGACGATACGCACCAGCGAAGCCATGTCCTCGCACTGCACGTTGGTGGTGATGTCGATCTTGCCGCTGAGGTTGGCGAGCATCTTCCGCGCACTGGGCGGGATCAGCGTGGCCGCCAACGGATAGGCGAACATGTCGTTGGTGGAGAGGCTCTCCTTGGCCAGCAGCGGGTGCCCCTCGCGGCAGAAGAACAGCCCACTGCGCGGCTTCAGCGCGCGGGTCTGGAAGTTCGGATCGGCTTCGAAATGGCGGATGTCGGCGACGAAGAATTCGATCTCCTCGCGGCTCAGGCTGCGCGCCAGGCGCTCCCAGTTGTCCACGCCGAACTGGATATGGATGCGCGGGTAGCGCTGGACAAACCGTGACACCGCATCGGACACCAGCTTCTGCGCCGGCGCCGGCCCGCTGCCGAAGCGCAGTTCGCCGGAGTCCAGCTTGTTCAGCCGGGCGATGGCGTGGCTCAGGTTGTTGGCGCCCTGCACCAGGCTCAGCGCGTGCTGCAGCACCACCTGGCCTTCGGGGGTCGGGCGCAGGTCCTTGCTGCCACGATCCACCAGGCGGCAACCCAGCTCCTGTTCCAGGCCCTGGATGCTGCGGCTGAACGCCGGCTGGGTGATGCCCATGGCGTCGGCGGCGCGAACGAAGCTGCGGTGTTCGTTGAGGGCGATGAAGTAGCGGAGTTGGCGCAGATCCATGATGCATTTCCGGCATTGAAAATAGTGGGCAAAGGCATTTGCCGCTGGGTATGCGCTGGTTTTAAATGCAAGCTCTTATTCCGTCAACGAAGAATAAAGCAAACATCTATTCTTTTATGAACTAAGAATATAGCTCAGACCAGGAGCCGCCCGATGCCAGCCTTGCACCTCCTTTCCTCGCGAATGTGCCTGTCCCGCTGTCGCTGACAGCCAAAGCCGCACCCACCCACAACGAAAAACGTCGTTCGCCACTTTTGCCTGGCGCGGCCCCGTTTTGCCCGCGAACAGCGCGCAGAGACAAGGACACAGCATGACTTCGAGACAATCACCCTTCCCCTTCAAGCTCCACCGGCTGCGCTACGCCATCGTCCTGATGGCCCTGGGCGGCGCCTTGCCGGTGCTCGCCGAGGAAGCCGAGGACGCCACCACCGGCAGCGGAACCAGCAAGCCCGTCAGCGCCACGCCGGCCAAGGCCGATGCCACCCTGGGCAAGGTCACTGTCACCGCTCGCCGCCGCGAGGAAGACTCGCAGAAGGTGCCCACGCCGATCACCGTGGTCGGCGGCGAGACCCTGGAAACCCAGCGCGTCTACAAGGTGCAGGACCTGCAGCAGATCCTGCCCAGCGTGAACGTCGCCTTCATCCACGCGCGGCAATCGAGCATCGCCGTGCGCGGCATCGGCAACAACCCGGCCAGCGACGGCCTGGAAGGCAGCGCCGGGGTCTACCTGGACAACGTCTACCTCGGCCGCCCCGGCATGGCGGTGTTCGACCTGCTGGACATCGAGCAGCTTGAGCTGCTGCGCGGCCCGCAGGGCACGCTGTTCGGCAAGAACACCACGGCCGGCGTACTGAACATCAGCACCCGTGCGCCGACGTTCAGCCCCGAGCGCAGCGTGGAGGTCTCCGGCGGCCAGGACGGCTACTTCCAGGGCAAGGGCACCGTCTCCGGCGCACTGACCGACACACTGGCCGGGCGCGTCTCGGCCTACCGCACCCGCGACGACGGCTACATCAAGAACATCCACGACGACAACAATCTCAACGGCGGCGAGCGCCAGGGCATCCGCGGGCAACTGCTGTTCAAGCCCAACGAGGATTTCGACCTGCGCTGGATCAACGACTACAACGAGGAAGATTCGAGCAACGGCAGCATGGTGGTGTACGGCGCTGCCGACCGCTTCTGGCAGCGCGCCGCCTCGGTGGGAGCCTCGCCGGTGCGCGATCCGGACCGGCACAAGGTCAACATCAACGCCCGCCAGCACGTCAGCGTGCACCAGGGCGGCAGCTCGGTGGAGGCCAACTGGAACCTCAATGGCGGCTACAAGCTGACCTCCATCAGCGCCTACCGCTACTGGCACTTCACCCCGGCCAACGACGAGCAGCTCAACGTCTCGGCAATCAACAACACCGGCGTGGAAGTCCACGACCGCCAGTTCTCCCAGGAAATCCGCCTGGCCTCGCCCACCGGTGGTTTCTTCGACTACGTGCTGGGCGCCTATGCGTTCAATCAGAACCTGGGCAACAAGACCTTCACCAGCTACGGCCCGCTGGCCGACCGCTACCTGCTGGGCACCGACCTGAATGCGCTGAACAACACCTACTCGAAAGCCAACGGCAAGATCGAGACCGACAGCTTCGCGCTGTTCGCCCAGGGCACCTGGCACCTTACCGACAAGCTGGACTTTACCGCCGGTCTGCGCGGCACCTACGAGGAGAAGGACGCCAAGGTCGAACGCTTCGACCCGGTCGGCGGCGCACCGGTAACCGGCGTCGGCGCAGTGGTACGACGCAACCAGCTGGGCGCCTACGACTCGGGCGATCTCAGTCTCTACAGCTTCGCGCCTTCGGCGCTGCTGAGCCTGAGCTACCAGTTCACCGATGATTTCCTCGGCTACGCCTCGCTGTCCCATGGCGAGAAATCCGGCGGCGTGAACCTGGCCGTGGCCAGCGCCCCGACGGCGGGCGCGGACTCCTTGCTGGTCGGCCCGGAACGCGCCAACGACGCCGAACTGGGGATCAAGACCACCCTGTTCGACAACCACCTGCAGCTCAACACCAACCTCTTCTGGACCGGCATCCACGGCTACCAGGCGACCACCCTGTACCAGCCGCCGGGCTCGACCCAGCTGGTCTCGGTGCTCTCCAACGCCGGCAGCGTGCGCTCGCGCGGCCTGGAGTTCGAGGCCACCGCCCTGCCCGTTCGTGGCCTGACGCTGAACTTCAACGGCTCCTACAACGACGTCACCTACCTGTCGTTCAAGGACGCCCCGTGCCCGGCGGAAATCTCCACTCAACCCAATGCCCCGGCCACTTGCGACCTCACCGGCGACCGCGTAGTCGGCGCCTCGAAGTGGATCGCCAACCTCAACGGCGAATACGCCTGGAACCTCGACGACGGCATCCGCCCCTACGTGACCGGCAGCTACTCCTACCGTTCCGAGGCCGAGGGCACGCTGGACAACTCCGACCTTTCGAAGATCGACGGCTACGGCCTGGCGAACTTCTCCGTCGGCCTGCGCAAGGACCTCGGCGACGGCCAGCTGGATGCTTCCGTGTGGCTGAAGAACGCCTTCGACAAGGACTACTACCTGGCCGCCTTCGCCAGCATCAACGGCTCCTACACCGCCTCGGTGGGGCAGCCGCGCACCCTCGGCGCCTCGGTTCGCTACGACTTCTGATCCCCATCCGCCGCGCCCGAGCGCGCGGCTCTATTGCCACAGCAAGAGGACGATGAGATGAGCAACGCAGCACAAGCTATCCAGCAGCACGCAGTAAGCCTCGACATCCACCCGGTTGCCGGCCGCATCGGCGCCGAGATTCGCGGCGTGAAGCTGTCCGGCGAGCTGGACACCGCCACCACCGACGCCATCCAGGCGGCGCTGGTGAAGCACAAGGTGATCTTCTTCCGCGGCCAGACGCACCTGGACGACCAGGGCCAGGAGGCCTTCGCCCAGCTGCTCGGCAACCCGGTGGCCCACCCCACCGTGCCGGTGCAGGAAGGCACCCACTACCTGCTGGAACTGGACGGCGCCCAGGGCCGCCGCGCCAACTCCTGGCACACCGATGTGACCTTCGTCGACGCCTACCCCAAGGCCTCCGTCCTGCGCAACGTGGTGGCCCCCGAGTCCGGCGGCGACACCGTGTGGGCCAACACCGCCAGCGCCTACGACGACCTGACGCCTGAGCTCAAGGCCCTGGCCGATTCGCTCTGGGCGGTGCACAGCAACGAGTATGACTACGCCGGCATCCGCCCGAACTTCGACCCCGCGCGCCTGGAGGAGTACCGCAAGGTGTTCACCTCCACAGTCTACGAGACCGAGCATCCAGTCGTGCGCGTGCACCCGGTCAGCGGCGAGAAGACCCTGCTGCTGGGGCACTTCGTCAAGCGCCTGAAAGGCCTCTCGCAGCATGACTCGGCGCACCTGTTCGCCGTGCTGCAAAGCCACGTCACGCGCCTGGAGAACACCGTGCGCTGGCGCTGGCAACCGGGCGACGTGGCCATCTGGGACAACCGCGCGACCCAGCATTACGCCGTGGACGACTACGGCACCCAGCCGCGCATCGTGCGCCGCGTGACCCTCGACGGCGATGTGCCGGTGGGTATCGACGGGCAGCGCAGCCGGACGATCAAGAAGGTTTGAGCTCTGGCGCCGAGAGCCAGAGCCCCTCTCCCCAGCCCTCTCCCTGAAGGGAGAGGGAGTATCCGATTGAAGCGCACCTCTCGTGCAGCCCTGCTACCTCGGGTGCAGGACTGCTACTTGGATTCGCCTGGCACCGATCCAGTCCCCTCTCCCTTCAGGGAGAGGGTTAGGGAGAGGGCCGCCCATGCCTGAACGGAGCACTGAAGCATGACCTATTCCGCCCTGAAACAACCCTCACCCGAAACCTTCGCCATCATCCCCCTCGACGCCCCGCTGGGTGCCGAAGTACGCGGCCTCGACGCCCGCGAGCCACTGACCCCGGAGCAGGTCCTGGCGATCAGGCAGGCCCACCGCGAGCACCACATCCTGATCTTCAAGGACCAGCAGCTCGACGATCAGCAATACCTGCGCTTCGCCACCCTGTTCGGCGCGGTATTCCAGCCGCCGGCGGACATCCCGGTGCTGTCCTCCGGCGCCGACGGCAAAGCTCCGGACATCGTCAAGGTGGCCAACACCGAGGACGGCGAGCTGGGCAACTTCGCCCTGCCGGCCCATATCGACCACCAGTGGACGCCGGTGCCGTCTTCCGGCTCCTTCCTCTACGCGCTGGAGGTCCCCAGGACCGGCGGCGAAACCCAGTTCACCAACCTCGCCCGCGCCTACGAGACGCTCGATGAGGCGACCCGCGCCGAGATCGACCCGCTGCGCCTGATCAACTACAACCCCTTCATCCGCCTGAAGAGTGGCGGCTACAACGGCACCTTCGTGCGCTACCGCACCCCGGACATCGAGCCGATCCAGGGTACCGAACACCCGCTGGTGCGCACCCATCCGGAGAACGGCAAGCGCGTGCTGTTCCTCTCCGTGCACACCGAGGTGGAAATCCCCGGCGCCGATCCCGAGCAGGGCGCCGCGCTGGTGGAGAAACTGTGCGAACACCTGCAGCAGCCGGAGCTGATCTACAGCCACAAGTGGTCGGTCGGCGACATCGTCTGGTGGGACAACCAGGCCGTGCTGCATGGGCGCAATGCCTTCCCGGCAAGCGAGAAGCGGCGCCTGAAGCGCATCAGCCTGTCGGGCAGCCGGCCGTTCTGAGGCACCATAGGGCGCATAACCTGGAACAGGTCATCCGCCGGCCCACGCACGGCGGATAACGCTGGCGCGTCATGCGCCCTACGGAACTGAGCCCGCCGGGAAATACCGTGCTCCCCCGCGAGACCGTGTAGGAGCGAGCCATGCTCGCGACCCTCCCCCCGCGCCGGCCTTGCCGGCGGATCGCGGGCATGGCCCGCTCCTACAGGGAAACGCCGTGCGAAACGGGAATATCGACGTGGAAGCCTTTGCTCGCTCCTACGAAAACCTTCCCGTGACCACGCTCTCTATGCTTATGCCAAATCGTTTCTTGTCCTGAATCAATTATTCCTTTTATAGTTTCGCCAACTCGTCATAACAAGTTATGAACTATGGCCGAACTACTCCCCCTCTCCCCCGTTCCCCTCTACAGCCAGCTCAAGGAAGTCCTGCGCACGCGCATCCTCGACGGCACCTATCCGCCGCTCAGCCGCATGCCCTCCGAGGCCGAGCTGGGCAAGGCCTTCGAGGTCAGCCGGATCACCGTGCGCCAGGCGCTGGGCGACCTGCAGAAGGAAGGGCTGATCTTCAAGATCCACGGCAAGGGCACCTTCGTCGCCAAGCCCAAAGCATTCCAGAACGTCAGCACCCTGCAAGGCCTGGGTGAATCCATGACCCAGCGCGGCTATGAGGTGATCAACCGCCTGCGCAGCTTCAAGACCGTGCCAGCCAACGCCCAGGTCGCCGCCCGCCTGCAGGTGGCCGAGGGCGACAACGTGGTGCAGATCAAGCGCGCCCGCCTGGTCAACCGCGAGCTGGTGTCGCTGGAAATCACCTGGCTGCCCGAGCACGTCGGCAAGCGCCTGGAGAAGGCCGACCTGGTCAGCCGCGACATCTTCCTGATCCTCGAGAACGACTGCGCCCTGCCCCTGGGGCACGCGGACCTGGCCATCGACGCCATCCTCGCCGACGCCGAACTGGCCCGTGCGCTGGAGGTGGAAGAAGGCTCGCCGGTGATGCGCATCGAACGCCTGACCCACACCGCCGACGGCGCGCCGCTGGACTACGAACACCTCTACTACCGCGGCGATGCCTTCCAGTACCGCCTGCGCATCGACCGTCACAAGGGACAGCATCAATGAGCCAGTTCGACCTCTCCCAGGTTCCCGAGGACAAGCAACTCGCCTACGACATCGTGGTGATCGGCGGCGGTACCGCCGGCCCGATGGCCGCGATCAAGGCCAAGGAAACCAACCGCGAGCTGCGCGTGCTGCTGGTGGACAAGGCCAACGTCAAACGCAGCGGCGCCATCAGCATGGGCATGGACGGCCTGAACAACGCGATCATTCCCGGCCACGCCACGCCCGAGCAGTACACCAAGGAAATCACCGTCGCCAACGACGGCATCGTCAACCAGGCAGCGGTCTACGCCTATGCCACCCACAGCTTCGAGACCCTGCAGCAGCTGGACCGCTGGGGCGTGAAGTTCGAGAAGGACGAGGTCGGCGACTACGCGGTGAAGAAGGTCCACCACATGGGCGCCTATGTGCTGCCCATGCCCGAGGGCCACGACATCAAGAAGGTGCTGTACCGCCAGCTCAAGCGCGCACGCATCGAGATCACCAATCGCCTGGTGGTCACCCGCCTGCTCACCGACGCAGACGGAGCGGTCAACGGCCTGCTCGGTTTCGACTGCCGCACCGCGCAGTTCCAGGTGATCCGCGCCAAGGCCGTGGTCCTCGCCTGCGGCGCCGCCGGCCGCCTGGGCCTGCCCTCGTCCGGCTACCTGATGGGCACCTACGAGAACCCCACCAACGCCGGCGACGGCTATGCCATGGCCTACCACGCGGGGGCGGAGCTATCGAACCTGGAGTGCTTCCAGATCAACCCGCTGATCAAGGACTACAACGGCCCGGCCTGCGCCTACGTCACCGGCCCGCTGGGCGGCTACACCGCCAACAGCAAGGGTGAGCGCTTCATCGAGTGCGACTACTGGAGCGGCCAGATGATGTGGGAGTTCCATCAGGAACTCGAAGGCGGCAACGGCCCGGTGTTCCTCAAGCTCGACCACCTGGCCGAGGAAACCATCCAGACCATCGAGGAAATCCTCCACAGCAACGAGCGCCCCAGCCGTGGCCAGTTCCACGCGGGCCGTGGCACTGACTACCGCCAGCAGATGGTGGAGATGCACATCTCCGAGATCGGCTTCTGCTCCGGCCATTCGGCCTCCGGCGTATGGGTCAACGAGAAGGCCGAGACGAGCGTCAGGGGCCTGTACTCAGCCGGCGACATGGCCGCCGTGCCGCACAACTACATGCTCGGGGCCTTCACCTACGGCTGGTTCGCCGGCGCCAACGCCGCGCAGTACGTGGCCGGGCGCGAGTTCAGCGAGGTCGATGCCACCCAGGTCGAGCGCGAGCGCGAACGCGTCTTCGCCCCGCTCAAGCGCGAGCATGGCCTGCCGCCGGCGCAGGTCGAGTACAAGCTGCGGCGCATGGTCAATGACTACCTGCAGCCGCCCAAGGTGACCAAGAAGATGGAGATCGGCCTGCAGCGCTTCGCCGAGATCGCCCGCGACCTCGACCAGCTCAAGGCCAACAACCCCCACGAGCTGATGCGGGCCATGGAAGTCAGCGTGATCCGCGACTGCGCCGAGATGGCCGCGCGCGCCTCGCTGTTCCGCACCGAGAGCCGCTGGGGCCTGTACCACCACCGCGTGGACTACCCGCTGCGCAACGATGCCGAGTGGTTCTGCCATGCGCACCTGAAGAAGGGCGAAGACGGTGTGATGAGCAGCTTCAAGAAGCCCATCGAGCCTTATGTGATCGCGCTGGATGAGGATGAGCAGCAGGCCTACGAGCGGCTGCGAGTTAAGAGCGAGGCGGCTTGAGAGATTGGACTGACGGCCTGAAAAGCCCCTCACCCTAACCCTGGCTGCGCGCCCCGCTCCTGAGGGAGAGGGGACTGTCCTGAGCGACGAAAGGATCGGCGCTCGCCGGCTGACGCGATGCTTTCCAACCCCACCGAACGACCCCCTCTCCCCCTGGGAGAGGGCTGGGGTGAGGGAAACCCCGAGCACCACTACCACCCCGGAAACACCGAACAGAATCAGCCGACCGCCACGACGGCCGGCAAGCAACACGATGAGGACCGCGTGCAATGGCCTACCAACCCCAGGAAATCTTCTTCCGCTCCAGCGCCCCGGTGACGGTGGACGAGGACAAGTGCATCGCCGACAAGGGCTGCACCGTCTGCGTCGAGGTCTGCCCGATGGACCTGCTGGCGATCAACCCCGCCACCCAGAAGGCCTACATGGCCTTCGACGAATGCTGGTACTGCATGCCCTGCGAGAAGGACTGCCCGACCGGCGCGGTGCGGGTCGAGATTCCGTACCTGCTGCGTTGAATCAGCATCCATAGGGCGCATAACGCGCCAGCGTTATCCGCCACTGAGGTACCGGCGGATAACCTGTTCCAGATTAAGCGCCCTACGACGCGGTTCCCTGTAGGAGCGCGCCATGCGCGCGATCGCGGGCGTGGCCCGCTCCTACAGGGGGCGCAGGACGACACTGATAACCAGAAACGCCATCCGGCCCCACCGCCGGACGCCTGCTGCACCGCCCCTCGTTTCCCACCGCAAGGCCTGCGGCGGAGACGATTCCAACACTCATGATTCGAGGGGAACACCCATGACCTTGCGCACCACCCTGGCCGGCCTCGCGCTCGCCATTGCCAGCATCACTGCCCACGGCGAAACCATCCGCGTCGCCATCGGCACCCAGGACACCACCATCAACTGTGCCGCCGGCGGCCTGCTGATCCGCGAACTCGGCCTGCTCGACAAGTACCTGCCCCACGACGGCGCGTACAAGGACGCTCAGTACGACGTGCAGTGGAAGAACTTCACCAGCGGCGCACCGCTGACCAACGAGATGGTCGCCGGCAAGCTCGACTTCGGCGCCATGGCCGACTTCCCCGGCTCGCTCAACGGCGTCGCCCACGAAGCCGCCGGCAAGCGCAGCCTGTTCATCAGCGTGCTCTCGGGCAGCATCGACGGCAGCGGCAATGGCATCGTCGTCCCCGCCGCGTCCAAGGTACAGTCGCTGGCCGAACTCAAGGGCCAGACCATCTCCGTGCCCTTCGCCTCCACCGCCCACGGCCTGCTGCTGCGCGCCATCGCGGCGCAAGGCTGGGACCCGGAGAAGGACGTCACCATCATCGCGCAACCACCGGAAGTCGCCGGCTCCGCGCTGCAGGCCAACAAGATCGCCGCCCACGCCGACTTCGTGCCCTTCGCCGAACTGTTCGAAAGCCGAGGCATCGCCCGCAAGATCTACGACGGCTCCCAGGCCAAGGCGCCGACCTTCCATGGCGCGCTGGTGGAAGCCGACTACGCGCAGAAGTACCCGGAAATCGTCGAGGCCTACCTGCGCGCCACCTACGAGGCCAACCAGCTGCTGGCCAGAGACCCGGAAAAATACAGCGAGCTGATCGAGAAGGTCGCCGGCATTCCCGCCGAGGTGAACTACCTGTTCCACGGCCCGCTCGGCCTGCAGACCCGCGACCTGACCTGGAAGCCGGAATACCGCCAGGCCGTGGCCACCGCCATCGACACCCTGAAGCTGCTGAAGAAGGCCGACCGCGGTCTGAACGTCGAGCAGTTCGTCGACGACCGCTACCTCCGCGCCGCCTTCAAGGCCTCCGGCGCCGACTACGAGCAGGCGCTGAAGAACTACGCGCAGCAGCCGCTGCTGGGCAATGACGCACTGACCAACAAGCCGATCAGCGATACCCGCAAGGTCGCGCAGATCTGGGTGCGCGGCGAGCCGAAGGTGCGCAGCTATGCGACCGCCAAAGAGGCGCTGGGCCAGCTGGCCGAACTCAAGCAACAGGGCAAGGACATCCGCGCGGTATACGCCCAGGCCAGCGACAGCGGCATCAAGCTGCTCGCCGGGCAGGCCTGGTTCGTGCGCGGCAAGGATGGCGCGCTGGATGCCTTCCTGCTGCGTGAACAGGCCGACGCCTTCGCCCGCCAGCACGGTGGTGAGGTCGCCGACTTCGCCGCCGCCAGCCAGCAGGCCGTGGCCAGCCGCTGAATCGACAACCAGCCCCGGCGCCCGCGCGCCGGGGCTGGCGGAGACCGCAGATGAACACCACCACCCTCACCCGCTGGAGCCTGCGCCTGGCCTCGCTGCTGGTCTGCCTCGCGCTCTGGCAGGTGCTCAGCGCACGCCACGTCAACCTCGGCGTGGCCACCTTCGCCAACGTGCCCGGCCCGCGTGACGTGCTCGACGCCGCCTGGAACCTCGCGCAATCGAGCAAGCTCGGCCGCCACCTGGGCAGCAGCCTGCTGCGGGTGCTCGCCGGTTACCTGCTGGCGGCTTTCGCCGGCATCCTCCTCGGGCTGGTCATCGGCCGTGGCCGCTGGGCACGCGACAGCCTGTTGCCGCCGCTGGAAGTGCTGCGGCCGATCCCGGCGGTGGCGTGGATTCCGCTGGCGATCCTGATGTTCCCCAGCTCCGAGCTGTCGATGATCTTCATCACCTTCACCGGCGCGCTGTTTCCCATCCTGCTCAACACCATCCACGGAGTCGAAGCGGTCGACCCGCGCCTGCTCGCCTCCGCCCGCAGCCTCGGCGCCGGGCGCCTGGCACTGCTGCGCGAAGTGGTGCTGCCGGGCGCCGCGCCGAGCATCGTCACCGGCCTTGCCATCGGCATGGGCACCTCGTGGTTCTGCCTGGTGACCGCCGAGATGATCTCCGGACAATGGGGCATCGGCTACTACACCTGGGAGTCCTACACCTTGCAGAACTACCCCGACATCGTCGTCGGCATGCTGCTGATCGGCGTGCTCGGCATGGCCAGCAGCCTGCTGGTACGCCAGCTCGGCGCCCTGGTCACGCCCTGGCAGCGCCAGGCCGGAGGCAAGCCATGACCCTGCCCGCCAGCGCACCGGGGCGCGTGCGCGTCGACGGTCTGTCGATCCACCTGGGCCACGGCCGCGACGCCTTCGAGGCCGTGCAATCCCTGAGCTTCGCCATCGAGCCGGGCGAATTCGTCTGCGTGCTCGGCCCCTCCGGCTGCGGCAAGTCCACCCTGCTCGGCGCCCTGGCTGGGCACCTGACGCCGAGCGCCGGGCAACTGGAAGTGGACGGCCATACCGTCGCCGGCCCGTCGCCCGAGCGCGGCATGGTGTTCCAGCACCACACCCTGCTGCCCTGGCGGCGCGTGCGTGACAACGTCGCCTTCGGCCTGAAGATGCGCGGTGTACTGCGCGCCGAGCGCCATCGCCAGGCGGACGAAATGCTCCAGCTGGTGGGCCTGAACGGCTTCGCCAATCGCTGGCCGTCGCAGCTCTCCGGCGGCATGCAGCAGCGCGTGGAGATCGCCCGCGTGCTGATCAACCAGCCGCGCCTGCTGCTGATGGACGAACCCTTCGGCGCCCTCGACGCGCAGACGCGGATGATGATGCAGGAGCTGCTGCTGGATATCTGGACGCGCCTGCGCACCAGCGTGCTGTTCATCACCCACGACATCGACGAGGCGCTGTTCCTCGCCGACCGCATCCTGGTGATGAGCCCGCGCCCCGGGCGCATCCTCGAAGACATCCGCCTCGACTTCCCGCGCCCGCGCCACGCCGACCTGCTCACCAGCCCGGAATTCTCCCGGCTCAAGCGCCATTGCCTGGAACTGCTGCGCCACGAAGACGGCCGCCAGCTGCCGCGCCTGACGCCACTGGGCCTGCCCACTCCACAACGGATACCGCGATTCGCCATATGACCGACTCCCATCTCAGCACCGACAATCCCGACATCCTCAACCTCCAGCCACGCCTGCAGGACGCCGACGCCGGCGTGCGGCGCATCGCGCTGATCGAGCTGGCCGACCTCGAAGAACCCGACGGCCTGCCCTGGCTGGCCCACGCGCTGAACCATGACGACGCCGCCAGCGTCCGCGCCGAGGCCGCACGCCTGCTGGAAGCCTGGGAAGAACCCGACGTGGTGGACGCCCTCTGCCAGGCCCTGGCCGATCGTGATGACGACGTGCGCGCAGCCGCCGCCCAGAGCCTGAGCGAGCTGAAGACCGCCGAAGCCGGCGTGCGCTTGCTGCCCTGGGCGACCCATGCCGACCTCTTCGTCCGCCGCAGCGCCCTGCGTGCCCTGCGCGAACTGCGTCTGGAAGAGGCGGCCGAACCGGCCCTGGTTGCACTGGGCGACAGCGACGCCGGCGTGCGCCGCGAAGCCGTGGGCATCCTCGGCTGGCTCAAGCGCACCGACGCCCTGCCGCACCTGGCGCGCCTGACCCGCGACGACCCGGACGCCGAAGTCCGCCGCGCGGCTGCCGGCGCCCTCGGCCTGGCCATCGACGCCAGCGTGCTGCCGGCCCTGCAGTCTGCCCTGGCCGACCCGGCCTGGCAGGTGCGCGAGGAAGCCGCCGGTACCCTCGGCAAACTGGCCCAGCCGGAAGCCGGTGATGCGCTGGTGCAGGCACTGGAAGACGACTTCTGGCAGGTGCGCCTGCGCGCCGCACGTTCGCTGGGCAAGCTGCGCTACCTGCCGGCGCTGGAAGGCCTGAAGGGCGTGCTCGGCCACGGCATCAGCAACCTGCGCAAGGAGGCGGCACTGGCCCTGGGCGAGCTGGCCAGCGTTGATGCCATCGACGCACTGCGCAACGCCGAAAACGACGGCGACCCGGAAGTCCGCAAGGCCGTGCGCATCGCCCTCACTCAACTGGGGCAATCGGCATGAACACCCCAGTCGCCCTGCACCGTTCCAGCGCCGACGGGGAACTGCACATCCGCTGGGACGACGGCGTCGAGCAGCGCATCGCCTTCGCCCGCCTGCGCGGCGCCTGCCCCTGCTCGCAGTGCCGGGCGGCACGCCTGCAGGGGCGCATCGAGCTGGTCTGCGCCAGAGTCGTCCTGCAGGAACTGAACCTGCAGGGTTATGGCGTGCAACTGGTGTTCGACGATGGTCATGACCGGGGTATCTACCCCTGGTCGTATCTACGCGAACTAGGGCGCGTGGAGCTCAGTTGATCACGCGAGACAGGTGCTGGAGGACCCGTTCCACGGCGCGCTCCAGGCAACCCTTGAAGAAGTGGTCGGCGCCGGCGTAGAGCACTACCTCGCGCTGCGCCGGGCGCGCCCAGTCGAGCAGGTTCGCCAGCGGCGCCATCTCGTCCGCCTCGCCGTGCAGCAGCAGGCAATCGGCCGGAAGCTCCTGCGCCTCGTAGTCGCGGCCACCGGGCACCGAGCCCACCGGCAAGCCCATCAGCGCGATGGCCTGCACTGGCGGTGACAGCTCGCTGGCTACGCGGGCGAACACATAGGCGCCGAAGGAAAAGCCCACCAGCGCCAGCGGTAGCTCGGGATATTCGCGGCGCAGGTGCGTGACCACCGCGAGCATGTCCTGCGCCTCGCCGATGCCTTCGGCGTACTCGCCCTCGCTGCCATCCACGCCACGGAAGCTCGGCCGCACGGTCATCCAGCCGGCACTACAGAGCTTGCGGGAAAGGGTCAGCGGCACGCGGTGTTTCGGGCTGCCGCCAAGCAGCGGCTGCGGATGGCTGATCAGCGCGATGCCTCTCACCGGCACACCCGGCCGGTCGATCAGCAACTGCAGCTTGCCCACCGGGCCATCGATCAATTGCGTGCTGCGCTCGTCTTCGGCGGGCATCGGATTTCCTTGGGGAGGGAGGGAACCCGCATTGTAGGACCGTCGCTTTCCCGCGTCATGGCAGGCAAGGTCCGTTGCGGGTCCGCCAGGACAACAGCGGATCGAATGTCGTTCTCCCCTTCATCGGGAGTGGCAAACGAATGACGAACAAACCGACGCTTCCCACAACAAAAGCAGACCCGAATTTGACCGGCTTCAACCTCGCCCGAACTGCCGCCCTGCGGCCCTGCTCCGCCCCCTACCCTGACCTCACTGCCATGCCCATGGCGGTACGCACGAAGAAGCTGTCATGCCGTCTCGTGCATCTTCCGCAAGCCTCCGGGCTCCGCAACTCCAATGGGAGTGTGAGACATGAACACCTACCCCTTTGACGAGCAGAAGGACCTGCTGCGTTGGCAAGACGTCTGCTATGGAGCATCACCCCTGATCTACATTCACGGCCTGGGCTGCGCATCGACCAGTGACTATCCCGCGGTCATCGCGTCGGACGCCTATTGCCGGCGCCGCTCCTGGCTGGTCGACCTGCCCGGCGCCGGTTTCAGTGACAAGCCCGACGCTACCCTCTATGGCACAACGGCCCAGGCCCAGACACTGGAAAACTGGATTCTCAGCACCGGCATCCCCCGCTGCAGCCTGTTCGGTCACAGCGCCGGCGCCTTCATCGCGCTCAAGCTCGCGGCCGCCCTGCCAACCAAGGTCAACAAGCTGATCCTCTGCCAACCCGGCCTCACCGAATATGGCGTCGCCCTGCTCGAATCCATCACCTCCATGAGTGAAAGCGAGTTCGTCGCCATCGGCTTTTCACGATTGCTCGAACGACTCAAGGAGGACGGCGACAATGAAGCCTGGCTGGGCCCCTTCCAGGTCAGCTCGCCGCAGGCCATCTACCAGTGGGCCGGCGCGGCGCTCGCCGACTACGACACTGGGCGGTGGATCGAGGCCCTGAAAGTGCTGCGTACCCCCAAAAAGGCCGTGATCCTCTCGGACAACACCCCCTTGAACGACATCCGCCTGTATCACCAGGCAGGCTGCCGGGTCGAGATCGTTGCCCATAGTGGGCACATGATCGCCTACGACAACCCGGATGGCCTGGCGCAGGCAATTTCCCACCTCGCCTGTTAGACACGCGACGTGCCGCACCGGCGCCCCACAAACGAGGCGCCGGTGCCAGCCATTACAGGATCGACAGCGGGTAGTCGACGATCAGGCGGAACTCGTTGACGTCACCTTCAGCCTGATCGGCGTTGCCGCGGTGGATCGCCTCGCGCAGGCGGAACGACAGGTCCTTCGCCGGCCCGGACTGCACCACGTACTTGGCTTCCAGGTTGGTCTCGTGGTGCTTGCCGTCCTCACCGTAGCCATAGCCGCGGTACGGGCTGTCGGCGGCCATTTTCGTGCCGTCGATGCCATGGCCGTTGACGTAGCGGGCCATGAAGCTCAGGCCGGGGATGCCGTAGGTGGCCATCGCCAGGTCATAGCGCAGCTGCCAGGACTTCTCTTCCGGACCATTGAAGTCCGAGTACTGGATGGAGTTGGCGAGGAAGATCGAATCGCCGGTGTCGCCGGGGCCGTTGACGCCGAAAGCCACGTAGTCGAACGGCGTATCGCCGTGGACCTTCTGGTAGGCCAGCGTCAGGGTGTGTGCGGTGAGGAAGGTATACGCGGCGGCGGCGGACCAGGTGGTGTTGCTGATCTCACCGGCCTTGGCGCTGCCGTCGTCATTGGTGCGGTAGAGGTTGAAGTCGAAGTTCAGCGACTGGTCGTCCGCCAGCGGCAGCGTGTAGTTGGCGTTGCCGTAGTACTGGCGCCACACGTCTTCGAGCTTGGAGGCGTAGAGCGAGAAGTTCAGCGCATCATTGACCGCGTACTTGCCGCCCACGTAGTCGATGCTGCTGGCCTCGACGTTGGCGTAGGAGGCCCAGATGCCGTGGTCGCCGTTGGTGGTCACCGGGCCGTTGCCGCCGGTGAAGTGGCCGCCGTCCAGGTCCAGCCCCTCGATCTCGCTGCTGAGCACGTTGAAGCCGGTGGCGGTCTGCGGGAACAGGCGGGTGCCGCCGGCGGCGAACACCGGTGCGGTGGGCTGCAGGTCGCCCCAGCGCAGTTCGGTCTTCGACACGCGCAGCTTCACTGCTCCACCAGCACGGCCGTACTCGCTTTCCGGCGAGCCATCGTCACGCACCGGCAGGTTGCCGGTGCCGGAGGTGCCGGCGCCGCCGTCCAGGCGGATGCCCCAGTTACCGAAGGCCTCGACACCGAAGCCGACGGTGCCCTGGGTGAAGCCGGAGCTGTAGTTCAGCGTGAAGCCCTGGGTCCAGTCCTTGCGGTCACCGGCCCCGGACTTGCGGTCGCTGTTGTAGTAGTAGTTGCGCATCAGCAGCGAAGCGGTGCTGCCTTCGATGAAGCCGGTGGCTTCGGACTGGTCGGAAACGGCGGCGGCGTGCGCCAGCTGGAACGGAATGCCGGCGAGCGATGCACTGACACAGGCACCGAGCATTGAAAGACGGAACGCGGACATCTGCTACCCCTTTGTTGGACTTGTCTTGGCAGGTGTATCGATTGAATTCTGAACAACTTTCTTATGTTTCCCCGCCCTAGGCAGAGCCAGCGAAGAGATAACAATCCGTCGCCTGCGCCTCAAACCAGCTTTGTCGATAGTCGATATCGAGACGAATGATTCAGAATTTGCCGCTATCGCCATTAAGCTTGCGCCCCGATGAAGCACATGAGTCCCGGATGCCCGCTCCAGAGCGTCCGGAGGATTGCTCCACTTCATCATCCTTTGGTTTGGCCGCCTCCCCAGGCGGCCTTTTTTTTGCCTGAAGAAAAGTTGTGGAACAGCCGTTCCAGACCATTTACCGGATAATTAGACCGGCCACTTTCCGAGTTATTCGGACGGTACTTTCCGCGAACTTCCCCTGAACTTTGCCGGGCAACTTTCGCAGGATCGGGCAACCCTTGCGCCAGCCGGAAACTCACCCGGTACGCCGTTCATCCCCTGCGCCGTCCTTCCCCCAACGAGTCACTTGCGCAAAGCAAGTGACCGATTTAGATTACGACCATAATCTTTCCGGCGAACCTTGCCTGTCGCCTTGCCAGGCCCGTGACAGGGCGGCCCGATTAGATGACAACATTAATGTAAAGAGGTGCAGCCATGCGCAGAACCAGCTTCGACCACCTGCCCTGTCCCGTCGCCCAGGCGCTGGACCTGATCGGCGACAGCTGGAACGTGCTGATCCTGCGCGAAGCCTTCTACGGCTCCACCCGCTTCGACCAGTTCCTTGCACGATTGGGCATTGCCAGCAACGTGCTCACTCGCCGCCTGCGCGCCCTGGTGGACAGCGGCCTGCTGCAGCGCCGCCAGTACAACGATCACCCGCCGCGCTTCGACTACCTGCTCACCGAGCGCGGCCGCGACCTGCGCCCGGTGCTGCTGACCCTGCTGCAGTGGGGCAAGCGCCACGCCGGCATGGCCAGCGCCGCCGAGCTGGTGGACACCCGCAGCGGCCACCCCGTGCGTATCGCCCTGGTGGATGCCGACAGCGGCGAGCCCATCGGCCCGCAGCACCAGATTCACCGCCGCGAAGGCGGCCGGCTCGTCCCCGTCTTCCCGCAAGCAATTCCCCAGAACATTCCCCACGCCGATCACGCCTGAGCGAGGCCGCCATGAACCAGCCCGTCACCCTCCCCGCCACGCCAGCCGTCGACACGGCCAAACCGAAATCCCGCAAGGCGCTCAAGCTGGCCATCGCCACGGCGGCCATCCTCGGCGCAGCCGCCTACGCCGGGCACTGGTGGCTCGACGGGCGCTTTCTGGAGAAGACCGACGATGCCTATGTCGGCGGCGACGTCACCGTCATCAGCCCGCGCGTAGCCGGCTACATCGCCGAGTTGAAGGTCAGCGACAACCAGCGGGTGCATGCCGGCGACCTGCTCGCGCGCATCGATGACCGTGACTACCGCGCCGCGCTGGCAAAAGCCGAGGGCGCGGTGCATGCCGAGGAAGCAGCGCTGGGCAATGTCGACGCCCAGGCCTCGCTGCAGGACGCACTGATCCGCCAGAGCCAAGCGGAGATCGACGCGGCTGCTGCGGAAGAGGTTCGCACCCGCGACGACCAACGCCGCTACGCCACCCTGGTGCGCACCAACGCCGTGTCGGTGGAGGCCGCACAGCGCGCCGACGCCAGCTTCAAATCCGCCCGCGCCAACAGCGACAAGGCCCGCGCCAGCCTGCTTGCCGCGCGTCGCCAGCTGGACGTGATCCACAGCCAGCGCCAGCAGGCCCAGGCCGCGCTGGAGCAGGCTGTCGCCGCCCGTGACCTGGCGCGCCTGGACCTCAGCTACACCGAACTGCGTGCCCCGGTGGACGGCTACATCGGCAACCGTCGTGCGCGGGTCGGCAGCTACGTCGCCGCCGGCACCCAGTTGCTCGCCGTCGTGCCCGCGCAGGGCCTGTGGGTGGACGCCAACTTCAAGGAAGACCAACTGGCACGGATGCAACCCGGCCAGGCGGTGACCATCGAGGCCGATATCCTTCCGGGCAAGGTCTTCCACGGCCACCTGGACAGCCTCGCCCCGGCCACCGGCGCGCAGTTCAGCATCCTCCCGCCGGAGAACGCCACCGGCAACTTCACCAAGATCGTCCAGCGCGTGCCGGTGCGCGTGCATCTGGACGACGCCGACGGCCATCTCGGCGACCTGCGCCCCGGTCTTTCCGTACTGGTGGAAGTGGACACACGCGCCCACGAGCATGGCGACGCCGACCAACGCGTCGCCCAGGGCAGCCAGCCGTGAACCTTTCCGGTAGCAAGCTCTGGATCGAAAAACACTGGAGTAGCGAAGTGGTGCCGGTGGAGAAACTTTCCACCGGCCGCAAGGTCATCTCCTTCGCCTGCATGTGCCTGGGCATGTTCATCGCCCTGCTGGACATCCAGATCGTCTCCGCCTCGCTGCGCGACATCGGCGGCGGACTGTCCGCAGGTGCCGACGAACTGGCCTGGGTGCAGACCAGCTACCTGATCGCCGAGATCATCGTCATCCCGCTCTCCGGCTGGCTGTCCAAGGTGCTCTCCACGCGCTGGCTGTTCGCCGCCTCGGCACTGGGCTTCACCCTCACCAGCCTGCTCTGCGCCATGGCCTGGAACATCCAGAGCATGATCGCCTTCCGCGCGCTGCAGGGCTTCCTCGGTGGCTCGATGATCCCCATGGTGTTCACCACCGGCTTCCTCTACTTCGATGGCAAGCAGCGGGTGATAGTCGCCGCCACCATCGGCGCCATCGCATCCCTTGCGCCGACCCTCGGGCCGGTGGTCGGCGGCTGGATCACCGACATTTCCTCCTGGCCCTGGCTGTTCTACATCAACCTGGTGCCGGGGCTGTTCGTCGCCATCGTGGTGCCGGTCATGGTGCGTATCGACAAGCCCGACCTGTCGCTGCTCAAGGGCGCCGACTACCCGGCGATTCTGCTGATGGCGCTGTTCCTCGGCTGCCTGGAATACACCCTGGAGGAAGGCCCGCGCTGGAACTGGTTCAGTGACGACACCATCGTCGTCACCGCGTGGATTTCCGCCCTGTGCGGCATCGCCTTCATCTACCGCAGCCTGACCGCCGCGCACCCCATCGTCGACCTGCGCGCCCTGAAGGAACGCAACTTCGCCCTCGGCTGCCTGTTCAGCTTCGTCACCGGCATCGGCATCTTCGCCACCATCTACCTCACTCCGCTTTTCCTGGGCCGGGTGCGCGGCTACGGCGCGCTGGACATCGGCCTGGCGATCTTCTCCACGGGCATCTTCCAGATCATGAGCATCCCGCTCTACGCCGTCCTCGCCCGGCGCGTCGACCTGCGCTGGATACTGTTGCTGGGGATGGTGATGTTCACCCTGTCGATGTATGAATTCGCCCCGCTGACCCACGACTGGGGCGCGGCCCAGCTGATGTTCCCGCAGGCCCTGCGCGGCATGGCGCAGCAGTTCTGCGTAGCGCCCACCGTGACCCTGGCACTGGGCTCGCTACCGCCGGAGCGCCTGAAGCTCGCCTCCGGGCTGTTCAACCTGATGCGCAACCTGGGCGGCGCCATCGGCATCGCCGCCTGCGCCACGGTGCTCAACGACCGCGCCAACCTGCACTTCCTGCGCCTGGCCGAGCACCTGAACAGCGGCAACGAAGCACTCAACCACTGGCTGGCGCCGTCCATGGAGTTCAACGGCGAACCCTCGCAGCAGGCGCTCAAGCACCTGTGGGACCTGACCTGGCGCGAGGCTCAGACACTGACCTTCGCCGACGCCTTCCTGCTGGTCGGCGCGTGCTTCGCGGTGACGCTGCTGCTGGTGCCGCTGATGCGCAAGATCGCTCCGCCCACGCAGCCCAGCGCAGACAGTCACTGAGCCGCCTGGATCAGTGCGGGGTTGGCCAGGGGAAGACGTCGACCTCGACGGAGGCCGGAGTCGGCTTTCGCGCTGCGCTGGCGGCGTCGTAGACGATCAGTAGCCGAGGGACGGCGGTCGCCTCCAGCTGGAGCAGGCAGAGGCCCTCCGCATGATCGTCACCCTCACCGAAATCGACGTCGAACAGTTTCTCCAACTGCTCACCAAACAATAAGCTCTCACCTTCGGGGATCGCACCGCGCGGCCATCGGTACAGGCTGACCGGACCATCCAGATCCATGGTCGGGCCGGCCAGGATCAGCAGGTCATCGCCCTGCACGCACAGATCCCGTATGCCCAACCCACCCAGATCAAGGAAGTGTTTCCGGTAGCGGCGACCGCCAGCGCCGATTTCCCTCAGACGCAACTCGTCCGCAGCATCGGGCACTACTTCCGGCTCAATCTCGAGCACAACGGCCCAGCCGCGCAAAACCGGACCACGCAGCCCGACAAACAGACGGTTGCCGGCAACTGCCAGGCCCTCGATATCGAAACCATTGTCCTTACCAGGGATGCTCAGGAACGGTCCCAGGTGCTCATCATCCTCCAGCGCCGCCGTCAGATCGCTGCCGGTGGTATCGCCGTGCAGACGAGCAGCAACCCGGCCGTCCTCCGCCGAGTTGCCGGCCGGAAGGTGCAGTCCGTCTTCCTGCCGCAGGGGAATGCGCGCCAGCAGAAAGCGATTGCCGTCTGCCGAAATGTCGGCAAGCCGCTCCATGTTCCGCGCCAACGGTCGATCCGGGCTGGCTTTCTTGCGCTTGAGGCTGTGGGAACCGACTAGCCACAGGTACTTCGTTTCGCTTGAGTAGGCGAGACCTTCGATATCGGCTTCCTCGGTTTCCCCGGCGTCATCCGCCGGTGACGGCAACTCGAAGTAATCCTCCAACGACAGGCTCTGGTGCTCACCCCAGCGCAGAGGGTCGGCCTCTGTAGATGAGGTGAGGCTGAGCAACTCCAGGCGAGTTGTTTCGTCGTTCGCGACCCACAAGGAACGACCAATCTGCAGGACCGCCGAAAGGCCGTCCTGCAGTTTGCCGTACAGGGGGTCGAATTCCAGGGTGGCACGCTTTGCCCGGCTCATCTTGATGATCTCCGCTGATCGAATCGGGAAAGACCCTATGCCCAGATCGTCTTTGTCTTGCGGGTCCAGTCCTCTCGCTCTGCCAGACCGACATAGCCGCCGTTCAACGCCCGCGTTACCTTCCTCACGCTGTCTTCGTCAGCGAACTGATTGCAGCCGAGCGCTTCCCATTCGGCCGCCGCGACCGCGAGGCACCATTGGCTGCCGAGCACCTGGTCCGGGTCGAGCACGAAGTCCGGGGCATCCGCCACCCAATGCCGCAGGATCTGCGTGGCCTGCCGATAACTGTCCTTGCCGGTCAGTTGCAGCAGCCCACGCCCCCGGAACTTGAAGCCGTCGCCGGGCTGGTCATTCCCCATTCTGTTTCCATACACCTCATTGCCCAGCTTCTCCTCATTGAAGGCATAGGCCGTCGGGTCCAACGGGCCGCCAGGCTGGAAGCGCTTCGGCCACACTTTGGGCAACCGTTTGGGCGTGTAGTAGAGCGACTCCCACTGCACCTTCAGCGCTCCACTTTCATGCAGTACCTGCGCCATGAAATGAGCCACCCGCAAGGAACTCCTGGTTATACCGTGCCGTTCGAAGACAACCGCTCCCTGGCCAAAGGCGTCGGCATAGCTGGAACGAACACTTGGCGCCAGTTTCCTGATCTGTTCCAACGAAATGGTGACAGGCATGATCGACCTCCCGGCATGGCAGCCAGTCAGGTTGTGAGTACGCTGAAAAATACAACTACTTGACCACTTGCTTAACTTTAAGAGCCGCTACAGAGTGACATCAGGGGCTGATCTCTATCTGCTGCTGTATGGCCGGAATATTCCCCCTTATATTGATCTCCGGCGCCGACACACCGTGACCACTCACTCCCACGCCGCCCTGCACAGGAGAAACAGCCCTGACTCCAGCCCCATATCCAATTACCACTCCCCGCTCATCTTCCTTCTTCTTTGCGATAACAGCAGCAGCAAACAACTTATCCATGAGACTCTTAGTTAGTTCACACTCACTGGAATACTCATAGATAACTTTCAGATCCTCGCCGGCCAAACTCAACGTAGCGCTCCGCATCAAAAGCGCATTGGCCGTTATTCTGCTGTAGATCCTGCCAGCCATTTCATCCGCAGTCGCACAAGGGATTTTCTCGGCAGCAATGGCCGACCCCGTGAGGTACGCAGCTGTCAGGAATACCAGCACGCCCCTATTGGTTAGGTTGGCCATCACCGCTCCCTCCTGGCTTGGGCGTACTCTTCGCGGCCGAAGTGGAAATCACCTTGTCTACCGGGTCCAGCCCCAATGATGCAGCAGCTCTGGCGGCTTCATCCTCGGGCGTGGAAGTCGTATCCAGGCTGTATTGGGTGGTCAGCGTCTGGGGCGGCGTATAGTTGTAGGTTGTCTTGGTCAACAAAGCGGCCATGATGACGACTGCGCCAAAGACGATCCCGACAATGCCCGGCGAGTAGGCTGTCAGCGTCGCGGCGGTAGTTGCTCCCGGAGACGTTCTCGATGCTGCCAGCTGCGTCGCCTTGTCATGGGAAAAGAAGGAGATGGCCAAGCCGGCAAATGCCAAGGCAGCTCCAATCAGGATGGCCAGCATCCGGATCAATGTCAGGGTGACAAGACTGAGACCGCCGAGCACAAAGGAATTATCTTTACCCTTGTACTGGGAAACGACACTCAGTATTCCGGTGGTGTTCCCCCAGACAATATAAAGCAGTGCCAGCATGGTCACGAACAGCAGGATAACGGCAAGCTTCCAATTGTATCGTTGCCATGGGAGATCCGGAGGCCCGCCACCGCCATCATCTCTATCAACATATTTTGGCGAAGCCCTGATGTTACCGGGAACTTCAAGCCCCGGAACAACCCTCTCGGCAACCTCATCCCCAATCGACGGAACATTGACGTCATCGTTCATGATTTCATCCCTGCTCAACCATGGATATTAACACCCAGCCCACGGTTTAGCAGCGCCCATAAAACTGTCAATCGGCGATTCTGAAAAACAGCAAAACAACCTGAAGCAAACTAGACAATCTGGCTATTAGATACATAACCAGCAACATTAAACCGTGCCGGAGCATTAACTTGTTTCATATCCGAAACACGAACCTATCGACAAGGGCAAGCAGAAATACCGTTTCTGGAAGCTGGCAAAAAACATTCCCGCACATTGGCCGGGGCCATCTTATTGCTCCTGTCCCGCCTCGCCGGGCATGAGTTCTTCCAGGAAGGCGACGAACACGCGGATGCGACTGGACTCACGCAGGCTCGGCGGGTACAGCACATTGATGCTGCCCACGGTATTGCCGGGATAGGAGTCGTACTCGGGCAGCAGACGCACCAGCCTTCCGGCGCGGACGTCCTCGGCGACCAGCCAGTCCGACAGCAGCGCGATGCCGCCGCCGGCCAGAGCAGTCTCGCGCAGGACGTCGGCGTTGTTGCTCTGCAGGCGGCCCTGCACGTTGAGCGGCCAGGTGTCCTGGCCGTCGCTGCAGGTCCAGGTCAGGTGCGCGCCTCCGTAGTCGAAGCGCAGGCACTGGTGCTCCATCAGGTCCAGCGGGTGTGCCGGTGTGCCGGCGCGTTGCAGGTAGCCGGGGCTCGCCACCAGCCAGCGCTGGAACTGGCCGATGGGGCGGCTGATGATGTCGTCGCTGGTGAGGCTCGAACCCAGGCGCACGGACAGGTCGATCTGCTGTTTCGGCAGGTCGGTGATCTGGTCGCTGAGGGACAGGCTGACTTCCAGCCCCGGGTACAGCGCCAGCAGGCGGCCCAGGTGCGGGGCGATGACGCGGCGGCCGAACTCCACCGGGACGCTGACGCGCAACCGCCCTTTCGCCTCGCGGCCACGGTCGCTGACCAGGCCGTCGGCCTCCACCAGCGCCTCGAGGATTTCCACGGCCTTGTCGTAGTACGCCTGCCCGGCGAGGGTCGGGCTGCTGTGGCGGGTGGTGCGATTGAGCAGCGTGGCGCCCAGTTCCGCTTCCAGCGCCGCCACCTGGCGGGTCACCGAGGAGGTCGCCACGCCAAGCTTGCGGGCCGCCGCCGAATAGCCGCCGCAACGGACGGTCTCGACGAACATCGACAGGGCCTGCAGTTTGTCCATGGCGGGACTCCGGGAGCGGGAAACCCCGGAGTGTACCCAATCACCCCTGCGCTCGCCTTGCACGCCTGTGCTCTCAGGCGTGGCTGTCGCCGCGCAGCAGGAAGAGCAAGGTGGCGATGGCCGGGATCACCGCCGCACCGATGGCGAACGGCGTCCAGCTGATGGCTTCGTAGAGCGGGCTGGCGACCAGCGAACCGAGCGCGCCGCCGACGAAGATGCTGGTCATGTACACCGCGTTCAGGCGCGCACGGCTGTGCGGGTCAAGGGCGTACACCTCGCGCTGACCGAGCACCATGTTCAGCTGCACGGCGAAATCCAGCAGCACCGCGCACACCACCAGCCAGAAGAACCCCGCACCGGGCAGCGCGCCGAGCAACAGGGCGAACGGCGCCAGCAGCAGCGCCACCAGGGTGCCCTTGAAGGTATGCCCGGCATCCGCCAGCCGTCCGGCGATAGGCGCGGCGACGGCACCGACGGCGCCGACCAGGGCGAACAGCGCGACCTGGGTCTGGCTGAAGCCGTGGTGGCGGATCAGCTCGATGGGGGCGATGGTCCAGAAGGCGCTGAACGCGGCGAACAGCAGGCCCTGATAAAGCGCGCGCTCGCGCAGCACGGCGTAGCGCCGCGCCAGGGAAAACACCGAGCCGATCAGCTGCGGGTAGGTCGCACTGTGAGCCGGCACGCGGCGCGGCAGTGCCACCGCCATCACCAATGCGATCACCAGCATCAGCACGGACGCGGCGAGAAACACCCCGCGCCAGCCGAAGACTTCCGCCACCAGGCTGGACACCGGCCGCGACAGCAGGATGCCCAGCAACAGGCCACCCATGATGTTGCCCACCACGCGACCACGGGCCTCTTCCGGCGCCAGGTGCGCGGCCAGCGGCACGAGGATCTGCACCGCGACCGAGGTCAGGCCGATCAGCAGCGCGCAGGCCAGCAGCACCGAAGGCGAATTCGCCAGCCCCGCACCGGCCAGGCACAGCGCCACGGCCAGGGTAAAGCCGATCACCAGCTTGCGGTTCTCCAGCAGGTCCGCCAGCGGCACCAGGAACAGCAGGCCGATGGCGTAGCCGAACTGGGTCAGCGAGACGATCAGGCTGGCGTTCTCGGTGGAGAGGCCAATCGCCGGAGCGATCAGCTCGACGATGGGCTGCGCGTAGTAGAGGTTGGCTACGACGGCGCCGCAGCAGAAGGCGAGCAGCACCACCATCGCCGAGGACAGGGTCGGCTGCGCGTGGTCGGCCGGGAGGGAATTCGAAGCGGGATTCATGACCATTCCTTGTGGGAAAAACAGTGGCGCCAGCCTATGCCGGCAGCCTCCCGCGCAGAATCGGTCGGGCCGGCAATACAGCGGTGCGCGAAACGCAACGCTGCCTGCCGGCGCGGGCCTCAGGCCATGTCGCTGTTGCTGAACTCCTCGGCGAGGAAATCGATCAGCGTGCGCACCGAGGGCAGCAGGCCACGGCGCGAGGGGAAGATCGCGTGGACGATGCCGCACTTGGGCGACCAGCCCGGCAGCAGCTCGACCAGCCGTCCGGCGGCCAGGTCCTCGCGCACCGCCACGCGCGGCACGTGGGCGATGCCGACACCGGCGATCACGGCATTGCGCAGGGCCAGCAGGTCGTCTGTGACCATGCGCGGCTTGTGCGAGATGAGCAGGCGCTCGCCCTCCTCGTTGAACAGCTCCCACTGGTACTCGCGCTGCATGCTGCCCCAGTGCAGGCTAGGCAGTTGGCCGAAGCCCAGGGGCGAGCTTTCGCCGGTCATGCGTTCGAGGAAATCCGGGCGCCCCACCAGGCACTGGGTGCTGTTGCCCAGCACCTTCATCACCATGTCGGTGTTCTCCAGCGGCGGGAAGCGCACCCGCAGGGCGATGTCGAAGCCCTCGTGGAGCAGGTCGACGCGGCGGTTGGTGCTCTCGATGAACAGTTCCACCAGCGGGTATTTGAGCATGTAGCGGGTGAGCATCGGCCCGACCCAGGAGTTGAGCAGCGTCGTCGGGCAGGCCAGCCGCACCAGTCCGCGTGGCTCGGCGCGGTTGCGTTCGATGACCTCGGAAGCGCCTTCCGCCTCGATGCGCATGGCCACGCAACGCTGGTAGTACTCCTGGCCGATCTCGGTCAGCGAGCAGTGCCGGCTGGTGCGGTGCAGCAGGCGCACGCCCAGGCGTTCCTCCAACTGGGCGATGCGCCGGCTGAGCTTGGACTTGGGGATGTCCAGCGCGCGGCCGGCAGCGGCGAAACCACCCTGTTCCACCACCTGGGTGAAGTAATAGAGGGTGTTGAGGTCTTCCATGGATCGTTCTCCGCATGGAACGCTGGGAAAGCTGCGCAGCTTACCGTATCAGGTGATGCGACATTTGCTCGGCTCGGGGCGGACGACGTCCGCGCTGGTCGCGGCGCGGCGGATAACGCTGACTCGATATCCGTCCTACGGTTGGCCCAGGCGTCGGCCCTGCCGACGGATCGCGGGCGCGGCCCGCTCCTACAGGTTGATGTCGTGCAGCTCGTGTAGGAGCGGGCCATGCCCGAGAACAGTGCCTGTAAGGCGCTGCTGAAATCCGCGCGATATCCCGGCGTTTTCCACGAAACTTCCCACCCGCCAACCGCCTTGTGGGCCTACACGGGCCGTCGCTAGATTCCAACCCGCCACGGTCAATCCCGTGGCCGGGTTTGGTGACCTGATAACCAGCGCGATTGCGCTGAAAGTGCATGCGAAAACAGCGAATCGTTTTCGTAGGCCCCCACGCAACTGTAGGAAACTACAGCGCTGATATGGCGGATCGTGTGGGGAGGCCCTCGGGCCTGCCGGCTCTGGTTCCGGTTCACCAACCCTACGCGGTCCGCCTCCCCTTCGGGACGGCGGCTTTCTCCCCGAGTTGGAGTACCTGCCATGGATGCCCTGATTGCCGTAACTGCCACAACCTTCCTGCGCCACAACCGCCCCGTACGCGGCGTGATGATCGACAACCAGCCCTGGTTCGTCGGCACCGACGTCGCCCGCCTGCTCGGCCTGCACCACCCCACCGTCCTCGCCCGTCGTCTGGAAGAAGGCGAAGCCAAGACCGTGCGCCTGCTGTGCAACAGCGGCAACGAGCAAGAAGTCGAAGTCATCAGCGAAGCGGCGCTGTACATGGCCTTCTACCGCCACAGCCACCCGGAGAACCGCACTCTTCGCCAGTGGTTCAGCCACGAGGTGATCCCGCAGCTGCGCGACGAACACCAGCAGTGCCCGCACCAGCCGCGGCGTATGCGCATGACCTGGCTCGATGGTTTCGCGAACGTGCTCGACTGGCAGGGCGAAGTCTGGGTGCCGCTGGAAGACCTGCCGACCTTCACCCGCGTCGGCGACAAACCCAAAGGCCCGCGCGGGTTCTGGAAGCGCTGAGTTGACAAGGCCCGCCGCTTGGCGGGCCCTGTCGGCTGGCAAGGTTCAGCGTCAGCGCAGGGTATAGCCGTTGTCGACGATCAGGTCCTGCCCGTAGATGCCGCGCGCCTGGTCCGAGAGCAGGAAGACGATGGCATCCGCGACGCTCTCCGCTTCGAGGAACTGCCCGCCCAGCAAGCGCTGGTTGACGCTGGCGGCGACGCTTTCCAGGGCGCTGGCTTCCAGCCCGAGAGTGCCCCAGATCGCCGTGGCGGTCGGCCCTGGCGAGACCATGTTGATGCGCACGCCCTCGCCCGCCAGTTCCACGGCAAGCGTTCGCGCCTGGGCGCGCAGCGCGGATTTCGACGCGATGTAGGCCGCCAGCCCCGGGAAGGTCACCTGGGACAGGAAGGTGCCGATGAACACCACGGACGCCGGGCGCGCCAGTTGCTCGCGCAGCGCGGCGAGGGTATTCAGCGCACCGGCGCCGTTCACCGCCCACTGCCGCGCAAAGGCGGACTCGTCGAGGCCATCGGCCAGCTGGGCGATGCCGGCGTTAGGCAGCAGGTAGTCGACCGGGCCCAGCTCGTGTGCCAGTTCGGCCAGGCGCTGGAGGTCTTCGCTGCGCGTCACGTCGCCGGCCAGCCAATGCAGGCGGTCGCCGGCAACTTCCTGTAACGCTGCCGGCGCCTCGCTGCGTCGCGCCATGGCCAGTACGCGGGTACCCTCGCGCAACAATCGCCGGGCCACGGCCAGCCCGATGCCGGAGCCGGCCCCGGTGATCACGGCAAGGGGAGTTCTGGTTTCACTGCTGGGCATCTGTCCTTCTCCTTCGATGACAGGTCGCGGGCGCTGCGCGCCTCGGCACATGCGAATGCGCATGCATACTTGGCATTCCAAGCTCCGTGCCAGCCGCAGGGCCCGTAAGATTCGGGGCTTTGCGGGAAACAGATGTCAGAATGACCCGGCCATTTCGAGGTCAATCGGACTGCAAAGGTCCGTTTTACCCGATTCCAGCAGGACCACCCCAGGCCAGCATTCCGGCCTTCCAGGAGGAAAACAGCATGCAGCACAGCATTCGCCCCGAGCGCCCGGAAGACCTGCCGGTCATCCGCGAAGTGACCACCGCCGCCTTCGCCGTGGCCGAGCACAGCAGCGGCACCGAAGCCGCCATCGTCGACGACTTGCGCGCGGGCGGCGTGCTGAGCGTGTCCCTGGTCGCCACGGTGGAGGGCGCGGTGGTCGGCCATGTGGCGTTCTCGCCCGTCACCGTAGACGGCGCGGACCTCGGCTGGTACGGGCTGGGGCCGGTCTCGGTGCGGCCCGACCTGCACGGCCGGGGCATTGGTGTGGCACTGGTCCGCGCCGGGCTGGAGCGTCTGAAGGCGCTCGGCGCGAAAGGCTGCGTGGTGCTCGGCGACCCGGCTTACTACCCGCGCTTCGGCTTCCGCCAGGACCCGGCGATCCAGTATGCCGGCGTGCCGCCGGAATACTTCATGGCGCTGTCGCTGGACGGCTCGAAGGCCGCCGGACAGGTCGCCTACCACAGCGGTTTCTCCGCGACCTGATGACGAGAACTGTCGCCATGTCACCATCGATCCGCACTGCATCGATCCGCCCCGCCACCCCGGCAGACATCGACACCCTCTTCGACATCCGCACCAGCGTGCAGGAGAACCACCTGAGCCGCGAGCAGATGGCCGAACTGGGCATCACCCCGCAGGTGCTGGCCGAGGCGATCGAGTCCGCGCCTTGCGCGTGGGTTGCCGAGATCGACGGCGTTGCCGGTGGATTTGCCATGGTCGATACCGAGGAGGGAGAACTTTTCGCCCTGTTCGTGCGGCCGGAGTGCGAGGGGCTGGGCATGGGCCGCCTGTTGCTGGCGGCGGCCGAGGAGCAGTTGTTCCGCGAGCAAGGGAACATCTGGCTGGTGACCGATGGCGGCGACGGCATTCGCGCCAACGCCTTCTACCGTCGCCACGGCTGGAGATTAGTCGGGCGCGTGGATGAGCGGGATGTGCGCTACGAGAAGTCCCGCCCCTGACCGTGAATTCTCACTGTAGGAGCGGGCCATGCCCGCGATCCGCCGGCAGGGCCGGCGTCGAATCAAACAGCTGAATGTCAGGCGAACGTCATCACTGTTTCCCGACAGCGCCTTACAGGCGCTGTTCGCGGGCATGGCCCGCTCCTACAGGAAACCACGTGGCTGACGGGAAACGCCGTCAGAGCAGCGACTTGCCCTGGCTGAGGACCTTGTCGCAAACCTGCTTGGTGACCTTTTCCTTGATGCCGCTGCCGGACAGGTCGAGGCTCTTGCCGTCGCTTCCGGTGAGGATGCCCTTGGCGCCGTCCTTGTAGCCGCTGTCGCTGGTGGTGGTGTTGCCCGGCAGCTTGCCCAGCAGCTTGTCCTTCACCTGGGTGGCGGCGTCGGCGTTGAGGTAGTTGTTCTTCGCGCAGTACTCCAGCAAGCCGGCGACGTTGCTACTGCTGGAAGACGCGGACGGCAGGCTGCCAAGGCCGCCGAGCTGGCCGGCGACATCGCCGAGGGACGCGGCCTGGGCCAGCGACCAGGGCAGCAAGGCGGTGGCGAGGATGGTGAGGATCAGTTTGCGGGCATTCATGGTGCTCTCCTGTTCATGGGGCTCTCCAGGTTGCGGACGACGCAACGCGGGACGCCTCTGCGAGTGTAGACACCCGAAATCGCCCCACCGGCGCCACCGTTCAGAACTTCATCTTGAAGCCCAGCATGGCGTCATAGCCGTAGCTGTCGCCGTCGAAAGCCTCGCGGTAGCCCGCCGAGACGGTGAAGGTGGTGCGCTCGTTGGCCTGGTAGTCCATGCCCAGGTTCACTTCTCCCCAGGTGCCGTCGATATCCGCTTCGAACGGGATGTAACCCGATTGCGACGAGAACTCGGTCTTCGGCTGCCCCTTGAACTCGTGCCAGACACTGGGGCGAATCCAGCCCTGGGTGCGCCTGCGGCTCTTGTCGCTGCCTTCTGTCTCCCAGTCCTTTGCCACCCGCACGCCAAGGCGGCCGATCAGCGACTCGACATCCCTGAAGCGCACGTCGGCACCAATGTCATCGCTGTCGTCGAGATCGACGTAGCTGTAGATCGCCTGGGCCTGGGGCTCGATCCACAGGTCCTTGTCCGCCTCGAAGGGATAGCCGCTTTCCAGCGACGCGGTGTAGCCCCAACCCTTGGTCTTCAGCTTGGAGAGCTCATCCGGGCGCGCTTCGATGTCGTAGCGGCTGACCTGCAGGACGCCATCCAGGTACCAGCCTGTCGGCCCGAAGTGCGTCCAGTAGCCGCCGAGGCTGTAGGCGCGCAGCGTGTCATCGCCGGCGTTGCGGCCGGTGTAGTGGCTGACACCGGCGTCCATGCTGCCGACGGCGAGGGAGAAGCCTGCCTGGTCGTGGCTGCCGTCGGCGCGCTCCTTGCGATAAAGGTCGGCGCCGACCTGGAAGGCGGTCAGGTCGTAGTTGTATTCCGGCGTGTTCCCCACTGCGTCTTTGCGGTCGCCGTCCTGCTTGCCGCTGCGGTAGATGACCCGCCCCCAGCCCAGGGACGGCCCCCAGGTCGACTCGTCTTCGGCCGGTGGCGCATCCCAGGCGTTCGGACGCTCCTCGCCGACACGCTCGTGCAGGGTATCGACCAGCGTGCGGCCATAAACCAGCGCCAATGCCGGCAGCGCGCCGTAAAGCGAAACCTCGGGACGGAAATTGGGCGTGCGCGGTTCGGGGGGAGCTGGCGGAACGGGTGGCTCCGGCGGCACCGGGGGGACTGGCGGATCGGGCGGGGTCGGCGGCGTGGGTTCGATATCCGAGCGCAGGTACCAGGTCTGGGTGCCGGTGCCATCCGGAGCACCCCGATAAAGCTGGTACTCATAGGGCCCGGCCACCACGCGGCGGGCCAGGCTGAAGGCATTGGGATCGCTCGCGGCGACGGCGGTGTTCAGCAGGTTGACCACGGCGATACCGTTGCCTTCGGTTAGCGCGCCGCGTCCGCCGACGTTGTTCACCAGCAGCCCCGTAGCGCCGCCACTGCCAGTGGCGGTGGAGTCCACCACCAGCATGTCGGAGCGGCTGTTGACGCCCCCTTCGTTGAGCTCGCTGTTGAGCAGCAGGCGGCCGCCGCTGGAGACGAAAACACCGCCGCCATTGGTCCCCGCCGTCTGTGCATTGCTGATGAGCAGCACGTTGCCGACGGCGTTGCCGCCGCCGGTCAGGTCGATCAGGCCGCTGTTGGTGAAGCTGCCAACGCCCAGCAACTGGCCTTGTACCGCCCCGCCCTGGAGCGGTGTATTCGCGACCTGCCCCAGGGGCAGATAAGCGCCGCTGGCATCGAAGATCTGGATGCCCGAAGCGGGCTGGGCCGCGAGGGTGAGTGTGCCGCTATTGTCGATGCTGTTGCCGCTGGCGCTGCCCAGGTTGCTGACCGCCACACCCCAGACATCACGAACGCCATCGCCATTGCTGTCGGCGAAGTTGCGCAGCGTCCAGTTGCCCGGGTTGGCGATGCTGACCTGGGAGGTCGCCGCTGCGATGGAGCCGACTATCTGCCCGCCGTTGTCGATGATCACCGTGGCATCCGGGCCGCTGGCGTCGCCCAGCACGGCACGGTCGCTGAGGGCGCCAATGGAGCCGGTGTTGCTCAGCGCCTGAGTCTCGCCGGCCAGCGACACGCCGGTGCTCTGCCCCCAGCCGCCGAGGATCGCTGCGCTGTTGCTGACGCTGACGCTGCCACCGGTGGTCAACGCATCGATGCCCGAAGCGCTGCTGCCGTGAGTAGTGATGTTGCCGCTGTTCTGCACGCTGACGCTGGCCGCGCCAGAAGCCAGGGCGAGGATGCCCTGGCTGTCCGTGTCGCCGTGGGTGGTGATGGCGCCATGGTTGACGATGGTTTGCTCGCCGGTCACCGATAGGGTGCGAATCCCGCGCTGGCTGTTGCCGCGGGCGATCAGCTCGCCGCTGTTGTCGACATTCAGCGCCCCGGTCCCGGTCCCGGCGTTGAAGGCATTGCCGGCAAGGATCGCCGCGCCGGAGCCGTTCACGTCGATGCGCGAGCCGGTGAAGGTGACGCTGACGTCGTCGCCGCCACTGAGCGCCTGCAGGCCGAAGGAGCCAATCCCGGTGCCCTCCCCGCTGGCCGTGGCCGAGTGGGTGGTGATGCTGCCCGAGGCGTTGATCCGCACCGTACCCTGGGTCGTCGAGGCATAGATGCCGTTGGCGTTGGTATGAAAGGTCTCGATGCGTTCGCCGCTGTAGTTGACCTGCACGTCGCCGCCGGTGGAGTCCGCGCGGATGGCGCCGGCGCCCGGCCCACTGGCGCTGATGTCGCCGCTGTAGTCGACGAGGACTTTGCCCGTCGCCGCGATGATGATGCCGGCGGCTCGCGAACTGTTCAGCCCGTTGTGGACGATGATGTCGCCGCTGCCGGTCACCGTGGTGTCGCCGGTGCCGCGTTTCATCAGATTGATCGCGCGGGAGCCTGCGATGTTGGCATCACTGCCGACCTCCAGCACGGCATCGTTGCGAATGCTGATGTTGCCGGTGGCACCGACGTTGTCGTTGACGTAGATGGCGTGGCCGCCTTCGCCAGTGGTGGTGATGTTGCCGGTGTTGACGACGTCGATGCTGCCGGTGGTGGAGTTCGAGCGGATGCCAAAGCCATTGGTGCCGTTGGCGCTGATCTCGCCGCTGTTGGTCACGCTGGTAGCGCCGGTACGCGCTTCGGTGAAGATGCCGAAGGCGTTGGTGCCCATGGCGCGGATGGTGGCGGCGTTGCTGACGGTGATAATGCCGTTCACCGCGCGGGCATGTACCCCCGCATGATTGCCGGTACCGGCGGTAGGGTTGCTTTCGTCACCGATGTTCGGGTCGCCTGCCGACAGCGGGTCGTTGTTGTCGACCGTCAGGCTGGCGCCCGCTCCCACCGTGGCATTCACGTTGCCGTCGGCAGCGGCCTTGAGCCAGATGTTGTTGCCACCGTAGGTCAGGATGCTGCCCGTACCGGCGTGGGTGAAGCTGATGTTGCCACCGCCACTGCCATTGACATCGATGCCATCGTGCTCGGTGCCGGTCACCCGGTTGGTGATGTTCAGGGTGGTGCCCGAGGTGACGTTGACCGCCAGGTTGCCGGCTCCGGCATTGGAGACGCCCAGTGCGTCCTGGCCGGAACCACTCAGGGTGATACTGCTGACGCCGCCATTCACGACCAGGGACGCACTGCCAGGAGTGGCAGTGCCGGTTACCTGCGCGAGAACCGCGTTGACCGCCGTAGGCGGTGTGCTGGTGATACTGGTGCCGGTGAGCGACAAGGTAGCGCTGGCATTGCTGGCCCGGCTGAGCAGCGGAACGCCGGCGCTGGTGGTGATGCTGGTGCCATCCAGCGTGGCGATAAGGGCATCGACGCCGGCGCCCGGCGTGCAGCTCTGCACCGCACTATAGGTGCCCGAATTGAGGGTTCCGCAGGCCGCCTCGGCACGCTGGAAGGAAGGCAGGAGCAGCATGGCGCCGGCAACGGCGATGGACAGCGTGCTGCGCACGAATGGCTGCGGCAGGATCATGGCGTACCTCCTTGTACCGGTGGGCTGAGTGCAAAGCACCGCCGACCACACGCCGAACTCCTCCCTGCGTCGTGACTACTGGTCGCCACGCACCCTGAGAGTGCGCGTCACCAGACTGTAGACGATAGTTCCAGCTTCGTTACAAAGCCGCTCAGTAGCCCACAGACTTCAGCACCTCGCCCACATCGCGGCTCGGCGGCCGGCCGAGGAACATCAGCAGCTGGTCGGTGCGGTTGGTGAAGAAGCCGTCCACGCCTGCCTTGGTGAGCTTGTCGAAGTCCACCGAGTCGTCGACGGTGTAGGCATGCACGAACAGGCCACGCTCATGGGCGGCCTGGTTCATCCACGGCTGCACCAGGTCCATGTAGCTCTGGTCGCCGCGGGCGGTCAGGGTCGCCGAAGGGCCCGTGCCCAGCGCACCATGGGCCTTGGCCCAGTCCAGCCAGGCGAAGAACTCTTCCTTGGACTTCACCTCCTGCCGGGCATAGAAGTCCGCTTTGATCTTCTCGCCGGACTGGGCAAAGGTGGTCGGTTTCTTCGCCGCCATGTAGCCGTCGCCGGTCCACAGCAGCAGGATCTTCGGCACCTTCGGCATGCTCTTCTGCAGCAGTTCGAGGCTGCTCTTCTCGAAGGTCTGCAGGACGATCTTGCCTTGCGGCTCACCGTCCGGGTTGAGCCAGCCGCGATTCTCCAGGGCCTTGCGCAGGTCTTCCTCGATGCCGGGGAATTGCCCCGGCGCCTTGGTTTCCAGGTACAGGCCGGGGGTTTCGCCGCCGCCTTCGGCGATGTCGATCAACTCGTCGAGGGTGAGGATGCGCAGCCCCGCGTACTTGGAGCGGGCGCGCTCGGGATACGTGGCGTTGAACCAGCTGCCGGCGTCCAGGCGCTTGAGTTCGGTCAGGGTGAACTTGCTCACCGGGTCCTTCTCGCGGCCAGGGAAGACCTTGGCGATGTTGGTTGTGCGCTCCAGGGTGTCGTCATGCACGGCCACCAGCACGCCGTCGCTGGTGCGCTGCAGGTCCGCTTCCAGGTAGTCCGCGCCCAGGTCACGGGCGGCGAGATAGGCCGGCGCGGTTTCCTCGGGGGCGTCGTGGGAAGCGCCGCGGTGGGCGATCACCGTCGGCCAGGGAACGCCGGCGGCCTCGCTGAGGGCGCGGCCGGGTGAGTCCTCGGCGCTGGCGGTGAAACTGGCGGCGACCAGTACGATGGTGCCCAGTACAGCGATGATGCGACGGCGCATGTGCGAAACCCCTTTCTATGGGTAACGGATAAGCGGCCCAGTCTGCCGGCGGCCTGTGAAGCTCTTGCGACGGCCAGCCCCCTCACGAACGATAAGGCCCGCGGACGATCGCTCGTCCGCGGGCCCTTTGCTTGCGTCTACCCGATCAGCGCGGCAGGTCGAAGCGGTCGAGGTTCATCACCTTGGTCCAGGCCTTGACGAAGTCATGGACGAACTTGCGTTCGCCGTCCGAGCAACCATAGACCTCCGACAGCGCCCGCAGCTGAGAGTTTGAACCCAGTAGCAGGTCGATGCGGCTACCGGTCCACTTCGCCTCACCGGTCTTGCGGTCGCGGCCTTCGAACTCGGTGTTGTCCGCCGAGGTCGGTTTCCACACGGTGCCCATGTCCAGCAGGTTGACGAAGAAGTCGTTGCTGAGGGTACCGGGGCGCCCGGTGAACACGCCGTTCTGCGAACCGCCGGTGTTGGCACCGAGCACGCGCAGGCCGCCGATCAGCGCGGTGACTTCCGGCCCGCTCAGGGTCAGCAGCTGCGCCTTGTCGATCAGCAGGGCTTCGGCCGGCACGGCGAACTTCGCCTTCTGGAAGTTGCGGAAGGCATCGGCCACCGGCTCCAGCATGCCCACCGAATGCACGTCGGTCTGCTCCTGGCTGGCGTCCATGCGGCCCGGGGCGAATGGCACGCTGACCTTGTGGCCACCCTTGCGCGCGGCCTCTTCCACGCCGGCATCACCGGCCAGGACGATCAGGTCGGCCAGGGAGATCTTCTTGCCGCCAGCGGCGGAAGCGTTGAACTCGGACTGGATTTCACCCAGTACGCCGAGCACCTTGGCCAGCTGTTCCGGCTGGTTCACCGGCCAGTCCTTCTGCGGCGCCAGGCGGATGCGCGCGCCGTTGGCGCCGCCGCGCTTGTCGGAGCCACGGAAGGTCGAGGCCGAGGCCCAGGCGGTGGAGACCAGCTCGGAAACCGTCAGGCCCGAGGCCAGCACCTTGGCCTTGAGCGCGGCGATGTCCTGCTCGTCCACCAGCGGATGGTTGACTGCAGGGATCGGGTCTTGCCAGATCAGCTCCTCTTTCGGCACTTCCGGCCCCAGATAGCGAGCCAGCGGGCCCATGTCGCGGTGGGTCAGCTTGAACCAGGCGCGGGCAAAAGCGTCGGCGAACGCGTCGGGATCTTCGTAGAAGCGACGGGAAATCTTCTCGTAGACCGGGTCGACACGCAGCGAGATGTCGGTGGTGAGCATCGACGGCGCGCGGCGCTTGGACTTGTCGTGGGCATCGGGAATGCTGCCGGCGCCTGCGCCGTTCTTCGGCTGCCACTGGTGGGCGCCGGCCGGGCTCTTGGTCAGCTCCCATTCGTAGCCGAACAGGTTCCAGAAGAAGTTGTTGCTCCAGCGTGTCGGCGTGGACGTCCAGGTGACTTCCAGGCCGCTGGTGATGGCATCGCCACCGGAACCGCTGCCGAAGGTACTGACCCATCCCAGGCCCTGGCTTTCCAGGCCGCCGGCTTCCGGGTCGGCGCCGACGTTATCCGCCGGGCCCGCGCCATGGGTCTTGCCGAAGGTGTGGCCGCCGGCGATCAGGGCGACGGTTTCCTCGTCGTCCATGGCCATGCGTGCGAAGGTCTCGCGGATGTCGCGGGCGGCAGCCACCGGGTCGGGGTTGCCGTTGGGGCCTTCGGGGTTCACATAGATCAGGCCCATCTGCACGGCGGCCAGGGGGTTTTCCAGGTCACGCTCGCCGGTGTAGCGCTTGTCGCCGCCCAGCCAGATGGTCTCCTCGCCCCAGTACACGTCCATGTCCGGTTCCCACACGTCTTCGCGGCCGCCGGCGAAGCCGAAGGTCTTGAAGCCCATGGATTCCAGGGCGACGTTGCCGGTGAGGACGATCAGGTCGGCCCAGGACAGCTTGGCGCCGTACTTCTGCTTGATCGGCCAGATCAGCCGGCGGGCCTTGTCCAGGCTGACGTTGTCCGGCCAGCTGTTGAGCGGGGCGAAGCGCTGCTGGCCACGGCCGGCGCCGCCACGGCCATCGCCGATGCGGTAAGTGCCGGCGGCGTGCCATGCCATGCGGATGAACAGCGGGCCGTAGTGGCCGAAGTCGGCGGGCCACCAGTCCTGGGAGTCGGTCATCAGGGCGCGCAGATCGGCCTTGACCGCTTCCAGGTCGAGGGTCTTGAAGGCCTCGGCGTAGTTGAAGTCCTCACCCATGGGGTTGGACTTGGAAGAATGCTGGTGCAGCAGGTCCAGCCGCAGCTGGTTCGGCCACCAGTCACGGTTCGATGTGCCACCACCGGCGGTCTGGTGGAAGGGGCAGCTACCTTTCTTTTCTTCACTCATTGCAGGCTCCTTGTGGGCGCCTGTGCGGCGCCTCGTATTCGCACAACCCATCAGAAGATAGATCAACTGGGCAAGGCTGCTATTGCAGTTATTGATCGGCTGGAGCGGTAAAAGGCTATCGATGCGGGGGATAGTCCAAGGCGCACGCCAGGAATCGACGGGAGACAGAAATGCAGGATGGGTGGAGCGCAGCGATACCCATGCTGTGGCTACAGCCGGATTTGATGGGTATCGCTACGCTCCACACCATCCTACGGGGACGTGGGGATCAGAACGCGAAGCACGAACAACCGAACGCGCCCCAGAAGCCCTGGAAGTCACTCACAGGCACATCCCTGGTGCGCGCGCGCTCGTGGCTGTGGCCATGTACGCCGCAGGAGCCGATGCACTGGTGCACGGCCTGCTGCAGCGGCGCCTGCGGGCGCCAGTGGCCGGGGACCATGGCCACCGGGGACCACTCCGGCACCACCGGGATGCTCGGCGGGGCCAGCTTGTCGAACTCGCGATCGCCGTGGACGATCTTGCCGCCCACCACGGTAAGCACCGATTCGATGGTCTTGATCGCCTCTTCCTCGACGCTGAAGAAGTCCTCCGAGAGCACCGCCAGGTCCGCCAGCTGGCCGGCCTTGAGCATGCCCTTCTTGCCCTGCTCGCTGGAGAACCAGGCGCTGCCGTGGGTGAACAGCTGGATCGCCACTTCGCGGGACAGGCCCTCGGGGTAGAGACTCAGGCCACCAACGGTCTTGCCGCTGACCATCCAGTACAGTGAGGTCCAGGGGTTGTAGCTGGACACACGGGTGGCGTCGGTACCGGCGCCCACCGGCACGCCTTCGGCCAGCATGCGCTTGATCGGCGGCGTGGCCTCGGCGGCCTGCTTGCCGTAGCGGTCGACGAAGTACTCGCCCTGGAACGCCATGCGGTCCTGGATGGCGATGCCGCCGCCCAGCGCCCTCACCCGCTCGATGTTCTTCGGCGTGATGGTCTCGGCGTGGTCGAAGAACCACGGCAGGCCGTTGAACGGGATGTCGCGGTCGACCTTCTCGAACACGTCGAGCATGCGCGAGATGGACTCGTCATAGGTGGCGTGCAGACGGAACGGCCAGCGCTGCTCGACCAGATGGCGCACCACCGGCTCCAGTTCCGCTTCCATGGTGCCGGGCAGGTCCGGACGCGGTTCGAGGAAGTCCTCGAAGTCGGCGGCGGAGAACACCAGCATCTCGCCGGCGCCGTTGTGCCGCAGGAAGTCGGTGCCCTGGCCGTAGGTCACGCTGGAGGTCCAGTTCTTGAAGTCCGCCAGTTCTTCCTTGGGCTTCTGGGTGAACAGGTTGTAGGCGATGCGCACGGTGAGCTGGTCAGCGTCGGCCAGTTGCTGGATCACCTGGTAGTCGTCCGGGTAGTTCTGGAAGCCGCCGCCGGCGTCGATCACGCTGGTCAGGCCGAGGCGGTTCAGCTCGCGCATGAATTGGCGGGTCGAGTTGACCTGGTACTCCAGCGGCAGCTTCGGCCCCTTGGCCAGGGTCGCGTAGAGAATCATCGCGTTCGGGCGGGCGATCAGCATGCCGGTGGGTTCGCCGTTGCTGTCGCGGACGATCTCGCCGCCAGGCGGGTTCGGCGTGTCTTTCGTGTAGCCAACGACGCGCAGCGCGGCGCGGTTGAGCAGCGCGCGGTCATACAGGTGCAGGACGAACACCGGGGTGTCCGGCGCCGCCTTGTTCAGCTCCTCGATGGTCGGCAGGCGGCGCTCGGCGAACTGGAATTCGTTCCAGCCACCGACCACCCGCACCCACTGCGGCGACGGCGTGCGCTGGGCCTGCAGGCGCAGCATTTCCAACGCGTCGGAGAGCGACGGCACGCCCTCCCAGCGCAGTTCGAGGTTGTAGTTCAGGCCACCACGGATCAGGTGCAGGTGCGAGTCGTTGAGGCCGGGGATGACGGTGCGGCGATTGAGGTCGACCAGCTGGGTCGCGGCGTCGCGGTAGGCCATCGCCTGGGCGTCGGTGCCGACGACCAGGAACTTGCCGTCGGCGATGGCCACGGCGGTGGCGTGGGGGCGCTCCGGGTCAACGGTGTGCAGCTTGCCATTGAACAGGATCAGGTCTGCGTTGCGCTCTGCGTTGCTCATGCTCGTGCCCCTCAGCGTTGCAGGAAGGCCAGCAGGTCTTCGTTGAGTTGCTGCGCGTGGGTGACGGCGAAGCCGTGGGGCGCGCCGGCGTAGACCTTCAGCTCGGCGCCCGGAATCTGTTCGGCGGCCAGCTTGCCGGTGGTCTCGAACGGCACGATCTGGTCGTCGTCACCGTGGATCACCAGGGTCGGCACGTCGACCTTGGCCAGGTCGGCGCGGAAGTCGGTTTCCGAGAAGGCGCTGACGCAGTCCACGGTGCCCTTGAGCGACGCCAGCAGGGCGATGTTGAGGGTCTGGGTGAGCACGCCGTCGGAGACTTTCTGGCCGTGGTTGGTGCCGTAGAACGGCGCGGCGAAGTCGGCGATGAACTGCGCGCGGTCCTGCAGCAGGCCGGCCTTGATGCCATCGAACACGGCGCCATCGACGCCCTGCGGGAAGTCGGCGGCCTTGCCGAAGATCGGCGTGACGGCGCCCAGCAGCACAAGGCCGGCGACACGGGAGGTACCGTGACGGCCGATGTAGCGGCTGACATCGCCGCCGCCCATGGAGAAGCCGACCAGGGTGACGTCGCGCAGGTCCAGGTGCTCGATCAGGCCGGCGATGTCATCGGCGAAGGTGTCGTAGTCGTAGCCGTTCCACGGCTGGCTGGAACGACCGAAACCGCGACGGTCGAAGGCGATGGTGCGGTAGCCGCGGCTGCTCAGGTACTGCATCTGGTATTCCCACATGTCGCCGTCCAGCGGCCAGCCGTGGCTGAACAGCACGGGTTTGCCGCTGCCCCAGTCCTTGTAATAGATCTCGGTGCCGTCGCGGGTAACGAAAGTGCTCATGGAAACTCCTCTGCCTGCCATGCAGGACGATGTGGGTACGGGCGCCACGCGGGCGCCGCGGGAGGGGACGTCAAGGGAAAGGATCAATCGGCGTTGAGCCAGCCGGCGCAGCGCCGGGTCACCCAGGGCATGATCAGGTAGACCACCGGCAGGACGATGCACAGGGTTACCAGCAGGTTGCTCGGCACCACCCCGGCCAGCACCGGGAAGCGCTCGAACGCGGGCCCCCAGAGCGGCGGGATGACCATGGTCAGCGGGCTGATCACCAGGTAGGTGAGCAGCGCCTGCTTCCATTTCGGCGGCTGGCGCACGTTGCCGTGCTCGGGGGTGAACCAGAATTCGGCGTCGTTGTGGATCAGCGGGTGGTCGCCCTCCTCCAGCAACGGCGAAACCTCGTCGATCAGCTCGGCGCGCTCGGCGGAGTCGATCCAGGCCTGCAGCTGCGCGGCGGCGGCGAAGCGCACCACGGTGGTGTACATCGCGCCCTCGCCGTCCGGGCGGATCACGTTGACGCCCAGATGCCCCGGCTGCCGGCGCGCGGCCGAAACAGTACGGCGCAGCCAGGCCTCGTAACTGGGCAGGGCTTCGCAGCGCACCTTGTGGTGGACCACCAGCGTCACCACGCTGTTCAGATCGATGGTTTCGGCGCTCATGGGTGTTCCGGACTCATGATTGAGGTCCGGTCACTATGGCGGCGGCAACGGTTGCCCTATTGGACGCATGTGCTGGATCGGGCACATCGCCCTGCAGGATTGAGCCATGCCCGCGAGCCCCATCGCGGCGGATTGCACAGTCACCGGGAAATACCAAGGTCCAGCGCCATCTGTAGGCGCGCGCCATGCGCGCGATCGCGGGCATGGCCCGCTCCTACAGGGAAACGTCGGCGTTGGGCGGTTCGCGAGCAAGCTCGCTCCTACAATCGCTCTTTGCTCTTTGCTCTTCGCTCTCTGAAGACTTCCAGAGAAACGTCCGCGCACTCCGGACGCCCCGTTCAGGAGGCCTCGTTGAAGCGGAGTTTCAGGGGTTGAGCGACATGGATGTCGCGAGAGCTGCGATGGGCCAGGGATGGCCCTTCGCAGCGTGCCCCTGAAACTTCGCTTCAACGAGGGAATTTTTCGCCTAAGCGAAAAACCGGATGTCCGGGGCAAGACCTTTGCCCACTTTGGGTCGTTTGCCAAAGTGGGTCGCCCGAGGGGGCGAAACACGAAGTCCGCGCGCACGCCGAAGCGACGCCGAAATACCCAAGCTAACGCAGCAGGAGGAAACCGCCGGCCCTGCCGGCGGATCGCGGGCATGGCTCGCTCCTACAGGGTTCGTGCATCGTCGGGGGCATGCACGTTACCGGCGATCAGGCCGCGGTGATGGAGAGCTCGGGCAAGGTCACCTGGCGCATATAGGCACGCGCGGTATGGGGCACGCGGTAGCGCACTTCGCACTCGCCCGGCTCCACCCAGAGCAGCGACTTGTCCGCCAACTGTCGCACCGCGGCGAATACGCTCTCCCGGCACCAATGCTGGTTATCCAGCGAGGCGACTGCGTTGTCCAGGGTGAAGCCATCCGCCATCTGCGCGAGCAGCCCCAGACAGCGTTGCTCGGCCGCATCCAGCAGGCCATAGCTCCAGTCGTAGGTCGCGCGCAGGCTCTGCTGCCGCGCCGGCGCAGTGCGGCGGCCGGGCATCAGCAGTTGCATGGGCGTGTCCAGCAGCGCCGGCAGCCCGGCGAGGCCAAGGATGCCGACCTGCCGCGCAGCCATCTCGATGGCCAGCGGAATACCGTCCAGGCGCCGGCAGATGTCGATGATCGCGCGCACCTGGCTCGACTTGAGCTCGAAACGGTCGCAGACCTCCCGCGCGCGCATCACGAACAGTTGCACCGCCGAACTGCACATGGCCAGCGCCAGCGGCGCATCGTCCTGCGCGGGTACCTCCAGCGGCGGCAGGCGTACCACGCGCTCCCCTTCCGCGCGCAGCGGTTCACGGCTGGTGGCAAGGATGCTCAGCGCCGGGTGCAGGCGTAGCAGGTGCTCCACCGCCTCGGCGCAGCGGTCGGCGAGGTGCTCGCAGTTGTCCAGCAACAGCAGGGTCGGTTCATAGGCCGGCTCGCGCAGCAGGATGGCGAGGCTCTGGCTGAGGGAGACACCGTCCGGGTCGGCGGACAGGTCGAGGAAGCGCACCTGGCTAAAGTGCTTGCCGAGCAGCTCGGCGGCGTGGATCGCCAGGGAGGTCTTGCCCATGCCACCGGGGCCGACCAGGGTCATCAGGCGCGTGGAGGGCATCTGCTTCACCACCCGCTCGAGCAGCGCCTGGCGGCCGACCAGGCCCATCAGCAGCACCGGCAGGTTGCTGGCGCGCACTTCGCACGGCAGCGCCACTGCCTGCGCCGGAGCCACCACGCTCTCCACCACGCCGACGAAGCCGTAGCCGCGCAACGGCACGTTGGCAATGTAGCGCTCACCCGTGCGGCCTTCGCCAAGGGCACGCCGCAGGGCAGCGATGTGCACGCGCAGGTTGATCTCCTCGACCACGGTGTCGCCCCACACCTGGGCGATGATGGTGTCCTTGCCGATGATCTCGCCGGGCTGGCGGATCAGCACCTGGAGAATGTCCAGCGCCCGGCTGCCGATACGCACCGGGCGGTCCCCCTGCAGCAACTGGCGCTTGTAGGGGTGGAACTGGAAGCGACCGAACTGCAGGATGGTCTCGGTGCGGTTTTCCGTGCTTGCGCTCATGTCCTGCTCACGTCTGCGGATCTGACGGATCGCTCTACAACGGGCCTCCAGGCGATCTGGCCAGTACCGAGGTGACGCGCCCCTGATTATTGGTCAGGGTATTTTCCCGCCCTCGTGTGACAGCGCAATTCCCACGGGGGGAAGGATTCGGCCAACTTGGGTGCGCCGGACGGTCAACCGGCCGGAAATGCGGCGCACTGCCATCAGGCGAAGCCGAATTGCTCGCGGTACTGGCTCGGCGTCATGCCGATCCGCTCGCCGAAAACCGTACGCATGTGCCGCGGGCTGCCGAAGCCGCTGCGGCTGGCCACCTGCTTGAGCGGCAGGTCGCTGCTTTCCAGCAGCTTGCGCGCGTGGTCGATACGCGCGCTCTGTACGTACTGCATGGGCGTCATGCTGGTTTCACGCTGGAAGGCGCGGGCGAAGTTGCGCGGGCTCATGGCCACCAGTTCGGCCAGGCGGTTTACCGTCAGCGGCTCATCGATGTGGTCCACCACGTGGGCCTGGGCGCGGGCGATCACCGAGCCGTCGCGCACCACCGATACCAGCAGCGGGCCGAACGGCGTCTGCCCGCCCTGGCGCTTGAGCACCACCAGCAGCACCTTGGCCACTTCCAGGGCAATGTCCTTGCCGTGGTCCTCGGCGACCACCGCCAGCGCCATGTCAATGCCTGCGGTGACGCCGCCGGAGGTGATCAGGTTGCGGTCGATCACGTAGATGCGCTCGGCCTGCACCTCGGCACGGGGATACAGCTGCGCCAGGCGATCCAGGTAGTTCCAGTGAGTCGTGCAACGGTAGCCGTCGAGCAGCCCTGCGGAGCCCAGCAGGAAGGCGCCGGTGCACACCGCGCCATAGCGTTTCGCCGCGCGCGCCGCTGCCGGTAGCCAGGCGTTGAGCATCTCGTTGTTGCCGTTGTAGGCACCGGGTCCACCGGGCACCAGCAGCAGGTCCACGCCTGCCAGCAGCGCTTCCAGCGGCAGGTCGGCGCTCATCTTCAGGCCACTGGAGGCGCGCACGCCCTCAGGCTTCGCCGCCACCGTCAGCAACCGGTAATGCCGCTCCGACGGCAGGTAACGGTTGGCCATGGAGAACACCTCCATCGGCCCCGTCACATCCAGCGCCAGCACATCGTCATACAGCACCATGGCCACTGTTTTCATTCTTCTACTCGCACGCAAACGGGGCCTGGCGGTCTCGCGTGCCCCGGTATAGGAAACCGTCACTGTACCGACTCGCCGCACTGGCGAATCGCACGTTTGGATCATTTCGCGCCGAGCGGGCCGAGCACACAGGTCCAATAAATGCCGCGGCGGCGAAACCATAGTCTGTCCATCGCAACGCTGCCGGTGGCCTTGCAGAACTGCAAAACCACCCTGCAAGGCTGTCTGTTCCGCGCCTCGCAGCGTTCGGCAAAGATGTGTCCACGGTTTGCAGCCAAGTCCTGCAGGCCGAAAAGACACTCCAGACGCCCTCTTCCCACCCCACGCAATCCATCAGGAAATCCGACCATGACCGCCATCGCCAAAGCCGTTCCCGGCAAGACCCTGCTCAACCCCACCGACCACACCCTGATCATGATCGACCACCAGTCGCAGATGTCCTTCGCGACCAAATCCATCGACGCGGTGACCCTGCGCAACAACGCGGCGCTGGTGGCCAAGGCGGCCAGGGAATTCGGCGTATCCACCATCCTCACCACCGTTGCCGAGAAGAGCTTCTCCGGCCCGATCTTCGACGAGATCAAGTCGGTCTTCCCCGAGCACAACGTCATCGACCGCACCAGCATGAACACCTGGGAAGACCCGCGCATCGCCGTGGAAGTGAACAAGTTCGGCAAGCAGAAGATCGTCCTCGCCGGCCTCTGGACCTCCGTGTGCATCGTCGGTCCGGCCCTGTCGGCCATCGACCAGGGCTTCGAGGTCTACGTGATCGCCGACGCCTGTGGCGACGTCTCCGACGAAGCCCACGAGATGGCCCTGCAACGAATGATCCAGCTCGGCGCACGCCCCATGACCTCCCTGCAGTACCTGCTGGAACTGCAACGCGACTGGGCCCGTGGCGAAACCTACGATGCCACCGTGAAAACCTCCATCGAGCACGGCGGCGCCTACGGCCTCGGCCTGATCTACGCCAAGACCATGTTCAACGCCAGCGAAGGCCACTGAGCCTGAGCAGCAGAAAGGGGCGGCATTGCCGCCCCTTTTCATTTCCGGGATACCCACCATGCCGACCCAAGACCGCTCCGGCGCCCTGGCGCTGCTGTTCATGCGCGTAAGCGCCGCCGTCCTGCTGCTCCAGGTGCACGGGCTGCCCAAGCTGCTGCATTGGCAGAACGAGCTGCAGCACATCGAAGACCCCTTCGGCCTCGGCGCCACGCCGACCCTGGCGCTGGCGGTGTTCGCCGAAGTGCTCTGCCCGATCCTGCTGATCCTCGGCGTGTTCGCCCGCCTCGCCTGCCTGCCGGTGATCGCCGTGCTGCTGGTGGCGCTGCTGTTCGTGCACCCGCAATGGTCGCTGGAGGAAGGCCAGTTCGCCTGGTGGATGCTGATCCTCTTCGCCGGCCTGGCAATTGCCGGCCCTGGCGGTTATCGCCTCAACCTGCCCCGCCCCGCCGCTTTGCGCACGGAGCCCTGATCGTGGCCCTTACCGTGGTTCTTACAGTGAGAAACGCCCTGCTTCCCTGCGCACTGGCGCTCGCCTGCGTCCAGGCCCACGCCGCCGACTGGTCGCTGTTGTCGCGCAACTACTTCCTCGACAACGACTACCGCAGCCCCGGCCCCAACGGCCAGAGCCTGCGCCGTGAATGGGCGCAGGGCTTCATCGGCAAGTTCAGCAGCGATGTCACGCCCGGCACCATTGGCCTGGGCGTCGATGCCCACGCCTTCCTCGGCCTGAAGCTCGACGGCGGGCGCGGCCACGCCGGTACCGGTCTGCTGCCACTGGACAGCGACGGACGCAGCGAAAGCGAGTACTCCGACGCCGGCGCCGCGCTGCGCCTGGTGCATGAAAAGACTTCCCTCGCCTGGGGCGAGATGGAAGTGGAAACCCCGGTGTTCGACACCGGCGACAAGCGCCTGCAACCCGAGTACGCCACCGGCTGGTTCCTCGACGACCGCAGCCTGCCCAACCTGCGCCTGCAGGCCGGGCGCTTCACTGCCTTCAAGAACCAGGACTCCAGCTCCAGCCACGGCGAGTTCGAAGGCTACGGCGCCAGCACCCGCTTCGGCGGCCTGAGCCTGGCTGGCGCCACCTGGAGCGCGCCCGACGCCAACTGGGGCGGCGCGCTCTACGCCAGCCAGCTGGACGACGTCTGGCGCCAGGCCTACGCCAACCTCAACGGCCACTTCGGTCGCTGGTCGGTGGACGCCAGCCTGTACAAGACCGGCGATACCGGCAGCGCCCGCGCCGGCGAGATCGACACCCTGGCCTGGAGCCTGCTGGGCAAGGTCGCCCTCGGCAGCCATGCGCTGAGTCTCGCGTACCAGAAGATCAATGGCGACACGCCTTTCGACTTCGTCGGCGGAGACTCCATCTACCTCGCCAACTCGATCAAGTACGCCGACTTCAACGGCCCCGGCGAACACTCCTGGCAGGCGCGCTACCAGTGGGACGGCGCCAGCGCCGGCCTCGCCGGCCTGACCTTTTCCACGCGCTACGTGCGCGGCAGCGGCATCGACGGCACCCATGCCCCGTGCGGCGGCGCCTACAACCCCATGGAGGGCGGCGCCTGCCAGCCCGCCTATGGCGACGGCGGGCGCCACTGGGAGCGCGATCTCGACGTGCGCTACGTGGTGCAGTCCGGCCCGGCCAAGGACCTTGCACTGAGCTTCGCGCAGGTCTCGCACCGCGCCAACGACGCCCAGGGCGGCGCGGATATCGACCGCATCTATGTGATCGTCGAGTACCCGCTCAAGGGTGTGTTCTGAGTCAGACGCTGGCCGGGGCGCCGGCTTCAGGCGCCGCCTTGAACAGCAGCGCCGTTTCCATCAGCAGGGCCAGCACTATGGCTCCCGCCGCCACCGCGAAGAGCAGCGCGTAATGACCGTGGCTCGCACTGAACAGCGCCGAGTAGGCGTAACCGGCGATGGCCTGGAAGCTGGCGAAGGACACCGTCGCTCGGCTCCAGGTGGCGTTCTGCGCGGCGTGACCGGGCACCAACTGGTGCACCCGCGCCAGGGCCAGCGGCACGATCCCCGGCGGGAACGAGCCGATCACCAGGCTCGCCAGGCCCAGCAGGCGCAGGTCACCGGTTTCCAGCAGCAGGCCGAGGGCAATCAGTTGCGCCACCAGTACCAGGCGAATCGCCGCTCGCGCGCCGAGATGGTCGGCGAGAAAACCGTAGACCACCGGTCCGACGATGGCGCCGACGCCATACAGCGTCCAGATCAGCGCGCCGCCGTGGGTGCCGGCGCCCAGGCCTCGGGCCACGTAGTCCACCAGGAACATCATCGGCGCCACCAGTGCCGCAGCCATCAGCGCGTACTGGGCGAACAGCACGTAGATGCCCGCCGAGGCGCGCGCGCCCTCAACGCTGTGCGTCTGGGGATGAGCCTGCTCCTGTGGCCAGCCGAACCAGCTGCTCAGGCTGAGCACCAGGGCCAACAAACCGAGGCCGAGCCAGGTCTGTACCAGCCCCAGTGCCAGCAACAGCGGCACCAGGGTGCCGGAGGCGGCGATGCCCAGGCCGATGCCGAGGAAGATCGCCCCGCTTGCCAGCCCGCGCCGATTGGCGACCACGTGCGGGAGGATGGTACTGGCGGCCAGTACCATGATCACCCCGCCGGAAATCCCCGAGACCAGCCGCCAGAAGAAGAACCACGCCTGGTTCAGCGGCCATGCGCAGGCGAAGAACGACAGCGTCACCAGCAGCATCATGCCGCGCAGCACCGCCGTGTTCGACCAGCGCGCCGCCAGCGGGCGCCCGGCCAGCGCCCCGATGAGGTAGCCCGCGAGATTGGCAGCGCCCAGGTAAACCACGGCGGATGCCGAGAACCAGTGCGCCTCGATGAGCGCCGGAATCAGCGGCGTGTAGGCGAAACGCGCCAGGCCGATGCCGACCAGGCTGGCGCAGAGGCCCGCCCAGATCGGCAACCAGAGGGAGCCTCGGCTGGCGAGGCGGGAAGCATCGGTATTCATGACAACCCCTATCGCGCCGTCAGGGCGGCGCCGTTGAGTGGTGATGGGGGGATCATAAAGTCGCGCGTAGATGAAATAATGCAGCGAGTTTTCATGCCAGCACTGCACTTCTGCATCACGAGGATTTAGCCATGATGAACTGGGACGATGCGCGGGTGTTCCTCGCCCTGTGCCGCGAGCAGACCCTGCGCGGCGCCGCCCGCGTGCTCGCGGTGGACCAGGCGACCGTGGGCCGGCGCCTGGCGTCGCTGGAACGTTCGCTGGAGGCGACGCTGTTCCTGCGCACCTCGGCCGGCTACAGCCTGACCGCCGCCGGCGAGATCGCCCTGGAGGCGGCACAGACCATGGAGTCGTCCGCCGCCGAGCTGCAACGGCGGATCCTCGGCATGGACGACCGCATGAGCGGCGTGGTCCGGGTCACCACCACCGACTCCTTCGCCGCCGATTTCATCATCCCCGCGGTCGCCGCCCTGCACCGCGAGGAACCGGGCATCGAGGTGCAGCTGCAGACCTCCACGCAGATGCTCAACCTGAGCAAGCGCGAAGCCGACATCGCCGTACGCACCCACCAGCCGGAAAACCCTGACCTGATCGTGCGGCGTCTGGCGCGCTGGGGCAGTGGGCTGTTCGCCGCCGCGCAGTATGTCGAGCAGCGCGGAACTCCCGAGCCGGGGACTGCCTTCGCCGGGCACGACCTGGTGGTCTATCAGCCGTATATCGACGCAGGCAAGGAAGTGTTCCTCGCATCCGAGCCGATCATCCACGGACGCATTGTCATGACCTGTACTTCCGGCTTCATGGTCCGCCGCGCCCTGGCCGCCAGCCTCGGCGTAGGGGAATTGCCACTTCAGCTGGGCGAGGCAGACGGGTTGGTCCGCCTGTGGCCGGAGCGCCCGCCCCTGCCCTACGACGTCTGGCTGGTGACCCACAAGGACGTGCGCCATACAGCGCGGGTACGGGCGGTGATCGACGCCATCGCGCGAGCGTTCGCACTGCCCGTCACTGAATGAATGGCACCTTCTGCGCGCGCTGGTAGGGGCCATAAACTGCTGGAGCCCAGTTGAACGCCTTGCCGTCACGGGTGACATGCCCAATGCCGGGGAACGGCAAGTGCGCGGCGGCGACCCACGCGCCGTTCTTCGCCAGCGCACCGAACTCGGCGTCGCGGGCCTTCACGGCCTGCTTCGGGTCGGTGTCGAAGCGGATCGCCACCTCCGGATGGGCGAACTGCACAGCGACGTTGTGGATCAGGTCGCCGATGAAGACGATCGCCGCGCCGTCGGATTCGAAGCGGTAGCTGGTGCTGCCCGGCGTGTGGCCGCTGGTGGCCTCGGTCTTCAGTTCCGGCAGCGGCGAGGCCGGCGGCACGAAGGTCTGCAAGCGGTTGGCGGCGCGGTACGGCGCCAGCGAATGCTGCGCCACCTCGAAGAACTCGCGGGCCTTCTCCGGCGCCTGGTCACGGCGTTTCTCGTCCAGCCAGTAGTCCGCCTCGGCCTGCGCCGCGTAGACGGTGGCGTTGGGGAACAGCGCCTGGCCCTTCGCATCCACCAGGCCGCAGACATGGTCCAGGTGCATGTGGGTGAGCAGGATGCTGTCCACCTGCTCGGGTGCGTAGCCAGCAGCCTTCATGTTCTCCAGCAGATGCCCGGCGGTACTGCCGATGCATTGGCCGGCGCCGCTGTCCACCAGCACCAGGTGCTTGCCGGTGTTGACCAGGAAGGCATTGAAGTTGGTCTGCACGCGCTCGCCATTCATGGCACTGCGCGCCAGCAGCGCACGGATGCGTTCGCGGCTCAGCCCCTGCAGCAGGCCGGGAGACAGGTCGTTGTAGCCGTCGTAGAGCGCGGTGACTTCGTAATCACCCACGGCCAGGCGGAAATAGCCCGGCGCCTGGATCTTCGGCGAAGCCGGCGGTTCGGCGCAGGCGAAGGTGGAGACCAGCAATGCGCTGGCCAGTAGCGGGAAGCAGTGGTTGCTGCGGGATGCCGGCATGGTCGGCGCCTCCTTGGGAAATGGTGGCGCCATGCTGCTCCGATCTGGCCGGGCGATTCTTGGACGTCTGTGCCGAAGTGCTCGGTCGCAGAGGTTCATGGCCCGCTCCTACAAGGGGCCTGGTGAGCTCTCAGGAGAAACACGCCGTAGGATGGCGTGGAGGGCAGCGATACCCATCAATCCCATGCACCAGCAGGATGGGTATCGCTGCGCTCCACCCCTCCTGCAAAAGCCCTGTGCCGGTTCAGGGCACCGGTACGCTCATGTACTCGACCATCCGCTCGCGCAGCCAGCGTTCGGCCGGGTCGTTGTCGTGGGCGGCGCTCCAGACCAGCGAGAGCTCGGCCGGCTTGATCTCCAGCGGCGGGTCTTCGGCGCGCAGGCAGCTGTCCTCCACCAGCGCGCAGGCCGCGTAGTCGGGAACGGTGGCGATCATCTCGGTGTTGCGCAACAGCGCGCGCAGGCTGCCGAACTGGGGCACGGCGAGTACCACGCGGCGGCGGCGGTCGATGCGCTCCAGGTCCAGGTCGATGGCGCCGTTCAGGTCGCCGGAGAAGGACACCATCACGTGCGGCCGCGAGCAGTATTCGTCAAGGGTCAGCGGGCCGGGGCGATCATCGCCACGCAGTACCTTCACGCCGATATCGCGCAGCTTGCGGCGCTTGGCGTTGGCCGGCAGGTCGGTGGTGTAGCTGACCCCGGCGGTGATCTCGCCGGAGGACAGCAGCGCCGGCATCAGCAGGAAGTTGGCGCGGCGCACCACCACGGTGATGTTCGGCGCCTCCTGCTGCAGGCGTGCCAGCAGCGCGGGGAACAGGCCGAACTCGGCGTCGTCGGACAGGCCCAGGCGGAAGATATTGCAGCTGCTCTCGGGTTCGAAGGTCTTGGCGCGGCTGACCGCGGCGGAGATCACGTCCATCGCCGGGCGCAGCTCCTCGAAGATGTGCAGCGCCCGGCTGGTGGGTTCCATGGCGCGGCCGGCGCGTACCAGCAGCGGGTCGTCGAACAGGTCGCGCAGGCGCGCCAGAGCGGCGCTGACGGTGGACTGGGTGATGAACAGCTTCTCGCCGACGCGGGTGAGGTTCCGCTCCAGCATCAGGGATTCGAAGATCACCAGCAGGTTCATGTCCAGGCGGCGCAGGTCGTTTCGGTTCATGGCTGGTCGCTCGGGGCGGTGGGAGTGGGCATCTTTGCACAAGACGAGGGCCGCGCCAGTCGATCATGAAACGGGGCGTTTTTCTTGGACGTGTGTGCTTATTCACGCACCGTCTGGCTTAATCCGATTGAGCATCGGATCACCTTGATTTACCTTGAATTTTTTACATTCCGGAGCGGCATTTCGGCCGCCGATAAAACCAGAAGAGAGACGCCATGCCCGCACCTGCCCACCAGGTAGCGACCATGCTCGCCCCCCAGACCCACCGCCTGGTCCTGCAGCTCATGGAGGAGCTGGAAAACCAGGGCGACGGCCTCCACCAGGCCAGCCAACGCCTTTGCCAGCACCTGCTGGAACACTACCAGGTGCCCGAGCCCTGCAACGATGCAGCTGACACCTGCGAACGCCTGGCCCTTGCCCCCTGGCAGGAACGCAAGGCCAAGGGCATCCTCGCCGGCAGCCTGCTCAGCCGCCTGTACATCGCCGACGTCGCCGAGCAATGCGGCATGTCGCGCAGCCACTTTTCCCGCGCCTTCAAGCAGGCTACCGGGCTCGCGCCACGGGAATGGGCGCTGCGCCTGCGCATCGACCGCGCCCGCGAGCTGCTGGCCAGCGGCGACGCGCCGATCTCCCAGGTCGGCCAGGAATGCGGCTTCGCCGACCAGTCGCACTTCTGCCGCAGCTTCCGCAAGCTGGTGGGCTGCACGCCGAACCGATGGCGGCAGGCTTGCCGGGTGGGTGGGACGGAAGAAGTGGCGACGGGTTCGTCGCCAGGTTGATGCGCGGACCTTGTCCGCGGTCGCGGGCGTGGCCCGCTCCTATAGGTGTGTTCCGGTGCTGGCCCGCTTATGCACGATTCCTACGTCGTTCAGGAAGCGTTCAGCCAGGAATCGAAGAACTTTGAGGTATGACAGTTCCGGTGTAATTCCCGCGGTCTAGTCTGGGGACAGTCCCATTTTCCCAACAGGCAGGAGCCGGGAGTCAGCGCATGACTACACAGCAAACCACCGACGGCAAACCGCGAAGCACCGAACCCCAAAGCACCGACTGGTACCGCAAGAGCGTCGACCAGACCCTGGCCGATCTGCAGACCAGCGCGGAAGGCCTTTCCCCCGACGAAGCCGAGGCGCGGCTGCTGCGCGTCGGCCCCAACGCCTTGCCGGCCAAGGAGGTCGATCCCCTCTGGCTGCGCTTCGCCCGGCACTTCAACGACGTGCTGATCTACATCCTCCTGGCCGCCGCCGTGGCCACCGCGCTGATGGGCCACTGGACCGACACCATCGTCATCCTGCTGGTGGCGGTGATCAACGCGGGCATCGGCTTCTTCCAGGAGAACAAGGCGGAGAAATCCCTCGCCGCCCTGCGCGGCATGCTCAGCAGCACCGCTCACGTGGTGCGCAACGGCAGGAAGATCGAGATGGACGCCGCCCAGCTGGTACCCGGCGATATCGTCATCCTGCGCCCCGGCGACAAGATTCCCGCCGACGTGCGCCTGTTCGACGTGCACCACCTGCAGGTCGAGGAATCCATGCTCACCGGTGAATCCCTCACCGTGGGCAAGCACGCCGACGCGCTGGACCAGGAAGCACTGCTGGCCGACCGCACCAACCTCGGTTTCTCCGGCACCAACGTCAGCGCCGGCAACGCGCGCGGCGTGGTGATAGAAACCGGCCCGGCCACCGAACTGGGGCGCATCAACAAGCTGATCGCCAACGTCGACGAGGGCGAGACGCCGCTGCTGCGGCAGATCGCCGAGCTGGGCAAGCGCATCTTCCAGCTGATCATCGGCATGATGGTAGTGCTGTTCATCATCGGCTTCTTCTGGCACGACTACCCATTCGGCGAGCTGCTGCTGTCGCTGATCAGCCTTGCGGTGGCCTCGGTGCCCGAGGGCCTGCCGGCCATCGTCTCGATCATCCTGTCGCTGGGCGTGCAGCGCATGGCGCAGAACAAGGCGATCATCCGCAAGCTGCCCACCGTGGAAACCCTGGGTGCCATGAGCGTGATCTGCTCGGACAAGACCGGCACCCTGACCATGAACGAGATGACCGCGAAGAGCGTGCTGCTCGCCAACGGCATCTATGCGGTGGAAGGCCAGAGCTACGAGCCCAAGGGCCGCATCACCTTCGGCAGCACCAGCGATGAACTGGACTGGTCGCAGCACTCCGCGCTGGAGTCCTTCATCCGCGCGGTGGACATCTGCAACGACAGCAGCCTGCAACTGGGTGACGAAGGCCGCTGGGGCGTGGTCGGCGGGCCCACCGAGGGCGCGCTGAAGGTCCTGGCGCGCAAGGCGAACCTGCCGGAGATCGAGTTCCAGAAGTTCGGCAAGATTCCCTTCGACTCCGCCTACAAGTACATGGCGCGGCGTTGCGACGTCGCCGGGCAGAGCCTGGTCTACCTCAAGGGCGCGCCCGACGTGCTGCTCCGCATGTGCCAGCAGCAGCTCGGCGCCAACGGCGTGGAGCCGCTGGATCGCGAGTACTGGGAGCGCGAGATGAGCTTCATCGCCGGGCAAGGCCTGCGCATGCTCGCCGCCGCCTACAAGCCGGTGCAGCCCGATGACGGCGTGATCGACCACGAGGACGTGCAGGACGGCATGATCTTCCTCGGCGTCGCCGGCCTGCTCGACCCGCCGCGCCCGGAGGCCATCGAGGCCATCGCGCTGTGCAAGCGCGCCGGCATCCAGGTGAAGATGATCACCGGCGACCACCCCGATACCGCCGTGGCCATCGCCGGCATGCTCGGCATGGGCAACGACCTGCGCGCCATGACCGGCCAGGAGCTGGAACAGGCCGATGACACGCAGCTGAAAGCCTTCGCCATGCAGTACTCGGTGTTCGCCCGCACCAGCCCCGAACACAAGCTGCGCCTGGTGCGCGCGCTGCAGGCCAACGAGGAAGTGGTCGGCATGACCGGCGACGGGGTCAACGACGCCCCGGCGCTGAAACAGGCCGACGTCGGCATCGCCATGGGCATCAAGGGCACCGAGGTGACCAAGGAAGCCGCCGACATGGTGCTCACCGATGACAACTTCTCCACCATCGCCGGTGCCGTTCGCGAAGGCCGCCGGGTCTACGACAACCTGAAGAAGACCGTGCTGTTCATCCTGCCGACCAACATGGCCCAGGGCCTGCTGATCGTCATGGCGATCCTCGCCGGCGCGGTGATCCCGCTGGCGCCGCTGCAGATCCTCTGGATGAACATGGCGACCTCCACCACCCTGTCCTTCGCCCTGGCCTTCGAGCCTGGCGAGCCGGGGATGATGCGCCGGCCGCCGCGCAACGCGAAGGAGTCGATCCTCAACGGCTTCGCGGTCTGGCGGGTGCTCTACGTGGGCGGCCTGCTGACCGCCGCGGCCTTCCTGCTGGAAGCCTGGATGGTCAGCAACGGCCAGGACACCGACCACATCCGCACCATGATCCTGCACACCCTGGTCACGGCGCAGTGGGCCTACCTGTTCAACTGCCGCCTGCAGGAAGAGTTCTCGCTGAACATGGCGCTGCTGCGCAACGCCGCGCTGCTCACCGTGACCCTGGCGCTGATCCTGTTGCAGTGCTTCGTGATCTACGTGCCCTTCATGCAGACCGCCTTCCACACCGTCGCCCTGCCCTTCAGCGGCTGGCTGATCTCGCTGGGTATCGGTATCGCGGTGTTCTTCGCGGTGGAGCTGGAGAAGCTGGTGATCCGTCGCTGGAAGGCTTCGCGCGGATGAAGCAACTGACGTAGCGGACCTTGTCCGCGAAAAGGCCCCTCGCCAATCCGGCGAGGGGCCTTTTTTCTTGCTCCTTGGAAACTCGTCGCGGGGATCTCGCGGGCATGGCCCGCTCCTACAAGAGCACGGTGCACCCTGTAGGAGCGGGCCATGCCCGCGAACGGCGGACAAGGTCCGCCGTCAGCTCGCCCTCGGTCTCGTAGGGCGCATAACGCGCCAGCGTTATCCGCCACTGGTGGAGGCGACGGCGGATAACCTGTTCCAGGTTATGCGCCCTACGGTCTGTGCACTCCTGAACTTACAGCAGCGGCAAGGTGTAGCTGACGATCAGCCGGTTCTCGTCCTGGTCGCGCTGGGTCGGGGTGCCGGAGCCGCTGGCGGGCAGGCCGCTGCGCAACATGGCGTTGCGCCAGGAGAAGCCCAGACCCTTGAAGCTGCCTTCGGGGATCACGTAGGACAGCGTCAGGTCGCGCTCCCATTCGCCCTGGTCGCCGCTGGCGGTCCTGATGTCGTCGCCCTTGAGGTAGATCGCCGCGAAGGTCAGACCCGGCAGGCCGGTCTGGGCGAAGTCGTAGCCGTAGCGCGCCACCCAGGTGCGTTCGCCTGCGTGCAGAAACTTGCCGATCTGCACGTCGGTGATCAGGTAGGCGCTGCCGCTGGCACCATCACCACGGTTCAGGTAGGGGAAGTCGCTGTCGCCGTTCATGACCTGGTAGCCGGCGCCGAGGCTGTGCCCGGACAGGCTGTAGGTGAACATCCCGCTGTAGGCGCGGTTGTCCACTTCGCCCTTGGTCACGCGATTGCCGTAGTAGCCGCTGGAGAGGTAGCCATCGGCGCGTCCGGAGGCGCTTCCATTCTTGCCGTCGGAATCGCTGTCGAAGGCGCGCAGGTCGGTCTTCAGCACACCGGGGCCGAGGTTCAGGCTGTGCTGCAGGCCGAGAAAGTGCTGCTGGTAGAACTCGCTGAGCTGGCCGTAGTAGTACTGCAGCGTCAGGTCCTTGCTCAGCTTGTAGTCACCGCCGGCGTAGTAGAACTCGTTGCTGTCGCGGGCCGTGGCGCCGCTGTTGGCGCCCTGGATCGACATGCCGCGCCAGTCGCTGGAGTTGCGCCCACGGGTGTGCTCCAGCTTGCCGGCCACCAGGCTGAGGTTGTCGATGTCGGTGCTGGTCACCTGCCCGCCCTCGAAGGTGCCCGGCAGCAGTCGACCGTCGTTGTAGGTCACCACCGGCAGCTTGGGCATCAGGGTGCCGTAGCGCAGTTCGGTGCTGGAAATCTTCGCCTTCAGGGTCGGGCCGAAGCTGCTGAAGTCATTCACCGCCTCGCCGTTGCTTTTCGACGGGAATACCGTACCGGCCTGCTGGCTGGCGGATTCGTAATGGGTGCCACCGCCGCTGTCGAGGCGGATGCCGAGCAGGCCGATGGCGTCGACGCCCAGCCCAACCGTACCCTGGGTGTAGCCCGAGGCGTAGTTGAGGATGAAGCCCTGGCCCCACTCTTCCTGGCGGCTCGGTTCGGCTGTGCCGTTGCGGTTGTCGCTGTTGATGTAGAAGTTGCGCAGGGTCAGGCTGGCCTTGCTGTCTTCGATGAAGCCGGCAGCCTGGGCGGCGGGCACGAGAAGGCCGAGGGCGGCGCAGGCGATGGCAGCGCCCAGGGTGGAGTTTTTCATTGTTGTCTCCGGGTCGTGGATTTCAGGGTGAGCGCCGCCCGTCCCAGTGGTGCGGGCAGACGCGAGGTTTTTGTAGGAGCGAGCTTGCTCGCGAACGGGCAAGCTCAGGGCTACCCGCAGCGTCTGGCAGCGCTGCGGGCGTTCAGATGCGGATCAGGTCACCGGAGCCGGGTTGAACAGCACCAGGTCGTTGTTCAGGTGATGCCGCTCGGCCCAGGTGTGGACTTTGCCGCTGGCCACGTCGAGGTAGAGCTGGAAGATTTCCCAGCCCAGCTCGTCCAGGGTCATGCGCCCGGACGTGACGCGGCCGGCGTCGACGTCGATCAGGTCCGGCCAGCGCTCGGCCAGTTCGGTGCGGGTCGCCACCTTGATCACCGGCGCCATGGCCAGCCCGTAGGGCGTGCCGCGCCCGGTGGTGAAGATGTGCAGGTTCATGCCGGCGGCCAGTTGCAGGGTGCCGCAGATGAAGTCGCTGGCCGGGGTGGCGCAGTACTGCAACCCCCTGCCCTTCACCCGTGCGCCCGGTGGGATGACACCAGCGATGGCGCTGCTGCCGGACTTGGCGATGGAACCCATGGCCTTCTCGACGATGTTGTTCAGCCCGCCCTTCTTGTTGCCGGGCGTGGTGTTGGCGCTGCGGTCAGCCATGCCACGGGCGAGGTAGCGGTCGTACCAGTCCATCTCGGCGACCAGTTGCTCGGCCACTTCGCGGTTGGCAGCTCGTGCGGTGAGCAGGTGGATGCCGTCGCGCACCTCGGTGTTCTCGGAGAACATCACCGTGGCTCCGGCCCGCACCAGCAGGTCGGCAGCGACGCCCAGCGCGGGGTTGGCGGTGACGCCGGAGAAGGCATCACTACCGCCGCACTGCATGCCCACCACCAATTCCGAGGCCGGCACCGTCTCGCGGCGGCGCTGGTTGAGGACTACCAGACGCTCCTCGATCAGCTCCAGTATCTGCGTGACCATGCCCTGGAAGCCGTTGCCGGACTCCTGCAGGCGGTACAGCCACTGCGCCTCGTCCTGCCCGGCGGTGAGTGCGTCGCCGTCCATCAGCTGCACCGGCTGCAACTTCTCGCAGCCCAGGCCGATGACCAGCGCCTGGCCGCCGAGGTTGGGGTTGCGCGCCAGGTTGTACAGCGTGCGGATCGGGATGATCGCATCCGGCGCGTTGATCGCCACGCCGCAGCCGTAGCTGTGGGTCAGCGCCACCACGTCGTCGACGTGCGGGTACTTGGGCAGCAGCTCGCGGCGGGCACGCTCCACGCAGTGGTCCAGCACACCGGTCACGCACTGCACCGTGGTGCTGACGCCCAGCAGGTTGCGCGTGCCGACGCTGCCGTCGGCATTGCGGTAACCCTCGAAGCTGTAGCCGGTGAGCGGCTCGGCAGTGGGCGGCACCTCGGTGGCCAGCGGCAGCGCGTCCAGCTCCGGCGGCTCCGGCAGGCTGAGCAGTTGCTCGGTGACCCAGCGGCCCCTGGCGATGGGCGCCAGGGCATAGCCGATCACCGTGCCATAGCGCAGCACCGGCGCGCCTTCGGCGATATCCACCAGCGCCACCTTGTGGCTCTGCGGGATCGATTCGGCGGCCACCAGCTCATCCGGGAAGCGACCGCCAGCGGCGACGCCCTGGTCGTTGACGACGATGGCGACGTTATCGTCCGCGTGCAATTTCACGTAGCGCGGCGAGTCCTGGTGCGGGATCAACTGCATGACACTCATCTCCGAAATACCCCCGGAACTGCTCAGGAATTGGCCGGGGCCAGACGTTTTTCAGGCACCTGGCGACCCTTTGGGTCTTCTTCGCGCAGCTCCACACGCTCGATGCGGCCGACGATGAACAGGTAGCTCAGCACGGCCACCAGCGCGTTGGCGCCGACGAACACCAGGGCCCACTTGAACGAGCCGGTGGCGCTGATCAGGTAGCCGATGACGATCGGCGTAGTGATCGAGGCGAGGTTGCCGAAGGTGTTGAACAGACCACCGGAGAGACCGGCGATCTGCTTGGGCGAGGTGTCCGCCACCACCGCCCAGCCCAGCGCGCCCAGGCCCTTGCCGAAGAACGCCAGGGTCATGAAGCCGACCACCATCCACTCGGCATCGACGTAATTGCAGAACACCATGGTGGTGGACAGCAGCAGGCCGCAGACGATCGGCAGCTTGCGGGCGAAGGTCAGCGAATGGCCGCGACGCAGCAGGTAGTCGGAGATGATCCCGCCCAGCACGCCACCAAGGAAGCCCATCAGCGCGGGCAGCGAGGCGATGAAGCCGGCTTTCAGGATCGACATGCCGCGCTCCTGCACCAGGTACACCGGGAACCAGGTGAGGAAGAAGTAGGTGATGGCGTTGATGCAGTATTGCCCCAGGTACACGCCAAGCAGCATGCGGCTGCGCAGCAGCTGGCTGACGTAGTGCCATTTCGGACCGTCGCTGGCGCGCTTCTGGTCCATGTCGACCATGCCGCCGCCGGCTTCGATCGCAGCGATTTCAGCGGCGTTGGTGCGCGGGTGCTCCTTGGGGTTGTAGATGGTCTTCATCCAGATACCGGCGAAGACCATGCCCAGCACGCCCATCACCACGAACACGTGCTCCCAGCCGAAGTGGAAGACGATCCAGCCCATGATCGGCGCGAACAGCGCGGTGGCGAAGTACTGCGCAGAGTTGAAGATGGCCGAGGCCGTGCCGCGTTCGGCGGTGGGGAACCAGGCGGCGACGATGCGCGCGTTGCCGGGGAAGGACGGCGCCTCGGCGAAGCCCACCATGAAGCGCAGCAGGAACAGTGCGATCACCGCGCTGGCCACCGGCAGATAGCCGACGAAGCCCTGCAGGAAGGTGAACAGCGACCAGATGAAGATGCCCGCGGCGTAGACCTTCTTCGAGCCGAAGCGGTCGAGCAGCCAGCCGCCGGGAATCTGCCCGGCCACATAGGCCCAGCCGAAGGCGGAGAAGATGTAGCCCAGGGTGACCGCGTCGATGCCCAGGTCCTTCTGCAGGCTGGAGCCGGCGATGGAGATGGTGGCGCGGTCGGCGTAGTTGATGGTGGTTACCAGAAACAGCATCAGCAGGATCAGGTAACGCACATGCGTCGGTTTGGCGGTTGCTTGGCTCATCGATTGCGTCTCGTGTCTTGTTGTTATGGGAGCGACCGGCGCAGGCCGGCCAGATTATCAGCCGGCCCGTCGTAGCGAGCCGTTACCGCCTCCTTGCCGACGTACGGCGGGCGCGGCCGGTACGTCCGTTCCGACTCGCGCGCTGGGCACAGCGGCGAGCGACACAGCAGATAGCGCGCCACGGCCGGCAGGCAGCCGGATGGCGTACAGCGAGAGAGCGTGGAGCGAAGAAAAGGGCCCCGCCGGACGCCTGGCGAGCAGGCGAGACGACACGGCGCGGCCAGGTAACTGGCGCGGGGAAAGCCGGCGCACGGTGGCGCGGCGGTGCGAGATCGGACGGTTCTGCATGACGACCTACCTGCGAAGTTGAGCGGAGTGGGACAGCTCTGGGCGCGGTCAGCGCCTGGGTTCGCGGGTACGTGTCGACGGCGGGCAGTCGATGGTCATGGTATTTCCCCTGCTTTGTTCTTGTGTCGGGGTTCAGGTCATGTCTTGTGCAGCGGATGGCGCTGGCAGGCGCCACCCGCGGGTACTGCTATCGGTCAGGCGCCGACGTAGGCGGTCTTCACCGTGGTGTAGAACTCCTGGGCGTAGCGGCCCTGCTCGCGCGGCCCGTAGGACGAACCTTTGCGACCGCCGAACGGCACGTGGTAATCCACCCCGGCGGTAGGCAGGTTGACCATCACCATCCCGGCCTGGGCGTGCCGCTTGAAGTGCGCGGCATGCTTGAGCGAGGTGGTGGCGATGCCGGCGGACAGGCCGAACTCGGTGGCGTTGGCCTGGGCCAGCGCTTCGTCGTAGTCCTTCACCTTGAGGATGCTGGCCACGGGGCCGAAGATTTCCTCGCGGTTGATGCGCATGTCGGGGGTGGTCTCGTCGAACAGCGCCGGGGCCATGTAAAAGCCCTCGGTGGCCAGCGACAGGCGCTCGCCGCCGAACAGCAGGCGCGCGCCTTCGTTGCGGCCGATCTCGACGTAGTCCAGGTCCTGGCGCAGCTGCGCTTCGGAAACCACCGGGCCGATGTCGATGCCGTCCTGCAGCGCGTTGCCCACCTTGATCCGGCGCATGCGCTCGACCATGGCTTCGACGAAGCGCGGGTAGATGCCTTCGGTGACGATCAGCCGGCTCGACGCGGTGCAGCGCTGGCCGGTGGAGTAGTAGGCGCTCTGCACCGACAGCTCCACGGCGCTGGCGAGGTCCGCGTCGTCGAGGACGATCTGCGGGTTCTTGCCGCCCATCTCCAGCTGCACCTTGGCGCCACGGGCCACGCACTGCGCGGCGATGCGGCGGCCGACGCCGACCGAGCCGGTGAAGCTCACAGCGTCCACCTGCGGGTGGTTGACCAGGGCTTCGCCGATCACGCTGCCGCGGCCCATCACCAGGTTGAACACGCCATTGGGGAAACCGGCGCGGGAGATGATTTCCGCCAGTGCCCAGGCACTGCCGGGCACCAGATCAGCGGGCTTGAGCACCACGCAGTTGCCGTAGGCCAGGGCCGGGGCGATCTTCCACGCGGGGATGGCGATGGGGAAGTTCCACGGGGTGATCAAGCCGACCACGCCCACCGCTTCGCGGGTCACCTCGACGCTGACGCCGGGGCGTACCGAGGGCAGCAGGTCGCCGGCCAGGCGCAGGCATTCACCGGCGAAGAACTTGAAGATGTTCCCCGCGCGGCCGACTTCGCCGATGGCTTCGGGAAGGGTCTTGCCCTCCTCCCGCGCCAGCAGCGCGCCCAGCTCGGCGCGGCGGGCGAGGATCTCGCTGCCGACCTTGTCCAGCGCATCGGCGCGGGCCTGTACGTTGCTGTTGGACCAGGCCGGGAATGCAGCGCTGGCCGCCTCCACTGCCTGGTTGACCAGCGCGGCATCGCCCAGCGCGTAGTCGCCGACCACGTCGGAGAGGTCAGACGGGTTGCGGTTCGGGGTTGCGTCGCTGACGGCCAGCCACTGGCCGTCGACGTAGTGCGAATACTGATGTGCCACGGGGACCTCCGGCTTACTGCGGGCCGAGTTTCTTGATCAGCGCGTCGAGCATCTCGACTTCTTCGCCGGTGAGGTCGGTCAGCGGTGCGCGCACCGGGCCCGCGTCATGGCCAACCAGCTTGGCGCCGGCCTTGATGATGCTCACGCCGTAGCCTTCGCAGCGGTTGCGGATGGCCAGGTACGGCAGGAAGAAGTCGTCGATCAGGCGGTTGACCGTGGCGTGGTCGTCGCTGGCAATGGCGTTGTAGAAATCGATGGCGGTCTTCGGGATGAAGTTGAAGACAGCGGAGGAATACACCGGCACGCCCAGCGCCTTGTAGGCCGCCGCGTAGACTTCGGCGGTCGGCAGGCCGCCGAGGTAGGTCAGGCGCTCGCCCAGGCGGCGGCGGATGGCGACCATCGGCTCGATCTCGCCGATGCCGTCCTTGAAGCCGATCAGGTTCGGGCAACGGTCGGCCAGCTTTTCCAGGCTGTCGGCATTGAGGCGGCAGACGTTGCGGTTGTAGACCACCACGCCGAAGTCCACCGAACGGCAGACCTGCTCGACGTGGGCCACCAGGCCTTCCTGGCTGGCTTCGGTCAGGTAGTGCGGCAGCAGCAGGATGCCGGCGGCGCCCTGCTTCTCGGCTTCCTGGGCGTAGGCGATGGCCTGGCGGGTCGGGCCGCCGGCACCGGCGAGGATCGGTACCTGGCCACGGCAGGTATCCACCGCGGTCTTGATGATCGAGGAGAACTCGTTGGGCTCCAGCGAGAAGAACTCGCCGGTGCCGCCGGCCGCGAAGAGTGCACTGGCGCCGTAAGGGGCCAGCCACTCCAGGCGGCGGGCGTAGGTGTCCGCGCGGAAGTTGCCCTGGGTATCGAAGTCCGTCACGGGGAACGACAGCAGACCGGACGAAAGGGTGGACTTCAGTTCTTGTGGATTCATTGGCGATCACCCTGCAAAGCGAATTTTTATAGGAAGAGGTGCAACGACAATCGGCTTATGGCGTCATGTTGTCGGTCATCGTACAACTACAAACAAAAGCCGACAAGTCGTCAGACAACCTTTTCTTCCGTCCGCTCGTCAGCCGAGTTTTTCTTCGGCCGATTCGTGGGCGCGGCGCAGGCGTTCGCGGGAGTTGGTGAGGTGCAGGCGCATGGCGGCGCGGGCGGCGTCGGTGTCGCTGCGGGCGATGGCGTCGAAGATGTCTTCGTGCTCGCGGTTGACCCGCGCCAGGTAGTGGCTCTGGTCGTCATGGGCCAGGCGCGCGGAGTTGAGGCGGGTGCGCGGGATGATGCTCGCCCCCAGGTGGCTCATGATGTCGGTGAAGTAACGGTTGCCGGTTGCTTCGGCGATGCGCAGGTGGAACTGGAAGTCCGAGGCCACGGCGTCGCGGCCGTTGGCCTGGCTCTCCTCCAGGGCATCCAGGGCATCGCGCAGGCCCTGCAGTTGCTCGGGGCTGCGGCGCTGGGCGGCGAGCCCGGCGGACTCCACCTCCAGGCTGATCCGCAGTTCCAGCACGGCCAGCACGTCGCGCAGGGTGACGATGGTCGCCGGGTCGATGCGGAACGGGCCGTCCTTGGGCGTGTCCAGCACGAAGGTGCCGATGCCGTGGCGGGTTTCCACCAGCCCTGCGGCCTGCAGCCGGGAGATCGCCTCGCGGACCACGGTGCGACTGACGCCCTGCTCGGTCATGATCGCCGACTCGGTGGGCAGCTTGTCACCGGGCTTGATACGACCATCGCGGATACGCGCGGAAAGCTCGGCAACCACCTCATGGGCGAGGCTGCGAGGGCGTTTGCGGGGAAGCGGGCTGGTCGGCATGGCGGTCGCTGGAATAGATGAAGAGGCAGTCATCGTACAACATTGGGATGGCGCCCGGCCATGGTCGCCCGGTTGTGCGATGACTCTGCCCTGCCCTCACCAATGCCGCTCTGTGCGCTTCGCGAGCTAGCTCGTACCGGTTCAGGCACGGGCATTCCCTGTCGGAGCGGGCCGTGCCCGCGATCGCGCGCATGGCGCGCTCCTACAGGTGGACGCCGGCGTTTCCCGGTAGTTGCCGATTCCGCCGCAATCTGCAGCAGGGCTTCACTGATGCAACCGCAGCACCGCCTCCAGCTCCTCGCGCAGCCAGGGCTCATGGATCTCCGGCAGGCGCTGGGTGATCTGTCGGGCAACCCAGCGCTGGCCGCGACCGATGAAGTCGAAGCGCAGTTCCAGGTCTTCGATGGCCATGGCGCTGGCGTGGAAGTCGCCGACGCCGGTATCCGGCGTGGCGCCCAGGCGTTCCAGGCAGCGGCGCAGGCGTCGGCAGCTTTCCGCCTCGCCCTGGTGCAAACGCTCCAGACGGTTACGTGCCACAACCTCGTCGGCCTGGCGCAGGCTGTCGAGCATCACCCGTGCACCGGCACGCTCGGCGCGCATCAGGGTCTGCAACCAGTCAATCAGATCGTCGGACATGAAGCCCCCAGGTCATCGCGAAGGCCCATCCTAGACCGTCTCGCGAATCGGTTTTAAATGAATTGAATTGCACTGACGCTGCAATTTTCCGAATACATCCAGCCCGAGTCGTACCTCTTCATTTCCGCTGCGCCGCTCGTCGGCCTTGACCCCGGACAAGGCATCGCAGAGCGGCCGCGTGCCAGCACTCAACCTTGAAATCAAAATAACTGCACTTATGCAGCATTATTATTCGTTTGTTGCATCCATCTGCGCTGTTCAGACTGATCGGGCTCCCTGCGGCGAATTGCCTCCTACCTTGCCTCTTCGCCGATTAAGCAACGCTTAGCACTCTCGAGTGGCCAGGGAGCCGTCAGTCAACCGGAGTACGACGGAATCAAGATGGACAGCGCGATACCCCTCGATCAGCACACCCCCCGCGACGCCGAATACAACTACGACATCGTTCGCCGCTTCACTCTCACCACCCTGGGCTGGGGCATCCTCGGGATGCTCATGGGCGTGTTCATTGCCGCCCAGCTGGTGTGGCCGCAGTTGAGCCTGGAGATGCCCTGGACCAGCTTCGGGCGCATCCGGCCGATCCACACCAACCTGGTGATCTTCGCCTTCGGCGGCAGCGCGCTGTTCGCCACTTCCTTCTACGTGGTGCAGCGCACCTGCCGTGTTCGTGTCATCTCGGACAGCCTGGCCAACCTGCTGTTCTGGGGCTGGCAGGCGAGCCTGGTGGCGATGCTGGTGAGCTACCCGCTGGGCATCACCACGTCCAAGGAATACGCGGAGATGGAATGGCCCATCGCGGTCTGGGTGACCTTCCTCTGGCTGGTGTACGCCTACTTGTTCTTCGGCACCATCGCCCGCCGCAAGGTGCGCCACATCTATGTCGGCAACTGGTTCTACGGCGCCTTCATCGTGGTCACCGGGATGGTCCACGTGGTCAATCACCTGGCGATCCCGGTGACGCTGTTCAAGTCCTACCCGCTCTACTCGGGCGCCACCGACGCGATGATCCAGTGGTGGTACGGCCACAGCGTGGTGGGCTTCATCCTCTCGGTGGGCTTCCTCGGCATGATGTACTACTACGTGCCCAAGCAGGCCGAGCGGCCGATCTACTCCTATCGCCTGTCCATTGTGCACTTCTGGGCGATCATCACCCTGTACATCTGGGCCGGCCCGCACCACCTGCACTACACCGCCCTGCCCGACTGGGCGCAATCGCTGGGCATGGTGATGTCGCTGATCCTCCTGGCGCCCAGTTGGGGCGGCATGATCAACGGCATGATGACCCTCTCCGGTGCCTGGCATAAGTTGCGCACCGACCCGATCCTGCGCTTCCTCGTGGTCTCGCTGGCGTTCTACGGCATGTCCACCTTCGAGGGGCCGATGATGGCGATCAAAACGGTGAACTCGCTGTCGCACTACACCGACTGGACCATCGGCCACGTGCATGCCGGTGCCCTGGGTTGGGTGGCGATGATCTCCATCGGCGCGCTCTACCACATGATCCCGAAGCTGTATGGCCGCGAGCAGATGCACAGCGTCGGGCTGATCAATGCGCACTTCTGGCTCGCCACCATCGGCACCGTGCTGTACATCGCCTCGATGTGGGTCAACGGCATCACCCAGGGCCTGATGTGGCGCGCGGTGAACGAGGACGGCACGCTGACCTACTCCTTCGTCGAGGCGCTGGCGGCCAGCCATCCGGGCTACATCGTGCGCCTGATCGGCGGCTCGACCTTTGCCAGCGGCATGCTGCTGATGGCCTGGAACACCTGGGCCACGGTGCGCGCCGGCAAGCCGGTATCGAACCTCGAAGCGGCCGCGGCCTGAGGAATACGCAGATGTCACTGAGCCTTATCGGCCTGATCGCCTGTGCCACCGCCTGCTGGCGTGCCTGCCGTCACGACGATGAACAGGCGGCGCTGCTGCCCTTCGCCGACGACCCGGATGCCGCGCGGCGCATGAGCGCGGCCACCGGCCGGCACTGCGAAAGGGTCGTCCAGCCGCTGCCGGAGCCGCCTCCGCCTTACCGAATGCGCGCCTGATTTCCCGCTCTCTCGATTTCCTGCTCCATGGACGGAGCCTCCCCGAGTGCCGATGTTGGCACCTTGCAGGGCTCTTCCCCGCGAGAGCCCGTTTTTTTCAGACTTCGCTCCCCGGACCTTCCGATGCCTGCCCTCACCGGCTGGCGGCACCGTGCCGCCGCGTACCTGCCCGACATTCCCCACACCCGCCCGCGCGAATGGCTGCGCGCCTCGCTCGGCGCCAGCCTGGGCTTCCTGCTCAGCGCCGCCACCTGCGGCCTGCTGTTCGGCTCCTCGGTGGCGCTGCACTTCGCCGGCCCCTGGGCCGCTTCGGCCGTGCTGCTGTTCGCCGTATCCTCCGGCGCCCTCGCCCAGCCCTGGTCGGTGATCGGCAGCTACCTGTGCGCCTCGCTGGTGGCGCTGCTGATCGGCCTATTCCTGCCCGCCGGCATCGCCAGCGCGGCCCTCGCCCTCGGGCTGAGCCTGCTGCTGATGTACCCGCTGCGCTGCCTGCATCCGCCGGGCGGTGCGCTGGCCTTCTGCATGGTTTTCGCCTCACCCGCACCTGGCGAGCCGGTGTGGATGGCATCGCTGCCGGCAATCAGCGGCGGCCTCGGCCTGGTGCTGCTTGCGCTGCTGTTCAACAACCTGACACGCATGCCCTACCCGCGCCGCCGCAGCCTCGCGCCGGACAACCACCAGACCCAGGACCCGGCCCCCGGCGCGCGGGTCGGCATCCAGGCCGCCGACCTCGACCAGGCGCTGGACGAGCTTGAGGGCTTTGTCGACATCACTCGCGACGACCTCGAGCGCCTGGTGCGCAGCACCGAGCGCCACGCCCTGCGCCGCAGCATGGGCGAGACCCGCGCGCGGGAGGTGATGTCCCGCGACCTGATCTGCGCCTCGCCGGAAACCCCGCTCAGCCACGCCCTGCGCCTGCTGGTGAAGCATCACCTGAAGGCCCTGCCGATACTCGACGAGGAGCGCCGGCTGGTGGGCATCGTCAGCCTGATCGACCTATTGGTACCCCGGGGCGTCTGGTGGAAACGCCTGCTGGGCGGCATCGGCCTGCGCCGCGACCGCCTGCTGGGCGAGGTGATGACCCGCCCGGTGCTGCATGTGGACGCCGACACCCATGCGGTGGAGCTGATCCCGCTGCTCTCCGACCACGGCCTGCACTGCCTGCCGGTGCTGGAACGCGGCGAGCTGGTGGGCGTGATCACCCAGACCGACCTGATCGCCGCGCTGGAGCGTGACCTGCTCAGTCACCTGGGCTGACCGCGCTTTCAGTTAACCTGGGCTAACCGCCCTTTCCGTTACACTGGCCGCCTGATTCGCGCAGAAGCTCTCGCATGGACATCGACCTCACCCGCACCTTCCTGGAAATCGTCCGCCACGGCAGCTTCGTGGCCGCCGCCGAACGCATGCACGTCACCCAGACCGCCGTCACTGCGCGGGTGCAGAAGCTCGAGGCGCACCTCAACTGCACGCTGTTCGTGCGCAACCGTGCCGGCGCCCGGCTGACGCCGGACGGCGAGGCCTTCGTCACCTACGCCAACCAGATCCTGCAGACCTGGGAAGCCGCCCAGCGCGACTTGCCGCTGCCCGAAGGCATCCACAACGTGCTGCACATCGGCGGCGAGGTGAGCCTGTGCAACCCGCTGATGCTGCGCTGGGTCAGCCGAATCCGCCAGGCGATCGGCGACCACGCGGTACGCGCCGAGATTGGCGACGGCCAGAGCCTGCTGCGCCAGCTGGAGCTGGGCGTGCTGGACGCCGCGCTCGTGTACCAGCCGACCTACTGGCCGGGGATGCAGGTAGAGCAGTTGCTGGAGGAGAAGCTGATCCTGGTGCGCGCACAGAACCCCGAGCCCTACGTCTACATCGACTGGGGCGAAGGCTTCCGCCAGCAGCACGACAGCGCCCTGCCGGAGCTGTCCAAGGCGCCGGTATCGTTCAACCTCGGCCCGCTGGCGTTGCAGTACATCCTGGAGAACGGCGGCTCGGGCTACTTCCGCACGCGGGTGGTGCAGAGCTACCTCGACCGCAAGGTGCTGCGCCGCGTGCCCAAGGCGCCGGAGTTCAGCTACCCGACTTATCTCGTGTATTCGCGGGACCGCGATTCGCAGGCGCTGCAGCAGGCCTTCGCGCTGCTGCGCGAGGTGGTGGCGCAGGACCCGGACTGGTCGCAGCGCTGGGACCCGATGATCTGAGATCGATGAACGGATACTGCCGGCCGCCGTAGGGACGAGCCCGCCCGCAAGCCCCGCCCGGACAACCATGGCAGGCAGGCTCGCCCCTACAGATGCCACGCCTTGTCCTCCCCAGGTTCCCGGCCCTTGGCTGTCGCGCCAAGGAGGCGTATGCCGGGTGTTACCTTGACCTATTGAATATCAGGCCAGATACGCAGGGCGGATAACGCCCCAGGCGTTATCCGCCCTACACGGCTACCTTTCAGCCATGGTTACATCAACCGCGCCTTGAGCAACGGCCGCAGCAGGTAGTTCAGCACGCTGCGCTTGCCGCTGAGGATGTCCACCTCGGCGACCATGCCGGGAATGATCGGCAGCACCTCGCCGTTGCGCATCAGCTGGCTGCCGTCGGTCTTGATCAGCACCTGGTAGTAGTACTCCTTGCCGTGCACCGTATCTTCTTCGATCGTGTCGGCGCTGATCTGTTCCAAAGTACCCTTCAAATCCCCGTAGATGCTGTAGTCGTAGGCGGTGATCTTGACCTTGGCCGGCATGCCCGGCACCAGAAAGGCCACGTCGCGTGGCTTGACCTTGGCTTCCACCAGCAGGCGTTCCTCCACCGGAATCACCTCCATGATCGGCTCGCCCGGCTGCACCACGCCGCCGCGGGTGCTGATCAGCACGGTGTTCACCCGCCCGCGTACCGGCGAGAGGATTTCCGTGCGGCGCAGCTGGTCCTTGCGCTGCTGGACGATGGGCTCGATCTGCGCCAGCTGGGCCTTCTTCTCCTGGCGCTCGGTGTAGGCATCCTGGAAATAGGTATTCTTCAGCTCGGTGAGCTTGCCGCTCAGGGTGGCGATGTCCTGGCTCAGCTTGAGCGCTTCCATCTGGCTCACTGCACGGCGCTCCACCAGCGGTTTGACCAGCGCCAGCTGGCTCTGCGCCAGGCGAACCTGCTGCTGCAGCGAGCGGGTGTTCTCCTCCAGCTTGTCGCGTCGCGACTTGAACAGCTCGCGCTCGGAACGCGCCACCGGGCCATCGGCGGGCATGCCGGCGGGGAAGACGATGTGGTCCTGGCCCATCACCTCGGCATCCAGCCGGGCGATGGCGGCGCCGAGCACCTCGGCCTGGTTGGCCGCTTCCTGCCAGGACGTCTCGAAGTGCGTGCGGTCCAGGCGTACCAGCGGCTGACCGACCTGCACCAGCTCGCCCTCCTGCACCAGCAGGCGATCGAGGATGCCGCCTTCCAGGCTCTGGATCTTCTGCATGCGGCTGAAGGGCACCACGCGGCCATCGCCTCGGGTCACCTCGTCCAGCTCGGCCCAGGCGGCCCAGGCGACGGCGGCGATCAGGCTCAGCAGCAGCGCCCAGAGCAGCGGCCGCGACACCGGGTGACTGGAAGCCAGCAGCGGGTCCTGCAGCTCGCGGCGCAGGCGTTCGGCGGAGCGGGTTTCACTGGCCATGGACGGCTCCTTCCTGTCCGGGAATCTGTACGGTGCGGTCCTTGACGATCTGGTCGAGCGCGCCGTCCATCACCACCTTGCCCTGGCTGAGCACCACGGCGCGGGTGGCCACGGCGAGCATGGTCTTCTTGTGCGTGGTCATCACCAGGGTGCGGCCTTCCAGCCAGCGTTGCAGGTAGCCGATGACATGCAGCTCGGTGCTCTGGTCGAAGCTCGCGGTGGGCTCGTCGAGCAACACCACGGGCGGGTCCTGCAGCAGCACACGGGCCAGCCCCACGGCCTGGCGCTGACCGCCGGAAAGGCTGCCGTTGCCCAGCAGCGGCAGGTCCAGCCCCAGCGGGTGCGAGCGGACGAAATCGCCCAGACCGACGCCATCCAGCGCCTCGAACATCTCGTCGTCGCTGATCGCCGCGCCCTCCAGGTTGAGGTTGTCGCGCAGGGTGCCGTAGAACAGCGCCACGTCCTGCGGCAGGTAGCCGATGTGGCGGCGACGGTCGGAAGGGTCGATCTGCGCGATGGCCACGTCGTCCAGCAGCAGGCGCCCGGACTGCGCGTCGTAGAGCCCGGCCAGCAGGCGCAGCAGGGTCGACTTGCCGGCACCGTTGCCGCCCAGCAGCGCGATGCGCTCGCCGGGGCGGATCTCCAGTGCAGCGATGTCCACCGCCGGCGGGCTCTCGCCGTGGGTCAGCTTCAACGCTTCCAGGCGGTAGTGTCCGGCGAGGCGTTCCTTGCGCACGAAACGCTTGTCCTGCGGGCGCTCCATAGGCGCCTTCATCAGCTGGTCGAGCCCTTCCATGGCGACCCTGGTGTGCTGCCAGCGACCGAGGATGCCGGCGGCCTGGGACAGCGGCGCCACGGCGCGAGCGGCGAGGATGGAACAGGCCACCAGCGCGCCGACGCTCAGCTCACCCGCGCTGATGCGGTAGACACCGAACACCACCACGCCGACGTAGCACAACTGCTGGACGATGCTCGCGCCATAGGACAGCGCCGTGGTCAGCGTGTGGGTGCGCATGGCGTTGCCGGCCAGTTGCGCGGTGAGGTTTTCCCAGAGGTGCAGGCAGCGGCCTTCGGCGCGGGCGGCCTTGACCGACTCGAGGTTCTCGATGGATTCGAGCAGGATGCCGTTCTTCACCGCGCCTTCGCGCAGGTTCTCCCGCGACAGCCGCGCCAGCACGCCCTGGCAGAACAGTCCCGGTATCAGCATCAGCAACGCCGCCACCGCCGGCACCCAGACCAGGTGTCCGCCGATCAGCGCAATGATCAACAGAAACAGCAGCACGAACGGCAGGTCGCTGATCATAGCCGCACTGGAGGCGGTGAAGAACTCGCGCACTCCCTCGAACTCGCGCACCTGCGTACTGAAGGCGCCCACCGAACCGGGCTTGGCCGCCAGCCGGGTGTTGAGCACGCGTTCGAACAGCAGCGTGGAGAGCTGCAGGTCGATGCGCTTGCCCATGGTGGTCAGCAGGTGCCCGCGCAACCCGCGGATCACGCCTTCCAGCACGATGGCCAAACCCACGCCGGTGGCGAGGATCCACAAGGTATCCATGGCCGCGTTGGGCACCACTCGGTCGTACACCTGCATGGCGAAGAGCGCCGAAGCAATCGCCAGCAGGTTCGCCATCATCGCCGCCATGGCGACTTCGAAATAGGAACGCCAGAGCCGTTTCAGCGGGCCGAAGAACCAGTGGTCCGGCTCGCGCCGGGCGAAGTCGCCGACGCGCCCGTCCGCGCGGTAGCGGCACTTGGCAAAGATCGCCACACCGCTGTAGCGGTGTTCCAGGTCCGCCAGCGCAATCCGCTCGACACCGCCATCGCTGTGCGGCACCAGCACGCTCGCCGTCTGTTCATCCTGCTCACAGAGCACCAGGGTGCCGCCGTCTTCAAGCAACAGCAGCGCGGGCAGCAGGTAGTTGTCCATCTTCGCCAGGGCCAGGCGCTCGACCCGCGCGACGATGTCCGCACGACGCAGGGCTCGGGGCACGAAGCGCAATGGCAGTCGGCCCTGGTGCAGCGGCATGCCCTCCCCCAGTTCGGCGACGCCCAGCGGCCGGCCCAGCTGCCGACAGAGCAGCGCGAGCCCTTGGCGCAACGGATCGGCCTCGGCCTCATGCTCCGCCAGCAGTACAACATTCTCGGCATTCATCAGGAGGCTCCCGGGGCCAGGTGGTTTTCCAGCAGTGGCCCGAGCAGGCCGATCTGCGCGGCGGCGCGGTACTCCACGCGCTTGCGTTCGAAGCGCAGGTTGGCCAGTTGACGCTCGGCCTCGAAGCGCTCGCGCTGCACGTTGAGCAGGTCGATCACGTCGCGCCGGCCGACTTCGAACTGGTCGCGGTAGACACCACTGACCTGCTCCGATTCATGCACCTGCTGCACCAGCGAATCCTGCCGCCAGCGCAGGGTGTCGTCGGTGTCGAACAGGGTCTGCAGCTTGCGCTTGATGTCGCGCTGCATGGCGTCGCGGGTCCAGCGGGTGGATTCCAGGTGCTGCTGGGCGGCGGTGGGCCGGCGGAAGTTGGACAGGCCCTCGAAGGTGTCCATGCGCAGGCGCAGCGACACCACCGAGTCGTTCTCCAGGTGCCCGCCGATCTCCCGGCGCAGCGACGAGGCCTCAAGGTTCACCTGCGGCAGCAGCGAGGCCTTGCTCTCGCGCAGCTTGGCCTCTGCCACTTCGGCGTCCTCGGCGGCCTTGCGGTAGAGCGGGCTGTCGACGATCAGGCGGTTCACGTCGGTACCGACCAGGTAGCGTTGCATGGACAGGGGCTCCGGTTCGGTGAGGTCGGCCGGCGGTTTGCCGACCAGCACCTCGTACTGGTTGCGGGCGTCCTGCAGGGCGCCCTTCTCCAGCGCCAACTGCTCCTGGGCGCGGGACAGTTCGAGGTTGGCGCGGTCCAGTTCGCTGCGGTCGGAATAGCCGTCGCCGCCACGCGCCTGGGTCATCTCGCGGATGTCGCCCAGGCGCTGGATGTGCTCGCGCACCGTCTCGATCCGCGCCTGGGCGGCAAGCACGTCGAGGTAGGTCTCGGTGATGTCCAGCGCCGCATCCTCGCGGCTCACCAGCGCGGTTTCATCCAGCTGGCGATGGGTGGCCTTGGCACTGTCCACCTTGCTCTTCATCTTGCCCCAGTCGTAGAGCATCTGGGACGCGGTGAGGTCGTAGACCACCTCGCCGAAGTCGAACTCGTTGGGCCCGCCGGACATGCTCACCTGCGGGTAGTAGCCGCCCTTGCTGATCTCCACATCGGTCTTGCCGCGCTCCGCTTCCGCCACCGCGGCGCGCACTTCGGGATGGATGGCGAGGCCGGCGCGCACGGCCTCCTCCAATGTCTGCCCCTGGCCTGCCGCGCTGATCAGCAGCAGGCCGTACAACCAGGCGTTGCGTTGCGTCATGCAGTCTTTCCTTCTTCAGGACACGACGACGTGGACGGTGTTCTCCTCCACCAGCAGCGTGGTGTTGCCGAATGAATAGACGTCGTAGCTGACACCGCTGTGGACCTGGTTGGCCCCGGTATCCACTGCGCCCCTCACGGTCAGGGTGTCGTTGGTGTCGCCGGTGATCTGCAGGACATTGTTGGCGTCGGTCACCGCATCGACCTGCGCCGCGGTGAGGGTCAGGCTGCTGGGCGCGGCGTCGCCCTTGCCCAGGCTGATCCGCTCGATGTTGGTCAGGGTCCCGGTGAACAGCGAGCCGTAGGTGAGGTTGATGCCACTGTCGAGGATCACCGTGTCGAAGCCGGCGCCGCCGTCGACGCTCTTGAAGGTGGTCGACTGCAACTGGATGGTGTCGTTGCCATCGCCCGCCTGCACGATGTCGCCCGTGCCGACATGGAGGAACAGGTCCGCTCCCGCGTTACCGTAGAAGTGCTCGGTGCCGCTGGTGCCCATCAGTACGTCCGCGCCGGCGCTACCGGTGACGCTGATCTCGCCCAGCGCCAGGCTCAGGCCGGCGCCGGTCAGGGAAATGCCGTATGTCGCGCTGGCGTGGCCGGCGGCGTCATAGGCGATCAGGTTGATGCTCAGCTGGCTGCCCAGGTTGAGCAGTTGGGTGACGGACAGGCCGAGTTGCGCCAGCAGGTCCGGTGCCAGCAGGTTGATGGTGAAGTGGCCGGTACTGTCGACGATGGGGTGCAGCGCGACGTTGAGTAGCGGCGTGATTATCTCCACGCCCAGGCTGCCGCCGGCGATGGCCGTGCCGCTGAGGCCCAGCACCGGCGGCAGCAGCCCGACGGCGAGGCCGAGGTTGCCGATGGTGACGGTGTTCTGGGTCAGCACGTTCTCCAGGTTGATGCCCACCAGGTTGCCGACGTTGCCCGCCGCATCACGGGCGCCAACGGTGACATTGGCGTCCAGCAGCTGATCCCAGCTCATGGTGGTGGCCAGGCCGCTCAGCAGGTCCAGCGAAGCGAGCCCGGCGTTGCTTGCCGAGACTTCCGTGTGCGACACCAGCCCGAGCAGCTTGGCATCCACCAGCAGGGTGCTACTGGGCTCCGCGCCGATGGTCAGCAGGTTGCCCACCAGCGACAGCACCGGGTTGGCCGGCGCGATGGTGTCGAGGGTGAAGCTTGCCGGAGTCGCCGTCAGCCCGCCGTTGACGTCGGCAGTGACGGTCGCTGCGCCCTGCGGGATCACCGCCACACCGGCGGCCGGGAGCATGGTGACCAGTACCACGCCGGCCGTGATCTCGGCCGCCGTGAGCACATGGGCCTGGCTGAAGGTGTAGCCGCCGGGGCCGTTGTAGCGCAGGGTCAGCGTTTGACCGGCGCGGGCGCCGGCCGTCAGGCCTACGCGCACCTGGATACCGTCGGCCAGCTCGGCCTTGTTGATGTAGCCGTCGGCGGCTTCGGCGATGGTCAGCAGCGGCCGCGTGAGGTCCGGCGCCTGGATCTGGATGGCGGCTCCGGCATTGCCGGCGGCATCCACCGCGTTGACCGTCAGCAACTGCCCCGCCGTCAGCGCCGGGCTGAGGTTGACGGTGAAGTTGCCGCTACCGTTGGCCTGCACGGTAATCGGATTGGCCGCGTCGCCGTTGATGATCACCTTCACCGTGCTGTTGGCCTCGGCGATGCCGGTGAGCACCGTGCCATTGGCGGAAACGCTCAGGCCGCTGGGTGCGACCGGCGCCACGCTATCGACGCCAATGGTGGTCGCCACGCTGGTGTTGCCGGCGGCGTCCTTGGCCGTGACGCTGACCTGCGTGTTGTTCGCCAGCGGGCTGCCGGGGGTGAAGCTCCAGTTGCCGGTGGCATCGGCGGTGACCTGGGCGATGACAGCGCCGCCGACCTTGAGAATCACCGTCGAACCGATCTCCGCCGTACCGCTGAGTACCGCGCCGTTGCTGGGTGCGACCACCGGCGCGGTCGGCGCCACGGCGTCCACCGTGACGTTGGCGGCGACGCTGGTGTTGCCCACTGCATCCTTGGCCACCACGCTGACCTGCACACCGTTGGCCAGCGCCACGCCGGGGGCGAAGCTCCACTGGCCCTGGGCATTGGCGGTGACCTGGCCGATGACGTTGCCGCCCGCGCTGAGCACCACCGTGGAACCGGCCTCGGCAGTACCGGCCAGCAGCGCGCCGTTGCTCGGATTGACCACCGGCAGCGCAGGTGGCAGCGCATCCACCGTGGTGGTTGCGGCGACCAGGCTGACGTTGCCGGCAGCATCCTTGGCCACCGCGCTGACCACTACGCCATTGCCCACCGGCGTGGTCGGGTTGAAGGTCCAGATACCACTGGCATTGGCCGTGACCTGGCCGAGCAGCGCACCGTTGGCGCCGCTGATGATCACTGTCGAATTGGCTTCGGCGGTGCCAGTAAAGGTCACGCCATTGCTGGCGGCGATGGTCGGCGTGTTGGGCGCGACACTGTCCACGGTGACGCTCGCCGCGACGCTGGTATTGCCCGTTGCATCCCTGGCCACCACGCTGACCTGCACGCCGTTGGCCAGGGGCACACCGGGGCTGTAGGTCCAGTGACCAGTGCTATCGGCAACGACCTGTGCGATGGGCGCTCCAGCCACGCTGAGCACCACGGTGGCACCCGCCTCCGCCGTGCCGGCGAGTACGCTGCCACCGCTCGGCGAGACCACCGGCACGCCCGGAGCCACCGCATCCACCACCACTACGGCAGTGCCACTGAGGTTGTTGCTGGCATCGCGGGCCACCGCGTTGATCACGGTGCCGTCGGCCAGCGGTGTGCCAGGAGTGAAGCTCCAGTTGCCGTTGGCATCGGCGTTGACCTGGCCGATGGGCAGGCCGCCGGTGGTGGTCAGGATGATCGTCGCGTTGGCTTCGGCGGTGCCGCTGATGAGCGTGCCATTGCTCGGTGTGATCACCGGGATCGCCGGCAGGCTGGAGTCGATCACGATGCCTGCCGCCAGGCCTTCGTTGCCCGCGGCATCGCGGGCGCTGGCGGAAACCTCCAGGCCATTGGCCAGGGGTGTGTCCGGGACGTACTGCCAGTTGCCGTTGACGTCGGCCTTGACCTCGGCCAGCAGATTCCCCGCGCCATCACGCAGGATCACCGTGGCGTTGGCCTCGGCGGTGCCCGCCAGTACCGCGCCATCGCTGGGCACCAGCACCGGCGGCAGCGGCGCGATGGCATCGATGGTGACGCTGACGCTCGCGCTCAGGTTGCCCGTGGCATCCACCGTAACGGCGTCCACGACCGTACCGTTGGCCAGCGCCGAGGGCACCGGGAACGACCAGGTGCCATCGCCCTGCACCGCCACCCGCGCAAGCTCCACGCCATCGACGCTGAGCACCACGGTGACGCCCAGTTCGGCACTGCCGCTGAGCAGCGTGCCATTGCTGGGGTCGATCACCGGCGGCTCGGGCGCCTGGCTGTCGACCACGGTGGAAGCGGAACCGCTGGTGTTGCCGGCGGCGTCCTGGGCCACGGCGGTGACTGTAGTGCCGTTGGCCAGCGCCGGGCTGGGGGTGAACTCCCAGTCGCCGCTGCCGTTGGCCTGGGTGGTGCCGATGAGGTTGCCGTTGCCGTCGGTCAGGACAACGGTGGCATTGGCCTCGGCGGTACCGGCCAGTTCGGTGCCGTTGCTGGGTTCGATGGTCGGCGACGGCGGTGCGACGTTGTCGACCGTGGTGCTGACCGAGCCACTGGTGTTGCCCACGGCATCGCGGGTGGCCGCCTGGATCTCCACGCCATTGCCCAACGGCGTGGACGGGTCGAAGGACCAGTTGCCGGCGCCGTCGGCGACGACGGTGCCGATGGGATTGCCGCCGTCATCGGTGAGCACCACGGTGACGCCAGCCGTGGCGGTGCCGGTGATGTGCACGCCATTGCTCGGGTCGATGGTCGGTACGGCCGGCGCTACGGCGTCCACCGTGGTGCTGGCGGAGCCGCTGGTGTTGCCGGCGGCGTCCCGCGCCACGACGTTGACCACGGTGCCATCGGGCAGCGCGACACCCGGCGCGAAGGACCACTCCCCGGAGCCATTGGCCGTCACCTGGGCGATGGGGTTGCCGTTGCCATCGGTGAGGATGACCGTGGCGTCGGCCTCGGCAGTGCCCGTGAGCAGCGCGCCGTTGCTGGCGTCGATGGTCGGGGTGGGCGGCGCCAGGTTGTCCACCGTGGTGGTGGCCGCGACGCTGGTGTTGCCGGTGGCATCCCTGGCCACGGCATTGACCACAGTGCCATCGGCCAGCGCTGTACCGGGGGTGAAGGTCCAGTTGCCGCTGCCATTGGCGGTGGTCTGACCGATTACGTTGCCGTTGCCGTCGGTGAGCAGCACGGTGGCGTTGTTCTCGGCGGTGCCATGCAGTTCGGTGCCGTTGCTCGCCGCGATGGTCGGCGCGACGGGTGCAACCGAGTCCACCGTGGTGCTGACGCTGTTGCTGGTGTTGCCGGCGGCGTCGTTGGCCTGGGCGTTTACCACGGTGCCGTTGGCCAGCGCCGGGCTGACCGCCAGGCTCCAGGCTCCATTGGCGTCGGCGCGCACCTGGCCGATTGCGTTGCCGCCGCCGTCGGTGAGCAGCACCAGCGCATTGGCTTCGGCGGTGCCGGTGAGCAGCGTGCCGTTGCTGAGGTTGATGGTCGGGTCGGCCGGTGCGGTGGTGTCCACCACGGTGCTGACCGAGGAACTCTGGTTGCCGGCCGCATCCACCGATACGGCGTTGACCGTAGTGCCGTTGGGCAGTGCCGGCGATGGCGTGTAGGTCCACTTGCCGTTGCCATCGACGCTGACCTGGGCAATGGGATTGCCGTTGCCATCGGTGAGCACGATGCTCGATCCGGCCTCGCCGGTGCCACTGAGCACGTTGCCATTGCTGGGCAGGATGGTCGGCGTGGTCGGCGCGGTGGTATCGACCACCGTGTTGACCACGCTACTGGTGTTGCCGGCGGCGTCCTGGGCCACGGCATTCACCGTGGTGCCACCCACCAGCGGCGGGTTGGGGGTGAAACTCCACTGCCCGGTGGTGGCATCGGCGACGACCTGGCCGAGGGGGCTGCCGTTGCCGTCGGTGAGGAACACCGTGGCGCCCGGCTCGGCGCTGCCGGTCACCACATTGCCATTACTGGCGTTGATGGTCGGGGCGATGGGTGCCACCGCATCCACCGTGGTGCTGGCGGGCGTGCTGACGTTGCCGGCGGCATCCTGCGCGACGACATTGACCACCGTGCCGTTGGCCAGCGGCGCAACGGGAGAGAAGCTCCAGTTCCCGGAGCCATCGGCGACGGTCTGTCCCACCGGGTTGCCGTTGCCGTCGGTGAGGATCACCGTGCTGCCGGCCTCGGCGGTGCCGCTGAGCTCGGTGCCGTTGCTCGCGACGACGGTCGGTGCATCGGGCTCCAGGGCGTCGATGGTGATGGCAGTGACGCCGCTGGTGCGGCCCTCGACCACGGCCACGGCCACCACTTCGGTGCCATTGGGCAGGGGTAAGCCGGGTTCATAGCTCCATTGGCCGCTGATGGGGTCCGCAGTGACGCGCGTGATCTCGTTGCCGTTGCCATCGCTCAGCACGACCTCCGCGCCGGGTACGGCGGTGCCGGAGATCACACTGCCGTTGCTGGCATTGATGATCGGCGCGTCAGGCAGAGTGCCGTCGACCACCACGCTCTGCGACTGACCCTGGTTGCCCGCCGCGTCACGGGCCACGGCGTTTACCGTGGTGCCGTCGGGCAACGGGCTGGCCGGCGTGAGGCTCCAGTGGCCGTTGGCGTCGGCGACGGCCGTTCCCAGCGGATTGCCGCTGCCATCGCTGAGCAGCACGGTGCTGCCGGCCTCTGCGGTCCCCGACAGCATGACACCGTTGGTGGCGTTGATGACGGGCTGGCCCGGGGGCACAGCGTCGATGGTGACTGTGGTCGGCTGGCTGATGTTGCCCGCCGCATCGCGCGCGGCGACCTGCAGAACGTCCCCGTCGCCGACGGCGCTCGTCGGGGTGATGCTCCACTGCCCCGTCACCGGGTCGGCGGTCGCACTGCCCAGCTCGACGCCGCCACGGCTGATGGTCACGGTACTGCCGGGCTCTGCGGTGCCCGTGAGCACACTGCCGTTGCTCGCCGCGACCACAGGCGCCGCCGGCGGCACAGCATCGATGATGATGCTCGCCACCGAGCTGGCGTTGCCGGCGGCGTCCTGGGCGATCACGTCGATCTTCGTGCCATCGACCAGCGGCGGATTCGGGGTGAAGGTCCAGTTGCCATCCGGGTCGGTCGTGGCCTGGCCGATCAGTACGTTGTTGGCGTACACGAGGGTGATGGTGCTGGCGATCTCGGAGGTCCCGGTGATCAGCGTGCCATTACTCGGATTGATGCCCGGCGCAGGAGGCGCGGCGGAATCCACCACCACGCTGTCGGCGCCACTGGTGTTGCCGGCGGCGTCCTGGGCCACCGCGCTGACCGTCACGCCATTGCCCACCGGGGTGGTGGCCGTGAAGCTCCAGCGACCTTCGGCGTCCACCAGGGCGCGGCCGATCTCGCCGTCAGGCCCGCTGAGGATGACCGTGCTGCCCGCCTCGGCCGTGCCGGTGAAGGTGCTGCCGTTGCTCGGGAGGATGTCGGGCGCGCCGGGGGCGAGGCCGTCCACGGTGCCGTTGACGGTCGGCGTGGTGTTGCCGACGGCGTCCGTACCCTGCACCGAGATGGCCGTGCCATCGTCGACGGGGCTGCTGGGCACATAGCTCCAGCGCCCGTCCGGGCCGACCTGTACGCGGGCCACTTCACTGCCGGCGACACTGACGATCACCGTGCTGCCAATCTCTCCAGTGCCACCCAGTGCCGCGCCATTGCTCGGGTCCAGGGTCGGTGTGGTGGGTGCGCTGGAATCCACAGTCACCTGCACCGGGCCGCTCTCGTTGCCGGCTGCGTCGCGGGCGACGATGGTCACCACGGTGCCGTCGGCCAGGGGTTGGTCCGGGGTGAAGGTCCAGTTGCCACCCGCGCCCACCGTGACCTGCCCCAGCGCATTGCCGGCGCCATCGGTGAACACCAGGGTACTGCCCTCTTCTCCCGTGCCGATGAGCACGGTGCCGTTGCTCGGCTCGGCGGCAGGAGTCGTCGGTGCGCTGGTGTCGATGGTCACCGTGGTGCCATTGCTGGGATTGCCGGCCGCGTCGGTAGCGACCACGGTCACGCTGCTGCCGTCGGGCAGCGGCGACGCCGGGGTGATGCTCCAGTTGCCCTGGACGTCGGCGGTGGTCTGCCCCACCGGATTGTTATTGCCATCGGTCACCGTGACGGTGCTGCCCGGCTCGGCAGTACCACTGATCTGTGTGCCATTGCCGGGGTTTACCAGCGGGTCGGCCGGCGGCGTGCTGTCGACGGTCACCGTGGTGGTTTCGCTGCGATTGCCGGAGGAATCCACGGCGACGACGCTCAGGGTCGCGCCGTCGGGCAGCGGCGAGGCCGGGGTGTAGCTCCAGGTGCCGCCGGAGCCGACCGGCACTTCGGCGATCACCTGGCCATTGGCGGAGATCACCACCACCTGCGCGTTGGGTTCGGCGGTGCCGCTCAGTTCGGCGCCGGTGCTGGGGGTGACCACCGGCGCGGCCGGCGGCTGTGCGTCCACGGTCACGCCCACGGTGCCGCTTTCGTTGCCCGCCGCGTCGCGGGCCATCACCGTCACCTGGGTACCGTTGGGCAGCGCCGGCTGTGGAGCGAAGCTCCAGACACCGCCGCCATCGGCGATGGCCTCGCCGATCACGTTGCCGCCGGTGTCGCGGATGATCACCGTGGCGTTCGCCTCGGCGGTGCCGGTGAACAGCTGGCCGTTGCTCGGATCGACCGCCGGGGTTGGCGGCGCCACGGAATCCACCGTGGTGTTCGCCGGCTGGCTGACATTGCCGGCCGCGTCGCTCGCCGTGACGTTGACCAGCGTACCGTCGGGCAAGGCCGTACCGGGTGTGAAGGTCCACTGGCCGTTGCCGTCTGCCGTGACCACAGCGATGGGATTGCCGCTACCGTCGGTGAGCGTGACCGTGGAGCCCGGCTCCGCCGTGCCCGTCAGGGTTACGCCCATGCTGCCGTTGATGGTGGGCGCAGCCGGCGCCACGGAGTCCACCGTACCGACAATGGGCACGCTTTCATGGCCATTGACCGGGTCGACGGCGACCACCTGATAATCGGAGCCGTTGGCCAGCGGCGATGCCGGCGTGACGCTCCAGTTGCCGTCGCCATCGGCGGTGGTGCGGCCGATCTCGTTGCCGTTGGCATCGCGCACTATCACCTGCTGGCCGGCCTCGGCGGTGCCGCTGATGACACTGCCGTTGCTCGCATCCGGTGTCGGCGGCGTGGTCAGGTTACTGTCCACCGTCGTGGTGGTTTCCGCGCCAACGTTGCCCGCCGCGTCGCGCACCGCCAGACGCAGTACGAAACCAGTGGGCAGCGCCTGGCTGAAGCGGAAAAGCCAGAAGCCGTTGAGGCCCACCGCCGCCTCGCCCAGGGGCTGGCCAGAGGCGTCCATGATCATCACGGTGCTGCCCGGCTCGGCTGTGCCGCTGATCTGCGTGCCGTTGCTCGGCCCGGCCGAGGGCGCATCGGGCGGCAGATTGTCGACGGTGATCTGCCCGACCTGGCTGACGTTTCCCGCTGCGTCCGTCGCGGTGGCGCGAACCTGCGTGCCGTTGCCCAGCGGCGTGCCCGGGGTGAACGACCAGTCCCCGGTGACCGGGTCGGCCGCCACCTGGGCGATGGGGTTGCCGTTGCCATCGGTCAGCGTCACCGTACTGCCCGGCTCGGCCATGCCATGCAGCACGTCGCCGTTGCTCGCATCGATCTGCGGAGCATCGGGCGCCTGGCGGTCCACGATCACAGGCGTCGGCTGACCGATGTTACCGGCAGCGTCGCGGGTAACCACGGAAATCTGCGTGCCGCTGGGCAAGGCCGACGGCGGCGTGAAGCTCCACTGCCCGGTACTGGCGTCGGCCGTGACCTGGCCGATGGGATTGCCATTGGCATCGAGGATGATCACGGTGGCGCCTTGCTCGGCGCTGCCACTGAAGCTCAGACCATTGCTGGCGTTGACCTGCGGCGGTGGCGGCGCGACGGCGTCCACCACGACACTGGTGGGCGGGCTGGGGTTACCGGCGGCGTCGATGGCCCGGACCACTACCACCGCTCCGTCGGGCAGCGAGGCACCGGGAGTGAAGGACCATGCGCCGCTTATACCATCGGCGCGGACCTGGCCAATGGGGTTGCCCTGGTTGTCGACGAGGGTCACCAGGCTGCCGGGCTCGGCGATGCCGCTGAGTTGCGTGCCATTGCTGACGTCGACCTGGGGCGCATCTGGCGCCACCCCATCGACGACCAGGCTGATCGCCTGGCTCTGCTGGCCGCTCTGCGGGTCCACCGCAACAACCTGCAACTGGGTACCATCGGGGAACTGCGCGCCGGGGATGTAGCTCCAGTGACCGTCGCCATCGGCAGTCACGGTCGCGATCGGGTTGCCGTTGGCGTCGCGGATATCCACACGGTCCCCGGCATCCGCCAGACCGCTGATGCTCGAGCCGTTGCTCGGGTCGACGGTGGGCGCCGAGGGAGTGCTGGAATCCACCGTGACGCTGGCCGCTGCCCCGGTGTTGCCGGCGGCGTCCGTGGCCGCCACCGATACTGCCGAGCCATTGGCCAGCGGTGGGTTGAAGATGAACTGCCAGTGGCCGTTGCCGTCGGCCTGGACCTGGCCGATCACCTGGCCGTCGGCATTGCTAAGCAGCACCGTGCTGTTGGCTTCGGCGATACCGCTGAACAGCCCGCCATTGCTCGGGTTGACCGTAGGCGCCGCTGGCGGCTGGGTATCCAGGGTGGTCTGCGCCGGGCCGCTGAGGTTCCCGGCGGCGTCCTTGGCGACGACGGTGACCTGGGTGCCGTTGGGCAAGGGCGAACCGGGATGGTAGCTCCAGTGCCCAGTCTCATCAGCAACGACGGTCGCCAGCGGGGTTCCGTTACCGGTGGTGAGCACGACCGTTGCACCGGCCTCCGCCGTTCCGTCCAGCCCTCCGGCATTGCCCGAGGTGATGACGGGCGTACCGGGCGCTATGCCGTCCACCGTGACGCTGGCGGACCCACTTTCCCCCTGCGGCCCACGTGCAACCGCATTGACCACGGTGCCATCGGCCAACGGAGTGATCGGGGTGAAGCTCCAGTGGCCATCGCCGCCCACCAGCGCCACACCGATCAGGGTGCCCTGGGCGTTGGTCAGGTAGACCTGGGTGCCGACCGTCGCGGTGCCCTGGATGAGGTGGCCGTTGCTCGGGTCGATCACCGGTGCGGGCACGCTCCCGCCCGGCGCGTGGATGGTGGCAATCGGGCTGGCGTTGCCGGCTGCGTCGCGGACGATGATCGAAACGATCTGCCCGGCTGGCAGCGGCGACTCCAGATTGAAACTGAAGCGGCCGTCGGGCCCTGCCTGCACGGTGAGGTCGGGGACGCCGTCATTGTTCAAATCGATAGACAACGAGCTGCCGGGCTCGGCGATCCCGGCAAGGCCCCTGCCGTCGGCGCTGATCGACAGGTCATGGGCCGGCTCCGGCGGCGTCGTGTCGGGCCCGTTCACCACGGTCGGCGGGCTGGTATTGCCGGCCGGGTCGGTTACTGTGACCGACACGCCCTGGCCGTTGTTCACCGGCGTGGGCAAGGTGATCTCGAAATGCCCGTCGGAGCCGGCAGCCCCGGTGGCGTCGGGGATGCCGTCGCCGTTGGTGTCGACCTTCACCGTGGAGCCGGGCTCGGCGCTGCCGCTGACCTTGCTGCCATCCTCGGATACCGTCACACCTGTCGCGGCACCCGGCGCCGTAGTGTCCGGTGCGCTGACGGTAGTGCCGGTACTGGCGCTGCCGCCATTGGGACCACGCACCACCACGGTGACATTCTCGCCATTGCTCAGCGGTGGGCTGACCGGCACCTGGAAGTTGCCGTTGCCGTCCACCGGTGCGCTGTAGTCGGGCAGGCCGTCACCATTGACGTCCACCTCGACGGTCGTGCCCGGTGTGGCGCGGCCAGTAATCACGCTGCCGTCAGGGCTGACCGTGACATCGGTTGCCGGTGCCGGCGTCGTTGGCGGGTTGCTGCTGCCACCACCGCCTCCGCCGCCACCACCACTGCTGGCGATGGCGGCGCCGCCAGCGATCACCGCTGCGCCGGCAAGGATGGTCGCGGGGACGCCGATTCCGGCGATACCACCCGCGGCACCCGCAGCTGCACCAGCCTCGGCAGTGGTCAGCGACTCGAAGCCGGCATCGATGGGTTCGGCCGCATAGGTAGGCATCAGCGTGCCATCAGCGGCGACCTGATCCAGCTCGGTCACCACCAGGTCGCCCTTCTCGTCCACCAGGTAGAGCTGGCTGGGCGGCTGGCCTTCGGCAAAGAAGTTGGCGATGCGGATGGTCTCGCCATCCTTGAGCTGCACCACGAGGTCGGCGCCGACCTGCTGGTAGCTGGCGACTGCGTCGGCAGTGACGTCCAGGGCCACGTTGCTGGCCTGCTGGAGAACGATGCTCCCTTCGACCGTCTGCTGCGTGGCGGTGGCCACCTGCACCTGAGACGCCACGACCTTCGCCTGGATCGCCATGCTGACTTCCTCTGCCCGGAATAATGTTTTTGTTTATGGCCAGAAAGAGATAGCAGCTTCTGTGCAGGGCGCCGGAAGCGTTCCGAAAGGCTCTTGGACGAAGGGTTTAATTGAAAGGTAGTAACCTATGCACCGGGCAGTAAGTTCAGATTTTATTGATCAATGGAAGATAGGATCGCCATCAACTACCGCTGCGCTTTTTGACAATTATTTGACATTTGCCGCAGGCGCCGTGCGCTCTGCTATTTCGCACGAACCGGGTGCATCGATAACTTGAACCGCATGCCAAGGCAGGCATCTGACAATATTCAGTCGCTTGTTCGAGTGTCGCCAATGGCTGACATCCCTGTAATCCCTGGATTACAGAAAAGCCGTTCGTCGGATAGCCTGATTCGACTCGATCCTGTCCGCCCGGACAGGCCGCAACCAGCACACGACAAGGCCAGGATGCCCGAGGCAGAGCGAAGCGGCAGAATAGACCCGCAGACATGCAAAAATGAATGTAAAAGGCCTATCCCCAGCGGGAAACGACAGCCAGTTCCGCCTGTTGAATAGCGCTGGATCAACTTCAGGCGAGACCTGTAGAACCGCGCTTAATTGAAGGCTCGGATAGGTCCTGATATTCCAGAGTTGGAATCAGCGTCCGCAATAGAAGCGGTCAACGGCGGAATAACGTATGGCATCCGCCAGCAGATATCGCGCGACGGCCGCCCAACTAAAGCCGGGGCAGTTAGACCGCCGGGGATATATAGCAGAGTGTCCGAAGACCGAACGGGAAGTCCGGCCTTCGGAACTCGCTTACTCAGCGCGGCAACTTACAGCGCCATATCGCTGGAGGCCTTTTCCGGCGCCGGGGCGGCGTCGCTCGGCTGGGCGGCCGGGGCCGGGGCCGGGGCCGGGGCCGGGTCGATGGCCGGCGGCGGGTCCAGTTGCAGGACTTTGGCGGTGTAGCTCCACTCCTCGAACGTCTTCTCCGGGCTGTCGTTGAGTCTGGTGCCGTAGCTCGGGACGATCTGGTGGACCTTGGCCTGCCATTCAGGGGTGGCGAGTTTGTCCTTGAACACCTTCTCCAGCACGCTGAGCATGATCGGTGCGGCGGTGGAAGCGCCCGGCGATGCACCCAGCAGGCCGGCAATGCTGCCATCGGCGGAGGAGACGATCTCGGTGCCGAGCTTCAGCACGCCGCCCTTGTCCGCGTCACGCTTGATGATCTGCACGCGCTGGCCGGCCTGCCAGAGGCGCCAGTCCTCGGCCTTGGCCTCGGGGAAGTACTCGCGCAGCGCCGCGAGGCGGTCGTCGTCGGAGAGCATCAGCTGGCCGGCGAGGTATTCCACCAGCGGGTACTCGTCGATGCCCACGCGGGTCATCGGCCAGACGTTGTGGACGTTGGTGCTGCCCAGCAGGTCGAGGTACGAGCCTTCCTTGAGGAACTTGGTGGAGAAGGTGGCGAATGGCCCGAAGAGGATCACGCGCTTACCGTCCAGCACGCGGGTGTCCAGGTGCGGCACCGACATCGGCGGAGCGCCGACCGACGCCTTGCCGTAGGCCTTGGCCAGGTGCTGCTGGGCGATGGTCGGGTTCTCGGTGACCAGGAACGAGCCGCCCACCGGGAAGCCGGCGTAATCCTTGGCTTCCTCGATGCCGGACTTCTGCAGCAGGCGCAGGGCGCCGCCACCGGCACCGATGAAGACGAACTTCGCGTCGGTCTCGGTGACGCTGCCGTCCTTGAGGTTCTTGTAGCCGACGCGCCAGGTGCCATCGGCGTTGCGGGTGATGTCCTCGACTTCGCTGGAGAGCTTCAGGCTGAAGTTCGGCTTGCTCTGCAGGTAGCCGGCGAACTGGCGGGTGATCTCGCCGAAGTTCACGTCGGTGCCGATCGGCGTCCAGGTGGCGGCGATCTTCTGCGACGGGTCGCGGCCCTGCATCATCAGCGGGACCCACTTGGCGATCTGCGCCGGGTCCTCGGAGTATTGCATGCCGCGGAACAGCGGGCTGGCCTGCAGCGCCTCGTAGCGTTTCTTGAGGAAGGCGATGTTGTCGTCGCCCCAGACGAAGCTCATGTGCGGGGTGGTGTTGATGAACGAGCGCGGGTTCTTCAGCACGCCGTTCTGCACCTGCCAGGCCCAGAACTGACGGGAGATCTGGAACGACTCGTTGATCTCCACCGCCTTGGCGATGGTGACGTTGCCGTCCTTATCCTCGGGGGTGTAGTTCAGCTCGGCCAGGGCGGAGTGGCCGGTGCCGGCGTTGTTCCAGCCGTTGGAGCTTTCCTGGGCGACGCCGTCCAGGCGCTCGACCATCTCCATGCTCCAGCCCGGTTCCAGCTCATTGAGCCAGACGCCCAGGGTGGTGCTCATGATGCCGCCGCCGATCAGCAGCACATCGACTTTCTTGGTTTCCGCGAACGCGGGCGCGCAATTCACTGCCAGAGCGAGGCCCAGCAGCGCCCCGCTAACTTTCTTGATCATCGAAAGGTTTCTCGTCGTTAGGGCTTGGCCTTCCCCACCGGCGTCATACAGCGTGAAGGCCGTGCCCCGCGCATGGAGCGCGAACGATGGGCAAGGCGACAGATGACGAGGATGAGTCGGGACTCAGTTCCCTCCTCCGCCGGCTCTGGGGCCTGCTTGATGGAATGAGGGACGTCCTGCGCAGAGAGACACGCAAAGCCTTCGGCTTTGGCTCTTGTTGTGGGAGGGATGCATGGTCTGCTGAAACGTTTGCGCATTCTATAGAAAGCGAACTGCATCACCAACCTTTGCAGTCAACTATCGGCCGGCTGATCTGCCAGTCAGCCCCTTCCGATTGTTACAAACCATTGTAGGAGCGGGCCATGCCCGCGATCCGGCCGGCAAGCGGGCATCTGCCCCGCGCCCGCTTGCCGGCATGGTGAGGGATCGGTCGCGGGCATGGCCCGCTCCTACACCCAATGCACCACAGCGTTACCGAAACGCACCGAGAACGCGCACGAATCGCCCATCCGTTACCGTTCCGCCCTCTTCCCGCCCCTCACTTCCTGCACCGCAATCCCAATCCCACCGCTCTACCCCGCCTCATTCCGATCATTCCGCCATCATTGGCACGGCAACTGCTTTATTGCATGCATGGATAATTGGATCCAAAAATCCACGAGGAAACACCCCATGCGCCTGGTACCCGCTGCCCGCCCACCGATGAGCGCCGAAGACGAGGCCTACGACTACCTGCTCCAGGCCATCTGCACCGGTCGCTACAAGACCGGTGACCGCCTGGTGGCCGAAGACATCGCCAGCGAGATAGGCATGAGCCGGATGCCCGTGCGCGGCGCCTTCAAGCGCCTGGACGCCGAGGGCCTGGTGACCCTGCGGCCCAATCGCGGGGCCATCGTCAGTGGCCTGAACATCGAGGAGATGCGCGAAGTCTTCGAGATGCGCAGCGCCCTGGAAGGCCTGGCCATCCGCATCGCCGTGCCGCAACTGACCGACCGCGACCTCTCGCGCCTGGAGCGCATGCTCGACGAGATGGACGACTACCGCGACGACAGCGCCGAGTGGGTCAGCCGCCACCGCGCCTTCCACGAATACCTCTGCAGCCTCGCCGGGCGCCCGCGCCTGCTGCGCCAGATCACCGCGCTGTATTCGGTGATCGAGCCGCACATGCGCCTGTGGCTGCAGCACGTCGACAAACCCATGAGCGCCCGCGAGGAACACACGGTGATCCTCGATGCCCTGCGCTCGGGCGATGCCCGCGAAGCCGAGCGGGTCATCTGCGACCACATCGAGGGGACGATTCCCTCGCTGGCGAAGTTTCTGGAGGCACAAGCCACCTGAAAGCGCGTGCCACCCACGCGCCATCCACCCCAATGCAATCCACGAAGAAGCGAATCGAAGCAACGGGCGCCTAGACCCGTACTTCTGTGTCCCTGAACTGCCCCTGGCAACCCCACCCCGGAGCTCAACATGTTCGAACGCAGGATCCCGCAGTGCCTTCTCGCCCTTTGCCTGGCCGCCCCGCTGGCGCACGCCGATGTGAAGATTCCCGACCGCTTGCAGAACGCCAGCAAGGTGACCTTCTGCGGCGGCATGGACTCCCCGCCCATGGGCTTCTATGACTCGAACCAGAAGCTCACCGGGGTCACCATCGACCTGGGTGAAGCCATTGCCAAGCGTCTGGGCGACAAGAAGATCGACTGGCGCATCACGCCCTTCTCCGGGCTGATCCCGGCGCTACTGGCCGGCCAGTGCGACATGCTGGTGGATCAGCTGTTCGACAAGCCCGAACGGCGCGAAGTGATCGACATGGTCAACTACATGTACTCCAGCCAGGCCGTGGTGGTCGCCAAGGGCAACCCCGAGGGCATCCGCACGCTGGACGATCTCTCCGGCAAGAAGGTCGCGGTGCTCAACGGTTCGACCATCCGCACCCTGCTCGACGCCCACAACGAGAAGCTGGCCAAGGCCGGCAAGCCGCCGATGAAGGTAGTGGTCTACAACACCGACACCGACGCCTTCCAGTCCCTGCGCATCCGCCAGACCGACGCCTACGGCACCACCGTGGAAACCGCCGGCTACTACCAGAGCATGGCGCCGGACCTGTTCGAAATCGGCGTACCGGCCTTCGCCCGCATCCTCACCGGCCTGGGCATCCGCAAGGACGACAAGCAGCTCAGCGAGGCCGTCACGCAGATCATCAAGGACATGCAGGCCGACGGCAGCTACGCCGCGCTGCTGGCCAAGTGGCACATCGAAGGCGACAAACTGGACTGAGGTAACGAGACATGAACTTCAGTTGGGACGTGTTCTGGCAATACCTGCTGCGGCCGAGCGACATCTACCTCTATGGCCTCTGGCTGACCTGCGTGATCGCCGTCAGCGCGATGGTCCTGGGCTGCGTGCTCGGGCTGCTGGCAGCGCTGATGCGCCTGTCGACCAACCCGCTGCTGCAATACCCGGTGCGCTTCTACGTGTGGCTGATGCGCGGCACGCCGCTGCTGGTGCAGATCGTCTTCCTCTACACCGCGCTGGCCGCCGGCGGGATCTTCCGCTTCGAGGACCTGGACCTGGGGCTGTTCATCCTGCCGGGCAACATCCAGGCAGCGATCATCGCCCTGGGGCTCAACGAAGGCGCGTACATGGCCGAGATCATCCGCGCCGGCATCGGCGCGGTGGACAAGGGCCAGTACGAGGCCGGCAAATCCCTGGGGATGACCTTCCCCAAGCTGATGCGCCGCATCGTGCTGCCGCAGGCCTTCCGGGTGATCGTTCCGCCGCTGGGCAACGAGTTCAACGTGATGCTGAAGAACACCACGCTGGTCAGCGTGATCGGCGTGCAGGAACTGCTGCTGAGCACCCAGATGGTCACTTCGGCGACCTTCCGCGTGTTCGAGCTGTACCTGGTCGTGGCGATCTACTTCCTCGCCCTGACCACCCTGTGGGGGTTCTTCCAGCGCTGGCTGGAAGTGCGCTTCGGCAAATCCGACGGCCAGCCCGCCGCACCGAACCGAATGTTCGGCCGGCAGGCGATGAAACTGCTGAGGGGGCGTTGAGATGATCCCGGACATGAAAGACGTGGTGATCCAGGCCCGCGACGTACACAAGGCCTTCGGCGAGCTGGAGATCCTCAAGGGCGTGTCCCTGGAGGTGCGCCGTGGCGAAGTAGTGGTGCTGATCGGCGCCTCGGGCTCGGGCAAGACCACCTTCATCCGCTGCATGAACCACCTGGAAGACATCCAGGGCGGCAGCATCCGCGTCAACGGCGAGCTGATGGGCTACCGCGAACGCCCGGACGGCAAGCTGGTGCGCGACTCGGAAAGCAACATCGCCCGCCGTCGCCGCGACATCGGCATGGTGTTCCAGCGCTTCAACCTGTTCCCGCACATGACCGTGCTGGAGAACATCATCGAAGCGCCGACCCAGGTGCTCGGCGTACCCAAAGGCGAAGCGCTGGACCAGGCCCGCCGGCTTCTGGCGCGGGTGCGCCTGTCAGACAAGGCCGAGCACTACCCCGGCCAGCTCTCCGGCGGCCAGCAACAGCGCGTGGCCATCGCCCGCGCCCTGGCGATGAAACCCCAGGCCATGCTCTTCGACGAACCCACCAGCGCCCTCGACCCGGAAACCGTCGGCGAGGTCCTGCAGGTGATGAAGGAGCTGGCCGACGAAGGCATGACCATGGTGGTCGTCACCCACGAGATGGGCTTCGCCCGCGAAGTGGCCGACCGCGTGGTGGTGCTGCACCAGGGTGAACTCATCGAGGAAGGCCCGCCCGCGCAGGTCTTCGGCAATCCGCACCACCCGCGCACGCGGGAATTCTTAAGCCGCGTTCTCTAACGATAAGGACAAGTCATGCGTAAACGCGTTCTCTTCGCCAGTACTCTGACCCTCCTCGCCTGCGCCACCGCCGCGCAGGCCGACGACAAGCTGGTGCGCTTCTACAACTGGTCCGACTACATGGGCCCGGACACCCTGAAGAACTTCGAGAAGGACACCGGCGTCAAGGTCCAGTACGACGTCTTCGACACCAACGAGATGCTCGAAGCCAAGCTGCTCTCCGGCCACTCGGGCTACGACCTGGTGGTGCCGTCCAGCCAGTTCCTCACCAAGCAGATCAACGCCGGCGTCTACCAGAAGCTCGATCGCTCGCAGCTGCCCAACTGGAAGAACCTCGACCCGCGTCTGATGAAGCGCCTGGAAGCCGCCGACCCGGGCAACCAGTACGCCGTGCCCTACATGTGGGGCACCGTCGGCATTGGCTACAACTACGACAAGGTCAAGGCCGCCCTGGGCGACAGCGCCCCGCTGGACTCCTGGGACCTGATCTTCAAGCCGGAGAACCTGGCCAAGCTGCACGGCTGCGGCGTCGCCTTCCTCGACGCGCCAGTGAAGATCATCCCGCAGGCGCTGCACTACCTCGGTCTGAACCCGAACAGCACCAACCCGGACGACTACACCAAGGCCTCCGCCCTGCTGCAGAAGCTCGCCCCGTCGATCACCTACTTCAACTCCTCCAAGTACACCACCGACCTCGCCAACGGCGACATCTGCGTGGCGGTGGGCTACTCGGGCGACGTGATGCAGGCGCAGACCCGCGCCCAGGAAGCCGGCAAGAAGATCGACGTGCGCTACGTGATCCCCAAGGAAGGCGCCAACCTGTGGTTCGACATGCTCGCCATCCCGCGTGACTCGAAGAACCCCAAGGGCGCCCACGAACTGGTGAACTACCTGCTGCGCCCGGAAGTGATCGCCCCGGTCAGCGACTACGTCGGCTACGCCAACCCCAATACCGGAGCGACCGCGCTGCTCGACCCGAAAGTGCGTGACAACCCCGGCATCTACCCCAGCGACGCGGTGATCGAGAAGCTCTACGTCTCCGCCGACCTGCCGCCGAAAATCCAGCGCGTGATCACCCGCGAATGGACCCGAATCAAGACTGGCCAATGACCTTCGAAGAGCCCTGCCATGCTTAAGTTTTCCGCTCACGAGTATCCCTACGCCTCCCAGCGCCAGAGCGTGTTCGCCCGCAACGGCATGGTCGCCGCCTCGCAGCCCCTGGCTGCCGAGGCCGGCATCGCCATGCTGCGTGCCGGCGGCAACGCCATCGACGCTGCCATCGCCACCGCCGCCGCGCTGACCGTGGTCGAACCCACCGGCTGCGCCATCGGCGGCGACGCCTTCGCCCTGGTCTGGATCAAGGACCAGCTGCACGGCCTGGACGCCAGCGGCCACGCGCCCGCCTCCCTCTCCATCGACAAGGTCAAGGCCGCAGGCTTCGACAAGATGCCCGTACACGGCTGGCTGCCGGTCACCGTACCGGGCATTCCCTCGGCCTGGGCGGAACTGTCCGCGCGCTTCGGCAAGCTGCCTTTCGCCGACCTGCTGCAGCCCGCCATCGCGCTGGCCCGCGACGGTTTCCCGGTATCTCCGGTGGTCGCCCACCAGTGGGAAACCGCCCGCCGCGAATACCAGCAAAGCCGAGCCGCCGTTCCGGCACTGGAACCATGGTTCGACACTTTCACCATCAACGGCGAAGCGCCGCGCGCCGGCCAGTTGTTCCGCAACCCGGCCCAGGCGAAAACCCTCGCCGAGCTGGCCGAGACTAAGTGCGAAAGCTTCTACCGTGGCGCCATCGCCGAGCGCCTGGCCGCCCACTCCGCGGCCACCGGTGGCGAGCTGAGCGCCGCTGACCTGGCCGGCTACAAGCCCAAGTGGGTCGAGCCGATCAAGACCAACTACCGCGGCTATGACGTCTGGGAAATCCCGCCGGCCGGCCAGGGCCTGATCGCCCTGATGACCCTCAACATCCTCCAGGGCTACGACTTCGACCAGCGCGACAGTCAGCTCACCTGGCACCGCCAGCTCGAAGCGATGAAGAAGGCCTATGCCGACGGCCTGCACTACATCACCGACGCCGAGCACATGCGCGTCAGCACCGCCGCGCTGCTGTCCGACGACTACGCCGCGCGCCGTCGCGCCGAGATCGGCGAACAGGCTGCCGAGCCCAGACATGGCGACCCACACTCCAGCGGCACCGTGTACATCGCCACCGCCGACGGCGAGGGCAACATGGTCTCGTTCATCCAGAGCGCCTACCACGGATTCGGCTCCGGCGTGGTGCTGCCAGACAGTGGCATCGGCCTGCAGAACCGTGGCTCGGAGTTCAGCCTCGATCCGGCGCACTCCAACGCCCTGGCGCCGGGCAAGAAGACCTTCCACACCATCATCCCCGGCTTCCTCAGCAAGGATGGCGTGGCCGTCGGCCCGTTCGGCGTCATGGGTGGCTACATGCAGCCCCAGGGCCACGTGCAGATGGTGATGAACCTGGTGGACTTCGGCCTCAACCCCCAGGCCGCGCTGGATGCCCCGCGCTGGCAATGGCTGGGCGGCATGAAGGTCGGCATCGAGCAGCACGCCAACCGTGACCTGGCCTTCGGCCTGGCGCGTCGCGGCCACGACGTCGAGATCGCCTGCGACCTGACCGACTACGGACGTGGGCAGATCATCGTCCGCGATCCGCAGACTGGCGTGCTCTGCGGCGGCACCGAACCGCGTGCGGATTCGCATATCGCCGTGTGCTGAGGAGAAAGCCATGCACGCTCGTGACCTCAACCTTTCGCCACTGATACTGGGCGGCAACGTGTTCGGCTGGACGGTGGACGAAGCCATTTCTCGACGCCTGCTGGACGCGGCGTTCGACGCGGGGCTGAGCAGTATCGACACCGCGGATATGTACTCGGTCTGGGTGCCGGGTCACGAGGGCGGCGAGTCGGAGGCCATCATCGGCCGCTGGCTCGCCAGCCAGCCGGGACGCCGCACCGAGGTGACGCTGTGCACCAAGGTCGGCGCCGAACTCTCGGTACAGCGGCGCGGGCTGTCGCGCCGCTGGATCCTGCAGGGCGTCGAAGACTCCCTGCGGCGCCTGAACACCGACTACATCGATCTGTACTTCAGCCATTACCCCGATGACTGCACGCCCCACGAGGAAACCCTGCGCACCTACGAAGACTTGATCGCCTCTGGAAAGGTACGCGCCATCGGTGCGTCCAATTTCAGCCGGCAACAACTCGAGGCGGCCAAGGCAACTTCGCGCAACACCGGCCTCCCCGCGTACTCCGCGCTGCAAGTCCAGTACAACCTCTACGACCGCGCGGGCCACGAAACGGAAACCGCAGCCATCGCTGCCGAGCACGGCAACGTCGTGGTGACCTACTTCAGCCTCGCCTCGGGTTTCCTCACCGGCAAGTACCGTGGCACCAGCGACCTCACTGGCAGTGCTCGTGGCGAAGACCTGAAGGGTTACTTCGATGCCCGCGGGTTGAAGATTCTCGCAGCGCTGGACCAGGTCGCCGAAGAAACCCAGTCGTCGCCGGCCGAAATCGCCGTCGCCTGGCTCCGCCAGCAGCCCGGCATCACCGCTCCCATCGCCAGCGCCACCAGTGAACGCCAGCTCACCAGTCTGGTGCGGGCTACCCTGCTGAGCCTTTCCGCCACCCAACTCGCCACCCTCGACCTCGCCGGCCGGGCGGGCTGACGAGCTGCTGCGAGCCCTCCTTCAGGAGGGCTTGTGAGCAGAGCGCAGCAACCCTTATCATGAGAAGCATTCTCAAATGATAAAAGTTCTGCCATGCCCTCGGTCGACGCTCCCCTCCACGCCGCCGTCAGTGAGCTCTATCAGCACCATCACGGTTGGCTGCAAGGCTGGCTGCGTCGTCGCCTGGGCTGCCATGAACAGGCCGCCGACCTGGCCCAGGACACCTTCACGCGCCTGCTCGGCTCACGCCGGGTACTGGATGCCCGCGAGCCGCGCGCGTACCTCACCACGGTGGCCAAGGGGCTGATGATCAATTGGTTCCAGCGCCAGTCGCTGGAACGTGCCTACCTCGAAGCGCTCGCCAATCTGCCCGAAGAGCTGGCGCCCTCGCCGGAGCAGCGTTACCTCGTGCTGGAAACCCTGCACGAGGTGGATGCCCTCCTCGCCCGCCTGCCCGAGCCCGTGCGCCAGGCCTTCCTGCTGGCGCAGATCGAGGGGCTGAAGTACGAGGCCATCGCCCAGCGCCTTGGCGTATCCCTGGGGTCGGTGAAGCGCTATATGCAGCAAGCCTTTCGCCATTGCCTGGAGCTGATGGAATGAGCACCGCCGAGCCTATCGCCGCGCGTATCCTCGACGAGGCGGCGGACTGGCTGGTTCGCCTGCAGCAGGATGCCAGCGAGGAAAACCGCCGCGCCTGCGTCGACTGGCAACGCCAGAGCCCGCAACACGCGCGAGCCTGGGATCGTGCCGAACGTCTGCTGGGCCACCTTGGCAGCCTGCCTCCGGCGCTGGCGATGCCGACACTGGGCCGCGAACGCACGCTGGATCGCCGACGCGCCCTCAAGCAACTGGCCGTGCTGTTGGCCGTCGCTCCGGTCGGCCTGGCCGCCTGGCGGACGCAGCCCTGGCAGGACTGGAGCGCCGACCAGCACACCGGGATCGGCGAGCTGCGCAAGTTGCCGCTACCCGATGGCAGCCTGCTGACGCTCAACACCGACAGCGCGGTGGACATCGCCTTCACCCCGGCACAGCGCCTGGTGCGTCTGCTGCGCGGGGAGATATTCCTCGATGCGCGTGCGGACAGCCGGCCATTTCTGGTCACAACCCGCGAAGGCCGGGTGAATACCCGCGAGGCCCGCTTCAACGTGCGTCAGGGCGACACCTCCACCAGCGTCTCCGTCCTTCACGGTCGCGTCGAAGTGGCGCCGCTGCAGGGCCTCAGCCAATGGCTGGGCGCCGGGGAGTCAGTACTGCTATCGGCGAGAAGTATCAACGCCGCCCCACCATCCCCCAGCCCGGATGCCTGGACCCACGGCATGCTGATGGCCGACCGCATGCCCCTGCAGACGTTGCTGGACGAGCTGAGTCGCTACCGCCATGGTCTGCTGCGTTGCTCCCCCGCCGTGGCAAATCTGGCGGTATCCGGGGCTTTTCCCCTGCTGGACAGCAACCTTGCGCTGTCGATGCTGCAGTCCACCTACCCCTTACGAATCCGCCGGATGACGGACTTCTGGATCACCCTTTCAGCCGCCTGAAGACAAGTGCCGGGCGTTGATGCAAAATATTTTCAAAAAGAAGTGAGACTTTTTCTCACCTCGACTGGCAACAGGGGAACATCTCCCGACACGAAGCCCGCAGAGGCCCGAAGGTACCCCGTCCATGTCCAGCAGCAGACACGCCCAACACTCTTCGCTTTCCCTGGCGGTACGCACCGCCCTTTTCTCCCTCGCGGTTGCTGTCGCAGCGCCGGTGACGGCAGCGCCGGCTGCCAGCGAAATGCGCAGCTACAGCATCGCCCCCGGCCCCTTGGGTCGCGCCCTGGCATCGTTTGCCGCCGAGACCGGCGTGCATCTGTCCTTCGACCCGACGCTGACCGATGGCCTGCAGAGTCCTGGGCTGAGCGGCGACTACTCGACCCGCAGCGCCCTGGAGCGGCTGCTGCAAGGCAGCGGCCTGGAGCTGGAGCAGCGCGGCGACGGCACTTTCACCCTGGTCCGTTCGCCCAGCCCCGATGCCCTGCAGATGCAACCTTCGCTGATCACCGGCCAGGCCGCCGGCCCTGAAGATCTGCCAGCCGAGTACGCTGGCGGTCAGGTGGCGCGCGGTGGACGCCTCGGTCTGCTGGGCAACACTGACCTGATGGATGCGCCCTTCAGCATCACCAGCTACACCGAGAAGACTATCCAGGACCAGCAAGCGCGCAGCGTCGCCGATGTACTGAGCAACGAGCCATCGGCGCAGATCGGTAGTGCGCGCACCAACCTCAACGAGGACTTCTCCCTGCGCGGCTTCCCGGTGGTCAGCGCCGACGTCGCGCTCAACGGCATGTACGGCCTGGCGCCATTCTTCCGCGTCCCGGTGGAAATGGCCGAACGCGTGGAGGTGGTCAAGGGCCCGAGCACCATGCTCAACGGCATGCCTCCCAGCGGCAACGTCGGTGGCGCGGTGAATCTGGTGACCAAGCGCGCCGGCGACGAGCCGCTGACGCGTGTGACCATGGACTACCTGTCCGATTCGGTGTTCGGAACCCACGTCGACGTCGGCCGTCGTTTCGGTGAGAGCAAGGAGTTCGGCGTGCGCTTCAACGGCGTGTACCGCAATGGCGACACCACCATTGACAAACAGGAACTGGAAGACGGCCTGGGCTCCCTTGGCCTGGACTACGCTGGCGAACGTCTGCGCCTTTCCGCCGACTACATCTGGCAGCGCGAGGACATCACCAACGTGGTTCGCCAGTTCTCCGTCGGCCCCGGTGTGACGAAGATTCCCCACGCCCCGGACAACGACCTGAACTACCCCGGCTACGGCGATTCCGAAATGATCGACCGGACCCTGGTGGTGCGCGGCGAATACGACCTCACTGACTGGCTGACCGGCTACGCCGGCTATGGCGACCGTCGCAGCGAGATGGATGCGCTGGCCGGCAACCCGGTGCTCATGGGCAATGACGGTGACTTCGTTTCCAGCCCGGCCTGGCAGGTCTACGACGTTGGCTCGCACTCTGCCGAGGCGGGCCTGCGCAGCACCTTCAACACCGGACCGGTGGAGCACCGGCTGAACTTCGGCGCGACCCGCGTGGTGCAGAACTCGGACATATTCTTCCTCTACACCGCCTTCCCGTCGCGTGCGTCGAATATCTACAACCCGGTCTACGAAGGCACGCCGAGCACGGACGACTACCCGAAGAATGTGCAGAAGTACACGGCCCAGACCCTCACCAGCTATGCGCTGGCTGACACCTTGTCGATCCTCGACGGCCGCGTTGAACTGACCCTCGGAGCGCGCAAGCAGCGCGTGGAATCGCAGAACTTCGAGATGAACGTCGGCACCCCGGCGGGCGACGGCTACGACGAGGAAGAGACCACGCCCATGGGCGGCATCGTGGTCAAGCCGTGGGAAAACATTTCGCTCTATGCCAACTACATCGAGGGCCTGAGCCCGGGCGAAACCGCCCCCATCGGCAGCATCAACGCCGGCGAAATGCTCTCGCCCTATGTCTCCAAGCAGAAGGAAGTCGGCATCAAGGGCGAGTGGGACGGCTTCGGCGCGACCCTGGCCGCGTTCGAGATCAAGCGCCCGAACAGCGTCAACGACAACGGTCGCTTCACCCGAGGCGGAGAACAGCGCAACCGTGGCCTTGAACTGAGCCTGTTCGGCGAGGTAACCGAAGGCGTGCGCCTGCTCGGCGGCGCGTCCTATACCCAGGCCAAGCTGACCAAGACCCAGGACGGCCAGTACGACGGCAACGATGGCATCGGCGTACCGCGCAAGCAGCTGAACCTCGGCGGCGAGTACGACATCACCCAGGTGCCCGGCCTGACCGTCACCGCCCGCACGATCTACACCGACGAGCAGTACGTGGACCAGGCCAACAGCCTCAGCATCCCCGACTGGTGGCGCCTGGACCTGGGCGCGCGTTACCGCTTCGACACTCTCGGCAAGCCGGTAGTGTTGCGCGCCAACCTGGATAACGTGTTCGACAAGGACTACTGGGGTACCTCCACTGCCGGGTACCTGTACCTGGGTGAGGGTCGCACCCTGCAGTTGTCCGCGAGCGTGGACTTCTAAAGAAGAAAGAGCCTGACGATGACCGCCAAAGCCCTCCGCACCTGGTACCTGGTGCACAAGTGGACCAGCCTGATCTCCACGGTATTCCTGCTGATGCTCTGCCTCACGGGCCTGCCGCTGATCTTCCACGAAGAAATCGAGCACTACTTCGAGCCACACCCGGAGCTCAAGCCACTCACCGAGCAGTCGCCGAAGATCGACTACGACGACGTGGTGGCCCGCGCCCTGGCCAAGCGGCCCGGCGAAGTGGTGCGCTTCGTGTTCTGGGAGCAGGACGATCCGCTGGGCGCGGTCCTCACCGCTCCGACCCTGGTGCCGCCGCCGGAGAATGGCCACATCCAGCCCTTCGACGCGCGCACCGGGGAGTTCTTCGATCCGCTGCCACCACCGGGCGGCTTCATGTACATCATGCTCAAGCTGCACACCGACCTGTTCATGGGCCTGCCCGGCTACCTGTTCCTCGGCTTCATGGGCCTGCTGCTGGTGGCCTCGCTGGTGTCCGGCGTGGTGGTCTACACGCCCTTCATGCGCAAGCTGGACTTCGCCACCGTGCGCTCGCAGCGCAGCTCGCGGCTGAAGTGGTTGGACCTGCACAACGTGCTGGGTATCGTCACTCTTGCCTGGGTGCTGGTGGTGGGCGTCACTGGAGTGATCAACACCCTGGCGCTGCCGATCCTCATGCTCTGGCAAGGCGGCCAATTGGCCGAGATGACCGCGCCCTACAAGGAGTTGCCGCCGCTGGAACAGCTCGGCTCGCTGCACAAGGCCATCGAAACCGCCCGCCAGGCGGCGCCGGACATGAAGCCCAGCTTCGTCGGCTTCCCCGGCACGCAGTTCAGCAGCCAGCACCACTACGCCGTATTCATGCGCGGCAACACCCCGCTGACCGAACGCCTGCTCAAGCCCGCGCTGGTGGATGCCGAAACCGGCGAGCTGACCGACATGCGCGAAATGCCGCTGTACGTGAAGACCCTCCTGCTGTCCCAGCCGCTGCACTTCGGCGATTACGGCGGCATGCCGCTGAAGATCGTCTGGGCACTACTGGACATCGTCAGCATCGCCATCCTCGCCAGCGGCCTGTACCTGTGGCTCGGCCGGCGCCGTACGCCCATAGAGAAACGCCTCGCGGAACTGAACTCCGGCGGCCTGGCGACGGAGGTCAAGGCATGAGACGCGGACTCTGGATGATCTTCCGCTGGCCCGTCGCGCTGGCCGTGCTGAGCACCTTCGGGCTGCTCTCGGCGCTGCTCGGCGACGGGGTTTTCGACGTGCTGTCGTGGATTTCCCTTGGTGTTCCGCTGCTGCTGATCGTCTTTGTATGGATGAGAATGCCCCGTCGTCCCAAGGAGCCACGCTGAAATGACCGCCATGCCGCCCCAGGCGCCCACCCTCAACCTGCGCCCGCTGATGTTCGAGACCTTCGTCTGCACGGTGGCGGTGATGTCCTTCGTCGCGCTGATCGGACCGGTGGCGCGCACCCTGGGTCTGGCGCCCTGGCAGGCTGGGATGACGGTCACCGTCGGCGGCATCGCCTGGATGCTCATGGCGCGAGTCTGGGGCATCGCCAGCGACCGCCTCGGCCGCCGCCGCGTGCTGCTCAGCGGCCTGGCCGGCTTCGCGGTCACCTACGCGCTGCTCTGCGCCTTCATGGCGCTGGCACTGAATACCTCCATGTCGCCGCTGCCGGCCTTCATCGGCATAGTCGCGCTGCGCGGCCTGGCGGGCGGTTTCTATGCCGCCGTGCCGGCCTGCTCGGCGGCGCTGGTAGCCGACCATGTGAGCGCAGACAAGCGCGCCTCGGCCATGGCCGGGCTGGGTGCCGCCAGCGCCGTCGGCATGGTGGTCGGCCCGAGCTTCGCCGGTCTGCTGGCCATGCTCGGCCTGGCCCTGCCGCTGCTGCTCACCTGCCTGCTGCCGCTGCTGGCATTCGCCGTTCTGTGGCGCTGGCTGCCCGATAGCCAGCGCGTCAGCGAACGCAAGGGCCCGGCGCTGGCGATCAGCGACAAGCGCCTGCGCCGCTCGCTCACCCTGGGCTTCATCGCCATGGTCTGCGTGACCGTGGCGCAGATGACCGTCGGCTTCTTCGCCCTCGACCGCCTGCAGCTGCCACCGGCCGATGCCGCCCGCGTCGCCGGCATCGCGCTCACCTCGGTGGGCGTGGCGCTGATCTGCGCGCAGATGCTGGTGCGCAAGCTGAACTGGGCGCCGCTGCGCCTGATCAGCGTGGGCGGCACCGTCTCCGCACTGGGCTTCGGTTCGGTGTGCTTCGCCGTATCCCCATGGATGCTCTATGCCTCCTGCTTCGTCGCTGCCGCCGGCATGGGCTGGGTCTTCCCTGCCGTCTCGGCGCTCAACGCCAACGCCGTGGAAGCCGACGAACAGGGTGCCGCGGCGGGCAGTCTGGTGGCCGTGCATGGCCTGGGCATGATCAGCGGCCCGCTGCTGGGCACCCTGCTGCACCAGCTGGATAGCCGCGCACCCTATGTACTGGTCGCCGCGCTGCTGCTGTTCGGCGTCGCCTGGACCGTGCTGCCGCGCAAGAGCGCCACTGCATGACTGTTGCGGACGTCGTGCTGCAGGCCCTTCTCGCTATTGCATTGCTGGGTTGGTGGCTGCGGCGTCGGGCCCTGGCAATGGTCGCCGCCCTGCTCGCTCTGGTCACGGCGCTATATGACGTATGGGACGACCGCTGGCAGGCGGGAGCCGGCGCAGTGGTCGCCCTGCTGCTGGTGCTGGCCCTGCTGGTGCGGCGCAAGCGCCCGGCGCGGCTCCCGCTCTGGTCGGGACTGCTCTTCAGCCTGCTGACAGGCCTGGCGTTCGCTGCGCTGTACTTCTTCCCGGTTTCGCCACTGCCCAAGCCGGGCGGGCCCTATCAGGTCGGTGTACGCGACTTCGAGCTGGTCGACGCCAGCCGTACCGGCGTGCTCGGCGCGCCTGCCGGCAAGGCCCGGCGCCTGCTGGTGCGGGTCTGGTATCCAGCCCGGCCGGTGGCGGGCAGCGAACCACGCAACTACTTCAGCGCCGCCGAATCACGCAGCACCGCACGCGGCTTCGGCGAGTTGTTCCATTTCCCGCCGCTGCTCACGCACCTTCGTCACCTGCGGACCAACTCCTTTGAAAACGCACCGTTGCGCGCCAACCTGGGCAGCCTTCCCGTGGTGCTCTACAGCCATGGCTATGGCTCCTTCGCCGGCATGAATGGACGGATCATGGAGGAACTGGCCAGCAACGGTTACGCGGTCTACTCCGTGCAACACACCGGCGACGCCTCCCCCACACTGTTCCCCAACGGCGAAGTGGCGCCGACCGACCCGGCCCTCTACGAGCACCTGCGCTACGCCTTCGAACACGGCTTTTCACCGCTCCTGCTGCAAGGCTATGGCGAGGTTGACCTGGCCCGCCGCCTCGACGGGCAATTGCGATTCGCTACCGAGACCACGCCGCCGGCCGACCGCGCCATCCACCTCAGCGCACCGGTCTGGCTGGCCGACCGGCTGTTCGTCCACGACCGCCTGCAGGCCGGCGAAGTGCCGCCGAATGTGGCCGACCTGGTGGCCGCCAGCGACTTCGCCCATACCGGCGAGATGGGCATGTCCTTCGGCGGCTCCACCAGCGGCGCCGTCTGCCTGGTGGACAAGCGCTGCGCGGCAGCGGTGAATCTGGACGGTGGCGACTTTGACTTCCTGCCCTTCGACAAGGACCTACCAGTGCCGCTGCTGATGCTGCATTCGGACCTGTCGCTGTTCTACCGCATGCTCGGCCTGACGCCGCCGTCCCGGCCGCGCAGCTTCAACGACTTCTCCTACGAGAGCCTGCAACACGCCGGGCAGAACCCGCGCATCCATCGCCTGGTACTGCGCGACGCCCTGCATGCGGGCCTCACCGACAATGCGCTGTACATGCGCCGTCCACTGCGCGACAAGCTCATTGGCAGCGCACCCACCGACGTTCTGATCGAGGCACCGGCGGCGCTGGTTCTGGGCTTCTTCGACCACTACCTGCGCGGGCGCGACAACGGCTTCCCGCAGGCGCAGATCGCACCCTGGGCCGACTGGCTGACGCCCTACAGCAACAGCGCGGTGAGCCAGTGGTGGAACGCTCTGCCAGAGGTTGAACGTGCCCAGTGGGGGGAGCGCATCCGCGCGATGCACGCCCAGCGCCAGGCGCTGGGCCGCTGAAAGCCTGAAGGACGCGCAACCGATCGGCTGCCTTAGCCACAGACGCCTTCACAAGGTCGTGGACACGCCGCGCCGATCCAGTTCAAACACCTTGCTGCGCTGCAGGCACTCGCGCAGCCAACGCTCGGCCTTGCCCGGGTGACGCCGGCGTTGCCAGAGCAGGTCGACGCCCACCAACCAGTCCGTGTGCGGATAAGCCTCCAGCTGCAATTCCACCAGTTCGCCCGCTGCCAGCTCGCGCTGGATCAGTTGCCGAGGCAGGGTTGCCCAGCCGAGACCAGCGCGGACCATTTCCACCAGTGCCAGGTAACTCTCCGCCTGCCAGACCTGGGCGGCGCGCAGGTATTCGCTGCTGGGCAGCTTGTGGGCATGGGCGACGAAGGCCAGGCGACGGTGCGCGTGCAGGTCCGCGAAGCCAACTCGCTCGCGCTGTGCCAGCGCGAACTGCGCATGGCAGACGTGGGCCATGATCAGTTTGCCCAGTTGCTGGAAGGCCAGCTCCTGTGGGTACTCCGGCTGGGAGAACGCCACGCCGAGGTCAGCCTCCCCCTTGAGCACCAACTCGCTGACATCACCGTGCACGGGGTGGCGGATCAGCAGGTCGACGAAGGGGAATGCGGCGCCGAATTCGCGCAGCACCGGGATCAGTGAACCGTAGGGCACTTCGATGGCCAGGGTGAGCGAGGGCTCGACCTGTTCCGCCAGGCTGTCGGCGCTGCCTTCCAGCGCATAGCAGCGCTCCAGTACCGCCTCTGCCTGCAGTAACAGCTTGCGGCCGGCAGCGGTGAGGGCCGGGATGCGGCTGGAGCGGTCGAACAGTTCCACGCCCAGGTCCGTCTCCAGGTTGGCGATCGCCGCGCTGACCGTGGACTGCGTCCGCCCCAGACGCCGCGCCGCGGCGGAAAAGGACCCGGCCTGAACCGCCGTGACGAACACCTGCAACTGCTCCAGCGAAAAGCGCATGGCTGATCTCCCTTCTATCCATCGATGCTAGCGATGGTTATTCATTTGTTCCATCGCTTATTTCGCAGGAATATTCCTCCCGACATCGGCAGCAGCTGCCCCCGACCACTGTGCTGCGTGTCACTCCGGGCGCCCGTAATAACAACAAGAGCCGCACCTTCAGGAGATTCATGACATGAGCCTTACCCGCGTTCACCCGGTGGACGAGATCCTGCCCCTGCGGCAGCTCTTCACCTTCGGCCTGCAGCACGTCCTGGTGATGTACGCCGGCGCCGTCGCCGTGCCGCTCATCCTTGGCAACGCCCTGGGCCTGACCCAGGCGCAGATCGTCACGCTGATCAACGCCAACCTGCTCACCTCCGGCATCGCCACGCTGATCCAGACCCTCGGTTTCTGGCGCTTCGGCGCTCGCCTGCCGTTGATCCAGGGCTGCTCCTTCATCGCCCTGGCGCCGATGATCATGATCGGCAAGCAGTTCGGCCTGCAGGAAGTGTTCGGTGCGGTGATCGCCGCCGGCGCCATCACCATCGCCATCGCCCCGGTGTTCAGCCGGATGTTGCGGTTCTTTCCGCCGGTGGTCATCGGCAGCCTGATCACCATCATCGGCATCTCGCTGATGCCCGCCGCCGCTATCTGGCTGGGCGGCGGCAACCCGGGATCGGAGGACTTCGGCAAACCGGCCAACCTGCTGCTGGGGATGGCCACGGTGGCGATCACCCTGGTGATCTATGCGCGTTTCTCAGGGTTTATCGGCAATCTGAGTGTGCTGATCGGGCTGGTCGCCGGCAGCCTGCTCGCTGCTGCCTTCGGCATGACCCACTTCGGCCAGGTGGGCGAAGCAGCCTGGTTCGAGTTGAGCCCGCCAATGGCCTTCGGTGTCCCGCAGTTCTCCCTCACACCGATCCTGATCATGGTCCTGGCGATGCTGGTGATCATGGCCGAGACCACCGGCAACTGCCTGGCCATCGGCAAGCTGGTGGGCAAGCCGACCGATCAGCGCACCCTGGGCAATGCCTTCCGTGCCGACGGCCTGTCGAACCTGCTCGGCGGCATTTTCAACAGTTTCCCCTACAACGCATTCACCCAGAACACCGGGCTGATCGCCCTTTCCAACGTGAAGAGCCGCTTCGTGGTCGCCGCCGCCGGCGCAATCATGGTGCTGATGGGGCTGTTCCCCAAGCTCGGCGCACTGATCGCAGCAGTCCCCACGCCAGTACTCGGCGGCTGCGCCATCGTGATGTTCGGCATGACCACCGTGGCCGGCATCCAGGAACTCTCCCGCGTGCGTTTCGAAGGCACCCGTAACGGCATCATCGTCGCGGTCTCGGTCAGCGTGGGCGTGCTGCCGATGTCCTTCCCCGCCCTCTTCGAACATGCCAGCGGCCCGCTCAAGCTGGTGCTGGAGAGCGGCATCTTCCTCGGCGCGATCACCGCCATCCTGCTCAACCTGCTGCTCAACAACGACAAGAGCGCTACCGCCGAACCCGCCGGACAGGCCAGCGCCACCGAGTGATCCATCCGGCGTGCGCCTCCGGGCGCACGCACCACTTCACTGCCCAAGGAACTTCCATGACTCACTTCAGCAAGCTCACCCCTGCCGGACTGTCGGATCTCGACCTCGACCTGCTGCGCCAATCGATCCGACTTTCCGAGGAATCCCGTGAGCGCGGGCGCCATCCCTTCGCCGCACTGGTGGCCGACGCCCAGGGCCGGGTGATCTCCAGCGCCGGCAACAACTCGATGCCACCCGAAGGCGACCCGACCCAGCACGCCGAACTGGTGGCCGCCGCCCTTGCCGCGCGTCAGCTGAGCCCGGAGGAACTGGCCAACTGCACGCTCTACACCAGCGCCGAACCTTGTTGCATGTGCTCCGGGGCGATCTACTGGACCGGCATCGGTCGGGTGGTCTATGCGCTCTCCGAGCACTCGCTGCTCGGTTTGACCGGCGCGCATCCGGAGAACCCGACCTTCTCCCTGCCCTGCCGGGAAGTCTTTGCCCGCGGCCAGCGTGTGGTCGACGTGCATGGTCCAATGCTGGAGGACGAAGCCACGACGGCCCATGTGGGGTTCTGGGAATGAATGGCGGCCTGTCCATCCATGTCGTCGACGTCGCCAGCGGGCGTGTCGCGCAGGGGCTGGAACTGAGCATCGGGCGGTACGATGGCAACGTCATCCTGCATGGCCGCATCGATGAGCGCGGGCTGTTGCCGGGACTGGAGGCTCTCGCCGGCCAGTTTGGCTGCGGAGTCTACGAAGTGCGCCTGGAGGTCGCCGATTTCTACCGGGAAGCCGGAGCTGCGCTGCCCGACACGCCCTTTCTCGACGAGCTGATTTACCGCTTCGGCATCGGCGATGCGCACCAGCACTATCACCTGCCGTTCAAACTCACCGCGTGGGGCCTTTCCTGCTTCCGTGGCGGAGCCTGAGCCACGCAACGATGCAGCGGGGCTTCGCCATCGGGCGAAGCCTCTACGCTCGGTCAGGCATGCCAGCAGCGATACCAGCCGTCCTGTTCAGTCACCTTCAGCGGTGCCTGATACAGGGCCGACAGGTGCTCGCTGGTGAGAATCTCGGCCTTTGGCCCGTCGGCCACTACCTTGCCATTGGCGATCAGCACCACGCGCTCGATCTCCGGGATGATCTCGTCCAGATGGTGGGTCGTGATGATCATCGCGTGCTCAGGCCCGCAGAAGCGCCGCAGCAGCGTGAGCATCTGCAGGCTGGCGCCCATGTCCAGGCCGTTGGCCGGCTCGTCGAGGATCAGTGCGCGAGGCTCGTGGATCAGCGCTCGGGCCAGCAGCAAGCGGCGCTTCTGGCCGGTGGACAGGCGCTGGAACATGCGCTCGGCGTAGTCCCCCATCTCAACGGCGGCAAGCATCTCGCGGGACTTTTGGACCTGCTCCGGCGTGGGTTGCAGGTGACCATGGCTGCCGATGGCACCGAAGAAACCGGAGATCACCACATCCAGCGCCTGGGTGAACGGCGTGTAGTCTTCCTGCAGGTCCTGGGAGACGAAGCCGATGCGGCTGCGCAGGTCCCAGAGCGTGACGTTCTGCAGGCCGAACAGGTTCAGCGAGCTGTCCGGGCGATCCACCGGGTAAAGCTCGCGGCTGATCAACTTGAGCAGAGTGCTCTTGCCGGCGCCGTTGGGGCCGAGGATGGCGACCTTCTCGCCTTCGCTGATGTGCAGGGAGAAGCCATCCAGCACGCGGGTCTGCTGCTGGTAGGCGGTGACGTTGTTAAAGTCGATCATGGGCTTTTCGTATCGAATTTGAGGGCAGCCGCTGACAGTAGGCGCGTTGGGCTTCGTACTCAAGCCTTCATCGAATCGCAACTACGCTTTCCGCATTTTCCAGCAACGAGCGCGCCGAGATGAGCGAGCAAGAACCTCCCAGCCTGGATGACGATATCTGCGTCCACATCTTCTCCGTCTCGGCCACCATGGTTGGCGTCTGCCTGACGGTGATCGGCATCATCCGGGTGATCCTGACACTGCGCCATGAGGACCTGATCATCGACGACCTGGTGGCAGTAAACATGCTGCTCTACGTCGTCTCCGCCTTCTGTGCCTACTGGAGCCTGCGGGCCCACCGCACACGCCGCGGCCAGCTCATGACACGTATCGCCGACAGCGTGTTTCTTGGTGCTCTGCTGTTCACCGCGGCCAACGCCGGCCTCATTACTTGGGCAATGACCTCCGCGCCCACCACCTGACCCGCTCGAGCGGAACAGGCTAACTGAACCGCAATCAAGTGCCCCGTAGTCGAGAGATATAGGGCGGCGCGCCTCTCCAGAGGACCCAATTTCCGTCTCGGTCTCCAGCTTCCTCACTCGCCCGAAGACCACCCATCAAAACTTCCAGCGCCCAAAACAGGTCCACTGTCTGACCCCGCTCGATCGGCACCCACTCGAACAGAGGGGCGGAACCCCGCGCATACCCCTTTCTAATGGGCCTTCGTACAACCAGAACCAGGACGCGCCGCTGGCCACACAGGAGTTCCGACATGAGTGAATACATCGCCCCGCTGCGCGACATGCAGTTCGTCCTGCGCGAACTACAGCTGCTCAACAGGCTTAACCAACTGCCCGATCAGGAAGAGATGAACGCCGAACTGGTGGACGCCATCCTCAACGAGGCCGCGCGTTTCGCCCAGGGCGTCCTGGCGCCGCTGAACATAGTCGGCGACCGTCAGGGCGCACGGTGGAAGGACGGCGATGTGCGCACGGCCGAGGGCTGGCGCGAAGCCTACGGGCGATTCGCCGACAACGGCTGGAACGCCCTCTCCTGTCCAACCGACTTCGGCGGCCAGGGCGCGCCCCGACTGGTTTCGGCGCTGGTGGAGGAAATGTGGAACGCCGCCAACGTCGCCTTCGGCCTGTGCCCGATGCTCACCCGTGGCGCCATCGAGGCCATCGAGCTGCGTGGCTCGGACGAATTGAAGGCAACCTGGCTGCCGAAACTGGTGAGCGGCGAATGGACCGGCACCATGAACCTCACCGAGCCCCAGGCAGGCTCGGACCTCGCTGCCGTGCGCACGCGCGCCGAGCCGCAGGCGGACGGCAGCTACCGGGTATTCGGGCAGAAGATCTTCATCACCTACGGCGAGCACGACCTCACCGACAACATCATCCACCTGGTGCTGGCCCGCGTGCCAGGCGCGCCGGATGGCGTGAAAGGCATTTCGCTGTTCGTGGTGCCCAAGGTGCTGCTGAACACCGACGGCGGCCTGGGCGAACGCAACGACGTACGTTGCGTCTCCATCGAACATAAGCTCGGCATCCACGGCAGCCCCACCGCCGTGCTGGCCTTTGGCGACCAGGGCGGCGCCAGCGGCTGGCTGGTGGGCGAAGAGAATCGCGGCCTGGAGTACATGTTCATCATGATGAACGCGGCGCGCTTCTCCGTCGGCATCGAAGGCATCGGCCTGGCTGAACGCGCCTACCAACGCGCCGTGAACTACGCCCGGCTGCGAATCCAGGGCACCGAGATTGGCGTACGGGGCCGCGAAAAGGCCGCGATCATCCGCCACCCCGACGTGCGTCGCCTGCTCATGTCCATGCGCTCACGGGTGGAAGCCATGCGCGCGCTGGCCTGCGAAGTGGCGCTGGCAACCGACCTGGCTCACGGTCACCCGAGCGAGGCGGTACGCCGCGAGCGGCAAGCCTTCGTCGACCTGATGATCCCGGTGATCAAGGGCTGGTGTACCGAGAACGCCGTGGACATCGCCTCCCTCGGCGTACAGGTCCATGGCGGTATGGGTTTCATCGAGGAAACCGGCGCCGCCCAGCATCTGCGCGACGCGCGGATCACCCCGATCTACGAAGGCACCACGGGTATCCAGGCGCTCGACCTGATCGGTCGCAAGATTGCCCGCGACAAGGGCGCGGCCGCCTTCGCCCTGATCGCCCGTCTGCGCGAGGCGCAACTGGCGTTGCCGGACGATGATCCGCAACTGGCGGCGATTCGTCATCGCCTGTTCTCGGCGATCAACGCCCTGGATGACGCGGTGAACTACGTGGTGAACCACTACGACGAGCAGGTGCGCCAGGTGGCTCTGGGCTCGGTGCCGCTGCTGGAATTGTTCGGCATCGTCACCGGTGGCTGGCAGTTGGCACGCTCCGCCCAGGTGGCCCGCGAGCGCCTGGTCGGCAACAGCGGCGACGCCGCGTTCTACCGGGCCAAGCTGCGTACCGCGCAGTTCTATGCTGGGCATTTCCTCACCCGCGCGCCGGGCCTGGCGCAGGCCATTGTCGAGGGTGGCGACGCTGCCCTGGCGATGGAGGACTTCGCCTTCTGAGCAGGAATGGCCGCCCGTCCGAAGTCTCGGCGGGCGGCCCCGATCCGTAACGCAATCTTTACACCCGCTGCCGATCCTGCCGCCCGTGGCCACGACAGGCCGCGCGCCAGGCGTGTACACGCTTGGCTATTGCGGGGGGGCGCCGTTATGCAGGAATGCTCGTTGACAGGGTCTCGCCGCTTCAGTGAGATGGCCTTTCGTTCAGGCAAATGGCATTGCTGGCCGACTGTGTGCGTTGTAGTCCTGCAATGCCGCGATGACGAAACTTTGGCGATCCCGACTCGCTTACGAAAGTTTTCTCGTTTCATCGACACAGGAGATGCCGGCGATGTTGAACCAGGCACCCCGGAACACCCAGGACGTCGAATTCGACGAGCAATTCCTCCTCGCCTTCGAGATCCAGGTCCTGCAGAAGGCCCTGCCGGCCTTCGAAGAGGCCTCGCGCTTCGCCCGCGACCGAGGCCTGCGCTGTAGCGTGGAACTGATCACCAACGCTGACGGCCACCCCGAACTCAGCCTTAGCGCCACCCAGCGCGATGACCTGCCGGACAGTTGCTACCGACTGATCGCCGACCCGGCCGCCCAGGGCATCGTCCACGAGGAGTTCACCGCGGTGAACCGCCGCACGCGCCGCCAGGGCGCGCGCCTGGCGACGCTGACCTCGCGTTCGCTGGAGCTGCAGCTGGAAGCCTTCTTCATGCATGCCTTCGGCATGCGGCTGGACTACAACGTGCTGCGCCTGGACTACTCTTACGAGCATGCTTCTGGGCTCTAGGCCTTTTCCGACGCCGCCGGTCGTCGGTTCGGCCGGTGGCGGAACGAGCGTTCCGTCGGACAGTTCCTGCAAAGGATGATTTATGGCAACGATGAACGCGTCGAAGTCGCTATTATTCGCGCCCTGTGCGCCACCTCGTGCGTGTTTCCTCGTTGTCGCTTCGCCATGAATGAATTCCTCGTGCATTTTCAGGACGGTCACTGCCTGGGCAAGACCGTGCTGCGCTCGTTTTCCCGTCAGATGACCCTCTCCGAGGCGCGCGTGCGCCTGCAGGCCTGCTACCCGCTGCGCGTTCCGCACCTGCTGAACATCCTGCACCTGACGCCGATGCTGCCCGGCCGCTGATCTCCACCACCCATACAGTTTTCCTGCGCCACTGTGCCTGCAACCGGGCATCGACCGTGGCTAGAGTCGTTCGTCCCGACTTCAAGGAAAGCGCCATGGCCGACCTGCAGATTCGCCCCGCCACCGCTGATGACGTTCCGGCCATGCTGGACCTGATCTTCGAGCACGGTCCCAATGACTGGAACTTCCTGCCCGAAGGTCCGGTTCGCGAGCATTTTCAGGGCATCGCCGAGGGGACGGTCTGGGCGTTGGTCGCAGTGGATGGCGATGAGCTGCGCGGCCTGGTGACCTTCCATGAAAGCGCTGCGTTCGGTCGCTTCCAGCACGAAGGGCGCACGCGCCACGCCTACATCGCCGAGGCCACGGTGCATCGCGGCGAAGCCGGGCGCGGCTTGGGTACGCGCCTGCTGCGCGCTGCCATCACCGATCTGCTCGCCCGTGGGCTCCCCGACATCTACATCGAGCGCCACGAGGAGAACGCCGGCTCCGCCGGGATGATGCGCAAGGCCGGCTTCGACGAGCTGGAAACCTTCGCCGACCCGCAGCGCCGCCCCAACGGGTCACAGCGCACGACGATCTGTTACCTGGACGCCCGTACCGGCGCCGCCCGAGCGTCGCCCAGCCCGGCGAGGGCTTGCCGCGCCGCTTCGCCAGCCTGCTCCAGCACCTGGCGCTTCCAGCCGTCCTCGTCCACGTAGAACGCATCACGCAGCTGGCGATGGATGCGCAGGGCCTTCTCCGCCGGTACGCCGGGGTTGTTGGCCAGCCACTGGTCCGCACGCAGCGCCTTGAGCACCTTCAGCCCCGGCAGCGTGCCGTACTCCAGGGCGATGGCGGTGAGCTCGGCCTGCGGGCACTCGCTTGCGGCGCTGAGGATCATCTGCCCCTGCAGTTGCACCGACACCGATCCCCCTTCGTGCGCCGAGGTCACCTCATCACCCCACCAGCGGCGCGTGCGCGCCAGGGTCTGCGGATCGTTTCCACCCACGTAGATGCGCTCGCCATGGCCCTTGGGGCCCAAGCCGGTGTGCACGTCGATCCAGCCCAGTCGAGCGCAGTCGCCAGCGTGCTGGCGTAGCACCTGGCGCACGGCCTGGTTGCTCCAGGTCGGCTTGGCGCCGATGTAGAACAGGCCGTTGGGATGGCTGTCCTGGCCGCTGGAAATGGCCGCCTGCAGTTGCTTGCGGCCGTGGCGCATGGCGTAGCGCAGCAGGCGCAGGTGGCTGGCGAAGGACGGCCAGCGGCGCGGAATCAGGATCGGGTCCAGCGCGCCGTAGGCCTGGTTGCGCTGGCGCGGCTGGGAGAAGTCGATGAAGTTGCGGTTGAGGTCGACGTTCTCGTGGGTCCAGCGCCGCCACCAGGAAAAACCGTAAGGGTTGGCCGCGTGCAGGTAGAGCACCGCGCAATCGGCCTTGGCGCATTGCTCCAGCCAGTCGGGGTCATTGAGCAGGGCAACTTGTACCGCCGAGCCGCAGAAACCTTCCACCCCATGGCAGCCGCTGCTGATGATCAGCAGGTTCTGCGCATCGCGCGGACCACTGCGCGCCACGTCCAGCGCGAGCGGTTCGCCATCGCGGCCGGCCAGCGGGTGGCGGTGGGATTCGACGACCAGGCCGGCGGACAGGCACGCGGCGAGAAACTTGCCACGCGCTTCGGCGTAGCTCTGGGAAAAACAGGCAGACGGGTTCATCACCGCTCCGGATGATTGGATGTTGCAGGGCCCGCTGGGCGGGCCCTTCGGGGAACATCAGGCGTGGCCGACCGCACCGGGCAGCGGCGCTTCGCTGTGCTCGCCCTGCAGGGACTGGCGGGTGCGCTCGGGGGCGATGATCCGGCAGCCGAGGATGGCACCGACCACGGTGAGCACTCCGAACAGGCCAAGCGCCGTCTCGAAGCCATGGGCGATGTCACCGCCGCGCAGCTCGACCAGTTGGCCGACGATCCAGGGCGCGAGCATACCGGCGCTGGTCATGCCGCCAATGTGAATGGCCAGCATCGAGCCACGCTGGGCACTCGGGGCGATGTAGGCGACCAGGGTGTTGCAGAAGGTCGGCAGGACGTTCACCAGGATCGCGCCCAGGGCGTAGAGCACCAGGATCGCCAGGCGATCGCCGTGCAGCAGGGTCAGCGCGCAGAAGGCGACACCGGCGACCGCCGCGAAGGCCATCGGCGGCAGCACCATGGCGCGCTGCACCGAGGCGCCACGCTTCATCGCCCGCTGGGAGAGCGTGGAGAGCAGCAGGTTGGCGAGGATCACCCCGACCGTCACCACCATCACCGTGTAACCCGACTGCATGGGCGTCATACCCTGGCCCTTCTGCAGGTAAACCGGCACCCAGCTGTACACCAGCGCGGTGGGCAGGTAGCTGAGGAAGCCCATCAGGGTTATCCAGATGAAACTGCGGTTGAGCAGCAGGCGGCTGTACGGCAAGCGCAGCGACGACCCCGGCCCCTCTTCCTCGGTCTGCTGGCCTTCACGGCCAAAGATCAGCCAGACCACCAGCCAGACCAACCCGAGCAGCGCCAGCAGGAAATACGCGGTACGCCAGCCAAAGTGCTGGATCGCCAGCGGCAGGCTCAGCGCGCCGAGCACCGCGCCGAGCATGATCGACACCTGGATCAGCGCCGAGGGCAGCACGCGCTCCTTCGGGCCGAACCACTTGAAGCAGGCGTGCTGGGTGACCGCCGTGCCCGGCCCGGTGCCAGCGCCCAGCAGCAGGCGTCCAGCGACCAGCGCGGCGAAGCCGCTGGACAGCGCCACCAGCAGTTGCGAGGCCATCCAGACCACCGACATGCCAGCGAGAATCCAGCGTGTCGGGAAGCGGTTGGCGAGGAAGCCCACCAGCACGCCGGAGATCGAATAGAGGAAGAAGAACGCGCTGCCGATGAAGCCGAACTCGGTTGGCGAGAGCTTCAGCTCGTCGATGATCTGCGCGCCGGCGAAGGCGAAGATGGTCTTGTCCAGCACGCTGATGACCATCACCAGCATCAACAGGATGAGGACTACGGTGCGCTGCTTCATGCCTGCTCCTCTCTCGACAGCGAAGTCTCCACCAGCCGCACCCACAGCGCTGCGCCGAAGGGAATGGCGCCGTCGTTGAAGTCGTAGCCAGGGTTGTGGACCATGCAGCCGCTCGGGCCGCTGTTGCCGTTGCCCAGGGCGATGTAGCAGCCGGGGCGGCGCTCCAGCATCCAGGCGAAATCCTCGCTGCCGAGGAAGCCCGAAGGGATCTCGGACAGCAGGCGCTGCGGGCCGACCAGTTCGGTCAGCACCTGGCGCGCGAGGCGGGTTTCTTCCGGCGTATTGATCAGCACCGGCACCAGTTCCTCGTATTCGTACTGCAGTTCCATCCCGTGCACGGCGGCGACGCCACGGGTGATCTCGCCTATGCGCCGCTTGAGCAGCTCGCGCACTTCCGGCTTGGTGGCGCGCACGCTCAGACGCAGGTCGGCATGGTCGGGAATGACGTTGGCCGCCTCCCCCGCCTTGAGCATGCCCACGGTCACCACGGCCACTTCGGTGGACGGCACGTTGCGCGCCACAATGCTTTGCAGCGCCAGCACCAGTTCGGCGGCGGCGACAATCGGGTCTTTGGTCAGGTGCGGCATGGCACCATGGCCGCCGACGCCGGTCAGGCGGATCGATACGCGGTCCGAGGATGCCGTCAGCGCGCCCTCGCGGGTCAGGAAGCAACCCACCGGCAGGCCCGGCGCGTTGTGCAGCGCGTACACGGCATCGCAGGGGAAGCGCTCGAACAGGCCGTCGTCCATCATCGCCACGGCGCCGCCCAGGGTTTCCTCGGCGGGCTGGAAGATCAGGTTGAGCGTGCCGTCGAAGTTGCGCTGCTCGGCGAGGTCGCGGGCGGCGCAGAGCAGGATGGCGGTGTGCCCGTCGTGACCACAGGCGTGCATGCGGCCGGCGTGCTGGCTGGCGTAGGGTACGCCGCTGGCTTCGTCGATGGGCAGCGCGTCCATGTCGGCGCGGATGCCGATGCTGCGCACGCTGTTGCCCTGGCGCAGCACGCCGACAACGCCGGTGCCGCCCACGCCTTCATGGACTTCATAGCCCCATTCGCGCAGGTAGCCGGCGACGATGGAGGCGGTGCGCGCCTCCTCGAAGCCCAGCTCGGGATGCTGGTGAAGGTCCCGGCGAATCCGGGCGAAGGCGTCCTGGGAAGCGAATAGTCTTTCGACTGTCTCGTGCTGGGTAAGGGGGTGCTGACTCATGCCGCATCCTGCTCATTGTTCTGATGTGGCCGGCAGGATGCCCCACGCGCGAGGCGCTGAATAATGACCTTCGCGCATGCTTATCAAGGCTGGTTATCGACGCCTGCTTTCAATCGGCCTTGCCGTCGGCCTTGCGCAGGTGCGGCCCCTTGAAGGCGTAGACCAGTTCGTCCACCAGGGTCTGCGCCTCGCGGGTCATCAGTTCCGGCGGGCGGCAGACCAGCGAGATGTCGGTGCCCGGCACGGTCTCGGCGATGTCCAGCGCCTCCAGGGTGCCGGCAATGATCGGCAGGTCGAACACCCGCCGCGACCAGAAGCTCACCGCGTCGGTGTTGGCCGCCAGTTCCGCGTAGAGCACCACCGAGGCGCACTCGATGACGCGCTCGGGGTGGCGCACCTGGTACTGCTCGAACATCTGCCCGGCGAGGGAGACGTCCAGCGAGTCGGGAACCAGCCACTCCTCGTCGAGCAACTCGTGCAGCGACCGGGCGTTGCGCAGCGGATGGCCCTTGCGCACCGCCAGCGTGGTGGGCTGGGCATAGAGTTCCTGCCAATGGAAGCCGTCGACGTTGCGTGACGACGGCTGCGAGGTCAGCACCAGGTCCAGCTGGCCTTCGCGCAGGCCTTCGAGCAGCTTGGCCGGGCGCAGTTCGTTGATCTGCAGTTGCACCTTGGGGTAGCGCTTGCGGTAACGCAGCAGGCTGGCGGCGAACTGCTGACTGGGCGTCACCGGTGACACGCCGATGGCCACGCGGCCGTCCATGGCACCCTTCAGCGTCTCGATCTCATCCCGCGCGCGGCGCACTTCCTCCACCACCAGGCGGGCGCGGCGCACCAGGCGCTCGCCGTATTCGGTAGCGGTAATGCCACGGTTGGAGCGCACCAGCAGCGGCACGCCCAGCTCGGCCTCCAGCTCCTTGATGCTCTTGGACAGGGCGGGCTGGGAGATGTGCAGCAGGCGCGAAGCTTCCTGGATGCTGCCGCTCTCGCAGATGGCGACGATGGCGCGGAGTTGATGCAACTTCATGGAGTGGTCGTCGGCTCGGGGATCGGTAACAGGTCGGAACATAAAGCAAAATCGAGGCCGGCGTGAGTAACGGTTGGTAAACGCGGGCGGACTGGTGGGTCGCGGGGGTGTTTTTGCCGGCTGATTCAGGCGGTGGGCATCTCTGGGAGTTTCGTGCATCGCCAGCATGGGTATCGCTGCGCTCCACGCCATCCTACGACGAGGTTTTCCTGTTGCTGCGGTGCGGTTGGGTGGATTCGCGGACAGGGTCCGCTCCTACGGGGATGCTCCGAGTTGGGCGGGTTCGCGAGCAAGGACTAGGCGTCCTCCTCGGTCCTGCGAAGAGCACCACCACCCCGCCCCGGCTCTGACTCTGGCTCTGGCTCTGGCTCTGGCTCTGGCTCTGAAAGGCTTCCAGAAAAACATCCGCACGCGCCGAATGCCCCGTTCAGGAGGCCTCGTTGAAGCGGAGTTTCAGGGGTTGAGCGACATGGATGTCGCGAGAGCCGCGATGGGCCAGGGATGGCCCTTCGCGGCGTGCCCCTGAAACTTCGACTCAACGAGGGAATTTTTCGCCTAAGCGAAAAACCGGATGTCCGGGGCAAGCCTTTTGGTTACTTTTCGGCGTTTGGAAAAGTAACTCGCCCGAGGGGGCGAAACACGAAGCCCGCGCGCACGCCGAAGCGACGCAGAAATACCCAAGCTAACGCAGCAATACAGGGCCAACATCGGAGCGGAGGAAGGCGCCGGCCCTGCCGGCGGATCGCGGGCATGGCCCGCTCCTACAGGGGAATGCCGTGCCATGGGGTTCGCGAGCAAGCTCGCTCCGACGCAGCCCCCACACCAATCACCTGACAAAAAAAGCGGCCCGAAGGCCGCTGATAAACACATCGGAGCGCCGGTGAGCGCCAGTCAGGCCCGCCGTCAGCGGATGCCGGTGGCGCGCAAGGCGTTGGGGGTGAAGTCGTTGCTGCTGGCCTTCACCGCAAAGTCGTAGCTGCTCTTCTCCTCGTTGCGCAGGCCGGACACCGTGTAGCGACCGGACAGCACGTCATAGTGGGTCTCCGCCGTCAGCCAGGTGAACTGCTGGTCGTAGAACGGCCGCGCGTGGCCCTCGGACACGCGCCAGAGGCTGCCACGGCCGTCGTAGGCGTCGGCCTCGGCGATCTGCCAGCTGTCCTCGTCGATGTACAGGTCACGCTTGCTGTAGATGTGCCGCTGGCCCGGCTTCAGGGTCGCCACCACGTGCCACACGCGATGCAGCTCGTAGCGGGTGTGGTCCGGGTTCAGGTGGCCGGGCTTGACGATGTCGTCGTACTTCAGCGCAGGCGAGTCGAGCGCGAAGCTGTTGTAAGGGATGTACAGCTCCTTCTTGCCCACCAGCTTCCAGTCGTAGCGATCCGGCGCGCCGTTGAACATGTCGAAGTCGTCGTAGGTACGCATGCCTTCCGCACCGGGGCTGTCGTAGCCCACCTGCGGAGCGCGGCGCACGCGGCGCTGGCCGGCGTTGTACATCCACGCCATGCGCGGTTCCTTGACCTGGTCGATGGTCTCCAGCACCAGCATCACGCTGCCCGCGCGGCGCGGCGGCGAGAGAATTTCCTGGCGGAAGTAGTAGAGGATGTTGTCCATCTTCGCCGGGTCGTAGTCCTTGAGCCCGAACGGGAAGGCGAACTGCTCCTTCATGTAGCTGATGGTGTAGGCGCCGTTGGTCTGCGGGTTCATCTGCGCGGTGGTGCGCAGCATCGCGTTGCCCCGGTAGCGGGTGACGTGGTTCCAGATCACTTCCAGGCCGTTCTGCGGAATCGGGAACGGGATGGTCATGCTGAAGTTGGTCAGGCCGTTGCCGCCTTCGGCCAGCGAGGTCGCGGTGGCATTCTTCTTCGCCGAGTCGATCACCGCCTGCGGGTAGCTGGCGCTGCGGTGGCTGGGGTAGACCGGGATGCGGTAGGTCTCGGGGAAGCGCTGGAACATCGCCAGTTGCCCCGGCGTGAGCTTGTCCTGGTACTGGCTGGCGTTCTGCGCGGTGATGGTGAACAGCGGCTTGTCCGCGGCATAGGGGTCGGCGAGGAAGCCGCCAGCATCGGCTTTGCCGGCGTTCAGTGCCAGGCCGCCAGTCCAGGCCGGAATGCTGCCGTCGGCGTTGCCCGCCTTCTCGGCGCCAATCGGGGTGAGTTCATTGCCCAGGCGCGCGGCCTGGTCGGCGCCGACCGCGGCCATGACCTGCCCGGCGAGCAGGCTCAGCGTCAGGCAGCCGGCCTGCAACCATTGTTTGTTGTTCATGCTTTTACCTCAGGGGGCTGGCGGGCATCAGAAGCTGACGCCCATGCTGACGGCGAGGAAATCGCGGTCGGTGTTGACGTTGTAATCACCGCCGAAATAGCCGGTGTAACTGATGCTGGCGGTGTAGCGGCTCAGGTATTCGGCATCGACGCCGACGCTCACCGACTTGTCGCCCTCGTTGAAGGTCGGGCCGTAGCCCTGCACGTCGTGGGAGAACGCCAGGTTCGGGCGCAGCGAGACGCCGCCGAGCAGGTCGTTGTATTCCAGGCCCGCACGCACGCGGTAACCCCAGGAGTTCTGGGTGTAGAAGCCCTTGTCGTCGCACTGGCCGGGGTTGGCGGTGTTCACCACCTTCTGGCAGATCGCGTTGCCCGACAGTCCCAGCAGCGCCGAGGTGCCGGCGCTTGCCAGCTCGCCATTGCCGTACACGCTGCTGCGGCCGAAGCGCAGGTCGGAGCCGTCGGTGGAGCCCAGGTCGGCGATGTGGCTGAAGCCGATCTCGCCCACCAGCGTCAGGCGCTCGGCGCCGATCAGTTCGATCTGGTCGAAGGTGTTGGTGAAGGTCATCTGCGCCTGGGTGAACGGCTTGCGCTCGTAACCCTGGATCAGCGAGCCGTAGGCCGAATCGGCCCAGCCGCTGGAGAAGATCGGCAGGCCGCCGTTGACCAGCGGGCTGGTCGCCGCCGAGCCGAGGGTGGCGGCGCCGGAAACGTCGCTGGAGTTGATGCCCAGCGGCATGTTCGGCCGGTAGCTGATCTCGCCCTGCACCGCGGTGCTGCCCCAGGTGGTGTTGAAGCCCAGGCCGTAGAGGCGGATGTCCTCGGGGTAGTCCAGGTACCAGCGCGCGGTGCTCACGCCGCCCTGCCCGATCAGCCCGCCGACCGGGTCGGCCAGCGCGCCCTTGCCCACCACCCAGTTACTGGTCGGCGTGCGGCTGTGGTAGTTCATCGCATAGGCGGAGAACTCGGTGTCGTTGTACATCCAGCGCAGCGCCACGCCGAACTGGCCGCCGTCGCGGGCGTCGTGGTCCTTGCCGCGCGGTACGTAGCCATAGCCACCCTTGATACCAGTGCCGTCGATGTCACGGTCGAAGTCGCTGCCGTTCACCGCCATGTTGATGTCGCAGCCCTTGGCGGCCACGTCGCTGCCGAAGAAGGTGCCGCAGTTGTCCGGCACGGTCTTCTCCCACTCCAGCTGGTAGAAGGCCTCCATGGACAGGGTGTCGGTGAGCCCCTGGTTGAAATACAGCATGCTCACCGGGATCAGCGCTTCCTTCACCTCGGAACCGGGGCGGCGCAGCGCAGCGACGTCCGCCGGGTTGATCGAGTTGATGCCGTTCTGGATGAAGGTGCTCTCGCCCCAGCTCACCACCTGGCGGCCCACGCGCACGGTACCCGGCCGGTCCTGCAGTTCGTAGTTGTGGTAGAGGAAGGCGTCGAGCAGCTCGGCGCCGGAGGACTGGGCAGCGGTATCGCGGCCGCTGTCGTCGATGTCGTAGAGCGGACGGTGTTCGTCCTTCAGTTCGAAGTCGTACCAGTACTTGCCACGCAGGAACAGGCCACTGTCGCCGTACTTCAGCTCCAGGTCGTGCAGGCCCTTGAAGATCTTGGAGAAGGTCTCGCCGCGCTTGAAGTTCAGGCGGCCGTCATCGGAAGTCTGGCTGGATGCCGTGCCGCCGTTGCGGGTGCCGATGAATTTCTTGTCCGGGCTGTCCATCGCCCAGCTCGCGCCGATGGACAGGGTCGAGTCGAAGCGACCCTCGATTTCCCCCACGTTGAAGCTCACTGCCTGAGCCGAAGATGCCCCGCCAAGGGCCATGCTGGTAGCCAGCGCCAGCGCGTGCGGCTTGAAGCCTGCGGCGCCGGTTATTGTTTTTTTCATGCTGCTCTCCGCCTGGATCGTGCTGGTCACGGCAAGCCGTGCCACCCCTGCTCCGCGGCTCTTGGGCCGGGAGGCGAGCGCAGGTTAGAGCGCTGTCACATGGCTGACTTCTGAAAAAAAGTGATGCCCATAGCCAGAATGAAAACGCTGGCATCTCGCAGTGCGCGAGGCTCTGCGGGTGCGGCTCTGCGGGTGATAACCGACGGCTATCACGATACCCAGGATTCAGCCGACCCAAGCCGCGCATTGCCCTAAAGTCCGCCGCCATCAGCGATTCCCCGACCCTGAGGTGGACCATGAAGATTGCGTTGACCGGCGACAGCATCCTGCAGCGCCGCCTGAACAGCCGCGAAGACGAAACCCTGCGCCCACTGTTCGACCTGCTGCGCGGCGCCGACGTCAGCTTCACCAACCTGGAAGTACTGCCCAACGACTTCCAGGGCGACGCCGTGCTGGAAAGCGGCGGCTCGCACTTCGGCGCGCCGTCGTGGGTTCTCGACGAGCTGGTGGACGGCGGCATCGACCTGTTCTCCACCGCCAACAACCACAGCCTGGACTACGGCATCGCCGGCCTGCAGGCCGCCCACGCTCAGATGGACAAGCGCGAGCTGCTGTTCGCCGGCACCGGCCGCAACCTCGAGGAAGCCCGCCGCCCGGTGTACTGCACCAAGCCTGCCGGCACCGTCTCGCTGCTGGCCTGCACCTCCACCTTCGGCAAGGGCCAGGAAGCCAGCGAGCAGACCCGCGACATGCCCGGCCGCCCCGGTCTCAACCCGCTGCGCTACGACACCGTGCACCAGCTCGATGGCGCGCAGATGGAAGCGATGCGCGGCATCATCGCCAGCCTCGGCCTGGACCGCCTGTACCAGGGCGCGGTGGACCTGGGCTTCGCCCACCCGATTCCCGATCCGTCGCTGGCGGTGTTCGGCCCCTTCACCCCGCTGCTGTTCCGCCAGGGCGAGAGCGCGCGCCTGCGCACCCTGCCGCGCAAGAAGGACATGGACGACATCCTGCGCTGGGTCGAGGAAGCACGGACGCTGTCCGACGTGGTGGTGCTGAGCATCCACGCCCACGAACTGGGCCACGACGCCAAGGGTGAGTGGGACCTGGAAGTGGCCGCCGAATTCATCCAGCCGGTTGCCCGGCGCATGATCGACGCTGGCGTCGATATCGTGGTCGGCCACGGCCCGCACCTGTTGCGCGGCATGGAGATCTACAACGGCAAGCCGATCTTCTACAGCCTGGGCAACTTCATCGGCCAGAACGAGCTGGTGGAGCGCCTGCCGGCGGACAGCTACGAGCAATTCCGCGTGGACCGCAACCAGACGCCTTCGAAGGTGTTCCTGCAGCGCACCCAGAACGACACCCGCAGCTTCCCCTCCGATACGCGCTTCTGGGAAAGCCTGGTGCCGGTCTGCCAGTTCGACGGCCGCCGCCTCACCGGCATTGAACTGCACCCGGTGAGCCTGGGCCTGGGCGAGGCGGTACACCGCCGTGGCCGCCCACGCCTGGCCGAAGGCGAACACGCACAAGCGATCCTGCAGCGCTTCGCCGCGCTGTCGGAACCCTACGGTACTCGGCTGTCGGTGGACGGCTCGATTGCGCGCGTCACACTCTGATGCCGCAGCGCCGGGCGGCCACAAGCTGCCCGGCGCCCTTCTTTCTTCTGCGATGCCCATGACCAGCCCACGCATTCTCATCGTCGAGGACGACCTGCGCCTCGCCGCCCTCACCCGCGACTTCCTCGAACACCATGGCCTCTGCGCCGGCATCGAATCCGATGGCGCACGCGCCGCCGAGCGGGTGCTGGACGAGCGCCCGGACCTGGTGATCCTCGACCGCATGCTGCCCGGCGAAGATGGCCTGTCCATCTGCCGGCGCCTCCGCCCGCAGTACCAGGGCGCGATCCTCATGCTCAGCGCGCGCTCCGAAGACACCGAGCAGATCGACGGCCTGGAGAACGGCGCGGACGACTACGTCTGCAAGCCGGTGCGCCCCAGTCTGCTGCTGGCCCGCGTACGCACCCTGCTGCGCCGCCCGCGAAGCGCCGCCGAGCCGGCGGAGCGGCTGGAACATTCGGGACTGATCCTCGACGCCCGCCAGCGCGAAGTGCGGCGCAACGACTCGCGCATCGACCTGACCGGCGCGGAGTTCGACCTGCTCTGGCAACTCGTCGCCCACGCCGGCCAGACCCTCAGTCGCGATGAGCTGCTCCTGACCCTGCGCGGCATCACCTGGGACGGCGTCGACCGCTCGGTAGACGTGCGCGTCGCCCACCTGCGCGCCAAGCTCGACGAAGACCCGCTGCGGCCGCTGATCGTCACGGTGCGCGGCAAGGGCTATCGCTTCGTCGGCTGACAGCGCTTCGTCAGCATGACCGCCCGGCCGAAAATTCGTCTCGTGGGGAACCCCGTCCAGTCAAACCAGCACCCTCACCGCCGCAGGAGTGCCCGGCATGACCGTCAGCATCGACAATCTCAATATCGCCCTGCCCGTGGGCAAGACCCCGACCGATACCGTCTCCATCGAGATTCCAGGCCCGCAGGCGCTGGCGCAGTACCCGAACCTGGTCACCCGCCTGCCGGACGGCAGCCTGCAACTCACCGCGCCGACCAGGGGCGTGGCGAGCAAGAGCGTCCACCGCACCCGCTGCGAATGGAAGGAACCGATCTACTGGGCCCTGAGCGGCGCCACCGAGCACGTGAACCACCAACTGATGAAGGTCACCCAGGTGAACTCGGCACAGAAGGTGGTGGTGGCGCAGATGCACGTGAAGGACGACGACAGCCCGCTGCTCAAGGTGTTCTGGCAGAAGGGCAAGCTGACCATGGGCTTCCGCCAGAACTTCAACCAGACCACGCCGGTGAACAGCACGGTGCTGGACAACGTGCCGCTGGGGGCGGAGTTCGACATCCTGATCCTCGCCACGTCCAGCCTGATGCTGACGGTGCAGGCCAGCTGCAACGGGCGTAATTCGGCGGTGCCGTCGATGCCGCTGGATGTCAGCTGGGCTGCGCGGGTGTTCGATTTCCACGGCGGGGTCTACAACCAGATCGACTTCACCGACACGACCTTGGCGAGCGATGCTTCGGTGTGCGTGATCAAGGACCTGCAGATCAGGCACGCGTGAGCGCGGGGAAAGCGGCGCCTTACAGGCGCTGTTCGCGGGCATGGCCCGCTCCTACAGAAAAGCGTCGGCATCCGGTAGGCTGTGAGGGCGTCCCATCCAGAGCCCATTCGCATGTCCGCCCTCACCTGCCCCCATCTGACAGGCCAGCACGTCGAACTCCTGCCGCTGCGCGCGGAACACGCGCAGGCGCTGCTCGACGCCGCCGCCGATGGCGAACTGTGGAACCTCAAGGTCACGGTGGTGCCCGGCCCGGATACCGTCGCGGGCTATATCGCCAAGGCCGAAAAGGGCCTGGAGGAAGGCAGCGTGCTGCCCTTCGCCATCCTCGACCGGCGCACCGGGAAGATCGTCGGCAGCACCCGCTTCTGGAAGGTCGACCGCGCCAACCGCAAGCTGGAGATCGGCCACACCTGGCTGGCCCTGTCGGCCCAGCGCACGCCGATCAACAGCGAGGCCAAGCTCCTGCTGCTCACCTACGCCTTCGAGGTACTCGACTGCGTGCGCGTGCAGTTCACCACCGACGAGCTGAACGAGAAATCCCGCGCCGCCATCCTGCGCCTGGGCGCGGTGCAGGAAGGCATCGTCCGCCACGAGCGCATCATGCCCGACGGCCGCAAGCGCAACTCGGTGCGCTTCAGCATCATCGACAGCGAGTGGCCGGAGGTGAAGGCACGGCTGCTGGAAAGGCTCGGCCGCGCCCCAACCTGACAGCCACTCAGCCCTGGTAGAACACCTCGTCGCTGTACGGGTACCACCAGGAGTGGATCTGCGGCTGGTGGTCGATGATCACCATCTTCGAGCGGCGGAACGCATCCAGCCCCTGGCGGCCCAGTTCACGGCCCATGCCGGACATCTTCCAGCCGCCGAACGGCAACGCATCGTTGTCGATCAGCGGGTTGTTCACCCAGACCATCCCCGCTTCCAGGCGGTCCGCCGCTTCCATGGCTTCGGCCAGGTCGGTGGAGAACAGCGAGGCGCCCAGACCGAAGGGCGAGTCGTTGGCCAGCCGCACCGCCTCGTCGAAGTCCTTTACCTTGCAGATCGCCGCCACCGGGCCGAAGCACTCCTCGTGGAAGATCGCCATGGCCGGGGTGACGTCGGTGAGGATGGTCGGCTCGTAGTACCAGCCCACCGGGAACTGCTCGGGAATGCGCCCGCCGCAGACCAGCGTGGCGCCCTTGGCGATGGCGTCGTCCACCAGGCGGATGACCTTGGCGCGGGCCGCCTCGCTGACCATCGGGCCGATCTCGGAACGCTCCAGGCCGTGGCCGATGCGCAACGCGCGGGTGCGCTCGGCGAAGCGCGCGACGAACTCGTCATGGACTTCATCCACCACATAGAAACGCTCCGCCGAAGTGCAGATCTGCCCGCTCAGGTGGAAGGCCGCGGTCACCGCGCCGGCCGCCGCGACTTCCAGCGGCGCGTGGCGGGAGATGATCATCGGGTCGCTGCCGCCGGCCTCGATCACCGCCGGTTTCATCCGCTCGGCGCAGGCCACCGCCACCGCCTTGCCGGCGGCGACGCTGCCGGTGAAGGCCACGGCGTGGGTGCGCTCGGACTGCACCAGGCGCTGCGCGGTGCTGGCGTCGCCCGGCACGCAGCTGACCATCCCCGCCGGCAGCACCTTGAAGTGCTGCATGAACTTCAGCGTGCACAGCGTGGTGCTTTCCGCCGGCTTGACGATGCAGGCGTTGCCCGCCGCCAGCGAGGCGGCCAGGGTCCAGCACATCAGCAGGATGGGGAAGTTGAACGGCATGATGTGCACGCTGACGCCGTAGGGCTCGTAGCGCACATGCTGGAACGAGCCGAGCTGCGTGGTACCGGCGACCTTGCCGGCCTCGTCACGGGCCATCTCGGCGTAATAGCGGAAGATCGGCGCGCAGTTGGCCAGCTCGCCCATGGCTTCGGGGAACGGCTTGCCCATTTCCAGGGTCATCAGCCGCGCCACTTCGCGCTGGGTCACCTGGTCGGTTTCGATGGTATTGGCCAGCTGGTGAAGGATCGCCGCGCGGGACTTCGCGTCCACCCGCTTCCACTCGCGCTGGGCGGCGTTGGCCGCCTCGATGGTGGCGTCCACGTCTTCCGTGTCGCACAGGGCGATGCGTCCGACCGGGGTGAGGTCGGCGGGGTTGATGATGTCGCGCAGGCGCTGCGTCGCCACGCCCTGGTAATGCGGGCCGATGAAACGCAGGGGCAAATCAACGTGAAAGTCGGTCATGGAATGCTCCGCAGGGATTCGGATGAAGCCAGGCGCTGGGCAAGCACGTCGCTCTCCAGCGGCTGGCGCCAGTTCGGCAGATGGGCGTCGAGCAGCGCTGCCAACGGGCGCAGCTGTTCGCTGTCGAGCGCGCGCTGGAACAGCCGCAGCACGCGCGGCAGATGCTTGAGGTAGCCGTGCTTGCCGTCGCGCCTGGCCAGGCGCACGAAGATGCCCAGCACCTTGGCGTGGCGCTGCGCGGCAAGCACCTGGAAATCGGCCATGAAGCGCCGGCCGTCCACTTCCGGGCGCTGGCTGAGATACTGGGTGAGCAGGGTCACGCGCAGGGTTTCGGGAATGTCGCGGCGCGCATCTTCGAGCAGGGACATGAGGTCGTAGGCCGGCGCGCCGAACAGCGCGTCCTGGAAGTCCAGCAGCCCGCACGCGGCCACATCCGCCCTGCCCTCCAGCAGCATCAGGTTGTCGACGTGGTAGTCGCGCAGCACCAGCACTTCGCGGCGCAGGGATACATCGCGCCAGAGCGCGGCGAATTCCGCCAGATAGCGCTCGCGCAGCTTCGCGGCGGCCTTGTCGCCCACCAGCAAAGGCGCGTACCAGTCGATGAACAGTACCGCTTCGTCGCCCAGTTTCTGTCCGTCATAGGCCGCCACGCCTTCGGCGGCCTGGGGGCCCGCGCGGTGCAGGCGCACCAGGGCGTCCACGGCGAGGCGGTACAGCGCCACCTCGTCATGACCATCGGCAAGCAACCGGGTGTAAGTGGCCTGGCCGAAGTCCTCCACCAGCGCCAGGCCCAGCTCGCGGTCGGCGGCCAGCACGCTGGGCGCCGACAGCCCGCAGTCGCGCAGCAGCTGCGCCACCCGCAGGTAAGGGGCCAGCGGCTCGGCGCCGGGTGGCGAATCCATCAGCAGCAGTCCCTTGCCGTCGAGGCGGAAGTAGCGCCGCATCGAGGCGTCCGCCGGTAGCGCGGTGATCGCCGCGCCGGCCAGGCCACTGCCGGCGAGGAAGGTCTCGCGGGCGGCGGCACGGGTGGTTTCGCAAGGCAGGTTCATGGCATCACCGGATCATGTAGACCTTCTTGATGGTCTCGTGCACGGTGCACACGCCCTTCCAGTCCTTGGGGAAGAAGGCTGCGGTGTCCGGCTCGATCTCGATCACCTCGCCGGATTCGTGCACGTAGGTGCAGCGGCCTTCGAGGAAGTGGCAGAACTCGTCGCTGGTCACGTGGCAGAACCACTTGCCCGGCGTGCAATGCCAGATGCCGCATTCGGACTGGCCTTCGGGCCCCTTGTGCAGGACCACGCCGCTGACATGGGACTCGCCTTCGAGCATGGTCGGGATCACGCCCCAGTCCTTGAGTTCGGTGACCTGCAGGGGGCGGTAGATAACGGGGGTCTTCATCGTTCACTCCTGATGAGTCGAAGCATGTAGGGCGAATAACCGCTTGCGGTTATCCGCCGATGGGTTCGGGTGGAAATCGACGGCGGATAACGCTTGTGGCGTTATGCGTCCTACGGGTTCAGGCCAGCATGTAGAGGTTGCGCAAGGTGCTGTGCACGGTGCATTCGCCGGTCCAGCCGGCCGGGAACAGCACCAGGGTGTCGGGCTCGACCTCGATCACCTCGCCCTCGTCGGAGCGGTAGGTGGCGCGGCCGGCAACGAAGTGGCACAGCTCGTCGCGCGGGATCGACAGCCGCCAGCGGCCGGGGGTGCAGACCCACAGGCCGGTTTCCGGGCTGTTGTTCGGGCCCTTGAACAGCAGCCGGCCGCTGGAGTGCGAGACACCCTCCAGCGCGTCGGACTGCACGCCCCAATCCACCAGGTCGTCATAGTCACGGGTGCCGAGGATGTGCGGCGCGGTGCTCTCTCCATTGAAGGAAGCAGCCTTGAACTCAGGCATGGTTCACCGCCTTGCCCTGGACGAGCTGGTCGAGGATGCGCGCGGCATCTTCCGGGCCCTTGCGCGAGCGCATGTAGTCGCTGGTGCGCGCCAGGCGCCCCTGCATCAGCTGGTCGCCCAGCAGCTGGGCGATGTTGCGCGCCAGGTCTTCCTCGCTCCAGTCGTAGCGGTCCATGCGCAGGCCGTGGCCGCTTTCCTGGGCGCGCATGGCGTTGTCGTGGCCGTCCCAGACGTAGGGCATGACGATGGCCGGCTTACCGAAGAACAGGCACTCGGTGAAGCTGTTGTTGCCGCCGTGGTGGATCACCCCGTCGACCTGGGCGATCACCGAGGGCTGCGGGTACCAGTTGGATACGATCACGTTGTCCGGCAGGTCGGTGTACTTCTCCACGTGCTCGCCGACGTTGAACAGCGCGCGGTACGGCAGCTTGCCGATGGTGGTGACCAGACGCTTGAGCAGCTCCACATCGCCCGAACCCAGGCTGCCGAAGCTGACATACAGCAGCGGCTTGTCGTTGTGCGCCTTGAACTGCGGAATCTCGTAGGGCTTGTCGGTGCGCACGCAGCCCTGCAGGTAATGGAACTGCCGCGCCGGCAGCGGGTGGCGACGTTCGAACTTCACCGGGTCCGGGTAGAGCAGCAGGTTCATGTACGGCGACTCTTCGAAGAAGGTGCCCAGCGGGTACGGCCGCTCGCCGCATTCGGCGAGGAAGTCGTTGAAGTCGGCATGGATCGGCGCGATCACTTCCTCGAAGCGCTTCTGGAAGCGTGCGTGGCCGTCCTTGTCGTCGACGCTCATGCCCGACAGGTACGGCGGGATGTCCGGGTCGTGCACTTCGTTTTCCGAGCAGGAGATGATCCGCACCCAGGGCTTGCCGTAGTGCTTGATGGCCGGGAAGAGGATCACATTGTCGACGCAGATCAGATCCGGCTTGATCCGCTCGAGGATCGCCGGCAGCTCCTTCTGCGCCCACTTGGAGGTGGAGACGATGGCCTCCCAGCACTCCTTCACGTAGTTGTCGAGCTGGTCGATCGGCGCCTTGCGGAAGTTGGGGATGTGGCCGTTGATGAAGTCGGTCCAGTAGCGCGCCATCTCCTCGGCCGGCATCGGCTCGGACATGTTCACGTAGTGCTCCTCGAAGCCGTAGGCGGAATAAACCCCGGTCATCCCCGGATCGGTGAGGAACACCGCCTTGTGCCCCATCGCCTCGCAGGCCTGGGCGATACCTACTGAATTGAGGGCCGGGCCGTAGGCGGCCTCGGGGAAGAATGCGATGACCTTGCGTTCACTACTCATGGTGCTCTCCGTTCATGGGGCAGGCCCATTAGTCTTGTTCTTAGGCGATCAGTGAGTCAGCACGCGGCCGTGCCGCGCATCCCAGCCCAGGCGCACCGGCATGCCGGCGGCAAGGCGCAAGAAGTCGTAGTCCGAGGACGGCACGCGGACGATCAGCGGCTTGCTGGAGAGCGCCGTGTTCACGTGCAGGTTGGTGTCCAGGCCGTGGTAGGCCACTTCGGCCACCTCGCCGTGGATCTGGTTGTCGGTGGCGGGCGTGGCGTCGGTGAGCACTCGCAGGCGCTCGGGACGCAAGGCCAGGGTCACGCTCTCCGGGCTGGATTCGGCGGTGGTCTCGATGTTCAGCACCTGGTCGCCGGCCTGCAGGCGGTTGGTGCCCACGCGGCGACCTTCGATCAGGTTGCTGACGCCGATGAAGTCGGCGACAAAGCGGCTGCCCGGGTTCTCGTACAGCTCGCTGGGGCTGCCGCACTGGCAGACCTTGCCGTCACGCAGCACCGCCATGCGGTCGGACATGACCAGGGCTTCTTCCTGGTCGTGGGTGACCATGATGAAAGTGATGCCGCTCTCGTGCTGCAGGCGCTTGAGTTCCAGCTGCATCTTCTCGCGCAGCTTCTTGTCCAGCGCGCCGAGGGGTTCGTCCAGCAGCAGCACGCGCGGGCGCTTGACCAGCGCACGGGCCAGGGCGACGCGCTGGCGCTGGCCGCCGGAGAGCTGGTCCGGCCGGCGATTGGCCAACGGGCCGAGCTGCGCGGTCTCCAGCACCGCATCGACGCGCAGACGGATTTCGGCGGCTGGCAGCTTCTCCATCTCCAGGCCGTAGGCGATGTTGCCGCGCACGGTCATGTTGGGGAACAACGCGTAGGACTGGAACATCAGGTTCAGCGGGCGCTTGTTCGGCGGCAGCGGCGAGATGTCCTGGCCGTTGAGGTAGATGGCGCCGGAGCTGGGCGTCTCGAAGCCGGCGATCATGCGCATCAGGGTGGTCTTGCCGCAGCCGGACGGGCCGAGCAGCGCGAAGAACTCGTTCTCGCGGATGCTCAGCGACACCTGGTCCACCGCCGTCAGGCCCTCGCCATAGGATTTGCTCACCTGCTCCAGCACGAGCAGGTCGGATGACTTAGTCATGGGCTTTGGGCACCTTGTTCAGACGTTGGGAGGCGAACAGCGCGGTGAAGCTGACCAGCATCACCAGGGTGGCGAGGGCGTTGATTTCCGGGGTCACGCCGAAGCGGATCATCGAGTAGATCTGCATCGGCAACGTGGTGGAGGCGCTACCGGAACCGGAGTTGAAGAAGGCGATGATGAATTCGTCCACCGACAGGGTGAACGCCAGCAACCCGCCGGCCATCACGCCGGGGAAGATCGCCGGCAGCAGCACGCGGCGCGCGGTGGTGAACCAGCCGGCGCCCAGGTCGATGGAGGCTTCGAGGATCGAGTAGTCGAAGTGCTTGAGCCGCGTGCGCACCACCGCGCAGACGAAGGCGATGTTGAACACCACGTGGCTGAGGATGATCGAGTGCAGCCCCAGGCTCATCTTCAGCAGGTTGAAGAAGCTCAGCAGCGCGATGGCGAGGACGATGTCGGGGATGATCATCGGCGCCATCAGCAGCGTGTCGGCAAGGTTCGCGCCCTTCTTGCCGGGGTTGTTGCGGGCACGCATCTCCACGCCGAGGGCGAGCAGCGTGCCGAGCACACAGGCGATGAAGGTGGAAGTCAGCGCGACGATCAGGGTGTTCAGCGCTGCGTGCTGGATCGAGGCATTGGCCAGCAGCTTGGCGTACCACTTCAGCGAGGCGCCGCCCCAGGCGGTGGGCAGGCCGCTGGCGTTGAACGACAGCAGGATCAATACCAGGATCGGTACATAGAGGAAGGCGTACACCAGCCACAGGTGCGCGCCGAGGGCGATGCCGGATGAGTTACGCATGGCGTTCGCCCTCCGCACCCTGGGCCCGGCGCGAGACCATGGCCTGGATGAACAGCAGCAGCATCATGATGCCGATCAGGAAGAAGCTCAGCGCCGCGCCGAACGGCCAGTCGCGCGCGGTGAGGAACTGCGCGTAGATCAGGTTGCCGACCATCTGCACCTGCTTGCCGCCCAGCAGATCGGCGGTGATGAAGTTGCCGATGGAGAGCACGAAGACGAACACCGCACCGGCGGCCACACCCGGCACCGACAGCGGCAGGATCACCCGGCGGAAAGTGGTCCAGCCGGAAGCGCCGAGGTCCCGCGAGGCTTCCCAGAGTTCGTTGTCGATGCGCGACAGCGAGCTGTAGATGGCGAGGATGACGAAGGGGATGTAGTTGTAGACCAGCCCGAGCACCACGGTGGCGTCGGTGTACAGCAGGCTGATCGGTTCGCCGCTGTAGCCCAGCAGATTGAACAGGCGATTCAGCAGGCCTTCGCGGTTGAGCAGCACGATCCAGGCGTAGGTGCGGATCAGGTAGTTGCTCCAGAACGGCAGCATCACCAGGAACAGGAACACCGCCTGCCGGCGTGGCGTGCTGCGGGTGATGGCGTAGGCCGCCGGGTAGCCGATGAGCACCGCGAACAGCGTGGCGAGGCCGGCGATCTTCGCTGAGCGCAGGAGGATGTCGAGGTACAGCGGGTCCACCGCGCGGCGGTAGTTCTCCCAGGTGAACACGTAGTCGATGCCGCCATAGGCACCGCGTTCGAGGAAGCTGTAGACCAGCACCAGCAGGCACGGTAGCAGCAGGAACAGGGCCAGCCAGCCAAGGCCGGGCGCGAGCAGCCAGGCCGAGAGTTTCCGGTCGGCGGACAAAGCGGTCATGCGTAGTTCCCCCAACCCCACGCCAGCGGGGTGCTTCAGGGTTATTCCGGAGAGGGTTGCGGGGCGCCAGCGCGACGCCCTTTAGGTCTTACTGCGAGCGGCCTTACTGCGCCGCCATGATCTCGGTCACGGCGCGGGTGTAGGCCTTCTGCGTCGAACCGCCGACATCACGCAACTGCTGCTGCTTGACCAGTTCGGCCGGCGTGGTGGTGAGGTTCGGGTACTTGGCCAGCAGGTCGGGCTTCAGCGTCGCCATCGCCGCCTGGTTGGGCACCTTGTAGAGGATGTTCTCGGCGACCCACGCGTGGTTCGCCGGCTCCAGCATGTAGTTGATGAAGCGGTAGGCGGCGTCGGGGTTCTTCGAGCTCTTCAGCACGACCATGGTGTCCACCCAGAGGTCGGAACCCTCCTTGGGTACGACGAACTTGATCGACTCGTTGGCCTGGGTGCCGTAGTTGCACCAGCCGTCCCAGGCGTGGGCCATCAGCGCCTCACCCGAGGCCAGCTTGGAGTAGAAGGTGGTGTCGTCGAAGGACAGCAGGCGTTTCTTGGTGGCGATCAGCTGGTCGCGCACCGCGTTGATCTGCTCCGGGTTGCCGTCGTTCACCGACCAGCCGTTGGCGAGGAAGCCGGCGCCCAGCAGCCAGCGGTCGGTGGCGAGCATGGTGGTCTTGCCCTTGAGGGCGTCGGAAGGTTTGAGCAGGTCGCTCCAGCTGGAAGGCGCCGGGCTGACCTTGTCCGAGCGGTAGCAGATGCCGGTGGTGCCCCAGGTGTAAGGCACGGAGAAGTGGTTGCCGACGTCGTACTCGAGCTTCTGCGCTTCGGGGTAGAGATTCTTCAGGTTCGGCACCTTGGCCGGATCGATCTCGGCGAGCAGGCCCTGCTTGTGCAGGATCTCGGCAAAGGGCGAGGAAACGAACACCACGTCATAGCCTTCGCCGCCGGAGGCCATGAGTTTGCCCATGATCTCTTCGTTGGTGGCGTGGAGGGATTTGTCGGCTTCGAGGCCAGTGGCTTTCTGGAACTTCTCCAGGTTGTCCGGGGCCATGTAGCCGTCCCAGATGGAGATCACCAGATCCTTGGCACTGGCCGTGGTGGCGGACAGCGTGAGCGCGAGGGTTGCCCCTGCGTAGAGCATGGTCTTCAGCTTCATCTTGCGCACCTGACGATTGGTTGTTGTTGTGTCGACGGCAGCGGAACGAAAAGCGTACTACATGTCTTTTTTTCAAAATAAAAACCGAACCACTGGCGAAGTCAACCATTTCTTGCATTCTTGTTGGACCACCCACGCTGTGGCATAAGGGGTCGCCCTGCGGCGACACGCCTGCCGGGGCCTGCTGGAGAGAAGCCGCTTGAGCAAGGACACCGAGAAAAGACCGCGCACCAACCACCTGGAACTGGCCCGGCGGATCATCGAGCACGCCCAGGACACCGGACTGGGAGACGGCGACGGCCTGTCCGAGCAGCAACTGGCGCGCACTTTCGGCGTGTCGCGCACGCTGATCCGCGCAGGGCTGGACCTGCTGCTGGAGCAGCAACTGGTGGCCCACGAGCCGGGCAAGGGTTATCGCCTCGCCGCCGACCCTTCCGCCCAGGTCCTCGGCCCCGCCCTGCCCCAGGCCGAGGAACAGGCGCTGGCCGCCTCGGTGCTGCGCGACCGCATGGCCGGGCGGCTGGGCAACAGCCTCAGCGCCAGCGAGCTGATGCGCCGCTACGACATCGGCCGCGCCGCCGCGCAGAAGGTGCTGGCGCAACTCAGCGAAGACCAGGTGCTGGAACGCGGCGCCGGGCAGAGCTGGTCTTTCCGCCCGCTGCTGAACAACCTCGCGGCGCTGGAAGACAGCCTGCGCTACCGGCTGATCCTCGAGCCCGAAGCGTTGCTGGCGCCCGGCTTCGACCCCGACCTGGCGCGCCTCGCCCTGCTGCGCGGCGCCATGGAAGACCTGCTCGGCGCACCCATCGAACGCTTCGACGTGGCGCAGTTCCGCGAGCTGGACATCGGCTTCCACGAGCTGATCGCCCAGGGCTGCGGCAACCGCTTCGTCGGCGACGCCCTGCTGCAGCACCAGCGCCTGCGCCGGCTGCCCAACCTGCTGCCGATGGTCAGCGTGCACCGCCTGCAGGAAGCCCTGCGCGAGCACCTGCGGATCATCGAGCAGATCGAGCGCGGCCAGCTGGAGGTCGCCGCCGACCTGATGCGCCTGCACCTGCGACTGTCCTTCGCGCAACGTCCGCAGACCGCCAACCGCGGGATTCCGCAGTCGTTCGCCCTGGGGCGTCGCTGATTATTTTTACCTCACGGTGTTTTTTTTAACGAAAAAATGCAGTATCAGTTTCACGCAGTGCCCGTGAGCAACACCCGGATGTGCCCATGACGCAAAGAACAAGAACCATCGCCTTCTTCCCCGAGGCCAGCTTCGGCGCCGCGCTGAACTGCATCGGCATCGCCCAGGCCCTGCGCGAGCTCGGCGCCCGCCCGGTGTTCATCTGCCACGCGCACTTCCAGGGCATCTTCGCCGAGTACGGTTTCGCCGAGTACCCGCTGCAGCTGGACTCACCGCTCTCCGCCGCCGACCATCAGCACTACTGGGAGCGCTTCATCGAGCGCAACGTGCCCTACTTCGACCAGCCGCCCCTGGCGCAGATCGACAGCTACGTGGCGCCGGCCTGGGAAGCCATCATCGACACCGCCATCGAGTCGGAAAAGCCGCTGCAGCAGTTGCTCGCCCGGCTCAAGCCCGACGCCATCGTGCTGGACAACGTGGTCAGCTTCCCGGCCATCGCCGCCGCCGGCTGCCCCTGGGTGCGCATGGTCTCCTGCGCGGAAACCGAACTGCCAGACGCCGCCGTGCCGCCCTACCTTTCCGGTGCCAGCAGCAGCGATGCACAGGCCTGTTCGGCCTACCGCGAGCACTACCTGCAGGCGACCAGACCGGCACACGAACGCTTCGCCCGCTTCCTCGCCGAGTGCGGCCACCCCGCCCTGCCCGCCGGCCAGTTCCTCGAGGACTCACCCTGGCTCAACCTGCTGCTGTCGCCCACGCCGGTGCGCTACGAGCGCGAAAATTCGCTGCCAGCCGAGCGCTACCTATACCTCGACGGCTGCGTGCGCAGCGAGGCGCCGTACATCCCGCCGCAGTTCCCCCGGCATGACGACGCGCCGCTGATCTACGTGAGCTTCGGCAGCCTGGGTGCCGCCGACGTGGCGATGATGCGCCGGCTGATCGACGCCGTGGCGCAGCTGCCCTACCGCTTCCTGATCAACGTCGGCGCCTACCGCGAGCACTACGACACGGTGCCGGACAACGTCTACCTCGACAGCTGGTATCCGCAGCCGGCGGTGCTGCGCGAATGCCAGCTGTTCATCCACCACGGCGGCAACAACAGCTTCTGCGAAGCGCTGTATTTCGGCCTGCCGTCGGTGATCATCCCCTACTGCTGGGACGGCCACGACAATGCCCGGCGCGCCGAGGAAGTCGGCGTGGCGCGCTACCTGCCGCGCTTCGAGGATCCGCTGGCGGCGCTGCCCGCCGCCCTCGCCGAACTGCTCGCGGACCAGGCCATGGCGCAACGCCTGACCGCCGTGCGCGAACAGATGCAGGCCTCGCGCGGCACCGAGGCGGCGGCGCGGGCGATCCTCGGCATCTGCGCCGACTGAGGGCCGATTGGCACCGTCGAAGCGCCAGCGATTGGCACTCGGCAACAGGCCATTCCACCCGTAAGCTGGGCTCCAGCCACCCTGGAGCCCGGCATGACCGCCTTCGATGACCAGCCGACCCTGCTCGGCGCTACCCTGCAATTGCGCCCGCTGCGCACCGATGATTTCGACGCGCTGTTCGCCGCCGCCAGTTCACCGGAAACCTGGGCCGGCCACCCGGCCACCGAGCGTTATCGCCGTGAGGTGTTCGAGCCCTACTTCCAGTTCCTGGTACAGGCCGGCGGCTGCCTGCTGATCCTCGACCGACAAGACGGCGAGGCCATCGGCTGCTCGCGCTACTACCCGGTGCCGGACCAGCCGGCCGACATCGGCATCGGCTTCACCTTCATCAACCACCACTACTGGGGCGGCGCGACCAACCGCGAACTGAAGACGCTGATGCTCGACCATGCCTTCCAGCATTTCGAGCGCGTGTGGTTCCACATCGCGCCGAGCAATATCCGCTCGCAGAAAGGCACGGCCAAGCTGGGCGCGATGCTGGCGTACCAGGCGCAACTGGACCTCTCCGGCACGCCCGCGTCCTGGCTCTGCTATGAGTTGCCGCGCGAACGCTGGGCAAGCGCCGCGGGCAGCTAGCCGAGATCAGACCCGCTCGACGCCCGGCAGGGTCCACTGCCCGGCCACTACCGGCTGCTCCGGCCCGTAGATGCGCAGGATCAGGTTGAATGGCCCCTGCCGGGTCGACGGCAGCCAGTTCGCCTGATGATCCTGGCCGGGCGAGTCGGCCTGGATGTACAGCGTCACCCCGCCGTCGGCGTCGCGCACCAGGGGATCGCGGCTGCTCAGGCAGTAACGCTGGATCGGGTTGTCGACCAACTGGCGGTCGGGCAGATCGTAGAGCGTCAGCGACCAGAACTCCCTGGCCGGCGGCAACTGCCCCGGAGCGAAACGCAGCCGGTAGCGCTGCCCGCCCTGCAGCGGCTGCTGCGCGCTGTCCTTGCGGCTGCCCAGGTAGATCGCCTCTTCCACGCTGTTGCCGTAGATGCCGCTGGCGGCCGCTGCGGCGCGGCTCAGGTAGTCGTTGTGCATCGCCGCGCGGGTGCCGAACAGGCCGGCCGATGAACGCAGCGTGGCGCCCTTGGCCTTCAGTTCCTCGACACCCTGCTGGATACCGGCGGCCAGTGCCTGGCGCTGGGCCGTGCTCAGTGCGGCCGGGTTGAACGGCAGCCCCGCACCGATACCGGCGCGAGCGAAGCGCTGGCGCAGCTCGACCTCGCTCGGGTCCACCGGGCAGAAGGCGAGTATCTGGTTCAGATGCGGGATGAACCCCGCGCCGAGATCCCGCGGCAGTTCCCAGGGCAGCCACTGCACCGCCGGTGCGGCAGCAGGCGCGGGCTTGCCGGCGAACTCATGCAGCGAGCGCAGGCGATACTGGCGCTGCAGATCGCGCACCGCCGGCAGGTCATCGGCGCTGCGCAGGCCGGTGCGGCCCAGGATCATGGCGATCTGCGTCTCGCTGCGCAGTACCTGGCGGATACCGGCCGGCGTCTCGCCTTTCCAGTTCGGCCCGGCGATCAGGTAGTCGCCCGCCTCGCGACCAGTACTGAGCACGCCGACATAGCCGAAGTTGAAGGTGTATTGGTCCACCAGTTGGTGCACGTAGTAGCGGTCATCGCTCACTGCCGGCACGCTGAGCACCCAGGGCTCGGCGCGCAGGTCGAGCCAGGCCCAGGAGTACGGCGTGTCGTTGTTGGGGGTCACCACGTCGCGGTTCTTCGGGGTGAAGAGTTCGCTGTAGTGGCGGAACACGCCGAAGCCGCCGACGTACTCGGGCGATGCCGGGTTCAGCGCCTGCTTCTGCATCGTCTGGTAGTGCATCAGCATCGGGTAGGCGTAGATCCATGCCTGACGGACGATGTCCTGGAACACGGCGGGGTCGCTTTCCAGCTCGGCGGGGGCGGCCAGCAACCAGTTCGGCACGCAGCCCAGGCCGAAGCCGAGCGCACCGCTGGCGCCGAGGAAACGGCGGCGGGTCAGAATCGGGTTCATGGCTTACTCCTGGCTGTTGACGGGCTGCACGGCCGGCGGCTGGTAATCGCCCTTGAGCGCTTTCTCCTGCGGCAGGTACATGCGCAGGATCAGGTTGAACGGTCCCTGCGGCGCGGGCAGCCAGTTGTCGCTGTTGGCGGGCTGGTCATGCTGGATGCTCAGGGTCAGGCCGCCATCGGCATCCTGCTTCAGGCCGCCTTCGCTGTTGAGCGTGTAGCGGTTGAGTGGGTTGGCCGAGAGCATCTGGGTCTTGCCGTCGTACAGGGTGACCGACCAGAAGGCGTCCACCGGCGGCAACTGGCCGGGGGCGAAGTGCAGGCGGTAACTGCGCTTGCCATCCAGCGGCTGACCATCGGCGTCGACGTGGGTGACCGGGTACATCGCCTCGACCGCGTCGTTGGCGTAGAGGTACTTCCAAGCCACGGCCGCGCGGGTCAGGTCATCGCTGCCGTAATGGCCGATGTTGGCGGGGAATTTCTGCCAGCCATTGCTCGGTTTGGAGAAGCCTTCGGTGGCGGCCAGAACCTTGTTGCGGCCGTCCTCCGCGCCCTGGGCCACGGCCTGGGCGATATCCGCCGGCAGTTGCGCGGGGTCGAAGGGCTTGCCGGTGCCCACACCGATCTGCGCGAACTGCGCCAGGCGCTCCTGTTCCTGCGGGTTCCAGGCATGCCAGGCGGACAGCGCGTTGAAGTCGACGAAGGCGTTCTGCGCCGGGCCCTCCTTGGTCGGCTGGTACGGCGGCACGTCCAGCTTGTGCGGCAGCAGGGTAGGCTTGGTGCTGCGCAGCTTGTAGCCGTCCAGCACGGCCTTGGCGGCGTCGATGTCCGCCTCGCCATCGACGGCGGTGCGGCCGAGCAGGAAGAGGATGCGGCTGGGCGAGCGGATCACCTTGCCGTGGAAATCATCCGGCGTCTTGCCGTCCCAGTCGGGGCCGGCGATCAGGAAGCTGCCGGCCGCGCGACCGGTGGCGCGAGTGCCGATGTACTCGAGGTTGTCGGTGCGCATGTCGATCAGCTGGAAGCTGTAGTAACGCTGCGGCACCGCCGGCACCTCGAGGATCACCGGGTGCTCGCGCAGGTCGAGCAGCGCGTAGGAATACAGCGTGTCGTTGTTCGGCGAGACCACGGTGCGGTCTTCCGGGCCGAGCAGCGTGGTGCGGTTGTACAGGTAATTGACCGGCAGCTTGGCGGCGATCGCCTGCAGGGTCTTGCCGTGCTCGGCGGTGGCGAAGCTGAACAGGTAGGCCTGCTCGGCCAGGTCGCGGGCCTGCTGCGCGGTGGGCGCGGCGGCCCAGGCGTGGCCGGCGAACAGGGGCAGGATGGCGAGTGCGGGCAGCCAGTGGCGCATGGGGGTTTCCTCGTTCTTCTTGTTGGACCGCCCGGCCATGCGGCGCCGACGGCGGGTGTCGGGCCAGAGTGCGGCATCCCGCGTGGACGGCGGCCAGCACCAGCGGACAAAAAGCGATCATGGCGGGCTGCCGCTTGACCGCTGCCGGAACAACGACGCCATCCCCAGCTTGCCGGGATGGCGCAAGAACCCCGGCCACGCCCGGCCGGGGAAAGGAGCACAACGCTACTTGGCCCAGCGGCGCAGATCGGACGGAGTGTAGTCGCTCATCTTCGCGTGCTGGCCGGTCTTCAGGCCGCTGTTCTCTTCGTTCATCAGGCCGTTGACGAAGTAGCGTCCGCTGATCAGGTCATAGGCGGCAGCCAGCGCCTCGAAGGTGAACTGCTTGTCGTAGTAAGGCATGGCGTGGGACTGGTAGTTGCGCCACAGCTCGCCGCGGCTGTCGTACAGCTCGCCGAGGAGGATGTTCCAGCTGTCCTCGTCGAGGTAGTAGCGGCGCTTGCTGTAGACGTGGCGCGCACCCGGTTTGAGGGTCGCCTCGACGACCCAGACGCGGTGCTTCTCGAAGCGCGCGAGGTCGGGGTTCAGATGGCCGGTCTTGAGGATGTCGGCGTATTTCACCGAGCGATCGTACAGGCGGAAGCTGTTGTAGGGCACGAACAGTTCCTGCTTGCCCACCAGCTTCCAGTCGTAGCGGTCCGGCGCGCCGTTGAAGCCGTCGAGGCTGTCGGCGGTGACCATGCCGTCGCTGTAGCGCGCGCTGTTGTCATAGGCGATCAGCGGGGCGCGGCGCACCCGGCGCTGGCCGGGGATGTACTGCCAGGCCGCGCGCGGCTCGGCCAGCTGGTCCATCGGCTCGTGGGTCAGCACCGCTTCGCCGGAGAGTCGGGCCGGCTCGAGCACGCGGGTCTTGAACAGGTACAGCAGGTTGGCGCCCTGCGGCAGGTCGTCGACGGTCTCGGCGTAGTTCATGTCGGTCTGCGAGCGGACCAGGCTGTAGACGCCGTTCTCCTTCACGTTGGCCGAGCTGAAGGTGCGCTCGATGCTTCCGCCGCGGTAGCGGGTGATGTGGTTCCAGATCGCCTCGACGCCTTCTTTGGGCAGCGGGAAGGGCACGCCGCGCTGGTAGTTCAGCACGCCGTTGCCGCCGTCGGCGAGCTTGGCATTGGCGGCGTTGTCGCGGGTCGCGGCATTGATCTCGTCGGGCAGCCGCGCACTGCGGTGGCTGGGATAGACGTTGATCTTGTAGGTATTGGGATAGCGCTTGAGCATCGCCTGCTCGCCGGGGCTGAGCCACTGGCTGTACTGCCCGGCGTTGGCTGGGGTGATGGTGAACAGCGGTTGCTCGGCGGCGTAGGGGTTGGCATAGCCGCCCTTGGCGTCGACCTGCCCGGCGTCGGGTTTCAGGCCGCCATCCCAGGCGGGAATGCTGCCGTCGGCGTTGGCTGCCTGCTCGGCGCCGACCGGGGTCAGGCTGCTGCCGAGGTCGGCGGGAGTGGCGGGAGTGGCAGGAGTGGCGGCATGGGCGCAGAACGCCAGGCCCATGGCCAGCGCCAGGGCGGAAATTTTCGAAAGGTGCATGGGGCGGTTCCTCAGAAGTCGACCTTGGCGCTGACGCTGTAGAAGTCGCGGTCGTCGAGCGTGCTGTACTTGTTGGAGCCGAAGAAGCTGTTGTAGCCGAACTCCAGGCTGTAATCGTTCAGGTAGTTGAAGGCCAGCGACAGGCCGGCGGCCATCTGCCCTTCCTGGAACGGGCCGCCCGGATCGTAGGAGTAGCCCTCGACGTCGTGGCGGAAGTTCAGGCTGGGCAGCATGTTCACCCCCGGCAGCACGTCGCTGTATTCCAGGCCGGCGCGCAGGCGGTAGCCCCAGGACCAGGGCGTGGTGAAGCCATCGTCGGTGCAGTAGCGGTTGGTCACGCCACTGGCCGTGGTGTTGCACTTGCTGCCATTGAGCGGCGCGCTGCGGCCGAAGGCGGAGTTGCGCCCCAGCCGCTCGTCGCCGACATCGCCCACGTGCACCACGCCGGCCTCGCCGAGCAGGGTCAGGCGGGTGGCGCCGAGCACGTTGTCGACGATCTGGGTGGCCGAGGCAGTCATCTGCCAAACCGGCTTGCGCTCCCAGCCGTCGAGGCTCTGGCCGGTGGTGGAGGCGTTGGCCGGCACGTCGGTGATCGACGAGCTGCCGCCGGGGCCGGTGATCATCGCCACGTTCATGTCCGGGCCGTTGAGCGCCACCGGCATGTTCGGCCGGTAGCTCAGTTCCGCCGCCAGCGAGGTGCCCCAGCCGGGCAGCGCGCCGTTGATGCTCAGGCCGTAGAGGTGGATGTTTTCCGGGAAGGCGGCGGCGTAAACCGGACCCTGCACGCGGCCGAGGGGGAAGTTGCCGGGCTTGCTGACGTCCCGCGCAGTGAGCTCCAGGTACGGCAGGCGCGCGTGGTAGTTGACGTAGTAGAAGGCCGCCTCGGCGTCGTTCAGCGAGCTGATCAGGGTACGCAGGGCAACGCCCCACTGGCCCTGGTCGGACGGGTCCTGGTCGTCGCCGTGGGAGGCGTACAGGCCGCTGGCCTGCATCTGCGTGTCGGTCTGCACCTGGCTCAGGTACAGCGGGCCGCAACCGGGCTGGATGGCGTCGCTGGTAGCGAAGAAGGTGCCGCAGCCGTCGAGCACGCTGGGCCGCCAGTTGTACTGGTAGAAGCCTTCCAGGTTGACCTTGTCGGTCAGGCCGAGGTTGAACGAGAGCATCTCCACCGGCAGCTGGCCTTCCTTGATGTCCACGCCGGGCTTGTTGAAGGCGCTGTAGTCCAGCGGGTTGATCACGTTGATGCCGTTCTGGATCAGGATCGACTCGCCCCAGGACAGCACCTGCTTGCCGAGCTTGAGGTTCAACGGGTGCTCGTCAACGTCGAAGTCCTTCCACACATAGGCGTCGAGGGTGTCGAAGCCGTGGTAGCGCGCCAGGGTCGGCCAGCCGCTGTCGTCGAAGTCCTTGAAGCGGCCGTCACCGGTCTCGTAGGCGTGGTCGTACCAGTACTTGAAGCGGACGAAGGCGCCCTGCCCGTCGCCCTCCAGGCTGAAGTCGGTCAGGCCCTTGAACATCTGCGAGATAGGGTCGCCCTTCTTGAAGTTCAGGCGGTTGTCGTCGGCGCTCACGCTAGTGCCGTCGGCATTGGTGATGTGCTGGGCCTGGACGGCGTTGGCGTGGGTCATCAGGTGGCGATCGGGGTCCTGCGCCGACCAGCTCGCCCCCAGGCTCAGGGTGGTCTTGGTGGACAGGTTCCAGTCGTCGTTCAGCTCGAAGGTGGTGGCCTGTGCGCTAAAGGCGCTACTGACCGCCAGGGCAAGCAGTAGAGGTCTGGCAATGCAGTGCTGGCGCTGCCCCACGAATGCGAGGGGGACAGGGGCCGGATGGATTCTTGTCATTATGGGCTCCGGATGGGTGGTACCGCCGGCCAACCATGAGGGGCGCGGGCGCGGCGACCACAAGCCGGGGCCGACAAATTCCGATCATGCCGGGCACTGGCCGAGACGGAACTGCTTGGGCGTGACACCGAAGCGCTTGCGGAAGGCACGGATGAAGTTGCCGCTCTGCCGGTAGCCGATGCGCTCGGCGATGCGCTCGATGGGCTGGTCGGAGGAACGCAGCCAGATGCGCGCCAGGCTCAGGCCATCGCCCTCTCCGGATTCCCGCGCATCGCCCCATTGGCGGCGCAGGCTCTGATAGAGGAACTCGTTGGCGCCCGCCAGCGGCGTGGCCAGCAGCGCCGTGGGTAGCAGCAGGAATGGCGAAGGCGCCACCCGGCAGGGCACGCCCCACTCGCCGAGCGTTGCGGCGCAGCGCTGTTGCGCTGCGATGCCAGCCTCCCGGCACGCCTGCGCCGGCGGCAGCCCGACACGCCGGGCAATGTTGCGGATCAGGGTCAGCACGGCGGCATCCAGGCCGAAGTGGTGCAGGTCGTCGCGCACCAGCTCAAGGGTCAGGCGGGTGACCTCGCCCTCCTCTTCCAGGCGCGCCTGCACGCAGTTGGTCACCGTCGGCAGGTACTGGCAGAAGGCGGCCAGACTGGTGCCCAGGTCCGGGGCGGAATCCAGCAGGATGTTCAGCCCCTGCAGGCAATGGGTGGCCATGCCGTTGAGCAGCTCGCAGCCGAACTGCGGATTGCCGCTGGCACGCTCGCACTCGCTCCACAGGCGCTCCACCTGGTCGGCCGGGATGCGCGCGCGATGATCCGCCAGCTGCGCCTCGGCGATCCCGGCGCGCAGGCGCAGTTCTGCCGCGCACAATCCCAGGCGGGCGGCATGCAGGAGGATGGTGCTGGCGAAGGCGCTGGAGGCGAACAGCAAGGGCGACATGGGGCGGGTCCGGTTCGGCAGGCGGTTTACTAGACCAGCTGAGTCTGCTATCCATCAAATTCATTCGACTCAACGCTTTTATGCGCAGGACGCATAATGGAACTCAGACAGCTCCGCCACCTGGCCGCCCTCGCCGACTTCCAGAACTACCAGCGCGCCGCCGACGCCATCGGCCTCAGCCAGTCGGCGCTGAGCCGCAGCATCCAGTCCCTGGAGCGCGACCTCGACTGCCTGCTGGTGGACCGCCAGAGCCGTGACTTCCGCCTGACCGGCCAGGGTGAGCTGGTGCTGCAGCACGCGCGGCGCCTGCTTGCCGGCACCCGTTCGCTACGCAACGAACTGCAGCAGTACAACGGCCTCGACGCCGGCGAGCTGCGTTTCGGCTGCGGCCCTTATCCGGCGCAACTGCTGGTGCCCGAGGCGATGGCCGACTTCATCCGCGCCCACCCGGCGATCGATGTCGGCTTCCTGATGGGCGACTGGGAGCAGATGGCGCAGTTGCTCAGGGAAGAACAGGTGGAATTCTTCGTCGGCGACGCCCGCGAGTTCGCCGACGATCCCGCGTATCAGGTGCGCTGGATGGAGTTCCGCCCCGGCCGCTTCTTCTGCCGCTCCGGCCATCCGCTGGCAGCCGAGGCAAAGCTGAAGCTGGCCGATCTGCTCGACTACCCGCGCGTCGGCACGCGCATTCCGCCGCCGCTGCGCAAGGTGCTGGCCGAAGTGATCGGCGAGCGCGACTTCCACATGAACATCGAGTGCGCGCAGTTCGCGGCGATCCTGCATATAGTCGCGCGCTCCGACGCGGTCGGCCTGGCGGCGGTCGAGGCACTGCACGACCCGGTGCAGCGTGGCGAAGTGGCCCTGCTGAAGATCACCGACATTCCCCAGGACCGTCCCGAACTGCGCCTGCACTACGGCATTGTCAGCCGCGCCGGCTTCAGTCTGTCACCGGCGGCGCAGGCGATGGTCGAGGCGATCTTCGCGGCGGACGAGCGCCTGCCGCGCGGGCTTGCCGGTGCCGGGCGCAATGCGTAAGGTCGTCCCGCCCGCCCCATCGGTTCGTCGAATCATCGAGTCATCGCACGCCATGAGCCCAGCTTCCGCCCCTCCGTCCAACGCCTTCTACGCGCCGACGCTACTGCCGGCCATGGAAGAGTTGCTCGCCCGCGGTGTTGCCGCCACGGAGCTGGAGGACTGCATGCGCCGCACGCTGCTGGAGCTGCGCACGCCGCTGGTACGCGTGCCGCTGTTCCTCTCCCGGCGCTTCTGGGACCTGGCCGAGCGATCCAGCGGCGATGCCGCCATCGGCCTGCTGGCGGGCAAGCGCTTCGTGTCGACCCTGACCAACGGCCTGACCTACCTGTTCGATGTGGCGCCGACCCTGGAGGCGGCCTGCACCTACTTCGCCCGGTACTTCCCCTACTTCAACGGATCGCTGCGCATCGAATTGCGCGCGGAAGGTGACAGCATCGCCCTGGTGCTCTCCGAGTGCGGCGCGCTGCTGTCCGGCCGGCAGAGCCGAGAGTACACCCTGGTCGGCATCTGCAGCCTGCTGCGGCGCAAGCTGCTGGCCAGCGGCCTTGCCCAGGACCCGCTGCTCGGCATCCGGTTGCCCGGCCACGCACCGGCGGACACCGACCTCTACGAGCAGACGCTGCGCGCGCCCCTGCAATGGTGCAGCGATGCGTCGGAGATGGTGCTGCAACTGCAGCCGGCGCTGTTCCGCCACCCGCTGTCCCCGGCCAACCCCGAGCTGGAGGCCACCCTGGTCGGCATCGTCGAGCAGGCGCGCGGGCAGACCCAGAGAACCCTGCTGGACGAAGCCGCCGACCATATCGCCAGCACCCTGGCAGAGGGCGCGAGTTTCCAGTCCTTCTGCAGGATGCGCCACCTGACCGAGCGCACCGCCGCGCGGCGGCTGCTCAGCCACGGCTGGCGCTACAGCGAGCTGCTCGACGAGCAGCGCCGCTACAAGGCGCTCGATCTGCTGGAGGATGCAGCGCTGTCGCTCGCGCAGATCACCGACCTGCTTGGCTACGGTGACCTGCAGAGCTTCTCCCGGGCCTTCGGCCGGTGGTACGACAGCAGCCCGGGCGCCTGGCGCGAGGCGCGGTGGCGCCAAGCATGAGCGCAGCCATGATCGGCTTGGTGTAAACGCTCAGCGGGTCCAGAGCGGATCGGTGGTGAAGGCGATGGTCAGCCAGCGGTTGGGGCCTTCGCCGCCGATGGCCTCGCCGATCTCGTCGCGCAGCCTGTCCCACTCGGCTAGCGTCTGCGCCGGCCAGCTCGGCGGGACGATGAAGTACAGCTCGATCTGCTGCGCCCGTCCGACCTTGGCGACGTAGGCCTGGTACGCCACGAAGCCGTGCTGCGCGACGGTGGCCGCGGCCACCTCGTCGACGTGCTCCTTGAGCTCCGGCGGGGTGACCAGGAGGATGTCCTTGAAGGCCTGGCGGATGGTCAGGAAGGGAATCGGCAGGATCACCAGGCAGATCAGCGCCAGCACCGCCGGGTCGACATAGGGGCCGATATGCGCGTAGCCGCTCACGGTGGCTATATCACCGACCAGGAAGGCGATCAGCAAGGCCAGGGAAATGCTGCCGGACATCACCCAGGACTTCGCGTCCAGGGCGACGAAGTCCGAGCCGATGCGCTTGTTGGCGCGGAACTGCACTGCCGCCAGGGCGAAACAGACCAGCGTGGCCACTGCCGCGTAGAGAATGGCGAAGCCGAACTCCAGGGCATGGCCACCCGTGAGCAGCCGGCCGATGGCGTTGATCAGCGCGTACAGCGTGACGCCTGACAGCAGTGTGCCGTTGAGCGCCAGCACCATGGGCTCCAGGTGCCAGAAGCCCATGTTGAACCGCTCGGCCAGGCGCCGGCTGGCGTCGCCCTCGGTGGTATGGCGGCGGATCAGGGTGGCCACCATCAGCGCCAGGCCGCTCATGCTGGCATCGGCCAGGGAATAGACACCGTCGAAGACGATGGAGAAGGATCCCGAAAGCAGGCCGACGATGATCCCGAAACCGGCCAGCAGGACGGTGACGATGATGGAAAGCCGCAGGATGCCCTGTTCTGTTTTCATGACTGGCGTGCTCCTCGCGCCTTGAGTGGTTGCGTAGCCGGAGGCAGGCCCGATGGGCGCTGGCGGCTTCGCTGGGGGGCGCGACTATAGGCCAGCGCCGGCACCAAGGCTATTGGCGCCCGGGCAAAGTCGCTATGCACATTCGCAAGGTGGCGGACGGCCAATGCTGGACCCCTTGCGCGCGGCGGGCCAGCATTGGCCGTCCCATGACAATGCTGCCACTGACAACGTAAGCTTCGCGCAACCCAGCCGTGCCCCTTGGATCGTCAACAGGCCCGTACTGGAAAGGGTTGCTCAAGGAACCGCAGCAATACCCGGCACGAACGTCTTGCACAACCCGTTCGTTGCACAGGCTTATCGCCACACACAAGGAAGCGTCATGCGTAGCGTCAATCTCCTGGTCATGTTTACGGTTTCCGTCATCAGCGCACTGTCGGGTGCGTTCAATCTGCTGAACGGGGTCAAGCACTACCCCAACAGCCTGCCCTTGACGGTGCTGCTCGTGGGCCTTTCGCTGATCTCGTTCGCCTACGCACTCCTGTTGCTGAAACCCGCCGAGAAAGGCAGTCCAGGGCAATGGCTGATTCTTCTGCTTTATGCGATCAGCGCCGTCTCCGGGACCACCGCATGCGGCATCCTCGGTGCGCTCCCCTACATCATGCAAAGCATGGCTTTGAGCCTCGCCCCGGCGTTGAACCGCCTTTCGCTCCCCTTCCTGGCTTGCGCCTTCCTTGCCGTGGTCCCCTACGTCCTGGCAATTGTCTACGTGCGCCGGCAGAGTGCAGCCCTTCGCCCGGATGCGGGTCAGTAGTCAGCAGCGCTGCCTCTTCCGAGCAAACTCAGGCCGTGCGCAGCGGCACCTCCTGCAGCAACCACGACAGCGCGAAGGCCACCGCGCTGACCAGGCACGCCACCAGGAACACCCAGTGCATCGACCCGGAGAACGCCTCCAGGTAGGCCTGCTGCAGGGCCACCGGCAAGGCGTGTACATCGGCCGGCGACAGGTTGGCCGGGGAGCCGACGCCAGCCGGGAAGCTGCTGGCGAGCCGGCTCATCAGTTCGTGTGAGAACAGCGCGCCGAATAGCGAGACGCCGATGGAGCCGCCGATGGATCGGAACAATGTGGCGCCCGAGGTGGCCACGCCCATGTGGCGGAACTCGACACTGTTCTGCACTGCCAGGATCAGCACCTGCATCACCATGCCCAGCCCCGCGCCCAGCAGGGCCATGTAGAGATTCATCTGCAGCATCGACGATTGCAGGTCGAGACGGCTGAGCAGCGCCAGGGCGATCACCTGCAGCAGGGTGCCGAGGATCGGGAAGACCCGGTAGCGCCCCCAGCGGCTGATCAGCCGGCCGGTGATCGCCGAGACCACCAGCATCGCGCCCATCAGCGGCAGCATCTGCAGGCCCGCACTGGTCGGCGTGGCGTCCTTGACCACCTGCATGTACAGCGGCAGGAAGGTCACCGAGCCGAACAGCGAAACACCGACGGTGAAGCCGATCAGCCCCGCCAGCACGAAGGTGCGGTGGCGGAACAGGTGCAGCGGCATGATCGGTTCGGCGGCGATGCGCTGCTCGTGGACGAAACCGACCACCCCGACGACGGCGAAGAGCGCCAGCACCATGATGTCGATCGAGGTCCATTTCAGGGTGCTGCCGCCCAGGCTGGTGATCAGCACCAGCGAGGCCAGCGCCAGGGTCAGGAAGAAGGCACCGAAGTAGTCGATGACGTGCTTCACCCGCGCCACATGGGGGCGGAACGCGCTGCCGATCACCAGCAGGGCGAGCAGTCCCAGCGGCAGGTTGATGTAGAAGATCCAGCGCCAGGACAGCTGTTCGACGAGGAAGCCGCCCACCAGCGGGCCGACCACGGTGGCGAGGCCGAACACACCGCCGAACAGCCCCTGGTAGCGACCGCGTTCGGCCGGAGGGATGACATCGCCAATGGCCGCCATCGCCACCACCATCAGGCCTCCCCCGCCCAGGCCCTGAAGCGCGCGCAGGAGAATCAGCTGGGTCATGTTCTGTGCCAGCCCGCAAAGCGCCGAGCCCGCCAGGAACAGCACGATGGCGGTCTGCAGCACCAGCTTGCGCCCGTACAGGTCGCCGAACTTGCCGTACAACGGCACCACGACGGTGGACGCAAGCAGGTAGGCGGTCACCACCCAGGACAGCAGGTGCAGGCCGCCCAGTTCGCCGACGATGGTGGGCAAGGCGGTGGAGACGATGGTCTGGTCCAGCGCCGCGAGGAACATCACCAGCAGCAGCGCTGCCAGCAAAAGGGGAATGGAGGGGCGTGCCTCCCCGGCATCGGCGGCGGGACTCGCGTGGCTGGCCAGGGTTTGATCGGAAGCCGGTTGCATGGGGCTGACCTGAAGAGAGGGAACGTCGTTGAGCGGGAGTGCCGCCGTGCGCGGACTCAGGAGTCCGCCGCGGTGGTCCGCAATTGGTACTGCCGGCCCACCTCCCGCAGGCCCGCCAGGGTGAAGCTGTACAGCTGCGCGGTTAGCACTGCACCGGGCATGTCGAGGGTGTCGCGCAGGGCGCCGTGGCCGCCGCGAGGGCCGATCAGCAGCATTGCCCAGGGCGCGGTCACGCTGAGGATGCAGGGCACCAGCGTGGGGTCATCTGCCGGTATCCCGGTGATCTCGCTGAACAGCTGCTTGAGCAGCGTCAGCTTCAGCGCCTTCTGCGGATGCAGCACTTCCTGGCCGTGGCTGCTGGGCGCCAGGGCTTCGGCGGCGAGCACTCGCAGGTGCCAGCTCTCCCGTCCGCGCGACGCCTTGCGCACGACCAGCTCGGTCAGCGCGAGCAACTTGTCCGGCGCCGGTTGCTCGGCCTGGATGATCCGCTGCAGGTCGGCAATGTCGAGAAAGCGCCGCCGGGCCTCCCCCAGCACTGCCTGGTAAAGACCGCTGCGGCTGCCGAAGTGGTAGTTGATCGAGGCCAGGTCCACTTCAGCCTTCGCCGCCACCGCCTTGTTGCTGGTCTCGGCGAAACCGAGGGTCGCGAGCAGCTCGCCGGCGGCTTCGAGGATGCGGATACGGGTCGCTTCGCCGTCTTTACGGGATTCGCGGGAGGCCATGGCTATTCCTGGGCACAAGAGCGATGGCAACCAGCCTGCCGCAGGCTAAATCTAAATTCAATTTAAATTTAGGATTCACGACGAACTGCGCCCCAGCGATGGCTTCAGGAGCAGCTACCTCATCCTTCCGGAACGCTTTGCGCAGAGCCTCTGTCGACCGTGGATTCTTCCTTTGCCGACGAAAACAGCGACGATTTGTGCTGATACAGGTGATCCCGAGAGCTGTATGGAATAACCTTGCACCACGCAATCAACCTCGAAGCTGTGAATTGAACGATGGGTTTTGAACAACTAGCTGGGCTACGTGACCGCCTGCGGGCAGAAAAAGAGCAGGCCAAGGCCGCTAACGAGAAGCGCCGCAAGCCGAAGTCCTCACCGCAGGAGAAACCTCGTGAGCAGGATCCTGCGCTGGAAGCGATCTGGCGCTTGCAGCGGCATTTTCCGCTGGCCTTCCCGGTGAATCCGGCGCCCAAGGTTCCGCTCAAGGAGGGGATTCTCAAGGATGCCGAGCAGCACCTGGCGCAACTGGGGATTACCAGCGAGCAGCTCAAACTGGGCGTCGCAGCCTGGTGCAAGGGCGCCCGGTACTGGGCCAGCATGGTGGAGAACGCGCCGCGCCTGGACTTGAACGGCCAGCCCGTCGGCACCGTGACCGCCGCCCAGGCGCTGCACGCGAAGCAACAGGCTTCCCGGCAACGCAGCCAGGAGCGCCGCAATCGCGAGAAGCTGAAAAACCGCACTCCGGCCGCCACCGATACCACTGATACCACCGCTGCCACCGAGGCTCAGTCTTCGGACTGATCCGCGCCGCGCACTGCTTCGCATCGGCCATCACCCGGCTGGGTGACTGTCCGGTGCGGCTGCCCGCTTCAGGCCAGAGCTGCCGCTGACTGCCGGCAGCTTTCGGCCGTGGATTCAACCGGTCGATGCAACAGCGTGGCAACAAGCCTGCAATGGTCAGTGAAGCCCGCGAGCACGATATCCGCTTCGACGATACGTACTATGTGGAAACCGCCTGGGACACCCCGTTCCAGCTCGGCTCGGTATCACTCAAATTCAAGGGTTTCGCCAACTTCGTCCCGCCCAAGGGCAAGGACAGCTTTGGCAACGACACCGTGAGCGAGACGCTGGTACACGCGGCTGTGCTGGTAGACGTGGGCGAGCTGACGTTCGGCAGGAAGAACACGCTCTTCGCCGGGGTGGGTTACGAATACTGGAAGAACAAGTTCGGCAACAACTCCGCCAACACGCCCGGCACCGAGGCCAATACGCCGTTCCTGAACCTGGAGTGGCATCTGTGAGACGTCCGAGGCATTGAGAAGGCTTCGCTTACCGGGAGTTTTCGGGCATGTAGAAGGCGACCAGATCGAGGCAGGCGCTGATGCCATGTTCGATCGCCTTCATGTTCCGCCGGCGCTGCCAGTCCAGCCAGAGGCCGTCGAGCATGGCCATGATGGCATCGGCCGACTTCTCGATGCGCTCGTTGCTCACTTCACGCTCCTCGGCAATTCTGCGCAGGATCTCCACCAGGCGTTCGCGGTAGATGGCGTAGAGCTTGCGTTCGGTGTCGGCGATGTCCTCCTGGAACAGCGAGGCGGACCACAGGTCGATTCGCACCGACAGGTAGCTGCGGTCGAGGAAGGTGCTGGTGAAGCCGCTGCGCAGGAAAACCTCGAGCTGCGCCATGGACGTGCGCGGCTCGGCCACCAGCCCGGCGCGGGTCGCTTCGTAGAGCTGGTGCGAGGCGTACTTGTAGGCCTCCACCAGCAACTCGTTCATGTCCTTGAAGTGGTAGCTGATGTGCCCCAGCGCCATCTCGGCGCGTGCCGCCACCTTGCGCGCGGAAAGCTTGGCGTAGCCCTCCTCGCTCAGGCAGAGGAAGGCCGCCTTGATGATTTCCTCGCGGCGCGTTTCAGGGTCGTAGACTTTCTTCGTTTTCTGCTGGGCGGCTTTCTGTTGCGCCGCTTTCTGTAGAGCCATGGCGTGCCGGTTCCGAGGTTGGCAGTTCGGGGCGGATTATTCCGCCCCGCGTCCGTGATGGTCAAAAGTTAGTTCATTCAGAGCCTGATCCAGGTCGCCTTCAGCTCGGTGTACTTGTCGAAGGCGTGCAGCGAGCGGTCCCGCCCGTTGCCGGACTGCTTGAAGCCGCCAAAGGGCGCGGTCATGTCGCCGCCGGAGTACTGGTTGACCCACACCGAGCCGGCCCGCAGCGCGCGCGAGACCTGGTGCGCGCGCGACAGGCTGGACGTCCACAGGGCCGCTGCCAGACCGTAAGGTGTGTCGTTGGCAATGGCAACCGCCTCCCCGGCATCTTCGAAGGCAATCACCGAGAGCACCGCACCGAAGATTTCCTCGCGGGCAATGCGCATGTCGTTGCGCACACCGTCGAAGACCACCGGCGCCAGGTAGCAGCCCTCGCCTTCGCCGGTACCCGCTACCAGCCGGGCACCCTCTTCCAGGCCGCTGGCGATATAGCCCTGCACCGACTGCAGATGTTGCGCATCGACCAGCGCGCCGTACCGGCTGGCCGGGTCGAGCGCATCGTTGGGCGTCCACGCGGCGAGCGCCTCGCGCAGGTACTCAAGGAACTCCTCGCGCACCGACTCCTGCACCAGCAGCCGTGAGCCGGCGGTGCACACCTGACCCTGGTTGTAGGCGATGGCGGAAGCCGCGCTGGTGGCGGCGGCGCGCAGGTCCGGAGCGTCGGCGAAGACGATGTTCGGGCTCTTGCCACCGGCTTCGGTCCACACGCGCTTCAGGTTCGACTGTCCGGAGGCGACCATCAGCCGCTTGGCCACGCCGGTCGAACCGGTGAAGGCGATGGCATCCACGTCCATGTGCCGGGACAGCGCATCGCCCGCCTCGGCGCCGAAGCCGGGCACCACGTTCAGCACGCCTTCGGGAATCCCTGCCTCGCACGCCAGCGTGGCGATGCGGATGGCCGTCAGCGGCGAGCGCTCAGATGGCTTGAGCACCACCGAGTTGCCGCAGGCCAGCGCCGGGCCGAGCTTCCAGCTGGCCATCAGCAGCGGGAAGTTCCACGGCACTATCACCCCGACCACGCCCACGGCCTCGCGGGTGACCAGGCCCAGCTGGTCCTCGGCGGTGGCGGCGATCTCGCCGTAGACCTTGTCGATGGCCTCGGCGGACCAGCGGATGGCATTCGCCGCACCGGGCACGTCGGTGGCCAGGGCATGGCCTATGGGCTTGCCCATGTCGAGGGTTTCCAGCAGGGCCAGCTCCTCGGCATGGCTTTCCAGCAGATCGGCGAAGCGGATCAGGATGCGCTTGCGCTGCACCGGCGCCATGCGCGACCAGTGCCCGGCGTCGAAGACGCGGCGCGCGGCGGCTACTGCGCGATCGATGTCAGCCACGCCGCCACGGGCGATGGCCGCCAGCTTGCGGCCGTCCAGCGGGCTGCTCTTATCGAAACTGCGCTGATCCTGCGCGGGGCTGTAGCTGCCATCGATGAAGCAGCGGCCCTCGATGGCTAGCGCAGCGGCGCGCGCGAACCAGTCCTGGCGTGTTGTTGCGGTCATGGGTTTGCTCCTCGAGCGGAAATGGATTCAGGCGACGCCCCGTTGTGACAGGCCGTCGAGCCAGTCCGGGTCCATCTGCGGCATGCTGTCGAGCAGGCGCGTGACGTAGCTGTCGCAGGGCGGCGTGAACACCCGCTGTTTTTCACCGAAGTCGACGACCTGGCCGGCCTTGAGCACCAGTACGTCGTCGGCGATGGACTTCACCACCGACAGGTCGTGTGTGATGAACAGGTAGGTGACGCCCAGGCTCTGCTTGAGGTCGTCGATCAGCCGCAGGATTCCCTCGGCGACAAGCTGATCGAGGGCGCTGGTGATCTCGTCGCAGACGATCACCGCCGGGTCCGCGGCCAGCGCGCGGGCGATGCCGACGCGCTGCTTCTGGCCGCCGGACAGCTCGCCCGGCCGCCGCGTCATAAAGCGGCCCGGTTCCAGCCCTACTGCGGACAGCAGTTCGCGGGTTCGTTCGTCACGCCGTGTGGCGCTCAGGCCGCCATAGAACTGCAGCGGCCGACCGACGATGTCGCCGATACGGTGACGCGGGTTCAGCGCGGTGTCGGCCATCTGGTAGATCATCTGGATCGCCCGAAGCTCGTCGCGGCTGCGCTTGGCGTAGTGCCCGGCCAGCGGCGCGCCACGGAACAGGATGCTGCCCTCGCGGCTGGGCAGGGCCCCGGTGATGCAGCGCCCGAGGGTCGACTTGCCCGAGCCGGACTCGCCAACGATGGCCAGCGTGCGCCCGGGGAAGACCTTCAGCGACACATCGTCGAGCACCTGCTTGTTGCCGTAGCCGGCGCGGATGCCGCGCAGCTCCAGCAGCGGCTGCTGGTCAGCGGCTACCGGCGGGCGCGCCTCGCAAGCGAGGTTGCGCACCGCCCACAGCGAGCGGGTGTAGTCCGCCTGCGGCTGGGCGATCACCCGGCGCTTGTCGCCGCGCTCCACCATATGGCCGTCCTTGAGCACCATCACCTCGTCTGCCATCTGCGCCACCACGGCGAGGTCGTGGGAGATGTAGATGGCCGCCACCTGGAACTCGCGGACCAGCTCGCGGATGGTCAGCAGCACGTCGATCTGCGTGGTGACGTCCAGCGCCGTGGTCGGCTCGTCGAAGATGATCAGGTCCGGCCGGCAGGACATCGCCATGGCGGTCATGATCCGCTGCAACTGGCCGCCGGAGACCTGGTGCGGGTAGCGCTCGCCGATGGTCTCGGGCTCGGGAAGGGAAATCTTCCGGTACAGCTCCACCGCATCCCGACGCGCCTGCTCGCGGGCGGCCAGGCCGTGCTCCAGCGCACTTTCGCAATGCTGGTCGATCAGCCGGTGCGCCGGGTTGAAGCTCGCCGCCGCGGACTGCGCAACGTAGGCGATGCGTGCGCCGAGCAGTTCGCGGTGCTGCGACTCGGGCACCTGGCGCAGGTCGATGCCGTCGAAGAGGATTTCGCCGCCACTGATGCGGCAGCCCTCGCGGGTGTAGCCCATGGCGGCGAGGCCGATGGTGGATTTGCCGGCACCGGACTCGCCGACCAGGCCGAGTATCTTGCCGCGCTGCAGTTGCAGGTCGATGCCGTGGACGATCTCGTTCCAGCCGTCCGCGCCGCCGGCCTCGATGCGCAGGCCGGTGATCTTCAGCAAGGGTTCGCTCATGTTGCGTGTCCTCAGAGACGGGGGCGGACGTTCATCGCCGTTGGGCGAGGAACCAGTCGGCGACGAAGTTGACAGCGATTGCCAGCACGCCGATGGCGGCGGCGGGAATCAGCGGAGTGAGGTCGCCGAAAGAAATCAGCGAAGCGTTCTCGCGGACCATGCTGCCCCAGTCCGCCAGCGGCGGTTGCAGGCCCAGGCCGAGGAACGACAGCGAGGAAATGGTCAGGAACACGAAGCAGAAGCGCAGGCCGAACTCCGCCACCAGCGGCGCGCGCACGTTGGGCAGCAGCTCCATCGCCACCAACCAGAACAGCCCCTCGCCGCGCAGCCGGGCGACTTCCATGTAGTCGGTCACCACCACGTTGAGCGACACCGAGCGCGCCAGGCGGAAGATGCGCGTGGCGTCCACCAGCGCGATGACGAACACCAGGTTGGCGATGCTGGTGTCGAAAATGGTCAGCAGGAGCAGCGCGCAGATCAGCTGCGGCACCGCCATCAGCACGTCCACCAGGCGCGACAGCGCGCCATCCACCCAGCCGCCCAGCGCGGCCGCGATCAAGCCCAGCGAGCCGCCGATGAAGAACGCCAGCGCGGTGGACAGCAGCGCGATGCCGATGGTGTTGCGTGCGGCGAAGATCACCCGCGAGAGCATGTCGCGCCCCAGGGCGTCGGTGCCCAGCCAGTGCTGCGCGCTCCAGGGGTCGTATTCGCTGCCGACGATCTCAGTCTCGCCGAAGGGCGCCACCAGCGGGCCGAACAGCGCGAGGAAGGTGTAGAAGAGGATGATCAGCAGGCCGATGCGGGCGGTCCAGGTCATCTGCTTGAAGGTTGCGATCAAGGCATTCATTGGCTGGCCCTCACTTGCGGTGCAACAGGCGCGGATTGGTGACGATGGACAGCACATCGGCGAGCAGGTTGATGCCGATATAGACCACCGCGAAGATGCAGCAGCAGGCCTGGACCACCATGACGTCGCGCTTGATCACCGAGTCCACCATCAGTTGCCCGAGGCCGGGGTAGACGAACACCACCTCGACCACCACCACGCCGGTGATCAGGTACGCCAGGTTCACCGCGATGACGTTGACGATGGGCGCCCAGGCGTTGGGCAGCGCGTGGCGCAGGACGATCTTCAGCCGCGACAGACCCTTGAGCCGGGCCATCTCGATGTAGGGCAGCTGCAGCAGGTCGAGCACCGCGATGCGGGTCATGCGCATCATGTGCGCGGTGATCACCAGCGTCAGCGTCAGCGCCGGCAGGAAGGCCGCCTGCAGGTGTTCCAGCAGGCCCGCCGAGGCCGGCACGTCGGCAATGGAGGGGAACAGCGGGTGCTTCACCGCCAGCCAGAGAATCAGGATGTAGCCGATGAAGAACTCCGGCAGCGACACCGCCGCCAGGGAGATGATGTTCACCACGCGGTCGTAGATCGAATCCTTGTAGAGCGCCGCGAAGAGTCCCAGCAGCAGCGCCAGGGGCACCGCGATCAGCGCCGTGTAGCCGGCCAGGAACAGGGTGTTGAGCAGGCGCTGGCCGATCAGCTCGGACACCGCCCGGCCGTTGGACAGCGAGGTGCCGAAGTCGCCCTGCAGGCTGCCCAGCAGCCAGTGCAGGTAGCGGCTGAGCGCCGGCTGGTCCAGCCCCAGCTCGTGGCGCAGGGCGCTCAGCGCCTCGGGCGTGGCGGACTGGCCGAGGAGCTTCTGCGCCATGTCGCCGGGCAGCAACTGGACTGCCGCGAAGATGAGTGCGGAGACGCCCAACAGGGTCAGGGCTCCGAGAAGAATGCGCCGCAAGAGAATCGGGTAAATCAGAGCCATGGTAGCGACCTGCTGATCGGTTGGGCCGTTGTTGTTCTTGTGGTTATCGGTTTTCTAGTTTTTCTGGTCAGTTGCGGGGAGGGTCAGGCCATGCCCACCCTCCTCCGCCTATCGGCAGGCGTTACTGCGAAGCCTTGGTCAGGAAGGCCTTCAGGTGCGGAACCACCTGGTCGCTCGCTTCGATCAGGATGGCGTGCTTGAGATCGGGCAACACCACCAGCTCGGAATGCGGCAGCGCGTCGGCGATCTGCCGGTTGAGCCCCGGATTGCAACCGCCGTCGAACTCACCGGTGAGCACCAGGCAGGGCTGCGTGACCTCATGCAGCCACGGCGCCATCTCGGTCTGCGCATAGATGTGGAAGACGTTGAGGAACACCTCGGCCGGCGTAGCCATCACCTGCTGCTTGCGCCACTCGATGACCTCCGGGTGCGCTGCGCAGAAGCTTTCGGTGAACCAGCGCTGGGTCAGGGTATCGAGCACCGGGCCGATGCCCTTTTCCTCCATGGCGCGGACGACCTTGCGCACGTTCTCGCTGTCCTGCGGCGAACGGAACGCCGCGGTGGACAGCAGACCGACGCTCAGCACGTGCTGCGGATACTTGTGCGCATAGGCCGGGCCGATCATGCCGCCGAGGGAATGGCCGATGATGTGCATCTGCTCGATGCCCAGCCGCGCCCGCAGGGCTTCCAGGTCCGCAACCAGTTCGTCCAGGCCGAAGTCCTCGCTCGGCAGCGGCGAGTCGCCGTGGCCGCGCAGGTCGTAGCGGATGCAGGTGAAGCTGTCCTTCAGCGCCTCGGTGACCTTGTCCCAGCCGGTCTTGCGTGCGCCGATGCCGTGCACCATCACCAGGGCCGGCCCCTGCCCGTCCACCACATAGGCGCAATCGATTGCCTTGCTCATCGTTCGCCTCCTCAGGCCTGGGTCTTGGCGTCTGCAATGATGTCGGCGTAGCTGCGACCACCCACCCCCCAGTCCGCCGGGTCCACTTCCTTGAGCAGGATGGTGACGGCCTGGGCCTTGCCGCCGCAGACCTGCAGGTAGGTCTCGGTCATTGCCTGGATCAACTCGCGTTTCTTTTCGGGGGTGCGTCCGGGGAAGAGTTCTACGGTAATCAGGGGCATCAGCCAGTCCTCTTTGTCATATTGGTCATGGCGGGTTGAGTGGTGTTGGCGCTGAAGTGCGGGATGATCTGCTCGCCGAAGCGCCGCATCATGTCCAGGCTGTCCTCCTGGGACTGGCCGAAGTTGGCGGTCATGATCACTTCGTCGATGCCCGCCTCGGCGTAGGCCGAGAGCTGGTCGAGCATCTGCTCGCGGGTGCAGATCAGCAGGTTCTTGCCCAGCTCCTCGATGGACTGCTGGCGCGGAAGCGCCTCGATGCCGCCGCCATGGACGATGCCGGGGCCGGTGAAGACGTTGTCGAAGCGCCGGTAATACTCGTAGGCCAGCTGCAGCTTCTCGCGGGCGTCGGCTTCGTTGCGGGCCAGGTAGGTGGCGCGCTGCAGCGAGAGCCGGGCGCGGCGGGCGGATTTCGGCTTGGCCTCGGCCTTGCCGCGGCGGAAGGCATTGACCTGGTCCAGCAGCATCTGGTGGTCACCGCTCAGCGGCGTGGTCTGCACCGAGAAGCCCTGGCGTGCGCAGGCCTGGATGCCTTCGGGCGCCATACTCGCCACCACCAGCGGAATCTCCCGCTCGGGGCGCGGCATCACGGTCAGTGGGCCGAACTGGTAGTACTTGCCGTCCCAGCTCACTTCCTTGCGCGTCAGCAGCGCCTGCAGCACGGCGAGGGATTCGTCGAAGCGCTCGCGGGTCTCGTGCATCGGCACGCCGAGCATCTCGATCTCGTACTTGAACGCGCCACGCCCGACACCCAGCACCAGCCGGCCATCGCACAGGGCATCGGCCTGCACCACTTCACCGGCGAACACACGCATGTCGCGGATCGGCAGTACGGCGATGGAGGTGACCAGCTCGATGTGCCGGGTGACCGAGGCGATCTTCACCGCCATCTGCAACGGCGACGGCACCAGCAGGATGTTGATCAGGTGGTGCTCGGGGATCGAGATGCCGGCGTAGCCGACCTCTTCCGCCACCACAGCCTGCTCGACCATGTGCTCATAGAGCTGTTTGCCGGAGGCGTCCGGATCGGGCAGGTAGGAACTGAGGAAATGGTTGAATTCCATGTTGTTATCCACTCGGTGGTCTTAGTGTTTCCAGTCCAGCCAGGGCACGGGCTTGCCCGCGATGCCGGCGATTCGTCCGCCATCGGCGGTGTCGCAGTAGATGCCGAAGCTGTCGGCCTGGCGCTCGCTGAAGAAGCGATGGAGCATGCTGGTGAGGTAGTCGCCGCGGACCAGCCGCCAGGGCTCGTCCTCGGCGCGGAACAGGCGCACTTCGCGCCCGGCGCTGGCAGCCGGCGCCAGCTCGCCGCTGGCGTCGGCGCGGAAGATCAGGCGGGTGAAGTCATCCCCCGCCTCCTCGAACATCGAGTAGATGAACGACACCTCGCCCACCAGGCCAACGCGGCGGAACACCTCGTCGATCACCGCCTTCTGGCTCACCCCGGCGCGCCAGAACACCTCGGGGATGCTCCAGTGCTCCTGGCCCGCCTCGCGCACCAGCAGCACGCCGTTGTCGCGGGCGATCAGGCAACCGACCTTGAGCGCACTGCCGCGCTCCACCTGGATGGCCTTGGCGCCTTCGGCGAAGTCGATGTAGCTGCCGCGGAAGTAGCCCAGCGGGCTGCCGACGCTGCTGCGGTAACGCTGCACTTCGCCGATCAGGATCACGTGGTCGCCCGCCTCCACCAGGCTGTGGCGGCGGCAGCTGAGCACACTGAGGCTGTCGGCCAGACACGGCACGGCGGCCTCGCAGGAGAGCAGTTCGACCCCGGCGAACTTGTCTGCCGTACGCCCGGCGAAGCGGTTGGACAGCTCACGCTGCCAGTCGCCGAGGATGTTGATGGCGAAGCGCTCGGCCGCGCTGAACACCGCCAGGCTGCCCGCGCTTTTCGCAATGCACACCAGCACCAGCGCAGGGCTCAGCGATACCGAGGTGAAGGAGTTGGCGGTGAAGCCGCGCGGGGTGCCGTCGGCCTCGCGGGTGGTGACGATGGTGACGCCGGTCATGAAGGTGCCGAAGACGTTGCGCAGGCTGCGGCTGTCGTCGGCGCTGACCGGATGCCAGTCGAGGTTGCTCATCTCGCTCTCCCGTCTCACGCCAGCGACCAGCGCTCGATGGCACGCATGCCGTCCAGCGCCATGTCGCCGGCAATGGTCGGCGACGCGACCACGTCGTTGCCCATGCCCATGATGTGGTTCATGAACATCGGCACCACGGTGGAGCCTTCGTCGCGGAGCATGGCCTGCATGTCCCAGTAGATGGCCTTGCGCCGGGACTCATCGAGTTCGGAGCGAGCCTGCAGCAGCAGCTTGTCGAAGCGCTCGTTGTTCCACTGGGTGTCGCCCCAGGAAGCGCCGCTGGCGTAGATCTGGCTGAAGATCCAGTCCGGGGTGGCGCGGCCGGTCCAGTAGCACATGCACATCGGCTTCTTCGACCAGACGTTGATCCAGTAGCCGTCGTTGGACTCGCGCACCACCTTGAGGTTGATGCCGGCCTTGCGCGCGCTTTCCTCGAACAGCACACCGGCATCCACTGCTCCGGCGAAGGCCGCGTCGGCGGCGCTGATGCTCACGTCCAGGCTGTCCATGCCGGCCTGCTTGAGGTAGAAGCGCGCCTTGTCCGGGTCGTACTGGCGCTGCGGCAGTTCGCTGTTGAAGTACTTCTGCTGACGCCCGATGGGATGGTCGTTGCCGACGCTGCCGTGGCCGCGCAGCAGCGACTTCACCCACTGGTCGCGGTCCACCGCGTGCTTGAGCGCCAGGCGCACGTTGTTGTCCTGGAACGGGCTGACCTGGGCGATCATCGGCATGGTGGCGTGGTTGAGGCCGGTGACCTCGGCGATGCGCACCTTGTTGCTGCGCTGCAGCAGCGACAGGGTCTTGATCTCCACGCGGTTGATGACGTTGACCTTGCCGGTGAGCAGCGCGTTCTGCCGGGCCACGGAGTCGGCGATGGCAATCAGCTCGGCTTCCTCGACATGGGCGCGGCCCGGCTTCCAGTAGTTGGGGTTGCGTACCACGAAGGCGCGCACACCGGGGTTGTATTCCTTGAGCATGTAGCCACCGGTTCCCACGCCGGAGCGCCAGTCCACCTGCCCGTCGGTACCGCGCGGGAGGATGCTCAGGTGGTAGTCGCTCATCAGCACCGGGAAGTCGGCGTTGCCGCCCTTGAGGCTGACGCGCACCGTCGAATCGTCGACCGCCTTGACCTCGTCGATCTGCGACACGATGGACTTGGAGAGCGACTTGGAGCCGTCCTTGCGGTGGTAGTCGAGGGTGGCCACCACATCGTCGGCAACGAAGGGCTTGCCGTTATGGAACTGCACGCCGCTGCGCAGCTTGAAGGTCCAGACCTTGGCGTCCGGCGAGGACTCCCAGGACTCGGCCAGCTCGGGGATGGCATTACCGCTGCTGTCGATCTCCACCAGGTTGCCGCGCAGCGCCTGGCTCAGCAGCATCATGAAATCGTCTTCGGCCAGGCCCGGATCGAGGCTGTCGGTGGTCGACGCCCCGGCCAGACCGAACACCAGCCGCCCGCCCTTCTTCGGCTCGGCGAACGCCGGCAACGGCAGGCCGCCCAGCAGTACGCCCGCCCACAACAGGCCCATCGTCCCTTTCACCAGGTCACGACGGGTTACGCCGGAGGATGGCTCCCCAGGTTGCTTTTCCTTCATCCCACACCTCGCAAGACACTTGAGTTTTGTACGACCGTACAGGCATGAAGCGAAATTGCACCTGTGGTCATCTGATAGTTGTTATCGCCTCAATGCGGCTGCCAAGGCGTTCTCTGGCGGAATGCTTTTGGACAGTTGTACAGATTATTATCAGCAAGGTTCGGGCCGCGCAAGGAATTTCTGTACAGTCGTACAGAAGACCTCCAGAGAGTCAGCGGGAGGAAGCGACGTCGCCATCCGTGGGGGAATCGCGGTCGCTGGCAAAGGGCGGCAATCGATCCAGGCCACATATCAGCGAGAAACGCATGTCTGGCAGGCATTCCGGGCCTTTCCGTACACGGCCGTTTCGCTAACAATCGCCGGATCAATCCCAAGGGCCGAAGTACCGAAATGGATCAGATACTGTCGCTTCTCTCCGAAACCGTTCCCAAGGCACGAACGCTCGAAGAACTGACGCGGCCATTGCTGTCGCTGCTCAGCAAGGTGACCGGAATGGAATCAACCTACCTGACGACCATCAACATCGAGGAAGGTATCCAGCGCGTCGAATTCGCCCGCAACGTCGGCAACATGGTCATTCCCGAAGGGCTGGTGGTGCCGTGGGCAGACACCCTGTGCAAGCGCGCGCTGGAAGAGAACCGGCTGTACACGGACGACGTCGCGCAATGCTGGGGCGACTCCGAAGCTGCCGCCGCACTAGGCATCAAGACCTATGTGAGCGCGCCCATCCGCGGCCAGGACGGCAAGGTGCTCGGCACGGTCTGTGCCGCCAGCTCCGATCAGGTGGCCCGACAGCCCGATACCGAGCCGCTGCTGAACCTGCTGTCGGGGTTGTTGAGCTATTCGCTGGAGCGCGAGCAGCTGGTCGAGCAACTCCATTGCGCCAATGCCGAGCTGGCCCGACTAGCGCTGACCGACTCGCTCACCGGACTCTCCAACAGGCGCGCGATCCTGGAAAATTTCGCGCACCTGTTTGCCCTGGCCCAGCGGGAAAAGACCTGCGTCCTCGTGGCGGTGATCGACCTGGACGGGTTCAAGCAGATCAACGACACACTCGGCCACCTGGCAGGAGATCAGCTTCTCTGTGGCGTGGCCGGCCAGCTGAAGCACGGCCTTCGCTCAAGCGACATTCTCGGTCGCACAGGGGGCGATGAGTTCGTCGTGATCGCCCTCGGCCCGACGGCCAGCGCTGCTGAGCCGGCGCTGGAAATGGAGCATGCCGCGCAATTGCTCCAGGAACGCCTTACCAGGGCGACCATCGGCAACTACGAGCTGGGTGGCGACCTGGGTGACTACAGCTATGCGGGCGCGAGCGTCGGCGTCGCGGCCGTCATCCCAGGCCAGATGAGCGCCGAGGAAGCGATCAAGCTGGCAGACCGCGAGATGTACAAGGCGAAACAGCGGCGCAGGCTGCAAAGCGCTGGGTGATGCCGGCCGGAGACGTTCGTGATTGGCACAGGCCTCGATAGCTGCCCTTCCTTGGCGGCAGCTATCGGCCAGCAACAGGTGCTCGTGAAGAAGCGCGCCGTGCCTATGGATTGCAGGCGGTGATCGCCTTCTGGCGCAGAGCAGGGTTTTGAACGGCCAGAGCGGCCTCCACGCAGGCATCGGTATCGCTCGAAGCGGCGCTCTGAATTCCTGGTTGCTGAATAAAGCTATCAAGCTTGGTCCCCCACTCCTCCAGTGCAGCGACGCGTACCTGATGATTGGCACGGAACAGGTCCACTCCATGTGGGCCGCTCACGCCACTTCTAACCGGCGTATCCCGATAGCTGCTGACGTCGGCGATGTGCTGTTGGCGCGCATCATAGAATTGCGTGGTGAAACTCGCGGTCGCGCTGTCCTTGCCCCAGGTAGTCGTCAGAAAGACCGCGTCGAGCACGACCAGGTAGTCGTAGTGTGATGCGCCCAGTTGCGTAGGGCTGGATACCAGCTTGACCGTTCCGAACTCGGTCTTGAGCTTCTTGGCCATCCAGTTCAGAGCGAAGCTGGGGTCGAGTGCTTCTGCGAATGCGTCCAGGGTGGCACCCTGTCCTACTGCGCGCAGCACCGCGCTGTCTTCCTTGCTGGATTTGCGCTCTTTGAGATATTCGACGTTCGCCTTGGTGTTTTCGCTGATCAGGACCACTGCGACCTTGTCCGCCCCGCCCACCACCCTCTTCTCAGGCGATTGAGCCGGCGCGCCCTCGAAGATGCCTTGGGTAACAGGCTTCTGGGTAGGCACGGAGATGCAGCCGCCGATGGCCAGGATCAGTGGCGCGAGCCATCCGAAAGAAAATCTGCTTGACGGCATCATCACGGAATTCCGCAATTCATTTCGGGGCTTGGGCGAATGCAAGGTTTTCTCTCCTGAACATAGTTAATGGACTCCTCGCCCTGGAGCTTTTTACCCGTCCCCTGCGAGCTGCCTGGCCCTCTTTGCCGGGCCGCCTCGAGCTCCCGCTGCGCGTCCTTCAAAGCGCTTAGCGCTGCCGCCTGCTGCTCCTGAACTTGCACCGCACTCTGGATCTGCTGCACGGAACTCGTAAGGCCCATCAGCGAAGCCGAACTGGGCATGGGATTGTTCGCCTCGATCTCTTCGAAGCGCCTGTCCTTTGCGCTCGCATCGAACTGCTGATCGGAATCCAGGGCGTTGCCGAAGATATCCTCTGCCGTAGAGCTCCCACGGTCGGAACTCTGCTGATTGTTCGGCTTCTGACCCTTGGTCGCACAGACCACACAGCGCTCGACCTGCACGCGCTGGGATGAAAGGGGCTCTGCTGATGTCCCCTGGATACGATCCTCGCCAGCCCCACGCGGAAGGACGGTGAAGTAAGGAGTACTGTCGACGTGATACTCGACCTTGGCGCACTGGCTGACGCTGGTTGAAATGGCGAGATCAGCGCCATACAGGCCCTTGGTCGTACCGGTCGGTGAAACCTGGATGCTCGCCGTGCACCGACCCTGCTCGACGCTGCAGTCGCATTCATCTGCGGCGGCGACCTGGGCACACGCTATCCCGGAGAGGAGAACTCCAATGACTCGACTCTTCATGATGGCTCTTGCTCTGAATGAGGCAGATCCGCCTCAAGCCTTCGCCCTTTCCCGACGCGAAGCTTTACCGGCGGTATCAAATAGCCACTAGCATCGCCTGCTTTCGCAAACATTTCATCATCTAGATGGATGAGCCGACCAAATACGTTCAGCCACCTTTGAGACGCTCCTTCCCAGCGACCTCTATGGATCGGAAGCTGCCAAAGCAAAGCGCCGACCCGAGGTCGGCGCGGTGGAACGGAGATTCAGACTTCTTCCGAGTTACTGGCGAGCTCGCCAGTCAGTGGTCTGCTCGAACGCATGGGCCGCGCGGTAGATATCCGCCTCTGCAAAGTGTCGACCGACCAACTGCAGGCCTATCGGAAGACCGTCATGAGTGGCGCAGGGAATCGACATGGCAGGATGGCCTGTAGCGTCGAAACCACAGGTGTTACACAGCATCTCGAAGGCGCGGGCCAGCACGTCGGCCAGCGCTGCGTTCGGGGCAGGCAACGGCGTGGCGCGAACCGGCAGGGTCGGCATCAACAGCAGGTCGTAGCTGCTCAGCAGGCCGTCATAGTCAGCACGCAAGCGACGAGCGAGATTCTGCGCCTTCCCGTAAAAGCGGCCTCGGTAGTTTCGATTGACGTACTCCCCCAGGATGAAGGTCGTCTTCACGGTGTCCGGAAGGTCGTCGGCGCGCTCACGCCAGCGCGCGTGGTGCTCCATCATTCCGGTCAGGTAAAGGCCGCGCCAATTGAAGCCGTGGCTATTGCCTTTCATCATCTGCTCGGAGGCTCCTTCGGCCGCTATCGCCAGCCAGATCGCCGGCCCCTGGCTGTGCGCAGGCAATGAAACCTCCTCGACCGTGGCGCCCAGTGCGCGGAACACATCCGCCGTCTTGCGCACAGCCTCATCCACGACGGGCTCGGAGTTGGCGTGGGCAAACCCTTCACGCAGGACGCCGATGCGCATGCCGACCACACCGCGACCCAGCGCCTCCAGGTAGCCGCCAGCGGGTGCCAGCGCGTTCTGCCTGGGGTCCAGGCCATCCGGGCCAGCCAGCACTTCCAGCATGAGGGCGTTGTCGCGCACGCTGGCCGTAATCGGCCCCAGGTGGTCCAACGTCGATTCGATCGGCATCGCACCGGTATAAGGCACCAGCCCATGCGTGGGCTTCATGCCATACACGCCGCAATAGGCCGCCGGGATGCGCACTGACCCACCCTGGTCGCTGCCGATGGCCATGTCGACCTCGCCTGCGGCGACCAGCGCGGCAGAACCCGAGGACGAGCCACCCGCCGAATAGCCATGGCGCCGAGGGTTATGTACCGGGCCGCTGGCTGCGGTGTGCGACCCGCCGGAGAAGCACAGCGCCTCGCAGACGGCCTTGCCGGTGATGGTTGCGCCGGCATCCAGGAGCCGGCTGACCACCGTGGCATCCATCTCCGGTACGTAGCCATCGAGGGTGAAGGTACCGTTGAGCATGGGCAGGCCGGCAACAGCGACGTTGTCCTTGATCACTACCCGCTTGCCCGCCAGCGCCCCTTCCGCGCTCCCCAGGATGAGCGCCTTGCATTGCCAGGCGCCCAGTCGGTTTTCCTCCGGCGAAGGCACACGCAGATCCTTGCGTGGATAGCGCACTTCCGGCAGGTAGTCAGGGAGACTATCGATCAGGTCATAGGCATCGAAGTTTGCCTGAAGCAGATCGTGATAATCGTTGAGTTGCGATGGGCTGAAGGTCATGCCGAGGCTCTTGGCGATCTCACCAAGCTCAGCGGAGTCTGGTCTGCGTATGGCCATGCTGATGTCTCACTCTGCAGATAAGAAAACGGAGGCGACGAGGGGCTGATCTTCCGGGAAGACCTCGCCGCCCCCAAAAGCTGTTCGTCAGGCCAGGAGCAGGTAGCCGCCAAACAGGTCGACCACCACCGTGCCTGCGTCCGCCGCATTGCCCCACAGTTCCTGGGTGGTGAATTGGACGTGGTAGGTCGGTTCCAGCGGGCTGTCCCGCCCGTGGCCGACTGCGTCAGGGAAAGGCCATGAATGGCGAGTGCGATGCAGCACCACGCCACGCTTGCCGCGAACATACCCCGGCATGCGGATGTGCCCGGAGACGCACTCGTCGCGGACCAGGACCTGGTCGCCTACCTGGAAGGGCCTGCGCGGCGGATTTGCCTCGCGCCCGGGGCCTATCGGCAAGGCCAGCGGATAGCTCCCGCCGGTCAGCTGCGCCAGGCGCTCCTGGCTCAGCAGGCCCTTCTCGACGAACAACGAGGCGACACCGATGACGATGCGATCGTAGTAGCTGGATGCGAGGTACTGCCTGGGCTCCATCCGCTCGATGGCGTGCCGGAGCTCATCGACGTTGAACAGCCCGAGCTCACCCGCGCCCAGGAACAGCAGGCTGTAGCCCAGGTGTTCCCAGTCCTCGTGGAAGACCGGCTTGTAGCTCAGCGAATTGGCCAGGTGGGCGACCGGCCCGAAACCTTGCAGGCCGCCAAGATCATGAATGCCGTCCATGCTCAGCTCACCTCCCTTGTCGAATCGTTCGCGGCGGGCACTTCCGGGCGAGCAATGCCAATCAGCACATCCTTGGTCACCAGGGCGGCGAGTTCTTCCTCGCTCCAACCCTCGGTCCCTTCAGGGCGCACCGGCAGCACCATGTAGCGAGTCTCAGCGGTGGTGTCCCAGACGCGGATGGCGACTGCTTCGGGCAGGTCCAGCCCCATCTCGCGCAGTACGCTGCGGGATTCGCGCACGACCCGGGCACGGTATTCGAAGCTCTTGTACCAATCCGGCGGCAAACCCAGGACGGGCCAGGCGGTACAGGAGCAAAGCGTGCAGACGATGACGTTCTGCAGTGTCGGCGTGTTCTCCAGAGCGACGATGTACTCGCCCTGCACCCCGGTGTAGCCGAACTGGTCGCAGGCCGCGGTGCCGTCGAGCAGCAACAGCTCTCGATAGGCCGGATCAACCCAGGCACGGGCTACCACGCGCGCACCATTGGCGGGATCGAAGTCGGTTTCCATGACCTGCGTGAAGTTTTCGACATAGCCTTCAGGCACCACGCCTTTTTCTTCCAGGGCGTGCTTGAGGGCGAACGCGCGATCGGCAGCAGTGCCTGCAGAGATGCTTGCTTTGTGGTTCATATTTATCTCCTCGTGACTGGCCGCTCAGATGCCACGCATCAGCCCGGTTCCGGGGTGACAGTTGAGGTATTCGTAGCGCTGGTCTTCCGCCCGCAGCACGCTGACTTCGTGGTAACCCTTCCACTTGAGTTCGCCCTGCAGCGACTGAACCATCCGCAGGAAGGTGCCGAAAATCTCGATGTGCGTGGGATGGGACTCGGACCACCGCTCCAGATGGGACATCGAGCGCCAGTGGCTGACGGAGAAGCTCTTTTCCTGGGGCTGCCCGTTGGCGTCGATGTGCCGCAGGTAGCGGTTGCTGTAGCAGCCCACCGGCTGCCCCTGGTCGCGCAGGAAGTCCATGCCGGCACGCAGGACCGGTTCCATCTCGCCCAGATAGAGCTCGCGTTCACGGCCTTCGGTCTCGCTCCAGTCCTGGCCGGAGCGGATCACCACCAGGTTTTCGTGGCCGCTGACGCTGACCATTTCCGATGCGTGACTGAAGGCGAGTTCACCCGACGGCGTCATGGCGTCTGTTTGCGAAATCGGGATGCGGTCGCGCATCGATCCCCAGTAGCCGTGCTCCTGAATCTCGTTGCTGCGGGAGCCCATCGCCAGCCCCACGCCTTCCATGCCCTCCGGCATGGCATACAAGGTCTCGAAGCGCTCCACACCGGGCGTGATGACTTCGCGGAAGAACCCAAGGCCACTACTCGCATTGAGGTGCGAGGGCCACGCCGCGCCGTTGCGATCGTCCGCTTTCCAGCGTTCGAAGGCGGCGGGATCATCCCAGTAGGCGATGGCGATCATGTTGTCGTAGCCGTCGGTATCCCGGTAATGGGCGAGGTCGTGATGGCGCGGACCGTCAGCGTGCTTCAGGTTCTCCACGATCATGCGCAGCGCGGAGCAGGCGGCACCGAGCTGACTTTCACCTTTGCTCTGCACGCCGATATACGCCATGACGTAACGGGTGATCGCGGCATCCGCGCGGCCGACCCAGGCCGGGAACGGAGGGGTGTAGTCATCATCGACGCGGCGCGCGCGCGAACGGGGGCAAAGCAGATGCTTATCGATTGCTGATTCCATGGAAGCCTCACAGTTTTTGTTGTAGTTCGCCGGCATGCCGGCCTTGGTGCGAGTCGGGCGCTGCTGTGTCAGAAGGTGCTGCGTCAGAAGATGTGCGCGTAGCGCAGGTTCAGGCGGAAGTCTTCGCGCGGCCCGTTCTCCACCGCGAGGTCGCGGCCCAGTTGCAGCTGCAGCTGGTCCTTGGGGGTGACGAAACGGCTGGCGGTAACGCGGAAGTTGGTCGTGCGCTGGCGGTCATCCCGATCGACACCCTCCACACGGGTCTCGCCGCCCCACAACTGGCCGATCCCCAGGCTGAGATCGGTGGCCCGGTCCGGCATGTACCGCCCCATGAGCTGGGCGCTGTAGGAGGTCTTCTGCTCGAGCTTGAGCGAGGCCGGGCCGTAGTCGTCGTTGTTGGCGTACCAGATGACATCGCCGATCAGGTCGACGGCCCACTTGTCGCTGAAGTGCTTGATGTAGGCACTCTGGAAATCGACCTTCCAACGGTTTTCCCCCAGGTTCAGCGCATCGTTCTTGTCATAGCTGCCGGTGGGCGCGAACAGATAGGCGTTGACGCTGAAGACATCGCGGGCATCGTTGAGCAGCACCTTGATCGGTGCGGTAAGGATGAGATCACCCGTGCCGCTGGTATCCCCCAGCGGCGATGCGTCGCCGTTGCCCGACAGATGACCGAAGGGCAACAGCACCTGCGGATCGATGGTGACCGTATCGCTGAGCTGGTAGACGTGCAGCAGACGCAGAATCCCGACGTCGGAGGTGATATTGAAATCCGAGCTGGCGGAATGGCCGTCGCTGCGCAGCGCATTCGTCGTCGCGTGCTGGTAATAGACCAGGCCGATGGTTGCACCTGCCGGGTACTGTTCGTAGTCACCCGGTGCTACCTCCACCGCCAGGGTGGAGAACGACACGCCGATCAGGATCAGCCCCGCGAGGGCGGAGCGTTTCAGTTCGCAAAACAGGGATCTTGTTGTTTTCATGGTTTTGCCTTGAGCCGGAGCCCCGGAGGGCATTGAGGTCCGTGACCGTCCTGATTACCCGCCCCTGTCGAGGGTGGCGGTCCGACGTCTGGCTCATTCGCCAGGTCTTCCTTGTCACGGCTCAAGCATGAAACTCAAAGCGGCGCCCTTCTTGGCTGAAGCGGAACAACAACTTGGTTCGAACGGCCCTTGCGTCCGGTTTGCTGGCGAGCAACCGATTGCTGTTGTATGAAGGACTCAAGGGCGCAACAGCCCGGCAGACGAAACCTTCGAGTCGGCCTCTGCGAGCGAAGGCAACGACGGATTCATCCTGAAAAGTAATGAACAACAGGGGTGCATCGACGATGGACAACCAACCAGGGGCAGAGCCGGCGTCATCGCCAGCGCTCTGGTCCAGTGACCGCATCGAGTTGGCAACGCTCAGCAACTCGTTCCAGGATCGGGTCGACTACTGGCGGGAAATGATCCTGCGGCTGTTCGCCGATGTCGAAATCGGCGCCCTTCCCAATCCGGCATTCTTCGGCCGCGTGCGCTCGCAGAAGTGCGAGCTGCTGCGCGTCAGTGACGTCGGCGCCTCGGCGCAGGCCGTCAACCGCCGCCACCTTCACCCCCGCTGTCGCGAGGAGGACAAGTACTTCGCCGTGTTGATGCTGGAAGGCAGCGAGTGCCTTGAGCAAGGCGACAGCCGGGCGAAGATCGGCCCTGGCGAGCTTTCGATCTACGACGCGACCCGCCCCCACCACCTCAGCTTCGACAGTGACTGGCGGCAGATCATCGTCAGCGTCCCGCGGGCCAGCCTGAACCAGCTGGTGGTGGACATGGAGAGCCGGACGGCTACACGCATCTCGCTGGACAATCCGACGGGGCGAGTACTTCGCTCCTTCCTGGAAACACTGAGCACGCAGATAGGAGAGTTCACGCCGCAGGAGATGGCCAGACTGTCGGAGTCAGCCACCCACCTCATCGCCCTGACGCTGGGCAACCTGCAGAACCTCGCCCCCGATCACTCCCGCTCGCAGATGCTGACGCTCACGCGGGTGAAGATCTTCATCAACGACAACCTCCGCGATCCTGCACTGAGCGCGCAGCAGATCGCCTGTGCGACCGGCCTCTCCGCTCGTTACATCGGCAAGCTGTTCGAGCGCGAGGGAAGTTCCCTGATGCGATACGTCCTGCGTCGTCGCCTGGAACGCTGCGGGGCCGAGCTGCGGAGCCCGCTCTGCTCAACGCTGCGCATCTCTGAAGTCGCCTTTCGATGGGGCTTCAATGATATGTCGCATTTCAGCCGGGTTTTCCGCGACTTTTATGGTTGCAGCCCCAAGGAGTGGCGCGCAGTGCAACTGCCATCGCCCTCAGGGGAAGGAAGCTCCTGCTAGGCCCCAAGCGGCCAAAGAGGCGTCGAACGATGCCCACTGGTTTTCCACCAGGCGACGGGTTCCGGCCAAGAGCGGACATGGACGCGGCAAACGGAAACGTGGAGCGGAGCCTCAGCCCCGCTCCACGAATCAAGCCGATTTAGCAGGGGTATACATCGAGCGCTTCGGTTCCGCGAACACCCGACGAAGCATTGGCTCGAAGAACGCCAGAGGCTTCGTCGGGAGCAGCGGATCGAAGGCCGGTGCATCGTATTTTGCGCAGAACTCCACGGTACGTTCGAAGTTCGGGTCACCGCGAAACTGCTCGCGCAGGTTGCGATCCTTGCCGATCAGGTGGAAGAAGAAATAGCTCTGGAAGATGCCGTGGTGCTGCACCATCCAGAGGTTTTCCTCACTGACGAAAGGGCGAAGTATCGCGGTGGCGATATCCGGATGGTTGTACGAGCCGAGGGTGTCGCCAATGTCATGCAGCAGTGCGCAGACGATGTATTCCTCATCGCGTCCATCCTCCCAGGCCAACGTGGCGCATTGCAGGGAATGAGTCAGGCGATCAACGGCGAAGCCGCCGCAGTCACCTTCCAGCAATTTCAGATGGGCGAGGATTCGATCAGGCAGATAGGGGCCGTAATTGCTGCGAAACTCGCGGCTGATGATGGCCCAGTCATCGGCCGTGCCGTCTTCCATGTGCGTGAAACGGGCGCGTTCGTGCTGCATAAAAGAGCTCTCTTGTTCTTGTTGTCGAAAGCCCCTCTCCAGCCGGAAAGGGGCTGCTGGGTTCACTGGTCGTAGCCGGGCAGTTCACGGTCAAGCTTGCGGAGCAGTGCTGGCCAGGCCAGGGCGCCGAAGCGCCCCAGCATGCCGGTGTGGCACATCTGCTCGGTCGTGATACGGGCTTCGTCGCAGGCCTTGTGTATCGGTCGCCCCATCCCCAGTGCGCACACCTGGGCGGCACACGCCCGCTCAAGCATGTGCATGCGGATGAACGCTTCGGCCACGGTTCCGCCCAGGGTCAGGGTGCCGTGGTTGCGCAGGATCATCTGGTGCGTGTTGCCGAGATCCTTCTGCAGACGTTCGCGCTCCTCCAGGTGAAGCGCTGGCCCTTCATAGTCGTGGTACGACAGATCGCCAGTCAGGAACATCGCGGTCTGGAACAGCGGCAGAAGCCCTTCCTCCAGTGCCGATACCGCCATGCCGCTGGTGGTATGCAGGTGAATCACGCACCCCGCGTCATGCCGAGCCTGATGCACGGCGCTGTGGATGGTGAAGCCGGCCTTGTTGGCGTTGTACGGCGACTCGCCGATCTGGTTACCGTCCAGATCGATCTTGATCAGGCTGCTCGCGGTGATCTCGTCGAACATCATGCCGAACGGGTTGATCAGGAATTCGTCGGTAGTTCCCGGAACCCGCGCGGAGATATGCGTGGCAATCAGGTCGCTCCAGCCAGACAGCTCGACCAGGCGGTAAGCGGCCGCCAGGTCTACGCGCGTCTGCCATTCCAGGGCCGCCTGATCGGTTGCGCCCTTCGGAACGCTCTTCAGCTCAGCCATGGCTCCCGCTCCCGAACAGCTGAACCTGGATGTTGCGCTCGCCCTCATAGGGAGAGCGGCCGTGCAGCACGAGGATGTTGTCGATCAGCATCACCTCGCCTTTCTGCCAAGGCACGATCACCGTGGCTTGATGGCCAGCCTGGCGGTACATCATCACTTCGTCGTGGGTCATGGAGGTGTCATCACCGAAGGTGCACTCGGTCGGCTTCGGACGATGGGTGTAGCGCTCGGTGTAGGCCGGCCAGTTGATGCTGTTCACGCCGCTGTCGATGGTGTTCATCGTGTTGGCCTGGTTGAACATGTGCTGGGTACCCAGTACCGGATGATTGACGAAACCGCTGCTGCGGTAGCGGGTTTCCAGACTCCCATCGTCGAGCCAGCGCCATTCCAATCCCATCTTCTCGCAGGCCGCCTGAGCTTCGGCCCGGTCTTCGGTGAAGAACGCCTCCTGCCAAGGCCGGTGCAGGCTCACCAGATCCGGATGGAGCAGGTCATCGCTCTCGACGTACTTGTCGCGGAAGTTGCGCTTGTAGATCAGGCCGTGCCGGCGGATGCGTTCCAGGAAGCTCGGTTCAAGCAGCGACTCCAGGCGCGAGATCAGTCCGATATCCGTCGCACCGCCCACTTCCGAGGGCTGGTGGCAGTAGAACCCGACCTTCAGCGGCCAGTGCTTCAGGTAGCTCATTTCCTGGTGAAGCGGCAGGCGGATGTTCTTCGGGAATCGCGTGGCCTCGAACACCTTGCCGGCCAGTGCCGCGCGCGGCGTACCGCCGCCTGTGTAGCCCATGTCCGCACTTGGGTAGTGGGCCATCATCTGGGCGAAATCCTCGGAGCCGTTCACCGGAAATCCACGCAGACGCAGCGCGCCGAACTTGTGCAACAACGCTTCGATGGCCTGCTCATGTTCGACGAACCAAGCCTTGAACGCGGCGAAGTCCGTTTTCAGGCGCTCCGAGACTGGCTCGATGAAGAGCGGAACGCCCTCGGGGTGCAGGTGGACACAAACCTCACTTCCCAGATCGGGATGGGCAGCAGGCTGGGTGTAATCACGCACAGCGGTTGCTGCGACTTGAGCAGGTGCATTCATCGTTCTCTCCAATTTTTTTGTTTTCGATGACATCCAAGTGGCTCGGCAGCCGAAGGCCTGTACCGAGATGCATAGCCCAGATCAGGTTGCAAAATGACCAATTGATAATCTGGAATATGTTTTCTACGATAGGCACGAGAAAATGCCACTGTCAACGCAGGGATTGGAGTCGCGGAAATGGAGGGCGAACTCATTGAGCGGGTGCGGAAGACTTGCCATCACACCCGGGAATACCAACGCAGGCAGCTACGAGTGACCACGGCTCCAAGGGCGGCAAGCTATGTCCTCTGGAGGCGAGCGGGTATGCTCCTCGCCATTGATCCAGGAGAGTCGCATCGACCATGAAAGCCGCCTTGAGCGAACTGGACGGCCTGGCCGGTTACCAGTCGCCCCGCTACGCCCCCGGCCTGCGCACCACTCATGCCATGCTGGAAGCCGGGCGCCGCCTGCTTCGCCAGATGTCGCTGGAGCAACTGACGATCAATGACCTCTGCGCCCGCGCCGAGGTGACGACCGGAGCCTTCTACACGCGCTTCGAAAGCAAGGAAGTGTTTTTCAATGCCCTGCAGGTGCTGGTTCAAGCCGAATTACGCGATACCACAGCGTTGCGCATGGGGCAGTTTGATGCCCGCCAGTGGGGGCTGCGCGAGATGATCGAGCAGATTGCCCGCCATCTGCGTCTATGGGCCTATCGGCATGAAGGCGTGCTGCGCGCGTCCATCATCCAGCGCGCTCGTGAAGGGGACGACCCGGTGAAGCGCCTGAACATGGCCTACGTCGAACAGGCAGTGCCGCGGCTGGCCCGAATCCACCCGGCAGGGCCGTCGCCCCTGGTAGAGCAACGCATCCTCTACGCATTCCAGATGATGCTCGGCACCCTGGTTTACGCACTGGTCAACCATGGCGGAACCCTCGCCCTGACTGATCGGCGGACGGAGCGGGAAATGGCGCGAGCGTTCTACCTGTATGTCACTCAGGAGCTCACCTGAGCCGGGGAATTCCCATTGCCTGAATGCTCGCTCCGGGTCGATGCCTGCTAGGCAGTTATGGCCGGTTCGATCCGATTGCGCCCATCCTTTTTGGCCTGGTACAGGTGTTGATCCGCCCGCTTGAGCGCTGCATCCGCTGATTCGTCCTCGCTGTCACGGCTGGCCACGCCTATGGACACTGTGATGCGGCCGACTTGGGGAATTTCACGCGCGGCGATGGCTTCTCGAATACGCTCAGCAATAGCCTGTGCCGTCGCCAGGGACGTATCCGGGAAGATCAGCGAGAACTCTTCTCCGCCAGCGCGGCACGCTAGATCTCCTGCGCGAGTGTGCTCCTGGAGCACTGCTGCGACCTGCTGCAACGCTACGTCCCCCGCATCGTGGCCATAGGTGTCATTGACGCGCTTGAAGTGGTCGATATCCAGGGCAAGAACTGAATACTCCTGCCCCGTTTGTTCCAACAACTGAAGCAGCCCCCCCATGGCCCGACGGTTGGCAAGTCCGGTCAGAGAGTCACTTTGAGCCTCATGGTGCAGCCTTCCCAGTTTCTGCTGCAGCAACTGCACCCCAGTCAGCATGGCCTGGCGAATGGCTGAGGCGTCGGGGTACCAGGCGTTCACCGCTGTTAATTGCTCCGCTGTCTGCGGCGCCGACAATTGCTCGGCAATGGATGCGAGCTGATGGAGTGGACGGGCAATCAGCGCTGCACCAAACCAGACCAGGATCAGCCCGATCAAAGCGGCCGGCAGCATCTCCAGGATCATGTCGCGCATCAATCGGTCAAGCGGCGCCAAAGCTATTTCACGGGGCTGCTGCGCCACTACTGCCCAGTTGGCGTTCGCGACATGGGCGTACCCCGCGAGCATTGGAATACCCAGGTAATTGGGGACTTCCATGGCTCCGCTTTCGCCCCTCAATGCCGCATCGACTGTCTTGCTCCAGTCGAGTTTTTCGCCGATTCGCTCTGGTTCTGGATGAAACAACAGCCGGCGGTTTCCATCGGCCACGAAGGCAAAGGTTCCTTCATGGTGGAAGTGGCTGCTGATCACGGTATGCAGTGCGCTCTGCTTACGCAGGTAGACGGAGCCGCCAATGATGCCAAGGAAGCTGCCGGAGCTATCGAAGATCGGCTGGGAAATGAACACCACAAGGTTGCCGGCTACGGAAACATAGGCCGGGCTGACTTGTGGGCGATGAGTCTGCAGCGCTTGCTGGATGCCCTCCGAACGCAGCGTGGTTCCGATGATCTGCAGTGCATCCGGATAGGCCTGCAGTACCTTGCCGGAGGCATCGACGATGGAAATGGAATTGAAGTCGATGTCTTGGGCCTGCAATCGCATCGCTTCGTCACGCAGGCGCGCGGAGTCGCCCCAATGCTTGCTCAGCTCGTCAGCGCTGTAGCGCAGATGACTTTGTGTCGAACGCAGGAACTCACTGATGTTGGAGGCGACCTTGGATGCGTAGGCGCTGTTGGAGGCTAATGCGTGCTCGATCAGCGCGTCACGCTGGACTCTGTAGGCCATGGTCAGACTATTGGCCAATGTCGCCAAAACCGACAGCAGGACCAGCCCGAGAATCAACGAGCGTAGATCCATTGGCCAGGCAGTTTTCGGCTTCATGCGGTTCACCCTGTTCCAGCACATCGAAATGCCCTCCGACGCTGGCTGGAGCCCCGTGATTTCAGGGTAGGTCAGCCATCTTGGGCTGAGTGGAATTGCTCTCAGTGAAGCAATCACCGCAGTGCGGCAAACAATGCTATCGATGAAGGCATTTTCTTCGCCTGCTCTACAGCAAGGGATGTGAAAGCAGCCTGTCTCTCAAGAGGTGTTTACCTGGGGATCAACATTGCAGCTCTGTCCCCCAATGCCCCCGCCACTTGGCCGTAGAAGAGCAGATGCATTCATGTCCGTTCCGGTAGCGGCCTCTTACGAGCGGCAGCAGCTGGCCATGGAGCGGGCGCTCAATTTCAGCAGGGCTTGCCCATTACATATGGAAATACGTATATTCGGTTTTCCATATGTAAGGTGAAGCCATGATCACTCCACCCGAAGTCTTCAAGAGCCTGGCCGACGAGACCCGTGTTCGCGCCACCCTGCTCATCGCCAGTCTGGGCGAACTCTGCGTCTGCGAGCTGATGTGCGCGCTGGACGACAGCCAGCCGAAGATCAGCCGCCACCTGGCACAGCTACGCAGCAGCGGCCTGCTGCTGGATCGTCGCCAGGGCCAGTGGGTGTATTACCGCCTCAACCCCGAGCTGCCTGACTGGGTACACGAGATGCTGCAGGTCACCCTGCGAGCCAACGCGCAATGGCTGGCCGACAACACCCTCCGCCTGCAGAACATGGACGGCCGCCCCGTCCGTGATGCCGCCTGCTGCTGATCCTTTCCAAGCGAGTCCTCCATGCTGGTCGCCGTTGCTGTCTTCGTCGTCACCCTCGTACTGGTTATCTGGCAACCCAAGGGCCTCGGCGTCGGCTGGAGTGCCGCACTGGGCGCGATCATCGCCCTGGCCGCCGGCGCAGTTTCGCTGCACGACATCCCGACCGTCTGGGCGATTGTCTGGAACGCCACCACCACTTTCATCGCCGTCATCATCATCAGCCTGCTGCTGGATGAGGCCGGGTTCTTCGAGTGGGCCGCGTTGCACGTCGCGCGCTGGGCGAATGGCAGCGGCTACCGGCTGTTTGCCTTCTGCATACTGCTCGGCGCCGCTGTCTCGGCGCTGTTCGCCAACGATGGTGCGGCACTGATCCTCACACCTATCGTCATGTCGATGCTGCTCGCCCTGCGCTTTTCGCCCGCCGCGACCTTGGCCTTCGTCATGGCTGCGGGCTTCATCGCCGACACAGCGAGCCTGCCGCTGGTGGTCTCCAACCTGGTGAATATCGTCTCGGCTGATTACTTCGGCCTGGGCTTCGCCGAGTACGCCTCGGTGATGGTGCCGGTGAACCTCGCCAGTGTCGCCGCCACCCTGCTGGTGCTGTTCCTGTTCTTCCGTCGCGACATTCCGAGGCAATACGCGCTCGATGCGCTGAAGGAGCCAAAGGCGGCGATCCACGACCGCGCCACCTTCATCGTCGGCTGGTGGACGCTGCTGGTGCTGCTGGTCGGCCTGTTCGCCCTGGAGCCGCTGGGCATCCCGGTCAGCGCGGTGGCCGCAGTCTGCGCGGCCATCCTGTTTGCCGTCGCCGCTCGTGGGCACCGCATCTCCACCCGCCGCGTGCTGCGTGAAGCGCCCTGGCAGGTGGTGATCTTCTCCCTCGGCATGTACCTGGTGGTGTACGGCCTGAAGAATGCCGGCCTCACGGACTTCCTCACTTACCTGCTCGACCGCCTTGCCGAACAGGGTTTGTGGAGCGCGGCCATCGGCACCGGCCTGCTCTCGGCGCTGCTGTCGTCGGTGATGAACAACATGCCCAGCGTGCTGGTCGGCGCCCTGTCGATCCAGGCCAGCGGCGCGGAAGGACTGGTGCGCGAGGCGATGATCTACGCCAACGTGATCGGCTGCGACCTCGGCCCGAAGATCACCCCCATCGGCAGCCTTGCCACGCTGCTCTGGCTGCATGTGCTGGAGCGTAAAGGCATGCGCATCACCTGGGGCTACTACTTCAAGGTCGGCATCCTGCTGACCCTGCCCGTCCTGCTGATCACCCTTTCGGCCCTGGCGCTGCGCCTGAGCCTCTGATGTCCGCGTTGAGCGGAGGAGTCCTCCATGCGAGTCCTGTTCATGTGCACGGCCAACAGCTGCCGCAGCATCCTTTCCGAAGCGCAGTTCAACCACTTGGCGCCGGAAGGTTTCGAGGCGGTCAGCTCCGGCAGCTTCCCCAAGGGCCAGGTGCTGCCGCGCAGCCTAACCACCCTGCACCAGGCCGGTATTTCCATCGAAGGCCTGAGCAGCAAAGGCAATGACGCGTTCGAAGGCAATCCGCCAGACATCGTCATCACCGTCTGTGACAAGGCCGCCGGCGAAGCCTGCCCGGTGTACTTCGGCCCGGCGCTGAAGTCCCACTGGGGGCTGGAAGACCCGTCCGATGTGGTGGGTGATGAGCCCGCCATCGACGCCGCCTTCCGCGCCACGCTGGCGCGCATCGAGCTGCGCTGCCGGGCCTTCTTCGCCCTTCCTTTCGCCACCCTCGGCCGCGACGAACTCAAGCGCGAGCTGGATCGCATCGGCGCTCTCTGAGCAGGAGGAAACATGTCCGAGCAACTGCCCAACCTCGACCTTTCGCTGTTCGACCTGCCGCCTGCGGCACCCAACACCAGTGAGCACAAGCCACGCATCCTGCTGCTCTATGGATCGACCCGCGAACGCTCCTTCAGCCGCCTGCTGGTGGAGGAAGCTGCGCGCCTGCTGGAGCACTTCGGCGCTGAGACGCGCATCTTCAATCCTTCGGGCCTGCCGCTACCTGACGATGTGCCGGTGGAGCATCCCAAGGTGCAGGAATTACGTGATCTGGTGCTATGGTCGGAAGGCCAGGTTTGGTGCTCGCCGGAGCGACATGGCGCCCTGTCTGCGGTATTCAAGGCGCAGATCGACTGGATTCCCCTGGCGCTCGGCGCCGTGCGCCCCACCCAGGGCAAGACGCTCGCTGTGATGCAGGTCTGCGGCGGCTCGCAGTCGTTCAACGTGGTGAACCAGCTGCGCGTGCTCGGCCGCTGGATGCGCATGTTCACCATCCCCAACCAGTCCTCGGTGCCCAAGGCTTACCTGGAGTTCGACGACGCGGGACGCATGAAGCCTTCGGCGTACTACGACCGTGTGGTGGACGTGATGGAGGAACTGGTGAAGTTCACCCTGCTGCTGCGCGATCGCCAGGACTTCCTCGTGGATCGTTATTCGGAGCGCAAGGAAAGCGCCGAGCAGCTGTCCGCCCGCGTGAATCAGCGCTCGATCTGAGGTCGCCATGCCCATCGAAATCAGACAAGCACGCCCTGAAGATGCGCCGGCAATCCAGCTCATCTACGCCCCCATAGTGGCTGGCACGGCAATCTCCTTCGAGGAGGTACCGCCGACCATCGAGGAGATGCGACAGCGCATCGTTACGACGCTGCAGAACTACCCGTACCTCGTTGCAGAACGCGATGGACGCCTGGTTGGCTACGCCTATGCCAGCCAGCACAGGGCGCGTGCCGCATACCGATGGGCAGTGGATGTGACCGTCTACATCGCAGAGGGTGAGCGTCGTGCTGGAGTGGGTCGCAGCCTCTATGCCGAGCTGCTTCCCATCCTGGCCAGGCAGGGATTCAACGCAGCCTATGCCGGCATCGCGCTACCCAACGCCGGTAGCGTTGGCCTGCATGAACGGCTCGGATTCCGGCACATCGGCACTTTCCCTCAGGTCGGCTTCAAGCTGGGCCAGTGGCACGACGTGGGCTACTGGCGACTGGAACTCGGTACGCCGAGCAACTCGCCCAGCGATCCCCGTCGATACCCGGAGATCAATCGCTGAACGTCCGCAATGGGTCGGTAGCTATCGCTATCAGAAACGAGCGAATCGCTGTCGATACTCAGTCGGAGTAAGCCCGGTCAATTCCCGGAACATGCGCCGGAGATTGGAGTCGCTGCTGAATCCCAGTTCTTCGCAGATGGACTTGATCGACGCGGACGTCAGCGCCAGCCGTTCGCCTACCTGGCTGAGTTTGATGCGGCGCACGTAGGTTGCAGTGGCCAGCCCCGTGTCTGCCCTCACCTTCCGCGCGAGCGTCCTTTGCGACATGCACAGAGCATCCGCAAGTTTCTGCACCGTGATCTGTTCGGCAGGAAGCGAATGCACAAGCGTATGCACCCGCCGCAAAAACTCGCCGGGCTGCTCGATCAGACTCACCGACTGGAATACATCATGGGTCTGCGTGGGGCGCGGTAGCACCATCAGCCGAATCAAGTCGTGCAGTGCTGTCTGGCTGACATGCGTCTCCAGCAATGCCTGGGCAATTGGCAGATAGCCATTGACGCCGCTGGCCGTCGCGGTGCGCTCGTTGAAGACGCAGTGCTTTTCAAACTGCCAGCGCGTATCGGTGTACCGCTTGATCAGCATGTCGGCGAGCCACCAGGTTGCCGTTGCCTCTTCGCCAGCCAAGCGCCCTGACGCGGCGGCAAGCACGACGCCCGTGCAGTAGCTCCAGACTCTGCAGCGCCTGCCAATCCGAGCGAGGGCGCCAATCAGCTCTGCATTGGCAGCCAGGGCAGCCTCCGCCTGACTGACAGACTCGGCCCAGAGGCCGGGGATCAGGATGGCATCGAGAGTCAACTCGGAAATCGCGTGGCTAGCCGTGAGTTGCAAGCCATGAGCGCACTCGACTACCCCCTTTCGAGTGCCGACGTATTGCGTCTCGAACAACGCCGCCCCCGAGCGCCGGTTGGCAGCGTGAAGCAGGTCATTGAAAGCCAGAAGACCTGCGGGCATGCAGTTGGGAAACAGGGCAAGGCCTATTCGAAGCGTGCTGGGCATGGCAGGAAATGAATGAATTGTGGCTGAAGCTGCCATTATGGACACTTCATCTGGCGAGCACCATGAACCCATCTTTGGGAAGAGGTGCACGATGAAGATTCAGCAGATCCGCAACGCAACCATCATTCTGGAACTGGACGACAAGCGAATCCTGGTCGATCCGATGCTCGCAGGTAAAGGTACCCTGCCGTCGCTGAGGCTGTTTTCCTCCCGGCAGCGGAACCCGACCGTCGAGTTGCCGGCCTCGGCGGAACAGGCTCTGGATTCAGTCACACACTGCCTGATCACGCACTGCCAGAAGGGCCATTTCGACCATCTTGACCGGGCAGCCATCAAGTGGTTGGTGTCACGAAATATTCCGGTTATCTGCACTCCCCATGACGCCGCCTACCTGGCCAGGCGAAAGCTGAACGTTCAGCCGTTGGCAGAGAGCCACAGTGATCCGGTCGCGTTTCTGGGCGGCCGGATTCGCACAGTGCGATGCACCCATGGCGGCGGGCTGGTCGGGCGCATGATGGAGCACGGAGTTGGCTACCTGATCGAATATCCGGGCGAGCCCAGCATCTACCTGGCCGGAGATACCGTACTGACGCAAACCGTGCGGGAGTTCGTCATCCAGCATCAACCGCAGGTCAGCGTCATACCAGCCGGAGGCGCGCGTTTCGATGTTGGCGGAGACATCATCATGGGGCTGGCTGATGTGCTTGAGTTCGCCACCCTCAGCGAAGGCACTGTCGTTGCCAACCACCTGGAAGCTATCAACCATTGCCCTGTCACTCGACAGGAGCTAAGGCAGGCAGCCATCGAGACGGGGGTTGCCCACAGGCTGCTCATTCCTGCCGATGGCCAGCGCCTGGCGATTGGGTAGCCCAGAGGATGTCCCCTTCGGGTCAGTAGCGGACGCTTGCCGTCAGCCGCGGGCGTCAGGATGGAATGATGGTCGCATTGGCGTCAAAGCCCCTGGCCGTCAACTCAACCAGGCAGCACAAAGTGCCGCCGTCACGAATCGCTCGGACGACGGCAAGGTGCTGGATCTGCGCGCTATTGCAGCGGGATGTAGATATCCGTCTGCCACTCTTCCAGCGGCATCTCGGGAAAGACGCTCAGGTAGTGGAAGAACAGCGGGTGGTCGCGGAGTTCTTCGTTGCTGCCGGGCAGCCAGTCGCGATAGATCGGATAGATGCTCTCGCCGATGTGATCGGGCGAGCCGACGTGGCGAACGACCACACAACGACCGCCGGGAATGATCAGCTCGCGGACGCCGTAATCGTTCGGCGCCACGGCCTCGGCGATCTCGCCGCAGATGTCGAAGCGAAACGCTTGCGCTGGCGTCGTGTCGGGGTTGCCGTAGGGAATGCCGAAGGTGCGGCTCGCGCCTACCGGCGACTGCCCGCTGCCCATGCGCCACTGGATGAACTGGCGCACGCTTTCGTCAAGCTGTGCGGGAGGGCCGCAGTGTTCGAGGGCGGCGACCCGGACCTCGGCGAAATCGACGATACGTACCTGCATGGTGATGCTCCTGGAGAAATGGGGAATAGCGAAAACCGCATGCCAGGTCTGCCAGTTCGGCTGCTGCCGGAAGGCACTGGGCGCCATGCCGAAGTCCCGTCGAAAGGCCCGGCTGAATGCCTCGGGGCTTTCGAAGCCGGCGTCGAACGAGGCATCCAGTACTGAATATTCCGCACCAGACGCCAGGCGATGCGCCGCGCGCCGCAGGCGCATCAGCTGCACATAGCGCGCAACTGGAACGCCCACGTAGGCGGTGAATTGCCGGTGGAAGTGGAACGCCGAGAAATGCGCCACCTCGCTCAGCGTGTTCACCGAAAGGTCGCCCTCAAGGTGACCATCGATGTAGGCAAGCACGGCATCGAAGCGTTTGGCGTAGGCAGTCGGAATATCGGGCACCGGGTGGAAGCTCCTGGTTATGCGGTCGGCGACAGAATCACCCAGTCCGCAGTGGGCGCGCCTAGCCGGACTTGCTCAGCTTACGCCCCTGGCGGGCGCCTCCCCAGCCGGTCGGCTGCGACTGTCCATTATCACGGCGGCGGCAGCCATGAGGTCGTCCTGGAGGGGTTGAAGCCCGAGTGAGTGATGCCCGCGTGCTTGCCCTCAGTGGATTGCAGGCGAGGAAAACCAGCTGGGGTACTTGCGGCCAGAAGCGGACATTCCACGCAAGAGCGCGCTCAAAGCGAAGGCCTCGTCGCCACTTTCCGAGCAAGCCTGGCAGGCCCGTAGCTGCCGGCCCTCAGTTCTTCGGCGCCTGCAATTGCCCCACGGCGCCGAGGAAAATCTTCAGGGTCGCTTCCACCACCACGCCGATCGGCGCCGAGTAGCGGCTGCGTACCCAGGCCGCGGCGGCATGGATGGCCGAGCCGGCCAGCGCCGCGCCGACCAGCGCCATCTCGCGCGGATCATGGGAAGCGATCGGCACGCCCGCGCGCTCGAGGTACTCCATCATCAGCTCGGCGAACTCGCCCATGTGGCGGCTGTACAGCTCGTCGACCCGCGGGCTGACACCCAGCACTTCGCGGTGGGTCACCTGGGCGAACTGGGGGTTGGTCATGGCTTCGAAGAAGCAGGTCAGGCCCGCACGCAGGCGCGGCTCGACGCCGCCCTCCGCCGCGTCCAGTACCTGGCTCAGGCGCTCGCGGTAATCGCCCATGAGCTGCTCGTAGCAGGCCACCAGCAGGTCCTCCATGGTCGCGAAGGACTCATAGAAGTAGCGGTTGGTCAGGCCCGTCGCCGCCGTGAGGGTGCGCATGGTGGTGGCGTGGTAGCCCACGCTGCCGAACAGCTCTATACCGGCCTCGATGAAGCGCTGTCGCCGCTGGGCGGCACGCTCGGCCACTGCCACACCGGAATAGGTGCGCTCCGCCGACGCATCGGCGGGGGAAGGTAATTCACTCATGGCGCAATCCTACTCCTTGACAACAAGCGTTGTCACACTCCAGAGTTAACTGACAACAAACGTTGTCACAACCATTCACCGTTACAGCCATTCGTTGCCACCACCATCCGTTGCCACAACCAGAGTGCGACTCGATGACTACAACAAAAAACAACAGCCCTGCTTCCGTCGACGTTCTCATCATCGGTGCCGGCATCTCCGGCATCGGTGCCGCCTACCACCTGCAGAAAGACTGCCCGACGCTCTCCTACAGCATCGTCGAGGCGCGCGCAGACCTGGGCGGCACCTGGGACCTGTTCCGCTATCCCGGCATCCGCTCCGACTCCGACCTCTTCACCTTCGGCTACGGCTTCAAGCCGTGGAAGGAGAACAAGGCCATCGCCGACGGCCCTTCGATCAAGGCCTACATCGCCGAAACCGCCCGCGAGAATGGCATCGACCGGAACATCCGCTTCCAGCACCGGGTGACCGACACCGACTGGTCGAGCGAACGGCAGCGCTGGCAGGTCACGGTCCGCCGCGAAGACACCCAGGAAATACAGGTCATCGAGGCGCGCTGGATCTTCACCGCCGCCGGCTACTACCGCTACGACCAGGGCTTCGCTCCCGACTTCCAGGACCAGGAGCAGTTCCAGGGGCAGATTGTGCACCCCCAGCACTGGCCGGAGAACCTCGACTACCGCGGCAAGCGCGTGGTCGTCATCGGCAGCGGCGCCACGGCAGTGACGCTGATTCCCTCGATGGCAGCCGAGGCTGCGCACATCACCATGCTGCAGCGCACGCCGACCTACGTGCTGCCGGTCCCCGCGCAGGACCCCATCGCGCGCCGGCTGCGTCCGTGGCTGGGCGTCGACCTGGCGTTCGCCCTGACGCGCCGCTTCAACATCGCCAAGCAGCGCTGGGTCTACGCCTTCTGCCAGCGCTTCCCGAACAAGGCGCGTGAGATCATCCACAAGCTGAACACGCGAATGCTCCCCGAAGGCTACCCGGTGGACGTTCACTTCAACCCGCCCTACAACCCCTGGGAACAGCGCATGTGCGCCGTGCCCGGCGGCGACCTGTTCCGGGTGATTTCCTCGGGCCAGGCATCCATCGTCACCGACCACATCGAGCGCTTCACCCCGACCGGCATCCAGCTTCGCTCCGGCGAGCACCTCGAAGCCGACCTGATCGTCACCGCCACCGGCCTGAACCTGCAGCCGCTGGGCGGCATCCAGCCGAAGATCGACGGCCAGCCGGTGCCCCTGTCGCAGTGCGTCACCTACAAGGGCATGCTGCTCAGCGGCATCCCCAACTTCGCCATCGCCATCGGCTACACCTCCTCGTCCTGGACGCTGAAGATCGGCCTGCTGTGCGAGCACTTCACCCGGCTGCTCGGCTACATGCACAAGCGCGGCTACGAGGTCTGCACCCCCAGGGCCGACCCGTCGATGAAGACCGAACCGCTGCTGAACTTCGGCGCCGGCTACGTCCAGCGCTCCCTCGACAAACTGCCCCGGCAGGGCAGCACGTATCCCTGGTCCATGTCCTGGAACTACGCCGCCGACGTGAAAGTGTTCCGCAAGGGCCGCATCGACGACCCGGCCCTCGAGTTCGTCTCCGCCAAGGTAGGAGGAGCGCACGCATGAGCCTGGCCCTGCACGAAGAACGCTTCGCCACACTGCCCAACGGCCTGCGTCTGTGCTACTCGGAACACGGTAGCGAGGCAGCGCCTGCGCTGGTGCTGATCGCCGGGCTCGGCCTGCAGATGGTCTACTGGCCCGCCGCGCTGATCGACCGACTGGTCGAGAGCGGGCTGCGAGTCATCTGCTTCGACAACCGCGACGCCGGGCGCTCCGGCCGCAGCTCGACGCCCCATCCAAGCCAGTTCCAGCAGTTGCGCGGCAAGGCCCCGGACGCCTGCTACGGCCTGGAGCAGATGGCCGACGACACCGCCCAGTTGCTCGAGCACCTGAATATCGGCGCCGCCCACCTGGCCGGCATGTCCATGGGCGGGATGATTGCCCAGACCCTCGCCTACCGCCATCCGGGCCGGGTGAAGTCGCTGGTGTCGATCTTCTCGACCACTGGCAACCGCCGCGTCGGCCAGCCCGCCTACTCGACGCTCTGGCGCCTGTCGCGGGCCAAGGCGCCGCAGTCGCGGGACGAAGCCATCGCCAGCTACAGCGCCATGATGAGCCACATCGGCGACGCCAACGCGCCGGATGCGCAGGCCCAGTGGCAGGACTACTCCGCGCTGGCCTGGGTGCGCAACGGCGAACGCGCCGACGCCCGGGCGCTGTTCCGGCAGATCGGCGCGATCCTCCGCTCCGGCGACCGCACGGCCCACCTGAAAACCATCAGCGCGCCCAGCCTGGTCCTCCACGGCGACCTGGACCGGATGGTCCACCCCAGCGGCGGCGAAGCCACCGCGAGGGCGATTCCCCGCGCGACTCACCAGGTGATCCGTGGCATGCGCCACCAGATCGACTCGCACCAGGCGCATCAGCTCTCGCGCCTGATCGCCGACCACATCCAGCGCACTCAGGACAACCCTCATGAAGCTCGATAATCAGGTTGCCGTACTCACCGGGGCAGCCAGCGGCATCGGTCGCGCCCTCGCCGAGCAACTCGCCGGAAAAGGCTGCCACCTGGCCCTGGTCGACCGCGACGAAGTCGGCCTGCGCGAGACCCTCGCGCGCCTCCCCCGCACCGGCCGCCACGTCAGCCTGCATGTGCTCGACCTGGCGCAACGGGATGCCGTTCGCCAGCTCCCGGAACAGGTGCTGCAGGAACACCCGACCGTCCACCTGGTAATCAACAACGCCGGCGTTGCCGTCGGCGGCAGCTTCGACCGGGTGAGCGAGGAAGACTTCGACTGGCTCATGGCGATCAACTTCCACGCCGTCGTCGACATCACCCGCGGCTTCCTGCCGGTGCTTCAGCGCAACGGCGCGCCCGGCAAGTTCGTCAACGTGTCCAGCCTCTACGGCCTGGTCTCCCCGCCCGGCCAGGCCGCCTACAGCGCGAGCAAGTTCGCCGTGCGCGGTTTCAGCAACTCCCTGCGCCACGAGCTACGCGGCAGTAACGTGGACATGATGGTCGTCCATCCGGGCGGCATCGCCACCTCCATCGCCAAGAATGCCAAGGCGCCGAAGGACATCGACCCGGTGGAGGTCGAGCGCCAGCGCAAGGAAATGAACCGCCTGCTGCGCATGCCGCCGTCCAAGGCAGCCGGCATCATCCTCAACGGCATCGAGAAAGACCGCGCACGGGTCATCGTCGGCATGGATGCGCTGATCCTCTCGCTCATCGAGCGGCTGGTGCCGGTGAACTACTGGGGCATCATCGAACGGCTGATGAACCAGCGCAGCAGAGCGAAGTAAGAACCCTCACCCGCAGGCAGATCCCGAGGCCAGCCCTGCTGGCCTCCTTGCTCCGCACCGAATCCGACGCGGGCGGCGTTCGCTGCGCCGGCCAGGAAGGAACCGGAAGGCGAATCGAGCAGGAGCGTTGAGTCTGAACGGGCACAAGCCTGCGGCCATCCGCTGGCGCGCCGGGTATGATCAGCTTCCCCAGACTTCAGTGAGCCCCGACCGTGAGCAGCACCCTTCCCTTCGGCACCGGCGATGCCTCCTACCAGGCCGCTGGCGGCATCGACGGCCTGCGCCGCCTGGTCGACGACTTCTACCGGTTGATGGATGAACTCCCGGAGGCGACCGACCTGCGCCGCCTGCACCCGGAAAGCCTGGAGCAGTCGCGCGACAAACTAGCCTGTTTCCTCAGCGGCTGGCTGGGCGGCCCAAGGCTGTTCAGCGAGAAATACGGTTCGATCTCCATCCCGTCCTTCCACGCCCAGTGGCCTGTCGACGAAGCCCTCAGCGCCGCCTGGCTGGGCTGCATGGAGCGCGCCATTGCCCTGCAGCCCTTCTCGCAGGAATTCGCCGACTACCTGCTGAAGCAACTGCGCGTGCCGGCGCACCGGGTGGTGCAGGCGAGCCAGGCGCGGCACAGCTGAGGCACCTCCGCCGCCTGCACAGCCAGCCCCGCAAAGGCCGACCGGTTTCGCCCACTCAGCCAGACCCGTGCGCCCAGCCGCTTCAGAAACTGTACTTGACCGACAGCATCATGTTCCTCGGCTCGCCATACACGTTGCTTGGCACCGTGACGGAGGAACTCAGCGAGTTGTAGTACTTCTTGTCGAACGCATTGTTCAGGTTCAGTTGCGCATCGATATGGGCAGTCGGCTTGAACCCCACCATGAAGTCCACCAGCGTGAAGGCGTCCTGCTCGACCATGTAGGTGGTGCCCTTGTTGTAGATGCGGTTCTGCCGGTAAAGGGAGCTACCGATGCGCCATTGGTCAAGCGCGCCGGGCAAGGTGTAGGTCGTGCTCATCTTGAACAGGTGCCGCGGAATGTCGGTATCGAACAGGCGCCCTTCGTTGGCCTTGTTCGCATCCTTGCGGTACTTGGCCTCGGTAAAGGTGTAGCCGGCGCCCAGTTGCCAGTTGGGCGTGAGCTGTCCTTGCAGTTCCAGTTCAATGCCTTTGCTACGCACCTCGCCAGCCGCCTCGTAGCATGAGGTTGTGGGGTAGCTGGGGCAGATGCTCTGGTCGGTGATGGCCTTGGCGCGGTTTTCCTGGTCCAGTTGGAAGATGGCGGCGGAGGCGTTCAGCGCACCATCGAAGTACTCGCCCTTGATGCCGAGTTCGTAGTTCTTGCCGGTGATCGGTTCGATGACCGAGCCTGAGGTATCGAAGTAGCTCTGCGGCTTGAAGATGTCGGTGTAGCTGACGTAGACCGAGTGATGCGCGTCCAGGTCATAGACCAGGCCGGCGTACTTGGTGACGTGACGGTTAACCTTCAGCTCAGTCTCCGTGCCTTTGTAGGGGGCACTGGTATCGTTTTCGTACCAGTCAAGGCGACTGCCCAGAATCAGCTTCAACGGGTCGGCCAGGCTCAGCCGGGTGGTCGCGTAAACGCTGTTGAGCTTGGCGTTGGTGTTCTGCCAACCGTATTTGGTCTGGCTGGCGATTTTCGGGGTGTCGCCGTTCCAGTTGTAGATATCGATATTGCTGTGCAGCAGCACGTTTGGCGGAACATCACCGTTGAACACCACGCGGCGATGGCTGGCGCCGAACACCAGTTCGTGGTCGCGGTCCATCAGGCGGAACGGGCCACTGGCGTAGGCATCGAAGCTGTTCTGGCTTTCCCGATAATGGCCGGCGCCGACGTACTGGTCATAGGTCTGGGTAGCGGTGCGCCCGAGTATGTAGGTGCCCAGCATGTCCAGGTCGGCCCAGGTCCTGGTCGCCGACAGGTTGAGTTTCCAGCCGTTATCCAGGGCGTGTTCGAGGGCGGCATAGGCGGAGGTGCTGGTCTTGTTCCAGTACTCCCAGTCATTGCTCAGGGAGGTGGAGCGCGACAGCTTCAAGTCGCTGCCGTCGAAGCCCACGGGCAGGCCGGTCCAGCCGTTGCCGTTGTAGTCGTCCTGTTGGCGCGAAGCGCTGACTGTCAGGGTGGTGTTGTCGTTCAGGTCGGCTTCCACGATCCCGTAGAACAGGTTGCGCTCGTTATCCAGTGAATCGCGGAAGCTGCCTTGTGTCTGGTAGGCGGTGACCAGCCGGCCGCGCACGGCACCGTTGTCGGTCAGCGGGCCGGACACGTCGAGGTCGGTACGGTAGCGGTCCCAGGTGCCGGCGCTGCCCTGGATACTGGCCTGGAAGGTTGGCGTAGGACGCTTGCGAATCAGGTTGATGGCCGCGGCCGGGTTTCCGGCACCCTGCATCAGCCCCGTGGCACCGCGCACCACTTCCACCCGGTCGTACATGGCCATGTCTGCGGAGAGCAGGTCCTGGGACAGCTGCGAACTGTCCAGGCTGGTGGGCAGGCCGTCGTACATGATGTTGTCGAGGGCAAAGCCGCGGGCGTAGTAAGTGGAGCGCTCCGGACCCGTGCGCCGGATGACCATGCCCGGGGTGTTCTGCACAACGTCATTGAGGTCAGCCAGGGCCTGGTCGTCGATACGTTGGCGAGTCATCACCGTCACCGACTGCGGTGTCTCGCGCAGCGATGACGGCAACTTGGTGGCCGTACTGGTGCTACCGGTGGTGTAGGAACCGGTGTGTTCGGTGGTGTCCCCCAGGCCTTGGCCTATCACCGAAGTGGCGTCCATCTCCAGCGCGCCGTCGGTGGACGCAGCCACCAGGGTATAGCGGCCATCACTTTCCCGCACGGCGCGAATGCCCGTTCCGGCAAGCAACGTGCGCAGCCCCTCTTCCAGCGGGAAGCTGCCATCCAGACCCGTGCTGTTCAGGCCGCGGGTCAAACGAGAATCGAACGACAGCACGATTCCCGATTCGGCGGCAAAGCGCGTCAGCACCTGCCCCAGGTCACCCGCGGCAATCTGGTAGTGCTGCTTGGCAGCCGCATCGGCCAGCGCCGGCAGGGGTGCCAGCAAGGCGGAGCAAAGGATGGCCAGCCGCACACGAGCGCGCAGCGGGTGCAGGGAATTTGCCGGGGGGTTATGCGGGGAATTCATCGTCGTCCTTCTCTCATGGTCACCGACCGTACGAATCGGCCGTCTTTCATGGGTCGAACGAAGATGCGAATTGATATCACCCGACATGAATTATTTTTGCCGATCAGGCCGGCACGACCGTGATCCAGAAGCGTGTGCGACGCTCCACGCGCACCGGCAAGGCGCTGGCCAGCGCACGGAAAGTCTGCTCGGGATCGTCCAGTTCGAAGGTGCCACTCAGGCGCAAGTCCGCCACCTGCGGGTCGCAGCGCAGCAGGCCGGGCCGGTAGCGAGCCAGGTCGGCCAGGAAGTCGGCCAGGCGCTGGTCGTTGGCGATCAGCAGCCCACGTGACCATGCATCAGCGGCGTAATCCAGCCTTCGTGTGGAGACCACCTCGACGGTATCGAACCGACAGGCCTGCCCCTGGTCCAGCGCGGTAACGCCCCGCGCGCTCTTCGGCTGCACCTGCACCTGTCCGCTGAAGACCTCCACCTGGGAGACGGCATCGAACTGGCGCACCGAAAAACGTCCGCCCACGGCACGGACGTCGCCCTGCCCCGTTGCCACGCTGAGGCTCGCGCCGGCCAGGGCGTTCACCAGCACTTCACCGCTGCGCAAGGTCACCCGGCATTGCCCGTCGGCATAAGCGACGTCCAGCGCGCTCTGAGTGTTGAGCAGCAACTGGCTGCCATCGGCGAGGGTGACCGGCAGCCGCTCGCCAATGGCACTGCGGTAATCGGCGAACAGCACGCCCTGCTCGAACTCGCGGTAGCCGCCCAGCCCGAGCGCGCCCGTTCCGATGGCCAGCAGCATGCCCTTGAGTACGGTGCGACGGTTGCTGCGCCGATCCTCCCGCGCAAGGCCGAAGACACGTCCGCTGAAATCACCGGGCATCCCCTGCATGCGCCGCTGCAATCTCTCAGCCTGCTGCCAGGCCCAACCGTTGTGTGGGGAGGCATCCAGCCAGCGCTGCCAGGCTTCGCGATCCGCAGCGACGGCGTCACCGCTCGCAAACAGGCTGAACCAGTCCGCCGCCTGCTCGATGGAATCCAGTTGCGCGGCGCTGATGCCGGCGCCGCTCACAAGCCGTGCTCCAGGCTGTAGAGCATGCAATGACGCGATGCCTTGGCGATGTAACGGTTCACTGTGACAAGCGACACCCCAAGGGTCTGGGCAATGCAGCGGTAAGTCATGCCGTCGAGCTGGGACAATAGAAAGGCCTGGCGCACCTTGTCGCCGAGCGCGGCAAGCATGGCATCGAGCTGGACCAGGGTTTCCATGAGGATCAGGCGATCCTCGGCGGATATGTCCAGGGCTTCCGGCACCTCGGCCAGCGCCTGTAGCCACGCACGCTCCAGGCGCTGACGGCGGAAGTGATCGATCATCAACCGGCGCGCGACCGTCGCCAGAAAGCTGCGTGGCTCACGCACCGCTTCGATGCGCCCCTGCCGGTCGGTACTGCCGAGCAGGCGGACAAAGACGTCCTGCACCAGGTCAGCCGCCAGCTGGCTGCAATCCACACGGCTGCGCAACCAGCTGCGCAGCCAACGGTGCTGTTCCTTATAGAGGTCGCCGACCTCCAGCGACCGGCTCGGGCCCTGGCTCGTCATCGCCAATCATCTTCCAGGTGCAAATAGGAATAATTATCATATCAATCCCATGGGAAGCGGGGCAATCTTCCTGAACGCGCGGCAAGGTTTATTGCTGCGCTATTCGCCTGACTGATTTCTGCTACGGGTCGGTAGCTGACGCTATCCAGAGGCAGCAAACGGCCAGAAGCTGACCTTCATTGCTGCACTTGAGAATTAGAAGCCCAGCATAAGGAGGGTACTTAATACTCAGCTAATCGGAGCGTCACAGCATCGGGAGTCGATGTGGCATGCCTTGCCACAACTACCTCAAGCCTGCAGCTGCGTAGGCCGGGCACACACCTTCGACTCGAGGTCTCGATGAAGTACTTCAAGCTGGCTCTCTTTATTCTGCCTCTAAGCCTGCTACAGGCTTGCACAACACTGCAGTCCGCAGCCGAGCGTGCGAAGGCCGATCCTGTGGCCTACCAGGCGCTAGATCAGAACGCCCACTTCTATTACAACGACCCGAGCGCGAAGTTGGGCCAACAGGAAATGGAGAGAATCATCGGCAACTAAAGGCTCAGCGGCGCAGCGGCAGCTCCAGGATGGCACAGAGTCCCTTGCCGGAGCTGTCGAAGCTCAGCCGCCCATGGCATCGCTCTACGATGGCCTGAACAATGGCGAGCCCGAGACCGCTGCCTCCCTTACCGTCCATCCGCCAGAATCGCTCGGTCAGACGCGGCAGCAGTTCGTCGCTGACGCCTGGCCCCTGGTCAATCACTCGAGCAATCAAGCAGTCCTCTGTGGTGTGAAGGTCCAGCATCACGGTGGTATCAGTCCGGGTGTGGCGCATGGCATTCTCCAATAGATTGCGCAGCGCCAGAATGGCGAGAACTGCAGGCGCGTCGAGCTGCTGCTCAACTGCAATGCCGTCGCTGACTACCTCAATCTGACCAGGCTGAGCATGCATGGCGTCCTCCACTGCATGGCGCACGACCTCCAGGATCGCGCTTGCGCCTCCATCGTCGAAGGACAGACTGCCCTCGACCTTCGATAGGACTAGCAGTTGCTCTAGCGTCCTGTGCATGCGATCCGCGCCCTGCTCTGCATAGACCAGAGCCTGCTCCGAGTCCTTTCCCTTTGTCAGCCGAGCCACCTGCAGGTGGGTCTTGATGGCGGTGAGCGGGCTGCGCAGCTCGTGGGCCGCATCGCCGGCGAATCGGCGCTCGCGTTCGATCGCATTGGCTATCCGCACGAACAGCTGGTTTTGCGACTCCACCAGCGGACGAATCTCCGCCGGCAGCCTGTTCAGCGACAACGGCTCCAGCGAGTTCGCACCGCGCCGGGCGATGGCTTCGCGGATCCGCAGCAACGGGCTCAGTCCCTGGGTGACGCCGATCCAGAGCAACGCGAGGCTGCCCAGCAAGGCGAGCACCACGGGCAACGACGCCGAAAGCAGGATCGAGCGGTTGAGGACATCGCGCTCCTCTATCCGGTCGGCGGTGCTGACGCGCATGTCCCCCACCTGCAGGGTGAAACTGCGCCACTGCGACCCGTCGATTTCCTGGGTGTGGAATCCCTTGCCGGCATTGCCGAGGGACTTGTCCGGCGTGGCATGACTCTGCGCGAGCACCTCGCCGCGCAGGGAAACCACCTGGCACGCCAGGCCATCGGGGATTCCGAGCTGCTCGGCGGTCAGCCGGTTGGCGTCGTTCCTGCCGGGCTGCGGCCTCGGCAGTTGTTGCAACAGTCCGGCCACCATGCGTGCGGAGGCGGCCAGGCGTTCATCCAGCGAATGCGTCACACGCTCACGCAGGTCGCAGAGCATCCACACGGCCGCCAGCGACCAGAGCAGGAGGAAGGTCGTGCCCAGGATCAGGCTCAGCCGCGCACGCAGGCTCATGCACTCGCCCCGTCATCGAGTCCTGCCGGGCCCAGCCGGTAGCCAAGGCCGCGGATGGTTTCGACGATACCGATGCCGAGCTTTCGGCGCAGGTTGTGGATGTGCACGTTCAGGGCATTGCTTTCCACGTCGTCGGTCAGACCGTAGATGCTGTCCTTGAGCTGGTCCGCGGTCAGGATGCGCCCCCGATTGTCCAGCAATGCCATCAGCAGGGCCTGCTCCCGACGCGACAGGTCGACGGACTCTCCCGCCAGAAGCGTTTCACGCGTGCTGGGATCGAAGCTCAGACAACCATGTTCGATCACGTTGATGCACCGTCCGGCGGTACGCCGTTGCAGGCTGTGCAGACGGGCGTGCAGTTCGAGCAGGTCGAATGGCTTGAGCAGGTAATCGTCGGCGCCGGCCTGCAAGCCGGCGATGCGGTCGCTTACCGCATCACGCGCAGTCAGGATCAGCACCGGCAGGTCGTCACCGCGCCGCCGCAGCCGGCGCAGCAGTTGCAGCCCATCCTGGTCGGGCAGGCCCAGGTCGAGGACCAGCACGTCGAACCGGGCGACCTGCAGCAGGGAATCGGTATCGGCGGCATTGCCCGCCCAGTCGACAGTCATCCCCTGGGCGCGAAGGCCGGAGACGATACCGGCGGCGATGAGATCGTCGTCTTCGGTCAGAAGTATGTGCATGGCGGAATTCAGTTCTGAGGTCGCGGCACGCTGCCACCCGGGGATTAAGTGAACGTTATGCGAAGCGGCCGAGAGCGTCGACCTTCAATCGATCAGCTAATGCTGACTTAATCGGCGCTGCGGAACCTCGCCATTGATCGATCTGGCGAGAGAGCTGCATGCGACGCTTCCTGTTACTCCTGATTCTACTGCTGCCCGGTATTGCCCTGGCGCAGGCTTCTGACCCGCTGTTCGGACCCGGCAAGGGCACCACGGCCGACTTCCTGCCGGTGGAGCAGGCCTTCGCCTTCGATGAGTCCCGCCTGGATGATGGGCGGATCCGGCTGCACTGGCGCATCAGCCCGGGCTATTACCTCTACCGCGACCGCCTGCGCATCGACGGTGCCCAAGAGGCCCCCGACCTGCCGCGAGGCGAAGCGCACGAGGACGCCTACTTCGGCACATCGACTATCTACCGCGACGACCTCGACGTCATCCTCCAGCCCGGGCCCGGCCAATCGCTCCAGGTGAGTTGGCAGGGATGCGCCGATGCCGGCCTGTGCTATCCCCCTCAGCATCGGTCCGTGGCGCTCAACGCCGATACCTCGGTACGCTCCGCAGGCGTCGACGACGTGGCGGAGGACGAAGGGCTGGCCGCGCAACTGCAACGTTCCGGGTTCACCTCCAGCCTCGTCCTGTTCTTCTCCTTCGGCCTGCTCCTGGCGTTCACCCCGTGCTCGCTGCCCATGCTGCCGATCCTCGCGTCCGTCGTCGTCGGTAGCGGCGCGCGCACCTGGCGATCGGCCGTTCTCGCCGGCAGCTTCGTCGTGAGCATGGCCTTGGTCTACGCCGCCATGGGCACGCTCGCTGCTGCACTGGGCACCAACCTTCAGGCCTGGCTCCAGCAACCCTGGCTGATCGGCAGCTTCGCCGCCCTGTTCGTCATCCTGGCGCTGCCGATGTTCGGCCTCTTCGAGCTTCAGTTGCCCTCGGCGCTCCGCCAGCGCCTGGACGCCGCCGGGCATCAGCGCAAGGGCGGCAGCGTGGGAGGAGCGGCGATCCTCGGCGTACTCTCCGGACTGATGGTCGGCCCTTGCATGACGGCGCCGCTGGCCGGCGCGTTGCTGTACATCGCCCAGTCGGGTGACCTGCTGTTGGGCGGCGCGGTGCTGTTCGCCCTCGGGCTGGGGATGGGCGTGCCTCTCATCCTGGTGGTGCTGTTCGGCCGGCGCTGGCTGCCACGACCGGGTGCCTGGATGGACGCGGTCAAGGCACTGTTCGGCTTCCTGCTGCTGGCCAGTGCCTGGGTAATACTTCGCCCCCTCCTCGACTCGACCCCCTGGGTCGCGCTGGGCGGCGTGCTTCTGCTGGCCTTCGGCTGGGCGGCGCTGGAAACGGGCAGAAGACTGCCCGGACGACGTGCCGCGGCGGGTGCCGTGGGGGTGACCGCGATGCTCTGGGGCGCTGCCATGCTGCTGGGCGCCGCAGGCGGTGCGCAGAATCCGCTGCAACCCCTGACGGTCTACGGCGCAACGCGCTCGGCGGCGCTCCCCGCGTCGGACGCCTTCGTCACCCTTCGCACCAGCGCGGAACTCGACACCCAGTTGCAGGAAGCGCACGCCAGGCAGCAATGGGTGGTGCTCGACTACTCGGCAGACTGGTGCGTGTCGTGCAAGGTCATCGAGCAGCAGGTGTTCAATCAGCCAGCCGTGCAGGAGGCGCTGAAGGGCACCCGTCTCCTGCGGCTCGACGTCACCGCTGACGACGCCGGCAGCCGCGCCCTGCTGGTGCGATATCGCGTCCCCGGCCCGCCCAGCATCCTGTGGATCAGTCCCGACGGCAGCGAACGCCGCGGGCAGCGGATTACCGGAGAAATCAGCCAGGAGGACTTCCTGGCCCTGTGGCAGCGCGCCAGGGGGAATGGCTGATGTTGCAGATTTCGGCCTTCCTCATCCCTCTGCCCCATGGGCGTAGGCACCGCGACGGTTCGCCCGCAGAACACACCGTCCAGGTGATGGACGATGCGCAGTTGCCCGCCCCTTGTTTCCCGCATCCCCAGCAGCAGGACAGCGCAGGGGATCTTGCCGATCCACACCCCACAAGAGAGCCCCAATGAAACTCGGATATCACCTTCCCATCGGCCTGGCCATCGCACTCGGGCTCGGCAACGCCCAAGCAGCAGAAGACTGGCCGGCCGCGATTCGCATGGTTGAGTCCAAGGGCGCGCGCGTCGTCGGGGCGTTCGACGCCCCCGACGGCCTTCGGGGCTATGCCGCCGAATACGAAGGCCAGGCCATGGCCCTGTACCTCACCGCAGATGGCAAGCACGTCCTGAGCGGTCGCCTGTTCGATGCGCAGGGAAACGACCTGAGCCGCGAGCCACTGGAGCGTCTGGTGTTCGCCCCGATGGCCAGGGAAATGTGGGCGAAGATGGAAAAGTCGGCCTGGATCGCGGACGGCCAGAACGACGCACCACGCACCGTCTATGTATTCACGGACCCCAACTGCCCCTACTGCACGCAGTTCTGGCAGCAGGCCCGGCCCTGGGTCGACAGCGGAAAAGTCCAGCTGCGGCACATCATGGTCGGCATGATCAAGGCCGACAGCATGGGCAAAGCGGCAACGCTGCTGGCTGACGCCGACTCGGCCAAGGCCCTGCATAGCCATGAGCTGGCTGGAAAGGCCAGCCCGCTCAAACCGACCCGCCAGATTCCCGAGTCGATCCAGCACCAGCTGGACCAGAACATGGCGCTGGCCGAGGAAATGGGCGTAAACGCCACGCCATCGATCTTCTACCTCAACCAGAGAGGCCGGCTGGAGCAGGTACAAGGCGCGCCAAGGCCGGAGCAACTAGACACTCTGCTCGGCGAGAAGTGAGCTTCAAATCTCCAATTTTTTCGCTCTTAGGTTTCGTCCATGGGGGCGCTGAGCGTCCGCTATGGGTCGGTAACGGCCCTACGTCACAGGCAGAAATCGGCCAGAAGCGGGCACTGAACCAGATGTCCGCCCGTCTGACCAAGTTCCTTATCTCACCTTTGACCTTTCAACCGACTTAACTGCTCTGTTCGTTGCTAGCGGCTATGACAAGGCCATCCAGCCAATCCTGGTGGCCGTTAATCATAGGGTTGGGCTTAGTCCGGTGCAGTTCCTCAGCCGGCTTACCCTTCTGTGTTTCTTGGGTGAGGATGCGCACACGACTGCCTTCGAGGTCTTCCACCAGCCAGGCATGATGAACGTCCAGGCGCGTCTCGCCTTCGCCCGCCCAGCCGTGCCAGGCAACCCGCCCTGGCCGGCCGTTCACCGGCGGCACGTACTCGTTGCACTGCGCCTCGACAGGGAAGCCGAAGGTCTCGAAGTAGAAGCGCACACCATCCGCCAGTTCGGGGCCCTTGTCGTCGTAGAAGCGCACATTGGCGGAGTTGGCGTAATAGCTAGGCCAGCGCGACGGTACGCTGAGCAGCGGCCAGATGTCCTGAGCGCTGAGGCCGGCGACTATCACCTCGTTGGAGGCGAAATTTTCGGTGAAGCCGGGGACGAATCCTTCCGGCCAATGGATCGAATTCATGGTCACGCTTTTGCTCCTGTGAGGATTGAACCGTCGGGGATGGGTAGCTCATGGCAAAAGGATGACGACACCCAGCCATTAGCACCAATGATCACTTCTAACACCAGGCATAGTCATTACTAATACCCGCTGCGAATCAGCCGGGTTTCAACGCCGGGCTATCCCGACACCGTCAGGGCGTCCGACAGGGATGCGTCCTACCTCTTCTTGACTTGCCAGATCAATCACCGAAACCACGCTGTCGGGCGTACAGGAAATGAACGCGCGTCCTGTCGCTGCATCGATGAAGATTCCGGCGCCGCGCCCGATTTGCAGACGCTTGAGCGGCTTGCGAGTGGCGCTGTCATAGAACACCAGCGCGCCGGTTTTCACACTGACCACCAATACCTGCTTGCCATCGGGTGTGAACTTCAATCGATGGGCACCGTCCAGCCCGGTAGAAATCTGTGACGTTAGCCTTTCCGCCTGCACATCGACGATAGACAAGATGCCGCCGGGCGTAACAGTCCAAAGCTCCCGACCATCGGGAGAGACGTCGAATCCTTCGGCGCCCTTGCCCACCGACACCAAGGTCTGCACCCAGTCCAGCCGCGGCTTTGCCGCTGGCGGTAGGACTCCTGTTGGCGGCATGGCCGGCGCTACCATGCGCTGCTCGAGCAGGCTGACCGTACCGGAACCGACGTTGGTGGCGTACATATGCTTAGCGTCCGGACTCACGTACAGCATGTGCGTCGTGTCTTGTCCCGTGCCCATGACCCAGTCCACGCGTCCCTGCGCCGGATCGAAGCGCCCCACGGCCTTTGAGCCCTGAGCGGTGAACCAGAGCTTTCCGCCCACGTAGGCCAGCCCATGCGGGCCGATCAGCGGCAAGGTGCTGATCGGCGCCTGGGCGACGGCATGAGCCAGGTCGATCGCATCGATTTCGTGAAAGGCCCCATACCCCGGATTGGAAACGTAGGCCACACGCCCATCAGTCGTGACTTCCACTTCGTGCGGGTCAGGCCCTAGCGCAACCTGCGCGATCAGCTCGAAGTTGAGTGGATCACGGAGCTGGAGCTGGTGGTCGGTCTTGGAGGCAATCAGCAGCAACTGCTTAGGCGTTTCCGCTGCCATGGCGGCGACAGGTAGCACCACCAGCAGAGCCGACAGCAGTAGTTCACTCAGTTTCATCGAGCGCATCTCCTGGGGTGTATTTCAGCGGCTCTGGTAGCGTTCCAGCCAGTGTGCGTATGGCGCCGGTAACACCCACGTTGGCCGCTCGATCTCCAACGCCTGCGCCGCACGCAACGGCCAATGCGGATCTGCCAGGTGCATGCGCCCCACCATTACCAAGTCCATCTGCTCTTGGGCGACGACGCGCTCGGCATCCGCCGGCCGCTCGATGCCCCAGGACGATGCTACGGGAAGCCGCGCTTCACGGCGCACGCGCTCGGCAATCGGGGCAAGGAAGGCCGGCCCCCAAGGGATGTCGGTCTGCGGGATGGAGAAGCCGACGCTGACATTGAGCAGGTCTAGACCTTCATCGCGCATCAGGCGGGTCAGCTCGATGGATTCGGCGAGGGTCTGCTCGTCACGGCCGTCGAACTCGATGACACCGAACCGTGCGGTCAGCGGCAGGTATTCGGGCCAGACCTTGCGTACCGCGCGCAGGGTTTCCAAGAGGAAGCGGCTGCGCCCAGCGAAGTCCCCGCCGTATTCGTCATTGCGCTGGTTGGCGTGGACGCTGAAGAAGCTTTGCGCCAGGTAACCGTGGGCGAAATGCAACTCCAGCCATTCGAAGCCGGCGTCTCGGGCCCGCCGTGCAGCGGCAACGAAATCGCGCTGGACGCGCTCGATGTCTTCCCTGGTCATGGTGCGCGGCACTTTCGGCAAATTAGCGCCGAAGGCCAAAGCAGACGGTGCGATAGTCTGCCAGCCGCTGGGGTCGCCTTCGGCGATGTGATCGTCGCCTTCCCAAGGTCGGTGTGCGCTGGCTTTTCGTCCCGCGTGGGCAATCTGGATGCCCGGCACTGCGCCAGCGGCCTTGATCGAGGCGGCGATCTGCGCCATGCCCTCAGCCTGCTGATCATTCCACAGGCCGGTGCAGGCTGGTGTGATGCGTCCTTCGGGCGACACCGCGGTCGCCTCGACAATTACCAGTCCGGCGCCGCCGCGGGCTATACCGGAGTAGTGGGCTGGGTGCCAGTCATTGGTGAAACCGTTGCGGGCCATGTATTGGCACATGGGCGGTACGGCGATGCGGTTGCGCAGTTCGACGTCTTTGAGGCGGAACGGAGAGAACAGGGCGGACATGGACTTCTCGCTCAGAAAAGAATGACAGGTTTGCCGGAGAAACTGCGCTGCCGCAGGTCTGCAAGGCGCTCGGGCAACGATTCGAATTCGCCGATGACCAGCGGTTCGGTTTGCAGTTGTCCCTCGGCGGCGGCCAACAGCAATCGCTCACCGGCGGCTACTAGGCGCGCCCAGTCGACGTCGTCGCCGTGCCGGTGTAGTGCTCCCAGGGCCACTTCATGCATCGATAGCGCGCGACCGAATGGCGGGTTAGGCCAATCGCTGACGCGCCCCTGGATGCACAGCAGATGGCCATTGGCGCGCAGAGCCGGCACCAATCGCTGCGCATGGTCGCTGCCGATGCAGTCAATCAAGGCATGGAATCGCTCACCGGCTGCCCAAACTTCGTCATCGGCCAGCGGGCCGGGTAGCACCTGGGCGGCGCCCAACCGCTGCAGCCGCTGCCAGTGTCGCGAATGGCACATGACGCTGACCTGCACACCGCGTTCGCTGGCGAACTGCACCAGGTACTGGCCGACGGCGCCGCCGGCCCCGCTGATTAGCAGAAGGTCATCTTCGTGCAGCGGCAGCTTGTCGAGGGCCTGCCAGGCGGTCAGTGCCGGGCAAGGAAAGCCGGCGGCACGGGCGAAATCCAGCGCATCCGGCAGACACATCAGCACTCGCGCGGCAACGGGCGTATGCTCGGCAAAACTACCCGGCTTGTTCAGATCCTGGTGATAGGCCACGCGCCGCCCCAGCCAGTCTTCATCGATACCCTGACCGACCGCTATTACGGTGCCAGCGCCATCAACGCCGGGGATTTTCCCCGGCTGCCAATCCACCAGCTCACCGCCTAGAACCTTCCAATCCACGGGGTTCAGGCCGATGGCAGCGTTGCGCACCAGCACTTCACCCGGCGCGGGATCGAGCAACGCGCGGCTTTGCAACTGCAACTGCTGCGCCTGCGCACCTCCTTGCCAAGTCCAGGCCCGGGATGAACTCATTGGTAGGCACCAGCCGAATAGGTCAGCTCGTAGCTGTGGCTGTATATCTCCAGGATGTTGCCGAAGGGGTCTTCCATGTAAACCATGCGGAAGGGCTTCTCGCCAGGGAAGTACTCACGCACCGGCATTCGCTGCTTGCCGCCGGCGGCGACGATGCGGGCGGCCAAGCCCTCGACGTCCGGATCCTGCACGCAGAAATGGAAGACGCCGGTCTTCCAGTACTCGAAGTTGTTCTGCGGGCGCTCGGCATTGGGAAACTGAAATATCTCCACGCCAACGCGGTCACCAGTGGACAGGTGGGCGATGCGGAACGAGCCCCAGCCAGCGCCGAACACATCGGTGCACATCACGCCGATGGCGGAGTCGTCTTCGCTGATGGTGGTGGGCGGCATGATCAAGTACCAACCCAGGACTTGGGTGTAAAACTCAACGGCGGCGTCCAGGTCTGTGACGGCCAGGCCGATGTGGGAAAAGCTGCGGGGATAGGTGGCGCTCATGGCTCAGGCCTCGATGATACGGATGTATCACCAGCCTAGGGACGAACCGCTATAATGAAAACAACGCAGAAGTTATTGAACCAATAAGAGATCGTTATGCTTAATCCCCAGTGGCTGCGCACTTTTTCCACTCTGGCTGAGGTCGGCAGCTTCACGCGCAGCGCCGACCGCCTAGACCTCACCCAGGCCGCCGTCAGCCAGCACATCCGCCATCTGGAAGAACAACTCGGCCCTTTGTTGATCCGCCGGCCGCGCCTACTGGAATTGACGCCTGCCGGTCAGGCACTGCTTCGTTACTGCGCCGAGGTGAACCAGGCGGATCGCCGCCTGCGCCAAGAGCTGGAAGGCGCCGATGCCGAACACGGAGAAATCGCTCTGATCAGCCCCGGCAGCATCGGCCTGTTCCTCTATCCGCTGCTACTGGAGATGCAGAAGGCCACGCCTGGGCTGGTCGTGCGCCACCGTTTCGCGCCTGACAGCGAGGTGCTGAGCGCTGTGCTGGAAAACCACTATGAACTGGGCCTGCTCAGCTTCAAGCCTGACGACCCGCGCCTGAGCGCGAGGCTATTTGCCGAGGAACCGCTGGAACTGGTGGTGCCGGCGGGAATCGAGGTGCACGACTGGCAAAGCCTGGAGCGCTTGGGTTTCATCGACCACCCCGACGGCCAGGCCATGGCTGGCCGCCTGCTCAGCCGCCGTTTCCCCGGCAACCCTGGGCTCCGTAATCTGCCGCTGCACGGCTTCAGCAACCAGATCGGGCTGATCCTCGAGCCGGTCGCCCGCGGCCTCGGCTTCACCGTCTTGCCGCGCTACGCCCGACAGGCATTCGTCCGGCAGGCCGAGATCGCCGTAATGGAATGTGGCGCCCCGGTGGTGGACAAACTCTGGCTGATCCATCGAGCGGAGTGGCCCCTCTCACGGCGGGCAGCTAAATCGATCGAAAGACTCACTCTTCATATTTCCTCGCTTACTCGGCCGAGTTGAAGCAGTTAGCACCTCTCAATCGCATTAATTATCGGCTGGAACCGCAAACGAGGCGCGGGAGCTTTGCCGTCTATGTCTGCGATTGGTCGGCAGGTGCCCATCACCGTTGGCCGCAAGCGGTCAGAAGCAGCAATCCCCCAATTCCACATAAATTTAGAGGCTGGATGAACTCGACCCACATGGTCGCGGGCACTACGGCGCCGCCGTCTGAGATCGGCCAATAGCACACATGTGACGTCTCGATCGCGCCCTGGTGTACCCACCACTCCCCGTAATCCGTTTTTCTTGCCGATGCATCAACGCCCACTTAAGATGCGATAACTTCTCATATGCAAGTCGTTATCACGCAAGGATTCGCGTTGCCCTCTCCGTCTGTCTCCAGCACCCGGCACACCGAGCTCCAGACCCTGTATCTCGATCATCACGCCTGGTTGCTTGGCTGGTTGCGCAAGCGGCTGCGTCATGCGGATAACGCTGCCGATCTGGCCCACGATACATTTGTGCATATCCTCGGCAAGCCGCTACCACTGCAGGAGGTACGGCAACCTCGCGCCTGGCTGAGTGTCATCGCAAGAGGACTGCTGATTGACCGAGTGCGCCGCCAACGCATCGAGCAGGCCTATCTGGAGGCTATCGCCTGCTTGCCCGAGGCGGAGGTACCTTCCCCGGAAACACAGCTGATCCTGCTGGAAACCCTCGCATGCATCGATGCCCTGCTCGATGGCTTGGCTCCGAAGGTACGCAGCGCGTTCCTGCTGTCGCGGCTGGAGGGTCTGGGCTACAAGGAGATCGCCGAACGTCTGGGCGTGAGCCTGAGCTCGGTGGAGAAATACATGGCCACCGCTATCCGCCACTGCTTCCTGGCCCAGCGATGAGCAGCAGAGAGTTGCCGGATGCGGTGCTCGACCAGGCCATCGGCTGGCTGGTGCGTCTGCAATCGGGCTATGCGGACGAACAAACGCACGCCGACTGTCTGCTCTGGCGGCAGGCCGCCCCCCTACACGAAACCGCCTGGCAAGCCTTGCAGTCCAGCGAATCGGCCTTCGGGCGCATGGCCGAACTACCCGGCGGGGTCGCGCTGGATATCCTGCAGCGTCTGCAGGGCAAGCGCCACGGCCGCCGCCAGGCCCTCAAGATGCTGGGTTTCGGCGTGGCAATCAGCGGCCTGGGTGGCTGGGGAATGCGCGAGCGCCCGCTGGCAACCTGGGGCGCAGACTACGTCACCGGCGTCGGCGAACATCAGCAGTTCTTTCTGGGCGACGACACTCGTCTGCAACTCAATACCTCCAGCGCAGTGGACGTGCGATTTACCGCACAGCGACGAACGATCACCTTGCTGCGTGGCGAGATCTTCATCGATTCGGGGAAGGACAGTGACGCACCGGCGGGGTACCGCAGCCTCTGGGTAGAGAGCCGTCATACCCGATTGCAGGCTATCGGCACTGCCTTTTCCGTGCGCGATGAAGCCGATGCAACTCGCCTGCGGGTCGAGGACGGGATCGTCGCCATCCATCGTGCAGAGGCGCCGCCGATCCGGGTGATGGCGGGTGAGGAATATCTGATCCTCGATTCCAGCACTCACCAGGTCGAACACAGCACCATGAACGCCAGTGCTTGGACACGAGGCCAGCTTGTGGCGAAACGGATGCGAATGGCCGATCTGATCGAGGAAATCGGACGCTACCGTCAGGGATGGCTCAGTTGCGATCCATCCATTGCCGACCTGGAAGTCTCGGGCGTCTTCCAGCTCGACGACATCGACAACGTCCTCGACGCCCTGAGCGACTCAATGCCACTGCGCGTCCAGCGCTTCACACCGCTGTGGACTCGTGTCGTCGCTCGCTGAACTGAATGCAAAAACTTCTCGATAACGATTACGGGTTTTTCCGAGCCCTTCGGCAAACAGGAAAACACACTGTCATTGCCAAGGAGCGCGTTGTCCATGTCATCTCTTTCCTCGCCGCCGCGAGCATTTCGCCGTGCCACCCTCGCCCTCACCCTTCGCAGCATTCTGCTGGGTAGCGTCACGGTCGGGTCACTGACCAGCTTCGACGTGCAAGCCGAGCAACCCTCCTCCCATCGCTATGATCTGCCTGCCAGCTCCCTGGAAGACTCGCTGAACGGCTTCGCCCAGGCTGCCGGCATCACGCTGCCATTCGACCCCGCGCTGACTCAGGGCAAGCGGGCTTCTGCCCTGCGTGGAGAGTTCGAGGTTCAGGAGGGCCTGAACTACCTGCTGAAAGGCACGGGTCTGATTGCAGAAAGGAATGCGAGCGGGAACTGGAGCATCCGTCGAGCTCCTGCCACCGAAGCAGCGCTGGAATTGAGCGATCTTACCGTGGTCGGCCAAGGACTCGGCGCGACCTCCGAGGGGACAGGCTCGTACACCAACGGCAGCTCCAATAGCGCCACCGGACTGAACCTCTCGCTACGCGAAACGCCGCAGACAGTCAGCGTAATCACCCGTCAGCGCATGGACGACCAGAACCTGCGCAGCCTCGGCCAGGTGCTGCAGCAAACACCTGGCATCAATGTGCAGAGCCCCGGCAGCGAGCGCCTCTATGTGTTCTCCCGTGGCCTGGCGGTGGACAATTACCAGTACGACGGCATGCCGACGACTTCCTTCGCCTTTACCCAGGCGTTGCCACAGGCACTGTCGGACATGGCCATCTACGACAGGGTGGAAGTACTGCGCGGGGCGACCGGCCTGTTGTCGGGCAGTGGTGATCCGTCCGGCACGGTCAACCTGGTGCGCAAGAAACCCACCAGCAACTTCCAGGGACATGTCGAGGCTGGCATCGGCTCCTGGGATCTGTATCGGGGCGAGGTCGATGTCTCCGGCCCGCTCAACGCCGGCGCATCAGTGCGAGGTCGCGCAGTGGCGGCTTATCAGCAGGGCAACAGCTTCACCGACTATTTGCAGCAGGAGAAGACCATCGGTTACGGCGTGCTCGAAGCCGATCTGGACGAAGACACGCTGCTGACCGTCGGCCTTGACTACCTACGCAGCGACCCACGTGGTTTCTCCACCACCGGCCTGCCCGTGGTGGACAGCCAGGGCAACCAGTTCAAGGCATCCCGCCATGCGAACCCTGCCAGTCGCGACAGCACCAACCTGCAGGAGTCGGTCAATGCCTTCGCCTCGCTGGAGCGCAAGTTGGCCTACGACTGGAAGCTGAAGGTTTCAGCCAACTACCTGTACGGCACCCGCGATTACGACTCGATCATTGTCGGCACCACCACCGGTTTCGTGAACGCCCAGACCGGCAACGGCCTGACCTACACCGCGACCAAGGGCGACAACACCCAGGAGCAGAAAGGACTGGATGTAATGGCCAGCGGCCCCTTCCAATGGCTGGGTCGCGAGCACGAACTGGTCTTCGGCTTCAACCTCCAGGACTACGAGAACCGCCGTAACGGCTTCGGCAATCTGTTGCCCAATGGCACCAGCAACAACGGAGTCAGTGGCAAGCCGGTCAACATCTACACCTGGGACAACTACGCACCGACCGCCAGCTACAACTTCAACCGCGAGGATGACAATATCGACCAGTGGCAGACCGGCGTGTACCTGGCGACGCGGCTCAAGCCCACCGACGACCTTTCGGTGATCCTCGGTTCTCGGGTTTCCGATTACCGTTACGATGCAGAGTTGGTCTACCACGTTGCCAGTCTGGTGCCGTACGGCACCGACGATCAGGTGCGCGTCCACGGCGAAGTCACGCCCTACGCCGGCATCGTTTACGACCTCAACGACAACCACTCGGTGTATGCCAGCTACACCAGCATTTTCAAGCCGCAGCCCTACCGCGACCGCTCCGGCAAGCTGCTCGACCCGCGTCAGGGCGACAACTACGAGATCGGCCTGAAAAGCGAGTTCTACGACGGCCGCTTGAACACCTCGGCGGCACTGTTCGAGGTCAAACTGGACAACGACGCCATCGCCGACGGTACCGTAGAAGGCAATGACCTCATTACCGCCTACCGCGCCTCGAAAACCACCACCAAGGGCATCGACCTGGAAGCCAGTGGAGAGCTGCTGCCGGACTGGAATCTGGCAGCCAGCTATAGCCATAGCGTGGTCAAGGACGCCGACCACGAGCGAGTGAAAACCACCATTCCCACTGATCTGGTGAAGGTTTTCACCACCTACCGCCTGCCCGGTGAACTGGAAAGACTGACCATCGGTGGCGGGGTCAACTGGCAGAGCGGTATCCACATGACCGTAGACTCCTGGCGTCTGCCAGGGCCGGCGAAGGTCAAACAGAGTGACTACGCCACCGTCAACCTGATGGGCCGTTATGACATCACCCGCCAATGGTCAGCCACTGCGACAGTCAACAACCTGTTCGACAAGAAGTACATCAGTTCACTCGACGAGAACTTCTACAGCGGCTCCTGGGGCGATCCACGCAACTTCATGCTGAGTACGCGTTACGAGTTTTAACCACATGAGCACCTAAAAGACGCGGTTGGCAGAAACCACCCACTCAGCGCCGAAAGATGCCCCACTCAGTGGGGTATCTTGCTCGGATGCCTTAAGCGCGGTGTGGAGCCAGCGTCCGCTATGGGTCGGTAGCTAACGCTCTCCAGAGGCAGAAAACGGCCAGAAGCGGTCGTTGACGCCATGGAGCGGCGGGCGGAGCTTCCCCGCCTGGGCAGCGAGGAAGCTCGTCCTTTCAGAAGGTCTTGCTGACGCCGAAGACCACAGTAGCCGAGCAGGAATCTTTGTAGCCCGTGGCGGAAGTGCATTCCGACTTCGACAGATCCGTGTCGATGTAGCTGGCGAAGACATTTACGCCGTAGAGCTCTTTGGAAAGCTTCACTTCCCAATCAGAGTACTGACTACGGGCCTCACCACTGTTTGAGTAGAACGCATCGATCCGCACGTCGCTGTATCCGTAGCGCACGAGGAGGTTCGTTTCATACGGCAACGAGAAGTTGTAGCCCAGCGACCAGTTGGAGTTGTTCGGGAGGTGGCCCCGGAAATCAAAATCGTACGTGTAATTCAGCAGGAAACCGTACGCCCCCAACTCAGCACCGAACTCGTTGAAGTCATCGTAGGCTGCTTTGGGGTACTCGTAGCGGCCGACGTAGGTGTCGAGATAGACATCCTCCGAGAACGGAATGGTGATGCCGACGTAGTACATGTCCTCGCGTCGAGCATTCGAGCCGAAGTCCACATTACTGGAGAACACGCCGACGTATGCGCCGGTTGAGTGCTGCAGAATCGCCTCCCCCTGGATCGCTGGATCACCCTTGGTTTGAGATATGCCGGTATCGCGATAGTCGCTCACCGCGGTGAGGGTGACGTCCAGGGAGAAGTCTTCGCTAACCTGGAAGGCCTGGGCTGAGTTGCCTGCGGCCAGCGCGGAAACCCCAGTGAAAATCAAAGCGGCACGCCTGGCTTTGGAAGCCGCCATCGAACATTTCATGCAGTGTTCCTCATTGTTGTTTTAAACACAGCGGCTGAAAAAAGGGCAAAGTCACCCGCAGAACCAATTCGGTCCTGTTTGAAGGTCTTGTTGATGTCGAAGCTTTAAATTGCCCTGCTGACTACCGGCAAGTCGGCCAGCTCTTGAGAGGAGCGGACCTCCTCTGCCTCAGAATGCGAGCATCCGTGCCGGTGTATGGATCAGGATCTGATCGATCTCCTTCTGGGTCAGACCGTTTTCCATGAGTTTCGGAACCACGTAGTTCAACAGCTGCCCGATCCCCGCTCCGCCGTATTTCCTCGCGGAGTTACGCATCCACAAATCAGTGCCCATAACGATGCGATCGCCATATCCCGCCTTCACGTACTGGTAGATGGCAGCCATCGCCAGCGGATCGTAGGAAGGGGCGAGATTCTCGCGGGAATCGACCCAGGAATTCGCCGAGCCGAACAGATCGAAAGAGAGAATGAACCCTCGATCCATGGCCCAGTAGCCAATGTCGAAGTTGGGTGTGAATGCCTTCGGGTTGTGCATCAACGTGCTGAAGTCCAGAGGCGCCAAGGCAGTCGAGAAGTGCGCCAGGATCATGCGGTCCTTCGGCATGCCGAACTTGGTTGCCATGCCCAGAAACTCCTTCAGAGTCTCCGTGCCCAGCAGGTAAGCATGTACCGTGACCGGAACCCCCGTATTGCGGGAGACCTTCGCAGCCGCCTCGAGGCCACGGAGCAGCGGCAGATCCTCTGTGGCCTTGACGCCAAACTGCTCGCTTTCTGCAAGCAGCTTGATGTGGCCACAGTGCACGTCGGTATCGTCAATGCCGACGAAGATTTCCTTCTCGAAAAATCCGGCCAACTCGCCGACATTCATTTTCTTGTACTTGGCGGGCAGCAACACGTGCGAGTTGATGCCGGTACTCATGATGATGTTGACGCCGGTCTCCTCCGACATCTGACGAACCACCAGCGGGCTGCCGCGCTCGTAGGTCGGGCTGCAGTCCAGGATCGACTTGCCGCCCAACGAGGCAAAGTCGCGCATCTCGCCGAGCATCATCTCCTTGTCGAGCAGGAACTGGTCCTCGCCATTCGCGTAGTAGTGCGTCAGGTAACCGCGGCTCTTCAAGGTGATGGGGTTCCCCTTCTCGGGGAAGAAGCTCTCCGGAACCTCGCCCGGATCGGCCAGCATCGCCATTTCCTTGAGCGTCTCGGCATCGAACATCATCAACGACTCAGCAACGCCGGGGATTTTGTCCCGCAGCACATGCTCATGCATGTCGGTGATGCCCAGGGTTTCAGCTGCCATCAGGCCGCGAACGGTACGAACGTTCTTGCCACCAGCCCTGGCGGCGACGGGGCCAGGGAAAATCTTTCTCCCCGGCGCAGGAGTCGGCTCGCTCGAACAGCTCGCCAACAATCCTCCCGCCACACCTGCGAGTGCGACGGTCCCGGACATCCTGAGAAACTCACGACGGCTTTTTAAGCTACGGCTTTTCATGATCCACTCCGGTTGAAAGGGCCAGGCGATTACTTCTCGTCGCGACCGATCTTGTCGGCCGGCATCTTGTCGAGCGAGTCGAGCAGATCAGCTACCAGCACCGCAGTAGGCTGAAGCTCCTCGACGGCCACCTTGTCCAGAGTGTCGGCAATGTCGTAGAGATACACCGGCGCTGAGATCAGGCTGATCACTGGCATGCCGGTTTTGAGCTGGATGGGCCCCACATCGGTGGGTAGACCTTCATCGTCATCAAACAGCTTGGTCGACATCACCATCGAACGTCGATAGTCGTGTTGCTCGACCTTCTCACTGGTGAGATCAATCAGGGACGGAGACGTGATGAAGATGCGCGGATCGACCTGACCAGTCATGACAGCCTTGCCGTCCTTCACCTCCATCTCGCGGGCAATGTGCTCGACAGTGACGTTGGCAAGTACGTTCACACCCGCTCCGAGGATGTTCTTCTTCACGAAGTCCTCATGCGCCTCATAGCCGGTGAAGTGGCTATCCATCACCACGAACATCATGCTGCGATCGCGGCTTTTGGGCGGTTGCTTGCCGTAGTACTGAGCCAGTGCCAGGACCTCGGAGACGCCGCTCGCGTCTTCTACGGCTCCCATGAAACCAGAGTCGTGGTGGGACTGGACCATGAGGGTTTCGGCACTTTTGCCAGGAAGGAAACCCACCACCGTGCGGTACTGAACCTTCTTGACGTCGCCTTCCAGAACCAGGCGACCTGTCGCGTTGGGCTTGGCCTTGAGGATCTCCTTGAGAGCTTCACCGTCTTCGTGGCTTACCCACATCCCCGGGATGCTCAGGTACAGATCGTCGCTGACAAAGTACGCGAGGTCTTCGTTGTAGAAGCGATTGCTGTTGAAGTAGTTGGAGAGGATGCCGACGAAGCCGACAGCACCACCCTCAATGGCCGAGGCCATGTTGTAGGGGTAGTTGTTCGGGGTGAACGGATCCAGGCGGTCAGACAGTCCCAAGGTCTTGGCGGGGTCGTAGACCGTATCGGCACCGAGCCGCATCTTGGCCATGCTGATCTCGCCGAGTTCAACATCGGCAACCACGATCTTGCCTTTTACATCCAGCCCCTTCAGGTCTTTGCGGTCGCCAACGTAGATGAATTCAGCCTGGCGGCCGCCTGAGCCGGTACTGAACTCGCCCTCCTTGCCCGAGTGGAAGCTGTGGCGCATGTAGAAGGCCGGAATGCCCTTGCCATCAACATCCAGGCCCCACTTCTCTGCATCCCACTGATAGGTGTCACCCTTCTCGATGGTGATGTTAGTCAGGCCGAAATCTTTGAATTTGCTGGCGATGTAGCCGGCTGTTCTGACGTTTGCTTCGCTGCCGGTGCGACGTGGACCGAAGTCGGTGATGTCCTGGATGAAACCGAAGATTTCCCCGTTGGACGGCATGCCGGGCAAGCTCGAACGGGCAACCTGAGTTTCCACTTGAGCGCCCGCCTGGTAGCTGCATGAGGAGATGAGGAGAGCGGTTACTGCCAGCAAACCGGCGCAAAAACGGCCTGACGCTTGGCGCTTTATCGTAAGTTTCATGCGGGTTCCGTCGATTTGTAATTTTTATGTCGCGGCACTACCGAAGGGCGTTCTGCAGCGCCCGCGTATCCGATGCCCCTACTCGAGCGGGGAGCTTCCAATGGTCGAAGCTCAAACGGCCACTCTGCGCGGGTGGCCCTACTATATCGCCTTCGCAGAAAAAAGAAAGCGATCACTCGCTTTTAAAATTTCGCGCATCAATCTGGCGAACGAAGGCGCATTGATCACTCAATGTGGAGAGGAAGATAACGGGGGAAACGAAACCGACTTACCAGTGGGATGATGAACAGAACGCTTCTGTCTATTGCCCTGCTTTGCCACGAAGCAGCTCGATTTCTCTGCACACCAGATCGATCAGAATTTCGAGCTTTTCCGAAGCCCGATCGTCAGCGCCCATGCCATGGTTGAAGGCGAGGTACTCCAGGCTGGAGTAGATCATCTGGCTGATGAACTGGATTGCCACGCCATTCTCGAGCTCCGGAAAGTAGAACGTGAGATCCCCGGCAACCACGTCAGACTCGATGATAGGACGCAGTGCGTCGAGGAGCTGAGGGTCAGTCCGGGTCTCGTCCCAGACTTCATCAATAGCCTTGAACTGCGGGGTCTGTACGAACCCCCAATAGCCCTCGATGAAGAAGCGAACCCGCTCACGGGTTGAGGAGTTCATCAGCTCCTCCGTCATGTGCTCTACAGCCATTTTCCGGGCCTGAGCTTCCACGTAGCCGACCATCGATGCCATCAAGCTCACCTTGGTCGGGAAGCGCTTGAAGAGTCCGCCGTGGGAAATCTCCGCACGCTTGGCGACTTCCTGGGTGCTGGTCTTGCTGTATCCGGACTCGGCCACGCACTCCTGCGCAGCACGCAGAATCCTGTGATAGGTATCCAGACTCCGACGCTGTTTCGGCAACGGGATCCCGCACATTTCAAGCATGCTGATCACTACGTCGTCGTTGGTCTTCATCGATTGAAATTCCGCTGCTGATTTCTGAGAGATGCTGCCGGTAGTGCCGCATGGTAATAGGACCAGACGATCTCACCCAGCCTAATCATCGCCATATTTCTAGATTCCACTCTTGACCGAAACCCAGGCGCGCACGACATAGCGCACGTACTGCGGGGCAGGCTGAACTGCTACGTAGAGACGTTGCATCGTCAGCGGCGTGGGATAAACCACTTCGTTCTGCGCAATGGACGCAGGCAAGAACTGCCTCGAAGCAGGCGTGGGATTGGCGTATCCGGTGTAGGCCGTGACCTTTGCAATGTTCTGAGGATCAAGGAGGAAGTTAATGAAGGCATGAGCGTCTTCCTTGTGCGGCGCATCTGCCGGAATGGCCAGGACATCGAACCAGACGTTGCCCCCTTCCTTGGGCACCACATACTCCAAATGGACTCCGTTGTTGGCTTCGTTTGCACGCTCGATTGCCTGTACGCCATCGCCAGAGTTGGCCATCGCCAGGCAGATTTCGCCATTGGCCAGATCACTTACGAACTTTGACGAGTGGAAGTAGCTGATATAGGGCCTGATCTTCTTGATCAGCGCCGTCGCATCCTCGTAATCGTGAAGGGTCGCACTGCTGACATCCCTGCCAAGGTAATGGATCGCAGCGCCGTAAAGCTCATCTGGCGAGTCCATCACCGCGACGCCGCACCGATGCAGCTTCTTCATCGTGTTCGGATCGAACAAGGCAGACCAGGAATCAATGGTGTCGACGCCCAGCACCTTTCGGATCTTGTCCTTGTTGTAGACAAGCCCTCCTGTTCCCCACAGGTAAGGCACCGCATAGAGATTGCCGGGGTCATTCTTGGCAAGTTGCCTGAGGATCTCAGAATCGAGATTCCGATAGTTGGGAAGCAGAGATCGATCTAGGGGAGAAAACACTCCTGCCTGAATCTGCCGGCTCAGAAAATGGCTGCTTGGGACTACTACATCGTATCCAGAGTGGCCAGCTAGAAGCTTGGCCTCCAGCGTCTCGTTGGCATCAAAAATGTCATAGGAGGGCCGGATACCAGTCACGCTCCGAAAATCTCTCAGCGTGGTTTCGCCGATGTAGTCGGACCAGTTGTAGATGTTGACCCGCCCGCTCTCGGCAACGGCGTTGGTACCTGCCAGGAATGCCACCGAGAGCGCCAATTGAAGCAATCGCTTCGCGGTCATCTTCTTCCCCACATTCTTATTTTTTGAGTTCGTGCGTGGGCTACTCGTTGAATGGCCCTGTCTTCCAGCTTACCGACATTGCCAATCAAAAAGCGAGCGAACACTTTCTTTAGATATCTAAGCCATCAAGCGATCGGCGGCGAGCAAAAAAGGTCCGCTGGCCATATCCGAGAGAGGGACACAATCAACGCGAGCTGCTTCCTGGCTGTCGTTGCCGCTTTGGCCGATGCAGCTCACTAGCGAGCATCAACTTCGGGTCGATAGCTGTCGCCGGAAGTGAGTGAGGGCCCCTAAGGCACTAGGGGCCGATGAAGGTGATTAGATCCCCGCTTCCCCGCTATCTACGAGGATTCCCCCTGGTCGGTTGTTGTTTCATCGTTCCCCTGAAACCCGTAATTACGCAGTCTCCAAGCGATCGATATACCAACCTGGGCCATGAATTCCGCAACCGTGCTCCTTGTCTACCGCCCAGTGACTGAAACCAGCCAGAATCGGAAATTCCCTTTAGCGAAGCCAGTGTACGGTGAGGTCTGGTAGCCGCAGCTCATCGCCAGAGGCGCCGCAATTTTTACATCGCAGACGCCTAGAAAGCATATTCAGCCCCCACGCTCAGGCTGCGCCCATTGCCGCTGAGGAAAGTCGGCTGGCTGGCGTCGGCACGGTTGCGGATCACGTAGCTGCTGGCATAGGTCTTGTCGGCTAGGTTGTCGCCCTGCACGTAGACGCTCAGCCCTTCACGCGCCTTGTAGCTGGCCTTGAGCCCCCAGAGCGCGTAGGAGTCCTGATAGTTGTTGCGGGTGTTGGCGTGGTCGGTCGGCGTGTCCTGCGGCAGCCAGCGCAGGTTCGGCCCGACGCTCCACGGCCCGCGCCGGTAGAGCAGCTCGGCCGACCAGAGCTGACGCGGCACGCCGGCGATCTGGTTGCCCTGGAACTCGCCGCCACGGAAACGGAAGTCGCTGAAGGTCCAGGCCACTCGGTAGGCCAGGTCGCCGCCGATGCTGGCCGAGGTCGGCAGCAGGCCGTTCAGCCCCGCTTCGACACCCCGGTGACGGGTACGCGAGCCGTAGTTGTAGGTTCCCACCTTCACTCCGTAGGCATCGCTGGTGGAGATCAGCTCGTCTTCCACGTCGCTCTGGTACAGCGTCAAGCTCCAGTCGGTCTGAGCGATTCGACCGGTGCCACCAATCTCGTACGTGGTCGCGCGCTGCACGTCGAGGTTGACCAGCTGCGCTTGTGCCGCCGCGGGAGCCGCGGGAGAAACTTCGGCGGAAACGATTTCCCAGAATGTCGGCGCCTCGTGGCTGCGGCTGATGTTGGCGTACCAGCGCAGGTCGGGGCTGGGCGTCCAGTTCAGGCCGATCTTCGGCGTGGCGAAGTTCCAGCCCTGGTCGAGATGACCGGCGCCATCACGCGAGTCCGCATCACGGCGGACATCGCTCCACTTCACCTCGGTGACCAGGGTCCAGTCCGGCGCCAAGTGCCAGTCCAGGCCGAGCAGCAGATCAAGGTTGGACGCCTCCAGGTCGAAGTTGCCGAAGCGCTGCATGCGGCTGCCATTCTGCGGGTTGTTGGCGTACAGCTCGCGGGTCATGTCGCTGTAGGCCCAGCTGACGCCCAGGCGATAGTCGAAGAGGCGCTGCTCGCCTTCGAGCTGCCATTGCGCGCCGAGCGTGTCGCTGTCGGTAAGGGTGTGGCTGAGCGGGTCGGTGAAGTCGTCCTGGGTGTTCTGCCCGTAGACGCCGAAGCTCTGCTGCCAGCCCGCGCCGCTCCACTGTGTACGGTTGGCCAGGCGCAGCTGCTGGGTGTCGCGGTGCGGGTCGCGCTTGTAGACGTTGAGCAGGCGGTCCTGCGCGGTGTTGCCGTCACCCAGCACGCTGCGTGGATCGTCCTTCAGACGCGCCTTGGTGATGACGTTGGGGATCTCGAAGGTCAGGTCGCTATAGGACAGGTAGCTGCGGTTCTGCACACCGTTGCCCAGGTCCAGGCCGAAGTTGCTCTGCACCACGGTGCGATGGGAAGCGGAGTGATGACGATAGCCGTCGTACTCGTCATGGCTGACGCTCACCCGCGCATCGTGCCCGCCTCCATCCAGCCCGGCGGCGGCCTGCAGGCCCTGGCGGCCGAAGCTGCCGGCCTCCAGTCGGACGCGTCCGGCTTCGTCGGCGCCGGTCAGTGAATTGAATTCCAGCTCGCCGCCCAGCGCGGTCGCACCGGGACTGCTGGCGTTAGCACCGCGACGCGCGCTGATCCACGAAGCGTTGCGTGGTTCCAGCAGGCCGATGATGAAGGAACCATCGGCCTCGTTGAGCGGCAGGCCGTCCTGCAGCAACAGCACGCCGCGGTTGACCGGATTGCTCTGGATGCCCGAGCCGCGAATGTTCAGGCGCGGCTGGTCGGTGCCGCCGAAGAAGTCCTGGATCACCAGGCCGGGCTGGTAGTCCAGCGCGTCGCGCAGGGTCGCCAGCCGCGTCTCCCGCTGTGGCTCGACGAGGTTGGTGCCGCCGGGTACACGGTCCAGGCGCTGGCGTTCGGCCTGCGCCGACACGCTGACCGGCGCGGGGCTTTTCTCGCTGATCTGCATCGGCTCCAGCTCGAGGCGATCTTCCGCCACCGCCGCCAGGGGCAGCAGGCCGAGGGCCAGCAGGGGAAATGAGAGTTTCGAAGGGAAGTGGCGTTTGGGGGACAAGCAACGACTCATGACAAGCTCCGTCTGCACGAAATCTGGCTTACCAGCTCAGGTAGAACATGCCCTTGGCCAGCAGCACGATGCCGACCATGTGGCTGAAGACACTCAGGTGAATCCGGCGGAAATACGTCGAGTTCATGCGCCCGCTGTAGAGCAGGAGCATGGCGGTGAAGAAGTGCCCGAGTACGCTCAGGGCGAGGAGGATCTTCAGGCTCAGCAAGGTGCCGAAGGAGGACGCCAGCGGGTCTGCCAGCAGCGGCAGGTAGCGCGTCCAGACCATGCCCAGGCCGGCACTGAACAGCACCAGCAACACCCAGGGCATCAGCCGCCGCGCACGTTTGCCGATGCCCTGCTCCACCTGGCGCATTACCGCAGCCGGCACGTGCTTGCGCACGCTCTCGAAGATCAGCACCTCGAAGAACACCGTGCCGATGAACATCAGCGCGGCGAACAGGTGCAGGGTCAGCAGGATCGGATAGATCATGGCGCGGGTATCTCTAGGGCCAGCAGGGTCTGATGAAGGACCGCCGCCGCTTGATCGGCGGTGTGTCCACTGAGGTCGAATGGACGAAGCGAGCCGTCGTTGACCAGCACGAAGCGCTCGACGAGGCCGACCAGCTCGCCGGGGTGGTGGCTGACGCACAGCAGCGCCGCACCAGAACTGGCCAACCAGTCGCGGCAGAGATCAAGCAGCGATTCGCGCAGCGCCGGGTCCAGCGCGCTGAATGGCTCGTCGAGCAGCAGCAGGTCCGGCTCGACCGAGAAAGCGCGCGCCAGGGCAACACGCTGGGCCATGCCGCCGGACAGCTGATTCGGCCAGGCACCCTCATGCCCGGCGAGGCCGACGCGCTCCAGCCAATGGCTGGCCAGCCGACGCGCCGTTGCACGGTCGTGGCCGATGGCGCGCAGAGGGATTTCCAGGTTCTCCGCAACCCGGCACCAGGGCAGCAGACGCGGCTCCTGGAAGGCCAGTACGGGATGGCGGAATCCGTTGTCTGCCTGCCCCCGATGGGGCCTCAGCAGGCCGGCCGCCAGGCGCAACAGGCTGCTCTTGCCGGCGCCGCTGGGCCCGAGAATGCCAACCCGCTCACCGGGTAGCAGGCGCAGGGAAGCGTCGGCGAGTACGCGCCGTTCGCCCAGCCGCAGATCGACTCCATACCACTCAAGCACGGGCGGCCTCCTGCCAACGGCCCATGCGCCGCTGCAGCGGCTGCAGCAGGAGGAACTCCAGTGCAGCGACCAGCAGCAGGATCAGCAGCGTCCAGGCATACAGCCCGGCGCTGTCGAACGTGCTACGCGCGTTAGCCAGCGCGAAACCGGCTCCACTTTCCGCGCCAAGCACTTCAGCCATCACCACCAGACGCACACCGCCGCAGGTGGCGATCAACAGTGCCGCTCCAAGCGGCGCGGTCAGTGAAGGGATGTAGAGCCGCCGCAACTTCTGCCAGGGACTGAAGCGGTAGACCCGCGCCATCTCCAGCAGGCCACGGTCGACCATCTGCATGCCCTTGACGGTGTTCACGTACATGCCCGGCGCCAGCATGAGAACGCTGATCAGCACCACCATGGCCGAGCCGAGCCCGACCCAGAGCATCGCCAGCACCACGACCACCACTGGCGGCACCGACATCAGCAGCCAGCGCAACGGCTCCAGCAGGCCACGTACACGAGCGTCCAGCCCGGCCAGCAAGCCCAGACAGAAGCCCAGCAGGCAACCCAGGCCAACGCCCAGGACAATGCGCAGCAGACTGGTGCCGGCATGGAGACGGAAGTCGGCCTCGAAAGGCAGGCGGGCCATGGCTTGCAGCGTCTGCCAGGGAGTTGCCATGAGCAGCGAGCCCAGGCGTATCGCCAGCAGTTGCCAGCCCACCAGCAACAGGGCGCCACCCAGCACAGCCCAGCGTCGGGAAGTCATTCGGCTCATCTCACGGCCCATAGAAGCTGGCAGGCGGCATGGAGCCACCGATGGCTTGCGGATGGCGTTCGGCGATCAGGCCGAACAGCGCCTCCAGTGGCCCGCGCGCGGCGCTGGCGGCAACACTGTCCAGGCGCGTGACGCGGATAGACTCCTCTACCGCCTCCACCGGCAGGTGCGGCAGGTGCCGATGCACCAGTTCCGCGCAGTCCCGCGGCTGCGTACTGCACCAGCGGGCGGACTCGGCGTAGGCGGCCTCCACAGCGCGCGCCAACTCGCCGTCCTCGGCGCGCTGCGGGCTGCTCATCAGTCCTGCCTGAGGCAGTTCAGGCTGCCGAGGGAAGGCCTGCTTCCAGGCGCTCTCGAGACTTTGCACGCGGTAGAGCGGCGCCCCACCCTCGCTACGGTTGCGCCAAAGCAGCAGGGACACCGCCGGCTCCACCAGCAGGGCGTGATCGGCGCGACCTGCCAGCAGCAGTGCCTGGGCGTCCTGGCCGTCGCGGACCGGGCGCAGCGTCAGGTCCTTGCCCGGCTCCAGGCCATGGCTGCGCAATAGCTCATTGATCAGGATCGCCGGCAGGTCGCGCTGGAAAGGCAGCACCACGTCCTTGCCGGCCAGGTCGGCGAAGCCTTTCACCTGTGGGTCGCGGCTTACCAGCCAGATGATTCCCCACACCGAGACGTTGAGCAGCCGCACAGGCTGCCCGCGCCCCGCCATCAGCGCCGGCAGGTTCACCGGGGCGGCGCTGTAGTCGAGTTCGTTCTTGGCCAGCAGCACGCGCAACTGATCGGGGTTCTGCCAGAGCCGGAATTCGACGCGCTCGGCGTACTCCGCCAGCGCATTGGTTTCCACCATGTGCAGCAGCGGAAAGCTGACCACCGCACCGGGGCCACCCAACCGCAACACCTTTTCCCGGGCCATGCCGCCGGGCGAAGTCAGGCAGGTGCAGGCGACCAGTGCAAGTGAAAGGAAGAGGCGCGGAAGCCTCCGATTGATTGATATGCGAATAAGTCTTATCTTCATTCGCATATCATTGCAGCCTGCACGCTCATCACGAATGACAAATGTTAAGTTCGCGCCAGATCGCGGTGAATGCCAGCGGTTGCTCGGTGCCCTCCCCCAGTTCGCCGACCTGCCGGACGCCCTCATGGCCGGATTATGTGAATCGGCGACCCTGTTACGCGCCGAGGCCGGCAGGCTGCTGTTTCGCGAAGGAGATCCCGCCGAGCATTTCCTGCTGGTACGGCGTGGCTGTGTGGAAATGCTGCGCTTCACCTGCGATGGCGAGGAGCGCGTCTTCCACCTGTTCCGCGAAGGCCAGTTGATCGCCGAAGCGGCGATGTTCATGCCTCACGGCCGCTACCCGATGAACGCTCGCAGCCAGGACAACGGAGAATTCTTCCGACTGAGCCGCAACGCACTGCGCAAGGCCTGCGAGGGCCATCCGCCGCTGGCCATGCGCATGCTGGAAAATCTCAGCCTGCGCCTCTACCGCCAGGTCAACGAGGTCGACTGGCTGACGGCGAGTTCCGCCTCCCAGCGTCTGGCCGCCTATCTGCTCGGCCTGCACCGTCGCCAGGGCGAGTGTCTCAATCTGCCGATCAGCCAACGCCAGCTCGCCACGCACCTGGGCATTCGTCCTGAATCGCTGAGTCGGCTGCTCTCCGACTGGCAGCACGCGGGGCGCATCCAGGGCCGGCTCCGGCAATGGCTGCTATGCGATCTCACTTACCTGCAGGACCTGGCCAGCCCGGCGGTGCGTTCTTTCTGAGATGGCCGGCCATGGGTCTAAAGCAGGCATCTAGCCTTAACTACAGCGAGCGCTATACCTGAGACGTCCGCTATGGGTCGGCAACTGCCCCACATCACAGGCACCAATCGGCCGGAAGCGGGCGTATGACCAGATACCCCTACGGTGTTCCCCCTGCTGTCACGCAACCTTGGCGCGATAGGCTGCAACCAGCGTCACCCGTTCGAGGCAGAGCGTGCGCGGCGCCAGCCGGGGCAGAGCGGCCGTCTGTAGTGACCCACTCCAGCTGTAGGACGAATGACCCGCCGTGTTATCCGCCTTCCTTCCAGTCGCAGCGAACCAGCCTACATACGCGAACCACCTGGACTGTCACCCTCTCCCACCTTTCCTGAACCTGGCTCCTACGCCGCGAAGCATCCTTCCGGCGCAGCGCTGGCTTCCGGGAAGTTCCTGACTCGCCATCGGCATTGCGGTCCTACAAAGCCTCTGCTTAGCGTTTCTCCCGCCACGGAACAGCCGTGGCCAGGTGTGGAAACCTGTTTGATTGAGCACTGCTGTAGCAGGGACGACCCAGCCTTTCGCGAGGCTGGGTCAGCCCTGGCTGTCTATGGCGGACCGTGTGAGGCGGGCTTCGGCCCGGCCGGTCTATTGCTCAATCAACCGGTTTCCACCCTTGCACGGTCCGCCTCCCTTTTCGGGGGCGGTTTTCTCGCTGTACTTCCTGCCCTGTGCACGGAGAACGCCCATGACTCCAAGGATCGAATTCCCGGCCAATCCTGGCCTGAGTGTCCAGCTATTCCACCGCTTCGACCGCACCCTGCGCGCGCTGATGATCGACCACCAGGCCTGGTTCGTCGCTCGCGACCTGGCGCGCCTGACCAACACCCACTTCAGCGCCCGCGTGCCGCGCAAGCTCGACCCGGACCAGTACCGCTGGGAGCAGCTGGCCGGCGGCCGCGAGGACGAATTGCTGGTCAGCGAAAGCGGCCTGTACACGCTGCTGTTGCTCTATTTCTTCCACCCGGAAAACCGCAACCTGCGGCAGTGGCTGAGCAACGAGGTGGTGCCGGTGCTGCGGGATTCGCGGCTGCAGCAAGGCAACGGCCCGCGCTATTTCCAGCGCAGGGTGCAGGACCATTCGCTGGCCATGCTGGAATGGCAGGGCGGCGTATGGATGCGTGTGGGCGATGCGGCCAGGCTGCTGGAGGCGGAAGCCCGCGCGTCACGCTGAGGCCCCGCGCGAACCTGCCACAGTTTTCAGCCCGCCCTTGTGCGGGCTTTTTCAGGCTTGCACGACCGTCATCCTGAATGCGATATCCGGCGGATTGCGCGGGCCTTCAAATCTCTGCGCGATACCTTGCACCAAACGCTGGCGGTGTAAGGCGCAGGATCGAAAGCCCCCTGAAGATCGGATATCGTCCTGCGGTAACCCAAACGACCGCAGAGGCGGACTCCCCATGAACATCGTCATCCCCGATGACTACCAGGATGTGATCCGGACACTGGACTGCTACAGCCAACTGGCCGGGCACGATGTGCGCGTGCTGCATGACCTGGGCCCCGCTTCGGCGGATGAGCTGGCTGCACGCTTCGCCGATGCCGACGCGCTGGTGCTCACCCGCGAGCGCACCCGCATTGACGCTGCGCTGCTCGACAGGCTGCCCCGGCTCAAGCTGATCAGCCAGACCGGCAAGGTGTCCGGCCACCTCGACCTGGACGCCTGCACCGAGCGCGGCATCGTGGTGACCGAGGGACGGGGCTCGCCCGTGGCGCCCGCCGAACTGGCCTGGGCGCTCATCCTCACCGCGCGCCGGCAACTCGTTCCGGCCATCGAAGCGTTCAAGGCCGGGCAATGGCAGGTCAACCTGGGCCACGCGCTGGCCGGGCAGACTCTGGGCATCTGGGGCTACGGCAAGATCGGCCAGCGTCTGGCGCGCTATGCGCAGGCGTTCGACATGCCGGTGCTGGTCTGGGGCAGCGACAACAGCCGGGCCGCCGCCATCGCCGACGGTCATCAGGCGGCTGCTTCGCGCGCGGCCTTCTTCGCCGAGGCGGATATCCTCAGCCTCAACCTGCGCCTGTCCGAGAGCACCCGTCATGGGGTCACCTTCGCGGACCTGGCGGGCATGAAGCCCAGCGCCCTGCTGGTGAACATCAGCCGCGCCGAGCTCATCGCTCCTGGCGCGCTACTGCAGGCCCTGAACGCCGGCCGACCTGGCTACGCGGCCGTGGACGTCTTCGAGCAGGAGCCGCTGCTCGCCGCCGACAACGACCTGCTGAAGCATCCCCGCGCGCTCTGCACCCCGCACCTGGGGTACGTGGAGAAGAACGGCTACGAGCTGTACTTCGGCGATGCCTTCGACAACGTGGTGGCGTTCTTCGGCGGAACACCGAAGAACATGGCGAACCCGCAGGCCCTGGCGAACAGGCGGGTGGAGAACGCCTAGCGGAGACTGCCTCGCCCGCGCACTGCCGTGCCAGGTTGCAATGCAGGCAGCTGAAGGCGCCGCTGGCGGATAGAGAAACGTCGGTGCGCCGCCTTCCCAAGGGTCATGGGCGCCCGGCAAGATAGCGGCATTCGCCGCCGCCTTTCGGTGGCCTTCTTCTGCCTTGCGCCACCGGAGTCGTATGCAACCGCGCGACCTTGCCGCCTACCTGTTCCTTGCGATCGGCTGGGGGCTGTCCTTTCTCGTGCTGCTCAAGGCCATCGCCGGGTTCGGCTGGGTTGGCGCAGTCAGCTTCCGCGCGCTGATCGCCAGCTTCACGCTGTTCGCGGTCGCCAAGTTGTCCGGGCGCCGGCTGAATTTCGAAGGGTTGTGGAAGCCGCTGTGCGTGGTCGGCGCGACCACGGTGGCCGGCCAGCTGATCGGCATGACCTACGCCACCCCGCGCATCGGCACCGCCATGGCGGCAATCTTCGTCGCCGGCATTCCGCTGTTCTCCATGCTCATCGGCCGCCTCTGGGGCCTGGAGCGCATCACCTGGGGCGGTCTGGGCGGGTTGGTGCTGGGCTTCTGCGGGATGGTGCTGCTGGTGGGCTTCCCGGCGGTGCCGATCACCCACGAATTCATCCTCGGCAGCGCGGCCTCTGTGTTCGGTGCGGTGTGCGCGGCCTTCGGCAGCAACTATGCAAGCCTGAAGTTGCGCACCGCCGGGCCCTGGGAAGTGACCTGCGGCGCCTTCCTGATCGGCGGGCTGCTGACGCTGCCGCTGCTGATCTGGGTTCCGGTGCCCGGCACGCCACAGCCGGTCGACTTCCTCTTCCTGCTGCTGTGCGGCTGCGTGCTCAGCGCGGTGAACTACGTCGTGTACTTCCAGCTTGTCGCGCGCATCGGCGCCACGAAAACCATCAGCGTGGAGTTCGTCGTCACCGTGGTCGCCGTGCTGGTGGGCGCGCTGGTGCTGGGCGAAAGCCTGTCGCTGATGCAGGGCGTGGGCGCGCTGATCATCCTGGTCGGCTGCGCCCTGGTGCTCGGCCTCGTGCCGGGCACCAGGGCACGCGCGGTCAGTTGATCGCCTGCACCGATACCGCTGCCGGCGCGGCGTCGTCGCGGTCGATCACTTCCATCGGCAGGCGCGAGGTTTCCCGCAGCAGCCAGGAGCACACCGCCACCAACAAGAGCGCCGCCGCGCCGTAGAGCGCCACGCCAAACGGGTTACGCCCGGTGGCGATGAGGATGGCGGTGGCGATGCTCGACGCCGTACCGCCGCCCAGCGCCGCGCCGATCTGGTAGCTGAACGATATTCCCGAATAGCGCATTTCCCGCGGGAACTGCTCGGCGAGAAATGCCGGGATCGGCCCCTGGGTCGCGCCCATGAAGAAGCCCACGGCGATGTACGCCAACAGAGCCAGCGGCAGGTTGTGCAGGCCGATCAGCGGGAAGAAGGCGAACAGCCCGAGCGCCATGATTGCCGCCCCGAAGATCATCACCACGCGCCGGCCGAAACGGTCCGACAGGTGCCCGAAGAACGGCGCGGAGGCGACGATGGCCACCGACAGCGAGAAATCGAACAGCAAGGCATGGCTGCTGCTGTAGCCGATGTCCGTCGCATAGGCGAGGAAGAAGGTGCTGCCGATATAGGCGATGGTGACGTAACCGAAGGCGATGCCGATGCACAGCAGCAGCTCGCGCGGGCGACGGCGGAAGGCCTCCATCAGCGGCATGCGCGCCTCGGCTTGCGGCGCGGCCTTGGGCTGTGGCGTGGCGTTCTGCAGGCGCGCATAGAGACCGACCAGCACCAGCAGGCCGCCGAGCCAGAACGGGATGCGCCAGGCTATGCCGCTGAGGTCGTCGTCGAAGGCGAAGCTAACGATGGCGAACACCGCCGAGCCGAAGATGCCGCCGATGCCGATGCCCATGCTCGTGAAGCTGCCCCACAGGCCACGGCGCCCCTTGGGTGCGACCTCGATGCCGAACAGCGCTGCCCCGCCCCACTCGCCGCCGGCGGCGAAACCCTGCACCAGGCGCAGCAGCACCAGCAGAACGGGCGCGGCCGCGCCGATGCTGGCGTGGGTCGGCAGGAAGCCGATCAGCAGGGTGCTCAGGCCCATCAGCACGAGAGTGGCGACCAACGCCTTCTGCCGACCGTAGCGGTCCCCCAGGTGGCCGAACACCACGCCGCCCAGCGGGCGGGCGAAGAAGCCGGCGCCGAAGGCCGCAAAGGCGACCAGCACGGCGGTCAGGCGATCCATGCCGGGGAAGAACAGTTGCGGGAAGATCAGTGCGGCGGCGTAGCCGTAGATGACGAAATCGTAGAACTCCAGCGCGGTGCCCATGCCGGAGACGCAGAAGGTGCGAAAGGCCGAGCGCGAGCCGGGAGCTGCGGGCGTGTGGTCGATCATGGCGGTTCACTCTTGTTTTTGTGGCAACACGAAACCCGCGCGGCGGCCGGCGGGCCGTCACGGGGCGTTGGTTTGGCAAGTGGTGATACGTAGGGCGCACAATCCGGAACGGGTTATCCGCCGTAGGTCGGCGGCGGATAACGCTGGCGCGTTATGCGCCCTACGACGGGAGGGAGAGCTTCAGAAGCGCAGGAACCCCTCATCCGCCAGCTTCTTCGGCGTGCCGGCCACGTACTCCAGCGCACAGCCAGCGGTATCCAGGCCGAGGCTCAGCAGGGTCTCCCAGCGTTCGGTGTCCGGCTCGGACATGTCCGGGTGGAAGCACACCACCGCCTGGTCGCCGTCGGCGCCGCAGAAGGCATCGGCGCGCTCGCGCAGGGCCTTGCCGGTCATGCCGGCAGTGCCGGCCTTCAGGTGTTCCAGGCGCGCGTAGGTGGTGGACACGTCCGCCGTACGCTCGCCCCAGCTCAGTTCGCCGTCGAGGAAGTGGTTGGTGTGCAGCAGCCAGCCATCCTCGCGCGGCACCACCACGGCGGTGTGCGCCGGGCTCATCTCGATGCTGGCGGCACGGGCACGCACGTCGTTGCGGGTGAAGACGGTCAGCACGGTGGATGCACTGACCCGCGCCGAACGCGCCATGTCGATGGCCTCGGTGACGCTGGCGGCTTCCTCCAGCACGCGGCGGGCGATGGCGTGCACCGGCACGCCGGCGCTGCCGTCGTCACTGGCGTGGTGCAGGATGTTGAAGTGCACGCCCAATCCGGCGCTGTTCACGCCGATCTTGCCGAGCATGCCGAACTCGGTGAACAGCTTGGCGGTCAGGCCGGTGCTGCCGGTAAAGCCCAGCAGCAGGCCATGGGGCACCAGGCTGTCGTGCCAGTCCCAGGTCTGCAGGCTGCGCGGGGCAACCGCGCCCGCCGGGGCGTAGACGGAGGTGGAGCACTCGCCTTCCACCGGTTGCTCGGGCATCACCGCGAGAATTTCGGTACGCGCATTCAGCGCCGCCAGTTGCCATAGCGGCAAGGACACGCCCAGGGCCAGGCCTTCGACTTCCTTTGCCAGGGCCGGGCACCAGTCGGCCAGCGCCGCGAGGCTGGCTTCGCCGATGGCGCGCGCCTTGTCCAGCTCCACGCCGACGCGCGGGAAGAAGTCCAGGTACAGCGCCACGGTCTGGCGGATCTGCTCGGCGAAGGTTTCGCCGATCTGCCGGCCACGCTGCAGCGGGTCGCGGATGTCGGTGGTGAAGGTGTGAAGAATCACGGCAAGGCTCCTGCAATTGCTTTTTTTAACGACACCGGAGCGCCGGGGCACTCCGGATGGATCAGCGTTATTCGCTCGAACGACTATAGACTTCGCGGCCGGCGAACCAGGTCTTGAGCACTCGCGTATCACGCAGCGCTTCAGGCTTGACCGTGAACACGTCGCGATCGAGCAGGACCAGGTCGGCCTGCTTGCCCGGCTTGAGCGAACCGATGCTCTGCTCCAGGCGCATGGTGCGCGCGGCATTGAGGGTGTAGGCCTGGAACATGGTCTGCCGGTCGATGTCCTCGGCGGCGTTGAGCACGCCCTTCGGGCCGACGCGCTGGATCGCCTGGTAGATGGCCTTCCACGGATCAGGCGTGGTGATCGGCCAGTCACTGGCGCCGGAAAGGGTCGCGCCGTTCTTCAGCAGCGAGCGCGCCGGGTACATGTGCAGGAAGGCCATGGCGCTGACGTAGGGCTTGACCAGGTCGACGCTGTTCTCGTCGGCCGCGGCCCAGTAAAGCTGCATGGCGGCAATCACGTCGAGCGCCTTGAAGCGCGGGAAGTCCCTGGGGTTGACCATCTGCAGGTGGGTGATGGAATGCGGGATGCCGCTGTGGCGATCCTTGCGCGCCTGCTCGATGCCGTTGAGCGATTCACGTACCGCGCGGTCGCCGATGGCATGGATGTGCACCAGCCAGCCACGGGCGTCGGCGGCACTGACCAGCTCACCAAAGTGCCTGGGGTCGATCAGCAGCTCGCCGTATTTCTTCGAGTTGCTGTAGGGCTCGAGCATCGCCGCACTCTGCGCCGGCACCTCGGCCACGCCGTCGGCGAAGACCTTGATGCCCGGCAGGGTCAGGTTCTCCACGCCGATGAACTGCTGGCGCACCTTGTCCAGCTCGTCGAGGTCGGCCGGGGTCGCCTTGGAGTCGGCCATCAGCAAGGCGGCGACGTGCGCGGTCAGTCCGCCCTCTTCCGCCAGCATCTTGTAGGCCGGCAGCACGCCGACGGAATCGTTGTGGATGTCGCCGCCGGGGTTCTCGTTCGCCAAGGGTTCCATCCAGGCGGTGATGCCCAGCTCGTGGTAGTAGCTCTGCGCGCCCTTCAGGGCCTTGAGCAACTCGTCGTTACTGGCCAGCGGCAGCAGCGCCTGCACCGGGTAGAGGCCGGCATCCACCAGGAAGCCGTTGGGCTTGCCGTCGGCGTCGTGACCGATGGTGGCCTGCTCTTCGCCCTTCAGCGTTCTGACCTTGGCTGCGTCGATGCCGGCGAGGTCGAGCAGGGCCTGGTTGGCCCAGCCGGTGTGGTAGTCGCCGCCGGCCAGGAGGATCGGCTGTTTCGCCCATTCCCCCTGGTTGAAGCGCTGCTGCAGCTCGCCGAGCTCGTCCCAGTACGCCGTCGGCACACCGCCGACATAGAGGAACTGGCCACGCCGCGCGCGGCCGTCATCGCGCCACTGGCGCAGCTTGCTCTCGAACTCAGCGAGCGGCAGGTTCTGGTTGTCCAGGTTGGCCTGGAGCATCTGCAGCCCGCCCTTGACCAGGTGGGTATGGGCGTCGATGAAACCGGGCATCAGCACCTGGCCGTGCAGGTCGATGACTTTCGTCACCGGCTGCTGGAGCTTGAGGATCTGCGCGTCGGAGCCGACGGCGAGGATGCGGCCGTTCTCCACCGCCACCGCCTGTTGCAGCGCCTGGCCGGGTTCGGCGGTGTAGACCTTGCCGCCGTGGAAGATGAGGTCGGCGGCGGCCATAGTTTCCATCGAGGAAAAAGCGCAAGCCGCCGACACCAGCGCCGGAATCAGTAGTTTCATCGCAGAGCCTTCGTTATTGTTGATCTGTGACGAAGGTTAAGCAAAAGCCACGGCGGCTTTAACACTGACTTCCCGCACAACTTCTGTTCCTGTCAGGAAGCAATACCAGGAAGCAATCCATGGACAAGATGACCGCCCTCACCATGTTCGTCGCCACCGCCGACCACGGCGGCTTCAGCCGCGCCGCCGAACAGCTGGGCAAGACGCCGTCGGCGATCACCAAGGGCGTGGCGCAGCTGGAGGCCGACCTGGGCCAGCGCCTGTTCGAGCGCACCACAAGGCGCATGGCGCTGACCGAGGCCGGGCATATCTACCTGGAAGGCGCGCGCTCGGCGCTGATGCAGCTGCAGCGCGCCAGCGAAGAAGTCGAGCAATTGCAGACCGAACTGCGCGGCAGCCTGCGCATCGTCTCACCGCCATCCTTCGCCCCGGCCTTCTTCAACGCGGTTTGCTGCCGTTTCCTCCGAGAACACCCGCAGGTGCGCCTGGAAGTGGACCTGCTGGACGAGTTCGTCGACCTGGTGGAAGGCGGCTACGACATCGCCCTGCGCGACGGCCCCATCGACCTGCCGGACGTGATCGCCCAGCCGCTGCTGGAGAACCGCCTGATGCTCTGCACCAGCCCGAAGTACCTCGCGGAAAAGGGCCTGGACGTGACGCTGGAGAACTACGAGGAGCACGACTGGCTGATCTTCCGCCACCCGCTGCTGAACCGGAATTTCTGGTGGGTGCAGAGGGACGGCGAACGCATCCGCATCCGCCAGCCGGTGCCGCGCATCGCCAGCGACAACTACGACTTCCTGCTCTCGTGCCTGCTCGATGGCCAGGGGCTGCAGTTCCTCCCCCAGTGGAGCGCGCTGCCCTACCTGGAAAGCGGCGAACTGGTGGAACAGCTCCCCGACTGCTGGCGCGACCAGAGCGCGTTCGGTCCCTGGGTGCATGTGCTCTACCTGCCGCACCGCCGCAGCACGCGCAAGGTGCGGGTGTTCATCGACTACCTGCGCGAGCATTTGCAGGGGAAGGGGTTGGTCTGAGCCGGAGCGACGGCATTCCCCTGTAGGAGCGCGCCCTGCGCGCGATCGCGGGCATGGCCCGCTCCTACAATGGAGTCCGCAGCACCGTAGGGCGAATAACCCGGAACGGGTTATCCGCCGCCCCCTCACATCACTTGATGTACCAACCCCACGGCTGGTCGCTGAGGTACTCGGTGACCTGCTTGGTTTCCAGGTAGTTGTCCAGCCCCCACACGCCCAGTTCGCGGCCGATGCCGCTCTGCTTGTAGCCGCCCCAGGGCGCCTGGGTGAAGGTCGGCTGCGAGCAGTTGACCCAGACGATGCCGGCGCGCAGGCCGCGGCTCACGCGCTGGCAGCGCGACGGATCGGCAGACATCACCGCAGCCGCCAGGCCGAACTGGCTGTCGTTGGCCAGGCGCAACGCCTCGGCTTCGTCCTTGAAACGACGCACGGCGAGCACCGGACCGAAGATTTCCTCGCGCCATACGGCGCTTTCCAGCGGTGCGTCGATGAACACCGTCGGCTCGACGAACCAGCCCTTGTCCCGATGCGCCGGACGCTTGCCGCCAGTGACCAACCTGGCGCCATCGCGCACGCCAGCCTCGATGGCCTGCAGTACCTTGGCGTGCTGGCCGGCGCTGACCAGCGGGCCGAGCAGTACACCCGGCTCCAGGCCGTTGCCGATGGTGATGCGGCGGGTTTCTTCCACCAGGCGCTCGATCAGCCGGTCATGCAGCCCGTCCTGCACCAGCAGGCGCGAGGTGGCGCTGCACACCTGGCCCTGGTTCCAGAAGATGCCGAACAGGATCCACTCCACGGCCGCTTCGACATCCGCATCGTCAAACACGATGAAGGCCGACTTGCCGCCCAGCTCCAGGCTGACGTTCTTGATGTCCTGGGCTGCCGCCTGCATGATCGCGCGCCCGGTCGGCACGCTGCCGGTGAAGGCCAGCTTGTCCACGCCCGGATGCGCCGAGAGCGGCGAGCCAGCGTCGCGGCCCAGGCCGGTGACCACGTTGAGCACGCCCTTGGGCAGGCCCACGGCATCGGCGGCAGCGGCCAGCTCGAGGGAGGTCAGCGGGGTCAGTTCCGAAGGCTTGAGCACGGCGGTGCAGCCAGCGGCGAGAGCCGGGGCGACCTTCCACGAAGCCATCAGCAACGGGTAGTTCCACGGGATGATCTGCCCGGCCACGCCGACCGGTTCGCGCAGCACGCGGCAGGCAAAACGTTCGTCGGGCAGCGCGACCACTTCGCCCTCGTCATTCAGCCCTTCGGCCAGCTCGGCGTAGTAGTCGAAGCAGCCGATGGCGTCGTCGATATCCCACTGCGCCTCGGGCAGCGGCTTGCCGTTGTCCTGCACCTCCAGGCGGGCCAGGTCTTCGCGGCGGCCACGCAGGTTGTCGGCGATGGCGCGCAGGTAGCCGGCGCGTTCCTTCCCACTGCTGCGGCCCCACTCGCCCTCATCGAAAGCCCGGCGCGCGGACTGCACGGCTCGATCCACGTCCTCGCCGGTGGCGGCGGCGACTTCGGTCAGCACGGCTTCGCTGGAGGGTTCGTACACCTCGAAGCGGCCGCCTTGCGCGGGTGCCTGCCATTGGCCATCGATATAGAGCTGGTCGCGCATGCGAAGGTCTCCTGAGCTTGTTGGAATGCTTGTGGGCCGAGCATAGGGAAATGGGCACGGGGTTGATAACGCGGACGCCGTGCATGCGGGCACGCGCGGAGGGGACTGTCTGTAGGAGCGAGCTTGCTCGCAAACCGCCCGCCTGCGAAGCCGTGGGGAAGCCTCGTAGGATGGGTGGAGCTTGCGATACCCATCGCGAGGGTCACCCGTGATCGATGGGTATCGCTTCGCTCCACGCCATCCTACAAAAGCACTCCGCTCACGAAGCCGCCTTCTGTTCCAGGTAAGCCTTGGGCGACAACCCCGTCTCTTCGCGGAAGCAGCGGTAGAAGGTCGACAGCGAACGGAACCCCGCCGCCCGCGCCAGTTCATCGATGCGCGTGACGCTGGTGGCGCCGTCGAGCTGGCCGAGCAGGTGGCGCAGCCGCAGCTGGTTCAGGTATTGGTAGAAGCTCAGCCCAAGCACCTGGTTGAGGAAGTAGGAAATCTGGTTGCGCGTGTAGCCGGTGGCCGCCGCGACCTGGGGCATGTCCAGGTCGGGGTTGAGGAACGGCCGGGTCTGCTGGAAGTACTGCTGGATGTCGCCGCCGAGCAGGCTCAATTGCCGCGCGGAGAGCCCCAGGCGGCTGTCGGCCATGCGCGGCTGCGGCTCGCTGGCGGTTTTCTGCGGCTGGCCGACCAGGGCGGCGTGCTCGTTGACGCGGATGATCCGCCCGTCGCGCACGGTATAGGCCTCGGTGGCGCGGAAGGACACCAACCCCTGGGTGCCACGCAGGGTCACCTGGTACTGCAGGAAGGCGGTGTCGCCATCAACCCGCAGGCGGTCGGCATAGACCTGCGACTCGTCCCCAGCCGCCGGCATGCTGGTCTGCAGATAGTCGCGCAGTTCGTTCGGCGCGATCCGACGACCCTGGAAGAAATCGTTGTACTCCACCTTCGGGTCGAACAGCGCCATCAGCGCCTCGATGTCATGGCAGCGCCAGGCCTGGTGATAACGCATCACCACGGCGTGGGTTGCGGCGCTGGCTGGGTCGGGCTGGTAGGTCGTGTCTTCGAGCGTGGCGCTCCAGCCCTGTTCTTCACTCATCGCTTTCCCCTGCCGGTCTTGGCCGGCTTTTGCTGCTCCGGGCGTGCCCGCAAAGAGCGGCAAGCCGTATGCCTGGGCACCCCGGAGCGATTACAAAACTCGGACGCGGCCCGAAGACCGCTTTTTCTTCCGACATTCTGCCGGAGTTTTCCGATGACATCCGCCCTTCTTGCGCACGCCACTCCCCGACCTTTCTGGCTCGACACCCTCGATCCCGCTCCCGCTGCACCGGCGCTGGAAGCGGATCGCCGCTTCGACCTGGTGGTGGTCGGCGGCGGCTTCACCGGTCTCTGGACCGCCCTGCACGCCCGCCTGCGCTGGCCCGGCGCGAGCATCGCGGTGGTCGAGGCGCGCCGTTGCGGTGGCGAGGCCAGCGGGCGCAACGGTGGCTTCTGCGCGCCGAGTATTTCCCACGGCGTAGGCAATGCCCTGCGCCGCTGGCCGGAAGAAGCCGAAACCCTGGTACGCCTGGGCCGTCAGAACCTCGACGAGTTCGAGGCGGATCTGAAGCGCTTCAGCATGAACGTGGAGTTCGAGCGTCGCGGCAAGCTCAGCGTCGCCATACAGCCCTGGCAGGTCGAAGGCCTGCGCGGCATGCAGAGCAACTACCAGCGCTTCGGCATCGACTGCGAGTGGCTCGAAGGCGCGGAACTGGCGCAGAAGCTCGACTCGCCGCTGTACAGGGCTGGCGTTTTCGAGCCCAACTACGCGCTGCTCAATCCGGCGAAGATGGCCGCCGAGCTGCGCCGGGTATGCCTGGAACAGGGTATCGAGCTGTTCGAGAACACTCCCGTGCACGAGCTGCACCAGCGCGGCGACCGCCTGATGCTGCGCTGCGATCGTGGCGAGCTGGAGGCCGGGCAGATCGCCCTGGCGACCAACATCGCCCCGCCACTGCTCGGCCACCTGAACTCCAGCGTGATCCCGGTGTACGACTACTCGCTGGTCACCCAGCCGCTCACCGACGACCAGCTGCGCGCCATCGGCTGGGTCGACCGCTACGGCATCGCCGATGCCGGCAACCAGTTCCACTACCTGCGCAAGACCGCCGACAACCGCATCCTCTGGGCCGGCTTCGACGCCATCTACCACTTCGGCAGCCGCCGCGACGAGGCCCTGACCCAGCGCCCGGAAAGCTTCCAGCGCCTGGCCGGACAGTTCCGCGAGGCCTTCCCGCAGCTCGGCCCGATCGAGTTCAGCCATGCCTGGGGCGGCATCATCGACACCTCGGCGCGTACCACCTTGTTCACCGGCTGCGTGCTCGGCGGACGCGTCGCCTATGCGCTGGGCTTCACCGGCCAGGGCGTGGCGGCCAGCCGCTTCGCCGCGCTGAACATGCTCGACCAACTGGGCGGCGAGCGCACCGAACGCACCGAGCTGCGCATGACTTCGCAGAAGCCTTTCCCCTTCCCGCCCGAGCCGCTGCGCTACCTCGGCGTGCGCCTGGCCCAGCGTTCACTGGCCAAGGAAGACCGCACCGGCCGCCGCGATCTGCTGCTCAAGACCTTCGATGCCTTCGGCGTCGGTTTCGATTCCTGATGGAGAACCTCATGTCCACCCTGCCCCGCCACGTCATTGACTTCGCCAACCCCGAACTCGCCCCGCAGGAGCGCGAGATCAACGATCCGGCGATCGTCGACGCGCCGTACCAGAGCCGCAGCTGGCGGCACTTCAGCGCCCCGGAAAAGAACGCCATTGCCGGCATCTGGGAAGCCGGCGTGCACCTGGAACGCTGCGAGTGCGACTACGACGAGCTGTGCCACATCCTCGAAGGAACCGTGCGCCTGACCGACACCGATGGCGTGGCGAAGACCTTCGGGCCGGGGGACTCCTTCGTGGTTGCGGCGGGCTTCAAGGGAACCTGGGAAAACCTCACGCCGGTGCGCAAGGTGTACTTCATTCTCGGTTGAGTTCGGCGTTGCAGATGTTCGCGAGCAAGCTCGCCCCTACAAGGGAGTGCCACACGCTCTGCGTAGGAGCGAGCTTGCTCGCGAATCTGCGGACCTGCACCGTAACCTGATACCCCGGCCAGCCGTACGTCCCCCCAAGCTCCACAACCGTTTGAAAGGGCTATAACTAGCGAAACGAAACGGCAGGTCGCCCAGGATCAACCCGGCTGCGACTGCCCCTGATGGCCCTTTCCCTTTACCCGGATCAGGTTTCCCCAGCCTGATCGGCGCCCGCGGCGCGGAGCGGTTTGATGAGTTCCAGAACCTGGCGATGGGCTCGCAGGAGCCTTCCTGGCTGCATCGGACTGGCACTGCTGGTCGCTCCGCTCTACGCCAACGCCCTGTTCAAATGCCAGGCCCGCGACGGAACCGTCAGCCACACCAGCCACGCCGTTGCCGGCGCTCGCTGCACGCTTCAAAACCACAAGTCTGGCCAGACCGGCAAGGCGGGCGCGACTGCCGGCACCAGGCCGAAGGCCGCGCCGGCATCCGAGCGCGGGGACGAGCCGGGTGCAGGGCGGGTGCGGGTGTACACCTTCGTCCACAAGGGCGTTCGCCAGTATGTGAGCCGCCGCCCGGTCGGGATCTCCGCGCGGGTCGACGTGATCGATGTGTATTACATCAAGGGTTGCTACCTGTGCATGGCGCCGAGGGACTTCAACGTCGCCACGCTGCGCCTGGACACCCGTTCCTATCGCCAGGAAATCGCATCCGCCTCGACTCGCTACGGCGTCGACCAGGCGTTGGTCCGCGCGGTGATCCATGCCGAATCGGCGTTCCAGCCCAACGCCATTTCCGTCGCCGGCGCCCAGGGGCTGATGCAGTTGATGCCCGATACCGCCGAGCGCTTCAACGTGACCAACCCGTTCGATGCGCGGCAGAACATTCGCGGCGGCGTGCGCTACCTGGCCTGGCTGCTCAAGCGCTTCAACGGTAATCAGCGGCTGGCGCTGGCGAGCTACAACGCCGGAGAGATGACCGTCGACAAGTACAACGGAATACCGCCCTACAGCGAGACGCAAACCTACGTCGCCCGCGTGCAGTCCCTGACCGAGCGTTATCGCAATCATCGCTGACCACGTGCCTTCCTGTAGGAGCGGGCCATGCCCGCGATCGCGCGCATGGCCCGCTCCTACACTTGAGCCCGCGCAGATGTAGGGCGGATAACCTGGAACAGGTTATCCGCCGGACCTTCCGCGGCGGATAACGCTGGCGCGTTATGCGCCCTACGAAGGCAGGCAGCCCGGCGCGAACGGGGCGCGCCGGAGGCTCAGGCGAACTTCCACCCCGCCGCTGCCAACCGCGTGTCCAGCGCAGCGAGGTCGGCTTCCACCCGCGCGGCCGGTTCCGGCATGTACGCCAGCGGGTCGGGCAGCGTTGACGGCTGGCCAAGGAAGCCTTCCGTCGCGGCATGCAGGCAGTAGGCGCTGTAGGCCGGGTTGTAGCCGCCCTCCTGCACCACCAGCAACCGTCCCTGGCAGAGTTCGTCGGCCAGCGCGCGGGCGCGGCGGGCCAGGCGATTGAAGCCCTGCATGGTCACCAGCTGGCGGCCGTTGGGGTCGAACTGCGAGGCGTCCAGACCGTTGGCGATGATCAGCAGGTCCGGCTTGAACGCGCGCAGCGCCGGTTCGACGAAGCGGCTGAAGACCATCTCGTAGAGCTGGTCGCCCGAACCCATGGGCAGCGGCAGGTTGAGGTTGCTGCCCAGCCCCGCGCCGTAGCCGCGCTCGTCCGCTGCCCCCGACTGCGGATGGCTCGGGCCCCAGGCGCCGTGGTCCATGTGCAGCGACACGGTGAACACCGAAGGATCGTCGTAGAAACCTTCCTGGGTGCCGTTGCCGTGGTGCACGTCCCAGTCGACGATGGCCACCCGCTCCAGCCCCGCCGCTTGCGCGGCGCGCGCGGCAACCCCGACGTTGTTGAAGAAGCAGTAGCCGTCGGCCATGGCCGGCGCGGCGTGATGGCCCGGCGGGCGCACCAGGGCCATGGCCGGGTTGCCGGTCGCCAGCACGCTTTCCAGCGCCAGCAGGCTGGTGCCGGCGGCGGCCAGGAGGCCGGCGAGGCTGCCGGCGGACATCAGCGTGGTGCTGCTGAAGCGCTTGCCCTGGGCGTCCGCCTCGAAGATGCCGCGCAGGTAGTCGGCATCGTGGAAGCGCAGCAGTTCCTCTTCACTGGCGTGGCGGCCTTCATGCCAGTTCAACGAGCCGGCAACCGGCGCGCGCTGGAGGATGGCGCGCATGTTGAGCAGCCGGGGATTGCTCTCCGGGTGCAGCAGCTGCTCGGCCAGCAGGTCGCTGGGCGGCGCCTCGAACACGCCGGCGGCGGTGTCGTGGCGCAGCACGTCGTCGTGCCAGAAAATATCCATCGTGTGACTCATCGGAAACCCTCGGACTTCATCACTGCGCCCGCAGGCGCAGACACGCAACACGGATTCGCCCCCGGCAGTACATGGACCGGAGGCGAACCTCCATCAGTCGATGATCGTCAGCTCCGGCGGCAGTTCGGACAGGCTCGCCGAGCCCTTCTCGCCGCACAGCACGGTGTCGCCGAGCTTGATGCCGAAGCCTTCGTTGTACAAGGACAGGTTGGGCTCGATGGAGAACGACATGTTCGGCTGGAACACGTGGTCGTCGGCCTCGTCCACCATCATCGCTTCCAGCCAGGTCGGCGGGTAGGCCAGGCCCAGGCTGTAGCCGATGCGGTGGACGCGGGTGCGCGACAGGTCGATGCGGTCGAGGATCTGGTTGCACACGCGGTTGGCCTCGCCCACCGGGGTGCCGGGCTTGGCGATGTCGATGGCGGCGTTGAAGGCCTCGGTGAGCAGGGTCGCCACTTCCTTCACGCGCGGGCTGGGTTTGCCGATCACCGCGGTGCGCATGAGGATCGCGTGGTAGCGGTTGCACACGCCGGCATGCTCGAGGATCACCACGTCGCCGTGGCTGATGGTCTGGCGGTGCGGCATGGCGTGGGTCATGGTGCTGCGGCGGCCAGTGGCGCACATCGGGCTGATCGCCGAGTATTCGCTGCCGGCGCGGCCCAGGGCGTTGGCGACGATACCGGCCACTTCCACTTCGGAGATACCCGGACGCAGCGCTTCGAAGGCGGCCAGCATGCCCTGGTCAGCCATACGCGCGGCGCTGCGCTGGTACTCGATTTCCTCGGCGGTCTTGATCAGACGATTTTCGGCGACCAGCGGGCCGGCGTCTTCGAAACGGGCTTCGGGCATATAGCCCAGCAGCGCGTTGTACTGCGCCGGGGAGAAGGTCGAGGCGGTCATTTCCAGGCCGATGCGCGCCTGGGACAGGCCGGCCTGGGCGAGCACGTCGGCGACGATCTTCAGCGGGTCCTGCTTGGCGATGTCATAGAAGATCGCCTCGTTGATGCACGACAGCTCCCAGGTGCAGGGCTCCTCGCTGGTACGGGTGAGGAACACCGGTTCGGCCAGCTTCGGCGAGATGATCAGCGCCTGGTACCAGAGGAAGCCCAGGCTGTCGAAGCCGGTCAGGTAGTTGATGTTGTCCGGGTAGTTGACCACCAGGGCATCCAGGCCACGATCGGCCATGCGGCGTTTGACGGCTTCGACGCGTTGACGGTAGGTGCGCGCGGGGAAAGCGGTAAGCATGGGGATTCCCTCCTCAGGGACAAGGTGCAAGGGACAGACAGGTGCTTTGCTACAGAGTGGTTGGGGTCGCCAGCGCGGCGACCGGATGTGAGTCGGGGTGGATCAGGAAGTCGGTCGCTGTCGCTCCAGGACCATGCGCAGCAGCATCACCGCCAGGGTGAGGACGATCATCAGCGTGGACACGGCGGCGATCGCCGGGTCGAGGTTGTAGCGCAGGCCGTCCCAGATGCGCTTGGGCAGCGTCACCACGTTCAGGCCGCTGGTGAACAAGGTCACCACCACTTCTTCCCAGCTCATCACGAAGCCCATGAAGAAGCCGCCGAGGATGCCGCCGCGCACGTTGGGCAGCAGCACGTGCCAGAGCGTCGGCCAGAGCCCGGCGCCGAGCGAGCGCGAGGCCTTGTACAGGCTCAGGTCGAGCCGCGCGTAGGCCACCAGCATGGCGATCACCGAATACGGCAGCGCCATCAGCAGGTGGCCGAAGCCGACGCCCAGCAGGTTGTCGAGAATGCCCAGGCGCGCGTCGAGGTAGTAGATCGACATGGCCGAGACCACCTGCGGGACGATCATCGGCAGCAGCACGATCAGCGTCAGCACGGTGCGGAAGCGCCGCTGCAGCCAGATGCCGGTGGCGAACAGGAAAGCCAGCGCGGTGGACAGCGCACCGACCACCAGCGCCAGGCCGAGGCTCTGGAGGATCGACAGCAGCCACGCGCCGTCGAACAGCGTCGCGTAGTGGCGCAGCGACCAGCCGCCGTCCGGGAAGGCCAGGTAGCGCTGGTTGCCGAACGACAGCGGCACGATCACCAGGATCGGCAGCAGCAGGAACAGCGCGGACAGCGCCAGCGCGGTCCAGGACAGCCAGCGCCCCAGCGGCGGGCGCGGCAGTTGCGGCTTTTTCACGCCCTTGGGCATGGCGGAGAGATAGGTTCCCTGCGGGGTCACAGCTCAGTCCTCCCAAGCAGACGGCGGAAGCCGATGAGTTGTCCGAACAGCAGTGCGCAGCCCACCACCAGCAGCATCAGCACGATGCTCAGCGCTGCGCCCAGGCCCCAGTTGGACAGCTGGAACATCTGCACGTAGATGTACTCGGCGAGCATCGCGGCCTTGCCGCCGCCCAGCAGCGCCGGGGTGACGAAGCAGCCGAGGCTGAACACGAAGACGATGGCGGACGCGGCGACCACGCCCGGCAAGGTCAGCGGGATGAAGATGTCCTTGAGCGTCTGCCAGTGGCTGGCGCCCAGGCTGCTGGAGGCGCGAAGCAGGCTGTCGTCCACCTGTTTCAGCGAGGACAGCAGCGGCAGCACCGCGTACGGCACCATGAAGTGCACCATGCCGATCAGCGCGCCCAGCTCGTTGCGCACAAGCGGCGGCGGCGCGTCGAACCAGCCGGTGGCCATCAGGCCCTGGCTGACCAGCCCACCGTTGCGCAGCAGCACCAGCCAGGCGAAGGCGCGGATCAGCATCGACAGCCAGAACGGCAGCAGCACGAACAGCTCGATCAGCTGCCGGCCGCGCGGCGTCGCGAAGCGCCAGCGGTAGGCGATCAGGTAGGCGATGGCGACGCTGATCGCGGTGGTCAGCAGGCAGATGCGCAAGGTGCGCCAGATCACCGCCTGCAGGTTGGCGTTGTCGGCGATGGCCGCGTAGTTCTGCGTGCCCCACTCCGGCAGGCTGAAGCTCCAGCCGAGCACGCCGAGGGTAGGCAGCAGGTAGCCGACCACGACGAGCGCAGGCAGGGGCAGGATCAGCAGGCCGTAGACCGGCAGCACGCCCGGTGCGAAACGTCCCATCTCAGCCACCGATCAGCGCGAGGTAGCGCTCCAGGGTTTCGCCGTAGTGTTCGGCATGCCACTTGTTGTTCAGCGACACCTGCTTCTTCAGGTTGTCCGGTGCGGTGGGGTTGATCGCCTGCAGTTGGGCGCTGAGCAGGTCGTTGGCCTTGAGGTTCACCGGGCCCATGTTGTAGACCTCCATGAGTTTGGCCTGGACTTCAGGACGAAGGGCATAGGAGATGAAGTCCATGGCCGCCTTGGCGCCGGCCGGATTGCCCTTGGGCACCATCCACACCGAGGGCGAGACGATGCCGCCGTCGAAGCTCCAGTCGATCTTGCCGGCGGTGTCGTTCTTCACCAGCTCAGCGCGGGTGTGCCACATCTGCGCCATGCTCACCTCGCCGTCGCGGATCAGTTGCTGCGATTCGGCGCCGGTGGACCAGTGGGTGGCGATGTGCGGCAGCAGCTCTTCGATCTTGCGCAGGGCGCGGTCCACGTCCAGCGGGTAGAGCTGTTCCGGCGGCACGCCATCGGCCAGCAGCGCGCATTCGAGGTTGGCGCTCATCCACTTGTAGAGGGTGCGCTTGCCCGGGTACTTCTTCACGTCCCAGAAGTCGGCCCAGGACTTGGGCGGATTCTTGCCGAACTGCTCGTGGTCGTAACCGATCACGTAGCTGTAGGTGTAGTTGGCGAGACCGAAGTCATGCACGTCGCCATAGCCGATCAGCGATTTGTCGACGATGCCGAAGTCGATGGGGGTGAGGAACTTGTCCTTGCCCAGCCGGTAGGACGAATACATCTCGCCGTCGCACACGTCCCAGCGCACCGCGCCGCTGCTTACCTGGGTCTTCAGCGCGCCCTCGGTGGGGCCGCTGCCGTCGACTTTCAGGGCCAGCCCGGAAGCCTGGTCGAAGCCGCCGAAGCTCTTCTCGAAGGCCGGCACCGCATCACCGCCCCAGTTGGCCAGCACCAGGCTACCGCCCGCGGCGAAGGCCCGGCCCCCGGCGCCGAACGGCAGCGCACTGGCGGCGGCGAGCAGCAGCAGGCTGCGGTTGAAATCGCGGCGGCTGATGCCGGCGCGCTCGCCCTTCTGGGCGGCGATTTCGATGGCGTCTTCGATGAAGCCTTGGCCTGCTTTTATAGAGTCGCTCATGTGATTGCTCCCCGATCGTTTGTTTTCGTTATGGGTCTGTCAGGCGGACAACAGGTGGCAGTGCTGCGGCGACCAGCTGCACCAGTAGCGCTGGCCGCTGCGCAGGCTGCCCAGCAGCGGGTGCGATACCGGCAGGCGCAGGTCGAGGCGATCGCCCTGCTCCAGGGTCAGTTCGAGATTGACGTGGGCGCCCTGGTAGGTCGCAGGGCCTGCGGTGGCGCAGAGGCCGTTGTCGCGACCGGCGTCCTGCAGCGGGCGCAGGTCGATGTGTTCCGGGCGCACTGCCAGCCAGCTCTTGCCGCCCTGGCCGGCATTGGGCGTATTGGCCACACGCAGGTGCTGGCCCCGGAAATCGCAGAGCGTGGCTTCGGCCTCGCGCCGCACCACGCCCACCTCCAGCAGGTTAGTGTCGCCGAGGAAGTTGGCGACGAAGCGGCTGGCCGGGCGTTCGTAGACCTCGCGCGGGGTGCCGACCTGTTCCAGGCGGCCCTTGTTGAACACGGCGATGCGGTCGGACAGCGCCAGGGCTTCTTCCTGGTCGTGGGTGACGAAGACGAAGGTGGTGCCGAAATCCTTGTGCATACGCGCCAGCTCGCCTTGCATCTCCTGGCGCAGGCGGCGATCGAGGGCAGACAGCGGCTCGTCGAGCAGCAGCAATTTCGGCTTGAACACCAGCGCGCGGGCCAGCGCCACGCGCTGTTGCTGGCCGCCGGACAGCTGGCTGATGCCGCGCTCGCCCATGCCGGCCAGGCCGACGCGTTCCAGCACCTCGGCGACCCGGCGCTCGATCTCCGCGCCCGGCACCTTGCGGATGCGCAGCGGGTAGGCAACGTTCTGCGCCACGCTCATGTGCGGGAACAGCGCGTAGCCCTGGAACACCACGCCGAACTCGCGCTGGTCCGGCGACAGGTGGGTGATGTCGCGGCCGTCCTGTTCGATACGCCCTTCGCTGGGTTCGACGAAGCCGGCGAGCATCATCAGCGTGGTGCTTTTACCGGAGCCAGACGGCCCCAGCAGCGTGAGGAATTCGCCCTGGCGGATGCTCAGGCTGAGGTCGCTCAGGACCTGCAGGTTGCCGTAGCGCTTGCCCAGGCCGAGCAAGTCGACGAAATGCTGCATGGCGGATCTCCAGCCGTTTTTTCTTGTTGATCGGTGTTGGCTTGGGCTCATCTTCTGTGCAAATTTAACTAACGACAATTCAATAGATTTCCACCTGAATCGTTAGTCAAATTCACCAAATAAGGTCCTTCATGCGTCAGAACAGTGCGTTTCGCATGCCCTCGCTCATCGCCCTGCGCGCTTTCGAGGCGCTGGTTCGCCAGGGCAGCATCAGCCGCGCGGCGCTGGAGCTGCACGTCACCCACGGGGCGGTCAGCCACCAGGTGAAGAAGCTCGAGGAAGAACTGGGCATGGCGCTGGTGGAGCGCCAGGGCAAGGGCGTCAAGCTGACCCCGGCCGGGCGCCAGCTGAGCCAGCAGATCAGCAGCGCCTTCGACCAGCTGCGCGACATCCGCCGCGCCCTGCCCACCGAAGAGCCCGCCGGCGAGTTGCGCATCGCCTGCGCCCCGGCGCTATTGGCGCGGGTGTCGTCGCTGCTGGAGAAATTCCTGCGCAATTACCAGGAGGTCGCCCTGCACCTGCTGCCGATGAGCAGCGACCTGGGCGACGTGGACATGGTGATTTCCTTCGGCGAGACGCACATCGAAGGCCAGCGCTTCGCCGCACTGGGCGATATCCGCTACTTCCCCGTGTGCAGCCCGCGCCTGCTCAACACCCAGGAACACCTGCGCAAACCCCGCGACCTGGCGCGCCAGGTGCTGCTGCACGAGGATGATGGCTTCGACTGGAGCCGCTACTTCCTCGCCGCTGGCGTGCCCGGCCTGCAGGCGCGGCAGAACGTGTTTCTACCCGACGCCTACCTGACCATCCGCGCCGCCCTGGCCGGCGGCGGCGTGACCATCAGCGACCACATACTGGCTGGCGAGGAGCTGCATCAGGGACGGTTGGTGCGCCTGTTCGACATCGATTTCCCGGCGCCCCACCCCTACTTCCTGATCATCCCGCCCCACGGCAACCAGGCCCTGGCACGGGAATTCGCCGACTGGCTGCTGCATGAGCTGGAGGCGATTCCGGCGTTTGATTGATGGGGTGTTGCCTTTCACAGAAGCGACAGGAGGAACACCTCGTAGGATGGCGTGGAGCGCAGCGATACCCATCGATTCCGCGCGGCAACAGCATGGGTATCGCTGCGCTCCACCCATCCTACAAACGAGGTTTGCCTGTTGCCTCTTCAGTTGGGATGAGTTCGCGGTCAAGGTCTGTACCTACGGATTGAGCACGGTGCCTCCCTGTAGGAGCGGGCCATGCCCGCGATCGCGCCCATGGGGCGCTCCTACAGGTTGATGCGGTGTTTATCTTCAGGTACCGAACGGCATGAAACGCCGGCCCTGCCGGCGGATCGCGGGCATGGCCCGCTCCTACAGTCAAACGTCGGCGTTGGGCGGTTCGCGAGCAAGGACTAGGCGTCCCCCTCGGTCCTACGAAAGGCTCGACAACCACTCCATTCCTGCCCTGGCTTTGGCTTTGGCTTTGGCTTTGGCTTTGGCTTTGGCTCTTAAAGACTTCCAGAGAAACATCCGCGCGCGCCGAACGCCCCGTTCAGGAGGCCTCGTTGAAGCGGAGTTTCAGGGGTTGAGCGACATGGATGTCGCGAGAGCGTTGTCGGGCCAGGGATGGCCCGTCAACGCGTGCCCCTGAAACTTCGCTTCAACGAGGGTATTTTTCGCCCCAAGCGAAAAACCGGATGATTGGGGCAAGACCTTTGCCTTCTTTGGGGCGTTTGCCAAAGAAGGTCGCCCGAGGGGGCGAAACACGGAGCCGGCGCGCGTGCCGAAGCGGCGCTGAAATGCCCAAACCGAGGCAGCAAACCCACAATATCGGAGCCAGAGCAGCCGCCGGCCCTGCCGGCGGATCGCGGGCAGGGCCCGCTCCTACAGGTTGGGTCCGTCAGCGGGCACGCTCAGAGCTTCTTCCCGCCCAGCAGGAAGTGTGACAACGCCGGAATCAGGATCAGCGCCCCGAGCATGTTCCACAGGAACATGAAGGTCAGCAGAATCCCCATGTCGGCCTGGAACTTGATCGGCGACCAGGCCCAGGTGATGACGCCCGCCGCCAGGGTCACGCCGACCAGCGCAACCACCTTGCCGGTAAAGGCCACGGCCTGCTGGTAGGCCACCGACAGCGGCAACCCGGCCCGTTGCATCTGCAGTTGCACGCTGAGCAGATACAACGCGTAGTCCACCCCGATCCCCACGCCCAGGGCGATCACCGGCAGCGTGGCGACCTTAACGCCGATGCCCATCATCACCATCAGCGCCTCGCAGAGGATCGAGGTGAGCACCAGCGGCAGCAGCGCCACCAGGGTCGCGCGCCAGCTGCGGAAGGTGATCAGGCAGAAGATGCCCACCGCCGCGTAGACGTAGAACAGCATGCGGTGGTTGGCCTCGCGCACCACGCGGTTGGTCGCCGCCTCGATCCCGGCGCTGCCGGCGGCCAGCAGGAACTGGCGGTCCGGCGTGCTGTTGGCGCGGGCGAAGTTCTCGGCGATGCCGGCCACTTCATCGAGAGTCTGCGCCTTGTGGTCCTTGAGGAAGGCGATCACCGGCATCAGCGAGCATTCGGTATTGAACAGCTCCGGCGTGTTCACCGAAGCCTGCTGGGCGGCGTAGTTGAGCACGTCCTGGTTGCGCTGCAGGCTGGCGAACTTGGGGTTGCCCTCGTAGGTGCCGGCGGTGATCTGGCGGACCGCGTTGACCAGCGAGGTGGTGGCCTGCACGCCTTCGTGCTGTTGCAGGGCCCAGCCCAGGCGGTCGGCGAGGATCAGCGTGCGGTAGTTCAGGCAACCTTCCGGCGCAGTCTTCACCATCACCGCGAAGAGGTCGCTGGAGAGTGCGTAGTGGCTGGTGATGTAAGCGTTGTCACGGTTGTAGCGCGAGTCGGCGCGCAGCTCCGGAGCACCGGCGTCGAGATCGCCGATCTGCAGGTGCTGGCTGACCATCAGCCCGCCGGCACCCAGCAGCGCGGCGATGATCAGGGTGACGCTGGCCCAGCGGCGCTCGGTGAATCGGTCCAGCAGGTCCCACAGCTTGCCCAGGCCGGCATGCTGGTCCACCTGGCGATCTTCGCGCAGGGCACGGGCGGCGGCCTTCGGGCTGACGCCGACGTAGGACAGCGCCACCGGCATCATCAGCAGCGAGGTGAAGATCAGCACCGCCACGCCGATGCTGGCGGCGATGGCCAGGTCCTGGATCACCGGGATGTCGATCAGCATCAGCACGGCGAAGCCCACGGCATCCGATAGCAGCGCAGTGACGCCAGCCAGGAACAGGCGGCGGAAGGTGTTTCGCGCGGCGACCTGCTTGTGGGTGCCACGGCCGATGTCCTGCATGATGCCATTCATCTTCTGGGTGGCGTGGGACACGCCGATGGCGAAGATCAGGAACGGCACGAGGATCGAGTAAGGGTCCAGCGCGTAGCCCAGCCAGGCCACCAGCCCGAGCTGCCAGACCACCGCCAGCAGCGAGCAGCCGATCACCAGCAGGCTGCTGCGCAGGCAGCGGGTGTAGAAGAAGATGATGACGAAAGCGGTGACCACCGCCAGGCCGAAGAACAGCATCACCCGCACCAGGCCGTCGATCAGGTCGCCCACCAGCTTGGCGAAGCCGATCACGTGCAGGCGCACCGGGCCCTTGCCCTCCTCCCCGGCGGCGAAGGCGCGGGCGTCGCCCAGGTACTCGTACTTCAGGCGCAGGTCGTCGAGGGCGCGGGAGAATTCACGGTAGTCGATGCCCTTGCCGGTGGCCGAGTCGCGGTCCAGCAGCGGCACCACCAGCATGCTGGAGCGGAAGTCGTTGCCCACCAGGCTGCCGACGATGCCGGCGCGGGCGATGTTCTGGCGCAGCTGGCCGATGGCCTCGGGCTTGCCGTCGTAGCCGTCGGGCATCACCGGGCCGCCCTGGAAGCCTTCCTCGGTGACCTCGGTCCAGCGCACTGCCGGCGACCACAGCGATTTCATCCAGGCGCGGTCGACGCCGTGGCTGAGGAACAGCTGGTCGCTGATCTGCCGCAGGCTGTCGATATAGGCCGGGTCGAAGATGTCGCCGTTGGGATTCTCCACCACCACCCGCACCGAGTTGCCCAGGCCGCGCAATGCGGCGCGGTTGTCCAGGTAGTTGCGGATATAGGGATCGCTGTGCGGGATCATCTTCTCGAAGGCCGGACGCATCTCCAGACGCGTCACGGCCATGTAGCCCAGCACCACAGTGACCAGCGCGATCAGGGCGATGAACAGCGCGCGGTGGTTGAACACCAGGCGCTCCAGCAGGTTGCCGCTGTGGGTGTCAAAGTCCCGCAGTTCGCGGACTACAGGCATCTCGCCTTGCTTCAGGTCGACCATGAGGCTGTCTCTCTATCTCTTGTTCTTATGGTTCTTGAACGGGTGAAACACCGGTGCGCTCAGCGCACCGGCATCGCGTTCTCGCGTACGCCGCGGGCGCCGACCAGCAGCAGGCGGCCGGGGCCGGCCACGGCGCCGCTGACGGGCAGGCGCTCGGCCAGGTCCAGGGTCTTGAAGCTGGCGCCGCTGTCATCGCTGACCAGGCCCTGGCCGGCCTGGCTGAACAGGTACAGCCGGCCGTTGGCGTCGAAGCTGGCGGCGGTCAGGCTGACCGGCAGGCCGGTGTCCACGGCTTTCCAGCTTTCGCCGCCGTCGAGGCTGCGGATCGCGTGGCCGCGCAGGCCGTAGGCGAACACCAGGCCGGGGCGTGCGACAACGCCGAAGAAGCTGCCGGCGTAGGGCGACTGCAGGGCGACGAAGCGCTGCTGTTGGCCCTCCTGTTGATGGGAAAGGCGCAACAGCAGGCCCTGCTCGCCGACGACGAACAGGTCATCGCCGCTGGCCGCCATGGCGGTCAGGTGCAGTGCCTGCGGGTTGTCGATGCGGTGGTTCCAGGGCTCCCAGGTACGCCCGCCGTCACTGGTGTGCAGGATCAGGTTGAAGGCGCCGACCACGAAGCCTTCCTTCGCGTCGCGGAACCACAGGTCGAGGAACGGCTTGTCGGCGCCCTCCTCCTGGTACCGGCGCGCCTGGTCCAGCCAGGTGGCGTTGTCCGGCTGCGGGTGAGCGGCGTAGTAGTCGAGCATCAGCTGGCCGATCTGCCGGCCATCGAGCTGGCGCTCCCAGTGCTTGCCGCCATCGGCGCTGTGCAGCACCACGCCGTCGTGGCCCACCGCCCAGCCGTCCTGCGGCGTTGGGAAGCGCACGGCGGTGAGGTCGGAGCTGACCGGCACCTCGGACTGCAGCCAGCTGGTGCCGCCGTCGTCGGAATAGAGAATGTGGCCGCGCTGGCCGACGCTCACCAGGCGCTTGTCGACGCGGGTGACGGCCAGCAGCGGCGCGCGGCAGGGAACGGCACTGTGGGGCGCCGGCTGGTCGAGTACATCGACGAACTCTGCGACCGTCTCGCCGGCTTGAGCGCCGCCCGCCAGAAGCAAGGCGCCCAGGAACATCAGGCGCTTGAAGGGGATCTGCATGGTGCTTTCCTCACAACTCTCTTCATCTCTCTTCTTGCAGATCTCGCTGCAAGAACCGCGACGGCCCCGCCTTGCCTCAAGCCGGACCGCCGCGTCCCGGGTCAGCGAATGCCGCTACCGGCCAGCGCCTCGGGGGACCACTGGGTCTTGGCCAGCGGGTCGATGTAGCTGATGCCGCCGTACGGGCCAACCACGCCGTTGATGTTGTAGGAGCCGGCGGTCAGGTCGTAGATCATGAACGGGGTGGCGTCCGGAATGAGCTTGTCGTAGCTCTGGCTGAGGAAGGCGAAGGAGCCGCGATAGAGCTGGCCGCGGGCGTCGTACTGGTCGGAAGCCAGGGCCACCCAGCTGTCCTCGTCGAGGTAGAAGCGACGCTTGGCGTAGATGTGCCGCGCGCCGGATTTCAGCGTGCCTTCGACGACCCATACGCGGTGTTTCTCCCAGCGCACGTAGTCCGGCGACAGATGGTTGGGCGTGACCACCGGCTTGATGTCATTCACGTAGGTCAGGCGGTAGGTGTTGTAGGGCACGACCATTTCCTGCTTGCCCACCAGCTTCCAGTCATAGCGGTCCAGCGCGCCGTTGAAGACGAACACGTCGTCGTAGGTGCCGGCGCCGGCCATGCCGGGGTTCGGGGTGTCGTAGGCCAGGTTCGGCGCCAGCTTCACGCGGCGCTGTCCGGGCAGGTACTGCCAGGCACGGCGCGGCTGCTGCAGCGGGTTGGCGGCGTCCTTGAGCATCATCGCCTCGCCGGCGCGGCGGGCCGGGCCGCTGTAGTACAGCTTCATCTGGTAGTAGACCTCGGCGCCCTTCACCGGCTGGGTGAGGTCTTCGTACACCGGGTAGTTGATGAAGGCCTGGCCGGTGGTGGCGAGGTTGGCGCTGCCGGAGGCATCGACGTTCCAGGAGTCGTACTTGGCCTTGATGTTCACGCCCTGGTAGCGCAGCAGGAAGTTCCACATCGCTTCGGCGCCGGTCTTCGGAATCGGGAACGGCACGCCCGGCAGCGCGTTGTCGATAGCCGTGCCGCCTTCCAGGGACTGCGCGGTGACGGCGTTTTTGCGGCTGTTCTCCAGCACGGTTTCCGGCAGTGCGGCGGTGCGGTGGGTCGGGTAGACGTCGACGCGGAAGGTCGGATAACGCTTGGCCAGTTCGACGGTGGTAGCCGACAGCTCGTTCTTGTACTGGTCAACGTTCTTGCCGTCGATCACCAGCACCGGCTTCTCGCCGGCAAACGGGTCCGGACGCATGCTGTCGCCGGCCTTGAAGCTGGCCGGGGCGCTGGTCAGGCCGCCGGCATAGGCGGGAATCGAGCCATCGCTGCTGGCGGCTTTCTCGGCGCCGACCAGGGTCAGGGTGCTGCCCAGCTGGGCGGCGTCCTGCGGGGAAACGGCGGCCTGGGCCAGACCGCAGAGGGTCAGGCCGAGGGCGGTGGCGATCAGGGTGGGCTTGAAGTTCATGCTGGTTTTCTCCTGCCTCGAAGTCGAGGCCTTACGTGAAATCAGAAGGTGGCCTTCAGGGAAGCGGTAACCATGCCGCGGTCCTTCAGCAGGGGCGCGAGGCCGCCTTGCGAAGTGATCTGGCCGGGGATGCACTGGTACTGGCCGTTGGCGCCGGGGGTGTTGTTGTCGCGGCCGCTCTCGCAGGTATCGAAGGGGCCGAAGGCGTCGACGTATTTCAGGTCCAGGCGGTATTTCTGGTGGAAGTCCGCGGCCACGCCGACCGAGTAGCTGCCGGCGTCTTCGTTGCCGCCCAGCTGCACCGCCGAGTTGCCGTGCAGGCCGACGTTGTAGGCCATCGGCATGGACAGATCGACGCCCGGGAAGGCCTGGTACCAGGTCGGGGTGAAGTTGGCGGACATGGCGTAGGCGTTGGTGGTGACCTTGTCGACGCCGCGGTAGCTGGAGTCGCCCTTGAAGGTCTGCTCGCCTTCGGTGACGTCGATCAGGTGCGTCAGGGTGCCTTCCACGGCCAGCGACGAGGCGTCCCACAGCGGGGTGGCGCCGAAGGTCACCAGGCCGTTGAGCACGACGTGGAAAGTCTTGCCGCGGGCAAGCCCGGTGTCGCCGTCGCTGGGCATCTCGCCGATCAGGTTGGCGCCGTTGACCGCGCCGCGCTTGGAGGCTGCATAGAGTGTGGAGTTGACCGTAGTGAAGTTGCTCGCCAGCGGCATGTTCTCGCGGTAGTTCAGGTCCATGCCGACGCTGACGCCGCCGATTTCCTTGGACAGGCTGATGCCGTAGATGTCGATGTCGTCGGCGTAGGCGGTGACGTAGTTCATCCCCTGCAGACCGGCGAGGCCGGGCTTGTGCAGGTTCGGCGCATTCACCAGTACCGCCGGCAGGGTGTCGGAGGTATTGCGGTAGTAGAAGCCCAGGGTGCCGTCGAGCCATTCCGGGCTCCACTTGGCCATCAGGCCGAAGTCGCCGGTGTTGTCCGGCTCGCGGTCATGGCCGCGCGGGGCGCCGTAGAAGGCGTTGAGCGCGGGCAGCGGCAGCCAGAAGACGTTGCCGCCGTCGTTGAGCATGTCGTAGGGGCCCATGTAGGTGCCGCCTTCGGGGAAGCGCGAGTTCTCGAACTCGAGGAAGTACTGCGCGGCCAGGGTCAGCTCGGGGTTGACCGTCAGCGAGGCGGACAGCTGGTTGCGCGGCATGAACAGCTCTTTCGCCTCGGTGCCGGGCACGTTGTACAGCTTGCCCAGGTCCAGGGCCGACTGGCCGTAGTTGATGCCGTTGGCGGCGCTGAACAGGGTCTCGCCCCAGTAGATGGTGTGGCGACCGAGCTTGCCGCTGAGCTGCATGTCGTCGCCGACCTGGTGGCTGGCGAAGACGAAGGCATCAAGCAGTTCACCGGACGGGCCGTTGTAGTAGCGGTCGGCGAAGTTGCTCAGGCCGTGGGTGGCCGGCTGCGCGCCACGCGGGGCGATCACCGTGCCGTTGCGGCTGACCAGGTGGCCGGCGTTGCCCTTCTGGCCGGGGAACGGGTTGTCGGAGCCGACATCATCGTAGGCGTGGTCGTACCAGCCGGCGGCGGACAGGCGGAAGCCCATGCTGTCGCGGTAGACGAAGTCCAGTTCGCTGAGCAGGTCGAAACGCTGGGTCACCGGGGTGCCGGAGGAGAAGTTGCGGTCGCCGTCGTTGGTGTTGGCGGTGCCGGCGATCTTGCTGTTGGGCGACTCGACGCGCTGCCCGTAGCTGAGCTTGACGGTGTTGTCGAAGCGGATCGAAAAATCCGGATTGCCGGTGTCCAGCTCGAAGGCCTGCAGCGGCTGGCCGGCCATCGCGGCGAGGACTGCGGTCGCCAGCAGGCAGCGTTGCAGGGGGCGGTTCGGGTTGCTCTGATGATGCATTCGTGTGCTCCGTTTCTTGTTGTGGTCGGGACGCTTTCCGGGCCCGTCCCGCAGCCCCTTTGGCCGTGCGCCAGGGCGCACGGGGGCCTGCCCCGGCGCGAACGCCGGAACTGGGGGTTGCTAGGTTTAGTGAGTTGCCTGGGTGAATCAGCTATCCAGCATCTGGATCAGCGCCTCGGCCTCTGGCCAGTCGCCGAATCCCGACGCGGGGTTGAGGTGGCCTACACGGCCCAGTTCCACGAGGCTGGCACGCCAGTGGCGAGCCATGCGCTGGACTGCCTCGGGGCTTGCCAGCGGGTCGTTGTCGCTGCAAGCCACCAGCGTGGGAAACGGCAGCGGCTCCAGCGGCAGCGGCGACCAGCCCATCTCGGCCAGGACCGCCGGCTTGGGGTAGTGCGCCGGCCAGTCGCCGTCGAGATCCGGCGGGGTAGCCAGCAGCGCGCCCTTGATCGGCCGGCTGTAGCGTGCTGCCCAGTGAGCGACCATCAGTACACCGGCACTGTGGGCGACCAGGATCACCTCGCCGTCGATGCTTTCCAGCTCGCGCTGGATGGCTTCGATGCGGGCATTCAGGTCCAGCTTGTTCTCGGTCAGCGGCGGTACGCTGCGCACATTGGGCAGGCGCTGCTCAAGCAGGGTCTGCCAGTGCTCGGCGACGTGGTCGCGCAAGCCGGGGACCATGAGGACGGTGGTGGAAGTCTTGTTGTTGCTCACCGGTTCACCTTTGGGTGATTTCGAACTTGTTGGACAGACAGTAGAGGTGCACCGGTGAAGGTGCTTTGCATTGAGCGTCAGGCACTTCGCATTTGATGACAGGCCCCGGCCAGCCTGCTGTCCCGCCGACTCCACGCCTGGCGGGCGCACCAGGATGTACGGTGCATTCCAGAGCGCCGCAGACACTGGCCGAAGTGAGAACTTTCGTACACGATTGGTTACAGCTGTCGCTAGAATCTGACGTCATCGACCCAGCCAGCGTGCACTCTGGCCAAAGGACGTCCACGGACCCCGACGGCACGGAGCAACCACAAGAACAAGAAGGCGATCGGCATGACCCCAATGGTTCGCATTGCGGCCCTCACCAACTACCTGGAAGTGGCCCGCCACCTGGGCCTCAACCCGCATCAGCAGCTGAGCGCGGTGGGCCTGTCCCAGTCCATGCTCGAGCACCCGGAGCAACGCATCCCCGTTGCCACGGCGGTGACCCTGCTGGAGGAATCAGCGCGCATCAGCGGCTGCGAGACCTTCGGCCTGCGCATGGCCGAATCGCGCCAGCTCGCCGACTTCGGCGTGATCAGCCTGCTGCTGTCGCACCAGGCGACGCTGCGCGAGGCCATCGACACCATCATTCGCTACCGCCACCTGCTCAACGAATCCCTGGCCCTGTACATCGACCAGGAAGGCAAGCTGGCGATCCTGCGCGAAGAGCTCCTGACCGTGCCGCCGATGCCCATGCGCCAGGGCCTGGAACTGGCCCTGGGCACCCTCTACCGTCTCTGCGCCGCCCTCCTCGGCCCGCACTGGCGGCCGGTCAGCGTGAACTTCAGCCACGACGCCCCGGCGGACATGCAGGTGCATCGCCGGGTGTTCGGCTGCAAGATCGAATTCGGCAGCGAGTTCAACGGCATCGTCATCCCCGCCGCCGACCTCGACGCTGCCAACCCCATGGCCGACCCTGCCATGGCGCGGCATGCGCGCAGCTTCGTCGATTCGCTGCCCGGCGCCACCGACGGCAGCACGCTGAACGAGGTGCGCAAGTCCATCTACCTGCTGCTGCCCATGGGCCGCGCGACCATCGAACAGATCGCCCAGTCACTGGGGCTGAACGTGCGTACGCTGCAACGGCGGCTGGAGGACAACGGCGTAACCTTCTCCGACCTGATCAACGAGGTCCGCCGCGAGCTGGTGCTGCGTTACATGGAGAACCCGCGTTATTCGCTAGGGCGGATTGCCGACCTGCTGGGGTATTCGATGCCCAGCTCCTTCACCCGCTGGTTCGCGGTGCAGTTCGGGGTTTCGCCGGCGGCGTGGCGCAAGGAGCATCTGGGGCGGGAGACGGAGTGATCGTTTCCGGATGCGCCGGCCCTGCCGACGGATCGCGGGCGTGGCCCGTTCCTACAAAAGCGCGCCCTCACCCCGGCTTTGGCTCTGGATTTTGAAGGTTTCCAGAGAGACATCCGCATGCGCCGAATGCCTCGTTCAGGAGGCCTCCGGAGCGCTCGGATATTTCTCTGGAAGACCTCAAGAGCCAAAGCGGTGCGGTGCGATGAAGGGTCTTTCTTTCGCAGAAGCGACTGGAACAGAACGTAGGGCGCATAACCCGGAACGGGTTATCCGCCGATACCACGTCGGCGGATAACGCTGGCGCGTTATGCGCCCTACGACCCGGTCGGCTCAACCCGCGAACTTCAACATCCCCAGCACCAGCACCGCCAGGAACGCCGTCTCCCCCAGCATCAGCAGGATCGGCTTGATCCCCACCGTCGCCAGCGCCCGCAGCTGGGTCTTCATGCCCAGCGCCGCGATGGCGATCACCAGGCACCACTGCGACAGCTTCCCGCCTGCCTGCTGCACCATCGGCGGCAGCCAGCCGGTGCTGTTCACCGCCGCCAGCAGCACGAAGCCCACGGCGAACCACGGCAACAGCGGCGGACGCTTGTCGCCCGGTTCAACGCCACGGGCGCGGGTGATCATCGCCGCACAGAGGATCACCGGCAGCAGCATCGCCACACGCATCAGCTTGACCACCGTGGCGCTGTCGCCGACTTCCTTGGAGATGCTGTAGCCGGCGCCGACCACCTGGGCCACATCGTGGATAGTGCCGCCGAGGAAGATGCCCGCCTGCAACGGCGGCAGGCCCAGCGACTTGACGATCATCGGGTAGAGGATCATCGCCAGGGTCGACAGCGCGGACACGCCGAGCACGGTGAAAAGCGTGGCCTTTTCTTTCTGCGTGTGCGCCGGCAACGCCGCCGCCAGGGCCAGCGCCGCCGAGGCGCCGCAGATGGCCGTGGCGCCGCCGGTGAGCAGGCCGAAGAGGAAGTTGAAGCCCATGGCGCGGGCCGCCGCGATGGAGACCAGGATGGTTACCGTCACCAGCACCACCACCATGATCACCGGCTGCCAGCCCAGCTCTGCGATCTGCCCGAAGGTGATGCGGATGCCCAGCAGCGCCACGCCCAGGCGGAGGATTTCGCGGGCGGTGAATTCGATGCCGGCCTTGCACACGCTGTCGGCGGAGAGGAAGTTCATCGCCAGGCCGAGCAGCAGCGCAAAGAGCATCACCGGCGCGCCGTAGTGCTCGGAGAGGAAGGTCGCGGCGGCCGCCACCATGGCGCTGACCAGCAGCCCCGGTAGCAGGGTGCGGCTGCGGGTGCCGAGGGCAGAGATCGTCAATGTGCTCATGCCGGCACCTGCTGATCCGAAATCACCACATGGCACTCGCCGCCGATCCAGGAAATACCGTGGCGGCGCAGGCCGAAGCCCTTGATGCCTGCCGGGCACCCGCTGGCCACATCGAAGCGCAGCCCGTGGGCCGGGCATTGCAGCCAGCGGCCATCCAGGCGGCCGCTGAACAGCGAGGCGCCGGCATGGGGGCAGCTGTCGTCGATGGCATGCAGCTCGCCGTCGATATCGAAGAGCAGGATGATCCCCTGCTCATGGTGGAACAGGCTCCGGCCACCGCGCGCCGGCAGGCGTTCGGCGGGAATGTGCAGCACAGCGTTCATGCCGGGATCGCCTCGGGGAACTGCCTTTCCAGCGCGCGGTAGAGCGCCGCCAGCAGCTGCTCGGGGCTCTGCCCGCCGAGGGCGAAGGCGCGTCCTTCGAGAAGGAACATCGGTACGCTGGAATCGGCCAGGGCCACGCGGCGACCGATGAACTGGCGCGCGCCGTCAGCCAGGGCGTCGTCGAAGTCGGCCACGTTGAAATCGCAGGCGCGCAGCAGGCGGCAGAGGGTATCGCGGTTGCCGATGTCCTCGCCCAGCTGGAAGTGCGCGCGGAAGATCATCTCTAGCAGCTGTACCTTCTGGTTGTCGCTGCCTACATGCACCGCGCGCTGGAACACCCGGTGCGCATAGGTGGTGTTGGGCATGGTGAGGATGCGTTCGAGGTCCAGGTCGACCTTGGCGCCTTCCGCTGCACGGCGCACCTCACCCATCCGCGCACGCACGGCGCGCTTGCCGCCCAGGCGGCGCTGGTAGAACTCGGCGAAGGGCTCGCCTTCCATGGAAATCTGCGGCAGCAGCTGCAGGCCCAGCCAGTTCACCCGCACATCCAGTTCCGGCCGCTGGCGCGCCAGCAGGCGCAGCGCGACGTCGAGGTTGCGCTTGCCGATCAGGCACCAGGGGCAGATGAAGTCGAAGGTCATATCGAGGTTCAGAGTCGGCATCACGCGCCCTCCTCTTCGCCGCGCAGGCGGCGGATATCGCTGTGGTAGTGGCGCCGGGCGTAGAAGAAGACCAGCGCGGCGAGAATGCTCAGCAAGGGGATGAGCTGGAAGGCACGGTCCAGGCCGATGTGGTCGGCCAGTACGCCGGTGAGCAGCGGGCCGGGCGCCAGGCCCAGCAGGTTGTTGGCCAGGGTCAGGGTGGCGAAGGCGGTGCCATGCACGGCCGGCGCTGTGAGATTGGCGACCATGGCGCCGGAAGGCCCGGAAGTGCCAGCGGCGACCAGCATGCCGAGGGCGAGCAGGCTCAGCTGCGCAGTGCCCGGCGGCAGGTGGAAGGCCACCGACAGCAGCAGGCAGCTGGCCAGGCAGAAGCCGATGGCGAGGATGATCTTGCGCGGCGGGTTGGAACGGCCCAGGCGGTCGCAGAGGATGCCGCAGAGTACCATGCCGCTGCCGCCGACCAGCACGATCACCGCGGAGATCATCCCGGCCTTGCCGGTATCCAGGTGGTAATAGCGGTTCAGGTAGCTGGGAATCCACACCATCACGGCGGCGGCGACGAACAGCTGCAGGCCGCTGCCCAGGTAGGCGGCGATCACCGAGCGGCTGCCGAACAGGCTACGCAGCGAGCGCCCGCCAGCCTGGCGCGGCGCTTCGGCGGCGGCCACCGGGGCGATGCGCTTCTCGCTCACCACCAGCGGGTAGAGCAACGCCAGCAGCAGGCCGAACAGCGCCATGCCGGCGAAAGCCCAGCGCCAGCCCAGGTGTGCGGCGAGCACGCCGCCCAGGCCCATGCCGAGCACCGAGCCGAACATGCCGCCGGCCATGAAGGCGCCGGTCAGGGTGGCACGCAGGTTTGCCGGGAACACCGAGATGACCACGGCGATACCGACGCTGCCGTAAGCGGCCTCACCGACACCGACGAAGAAGCGCGCGGCGAACATCTGCGGGAAGGTCTGCGCCATGGCGCAGGCCAGGGTGGCGAGGCTCCACAGCATGGCCATCAGCGCCAGGCTGCGTACGCGCCCCCAGCGGTCGGCGAGCAGTGACAGCGGGAAGGTCAGCAGGCCGACCATCACCGCGACGATGCCGCTGAGCAGGCCGAGCTGCGCATCGCTCAGGGCCCATTCGACCTTGAGCAGCGGGAAGACGGCATTGAGCACCTGACGCGACATGTAATCGGAGATCAGCAGGCCGAAGGTCAGAGCGAACACCACCCAGGCATAGCGGCGCGGCACGCTGGGCACGGTGGCAGGGATGTCGCCCAGGGCGACGGAGTGGATGGCCATGGTGCTAGCTCTCCAGGTGGGTCAATGGATTCTTGTTGTTCTGGGATAAAAGCCGTGGCGCGGTACTGGCAGACCGCGCCACGGAGCCTGTCACGCGCGAAGCGGGACGGACTTCTGGCCCGGCTGGCGGTTGGGCGCCATGCCGTTCATGCGCAGGGTTTCTTCCACGCTGTCGTACTGCACGCCGATCTTGTAGATGGCGCGCGCTTCCTTGCCGCTGGCGACCTCGCGGCCCAGTTCATGGGCGACGCGGACGCACTGCTGGATCTGCTCGACCGAAGTCATGCGCTGGCCGTGCTGGCCGATGATGGTGTCCTCGATGCCGCAACGCGGGTGCAGCCCCATGGCCATCGCCATCATGTTGAACGGCAGGACGTTCTTGAGCAGCGACTCGGCGGTGACGGTGGCGCCGTCCGGTGCGCGGTGCACGAAGTTCATGAAGTTGAACGGGTTGGGGCCGTCGAAGCCACCGCCGATGCCGATCCAGGTCAGGTTCAGCGGGCCCTTGTAGACGCCCTTGCGCACCAGGCGCTCGAGGGTTTCCAGGGCATGCATGCCGGTGAGCTGGAAGTGCGGCTGGATGCCGGCGGCCTGCAGGCGCTTGAGGTGTTCCTCGACCCAGGCCGGGCCGGCCGGCACGGTCATCTCGCTGTAGGCCGCCTGGTAGAGCGGGTTCTCCAGGGAGGTACCTTTCAGGTACTCCGGATAGAGCAGCTCCATGATGTTCATCTGGGTGGTGTTGATCGCCACCGTCACCTGGTCGGGCTTGGGGGTCAGCTCGGCGAGCATGTGACGGGTGTCGTCGGACAGCCACTTGGCCGCTTCGCCGTCGCTTTCCGGGGCGAAGGAAATCGAGCCGCCGACCTGGATGATCATGTCCGGCACGGCTTCGCGCACGCCGGCGATCAGCTCGTTGAACTTGGACAGGCGCTTGGAGCCCTTGCCGTCCAGCTCGCGGACGTGCAGGTGGAGCACGGTGGCGCCGGCTTCGTAGCAGTCAACGGCCTTCTGGACCTGCTCGTCCATGGTCACCGGGATGTCTTCGGGGAAGTCCTCGGGCATCCATTCGGGGCCGTAGGGAGCGGTGGTGATGACCACCTTGTCCTGGTTCTCGGGGTGCAGCGAATCGTCGAAGAATTGCATGTCGGTCTCCGTAATTGTTCTTGTCAGAAATCTTTTTTCAGGGGATCAGAACGGCTTGTCGCCGATGATTCCGGCGCGTTCCATGCGGCGCACGCAGGGCGGGTAGTCCATCACCGCGTAGTGCTGGGTACAGCGGTTGTCCCAGATCGCCACATCGTTCTTCTTCCAGCGCCAGCGCACCTGGAACTCGGGGATGTACACCTGGCTCACCAGGTAGCGCAGCAGGTCAGCCGCGCCGGGGTTGGCGTCCTGGCCGAAACGTACGTTCTGCGGCGTGTGGTAGTTGCTGAAGTGGGTGGTGAAGGCGTTGACGAACAGCACCTTCTCGCCGGTTTCCGGGTGGGTGCGCACCACCGGATGCTCGGCGTCGGGGTACATCTCCTTGAGCGCCAGGCGCTTCTCGATGGGCATGGCCGCGCCGAAGCTGGCTTCGATGCTGTGGCGCGCACGCAGCTTGGCGATGCGTTCCTTGATCTCGGCCGGAAGCATGTCGTAGGCCAGTGCCATGTTCGCCCACATGGTGTCACCGCCCACCGGCGGGCACTCCACGCAGCGCAGGACGCAGCCCAGAGGCGGCACCTCGCGCCAGGTGGCGTCTGTGTGCCAGGCGTTCTCGTAGCGGTCGTTGGGCAGGTCCGGGGTCTTGTAGATGCGCACCAGGCCCGGATGCTCGGGGTCGCTGCCGGCTACCGGGTGGTCTTCCAGCTCGCCGAAGCGGCGGGCGAAAGCCACGTGCTCGGCACGGGTGATGTCCTGGTCGCGCAGGAACAGCACCTTGTGCTTGAGCAGCAGCTCGCGCAGCTCGGCGAACAGGCCTTCATCGCGGGAGGCGTCGCCCAGGTTCACCCCGGAGATTTCGGCGCCGATGCTGCAGGTCAGACGTTCTACGTGCATGGCGGCGCCCTCAGATGACGAAGATCGACGAGCCGGTGGTCTTGCGCGACTCGAGGTCGCGGTGGGCCTGCACGGCATCTTCCAGCGCGTAGTGCTGGTTGATCTCGATGCGGATGTCGCCGTTGCCCACATGGGTGAACAGCTCGTCCAGCAGCGCCGCCTTTTCCGCCGGGTCGGCGATGTAGTCGGCCAGGGCCGGGCGAGTGAGGAAGATCGAGCCCTTCATCGCCAGCAGCACCGGATCGAACGGCGGGATCGGGCCCGACGCGGTGCCGACGCAGACCATCAGGCCACGGCGCTTGAGCGACTCCAGGGAGGTCATGAAGGTGTCCTTGCCGACGCTGTCGAAGACCACGTCCACGCCACGGCCATCGGTCAGCTCACGCACGCGCTCGGCGACGCCTTCCTGGCTGTAGTTGATGACGTGCTCGCAGCCGTGGGCGAAGGCGATCTCGGCCTTGGCATCGCTGGAGACAGTGCCGATCACGCGCAGGCCGAGCAGCTTGGCCCACTGCGAAACGATCAGCCCGACACCGCCGGCGGCGGCGTGCAGCAGGATGCTCTGGCCGGGCTTGAAGTCGTGGATGCGACGCAGCAGGTAGGCCGAGGTCAGGCCGCGCATGGTCATGGCGGCGGCGGTTTCGAAGGCGATGTTCTCCGGCAGGCGGATCAGCGGCGCCGCCGGTACCAGGCGCTCGGTGCTGTAAGCGCCGAGGGTGTTGACGAAGCCGGTGTAGGTGACGCGGTCACCGGGCACGACGTTGCTCACGCCCTCGCCCACCGCCACTACCACGCCGGCGGCTTCCACGCCCATGCCGCTGGGCAGCGGAACGGCGTAGGTGCCATTGCGGAAATAGGTGTCCGCGTAGTTCAGGCCCACCGCCACATGGCGGATGCGCACTTGCCCCGGGCCGGGCTCGCCGACCTCCACGTCCTCGTAACGCAGGACTTCGGGTCCCCCTGTTTCATAGAAACGAACGGCTTTGGCCATGGCCGGAATCTCCAGTTGTCTTGTTGTCTTGGGCGCCCCGTTTGGAGCAGGCAAGCGCCCTTTGAGCGGACAATAGGCAGGGGCCGGGCGGGAAGCTTCACATCGTGCGACAGGGGCTTTTCATTTCATGACAGGCCGATGCGGCGCCCCGATGGACGCCGCATGGAGAGCAGGTTTGCAGGTGCGTTTGCAGGTCCTGGCGGACGAGCGGGATTGCTTGATTGACGCGAACTATTTGAGTTCGCGCAGCTTGCTGTAGGTCAGGCGCATGTCGCGGGCCCAGCCATCGAGCACGCCCTTGAAGTCGCTGGCGGCCATGGCCTGGCTGTCGTTTTCCAGATCATGCCCGGTGCCCTTGCGCACCACCTGGGCGACCACCCGGCTGGAGGGGCCGTCGAGAATCGCCGCTTCGGTGGCGATCTGGGTGTCCTGATCGCGAATACCGGTGGCAGTGCTGACGCCGGCGGCGATCAGGGCGATCGGGATGACTTCATAGGGCTTGAGTGATTGAGTGTGGCTGCTCACCGCGGTGATCGCCGGACGCAGCACCAGGGTGCCCGGGCCGGGCTTGTCGACGACCTGCAGCACCTGGCCCAGCTCGCGGCGCAACGCCTTGTCGTAGTAGTCGGTGATCTGCGTCATCGTCGCTTGCGAGAGATGATCGGTGGCCTTGGGCGCCGGGTAGAACTGCGAGCGTTCGATGACGATGCTGCGGTAGTTCATCAGGTTCAGCTTGGGATCGATCCAGGCCAGGACCTTGGTGCCCGAAGCGTTTTCCTGTTCGGTGAGACGGGAGTAGTCATACAGGAAGCCGGAGTATTCCTCCGGCTGCACCTGCTTTTCCGCGCAGCCTTGCAGTAACGGCAACAGCAGCAGGGACAACAACGCGACATAGGACTTCATAGGGTTCTCCGGTTGAGCTATCGATGTCGCCAGGTTGTACGGCAGGAGACTGCGTTACCCCCTCCCCCGTTTTGTTCGCGCGTGGACGGACGCCCGCGCGCAGGCGCCCCGCTTGGGGCGCCGCAATGCCTCGAATCAGTGGAACGGGAAGATGTAGTTCATCCACGCCGCCATGCGCAGGAGGATCTTGCGCATGATCGCCACATGGTGGAAATGCTCGCTGTAGAGCGCCGCCTGGCCATAGGAGCCACCGGGCATGATGCTGGCGTACTGGGCGAAATCCGGGTCGGTGATCTTGATCACCACCGGCACCCGCCCCGGTGGCGGTGAGCCGGTGTAGCTGATCAGGGTGCCGGAAGGCTGTACCTGACCTTCGCCGATCACCGGCAGGACCTTGTCCACCGTACCGGCGAAGACCCTGCCGGGTATGCCGTCGAAGGCCACTTCGGCCTCGTCGCCGGTGGTCAGGCGCAGTTGGCTGTTCTGGCGCATCCAAGCGGTGAAGTACGGTCCTTCATCCGGCACGAAGACCATCGACGGACGCAGCGGCAAGCGGCTGGCCATCATGCCGGGACGCAGGGACACGTGGGTGACGAAGCCCCGCGCTGGCGCGCGCACGACGGTACTGTCGAGATTGAACTGAGCCAGGGCCACTTGCGCATTGAGGTCATCGACGCGGGCGGTGGTCAGGTCGACGTCGCGCTTGTTGCCAACGTTGCGCAAAGCCAGCTCACGGGCGCGGGCCTGGTCGGCACGCGCCGAGATCAGTTGCGCCTTGAGCGAATCCAGCTTGAGCTGGAAGGGTTTGGGGTCGATGCGGAACAGCACCGTCCCCTTCTCGATCAGTTCGTTGCCCTTTACCGGGACTTCGATCACCTGCCCGGTCACCACCGGGATCACCGGGGTAGTGACGTAATACGAACGCGCCACCTCGGAATACGGGTGGTTGTAGTTCATCAGGAAGATCAGCGTACCGATCAGCACGATGCCGCCGAGCGCGGCAGTGGGTACCGTCCACTTGTTCAGCGGGATGCGGAAGATCTTGAAGATGGCGACGCAGAAGGCGGTGTAGGTGAGGATCAGCAACAGGTCCATGGCTCAGCCCTCCCCGCCCGGTTGAGTGGTTGCCGGTGCGGCAGGCGAGCTCTGGCGGCCTTCCAGCGCATCCAGGCGCTGGCGCAGCTCGGCCAGCTGCTGCTCGAGGTATTCGGCCTCCTGCGCCGGCGTCTTGCCGTGGTGGAAGCCCCAGCCCCGGTCCTCGCGGTACAACATGGCCCAGATCCACAGGAACGGCCACAGCGCATGCAGTGTGAAAAGACTGACCCAGCCGGCCGCATGGATCGCGTCCTGGTGGGGATGGTTGCGGTGTACCGCAATCTCATAAGGGATGTCGTGCAGCAAGATGATCCCGTAGAACAGCACCAATCCGACAAAGATCAGTACCCCCAGCGCAAAATAGTCGAGCATCCCGCCCTCCTTGTTCCCCCGAGCACAACGCCGGAGCGAGTCGCCAGAGTATGGTTGATCCATGGCAATCTGCACGATCGTAGCAGCGCGAAAATGGCGGGATTTCAAGCGATTGCCAGGGAAACCGGCAAGCCGGTTCCGGCGCCCCCCATTCGTCCGACCAGTCGGCTCACCAGCGGGTTTTCGTTTTCACTGGAAGGACGGCTCACCGGGGAGCAACCGCCATGGGAAAAACCACCTTTCTACTGATGATCGGCGCGCTGGCCGTGCTGTTGGGCGGCTCGTCCTGCGGCAGCCACAACGACCACGACGCACCGCGCCCGCCGCCCGTGGACGAAGGCCAGATGGGCTACCGGAACATCCCGCAGCAGCAGATGCAGCCGCAGGTGCAGTCCATTCCGCGGCGCTGAGCCGGGCCCGCAGGCAAACCACCCGGCGTCGGTGCCTCCCTGTAGCTCATCAGCCCGCAGGTCGCATCAGGATGACCCGCGCCAGCACCAGCGCCATCAGCCCCAGCACAAAGCAGATGGCGATGGTCACGACCCCTTCGCGCTGGCTGGCCAGGTCCGTCAGCGCGGCCAGGCCGACGGCCAGGCACAGCAGCACCAGGCCGAACCACTGCAGCTGGCCGGCGCGGCGTTTCCAGGGTGACGGGGATATGAACCGAGGGTTTTCCATGGTGGCGTCTCCCGGCGGCGTGTTCCTCCACGCTATCAGCCCTGGCGCAGGCCAGCGCAGCAACTGACGAAGCGCCCGCGGGGGCATGCCAGAGCGGCCCGGCATTGATGCAGGTCCTCGTGCTCTGCGCGTAACTGTCTATCCTTCACCGGGCTGTCATGAATCAGGGATGGGGCAATGCCTAAGAAGCTGGTACTGGTGGCGCTCGTTGCGCTGCTGCTGGGGGGCGGACTGTGGTGGTATCTGCAGTCCCGCGAAAGTGGTGACAAGCGCCTGGTGCTCTACGGCAACGTGGACATCCGCCAGGTGTCGCTGGCCTTTACCGGCAGCGAGCGCATCGCGAAGATGAATGTCGAGGAAGGCGACGTGGTCAAGGCCGGCGACGTGCTGGCCAGCCTGGACACCCGCGCCCTGCGTCTGCAGATCGACAAGGCCCAGGCACAGATTGCCGCCCAGGAGCAGAACCTGCTGCGCCTGAAGAACGGTTCGCGCCCCGAGGATATCGACCGCGCGAAAGCCCAGGACAAGGCCGCCCGCGCCCAGCTCGACCTCGCCAACACCCAGTTGCGCCGACTGCAGGGCATCCGTGCCAACAGCCCCGGCGGCCGCGCCGTCAGCCAGCAGGACATCGACAGCGCCACCTCGCAGCAGAAGGTCGCCCAGGCCGAACTGGAAGACCGGCAGAAATCCCTGCGCCTGGCGCAGATCGGCCCGCGAGCGGAAGACATCGCCCAGGCCGGCGCCCAGCTCGCCGCCGCCCGCGCGGATGTGGCGCTGCTGCAGCACAACCTCGACGAAGCCGACCTCAAGGCGCCGCAGAACGCCACCGTGCGCTCGCGCCTGCTGGAGCCCGGCGACATGGCCTCGCCACAGCGCCCGGTGTACTCCCTGGCGCTGACCGATCCGAAGTGGATCCGCGCCTACGTCAGCGAAACCAACCTGGGCCGCATCAAGCCGGGCATGAAGGCCCAGGTGTTCACCGACAGCCACCCGGACCAGGCCATCGACGGCCATGTCGGCTTCATTTCCTCGGTGGCCGAATTCACGCCCAAGTCGGTTCAGACCGAAGAGCTGCGCACCAGCCTCGTTTACGAAGTTCGCGTGCTGGTGGCCGACCCGGACAACCGCCTGCGCCTGGGCATGCCGGCCACGGTGCGCTTCGCCGACGAGCCGCGCTGATGTCTGACGCTCCAGTAATTCGCGCCGAGGGCCTGGCCAAGCACTTTCTGGTGAAAGAGTCGGGCAAGACCGTGCAGGCGCTCAAGGACATCAGCCTGGACATCCCGCGCGGCCAACTAACCGCGCTGGTAGGCCCGGACGGTGCCGGCAAGACCACCTTCCTGCGCCTGGTCGCCGGGCTGCTGCAGGCCGACGCCGGCGCGCTCACGGTGCTGGACGTGGACGTCCACGCCCACCCGCAGCAGGTGCAGGACCGTATCAGCTACATGCCGCAGCGCTTCGGCCTCTACGAAGACCTGAGCGTGCAGGAAAACCTCGACCTCTACGCCGACCTCCACGGCGTGCCGCACAAGGAGCGCCAGGAGCGCTACCAGCGCCTGCTGGAGATGACCGACCTGGCACGTTTCACCGATCGTCCGGCGGGCAAGCTGTCCGGCGGCATGAAGCAGAAGCTGGGCCTGGCCTGCACGCTGGTGCGTTCGCCAGACCTGTTGCTGCTCGACGAACCCACCGTCGGCGTCGACCCGCTGTCGCGCCGCGAACTGTGGGAGATCATCCAGCAGTTGATCAAGCAGGAGCAGCTCAGCGTGCTGGTCTCCACCTCCTACATGGACGAGGCCGAGCGCTGCGCCGAAGTCTTCCTGCTGCACCAGGGCCAGCTGATGGCCAAGGGCGACCCGGCGTCGATCCGCGAGCACGCCGACAACCTCTGCTTCATCGCCACGCCACCGGCCGACGAGCCCGCCCGCACCCTGCAGGCGCGGCTGCTGGACGACCACCAGAACGTCGTCGACGCGGTGCCGCAGTCCGGCGAGGTGCGCTTCATCCGCCAGCCGGACGCGGACCAGGGCAAGCTCGACCAGTTGCTCGACGGTGCGCCGGTACGCCAGGTGGATGCGCGCCTGGAAGACGGCTTCATGTTTCTGCTGCGCGCCCGCAGCGATGCCGAAGCCGTCGACATGGAATCTCTCAAGGCCGGCACTCAGCGTCATGACGACAGCAACGAAGCAGTGATCGAAGTGAAGGACCTGGTGCGCAAGTTCGGCGACTTCACCGCCGTCGCCAGCACCAGCTTCAGCGTGCGCCGTGGGGAAATCTTCGGCCTGCTCGGGCCCAACGGCGCCGGTAAGACCACCACCTTCCGCATGCTCTGCGGGCTGCTGCCGGCCACCAGCGGCACGCTGCAGGTGGCCGGGGTCAACCTGCGCCACGCGCGGGCCCAGGCTCGGCGCAAAGTCGGCTACGTGTCGCAGAAGTTCTCCCTCTACGGCAACCTCTCGGTCGCCGAGAACCTGCGCTTCTTCGGCGGCGCCTATGGCCTGGGCGGCAAGCGCCTGAGCCAGCGGATGGACGCGGTGTCCCGGCAGTTCGACCTGAGCGGCCAGGAGGACTCGCCCAGCGGCCAGCTGCCCGGCGGTTTCAAGCAGCGCCTGGCGATGGCGGTCGGCCTGCTCCACGAGCCGGAAATCCTCTTCCTCGACGAACCCACCAGCGGCGCCGACCCTCTCGCCCGCCGCGGATTCTGGCAGCGCATCACGGCGCTGGCCGCGTCGGGTACCACCATCATCATCACCACCCACTTCATGGAAGAAGCCGAGTACTGCGACCGCATCGTCATTCAGGATGCCGGCAAGCTGCTGGCCATGGGCACCCCGCAGGAAGTCCGCGAACAGGCCGGCGGCAAGGGCAGCACGCTGAACATGGAGCAGGCGTTCATAGAGATCGTGGAAAGCAATCGCCTTGAGAGCAATCGCCAACACGCCAAGGCAGGCGCGGCATGAGCGCCGGCGGCTTCTGGCGGCGCCTCGCCTCGCTGACCCGCAAGGAAGTGCGGCAGCTGGTGCGCGACCGCAGCAACCTGCTGATCGGCATCGGCCTGCCCATCGCGCTGATCCTGATCTTCGGCTACGGCCTGTCGCTGGATGTGAAGCGCGCCATCGTCGCCATCGTCCTCGACGACCCGTCCCCCGTAGCCCGCGACGTGGCCGCCGGGATCAGCCGTACCGAATACCTGGAACCGCACCTTGTGCGCTCCTTTGCCGAGGCCGAGAGGCTGATGCGCGCCCGCGAGGTGGACGCGCTGGTGCAGTTCCCATCCGACTTCACCCGCCGCCTGAATGACGGCAACGCGCAGGTCCAGGTGCTGGTGCAGGGCTCGGACGCCACCCGCGCCGCCAGCGTCTCCACCTACGTCAGCAGCGCCCTCGCCGGCTACGCCGACAAGCAGGCCGACCGCAGCGCTGGCAACACAGCCCAATCTGCGGACCAGCGAGGTGCCGTCACCATCGTCCAGCGCATGTGGTTCAACGCCGCCAACACCAGCACCTGGTACCTGGTGCCGGGGCTGATCGTGCTGATCATGACCCTGGTCGGCGCCTTCCTCACCGCGCTGGTGATGGCCCGCGAATGGGAGCGCGGCACGCTGGAGGCGCTGTTCGTCACGCCGGTGCGGCCGGTGGAAATCCTCCTGGCGAAGATCATCCCCTGCTTCGGCATCGGCATGATCGGCCTCGCCCTGTGCCTGCTCGCCGCGCGTTTCCTGTTCGACGTGCCGATCTACGGCTCCTTCGTCGTGCTGGTGATCGCCTCGATGCTCTACATGCTGGTGGCGCTGGGCATCGGCCTGCTGATCTCGGCGGTGACCAAGAACCAGTTCCTCGCCAGCCAGATCGCCCTGCTCGCCAGCTTCCTGCCGGCGATGATGCTCTCGGGCTTCATCTTCGACCTGCGCAACGTGCCCACCGCCATCCGCGTGATCGGCAACCTGCTGCCGGCGACCTACTTCATGGAGCTGGTGAAATCCCTGTTCCTGGCCGGCGACTTCTGGCCGATGATCCTCAAGAACTGCGCCATCCTCGCCGCCTACGCCGTCGCCCTGCTGGGCCTGGCGCGGATGGTGACGCGCAAGCGGCTGGACTGACTCGCATGGAATTTCTCTGGCGCATCCTCAACCTGTGGCGCAAGGAACTGCTGGTGATCCTCAAGGACCCGGCCAACCGCATCGTGCTGGTGGCGCCGGTGCTGATGCAGAGCGTGCTGTTCGGCTACGCGGTGACCTTCGACCTCAACGACGCGCCCTACGCCATCCTCGACCTGAGCCACAGCGAATCCTCCACCCGCCTCGCCTCGCGCTTGGACGGCAGCGGCATCTTCCACCGGGTGGCGACGCTGACCCGCGTGGAGGAAATCCAGACGGTGATCGACGAGCAGAAGGCGCTGCTGGTGATCCACATCCCCTCGGACTTCCAGACCCGCCTGGCGCAAGGCGACCCGGCGCCGATCCAGGTCATCCTCGACGGGCGCAACTCCAACACCGCCGGCTCCGCCGCCGCCGGGCTGGCCGTGGTGGTGCAGCAGTTCAACCAGGAACAGGGGCTGGCTGCGGCACCCATCAGCGTGGTCAGCCGCTCCTGGTACAACCCCAACCTGGAAACCCGCTGGCCGTTGATCCCGGCGCTGATCGCCACCCTGAGCATGATGCAGACGCTGATGCTCACCGCCCTCTCGGTGGCCCGCGAACGCGAACAGGGCACCTTCGACCAGTTGCTGGTGACGCCCTACACGCCGCTGGAAATCATGCTCGGCAAGGCCATCCCGCCCCTGCTGATCGGCATGCTGCAGGCCACGCTGGTGCTGCTGATGGCGCTGTTCTGGTTCCGAATACCCATGGCCGGTTCGCTGTTCAACCTCTACGCAGGGCTGGCGGTATTCACCATCGCCTGTGTCGGGCTGGGCATGTCGATCAGCGCCGTGTCGCTGAACATGCAGCAGGCGATGCTCTACACCTTCGTGCTGATCATGCCGCTGACGCTGCTCTCCGGCCTCGCCACGCCGGTGCGCAACATGCCCGAGTTCCTGCAGGTGGTGACCTACGCCAACCCGCTGCGCTTCGGCATCGACCTGATCCAGCGGGTCTACCTCGAAGGCGCGACCCTAGCCGATGTCTGGCACAACCTGATTCCCATGCTGGTGGTGGCCGGCGTTACCCTGCCGCTGGCCTCGTGGCTGTTCCGCCACCGGCTTGCGTAGTCGATCACTGGAGATGGCCAAGCGATGCAATACCCTGACCCGGAACCCCACTTCAGAAGCAGCCACCCATGAGCGAAACCAGCCAGTTCATCGTCTTCGCCGTCACCCAGCTCGCCCTGCCGTTCGGGCTGGGCTACCTGTACTGCCGCAGGAAGGGCATCCCCACCAACTCCTGGCGCGCCGGCGGCATCTACCTGATCGCCCTGTCGCTGGCGATGCTGTTCTTCATCGGCCTGCTCGGCCTGCCGACCCACGTGAAGAACGTCGGCATGGTGACCAACCGCGCCATGGGCCTGGCCTGTGGCTTGGTCGGCATTTTCGGCGGTCTGGTGATGGGCTATGTCGCACGGCGTTTCGAGGGCTCGTCCGATGACTAGCGCCCCGCGAATCTGAAAAGGTGCAATTCTGAAAAGGTGCCATCGATGAACCGCACGTTTCGCCTCGTCTCCCTCGCCCTGCTCGGCACCGGCCTCGCCGGCTGCGCCGTCGGCCCCGACTACGAAGCGCCGCAAACCCAGGCGCCGGCCAGCTGGCAGGCCGCGCATTCCGGCGATGCGCAGTTGCACCCGGCCCAGGGCAACGTCCGCCTCAGCGAAGACTGGTGGACGCTGTTCAACGACCCGGTGCTGAACAACCTGCAACGCCGCGCCGACAAGGCCAGCCCCGATCTCAACAGCGCCGTACTGCGCTTCGCCCAGAGCCGCATGCAGCGGCAGATGGTGGCGGCCCAGCGCGGCGTGGACGTCAACGCCTCCGGCTCGGTGGCCCGCCAGCGCCTGAGCGAGAACGGCGCCAACGCGCTGATGATCCAGCGCATCGCCCCCGCCGGCGACAGCGAGCAGGTCAGCAAGGTGCTGGCCCAGCCCTTCACCCTCTACCAGGCCGGTTTCGACGCGTCGTGGGAGCCCGACCTGTGGGGCCGCGTAAGCCGCTCCATCGAGGCTGCCGACGCCAGCGTGGCGGCGCAGCAGGCGATGTTCGAGGAAACCCGCCTGGGCGTCTCCGCCGAACTGGCCCGCGCCTACTTCGAACTGCGCGGCGTGCAGCAGCAGATCGCCGTGGCCAACCAGGACATAGTCGCCACCGAGCAATCCCTGCAGCTGATCCAGGTGCGCGCCGATGGCGGGCTGGTGGATGACTTCGACGTCGAACGCCAGCGCGGCCAGCTCGCCGACCTGCGCTCCAGCCTGCCGCAGCTGCACGCCAGCGAAAGCGCGGCGATCAACCAGATCGGCGTACTGATCGGCGCCGAGCCCGGCAGCCTGCGCGATGACCTGAAACCCGTGGCGCAGAGCGCTGCGCAAACCCCCGACCTGAGCCTCGGCCTGCCTTCGGAAGTGGCCCGACGTCGCCCGGACATCCGCGCTGCCGAAGCCCAGCTGCACGCCGCCACCGCCAACATCGGTGTGGCCGTGGCCGACCTCTACCCGTCCATCCGCCTGGGCGCGAGCTTCGGCTACGAATCGGCGGACGACGGCAAGTTCAGCGACTGGGGCAGCCGCACCTGGAACGTCGGCCCGAGCCTGTCGCTGCCGATCTTCGACAATGGCCGGCGGCGCTCGCAGATCAACCTGCGCAAGCTGGAGCAGCAGGAAGCGGCGGTGTCCTACCAGCAGACCGTGCTCAAGGCCTGGCAGGAAGTGGATGACGCGCTGACCCACTACGGCGCCGAACGGCAGCGCAACCAGCGCCTGCAGGAAAAGCTGCACAGCAGCGACGTCGCCTACGGCATGGCCAAGGCGCGCTATGCCGGCGGCATGACCGACTTCCTGGTGGAACTGGACGCCCAGCGCGCCTACCTGCAATCGCGACGCGACGTGGTGGACAGCGATACCCAGCTGCGCCTGACGCTGATCGCCCTGTGCAAGGCCTTGGGCGGCGGCACGCCGGCGCCGGAGGCCAGCGCCAGTCGCTGAGGTCAGTTCTGCTGTGCGGTGACCTTGCCGTCGCGCAGGTCCTTGGCGACCCGGCGCTGCATCTCGTAGGCCGGGGCCTCCACGGCGTCGAAGTCCTCGGAGTAGCGCGTGGCGAAGCCCTGCACGCCCCACTCCTGATACTGCTTCACGTGCCACAGCTCGTGGGCCCAGAGGGCGACGTCCTTCTGCGCGTCGTCCTCGCTGCGGAACACGATCACATCCACCAGGGTGACCGCCTCGGTATCGGGGTTCTGCATGATCGCCTGGGCGGCGTTCAGCTCGTCCAGCGCACCCGTGGAATAGCGCGCGGCCATCAGCACGTCGTCGGAGAAATACGGCTGCAACTGGGCGCGGATCTCCAGCGGGATCGGCTCGGTGCCGCCCTGCGCCGCCTGCTCGCGGGACTGCTGCAGCCACACACCCAGCGCCTGGGCGGCCATCCTGCGGGTATCCGACAGCACCGGGCCGAGCACGGCGCCCAGGTCCGGCAGGCAAGTGCAGGTGTCCAGGCAGACCTGGCGCTGCCCCGGCGGGCAGGTCGCGGCAAGGGTATCGACGGACGCGGCCAACCCGGCGAGCAGCGCCAGAGCGTGCAGGAAGCGGGTTGCGAGGGGGGATGGCATGAAGAAACTCCGCTACAGCGTGGAGAAAGACATGGTGCTCAGACCATGGCGCGGCGCGATCATGCCACGCCGCCAGCAAAAAAAGAGCGCTGGCGCGACGTATGAAACTTCTGATAGCTTCTGAGCCATGAATGCCGCCAACCGCACCTTCCAGCAGATTATTACCACCATCGCTCCGATGGTGGGTTAGCGCATTCCAGCGAACAACCAAACCCGCCTCCCGGCGGGTTTTTTAATGCTCGCCGTCCGAGGCTCCCGATCGAGGAGACACTGATGGACCAGGCACTTTCCCCCGCTCCTTCCCCGGAGCTGCACCCCCTGCAAGCGCTCATCCAGGCCGCCGACGAAGCCATCGGCCGTGAGGACTTCGACGCGCTGCTCGCGTTCTACACCGACGACGCCCTGCTGGTGGTCAAGCCCGGCCTGCTGGCACGCGGCAAGGCGCAGATCCGCCAGGCCTTCGTCGCCATCGCCGAGCACTTCGGGCACAACCTGCGGGTGCGCCAGGGCCGCCTGGAAATCCTCGAGACCGGCGATACCGCGCTCGTTGTCGCGCAAACCCTGCTGGATACCAGCCACGGCAAGCTGAGTCGCCGCGCCACCTACGTGTTCCGCCGCGAAACCGACGGCGCCTGGCGCTGCGCGGTCGATAACTCCTACGGCACCGACCTGCTGGAGGCCACGACATGAGTACAGGCACATTGCATCTACTCTGCGGCAAGGCGGCGTCAGGCAAGTCCCGCCTCGCCCGAGAACTGGCCGAAGCGCCGGGCACCGTGATGCTGGCCGAGGAGCAGTGGCTGGCCGAGCTGTTCCCCTGGGGCATCAGCAACCCCGACGACTACCAGCTCTACGCCCGCCGCGTGCGCAAGGTCATGGGCCCGCATGTGGTCGGCCTGCTCCGCGCCGGCACCAGCGTGGTGCTGGACATCCCCGCCAACACCCTGGCCGACCGCCGCTGGCTGATCGACCTGGCGCAACAGGCCGGTGCAGCGCACTGCCTGCACTTTCTCGACATCGACCCGGCCACCTGCCGCAGCCGCCTGCTGGCGCGCCACGCCATCGCCCCGCTGGCAGCGCCGCTGGACCCGGCCGGCTACGATGCGCTCAACCGCTACTTCGTCGCCCCGCGCCCCGAGGAAAAACTGCAGGTGCAGCGCCATGGCGCCTGAGCGCGTAGAATCGCCGCCCCGATTTGCTCCCATCGCCTGAATTCAGAAAGACTGGATAGATGAACACCGAAGCCATCACCACCCTGCGCGAGCAACTGCTCACCGCCCTGAACCCCGCCCCTGCGGAAACCCGCCGCCTGTTCCACGGCCGCGGTCGCCGCTGGCCGGGGCTGGAGCAGGTCACCGCCGACTGGCTGGAAGGCGTGCTGCTGGTGTCGCTGTTCCGCGAGCCGGGCGAAGGCGAGTTGAGCGCGCTGCGGGCGATGCTGGTGGAACTGGCGCAAGGCGACGTCTGGCGCGCTACCGGCGCCCGCAGCCTGATGCTGCAGCACCGCTACACCCTGGAAAGCACCATGGAAGTGCTCCACGGCGAAGCCTTCGACGGCTGGCAGATCAGCGAGCATGGCCTGCGCTACCAGCTGGACCTGGGCCGCAAGCAGAACAACGGCCTGTTCCTCGACATGCGCTACGGCCGCCAGTGGGTGCAGGCCAACTCCGCCGGATTGCGCGTGCTCAACCTGTTCGCCTATACCTGCGGCTTCTCCGTGGCGGCAATGGCCGGTGGTGCGCAGAAGGTGGTCAACCTCGACATGGCCCGCGCCGCGCTCAGCCGTGGCCGCGACAACCACCGCCTGAACGGCCACGACCTGTCCAAGGTGAGCTTCCTCGACCATGACCTGTTCAAGTCCTGGGGCAAGGTGAAGAAATCCGGCCCGTACGACCTGATCATCATCGACCCGCCGAGCTTCCAGAAAGGCAGCTTCGTCCTCGACAAGGACTACGCCCGCGTCCTGCGCCGCCTGCCGGAATTGCTGGACGGCGCCGGCACCGTGCTGGCCTGCGTGAATGACCCAGGCATTGGCGTGGACTTCCTGCTCCAGGGCATGGCCGCCGAGGCGCCGCAGCTGCGCTTCATCGAGCGCCTGGAAAACCCGCCGGAGTTTGCCGATATCGAGGAAGACAGTGGGCTCAAGGCGCTGGTGTTCCGCCTGGATTGATCCGGTGAAATAACGTGGGGCGTGAAGAGCGTCCGTAGGATGGCGTGGAGCGAAGCGATACCCATCGATCCTGCGCACCCAGCCGCATGGGTATCGCAAGCTCCACCCATCCTGCAAAAGCGTCCCTCAGCCGATGTCGGACATATCCCGATGAAAGGCCGCACGAACCCTTGCGGCCAAGCCACCATCACGCCATCCTTGCCACTGTATGTAAAACCAGTGCCTGCCGATGTCCGTGCCGCTCGCCCCCAGCCTCTACTACCTGACCAACTTCCACCGCGCCCTCGACTGGATCGACGAACGCTACGCCGACCTGCTCGACGCCGAGGAAGCCCGGTTCATCGCCGATTTCCGCGCGCTGCCGCTGCCGTCGCGGGCGCTGCTGGTGCGACTGGTAATGCGCAAGGGGCCGCACTTTCGCGCCGGCAAGCTGAGCTACGCGGAAATCGGCGACATCCCCGGCGCTGCCGCGCCGCTGCTGGAGCTGGGCTGGCTGGACGACGCCTGCCCGCTCGCGCTGGAAGAGTTGCTGCCGCTGCTGCTCAAGGACGAACTGCTCACGCGCTTTCGCGATGACCTGCCGCGCGGCACGCTGAAGAAGGCCGAGCTGTACGAGCACCTGCACGCCTACCACGAGCAGGTACAGCCCTTCGCCGGCTGGTACCCGGACCTCGACCACCTCTACACGCTGATGGCGACGCCGCTTTGCGACCGCCTGCGCCTGCTGTTCTTCGGCAATCTGCAGCAGGACTGGTCCGAGTTCGTCCTCGCCGATCTCGGCATCTTCCGCTACGAAAGCGTCCCTTTTACCGCTGACTCCCGAGCCTTCCGCAGCCGCGGTGATCTGGAGGCCTACATCCACCTGTGGAACGGCGCTGTCCGCTTCGAAACCGGCGAGCCCATCGCCGGGCTACTGGCCGAACTGGGCGAATTCCACAGCGACAACACCTATCTGCAAGCCCGCCACGGCCGCCTGCTCTATCGCATGGCTTACCAGTTGGAGCGCGAAGGCGAGCTGGACGCCGCGCTGGCGCTTTACCAACGCACCGCCGCCGGGGGCTCGCGGCAGCGGCAGATTCGCGTGCTGGAACGCCTGCAACGCTTCGAGGAAGCCCACACGCTGGCGCAAGCCGCCCTGGCCGTGCCGGAAAGCGACGGCGAGCTTCAGCTGGTGGAACGCGCACTGAGCCGGCTGGCCCGTCAGCTCGGCCTGCCGAAGGAGAAAGCCGCCAAGACCGCGCCACCGCTGCGCATCGATATGGAGCTGCCGCGCCCGGACGTCAACGTCGAATTCGCCGTGCAGGCCGTGCTTCACGCGGACGAAGCGCCGGTGTACTACGTGGAGAACGCGCTGGTCTGCAGCCTGTTCGGCCTGCTCTGCTGGGAAGTGATCTTCGCCCCGCTGCCCGGCGCCTTCTTCCACCCCTTCCAGGTCGGGCCCAGCGATATCAACCGCAGCGACTTCGTCAGCCGCCGCGCGGAAGCCTTCGCCGCACGCCTGGCACTGCTGGACAGCGACGCCTATCTCGCAGCCATCCGCGAAACCTATGTTGCCAAGTCCGGGATCCTCTCGCCCTTCGTGCACTGGGAGCTGCTGGATGAAAACCTGCTGGAGCAGACCCTGCACTGCCTGCCGGCGGCGCACCTGAAGCTGTGGTTCGAGCGCCTGCTGGCCGACCCGAAGGCCAACCGCGCCGGCATGCCCGACCTGATCCAGTTCTGGCCCGCCGAGGCGCGCTACCGGATGATTGAGGTGAAAGGCCCCGGCGACCGCCTGCAGGATAACCAGAAGCGCTGGCTGGCCTTCTGCGCCGAGCACGGCATGCCGGTGGAAGTCTGCTACGTGCGCTGGCAGGGCGAGGCGGACGAGAGCGAATGAGCTACGCCATCGCTGTGCGCGCGCTCTGCGAATTCACCGCCAAGGAAGGTGACCTCGACCTGCGCTTCACCCCCGCCCCCACGGCGCAGGAAGGCATGGCCGGACACGCCACGGTGGTCTCCCGCCGGGGGCTGGGCTACATCGCCGAGCTGCCGCTGCGGGGCGAGTATCCGGGGCTGGTGGTCAGTGGCCGTGCCGACGGCTACGACCCGAGTGAAAACCTGCTGGAAGAGATCAAGACCCACCGCGGCGACGTCTCGCGCATCCCGCAGAACCACCGGCTGCTGCACTGGGCGCAGGTGAAGGTGTACGGCTGGCTGCTGTGCCAGACCCTGGAGATCGACGCCATCGATCTCGCCGTCGTCTACTTCAACGTCATCACCCAGAAGGAGACCGAGTTCCGCGAGCGCTTCGCCGCCGCCGAGCTGCGCGCCTTCTTCGAGCTACAGTGCCAGCGCTTCGTGCAGTGGGCCGAGCAGGAAAGCGCCCACCGCGTCGAGCGCGACCAGGGGCTGGAGGCGCTGCGCTTCCCCTACGCCGATTTCCGCCAGGGCCAGCGCATGCTTGCCGAGTCGGTGTACCGCGCCGCCCGCGACGGCCAGACGCTGATGGCGCAGGCAACCACCGGCATCGGCAAGACCCTCGGCACGCTGTTCCCGCAGCTCAAGGCCTTCCCCGGCCAGCAGCTGGACCGGCTGTTCTTCCTCACCGCCAAGACCCCCGGCCGGCGCCTGGCGCTGGACGCCCTGGCGACCCTGCGCCAGCAGGAGGCCGCCCAGCCGCTGCGGGTGCTTGAGCACGTCGCCCGTGACAAGGCCTGCGAGCACCCGGACAAGTCCTGCCACGGCGAATCCTGCCCGCTGGCCAAGGGGTTCTACGACCGCCTGCCCGCCGCCCGCGAGGCCGCGCTCAAGCAGTGCTGGCTGACCCAGGAGGCGGTGCGCAAGGTGGCACTGGAGCACCAGGTCTGCCCCTACTACCTGAGCCAGGAGCTGTGCCGCTGGTCCGACGTGGTGGTGGGCGACTACAACTACTACTTCGACATGACCGCCCTGCTCTACGGTCTCACCGTGCTCAACGACTGGAAAGTCACGCTGCTGGTGGACGAGGCGCACAACCTCATCGAGCGCGGCCGCGGCATGTACAGCGCCGAGCTGGACCAGAGCGAGTTCAACGCCCTGCGCAAGGTCGCCCCGGCCAAGCTGAAAAGCGCACTGGAGCGCGTCGGCCGGCACTGGAACCAACTGCACCAGGACCAGGACGTCGACTACCAGATCTACCCGACCATCCCCGACCTGTTCATCGCCGCGTTGCAGAAGGCCGTCAGCGCCATCACCGACCACCTCACCGACCAGCCCACCGGCAACGAGGCCGAGCTGTTGAGCTTCTATCTCAACGCCATGCTGTTCTGCCGGCTGGCCGAAGCCTACGGTCCGCACTCGCTGTTCGACATCACCCGCCACGACGTCAGCGCGCGCCGCGTACTCTCGACCCTGTGCCTGCGCAACGTGGTACCGGCGCCCTTCCTCGCCGAGCGCTTCAAGGTGGCCCACAGCACCACGCTGTTCTCCGCCACCTTGACCCCGGCGCACTACTACTCCGACCTGCTCGGCCTGCCCGAAGACACCGGCTGGCGCGAAGTGGAGTCGCCCTTCCACGCCGAACAGCTGGAAGTCCACGCACTGAGCAACCTCTCTACTCGCTACCAGCACCGCGAGGCCAGCCTCACGCCGATCAGTACGCTGATGGCCCGGCAGTTCCGCGCGCGCCCCGGCAACTACCTGGCCTTCTTCAGCAGCTACGCCTACCTGCAGCAGGCGCTGGACCGCTTTACCGCCGAGCACCCGGACATCCCGCACTGGGCACAGTCGCGCAGCATGAACGAACTGGAGCGCCAGGCCTTCCTCGACCGCTTCACCACCGGCTCGCGCGGCATCGGCTTCGCCGTGCTCGGCGGCGCTTTCGGCGAGGGCATCGACCTGCCTGGCGAGCGCCTGATCGGCGCCTTCATCGCCACGCTGGGGCTGCCGCAGGTGAACGAGGTCAACGAGGAGATCAAACAGCGCATGCAGGGGATGTTCGGCGACGGCTACGACTACACCTACCTGTTCCCCGGCTTGCAGAAGGTTGTCCAAGCGGCGGGCCGGGTGATTCGCACGCCGACGGATTCAGGGGTGATCTACCTGCTCGACGACCGCTTCAACCAGCCGGCCGTACGGAAGTTGCTGCCGGGGTGGTGGAAGCCGGAACGCCTGAAGTTCATCGCCGACCCGCCTCGGTTCAAGGCACCGCAGGGGTATCTGTTGTTGTAACCCTCGCGGGCGGAAATCCCTTTTTCACGATCGACCTTGTGCCGTGCGGTTCGCGAGCAAGGACTAGGCGTCCCCCTCGGTCCTACAAGAGTGCTCTGGCTTTCCCTGTAGGAGCGGGCCATGCCCGCGATCGCGCCCATGGGGCGCTCCTACAGGTTGATTCCAACATTTCCAGGCGAGCAGCGAACCTGCCTGAACCGCCGGCCCTGCCGACGGATCGCGGGCATGGCCCGCTCCTACAAAAGCACGCCGCACGCACCCCGCTTTTTCCCCTGGAGACTTCCAGAGAGACATCCGCACACGCCGAATGCCCCGTTCAGGAGGCCTCGTTGAAGCGGAGTTTCAGGGGTTGAGCGACATGGATGTCGCGAGAGCCGCGATGGGCCAGGGATGGCCGTTCGCGGCGTGCCCCTGAAACTTCGGTTCAACGAGGGTATTTTTCGCCTAAGCGAAAAACCGGATGTCCGGGGCAAGACCTTTTGGTTCCTTTTGGGAGGGCGGCTATCCGACGTTTGCCAAAAGGGACTCGCCCGAGGGGGCGAAACCCAATACATCCGCGCACGCCGATACGGCGCTGGAACACCTGAGCCAAGGCAGAAACCTGCACCAAAGGCATCAGGAAAAACGCCGCCCCCGCCGGCGGATCGCGGGCATGGCCCGCTCCTACAGTGAGCCCCAACGTCCGTCAGACCAACCGCCATTGACGGCACCATCCCACCGGATAAACTGTATATCCATACAGCACTATCCGAGCCATCCCATGTCCCACCTCCTCAACCCCCTCACTCGGCCCTGCCGCCGGGCGCATGACTGTCGCCGCTTGCCGGCCGGGAGGCCGTGATGGGCAGCGTGGTCGCGCTCGACACCCTGTTTCACCAGCGTCAGGTCTGGAAGGGCCAGCCCCAGGGCCTGCCGCCCAGCCAGCAGCCCACCGGCCATGCGCTGCTGGACGCCGCCCTGCCCAGCGGTGGCTGGCCGGAAGCGGCGCTCAGCGAAATCCTCCTGGCCGCCGAAGGCACCGGCGAGCTGCAACTGGTCTGGCCGACCCTGGCGCGGCTCAGCGCGGCAGGCGAGCGCATCGTGCTGGTCGCCCCGCCCCACGTGCCCTACCCGGCTGCCTGGCAGGCCGCCGGCGTCGCGCTGGAGCAACTCGCCATCGTCCAGGCAACCGGCCGCGATGCGCTCTGGGCCGCCGAGCAGTGCCTGCGCTCGGGCAGCTGCGGCGCCGTGCTGTGCTGGCCGCAGCAGGCCGACGACCGTGCCCTGCGCCGTCTGCAAGTCGCCGCCGAAACCGGGCAGACCCTGGCCATCGCCTACCGCTCGCAGCGCGAGGCGCTCAACCCCTCGCCCGCTGCGTTACGCCTGGCGCTGGACGCCAACCCGGCGCAATTGCGCGTGCTCAAGTGCCGTGGCGGCCTGGCGCCGGCGCGGCCCATCCCGCTGCCCTGGCACTGACCATGCTCTGGGCCTGCATTCTCCTGCCACAGCTGGCAATGGACGGCGTGCTGCGCGGCCGTCCCGAGCCGGACGCCGCCCTGGCGCTGCTCGCCGGGCCGACCCAGCGCCGCGTGCTGCAGGCGGTGAACCCGGCCGCGCGGGCGCTGGGGCTCAAGCCCGGCCAGTCGCTCACTGCTGCCCAGGCACTGAGCCGTGATTTCGCCACCGCCGAGTACGACCTGCGCGAAGTGCAGCGCTGGCAGAACCTGCTGGCAGCCTGGGCCTACGGCTTCAGCTCGCAGGTCAGCCAGCATTACCCGCGCGCTCTGCTGCTGGAAGTAGAGTCCAGCCTGCAACTGTTCGGCCCCTGGCCGCGCTTCGAGGCACGTCTGCGCGAGGAGTTGAACGGGCTGGGCTTCCGCCACCGCATCACCGCCGCGCCCAATCCGGCCGCCGCGCGCATCCTCGCCAACGGCCACGACGGCCTGGCGATCCAAGACAACCAGCAACTGCGCCAGTACCTGGGCAGGATGCCGCTGGAGCGCCTGGGCCTGGAGCGCGACGCCGCCACCTCGCTGGGCCGCATGGGCCTGCGCAGCCTGCAGCAACTGCTCGCCCTGCCGCGCGAGAGCCTGGCCCGGCGCTTCCCGCCGCAGGTGCTGCGGCAGGTCGACACCCTGCTCGGCCAGCGCCCGCTGGCCCTGGAGTTTTACCGGCCGCCGGACCGCTTCGAATCGCGCATCGAACTGAACTTCGACGTGGAATCCACCCAGGCGCTGCTGTTCCCGCTGCGCCGGCTGACCGCCGACCTCGCCGCCTTCCTCGCCGGGCGCGACAGCGGCGTGCAGCGTTTCGTCCTCCATCTGGAGCACCACGAAGGCAGCGACACGCAGATGCCGGTCGGCCTGCTCAGCGCCGAGCGCGAGGCGGCGATGCTCTTCGAGCTGACCCGTGGCCGCCTGGAGCAACTGCAACTGCGCGCCCCGGTGCACAGCGTGCGGCTGCTGGCTGAGGACCTGCCGGCCTTCGTGCCGCAGCACCGCGAGCTGTTCGACGACCGCCCGCAGCAGTCGCTGCCCTGGGAGCAGCTGCGCGAGCGCCTGCGCGCACGGCTGGGCGACGATGCCGTGCACAGTCTCGGGGGCCGCGCCGACCATCGCCCGGAGCGCGCCTGGCAAGACAGCTCCACGCCGTTGCAGATCGTCACCGATGCCCCTCGCCCCGGCTGGCTACTGGCCGAACCCCAGCCACTGCGCGAATTCGCCCCAGCCCTGCTGGCCGGCCCCGAGCGCATCGAATCCGGCTGGTGGGACGGCGAGGACATCCGCCGCGACTACTACCAGGTGCGCACCCGCAGCGGCCAGCGCGCCTGGGTGTTCCGTCCGGTGGGCGACGACGGCCCGCTGCTGCTGCACGGCTGGTTCGCATGAGCACGCCGACCGAAGGCATCGGCTACGCCGAGCTGCACTGCCTGTCCAACTTCAGTTTCCAGCGCGGCGCCTCCAGCGCCGCCGAGCTCTTCGAGCGGGCCAAGAAGCTCGGCTACCGGGCGCTGGCGATCACCGACGAATGCAGCCTGGCCGGTATCGTCCGCGCCTGGCAGGCGGCGAAGGAGAAGGAGATCGCGCTGATCACCGGCAGTGAGCTGAGCATCGAGCAAGGCCCGAAGCTGGTGCTGCTGGCCGAGAACCTGGCCGGCTACGAAAACCTCTGCCGCCTGCTCACTCACGCCCGCCGCCGCGCCGAGAAAGGCAGTTACCGCCTGGTACGTGCGGACTTCGACGGTAACCTCGATCACCTGCTGGCGATCTGGCTGCCACGGGACGAGCAGGACGACGACGGCCTCTGGCTGCGTGAGCACTTCCCCGAGCGCCTGTGGCTGGGCGTCGAACTGCACAAGGGCCCGGACGACACCGGCAAGCTGCGCCGCCTGCAGGAACAGGCGGCGCGCCTGGCCATCCCCGCCGTGGCCTGCGGTGACGTGCACATGCACGCCCGTGGCCGCCGCGCCCTGCAGGACTGCATGACCGCCATCCGCCAGCACCTCCCGGTGCACGAGGCCGGCCAGCATCTCTATCCCAATGGCGAACGCCATCTGCGGTCGAGGGAGGCGCTGGCGTCGATCTACCCGGCCGAGCTGCTGGCGGAGACGCTGAAGATCGCCGGGCGCTGCACCTTCGATATGAGCGATCTGAAGTACCAGTACCCGCGCGAGCTGGTGCCCGAAGGGCATACGCCCAGCACCTGGCTGCGCGAGAAGACCGAGGAAGGGATTCTGCGGCGCTGGAAGGACGGGGCCGACGCCAAGGTCCGCCAGCGCGTCGAGGACGAACTCGCACTGATCGCCGAGCTGGAATACGACAGCTACTTCCTCACGGTCCACGACATAGTCGCCTTCGCCCGCCGCCAGAGCATCCTCTGCCAGGGCCGCGGCTCGGCGGCCAACTCGGTGGTCTGCTTCGCCCTGGGCATCACCGAACTGGACCCAACCCGCGAGCACGTCCATCTGCTCTTCGAACGCTTCATCTCCCGCGAGCGCAACGAGCCGCCGGACATCGACGTCGACTTCGAGCATGACCGTCGCGAGGAAGTCATCCAGTACGTGTTCCGGCGCTACGGCCGCAGCCGCGCCGCGCTCACCGCCGTGGCCAGTACCTACCGGGGCGCCGGCGCGGTGCGCGACGTGGCCAAGGCGCTGGGCCTGCCGCCGGACCAGGTCGGCGCGCTGGCCGACTGCTGCGGGGCCTGGAGCCGCGAGGCACCGCCGCCCGAGCGCCTGCTGGGGGCCGGCTTCGACCCGGAAAGCCCGATCCTGCGCCGCGTGCTGGCCCTGACAGGGCAACTGGTCGGCTTCCCCCGGCACCTGTCGCAGCACCCCGGCGGCTTCGTCATCTCCCAGCAGCCGCTGGAAACCCTGGTGCCGGTGGAGAACGCGGCGATGCCCGAGCGCACCCTGATCCAGTGGGACAAGGACGATCTCGACGCCGTCGGCCTGCTCAAGGTCGACGTGCTCGCCCTCGGCATGCTCAGCGCCCTGCGCCGCTGCTTCAACCTGATCGCCGACTATCGCGGCCAGCAGTGGACCCTTGCCACGCTCCCGCAGGAGTGCGCCAAGACCTACGAAATGATCAGCCGCGCCGACACCGTGGGCGTGTTCCAGATCGAGTCCCGTGCGCAGATGGCCATGCTGCCGCGACTCAAGCCCAGGACCTTCTACGACCTGGTGATCGAGGTCGCCATCGTCCGCCCCGGACCGATCCAGGGCGACATGGTCCACCCGTACCTGCGGCGGCGGAACAAGGAAGAGCCGGTCGACTACCCCTCCGAGGAACTCAAGCCGGTCTTCGAGCGCACCCTCGGCGTGCCGCTGTTCCAGGAACAGGTGATGCAACTGGCGATCATCGCCGCCGAATACACGCCCGGCGAGGCCGACCACCTGCGCCGCTCCATGGCCGCCTGGAAACGCCACGGCGGACTGGAACCGCACCGCCAGCGGCTGTTCGAGCGCATGACCGCCAAGGGCTACGAGCAGGAATACATCGCGCGCATCTTCGAGCAGATCAAGGGCTTCGGCAGCTACGGCTTCCCCGAGTCCCACGCTGCCAGCTTCGCCCTGCTCACCTACGCCAGCTGCTGGCTGAAATGCCACGAGCCGGCGGCCTTCACCTGCGCGCTGATCAACAGCTGGCCCATGGGTTTCTATAGCCCCGACCAGCTGCTGCAGGACGCCCGCCGCCACGGCCTGGAGATTCGCCCGGTGGATGTACGCCACAGCCACTGGGACTGCACCCTGGAGCCCATCGCCGAGCGCCAGCCGGCAATCCGCCTCGGCCTGCGCATGGTGCGCGGGCTGCGCGAGGAAGTCGCCAACGCCATCGCGCAGGCACGCGAGCAACGCCCCTTCGCCGATGTCGCCGACCTCTGCCTGCGTGCCCATCTCGACGGCCGCGCCCGCGAACAGCTGGCCGACGCGGGCGCCCTGCGCGGCCTCGCCGGCCACCGGCACAAGGCGCGCTGGGCGATCGCCGGGGTCGAGCCACAGCTACCGCTGTTCGCCGGCCAGGCCACCGAGGAAGCGCCGGTCAGCCTGCCGCTGCCCAGCCGCGGCGAAGACCTGCTTACCGACTACGCAACCCTCGGCACCACCCTCGGCCCGCACCCCATGACCCTGCTGCGCGGTGCCCTCAAGGCCCGCCGCTGCCGCAGCTCAAGGGAACTGGCCAGCCTGGAAGCCGACCGCCCGGTGCGCGTCGCCGGCCTGGTGGTCGGCCGCCAACGCCCCGGCACCGCCAGCGGCGTCACTTTCGTCACCCTGGAAGACGAGTTCGGCATGGTCAACGTGATCGTCTGGCGCGACCTCGCCGAACAGCAGCGCCGCCCCTTCCTCAGCGCCCGCCTGATGCAGGTGGACGGCACCCTGGAAGCCAAGGACGGCGTGCTCCATGTGATCGCCGGGCGGCTGACGGACCTGAGTGAACTACTGGAAGGACTGGATGTGCGGAGTCGGGATTTCCATTGAGCAGCACAGGAATGCAGTCTCGTAGGAGAGCGCTCAGCAACGTAGGGCGCATAACCCGGAACGGGTTATCCGCCAGTGCCGGCGAACAATGCCTTACATGACTCCATCCTGATGCTTATGTGCTGGGCCTGTCGCAGGCATGGCCAGCTCCTACAGGTCGAGTCCGCGCAGGAGCGGGCCATGCCCGCGATAAGCGGACAAAGTCTGCACCGGCAGCCACGCCAGCCCCACTGGCACCCCACCCCGAACAACGCCACAATGACCCGCACTCCAGCATCGGACCCAGCATGATCACCCTCCGCCACATCGAAGTCTTCCGCGCGGTCATGACCACCGGCAGCGTCACCCGCGCGGCGGCGTTCCTGCACACCAGCCAGCCCACCGTCAGCCGCGAGCTGGCGAGGCTGGAGCAGCTGGTGGGCTTCGAGCTGTTCCTGCGCGAGCGTGGGCGGCTGGCGCCGACGGCGCGGGCGTTGATGCTGTTCGAGGAGGTGGAGCGCTCCTTCACCGGGCTGGACCGCATCGTCGCCTTCGCCGGTAGCCTGGGGCAGTTCGCCGAGGGCAAGTTCTCCATCGGCTGCCTGCCGGCGCTGTCCCAGGCGCTGCTGCCGGAAGCCTGCAAGCGCTTCAGCCGGGAAAACCCGGCCATCAGCCTGGAGGTGGCGGCGCTGGAATCACCGCATCTGGAAGAGGCGCTCAGCGCCCAGCACCACGACATCGGCCTGATCGAGAACGACGACGCCCCGCGCGGCACCGAGCTGCAGCCGCTGCTGGCGGTGGACGAGGTGTGCATCCTTCCGGACGGCCATCCGCTGCTGGCCCGCGAGCACCTGGCGGCGGCGGACTTCGCCGGCCTGCCCTTCGTCAGCCTGGCCACCAGCGACCGCTACCGGCACCTGATCGACGCCGTGTTCCTCGACGCCGGCGTGCAGCGGCAGATGCAGGTGGAAACCCACAGCGCCGTCTCGGTGTGCAGCATGGTCCGCGCCGGACTGGGCCTGGCCGTGGTCAACCCGATCACTGCGCTGATGTTCCAGGGCCAGGGCATCCAGCTACGCCCGCTGGCCTTCTCGCTGCCGTTCCAGGTCAGCGTGGCGAAACCGCTGTACCGCCCCGCTACGCCGCTGCGCGAGCGCTTCGTGGCAGCACTTCAGGCAGAGGCTGGCGTGCTGGTACAGCGCCTGCGCGAAGCCGGCGTGGGCTGCACCCTATATCAAAATTGAATTGACCAGATAACAAGCGGCATTATTCAGCCATGCAAAGGGCCGGTAGACTAGCGCCATCTACCTTCGGAGCCCATTCATGACTTTCCTCGCCCTGCCCCGCGCCGAACAGCTCGCCCTGCAATTCGGCACCCCGCTGTGGATCTACGACGCAGCCACCATCCGCGGCCAGATCGAGCGCCTGAAAAGCTTCGACATCATCCGCTTCGCCCAGAAGGCCTGCTCCAACCTGCACATCCTGCGCCTGATGCGCGAACAGGGCGTGAAGGTCGATGCGGTATCCCAGGGCGAACTGCTGCGCGCCCTGGCCGCCGGCTACTCGTGCCGCGAGGATGAATCCGAGATCGTCTTCACCGCCGACCTGCTGGACCGCACCACCCTGGAAACCGTGGTCGAGCACGGCATCCCGGTGAACGCCGGCTCCATCGACATGCTCCGCCAGCTGGGCGAAGTCGCCCCCGGCCATCCGGTGTGGCTGCGCATCAACCCCGGTTTCGGCCACGGCCACAGCAACAAGACCAACACTGGCGGCGAACACTCCAAGCACGGTATCTGGCACAGCGACCTGCGCGCCGCCCTGGACGTCATCCGCGAGCGCGGCCTGCGCCTGGTCGGCCTGCACATGCACATCGGTTCGGGCGTCGACTACGGCCACCTGGCCGAGGTCGGCGAAGCCATGCTCGGCCTGGTGCAGCAGGTGAAGGACGCCGGTCACGACCTGTCCGGCATCTCCGCCGGCGGCGGCCTGTCCATCCCCTACCGCGCCGGTGACCCTGAAGTGGACACCGCGCACTACTTCCAGCTGTGGGACAAGGCGCGCAAGGCCGCCGAAGCCGTGGTCGGCCACCAGCTGCACCTGGAAATCGAACCGGGCCGCTACCTGGTCGCCCAGTCCGGCTGCCTGCTCAGCGAAGTGCGCGCCACCAAGGACGCCGGCCGCAACCACTTCGTCCTGGTGGACGCCGGCTTCAACGAACTGATGCGCCCGTCCATGTACGGCAGCTACCACGGCATCCGCGTACTGGCCGGCGACGTCGCCAGCCGCGAGGTGATCGACACCGTGGTGGCTGGCCCGCTGTGCGAGTCCGGTGACGTGTTCACCCAGGGCGACGGCGGCGTGGTCATCCCCCGCGCCCTGCCGCGCGCCCAGGTTGGCGACCTGCTGCTGATCGAGGACACCGGCGCCTATGGCGCGTCCATGTCGTCGAACTACAACAGCCGCCCGCTGATCGCCGAGGTGCTGCTCGAAGGCGCCGAAGCGAAGCTGATCCGCCGCCGCCAGCGCGTGGAAGAGCTGCTGGCCCTGGAAGAAGACCTGGGCTGATCCCCGCCGTCACGAACCACCGGCCCTGCCGGCGGGTCGCGGGCGTGGCCCGCTCCTACAGTCAGCGCTCACCCTGTAGGAGCGGGCCATGCACGCGAAAGGCGGGCAAAGCCCGCCCTCTACCGGAAGCGTCCGCCGCTCACCGATCGATGCGCGTCGACAGGATGATCGACGACATCGTCCGCTCCACCCCGTCCAGTGCGCCGATGCGGTCCAGCACCGCGTCCAGGTCGCGGATCGACAGCGCCTCAACTATCACGATCATGTCGAAGTTGCCGCTCACCGAATGCAGCGTCTTCACCTCGGCAATCTTCTCCAGCGCCTGCACCACCTGGTGCGACAGCTTGGGCAGCGCCGTCACCAGCACGTGGGCGCGCACCAGCGACTGCGCGTAGCTGTCCGAGACCTTGATCGAATAGCCGCTGATGATGCCCTGCTGCTCCAGCCTTTCGATGCGGCTCTGCACCGTGGAGCGCGACACCCCGAGCTTGCGCGCCAGCTCGGAGATCGACTCGCGGGCATTGGCGCGCAGCAGGTTCAGCAAGGCCGCGTCGGCGTTTTTCGTCATATTGCTCATAGTATTGGTCAATCTGTCTGAAAGCTCTCGCCAATCTTGCAGATTGTCAGGTTCATTTCAACGACAGCCTTTGCAATAGTGGACGCCACGGCAAGCTCTCAGAGCTCGCCATTTCTTTGCCCGCGCGCCATCCATCGACTGGTCCCTGCGGGCCGCGAAAAGCCTTGCCAAGCTGGTGCTACAAGCCGGCACGTCGAATAAAAAGGAAGCCTCCAATGCTCAAGAACCGCCACCCCCACACCCCCGGCAAGAAACCGGTGACCATCTTCGGCCCGGACTTCCCCTTCGCCTTCGACGACTGGATCGAGCACCCCGCCGGCCTGGGCAGCATCCCCGCCGAGAAGCACGGCCAGGAAGTGGCCATCGTCGGCGCGGGCATCTCCGGCCTGGTGGCGGCCTATGAGCTGATGAAGATGGGCCTCAAACCGGTGGTCTACGAGGCCTCGAAGATGGGCGGCCGGCTGCGTTCGGAGACCTTCGAAGGCGCCGACGGCATCATCGCCGAGCTGGGCGGCATGCGCTTCCCGGTCTCCAGCACCGCCTTCTACCACTACGTCGACAAGCTCGGCCTGGAAACCAGGCCCTTCCCCAACCCGCTGACCCCGGCCTCGGGCAGCACCGTGGTCGACCTGGAAGGCACCAGCCACTACGCCGAGAAGATGGCCGACCTGCCGGAAATCTTCCGCGAAGTCGCCCAGGCCTGGGCCGAGGCGCTGGAAGACGGCGCGCGCTTCTCCGAGGTGCAGGACGCACTGCGCGAGCGCGATACGGTCAAGCTCAAGGCGCTGTGGGACGAGCTGGTGCCCAAGTGGGACGACCGCACCTTCTACGACTTCGTCGCCACCTCCAAGGCCTTCTCGCGCCTGTCCTACCGCCACCGCGAAATCTTCGGCCAGGTCGGTTTCGGCACCGGCGGCTGGGACTCGGACTTCCCCAACTCCATGCTGGAAATCTTCCGCGTGGTGATGACCAACTGCGACGATCACCAGCATCTGGTCGTCGGTGGCGTCGAGCAGGTACCGCGCGGCATCTGGAGCCATGTGCCGGAGCAATGCGCGCACTGGCCTGCCGGTACTTCCCTGGCCAACCTGCACAACGGCGCGCCGCGTCCGGGCGTGAAGAGGATCGCCCGTGCCGCCGACGGCACCTTCGCCGTCACCGACTACTGGGGTGACACCCGCCACTACGCGGCCGTCCTGGCGACCTGCCAGACCTGGCTGTTGACCACCCAGATCGAGTGCGAGGAAGCGCTGTTCTCGCAGAAGATGTGGATGGCCCTGGACCGCACCCGCTACATGCAGTCCTCGAAGACCTTCGTGATGGTCGACCGGCCGTTCTGGAAGGACAAGGACCCGCAGACCGGCCGCGACGTGATGAGCATGACCCTCACCGACCGCCTCACCCGCGGCACCTACCTGTTCGACAACGGCGACGACAAACCGGGGGTGATCTGCCTGTCCTACTCCTGGATGAGCGACGCCATGAAGATGCTCCCGCACCCGGTGGAGAAGCGCGTGCAGCTGGCCCTGGACGCGCTGAAGAAGGTCTACCCGAAGGTCGACATCGCCGGGCACATCATCGGCAACCCGATCACTGTGTCCTGGGAGGCCGACCCGCACTTCCTCGGCGCCTTCAAGGGCGCGCTGCCGGGCCACTACCGCTACAACCAGCGCATGTATGCGCACTTCATGCAGGACGACATGCCCGCCGAGCAGCGCGGCATCTTCATCGCCGGCGACGACGTGTCCTGGACCCCGGCCTGGGTGGAAGGCGCGGTGCAGACCTCGCTGAACGCCGTGTGGGGCATCATGAAGCACTTCGGCGGCGCGACCCATCCGGAAAACCCCGGCCCCGGCGACCGCTTCGCCGAACTGGGTCCGATGGAACTGCCGGACTGATCCGCGCCACTCCCTGCCTTGACTGAACAGCGGCTCGCGCGGGGCCGGGATCGGGTGCAAACTGCCTGATCCCGGCCTTGCGCGTTTCGAAGGAAAACACCATGTACCTCGCCCTCTACCAGTGCCCACCCGGCCCCGACGACGTCGCCGGCAACCTGCGCCGCCTGGAGCAGGCCGCGCAACAGGCGGTGCAGAACGGTGCGGACCTGCTGGTGCTGCCGGAGATGTACCTGTCCGGCTACAACATCGGCGCCCAGCGCGTCGCCGAACTGGCGGAAAGCTGCGACGGCCCGTCCGCCCTGCGCATCGCCGAGATTGCCCGCGAGCATAAGCTCGGCATCCTCTACGGCTACCCCGAGCGTGACGCCGGCGGCACCGTCTTCAACAGCGTGCAGCTGATCGACTGCCAGGGCGAACGCCGCGCCAACTACCGCAAGACCCACCTCTACGGCGACCTCGACCGCAGCCAGTTCAGCGCCTCCGACGAGCCGCCGGCGATCTTCGAGCTGGACGGCTGGAAAGTCGGCCTGCTGATCTGCTTCGACGTGGAGTTCCCCGAAGCCGTGCGCACGCTCGCCCTGGCTGGCGCGGACGTCGTGCTGGTGCCCACCGCCAACATGCACCCCTACGAATTCGTCGCCCAGGTGCTGGTGCCGACCCGCGCCTACGAGAACCAGGTGTTCCTTGCCTACGCCAACTATGTCGGCAGCGAGGGGGAGATCGAGTACTGCGGCCTGAGCAGCATCGTCGCCCCGGATGGCCAGGTACTGACCAAGGCCAAGCAAGGCGAGGAATTGCTGGTGGCCGAGCTGGACCCGCAGCGCATAGCCCTGGCCCGCGAGGGGTACAGCTATGTGCACCTGCGGCGACCGGTGCTTTATCGCAGCTGAAAAAAGCCCGGCATCATGCCGGGCCTTTACATTTACGCCAGGGCTCTTGTGTTGGATGGACCGGGGCGCCTGGCCCATGCCAGCGGCCAACTTCGGCGCGAGAACCATCCCCTCACCCCAGCCCTCTCCCCCAGGAGAGGGAGCCGTCCGTGCAGGTTGATGCCGTGGTTCCCACTCACGCCGACCGGGCCCCTCTCCCTCCGGGAGAGGGGCTTTTGCAGAGGCGGACCTTGTCCGCTGTTCGCGGGCATGGCCCGCTCCTACAAGCGTGTGCTTTCCGTCGTGCTGCGAAGGCAACCAAGTAGGGCGCATAACCCGGAACGGGTTATCCGCCGCAATGGTGGATAACGCCTCAGGCGTCATGCGCCCTACGGGTACAACTGCCCAGTTGTATCGCGGTGGCAAGCCTGGCAGCTGCGCACCGGCCCACTGGCGTGGAACGCCTGCAGACGCTGCAGGTGGCAGCTCTGGCAGAGCTGGTGGAAATCCGCCTCGATGCGCACGGCCAGCGCCGGGCTCTGCTTGTGGCAGAGGATGCAGCTGCGGTTGCCGGAGACCGAGGGCGACTGGTCCTGGTAGTCGTGGTGGCAGGTGATGCAGTTCACCGAGGCGTGCGGTTCATGGGGAAACGCCAGCGGCATCAGCGGACGGTTGCGTTGCCAGTGCTCGTGGGCGTACCACGCCCCTGCCGACAGCATGATGGCTGCGGTAACCGAAACACCGATCCAGACACGCCTCACAGCGGCAGCTCCAGATTCGCCAGCAGACTGTAGAGCGCCGACAAGCCGATGATCGCGCCGCTGGCTGCCAGCGCGAACCAGGTGGCGCGTTGCGCCGTGTTGCGCTTGCGACCGTTGATGCCGTTGGCCGGCTTGGGCAGGCGCGGCCAGACCGCCACCGCCAGCATCAGCGCCATGAGCATGACGCCCTTCCAGACTCCGCCGCTGTAATAACCCGCGCCGAGCACATGGACGGCCATCAGCGACAGGGCGAGCAGACTGCCGCCGTAATGCCAGCCGCGGAACGAAGCAGCGCTGCTGCTCCAGCGCGGGCGGACGCGGCTCAGGCTGGAAACCGCCAGCACCAGCATCAGGATCGCCGACGCGAGCCCGGCCAGCATGTAGCCGGGGCCAGATGGCAGCAGGTCCTCGATCAGCAGAGGCTCATCGACCAGCAGCACGACGATGTGCAGTAGCAGCAACGCGACGGCAGCAAAGCCCAGGTCACGGTGCAGGCGCAGGAAGAACTTGCCCTCATAGCGAGGGCGCGGTTGCGGGCGACCACCGATGACGAACAGCAGCCCCAGCAGGCAGGCGCCGAGCAGCCCGGCGGCGTTGGCGAAATCCCAGGCATAGCCGAGCCCCGGCATGGCGCCGAGGCCGAGCAGGACGGCGACCGGCAACAGGCAACCGAGCGCCAGGCGCGCGATCAGCGCAGGCATGGGGGACTCCGAACACGGGTCTATTGCCGAAGGCTAGCAAGCGCCGACGGCGCGCGAGTGTCGCTGCCTGCCAGACGGATTGCCAGCTGTGCCACAGCCTGTCGGAGCGGGCCATGCCCGCGATCGCGCCCATGGGGCGCTCCTACAGGGTGCTCCGCCGCAAGGCCGTAGGATGGCGTGGAGCGAAGCGATACCCATCAATCCGCTCACCAGCAGCATGGGTATCGCTGCGCTCCACCCATCCTACAAGAGCGAGCCGGACTACAGGTCGAGCACCAAGCGAGCCGATTTGGCGCGAGATACACAAGCACAGATCTGCTTGTTCGCGGCCTTTTCCTTGTTCGACAGGCAGTTGTCGCGGTGCTCCGGCTCGCCTTCCAGCACTTCGACGATGCAGGTGCCGCAGATACCTTCGCGGCACTCGGTGTCGATGTCGCAGCCGTGGGCCTGGAGCACGTCCACCAGCGTCGAGTCCACCGGTACGTGGAGCACCACGCCGGAGCTGGCCAGCTCCACTTCGAAGGAACCGGTCGGCGCCGCGTTGGCAGCCGGGTCGGCCTGGAAGTGTTCCAGGTGAATGGCGTCCTCCGGACGGCTGCGCGCGGCGATTTCCACCACCTTGTTCATGAATGGCGCCGGGCCGCAGGTGTAGACATGGGCCTGCTGCGGCGCGCGCTCCAGGCACTCACCCAGCACGCGGTCGAGGTCGGCGGGTTCGACGCCGTAGTGCAGCTCCACCTTGCCGGCGAAGGCCTCGCCGGCCAGCAGTTCGACGAAGGCCGCGTGCTCGGCGGAGCGGGCGAAGTAATGCAGGCGATAGGACTCGCCCCTGGCGTTCAGGCGGTAGGCCATGCTCAGCAGCGGCGTGACGCCGATGCCGGCGGCGAACAGCACGTGCTCGCGGGCTTCCGGCGCCAGGCGGAACAGGTTGCGCGGCGCGCCGATGTCCAGCTCCATGCCTTCGCGCACTTCGTGCAGCGCGCTGGAGCCGCCACGGGAGGCGCCTTCCTTCTTGATCGCTACCAGATAGGCCGCGCGGTCGTCCGGCGGGCTGCACAGCGAATACTGGCGCGTCACCCCGGTGGGGCCGGTGACGTCGACGTGGGCGCCCGGCTCGTAGGCGTCGAACGGCTGGCCATCACAACGTACGAGGCGCAAGGAACGGATGTCCTGCGCTTCCTCGACGATCCTTTCGATTCTGACCTTCATCATGGCGTTACCTGCAAGGCGTTGAGTGCGGGCTCTGTGGCCCCTTTCCGGCCTCTTTTTCACGAGCGGACGGGTTGTCGATTCGATATCGGAGCGAGAGCATTTCCCTCTCCCCAGCCCTCTCCCTGAAGGGAGAGGGAGTTGTCCGTGCCGGCTGATGCTGAGGTGTCATCCCGCGCCGTACGGTCCCCTCTCCCTTCAGGGAGAGGGTTAGAGAGAGGGGCTCTTGGGCAACCCGCCTCCCGTGCCAAAGCCTCAACGCATGAACAACCCACCATTGATATCCCAGCAGGCGCCCGTCACCGATCCGGCGTTCTCCGCGCAGAGCAGCAGCACGCTGTCGGCGATGAAGGTCGGGTCGCCCAGGCGGCCGGCGGGGATGGTCTTGAGGATCTGTTCCAGGCGCTCGGGCGCGACGCTCTCGTAGACCACCGGCAAGTCCAGCGGCCCCGGCGAGATGGCGTTGACGGTCACGCCCTGCCCCGAGAGTTCGCGGGCGAACACCTTGGTCAGGGTCGCCACGCCGCCCTTGGCTGCCGCGTAGTGGCCGCCGGTGGCGGTGCCGCCGTTCTGCCCGGCCAGCGAGGCGATGTTGACGATGCGGCCGAAACCGCGCGCCGCGAAGTGCGTGCCGAATACCTGGCAGGCGACGAAGGTGCCACGCAGGTTCACCGCCATGGAGGCGTCGAAGTCCTCCGGGCTGATGTCCATGAGCGCGGCCACCTTCGACATTCCGGCGTTGTTCACCAGGATGTCGGTGCCGCCCCAGCGCTCGGCGAGCAGGTCACGGGCGCGCTCGAAGTCGGCCTTCTCCCTCGCGTCCAGCTTCAACCCGACAGCCGTGCGGCCCTCGGGGTCAAGCTCGTCGGCCAGGCGCTGTACCGCCTCTTCGTTCAGGTCGGCCAGCGCCACGCGCAGGCCGGCGGCGTGCAGGCGGCGCGCGATGACTTCACCCAGCCCGCGTGCGGCGCCGGTTACCAGGGCTACTCGTTGCATGGTGCGGCCCTCAGAGCAGGAAGCCGAGCGCGTTGAGCGCGTCTTCGGCGTTGATCAGGCGGATCACCTTGCGCTCCAGTCGCGGCTGGCCGTCGACGAAGCGGATGCGGTGGTTCAGGTCGGCAATGAACGGAGTCGCCACGCCGCGCTTGTAGGCGTAGAGCACCTGCGCCGAGTTCACCTCGACCAGGTCACCCGCCGCTTCCACCAGGGAAAAGCGCGAGATGGTGCGCACGGTCTTCGCCGCGTCCACCGCCGACGGCGAATGGCCGCCGGTGAGGCGTTCGATACGCAGGGCACGCATGCGCGCGTCATCGAAGACATAGTTCAGGCGCGAGGCGAAGTCATCGTCTTCGCCGTCGATCGGCACCACGTAGACGCCGTCCTCGCTCCACAGCTGCGACCACTGTGCGTAGTCCTTGCGGTCCAGCAATTCGGCTTCGCGCCAGACGAATTCGATGGCCTTGGCCAGCGGGCCGGAGAAGCCGTTCAGGGTGTCGTTGCTCATTGGCTCATCATCCTTTTCCACATCTGGTACGCCTCGCGCATGCCGCCTTCGTCGGTGGCGTGGGAGACCTTGTCGCCGTTCTCGGCGACCACTTCGCGGTTCAGGCCGCGGTTGACCAGGATCGGTGCGTCGACGCCGGCGTAGGAGCCACGCTGCACGCGGTCCCAGGCCTCGGCGTCATCCGGGCTGCCGAAGCCGAACGGGCCCTGGAAGTGCTCGTGGATGCGCATACGCTCGCGGTTGGCGATTTCCGGGCCGCCGTCCATGCCCAGCGCGACATGGCGAATTTCGGTCTCGGTGACGGAGATCGGCCGCAGCACGCGGAAGAACGACATGGACATGGCCACGTTGGGGAACAGGTTGAGGTTGAAGCCGGCGCCGTGCAGCGAACGGACGATGCGGCGCACCTGTTCCGGCGGCATGGTTTTCGACAGCTCCTCGGTGACGTGGGCGAAGCGCTCCTGGAGCTGCTCGGTGCCGTCGTCGTGGTCGAGGTCGACGTGCTCGGGAACCATCACCATCACGCTGTGGCCGTTGCCCAGGGCGTGGGTGACCGCCTGCTCGTCGCTCATGAACGAGAGCATCTCTTCGGTCTCTTCATCCACCGAGGACATGAACGACTTGTGCACGATGGGGAAGTGGTAGCCGTCGGTGGTGTTTTCCAGCTGGATCTTCCAGTTGCCGCGGAAGGTGAACTTGTGTTCGCCCTGGGTCTTGATCGGGTAGCCGGCGCCCTGCTTCATGAACAGGTCCATCCAGTGTTTCGCCCCGCCGAGGAAGTCTTCCAGCGGCTCGATCTCGTCGTTGTAGGTGGCGAACACCATGCCGGCGTAGCTCTCGACCCGCAGGCTGGTCAGCGGCAGCTCGGACTTGTCGAGGATGTCCTCGTAGCCGTCCGGGTACGGCAGCGCACGCAGCTTGCCGTCCAGCGCGTAGGACCAGCTGTGGTACGGGCAGGTGAAGCCGGTGGCGTTGCCCTTGTGCTTCTCGCACACGGTGGCGCCACGGTGGCGGCAGCGGTTTTCCAGGACGTTGATATTGCCCTTCTTGTCGCGCACCACGATCACCGGGCGGCGACCGACGCTGGTGGTCTTGAAGTCGCCGGCGTTGCGCACTTCGCTTTCGTGGGCGACCCACACCCAGGTGCGGTAGAAGATCTTGTCCATCTCCGCTTCGAACAGCTGCGGGTCGTTGTACAGCGAAACATCGACGCGGTCGTCGCCGACCAGCTCTTCGACGCTGCGCGACCGGGCGATCAGCCGGTATTCGTGAGCGCTCATGCCCATCTCCTCATGCCGATTTCTTATGTTTTTGCGCAGGCCGCGTGGCAGCCAGGCTGTGTTCGAGTTGCGCGCCGAAGGCACACACACGTTCGTCGTCGCCCTTGCGGCCGACGATCTGCAGGCCGACTTTCAGCCCGCCGCAATCCAGGTCCACCGGCACGGTCAGCGCCGGGTGTCCGCTCAGGTTGAAAGGCCGTACCAGGGGCGTCATGCCGGCCACGGACTTGCCGTTGCGCGCATCGCTGAGCAGCGGTGGCAGGTCGGGCATGGTCGGCAACAGCAGGACTTCGAAGTCCTCCAGCGCGGCGTCGATGGCGCGGGTGAAACCGTCGCGCACATTCTCCGCTTCGGCGCGCTCGGCGTCGGTGGTGCGGCTGGCCAGCAGCAGGCGCTGCTCGACGTCGGCGCCGATCAGGCCCTTGCCGGTCAGCGCCGCATAAGCGGCCCAGTTCTCGTGGTTGATCACCACCAGCCCGGCCTGGAAGGCCGCCTCGAACTCGCCGAGGAACAGGTGGCTGCGGCGCCAGCCGGCGCGGTCGGCGGCGGCGCCCAGGCAGGCCTGGATGTGCGGGGCCGATGGCACTTCGAGGAAGGCCACGCGGGCGCCCTCGCCCGGCATCCGTACCTCGCCGAAGCCGGGGCAGATGACCTGCATGGCGGCGATCAGGTCGGCCATCCTGGCGGCGAACGGACCGACGCAGTCCAGGCTGCTCTGCGCCGGATGCACGCCGTCGCGGCTGACCCGGCCGAAGGTCGGCTTCAGCCCGGCGATGCCGCAGCAGGCCGCCGGCACTCGGACCGAACCGCCGGTGTCGGTGCCCAGGGCGATATCCGCCAGCCCGGCCGCCACAGCGGACGCGGAGCCGCTGGACGAGCCACCCGGCACGCGATCCGGCGCCATCGGGTTGATCGGCGTGCCGGTCCAGTCGTTGATGCCGGTGACGCCGAAGGCCAGTTCGTGAAGGTTGGTCTTGCCGACGATCTGCCAGCCGGCGTTAAGCACGGCGTCGACCACGAAGGCGTTGCGCTCGGCCGGCGCGGCATCGGCCAGCGCACGGGTGCCGCAACGGGTCGGGTAACCGGCGATGTCGATGCTGTCCTTGACCGCGACGCGGATATCGCCGCTGCCCAGGAGGAATTCGCTGACGAAGGTGCTCATGCGTGGAGCTCCTCTGCGTTACCCAGCAGGCGCTGCGACAGGCGCTGGGTGCGGAAGTGGCTGATCTGCCAGCGCCCGTCGATCTCGCGGAAATCGATGTCCAGGCGCGTGCCGAACAGCTCGGTGTGGCCCTCGGCGTAGGTCGAAAGCTGCTGCATGATCCATTGCCCGCGCGCGGTGCGGCCGTCGACGCGGATCGACTCGCTGGTGAGGAAGTGCAGATTCAGCGTGAAGTGCGGCGACGGCGGCAGATAGCCGAAGACGAACGCTGCAATCGCCTCGCGGCCCTGGTGATGACCGAAGGTCTGCGCCGTGGAAGAGCCGATGCCCTCCCACACCGCGTCCTCGCTGAACAGCTCGGCCAGCTCGCTCATCGCCACCGGCGCGTGCGGCACGTCGCAGAGGTCCATGTAGCGGGCCATCAACCGGCGCACCTGGCTTTCCCCTTCGAGGGTTTCCAGGCGGCGGTTCAGCTCGGCCATGCTCAGGCTGTTCATGGCTCAGGTCCGCGCGGCTTCGGGAATGGTCAGCGGGCGGCCGATGCGCGCCTCGACCTTGGCGTACTTCCACAGGCTGTACTCGCCCACCGGGGTGGTGCGGAACAGGTTGCAGGCGTCGATCACGGTCTGGTGGCAGTCCACGTCGGCCATGATGTAGACGGTCCAGGGCGAGGTGGTGGACGGGCCGACCATCAGGCGGTCGTCATCCAGCACGCCGAGCACGTTCATGCCCGGCAGCGCACCGAGGTCGCCCATCATCTGCGAGAAGCCCTTCCACACGGTGATGCCTTCACCGGTGGGCAGGTCGAAGAACGGCTGGGCGATGCCGATGCAGAACAGTACGCGCAAGGGTTCGGTAGTGGGACGGGTCATGGCTCGGTCCTTAATTTTTGTGTCAGATGTATCCGGGGAACGGCGGCACATCGAGCAGCACCGCACCGGCGCCGTCGTACATGCCATCGCTCAAGAAGGCGTGCTGGGTGACCACCATGGCGTCGCGCAGGTAGCGCTGCAGCGGGTGGTGCATGTAGATCGCCGTGGTGCCGGCCAGGGTGTAGGCGCGGCGCACCACGTCGGCGCCGGCGCGGGACACGTGAACGGCGGACAGGCGCAGCTGGCTGACCTGCTCCGGGCTGACCGCGTCGCCGGCGAGGATGGATTCCCAGACGGCCTCGGTGGCGTCATAGAAGAAGCCGCGCGCGGCCTGCAGTTCGGCTTCGGCCTTGCCGATCTCGATGCGCACGTAGGCCCGATCACCCAGCTTGGGCGCACCGGTCACGCCGCTGGACGACGCCATGCGGGTGATCTCGTCCAGCGCCGCGCGGGCCAGGCCGAGGTTGACCACGGCGAGCACCTGGGCGGCGTAGGCAATGGTCGGGTAGCGATACAGCGGTTCGTCGATGTTGGATTCGCCGCCACGGATGAAGGTCCAGTCGTCCGCGACGAAGGCGTTGTCCAGTTTCAGGTCGTGGCTGCCGGTACCCTTGAGGCCGACCACGTTCCAGTTCTCGACGATTTCCACGTCCCTGGCACGCAGCAGCGCGGTGCGCGGCTTGCCGCCCGGCCCGCCGATACCGATGCCGACGCCGAGCACGTCGGCGCCCTTGCAGCCGCTGGCGAACTTCCAGGTGCCGCTGACGCGCCAGCCGCCTTCCACCTGAGTGGCCGGCTGGATCGGGAACAGGCCGCCGGCGAACACCAGGTCCGGGCCGTCGGCATAGAGTTCGGCGAGGGTGTGGCGCGGCAGCGCGGTGAGGTAGGTGCTGGCGCTGCCGAAGCTGGCAACCCAGCCGGCGGAGCCATCGGCTTCGGCGATGCGTTCGACCAGACGGAGGAACTGGGCCGGCGGCAGCGCGTCGCCACCGAAGCATTTGGGCGTGGCGGCACGGTAGATGCCCACGTCGCGGAAGCGTTCGATCATGTCGCGCGGGACAAAGGAGCGGGTGTCGAACTCCTCGCGGCGCTGGCGGACTTCATCCAGTACGCGCTGGAATTCGAGGGCACGGCCGTCCGCATCGAGCGGTTTGGCAGCAGCGGCACGCAGCATGGCGTCATCTCCGGTTGTTCTTGTAGGGCCAACCCGTTCGATGCGGGCCGGTCGTCGTTGGGGCCAGTGTATGAACCGCCCTGCCCGCCCAACTATTGGTGCGTGCAGCCCCATGCCTAAAGAAATCCCCTAGTCGGCGCCGGGTTACTCCGCAGTCCCTTCGCGCTACGCTGCGCGGTATAAAGACGCCACTGCCAATCCGTACCTGCCTCCGAGAGCACGCTCGATGTTCCAGCCCAAGCCCGACGACTTCCTCGCCCTGCTCCAGGCCATGCCGCTGTGCGTGATCCTGCATGACGCGCAGACCAAGGAAATCCTCTGGGCGAACAACGCAGCGCTGGCCGTGCTCGGCTTCACCCTCGAAGAACTGGTACCGCTGAAAGCCCCGGACATGACCGCCAAGGCCCCGCAGTACCGCCGCTCGGTCGGCCTGCGCTGGCTGGAAGGCGCCGCGCGCACCGGCCAGCGCACCATCGAGTGGTGCTACCGCTCCAAGCAGGGCGTGGAAATCCTCTCCGAAGCCGTCGCCACCCGCGTCCATCTGCAGGAGCGCGACGTGCTGATGGTGCAGTTCCGCGATATCTCGAAGGAGAAACAGGTCGAGCGCGACCTGCAGCGTTTCGAGAGTCGGCTGAAGGCCTTCATGCAAGACCTCGCCGAAGGCGTGGCAGTGCTGGATGCCGACGGCAAGCTGCGCTTTCTCAGCGAATCCGCCCTGCCCCTGCTGGGCGGCAGCCAGGACGACTGGATGGCGCACAACTTCCTCGGCCGCTGCGACACTGCCACGCGCCCGCGCCTGGAACACCACCTCGCCATGCAGCCGCCGAGCCGCGAGCCCTACTCGGTCAGCTACCAGCTGCAGCGCCTGGACGGCGAATGGCGCTGGCACCACGCGACCTGCCGCTACATCGAAATCGAGGACGACCTGGTCGGCCACCTGCTGCTGTTCCGCGACGTCACCGAGCAGGTGCGCGCAGCCCAGGCGCAACGCCAGAGCGACCAGAAGCTGGAATACCTGGCGCGCTACAACGCCATGGGCGAGATGGCCCTGGCGATCGCCCACGAGCTCAGCCAGCCGCTGGCAGCCACACGCAATTTCATCGAGGGCGCGCTGATCCGCCTGGACCGCGAACAGAAGACCGAAGCCTCCGCCGCCTGGGGCCTGGACAGCGCGGTGCGGCAGATCGAGCACGCTTCGCTGATCATCAAGAGCGTGCGCGAATACGTGGTGAAGCTGGAGCAGGCCGAGCAGCGCATCGACCTCAACGAACTGCTCGGCGAGACCCTCTACTTCATCAGTCTCAAGGCCCAGCCGAGCAACGTGCGCGTGGAGCTGGAGCGCTGCGAAGAACCGCTGTGGGTGAGCTGCGAGAAGGTGCTGGTCGGCCAGGTGATCCTCAACCTCGCCTTCAATGCCATCGAGGAGATGCTCAACCTCCCCGAGGACCGCCGCCTGCTGCGCATCCGCACTTCTTGTGACGGAAACACTGCGCGGTTGTCAGTCCTCGACCAGGGCCGAGGCATCGATACCGGGGCCAAGGAAAGGTTGTTCGATGGCTTCTTCACCTCGAAGGTGAGCGGCAACGGCATTGGTCTTGCGCTGTGCCAGAGCATCGTCTCGCGGCATCGCGGGGACATCTGGGCGGAGAATGTCGAGCCGTGCGGCGCGATGTTCTGTTTCGAGCTGCCGTTGGCGGAGTGATTGCCGCCACGGTGTATCCCTGTAGGAGCGGGCCATGCCCGCGATCGCGCCCATGGGGCGCTGCTGTGAGTTGATACCAACATCTCCGGCGGCGTAGCGCGCAGTTGAAACGCCGGCCCTGCCGACGGTTCGCGGGCATGGCCCGCTCCTACAGGGGGGGGCCAGAGAAACATCCGCACGCTCCGAATGCCCCGTTCAGGAGGCCTCGTTGAAGCGGAGTTTCAGGGGTTGAGCGACATGGATGTCGCGAGAGCCACGATGGGCCAGGGATGGCCCGTCGTGGCGTGCCCCTGAAACTTCGTTTCGACGAGGGAATTTTTCGCCTAGGCGAGAAACCGGATGTCCGGGGCAAGACCTTTGCCTACTTTGGGGCGCTTGCCAAAGTAGGTCGCCCGAGGGGGCGAAACAGGAAGTCCGCGCGCGCACCGAAGCGACGCTGGAACACCCAGGCCAACGCAGCAGGCCGGCAAAACCTGAGCCAAGGCATGCGCCGGCCCTGCCGACGGATCGCGGGCATGGCCCGCTCCTACAGGAAGTGCCGGGATCAGCCGGCACGCTGCGCAAGAACTGCAAAAAGAAACGGCGCCCTCAGGCGCCGTCGTCCGCTCGGGCAACCCTCACCCCTGGGACTTCTTGATGATCGCCTCGGCAATGTTCGCCGGCGCCTCGGCGTACTTGGTGAACTCCATCGAGTAGCTCGCCCGCCCCTGCGACATCGAACGCACGTCCGTGGCGTAGCCGAACATCTCGCCCAGCGGCACCTCGGCGCGGATGACCTTGCCCGCAGGCGTGTCTTCCATGCCCTGGATCAGCCCACGCCGGCGGTTCAGGTCGCCCATCACGTCGCCCATGTAATCCTCCGGCGTCACCACCTCGACCTTCATCACCGGCTCCAGCAGCACCGCGCCGCCCTTCTGCGAGAGCTGCTTGGTGGCCATCGACGCGGCGATCTTGAACGCCATCTCGCTGGAGTCGACGTCGTGGTACGAACCGTCGAACACCGAGGCCTTCAGGCCGATCAGCGGGTAGCCGGCGAGCACGCCGTTCTGCATCTGTTCCTCGATGCCCTTCTGGATCGCCGGGATGAATTCGCGCGGGATCACCCCGCCGACCACCTCGTTGACGAACTCCAGCCCATCCTTGCCCTCGTCGCCCGGCTCGAAGCGGATCCAGCAGTGGCCGAACTGGCCGCGACCACCGGACTGGCGGACGAACTTGCCTTCGATCTCGCACTTCCTGCGGATCGCCTCGCGGTAGGCCACCTGCGGCTTGCCGATGTTGGCCTCGACGTTGAACTCGCGGCGCATGCGGTCGACGATGATGTCCAGGTGCAACTCGCCCATGCCGGAAATGATGGTCTGCCCGGTTTCCTCGTCGGTCTTCACGCGGAACGACGGGTCTTCCTGGGCCAGCTTGGACAGGGCGATGCCCATCTTCTCCTGGTCGGCCTTGGTCTTGGGCTCCACGGCCACGGAGATCACCGGATCGGGGAAGTCCATGCGCTCGAGGATGATCGGCTTGTCGATGGAGCACAGGGTGTCGCCGGTGGTGACGTCCTTCATGCCGATCAGCGCAGCGATGTCGCCGGCGCGCACTTCCTTGATTTCCTCGCGCTGGTTGGCGTGCATCTGCACCATCCGGCCGACACGTTCCTTCTTGATCTTCACCGAGTTGAGTACGGCGTCGCCGCTGCTCAGTACGCCGGAATAGACACGGGCGAAGGTCAGGGTGCCGACGAAGGGGTCGGTGGCAATCTTGAAGGCGAGCGCGGAGAACGGTTCGCTGTCGTCGGCGTGGCGTTCCAGGTGCTTCTCTTCGTCGTCCGGGTCGGTGCCGTTGATCGCGGGGATTTCCGTGGGCGCCGGCAGGTAGTCGATCACCGCGTCGAGCACCAGCGGCACGCCCTTGTTCTTGAACGAGGAGCCCAGCACCGCCGGGACGATCTGGTTGGCCAGGGTGCGCTGGCGCAGGCCGGCCTTGATCTCCTCGATGGTCAGTTCCTGGCCTTCGAGGTACTTGTTCATCAGCTCGTCGTTGGCTTCGGCTGCGGCCTCGACCATGTGCGCGCGCCACTCGTCCGCCAGCGCCTGAAGTTCGGCCGGAATCGGTTCTTCGGTGTAGCTGGTGCCCTGGTCGGCGTCGTTCCAGACGATGGCCTTCATCTTCACCAGGTCGATCTGCCCGGCGAAGGTTTCCTCCGAGCCGATGGCCAGTTGGATCGGCACCGGGGTGTGCCCCAGACGCTGCTTGATCTGCGCCACCACGCGGAGGAAGTCGGCGCCCTGGCGATCCATCTTGTTGACGTAGGCCAGGCGCGGCACGTGGTACTTGTTGGCCTGGCGCCAGACCGTCTCGGACTGCGGCTCGACGCCATCGGCGCCGCTGAACACCACCACCGCGCCGTCGAGCACGCGCAGGGAGCGCTCCACCTCGATGGTGAAGTCCACGTGGCCGGGGGTGTCGATGATGTTGAATCGGTACTTGTTGGGGTACTGCTTGGAGGAGCCCTGCCAGAACGCCGTGGTCGCCGCCGAGGTGATGGTGATGCCGCGCTCCTGCTCCTGCACCATCCAGTCCATGGTCGCCGCGCCGTCGTGCACCTCGCCCATCTTGTGGTTCACACCGGTGTAGAAAAGGATGCGCTCGGTCGTCGTGGTCTTGCCGGCGTCGACGTGGGCGACGATGCCGATGTTGCGGTAAAGCTCGATGGGCGTGGTGCGAGCCATGGTGTGCTCCGTATCTGCTGGGTGACTGCCGGGCCTGCTGCTGCGGGTCCGTTGCCTGCGCGGGACGGCGAGAGGAAGTGCGGCGTCAGAAATTTCTGAGCGCAACAGGCTCAAGGTAGCGCGTCTTCGTGGCAATTCCAGTGTCGGAGGGTCGCGGGCAGTGTCGTCCGACCGGCTGCGCCGCCGTGCCATTGCGCTATGCGGCGGGAAAACCATAAAATGATAGGCATTCTCAAATGAAAATCTGACGCACGCACTGTGGCCCTCGTCGAAACCCCGTCCCCGCAGCATCTGCACACCCTCTACAACGAGCACAACGGCTGGCTCCAGCAGTGGCTGCGCGGCAGGCTGGGCAACGCCTGGGATGCCGCCGACCTCGCCCATGACACCTTCCTGCGCCTGCTGCGGCGGCCGCTGGAAGACCTCGGCGAACGCCCGCGCGCACTCCTCACCCACATCGCCAAGGGCCTGCTGGTAGACCGCTGGCGGCGCCAGGAGATCGAGCGCGCCTACCTGGAAAGCGTCGCCGCGCTGCCCGAAGAACTGGCGCCCGGTCCGGAAACCCGCGAACTGATCCTGGAAGCGCTGGAGCGCATCGACGCCGCCCTCAGCGAGCTGCCGGCACTGACCCGCGAGGCGTTCCTGCTGTCGCAGCTGGATGGCCTGACCTACCCGGTGATCGCCGAACGCCTGGGCATTTCCCTGGCCAGCGTGAAGCGCTACATGCGCGCCGGCTTCGTCGCCTGCCTGAGCGTCGCCTGATGCGCGAGCAACCGCTGGACCCCGGCATCCTCGGCGAAGCCGCCGACTGGCTGGTGCGCCTCAACGAACATCCCGCCAGCAGCGCCGACCTGCAGGCCATCGAGCAATGGCGCGCGCGCAGCGCCCAGCACGCCGAAGCCTGGCGCCGCGCCGAAGCCCTGCTGGGCCTGCGCCAACTGCCGCCGGGCCTCGGCCGGCACAGCCTGCAACGCAGTGGCCTGAGCCGCCGGCAGATGCTCAACCGCCTGGGCGTGCTGATGGCCGTGGCGCCGGCTGCCTGGCTGGCGGCACGGCAGCTGCCCTGGGCGGAATGGAACGCCGACCTGCGCACCGCCGTGGGCGAACGCAAGCACCTGCGCCTGCCCGACGGCAGCCAGCTCACCCTGAATACCGACAGCGCGGTGAACGTGGCCTTCAACGCCCGCGAACGGCGCCTGAAGCTGCTCGAAGGGGAAATCCTCGTCGACGCCCTGCCCGACCCGCGCCCCTTCCTCGTCGACAGCCGCCACGGTCTGCTGCGCACTGAGGCCGCACGCTTCAGCCTGCGCGACCTGGGCAATGCGTGCCGCGTCGCTGTGCTCGACAAAGAGGTGAATGTCGAACTGCCGGGCCATGCGAGCCAGACGGTCGGCGCCGGCCAGCAACTGGTGTTCGGCGCGCAGGGCTTCCAGCCGCTGCAGACAGCGGACGCCAACGCCAGCGCCTGGGAGAACGGCATGCTACTGGCCCAGGGCATGCGCCTGGACGATTTACTCGCCGAGCTGGGCCGCTACCGCAGCGGCTTCCTGCGCTGCGACCCACGCCTGGCGAACCTGCGCGTGACCGGCGCGATCCCGCTGGGCGACAGCGACGCCGGCCTGGCGCTGCTGGCGGACATGCTGCCGGTGAAACTGCGGCGGATGACGCGCTATTGGGTCACCGTGGAGCCAGCGTGAAAGGCCGTTTCCCCCGTAGGGCGCATAACCTGGGACAGGTTATCCGCCGGCATGCTCATGGCGGATAACGCTGGCGCGTTATCCGCCCTACGAACTGTGACTCCTGTGCCTGTGATTCCCCCTCACCCCAGCCCTCTCCCTCAGGGAGAGGGAGCAGATCGTACCGGCGGACGCCACGGTTTCCTCCTGCACCCAGACAGTCCCCTCTCCCTCCGGGAGAGGGTTCGGGTGAGGGCGGCCCAGCGCCGGGCTATCCATCTACCTGTAGGAGCGGGCCATGCCCGCGATTGCCCCCATGGGCGCCCCCAAAAAAACTGCCTGAAAATTTCTTCGCCCACCCCTGACACCTTTTTCGACTTCACCCGGTGAAGAGGAAGACAACCTCCATTTGCCGACAGGAACACTCCATGCTCCTCCGCTCCCGCCTTCGCCCGCACTCCCTCGCCCTGGCCGTCGGCCTGGCCCTGACCGGCGGCGTCGTGCTGCCCAGCCTGGCCGCCGAAGCCGCCAGCCAGCAGCGCCAGTACAACATCGCCCCCGGCCCGCTGGGCGAGGTGCTGGCGCGCTTCGCCGCCCAGGCCGGCGTACCGCTGGCGTTCGAGGCGCAGGCGCTGAACCGCCAGCAGAGCGCGGGCCTGAAAGGCAGCTTCGCCCCCGAGCAGGGCCTGGAGCAGTTGCTTGAAGGCAGCGGCTACCGCCTGGTGCGCAAGAGCAGCGGCTACGGCGTGGAGGCCGCCCCCGATCACAGCGGCGCCCTGGAAATGGACGCCACCACCGTCAGCGGTGCGGCCCGGCAACCCGGTGACCTGCCGCCCGCCTATGCCGGCGGCCAGGTCGCCCGTGGCGCGCAGTTGGGCATGATGGGTAACCAGGACATCCAGGACGTGCCCTTCAGCTTCGCCAGCTACACCGCCAAGACCATCCAGGACACCCAGGCGCAGACCGTCGGCGACGTACTGCTCAACGACGCCTCGGTGCGCCAGGGCAACGGCTACGGCAACTTCTCGCAGATCTTCGTCATCCGCGGCCTGCCGCTGAGCACCGACGACGTCTCGCTCAACGGCCTGTATGGCGTCACCCCGCGGCAGATCATCGGCACCGAGTCGCTGGAGCGCGTCGAGCTGTTCAAGGGCCCCAACGCCTTCATCAACGGCGTGACGCCCAGCGGCAGCGGCATCGGCGGCGCGGTCAACCTGCAGACCAAGCGCGCCGAGGACACCCCAACGCGCAGCGTGACCCTGGGCTACGGCAGCGACAACCAGATCGGCGAGCACCTCGACCTCGGCCAGCGCTTCGGCGAGGACAACCGCTTCGGCGCGCGAGTCAACCTGGCCCAGCGCGAAGGCGAGACCGGCGTCGACGACGAGAACCAGCGCTACAAGCTGGCCACCGTCAACCTCGACTACCGTGGCGAGCGCCTGCGCCTGAACACCGACTTCGGCTACCAGAAGCAGCGCATCAACCAGGGCCGCCCGGTGGTCTACGTCGGCAGCGGCGTCACCAGCATTCCCCACGCCCCGGACGCCGACCACAACTACGGCCAGTCGTGGAGCTACTCGCAGCTGGAAGACACCTTCGGCATGTTCCGCGCCGAGTATGACCTCAACGACAGCTGGACGGCCTACCTCTCCGGCGGCGCCAAGCACACCCGCGAGAACGGCGCCTACTCCGCGCTGACCCTCAACGACAACAGCGGCAACGCGGGCGGCGGCATGATGGACGCCACCCACGACGAGGACAACAAGAGCGCCATGGCCGGCCTCAACGGCCACTTCGCCACCGGACCGGTCACCCACCAGATGAACTTCAGCGTCGCCGGCATCTGGGCCGAGCAGCGCAGCGCCTACACCATGACCACCAAGCGCTACCCGACCGACCTCTACAACCCGGTGCAGACGCCCAAGCCCGCGCCGACCCTGGCCGGCGGCGACTACAGCGACCCGGGCATCGTCGGCAAGACACGGAACAAGAGCGTGGCCGCCGCCGACACCCTGGGCTTCCTCGATGACCGCGTGCTGCTGACCGTCGGCGTGCGTCGCCAGAGCATCGGCACCGACGGCTGGAACTACGTCGGCAAGCGCACCGCCAGCTACGACGAATCCATCACCACGCCGGTCTACGGCCTGGTGGTGAAGCCCACCGAGTACCTGTCGCTCTACGCCAACCGCATCGAAGGCCTGGCCGCCGGCCCGACCGCACCCAGCAGCGCTTCCAACTTCGGCGAAGTCTTCGCGCCGAACCGCTCCAAGCAGGTGGAAGTGGGCGCCAAGCTGGACTTCGGCAGCTACGGCGGCAACCTGGCCTTCTACCGCATCGAGCAACCGTTCAGCACCACCGACCCGGACTCGAAGATCTTCAGCGTCGATGGCGAGCAGGAGAACCGCGGCATCGAGCTGAACGTCTTCGGCGAGCCGGTCGACGGCCTGCGCCTGCTGGCCGGCGGCACCTGGATCGACACCGAGCTGAAGAACACCGCCGGCGGCAAGACCGACGGCAACCGTGCCGTGGGTGTACCGACCTTCCAGTACAACCTCGGCGCCGACTGGGACGTCCCCGGCATTCAGGGCGCCGCCCTCAACGGCCGCGTGCTGCGCACCGGCGGCCAGTACCTGGACGCCGCCAACGACCTGAGCATCCCGGCCTGGACCCGCTTCGACCTCGGCGCCCGCTACGCCTTCAAGGTAGACGAGCGCGACGTGACCCTGCGCGCCAACCTGGAGAACGTCGCCAACAAGTCGTACTGGGCCTCCACCATCGGCGGCTACCTGACCCAGGGCGACCCGCGCACCCTGAAGCTGTCGATGACCGTCGACTTCTGATTTCCCCATCGCGACAAGGAAGTCGCACCCCATCCCCCGGCCGCCGGCGCTTCAGCCCGGCGGTGCAGGCCCCCGGCAATCAGGCGAAAAGCATTCCCGGCCGTCTCGCCACTGGATCGAAACGCCCTTCCGGGTCCATGCTGGAAGCTCGCCCATTTGCCGGAGTTCGCCCCATGAGCGACGCCATCACCATCGATTTCGTCTCCGACGTGGTCTGCCCCTGGTGCGCCATCGGCCTCAACGGCCTGCTGACGGCCATCCGCCGGGTGGACGGCGAATTGACCGTGGAACTGCGCATCAAGCCCTTCGAGCTGAATGCCGACATGCCCGCCGAAGGGGAAGACCTGGTGGAGCACCTGCAGCGCAAGTACGGCAGCAGCGCCGAGGACATCGCCCGCAATCAGGAGCACCTGCGCTCCATGGGCGAGGAAGTCGGCGTGCACTTCGACCTGAAGAAGCGCAGCCGCATCTACAACACCTTCGACGCCCATCGCCTGCTGCACTGGGCGGGGGAATCGCATCGCGACATCGCCCTGAAGCAGGCACTGCTGCACGCCTATTTCGGCGAAGGGCGCGACCCGAGCGACCCGGAAGTGCTGCTGGAAGTGGCCGTCAGCGTCGGCCTGGACGCGGTGCGCGCGCGGGAAATCCTCGACAGCGACGCCTACGCCGACGAGGTGGTGGCCGAGGAGGACTTCTACACCAGCCATGGCATCCGCGCAGTGCCGGCGGTGATCCTCAATGGTCGCCAGCTGATCTCCGGGGCGCAGAGCACCGACTACTACGAGCAGGCGCTGCGCCAGGTGGCGCGCCATGCGCCGTTGCCGGAGTGAGCCTTCCACCGCAGTGAAATGGCCCGCTTCGCGCGGGTCTTTTCATGGGGACACAGTAGCCTCCTGCAGACACGGAGTTTCCCTGTAGGAGCGGGCCATGCCCGCGACCGCGCGTATGACGCGCTCCTGCAATTCAGCTCCACGGCATCCGCTGGCGCTGGAGCAGCCGTTTTACAGGTGCACGCCGATACCATCCGCGCATTCAGCTGGCGCCGGCCCTGCCGGCGGTTCGCGGGCATGGCCCGCTCCTACAATTCAGCCCCGTAGGGCGGACGCACAAAAGAAAAACGGCGCCCTAAGGCGCCGTTTCTCGTGCAGCATCAGCCGATCAGAGCGCCGACCAGCCGTCCATCTGACCGCCCAGGTCAGCGGAGTGCTCGGACAGCAGCGCCGCGTAGCCGCTGATGTGCTCGTGGCTGAGCTCCATCACCGGGTAGGCCAGGACCTGCCAGGGCAGCTTGTCGTTGCCGTCGTACTCGGAGTACGCCACCTTCTGCCCGTTCTGCAGCAGCATGATGGCGAAGTCCAGGGCGGACTGCTCGTCCGGGAAGATCACCGCGAACTCCACCTCATGCTCGAGGGAGAGGTCTTCGCCGTCTTCCTGCAGGGCCCACAGGGCATCGCCGATTTCGTCTTCCGGGAAAAGCTGCTTGTCGCGGCTCATGTCACTGCTCCAGTTCGATTTACAAAGTGCCCGGTGTGGGCACGCCCGCGCAGGATACCCGTCCTGCATGACAACTGCCGGAAAATCTCGCCGGCACCATCGCCTTTCGTGATGTTCACCATCACGGCGTTTCACTTCCGAGCTTGCCCGCCTGGCGCGAGGATGTGTCCATCGGGCCTGCGCCCTCCCCTCATCGAGCCTGCGACCATGCACAGCACCGAGGCCTACCGCATCACTTACATCACCCTGGACGAGGTGCAACTGCACTTCGAGACCGAAATCGCCGTCCCCGACGAAGACGGTGGCCTCGCCCTGCTGCGCGCCGCCACGCCGCCAGCCGAACGCCGGGCGCTGCGCGAACTGATCTGCGAGCAGGCCCCGGCGGTTCTTTCAGCGTAGACCCTGCAAAGCAATAGCCCCGCGTTCGCGGGGCCATTGCGTCACGCAGCGAACCTCACGCCTGCAGCTGGTTGCCGATCGGCAAGGTGCGGATACGCTTGCCGGTCGCCGCGAACAGCGCGTTGGCCAGCGCCGGCGCCAGGGGCGGCACGCCCGGTTCGCCGACACCGGTCGGTGGCTCGGCCGACGGCACGATGTGCACCTCCACTACCGGCATCTCGTTGATGCGCAGCACCTGGAAGTCATGGAAGTTGGACTGGTCGACCTTGCCGTCGGTCAGCGTGATGGCGCTGTGCAGCGCCGCCGACAGGGCGAAGCCGATGCCTCCCTCCATCTGCGCCTTGATCACGTCCGGGTTGATCGCCAGGCCGCAATCCACCGCGCAGACGACGCGGTCCACCTTGAAGCTCTTGTCGGCCTTGTAGGTCACTTCCACCACCTGGGCGACGAAGCTGCCGAACGACTCGTGCACGGCGATCCCGCGACCGCGCTGTTCGCCGTCCTTGCCCTTTTCCAGCGGCGCCAGCCAGTTCGCCCTCTGCGCCACCAGCTCCAGCGCGCCACGATGACGCGGGTGCTTTTCCAGCAACTTGCGGCGGAACTCGTACGGGTCCTGCTTGGCGGCAATGGCCGCTTCGTCGACCAGCGTCTCGGTGGAGAACGCCGTGTGGGTATGGCCCACCGAACGCCACCACTGGGTCGGCACCGTGACGTTTTCCGCCAGCGCCTGTTCGACGCGCAAGTTGGGCACGGCGTAAGGCAGATCGGCGGCGCCCTCGACGGCGATCTTGTCGACGCCATCCTTGACCATGAACTTCTCGAACGGCGTGCCGACGATGAAGGATTGCCCCACCAGCCGCTGTTCCCAGCCCACCAGGTTGCCCTGGGCATCCACCGCCAGCCGCGCGCGGTGCAGGAAGGCCGGACGGTAGTAGCCGGCGCGGGTGTCGTCCTCGCGGGTCCAGACCATCTTGATCGGCACCTTCACGCCCTGCTCGCGGGCCGCCTTGGCAATGGCGACCGCCTCCAGCACGTAGTCCGAATGCGGATTGGCGCGGCGGCCGAAGCTGCCGCCGGCGTACAGCTGGGTGATGCTCACCTGCTCGGGCGGCATGCCCAGCAGCTGCGCCACCGACATCTGGTCGCCGGTCTGCCACTGCTCGCCGTTCCAGATCTGGCAGCCGTCTTCCTTGAGGAAGACCACGCAGTTCAGCGGCTCCATGGCCGCGTGGGCGAGATAGGGGAACTGGTATTCCGCCTCGATCAGGTGCGCCGGTTTCTCCAGCGCCTTGCCGATGTCACCTTCGTTGCGCGCCACCAGGCCCGGCTTGCTGGCCATGTCGCGGTACTGGGCGAAGATTTCCTTGCTGCCCATCTTGAAGGCCTTGCTCTCGTCCCACTCGACCTGCAGCGCGTCACGGCCCTGGCGCGCTGCCCAGGTGTTCTTCGCCAGCACCGCGACGCCGGCAAAACGCCGCTCGCTGCCGGGGAACTGCACCACGTCGACCACGCCGGGCACGGCCTTGGCCTTGCTCGCATCGACTTTCACCGGCACGCCGCCGAAGCGCGGCGGGTGGGCGACCACGGCCACCAGCATGTCGGGCAGGTGCACGTCCTGAGTGAACTGCGCGGTGCCGTCGGTCTTCGAGGGGCTGTCCTTGCGCGGCAACTTCACCTGGCCGATCAGCTTGAAGTCCTTCGGGTCCTTGAGTTTCACGTCCGCCGGCACCGGCTGCTTCGCCGCCGCATCGGCCAGTTCGCCGAAGCCGGCCTTGCGTCCGGAAGCCGGATGGGTGACGACGCCGTCGTGCACTTCGATCTGCGCCGCCGGTACCTTCCACTGTTCCGCCGCTGCGCCGACCAGCATGGCGCGGGCGCTGGCGCCGGCCTTGCGCATCTGCTCGAAGGAGTTGGCCATGGCGTTGCTGCCGCCGGTGCCCTGCAGGTTGCCGAAGGCCAGGTTGGCGTAGCGCTTGGCATCAGCCGGTGCGCCTTCGACCTGCACGTGGCTCCAGTCGGCGTCCAGTTCCTCGGCGACCAGGGTGGCCAGGCCGGTGTAGCTGCCCTGGCCCATTTCCACGTGCTTGGCGATCACGGTGACGGTGCCGTCCGGGGCGATGCGCACGAATGCGTTGGCCTCGAAATCGCTGGCCGCCTGGGCATCACCCAGCTTGCCCAGCAGCGGCGCGAAATAGATGCCCAGGGCCAGACCTCCAGCGCCACGCAGGAAGCTGCGGCGGCTGACGTTGAGGATGCTGCCGGGCTGCGCCGGCTGTTCGTCGGTACGGGGTTCGAGCATGACTTCGGTCCTCAAGCCAGGGTCTGGGCGGCGTCGTGGATGGCCGCGCGGATCCGCGCATAGGTGGCGCAACGGCAGATGTTGCCGCTCATGGCGGCGTCGATGTCGGCGTCGCTGGGCTTCTTGTTCGAAGCCAGAAGCGCGGTGGCCGACATGATCTGCCCGGACTGGCAGTAGCCGCACTGCACCACGTCGAGCTTGCGCCAGGCTTCCTGCACGGCCCTGCCGGCGGCCTGCTCGGCCACCGCCTCGATGGTGGTGATCTTCTTGCCGGCCACCGCTGCCAGCGGGGTGACGCAGGAGCGCGTCGGTTGGCCGTCGATGTGCACGGTGCAAGCGCCGCACAGCGCCATGCCGCAGCCGTACTTGGTGCCGGTCAGCCCGGCAACGTCGCGGATGGCCCAGAGCAGCGGCATCTCGCCGGGGGCGTCGAGCTCGTGGTCCTTGCCGTTCAGGTTCACGGTAATCATCAGGAATTTCACCTCATTCTCTTGGATATGAAAGCCGGGTGATAAAAAGCAGGGTATTGAAAGGGAGCCAAGCGCAGCGGCTCCGACACGCAATGGATTCAGCCTAGGCGCAGCGGCCGGCAGGTGCCGCGACGATACGCGAGGAAGGCGCCGAGCGGTTTGCCTGGTTCTCCCAAGGCTTGCCTGATACTGCGGGGGATGCAGCGGCGTATAGAAGACTCTATTCCGGAACTCTGCGGCTGTTCCTCGTAGGATGGGTGGAGCCTAGGCGATACCCATGCTGTCTCCGTGCAGGGATTGATGGGTATCGCTGCGCTCCACGCCATCCTACGTTTCTGCGCTCCCGGTAAATAGCGCGTAGGAGCGAGTGCCACGCATAAAAAAGCCACTCCGAAGAGTGGCTTTCTCGACTACCGATGACGGATCACTCCGGCATCTTCATCACCACACGGCCGCCACCCGGGCAGGTTTCCATGTAGTAGTTGGCGTCGCGGTACTGGGCGAAATCGAACACCCGGTCGATGCTCGGCTTGAGCAACTGGTCGGCGGTCATCTGGTTGATCGCGGTCAGCGCCCGTTGCACGGCTTCGTCGTTGCGGGTCAGGCCGATCTCCGGTTGCCCGGTGAAGTCCAGCACGCAGTGGCGGTAGAACTGCAGGTGCTTCTTGAACGCCGCGCAGGCCGGGAAGGCTGCGTCGTTGCCGCCATTGATGCCGTAGAGGATCAGCTTGCCGCGCGGCGCGGCGACGTCACCCAGCAGTTTCATCTGCGGGCCGGCGCACTGGTCGAGGACGATCTCCACGCCTTCACCCTTGGTGAAGCGCTCGACTTCCAGCACCAGGTCCTGTTCCTCGGTGTAGATGATCTTGTCCGCACCCAGGCCCTTCAGAAACTCGCGGGTTTCCTCATGGCTGGTGGTGGCGATCACCTGGGCGCCGAGCGCCTTGGCCAGCTGCACCGCCTGCGGGGCGAGGCAATGACCAGCCTCGGTGATCAGCACGCGCTGGCCGGGCTTGATCTGCGCCAACTCCACCAGGGCGAAGTAGGAATACAGCAGGCCGGTGTAGTGCACGGCGGCTTCGACCGGGGTCAGCACCTCGGGATAACGGGTCAGCGAGGTGCGCGGCACGATGACGTGGTCGCCCCAGGCCGGGTACAGGTTCGGCGAGTTCGCCGGGAAACTGGCCACCGCCACGCCGGGCTCGAGGTCTTCAACGCCCTCGCCCACGGCTTCGACGATGCCGGAGAGTTCATAGCCGATGCCCGCCGGCAGCTTGGCCTGATCCGGGGCGAGGTTCTGCCGCCAGAGCACGTCGCGCCAACTGACGCCCAGTGCCTGGGTACGGACCAGCACTTCACCCGGCCCCGGCTGCGGGGTCGGCATTTCCTCGATCTTCAGGACCGAGGCGTCACCGAACTGGTGGAAACGGATCATGCGGGACATCACATACCTCGCCTTAGTAGTGCTCATAGCCACGGACTCTATCCGGGCTTTAGGGGTGACGCCACCGTTCACCATTGATAATTGACATAAACGCCGATGATTCGGCCCGCGTTGAAAGCCTTGTCCGGCGCGGCTGCAAGGCTCTGCGACGGGGCTGCGGGAGGGACCGGGGCGGCTCTGTTCCTACAGAGTCTGACCACACTGCCGGGGCGAGATTCTCATTAAAAAAGTGGAAATTGATCAAGGACTTATCTGACAGACTTGACTCAGGACACGCTCGGCCCCACTTTTCCCCCATCGCCAGGGAGTCCCTATGAACCGCAACGACCTACGCAAGGTTGATCTCAACCTGTTGATCGTTTTCGAGACGCTGATGCACGAACGCAGCGTGACCCGCGCCGCCGAGAAGCTGTTCCTCGGCCAGCCGGCGATCAGTGCGGCCCTGGCGCGCCTGCGCGGTCTGTTCGACGATCCGCTGTTCGTCCGCACCGGACGCAGTATGGAACCCACCGCGCGGGCGCAGGAAATCTTCGGTCACCTCTCGCCAGCGCTGGACTCCATCTCCACCGCCCTGAGCCGCGCCGCCGACTTCGACCCGGCCACCAGCAAGGCGGTGTTCCGCATCGGCCTGTCCGATGACGTGGAGTTCGGCCTGCTGCCGCCGCTGCTGCGCCGCCTGCGCTCCGAGGCGCCGGGCATCACCCTGGTGGTGCGCCGCGCCAACTACCTGCTGATGCCGCAACTGCTGTCGTCTGGGGAAATTTCCGTAGGCGTGAGCTACACCGACGAACTGCCGGCCAACGCCAAGCGCAAGACCCTGCGTCGCAGCACCTGGAAGATCCTCCGTGCCGACTCGATTCCCGGTGCGCTGACCCTCGATGACTACTGTGCGCGCCCCCACGCGCTGGTGTCCTATGCCGGCGACCTGGACGGCTTCGTCGACCAGACCCTCGCCGAGATGGACCGCAAGCGCCAGGTGGTGCTGGCCGTGCCGCAGTTCGTCGGCCTTGCCCAGTTGCTGGCCGGCACCGACATCATCGCCACCGTGCCCGAGTACGTGGCGCTGGCGCTGACTGCCGCCGGCGGCCTGCGCGCCGAGGAGCCGCCCTTCCCCACCCGCCTGGCCGAACTGTCCATGGTCTGGCGCGGCGCCCAGGACCAGGACCCGGCCGAGCGCTGGCTGCGCTCGCGGATCACCATGTTCGTGGGTGATCCGGACAGTCTCTGAGGCCACCTTCGCCGTAGGGCGCATAACCTGGAACAGGTTATCCGCCGGCAACGACGCGGCGGATAACGCCCAAGGCGTTATTCGCCCTACGCAACGCCGCCGCCGCGCAAACCCCGTGCCCACTCCCTCTATCTATTCCTGCGCATAGTGCAAAAGCATTTATCACTGCGCGTGATAATCAAAATCTGCTCGTTCGATTAGTTCCCGGGCGCCCCCTTGCGCAGACTCCGCTCCATCAGAAATCCCAAAACCAATTAGATCGCCGGAGTATTTCCATGGAGCGAAATCTGAACACCTTGCGTATTCCGTTGGCGTTGGCCGCCGTGCTGGTTCTCAGCGCCTGCGGCAAGGGCCAGGAGGCGGCACAGAACATGGCCGCCCCCAAGGTCAGCGTGGCGGACGTCATCGAGCAACCGATCAACGAATGGGACGAGTTCACCGGCCGCCTGGAGGCTCCGGAGTCCGTCGAACTGCGTCCGCGCGTCTCCGGCTACATCGACCGCGTCGCCTTCCGTGAAGGCGCGCTGGTGAAGAAAGGCGATCTGCTGTTCCAGATCGACCCGCGGCCGTTCCAGGCCGAGGTGCACCGCCTGGAAGCCCAGCTGCAACAGGCTCGCGCCAACCAGACCCGTACCGTCAACGAAGCGTCCCGCGGTGATCGCCTGCGCGCCACCAACGCCATTTCCGCGGAGCTCGCCGATGCCCGCACCGCCGCCGCCACCGAGGCGAAAGCCGTGGTCGCCGCGACCCAGGCGGAACTGGACAACGCTCGCCTGAACCTGTCGTTCACCCAGGTCACCGCGCCCATCGACGGCCGCGTCTCGCGCGCCGAAGTCACCGCCGGCAACCTGGTGAACAGCGGCGAAAGCGTGCTGACCACCCTGGTCTCCACCGACAAGGTCTACGCCTACTTCGACGCCGACGAGCGCGTCTACCTGAAGTACGTCGACCTCGCCCGCAAGGGCGGCCCGGACGCCCGCGGCACCAGCCCGGTGTACCTGGGCCTGACCGGCGAGGATGGCTTCCCCCACCAGGGCCGCCTGGACTTCCTCGACAACCAGGTCAACCCCAAGACCGGCACCATCCGTGGCCGCGCCGTGTTCGACAACGACGCCAACCAGTTCACCCCCGGCCTGTACGCCCGCATCAAGCTGGTCGGCAGCGGCACCTACCCCGCCGCGCTGATCAAGGACGAAGCGGTCGGCACGGACCTTGGCAAGAAGTTCGTGCTGGTGCTCGACAAGGACAGCAAGGTGCAGTACCGCGGCATCGAACTGGGCCCAAAACTCGAAGGCCTGCGCATCGTCCGCAGCGGCCTGGTGAAGGGCGACCGCATCGTGGTCAACGGCCTGCAACGGGTTCGCCCGGGCGCCCAGGTCGATGCCCAGGGTGTCGAGATGGCCAGCAAGGAAACCCTCGCCAACCTCGAAAGCCAGCGTCGTGCGCTGGAGAGCTTCGAGGCGCCGAAGGTCGCCGAGAAATCGGCCAAGCCGGGTGCGCCGCGCGGCTGACCCCAACCCGTAATCCATGAACTGATGTGCCAGGCCCTGTCCCACCAGGGCCTTGGGTGACCTTTGTCCCGGGTTTGGCGAACCGCAGCGTTCGCGACAGGAACCAGCCATGAACTTTTCGCAATTCTTCATCCAGCGGCCGATCTTCGCCGCCGTGCTCTCGCTGATTATCCTGATCGGCGGGGCCATCTCGCTGTTCCAGCTACCGATCAGCGAATACCCCGAAGTGGTGCCGCCCACCGTGGTGGTGCGCGCCAACTTCCCCGGCGCCAACCCCAAGGTGATCGGCGAGACCGTTGCCGCACCGCTGGAACAGGCCATCACCGGCGTCGAGAACATGCTCTACATGTCCTCGCAGTCCACCGCCGACGGCAAGATGACCCTGACCATCACCTTCGCCCTGGGCACCGACCTGGACAACGCGCAGGTGCAGGTGCAGAACCGCGTGACCCGTACGCAGCCCAAGCTGCCCGAGGAAGTCACGCGGATCGGCATCACCGTCGACAAGGCCTCGCCCGACCTGACCATGGTCGTGCACCTGACCTCGCCGGATAACCGCTACGACATGCTCTACCTGTCCAACTACGCCATCCTCAACATCAAGGATGAGCTGGCGCGCCTGGACGGCGTGGGCGACGTGCAGCTGTTCGGCATGGGCGACTACTCCCTGCGCGTCTGGCTGGACCCGAACAAGGTCGCCTCGCGCAACCTGACCGCCACCGACGTGGTCGCCGCGATCCGCGAGCAGAACCGCCAGGTCGCCGCCGGCTCGCTGGGCGCCCCGCCCTCGCCGAGCGACACCAGCTTCCAGCTGTCGATCAACACCCAGGGTCGACTGGTCACCGAGGAAGAGTTCGAGAACATCATCATCCGCAGCGGCCCGGACGGCGAGATCACCCGCCTGAAGGACATCGCCCGCGTCGAACTCGGCTCCAGCCAGTACGCCCTGCGCTCGCTGCTGGACAACCAGCCGGCGGTCGCCATCCCGATCTTCCAGCGTCCCGGTTCCAACGCCATCGCCATCTCCAACCTGGTGCGCGAGAAGATGGCCGAGCTGAAGAAGGACTTCCCCCAGGGCGTGGACTACTCCATCGTCTATGACCCGACCATCTTCGTTCGCGGCTCCATCGAAGCGGTGGTGCACACCCTGTTCGAAGCCCTGATTCTGGTGGTGCTGGTGGTCGTGCTGTTCCTGCAGACCTGGCGCGCCTCGATCATCCCGCTGGCCGCCGTGCCGGTGTCGCTGATCGGCACCTTCGCCGTGATGCATGCCTTCGGCTTCTCGCTCAACGCGCTGTCGCTGTTCGGCCTGGTACTGGCCATCGGCATCGTGGTGGACGACGCCATCGTGGTGGTGGAGAACGTCGAGCGGAACATCGGGCTGGGCCTCACACCCATCGAGGCGACCAAGCGCGCCATGAAGGAAGTGACCGGGCCGATCATCGCCACCGCGCTGGTGCTGTGCGCCGTGTTCATCCCCACCGCGTTCATCTCCGGCCTCACCGGGCAGTTCTACCGGCAGTTCGCCCTGACCATCGCGATCTCCACGGTGATCTCCGCATTCAACTCGCTGACCCTGTCGCCGGCGCTGTCCGCCGTGTTGCTCAAGGGGCACCACGAGCCGAAGGACCGCTTCTCGGTGCTGCTGGACAAGCTGCTGGGCGGCTGGCTGTTCCGTCCGTTCAACCGCTTCTTCGACCGCGCCAGCCACGGCTATGTCGGCACCGTCACCCGCGTGCTGCGCGGCAGCTCCATCGCGCTGCTGCTGTATGCGGGGCTGATCGGCCTGACCTACCTGGGCTTCTCCAGCACCCCGACCGGCTTCGTGCCGCAACAGGACAAGCAGTACTTGGTGGCCTTCGCGCAACTGCCCGACGCCGCCACGCTGGACCGCACGGAAGCTGTGATCAAGCGCATGTCGGAAATCGCCGGCAAGCACCCGGGCATCGAGCACACCGTGTCCTTCCCCGGCCTGTCGATCAACGGCTTCACCAACAGCCCCAACAGCGGCATCGTCTTCACCCCGCTGAAAGACTTCAGCGAGCGTAAGGGCCCGGGCATGTCGGCCAACGAGATCGCCGCCGAGCTGAACAAGCAGTTCGCCGATATCCAGGACGCCTACATCGCGATCTTCCCGCCGCCGCCGGTACAGGGGCTGGGCACCATCGGCGGCTTCCGCCTGCAGATCGAGGACCGTGGCAACGCCGGTTACGAGGAGCTCTACGCACAGACCCAGAACATCCTCAACAAGGCCCGCGCACTGCCCGAGCTGAACCCGATGTCGGTGTTCACCAGCTACCAGGTGAACGTGCCGCAGGTGGATGCCGCCATCGACCGCGAGAAGGCCAAGACCCACGGGGTGGCGATCAGCGACATCTTCGACACCCTGCAGGTCTACCTCGGCTCGCTGTACGCGAACGACTTCAACCGCTTCGGCCGCACCTACCAGGTGAACGTCCAGGGCGAGCAGCAGTTCCGTCTCGAACCCGAGCAGATCGGCCAGCTGAAGGTACGCAACAACCTGGGTGAAATGGTCCCGCTGGCCACCTTCATCAAGATCAGCGACACCTCCGGCCCTGATCGCGTGATGCACTACAACGGCTTCATTACCGCCGAGATCAACGGCGCCGCCGCACCGGGCTACAGCTCCGGCCAGGCCGAGGCCGCCATCGAGCGCCTGCTCAAGCAGGAGCTGCCCAATGGCATGACCTACGAGTGGACCGAGCTGACCTACCAGCAGATTCTCGCCGGCAACTCCGCGATCTACGTGTTCCCGCTCTGCGTGCTGCTCGCCTTCCTCGTGCTGGCCGCGCTGTACGAGAGCTGGGGCCTGCCGCTGGCGGTGATCCTGATCGTGCCGATGACCCTGCTGTCGGCCATCGCGGGCGTGATCCTGTCCGGTGGCGACAACAACATCTTCACCCAGATCGGCCTGATCGTACTGGTGGGCCTGGCGTGCAAGAACGCGATCCTGATCGTCGAGTTCGCCAAGGACAAACAGGACGAAGGCATGGACCGCCTGAGCGCGGTACTGGAAGCCTGCCGCCTGCGTCTGCGGCCGATCCTGATGACCTCCATCGCCTTCATCATGGGCGTGGTGCCCCTGGTGCTGTCGTCCGGCGCCGGCGCCGAAATGCGCCATGCCATGGGTGTCGCGGTGTTCTCCGGGATGCTCGGCGTGACCTTCTTCGGCCTGTTGCTGACCCCGGTCTTCTATGTGCTGATCCGCCGCTTCATGGAAGCCCGTGAGGCGAAGAAACAGGCGCAGCAAGCGCGCATCGCCCAGAGCCACACTAACAACAGCGAGGCCCACCAGGCATGAGCGTCATGACCATCAATGCCATGAGCAGGAATGCCGTGAAACTGTTCGTCCCTTCCCTGCTCGCGCTGGCCCTCAGCGCGTGCATGGTCGGCCCCGACTACCAGAAGCCGGACACCGCGCCGGCGCAACTGGACAGCAACGCCCAGGCGCAGAACTACGACCACACCCGCTTCGAAGATGCCTGGTGGAAGCAGTTCGACGACCCGGTGCTGACCCAACTGGTCGACCAGGCCCTCAAGGAAAACCGCGAGCTGCGCGTGGCCTATGCCCGCGTGCTGGCTTCGCGGGCGATCCGCGATGACGTTGCCAATGACCGTTTCCCCACGGTCACCAGCCGCGCCGAAGGCCAGGTCGGCAAGGGCCAGGTGCCCGGCCAGACCGAGGACCGGGTCAACCAGGAGCGCTACGACCTGGGCCTGGACATGATCTGGGAAGTCGACCTGTTCGGCCGTGTGCGTCGCCAGCTGGAATCCAGCGACGCGCAGAGCGAAGCCATAGTCGCCGACCTGCAGCAGTTGCAGGTCAGCCTGATCGCCGAGCTGGCCGATGCCTATGGGCAGCTGCGCGGTGCGCAACTGCGCGAGAGCATCGCCAGGAGCAACCTGGACAACCAGCGCGAGTCCCGCGACCTGACCATCCAGCTGCGCGACGCCGGCGTCGGCAGCGAGCTGGACGTGCAGCGCGCCGAAGCACGCCTGGCCGCCACCGAAGCCAGCGTGCCGCAACTGCAGGCCGAGGAAGTGCGCCAGCGCAACCGCATCGCCACTCTCCTCGGCCAGCGCCCGGACGCGCTGAGCGTGGACCTGTCGCCGAAGAAACTGCCGGCCATCGCCAAGGCCCTGCCCATCGGCGACCCGGGTGAGTTGCTGCGCCGCCGGCCGGACGTCGCTTCCGCCGAACGCCGCCTGGCCGCCGCCACTGCAGACGTGGGCGTGGCCACCGCCGACCTGTTCCCGAAAGTCAGCCTCGGCGGCTTCCTCGGCTACACCGCCGGCCGTGGTTCGCAGATCGGCTCGTCCGCCGCCAGCGCCTGGGGCGTGGCCCCGAGCATCACTTGGGCGGCCTTCGACCTGGGCAGCGTGCGGGCCCGCCTGCGCGCCTCCAAGGCCGACGCCGACGGCGCCCTGGCGACCTACGAGCAGCAGGTCCTGCTGGCGCTGGAAGAGTCGTCGAACGCCTTCAGCGACTACGGCAAGCGCCAGCAGCGCCTGGTGTCACTGGTGCGCCAGTCCGAAGCCAGCCGCAATGCCGCGCAACAGGCCGGCCTGCAATACCGCGAGGGCACCGTGGACTTCCTCAACCTGCTGGACGCCGAGCGCGAACAGCTGGCCGCCGAGGACGCCCAGGCCCTGGCGGAAGTCGACGTGTATCGCGGCATCGTGGCGATCTACAAGGCCCTTGGCGGCGGCTGGCAGCCAACGCCGGCAGCCTGATCGATCCTCCCCGGTCGGGAATCTCCCGACCTTCCAGCCCTGCGGTCTGACGCTCCGGACCGCGGGGCTTTTTTATGCCCGCCGCCAGGCGGTTCCCGCGCAGCCCGTCACTTTCCGCCGCACGAAGACAAGCGTGAAAGAACGCCGGTTCGAGAATCTGTCAGAAACCTAGATATCGATCAGTATTTTCTGATAGCAAACGAAAATAAGCTGAAGCTGGTTCGAATTCAGAATTCACTGACATCAGGAATCAGGGAAACCGCTCAGTGCCCAACAATGAGGTCGAGAGAAGTCCATCACCCTCCGGCGACAGCGAGCTGTGCCGGCTCCTCCTGCGCGTCAGGCGCGGCGAGGTCATCCACCCTCGTTTGAAGCGACTGCTGGTACACCTCGGATTCGCCGAACTGCGCGGCCTGCAGCTCGCCCTCACGGGCAAGGGCCGGCTCCTGCTGGAGACCTGAGCTTGGGCTGAGCGCCCCGTGCCGCTATGATCCGGACCGGCTTGCCAGGGATCAAAGGAGTTCGGTCCTACTCTGGCCTAGACTCTCTATATCGGATCTTTCAGACAAGGACACGCCGTGGACGCCACTGCCCATTTCATCCCGCTGGACCCCACGTCCCTCTTCATCACCCTCGGCATCATCGTCTTCGGCATGTTCATGCTGGGCATCGGCTTCACCATCCGCCAGCGCCCGGTCGGCGTGTTCCTGATGTGGGTCGGCACGCTGAGCATGCTGTCGATCATCGCCTACCGCATCTACATCGCCACCTCCGTGTAACGACGCAGGCAAAAAAATGGCGCCCTCGGGCGCCATTTTCGTTTCATCCAGTCTCAGCGCTGCATCGCTCGCGCATACCCCCTGGGCGAGAAGCGCAGGGTCACGCCCAGCATCAGCACCACCGACACCGCCAGCAGGACCCAGGAAGCCTGGAAGCTGCCTGTGCTGTCGCGCAGCCAACCGGTGACGTAGGGAACGATGCCGGTGACGATGAAGCCGATGCCCTGCACGAAGGCCGCCAGGCGCCCGGCCGCGCCGGCGTCGGCAAGGTGGTCCAGGGTCAGGGTCAGGCTCAGGGCAAAGCAGGCACCCAGGCCGTAGCCGATCATCGCCACCCAGATGCCCGGCAGGTGCAGCGGCGCGCAGATCAACCCGACAAAGCCGGCGAGCTGGATCAGCAGGCACAGGCACAGCCAGCCACGGCGATCCAGCGAGCGGCGGATCAGCAGCGGGATGGTCAGCGCGGCGATCACCTGGAAAATAGTCATCAGGCCGATCAGCTGGCCGCTGGCCTGGGCCGTCCAGCCGAGCTGGCGGTAATACACCGGCAGCCAGGCCACCATGCTGGTGTAGCCGCCATTGATCAGGCCGAAGTACAGGGCCAGCAGCCAGGCGCGGCGGCTGCCGAAATAGTGCTGCACCTGCTGCTTGGGCGGCACGGCCACCGGCGTCTCGCGCGGGCGGGCAACGGACCACAGCAGCAGGCCGACAACGGCCAGCAGCAGCCAGGCGCCAAGGCCGTCCTGCCAGCGGTGGAAGTGCTCCGACACCACCGGCGCCAGCACGGCCGCGCTACCGCCGCCGGCCATCAGCGACGCCGAGTAGAGGCCCATGGCGGACGGCACCTTATGCGGGAACCAGCGCTTGATCACGCCCGGCACGAACGCCTGGATCACCGCCACACCGCAACCCGCCAGCACCGCGCTGGCAATCAGCGCAAAGCCGCTGTCCAGCAGCAGCCGCCAAAAGCAAGCCGCGCCGATGGCCAGCAGGCCGAGCACCATGCCCCGGCTCTCACCCAGGCGCGGCCCGACCCACGGCAGGCCCAGGGCGAACAGGCCCATGCACAGCACCGGCAGCACCGTCAGCATCGACAGGCCCTGGAAGCCTAGGCCGGTGGCATCGTGGATATCGGCCAGCAACGGGCCGATGGAGGTGAGGATCGGCCGCAGGTTGATGCCCAGTGCGACGATCACCAGCAGGCCGATCCAGCCGGCGTGGCTGCTCTGCCCCGCCGCTTCACCCTGCGCCGGCAGCGTCATGCCGCGGCTCACGAGCGCTGCTCCTGCCAATGGTTGTAAAGACCCTCTTCACCGCTCGGACGCAGCGCGCGCAGCGGCACCGACTGCCACTGAGGCGGCTGGGTCATCTGCTGGTACACGGCGGCCGTCGACAAGCCGAACGGCTCGCCGTCGTCATTGGAATAGGCGAAGTAGGCGCCTTCCACGCCGCACAGGTGCATGGCCGCCAGGCACATCGGGCACGGATGGCCGCTGGCGTAGATCACGCAGCCGTCCAGCCGCGACATGCCCAGCACCGCCGAGGCACGACGGATCGCCAGCAGCTCGGCGTGGGCGGTGGGGTCGAAATCCAGGTGGATGGAATTGGCGGCGCGGGCGATCACCCGACCGTCCTTGACCAGCACGGCGCCGAACGGGCGGCCGCCGGCCTCGATGTTGTCGCGGGCCAGTTGCAGGGCCTCGCGCATGAAGACTTCGTGTGACATGGCAGTTTCCAGCGAATCGGTTCGATCAATGCGCGCCGGCGACTTCCAGCATCCTGGCGATGGAGGTCTGGTTGCGCTGGCGGGCGTGTTGCAGCGGCGTGACGCCGTCGTTGTCGGCCAGGTTCAGGTTCGCCCCGGCTTCTATGAGTTGTTTCACGATGGCCTGGTGACGCGGGCCGCCGTCGCTGAGCAGGATGGCTTCGAGCAGCCCGGTCCAGCCCAGCTTGTTGACGTGATCGGGGTCGACGCCAGCCTCGAGCAGCGTCGCTACCACCTCCACATGGCCGCGCTCGCAGGCCGGGATCAGCGCCGTGCCGCCATAGCGGTTGGTGCTGCGCAGATCGGCGCCGTGGGCCAGGGTCAGCTGGAGGATGTCCAGGTGCCCCGCCGCGCCGGCCAGCAGGTAGGCACTATCGTGGATGCGGTTCTGCCGGTTGACGTCGGCGCCAGCGGCAATCAGCAGCCGCGCGACTTCCGCGCGGTTGCGGGCGGTGGCCAGCAGCAGCGGCGTGTTGCCCTGCCCGTCGGTCACCTCCACCGGTACGCCGCGTTTGAGCAGGGCCGCCACCTCGGCTTCGCGACCGTCGCTGGCAGCGCCCAACAGCGCGTCTGCGGCGGCACGGCTGTGCACGTCTTCAGTCTGAACAGTCGGCATATCCATGGGCGCTCCCCCGTGATGGCTGTCGTGCCTCTAATCAATGCAGCCAGTATGACGAAGGGATGTTCTATGCTGAAATTAAATAGAAACATGACTTTCAGTGGGAATCGAAATGCTTGACCCCAACCTGCTGCGCAGCTTCGTGATGGTGGTGGACGCCGGCAACTTCACCCGTGCCGCCGAGCTGCTGCACCTCACCCAGTCCACCGTCAGCCAGCAGATCCTGCGGCTGGAGCAAAGCCTGGACTGCCGTCTGCTGGACCGCAGCCAGCGCCAGGTGCTGCCCACCGAACAGGGCGAGCAGCTGCTGGGCTACGCACGGCGCATCCTCGAACTCGGTTCGGAGGCGCGCGAGGCGCTGAGCAGCGAGCACAGCGAGGGCGTGCTGCGCCTGGGCATGCCGGAGGACTTCGCCGGCGAGCGGATGATGCCGCTGCTGGCAGCCTTCAGCGCGGAACGCCCGAGGCTGCGCCTGGAAGTCTCCAGCGGCCTCAGCCAGGAACTGCTGCGCCAGTACCGCAGCGGCGAGCTGGACCTGGCGCTGGTCAAGCAATGGGGCGCGGACAGCGACTGCCTCGCCCACTGGCCCGAACCCCTGGCCTGGCAGGACAGCGCCGCCACCCCCGCCGCCGCCCGTGACCCGCTGCCGCTGGTGGTCTTCCCGCTGGGTGCGCTGTATCGCCAGGAGATGATCCACGCCCTGGAAGCCAGCGGCCGGCGCTGGCGCATCAGCTACAGCAGCGCCAGCCTGGCGAGCCTTTCAGCGGCGGTGGCGGCGGGCATGGGCGTCAGCCTGCTGCCCCTGCGCGGCCGCCACGAAGGCCACCACGTGCTGACCGCCGGGGAAGGTTTCGCGCCCATCGAGGGACTGGAACTGGCGCTCTATGCGCGCCCGGAACTAGGCAGCGCCGGGCGCAGCCTGTGCGAGCAACTGCGCGAACTGTGCACGCAGCTCGCAGCGATTGCGCCGGAAAGCTGAAGGGCTCAGGCCGGCGTGTTGAGACGCTCGAGGAACTGCTCGGCCGGCATCGGCTTGCCGAGCAGGAAGCCCTGCAGCGAGTCGCAGCCCAGGCGGGTGAGGAAGTTCTGCTGGCCGGAGGTTTCCACGCCCTCGGCGACGATGCGCAGGTCCAGCGCCTGGCCCAGGGCGACGATGGCCGAGACGATGGCGGCGTCGTCGCTGTCCTGCTCCAGGTCGCGGACGAAGCCGCGGTCGATCTTCAGCTCGTTGGCCGGCAGGCGCTTGAGGTACAGCAGGCTGGAGTAGCCGGTGCCGAAGTCGTCGATGGACAGGTCGACGCCCATGTCCGACAGCCTGCCGAGGATTTCCAGGCTGGAATCGGCGTCGCGCATGGCGGTGGTCTCGGTGATCTCCAGGGTCAGGCAGCGCGCCGGCAGCTGGTGGCGCTGCAGCGCGTCGGCCACCGACTGCACCAGGGCCGCATGGCAGAACTGCAGCGCCGACAGATTCACCGCCACGCGCCAGCTTTCATGGCTCTGCAGGTACCACTCGCGCATCTGTCGGCAGGCCTCGTCCAGCACCCAGTCGCCGATGGGGATGATCAGCCCGGTGCGCTCGGCCAGGGCGATGAAGGTGTCAGGCATCAGCAGGCCACGCTGCGGATGCTGCCAGCGCAGCAGCGCCTCGGCGCCGATGGGCTCGCCACTGGCGGCGAACTTGGGCTGGTAATGCAGGATGAACTCGCGACGCTCCAGGGCCGCGCGCAGGTCGTGCAGCAACTGCAGGTGGTTGCGCGCGTTGGTGTTCATCGACTGCTCGAAGAAGCTGTAGCCGTTCTTGCCGTTGCCCTTGGCGTGGTACATCGCGGCATCGGCGTTGCGCAGCAGTTCATGCTGGCTGGCGCCGTCGCCGGGATAGACCACGATGCCGATGCTGGCGGCGATGCGCAGCTCCTGGCCAGCGACCTGGAACGGCTGGGCCAGCAGACTGATCTGCTGCCCGGCGACGGTCACCGCGTCCTCGGCTTCAGCCAGTTCGGCGAGCACCACGAACTCGTCGCCGCCGATGCGCGCCACGGTGTCTTCGCTACGCAGGCTATCGCGCAGGCGCTGGGCGACAGCCTTGAGCAGCAGGTCGCCGACATGATGGCCGAAGGCATCGTTGACCGGCTTGAAGCCGTCGAGATCGAGGAACATCAGCGCGAAGTGCCCGCCAGCGCGCTGCACCTTGCCGATCATCTGCTCGATGCGGTCCTCCAGCAGGATGCGGTTGGGCAGGCGCGTGAGGTTGTCGTGCAGGGCGAGCTGGGTCAGTTCCTGGTTGGCCAGGGCCAGCGACGAGGTGAGCTGCGCCGTGCGCGACTCCAGGCGTGCGTCCAGCACCGAGGTGAGCAGCGCGATGCCGATCACCGCCAGGGTGACGATGATGATCAGCAGGGCCAGCCAGTCACTGTTCAACCCGCTGGGGGAGGCGCCGCAGAAGCTGCCCTCGGGGAAACGCGCGGCCGCCATGCCGGTGTAGTGCATGCCGACTATGGCCACACCCATCACCAACGCCGCGCCAGCACGGGCCAGGCGCACGTAGGGCGTGTTCTGCCGCAGTTTGAAGGCGATCCACAGTGCTGCGCCGGAAGCCGCCACGGCGATCACCAGGGACAGGCCAAACAGCGTCGGGTCGTAGTCGATACCCGGCTGCATCAGCATCGCGTACATGCCCAGGTAGTGCATGCAGCTGATCCCGGTGCCCATGGCCAGCGCGCCGCAAACCAGTTGCCAGAGCGGCAGGCGGTCCTGGCTGACCAGCGCCAGGGCAAAGCCCGAGCTGAGCACGGCAATGGCCAGCGACAGCAGCGTCAGGGTGAGGTCGTAGCCCAGCGGGATGGGCAGGCTGAAGGCGAGCATGCCGATGAAGTGCATCGACCACACGCCGATACCCATGGCCACCCCGCCGCCGCCGATCCACAGCAGCACCGGCCAGCCCCGGGTGGTCGCGATGCGCCCGGCCAGGTCCAGTGCCGTGTAGGACGCCAGCATGGCGACGCACAGCGAAATCAGGACAAGGGAGGGATCGTAACTACCGGCAAGCATGGGAAATCTCGGTGCCCGTGGGGCGGGCGCAAAAGTGCGGAATTCTAGCGAAGACCGGTGAAGAGGAACCAGCGCTTCCGGTGGAATTTCTATCGGCGTGCCCGCAGCTGCCTTGAGCCCGTTCGGCGGCTCGCCAGAATGATCCATCGCAGGCTCTGGCCGGCGCAACCGACTACCCTTGCAGAGTCCCCCACAACCGGAGCCGCTTCCCTTGGCGAAGCAACCCTCGATCCTCACCCTGCCGTTCCGCCGCCTGGCCAACCCCTACACCCGCTACCGCTACGCCGCCTGGATTCACTGCGTGCGCGTCGGCCTCGCGCTGCTCGCCTCGATGCTGCTGACCAGCGCGCTGAAACTGCCCCACGGTCTCTGGGCCTCGGTGACGGTGCTGGTGGTGATGGGCGGGCTGGTGCACCAGGGGACGATTCGCGGCAAGTCCTACGAGCGGGTGATGGGCACCCTGGTCGGCGCGGCGCTGGGGCTGTGCGTGATCGCGATCTACGACCAGACCCGTTCGCTCACCCTCACCTACCTGGCCATGTCGGTGCTGGGCGCGGCCTCGGCCTTCTATGCGATTCGCCGGCCCGGCTACGTCGCGCTGCTGGCGGGGATTACGATGTGCATCGTCGCCGGCCCCGGCGAGACGGGCTTCACCGAAGGGCTGTGGCGTTCGGCCAACGTACTGATCGGCGTCGCCGTGGCCCTGCTGTTCTCGCAGATCTACCCGCTGCGGGCGGTCTACGTCTGGCGCTACCTGCTCTCGGACAACCTGCGAGCCTGCGCACGGATGTACGGGCAGCTGTCTTCCAACCACAACTTCACCCCCGAGCATTTCGCACGCCAGCTGGAGGAGCTGGACCACCGTCTGGTGGCGTCGCGTGCGCACCTGGGGCCGGTGTCGCGGGAGACCGGCATGCCGCTTCGCGAGCTGGAGATTCTCCAGCGCATCCACAGAGCGATCATGGGCACTCTGGAATCGCTGATCGCCTCGCGGCAGTTCGCCGCCGAGGCCGGGGAGATAGAACCGGTGCCGGCCAGTCTCGACATGCACCGGCAGATCATCGGCCGCCTGCTGCTGCAATCGGCCCATGCCCTCAAGTTCAGCCGCACCAGCAAGCTGGTGCAGGCCTGCCAGGGTCTGGACAACCTGCCGGTACGGCCGCACAACCTGACCGACTCCTTCGAGAAGCAGGGTTTCTACTGGCTCACCCTTCGTCTCTATGAACAGGTGGAGATGCTTTCGGAAAAGCTCGCCGCCACCTCCGCGCACTGGAACATCCAGAGCCGCGACCGGGCCTGAGCCCGGCCGCGCCGTTTTTACCAAGAGTCGATCAGGAATCGATCAGGCGCCAAAGCCGCCGTCGATGGTCAGGCTGGCACCGGTGATGTAACCGGCTTCCGGGCCGGCCAGATAGGCGACGAAGGCAGCGATTTCTTCCGCGCGGCCATAACGACCCACCGCCATCAGGTCCATCAGGGAGGCCGCGAAGTCGCTGTCGGCCGGGTTCATGTCGGTGTCCACCGGGCCGGGCTGCACGTTGTTCACGGTGATGCCGCGCGGGCCGAGGTCACGGGCCAGGCCCTTGGTCAGGCCGACGATGGCCGACTTGCTCATGGCGTAGACCGCGCCGCCGCCGAAGGGCATGCGATCGGCGTTGGTGCTGCCGATGGTGATGATGCGCCCGCCCTGCCCCATGTGCCGCGCGGCGGCCTGGGTGGCGACGAAGACGCTGCGCACGTTCACCGCCAGAGTGCGGTCGAGGTCTTCCAGGCTGAATTCTTCCACCGGGGCGATGGCCAGTACGCCGGCGTTGTTCACCAGGATGTCGATGCCGCCCAGGCGCTGGGCTGCGGTGTCGATGGCCTGTTGCACGGAAGCTGCATCGCCGCTGTCGGCTTTCAGCGCCAGGGCGCGGCCGCCGGCGGCTTCGATGCTGGCGGCGAGGTCTTCGGCCTTCTGCGCCGAGCTGACGTAGGTGAAGGCCACGGCGGCGCCTTCGCGGGCCAGGCGCTGCACGATGGCGGCGCCGATGCCGCGGGAGCCGCCCTGTACGAAAGCGACTTTACCTTTGAGGGATTGGGTGGTTTGCGTGGTGGTCATTTCGTGTCTCCAGGAATCCAGTGGGGGAGTAAGTTCGACGGGGACAGTTTCCCTCGCGGACTCGTTACTCGGTAGCCAGCAATCGCTATATTCAGTCGATACCAAACGTCCGGAATACCACCCATGGAAAGCCTGATCAGTATCGAATGCTTTGTCCGCAGCGCCGAAGCCGGCAGCTTCGCCGCAGCAGCGCGCCGCCTGGGGCTGACCCCGGCGGCGGTGAGCAAGAACGTGGCGCGACTGGAGAACAACCTGGGCGTGCGGCTGTTCCAGCGTAGTACCCGCAGCCTGGCCCTGACCGAATCCGGCGAACGATTTCTCGACGAAGCCGGCGGCGGCCTGGCCAGCCTGCAGAGCGCCATCGCCAACCTGGCCAGCGCCGACGGCCAGCCCAGCGGCATGTTGAAGGTGAGCATGGGGCTGGTGTTCGGCCGCGACTACATCCTGCCGCTGCTGGGGGACTTCCTCGGGCGCTACCCGGCGATCCGCCCGGACTGGCACTTCGACAACCGCCAGGTCGACCTCATCGCCGAAGGCTTCGACGCGGCCATCGGCGGCGGCTTCGAGCTACCGCCCGGCGTCGTGGCGCGCAAGCTGAGCCCGGCGCACCTGGTGCTGCTGGCCTCGCCGGCCTACCTCGACGGCCGCCTGGCAATCCGCTATCCGTCGGACCTGCCCAGCCACGACGGCATCCGCATCCGTTCGCCGCAGACCGGCCGCGTGCGGCCCTGGCCGCTGACCAACCGCCAGCAGGCCCAGGCGCCGATCGCGCTGAAGGAGCGCATGACCTTCAGCGACCCGGAAGCCGCCTGCGTCGCCGCCCTGATGGGCCTGGGCGTGACTCTGGTGAGCATGCAGCACGCCGTGCCCTACCTGGACAGCGGGCGCCTGGTGCGCGTGTTGCCGGAGTGGTACGTGGACGCCGGCAACACCGCGCTCTACTACGCCGCGCAGAAACTGCTGCCGGCCAAGACGCGGGTATTCGTCGATTGCGTCCTCGAGCACTTCCGCAGCCAGGGCCTGGAGAGCAAGTTCAGTGCGATCTGACCAGCGACACGGCGGATCGGGCTTTTCCTGACCAGCGTCAGAAATGAAATGAATTCGCGGGGTAAACGCTTGTCGATTGTTAGCAAGCTAACGTAATTTCGAATTTCTACGATTCGGCATTCGAGATGCAAGGAGAACCTGCATGAAAAAGTACGCCCTGCTCCTGGCCATGGTGTTTTCCGTACCGGCCTTCGCTGACAGCGCTCTGTGCGACGGCAACCTGCAGCAGATCAACGACTTCCTCAAGACCGCCAGCAAGAACGCGACCGGCGTGAAGGTCAATGCGGTCCACGAGTACGTCGCCAAGGCCGAGGCGGCGAAGAAGGCCGGCAACTACGAAGAGTGCGTCAACCAGTCGAGCCAGGCGCTGCGCGTGATCAAGAAGCCCGCTAACCGCTGATCCGCACTGGAAATGAAAAAGCCCCGCCTAGGCGGGGCTTTTTCATGGGCGCTGGCTGGCGAGAGACTCAGCCGCAGGAGACCTGCTTCACCACCTGGTTGTCATCGACATCGATGTTCAGGCGCTGCGAGTTGTACTCCATGGTCACCGGCTGGTGCGGGGTGAGCACGCGGGCGACGCTGGCGCCGGCGTCGCGGCGGGCTTCCTCGGTCAGGGTCGGGTTGACGACCTTGCCGATGATCGACTGCACCGCCTTGGCGTTGCAGGTGCCGGTCATGGCCGGCGAGTCGTCCGCGGCCGGCTGGGCGGCATCGGACGAGGAATCCTTGGAGCTGCAACCGGCGAGCGCGGCGACAGCGAGAAGCGACAAGAGAGTCACTCGGTTGAAGGGCATGGAAGGTCTCCCTGGTTCTTCATGGAAAATACGCGAAAGGCGCCACCTTACCAGCCCGAAGGCTGCGGCAGCGCGATGGATGTATTGCAGGCTGATACATGCAATGCGCGTCGCAGAGCCGTACGGCGCCATTTACACAACCTTTACACCGGCGGCGTTACGATTCTTTCGAGGCCGATGTCTCATAGATACCTGGTTTCTCGCCGGGTTCCTCAGGAGGTGCATCATGCTTCACCGTCTCCCCCAGATCGCCCTGCTCTGCGCCGGCCTTGCCCTCGCCGGCCAGGCCGCGGCCAACAGCAACACCGATGCCGCCGCAATCGGCGCGGTGGTCGGCGCCGTTGTCGGGGGTGCTGTGGTCGCCGGCTCGCAACCTGCGCCGGCGCCCTATTACGCTCCGCCGCCCCCGGTCGCCTATTACCCGCCGCCACCGGTGTACTACCAGCCTGCGCCGGTCTACCAGCCCGTGTATCAACCGGTGTACCAGCCGGTCTACCGCCCGGTCGTGGTGGTGCCCGGCCCGCGTTACTACGGCCCGCCCCGCTACTATGGTCCGCCGCGCTATTACGGCCCCGGCTACTACGGCCCGCCGGGACACTACCGTCACTGGTAAGCACTGCTACAGACCAAAGACCCCGCTTGCTGGCGGGGTCTTTTCATTCAGGCCGGCAGACGAATGCTCCCGGCCAGCTCCTCGAACAGCGTCACCACCGCCCGCAGCGCCCGGCAGTCCGGCCGGGTCAGCAACCAGAGATGGATGCTGCAGCCGGGCAGTTCCGGTTCCAGCACCTGCAGCCCGTCGTCCGGGCGCAGCAGGAACGCCGGCAAGGCGGCGAGCCCCAGCCCCGCGCGGCACAGATCGAGCACCGACAGCATGCTGTTGCAGCGGTAGGCCGGAAGCACCGTCGGGAAAGCCTGGCGGCGCCAGGCGACGCTGGAGTGGTCGGGCAGAAAGTCGTCCGGGGCGATCCAGCTCATGTCCTGCCAGGGGCGCTCGCCCTGCTCGGCCAGGTAATCGCGGTGGGCACAGAGGACGTAATGCACCTCGCCCAGCTTGCGGCCGACAAGATGCTCCGGCGGCGCATTGGTCAGGCGCAGGGCGATGTCGGCGTCGCGGCGGCTGAGGTTGGCGAAGGCGTTGGAGGTGGTCAGCTCCAGGTTCAGCGCCGGGTAGCGCTTCATGAAGCGCGCCAGGGCCGGTAGCAGCAGGCCCTGCAGCACGGTGTCGGAACAGGTCAGGCGCACGGTGCCGCTGAGCACGTCGTGGCCCTGCTCCAGCCCCAGACGCGCCGCTTCCAGCGCCTGTTCGGCGAGTTCCGCCTGGGTCGCCAGTTGCTGCGCGGTGGCGGTCGCCAGGTAGCCGTTGCGACCCTTCTCGAACAGCGCGGTGCCCAGCGCCTTTTCCAGCCGGCGCACGGCGCGGAACACGGTGGAGACGTCTACCTCGAGCAATTCCGAGGCACGCGCAAGGCTGCCTCCGCGCACCAGCGCCAGCACCAGGGCGAGATCGGCGTATTCCAGACGGTATTGCATCGACGCACTCCAAGGTTGCGCAACCGCCCATTTTCGATTGCACCTGCGCAACTATAAATTGCCTCCCATGGGCCCGCCAATGGGCCACGACGCCAAGGGGAACACAGGATGGGAAAACGTCGTAAAGCACTGCGCATCGGCCTGATCGGCGACCGCGACAGCCGCGTCACCGCCCACTGGGCGATTCCCCTCGCCCTGCAGCAATCGCTGCTGCCGCATTCGGGCACCCTGCGTGTGGACTGGCTGGACACCCCGCGTCTCGCCCAGGGCCTGGACCTGGAGGCGTACTCCGGCTTCTGGTGCATCCCCGGCAGCCCCTACCTGAACACCGACGGCGCGCTGCGGGCGATCACCTTCGCCCGCGAAAACCGGGTGCCCTTCCTCGGCACCTGCGGCGGCTTCCAGCACGCCCTGCTGGAGCGCGCCCGCAACGTCCTCGGCTGGAGCGACGCGGCCCACGCCGAGATGGATCCGGAAGCGACGCGCCCGGTGGTGCATGCCCTGCCCTGTTCGCTGGTGGAAGTCAGCGAAACCATCCGCCTCAGCGCCGGCTCGCACCTGGCGGCCATCTATGGCCTACCGGACATCCGCGAGGGCTATCGCTGCAGCTATGGGGTGAATCCGGAGTTCCAGGACGAGCTGTTCGGCGGCTCGCTGCGCGCCTGTGCCCATGGCGAGGACGGCAGCATCCGCGCACTGGAAGCGACCGACCATCCGTTCTTCGTCGCCACCCTGTTCCAGCCCGAGCGCAAGGCCCTGGCCGGCATCGCCGTGCCACTGGCCGAAGCGTTCCTGTCCGCTGCTTTCCGCCATCAATCCAGCCAAGAGCCCACTCGCATCGGGAGCCCCGCATGATCGCCAGCACACCGCAACCGCCCTACTACGCCGTGACCTTCACCTCCTACCGCACCGAGCTGGACGAAGGCTACGGCGCCACCGCCGAGCGCATGCTGGAGCTGGCCGCACAGCAGGACGGCTTCCTCGGCGTCGAATCGGCCCGTGGCGCCGATGGCTTGGGGCTGACCGTGTCCTACTGGCGCGACGAGGCCGCCATCCGCCAGTGGAAGCAGCAGACCGAGCACCGCATGGCCCAGCAGGCCGGCCGCCGCGACTGGTACAGTGCCTTCCGCGTGCGCATCAGCCGGGTCGAGCGCGAATACGGTTTCGAACGCTGAGCGACCCGTTCTGGCCCAGACACGACATGCCGGGTTCGATGCCCGGCGCACATCGTCTAGGCTGGTCCCCATCGAGCACAGGGGACCGACGCATGCACCGACAAGCCAGTGAACTGCAGGCCGCCTACCTGGGCGAAGTCCGCGGTGAAAACTTCTTCCTCGGCCTGGCCGAGCAACTGCCGGAGGGGGCGTCCTCGATGCTCCTGCTGGCGCGACTGGAACGCCAGACCGGCCTGCGCATGGCGCGGCTGCTGCAGCGCCACGGCCTGCCGCTGGGCGACACCGCGCACGCCGCCGCCCAGGGCCGCCAGCGTGCCGCCGATTGGCTCGGGCTCGACTGGCCACAGACCCTGGAAAAACTCGAAGTGCTGGTGGAGCCCTACGTCCAGCGCTACGACAGCCTGGCCATCGAGGGCGACGACGATGACCGCGACATCCTCGACGACCTCGCCGAGCACGAACACGCCCTGCTGGACTTCACCCGCCTCGCCCGCGAGGGCCAGATGAGCGCGGCCAAGGCCACCATCAGCCGCCTGCTGGCCGTACCGGCCTGAACCTGACTGGGAGCACGTCCATGGCGCTATCGCCCTTCCACCTGGCCATTCCCGTCTACGACCTCGCCCTGGCCCGGCGTTTCTACGGCGAGGTGTTCGGCCTCGCCGAGGGCCGCAGCAGCGCCCAGTGGGTGGACTTCGATTTCTTCGGCCACCAGCTGGTGATCCACGAGCACCCGCGCACCGCCAGCCAGGAGGCGGCGCACACCAACGCCGTCGATGGTCATGACGTGCCGGTGCCGCACTTCGGCGTGGTATTGCCCTGGGAGGATTGGGAGCGCCTGGCGCAGCGGCTGCGCGAACGTGGTACGCAGTTCGTCATCGAACCCCATGTGCGCTTCCAGGGCCAGGTGGGCGAGCAGGCCACGCTGTTCCTCTTCGACCCCTGCGGTAACGCCCTGGAGTTCAAGGCCTTCAAGGACATCGGTCAGCTGTTCGCGCACTGAGCGCTGACCGATCATCCTCAGTGGAATTAGCCTTCAGATCTACTGGAAATTTCCTACATCGATCTTCCCTAGCCGTTCCTAGGATGGCGCCCGTCCCCACCGTTCACCTCGAGGTGATCCGACGTGCGCCCCCTCTGCTGGTTCCCGCTCTACCTGCTCTGCACCCTGGGCGCAACGAACGCCCTGGCCGATGATTTCGACGCGCCGGACTGGCGCCGCTACGAGCACGCCTCCATCGACCGGACGCTCACGCCCGCTGGCCTCACCGCGCGCACCGGCACCGCCTGGCAGGTCACCCAACTGGGCCGCCGCTACCACTTTGCAGTGGCCACGTCGCGCAACGTCCCCGGCCCGGCGTACAGCCGGGCGGAAACCTCGCGCATCATTGCCCGCGCCCACGAGCTGATCGGCACGCCGTACCGCTGGGGCGGCCAGAGCGAGGAAGACGGTTTCGATTGCAGCGGGCTGCTGGTCTACCTCTACCGCAGCATCGCCAATCGCAAGCTGCCACGCACCACCCACTCGATGATCGCCCAGCGGCACAACGCAGTGAGCCGGGACGCACTGCAGCCGGGCGACGCAGTGTTCTTCAACCACAACGGCGAAGGCAGCACCAGCCACGTCGGCCTGTATATCGGCGACGACCGCTTCATCCACGCCCCGAGCACCGGCAAGAGCATCCGCATCGACTCGCTGGACAACAGCTACTGGAAGCGCAGCTACACCACGGCGCGTCGCTTCAGCGGTTGACCTGCCGGGCAGACGAAGGCAGGTCACTCCCCATCTCTCAATCGGAAAATGCCTACAACGACTTGCAGCTTCCCCTCGTTAATCCGAAGCAGGGGATTTCTAAGATGGCGCCCCGTTCCACTACCTAGTCCCACGATGTACCCAAGATGCGTTTCCTCACCCTTCTGAGCACAACCCTGCTGCTCGCCATCACCACGTCTCACGCCGAAGCCCGCGAGACAAAGCGCACGACGTCACACAAGGCCACATCCAGCCTGTCGCGTTCCAGCCATGCGAAAGTGGTCAATCGCAACAACGTCCGCCTGCACCGCGAGGTGAAGCGCCCGCTGCAACCGGGTGTGCACAAGGCTCAGGCGGGCAGCAGCTCCCGTGTGGTAGCCCGTGCCCGCCAGCTGATCGGCGTGCCCTACCGCCGCGGCGGCACCACGGTTGCCAACGGTTTCGACTGCAGCGGGCTGCTGGTCTACCTGTTCCGCACCGAAGCGGGCATGAAGCTGCCACGCACCACCGGCCAGATGATCGACAGCGGCAGCCAGCGCGTCGGCCGCGGTGAGCTCAAGCCCGGCGATGCGGTGTTCTTCAACCGCAATGGCCGCGGCGATATCAGCCACGTCGGCCTGTACATCGGCAACAACCAGTTCATCCATGCACCCAGCAGTGGCGAGCGCATCCGCATGGATTCGCTGGACAACAGCTACTGGGAACGCAGCTACACCACCGCCCGCCGTTTCAACGGCTGATTCCACTTCCGCCACAGGACTTACACCACAATGCCCAGCCTGCTGGTCGAGATAGTGCGTTACACCGAAGAGTGCTTCCCCGGTTGGGCCGAATGCCGCCTGATCGACGCTGGCGGGCGCGACTGGCGCTTTCTCAAGCCGCGCGCACGCCTGCGCACCCTCAATCAGGACGATCGCCTGCCGGCCGTAGGCCAGATCGACTGCGAAGTACTCGAGCGCCTGGAAGGCACCGCACTGGTCAGCACGGCGTTCCCGCGCGGGATCAAGTCACTGGATGGGGAAAGCCATTTCCGCATTCCCCTCAGCGCCCTGATCGAGGACTGACGCGGGCTCAGTCCCGCGTCGCCTGCCCTTCCTCGGCAATCTTCGCCGCATCCCAACCACCGCCCAGCGCGGCGATCAGCTGCACGCTGGCGGTCAGACGGCTACCCGTCAGGGTCAGCAGCGTGCGCTCGTTGGACAGCGCGCTGGTCTGGGTGGTGACCACGTTGCTGTAGTCGATGGTGCCGGCCTTGTACTGGTTGGTGGTCAGGCGCAGCGCCTCGCGGGCGGAATCCAGCGCTTCCTGCTGCACGCCGCTTTCCTCTTCCAGCACCTTGAGCTGGACCATGTAGTCCTCGACCTCGCGGAAGCTGTCCAGCACGGTCTGCCGGTAGCTGGCCACGGTCTGGTCGTAGCTCGCCTCGGCCTGCTCGACCTGGGAGGCGATCAGCCCGCCGTCGAACAGCGTCATGGCGAACTGCGGACCGATGGACCAGTAGCGGTTGGGCGTCTCGATCCAGTTCTGGAAGCTGCCGCTGCGGTAGCCACCGGCGGCGGTGAGGGTCAGGTCGGGGAACCAGGCGGCCTTGGCCACGCCGATCTTGGCGTTGGCGGAGATCACCTGGCGCTCGGCGGAGGCAACGTCCGGGCGCCGTTGCAGCATCTCCGACGGCAGCAGCGCCGGCACTGCCGGCAGGTTCGGCACGCCGTCCACGGCGGCCAGGGAGAACTGCGCTGGCGGCAGGCCAACCAGCACGGCAATGGCGTGCTCCAGTTGCGCCCGCTGGTACTTCAGGTCGATGGCCTGGGCCTCGGTGCTTTTCAGCTGGGTGCGCGCCTGGGCGACGTCGGCCTTGGTGACGATGCCGGCGTTGTACTGGTTCTCGGTGAGCTTGAGCGAGCGCTGGTAGGCCGTGACCGTGTCGTTGAGCAGCTTGATCTGCTGGTCCATCACCCGCAGTTGCAGGTAGTTCTGGGTCAGCTGCGATTGCAGCGAAAGCCGCGAGTTGGCCAGGTCCGCCGCGCTGGCGTCCATGCTCGCGTTGTCGGCTTCCAGCTGGCGGCGCAGCTTGCCCCACAGGTCCAGCTCCCAGCTCACACCGAGGCTCGCCGAATAGCTGTTGCTGATCGAGCTGCTGCCGCCGCCACTGCTGACGGTAGAACCGTCCGGCAGACGCACGCTGCCGCCGCTGCCGGTGCCTTGCCCGGAACGGGTCTTGCCGACGTCGGCACTAATGGTCGGGAAGAACGAGGAGCGTGCGCCCTTGGCCAGCGCCTGGGCCTGACGATAGGACGCGAGCGACTGCGCCAGGGTCTGGTTGGCAGCCACCAGGCGGGTCTGCAGGTCGTTCAGCGTGGCGTCACCGTACAGCTCCCACCAGGCACCGTGGTTGAAGCCGTCCTGCGGCTTCGCCAGTTGCCAGCCCTGGCCCTCCTTGAAGCTGGCGGGCACCGTCAGCTCGGGGCGCTGGTAGTCCGGGCCGATGGCACATCCGGCCAGGGCCACGGCCAGCGCCAAGGGAAGAAGCGAACGGGAACGGATCATACGGGTGTCTCCAGGGCGCCGTCGGTGCGCACGCCGCGCTTCTTGTTGACCCAATGGCGCAGGCGGTCGAGGTAGAGGTAGACGACGGGGGTGGTGTACAGGGTCAGCAACTGGCTGCCGATCAGGCCGCCGACGATGGTCATGCCCAGCGGGCGACGCAGCGCGGCGTCGCCGCCGATGCCGAAGATCAGCGGCAGCGCGCCGAGGATGGCGGCCAGGGTGGTCATCATGATCGGCCGGAAGCGCTTCATCGCCGCCTCCAGAATCGCGTCCCGGGGTGACAGGCCCTGGGTGCGTTCGGCGTCCAGGGCGAAGTCGATCATCATGATGGCGTTCTTCTTCACGATGCCGATCAGCAGGATCACCCCGATCAGCGCGATCAGCGACAGCTCGGTGCGGAACAGCATCAGTGTGAGCAGCGCACCGACGCCCGCCGAGGGCAGCGTCGAGAGGATGGTCAGCGGATGCACATAGCTCTCGTAGAGGATGCCCAGCACGATGTAGACCGACACCAGCGCCAGCAGGATCAGCCAGGGCATGTCGTTCTGCGTGTCCTGCACGGCGCCGGCGTTGCCTTCGAAGGTGGCCTGGATTTCCATCGGCAGGTGGATCGGTTCCACCGCCGCCAGGATCGCGTCGCGGGCCGGGCCGATCTGCGCGCCCTGGGCGAGGTTGAAGGAGAAGGTGGTGGCGGCGAACTGGCCCTGGTGATTGACCTCCAGCGGCGCGCGACTCGGTTCGATGTGGGTGAAGGCCGACAGCGGGATGCGCTGCCCTTCGCTGTTGATCACGTAGACCTGGCGCAGCTCCTCGGGCGTTTCCTGGTACGGCTGGGCGACTTCCATCACCACGTGGTACTGGTTCAGCGGGTTGAAGATGGTCGAGACCTGCCGCTGGCCGTAGGAGTTGTTCAGCACCGCGTCCACCTCGGCGACGTTCACCCCGAGGCTCGCCGCGCGGTCGCGGTCGATCACCAGGCGGCTCTGTACGCCCTTGTCCTGGGCGTCGCTGTTCACATCGACGATCTGCGGCACCTTGTTCATCGCCGCCTCGACCTTGGGCGCCCATTCGCGCAGCAGGTTGAGGTCATCGCTGCGCAAAGTGAAGTCGTACTGCGCGTTGCCCTGGCGGCCACCGATGCGCACGTCCTGGCCGGCGACCAGGAACAGGTTGGCGCCGGGGACTTGCGCCAGCTTCTTGCGCAGGCGGTTGACGATGGTTTCGGCGGAGTCGCGCTCGGTGATGTCCTTCAGGGTGACGAAAAACGAGCCGGTGTTGCTCGACTGCCACTTGCCGCCGCCGACGAAGCCCACCACGTTCTCCACGCCCGGGTCCTCGGAGAGGATCTTGCGGAACTGCGCCATCTTCTTGTCCAGCGCCTGGAACGAGATGCTCTGGTCGGCCACCGCGAAGCCGCGCAGGCGCCCGGAATCCTGCTGCGGCAGGAAGCCCTTGGGCACCACCACGAACAGGTACAGGTTCAGCGCGATGCAGCCGAGCATGATCATCACCATCAGCCGCGAGTGCTCCAGCGCCCAGCTCAGGCTGGCGCGGTAACGCTGCATGAAGGCAACGAAATAGCGGTTGCTCTGGCGCTCCACCGAGGCCTTCTTCGGCCCGCGCTCGACCGGCTTGAGCAGGCGCGCGCAGAGCATCGGCGTCAGCGTCAGGGAGACCACCAGCGATACCAGGATGGCCGCCGCCAGGGTCACCGAGAACTCACGGAACAGCCGCCCGGTGATGCCGCCCATGAGCAGCAGCGGGATGAACACCGCCACCAGCGACAGGGTCATCGACAGCACGGTGAAACTCACTTCCCGCGCGCCACGGATCGCCGCCTGGATCGGCGGGTCGCCCTCCTCGATACGCCGGGCAATGTTCTCCACCACGACGATGGCGTCGTCCACCACGAAGCCAGTGGCAATGATCAGCGCCATCAGCGACAGGTTGTTCAGCGAGAAGCCGCACAGGTACATCACCGCGAAAGTGCCCACCAGCGACACCGGCACCGCGAGACTGGGGATCAGCGTGGCGCGGCCGTTGCGCAGGAACAGGTAGACCACCAGGATCACCAGCACCACGGAGATGATCAGGGTCAGCTCGGCCTCCTCCAGCGAGGAGCGGATCGATGGGCTGCGGTCGTCCATCACCGACAGCTTCACCTGCGGGCCGAGCACGTCCTGAATGATCGGCAGCTGCTCGTGGATGGCGTCGGTGGCCTCGATGATGTTGGCGCCGGGCTGGCGGGTGATGATCAGCAGCACCGCCGGCAGGTCGTCGGAGAAGCCGGCGTTGCGCACGTCTTCCACCGAGTCGGTGACCTTGGCCACATCGCGCAGGCGCACCGCCGCACCGGTGTCGGCGTTGTAGTGGACGATCAGCGGGGCGTACTCGCTGGCCTTGCGCAGCTGGTCGTTGGAGTCCACCTGCCAGTGGCGCTCGCCGAACTCCAGCGAACCCTTGGGCCCGTCGGCGTTGGTGTTGTTGATGGCGTTGCGCACCGTGTCCAGGGAAATGCCGTAGTGGCTGAGCTGGTCCGGATTGACGTCGACGCGCACCGCCGGCAGCGAGGAACCGCCAATGCTCACCTGCCCTACGCCCTTCACCTGCGCCAGCTTGGGCGAGACGATGGTCGAGGCCAGGTCGTACATCTGCCCACGGGTGTAGGTATCCGAGGTCAGCGTGAGGATCATGATCGGCATGTCCGACGGGTTCGCCTTGCGGTACGTCGGGTTGTTCGGCATGCCCGAGGGCAACAGGCTCATGGCCGCGTTGATCGCCGACTGCACCTCGCGCGCGGCGCCGTCGATGTCCTTGGACAGGTCGAACTGGATGATGATGGTGCTGTTGCCCAGGGAGCTGCTGGAGGTCATGTCGGTGACCCCGGCGATGCGCCCCAGCGAGCGCTCCAGCGGCGTCGCCACCGTGGAGGCCATGGTTTCCGGGCTGGCGCCGGGCAAGGACGCCTGCACCAGGATGGTCGGGAAGTCGACGTTGGGCAGCGGCGCCACCGGCAGCAGGCTGAACGACAGCGCGCCGGCCAGCATCAGCGCCAGGGTCAGCAGGCAGGTGGCGACCGGGCGCAGGATGAACAGGCGAGACAGGCCGCCCATCAGCCACGCTCCGCCGGGTCGATGCTGTTCACGTCGAGGCCGTGACGGCCACGCCAGGCCGCCCAGCGCGCAGCCAGGCGGTCGAAGTACAGATAGATCACCGGCGTGGTGAACAGCGTCAGCAGCTGGCTCACCAGCAGGCCGCCGACCATGGTGACGCCCAGCGGCTGGCGCAACTCGGCGCCGGCGCCGCCGGCGAGCATCAGCGGCAGCGCGCCGAGCAGTGCCGCCATGGTGGTCATCAGGATCGGCCGGAAGCGCAGCAGGCACGCCTGGTAGATCGCCTCATGGGGCGGCTTGCCCTCGTTGCGTTCGGCGTCCAGGGCGAAGTCGATCATCATGATCGCGTTCTTCTTCACGATGCCGATCAGCAGGATGATGCCGATGATCGCCACGATACCGATGTCCTGCCCCGAGAGCATCAGCGCCAGCAGCGCGCCCACGCCCGCCGAGGGTAGCGTGGAGAGGATGGTCACCGGGTGGATGAAGCTCTCGTAGAGGATGCCCAGCACGATGTACATGGTGACGATGGACGCCAGCACCAGCAGCAGGGTGTTGGACAGCGAGGCCTCGAAGGCCTGCGCCGCACCACGGAAGCTGCCCTGCAGGCTGACGGGCATTTCCATCTGCGCCTCGACGTCGCGGATCGCCTGTACCGCCTCGCCGAGGGCGACGCCCTTGGCCAGGTTGAAGGAGATGGTCGCGGCCGGGAACTGGGCGATGTGGTTGACCGCCAGCAGGGTGTGGCGCTCCTCCACCTTCGCCAGGCTCGACAGGCGCACCTGGGTGCCATCGCTGGACGGCACGTAGAGGTTCTCCAGCGACTGCGGGCCGATCTGGAATTCCGGCGCCACCTCCAGCACCACGCGGTACTGCGTGGCCTGGGTGAAGATGGTGGAGATCAGCCGCTGGCCGAAGGCGTTGTACAGCACGCTGTCGATGTTCGACAGGCTCACGCCCAGGCGCGAGGCAGTGTCGCGGTCGATGTTGATGTAGGCCTGCAGGCCCTTGTCCTGCCAGTCGGTGGCGACGTCGGCCAGCTCCGGCAGTTGCTGTAGTCGGTCCACCAGGCGCGGTACCCAGTCGGCGAGGACATCCGGGTCGGCGTCCTGCAGGGTGAACTGGTACTGGGTGCGGGCGATGCGGTCTTCGATGGTCAGGTCCTGCACCGGCTGCATGTACAGCTTGATGCCGGCGATCTGGTCCAGTTCCGGCTGCAGGCGGTGGATCACCTCGCTGGCGGTCACGTCGCGCTCGGCGTGGGGCTTGAGGTTGATCAGCAGGCGCCCGGTGTTGAGCGTGGCGTTGGTGCCGTCGACACCGATGAAGGAGGACAGGCTGTCCACCGCCGGGTCCTTCAGCACGATCTTCGCCAGATCCTGCTGGCGGCTGGCCATGGACTGGAAGGAGATCGACTGCGGCGCTTCGGCGATGCCCTGGATCACCCCGGTGTCCTGCACCGGGAAGAAGCCCTTGGGCATGAAGATGTACAGCAGCGCGGTGAGCACCACGGTGGCGATGGCCACCAGCAGGGTCAGCGGCTGATGGCGCAGCACCACGCGCAGGGCGGCGGCATAGCGCTCGATCATCTTGTCGATGAAGCGCCCGGCGGCGCGGGCGAAGCGCCCTTCCTTCTCCGGCTCGACGTGACGCAGCAGCTTGGCGCTGAGCATCGGCGTCAGGGTCAGGGAAACGAAGCCGGAGATCAGGATAGCCACCGCCAGGGTGATGGCGAATTCGCGGAACAATCGCCCGGCCACATCGCCCATGAACAGCAGCGGGATCAGCACGGCGATCAGCGAGAAGGTCAGCGAGATGATGGTGAATCCGATCTGTTTCGAGCCCTTGAGCGCCGCGTCCAGCGGCTCGTCGCCCTGCTCCAGGTAGCGCGCGATGTTCTCCACCATGACGATGGCATCGTCCACCACGAAGCCAGTGGCGATGGTCAGCGCCATCAGCGTCAGGTTGTTGATCGAGAAACCGGCGAGGTACATCACGCCGAAGGTTCCGATCAGCGACAGCGGCACGGCGAAGCTGGGAATCAGCGTCGCAGAGATGTTGCGCAGGAACAGGAAGGTGACCATCACCACCAGGCAGACGGCGAGGAACAGCTCGAACTGCACGTCCGCCACCGAGGCGCGGATGGTCGTGGTGCGGTCGGTGAGCACCGTCACTTCCAGGCTGCCGGGCAGGGTCGCCTGCAGCTGCGGGAGCATCTTCTTGATGCTGTCCACCACCTCGATGACGTTGGCGCCCGGCTGGCGCTGGATGTTCAGCACCACCGCCGGCGAGGTGTTGGCCCAGGCGGCCAGGCGCACGTTCTCGGCGTCGTCTTCCACGCTCGCCACGTCGCGCACGCGCAGCGGCGAGCCGTTCTTGTAGGCGATGATCAGGTCGCGGTAGGCGTCGGCGGACTTGAGCTGGTCGTTGGCGTCCAGGGTCGAAGAGCGGGTCGGGCCGTCGAAGCTGCCCTTGGGGCCGTTGAGATTGTTGTTGGTGACGGTGGTCTGCAGGTCCTGCAGGCTCAGGCCGGCGGCCGCGAGGGCGCCGGGGTTAGCGCGAATGCGCACGGCCGGGCGCTGGCCGCCGCTGATGCTGACCAGGCCGACGCCGGAAATCTGCGAAATCTTCTGCGCGAGGCGCGTGTCCACCAGGTCCTGGATCTGCGGCAGCGGCATGTCCGGGGACATCACCGCCAGGGTGAGGATCGGTGCGTCCGCCGGGTTCACCTTGCTGTACACCGGCTGGTTCGGCAGGTCCTTGGGCAACAGGCTCTGCGCGGTGTTGATCGCCGCCTGGACTTCCTGTTCAGCGACATCGAGGTTGATCTGCAGGCTGAACTGCAGGGTGATCACCGAGGCGCCGCCGGAGCTGGTGGAGGACATCTCGTTCAGGCCGGGAATCTGCCCCAGCTGGTTTTCCAGCGGTGCGGTCACCGAGGAGGTCATGATGTCCGGGCTGGCGCCGGGGTACAGGGTCACCACCTGGATGGTCGGGTAGTCCACTTCCGGCAAGGCCGAGATCGGCAGGAAGCGGTACGCGATGATCCCCGACAGCAGGATCGCCACCATCAGGAGCGTGGTGGCGACCGGCCGCAGGATGAACAGGCGGGACGGGTTCATTCGCTCTTACCGCTGTCCTGGACCGGAGTGTCCGAACCGAACGGCTTGGCGGTGGACTTGTCGCCCTCCTCGCCGGCGGCCGCGCGGGCCTTCTCGTCGGAGGCGGCGATGTTCATGCGGGTGCCGTCGCGCAGGCGGTCGGTGCCTTCGACGACGACGCGATCACCCTCCTTCAGGCCCTCGGTCACGACCACGCGCTCGCTCTCGCTGGTGCCCAGAGTAACCAGCTGACGCTTGGCCTTGCTCTCTTCGCCCACCAGGTAGACGTAGGTGCCATCGTTGCCGCGCTGCACGGCGTTGGCCGGAATGGTCAGCACGCCCGGCAGGGTCTCGGCGAGCAGGCGCACGTTGACGAACTGGTTGGGGAACAGTTTGTGGTCGTCGTTCTCGAAGCCGGCCTTGAGCTTGACCGTGCCGGTGGTGGTGTCGATCTGGTTGTCCAGGGTCTTCAGCACGCCGGTGGCCAGGGTCTGGTTCTGGTTGCGGTCCAGCGCCTCGACCGGCACCGGCTTGTTGCCGTACAGCTCGCGGGCGATGGTGCCCAGTTGCTGCTGCGGCAGGCTGAACACCACGGAGATCGGCTTGACCTGGGTGATGACCACCAGCGGCGTGGTGTCGCCGGAGGTGACCAGGTTGCCCACGTCCACCTGACGCAGGCCGACGCGGCCGGAGATGGGCGCGCGCACCTGGGTGAATTCGAGGTTGAGCTTGGCGTCGGCGACCTGGCCCTGGTTGGTCTTCAGGGTGCCTTCGAACTGGCGCACCTGGGCTTCCTGGGTGTCCAGGGTCTGCTTGGCGATGGAGTCCTCGGCGTACAGGCCCTTGTAGCGGGCCAGGTCGATCTGTGCGTTCTTCAATTGCGCCTGGTTCTGCAGCAGGGTGCCCTGGGCCTGGTCCAGCGCGGCCTGGAACGGACGCGGGTCGATCACCGCGAGGACATCGCCGGCCTTCACTTCCTGGCCTTCCTGGAACGGCACCCTGACCAACTGGCCACTGACCCGCGCGCGGACGTTGACGGTGTTGTAGGCCGTCACCGTGCCCAGTGCGTGGTAGTGCACCGGCAGGTCGCCCTTGACCACCGGCGCGACGCTGACGGTCACCGCCGTGCCGCCCTGCCCCGCGGCCATCTGTCCCGGCCCCGGTCGCCCGCCCCGCCCGCCCTGGGCTGCCGGCGCTCCCGAAGACGTCGAGTGCAGCCACATGATCAGCCCGACTACGGCGGCGAACAGCAGCGCAGTGATGAGCCAGGGGCGCAGGGTGCGAAGTTTCGAGGGCGATCCGTTGCTTGCAGTCATGGGGCTCTGTCTTTTGAAAAGGGGGCTTGGCGCAAAGAAGTGAGAATACCGAGGCTGAACGATAAGCACAGCATGGCCGCAGGCAAAGTCTCTTTACCCGCTATTTACCTTTGATTTACCGGGAGTTACGAATTACCGGGGCATTGCGACCCGGAAATGGCGCGGGAGGTTCCGCGCCACTGGGGCCAGTCCTGACGGACTGGCCCGATCCTTCCATCAGGCCAGGGCGGCGATGGCGGCGGCGTAGTTCGGCTCGTCGGCAATCTCGCCTACCAGCTCGCTGTGCAGCACCTTGTTCTGCTCGTCCAGCACCACGACAGCGCGGGCAGCCAGGCCGGCCAGCGGGCCGTCGGCGATGGCTACGCCGTAGTTGGCGAGGAACTCGCGGCCACGCAGGGTGGACAGGTTCACCACGTTCTCCAGGCCTTCGGCGCCGCAGAAGCGCGCCTGGGCGAACGGCAGGTCGGCGGAGACGCACAGCACCACGGTGTTGGCCAGCTTGCTGGCTTCAGCGTTGAACTTGCGCACGGAGGTGGCGCAGGTCGGGGTGTCGACGCTGGGGAAGATGTTCAGCACCTTGCGCTTGCCGGCGTAGGTTTCCAGGGTGACGTCGGACAGGTTGCCGGCGACCAGCGACAGGGCCGGAGCCTGCTCGCCTTTCTGCGGCAGCTTGCCGTCGACGGAAACCGGGTTGCCCTTGAGGGTAACTTGAGCCATTGCTTGGGTCCTTCTGTGAGGGATGGCGGCGCTGGCGGATTGCCAGCGCCGCAGGAGGATTCGGGGCCGGGGCAGATGCTAGCACGACTTTCCCGAGCGGATTGCTCGGACATGCATCCGGCTCTTGAGCGTCAACAGCCCCGACCTCCCTCAGACCCGGCTCAGGCAGCAGCGGCCAGGGCGGCTCCCACGCAAGGCTGCTCGTGAAAGCCGCGAGGCAGGCGCTGGCTGCCCGGCATGGCGGCCAGGCGTTTCTCCCAGAAGCTGCGCCAGTCGTTGTGCACGGCGGCGGCGCGAGCCTTGCGCTGGGCGCGGCGCGCGGCGTTGCGCGCATCACGGCGGGCTTCCTTGTAGACCTCGGTGTTGCGGCAGCTCCGGCATTTCACCCGGTTCAGCTCGGTGGTGGATTCCAGGTGCTTGCCCGCATGCCCGCAGGCCAGGTGCCCCTTGACCTTGTAATGAGTGACCATCGCAGATTCTCCCTGTCCGGCGAGCGCACCCTCGCCGCTTGGCGGTGCCGCAGTCGGGCAATCGGTGCGTACCCGGTGACTGCGACGCTCAGGGAGTTGGACGGAGCGGCGAGCCGGCGGGTTCGAAATTTCTGCCGCAGCCACTCACTCTTCCAGATGACAGACGCAACACAGCTTGTTGCCGTCCAGGTCACGTACGTAGGCACCGTAGTATGTCGGCGAATAGTTCAGGCGCAGGCCGGGCGGCCCCTCGTCGACGCCGCCCAGTTGCAAGGCGCGGGCATGGAAGCTGTCAACCTGATGCCGCGTGTGCGCCTCGAAGGCCACCAGGCTGCCGTTGCCGATGCTGGCCGGCTGGCCGTCGATGGGCTCATAGACGCAGAACACCACGTCGCTGTCCGGGTGGGCGAAGATCGCGCGCTCAGGCGCGTGGCGATGCGCCTTGAGGACGATCCCCAGCGCACCGAGTACCCTGCCGTAGAAGTCGATGGCGCGCGGCAGGTCGTTGGTGCCAACGGTGATATGGCTGAACATGCCACGCGCCCTCCTCTACCTGTGGGAATCAGTTGCCGGCGTGAGCGCGCTCGATGGCGGCCATGTCCAGCTTCTTCATGCCCATCACCGCCTGCAGCGTGCGGCTGGCCTTGGCCGGGTTCGGATCGGCGACCATGTCGCCGACGTGGCGCGGGCAGATCTGCCAGGACACCCCGTAGCGATCCTTCAGCCACCCGCAGACCTGCGCTTCCTCCGGGCCGCCGGCGCCGAGCTTGTCCCAGAAGTGGTCGATCTCCTTCTGGCTGTCGCACATCACCTGCAGCGACAGCGCCTCGGTGAAATTGAAGGTCGGCCCACCGTTCAGCGCGATGAAGGTCTGGCCGTCCAGCACGAACTCCACCGTCAGCACCGAGCCGGGCTCGCCGCCGTGGCGGTCCTTCTCGGCCTCGGGGTAATAGGCGGTCTGGACGATCCGCGAGTTGGGGAAGATGGCGACATAGAACTCGGCTGCTTCCTCGGCCTTGCCGTCGAACCACAGGCAGGGGGTGACGCGTTGCAGGCTGGACATGGTGAATCTCCTGATTCTCGCGCGGTCGGCTTGACCGGCATGCAGCTTGGTCGCGTGGGCGACGACGGAATCGACAAGTCTAGGCGGACTTTCACGCTTCACCGGACGACCGGTCGAGCGGCATGCAGGACTGCCAACCCAATTGCCAGACATGAAAAAGGGCACCCGAAGGTGCCCTGTCCGTGCAGTTCCGTAGGGCGCATAACCCGGAACGGGTTATCCGCCGTTTGCTCCGCGGCGGATAACGCTGCGCGTTATTCGCCCTACGGACTCGCTGACAACGCGAAATCGACTTTGTCGGATCAGCGCCCCGCTACCGCCCTGGCCCGTGCCTGGTGCAGCTTCTTGTAGCTGTCGATCAGGCGCAGGTGCTTGTCGAGGCCCTCCAGCCTGGTGCTGGTCGGCGTCAGGCCGTAGAAACGCACGCTGCCGTCCAGCGAGCCGAGTACCGCGTCCATGCGCTCGTTGCCGAACATGCGGCGGAAGTTGGCCTCGAAGTCAGCCATCTCCAGCTCCTCGTCCAGGTGTACCTCCAGCGCTGCGCTGAGCGCCTGGTAGAACAGCCCGCGCTCGACGGTGTTGTCGTTGTACTGGAGGTACATCTCCACCAGTTCCTTGGCCGTCTCGAAGCGCTTCGCCACGAGGTTGATCAGCAGCTTGAGCTCGAGGATGGTCAACTGGCCCCAGACCGTGTTGTCGTCGAACTCGATGCCGATCAGCGTGGTGATGTCGGTGTACTCGTCCACCTCGCAGGCTTCCAGGCGCTTGAGCAGCGACTTGAGGCGGACGATGTTGAGACTGTGCAGGTTGAGGATGTCGGCGCGGAACGCCAGGGCCTTGTTGGTGTTGTCCCAGATGAGATCTTCCACCGGATAGATTTCCGAATAGCCCGGCACCAGGATGCGGCAGGCGGTGGCGCCCAGGTGCTCGTACACCGCCATGTAGACCTCCTTGCCCTGCTCCTCGAGGATGCCGAACAGGGTCTGCGCTTCCTGCACGTTGGAATCGTCACCGTGGCCGGAGAAGTCCCACTCGACGAAGTCGTAATCGGCCTTGGCGCTGAAGAAGCGCCACGACACCACGCCGCTGGAGTCGATGAAGTGCTCGACGAAGTTGTTCGGCTCGGTCAGCGCCTGGCTTTCGAAGGTCGGCCGCGGCAGGTCGTTGAGGCCCTCGAAGCTGCGCCCCTGGAGCAGCTCGGTGAGGCTGCGCTCCAGCGCTACTTCGAAGCTGGGGTGCGCACCGAAGGAGGCGAACACGCCGCCGGTGCGCGGGTTCATCAGGGTCACGCACATCACCGGGAACTCGCCGCCCAGCGACGCATCCTTGACCAGTACCGGGAAGCCCTGCTCCTCCAGGCCCTTGATGCCGGCGACGATGCCCGGGTACTTGGCCAGTACGTCCTGCGGCACGTCCGGCAGCGCCAGTTCGTCCTCGAGGATTTCGCGCTTCACGGCGCGCTCGAAGATTTCCGACAGGCACTGCACCTGGGCTTCGGCCAGGGTGTTACCGGCGCTCATGCCGTTGGAGAGGTAGAGGTTCTCAATCAGGTTGGACGGAAAGTACACCGTCTCGCCGTCGGACTGGCGCACGAACGGCAGCGAGCAGATGCCGCGCTCGGTGTTGCCCGAGTTGGTGTCGTAGAGGTGCGAGCCGCGCAGCTCACCGTCCGGGTTGAAGATTTCCAGGCAGTGCTCGTCGAGGATTTCTTCCGGCAGCTCGTCTTTCGCGCCCGGCTTGAACCAGCGCTCGTCGGGGTAATGCACGAACGGCGCGTTGGCGATCTCCTCGCCCCAGTACTGGTCGTTGTAGAAGAAGTTGCAGTTCAGCCGCTCGATGAACTCGCCCAGCGCCGAGGCCAGCGCGCTCTCCTTGGTGGCGCCCTTGCCGTTGGTGAAGCACATCGGCGACTGCGCGTCGCGGATGTGCAGCGACCAGACATTGGGCACGATGTTGCGCCACGAGGCGATCTCGATCTTCATGCCCAGGCCGGCGAGGATTTCCGACATGTTGGCGATGGTCTGCTCCAGCGGCAGGTCCTTGCCCTGGATATAGGTGCTGGCGCCGGCGGCGGTGCTCGGCATCAGCAGCGCCTGGGCGTCGGCGTCGAGGTTTTCCACTTCCTCGATGACGAAGTCCGGGCCGGTCTGCACCACCTTCTTCACCGTGCAGCGGTCGATGGAGCGCAGGATGCCCTGGCGGTCCTTTTCGGAGATGTCCGCCGGCAGCTCGACCTGGATCTTGAAGATCTGCTTGTAGCGGTTCTCCGGGTCGACGATGTTGTTCTGCGACAGGCGGATATTGTCCGTGGGGATGTCGCGGGTCTGGCAGTAGAGCTTGACGAAGTAAGCCGCGCACAGCGCCGAGGAAGCCAGGAAGTAGTCGAACGGCCCCGGCGCCGAACCGTCGCCCTTGTAGCGAATGGGCTGGTCGGCAATCACCGTGAAGTCGTCGAACTTGGCTTCGAGTCGGAGGTTGTCGAGAAAATTGACCTTGATTTCCATGCGGGCATTACCACGAAAAAGTAGAAAGCGAACTGGCCGGCATTATCCGGACAAAAGCGTCGCGGGGATATCCCGACGTGCCCGGCGCCGGTCGGGAAGCCTGCCTTCGCGGTAGCTGTGCGACCGATGCGCAATCGACGCGCGGTCGGGCACGGGCAGCCGGCGCGGCCGCCCTTGGGGTAAGATGCTCGGCTTTTGCGTCGCCCAGGCGCTCGTCCACGAGGAACCCACCGTGCTCACATCCCAGGTCATCATCATCGGCGCCGGCGCCGCGGGACTGATGTGTGCCATGAGCGCCGCCGCGCGCGGTCGTCAGGTCCTGCTGATCGACCACGCCAACAAGGCCGGCAAGAAGATCCTCATGTCCGGCGGCGGGCGCTGCAACTTCACCAACATGTACTGCGAGCCGGTCAACTTCCTCTCGCAGAACCCGCACTTCTGCAAGTCCGCGCTGGCACGTTTCACCCAGTGGGACTTCATCGCCCTGGTGGCCAAGCACGGCGTGCCCTACCACGAGAAGAAACTCGGCCAGCTGTTCTGCGATAACAAGTCCAGCGACATCCTCGGCCTGCTGCTGGATGAGTGCGAGCAGGTGGGCGTCGACCTGCGCCTGGACACCTCGGTGAGCGAGATTGCCCGTCTCGACGAAGGCGGCTACCAGTTGCAGACCAGCCTCGGCCTGGTGCGCTGCGAGTCCCTGGTGATCGCCACCGGCGGCCTGTCCATCCCGACCCTCGGCGCCACCGGCTTCGGCTACCAGATCGCCCGCCAGTTCGGCCACAGCGTGCTGCCGACCCGCGCCGGGCTGGTGCCCTTCACCATTACCGATCCGCAGCTCAAGGCGCTGTGCAGCGAGCTGTCCGGCACTTCGGTGGAGGACTGCCGGGTCAGCTGCAACGGCCAGAGCTTCGTCGAGAACATCCTGTTCACCCACCGCGGCCTCAGTGGCCCGGCGATCCTGCAGATTTCCTCCTACTGGCAGCCCGGCGACACCATCAGCATCGACCTGCTGCCGCGCATCGACCTGCCCGTCTGGCTCGTCGAGCAACAGCGCGAGCGCCCCAACAGCGAGCTGAAGACGCTGCTGGGCGAACTGTTCACCAAGAAGATGGCCGGCCTGCTGGCCGAGCAATGGTTCGTCTCCAAGCCGATGAAGCAGTACACCCCGGCCGAGCTGAAGGCGATCGCCGAGCGCCTGGGCGACTGGCAACTGGTGCCGGCCGGCACCGAAGGCTACCGCACGGCGGAAGTCACCCTGGGCGGCGTCGACACCCGCGAGGTGTCGTCCAAGACCCTGGAATCGCTGAAATCCCCCGGCCTGTACTTCGTCGGCGAAGTGCTGGACGTCACCGGCCACCTGGGCGGCTTCAACTTCCAGTGGGCCTGGGCCTCGGGCTACGCGGCGGCGCAGTTCGTCTAGAGCCCACGCCCCGCGCCGTGGCTTCCGAACGGCAGGACCGTAGGGCGCATAATCCGGAACGGGTTATCCGCCGATTGCCTGGCGGCGGATAACGCTGGCGCGTTATACGCCCTACGATCTTCGCCCAGCATCGGCGCCCACTGTAGGAGCGGGCCATGCCCGCGATCGCGCGCATGGCCCGCTCCTACAGTGGAGTTCGATTTCGAAGGTTCACGGAGTGCTGGCAGCAAAGGATGCATGGCTGTCCGGATTCGCTCCCTTGCCCTCGTTGTCGCGTGAAGGCTGCGGATTTCCAATGCACCAGAGCGCGACGCATCCCGCATCGCGCCTTGGAATCCAGCCCCGGAGCCCGCCATGAGCCTCGATCTGAACGGCGTCAAAGTCCCCGACAGCAGCCTTGCCAAGGCCATCACCGAGATGGTCCGCGACAACGCCACCCCGCTGCTCTTCCACCATTCCTCGCGCGTCTACTACTGGGGCGCGCTGACCGGCGCACGCAAGGAGCTGAAGTTCGACGCCGAGTTGCTCTACGCCGGCGCGATGTTCCACGACATGGGCCTGATGCCGCGTTACTGCAGCCAGTGCGAACGCTTCGAAGTGGACGGCGCCGACTGCGCCGCCCAGTTCCTGCGCAGCCACGGCATCGCCGAGAGCGATATCGATACGGTGTGGACCGCCATCGCCCTGCACACCACACCCGGCATCCCGCAGCACATGAAGCCGGAGATCGCCCTGGTCACCGCCGGGGTGGAAATGGACGTACTGGGCATCGCCTACCCGCAGTTCAGCGACGCCCAGCGTGACGCCGTGGTCGCCGCCCATCCGCGCGGCGGGCAGTTCAAGCAGGACATCCTGCAGGCCTTCTACGACGGCATCAAAGCCAAGCCGGAAAGCACCTTCGGCAACGTCAAGGCCGACGTGCTGGCGATGAAGGACGCCGACTTCGTGCGCGGCAACTTCTGCGAGGTAATCCTGAATTCCGACTGGGCCAGCTGAGGCCTGGCGATCAAGACCTGGGAATCATGGGCGTACCCAGCACACCGGGCTCGCCCAGCAACTGCGTCAGCCATTGCATGAACACCCGCACCCGCTGCGGCAGTCGGCGATGGGCGTAGAGCAGGGAGATTTCCATGGGCGGCAACGGGATGTGCTCCAGCATCGCCACCAGCCGCCCCGCTTCCAAATCGTCCAGCACGCCATGGATCGGCACCTGGATGATCCCCAGTCCGCCCATGGCCGCGCTTTCGTAGGCCTCGGCGTTGTTCACCGACAGCGCTCCGCCCATCGGTACGTAACGCACCTCGCCCTGATGCAGGTACTCGAAGCCCGGCGGCCGCGCGCCCAGCACCGTCACGTAGTGGATCAGCTGGTGTCCAGCGAGGTCGTCCAGCGACTGCGGCACGCCGTGCTCGGCGAGATAGGACGGGCTCGCGCAGGTCACCTGCGGGAACTGCCCGAGCGTGCGCGCCACCACTGACGGATCGTTCACCGAGCCGACCCGCACCACGCAATCGAAGCCCTCGCGCACCAGGTCGACGCGGCGGTCAGTGCAGCTCACCTCCAGCTCCAGCGCCGGGTGCCGCGCAAGGAATTCGCCGAGGCGCGGCATCACCAGCTTGCGCGCCATGACCGTCGGCATGTCCACCCGCAGACGGCCGCCGAGGGCTTCGTCGTCCTGTCGGAACAGGCCCTGCAACTCGTCCAATTGGGCCAGCATGTCCTTGCTGCGCTCGTAGAGCACCAGGCCGTCCTGGGTTGCGGTGACGCGCCTTGTCGTGCGTTGCAGCAGGCGCGTACCGAGCAATTCCTCCAGCGCCTGGATGTGCTCGGACACGGTGGAGCGCGGCAGGCCGAGCTGCTCGCCGGCCTGGGTAAAGCTGGCCAGCTCGGTGACGCGGACGAAGGTGCGCAGCAGGTCGGGGCGGATCATGGGCGGCTCACTGTGGAATGCACGGCTTATTGTTCGGCAATGTCGACCAGTATTTCCGATTCACGCCGGTTTATCACCATCCAATCGAACAATAAGCTTTCCCTCAATCCCACCTGCTCTCCAAACCAGCACAGGAGCTTCGCCATGACCCGCAAGATCGCTCTCATCACCGGCGCCAGCCGTGGCCTTGGCCGCAACACCGCCCTGCACCTCGCCGCTGCCGGCGTCGACATCATCGGCACCTACCGTAGCCAGGCTGACGAGGCCCACGCCGTCGCCACCGAGATCGAGCAGCACGGCGGTCGCGCGGTGATGCTGCAACTGGACGTGGCCGACAGCGCCAGCTTCGCGGCCTTCGCCGAACAGATCCGCGCCACCCTGGGCGACACCTTCGGCCGGCAGCATTTCGATTTCCTGGTGAACAACGCGGGCATCGGCCTCTACGCCAGCTTCGCCGAGACCAGCGAGGAAATGTTCGACCAACTGATGAACATCCAGCTCAAGGGTCCGTTCTTCCTGACCCAGAAGCTGCTGCCGCTGATCGCCGACGGCGGCCGCATCCTCAATGTCTCCAGCGGCCTGACGCGCTTCTCGCTGCCCGGCTACGCCGCCTACGCAACCATGAAGGGCGCCATGGAGACCCTGACCAAGTATCAGGCGAAGGAACTGGGCGCACGCGGCATCGCCGTGAACATCCTCGCTCCGGGCGCCATCGAGACCGACTTCGGCGGCGGCCAGGTGCGCGACAACGCCGAGCTGAACCAGCAGATCGCCAGCAACACCGCCCTGGGTCGCGTCGGCCTGCCGGACGACATCGGCGCGGTGATCGCCACCCTGCTCTCCGACGGCGGCCGCTGGATCAACGGCCAGCGCGTGGAGGCTTCGGGCGGGATGTTCCTCTGATCCCCGCAGCAGCATGACCTTGGCGTAGGAGCGGACTGCGTCCGCGATTGGCTTCCGGCACGATGCGGACCTATCGCGGACGGATTCCGCTCCTGCAAATCCTGTTATCCCGTTCCTCGCAGGAGCGGGCCCGCGAACCCCTCCCCGGCTTCGCGCCACCCAGCGCTCCCCGCCCCTGCGAACGCCCGGCGCGCGGGCGTGGTGGTCACTTCAAGTGACGCTCGGCGGCGATCTCCGGCAGGTCGGTGCGGCGCAGGTAGGTGAGCAGCGCCTCGTTGAGATTCAGGCGGTCGTGGATGTTCTGCTCGGCGAGAATCTGCAGGCACTCGCGGCTCAGGGTCATCACCACGCCGTTCTTCTGCGCCCAGACGAACTCGCAGGCGGGGCGGATGCTGTCCTCGGCCACGTCCATGCCGAAGGAATCCTCGCTGAAACGCACGATGTACTTGCCGGTCTTGAGGTTGAAGCCGACGAAGCCGGACAGCCCGTCGGCGGCGTTGCAGATATCGCTGGAAGTGATGGCCATGCTGCCCCCTGGATTTGTTCTGTTATGGATTCGCACGCAGGAGGTCCCCGCTTCTATGAACGGGTGAACCTCGAATTCTGACAGCCTTGCCGGCGCCTGCTCAGGGGCCGGTTGTCGCACCCGGCACTGTTGCCTGACCAACACTTGCCCAGCAGCTGTGCGCCGTGCGGAACACCCGCCGCCGTTCCGACCAATTGCCAAGCTGCTGATCCGCCGGGAATTTCCCCGCGTGGCACGGCTTTCGCTCTGCACAGCCTGCGGCACCTTCGCCGCTGTGCAGCCCCGAGGAGCCCGAGCCATGAGCCAACAACCGATCCGCTTCGCCTACTGGGTCCCCAACGTCAGTGGCGGCCTGGTGGTCAGCAAGATCGAGCAGCGCACCCACTGGGACATCGACTACAACCGCCAGCTCGCGCGCATCGCCGAGGAGGCCGGGTTCGACTACGCGCTGACGCAGATCCGCTTCACCGCCGGCTACGGCGCCGAGTACCAGCACGAGTCGGTAGCCTTCAGCCACGCGCTGCTGGGCGCCACGGAAAAGCTCAAGGTGATCGCGGCCATCCTCCCCGGCCCGTGGACGCCCGCACTGGCGGCCAAGCAACTGGCGACCATCGACCAGCTCACCGGCGGGCGCATCGCAGTGAACATCGTCAGCGGCTGGTTCAAGGGAGAGTTCCAGGCCATCGGCGAACCCTGGCTGGAGCATGACGAGCGCTACCGCCGCTCGGAGGAGTTCATTCGCGCCCTGAAGGGCATCTGGACCCAGGACAACTTCAGCTTCCACGGCGACTTCTACCGCTTCCACGACTACAACCTGAAGCCCCGGCCACTGCAGCGCCCGCACCCGGAAATCTTCCAGGGCGGCAGCTCGCGGGCTGCGCGCGACATGGCTTCACGAGTCTCCGACTGGTACTTCACCAACGGCAACAGCGTGGAAGGGATCAAGGCACAGGTGGACGACATCCGCGAAAAGGCCGCCGCCAACGGTCACTCGGTGAAGATCGGGGTAAACGCCTTCGTCATCGCCCGCGATACCGAGGAGGAAGCCCGCGCAGTGCTCGCCGAGATCATCGACAAGGCCGACCCGGAAGCGGTGAACGCCTTCGGCCACGCCGCCAAGCAAGCCGGCGCAGCCTCGCCGGAGGGCGAAGGCAACTGGGCGAAATCCAGCTTCGAGGACCTGGTGCAGTACAACGATGGATTCAAGACCAACCTGATCGGCACGCCGCAGCAGATCGCCGAGCGCATCGTCGCGCTCAAGGCGGTGGGCGTGGACCTGGTGCTGACGGGCTTCCTGCACTTCCAGGAAGAGGTGCGCTACTTCGGCGAGAAGGTGCTGCCACTGGTGCGCGAACTGGAGCAGAAGAAGGCGCGGCAGACCGAGGCTGCCTGACTCCGGCGTTTCCCTGTAGGAGCGGGCCATGCCCGCGATCACGCGCATGGCCCGCTCCGACAGGGAGCGTTGCTTAGGCGCCCTGCGTCAGGTGTCGGGCAATCGCGGAACGCAGCGGCGGCAGGCTCTGCGCCAGGCGCAGGCCGGCGTTGCGCAGCAGGCGTACCGGCGGGCGCGGATCGGTGTACATGCCGACGATCAGCCGGGTGGCCTGGTACAGCGGCCAGGTCGCCAGGCGATGAGCCATGGCGTAACGGCGCAGCGGCCAGGTGCCGCCGATATCGCCGCCACGGCGATGGGTCGCGAGGATTTCATTGGCCAGCCGACGCTGGCTCTGCAGGCCAAAGTTGAAGCCGTGGGCGGTGACCGGGTGCATGCCGACCGCGGCATCGCCGATCAGTGCGCTGCGCGGGCCGACGAAGCGGTCCGAGTACACGCCCACCAGCGGGTAGCTGTGGCGCGGGCCGAGCAATTGCATACCGCCCAGGCGACGGTCAAAGCGGCGCTCCATCTCGTGGGCGAAGGCCTGCTCGTCCAGTTCCAGCAGCGGCGTCATCTCGCGCTGCGGGAGGGTCAGGACCACCGAAGAACGGTCGCCGTTGATCGGCAGCAGCGCCAGGGTCTGGCCGTAGCCGAACCATTCCCAGGCGACGTTGTGGTGCGGTTTTTCGTGGGCCATGCGGCAGACCATCATGGTCTTGCCGAAGTCTTCCATGTGCGCGCCGATGCCGAGCATGCGGCGGGTCTCGGAGAAGCGGCTGTCGGCCGCCACCAGCAGGCGCGCGTGGACGCGGCTGTCATCGTCCAGGGTCAGCGACACACCATCCTGCTGCACCTGCAGCGTGCGCAGAGCACGACCACAGACCAGCGAGACATCCGCACATTCATGCACCGCGTCGAAGGCGGCGCGGCGGATCATCTGGTTGGACACGAAGTAGCCCAGCTGCTGGGCGCCGGCGTGCTCGGCCTCGATGCGCAGGGTGAACAGCGAGGGGCCATTGAGCACCTGGGCATCGCGCAGTGGCGAGACTTCCTCCGGGTCGATCCTCGACCACATTCCCAGCCGCTGCAGCTCGGCGCGGGAAGCGTGGGTCAGGGCGATCTCCCGGCCGTCCTCGGCGGGCTCGGACACGGCAGACAGCGGCTGGCGGTCGATCAGCAGGATCGACAGGCCGTTGCCCGACAGCGAGCGGGCCAGGCAAAGCCCGGCGGGGCCGGCGCCGACGATGGCGATGTCCACGTGCATGGGAGACTCCTTTCGCGAGGGATGGGCGGTCCCGGAGTCTAGGCTGGCCACTGGCCGGTTTCGTTGCCGTGGATCAGTGGCCCGCGGCGAATACCTCCAAATAGACGGGCCCGATCAGAGCGAGCTAGATCGACAGCCGCACGCCCCGCTGCGGGTCGATCACCGCCGCGCCCCGGCGCTTGTTCACTACCAGCTCGCCGATCTCGATCAGCCGAGTGCGCGTGACGTTGCGGCTCAGGCCGAGCAGGTTGGCGGTGTGTACCTGATTGCAGTGGCAGAAACGATAGGCCGCGCGCAGCAGCGCGTCTTCCACCCGCGCGTGCAGGTTGCCGCCCTGCTCCTCGAACAGCCGTTGGAACGCCTGCTGGAGAATCTGCTCGGCGCCGAGAGACTCCAGCCGTGGCTCCTCGCTGCGTTCGATACGCAGGTTGGAGAGGTGCAGGTCCTCCGCGCGGACCACGCCGTCGCGGCAGATCAGCAGCGTGTGGTGGATGACGTTTTCCAGCTCGCGGATATTGCCCGGCCACGAGTAGCTGCGCAGCTTCTGCGCGGCCTCGGCGCTCAGCTGGCTCTGCCCGTAGCCCAGGCGGCGGCTGTATTCGGCGATGAAGTGGCGGGTCAGCGGGAGAATGTCGCCGGGCCGCTCGCGCAGCGGCGACAGCTCCAGGCTGACCACGTTGAGCCGGTAGTAGAGGTCCTCGCGGAAGTGCCCCGCGTTGATCGCCTTCTCCAGCTGCACGTTGGTGGCCGCCAGCACCCGCACGTTGATCGGGATGCTCTTGCGCGAGCCCAGGCGTACCACCTCGCGCTCCTGCAGCACGCGCAGCAGCTTGACCTGGATCGGCATCGGCAGGTCGCCGATCTCGTCGAGGAACAGCGTGCCGCCATTGGCTTCCTCGAACCAGCCGGCCTTGGCCGCCAGCGCGCCGGTGAAGGCACCCTTCTCGTGGCCGAACAGCTCGGCCTCCACCAGGGATTCGGAGAAGGCCCCGCAGTTCACCGCCACGAACGGACCGCCGCGCCGCGCGCTGAGGTTGTGGATGTGCCGCGCCACCAGTTCCTTGCCAGTGCCGGTCTCGCCGATGATCAGCACGCTGGCCTCGCTGGGCGCGACCTGCTGCAGGTGGTCGAGCAGCGCCTGGGACTTCGGGTCCTCGAAGACCTGTGCCGTGGCGCGGATGGAGGTGGCCAGCGCGGGGGATTTGGGCAGGGTCAGCAGACCCTCGGGTGTGGTCGCGTTCATGAGTAGAAGGTCGGTTGCGGCAGTTGCTGGTTCAGCGCCCAGTCGCCCAGCTCGCGGACCTTGTAGTCCACCGGGTCGTGCAGGGTCTGGGTGCGCAGGTTGCGCCAGTAGCGGTCGATGCGCAGCGCGGCGTGGGTGGAGCGCGCGCCGGTGACTTCGAACAGGCGGTTGCAGATTTCCAGGCCGTTGCGGGTCGCCGCCACCTTGGCGGTGGCGATGGCCACGGCCAGCCGGCCACGCTCCTCGGCGTCCAGCGCGGCGCCCTTGTTCCAGGCTTCGTCGAGCAGTTGTGCGGCACGGCGCACCAGCAGGCGGGTGCTTTCCAGGCCGACCCAGAACTCGCCGTAGTGCGCGAGCACGTATGGGTCCTCACCCACCGTGGGGACGCTGGCACGGAACCACGGGCGGGCTTCCTTGAGCGTGTACTGCCGCGCTTCCTCGAACGCGCCTTCGGCGATGCCGAGGAAGATGTGGCTGAAGATCAGCTGGGCAATCAGCGGGCGCAGGCAGGCGAAGGGCGTGCTCAGCGGGCCAGGGTCGAGCAGCAGCTCGCTCTCCTCCACCCGCACGCGCTCGAAGGTGGCGCTGCCGCTGTCGGTCTGGCGCTGGCCCATGTTGTCCCAGTCGTGAGCCAGGCTGATGCCACTGCGCGCGGTGGGGATGGCGGCGATCAGCAGCTTGCCGCCCTCGCCGTCCAGCGCCGAGGCAATGAGCATTTCCGAATCCAGCGCGCCGGAGCAGAAGCTCTTGCGCCCGGAAAACTCGCGCCAGCCGGCGAAGCTGCGCGACACGGTGCGGGTGTCCAGCGGGTTCAGCGCGTTGCCCCAGAACCATTGATTGCGCGCGGTCAGTTCGAACCACGGCTGCCACTGCTCAGGGCGGGAAAACAGGCGCACGGTGGCCAGCATCAGGTGCTGGAAGCCGAACACGTGGGCGATGGAGCTGTCGGCCACGGCGAACTGGCGGACGATGTCCAGCGTGGTGCTCCAGTCGACGCCCAGGCCGCCGTACTCCGTGGGAATGATCAGCGACAGCAGGCCGCTCTGGCGCAGCGCATCGCGCTCGGCCTTCGGCGTGCCGCCACGGATGTCACGCTCGGCGGCGGTTTCGGCGAAACCGGCGGCCAGGCGCTGGGCAATCTGCCCGGTTGTCAGTGCGTCGAGATGCGTCTTGGCATTCACGCTCTCTTCCTCTTGAGTCTGTTCAGGGCAAGCCGGGCCTGTGCCCGGCAAGTCGGGGGGCGGAGAGCCGGCTCAGCCGGCCTTGCGTCCGGGCAGCACATCGTTGGCGATCATTTCGCCGAAGGGCCCGGTGAGGTTGGTCACGCCGCGTCCGGCAAGGCTTGCATAGGGCTCGGGCAGCAACGGGAAGACCAGCTCGGCGAAGCGATAGGCCTCTTCCAGGTGCGGGTAGCCGGAGAAGATGAAGCTGTCGATCCCCAGGTCCGCGTACTCCTTGATGCGCTCAGCGACCTGCTGCGGGTCGCCCACCAGCGCGGTGCCGGCGCCGCCACGCACCAGGCCGACGCCGGCCCAGAGGTTGGGGTAGATCTCCAGCTGGTCACGCCGCCCACCGTGCAGCGCAGCCATGCGCCGCTGGCCTTCGGAGTCGAAGCGGGCGAAGGATTTCTGCGCATTGGCGATGGTCTCGTCGGAGATGTTGGCGATCAGCCTGTCGGCGGCCTGCCAGGCTTCCTCGGCGGTCTCGCGGACGATCACATGCAGGCGGATGCCGAACTTCACGCTGCGGCCCTGCTTCGCGGCCTTTTCGCGCACGTCGGCGATCTTCTGCGCGACGGCCTGCGGCGGCTCGCCCCAGGTCAGGTAGACGTCCACCTGCTCGGCGGCGAGGTCGTGGGCCTCGGCCGAGGAGCCACCGAAGTACAACGGCGGATACGGCTTCTGGACCGGCGGATAGAGCGCCTTGGCGTTCTCTACCTGCAGGTGCTTGCCGGCGAAGTCCACGGATTCGCCCTGCAGCACGCGGCGCCAGATGCGCAGGAATTCGTCGGTGACTTCGTAGCGCTCGGCGTGGCTGAGGTGGATGCCGTCGCCACGGTTTTCATCCGGGTCGCCGCCGGTGACCACGTTGATCAGCAGGCGCCCGCCGGACAGACGATCCAGGGTCGCGGCCATGCGTGCGGACACGGTCGGCGAGATGATCCCCGGTCGGATCGCCACCAGGTAACGCAGGCGCTCGGTGAGCGGCGCCAGGGCCGAGGCCACCACCCAGGAATCCTCGCAGGAGCGCCCGGTGGGAATCAGCACGCCGTAGTAGCCGAGGGAATCCGCGGCCTGGGCGATCTGCTTGAGATATGGCAGCGACACCGGACGCGCGCCCTCGCTGGTGCCGAGGAAGTGGCCGTCGCCGTGGGTAGGCAGGAACCAGAAAACGTTCATCGAAGGCTCCTCAGGCGGTCTTGCGCAGTTGCGGGCGGGCGAACAGCGGCGCGGCGCGCTCGGCGGCCAGCTGAATGCGAGCGCGCAGGGTGTCGCTGGTGATCTGGTAGTTGGCGAAGTCCGCCTCGCTGGCGTACACGCCGATCGGCAGCGTGATCGACTGGAAGAAGCTGAACAGCGGGCGCAGCTGGTGGTCGAGGACCAGCGCGTGGCGCTCACTGCCGCCGGTGGCCGCGAGCAGCACCGGGGTGTCGATCAGGGCGTTCATGTCCACCAGGTCGAACAGGTGCTTGAGCAGGCCGGGATAGGAGCCGCGGTAGACCGGCGAGGCCACCACCAGCAGGTCGGCGGTCTCGATCTCGCGCAGGGTGGCTTCCAGCTCTGCGGAAAGTTCCTGGCGCGACAGCGCGGCGCCCAGCGGGCGGGCGATGTCGGCCAGTTCGATGATCCGGGCTTCTACCGGGAGCTGCTCGCCGAGTGCGTCGAGCACGGCCTGGGTAAGCACCAGGGTGCGCGAGGGGCGATAGGTGCCGCCGGAGACGGCGACCACTTTGATGGGGCTGGTCATGGGTTTTCCCTGTTGACTGTTGCGCTAGGTACAGAAGCCTTGAGCAAGGGCCGTACCAACCCCCGAAAGGGCCGTAACAACAAGGAAATGTATGATTTTCGGGCACTTCAGCCGGTTCTACCGGGTGTTTCGTGTCACTCAGGCAACAGCGCTGCTGATCGACTGTTGCCTGGGCAACAGCCCGCCATCAGTGCGCGGCCAGCTCACGCAGACCGTGGGAGATGTCCAACCCTTCCAGTTCGGTCACGTATTCATCCGTGGTGAGCAGGCCGATACACGGCGTCGCGCCGCGCTGGCGCAATTGCCCGGCGGCCAGCTTGCGTGCCAGCGCTACCGCCGCCATGCAGGGGATGTTCGGGCCGTGGTCCTGCTGCGCGAGGATTTCCCAGCACAGCGCAAGGGGTTTGCCGTCGCCATCGACGCCCTGCAGGTGGACGAACATGCCACTGCGCCCGTCCCCCAATGGCTCCATCGCCACAGCCAGGCGATGCAGGCCGGCGCCCAGGCGCGCGGCGTCCTTCACCAGCCCGGCGCGCACCAGCCACGACAGGCCCCAGGTGCCGAACTGGGTGAGCTTCAGGCCGAGGCCGGCGGAGAAACGCACGTCCTGCACGCCGGGGTAGCGCTGCGGGAACAGGTCGAGGTCCGGCACATCACAGTGGGCCAGCCAGCGCTGTCCCAGGGGCGCGGGAAAGCGGTGGCGATTCAGTCCCTGCCAGCCATGCACGTCCTGCCAGCGCCCCTGGTGCCACTGGCGCAAAGGCTTGCCGCAGTAGCCCAGCACCGCGGAGACCGTGGCCTGGCCGGGAATCTTCGCCGAAGAGCTGATGCCGTGGTGGATGCTGTCCAGGCGCTGGAAGCGCGGCAGCAGTTCGTCGATCACCGAGGCGGCCAGCGCGGGCACCGAACTGGCGCCGCTGCACACCAGCACCCCGGCGCTGCGCGCGGCGCGGTCGAGTTCCTGGATGCCGCAGACAAACTGGCGGGCGTCGGCCAGGTCGATGTAATGCGCGCGGGCGCCGATGGCGGCGCGGGCGACGCGGTAGTCCTGCCCCTGGAAAGGTCCGGCGGTGGAGATCACCAGGTCGACCTTCAGTTCATTGAGGCGGCCGGCCAGCGTCGGCTGATTCATGTCCAGGCACACCGCTTCGCCGCCCACCTGCGCGGCCAGTTCATTGGCGCGGCGCTGGTCGCGCCCACCTACCAGCACGCGGATGCCTTCGATGCCGCTGAGGCGACGCACGATCAGACTACCGAAGTTGCCGTAACCGCCCAGCACCAGCACGCGAAATTTTCGTTCCATTGACACTGACCCTGTTGCTCCCTGACTGCTGCTGGCGGTGCCAGCTCCTTTATCCCGGCTTGGCGCCCCCGTGGTGGGGCAGATTGTCCTCCAGCGGCCACCAACTGGCGCGGGAGTCGACGTAGTAATGTGCTTCGAGCTTTGTCCGCACCGGCTCGTCCAGGGTTCCCGCACGCACCCGCAAAGTGTCCGGCAGCTCATCGCGGGCGCTGTAGATCGGCGAGCCGCAAGTGCGGCAGAACACGCGTTTCTTCTCCGGCGTTGCGCGGTATTCGGCCAGCGCCGACTCACCGCTGAGCAGACGGAACGCCGTACGCGCCACCGGGACATTGGTGGCGAACGGCCCGCCCTGCGCCTTGCGACACTGGCCGCAATGGCAGACCTGGATTGGCGCCAGCTCGCCGCTGATCTCGTAGCGCACCGCGCCGCACAGACAACCGCCCGAATGCATGCCCTGCCCTCTCTTCCGGTTTCGCGGAGCGGAGCAGTCTAGATCAGGCTCGGTTACCTGCACCACCTTGCCGAGGAATGGTTCATCAGCTTTCGCGGTTCCCGTCTGACCGCGTGCGGCAATTGGCAAACACCTGACCCGGCGTTCGTTGCTTTCCCGTAGGGCGCATAACCCGGAACGGGTTATGCGCCCTACGCAGACAGTTGTTCTTCGCTGCCCCAACCCAGCGGATAGAGCAGTTCCTCCTTGTAACCAGCCCACACCCGCACTGCCGCCGGGAAACTCGCGTCCAGCCCGGCATCACCGCTGTCCACCAGCAGCGGCCGGCCTTCGAGGGTGCCGAGCTTGCGCTTGGTGGCAATCACCCGCAGTCGCTCGATGCCAATGGCGCGCAGCACGCGCGGGCTGATCTGCTGGTTGCCGCGCCCGAGGATGTGCCCCTGCCCACCGATGGCAGTCACCAGCAGGAAGGCCGGGTGCCCCTCCACCAGCTCGAACAGCTGCGCCTCGGTGACGTCGCGGGCGATCACTTCGCCGTTTTCGATCACGTCGACGCCCAGCAGCGTGGTGTCCAGGTGCAGGTCGGCGGCCAGTCCGTGCAGCGTCGAACCGGGCCCGAAGACGTAGCGCACGTCGTCTTCCCAGCTGTCTTCCAGCCAGGCGGCGAGATCGGCCAGCACCAGTTCCTCGGTCTCCATGCCAGCCTGTTTCACATGCTGCATGAAGTGGCCTTCCTCGGGCACCGTCAGTTCGGCGTACCAGCGCGCGGCGACGCGACCCTCGCGCAGCGCGGCCTCGTCGAGATCGCGCACTTCCCCCTGGGTCAGGCGCACCAGCCCGCCGTCCACCAGCCGCCGCGCCAGTTCCCCGGCGGCGCGCGGGCTGATGGTGTAGACCCCGGAGTGGATCTTCACCCCGGCAGGAATGCCCAGCACCGGCTGGCCTTCCCGGGCTACTTCGGCCACATCCCGCGCGGTGCCGTCGCCACCGGCAAAGAGAATCAGCGCCACGCCGGCTTCCTGCAGCGCATGCACGGCGTGACGGGTGTCCGCCGCGCTGCTCTGCTCCTGCTCCAGAGCCCCCACCAGGCGATGGACAAAGCCCATGCTCGCCAGCAGGTCGGCCCCCATCGGGCCGGGAAAGGTGAGGAACTCCAGGCGCTCGCGCACCGGCAGCAGGTGCTCCAGGGCAACCCGCGTGCGCTCCGCCGCCCGTGGTTCGGCGCCGCGCGCCAGGGCCAGCGCAGCCACGCCGTCGCTGCCCTTGAGCGCGGTCGGGCCGCCGATACCGGCCAGCGGATTGATGATCAGCCCTATGCGAATCCTGTCCATACTCAACCTCGAGGGAAACTTCTTCGAACCACCGGCGCAAGGCCGGGTCGGACCAGGGAAGCGGCAACTCCACTGAACTATAACGACAAGCAAAAGACCGGGGACCTCGCGATTGGCACGCAATCTGCGAGCGATCGGGTCGTCTGTCTTCGGTGACGATTTTCAGGCGCTGCCCTCGGCCGCCTCTGTCACCGGGGTTTCATCTGATCTGCCTAGACTGCAATGCACTGATGTAGAGGAGATTGGCCATGAGCCTGCAAACCCACCGTGAATCCGCCCCCCGTTCCACTCCGCGCCAGCCGCAACAGCCGGTCGGCGGCTCGATCATCGATGCCCAGGGCCGTGAAGTGCCGATTACCGAAGACATGATCCAGCGCGCCTGCCAGGAACTGGACAAGACCTGCGAGCCGCCACGCCGCCAAGCGGAATAAAGGCGCGGCGGCGCGTCCGCCCTACTCCCCGACCCGGTTGGCGCCCAGCGCGGTCAGCAGGCTTTCCAGGCGCGGCGAATCGCCCTGGATGTCTACCCACAAGCCGGTGATCTCCCGGCGCGGCGGGTAGTGCTTGCGCAGCGCGTCGAAGGCCGCCCGCCGGGTCTGGGTGTCTCCGATCAGACTGCGGCGGAAATTGGCGTCATCGCTGCGCGGGTCGTACACCGCGCGGCAGAGCATCGCCAGCGCCCAGTCCGGGTCGCACTCTTCCTTCAAACTCAATTCGGCCAGCCATTGCGCCGGCAGCAGGTCATCGAGATCGACGGCCGGCTCGCAGCGCTGCCAGGCGCAGAACGCCTCGTAGATCTGCGCCGTGCCGCGCAGCTTGCCATCCAGGCTGTAGCCGGCAATGTGCGGGGTGGCGATGCGGCAGCGATGGGCCAGTTGCACGTTCACTTCCGGCTCGCCTTCCCAGACGTCCAGCGCCACGTCGATATCCGCGCCGGACTCCAGGTGGATGCGCAACGCCGTGTTGTCGACCACGCCACCGCGGCTGGCATTGATCAGCCAGGTGCCGGGGCGCAATGCCTTGAGGCGCTGCGCGTCGATCAGGTGGCGCGTGGGGTTTTCGCCGTCGCGGGTCAGCGGCGTGTGCAGGCTGATGACATCGCACTCGCGCAGCACTTCTTCCAGGCTGCGGAAATCGCCACCCTCGGCGGCAGCGCGCAGCGGGTCACAGACGCGCACGTCCCAACCCAGCCCGCGCAGCACATCCACCAGGCGACCACCCACCTGCCCCGCGCCGATCACGCCATAGCGGCGTTCGGATAACTTGGCGCCATGCACTTCGGCCAGCGCCAGCAGGCTGCCCAGCACCCAGTCCACCACGCCGCGGGCGTTGCAACCCGGCGCGCTGGACCAGGCGATGCCGGCCTCGGCGAAGTAGTCCAGGTCCAGGTGATCGGTGCCGATGGTGCAGGTGCCGACGAACTTCACCTGGCTGCCCTGGAGCAGTTCACGGCTGACGTCCGTCACCGAGCGCACCAGTAATACTTCGGCATCGCCCAGTGCGGCGCGGTCGATCCCGCGTCCGGGCAGGCGACGGATGTCGCCATGGGCGCCGAAGAAGGCTTCGACCAGGGGAATATTTTCATCGGCAAGGATACGCATGGGCTGACTCCAGAAATCGTCACCGGCTACTTTACCAGCGCCGTTGCGCGCGGTCCCGCGCCACACACGACAGGCTTTGCTGACCGGGCGGACAGCCCTTAAACTGGCCGGCTTCCCGTTCATTTCTTCTGCCAAGGAAAGCCGTGACCAGCCTCGCCCAGCCCGTCTCCCGCGGACGGCGCACCGCCACCGAACTCAAGGAACTGCTGACCCTCGCAGCGCCCATCATGATCGCCCAGCTGGCGACCACCGCCATGGGCTTCGTCGATGCGGTGATGGCCGGCAGCGTGGGGCCGCGCGACCTGGCCGCGGTGGCGCTGGGCAACTCGATCTGGATTCCGATCTTCCTGCTGATGACCGGCACCCTGCTCGCCACCACCGCCAAGGTGGCCCAGCGCTACGGCGCGGGCGACCAGGCCGGCACCGGCCCGCTGGTGCGCCAGGCGTTGTGGCTGGCACTGCTGGTCGGCCCACTGGCGGGGGCGACGCTGTGGCTGCTCTCCGAGCCGGTACTGCGGGCGATGAAGGTCGAGGAAGCGCTGATCGAACCCAGCTGCTTCTACCTGCGCGGCATCGCCTGCGGCCTGCCGGCGGTGGCGCTGTACCACGTGCTGCGCTGCTTCAGCGATGGCCTGGGGCGCACCCGGCCGAGCATGGTGCTGGGCATCTGCGGGCTGATGCTGAACATCCCGATCAACTACGTGCTGATCTACGGCCACCTCGGTTTCCCGGCGTTGGGCGGCCCCGGCTGCGGTTGGGCCACTGGCTCGGTCATGTGGTTCATGCTGCTGGGCATGCTGGTCTGGGTGAACTGGGCCAAGGTCTACAAGCCGAGCCAGCTGTTCAGCCACTGGGAGCTGCCGAAGCCGCAGGTGATCGGCAGCCTCGTGGGGGTCGGCCTGCCGATCGGCATCGCGGTATTCGCCGAATCCAGCATCTTCTCGGTGATCGCCCTGCTGATCGGCGAGCTCGGCGAGAAGGTGGTGGCGGGCCACCAGGTGGCGCTGAACTTCAGCGCGCTGGTGTTCATGATTCCCTACTCGCTGGCCATGGCCGTGACCGTCCGCGTGGGCCAGTCGCTCGGTGCCGGTGCACCGCGCGATGCGCGATTCGCCGCTGGCGTGGGCATGGGCGCGGCGCTGGCATACGCCTGCATTTCCGCCAGTGGCATGCTGCTGATGCGTGAGCACATCGCCGGGCTCTACACGCAGGACCCGGACGTACTGGCGCTGGCCGCCACTCTGCTGGTGTTCTCGGCGCTGTTCCAGTTCTCCGACGCCGTGCAGGTCACCGCCGCCGGCGCCCTGCGCGGCTACCAGGACACCCGCGCGACCATGATCATGACCCTGTTCGCTTACTGGGGCATCGGCCTGCCGGTGGGCTACAGCCTCGGCCTTGCCCACTGGCTGCAGGAACCCACCGGCCCACGCGGCCTTTGGGAAGGCCTGATCGTCGGCCTGACCTGCGCGGCGGTGATGCTGTGCATCCGCCTGTCGCGCAGCGCCAAGCGGCAGATCGTGCTGAACGAGAGGCGCACGGCGGCGTAATTCCGCAGAATGCAAAAAAAGCCGCCCAAGGGCGGCTTTTTCATTTGAAGGTCCCACAGTAAAAACACTGAGTAGGATGGTGTGGAGCGCAGCGATACTCATCAATCCCGTGCACGGGCAGCATGGGTATCGCTGCGCTCCACCCATCCTACCAACAGGCTCGCCGGATACTTTTGAGGGTGCTCAGTCAGTGACCAGCGCCGGCTTCGGCCGGCTGCTCAGCGTGGTGCCCACCGAGGCGACGATGATGGCGCCGATGGCGATCCACTGGTGCGACGTCAGTTGCTCGCCAAGGAACACCAGGCCGGACAACGCGCCGAATGCCGGCTCGATGCTCATCAAGGTGCCGAAGGTGCGCGCCGGCAGGCGGGTCAACGCCACCATTTCCAGGGTGTAGGGCAAGGCGCTGGAGAGGATCGCCACGCCCAGCAACGCCGGGAACAAGCTGATGTCGAACAGCGCCATGCCGCTGTGCGCGAGGCCGATGGGCGCTACGCAGATCGCTGCGATGCTGATGCCCAGCGCAGCGCCCTGCGCGCCCAGGTCGTTACCGGCACGCTGGCCGAAGATGATGTAGAGCCCCCAGCAGACGCCTGCCCCCAGCGCCAGCGCGGCGCCCTTGGGGTCGATGCCGTGGCCGAAGTCGGCGATCGGCAACAGCAGGCCGAGGCCAACCACCGCGATGGCGATCCACAGGAAGTCGATGGGCTTGCGCGAGTAGAACAGCGCCACCGCCAGCGGCCCGGTGAACTCCAGCGCCACGGCGACACCCAGCGGAATGGTCTGCAGTGCCATGTAGAAGGTCAGGTTCATCAGGCCCAGAGTCACGCCGTAGATGAACAGTGGCTTGAGCGGCTTGCCACGCAGCGAGGTGCGCCACGGGCGGAGGATCGCCAGCAGGAGGATGGCCGCGAAGATCAGGCGCATGGAGGTCACGCCTTCGGCGCCGAGCACCGGGAACAGGCTCTTGGCGACCGACGCGCCGGTCTGGATCGAGGCCATGGACACGATCAGGATGAGAATGGGGAAGGCAGTAGACATAAAGCGAGAGCGAGGCATGATGCGGACCTGAACAGGCGTTGCAACGGTTGGGATTTCTTGGTTGACTGATATGCGCAACATAATGCGCAAAAAGGCCAGAATGAGCAATATACTGCCCACTCCTTCCGAACGTCCCAGCGTGCTGGTGCACGTCGCCGATAACGTGAAGACGCACCGCCGCAATGCCGGCTTCAGCCAGGACGCACTGGCCAAGGCCTCGGGCGTCAGCCGGCGGATGCTGGTCGGCATCGAGAGCGGCGACACCAATGTCAGCCTCGCCACCCTCGACCGCATCGCCGCCGCCCTGAAAGTCACCTTCGCCGACCTGGTTCGCCCGCCGTCCACCGGCGGCCTGTCCCGCGTCGACGCCGTTGCCTGGGGTGGCCAGCAGGCCGACAGCCGCGGCACCCTCCTCGCCAGCACCCCCGCCACGCGCCAGGCCGAGCTCTGGCACTGGACGCTCGCCCCCGGCGACCGCTACAACGCCGAGCCCGATGCCGAAGGCTGGTACGACATGGCGTATGTCATCGAAGGCCGGCTGACCATCGTCCTTGCCGAAGAAACGGTGGAGGTCGAGGCCGGGGGCTTCCACGTATTCAAGAGCAACCAGCCGTTTTCCTACCAGAACCATGGGGATGTGCTGGTGCGGTTTGTGCGGAACGTTGTGAACTGATTACGGCTGACAGACACACCTGTCAGTGCTGATCGCGGGCATGGCCCGCTCCTACAGTGGAATGCCGAGTTCACTCCTACGGAGAGGCCAGCGCCAACAAGAAAGGCCCGCACTAAGCGGGCCTTTCTATTGAACACTCAGTGTCAGCTGCTCTGCGGCATCTCACCCCGCGCCAGGCGCGCGTTGATGTCGGCAATCACCGCCGGCAGTTCGGCGATGGTGTCGATCAGGTAGTGCGGGCGCGAGCCTTCGAACATCTGGCCGATGCGGCGGCGCTCCTGATCCAGCTTCTCCGCCGGCAGCGCCTTGTACTGCTCATAGGTCAGACCCAGGGCATTGCCCGAGCAGGTCAGCGCCACGGTCCACATGCCGGCGCTGCGACCTTCGAGGATACCCGGCCAGGTGTCGTCGACCTTCACGCAGGCGGCGACGTCATTGATGCCGAGGGCAATCACGTTGGCCAGTGCCTGTGCCGGATGCGGACGGCCGTTGGGCACTTCATCGGTCGCTACCACGTGGTCGGCGACGTAGCCGTTGATCTTCGCCAGGGCAACGACCTTCTCCATCACCACCGCCGGGTAGCCGGAGCAGGAGCCGATCTTCAGCCCGCCCTTGCGCAGGGTGGCGATAGCTTCCAGCGCGCCGGGAATCAGCGCCGAATGCTCGGCGATCTTCTCGATCTGCAGAGGCATGAAGCGTTCGTAGATGGCGGTGACATCGTCGTCGCTCGGCACGCGGCCGAACTTGGCCTTGTAACGTTCGGCGATGGCCGGGATGTCGCACAGGGTGCGGATGTGGTCCCACTTGCCCATGCCCATCGGGCCGCGGGCTTCTTCCAGGCTGACCTGCACGCCGAACTCGGCGAAGGCCTCGACGAATATCTGGGTCGGCGCGAAGGAACCGAAGTCGACGACGGTGCCGGCCCAGTCGAGGATGGCGGCTTGCAGTTGCTTGGGTTGCTGGTAATTCATGGCGTTCAATCCTGTGTGAATTCGGGCGGGCGTCAGATTTCGAAGACTTCCATTTCCTTCAGCGTCTCGGCGATGGCCGCGACGGCGGCGCGCATGCCGCTGGCGTCGACCTGGCCGATGCAACCGACACGGAAGGTTTCCACCTGGGTCAGCTTGCCGGGGTAGAGGATGAAACCCTTCTCGCGCACCCGGTTGTAGAACTCGGTGAAGGTGTAGCGGGCGTCACTGGGGGCATGGAAGGTGACGATGATCGGCGCCTGGATCTCGGCCGGCAGGAAGCTGCGGAACCCGAGTTCGGCCATCTCCGCCAGCAGAGTCTGGCAATTGTTTGCGTAACGCTGATGACGAGCCGCGAGACCGCCCTCTTCCTCGTACTGGCTCAGCGCTTCGTGCAGCGCAGCCACCACGTGGGTCGGCGGTGTGAAGCGCCACTGGCCGGTCTTGGCCATGTAGGCGTGCTGGTCCTGCAGGTCCATGGACAGCGAGTGGCAGTTGCCGGCGCTGGCGTTCAGGGCGGTGCTGCGGGCGAAGACGAAGCCCATGCCCGGTACGCCTTCCAGGCATTTGCCGGAAGCGGCGATCAGCGCGTCGAAGGGGATATGGCGGGCGTCGATGTCCAGCGCGCCGAAGGAGCTCATGGCATCGATGATCAGGCGCTTGCCGTGGGACTCGATGACCCTGGCGATATCGGCCAGCGGGTTGAGGATGCCGGTGCTGGTTTCGCAGTGGATCAGCGCCACGTGGGTGACGCTCGGGTCCGCGCTGAGCAGGCGGTCGACGTCAGCGGCGGTGGTCGGCACGTCTTCTTCGGTTTCGAAGGTGCTGAATTCACGGCCGATCACCTGGCAGATCTTCGCCAGGCGCTTGCCGTAGGCGCCGTTGATCAGCACCAGCACCTTGCCGTCGCGCGGCACCAGGGTGCCGATGGCGGCTTCGACGGAGAAGGTGCCGCTGCCCTGCAGCGGTACGCAGGTGTGGGTCGCTTCGCCGTGGATGATCGCCAGCAGGCGCTTGCAGACATCGGCGGTCAGGTCGTTGAAGTCGCGGTCCCACGAACCCCAGTCGACCATCATGGCGCGACGGGTGCGGGGGGACGTGGTCAGCGGACCGGGAGTCAGCAGGATGGGGGCTCGCTCGGCAGTGCTCATGCTCGATTCCTCTTTCGTGGGAACGTCGTCAGGGCTGAATTCGGTTGGGCCGTGGCGGGTTCGCTGCGGCCTGGGCATAACTTGCCGGCCGGGCAGATATCGTTCAAATTGTTTATCACGATGCACTGCATAAGCCGGACATATACCTCATGAACCTCTTCCAGCTCCGCGCCTTCGACGCCGTCGCCCGCGAACGCAGCTTCACCCGCGCCGCAGAGCGGCTGTTCATCAGCCAGCCGGCGGTGACCGGGCACGTGAAGGCGCTGGAGGAGCACTACCAGGTCAACCTGTTCCGCCGCACCGCGCGTGGCGTGGAACTGACGGCCGATGGCGTGCGCCTGTCCGCCATCAGCCGCACGCTGTTCGCCCTGGAGGAGGAAGCCGAGGCCATGCTCGATGCCAGCCGCGAGCTGGTGACCGGGCGCATCGAGGTGGCCGCCGACGGCCCGCACCTGGTGATGCCGATGCTCGCCCGGCTGCGTGCGCGCTTCCCCGGCATAACAGTCAACCTGCGCCTGGGCAATGCGCAGGAAACCCTCGCTGCGCTGCTGGACGAACACGTCGATATCGCCGTGCTGACCGAGGTGGAGCCGCGTGCCGGGCTGTTTCTGCGCGAGCTGGTGGAGTCGCGCATCTGCGCCCTGGTGCCGGCCAGCCATGCCTGGAGCGAGCACGCTGGCGAGCTGCCGTTGGGCGAGCTGGATCAGCAGATCATGGTGCTGCGCGAGCCCGACTCGATCACCCGGCGCACCTTCGATGCGGCCTGCTCGGCGGCCTCGGTGGAACCACGCGTGCTGCTGGAACTGGACAGCCGCGAGGCGGTGACCGAAGCGGTGGCAGCAGAACTGGGGGTCGGCATCGTGTCTTCGATGGAGGTCAGCCCGGACCCGCGGGTGAAGGCCATCCCGCTCAGTGGCAAAGGACTGGTGAACCGCCACGCCATTGGTTGCCTGGAGCGGCGGCGGGGGTTGCGGGTGGTCAGCGCGTTTCTGGAGTTGGCAGAGGGCTGATCAATATTTCCGCGGGATGCGGTTCGCGAGCAAGGGCTGGGCGCCCCCCTCGGTCCTACGAAGAGCTCCGAGGTAAGGCCAAGCTGTAGGAGCGAGCTTGCTCGCGAACAACCGCCCTACTCCGCCGGCAAATCCTCGCGCACCAGATCGAGAAAGGTCGCCACGATCCGCCGCGAGCTCTGCTCGCGCAGGCACACCAGCGTCTCGCTCATGTGCCGCTCGCAATCGATGATGGGCAGCGCATGCACACGATTGTCGGAGCCGAACTCGGCGGCCGACACCACGCCCACTCCAATCCCCGCGACCACCGCCTCGCGCGCGGCCTCACGCCCTTCCACCTCGATGGCCGCGCGAATCCGCAGGCCGGCGGCGCGCATCTCTTCCTCCAGGGTCTGACGGGTGACCGAGCCGTGCTCGCGCAACACCAGCGGCGCATCGTCCAGGTCGGCCAGGAGGATCGAATCGCGCTTCGCCCAGGGATGGCTGTTGGCGACGAAGGCGACAATCGGATCGTTGCGCAGGGTGAACGACAGCAGGCGCTCATCCTTCACGGCGTGCCCCAGCAAGGCCAGGTCGGCGCGGTAGGCGAACAGCGCCTGCAGCGATTCATCAGTGTTGCCGCTTTCGATGCGCACGCGAATACCGGGGTAGCGCTGACAGAACGCCGCCACTTGCGGCAGCAGGTGCACCGCCGCGTCCACCGCCAATAGCAGGCTGCCGGTCTGCAAGGCGCGGGACTCCTGCAGCAGTTCCTGGGCCTCGGCCTCGATCACGAACAGCCGCTGGGTCACCGCCAGCAGGCGTTCGCCCAGTTCGGTCAGACGCACCGAGCGCTTGTTGCGGTGGAACAGCAACACGCCGTAGCGCTCCTCCAGCTTGCGTACCTGGTCGGAAACCGCCGGTTGGGTGAGGAACAGGCGCTCGGCGGCGCGGGTGAAGCTGCCGTGCAGGGCGACAGCGTGAAAGGCCTTGAGCTGGGCATGGGAAACGGAGATGGCGGCGGTCCTCGGCAGATGGGGAACGGTGTCGCCCGAGGCGGATGACCGATGGGTCAGCTACCGGGCATTCGAACTTCCTACGCAATCGTCCTACAAGGAAAACTTATTTTTATAATTTGATAAATCGATTTCATTTATTTGTGCGGAATTGTTTCCATCCCTCCACCGACGCTTCCCGGCGACGGCCACCAACGACTCCAGCGCTTCTGACCCGCACTGGAGCGACGTGCTCGATACAACAAGAACAAGAAAGGCGTTACCTCACTGACTGCCGGCACAGCACAACTACAACAACGAGGTCGGAACATGCTTACCCCCCAAGGCAACGCAACATCCCGCTCGCCCCTGGCGACGATCCAGCGCTGGCGCTGGCAGATCTTCGCCATCACCTGGCTGGCCTACGCGGCCTTCTACTTCACCCGCAAGGCGTTCTCGGTGGCCAAGCTGGGCATCACCGAAGACCCCACCTTCCACCTCGACAAGGCCATGATGGCCAACCTCGACGCTACCTACCTTGCCGCCTACGCCGTCGGCCAGTTCACCTGGGGCGTGCTCGCCGATCGCTTCGGCCCGCGCGTCGTGGTGCTCGGCGGCCTGCTGATCTCGGCCGCTGCGGCGATGGTCATGGGCACCTGGGCGACACTGCCGATCTTCGCCACCTGCATGGTGATCCAGGGCCTGGCGCAGTCCACCGGCTGGTCGGGGCTGTGCAAGAACATCGGCAGCTTCTTCGCCACCCACGAACGCGGCCGTATCCTCGGCCTGTGGAGTACCTGCTACGCCTTCGGCGGCCTGGTGGCCTCGCCGTTCGCCGGCTGGTGGGCCTATTCGGTGTTCGGCACCTGGCATGCAGCCTTCTATTCCAGCGCCGCCGTGGTCGGTGGCGTGGCCCTGCTGTTCATCTTCCTGCAGCGCAACCGCCCGCAGGACGTCGGCCTGCCGCCAGTGGAAGCCGAGCCCGAAGCGGTGCGCTACGCCGGCTTCAAGCCCGAAGGCCAGAACGCCGGCATCCGCGAAACGCTGGCGCTGGTAGTCGGCAACCGCACGGTGCTGACCCTCGGCCTGTCGTACTTCCTGCTCAAACCGGCGCGCTACGCGATCCTGCTGTGGGGACCGGTGATCGTCTATGAACGCATGCCTGGCCTGGGCAAGGTCGGCGCCGCCGTGCTGCCGACCGCCTTCGAGGTCGCCGGACTGCTCGGCCCGATCCTCATCGGCCTGGCCTCGGACCGAATCTTCGGCGCCCGGCGCATGCCAGCCTGCGTGATCAGCCTGATCGGCCTGACCGTCTGCCTGGCGCTGTTCGTGCCGTCCATGCAGACCGGCAGCAGCGCGCTGGTGTTCGCCCTGCTGTTCATGATGGGCCTGACCCTGTACGGACCGGACTCGATGATCAGCGGCTCGGCCGCCATCGACTTCGGCACCGGCAAGGCCGCTGCCACCGCCGCCGGCTTCGTCAATGGCTGCGGTTCGGTCGGCGCGATTCTCGGCGGCCTGCTGCCGGGCTACTTCGACACCTACACGGTGTTCGTCGGGTTCACCATCACCGCGCTGATTTCCGCCGCCATCCTGCTGCCGCACTGGAACAGCCTGCCGGAGGGCGCCACGCCCGCCGCCAGCCGGGTTCCCAACCGCTCCGTGAAGGTCCGCATGGCGCGTTCCTGATCCCTCGGCACAGGGACGTGCCACCTGCCCTACAAGGTCAACAGTCCATGAGTATCGAACGCTTTGGAGTGGTCCAGCGCCGCTCCGAAATGGTCCTGCACGAGCAGACGCTTTACATCGGCGGCCAGGTCGCCAGCGACACCCAGGCCGATATCGAAGGCCAGACCCGGGAAATCCTCCAGGGCATCGAGCACCTGCTGGCCGGCCTCGGTGGAGACCGCACGCACCTGCTGACAGTGCGCATCCTGCTCGCCGACCGGGACGACTACGCCGGGCTCAACCGGGTCTGGGACGAGTTCTTCCCTCTCGGCCATGCCCCGGCCCGCGCCTGCACCCTGGCGCAACTGATCGACCCGGCCTGGCGCGTGGAAATAATCGCCACCGCCGCCCTGCCCCCTCGCTGAATACGGAGATTGCCATGCGTCCTTTCTGGCTCGAACAGGCCCTGCAGCAGGACAACGAGCGTGCTGCGCCACTGGAAGGCAACACCCGCGCCGACGTCTGCATCGTCGGCGGCGGCTACACCGGTCTGTGGACCGCCATCATGCTCAAGGAACAGAACCCGGAACTCGATGTGGTGATCATCGAGGCGGATATCTGCGGCGCCGGCGCCAGCGGCCGCAACGGCGGCTGCGCGTTGTCGTGGTCGGCGAAGTTCTTCACCCTGGAGCGACTGTTCGGCCTGCCCGAGGCGATCCGCCTGGTGACCGAATCGGAACGCAGCATCCACGCCATCGGCGAGTTCTGCGAACGCTACGGCGTGGATGCCGACTACCGCCTGGACGGCACGCTCTACACCGCCACCAATGCCGCCCAGGTCGGCGCCACCGATGGCGTCATCGCCGCACTGGAGCGCCACGGCATCAACTCCTTCAGCAAGCGCCCGCTGGAAGACGTGCAGCGCATGGCCGGCTCGCGCAAGCACCTGGAAGGCTGGTTCTCCCCGGCCGCTGCCAGCGTGCAGCCGGGCAAGCTTGTTCGCGGCCTGCGCCGAGTGGCGCTGCAATTGGGTGTGCGGCTGTACGAAGGCACGCCGATGACCGGGCTGGACCAGGGCCGCCCGGCCACCGTCCACAGCCCCGCCGGCTCGGTCAGCGCCGACCGCGTGGTGCTGGCGATGAACGCCTGGATGGCACGCGCCTTCCCGCAGTTCGAGCGCAGCGTGGCGATCGTCTCCAGCGACATGGTGATCACCGAACCGAGGCCGGACCTGCTGCAGGAAATCGGCCTGACCTCCGGCGTCACCGTGCTCGACTCGCGCATCTTCGTGCACTACTACCACAACACCCCGGACGGCCGGATCATGCTCGGCAAGGCCGGCAATACCTTCGCCTACGGCGGCCGCATGCTGCCGGTATTCGACCGGCCCTCGCCGTATCTCGGCTTGCTGCAGGACAGCCTGGCGGAATTCTTCCCGGCCTTCGCCGAAGTTCCCATCGCCGCCAGCTGGAACGGGCCGTCCGACCGCTCGGTGACCGGCCTGCCGTTCTTCGGTCGCCTGGGCGAGGCGGACAACGTGTTCTACGGCTTCGGCTACTCCGGCAGCGGCGTCGGCCCCTGCCACATGGGCGGGCAGATCCTCAGCTCGCTGGTACTGGGCCTGGACAACCCCTGGACCCGCTCGCCGCTGACCCAGGGGCCGCTGGGCCACTTCCCGCCCGAGCCGATCCGCTATGTCGGCTCGCTGATGGTGCGCAATGCTATCCGCCGCAAGGAGCGCGCCGAGGATCGCGGCCACCGCCCACGTCACCTCGACGTTCGCCTGGCGCGTTTCGCTGCCGCGGCGGGCAAGGCCGACAAGGCCTGACTCTTTACCCTCACCGGCCGGCTGAGGGAATGGGCGAGGCGCCCCGCGCGCCTCGCCCTTTTTTCATTTGCCGTACACATCCGGAACCACGGATGGGCTTGTGCCATGAGCCAGAGCTGAATAACATTGATTATCATTTAAAAATTATTCCTGCTGGACGCCCTTGTGAGCACTTCCAACCTCGACGCGGTCTTCCTGGCCCAGCGCCTGCCTTTGTTGCGCACGCTCGTCCGGATGGTGAAGAACCCGAGCATCGCCGAAGACCTGGTGCAGGAAACCTACCTGCGCGTCGCCCGCACTCTGCTCGAACGCCGTATCGATCACCTGGAACCCTTCCTCTTCCAGACCGGCCGCAACCTCGCCCTGGACCACCTGCGCCACCTGCGCATGCAGTCGCGGACCATGCTCGACGACGTCCCCTTCGACGTGGTCCAGGCCGTGCCGGCCCCCGGCTCCAGCGCGGAAGACCAACTGCACGCGGAGAAGCTCTTGGAACGCCTCGGCAGCACCCTCAGCCAGCTCAGCGAGCGTCAGCAACGCATCTTCATCCTCAGTCGCCTGCACGGTTGCGGTTACGCGGAGATCGCCGAGCAACTGGATGTCTCTTCCAGCACGGTGCAGAAGGAACTGAAACTGATCATGGCGATCTGCGTCGGCCTGGTCAGTCGCCTGGGAGAATCGGTATGACGGACTTTCGTTCGCCGGCCGATTCGACAACAATGCGCGGCTCACCACCCCAGGCCCGCCCCGAGGATCGCCCCTTGCCCCACGCCACGCCGCCCGACGACCAGCAGATGGCCGAAGCCCTCGACTGGCTGATCCTCGAGGACGACATGGACGCCCCTACCCGTGCGCGCTTCGATGCCTGGCTCGCGGCCAGCGAAGGCAACGTGCGGGCCTATCAGCGCGTGCGCGAGGCCTGGCAATCACCGCTGCTGCCGGTGGCGGCAGCACGCCTGGAGCTGCAGCGAACACAATCTCGCGTCCTGCCCATGCAGCGTCGTCGGCGCTTCTGGAAACCCGTCGCCACTGCCGCAGCGCTGGTTCTGGCGATTGGTGTCGCGGTGCAGGGCGACCTGCTGACGCGCCTGCGTGCGGACCATCTCACCGCGGTCGGCGAACGCCAGAAAGTCCAGCTGGCCGACGGCTCGAACGTACTGCTCAACACCGACACCGCGTTCTCCAGCAAGGTCGACGACCAGCAGCGCGTCGCCCGCCTCTACCGTGGCGAAGTCTTCTTCGACGTCGCCCATGACCGCAGCCGCCCCTTCGAGGTGGAGGCCGGGCCAGTGCAGGTCACGGTGCGCGGCACGGCGTTCGCCGTGCGCTACCTCGGCAACGAGGCGGAAGTCAGCGTGCAACGCGGTGAAGTGGACCTGCGCACGCGCCTGGACGATGCCCGCGTCAGCCTCGGCGCCGGCGACAGCATCCGCGTCGGCCCACAGGGCTTCGGCGAGCGCCAGCACGGCGCCGAGGCCGAATCCCAGCTGGCCTGGGTGAAGGGCCGCATGGTGTTCGAGAACTGCCCGCTCAGCCAGGTGCTGGCCGAATTGCGTCGCTACTACCCCGGCTGGATCGTGAATACCAACGAGCGCCTGGAGAACGTCAGCGTCACCGGCAACTGGCGCCTGGACGACCCGCTGGGCGTGGCCCGTTCGCTGGCTCAGATCACCTCCGCCGAGCTGCACGAATACCCGAAACTGCTGATCCTCAACTGACTTCCCACACCGCACAGAAAGTTTTTTTACGCGATTCGAAAGGCTCGTTCGTTTAGTCAGAAGCCAATGCAATAGATTCGCATTTACGAATGCGAACAAAGACTGACTAAGAGAGCCCTTCGATGACCATTGCTTCTTCGCGTGCCCCTCTGCGCCGGCTGTCCGCGCCGGCCAGCATCTCGCTGCTCGCCCTGTCCATCGGCCTCGCCAGCCTGCCGGCCACTTCCGCCCTCGCGGCGGAAGCCAGCCAGACCCAGGCCGGCTACAGCTTCGACATCGCCCGCCAACCGCTGCCCCAGGCACTCAACGCATTCAGCGCGGTGACCGGCTGGCAGGTTGGCGTGGCCGGTGACCTGGCTGACGGCGTGGTCTCTCCGGGCGTCAGCGGTCGCCTGCCGGCGGAGCGCGCGCTGAAGACCCTGCTCGGCGGCACCGGCCTGAGCGTGCGCCAGCTCGGCCCGCGCAATGTGGTGCTGGAGCGCAACCTCTCCTCCGTCGCCGAGATGCAGCCGCTCACCGTCACCGCGACTCGCCAGGCGCAGAGCGTCACCTCGGTTCCGTCCACGGTGAACGTCGTCGGCCGCGAGGAACTGGACCGCAAGAACGTCAACACCATCAAGGAGCTGGTGCGCGACATGCCCGGCGTCTCCGTCGGCGGCACCGGCAACCGCGCCGGCATCACCGGCTACAACATCCGTGGCATCGACGGCGACCGCGTGCTGACGCAGATCGACGGCGTCGAGATCCCCAACAGCTTCTTCAACGGCCCCTATGCGCAGACCGAGCGCAACTATGTCGACCCGGAAATCATCAAGCGCGTGGAAGTGCTGCGCGGCCCGGCCTCGGCCCTGTACGGCAGCAACGCCATCGGCGGCGCGGTGAGCTACTTCACCCTCGACCCGGACGACATCATCAAGGACGGCCAGGACGTCGGCGCACGCCTGAAGACCGGCTACAGCTCCGCCGATGACAGCTGGCTTACCTCCGCCACCGTCGCCGGCCGCCACGACGACTTCGACGGCCTGCTGCACCTGAGCCAGCGCAACGGCCACGAGACCGAGTCCTACGGCAGCACCGGCGGCACCGGCCTGTCGCGCACCGAAGCCAACCCCGAAGACGTGCGCACCACCAACGTGCTGGCGAAACTGGGCTGGAACTACGCAGAAGGCAGCCGCTTCGGCCTGGTCTACGAGAAGTACAAGGACGACGTCGACACCGACCAGAAGAGCGCCTACGGCGGCCCGTACTTCAACGGCGCACCGACCATCCCTGACAGTGTGCTGCCCGGCGGCATGTACCAGTGGCGCACCGGCAACGACACCATCACCCGCGAACGCTTCGGCCTGGAGCACCAGATGCTGCTGGACAGCGCGGTGGCCGATCACCTGAAGTGGACCTTCAACTACCAGATCGCCAAGACCGACCAGAGCACCGACGAGTTCTACTACCCCATCACCCGCCAGGTGCTGCGGACCCGCGAGACCCAGTACAAGGAGCGCCAGTGGGTGCTCGACCTGCAGATGGACAAGGCCTTCGCCCTGGGCGACACCGACCACCTGCTGACCTACGGCACCACCCTCAAGCGCCAGAAGGTCACCGGCTACCGCGAAGGCGACGCCACCTGCCTGGCCGTCAGCCGCACCTGCACCACCATCGGCGGCCCGAGCTCGGTGGCCTCCGACCGCCTGGCCCGCAGCAGCGACTTCCCGGACCCGACCATCGATACCTACGCCCTGTTCGCCCAGGACGAGATTCGCTGGAATGACTGGACCTTCCTTCCCGGCCTGCGCTACGACCACACCCGCCTGGACCCGCACATCACCGAGGAATTCCTGCGCACCGTCGACCAGAGCGGCGAAGGCGACGTCAGCAGCGAAAGCAAGAGCTGGCACCAGCTCTCGCCCAAGCTCGGCGTGACCTACGCGTTCAACGACAACTACCTGTGGTACGGCCAGTACGCCCAGGGCTTCCGCACCCCGACCGCCAAGGCGCTCTACGGCCGCTTCGACAACCCCACCACCGGTTACCGCGTGGAGCCCAACCCGGACCTGGACCCGGAACGCAGCCAGAGCTACGAGACCGGCCTGCGCGGCAACTTCGAGGAAGGCTCGTTCGACGTGGCGGTCTTCTATAACAAGTACCGCGACTTCATCAACGAAGACGCCATCACCCCCGGCTACGACGAGCCGACCTTCACCAGCAACAACATCAAGAACGCCATCATCAAGGGCGTGGAGCTGAAGGGCCGCCTGGAACTGGGCGCCTTCGGTGCGCCGCAGGGTCTCTACACCAAGGGCTCGGTGGCCTACGCCTACGGCCGCAACAAGGACACCGGCGAGCCGATCAACAGCGTCAACCCGCTAACCGGCGTGTTCGGCCTGGGCTACGACGAACAGGCCGGCCGCTACGGCGCCCTGCTCGACTGGACCCTGGTCAAGCGCAAGACCCGCGTCGACGACAGCCAGTTCAACGCCCCCGACGGCACCAGCAGCCAGTTCAAGACCCCGGGCTTCGGCATCCTCGACCTGACCGGCTACTACAAGCTGACCGACGACCTGACCCTCAACGCCGGCCTCTACAACCTCACCGACAAGAAGTACTGGCTGTGGGATGACGTGCGCGGCTACGACGGCGTCGGCGAAGCCTCGGTACTGGCCCCGGCCAACCTCGATCGCCTGACCCAGCCGGGCCGCAACTTCGCGATCAACCTGGTGTGGGATATCTGATGCTCACGCGCCCTCGCTGGTCGTAGGGCGCATAACCTGGAACAGGTTATCCGCCGCCCGGCGCGGCGGATAACGCTGACGCGTTATGCACCCTACAAAAGCTGGCTCGCACAGTGAACGCCGACAATCTTTACGCTTTCCCCGAACTCGTTCGTCTCGTCTGTAAAGACCTGTAATTTCAAGGAATTGGACATGACCACCCTGGAACTCCCCGCCCTGCGCTCGCAGCGCCTGAACGCGCTGACCCACGCCCCCCACGAGCGTCTCGACCACGCCGTGAAGGCCCGCGAGCCCTTCTCCAGCCGCGAGCGTTTCGCCCGCTTCGTGGTCGCCCAGTACCTGTTCCAGTCCGAGCTGCAGGCCCTGTATCAGGACGCCGAGCTGGGCAAGATCTTCCCCGACCTGCCGCAGCGCTGCCGCGCCGAACAGGCCCGCCTGGACCTGGCCGACCTCGACACCGAAGTGCCCGCCCCGGTTGCCGGCGCCATCAACAACCCGAGCCAGGCACACGCCCTGGGCTGGCTGTTCGTCTCCGAAGGCTCCAAGCTCGGCGCGGCCTTCCTGATCAAGCGCGTCGCTGCGCTGGGCCTGGACGAGAATACCGGCGCCCGTCACCTGGGCGAGCCCGAAGGCGGCCGTGCCGAAGGCTGGAAGCGCTTCACCCGCACCCTCGACGGCCTGGAGCTGAGCGAAGCCGAAGAGCGCGAAGCCGAAGCCGGCGCCGTGGCCGCTTTCGAGCGTTTCTCCGAACTGCTGCAACACAGCTACGACAGTGCTCCCGCCGCCGTCTGACGCCCTCGAGCGCGCGCCTGCCGATGCGGCGCGCGCCAACCCCTTCGCCCCCGCGCACTCGCGGCTGGCCCGGCTGGCATTCGCATTGCTGGCGTACACCAGCCTCGGCGTGGGCATGGTGGGGTTGGTGGTGCCGGGGTTGCCGACCACCGAGTTCGTCCTGCTCGCCGCCTGGGCCGCGTCGAAGAGTTCGCCGCGCCTGTCCGCCTGGCTGGAGAATCACCGGCTGTTCGGCCCCATCCTGCACAACTGGCGCAACGGCCGCGCCGTTGCGCGCCGCGCCAAGATCAGCGCCAGCCTGGCGATGCTCGCCGCCCTGGCGATCATGCTGATCACCCTGCCCCACGGCCTCTGGCTGTACGCAGTGATTCTCGGCATGGCGGTTGGCAACCTGTGGATCTGGTCGCGCCCGGATACGCCCAGGCCGTAGCCAGCGCGCGGCAGCGGACTTATGCTGGAAGTCCGATTCCACACTCTCTTCTACGAGCCATGAACCAGCCCACCAGCAAAGTCGACGCCGTCCTCGCCGAAGCCCAACGCCGCCGCGAAACCAGCTACCGCGAAAAAGCCCTGAAGATGTACCCCTGGATCTGCGGGCGCTGCGCCCGCGAGTTCAGCGGGGTGCGCCTGCGCGAGCTGACCGTCCACCACCGCGACCACAACCACGACAACAATCCCGAGGATGGCTCCAACTGGGAGCTGCTGTGCCTGTTCTGCCACGACAACGAGCACCAGCGGCAGGTGGACCTGCATTACCAGAACAGCAACGACGCGGGCGCCAAAGGGCCGAAGGTCACCCACAAGGGCCTGGCCGGATTGGCGGACCTGCTGAAGAAGAAGGATGACGGCGAGGCCTGAGGCTTCCCCACTCCTACACCTGCCCCGACACTCCATAGCTCACCTGTAGGAGCGGGCCATGCCCGCGATCGCGCGCATGGCGCGCTCCTGTAGATGGGCGCTTCGTATCGGTCTATCCCTGCGGTAATGGAGTCCTCCGCAGCGGATTTCGCGGACAGGGTCCGCTCCTACGGCACGCCCGTCGCTCCGTAATTCACCTGCAGAGCGTAGGGCGCATAACGCGCCAGCGTTATCCGCCACAAGGCCATCGGCGGATAACCCGTTCCGGGTTATCCGCCCTACGGTCCACCCACGCCGGAACTTTGGCCGTAACCTGTAGGAGCGAGCCTCGATCAGCGCAGGCCAGCAACGATCTTCAGCGAGCGCAGGCGCAGCTCGTGGTCGTAGATGTCGCTGGTGAAAATGATCTCGTCCACGCCGGTCTGCTCCAGCAGGATTTCCAGGCGGCTGCGCACCTTCTCCGGGCCGCCGATCACCGCCAGGCCGAAGAAATTACCCACCGCATCCTGCTCATGGGGCAGCCACAGGCCGGCCATGCTCTTCACCGGCGGCTTCTGCTTCAGGCTGTCGCCACGGATCAGCGCGAGCACGCGCTGGAAGGCAGTGGTCGCCAGGTATTCGGCTTCCTCGTCGGTCGGCGCGGCCACCAACGGCACACCAATCATGGCGTAGGGCTTGTCAAGCACCGCCGAGGGCTGGAAATTCTCGCGATAAATGCGCAGCGCGTCGTGCAGGTAGCGCGGCGCGAAGTGCGAGGCGAAAGCGTAGGGCAGACCTTTCTGCGCGGCCAGATGGGCGCTGAACAGACTGGAGCCGAGCAGCCAGATGGGCACGTTGGTGTCCTCCCCCGGAATCGCCAGCAGCGACTGCTGCGAGCGGCGCGGGCCGAGGAGCATTTCCAGTTCGGCAACCTGCTCGGGGAAGTCCGCGCCGTCGCCCAGGCGATCGCGGCGCAGCGCACGCATGGTCGCCTGGTCGGCACCCGGCGCGCGGCCCAGGCCCAGGTCGATGCGGCCGGGGTAAAGGGTTTCCAGGGTGCCAAAGTTCTCCGCCACCACCAGCGGCGGATGGTTGGGCAGCATTACCCCGCCGGACCCGACGCGGATGCTCTCGGTCTTGCCGGCGATGTGGCCGATCAGCACGGCGGTGGCCGAGCTGGCGATGCCGTCCATGTTGTGGTGCTCCGCCAGCCAGTAGCGGGTAAAGCCCAGGCGCTCGACGTGCCGGGCAACCTCGACAGCGTTGTGCAACGCCTCGGCAGCGGTGCCCTGGTCGCGCACGGGCACCAGGTCGAGCATGGAGAAGGCAATATCTGACAGGGACTTCATAGGCACTCCGATTCGGGTCACGCAGGCGCCTACACGCAACGCCGCGGACATGACTTTGACCGTGACTCTAACGAGGCACTCCCCGCCTGACCACTTGTCGGGATCGATAGTGCTCATGCCGCCGAGTGATACAGGGCTGCCAGCGCATTGCCATCACCTGTTCACGGGACAGTCACCGCTCTGTAACGCGGGGTAGCCAGAATGCCCTTGCGCTGAAGGACCAGCGCCCCATCTCTACGGGAGTCCGCCGGAAACCCTCCCCAGGCAACGGCGAAATCCTGTGGCCTACGAAGCAAAAAGCCCGCATCCGTGCGGGCTTTTTGCTTTGTCATCGCCGGAAGCTTCAGTCGCGGTTCTTCACCATTTCGAAGAGCTTCAGGCGATCGCTGATTTCCTGCAGGGTGTGGCGGAACGGGTCGTGCTGCTCGCTGTGGGCCGGATCGACGAAGTTCCACACGATCACTTCGCTGGAGGTCGGCAGCTCGTCGCCCTCGTCGGTGGACTTGTCGCACAGGTCGATCAGGTAATCGAAGTGCTGGCCGCGGAACTCGTCGATGGACTTGCTGCGCAGGCCTTCGGCGGAGATCCCGGCGTGCTCCAGCACGCTGCGCGCGCGGGGGTCGATGGCGGTCGGGTGGATGCCCGCGCTGAAGGCTTCGAAATGCTCGCCATCGGTGTGCCGCAGCAGAGCTTCGGCCATTGGCGAGCGGGCGTCGTTGGCGACACAGACGAACAGGACTCGGCGTTTCTCGGTCATCGTTACCTCGGCACTGGGGCGGCTATGCGCCCTATATACGTCAGGTTTTATGACAGGGCCGTGTCAGCGCCGTGAAGGCTCACAACACGATGTAGTCGCTGCGCTGCACGATGCCACGGCTCTCCCCTTCCACCAGGTGCACGTAGCGTCCGCCGATCTGGTCGATGGCGATGCAATCGTCGACGTCGATCACCGCGTCGGTGTGCGCCTTGTCCCAGCTGCGCGGCATGCGGCGCTTGGCGCGCACCTTGGCGTCAGCGGCATCGCGCGCGGCCACCAGCACGTACTGGTGCGCCTCGCCGAAGCTGCCCAGCTCGTAGCCACCCAGGTTGACGAAGAACAGCCGCTGCTCGCCCGGCGCCGGCATCGCCTCGCTGAACTCGACGCGATACGCCTCGACGCCATCCACCTCCAGCCAGGAGTCGATGTGCAGGCCGTCCGGGCTGCCGAACCAGGCCTCGCGCAATTGCGGGTAGGTAGATTTCAGGTTGTCGCCAATGACGAAGGCCACGTCATGGACCTCGATCCGCGCGCGCGGATGGCGTCCCCCCAGCATGACTACGAACAGCATTTCAGACCCTTCCCAGGTTTCAGATTTGGTCTGACAGATCCGTCATACGGCAGGTTCCATCTAATGGCGGATAAATGGCCATCCGCCAGTCAGCCCGGTGGGTGGCAAGCGCTATATAGAAAGTTATATTCTGAATCTCTGTTTCACTGCCCCGATGTTTTCCCATGCCCCAGACCGCGCCTACTCCGACGCGCCGCCGAACGCGCCCTGCCCTCAGCATCCGTGACCGCAACCGCCAGCGCATCCTGCTGGCCGCCGGCGAAGAATTTGCCGAGAAGGGCTTCACCGCCGCCAAGACCCAGGACATCGCCAGCCGCGCCGAGCTGCCCAAGTCCAACGTCTACTACTACTTCCAGAGCAAGGAGAACCTCTACCTGCGCCTGCTGGAGAACGTGGTGGACGCGGTGCTGGAAGCCGCCGCTCTGCTGCGCGAGTGTGACGACCCGGCCTGGGCGTTGCCCGCGCATATCCGCGCGCGCCTGCACATCGCCCGGCAGTGGCCGCACGCCTACAAGGTGTTCGCCAGCGAGATGCTCCACGGCGCGCCGCACCTGCCACCGGAGTGGCTGCAACGCCTGCGCGCCGAATCGCGCCGCAACGTCGAGTGCATCGCCGCCTGGATCGACCGCGGCCTGCTCGCCCCGGTGGACCCGCAGCACCTGCTGCTGAGCATCTCCGCGGCCACCCGCACCTATGTCGATTTCGACTGGCAGATCGCGATGATCACCGGCAAGGCGCAACCCGCCGCCGATGACTTCGACGCAGCAGCGGCGACCATCACCCGCCTTGTCCTGCGCGGCACCGAACCGGAACCAGCCGCGCGCCTGCGCCCCTTGCCGCTGTAGCGCCCGGCGCTGGCTGCACTACGCTGAGAATGTCCGCACGGCCTCGCGCCGTGCCTGCATTCGTCTGGGAGACGCCATGAAATCGCTACTGATCGCCGTATCATTGATGATCCCCGCCTCGTTATGCGTCATGCAGCCCGCCTTTGCCGCCATTCCCATGCTCAACTACGACTGCCCGAACGATATCCAGATCCACACCGACGAGAACGGGCCGGTCTACATCAACGGCCAGGAAGCCAAGGTCACGCAGAACACCGACAGCACCGTGGTCGCCAAGGGTGAGGGCGTGACCGTGCAGATCAGCAGCAACGACGACGGCACCGTCAGCGTCTCCTACACCGGCCCGAACGGCGACAGCGGCGTCTGCGATCCCGCCGAGGGCGACTGATCAAGCACTACGGCGCTCGCCCCAGGCAGCGCTGGTAACGCTCATCAACACGCTGGGCGAACCAGGCAGTGGTGAGCTGGCGGGTGATCTTCGGGCTGTGCAGCGTGATACCCGGCAGCATCGCCCGCGGCATCGACTTGCCAGCGGAGCGTTCGGCCAGCGCGAAGACCTTGGTGTAGAGCTCCGACTGGGTGAACTCCGGCTTGTCGCCCAGCTCCAGGTCGCGACGGATTTCCCGCTCGCTCATGCCCAGCTTCGGCCCCAGGGTGCGCACCGCCTTCTCGGTGCTGCCGGCGTCGTAGCTGCCGTAGAGGATCACGTCGCCATCCAGTGCCAGGGTGATGCCGGTGAGGTCCGCCACCACGCGCTGGAACGCGGCGTTGCGGCTGGCGTACCAGCCGGCGTTGAAGTCGGCGAAGCGGTACAGCTGACGCGGGTAGTTCACCGGGTAGCCGAGCAGGTGGGCGATGCCGAAGTACATGCCGCCGCGACGGCTGAACACCTCGCGGCGGATGCTGCCGTCCACCGGGTACGGATAGCCATCGGCATGGGCCTGGGCGAATTCGATGCTGACCTGCATCGGCCCGCCGGTATGCACCGGGTTGAAGCGGCCGAACAGCTGCTGACCCAGCGGTACCCCGCCGATGAAGTCATCGAAGATCGCGCTCAGCTCCCGCTCGGTTTTCGCACTCGCCAGGCGTTGGCTGTAGGTGCGGCCATTCGGCGATTTCAGCGCCAGCGCGGTATCGATGAGGAAGCCCGGCACATGCACCTTGCCCGCACGCCGGTCGATCTCGGCGCGGGCGATCTTGCCCAGTCCCGGCACGGGCGGGTCGGCCTTGAAGTTGGACTCCTGCTCGGTGATCGCCACGACCGAACAGAGGTTTTCGGTGGTCGCCGGAATGCGCTGGGTGGTAAAGGCGACCTGGATGTCCTTCGCCCAGCCCTGGCGGTCGGACGCGCCAGCGGGAATCAACTTGGCCAGCTTGCCGCGCACCTCGTCCGGAGTCGGCTCCGGCACGCTGGGCGCGCGGGTGCCGCAACCGGCCAGCGCCAGCAGCGCGGCCACGCCCAGTAGATGAAAGAATCGTGGTGAAGGCCTTTTCAGGCTGAATGAATCTGCCGTCAGGGCAGCCGCAGTCATAGTCCGTTCCTTGCTTGATTTCTGCCGCCTACAGGACCTGTGCCCGGCGGCACTGGTTCCCCGGCATTGTCAGGCAAGCACGGATTTCAGCGCCAGGCCAGGCGCCGCAGGTTCAGGCTCCAGCCGCGCTGCATGCCGGCGGCGGCCAGCAGGATGGCGACCACGCCCAGCCATTGCAACGGGGTCAGACGGTGGCCGAAGGCGAACCAGTCGACGAAGATCGCGGCGATCGGGTAGATGAACGACAGCGCGCCGGTCAGCGCCGTGGGCAGCTTCTGGATCGCACCATAGAGCAGCACATACATGATGCCGGTGTGCACGATACCCAGGGTCGCCAGGCTGGCCCAGGCAGTGGTCGCTTGCGGCAGTGGAGAGAGGTTTGCCCAGGGCGCCAGCAGCAGGATGCCGGTCACCGCCTGGATCAGCGCGATCAGGTGCGGCGGCACGCCGGTCAGGCGCTTGATGATCAGCGCCGCCACCGCATACAGGGCCGCCGCTCCGAGGGCCAGGGCGATGCCACCCAGATAGTCGCTACCCACCTGCCCCGCCTCACCGTGTGCGCTGACGATGGCCAGCATGCCGACGAAGGAAACGCCGAGCCAGGCGAGTTTTTGCGCGGTCACCTTCTCGCCGAGGAACAGCGCGCCCAGCAGCACCAGCAGGAACGGCTGCACGTTGTAGACCGCCGTGCCGATGGCGATGGACGCCCGCGAGTAGGAGCCGAACAGCAGCACCCAGTTGCCGACGATGGCTGCGCCGCTGAGCAGCGCCAGGCCGAAGGTGGCGCGGGTAAGAATGCCGGGGCGCAGGAAGCCCATGGCCGCGCAGATCACCAGGAGTGTCGCGGCGCCGAACACGCAGCGCCAGAACACCACATCCAGCACCGGTTGGCCCGAGACCACCACCAGCCAGCCGATGGTGCCGCAGATCAGCATGGCGCTGATCATTTCCAGGGTGCCGCGTCTGATTGGCTCGTTTATGGTTCACCTCCGCTTGTTGGTGACCAGTATGAACAGGTGGATTCGTGCACTCCATCGCCTGACGCAGGCAAACTACCGCGATTACCTTTACTATCAAGGTAATTCACCGACTTCACCTTTCGAGGCCAAGATGACCGACGACATCGACCAGTTGCTGATCTCCGCGCTGATGGAAGATTCGCGCCTTTCCCTCAAGGCCCTGGCCCAGGTCAGCGGCCTCAGCTCCCCCAGCGTGGCCGAGCGCCTGCGCAAGCTCGAAGAACGCCAGGTGATCACCGGCTACACGGTGAACGTCGACCCACGCGCCTTCGGCTACCAGCTGCAGGCCATCGTCCGGGTGCGCCCGCTGCCGGGGAAATTGCAGGACGTGGAGAAGCAGATCCTGGCGATCCCCGAATTCACCGAGTGCGACAAGGTCACCGGGGAGGATTGCTTCTACGCGCGGATGTGCGTGCGCTCCATGGAGCAGCTGGACGAGATCCTCGATCACCTCAACGGATTTGCCGAGACCAACACCGCCATCGTCAAGAAGAGCCCGGTGAAGCGGCGCTTGCCGCCGATGGCTTGAAGCCCGACGTCCGCAGAGCGGGCGCGGCACTTGCCGGAAATGAAAAAGGCCCCTTGCGGGGCCTTCGTCGTTTGCAGACTTAGCGCGATGCCTTGCGGCGCAGCGCCGACGGGCTGAAGTTGGAGTCGTCCGGCGCCGGCTGGCTGAAGTCAGCGGTGCCCGGCTCCTCGTTGTCCAGCCACTGGATGCTGTAGCGGTGCGCCTGGAGGTCATGGAAGGTGTCCAGCGCGGTCCATACCATCGGCTGCTCGTAGAAGCTCTTCAGGTACGCCAGCGACACACGCCACAGCTCACCGCGACCGTCGTACTGGTCCACCACGGCGGCGCCCCAGCTGTCCTCGTCGAGGTACAGGGTGCGACGCGAATAGATGTGCCGCGCGCCGGGCTTCAGTTTGCCGTCCACCACCCACACGCGGTGCAGCTCGTAGCGGGTGTATTTGGGATTGACGTGGCCGGGGGTAAGCAGGTCCTTGTACTTAACCTCCGGGCTGGTGATCTGGTAGTTGTTGTAAGGGATGTAGATTTCCTTCTTGCCCACCAGGGTCCAGTCGTAGCGGTCCGGCGCGCCGTTGTACATGTCGGTGTCGTCGGCGGTGCGCAGGCCATCGGAGTCTTCGATCGGGGTGTCGTACGCCAGCGTCGGGGCGCGGCGCACACGGCGCTGGCCGGGGTTGTAGCCCCAGGCCTGGCGCGGCTCCTTGACCTGGTCGAGGGTCTCCTGCACCAGCGCGCCGTTACCGGCCAGGCGGGCCGGGGCGGTGGTGAAGGTCATGTAGTAGAACATGGTGTTGCCGAGCTTCTCGAAGCTCCCCTTGGGGTCGTAGAAGCGGAACAGCGCCTCGTCCTGCGAGGTCACCAGCGCGTAGGCGCCGTTGCGCTGCACGCCGGCCTGGGAAGAACGCCGCACGATGTAGGTGCCACGGTAGCGGGCGATGTGGTTCCACACCGCTTCCACGCCGCTCTGCGGGATCGGGAACGGCACGCCGCCGTAGGCATCGGAGAAGCCGTTGCCGCCTTCCACCAGCTTGGCGCTGGTAGCGTTCTTGTAGATGTTGTCGTAGACCCACTGCGGCGCCGAGCCGGTGCGGTGGGTCTCGTAGATCGGCATCTGGTAGCTGTCCGGGTAGGCGTTGAACAGCGCGATCTGCCCTGCCGTCAGGTTGGCCTTGTACTGGTCGAGGTTGGCCTTGGTGATGACGAACTTGGGCTTCTCGCCGGGGAACGGGTCGACGTGGTGCGCACCCGGCCCCTTGTAGCCGGCGGGCGCCGACGTCAGGCCGCCGCTCCAGGCGGGAATGCTGCCGGCAGCGTTGCCGGCCTTTTCCGCGCCCATGGGCGTCAGGCTGCTCTTCAGCTGGGCAGCCTGGTCGGCCGAGACAGCGGCACGCGCATCGGTGATGGCTAGCGCTGACAACACGGCAAGGGCGATCAGGGAACTCTTCTTGTACATGGCTCTCTCCGGATCAGAACGAGTATTTCGCGGTGATCGAGACGTTGTCGCGGTCACGCGCGGAGTTGCTGGAGCCGGCGCCGTAGTAGCTGGTGTACTGGGTGCCGACCTCGAAGGTGTTCAGGTAGCTGGCGTCGATACCGAGGGTGTAGGCCTTGCGCCCCTCGATGAAGTTGCCGGTACGGTCGGAGTTGCCGCTGAAGTCTTCCTGGTACACGGCGTAGGGCGAGAGCTTCACCCCAGCGTAGACGTCGTTCCAGCTGCCGGTGAGCAGCAGGGTGTAGCCGTAGCTGTCGCGACTGATCTGCACGTCGTCGTCATTGCCGCCGACGTAGGCCTTGTCCTGGGCACCGACGAACTTGCGCTTGCTGCCGTCCCAGGCGGTGTATTCCAGGCTGCTGCCACGGATGTGCTCGGAAGCCAGCTCCGCCACGCCGGTCATGGAGTCGAAGGTCAGGTGCGGGCCGAAGTTGTAGATGGTCGACAGCGAGATGTTGTAGGTCTCGGCACGCTCGTAGTTCTCGAACAGCTCACCACGGCACAGCTGCTTGCCGGCGACCGGGGCGCAGGCCTGGCCGGCCGGTGTGTTGGCATCGAACAGGTTGGTCTGGCCAAGCACGCCCTGGGTCAGCAGGTCGCCCAGCAGGTCGTCGGTGGCAGAGATGCTGATCGGCATATTCGGCCGGTAGGCGATCTCACCGGACACCGAGGCGTCACCCAGCGTGGTGTTGAAGCTGAAGCCGTACATGCGGATGTTTTCGACGTAGTCACGGCGTGCTTCGGCATTGCTCGCCATGTCCAGCGTGGCCAGCCCCGGCACTGCTTCGCCCAGGCCCAGCGGACCGAGCAGCGAGTTGAGTTCGTCGACATCGACACCCTGGTAGCCGCGCAGGTCGACCGCGATCTGCGGCTCCTTGGCGTGGTAATTGACGAAGTAGAAACCGAACTCGGTGGAATTCAGCTCTTCGGCGATATAGCGGAAGGCCACGCCGAATTGGCCGCTGTCGCTGGCTTCGATGTCCTTGCCGACGTTGGCGACCTTGAAGGTGCCGGTGTTGGGGTTCAGGTAGGAGTTGGGCCCGTGCGGCCCGTTGCCCAGCAGTCCGAGGGAAGCCACGGTCGGGTAGCCGGCCAGCAGTTCCTTGATCAGCGGGTTGTCCTCGGTGGTGTAGGCGGTGTTGCCGCCGTCGCTGAACAGGTCGGTGTCGGAGAAGTAGGTGCCCACCGAGTCCAGGCGGGTCTCCTTCCACTTCCACTGATAGAAGCCTTCCACGGAGAGGTCGTCGGTCAGGCCGAAGTTGAGGCTCAGCGCCTCGGTCGGCACCAGCACTTCCTTGAGTTCCGAGCCCGGCAGGTGGAAGCGCGCGGCGTCCACCGGGTTGATGGTGTTGATGCCACCCCGGTAGAACACGCCCTCGCCCCAGTTCAGCACCTGGCGGCCGACGCGGCCGGTCAGCGGGTGCTCGGCGACGTCCCAGCTGCCGGACAGGTAGGCATCCAGCAACTCTGCCTTGCGCCCGGCGATGTGGCGGGTGTCGTCGGTGAAGTGATCGTCCTGCGGGAACGACTGGCTGGGACGCTCCACTCCATTGGTGGTGTCGTAGTAGTCGTTGCGCTTGTCCATGATCTGCGTGTCGTAATAGGCAGTGCCACGCATGAACAGGCCGTAGTTCTGGTACTTGGCCGAGAGATCGGAGGTGAGCTTGAAGACCTGGGAAACCAGGCCGGTATCGAAGTTGCGGTTGCCGTCGTCGGCGTTGATGTCGCTGATGTTGCTCTTGTCACGCCCCTGCACGCGCCACATGGCGCCGTAGGACAACGTGCTGTCGAGCGAGCCGGTGATCTCGTTCTCGGCCAGCTTGAACTCCAGAGCCTGGGCCGACCCCGCCACCAGCAGCGGCAAGAGTCCCATCACCGCCCCCGCCCGCCGCGGCGCCCAGAAAATGGACGAACGCGCACCCAATCGACTGTTCATAGACAGCATTACCTCCATGGCCAAGATTTATCGCCCCGGTCATTGCGGCCGGCGCTGTTCTTATTCGTTTCTCGGCTGCCGACGACCTCGGAATAACCGGGCCACCGTGCAGTAACACTCCTGCCAGAGCGCTTGCGGGCGCTTTGGCTCCCTCTCCTCTTCTGCTTGCACGCCGGGAGTTGGGACTATCGTGCAGGCAAAGTAACAAACTGTTTCCCACCTGCCAATGGAAAGGATGTAATCCGTGCCTTTCAACAGGCAAAGAAAAGCCCGGCACATGGCCGGGCTTTTCTCTTACAGAGAGTTCACACAGCGAGATTCACTCGACGGTGAAGGTCTTCTCCGCCAGCAGGCGGTCGCCCTGGAACACCATGAAGCGCCACTGGCCCTGGACCACCTCGTGGTTCTCGGTGAACTGGTAGGCCATCACGTCGGTGGGCGCGCCCACGACCAACTTCTGCACGACCTCGAGCTTGTCGTGGCGCTGGCCGTCGGGGGTCACCACGCCGGGAGTGAAGTACAGCAGGGTCAGCGGCGTGTCGCCTTCCTGCTTGCCGCTGAGCTGGTAGCGCATGCCGAACTTGGTGCCCAGCTTGGCCGGAACGCGAGTGGTGGACTCCAGCTGCTCCTTGCTGCTGGTCAGCACACGCTCACCGGGCTGGTAATCCTTGTAGTTGCTGACGAAGACGCCGTACTCGACCGGGCCGTTGACGCGCACTTCGGCAAAGGCCGAGGAAGCGAAGGCAGAAGCCAGGGAGAGAGCCAGGACTGCTGGCAGGCGGGAAATGGACATGTCGCGCTCCTTGTTGGGGTCCGCGCGAGGCTATGACATCGCCGTGACAGCCTGATGACAGCTTGACGCCGTACGGGTCAGTGCGGCGCCAAGCGTCTATCATGCGTGGATCGCACCACTGGACACCATCATGAGCGACAGCCTGCTAGCCATCCGCCCGCGCGCCGAAGACGTCGAGGGCGTGCCCATCCTGCGCCCCCTGCCCTCGGCCCAGCGCCGCAGCGTCGGGCCCTTCGTGTTCTTCGACCACATGCTCGAAAGCAGCTTCGCGCCGGAGCACGGCATGGACATCCGCCAGCACCCGCACATCGGCCTGTCCACCCTCACCTACCTGTTCGAAGGCCAGGTACAGCACAAGGACAGCCTCGGCTCGGACCAGCTCGTGTTGCCCGGCGACGTCAGCTGGATGACCGCCGGGCGCGGCGTCGCCCACGTCGAGCGGACCCCGGCCGACCTGCTGCACAGCGGCTCGCGCCTGCATGGCCTGCAGGTCTGGCTGGCCCTGCCGCGCGAGCTGGAAGGGTGCGACCCCAGCTACAGCCACCACGCCAGCGCCAGCCTGCCGGAGAGCGACAGCCTGGGGGTGCGCATCCGCATGATCGCCGGCGCCGGCTTCTGCCTGGAGTCGCCGGTGCCGGTGCGTTCGAAGACGCTCTACGCCGACCTGCAGCTCAGCACCGGCGCGACCCTGGCGATCCCGGACGAACATCCCGAGCGCGCGCTATACCTGATCGAAGGCGAAGCGCTGCTGGACGATGAACCGCTGCCGCTGCACCAGTTGGTCGTCCTGCCGGAAGGCGAGACTTTCACCCTTTCCGCCTGTGGCGACTGCCACGCGGTGATCATCGGTGGCGACCCGCTGGACGGGCCGCGGCGGATGAACTGGAACTTCGTCGCCAGCGATCCTGAACTGATCGACAGTGCCCGCGCGCGCTGGGCCGCCCGCGACTGGCCGACGGTGCCGGGCGAACTGGAACGCATCGAATTGCCGCGCTAGCCGTACAGAGAAGCCGATCAGAAATCGCCGCCCCGCTGTCGAAACCGGCGAATGCCTGAGGACTCGCGCAGCGACTTGCCGCAGCATCGCGCGCCCCGAACCCTTGCCGACGGCAAGCCCGCTACTTCTGGCCCAAGGAGTCCGTGATGGACCAGTCGACCGCCAACCGCCACACCAGCGCCCTCACCGTGCTGACCCTGCTGTTCTTCATGTGGGGCCTGATCACGTCGCTGAACGACATCCTCGTGCCGCACCTGAAGGCAGTCTTCACCCTGTCTTACGTGGAGGCCTCTCTGGTGCAGTTCTGCTTCTTCGGCGCCTACTTCATCATGTCCTTCCCCGCCGGGCGACTGGTGGAGACGGTCGGCTACAAGAGCGGCATCATCGTCGGCCTGGCCACCGCCGGTATCGGCTGCCTGCTTTTCTACCCGGCGGCCGGTTCGCAGTCCTACCCGTTCTTCCTCGCCGCACTGTTCATCCTCGCCTCGGGCATTACCCTGCTGCAGGTGGCGGCCAACCCTTACGTGAACATACTCGGGCCGGCGGCCACCGCCGCCAGCCGGCTGAACCTGACGCAGGCCTTCAACTCCCTGGGTACCACGGTCGGGCCGCTGGTAGGCTCGGTGACCATCCTTGCCATCGGCGCCGGCGCCGCTTCACAGATTGGCAGCTCCGCCGCCAGCGAAGCGGACTCGGTGAAGACGCCCTACCTGGTGCTGGCCAGCCTGCTGTTCGCCATCGCCGTGCTGATCGCCCTGTTCCGCCTGCCGAAGATCCACCACGGCGAACCCACCGACGGCGTGGCGGGGCGCCAGTCGATCTTTGCCCACCGCCACCTGATCTTCGGGGTCATCGCGATCTTCTGCTATGTCGGTGCCGAGGTGTCCATCGGCAGCTACCTGGTTAGCCTGATGGGCCAGCCGGACATCGCCGGGCTGCCGGCGGACCAGGCCGGCAAGTACCTGTCGTTCTACTGGGGCGGCGCCATGGTCGGCCGCTTCATCGGCAGCGCGCTGATGCGCGCCATCGCGCCGAACCGCCTGCTGGCCTTCAATGCCGTGGCCATCGCGGTGCTGATCGGCATCGCGCTGAGCATCGGCGGGCATGTGGCGATGTGGGCGCTGATCCTGATCGGCCTGTTCAACTCGATCATGTTCCCGACCATCTTCTCCCTCGCCCTGGAAGGCCTGGGCAACCTCACCAGCAAGGGCTCCGGCCTGCTCTGCATGGCCATCGTCGGCGGCGCCGTGATGCCGCTGGTGCAGGCCTTCTTCGCCGACCGCGTCGGCCTGCTGCCTTCCTTCGCCGTGCCGCTGGTGTGCTACCTGTACATCGTCTGGTTCGGCGCACGCGGCTATCGTGCCGACCAACCCTCCACGGCTCCCGCTGGCAACGCCTGACGCCTATCCCTGACGGGGCGCACTGCCAGCGCCCCTATCACCTGATTCCTACAGCCCTTTCGGCCTGCTCGCCCTAGCTGGCGCCAGGCTCCTCCCGAAGACTTCCTTCCTTTTCCCTACACCCGGCCAGAGCCAGGGCGTCGGGCATGACTCTCTCAGGAAGGAACCCACCCCATGGACGCCCCTCTCACGCTGGTCGTCAACGGCCAGACCCGGCAGCTCACCGTGGCAGCCGATACGCCCCTGCTCTACGTCCTGCGCAACGACCTGCAGCTCAATGGCCCCAAGTTCGGCTGCGGCCTGGGCGAATGTGGCGCCTGCACCGTCCATCTCGATGGCATCGCCACGCGATCCTGCATCACGCCGGTCTCCGCAGCCCTGGGGCGCCAGGTCACCACCCTGGAAGGCCTCGGCACACTGGATGCCCCGCACCCGGTGCAGCAGGCCTTCATCGACGAGCAGGCCGCGCAGTGCGGCTACTGCACCAACGGCATGGTCATGACCAGCGCCGCGCTGCTCGCCCGCAACCCCAAGCCCAGCGACGACGAGATCCGTCAGGAACTGGCCTACAACCTGTGTCGCTGCGGCACCCATATTGAAATCCTCAACGCCGTGCGAAGGGCCGCCCACCGCAGCAGCGACGACGGAAACGGGAGCCCGGCATGAACCCGCTCAGCCGTCGCAACTTCCTCACGGCCGGCGGGGTGCTGCTGGTCAGCGTCCAGCTGCCACGGCCGCTGCTCGCCCAGGCCGCCGACGCCGCGCTGCCGCTCGATCAGGTCGACAGCTTCATCGCCATCGCCGCCAACGGCACCATCACCGCCGCCTGCGGCCATGTCGATCTCGGCACCGGCATCCGCACGGCCCTGAGCCAGATCGTCGCCGAGGAACTCAACGTCGATCTCAAACAGGTAACCCTGCTGCTGGGCGATACCCGCTACACGCCCGACCAGGGGCCGACCATCGCCAGTTCGAGCATCCAGGTCAGTGCCATCCCGTTGCGCCGTGCCGCGGCCGAGGCGCGGGAATTCCTGATGCAGCGGGCGGCGCTGGCCCTGAAGACCAGCATCCGCCAGCTCGATTGCGCTGACGGCGCCATCTTCGTCAAACGCAAACCAGCGCGGCGCATCGGCTACGGCGAGTTGCTGCAAGGAAAGCGCTTCGAACTGAGGATCGATGCCAGCGCGCCGCTCAAGCCGCATAGCGAATACCGGGTGATCGGCCGCTCGGTGCCGCGTCTGGACATCCCTGCCAAGGTCACCGGCGGGCTGACCTACGTACACGACATGCGCCTGCCGGGAATGCTCCACGGCCGCGTGGTGCGTCCGCCCTATACCGGGGCCGACGTCAACGCGCCTCTGGGCCGGAGCCGGCTGGAAATCGACAAGGCATCCGTGGCCAAGCTGCCCGGCTTCGTCCGCCTGGTAGTGATCAGTGATTTTATCGGCGTGGTGGCCGAGCGCGAGGAGCAGGCGATCCGCATCGCCCGGGCGCTGAAGGTCCGCTGGAAGAGCTGGAGCGACCTGCCGCCGCTGGGTCTCGACGACCTGGAAGCGACCCTGCGCGCCCACCCCAAGCAGCCACGCATGCTGCAGGACGATCAGCAGATGGATGCCGTGCTCAAGGAGATCGATCGCCCGCTGCAGCGCACCTACGTCTGGCCTTACCACCAGCACGCGTCCATCGGCCCGTCCTGTGCACTGGCGAATCTCGAGGACGGCGTGATGAAGGTCTGGTCCGGCAGTCAGAATCCCCACGACCTGCGCGCCGACCTCGTGACCTTGCTGGGCATGCGACCCGAACAGGTCGAAGTCATACGGATGGAAGCGTCCGGCTGCTACGGGCGCAACTGCGCCGACGACGTGGCCGCCGATGCCGCCCTGCTCGCCCTGGCCGTCGGCCGCCCGGTGCGTGTGCAACTGATGCGCGAACAGGAACACGGCTGGGAGCCCAAGGGCTCGGCGCAGCTGATCGAAGTCCGTGGCGGGCTGGACAAGGACGGCAACGTGGCGGCCTACGACTTCGCCACCTGCTACCCCTCCAACAACGGCATCAACCTGGCGCTGCTACTCACTTCGAAGGTGGCGGCCAAGCCCCAGGTGACGCGGATGGGCGACCGCACCGCCGTGCCGCAATATGCCTACCCGCGCATGCGCGTGGTCTGCAACGACGCCGTGCCGATCGTCCGGGCGTCGTGGATGCGCGGGGTGTCGGCATTGCCCAACGTCTTCGCCCACGAGTCCTACATCGACGAACTGGCGCAGATGGCCGGTGCCGACCCCATCGAATTCCGCCTGCGCTACCTGCACGACGAGCGCGCGGTTGCGCTGATCAACGCACTGGCCGCCTCCGCCCACTGGCAGCCGCGCGTCTCACCCAATCCGCAGGCGCGCCAGGGCAACCTGCTGGTCGGCCGCGGCTTCGCCTATGCGCGCTATTTCCATGGCGACTTCCCGGGGTTCGGTTCGGCCTGGGCCGCCTGGATAGTCGACGTCGAGGTCGAACCGCACACTGGCGCCGTCCGTGTGACCGACGTCCACGTGGCGCAGGACTGCGGGCAGATGGTCAACCCCGACGGCGTTCGCCATCAGGTCCACGGCAACGTGATCCAGGCCACCAGCCGGGCGCTGATGGAGCACTCGAGCTTCGACCGCAGTGGTGTCACCAGCCTCGAATGGGGTGGCTATCCGATCCTCGGGTTCCCGCAGGTGCCGAAGATCACCGCGCTGCTGCTCGACCGTCCCGGTACCCCTCCGCTGGGGGCCGGCGAGTCCACCTCGGTGCCCAGCGCCGCGGCCATCGCCAATGCCCTGCACGACGCCACCGGCGTGCGCTTCACCCGGCCGCCGTTCACCCCCGAGCGAGTTCGCGCGACGCTGCAGGAGAAGCAACCGTCATGAACAAGACTTCACTCGCCATTATCGGCGCTCTGGCCGCATTCGCCGTGGTGGCTCTGATCGCCACCGGGCAACCGAGCATCGCGCCGATCGACCCACCCGATCCCGAAAGCTTCAGCGACGAGGCTATCGCCCGTGGCCAGCAACTGGCGGCCCTGGGTGATTGCGCGGTGTGCCACACCCGTGACGGCGGCGCACCCCTGACGGGCGGCCGCGCCATGGTTACGCCCTTCGGCACGCTCTACACCGCCAACCTCACCCCGGATCGCGATACCGGCATCGGCGTCTGGTCCTTCGAAGCCTTCAAGCGGGCGATGCGCGAGGGTATCTCCCGCGAAGGCGACTACCTCTACCCGGCGTTCCCCTACACCGCGTTCACCCGTGTCGGCGACGAAGACCTGCGCGACCTGTATGCCTACCTGATGAGCCGCCCGGCTGTTGCGGCGGATACGCCGGACGACCGCCTGCCCTTCCCCTACAACCAGCGCCGGATCATGGCGGGCTGGAACTTCCTGTTCTTCGACAAGGGCGTTTTCCAGCCGCAGCCACAGCGCGATGCGGCGTGGAATCGCGGTGCCTATCTGGTGGAAGGACTGGGACATTGCAGCGCCTGCCACTCACCGCGCAACGCGCTGGGCGCCGAGCGTACCGGCAAGGATCGCTTCGCCGGCGCGACGGTGGACGGCTGGCAGGTTCCGGCGCTCAACGCCAACAGCAAGCCGCCCATCCCCTGGAACCAGGCGCTGCTGTACGACTATTTCCGCAACGGCTTCTCGCGCTACCACGGCGCCGCCGCCGGCCCGATGGCGCCCGTAGCCTCCGGGCTCACGCAGCAACCGGAAGCGGACCTGCAGGCCATGGCGCGCTACCTCGCGACCTTCCTCCCGGAGCAGGCCGGTGACTTCTCGCCGGAGCAGCGGGCCGTCGAACTGGAGCAGCGAACCTACGGCACGCTGCAGCCCGTCAGTGGCAGCGGTGGACGGATATTCAATGGCGCCTGCATGGCCTGCCACCATGACGGCGAAAGCCCGAAGCTCAATGGGGTGCGGCCATCGCTGGCGGTGAGCAGCAACCTGTATGCGGCCACCCCGGATAACCTGCTGCAGGTGATCCTGCATGGCATCGGCGAGCCCGCACGGCCGGAGCTGGGCTACATGCCGGCCTTCGGCAATAGCCTGAACGATGAGCAGGTAGTCGCGCTGGCACGCTACCTGCGGGAAGACTTCGCCGGCCTGCCAGCCTGGCCGGACCTGGAATTCAAGGTGGCCAAGCTGCGGTGAATCCGGCACGGGGGAGCGGCGCGACGCCCTCCCCCGATCCGGTCAGGCGCCGAAGCGTTCGTCCAGCAGGTCGAACATCGCAGCGAAGGCGCGACGCGCCACCTTGGCGTCGTACTGCATCTTGCCCGGCACCTGCGCGTGCGGGTCGGTGAAGGAGTGCGCGGCGCCACCGTAGCTGGTCAGGGCCCAGTCGACATTGGCGGCGGTCATTTCCCTGGCGAACTCGCCCAGCTGCTCGCGCGGCACCAGCGGGTCGATGGCGCCGTCGAGGACCAGTACCGCGCCCTGGATGTTCTTTGCGTCCGCCGGGTTCGGCGTGTCCAGGGTGCCGTGGAAGGAAACGGCGGCGGCCACCGGAGCGCCATCGCGGGCCAGTTCCAGGGAGCAGCAGCCGCCGAAACAGAAGCCGAAGGTGGCCAGCTTCGCGGTGTCCAGAGGCGCCTTGCCGGCCTGCTCCAGCAGCGCCTTGAGCGAGCCCTGCATGCGTTGGCGCAGCAGCGAGCGGTCGTTCTTCAGCGGCATCATGGCGGCGAGGGCCTGGTCCGGGCCGTTGGGACGTACATCCTTGCCGTAGAGGTCGGCCACCAGCACCACGTAGCCGCGCTCGGCGACCTTGCGGGCGGTGTCCAGGGCGCCTTGGCTGACGCCCATCCAGTTCGGCGCCATCAGCAGGCCGGGACGCGGCACGGTGCTGGAAGCATCGAATACCAACTGGCCTTCGAAGGCCTGGCCATCGACGCTGTAGGCGACGGGTTGCACGCTGATCTGACTCATCGGGGTAGTCCTCTGGTAAATGCCGGGGATGCCTATCGAACCTGGAACAAGCCTACTCGACTCTCTCGGGTTCGGTGGGTGATTGTTTAAGGGCAAACGGCAGCAGGAGGCACAGTGCAAGGCCTCGGCTGCGTCCGTCCCTTCAGTAGATGCTGACGAGCACATGTCGCTGCTGAGTGGCGCAGACATGATAGAAGTCGCGCAGTTCCCGGAAGGCCTCTTCCAGTTCAGCCCTGAGCTGCGCAGGATCGTCCGCCCAGATCTTCGGGTAGAGTTTGGCCTTGCGGAACCTGGCGAAATCGGCGCCGGCCAGCAGCTCCTCGATCGACACAGCATCGAGCGCAGCAATGATGGCCGGTAGTTCATCGTTCCTTGTGCAGGCGATGAAATCTTCGCAGTCGTACACCTGCACGCCGACCACCGCCTCACTGAGCGGGTTGCCTTCGATCGGCGCACTGGCGGAAACGCCGGTGAGCAGGAAGTGCAGGCCATCCCACAGCTTGTCCAGCCCGACCCGGGGGCTGCCGGCTTCTTCGAGTTCTTCCACCAGATCGAGCAGGCCTTCGGCCGGTGCTTCGGCGACACGCTCGAGCACGGCAGCGTCCACGCTCAGATAGACAGCCTGGATTCCCATGATGATTCTTCCCGTGTGCGTTGAGGTCGTAGGGTTTGTCGCTGTGGTCCGCTGAGCATCACTGCTGCTCGAACTCCTCCAGCACATCGCGGGCATGCTCGCGGATAAAGGCCCACTTCGAGCTCAAACCCTGTTGCGCCGCCACCACTTCGTCGGCTTCCAGCGTGCAGAAGCCACAGCCAGGCGCCAGTGCCTCGGCGACTGCTGGCGCAATATCCGGATGCTGCTCCAGCACTGCTTCGAGCGGGCGGTAGTCCAGGGGATGGTGCTTGCCGCGATCGCGGAAGGAGCGATAGGGAGCGCTGAGCCCGCGCGCGGCCACTTCGGCGGGCAAGTCGTTCAGATGCGCGGCAATCAGGTCCATGCGGTCGAGCCGTGCCAGCGCTGACGCGGCCCAGGCACGCTCGCTTTCGCTGGAAGCCGCGCTGCACAGGGCGGTTTCCAGCGTGCTGATGACGTCGGGTGTCGAGTGATTGATCTCGGCCAGCAGCATGCTCGCCTGCCAAGCTTCGCCGGCGCTGCGCCCGGCGATGACGTCGAGCAGCGCGGGAACGGCGGCTTCGCCCAGAGCGCGAACGAGCGCGTCGTACTCGCCGAACAACGGCCCGGGCGCAGCCGCCCGCACGGCTTGCGGCACCACTTCGGCAACCTGCTCTGTCAGCGGCAATGCCGCGATACGCGCACGCTCGCGTTCAGCGTCGTCGTACATCGGGAAGTGCCGCCGCAACTGCGCCCGGGTCAGGCTGAGCGGCACCAGCTCGCCGGCCTCGTCCGCGGCAACAGCGATGAAGTGCTTGTCGACCAGGCCTTCCTTGAGCAACTGAGCGCGGGCCCGCTTCGCCGCACGGGGAAAACAGTGCAGGAAGCGGTCATAGACCGCCTCCCAGGCGCTGAAGCTGCCCTCGGCAGTGGCTTGCGCGAACTCGGCGCACTGCGTCGCCCATTGATCCTGCTCGTCGCCCGGCTCGAAGCCATGGTCCTCGGCGTGCTGGCTCAGGTCCGGGCCGGACCAGCGCAAGTCCTCGCCATCATCGCCATAGTCTGCCGCCACCTGGGCCAGGCTCTCTTCCGTACCGACCGTCACCATCGGCCAATAGAGGACCGAGCCATCGCCGTAGAATTCGTGAAACATCGCGCCGTAGACGGTCTCGTCCGGATAGCCCTGGCGAATCTTGCGCACCGCGCTCACCACATGGTCCACGGCGGCATTTTCCAGGGCCTTCCAGTCGAACTTCTGCTTTGAGGGCATCCCTACTCTCCGGTATTGCTGATCTGTCATGGAGGCTCGTCCATCGCCCGCAAGCCACGAACCAACCGGGCCGCGTAGTCCGGGTCCAAGCGGTAGCCGGGCACAATGAAAAACGCCACGATTTCAGCACTGAAATCGTGGCGTTCGTGCAAGCCCGGCAGGGCTTAGGCGGAGAGCTCCACCAGCAGCTTGTTCAGGCGGCGCACGTAGGCGGCCGGGTCTTTCAGGCTGTCCCCCGCGGCCAGGGCGGCCTGGTCGAAGAGGATGTGGGTCAGCTCGCCGAAGCGGTCTTCATCGGATTCCGCATCGAGTTTCTCGATCAGCGGGTGGGCCGGGTTGAACTCGAAGATCGGCTTGGCTTCCGGCACCTTCTGCCCGCTGGCCTCGAGGATCTGGCGCATCTGCAGGCCCAGGTCCTGTTCGCCGATGGCGAGGATTGCCGGCGAGTCGGTCAGGCGGTGGGACACGCGCACCTCGGCGACTTCATCGCCCAGCGCGGCTTTCAGGCGCTCGGCCAGGCCTTCCTTCGCCTTGGCGATCTCTTCCTGGGCCTTCTTGTCCTCGTCGGAGTCCAGGCTGCCCAGGTCCAGGTCGCCACGGGCGACGTCGACCAGCTGCTTGCCGTCGAACTCCGGCAGGTAGCTCATCAGCCACTCGTCGATGCGGTCGGTGAGCAGCAGCACCTCGATGCCTTTCTTGCGGAAGACTTCCAGGTGCGGGCTGTTCTTCACCTGGGCGAAGCTTTCGCCGGTGAGGTAGTAGATCTTGTCCTGGCCTTCCTTCAGGCGGCCGATGTAGTCGGCCAGGGAAACGCTCTGCTCGCCGCTCTCGTCGTTGGTGGAGGAGAAGCGCAGCAGGCCGGCGATCTTGTCCTTGTTGGCGAAGTCTTCGGCGGGGCCTTCCTTCAGCACCTGGCCGAAGTTCTTCCAGAAGCCCTTGTAGGCCTCGGCGTCGTTGCTCGCCAGCTTCTCCAGCATGTCCAGGGAGCGCTTGGTCAGCGCCGACTTCATCGAATCGACGATGGGGCCGGACTGCAGGATCTCGCGGGAGACGTTCAGCGACAGGTCGTTGGAGTCCACCACGCCCTTGATGAAGCGCAGGTACAGCGGCAGGAACTGGTCGGCCTGGTCCATGATGAACACGCGCTGCACGTACAGCTTCAGGCCGCGCGGGGCCTCGCGGTGGTACAGGTCGAACGGTGCACGGGCCGGGACGTAGAGCAGCGAGGTGTACTCGAGCTTGCCCTCGACCTTGTTGTGGCTCCAGGTCAGCGGGTTCTCGAAGTCATGGGCGATGTGCTTGTAGAACTCCTGGTATTCCTCGTCCTTCACCTCGGTGCGCGGACGGGTCCAGAGGGCGCTGGCACGGTTGACCACTTCCCACTCGGCCTCGACCGGGGCGTCTTCACCAGCGGCCTCTTTCGGCAGCTCGATGGGCAGCGCGATGTGGTCAGAGTACTTCTTGACGATGTTGCGCAGGCGCCAGCCATCGGCGAATTCGTCTTCGCCGTCCTTCAGGTGCAGGACGATGCGGGTGCCGCGGTCGGCCTTGTCGATGCTCGCCACATCGAACTCGCCCTCGCCTTTGGACGACCAGTGCACACCCTCGCTGGCCGGAGCACCGGCGCGGCGGGTGAACACGTCCACCTTGTCGGCGACGATGAAGGCGCTGTAGAAGCCCACACCGAACTGGCCGATCAGGTGGGAATCCTTCTTCTGGTCACCCGAGAGATTCTTCAGGAAGTCGGCGGTGCCGGACTTGGCGATGGTGCCCAGGTGCGCGATGACTTCCTCGCGGTTCATGCCGATGCCGTTGTCTTCGAGGGTGACGGTCTTGGCGTCCTTGTCGAAGCTCACACGGATTTTCAGCTCGGCGCCGCCTTCGAGCAGCTCGGGCTTGGCCAGGGCTTCGAACCGCAGCTTGTCGGCGGCGTCGGAGGCGTTGGAAATCAGTTCGCGAAGGAAGATTTCCTTGTTCGAATACAGGGAATGGATCATCAGGTGAAGCAGCTGCTTCACTTCGGTCTGGAAGCCCAGTGTTTCTTTTTGAGTCTCCGCGCTCATTGTTTCTCGCTCCGAGGATGACAAATGCCGCGTCATGCGGCCGATGTCAGCGAGATGGGGGCTTCCCGAACCAATTCAAGGGGTTGGCGAAAAAACGTCGGCACATCGGCGGCAGAGCGCCGGCGGACGGTCACTGCGCCGGCAACTCGATATCGGTGATCTCGCTGGGGCGCAGCGTGTAGCTGGCCTCGCCCGGCCCCTCGATGACCCGACGGATGACAACACGACCGTCGGCATTCAGTCCGACGAAGACGCCCTCGGCGGTGCGCCCACGCTCGGTGGTCACGCGCATGCTGCGATTGACGTAGCGCTGGGGCGCCGCCAGCAGGCGCTCCAGGGACAGGCGGCCGCTTTCCAGCCCCGCCGGCGCCGAGCTGCTGACCGTGGCGGGAGCAGGAGCCTGAGCCGGCACCGCTGAGACGCTTGCCGCCTTCAAGCGCGGATAGTGGTCGCCGCGCACACCCCAGCCGCGCGTCGGATTCTTCTCCAGCTTCACCTGCAGGTCCTGCGTCTGCCCGTCCATCTCGACGGTCAGCGGGACCTCCTGGGAAGCCCGCTGGGTATCCAGCGTCGGCATCCGGCTGATGGCGACGTCACGCCGGGCGAAGCGGCGCTGCAGGTAGTCCTGCACTACATAGCGCAGGGTGTCGCGGGAGTCGAAGCGGGTATCCACCTCGCCATCGCGGTAGCGCAGGCGGTCGGTGAAGACCTCGATGTTGCCTGACAGCGTGGTCTGCATCTGGGCCGGCAGGACCAGGTGGAAGGCGCCCTCCATGCGGTTGGGGGCCTTGGGCGTGAGGTCCAGGTGCAGGCTGTAACCACGCTGCAGGCGCACCGCCTCGGGCAGGTCCTGGCCTGGCGCGAGCCAGCTGACTTCGATTTCCGGCAGGCGCCCCTTGTCGTCGGGCAGCACGTCGAGCCGGAGCGGGCCGCTGACCGGGGCAGCCAGGCGCACCTGGACTTCGCGGTGGGCGTAGAAGTCCTGACCTTCGCGCAGGCTGAGCACGCCATCGATGAACTCGGCCTGCTCGGGCACGAACGGCTTGCCGTTCAGTTCGCCACGCAGATCGATGGCCAGTTCAGGCTGAACGACAGGTTCGGGCTTGAGCCATTCGAAGCGAAGAATGGCCTCCAGACGCGCGCTGTCCTGGCTGGCCAGCAGGGTCAGGCCGACCACCAGCGGAATGCAGCCCAGTGCACCGAGGGCGACGGCACTGCGCGCGTGGCGCCAGTGAATCAGGACGAACAGCAGCGCCAACGGCGGCAACAGGCTGGCGAGCCCCCAGAACAGGCTGCGTTCGAAGGCGCGGGCGATGAGCCAGACGTACCCGGCGAGAATCAGCAGCAGGCCGAGCAGGATCAGCAGCGTGTCCATTCAGGCGCCGTCGACCTTGAAGTGCGCGCGGGCGGTAGCGATGGGCTCGGTGCGGGTGGTCTGCCAGGCGGTGATGGCGACGTTGGCCACGCGCCGGCCCTGGCGCCAGACCTGGCACTGCGCGTAGGTATCGCGGAAGTGCCCGGCGCGCAGGTAATCGATGGAGAAGTCGATGATCTTGGGCATGTGTGGAATGCCCATGAACATCAGCAGGTGCAGCAGCGCCGATTGCTCCATGAAGCCGGCGATCACGCCGCCATGCAGGGCCGGCAGCGTCGGGTTGCCGATGTTGTCCGGGTTGGCCGGCAAGTGGAAGATCGCGTCGTCGCCCAGGCGCAGGCAGCGGATGCCCAGCAGCCTGGCATAGGGGATCATGTCCAGCAGCGGGTCGTAGTTCTTGCTCTCGTGCGCCGCGCGCACCATCGCCTCGATGTTCACCGTGCTCATCCCTGGCCTCCCTCGACGTCACGCTTCACGGCGCCGGCGGAAACCGCCTTGCCCATGCGCATGAAGGTGCCGACCACGTGGGCGATGGGCTCCGAGGGGTCGTCCTGGTAGGCGTAGCCGCGGGTGAAGATGATGTTCGGGGTGACCCGGTAGCACTCGGCGAACCCGTAGACGTCCTTGTGCGGCTGCGCCGGGTGCATGTAGTCGATGCGCAGGTCCAGGGTCGGGCAGATCTCGAATTGCGGCAGCACGCAGACGGTGGAGATGCCGCAGGTGGTGTCCATCAGCGTGGTGATGGCGCCGCCGTGGATCACGCCGGTCTCCGGATTGCCGACAATGGCCTCGCTGTAGGGAAGCCGCAGGGTCAGGCCGGAAGCGTCCGCCGCGTGTGCGCTGATGCCCAGCAACTGACAGTGGCGCAGCGCCGACAGGAAGCGTTGGGCGCGCTCCAGGAGTGGGTTTTCGGACATGGGAGGGGTCGACCGATTGACTGCACGGGGCCGCATCATACCCCGTGCGTTGTCACTCCTGCAGTGATGGATTACAGGGCCTTGGGAATATTCGTTGAACTAATTCACACAACCTCTGTTCAAAGGGCTAACACCAGGAAAGCCGCACATGGAGGCTCCGCATGAAAAAAACCCTTCCCTTCGCTCTGCTGATCGTTGCCGGTCTCGGCCTTGCCGCCTGCGACAAGAAAGAAGAGCCGAAAGCGCCGGCCGCACCCGCCGCGACCGAGCAGCCGGCGACTCCGGCGCCGACCACCCCGCCGGCACCTGAAGCCGCCCCGGCTGCTCCGGCTGCCCCGGCCACCGCGCCGCAGGAGCCCGCCGGCGAGCAGAAGCAGCAGTAACAGCGCTTCCGCTGCACAAAACAAGGCCCGCACTATGCGGGCCTTGTCGTTTCTGTCGTTTGCCGGTCAGCCGCTGGGGGGAATGTCATTGTCCCGTGTCGCATCGCCCTGCAGCGTCGGCGTGTAGACCATCACGTGAAGCACGCTGGAGTGGAATTCGCGCTGGTACAGCACGCCGACCACCCCCGCCGTCACCAGCATGAAGATCCACGGGTTGATGAACCAGGCGAGCATGGCCAGGGCGAAATAATAGGTCCGCAGGCCCTGGTTGAACTGGTGCGCCGCCAGCGACACCACGCGCGCCGCCCGCTCGGCAAAGGACTTGCGCTCCAGCTCGCCAACGTTGCGCTCCCCCACCATGGGCGCGGAGCCGATCAGCACCGCCGCGAAGTTGTATTGGCGCATGCACCAGCTGAAGGTGAAGAAGGCGTAGACGAACACCACCGCCAGGCACAGCAGCTTCAGCTCCGACAGCCCACGGGTCGGTGCCGTGACGAAGGGCAGGTCAGCCAGCACGGAGATCGTGCGCTCGGCGGAGCCCAGCAGGGTGAGGATGCCGGCCAGGATAATCAGGGTGCTGGATGCGAAGAACGAGGCGTTGCGTTCCAGATTGCCGATCACGCTGGCGTCCGCCACGCGGTTGTCGCGCAGCAGCACGCGGCGCATCCAGTCCTGGCGGTAGAGGTGCAGCACGCTGGCCAGGCACGCGGTGTCGCGGGCCTTGGTCTTGGCGTAGCGGGTGTAGCCGATCCAGCAGAAGAGGAACCAGAGGATGGCAAGCAGGTTCCAGAAATACTGAATGTCGAACAGGTCGACGACGTCGGTCATGGATTTCCTTGCGATTCGGGACGGAATGAAGTCAGTACGCAGCCGATAGACGCCAGATCCTACCCTCAAGACACGATTTCCGCTGCCCGGGACAACGCCCTCCTCCTCTGCGCCCCTCCAGCAACATTGCCTGTCCAGGGCTCCGATCAGGCCAGAAGTATTTCTGACTAAAAACCCAATATTGACGATTACGTCATTTTTGTTAGATTCCGCTGCACCCGGATCAGCAGAGTCCGGGCCCACTTTCTGGCTGCGGATCTCCCAATGCATAACAACAATGAGTTCCTCCCCGAATCGGTCGACGTCCTGGTGATCGGCAATGGCCCGGTCGGTGCGACGCTGGCTGCCCTGCTGGGCCGCTATGGCGTGGACGCCCTGGTGATCGACAAGGCCCACGACATCCTGCCCATGCCGCGCGCCATCGCCCTGGACAACGAAGCGCTGCGCATTCTCCAGCTCGCCGGGCTGGAGGAAGACGCGTTCGAAACCGTGGTCATCCCCCAGGTGAAGATGCACTGCCCCATCGTCGGCCAGTTTGGCCAGGCCAACACCAGCGGCCGTATCGACGGCCACCACAAGCTGGTGACCTTCTACCAACCGGACCTCGAACAGGCGATGCGCCGACAGGCCCGGCACTACGAGAACCTGCGCTGCCGGGGAGGCCTGGAACTGCAGGAGTTCACCCAGGACGGCAGCGGTATCAGCGCCACCCTGCTCGATGAAGCCGGCGTGCAGCACCACGTACGTTGCCGCTATCTGGTCGGCGCGGACGGCGCGAGCTCGCGGGTACGCGGGTTGATCGGCCAGGAATTCAACGGCCAGAGCTATTCCGAGGACTGGTTGATCGTCGATGCCGGCTCACGTCAGGGAAAGGCCATCGACCACGTCGAATTCCTCTGCGACCACCGCCGGCCGACACCGCACATGCCCGCCCCCGGCGGTCGCGAGCGCTGGGAATTCATGCTCCGCCCCGGCGAAACCCGCGACGAAATGGAAGACCAGGAGCGCATCCGCAGCCTGCTGGCGCCCTGGATCGAGCCGCAGCACCTGACGATCGAACGCCAGGCGGTCTATCGCTTCCACGCCCGCTGCTGCGAGCGCTTCCAGCAGGGCCGGGTGTTCCTCGTCGGCGACGCCGCGCACATCACCCCGCCCTTCGTCGGCCAGGGACTGGTGGCCGGTTTGCGCGACGTCGCCAACCTCGCCTGGAAGCTCTCCTGGGTACTCCAGGAACGCGCCTCGCCGCGGATACTCGACAGCTACGATCAGGAGCGCCAGCCCCACGCGCGGGAGATGATCGACCTGGCCAAGCTCATGGGTCGCCTGGTCATGCCCGGCAATGCCCTGGCCGCCGCCCTGATCCACGGCCTGATGAAGACACTGCGACTGATACCGGCGGCGCGGCGGCACTTCGAGGAACTGGACATCAAACCCAGGCACCGCTTCCGCCACGGCCTGTTCGTGCGCAGCCCGCGGCGTGCGCGGCTGGTCAGCGGCGGGCTGTTCCCCCAGGCCTGGATACGCAACGCCGGGCGCATCTGCCTGAGCGACCAACTGCTGGGCGATCACCTGCAACTGATCGGCCTGGGCACCGACCCGCGCCACTGGCTCGACGCTGCACAACAGCAGCAATGGCTGGAACTGGGCGGCAGCTTCCTGCAGATCGGCCATGCCCGCGACGACAGCCGCGCGGACCTCGCCGAAACCCTCGACGGCTCATTGCTCGCGCCCTGGCCCGATCCGGCGCTGGCCGTTGTGCGCCCGGACCGCATCATCATGCACCAGTGCCGGCCCGAGCAGGCCGCCGACCTGCTGCGCCATTGCCAGGCGCTGCTGCGGGCATGAGCGGGTACCGGTCGGCCATGGGCATCCCGTATCATCGCCGCAGCCCCGCCGACGAATGACCGCCATGACCGACCACCAGCCCCGCGAAGACGACAGCGAACCGCTCACCCGCGGCCACAAGAAGCGCGCCCGCACCCGCCAGGGCCTGCTCGATGCGGCGCTGCGGGTTTTCGCCCGGCAGGACATCGCGGCCACGGTGTTCCAGGACCTGGCCGCCGAGGCGCAGGTCTCCACCGGCACCATCTACAACTACTTCAAGACGCGGGAGGAGCTGGCCGAGGCCGTGGGCATCTCGCTGGCCAGCGACTTCTCCGAGACCATCACCCAGCTCAGCGCCGGCATTTCCAGCGGCGCCCGGCGACTGGCCATCGGCGTACGCATGTTCGTCCTGCACGCTCAGTCCGACCCGCAATGGGCCAGCGCGCTACTGCGGGTGATCCACTATGACCAGGCCATGCATTCGACGCTGGCCAAGCATGTTCGCGACGACCTGCGCGGCGGGCTGGCCGAAGGGGTCTTCAACTACGCGAACGAAGATGTCGCCCTGGACCTGGTGATTGCCTGCGCCACCGGCGCCATCCGCGCCAGCATCGAGGGCCGGGCGCCGGAGGGCCAGGACATCCTGCTCGGCGAGATGGTCCTGCGCGCCCTCGGCGCCACACCCGCCAGGGCGGCGAAGTTAGCCGCCCTGCCCTTGCCGAAGGGCGACTGAACGCTCCTCAGGCCTGCGCGACCCAGCGCCGATAGCGGCGCGACAACTTGCGTAGCTTCAGCTGGTTGCCGATCAGCGCCAGCAGTGGCGAGGTGCGCGGATTGGTCGGGCGGCCCTGGCTGAGCAGCGTCAGCTGCTTCTTCACCACCGACTGGGTCGCCACGGCGGCGAAGGCCTTGTTCTTCCACGCCACGACTATCGGTTCGACCTGTGCGCCCTCGCCGGCCTGCCAGCGCCGTGGCAGCGTCGGATCGACCGCCAGGGCCGTGGCCATGCCGACCATCGCCACCGGCCCCTGCAGGGCGCGTTCGGCGACCTCGCGCCGGCGAATGCCACCGGTGACCATCAGCGGCATGCGTGCCGTCGCGGCGATACGCTCGGCGAACTCGAGGAAGTAGGCCTCCCGCGCCAGTGTGCTGCCGTCGCGAGTCTGCCCCTGCATCGCCGGGCTTTCGTAGCTGCCACCGGACAGCTCGACCAGGTCCACGCCGCGCTCGTTGAGCAGACGCACCACGGCCTCGGCGTCGCGCGCCTCGAAGCCGCCGCGCTGGAAGTCGGCGGAGTTGAGCTTCACCGCCACGCAGAATTCCGGAGCCACCCGCTCGCGGATCGCCTCCACCGTGCGCAACAGGATGCGCGCGCGGTTCTCCAGGCTACCGCCCCAGTCGTCCTTGCGCTGATTGCTCAGCGGAGAGAGGAACTGGCTGAACAGGTAGCCATGCGCGGCGTGTACCTGCACGCCAGTGAACCCGGCGCTCTCAGCCAGCAGCGCGGCGTTCAGGTAACGCTGGATCAGCCCGTCGATTTCCGCGCCGGACAACGCACGCGGCTGGGCGAAAACGCCCTTCAGGCCGGGAATGTCCACGGCGATGGCCGAAGGCCCCAGGGCCGGTTGCCCGAGGTCGGCCATCAACTGGCGGCCAGGATGGTTGATCTGCATCCAGGCCTGCGCGCCATGACTGCGACAGGCCGCGGCCCAGCGCCTGAAGCGCGGCAGCAGGCGGTCGTCCTCCAGCACGACCCCGGCCGGGCCGGTCAGCGCGCGGCGGTCGACCATCACATTGCCGGTGATGATCAATCCGGCACCGCCCTCCGCCCAGCGCTGATACAGACGCAGCAAGGTATCGCCAGGGGCGTGGTCGGCGTCGGCGAGGTTCTCTTCCATCGCCGCCTTGGCGATGCGGTTACGGATCACCTGCCCGTTGGGCAGGTGCAACGGTTCGAACAGGGTGCTCATGGGATCGCTTCTCCGTTCATCAATCGGCCTGGCTCAACGGCTGCGCACCCGCTCGACGTAGGCGCCCAGCGGGCGGGTGAGACTGCGCTTGATCCGGCTGGCGAACGACTCGCCACTGTAGATCGGCGCCGCCACCACCTGCTCGCGGGCATCCCGGTACTGAGGGAACAGGCTCAGCGCGTGCCCCCGGTTGATCCCGTAGCGCTGCGCATCCGACCACAGGGTGTTCTGCTCCAGGGTCTGGCAGGTCAGGGTGGTGACCGGCGCCGGCGCGAAGGGAAAGTCGCTGCCGAAGAGAATCTGCGAGGGCTCCACCAGCTCCTTGAGCGCCGCCATGGAGTAGCGCGACGGCGACAGCGCGGTGTCGAAGTAGAAGCGCTTGAGGTAGGTCATCACCCCCTGCGGCGCCTTGTCCTGAAACTGCGGCAGGGCGTTGGCCAGCGACACGCGCCAGGCCACGTACGGCAGGAAGCCGCCGCCGTGGGCGAGGATCCAGCGGATGCGCGGGTACTTCTCCAGGGTGCCGGTGAGGATCAGGTTCACTGCCGCGCGGGTGGTGTCGCAGAGGAACTCGACGAGGAAACCCGGCGCGGCGATGCCGAGCTTCTCGCTGCTTTCATGCATGTTCGGATGCACGAAGACGATGGCCGCCCGGCGGTCCAGCTCGGCCATCAGCTCGTCGAAACGCTCATCGCCGAGGAACACGCCATCGGTGCTACCCAGCAGCACCACCCCGTCGGCCTTCAGCTCGTCCAGCGCGCGGATGGCCTCGCGGCAGGCGGCCTCGGTGAAAGGTGTGGGCAGCACGGCAAAGTTGCCGAAGCGCCCCGGATGATCGGCACGCATCTGCGCCGCAAAGTCGTTGCAGCGCATCGCCAGCTCGCGGGCCTGCTCCACTCCCCCGCCGAAATGTACGCCCGGCGCCGACAGCGAGGTGATGGCGGTCTGGATGCCGTTGAGGTCCATCACCTCGATGGACTTCTGCGGCGACCATTTCGGCAGCGGCGCACCAGCGACCATGTCCAGGCCTTTTTTCGCCATGACCTCGACGAAGGCCGGCGGGATGATGTGGTGGTGCACGTCGATTCGACCTTGTTGGATCGTCATTCTTGTTGTCCTTGTGTGATCCGTGAGGGGCTAGGCAGCCCGGGCGATCTTCATGGCTTCGTTGAACCACAGGGCCACCGCGAAGCGCCCCTGCAACTGGCACTGCCCGCCTTCGACGGCGCGCAGCATGTCGGTTTCATCGCGACTGAGCATCACCCGCAGCGCGTCCGCGCTGCGTTGCCAGTGCTGGATGAAGTCCGGACGGCGGTGCTCGCCACGGTGCAGGCTGAGCACCCCACCGCGCAGTTGGTAATAACCGCCGACTCCATCACCGGTGCGAATCTGCAGCACGAAGGAGTCTTCGTGGAGCAGTTCGCGCAGGCGCGCCGAGCGGCGTTCGGCCCGGCGCAGCAGGGGGATGGACGCCAGCAGGAGCAGGCGCAGTTTCAGCGAATCGATGAACAGGCTCATGGTCAGCGGGCTCCGCGCAGACGGTTGAACAGCGAATAGCAATCGACCGGCAGGCTGTCGCCGCGCCAGCACACATGCTGGTCAGGTCGCACCAGCACGAAGCGCCGTTCGTACAGGGTCGCCAGGTATTTCTCGTGGATCGGCAGCACGCTCAGCGGGACGCCGCACTCCTGCGCCGCCTCCTGCAGTGGTGCGCAAGCCTCGGCATCGGCGTCGAACGCCAGCAGGGTGTAGCTGCCAACGGCCAGTTGATCGAACAGGGCCGTGCCGTCCTCGCGGAACGCGCTGGGCAGGCGCGCGCCGGACCAGGTGGTGGGCGTGTAGCGAATCTCCTCGTATACCGGCTCACTGGCGGTGTCCGCTTCGATCGCCGGCGAGCCGTGGTAGCGGTAGCCGATCTCCACGCCCAGCGATTCGTAGAGCCGCGACACCTTGCGCTCGAACTCGCGCCCTGCGGCCTCGCGCGCCGCCTCACCGGCCGCCCCCTGGGCGAGCAGCGCGTCGTCGCGACGCATCTGCGCCTCGAAGGTTGCCGCCGCGCATTTCTTCACGTGGTCGCGGTTGCGCCGGGCCACTGGCAGGCGCTCCGCCTCGTAGCTTTCCAGCAGGCGCGGGCCACCCCAGCCAGCGAGACAGGCCGCCAGCTTCCACGCCAGGTTGTGCGCCTCGGCCACCCCGGTGTTCATCCCCAGCCCGCCGGTGGGCATGAACTGGTGGGTGGCATCGCCGGCAATGAATACCCGCTGCCGGCCGAATGAACGGGCCACCAGGAACTGCGGGCGCCACGGCCCGGACTGGACGATCTCGTAGCGCAGCCGGGTGCCGAGGGCGGCGTCCACCACGCTTTCCAGCGACTCACCGGGGCGTGGCGCGAAGGGCCGGTGCAGTACGTAGTCGTTGCGGCTGGCGTCGGGCGAGACCAGCAGGCCGGCGAAGCCCGGCCGCGTCAGCCAGGTGTGCCAGTACGGCTGGTTGTTCGGGAACAGCCCGGCGATCTCGTCGGAGCGCAGGTGGATGATGAACAGCTCGCCGACCAGGTCGCGGGTGCCGTCGTAATCGATGTTGAGGAAGTTGCGCACGCGGCTGTTGGGTCCGTCGCAGCCGACCAGGTACTGGGCGAAGAACTGCTGCGCGTCGCCGCTATCCACTTCATGGGCCATCACCACCACACCCGTGGATCCCTGCTCGAAGCCATACAGGCGCCAGCCCATGCGCAGCTCGATGTTCGGATCGGCTTCCACCTCGGCCATCAGCACCGGCTCCAGGTGCATCTGCGCGATGCGCTGCATCGACTCCAGCGGCAGGCTGCCGTCGCGGCAGGCGCGGATGGCCTGCTCGGCCTGACTGACCGGCTGGTAGATCAGGTGCCGGTCGGACATCACGCTATAGAACGGTCCGCTGGCCGAAGCCGCCATCGCCGAGTACTGGTTGGCGTCGACCGGGTTACCGGCGGCGCGGATGCGCTCGGCCAGGCCCAGCTGGCGGAAGATTTCCATCGAGCGGCAGTTCACTACGTCCAGCTTGGGGTGACTGGTGGTCTGCCGGCGGTCGTTGAGCAGCACCGAGCGAATGCCCAGGCGGCTGAGGTTCAGCGCCAGGGTCAGGCCGACCGGGCCGGCGCCGCTGATGAGAACGGGGGTGTCGATCATGCCGCCACTCCTTGGGGTTGATGGCTCTGGCTTACCAGCGACAGGCCGGCGAGGAAGCGCTCGGCGACGCGGCCCAGCTGGTCAGCGCGGCCGGCATCGAAGACGTAGCGGTCGGGGCGAATCAGCACGAAGTCCATGTCGGCTTCGTCGAACCAGTCCTGCAGCGCGCCGGTGGGGTCGCCCAGCACCGGGCCGGCCGGATCTTCGGCGAACTCCAGCACGCGCAGGTCCACCTGTTGCGCCAGTCGCTCCAATTGCGCGCGCTGGCTATCGAGGCAACCGCGCCGGGCGAGCAAGGCAAAGCCGTGGCCCAAGGCTTCGTCGAGCAGCACGCGCTCGCCCTGCTCCTCGCGCAGCACTTTCGGCTGCAGGGCCAGGTGCCCGGACAGCCGGTGCCCCCAGCCGCAGAAACCGGTAGCCAGCGGTTTCTTGCGGTTGGCCTTGTCGGCGAAGGCCTTGTTGGCGAAAGGCAGCATCCCGGCGATGCGGAACAGCAGCCAGTCGCGCAGGAAGGCCACGCCGCGGTGGCGGGTCTGGATGACGTTGCCGAGGAACATCGCGCCGTTGATGATTTCGCGCACATGGGCCGAGCGTTCGGCCTCGTAGTCGTCGAACAGTTTCTCCCGCGCGGCGCCGCGCAGCACCATGTCCAGGCGCCAGCACAGGCTGCTGGCATCGCGCACACCCGAACACATGCCCTGGCCGAGGAACGGCGGCATCTGGTGCGCCGAGTCACCGGCCAGGATGATCCGGCCGTTGCGCCAGTCGTTGGCCCAGAGGCCGTGGAACTTGTAGTAGGCGATGCGGGTGATCTCGATCTTGTCGAGGTCGACGAAGTCGCGCAGTTGCTGGCGCACCAGGTAGGGATCGGTGGCCTCGCGCTCGGACTTGCCGCCGGTGACCATGAACTGCCATTCGTAGTACGGGCCGGCCATGGGTACGTAGGTCACCGGCTGTGCCGGGTTGCACACCTGCGAGTGGTTGGCTGGCAGCAGTGCATCCTTCTCGCCGGAACGGGTCTTGGTATCCACCACCACCCAGGCCTCGTCGAAGTCCGCCGACTCCAGGCGCAGCCCGGCCTCGCGACGGACGAAGCTCTTGCCGCCGTCACAGCCGATCAGGTAGCGCCCCTGGAACACGCGCTCGCTGCCGTCCCGCTGCACGGCGGTGGCACGCACGCCTTCGGCATCCTGCTCGACGCCAGTAACGCGGCAGCCGTACACCGGGGTGACATTGGGGTAGCGCTTGAGGCCGTCGTGAAAATGCCGCTCCAGGGTCGGCTGGTGAAACCACCAGGCGCCGGGATGGCCGTAGCGCCGGTCCTGGCTGCCGATGCGCGAGCGGGTCACCGGCTTGCGCCCGGGGCGCAGGATGATCTCCATGTCGGTGAACGACTCGCTGGTGCGGCCGATGTCGCCGGCCAGGCCGGCGAACTGGAAGATGCGCATGATCTCGTCGTCGAAGTGCACGGCACGCGGGGCGTAGTAAAGGTCCTCGTCACGCTCCAGGCCGACCACCGACCAGCCGTAGCGGCCCAGCAGGTTGGCCAGCACCGCCCCGGTGGGGCCGAGGCCGACGATGATCACGTCGCAGGTTGTCGTTGTTGTTGTGGACTCTTGCATTGCTTGCTCCAGGGGAAGACATCGCCGAATCATTTTGAACACCAGTGTTCAATTCAGTCAACTGGAGATCAATTCTGATTCGACTTGCCCAGTCAAAGCCGCCGGCCAGAGCCTTTCCGGAGCACCACCACCGTGCTGGAAAGGCCCGGAAGACGGGAGAAAACGAGGAGAAAGCAGGAAAAATGACGACCAATGGACCCTGTTGACTTATTTTGAACGCACGTGTTCAATCGCTCCAAGCTTGACCTTGGAGCCATTTCTTCATGGAAACCCTCAACCCCGTACAACGCCGCATCCACCAGGCCGCCCTGCGCCTGTTCGCCGAGAAGGGCGCCAGCCAGGTGAACATCAGCGACCTCGCGCAGGAGGCCGGTGTGGCCCGGGGCACCATCTACAACAACCTGCAGTCCATCGACGACCTCTTCCAGCACGTGGCCAGCCACCTGGCGGCGGAGATGCACCAGCGCGTGGTGAAGAGCTTCGGCGAGACCTCGGACCCGGCCCTGCGCCTGGCCAACGGCATCCGCTTCTTCATCCGCCGGGCGCACGAGGAACCGCACTGGGGCGCCTTCATCAGCCGCTTCTCGATGAGCGAGGAATCGCTGCGCGGCATGTGGTTCGGTCCGCCCACCGCCGACCTGCTCAGCGGGCTCGCCAGTGGCCGCTACAGCTTCCGCCAGGAGCAGCTGCCGTCGGCGATATCGATGATCGCCGGCTCCGTACTCAGCTCCATTTTCCTGGTCCTGGAGGGCCACCGGACCTGGCGCCAGGCCGGCAGCGATTCGGCGGAACTGACCCTGCGCGCGCTCGGCGTGGCGCCGGAGGAAGCGCGCAGCCTGTCCACCGGTGAACTGCCGGTGCTGCCACCCGCGGACTGACCCACCCGAACCTGCCAACGCTCCTTTTCAGGGGCGATGGCGAAGCCTTGCCTGACGAAAGCCACGGAGAACAACAAGCATGAGCCGTCAGCACTCCTCTACTTCCCTGGCAACGCCGCAACCGGCGCGCCATCCGCAGCCGACGGTCAAGGCCCGCGCGCTGGCCCACCTGATCTTCGAGCGCCCGGACCTGGAGCAGGCCGAACGCTTTCTCGGTGACTTCGGCCTGACCCTGGCACGCCGCGACGCGGACTGCCTGTGCCTGCGCGGCACCGGCCCGGCACCCTACTGCTATCGGGTGGAACGGGCGGCACAGGCGCGCTTCGTCGGCTTCGGCCTGACGGTGGAAACACGCGAGGACCTGCAACGGCTGGCGCGCCTGCCGGGCGCCTCGCCGCTCGAGAAACTCAATACGCCCGGTGGCGGCGAATCCGTCAGTCTGCGCGACCCTTCCGGCTTCGTCGTCGAGGCGATCCACGGCCAGCAGCCGGCCAGCCAGCTGGCGCACCGCCCGGCCCTGCCGCTGAACCAGGTCGACGAGGCACCGCGGATCAACGCCACCCAGCGCCCGCCCGTGGCCCCGCCGGACATCATCAAGCTCGGCCACGTGGTGCTCGAAGTGGCCGACTACCAGGCCACCTGCGCCTGGTACACCGAGCATTTCGGCTTCATTCCCAGCGACGTGCAGGTGCTGCCCGATGGCTCTCCGGCGGTCTCCTTCATGCGCCTGGACCTGGGCGACACGCCCGCCGACCACCACACCCTGGCACTGGCCCAGGGCTTCATGGCCGCCTACAGCCACAGCGCCTATGAAGTGGTGGATGCCGACGCCGTCGGCATGGGCCAGCGGGTGCTGCGCGAGCGCGGCTGGAAGCACGCCTGGGGCATGGGCCGGCACATCCTCGGCAGCCAGATCTTCGATTACTGGCAGGACCCCTGGGGCGACAAGCACGAGCACTACTGCGACGGCGACCTGTTCACCGCCGAGCGCCCCACCGGGCTGCATGGCGTCAGCCCCGAGGCCATGTCGCAGTGGGGCCAGCGCATGCCCAAGAGCTTCACCAAGCCGGCGATGAACCTGCAGAAGCTGCGCATCCTGCTGCACAACCTGCGGCACAGCCCGGACCTGACGCTGCGCAAGCTGATCACCCTGGCGCGGATGTTCGGCTAGCCCCGCAGCATCACAACCAGCACAACAACAATCGCCGCCCCGACGCGGCCCACCGCAGTACCAGGAGTCGCTCCCATGCCCGTGCACCTTGTCCGCTTCGAACACCAGAACGAAACCCGCTGGGGCGTGCTGCGCCAGGGCCGCATCAGCCCCCTGCCCGGCCGCTACGCCAGCACCGGCGAGCTGATCCGTCAGGTGCAGGTCGAGGAATTGACTGAGCTGCGCGGTGACGAACTGCCGCTGGACACGGTGAAGCTGCTTTCGCCCATCACCCGCGACCAGCAGTTCGTCTGCCAAGGCGCCAACTACCGCCAGCACATGATCGAGTCGGGCATGGACCCGGACGCCAAGCACTTCAACATGATCTTCACCAAGGCGCAGAGCTGCATCGTCGCTGCCGACAGCGACCTGATCAAACCGCGCCAGGTGCGTTTCCTCGACTACGAGATCGAACTGGGGCTGGTGCTGCGCCGCGAGATCACCGGCAAGGTCGCGGTGACCGACTCCAACCTGCACGAGTTCATCGCCGGCGTGGTGATCGTCAACGACTACTCGGCGCGCGATATCCAGATTCCACAGATGCAGTTCTACAAGGGCAAGAGCTTCCGCACTTTCGGCCCGGTCGGCCCGTACCTGTGCCTCCTGCAAAAGAGCGACATGCGCTACCTGAAGGAGCTGCAGTTGCGCCTGACGGTCAACGGCGAAGTGCGCCAGAGCGACAGCACCGCCAACCTGGTGCACGGTCCGGCCGAGACCCTGAGCGAGCTGTCCGGGGTGCAGGACTTCGCCGCCGGCGACCTGATCGCCACCGGCACGCCGGCCGGCTGCGCGCTGTCCGTCCCGTCGCCGGCCAAGCAGCGCATCGCGGCGCTGCTGCCCGAGCACATCAAGTGGAAAGCCTTCCTCAAGACGCAGGCGGGGCGCAGCCAGTACCTCAAGGCCGGTGACCTGGTCGAAGCCAGCATCCGCAGCGCCGACGGTGTGATCGACCTGGGCGTGCAGCGCAACCGCGTGGTGGAGCAAGCCTGATGGCCGTGAAGACCCAGGCGGACATCCAGGCACTGGAAAGCATCCCGCTGGCCCGCCGCGAACTGCCCGCCAGCACCTATGAGGCTCTGCGTCGCTGCGCCGTGCAGAACAGCCAGGCGACAGCACTGAGCTTCTTCCTCGAAGCGAAGGACTTCCGCCGTACCCACGACTGGACCTACGCCGAGCTTTTCGCCGACATCACCCGCGCCGCCAACGCCTTCCACCGGCTCGGCATCGGGCCGAAGGACGTGGTCGCCTTCCTGCTGCCGAACCTGCCGGAAACCCACTTCGTGATCTGGGGCGGCGAGGCCGCAGGCATCGTCCTGGCGATCAACCCGCTGCTGGAAGCCGCACAGATCGGCGACCTGCTGCGTGCCGCCAATGCGCGGCTGGTGGTGACCCTGGCGCCGACGCCCGGCAGCGACCTGTGGCCCAAGCTGGCCAGCCAGCTCGACAGTCTGCCCGGCGTGCGCGATGTGCTCTGGGTAAGCATGGCGCCCTACGTCGGCCCCGTGACGTCCCTCGCGCTGCGCTGGATGGCCCGGCGCGAACGCACTCGCCACCCGCGTCTGCACATCCACGACCTGCGCCGGCTGATGCGCCGCGAGAACGGCAAGCAACTCAGCAGCGGCCGCGTGATCCGCGCGGAGGAGCCCTCTTCCTATTTCTGCACCGGCGGCACCACCGGCCTGCCGAAGATCGCCAAGCGCAGCCACGGTTCGGAAGTCTTCAACGCCTGGGCCATGGCCGCCAACATGCAGCCGCGCCAGAGCAGCCAGGTGATCTTCTGCGGGCTGCCGCTGTTCCACGTCAACGGCCAGCTGGTCACCGGGCTGATGCCCTGGACCCATGGCGACCGGGTGATCATCGGCACCCCCCAGGGTTATCGCGGCGAGGGGGTGATTCCGGCCTTCTGGGCGATGGTCCAGCACTTCGGCATCAACTTCTTTTCCGGCGTGCCGACCGTCTATTCGGCGCTGCTGCAGCAACCGGTCGCCAACCACGATCTGACCAGCCTGCAGTACGCGCTGTGCGGCGCCGCGCCGATGCCGGTGGAGCTGTTCCGCGAGTTCGAGCGGGTGGTCGGCGTGCGCATCCTCGAAGGCTACGGCCTGACCGAAGGCGCCTGCGTGTCCTCGAGCAACCCGCCCGACGGCGAGCGCCCGATCGGCTCCATCGGCCTGCGCCTGGCCTACCAGGGCATGCGCGCGGTGATCCTCGACGACCACGGCGACTACCTGCGCGATGCCGAAGCCGACGAAGTCGGGGTGATCGCCATCCACGGCCCGAACGTCTTCCTCGGCTACCTCGACGACAGCCACAACAAGGGCCTGTGGATCGACATCGGCGGGCAGCGCTGGCTGAACACCGGCGACCTCGGCCGGCAGGACGCCCAGGGCTACTTCTGGCTCACCGGGCGCAAGAAGGAACTGATCATCCGCGGCGGCCACAACATCGATCCGAAGCAGATCGAGGAGGCGCTGCAGGCCCACCCGGCAGTGGCCCTGGTGGCTGCGGTGGGCAGCCCCGATCCCCACGCTGGGGAGATTCCCGTGGCCTACGTGCAGCTCGCTGCCGGCCAGCGTGTCGACAGCGCCGCGCTGCTGGACTTCGCCAACCTGCGGATCAGCGAACGCGCCGCGGTGCCCAAGCGCATCGAGATTCTCGACGCCCTGCCGGTCACGCCGGTGGGCAAGATCTTCAAGCCTGCGCTGCAGCAACGCGAGATCGCCCGGGTGATCCACCAGGAAGCGGACAACCAGGGCCTCGCCGGCATCGCCGTGGAGGTGGTGCAGGATGCCCGTCGCGGGCTGGTGGCGCAGGTTCGCGCCGGGTCCGGACGCGATGAACTGGCCCGCGCGCTGGGCCGCTACAGCTTCGCGGTGGACTGGCACGGCTGAGCCCGACCGCACCACCGCCACGCTCGCACCCGAAACAACAATAGAACGAAGGAAGTGCCATGCGACCCCGACTGCCCCGAGCCCTTGCCCTGCTGCTCGTCCTCGCCCTGCCCGGCTGCGAACGCATCCAGCACGCGGCCCTGGATGCGATGGTCAAGGACCACACCGACCAGTCCCTGATCCAGGGCGGCAACGGCATCCGCGTCATCCTCTGCGGCACCGGCACGCCGCAGGCCAACGCGCCCCGTGGGCAGGCCTGCACCCTGGTGGCCGCCGGTGGGCGGCTGTTCCTCTTCGATGCCGGCGAGAACGCCATGCGCAACCTGGAGACCAGCCACGTGCCGGCACAGGCGCTGAACCAGGTGTTCATCACCCACTGGCATTCCGACCATTTCAACGGCCTCGGCGCGCTGATCAACCACAGCTGGATCTACGGCCGGCAGACACCCTTCCTGGTCTTCGGCCCGCCCGGTGTCGAGCAGGTCGTCAAGGGTCTGGCCATGGCCTACGCCCAGGACGCCGGCTACCGCAGCGCCCATGCCTTGCCGCCCACCGACAAGCAGCTGGCGTTCGCCGAGCCGCGCCGGGTGGAGATCGCCGAAGGGCAGGAGTCGGTGCGCGTCTATGACCAGGGCGGGGTGACCATCGACGCCTACCGTGTCGATCACCATCCGGTGGAGCCGGCCTACGGCTACGTACTGCGCTACCAGGGCAAGAAGCTATTCATCAGCGGCGACACCCGCGTCAGCGAGCGCTACCTCGAAGCCATGCGCGATGCCGACCTGGTGGTGCACGAGGCGATCAACGCTCATCTGGTCCGCGAAGGCGCCGCCGCGCTCGAACGCACCGGGCAGCCGGATCGCGGCGCGCAGGCCGTGCGCGTGCTCGACTACCACGCCGACACCCTGGAGCTGGCGCGCATGGCCCAGCGTGCCGGGGTGCGCCACCTGCTGCTCACCCACCTGATTCCCGCCCCGGATGATTTCCTCGCCCGACGCCTGTTCGTCAGCGGCATGGCCGATGAGTATTCGGGCGAGATCACGCTCGGGGAGGACGCCCTCGACCTGAGCCTCTAGCGCCTCCACCTCACCACCTTCATCAACTGGCCCGCACACCGCGGGCCAGCGGGGAGCCGCTGCGCCCGAAAAAGGGCCGGCAGACGACAGAACAACAACAAGAGGTCGTTTCAGATGAACCGCAGATCACCCGCCTTGCACCTGCTCGCGCTTCCCGCCGCCATCGGCCTGGCCCTCTACGGCAACGGCGCGCAAGCCTTCACCTTCTCCCTCGGCGAAATCGAGGGACAGTTCGACTCCAGCCTGTCGGTCGGCGCCAGCTGGGCCATGCGCAACGCCGACGCCGCGCTGCTGCACAGCCACAGCTCGGACGACGGCAAGCGCAACTTCCGCGAGGGCGACACCTTCTCCAAGGTGTTCAAGGGCATCCACGACCTGGAGCTCAAGTACGGCGACTCCGGCGCGTTCGTCCGTGGCAAGTACTGGTACGACTTCAAGCTCAAGGACGAGCACCTGCACTTCAAGGACATTGACGACCACGGTCGCGAGGAAGGCGCCAAGGCGTCGGGCGCCGAGTTCCTCGATGCCTTCCTCTATCACAACTACAGCATCGGCGACCTGCCCGGCACCGTGCGCCTGGGCAAGCAGGTGGTGAGTTGGGGCGAGAGCACCTTCATCCAGGGCGGCATCAACGCCATCAACCCGATCGACGTCGCCGCCTTCCGCCGGCCCGGCTCGGAGATCAAGGAAGGCCTGATTCCGGTGAACATGTTCTACGTCTCGCAGAACTTCAGCGAGCACCTGTCCGCCGAGGCGTTCTACCAGTTGCAATGGCAGAAGACGGTAATCGACAACTGCGGCACCTTCTTCTCCACCACCGATGTGATGGCCGACGGCTGCAACGGCCTGGCCGCCGGCCCGGTGATCAACCAGAACCCGCTGGCGGTGCAGGCCCTGGCGCCGGCCGGGATCAACCTGACCGACGAGGGCATCGTCATCCCCCGCGGCAAGGACCGCGAAGCGCGCGACGACGGCCAGTGGGGCGCCGCCCTGCGCTGGTTCGCTCCGGAGCTGGACAGCGAGTTCGCCGGCTACTTCATCAACTACCACAGCCGCCAGCCCTACCTCAGCGTGCGCAGCGGCCCGCACGCCGCCGACCTGGGCTTCGCCCCGCAGCTGTGCGGCAACCTCGGCATTCCCGCCGCCCTCTGCGGCGGCGTGATCGGCAGCAGCGCCGGCCAGCAGCTGACCCAGGCCTACCGACTGGGCAGCTCCCAGTACTTCGCCGACTACCCCGAGGACATCCAGCTCTACGGCCTGAGCTTCAGCACCAGCCTGCCCACCGGCACCACCCTGGCCGGCGAGATCAGCTACCGGCCTAACATGCCGGTGCAGATCAACCCGGTCGACCTGGTCACCTCGACCCTGGGCATACCGGCGCTCACACCCGTCTACGGCGATGCTCCGGCACCGGCCAACGACGCGGTCCTCAAGGGCTACCGGCGCAAGGAAGTGACCCAGGCGCAGGTCACCGCCACGCACTTCTTCGACCAGGTGATGGGCGCCGACCGCCTGACCCTGATCGGCGAGATCGGCGTCACCCACGTCGGCGGCCTGGGCGGCGACGACGAACTGCGCTACGGCCGCAGCCCGGTGTTCGGCCAGGGCGCGCTGTACCCCGACAACAGCCTGTGCACCGGCAACAGCGTCACGCCGCAGTACTGCAACGACTCCGGCTTCGTCACCAGCACTGCCTGGGGCTACCAGACGCGGGCGATCTGGGAATACGCCGACCTCATCGACGGCGCCACGGTGCGACCCAACCTGGCCTGGTCCCACGACGTCCACGGCTACGCCCCGGAGCCGGGCTTCAACCAGGGCGCGCGGGCGATCAGCGTCGGTGTCGATGGCACCTACCTCAACACCTACAACATGAGCCTTTCCTACACCAACTTCTTCGGCGGTAAGTACAACGTGAATACCGACCGGGACTTCCTTGCCCTGAGCTTTGGCGTGTCGTTCTAAGCGGAGAAAACCCGATGAACAAGAAACTTGCGTGCGCTTCACTGCTGTTCCTGGCCCTGCCCTTCAACCTCCAGGCCGCCGTTCCCGAAACGGAAGCGGCGAAACTGGGCAACGCCCTCACGCCCCTGGGTGCGGAGCGTGCCGGCAATGCCGACGGAAGCATTCCCGCCTGGGACGGTGGCCTGCCGGCCAACGTCGGCAGCCGCGGCGCCGATGGCCGCCTGAGCGACCCCTTCGCGGCCGACAAACCGCTGTTCACCATCACTGCGCAGAACATGGCGCAGTACGTGGCGAACCTCACTCCCGGGCAACAGGCGATGCTCAAGCGCTACCCCGACTATCACCTCAACGTGTATCCCGCACACCGCTCGGCAACCTACCCGGCAGCGGTACTGCAAGCTGTGGCCGCGAATGCGCGCCATGCTAGCCTGGTCGAAGGCGGCAACGGCCTGAAGGACTTCCAGACGGCGATCCCGTTCCCCATTCCGCAGAGCGGCGTCGAAGCGCTGTGGAACCACATCACCCGCTACCGCGGCGGCAGCGCCCAGCGCCTGCACGTGCAAGCGACGCCCACCGCCAACGGCACCTACACGCCCACCTACTTCCAGCAGCAGTTCAGCTACCGCGACCAGCTCACCGACTACAGCCCGGACAAGGACAACAACGTCCTCTTCTACTACAAGCAGCTGGTCACCGCGCCGGCGCGCCTGGCGGGCGATGTGGTGCTGGTCCACGAGACCCTCGACCAGGTCCGCGAGCCGCGCATGGCCTGGGTCTACAACGCCGGCCAGCGCCGTGTGCGGCGCGCCCCGCAAATCGCCTACGACGGCCCCTACCCGGCCTCCGATGGCCTGCGCGTGGCGGACAACCTGGACATGTTCAACGGCGCGCCGGACCGCTACGACTGGAAGCTGATCGGCAAGAAGGAAATCTATGTCCCGTACAACAGCTTCGCCCTCGACTCCACCGCCCACCGCTATGACGACCTGGTCAAACCCGGCCACCTCAACCAGGACCTGGTGCGCTACGAAAAGCACCGCGTCTGGCAGGTCGAAGGCACCCTGCGCGCCGGCGAGCGACACATCTACGCGCGCCGCGTGCTGTTCCTCGACGAGGACACCTGGCAGGCCGTGCTCGCCGACCACTACGACGGCCGCGGCACCCTCTGGCGCGTGGGTGAGAGCTTCATGACGCCGCTGTACGACAAGCAGATTCCCTGGCTGGGCGTGGAAGCCCTCTACGACCTCATCAATGGCCGCTACCTGGTGTCGGGCCTGACCAACCAGGAGAAGTCCCAGGTGGAGTTCGGCTTCAAGGCCAGCAGCGTCGACTACACACCGACGGCGCTGAGGAACCAGGGCATCCGCTGAATCCTGCTGATTCCAGCGGAGTTGACAGCGAGGTCGTCGGTTCTTGCTTCAGGGTCGATCAACCCTTGGATATTGAGACGGCATCAGCAGGAGCCTGCGGGCTCCTGCTGATGCCGTTCTTTCATCGGTAGGCAGGTTCCGGCCAGGAACGGTCATCCAGATTGAGAGCCATGTGGAGAGAATCAGGCCTCGATTTCAAATCTACTCAGCAACGCGGCGCCATCCGAAACACTAAGGACTTCATCGATCGCTGCGATCTTCCGGATCGCGTGGTCGAGTTGATAGTCAGCGTTGCTGTATGCAGCCTCTGCCAAATTGTGGAGGGCATAGGCCATATGTGCCGCAACACGAACGCACATTGGAGCATCTGCTTCGCCGCCCAAATAATCAGCGAGCAGCGTCCTGATCTCAAGCAATGCGAGGGCGAGTAGCCTGGTCTGGTCAGTCTGCATAGAAGATCCCGATCGTTGAAACGAGTGTGCGAAACGAATTTCAAGAGGGTATACAAACTCGTAGACAGGCAGAAGCTAATGACCTCCAGGGGTCAGTAGTTGCCTCTCGCGAAGCACTGTGATCCAGACAAGAGCGGGCACTACGGGAGGGCCGCAGCACCGGGCCTCGCCGGCCCGGTGAACGGTTTGAGAGTGGATCAGGCCGAAGTCATCAAGTCGCTGAAGACCTGCAGGTGATGGTCATCGTCGCCCAAATGACGGGCGACCATCAGCAGGTGCTTGGCATGGTGCGAGAGCTGGTATTCCCAGGTCAGGCCGATGCCGCCATGCAGCTGCACGCTCTCGTCGGCGATCAGGCGGGCCGCGCGGCTGACGATGTACTTGGCCGCCGCCAGGGCGCGGCTGCGCTCGGCGCTGTCCGGCTCATCGGCCAGGCAAGCGGCGAGCAGCGCCATGGAGCTGGCCTGGTCCAGTTCGATACGCAGGTCGACCATGCGGTGCTGCAGGGCCTGGAACTTGCCGATGACGTTGCCGAACTGCTGGCGTGTTTTCAGGTAGTCGAGGGTCAGCGCACAGGCCGCTTCCATGCTGCCGACCGCCTCGGCGCACTGCGCGGCGATGGCCCTTCCCTGCTGGTAGCGCAGCGCGGCCAGCGCGCCGCCTTCCGCGCCCAGCAGGGCGGCGGTGGGCACGAACACCTGGTCCAGGTACAGGTCGCAGGCCATGCGGCCATCCAGCGTCGGGTAGTCCCGACGACGCACGCCGGGGCTGTCGGGGTCGACCAGGAACAGGCTGATCCCCGCCTCGTCCAGCGGCTCGCCCTCGGTGCGTGCCGATACCAGAATCAGCCCGGCACTCTGTCCGCCGAAGACCACGCTCTTGCGCCCGTCCAGCAGCCAGCCGCCGGACGTGAGGCTGGCGGTGCTGTGGACATCGTGCAGCTGGTAATGGCTTTGCGGCTCATCGACGGCCAGCGCCAGTTGCAACTCGCCGCTGGCGACTCGCGGCAGCAGTTCGGCGCCCTGTGCCGGGTTGGCCAGTTGCGCCAGCAGTCCGCCGGCGTACACCACCGAATGCAGGTAGGGTTCCAGGCACAGGCCACGGCCCAGCTCGGCGCAGACCAGGCCCACTTCCACACCCTGTCCGGCAAATCCGCCATGGCCTTCGGCAAACGGTACGGCGCACAGCCCCAGCTCACCCAGTTGCGCCCAGAAGGCCCGGCTGAAGCCGTCCGGTTCGCGCCGGTTGGCCTCGCGCTGTTCGAAGCTGTAGTGGTCGCGCACCAGGCGCGCCGCGGTGTCCTGCAGCATCTGCTGCTCTGCGCTCAATTTGAAGTCCATGCTGCGGGCTCCTTACAACTCAAGGATCATCTTGGCGATGATGTTCTTCTGGATCTCGTTGGAGCCGCCGTAGATCGAGGCCTTTCGCGAGTCGAGGTACTGGTAGGCGGCAGTGGCGCTGTCGGTGCTGTGCAGCACCTCGCCCGGCCTGCCTTCCAGACCCAGTTCGTCCTCCAGGAAGGGCAGCGCGTAGCTACCCACGGCCTTGGTCAGCAGGTAGACGATCTGCTGGCGCACCTCGGTGCCCTTGACCTTGAGAATCGAGCTTTCGGCACCCGGCACTCCGCCATCGCGGGCCGCCACCAGCGCGCGCAGGTTGCTCATGTCGGCTGCCATCAGTTGCATCTCCACGGCGGCGACCTGCGCCCGGAACAGCGGGTCTTCGAGCAGCGGCCGGCCGTTGCGCAACTCCTGCGCCGCCACCTGCTTGAGCTTGCGCAGCAGCACCTTGGTCTGGTTGATGCCGCCGATGCTGGTGCGTTCGTGGGTCAGCAGGTACTTGGCGCAGGTCCAGCCTTCGTTCTCGCGGCCCACCAGGTTTTCAACCGGAACGCGCACGTTGTCGAAGAACACTTCGTTGACCTCGTGTTCGCCGTCCAGGGTGATGATCGGCCGCACCGTGATGCCCGGTGTCTTCATGTCGATCAGGAGGAAACTGATGCCGCGCTGCTGGGGCGCGTCCGGATCGGTACGGACCAGGCAGAACATCCAGTCGGCGTAATGCGCCAGGGTGGTCCAGATCTTCTGGCCGTTCACCACGTAGTGATCGCCGTCGCGCACGGCGCGGGTCTTCAGCGCGGCCAGGTCGGAACCGGCACCCGGCTCTGAATAGCCCTGGCACCACCAGTCGGAGCTGTCGAGGATGCGCGGCAGGAAGCGCGCCTTCTGCTCCGGCGTACCGAAACGGATCAGCACCGGCGCCACCATCTTCGCGCCGAAGGCGACCACCCGTGGCGCGCCAGCGGCGAAGCACTCTTCCTCGAAAATATGTTTCTGCACGGCGCCCCAGCCCGGGCCGCCATACTCCGCGGGCCAGCCCGGCACCAGCCAGCCGCGCTGGTTGAGGATGCGCATCCAGCGCACCTGGTCTTCCTTGCTCAGGCGCTTGCCGGCGAGGATGCGTTGCGCCAGCTCCGGGGGCAGCTCGGCGCGCAGGAACGCGCGCACCTCTTCGCGGAACGCCTGTTCCTCGGGGGTGAAGTGGATATCCATCAGTGAACTCCTGGTACCGGGCCGCCGACTGCGGGCGGCCCCGGGCAAGTCATTGGTCGAAGACGATCACCGAGCGAGCCAGCTCGCCGCGACGCAGTTCATCGAAGGCCTGGTTGATCTGGTCCAGGCGGATGCGCTGGGAAATCATCTCGTCGAGCTTGAGCCGGCCGGCCATGTAGAAATCCACCAGCGCGGGCATGTCCACCGGGAAGCGGTTGGAGCCCATCAACGAGCCCTGCAGGCGACGTTCGTGGAGCAGCTGGTAGGGGTCGACCTCGATCTTCAGGCCCGGCTTGATCATGCCGATGATGGTGGCGGTGCCCCCGCGCGCCAGCATGCCGAAGGCCTGCTCGGCAGTCTGCTTGAGGCCGATGCACTCGAAGGCGTGATGCACGCCGCCACGGGTCAGTTCCAGCACCTGCTTCACCGCGTCGCCGCCCTTGCCGTTGACCACATCGGTGGCACCGAACTGGCGGGCCAGCTCCAGCTTGGAGTCGAGCATGTCGATGGCGATGATCCGCCCGGCCCCGGCCAGTGCCGCGCCATTGATCGCCGCCAGGCCGATACCGCCACAACCGATCACCGCGACCGTTTCGCCAGGACGGACCTTGGCCGTGTTGAACACCGCACCGGTACCGGTGGTAACGGCACAGCCGAGCAATGCGGCGCGGTCCAGCGGCATGTCGCGGCGGATTGCCACGCAGGCGTTCTCGTGCACCAGCATCTGCTCGGCGAAGGCCGAGAGGTTGACGAACTGCGGCATGGGCTTCTGCGCATAGCTCAGGCGCGGCTCTTCGTCCTTGTCACGCTTGGTCTCCGGCGAAACGCAGCGCGACAGGTGGCCCGTCACACAGTGTTCGCAGTGGCCGCAGAACACCGTCAGGCAGGTCACCACGTGATCGCCGGGCTTGACCGTGCGCACCTCGGAGCCGACCTGCTCGACGATGCCGGCGGCCTCGTGGCCGAGCACCATGGGGCCAGGATAGGGATAGGAGCCGTCGATCACGTGCAGATCCGAATGGCAGACGCCCACGGCGACGGTACGGATCAGGACTTCGCGCGGACCGGGCTTGCTGATGCCGACGTCTTCGATGCTCAGCGGCGCGCCGACCTGGTGGAATACAGCTGCTTTCATGGTGTGCCTTCTCGACGGTAGGGGAATTCGACAGTGACGGGAGCCGGCGTGGATCAGCCGGCGCGGTAGATGGCCCTGGCGTGGCTGAAGGTGCGGAAGCCATCGATGCCGTGGTAGGCGCCCATGCCGCTGTGGCCGACGCCACCGAAGGGCAGGCTTTCCAGCCCGGCGTGGTGCATCACTTCGTTGAGCGTCACGCCGCCGGAACAGGTGCGTTCGAGCACTGCACGCTCCTCGCCGGCATCGCTGCCGAACCAGTACAGGCCGAGGGGGCGCGGGCGGGCGTTGACGTAGGCGATGGCCTCGTCGAAGTGGCGATACGGCTTGATCGGCAGGAGCGGCCCGAAGATCTCGTCCTGCATGACCTGCAGGCCTTCGCCGGGGTCACGCAGCAGGGTCGGCGCAAGCTTGCGACGCGCGGGGTCGAGCGTTTCGCCGGCCGGGTTGAGTTCGACCAGTTCGACGCCCGCAGCCTGCGCCTCGTCCAGGTAGCCGCGCAGGCGCTGGTAATGGCGGGCGTTGATGACGGCGGTGTACTCGGGGTTGTCGGCCAGCGTCGGGAAGACCTTGGCGACGACAGCGCGGGCGATCTCGACAAAGGCGTCCAGCAACTCCTCGGGGACCAATACGTAGTCCGGCGCCACGCACAGCTGGCCGGCGTTCATCAGCTTGCCGAGCATGATCTTGCTGGCCGCGCTCTTCAGGTCGGCCGAGCGGGACACGATGGCCGGCGACTTGCCGCCCAGCTCCAGGGTCACCGGCACCAGGTTCTCGGCGGCCGCGCGCAGCACATGCCGGCCAATGCTGCCGGCGCCGGTGAACAGCAGGTGGTCGAAGGGCTGGCGGCAGAAAGCCTGGCCGACTTCCGCCGGGCCGGTGACCACCGCCACCTCGTCCTCGGCATAGACCTCACGGATCATCCGGGCGATCAGTGCCGAGGTCTGCGGGTTGAACTCCGAAGGTTTGATCATGACCCGGTTGCCCGCTGCCAGCGCACCGGCCAAGCCCTTGAAGACCATATTGGCCGGTACGTTCCAGGCAGTGACGATGCCCACCACGCCCAGCGGCTGGTACTGCACCCAGGCCTCGCCGCGCGGCGCCTGGCGGCGCTCCGGCTGCATCCACTGGTGCAGCTCGTCACGGGTCTGGCGCAGGGTGGCCAGCGGCGACAGCACGTCGCTATGGCGCGAAAAGGTCGGGCTGCGCTGGCCGAAGTCCGCGTCGAGCGCTTCGATCAGCGCCGCCTCGTGACGGACCAGCAGGTCGATGGCGCGGTCGATCAACTCGATGCGCTGCTCGGCGCTCCACGGCTCGCCCGCTCGGCTGGCGGCGTGCTGGCGCTGCAGGATCGCACGGATCGCGGCGTCATCCGGGTGGGCGGTGGCGGTCATGGCAGAGGCTCCTCAGCTAGGCAATCGAGCCGGCGGACAGCGCCGGCGAGTCGCTGCAATGGTTGGGGCTATGCCCGCCGCAGGGCGCCACCCGGATCAGGTGGTACGGCCTCAGGCGAGCAATCCACGGGCCTTGGCGAAGGCGATCGCCTGGGTGCGTCGGCTGGTGCCGAGCTTCGCGTTGATGTTCTTGGCGTGGTACTTGACGGTATTCACCGAGAGGAACAGGACATCGGCGATTTCCTGGTTCGACAGGCCCTCGGCGAGCCGCTCGAGTACCGCCGCTTCACGGGCCGTCAGCTCCTCCTGATAGCCGCCGGCGTCGGCCCCCTCCTCTTCGATTTCCTGCTGTTGCCGGAAGCGCAGCACCTCCGCGCGCAGCTGGCCAAACCCGCTCCGGCTGCAGTGCTCGACGATCACCCGCAATCGCGCCGCTGCCTGCTCGCGCCGCCCCAGGTGGTGCTCTGCCTGCGCCACCAGCCATTGCACCTCCAGGCTCAGGGTGGGCGGCAGCAGGGTCGACAGCGCCCCCCCCACCGGGTACTGCCCGGCGAGCAGGCCGCCGGCATCGAGCACGCCACGCCAGTCTCGCCGTTGCGCCAGGCCCTTCAATTGCTGCAGGGCCAGCGCGGGCTGGTAGCAGTGCCGGTCGATACCGGCGCACTGCATGGCCCGCTCGCCGCGCCGGACCTGGGCCTGCGCCAAGGCCGGGTTGCCGCGACGACCAGCCACCTCGGCCAGTCCAAGGTAACTGCCCAGCACGAAGGGCGCGTCGCAATCGCGCAGGTGCGGCTGGGCGGCCCGCAGCGTCAGGTCGGCGTCCTCCACGGCGCCCTGCGCCAGCAAAAGATCAGCGCGAGTGAGCATCAGGCGCCCCAGTACCGGGTCCCAATCCAGCCCGGCCTGCGCGCGCCCCTGCAGCCCATCCTCGAGCAACAGCCCGGCCAGCTCCAGCTCACCGGCCAGCATCAGCCCGCGCAGGCACTCGCCCTGCAGCAACGCCTCGCTGTCCTGGCAGCCCTGTCGGCGCGCCTGCTCCAGCGCGGCGTGCCAGTGCGCCTGCGCCTCCCGCACGCGACCGCTGGCCTGCAGAACCCGTCCCAGGGTGAACTGGCAGAGCAGGTGCGACAGCCAGTCCCTCGGCTCGTCGCCCAGGTTGGCCAGCGCCTCGCGGCAGTGCCGCTCGGCCCCATCAAGTTCACCGCGGAACGCCTGGACGCCACCGACAAGGGCTTGCCAGTGCGCCAGCAGCAGACGGTTATGCTCCGCAGTGGCCGCCGGCAGGAAGCGCGACAAGCCGGCCAGGCTGCGCTCGGCTTCGCCGACCCGGCCACTGAGCAACAGCGCCAGCGAACTGAGGTAGATCAACCGAGGGGTGCCTTCCAGCAGCTCGCCAGGCAGTTGCCGACGCCACTCCAGCACGCGCCGCAAGTGACGGTCGGCAAGTTGCCAGCTGGGCTTCAGGCGCTCGATGTAGGTCGCCGCCACCTCGGGTTGCCGCGCCCGCAGGGCCTGGTCGATGGCGTCGTGCAGCTGCCCTGCCAGGCTGAGCAGGCGGCAGGCATGCAAGCGCAGGCGCGCCAGCTCGTCCGGTGCGATGGCATCGTGCAGCAGGCTGGCGACCAGAGGCTGGACGCGGTACCAGTGCTCCTCCGCGTCCAGCGGCTGGATGAACACCTGCAGGTGCAGCAGACGGCCCAGTGCCTGGGCGCCGGCACCGGCTTCCCAGAGCTGGGCGCAAAGCTCGGCGGAGAACCTGGGCAGGTGGCACAGCCCATGGAACACCCGGCGCTCCCCGTCCGTCAGGCGCACCAGCACTTCGCGTTGCAGGTAGTCGCGCAGCAGTGTCCTTCCCTGGCTGTTGCCGGCCAGCAGAAGGCAGGCGGCACCCCACCAGCCGCCGCACCTCAGCCAGATATCCTCGCGCTGCGCTTCGTCGGCATCAGCCGCGATACGGCGGCAGACCGACTCGTAATCGCGGTGTGACATGCACAGTTGAGCCACGCCCAGCTCCAGAAGATCGCCTCGCAACAACAGCGATGGCAGGTCCCACGCGGGCCGCTGGCGGCAGCTGACGCACAGGCGTACACGGCACTCCGGCAGGTGCAGCAACTGCTCGAACCAGTTGTTCAGTTCAAGGCACAGGTCACCTGCCAGATCGTCCAGCACCAGGCGCAACGGCCGGCCCGGCAGACCGAGCAGACGCAGCAGTTGCACCGGGCCGGTGGCGGCTGGAAAACCCAGCGCCAAGGTAATCTTCGAGCAGAGTTCGGCCAGCCCCGGCGCCTGCCCGCGGCAGCTCAGCCACAGCAGTCTCTCGCCAGCGGCGCCGCCGACGAAACTCTCGCAGAGCAGCACCGTCTTGCCGTATCCCGCCGGTGCACACAGCAACGTCAGGCGCTGCCGGCCATCGCGCACAGCGGCGGCAAGCGCGCCGCGCGGCACATGGTGCTCCGGGAGCCGTGGAAGAATGGCAACGGGCGCGCACGCCCAGTTCGAACTGACACCCAGACCTTGCATGATGGGCCTCGATCCATGGTGTGGCGGGAGCAGCAGGCGGTGCGAAGGCACAGGAGCCCGCCGAGTCTGTAATCAGACTGCAAAACACCGTGGAAAAAGGCGCCACCCGTGTCAGGTGGCGGCCGCAGGATGGCGATGCTCGGTGGCCCGGACAAAGAGCGCCGGAGCGGGAGCAGGACGCCCCGGCGCAGGCACGGCGATGACCGACGCATCGCCGCATTCGGACAGACTGCCTCAGCGGATACCGGCGTTGCGCAGGGCCGCGGGGGTGAAGTCGTTCATGCTGAACTTCTGGTCGTACTGGGTGGCCTTCTTCGATTCGTTGGTCATGCCGAACACCAGGTAGCGACCAGCGATCAGGTCGTACAGCGCCTGCGCCGCATAGAGGCTGACGCCGTGCTGGTAATCGTTGACCTGGTAACCCTCGCCGACGCGCCAGAGCTGGCCGCGACCGTCATAGTGGTCCACCTCCAGCAGCGACCAGGTGTCCTCGTCGAAGAACATGTGGCGCTTGGCGTAGATGTGCCGCTGGCCGGGCTTGAGGGTGCCCTCCACTTCCCAGACCCGGTGCAGCTCGTAGCGCGTCAGGTCCTGGTCGATGTGGCCCGGCTTGAGGATGTCGGTGTACTTGAGCTTGGGCGACCAGAGCCGGTAGTTGTTGTACGGCACGTACATCTCGCGCTTGCCGATCAGCTTCCACTGGTAGCGGTCCGGCGAGCCGTTGTACATGTCGGCGTTGTCCGCGGTGCGCAAGCCATCGGCAGCTGTGCCGGGGCCATCGTAGGCGACCTGCGGGGCGCGGCGTACGCGGCGCTGGCCGGCGTTGTAGGACCAGGCATTGCGCGGCTCCTTCACCTGGTCGATGGTCTCGTGCACCAGCAGCACATTGCCGGCCATGCGCGACGGCGCGGTCACCGCCTGCTTGACCAGGAACAGGTAGTTGGCGGCCTTCTGCGCATCCACGTCAGGCATCAGGAAGGGAATGGCGACGTCCTGCTGCATCTCGACCACGGTGAAGTCACCGTTGACCTGTGGCGTGGCCTGGGCGATCTGCTGCGTGTAGCTGGTGCCGCGGTAGCGCGTCTCGTGGTTCCACACCACTTCCACGCCGGACTTGGGAATCGGGAAAGGGTAGTAATGCCCGGCGAAGTTGCTCAGGCCGTCGCCGTCGTTGACCAGTTCGGTGGACTGGGCGCTCTTCTTCGCCGCCGCGTAGATCGAGTCCGGCGAGGAAGCGCTGCGGCGAGTCGGGTAGACCGGGATACGGTAGGTGTCCGGGTAGCGCTGGAACATCGCCTGCTGGCCGGGGGTCAGCTTGTCCTTGTACTGCTCGACGTTGGCGCGGGTGATGACGAACAGTGGCTTGTCGGCGGCGAAGGGATCGCCGAGGAAGCCGTTGCCGTCCACCGGCGCCGCGCCGGGCTTCAGCCCGCCGGTCCAGGCCGGGATGCTGCCGTCGGCGTTGGCGGCCATTTCGCCGCCCAGCGGTGTCAGGCTGGTTCCGAGCCGGGCCGCTTCGTCCGCGGAAATGGCGGCCATGACACTGGTGGTCAGCAGCGACAGCGCGAGGACGCCGGTTTGCAGGAGTGCGATCTTTTTCATGCGGGTATCTGCCTGTGCTGGATCAGAAGTTCACGCCGAAACTGAGCGAGACGAAGTCGCGGTCAGTCAGGGTGTTGTACTTGCCGTCGAAGTAGTTGGTGTAACTGAGGCTGGCGGTGTAGGTGTTCAGGTAGTCGGCATCCAGGCCCAGGCTGATGGCCTTGGCGCCCTCTTCGAAGTTCGGCCCGCGACCTTCAACGTCATGGGACCAGGCGAGGTTCGGCTTGAGGTTCACCCCGGCGAAGACGTTGGGATAATCGAGCATGCCGCGCAGCCGGTAGCCCCAGGAGTCGCTGGTGTAGAAACCGTGGCTGTTGCACTCCTGCGCGGGGTTGCTGGCGTTGGCCAGACCGACGTTGGTGCCGGCGCAGCTGGTCGCACCGGCGGCGCCGGGCAGGATGCCGGAGCCGAACGCGGGGTTGCGGCCGAAACGGATGTCGGTGCCATCAGCATCACCTAGTCCGTTGATGCGGTTGTAGCCCACCTCACCGATCAGCGTCAGGCGCTCGGCGCCCATCACCTGGTCGAAGAACTGCGTCGCGGTCATCTGCGCCTGCAGCACCGGCATGCGCTTGTAACCGTTGATCACGCCACCGTTGGGCACGTCGGCGATGTAGCCACTGGTGACCAGCGGCGACAGGCCCGGAGTGCCGCGCACGTTGGTGGTGGCGCTGAGCAGGTCGGCGGTGTTGATCTGCAGCGGCATGTTCGGCCGGTAGCTCAGCTCGCCACCCAGCGAGGTCCCGCCGATGTTGGTCTGGAAGCTCAGGCCGTAGAGACGGATGTCCTCGGGGTAGTCGATGAAGTAGCCGGCGCTGCGCGGCACGTTCAGCGCGTTGGGCGGCGAGCCCGCGCCCTTGGTGCGCACGGTGCTGAGGAACGGGTTGCGGCTGTGGTAGTTCATCGCATAGGCCGCGACTTCGGTGTCGTTCAGCTCGGGGATGAACCAGCGCAGTGCCAGGCCGAACTGGCCGCCGTCGCGCGCATCGTTGTCCTTGACCCGCGGGATGTAGACATCGTCCAGCCCCCGGGCGATGGCCAGGGCGCTGCCCTTGTTGGTGGCCTGGCCGGGCGCGAGGTCCAGCCCGGACACCACCAGGCGGTCATCGCACCCCTTGGGGATACCATCGTTGCCGAAGAAGGTCCCGCAGTTGTCGGCCACCGACTTGTCCCATTCGATCTGGTAGAAGCCTTCGGCGGTGACGTTCTCCATCAGCCCCTGGGACAGGTAGAACATGTTCACCGGCACCAGCGCTTCCTTCACCTCGGAACCCGGGCGGCGCAGCGCGGCGACGTCGATGGGGTTGATCGAGTTGATGCCGTTCTGGATGAAGGTGCTCTCGCCCCAGCTGACCACCTGCTTGCCCAGCCGCACGTTGCCCGGCAGGTCGCCCAGCTCGTAGTTGTGGTAGACGAAGCTGTCGAGGAACATCGCCCCGGAAGACTTGGCGGCCTGGTCGCGGCCATGGTCGTCGATATCGTAGAAGTGCTGGCTGCCATCCTTGAGCTCGGAGTCGTACCAGTACTTGCCGCGCACGAATGCACCGCTGTCGCCGTACTTGAGTTCCAGATCGTGCAGCCCCTTGAAGATGGTCGAGAAGTTCTCGCCACTCTTGAAGTTCAGGCGACCGTCATCCACGGTGCGCGACGACGACTTGCCGCCCTTCACGCCCATCGAGTTGAAGTTGGAGATGAACTGTTTGTCGGGGGACTGGGTGGACCAGCTGGCACCGATCGACAACGAAGAGTCGAACTTGCCTTCGATCTCCCCGATGTTGAAGTCGACGGCGTAGGCCTGCGAACCGACGCCCAGGGCGACGGCGGCGGCCAGCAGCTGCGGCTGAAAAACTCCGCGTTTTGTTGTTCTTGTCATGCGGCGCTCCGAAAGCGGATCAGTGTTTGGAGAGCCGATGCTAGCGAGGGGTGGAGTGCGCCAATTCACCCGATCGGGTAATTCTTCCGGATGCCACCGTGCCCGCCCGCAGACCGCGCCAGGACTGCCGCCGAGCCACGTTACCAAGGGTGACAAGCAGCGAATGGTGCGCTGTCGCAACCATCCTGCCAGGCCAGAAAAGACGAAGCCCCATCGAGGGTTCGATGGGGCTTGGGTGATTGACGGGAGCCTCAGCGAATCAGCGTGCGCCGGCCGTACGCCCCTTCCACAGGGTGAAGATGCCGCTGGCCCGCAACACCGTGCGCTCGCCCACTTTCAACCGGCATTCGGCGTTGGCGAAACTGCCGCCGAACTTGAGAATCTCCACATGGGCCTCCAGCCAGTCACCCTCACGCACTGCGCCCAGGTAGTCGAGTGCGAGGCTGACGGTGATCGGCGGAAACTCCAGATCGTATGCGCGCCGGAACACCACGCCGAAGGCACTGTCGGCCAAGGTGGCGAGGAAGCCGCCGTGGACGATGCGCACCGAGTTGAGCAGGTGTTCGCCGATGCGAACAGCGAGCACCGGCAGTTCGTCGTGCAGGTAGAAGCCGCCGCAGTGGCGGGCGAACCCGGGTGGCGTCGGCAGCGGCGAAAAGCCGCCAGGAACGCCCGGCAGAGACGGGTCGATGGCAGTCATCAGTTCACCGCCCGGCTCTTGCCGGCCCAGAAGGGTTCGCGCAGGTCGCGCTTGAGAATCTTGCCGGCCCCGGTGAGCGGCAGCGCATCGCGGAACTCCACCGATTTCGGGCACTTGTAGCTGGCGATGTACTCGCGGCAGTAGCGCCGCAGGTCGTCCTCATCCACCGTTGCCCCCGGCTTGCGCACCACGATGGCATGCACCGACTCGCCCCATTGTTCGTGGGGAATGCCGATCACCGCGCACATCAGCACTGCCGGATGGCGGGCGACGACGTTCTCCACTTCAGCCGAATACACGTTCTCGCCGCCGCTGACGATCATGTCCTTGAGCCGGTCGACGATGAACAGGTAGCCCTGCTCGTCCATGTAGGCGCCATCGCCGGTGAACAGCCAGCCGTCGCGCAGCGCCCTGGCGGTTTCCTCCGGCTTGTTCCAGTAGCCGAGCATGATGTTCGGGCCGCGCACGATGATCTCGCCGACCGTTCCGCGCGGTACCTCTTCGCCCTGCTCGTCAACGATCTTCACGTTGACGCCCAGGCCGGCACGCCCTACCGAACGGATCAGGCCGCTGGCCCTGGCCTCTGCGCCATGGTTCTGCGGCGGATTGGTGGAGACGATCGGGCAGGCCTCGGTCAGCCCGTAGGAGTGCGACAGCTGCAGGTTCGGCAAGCGCGCCAGCACCTGCTCGATCATTTCGCCGGCGGTCGGCGAGGCGCCATAGGTCAGGCGCCGCAGCGAGGACAGATCGTACTGGTCGAACTCGGGGTGAGCCAGCAGGCCGAGGATCATGGTCGGCACCAGGATCGCGTCGGTCACGCCCTCCTCTGCAATCGCGCGCAGCACCGCCGGCGCATCGAAGGTCGGCTGGATGACATGCGAGCCGCCGGCGATGAAGCCGGAGACCACCCGCGCCAGCCCGGCGATATGGAACAGCGGCATGACGTGCAGGTCGCGCTGCTCGGCGCCCTGGTGGATTTCCGCCATGCGCTGGATGCATGCCGACCAGAGGTTGAAGTGGCTCTGCATCACGCCCTTGGGAAAACCGGTGGTGCCGCCGGTGTACATGATGCAGGCAAGGTCGTCGCCGCCACGACCGGCGTCTTCCGCCGGCGTGGCGTCGGCCAGCAGCGTCTCGTAGTCGAGCATCCCCGGTGGAGCGTCCTTCTCCCCGGCGTAGATGAACACCGGCGCATTGCGCGCCTGGGCACGGATGCCCTCGACCAGCGGCAGGAAGTAATCGTCGACCAGCAGGAAGCGGGTGTTGCAGTCATCCAGCGAGTAGACGATTTCCGGCACGGCCCAGCGGATGTTGATCGGGTTGAGCACCCCACCGCCCCACCAGGTGCCCTGCATGTATTCCAGGTAGCGGTCGGAGTTGAGCGCGAGCATACCGACGCGGTCGTCGGCGACCATGCCCAGGTTGCGCAAGGCGCCGGCCAGGCGCGCGACGCGCTCGCCGAACTCGCGGAAGGTACGGCGGCGCGCGCCGAAAAGGGTGACGATACGCTCGGGCGTCTGCTGCAGCGAACGCTGCAGGCCTTGGGTCAGGTACATGCGGGGAATCCTTGGAATTGTTGTTGTCGGGCCCGGCGCTCAGGAGGCGTGCCGGGCCATCTCCTGTTCCTGCAGCTCGCGCCAGGCGATCTTTCCCGTGGCGTTCTTCGGCAGGCTGTCGACGATCTGCGCCAGGCGCGGTGCCTTGTAGGTGGCCATGTGCTCGCGGCACCAGGCGAGCAGCTCCTCGCTGCTCAGGGTGGCCCCCGGCTTCAGGGTGACCACCGCCTTCACCGTTTCGCCGCGGTGGCGATCCGGGGCGGCGATCACGCAAGCCTCGGAGACAGCCGGATGGCCGTGCAGCAAAGCTTCGACCTCGGCCGGCCAGACCTTGAATCCCGAGGCGTTGATCATTCGCTTGAGGCGGTCGCGCATGAACAGGTAGCCGTCCTCGTCCATGCTCGCCAGATCGCCCGTACGCAGGAAACGCTTGCCGTCGATGACGATGAAGCTGTCGGCGTTGGCCTGCGGATTGTTCCAGTAGCCGAGCATCGCCTGGCCGGCGTGGGCGACGATCTCGCCGACCTCGCCCTGGGCGACCGGTTCCAGAGTCTCCGGATCGAGCAGGTGCAGCTCGACGCCGAAAGTCGGGACACCCAGGCAACCGCGCTTGGGCTTGTACAGCGGGTTGGTGCAGAGGAAGGACGCGGTCTCCGTCAGGCCGTAGCCTTCGATGTAGTCGAGGCCGTAGCGCTGCTTGAGCAGGTCGCTGATGTGCTGCGGCGTGGCCGCCCCGCCGCCGGTAATGATGCGCAGGCTGGAGAGGTCGCGCTGGTCAATGCCGGGCTGCGAGAAGAAGTCCACCAGCATGGTCGGCAATGCCGCCCAGAAGGTCACACCGTGGCGCTCGATCAGGGTCGCGGCGGTTTCGCGGTCCCAGCGCGGCATCAGCACGATGGTGCTGCCGTTGAAGATCGCGGCGTTGACGTTGGTCTGCAAGCCGAGCAGGTGGAACAGCGGCGCCACCGCGAGGAACACCGAGGAGGCGTTGGTCGGGCGCCATACCGAGGAGCCGACGAAGGAGGTGCTGACGGTCCGATGGGTGTGTACGCAGGCCTTGGGCTTGCCGGTGGTGCCCGAGGTGTAGGGCAGCATGCAGAGGTCGTCGGGGCCGGCGCGATGCGGCGTCGGCGCGTGCTCCTGGGCCAGTGCCGCCGCCCAGCGCTCGCCACCGGCGAACAGTGGCTGCGTCGAGGAGCGCTGGCGCACCCAGTCGGGAATGTTCAGCCCGGCGTCATCCTCACCCAGCACATCGCCGTAGGCATGCACGACCACGTGCCGCAGCGAGGTGCGACCAATCAACGGGGCGACCTGTTCCACCAGCTCCTCGGCGACGAAGGCCGCCACCGCGCCGCTGTCGCGGACGATGTGTTCCATCTCCTCGAGCAGCAGCATGGCGTTGGCCGGCACCAGCACGGCGTCGGCACGCAGGATGGCGAAGTAGGCGGCGATGAACTGCGGGCAGTTCTGGCTGAACACCACCACCCGGTCCCCGCGCTCCACGCCGCAGACGTTCTGAAGGTAGCCGGCCATGCGCTCGACGTCGCGCAGCAGCTCGGCATAACGGTAGGCATTGCCGAAGAACTGCACCGCAGTCTTGCCCGGATAGCGCCGCGCGGCGGTCTCCAGGTGGTTGAAGATGCTGGTTTGCGGGATGTGCACCTGGCGCGCCGGCAGGCTGGCGGCGTGGCGCGGATCGGCGGCCAGCGGACTGCTCGGGCGTTCGACCACGCCGGGCGGCGTCGGGTGGGGATGACTGTAGGCCATGAAGCCTCCTGTTCACGGGCTGTGGCCCGCTTGTTGGAATTATGGGTCAGAAGCAGGTGTCGCCGTCGAGCAGGCGGCGGGCGATGGTGCGCCGCTGGATTTCCGAGGTGCCGTCGGGGATGCGCATGCTGCGGGCGAAACGGAAGCCCTCTTCCAGGCGCAGCTCGTTGGTCAGGCCCATGCCGCCATGCACCTGCATGCAGCGGTCCATCACCCGGCACAGCGCTTCGGTGGAGGATGCCTTGACGATGGAGACTTCCTTGGTCGCCGGCTGGCCCTGGTCCACCAGCCACGCGCAATGGCGCACCATGCTCTTCACCGCATAGATGTCCATCGCGCACTCGGCGAGCATCGCCTGGACCATCTGGTGCTCGGCGATCGGCTGGCCGAAGGTCTTGCGCACCTTGGCGTAGTCCAGCGCCTGGTCCAGCGCCCAGCGCGCCAGCCCCAGGCAGGACGCGGCCATGCTCAGACGCCCGGCGTTGACGCCTTCCAGCGCCGCCTGCAGGCCGCGATCGAGTGGACCGATGCGCTGGCTGTCAGGCACCCGCACATTGTCCAGCGCGATGATGCCGATGTCCGCGCCCAGGTGGCCCATGATCGGGATCACGCTGGGCACCGAGAAGCCGGGGGTGTCGGTGGCCAGGAAGAAGCCGGTGATACCGCCCTTCCCTGCCTTCACCTTGTCCTCGTCGGTGACGGCGAAGATCATCGCGTAGTCGGCGTAGGGAGCGTTGGTGATCCACTGTTTGCTGCCGTTGAGCACCCAGTGGTCACCGTCGCGCACCGCGCGGGTGCGCATGGCCAGCACGTCGGAGCCGGCATCCGGCTCGCTGAGGCCGAAGCAGAGGGTACGCTCGCCGCTGGCGATGGCCGGCAGGTACTCCTCCAGCACCTGCGGCTGCAGGTGGCGAAGCACCGGCGTCAGGCCGTTGGTGAAGGGCGACGGCAGGATCACCGTCTGGATCAGGTGCCGGGACGGCCCGACATGGGCATTCAGCCGCTCCTGCAGGTAGACCGCGGCCTGGGCGCCGAGGCCGGCACCACCCAGCGACAGGTCGCCCAGCGCGGTGTAGAAGCCGGCTTCGGCGGAGAGCCGGCGCACCCGCGCGCGCAGCTCCATCACCTGAGGCGCGTAGCGGCCATCCTCGCTGTACAGGCGGCGTTCGTTGTGCAGCAGGTCAGCGTGCTGCTTCTCCAGCGGCACCACTTCCTGCTCGATGAAGCGGATCAGCGCGTCGCCTACCGCCACCCAGTCGTCAGGTACGTTGAAATCCATGGGCTTGCTCTCCTCAGACCGGGTCCCAGCCGAACACGTCGGCCGAGGTATCCAATGGCAGGAACGACGGTTTGAGCGCCGGCAGCATATGTTCGGCCAGCAACTCCGGTGTCCAGCCCTCGCCGCGGTGCAACGAACGCAGCGGTCGCGGCTGGCTCATCAGGAACACCTCGTTGCGGCGCACGGTGAAGACCTGCCCGTTGACCTCGCTGGCCGCGTCGCTGGCGAGAAACACCGCCATGGCGGCGATCGGCGCCGGGGTCATCGACTTGACCTTCTCCACCCGCGCGGCCTGGGCCGGGTCAGTGGCGGGGATCGAGCCGACCATGCGGCTCCAGGCGAATGGCGCGATGCAGTTGGAGCGCACGCCATAGCGAGCGCCATCCAGGGCGATGGACTTGGACAGCCCGACGATGCCCAGCTTGGCGGCGGCGTAATTGGCCTGGCCGAGGTTGCCCACCAGGCCGGAGGTGGAGGTCATGTGCACGAAGGCGCCGGACTTCTGCTCGCGGAACCCGGTGATCGCCGCGCGGCTCATGTAGAAGCTGCCGTAGAGGTGCACGCGGATCACCGCGTCGAATTCCTCCGGGCTCATCTGGTGGAAGATCCGGTCGCGCAGGATGCCGGCGTTGTTCACCACCGCATCGAGGCGACCGAAACTGTCCATGGCCTGCTGGACGATGCGCTGGGCGCTGTCCCAATCCGATACGCTGTCGCGGCTGAGTACCGCTTCGCCACCGGCGGCGCGGATCGCCTCGACCACTTCGCGGCCGGGGTCCTCGTCATCGGCCTCGCCGCTGACACTGACACCCACGTCGTTGACCACCACCCGCGCACCCTGCGCGGCCATCTGCAGGGCCATCTCGCGGCCGATGCCACGGCCGGAGCCGGTGACGATGACGACCTTGCCTTCCATCATCTGCGAACTCATGGGTAACTCCTTCGGATTCTTGTTCTGGGCGGCTCAGCGGAACGCGCTGACGCCGGTGATCTCGCGGCCCTGGATCAGCGCCAGAATGCCGTTCATGCCGTCGGGCACCTGGAACATGCGGGCGTCGCGCCACATGCGTTCGATGCCCAGTTCCTCGGTGATGCCCATGCCGCCATGCAGCTGCATCGCCAGCCCGAGCGCGCGCTCGCAGGCCTGGGTGGCGTAGCGCTTGGCCATGGCCGAGCTGCCGTTGGCGCGCTGGCCACGGTCCATCGCATCCAGCGCCTGGTAGCAGAGCAGGCGCGCGCTGACGATCAGCGTCTGCATGTCCGCCAGGTCCTGTTGCACCAGTTGGTGCGCCGCCAGCGGCTTGCCGAACTGCTCGCGCACGCCGGCATATTCCACGCACATGTCGAAGGCCTTCTGCGCCAGGTGCACGCACATCAGGCCGATCAGCGGGCGGTTGCCGTTCCAGCCGACGGTAAGAGTCCGGGCGGCATCGCCGGCCTCGCCGATCAGGTGGCTGCGGGGAATGCGGGTTTCCTCGAACAGCACCTCGCTCAGGTGGCCCTGCTGCAGGCCGGTGACGCCAATCTCGCGCACCTCCACCGTCGACTGGCTGCGGTCCACCAGGGCGCGCTGGGCAATCGGCCGGCCACGCTCGGCGTTGCCCAGGGTGCAGGAGACATTCAGCAGGTCGCAGACCGAAGCGTTGGTGATCCAGATCTTGCGACCACTGATATAGGCGCTGTCGCCTTCGACCCGCAGGCGGGTCTTCACCGCGTTGGAGTCGGAGCCGGCGTTGACCTCGGAGTTGGCGGTGCAGGCGATCTTGCGCCCGGCGATCAGGTCCGGCAGGTACTGCGCGGCGATCTCCGGCGGGCAGCCGGAATAGATGCGCGCCACGGTGCCTTCGTGGGAAATCAGCGACAGCGCGACAATGGCCGGCAGCTGTTCGAGGATCAGCCCGTAGTCGAGCATCTTCAGCCCACCGCCACCGACCTCGACGGGCAGGCGCGGCGCGGTAATGCCCAGCTCGGCCAAGGCCGCGTAAATCTCCAGCATGGCGCTGCGCGGCAGCGGCTTGTCCACGGGGTGACGGGCGAGCACGGGATCGATACGGTCACGCACCATGCGCCGGGCCGCATCGATCATCATTTCCTGGGAGGGGTTGGGAGCGAAGTTCATCGATGGTTACTCGGGGCTCATTGGCCGGTGAATTTCGGCTGACGTTTCTCGGCGAAGGCCTTGCGGCCCTCGATGCGGTCGCGGCTGTCGCGCAGCAGGCCCCAGTGCAGGTTGGCCTGGGCGACGAAGTCTCGTGGCGCCAGGTGGCTGGTCTCCACCGCCAGGCGCTTGATCGCCTGTACCGCCAGCGGGCCGTTGGCGGCAATGGTCTCCGCCAGCTCCATGGCCAGGGTCAGCAACTGCCCGCGCGGCACGCAGTCGCTGATCAGGCCAATGCGCAGGGCCTGGGCGGCGTCGATGCGCTCGCCGGTCAGGGCAAGCTTCATCGCGTGGGCCGCAGGGATGGCGCGCAACAGGTACTGCACGCCGCCCACGGCCGGCACGCTGGCGACCCGTGCTTCGGGCAGCGCGAAGGAGGCCTGCTCGCTGGCGATGCGCAGGTCGCATTGCAGCGCCAGCTCCAGCCCGCCACCGAGGCAGTAGCCCTGGATGGCGGCGATCATCGGCTTCCAGATTTCCAGATCACCGAGGTCGATCAGCCGCGTGTAGCCACCCTCCTCGGCTTCCGCCGCGCGGCTCTTGAAGTTGCCGCTGGCGAAGCCGGTGGACGGCGGCAAGGTCGCCTTGAGGTTGGCGCCGGTGCAGAACGCCTGATCACCGGCACCGGTGAGGACGATGGCGCGTACCTGGTCCTCGTCCTGCGCGGTGCCCAGGGCTTTGCGCAGATGCCGCAGGTCGCCGATGGTCAGGGCATTCATGGACTCCGGCGCATCCAGGGTGATGAGCGCCACGTGGCCGATGATCTGGAACTGGATCGCCATGGCTCAAGCGCTCGGGCTGGACAGGGAGCGGCCGCCGCAGACGTAGAGCGTCTGACCGGTGATGTAGGACGCCTTCGGGTCGGCGAACATCAGCACGGCATGGGCGATGTCCTCGGGCTTGCCGATGCGGCCCACGGGAATGGTCGCCATGATCTTCGCCCGCTGCTCGTCGGAGAGCGGCGCGAGGATCGGCGTATCGATGGCACCCGGGGCAATGGCGTTGGCGGTGATGCCGTGCCTGGCCAGTTCGATGGCCAGGGTGCGCGTCAGGCTGATCACGCCGCCCTTGGCCGCCGAATAGTTGGCCTGGCCGAAGCCGCCGAGCCAGGCCCGCGAGGAGATGTTGACGATGCGCCCGAAGCCCTGCTCGACCATGCCCGGCACCACGGCCTTGGCACAGAGGAACTGCGACTTGAGGTTGACGTCCAGCACCAGGTCCCAGTCCGCCTCGCTCATGTTCACCAGGCGTTTGTCGCGGGTCAGGCCGGCGTTGTTCACCAGCAGGTCCGGGGTCTTCCAGCGCGCGATGACCTGGGCCACTGCGGCATTCACCTGCTCGGCGGCGGTCACGTCGACCTTCACGCCCATCAGGCTGTCCGCTTGCGCGCCGGCTTCGGCGACCAGTCTGTCCATCGCTTCGCCGTTGAGGTCGAACATGGCGACGGCGTAACCGGCGTCCAGCAGGGCCCGGGTCAGGCCCAGGCCGATGCCCTGGGCGCCACCGGTGACGATGGCGACCGGTTTATTCATGGGGGACGTATTCATGTGGGTCTCCTCAGACGCCCAGGATGTGTACGGCGGAAGCCGCGTGATCGACGCCGGCGATGCCGCCGCCGGTGCATTGGGTCAACGCCAGCTCGGCGCCCTCGGCCTGGCGTTCACCGGCACGCCGTTGCAGTTGCCAGACCGCCTCGACCATCTGCGCGACGCCGGTGGCGCCCAGCGGATGGCCCTTGGCGAGCAGGCCGCCGGAGGGGTTGACCACGGTCTTGCCGCCCAGTCCGGTAGCCCCGCTCTTCAGCAGTTCGTGGGCTTCGCCGCGGCCGCACAGGCCGAGGGCGTTGTAGTAGATGAGTTCGGCGATGCTGAAGGCGTCGTGCAGCTCGATGACGTCGATGTCGGCCGGCTTCACCCCCGCCTGCCGGTAGGCCAGCGTGGCGGCGCGGGCGGTGATCTCGGCGGACAGGATGTCGTCGTCCGGATCCTCGGCGCGGCCGGACTGGATGACCGACGCCAGTACCTGTACCGGGCGCGCCTGCTGCGGCTTGCGGGTGGTCAGCACCAGCGCGGCGGCGCCATCCACCGCCGAGGGGCAGCATTGCAGCAGGGTCAGCGGGTCGAAGACCGTCCGCGAGTTCAGCACCTCGTCGAGGGAAACCTCGGTGCGGGTCTGCGCGTAGGGGTTGAGCGCACCGTGACGACGGTTCTTCACCGCCACCTCCGCCAGCACCTCGGCGCCCACGCCGAACTCGTGCAGGTAGCGGGTGGCGCGCATGGCGTAGATCGCCGGCAGCGCCATGCCGGCACGGGCATAGAGTTCGGTCATGTAGTCGTTGCGCTGCAGCGGGATGGTGCCGCCGCCCAGGCTGGTGAGCTTCTCCACGCCGAACACCACCACGGTGTCGTAGATGCCGGCCTGCAGCGCATGGCAGGCCAGGTGCACGCCGGTGGCGCCACTGGCGCAGGCGTTTTCCACGTTGTAGATCGGCAGGCCGGACAGGCCCAGGTCGCGCAGCAGCACCTGGCCCAGGACCATGCCGCCGAACACGTTGCAGGCGTAGAAGGCCTGCGGCTCATGCAGTTCGATCCCGGCGTCGGTCAGCGCCTGCAACACCGACTGCTGGGTGAGATCCTGCAGGGACGCGGTGTGACGGCCGAAAGGCGTCATCGCCACGCCAGAGATATAGACCGGCTTGTTCATGCGTCCTCCTGCGGACGGAAGGCGTAGATCGGGCCGCTGTCGGAGTCGACCAGGCACAGGCTCAGGGCATCGCCGATGCGCGGCAGGCGACCGGCGGGATAGTCCAGGCGGGCGAATACCCGCAGTCCCTCGGGGAAATCGGCCAGGCCCAGCGGCTGCGGCGGCTTGTTGGCCTTCGGGCTGAAATGCACGACGGTGAAGCTGTACAGCCGCGGCGTGGAGTCCAGCTCCACCAGCTCACAGCCTTCGCGCAATGGAGAGGTTTCCGGCAGTGGCGGAAAATGCAGGCCGGCGTGGCCCCGGCGGCGCGAGGCCAGCAGGACCAGGTGGCCGTCGCGCTCGCGCCAGGGTTGTTCGGCGATGCCGGGCACCGCCTCGGTTTGTGCACTCATGGGAGCTCCTTGGCTCAGACGCGTTCGAACACCGCGGCGAGCCCCTGCCCGCCGCCGATGCACATGGTTTCCAGGCCGTACCGGGCGTTGCGGCGCTGCATCTCGTGGAGCAGCGAGGTCATGATCCGCAGCCCGGTGGCACCGATGGGGTGGCCCAGGGAGATGCCCGAGCCATTGACGTTGACCCGCGGGTCGTCTTCCAGCTGCCACTCGCGCAGCACGGCAAGCACCTGTCCGGCGAAGGCCTCGTTCACCTCGATCAGGTCCATGTCGGCCAGCTCCAGCTGCAGTCGCCGCAGCAGCTTCGCCACCGCCGGCACCGGACCGATGCCCATGCGCAGCGGATGGCAACCGGCCGAGGCCCAGCCGGCGAAACGCGCCATCGGACGCAGATCGTGCTGGATCACGAAGCGCTCGGAGACCACCAGGCAGCCGGCCGCCGCGTCGTTCTGCTGGCTGGCGCTGCCGGCGGTGACGGTGCCGCCCTTGATGACCGGCGCCAGCCTGGCCATGGCGGCATAGTTGGCATCTTCACGGATGCCTTCATCGCGGCTGACGATCAGCGGTTCACCCTTGCGCTGCGGCACCTCGACCGGCATGACCTCGGCATCGAAACGCCCCTGGCTCCAGGCCGCCGCGGCCTTCAGGTGGCTGCCGACAGCCCAGCGGTCGCAGGCTTCACGGCTGATGCCGTAGTCGCGCACTAGGTTCTCGGCGGTCTCCACTGCGCCGCCAGGGCAGTCGCCGTAGCGGCTCGCCGGCTGCGAGTTGACCCGGCCACGGTCGAGACGGTCATGAAGCTTCACGTCGCCCAGCCGCGCGCCCCAGCGCATGCTGGTGCTGTAGTACTCGATGTTGCTCATGCTTTCGACGCCGGCCACCAGCAGGCAGTCGGCAGCGCCGGTCTGGACCTGCATGGCCGCATCGATCACCGCCTGCAGGCCGGAGCCGCAACGACGGTCCACCGAGTAGCCGGCCACTTCGTCGGGCAGGCCGGCCAGGGAGGCGGCGTAGCGGCCCATGCAGGGCGCCTCGCTGGACTGGTAGGACTGCGCGACTATCACTTCGTCGACCTGTCCGGCGGGCACTCCGCTGCGCCGCAGGACTTCCTGCAGGACCCGCGCAGCCAGGTCCGCCGTCGGCACGCTGGCGAGCGCGCCGCCGAACTTGCCGATAGGCGTGCGCACGGGGGAAAGGATGTAGGCGTTGGACATGGCGGTCTCTTCTTGTGCTGTGATCAGGGTTCAGTCAGGCATCGGCGCCCAGACCGCTGGCACGCAGGCGCTCGATCAGGGCGGCGTCCAGCCCCCAGTCGCGCAGCGCCGCCTGGCCGAACTGCCCACGCGCGGGCGCTGGCTGCGGAGTGGCACCGGGGGTGCCGAGGAAGCGCGGCGCCGGAGCCGGCTGCACCACCCCGGCGATTTCCATGAAGCTGCCGCGCGCCTGGGCATGGGGATGCCCGGCGGCTTCGGCGAAGCCGAGCACCGGCGCCACGCAGGCATCGCTGTCGGCGAAGATTTCGCACCATTCGTCGCGTGGTCGCTGCAGGAAGGCGCGGATGAACGCCTCGCGCAGGCGCGGCCAGCCGTGGCGGTCGTGCTGCGGCGGCAGGCTCTCGCCGGCCAGGCCGAGCTTGTCCAGCAGTTCGGCATAGAAGCGCGACTCCACCGGGCCGATGGCCATGTAGCCGCCGTCCAGGGTGCGGTAGGTGTCGTACCAGGGCGCGCCACCGTCGAGCAGGTTGCTGCCGCGCTCCTCGCGCCAGTTGCCCGATGCCAGCAGCCCCCAGAACACCGAACCGAGTTGGGCCGCGCCTTCGGCCATGGCAGCGTCCACCACCTGCCCGGCGCCGCCGCGCTGGACGTTGACCAGCGCCGCCAGCACACCCATGGCCAGCAACATGCCGCCACCACCGTAGTCGCCGACCAGGTTCAGCGGCGGCAGCGGGCGCCCGGCCACCGGGCCGATGCCCGAGAGCACGCCCGACAGCGCGATGTAGTTGATGTCGTGGCCGGCGCGCTGGGCCAGCGGGCCATGCTGGCCCCAGCCGGTCATGCGGCCGTAGACCAGCCCGGGATTGCGCGCCAGCGCCTGCTCCGGGCCGAGTCCGAGGCGCTCCAGCGTGCCCGGACGGAAGCCTTCGATCAGTACGTCGGCGCGTTCGATCAATTCCAGGGCGACCGCCGCAGACTCCGGGCGCTTCAGGTCGAGCGTGACCGAGCGCCGGCCGCGGCCGGTGATTTCCACCTTTGGCCCGTCCATCTTCGGCCCCAGGTCGCCATGGGCGACGGGCCGGTCGATGCGAATCACGTCCGCGCCCATATCCGCCAGCAACATGGCGGCGAAAGGTGCCGGGCCGATGGCCTCGAACTCCAGAACTCGAATACCGCTCAACACACCCATTGACGTCGTTCCTTGCCTTTCTGGCGCGGCTGTTGCCGCAGCGATACCGCCCATTGGCGGCTTTTCCGCATTGGAGCAACGCCCGATGGGCGTGGCCGCCACCCGCGTCGGGTGGCGGGTGGCAGCTGTCGGGGCCAGGTGGCAAAAGGCACTGGTGAAGGCTATCGCTTGTAGGCATTCTCTGAAGGACGCCCGTACAGACCGACAACAATCGCGGGCGCTCGAGACTGCCTGGAAATGCCATGGAAAAGCCCAGCACCACCACAAGAAGAACTGCCCCAGCCCCGCTCGACGAGCGGGCCGAACCCGCCCTGACCACCACCCTGGACCGCTCGCGCCTGGCCCCCCCGCGCAGCGGCGGCCGGATCATCCCGCGTGAACGTCTGGTCCAGCGCCTGGTGGAAAGCCGGCGGCGGCGCTGCACCGTGATCAAGGGCCCCGCCGGCTGGGGCAAGACCACCGTGCTGCTGGCCTGCCGCCAGCAACTGCTGTCGCTGGGCTTCGAGGTCGCCTGGCTGAGCCTCTGCGAGGAAGACAACGAACTGGGCCGCTTCATCGACTACCTGCTCGGCAGCCTGGCGCAGATCGACCTGCAGATGGTCCAGGAAGCCTCCCTGATGGAGGCGCACGGCTTCGACAGCGAATCAGTGGAGCGCACCGTCATCACCCTGGTGCAGGGCATCGCCAACAGCCGCCAGGAAGTGGTGCTGGTGCTCGACGACCTGCACAGCCTCACCGATGTCGGTATCCACCAGGCCCTGCAGTGGCTGCTGGACTATGCCCCGGCCAATCTGCACCTGGTGCTCGGCACTCGCAGCGCCGTGCCGCTCTCGCTGGCCCGGCTGCGCAGCCAGGAGCAGATTCTCGAACTGGACCTGCGAGACCTCGGATTCACCCACGACGAGACCCGGCAGTTTCTCCAGCAGCAGCTGGGCGAGTTGCCAGCCACCGAAGTGCAGCAGATCCATGAGCTGACCGACGGCTGGATCGCCGGCCTGCAACTGCTCGCCGCCAGCCGGCGAAAACCGGTCGACGCCGGCCCAGCGGTCGGTGAAACCCCTTCGCCCCTGCGCGACCACGAGGCCTTTGCGCGCTACTTTGAATCCGCCGTGCTGGCGCGCCTGGAGCCCGATGAAGTCGAACTGCTGGTGCACACCGCCGTCTGCAATCGCTTCTGCCCGGCGCTCTGCGCCGCCCTGGTGAACCGCCCCGACGCGGTGGCCGAAGCGTTGGCGCTGCTGGCCCGCCTGGAACAGGACAACCTGTTCCTCATCGCCCTGGACAGCAACGACCCGGAAAGCTGGTACCGGCTGCACCCGCTGCTGCGCGAAACCCTGCTCGGCCTGTTTGCCCGCCGTTCCCCCGAACACCAGCGCAGCGTGCACAGCCGCGCCTGGAGCTGGCTGCGCGAACGCGACCAGCTGATCGACGCGGTGCGCCATGCCGTCGCCGGTGGCGAGGCTGTCGCCGCCGCGCAACTCGTCGAGGAGCGCCTGGAAGCGCTGTATGCCCAGGGCGACCTGCGCATCCTCGTGGAGCTGGCCCGCCTGCTGCCCAGGGAACAGGTGCAGACCAGCATCCGCCTGCGCCTGCTGCTGGCCCGCATGCAGGTGTTCGCCCGCGACTTCACTGCCTGCGAACAGAGCATCGCCGAACTTGACCGTGACGTCCCGGCGGACGACAACGACTCGCGCTTCCGCGTCGCCATGCTGCGCGCCGTGCTGGCGGTGCAACGGGACAACACCGACGAGGCGCTGGAGATACTCCCGCAATTGCTGAATCCGCCGCCCGGCGTCAACTCGGTGATGATCGGCGGCAGCCTGAACATCCTCTCCTGGCTGTACATGAACCGCGGCGAGTACGAACGCGCACGCCAGGTGCAACTGGAGCGCCCGCCCCTGCTGGTGGATGGCGCGCCGCTGCTCGGTACTGCCGGCGGCACCCTGCAGGGTCGCTGCCTGATCGGCCTGAGCCTGGCCATGGAGGGGCAGATCGCCCAGGCCGAGCGGATCTACCGCGAGGTCATCTACGAAGCGCAGCGCCACGGCCGCTCCTGCGCCGACGCCCGACACCTGGCGACGGCGCTGCTCGGCGACACGCTCTATGAAACCAATGAGATCGACGATGCCCTGCAACTGCTGGAGCCGCAGATCGACCTGCTGGAGCGCATCTCGATTCCCGACTCGGTACTGCGCGCGCTGGAGGTGCTGGGCAAGGCGCACTGGGTGGCCGGCAACCGTCGCGAGGCGTTCGCCTATCTCGAACACCTGGACGAGTACGCGCGCCGGCACCAGCTCGACCGGCTGATGGCCCACGCGCTGGTCTGGCAGGTGCACTGGCACTTGCAGCTGGGAGAGGTAGTGGCTGCGGAGACCAAGCTCGCCCGGCTGGACGCCATTGCCGCACGCCACCCTGGCGCCGCCACCAGCCATCGCAAGGACATCTTCATCATCGTCGAGAACGCCCACGTGCGCTGGGATGCCGCCCACGGCGACCTGCACAGCGCCACGCTGCGCCTGAACCGCATGATCGAAGCCGGCGAGCAGGACGGCCGGCAGCTCGCCGTGACGCGCCTGAAGATGCTCTGCGCGGTGTTCGACGCCCAACGCGGACAGATCGACCAGGCCCGAGAAAAGGTCATGGCGCTGCTGCGCACGGCCCAGCGTTTGGGCCAGTTGCGTAGCGTGGTCGATGCTCACCCGGACGCCCTGCAACTGATCGAGACACTCACCCGCGACCAGCAACTCGACCCGGTGCTGGCCTTCTACGTCGAGCGCCTGCGCGGTACGCGGCGCACGGTGCTGCAACCGGTGACGGCGCAAGCAGCTCCCCGCACCACCGGCCTGCAGCTGGGGGCCGGCATGGAGCCGCTGAGCGAGCGCGAGCTGGAAGTGCTGCGCCTGCTGGCCCAGGCCCTGCCGAACAAGAAGATCGCGCGGGCGCTCGGCCTGTCCCACGAAACCGTGAAGTGGCACCTGCGGCACATCTACAGCAAGCTCGGCGTCGGCAGCCGGGACGAAGCGGTAGCCCGCCTGCGCGACGCGGAAACCGCCAACAGCACCCCGCGCTGAAGCAACGCCGCCACCCACCCCGGGTGGCGGCGCCGGTCCGCGCGCAGCCGAGCATGGATGGACTCTTCCTGCGGAGTCCACCATGAGCACCGAACTGATCGAGCTGCGCGAGTCGCAGCTGGCCATCGCCGATGGCATCGCCACCCTTACCCACCTGAAGCCAGCGGCACGCAATGCGTTGTCGCTGGAGCTGCGTGAGGACTACGCGGACATGCTCGACCGCCTGGAGGCCGATCGCAGCCTCCGCGCGCTGATCATCACCGGCTCCGGCGGCAGCTTCTGCGCGGGCGGCGACATCCGGTCGCTCAAGGAACGCCAGCTCAGCAGCGACCCTGAAGTCAACTCGGCCAACGCCATGCGCCTGCGCATCCGCCGCCTGCACGGCTGGCTGGAGCGCCTGCGGGGGCTGGAGATCCCGGTGATCGCCGCCGTCGATGGCCCGGCCTATGGCGCCGGGTTCGCCATTGCCCTGCTGGCGGATTTCATTCTCGCCTCCGAGCGCGCCTCCTTTTGCCTGCCGTTCGCCAGGCTCGGCCTGGTGCCCGACTCCGGCGCGCTCTATACGTTGCCGCGGGTAGTCGGCCTGCAGAAGGCCAAGGAACTGCTGTTCAGCGCTCGCCGGGTGGCCGTCGAGGAGGCCCGCGAGCTGGGCATCGTGCACTCGATACACCGCCCCGAAGAGCTGGCCGCCGCCGCGCAATGGCTGGCCCGGCGCTTCCTCGCTTCACCGCGCGACGCCATCGCCATGAGCAAGCGCCTGCTCAACCAGAGCTACGAAACCCCGTGGCAGGCCATGGCAGAACTGGAAGGCCTCGCCCAGGGCGTCGCCTCCACCGCGCCCTATCACGATGAAGCGGTGTCCGCCTTCCTGCGTGGCGAACCTTCCCGCTACGACTGGGACCGCGACTGAACCACCCGGCCCGGGTGGAGTAGCGCCGCCCCGCGCGCCCCTACCGTAACCACCAGGCCTTCGCGCCTTTGCCGCGACAACCAGACATCACCCCAACGACCGGCGCGGCCGGTCGGCAACAGGAGCCCTCCGTGCACATCGAGCGCAGCGTCTTCCGCGACGACCATGAAATCTTCCGCACCACGGTGCGGCGCTTCTTCGAACGTGAGTGCGTGCCGCGCCAGGAAGCCTGGAACCAGGCCGGACAGTGGGACCGTGAGACCTGGCTGAAGGCCGGCCGCGAAGGCCTGCTGGGCATCACCCTGCCCACCGAATACGGCGGTGGTGGCGGCGATTTCGGCCACAGCGCGGTGTACAACGAGGAGTTCAACCGTGCCGGCCTGTCCGGCAACGGGATGGGCATGCACTCGGACATCATCGCCCCCTACATCGCCCGCTGCGGCAGCGAAGAACAGAAGCGCCGCTGGCTGCCCGACGCCTGCTCGGGTGAGCTGATCCTCGCCATCGCCATGACCGAACCGGGCACCGGCAGCGACCTCAAAGCGGTGCGTACTACCGCCATCCGCGACGGCGACGAGTACGTGATCAACGGCAGCAAGACCTTCATCAGCAACGGGCTGTCCGCCGACCTGGTGATCGTTGTCTGCAAGACCGATCCGGAAGCAGGCGCCAAGGGCATCAGCCTGATTGCCGTGGAAACCGACCGCACCGGCTTCCAGCGCGGACGCAAGCTGGACAAGGTAGGCCAGCACGCCCAGGACACCGCCGAGCTGTACTTCGACAACGTGCGGGTGCCGGTGGCCAACCGACTGGGCGAGGAAGGCAAGGGCTTCGCCTACCTGATGGGCGAGCTGCCGCAGGAGCGCTTCTCCATCGCCGTTTCCGCCGCCGCGCGACTGGAGGCGGTGCTCGACCACACCCTGGACTACGTGAAGAACCGCAAGGCCTTCGGCCAGACCGTCTGGGACTTCCAGAACACCCGTTTCAAGCTCGCCGACATCAAGGCCCAGGCCACGGCCGTGCGCCTGATGATCGACCACTACCTGGCCGAGCACATGCGTCGCCGCCTGACCCTGGAAGAAGCGGCCATCGCCAAGCTGTTCGCCACCGAAACCCTGGGCAAGGCGCTGGACGAAATGGTCCAGCTGCACGGCGGCTACGGCTACATGCTCGAGTACCCGGTGGCCCGCGCCTTCGTCGACATGCGGGTGAACCGCATCTACGGCGGCACCAGCGAAGTCATGCGCGAGCTGATCTCGCGCAAGCTCTGATCACACAAGGACAACAACCATGAGCCAGAAAGCATTCGTCGCCGGCGTCGGCATGATCCAGTTCAGGAAGCCCGGCACCAGCGACTTCTACGACGTGATGGCGGCCCAGGCGATCCGCCAGGCGCTGGAAGACGCCGGCATCGACTACCGCCTGGTGCAGCAGGCCTACGCCGGCTACGTCTACGGCGATTCCTGCTGCGGCCAGAAGGCTGTGTACCACGCCGGCATGACCGGTATCCCGGTGCTCAACGTCAATAACAACTGCGCCACCGGTTCCTCCGCCCTCTTCCTCGCCCGCCAGGCGGTGGCCAGCGGCGCGGTGGACTGTGCGCTGGCGGTGGGCTTCGAACAGATGAACCCGGGCGCGCTGAAGTCCGCCTGGCCAGATCGCCCGGCAGCGCTGGAGCGCGCCAACGCGGTGGTCAGCGAGCTGGTGACCGGCATCGACGTACCCAGCAATGCCATTCGCCAGTTCGCCGGCGCCGGCCGCGCGCACATGCAGAAGTACGGCACCAAGCTGGAAACCTTCGCCGCCATTCGCGCCAAGGCCAGCCGCCACGCCGCGCGCAACCCGCTGGCGGTGTTCCGCAACGTGGTGACCACCGAACAGGTGATGAACGATGTGGTTCTCTGGCCCGGCGTGCTGACCCGCCTGATGGCCTGCCCGCCCACCTGCGGCGCGGCGGCGGCCATCGTGGTTTCCGAAGCCTTCGCAAAAAAGCACGGCCTGCGCACCGACGTGCTGATCGCCGGCCAGTCGATGGCCACCGATATTCCGGCGTCCTTCGACACCCGCGACATGATCCGCGTGGTCGGCTTCGAGGTCACCCGCCTGGCCGCACAGCAGGCCTACGAACAGGCCGGCATCGGCGTCAACGACATCAACGTGATCGAACTGCACGACTGCTTTGCCCAGAACGAGCTGCTCACCTACGAAGGCCTCGGCCTGTGCACCGAGGGCGAAGGCGAGAAGCTGGTCAACGACGGTGACAACACCTATGGCGGGCGCTGGGTGGTCAACCCGTCCGGCGGCCTGCTTTCCAAGGGCCACCCGCTGGGCGCCACCGGCCTGGCCCAGTGCTACGAGCTGACCCACCAGCTGCGCGGCACGGCCGGGGATCGTCAGGTCGAAGCGGCGCGCATCGCTGTGCAGCACAACCTCGGCCTCGGCGGCGCGGGCGTGGTCACTGTGTACCAGAAGAACTGACGGCGGGAGTTTCCAGATGATCGATAGCAAACACATCGGCAAGGTCCTGCCCTCGTTCAGCGCCGTCGCCGAAGCCGGCCAGCTGCGCTTCTTCGCCAAGGCCATCGGCGAGACCGACCCGGTCTACTTCGACGAGCAGGCCGCCCGCGACGCCGGCCATCCCGGCCTGCCGCTGCCGCCGACCTTCCTCTTCTCGCTGGCCTTCAAGATGCCCAACCAGGCCTGGCGCGACGAGCTGGGGATCGTCTCCTCGCGCATCCTTCACGGCGAGGAATCCTTCACCTACCAGCGCATGGCCTATGCCGGCGACACGCTGCACTTCGACGTGCGCATCACCGACATCTACGACAAGAAAGGCGGCGCGCTGAGCTTCGTGGTCCGCGAGTCGAAGGTCAGCAACCAGCGCGGCGAGCACGTGGCGACCCTGCGTACCACCCTCGTCCACCGCAACGGCTGACCCGGAGGCCCACCATGAGCAACGTTCGATTCGACTCCGTGCAGGTCGGCGACAGCCTGCCGCCGCTGACCCTGCCGCCGATCAACCGCACCACCCTGGCGCTGTTCGCCGGCGCCTCGGGCGACCACAACCCGATCCACATCGACACCGACTACGCGCGCAAGGCCGGCATGGTCGACGTGTTCGCCCACGGAATGTTGTCCATGGCCTACCTCGGCCGCCTGCTGACCGGCTGGGTCGACCAGCGCCAGTTGCGCGGCTTCGACGTGCGCTTCGCCGGCATCACCCACCTCGGCCACCAGATCACCTGTAGCGGCAAGGTGGTGGAGAAGTTCGAGGCCGAGGGCGAACAGCGCGTGAAGCTGGAAATCCAGACCACCAACCAGTACGGCGAAACCCGCATCGTCGGCGACGCCATCGTCGCCCTGCAGTAAGGAGCAAGAACATGGCAAAACTCGACGGCAAGGTGGCGCTGGTCACCGGTTCCGGCCGTGGCATCGGCCAGGCCATCGCACTCAAGCTGGCCAGCGAAGGCGCACGCATCGTGCTCAACGACCTGGACCTGGCACCGGCGCAGGAAACCGCGGCAATGATCCGCGACCTGGGCGGTGCGGCGGCGGTCTGCCACGGCAACGTCAGCGCGCCGGACTTCGCCGAGCGCTACATCCGTACCGCGATGGAGAGCTTCAAGGGCATCGACATCATCGTCAACAACGCCGGCTACACCTGGGACGACGTGGTGCAGAAGATGAGCGACGAGCAGTGGTACGCCATCCTCGACTGCCACATGACCGCGCCCTTCCGCATCTTCCGCGCCGCCTACCCGGTCATCAAGGCGCAGGCCCAGGCCGACGCCGAGGCCGGGCGCGAGGTGTTCCGCAAGGTGGTGAATATTTCCTCGGTGTCCGCGCTCAACGGCAACGCCGGGCAGATCAACTACAGCGGCGCCAAGGCCGGTGTCGCCGGCATGACCCGCGCACTGGCCCGCGAATGGGGCCGCTTCAAGGTCAACGTCAACGCCGTGGCCTTCGGTTTCATCGAGACCCGCATGACCCGCGCCGACGCCCATGCCGGCGCAACGGTGAACATCGAGGGCCGCGACATCCGCGTCGGCATCAGCCCCGAGGCGGCGAAGTCCTTCGCCCAGCGCAACCCGCTGGGTCGCCCCGGCAGCGTGCAGGAAGCGGCCGACGCGGTGTACCTGTTCTGCTCGCCCGAATCCAACTACATCACCGCGCAGACCATCGCCGTGGCCGGCAACCTCCAGTAGCCGCCTTGGCATCCAGAACAAGAACATGGAGTCACGCATGAAGTCCCGGATCAGTCGTTACCTGCCCCACAGCCTGCTGGCCGGCGCCATCGCCGCCAGCCTCCACCTGCCGCTGCTGGCCGCCGAAACCACCACCAGCCAGCCGGCCAGCAGCCTCACCGCGGCGAAGAACGCGGAAGTGCTCAAGGTGCTGCCCTTCAGCGACCGCAGCGACTACGAGTCGGTCACCCGCGGGCTGGTCGCGCCCTTCAAGGGGCAGATTCGCAACGCCGCCGGAAGGGTCGTGTGGGACAGCCAGGCGCATGACTTCCTCGACGCGGACAAGGCTCCCGACACGGTCAACCCGAGCCTCTGGCGCGCTGCCCAGCTGAACAACCATGCCGGCCTGTTCCAGGTCGCGGACGGCATCTACCAGCTGCGCGGGATGGACGTGTCGAACATGACCATCATCGAAGGCAAGGACGGCCTGTTCGTCATCGATCCGCTGACCTATGCCGAAACCGCCCGCGCGGCGCTGGAGCTGTACTACCAGCACCGGCCGAAGAAGCCCATCGTCGGCGTGGGCTACAGCCACAGCCACGGCGACCACTTCGGCGGCGTGCGCGGGGTGGTCGACGAGGAGGACGTGAAGAGTGGCAAGGTGAAGATCTTCGCCCCGTCCGGCTTCATGGAACACGCCATCAGCGAGAACATCTTCGCCGGCAACGCCATGAGCCGCCGCTCGCAGTTCCAGTTCGGCACCTTCCTGCCGCGCGGCGAGCGCGGGCAGCTGGACGTCGGCATGGGCAAGGCGCTGCCCTCGGGCGGCACCTTCACGCTGATCGCGCCGACCGACCTGATCCGCAACGAGTATGAAACCCACACCGTTGCCGGCATCCAGATCGAGTTCCAGCTCACCCCCGGCACCGAAGCGCCGGCGGAGATGAACTTCTACTTCCCGCAGCTGCGCGCGCTGTGCATGTCCGAGAACAGCACGCAGATGATGCACAACATCCTCACCCCGCGGGGCGCACTGGTGCGTGACGCCAAGGCCTGGTCGCAGTACCTCGACGCCAGCCTGGAACGCTACGGCGAGAAGACCGACGTGATGTTCGTCTCGCACAATTGGCCGACCTGGGGCGGCGAGCGCATCCGCACGCTGCTGGCTGACCAGCGCGACATGTACGCCTTCCTCAATGACCGCACCCTGCACCTGATGAATCAGGGGCTGACCTCCACCGAAATCGCCGAAAAGATGGACAAGCTGCCCGGCGAGCTGGAGAAGAAGTGGTACACCCGCGGCTACTACGGCTCCCTCAGCCACAACTCGCGCGCCGTGTACCAGCGCTACCTGGGCTTCTACGACGGCAACCCGGCGAACCTCAACCCGCTCACCCCGGTGGACGCCGGCAACCACTATGTCGAGGCCCTGGGTGGCGCCGATGCGGTGCTCAAGCTGGTCCGCGCGGCCATCGACAAGGGCGATTACCGCTGGGCGGCGACCCTGGGCAACCACCTGATCTTCGCCCAGCCGGACAACCAGCAGGCCAAGGCCCTGCAGGCCGACGCCCTAGAGCAGCTCGGCTACCAGGCGGAGAACGCCCTCTGGCGCAACATCTACCTGACCGGCGCCATGGAGCTGCGCGGCGGCGTGCCGGTGTATGACGCCGGGGCGACCAAGGCCGACGTGGTGAAGAGCATGGAGCCCGGCCAGTTCTTCGACTTCCTGGCGATCCGCCTGGATTCGGACAAGGCCCAGGGGCACGACATGGTGATGAACTGGGTGTTCAGCGACCTCGGCAAGGACTACGCAGTGACCCTGCGCAACGGCGTGCTGACCCATCGCAACGACGAGAAGAGCGCCAACCCGACAGTCACCGTCACCCTGGCCAAGAGCACGCTGGACCAGATCAGCCTGCGCAAGCTGGACTTCCCCACCGCCATCAAGCAGGGCGACATCAAGCTCGACGGCGACGCCAAGGCGCTGGGCGCCTTCCTCGGCATGATCGACAGCCCGGCCCCGCAGTTCAACATCGTCACCCCGTGACGCCCTCCCGCACCGGGCCTGCCCGGTGCGGGACATCCCCTTCGAGGCCGGCCCGCGCCGGAACAGTCAGCATGAAGCAACTCACCCCCATGGATGCGCAGTTCTTCTACTCCGACGCCCCGCACCAGCCGATGGTCATCGGCGGCCTGTGGATCTGCGACCAGCGATCCGCGCCCAATGGACTGGTCCGGCACAAGGACATCATTCGCTTCATCGACAGCCGCCTGAGCGGCACCTCGCTGTTCCGCCGGCGCCTGCAGCACGCGCCGTTCCGCCTGGACGACCCGTACTGGCTGGAGGACAAGCACTTCGACCTGGAGTACCACATCCGCCATGTCGGCCTGCCGCAGCCCGGCGACTGGCGCCAGCTGTGCATCTTCACCGCACGGATGATGTCGCGCAGCCTGGACATGGAGCGCGCGCCCTGGGACATCACCATCATCGAGGGGCTGAACAATGTCGAAGGTGTCCCGCCGGGCAGCTTCGCCCTGCTGCTGCGCTTCCACCATGCCTACGTCGACGGCAAGTCCGGGGTGGAGATCACCACCCTGCTGATGGACGACCAGGTCGAATTCGACGAGAACCCCTATCGCCAGCCGCTCAACGAGCGGATGCCGACCCGCGCGCAGATGTGGGCCAAGACCATGCCGCGCCTGCTCGGCCAATCGCTGCGCAGCGCCCGCGCCGGCTACAGCGTCGCACACAAGAGCCTGCAACTGGTCACCCAGTTGCGCGGCGAGGCCAGCCCGGACCAGCACCGCGTGCCGACCACCCTGTTCAATGCCCCGGTTTCGCCACACCGCACCTACGGCGCCACCTGCTGGCCGATCACCGAGCTCAAGCAGATTCGCCGCTGCGCTCCAGGCGCCACGCTGAATGACGTGATCATCGCGATCATCGCCGGCGCCCTGCGGCGCTACCTGCTGCGCCGCGAAGCCCTGCCGGTGGACCAGTCGCTGGTCGCTCTGTGCCCGGTGGCCATGCGCCCGGAAGGCGCACGCCGGGACATGGGCAACCTGATCTCGATGATGCTCATCGGCGTGGGCACCGACCTGTCGGACCCGCAGCAGCGCCTGCAGGCCATCACCGAACGGACCCGGCGCGGCGCGCCGCTGGCCAGGGAGGTGATGCACGAGCTGATAACCTCCCTGGGCGACATGCTCCCGGCGCCGGTGCGCATGTTCGGGGGCTGGTTGCAGAACCAGATCCGCTACGTCGGCCGCTTCCACCTGCAGAACACCCTGATCACCAACGTGCCGGGGCCGACCAATGGCGCCGAGAAGAAGTACTTCGCCGGTGCCGAGATTCTCGCCACCTACCCCATCGTCCCGGTGCTCGACGGCATGGGCCTGAGCCACGGCATCACCAGCCTCTACGGGCAGATCATCCTCGGGGTTCTGGCCGACCGGCAGATGCTGCCGGACATGGACGTGTACATGGCCTGCCTGCAGGAGTCCACCGACGAGTACCTGGCGCTCGCCCGCGACAACCCTACCGGCCCGACCGAGGACAAGCCCGCCGCGCCACGCAGGCGCCCTGCCACCCGGGGCCAGGCAGAGCCCGGCAACCCTTGAAGTCCGGGCCGTCCACCGAGCGGCCCAACCCGAAAGTCAGCGCGCACAGCACAGGAAGGAAACGATGTTCAGGCAGAAGTCGGCGGCCCGCCAATGGCAGGACAGGATGGACCATGCGCACAGCTACCAGGAGTGGGCGCAGCACGCGACCGCCCGCGACCAGGCCACCGGCATGGATGACTGGCGGCGCAACGAAGTCTGCGCGGACTACGACTACCGCACCGTGCGCCAGCGCTTCGAACGCCTGCGTGACCTGCACAACGCCAGCGATTATGGCGGCCTGATGTTCGCCCTCAACGAGGGTATCCACGGAAACCTTGCCGGCATGGGCAAGGCGTCCCTGTATGGCCATTCGCACCTGGGCACCAAGCACCTGATCCACCAGTACATCGAGGAAGTCTGCCGCGCGCTGGCCGCCATCGACGCGCTCGACGACAACGTCATACCGCTGGCCGAACGCAAGGACTTCTTCCTGCGCGCCAGCCACTGCTTCGGTCGCTCGGCGCTGATGCTCAGTGGCGGCGCGGTACTCGGTTACTTCCACGCTGGCGTGCTCAAGGCCCTGCTCGAGCAGGGACTGCTGCCGCGGATCATCTCCGGTTCCAGCGCCGGCTCGATTCTCGCTGCCATTGCCTGCACCCACAGCGATGCCGAGCTGCCGGAGCGCCTGCAGGCCGAGCACCTGCTGATGCAAGTGCAACGCCAGCGACGTCCGCTGGCACGAACGACACTTGAAGCCAATGACCTGGCCAGCTATCTGCAGCGACTGATTCCGGACCTGACCTTCGCCGAAGCGTACAAGGTCAGTGGCCGCCACCTGAACATCACCGTCACCGGCCTGCAGCCCAGACAGGCACCGCGCCTGCTCAACGCCATCACGGCCCCGACGGTGCTGGTGCGTTCTGCAATCATGGCGTCCTGTGCGATCTCCGGCATCTACCCACCGGTCACCCTGCAGGCGAAGAATGCCGCCGGCCTGCAGGTTCCCTACCTGCCGGAACAGCAGTGGATCGACGGTTCCTTCCTCGACGACCTGCCGGCCAAGCGCCTCGGCCGCCTGTACGGGGTCAACCACTTCATTTCCAGCATGGCCAACCCGGCGGCGCTGCTCTTCACGCCCAATCCCGACACCCGGCCGAACCTGCTGCAGAGCGCGGTGAACCGGCAGATCCGCCTCGGCAAAGGTGTGGCGACCCATATGCTGCGCCTGGGCCGCGACCACCTGCGCCTGCGCAACCCCACCCTCGCTCGCTGGCAGCACCTGGGCTACAGCATCCTGGCGCAGGACTACACCGCCGACATCAACCTGTTCCTCGGCAAGCGCTGGCACAACCCGCTCAAGCTGCTCGCACCGCTGCCCCTGGCCGAGTTGCGCAAGCTGGTGCGTAAAGGCGAGCAGGCCACCTGGGAGCGCATGGAGATGGTCCGAAACTGCACAGCCATAAGCCGCACGCTGGATGACATCCTGCGCAGACGTCTTTGGTCAATGTGAGCCCGATACCGTAGAAGGCGGGCCTGACGCACAGGCCTGGTCTGGCGAATTCCGGCGCTTCTGTCGAGCTGCAAACGGCGAACGGTGCGGCGGAAGCCGTCCGGCGTTGAAAGCCGCCATTTGCCAGCGGCGGCTTTCGGCCAGAAGCGGACACTGGTCGTAAATTAAATCAGTGCTGCTGCAAATTCTTCCGGCGTAGGGCTTTCCGGCCATTGGGGAGCTTCGGCCGGCAGCACTATCCAGGGCTGTTTGCGTTTGGCCCAGATGTGTGCTCGCGGAGTCCACTGCGATGCGCCTTCAAGCACGCCGGCACGCACTATGCGCACGCCTGGTGCTGCGGTCGTTTCATTGAACAGGCGGGTCAGGCAGGCCGCGCAGGCGTATTGAGTCGAGCTATGCCCCTGGTGTTCGTCTGCGTACTCGCACAGCTCGCCGACAGCTTCTACGCATTGCGCCTGGCACAGCAGGTGTAGACCGAAAGCACTGCCGCTCCAGCGCTGGCAGTTCAGGCAATGGCACGCATAAAGCGGTGGAAGGACGTCCGCATGCAGACGAATGCTGACCTTGCCGCATCGGCACTGTCCGGTGAATCCCATGGTGTCACTCCTTACAATGGCGCATTGGGATGTTCGAGAAGCGCATGATCCATGGTCCAGGCGCCGGACAGAAGAGAGCAATTGGAGCAACCGTTGGTAGCAAATGTATGAGCGGAATCGAGTGGGAAGGACAGCGGGTATTCCTCGCTGTGCTGCGCTCTGGAAGTCTGTCGGGCGCCGCCAGGCTGCTGGACATAGCGCAGTCCACCGCGCGCCGGCGTCTGGAGAATCTGGAAAGCGCCCTCGGGCTCAGTCTGTTCACTCGGACATCCACTGGCCTGACGCCGACAGACTCCGCACGCCAGCTCATCCGTCACGTGGAGTCGATGGACATTGCCGCCCAGGCATTCAATCGCATGGCCAGCTCGGAGACGGACGACTCCCACGGTGCGGTCAGAATCACGAGCAGTGATCTGCTGGGCGTGGAAGTCCTTCCACGGCTATTGCGTGACTTCCACCATGACCATCCAGGGCTCGATCTCCAGCTGAGCATCAACGACCAGATGCAAGACCTCGCCAGACAGGAGTCGGACATTGCAGTTCGCCTGCTACGACCAAGCGAAGCGGGCATGGTGGTGCGACGTCCTGGCGTATTGCGGGTCGGCATTTATGCCAGCGCCGAGTGCCTGAAGCGCTATGGAGAGCCCAGGAGTCTCGACGCATTGCGCAAGGCTCCCTTGATAGGGCCTGATCGGCGCTCTGCCGATCTGCGCCGGTTGGTCGAAACCGGTCTGTGCGAAGCGGATCAGCGCTTCGCGATCGCGACGGACAATCATCTGGCTCAGCTCGCAGCCATTCGCGCCGGACTTGGCTTTGGCCTGTGCCCAGTCACCGTCGCTTCACGCTATCCCCTGACCCAGGTGCTGCCAGGCACCTTCGGCTTCGAGGTAGACGTGTGGCTCGCCATGCACTCCGATTTGCGCCGTATCAAACGTATCGCGCGGGCCTTCGAAGCTTTGGGCGATGCCTTGCAGAAGGAGCTGACTGGATAGAGCACCTCTGCCCGCAGCGCGAGGCATGAGAGTCCGCTATGGGTCGGAGGCAGGCATTGCAGCTCAACGAAAATATGACCGGCACCAACCCAGCGGCCTGTACCGGCCAGTCATCACGACACTGATACCAGTGCCCCTCAGAAGCCAGGGCTGTAGCGCACCGTCAACATCAGATTGCGCGGGTCACCGAAGCTGTTGGCGCCCCAGCTGTTGCTTATGTTCTGGTAGTAGCGCTTGTCAAAGGCGTTGTTCAGATTGGCCTGCAGTTGCCACTCCGCAGCGGGCTGGTAGGCCAGCATGAAGTCGCTGACGCTGTAGCCGCCCTGCTTCACGCCGAAGCTGGTGTAGGCGCTGCTCTGGGTACGGAAGCCACCGCCTACTGTCCAGCGATCCAGCTCACCGGGCAATCGATAGGTGGTGAAGACCTTGAACAGGTTGTAGGGCGTATCGCTGTCAAAGCGCTCGCCCTTCTCTGCCGAGTCGCTGGACTTGGTGTACTCGGCTCCGGCATAGGTGTAGCCGGCGGACATCTGCCAGCCTGGCACCAGCTCGCCGCCCACTTCCAGCTCCACACCGCGGGTACGCACTTCGCCACTGGCCTCGTAACAGGCGCTCACTCCCGGGGCGCATTGTGCGGATGGCAGCGACTTGGCGAGATTTTCCTGCACCAGTTGGAAAAGCGCCGCACTGGCATTGAGCGCCCCACCGAAATACTCACCCTTGATCCCGGTTTCGTAGTTGGTGCCGGTCACCGGCTCCAGCAGGCTGCCGCTCACGCTCTGGGCTGCCTGGGGTTTGAAGATGCGAGTCCAGCTGGCGTAGACCGAATAAGTGTCGTTCAGGTCGTAGATGACTCCGGCATAGGGGGTGTACTCGCGAGTCGCCTTGTAGTCGTCGCCAAAGCTGTATTCGCCCGAATGGGTGAGCTGCTCATATTCGTACCAGTCCAGGCGCGAGCCGAGGATCAGGTGCACATCCTCACGCAGGTTGAAGCGCGCCGTGGCGTATGTGCTCGACTGCTGCTCATGGCCATCGCGCGACCAGTTGTTGTCGATGGACGGTTTGGGATAGGCCTTGGGGTCGAAGTGCTGCGGATCGACGATCACGTCCGAATCGATGCCGGGGCCGCCGGGGCCATCGTTGGTTTCGTCACGCCGCCAACTGGCGCCGACCACCAGTTCGTGGGTGGCGCCGAACAGGCTGAAAGGCCCGCTGGCGTAAGTATCGATACTCTTCTGGGTGTGCTGGTACGTATAGCGGCCGATGTTCAGGTGGTAGGCATCGTTCTCGTCGGTGTAGAGGCTGCCGCCGAGCATGTCCATGTCGCCACGCAGCCAGGTCGCGTTTAGCCGCAGCTTCCAGTCGTTATCGAAACGGTGCTCTACTTCGGCAAAAGCGCTGCGGTTTTCCTTGTCCCAGTAGGTCCAGTCCGGCGCCGTGCGCGCGGCGCGGGAGAAGTCGAAGAAGCTGCCATCGGGGCGCGTGGGCAGACCGTTCCAGTCGGCGCCGGGATTATCTTCGCGGTTGTACCAGGCTCCCAGCGTGAGGGTCGTGGCTTCGTTGAGATCGTACTCGCCGATACCGTAGAACAGTTGGCGCTGGTTGCCGTAAGCGTCGACGAAGCTGTTGCGATCCTGGTAGGCGCCGACGAAGCGGCCGCGCAGGTCGCCGCTGTCGCTCAGCTTGCCGCTGACATCGACTTCGCCCCGGTAATCGTCCCAGCGTCCGGCACTGCCGGTGAAAGTCAGCTGTGGCGCCAAGGTCGGGCGCTTTCGCACCAGGTTGAGGGTGCCTGAAGGATTGCCCGCGCCGACCATCAGGCCGGAGGCACCGCGCACCACCTCCACGTGGTCGTACATGGCCAGCGTCGAGGTACCGAGGGTGTCGCTGTCATAGGCCACCGGCAGGCCGTCGATCATGATGTTGTCGATGGCCGCGCCACGGGAGTAGAACTCCGGGCGTTCCCCACCGGTCTTGCGCAGGGTCAGGCCCGGCGTGTAGGTGGCGATGTCTTCCAGCTTCTGCAGGTTCTGGTCGTCCATGCGCTGGCGGCTTACCACGGTGACCGATTGCGGCGTCTCGCGCAGCGAGGAGGCCAGCTTGGTACCCACGCTCATGCTCCCGGTGGTGTAGGACCCGCTGTGCTCGGTGACTTCCCCCAGCTGCTGTCCGAGCACCTGAGTGGCATCCATTTCCAACACCGCATCAGTCTGCGGTGCAGCCACCAGGTAACTGCCATCGGCGGTCTGCTCCAGCCGCAGCCGGGTTCCCCGCAGCAGTAGTCGCAAGGCCTGCTGCACGCTCAGTTCGCCGCTGAGCGCCGGAGCCTGCAGACCCGCAGTTGCGTCCGTGGCGAAGAGGATGCGAGTGCCAGTCTGCCGAGCCAACTCGTTGAGCGCCCGATCCAGCGGTTGCGGCGGCAGCGTAAACGCATAGCGCGCTTCCTGCGCCTGCAGGGTGGAAGCGAGCAACAGGCCGCCTGCCAGTAGCGAAAGGCGCGCGAAACCGAAGCGGCGCGAGAGTACTTTAGTGTCCATTCAACTCCCCAGTGACACGATCAAATAACGTTCACAGGGATAGGCGGATGGCGACGCGGAAAAGGTGACGTCGCGTTGAAAATATTTTTCTCTCAGCGCGCGCCGACTTCGACGCTGCCATCCGGCCGGCGACTCACCTGCACCGGCAGGATCGACGGCAGCAGATCGATCAGCGCTTCAACCGCCTGAGTGTCGAATTCGCCTGACACACGCAAGCCCGTCACGCGCGGGTCCGCCAGGCGGATTGGCGCCGTGCGGTAGCGCTGGATATCCACCAGCACATCCTGTAGCGGGGTGCCGTCGAAACGGAGCTTGCCGTGCTGCCAGGCGATGGCGCGATCCGCGTCTACCGCCTGCACCAGACCCAGACTCGAGCGGGTTGAGGTCATTTGCTGGCCCGCCTCCAGGCGCTGCTCCGGCGAAGTCGCATTGCCTACCGCGACGGCGCCTTCGAGTACCGTCACCGAGACCCCGCGCCGGTCGCTGCGCACATTGAAGGCAGTGCCGATGTCCCGGACGGAAACGCCCTGGCTGCGCACGGTGAATGGCTTCGGCCCATGCGCCACGGTAAAGGTCGCCTCCCCTTCCACCAGTTCGATCTGCCGACTGCGCAGGCGACTCTCTACCTGCAGAACGGTGGCGCTGTTGAGAACAACCCGGCTGCCGTCCGCCAACAGCAGGCTCTTGCTTTGCCCGACTGCCGTGCGCTGTTCCTCGCTGCGCCATGCAGGATCGGCGACCCACAATCCCACGCCCAGCGCCAGCACGGAAAGGCCCCCCGCCAGGGTCTGCTTGCGCCGGCGCTGACGCGCGCTGAAGGCCTTGGCTTCGGCGAGCAATTCATTGCGCGAAGGCACACGAGTCTTGAGGGCCTCCTCGTAGGGCTGTAGTGGATCGTTGTCTTGTCGATTGCCTGCAGGATCTTGGTGCATCATCGGCCCGCCAGCGCCTGTCGCGCCGGTTCCCAATCACGAGCGATAGCGATCATGGCGCGGGAAAGATGCTTTCCCACCATGTTCAGGGTGATACCCAGTTCGCGGGCAATGTCCTGGCGCGACATGTCGTGAATGCGATGCAACAGGAATATCTGCCGCGCGCGCGTTGGCAACGCTTCGATAATGGCGAGCAGGGCTTCCAACTGCTGCTCGAAATCCAGGGCGCAGGCACCATCCACCTCGTGCACGTGCCAGTCGGGCACCTCGGCGGACAACTCGAAATACGCATTGCGAGTATTGTCCGCCCGGCTGCGATCGATGGCCTTGTTGAAGGAAGCGCGGCGCAGGAACGCCAGCGGTAACTTGATGCGCTCCTTCGGCGGTTTCTCCAGGACTTGAACGCAGACATCATGCACGACGTCGCGCGCAAATTGGCTGCCCTGAAAACGCCGGCGGATGAAGTCGACGAGATCGTCGTAATGCAGAGCCAGCGCGCCAATCAGCTCCGCGCTTGGAGGAACCCGAGTCATTGCTTCCACTGCAATCAAATGAGATTGAGTCGCATTATATACAGCGCATCTCAAATGGCTAGTAGCCGCAGCTCGCAGGGCTTGAGGAGCCAGTGGCTCATTCGCGAGTGCGTGTACTAAGTGCAGCGAAAGGCAACTAGCGGTCGACTTCTGTCGGCCACAACTGGCAGAGAACGGCCAATGTAGCCATCCAGTCCAGCGAACGTAGATGCCAGATTGGGCGGGGTACATCCGCACAATCTGGCATATGTGTGGCGTTACATCTATTGGGATATCGGGGCGGTAGAGGCTCCGCTGACGGTTCGGAAATCGCCAGATTTGTCGCGGAAGCAGTAATTTATGGAAACAGGCGTTTCATATTTTGTTCCCAGCTCATAGACAGCATTGCGGCACGTTGCCCGGGGCCAGTCAGACTTAAACACCTGCCGAACCTCATAATCCTTGCCTGCCTGGGGTATGAAGTTCACGGGAGCCGAGGAACAGCTGGAGTTCGAGGTAACCAGAGCGACAAAAGCGATCAGCGGCTGCCCGGCTGGGACCACATGTTCATCGTAGTATCTACGCGTGTCATCGATCGTCGCAGTGACGGTTGATGCCGGCATGCCTATGACATTGTTCTGGTAAGCAGAGGGCGGCATTCCGAAGGCATCAAGACTCTCGCCTTTCGGAGCGGTACGCGCTGGATTCCATCCTTCCGGCGCCTTACCAACTGCAGCGTTTCTATAGCTGACGTTGAAATATTGCTCGCAGCTTTGACCTGATACAAAGCCTGCGTATGCACCTTGCCCACTGATCAATCGAACGCGCGCCATGGTCGCGGAGTCATACTTCCTTGCTTCAGCCTCGTTCTGAATGTCAGTTTTTTTGAATGTGCAGCCAGCAAGAGCCAGGGGCACGACGAGAAGCAGACCAGCGCGCATTGCTTGTGTCCTTTCTTGACTCAACATGTGTTTCCTACGGTGCCGCGAACCTGATTGGATCGCACCCATCATAGTTGCCGGAAAAATCCGGGAGTGACTTTGCCGAGGTGCGTTTTCCTGCTGAATAGAAGGTGCAGCGGGTCTCACCAAACTGGCTGTACCAGGCATGGCAGCGGATGTGCATCGCTCCGGCAAGGGTAAGCTCGCGGAGCTGGGCTCCCAGTCATCCTCTGAAGTTGCCTGCAAGCTCATGCAAAGCGTGTTGCCGCGTAAGCTGAGCCTTTCGATACATGGCTGCTCCCACTCCCCGAAGACCGCATTCAAGGGCGCGGGCCATTGGCCCGGGTCCGGGATTTCAAGAGCGCAGACCAACTTCTCGTGCAACTCTGCGAGCACCTGGGCATCGGGATGGAGACAGGTGAGGGTGAATACCTTTTCCGACATGAAGCGTTCCTTGCTTAAAACGCATCCATTAACTGGTACGTTGTTAGGGGGACAAGTGCTACCAAGTCACTGGTTGCCCCAATCCCTCGAGCAGCGGCAGCGAGTACTGTTCAGCCAAGGCTCTGGCGCTGAAGCCTCTTTGGTTGGGCGTATCGAGCGAAAGACCTGCTTCCAGCAATTGGCGAGCAATCTCCACCGCTTCGGGCCTCACCTGCCAGGCCAGGCTTCCTTCGCGAATGGCCCACTGCGGCCCACTGATAAGGTGCAGAGCAGAGCAACCCCGAGCATCAGTCGCGGATGCGCTTGCGCCTTTGCTCAGTAGATACTCGATAACCTCGGTCTCACCGGCGAACGCTGCTGCCATCAAAGGCGTAGCACCGGGCGCCAGTACAGGCGTTCCGAAGATGTACAAGCCATCGGAAATAGGACGATCGACGTCGCAGCAGCACTCTTCCACCAGCAAGCGCACCAGAGGCAAACGCTCCCGCTCGCTCGGCGATGGGCTTGCGCAGACCAAATGCAGGGCTTCCGAATCGATGGCAGGCAGGCCGCAATCGGAAAGAAGCTCCAAAACAACGAGCGACGCACGCTGAGCAGCAACTTCTATGGAGACCCTTGCCAGATCGTCACTCAACGTCATTCGCGAAAGCAGGTCGCGAATCAGGTCTACGTTTTCATCGTAGATGGCGATGGTGAGAGCACAGTCACCATAATCGTCGACAGCCATCAGATCGGCGCCATGCTCGATCAGAGTCGCCACGGCATTGCGGTGCCAGTCACTGTCAGAAGCCCGACGGCATGCCACTATCAGCGGCGTCTGCTCAGCGTCCCCCCGCGCATTCAGATGCCCTTCGGCTCGAAGCACCCCCTCGATCAGCGAAGGCAGATCGCCGGAGCCATTCTTTAGCGAGTCAAAGAGCCGCTCAACGGGGCTCTTGCTCTGTTCAATCCGCGCCAGCACTTCCGGGGTGAACTCTTCGGTCCACAGGAATTGATCCCCCCTAAGGAAGCCTTCGTAGATCTTGTTGCCTGCTCGGCGAGTCCAACGCCCCTCCGGTTCTACAAACGGACCCAGGGTCATGAATACCGTCAGAGACGGGTCGCTCGCTAGCGGTCCGCAGTAGCGGATATTGTGTATCGCATCGCCCGACTCTTCGAACAGCATGCCCAACGCAACGAGCGCTTGCGACAACTGACTGCTCTGCGCCAGCGCATCCTTGGCTGCGATCTGCAGGGCGACATGGCCCTTGAGCGCCGCAAGGGCTGCGTCTTGTTTCTCGTTGACGACGGAAATGGTTGAGCTTGCAACTGCATCCACGGGAAAACCCTCCTTGGTAATTGACGATCTGATCCGAAGCGTCTCTGATGAGCCAGCACGCGGACCTGACTATTCGTACGACTCGAAGAACTCCTGCTCGGTGATAAGGCTCGCACCGACGGCGGAAGCCTTGTCCAGCTTGGACTTTCCCGGCTTGCTTCCGACTATCAGCAGGGTCGTTCGAGAGTTAACGCTCTTCTGCACGGTTCCTTCGCGCTCCCTGACCAGTTCCTCCATTTCCTCGCGCCCATAACCCCCACTGCGCCTGGCGTGTGATCTATTGCTTCTGGGCCGTATCGCTTGTTGGTTTCTCAAGACCGACTTGCAAAGGATCGACCGTCACGAATTTACCGTCCTGAGCCCTGGAGCAGAGCTTCGTCCGAAGCGGCACTTCGACGGTGACGCCTGCGAGGTCGTCAAGCTTTTTAGCCGAGATGGCGCATTTCCCGCTGATTCCTTGCAGAAAATACTCAAGCTGGAATTCATAGTTGCGACCAGGTTCAGGAGTGACCAGTAGCGGGCTGGGGTCACAGGTGTAGCTACCGACAGCCGCCAACTGGACGATTAAGGTCTGATTGGCCGGCACAACATACTCGTCGTACTGCTTCCGTGTGCTGTTGATTTCCTTGGAGGCGGACGAGGCTGGGACGCCAACACTGGTGTTCTGGCTGTCAGTGTCGCGCCAAGGGGCAATCCCAGGACCGTCTAGGTGCGCCTGTCGCCAAGCATCATGTATGCGGAGATCGCGCGATGAGCTACCGGAGAGTACAGTCTCGCAGGTAAGGCCACTGGCGAAGCCGCCCTTCACTCCGTCTCCAGTAATCAGCCGAATACGCGCCGTTGTTTCGGGATCGAATTTGGCGATTTCCGCTTCGTTGCGGACATCCGTCTTCTTGGTAGCACAGCCAGCCAGGGCTAAAGCGAAGCAAAGCACTACTGGGGTTTTCATCATTTCACTCGAGTCCTTGAGTTAGCCTAAGTCCGTTGCTCGCCGATTTTAACGAGGCGATGTCCGGCGGCAAGTTTTTCTCCGCAGCTCATCTCTAGTGCGCCAGTGGCCCCGCGAAGCAGCTTTCGGAACGTCGTCCATGCCTTTGGCGCAATTCCACAGCCGGTAGCTGCCTGTCACCAGCGCCCGCTTCCGGCCATTAGCAGACGCCCGACAGACAAAAAATGCCGGATCAACCTGACCCGGCGAATAGGAGCAGCATAACGCGCTGCAAGGGGAGCAGTGCCTCAAGCTTCCAATTGTCAGAAGACTTGAGGCAGTACTTCATTCTTCATGATCTGCAGAACATTCCCGGCCTCAGGGCGGCTCCAGTCTTGTGCGAGCTCCGCGATCATTGTGTTCGTTGCGGTGAGCACAACACCCTCCTGCACCATGCGGAGACGGGCAGCCTGCTCCGAGTACTCGTACGGGGAGCCGGATGCATCAAGAACCACCTGCACTTGATAACCGTCCTGACGGGCGCTTAACGTCGGTGGTGGCGCCGGTCATGATGAGGTTCCTACGCTTCGTCTTTTCGACTGCGCTTCTGAACTCAGGATCACTCCAACCGATCAAACCACGCTGCGAGTACTGCCAAACTTGGCGCACAGCTCGTTAGCCATGCCGTCGATACAGACTGCGCGCCAGCGCATCCAGGGCGAAGCCCAGTAGGCCGATCAGCAGCACCATGGCCATCAGCTCCGAGTAGGCCAGGCGGTCCCGCGTATCGAGGATGTAGTAACCAAGTCCAGCGCTGACGCCGAGCATTTCGCAAGGCACCAGGACGATCCAGAGGATGCCGATGGCCAGGCGCACGCCGGTCAGCACGTGGCCGAGTACACCGGGCAGGATAACCTTGCGCAGCGTCTCGAACGGCGTGGCGCTCAGGCTCTTCGACAACTGCAACCAGCGCGGGTCGAGCTGGCGCACCCCGGCGGCAGTGTTGAGCAGGATCGGCCAGACGGCGGCGAAGGCCAGCAGGAAGTAGATCGGCGAGTCGCCCACCCCCATCAACATCACCGCAATGGGCATCCACGACAGCGGCGAGATCATCCGCAGGAACTGGAAGGCCGGCGTGGTGGCTGCCTCCAGATGGCGTGAAGCCCCCACCAGCAAGCCCAGCGGAACACCCACCGCCAGCGCCAGGAGCAGGCCGAGCAGCACTCGCTTCAGGCTCACCAGTACGTGTTCGTAAAGCTCCGAGCGAGCCAGCAGCTCGCCCAGGCTGGTGAAGGTGGCCTGTGGCGAGAACAGTTGCCCCAGGCCGTCGCCGCCGAACAGCTGCACGCCGAGCCACCACAGGACGAGCAGCGCGAGCAGCCCGGCCAGGCCCAGCGCCCAGTGGCGACGCGTAGAAAGTACAACGGGTGTCACGTGCTGATCTCCTCACTCCGTTCGAAGCTGTCCGGGAAGCCAAAGGCGCCCAGGCCGCCGACGCTGGCCAGCGCAGTGCGCACGAAGCGGTCGTCGACCAGGTCCTTCGCCACCTGCGCCGGCTCCAGCGCAGCGAGGAAGCCCTTGTCGCCCTGGATCAGCGTGTCCTTCAGGCGGCGCACCAATTCCTCGGTGTAGCTGGGGAACGGATAAGGCTGGAAGTCGATGCGTTCCTCGTGCCAATCGGCATGGCGGATGGCGCCGTCGGCCAGGTATTGCTGGCGCTCGCTGGCCGCCGGGGCCAGCACGCGGCCGAGCACTTCCGGCGCATGGGGCGTGTAACGGTTTTCGCCGTCCTTGGACAGCAGCCGGGCCGCTTCGGCGCGGTTGTCACGGGTCCACAGCTGCGCCTTGACGATGGCGTTGACCACCTTCTGCGACCACTCCGGCCGGTTGTTCAGGTCGTGCTCGTGCATGAACACCACGCAACAGGCGTGATTGCGCCAGACATCGCCGGTGAAGCGCTGGATGCGCCCGACCTTGAGGTTCTCCGCCAGGGCGTTGAACGGTTCGGCGACGATGTAGCCGGCGATACGCCTGGACGCCAGGGCAGGCGGCATGTCCGACGGCGGCAGCACTACCAGGTTGACCTCGTTGGCAGTCAGTGTGGCGTTGGCCGGCTTGCTCACCGCCTGCAGGCCGTTGTCGCGCAGCAGCGATTGCAGCACCACGTTGTGGATCGAATACCAGAACGGGATCGCCAGGGTCTTGCCACCCAACTGCTTCACGTCACTAATGTCCGGCGCCACAGTCAGGCCCGAGCCACCGACGTGGTTCCAGGCCACCACCTTGGCTGGCACCTTGCTGCCGTAGCGCGCCCAGACCGTCATCGGCGACAGCAGGTGAATGACGTTGACCTGGCCGGAGATGAACGCCTCGATCACCTGCGCCCAGCTGCGCAGCAGCACGGGGCGTTCGGCCTTGATGCCTTCGGCGTCGAACAGGCCGTTGGCGTGGGCCACCAGCAAGGGTGTGGCGTCGGTGATCGGCAGGTAGCCGATACGTACCGGAGCATCCGGCTCGCTGGCGGCCCGCGCCTGCAGACTGGTCAGCAGTGGCAAAGCGCCGGCGGCGGAAAGCAGCGCGCCGAGTTTGAGGATGTCACGTCGGGAGTGTGTGGGGTCGTCCAGGCACATGGGCAGGCTCCTGCGCAGAAGGGATATTTGCGTGGGTGCGGCTTGCCCGCCGTAGGGTTATGAGGATCTCGACCCGTCGCGCGCCCAGTTCCTCGACCAGCTCCGCACGGGGTTGCGGCAGGTCGATGCTCCACTCGCCCAACGTCCGCGCCGGGGTGTCGCCCAGTAGCAGGATACGGTCGGAAAGCAGCAGGGCTTCGTCGATGTCGTGGGTGATCAGTACAGCGGCGGTGCGCCGCTGGTGGATCACGCCGAGCAGCAGTTGTTGCATGTCGGCGCGAGTGACTTCGTCCAGCGCACCAAAGGGTTCGTCGAGCAGCAGCACTTGCGGTTGCCGCGCCAGGCAACGCGCCAGCGCGGTACGCTGGGCCATGCCGCCGGACAGTTGCGCCGGCATGAAGTCCCGGGCATGGCTCAGGCCGACCGCGGCGATGGCATCCTCCACGCGCTGTTGCAGCGTGGCCTTGTCGATGTTCGGCTGGCGAGCGAAGTCCAGGCCGAAGGCGACGTTCTTCGCCAGGCTCAGCCAGGGCAACAGGCTCGGGTCCTGGAACGCCACGGCGACGCGCGGGTGCGGGCCGTCGATGGGCTGGCCGAGCAACCGCACGGTGCCGGCGGCTGGCTTCTGCAAACCGGCGAGCACGCGCAGCAGACTGGACTTGCCGACGCCGCTGGGGCCAAGGATGGACACCACCTCCCCCGGCGCCAGCTCCAGCGCGAAGCCTTCGAGCACGCTGCGCCAGCCGCTGTCGCCGGGATAGCCCAGGGCGACGTCGCTGGCCTGCAGGATCACCTCGGTCATGCGCGCGCCTGCTTCTGCAGTTCAGCACGCAGCTGCACCAGGCTGGGCGTGACGATCGGTACGAAGGCCGACTCGCGCCAGCGACGGGCGAACGCCGCACCGTACTCGCTGAGATAGGCTTTGCCGCCGCTGGCCTGCAGCTCCAGTTGCACCGCCGCAGCCGCGCCTCCGGCCAGACCGATGCGGATACGGAACAGCGCGGCCGGCTCAGTGAGGAAGGTGCCGTCCAGCAGCCCGGCGCGAAGTTGGGCAACAAGCTCCTCGAGTTCGCCGCTCAGGCGCTGTTCCTCCTCGCGCAGCACCGAGCGGCGGTCGCTCAGATGGCTGCGCACGGCGTCCAGAGCCTTGCGGGTCAAGCCGATCGTCATCGCGCATTGCAGGCCGAGGAAGGCCGGACGCACTGCAGGCAGGTACTGGCGGGCATCGTCGTGCAGCAACCACTCGCGGGGCAGTTCGACGGCGGAGAAATCCAGCGCGGCGGTGTTACTCGACTGCAGGCCGAGCAGTTGCAGGTCGTCAGAACGGGTCAGCCCGGCGCTGTCGGAAGCGATGGCCGCCACCAGCGGCGGCTCGCCCGGCCGCTCGATGGCGGCGGCCACCACGAAGCGGCCCTTACGCAAGTTGGTCACCCAGTGCAGGCGGCCGTCGAGGGTCCAGGCATCGCCTGCAGGCGTCGCGGCCACCTGCAGGTTCTCGATGCCGGAGAGAAACTTCATGGCGTTGGACAGCCCGGTGGCGCCGGCCAGACGGCCATCCAGCAATTCGCCGAGCAGGCGATCGCCCAGTTCGCGATTGGGGCTCTGCAGCAGGTATTCGATGAAAGCGCGTTGCCCCCAGAAGACGAAGGCAGCGGTCAGGGAATGCCCGGCGACGTCGGCAATGGCGTCGATCGCATCGAGCACGCTGCCGCCGGTGCCGCCGCGTTCTACCGGCACGCCAATGGCGAACAGGCCGGCAGCGGCAAGTTGCGGCAGCACGCTCTGCGGATCGGTATGGCCGAGGTCGAGGCCCTCGGCGTGCTCGTCGAGCCAGCGGCTCAGGGTCGGGTCGAGCATGTCGCTCTCCTTGCAGGGGCGGCGCGGGCCGCCCGGTCACACGAAATCAGTCAGCCTTTTCCCAGCGATAGCGGCCGAGCTCTGGGTTCAGCGGCGTCTGCGCCAGAACGTTGGCAAAGTTGCACAGGGTCGCCAGGCTGATGCCCAGCAGCACTTCCAGGGCGTTGCCGTCGCTGAAGCCGGCGGCGCGGAAGGCCGCCAGGCTCGAGTCGCTGACCGCGCCACGGGTGGCGATGGATTCACGGGCGAAAGCGGCCAGGGCTTCCAGGCGGGCATCGGGCAGTTCGCGCTGTTCGCGCAAGGCGGCTATGACTTCCTCAGGCAGCTTGGCCTTGTTGTAGGCCACGGCGGTGTGCCCGGCGACGCAGAAATCGCAGCCGTGGGTGGTGGCGGCGATCAACTGGACCACCTCGCGTTCCGGCAGTCCGAGGTCGGACTTGCCGTTGAGCCCGGAAACGGTCACATAGGTTTCCAGGGCGGCCGGTGCGTTGGCCAGAACTCCCAGCAGGTTGGGGATGAAACCGGAGCCCTTGAGTGCATTCTCGAGGAACGGCTTGGCGGCTTCCGGGGCGCTGTCTAGGGTCTGGATGGGCAGGCGGGACATGGTTCGACTCCGTTGAAATGGGGTGTCGAAAAAGTCTGTTGGTAATAAGAAATCCATTCAATATTCTAAAGTCGCTATCACTTGCTCATGAGTCTTTCCATTAGATGATTTCGTCCAGCCCCCTGGTTGATTGGTTATTAGACAGCCTTGAACTGAGCGCGAGCCTGTTCCATGTCGGGCGCTATTGCGGCGGCTGGCACGCCTCTACCCACGGTCTGGCACGGGCGAGCTTCCACCTGGTAGTGCAGGGACACTGCTGGTTGCATCTCGACAATGAGCCGCCTTGCCGGCTGGACAGCGGCGATGCGGTGTTCATCCTGCGCGACGTGCCGTACCGGCTGTCCAGCGAGGCCAGCGCCGAGGCCGCGGCGTGCCAGCCACGCCAGAGCATGACCGCGCTGGAGTCGCAGGCCGAGGACGGAGTGGGCCTGGTCTGCGGATTCTTCCACTTCGACTCCGGCCTGTCGGCACTGATCATCGACGCCCTGCCCGCCTTCCTCGTGCTGCGCGCCGAGGAGCCTAACCAACGGGCCGCGCGCAGCCTGTTCGAGCTGATCCTGGAGGAGTGCCAGAGGCAGCCTGCACCGTCCCAGCAGATACTCGAACGCCTGAGTCACCTGCTGTTCCTCTACGTGCTGCGCCAGCAGGTAGTGACCAACCCATCCCTCGGCGGGCTCGTCGCCCTCGCCCGCCAGCCGCAGTTCGCCAGCCTGTTGGAGCAGATGATCCAGCAGCCGCAATTGCCCTGGACCCTGGAAGACATGGCGGCATGCGCCGGGCTGTCGCGCTCTGCCTTCTTCAAGCGTTTCAACGAGACCTGCGGGCAATCGCCCGGCCAGGTACTGCTGGCCCTGCGCATGGGCCAGGCGTGCCGACTGCTCAGAGCCGACCAGAGCGTGGCGGAAGTCGCCGCGGCGATCGGCTACCAGTCCATAGCCGCCTTCACTCGCGCCTTCCACAAGGCGACCGGACAACAGCCCGGCGCCTTTCGCCGCGCGGCCAACTAAGGGCACGTCCCAGGTACGGAATCGCTGAGCGCGGCTGGGCAGACGCAGATCAGCCGGTCACGGGCAGTGGCGGCGGTTAAGAATCCTCGATCAGTTACCCGCCACGTCAGGCTGCCAGACCGGCAATGCGCGCGCGTCCACCGGCTTGGGCAACAGACCCTGGGCGTAGAAGGCATCGGCGATGCGCTGCTGCTCATCGAGGCCATCGGCGCGCACCGGCTGTACGTCGTAGCTGCGGCGGGCGTTGGCCTGCTCGACAGTGGCGACGTCGAGGTTGCCCCACAGTGGGCCGAGTACCTTCGCGGCGTCGGTCGGGTGTTCCTTCACCCAGCGGCCGGTCTTCTGCAACTCGGCGAAGACCTGCTTGAGCACTTCCGGGTGAGCCTTGGCGTAGGTGGTGGACGCCAGGTAGTAACGCTGGTAGCTGGCCAGACCCTGGCCGTCGGCGAGCACGCGGGCATTCTGTTGGCGCTGGGCGCTGGCGACGTAAGGGTCCCAGGTTACCCAGGCATCGATCTTGTGGTTCTCGAAGGCGGCGCGGCCGTCGGCGGGGGTCAGGTACGCCGGCTGGATATCGGAGAATTTCAGCCCGGCCTTCTGCAACGCGGCAATCAGCAGGTAATGGCTGCCCGCGGCCTTGGTGACAGCCACGCGCTTGCCCTTGAGGTCGGCCAGCGACTTGAGCGGCGAGTCCTGCGGCACCAGGATCGATTGCGCAGTCGGCGACGGGGTCTCACGGGCGAAGTAAGTCAGTTGCGCGCCGGCGGCCTGGGCAAACACTGGGACGGTGTCGGCGACGTCCGCGGACAGGTCGACGTTGCCGACGTTGAGCGACTCGAGCAGCGGCAGGCCGCTGGGGAATTCGTGCCAGGTGACCTTGATGCCCTGTTTGGCCAGCTCGCGATCCAGGCTTCCCTGCGCCTTGACGATGGTGAGCAGCGTGGAGGACTTCTGGTAGCCGATGCGCAAAGTCTCTTCGGCGTGCGCGCTCAAGGCACCGAACAGGGCGACCGAGGCGCTCAGGCCAACGGCGAAACGGCGCAGGAACAGGTGGCGGGACATGGATACGGCTCCTCGGATTCAGGTTGGCCGCCCGCAATGCGAGGACGGACCACGGGACAGATCAGATACGAATGGATGAGTCCGGTGGTCCGGTAAACATGAGATTACAGACATAAAAAACAGCAAATAAATAATCTTTAGTTCTTAGTTAATGCCAGGCGAAGGTACGCCCAGTCAGTGTGCAACCCGCGGCAGATGGGCACTCATGCCCTCTGCACGCAGGACGCTCCCTTTTGGCTCCCCAGGTCAGTGGAAGGCCCCGGCGAACGAGGTATCGATCACGCTGGAAGTATCGAAAGCCTTGGGCAGCGCGCCAGTCTGCAGGAGGAAGTCGGCGGTGCCCTGGTAATCGGCGGCTGCCTGCTTGTCCACCGGACCGACGCTCATCGCCGCCTGGCCGATCCAGTGGCGCGAGACGGACTGATCGAGGTTGGCCTTCTTCGCCCAGATATCCGCGTATTGCTCCTTGTGCGCCTCGACCCAGGTGCGGGCCTTCTGCAGACGCGCGAGGAAGTCGGCGATCTGCGCGCGCTTGGGGTCGATGGAGTCGGCATTGGCGGCGATGCTCGACAGCCCCGGCATCAGGTCGCGGGCGGTGAGGATCGGGCGTGCGCCGGAGAACACGATCTGCTGCGAGATGTAAGGTTCCCACACCGGGAAGGCGTCGATGCTGCCACGCGGGAGTGCGGCGGCAGCATCGATGGGCATCAGTTTGACGAACTCCACGTAGTCACTGGGCAGGCCGGCCTTTTCCAGGGCGCGCAGGGTCAATTGCTGGCTCCAGGCGCCAGGCCAGTAGGCGACCTTCTTGCCCTTGAGATCAGCGATGGTCTTCACCGGCGAATCCTTGGGCACCAGCAGCGCGATGGTGTCGGGGTTCTGCCGCGAGATGCCGATCAGCTTCACTGGCGCACCCTTCGCAGCCAGGAAGATGAAGCCCGAGTCACCGAGGAAGCCCAGGTCCAGCGCACCGGCCTGCAGGCCCTCGGCAACCGGTGCAGCGGACTGGAAGTGCTTCCAGTCCACCGTGTACGGCGCGCCTTCGAGCACTCCGGAGGCTTCCATGGACGCGCGCACGTTGTAGTAGTTCTGGTCGCCCACCCGCAGGGTCGGCAGGTCGGCGGCGTGCGCCAGCGGAGCACTCAGCAGCAGCGCGGCCAGGGAGGCGCGCAGACGTTGGGGAAGGGTCATCGAAAAGCTCCTCAGCCGGCGTGCCGCAGTTGCGGCAGGTGGGCGATCTGTTCATGGATGGCGGGAATCAGGCCCTGGCCGTAGCGCACGGCATCGCCGAGCGGGTCGAAGCCACGGATCAGGAAGGTGGAAACGCCGAGGCGGTAGTACTCGCCCAGCGCGGCGGCAACCTGCTCGGGTGTGCCGACCAGCGCGGTGGAGTTCCAGCGCGCGCCGGTCAGTCGGGCGACACCCGTCCACAGACGGGCGTCGAGGACGTCACCCTGCTGCGCCGCAGCCAGCAGGCGTTGCGATCCGACGTTCTCCGGTTTGTGGTCGTTGAGCGGCAGACCAAGCCGTGCGCGGTTTTCGCGTACCTGCTCGAGGATATCGGCGGCGCGCTTCCAGGCAGCCTCTTCGGTGTCTGCGACGATGGGCCGGAAGGACACCGAGAAGCGCGGATCACGCCCTTGCGCCTGGGCCGCGGCCCGCACGCGACGGATGTGTCCGTCAACGGCTGCCAGTGGTTCGCCCCAGAGCATGTAGGTGTCAGCGTGCCGGGCGGCAACCTCGATCGCCGCCTCGGACGAGCCGCTGAAGTAGATGGGGATGTGCGGCGCCTGCCGCGGGCGCACCGCCGGCGAAGCCCCCTGGAAGCGGTAGAACTCGCCGGTGAAATCCACCGGCTCCTCGGCGGTCCAGATCTGCCGCAGGGCCTGCAGGTATTCGTCGGTGCGGGCGTAGCGGCGGTCATGGTCGAGGTAATCGCCGTCGCGCGCCAGGTCTTCATCGTTACCACCACTGACCACATTGAGGGCCAGGCGCCCATCGCTGAACTGGTCCAGGGTGGCAAGCTGGCGGGCGGCCAGCGGCGGCGCGATCACGCCCGGCCGGTAGGCCAGCAGGATGCCCAGCCGGCGGGTGGCGGCCGCGACGAACGAGCTGACCACCGCGCCCTCGGCGGCATTGCTGAAGTAGCCGACCAGCACACGGTCAAAGCCGGCGTCCTCATGGGCCTGGGCAAAACGCCGGACGAACCCGGCATCCACCGCATCCCCCAACGGCTGATCCACCTCGGAACTCGGGGTGGCGGTGATCATGCCGAGAATTTCCACGCTCACTGTGATGCCCTCGCCTGCGCCGCGGCCTGAGGCCGGCGGCTTCCGTTATAAGAAAAACGCCTTATTTGGCGTCTTTCTTAGAAGCTATAGGCAAGTTGTTCATGATGGAAATTCATTTTTGTCATATCCTAATATGCTAATTACGCATATTCAGAGTTGACCATGTTGCGCAGCGCCCTTTCTCGTCCCCACACGAGAAGTGCCGCGCCAAGGCGATGCCCTGCCGGATCAGTCCGCTGAAATGTCCAAGCCCTGGGCCACCGATGCGCCAAACAGCTGTGCCGGCGTCTCCAGATTGCCCAATAGCTGCGGGCGCACCAGCCAGAGCTGGATCAGCGGCTGGAAGTCCTCCAGTGCCAGTACCCGCAGTTGCTCGCGGTAGCGGCTGCGGGCGAGCGCGGGCGCCGGCACCAGCCCCAACCCGCGGCCTTGCGCCACCAACCCGAGCTGCAGTTCGCTGCCGAAGGTTTCCAGGTTCAGTTGCAGCCCCAGCCCCTGGTCGGCCAGAGCGCGCTGCAAGCCGGCGCGAAAGCCGCATCCGTCCGGATTGAGCACCCAGCCGTGCTGGTAACAATCGAGCAGGCGCCGGGCCTGCACGTCGCAGTCCTTCGCAGCGACCACGCAAAGCTCGACGCGGCCCAACGGCGTCGCACCGAGGTCATCGGGGAATACCTTGCTCGGCGGGAACAACACGACAGCCGCATCCAGCTCGGCATTTTCCAGCCGCGCCAGCAGGTGGCCTCCCCAGCCGCTGCTCACCTGAGCGCGCAGTTCGGGGTACTCGCCCGCCAGGCGTCGCAGGGCCTCAAGCAGGACCACTTCGCCAATGCTCTGCGGCACCCCCAGACGCAGGACGCCACTGGGCGGTGTATCACTGGCCACCAGCTCACGCAGGCCGTCCACCTCGCGCAGCACCCGCAGGCACTGTTCGAATACGCGGCGCCCGGCAGAGGTGGGCTTGAGCGGCTTGGTGTTGCGATCGAGCAACTCCACCCCGAGGGACTCCTCCAGGCTCTGCACCCGGCGGGTGATGGCCGACTGAGTCAGGCCAAGGCTTTCAGCAGCCTGACTGAGGGAAGCGTTGCGGATCACCGCGACGAAGGCATCGATGTCGTCGATCTTCATGGGCTTGGCACCAATTGCATTTCTTGCATATTAGCTTAGATTCAAAATGCATTTCAGGAATAAAAATACGTTTGCTACCGTAGCGCCAAACCTGACTGGAGTGAAACTTTTCGCATGTCCGTCCCTCTGCGCCTTGACCGCCTGCGCCAGTTCATCGGCGATCTCGCGGCCCTCATCGACACCCATCCCGACGAAGCCACGCTGCTCGCCCAGGCGGCTCCGCTGCTGGCCGCGCTGGTGCGCCACGACGACTGGCTGCCCGAGGACTACGCCCGCCCCGATCCACAGCGCTACCAGCAGTACCTGCTGCATGCCGACTCGCAGCAACGCTTCTCGGTCGTCAGTTTCGTCTGGGGCCCGGGTCAGCGCACTCCCGTACACGACCACCGCGTCTGGGGCCTGATCGGCATGTTGCGCGGAGCCGAGTACTCGCAGCCCTTCGCCTTCGCCGCCGACGGCAGCCTGCAGGCCAGCGGCGAATCGCACCGCCTGGAACCGGGCGAAGTGGAGGCGGTGTCGCCGCGCATCGGCGACATCCATCAGGTCAGCAACGCCTTCGCCGACCAGCCCTCCATCAGCATCCACGTCTACGGCGCCAACATCGGCGCCGTTCGGCGTGCCGTATTCAGCGCCGAAGGCGAAGAAAAACCCTTCATCTCCGGCTATTCCAACAGCCAGTTGCCCAACATCTGGGACCTGTCGAAAGAGAACCCCGCATGAGCCAGATCACCCACCGCTCCTTCCGCGACATCCGCACCGCCCTCCTCGCTCGACAGGAGCTGGCGCTGCTCGACGTGCGCGAGGAAGACCCCTTCGCACAGGAGCACCCGCTGTTCGCCGCCAACGTGCCGCTGTCCAAGCTTGAGCTGGAGATTTATGCCCGCGTACCGCGGCGCGATACACCGGTTACCGTCTATGACGACGGCGAAGGCCTGGCCGAGGTGGCCGCGCAACGCCTGCTCGAGCTCGGCTACAGCGACGTCGCGCTGCTCGAAGGCGGCCTGGCCGGCTGGCGCAGTGCCGGTGGCGAGCTATTCAAGGACGTCAACGTACCGAGCAAATCCTTCGGCGAACTGGTGGAAGCCGAGCGCCACACGCCGTCCCTGGCCGCTGAGGAAGTGCAGGCCCTGCTGGATGCCGAGGCCGACGTCGTGGTGCTGGACGCCCGCCGCTTCGACGAATACCAGACCATGAGCATTCCCAGCGGCATCAGCGTCCCCGGCGCCGAGCTGGTGCTGCGCGTCACCGAACTGGCGCCGGACCCGGCTACCCGCGTCATCGTCAACTGCGCCGGGCGCACCCGCAGCATCATCGGTACCCAGTCGCTGGTGAACGCCGGCATCCCCAACCCAGTCTCGGCGCTGCGCAACGGCACCATCGGCTGGACGCTGGCCGGGCAGCAACTGGAGCACGGCCAGGCGCGGCGCTTTACCGAGGTTGGTGCAGACACCCGCCAATCCGCCGCCCAGCGCGCCCGCGCCGTGGCTGACCGTGCGGAGGTCGCACGTATCGACCTCGTCGGCCTGCGCCAATGGCAGGCAGAAAGCGCCCGCACCACCTATCTGTTCGACGTGCGCACGCCGGAGGAATACGAAGCCGGCCACCTTCCGGGGTCGCGCTCCACGCCCGGCGGCCAGCTGGTGCAGGAAACCGACCACGTCGCCAGTGTGCGCGGCGCGCGCCTGGTGCTGGTCGACGACGACGGTGTGCGCGCCAACATGAGCGCCTCCTGGCTAGCGCAGATGGGCTGGCAGGTGGCCGTGCTGGACGGCCTGGTCGCCGCCGATTTCAGTGAAAAAGGCGCCTGGGTTGCTCCGCTGCCGCCGACGCCGCAGGCCGAGACCATCACCCCGCAGACCCTGGCCGACTGGCTGCGTGCCCCGGGTACCGCCGTGCTCGACTTCACCGCCAGCGCCAACTACGTGAAGCGCCACATCCCCGGCGCCGCCTGGGCGCTGCGCAGCCAGCTGCAGCAGGCGCTGGCCGGACTCGGTGACGCCGATCGCTACGTACTCACCTGCGGCACCAGCCTGCTGGCACGCTTCGCCGTGGCGGACGTGGCGGCACTGACCAACAAGCCGGTCTTCCTGCTCGATGGCGGCACCAGTGCCTGGGTCGCCGCTGGACAGCCGACCGAAGACGGCGAAAGCCGGCTGGCCGCCCCGCGCATCGATCGCTACCGCCGCCCCTACGAGGGCACCGATAACCCGCGCGAAGCCATGCAGGGCTACCTGGACTGGGAATTCGGGCTGGTGGAACAACTGGGCCGCGACGGCACCCACGGCTTCTTCGTGATCTGATCCAAGCACGCTCGGCTGCCTTTTCTCGGACAGCCGAGCACTACCTCAGGACATGCCGGCGCCCAGGCGCTGGCAGCAACATCGACAGGGAAATCACATGTTCGAAGGCAAGACCTTGGTGATCATCGGCGGTACCTCTGGCATCGGCCTGCGCGCCGCACGGCTGGCAGTGCAACGGGGCGCGCGCGTCATCCTTGGCGGACGCGACAAGGCACGCTTGGCCAGCGTGGTGGAAAGCCTTGGCGACAGCGCCGAAGGCTATACGGTGGACAACACCGACCGCACCTCGCTGCGTGATTTCTTCGCTCGTCTCGATCGCGTCGATGGCCTGTTCACGCCGGCGGCCAGCTACCAGGTCGCTGGCTTCACCGAGCAGGACGAGGAGAAAGTGCGCAGCGCCTTCGAGCGCAAGTTCTGGCCGCAGTACTGGACAGTGCAGGCCGCCCTTCCCGTTCTCGCGCCCGAGGCCGGCATCGTGCTGGTCGGCGGCGCCGCCGGGGCACGCCCTGTACCGGGAGCAGCGTCCTATGCAGCCTGCAACAGCGCCATCGAAGGCCTTGCACGGGCGCTGGCGGTGGACCTCGCCCCGCGCCGGGTGAACGTCATCGCTCCCGGAACGCTGGACGGTGAACTGTGGCAGAGCCGCGACCCGCAACTGCGCGACAACGCCTTCTCCCACTATGCCCAGTCCACCCTGCTCAAACGCGTGGGCACAGTCGAAGACGCTGCCGATGCTGCACTGTTTTTGCTGAACAACCCTTACATGACCGGCGCCACGCTCTCGCCGGATGGGGGCTACACATTGCGCTGACTGGGCAATAGCGGGTGAGTCGTGGCTCCTTATTGAGTTTCTACGTTCAAGACTAGGAGCGTAACTTCCGTCGCCCATATCTCCGCTTTGGGTCGGTAGCGGCCTCTCGCTGGAGGCTGCAATCGGCCAGAAGCGGACGGTCTCCAGCCATCGTAGAATTCATTTAGAGAAGGGGCTCCAAGGAAGACGACATGACACTCGCCAAGGGCGATACCGTAAGGCTGATGGAGGTTGACCAATCTTCGGCTGTTTTCTCTGACTGGTTGAACGAACGGACGCCAGCGTCTGGCGATGTTGCTATCGTCGAAGAAACTTGGGATTCCAAAGATGGCCGCACTGTCCGCTTGCTCTGCGAGCCGCGTGCAGGCTTTCTCGAGTGGCGAGCCACGTTTCGGGAAGCAGAGTTGGTCTACGAGGTTCTTTCGACCGACCTCGGTGATGCGGCGCCATGACTAATCCCTCCGTCCGCTATGGGTCGCTAGCTGCCGCAGGAGGCGCCGGCTCGAAGTCCGGCGCCAACGTGGGAACTTAGTCAAACCTCAGTCTGCTCCGCCATCTCCAGAGCGTCATCTACCTCAATACCCAAGTACCTAACAGTGCTCTCCAGCTTCGTATGACCGAGCAGCAACTGCACTGCTCTCAGGTTTTTCGTTCTGCGATAGATCAGCGATGCTTTGGTTCTACGAAGCGTATGCGTTCCGTATAGCGTGGGGTCGAGACCTATCGTGGTTACCCAGGCTTTAACAATGCGGGCGTACTGCCTTGTCGATAGGTGAGCTGAGCGTCGAGCACGGCTGGGAAAAAGAAAGTCGTCGTTGCGACGGTGAGCTGCGCGGATCCAAGCTTCAACCGATGCTCTTGTCTGAGCGGTGATTTCGAACTGCACCGGCCGCTGGGTCTTCTGCTGCATCACGATCGCGCGCGTCGACACATGATCACCATGAGCTATGTCTCTGACGCGCAGCTTCGTTAAATCGCAGGCTCGTAGCTTGCTGTCGATGGCTAGGTTAAACAGCGCCAGATCACGATCCTTGTTTGCGATTTCCAATCGCACCCTTATAGCCCAAATATCCCTGAGTCTTAGCGGCGCTTTTTGCCCGACGAGTTTGCCCTTGTTCCAAGGTTCTCGGGCTTTCGCTTTGGGTGTGGTCATGATTCGTCCTCCACATCGGTGAAGGACCAGGGTGCATCGCGCGCGATCTCACAGGCGGAAGCGGGCATTGCCCGGCTGAGCACCAATCGAAGTATCACCAGTCGATCTCTCATTTGGTACACCTTTGAAAAGACCGACTGAGAGAGCATCAGGACGCGCTTCCGCCACGGGAAAACTGCACCGCCTCATCGACTCTTCCAGCGTCGAAGCCGATTCGCTCGATGAGCCTGCGGAACAATCCAGGAGCCTTAGCCACCAGGCTGTTACTGCCCGGCACTGTTACCAGGTCCCGCCGCCGCTCGATGCAGTCGACCAGGGCGTTCACCACCTGCTCCAGCGAGACGAACTTCCAGATGCCTTGGTGGTTGTTCCACACCAGTGTGCTGCAAGGACCGTCGACGACCGCATCCATCATGGGCGTCTGGAAGAACGTGGGATGAAGCGAACCGACACCGACGCCCTGCGACCGCAACTCCAGGCGCGCGCTGTTGCACATGGCCCAGACCCCGGCCTTGCTGGCGGTGTAGTGAGCGTTGAGCGGCGAGTGCACGAACGCCGCCATTGACGAAATGGCCAGCAGATATCCCTGGCGCGGCTTCACATAAGGCAGCGCGGCCCGGAAGGTGCGCCAGACACCGTTAAGGTTGATATCGATATGGCGTTCAAAGCTGGTAGGCGTGATCGCTTCCAGGCTCTCGGGCGAGCCGATGCCGGCCCCGGCGATCACCACGTCGATTCCGCCGAAGTGCCGTGCGGCTTCATTCATGGCAATTTCCAGACTTTCGATCGAGCGCACGTTGGCCACCCAGCCGGCGGCAACCTCCGGACCACCCAGGGTGGCCGCCAGTGCATTCAGGCCGTCCAGATCGAGGTCCAGCAGCACCAGCTTCGCTCCCTTGGCGCGAAGGGCTTGCGCAGCAGCTCGCCCGAGGCCACCAGTGGCTCCTGTGATGACGATGACACGACCGTTCAATGAGTAGCGCTTCATGAATAAACCTTCTCTTGGCTGATAACGGAACTGGCATGAGGGTTGAATTTGTCGCTCACACATGCGTCTTCACGACTGAAGTGACTGGCACATTGCGCTGGAGGAAGTCGAGCTGGTCGCGTACCACCTGCTCGAAGGCCTTGCCGACGTAGATCGCGAAATGCCCGTGCGGATAGCGCTGTATCTCATGCCGAGGCGCCCGCTCGGCGTGGCGCAGCGTCTGCTTCGCGGGTGCCACGCTGTCTGGATCGCAGACGCTGAACAGCACGGGAGCCAGGATTTGGGCCGCTTTGCGGCCGGGGTAGTAGCGGATGATGTCCAGAGCGAAGCGTGCCGTTACCTCGTTGCGGACCCGCGCTCCCGGCGCAATCAGCGCGTGATATCCATCCCACGAATCAGGCGAGGTCATGAACGCCGTATCACCCGGCCGACCGGCCAGGGGAACCAGAATTGGCCGAGCTCCCAGCCAGGAACCCACTCGGTCTGCCACAGCCAGCACGGTGAGCTTGAGCGACACCAGTGGTTGCGTGGCAAGGCTCGAAGCCAGCCCGTCGGTGAAGGGGCACTGGGAAATGACACCGGCGACCTTGCCATCCTCGGCTGCGGCAGCCAGCACGTGCCCGCCACCGAAGGAAGTCCCCCAGAGAACGACCCGCTCGGCATCGACACCATCGAGGCGGCGGGCATAGGCAATGGCCGCCTTCCAATCCTCGAGCTGACGCTGGATATCGAGCAACTGGCGGGGCTCGCCCTCGCTGTCGCCGAAGTGGCGGTAGTCGAACACCAGGCAGGCATAACCCGCCGCAGCGAAGCGCTCCGCGAATGCGGGAAGCCGCATCCTGCGGGTGCCACCCAGCCCGTGCGCCATGACCACCACGGGCGAAAGTCCGGAACCTGGTGGATGGTAGAGATCGGCCACACACTGAACGCCCCCGGAAAGGAAGCTCCTTGTCGTGGGGGCCAGGAGTTCAGTGATCTTGCTCATGGGCGGTATCCATTGGAATGGCGGGTGGCGGCCATTCTCGGAAACGCTGGGAACTGCCGCTTGACGCTACCCGTCTAGCGGCTTGACACTTTGCGCCAAACAATAAGAGCAAGTCCGATGAGCCAGCCTCTGTACCGGCGTGTGGTGCCCGAAACCTACGTGCAACTGCTCTACGAATATCTGGAATCCTTCGGGCATGACCCGGAACGGGCACTTGGCGAGCCTTGGCCCGCGCCTGCCTCCGGAAGTACCGGTGGAATCGACGTAGAACGCTGGGACTATCTGCTCAGGACGGCATCGGCGTTACTGGGCGATCCATTGCTTGGCCTCCATGTGGGCCAGACCATCACCGCCCGGCACCTTGGCGTACTCGGATCGGTACTGCTCGCCTGCGGAAATCTTGAAACCGCGCTGCAACGCCTGGAGCGCTATCTGCGCCTGGTGTTCGACGTTATCCCGATGAGCCGCCGCGAAGGTACGGACTGGTTCGAGCTGGTCTGGGATACCGGCCAATACCAACCTGGACCGTTGGTGAGCGAGACGGGCACCGTTGCCATGGTGCAGTTCTGCCGCGCTCTGGTTCGGGGCATCGCTAAACCGCTTCGAATCGACTTCAATCATCCCGGTCCTGCCGACAGTCGTCCCTACGAGGCCTTCTTCGGCTGCCCGGTTCGCTTTGGTCAGGCAGAGGCTGTCCTGCGCTTTTCCAGGAAACTGCTCGAACTGCCGTTGAAGAGTCCTGATCCGGCGCTGGTCTCCATTCTGGAGCAGCATGCTGAACACCTGTTGGAGCAGTTGCCCCGGCAGGACGAAATCGTGGAGCAGACGCGCAAGGCCATAAGCCGATCCCTGCGCCATGGCGAGCCAAACGTCGAGCGGATTGGCAGTGAACTGCATCTTTCCTCCCGCACGCTGCAGCGCCGTTTGCAGGGGGCTGGCACCAGCTTTCGCAGAGAGCTGATCCTGGTCCGCCATGAGCTCGCCCTCTCCTATCTGCGCGACCCACGTTTGCAGATCGTGGATATCGCCATGCTGCTGGGCTACTCGGAGCACAGTGCATTCACCCGCGCGTTCAAGGAGTGGAGCGGACGAAGTCCGCAGGAAGCCAGGCAAATCAACTCGGCCAGCAGCTGAGTTCAAGGGCTCGAAGGTTGTACCTTATCGGCGCGGCAGGGGCGCTATGGGGCGGTAGCAGCCACTCGCGATGGGCAGCAACCGGCCAGGAGCGGCCATCCAAAATTCCTAAGTCGAGGCAGCATATTGGTTTGGGCGCCCGCCTGCAGCTACAAAAATCTCTCGCAGCTTAGCTCGGGTAGTACTGGGTAGTCCTTCGGTGTATTTCTGGAACTCTGCTTCAGCAAGGTCCGGGTGGCCGTTCATGGCGAGAACAAATGCGTACGCGATGGGATGTTGCCTGAAGTTATAGAAGCCCAGCCCACCGGAGGACAAATGTCTCTTCACCCCTGCAAATACCTCTGGCAATTGATCGATTGAACGAGCGCTCTCCCAGAAATACCCCGCCTGTATGACAGCTTCTTGCATCACACTCGGGACGAGTTGTGCTACTTCGTCAATCCCCCGCATGTAAGAAACCTCCATTGACCTGTCACGCGGGTCGAAGGTGAGGTCGGGCAGGGCTGATTTGGGAGTGCGATGCCACTTGATTTGATTGCCAGATAGGTGGGGAACAAAATCCAGCGAAAGCCCCCATGTGGGAGAAAGAATGCCGCCTTTCCACTGCTCTAGACGAAAGCACTGACGAATCGGAGCATCGGTGCTTCGAATCCACCGCAAAGGCCCCTGAGTCTCGAAGCCCAACGGCTTCAGGCAAGTTTCCACGCTCGGCAATACAATGTCGTGAATATGCTCTATCCGTAGCATCTCAAAAGTAGAAGCTTGCATCACTGAGTACCTTACTCAATCCTGCCACCCTGGCTTAAGCTGGAGGGTAATACGTATTGCGCGCTGGAGCGATGCCCCTCTTGGGGTCGGTAGCGGCCTCTCGTCAGGGGTCGCAATCAACCAGACGCGACCCTTCAGCTCATAGGGGGTGGGGCGGCGGCGCAGGGCGTTAGCAAAACAGAGAGTGTTGTCAATTACTGGCTGCAGCGACTTCACTGATGGCTGACCTGATGGACTCTTCTGACTCTTGAAAAGACTTTATCCCTTCGTTGCACAAATAGAGCTCATCCGAAATCCAGTGCAGCAAGTCCTGGTTCCGGCCGTTTGTAATCAGGGCAAGCTCGTAGCATCGGCGCCCGAACTCGTTCAGGTCTATCCGCCCCTTTGACAGCTCATCTGAGATCCCAAGAATCAACTGCGAACACTCCAGACTGCTAACTCTGTTGCGTTTGACATCCAGCTCCTGAGGAACTTCAGGGATCATCCCTAAAGCAAGATCAATGACAAAGCCTGGTGGCTCGGTCCATTCCAGTATTTTCTCATCAGCCCATGCAATCAACGCTGCTAGAGGTGCTGCGCCTATTCGGTAAGCGAGGATCAACAGCCGAGCCTCATGGATGAGTCCATCTTTGGCGTTTGAATGCGTACAGGCGGGAGAGGCTTTTGACTCTTCCAAACTCCCATCAGCATTACGTTTTCTTTCCATGAACAATACTTCCATTTCTTCAGGCTGGAATATTGAAATGAGATTAGGAGTAGTGCGCCAGAAGCGGTGATTCCTTCTAGGCTACGGAGTCGCGAGTAACGTGTCCCGGATGATTATGGATGCCGTCTGCAGACAAGCTCAAGTCACCCACAAGCGGCGGCTATGGGTCGGTAGCAGCCTCTCGCCAAAGGCACCAACCGGCTAGGAGCGGACGCTCACCATGCGCACCGTCAGAGCCTGTTTCGACGTGCTTGCAAGCAACGTCAGCCAAGTAGTCCTGTAGTTGGCGGGCGCTGGGTTGTGGCCATCACTCTTGCCTTGAGCCAGTCGATGAAGGCCGCTACCACCGGGCGATCCAGCTTCAGTTCGTCAGCCACCAGGTAATAACTGCGGTTGGCAGGAATCTCGATGTCGAAGGGCCTGACCAGCAGTCCTCGGTTGAGGGCATCGCCACAGAGCAACTGGTCGCCGATCGTGACGCCCTGGGCGGCGATGCACGCAGAGATGGCCGAGGTGGCGTCGCCGAACACGATGCCAACGTCGGTATTCACATCGGGCGCGCCGGCAACTGCCAGCCAGCGGCGCCAGTCCACCGCATCCTTCATGTACAGCAATGGAAAACCAGCCAGCTCCTTGGGATGCTTCAGGCTGCCGAGCGTATTCAGCAAGCGCGGGCTGCAGACCGGAAAGTCCTGCAGCGCGATCAGCAGCTCACTGACCTGCCCTGGCCAATCTCCCGTGCCATATGCAATGAACAGGTCAGTCTCTGCAGCGCTGGTGTCGTCCATGCTGCGTGGCGCGGTGATGTGCAGTTGCACCTTCGGATGCAGTTGCTGGAACTCACCGATGTGGCGGCACAGCCAGTAGTTGGAGAAGCCCGGCGTACAACTGATGCTGAGACGGCCGGCGACCCTGGCGTCCATCTGCGGGCGCCCGGCCGTGAGCACATCGGCAAGGATGCGATGGACATCACTGGCGTACAGCTCGCCGCGCTCCGTCAGCCTGACGCCACGCCCGGAGCGCTCCGTCAGCTCGAATCCCAGCCTTTCTTCCAGCAGGGCAAGGCTGTGGCTGACCGCGCCACGGGTCAGGTTCAGTTCCTGGGCGGCGGCGGAAACCGAACCCAGCCGCGCCAGGGCGTCCAGCGCGCGAAGCGCAGTCATAGAGGGATAGTGGATGCTCACCGGTGCTCCCGAAGCCTCTGCAACGACGCTCCGCAAGCCGCGGCCCGCGATGCATCTGTTAAATTAAATCGATCAGATAAGGGCAATTCTTTTCGATTGTAGTATTAAAAAATTCACCAATACTAGCGCTATCCCGGCTCGCCATCCGCTGCGACGGATCAGCTCTCGCTGCCTGATCCCGCCATCCGAGCCAGAGCCACCTCCGGCGCCCACCCCCTTCCTTGCCAGGTACTCCGCATCCGCGGACGGCACCGGCTCGCCCGGGAAAAAGTCCGGCAGCCACCTCGGTGGCAAAGAGATCGTTCAAGAACAACTAGAGAGATGTCTTCCATGAGTGCAGCACCTGCGTCGAACGACGCACTCAAACAAAGCCTGGGCGTGATGGACGTCGTGGCCATCACGGTTTCCTCGATCACCCCGGCCAGCTCGCTGTTCGTCATTGCGCCTTTCGCCATCCAGAAGGCTGGCAGCGGTGCATTCATGTCCTTCGTGCTGGCGGGCGTTCTGGCCCTGATGTTCGCCTGGTGCTACGCGGAACTCGGCCGCGCGCACAGTTCGGCGGGCGGTGAATACGTCTACGCCAAACGCGTCTTCGGCGGCCTGGCCGGCTACACCACTTTCATCACCGTGATGGTGATGCTGCTGTTCATCCCGCCGGTACTCGCCACCGGCGCTGCCACCTATCTCAATTCGGCGCTGGGCACGCACTTCGAAACCCAGACAGTCGCCCTCGGTATCGTGGTCGCCAGCTACCTTCTGGGCATCCTCAATATCCGCGTCAACGCCTGGATTACCGGCGTGTTCCTGGTCGCCGAGATTGCCGCGCTGGCGGTGATCGTCGCGCTGGGCTTCAGCCACGCGCAGCAACCGGCCAGCGTGCTGCTGACGCCGCAGGTGATGGAGCACGGTTCGCTGGTGACTGCCTCCTGGGGATTGGTACTCGGCGCGATGGGTACTGCGCTATTCGCCTACAACGGGTTCGGTGGTGCCGTACTGCTTTCAGAAGACATGAAATGCGGCGGCCGCGAAGTGCACCGGGCGATTCTCTGGTCGCTGGCCCTAGTGCTGGGGATCGAGCTGCTGCCGATGGCGGCCTTGCTGATCGGCGCGCCCTCGCTGCAAGCGATGATTTCCAGCCCCGATCCGATTGGCTACCTGCTCACCGCCCATGGCAACGAAACGCTGTCGCGACTGGTCGCTGGCGGCATCTTCCTCTCGGTGTTCAACGCCATCGTGGCCATCGTCGTGCAGTCCAGCCGGGTGATCTTCAGCAGCGGCCGCGACGCACTCTGGACGCCGGGCCTGAACCGCGCGTTCACCCGCATCCACCCTCGCTGGGATTCGCCCTGGTTGGCCACTCTGTTCCTGGGCGTGCCTTCCGCCGCGCTGACCTTCAGCTCCAGCCTGGAGGACCTGACCTCGTTCACCGTCCTGCTGCTGGTGGTGGTCTACCTCGTGGTCGGCTTCAGCGCCCTGTTCAGTCGCGTGCTGCGTCGTGACCGCGAGCATCCTTACCGCATGCCCCTCTGGCCGATTCCCGCCCTACTGGCGGTCATCGGTTCCGCCGGTCTGCTCCTGCAGCTGCTGAGCGACGCGTCAAGCCGGGACATTCTGATCATCCTCGGGATGTTCGCCGTCTCGGTGATTCTCTACAGCTCCTACGGCAAGTTGAGCCCTGCGTTCCAGCGCTTGTGAGCCGAGCGGGCCGGGTCGTGCGCCTGGCCTGCCAAATGGGTCACCCGGAACCTTCCCCACCGTTCATGGAAATACCGATTCATGCAGGACATCCAGCAGATTCTCGATTCGCTGCCCGTCTCGTACCGCGGGCCGGGCGGCGCGATTGCCGTGCTGAAGGACGGCCGCCTAGCCGGCCAGCAGGTCTGGGGTTTCGCCGACCTGGAAAAACGCATTGCCATGACCGACCAGACCCTGGTGCCAATCTGCTCGATCACCAAGCAGATGGTCTGTGCGGTTCTCAAGGATCTCGAACGGCACCCGACAGCGCTGATGGCGAACGGCGCATCCCTGGCGCAAGCCTATTCGGCCGCTTTGAAAGATCTACTGCCCGCCGAGATCGGCCCTGGCAGCGAAGTCACCTTGCAGCACCTGTGCGACAACCAGACCGGCATTCGCGATTACTGGGCCATGACCCTGCTCTGGGGCGGCCATCCGGAAGGCCGCTTCAGCCTGGATGAGGATGCTCCGCAGGCACTGCAACATCTTCAGTCCCTGCACTTCGAACCGGGCTCGCAGTACGCCTATGCCAACACGAATTTCCATATCCTCGCGCGCGCCATCGAACAGGTCAGCGGTCGCTCCATCAGTGAGCTTCTGACTGAACGCGTATTCGAACCTGCCGGCATGGCCACCGCGCAGTTCTGCGAGAAAACCGATCAGCACGTGGGCCCATGCGTTGGATACGAAGGCAGCGCCGAGCAAGGCTACATTCCTGCGCGGAACCAGGTCGAATGGTCAGGAGATGCCGGCGTCGTGGCGTCGCTGCAGGACATGATCGCCTACGAGTCCTGGCTGCAGCGCCAATGGGACGATCCGGCCAGCATCTACCGCACCCTCGCCGAGCAGCCGCATTTTGCCGACGGAGCACTGGCGCACTACGGCAACGGCCTGGCACATGTCGAAATCGCCGGCTTCAAGGCTATCGGCCATAGTGGCGCGCTGCGCGGCTTCCGCTTGCAACGCCTGCATGTGCCGAGCGACAAGCTGTCGGTGATCGTGATGCTCAATCACGAAGCTGACCCTGCCGCCGCGGCCGAGTTCGTGCTGCGCAATGCGCTTGATCTACGCGAGCCCGTCGCCTCCTCGGTCGAAGCCGATCCGGCGTGGTTCGGCGACTACCTGGACCCTGTCTCGCAGCTGGCGATTCGCATCGCGCCGGCCGGCACGGGAGAGATCAGCCTGTCTTACGCGGGCTACCCGGAGACGCTGCATCTGGTCGTAGCGGGCCGAGCCCGCTCCCGCGAAATGGAGGCCGCAATCAGTGGCGACGACCTGTGGCTGAGGCGCATCGAGGACAACCGGGAAATCCGCGCAATACGTCTGCACACGAGCAACGCCCCAACGCCCACCGCCTCCCTGCAAGGCAACTTCCACTGCGTCGAACTCGGCTCGACCTTCCACGCCTTTGGTCTCGGCAACCACTGCTACGCAGCCTTCGACGGCTTCCTCGGCAAGGGCCCGGCCGTGCAGCTACAACAGCTGGCTCCTGAAGTCTGGCTGCTGAAGTGTCCGCGCGGCATGGACGCCCCGGCGCCCGGAGACTGGACGCTGGTGGTGGATCGGGATGCGGCTGGCCGGACGACGGGATTCACCCTCGGTTGCTGGCTGGCCAGAGGACTGAAGTACCAGCGGATAGACGCAGACCACTGACGAGGATTCAACGCACGGCGAAGGCGTGAGAGCCGGCGCCGCAGCGTGCTGTACACCGCCGGACGCTTGCTTCCGGGCGCGTGTTGTCTCCACCGGGAGACCTGGCGCCGAACCGGCCAATTGCGGGTGCGGCAATACAAGAACAACAACAATTACCAACAGCTTGCCGTACCCGGCCTTCGAAAGGCCGACCGGCTATGGAGTATCCCCATGAAGCTTTCATTCTCCTCGAAGTTCGGCGCAGCGCTGCTGATGTCGGCCAGCCTCAGTACCGCCTGGGCCGCCGAAACCGCCCAGGCCACGGTGCACCTGTACAACTGGTACGACTTCATCAACCCGGAAACCCCGAAAGCCTTCGAGAAGGAAACCGGCACCCACGTGCTGCTCGACTCCTTCGACAGCTCCGAGATCATGCAGAGCAAGGTCATGGTCGGTCGCACCGGTTATGACGTCGTGGTCGCCACCGACTACACGCTGCCCAACATGATCAAGGCCGGCGCACTCAAGGAACTCAACCGCGCGCAGCTCAGCAACTGGAGCCATTTGGACCCGGAGCTGATGAAGAAGATGGAGGTGAACGATCCGGGCAATCGCCATGGCATCCCCTATCTCGTCGGGACCACCGGCATCGGCTACAACGTCGAGCTGGTGAAGAAGGCCCTGGGCGACAACGCCCCGGTGAACTCCTGGGACCTGATCTTCAAGAAGGAAAACATCTCCAAGCTCAGCCAGTGCGGCGTGGCGATGCTCGACTCGTCGAGCGAGATCGTCCCCATTGCCTTGCACTACCTGGGCCTGCCGCCCAACAGCAAGAACCCCGAGGACTACAAGAAAGCCCAGGAACTGCTGCTGAGCATTCGCCCTTACGTGCGCTATTTCGACTCATCGAAGTTCGTGACCGACCTGGCCAACGGCGACATCTGTGTGGCAATCAGCTGGAGCGGCGGCGTACATGACGCCAAGGCAGCCATCGAGCATGCCGGCAGCAAGCGCGACGTCGAGTACAGCATTCCCAAGGAAGGCGCCCCCATCTGGATGGAAAACCTGGTGCTGCTGGCCGATGCGCCGCACCCCGAGCAAGGCCTGGCGTTCATCAACTACATGATGCGCCCGGACGTGATCACCCAGAGCTCCAACTTCCTCGGCTACCCGAACGCCAACAAGGATTCGACGCCCCTGCTGGATAAGGCGCTGCGGGAAAGCCCGACCGCCTACCCGTCCAAGGAAGTCCTGGACACGCTTTACCCCCTTCAGCCGCTGCCGCTGCCAACCGAACGCATCCGCACGCGCGTGTGGAGCAAGGTCAAGACGGGCGCCTGATTTTCATGCGGGAATTTGGGGCGCGAAGGCGCCCCTTTTTTATTTATCGCTCGATCGTCCAACAGAGTGGCGGCGGTAGGTTCGGTCGCTCTTGAACAAGCACGATTGTGAACACTTTTGGGGCTGGCGTGGATGTCCGCTATGGGTTGGAAAGCAGACCTTCACTGATTGCGCCAACCCGAAAAAACCCGCCGAAGCGGGTTAAAAGTGGAGTACCACTGGAGTGAGAATCTTGTGATCGCTAGGTCAGGATGGCTCCGCTCACCAAGGCGGCAGCGATCAGTACGAACGAGCTACAGATCGCCCATTTGAGGGAGAACCGCTGAAGCGCTCCGACCTCTACCTTCAACAACCCGCTCATCAAGTAGCCAGCCGCCACCAACGGACTGAGCGCATGGACCGGCAATCCCAGGACTGATGCACGGGCCACCAGAATCGGATCGATCCCATACTGCGCCGCGCTTTTCGCCAGTACCGGCAGGATGCCGAAGTAGAAAGCGTCGTTCGACATGAAGAAGGTGAACGGCAGACTGGCAAAGGCCGTGATGACGCTCAGGTACGGACCCGCGCTTTCGGGAACCACCGCCAGAAACTTGCCGGACATCGCGTCCACCATTCCGGTACCCGCAAGAATGCCTGTGAATGCCCCGGCGGCAAAAATCAGCGCGAGCACGTTGAGCACGTTGTCGGCATGGGCAGCGATCCGTACTTTCTGCTGGTCCAGGCTCGGGTAGTTAATGAGCAGCGCCAATGCAAAGGCGACCATCATCAGTACCGGCAGCGGCCCCAGACCGAGCACCATCGACACCACTAGGCCGACTGTCAGCGCCAGGTTGACCCAGAAGAGCTTCGGGCGTTGAGTGTCGCGCACCTCCGCCAGAATCTCCTCGGAGAGGTTCCCGCTGCCCGACTGCGGCGTCCATCCAAGACGACGGCGTTCTGTTAGGCCAAACCAGACAGCGGCCAGGAAGGCGAAGGCGATGCCGGCAATCATGGTCGGAATGAGCCCGTGGAATACTTGCATTGCATCCACATGCAGGGCACTCGCCGCCCGTGCGGTAGGGCCGCCCCAAGGTACGAGGTTGATGGAGGTATTGGTCAGCAAGACCAGCGTCGCGATGATCAGCGGGTTCATCCTCAGGCGGCGATAGACCGGCAGCATGGAGGTGACAACCACCAACACCGTTGTCGAGCCGTCGCCGTCGAGGGAAATGAGAGCCGACAATGCCGCAGTCCCCACGCTGACGCGCAGAGGGTCATTCCCCACGGCCCGTACGATCCGCCGCACGGCCGGTTCGAACAGCCCGGCGTCGTACATGATCGAGAAGAACAGAATCGCGAACATCAGCATCAGAGCCGTGGGAGCGAGCTGACGTACCCCATCGAGCACCATGACGCCGGTTTGCGGCCCGAAGCCGCAGGCAACTGCAAAACAGACCGGTACCAGAATCAAGGCCACGACTGCGGACAGCCGTTGGCTCATGATCAGATACATGAAGGTCAACACCATGGCAAAACCGACCCAGGCCATGTTCATTCCTTATTTTTGTTGTACGAAACCAAGGTCTTCACTCGGCGACAGTGATGCTCATCAGCGGCACGTACTGCTGGCCACCGTAGCAATCGCTATCGTTCAGCTCACCCTGGAACACGGGCCGCGGGAAGGAGATTTTTATCGCTTGCGCCGCATCGTGGTACACCAGCGTGATGTCTTCTTCGCGCTGCCGATAAAGCCGCGAGATCAAGTCCCTGGTGATTGGTTGGGTACGCTTGGCGCGTTGATAGCTTTCCGCTGACGCGAACATCAGGTCGAAAGTCAGCATGAACGGCCCGGCGTTCTTGGAACGAATCAGACTGCAGAGCTCGAAGAGTTGGGACATGGGTTACACCTCGATCATCTTGCGACGGAACATTTCGCCGGGGGAATCAGGGAACAGCACATGGTTCAGGGTGAAGCGGTAGATGGGACCGCGCTCCAGGTACGGCGGAGAGAACGGATAAGCGATGGTGCTGATGATGCCCTCATAACCGGGCACCGGCAGGTGCGCGCTGACGTGGCTGACAAAGGTTGCGATCTTGCTCGCAAGTTCCTGAGTGGGGGCGGTGATGGTGATGAGTACCCCGACCTCAATCGGCACGCTATCCCGTTCCACCTCCAACTCGCCCATCACGGCGCCACGGCCATAGCTGCGGAAGCTGATGTCGTAGTCCTCTGGGCCAAGCCGACCTTCGAACAGTTGCGCAATGCGCTGTTGGAAGTACTGCTTCGCCATCGGGATCAGCCGGTCCAGACCGAGGAAGATCTTCGGATCACGAATACCGCCAATGATTACCGACTGGTAGCCCGCGGGTTCTGAGCCTTCCAGCTTGATGCTGTAACGCTGTGCAGGAAGGAAACGCGAACCGCTGACCCGCACGCTGCGCTCGCTGGTGGCGGTATAGACCGCGTGCTCGGTGTCGACAATGCCGGCCGGCTCAGTCAGCAAGAACGGGTTGGCATTTTCGTAGAGCGTATGTGCCGCGATCGACAGCGGAGTGACGCGCGCCTGCAGATCAAGCGGCTCGATTTCGAAGTGGTCCTCACGAATGTACGCCATCAACCCATCGGCAGCTGGGGTAACGCAGCAGGCCGCGCCGCACTCGATGGTTTTGGCCGCATGCCAGATCAATCCACGGTCCGCGCCAAGACGCTCCGGGACCACAGCAAACAGCGCGGAATCGCTGGCTCGGCCTGCAAGAATGACCTGAGCATCATCGTCGAGGGCATCCGACAACGCCTCGGTGCCCATCATGCCGACAACATGGCTGCGTTCGATGACCTGGTCGTTGATGGGCGGGGCCGGCTGCAATGCCTGAATTCGACCGTCGGCTAGGCGCTGCTTCAGATACTCGCTGTCCTGGTCGGAGTAGATTAGTGCCAGGCGGAAGTTGAGACCTTCCTCATCCGCGATCTCTAGAGCAATCTCGGCCATCCAGTTGACGCCCGCATCGCGACCACTCGTGCCACAGGACCCGACGATCAGCGGTACGTCCAGCTTGTCGCGTGCCAGAAGGAGCAGGCGCAGGTCACGCTTGCAAGCTTCACGGGAGAGCCTTGCCTTGCCACTGCCCAGATAGGCGGGACCCGAATCGGTCGAGCCTGCGTCGCAGGCGATTACATGCGGAGCGAGCGAGACGCCACGTTCCAGAGAGCTTTCCTTGAAGCCGGTCCCCACGGCGCCGTTAGGCGCCAGAACACGAATTTCCATGCGTGTCTCCGTCTGGCGAACACATACATTGATCAATATATGTATTCTGTTGATGTTGACAGCAAGATATATAGAGCCCCATAAATAGTAAATCTGTACAAAATCCATCAATCCGAGGCAGGCATGTCCACCCCAGAAGACGATCTCTATCTCAGCGCCGAGGAGGCTGCCGGCACACTCGGCATCAGCCTTCCGACCCTCTATGCCTATGTCAGCCGCAAGAACATCCGTTCGATAAAGGTCGAAGGCTCGAGGAGTCGTAAATACTGGGCTGCTGATATCGAGCGCCTGCAAAAGCTCAAGCCAGCCAGTGGACCTGCCAGCGATGCTCCTCGCGTTGGAGCACAAAGTTCGATCACGCTGCTGACCGATAAAGGTCTTTACTACCGTGGACATGACGTTGCCCAGTTGGCTGCCGACGCCAGTGTTGAGTCAGTAGCCGAATTGATGTGGCAGTCCGAAGGCGCATTCGCAGCGCCCGCACCGCGTCGCCCCAAAGGGACCGCAGCACTGCTTAAGGCCCTGGGAGATCTGGCTGTCGGTGAAAAGCTGGTTGCGCTCTTCCCCATGCTGGAGCGCGAAAACCCTCGGGCCCATGACCTGTCAGTTGATGGGTATGCGCGTACCGGCGTCGATGTTGTGCGTTGGTTCGCCGCTTTATTGGTGGGTGCGGGGGCACCTGATGATCGTCCCCTGCATCAGTTCATCGCTGAATCATTGGGAGTGGACGAAGCGCTCGCTGACTTGATCCGCCAGGTGCTGATCCTCTCCATCGATCATGAGCTTGATCCGACCACCTATAGCGTTCGGGCAGCCGCCAATACCGGCATTACGCCGTACTACGCGGCGATCGTGGGCATCGCATCATCCAGAGGGCGGCACTTGGCCTATGGCCGGAACGAGTCCGTTGCGCGCCTGCTCGACGATATCTGCACCGCTCGCAATCCTGCAGACCCCATCGTGCAGCGCTTCCGCGAGGACGGCTCCATCCTGGGGTTTGGCTCCAACCAGCATGGTGACAGTGATCCAAGGGCATCTTTCCTGCTACAGAGCCTGCATAAGCTGTTCGGCAAAGACGCCGAGTTTCGCAGCTTGTTAGACGCGGCTTCAGTCGCTGAGGAACTGACCGGGCAGCCGATGGATTTCATTCTCCTGCTGACCTTCGTCGGACGGAAATTGGGCCTACAAGGCCAGGAGATTGCCCTTGCCGGTGTCGGCCGCGCCATTGGCTGGATTGCCCACGCCAGCGAGCAGTACCACCAGTATCCGTTGCTTCGCCCACGCGCCCGTTACACCGGCACTCTGCCGGACTGAAAAACGTTGGGGCCCGCCTTCTTCAAGGCGGGCCCCAACGTTAGCTATCAGCGAATGCCGATGGTACGCAGAGCAGCAGGCGTAAAGTCGGAAGCCTTCGCCTTCAGGCCAAACCGATACGCATCTTTGATCTGGTTGAACATGCCGTTAGCGAGATAGCGACCCGAGGTCAGGTCGTAGGTCATTTCGCCGGCGCTAATGACCACCTTCTGGTCGTAGAAGGGCAGCGTGTGGTTTTCCGATACCCGCCACAGCGTCCCGCGGTTGTCGTAGTGATCGGCCTCGAGGATGGTCCAGGTATCTTCATCGATGAACAGATGGCGCTTGGCGTAGACATGGCGTTGTCCTGCCTTCAGGGTCGCTATCACCTCCCATACCCGGTGCAGTTCGTAGCGGGTCAGGTCCTGGTTAATGTGGCCCTTTTGCACCAACTGGTCCGGTGTATTGGCTGGATCGGCGAGGCGGAAGCTGTTGTAAGGCACGTACAACTCGCGCTTGCCTACCAATTGCCAGTCATAGCGATCCGGCGAGCCGTTGAACATGTCGAGCTGATCGTTGGTGCGCAGATTGCCGGGGCCGGGGCTGTCGTAGGCAACCTGAGGAGCCCGGCGAACCCGTCGTTGGCCTGCGTTGTACTGCCAGGCCATCCGCGGCTCGGCAACTTGGTCGAGGGTTTCATGAACCAGCAGAACATCGCCGACATCCCGAGCGGGTGCGATGTTCAGCGAGGTGAAGTAGTACAGGATGTTCTTTGAACGCTCCGGATCGTAGTCGGTGAGCTGGTTGCTGTAGGCGAGGCGATCACGCTCCGTTTTCCAGGAGTACTCACCGCTGGGCGTCACCAGGTAGCTACTGGTCTCGCGATCGAAACTGCCGCCGCGGTAGCGCGTGATGTGGTTCCAGATCACTTCAAGGCCGCTTTGCGGAATAGGAAATGCCAGGGGCGCTTGGTAATCCTTCAAGCCGTTGCCGCCGGAGACAAGCTGCGTATGCGTTGCGTTGAGCTTCGCCGCAGCATAGGCGCTGTCCGGCCAAGCAGCTGTACGATGGCTGGCGTACACCGGAATGCGATAGGTATCCGGATAACGTTGAAACATCGCTACCTGACCTGGAGTTAGCTGACCCTTGTAGCTATCCAGGTTCGCAGGAGTAATGACGAAGAGAGGTTTCTCTCCGGCAAACGGATTGCTGTGAGAACCCTCCCTGACTTGGCCCGCATCGGGTGCAAGTCCACCGGTCCAGGCAGGAATGGTTCCCGCATCATTACCCGCTCGCTCGGCGCCGATCGGCGTCAAAGACGACCCCAGTTGCGCTGCCTTCGCCGCATCGACCGCGGCGAGGGAGAGAGGGCTGATGACGGAAAGGCAGAGGGACAGCAGACTCGCTGCCTGAATGGCATTTCTCATTTCTTATTCCTCAGAAGCTGACGCCGAAACTGACGCTCAGGAAGTCTCGATCGGTGTTGGTCGTGTAGTCGCCACCGAAGAAGTCGGTGTAACTGATGCTGGCGTTGTACTTGGACAGGTAGACGGCGTTCAGTCCGACGCTGACGGCCTTGCCCCCTTCCGTGAAGTTCGGCCCATAGCCCTGTACGTCATGGGACCAAGACATGTTCGGGGTAAGGTCGAGCCCACCGATGACGCCGTTGTAGGTCAGCGCAGAGCGCAGGCGATAACCCCAGGAGTTACGGGTGTAGAATCCATCGCTGTTGCAGTACTCCGGCCGGCCACTGAGCAGCGTGGTGCACAGGTTGCTACCGTCGGCGCCGTAGTACTCGCCAGGGCCGAACGGACTGGCCCGACCATAACGAAGGTGCCCATAGGTGCCGTCATCGATACCGGAGATGTGGTTGTACCCAACCTCACCCACCAGTGTGAGTCGGCTGGCCCCCAGGACCTGGTCGAAGGTCTCGGTGACCGTGGTTTGAACCTGAGTGAATGGCACTCGTTTGTAGCCATGGATGGTATCGCCGGGAATACCAGAGTTCTCGATGGGCGTCGGAACGATGGGCGACAGGCGCAGGGTCGCGTAGATCAGGTCATCGAACCCGAGCGGCATGTTCGGACGATGGCTGATCTCGCCTTCCACGGCGGCGCCGGCGATGTTGGTGCTGAAGCTCATGCCATAGAGGCGAATGTCCTCGGGATACTCCACGAAGTAGGTTGCCGAGGTGGCCCCGAAGCGCGGCGCGGTGAAGGGGTTGGCCGTGGTCATGGTCGAACTGCCGATCGGCAGTCGGCTGTGGTAGTTCATCCAATAGAGGCTCAACTCAGTGTCGTTGAGCTCCGGTACGAACCAACGCACCGCCATGCCGTACTGACCACCATCGCGGGGTTCGCGGTCCGGCCCGCGCGGGAGGAAGATGGTGTTGCCGTTCTGACCACTGTTGTCTGAAGCGCCTGGCTTGATGTCCTTGCCCTGGAGCACGTAGCGGTCGTCGCAACCCTTTGCCGGCAGGTCAGAGCTGGCAAAGAAGGTTCCGCAGTTATCGGCTACTGTGCCTTGCCACTTCAGTTGGTAGAAGCCCTCGACGCTGACCGCATCGGTGATGCTTTGCTGCAGATAGATCATCTGCACAGGGATCAGCCCTTCCTTCAGCTCGGAGCCTGGCCGGCGGAGCGCGTTGGCGTCGAGCGGGTTGATGCTGTTGATGCCACCCTGGATGAAGGTGCTGCCGCCCCAGCTCACAACTTGCTTGCCTACCCGCACCGATCCCGGTTGACCGGCCAGCTCATAGTTCCGATAGACGAAGGCATCGAGGAACTGTGCCCCAGAGGATCGTGCAGCTTGGTCGCGTCCGTTGTCCTGGATGTCATAGAGGCGCTGGTGCCCGTCTTTGAGTTCAAAGTCGTACCAGTACTTGCCACGCAGAAAGCCGCCCCAGTCTCCGTACTTCAACTCCAGGTCGTGGGTGCCCTTGAAAATCTTGGAGAAGGTGTCGCCCTTCTTGAAATTCAGGCGACCGTCATCGGTGGTCTGAGAGTCTCCTCGACCACCGTTTGCCTTACTGATGAAGTTGGGGTTGGGATCACTCATTGCCCAGCTTTGGCCAACTGAAAGCGATGAGTCGAATTGGCCCTGAATTTCCCCGAGCTCGAAAGTCACTGCGTGGGCACTGGATGCCAGGAGAGCAGGAACGAGGCTGCCGAGCGCGGCTGGCAGACGCCGGCGGTAGTAGGTTCTTTCCACGTATTCCACCTTGTTATTGTGCTTATGGGAGCAGAATCCGGTTCTCAAAGACCGGCACAGCACAGCAGCCCAGGCGAGGTCGCCGAACAAATATTGATTTAATGTCAATATATTGATCAACTGCGGTACAAGGTGAACGTAATCAATCAATTAAGGGATGTAAATCTGTACGAATTTCGTCAACCTGGTCGACGAAGCAAGGCGTGGCAAAGCAAAATCGGACGGCATTTCGGGTTTGAGGTTACTGCGACCCGATGAGCATGCGGCTTCAAGTCATGGCCAGGTGAATGGCAAAGATGCCGTGGCAGAAGGGCTGAAATCGGCCGCACCGGGACTAGCAAGCCGGCGACAGCCTCGAAGCGCATTGATCGCTCCGCTTAACGTCCGCTAAGGGTCGGTAGCTGACTCCAACCAAGCCCCATGAGCTCACTCCTTTGGAGCATGGGAGTACGCTCGAACACTATTCACGAACCAGTTCAGTGCCTCTTCCGGCGATAGGTAGCCATCTTCACTTTCGTTGAGGCAGACCATGCCTACCAGGGGACTGCATTCCAGCCCCACGCACCGACAGGCATCCTGAAACGCTCGTAGTGCCTCGCCCTCCACTTCATCGTCGAGCCCCACGATGAAGTCATGCATCTGCTTTAGCTGAACGACTGAAATGGCTAGAGGTGTCGGCTGATAAAGGGTATCGCCGGCGCGGTCATGAGAGACGTGGTAGGCCGGCTCGCTGCTGGCTGCGATGGCTTCAACGTAGCGCTCAATCTGACGCTTGATTTCTGCCCGGAGCAAGAAATCAGAAAGGATGGCGGTGTGGCTCGTCATGCAAATGCACCTAGCTGGCTTTAGTCATACCAGGAGCCAACTGGGTTAATTTCTACGAACTAGCCAGTCCGAAATCGAAGCGTCATCGCCCCGTATCGATACGGTTAACCACCGCGCTCCATCGCAAGAGGTGAAGCATCTGAACGATGCCCTTTCAGGGCAGCCAACCTGCTCCAACTGCCCCACCAAGCAAACAGGAGTGAGGCAGATGCATTGGACCGACCATGGATGAAGATCGCTATAAGACATGTCTGGAATAGCTATCCGCGACTGCATCCGAAACCATGCTGGCCATCCCCATAGCTTTTCGTAGCTGCCTTGCAGAGGTAGCTCGCTCGATGGAACAGGTTAGCTAGCTCACCCTCATCCACTCGACTAACCAGGTATCCAGCCGCTCGGGGTATCTCCACCAGACCACTCACCTCCTCCACGGCAAGCCCTAACGCACTTGCCCATGCCTCCTGCAGGCGATGGAAGATGTTCTGCTCAGACGAGGTCTTCTTACCGACTGTGAAGTAGGCATCTCCATTGAGGAGAATCAGCAGGTGGTAATGAGGTCGCTCTCCCCTGCTCTCCTCTCTAGCCCAGACGTATCTGACCCTGCTGTCATGAGCGTATCGATACCGAGTGCGAGCTCTCCGCCGGTCATGCTCGATCTTGGCCTTGAAGGACTCCAGGAACCTACTGATGATCTCGTTGGTGTAGGCGTAGTCAGGCAGCTCAACACCCAGTGGCAGACGTAGATCCACTCGGAGGGCAAACACCCTGGCGTACTGCCTCAGGGAACGCTCAATGGTGTTGTGCAAGCGAGATAGGTACTGCTCGATGAAAGGACCTTTCTCTGCCATGACAGGTAGGCCCTGGAAGGTGCTGACGCTATGTAGGCGGAGGTTGGTATTGCTGGGATGGCGAGGCATGAAGGTTATTCCTGTGTGAGGTTCATATCCTCTGCACGGGGAGTAACTTTCTACTGGTCAATGGCTAGTGAAGACCTGGTGATTGGATGGACGAGCTGCGTTGGGATGGTTTGAGGCAGATATGTGGGTAGCGTGAGGTAGACGAGTAGCGTATGGGGGAGCGATGAATGGTTTGAGGTTAGATGACGGCCAGGGGAAGGTGGGTGGTTAGGATAGGACGGGTGTTGAATGGTGGGATTGATAGATGGCTATAAAGCATATTACCCGCACCGAAAACTCAGCCCTCAATGAGCTCTGGTAGACCGAAGCTAAAGCCCCAAAGTCGATTGGGGCCTTTCTATCCTGATTACTCCGGAAAAATAGCAACGCAGCGGCATAACTTCCGCCCTTCTCAGAAGGCAGCAATCGGCTAGGTCCGGAGATCAAGAAGCTTGTAAGCACCACTGAAAAGCACCAAGCCAAGAACCTGGTGCCCTGACCAATCGTGTCAACCAACCAACGGTTTACCGAAGATCTGTCGGGCTATGACCATCCGCTGGATCTCGTTAGTGCCCTCGTAGATCTCGCTGATCTTGTTGTCCCGGTAGATTTCCTCGACTTTGTAATGACTGCCGTCCTCGGACAGTTCGCGCAGGAAGCCGTAGCCGCCAAAGATCTGCACGCCGTCACGCGCCATGTCACCTGCGGCCTCGGTTGCGTAGAACTTGGCCATGGCAGCCTCAGGCTCGGGGAACTCGATGCCGAGGTCCATGCGCAAAGCGGCCTTGATGTAGAGGTTTCGTGCGTTCTCGATCTGAGTCGCGCGCTCCGCCATGCGGAACTGCCAGTGCTGGAAAGCACCAAGCTTCTTACCGAACGCATCCCGGCTACGCAGGTGTCCGACCGAGTGGTCGAAGGCCGCTTGAGCCATGCCAACGCCGGTGGCAGCAATGCCGATACGCCCATAGGTCAGGGTGGACAAGGCCACGCGAAGCCCCTGGTTGCGCTCGCCGATTCGACGTTCGATGGGCACCTCGACATTATCGAAATGCACGTCGGCCGTGAGCTGCCCACGATTGCCCATCTTCCGGTCCGGCTTGCCAATACGGACGCCGGGCTGGTCGGTTTCGACAACCAGCTCCACCATTCCGTCGTCTTCGCTTCGGCATAGCACCACAATCAAATTGGCAACCGGCGAGTTGGTGATGAAACGCTTGTGCCCATTGATGATGTAGCTCTCGCCGTTACGGCGGGCAATTGTGGCCACCGCGCTGGGCGACAGGTCGGTACTCGCCAGGGGTTCAGTGGTGGCGAAGGCGCCGATCTTCTCGCCGCTGATGACCGCCTTCAGGTAACGTTCGCGGATGAAGTCACTGCCCCTCTCCAGGGTGCGCCCGGCGAGAATGCAGTGCACGTCAAATACCGCTGCAATCGAGTTGCTGTGGTAGGCCAGTTCTTCACAAGTCGTGGCGGTGGCGAGTACTCGGTGCTCAAGGCCACGTCCACCGTCACGCTGTTCGAAGGGAATACGGAAGATGCCCTGGCGGGCCATGGCGTCGAACACATCCCGCGGAAAGCTCTCGACGCTCTCGTCCCGATGGGCAATCTCATAGGCCCGGGGAGCGACGAACTCGTCGGCGAACGCACGGACCTCCCGACGAACCTCGCGGATGGCCTCGGAAGACATCAGATCGTGATACAGCTCATCCGCCATGCGGATCGGACCTTGGTTCATTTTTATCTCCACGTGTAACTGAATCTTGAAAGCTCCGGACGAGCCCTTAATTCCCGGCGGCAGGGTTTGTACCCAATCCCACCTTGGGGATCGTATGGCCGTATTTCAGGAAGAAGCCCTCTGCGTACCCGGCGATCTCTCGGTGCCGGCCGGCCAGGGCCATCCGCATCAGTTCAATCTGCAGATCTTCCTGTTCCACCATGTAATCCAGGAATGCCGAGGCGCCGGACGGCCCCTCCGCGCAGAGGTCGCGCAACCACTGCGCATAGGCGACGGTTTCCTTGAGGACGAATTTCACCAGCACCACCATCAGGCTGCGCGGCACGGAAGAAACCAGCCACGCCTTGAGCTTCGTGGCGAAGCCCGGAGCGGGGTCCAGCCCCCAGAGCAGCGCGGCGGCTTGATAGCGTCGGGCATTGAGCACTTCCAGGTCCCAATAGGTCTTCCAGAACGAAAACCACGGGTCGCCTTCCAGGCGGCCTGCCATGCGCCTGACAGTCATCAACGCAAAGGCGCGATTGGCCAGTTCATGTTTGAAACCCTTGAGAAACGTTTTGGACGGCATGGCGACTCCAACATCGATGGCAATGAACTACGGCAGGCTTTCGGGGGATGCGGAGCCGGCGCGCGGACGCAAGTTCCCGTCGAACTCAGCGAGCTTGGGAAATACCAGAGGCGTGCGCTCGTCGAGCGTCAGCAGGTGCTCGCAATAGCTGTTCAGGTAGTCCCAGCGCTCGGTCTCGCTGATGTAAGGGACGTGGTAGGCGATGAAGGGCGGAAGTACTTCGAGACCGACGTAGGCCAGCATTCCTTGGTGGATCGGCCGCAGCAGCGTCTCGATCTCGCCATGCACGGAGCCCTTGCCGAACATGTGGCGCTGCCCGCCGAGGGTGAACGCGAGCATGGCCTGCTTGCCCTTCAGGCCACCCTGGTCATAGATCCTCCGGCCGCCGTAGCAAAGGCCGGAGACGAACACACGGTCGATCCAGCCTTTCAGGATTGCTGGCATGCCGAACCAGTAAATTGGGAAGCTGAAAATGATCAGATCGGCCCACTGAAGCTTTTCCAGTTCAGTGCTGATGTCCTGGGCGAGCGTTCCGTTCTTCAGGTTATGGCGCTGTTCCAGCGCATAAACCAGATACTCATCGTTGTCGCGACTGCCGAAGTCCGCGGCGCTGGCCACAGGATTGAATCGTTGGGCATAGAGGTCGGAAACCCTCACTTCATGCCCCTGCTCGCTCAAGATGACCACCGCAAGGTTCTTCATGGCGGTGGTGAATGAACCCGGTTCGTTGTGGGCGTGCACAATCAAGACATTCATAACTTCTTCCAGATTTTCGCGGTTGAAACAGGTGCTCGGATTGCGATGACCGCACCCGTCATCGCAATCGGTGACGCATCGCTTGATGACTTATTGCTTGATGACGCCAGACGGGCCGAACAGGACCAGGTGGCCATCGGCACGCGGGGCCAATGCCGAGAGGTTCAGGCGATCCTCTCTTTGCGCGGCGGTAAAGCGCTCCAGGCGACTGTCGGAAAGCGCCAGCAGCCCGCCGTTGCCCACCAGGGCGACGCGGCCATCGGCCAGTTGGGTAACCGCGGTAATCGCCTCGTGGCTGCCGCTGTCCAGTGTCTGCCAGCGCTCGCCGAGGCGATCGCCCAGCAACACCCGGCCGCTCATGCCGACCATCAGCAGCCGCCCATCGCGGAGCCCGGTGCCGCTCCACAGCGAGCCGCTCGAGCCGGTCTCCAGCGCCTGCCAGGTCTCTCCATGGTCGGCGGAGCGATAGGCATGCCCCGCCTCCGCCGCGATGAACAGGTCGCCATTGCGGCCGGCGAAGAGGTGATTCAGGTGGAAGTCATCGCCCCCGGCCGAGACCGTCACGCGTTGCCAGCTCTTGCCACCGTCCTGCGTCTGCGCGGCATAGCCGTATGCCCCAACCACCACGCCGTGCCGAGCATTTTCGAACCACACCGAGAGGAGAACTGGCCGGTCCTCCAACGGCGGCAGCAAGGCCCAGGTTTCGCCACCGTCCTTGGTGTGCAGCACCACGCCCCCATGGCCGACTGCCCAGCCTTGTCGCTCGTCGACGAAGCTCAGCGCGGTCAGCAGCCCATCCACCGGAACGCTTCGGGCCTGGCGCCAGGACGTACCGTCGTCGGACAGCACGATCACGCCGTGGTCGCCCACCGCCACCAGCCGTTGCCGAATCTGAGCGACCGCCACCAGCGGCGCGTGCTCGGCACTGCCCAGCACGATGGCAGGCACCTCGGTTTCGGCGGCGCGAAGGCTGCAGGAGATCACCAGGGCCGAGGCGACGCCGGCCAGGTGTGCGAATCGAATCGGGATCATCGGATGCCCTCCTCTTTCAATGCGCGATCAGCGGAGCGCGAACCGGCCCCCGACGCGGAATCAGGGTTTCCAGCACCACCGCCAGGGCCGGCAGCAAGGTGATGGCCATGAGCATGTTGGCCATGAACATGAAGGTGAGCAGCAGCCCCATGTCGGCCTGGAATTTCAACGCGGAGAAGGACCAGGTGGCGACACCGACGGAGAGCGTCAGCGCGGTGAACACCGTGGCCACGCCGACCTCACGCAGCGCCAGCTGGAAGGCGCTGACGATGTCGCGGCCCTGCGCCAGGTGCATCTGCAGGCGGTTATAGATGTAGAAGGCGTAATCCACGCCGATGCCCACCGCGAGCACCATGACCGGCAACGTCGCCACGGTCAGGCCGATGTCCAGTTCCTTCATGAACCAGTAGCCGAGGAAGGTGGCCAGGGTCAGCGGCGCGCAGCAGGCGATCATCGCCCGCCAATCGCGGTAGACGAGGAACACCAGCAGCAGGATGGTCAGGTAGACGTAGAGCATCATCGGCAGCTCGGACGACTCCACCACCTCGTTGGTGGCCGCCTGTACGCCGGCATTGCCGCTGGCGAGGCGCACGGTCACACCCGGCATGGCATGCCCGGCGCGGTACTGCTCCACGGCCTGCACCACCCGCTTCAAGGTGCTGGCCTTGTGGTCAGCCAGGTAAAGGTTGACCGGCAACAGCGTGCAATCGGCGTTGTACAGCCGCAGGGCCTCGGGCACCTGGCGCACGGCTTCGCCCAGGGACAGCTCGTCCTGCGGCAAGGCGGCCCATTTCGGATTGCCCTCGTTCACCCCGGAGGCCGACAGCTTGGTCAGCGCCGGCAGGGACTGTGCCGAGAGCACGCCCGGCACGTTGCCGAGGTGCCAGGTGAGACGGTCCACATAGGTCATCACGTCGTTGCGGTAGCAGCCACCCGCCGGCGTCTCCACCGCCACGGTGAACAGATCCAGGCCCAGCGCGAAGTGGCTGACCACGCTCTGCACATCCTGGTTATAGCGCGAGTCCGCGTGCAGTTCCGGCGCACCCGGCAACACATGGCCGACATGCCGCCCATGACTCTGCCACACCGCCAGCGCCATCAGCGCCACGCCGATCAGGGTGCCGATGGCCGCGTTACGTGGCTCAGCGATGCGCCCGAGGCGGACCATCAGGCTGTCCCGCCCGGCACGCAACCGCTCGATGCGTGCCATGTAGGCCGTGTCATAACGGAAGAAACTCGCCAGCACCGGCAACATGATCAGGTTGGTCACGATCTTGTAGGCCACGCCCACCGACGCGGTAATGGCCAGTTCATGGATCATCGGGATCGGCACCAGCACCAGGGTGGCGAAGCCGACGAAAGCGGTGATCAGCGCCAGCGTGCCGGGGATGAACAAGCCGCTGAAGCTGCGCCGCGCCGCCGTCATGCCATCGGCTCCAGCGCAGACTTCCTTGGCGATGAAATTGACCTGCTGCACACCGTGGGACACGCCGATGGCAAACACCAGGAACGGCACCAGGATCGCCAGCGGATCGAGCCCGTAGCCCAGCAGCGTGATGGTGCCGAACTGCCAGACCACCGACACCAGCGAGCAGAACAGCGGCAGGAAGGTCAGCTTCCAGGAGCGTGTGTACCAGTAGACCGCCAGCACGGTGAGCACAAAGGCCAGGCCGAAGAACTCCACGACGCTCTTGGCGCCCGCGCCGATGTCGCCCATCTGCTTGGCGAAGCCGATGATCTGTACGTCGTAGTCGGCGTTGGAGTACTGAGCTCGAACTTCCTTTTCCAGACGCTGGCTGAACTCGAGGTAGTTGAGCGGTTTTCCGGTCTCCGGGTCAGGGTCCGCCAGCTCGGCCACCACCATGGCGCCGGAATGATCGTTGGCCACCAGACTGCCAATGAAGCCGCCAACGATGGCGCGTTCGCGGATGCCGGAAATCGCTTGGTCGTCCAGCGTGCCCACGGTGACATCGCCGCCGACTACATCCTCAGCCTTCATGCCTTCCTCGGTGATCTGCACGGCGCGGGTGTTGGGCGTCCACAGCGAGGTCACGCTGCGGCGGTCAACGCCGGGCATGAAGAACAGCGTCTGGGTCAGGTCGTACAGGCGGGTCATCGCCTGCTTGTTCCAGATGTCGCCGTGCCGGGCGTGCAGGACGACAATGATGCGGTTGGCACCGAACAGTACGTCGCGATACTGGTTGAAGGTCTTGATGAACGCGTGCTGCTGCGGCAGCTGTTTGTCGAAGCCGGCCGACATTTCCAGCCGCGAGGCGAAGGCCGCCATGACCAGGGTGATCACGGCCAAAAGGCCCAGCGTCGCGAGCCGGTGGCGGAAGAACAGGCGCTCGAGCGCCGACACCAGAGAAGTCAACATGGAATGCCTCGATACTGCAGGGTCGCGGGAGGCGGGTCGCGCGAAAGCGAACCCACCGCCAACGAACCAGGGCTGGATTAGAACGAGTAGGAGAGATTGCCGCTGACGAAGTCGCGGTCAGCCATGAGGTTGTTGTCACCGCCGCCCCAGAACTGCACCCACTGCAGGCCGCCCTTCCAGCGATCGCGGTAGTTGAACAGCAGCGAGGTGCTTAGCGACTTGCGCCCTTCCACGAACGGCATGGCATTGGGCGTTGTTCCGTTGACGTCGTGGCTGAAGTCCAGCTGCGGCGTGACCGTCACGCCACTTCCGAACAGGTTGGGATAGTTGACCCCCAGCTCAGTGACGTAGCCCCAGGAAGTTCGGTCCGGCAGCGAATAGTCCGGCATGGCGTAGGGCACCTTTCCGGAGGTATCCAGCCCCGGGTAATGGGTCACCACCGCCTCGGCAAGCAGGAAAGCATCCGAGGCGCCGAGTGCCTCCGGTAGGAAGCCCAAGGGGTCGTTGCCCGAGAAGGTGTAGATGGCGTTCAGGTCGGCCTGCCACTTGCGCTCGCTGACGAAGCCCTTGCTGGTGCCGGTGTCGAACACGCTGTACTTGTTGTAGGCCCCCGTCAGCCCCTGGCCGAAGGGCACGGTCGGATCGATGCCGACACTGTCTTCGGGGCGATAGGACAACTCGCCGGCGACTGCCACGGGCCCAACCATCGTGCTCATGGACAAGCCATACAGGTCCTTGTCCTCGCCGTAGTTGATGAAGTAGTTGTCCACCACCAGGTTGTTCGGGTCGGTCAGCGCCGTGTACCCCACGAAAGGCACCTTGTCGTGGTAACGCTGATAGAAGAAGCCGAACTCGGTGCCGATGCTCTCGGCGCTCCAACGCACCGCGAGACCGTACTGGCCGCTGTTCTTCGCCTCGTGCTCGCCCGCATAGGGGACGGCAAGCCCTGCGGCGACCAGATCATTGTGGCTTACGCCGGTATTCAACGGATCGCCACAATGCCCTGTAGGTGTCGCCGCGCAGGTGCCCGGCATCAGGCCCTCGATGTAGTTCGTCGGGTAGTAGATCGCCCGTCTGCCCTCACCCACTGCGTCGGTGGTGGAGAAGTAGGTGCCCACCGGGTCCAGGGCGTAGGCATTCCACTTGAACTGGTAATACCCCTCCAGGCTGACGGTCTCTGTAAGACCAACGCTGAAGGATGCCATCGGCGCGGGGATGAACACCTCTTTTAGCTGGGTACCCGGCGTGTGGTATTTGGGCAGGCTAAGAGCGTTGATCTGGTTTATGCCGCCGGGCACGAAGATCTCCGCGCCCCAGCTGATGACCTGGTTGCCCACTTTCACCTTGGCCGGCATCTCACCCAGGTCGAAGCTCTTCGCCACCCATAGATCGAGCAGGTCGAAGCGTTCAGTGGCGTCGCGCTCGGCCTGGTCGTCCAGCTCCGTGCGACGGGTATCGTCCATCTTGAAGTCCTTGGCCCAGGCCACACGGCCCAGCGCGCTCCAGCCATCGCCGAACTTCAGGCTCAACTCGTGGGTGCCCTTGATCACGCTGGAGAACACGTCGTGCTTGGCGTAGTTCAAGTCACCGTCATCGGCGTTGCTGTAGTTGATATCGGCGTTGGCGTAGCCGTTGCCGCGAGTGGTGTTGTAGTAACGGCCCAGCTCGGTGTTGCTACCCGTGTTACAGCCGCCGTTGTCGCTGCCCAGCAGATGGCAGTCGGGTGACTCCAGGCGTTGGGCGAAGCCGTAGGTCAGCGTGGAATCGAAGCTGCCCGAGAGCCCATCCTCGTTGCCGAAGATGAAGGCGAAGCTCGCTGGCGTCCAACCCAGCCCGGAGGCGATGGCCACGGCCAGCGCAAGTTTCCGCTGCGAAAAGGATTTGCCGGACGGCGCCGAGGCGCCGCGTTTGTGATTGGTCTGCATGCTCTGCACTCCGTCCGATCAACGTTCGCCGCGACGGCGCAGTTCGTTGGAGTTGAACATCTTGTCGTTGACCCGTCCCTGCAGGCCGGCGGTGTAGTCGAGCACCTGGCCTTCCTGGGTGAAGCCGTCGGCGATGTAGCGCCGGGCGATCAGGTCGTAGCTGACATACTCGGAACTGGTGCAGGACTGGATTTCGGGGTCGGCCCAAAGGCTACCTTCCTGCACGCGCCAGAGGTTGCCCTTGGCGTCGTACATGTCCACGTGCAGCAGGTTCCAGCTGTCCTCGTCGAAGTAGAAGGTGCGCTTGGCGAACGAGTGGCGCTTGTCCGCCTTGACGGTTGCCTCAACCACCCATACGCGGTGCTTCTCGTAGCGCTGCACGTCGCGGTTCAGGTAGTCCTTGCCGATCAGGTCCTCGTACTTGTTGGACTTGTCGACCAGCTTGTAGGAGTTGTAGGGCACCAGCATTTCCTTCTTGCCGGCCAGCTTGAAGTCGTAGCGGTCCAGGGCGCCGGTGAACATGTTGATCTGATCGACGAAGTAGAGGTTGTCCGAGCCTGCGATGGGGTTGTCGTAGGCGAAGGACGGGGCCAGTCGCACGCGGCGCTGGCCGGGGAAGTAGATCCAGGAGCTCTGCACCTTGCTCAGGAACGAGTGCACCAGGTACATCTCGCCGGCGCGGGACGAGGGCGAAAGCACCTCGTAGAGCTGCTTGGCTTCCACACCCTCGACATCCGAAGGATCACGTACCGCCGCGTCGTTGTACGGATACCACTCGTAGGCCCACTGCTTGATCTCGCTGAGCGCACCGCCCTGCTCGCGGAGCAGGAAGGAAATCTGCGCCCGACGCCCCTTGGCCATATAGCGCAGCTTGTAGTTCCACATCACCTCCACGCCGCTCTTGGGCACGGGGAACGGCACCGTGGCGCCGGCCGCCTGCTGCAGCGTCCAGCCATCGCTGCCGACGCTGGCCTGCCCGGCGAAGGCCTTGGTGCGCTCGGCCAACTCCGCCGGAATCGCACAGCTGCGGTGGGTCGGGTACACATCCAGACGGTAGCCCGGATAGGTCTTGATCAATGCTGCCTGCCCCTCCGGCAGCAGCGACTGGTACTTACCCAGGTTGCCCGCGTCGATGCTGTACAGCGGCTTGTCGCTGGCGAACGGATCGCCGTGGCCGGGTGTCCAGCCGGACGGCGCCTGGATCAGGCCACCGCTCCAGGCAGGAATACTGCCATCGGCGTTGCCCGCCTTCTCGGCGCCCACTGCGGTCAATGTATTGCCCAGGTCAGCCGCAGTGGCGGCATGGACGGGGCCAGTGGCAAGGAGTGCAAACAGTGCACCACCCAACAGCGATAGAGGGAGGTATTTCATGAACTTCTCCTGGAGGAGCTTTTTGTGGTTATCGGGAAGCAGTTCGAGGTGATTCAGAGGGTGCCTGCCCGGGGAAACCCCCAGCCTGGCGAAAGGAAGTGGCTGCCCTGCGGTTCCGCGCGATACGAGTGCGTGTTGCCCTGAGCCCGCTTGCTGACCATCTGCCCTTCCACATCGACTTTTTTCTTGTTCGGACAGCCCGCAACGGGCTCAGGAAACATCGGTTTCCGGCGCAGGCCCTGCCTGCCAGCAAAGCTATAGGGCGGGCGGCACTCGGGATTGCCAGCAGATGACAGGCACCTTGGCATCCGGTGCCAACCGACACTCAGCGCGGCGAATCGCTGGCTGCCGTTGCAGGGAGACCGACCAGATAATCGATGATTGCCTGGCGGTCCTCGGCGCTGCGGACCTGCAAGGCAATGCCGCGCATCCAGACACCGAGCTCGTCGGCGTGAGCCTCCGCACCCCGTAAACCCTGCGTGTAGTGCGTCAGCTGGCGATCGAGATAGCCGGCATCGAGGATGCGCAGGTTGGCTGTCTTCAGGTGGGCGAAACCCTCGGCTCCTGGTCCGTGACAGGCGGCGCAGATGCCCTGGTAGAGCGCTTCGCCCCGGCCTGCGGCAACACCGGAGGCCGGCTCGGTTCTCGCTGCCGTCTGTTGCGCGTAGTAATGGGCCAGGGGCTCCAGCTGGGAGTCCGCCAGGTCTGCTATCACCGCGCGCATCTGCGCGCCGTGGCTGTCCTGCGGGTCATAGCCGCGCTGGCCATTCTTGAATGCCTGCAGCTGGCGGAGCAGGTAATCCGGTTGCTGGCCGGCCAGGCGTGGCGCACCAAGGGCTGAGTTGCCCTGCCCGCGGTCGCCGTGGCAGGCAGCGCAGGCCGCGGTCTCAATCAGGGTTTCGGCGCGCAGGTGGAAGGTGGCGACCAGCAAGAGCAGGCCGACTGAGATGCAGGGCTTCATGGTCAGTTTCCTTGGCGTGTCTGTTGCGCTTGCTGCGCGATACGTTCGATCAGGTCGCGGCGAACCTGGGCGACATCGGCCGGGATGTGCTGCCGCCATTGGTGTAGCTCCGCCCCGCTGTAGGGTTTGAAATCGGCGGGCAGCTGATCGGGGCTGAAGCGTCCCAGCATCCAGTTGAGGACGCCGGCCAGCGCCTCATCGGAAAGCCCCGAGAGCGCCGAGCCGGGCACCTGCACCAGGTACTCACGCCCGCCCGGTACGTTGAGGAACCTGCCGAGCTGGCCGGGGAAAGCCGGCACCTGGCGCTGCTGGTTGCCGCTGCCATCGGGCAGGTGGCAGCCCTGGCAGTTGAGCATGTAGTCCAGCTGCCGCTGCTCGGTCGCCGCTGCGTCCTGCGCGCCCAGTAGCGCAACGAGGCCGCCTAGCAGGAAGGCACGAGCGGCCATGGCTACTCCTTCACCCCGATCACCACCGACAGCGAGCAGTGATACGGCATGTCGGCTTGGCTGCCGGAGCACCAGTTGAGGTCGTTGGAGCTCTGCGGCCGGTACAACGGGCGGTCGCCCTCGTCACGCTGGCACACACAGCGCCCGCAATTGCTCTTGCCGCAGCAGTCGTTGTAGGAGATCACGTAGTCCTTGCCGTCGGACGGATTGCGGCAGGTGCCGATCCAAGTGATGTCCGAGCGCACCGTGCCCGGCGGACAGCTGTTCACCGTGCCGCCGCAGCAACTGCAGAGGAAGCCGTCGATGGCGCAGTAGCGCCAGTAGTCGCAACTGCTCGGATCACCGCTTTCCACCAAAGCGGATGAACCGCCTTGGTCGGAGGCGCTCTGGGCAAAGGCGTTGCTGCGAAACACCGGAAGCAGCGTGGTGGCGCCGGCACCCGCCAGCAGCGTGCCCAGCCCGCCAAGGAAGCCGCGCCGCGAGGTACCACGGGCGACCTTGCGGGTCAGCAGCTCGGCCGCATCATCGAACCAACGGATTGCCATGCTCAATGCACCTGCTTATAGAGGGGTTGCTCGGCCGCGCGCTGCGCCGCCTCGAAGGCCTGGATCGAGGCGAAGCCCAGGTCGCGGGCCTCGAACAGGCTCTCCAGGTGCTCGCGGGTGTTGATCAGGCCGTGGGTGACCACACTGCCGCTGGCGTCGATCAGCACGCCGTAGGGCAGCTTGCTGATCTGATAGGCCAGCCCCACTTCCCGCGACAGCAGATAGGGAAACTCCTGCAGACGCTGCGTCTCTATGAAGGCCTGGTGCGCCGCCGCCTCGCCATCACTGGCCAGTACCACCCGCAGATGCGAGCGCTCCTGCTGGCGGATGGCCTTGAGCACCGGCAGCAGCGTCTTGCACACCGGGCAGGTCTCGGAGAGGAAGAACAGCAGGGTCGACTGGCCCTGGGCGTTGCCACCACCGAGGCTGACTGAGCCCCCCGTCAGACTCGGCAGGGTGAACGACGGCGCTATCTCGCCGGTCTTGATGGTCTTGCCGAGGGACAGCGCCCCCACCGGGCGGATGCGTTCGTGCAGCAGCCCGACCTGCCGCGCCAGGGCGAGGACGGCGAGGATCAGGGCAAGGTTCAGCAGCCAGGAGAAGCCGCTGGAGACGATCAGTGCGTAGGTCATGTCCATCACAGTTGCCTCAGGGATGTGCGGTTGGAAATCAGCAGGTGGACCAGCCGGTAGAGCGCCACGCTGCCAGCAAGGACGAAGCCAAGGGTGATGGCGTCGAACCACACCAGCGCTCGCTCGTTCATGGGCATCAGCAGGTTCAGCGCAAGGAGCAGCAACAGCAGGTTGCGCAGGACCAACGCCCCGCCCGGCCGCTGCGGCGCACCGCCGAAGTGGCAGCCGCAGTCGGCGATGGATGCGCCGCGCCACGCGACGACGGCGAGCACGGCGGCGTATAGGGCCAGGAAGAACACGGCGGGCAACGCCGCCATGGTTTTCCAGGGGCTGATCAACACGGCAGCAGCGGCCAACAGCTCCATCGCCGGCAGCACGTTGGCGAGCCGGATCGGCAGCAGGCCGCCGAGTGCCACGCTGTAGTCAGCGAAGATCAGGGCGAAAACCTGCGGATCGTGCAGCTTGTGCAGCCCGGCGCGGCCCAGCAGCAGTGCAAGTGCGGCGGCGCTGGCCAGGTGCAGCAGAGGTTCGTCGATCACCATGGCGCCACCGCATTGAGGAAGCCCAGCGGAATATCGCCGATGCTGCGCAGGTGCTTGCCGCTGTCGGCGTCGTAGAGATTGATGCCCTGGCGCAGCAGCGGGTTGAGGCCCTTGTCGCCTTCGGTCAGGTAAATCCAGGCGGTAAACAAACTAGGCATCGGCACCAGCCAGTCGAGGCTGTAGAGACGCGGCTGCTCGCCCTGGCTGACGCCGATGGCGGTGCTCTGCTCGTTCAGTTCGATACGGGTGAGGCGCTTCTGGCTGTGGGTGTCGAATACCCAGACTTCGGTGCCGGGCTTCTGGTAGTTCTCCGGTTTGTCCTGGTGCATCAGCACGAACAGCCGGCCACTGCGCTCGTGCAGCGCCGTACCGTGGTTGCCGGCCACACCCCAGCCGTCGGCGCGCTCGGCGTCGCTGAGCAGCGACCATCGCTGTTTCGCCTCGACGCCTTCGGCGGTCATACGCAGGCCGTAGACATCGTTGTGCTGGGAAACGAAATACCAGGTTTCGCCCAGCCGTGAAGCAGTGGTCAGCAGCGCATCCCTGACCGGATCGAAGGCCGGCGCAGTGCGCTCCTGCAGGGCCACCTGGCCGCTGTCGTCCAGGCGCAGGTGGAAGAAACCACCGTTGCCGCAGATCGAGTAGAAGTCCCGCGGGCCGGCCGGGTAGATGGAGGCGCAGCCAGGGATGGCGACCTCACCGACGAAGCGGTCGTGCTCCAGGTCGACCACCGAGATGGACTGCGCCGGAGTAAAGTTGAGCACCAGCAGGAAACGCTCGTCGTCCGAGAGCACGCTCAGGCCGGTGGAGATCAGCGCAGTCATGCGTTTGGGCGGGATGGCGATCTCGCGCTTGGGGCTCAGGGTGCGGGCGTCGTAGACGGTGACCACGTCCGAACGGGTACCGCGCACGCCACGGCTGAAGTAGATCTCGCTGGCGTAGAACTCGTCGCGCTTGTGCGACAGCACCAGGCCGTTGGACCACATGCCGGTGCTCACCTGGCCGAGGTTGCGGCCGTCGTCGCCGAACAGGTAGGCACGCCCATCAACCATGTTCGGGGCGTTGCTGCCCCAGATCCAGAACCAGTGCTGGCCACGATGCTCTGCCAGGGATTCGACATGCGCCTGTTCGGGGACGAACTGCGCCACCGCCGGCAGCGCCATCGCTGCAAGCCAGAGGCCACAGAACAGGCCCGACAGGCGACAACGCCCGCTCGCAAGCGGATGGGGAGAAGGCTGATGGTCGACGCACGCAAGGGGAGCGCCCCGCCATCGCAGGCTGATTGGCATTTTTCTTGTTCTCCTGGAATCGAGGATCAGGCGGCCGGGCATCGCCCGCCCCACTACCGACTGTCGGCGCGAGGCTGGCGGGCTGAGCGGGCAGCTGGACAGGAGCATTGGTCAAAGCGAGGGGCGGCGGCTTGCCAGCAGGTGACAGCGCCGTTGGCATCTGATGCCAGAAGAGGAAAGCGCAGGAGGCACGCGGCGTGCTTTTCCCCGCAGCCAGGCATACCCGTCACACCTTGAAACGATTATCGTAATGCGGCGAGGAAGCCTCTGGCGGGCACCCGCTGCCGCTCGCTGCAAAGCATGGGTACCGGGCGCCGCAGACCGCTGCCGAACGACTCATTCGGCAGCGGAGATTCAGGAACGGACAGCAGAACCACAAGAACAAGAAGGCAACAGCGCGAATGAAGTTGGTACGTACGGTAGTGTCAGAGAATTTCTTCCAGCGATTCAGTGACTGGTTCGAGCCCTACCTCGGGCCGCTGGGTATTGACCGTCGGGTGCTGGAGCGTGCTGATATCGAGATCCCCGGCGAGCAATACGTCGCGCTGTGGGAAGCCGCTGCACAGCGCAACCCCAGCATCGGCATCGAACTCGGCTTCCAGACCGAAGCCGATGATTTCGGCGCCCTCGGCCACGCGCTGTACTGCGCGCCCAGCGTGGAGAAGGCGCTGAAGACGCTGCACCAGTTCATTGTGGTCTTCGCCCAGGAGTCCAGATTCGATTACAGGGTCGATGGCAACGCGTTGGTCGTCGAATATCAGGTCACCATTCCGACCATCCTCCAGCGCCGCCAGGATGCCGAGTTCGCCATCACCTCCGTGCTGCGCGTGCTCAACCTGATCACCAGTAGCAGCCTCAGGCCGCTCCGTCTGGACTTCGAACACGAGCGCCCCGCCGACCTATCGGTGCACAAACAGGTCTTCCAGTGCCCGCTCTATTTCAACCAGCCCACCAACCGCATCCTGCTGCCACTGGAGACCCTGCAGATGCCGGTAGCCCGCGGCAACGAGCGCCTGTACAAGGCGCTTGAACCCTACCTGGAACGGGAGCGGGAAGAGCGCGCCGTCTCCGACGAACTGCTGGCCCAGGTGACCCGCATGATCGCCGCCGAGATGAGCAGCGGCGCGCCTTCCCTCGACGAAATCTGCGAGCAGCTGAACCTCAGCCGGCGCACGCTGCAGCGTCGCCTCAAGGACCATGGCATCGAGTACTCCTCGCTGGTGGAGGACGTACGCCGCGAGCTGGCGCTGTCGTACATCAAGGACTCGGACTACTCCATGACCGAGATATCGCTGCTGGTCGGCTACGCCGAATCCGGTTCCTTCACCCGCGCGTTCCGTCGCTGGACCGGCCATTCGCCGCAGCAATACCGCAGTAGCAACCAGTCGGGCTCCTGACCCGCTCCCCCCGCAGGATTGGCGCGTGCGGCCCAAAGTCTGGCGCGCGCTGCCGATCCTGCGGCCGCAATTCATCCCTACCCTTCTGGTCATCCTGCCGTCTGCACGGGCTATCAACCGACCCGGCTCGCGCACGGACAGCACTGCTTTCCCAATCACCAGACCGACAACAAGAGATTGAGAGCATGACCAGCAGCAACACCCCGGCAACCGACAGCCAGTCATTCTGGCAGCACGACTTCGGCCCCTACTCGCCCAACCCTGCACTGAAGGAAAACCTCAAGGTGGATGTGGCGGTCATCGGTGGCGGCTTCACTGGCCTCACCAGCGCGTGGCAGTTCAAGAAGGACAACCCCAACGCTCACGTGGTCGTGCTCGAAGCTAACGTCATCGGCTTTGGCGCCAGCGGCCGCAATGCAGGCTTCAGCACCAAGATGTTCGGCCTGGAGCCAGAAGTGGTGCTGCTGCGCTGGGGCAAGCAGAAGATGGTGGAGGCCCATCGTTACCTGGAGAAAGCCGTCGCCTACACCCGCGACCTGATCGAGACCCATGGCCTGGATGCCGACTACCGCCACCATGGCCTGGTCCGCATGAGCTACTCCAGGCAGCAGGCGGATCGCCTGAGGAAAAGCTACGAGATGTTCCAGGAGCTGGGCATCGACGGCGATATGAGCTGGCAGGAGCAGGCGCAAGTCCGCCGGGATTTCCACTCCGAGCGCTTCAACTGCGCTATCTACGAATCCGCTACCGGCTATCTGAATCCGTGCAAGCAGGTGCGCGCACTCAAGGCCCAGGCCGAGTCAGCCGGCGTGGTAATCCACGAAGCGACGCCGGTGAACAACATCGAAAGGACCGCTTCCTCGATCATCCTGGCCACGCCGACGGGCACCGTCACCTGTGACAAACTGGTCGTGGCGACCAACGCCTACACGCGCCAGGTCCCGGACACGCGCACCCTGCAAACCCGTCAGTTCCCCCTCTGGACCTACCAGATAGTCACCGAGCGCCTCAGCGACCGGCAATGGGACAGCATCGGCTGGAAGAACCGCGAATCTTTTGGCGACAACCGCCAGATGCTGCACTACTTCCGCCCCACGGTGGATGGAAGGATCGTCATGGGCGGCGGCGATGCCATCGTCTACCGCTCGGCCCCCATGGAAGAGCGAGCGTCGCCCATGAGCTGGCAGCACTGCGAAGCGCACCTGAAGTGGATCTACCCGCAGCTCAAGGACGTGCGCATCGCCTATCGCTGGGGCGGACCGGTTTCGATCAATGCCGACATGGTTCCCGAGATCAGCTTCGTCGGCGACGAGCGCGTTATCTATTCAGGTGGCTGCTTCGGGCACGGCGTGGCGCTGAGCCACCTCAGCGGCCGGACAATCGCCGACCTCCTCAATGGCGAAAAGACCGATCTCACCGACTTCTGGATTGTGAACCGGAAATCCTATTCCATCGGCAGCGACACCCTCGCCTTCCTTGGTGGCCGCGTAGCCCGCCAGGGGCTCAAGGCTTGGGACTGGTGGGAAGAACGTAGCCTGGACGATCATCCTTCGTAGGTCCGCCATAGGTCGGTTTGATCACCGACCCCGAGCCTACGGCATAAACACCATGACTGGACTATTCCAGTCATGGTGTTTGCCCGCCCCTCAATTCGATCAATCTCCCCTCACGCAGCTTTAGTGGCAGCGTCACGCTCTTCAATTTTTTCCATCACCCAATCGTGCACCTCTTCCTCGACCCATCCCACGCATCTCTCCCCCAATGACACAGGCTTAGGGAATGCCCCCTCGCTGATGTACTTGTAGACGGTCGACCTGGCCAGACCGGTCGTAGCCATAACTTCTCGTAAACGGATGATCCTCATGAACGGTCTCCTCGTGTTCGTTCAGAGGATTGGCAGGTCTCGTTTTTAATGATCGAAGCGAGCCTGGGAGCGCCCAGGTGGCAGTCGTGAGCTTCAGCACTTCTATGAAGAGGACTGGCTGGAATGCAGATATGGATGAAACACATCTACAGGCCGCGGAATTCCAGATATGTCTTATTAAAACGGCATCTAGGCAGCTTCTAGAATCCCTCTACATCACATCTACAAACCATCTATTCCGGCTCTATTTCGCAGCTAGAAGCTTTCACCAAGGCAAGGAAGTCATGACCCGCCGCAGTTCTCCTCTCAAACCCGGCCTCTTCGTCGAGGACATCCTCTCCGTCCTCCTGAAGGAAAAATCAGTCGATCGGCGCCGTGATATCTGGCTGTGGTTCTACCTGACGCTGCGCGATACCGCTGTCTATCACCCCGAGAACATCATTCCTGCGACCATGCGTGACCGTATGGCCGAGAGCATCGAGAAGTTCGGAGTGACCACGGATCTCTTGGGGGGCAATCAGAACTACCTACTGATCCCCGAGAAGCACTTCTCCTGGATATCGGATAGCGAACGACAACTGTCCTGGATTAAACGCAGGCTGCCCCGTGAAATGGCGGACGAGCGAATCTATTCGCCGGCGCTATCCGAGAGGGAACTGTTGATAGCCACGATCGACTGCGCTGACTCGCCCCCAAGGGAAAAGACGTCATTCCTAGCCAACCTGAAGCGCGTATGGGGCGAGCAGCAGCAACTGGACCAGCAGTTGGACTGGATCAAGGAACGGAACGAACGAGAGGCCTGCTTGCACGTCTGGGAATGGCTGAGCAAACACCTTTCCAACCAGATGTTCCCCAACCCTCGCCCTGGGAGCCATCAGCGCCTGCTACAAACCCTAGACACCTTCACTTGGAGCCCTCTTGAGAGGGCACACTGCATCTCGACGGTTAGGCGACTTTGGAGGCAGAAACTTCGGCGCCAAGAAGCCAAAGGGAAGAAACAGTACAACTTCATCCTTAGCGACAAGGCGATCAAGCGACTGGATAGCTTCTCCAAGCGATATGAGCTCTCCAGAGCTCATATCCTGGAGATTCTTCTGCAGATGGAGCAGGAACAAGGGTTGTATATCGCAGAACGGATACGCGTTCTGCGAGGTATAGAACAGTAACCATCGCGCCCTAGTCGGGCTCTTCGACGTTACACATCAGGACTCTGAAAACTCGAAAGGAAGCTCGCCCAGTCAGCCATCAGCGGGCGACGCTTCTCGAGGAAGTCAGATCGAGAGTATGAGCTTTCAACACTGCCTCTTTCGTCATGCGCCAACGCCAACTCACAGATGAACCTGGGGTAATTGGTGCACTCCCCTGCCCAGTCGCGGAAAGTCGAGCGAAAACCGTGGCAGGTCACGTCCTGATAACCAAGGTCAACCTTCAGTAGGTCCCGCATAGCATTCGCATGCATGACCCCTGACCTGCCGTGCCCAGGAAAGAGGTACTGGGAATCACTAACTACCGGGATAGCCTCAAGAAGCCGCAGAACCGAATCTGACAGCGGAATAGTGAATGGTTGGCGAGTTTTCATGCGGGACTCGTCAAGCCTCCAGACTCGCTCCACCAGGTCAAACTCATCCCACCTGGCAAATCGAACCATATGACTGCGCGCGCCGGTCAGTAGAAGCAGCTGCAGCGCCTGAGCATTGCGTACCCGAAGCCCATTAAGCTGCTGCATGAGCTTCGGTGCATCCTTCCAACTCAGGGCCTCGAAGCGCTGGCAGGTACGAGCTTTTTTCTTTTCCTGCCTGCTGAGCAGATTCTCTAAGTGCCCCCTCCAGCGCGCTGGGTTCTCACCACTGCGAAGGCCTCGCGCTTTCGCAGCATCCAGAATCTGCTCAATCTGGGACCGGACTTCATCCGCAGTGCGACTCTTCACCGCCCAGATAGGACGCAAGATGTTCAGTACGTCCTCAGTCTGCACATCCTTAGGAGCCGAAGTACCGATCCGGCCAAATGCGTAAAGCTCCAGCTTACGAATCCAGCCCTTGCGCCAGCGTTCCGACCAAGCACCGCCGTGTGCCTCGAAGTATTCCCGGGCTACCGCTTCGAATGACTTCTCGTTTTGCTTGGCCTCCTGCTGAGCCAGTTTTCGAGTGGCCCGTTCAGCATCCCTCGCAGCAAGCGGATCCACTCCTGAACTGAGCTGTATTCGAAATGCGCTGCACGCAAGTCGAGCATCCTTGAGGCTCACCTGAGGAAAGCCCCCCAGCCCCATCTCACGGCGTCGTCCGTTGAGCTGGAAGCGGAACACCCAAGACTTACGCCCTGTCGCCTGAATGAAGAGGCGCAGCCCCTCCCCATCCTCATAGGTGCCAGGATCCGAAAGGTTATCGACTTGCTTGGCGGTTAGTTTTCCCACGCAACCTACTCCCTACCCTTGCATCAGAGGGGGATAAATTCCCCCATATATTCCCCCACTTTCACGTAGAACCAGTCAACCTTCCGTAGATCTCTTTAGATCACAAATTTTATAAATATTTGATTTGTAAGTATTTTTATAACAACAAAAAGACAACTGTAGATTTCTCTAGACAATAAAAAAGCCGCCTTGTGGGCGGCCTTTTTCAGGGATGGCGGGATATCAGGCCATCGCTTCCTGGGGTTTGCCCAGCAGGCGGTCGATCACCACCATCACGGCCAGCATGGCGACCGAAGGGATCAGCCAGGCGAGGCCCTGTTCGGCCAGCGGCAGGTGTTCCATCCAGGCCGGCATCCAGGCGTCGAGCTTGGCGCCCTTCAGGGCATCGATGAGACCGAAGACGAAGGAGATCACCATCACCGGAGCGACGATGCGAGTCTGCGAACGCCACAGGCTGGCGCAGAAGCTCAGCGCCACCAGCACGATGCACGGCGGGTAGATGGCGGTCAGCACCGGGATCGAGAACTGGATGAGCTTGGTCAGGCCCAGGTTCGATACCAGCAGCGAGAAGCCGGCGAGGATGACCACCAGGCTGCGGTACGACAGCGGCAGGATGCGGCAGAAGTACTCGGCGCAGGCGCAGGTCAGGCCGACGGCGGTCACCAGGCAGGCCAGCGCGATGAGCACGGCGAGGAAAGTGCTGCCCAGCGAGCCGAAGGTGTGCTGCACGTAGGCGTGCAGTACGGCAGCGCCATTGGCGGCACCGGCGGCGATGTCGTGGCTGCCCGAGCCGAGGCGGAACAGGCTGATGTACACCAGTGCCAGGCCGACCCCGGCGATCAGGCCGGCGATGATGGCGTAGCGGGTGATCAGGCGCGGCGAGTCGACCCCACGGGAACGGATCGCGTTGACGATGACGATGCCGAAGACCAGCGCGCCGAGGGTGTCCATGGTCAGGTAGCCGTTGACGAAGCCTTGGGAGAACGCCGCGGCCTGGTAGGCCGGTTCAGCGACGCCGATGGGGCCGGCCGGCAGCATGAAGGCGGCGATGCCCAGTGCGGCCAGGGCGATGATCTTCAGCGGCGCGAGGAAGCGGCCGACGGTATCGAGCAGCTTGCCCGGATACAGCGAGATCACCAGTACCACCGCGAAGTACACCAGGCTGTAGAGGAACAGCGGCAGCGCGCCCTCCCCGGTCAGCGGCGCCAGGCCGACTTCGAAGGACACGGTGGCGGTACGCGGGGTGGCGAACAGCGGCCCGACCGACAGGTAGCAGACAGCCGCCAGCAACCCGCCGGCGACCTTGCCGATGGGATGGCTCAGGGTGTCCATCGCACCACCGACCTTGGCCAGCGCGACGACGGTGATCACCGGCAGGCCGACCGCGGTGATCAGGAAGCCCAGCGCGGCCATCCACACGTGCGGCCCCGACTGCAGGCCCACGATCGGCGGGAAGATGATGTTGCCCGCGCCAACGAACAGCGCGAAGGTCATAAAACCAAGTGCCAGGACGTCCTGGCCTTTCAAGACTTTCATGAGGGGAAATACCACAGTGCTGAAACGGTTTCGTGGTCTCCCAAGGCACGTCCACCGTACAGACGTGACAAAGCCGCATCGGACGGGATTGGCCAACTCACTCGGGGTGAGCCTGGGCATCCTGTGATGCTGCTGTCATCGGTACGGTGATTTGTTCTTGGAAGTCCGATAGCAGAGGTTTTCCGTGGGCTCGTGGCCCGGTTGCTCCTGCATTCTGGTTATCCCGACATCCTTGCCGGTCAGGAATCGCCGTCGCTTCCGGGTAGGAATTGACGGTGAGCGAGCCTTCCCTTGTGGGGAACGCGACGCTTCATATAGTTGCTAGCCTAACGATCTATTCCGATGAGCTGCACTGACATACGTCAGATCGTCCGCGGAATGAAAGCGGGTGTCGCCTGAACGACACTTTGTAGACGCCGCCATAACGACAGAGGCCACCCGAAGGTGGCCTCTGTTGACGGACGGTTAAATAAGCGAGGCGCTTACTTGACCGGCCAGCCGGTCAGCTCGGCCAGTGCCTTGCCGATGTCAGCCAGGGAACGCACGGTTTTCACACCAGCGTCCTGCAGGGCAGCGAACTTCTCGTCCGCAGTGCCCTTGCCACCGGAGATGATGGCGCCCGCGTGGCCCATGCGCTTGCCGGGCGGTGCGGTTACACCAGCGATGTAGGACACCACCGGCTTGGTCACGTTGGCCTTGATGTAGGCAGCCGCTTCTTCTTCGGCCGAACCACCGATTTCGCCGATCATGACGATGGCTTCGGTTTTCGGGTCTTCCTGGAACAGCTTCAGGATGTCGATGAAGTTGGAGCCCGGGATCGGGTCACCACCAATGCCCACGCAGGTGGACTGGCCGAAGCCGGCGTCGGTGGTCTGCTTCACGGCTTCGTAGGTCAGGGTGCCGGAACGCGACACGATGCCTACCTTGCCCGGCAGGTGGATGTGACCCGGCATGATGCCGATCTTGCACTCGCCGGGAGTGATCACGCCCGGGCAGTTCGGGCCGATCAGGCGTACGCCCAGCTCGTCGCACTTGACCTTGGCTTCCAGCATGTCGATGGTCGGGATGCCTTCGGTGATGCAGACGATCAGCTTGATGCCGCCGAAGGCAGCTTCCAGGATCGAGTCCTTGCAGAACGGAGCCGGAACGTAGATGACCGAAGCGTCAGCGCCGGTAGCTTCCACGGCTTCCTTGACGGTGTTGAACACCGGCAGGCCCAGGTGGGTGGTGCCGCCCTTGCCGGGGGTCACGCCGCCAACCATCTTGGTGCCGTAGGCGATGGCTTGTTCGGAGTGGAAGGTACCCTGCGAGCCGGTGAAGCCCTGGCAGATGACTTTGGTGTCTTTATTGATCAGGACGCTCATTACTTACCCTCCGCGGCCTTGACGACTTGCTGGGCAGCGTCGGTCAGGCTGGTCGCCGCGATGATGTTCAGACCGCTTTCGGCCAGGACCTTGGCGCCGAGGTCGGCGTTGTTGCCTTCCAGACGAACGACAACCGGGATTTTCACGCCGACTTCTTTCACGGCGCCGATGATGCCTTCGGCAATCATGTCGCAGCGAACGATGCCGCCGAAGATGTTCACCAGAACGGCAGCGACGTTGCTGTCGGACAGGATGATCTTGAACGCTTCGGTCACGCGCTCTTTGGTCGCACCGCCGCCAACGTCGAGGAAGTTGGCCGGCTTGCCGCCGTGCAGGTTGACGATGTCCATGGTGCCCATGGCCAGGCCAGCGCCGTTGACCATGCAGCCGATGTTGCCTTCCAGCGCGACGTAGTTCAGTTCCCACTTCTGCGCATGGGCTTCACGAGCGTCGTCCTGGGACGGGTCGTGCATGGCGCGCAGCTTGGGCTGACGGTACATGGCGTTGGAGTCGATGTTGATCTTGGCGTCCAGGCAGTGCAGGTTGCCGTCTTTCTTGATCACCAGCGGGTTCACTTCCAGCAGCGCCAGGTCGTAGTCCTGGAACAGCTTGGCCAGGCCAACGAAGATGTGGGTGAACTGCTTGATCTGGTCGCCTTTCAGGCCCAGCTGGAAGGCCAGCTCGCGGCCCTGGTAGGGCTGAGCGCCAACCAGCGGATCGATGGTGGCCTTGAGGATCTTCTCAGGGGTTTCGTGCGCAACTTTCTCGATGTCCACGCCACCTTCGGTGGAGGCCATGAAGACGATGCGACGGCTGGAACGGTCGACAACGGCGCCGAGGTACAGCTCCTTGTCGATGTCGGTGCAGGATTCCACCAGGATCTTGCTGACCGGCTGGCCGTTGGCGTCAGTCTGGTAAGTCACCAGACGCTTGCCCAGCCAGTTGGCGGCGAACGCCTTGGCGTCCTCTTTGCTCTTGACCAGCTTCACACCGCCCGCTTTACCGCGGCCACCGGCGTGTACCTGGGCTTTAACGACCCACTCGGTACCACCGATCTTTTCACAGGCTTCTGCGGCCTCTTCGGGTGTGTCGACGGCGAAGCCCTTGGATACGGGCAGGCCGTACTCAGCGAACAGCTGCTTACCCTGATATTCGTGGAGATTCATGCTTGTCTACCGTTTTCGTCTTGGGTATTGCGCATTCGGCGCGGCGCTCGTGGCACCACGCCACCTGTGACCGAGTCCCCCTCGGGGGAGAAACGATCCGGCGGGATGGGCGGCAGCCCCTCGCAAAAGACTGCCGCCCTGCCCGCCGTGGTCCCGTTCCTTAGCGCTTCTTGCGGTTGGCGATGTGGATGGCGTGGCCATTCACTGCCAGGGCCGCTTCGTGCAGCGCTTCGGACAGAGTCGGGTGGGAGAAGACCATCATGCCCAGGTCTTCGGCACTGGTGCCGAATTCCATGCCGATCGCGCCTTGCTGAACCAGCTCGGCAGCGCTCGGGCCGATCACGTGGACGCCCAGTACGCGGTCGGTCTTGGCATCGGCGATGACCTTGACCAGACCGCCGGTGTCGTTGGCAGCCATGGCGCGGCCGCTGGCGGCGAACGGGAAGGTACCGACGTTGACTTCGACGCCTTCACCCTTGAGCTGCTGCTCGGTCTTGCCGACCCATGCGATTTCCGGGTGGGTGTAGATCACCGACGGAATCAGGTCGTAGTTCATCTGGGCCTTGTGGCCGGCGATGCGCTCGGCAACCATCACGCCCTCTTCCGAGGCCTTGTGCGCCAGCATGGCGCCGCGGACCACGTCACCGATGGCGTAGACGCCCGGAACGCTGGTCTTGCACTGGTCGTCGACGAAGATGAAGCCACGCTCGTCCAGAGTAACGCCGCTGTCGGCAGCCAGCAGATCGGTGGTCACCGGGCGACGGCCCACGGCCACGATCAGCTTGTCGAAGACTTCCTTCTGCTCGCCGTTGGCGTCGGTGAAGGTCACGGTGACCTGCTTCTTCTTCACGTCCGAACCGGTGACGCGAGCGCCCAGGCGGATGTTCAGACCTTGCTTGGTCAGGGTCTTCAGGGCTTCCTTGGCGATCTGCTCGTCGGCAGCCGGGAGGAACTTGTCCAGGGCTTCCAGGACGGTGACTTCAGCGCCCAGGCGAGCCCAGACCGAACCCAGTTCCAGGCCGATGACGCCAGCGCCGATCACGCCGAGCTTCTTCGGTACGCTCTGGAATTCCAGGGCGCCGGTGGAGTCGACGATGATGTCTTCGGTCAGCGGGGCCGGCGGGATTTCGACCGGCTTGGAGCCCGAAGCGATGATGATGTTGTCGGCTTCCAGAACCTGGGTCTTGCCGTCCAGGCCGGTCACTTCGACCTGCTTGTTGGCCAGGACCTTGCCGTGGCCTTCGAACGAGGTCACGCCGTTGGCCTTGAACAGGGTGGCGATGCCGCCGGTCAGGTTCTTCACGATGTTGGCCTTGCGGCCGATCATCGCCGGAACGTCCATCTTCACTTCGCCAGTGGAGATACCGTGAACGTCGAAGCTCTCTTTGGCTTCCTTGTACTTCCAGGAGCTGTCCAGCAGCGCCTTGGACGGAATGCAGCCTACGTTCAGGCAGGTACCGCCGAGAGCGACCTTGCCCTCTTTACCGATGTACTTCTCGATGCAAGCGGTCTTCAGGCCGAGTTGGGCGGCACGGATGGCGGCTACGTAACCGCCGGGGCCGGCACCAATCACAACCACGTCGAATTTCTGGCTCATGTCTCAATCCTTATTCCGGTGAAGCGGACGGCCCCTTTCGGGGCCGTCGTGTAGTACGGGGCCGTCGTGTGAACTGACGTATCAGACGTCGAGCAGCAGGCGAGCCGGATCTTCCAGCAGATCCTTCATGGTGACCAGGAAGCTTACCGCTTCCTTGCCATCGATCATGCGGTGATCGTAGGACAGCGCCAGGTACATCATCGGCAGGATCACGACCTGGCCGTTAACGGCCATCGGGCGCTCCTGGATCTTGTGCATGCCGAGGATGGCGGTCTGCGGCGGGTTGACGATCGGAGTCGACAGCAGGGAACCGAATACGCCACCGTTGGAAATGGTGAAAGTACCACCGGTCATGTCTTCGATGGACAGCTTGCCGTCTTTGGCTTTCTTGCCGAAGGTGGCGATGCCGTTCTCGACTTCGGCCAGGCTCATGAACTCGGCGTTGCGCAGAACCGGTACGACCAGACCGCGGTCGCTGGAAACTGCTACACCGATGTCCTGATAGCCGTGGTAGACGATGTCGTTGCCGTCGATCGAGGCGTTGACGCCCGGGAAGCGCTTCAGGGCTTCGGTGGCGGCCTTGACGAAGAAGGACATGAAGCCCAGGCGAACGCCATTGTGCTTCTTCTCGAACAGGTCCTTGTACTTGTTGCGCAGGTCCATGATCGGCTTCATGTTGACTTCGTTGAAGGTAGTCAGCATGGCCATGGAGGACTGGGCTTCGACCAGACGCTCGGCAACCTTGGCGCGCAGGCGGGTCATCGGAACGCGCTTCTCGACGCGGTCGCCAGCGGCGAACACGGGAGCCGCGGCGGCAGCGGGAGCCGCGGCCTTGGCGACCGGAGCGGCAGCCGGGGCGTTCTTCTTGGCTTCAACAGCGGCTACGACGTCTTCCTTGGTCACGCGACCGCCCTTGCCGGTGCCGGCCAGGCTGTTCGGGTCGATGCCATTCTCTTCGGCCAGCTTGCGGGCGGCCGGCGAGAGGATGTTGTCGTCACCAGCGGCAGCAGCCGGGGCAGCAGCGGCCGGAGCGGCAGCCGGAGCCGAGGCAGCAGCCGGAGCGGCAGCGGCAGCACCGCCTTCGCTCAGCTTGCCCAGCAGTTCGTTGGAGAGAACGGTGTCGCCTTCGTTCTTGACGATCTCAGCCAGAACGCCGTCGGCCTCGGCCAGTACTTCGATCACGACCTTGTCGGTCTCGATGTCGACGATCAGTTCGTCACGCTTGACGGCTTCACCGACCTTCTTGTGCCAGGTTGCGACGGTGCCGTCGGCAACCGATTCCGGGAAGGTTGGGGCTTTGATTTCGATAGCCATTATGTGTGTTTCCTTAAATTCGGTATCAACTGCGCGTTGGCGTTAAACGGTGAAGGCGTCCTGCAGCAGTTTTTCCTGCTGCTCGGCGTGCATCGAAGCGTAGCCGCAAGCCGGAGCTGCCGAGCCTTCGCGGCCCGCGTATTCCAGGTTGAGACCTTTCTTGTGCGCGGCGATGACACGACGCATGTGGTGCTGCGAGCAGAACCAGGCGCCCTGGTTCATCGGCTCTTCCTGGCACCAGACGATGTGCTTGAGGTTCTTGTACTGCGACAGTACCTCGGCCAGATCGTCCTCCGGGAAGGGATACAGCTGCTCGAGACGAACGATCGCGATGTTCTCGAGACCTTCGGCACGACGCTTCTCCAGCAGGTCGTAGTAGACCTTGCCGCTACACAGCACGATGCGGTCGACTTTCTTCGGATCCAGGCTGTCGATCTCGTTGATCACAGTCTGGAACGAACCGTCGGCCAGATCTTCCAGGGTCGAGATGGCCAGCTTGTGACGCAGCAGCGACTTCGGAGTCATCACGATCAGCGGCTTGCGCAGCGGACGGATCACCTGACGACGCAGCATGTGGTAGACCTGGGCCGGAGTAGTCGGCACGCAGACCTGGATGTTCTGCTCGGCGCACAGCTGCAGGTAACGCTCCAGACGCGCGGAGGAGTGCTCCGGGCCCTGGCCCTCGTAACCGTGCGGCAGCAGCATGGTCAGACCACACAGGCGTTGCCACTTGGTTTCGCCGCTGGTGATGAACTGGTCGATCACGACCTGTGCACCGTTGGCGAAGTCACCGAACTGCGCTTCCCACACCACGAGTGCATCCGGGGTGGTGGTGGCGTAGCCGTATTCGAACGCCAGTACAGCTTCTTCCGAGAGGTAGGAGTCGTACAGGCTGACGCGCGGCTGGCCGTCGAACAGATTGGCCAGCGGGATGTAGACCGAGTCGTCCTTCTGGTTGTGCAGCGCCGCGTGGCGGTGCGAGAAGGTGCCGCGGCCGACGTCCTGACCGGTCATGCGGACCGGGTGACCTTCGAACAGCAGGGTGGCGTAGGCCAGGTTCTCGGCGAAGCCCCAGTTGATCGGGAAGCCGCCGGCAGCCATCTTGGCGCGGTCTTCGTAGATCTTCTGTACCTGACGCTGCATGACGAAGCCGTCCGGGGTTTCCAGCAGCTTGTTGGACAGGTCCTGCAGGGTTTTCAGGTCGCAACGGGTGTCGTGACGGGCGGTCCAGGCGTGACCGATGTACGGACGCCAGTCGACGAAGAGCTCCTTGTTGGGCTCCTTCACCAGGCTCTTCACCACGTGCAGGCCGTTGTCGAGAGCGTCGCGGTATTCGTCGACTTTCTCCTGGGCCTGTTCGGTGGTCTGCACACCAGCGGCAATCAGCGCGTCGGCATACAGGTCACGGGTAGTGCGCTGCTTGGCGATCTGCTGGTACATCATCGGCTGGGTGCCGCTCGGCTCGTCGGCCTCGTTGTGACCGCGACGGCGGTAGCAGACCAGGTCGATGACCACGTCACGCTTGAACTGCATGCGGTAATCGATGGCCAGCTGGGTCACGAACAGGACCGCTTCCGGATCGTCGCCATTCACATGGAAGATCGGCGCCTGGATCATCTTCGCCACGTCGGTCGCGTACTCGGTGGAACGAGCATCGTCCTGACGGCTGGTGGTGAAGCCGACCTGGTTGTTGATCACGATGTGGATGGTGCCGCCCGTCTTGTAAGCACGGGTCTGCGACATCTGGAAGGTTTCCATGACCACGCCCTGCCCCGCGAAGGCGGCATCGCCGTGGATGGAGATCGGCACGACCTTGTCGCCGCTGCCGTCCTTGCGACGGTCTTGACGAGCGCGTACCGAGCCCTCGACCACCGGGGAAACGATTTCCAGGTGCGAGGGGTTGAACGCCAGAGCGAGGTGGACTTCGCCGCCGGTGGTCATGACGTTGGAGGAGAAGCCCTGGTGGTACTTCACGTCACCCGAGCCCATCTCGACCAGCTTCTTGCCTTCGAACTCGTCGAACAGCTCGCGCGGGTTCTTGCCCAGGGTGTTGACCAGGACGTTCAGACGGCCGCGGTGGGCCATGCCGATGACGATTTCCTTGACGCCGTAGGAGCCGGAGCGCTGGATGATCTCGTCAACCATCGGGATCAGGCTCTCGCCACCTTCCAGACCGAAACGCTTGGTGCCCGGGTACTTGGTGCCCAGGTACTTTTCCAGGCCTTCGGCAGCGGTGAGGCGCTCGAGCAGGTGGGAACGGGCGTCGACAGAGTACGTCGGACGGCCGCGCACGCTTTCCAGGCGCTGGGCGAACCAGTGGCGTTGCTCGGAATCGACGATGTGCATGAACTCGGCGCCGATGGTGCTGCAGTAGGTCTGCTTCAGCGCGTCGATGATTTCACGCAGGGTCGCTTCTTCCTTGCCGATGTAGAGCTCACCGGTACGGAAAGTAGTGTCGAGGTCTGCAGCGGTGAGCCCGTAGTGTTCGAGCGACAGATCGGAGGGAGCGGTACGCACCCAGAGACCCAGCGGATCGAGCGATGCTGCCTGATGTCCACGCAGACGGTATGCCAGGATCAGACGCAGGACTTCAACCTGCTTTTTCTCGTGCTCGGTGCTTACGCTGCCAGCGGAAACAGGCGCAGCGCGGCGCTGGTTCTTGGCCAGGAGTACGAAATGATCACGGATAGAGGAATGCGAGACGTCGGGGGCAGGATTGCCGTCGGCGGGGAGCTTCTGGAAGTACGTGCGCCACTCTTCTGGCACAGCGTTCGGGTCGTGCAGGTAGAGCTCGTAGAGCTCTTCGACGTAGGCAGCGTTTCCACCGGATAGATGGGCACTGTTCCACATCCGCTGCATTACGCTTTCGTGCATGCTTGGTCACCCTCGGTAAGGGGACTCCACCTGTGGAATCTCTGGCGCGAAGTCATACACAGCGACTTCAAGCCACCGATTCCCGCAGATAGTCCGGGTACCAGCCCGGATGCCCCTGCTGGTCATATATACGTTTTCAAAACAGGACCCCCGCTTTGTGGGCTTGGGTCCTAGGGACTGTACCGCCGGAAAATGTTCCGGCGGTACAGGTGTCGCTCTTGCAATGATCTTTGGGCGCGAGGCCCTCAGATCAAGTGCCGCTCTGCAGCAGCATGTTACGGATGTGACCGATTGCCTTGGTGGGGTTCAGACCCTTCGGGCAGACGTTCACGCAGTTCATGATCCCGCGGCAGCGGAACACGCTGAACGGGTCATCCAGGCTCGCCAGGCGCGCCTGAGTTTCGGTGTCACGGCTGTCGGCCAGGAAACGATAGGCCTGCAGCAGCGCGGCGGGACCCAGGAATTTGTCGGGGTTCCACCAGAACGACGGGCAGGAGGTCGAGCAGCAGGCGCACAGGATGCACTCGTACAGACCGTCCAGCTTCTCGCGCTCTTCCGGGCTCTGCAGACGTTCGATGGCCGGAGCTGCATATTTGTTCTGCAGGAACGGCTTCACGCTCTCGTACTGCTTGTAGAAGATGCGCATGTCGACGACCAGGTCACGGATGACCGGCAGGCCGGGCAACGGGCGAATGACCAGCTTGCCGCCCTTCAGGCCAACGGCCGACAGGGGGGTGATGCAAGCCAGGCCGTTCTTGCCATTCATGTTCATGCCGTCGGAACCGCACACGCCTTCACGGCAGGAACGACGGTAGGAGAAGCCCTCGTCCTGTTCCTTGATCAGCGCCAGCACGTCCAGGACCATGATGTCCTTGCCGTCGGTATCGACCTGGAAGTCCTGCATGTAAGGTGCAGCGTCCTTCTCAGGGTTGTAGCGGTAAACACTCACTTGCAACATGGCGGGCACCCTTAGTAAGTACGAACCTTGGGTTCGAATGCCGGAACAGTTTTCGGCGCGAAGTTGACGGCACGCTTGGCTACACGCTTCTCACCCGGGAAGTACAGGGTGTGGCACAGCCAGTTCTCGTCATCGCGCTCCTCGAAGTCTTCACGGGCATGCGCGCCGCGGGACTCTTTGCGGGCTTCTGCCGCAATCGCAGTGGCTTCGGCCACTTCGAGGAGGTTCTGCAGTTCCAGCGCTTCGATACGCGCCGTGTTGAATGCCTGGCTCTTGTCGTTGATCTTGACCGCGGCGATACGCTCACGCAGATCAGCCAGCTGAGCGATACCTTTCTGCATGTATTCGCCGGTACGGAACACACCGAAGTAGTTCTGCATGCAGGATTGCAGCTCGCGCTTGAGCGGAGCGACTTCTTCGCCGCTGGTGCGTTCGTTCACGCCGTTCAGGCGCTTGAAAGCGGATTCCAGGTCGGACTCGGAAGCCTGGCGGTGCTCGATACCATCCTTGAGCGCCTTCTCCAGGTGCAGACCGGTGGCACGACCGAACACGACCAGGTCGAGCAGCGAGTTGCCGCCCAGGCGGTTGGCGCCGTGTACCGATACGCAAGCCACTTCGCCTACGGCGAACAGGCCTTCGATGATCTGCTCGTTGCCGTTGGCATCCATGGTCAGGGCCTGGCCATGAATGTTGGTGGCAACGCCGCCCATCATGTAGTGGCAGGTCGGGATAACCGGGATCGGAGCGACAACCGGGTCAACGTGGGCAAAGGTCTTGGACAGTTCGCAGATGCCAGGCAGGCGGCTGTGCAGAACTTCTTCGCCGAGGTGGTCGAGCTTCAGCAGTACGTGGTCCTTGTTCGGGCCCACGCCGTTGCCGGCGATCACTTCTTTCACCATGGAGCGGGCAACCACGTCGCGGCCGGCCAGGTCTTTCGCGTTCGGAGCGTAACGCTCCATGAAACGCTCGCCATGGGCGTTGATCAGGTAGCCACCTTCACCACGGCAGCCTTCGGTGACCAGTACACCAGCGCCGGCGATGCCGGTCGGGTGGAACTGCCACATCTCGATGTCCTGCACCGGCACGCCAGCGCGCAGGGCCATACCGATGCCGTCACCGGTGTTGATCAGGGCGTTGGTGGTGGAGGCGTAGATACGGCCGGCACCGCCAGTGGCCAGGACCACGGCTTTGGAGCGGATATAAACGGTGTCGCCGGTTTCGATGTCGATGGCGATGACGCCAACCACATGACCGTCCTGGTTCTTCACCAGGTCAACCGCGTACCACTCATTAAGGAAGGAAGTACCGCTCTTCAGGTTGGCCTGATAGAGGGTGTGCAGCAGGGCGTGACCGGTGCGGTCAGCCGCGGCGCAGGTACGGGCAGCCTGGCCACCCTTGCCGAAGTCCTTGGACTGGCCACCGAACGGACGCTGGTAGATGCGGCCCTGCTCGGTACGGGAGAACGGCAGACCCATGTGTTCCAGCTCGAACACGGCTTCCGGGCCGACGGAACACATGTATTCGATAGCGTCCTGGTCACCGATGTAGTCGGAGCCCTTGACGGTGTCGTACATGTGCCAGCGCCAATCGTCGTTCGGGTCGGCCGAAGCGATGGCGCAGGTGATGCCGCCCTGGGCGGATACAGTGTGCGAACGGGTCGGGAAGACCTTGGTCACCACGGCAGTCTTGTGACCGCCCTGGGCCAGTTGCAGCGCAGCGCGCATGCCGGCGCCGCCACCACCAACGATGATGGCGTCGAAGGAAAGAGTACGAATGCTAGCCATGGATCAGTTACCCCAGAGAATCTGCACACCCCAGACGAAGAATGCGAACATGGCCATGCCGCATACCGCCTGGACGAGGAAACGCACGACAGTCGCGGACTTGCCCAGCGCCATCGGAGTCAGGTAGTCGGTAGTGATGGTCCACATACCAACCCACGCGTGCACGCTCAGGGAAACCAGCGTCAACAGGCTGAAAATCTTCATCAGGCTGTGGGAGAACAGACCATGCCACTCGGTGTAGGTAATACCCGGGTGAGCGATCAGGAAGCCCAGCAGGAAGAGAACATAAGCCGCGAGAACGACCGCGGAGACGCGCTGGACCATCCAGTCATAGAGACCCGAACGCGACAAGTTAGTGACGTTAGTTACCATACCCATACCCCCGCCAGAACGATCAGCACCACTGCGACAGCGATGACGATTTTCGAACCACGCTTACCGCCTTCCAGCGTTTCGCCAATACCTGCGTCCATGACGAGGTGACGAATACCGGCTACCAGGTGGTACAGGAGCGCAGACAGCAGGCCCCAAATCACAAGCTTGACCAACGGATGGGCCAGACACGCCTTCACCTGCTCGAAGCTTTCTTCCGAAGCGAGGGAACGATCCAGTGCGAACAGCAGCACTGCGATGCCCACGAACAGAATGACGCCAGAGATACGGTGGAGAATCGACGTGTAAGCAGTGATAGGGAGTTGGATGGTCCTTAGGTCTAGGTTTACGGGTCGTTTGCTATTCACGGCTTTTTTCACACTGAGAGCCCTTCTATGAATCAGGGCTAGTTGTCGGGAGGTGCACTTGTCAGGTACCCATCACCTTCGGGAGTGACAACCACCAATCAAGCGAGGCCGGACGGCCCTTGGCGGCTGGTCGCCGAGTATAGACAGTTAGGCTCCTAATGACAACGGAAAGACCTCCACCTAAGGACTAATTGCCGCACCCCCCGAAAAGGCGTAAACAGGCAAATTTTTCCGGCAAAACAGGGGCTTGGAGGAGCCAAACTTCTCCGATTGTGCAAATTGACATTCGGATTTATCTCTCTATAGTGGTGCGGGCCCTGCGTGGGGGGTCGTACAGATGATTTCAAGCATAAATAGGAGGCCATCATGGCTGACAAAAAAGCGCAGTTGATCATCGAGGGCGCTGCCCCCGTCGAACTGCCCGTCCTCTCCGGCACGCTGGGTCCCGATGTAGTCGACGTGCGGGGCCTGACCTCCACGGGTCACTTCACTTTCGACCCCGGCTTCATGTCCACTGCCTCCTGCGAGTCGAAGATCACCTACATCGACGGTGATAAAGGTGTACTGCTGCATCGCGGCTACCCGATCGAACAGCTCGCCGAGAAGTCCGACTACCTGGAAACCTGCTACCTGCTGCTCAACGGCGAACTGCCTACTGCCGAGCAGAAGGAAAAGTTCGTCGGCACCATCAAGAACCACACCATGGTTCATGAACAGCTGAAGACCTTCTTCAACGGTTTCCGCCGTGATGCGCACCCGATGGCCGTGATGTGCGGCGTGATCGGTGCCCTCTCCGCCTTCTATCACGACTCCCTGGACATCAATAATCCGAAGCACCGGGAAGTCTCGGCGCATCGTCTGATCGCCAAGATGCCGACCATCGCTGCCATGGTGTACAAGTACTCCAAGGGCGAGCCGATGATGTACCCGCGCAACGACCTGAACTATGCAGAAAACTTCCTGCATATGATGTTCAACACCCCTTGCGAGACCAAGCCGATCAGCCCCGTGCTGGCCAAGGCCATGGACCGCATCTTCATCCTGCACGCCGATCACGAGCAGAACGCCTCCACCTCCACCGTGCGCCTGGCGGGCTCCTCGGGTGCCAACCCGTTCGCCTGTATCGCCTCGGGCATCGCCGCCCTGTGGGGACCGGCTCACGGCGGCGCGAACGAAGCCGTTCTGCGCATGCTGGACGAAATCGGTGACGTGTCGAACATCGAGAAGTTCGTGGCCAAGGCCAAGGACAAGAACGATCCGTTCAAGCTGATGGGCTTCGGCCACCGCGTGTACAAGAACTTCGACCCGCGCGCCAAGGTCATGAAACAGACCTGCGACGAGGTTCTCCAGGAGCTGGGCATCAACGACCCGCAGCTGGAACTGGCCATGAAGCTGGAAGAAATCGCCCGCCACGACCCCTACTTCGTGGAGCGCAACCTCTATCCGAACGTGGACTTCTACTCCGGCATCATCCTGAAGGCCATCGGCATTCCGACCAGCATGTTCACCGTGATCTTCGCCCTGGCACGTACCGTGGGCTGGATCTCGCACTGGCAGGAAATGCTCTCCGGCCCGTACAAGATCGGTCGTCCGCGTCAGCTGTACACCGGCGCCACCGAGCGCAACTTCGTGGACCTCAAGGCCCGCTAAGCGCTACGGCGTACGAGAAAAGGCCGCCTCCGGGCGGCCTTTTTTATTGCTGCGGGCAAGGCTTCGCCTTCCTGTAGGAGCGAGCTTGCTCGCGAACAGCCCTCTGCAACACCTGCGTCAGGCGATTCGCGAGCAAGCTCACTCCTACGAAGAGCCTCACCGACGCGCACGACAGGAACGAAAAAAGCCGCCCGAAGGCGGCTTTTTCATGAAGGGGAACGTCAGCGCCTGTTACTTCTCGGCAGCGCTGCGCAGACCCTTCAGGGTGTTCATCGGCGCATCGACCACGAAGCTGTTGGCCAGCCAGGACGGGATGCTGCCACCCGGCTCGGTCTGCACCTGGTAGGTCACTTCGGTCACGCCGGCGCCCTTGGGGACCAGCTTCCACTCGCCGATCAGCTTCGGCACGCGGATTTCGCCCTTCTCTTCGGGAATGTAGGTCGGTTCGGCTTTCAGATGACGGATCAGGCCGCCGTCGGCGGTCTTCTCGGTGGTCACGTGGATCACCACGTCGCGACCGGTTACCGGCCAGGGCATGTCGATCTTCGAGTAGGTCCAGGAATTGTCGCCTTCGGTTTTCAGCAGGCGCATTTCGGCGCAGGCGTGGATCCACTTGCAGGAACCGGCCACGTCTTCCTGCAGGGCGTTGATCTTGGCCACATCGGCCTTGATGTCGACGACGCCACGGTAGGCCTTGTACTTGGAGCCGGCCACAGGGCTGAGGAAGACCTTCACGCCGTCTTCTTCCTTCTCCAGCTTCCAGTCATCCGCCAGGGCAGTGCCGGCAAAGCCCATCACGGCAGTAGCCAGCAGGGTCATACGCAATACACCACGCATCGTCTTACCTCTCTTTATTCTTGATCTTGTGGGGGCAGCAAATGCCGCCGCCCCGTCGCAATCCGCGGTCTTGAGCGGGTCGGGGCGTCAGTATGGACCGCGAAAACGTGACTTCCAAGTCACATCAGGCAGCGGTGATGCGTTCCCACTCCGTGAGGATCTGCAGGGCCTGCTCGTTGCTGTTGCCGCAGGCATCGGCGTCCGCCTCGAAGGCCGCACAGACCTTTGGACGCCGGGAGTCGCCGAATAGTTTGCACAGATTGCGCTCATCCAATTGCACGCAGCGCACGCCCGCCGGCTTGCCGTCAGGCATGCCGGGGATGGGCGAGGAAATCGACGGCGCTATGCAGCAGGCGCCACAGCCGATACGGCATTGCATGGATGAACTCTCTACTCGACTTCAAGGATTGGAGCGCAGCAGCCCCTGCTCGCGCAGCGCCGCTACCAGGTGCTCGCCCTCGGCGGAGCCAGCGCGGTAGAACACCGCCGGCTCGCCAATGGGCGCGGGGACTTCGACAGAACCGCCAGAAGCCACCTCGAATGTGCTGCCGCTCCACAGGTGCACCCAGCGGCCCTCGGGCAACGCCACGTTCAGACGCTGCACACCAGGCTCCAGCACCGGGGCCACCAGAAATTGGTCGCCGAGCATATAGCTCGTCGGCGTTTCCGCCAAGCTGGCCGGATCAGCGGGGAACTCCAGCCAGAGCGGGCGCACCAGCGGCCAGCCATGCTGCGCCGCCTCGTCCATCAGGCGCTGACGGTACGGCGCCAACTCACGAAACACCGTGGCGAAGCGCTGCAACTGCGCCACAGTGGCCGGCGTGCTGTAGGCCTGCACGTTGTCGTCCGGGCGATTGCCCTCGTGGGTGCGCAGCAGGCTGGTGAAGGCGGAGAACTCCATCCAGCGCAGCAGCAGCTCCTCGCTGCGGTGGTAGTTCCTGATCGGGCTGCTGATGGTGGTGTAGCCGCCGGTATCGCTGTGGTTCAGGCTGAATCCGGATACACCGCCCGACAGCAGCCCCAGCAGCGCGCTGTGCAGACCGTCGTCGGCATCCCAGGTCACCAGCTGGTCGCCCAGCCACATGCTGGTGGTCAGGCCGGGGCTGTGGCTGTAAGCGGAGCGCATGAAGAACAGCAGGTCGCCGGCGCCCTCCTCGTCCACCAGTTGCCGGTTCAGCTTCGCCCACAGCTCCGGATAGCGATTGTGCAGGACGGAAGCCGGCTCACCGGACGCCAGCTTCGCCTCGTAAGGCAGTGCTTCGCCGAAGTCCGCCATCCAGCCGGAGAAGCCCGCGCCAAGCATTTCGTCGCGCATCACCCCGCGCAGCCAATCGGCCGCCTGCGGATTGGTGAGATCAACCAGACCGGCGCTGAAACTGGTGTTCTGCAACAGCAGCGGCTGCCCTTGTTGATCCAGGGTCAGATAGCCGTGTTCCAGCGCTTCGCGGTAGAGGTTGCGGGTCGCCCCGCCCTTCTCCGCCGTATCCACCAGGAAGGGATTCACATAGGCCAGGCTGCGAATGCCCTTGGCGCGCAACTCGGCATTGAAGGCCGACCAGCCCGGATAGCGTTCGCCATCCAGCACCCAGTTCCACCACAGTTGCTTGCCGAAGCTGGTGGCGCGCTGGCCGACCCAGTCCTGAACCCAGACGCCGGCCAGCGGCACCTTCGCCTGCTCGAATTGCCGGACGATGCCGCGCACACGCTCGGTGCCGCCCTGCAGTCCGAGGATCGCGCCCTGCTGGGTCCAGGCCGGCAACGGCGGCATGCGCCCGACCACCGAGGTGTGCGCCTCGATCAGCGTCTTGGGGCTGCTGCCTTTATAGATGTGCGCCTGGAGCTTGCCAGCATGCACCTCCAGCGCCACCCGCTGGTCGTCGCGCAGGTCGAAGACCTGGTACTCCGGCGCCTCGCTGAAGAAGCCGTGCAGGCGCGAGGTGAGATAGAAAGGCACCGGCGCGTAGGTGGTCCACCAGTCGCCACCGGCGCGGGCACTGAGGTCCGCGGCCAGGGTGATCGGTTGCAGACCGCGCCCGACGCCCTGCTCCTGCACCAGTATGGGCAGGCGACGCCCGCTCAGGTCGAAGCGGGTGAACTGCTCGCCGAAGCCGTGGAACTGTTCGTCCGCCTCCCGCGCCCAGGCCAGATAAAGACGGTTCAGCGCCGGATCACCCAGGCTCACGTCCAGCACAACGCCACGCTCACCATCGGAGTGCAGCGCAACGGTATACGGCGCTTGCCGGCCATCGGCGCAACCCAGCGTGCCGGAGATCAGCAACCTGTCCGCTTCAGCGCGCACGGCAGCCAACTGTTGCTGACGACACAGCAGCTCGCGGTGTTCGTGGACGAACATCGCGCCGCGATGCTCTTCGGCGTCCACACGACCGATGCCTACAGCCAGGAATCCGCCACGGGTCTGCCACAGCGTCTGCGCGGGATGCTCGCCCGCGCGCAGGGCGAAGGACGCACCGTCCCACTCCAGGCGATAGTCACCCAGTTGCCAGGTCTGCCCGGCCGCCATGGCCGGCGCCACCGTCAGCTGCGCCCAGACCGGCCGCTGCTGCCACCACTGCCAACCTTTCCAGCCGCCGAACGCCAATACCCCCAGCGCCAGCAGCGCCGCCGTTCCCCGCAATACGAACCTGATCAATGTCCCGCCCCTTGGCTGTCGCGTCGTGCATCCACTAGGCTCTGGCGCAGTCCCTTACTGGAGCCGCTGCCATGCCGGTCTGGCTGCAAACCGCGTTTCTTCTGTCGCTCTCCAACCTGTTCATGACCTTCGCCTGGTACGGCCACCTGAAAACCCTGAGCAGCAAGCCGTGGATCATCGCGGCGCTGGTCAGCTGGGGCATCGCACTGTTCGAGTATTTGCTGCAGGTGCCGGCCAACCGCATCGGTTACACGGTGATGTCGGTGGGGCAGCTGAAGATCATGCAGGAGGTCATCACGCTGGCGGTCTTCGTGCCGTTCAGCGTGTACTTCATGCAGCAGCCACTGAAGCTCGACTATCTATGGGCCGGCTTGTGCCTGCTGGGCGCGGTGTACTTTATCTTCCGCGCCTGAGGCGATCAGGAGCGGCGCACGACGATCTCTGCGACCGATGGCGCCACCTGAGGAGGAAAAAAGGATCAGGCCTCGGGCGAGTCCTGAAGGCGGGTGATCAGGCTGGAGGTGTCCCAGCGTCCGCCGCCGGCGGCCTGCACCTCGGCGTAGAACTGGTCGACCAGCGCCGTGACTGGCAACTGCGCGCCGTTGCGGCGAGCCTCTTCGAGGACGATGCCCAGGTCCTTGCGCATCCAGTCCACCGCGAAGCCGAAGTCGAAACGCCCTTCCAGCATACTCTGGTGACGATTCTCCAGCTGCCAGGACTGCGCGGCGCCCTTGCTGATCACCTCCATCGCCGCCATGCCGTCGAGGCCGGCGCTCTGGGCGAAGTGCAGCGCCTCGGACAGCCCCTGCAGCAGGCCGCCGACACAGATCTGGTTGACCATCTTGGTCAGTTGGCCGCTGCCCACCGGGCCCATGCGTCGCACCATGCGCGAATAGGTGGCGATCACCGGCTCGGCGCGGGCGTAGAGGTTCGCGTCGCCGCCGACCATCACCGTCAGTGCGCCATTCTCGGCGCCGGCCTGGCCGCCGGACACCGGCGCATCGAGGAAGCCCAGCTCGCGCTCGGCCGCCGCTACCGCCAGCTCGCGGGCCACTTCGGCCGAGGCGGTGGTGTGGTCCACCAGCACGGAGCCGGGCTGCATGCCGGCCAGCGCGCCGTCCTCGCCCAGCACCACGCTGCGCAGGTCGTCATCGTTACCCACGCAGCACATCACGAAGTCGGCCCACTGTGCGGCGTCACGCGGGGTCTGCGCCGAGCGGCCGCCGAACTGCTTGACCCACTGGGCGGCGCGGCTCGCGGTGCGGTTGTAGACGCACACCTCGTGCCCTTCGCGCGCCAGATGCCCGGCCATGGGGTAACCCATCACGCCCAGGCCGATGAAAGCCACTTTCGCCATCGCAGTCCCCTTGTCCGATCAAGTCGCTCAGCCTAGCACAGCGGTTTGCCGGTCCCGCAAACGCCTTCCATACTCGATTCGAACCCAACCACGAGCACCGACTATGCCCCACTGGCTGGTGATCGACCTGGAAGCCACCACCGAGGAAGGCGGCTGGCCGGTCGAGGAAATGGAGATCATCGAGATCGGCGCGAGCCTGGTAGCCGAGGCCGACGGCCGCGAGCTGGACCATTTCCAGCGTTTCGTCCGCCCGCAGCGACGCCCGCTGCTGACGACCTTCTGTCGCGAGCTCACCCATATCACCCAGGCCAACGTCGATGCCGCCGCACCGCTGCGCGAGGTCTGGCCGCAGTTCGAGCGCTGGCTGGCCCAGCACAGCCCGCGCCTGGCCGGCTGGACCAGCTGGGGCGACTACGACCGCCACCAGCTGGAACTGGAATGGCGCCGTCAGCACCTAGACAGCCACCTGTCCCGCGTCCCCCACGTCAACCTCAAGCAGCGCTTCGCCCAGGCCCGCCAACTCAAGCGCCAGGTGGGCCTGAACGCCGCGTTGCACCTGGCCGGCCTGCATTTCCAGGGTCAGCCGCACCGTGCCCTGGAAGACGCCCGCAATACCGCCCGCCTGCTGCCGCTGACCCTGCCCGTTGCCGGCTGAAAGGGTCTGCCAATCTCTGACCGCACGGTCGCCTGCCCCGCTCTAGTGACGGGGCCTGCGGCCTTGGGCATACTGGCGGGCCCTTTTTCACCCCTCTAGCAGGAGAAGCCCATGTTCAAGGTCAACGAGTACTTCGACGGCACCGTCAAATCCATCGCCTTCGACATGACCGCAGGCCCCGCCACCATTGGCGTGATGGCTCCCGGCGAATACGAATTCGGCACCAGCCAGCTGGAGGTGATGCACGTCGTCGCCGGCGCGCTGACCGTCAAGCTGCCGGGCAGCGACAGCTGGGAAACCTTCGAAGGCGGCAGCAACTTCACCGTGCCGGCCAACAGCAAGTTCCAGCTGAAAGTCGCCCAGGACACCGCCTACCTCTGCGAATACCGCTGAGTTCGGTGCGTGATGAAAAACCGGCCCTGGTGGCCGGTTTTTTGTTGCCTGCTGCTCGGGCGCTGACCTTGTAGGAGCGAGCTTGCTCGCGAACCACTTCCCGGCCGGTCCGGCTCTGGGCTGTTCGCGAGCAAGGACTAGGCGTCCCCCTCGGTCCTACGAAAAGCAGTTGTGCAGACCGCCTTCAAGATCCGCCCGCAGCCCCGCCTCCTTCTCCGCAATGAACACCAGCCGCGAACCCTGCGCCGCCTCGCTCGCGGTCGCCGGGCGCAGCTGATAGCGTCCGCCCACATATTGCAGCCAGACCGTCTCACCCTGCCCCGCCAAGCGAATCAGCCCCTTGAGGCGCAGCAGGCCGCGCGGCAATGTCTCCAGCCATTTTTTCAGTCGCGCACCATCGAAGGCCGCGTCGCCCTGCCAGCTCCAGCTGTCGAACAGGTCGCCATGGTCGATGCCTTCCTGCCCATGGGGCCGCAGCTTGCGCGACGGCTCACCGAGCAGCAGCTCATCAGGAATCTGCGCCTGGATAGTTTCCAGCACCCGCGCACCACGGCCGAAGCGCTCGCGCTGGCTGGCGCGCTCGTCGGCATCCAGCAGGTCGCACTTGTTCAACAACAGCAGGTCCGCAGCCGCCGCCTGCATGCGCTCCAGTCGTGCGTACTCGCCTTCCAGCGGTTCGCGGCGGGCGGCATCGACCACTGTCAACACCGCATCCAGATGCAGACGCCTGCGCAGCTTCGGGTAGCCCAGCGTCTGCACGATGCGCTGCGGGTCGGATACCCCACTGCACTCGATCACCACCTGTTCCAGTGGCGGGTGCATGGTCGCCAGACGCTCCAACTGCGCCAGCAGGTCGTCCTGCACGCTGCAGCAGATGCAGCCGTTCTCCAGGCTGTACACGGCCTCGGTCTGCTCGGCGATCATGCCGGCGTCGATGTTCAGCTCGCCGAAGTCATTGACGATCACCGCCAGGCGCCGGCCCTCGCAGCGCTCCAGCAGGTTGCGCAGTAGCGTGGTCTTGCCAGCGCCGAGGAAGCCGGCGACCACCGTCACCGGGATGCTCGCGGCGTTCATGCGTTGACGCCTTCGATTCGCGGCGGCTCGCCCTGCCAGACTGCAGCCAGCGCGGTATCGCTGAACTGGCCGAGGCGGTCGTACACCGGGCGGCCTTCGACGAAGGTCAGCTGCACTTCGGTGCGGTGGATGAAGTTGCGCGCAGGCTGCTCGAACAGGTTGCGGTCGAGCACGATGAAGTCCGCCGACTTGCCGGCCTCCAGGCTGCCGGTAAGCTTCTCCAGGCCCATGGCGTAGGCGCCATTGAGCGTCGCCACGCGGATCGCCTGCTCCAGGCTGATCGGCTCGCCGAAGCAGGCCGGGTCGTCGTTCCACGGGTTCTGCCGGGTGACCAGGGTTTCCAGCGCCAGCCAGGGGTCGATGGACGCCACCGGCCAGTCGGTGCCGAACACTGCAATGCCGCCGGCGGCCAGCACACCCTTGAAGTCGTAGATGCGCTTCAGGCGATCCGTGCCGTAGCCCGAACGCGCTCCGCTGGCAAAGGGCGTCGGGTACCAGGCGGCGGGGGAGAACTCGGCGATCACTTCCAGCTCGCGGAAGCGTTTGAGGTTGCCCGGATGCAGGATGGTGCTGTGCGCACACTGGTGGCGCACGCCGCTGAAGCCATTGCGCCGGCGCGCCTCGGCCACTGCGTCGAGGAACACGTCGGACGCCGCATCGCCAGTGCAGTGGGCGATGACGCGAATGCCGCGGCTGTCCATGTCCACCACCATGTCGGTGATGTGCTCGGGCGTCAGGTTGAGCTTGCCGCGCCAGGCGTCTTCGCCCGGCCAGGGTGTAATAAGGAAGGAGGAGCGCGGCTCGACGGTACCGTCGAAGTGGAACTTCACCGCGTTCGCCGACAACCGTGCGCTGCGATAGTAGTGACGCTCGCCGCTGAGCAGCTCCCAGCGGCGGCGCACCGGGAAGATGTCGTCCTGCCAGCTGATCGCCGCCTCCACCCGCAGGGTCAGTTGCCCGGCGTCGTCGAGGTACTTGAGGGCGTCCAGGCGGTTCTCGCAGACGTGCAGGTACTTGGCCGCCGTGACGCCGCGGGAGCTCTGGAAGTGCACACCCTCGCGGTAGGACTGGCGCAGTACCTTGGCCGGGGTCGGCGGCATGGCGGCGTGGATCAGCGCATAGGCGCCGTCGATCATCAGGCCGTTGGGCTCGCCGGTCAGCTCGTCGCGCTCCAGGTAGCCGTTGCGCGGGTCGGCGGTGCTGGCGTCGATGCCGGCCAGTTCCAGCGCGCGGGAATTGACCATCATGGTGCCCCACATGCGGTCGAGCAGCGCCACGGGGCGATCCGGCAGGATACTGTCGAGCCACTCGCGGCCCGGCTTCAGCCCGGCTTCGCGGAAGGTGTAGCGCACCCAGTACTGGCCGTAGACCCAACCGTCACCGGGGTGGCTGGCGGCGTAATCGAGGATGGCTTTTGCAAGCTGCTCCGGGGTCGGGTCCTCGATGCCGACGTCGAGGTCGTCGGCGTAGCGCGGGTTCAGTGCCAGGTCCGGGTGGGTGTGCATGTCGTGCAGGCCGGGCATGCAGAACGCGCCTTCGAGGTCGCGCACCAGGGTGTCCGGGCCGATCAGGTGCTCCATCTCTTCACGACGGCCCACCGCCAGCAGCCGGCCATCTCGGATGGCCATGGCCTCGGCCCAGGGCTGGGCGGGGTCGAGCGTATAGACGCGGCCGTTGTGCAGCAGCAGTTCGGCGAAGCGGTCGGTGGGGGAATTGGAGGAGCGGAAGCGGTCCGGAGCGGTCATGGGAAGCCCTTGTTGTTCTTGTCCGTGGAGGCAGTATAGGGCTCGGCTTTCGACCACCGACTAGCATAAGATAACAACTAACTAGCACAAGACGACAGCTTGAGCCTGCCTGATGCCCACTGCGTCCTTCGACATCGATTACGCCGCCCGGCAGCTGTTCCGCCACTTCCTCGACGAGTGGCGCGCACGCCCCTCCCTGCCGGCGCTGGCCCCCCTGCTGGGTGGCCTCGGCCTGCCCAGCAACAGCGAAGCGGCGGCTGCCGAGATGAACTTCGCCCGCTATTACCGGCTGCTGCAGCAGGCCGCCGGGCTGCTTGGCCCGAGTGACTTCTTCCTGCGCCTGGGCCAGCGCTACAACCTCTATGACCTGGGGGTGATCGGCTACGCGCTGATCAGCGCGGCCAACCTGCGGCGCTCCTGGGACATTTCCCTCGGCCAGCCGTCGAGCCTGATGCCACACCCGATCCACACCCACCGCGAGGAAGTCGGCGAGCACATCCGCCTGACGCTGCAGCTACCGCCCTTCAGCGAGGTGGAGCGCATCGCCCTCTGCGAGGAGTGGCTGAGCAGCACCTGGCGCTGGCTGTGCCAGCGCCTGCCGGACCTGGAGGCCTGCGCCGGCATGCAACTGCACCTGCCCTACCCGCCGCCGGCCCACGCGGCCCTGTACGGCGAACTCTTCCCCGGCCCCTGCCAGTTCAATGCCGGGCAGGCCGAACTGTGGATGCCGAAGGCCTTCCATGACCAGCCCTTCTCCACCGCCAACCCGTCGGTGAGCAGGCTGTGCCAGGCGCAGGGTGCGGCGACTCTGGCCAGCTTCGAGCGCGGCTCCGCGCTGCCGGACGATGTGCGCTACTACCTGCTGCAAAACGCGCGTATCCCGCTGCCGGACCTGGAGCAGACCGCCGCCTGGCTGCGTCTGCCGCCGCATACATTGCAGCGCCGGCTGCGCGAGCACGGGCTGACCTTCAAGGGAATCGTGCTGGAGGTGCGGATGGCGCTGGCCCAGCGTTATCTGCTGGCCAGCCGGATGGCGCTGCAGGAGATCGCCTTCCTGCTCGGTTATGAGCACGTCACCAGTTTCCACCGGGCATTCCAGCGGTTCACCGGGACGACACCGGAGCGGTTCCGCGCCGACGCCGGGAAAGACTCCCTGTAGGAGCGGGCCATGCCCGCGATCGCGCCCATGGGGCGCTCCTACAGGGAACTGCCTGCGTCAGGCTTCCTTCTCGCAATTGATCATCCACGGCACCCCGAAGCGGTCTTCCACGGCGCCGAACAGCTCCGCCCAGAAGGTCTGTTCCAGCGGCATGGTCACCTTGCCGGCCTTGCCGAGGGCGTCGAAGAGGCGCCGCGCCTCGGCCTTGGTGTCGACGTTGAGGGTGATCGATACCCCCTTCACGCCCTCGTACTGGCCGCATTGCGGTGAGGCGTCCGAGCCCATCAGTACGTGGCCGTCCACCTCCAGGCGAACGTGAATCACACGGTTCTTCAGTGCCTCGGGCATGTCCTCGCAGCCCGGCGCGTCGGAGAAGCGCATCAGTGCCGGCAATTCGGCGCGCAACACTTCGGCGTAGTAACGGAAGGCTTCTTCACAGTTGCCGTCGAAGACCAGGTAGGCATTCATCAACATGGCGGTGTTCTCCAGGCTCAGGATTTACTGGCGATTTCGGCGCGCAGGCGTTCTTCCTGCTCGCGCAGTTCAGGGGTGAATTCGGCGCCGAAGTCCTCGGCCTCGAAAATCTGCCGGATCTCGATCTCGGACTCGCCGTCGAAGGGATTGGGCGAGCGCTTGACCCAATCGATGCACTCCTGCAGCGACGCGGTCTGCATGATCCAGAAGCCGGCGATCAGCTCCTTGGTCTCGGCGAACGGACCGTCGATCACCTGCCGCGACGCGCCATCGAAACGCACCCGCGCGCCCTTCACGCTGGGATGCAGGCCTTCGCCGGCCAGCATGACACCGGCCTTCACCAGTTCCTCGTTGTAGGCCCCCATGGCGGCGAGCAGCTCTTCCTTGGGCATCACACCGGCTTCGGAGTCGGCGGTGGCTTTGACGATCACCATGAAACGCATGGTCTTTCTCCTCTTGTTGTCATTTTCAGCGTGGCGGCCGGTTGCATCCGGTTCCTGACAAGTAGTCGAAGGGCGTGACGGCAGATCGACAGGCCACGCGAATATTTTTTCGAGCGGGGCGACGGGGGCTCTGAGCATAGGCCGGCGATCGCCATGGCGCTGCGAGCGGGCCGTGGATTCACGGCCGTCCATCAAGGCCGGGAGCGAGTTCAAGCTTCGCGCGGACCTGGCGCCCTGCCGGCACCGACAGACGAATGGCTGACTGGACAGCCTCGGCCGCGCTCCCTAGATTCAGTCCTTTTCGCACGACACGGAGCATCGCCCCATGAGCCTGGAATCGGTTCGCGCCTTCTTCGCCGAAAAGGCCCCCGACATCGCCATCATCGAGCTGGAAACCAGCACCGCCACTGTCGCCCTGGCCGCCGAGGCCCATGGCGTGGAGCCGGGACGCATTGCCAAGACACTGTCCCTGCGCGTCGGCGAGCGCACCGTGCTGGTGGTGGCCCGCGGCGATGCACGGTTGGACAATCGCAAGCTCAAGGAAGCCTTCGGCGGCAAGGCCAAGATGCTCGGCGCCGAGGATGTGGTGGCGCTGACCGGGCATCCGGTGGGCGGCGTCTGCCCGTTCGGCCTGGCGACGCCGTTGCCGGTGTATTGCGATGTGTCGCTGCAGGCGTTCGACGAAGTGCTGCCGGCGGCCGGCGCGGTGCACAGCGCCGTGAGGATCGAACCGCAGCGCATGGCGCAGTTGGTGGCGGCGGATTGGATCGATGTTTGTCAGGAATTGGCCTGATCGTCGCGCCCCAATGTATTCGCCGGCCCTGACGGCGGATCGCGGGCATGGCCCGCTCCTGCCCCCTGTTCCTGAACTGTTGCTCCAGCAACACACGCCCAACACTTTGCTGTTCACCCAGCGCCGCAACTGTTGGCATTAACTTACAAACCATTGATTTAAAAGACATTTAATTTCCGGCACAGCTTGTGCAATGACTCAATCAGACAGACCCGAACGCCGGGTCGACTCATCTGCCGAGGTCGCTGTACTGCCATGCCCCAACTCCCCGAATCCGCCCATTACGACATCCGCGAGCCTAACGCGCAGCGGATCGGCTCCGATGCGCAAGCCATCGAAGTCGCCCACAAGGTCGCCGCGTTCCTGCTTGAAGGCGCTGCCGAGCGCGACCGTAACCGCGAAGTCCCGCCCGAGGTTATCGAGGTCTACTCCAACAGCGGCCTGTGGGGCATCACCGTGCCCCGCGAGTTCGGTGGCGCCGAGGTGTCCTACGCGACCCTCGCCGAAGTCATCGCCATCGTCTCCGCCGCCGATCCCTCGCTAGGCCAGATTCCGCAGAACCACTACTGCCTGCTGGAAGACATCCGCCTGCAAGGTAGCGACGAGCAGAAGCGTTTCTTCTTCGACCTCGCGCTCAAGGGCAACCGCTTCGCCAACGCGCTGTCGGAAACCGGCGGCAAGAACGTCCAGGACATCCAGACCCGCCTGCGCCATGAAGGTGACAGCGTGGTCATCGATGGTCGCAAGGGCTACTGCACCGGCTCGCTCTACGCCCACTGGATCGGCGTGCTCGGCCTGGACGAGCAGAACAACGCCCAGCTCGCCTTCGTCCCGCGCGGTACGCCGGGGCTGGTGATCGTCGACGACTGGGCCAGCATCGGCCAGCGCACCACGTCCAGCGGCAGCGTGCTGGTGGAAGGCCTGCGCGTGCCGGCGTTCAACGTCTTCCCCACGCACCGCTCCTATGACGTGCCGACCCTGGCCGGCCCCTTCGCGCAGATCACCACCGCCGCCATCGACGCCGGCATCGCCCGCGCCGCGCTGCGCGACACCCTCGCCTTCGTCCGCGAGCAGGCGCGCCCGTGGATCGACGCCGGCGTGGAAAAGGCCAGCGAAGACCCGCTGACCATCATCCAGATCGGTGAACTGGGCATCCGCATCGAAGCCGCCGACGCCCTGCTGGAGCGCGCCGGCAAGGTAATGGACGCCGCCCGCCCGGCGCCGGACGAAGACAGCGTGGCCTTGGCCTCGGTCGCCGTGGCCAAGGCCAAGGTGCTGACCACCGAGGTCGCCATCGAGGCCTCGAACAAGCTGTTCGAACTCGGCGGCACCCGCTCCACCCTCGCCCGCCACGGCTTCGACCGCCACTGGCGCAACGCCCGCGTGCACACCCTGCACGATCCGGTGCGCTGGAAGTACCACCTGGTCGGCAACTGGCTGCTCAACGACAAGCGCCCGCCGCGCCACGACTGGAACTGAGGACGCGCGATGAGCAAGCAGATCCGTCTCAACGCCTTCGCCATGAACTGCGTCGGCCACCTTTCGCCCGGCCTCTGGCGCCACCCGCGCGACCAGCAGGCCGCGCGCTACACCGACATCCACTACTGGATCGAACTGGCGAAAACCCTCGAACGCGGCAAGATCGACGGCCTGTTCCTCGCCGATGTGCTGGGCGTCTATGACGTCTACCACGGCAACGCCGACGCGGCCCTCAGCGCCGGCGCGCAGGTGCCGGCCAACGATCCGTTGCAGATCGTCCCGGCCATGGCCGCGGCCACCGAGCACCTGGGTTTCGGCATCACCGCCTCGGTGTCCTTCGAGCACCCGTTCCCCTTCGCCCGGCGTATCTCCACGCTGGACCACCTGACCCGTGGCCGCGCCGGCTGGAACATCGTCACTTCCTACCTCAACAGCAGCGCGCGCAACCTGGGACTGAAGCAACAGCTCAACCACCAGCAGCGCTATGCCCTGGCCGAGGAGTATCTGGAAGTCTGCTACAAGCTATGGGAAGCCAGCTGGGACGACGACGCAGTGGTGGCCGACCGCGCAAGCGGCGTCTACGCCGACCCGCGCAAGGTGCACCCCATCGAGCACAAGGGCGAGCACTTCGAAGTACCTGGCTTACACCTGAGCCAGCCGTCGCCGCAGCGCACCCCGGTGCTCTACCAGGCCGGCGCGTCGAGTCGCGGCAAGGCCTTCGCGGCCGGCAATGCCGAGTGCGTGTTCGTCGCCGCGCCGACCAAACGCATCCTCCGCGACCAGGTCGCTGACCTGCGCCGCCTCGCCGTGGAAGCCGGCCGCGAGCCGAGCGACGTGCTGGTGCTGAACCAACTCACCGTGATCGTCGCGGAGACCGACGCGCAAGCGTTGGCCAAGCTGGAAGACTACCGCCGCTACAGCGACCGCGAAGGCGCCCTGGCGCTGGTCTCCGGCTGGACCGGCATCGACTTCGGCCAGTACGCGCCTGATCAGGTGTTGCGCCACGTACAGAGCGACGCGATCCAGTCTGCGGTAGACGCCTTCAGCGCCGCCGACCCGGAGCGCCAGTGGACCGCCGCCGAGATCGCCGACTACTGCGCCCTGGGTGGCGACGGCCCGCTGCTGGTGGGTTCGCCACAGACCGTGGCGGACCAGTTGCAGGCCTGGGTCGAGGAAACCGACGTCGACGGTTTCAACCTCTCCAGCCTGGTGGCACCGGAAACCTTCGTCGACATCGTCGACCTGCTGGTGCCCGAGTTGCAGGCGCGCGGGCTGTTCAAGCGCGAGTACGAGCAAGGCACCCTGCGCCACAAGCTGTTCGGCCAGGGCGACCGCCTGCGCGCGCCGCACCGCGCAGCAAAGCTCCGACGAGGTGAGCAGTGATGGACGGCTGGTTCCGCAACCTCGACTGGCACGATCTCGCCCAGGCCTGCCTGGATACTCTCGCCATGCTCGGCGGCGCGCTGGCCTTCACCGTCCTGCTGGGCCTGCCGCTGGGCGTGCTGCTGTACCTCACCGGCAAGCGCCAGCTGCATGCGAAGCCCGGCCTGTACCGCGCGCTCTCGGTGGTGGTGAACATGCTGCGCTCGCTGCCATTCATCATCCTGCTGATCGTGCTGATCCCGGTCACTACGCTGATCACCGGCACCTCGCTGGGCGTCGCCGGGGCCATCCCGCCGCTGGTGGTGGGCTGCACGCCGTTCTTCGCGCGGCTGGTGGAAACCGCCCTGCGCGAAGTCGACCGCGGCCTGGTGGAAGCCACCCAGGCGATGGGCGCCAGCACCTGGCAGATCATCTGGCACACCCTGCTGCCGGAGGCGCGCACCGGGCTGATCGCCGCCGTGACCGTCACCGCCATCGTGCTGGTGGACTACACCGCGATGTCCGGCGTGATCGGCGGCGGCGGCCTCGGCGACCTGGCCATCCGCTTCGGTTACCAGCGTTTCCAGACCGACGTGATGATCATCACCGTCGCCCTGCTGATCCTGCTGGTGCAGGCCCTGCAGATGAGCGGCGACCGTCTCGTCGTGCGCTACACCCGGCGCTGAATTCCCCGCCCACTCCCCCACAGGGAGCGGCACTTGCGATCTACCCGCCGGCAGCCGGGCCCCGCTGCCATCAAGGCCCCACGTCCACACCACGACGGCCCTCCCACTATTGCCAAGGAGCAACACCCATGAAAAAGGCCATCGCCATTCTGGCGGCCGTCGTCGCCTTCTCCGCCCACGCAGGGGAGAAGCTAGTGGTCGGCGCCACCCCGGTGCCCCACGCCGAGATCCTCGAGTTCGTCAAACCGGAGCTGGCCAAGGAAGGCGTCGACCTGGACATCAAGGTCTTCACCGACTTCATCCAGCCCAACCTGCAGCTCGCGCAGAAGAACCTCGACGCCAACTACTACCAGTACCGCCCGTTCCTCGATGACTTCAACAAGACCCGCCACACCGACCTGGTGCCGGTGGTGGGCATCCATATCGAGCCCTTCGGCGCCTACTCGACCAGGTACAAGTCCCTCGCCGAGCTGCCCGACGGCGCCAGCGTGGCCATCCCCAACGACCCGGTGAACACCGGCCGCGCGCTGGTGCTGCTGGCCGAGAGCGGCCTGATCAAGCTCAAGGACCCGACCAACCCGCAGTCCACCGAGCGCGACATCACCGACAACCCCAAGCACCTGAAGATCCGTGAACTGGAAGGCGCCCTGCTGGCCCGCGCGGTGAAGCAGGTGGACCTGGCGTTCATCTTCGCCAACTACGCGCTGGAGGCGGGCATCGACACCAAGAGCGCGCTGATCGTCGAGAAAGGCAAGGACCTCTACGCCGAGTTCCTCGTCGCCCGCCCGGACAACATCCAGGACCCGGGCATCCAGAAGCTGGCCAAGGTGCTGAATTCGCCGGAAGTCCGCCAGTTCATCCTGACCCGCTACAAGGGCGAGATTGCTCCCGCCTTCTGATGGGGGTTCGGGCGCGGGGGCGAATCACCCTCTCCCCCCCGCCCTCTCCCGCAAGCGGGAGAGGGAGCCAAAAGCCCGCCGGCTGACACATCTGTTTCAACGCGCACGGATAGTCCCCTCTCCCTTCAGGGAGCGGGTTAGGGAGAGGGAATCCCAGCTCCACAACCACAGGAAATCGCATGACCAACGAATCCGCACCCAAGGACCTTCGTGACCAGGCGCCCCGGCAACTCCCGGCGCGCCGCATCGACAACGACGCCCAGGCCATCGACGCCGCCCACGAAGTGGCCCGCCTGGCGAAACCCGGCGCTGCCGCCCGCGACCGCGAACGCTCGCTGCCCTGGCGCGAGCTGGAGCACTTCACCGCCCTGGGCCTGGGCGGCATCAGCATTCCCCGCGAGTACGGCGGCGCGCAGGTCTCCTACGCCACCCTGGCCGAAGTCTTCCGCGTGATCTGCGCCGCCGACCCGGCGCTGGGGCAGATTCCGCAGAACCAGTTCGGCCTGCTCAATGTGATCGACAACGTCGCCAGCGACGCGCAGAAGCGCGTGCTGTTCGGCGGCGTACTCAACGGTCGGCGCATCGGCAATGCCGGCCCCGAACGCAACACCCGCAACACCCTCGAACTCAAGGCGCGGCTGCTGCGCGACGGCGAGCAGTTGCGCGTCAGCGGCGAGAAGTTCTATTCCACCGGCGCACTGTTCGCCCACTGGGTCGCGGTGAAGGCCATCGACGAGCAAGGCCGCGCGGTGATGGGCTTCGTCGAGCGCGGCGTGGAAGGCCTGCGCATCGTCGACGACTGGTCCGGCTTCGGCCAGCGCACCACCGCCAGCGGCACCGTGCTGCTGGACAATGCCCCCGTTGCCGGTTCGCTGGTGATCCACAACGGCCGCCTCGCCGACGTGCCGAACATCCAGGGCGCCGTGTCGCAACTGATCCAGGCCGCCATCGATGCCGGCATCGCGGCGAACGCCCTGGAAGACGCCATCGAGTTCATCCGCACGCGCACCCGCCCCTTCATCGACGCCAATGTCGAGCAGGCCAGCGAAGAGCCCTTCACCATCGCCGAGATCGGCCGCCTGCAGGTCGAATTGCACGCCGCCGAAGCGCTGCTGGAGCGTGCCGGCCATGTGCTCGACGAAGTCAGCGCGCGGCCCGTCGACGACGAGTCCGCCGCCCGCGCTTCCATCGCCGTGGCCGAGGCCAAGGTGCTGACCACCGAGATCAGTCTGGCCGCCAGCGAGAAGCTCTTCGAGCTGGCCGGCAGCCGCGCCACCCTTGCCGAATTCAACCTCGACCGCCACTGGCGCAACGCCCGCGTGCACACCCTGCACGACCCGGTGCGCTGGAAGGTCCAGGCGGTCGGCGCCTACCACCTCAACGGCGCCCGCCCCGCGCGTCATTCCTGGATCTGAGGAGCGCCGATGAACAGCCTCGTACAATCTCCCGCACAGATCGCACCCATCCACATCATCCGCAGCGACGACGAAGCTCTGGACGTCGCCCGCACCCTGGCCGCCGACTTTCGCGAGGGCGCCATCGTCCGTGACCGCGAGCGGCGCCTGCCGATCGACGAACTGGAGCGATTCAGCCGCTCCGGCCTGTGGGGCATCACCGTGCCACGCGAGCATGGCGGCGCCGGGGTTTCCCGCGTCACGGTGGCCCGCGTGATCGCCATCATCTCCGCCGCCGACGGCTCGCTGGGGCAGATTCCGCAGAACCATTTCTACGCCGTCGAACTGCTGCGGGTGAACGGCAGCGAAGAGCAGAAAGCCCGCCTGTTCGCCGAAGTGCTGGCCGGCGTGCGCTTCGGCAACGCGCTGGCGGAAATCGGCACGCGCACCGCCCACGACCGCACCACCCGCCTCAAGCGCGAAGGTGGCCAGCTGCGCATCCATGGCCGCAAGTTCTACTGCACCGGTGCGCTCTACGCGCAGCGCATTCCGACCCTGGTGATCGATGACGACGGCGTCCAGCAGTTCGCCTTCATCGCGCGCGACAGCCAGGGCGTGGAGGTGATCGACGACTGGTCCGGCTTCGGCCAGCGCACCACCGGCAGCGGCAGCGTGGTGTTCGCTGGCGCGCCGGTGGACGAGGACGACATCGTGCCGTTCCAGAGCGCCTTCGAGCGTCCGACCACGGTCGGCCCGTTCGCGCAGATTCTGCATGCCGCCATCGATGTCGGCATCGCCCGTGGCGCCTACGAAGACGCGCTGGTGTTCCTGCGCGAAAAGGCGCGGCCGTGGATCGACGCGGGCGTGGACAAGGCCAGCGACGACCCACTGGCGATCAATGAAGTCGGCCGCCTGGCGATCCGCCTGCACGCCGCCGAAGCGCTGCTGGATCGCTCGGGCCGCGTGCTCGATGCCGCCACTGCCGAGCCAAGCGCCGAGAGCGTCGCCGCCGCCTCCATCGCCGTGGCCGAGGCGCGGGCGATCACCACCGAGGTCTCGCTGCTGGCCGGCTCCAAGCTGATCGAACTGGGCGGCAGCCGCGCCAGCCTCGCCGAGCTGGGCCTGGACCGCCACTGGCGCAACGCCCGCGTGCACACCCTGCACGACCCGGCGCGCTGGAAGTACTTCGCGGTGGGCAACTACTACCTCAACGACCAGCTGCCGCCGCGCCGGGGGACCCTATGAGCCAGAAGCAGATCCTCCTCAACGCCTTCAGCATGAATTGCGTCGGCCACATCAACCACGGCCTGTGGACCCACCCCCGCGACCGTTCCAGCGACTTCAACAAGCTCCGCCACTGGACCGACCTCGCCCGCCTGCTGGAGAAGGGCCTGTTCGACGGCCTGTTCCTGGCCGACATCCTCGGCGTCTACGACGTCTACCGGAACGGCATCGAGCTCACCGCGAAAGAGGCCATCCAGCTGCCGGTGAACGACCCGCTGATGCTGGTCTCGGCCATGGCCGGCGCGACCGAGCATCTGGGCTTCGGCGTCACCGCCAACCTCACTTACGAGGCGCCCTACCCGTTTGCCCGGCGGCTCTCCACGCTGGATCACCTGAGCGACGGCCGGGTCGGCTGGAACATCGTCACCGGCTACCTGGAAAGCACCGCTCGCGCCATGGGCCAGGAACGGCAGATCGACCACGACCGCCGCTACGACCGCGCCGACGAATACCTGGAGGTGCTCTACAAGCTCTGGGAAGGCAGCTGGGAAGACGACGCGGTGATTGCCGACCGCCAGCGCCGCATCTACGCGCAGCCGGGCAAGGTGCACAAGGTCCGCCACCACGGGGAGTTCTTCGACGTCGAGGGTTACCACCTCAGCCAGCCGTCGCCGCAGCGCACGCCGCTGCTGTTCCAGGCCGGTGCGTCGAATCGCGGGCTGGCCTTCGCCGCGCGCCACGCCGAGTGCGTCTTCGTCTCGGCGCAGACTCGCGAGGCCACCCGCGTGCTGGTGGACCGCATCCGTCAGGCGGCGGTCGAGGCCGGCCGCCGGGCGGACGACATCAAGGTGTTCATGGGCATCAACGTCATCGTCGCGCCGACCGAGGCCGAGGCCCGTGACAAGCTCGCCGAGTACCGCCGCTTCGCCAGCGCAGAGGCGGGTCTTGCGCACTTCGCCAGCACCACCGGCATCGACTTCTCGCGCTACGCGCTGGACGAGCCGATCCGCTACGAGAAGACCAACGCCATCGAGTCCGCCACCAGGGCGCTGACCGTCGCCCGCACCGACGCCACCGTGCGCCAGCTACTGGAACAGCTCGCTCTGGGCGGCCGCTACACCACGCTGGTGGGTGACCCGCTGCAGGTGGCCGATGAGCTGCTGAGCTGGATCAACGAGGCCGGCCTCGACGGCTTCAACCTCACCCGCAGCGTGGAGCCGGAAAGCTACGCCGACTTCATCGACCTTGTGGTGCCCGAACTGCAGAACCGCGGCGCCTACAAGACCGCCTACGCGGAAGGCACCCTGCGGGAAAAACTCTTCGGCGCCGGCCGCGCCCGACTGCCCGCGCGGCACGTCGGCTCGAGCTTCCGCCAGGCAACCGCCACTGGAGCGACTCCAGCCTTCTCGCTTTGACGATCGGTTTAAAAATCACAAAGGATTCGTTGCCATGCATGCACGCTTCAAACTGACACTCGGGCTCTCCCTCAGCCTCCTCGCCGCCAGTTTCGCCCAGGCCGCCGATACCCTGCGCCTGGGCACCACCGCCGCCTTCGCCCCGCCGCTGGAAGTAGCGGTGAAAGAAGCCGCCGAGCAGGGCCTGAAGGTCGAGCTGGTGGAGTTCACCGACTGGAACGCACCGAACATCACCCTCGACCACGGCGACATCGACGCCAACTACTTCCAGCACACGCCCTTCCTGGAAAACGCCAACCGCGAGGGAGGCCTGCATCTGAAGGCGTTCGCGCCGGGAATCATCAACAACGTCGGCCTGTACTCGACCCGATACAAGGCCATCGCCGACCTGCCCGACGGCGCCAAGGTCGCCATCGCCAACGACCCGATCAATGGCGGCCGCGGCCTGCAGCTGCTGCAGAAGGCCGGGTTGCTCAAGCTCAAGGACGGCGTCGGCTACAAGGCAACGCTGGACGACATCGTGGCCAACCCGAAGCACATCCAGATCATCGAACTGGAAGCCGTGCAACTGGTGCGCGCCCTGGACGACGTCGACCTCGCCCAGGGCTACCCGCACTACATCCGCCTGGCCGGGACCATCGATCCGAACAGCGCGCTGCTGTTCGATGGCATCGAGAACCGCGAGTACGTCATCCAGTTCGTGACCCGCGATGACTACCAGGACCCGGACGGCAAGCTGAAGAAGTTCGTCGATCTCTACCAGCACTCGCCGCAGGTCCGCGCCGCACTGGACAAGGCCCACGGCTCGCTCTACCAGCCGGGCTGGAATTAACCACAAACCCCTTGTAGGAGCGGGCCATGCCCGCGATCGCGCCCATGGGGCGCTCCTACAGGTGGTGCAACCAGACTCAAAGAACAGGCCCCCACCATGGTCAGCTTCAACCGCAATCTCGAACTCGCCACCCAGCACATTGCCCTGCGTGGGCTGGGCAAGACCTACGCCGGCCACCACGGCCCGGTGGAGGCACTGAGCGACATCGAACTCTCCGTCCGCCGTGGCGAAGTGTTCGGCATCATCGGCCGCAGCGGCGCCGGCAAGAGCTCGCTGATCCGCACCCTCAACCGCCTGGAGCAAGCCAGCGTCGGCCAGGTGCTGATCGACGGCGAGGACATCGGCGCTTTCGACTCCCAGCAACTGGTCGGCCTGCGCCGCCGCGTCGGCATGATCTTCCAGCACTTCAACCTGATGTCGGCCAAGACCGTCGCGCAGAACATCGCCCTGCCCCTGCGCGTGGCCGGCGTGCCCAAGGCGCGCATCGCCGAGCGGGTGGACGAACTGCTGCAACTCGTGGGGCTGGAAGACAAGCGCCACGCCTACCCGGCGCAGCTCTCCGGCGGGCAGAAGCAGCGCGTCGGCATCGCCCGCGCACTGGTGCACCAGCCGGAAATACTGCTCTGCGACGAGGCCACCTCGGCGCTCGACCCGGAGAGCACCCAGGCCATCCTCGCGCTGCTGCGCGACATCAACCGCCGCCTGGGCCTGACCATCGTGCTGATCACCCACGAGATGGCGGTGATCCGCGAAATCTGCGACCGCGTGGTGGTGCTCGAACGCGGGCGCATCGTCGAGCAGGGTGACGTCTGGGAAGTCTTCGGCAACCCGCAGCACGAGGTCAGCCGTACCCTGCTCGGCTCGCTGCAACAGCACCTGCCGCCGGACCTGCTGGCACGGCTGGAGCATCCCTCGGACAACGAAGTCATCCTCGACCTGCACTACACCGGCGTGCGCGAACAGGAGCCGGACCTGCTGGCCATTGCCCAGGCCCTGGGCAGCCGCATCAGCCTGCTGCACGGCGGCATCGAGCGCATCCAGGGCCGCGCCCTCGGCCGCCTGCTGCTGAGCGTCGCCGCCCCCGCCGCCAGTGCCCCGCAACTGCTCGAACGTGCCCGCGATGTCGCCGATAGGCTGGAGGTGCTCACCCATGCCTGATCGCCTGCTGCAAGGCCTGCTCGACACCCTGCTGATGATTGGCGCGTCCTCGGCCATCGTCCTGCTGGTGGGCATCCCGCTGGCCCTGGTGCTGGTCACCACCTGCCCCGGCGGGATCTTCCAGGCACGCCTGGTCAACCAGGGCCTGGGCAGCGTGGTCAACGTGCTGCGCTCGATCCCGTTCCTGATCCTGATGGTGGCGCTGATCCCCTTCACCCGGCTGATCGTCGGCACCAGCTACGGCGTGTGGGCGGCGGTGGTGCCGCTGACCATCGCCGCCACGCCGTTCTTCGCGCGCATCGCCGAGGTCAGCCTGCGCGAGGTCGACCACGGCCTGATCGAAGCGGCCCAGGCCATGGGCTGCCAGCCCCGCCACATCATCTGGAACGTACTGCTGCCCGAGGCGCGGCCGGGCATCGTCGCCGGCTTCACCATCACCCTGGTGACCATGATCAACTCCTCGGCCATGGCCGGCGCCATCGGTGCCGGCGGCCTCGGCGACCTCGCCTACCGCTATGGCTACCAGCGCTTCGACACCCAGGTGATGCTCACCGTGATCATCCTGCTGGTGGCGCTGGTGACCCTGATCCAGTTCGGCGGCGACCGCCTGGCACGCTGGCTCAACAAGCGCCTGTGACGTTCGTCGGCTGAACTCGGCGCAGCCCTGCTCCCACGCGGGTTGCGTCTAACCTGACAACACACTCGCCCCTCCGTGCCCCGGCACAGCTCGTGGATGCGTGGCGTCCCTGTGCTCACTGCGGAGGCGTTCGTCATGGCCAATCCCCTTTCCACCCTGGGCATCGTGCATACCGCCATCAGCCTGGTGCCGCTGATCGCCGGGCTGTGGGCGTTCTACCAGGCCGGGCGCATCGACCCGCGCAGCCCGGTCGGGCGCTGGTACGTCTACGGGATGATCCTCGGTGTGCTGACGGCCTTCGGCCTGTCCAGCACCGGCGGCTTCAACGCCGGCCACGCCATCGGCATCCTCTGCCTGATTGCCATCGCGGTGGGCAGCTACGCGCAGCGGATCACCGCGCTCGGCGGGCTGCGCGAATATGTGGAAACCGGCGCGATGAGCTTCAGCTTCTTCCTGATGATGATCCCCACGCTCAACGAATCCCTGTCGCGCCTGCCGCCGTCCAATCCCATCGGCCAGGGCCCGGATTCACCGCCGGTGCAGACGGCGGTGCTGGTCGCGCTGCTGGTGCTGGTCGTCGGCGTGCTCTACCAGTTCTACCGCATCCACCGCCGCCGCATGCCACCGGCACGCCCGGCACACTGAACGTCTATGCTGGCGGCGTCCCTTCACGGAGCGCCGCCATGACCGTCCGCCGCATCGTCACCAACCTCGCCACCGGCAAGCCTGCCGAGGTCGCTTGTTTCTACCGCGAGCTGTTCGACCTCGACGTGGTGATGGACCACGGCTGGCTGATCACCCTCGCCAGCGGCGACAGCGCGCTGGCGCAGATGAGCCTGGCCAGCGAAGGCGGCTCCGGTGCGCCGGTGCCGGACCTGTCCATCGAGGTGGACAATCTCGACGAGGTGCACGAGCGCGCCCTCGCGGCCGGCCACGAGATCACCTACGCGCTGACCGTCGAGCCCTGGGGCGTGCGGCGCTTCTTCCTGCGTGACCCGTTGGGGAAGCTGCTGAATGTGCTGGAGCACTGCTAGGCCCTGACCGTTCGTCACCGTCTCTGCAGCCCTCCGCTCAATCGTCCGGGGCGACCTAAACTGCATCTGGGCGCCGCCAAGCGAGGCCGCCCAGCGCCGGATGGAATCGGTTCCCGCCCGCCAGGCAGAAGCCCGCAACGCACCATGCATCCCGACGCCCGAGACAGCCCCTGGCGAGAGTCCCGCCTTGCCAGAACCTGGTACCGGCCCCGCTCCAGGTGCTTGCCGCATTACCCAGGAACAGCTTCGGGAGACCCGCATGAGCATTCGCAATTCCAAGGAGCCGGCCGACGGCGCCGGCCAGCCCAAGCCGCAGCGCCCCTTCGCCCACCCGCAGGACCACCTTGCGCAGCTCTATGACCTGCCGTCCGGCCAGCTACCGGAGGCGCTGGGTGCCGCGGCGAGCCAGGCGTCCGCCTATTCCAGCGGCGCCACGGACTACGCCCTGAAACAGCAGCAGAGCGCGCAGCACACTCTCGACCAGCTCGACGAACTGGATGAGACCCTGCAGCGCGAGGCGGGCCGGCCAACCGCCAATGCCATCGGCACGCCGGATATCTCGCCCGACATCCCGCTCAGTCAGGCCGACCAGTTGCTGCAAGCTGTTGTCTCGCAAGACGCCAGTGACACAGAGAACGTGCTGCAGGACGTGCAGAGCACCCTCGACTCCCTCGCCGGCATGGCCCAGGGGCTGTCGCAGCAACGCCTGGACTCCATCAAGGAACGCGAGACGCTGGACGCGCGCCAGGAGCAGGCCGATGAACGCGAACGCCTGCTCAACGAACGGGAGGACGCCTTGCGCCAATGGGAGCAGCGGTTACAGCAGGAGAAGGCGGCGCTGTCCCGCCTCGGCGAGCAGCAGGCCGCCACCCTCGCCGAGCGCAGCGCCACCCTGCAGGCGCTGGCGGAAACCGTCGACAGCCGCGACCGCGCCACCAACAAGCGTTGCGAAGTGCTGCAGACGGAGCAGGATCAGCTGGAGCGCAAGCTGGCGCAGATGCGCATTCGCCATGCCGAGCTGGACGGCCGCGAGACGCTGCTGCAGCAGAAGGACAACGAGCTGACCGAACGCTTCAAGCAACTGGTGGATGCCAAGGAGCGCTTCGGCGCCATCGTCCGCAGCTTCAACGAAACGGTACGCTTCAACACCGCGCTGAGCGCCATCAACCGCACCGTGGGCGGGCGCTCGGACGGCCACTGATTCACTCGTGAAGCGCCGGGGCCCAGCGGCCCCGGCAGCGGCGTCTCAGCGATTGAGGAAGCCCAGCAGGTCCTCGTTCACCTGGTCGGCCAGGGTGGTGCACATGCCGTGCGGGCCGCCCTTGTAGACTTTCAGCTCGCCCTTCTGCACCAGCTCCACCGAACGCTGGCCGGCGGCGCCGATGGGCACGATCTGGTCATCGTCGCCGTGGAGGATCAGCGCTGGCACGTCGATCTTCTTCAGGTCCTCGGTGTAGTCCACCTCGGAGAACTCGTGGATGCACAGGTACTGACCGAGGTGCCCGCCGGTCATGCCCTGCAGCCAGAAGTTGTCGATCACCCCCTGGGACTGCTTCGCGCCCGGTCGGTTGTAGCCGTAGAACGGCACGGCCAGGTCCTTGAAGAACTGCGAGCGGTCTTCCTTCACGCCCTTGCGGATGCCGTCGAACACGTCGATCGGCAAGCCGCCGGGATTGGCGGCCGTCTTGAGCATCAACGGCGGAACCGCGCCGATCAGCACCGCACCGGAAAGACGTTTGGTGCCATGCCGGCCAATGTAGCGCGTCACCTCGCCCCCACCGGTTGAGTGGCCCACCAGCGTGGCGTCTTTGAGATCCAGCGCGTCGATCACCGCCGCCAGATCGTCGGCATAGGTGTCCATGTCGTTGCCGTTGGCCGGCTGGCCCGAGCGGCCATGGCCGCGCCGGTCGTGGGCGATGACCCGATAGCCCTTCTGCACCAGGAACAGCATCTGCGCGTCCCAGGCGTCGGCATTCAGCGGCCAGCCGTGGGAGAACACCACCGGCTGCCCGCTGCCCCAATCCTTGTAGAAGATCTCAGTGCCATCTTTCGCTTTGACGAAGCTCATTTAGGTCGTTTCCTTCAGGGAGTGGTTGAAAAGAAACGCCGCAACTCCAGCGACTGCGGACCGCTCTACGGCGGCCTTGAGCATAGCCAGCACGGTGACGCCGGCGGCTGCACCCGATGGCTTTCCGACGAGCGACAACTCAACCGATGCCGGCCGCGAACAATCCGCCGAGCCAGTCGGAGAACACCCGCAGGCGCCGCGACATCTGCCGGCGCACCGGGTGCAGCACGCTGACCGGCAGCGGCGGCGGCTGCCAGGCGCGCAGAACCTCCACCAGCTCGCCGCTGGCGAGGCCTTCGCGCAGGTGATAGCGCGGCGCCTGGATCATGCCGAAGCCGGCGCGGCAGGCGGCAATGTAGGCGTCGGCGTTGTTCACCGCGATCCGGCTGGGCAGCCGCTGGGTGCGCAGCTGACCGTCGAAACGGAACTCCAGGTCGAAGATGCGCCCGCTGGAGGCCGACTGGTAATTGACCGCGAGATGTCCTTCGAGCCGCTCCGGATGTTCGGGCAGGCCGAATTCCTGCACATAGGTGCGGCTCACGCAGGTCAGCTGCTCCAGCTCGGCGATGCGCCGGCCGACCAGGCTGGAGTCCGGCAGTTCGCCAGCGCGCAGCACGCAGTCCACGCCTTCGCGCACCAGGTCCACCTGGCGGTCATTCAGGCTCAGTTCGAGTTCGATCTGCGGGTAGCGCCGGCAGAACTCCGGCAGCGCCGGGATCACCACCAGCCGCCCCAGCGAGCTCGGCAGGTCGATACGCAGCTTGCCGCGCGGATTGTCGGGCGAGTCGGAGAAGCAGTTCTCCGCTTCCTCCAGGTCCTCCAGCAGACGCACGCAGCGCTCGTAATAAGCCTGGCCATCGGCGGTGACGCTGACCTGCCGCGTGGTGCGGCGCAGCAGTTGCACGCCCAGGTGCGTCTCCAGTTGCTGGATCAGCTGGGTCACGCTGGCGCGCGGCATCTGCAGGCTGTCCGCCGCCTTGCCGAAGGCCTTGAGTTCGACGATACGGGTGTAGACCTGCATGGCCTGCAAGCGGTCCATGGCGCACTCCGATTATTCATCCAGGCCGAATAGTTAAACCGCAATCTGCCGGTTTATCCATGCCTGGCAAACAACAAGAATGGTCCTGCCCCTTTATCCCACCCCGGAGAATCCCCGCATGAAGACCCGCCGCCTGGGCTCGCAAGGCCCCATCGTCTCCGCCATCGGCCTCGGCTGCATGGGCATGTCCGATTTCTACACCACCGGTAGCGATGAGGCCGAATCCATCGCCACCCTGCACCGCGCACTGGAGCTGGGCGTTACCCTGCTCGACACCGCCGACATCTACGGCCCGCACACCAACGAGGAACTGCTCGGCCGCGCCCTGAAGGGCAAGCGCGAGCAGGTGTTCCTCGCCACCAAGTTCGGCATCGTGCGCACTCCGGACCAGCCCCAGGTGCGCGGCGCCAATGGCAGCCCGGAATACATCCGCCAGGCGGTGGAAGGCAGCCTGAAGCGCCTGAGCACCGACCACATCGACCTCTACTACCAGCACCGCGTCGACCCCAAGGTGCCCATCGAGGACACCGTCGGCGCCCTCGCGGAGCTGGTGAAGGCCGGCAAGGTGCGCTATCTCGGCCTGAGCGAAGCCTCGGCAGAAACCCTGGAGCGCGCGCACAAGGTCCACCCGATTACTGCGCTGCAGAGCGAGTACTCGTTGTGGACCCGCGATCCGGAAGAGAACGGCGTGCTGGCCGCCTGCGAGCGCCTGGGTGTCGGTTTCGTGCCCTACAGCCCTCTGGGCCGCGGCTTCCTCACCGGCGCGCTGAAGAGCCCGGATGACTTCGCCGAGGACGACTACCGGCGTTCCAGCCCGCGTTTCACCGGCGACAACTTTGCGAAGAACCTGTTGCTGGTGGACAAGGTCGCCGAACTGGCCGCCGCCCGCGGGGTGAAGCCTTCGCAACTTGCGCTGGCCTGGGTGCTGGCCCAGGGCGAGCACCTGGTGCCGATTCCCGGCACCAAGCAGCGCAAGTACCTGGAAGAGAACGTCGCCGCCGTAGAGCTGGCGCTGACACGGGCGGAACTGCTGGAGCTGGACGCGATCTTCCCGGCCGGTGCGGCCGCTGGCGGGCGCTACAGCGAACAGGTGATGGCGCTGATCCAGTAAAAGCTCTGCATCGGGGCTCCGGTGGACGCTCGCAGCGGTTATGCTGACGGGGTCCACCGGAGGCTCCATGCGATTCGTTCCTGCCGCACTGCTCGTACTTTCCTTCCTTCCCCTCGCCGCCCACGCGGATGAGGAATGCCAGGTGACGGCCGTGTTCAGCGGCGACCAGTTGACCTGCCAGCGCGCGGACGGCGGCGATACCACCATCCACCTGCGCGGCGTCACCGCCCCGGAACTGGAACAACCTTTCGGCCAGCGTTCCCGCGCAGCCCTGGTGCAGCTTGCCCTGGGCAAGAGCGCCACGCTCAAGCACGCCGAGTCGCAACCCGACGGCAGCCTGCGCGCGGCTGTCTGGGTCACTCCGGCGGAATGCCCGAATTGCGGTCACACCCTGGATATCGGCCGGGCCCAGCTGAGCATCGGCCTCGCGCGCTGGCGGCAGAGCGACGCGCAGACGCCCGAGGAAGTCGGCCAGTACCAGTTCGAGGAACACGAGGCCAAGGCCCGTCGCACCAATCTCTGGCGCAAGCCCTGAAGCGGTAATCCGTCAGTTGCTCACGTAGTGCTGCAGGATGCGCCGGTCTTCACCCTCTTCCACCAGCGTCTTCAATGTCTGCGCGTAGCGACGGACGAAGTCCTCGTCCTGGGTGCGCTTGCTGAAGGCGACTTCCGCCGACTCCGCTGAAACCACCACGCCGGTAGGCTCGATGCGCTTGGCCAGGCCCAGTTGCTGCAGCTCGTACTGACCGCTGTGCTCGTCGGCGATGATGCCGTCGATACGGCCCTTGTCGACCATGTGCCAGAGGTTGCTGCGGCTGGGATTGAAGAACACCCGCGCGGCGTAGTCCGGGTCGGCCATCAGCTGGCGGTAGGGTTCGCCGTAGGACACGTCGATCTGCGCGCCGAGGCGGAAATCGCTGCCGGGCAGGTCGGACAGCTGTTGCAGGCTGCCCAGCTGGGGCAGGCCGCGACGGACGAAGAGGATGTTGCGCGAGGGCGGCAGCACGGTGCCGGAGAACCAGGCGTAGGCCTCGCGCTCGGGCTTGCGGAAAGCGCCGGGCAGCACGTCGAGGCGACCGAGTTCGAGTTCCTTGAGCGCCCGCGCCCAGGGTAGCTTGACCATCCGCACCTCGCACCCCAGGCGCTCCAGCACGGTGCGGTTCAGCTCGACGTAAAGGCCGCCGACGCTACCGTCGGGCAATTGCATGCTGAAGGGCGGGTCATCATCCCAGCGAAGGGTCTTCTCGCAGGCGGCCAGCGGCACGCTGGCCAGCGTCAGGCCCAACAGGACGAGGCACTTCAGGCGCGCACGCAGGAACGACGGCAGACGATGGGCTTGCGACGGCAAGATCACGACTCACAGCAGGAGAAGACGGATGACCGGAGTGTATTGAACCCGATGCCCGCGTGGCCAGAGGTGATCGGGTTCGCACGTTGGTTCCGTTTCGCTCACTGCCAGCCGTAGCGCCGGGCGAACCAGCCTTTCACCGTCTGCGTCAGCGCCATGTAGCCCAGCAGTATCGCCACCAGCCACGGCCAGTAGCCCAGCGGCAGCGCCTCCATGCGGAAGGAATGCGCCAGCGGTCCCATGGGCAGGAAGATCGCCACCGCGACGATCACCAGGGTCATGCCCAGCAGCGGCCAGGCGGCGCGGCTCTGCAGGAAGGGAATGCGCCGGGTGCGGATCATGTGCACCACCAGCAGTTGCGAGATCAGCCCCTCGACGAACCAGCCGGACTGGAACAGCGTCTGCTGCGCCGGAGAGTTCGCACCGAACACGTGCCAGAGCACGAGGAAGGTGGCGATGTCGAAGATCGAGCTGATCGGCCCGAAGAACACCATGAAGCGCCCCAGCCCGTCCGGGTTCCACTGCTGCGGTTTGCGCAGCAGTTCGTCGTCGACGTGGTCGAAGGGAATGGCGATCTGTGACAGGTCGTAGAGCAGGTTCTGCACCAGCAGTTGCAGCGGCAGCATCGGCAGGAACGGAATGAAGGCGCTGGCCACCAGCACGCTGAACACGTTGCCGAAGTTGGAACTGGCGGTCATGCGGATGTACTTGAGCATGTTGGCGAAGGTACGGCGCCCTTCGATCACACCCTCCTCCAGGACCATCAGGCTCTTTTCCAGGAGGATCAGGTCGGCGGCTTCCTTGGCGATGTCCACCGCCGAATCCACCGAGATGCCGATGTCCGCCGTGCGCAGCGCCGGAGCATCGTTGATGCCGTCGCCGAGGAAGCCGACCACATGACCGCGCTCGCGCAGCACACGCACCAGGCGCTCCTTGTGGCTGGGCGTGAGCTTGGCGAACAACGTGGTGCGCTCGGCCAGTTCGCCCAGCTCGGCGTCTTCGAGTTCGTCCAGCTGCGGGCCGAGCAACACACCCTCGACCACCAGCCCCACATCGCGGCAGACCTTCAGGCTCACACGATCGTTGTCGCCGGTCAGCACCTTTACCGCCACGCCGTTCTCCGCCAGCGCGCGCAACGCCGGAGCGGTGGTTTCCTTGGGCGGGTCGAGGAAGGCGATGTAGCCGGCCAGGCACAATTCGCTTTCGTCCGCCACACCGTAGATATCGCGGGTGGGCGGCAACTCGCGGGTGGCCACGGCGACCACCCGCAGGCCTTCCTGGTTGAGCCCGTCGGCCACCGCACGGATGCTCTCCAGGCGCGCCCCGGTCAGCGGCTCGACGCCATCGGCGGTTTCCACCGTGGTGCAAACCGACAGCACCTCTTCCAGCGCGCCCTTGCAGATCAGCAGGTGGTTGTCTTCGCGCTCACTGACCACCACCGACATGCGCCGGCGGGCGAAGTCGAAGGGAATCTCGTCGAGCTTGCGGAAGCGGCTATCCACCTTCAGCGCATGGCGCAGTTCGACGTGTTCGAGGACGGCAACGTCCAGCAGGTTCTTCAGCCCGGTCTGGTAGTGGCTGTTGAGGAAAGCCAGTTGCAGCACGCGGTCCTGTACCTGGCCGAAGGCGTCGGTGTGGCGCTCGAGGACGATGCGGTCCTGGGTCAGGGTGCCGGTCTTGTCGGTGCAGAGGATGTCCATGGCGCCGAAGTTCTGGATGGCATCCAGGCGCTTGACGATCACCTTGCGCCGGCTGAGCACCACCGCGCCCTTGGCCAGGGTCGAGGTGACGATCATCGGGAGCATTTCCGGGGTCAGGCCGACGGCAATGGACAGCGCGAACAGCGCGGCCTCCAGCCAGTCACCCTTGGTGAAGCCATTGATCAGCAGGACCACCGGCGCCATCACCAGCATGAAGCGGATCAGCAGCCAGCTGACGCGGTTGACCCCGGTCTGGAAGGCGGTGGGCGTCGGGTCGCTGGCGATCACCTTCTCGGCGAGGGAGCCGAAATAGGTGCGCGTGCCGGTGCCGATCACCACCGCCAGGGCGGAGCCGCTGACCACCGTGGTGCCCATGAAGCACAGACTGTCACGCTCCAGCGGGTTGCCCTGGCGGGCGTCGCGCAGTTGGGCGAACTTCTCCACCGGCAGGGATTCACCGGTCAGTGCGGCCTGGCCGACGAAAAGATCCTTGGCGCTGAGCAGACGCACGTCCGCCGGGACCATGTCGCCCGCCGACAGCCACAGCACATCACCGACCACCAGTTCGCGGATCGGCACCTCGGCACGACACGCCGGCCCGATGCCCTGCGCGCTGCGGAATACAGTGGCGGTGTTGCTCACCATCGCCTTGAGCTTCTCGGCGGCGCGGTTGGAGCGTTTCTCCTGGATAAAGCGCAGCAGTGTGGAAACACCCACCATGCTGCCGATCACCACCGCGGCCTCGACGTCCTCGGTTAACCAGGAGATGGTCGCCAGGACGGTGAGCAGCAGGTTGAAGGGGTTGCAGTAGCAGTACCACAGGTGCATCCAGGCGCCGATGGGACGGTCCTGGTCCACTTCGTTCAGCCCGTCGCGCTGGCGGCGCTCGTCCGCCTCCCCACCGCTCAGGCCTTCGCGCCGACTCTCCAGGCGCTCCAGCACCGTGGCCGACTCCAGCGCGGACCACTCCAGCAGGGCTGCGGTCAGCGCATTGGGCGCCTGCCGCCCTGCCGCCGAACCGCGCAGCAGGTCGCGAGCGGCTAACCGGCGCAGTTGACGGGCCGGGAAGCCCTTGTTGATGAATTCGAGCAGGTGGGTCCTGATGAGGTCCAGGCGCATGATGACTTCCCCTTGTGCGCACATCGTCCGGCGGCGGTGGGGAGTCTGTGCCGAGTACCTTAAGGGGCCATGAAGGCTGGCAGGTTGCCGGTGCGGATGGGTCGGCAGCGGTGCCGGGGCACCACCGCCGACTGCCTTCAGAAGTCGCGCTTGTAGAAGATGTCCAGGGAACTGGCCAGGCCGCTGGCGGCTTCCAGGTAGACCTTCTTGCTCAGCAGGTAGCGCAGCGCGATGGTGTTGGCCGGCTCGAACACGCCCACGCCGTAACGCAGGCTGAGACGGTCGGAAAGCTGCCCGCTGGCGACCACGCTGGTGCTGTTGCCGGTGCCTTCGGTGTCCAGCTGGAAGTCCTGGATGCCCAGGCGCTGGGCGACTTCGCCGGTCAGCGGCGCGCTGCCGGCCAGGCCGAGCGCCAGGGCCGCTTCGCCGAGCATGTTGCTGTCCTCGCCGCTGGACATCGGCCGGCCCAGCACCAGGTAGGACAGCGCCTGCTGCTGACTCATGGCGGGCTCGGAGAACACCTCGCTGCGCGGCTGCTCGGCATTGCCGGTCAGGCGCAGGCCAGCAACCACGTCGTCGACCTTGCGGATCGCCTCGACATCGAGGAACGGCTGGTCGATGGGCCCGGCGAACAGCAGGCGCGCACGGCGGATGGTCAGCTTCTGGCCGTAGGCGCGGTAGCGGCCGTTGTTCAGGCGCAGTTCGCCGCGGGTGTCCATGTTGTCGCCGATGTGCACCTGGCCCGCCAGCTCCGCGTTCAGGCCGAAGCCGCTGAAGGTCAGCTTGTCGCTGCCGACCCTGACGTCGATGTCCATGTTCAGCGCAAGGGCGCTTTTCGGCTCCTGCTTCGCGCCGACGATCACAGTGTCGTCGGACACCCTGACCGTGGACGGCGGTAGCTGGCGAATGGTGATGGCGCCGCGCGGGACCTGCACCGAGCCCGAAACAGCGAGCCTTTCACCCGCCATCTGCACGGTGAGATCAGGCTCCACCTCGAGGTTGGCGTAAGGCTCGACGGTCACCGGCAGGCGGCTGCCGCGCAGCTTCACGTCGACATCCAGGCCACTGAACCAGGCGATGCGTCCGGACAGGCTGCCGTTGCCGTGCTCTCCGGCCTTCCAGTCACCGCTCAGGTCGACCTGCTCGCCGGCGATCCGCGCGGTGACCTGCAACTGCTCGAAACGGGTCGGCAGGTCGCCGCCGGAGATTTCACCATCGTTCAGGCGCAGCTCACCATCCACCCGTGGCGCCAGCAGGCCGCCGGAAATCTGCCCGCTGCCGTTGAGGTGGCCTTTCAGGGTTTCCACCATGGGCGCGAAGGGCCGCGCCACGGAGATGTCCAGGCCATTGAGGCTGAAGGTGCCGTTCACCGGCTTGGCTTGCGGCCGTGGGTCGAGCTGGACCTGGGCCTGCAGGCTGCCGAGCTTGTCGCCCTGGAACTGCAGGCTGGTGTCGATGCGCCTGGGCGTCAGGCGGCTCTCCAGCTGCAGGCGCTGGTAGGGGAAGTCGACCCACTCCTCCTGCTCCTTGATCCGCAGGGTGCCGTTGTTGGCATTGACCAGGATGGAGCCGTTGGGGCCGCTGGCGGGCAGGTCGAGCTGCACGTCGCCGTCGAGCTTGCCCTTCCAGGCGAAGTCCTCGGGCAGCCAGCGCGCCAGGCTGTCCAGCGGGAACTCGCGCAGGTGCATGCGCAGGCGTGGGTCGGGCATCAGCCGCTGGTCTTCCATGCACAGGCTGGCGGGGCCGGAAGCCCAGCAATGGGCGCCGAGGTTGATCCGCCCGTCCGCCAGCCGTTCCAGGCGTGCCGGCTGTTGCAGGCGCCAGTCCTGGCCGCCGCTCTGGATGTCGCCTTTTGCCAGCCGCCCGCGCCAGTCCTTGCCGTTCCAGTTGCCGTCCAGGCCGAGGTCGAGCACTACAGGCTTGCCCTGCAGGTTCAGGGCAAGCTGCTGGCGCTTGAGGTCGCCGCTGCCCTCGAGCTTGAGCACGCCGAAATCCGTTTCGCCGCTGTGCAGGCCCTGGGCTGTCAGGTTGACGCGACCACGCTGGCCGGCGTCGAGGGCAGCCGTCAGGTCCAACGTGCGCAGGCCCAGGTCGGCGTAGGCGACGCGCTGGCCATCGAGTTTCAGTTGCCCTTGCGGCGCCTGCAGCGTGCCGGCCAGGTCGAGCTGGCCGTTGAGACGGCCGAACAGCTGCGGCCACAGCTGGCCGAGGCGATTCAAGGCAATGTCCAGGCGGCCGGACAGCCGCTGGTCCAGCGCGGCCTGTCCGCTGATGCGGTTGTCGCCCAGTTGCAGCAGCAGGCCGTCGACCTTCCACGCCGGCCCCGCCGCCGTGGCATTGGCCCTGAAGGTGGCCGGCTGGCCACGCAGGCGGCCCTGCAGGTCGAGGTTGGCGTCGAGGTTCAGCGCCTCGCCCTTGAGCGAGCCCTTGCTGCGCAGCGGCCCGCCGAGGCGGCCGGGCATCTCGGCGAGCCAGTAGGCCGGGTCGAGGTCGGACAGATCGAGCGCCGCGTCCCAGGTCACTGCATCGGCGAAACCGACCTTCAGATGCCCTTCCGCCTTGCCCTGCCCCGCCACCAGTTTCAGCGATGGCAGGAAGACTTCCGCGAGGTTGCCCGACACCGGGCTGGCCAGGGTGAAATCGCCGGCCGGTCCCTTGAAGGCGCCGTCGAAGTTGCCCAGGTAGGCGCCGTCGTTGTAGCTCACTTCGGCCTTGAAGGTGTGCACGCTCACCGGCGGCTCGTCGATCTCCGGGTACAGTCGACGCCAGGGGAAGTCCAACCAGTCGAGCTGGGCGTTGGCGGCAAAAGCGTCCTTCCAGTCCAGGCGGCCGGTCAGCGCCACGCGCTGGTCCTTGGCGGTGCTCAAGTCAAGCGCGGCGATATCCGCGCCCTCGGCGTCGACCCGACCGCGCAGGGTCAGCACCACCGGGGTTTCCTCGGCGGGCAGCACGGCGGCGCCGGCCAGCTGATAGCCATCCTTGAGGTTGCCGCTGGCATTCAGGCGCAGCTGGTTCAGCGTCAGGGTGTCGGGTAAGGAAGCATCGGCCTTGAAGCCGTCGGCGGTGACCAGTGCAGTGGCCGGCAGGTTCTCCGCCAGTGGCTGCAGGTCTCCTTCCAGGTTGCCGTTCAGGTAGCCACTGCTCTGCGCCTGCAATTTGAGGTGGCCCATCAGCTCGCCCTTGGCCTGCAGCTGCAGGGTCCAGGGCTTCTCGCCCGGCGCGGGTAGGCCAAGCGTCCCCTCGGCCTCCAGCGGCCAGCCCTGGGTCGGCTTCAGCAGGCCCTTGAGCGACAGGCTCAGGCCATCACGGGCAAGCTTCACCGAGTCGATGTGCAGGCCGTCGTGGTCCCAGTGCGCGACCAACTCGGCGTCACGCAGCTGTTCCTGGCCATTGAGCAGGAAGCGGCCGATGCGGATGTCACCCAGCTCCAGTGACAGCGGCAGGCTCAGGTCGGGCAGCTCGACGGGGCCGGACGATTCGCTCGGCTCGCTCGGTGGCAGGGTCAGCAGCACTTCGTTGGCCACGACCTTTTGCAGGCACAAGGTCATGCGCAGCAGGCAGTCCGGCGACCAGTCGATCTGTGGCTGGTCCAGTACCAGGTGGGTGGCACCGTCGGTCCATTCCAGGCGTTTGGCGCTGAAGCCGCCGGCCAGGCGGCCGTCGAACTCATCGACGCTCAGGCCCGGCACCCAGCTCAGCACGGTGCGGCTACCCGCAGGCGTGCCCAGCAAGGCGCCCACCGCGATAACCAGCAGCAGGATCAGCCCGAGCAGGCCGCCCAGGCTCCAGCGCAGCGCGCGCATCCAGCCCGCGCGGGTCACAGTTCAGGCCCCATGGAGAAGTGCAGGCGGATGCCGCCGTCCTCGTCCAGGCCATCGGCGAGGTCCAGGCGCAGCGGGCCGACCGGGGAAATCCAGCGGATGCCGATGCCGACGCCGGTCTTGATCGAGGGGAAGTCCAGCGAGTTGAACGAGTTGCCCTGGTCGACGAAGGCCGCGACGCGCCAGCGCTCGGCGATGGGATACTGGTACTCGACGCTGCCGGCGACCATGTAGCGGCCGCCGATGCGGTCGCCGTCGGAGTTCTTCGGCGACAGCGTCTGGTAGTCGTAGCCACGCACGCTCTGGTCACCGCCGGCGAAGAAGCGCAGCGACGGTGGAATCGCGCTGTAGTCGTTGGTGGCGATGCCGCCGACCTGGATGCGTCCGAGCAACCGCTGCCCTCCCCAGAAACTGGTGACGCCCTTGGCCATGGCGTTGACATGGGCGACGTCAGCGTCCGCCAGCAGCCCTTCCTTGGCGCCTTTCACCTCGAATTGCAGGCGATAACCTTTTCCGGGGTCAATCTTGTTGTCGGCTTCGAGGATCGAGTAGCCGATGCCCGGCATCAGGAAACTGCTCAGGCCCGAATCGTCGCCCAGCTTGTATTCCTCGCGCTGCCAGTTCAGCGAGACGACCCGCTGCCAGCCGCTGTCGAGCTTGTGGTGCCACTCGCCGCCGAGGGTCAGCAGCTTGCTCTCGGTGTCCACCAGGTCTTCGTACTGGTAGCCGCTGGTGAAACGCAGCTTGTCGGTGAGCGGCGGGTCCAGGGGAACTTCGTACCAGGCGCCGACGTTCTGCCGGGGCGCGGAAACCTCCGCCTCGAAGCCCAGGCTGTGGCCCTGCGGGTTGACCCAGTGGCGGGTCCAGGTGGCCCGTGCACGGGGCCCGACGTCGGTCGAAAAGCCCAGACCGAGGCCCATGGTGCGCGGTTTGCGCGCCTCCAGGTGAACGTTCACCGGCACCACTTCACCATCGGCGTTGGTCGGCGCGGCATCCACCCGTACGCCATCGAAGTAGCCGCTGGACTGCAGGGCCTGGTTGAGGTCAGCGATCTGTTCGGAATCGTAGTCGGCGCCTTCCTTGAACGGCACCATGCGCTGCAGCAGGTCCTCGTCGAAGGGGAAATCGCCAGCGAATTCGACCTTGCCCAGGCGATAACGCGGCCCGCTGGCGTATACCAGCTCGATGTCCGCCACGCCGGCTTCGGGGTCGATGCGCAATTGCTGCTGGGTAAACTGGCCACGGAAGAAGCCAAAGCGTGAGGCCTGGTTCTGGATCAGCCGCTTGGCGTCCTCGTAGGCGCCGTGGTTGAGCTGCGCGCCGGGCTTCAGGGCGTCGCCACCGGGCACCCGGAAGCTCTTGAGCTGGGCTGCCGGGCCTTCGACTCGCACGGTGACGTTACGCAGGTGAATGGGCTCGCCGGGCCGGACGTTGATGCGCAGGGTCGGCACCTTGTCATCGGTCACCCGGCCACGGATGCGCGCCTGGTAGTAGCCCAAAGCCTGGGCGGCCTTCTGCGCCTGCTCAACGGCATTGCGCCGGAATCTTTGCAGGGCCGCCTGATCACGCTCGCCAAGGCTGCCCAGATAGGCCTCGATATTGGCCTTGAGCGCAGCATTGGCGGGGGTGATACGAACGTCGAGATGGGCTTCGGCTGCCAGGGCCCTCTGCAAGCAGAAGGCCAGTACCAGCAGCAGCCCAAGCAATCCTTGGACAACTCTCATGGCGCGAAATGCTAGCACGGGTTTTCCCCGTATTGCCTTCCTTCAGGCCGTAGGAGGCGTCTGAGGATTCAAAGCATCGGCTATCCCGCCGACACTTTCACCGCCTCGCGGCCATGGGTGGGATGGAACAGCACATGCTCGCGAATCGGCCCCAGCGCCACCTCTCCCAGCTCTTCGTAACCGTGGCGCCGGTAGAATTCCAGGTAGCGGGCATTTCCCGTATCCAGCACCAGCCCCTGGGAGCCGCCGTCCTCGGCGCACCAGGCATGCAGCGCATCGAGCAACTGCTCGCCCAGGTGCTTGCCCTGGAACTCCGGGTGCACGCCGATCAGCGGCAGGATGTGATAGGGCCCCGGCGGCAGGCAGCCGAGCACGGCGGCGTGGTAGTCCAGGTAGCGCCGGGTGCAACCCAGGCCGGTGGTGAGCAGCATGCGCATGCGCCAGAACCAGCTCTCGGTGACGTCCAGGCGACGTTGCGGCGGAACCACCAGCGCCACCCCCACCAGACGGTCCTCGATCAGCAGGCCGATGGCCGGCAGCTCCTCGAGGAAGTGCTGGTTGACCAGCTCGCGGACGGTCGCCCGCACGCGTTGGTCGAAACCGGCGCGGTCGGACTCGAACAGGTAGGCGAAGGTGGGTTCGTGGCGGTAGGCGTGATAAAGCAGCGAGCGGACTTCACGGCTGTAGTTGCCGTCCAGCAGACGGACTTCGGCGAGGGTATCAGGCATGCGGACGCCTCTTCGGGTGAGTTCTTCTTATGGTTATGAGTCCAGCCACAAAACCCTAGCAGCGCCTCGCCGGGGTCGCCAGGGTCGGCCTACCTGGGCTAGCATCGTACTTTTGCCAGGGCGCCCAGGATGAAAATCGTCTCCTTCAATATCAACGGTTTGCGCGCACGTCCCCACCAGCTCCAGGCGATCATCGAACGCCATCAGCCGGACGTGATCGGCCTGCAGGAAACCAAGGTCGCCGACGAACAGTTCCCCCGCGAGGAGATCGAAGCCCTCGGCTACCACGTGCATTACCACGGGCAAAAGGGCCACTACGGCGTCGCCCTGCTCTCCCGCCAGGAGCCGCTGGAACTGCAACGCGGCTTCCCCAACGACGGCGAGGATTCCCAGCGCCGCTTCATCTGGGGCACCTTCAAGGACGCCGACGGCCAGCCGATCACCGTGATGAACGGCTACTTCCCCCAAGGCGAGAGCCGCGACCACCCGGTGAAATTCCCCGCCAAGCAGCGCTTCTACGCCGACCTGCAGGACCTGCTGGAAACCCGCTTCCAGCCCGACCAGCCGCTGGTGGTGATGGGCGACATCAACATCTCGCCGGAAGATTGCGACATCGGCATCGGCGAAGAGAACCGCAAACGCTGGCTGAAGACCGGCAAGTGCAGCTTCCTGCCGGAAGAACGCGAATGGCTGGCGCGCCTGAAGGGCTGGGGTCTGGTGGACAGCTTCCGCCTGCAGAACCCGAGCGTGGACGACCGCTTCAGCTGGTTCGACTACCGCAGCCGTGGTTTCGAGGACACGCCCAAGCGCGGCCTGCGCATTGACGTGATTCTCGCCTCCGAGGCCCTGCGCGGCCGCATCGCCGAGACCGGTGTGGACTACGACATCCGCGGCATGGAAAAGCCCTCGGACCACGCGCCGATCTGGCTGCAGCTGAAGTAATCGCCCTGAACGAAAAAGCCCGGCCAATGCCGGGCTTTTTCATTTGTCGGTGAGCGATCAGGCTTCCTCCGCACCGGTTCCGACCGTCTTGCTGATGGCGCTGTAGGTCGTGTTGAAGCGCACGGTCTCGTTGAAACCCTTGACGATGGCGCCGAAGCGCTCCTTAGCGTCGAGCAGTTGCTTGAAACGATCCGCCAGCTCACCACTCTGGCGCTGCAGGCCAGCCTCGCGGTCATCCAGCTCCTGAACCCGCGCACGCAGCTGGTTCTGCTGGCGGTCGATGCTCTGCTGCTCCTGACTCAGTACCTCGGCGCGTTTGGTGGTCGCACGGTCGCGGCTATCGACGGTTTCCGCCAGGGCCTGCAAGGCCGTGCTGCGTTCGGCGAGAACGGTGGCATTGTGTTCGGCGACGCGCTCGATGCCTTGTTTCTCTTCCTGCAGGCGTTGTTCCTGCTGACTCAGGCGCTCCTCCCGCTCTGCCAGCTGGCGCTCGCGCTCCAGTGTCGCCAGACGGCGCTCCTCGAGCGCCTCGCGCATCTTCACGATCTCCAGCTTCTGCTGCGATAGGCCGTGCGCCATGCCGGCCAGCGAGTCGAGGGTGGACTGTACATCGTGCAGGACGCCGTCGGTTTCGAGCGCCGAGGATTGGCGCACGGTCATGGCGGATTCCACGGGCACCCGGTGGTTCGCAGCTTCGGTGGTGACGGATTGGGCTTGAGCGTTCATGTTGAGGTCTTCCTCGCGGGAAAAGTGGGAATCTGGCTGGCTGGCGTGCGCAACAGAGGCATCGGTAGCCAGGTTGCAGTCGGTATCGGGCATCGACGCAGTGAGCTGGAGCGAATCGAGGAGCATCGCCGCGGCTTCGGAGTCGGACACCTCCAGCGCGTGCTCGCTGCTTACCGGCGGAAAGATGGCAACGGCGCCGGCTTGTTCCGCCGACACCAGCCCCGAACAGGCCGAGGCAAGATCGGCGAGGTCCCGTTCAAGGTTCTCGAAGGCGCCCTGGGACTGCGCAGCCTCAAGCGGTACAGCCGACACGGCGGCACCGCCCTGGATCGGGATGTATCCCACCAGGATGCTGGGCCGATCGCGGCTCTCGGTTGCCAGGGGCAGAGGAGCCCGGAATCCGGAATGCCCCTCGTCGATGTCCGTAGAAAGAATGGCGAGTTCCTGCTCGGACAGCTGAGGAGCGGTCACGATTGACAAGCCGTTCTCCTGATGTCCTTCGAACCGCTTCGCATCTGAAGTCATGAAACGTCCTACCCTGAGGGTGGTCAGCCACACCTTCTCTGCACGCCGCACGACAAGTCGAACAGGGGCCAGAGACTCGGTGGCGATGCCCCTTCGTAATCAAGGGCGATCAGGCCGACGGGAAGAGCCGATGGGCTGCCCCATACTTTCCCGATGGGGGAAGTACAGGACAGGTTGCAGGAAGAATTCTTACAACCCTGCGCCGCAGTGAATGTCAGTTTATTCCTGCATGAGCGAAGGAAAACTACGCAAGGCCGCCTGATCGATTCGGCCACCCCTGAGCGGCTACAGCCTTCCGGAGGCGGAGAGCACCGCATGGCCCGCAGCCGCTAGAGCAGACCAATCTCCTCGCTGATGCTGAACAGCTCTTCCAGGCTCGAGGCCGACAGCTTCCGCATCAGCTGCCTTCTATGCTGACCGATGCTGGGCCCCGATAAAGCCAGGACCTCCGCCAGCGAGGCTACCGAACGCCCACGGCGCAGCCCATGCAGTACGGCAACCAGGTGGGTGGGGAGAACCAGTGCTGACTCCAGCCGGGGATCTCCAGCCAGTGGCAATCGCTCATGCTCGGGGAAGACCTTGCCACCCGCGAGTACGGCGTCGACGGCCCGACCGATCAGGGCTGGGCGGTCGTCCATCAGGAGAAAGCCCGAAACCCCGATGCGAATCGCTCGTTGAATGTTCAGCGGTGACCCCAGGCTGGAGCAGACCAGCACAGGAGTCGAAGGCTTGAGCCGGCCGTCCCGCCGAAGCATCGTGACCAGCTCCATGCCATGAATGTCAGGCAACTCCAGGGTCACCACCAGCAGATCGCAGTCGCTATCGTCCAGGCTGTTCAAGGCTTGGCGAGCGTACTTGAAGTGCACGTCACACTGATGGCCGTGGTCCAGCAGAAACCGGCGGATCGTGACGAAATCACGCCGCGACGGTTCGATGAGTACTATGCGGGCCATGTTCCTCCTTGCAGCGAAGGCCCCGCGGGCCACGTGCGACATGGCGTATCGAAAGAATCCACCGCAGCAATCGTTCCCACAGAAGTGTCATTGAACGGCTACCCCAGCGAACACGCCGCTGGCGCAACGGACGGAGCCGGACCATTCCGTGTCTCGGCATCCCCTGTTGCGCCAGTGCCCCCACTGCGGCAGATACACTCGACCGTTGCGCCCAATGGCGCGCCAGCCGCTCCGGTCACTCGTTGACCGTCTTGGAAATGGCCGACAGGGTGCTGTTGAACTGCACCGTCTCGTTGAAGCTCTTCACGATGGCGCTGAACTTGTCCTTCGCGCTCTGCAGTTGCTTGAGCCGAACGCCCAGCTCCTCACTCTTGCGCTTGAGGGCACTCTCCCGCTCATCCAGCTCGCTGGCACGGGTACGCAGGTTGCCAGCCTGTTCATCGATACGCTGCTGCTCCAGTTGGATCGACTCGGCACGCTTGATGGTGGTCCTGTCGCGCAGATCGACGGTCTGCGCCAACTCCTTGAGTGCCTCGCTGCGCTCGGCGAGCAGGCGATTGTTCTCTGCAGCCATGCGGTCCAGATTGGTCTTGGCCTCCTTGAGATGACTCTCCAGCTGCAGGAGGCGCTCTTCCTTGTCACCCGCCAGGCGCTCGCGCTCCTGCAGCTGGTTGTTCCACTCCTCCAGCTCTTCCTGCAGGCGACCTGCCGCCTGCTTCTGCTGGGTCAGCCCCTGGGCCATGCCCGCGAGAGAGTTGAGGGTGCTTTGCACATCGGACAGCACGTCGTCCGGGTCGGCTTCAAGCTGGGGCACGCTCAGCGTGGCCGCCACTTCCTGCAGCTCCACCGACGTGATGGGGGCGGTAGCAGCCCGGACATCGGCATCGTTCGACTCATCGCGCATTTCGGTCATTTCAGTTTCCTTCTGGATAAAGATTCCCCGAAGCGCCGCTTCAAGGGTGCTGTCGTCTGCCTGCAGTGCCTCGGCAGCCGAGGGGGCGGGAGCAGCTTTCGCAACGTCTGGTTCGGCAACCGGCTCCACTGGCACGGCCGGGGGGGCCTCGTGAATGGCATTGGCCGCCGCCAGTGCAGCCAGGGCATCCTCCAGGCTCGCGATCATCGGTTCGAATCCGAACTCGTCTGCAGCTCTGCCCCCCTGGATTGCTTCGTGCACTTGTACCTCCGCCTGCATGGGCTCCCAGTGCATGACGGTTGCCGGGTTTTCCGTTTCGGACTGCACGGCCACTTCCACGACTTCCGCCTGCGGCTGCTCGGCCGCCACCTCGGCCACCGGTGCGTTCACTTCAACGACCTCCGCCACGCCAGGACTCTGTGCGGCAGGTTCCGACTCCACGGATGATCGCGGCCGAACGACCGCTTTTCTGGCGAGGCGCACGTCACTGACAACGATGGCCGGGCCCTTCGCTTTCAGCGCTTCCACCGCAGCCTCGTGTTCCGGTTCGGGCACTTGCTCGGGGCGGGTTTCGTCCTCTACGTCCATCACCGATGCAGCTGCTTCCGGCTCCTGTGCAGCGCTCCCCACTGGTAGCTGAGGCGGCTCCACAGGCTCCTGGGGCAGCGGCTCCCGCACGACAGTTTCCGGTACATCCACGACCTTCTCCTCGGCAACCGCCGCAGTTTCAGCAGAGTCTTCATGCTCGGGCTCGCTCTCTGGCGCTTCCGGCATTTCGTTACGGATCACTGCTTCCTGAAGCGGTTCGACAACTGCCACGACTGCCTCGACGAATGCCGTCCGTGCGGGTGCTACGGTGGACTCCAACGTGCCCTCCTCGATCACCGGCATGGGCGACGCCACCGGAGCGACGGTTTCCAGCGACAACGACTGCAGTGGCTCCACATATTCCTGAGCGTCCGGCACTGGCTCAGCGGCGATGGGCTCATGCTGCTCGGTCATGACCGGGGCATCCGTCACATCTACGGTCGGTTCGACCCGTGGTTCAGCAACCGGAAGCGGCACTTCGAGCGCCGAGGGCTGCTCGATTTCCTGCACAGGTATTGCCGGACCGGGACTTGGGCTCTCCTGCGGCTCCGGCGATTCAAGGCGCAGGAAGTCCTCGTCCACGGACTCCGACACAACGCTGCCAGCCATGGCAAGCGCATGCAGTGGGTCAATAACGCCACTGGCAGCGATGGCAGGCGGCTCACCGTCCCCGGAAGTCGCGGTCTCGGTCTCGGTCTTTTCGGCCTGTTCGGCGGCGCTGTGGAGCCTCGACTGCCGGGCGAAATTGGCGAAGTCCAGGATCATCTCGGTGGCCAGTTCGAAACCCAGATCTTCGATCCTCGTCGGCGTGTCTTCGTCGTCTTCCGGTTGCCTGAGCACACTCACGGCAGCAGGCCGCACGCCGAGCATTCCGGCCCTGGACAACAGATGCAGCCAGGAGCGCAACGGCTGTAGCGGCAGGTGGATACCCTGGAAGGTCAATGACCGAGGGGAAGGCAAGCTCAGTGCCCGGCGCCGCCAGGGACGCCCCCAGGAAGCGGCGGAGGCGACATGCAGGGCCAGGGCGGTGGGCTTGACGCGATGCTCGGAGCCAGCCGGAGCTGGCGCGCTATGGGATTGGGTCATGGTCACTTTTCCGGCGGGACGTTGAAACGGCGCAAGTTTCGCTTGGCCGGAATGCGGGTGTTATCAGGCTTTCCTGATGAGCCGGGAGATTTTTCCTATCACTTCCTCGACACCCCACTCACTCCGACTCCCACGGACGCAGGCTCAGTCATGGCTCCAGTGACACGCGCTTTTCCTGGCTGCCCTGCGCCTGGAAAAGCTCCGCACGACTCCCGCCAGGTCCAGCAGCGTCACCAGGGCAAACAACGGGACCACCAGCATGAGCATCGAAGGCGCCGTCGCCAGCGTCCTGTCCGGCGCCATGACCAGGGAGCCGGCCATCAGCGCCGCCAGCAGGATGAGTACCAGCTTCATCAGGACCGACGCAAAATCGAGGATCTCGTCCATCTCACTCTCCGGCATTGCGGAATCGAGCGACCTGTATAGCCTCGGTGGAACGGATCCGTAATCGGAAAGCTCCGACAACTCGCCAGTCATGTCTGAAGGCAGCGGCGCCCGCCCTGCACGGCAGTGAAGCGTCATATCGATGCAATGATTTCGACTTAATCTGCCGCGCCAACGATGCCTCAAATGGAAGTTGACCCATGCAGTACAAGTCGAGCCCCAGCGATGCCCAACCCTGGCCCGTCACCATCGCCTGGCTCACCATCGCGTTCATCTGCTACGCATTCCCCTGGTCGGCATTCGCCGCCCTGCCCTCGTCCCAGGGCAGCGAGCCGGTGCTGCGTATCCAGGGTTCCAACACCATCGGTGCGCACCTGCTGCCAGAGCTGGTGAAGGGTCTGCTGGTCAGCGAGGGCTACACGGACGTCAGCGCCAAGCCGGGCAAGGCAGAGAACGAACAGCGCCTCATCGGCCGCAGCAAGGACGGCAAGGAGGCCATCATCGACCTCGCCGCCCACGGCTCCAGCACCGGTTTTGTCGCCCTCAAGGACAACAGCGCCGAACTGGCCGCCGCCTCGCGCCCGATCAAGGACGCCGAGGTCGCGGGCCTGTCGGCGTCGGGCAACCTGCGCAGCGCCAAGGCCGAACAGGTGATAGGCATCGACGGCCTGGCGATCATCGTCAATGCAGCCAACCCGCTGGACGAACTGACCACCGATACGCTGGCGAAAATCTTCTCCGGCGAGGTGAAGACCTGGGAAGAAATCGGCGGGCGCGGCGGTGCCATCCGTCTGTATTCCCGCGACGACAACTCCGGCACCTTCGATACCTTCAAGGAGCTGGTGCTCGCCAGCCACGGCAAGGCGCTGGCCAGCGGCGTGCAGCGGTTCGAGTCCAGCGATCTGCTGTCCGCCGAAGTGAGCAAGGACCCGCAGGGCATCGGTTTTGTTGGCCTGTCGTCGATCCAGAAGTCCAAGGCCCTGCGTATCGCTGATGGCGATTCCCAGGCCATGCCGCCGTCGACCACGCTGATCGCCACCGAGGACTACCCGCTGTCGCGCCGCCTGTTCCTCTACATGAAGCCCGAGGAACCGAACCGCTGGGCACGCGCCCTGCTGCAGTTCGCCCAGGGCGACAAGGGCCAGGCATTGGTGAGCACCAGCGGCTTCGTCGGCCAGCGCGTGCAGGCGGTGAAGATGGCGCCGCGCGCCAGCATGCCGGAGAACTACCAGGCCCTGGCGCGCGACGCCGAGCGGCTGTCGGTGAACTTCCGCTTCCGCGAAGGCAGCGCGACCCTGGACAACAAGGCCCAGCGCGACATCGACCGCCTGATCGCCTACCTGCAGCAGAGCGGCAAGATGGACAAGCAGGCAGTGCTGGTCGGCTTCGGCGATCCCAAGCAGGACCCGGCCCGCGCCGAGCTGCTCTCCAAGCTGCGCGCCATGGCCGTGCGGCGCGAGCTGGCGAAGGAAGGTGTGATGTTCCGCGAGATCAGCGGCATGGGCGACGCCCTGCCGGTGGCGGCCAACAGCGATAACGACGGTCGGGTAAAAAATCGTCGCGTGGAAGTTTGGGTTTACTGACGACCGGGGCGCCGGCCGCCAGGTCGTGCAGCTCCTTGAAACAATAAAAAGCCCGGCCATAGGCCGGGCTTTTTATTGTTTCAAGGAACAGGCTTAGTGCTTGGCCGGCACCAGCAGTGGCTGCACCGAAGCATCGAAATAGGCCACCGACAGGGGATATTCCTGGCCCATCAGCCTGCCTTCGCCGAACCACAGCACATCGCTCTGCATCAGACGCAGGTTGGTGCCGTCGAAGTCGAAGAAACTGCCATCGCTGCCGCGGAAGACCAGCGCGCCTCCGCCCAGGCGCACGACATCGAAGCGCACGCCGTTGGGCATCTGCGCCTTGACCCGCTGCAGGTAGACCGGAGCCAGGCGGGTGAACAGCTGCATGGCCTGGTTGCGGTACTCGCCCAGCGTCAGGCCGGGCTCGCGCTGCAGCTGGCTGGCGATCAGCGCGAAGATATCGGCGTTGGCGCGGGCCACGGCCAGTTTCACCGGCAGCACCAGGGACAAGGCCTTGGTATCGAGTTGCTGCACGGTGCTGGGTTTGGCCTCCGGCTTGGCGCCGGGCTTGGCTTTGCCGGCCGGCGCCTTTTCCGTTACGGCGACGCTCTTCATGTACTCGTTGGCATCCGGCGCGAGCATCACGCTGGTGGCCAGGTAGGCGGCGCAGGCAATGGTCTGGCTGGTCTTGTCGCCGTTGACCAGCAGGGACAGCGGGTTGCCGGTCTTGGGCAGCTTGGCCGGGTCGATACTGCGCTGGCCCAGGAAGGTGTTGACCTGGCCCTGGGTCAGCTCGCCACGGACCAGGCCACAGACCTGGCTCATGATCTGCGGGTCACGCTGGCCGTTGAAGGTCGGCGTCAGGCTGAACACCGCGTTGCGGATGATCGGCAGTGCCGGCAGGTTCAGACGCACGGCGTCATTGCCGGCGGCGGGCGGGGGGTTGGTGGGCGGCGAGACGGCGGGTTGTTGCGCGGCATCAGGGGTGTGCTCTTGCTGGCAGCCGGCCAGGGCGGCGGTGCAGATCAGCAGAGCGGCGATAAGGGGTTTGACTTGCATGGAGAGTGACCTCGGTACAGGAGTGGCCCACCGGTAGCGTTGTACGCGGTCCCTCGGTATCTCATTCCATGGGGGGTGAGCAGTGGGATCGAACGGCGGCAGCCTTGCGCTGCCGCCGGTCTTTCAGGGGTTATTGCTGGGTCTGGATGGTGATGGCGGTGCGGCGGTTCGGGGCCAGGCATTCGATGACGGCGGCCGTCTTCGGACCCGGGCAGTTCACCAAAGGCTCGGCGCTGCCGCGGCCATCGACGGTGATGACCGAACCCGACACGCCGCGGGAGACCAGGTAGTTGCGCACGGCATCGGCGCGGCGCAGCGACAGGGCCTCATTGCTGGCGGGGCTGCCGATGCGGTCGGTGTAGCCAACGACGTCGATGCTGGTCACGTGTGCCTTTTCCATCTTCGCCACGACATCGTCCAGGGCGGCGATGCCCAGCGGGCGCAGTGTCTCGCTGCCAAAGCCGAAGGTGGCATCGGCCGACAGGGTGATGTGCTGGATCTGCTTGTCCTCATGCTGCTCGACCACCGACGGGGCCATGCAGTCGGTGGGCAGGAAGTAGAAGGACTGGGCAACCATCTCCTTGTCGAACAGCACCTTGTACTGGCAAACCTTGTCCGGCTGGCCGTTGGGCTGGCGGAACTTAAGGATGTAGTCCCACTCGCGCACGAAGAACATGCCTTCGCTGAACTGCGGGTGGCCGATCAGTTCCATGACCTGGTTCTTAGTCATGCCCGGGCCGACCTTGCCCAGGTTTTCCAGGTTGACGTAGTAGCCCTCGGGCATGGACGCGGACTTCATGACCGGGAAGACCGGCTGGGTAGTCTTGCCAGCGCTGTCGACCTGGCTGACCGTGCCACAGGCACTGATCAGGGCGACCGCCGCGGCGACCACCGCCAGGCGCAGGCCTGTACGGAGTTGTTGCTTGAACATGATGAGTAACCTCTGAATTCTGTCTGGAAAGGGCCCGGCGCCGCCGGGCCCTTTGTCAATGACTAGCGACGGCTTACCACTGGTAACCCACGCCGACCGATGCGCCGAACTCACCCTGCGTATCCGTGTTGACGGACAGCTTGGTGACCCACTTGCCGTTGTCGGAGATGCGCGACACACCGATGGCCAGGGCTTGCTGGCCGCGGTAGTTGCCGGCACCGACGGAGGCCATGCTGGCACCCGGCTGGTAGGGCTGCGGCAGGGTGGCGGCAGCCAGGGCACCGGCGATACCGGCGCTGAGGATGTCGTCCTGCTTGTTCAGGTCGTGCTTGAGGTCGCTGTAGACATTGTTGATGCTGTTGTTGATGTCACCGGTGGCCTTGTTCAGCTGCGCCAGGTTCACCGCATCGGTATCGGAGGTACCCGCCGCGACGTGGGTGATCTGACGCTCCGAACCCGCGCTGCCGACCGACACGCTGTTGTCGCGGTCAGTGCTGGCGTTGGCGCCCAGCGCCACCGAATTGCTGTGGGTAGCCTGGGCATTGCTGCCAATGGCCGTGCTGTTGTCAGCCGATGCCACGGCGCCGGCACCACCTGCGGTGGAATCCTTGCCAGTGGCCTTGGGCTTGGGCAGGTTCTTGGTGTTGTTCACCTGGAACATGCCGTCCTTGCCTTCAGTGACGTTGTTGACCGTGGTGTTGGTCTGGTTCAGCTGCGCCATGTTCACCGCATCGCTGTCGTTCACACCGGCCGCGACGTTGGTGATCTTGGTGCCACCCTGCTTGGTTTCCGAGTTGTAGGTGTCGCCGTTGAGCGTCACGCTGTTGTGCGTGCTGTTGTCGTAGCTCACCGCGTTGGCGGTGGCCGAACCAATGGCGCCCTTGAGCTGAGCCACGTTGACCGCGTCGCTGTCCACCGTGCCAGCCGCTACGCCGTTGATCTGGCGATAGATGCCCGCATCAGCGTCGCCTACACTCACACCGCCACGGGTGCTGGTGGTGGCGGCAATCGCGTCGGCCTGTTCTGCACTGGCGCTAGCTGGGGTATACCCCTTCACGCCGGCTTCGACCTTGGCGACCGAGTCGCTACCCAGGGCAACACCGCTGTCAGCCGAGGCCTTGGCGTTCACGCCGGCAGCCACGGAGTTGAGCCCCTGCGCACCGTCGTTGTTGTAGTTGCCACCCTGCACACCGTTGTCGTTGACACCGTAGTAGTGGGTCTTGGACGCCGCGACCGTGTTGTTGAGCTGGTCGACGTTCACCGCATCGGTGCCCTTCTCACCCGCTGCCACATTGCTGATGGTGGTGCCCGCGTCGCCGCCGGCCAGGGTGATGTGGTTGTAGTTCACCGTGCCATCCTGGTTGACGTCGTACTTCACCGAGCCCTTGTCCAGCACATTGATGTTGTTGTTGATCGTATCGATGGCGGAGTTGGTGGCGAACAGCTGCGAACCGTTCACCGCGTCGGTGCTGTCCGCACTCAGGCGACCAGCGGCGACGTTGGTGATGGTGCGCTCCTTGCCCTTGCTGCCTACCGACACAGTGCTCAGCGGATCAGTGCCCGCAAAGCCGTAGAAGGTGCCTGCAATAGTGGCACCGGCAGTGCCGACGGCTGCGTCCGAGGTGGAATTGGAACCCAGGGCCACGTCGTTGGCATTGTTGGCCTTCGAATCGCGGCCCAGTGCCAGGCTGCTGTCACCGACGGAAGTGGCGTTGTAGCCCACCGCAGTGCTGCCCTGACCTTGTGCCGAGGAGTCGGCCAGGTCCAGCCCAGTATCGTTGGTGCGTACGTAGCGGATGCCACGGCCGTTCACCTCGGTGTACTCGGTAGTCTGGTCGCCAGCGAAGTTGTTGAGGGTGTCGCCCAGGTTGGTGACGTTGGTGTTGGTCTCGTTGAGCTGAGACATGTTCACCGCATCGCTGTCATCCACGCCACGAGCGACGTTGGTGATCTTGGTGCCGCCAGTCTTGGTGGTGCTGTTGTAGGTATCGCCGCCCAGGGTGACGCTGTTGTAGTTAACAGTGCCGTCCGGGTTGACGTCGTACTTCACCGCACCCTTGTCCAGGACATTGACGCTGTTGTTGATGTTGTCGATGGCCTGGTTGGAAGCGAACAGCTGCGAACCGTTCACCGCGTCGGTGCTGGTGGCGCTCAGGCGGCCAGCGGCGACGTTGGTGATGGTGCGTTCGTTGCCTACGCTGCCGACCGACACGGTGCTGGTCGGATTGGCGCCGGCGAAGCTGTAGTCGGTACCAGCAATGGTTGCACCGGCAGTGCCGACGGATACGTCAGTCACCGAGCCTGCGCCCAGGGCTACGTCACCCACGTTGTTGGCCTTGGCTTCACGACCCAGTGCCAGGCTGCTTTCACCGATGGAGGTGGCGTTGTAGCCCACCGCAGTGCTGCCCTGACCTTGCGCCGAGGAGTCAGACAGGTCCAGCCCGGTATCGTTGGTGCGCACGTAGCGGATGCCACGGCCGTTTACCTCGGTGTACTCGGCGGTCTGGTCGCCAGCGAAGTTGTTGAGGGTATCGCCCAGGTTGGTGACGTTGGTGTTGGTCTCGTTGAGCTGCGAACCATTCACCGCATCGGTGCTGGTAGCGGAAAGCTCGCCAGCGGCCACGTTGGTGATCTTGGTGCCGTTGTCGCCGCCAGCCAGGGTGACGCTGTCGTAATTGACGGTGCCGTCCGGGTTGACGTCGTACTTGACCGCGCCCTTGTCCAGTACATCGATGTTGGTATTGATGTTGTCGATAGCCTGGTTGGAAGCGAACAGCTGCGAACCGTTCACCGCGTCGGTGCTGGTTTCGCTCAGGCGGCCGGCGGCGACGTTGGTAATGGTGCGCTCGTTACCCACACTGCCGACCGACACGGTGCTGGTCGGGTTGGTGCCGGCGAAGCTGTAGTTGGTACCGGCAATGGTTACACCGGCAGTGCCTACGGCGACGTCCGTGGTAGAACCGGAACCCAGGGCTACGTCGTCAGCGTTGTTGGCAACGCTGTTGTGGCCTAGGGCAAGGCTGCTCTCACCGACGGAAAGAGCGTTATAGCCCATCGCGGTACTGGCATAGCCCTGTGCGAAGGCATCGCCCAGTTCATTGCCGGCATCGTTGGTGGCGGCATAACGAATGCCACGGCCGTTGGCCACGGTGAAGGCATCCCCTTGGTCACCCGCGAAGTTGTTGAGCGTCACGTTGGTAGCGTTCAACTGCGACCCGTTGATCGCATCGGTGCTGTCAGCACTGATACGCCCAGCCGCCACGTTGGTGATGGTGCGCTCGTGGCCTTTGCTGCCGACCGAAACGGTGCTGGTCGGGTTAGCACCGGCAAAAGCGAAGTACGTGTGATCAAGGGTTACACCGGCAGTGCCCACCGCTACGTCCGTGGTGGAACCTGCGCCCAGGGCCACGTCACCCACGTTGTTGGCCTTGGCTTCACGACCCAGTGCCAGGCTGCTGTCACCGATGGAGGTGGCGTTGTAGCCCACCGCAGTGCTGCCCTGACCTTGCGCCGAGGAGTCAGACAAGTCCAGCCCGGTATCGTTGGTGCGCACGTAGCGGATGCCACGGCCGTTTACCTCGGTGTACTCGGTGGTCTGGTCGCCAGCGAAGTTGTTGAGGGTGTCGCCCAGGTTGGTGACGTTGGTGTTGGTCTCGTTGAGCTGCGAACCATTCACCGCATCGGTGCTGGTATCGGAAAGCTCGCCAGCGGCCACGTTGGTAATGGTGGTCGAATCACCGCCCTTGTTCAGGGTCACCGAAGTGTGGGTGCTGTTGTCATACATCACCGCATCCGCCACGGACCCCGCAGCAGCAGCTTTCAGCTGAGCAACGTTGACCGCATCGGTGTCATCCGCACCAGCCGACAGGCCAGTGATACGGCGATCACCAATGTTCACTTCACCAGTGGCGTTACCACCCACCAGGTAAGCCGAGTGGCTCAGAGTAGAGCCGTCAGCCACGGAGCCAGCGCCCAGAGCGACGCTGCCGTCATGGCTGGCAACTGCGTCCATGCCGATGGCCACGGAGTCCACGCCCGAAGCGACGGAGTCAGTGCCGGTGGAATTGGCGTGGAAGTACTTGGTGCCGGTGTTGTAGATATTGTTGACGTTGTCACCCAGGTTGGTGACGTTCTGGTTGGTTTCGTACAGCTGCGAACCATTCACGGCATCGGTGCTGTCGGCAGAAAGATCGCCGGCTGCCACGTTGGTGATCTTGGTGCCGTTGTCGCCGCCAGCCAGGGTGACGCTGTCGTAATTGACGGTGCCATCCGGGTTGACGTCGTACTTGACCGCGCCCTTGTCCAGTACATCGACGTTGTTGCTGATGTTGTCGATAGCCTGGTTGGAAGCGAACAGCTGCGAACCGTTCACCGCGTCAGTGCTGGTTTCGCTCAGGCGACCGGCAGCCACGTTGGTGATGGTGCGCTCGTTGCCTACGCTGCCGACCGAAACAGTGCTGGTCGGGTTGGCGCCGGCGAAGCTGTAGTCGGTACCGGCAATGGTTGCACCGGCAGTGCCGACGGCCACATCAGTGGTGGAACCTGCGCCCAGGGCTACGTCGTTCTTGTTGCTCGACACAGCGCCCATGCCGATGGCCACGGAGTCCGCGCCGGTAGCGACGGAGTCAGTGCCGGTGGAGTTGGCGTGGAAGTACTTGGTACCGGTGTTGTAGATGTTGTTGACGTTGTCACCCAGGTTGGTGACGTTCTGGTTGGTTTCGTACAGCTGCGAACCATTCACCGCGTCGGTGCTGTCGGCAGAAAGATCGCCGGCGGCCACGTTGGTGATGGTGGTCGAGTCGCCGCCCTTGTTCAGGGTCACGGTGGTGTGGGTGCTGTCGTCGTACTGCACGGCGTTTTCGGTAGCCGAGGTCAGCTGCGAAACGTTCACCGCGTCAGTGGCGTCGGTACCGGCGGTCAGGCCAGTGATCTTGCCCGAGCCATCGGCGTTGACGGTCACGTCGCCAAACTTCGGCGCATCGGCCATCTGCAGTTGCAGGTTGCCGTTGGCATCCACCAGAGTCTTCAGGTTGTTACCCGAGTAGGTACCGGCGGTGCTGCCCACGCCTTCGATGGTGAAGGTGTCGCCCAGTTTCTTGCCGACCGAACCAGTGTTACCGGCGAAGGTAATCGGGGTGTCAGCCAGGTCGTTGAGCTGGGAAACGTTCACCGCGTCGGTGTCGTTCACGCCAGCAGCCACGTTGCTGATGGTGGCAGCAGGGCCATTGGGGTTCAGGGTCACCGAAGTGTGGGTGCTGTTGTCGTACATGACGGCATCCGCCACGGAGCCTGCGGCGACGGCCTTCAGCTGAGCCACGTTGACCGCATCGGTGTCATCCGCACCAGCCGACAGGCCAGTGATACGGCGATCACCAATGTTGACTTCGCCAGTGGCGGTGCCGCCCACCAGGTAAGCCGAATGGCTCAGGGTCTTGCCATCGGCGACGGAGTTGGCACCCAGAGCGATGCTGCCATCGTGGCTGGCGACCGCGCCCATGCCGATTGCAACCGAATCCTTGCCCGAAGCGACGGAGTCAGTGCCGGTAGAGTTGGCGTGGAAGTACTTGGTGCCGGTGTTGTAGATGTTGTTGACGGTGTCACCCAGGTTGGTCACACGGGTATCCAGACCATTGACCGCCTGGTTGGTAGCGAACAACTGCGAGCCATTCACGCCATCGGTGCTGGTTGCGCTCAGGCGGCCCGCCGCCACGTTGGTTAGGGTGCGCTCATTGCCAGCCGAGCCGATGCTGACGGTACTGGTCGGGGCGGTGCCAGCGAACGTGTAGTTGGTGCCTGCAATGGTGGCACTCTGGGTAGCCACGGTGGTGCCAGTGGTGGAACCTGAACCCAGAGCTACGTCACCGGCATAGTTGGCTACTGCGCTATTGCCCATGGCGAGCCCATTGTCTTTGGCGGCAGTTGCATACCAGCCGACTGCGGTGGAGGTATTTCCCAAACTCCTGGCCCCACCGCCAATACTCACAGTCGAATTGCCAAGCGCTTGCGCTTTGTCACCAAGGGACACACTACTGGTGCCCGCGGCGGATGAGCTCAGACCGATCGAGACACTGTTTACGCCTGAGGCAGCTGCAGTTGGGCCAACAGCAACGGCAGCTGACGCTGTCGACTTCGCATTGGCCCCTACCGCGACGGATTCGCCACTTGTCGCACTGGAATACGTACCCAGTGCCGTAGAGTTCCCGCCAATAGCCCGCGCTGCCGCGCCGAAGGCAACTGCCTGCGGACCGCTGGCAGTGGAGTATGTACCGACAGCGGTTGAGTACTGGTCGGTGGCATTGGCCGAACTGCCCAAGGCGGTGGCGTCTTTGGCAGTAGCCTGAGAGATGTAGCCCAGGGCGGTGGAGTTGTTACCGCTGGCATTGGCGGACGAACCGGCGGCAATTGATTGCAAACCACTGGACTTCGAGGCGTAACCTAACGCAATCGCCTCCAGATTGGTGCCGCTGGCGTGAGCCCCCGCGACAACTGCGCCATCAGCATTGCTGGCGGAAGCCGACGACCCAAGTACAGTCGCATTCTTGGAGGCATAAACAGCACTTGAGGCACCCACAATCACCGCGCTGGCGGAGTCTGTGACTGTGCTGCTGCCACCCAGTACCGAAGCCCAGGATGAATTCACCAACCGGCTGTTACTGCCAATTACAGTGCCGTGGTCCGAGCCGACATCCGACATCACCGTCTGACCGGCGCTACCGCCAATAGCAACAGTACTGTCGCCATTGTTGGTGATTTCATTACCCACCGATACGCTGTTCACTGCGCTGGATGTCACACTCCAACCCAATGCGGTCGCGTCCTGCCCCCCAACTAAAGAGTTGGCACCGACGGCAGTTGCGTTGTCTGCTCCACTGGCCGTGTTGATAATGTTAACCGTGGCATTCGGCCCATAAGCAACACTGTTGGCTCCCTTGGTGATGACGCCACCGTCAAGCGCGCCCGCGTTAGCCATGCCCGAGACACCAATAGCCCCGAGGGTCATTGCCTTCAAAAGGAGAGTAGTGCTGCTTTTCTTCCTCCCTTTGGCTATCTCCGACGCAACGACCCACCGGCCGAGCGTCGCGTTCCATACCACACGATAAATCTTGTTCACGAAAAAACTCCTTGGCAGCTCGATGAGCCGTCAGTCATTGCCGGCCCATCGAGAGCCGATTCAAACCCGTTGGTTAACGGGATTCAGGGGTCAGCGCGGCCTGTGCCGACACAGGCACAGGGGCCTGGCAGTGCGCTGCAAAACAGAGGGGGTTGCTGCCCGGGCGCGAGCTGCGCTGACAGCCGGGTCCGCCAATGGCGAGCGAGGCAACCGGCAGTCCCGATAGAAGGGTTCGAGGAGTGTTCGGCAGTGGTTGCGGCGTTGACATGGCGGCTTTGGCACGTGTGCATTTCGATGTGCCAACGATAAGAATCTGCCGCCTGAGCAATAATCAGGACTCCCAGCTTTTGTCGTAGGGGAGTTCTGACAATTCAGTAACTCAGCGGGATAAATCCGAGCTCTTCGCAAGCTTCCATGGGTGTTTTGTCAGAACACCGGAAGTGGCAGGCAGATAAAATCAGCCCCCTAGCCCAGTCGCCTTAATCCCCAATTAGTCAGTGACGCAAAGCAGCCGGGATTTCGGTTGTTCGAGCGGCTGGCATGGCGCTTTCCACGCGATCCCCTGGAGGCGCAACCTGGTCTGCGAGGTAGTCCAGAGAGTGAGGTCGATCAGTGCCCGGGCAGCATGGAGAGAGAGTCAGGCACACAGGATCAGCCCGTGGCGTTTGCGCGGGAGACGGAACGCGGAACCTTGATCGCGACGGCCAGCTCCATTGCAGACGTTGCCTCGGGATGAGTACTCGCCGCCTCGCCGGGCGGCTGCAGGACCGCCGCGCCGGAGGCCCGGGACATCGGTGGGAAGTGCTGAAAAAAAGGGCGGTCGCAATCGACCGCCCCTTTCGTTCAGGCCTGATGTTCGCTCTTGGCCTCCGCCTGGCGCACCAGGTGCTGGCGAAGTCGCTGCACCACTGGCCCCCAGTCCCCCAGCGTCTCCTGGCGAAGAATCCGCACCGAGTCGTACCAGAGGCTGAGCTGCGTGTCGCAGCGCCACAGATAGGACCCCACCTTGTCCACCAGCAACAAAGTGGGCACCCCGAGCGCACCCGCCAGATGAGCAGTGGAGGTGCAGGTACTGACCACGGCATCGACCGCCTTCAGCAGTTCGGCGGTGTCGGCGAAGTCATTCAGCTCGGCACTGTGGTCGACGATGGGCAGCCCCTTGGCCACCAGTTCGCCCACCACCTGCGCAGCATCCGGATTCACCGAATGGAACAACACGCCATCCTGCTCCAGCAGCGTCATCAGGCTTGGCAGATCCAGCGAGCGGACATCATCGCGTACCTGCTGCGGATTGCCTCTCCAGGCCAGTGCGATATGCAGGCGTGGATCACGCTTGAGCCGCCGGCGCCATTGGCTTATGCCCTGCGGTGAAGCCTGTAGATAAGGCACGCCGCAGACATCTGCTTCGGTCACCCCAAAAGCCCCGCAGGCACTCATCAGCGGCAGGTGGTAGTCGGTTGGCCGAAGGTGATCGATATTCATCTCGACGTCGTAAGGCACGCGTGGCCGGAACAGCTCTTCCAATGGACCGAAGATGCCGAATACCAGCTTGCCGCCCTGCTCCCTCACCTGCTGCGCAATGCGCGGCAGAAACCGGACCAGCAGGATGGCATCGCCATAACCCTGCTCAAGCCAGATGCCCAGCGTCTTGCCGGCCAGGGGCTCGCCGTGCCAGCGCGGAACGCCGAGCTGGTTCTCTCGAATGTCCAACTGCTGCCCCAACTGCTGGACGACCGCGAATCGCGCATCCATATTCCCCCACCCCGTGTCCCACTGACCCAGGCGCAGCTCCAGCTCTGCCAGGAGCAGGCGCAGGCGCATATCGGTTGGCAAGCGAGACACATACTCGCGGGTAGTCGCCAGGGCTTCCTGATACCGCCCCGTATCGACCAGTGCGAGAATCAGGTTGTTCGGCGCATGGAAATGCCCCGGGTCGCAGATTAGGGCCTGACGCGCAGCCTCGACGGAAGCTTCCGATTGGTGCAGACGGCGCAAGGCGATACTCAGGTTCGAATACGCATCGGCGCAGTCAGGCTGCCATTCCAGCATCTGCCGGCAGGTTCGCTCGGCATCGCTCCAGCGCCGCACCGCAAGATAAGCAGCCGACAGACAGACAGCGAACTCGGTTCGCGAGCCCGGGGCCAACTCCCAGGCTCGCTCCAGAGCCTGATAGGCCGCAGGAGCACTCATGTTCTCCATCAGTTGGCTGAACCCGAGGTGGAACCAGCCGTCTGCGCTCTGCGGAAAGCGTTCGGTCGCGCGGCGCGACAACACCGTCGCAACCGAAAGCAGATGGACATCCCCCACCACCTGGCCGAGGACAGCCAAGGCTTCATCAGCCGGCAACTCCTCAAATGCATCCAGGATCTGCTCGAGCAGGCGCCAGGGCCTGCGGCAATCGATTCCCTGCTCACGCAGCTGGTAGACCTGCTGTACCGCGTCGGCAAGGTTATTCAATGCCGGTAAATCCGTTCTTGCCGCCATACTGGCTTCCCCCTGTACTGCTTTATTGCTTGGACGCACCCATGAGTTGTGCTACTTCGGGCTGGAAGTAGGCTGCTTTCAGTCGATAGTCCTGACCCAGCAGTTGGCCCTTGCCATACCAGAGCACTCCGTTCTGGGTCAGCGTCAGGCCGCGGCCCGCCGAGAAATCGTAATGAAGACCAATGTTGGTGCTGAACTCCAGGCGGTTATCGCCCAGGCCGATCAGTTGGTAGCTGGTATTCACCGATGGCAGATTGGCCGGAACGCGGGCGAGGTAGATAGGCGCCAGGCGGCCGAACAGCACACGGGCACGCTCACTGTACTCAGCCACGCTCAAACCGGGCTTGCGTTGCAGGTCCTGGGCGATAAGTGCAAAGACATCGGCGTTTGCCCGTGCCTGGGCAATCTTTATCGGCAGAACCCTGGTCAGCCCGTCGTTGTCGAGTTGCTGTGCCGCCGGGGCCTTGTCTGCGGCTTTTTCCGCGGTGACGGGCGCAGCCTTGAGGAAGTCCTTCGGGTTGGCTGCCATCAGCACATCGGTGGCCTGGTAAGCCGCGCAGGCGGTGGCCTGAGCGGCGCGATCACCGTTGACCAGCAGGGCTGTAGCATCCTGGCTCTGGCGCGGTAGGCGGGAACTGTCGATGCCCATGCTCGCCAGAGCTGCATTGACCTGAACCTGGTTCAGCTGTCCGCGCGCCATGCCGCAGATCTGCGACATGAACTGCTGGGTGCGCTTTCCCTGGAAAGTCGGGGACAAGGACATCACCGCATCCTCAATGACCGGCAGTGCAGGTAGGCTGACCCAGCTGGCGGGAGTGGCAGACTTGGACTGCGGCGAAAGGGAGGGCAGATCGCAGCCGGCAAGGCCGGCTGAAATGAGCAATGCGACGGACAGGATTTTCAGCTTCATGGTTGCACCTGGAGGAGTGGATTGCATGGGGTGCCGAGGTAAAACACTCAGCCATTAGGTGCGCCATGCTAGATATCCATTGCGCTTTGCACGCTCATCGAACCCTGAGAGAAATGTAGGAATATTCTCTTTAGATTTTTCCAGCATTCGCAGGGCGCCGAACGGCCATGAACTAGACTTCCCTGAGCAGTCGCGGCCTCCTCCCCTACCGATGTAGGAACTTGTTACGTTCCACCACTTGCCTGAGGCGTCCGCTCTGCTATTTTCCCGCCAGTGACGCCGGGCCCCTCTGACGGTTGCCAACCGCCATGTCGGAGTCACTTTTCGACAACGACACTAAGGGAGGGGCCACATGACAGCTCTGCACGCCTTTTTGACCGAACCATTCCTCGGAACCGCCACCTGGTTCTGGCTGGCCTTCCTGGCCATCGTGATTCTTCTGCTCGTACTCGACCTGGGCGTCCTGCAACGCGATCACCACGAGATCGGCGTGCGCGAGAGCCTGATGCTCTCCGCCGGCTACTTCGCCTGCGGCCTGGCCTTCGGTGGCTGGGTCTGGTACGAGTTCGGCGCCACCAGCGCGGTGGAGTACTACACCGGTTTTCTCGTCGAACAGTCGCTGTCCATGGACAACGTATTCGTCATGGCGATGATCTTCGGCTTCTTCGGCATCCCCCGCCGCTACCAGCACCAGGTGCTGTTCTGGGGCATCCTCGGGGCCATCGTCATGCGCGCGCTGATGATCGGCCTGGGTGCCGCGCTGGTGAAGGAATTCGAATGGATCATGTACGTATTCGGCGCCTTCCTGCTGTTCAGCGGCGTGAAGATGCTGTTCAGCAAGCATGACAGCGAACCGGACCTGGCCAACAACCCGGTACTGAAGTTCCTGCGCAAGCGCATCCGCATGACCGACACCCTTCACGAGCACCACTTCTTCGTGAAGATGCCGGATGCCTCGGGCAAGCTGGTGCGCTACGCCACCCCGCTGTTCCTGGCGCTGATCCTCATCGAGCTGGCCGACCTGGTGTTCGCCGTGGACAGCGTGCCGGCGATCTTCGCCATCACCCAGGACCCGTTCATCGTCTACACCTCGAACATCTTCGCCATTCTCGGCCTGCGCGCCCTGTACTTCTCGCTGGCGGCGATGATCCACCGCTTCGTCTACCTGAAGTACGCCCTGGCGCTGGTGCTGGTGTTCATCGGCACGAAGATTTTCCTCCACGGATTCATCGGCAAGGTTCCCGCAGCCCTGTCCCTTGGCGTAACCTTCGGCCTTTTGGCGGGTGGCATACTGCTATCCTTGCTCAAGACCCGCCGGACCAGCGAGGAACCGCTGGAAATCGTCAGCCAGGAGAGGATCCATGCAAGCGCTGGAGGTGAGGATCGAAGCCGTTGAGTTTCGCGGCCGGGCCTATTGGCAGGTCCGTCTCGGTCGTCGCGCGCTGCGTTTCCCCCATGAGGCCGCCGCGCGCGCCTTCGCCGCCCAGTTGCACACGCGGCGGGAGTGGCTGATCGAGCAGCGGGCGACGAGCGACGGCCCGGAGCCCACTCCTCAACTATGAACGAACAAGGCCAGCTTGCCGCTGGCCTTGTTCGTTGGGCGGTGTTTACGTCGTTTCGACAGTCTGTGAACCCGACGCGTCCCTGTAAGAGCGGGCCCGAACCATTGCCCAGGAAAAGAAAAAGGCCCGCATCAGCGGGCCTTGTTCATGGTTGCCTGGGATCAGCGGCTGCTGCGCAGCGCGTCACGCGGCACGTACTTGCCGATCTCGAACTTGCCGATGGCGGCGCGGTGCACTTCGTCCGGGCCGTCGGCCAGGCGCAGGGTGCGCTGCATGGCATAGAAGTACGCCAGCGGGGTGTCGTTGGAGACGCCGGCGCCGCCGTGCATCTGGATGGCGCGGTCGATCACCTGCAGGGCGACGTTGGGCGCCACGACCTTGATCTGGGCGATCTCGCTCTGGGCGATCTTGTTGCCAGCGGTGTCCATCATGTACGCGGCATGCAGGGTCAGCAGGCGGGCCTGGTTGATCTCGATGCGCGAGTTGGCGATGACGTCGATGTTGCCACCCAGGCGCGCCAGCGGCTTGCCGAAGGCGGTACGGCTGACGGAGCGCTTGCACATCAGTTCCAGAGCGCGCTCGGCCATGCCGATGGAACGCATGCAGTGGTGGATGCGGCCTGGGCCGAGGCGACCCTGGGCGATCTCGAAGCCGCGGCCTTCGCCGAGCAGGACGTTCTCGTAAGGTACGCGCACGTTCTCGAAGAGCACTTCGGCGTGGCCGTGCGGAGCGTCGTCGTAGCCGAACACCGGCAGCGGACGGAGGATCTTCACGCCGGGGGTGTCGGTGGGCACCAGGATCATCGAGTGCTGCTGGTGACGCGGCGCGTCCGGGTTGGTCAGGCCCATGAAGATCATGATCTTGCAGCGCGGATCGCAAGCGCCGGAGGTCCACCACTTGCGGCCGTTGATGACCCACTCGTCACCGTCGCGTACCGCGTTGGCTTCCATGTTGGTGGCGTCGGAAGAAGCCACGCCCGGCTCGGTCATGGCAAAGGCGGAGCGAATCTCGCCGCGCAGCAGCGGCTCCAGCCAGGTGCGCTTGTGTTCTTCAGTGCCGTAACGCACCAGCACTTCCATGTTGCCGGTGTCCGGCGCGGAGCAGTTGAAGGGCTCGGAGCCCATCAGCGAGCGACCCATGATTTCCGCCAGCGGCGCGTATTCCATGTTGGTCAGGCCGGCACCCAGCTCGGACTCGGGCAGGAACAGGTTCCACAGGCCTTCGGCCCGGGCCTTGGCCTTGAGCTCTTCCATGATGGCCGTGGGCTGCCAGCGGTCGCCTTGCGCCACTTGCTCCTCGAACACCTTCTCGGCGGGATAGACATAGGCATCCATGAACGCGGTAACGCGTTCACGCAGGTCCTGAACCTTGGCGGAATAAGCGAAATCCATGGGGGCTAACCTTCTGGCGGCGGTTGTTTGTGTGGTGATGATGCTAGAACAGCCCAAGGCATTTACCCAGCCTATTATCCGAATCAATGAACATTCATAACCCGTATGGACCTGAGCGTTCGTTCGGGTATGATCGGCCGCAGAACAACTACAAGCGGAGCCCTGGAATGAACCTCAGCAAGGTCGATCTGAACCTGTTCATCGTCTTCGACGCGATCTACACGGAAGCCAACCTGACCCGCGCCGGACAGATAGTCGGCATTACCCAGCCGGCCGTTTCCAACGCCCTCGCCCGCCTGCGTGAAACCTTCAACGACCCGCTGTTCGTGCGGACCGCGCAGGGCATGGTGCCCACGCCGATGGCGCAGAACATCATCGGGCCGGTGCGCAACGCGCTGCAGCTGCTGCGGGTTTCGGTGCAGGAAAGCCGCACCTTCACGCCGACCCAGGCGAGCAAGACCTACCGCATCAGCATGACCGACCTCACCGAGGCCATCGTCCTGCCGCCACTGTTCCAGCGCCTGCGCCGCCTGGCGCCGAACGTGCACATCGAGAGCTTCCTCTCCAAGCGTCGCGAGACCACCAAGGAGCTGGCCGCCGGCCGCCTCGACTTCGCCGTGGACGCGCCGCTGAACACCGACCCGCAGGTGCGCCACGTCAAACTGATGGAAGACCGCTACGTCTGCGCCATGCGCCAGGGCCACCCGCTGGCCAAGGACAAGCTGAGCCTGGACGAATATCTGTCGGTGGCGCACATCCAGATTTCCAGCCGCCGCAGCGGCCTGGGCTATGTGGACCTGTCGCTGGGCAAGATGGGCCTGCAGCGCAAGATCGCCCTGCGCTCGCAGCACTACCTGATGGCGTCCACCGTGGTGCAGCAGACCGACATGGTGGTCACCGTGCCCGAACGCTTCGCCCGCCACCACGGCCTGCATTTCGTCGACCTGCCGGTGAACGACGTGCCCAAGCTGGAAACCCACCTGTACTGGCACGAAAGCACCGACCAGGACCCGGCGAACCGCTGGATGCGCGAGCAGATCATCGAGTTGTGCCAGCAGGTGACGGCGCGGGAAGCGCGCGAGGCGGCAGAGCGCGCTTGATGTCTGGGGCGATGCCCTTTGATGGGTATCGCTGCGCTCCACGCCATCCTACGAAGCGCCTGTAGTCAATGTAGGAGCAACTGTCTTTGTACCGGTTCACTTCGTGCCAGCTTTCCCCTCACCCCAGCCCTCTCCCACAGGGAGAGGGAGCAGATTGTGCCGGCTGACGCTGTAGTCTCATCCTGCACCGAACGGTCCCCTCTCCCTCTGAGCGGGGCGCGCAGCCAGGGTCAGGGTGAGGGCAAGCCCAAACGACGGAGTCCCATCGTAGGAGCGATCCGCGCAGCCGGATAAGCCACCCGCAAACCCCGCCCTGCCGAAGTGCCTGTCCAACGAACAGGCCGGGGTCTGCCGGCGAACTCTTTACAGACTCCGCGCTATCACCAGGCGCTGCACATCGCTGGTGCCTTCGTAAATCTGGCACACGCGCACGTCGCGGTAGATGCGTTCCACCGGGTAGTCCTGTAGATAGCCATAGCCGCCGAGAGTCTGGACCGCCGCAGAGCACACGCGCTCGGCCATTTCCGATGCGAACAGCTTGGCCATGGAGGCTTCGGTCAGGCACGGCAGGCCGGCTTCGCGCAGGCTGGCGGCGTGGTGGACCATCTGCCGGGCGACGGCGATCTCGGTGGCCATGTCGCTCAGGCGGAAGGCCACGGCCTGGTGCTGGATGATCGGCTTGCCGAAGGTCTCGCGTTCGTGGGCGTAGTCGCGGGCGTATTCGAAGGCCGCGCGGGCCATGCCCACTGCCTGCGAGGCGATGCCGATGCGCCCGCCTTCGAGATTCGCCAGGGCAATGGCGTAACCCTGCCCCTCTTCACCCAGCCGGTAGCTGGCCGGGATGCGCACGTCGTCGAAGGCGATCTGGCAGGTATCGGAGGCGTGCTGGCCGAGCTTGTCCTCGACGCGCACCACGCGGTAGCCGGGCGTGTCGGTGGGCACGATGAAGGCGCTGATGCCCTTCTTGCCCGCCGCCGCATCGGTCACCGCGAAGACGATCACCAGGCCGGCATGCTTGCCGGAAGTGATGAACTGCTTGCTGCCGTTCAGCACGTAGTGGTCGCCGTCACGACGTGCGCGGGTCTTCAGGAAGCTGGCGTCGGAGCCGGCCTGCGGCTCGGTCAGCGCGAAGGCGCCGATCATCTCGCCGCGGGCCAGCGGCACGAGGAACTGGCGCTTCTGCTCGTCGTTGCCGAACTTGGCGATGGGCATGCAACCCACCGAGTTATGCACGCTCATGATGGTCGAGCAGGCGCCGTCGCCGGCGGCGATTTCCTCCAGCGCCATGGCGTAGGCCAGGTGGCCGGTCTGCGCGCCACCCCACTGTTCCGCCACCAGCATGCCGAGGAAGCCGAGGTCGGCCATTTCCTTCAGCGCTTCGGCCGGGAAGCGGTGCTCGCGGTCCCAGTCGGCGGCGAAGGGTTTCAGCCGCTCCTGGGCGAACTGGCGGGCAACGTCGCGGATCTGGATATCTTCTTCGCTGGGAATCATCACTCGCTCCTTAGGCCAGGCGTTCGACCGCGATGGCCGTGGCTTCGCCGCCACCGATGCACACCGAGGCCACGCCACGCTTGAGGTCGTACTGCTTGAGGGCCGACAGCAGGGTCACGATCACCCGCGCGCCAGAGGCGCCGATGGGGTGGCCGAGGGCGCAGGCGCCGCCGTGGACGTTGAGCTTGTCGTGGGGGATGTCCAGGTCACGCATGGCGGCCATGGCGACCACGGCGAAGGCTTCGTTGACCTCGAACAGGTCGACGTCGCCCAGCGCCCAGCCGGTGCGCTGCATCAGCCGCTCAACCGCGCCCACCGGGGCGGTCGGGAACAGGTTCGGCGCATCGGCGTAGGAGGAATGCCCACGGATTGCCGCCAGCGGCGTCAGGCCACGCTTCTCGGCTTCGGACAGGCGCATCAGCACCAGCGCGGCGGCGCCGTCGGAGATCGAGCTGGCATTGGCCGCCGTCACGGTGCCGCCGTCGCGGAAGGCTGGTTTCAGGGTCGGGATCTTGTCCAGCTTGGCCTTCGGCGGCTGCTCGTCTTCGCTGATGGCGCGCAGTTCCTTGCCGGCCTTCACGGTGACCGCGACGATCTCGTCCTTGAAGCGGCCTTCGCTCATGGCCTTCTGCGCGCGGGTCAGCGAGGTGATGGCGTAGTCATCCTGCTGCTCGCGGGTGAAGCCGTACTTCTCGGCGCAATCCTCGGCGAAGGTGCCCATCAGGCGACCCTTGTCGTAGGCATCCTCGAGGCCGTCGAGGAACATGTGGTCGAGCACCCGGTCGTGGCCCATGCGGTAGCCGCTGCGGGCACGATCCAGCAGGAACGGCGCGTTGGACATGCTCTCCATGCCGCCGGCCAGGGCGACGCGGGCGCTGCCGGCGAGGATGGCGTCGTGGGCCATCATCGCGGCCTTCATACCCGAGCCGCACATCTTGTTCACCGTGGAGCACGGCGTGCCGCGCGCCAGGCCCGCGCCCAGCACTGCCTGGCGCGCAGGCGCCTGGCCTTGTCCGGCGGCGAGCACGCAACCGAGCACGGCTTCGTCCACTTCTTCGGCACCCAGACGGGCGCGCTCGACGGCCGCGCGGATCGCCGCCGCGCCGAGGGTGGCGGCGGTGACGTCCTTGAAGTCGCCGAGGAAGCCGCCCATGGGAGTACGGGTGGCGCTGACGATGACGATGGGATCGTTCATGACTCTGACCTCCTGCTTACTTCGCGGCCATGCGGATGGCGCCATCGAGGCGGATGACCTCGCCGTTGAGCATGGTGTTCTCGATGATGTGGCGGGCCAGCGCGGCGTACTCGTCCGGGCGACCGAGGCGCGGCGGGAACGGCACGCTGGCGCCGAGGGAGTCGCGCACTTCCTGGGGCATCGCGGCCATCATCGGCGTCTCGAAGATGCCGGGGGCGATGGTCATCACACGGATGCCCGAGCGTGCCAGTTCGCGGGCGATCGGCAGGGTCATGCCGACCACCGCGCTCTTGGACGCGGAGTACGCGGCCTGGCCGATCTGCCCGTCGAAGGCGGCCACCGAGGCGGTATTGATGATGATGCCGCGCTCGCCACCGGCGTCCGGCTCGTTGCCGGCCATGGCCTCGGCAGCCAGGCGCAGCATGTTGAAGGTGCCGATCAGGTTGATATTGATGGTGCGGGTGAAGCTTTCCAGCCCGTGCACGCCGTTGCGGCCGATGACCTTTTCCGCCGGGGCCACGCCTGCGCAGTTGGCCAGGCCGTGCAGCGCGCCGAAGGCGTCCAGCGCGAGTTGCACGGCGGCTTTGCCGTCCGCCTCGCTGCACACGTCGGTACGGATGAAGCGCGCGTTCGCCTCGCCCAGCTCAGCGGCCTGGGCCGCGCCGGCTTCGGCGTTGATGTCGGCCAGCACCACCTTGGCGCCAGCGCTCACCAGCAGCTTCGCAGTGGCCGCGCCGAGGCCGGAACCGCCGCCGGTGATGAGGAATACCTTGTTCTGGATCTGCATGAAGTCTCTCCGCTGTACTTAGTGAGCCGCCGCTTTCTCGGCCGCTTCGCGTTGCTTGGCGATCTCCTGGTTGCGCAGGAGGAAGCGCTGGATCTTGCCGCTGGGGGTCTTGGGCAGTTCATCGACGAACTCCACTTCCCGCGGATAGCTGTGCGCCGACAGTCGCTTGCGCACGTACTGTTGTAGTTCCTCGGCCAGCTCCGCGCCCGGCCGGTAGGACGAACAGAGCACCACGAAGGCCTTGACCAGTTCGGTGCGCTCCGGGTCCGGCTTGCCGATCACCGCCGCCTCGATCACCGCCGGGTGCTCGATCAGCGCGCTCTCCACGTCGAACGGGCCGACACGGTAGCCGGAGGTGGTGATCAGGTCGTCGGCGCGGCCGACGAAGCTGATGCTGCCGTCGGCGTTCAGCTCCACGGTGTCGCCGCTCAGGTAGTAGTCTCCGACGAAGGACTTGGTCTCCATGCCCTGGTAGCCGGCGAACCACATCAGCGGCGACTGGCGGCGGTCCATGGCCAGCACGCCGGGCTGGCCGGCGGGCAGTTCGTTGCCCTGTTCGTCCAGCACCACCACGCGGTGGCCGGGGATGGAGAAACCGGCAGCGCCCAGGTGCACCGGGTGCTGCAGCTCGTGGTGGTTGGCCAGCACCATGCCCAGCTCGGTCTGGCCGTAGTGGTCGTGGATGGTCACGCCCAGCTCGCTGGCGAACCAGCGGATCACTTCCGGAGTCAGCGGCTCGCCGGCACTGCTCACCGCGCGCAGTCGGCCCTTGAGCGGTTTGGACACCGCCTCGCCAGCGGCGATCAGCAGGCGGTACGCGGTGGGCGAACCGGCCAGGTTGGTGATGCCGTACTTGCGCACGATGCGGCAGGTGCTTTCCACCGTGAACGCGCCTTCGTAGAAGGTGATCGGGTGCCCCATGGCCAGCGGCCCGGTGACACCGTAGTAGAGGCCGTAGGCCCAGCCCGGATCGGCGAGGTTCCAGAACGAATCTTCCTCGCGCAGCCCCACCGCATCGCGCATGTAGCCGACGAACGCGACGATGGCTTTGAGCGGCACGGCCAGCGGCTTGGCCAGCCCGGTGGTGCCGGAAGTGAACATCAGCAGGAAGGTGTCTTCGCCGCTGCGCAGCACCGGCTCGAAGTCCGGCGAGTGGCGTTCCAGCTCGGCCCAGAAGCTGTAGTCGCCGTGACGGATGCCCTGCCCCTTCGGACCGCCGACAGTCACCAGCGTGGGCGCGTCGGGCACCTCGTCGAGCTTGCCGCGGTTGGCGCCGTCGGTGACCACCACCTTGCTGCCGGCCAGCTTGACCCGGTGCTCGATGGCCTTGGGGCCGAAGGCGGTGAACAGCGGCTGGTAGACCGCGCCCAGGCGCCAGGTGCCGAGCACGGCGATCAGCAGCTCCGGGGTGCGCGGCAGCATACCCGACACCACGTCGCCGGGGCGTACGCCGAGGCCGTGCAGGAAGCTGGCGAAGCGGCCGGAAAGTTCCTTGAGCTGGGTGAAGGTGTAGGAGGCGCTGTCGCCGTCCCTGCCCTCCCAGAACAGAGCGACGCGGCCGGGGATGGCGTGGCGGTCGCAGCATTCGACACAGGCATTGAGGGCATCGAGGTTGCCGGCCAGGACGGCGTCGGCGGTGGCGCGGTAGTCGAACTCGGCCGTGGCGGAGGTATGGGAACGCATCGCGGAACTCCTGGGTTTGTTCTTGTCTGGAGTCCCCTGATGTTCCCGCCGTGCCGGCGCGCGGGCAATGTCGAAAGCCGCCAATCTGGATGAGCGGATTGGACAGCTGTGGTGTGGTGCGAGGGTTGTTTTCGGTGAGGCGCCGGCCTTGCCGGCGGATCGCGGGCATGGCCCGCTCCTACAAGGTCCGTTATCGCTCGGCGTTCACCTGTAGGAGCGGGCCATGCCCGCGACCGATCCTGCTGCGGGGCTCAAACGCGGAACTGATCCATCAGCCCCTGCTGATGATTGGCCAGCTTGTTCAGCGACTGGCTGACCTGCGCCGATTCCTGCGCCTGGCTGGACAGCGATTCGGTCACGTCGCGGATGCCGGCGACGTTGCGGTTGATCTCCTCGGCCACCGCGCTCTGTTCCTCGGCGGCGCTGGCGATCTGCAGGTTCATGTCGGTGATCACACCCACGGCGTCGCCGATGCGCTTCAGCGCGGCCACGGCCTGCTCAACCTGGGAAACGCTGTCCTGCGCCTGACGGTGGCTGTTGCTCATCGCGCCGACCACATCGCGGGTGCCGTTCTGCAAGCCCTCGATGACCTGGCGGATTTCCTCCACCGAATCCTGGGTGCGCTTGGCGAGGTTGCGCACTTCGTCGGCGACCACCGCGAAGCCGCGACCGGCTTCACCGGCGCGGGCCGCTTCGATGGCGGCGTTGAGCGCCAGCAGGTTGGTTTGTTCGGCGATGCCGCGGATCACTTCCAGTACCGAGCCGATTTGCTCGCTGCTGGCGGCGAGGCCTTCCACCTGACTCATGGCGCTGCTCATGTCGCTGGCCAGTTCGTCGATCAGGCGGGTGGTGTTGTCGATCACGCTGAGGCCATCACGGGTCGCACCGTCAGCGCCACGGGCGGCATCGGCGGCCATGGCGGCGCTGTTGGCGACGTCGTGGGCGGTGGCGCTCATTTCCTGGGAAGCGGTGGCCACCTGGTCGACTTCGCGGAACTGCTGCTGCATGCCGGCGCTGGTCTGGCTGGCGATTTCCGAGGACTGGTCGGCGGTGGCGCGGGCGTCCTGCACCGAGGATTTCACGTCGCGGATGATCGGCTGCAGCTTGTCGAGGAAGCGGTTGAACCAGCCGGCCAGTTCGCCCAGTTCGTCCTTGCCGCTGTAGTCCAGGCGCCTGGTCAGGTCGCCTTCGCCGCTGGCGATGTTGCGCAGCATGGCAGCGACATTGAGGATCGGACGGGTTACGCCGCGGGCGGTGAGCCACACCAGTAGCAGGCCGACGATGGCGGCAGCGAGGCCGAACAGCGTCTGCCACAGCGCGCCGCTGGAGTTGCGCTCATCCAGTTGCTTCTGCAGTTCCAGCGCCGGAGCCAGCAGCACCTCCTGCGGCACGTCGAGCACCACGGCCCAGGGCTTGGTGGCATCTGGGATCGGCAGCAGCGGCTCGAGTACGCGCAGCTGGCCTTCCTGCTCCAGCACCTGCGGACGACCGCCGGCCTGCAGGGACAGCAGTTCGGCGGCCTGGCCGGGGATGGCCTTGGCCAGCGGCTGACCGAGCAGCGCTTCGTCGCTGCTGTATCCGGCGAGCAGGCCCGCCGGGCTGACGATGCTGACACTGCCGGCGCCATCGTAGAGCTGGCGGTCGCCATCCACGGTCAGCTGCTGCAGGCGGCTGAGGCTGATGTCGATGCCGATCACGGCGATGACCTTGCCCTGGTCGATCAGCGGGAAGGTCACGGTGGTCATCAGTACCTTGGTGCCCGAGGCGCTGTCGAAATACGGGTTGAGCACGCAGGCCTTGCGGGTCTGCAGCGGGCACAGCTGCCAGGTGTTGAACGGGCTGCCGTCGAGCATCGCTGAGGTATCGGCGATCATGTCCTCGGTCACCGCCAGGCCGGTCATCTCGCCGGAGGCCTTCTGCGCCCAATAGGCGCCGAAGCGACCCTTCTCGTTGCTGCCGGCGTCGGGCTGCTCATGGAAGGCGGCGTCCTGGCCGTCCAGCGCATCGGGCTCGAAGACCACGTAGAGGCTGAGCAGGTTCGGGTTGCTCTTCAGGCCATCGCGCACCAGCTGGTTCAGGTCCTTGCGCACGCCGGCGGCGTCCGCGCCGTGCTTGGTGGTCTGCTCGCGCAGCTGGGCGACCTGGCGGGAGAACTGGTTGCCGAAGTGGTAAACGTCGGTGAAGAAGCGCTGGATGATCTCCGCCTGCTGCTCGCTGCGCGCCTGCATCCGCGACTTGGCCGCGTCCTTGAGCATGTCCGCGTTGGCCGCCTTGATCAGCTGCGCATCATGGTTCATCCGGAACAGCGAGAGGCCGACCAGCAGGCAGACGATGCAGAGCAGGCAGAGGCCGGTCAGCAGCGTGATCTTCCACTGGATCGAGAGGCGGGACAGGGGCATGGTTGGCGTCCTTGAGCAACAAGCAATTCTTTGAGGTTTTATCGGCTTGTAAGGCGGCTACTTGAGCCGGGCCCTTAAATTTCAGGGCTCCTGGCGGATCAGCGCGCGGTATTGCCCGGGCGTCGATCCGGTCCATTTGCGGAAGGCCTTGTAGAAGGCGCTGGTGTCGGCGAAACCCAGCTCCTCGGCGAGGTCGGCGAAGTTGCCGTCGCCGCTGTCCAGCCGGGCGATGGCGAGGTCGCGGCGCAGCTGGTCCTTGAGCGCCTGGTAGGACTGCCCTTCGGCGGCGAGCTTGCGGCGCAACGTCGAGGGCGCCATGTAGAAGTGCCCGGCGAGGGCGTCGAGGTCCGGCCAGCGTTCGAACTTCAGGCTGCGCAGGTAGGCCTTGGTGCGTGCGGCGAGGCTCTGCGGGTCGCGGTAGCGCACCAGGATGTTGGCCGGCGCGCCACCGAGGAAGCGCCGTAGCTCGCGCTCGTCGCGGCGCACGGGGAGATCGAGCACCTCGGCGTTGAACAGCAGGCGCGACTGGCGCCGGGCGAAATTGAGGTTCTCGGTGAACATCACCCGGTAGTCGGCGATGAAGTCCGGCTGCGGGCAGCGCAGTTCGATGGCCAGCACCGGGATGCGTCGCCCCACCAGCCAGCAGGCCAGGCCGTGCAGCATCAGCCACAGGGTGAAGTAACAGAACGCACGCGGCGCCGGCCCCTCGGGCTCGTCGAGGACGATGGCGGCCAAGCCTTCCTGGCGAGTCAGGCGCGGGGTGAAGTCGTCGAACACCAGGCCCATGAAGCGCAGCGCGGCGTTCATCGCCGTCTCCAGAGTCGGCTCGCGGACGGCGGCGGCGGTCATGAAGTTGAAGCTGCCGGACTTCATGCGCCGGGCGTTCATGCCGAAGAACTCGTCGTCCATCTCTCTGGCCAGGCGCAGCCAGAGCCGCGCATAGGCCTGGCTGGAAACCCGCGCGTAGGGTTTGCCGAACAGCTCCGGGGCGATGCCGGCGGCAGCCAATAGCGGGCCGTCGTCGCGGCCGGCACGACGAAATTCAGCCAGCGCCTCGCTGACCAGACGGATGGAAATGGTGCCCTTCTCTACGCCCATGACGCCCCGGCAATCCGGGCGCGCGCCAGGGCGCAGGCAGGCATCGGGCGATCAGCCACGCTTGCTGCGCACCTCTTCGATGCTGATCTCGCGCATGCGGAACTTCTGTATCTTGCCGGTCACCGTCATCGGGAACTCGTCGCAGAAGCGGAAGTGGCGCGGCACCTTGAAGTGGGCGATGGCGTTCTTGCAGAAGGTCCGCAGCTCGTCTTCGGCGACGCTGTGGCCGGGGTGGAACTTGACCCAGGCCACCAGTTCCTCGCCGTACTTCTCGTCGGGGATGCCGATCACCTGGGCGTCGGCCACGGCGTGGTGGGTGTAGAGGAATTCCTCGATCTCACGCGGATAGATGTTCTCGCCGCCGCGAATGATCATGTCCTTGCTGCGCCCGACGATGCGCACGTTGCCGGCTTCGTCCATCTCGGCGAGGTCGCCGGTGAGCATCCAGCGCGCCGGGCTGATGGCCTCGGAAGTCGCCTGCGGGTTGGTCCAGTAGCCGAGCATCACGCTGTAGCCACGGGTGCACAGCTCGCCGATGGTGCCGCGCGGGACGATGCGGCCGTCGGCGTCGATGATCTTGCTTTCCAGGTGCGGCTGGGTGCGGCCGACGGTGGTGACGCGGGTTTCCAGGTCGTCATCCGGGCCGGTCTGCAGCGATACCGGGCTGGTCTCGGTCATGCCGTAGGCGATCTGCACCTCGGCCATGTGCATTTCGTCGATGACCCGGCGCATCACTTCGATCGGGCAGGTGGCGCCGGCCATGATGCCGGTGCGCAGGCTCGACAGGTCGAAGTCGCGGCGGGTCGGGTGGTCCAGCTCGGCAATGAACATGGTAGGCACGCCGTACAGCGCGGTGGCCTTCTCTTCCGCCACTGCCGCCAGGGTCGCCTCGGGCTCGAAGCTGGGCGCGGGGTAGATCATGGTGGAGCCGTGGGTCAGGCAGCCGAGGTTGCCCATCACCATGCCGAAGCAGTGGTACAGCGGCACCGGGATCACCAGGCGGTCGTGCTCGGTGAGGCCGAGGCTGTCGCCGACCATCAGGCCGTTGTTGAGGATGTTGTAGTGGCTGAGCGTGGCGCCCTTGGGGAAGCCGGTGGTGCCGGAGGTGTACTGGATGTTGATCGGCTCGTCGAACTGCAGCAGCGCCTGGCGCTCGGCGAGTTCGGTGGCAGCGATGCCACGGCCCAGCGGCTCCAGCTGGCTCCAGCGCAGGAAGCCGGTGGGCGCGGTGTCGGACAGGCTGATCACCCCGCGCAGCTCCGGCAGGCGGTCGCTGGACAGCTCGCCCGGCCTGCCCTGCCCCAGTTCGGGCAGCAGGTCGGCGAGCATGCCGTGGTAATCGGAGGACTTGAAGGCGTCGGCGCACACCAGCCAGCGGCAGCCGGACTGCTTGAGCGCGTATTCGAGTTCGTTCACCCGGTAGGCCGGGTTGATGTTGACCAGCACGGCGCCGACCTTGGCGCTGGCGAACTGGGTGACGCACCACTGCGCGCAGTTGGGCGCCCAGATCCCCAGGCGGTCGCCGGGACGCAGGCCGAGGGCGAGGAAAGCGCGGGCGATGCCATTGACCACCTCGGCCAGTTCGGCCCAGGTGTAGCGCAGGTTCTGGTGACGCACGACCAGCGCCTCGCGCGGGGCGAAACGCTCGACGGTGGCGTCGAAGGCTGCGCCGACGGTCATGGCCAGCAGGGGTTTGTCCTGCGGGCCGCGGGTGTAACTCAGGTGGTTCATGGCTTTCCCTTGTTGTGCTTGTTCTGGGATCAACACTGAACGATCGGTTCGGGCAGCGACGCAGAGCGTCTGGAACCGCGCTTGCTTACCGGCAGCCGCGCGGCTGACTGACCGGTCGCGGGCTGCGGAACATGTTTACGTTAACGTAAAGGTAAACGCAACCCCGACCATCGGCAAAGCAGCGGGCCGGGCGCCTCCGCTCATTTCAGGATAGCCACTCACAAAGCGTGCCATCCGGCCTGAACGCCATATGCGGCGGGGCTTTGAGAAGGTTTCAACGCGTTCACCGGGAAGCACTTCCGGTTGCATTTCGCAACAGCTCGGGCAAGCTGCCGCGCCGCGACTGCCAGCACGGCGCACGGTCTCTACGCAGCGGGCGGCGCCACGTCTCAATCTGTCGCAATCTGAGACGCCCCGCGCCGCGTGCGCTATGACGGACCTTGCATTAGAATTCGCCGAAAATGCCTACATGGATGTAGATACATTCCCACTCACGCTTGCGAATCCCGTCCATGACTAGTCGTCGTTCGATACTGAGCCTGCTGTTTGCCTGTGCCGCTGTTGTCTGTTCATCGAACACCTTCGCCGCCTCCCCCGCCAAGGCGGCTTCCCCCAAGGAGCTGGTGCTCGCCTCCGGCAGCGCCCTGGTGATCGACCTGGAGAGCGGCAAGACCCTCTACTCCAGCAATCCCAACCTGGTAGTACCCATCGCCTCGGTGACCAAGCTGATGACCGCCATGGTCACCCTGGACGCCAAGCTGCCGATGAACGAGCTGATCCCCGTGGACATCTCCGAGACCGCCGAGATGAAGGGCGTGTTCTCCCGCGTCCACCTGGGCAGCATGATCAGCCGCCAGAACATGCTGCTGCTGGCCCTGATGTCCTCGGAAAACCGCGCTGCCGCCAGCCTCGCCCACAACTATCCGGGCGGCTCCAAAGCCTTCGTCGCGGCGATGAACGCCAAGGCCAAATCCCTGGGCATGACCAGCACCCATTACGTCGAGCCCACCGGCCTGTCGATCCACAACGTCTCCGACGCCAACGATCTGATCCGCCTGGCCAAGGCCGCCTACACCTACCCGCAGATCCGCCAGCTGAGCACCACGGCGACCAGCGACGCGCGCTTCAGCAAGCCCAGCTACTCGCTGAGCTTCTTCAACACCAACCCGCTGGTGCGCAACGGCAAGTGGGACATCCGCCTGACCAAGACCGGCTTCACCAACGACGCCGGCCACTGCCTGGTGATGGTCACCATGATGAACGGCCGCCCGGTCGCCCTGGCCCTGCTCGATGCCTTCGGCAAGCGCACCCATGTGGCCGACGCCGGCCGCATCCGCCGCTGGGTGGAAACCGGCGTCGCCTCGCCGGTGCCCGCCGTCGCCCTGCAGTACAAGGCCCAGCGCAGCCAGGCGCGCGCGGCCAACATCACGGCCACTGCCGAGTAAGCCCCTCCCCGCGCTGGCGGAGTCCGCTCCGCCAGCCGCCCCCTCCTGCTGCCCTTCTTTTCCCCTTCTTGCCCTGTCGCTTCAGCCCTGCTGGATGGCGCTTCCGCCACTTATATGCCAACCGTCATTCAATGCTAGTATGACGTCCGTAATATTTGATTGCCGGAGCCTTGCGATGACCGACCTGACACTCACCCGTGAACAGAAGATTGCCGCCTGGGAAGCGGCGGCGGCGCAGATGCGCCAGCGGCTGGCCGAGCCCGGCGTGGTTTCGCTGCAGGAGTTGCGCGGCAAGACGCCCCAGGAGTTCTTCGACGGCATCGGCGCCGGCGAACTGCCTGCCCCGCCGATCAATGCGCTGATCGGCTTCGTCCCGCTGGAATGGGGCCAGGGCCGCTTCATCTTCCAGGGCACCCCGGACATGCGCCACTACAACCCGCTGGGCACCGTGCACGGCGGCTACGCGGCCACCCTGCTGGACTCGGCCATGGGTTGCGCGGTGCACACGATGCTCGAACCGGGGCTGGGCTACACCACCACCGACCTGCGTATCAGCTACATCCGCGCACTGACCCGCGACACCGGCCCGATCCGCGCCGAAGGCACCCTGGTGCACATCGGCCGCTCCACCGCCCTGGCCGAGGGTCGCCTCTACGACGTGGACGGCCGGCTCTACGCCACCGGCTCCACCACCTGCCTGATCCTCGGGCGCTGATCTTCCCAGGAGACCGACCATGACTTCCGTCGTCATCGCGGGTTATGCCCGCTCCCCGTTCCACTTCGCCAAGAAAGGCGCGCTGATCGACGTACGCCCGGACGACCTCGCCGCGCAGACGGTCAAGGGGCTGGTCGCGCGCAGCGGCCTGGATGCCCGATTGATCGAAGACCTGATCATGGGCTGCGCTTACCCCGAGGCCGAACAGGGCATGAACCTGGCGCGCATCACCGGCTTCCTCGCCGGACTCCCGGAAACCGTGGCCGGCGCCACGGTGAACCGCTTCTGCGGCTCGTCCATGACCTCCATCCACTTCGCCGCCGGGCAGATCCAGCTCGGCGCGGGGGATGCCTTCATCTGCGCGGGCGTGGAGTCCATGACCCGCGTGCCCATGGGCGGCTTCAACCTCTCGCCCAACCCGCGCCTGCTGGCGGAGTTCCCCCAGGCCTACATGCCCATGGGGCAGACCGCCGAGATAGTCGCCGAGCGCTTCGGCATCTCCCGCGCCGACCAGGAAGCCATGGCCGTGGACTCCCACGCCAAGGCCGCCCGCGCCCGCGAGCAGGGCCTGCTGGCGGCGGAGATCGTGCCCATCGACACGCCCAACGGGGTGGTCAGCGAGGACGGCTGCATCCGCCCCGGCACCAACCTGGAGGCACTGGCGCAGCTCAAGCCGGCCTTCGGCGGCAGCGTCACTGCCGGCACCGCCTCGCCGCTCACCGATGGCGCGGCGGCCGTGCTGGTGTGCAGCGAAGGCTTCGCCCGCTCCAACGGGTTGGACATCCTGGCGCGGGTGAAGGCCGTCGCCGTGGTCGGCTGCCCGCCAGAGATCATGGGCATGGGCCCGCTCTACGCGACCCGCAAGCTGCTCGACCGCGCGGGATTGCGCATGGCCGACATCGACCTGGTGGAGATCAACGAGGCCTTCTCCAGCCAGGCGCTGGCCTGCCTGCGCGGGCTGGAGCTGGATAGCGACCGGGTCAACCTGCATGGCGGCGCCCTGGCCATCGGCCATCCGCTGGGCGCTACCGGCGCGCGCATCACCGGCAAGGCGGCGGCGCTGCTGAAGGAAACTGGCGGGCGCTATGCCATCGCCACCCAGTGCATCGGCGGTGGGCAGGGCGTGGCGACCTTGCTCGAAGCCGTTCGCTGATCGTCACGCCCGTAGGGCGCATAACGTGCCAGGGTTATGCGCCGCGAGCCGGCCGGCGGATAACCTGTGCCAGGTTATTCGCCCTACGGGACTGAGGAGTCCCCTGTAGGAGCGCGCCATGCGCGCGATCTCGGGCAAGGCCCGCTCCTACAGGTTAAGTCCATGCCCCGAATCCCCCCCCCTCGCCCTCCCTGCGTTAGAATGACATCCAGCATTCCATGATCCGCAGGAGACCGGTCATGCGTTACTCCGAAGACCACAAGGCCCAGACCCGCGAACGTATCATCAACGAGGCGGCGCAGCGCTTCCGCAGCGAGGGCGTGGACGCCACCGGCCTGCAGACGCTGATGAAGGCGCTAGGCCTTACCCATGGCGGCTTCTACGCGCACTTCAAGTCCAAGGACGAGCTGGTGGAAATCGCCCTGCAGCAGGCCGCCGAGCAGCTGCGCCCGGTGGTCGACCAGCAGTTCGAGAAGGCCGAGCCGCTGCCCGGCTTCATCGATCAGTACCTCTCCCCCGGCCACCGCAACGCGCCCGGCAAGGGCTGCCCGCTACCGACCATTTCGGCCGAGCTGGGCGCGCGCGGCCATGCCAGCGCCACCACCGACGCCATCGTCCAGGCGCGTATCGACGCCATCGAGAAGGCGCTGCCCAGCGAGCATGCCGAGGACGAGAGCGTGGCCATGCTCGCCACCCTGATCGGCGCGCTGGTGCTATCGCGCAGCGTGGCCGATCCGGAGATGTCCGACCGCATCCTGGAGAGCACCCGCCGGCACCTGAAGCGCGAGATCGGCGCGGCGGAGTGAATCTCCCCAAGCAGGCGCATGTGACGCTTTTGTAGGGCGCATAACGCGCCAGCGTTATCCGCCGCTCAAGAGCCGGCGGATAACCTGTTCCAGGTTATTCGCCCTACGCTCCTGCGTATTCCCCTCACCCCAGCCCTGGCTGCGCGCCCCGCTCCTGAGGGAGAGGGAGCCGCCCGTGCCGGCTGACGCCATGGATTCACCTCATACCGAACGGTCCCCTCTCCCCTTGGGAGAGGGTTAGGGTGAGGGCCAATCCGAGCGCGGATGCTCATCCCGAGCGGCCATGACCCGCTCCCACGAAAGCCGCGCATAAAAAAGCCCCGGCGCAAGGCCGGGGCAAGCTTTTCGCCACTCAGTTACTCGATCAAGCCACCGCCACGCCATAACGCTGCGCCGGGGCGCTGCGCGACAGGTTCGGCGCCATCTTCAGGCGCGCGGCAGTAAAGGCTTCGAATTCACCCGCATCCGGCAGCGCCGGCAGGGTCACCACTTCACCCTGGGCCAGGCCGGCCAGCGCGGCGTCGACCATGTGGTTCACGTCCATCAGCATTTCCGCCGGCAGTGCGGAGATGTCGGTGCCGGCGCGGTCCCAGATTTCGGTGCGGGTGGCGCCCGGCAGCACGGCCTGGATGCGCAGGCCCAGCGGCGCCAGTTCCTGCTGCATGGATTGGGTCAGGTTGAGCACGAAGGCCTTGGTGGCGCTGTAGCTGCCGTTGAACAGTTCCGGCGCCAGGGCCAGCACCGAGGCCACGTTGATGATGGTGCCGCGCCCACGCCCGGCGAAGGCCTTGGCAGCGGCGCCGGCCAGACGTGCGGTGGCGATGACGTTCAGCTCGATCATGCTTTCCAGGCGGTCGAGGTCGGTCTCCAGCAGGGTGCCGTTGATCGCCACGCCGGCGTTGTTCAGCAGCAGGCTGAGGCTGGCGTCTTCGGCCAGGCGGGCCTCGATGCGGGCGCGGTCTTCGCGGCGGGTCAGGTCGGCCTTCAGCGCCTCCACCGAAACGCCGTATTCCTCACCGAGGCGCGCGGCCAGGGCATCCAGGCGCTGCTGGTCGCGAGCCACCAGCAGCAGGTCGTAGCCCTGGGCGGCGAGGCGCTGCGCATAGGTGGCGCCGATGCCGGAGGAAGCACCGGTGATCAGTGCGCGGCCCAGTTCGGATTTGGCATTCATGGTTCTTGCTCCAGGGAGGCGGTTGCCCCGCTTGCAGGATTGAGTGGGCCGGGTGGCCGTCCGGAATGTCCGGCCACTGGAATGATGACCGTCATCTGATTGCGAATATTATGCTCATCATATTATCTGTCAAGAGCTGTCATGCGGCGCTGACGAACGGCCAGGGAGTCACTGATAAGCCTTGCGGGGTGGCCGCCGGGCGCCATCCGGCAGTTTAGGTTGCCCATTCCAGAGCGCTCGCGAGAGGCTCGCTGGGTCTCCACACAAGAACAATCCCGGAGCGTCACCTGCACCCTGCTGCCTGTCTATGCACCGGAGCGATCCGGAGGAGGACACATGCGATTGCGCTGCTTTTTCCTGGGATGTGTTTGGGATGAAGGGAATCTGACCGAAGTCGGCCGCGTGCCGATGCTCTGCCAGCGCTGTGCGCGCTGCGGTGCGCAGCGGTACCTCAGTCCCGAACCGGAAATCTGAGCCGGAAACGAAACTGCCCCGGAGCACGCGAATGCTCCGGGGCAGTTCGTCAATTAAACAGCTTTCAGTTGGCCACGAACGCCTGACTGGTGGTGATCGCCATGTCGCCGCCGGGCAGCTTCAGATCGCCGATGCGCTCCAGGCTGTCGGCGTCGAAGATTGCCACGTCGTTCAGGGTGCCGGTCAGGTACAGCTTGTTGCCGGCCTTGTTGGTCGACAGGCAGTAGTAGGAGTGGTCCAGGTTCGCCGCCTTGACCAGCTTCTGCTCCTTGATGTCGTACTTGGCCAGGCGGTTCAGCACGCCGTAGACGATGTTGCGGTCCTTGGCCGAGCGGATGCCGCTGAAGTACACCTCGGTGACCGGGCCGAAATCGACGGTCTCGGTCTTGCCGGTGGCCAGATCGATGTTGAAGAAGCCATAGAGGAAGTCGGCCGTGGCCATGTCCTGCTTGGCGTCCTTGAACTTCGCCGTGGTGTAGAGCAGCGAGAAGTCACGCGGGTAGGTCTGCTGGTTCCACACGTAGAGCACATCTGGCGGCGCGTAGTTGGGGCGCTTCCAGTTGCGGCTGGGGATCACCACGTCGAACTTGCCGGTCTTCACGTCCACCTTGTAGATGTCCGGGCCCGCCACGTAGAGGGTGCCGTCGTCGCCGCTCTGCATGATGGTCAGCTGGCGCGGCGCCGGGAAGGTACGCACCGGCTTGGCGTCCATGCCGTCGGCGACGGAATACACCTGCAGGCGCGGCTGCTGCACCTCGTAGTGCTCGGCGAGGATCAGCGTCGGGTTGGCGATGGCGTAGATCTCCTTGCCGTCATGGCTGACGGTCATGGAGAACATCGCCCGCGCGTTCTCGCCCGGCTTCTGCGCGATGGTGGCGTGGAACACCGGTTTGCAGTCATCGAGCTGGATGCCGTAGATGTCCGCGTAGTGGTTGCTGAGGATGTAGACGGTCTTGCGGTCCGGCGACAGCTGGGTCATGCCCGGGCCGTAGGCGCCGGGGATGGTGCAGGTCTTGAACAGCTTGTCGGTCTGCATGTCGATGACGTGCAGGTTGTTCGGGTAGTTGGTGCTGATCAGGTACTCGTGGCCACTTTCCAGCGCTTTGCTCACGTCTGCGCCGGCATCGGCGGCGAGAGCTTGCAGCGCGCAGGCCAGCGAGAGGCCGCCGAGCGCGGCGGCGAATGCTTTTCTGGACATGCAGGTTTTCCTCTTGTTCTTCTGTCCCATATGTTTCAGGGCGATCATTTGTCGTCCGGGAATACGGTGCCGAGGTTGCGCCAGTTCTCGGCCGAGGCCTGCGCATCCTTGTTCCAGTCGGGGTAGGTGCTCATCATGTCCGGCACCTGGGCCGGCCACCAGCAGGGGTCGGAGCAGCCGTAGAGGTCCGCTTCCATCGGCTGGCAGAGCGAGGAGACGCCGCCGAACACGTCGACTTCCCAGCCCGGGTCGGTGGTCGCCGCGCAACCGGCGACGGAGTTCATCGCCACCACGTCCTCGATGCGATCCTCGGCGGCGGCCTGTTCGAGCTTCTGTGCTTTGGTGTTGATCGCTTTCAGATGTTTCATGTCAGTGCGCCTTCCGCGGAGTGATGTGGCGGTCGATGAAGCTGGGGTTGGAAGCCATGATCCGGCTGTAGACCTCGATGCCGAAATCGACCCAGTCCCTCATCAGTTCGCAGTAGTGGTAGGTGGGGTGCGCCGGGTCGCCGTAGCGCGCGTAGCTCTCGTGGTAGCAGCCGCCGGAGCAGAGGTTGCGGATGTGGCAGCTGGCGCAGCCGGTGTCGGTGCGGTCCAGGCGCTGCGAGAGGAACTCGTTCAGCTCGGCCTGCTTCACCCCTTCATGCACGTTGCCGAAGGTCGGCAGCGAAGAACCGGTGAAGCGGTGGCACAGGTTCAGCTCGCCCTTGTGGTCCACCGCCAGCATCTTCAGGCCGGCGCCGCACGGCAGGGCCTTCTTCTGCCCTTCGTGGATGTCGGTGATCAGCTGGTGCAGGTTGGAGAAGCCGATGTTGCGCCCTTCCAGCGCCTCGTCCAGGTAGCGGCGGCCGAGGGCCTTCATGCCGGCGAAGACAGCCTTCAGCTCATCGGTGGTGAGGTTGTAGCTGCTGATGTCGCCCGAGGTGACCGGGGCGAAACCGACTTCGGCAAAACCCATCTCGTTGAACAGGTGATTCCAGATGGTCTCGACGTCGGTGACACCGGTGGTCAGGGTCACCCGTGCGCCCACCGGCCGCGCGGTGTAGCGCGACAGCAGCATGTCGGCCTTGCGCCGCACCACGTCATAGGTGCCCTGCCCGCCCACGGTGATGCGGTTGCGGTCGTGCACCGTCTTCGGCCCGTCGATGCTGATGGACAGCCCGAAGCGATGGGCATTGAGCCAGTCGACGATTTCCTCGGTGAGCAGCGTGGCATTGGTGGTCATGACGAAGTCCACGGTCTTGCCCAGCTCGCCGAAACGGCGCTCGCAGTACGCGACCATGTGCTCGATCAGCGGACGGTTGGACAGCGGTTCGCCGCCGAAGAACACCACGGTATAGCGCTGCTCGTCGGGGGATTCCTGGATCAGCATTTCCACCGAGGCCTCGGCGGTTTCCGCGCCCATCTTCTTGCCGGCGGAGGGCTTGTCCAGGTCTTCCTTGTAGCAGTAGGTGCAGCTGAGGTTGCAGCCGGTATTGACGTTCAGCACCACGGTGTTGAGCGCGGTGCGGTCAACCTTCTTGATGCCGATTTCAGGGGTCAGCGGCGAGCCGTCGCTGACCAGTTCCAGCGCGATCAGCTCGCGCAGGGTCTCGTCGATATCCTCGGCGGCGAAGCGGCCACTCAGACGCTGGGTCAGCTCGTCCGGCGAACAGGCATGCCCGCGCAGCGCGTCGATGATCCCGCCGGTCAGCTCGTCGCTGGCGAACAGCGAGGAGCTGGGGATGTGGAACAACAGGCGGTCGGCGTCGACCTGCACTTCATGCAGGTTGCGTTCGACCAGATTCAAGATGGCGCCCATGGCGACCTCCCGGAACTTGCTTGGTACGCCCGCCCGCAGGCGGGGCTCATGCGTTCAGTTCATCCGATACCGACGGTTACGGGATCGGCGGGTTGTTCCAACGCTGCACGGTGACGATCATGTGCCCTTCGCCCTTGTGCGACTGGCCGGCATCATCCACCGCGGCGATCACCTTCAGGTTGCCGGCGTTGTTGGTCATCATCTTGCGTTCCGGGTTCGGGCCGGCATCGCCCGGGGTGAAGATGCCGGTGGCGGCGTCCATCGCGCCGGCGAACTTCACATCCTGGTCTTCCTTGGCGCGGTCATCGAAGGGTTCGACCGACCACTGCGCCGGGAACACGCCGATGCGGAACGGCTTGCCGTCGGCGCCCTTGCCCCAGGCCTCGGCATCGAAGTTTCCCTGGACCTTGGGCGTGGAGCCGCCATTGCCGCCGATGCGGGAGATGGAGAATTCCGGCACCACCTTCACTTCGGCGATGTCCTTGTACACCGCGAGGCTGCCGCCCTTGGCGGTGCCCACGGTGACATCGCGCTCGCCGGCGGCGGCCGCATCGCTGGCCTTGACCTTGACGGTCACACGCTCGGGCGTCTCGGAAACCACCGACACCACTTCCACGCCCTTGCCGAACGACGGCTTGCCCTTCAGGCCGGTGCCGACCACGCTGACTTCGGTCTCCGCACCCGCCTTGATGTAGGCCGGCTGCACACCCAGCACGTGGCTGGTGCCGTCCTTCGCCGCAACGAAGTCCAGGCCGCGCTCGTCGTGGGCCTTGTCGAACATGCGGCCCTGCATCTGGCCATTCAGTGCGGCGAACACCTGACGCATGGTCACGTCACCGACGGTGACCGCGCCGCGCCATTCGTAGCCGTTGTAGAGCACCGCGCTGCCCTCGCCGCTGAACGGCGAGCCGTCGGCGTACTGGCCCTTCACGCTGACCTTGAAGGCGTCGTCGCCGTCCTTGCTCACACTCATGCTGCCGGCCAGGTCGCCCTTGCCCGGCATGTGCCCGGCGAAGCTCCAGTTACCCGCCAGGGATTCGGCCTTGGGCCGGTTCTTCTGCCAGTCGGACCAGGCTTTGCTTTCCAACGGGTAGCGCTTGGCGAGCTCGGGGACCATCTCTTTCTTCGCCAGGTCGAACCAGTCGCGGTCGCGGGCCAGGGCCTGGTATTCCAGCGACGGCCAGCGGCCGAGGTGGAAGTTCACCAGCTTCTCCCACTCCGCCGCCGGGCGGCGCTGCAGGGCGATGCGCGCACCCGAGTGGCAACGGGCGCACATCTGCTCGAAGTTCGTATCGAATTTCTCGACGGTGTTCAGCCGGCGCTCGAGGGCGTAGCGCACACCTTCGGTTTCGCTGGGCGCCAGGCCCTGCTTGTCGGCGAGGAACTTGACCACCGAGCGACGTTCCTCATCGGTGATCTTCAGGCCGTACATCACCTGCATGCGGGCGATGCTCATCAGCCAGCCTTCGGGGGTCTTGCGCTGGTGGCTGATGCGACTGAGGGAATTGTTGCCTTCGGGCGTGTGGCACGCCTGGCACTTGGCGTTGATGATCGCCTGGCCTTCGGGTGCGGCCTGGGCCGTCTGGTGGAGCGCAAGGGCCAGTGCGGCCAGGGTTCCGGCACCCAGATAGTGCCGAAGTCGTGTCATCTTCAAGGTCAGGCCTCCTCGGTATTCTTGTTGGTTATTCGCGCCCACCGATGGGCTAAGAGCGAGCTCTTGAAAGCGGTTTTGCAGGTTGTGTGCCACTACTGCGCAAACCCCGCCGAATCAGGCTTTCGGCGGGATTTGCAGGCACGCCCGGCAGGGGACACCGGGATTGCGACGTCACATTTCGCGATTGCTGTCTAACTCTGAGACAGGGCCCGTGAGACACCCTGCGAAGCAGTATGGTCCGGCTTGCGCAAAGCGCCGCCCGCCGGCAGCAACAAGGCGCCGAACAGCATGGTCAGCAGGCCGATCCAGACCAGCGAGAGGAACGGGAAGCGGCGTACCACCACGACGCTCTCGATATCGTCGCCGGGCTGCTTGAGCAGACGAGCGGAAGCCGGCACCCAGATCTGCAGATCACCACTCCAGCCGCGGACGATGAACGGATGCAGCACGTAGCCGCGATCCGAGGCGAAGCGCGCGTAGTGATAGTCGAGGATTTCGCAGAGCTGGCGCACCGGCCCCTGGTAGGCCGGCGGGTTGCCCCGGCTGTCCTGGAACAGCGCGTGGCCGGCGAGCGTCCGATCACCGTCACGCAGTTCGACCTTGGCCACCGCGTGGTAGCCGGAGAAATCCGGGCGGCTGGCATCCGGCGAGACGCGCATCTGCATGCCGCCGATCACTGCGTGCCACTGCTCGAAGGACGTGCCCGGCGGGATGCTGATCTGCTGGTAGCTGTTCAGCGCCGTGGCGGCCAGCCCGCCCACCAGCGCGATCACCGCGCCGCCATGTACCAGCGCCAGCCCGCCGCTGTAGCGCAGGTTGCCGAGGCGCCGGCTGCGCCACATCGCCAGTACGCCCCAGAGCAGGCAGCTGAGCATCAGGAAGGCGCCGCCCAGCAGCGCCGCATCCAGCCACGGCAGCACCCGCACGATGTTCTGCGAGAGCATGCCGTCGCCGTTGTAACTGTCGTTCAGCCAGCCGCCGTGCCAGCCGGTCCAGAGCATCACGGCCGCCATCAGCACAGTCGCCAGCAGTGCCAGTCGTGGCCGTCCGCAACGGCGCAGGAAGCTGTAGCCGCCCATCAGGCCGAGCGCCGCCAGCAGCGGCACGACCCAGTGCGCCAGGCCGTAGCCGTTGACGTCCCACTGGTCGAAGGCGCGGCGCAGGCTGTCCATCTCGGCGGTGGTAGCCCAGGCGGTCAGGGTCTCGAAGAACGGCTTCAACTCGCTCGGCCGCTCCATCCCCAGCCACTCGTAGAGGTGCGCCTGGAGCAGCGCGCCGAGGGCCAGCAGGCCGGTGCCGGCGAACAGGTAGATGGCCACGTCCAGGGTCCAGTCCGACGCCCCGCGCCGCCGCCCTGCCCGCTTGCGCGACCGCCACCCGGCCAGCAGGTGGAAAGCCGCGAGGGCCAGCAGGATCGCCGCCAGCGCCAGGTGGCTGAGCCAGGAGGTGGTGCCGATGTAGCGGTGCGAACTGGCGAGCACCGTGCTGCGGGTCACCGCCATGGCGCCGCAGGCCATGGCCGCCGCCAGCAGGCTGAGCACTGGCAACGACCGTGCGTAGGACCCGTCCGCGCGCCAGCGGCGGGCACCGTGCAGCACCGCGCCGAGCAGCGCCCAGATGATGAAGGCCGAGGTCTGGACCGGGTCCCAGTGCCACAACTGGCCGTAGGTGAAGTCCTCCATGGCCCAGGCCATGCCGACACCGATACCGGCGCTGAGGATCAGCCAGGCGCGGCGGCTGTAGCGCGGCATCACCCAGGCGTAGGCGTGCCCTCCCCAGCCCAGCGCTTCCAGCGCGGCACCGGCCGGCGCCAGCACCCAGGCATAGGCGCAGAGGATCAGCGGCGCATGCAGGGACATCCAGAAGGTCTGCAGGTGGGCGTTCATGCCCTGGCTTGGCTGCGCCGCCAGCCAGTCCGCCGGCGTCGCACTGAACGGCCCGAGCCAGGCGGCGGTGGCGACGTACCAGGCGGCGATCAGCGCCATACCGCGCCCCGCCCAGCCGGGCAGCGCCGAACTTTTCAGGGCGATGGCCATGCAGAAGGTCGCCAGCAGCAGCACCGTGCCCTCGTCGCCGCCCCAGAGGTTGGAGAACTTCAGGTAGGCCGGCAGCGCCGCGCTGCTGTAGAGCCAGGCGTAGCGCAACTGGAAGTGGTCGGCCACCAGATGCAGCCCCAGCGCCAGGCAGGCGCCGCACAGCGCACCGAGGGCAACCGGCCACGTCAGCCCGCGCCACTCCTGGCGGATGGCTCCCAGGGCAATCAGCGCCGCCAGGGCCCAGAGCAGCCCATTGCCCACGCCGGGCAGCAGCCACAACAACAGGCAGGTCAGCGTGGCAGCCAGCGGCCCCGCAATCCACGGCAACGACAGGTGCATCCTCTTCAAGCCAGGCCTCCTTGTGCAGCGCCGATGTGGCGCTGGGCGAAACCCGGAGCGCTTCACGTTGCGTGCCAGCCGGAAAAGTCCTTGCGAAACAGCAGCCTGCGCGCGTTCCAAGCCCCTCTGCGCGTGGCAGATCGCGACAGCTGTAGCAGTCTGAGACAGCCCTGACCGTTATAGACGATGGTCTAATTGCGCGTCTTTCCCTCAGGAAAAATCCCGTCATCGAGGCGCCAGCCAGACGCCTCGCGTCATCCGGCCTGTCCGGAACAGGCGCCGATCCGCGCCAGCCGGGGCTTTGCCGGGTGGCGCGGGTGGCCAGACGCGTGAGAACGATTATGCTTTCAGATGACCTTGCGCCATCCGCAGGGCCACCTGACTTCACGCATCGCGCAATCCGTACGACCTGTCATCAGCCCTGGGCTCGAGTGCGGTAACGGAAAATCGAGGGACTCCGGCCCAAAACAACAACAAGACGGAGACGAACATGGCGCAGACATACAGCCCGGCCGCGGGCAACGCTCCTCACAGCGGAATTACCAAGGAGGAGCGCAAGGTCATCTTTGCCTCCTCCCTGGGTACGGTGTTCGAGTGGTACGACTTCTACCTCTACGGCTCCCTGGCGGCGATCATCGCCAAGCACTTCTTCGCCGGGGTCAATGAAACCACCGCCTTCATCTTCGCCCTGCTGGCCTTCGCCGCCGGCTTCGCGGTGCGGCCCTTCGGCGCCATCGTGTTCGGCCGCCTGGGCGACATGATCGGGCGCAAGCACACCTTCCTCATCACCATCATCATCATGGGTATCTCCACCGCCGTGGTCGGCCTGCTGCCCGCCTACGCCACCATCGGTGTGGCCGCGCCGATCATCCTGATCACCCTGCGGTTGCTGCAGGGCCTGGCGCTGGGCGGCGAGTACGGCGGCGCGGCGACCTACGTCGCCGAGCATGCGCCCAAGGGCAAGCGCGGCTTCTTCACCTCGTGGATCCAGACCACCGCGACGCTGGGCCTGTTCCTCTCGCTGCTGGTGATCATGGCCTGCCGCACCGTGCTGGGGAACGAGGCGTTCGAGGCCTGGGGCTGGCGGATTCCGTTCCTGCTGTCGATCCTGCTGCTGATCATCTCGGTGTACATCCGCCTGCAGCTCTCCGAGTCGCCGGTGTTCCTGAAGATGAAGGAGGAAGGCAAGGCATCCAAGGCGCCGCTGACCGAATCCTTCGGCCGCTGGGAGAACCTCAAGGTGGTGATCATGTCGCTGCTCGGCGGCACCGCCGGGCAGGCCGTGGTCTGGTACACCGGGCAGTTCTACGCGCTGTTCTTCCTGCTGCAGACGCTGAAGATCGACGCGCAGACCGCCAACCTGCTGATCGCCGGCTCCCTGCTGCTGGGCACGCCGTTCTTCGTGTTCTTCGGCAGCCTGTCCGACCGCATCGGCCGCAAGAAGATCATCATGGCCGGCTGCATCCTCGCCGCGCTGACCTACTTCCCGATCTTCCACGGCCTGACCCAGTTCGGTAACCCGGACGTGTTCGCCGCCCAGGAGAAGAACCCGGTCACCGTGGTGGCTGACCCGAACGCCTGCTCCTTCCAGTTCGACCCGGTGGGCAAGGCGAAATTCGTCAGCTCCTGCGATATGGCCAAGAGCCTGCTGGCCAAGCGCGCCATCCCCTACGAGAACATCAAGGCCGAGACCGGCGCGATGGCCCAGGTGCACATCGGCGACAAGGTCATCGCCAGCTTCGAAGGGGCCGGCATGCCGGCGGCGGAGTTCAAGGTGCAGTCCGAAGTCTTCACCGCGCAGCTCGCCGCCTCGCTCAAGGAAGCCGGCTACCCGGAGAAGGCCGACCCGGCGAAGATCAACCACCTGATGATGCTGGTGCTGCTGACCATCCTGGTGATCTACGTGACCATGGTCTACGGGCCGATTGCGGCGTGGCTGGTGGAGCTGTTCCCGACGCGCATCCGCTACACCTCCATGTCACTGCCCTACCACATCGGCAACGGCTGGTTCGGCGGCTTCCTGCCCACCGTCGCCTTCGCCATGGTGGCCGCCACCGGGGACATCTACTACGGCCTCTGGTACCCCATCGTCATCGCCGTGATGACGGCCATTCTTGGCATCTTCTTCCTGCCGGAAACCAAGGACCGGGATATCACCAACACCTGAGCCCTGCGTCTCAGCCGCTGTCGCACAATGCGACAGCGGCTTTTCTCCCGCCCGCCAAAATTCCCTACTAAATCCTTTTGATTCAATAAGTTATAACAACATGCCAGCCTTGGCACAGCCGTTGCGATGCTCCGCCTCAGCGACTCCCAGACCGGGAGCACGAACAGACAACAAGAGGCCACCGCAATGCTCGCTTCCCTGCCCATCAAGCCCGAATCCCGCGCCTTTCTGCAGCGCGCCCCGAAGATGCTGATCGGTGCCGACTGGACCTCCGCCAGCGACGGCGCCCTGATGGACCTGCGCAATCCGGCCACCGGCGAAGTGCTCTGCCAGGTGCCGGCCGGCACCGCCGCCGACGTCGACCGCGCCGTGCGCGCCGCGCGCCAGGCCTTCGATGACTCGGCCTGGAGCCGCACCCGCCCGCGCGAACGGCAGAACCTGCTGTGGAAACTCGCCGACCTGATGGAGCGCGACGCCGACCTGCTGGCCGAGCTGGAATGCCTGAACAACGGCAAGAGCGCCGCTGTCGCCCGCGTGATGGACGTGCAACTGGCCATCGACTTCCTGCGCTACATGGCCGGCTACGCCACCAAGATCGAAGGCACCACGGTCGACGTGTCCATGCCGCTGATGCCCGACGGCGAATTCCACGGCTACATCCGCCGCGAAGCCGTCGGCGTGGTGGGCGCCATCGTCGCCTGGAACTTCCCCCTCCTGCTGGCCTGCTGGAAGCTCGGCCCGGCGCTGGCCACCGGTTGCAGCGTGGTGCTCAAGCCGGCCGACGAAACCCCGCTGTCGGCACTGAAACTCGCCGAGCTGGTCCTGGAAGCGGGCTACCCGGCGGGCGTATTCAACGTCGTCACTGGCGCCGGCATCACCGCAGGCGCCGCCCTCTCCCACCACCCGCTGGTGGACAAGCTGACCTTCACCGGCTCGACCCCAGTCGGCAAGGAAATCGGCAAGGCGGCCATGGACAACATGACCCGCGTGACCCTGGAGCTGGGCGGCAAGTCGCCGACCATCGTCATGGCCGACGCCGACCTCGCCACCGCCGCCGCCGGTGCCGCCCAGGCGATCTTCTTCAACCAGGGCCAGGTCTGCTGCGCCGGCTCGCGCCTGTATGTACAGCGCAAGCACTTCGACAATGTCATCGCCGACATCTCCGGCATCGCCAACGGCATGAAGCTGGGCAACGGCCTGGACCCGAGCATCGACATGGGCCCGCTGATCTCCGCCAAGCAGCAGAAGCGCGTGTTCGACTACATCGAGCTGGGTCGCGACAAGGGCGCCACCATCGCCTGCGGCGGCGAGCAGTTCGGCCCCGGCTACTTCGTCAAACCCACGGTGATCGTCGACGTCGACCAGAAGAATCCGCTGGTGCAGGAGGAAATCTTCGGCCCGGTGCTGGTCGCCATGCCCTTCGACGACATCGAGGACGCCCTGCGCCTGGCCAACGACAGCCCCTACGGCCTGGGCGCGAGCATCTGGTCCAACGACCTGGCGGCGGTGCACCGCATGGTGCCACGCATCAAGTCCGGCTCGGTGTGGGTCAACTGCCACAGCGCGCTGGACCCGGCGCTGCCCTTCGGCGGCTTCAAGATGTCGGGCGTCGGCCGCGAGATGGGCGCCGCCGCCATCGAGCACTACACCGAGCTGAAGTCGGTGCTGATCCGCCTGTAACGCTGCGCTTGTCTACCTCGCCCGCGCGGTCCCCCTGCGCGGGTCTTGCATCCCCCGGTCGCGGCAGCGCACGGGGGATTTTTTTGCCCGGCTCAATCCCGATCCGGCGCCCCCAGCGGGAATAGCGGCCGGTGCGGCCGCGCCTCCTCCACCGCGCGGGCGAAAGATGGGCGCGCCAGCAAACGGGAACGGTAGGCACGCAGCGTCGGATACTGGTCGCCAATGGGATGGGTCCAGTCCGCATAGAATAGCGACGGTGCGGCCGCGCAGTCGGCGAGACTGAAGCTCTCCCCCGCCGCCCAGGTACGCCCGGCGAGTTCCTCCTCCAGCCAGGCGTAGGCCAGTTCGAGCTTGCTCACCGCATGGGCCAGGCCTTCCGCGCGCTTGCCCGCCTCGCCGCTCATGGCGCCGAGGACGGCATGCTGCACCGGGGTCATCACGTGCCAATCGAAGAAGCGGTCGAGGAAGCGTACGTCCAGCGCCTTCAGCGGGTCGTCCGGCAGCAGGCGCACCGGGCCGGGATGCTTCAGGTGCAGGTACTCGATGACGATGCTGGTCTCGGCGACGCTGTGCTCGCCGTCCAGCAGCACCGGGAACTTCGCCAGCGGCCACAGGCGCAGCCAGTGCGCACCGTTCTCCGGCTGATCCGGGCCGAGGCCGCGGAACTCGAAGCGTGTGGCGTTCTCGTAGAGGGCGATCAGGACCTTCTGCGTGTAGGAGGAAAACGGATGGCCGAACAGGATGAGGGACATGGCGGGATCACCTGAGGCAGACGAAAGTACTCAGCCTAGACCCGAATGCCGGCGGGCGAAGCGGGCATGACCGCCGATCCGATGAGGCCACCGTGCAAAGCCTTCCACTACGCATGGAACCTCCGTCCCAGAGCGGCCTATCGCCACCATACCAGCCGCCGCCCATGTCGTTTTTGGTCATGCCCACGGCGATTTCGAGCAACTCGCCGTCCACCCGGTGCCTTAGCTTGAGCCCCGCGTGAAGCGCATTGCCGCACCCGGCCACGCGTCGCCGCGCCCTACATAACAATTTCAATAAAAGGCCGACAGATGAGTGCTCCCAGTGCAAAAGGCGCCAATGGCGATCTGGTGCAGGGCTTCAAGCCCCGCCACGTAACCATGCTTTCCATCGCGGGCATCATCGGCGCAGGCTTGTTCGTCGGCTCCGGCCACGCGATTGCCGCCGCCGGTCCCGCCGCCATCGTCGCCTACGCCCTCTCCGGGCTGCTGGTGGTGCTGGTGATGCGCATGCTCGGCGAGATGGCCGTGGCCAGCCCCGATACCGGCTCCTTCTCCGCGTACGCCGACCAGGCCATCGGCCGCTGGGCCGGCTTCACCATCGGCTGGCTGTACTGGTGGTTCTGGGTGCTGGTCATTCCCATCGAGGCCATCGCCGCCGGGGTTATCCTCAACAACTGGTTCCCACAGGTCGAGACCTGGGTATTCGCGCTGTCGATGACGCTGCTGCTCACCGTCACCAACCTGTTCAGTGTCGCCAAGTACGGCGAGTTCGAATTCTGGTTCGCCATGCTCAAGGTGGTCGCCATCGTCGCCTTCATCGGCCTTGGCGCGGCCGCGCTGTTCGGCCTGCTGCCGGGGCGCGAGGTAAGCGGCCTGACCAAGCTGATGGGCGAGCACGGCGGCTTCATGCCCAACGGCTGGACGGCCATCTTCAGCGCGCTGATCACCACCCTGTTCAGCTTCATCGGCACCGAGGCGGTGACCATCGCCGCCGCCGAATCCAGCGACCCCAGCCGCAACATCGCCAAGGCTACGCGCTCGGTGATCTGGCGCATCAGCGTGTTCTACCTGCTGTCGATCCTGGTGATCATCTCGGTGGTGCCATGGAACGACCCGCGCCTGGTGGAGATCGGTTCCTACCAGCGCACCCTGGAACTGCTGCACATCCCCAACGCGCAACTGCTGATGGACCTGGTGGTGCTGGTCGCCGTGGCCAGTTGCCTGAACTCCTCGGTATACATCGCCTCGCGGATGATCTATTCCCTGAGTCGGCGAAACGACGCGCCGGCCTTCATCCAGCGCACCTCCGCCGCCGGCGTGCCGCGCGCGGCGGTGATCGCCAGCACGCTGATCGGCATGTTCACCACCCTGCTCAACTTTTTTGCACCTGGAAGACTCTTCGAATTCCTGCTGGCCAGCTCCGGCTCCATCGCCCTGCTCGTCTACCTCGCCATCGCCGTGTCGCAGCTGCGCATGCGCGGCATCCTGCGCCGACGCAACCACGAGCTGGTGTTCCGCATGTGGCTGTTTCCCTGGCTGACCTGGCTGGTGATCGGGATCATCAGCTTCATCCTCGCGGTGATGTTCATCATGCCGACGCACCGCATCGAGGTGAGTTCAACCCTGGCGCTGACGGTGATCATCATCCTGCTCAGCCAGACCAGCCGGCGCACTTCACCCTCGGGCCAATCCGCCATCGGCCGCCGCGCCGTGCGCGGCTGAGCCGGTCTCCAACCCACGCAGACGAGGTGCCGATTGGTCGAACGCCGCCAGTTCAGTGGGGCCATGCAGGGCCGAAACCTGCGCTACCTCGACGGTGAACCGAAGGAGCCCGGCCGCCTCGCGCGGGTAGGCTTCCTGCTGCTGGAACACTTCTCCCTGCCCGCCTTCACCCAGGCGCTGGACACGCTGGTCACCGCCAACCTGATCCGCACACAGACCTTCGCCACGCAGACCTTCAGCCTCGACGGAGAATCGGTCACCAGCGACCTCGGCCTGGTAATCTGCCCCGGCGCCACGCTGACCTCCGCGCAGCTCGCCGAGCTGGACCTGCTGGTCATCTGCGGTGGCCTGCGCACACCACTGCGCGCGATCCCCGAACTGACGCGCCTACTTCAGACGGCCGCCGACAAGGGCATCGCCCTCGCCGGCCTGTGGAACGGTGCCTGGTTCCTCGGCCAGGCCGGCCTGCTCGACGGCTACCGTTGCGCCATCCACCCGGAGAACCGCGCGGCGCTGGCGGAAATCGCCCGGCACAGCGAGGTCACCAGCGAGAGCTATCAGGCCGACCGCGACCGCCTCACCGCCCCCAGCCCCACGGGTGCCTTCAACCTGGTGCTGGAGTGGATCAACGCCCGCCACGGCCGCGAACTGGTGGACGCCATCGTCGACATCCTCGCCTTTGAGGAATCACGCTTCCGCCGCACCCGCCCGGCATTGCACGAAAAGCTCAGCGAGCCGCTGCGCGAGGCGATCAACCTGATGAGTGCGAACATCGAAGAGCCGCTGAACCAGGACCAGCTGTCGAGCTACGTCGGGCGTTCCAAGCGGCAGATCGAGCGACTGTTCCAGGAGCAGCTCGGAACCACGCCGGTGCGCTATTACCTGGAGCTGCGCATCACCGAAAGTCGCCGCCTGCTGCAACATTCCAGCCTGCCGATGTACGAGGTCGGCCTGGCCTGCGGCTTCGTCTCGCCCAGTCATTTCAGCAAGTGCTACACGTCGTTCTATGGCTACTCGCCTTCGAAGGAAGCTCGCTTTGGCTGCGTGAAGGCACAGCGAACCGTGTAGGACGGGCGGGGACGCATGGTCCATGCCCATGATCGCTCCCCATGAGTGCTCCTAGAGGGTGGCATCGGAATTTCCGGCCAGGTAGCGAAGCGTCTGAAACGCCGGCCCTGCCGGCGGATCGCGGGCATGGCCCGCTCCTACAGGGGAGCGCCAGTGCCACCGGTGAATACCAGGCTGGCTCGCTAGCCCCCAAAGCATCGGACCATCGACAACGAGGCCCACACACTTTTCAGCCATAAAAAAACCGCGCCCCAGGCGCGGTTCTTTATCCGGCAGCCGATCAGGCCAGCGGCGGCGTGCTCGGCGGCACCAGACGCTTGGAGCCGGTGGCCTCGAAGGCGGCAGCGAAGCGCAGCAGCGCGGAGTCGTCATAGGCGCGACCGGCGAAGGTCAGGCCCACCGGCATGCCGATGTCGGCCATCACGCCCATCGGCACGGTGACGGTCGGCACGCCCAGGTGACGGATCGCCAGGTTGCCGTTGGCGACCCAGATGCCGTTGCTCCAGGCGATGTCAGCCGATTCCGGGTTGACGTCGGCGTCCGCCGGGCCGACGTCGGCCACGGTGGGGAACAGCACGGCGTCGAGCTTCAGGCCGTCCATCCAGTCCTCCAGGTCGAGCTTGCGGGTCTTCTCCAGGCCGCGCAGGCCGTCGGGCAGGGACTCGATCTGGTCCCAGGTCTTCAGGCCGCGCTTGGCCATGTTGACGTACTCGTCCATGCCGGCGACCAGGTCGTCCTCACGGTTCGGCAGCGTGCCCGGGTCGTGCGGGAAGATCTGCGGGCCATCGACGTCGGCCAGCTTGTTCAGCTTGGGGTCGCCGTTGGCGCGGAGGAAATCGTCAAAGCCCCAGCCGGACAGCTCCCACAGTTCGTCATGCATGAACTGCTCGGTGACGAAGCCACGGTTGAACACGGTCGGCGCGCCAGGACGGTCGCCCTCGCAGTTGGAAACCAGCGGGAAGTCCACTTCGACGACTTCGGCGCCGGCGGCTTCCAGGGCCTTGCGGGCCTGTTCCCAGAGATCGATGACCGAAGCGCGGGTGTTGATGCGCTGGCCGGTCGGGCCGCCGATGCCGGGCTTCTCGCTGGTGCCGGCCAGTTCGTCCTTGTTGATGAACATGCGCGGCACGCCCAGGCGCTTGCCCTTGAGGGCTTCAGGGCCGGCGGCGAGGTCCAGGTAGGAAGACGGGCGTACTTCGGAAACAGCGGGGATCGGCACCCACGGCTGCAGGCGCCACAGGTCGCCGCGCTTGTCGGTGTCTTCGGCGACGACCACGTCGAGCACTTCCAGCAGGTCGGCCATGGTGCGCGCATAGGGCACGACCACGTCCATGGTCGGAGTCAACGGCCAGTTGCCGCGCACCGAGATCACACCACGGGACGGGGTGTAGGCGCACAGGCCGTTGTTCGAGGCCGGGCCACGACCGCTGGACCAGGTTTCTTCCGCCAGGCCGAAGGCCGAGAAACTCGCGGCGGTCGCGGTGCCGGCACCGTTGGAGGAGCCGGAGGCGAAGGGCGCGGTGAGGAATTTGCAGTTGTACGGGCTTTCCGCACGGCCATAAACGCCGCGCTGCATGCCACCGTTGGCCATGGGCGGCATGTTGGTCTTGCCCAGGCAGATGGCGCCGCCGGCGCGCAGGCGCTCGACGGTGAAGGCATCGCGATAGGCGACCAGGTCCTTGAAGGCCGGGCTGCCGGAGGCGGCGGTCAGGCCCTTGACCAGGTAGCTGTCCTTGGCGGTGTAGGGGATGCCGTCCAGCGGGCCGAGGGTCTCGCCACGGGCGCGACGGGCGTCGGAGGCTTCCGCTTCCTTCAGGGCCTCGGTGTTGCGCACGACCACGGCATTGAGCCTGGTCGGGCCATCGTAGGCATCGATGCGCGCAAGGTAAGCCTTGACCAGTTCGACCGCGGTGGTGCGGCCCGACTCCAGGGCTTCACGCAGCTGCGCAATGGAAACTTCGGTTACCTCGATCATGCTGTCACCGTCGGCTGAAGGGTGGTGGGAAGGGGCAGGTCTGCGTCGCGACGGACCCAGACGGCGCAAGTCGGAAAATGCGTGTTCATCTCGATTCTCTTGTACTTCTGTTACGCGACGGGAGTGAGTGTACCGTCGGCCGGCGGCAGGGTTCAGCGCCCGGCGGACAAACCGAATGCGCATCGACAGGCTGTGAAAGGCGAATACAGCCGCCAGGGCGCACACACTGGCATGCCCGATCAGAATACACAACAGACGTAAATTAAAAAAAACGCCCGCCGAGTGGGGGAACTCGCCGGGCGATAGTCGGGCGCTGGGGGGAGCGCCCCTGGAGAGTGAATCAGCGACAGCCCGAAGGCAGACACTGACGCAGGCTATTCGCCGCCTGCCGGCGCTGTGCGGGTCGCTGGGGGGAGCGACCCGCTCGAAGAGGATTCAACTGTGCTGCGAGCACTGGTAGGCGGCATCCAGCAGCTCGCCCTTGTCCTGCCAGGCGCTGCGCTGGTAGGCGCTGAAGTGGTTGCCGCCGGCTATCGGGGTCACCTGGACGATGCCACTGGCCTGCAGCGGATCGGCGCTACCGGTGAGCAACTGGCGGGTGGCGCCACTGTCGCTGACGAAGGTGGCGGTGCCGGGAGTGAGCCGGCCGTCGACACAGCTCAGGTAGACATTACTGTCCTGGGCGGTGGTGCCGCGCAGGCTGTCCCAACTCAGCTGGGTTTCGGAGGTTGCGGCGCAGCCGGCCAGACTGGCCACGGCCAGCAGCAGCGGGCCGAGGGCGATGCGGGCAGCCAGGCGATTGGGTGTGGGGCGCGGAGTGTTCATCGGTTCTGTCCCTTGCTCGGTTCAACAAGCTCTTGGGACAGATAGTCAGCTGCGCCCGGCCGGCGCACCACTCGATTGCATCGATAGTGAAGCTCGACGCCGTCGATGGTTGCGCGGGTCGGCGCACCGCTGCGCAGGAAGTTCGAACCCTCCCCGCCCTGCCGGGTCGCAACTCAGGAAGGCCCTGCTTTGATGACCCGGAGGACACGCCATGAGCTACGACTGGGACCTGATCGAACGCCTGCTGCTGCGCGCCCAGGAATGCGCCGACCAACCCTACAAGGCCCGCGAGTGCGGCGAGGAAGTGGCCGAGCAGCACCGGCTGCAGGGCGAGCCGGTGGACGGCAGCGTCGAGCACCTGAAGAAGGTCGCCGGCGACCTGGAAGGCGATCTGTTCGCCAATGGCTACATCCAGGAACGCCCGCGCGAGCACGGTGGCACCGGCAACAATTTCGAGCTGACTGAACGCGGCACCGAGTTGCTGACGCTGATCAGCCGCGGCTTCCCGGACCACCTGGTGTTCCGCCAATTGCTCGACGAACAGGGCGAAGCCGCGTTGCTGCCGGAAACCTTCGACCTGCTGGCCGAGCGCGCCACCCGTGATCGGGTGAACGACTGTCCCGAGCGTTGAGGCCTCAGGCTGCGGGCAATTCCATCACCATCTCGTGCCACGCCATGCCGCCGTGGTCGGACGCCGACGGCTTCACGTAGCGGTAGCCGAAGCGCTCGTAGAGCGGCACGTGGCGGTCCTTGCACATCAGGTGGATGGTGCGCTTGCACAGGCCGCTCATGCGCTCGATGAAGGTGCGCATCAGCCGCGTCGAGTACCCCTTGCCCTGCTGCGCCGGGTCGATCACCACCGACATGATCACCACGTTGGGCGCCGCCGCATCGTGGCCGATGAGTTCCTTGAACTCCTCGTCGGACATCACCACCTCGAACGCGCAGCCGCTGTTGATGAAGCCGATGATCTCGCCGCCCAATTCCATGATCAGGAAGCCTTCGGGATACTGCGCGATGCGCGTGGCGATCTTTTCCCGGGTGGCGGCCTCGTCGCCTTCATAGGCGCAGGTTTCGATCTCGAAGCAGCGGTCGGTGTCCGCCAGAGTGGCGGTGCGGAAAGTCGGTTGGCTCATGGTGATGTTCCGGTGGATCAGGTGGATCGGAGACAGCAGGATAATGAAAGCGCAGAATGCACGTACTGCATTTTCTTCACCGGATACTGAACATCGTGCACGCCAACCTGCGCCGCCTCGACCTCAATCTGTTGCTGGTGTTCGACGCCCTGTTCCGCCAGCGCAGCGTAGTGGCCGCCGCCGACGAGCTGGCCATGAGCCCGTCGGCCTGCAGCCATGCCCTGGGCCGCCTGCGCGATACGCTGGGCGATGAGCTGTTCGTCCGTGCTGGCAGTGCCATGCAGCCTACCGCTCAGGCCGAGCTGATGGCCGAAGGTATTGGCGAGGCCCTGGCGCTGCTCGCCGAGCGGCTATCCAGCGCCGCACCGTTCGACCCGGTCAGCACCACGCAGACCTTCGTCTTCGCCGCCACCGACTACACCAGCTTCACCCTGCTGCCGCGGCTGATCTCGCAGACCGAAAAGCTCGCTCCGCACCTGCGTATCAAGGTGGTCTACGCCACGCAGCAGGACTCCCTCGACGACCTGCGCGAAGGCCGCGTGCACTTCGCCCTGGGCGTTCTCCACGAGCGAGCCGAAGACGATGCCCTGGAAGCCATCGACTGCTTCAGCGACGACTACGTGGTGGTCGCACGCAAGGGGCACTCGCGGATCAGCGGCGAGCTTTCACTGCAGCAATACCTCGCCGAGCGGCATGTGGTGGTGCTGCCCTGGAGCGACGCCGTCGGCGTGATCGACACCGCCCTGGCGCGCCAGGGCATCCAGCGCGACGTGGCGGTGCAACTGCCCAGCCTGCTGGCCGCGCCGAGCCTGGTCGCCGTCTCCGACTACCTGCTCACAGTGCCCCGCCGCGTGGCGCAACAGCTCAATGCCGACGGTGCACTCGTGTTGTACCCGGCGCCCATCGAGCTGCCGCGCTACAGCCTGCGCATCCTCTACCACCCGCGCCATGCGAGCCGCCCGGCGCACCGCTGGCTGCGCGAGCAGATGCTGCGGGCGCTGGGCGACACCTAGCGGCCTTCCGGCAGCCTGGCGATCACCTTGATCTCGAAGTCGAAGCCATACAGCCAGGTCACGCCCACCGCCGTCGCCGTCGGATAGGGCGCCGAACCCCAGTAGTCGGCGGCGACCTGCCAGGCACGCTCGAAGTTCGCCTGCGGATCGACCATGAATACCGTCACGTCGATCACGTCCTCGAAGCTGCAGCCGGCGGCGGCGAGTATCGCGTTGAGGTTGTCGAAGGCCCGGCGCACCTGGGCTTCCAGCTCCGGTTCGGGCGAGCCGTCCTCGCGGCTGCCGACCTGGCCGGAGACGAACAGCAGGCCGTTACTGCGGATCGCCGGGGAATAGCGGTTGCGTTCATAGAGGGCCTGGCGGCCAGCGGGGAAAACCACGTCGCGAGTAGTCATGGACTTGCTCCATCAGAGGGGGCCACAGCCCCGGTTTCAATGACGGAGTCAGGTTAGGGCGCAGCGCACCGGCGATAATCGGGCAATACGGGTCAGCATTGTTTGTAGAATCCAAACAATCAGCCCTGGGACAGCCCCTTTCACCAGCCAGCCGGAGCCACCATGGACCGTTTCGATGCGATGCAAGCCTTCGCCCGCGTGGTGGAAACCGGCAGCTTCACCAAAGCCGCCGACACCCTGCACATGAGCCGCACCAGCGTGACCCAGCTGATCCAGCAACTGGAGGCGCGGCTGCGTGTGCGCCTGCTCAACCGCACCACGCGCAAGCTCAACCTCACCGCCGATGGCTCTGCGTACTACGAGCGCGTGGTACGCCTGCTGGCGGACATGGACGATGCCGAGACCAGTCTCTCCAGCGCTGCCGCCCTACCGCGCGGGCGTCTGCGGGTGGACGTCCCCAGCCCGCTGGCGCGCCTGCTGCTGATCCCTGCGCTGCCCGACTTCCACGAGCGCTATCCGGACATCCAGATCGACCTGGGCGTCAGCGACCGCATGGTCGACCTGATCGACGAGAACGTCGACTGCGTGGTGCGCGGCGGCGAGCTCACCGACCAGTCGTTGATGGCGCGCAAGGTCGGCGACCTGCCGCTGGGCGTCTTCGCAGCTCCCGCCTACCTGCAACGCGCCGGTGTGCCTCGGCACCCGAGCGAGCTGGAAAACAGCCAGCAACGCATCGTCGGCTACCTCTGGGCGCGCACCGGCAAGCCGCTTTCCTATGCCCTGCAGAAGGACGGTGAGAGCGTGCAGGTCCACGGTCGCCCGGTACTCACGGTGGACGATGGCAACGCCTACCTGGCCGCCGGGATCGCCGGCATGGGCGTGCTCTGGTTGCCGCGTTACATGGCGCTGGATGCCCTGGCGCGCGGCGAGCTGGTGGAACTGTTCGGCGACTGGAACATGGAGAGCATGCCGCTGTACCTGGCCTTCCCGCCCAATCGCCACGTCAGCGCCAAGCTGCGGGTGTTCATCGACTGGGTCGCCGAGCTGATGGCCCGGCATGCACCGGTGGCCCAGCCGCCGCTCTAGCCAGCGCGGCTTCAGCCCAAGCGCATGGAAAGCTCCACATCGTCCGCGAAGGGAACCGACAGGTAGCGCCCGCCCGGCAGGCGAACGTCGGCCAGGTACTCGGGGCAGTAATCGGCGTTGTCCGCGATGATCATCGCGCCGGGGCGCAGGCGGCCTTCCACCAGCGCAAGGATCTCCGGATAGAGCGACTTGGCGCCGTCGAGCAGCAGCAGGTCGATGCGCTCGGGCAGGTCGCGGGCCAGGGTCTGCAGCGCATCGCCCTGGCGGATTTCCACCAGATCGGCCAAGCCGCCGGCCTCCAGGTTGGCTTGCGCCCGCGCTACTTTCGACGGCTCGAACTCGCTGGTGATCAACCGGCCGCCGCCGTTGTCGCGCAGCGCCGCCGCCAGATGCAGGGTGGAGATGCCGAACGAGGTGCCGAACTCGACAATGTTTTTCGCGCCGATGCCGCGCGCCAGCATGTACAGCAGCGCACCGGTTTCCCGCGAGACGGGCAGCGGCTGGTCCTTCAGTTGGCCGTAGAGTTCGCGGTACTGCGTCTTGCTCTGCATCAGGCGGGTCAGCGCGACCTGGTCGAGGTTGGCGAAGGCCGGGCTGGACTGCGGAGATGCCGCGTCGGCCTCCTCGAACAGGTGTTGCAGCAGGGGCGCCACGGGGGCTGAAGTGAGGGTCGTCATGGTGGGTTTCCCGTATGGAATTTGAGTGCGAAAAAGCGCCCGACTAGAATGCGATCTTTTCGTCAGGTTTTACTATTCGCATTGCCGGAGCCCCCCATGAGCGAACGCCGCAGCCCGCGTATTTCCACGCGCAAGGAGCCGAAACAGGCCCGTTCCAACGACCTCGTGACGGCCGTTCTCGACGCCGCTGTTCAGGTTCTGGAGAAGGAAGGTGCCCAGCGCTTCACCACCGCGCGGGTCGCCGAGCGCGCCGGCGTCAGCGTCGGTTCGCTGTACCAGTACTTCCCGAACAAGGCGGCGATCCTGTTCCGCCTGCAGAGCGATGAGTGGCGGCAGACCACCGAGATGCTGCGCGGTCTGCTGGTCGATGAAGGCCAGCCGCCGCTGCAACGCTTGCGCAACCTGGTGCACGCCTTCATCCGCTCCGAGTGCGAGGAAGCGCGCATGCGCATTGCCCTGAGCGATGCCGCCCCGCTCTACCGCGACGCCCCCGAAGCCAGGGAAGCCAAGGCTGCCAGCGAGGGCATCTTCCAGGCGTTCATCGCCGAAGTCCTGCCGCACGCCAGCGATGCACAGCGCACGCTGGCCCGCGAACTGATCACCACGACCCTCGGCTCGGTGGGCAAGCAGTTCTCGGAAAGCCCGCGCAGTGCGGAGGAAATCCAGGCCTTCAGCGAGGCCATGGCAGACATGTTCTGCGCGTACCTGCGAAGCCTCGGCTGCACCGGATAATTGCTATTAAGAATTATTCTTATCAGATATAGTCGCGCACTTCTCCGCCGGCTCACGTCCGGTCGCCCCGCTTCCGGAGTCGCGCCTTGGTTGATGATCTCGATCGCCTGTTCCGCCTCTATCACCGCGAGTTGCGGCAGATGGCCTATCGCCGCTTGGGCGACGCGGAACTGGCAGCCGACCTGACCCAGGACACCTTCGTCCGTTACGCCGGCCTGGGGCGCGAGCAGCGCACGCAGAACATCGTCAACCCGCGCTTCTTCCTGATCCGCGTGCTGCAGAACCTGATCATCGACCTGCGCCGCAGCCGCTCGCGCCAGGGCTGCAGCGCCAGCCTGGAGGACGTGCAGGACGAACTGCTCGATCCGCGCCCCGGCCCGGAGACCCTCCTGCTCCTGCGCCAGCAACTGCAGCTGCTGAAACTGGCGCTGGACGAGCTGCCGGCGAACTGCCGCCAGGCCCTGCTGCTCAATCGCCTCGACGGCCTCGGCCACGCCGCCATCGCCGAACGCCTGGGCGTGTCCTCGAGCATGGTCAGCAAGTACATCATGCGCGCGCTGCGCCACTGCGCGCGCCGCCTCGGTTTGGTGGAGGAAGCATGAGCAGCGCCTCCGCCCGCTTCGACGCCCCACTGCCCGATGCCACCGAGCAGGCTCTGCAGTGGTTGGTGGACCTGCACTCCGGCGAGATCGACGAGCAGGGCTGGGAAAGCTACCGCCAGTGGTGCGAAAGCTCGCCGGAAAACAGCCGCGCCGCACTGATCGCCGAACGCCTTTGGGAAAGCCTCGGCGGCGCACTGGAGCGTCCGCGCGGCTGGCAGCGCCGACGTGCGTTGCTGGGTTTCCTGCTCGCACTGGGCGTCCTCGGCGGCGCTGGCTGGCAGGCCGAGCGCGCCGGCTGGATGGCTGACCAGCGCACCGCCACTGGCGAACGTCGCACACTGCAACTGGCCGATGGCTCGCGCCTCGAACTCGCACCGGGCACCCGCGTGGATATCGACCTGGACGGTCCGCAGCGGACCCTGCGCCTGTACGCCGGTGAACTCTTCGTCCAGGTAGCGCCCGATGCGCGGCACCCTTTCGAGGTCGAGGCGGGCGGCGGCCGCATGCGCGCTCTGGGCACCGCCTTCGATGTCCGCAACGAGGCCGGCAAGGTTCGCCTGGTGGTCACCGAGCATCGTGTCGGCGTCACCCTGCCCGCCTCTCCCGCGCCGCTGACCGCACAGGTCGGCGAAGGACAGACCGTGGACTTCGATGGAGCGCACCTCTCCGCCGTGCGCCCGGTCGACGCCGATGCCGCCACCGCCTGGCGCCGTGATCGCCTGGTGTTCCATGAGCGCCCCCTGGGCGAGGTGCTGGACGAACTGGCGCGCTACCACCACGGCGTACTCTGGACCCGCGATGAGCGCCTGCGCGAACTGCGCGTGACCGGCACTTTCGAGACGGCCGACATCCCCGCGCAACTGGCACTGCTGCAGCGCGCCCTGCCCATCCGCATCCGCCAGCTGCCGTGGCTGACGCTGGTGGAATCGGACGACGCCCGGCGCGAACCATGAAAATTTTTTCGGCGGTCACTGTCGGACTTTTCAACCCCAGCGTCTTTCCCCCTCGAGACTGATTTTCATTCAGCCGATTTCGGCAAGGGGAACGCATGCAGCAACTGATCCGCCGGGGCGCACTGGGCCTCGCCATCGCCAGCGCACTGAACCTCACGGTGCTCGACCTGGCCCGCGCGCAAGATAGCGACGCCATCCACGCCACCCGCCACTTCAGCGTTCCGGCCGGGCCGCTGGGCACCGCCCTCACCCACTTCGCCGAACAGGCCGGCAGCCGGCTGATCTTCACCAGCGACCTGGTCGCCCAGCGCAGCAGCGCCGGCCTGCAGGGCGACTTCAGCATCGAAGACGGCTTGCGCCGGCTGCTGGAGGGCAGCGGTCTGCGGGGTCGCCAGGAGAGCGATGCGATCCTCATCGAGAAGGCTCCGGCCAACGACGTGATGGCAATGGACGCCACCACCGTGCAAGGCGAAGCAATGGGCGCAACCACCGAGAACAGCGGCTCCTACACCACCGGCTCGACCAATACCGCCACACGTATGGCCCTGAGCCTGCGCGAGACGCCACAGTCGGTGACCGTGGTGACCCGGCAGAAGATGGACGACCAGAATATCCAGAACCTCGACGACGTGGCGCGCACCGCCACCGGCCTGACCTACACCAAGACCGGCACTGAGCGCTCGACCTATTACGCGCGCGGCTTCGAAGTCACCGACCTGCAGTTCGACGGCTTGCCCAGCAGCATCTCCGAGCCCTATTCGCTGGACGCCATGTCCACTTCCAACATGGCGATCTACGACCGCGTGGAAATCGTCCGCGGCGCCAACGGCCTGCTGCAAGGCACTGGCAATCCCTCGGCGGCGATCAACATGGTGCGCAAGCGCCCGACCCGCGACTTCCGCCTGGGCGCCGAGTTGGGTGCCGGTTCCTGGGACAACTACCGCGCCCAGCTCGACGTGTCCGGACCGCTCAGCGACAACGGCCATCTGCGCGGCCGCACGGTGGCCTACTACAACACTGCCAACAGCTTTCGCGACGCGGCCTCACGCGATAATCAGCTGCTCTACCTGATCGGCGAGGCGGATCTCACCGACAACACCGTGCTGACCCTGGGCTTCACCTCCCAGCAGGACCGCAACAACGGCTACGACTGGGGCGGCCTGAACACCCGCGCCGACGGCAGTTTCTACCCACTGTCGCGCTCCACATCGCTGGCCGGCAAGTGGGCCTACCTGGACAAGACCAACTACAACCTGTTCGGCGACCTCACCCACTATTTCGACAACGACTGGAAGCTGACCCTGGCCTGGAACAGCCTGTGGTCCGATTCCAATTTCCTGTCCTCGTATCCTGCGCGCACCGCGGGCGACAACTTTCGCCTGCCGATCTCCAAGACCGATTACGACGACCAGCAGCTGGGCCTCGACCTGTTCGCCACCGGCCCCTACCAGCTGTTCGGTCGCGAGCACCAGCTGATGCTCGGCGCCAACAGCCGGCGCGATGATTTCGACTACCGCATCCACAACGCCAGCAACACCCCGACGGTGAACATCACCGACTTCGACCGCGCGCAGATCGTCGCGCCGGACATCAACTACGGCAGCGTCGGCCGCTATGACAACACGCGCAAGGAACAGGGCCTGTACGTTGCCACCCGGCTGAGCCTGAGCGACCCGCTGAGCCTGATCATCGGCACCCGCGTAAGCTGGTCGGACTACGAAATCTCCAACCCCACCAGCAGCGACCGCTACCGCGAGAAAGGCCGGCTGATCCCCTATGCCGGCATGGTCTACGACCTCGACAAGCACCACTCGCTGTACGCCAGCTACACGCAGATCTACAAAACCCAGAGCAGCTATGGCGAAGGCAACAAGCTGCTCGACCCCATCGAGGGCGAGAACTACGAAACCGGGATCAAGGGCGAGTACTTCGACGGCCGCCTGAACACCTCGCTGGCACTGTTCCAGGCCGACCTGCTGCACATGGCCGAAGCCATCGACGGCCCGCGTGTCTGCGGCCCGACCGGCGCCGGCGTGTGCTACCGCGAGGGTGGAAAGGTGCGCAATCGCGGCTTCGAAGTGGAGGTCTCGGGCATGCCGCTGCCGGACTGGAATGTCAGCCTCGGCTACACCTACAGCGACCCGGAGTACATAGGCGGCGCCAGCAAGGGCAACGACTACAACACCCGCCTGCCACGCCGGCTGCTGAAGGTTTCCAGCGATTACCGCCTGCCCGGTGCGCTGGCGCAATGGCGCGTGGGCGGCGATGTCTTCAGCCAGAGCGAGACCTACACCAGCGCCGCGGCCTACGACATCCACCAGGGCGGCTACACCCTGGTCAATCTGCACACCAACTACCAGGTCACCCGCCAACTGGAGCTGCAGTACAACCTCAACAACGTCTTCGACAAGGTCTACTACCAGTCCATCCCCACCTCGAACAACTGGGGTGGGTTGTTCTACGGTGAGCCACGAAACTTCGCGATCACGGCGCGGTACAGCTACTGAGCGGCACCAACCAACAGCGTTTCGGCCCGTGCGTCCGGCATCATCTCCAACAGCCCGGAAACCAGCTGGTTGCCCGCTTCATGCAGGGCTTCAAGCGGCATCTCCGGCAAGCTTTCGAGGATGAACCACATGCGCTGCGCCTTGGCATCCAGGCGGGTGCGCACGCCCTGGCGCCAGTTCCAGCGGCGGCAGGTGACGCCGACGTCGTCGCGCCAGATGACTTCGCCGGTGTCGGGTGATTCATGGGCCGGCGCACCGTCCTTCAGGGTGTCGAAGGTTTCGCTGCCTTCGGCGATCACCAGACGCGGAGTACCGGCGTAGGCGGCGAGGTTTTCCCCGCCGACCGGAATGGCGAACTGCACGCTGATGGCGTTGTACAGGTCCACTACCGGATCGATGCTCGGCAGGCTGCCGTCACGCAGCGCACGCTTGCGCAGCGCTTCCGCCGAACAGGGCGTGCGCTGGGGCTTGGCGCCGAAGCGGCGGAACACTTCGGCCCAGGCCGCCAGGTGCGCGTCGCCCCAGGCCGGTTGGCCCGCCGCCAGTGCCGCGCAGGCTCGCTGCAGGGCCTGCTCCGCCACCTCCGGATGGAGAATCGGTGCGGCTTCCACGGTGATGCTCAGGGCTCGAAAACCGGGAGCGATGGCGGCGATGGCGGGATCGATCCAAGGCGTAACGGGTTGCATGGCGAAATCCTTGTACGGTGATACGGGGTGATTCGGGCTCTCGAGTTGCCTGCCTCAGCGGCGGACGAAATTGCGTTTGTTGTAGTCGCCCCAGGCGACGGAAAGGATATTCAGCACACACAGCAAGGCGGTCCATCTGGACTTCATTGGAATAGCTCCGGAAACAGTGGGAATGGGCACGAACGGCGCGCCCGACCCGCACAGTTCTACCGGCATGGCGACATCGCTGCCATGAAATCCCCGAATGAAGGATTAGCTCTGCTTATGCGGAACAGCGAAAATCATCTTTGCTAATTCCGCCAGGCTTTAGCTGAACTGAACTGTCGGGCCGCAGAAATCGTGCATTGAAGTACGCCCTCGCCAGCGCTGAGATGGACCGGCGGACAACCCGCCGCCCCGACAACAACGAGAAAGAGGTTCGCGCCCCATGCGCACGCTGATCAAAGCCCTGGCCCTGGCTTCCACCACACTCCTCGGCGCGCCCTTCGCCACGACCGCCGCCGAAGCACCCAAGGCCGAAGCCCCCAAGGCTGAAAAGCCGGCCTTCGTGGTACACAAGCTGACGGACTTCCTCTACGCCATCGGCGAGCCGAACTACTACCAGAAGAACTATTCGTACCTGCTGGTAGGTGCGAACCAGGCGCTGATGTTCGACTCCGGCGCCAACCAGAAGGAAGACATCACCCAGGTCGCCCGCCAGATCACCGACAAGCCGCTGTCAGTGCTGCCTTCGCACCTGCACTTCGATCACCTGGGCGGGCTGCACAACTTCCAGAGCATCTACCTGGTGGATACGCCCTTCACCGCGAAATTCCGCCGCGCCGATGGCCTCTACCAGGTGCCCGAGCCGGTCTACCTGGGCAACATCGACCACATGACCCTGGCGCCCTTCAAGGTCTCGCGACTGGTGAAGCCCGACGAGGTGATCGACCTGGGCGGCCTCAAGCTGCGCCTGCTGAGCATGCCCGGCCACACGCCGGACGAAGTGGCGCTGTTCGATGAGGCGCACAACATCCTGCTCTCCGGCGACCACCTCTATCCATCCTGGCTGCTGGCGGGGAACCTCAAGGACTACGTGGCTTCGCTGGATTCCACGCTGAGGGTGATCAACCCGCAGACCACCCTCTATGGCGCCCACGCCGACGAAGACCCGAGCAAGGTGCCGGCCATGACCTATGCCGACGTCGTCGCGGTGCGCGACAAGATGCAACAGATCCAGGCCGGCCACGCCAAGGGCGAAGCCTTCAGCGACCCGGAGCTGATCAGGAGCTCGGAGCTGTACAAGGTGGAGAAGGACATCAGCATCCTCACCGACATCCAGTTCACCGATGGGCGCGGTTACGGCTACTGATCCGGCTCGCTGATCGACAGCAACCACTCGACGAACGCCCGGACCTCCGGGCGTTCGCGCTTCGCCTCGGGGCAGACCACGTAGTAGTTGTGCACCGCCGCCACCGAGATCGGCAACGGGCGCACCAGCCGGCCTTCGTCGAGGTCGCGCTGTGACACCGTCTCATCGCTGAGCGCCACGCCAAAGCCATCGCGCGCCGCCTGCAGGACCATGCCGAAATCCTCGAAATGGATGTCCTCGGCGCCACCCCGACTGTATCCAGCCTCGGCCAGCCATTGCTGCCACTGGCTGCCATCGTCCTCGTGCAACAGGCGGTGCCGCGCCAGGTCGGCGGCCTCGACGATGGCCAGCGGCCCGCGCAGGTACTGCGGGCTGCACACCGGCGTCATGCGGATGCCATGCAGCAGGCGCCACCAGACACCCGGCCACGGTGGCGTGCCGTAGATCACCGCCACGTCGGCGCGGCGCCAGTCCACCTGCGGCATCCCCGGCGCGGTGATCACGCTCACCCGCACCGAGCGCGTTTCCTCCATGAAGCGCAGCAGCGGCCGGGTCAGCCACTCCACGCCTTCGGCCGGCGGGATCGACAGGCAGATATCCACCCTTTCCTCTTCCGGCCGGACTCCCGCCTGCAATGCCTGGACGGCCTCAGTGATCTCGCCCATGGCACTGGCCACGCGCTTCTGCAGCTCACGGCCGCTGTCGGTCAGCGCCAGCTGGCGGCCGCGCTTCTCGAACAGCTCCACGCCCAGGCTGGCCTGCAGCGCCTTGACCTGCTGGCTGACCGCGCCCGTGGTGACGTGCAGCTCGACGGCAGCCGCAGCCAGGCTGCCCAGGCGGGCCACGCTTTCGAACACCCTGAAACTGTGCAGCGGTGGGAGGGCCATGTCTTTTCGAAATCCGACGAAAACCAAGGCGGACGGTTATAGCAGGAGCAGCCTTCGCCGGGGAGAACGGCGAGCACGGCACACCGCTGGCCCACAATTTGCGATGACCTGTGTACCGGTGGCCAGCAAGAACCTTTCGAAGCTTTGCATGCAGCCAACTGGTGCTTTTGTATTCAAACATGCACACATTTCGTGCAAGGCACTCCGGGTCAGGATTTCATGCAGAACGCCGATTGCAGAGCCATCAATCCTAAAAATACACATAACCGACCGGTCAGATTCCGGACCATCGACCGCAAACATGTATACAAAACAGTGGATATTCACCACGGACTTTGTCTACAGTGGCCCCACAACAAAAACAAGCGAGTCCTCAGCCATGAATGATCGTTCAGCTGTAGCGTCCGCCGGAGCACGCCCGGAAGACGAGAACCTCGGAATCGGCGCCAACCTGGCGTACGGCCTGCAACACGTTCTGACCATGTACGGCGGTATCGTCGCCGTGCCCCTGATCCTCGGCCAGGCGGCCGGGCTCTCCCCCAGCGAGATCGGCCTGCTGATCGCCGCCTCGCTGTTCGCCGGTGGCCTCGCCACCTTGCTGCAAACCCTCGGTCTTCCCTTCTTCGGCTCGCAGATGCCGCTGGTGCAGGGCGTATCCTTCGCGGGTGTCGCCACCATGATCGCCATCCTCGGCGGCGGCTACGAAGGCGGTGGCATGCCCGCTGTTCTGGGCGCAGTCATGGCAGCCTCCTTCATCGGCTTCCTGATCACGCCGGTGTTCTCGCGCATCACCAAGTTCTTCCCGCCGATGGTCACCGGCATCGTCATCACCACCATCGGCCTCACGCTGATGCCGGTGGCGGCGCGCTGGGCCATGGGCGGCAACCCCAAGGCGCCGGACTTCGGCAGCATGGCCAACATCGGCCTGGCGGCCCTCACCCTGGTGTTCGTCCTGCTGCTGAGCAAGCTGGGCAACGCATCCATTTCGCGCCTGTCGATCCTGCTGGCCATGGTGATCGGCACCGTCGTCGCCGCGGCCCTGGGCATGACCGACTTCTCCCGCGTGGCCGAAGGCCCGATGGTCGCCTTCCCATCGATCTTCCATTTCGGCCTGCCGACCTTCCACATCGCCGCCATCATCTCGATGCTGATCGTGATCATGGTGACCCTGGTGGAAACTTCGGCGGACATCCTCGCCGTCGGCGAGATCATCGGCACCAAGGTCGACTCCAAGCGCCTGGGCAACGGCCTGCGCGCCGACATGGCGTCGAGCATCCTGGCGCCGATCTTCGGCTCCTTCACCCAGAGCGCCTTCGCCCAGAACGTCGGCCTGGTGGCCGTGACCGGCGTGAAGAGCCGCTACGTGGTCGCCACCGGCGGCCTGATCCTGGTGACCCTCGGCCTGCTGCCGGTGATGGGCCGGGTGATCGCTGCGGTGCCCTCCTCCGTACTCGGCGGCGCCGGCGTGGTGCTCTTCGGCACCGTGGCGGCCAGCGGTATCCGCACGCTGTCCAAGGTGGACTACCGCAACAACATGAACCTGATCATCGTCGCCACCTCCATTGGCTTCGGCATGATCCCGATCGCCGCGCCCAGCTTCTACGAGCACTTCCCCAGCTGGTTCGCCACCATCTTCCACTCGGGCATCAGCTCGGCGGCGATCATGGCCATCGGTCTCAACCTGCTGTTCAACCACCTCAAGACCGGCAACTCCAACCAGCAATCGGTGTTCGTCGCCGCCGAGGAGCGCACCCTGCGCTACCGCGACATCGCCGCGCTGAACGAGGGTGACTACTTCCAGAACGGCAAGCTGTACGACGCCGAAGGCAACGAGGTCCAGGTGGTTGGTGACGATCACGATGAGCACCACGCGCCCACCGCCAGAACGGTGAAGCGCGAGACGGTGAACAGCAGCGCCTGACGCGAAGTCAGACGCCCATGAAAAAGGCCCCTTCCGGGGCCTTTTTCATTTTTGCGATTCAGTGCAGCGCCACCGCCGAATCTTCTTCGGCCGAGGCCACCACCATCGCCACCGGATCGGCATGCAGCGGCTCTGACTCCGCTTCGGCCTGCGGCGGTGCGCTCACTTCCAGCATCAGCGACGCAGAAGGCCCGCCACCCGGCGGCGGGTTGACCACCACCACGGCCAGGCTGCCGCCGACGGCCACATCCTCGGGCAACAGCTGGAAGGCCAGGCGCGAGCTGTCGGCCAGCGACGTTTCGCGCTCCTTTCCATTCACCTGCACCCGCGCTCCACGGCTGAAACCCTTGCCACGCAGGGTGACGTAGAGCGACTGGGCATCGAGGACCGGTGGCTGTGCTTCGGTGATGACGGCCAGGGGGTTTTCCAGCGGATCCTTGCGCCGCGCGTCACCGGCCGGATGGCGGGTGCGAAACAGCGCATCCAGGAGGACGGCGAACTTGTCAGTACCCTGCTTGGACGCCATCCCCACCAGAGCGGCCATGGCCATCAGCCCGTAGAGATTGACGCTGGCCGGGTCGCTGGCGGCGCTCACCGTGAGGAACACCGCGCGTACGATCAGGTAGAGCATCAGCGCCAGCGCCATGCCGATGCAGGGCTTGAGCAGGTACCACCAGATCCAGCTGGCCATGAAGCGGTCGTTGCCGACGAAGTCGCCGAAGGACTTCGCGACATGGACGAAACTGCCCAGCGCGCCGGCCACCATGACCATTACCAGCAGCCGCGCGTCCGGGCCCGGACACCAGCCGATCAGGCATTGCACGCCAGGGTCACCGACTGCGCCGGCGCGAGGAAATTGCGGGTAGGACTGCGGCCACAGGCTGACCAGGGCGACCGCGAGGGCCAGGGCGAGGAGCATCAGCCCAGCGCCCATCAGGGTGATCTGCAGGGTATTGGCGCGTCGTCTCTTGCTGCGTGTCTCCATCATGCGCTCCGGGCAGAAGGTTCAGCGGGAAAAACGCCCTGCCGCGAAGGGTGTTTCCCGCCTTCGCACGACGAACAGAGAAATTCACGTTAGCGCAGCGCCAAGCCGCTGCAAGAGGCCCTGGTGAATTTTTAACCGCTGTCTCGGGGGCGTTACGTAACGCCGGCGAAACAGCGCGCGCAAAGGCCCGTGCTCAGGCCACTTCGGCCTCGGGCAGGGGCGCGTCCAGTAATCCGATAAATGCCCGCAAAGCCGGCGTATCGGTGCCACGCCGCCAGAACAGCCAGGTCGTCGCGTCGGCATGCTGCGGCGCCAGGCGGTGGATCGCCACGTTGCGCCCGCCGGCCAGGCTCTCGAACATCGCCCGCGGGATGATCGCCACGCCGCCGCCCGCCGCGATGCAGGCGAGCATGCCGTGGTAGGACTCCATCTCCATGATCTTGCCCGGCACCACGCGGTGCTCGGCGAACCAGCCTTCCAGGCGCTTGCGGTAGGAGCAGGTATCGCGGAAGGCGAACACCGTCTCCCCCGCCACGTCCCGCGCGTCATGCACCGGCGCGTGGTGCCTGGCACTCATCAGCACCAGCTCCTCGCGGTATACCGGCTTGCCGTCCAGCTGCGGGTGGTTGGCCGGGCCGTCGGCAAAGGCGGCGATGAAACGGCCGGAGAGCACGCCGTCGATCATCTCGCCCGAGGGGCCGGTGGACAGGTCCAGCTGCACCTTCGGGCACTGCTGGTGATAGCGCGCCAGCATTTCCGGGATGCGCACCGCCGCCGTGCTCTCCATCGAGCCCAGGGAGAAGCCGCCATGGGGCTCGGCGCCCACCGCCACCTGACGGGCCTCTTCCACCAGATCGAGGATGCGTTCGACGTACTCGAGGAAGCTGCGCCCGGTAGGCGACAGACGGAGGCGCAGCTTCTCGCGGATGAACAGCTCAGTGCCCAGCTCCGCTTCCAGCTGCTTGATCCGCGTGGTCAGGTTCGACGGCACCCGATGTAGACGGGCCGCGGCGGCGGTGATGCTGCCCTCGTTGGCGACGGCGCGGACGATTTCCAGCTGGGTGAGGTCCATGATTCTCTCCGAGAGAAAGAGCCTTTCTTGATTATTCATTTTACATGAATGGTTGCGCATCTTAATTTCTGCGCCATCCCGGAGCCACCCCGCCCGGACGAACGACCGGCCTTGCGCCTCCCCATAGAACAAGCAGGACTCACCATGAACCAGATCGCCGCCATCCCCGCTGCCATCTCCCGCAGCCCCGCCACCGGCCAGGAACTGGCCCGCTACACCTTCGAAGATGCCGCCCAGCTGGAAACCTCGCTGGCCCGCACCGATGCCGCGTTCCGCCAATGGCGCGACACCAGCATCGCCGAACGTGTCGCCGTGCTGCGCAAGATGGCCGAAGTCCTGCGTGCCAACGTCGAGCCGATGGCCCGCATGGAAGCCCAGGAAATGGGCATGCCGGTCACCCAGGCCCGCGGCGAAATCAACAAGTGCGCCAACCTCTGCGAGTGGTACGCCGACAACGGCCCGGCCATGCTCGAAGACGAGAAGACCAGCATCGAAGGCGCGTACATCTCCTACCTGCCGCTGGGCCCGGTCCTGGCCGTGATGCCGTGGAACTTCCCCACCTGGCAGGTCATGCGTGGCGCGGTGAGCATCATCCTGGGCGGCAACACCTACGTCCTCAAGCACGCGCCGAACGTCATGGGCTGCGCCTATCAGCTGCGCGACGCCTGGCTGCAGGCCGGCCTGCCGGAAGGCGTGTTCGAGGTACTGAACGTCGAGCCGCCGCTGGTCTCCAAGGCCATCGCCGATGACCGCATCGCCTCCATCGCCGTGACCGGCAGTGTCGGTGCCGGCGCCGCCATCGCCTCCCAGGCCGGTGCCGCGCTGAAGAAGTGCGTGCTGGAGCTGGGCGGTTCCGACGCCTTCATCGTGCTCGCCGACGCCGACCTCGACGCCGCCGTGAAAGCCGCCGTCGCCAGCCGCTTCGGCAACTGCGGCCAGGTTTGCATCGCCGCCAAGCGCATGATCCTCGAAGAATCCATCGCCCCGGCCTTCACCGAGAAGCTGCTGGCCGCCGTCAAGGCGCTGAAGATCGGCGACCCGCTGGCGGACGACACCTTCGTCGGCCCGATGGCCCGCTTCGACCTGCGCGACGAACTGGACGGCCAAGTACAGCAGGCCATCGCCGATGGCGCCACCCTGCTGCTGGGCGGCCACAAGCTCGACGGCGAAGGCAACTACTACGCACCGACCGTGCTGGCCGACGTGAAGCCGGGCAACACCGCGTTCAAGAAGGAAATCTTCGGCCCCGTCGCTTCGCTGATCGTCGCCCGTGACGCCGAGCACGCCCTGGAGCTGGCCAACGACAGCGAGTTCGGCCTCTCCGGCGCGATCTGGACTGCCGACAAGGCCAAGGCCCAGCACATGGCCCGTCGCCTGGTCAGCGGTGGCGTGTTCATCAACGGCTTCTCCGCCTCCGATCCCCGCGTACCGATCGGCGGCGTGAAGAAGAGCGGCTTCGGTCGCGAGCTGTCGCACTTCGGCCTGCGCGAGTTCACCAACCCGCAGACCGTGTGGATCGACCGCAAGTAAGTCGCCCCACAAAAAAGGCCCCTTCGAGGGGCCTTTTTTATTGCGTACGAGGCAGAACGTCCGCATCGGTGCATCAACTGTAGGAGCGGGCCATGCCCGCGATCGCGCGCATGGCGCGCATGGCGCGCTCCTACAATGTACGTCAGGGTTTGGCAGCGCCCTTCTTCAGCTGCAGAAGCTCCCGGGTGCTATGCCGCAGATTCTCGGCCAAGCTGCCCTGCTCGTTGAAGCAGTCTTCGACCAGCCAACCGCCAGCCGTGCGATGCAGCAGCAGGCCAAGATCGCGGTCCTCCCCCGTCAGTGCATCCTTGAGCACCACCCGCGCCTTGATGCGTTCGTCGTCCACCGGGGTGAACGCCAGCGACTTCACCTTGATATCGCCCCAGTCCTGGCAATCGCACAACGGGTCGCCACCGAGGTAGCCCAACTCGCCATCGGCGGCATCCTGGTCGGCCTTCATCAGCGCGATCAGCGAGGCGTCGTAGACGTCCTCTTCCTTCAGCGTCTTGTTCGGCACACCCGGGCCATCTGGCGTATAGCTGGCGTACAGCTGGCGCAGGAAGCGCTCCGCGCTGGCGCTATCGGTCGCCGACGTCGAAGCCGCGAGTGAAGTATCGAAGAGCGTCAGCAGGATCAGCGACAGGGCGAAAGCGGATCGCAGGAAGGCCATGGGATTCTCCATCGGGCAGCCGGGCATCATCACCCAGTACCGCCTCGAAAATCCGTGATGTGGTTAAAGCTGCGGCCGATAGCCCTGGGATAGCAGCCAGCCCTGGAAGGCCCGGCGGCGCTCCGGCGGCAGGTCCGCCAGTACCTGGGCCTCCGGCTCAGCGCGCAGCCGCCGCAGCCAGGGCGCCAGCTCCAGCCCGTCAAGGTGCCAGATGCCCAGCGGTTGGTCGGCGCTGACCACCACTTCCGCCTCATCGACGAACTCGCCCTTCAGCACCGGGGCGCGCTCGATGCGCAGGCTGGCGAAGTCCGCCGGCACGTGGCTCGGCTGTTCGTCCGGCCAGGCGCGACGGGCCTGCCAGAACGGCAGCTCGCTCCACTGCGTTTCGCTGGCGTAGAAATCGCGGCCGACACGGGCGAAGCGCAGGAACAGCTGCTCGACGCGCTGCTGATGGAAGCGCCGGGCCAATGCCGCCCGCTCCGGCGCACGCAGCAGCGTGTTGATCACCAGCGGCGCCTGCAGCGCCGAAGACAACGACTGGAAGATGCCATTGCCCGACAGCGGGTCCACCGCCATCGCTGCATCGCCCACGCGAATCCAGTTGTCGCCGCAGGCTTCCAGGCAGAGGATCGCCGTGCTGCTGCGGGCGTGCAGGTCCAGTTCGCGTTCGGCGGCATCGCCGAAGAATTGCCGGGCCAGCGTCGACGCATTGCGGCGCTCGCGGCAGTAATCCAGCAACTGCTCGCGGGGCGGCAACTGGCTGCTCGCGACATCCAGGGTGAGCTGCCAGTAGCAGCGGCCGTCCTCCAGCCGCGCCATCCACGCCCAACCGTCGGCCAGGCTTTCCACCGCCGTAGCCAACGAGCCGGGCTCACCCTGCCAGCGGTTGAGCAGGCTGAGGGTTTCCGGGCCGCGCCGGGCCTTGCTGCCCTTCTGGCTCAGCGGCGCCTGCCGGCCCCGGGCCTCGACCAGGAAGGCACCCTGCACTTCCCGCCCGCCTTCGAGCTTCACCCGCCAGCCGGAACCATCTTCCGCCACGGCCAGCACCTGCGCTTCGATCAGCTCGACACCGGCTTGCTTCAGGTCCTCGCGCAGCCCGGCATCAAAGCGCGGGCGATCGAGGACGCATTCGATGTTCTGCGCGCTTTCCACACTGTTCCACTGCACGCGCCGTTGCGACGGCGGCGCGGCGCACTCCAGCGCGCGCTTCAGGCCGGAATTGCGCAGACCTTCCAGCACGCGCTGGGACACGCCTTCCACGGCGGCGAAGCGGCGCCATTCACTGATCACGATAACGGGATGGCCCAGGCGGCGCAGGCCGAGGGCGACCGCCGCTCCGGCAGGGCCGGCGCCGAGGATCAGCACAGGCTTGCCACTCACAACTCCACCTTCCGTTCGACCCCACGAAAAGCCGCCCGCGCACGCATCACCTCGACGAGCTGCACATTCGACAACTCCGGCCACTGCGCGAGCAAAGCCACCAGATGGCCGCTGAAGGCCGCGCAGCCCAGGCTCGCACCGGAGCGCCCGCCCACCTTCACCGCCGCGCCGAAGTCGGCCTGCGGGCTGTCCAGCCAGGACCACTCGCCCTCGCCGCAACGGGCATCACCAGTCACCCGGATCACCCCCGCGTAGCTCGCCGGAAACACCGGCTCGCCCCGCGCCGGACTGGACGCGCAGACCAGCACGCCGGCCTCGATCAGCTCCGTCACGGCTTCGCGCAGGATCGGCCGATCCTGGCGCACGCCCAGGCTCAGGTTGATCACCCGCACTCCCTGCTCGCCCAGCCAGTGCAGCGCGGCGGCGATCTGCAGCGGGCTGGTCACGCCACGCTCATCGAAGACCTGGGCGACGCACAGACGAGCTTCCGGTGCATGGGAAAGAATGGCTTCGCAGACGACGCTACCGTGGCCCAAAGCATCCGCCGCAGCCTCGTCATCAGCGTGACCGTCGTCAGTCAGGAAGAACCGCCGCGCACCGCTGACGCTCGCGGACTGGGAGTCAGCGAAACCACTGTCGACCACGCCAACCCGCAGTTCAGGCCTCATGGTGCTGCACCGGCTGCGCCTCACGCACACGCATCTGCCCATCCTGCAATTCCAGGTGCAGGTCGGCGGCGGCCAGGGTCGAAGTGCGGTGGCTGATCAACAGGCGCGTGCGCCCGGCGAACAACTGGTCGATGGCCGCGATCACCTCGCGCTCGGTGCTCTCGTCCACCTGCGAAGTGGCTTCGTCGAGCACCAGGATCAGCGGGTCCTGCAGCAGTGCGCGGGCGATGGCGATGCGTTGCTTCTGCCCGCCGGAAAGCTGCTGGCCGCGCTCGCCCAGCGGGCTGTCGAGGCCTTCGGACAGGCTGGCGATCAGGCTGTCCAGCTGCGCCGCGCGGGCGGCCCTGTCGATGGCCTCGCGGCTCGACTCGGGCGCGCTGTAGGCCAGGTTGTCGGCGAGGCTGCCACGGAACAGCACGATGTCCTGGCTGACCACTGCCACGCGCCGGCGCAAGGCTTGCAGGTCAAGTTCGCGCAGGTCCACGCCGTCCAGCAGGATGCGCCCCTGGTCGGGGTCGTAGAAGCGTTGCAGCAAATCGATCAGGGTGCTCTTGCCGACCCCGGACGGGCCACTCAGGGCGACCTTGAGGCCGGCGGGAATCACTGCCTGGACATCCTGCAGGACCGCTTGCGCGCGCCCCGGCCAGGCGTAGTGCAGATTCTCCAGGCGCAGCTCGCCCACCGCCGGCATCGGCCGTGGCGTGGCGGGTGAAACGATGGTCGCTTCCTCGCCGCGCAGTTCCATCACCCGGCCGAGGCTGACGGTCATGCGCTGCAGCGCAACGTACAGGCCGAGCAGGCTCTGCACCGGCCCGATGGCCATGCCCAGATAGGTGGAAAAGGCGATCAGCGAACCAAGCTGCCAGGTGCCCTGCACCACCCAGTAACCGCCGACCAGGAAGGCGCAGGCGCGGGACAGCGACATCAGCGTACCGGGCACCGCCTGGGTGAAGAACTCGGTGAGCTGCAGGCGCAGCAGTTGGCCGAGGTAGCCCTGCCCCAGCCCTTCCAGACGCCCGGATTCGCGGGTTTGCTGGCCGGCGGACTGGATGAATTTCATCGCCGGCAGCGTCTCGACGAAGAACGACGACAGGTCCGCCGAGCGCTCGCGCAGGCCGCGCGCCTCGCGCTCCACCTTGCGCCGCATCCAGCGCAGCCAGAGCACGTCCAGCGGGATCAGAAGCGCCACCAGCAGCGAGAGTTTCCATGACAGGGTGAGCAGCAACACCAGCGCGCCAACCAGGCCAATCACACTGGAGACGGCGGAGAACAGCGAGTCCACGGCGAAGCGCTGGATCTCGGCGACGTCGCCGTCGAGCCGGGACATCAGGTCGCCGATGCGGCGGCGGCCGAAGAAGCTCGGCGAGAGCGTCTGCAGGTGGCGGTACAGCGCGTCGCGCAGGGAGAACAGGATGCGCCCGGACAGGCGCGTGTGCAGGTAGCGGTTGAGGCCGGACAACGCCGTGCCGACCAGGCCGACGACGATCATCGCGCCGGCCACCATCACCAGCACCGGGAAATCCTTCGCCAGCAGGCCGTCGTCGATCAGCGTCTTGGTCAGCCAGGGCTGTGCGAGCACCAGGATCGAGGCACAGAACGACAACCCGAGCAGCCCGGCGATGGCTGCCTTGTGCGGCTTGACGAAGCCGTACAGCCAGCGCAGCGAGGCCTTGAGTTGCTGCGGGTCGTCGCTGTCGATAAGGCGGGTGAAGAACATCAGCCCACCTTGAGTTGCTTGAGCTTGCGGTACAGCGTGGCGCGGCTGATGCCCAGTGCGTCGGCGGCGGCGGAGACGTTGCCCTGATGGCGCTCCAGCGCCTGGCGGATCAGCTCCAGTTCGTTCTCGCGGATGCTGCCGCTCTGCGGGCGCTCGCCGGCGGCGAGTTCGTCCAGGGTGCTGTCGGGCAGGTGGTCGAGGCTCAGTTCCTCCTCGCCCTCCTCGCGCATGGCCAGCGCGGTGCGCAGGACCATCTCCAGCTGGCGGATGTTGCCCGGCCAGTGGTACTCGCGCAGCAGGCCGAGCAACTCGGCGGAGAGCTTCACCTTGGGAGCGCCCAGGCGCGCCAGCAGGCCGGTGGCCAGCTCGGCGAGATCGTCGCGCTCACGCAGCGCCGGCAACTTCACGCTGATGCCGTTGACGCGGTAGTAGAGGTCCTCGCGGAATTGCTTTTCCTCCACCAGACGCTTCAGGTCGCGGTGGGTCGCACAGATCAGCGCGACGTCGATGTCCTGCTCCTCGCCGGCACCCAGCGGCGCCACCTTGCGCTCCTGCAGCACGCGCAGCAGGCGCGCTTGCAGGGCCAATGGCATGTCGCCGATCTCGTCGAGGAACAGCGTACCGCCGTGGGCCTGCTGCAGCCGGCCGACCATGCCGCCGCGCCGCGAGCCGGTGAAGGCGCCGTCGCGGTAGCCGAACAGTTCGGATTCGATCAGGCCCTCGGGGATCGCCGCGCAATTCACCGCAACGAAAGGTTTGTCGCTGCGCGCACTGGCCTGGTGCAGGGCGCGGGCGACCACTTCCTTGCCGCTGCCGGTTTCACCCAGCAGCAGTACCGGCAACTCATTGACCAGACCCTGGCGCGCCATGCGCAGGGCGCGGGCGTAGCGCGGGTGGCTGCCGGCGAGGGCTTCGAGTTCGGGGCCGGCGGCCGGGCGCGGTGCGCGGGCGCTGACCGGCACCGCGTGGCTGCGCAGCGGCGCCTGCAGCGTCTTGTAGAACAGCTCGCCCTTGGGCGTCTGCAGGCTGCCGACGCCGCCCTGGTAGAGGCGGCCGAGCAACTGGTCGCCGCGCAGGCCGAGGAAGTCTTCGCTGCGCCGGCCCACCAGGCTTTCGCGGTGGGCGCCGAGCAACTGGCAGGCCTGGCCGCTGACGGCCAGCACCTTGCCGTCCAGCCCCAGCGCCAGCAGGCCCTGCCAGGCGGAATCGAGGTATTGGCGGCGGTAATGGAAGGCGATCACCACCTGCCCCGGATGGCTGACGGCGAACAGCCGCGCCTCGATCTGGAACACCGCGAGGCTGAGCAGCGAGAGGCTTTCGCGCGGGCCGGAGAGCGGCCCCTCACGGGTCATGTCGAGCACGCCGAGCAGCGTGCCCTGCGGACCTTCGATGGGCACCGAGGTGCAGGAGAAGCGGCTCAGGCGATCGAGGAAGTGCTCGCCGCAGTCAATCTGTGTAGCGCGCTTTTCCACCAGCGCGGTACCCAGGGCGTTGGTGCCGCGCGAGGCTTCGCTCCAGCAGGCGCCCTGGACGATGTCGGCCAGGCCTTTGCTCTGCATGCGTTCGCGGGCGCCTTCGACAGAGAGGATGGTGGCGTCGGCGTTGGCCAGAATGATCACGCCATCATGGCCCTGGCGCTGTTGCAGGTAGTCGAGTTCAGGGGTGGCGGCGTCGAGCAGCAGGCGGTTGCCGGCCAGCAGCACGTCGGGTTTCACCCGCGTATCGAGGCCGTGCTCGGTGCCGCTGGCGCAGTCCAGGCCATGGCCGACGCTGCGCCGCCAGGAGGCGTCGATTTCCTCGCGGAGCACGCCGCTGGGGACTTCGCCTTCCTGTTGCAGGCGTTCGCGGGCCAGGTGGGCTTCGCGCAGCAGGTCGCTGCTTATTGTTCTTGTAGTCATGCATCGCTCCGGTAGGTTCCGTGCCCCTTTTCAGGGATGTCGGGGCGCGGAACTCGCAGGCTGGTCAGGGCTGTGTACACCCGCAGACGGCGTCAGTAAAGGGGAAGCCCCAGGTAGGAAAGTCTAGTAGGGAGCAGCAGGCAATTCCCGCGCCACTCCCCGTCGCACTTCCCTTTCCAGTCCCTTTGCCGGGCCGCCTGCGAGTTGTGTTGACAGTGACTCAAGGCAGGTTTACGTTAACGTAAAGGTAAACGACCTAGCAAGAGCATTCCCATGGCCACGACCTACACCATCTCCGAGCTTGCCCGCGAACTGGACGTCACCACCCGCGCCATCCGCTTCTACGAGGAGCAGGAAATGCTCAGCCCCGAGCGCCGTGGGCAGGAGCGCGTCTACAGCGCGAAGGACCTGGTGGCGCTGAAGCTGATCCTGCGCGGCAAGCGCATCGGCTTCTCGCTGGCCGAGTGCAAGGAGCTGATCGACCTCTATGACCCCAGCAGCGGCAACACCAGGCAGCTGCAGACCTTCCTCGACAAGATCACCGCGCGCCGCGCACAGCTGGAACAGCAGTTGCTCGACATCGAGCAGATGAAACTGGAACTGGACACGGCCGAGGAGCGCTGCCTGGCGGCCATGGCCGAGACCGACAAACCCCGCAAGCAGCGCGTCCCGAGCTGACCTCGGCGCCCTGCCCGCTCTCCCTCATCCGATTACAAGTACAACAGGTGACCCCATGAGCTACCCCTCCCTCAACTTCGGCCTCGGCGAAACCATCGACATGCTGCGCGAGCAGGTGCAGGGCTTCGTCGCCAGCGAACTTGCCCCGCGCGCCGCGCAGATCGACGCCGACAACCTGTTCCCCATGGACATGTGGAAGAAGTTCGGTGACATGGGCCTGCTCGGCATCACCGTCGCGGAGGAGTACGGCGGCGCCAACATGGGTTACCTGGCCCACGTCATCGCCATCGAGGAGATCAGCCGGGGTTCGGCGTCGGTCGGCCTGTCCTACGGCGCGCACTCCAACCTGTGCGTCAACCAGATCAAGCGCAACGGCAACGCCGAGCAGAAGGCCAAGTACCTGCCCAAGCTGATCAGCGGCGAGCACATCGGCGCCCTGGCCATGAGCGAGCCCAACGCCGGTTCCGACGTGGTGTCGATGAAGCTGCGCGCCGAGAAGCGCGGCGACCGCTTCGTCCTCAACGGCAGCAAGACCTGGATCACCAACGGCCCGGACGCCAACACCTACGTCATCTACGCCAAGACCGAGCCGGAGAAAGGCGCCCACGGCATCACCGCTTTCATCGTCGAGCGCGACTGGAAAGGCTTCAGCCGTGGCAGCAAGTTCGACAAGCTGGGCATGCGCGGCTCGAACACCTGCGAGCTGTTCTTCGATGACGTGGAAGTGCCGGAAGAGAACGTCCTGGGCGCGGTCAACGGCGGCGTGAAGGTGCTGATGAGCGGCCTGGACTACGAGCGCGTCGTCCTCGCCGGCGGCCCGATCGGCATCATGCAGGCCTGCATGGACGTGATCGTCCCCTACATCCACGACCGCAAGCAGTTCGGCCAGAGCATCGGCGAGTTCCAGCTGATCCAGGGCAAGGTCGCCGACATGTACACCCAGCTCAACGCCAGCCGCGCCTACCTCTATGCCGTGGCCCAGGCCTGCGACCGTGGCGAGACCACCCGCAAGGACGCCGCCGGGGTGATCCTCTACACCGCCGAACGCGCCACCCAGATGGCCCTGGACGCCATCCAGATCCTGGGCGGCAACGGCTACATCAACGAGTTCCCCACCGGCCGCCTGCTGCGCGACGCCAAGCTCTACGAGATCGGCGCCGGCACCAGTGAAATCCGCCGCATGCTGATCGGTCGCGAGCTGTTCAACGAGACCCGCTGATCAGCCGGAAAGCACCCTCACCCTAACCCTGGCTGCGCGCCCCGCTCCAAAGGGAGAGGGAACCGGGCGGTGCCGGCTGAAATCCCAGCGTTCCGATTGCGCCCCCTCTCCCTCCGGGAGAGGGTCGGGGTGAGGGGAAAGCCCCCGCGCCCAGCTCAACCTGATGGAGCCAACCATGGCCATCCTGCACACCCAGATCAACCCGCGCTCTCCCGACTTCGCCGCCAACGCCGCGACCATGCTGGAGAACGTCCAGGACCTGCGCGCCGTCCTCGGCCGCGTCCATGAAGGCGGCGGCGCCGCCGCCCAGGCCAAGCACACCGCGCGCGGCAAGCTGCTGGTGCGCGAACGCATCAACCGCCTGCTCGACGCCGGCTCGCCCTTCCTCGAAGTCTCCGCCCTCGCCGCCCATGACGTGTACGGCGAAGACGTCGCCGCCGCTGGCGTGGTCGCCGGCATCGGCCGCGTGGAAGGCGTGGAATGCATGATCGTCGGCAACGACGCCACGGTGAAAGGCGGCAGCTACTACCCGCTGACCGTGAAGAAGCACCTGCGCGCCCAGACCATCGCCCAGCAGAACCGCCTGCCGTGCATCTACCTGGTGGACTCGGGCGGCGCCAACCTGCCGCGCCAGGACGAGGTCTTCCCCGACCGCGAGCACTTCGGCCGGATCTTCTTCAACCAGGCCAACATGAGCGCCCAGGGTATCCCGCAGATCGCCGTGGTGATGGGCTCCTGCACCGCTGGCGGCGCCTACGTGCCGGCCATGAGCGACGAGACCATCATGGTGCGCAACCAGGCCACCATCTTCCTTGCCGGCCCGCCGCTGGTGAAGGCCGCCACCGGTGAAGTGGTGAGCGCCGAGGACCTGGGCGGTGCCGACGTGCACTGCAAGACCTCCGGCGTGGCCGACTATTACGCCGAGGACGACGAGCACGCGCTGGCCATCGCCCGCCGCTGCATCGCCAACCTCAACTGGACCAAGCAGGGCAAGCTCAACACCCTCGCCCCGCGCGCCCCGCTGTACGCCAGCGACGAGCTGTACGGGGTGATCCCGGTGGACAGCAAGCAGCCCTTCGACGTGCGCGAGATCATCGCCCGTCTGGTCGATGGCAGCGAATTCGATGAGTTCAAGGCGCTGTTCGGCACCACCCTGGTGTGCGGCTTCGCCCACCTGCACGGCTACCCGGTGGCGATCCTCGCCAACAACGGCATCCTCTTCGCCGAGGCCGCGCAGAAAGGCGCGCACTTCATCGAACTGGCCTGCCAGCGCGGCATTCCGCTGGTGTTCCTGCAGAACATCACCGGCTTCATGGTCGGCCAGAAGTATGAAGCCGGCGGCATCGCCAAGCACGGCGCCAAGCTGGTCACCGCGGTGGCCTGCGCCCAGGTGCCGAAGTTCACCGTGATCATCGGCGGCAGCTTCGGCGCCGGTAACTACGGCATGTGCGGCCGCGCCTACGACCCGCGCTTCCTGTGGATGTGGCCCAACGCGCGGATCGGCGTGATGGGCGGCGAGCAGGCCGCAGGCGTGCTCGCCCAGGTCAAGCGCGAGCAGGCCGAACGCGCCGGTAACGCGCTGTCGGCCGAGGACGAGGCGAAGATCAAGGCGCCGATCCTCGAGCAGTACGAGCGCCAGGGTCACCCCTACTACTCCAGCGCGCGCCTGTGGGACGACGGTGTCATCGACCCGGCGCAGACCCGCGACGTGCTCGGCCTGGCCCTCTCCGCCTCGCTCAACGCGCCTGTCGAAGCCACGCGCTTCGGCGTCTTCCGCATGTAAGGCCGCTGCCATGACCGACTATCAGACTTTCTCCTTCGAGAACATCGAGCTCGATATCGACCCGCGCGGCGTTGCCACTCTCTGGCTGAACCGCCCGGAGAAGAACAACGCCTTCAACGCCCAGACCATCGCCGAGCTGATCCAGGCGCTGGCTGCCGTGGCCAACGACGAGCGCGTGCGCCTGGTCGTGCTGCGCGGCCGCGGCCGGCACTTCTGCGGCGGCGCCGACCTGGCCTGGATGCAGGAATCCGTGCAGCTGGACTACCAGGGCAATCTCAACGACGCCCAGCAGCTCGCCGAACTGCTCTACAACCTGCACCAGCTGAACAAGCCGACCCTCGCCATCGTGCAGGGCGCGGCCTTCGGTGGTGGCGTCGGGCTGGTGGCCTGCTGCGACATGGCGCTGGCCGCCGAGGACGCGCAGTTCTGCCTGTCCGAAGTGCGCATCGGCCTGATCCCCGCGACCATCGGCCCGTTCGTCACCAAGGCCATCGGCCAGCGTGCCGCCACCCGCTACGCCATGACTGCCGAACGCTTCAGTGGCCTGCGCGCCCGCGAACTCGGCCTGGTGGACGAGCACTACCCGGCCGCCGACCTGGATGACGAAGCCGATGCCTGGATCGCCAACCTGCTGAACAACAGTCCGGCTGCCCTGGTGGCCTGCAAGGCGCTGTTCCATGAAATCGGCGCTGGCGAACTCACGCCCGAGCGCCGCCGCTACACCGAAGCCGCCATCGCCCGTATCCGCATCAGCCCCGAGGGGCAGGAAGGCCTGCGCGCCTTCCTGGAAAAACGCAAACCGGCCTGGCAGGAGCAAGTCTGATGAAGAAGATCGATACCCTGCTGGTGGCCAACCGCGGCGAGATCGCCTGCCGCGTGATGCGCACCGCCAAGGCCCTGGGCCTGACCACCGTGGCCGTGCACAGCGCCACCGACCGCAACGCCCGCCACGTCGAAGAGGCGGACATCGCCATCGACCTGGGCGGCGCCAAACCCGCTGAAAGCTACCTGCGCGCGGACGCCGTACTGGCCGCCGCAAAAGCCGCCGGCGCCCAGGCCATCCACCCCGGCTACGGTTTCCTCTCGGAGAACGCCGGCTTCGCCCGCGCCTGCGAAGAGGCCGGACTGGTGTTCCTCGGCCCGCCGGCCAGCGCCATCGACGCCATGGGCAGCAAGTCCGCCGCCAAGGCACTGATGGAAACCGCCGGCGTGCCACTGGTACCCGGCTACCACGGCGAGGCTCAGGACTACGCAACCTTCCAGCGCGAGGCCGAGCGCATCGGCTACCCGGTGCTGCTCAAGGCCGCTGCCGGTGGTGGTGGCAAGGGCATGAAGGTGGTCGAGCGCGAGGCCGAACTGGCCGAGGCGCTGGAATCCGCCCAGCGCGAAGCGCAGTCGGGTTTCGGCGACTCGCGCATGCTGGTGGAGAAGTACCTGACCAAGCCGCGCCACGTGGAAATCCAGATATTCGCCGACCAGCACGGCAACTGCCTGTACCTCAACGAGCGCGACTGCTCGATCCAGCGCCGTCACCAGAAAGTGGTCGAAGAAGCGCCGGCTCCGGGCCTCTCCCTGGAACTGCGCCAGGGCATGGGCGAGGCCGCTGTGCGCGCCGCCCAGGCCATCGGCTACGTCGGCGCCGGCACCGTGGAGTTCCTCTACGACGAAGGCAGCGGCCAGTTCTTCTTCATGGAAATGAACACCCGCCTGCAGGTGGAGCACCCGGTCACCGAAGCCATCACCGGCCTCGACCTGGTCGCCCTGCAGATTCGCGTTGCCCGTGGCGAGCCGCTGCCGATCACCCAGGAACAGGTGCCGCTGATCGGCCATGCCATCGAAGTGCGCCTCTACGCCGAAGACCCCGAGGGCGGCTTCCTGCCTGCCAGCGGCCACCTCGCGCTGTATCGCGAACCCGCTGCCGGCCCCGGCCGCCGGGTAGACAGCGGCATCCGCGAGGGCGACGACATCTCGCCGTTCTACGACCCGATGCTGGCCAAGCTGATCGCCTGGGGTGAGAACCGCGAGGAAGCCCGCCAGCGCCTGCTGTCGATGCTCGGCGAAACCGCCGTCGGCGGCTTCAAGACCAACCTGGCATTCCTGCGCCGCGTACTGGCCCACCCGGCCTTCGCCGAGGGCGAGCTGGATACCGGCTTCATCGGCCGCTACCAGGACACTCTGCTGCCCGCTCCCACCGCCCTGCCCGAGCGCTTCTGGCAGCTCGCCGCCGAAGCCTGGGTGCAGAGCGAAGCCGCCCGCGTGCGTGGCGACGACGCCCATTCGCCGTGGTCTGCCCAGAGCGGCTGGCGCAGTGGCCTGCCGGGGGAAACCGACCTCCACCTGCTGGCCAAGGGCGAATCCCAGGTAGTGCGCCTGCGTCATGCCGACGACCAGCGTATCGCCAGGCTGGACGGTCAGTGGCTGGAGGTTAAAGACGGTGAAGTTCGTCGCCGCCACCAGGTGATCCGCCGTGGTGACAGCCTCTATCTGGAATGGAACGGCGAGCTGGTCAGTGTGCAACGCTTCGACCCCATCGCCGAGGCCGAAGCCGCGCACTCGCACCAGGGTGGCCTGGGCGCGCCCATGAACGGCAGCATCGTGCGCATCCTGGTCGAACCCGGCCAGAGCGTCGAAGCCGGCGCCGCACTGGTGGTGCTCGAAGCGATGAAGATGGAACACAGCATTCGCGCGCCGCACGCTGGCGTGGTGAAATCGCTGTATTGCAGCGAAGGCGAACTGGTGTCGGAAGGTACGGCGCTGGTGGAACTGGAAGAAGCGTCGGCCTGACGCCGGCTTTTGTAGGGCGCATAACGCGCCAGCGTTATCCGCCGCCAGACAACGGCGGATAAAGCGTTCCGCTTTATGCGCCCTACACGACTTCCGCTTGATGCCGCATTTGCAGGAGCGAGCAAGCTCGCTCCTGCAGAAAGCACCGCCCTTCGCGTGAACCCAACGAGGACATTCCATGACCCTGCCCCCATCCGTCCGCCTGGTCGAAGTCGGCCCGCGCGACGGCCTGCAGAACGAGAAACAGCCCATCGCCGTCGCCGACAAGGTGCGCCTGGTGGACGACCTCACCGCCGCTGGCCTGAGCTACATCGAAGTCGGCAGCTTCGTCTCGCCCAAGTGGGTGCCGCAGATGGCCGGCTCGGCCGAAGTCTTCGCCGGCATCCAGCAGAAGGCCGGCGTCACCTACGCCGCGTTGGCGCCGAACCTGAAGGGCTTCGAGGCCGCGCTGGAATCCCAGGTGAAAGAAGTCGCGGTATTCGCCGCCGCCTCCGAGGCCTTCTCGCAGAAGAACATCAACTGCTCGATCAAGGAGAGCCTGGAGCGCTTCGTCCCGATCATGGAAGCGGCGCGCCAGCACGGCGTGCGCGTGCGCGGCTACGTCTCCTGCGTGCTCGGCTGTCCCTACCAGGGTGAGGTGGACGCGGAACAGGTTGCTGCCGTCGCCGCGGAACTGCACGCCATGGGCTGCTACGAAGTCTCCCTGGGCGACACCATCGGCGTCGGCACCGCCGGCGCTACCCGGCACATGTTCGAAGTCGTCGGCCAGCGCGTGCCGCGCGCGCAACTGGCGGGGCACTTCCACGACACCTATGGCCAGGCCACTGCGAACGTCTACGCGAGCCTGCTGGAAGGCATCGCGGTGTTCGACAGCTCGGTTGCCGGCCTCGGCGGTTGCCCCTACGCGAAGGGCGCCACCGGCAACGTCGCCACCGAGGACGTCCTCTACCTGCTCAACGGCCTGGGCATCCACACCGGCATCGACCTGGACCAACTGATCGACGCCGGCCAGCGCATCTGCACCGTGCTCGACAAGCCCAACGGCTCGCGCGTAGCCAAGGCGCAGCTGTCCAAGCGCTGAAGTCGGCGCAGACCGTAGGGCGCATAAAGCGGAACACTTTATCCGCCGCCAGACCATCGGCGGATAACGCCTTTGGCGTTATCCGCCCTACCCGGCCGGCCGCTCCTACGAAATTCCCCCCCATTCACCGCTACTGACCCCGTTCTCACATCCCGGTACAGTGCGCCCTCTGCCCTCTTCGCGCACGGCCCACCGATGACCGATAACGACAGCCTCAAGGACTACCCCAGCGTTCGCCAACTGGCGATCCGCTCGCTGTTCGAGATCTTCGAGCAGTTCAGCGAAGGCACGGTGATAGTCGACCGCGAGGCGCGCATCGTCTGGATCAACCAGCGCTACGCCCAGCGCTTCGGCCTGGACAGCGCCGAGCAGGCCGTCGGCCGCCCGGTGGAACAGGTGATCCCCGGCAGCCTGATGCGCGAAGTGGTCAGCAGCGGCCGGCCGATGCTGCTGGACATCCTCGACATGGCCAAGGACCCGTTGGTGGTCATGCGCGTGCCGATCCGCGACGATTCAGGCGTTGTCATCGGCGGCATCGGCTTCGCCCTGTTCGACGAACTGCGCGCGCTCTCGCCGCTACTGACCCGCTACCAGCGCATGCAGGCCGAGCTGGCCTCGACCCGCTCGCTGCTGCAGGCGCGCCAGGCCAAGTACAGCTTCGCGCACTTCATCGGCACCAGCCCGGCCAGCCTGGAAGTGAAGCGGCGCGCCCGCCGGGGGGCCGCCAGCGAGGCGCCGATCCTGCTGCTGGGCGAAACCGGCACCGGCAAGGAGTTGCTCGCCCATGCCATCCACGCCTCCTCGCCCCGTGCGGACAAACCCTTCGTCAGCCTTAACGCCGCCGCCATCCCCGAGACCCTGCTGGAAGCCGAGTTCTTCGGCACCGCGCCGGGCGCCTTCACCGGCGCCGACCGCAAGGGCCGCGCCGGCAAGCTGCAGATCGCCCAGGGCGGCACGCTGTTCCTCGACGAGATCGGCGACATGCCGCTGACCCTGCAGAGCAAGCTGCTGCGCGTGCTGCAGGAAAAGGAATTCGAGCCGGTGGGCTCCAATGAGATGCTGCGCAGCGACGTCCGCCTGATCGCCGCCACTTCCATCGACCTCGACGCCGCCGTGCGCGAGGGGCGTTTCCGCGCCGACCTGTTCTACCGCATCAACGTCCTGCCCATCGAGATTCCGCCACTGCGCGAGCGCCTGGAAGACCTGCCGGCGCTTTGCGAAGCCATCCTCGACGGCCTGCGCGACGACCGCCAGACCCTCTTCGAACTGGATACCGGCGGCCTCGCCCTGCTCGCCCGGCACGCCTGGCCGGGCAACGTGCGCGAACTGCGCAACCTGCTGGAACGCACTGTGCTGCTGGGCGACCGCCCGCAGATCGACGCCGCCGCCCTGCGTTCCGCGCTGGGCGAACTGCAACCGCTGCCGGCCGGCACCACAGCGCCGTCAGCCAGGCTGGGCGAAGGGCAGGATTTCTACGCGGCACGGGATGCCTTCGAGCGCGAGCTGATCGCCAATACCCTGGCCGAACAGGCCGGCAATGTCGACGCGGCTGCGCAGCGCCTCGGACTGGGCCGTTCCACCCTGTACAAGAAGATGGCGGCGCTGGGTCTGCAATCCTGACCCACCAATCCCGAAAAAGAGACAAGTCTCAAAAACGAGACAAGCCAGTTTCTCCGCAAAATCACTGAATCCCTGGCAAAGCCTTGTGGAGACCCGTCTCCATTCAGAGACAAACGCCATCCCCCGGCAGCCGTTATTCTCAAAATAAGACTTAAAAATCATATAGTTACAATCCTGGCACGGTCCTGGCTATGTCGCCTCTCGCGGCCTTCGCACCGCACAGCCGACATAACAACAATCAACGCAGCCCGAACGCGAACAGACCCCAGCGGACACCACGGCTAGTCCCGCTTCGCACACGGCGCCGCGCCAGGAGATCACCCGATGAGCCGCTCCACGCTCAATCATGCCGCCGTTCTGACCGCCCTCGGTTCCACCCTCGCCCTTTCGCCCCAGGCCTTCGCCGAATTTCTTGCCGACAGCAAGGCCAGCGTCGAACTGCGCAACTTCTATTTCAACCGCGACTTCCGCCAGGACAACGCCGCGCAGTCCAAGCAGGACGAATGGGCCCAGGGCTTCCTGCTGCGCTACGAGTCCGGCTACACCGAAGGCACCATCGGCGTGGGCGTGGATGCCCTCGGCCTGCTCGGCGTGAAGCTGGATTCCAGCCCCGACCGCGCCGGCTCCGGCCTGCTGCCGCGCGACAAGCACAAGGTCAACGGCGCGCCGGACGACTACAGCGAACTGGGCCTGACCGCCAAGCTGCGCGCCTCCAAAAGCACACTGAAGATCGGCACCCTGCTGCCCAAGCTGCCCACCGTGCTGGCCAACGATTCGCGCCTGCTGCCGCAGACCTTCGAAGGCGCGCACCTGAATTCCGCCGAGTTCGCCGGCCTGACCTTCGACGGCGGCCGCCTGCGCCAGGTGAGCCAGCGCGACTCGTCCAACCGCGAGGACATGACCGTCACCAGCGGCAGCGCACGCGGCATCGTCGCCACCGACACCAGCGACCAGTTCGACTTCGCCGGCCTGAGCTACAAGTGGACGCCGCAACTGACCACCGGCTACAGCTACGCCAAGCTCGACGGGCTCTACGACCAGCACATCATCAACCTGGTGCACGTGCTGCCCGTCGCCGCCGGCCAGTCGCTGAAGACCGACCTGCGCTATGCGCGCTCCGACGACGACGGCCACAGCAACGTCGACAACCGCGCCTTCGGCGCGATGCTCACCTATGCCCTGGGCGGCCACGGCTTCGGCGCCGGCTACCAGAAGATGAGCGGCGACACCGGCTTCGCCTACATCGGCGGCACCGACGCCTTCCTGGTCAACTTCGTGCAGATCGGCGACTTCGCCAACCGCGACGAGAAATCCTGGCAGGCCCGCTACGACTACGACTTCGGCGCCCTCGGGGTTCCCGGCCTGACCTTCATGACGCGCTACCTGTCCGGCGACAGCATCGAACTGGGCGCGGGCAAGCCCGAAGGCAAGGAGTGGGAACGCGACACCGACATCGGCTACGTGGTGCAGAGCGGCCCGCTGAAGAACGTCGGCGTAAAGTGGCGCAACGCGACGGTGCGCTCCAGCCACTTCGGCAACGACCTGGACGAGAACCGCCTGATCCTCAGCTACGTGCTGCCGCTCTGGTAAACGCCTGAACGTCACGCACCCCAACTACAACAAGAACGACGCGCGGCTCCTGGCCGCGCGACAACTGGAGATACTTCGATGAGCGTGGTCATCGCCCTTGCGGCCCTCGCCCTGCTGATGCTCGCCGCCTACCGCGGCTACAGCGTGATCCTTTTCGCCCCCATCGCGGCGCTGCTCGCGGTGCTGCTGACGGACCCTGCCGCCGTCGCCCCGGCCTTCACCGGGGTGTTCATGGAGAAGATGGTCGGCTTCGTCAAACTCTACTTCCCGGTGTTCCTGCTCGGCGCAGTGTTCGGCAAGCTGATCGAGCTGTCGGGCTTCTCGCGTTCCATTGTCGCCGCCGCTATCCGCCTGCTCGGCACCAGTCAGGCGATGCTGGTGATCGTGCTGGTCTGCGCCCTGCTCACCTACGGCGGCGTCTCGCTGTTCGTGGTGGTGTTCGCGGTCTATCCGTTCGCCGCCGAGATGTTCCGCCAGAGCAACATTCCCAAGCGGCTGATCCCGGCGACCATCGCCCTGGGCGCGTTCAGCTTCACCATGGATGCCCTGCCCGGCACCCCGCAGATCCAGAACATCATCCCCACCGCCTTCTTCAACACCACCGGCTGGGCCGCGCCCTGGCTGGGGCTGATCGGCAGCCTGTTCGTGTTCACCGTCGGCATGCTCTTCCTGCGTCGCCAGGCCGGCAAGGCGCGCGCCGCCGGCGAGGGCTATGGCAGCGAGCTGCGCAACGAGCCGGAAACCGCCGACGACATCCGGCTGCCCAACCCGCTGCTGGCGCTCTCGCCGCTGGTGCTGGTGGGCGTTGCCAACCTGCTGTTCACCCACTGGATTCCCCAGGTCTACGGCAAGACCCACAGCCTGCAACTGGCCGGCATGGCCGCCCCGGTGGCCAGCGACGTGGCCAAGCTGACCGGCATCTGGGCGGTGCAGGCGGCACTGCTGCTGGGCATTCTGCTGGTGCTGGTGACCAGCTTCGCAGTCATCCGCAGCAAGCTCGCCGAAGGCAGCAAGACTGCTGTGGGCGGCGCGCTGCTGGCGGCCATGAACACGGCTTCGGAATACGGCTTCGGTGCGGTGATTGCCTCCCTGCCGGGCTTCCTGGTGCTGGCCGATGCGCTGAAGAAGATTCCCGATCCGCTGATCAACGAGGCCATCACCGTCACCACCCTGGCCGGCATCACCGGCTCGGCGTCGGGCGGCATGAGCATCGCCCTGGCGGCCATGTCCGAGCAGTTCATCGCCGCCGCCCACGCCGCCAACATCCCGCTGGAAGTGCTGCACCGGGTCGCGGCCATGGCCTCCGGCGGCATGGATACCCTGCCGCACAACGGCGCGGTCATCACCCTGCTCGCGGTCACCGGCCTGACCCACCGCGAGGCCTACAAGGACATCTTCGCCATCACCCTGATCAAGACCCTCGCGGTGTTCGTGGTGATCGGCACCTTCTACGCCACCGGGATCGTATAACCGGTTGTCTTCAAGCGGTCGCCGCGCGGCGACCGCCCCGTTCCAGAGGAGATTTGCATGACTCTCAAAGGCAAGACCGCACTGGTCACCGGCTCCACCAGCGGCATCGGCCTGGGCATCGCCGCGCGCCTTGCACAGGCGGGTGCCAACGTGGTGGTCAATGGCTTCGGCGACATCGATGCGGCGGTGCACGAGCTGTCGATACACGGCACACGCATCGGCCACCACGGCGCGGACATGGCACATCCCGAGCAGATCGCCGAGATGATCGCCTACGTCGAGCGCGAGTTCGGCGGCCTCGACATCCTGGTCAACAACGCGGGCATCCAGCACGTCGCGGCGCTGGAGGAGTTCCCCGTGGAGCGCTGGAACGCGATCATCGCCATCAACCTCTCCTCGGTGTTCCACACCACCCGCCTGGCGCTGCCGGGCATGCGCCAGCGCGGCTGGGGGCGCATCCTCAACATCGCCTCGACCCACGGCCTGGTCGCCTCTGCCGGCAAGAGCGCCTACGTGGCCGCCAAGCACGGGGTGATCGGCCTGACCAAGACCACCGCCCTGGAGACCGCTACCAGCGCCATCACCTGCAATGCCATCTGCCCCGGCTGGGTGCTGACACCGCTGGTGCAGCAGCAGATCGACGCGCGCATAGCGGCCGGCGCCACCCCCGAACAGGCACGCCACGACCTGCTGGCGGAGAAGCAGCCGTCGCTCGACTTCGTCACCGCCGACCAGCTGGGCGAGCTGGCGCTATTCTTGTGTTCAGAAGCCGCCGCCCAGGTCCGCGGCGCCGCCTGGAACATGGATGGCGGCTGGGTCGCGCAGTGATTCGCCCGCAGCGGCGAAGCACTTCCGGCGACGCTTCGTGTCAAGATGATGGGGACCGCTGGTCGGCGGTGCCCACCGATCCTTCGCTGGAGTCGTCGTCAATGAACCCACTGCTCTGGACACCCTCCCCCGAACGCATCGCCGCCACCCGGATGGACGCCTTCCGCCGCAAGGTGGCGCAGCAGCACGGAGTCGACCTGCCCGACTACGCCGCGCTGCACGCCTGGAGCATCGCCGAGCGCGAAGCCTTCTGGCTGGCCATCATCGACACCTTCGGCGTGCAGTTCCACGAGGCGCCCACGGCGGTGCTCGAGGAAGGCCCGGAAATGCCCGATGCGCGCTGGTTCCCCGGCGCCACCCTGAACTTCGCCGAACACCTGCTGCGCCGTCGCGACAACAAGCCGGCGCTGATCGCCATCAGCGAGGATGAGCGTCGCGAGGTGATCAGCCATGCCGAGCTGGCCGCCCAGGTCGCCGGCCTGCAGCGCGCCCTGCGTGAAGCCGGTGTAGGCGTCGGCGACCGAGTCGCGGCCTTCATGCCCAACACCTGGCAGACCGTGGTCGGCATGCTCGCCACCACCAGCCTCGGCGCCACCTGGTCGAGCTGCTCGCCGGACTTCGGCACCCATGGTGTGATCGACCGCTTCGGCCAGATCGAGCCCAAGGTGCTGATCGCCTGCGCCGGCTACCGCTACGCCGGCAAGGTGCTGGACCTCAGCGCCAAGCTCAACGAAATCCTTGCCCAGCTGCCCAGCCTTGCGCAGCTGGTGATCGTCCCCTACGCCAACGGCCACGCCCGCCGCAGCGACTTCCAGACGCCGGCGCGGGTCAGCCTCTGGCAGGACTTCTTCCACAGCGGCGGCGAACCGGTATTCACCCCGGTACCCTTCGACCACCCGCTGTACATCCTCTACTCCTCCGGCACCACCGGCGTGCCCAAATGCATCGTCCACGGCGCCGGCGGCGTGCTGCTGCAGCACCTGAAGGAGCACGGCCTGCACGTCGACCTGGGCAACGACGACACGCTGTTCTACTACACCACCTGCGGCTGGATGATGTGGAACTGGCTGGTCTCGGGCCTTGCGGTCGGCGCCACGCTGGTGCTCTACGACGGCTCGCCTTTCCACCCGGGCCCCGAGCGCCTGATGGACCTGATCGACGCGGAGAACATCAGCGTATTCGGGACCAGCGCGAAGTACATCGCCGCGCTGGAAAAGGCCAACGTACGGCCGCGCCAGACCCACTCGCTGGAGCGCCTGAAGACCCTGCTCTCCACCGGTTCGCCGCTGGGCCACGAGAGCTTCGACTACGTCTACCGCGACGTGAAACCCGACCTCTGCCTGTCGTCGATCTCCGGCGGCACCGACATCGTTTCCTGCTTCGCCATCGGCAATCCGACCCTGCCGGTGTGGCGCGGGGAAATTCAGTGCAAGGCGCTGGGCATGGCGGTGGAAGTCTGGGACGAGGCCGGCAGACCGGTGCGCGGCGAGAAAGGCGAGCTGGTCTGCGTGCGGCACTTCCCGTCGATCCCGGCAGGCTTCTGGAACGACGAGAACAACGAGAGATTCCTCGACGCCTACTTCGCCACCTTCCCCGGCGTCTGGGCCCACGGTGACTACGCCGAAGAAACTGCACACGGCGGCCTGGTGATCCATGGCCGTTCCGATGCCGTGCTCAACCCCGGCGGCGTACGCATCGGCACCGCGGAAATCTACCGCCAGGTAGAGAAGATCGAACAGGTGCTGGAGTCCATCGCCATCGGCCAGGAGTGGCAAGGCGACGTGCGTGTGGTGCTGTTCGTGCGCCTGCGTGACGGTGTGGAACTGGACGACGCGCTGCAGGAGCGCATCCGCCAGACCATCCGCAGCAACACCACCCCGCGCCACGTGCCGGCGAAGATCCTCGCGGTCAGCGACATCCCGCGTACCATCAGCGGCAAGATCGTCGAACTGGCGGTGCGCAACACGGTGCACGGCCAGCCGGTGAAGAACACCGATGCACTGGCCAACCCGCAGGCGCTCGAGCTGTTCAGGGATCGCAAGGAGCTGGAGAGTTGAGGCCTTTCAGCATGGGTATCGCTTCGCTCCACCCATCCTACAAGAGCGCGATATACCTGTAGGAGCGGGCCATGCCCGCGATAGCGCCCATGGGGCGCTCTTACAGGATCAGGTCGCAGGGCGGGCCGAGCATCAGCCAATCAGGCACCGCCCGGATGCGTGGTCCGGGCGTTGCTGATCAGGCGTCGCCCAGCGACTCGGTGCCCAGCTCGTCCCACACCGCCTCGGCGAGGTGGAAGGTGGCATTGGCGGCCGGGATGCCGCAGTAGATCGCGCTCTGCAGCAGGACTTCCTTGATCTCTTCACGGGTCACGCCGTTGTTGCGCGCGGCGCGCAGGTGCAGCGTCAGCTCGCCCTCGCGGTTCATGCCGATCAGCATGGCGATGGTGATCAGGCTGCGGGTGTGGCGCGGCAAGCCGGGGCGGGTCCAGATGTCACCCCAGGCGTGGCGGGTGATCATTTCCTGGAACTCTTCGTTGAAGGCGTTGCGCTTCTGCAGGCTGCGGTCGACGTGGGCATCGCCCAGCACCGCGCGGCGCACCTGCATGCCGGCTTCGTAGCGTTCTTTCTCGTCCATCTCTAACTCCGAAGTGAACCTGTAGGAGCGGGCCGCTTTCTAGAAAGGCGATGTGGGCGCGATCGCGCCCATGGGGCGCTCCTACAAAGGAAGGCAATCACGCGCGCAGGAAGTCCAGCACACGCTGGCTGAAGGCATCGCCGGCCTGCACATTCGACAGGTGCGCGGCGCGGAATTCCACCAGCTCAGCGCCGGGAATGCGCGCCTGCAGGAAGCGGCCGTCCTCGGTGGTGGTCACCGGGTCGGCGGCGCCGCAGACCACCAGGGTCGGCGCGGTGATTGCACCGATCTCGCCACGGAAGTCGGCGTCACGCACGGCCGCGCAGTTGGCTGCGTAACCTTCCGGCGAAGTCTGCGCCAGCATGCCGACGATGGGCTCGACCTTGCCCGGCTCTGCTTCGGCGAAGTCGGCGGTGAACCAGCGCGAGATCGAAGCATCACGCAGATTGCGCATGGCCTCGGCGCCACCGCTGAGCACGGTCTCGATGCGCGGGTTCCAGACTTCCGGGGTACCGATCTTGGCGGCGGTGTTGCACACCACCAGGCGCTCGATGCGCTCCGGCGCATGAATCGCCAGCCACTGGCCGATCAGGCCGCCCATGGACAGGCCGCAGAAGTGCACGCGCGGGATGTCCAGCGCATCCAGCAGGGCCAGCACGTCGCGGCCGTTCTGCTCGATGCTGTAGGGGCCGGGAGTGACCAGCGAAGCGCCGTGGCCACGGGTGTCATAGCGCAGCACGCGGAAGTGTTCGGCGAAGGCGGCGACCTGCGCGTCCCACATGTGCAGGTCGGTGCCCAGGGAGTTGGACAGCACCAAAACCGGAGCGTCGGCGGGGCCTGAGAGTTGCGGCCCTTCAAGTAAGTAATTCAGGTCGCCATCGGCGAGACGTACGGCAGGCATGCAAGGCTCCTATCGGGATTCTTTGCGCAAGGAAAGTGCTTGGTGTTCGGCCAGCGCGCGCTCGACCCAGCGGCGCGCCTGGCCCAGGTAATGGGCGGGATCGAGCAGGCGATCCAGCTCCCCGGCATTCAGTTGGGCGGCGACTTCGGCGTTGGCGCCGAGCACCGCGCGCAGATGTGCACCCTCCTTCACCGCCTGCTTGCAGCACTGCTCCACCAGGTGATGCGCGGCGTCGCGGCCAATGCGCTGGGCCAGGGCGATGCTCACGGCTTCGGCGAGTACCAGGCCGCGGGTCAGGTCGAGATTGGCGAGCATGCGCCCGGTATCGACTTCCAGGCCCGGCACCAGGCTCAGCGCCTGTTGCAGCGCACCGGAGACGAGACAGCACAGCTCAGGCAGGCTTTCCCATTCGGCGTGCCACAGGCCGAGGCTGCGCTCGTGCTCCTGGGGCATCGCGGCGAACAGGGTCGAGACCAGGCCCGGCGCGCGGGTGGCCGCGCCGATCAGCACGGCGGCGCCCACCGGGTTGCGCTTGTGCGGCATGGTGGATGAACCACCCTTGCCCGGCGCGGAAGGCTCGAAGACTTCGCCGGCCTCGGTCTGCATCAGCAGGCTGAGGTCGCGGCCCAGCTTGCCGAGGCTGCCGGCGATCAGGCCGAGCAGGCTGGCGAACTCCACCAGGCGGTCGCGCTGGGTGTGCCAGGGTTGTTCGGGGAGTTGCAGGTCGAGTTCTTCAGCCAGCGCTTCGGCCACGGCGAAGCCTTGCTCGCCCAGCGCGGCGAGGCTGCCGGAGGCGCCGCCGAATTGCAGGCACAGCAGGCGCGGCTTGAGTTCGTTCAGGCGCTGGCGATGACGGGTGATCGCGCCCAGCCAGCCGGCGATCTTCATGCCGAGGGTGACGGGCGTTGCGTGCTGCAGCCAGGTGCGGCCGACCATGGGCGTGCCGGCGTGGGCTTGTGCTTGTACGGCGAGTGCGTCGGCCAGTTGGGCGAGGTCGCCTTCGAGCAGCTCGATGGCCGCACGCAGTTGCAGGACCAGCCCGGAGTCCATGGCGTCCTGGCTGGTGGCGCCCAGGTGCACGTAGCGCTCGGCTTCGGCGTCCTGGGCGGCGATGCGCTTGCCCAGCGCCTTCACCAGCGGGATCGCGGAATTGCCGGCGCTGCAGATGGCCTGGGCCAGTGCAGCGAAATCGTAGAGTTCGGCGCGGCAGGCGGCGGCGATGGGCGCCACGGCGCTCGCCGGGATCACGCCCACGCGGGCCTCGGCACGGGCCAGTGCGGCCTCGAAGTCGAGCATGCCCTGCACCCGGCCGTGGTCGCTGAAGATCGCGCGCATGGCGGGCTGGGTGAAGTAGGCGTCGAACAGAAGGTGGGTGCTCACTCAGGTGACTCCGGAGATCGGCAGGCGTTGTCGGACAGTATGACCGGAGAGCTGGTGTAGGGCGCATAACCTGGAACAGGTTATCCGCCGGCTACGGGTCGGCGGATAAGCGCTGGCGCGTTATGCGCCCTACGGTCTACACGGCTGAGCGATTACACGCGCTCGACGACCAGAGCCACGCCCTGCCCCACGCCCACACACATGGTGCACAGGCCAAGCTTGCCGCCGGACTTCTGCAGCTGGTGCACAGCGGTCAGCACCAGACGCGCGCCGCTGGCACCCAGCGGGTGGCCAAGGGCAATCGCGCCGCCGTTGGGGTTCACCCGTACGTCGTCATCGGCGATGCCGAGATCACGGGTCACCGCCAGGCCCTGCGCGGCAAAGGCTTCGTTCAGCTCGATGACATCGAACTGGTCGACCGACAGGTTCAGGCGCTCCAGCAGCTTGCGCACCGCCGGCACCGGGCCGATGCCCATCACACGCGGGGCGACGCCGGCGCTGGCCATGCCGAGCACTTTCGCGCGCGGCGTCAGGCCGTGTTTCTTCACGGCTTCAGCGCTGGCAAGGATCAGCGCCACGGCGCCGTCGTTCACGCCGGAAGCGTTGCCAGCGGTGACGGTCTTGCCTTCGCCGTTGACCGGCTTGAGCTTGGCCAGCGCTTCCAGGGTGGTGTCCGGGCGCGGATGTTCGTCGGTGTCGACGACGGTCTCGCCCTTGCGACCCTTGATCACCACCGGGACGATTTCCTCGGCGAAGTAGCCGTTGGCCTGGGCGACGCCGGCACGCTGCTGGCTGCGCAGGGAGAAGGCGTCCTGGTCAGCGCGGTTGACATTGTAGTCATCGGCCACGTTGTCGGCGGTCTGCGGCATGGCATCCACGCCGTACTGCGCCTTCATCAGCGGGTTGATGAAACGCCAGCCGATGGTGGTGTCCTCGATCTTCTGACCACGACCGAAGGCGCTGTCGGCCTTGCCCATCACATAGGGCGCGCGGGACATGGACTCGACGCCGCCGGCGATGACCAGCTCGGCCTCGCCGCTGGCGATGGCGCGGAAGCCGGTGCCTACCGCGTCCAGGCCCGAGGCGCAGAGACGGTTGAGGGTCACGCCCGGCACGCTTTCCGGCAGGCCGGCCAGCAGCAGCGCCATGCGCGCCACGTTGCGGTTGTCCTCGCCGGCCTGGTTGGCGCAGCCGAGATAGACCTCGTCCAGCGCGGCCCAGTCGACTTGCGGGTTACGTTCCACCAGCGCCTTCACCGGCACGGCGGCGAGGTCGTCGGCCCGCACGCCGGAGAGCGAGCCGCCGAAGCGGCCGATGGGCGTGCGCACGGCGTCGCAGATGAAGACCTCGCGGCTCATTCCTCACCTCCCAGCTGGCCGTGGGCAGCGGCGGTGCGGGCTTCGAGTGCGCGCAGGGCTTCCAGCTCGACGTCGGTCGGCGCGACGGTCTCGGTCACCTGTTCGGCGAAGCGGATCGCCCAACCGGTGTTCTCGACCACCTGCTCGCGGGTCACGCCCGGGTGCAGGGTGGTGACGATGAATTCGTTGCTGCCGGCTTCCGGCTCCATGATGCACAGGTCGGTGATAATCGCCACCGGGCCCTTGCCGGGCAGGCCGAGCTGCTGGCGGTGGTCGCCGCCTTCGCCGAAGCCGACCGAGGTAATGAAGGCCAGCTTGTCGACGAAGGTGCGGTGGGACTGCTTGAGGATGATCAGCACTTCCTTGGCGGAACCGGCGATCTCCGGCGCGCCACCGGCGCCGGGCAGGCGCACCTTCGGCTTGTTGTAGTCGCCGATGACGGTGGTGTTGATGTTGCCGAAGCGGTCGACCTGGGCCGCGCCGAGGAAGCCGACGTCGATGCGCCCGCCCTGCAGCCAGTAGCGGAAGATTTCTCCGGTGGGCACCACGGTGTCCGCAGTCTCGGCCAGTTCGCCGTCACCGATGGACAGCGGCAGCACGCTGGGCTTGGCGCCGATGGGGCCCGATTCGTAGATCAGGACCACGTCCGGCGAGGCGGTCAGGCGCGCGAGGTTGGCGGCCTTGGACGGCAGGCCGATGCCGACGAAGCAGACGGCGCCGTTCTTCAGGCGGCGGGCGGCGGCCACGGTCATCATTTCATTGGTGCTGTAGGCGCTCATTACTTGCCCTCCGCGAGTTTGGCTCGGAACTCGCTGAAATCTTTCGTGCCGCGGATGTAGGTATCGATCCAGGCGTTGAAGGTGTCGCGGTCGCGGGCGATCGGGTCCCAGGCCTGGTAGAAGCGGTTATCGCGCTCGGAGTAGCCGTGGGCGTAGGACGGGTGCGAACCGCCGGGCACCAGGCAGACGGCGGACAGCGCCCAGGTCGGCAGCACGCAGGAGTTCATCGGCGCGTTCAGGTCGTCGACGATTTCCTCGACGGTGACGATGCAGCGCTTGGCAGCCAGGGCGGCTTCCTTCTGCACGCCGAGGATGCCCCACAGCAGCACGTTGCCCTTGCGGTCGGCCTTCTGCGCGTGGATCACGGTGACGTCCGGGCGCACCGACGGCACAGCAGCCAGTTGCTCACCGGTGAACGGGCAGTTGATGAACTTGATGTTCGGGTTGACCTTCGGCAGGTCGGAACCGGCGTAGGCGCGCAGCACGGCGAACGGCAGGCCCGAGGCGCCGGCGACGTAGGAGTTGGCGAGGTCGGCGTGGCTGTGCTCGTCGATCTCCAGCTCGCGCGGCCAGCCCTTCTCCACCGCGTCACGCAGGCGATGCAGCGAACCGACGCCGGGGTTGCCGCCCCAGGAGAAGGTCAGCTTGCGCACGCAGCCGGCGCCGATCAGCAGGTCGTAGACCAGGTCGGGCGTCATGCGCACCAGGTGCAGGTCTTTCTTGCCCTGGCGGATCAGCTCGTGGGAGGCAGCGGTCGGGATCAGGTGGGTGAAGCCTTCGAGCGCGACGGTGTCGCCGTCGTTGACGAAGCGCTCGACCGCTTCGCGGAGAGTCAGGAGTTCAGCCATGGTCGGTCTCGTTGTGTAGGGGGTGCCGATGGGAAAACAGTACCGTCGGGGGGATGGGCGAACAATGCGATAATCGACTATTGGTGCGAATATCGAACACTTCTCTTAGGGGGCTAACGGCTGGTTCTTGCGGCGTGGAAGGTCGTTCGGGCGGGCGCGGACCTTGTCCGCGATCGCGAGCATGGCTCGCTCCTACAGGGGGGCACAGCGTTGACCTGTAGGAGCTGGCCATGCCTGCGACAGCCCCAGCGCAGGAACATCGCGGACGCAGTCCACTCCTGCGCTCGGGCTCATATCGGCGTTCGAATGCGCACGCGGACCTTGTCCGCGATCGCGAGCATGGCTCGCTCCTACAAGGAGCGCGCAGGACTGCCCTTGTAGGAGCTGGCCATGCCTGCGACAGCCCGAGCTGCGGAACATCCGGGCGCTCTGCGTAGGAAGGGTGGAGCGTTGGCGGGAATCAGGCTTCCTGCAGAGCGCGAGGACGGTTGCTGCGGTCCTCGGCGTCGGCAGAAACCGCCTGCTGCAGCTGGAAGTCGAACTCGATCTCGGCGAAGCGCCCTTCCACACCGCGAGCCTTGGCGGCAGCTGCATCCTCGACGAAACGCACTTCACCGATCAGCCCGTCGCGGGTGGCATAAGCGAAGTCATCCCACAGGTACTGATCACCGGCGAGGTTGATCTGCGTGGTCAGGTGGCGATGCCCCGGCGCGGAGATGAAGAAGTGAATGTGCGCCGGGCGCTGGCCGTGGCGGCCGAGTTGATCGAGCAGCTCCTGGGTCGGGCCATCCGGCGGGCAGCCGTAGCCGCTGGGCACGATGCTGCGCGCTTTGTAGCGCCCTTCAGCGTCGGTGACGATGCGCCGGCGCAGGTTGAACTCGGACTGGGTGCTGTCGAAGTACGAGTAGGTGCCCTTGGTGTTGGCGTGCCAGAGGTCGACCACGGCGCCGGCCAGCGGCTTGCCCTGCGGGTCGAATACACGGCCGGAAAGGAACATCACGGTGCCCGCGTCCTTGCCGTCGTCCATCCGCGCCTCGCCTTCGGACAGCGGCGCGCCGGCCACATACAGCGGGCCTTCGATGGTGCGCGGGGTGCCGCCGCCAAGGCCGGCAGCTTCATCCTGGGCGTCCAGCAGCAGGTCGAGGTAGTGCTCGACGCCGAGGCCGGCGACGACCAGGCCGGCTTCCTGGCGGGAGCCGAGTCGGTTGAGGTAGTCCACCGCTTTCCAGAACTCGTCGGGGGTGACGTTCATGTCTTCGATCAGTTTCGCGGTGTCCTGCAGGATGCGCAGGACAAGGTTCTTCACGCGCGGGTTGCCCTGGTCATTCAGGGCGCCGCTGGCTTCTTCGAAGAACTTCTGGATATCGGCAGTCTGGGAAATCTTCACGGTCATGATGCGATCCTCAAGTCTTGTTCTTGTTGAGTCGTTCGGACAGAAATCAGCGGTCGTCGGTATGGATCGAGGACGGATGGCGGCAGAGCCCATCGACTTCGATGTCCATGTAGGGGAACAGCGGCAGCTGCATCAGGGTGTCGTGCAGTTCCTCGACGCTGGCGAGGTCGAACACGCTGTAGTTGGCGTAGTGGCCGGCGATGCGCCACAGGTGGCGCCACTTGCCCTCGCGCTGCAGGCGCTGGGCCAGTTCCTTCTCGTCGGCCTTGAGCTGGGCGGCTTTCGCCGGGTCCATGTCGACGGGCAATTTCACGGTCATCTTCACGTGGAACAGCATCGGGTCTTCTCCTCTATCGGGCAGTCGGAAAGGGTTGCGAATCAGGTACGGCGGAAGCGCGCCAGGCGCTCTTCGTCGAGCGTCAGGCCCAGGCCGGGCGTGCGCGGCACATGCAGTTGGAAGTCGCGGTAAACCGGCGCCTCGGTGACGATCTCCTCGGTGAGCAGCAGCGGGCCGAACAGCTCGGTGGCCCAGGTCAGCTTCTCCAGGGTGATGAAGGCGTGGGCCGAGGCCAGGGTGCCGACCGCGCCTTCGAGCATGGTCCCGCCATACAGCGCGATGCCGGCGGCTTCAGCGATCTGCGCAGTGCGCAGCACGGCACGCGGGCCGCCGTTCTTGGCGATCTTCAGGGCGAAGATGCTGGCGGCCCCAATGGCGGCGAGGCTGAAGGCATCGGCCACGCTTTCGATGGATTCGTCGGCCATGATCGGCGCCGGGCTGCGCTGGTTCAGGCGCACCTGGCCGCTGCGGTTGATCCGCGAGATGGGCTGTTCGATGAGGTCGATGCCATTCTCGCCAAGCACCTGGCAGCCACGGATGGCCTGGGATTCGTCCCAGCCCTGGTTGACGTCCACGCGCACGCTGGCGCGTTCGCCCAGGGCCTTCTTGATCGCCACCACATGCTTGAGGTCCTGCTCCAGCGGGTTGGCGCCGATCTTCAGCTTGAAGATTCGGTGGCGGCGGATGTCGAGCATCTGCTCGGCTTCGGCGATGTCGCGGGCGGTGTCGCCGGAAGCCAGGGTCCAGGCCACTTCGAGACTGTCGCGCACGCGGCCGCCGAGCAGTTCGCTGACCGGCAGGCCGAGGCGCTTGCCCTGGGCGTCCAGCAGCGCGCTCTCGATACCCGACCGAGCGAAGGTGTTGCCCTTGATCGACTTGTCCAGGCGCTGCATGCAAGCGTTGATGTTGCTGGCGTCCTGGCCTTTGAGCAGCGGCGCGAAGTGCGCGTCGATGTTGGCCTTGATGCTCTCCGGGCTTTCGTTGCCGTAGGCCAGGCCGCCAATGGTGGTGGCTTCGCCGATGCCCTCGACGCCGTCGGAACAGCGCAGGCGGATGATCACCAGCGTCTGCTGCTGCATGGTGTGCATGGCCAGCTTGTGCGGGCGGATGGTCGGCAGGTCGACGATGATCGACTCGATGCGTTCGATGACGGGGCTACTCATGGACGGCGTTCCGGTCTGGGATTTCTGGATGGGCCGGGCTGCATTGCGGCGATACCCGACAGGTCTTTTCACGACTGACGAAGGATTGCGCTGGGGCCTGCAGGCAGTCCAATATCGTTGCCATCTTGTTGCATACCCTGGAGGTATCATGGAGCTGCGACACCTGCGCTACTTCCGCGAAGTGGCCGGCACCCTCAACTTCACCCGCGCCGCCGAGCGCCTGCACATTGCCCAGCCGCCGCTGAGCCGGCAGATCCAGCAGCTCGAAGAACTGCTTGGCGTGCCGCTGCTGGAGCGTGGCCGGCCGCTGCGCCTGACCGACGCCGGGCGCTACTTCCACGAGCAGACCGGCACCCTGCTGGCGCAGCTGGAAAGCATCTGCGAGAGCACCCGGCGCATCGGCCATGGCGAGCGCCAGTGGTTCGGCATCGGCTTCGCGCCCTCGACGCTGTATGACGGTCTGCCCGAGCTGATCCGCGAGTTGCGCGGCGACGCCGCTCTGGAGCTGGGGCTGCAGGAAATGACCACGGTGCAGCAGGTCGAGGCGCTGAAAAGCGGACGCATCGACATCGGCTTCGGACGCATCCGCATCGACGATCCGGCCATTACCCAGCAGGTACTGCGCGAGGAGCCGATGGTCGCCGTGCTGCCGGCCGGGCATCGCCTGCTGGGTGCGCCGCTGAGCCTGGAGCAACTGGCCGGCGAGGACTTCGTGCTCTACCCCGCCAACCCGCGCCCCAGCTACGCCGACCACGTGCTGGCGCTGTTCGCCAACCATGGCCTGAGCGTGCGCGTCGCGCAGTGGACCAACGAGCTGCAGACCGCCATCGGCCTGGTCGCCGCCGGCCTGGGCGTGGCGCTGGTGCCGGCGTCGGTGCAACAGCAGCACCGCGCCGACATCGGCTACGCGACGCTGACCGACGCCGAGGCGGTCTCGCCGATCATCCTCAGCCAACGTCGCGGCGACGTCAGCGCGCCGCTGCAACGCTGCCTGCAACTGATCGGCGCAAACCTGCCGTAGGCGCATCATGGCGGTGCCTCAGCCCAGGTCGCCGCCACCCACCGGCAGGGTCACGCCGGTGATGTAGCTGGCTTCGTCGGAGGCGAGGAAGAGGATCGCGCCGACCTGCTCGTCGATGCTGCCGTAGCGCTTCATCAGGCTGCTGTCGAGGGTCTGGTCGACGATCTGCTGGTACCAGACCTTCTCCTGCTCACTCTGCTGCGCCGCGTTGCGCGGGATACGCCGGGGCGGCGCTTCGGTGCCGCCGGGCGCGGTGGCGTTGACCCGCACGCCGCGTTCGGCGGTCTCGAAGGCCAGGCACGCGGTCAGCGCGTTCACCCCGCCCTTCGCCGCGCCGTAGGGCACGCGGTTCACCCCACGGGTGGCGATGGACGAGATGTTGACGATGGCGCCCGCGCCCTGCTCCAGCATCGGCACCAGCGCCGCGCGGCAGCACCACAGGGTGGGGAACAGCGAGCGGCGCACCTCGGCTTCGATCTCGTCTTCGGCGTAGTGCTCGAAGGGCTTCGCCCAGATGGTGCCGCCGACGTTGTTGACCAGGATGTCGAGGCGGCCGAAGCGCGCCAGCGCCTGATCGACCACGTTCTGGCAGTCGGCAAAGCGCTCCAGGTCGGCAGTCAGCGTGAGCACTTCGCCGTGCTGGCCGAGGGCGTCCTGCAGTTCGTGGACGATCTCGGAGCGGTCCACGGCAATGACCTTGGCGCCCTCTTCCAGCAGCCGCTCGGCGACGCGCCGGCCGATACCCTGGGCGGCGCCGGTGACGAGGGCAACCTTGTTGTCGAAACGGGACATGACGTTCTCCTGTCAGTGCGCGGCCACGAGCCCGCCCGAAGGCTTCTCGCTGCCGCGGATAAGGGCCACGGCGACCAGCGCCAGCAGCAGGGGAATGGCCAGCGCCAGGTAGAAACCGGCGACGCCGCCCCATTCGAGGAAGGTTCCACCCAGGGCGGAACCGATGATGGCCCCCACCCGGCCCAGGCCGATGGCCCAGCCGGTGGCGGTGGCGCGCAGGCTGGTCGGGTAGGCCGAAACCACCAGGTAGTTGAGGGCGATCTGCTGCCCGCCAATGCCCAGGCCCGCGGCGCCGACCAGCAGGAACACCAGCACCCAGTTGTCGCCGCTCAGGGACAGGCCAAGGCTGACCAGTACGCCGAGGGCGAACAGGCCGAGCAGTACGTTGCGGGTGTTCAGGCGCGGGAGCAGGATCGACAGCGGGATGGCGCAGAGGATGAACACCGCATTGACCGTGACGGTGCCCAGCGGCGCCTGCTCTACCGGCAGGCCGGCGGTCTTCAGCACCGTGGGCAGCCAGGAGAGGAACATGAACCAGGCCACCCAGTTGAACAGGTAGGTCAACCACACGGCGAGGGTATTGCGCGCCAGCCCCGGCCCGAACAGGGCGCGTACGCTGGTGCGGGTGGCGGCTTCCGGCACGCTGAAGCGCACGTCATCGGCGAGCGTCCGCGAACTGATCCGCGCGAGAATGCGGCGCACCTGTGCCGTCTCGCCCGAGCGGGTAGCCAGGAACTGCAGCGACTCCGGCAGCGCGAAGTACAGGCCGACCAGCAGCACCAGCGGCAGCAATCCGCCTGCGAGGAAGATGCCCTGCCAGCCGATCAGCGGCATGAGCTGGGCGGCGAGCAGCCCGCCGAGCATGGCGCCCGCCGGAAGGCCCAGCAGGATGCCGGTGACGATGGCGCCACGCAGGCGCGCCGGACCGTACTCGGAGGCCAATGCCAGCAGCACCGGCGTGGCGCCGCCCATGCCGAGGCCGGCGAGGAAGCGCAGCACCAGGATCTGCTCGGCACTGCTGGCGAAGGCCGTGGCCAAGGTGGCGAGGGCGAACAGAGCGACCGCGCCCATCACCGTCGGGCGGCGGCCGAAGCGGTCACCGAACAGCCCAAGCGCCATGGCGCCCAGGGCCATTCCGACGATGCCGGCGCTGAGGATCGGCGCCAGGCCACCAGTGGAAAGCTGCAGGGTCTCGATGATTGCCGGGCCCGTGTAGGCAATGGCCTGGGTATCGAAGCCATCGAAGATGGCGACCAGGAAACACAGGACGAACACGCGCCACTGGAAGGAACTCAAGGCGGCGTGATCTATCACGTCAGGTATGTTGCACGTCTGGCTCATCTGGGTCTCCGCTGCGAGGGCAATGCCTCGCTGATTATTGTTATGCAGGCCCTGCCAGGGGCCCAGCCCGGAGGCTAGGGCGCGGTGGCACCGAGGAAAAATACTTTGTCGGCATGCCTGCATACCCACTGGGTATGCAGGCGTATTCCGGGCTCAGGCGGCGCTGGCGGCAAACTTCTCGTAATAGAAATTCGCCGGCGTGATGCCCTGTAAACGGATGTGCTGGCTGACCGCCTCGACCATCGGCGGCGGACCGCAAAGGTAGATGTCCACTTCGCCGTCGTTCAGGTGCGCCGGTTCGATGTGCTCGGTGACGTAGCCCTTGCGCGGGTAGTTGCTCTGCGCGCTGGCCACGCAGGCGCTCCAGGTGAAGTTGGGGATGCGCGCGGCAAAGGCTTCCAGGCGGTCCATCTCCACCAGGTCGAAGTCGTGGGTTACGCCGTAGATCAGGTGCAGCGGATGTTCACTGCCGCGCTCGGCGATCTGTTCGAGCATCGCGGTGAAGGGCGCCAGCCCCGTGCCGCCGGCCAGCAGCAACAGCGGCCGCCTGATCTCGCGCAGGTAGAAGCTGCCCAGCGGGCCGGCCAGGGACAGTGCGTCGCCGGCTTTCGCCAGGCCGGTGAGGAAGCTGCTCATCAGGCCGCCCGGTACGTTGCGGATCAGGAAGCTGACCTCGCCGTCCTTCTGCAGTGAACTGAAGGAATAGGCGCGGCTCTGCTCGCTGCCCGGCACCTGCAGGTTGACGTACTGCCCCGGCAGGAAGGCCAGCTTGCTCAGCGACTCGCCCTTGATCGACAGCGCAATGGTGCTTTCGGAGAGCTGGCGCACCGCACTGATGCTCGCCTCGAAGCTGGCCTGGGCGGTCTTGCAGACTTGCGAGGAGGCCGGCACGCGCACCACGCAATCGCTCTGCGCACGCATCTGGCAGGTGAGCACGTAGCCCTGCCCGGCTTCGTCCTCGGTGAGCGCGTCCTCGATGTATTCCTGGCCCAGGTCGTAGCGGCCGGCTTCGGCGAAGCACTTGCAGGTGCCGCAGGCGCCGTCGCGGCAATCCAGCGGAATGTTGATGCCCTGGCGGTAGGCCGCATCGGCCACGGTCTCGCTGGGGCTGGCGTCGATGAAGCGGGTAACGCCGTCTTCGAAGTTGAGGGCGATCTTGTGGTTCATGGCGTGCACCTCGGCGTCGCGCAGGCGGCGTCGCACGCGGCGAATCCACGCGCGCAACGCACAGCCCTGACGGCGGAATCAGATGTGGTAGATGTCGATGACCTGGCGGACGTAGTCGTTCTTCAGCACGACCTTCTTCGCCTTTACCAGCGGCTGCTCGCCGCGTACATCGAGCGTGTAGAAGCTGGTGCCGAAGTAGCTGTCGACGGTCTTGTAGCGGAAGCTCAGGGTGTGCCAGTTGAAGCGCACCTGGCACTGCCCGTCGGCCTCGCCGAGCACCTCGATGTTGCTCAGGTTGTGCGAGGTGCGGGTGTCCGGCAGGGTCGCGCTGGAGCGCTCGGTCTTGATGCGGAACACGCGGTCTTCCAGGCCGCCACGGCTGCCGTACCAGATCAGCGAGATTTCCCGCTGCGGGTCTTCGGTGAGCTGGTCGCGGTCGTCCCAGGAGGGCATCCAGAAGGTGGCGTCGGCGGCGTACAGCTCCAGCCACGCATCCCAGTCCTTGTCGTCGAGGTAGCGCGCTTCGCGGTAGAGGAAGTCGCGGACGGTCTCGTAGCGGCTCATCACACGCCCTCCTCTGTCACAGCGATGCGATTGGCCTGCTCGGCCGCCAGCGCGTCGATCATGGTCTGCTGCCAGTACTGGTGCTGCAGCACGAACAGGCCTTCGTCCTCGGTGCGCACGCCGGACAAAGCCGGCGCCAGGTCGATCTCACGCGCTGCGTCGTCGGCGCCGTCGATCCAGTGCTTCGCCCCGCGCGACATGTCATTCCAGCCGCCCGCGCTGCCCTGGTAGGCCTGCTGGCAGGAACGGAATTCTTCCAGGTCGTCCGGCGTGGCCATGCCGCTGACGTTGAAGAAGTCCTCGTACTGGCGGATGCGCTGGGCGCGCGCCTCGCTGCTCTCGCCCCTGGGCGCGATGCAGTAGATGGTGATCTCGGTGCGGTTGACGTCGATGGGCCGGGCGATGCGGATCTGCGAGCTGAACTGGTCCATCAGGTAGACGTTGGGGTACAGGCAGAGGTTGCGCGAATTCTCGATCATCCAGTCGGCGCGGGCGCGACCATGGTCGCGGGCGAGCTCGTCGCGGCGCTCGAAGGCCGGGCGCGCCTCGGGGTTGGCCCAGCGGCTCCAGAGCAGCAGGTGACCGTGGTCGAAAGAGTAGAAACCGCCGCCGTGCTTGGCCCAGCCACCGGCGCTCATGGTCTTCACTTCTTCGCCGGCTTCGCGCTGTTGACGCTGGTTCTGGGTGGCGGCGTAGTTCCAGTGCACCGAGCTGACGTGGTAGCCGTCGGCGCCGTTCTCGGCGGTGAGTTTCCAGTTGCCTTCGTAGATGTAGCTGCTGGAACCGCGCAGTACTTCCAGGCCTTCGGGGGACTGGTCGACGATCATGTCGATGATCTTCGCCGACTCGCCCAGGTGCTCCACCAGCGGTTTGACCTCGGCCTTCAGGCTACCGAAGAGGAAGCCGCGGTAGGACTCGAAGCGTGCCACTTTCGTCAGATCATGGGAGCCCTCGCAGTTGAAGCCTTCCGGGTAACCCGCCTCGGCCGGGTCCTTGACCTTGAGCAGCTTGCCGGAGTTGTTGAAGGTCCAGCCGTGGAACGGGCAGGTGTAGCTTGCGCGGTTGCCGGACTTGTGCCGGCAGAGCATGGCGCCCTTGTGGCTGCAGGCATTGAGGAAGGCGTTGAGCACCCCGTCCTTGTTGCGCGCGATGAAGACCGACTGACGACCGATCATCGTGGTCAGGAAGTCGTTCTTCTCGGGAATCTGGCTTTCATGGGCGAGGTAGACCCAGTTGCCTTCGAAGATGTGCTTCATCTCCAGGTCGAACAGGCGCGGGTCGGTAAACATCTCCCGCCGGCAGCGATAGACGCCTTTGGCAGGGTCTTCCTCAAGCAGCGAACGCAAGTAGTCGATACCCAGGGACATGGCCGGGGCCTCCGTTGTTATTGTTCAGGCAGGCTCAGGTTAGGGCTGGGTTCGGCGGGGCAATATCCGCTTTGTGCAGAGTGCTATCCGTTTTCTGCAGGTTTGCCGTGAAGCCGCAATGACGGCCCTCGCGAGCAGGCCGCCGGGGATTCAGAGGTGGAAGATGACGCCGTATTCAGCGGCCACTTCAACGGTCTTCGGTACGTCCACGGGGCCAGGCACAAGCTCGCGATCCAGGGCGCGGAACATCTCGATGGCCTGGCTCTGGGCGCCGGTGATTTCGAGCATCTCGCCACCGCCGGGGCCGAAGTTGAAGCCATGCAGGGTGCCGGCGGGAATGTGGATCAATGTGCCGGCCAGGCAGGCGGCCGTGCGTTCGGCGACGATGAAGACGACCTCGCCGCGGAGCACATAGAAGGACTCGTCCCAGTCATGGGTATGCGGCGGCGGCCCGGCGCCCTCCTCGCCTGCCTGGAAGGTGATCCGCTGCGCCGCTGAGTCGGTGTCGGCCACCAGCACGTTGATGCGGATGCCGACGACGTTGAGGGCCGGGCTACGCTCTCCCGGCGAGAGGATGAACGGGGTGGAATTCATGGACGCGACCTCGCTGGGACTGCGCAGGCATTGCGCACGCCTCTTCCCAGTACAGCCCCATCCGCGCAAGCGAAGCGGGGAATCGGAGGAACGGCAACACCTAGGGCGCATAACCCGGAACGGGTTATCCGCCGGTGCCGCAACGGCGGATCGGCTTTCGCAACATTGGCTCGCGGCGCCCTCCCCGACGGGCGAATTCGTAGGATGGGTGGAGCTTGCGATACCCATGCTGTCGGTGCGGCGGAATTGATGGGTATCGCTGCGCTCCACGCCATCCTACGTTGGTGCTCCAGCATGACGTCGGCTAGAGCCAGCGGAGATCAGCTGCGGCGCTTGAGCGTCTCCGACGGCAGCTCGCCGAACTGCTGGCGGTAGCCTTCGGCGAAGCGCCCCAGGTGCAGGAAGCCATAGTCCAGCGCCAGCTCGGTGACATTGCGCACCGGGCAGGCCGGATCGCTCAGGCAGGCGCGGATGCGCTCCAGCTTGAGGCGGCGGATGTACTGACGCGGCGTGGTGCCGGCATGCCGCTCGAACAGTGCGTAGAGCGAACGCAGGCTCATGGAGGCCTGGCGCGCCAGCGCTTCGACGTCGATGTCCTCGCGCAGGTGACCTTCGATGTACGCCTCGATGCGTTCGAAGGAAGCGCTGGTACCGGCGATGGGTTCGCGACTGACGTTGGTCTTCAGCAGGGTCAGCAGCTTGCTGGCGACTATCTGCTGGTAGTGCTCGTCGACCCGCGCCAGGCGCTCGCCGGCTTCGGACTCCTGGCAGACCATCGACAGCAGGTTGACGAAGCCTTCCAGTTCGCCCAGCTGGTAGCGGTTCTCGGTGAAGCGCACACCGGCGCGCGGATGGTTCCAGCGTTGCTCGGCGCAGATGGCTTCGAGCAGGGTCACCGGAATCTTCAGGATGAATTTCTCGCAGTCGTCCGAGTAGGTCAGGTCGACCGGGTCGTCCGGGTTGATCAGCAGCAGCTCGCCCGGCGCCAGGTAGTGTTCCTGGCGCTGGCCACGCCACAGGCAGTGGCCGCTGAGCAGTATCTGCAGATGGAAGATGCTCTCCAGCGCAGGTGAGGTGACGCGCACTGCGCCGCCGTAGCTGATGCGGCACAGGTCGAGGCTGGCGAAGCGGCGGTGGTTGAGGCTGGCCTGGGGATGGCCGTGGGCTGGCAGGCGCAGGTCGTGGGTGCCCACATGCTGGTTGACGTAGCCGGACACCGCATAGGGGTCGGCACGCTCGAACACGCGGCTGCGCTCGCTCAGCAGGCTTTGCATACAGGCACTCACTCTTGTGGTTGGCCGCGCTCTTCGTCGCGGCTCGTGCGCCCAGTCTATGCCGTGACCCGGAATACGGGCATCGGCCAGGATGGACGGTCGTGCGGGCAATCCGGATGCAAGGCAGGCCCGCGAATCCGCTTCACCCTAGGGGTCGGTACCGGCCGGCGCAATTCGACCTGTGGCGCAGTGTTCGCCAATCGCACGCTTTCGGCGCCTGCTCATTGCCAGCAGGTGGTGCCGGTTCCGGTGCCGGTGTTGCTGCGGGTGCCGGCCTGGTCGAGGCTCAGGCTCAGGCACGGCGCGTCCTTGGCCTGGGACCCCGTGGCGGTGGCGGTGAGTGTGTAGGTGGTGGCCGTGATGTTGGAAATGGCCAGGCTGTAGTACTGCAGAGCGTTGACATTGCTGGTCATGTTCAGCGCGGCGGCAGTGCTGGCGTAGGCGTTGTTCTGCGAGTAGTAGCGCTCCTGCCGGGCCGCCGCTTCGCTGAGCACGGCCTGGGCCTCGACCCGGTGGCTGCGCAGGACATATCGCTGGTAACTGGGGAAGGCGACGGCGGCGAGGATCGCCACTATCGCCACCGTGACCATCAGTTCGATCAGGGTGAAACCCCTCTCCCGCCGACGTTGATTCATGCTTTCTCCCTGTCAGTTGGCTGGCTGGACCTGCCAGGTACGCCGGCCGCTCACGGTGCCGGAGTTGGTGCGGATGGCGTCCGGCAGCAGATTGGTGCCGCCGCCCTCGCCGCCGGTGTAGGTGTAGCCACCGGAGACGGTGATATCGCCACCGCCGGTGATGAACGCCGAGAGCGCATCGAAGGTGCCGTCGTTGTTCAGGTCGAAGACGTTGTACGGCGTCAGCCCGCCGCGTTCGGGATCGATCGCGTAGCGGGTGCCGGAGAGGCCGGCAGCGCAGGTGCCGGTCTGAGGCGTGGAGCTGCTGAAGATGAGGGCGGAGCCGTAGAGCGTCATGTCATAGATCTGCCGCTCGCCGGCCACCGGGAAGTCGAAGTACCAGCCCCATTTGTTGACGTTCGCATCGGCGGTGTTGCCGGAAGTGTCGTACCACGCCACTTCGTTGTTGCTCAGGGTGTAGGTCGAGGTGCTGTTGAAGGTCCCCGTGCTGAGCGTCTGTGCCTGCAGGTTGCTGCGCGTGCGCGCCGCCGTCAGCGAGGAGGTGGTGGCCTCGCCGGCGATCTTGCGGTCCCAGATGCCGTAGACACTCTGTTGCGCTGTGGAGGTCTTGTCGGCGGTGAGCAGATAGCGGCCCGTGCCGAAGGCGACGATGTAGCCGGTGCCGCTGGGGTGGTCGACCAGAGACGGTGCGGTAGTGATCGGCTGGCGCGTGCCACTGGCATTGCGCGCGACGTACAGTGGGCTGCCGCCGAAGGACACCGCGTAGCGAGCCTCCGAGGCTGTGCTGTTGAGTGGGTCGCCCACGCTGGTGTCGATCAGGTCGAAACGCCAGAGGTTGCCCAGCAGGTCGCCGCCGTAGGCATAGTCGGCGATGCCGTCATTGTTGGCGTCGGCCACGAACAGCCGCGACAGGCCGTTGTTGAGGGCGTCCAGCGAGGCGGTCTCGGCGGCGGTCAGGCTCGGGGTAGCGGTGATTTTCCTCAGCAAGGCGCCGGTCTGGATGTCGATGATCAGCAGCGACGCAGTGCTGCTGCCGATGTCGTAGCCATTGGGCACCAGTGCCACCCACTTGCCATTGTGCAGGCGCGCAATGGAAGGCCGCGCCGCCGTGTAGCCGAGGCTGCTGTCGTTGTCGCTGGTGAACTCCCAGAGCAACCTGGGCGCGGCAGGGTCGGTGACGTCGAGGGCGAACACCTCGCGGCCGCCAGCGCCGAGGCTGCCCAGCAGGACCTTGTGCCAGGCCGAGCCGTAGTAGACGTCGGACACCACGGGCGTCCCGTCGACGAAAAAGCGGTGCTCGGTGCCCTGCTGCTTGCCGTAGTCCGGCGCGGTGAGGGCGTTGAGGTTGGGGATCACCGCGCTGGGGATGAAGGCGAAGATCTCGGCGCCGGTGGTCGCGTTGAAGGCGTGCAGCATGCCGTCGTTGGCGCCGACATAGACCACCGAGGGCTTCGTCGCCAGCGCGGTGGCGAACGCCGCATAGGTGGTGCTGCCCTCCAGGGCGTCGGCCCGCGAGGACAGATAGTCGGAGCCGCTGACCAGCACCGGCGCCGAATTGATCATGTCGCCGAGCAGCGTCGTGCGGGTACGGAAGGTGTTGTTCTCGCCACGCAGGAAACCGACCCGCGCCTGCCCCTGGGTATCCACCACTCCGGCGACGGTGCGGTTGAGCTGGGTCTGCTGGGCGGCAGTCAGGTTGCTCCAGTTGAAGGCGGTGAGCGCTCCGCTCTTGGCGAACAGGATGTTGCGCGTGCTGGGTGTGCCCAGTTGCGCCGACGCGCGCCACAGCGTGGTTGTGGTCGTGGTGACGGCGCCGGAGCTGCTGGTGGTCATGGTTCGCTGCTTCTTCAGCAGGTCGCCGGTCCAGTCACCGGTGACGAAGCTGGTGCCGTAGGTGTAGCTGCCGCTGTCCAGCGACTGCGAGTCCACCGCCACGGCGGCGACGGAGGTGTTGAGCTGGAGGATGTCGTCGAATGCCGACTTGAGCTGGGAGGCCAGCTTGCTGGGGTTGCTGACCAGGAAGTAGTTGTCCGGCACGCCATCGCCATCGCGGTCCCAGTTGGTGAGGTCGGTCTTGCCGTACTTGGCGGCGTACCACAGGGGGTCCTGCAGGTTGGTCACCGCAGTGGTGGCCGAGGGCGTGAAATTGCGCGTGTGGTAGGCCAGGCGGTTGCCGCTGAGCGCCCCACTGCTGCCGCTCAGGCCGGGCAGCAAGGCGCAGGTGACACCGGTCGCCGAGCAGTCGCCGGGGAACTTGCCGTCGGGCGTGTCGAGCCTGTTGCGCACCGAGCCGTTGCCGCCGCCGGTGACCTCCAGGTACACGCCGTCCTTGGTGGTACCGGCCATGGTGTAGCCCATGTGCGACTCGTCGCCGGCCACCGAGTATTCGGTCTGGCTGGTCACGTCCACGGTACCGTCGCTCCTGGCCGTCACCGTGTAGAGCACGATGGCGTCCATGTCGTAGTCACGGCCCTGGGCGGAGTCGTCGTAGACCACGCGGAAGGTGATGGAGGTGAGGTTGCCGGCGCTGTCCTTGGTCAGTGTGTCGATGTAGAAACCGGTGATCTGGCTGACCACGCTCTGGCTGACGTTCATGCTGAATGGCACCAGGCGCAGCGTGCCCTTGCTGGTCTTGATGCGGATGTTGGGCAGGGTCGAGGACTGGGCGATGGAGAAGCTCTGCACCCGGTTCGAGCCGGCGGTGGTCAGCGCATTCTGGCTGCCGAAGAAGGACACGGCCGAAGTCGCGTAGCTGCCCTGGCGCGTGGGCTCTTCGGCAAGCCCGCGGATGGTGGCGAAGCTGGTGGCGGTCTTGGCGGTGGGCGCCGAGTCATTGGTGCCGCCGGACTGGCCGACGTTCACCGAGGCGCTGCCACCCACCTCGCGGCTCCACAGGGTGGCGCCGATGCTGGCGAAGTTGAAGCTGATGTCGTTGGTCGGCTGGCTGTCGGTGCCCAGGGAGCTGCCCGGCACATCCGAGTCGTAGCTCGGGTTGACGTCGCTCATCAGCGTCATGAACGGCCGGGTGCAGGACGGATAGGTGCTGTAGGGGTTGGCCCAGCTGGTCAGGCTGGAGAGGCCCAGGTTGGTGTCGGCCGTGCCAGCGGCGTAAGCCGCGGTGGGAGCCTTGCCAGCGTAGTAGCGCAGGGTCTCGTAGGCCATCTCGCCCAGCGGGTTGCCCCAGTCGACGCACTTGCCATTGGTCAGCGGATTGAGGTTGTAGCCGCTGGAGTCGGTACAGCCGGCGGAGAACACCAGGCGGTCGAGGTTGGCGACTATGCCGCTGTTGTTCACGTAGCAGCGACCATTGAGGCAGCCGGTGCCGGTGGTGGAGTCGGTCAGGAAGCGCCCGGTGGAGCTGTTGTATTCGTTGCTGAAGGATGCCGCCGCCTTGCGCACCACGCCGCCGCGCAGGTTGTTGGCGTAGGTGCCGGTGACCAGGCCGAAGTACATCTTGTCCGAGGCGCCGTAGTCGTGGAGCACGCCGGTAGGCTTGTAGAGACTGCCGTACTGGGCGCAGTTGCTTTCCAGCAGGCCGGCCACGCACACCTGCACCCTGACGTTGAGGTCGTACGCGGGAATGATCGTGGTGTCGCTGTTGGTGGTGCTGGTGACGGTGTTGGTGCCCTGGGCCGACTCGCGGGACACCCAGCCCCAGATCCGGTAGGTGCCCAGCAGCGCCTGCTGCAGGCTGGTGATGATCCGTAGCCTCGGCGCGGCGCTGCTGTTGTACGAACCCAGCGTGCTGGAGCCGATCGAGGTGTTGGCGAAGAGTACGTACTTGCCGTTGGTGGGGACCGGGATCGGGGTGTAGTCCGTCAGGCTGTATCCGTCGCGGGCGACGCTCAGGTATTCCTTGCCCCAGCTGTGCGCGTCGTTGGGGATGAAGGCGCGCTCGAGCACCGTGGAGAAGGCGCTGTCGGTAGAGCGGTAGCCGCCGTAGAGCACCTTGCGCAGCACATCCTGGCGCGACATGGTCAGGTAGTTCAGGTAGTCGCCGCTCCAGCGGCCGATGGCGCTGGTGCACTTCTTCGTGCTGGTGGTGCTGGACGGCGCGAAGGTGCCGCTCAGCACGTCGTAGACGTAGCACTTGTAGGAATCGAAGTAGCCGGTGTAGTCGATGCTGGGCTTGTAGTAGGTGTCCAGCTGGCCGTCGCCGTCGATGTCGGAGGCGTCGTTGTAGGCCGGGAAGTACAGTTTCTGGTCGCGACCGACCACCAGCATGTTCATCGGCGGCGCGATGTTGCTGACGAACAGCGGCGTCTGCGCCAGGGACGCGCCCCAGGCCTGGGCTCCCGCCAGGCAGGACAGCAGCAGGAACAACGTCGCACGCAGCATTCTCATGGTGCAAGCCATGGCGTCGGCATCCTTGTACGAGCGCAAAGTTTCACTGGATCACCAGCCCGAAGGTCGAGCGCAGGCACAGCGCGTCGGCGCCGCAGGCCTTGCTGGTGGCGGTGCCCTTGTAGGCCTGGGAGTTGACCTCGTAGTAGTAGGTGCACCCCACCTGCCCCTTCGACAGGTAGGAGTTGGCGCTGCCACCCGCGCCACCCTTGCAGTTGTTCGAGATGTAGCGCAGGTACCAGCGCGCACTGCGCAGCAGGCTGGTGCCGCCTTCCATCCCGGAGTACAGGTTGGACTTGCTGAAGTCGGTGCTGTAGTTGGTCGCCGCTGCGGTGAAGCACGGCGAGGTGCCCGCCGTGCAGTTGTCCAGTGCGCGGGTGCTCTTGCGCAGGCGCCCTTCCCCTTCGCGCAGCGCGGACTCGGCCGCACTCATCAGCCGCTGCTGCTCCAGACGATTGCCGGTCATCCGCCCTTCCAGCTGTATGCCGCGCATGCCGCTGACGGCGGCCAGGGTGATCAGTAGCAACATCACCAGCGCGACGAACAACACCGCGCCGCGCTGCCGACGGGGAGACAGTCGTTTCATGGCATCAGGTTCCTCAACATGCTGGTACCGCTGACGATGCGTCGCACGGGCCCGTCGCCGTCTGTACAGGCCTTGCTGCCGTAGAGGTCCTGCCAGCGCTGGCAGGTGGTGGCAACCAACCCGCCGCTCACCGAGCCGCTGCTGGCCAGTAACAGTGCGTAGCGCAGGCTGCGCACCGTCTGGCCGGTGGCTGGCGTAGCGACGTACTGCGCCACCTGGCGGTCGAATTCGTCACTGCTGCTGTCCACCCCGAAGTCGAAGCGCAGCGCCACCACGTTCTCCACCAGGGAGCTGCCGTTGCAGGTCAGCTGGCCGTTGCTCAGGGTGAGTTTCTCGACCACGTTGTTGCTCGGGCTGTAGTTGCTGTAGGGCTTGTTGACCCCCGCGCGGCTGGCCAGCGAAGCGCCGGTGCAATCGACGTCGGTGGTGTCGCGCGGCTGGTAGCGCAGGCAGACGGTATTGGCATCCACCCGCACCAGCGCCTGGCCGGCTGCGAAGACGCAGCCGTTGCTGGTCTGCGCGGGAAACGCGGCGGTCATGCGCGAGGACGGCAGGCGCCGGTATCCGGCTTTCGACAGGCGCCCGTCGAGCATCTGCTGGGCGTAGCGCGCACTGTCCTGGTTCTGCGCCTGGCCATCGAAGTAGCGCGAACGGTTCTGCCCGTCGAGGAACATCTGGGTGATGCCCAGGATCAGGAACAGGCTCAGGCCCATGGAGATCATCAGCTCGATGAGCGTCACCCCAGCCTGGGCACGCACGCCTGGCCGGCGCATCCTAGGGTTCCTCCCGCAGCACGTAACGGCAGATGGTGTTGTCGCCGGTGGCGTTGGCATCCAGGCACTCGCCAGCCTTCACCCGCCAGGCCAGCTGGATCTCGATGGCTGACCCGCTGTTGCTGCACTTGCTGGTGCCGTTGGTACGACACACATAAAACTCGCCGGCCAGGCCGGAGGCGCCGGGCAGCGCCTGGTTCACCCGCTGCGACCAGCAGGCCAGGCGCTGGCTGGCAGTCAGCGACGCCAGTGAGGCGCAGCTGCTGGGGGCAGCGGGAAATGACGCGCTGGCGGCCTTGTAATAGCCCCAGCTGGACGGTGGCACCACCTGGGCCGCACTACCGTCCTGGGTGGAGTAGATGTCGGTTCGCATCATCTCCATCAGCTCGTCCGCCAGTTCTGCCGCGTTGCTGCGCAGGATGGTGTCCTGGGCATAGGCGATGGTTCGCCCCTGCATCGCCAGCATGCCGAGCACACCGAAGCAGGTGACCAGCAGGGCCACCATCACCTCCACCAGGCTGAAACCCGCCATGCTCCGTCTCGCCACGTTCCGTCTCATTGCCCGGTCGCTCCCTGCAGGCTGATGTATCCCGAAGCGGCCACCTTGATGCTGAACGCCTTGCTGGTGCCGCTGCTGGATATGCCCAGGTCAGCTGCCGCGGCGCTGCCATCGGGCTTGAACGAGAGGTTGCTGATGGTGCTGCTCACGCTGAGGCTGCTCGGCAAGTCCAGGCGCTGACTCACCGAGTTCGAGGTGATCGAACCACAGGTGCTGGCGCGCACGACCACCCACTGCAGATTTCCACTGCTGGGGCAGAGCGTGAGGGTCTGGCGAGTATTCACCGCGTCTGCGCGGGACGACTGGAGTAGCCGGAAAAGCGTCGAAGCGCCGCTCTGCACCCGGCTGGATTCGATCAGGTAGCGGAAGCCTGGCAGGGCCACGCCAGCGAAGATCGCCAGCAGCGCGACAACCACCATCAGCTCCACCAGGGAGAAGCCTTCCTGGCGTCCGGGGCCCCGCCGCGATTTCAGACGGGAAATTGAGCATCCAACTGCATGAAGAACCATGGACTTTTCCAACGATGGTCAGGTGGCCGGGCCCCGTGTGGAGCCCCCCTTCCGGGGTGCCAGGACAAAGATTGGCTAATGGTCCGACAGCAATTTCTTCAGGGAGTTGAATCTAATTCAGCGAAACGAGAGGATTTTTTGACCGTTCATTCCCGCTCAGCGACCGCTCATCCTTTTGACGCCAGAGATACCGACAGGGCGTCGTGTTCGAAATCGGCGTGAACGCTGGCTGGCGGGAGGGGCCGCGACCTTGCATCGCGGCCCTATCGGAAGCGTCTGTCAGGTGGCGTCGGCGTGGCTCACCAGCCCCTTGATCAGCACCGCCGCGGTAGCGATGGCGGCGGGCACCATCAGCGCGGTCAGCACCTGCTCGAAGTTCCAGCCCAGGCCCAGCAGGGTCGCGCCGATCCAGGCCCCGAGGATGGCGCCGAAGCGGCCGATGCCGAGCATCCAGGACACCCCGGTTGCGCGGCCCTGGGTCGGGTAGAAGCGCGCGGCGAGCGACGGCATGGCCGACTGCGCGCCGTTCACGCACATGCCGGCAGCCAGCACCAGGGTCGCCAACAGCGTGACGGTGGCCAGGCTCTGCCCGACGAAGTAGGCGAACACACCGGCCAGGCAATAGAAGATGCCGATGACCTTGTGCGGGTTGAAGCGGTCCATCGCCCAGCCCACCGCCACCGAACTGAGCACTCCGCCAAGCTGGAACAGCGCACCGATGAACGCAGCCTGCTCCATGCTCGCGCCGGCGTCGCGCATCAGCGTCGGCAACCAGCTGGTGAGCAGGTAGACGATCACCAGGCCCATGAAGTAGGTCAACCACAGGAGCAGGGTTCCGGCGCTGTAGGTGCCGGAGAAGATCACCCTGAACACGTTGCGACTCTGCACCGTCTTCTGCTCGGGGACGCTGAAGTCACGGGCGGCGACCACCTCGGCCGGCGCGATGGGCGCCAGTGCGCGCTTGACCTTGTCCGCGCCGCGATTGCGCACCACCAGGAAGCGCGCCGACTCCGGCAGCCACACCAGCAGCACCACCGCCAGCAGCAGCGGCAGCACGCCGCCGAGCAGCAGCAGGCTGTGCCAGCCGTAAGCCGGGATCAGCTTGGCGGAGACGAAACCGCCCGAGGCCATGCCCAGGTTGAAGCCGCAGAACATGCTGGTCACCAGCAGCGACTTGAGGCGCTCGGGGGTGTATTCCGAGAGCAGCGTGGTGGCGTTGGGCATCGCCGCGCCCAGGCCGATACCGGTCAGCAGGCGCAGCGCCATCAGCTCTTCGAGATTGCTGCTGTAGGCCGAGATCAGGCTGAACAGGCCGAAGAGGAACACCGCCACCACCAGCACGCCCTTGCGCCCGAAGCGGTCGGCCAGCGGGCCGGAACCCAGGGCGCCGAACACCATGCCGATCAGCGCGGCGCTCATCACCGGGCCGAGGCTGGCGCGGTCGATGCCCCAGTCCTGGGTCAGCGCCGGGGCGATGAAGCCCATGGCGGCGGTATCCAGGCCGTCGAGGAAGACGATGAGGAAGCACAGCAGCACGATGCGGCACTGGTACAACGACAGCGGCTGGGCGTTGATGAAGGACTGGACGTCGAGGGTGCCGGCAGCGGGCACGTGGGCGGAGCTGGTCATGCGAAGACTTCCTGCGAAGGCGTCGTCGCGGGAAGGCCGGCTGGATCGCCCTGCACTCCCGCAAGCTGGACAGGAATGAGGCGCGAGCCGGTGGACGCACGGACCGGCGGATGGGGCAGGCACACAGGGGCCATGGCTGACGCTCATTGTTGTTATTGCCCGTCCGGCTGGACGGGTCGCTCAACAGTACGAAGAGACGTTCAGCCGTTCAATTCGATAATCGCGCCTGTGGGCGGTTAGCGAACAGGGAATAGCAGAGGCCGGCGAAAGGCGCATCGGCCCTCCCCACAGTCAATGGAACAGCCGCGTGCCCAGTTCGCGGCTGGCCTCCAGCAGCACCGGCAGGAAGCGCGTTTCCAGCTCCTGGCGAGAGACGCGACCGGCGTGGGTGCCGACGTTCAGCGCGGCCAGTACCTGGCCGGCGGAGTCCTTCAGCGGCACGGCGATGGAGCGCAGGCCGACCTCCAGTTCCTGGTCGATGATCACCCAGCCCTGCTGGCGGATCTCGGCGATGCTCGCGCGGAGCATTTCCGGGGTGTGCACGGTGCGGCTGGTCTTCACCTGCAGGTCGGCGTGGGCGAGGTAATCCTCCAGCGCGTCGTCGTTCAGCCCGGCGAGCAGGATGCGCCCCATGGACGTGCAGTAGGCCGGCAGGCGGCTGCCGACGCTCAGGTCCACCGAGATCAGGCGCTGCGGCGTGGCCGAGCGGGCGATGTAGAGAATCTCGTCGCCTTCCAGGGTGGCCATGGAGCAGGCCTCGTGCAGTTGTTCGCTGAGGCGGTCGAGGATCGGCTGGGCAGTGACCGCCAGCGGCGTCGAGGACAGGTAGGCATGGCCGAGGGTCAGCACCTTGGGCAGCAGCGAATAGGTGCGGCCGTCGGAGGTGACGTAGCCGAGCTTCATCAGCGTGTGCAGGCAGCGGCGCACGGCGGCGCGCGGAATCTCCGTGCGGTGGCTGATCTGCGCGATGGTCAGGTGGCGCTTGCGCTCCTGGAACGCATGGATCACCGCCAGGCCGCGGGCCAGGGAGGTCATGAAGTTCGGGTCGCCGGTAAACGCCTCGATGCGCTTGGCGGGCGAAGCGATGATCGGCGGCGCGAGGGGCGGCAGGCTGGCACGGGGAGCGTCGGTCATTGTTGTTGTCCTGGCAGGCGAATGCCGGGCGATTATCGACACGCGCGGGCGATTATCGCAACACGACGGACCGATTATCGAACAGAGCTTGAGAGCGCGCGCAGAAGCGAACTTTGTCTCCGATGGTTTCCCGCTGACACCAAACCTGTAGGAGCGCGCCATGCGCGCGATCGCGCCCACATCGCCTTTCTAAAAAGCGGCCCGCTCCTACAAGGTGAATCCGCCCTCCAATGGCACCCCTGAGGCCTACAGCGGTTCCAGCTTCAACTGCCGCAACCGACTCAGCGTGCGCGAGAAATCCAGCGCCGCGCCGCCCGCCGCCAGGTCCTCCAGCGACACCGTGGCGAACAGCTGCAGCTTCAGCTGCCGGTCGTAGGCGATGTCGATGAAGTTGAGGAAGCGCATGCTCACGTCCGGCGGATAGTCTGCCAGCGGGCCGAGGCCGCTCACCGCCATGCGCGGGTAGTGCTCGATCAGCCACAGGTAGTCGTTGGCCGAGCGCGGGCGTTCGAACATCTCGCTGAAATCCATCCACGCACAATGATCGTCGTGGGCGTGCACCTTCAGCGCATGGTGGTTGACGCTGAGTACCTCGTCGAACTTCGCGTCCGCCGCCAGCCCCAGCCGGGAACCGATCAGTTCGAGGTCATCGGCGCGCGCCGGCCAGAGGAAGCTGCCCCACTCTTCCAGCGACGTGCTGTGCTCGCGGTAATCCTGTCCCGCATCCACCGAGATCACGTCGAAGCGCTTTTCGATCAGCTCGATGGCCGGGCGGAAGCGCTCGCGGTACAGCGGATTCGGACAGAGGTTTTCCGGCTCGTAGTTGGACGTACAGACCAGGCCTACACCTTCGTCCACCAATACCTTCAGCATTCGCCCCAGGAGCATGGCGTCGCCGATGTCGTGCACGTGGAATTCGTCGAAGCACAGCAGCCTGGTTTCTTCAGCGATGGCGCGGGCCACGCGGACCAGCGGGTCGGACTGTCCGGTGATTGCCAGCATTCGCCCTTGCAGCTCCTGCAGGAAGGCGTGGAAGTGCACGCGGCGCTTGGCCTGGGTCGGAGCGGCGGCGAAGAACTGGTCCATGACGAAGCTCTTGCCGCGTCCTACCCCACCCCACAGGTAGACGCCCGCCACCGGCTTGCGCAGGAAGCCATGGCGGCCGGCGAGGAAGTCGTCGAGCCAGCTGGCGAGGTGGTCCACCGCCGCCATCTGCGCATCGTCCGCGCGGTAGCCGCGCTCATCGAGCGCGGCGGCGAAATGCCGCCGGACACGGTCGGCGACCGGCTCGGCGGATGTTTCATGTAGTCGTGTGTCAGAAGTCAAAGAACACCGTTTCCGCATTTCCCTGGACGCGGATATCAAACCGGTAAGCGAGCCTCCCGTCCACCTCGCAACGCTTTGCAATGAGGGTTTGCCGACGTTCGGGCTGCTCGATGAGGTTCAGCACCGGGTCCTCCGCGTTCGCCTGCGCTTCGTCTTCGAAGTACAGGCGGGTCTGCAGGTGGATGTTGATGCCACGGGCAAACAGCGAGACGTTGATGTGCGGCGCCATGGGCACGCCGGCGGCATTCTTCGCCACGCCGGGCTTGATGGTCTGCACCTGCCATTCGCCGGCATCGAAGGTCGTTGCTGTGCGTCCGAAGCCATTGAAGGGCTTTTCCTGATCGTAGGCAGCGTCATACACACCTTCGTGATTCGCCTGCCACAGCTCCAGGAAGGAGTCGCGGATCAGGTGGCCGTTGCCGTCGTACACGTTACCGATCAGCAGGATGTGTTCGCCGGGCGCGCCGGGCTTGGCCATCTCGCTCCAGATTTCCTGGTCACGGGCCGGGTTGCCGGCAGCGGCCAGCGCCAGGCCGATGTGTACGTAGGGGCCGGCGGTCTGCGAGGGGGTTTCCGGCAGCAGTTCGATAGACATGGTCGGTCCTCCTCACTTGTTCTCGAAATGGGTCTTGCGTTGGCCGCGCAGCACGATGTCGAAGCGGTAGGCCAGGCAGTCCATGGGGTTGGCGTTGCTCATGTCGAGCTTCGCGATCAGCGACTCCACCGCGTCCGGATTGGCGATGGACTTGACGATGGGGCACATCGGGATCAACGGGTCACCCTCGAAGTACAACTGGGTGATCAGCCGCGTGGAGATCGACGGGCCGCTGATGGAGAAGTGGATGTGCGCCGGGCGCCAGTCGTTCGGGCCGTTGCGCCACGGGTACGGGCCGGGCTTGATGGTGCGGAAGACGTAGCGCCCTTCGCTGTCGGTCAGCGCGCGGCCGACGCCACCGAAGTTCGGGTCCAGCGGCGCGAGGTAACGGTCGTTCTTGTGGCGGTAGCGGCCGCCGGCGTTGGCCTGCCACATCTCCACCAGGGTGTGCGGCACGGGCTTGCCGTACTGGTCCATGACCCGGCCGGAAACGATGATGCGCTCGCCGATGGGCAGGCCACCGTTGTTGAAGTTGAGCAGCAGGTCGTTGTCGTGCTCGCCCATCTTCAGGTGCGAGAAGTCCGGACCGCTGGTTTCGGAGACCGATTGCGGAATGCTCACCAGCGCCTGGCGCGGAGAGCGGGCAATGGAGGTTTTGTAGTCGGGGGTGAGGGCTTTGGGGTGCCAGTTTCGGTCACGAATGACGAAGCGGCTGTTTTCCGCGTCGGACATGTCGGTCTCCTCTTGTTGGATTTATAGGAGCCTGTTGCATCAGGCAGTGCGACGGAGTGTCGCCCGCCTACCCGACGCCGAAAACTGAAAAGATGCCCACCACCCATAACCATTCAGTTATGGATAAGCACCCTCACGGTACGCTTCGCCGACCTCGCGCAGCACCTCCAGGCACCAGTGCGCACCCAGCGAAAGCGGCAACGTCGAATTGCTGCAAACCCCCACCGAACCGCCCGGCTCCTGTACGTCCAACGGCAGTTCGACCATCTCCCCGGAACGCAGGTCCAGGCGCACCGAATCCAGCGGGGCGATCCACAGCGCGTCGCTGGTCAATACATAACGGCGGCTGAGCACCGTGGACAGGGTTTCCAAGCGTCGACGCGGCTGGCCGAGGCCGCTCTGCACCAGCAGGCTGTCGGCGGACTTGCGGATGGTGGTGCCGGCCAGCGGCAGCACCAGCGGCCAGTCGTCCAGCGCCGAGGGCGGCAGCGGTCGGCCCAGCAGCGGATGCCCGGCGCGGGCCACCAGGGTCATGGATTCGCTGTACAGGTGTTCGAAGGCCAGGCCCTGGATCTGCGGACTTTCGGTCATGCGGCCGACCACCAGGTCCAGTTCGCCCACGCGCAGTTGCGAGAGCAGGTGCGCGCTAGGCCCGGTCACCACGCTGACCACCAGCGCCGGATGGCGCTCGTGCAGGCGCCGCACCGTCTCCGGCATCAGCAGGCTTTCCACGGTGGAGAGCACGCCGAGGCGCACCGTGCTGGAGGCGTACTCGCCGCCGCGCAGGCTGTTCACCCCGTCGCGCAACGCCTGTACGCAGGGGCCGGCATAGCGCAGGAAGGCGACGCCGGCCTCGGTCAGGCTGGCGCCGCTCTTGCCGCGCTCGAACAGGCTGGCTTCGAGCAGGTCCTCCAGCTCCTTGAGCGTCTTCGAGATGGCCGGCTGGCTCACCGCCAGGGCGTCCGCCGCGCGGGCCAGGCTGCCCTGCCGGGCCACTTCGAGGAAACACACCAGGTGGCGGAACTTGATACGCGAATCGATATTCATGGCGGCTCAACGCGGCTCGCGGAACGCGCGGGGCGAAACCCCGGCGTAGCGCTTGAAGAATCGGGAGAAGTAGGCGGGTTCGGAGAAGCCCAGGCTGTCCGACACCTGCTGGATGGTCATGGCTGTGTACACCAGGTTGCGCTTGGCCTCCAGCAGCAGGCGCTGGTGGATCATCTGCAGCGCCGACTGTCCGGCCAGGCGCCGGCACAGCGCATTGAGGTGCGCGGCGCTGATCCCCAGCGCCGCCGCGTAATGCTCGATGGGCCGGTGTTCGCGGAAGTCCTGCTCGAGCAGGCGGGAGAACGCATGCACATGCTCGACGCCGCGATCCTGCTGGCTCGCCTGGGCGCGTGCCTGCTCCAGTGCCCGGCGGCTGAGCCAGACCAGCAGCATATTGAGCAACGACTGCAGCATCAGGTCGCGGCCCGGCGCCTGCTGGGCGTACTCACGGTCGATGGACTCGAACAGCCCATCCAACTGGTGCTTGCCCTCGCCCACGGTGAAGCACGCCGGTTGCTCCAGCACCGGGCTCTGCAGCAGGCCGCCGAGCTGCTCGGCCAGCGGCAGGCCCATGCTCAGCACCCAGCCCTGCACGTCCTCGGCAAAGCGGAAACCATGCACCGCCAGCGCTGGCGTGACCTGCAGCGAAGCCTCGCGGACCGGCGTCACCCGCCCTTCCACTTCCAGCTCCGCCGCGCCGAACTGCACATAGAGCAGCTGCACCAGGTCGCCATGCCGGTGCGGGCGGATTTCCCAGTCGTGCAGGCGGCTGCGCGAGGCGATGGATTCGCAGTGGATCAGGTCCGGCGTCGGCCACACCGTTGTCTCGCCATAAAGGCGGAACACCGGGACCGGCGTGTCAGCGCGTTGTTCGATCACCGCCCACATCCATGAAAAATCCAAGAAGACTGTTGGAAATTACCTTCAAAGGCCGATCCCATCCACAAAAAATGCAGGAGACAAAAACAACAGCGCTCTCCAAGGAGCCACCCCATGAAGACTCAAGTCGCCATCATCGGCGCCGGCCCTGCCGGCCTCCTGCTCGGCCAGCTGCTGCACAAGGCTGGCATCGACACCGTGATCCTCGAACGCCAGACGCCTGACTACGTGCTCGGCCGCATCCGCGCCGGCGTACTGGAACAAGGCACCGCCGACCTGCTGCGCGAAGCCGGCGCCAGCGCCCGGATGGACGCCGAAGGCCTGCTCCACGACGGCTTCGAACTGGTCCTCAATGGCCGCCGCGAGCGCATCGACCTCAAGGCCCTCACCGGCGGCAAGCAGGTGATGGTCTACGGCCAGACCGAAGTCACCCGCGACCTGATGCAGGCCCGCGCAGCCAGCGGTGCGATGAGCGTGTACGAAGCGGCCGACGTGGCGCTGCATGACGTCACCAGCGAAAAGCCCTACGTCACTTTCACTCACCAAGGCGAACACGTACGCCTAGACTGCGACTACATCGCCGGCTGCGACGGCTTCCACGGCGTGGCCCGGCGCAGCATTCCCGCCGAGCGCCTGAGCGTCTTCGAGCGGGTCTACCCGTTCGGCTGGCTGGGCCTGCTCAGCGACACCCCGCCGGTCAACCACGAACTCATCTACGCCAGCAGCGAACGCGGCTTCAGCCTGTGCAGCCAGCGCAGCGCCAGCCGCAGCCGCTACTACCTGCAGGTGGGGCTGAACGAGAAGGTGGAAGACTGGTCCGACGAGCGCTTCTGGGAAGAGCTCAAGCGCCGCATTCCCGAGGACGCCGCGCGCCAGCTGGTCACCGGCCCGTCGCTGGAAAAGAGCATCGCCCCGCTGCGCAGCTTCGTGGTGGAGCCGCTGCAATACGGCCGGCTATTCCTCGTCGGCGACGCCGGGCACATCGTCCCACCCACCGGCGCCAAGGGCCTGAACCTCGCCGCCAGCGACGTCGACGCGCTGCACCGCATCCTGGTGAAGGTCTACGGCGAGGGCCGCATCGATCTGCTGGAACAGTATTCGCCCATCGCCCTGCGACGCATCTGGAAGGCCGAACGCTTCTCCTGGTGGATGACCTCGATGCTGCACCAGTTCCCCGACAGCGACGCCTTCACCCGGCGCATGCTGGAGACCGAGCTGGACTACTTCCTCGGCTCCGAGGCCGGCCGCACGACCATCGCGGAAAACTACGTCGGCTTGCCGTTCGAGAAAGTGGTCTGACACCGGATTCCCCCTGTAGGAGCTACTGTCTTCTTCTGAAAGTCCGTGCCTGGGATTTTCCCTCTCCCTAACCCTCTCCCTGAAGGGAGAGGGGACTGGTTTGGTGCCGGCTGAAACCACAGTGTCAGCTGGCACGGATAGCTCCCTCTCCCTTCGGAGCGGGGCACGCAGCCAGGGCGGGGGAGAGGGCATGCCCCCTGCGCGATATTTCGGGCAAGCGGGCCATGCCCGCGATCGCGCCCATGGGGCGCTCCTACAGGGGAACTCCGTCGGCAGCCCAAACGTTGTGGCCCCGTAGGGCGCATAACGCACCAGCGTTATCCGCCGTTCAAGAGCCGGCGGATAACCTGTTCCAGGTTATTCGCCCTACGATTCTGTAGGAGCGAGCTTGCTCGCGAACCGCCCTACACCGGAGCTGCCGGTAACGCCATTCGCGAGCAAGCTCGCTCCTACAAACAGCCCACGACTATCCTTACCCTCCAGCCACACCGCTCGCCGCGACACCGCCGGAGGCCGTCATCGACCCGGACGAAGCGAACTTCCTCAGCTACCTGCTCGCCGAAAGCGGCGACGGCGACGCGCGCGCCTTCGCCACGCTGTACCGCAGCACGGCCTCGCGCCTCTACCCACTGGCGCTGAAGCTGAAGACCGATCCGACAGAAGCGGAAGCCCTGCTGGTCGACACCTTCCTCCACGTCTGGACCGACGCCGACCGCTACCACCCCACGCGCATCGCCGCGCTGGACTGGATGATCGCCCTGCTCTACCAACTCGCCGACCACCCTTCCCCACCACCCAGCGACGAACCCTGGCCGGAACTGCCGCCGCCGGACGAACTCTGGCCCGCCATCCACGCGCGCATTCTCGATGACGAGGCCGACAGCCCCAGCCTGCGCTGGCCGCTGATCATCGCCAGCGTGGTCGGCGTACTGATCGGCGCGGCGATCTGCCTGAGCCTGCTGCTGGAACTGCGCCCCGCGTCCTAGGCATTCACCTGAAGGACGATGGGTATCGCTTCGCTCCTCGCCATCCTACGAAGTGCCATCTGCCGCCTCGGGGCTTTCCGTAGGATGGGTGGAGCGAAGCGATACCCATGCTGTCACTCTTCGAACAAAGCCGGAAACACCCCGCCCCAGCCCCGTAACCCACCATAGAAACCCTGAATTCCGTACGGCATCACCTTGCCAAGCCGCCGCGTACTTGGCATAAACGTCCGATTCTTTTTCGCACACATAACAAGGAAGTTTCGATGCGCATTATCGGCCGCGTCCTACTTGCAGTCCTGCTGCTGCTTTTGCTCATCGGGGGAGTGATCGCCTGGTACACCGCGCATCCCAATCTCCCCGAGTATTCCAAGCCGGAGAAGATGATCCACCTCGACCAGTGGAGCCCGGCAGACCGCGAAACCTACTACTACACGCCCCAGGGCACCCAGGTGAAAGGCCTGCGCTACGACTGGTTCACCCACCTCGAGCAACCCTTCAACAAAGACAAGTTCGCCAGCCCCGAGAACCTCGCGCGCTTCGGCTTCCTCATCGAGCCCGAGCAGATCGGCCGCGACGCCGACGACACCCTGGCGGCCACCTCCAGGAACCCCGGTAACCTGCCAGTCGGCTTCGCCCGCCACCAGGACGGCGAGTCCGGCGCCTGGTACCTCGACATCACCTGCTCCGCCTGCCACACCGGTGAGCTGCGCTACAAAGGCACCGCCGTGCGCATCGACGGCGGCGCCGCCATGCACTCCATCGCCTCCACCGTGCCCACCCTGCGCGGCGGCGCATTCGGCCAGGCGCTGGGCGCCAGCCTCGCCTCCACCTACTACGTGCCGTGGAAGTTCGACCGCTTCGCCAAGGGCGTGCTGGGCGACCGCTATCCCAAGGGCAAGGCCGCGCTCAAGCGCGACGTGCGCAACGTGCTCGGCACCCTCGTCTCCACCGCCTGGAACGACACTCACCGCGGCCTCTACCCGACCCTGGAAGGCCCCGGCCGCGCCGACGCCTTCGGCCGCATCGCCAACAGCGTGTTCGGCGACGGCATCGACGCCTCCAACTACCGCGTCGCCAACGCCCCGGTGAACTACCCGCAGGTGTGGGACATCTGGAAATTCGACTGGGTGCAGTGGAACGGCTCGGCCATGCAGCCCATGGCCCGCAACATCGGCGAAGCCCTCGGCGTCGGCGCCACCCTGCGCATGTTCGAAAGCGACGGCAAACCGGTGATGGGCGATGAGCGCTACGCCTCCAGCGTGCGCCTGCGCGACCTCTACACCCTCGAGGAAACCCTCAAGCAGCTCAAGCCGCCGGCCTGGCCGAAGGACGTGTTCGGCGAGATCGACCTGAAGAAGGCCTCCCAGGGCCGCGCCCTGTTCCAGGCCAACTGCGTCTATTGCCACGGCCCGCACGTCAAGGAGCCCGGCGCCAAGGACTACATCGCCCCGGCCCGCGTGCCCGAGTGGCGCATGAAGATGGTGCCCACCAGCGAGATCGGCACCGACCCCACCACCGCCGACAACATCGCCGACCACACCTTCGACGTGCGCCCGCTGAAGCTCAAGCTCGATGAGCTGCAGAACATGAACGTCGTCCTCGTGCCCAAATCCGACGTGCCGCTGGACCTGTCGAAGATCTCCGCCGCCAAGGGCCTGGCCTACGTCACCGCCTTCGTCGAGCAGCGCGCCTACCGCGACGCGCACATCAGCCCGCTGCAGCAGCAGGAAATGAACGGCTACGGCCTGCCCATCGGCGTCCGCGAATTGCGCGCCTACAAGGCCCGCCCGCTGGACGGCATCTGGGCCACCCCGCCCTTCCTGCACAACGGCTCGGTGCCCAACCTGTTCCAGATGCTCTCCCCGGTGGCCGAGCGCGACAGCCAGTTCTGGGTCGGCAGCTTCGAGTACGACCCGAAATACGCCGGCTACCGCACCGAGCGCTTCCCCGGCGGCTTCCTCTACAAGACCAGCGTCACCGGCAACAGCAACGGCGGCCACGAATTCCGCGACGGCTGCCGCAAGGACGGCGCCATCGGCCGCGCCCTGTCGCCGGAAGAACGCTGGGCGCTGGTGGAATACCTGAAGGTGCTGGGTAACCCCGAGTACGAAAGCAAGCTCGACCCGAATGTCCCCACCCCGCCGTGGACGCCGGGGCCGAAGTGCGAGTGAGCCGCTCCTTCAAGTGAAGGCCAAACACCGCCCCTAACCCTCTTCCTCCTGGGACAGGGTTAGAGAGAGGGAAACGCCCAACTCCAGTCCACCCCGAAACACCGATCCGCCCCCTCTCCCTCCGGGGAGGGCTGGGGTGAGGGCCAGCCCTCGCTCCGAAGCACCACCGATAAACCGAACCCACCCCTCCCCCTTCGGGGAGCGGGCTAGGGAGAGGGAAACGCCCGGCACCAGGCCCACCCCGCTACACCCGCAAGGGCCAGGGAACGGAATCCCCTCCATAAAAAGAACACCAAAGGACCCCGTGCCATGCGCTCCCTGCTCACCCGAATCTGGCTCTTCCTCGGCAAATGGCTCGGCCGTCTGCTGCTCGCCGTCGCCGCCATCGGCCTGCTCGGCTGGGGCATCGGCAGCCTCTACTACGCCTGGAAATTCTCCGGCCCGGTCTCCGCCCAGGAAGAAATCCCGCCGGGCGAAGCCCAGCTCACCCAGGCCATCATCGAAGACGCCGTGCGCATCGTCGAACAGCACCGCGACAACACCCGCGTACTGCGCGACGCCCACGCCAAGGCCCATGGCTGCGTGAAGGCCGAAGTCACCGTCAGCAGCGACCTCGCTCCCGGCCTGCGCCAGGGCGTGTTCGCCGAACCGGGGCACAAATGGGAAGCCATGGTCCGCTTCTCCAACGGCAACGCCTACCCGCAGTTCGACAGCGCCCGCGACGCCCGCGGCATGGCCATCAAGCTGCTCGACGTGCCCGGCGCCAAGCTGATGCCCGGCAAGGGCCACGACACCGAGCAGGACTTCGTCATGTTCAACCACCCGGTGTTCTTCGTCCGCGACGTCGCCGAATACCGGCAGAACTTCGCCGCCCAAGCCAGCGGCCAGAAGGTCGCCGCCTTCTTCCCCAGCTGGAAGCCCAGCACCTGGGAAATCCGCCACCTGGTCATCGCCCTGCAGACCCTCGCCCCCGCTCCGGACAGCCCCCTGCAGGCCGACTACAACGGCATCGCCCCCTACAAGCTCGGCGAAGCCAACAACATCAAATACCGCGTCATCCCGCTGAGCGAAGGCTGCCCGGCCTACCAACTGCCCAAGCTCAATGAAAAGCTTCCCAACTTCCTGCGCACCGCCATGTACCAGCAACTCTCGGTCGACCGCATCCCCGCCTGCTTCGCCCTGCAAGTTCAGAAACAGGACCCGAGCAAGTACATGCCCATCGAAGACGTCAGCGTCGAATGGAGCGAGAAGGACTCGCCCTTCCAGACCGTCGCCACCGTCAGCATCCCGCCCCAGGACTTCGACAGCCGCGAACAGAACCTCGCCTGCGACAACCTCTCCTACAACCCCTGGCACGCCCTCCCCGAACACCGCCCGATTGGCGGCATCAACCGGCTACGCAAAGCGGTTTATGAGGCGGTGAGTGTTTATCGGCATGAGCGGAATGGGGTGGGCGGGGAATGAGCATGCTTTGCAGACTCGATCATCAAGAACGAAGAGCAGCCCCCGACATAGCCACATCAGATTTTAAAAGGGCAATAACTAGTGGTACTACCGGCCTATTTCTTTGAGAGAGCGGGCTCTAACCAAACACTCACCTAAAATACTCAAAAAAAGAGACCCCATCGTGAACAGCAAGAAAGATGAAGAACTGACGGAAGCACTTGAGCTGATTTTCGACGAAAGGCAAAAATTCATAATAATCGGGCTAACCGGAAGGACTGGATCAGGCTGCACTACCACAGCAAAGCTTTTAGCTAAGAGCTTTCAAGAATTCTCCCCACCAAAGCCAACCCACTCATCACCACACACCGACGAAGAGAGAAAATACAAGACAGTATATAATCACCTACAGAATAACTGGGGAAAATTCTTCCACATACAACTCCGAGACATCATCACCTCCTTCATCCTTGAAAACAAGCTTACTCAATTAATCGAACTCTACAGCTCAATTTTAAGAGAAAGCTCAGAAAGCATCATCAACAAGATCCCAGAGGACTACAAAAGAGCGTTTGATGAGATCAGAGAAATAAGACTTAAAAGTAAAAGCGATGTAGAAAGCTCAGAGGAAAACTTGAGCAAAGACGAGGTATATGATTTATATTTTGAAAAAATCCCAAAGTTTACAGAGCTTACAAAATCAACTTTAAACAAAATCCAGCAAGGCTCATTTACAAGGCTCTACCAAGCAGCTGCAAACAACATCAGACGCTCGGGCGACCCATACTCCGAACAATTCAACCCCAAGCACATATTCCGACTCTCACAAAGAACCAACAAACTTATAAAAGTCCTAAGAAAAAGAAGCAAAGAGACAAAAGAGAGAGTGCTTGTCTGTTTAGACGCCATTCGAAACCCATTTGAGGCAACCTTTTTCAAGGAGCGATACGCTGCCTTCTACTTAATATCCATTTCATGCAAAGATGAGGAAAGGAAATTAAGGCTTAGGAAGGAGTTCGATCTATCCGACAGCGAAATAGATCAAATAGATTTAAAAGAACATCCACCAAAGATATCAAACGAAGAATTCTTTTACTCTCAAAACATACAAAGGTGCGTTGAACTATCCGACATACATATCCACAACCCCAATGATGGCAGAGCACTAAAGAACCTAAAACGCCAGTTGACCACGTACCTTTCCCTAATCATACACCCAGGTTTAATCACGCCAACTCGAAGCGAGCGCTGTATGCAAACAGCATATAATGCCCGACTAAATTCCGGATGTATCTCCAGACAAGTTGGCGCAGTAATATCGGATGATGATTATTCAATCAAGGCGGTTGGATGGAACAATGTGGCACACGGACAAACTGCCTGTAATCTTCGCGACGTCCGTGATCTACTGAAAAATGAAGACGAAACAGCATTTAGCAAATACGAAAAAGAAGATCAAAAATTTTCGAATCTAATTAGTAGAATTTATCCGCCAGAAATTCAAGAAAAATCCTGTGGAAAGCCGCTTTGTTTCTGTTTTAAGGACATCCAAAACTCGATTGATGGAGAAAAGAACCAAGTCCACACCAGAGCACTACATGCTGAAGAAAACGCATTTCTTCAGATATCAAAATATGGCGGACAATCGATTAAAAGTGGAATCCTCTTCACTACAGCCAGCCCTTGCGAGCTGTGCGCAAAGAAAGCTTACCAACTTGGAATATCAAAAATATACTACATAGATCCTTATCCGGGAATCGCAAACGATCAAATAATACATTCAGGCTCGAGAAAGCCTGAACTAATACCATTCAATGGTGCCATCGGCCGCGCATACCAGCAACTTTATGAACCGTTACTTCCATACAAGGAAGAGCTAGCAATTGAGCTAAATCTTAAAATACCAAATGTAAAGTCAGAACTTAGAACAAAAAACAAGGAACTGGAGTACAAGAACAAAAAACTCGAAGAACATATTTCAGCACTTCAAGATGAGATAGAAAAACTGAGAACTCCTCAACAGCCAGGATGATTGACGAGTAATCCAGGACCAAATAGATTCCACCGGCCCCTTACCAGAGGGGCCGGGATTAGCAGCCCGAAACCCTAGAGACAATCGCCGATCTGTATCGGCGGCCCAACCATTTGGGCCGTCCACCGGAACGCGGCGTGTTGGTTCGTGTGGCTGCTGATCCAACATCGTCCGTAGGTGGTCTGCTCGTAGTAGAGATGTGACTGAAATGGACGATTCTTCCCTGCCAATCCCACTCCCCTTCCTCCGCAATCGCCGCACCCTGCGCGCCCTGCTGATCGACGATCAGGTCTGGTTCATCCTCTCCGACTTCTGCCGCGTGACGGGTTACACGCACGAAGACCGCCTGGCCATGCGCATGGCCGACGACCAGATTCGCCAGGAGCGACTGCTGACCGAGGACGGCCTTGAACTCGACTACGTGCTGCTGAGCGAATCCGCCGTGTACCAGGCGTTGGTGATGTTCAACGTGCCGGACTATGGCGCGCTGCGGCGCTGGATCAGCGGCACGGTGGTGCCGCAGGTGCGCAGCCAGTTCAACGCCGCCGGCCCGCGCCATGTGCAGCTGCAATTCGAACGGCACTGCCTGCGGGTGCTGGAGTGGCAGGACGATCTGTGGGTGCGCTTCGGCGATCTGCCGCGCGTGCTCGGCGGGCGTTCGCCCATAGCCGGGCGCAGCGGCTGGCGCGGTTGGGCGAAGCGGTTGCGGACGTAGGGCGCATAACGCGGCACGCGTTATGCGCCATTTGGCCGGAACCCGGACCACACCGAGCACAGCAATGGCGCAACGCATAGCGGCGTACAACCGCGAGCGGTTGTACGCCCTACGGGCTCACCGGGAAATGCCGTTCGTAGGATGGTGTGGAGCGCAGCGATACCCATCAATGCTTGCGCGTCGACAGCATGGGTATCGCTGCGCTCCACCCATCCTACAAAAGCCGCCCGCGATGACGGCTCAGTAAACTTCCGGCACCTGCAACTCCTGCGGCGTGGGATGCCGGCGGTAGCCTTCGTGGCGCTGCCGCTCGGGCAGGTCGACAGCGGGCTGCTGCACTTCCTGGTAGGGAATCTGGCTCAACAGGTGGCTGATGCAGTTCAGCCGCGCGCGCTTCTTGTCGTCGGCCTGGACGATCCACCAGGGCGCTTCAGGGATGTGGGTGCGTTCGAGCATCACTTCCTTGGCCTTGGTGTAGGACTCCCAGCGGCGCCGCGACTCCAGGTCCATCGGGCTGAGCTTCCACTGCTTGAGCGGGTCGTGGATGCGGCTGAGGAAGCGATAGTGCTGTTCCTCGTCGGAGATGGAGAACCAGTACTTGAGCACCTGCACGCCGGAGCGCACCAACATGCGCTCGAACTCGGGCACGCTGCGGAAGAATTCCTCGTACTGGGCGTCGGTGCAGAAGCCCATCACCCGCTCGACGCCGGCGCGGTTGTACCAGCTGCGGTCGAACAGGACGATCTCCCCCGCCGCCGGCAGGTGCGAGACGTAGCGCTGGAAGTACCACTGGGTGCGTTCGCGGTCGTTCGGCGCGGGCAGCGCGGCGACGCGGCACACGCGCGGGTTGAGGCGCTGGGTGATGCGCTTGATCACCCCGCCCTTGCCGGCGGCATCGCGACCTTCGAAGAGGATGACCACCTTGTGGCCGGTCTTCACCACCCAGTTCTGCAGTTTGACCAGCTCGGCCTGCAGGCTGAACAGGGTATGGAAGTAACGCTGGCGCGCCAGGCGTTCTTCGTGGGTCTGCAGGCTGCCTTCGCGCAGCCCTTCGAAGTCGTAGAGTTCGTCGAACAGTTCGAGTTCGAGCTCTTCGTCGCGGTCATCCAGCAGGTCGCGCTGGACGCGTCGTGGGAAGTTCTTGTCATCGAGCAGCATGGTGGGTTGCCTTGTGCCGTCACTGGCTCAGTCACATCGCGTGACACTTTCATGACAGAAAAATGTAGCCACGCTTTATGACGAATTCATTACAGCCAATGAAAGATATTTCTTACAAAGCCCGTGCTAGAGCGTTCTTCGATAGGACACCCGATGAATTAAGAAAGTCTTAACGACGCGGGAAAGCCGCCGAACGGAGTTGATGTCGAGGCAATATCAATGGAGAGAAATGGCCGCGAACATCCGTTCACGGCCGCCAACGAGAGGGGAAATAGTCAGGCGTCAGCCAGCGGGCGCGGCTTGTTGACGTACTTGAAGGTGCCGGAAGCGGTCGCGACGACCACGCCCTGGCTGTTGCGCAGTTCGCCCTCGCAGAAGGCGATGGAACGGGTGTGGTGCTGGACCTTGCCGTGGGCTTCGAGCACTTCGCCGACTTCGCCGCCGGGGCGCAGGAAGCTGGTCTTCATCTCCACGGTCACCACGCCGCGATAGGCTTCGTCGGCATCGCTGGCACTCAGGGCCATGGCGACGTCGAGCAGGGTCATGATCAGGCCGCCGTGGGCGTTGGCCCAGCCGTTCACGTGCTGCGGCTCGACGCGTATGACCAGGCGGCCCGGCCCGTTGCCGTCTTCCGCCGGGGCATGGCGAAACTGCAGGAAATCGAGCATGGGAATGGCGATGCCACGGTGGGCGGTGTAGAGCTTGAGCTGGTCGATATCGAGGGGCATGGGGCTTCCTGGTGCACGAGTGAGGCCAGGCGATGTTCCCCGCTCCGGCCGGCGGATCGCAAGCCCGAAGTGGCTTCATGCACGACAGGAATGCCCGGCGATTGCAGCGCTGGGGCGAACAATCGGCGCCCCTCGCCCCGGGTGGTCAGCGCGAGCGGCGGGTGCCGTTCTTCTTTTCACTCTGGCGTTCGACGGCCTGGACGAAGAGTTCCTCGACCAGCAGCGACTGGATCGGCGCGCGGGTTTCCAGCGACAGGCTCATGGATTCCAGCTTCTGGTTCACCCCCAGGCGGGCGATGCCGCACAGCAGGATGCGCTGGGCGCCGAAGATGCTGCCCTTGTCGACCAGTACTTCACGGGGCTTTTCGCCGTCCAGATAGCTGACCTTGAGGGCGATGGCGGTGTCGTCGCGCACGGCCAGGTTGAGCCAGGTGGCGACGTTGAACTCGACCACCCAGCCGAGCCCAGTCTTCTTGGCCACGGCTTCACGGACCAGATGAGCGGGAACCGGACCCAGGGGGGTGCTGTGGTTTTCCATGGGGCTACTTCTGACTGCTGCGGGTAGAGCGAAATGCGCTAACGGTATCCCTGATTTTATGTGAAGCAGTTCAAGTTTTCAGTCGGAATTTTGTAAGACAACCGCTATCAGGTATGCATGACGTTACAGAAGCGGGCCGCTCTAAATTGCCGGTTTACGGCCGGAATGAGCTGAAGGACGCGGCGCGACAGCTACGGAATACCGAATACTGTCCGACGAAATGAGTTGGCGGGGTTCGGTGTCACGCAAGGCCGGTCCGGCGCGCTGCCGAATCGACCTTGCCGTGTCTCCTTGGCTGGCGCAGGCGCCAGTGCGGCCGGGCCCTGGGGCCCGCTTGCTCAGGCCACGCCAGCAAAAATGCGGGGCCTGTGTTCGCCCGAGCGGTTCTTGCGCACTTCCCGGCGCTCTCTGAAGTCCAGTTCTTCCAGGGCGTCCATGCGTTCCTGCAGGTCTTCGATGACCTGCGGGGTCAACAGCTTGCGATGTCGAGTCATACGCACCTCCTGCGTGCTGATGCCTCATTAATTGGACTAGCACGCGGGTACGAAGATTCAACAGCCAGGCGAGACGGATTGACCAAACGGTCAGGCGAGCGAGGCGTAGGCATTGTGTAGAAAAGCGTCGCGGGCATGGCCCGCTCCTACAGGGGAATGCCGGTGTAGGAGCGGGCCATGCCCGCGATCAGCGCCTGAAAGGCGCTCAATCGATCAACGCAGTTCGTCGATCAGGCCCGCCACCGTCACCAGCACCGCTCCCGCCAGCGCCTTCGAACGCGCCCCACTCCACCCGGTGCGCGCATTGGGCGACAGGTTGTGGTCCTTGAACGGCATCTCCAGGGTCAGCGACAGGCAGTCGTAGGTGCGGCCGACGTGGTTGCAGGCCAGGGTCAGGTTGGCCTGGCCGGGAGCGTCCTTCGGGTAGCCGTGAACGCTCTGGAATTCGCCGTTGGCTTCCAGGCGCTCGCGGAACAGGCTTTCCAGGCGATCCAGGCGCGGCGTGAACTCCGGGTTGCCTTCGCAGCCGGCGGCGAACACGAAGGGGATTTCCTCGTCGCCGTGCACGTCGAGGAACAGGTCCACGCCGTACTTCGCCATCTGCTGCTGGACGAACAGCACTTCGGGGCTTTCCTCGGCGCTCGGCGCGGCCCAGGCGCGGTTGAGGTCCTTGCCGGCGGCGTTGGTGCGCAGGTGGCCGTGGAAGGCGCCGTCCGGGTTCATGTTCGGCACCAGGTAGAAGTCGGCGCGTTCCAGCAGGTGCTGGATGTCAGCGTCGCCGGATTGCAGACGGTCGATCAGGCCTTCCATGAACCACTCGGCCATGTGCTCGCCGGGGTGCTGCTGGGCGATCAGCCAGATCTTGCGCGCGCCCGCCGCGCCCTTGCCGATGCGCAGCAGGGGCAGTTCGCGGCCTTCGAGGCTGTGCCCGATGGCGAGCAGTTCGGCGCCGTTGGCCCGGGCGCGCTTCACCAGTTCGGCGTGGCGCTCGCGGCTATAGGGCTCGAAGTAGGCGAACCAGGCCTGGGGCTGCTCGGCATCGAGGCTGAAGTGCAGGCCATTGGAGTCGTAGGTACTCGGCACGCGGAACCACTCGCACTGGTCGAACGACGCCACGGCGTTGTAGCCCGGCCAGCCGCCGGTGTAGCTGGAGCCGGGGGTGTTGGTCAGGCTGAACTGGTACTGCTGGCCGGGCTCGAGGCCCTCGGCCTTGAAGTGGAACCACTGGAAGTGCGGGCTTTTCGTGTCCGGACGCAGCGCCAGGCGCACGTGGCGCGGGTCGCTGTCGTCGATGACCTGGATGTTGCCGCTGTCGAAATCGCAGTCGATCTTCATGAATTCTCCGTAGGCGCGCGAACCTGAGGCGCCAAAGCCCTGCATTTTCGCCCTCCCCGCCGCGCCTGTCATGTAGCGGCGACTTGCCCATGCAAATATATTATGTATGTAATATAAATCAGGTAACGGATTGAAGCGGCCCTGCGCTGGTGATCCAGCGACCACCGGCTAACCTCGATTGACCCTTTCCACTGACTCTTTCCAAGCATGGAGAACACGGCATGAGCGCATACGATGTGATCGTCATTGGCGGCGGCCCCGGTGGCTACAACGCTGCGATTCGCGCGGGCCAGCTGGGCCTGAAAGTCGCCTGCGTGGAGGGCCGCGAGACCCTCGGCGGCACCTGCCTGAACGTCGGCTGCATGCCGTCCAAGGCGCTGCTGCATGCGTCCGAGCTGTATGAGGCGGCGGCCGGCGGCGAGTTCGCCAACCTCGGCATCCAGGTCAAGCCCAAGCTGGACCTGGCGCAGATGATGAAGCAGAAGGCCGAAAGCGTGACCGCGCTGACCAAGGGCGTGGAATTCCTGTTCCGCAAGAACAAGGTGGACTGGGTGAAGGGCTGGGGCCGCATCGACGGACCGGGCAAGGTCGAAGTGACCGGCGCCGACGGCAGCAAAAGCACACTGACCGCCAAGGACATCATCATCGCCACCGGCTCGGAGCCCTCGCCGCTGCCGGGCGTAGAGGTCGACAACAAGCGCATCCTCGATTCCACCGGCGCGCTGTCCATCCCCGAGGTGCCCAAGCACCTGGTGGTGATCGGCGCCGGCGTCATCGGCCTGGAACTGGGCTCGGTGTGGCGTCGCCTGGGCGCGGAAGTCACGGTGATCGAATACCTCGACCGCATCTGCCCCGGCATGGACCTGGAAACCGCCAAGACCTTCCAGCGCGCGCTGACCAAGCAGGGCATGAGCTTCAAGCTCGGCTCGAAAGTCACCCAGGCCAAGGTCAGCGGCAAGCAGGTGACCCTGAGCGTGGAGCCGGCCGCCGGCGGCGCGGCGGAGGCGATCCAGGCCGATTACGTGCTGCTCGCCATTGGCCGCCGCCCCTATACCCAGGGCCTCGGGCTGGAGAGCGTGGGGCTGACCACCGACAAGCGCGGCATGCTGGAGAACCACGAGCACCGCAGCAGCGTGCCGGGCATCTGGGTGATCGGCGACGTCACCTCCGGCCCGATGCTCGCGCACAAGGCCGAGGACGAGGCCATCGCCTGCGTCGAGCTGATCGCCGGCAAGGCCGGGGAAGTGAACTACGAGGTGATCCCCAGCGTGATCTACACCCACCCGGAAGTCGCCACCGTGGGCAAGACCGAGGAACAGCTCAAGGCCGAAGGCCGCGCCTACAAGGTGGGCAAGTTCCCCTTCACCGCCAACAGCCGGGCGAAGATCAACCACGAGACCGAGGGCTTCGTGAAGGTGCTGGCGGACGAGCGCAGCGACGAGATCCTTGGCGTGCACATGATCGGCCCGAACGTCGGCGACATGATCGCGGAGTACTGCGTGGCGATGGAATTCCGCGGCGCCGCCGAGGACATCGCACGCACCTGTCACCCGCACCCGACCCGTTCCGAGGCACTGCGCCAGGCGGCGATGAACGTGGACGGCTGGGCGATGCAGGCCTGACCGCCGGTCGCTTCTGACGAGCGGCAGGTGCGGCGCGATAGCGCACCCACCCTGGCGCTGCAGGCCACGGCTGACGGGGCCTGCAGCGTTTCACTCGGATTAATTTGCGACTACTTTGTGTACAAACGCGACATGGGCTGTGACTTTCTTCGACTCTGAAACCATCAATTGCGTGAACGAACACGAAAGTGGATGAACCGCTTTCGCCACCTTCGCAATGGATTACCGCAGAGAGATCACAACCATGCATGCGACTCTTCGTTTCAACGAGGCTCTGCTGATCACCGGACGAGCCTTCCAACCCTTCAATTGTGTGACCTGGGTTGACCAAGGGGGCGACGGCAGCCTCGACCTGTCCGTCCTCGATCGTACCGGTGCCCGTCTGCTGGGCCTCACCCGCATTCCCAGCTCCGCCTACTCCGACCCGGAGCAGCTCGAAGGCCTGCTGAACCAGGCCCGCGACGAGCTGAACCGCGAAGGCTACCGCCTGCAGGAATGGCACATGCCCGCCTGATCCGCAGACAGGTACCCGCGAAAGAGCCCGGCCCCGAGCCGGGCTTTTTCATGGGCGCTGCCAGCCGTCGGCCAGCGCTCAATTTCCCGCCTCCGCCGCCGATAGCGCGTTATCGGTCGCCTCACCTGCTGCATCGTTTCAGCTTCGATTCCGAACCCTGGCTTCCCACTCGTCTGAATCCGCCCTCGTGACGCGGCTTTCGCGGGTGCAGCGACCGACAATGATGGCAATTTGCATCCATCCTGTGCTCTGCTTCGCACTGACTACCCAGTCTCGTCTTTCACCGGGCCTTCGGCACGCAGTACGGTCTTCGTTCAATGCTCGATCTGCAGCGATATTTCTACAGCGGCGACACCCCTTCGCTGCTGGTTTTCGGCGAGCACAACACGGCGCTGGTGGCGCTCTCCATCCTCATCGCCATCTTCACCTCGGCCATGGCCCTGCAACTGTCGGGCGTTGCGCGGCTGGCGCGCAGCCCGTTCTACCGCCAGCTGGCCATCGGCACCGGCGCGGTGGCGCTGGGCGGCGGCGTGTGGGCGATGCACTTCATCGGCATGCTGTCCTTCCAGCTCTGCGCGGCGGTGCGCTATGACCCGCTGATCACCCTGCTCTCCGGCCTGCCGAGCCTGTTCGCCTCGTGGATCGCCCTGAGCCTGCTGGCGCGGCGCAACGTCAGCCGCCTGCAGCTGATCGGCGGCGGCGTGCTGGTCGGCGCCGGCATCGGCGCCATGCACTACAGCGGCATGGCGGCGATGCAGATGGCCCCGCTGCTGCGCTACAACCCATGGATGTTCGCCCTGTCGATCCTGGTCGCCGTGGTGCTGGCGGTGATCGCGCTGTGGGTGCGTTTCGGCCTGCGCGGCTGGATGCGGCCGAACCTGACGATCCTGATCAGCGGCGTGGTGATGGGCCTGGCGATCGCCGGCATGCACTACACCGGGATGGCCGCCGCACGCTTCGTCGGCCGGGAGGAGTTCGGCGTGCCGCAGGGCGTGCAGGGCAGCTTCTACCTGGCGATGGCGGTATCCATGGCCACCATCAGCCTGAGCATCTGCGTTGCCGCGGTGAACGGCCTGCTGCGCTACCGCCAGCTGTTCCAGGAACTGCAGCGCCGGCGCAAACACCTGGATTCGCTGCTCGACGCCGCCGTCGAGGCCATCCTCACCATCGACCACAGCGGCGTGATCCGCTCGGTCAACCACGCCGTGCTGCGCCTGTTCGGCTGGCACCCCCACGAGCTGGTAGGCCAGCCGATGCAGGTGCTGATGAACGAGGCCTACGGGCACCAGTTCCGCATCGCGCTGGAGAACTACAAGCGCAGCGGCGAGCGCCAGTTCCACAACTCTGAACTGGAGCTGGAAGGCCTGACCCGCGACGGCCGTGAATTCCCCGCGCGGGTCAGCCTCGGCGTCACCGACCACGACGGCAAACCCTGGTTCGTCGTGTTCGTCGCCGACATCAGCGAGCGCCGCGGGATGGAACAGGCCCTGCGCAGCAGCGAGGAGCAGTACCGCTCGCTGATCCGCAACATGCCCGGCATCGCCTTCCGCGTCCTCCCGGACGATGTCTGGAGCATCCTGTTCGTCAGCGACGCGGTCGAAGCCGTCACCGGCTGGTCGGCGCAGGACTTCATCGAGCAGCGCGTCACCTTCAACCAGCTCTACCATCCCGACGACCAGCAGGCGGTGAACGAGGAAGTCCGCCGCGCCATCGCCGAGGGCCGCAGCTACGTGGTCGAGTACCGCCTGTTCGACCGCACCGGCCGCGAGCGCTGGATCTGGGAAGGCGGCAGCGCCTGCTACGACGAAGCCGGTAAGCCGCAGTGGATCGACGGCGTGCTGCTCGACCAGACCGAAACCAAGCTGCTGAGCAACGAGTACGAAGGCAAGGTCACCGCGATCGGCCGCGCCATGGCGCTGATCGAGTTCGACCTCGACGGCCGCGTGCTCGCCGCCAACGAGAACATCCTCGAACTCTTCGGCTACACCGAAGCCGAGGTGCTGGGCCAGCACCACAGCCTGTTCTGCCCGCCGGACGTCGCCGCCAGCGCCCGCTACCAGACGTTCTGGCAGGGCCTGCGCGACGGCGAGTACAGCGCCGGCGAATACCGCCGCCTGGCCAAGGACGGGCGCGAGGTGTGGATCCACGCCACCTACAACCCGATCCTAGACTTCGACGGCAAGCCGGTGAAGGTGGTGAAACTGGCCACCGACCTCACCCCGCGCCGCGTCATGGAGCAGGAACTGCGCAGCGCCCGCGACCGCGCCGAACAGGCCGCCGCCGCCCGCAGCAGCTTCCTCGCCAACATGAGCCATGAAATCCGCACGCCGATGAACGCCATCATGGGCTTCACCGAACTGCTGCTGGATTCGCCGTTGGAAGAGAACCAGCGGCGCTACCTGACCACCGTGCAGAACGCCTCGCGCTCGCTGCTGGGCCTGCTCAACGACATCCTCGACACCGCCAAGCTCGACCGGGGCGCCATCGAACTGGAAGCCCTCGACTTCTCCCTGCCGGAGCTGTGCGAGCAGGTCTGCGCGGCGCTGCGACTGTCCGCCGAACGCAAGGGCCTGAGCCTGCAGATCGACTACGGCCAGCGCGCCGGCGAGTACTTCCAGGGCGACCCGTTGCGGCTGCAGCAGGTGCTGACCAACCTGCTGGGCAACGCGGTGAAGTTCACCGAGCGCGGCGAAGTCCGGCTGGTCATCAGCGGCGAGCCGGGCGCGCTGCGCCTGGCCATCCGCGACACCGGCATCGGCATCGCCGCCGACCGCCTGGAACGCATCTTCGACCCCTTCGCCCAGGCCGACGCCTCCATGAGCCGGCGCTTCGGCGGCACCGGGCTTGGCACCACCATCTCGCGCCAGTTGGTGGAACTGATGGGTGGCCGCATCACCGTGGAAAGCGAAGTGGGCCGCGGCAGCGTGTTCACCGTCGACCTGCCGTTGCCGGCCGGGCGCAGCGTGCAACCGACAGCCCGCAGCCACGCGCCGAGCCTGCCACCGCTACGCATTCTGGTGGCCGACGATGTACCGCAGAACGTCGAGCTGCTGGAGCTGAACCTGCGCCGTCTGGGCCACCAACCGTACAGCGTCGGCGACGGCCAGGCCGCCGTGGATGCGTACAGCGCAGAGGACTTCGACCTGATCCTGATGGATGTGCAGATGCCCGGTATGGACGGCCTGGAAGCCACCCGGCGGATCCGCAGCATCGAACAGCAACGCGGCGTGGAGGCCGTGCCGATCATCGCCCTCACCGCCAGCGTGCTCGACCGCGACCGGCAGAACGCCCTGGACGCCGGCATGAACGGCTTCGCCAGCAAGCCGCTGGACCTCGCCGGCCTGCTGGAGGAAATGGCCCGCCTGCTCGGCGCCGCACCTTCCGTGCGCAGCGCGCAGACCACCGGGACCGCACCGCTGGCGACGCTGGACTGGGAAGCAGGCGCACGCCTGTGGGGCGGGCCGCTGCCCATGGCGCGGGCCATCGTGCGCTTCCTCGACGAGCAGGAAGCCAGCCTGAATGCCCTGGAAAACGCCGTGAGCGCAGGTGACCGCGCCGGCATCACCGCCCTCGCCCACCGCCTGCGCGGTGCCGCCGCCAACCTCGCCCTGCCGCGCCTGGCCGGTGCCCTCGGTGCGTTGGAAGGCGCCGCCGAGCATGGCCCGGCTGACCAGCTGGGCTCGACGCTGGAACGGGTCCGCGCCGAGTTCGCCACCGTCCGCGAATCGGTGCCGCTGGTGCCGGAAGCGGTTGCCGAGGCTGTCGGCCAGATCGTCGGCGAGACCGCCTCACAGGACCTGCGCGACGCGCTGCAAGCCCTGCAACTTGCGCTCTCCCGCGGCGGCCTCGACGACCAGGCACTGGAGCGCCTGCGCCTGGGCACCGCCCAGGGCGAGCACCGCGAGGCCTTCGAAGCCCTGCGCTACGCCATCGACGATTTCGACTTCGACCAGGCCCTGGAATGGGTCCGGACCCTCGGCACCCGCCTGGAGCAAGCATGACCCAGACCGCCCAAGATCATCGGCCCTGCCTGCTGCTGGTGGACGACGAAGCCACCAACCTCCAGGTGCTGCGCCACATCCTGCAGGACGACTACCGCCTGCTGTTCGCCAAGGACGGCGACAAGGCGCTGGAGCTGGCCAACCGCGAGCGCCCCGACCTGGTCCTGCTGGACGTGATGATGCCCGGCATGACCGGCTTCGAGGTCTGCCAGCGGCTCAAGGCCGAGCAGGCCACCTGCGCCATCCCGGTGATCTTCGTCACCGCCCTGGCCGACGTGCCGGACGAGGCCAAGGGCTTCGAGGTGGGCGCGGTGGACTACATCACCAAGCCGGTCAGCCCGCCCATCGTCAAGGCGCGAGTGCGCACGCACCTGTCGCTGGTGCGCGTGGAGGAGCTGCGCGAGACGCGCCTGCAGATCGTCCAGCGTCTGGGCAAGGCTTCCGAGTACAAGGACAACGAGACCGGCCTGCACGTCATCCGCATGAGCCACTACGCGCACATTCTGGCGCGCGCCGCCGGCTACTCGGAGAAGGCCGCCGACGACCTGCTCAACGCCGCGCCCATGCACGACGTGGGCAAGATCGGCATTCCCGACGCCATCCTGCAGAAGCCCGGCCGGCTCGACGAGCACGAATGGCAGGTGATGCGCCAGCACCCGGAGATCGGCGCGCGGATCATCGGCGAACACGACTCCAACCTGCTGCGCCTGGCCCGCAGCATCGCCCTCACCCACCACGAGCGCTGGGACGGTACCGGCTATCCCAACGGCCTGCGCGGCGAGGAGATTCCCGTCGAGGGGCGCATCGTCGCCATCGCCGACGTGTTCGACGCGCTGACCAGCGTGCGCCCGTACAAGCCGGCCTGGAGCATCGACGAGGCGGTGGAGCTGCTGCGTCGGGAAAAAGGCAGCCAGTTCGACCCGCAGCTGGTGGAGCTGTTCCTCGACTGCCTCCCCGACGTCCTCGCCGTGCGCGAGCGCTGGGCCGACGCCGGCTGAACGGCGGGCCGCGCAAATCCTGCTTTACTCTCAGACCTTCAACCCCTGCCGAGAGTAAGCAAGATGAATGCGAAACAGCACGACACCCTGCTGGCGACACTGCAGGCCCGCTTCGACCAGCACCCCGAACGCCACAAGGGCATCGACTGGGCAGACGTCCAGGCGCGCCTGAAAGACGCCCCGGCCAAGCTCAAGGCCCTGGAGCAGATGGAAGCCACCGGCGGCGAGCCCGACGTGGTCGGCCGCGAGAGCGCCAGCGGCGCCATCCTGTTCTTCGACTGCTGCGCCGAGACCCCGGCCGGCCGCCGTAGCCTCTGCTACGACCGCGAGGCGCTGGACGCCCGCAAGAAGGACAAGCCCGCCGGCTGCGCCACCGAGCTGGCCGCGCAGATCGGCATCGAGCTGCTGGACGAGGCGCAGTACCGCCAACTGCAGGAGCTGGGCAGCTTCGACCAGAAGACTTCCAGCTGGCTGCGTACGCCCGGCTCCATGCGCAAGCTGGACGGCGCGCTGTTCGGCGACCGCCGCTACGAGCGGGTGTTCACCTACCACAACGGCGTGCAGTCGTATTACGCGGCGCGGGGCTTTCGCGGTGTGCTGAAGGTCTGACGGGCGACACCTTGAAGGCCGTTTCTGAACGATTCCTGTACCGCCGCTGAACTTTCCCAGGACCGCCCTGCGGCCCTTGATGTATGTCAGGCGCGCCTTCCAGGTCGGCGCGCAGCCTTGTCGCATCCCACCCGATGACGAGGAACTTTCCGTGAAAACCCCCGCCTGCCTTCTGCTCGCCAGCCTGCTGGTCGGTTGCGGCCCGACGCCCCCGGTGCCGGCCGACAGTGTTCGCCCGGTGAAGCTCTACAGCGTGCCCGCCGCGGCCGCCGAAGGTGTGCGTCAGTTCCCCGGCCAACTGGTGGCCTCGGATGAAGTCGACCTGTCCTTCCGCCTCGCCGGCCATCTCAAGACCCTGGCGGTGAAGACCGGCCAGCGCGTGGAGCGCGGCCAGCTGATCGCCGAGCTGGACGACGCCGACCTGCGCCTGCGCCTGCGCGACCGCGAAGCCACCTTCAACCTGGCCCGCGCCCAGTACCAGCGCGTCGCCACGCTCAACGAACGGCAACTGGTGGCCCGCGCCGAGCTGGACCAGCGCAAGGCCCAGCTGGACTCCGCCGAGGCCGCGCTGAAGCTGGCCCGCCAGGAGCTCGGTTACGCGCGCCTGACCGCGCCCTTCGACGGCGTCATCGCCCAACTACCGGTGCAGAACCACCAGATGCTGCAACCCAAGCAGCCGGTGGCGATCCTGCAGTCCGCCGATACCTACGACGTGCAGTTCCAGCTGCCGGAAAGCCTGCTGGAGCGCGTCGACGGCGCCAGCCTGCGCACTGACTACCAGCCCATCGTGCGCCTGGCCCGCGTGCCCGGCCGCGACTTCCCCGCGCAGTACAAGGAACACAGTACCCGCCCCGACCCGGCGACCCTGAGCTACACCGTCACGCTGACCCTGCAGCGGCCGAAGGACGTCACCCTGCTGCCGGGCATGAGCGCCACTGTCGAGGTGGACTTCGCCCAGCTCGGCCGCGACGCCCAGACCATCCTGCGCATCCCGGTGGAAGCGGTGTTCAGCGCCGATGACGGCACGCCGAGCCAGAGCCAGGTGTGGGTGGTGAAAGGTGCTGGCGATGCGCTGCATGTCGAGCGCCGCGCGGTGCAGCTCGGCCAGCCGGGCGCCGAGGGCATCCAGATCCTTTCCGGGCTCGAGCCGGGTGAGCACATAGTCGCCGCCGGCACTGCCGAGCTGCGCGAAGGCCAGCGCGTGCGCCCGTGGCAACGCGAACGGGGGCTGTGATGGACATCAGCGGCTACTTCATCCGCAACAAGGTCAGCAGCTGGATCGTCATCCTCCTGCTGGCCCTCGGCGGCCTCTACGCGATCCTCGAGATCGGCCGCCTGGAAGACCCGGCCTTCACCGTGAAGACCGCCGTGGTCGCCACCCGCTATGCCGGCGCCTCGCCGCAACAGGTCGAGGAAGAGGTCACCTACCCGCTGGAGAACGCCATCCAGCAACTGGCCTACGTCGACAAACTCACCTCGATTTCCAGCGCCGGGCTGTCGCAGATCACCGTCAACGTGAAGCCGCAGTACCGCGCCGGAGAGCTGCCGCAGATCTGGGACGAGCTGCGGCGCAAGGTCAACGACCTCGCCCCGCACCTGCCGCCGGGCGTTTCGCCGCCGCAGGTGAACGATGATTTCGGCGACGTCTACGGCATCCTCCTGTCGCTGTCCGGCGACGGCTACAGCTACCAGGAGCTGCGCGACTACGCCGACTACCTGCGCCGCGAACTGGTGCTGGTGCCGGGCGTGAGCAAGGTGGTGGTTTCCGGGCTGCAGGCCGAGCAGGTGCAGGTGGAAGTCTCGCGGGAGAAGATGAACGCCATGGGCGTGCCGCTGCAGCGTCTGGCGGACCTGCTGAACCGGCAGAACGTGGTGTCCGACGCGGGCAGCCTGCGGGTCGGCAGCGAGAGCATCCGCCTGCACCCGACCGGCGAGTTCGCCGACGTCGGCGAGCTGGAGCGCCTGCTGGTCAGCGCGCCGGGCAGCGCCCAGCTGATCCGCCTGGGCGACATCGCCACGGTGCAGCGCGGCTTCACCGACACGCCCAGTCACCTCTGGCGCGCCGATGGCAAGCCGGCGCTGGCGCTGGGCATCGCGTTCGCTCCGCAGGTCAACGTGGTGAAAGTCGGTGACGCCGTGCACCAGCGTCTCGACCAACTGGAAAGCGAACGCCCGGCGGGCATGCAACTCGCCCCTTTCTATGACCAGGCCGTGGAAGTACACGGCGCGGTCAACGGCTTCCTGCTCAGCTTCGTCATCGCGCTGGCGATTGTCGTCGGCACGCTGCTGGTGTTCATGGGCCTGCGCAGCGGGCTGGTGATCGCCGGGGTGCTGGCGCTCAACGTGCTGGGCAGCCTGCTGCTGATGTACCTGCTGGGCATCGAACTGCAGCGCATCAGCCTCGGCGCGCTGATCATTTCCCTGTGCATGCTGGTGGACAACGCCATCGTCGTGGTCGAGGGCGTGCTGGTCGGTCGCCTGCGCGGCCAGGGCATCGACGCCGCGATCCGCCACATCGTCCGCCTCACTGCCCTGCCCCTGCTCGGCGCCACGGTGATCGCGGTGCTGGCCTTCGCACCCATCGGCCTGTCCTCGGATTCCACCGGCGAATACTGCCGCTCGCTGTTCGACGTGCTGCTGGTGTCGCTGCTGCTCAGCTGGATCACCGCCATGACCCTGGCGCCGCTGTTCGCCCGCTGGGCCTTCGAGAAGATGCCGGTGAAAGCTGACAGCGACGAACCGCACGCCGGCTGGCTGTACCGTGCCTACCGCAGCCTGCTGGAAGCCTGCCTGCGCCAGCGCGCGCTGACCCTCGGCGTGCTCGCCGTGGCGCTGGCCGCCTCGCTGCTGGGCTTCTCCCAGGTGCGGCAGAACTTCTTCCCGCCGGCCAACACGCCGATGTTCTTCGTCGACCTGTGGCTGCCCCAGGGCACCGCCATCGAGCACACCCGTGAGCTGGCCGCCGAGATCGACCGGCACATCACCGCCCTGCCGGGCGTGGAGCGCACGGTCACCAGCATCGGCCAGGGCGCGCCGCGCTTCATCCTCACCTACGGCGCCGAGCGCCAGCACGCCAACTACGCCCAGGTGCTGGTGCGCACCGAGAACCGCGCGCAGATTCCGGGGCTGATCGCAGGCCTGCAGCACTATCTCGACGAGAACTACCCGCAGGTGCAGACGGGCCTCAAGCGCCTGATGTTCGGCCCGTCCAACGGCAGCGCCATCGAAGTGCGCGTGACCGGCCCGGACCCGCAGGAGCTGCGCCGCCTCGGCGCGCAGGTGGGCGACATCCTCGCCGCCGACCCGGTGGCCACCGGCGTCAGCCACGACTGGCAGGCCCGTGCGCTGCTGGTCAGGCCGCAGTTCAACGAGGCCCGCGGCCGCGAGCTGGGCATCGACAAGCGCGACCTCGACAGCCTGCTGCGCATGAGCTTCAGCGGCCTGACCGTGGGCATCTACCGCGATGGCACTCAGCAGATGCCGATCGTCGTGCGTGAGCGCGACGTCGACGCCGGGCAGATCAACGACCTGATGCTGTGGAGTCCGGTGAGCCAGCGTTACCTGCCCATCGAGCAGGTGGTCGGCGGTTTCGACAGCGTCTGGGAGGACCCGCTGATCCTGCGCGAGGACCGCAAGCGCACGCTGACGGTGATGGCCGACGTCGCCCCGCAGAGCGGCGAAACCTCCTCGCAACTGCTCAGCCGGGTGCGCCCGCAGATCGAGGCGCTGCCGCTGCCGCCGGGCTACGAACTGGCCTGGGGCGGCGACGTGGAAAGCTCCAGCGACGCCCGCAACGGCGTGCTCGGCAGCCTGCCCATGGCCTTCCTGGCGATGTTCATCATCACCGTGCTGATGTTCTCCTCGCCGCGCAAGGCGCTGCTGATCTGGCTGACCGTGCCGTTGGCGATGATCGGCGTGACCCTGGGCTTCCTGCTCACCGGCATCCCCTTCGGCTTCATGGCCCTGCTGGGGCTGCTGAGCCTGTCCGGCATGCTGGTGCGCAACGGCATCGTATTGCTGGAGGAAGTCGACAACCTTGCCGAAAGCGGCCAGCCGCCCCGCGAGGCACTGGTGAACGCTGCCTGCGCGAGGCTGCGGCCGATCTGCCTGACCGCGCTGACCACCATCCTCGGCCTGGCGCCGCTGCTGGACGCCTTCTTCCAGAGCATGTCGGTGGTGATCATGTTCGGCCTGGGCTTCGCCACGCTGCTGACGCTGATCGTGCTGCCGGTGCTGTATGCCAGCGCCTACCGCCTCGGCGGTTCGAAGGTGTCAGCCGGCTGATTTGGCAAGATCCGTGGGGTGACTGACGTTGCCGCCAGCGTCGGTCACCGCCACACTCGTTGCATCCAATGAACGAGCCTTGCCATGGAATCGCCGCGCCGCATCGCCTGCCTGCTCTACCCCAAGGTCATGAGCCTGGATATCACCGGGCCGCTGCAGGTGTTCGCCTCCGCCAACGTCGAGCGCCAGCGCCAGGGCCTGGCGCCGCTCTACGAGCTGCTGGTGCTGGGCGAACAGGCCGGGCCGGTGGCGACCTCGGCCGGAATCCGCATCTGCGCCGACCAGGCGTGGCGGGAAGTCGATCCCTCGAGCCTGGATACCCTGCTGGTCCCCGGCGGGCTGGGCGTACCTGCGCAATGCGAGAACAGCGAGCTGCTGCACTGGCTGGCTGCCGCCGAACCCCAGGTGCGCCGTCTCGGTTCGGTGTGCTCCGGCGCGCTGATCCTCGCGGCGGCCGGCGTATTGAATGGCCGCCCGGCCACCACCCACTGGGCGGATGTCGACGAACTGTGCGCCGGCTTCCCCGAAGTCCTCGTCCAGGGCGACCGTCTGCACACCTACGACCCGCAGCGCCGCGACGGCGACGACCACGTGTTCACCTCGGCGGGCGTCACCGCCGGCATCGATCTCGCCCTGGCGCTGGTGGAAGCCGACCTCGGCCGCGCGCTGGCCCTGGCGGTCGCACGGCGCCTGGTGATGTTTCTCAAGCGCCCCGGCGGGCAGGCGCAGTTCAGCCACTGGCTGACCCCGGAGCCGACCCGCACGCCACGCCTGGCCGCGCTGCTGGAGTGGATACCGGCGCACCTGGGCAATGACCTGTCGCTGGAAATCCTGGCCGAGCAGGCCTGCATGAGCCCGCGCACGCTCTCGCGGGTGTTCATCAACGAACTGGGTATGGGGCCCGGCCGCTACGTCGAGCGGGTGCGCCTGGAAGCGGCGCGCGCGCTGCTGCAGGACGCCCAGGCGTCGATCAGCACGGTGTCGCGGCTGTGCGGTTTCGGTCATCCGGAAAACCTGCGCCGCACCTTCCACAAGCACCTGGCGATCAGCCCGCAGGAATACGCCGAGCGCTTCGGCCAGCTGCACTGACAACGACAACCACCCAAAGGAAGATTGCCATGCTCGAACTCCGCCCCGGCTGCGAGTGCTGCGACCGCGACCTGCCCGGCGACAGCGCCGACGCCCGTATCTGCAGCTTTGAATGCACCTTCTGCACCGACTGCGCCGAGCAGGTGCTGAAAGGCCAATGCCCGAACTGCGGCGGTGAGCTGGTACCGCGTCCGCGCCGTCCGCTGGCGAAGCTGGCGGCCAATCCGGCCTCGACCGAGCGGGTGCTCAAGCCCAACGGCTGCCAGAGCTGAGGACGGAGCATGCTGCTGCGCACCCCGGCAATCCGCCTGCTGTTCACCAGCCAGGCGCTGTACTGGTCCTGCTCGCTGATCGGCATCACCCTCACCTCGCTGGTGGGGGCCCAGCTCGCTCCGCTCAACAGCCTGGCCACGCTGCCGCTGGCGATACTGGTGCTGGGCAATCTGCTGGCGGTGCAGCCGCTGTCGCTGTTCATGCAGCGCCACGGGCGCCGACGCGGCCTGTTGCTGGGCGCGGCCTGCGGCGTGCTCGGCGGCCTGCTCTGCGCGCTGGGTGTGTGGCTGGCGGATTTCCTGCTGTTCTGTCTCGGCGCGCTGCCCATCGGCGCGTACCAGGCGTCGGCGATGTACTACCGCTTTGCCGCACTGGAAGCGGTAGATGAAACCCACAAGGGCCGCGCCACGGCCTATGTGATCGGCGGCGGCGTGCTCGCGGCACTGCTGGCGCCGAGCCTCGCCCTGTGGTCGCGCAATGCCCTGCCTGCGCCTTTCGTGGGTTCCTACTTGGGGATTGCTGCGCTGGCGCTGGTCGCCATCGCGGTGCTCAGCCGCTTGCCGGAGGGTGCGGCGCCCGCGCCGTCCACCGGCGGCTGGAAGGTGATGCGCGAGCTGCTGGCGCGCCCGGCAGTCCGCGCGGCCATGGCCTGCACCGCCGCCGGCCACGGGCTGATGATCCTGATCATGAACGCCACGCCGCTGGCGATGAGCTTCTGCGGGCTGCCGCTGGAGCGCTCGGTGAGCGTGATCCAGTGGCACGTGCTGGGGATGTTCCTGCCCGCCTTCGTCGCCGGTCCGCTGGTGGACAGATTGGGCGGGCGCCGGGTGGCCTGGGTCGGCATGGCGTTGCTGGCGGTGAGCGCGGCGGTGGCCCTGAGCGGGCAGTCGGTGGCGCAGTTTCTGGTCAGCTCGCTGCTGCTGGGCATGGGCTGGAACCTGATGCTGGTGGCGGGCACCACGCTGCTTGCCTTTGGCCATTCACCACAGGAGCGCGGCCATGCGCAGGGCCTGATGGAGCTGGGCAATGGCAGCCTGGCGGCGCTGATGTCCTTCAGTTCCGGTGCGCTGATCACCAGCGTCGGCTGGAGCGCGGTGAACCTGCTGGTATGGCCGGTGCTGCTGGTGGCGCTGGTGATGGTCTGGTCGGGGCGTCGGGAGCTGGCAGTTACACCGTGAAGGCGCCTTGCAGGCGCTGTTCGCGGGCATGGCCCGCTCCTACAGTACATCCGGGCACCAAAACGCCTGGGGCGTTATTCGCCCTACGACGCTGTGGAAGTCCACCAATGAAAAAGGCGACCCGAAGGTCGCCTTTTCGCTGCCAGACGCCGACTCAGTAGTAGGCGTTCTCACGGTTGCTGTGGTCGGTGACGTCACGCACGCCTTTCAGCTCCGGGATGCGCTCGATCAGGGTCTTCTCGACGCCATCCTTCAGGGTCATCTCGACCGCGCCGCAGCCCTGGCAACCACCGCCGAAACGCAGCACGGCGATGTTGTCCTCGACCACGTCCACCAGGCTCACCTGGCCGCCGTGGCTGGCAAGCCCCGGGTTGATCTCGGTCTGCAGGTAGTAGTTGATGCGCTCGGTGATCGGGCTGTCTTCGTTGACCATCGGCACCTTGGCATTGGGCGCCTTGATGGTCAGCTGGCCGCCCATGCGGTCGGTGGCGTAATCGACCACGGCGTCGTCCAGGAACGGCTCGCTGATGGCGTCGATGTAGGCGGTGAAGGCTTTCAGGCCGACCGGGGTGTCTTCCGGCTTCTGCTCGCCCGGCTTGCAGTAGGCGATGCAGGTTTCGGCGTACTGGGTGCCCGGCTGGGTGATGAAGATGCGAATGCCGATGCCGGGGGTGTCCTGCTTGGACAGCAGCTCGGCCAGGTAATCCTGTGCGGCTTCGGTGATGGTAATAGCGCTCATGGCAACTCCTCGCAAACGTGGCGCCAGTTTACGCCATTCGGGGATGAAGGATAAAGCCCTACCGTTTTAGTAGGAATAATTCGCAGCTGGGTGGACAGCAGGTAACTCCCTGCAGGAACGGGCATGGCCCGTTCCTACAAAGAGCGTACCGGTCAGAGGTTCTCGTAGCGGTTCATGTCCAGCACGCCCGCCTCCACCGGCTCGGTTTCGCGCAGGTAGGCGTCCAGGTCGTGGAAGTAGAACCAGAACTGCGGGTGGCTGCGGCGGATACCCCAGCGGTCGGCGACCTTCTCGAAGTCCGGCGCGCTCTTCACCTGCTCCAGCGCGGCGACGAAATCGCTCACCTCGGCGGCCTTCAGGTTGAACATGAAGTTCGGGTAGCTCGACAGCACGCCGGGGTAGATGGTCAGGGTGTCCAGCCCCGGCTGGTAGCGCAGGGATTCGCCCGCGATGAAAGCGACGTTGCTGTGCGCGCGGTTGCGCAGCACGGTGTAGATCTCGCGCTGCCCGTCCGGCAGTTCCACGCGCAGGATGGTCGCCTCGGGGAACTGGTCGATCACCGGCAACCCGGCGGCCGGACGGCTGACCAGTCGGCTGAAGGCCTGCTCGGCGTCCTGCAGCGGCGCCGCCACGGTGTTGCGGTAGCAGGCACCATTCTCACAAAGGTTGATCGGATCGGGCCGCGCATTGAGCGCCACGTAGTTCTTCAGCAACTGCTTGGCGAAGGCCTGCTTGGCGCCCTTTTCCGGCAGGAACAGGCCGGTCGGCTGGTCACTGTCATTGCTGTAGTAGTCGGCCCACATCTTGATTTTCCCGCTGTTCTGGTACCAGTCGTCGAGCAGCTTCTTGCGTGCGCCGACGGGCATCAGGCGGAGGAAGTTCTGCTCGGCGCCGTTGCGGATCAGGTCGAAGTACAACCGCGTCTGCGCCTGGTGGGCGACGTTGCCGAACACATCGAAGTTCACCACCAGCCCGTAGTAGGTGCGCTCCAGCAGCGGGTAGTCGAGCCACCAGATGGTCTGTGGCACGCCGCCGATCAGGCCCTTGCGCACCGAAGCGCTGTCGTACTGGCGGAAGATGCTCAGCACCGCGTTGTCGTTGCCGGCCCAGATATCGGCCCAGGTCGGCGTCGGCGCATCGTCGTAGACGTCCTGGCGCAGCTCTTCGTACTGGTTGCGCTTGTCGCGGTAGGAGCGCCACTGGGACAGCATCGCGCCCACGTCATCGATCTGCCCCGGCAGCGCCAGCAGCGGCGAGGCCTGGTGCTGGAATTTCGGGTCGGTGACATAGAGATCGTGATCCGGGTCCTGGAACAGCGCCCAGAAGTTATCGCGGATCACGTCGGTGGCGATCTGCCCGCGGCATACCGGTCCGCGGATGAAGGTGCGGACGAAGTACTCGGCGTTATCCAGCATGAACTGGTAGCGCGCCCGCGCCGGGATCGCCTCGAAGGTCACGAAGGGATTGGCGCGGTGCTGCAGGCCATAGCCTGGCACCTTGTCGGTGTTCCAGTCGCTGCCGTAGAACAGCTCCTGGTTGCGCTTGAGGCGTGCCTCGTTGAGCGGATAGGTGATGTGCGTCTTGTGTACGATCACGCCCTGGATGGGCCACAGGCGGTAGTAGAAGGTGTTGCCCGGATCGTCGTTGGGCCGGCGCGTGGCGATGGGGTCGATGGGCTGGCCGCTGGGCGTGCGCGAACGCACCAGCTGGAAGAAATGCCCCGGCTCGCCGCGTTCGGTGAAGTACAGGTGGGCGAGGAACAGGTGCTCGTAGATCCAGCGCTGCACCAGGCTCTGGCGCGCGCCGGGCTGGTTGAGGAAGGCTTCCCAGTCGGCGATCTGCGCGGCCTCGCCGGCGCCCGGCTGCCAGGCCTTTTCGTCCACCGGCGCACCCTGGGCCAGCCAGGTCTTGATGGTCGACAGCTGTTTGTCGCTCAGGCCGGTTACGGCGAACGGCATGCCGCTGCGGGGATTCCTGGCGACGAAGTCGTCGATGGAGTCGGGTGTCGGGCACTGGTTGGTGCGGTTGATCGACAGGTCCAGCCCTTCGGGAATCTTCGCGTTGGGCACCAGCGGATGCTCGTGTCCGAGGTCGATCATCCGCGCCATCAACGCCGCCTGGCTGCCGCGGCCGTCGAGCACCGACCAGAAGTCCTTGCGCCGCCAGGCGTCTGCGCCCTGGGCGTCGAGGAACAGCCGCGTCGGGTCCTGCGCCTTGCTGCGCCCACCGTCGTAGACCGGCAGTTTGTTCGCCCCGCGCTGCGCGCCCTCGGCGGCCGTCAGGTTGAGCTGGCACGGTGAGTCGTAGCAGGCGTGGCAGGCCACGCATTTCTCGGTGAAGATCGGCTGGATGTCCTTGGTGTAGGACAGCCCTCCCGCCAGGGCCTGCGCCGAAAACGCAAGGGATGCGATAAGCAACGTGAATCGGGCTCGCAGGGACATGAAGGACTCCGGACATCAGAATGGAGCGGATTCTAGCGGGAGTACCGGCGCAATGCGCTCCAACCAAAGGCGGAACATGAGGAATCTTCATGTAAAACCGCGCCCGGTCAAATTTCCTGCAGCTTTGATATCATCAGCGACCTTTCGTCACGCCTTTTTCCGAGAATTCCAATGATCGACCGTGCCGCACGCCTGCAAGCCCTCCAGCAAGCCCTCAAGGAGCGCATCCTGATCCTCGATGGCGGCATGGGCACCATGATCCAGAGCTACAAGCTGCAGGAAGAGGACTACCGTGGCGCGCGCTTCGCCGACTGGCCGAGCGACGTGAAGGGCAACAACGACCTGCTGCTGCTCAGCCGCCCGGACGTCATCCAGGCCATCGAGAAGGCTTACCTCGACGCCGGCGCCGACATCCTCGAGACCAACACCTTCAACGCCACCCGCGTGTCCCAGGCCGACTACGACATGCAGGAGCTGGCCTACGAGATGAACGTCGAGGGCGCGCGCCTGGCCCGTGAAGTGGCCGACGCCAAGACCGCCGAAACCCCGGACCGCCCGCGCTTCGTCGCCGGCGTCCTCGGCCCGACCAGCCGCACCTGCTCGATCTCCCCGGACGTCAACGACCCCGGTTTCCGCAACGTCACCTTCGACGAACTGGTGGAGAACTACAGCGAATCGACCCGCGGCCTGATCGAGGGCGGCGCGGACCTGATCCTGATCGAGACCATCTTCGACACCCTCAACGCCAAGGCGGCGATCTTCGCCGTGCAGGGCGTCTATGAAGAACTGGGCGTCGAGCTGCCGATCATGATCTCCGGCACCATCACCGACGCCTCCGGCCGCACCCTGTCGGGCCAGACCACCGAAGCCTTCTGGAACTCGGTGAGCCACGCCAACCCGATCTCCGTCGGCCTGAACTGCGCCCTCGGCGCGAAAGAGCTGCGCCCCTACCTGGAAGAGCTGTCGACCAAGGCCGCGACCCACGTCTCCGCGCACCCCAACGCCGGCCTGCCCAACGCCTTCGGCGAATACGACGAGACCCCCGCGGAAATGGCCGTGGTCGTGGAAGAGTTCGCCGCGTCGGGCTTTCTCAACATCATCGGCGGTTGCTGCGGCACCACGCCGGGGCACATCGAAGCCATCGCCAAGGCCGTGGCCAAGTACGCCCCGCGCGCGATTCCGGAAATCCCCCGCGCCTGCCGCCTGTCCGGCCTTGAGCCCTTCACCATCGACCGCAACTCGCTGTTCGTGAACGTCGGCGAGCGCACCAACATCACCGGCTCGGCCAAGTTCGCCCGGCTGATCCGCGAGGAGAACTACGCCGAAGCGCTGGAAGTGGCGCAGCAGCAGGTGGAAGCCGGTGCCCAGGTGATCGACATCAACATGGACGAGGGCATGCTGGACTCGAAGGCCGCCATGGTTCGATTCCTCAACCTGATCGCCTCCGAGCCGGATATCTCCCGCGTGCCGATCATGATCGACTCCTCCAAGTGGGAAGTGATCGAGGCAGGCCTGAAGTGCATCCAGGGCAAGGGCATCGTCAACTCCATCTCCATGAAGGAAGGCGTCGAGCAGTTCAAGCACCACGCCCGCCTGTGCAAGCGTTATGGCGCTGCGGTGGTGGTGATGGCCTTCGACGAAGCCGGCCAGGCCGACACCCAGGCGCGCAAGGAAGAAATCTGCCAGCGTTCCTACGACATCCTGGTCAACGAAGTGGGCTTCCCGCCGGAAGACATCATCTTCGACCCGAACATCTTCGCGGTCGCCACCGGCATCGAGGAACACAACAACTACGCGGTCGACTTCATCGAGGCCTGCGCCTACATCCGCGACAACCTCCCCTACGCCCTGACTTCGGGCGGGGTGTCCAACGTGTCCTTCTCGTTCCGTGGCAACAACCCGGTGCGCGAGGCGATCCACTCGGTGTTCCTCTACTACGCCATCCAGAACGGCCTGACCATGGGCATCGTCAACGCCGGCCAGCTGGAGATCTACGACGAGATCCCGCAGGAACTGCGCGACAAGGTCGAGGACGTGGTGCTCAACCGCAGCCCGGACGCCACCGAGGCGCTGCTGGCCATCGCCGACAATTACAAGGGCGGCGGCGCAGTCAAGGAAGTGGAAGACGAAGAGTGGCGCAGCCACAGCGTCGAGAAGCGCCTGGAGCACGCACTGGTCAAGGGCATCACCACCTTCATCGTCGAGGACACCGAGGAGTGCCGGCAGAAGTGCGCGCGCCCCATCGAGGTCATCGAAGGCCCGCTGATGAACGGCATGAACGTGGTCGGCGACCTGTTCGGCGCCGGCAAGATGTTCCTCCCGCAGGTGGTGAAGTCCGCCCGCGTGATGAAGCAGGCGGTGGCCCACCTGATCCCCTTCATCGAAGCCGAGAAAGGCGACAAGCCCGAGGCCAAGGGCAAGATCCTCATGGCCACGGTGAAGGGCGACGTGCACGACATCGGCAAGAATATCGTCGGCGTGGTGCTGGGCTGCAACGGCTACGACATCGTCGACCTGGGCGTGATGGTCCCGGCCGAGAAGATCCTGCAGACCGCCCGCGAACAGAAGTGCGACATCATCGGCCTGTCCGGCCTGATCACCCCGTCGCTGGACGAGATGGTCCACGTCGCCAAGGAAATGCAGCGGCAGAACTTCAGCCTGCCGCTGCTGATCGGCGGCGCCACCACCTCCAAGGCGCACACTGCGGTGAAGATCGACCCGCAGTACAGCAACGACGCCGTGGTCTACGTCACCGACGCCTCCCGCGCGGTGGGCGTGGCGACCACCCTGCTGTCCAAGGAAATGAAGCCCGAGTACACCCGCAAGCTGCGCGAGGAGTACGCGGAGGTTCGCGAGCGCACCGCCAACCGTAGCGCGCGTACCGAACGCCTGAGCTACGAGCAGGCCATCGCCGCCAAGCCGAAGTTCGACTGGGCCGGCTACCAGCCGCCGGTGCCGAGCTTCACCGGCGTGAAGGTGCTGGACGACATCGACCTCAATGTGCTGGCCGAATACATCGACTGGACACCGTTCTTCATCTCCTGGGACCTGGCCGGCAAGTACCCGCGCATCCTCACCGACGAAGTCGTGGGCGAAGCGGCGACCAGCCTGTTCAACGACGCCCAGGCGATGCTGAAGAAGCTGATCGGCGAGAAGCTCATTCGCGCCAAGGCAGTCTTCGGCTTCTGGCCGGCCAACCAGGTGCACCACGACGACCTGGAAGTCTACGGTGACGACGGCCACAAGCTGGCTACCCTGCACCACCTGCGCCAGCAGACCATCAAGCCCGACGGCAAGCCCAACTTCAGCCTGGCCGACTTCGTCGCGCCGAAGGACAGCGGCGTGAAGGACTACGTCGGCGGCTTCATCACCACCGCCGGCATCGGCGCCGAGGAAGTGGCCAAGGTCTACGAGGCCAAGGGCGACGACTACAACGCGATCATGGTCAAGGCCCTGGCCGACCGCCTCGCCGAAGCCTGCGCCGAATGGCTGCACCAGTGTGTGCGCAAGGACTACTGGGGCTACCAGCCCGAAGAGCACCTGGACAACGAGGCACTGATCAAGGAGCAGTACGTCGGCATTCGCCCGGCGCCCGGCTACCCGGCCTGCCCGGACCATACCGAGAAAGGCACGCTGTTCAAGCTGCTCGACCCGAAAGGACTGTCCGGCGTAACCCTGACCGAGCACTACGCCATGTTCCCCGCCGCCGCCGTCAGCGGCTGGTACTTCGCCCACCCGCAGGCGCAGTACTTCGCCGTAGGCAAGGTCGACAAGGACCAGATCGAACGCTACAGCGCACGCAAGGACCAGGAAATCACCACCAGCGAACGCTGGCTGTCGCCGAACCTGGGGTACGACAACTAAGCAGCCCATGTCGCGACCGGGCCCGCCCGGCGCGACATGTTCGTCAGGGCTTTCCGCTGCCCGGGCAAAACCTTCGCTGCACTTGCGCCGCAGATGCGGGATAATCCCGCCATCCTGGGCACCCCCGGGCCACAACGGACCGAAGCCGGCCACCCGCCAGGCTTCCGCTGACGAGAGCAATGCGAATGAAATACCTCACCCCCGAACAGATGGCCAAACCGCGCAAGCGCCGCCTGCTGAAGAAACTGCGCCTGGCCGAGTTCCAGGAATTCGGCTTCAGCCTGGAAGTGAACTACAGCGGCGACCTGGATGACGTGCTCGACCAGTGGATCGCCTTCGTCGAGTCCGAGGGCTGGGTCTTCGTCGGCGGCGCCACCGAAGACGGCGAGTTCACCGGCTACCTGTGCCTGAACGCTGTCGGCAGCCTGACCGAAGCCGACCGTGAAACCACCCGCCTGTGGCTGGAAAAACAGTCCTGGGCCAAGTCCTTCGAGCTGGGCGACCTGAGCGACTGCTGGCACGGTCTGTTCGAGTAAACCTCCGACTCTATCCGGCGCAGGCCATCGGCCGGCGCCGGACGGAATCGACAGCGTCGATTCGCCCTTGTTGTCAGCACGCCCCGCCTCTGCGACCCTGCCCCGGTTTGCAACAAGGAAGGGTTTGCATGGAACACATCGCCATCATTGGTAGCGGCTTCTGCGGCACGGCGCTGGCCATCCATCTGCTACGCAATGCCACAGGACCGTTGCGCCTCAGCCTGATCAATCGTTCCGGGCGTCTTGCCCGTGGTCTGGCTTACGGCACCCGCTCCGCCAGCCACATCCTCAATGTGCCGGCCGAGCGCATGAGTCTTTTCCCTGACCAGCCCTCAGACTTTCTCGAGTTCGCCCGCAAGCAGATGCCCGAGGCGAAACCGGGCGACTTCCTCCCCCGCCGCTTCTACGGTGACTACCTGCAGGACCGCCTCGGCCACGCTATCGCCGAAGCCGCACCTGGTGTGCGCTTCAGCAGCCTCTGCCAGCAGGTGCTGGAGCTGACCGAGCAGGGCGATCACCTGCGTCTGCTGCTCGATGACGGCCAGCCGCTGGAGTCCCGGAAGGTGATCATCGCCACCGGCAATTTCGCCCCCGCCACACCAGGCCCGCTCAGGGCGCTTGAAGACGCCCCGCAGTATCTTCGCGACCCCTGGACGCCGGGCGCCCTGGAGAGCATTCCGGCCGACGCCAACGTCCTGCTGCTGGGTAGCGGCCTGACCATGTACGACATGGCGCTGGCCCTGCAGGACCAGGGGCATCGAGGACCGCTGCTGGCCCTGTCGCGCCGCGCCTTGCTGCCCCAGGCGCACCGGGACAACGCCAGCCATCCTGTCCTGCCGGAACTGCCGGCGGCCTTTCTCGGGGACATGGGCCTGAACGAGCGACTGCGCCGCTTGCGCCAACTGATCCACCAGGCCGCCGAGGAGGGTCACGACTGGCGAGACGTGATCGCCGCGCTGCGCCCGGTCACACCGCAACTCTGGCAGGCACTGAGTGACCGCGAACGCAGCCGCTTCCTGCGTCATCTGCAAACCTACTGGGATGTCCATCGGCATCGCGCCGCGCCGCCGGTGGCCAAGCGCATCAGCGACCTGCGCGACAGCGGCCAGTTGCGTGTACAGGCCGGCAGGGTGTTGGCGGCCAGGGCATCGGAGAGCGGCATCGACCTGGAGATTCGCCATCGCGGCGCGAAACAGTCGCAACGCGAACACTTCGATTACCTGATCAATTGCACAGGCCCCTGCACCAACCTGCGCACCGTGAACGAACCACTGCTCAGCGGCCTGCTGGATCACGGCGTGATCCGCCAGGACAGGCAGGGCCTGGGACTAGCGACCGATGAAGGATTCCGTCTGCTGGACGCCAGCGGCAAGGCCAACCCGAATCTCTACCTGCTCAGCCCCATGCTCCGCGCCAGCCACTGGGAAGCTACTGCCGTGCCGGAACTGCGTGGGCACGCCGCACGCCTGGCCGAACTGCTGCTGGCCTGAAACGAAGCTGGCCCGCAAGGGGCCAGCCCAGTACCAACGATGAGGGCGGGCCTCCCCGCCCGCCCTTGTTCGCAAGGCCTCAGATCGCCACCTGCGCCTCCACCTCCTGCAGTTTGCGCCGGGCCAGTGCGAGGTTGGCTTTCACCTTGTCCAGCACGTAGTACATGAACACGCCTTCGTGCTTCGCCATGGGGCGAATGATGTGGTACTGGCGGCCCAGGGTGATGAGGATGTCCTCGATCACGTCGTTGAGCGCCAGCGACTTCATGGTCTTGAGCTTGGCGCGGACCACTTCGGTGTTGCCCGCCGCCGCCAGTTCCAGGTCCACGCCGCCACCCGCCTGCCCGAGCAGCATGCCGCTCTTGGCATCCACCACGGCGGACGCCAGGGCACCATCCAGGTTCAGCAGTTCGTCCAGCGATTGTTGCAGTGCTGCCATAGCGATTACTCCTTGAGTGCGCGTCCTGTTGTAGGGGCCCCGCAGCCGCGCGCGCCGCGAAGCCTTTTGTCTCAGCCGGCCAGCGACAGATCCGCGAGTCGTGTTGCCGTGCGTTTTGCCTGGTAGAGCACCTGGCCGAGCATCTCCTCGCGGTCGGCGACCAGGTTGAGGATCATCGGGTGGCTCGGGTGCGGGATGTCGACGATGACGATGTAGCCTTCGCTCGCCTCGACTATCACGTTCTGGTGCGGGCCGACTTCGCTCTCCTGGCCGACCATCGCGCCGAGGGCGGAGATCGAGCAGGCCATCGCCGCCAGCTTGGAGACCTCCAGCCCCTTGCCGGCGCGGGAGGCCACTTCGAAACCATCGGTGGTGGCAATCACCGCCGCACTCAGCCGGCCCAGGCTGGCGCCCAGTTCGTCCAGCGCCAGCTCGGCGTCGTGGCGCAATCTTTCCGGCAGGCTCATCAGGGCATGTTCCATGGTCGACTCCAGTCGGTGGCGAACGTCAGGCCTCAGGCCGCCGTGCATTCCAGTTGCAGCAGGAGCAGGTCGAGCAGCAGCCGCACCTCCTCCGCTTCGCGTACGTCCACCTCGATCACCGGGAAGCTGTATCCGGCCTGCGCCAGGGCGGCGGCGTAGTCATCCAGGCCGGGATGGGGATTGCCGGGCAGGCGGCCGACTCCGATCACGCAGGGCGCGCGGCCGATGCAATCGGCGAAACCATCGAGGTAGACGCGCAGGTCGCCCAGCGGGTCGGGCCGCGAGTTGTCGATCAGGATCACCAGCCCGAGCGCACCGCGGGCGAGGATTCCCCACATGAAGGCGAAGCGTGCCTGGCCGGGGGTGCCGTACAGGCGCAGGCGCTCGTCCGGACCGAGGACCACTTCGCCGTAGTCCAGGCCGACGGTCGTGCGCGCCTTGTCCAGGCAGGGGTCGTTGTTCTGCACATCGGTGCTGACCGGCTCGATATCGCTGATTGCGGCGATGGCAGTGGTCTTGCCGGCGCCCATGGTGCCGGTGAAGAGGATCTTGTACTCCCTCATCGGCTGGCCTCCGCAGCGCCGCCCAGACCGAGATGGCGACGGATGCGCGCCAGCAGGCCGATCGGCGCCGCGGTTTGCTGCGCGGATGCAGCCGGCAAGGCCTCAACGTCCTGCAGCATCTGCTGGGCGGCCATCAGGCGGACGAAGCTTTCCGCCACCTGGCGCGGCACGCCCGAGCGCTCGCACAACTCATCGAGGCTCATGGCCCGTGCGCAGAGCAGCGTGGCCAATCGTACGTAGCGATGATCGCCCTTGAGCAAGGAGGCCGCTGGCCAGTGCTTCAGGCGCAGCGCTTCGCCGGGAATCTCCACGGGCCGGTGACCGATGGCGCGGGCAGCGCGCTCGAGGCAGTCGAAGACTTCGCTGGCGCGCAGCGGCCAGTGCACCCAGAAAGGCTCGCCCTCGGCGGTGCGCAACTGCACGCGCGGCTCGCCCTCCTCGCCCTCGACCAGCAGGTCGGCCGGGCCTTCGACGTACGCCCAGTTCGCCAGCGTACGCCCGCTGAGCAGGCCGACGATGGATTTGAAAACCACCTGATCCCGCAACGCCATCCGGGCGAACCCGTAGGTGTATTGAACCTGATACGGCTGATTCATCGGCGCGCTCCCTTGGGCCAACAAACACCATCAACCTGCACGGGTTGATCAGGAGGCTCACCGGGACGTTGGAAGATGCCGAGCGCAAGCTCGCAGAAGGCGCGGACGAACGTCCGGCCTGCTTGGCAACCCCGCGGTCATGGCCCTTCCGGGCTGTAGATCGGTGGCTTTGCGTCCCTGGCTTTCGCACAGGTTTGCCCTGGTCAATTGAGTCTCAGCGTAGTACGCCGATTTCGTTCGCCAAGGCGAAAAAGCGTGACGCACCTCACACAAATATCGGAAATTTCGCCGGAACAACTTCGCAATATTCGTAGGCATATTCCGTTCTAAAAAGGGGGCGGGACGCGCTCCCTTCGGCTAGGATTTCCTACAGCAACGCCCTACCGGCACGGGCCCGCCGGATGTCCAGAACAGGCCGGAGCTTACTGCCCAGAGACGCCATGCTAGAGCGCCAGCGGTTCCAGAATATTCTCAGCCTGGGCTTGCCGATCATCGGCGGAATGCTCAGCCAGAGCCTGCTCAACCTGGTGGATGCGGCCATGGTCGGCCACCTCGGGGAAAAGTCGCTGGCCGGGGTCGGCATCGGCAGCTACGCCAACTTCGTCGCCATTTCCCTGGTGATGGGTCTGGGCGCCGGTGTGCAAGCGCTGGTGGCGCGCCGACGGGGTGAAGGCCGCAGCGATCAGCTGGCCGCGCCGCTGAACTGCGGGCTGCTGGTGGCGCTGGGCCTGTCGCTGCCGATCACGCTGATCTGCCTGTTGTTCGCCGAGCCCATCGTCCGCGCCCTGTCCAACGACCCGGACGTACTCGCCGTCGGCATTCCCTACTTCGAATGGCGCGCCTTGTCGGTGCTCGCCGTCGGCCTCAATTTCTCCTTCCGCGGCTACTGGAACGGCACCCGGCGCTCAGGCATGTACATGCGCACCCTGGTGGTGATGCACCTGGCCAACGCGGCGATCAGCTACAGCCTGATCCACGGCCTGTTCGGCCTGCCCCGGATGGGCGCGGTGGGCAGCGGCCTGGGCACGACCCTGGCGCTGTACCTCGGCTCGCTGATCTACGCCTGGATCACCTGGCGCGACGCCCGCGCCCAGGGCTTCCACCCGCGCCTGCCGAGCGAGCGGGACATCCGCACCCTGCTGCGCCTGTCGCTGCCCAACTCATTGCAGCAGTTCTTCTTCGCCGCCGGCATCACCCTGTTGTTCTGGATCATCGCCCAGGTCGGCACTCGCGAGCTGGCGGTGGCCCACGTGCTGATCAACCTGGCGCTGTTCCTGATCCTGCCCGGCGTCGGCCTGGGCATGGCAGCGACGACGCTGGTCAGCCAGAGCATGGGCGAGCGCGACTTCGACAGCGCGCACCGCTGGGGCTGGGACGTGGTGAAGGTGGCGGCCTGCGGCCTGGCGCTGCTGGGCGCGCCGTTCTGGATTTTCCCCGAAGCCATCCTGCGGCTGTTCGTCAGCGATCCGGCACTGATCGAACTGGGCCGGGTGCCGCTGATGCTCACCGGCATGGGCATGGTGATCGACGCCACCGCGCTGGTGCTGACCCAGGCGTTGCTTGGCGCAGGGGCCGTGCGCACGGTGATGGCGGTCAGCCTGGGCAACCAGTGGCTGTTCTTCCTGCCGCTGGCCTACCTGGTCGGCCCGGTGCTGGGCGGCGGACTGCTGGCGATCTGGAGCATGCAGATACTGCAGCGCGGGCTGGCCTCGGCGATCTTCGCGGTGATGTGGCAGAAACGCCAGTGGACGCAGATCGAACTCTAGCGTTCGCGCCCTCAGGAGCTAGGCTTGCAGGCAAAGGGAGGACCAACGATGGACGAGCAACAGAACAAGCCGCCAAGCTTCTGGCAGATGCTCCACAGCGTGCTGGCCGCGGCCTTCGGCGTACAGAGCGGACGCAACCGCGCGCGCGACTTCACCCACGGCAAGCCCAGTCATTTCATCGCCATGGGCATTCTCTTCACGCTGGTCTTCGTGCTGCTGCTCTACGGGCTGGTGCAGCTGGTGCTGCATTTCGCCGGGCTGTAGGAAAGCCGGCTGGGGGATGAGGTACCGGGCGGGCCGCAGGACGACCCGCCGGCACCGCTGTCACTGGTGGCTGACCCAGAACACGGCGGTCGCTACCACCAGCAGGATCAGGATGAATGCGGCGCGGGCATCGACGACGCTGTCGCTGGTCTTGTTGGACGTTTCTTCGCTCATGCTTCCCCCATCTTCTCGTTATTGGCTGAAGGACCACAGGCAAGAGTTAAGACCAGCCCGGCCCGCTGCTCAAGGCGCCGCCCCTTTCCGCCGCCGCGCAAATGCCGTTAGGCTGCTGGCTCCATAAGAACAAGCGAGTGGATGAAGCACGTGGACTCACTGCAAGACACTGTCGCGCCGGAAGGCGTCTGCTACGGCTGCGGCGGCAGCAACCCGCACGGACTGCACATCAAGAGCCGCTGGCACGAGGACGGCGTCCACGTCGTCGCCGAGCACCTGCCCGAAGCCAAGTATTGCGGCTGGCCTGAACTGGTCTACGGCGGCCTGATCGCCATGCTGGTGGACTGCCACTCGAACTGGACCGCCATGGCCTACCACTACCGCGCCGAAGGCCGCGAGCCGGGCAGCCTGCCGCGCATCGACTGCGTGACCGGCAATCTGGGCATCAAATACATCAAGCCGACGCCCATGGGCGTGCCGCTGACCCTGAAGGCCTATGTAGAAGGTGAAGTCGGACGCAAGAGCCGGATCATCTGCGAGGTCTATGCGGGCGACGTGCTGACCTGCGTCGGCGACTCGATCTTCGTCCGCGTCGACACCTCGCAACTGCGTGACGCCGCCCACGGTCGCGATGCCTGATCGACTCCCGTCGCGCTGCCGTCCATAGCCAGGCGAAGCGGCGCAACGGAGCAACAGACGCCCTGCTTCAAGTCCCCGTCCCGCCTGTGTTTCAGGCCTGGCGCGACTTATACCCGAAAGTTCTCGCCATATACTCAAACATCACTTTTGCGCATATTCCCGAACTGGTATCGTGCGCCCCACTCCGCGTGGAGCGCGTTGCCGTGCGCGCTGGGATACGCAATACGCCCTGAGCGCTATAGCCTGACAGCAGGATGATTCATGTACGTATATGACGAATACGATCAGAGGATCGTAGAAGATCGCGTCAAGCAGTTCCGCGATCAGACCCACCGTTACCTGGCGGGTGAACTGACCGGCGAGGAATTCCGCCCGCTGCGTCTGCAGAATGGCCTGTACATCCAGCGCTACGCGCCCATGCTGCGAGTGGCTGTGCCTTACGGCCTGCTGTCCTCCCGGCAGGTTCGCAAGCTAGCGCAGATCGCCCGCGACTACGACAAGGGCTACGCGCACATCAGCACCCGCCAGAACGTCCAGTACAACTGGCCGGAACTGGAAGACGTGCCGGAAATCCTCGCCGAACTGGCCACCGTGCAGATGCACGCGATCCAGACCAGCGGCAACTGCATCCGCAACACCACCACCGACCAGTTCGCCGGCGTCGCCCGTGACGAACTCGTGGACCCGCGCCCCTGGTGCGAGATCATTCGCCAGTGGTCGACCTTCCACCCCGAATTCGCCCACCTGCCGCGCAAGTTCAAGATCGCCGTCAACGGCGCCGTGAGCGACCGTGCGGCCATCGAGGTGCACGACATCGGCCTGGAAGCGGTGCAGAACGAAGCCGGCGAGCTGGGCTTCCGCGTCTCCGTCGGCGGTGGCCTGGGCCGCACCCCGATCGTCGGCAGCTTCATCAATGAATTCCTGCCCTGGCAGCACCTGCTGTCCTACCTGGACGCCATCCTGCGTGTTTACAACCGCTATGGCCGTCGGGACAACAAGTACAAGGCGCGCATCAAGATCCTGGTCAAGGCGCTGACGCCGGAAGTCTTCGCCCAGAAGGTCGACGCCGAATGGGCGAACCTGAAGGACGGCCCGAGCACCCTGACCGACGCCGAGCTGCAGCGCGTGGCCGCGCACTTCGTCGACCCGGCCTACCAGGCCCTGGAAGACCAGGATGCCGCCCTCGCCCAGCTGGACGCCGAGAACCCCGGCTTCGCCCGCTGGCGCACCCGCAACACCTTCGCCCACAAGAAGCCCGGCTACGTCGCCGTGACCCTGTCGCTCAAGCCCACCGGCGTAGCGCCTGGCGACATCACCGACAAGCAGCTGGACGTGGTCGCCGACCTCGCCGACCGCTACAGCTTCGGCGAAGTGCGCAACAGCCATAACCAGAACATCATCCTCGCCGACGTCGAGCAGGCGCAGCTGTTCACCCTCTGGGGCGAACTGCGCGAGAACGGTTTCGCGACCCCGAACGTGGGCCTGCTGACCGACCTCATCTGCTGCCCGGGCGGCGACTTCTGCTCCCTGGCCAACGCCAAGTCGCTGCCGGTAGCCGAAGCCATCCAGCGTCGCTTCGATGATCTGGACTACCTGTTCGATATCGGCGACCTCGACCTGAACATCTCCGGCTGCATGAACGCCTGCGGTCACCACCACGTGGGCCACATCGGCATCCTCGGCGTGGACAAGAAGGGCGAGGAGTTCTACCAGGTCTCCCTCGGCGGCAGCGCCAGCCGTGAGGCGAGCCTTGCGCAGATCCTCGGCCCGTCGTTCGCCCAGGACCAGATGGCCGACGTGATCGAGAAGATCATCAAGGTCTATGTGGAACAGCGCACCGAAGAGGAACGTTTCCTCGATACCTACCGTCGCATCGGCATCGACCTCTTCAAGGAGCGCGTATATGCAGCGAATCATTAAGAACCGCGAGGTCGTCGACGATCGCTGGCACCTGCTGCCCAAGGACGCGACCCTCGAGACCGTGCCCAACTGCGACGACGTGATCATCCCGCTGAACCTGTGGCTGGAACACGGCCCGGCCCTGCGCGGCCGTGACGGCGGCCTGGGCGTGTGGCTGGACGCGGACGATGAGCCCGAAGCCATCGCCGAAGACTTGGACAAGCTCAAGGTCATCGCCGTGAACTTCCCCGCCTTCACCGATGGCCGCGGCTTCAGCACCGCGCGCCTGCTGCGCGAGCGCTTCGGCTATAAGGGCGAAGTACGCGCCATCGGCGATGTCCTGCGGGACCAGCTGTTCTTCATGCAGAGCTGCGGCTTCGACGCCTACGCCATCCGCGCCGACCGCGATCCGCAAGCGGCGCTGGCTGGCCTGGACGACTTCTCCGAGGTCTACCAGACCTCGGTGACCCAGCCGCAACCGCTGTTCCGTCGCCGTCAGCTCACCTGATTCAGCGACAGCAAAAGGCCCCGCACTGCGGGGCTTTTTCATTTCTGCACGGCGCGTTTCTCGTAGGGCGCATAACGCGCCAGCGTTATCCGCCGCCGGGACAACGGCGGATAACCTGTTCCAGGTTATTCGCCCTACGCTGGCGTGCAGATTTGGGCGTTTTCGTAGGAGTATCCAGGGCGTCGCGGCACGCAAACGCTCAGGCGCGGACACTGTCCCACGCGATCTGCGCCAGCTGCTCGCGGCACTCGATCAGATCCACCCGCGTGCGCCCGGCCAGCCAGTTGCGCGCGTAGTCGTGGGTCGGGCCGATCACCACGGAGTTGAACAGCTCCGCCGACAGCGACTTGAACGCCCCCGCCTTGCGGTGTTCGGCCAGCAGCTCGGCAATACGCCGGCCCTGCTGGCGGTTGGCCTCGCGCAGCTCCTCGCCCATCTCCCCAGCCTCCACGCGCCCGCGGCTGTGCAGGATGAAGCGCGCCCACTGCGGATTGGCCGAGACCCAGTCGATGTAGGAGGTGACGAACAGCTTCACCACCGCCTCGGCACTCTTCGCCTCCTCCAGCCCCGCGTCCAGCAGCGCCGCGTACTGCCCGATACCGGTCAGGTACAGCGCACCGATGATGCGCTCCTTGTTGCCGTAATGGTGATAGAGGCTGCCGATACTGGCGCCGGAGCGGTCACGAATCATCTCGATGGTGGTGGCGTCCACGCCGGATTCGCTGAAGCAGGCCAGCGCGGCCTGGAGGATGTCGTCTTTGCGGGAAGGTCGGGCCATGGGGGTCCTGCTACGGAATCATTCCAGAATTAAATTCTAGAATAATCTTCTAGAATTACTTTCTAATCTTCGTATACTGCCTGGGCGCGCACTTCTCTTCAATGAGAGTTCTTCAATCACAGTTCTCGAATCCCAGCTTGCGGAGCCACCATGAGCCAGATGCTGCAGATGTTCCAACAGGCCGGCCCGGCGCAGTTCAGCGCCATGATCGGCCAGGTCGCCCCCTACTTCTCCACCATCGCTCCGCAGTTCGTCGAGCTGCGCCCAGGCTATGCGGAAGTCACCTTCCCCAAGCGCCGCGAAGTGCTGAACCACATCGGCACCGTGCACGCCATCGCCCTGTGCAACGCCGCAGAGTTGGTGGCCGGGACGATGACCGACGTGTCGATCCCCAAGGGCCGCCGCTGGATTCCCCGCGGCATGACCGTGGAATACCTGGCCAAGGCCGAGGGCGACGTGCGCGCCGTGGCCGATGGCCTGACGATCGACTGGAACCAGGAAGGCGACATCACCGTGCCGGTGCTGGCCTATGTCGGCGACAAGAAGGTCTTCCGCGCCGACATCACCATGTACGTCAGCCAGGCCTGAGGGACGCTGCCATGATCACCCCGCTCCCCCGCCCGCTGGACAACGGCAATGGCCATAACCTCTCCAGCCACTGGTACTACCCGCCCGGCGAAGCTCGCGGAGCGATGCTGATCGTCCCCGCCATGGGCGTCGAACAGCGCTTCTACACCGCCTTCGCCAACTGGCTGGCCGAGCGCGGCTACCTCGCCGTGACTTTCGATTACGTCGGCATGGGCAAGTCCCGCGCCGGCCACCTGCGCGATCTGGACGTCGACGTCGTCGCCTGGGGCAAGCACGATTGCAGCGCGATGCTCGACGCAGTGGTCGAGGCCGCCGGCGAGTTGCCGGTGTACTGGATCGGCCACAGCCTGGGCGGGCAGATCCTGCCCTTCGTGCGTGGCAACGAGCGCATCCTGCGCGCCTTCACCATCGCCACCGGCAGCGGATACTGGCGTGAGAACACCAAGGGACTGCGACACAAGGCCTGGCTGCTCTGGTACTGTCTGGCACCAACCATCACGCCGCTACTGGGCTATTTTCCGGGCAAACGCCTGGGCGTGGTCGGCGACCTGCCGCGCGGAGTGATCGAACAATGGCGGCGCTGGTGCCTGGACCCGGAGTATGCCGTTGGTGCGGAAGGCGGCGCAGTGCGCGAGGCGTATTCATCAGTGCGCACGCCCATCACCTCCATCTCCTTCACCGATGACGAGATGATGTCCGGGCGCAACACCGAGTCGCTGCACGGCTTCTACCGTGGCTCGCCAAAGACCGTGAAGAGAATCGCCCCGGAGGACATCGGCGTGAAACGCATCGGCCACTTCGGATTCTTCCGCAGCCAGTTTGCCGATTCGCTGTGGGCCGACTACCTGCTGCCGGACCTGGGCTGACACCCAGGCCCGGCGCGGGCATCGAGCGGAGATCAGTCGCGGAGTATCAGTCGAGGCTCACCAGCACCCGGCCGACCAGCTTGCCGGCAAGGATCTGGTGAATGGCGGCCGGCAGGTCGTCGAGCTTGACCTCGCGCACCGCCGCTTCGAGGTTGTCGAGCTTCCACTGCAGGGACAGCTTGTCCCACATGGACGCCTTGACCACCAGCGGCAGTTCCACCGAGTCGACGCCCAGCAGGTTCACGCCGCGCAGGATGAAGGGCAGCACGGTGGCCTTGAAGGCGGCGCCGGCGGTCAGGCCGCAGCAGGCGACGCTGCCGCCGTACTGCAGCGACTTGACTACGTTGAACAGGATGTCGCCGCCCACAGTGTCCACCGCGCCGGCCCACTGCTCGCGCAGCAGCGGCTTGTCGACGCCATCGGAGACGGTGGCGCGATCGAGAATCTGCCGTGCGCCGAGGCGGTTCAGCAGCTCGGCCTGCTCCAGCTTGCCGGTGGCGGCGGCCACGGTATAGCCCAGTTGCGCCAGCAGCATCACTGCGATGCTACCCACCCCGCCAGTGGCGCCGGTGACCAGGATCGGGCCGGCGGACGGCGTGACGCCGGCGCGCTCCAGCTTGTCGACGCACAGCGCGGCGGTGAGGCCGGCGGTGCCGAGGATCATCGACTCGCGCAGCGACAGGCCCTGCGGGCGCTTGATCAGCCAGGCCGCAGGCACACGGATGTACTGGCCGAAACCGCCCGGCGTGTTCATGCCCAGGTCGTAGCCGGTGACGATGACTTCGTCGCCGGCGGCGAATTCGCCCACCGAGGACGCTTCCACCACGCCGGCGGCATCGATGCCGGGAGTGTGCGGGTACTTGCGGGTGACGCCACGGTTGCCGCTGGCGGACAGCGCATCCTTGTAGTTCAGCGAGGAATACTTCACCCGCACCAGCACCTCACCCGCCGGCAGATCGGCAACCTGTCGCTCGGCCACCTGCAGGTCATACACGCCATGCGCGCTCTCTGTGACCCACAACGCCTTGAATGCACTCATCTCGACCCTCCTCTTTCGAATATGGAACGGGCGCAATCCCGGCGCCCGACGACGATCATTGCCAGAAGCGGCTGCGACCCAGGCGGTCCCACCAGGTCACCAGCACGCGATCGATCACGCCGCTGACACCCACGCCGAAGCGCTCCTGGATGGACTTCTTCTGCACGTAACTGAGCTGGTAGACATCCGCCTCGCGGGCGCGTTCGGCCAGGTATTCGTCACTGGTCTTGAGCTCGTCGACCAGCTTCTTGCCCAGCGCCGCCTGGCCCAGCCAGACCTCGCCGGTGGCAATCTCGTCGATGGCCAGTTGCGGGCGGTAGTGCACGACGAAGCGCTTGAACAGCTCGTGGGTGGTTTCCAGGTCTTCCTGGAATTTCTCCCGGCCCTTGTCGGTGTTCTCGCCGAACACGGTCAGGGTGCGCTTGTACTCGCCAGCGGTGAGCACCTCGAAATCGACGTCATGCTTCTTCAGCAGGCGATGGATGTTTGGCAGCTGCGCCACCACGCCAATGGAGCCGAGAATGGCGAAGGGTGCGGAAAGGATACGTTCGCCGATGCAGGCCATCATGTAGCCGCCGCTGGCTGCGACCTTGTCGACGCAGACAGTCAGCGGTACGCCGGCCTGGCGGATGCGTGCCAGCTGGGAAGCGGCCAGGCCGTAGCCATGGACCATGCCGCCGCCGCTCTCCAGGCGCAGCACCACTTCGTCGCGCGGGGTGGCGAGGGTCAGCAGCGCGGTCACTTCATGACGCAGCTGCTCGGTAGCCGAGGCCTTGATGTCGCCGTCGAAGTCGAGCACATAGACGCGATTCTTCTCGCCGCCCTTCTTCTTTTTCGCTTCCTTCAGGCTTTTCGCCTCGGACTTGCGCAGGGCCTTGAGCTTGGTCTTTTCCAATACGCTATGTTGCAGACGCTCGCGCAGCTCCTTGTAGAAGTCGTTGAGCTTGTGCACTTCAAGATGCCCGCTGCCGCCGCGACGACCGCGGCCGCGCAGCGCGGCGATCACCACCAGGACGATGACGATGGCCACCACCACGGTGAAGGTCTTGGCCAGGAAACCCGCGTAATCCGCTAGAAACTCCACTCACATCCCCTTTTACAATTCTGGTCGAGCCCGCCAGGCGAGCGCAGCGAATCCCGCAAGCATACCCACGCCGCAGGCCCGCCACCAGCGCTGGCAAACCGCTGCATCAGTCCAGCGAATGCCATTCAAACAAGCGTATGTTTTTTCGTTGACAGCCCCAGGTGATCCTCATAACCTCGCCGGAACTTTCAGCCCTGCCGGGATACTGCGCGTGGGAAGCATCTACCTGATTCGACATGGCCAGGCTTCATTCGGTGCCGACGACTACGATGTGCTCTCGGCCACCGGCGTGCGCCAGGCGGAAATCCTCGGCGAGCACCTGGCTGGCCTGGGCCTGCGTTTCGACCGCTGCGTGGCCGGCGACCTGCGCCGCCAGCGCCACACCGCCGAAGCGGTGATGGACCGGCTGAACGAAGCCGGGATCGAAACCCCCACCCTGGAAATCGACTCCGCCTTCAACGAATTCGAAGCCGATGCCGTGATCCGCGCGCACCTGCCGGACCTGCTCGAGATCGAGCCGCAGGCCCTGCACATCATGCGCAACGCCGCCGACCACCGCGCCGAGTTCCAGCGCCTGTTCTCCACCGTGATCGCCCGCTGGGTTTCCGGCGACCACGACAAGGACGGCCTGGTCAGCTGGGCCGAATTCCTCGACACCGTGCACGGTGGCCTCCAGCGCCTGCTGGAGTCGGCCAGCGGCAAGGACAACATCGGCGTGTTCACCTCCGGCGGCACCATCACCGCGGTCCTCCAGCACGTGACCGGGATTCCGCCGCTGAACGCCTTCGAACTCAACTGGCAGATCGTCAACACCTCGCTCAACCGCCTGAAGTTCCGCGGCAGCGAAGTAGCCCTGGCTTCCTTCAACAGTCACGTGCATCTGGAACTGTTGAGGGCGCCGGAACTCATCACCTATCGTTGAGTACCGGCCCATTGCGACGCGAGCGTCGCGCGAGAAAACCTAGAAAAGGAATAGAACCATGAGTGTTGCTGACATCGTTTCCACCATGCAGAGCAAGTTCAACGCCAGCGCGGCCGCCGGCCTGGATCTGGTGTTCCAGTTCAACATCGAAGACGGCGACAACCACTACCTGGTCGTCAAGGACGGTACCTGCCAGGTCGTACAGGGCGACGCCGAGTCCCCCAACGTCACCCTGATCATGGACAGCGAAACCCTCAAGGGCATCACCAGCGGCGAAACCGACGGCATGCAGGCCTTCATGGCTGGCAAGCTGCGCGCCGAAGGCGACATGATGCTGGCGATGAAGCTGGGCGAACTGTTCCCGGTCTGATCCGAGGAAACCTGCCCGCGCAGCACGAAAAACCGGAGTCCTTGGCTCCGGTTTTTTTATGCCCGCGCTCCGCTGCAAGGCCCGGATCAGGCAGCTTGATCGGGGTGCAACACGAACGCCAATAAGGGCTTTGTGTGCTTGTGACGGGCAAGGCCTGACATTAGATTAGCCAATGATCACCCGGCGCCATCATTGCTTTGCCTGATCCTGCCGCAACCCATCGGGCAAGACACAGACGCCGGCCTGCGCGCACCTCGTCAGGAGCCCTGGGCCCTCGCGGGGACGATTCGTAAAAGCCCGTACAAGAAAGGGACCAGCATGTCGTTGACCGACCAGACCATCCGCTCCCGCGAAGGCGAAGAACTCGATGCCGCCGTGATCGACGGCTTCCTCAAGGACCACATTCCCGGCCTGCAGGGTCAGCCGCGCATCAGCCAGTTCCCCGGCGGCGCCTCGAACCTCACCTACCTGATTCAGTACGACAACCAGGAACTGGTGCTGCGGCGCCCGCCGTTCGGCAAGAAGGCCAAGTCCGCCCACGACATGGGCCGCGAATACCGCATCCTGAACCAGCTCAAGGACGGCTTTCCCTACTGCCCCAAGGCGTACGCCTACTGCACCGACGAGTCGGTGATCGGCGCCGAGTTCTACGTCATGGAGCGGGTCAACGGCATCATCCTGCGCAGCGACCTGCCCAAGGAGCTGAACCTTGACGCCGAGCAGACCACCGCCCTGTGCAAGAGCTTCATCGACAAGTTCGTCGACCTGCACAACGTCGACTACAACGCCTGCGGCCTGGGTGACCTGGGCAAGCCCGAGGGCTACGTGCAGCGCCAGATCGGCGGCTGGATCGATCGCTACGAGAAGTCCCTGACCCCCGACGCGCCGGCCTGGGAACAGGTGAAGGTGTGGCTGCGCGAGAAGATGCCGGCCGACCACCACAAGCCGGGCATCGTCCATAACGACTACCGCTTCGACAACGTCATCCTCGACCCGAACAACCCGATGCAGATCATCGGCGTGCTCGACTGGGAGATGACCACCATCGGCGACCCGCTGATGGACCTGGGCAACACCCTTGCCTACTGGATCGAAGCGGGCGACCCGCAGCCGATGCAGATGCTGCGCCGTCAGCCCAGCCACGAGCCGGGCATGCTGACCCGCCAGCAGTTCGCCGACTACTACGCCGAGCGCGCCGGCATCCAGATCGACAACCTCGATTACTACTACACCTACGGCCTGTTCCGCCTGGCCGGCATCATGCAACAGATCTACTACCGCTTCTTCCACGGCCAGACCCAGGACAAGCGCTTCGCCACCTTCATCCACGCCAACAAGCTGCTGGAACAGGTGAGCCTGCAAGTCATCGGCAAGTCCCGCCTGTAACGGCGCCCCAGAACAAGGAGAACCCCCATGTCCAAGACCCAACTGTTCGACCTCGAAGGCAAGATCGCCTTCGTCTCCGGCGCCAGCCGCGGCATCGGCGAGGCCATCGCCAAGCTGCTGGCCCAACAGGGCGCCCACGTGATCGTCTCCAGCCGCAAGATCGACGGCTGTCAGGCCGTGGCTGACGAAATCGTCGCCGCCGGCGGCAAGGCCACCGCGATTGCCTGCCACATCGGCGAGATGGAGCAGATCCAGGCCGTCTTCGCGCAGATCCGCGAGCAGTTTGGTCGCCTGGACATCCTGGTCAACAACGCCGCCACCAACCCGCAGTTCTGCAACGTGCTGGACACCGACCTGTCGGCCTTCCAGAAGACCGTCGACGTGAACATCCGCGGCTATTACTTCATGTCCATCGAAGGCGGCAAGCTGATGAAGGCCAACGGCGGCGGCAGCATCATCAACGTTGCCTCGGTCAACGGCGTCACCCCGGGCGAGTTCCAGGGCATCTACTCGGTGACCAAGGCCGCGGTGATCAGCATGACCAAGGTCTTCGCCAAGGAATGCGCACAGTTCAATATCCGCTGCAACGCCCTGCTGCCGGGCCTGACCGACACCAAGTTCGCCTCGGCGCTGGTGAGCAACGATGCCATCCGCAACGTCGCCCTGCAGCGCATCCCGCTCAAGCGCGTGGCCGACCCGAGCGAAATGGCCGGCGCCGTGCTGTACCTCGCCAGCGAAGCCTCCAGCTACACCACGGGTGTAACGCTGAACGTGGACGGCGGCTTCCTCGCCTAAGCGTTATCGCGGAAACGAAAAAGGGAGCCGGTTGGCTCCCTTTTCTTTGGTGAGGATTGGGCTCGCTCCGACAAGATCAAAAGCCCCTCAGCCTAACCCTCTCCCGCAAGCGGGAGAGGGAACTGTCTGGTGCAGGATGACACCACTGTGCCAGCCGGGACGATCTGCGCCCTCTCCCCCTGGGAGAGGGAATGAGGTGGCACAAACTTCACAGAGGAAACCAGTTGCTCCTGGTTCACTGCCAATCCTTGAGAGCCTGGTTCGCCGCCGCATTCATCGGCTCGGCGGTCAGCCCGCCGGCCCCGTAGCGCACCGCGAAAACGGCCTGGTCGGCCAGCGGCAGGTAGTTCACCCGGCCCGCCCTGGGCACGAAAGTCAGCAGGTCGTGCTGGCCGTCGCGCAGCCAGCGCCACAGATCGATACCCAACGCGTCGTCCGCCAGCGCCACCTTGCGCCCCAGGCTCTGCTGCTCAACAGCGAGGAATCGGCCGCTGAGGTCCTGCAGACGGTAACCCGGCGCCATCCCTATCAGCCGCGCCAGGCCTTTCCACTCCAGTACCCGCGCATCCAGCTGCCAGAGGTCGCCGGCCAGTTCCACACGACGCTCTTCATCGCCCTGCAGCAAAGTCACCTCATAACGCTGCTCACCGACCTTGTGGAAGCTCAGGGTCGCCAGCGGGCGCTCTGCCGGTAGCGGGTCATAGCTGCGCAGGTCCCAGGCCACCAGCGCCACCAGAGCGGCGACGGCCACGAACAGCATGCCCGCCGTGCCCCGCAGCCAGCCGAGGAACCAGTGACGGTCGAACAGAATGCGGGCGGCTACCACCAGCGCCAACAGCGCCAGGAAGGCAACGACCCAGGCCAGACCGTCGTACTGCATCGAATGATTTCCTTCCTCGTAGAAATGCCGGCATTATGCGCACCGCGTACCTGCACGGCCAGCCAGACCGTCGCAGCTTTCGGGCCCGTTAACGTTTCCCGCGCACCATTCTTTACGAGAGAGTGGCGCCACGGGCCCCCGATCAAGGCCAACCCCATGCCCTTCGAACTCGTCGTAGACCCGACCACCCTCGTCATTCTCGCCGGCGTCGCCTTCCTCGCCGGTTTCATCGACGCCATCGCCGGCGGCGGTGGCCTGCTGACCATCCCTGCCCTGCTCACCGCCGGCGTCCCTCCGCACCTGGCGCTGGGCACCAACAAGCTGAGCTCGACCTTCGGCGCCGCCGTGGCCAGCTACACCTTCTACCGCCGCAAGCTGTTCCAGCCGCGCCAGTGGCGCAAGGGCATCATCGCCACCGCCATCGGCGCCGCGCTCGGCGCCTGGGCCGCGCACCTGATGCCGGCGGAATGGCTCAACCGCATGCTGCCGGTGGTGGTCTTCGGTTGCGGTCTCTACCTGCTGTTCGGCAAGACGCCCGAAGCGCCGCTGGACGCCAACCCGCGCATTGCCCAGCGCCGCCAGTGGCCGCAGGGCCTTGGCCTGGGCTTCTACGACGGCGTGGCCGGCCCCGGCACCGGCGCCTTCTGGACCGTCAGCACCCTGCTGATGTACCCGCTCGACCTGGTCCGCGCCAGCGGCGTGGCGCGCAGCATGAACTTCGTCAGCAACATCGTCGCGCTGGCGGTATTCATCGCCTCGGGTCAGGTGGTCTGGCTGATGGGCCTGTGCATGGGCAGTTCGCTGATGATCGGCGCCTACTTCGGCGCGCGCACGGCGATTGGCGGCGGCGCCAAGTTCATCCGTCCGGTGTTCATCCTGGTGGTACTTGCCTTGACCGTGCGCCTGACCTGGCAGCACTGGTTCACCGCCGCGGCCTGAGGAAGGCCGGAGCGGCGCCTGGAATCAGGCGCCGCCGGGCAGGACAGGATCGGGACGACCGGCGCGGCGCGCCAGATAGACCTCGATCAGGTAGCGGGCGATAGAGCGCTCGGCCGGCAGGCGCGGCAGCTCGTCGACGTGGAACCAGCGGGCATCCTCGATCTCGTCGGGCTGCATGACGATCTCGCCACTGACGTACTCGGCGTGGTAGCCGAACATCAGCGAATGCGGGAACGGCCAGGGCTGGCTGCCCATGTAGCGGATATTGCCGATCTCGACGCCCACCTCTTCGCGCACCTCGCGCGCAACGCAGTGCTCCACCGACTCACCCGGCTCGACGAAGCCGGCCAGGGTGCTGTACATCCCCGGCACGAAGCGCGGAGAACGCGCCAGCAGCACTTCATCGCCACGGGTCACCAGCACGATCATGCTCGGCGACAGCAGCGGGTAGCGCTGGATGCCGCAGCTTTCGCAATGCATGGCGCGGTCGCGGGGCATGCGCAGGCTGGGTTGGCCACAGCTGCCGCAGAAGCGGTTCTGCCGCCACCAGATGCCGATCTGGCTGGCGAAGCCAAGCATGGCGAAGATGTCTTCCTCGGCCTGCATCATGAACTGGCGCAGGCCGATCCAGCTGGCGCCTTCCAGCGGGTCGGTACGGTCGATTTCCAGCAGGTACACCGGCTCGCCATCGAACTGGCCGACGGCGTGCTCGGAAAGCACCGAAAGGTCCTGGCGCTTGAGCCAGTCACGGGGGAACAGCACGCCGTTGCTGTCGGCGAGGAACTGCTGCTGGCAGTGGGCGAGCGCCCAGCCACCGTTCGCCGCGACCTCGAACATCGAGGATTCCCAGCGCCCGGTACGCATCAGGCTGCCACCGTCAGGCCCAGGGCCTTGACGCTCTCGCTGGCGACGTCCAGGACGTCGGGTTGGCCTTCAGGCCGCATCATGGCTCCACCCTCCAGGTAGTACTCCAGGCCGGTCAGCGCATCCGCCAGGGTTTCCAGCATCTGCTCGGACGGCATCTGGGTCGTCTCGATCATCTGCCCCTGAATGTAATCGGCACAGGCGCCCACGAGCAATGCCGCGCGCTCCTGGCCGAGGAACCACAGGCCGCCGCGCACCGCCTGCAGGCTGATCGGCACGTTGGCCAGGTGCAGCTTGTCGCCATTGGATTCCAGGTAGGCGGTGATCGCGCGCTTGGCCAGCGCCAGGCCCGCCTGGGCCTCGTCGATCACCACAATGCGCGCTTCGGCGAGCTGGTGCACGGCGAAGGAGTCATCCTCACCCATCGGCGCCGGACGCGCACTCATGCGCTCGCCACGCTCCAGGTTGCCGACCATGCTCTCGACGTAGAGCAGCGCGTCGGCCAGGGAGTTGAGGGCGGCAGGCTCGTCCACCGAGCCCTTGGCGACCCAGCCGGCGACCACGCCGTGCTGATGCTGCAGCGAAGTGGCGGCGGAATTCAGGCCGACCATGCCCAGGGTCTTGGCCAGCTTGCCCAGCTGGGTGTGCAGGATGCCCAGCGCATCGGACTGGGACACGCCACGCTCGATCAGGTCGAGCCGGTCCTTCACCGCCGTGAGCTCTTCGCGGATCGCCACCGACAGCGAGCGCATCACCGACTTGCCCGGGCCGGACAGGCGCTGCGACTCGTCTTCGAGCAGGTGATCGGTGAACGGCAGCGGTGCCAGGCCGAACACCTGGCGCAGCTCGGTCGCGCGCACGCCGCTGGTGTCAGCCAGCGTGGTGAGATACAGCAACTCCTTGAGCAGCTGCCGCGGCGCTTCGTACTGCGGGTTGGCAATCAGTTGCTTGAGCTCGCGGTCCAGGCGCGAGAACACCTGCTTGCGCGTCTTGCGCGGCAGCATCTGCGCGTCCACCAGGGATTCCAGCGCGCCAGCGCCGACCCAGCACAGGCGGGTGCGCGCGGCACTGCCCAGCAGCACGTCGAGCTTGCCCAGCGCGCGGCCCATGAGCTTGAGGCTGGGGTAGAGATTCTGTTCGCGGATCAGCCCGACCAGGCCGACCTGGTACATCTGCCGCAGGCGGCGGACTTCGCGGGCTGGGTCCTCCACCTGCGGCGCGGTGACGGCGCGCAGCGGGCGCGGCAGGTCCAGACGCGCGCTGAAGAAGAAGCTCTCCGGCAGCGCGGGCTGGCCGGCGGCTTGGCGCACATCGTTGATCGCCGGCAGCAGCAGCTCGGGGATTTCCTGACGGTGCGCTTCGAGGTTTTCCAGGTAGCGGCGCAGCACGTAGAGCGCGTTGCCGAGCGCGGCCAGCTGGCCGTCGCGGTCTTCACTGACCCCGGTCGGAATGTCGGTGGCCAGGTCCAGCGCTTCCTGCGCCAGCAGTTCGGCACCGGCCAGCTCGATGAGATTCAGCGTGCCGCGAATCTGGCTCAGGCAATCGACGGAATGTTGCAGCAGGCTGCCGTTCTGACGCTCGGCGATGAAGTGCTCGAGATTCTGCTCGGCCTCCTCCATCGTCGCGAACAGCTCGTCGCGGACCAGACTGAGGGACGTGGCTCCAGTAACCATCGGCCTAGTGCGCCTCCTGCGCGCAAGAAGAGTGGACGGACATCAATCGGCGAACTCGGGGGTCTTCTTGCTCATGTGCGCCATCATGGCGGCCTGCAGGTCAGCGGACTGCAGCATGGCGGCGTTCCAGGTGGCGATGTATTCCAGGCCATCCTCGACGCGGTGGTCGCGGGCGTAGCCGATCATTTCCTTGGTGCCGCGGATGGCGATCGGCGACTTGGCGGCGATCTGCCGGGCCAGCTCCATCACGCCGTCCTGCAGCGCGGAATGGTTGGCATAGACGCTGTTGACCAGGCCGATGCGCTGCGCTTCCTCGGCGTTGACGTTGCGCCCGGTGTAGGCCAGCTCACGCATGATGCCGTCGCCGATCAGGCGCGGCAGGCGTTGCAGGGTACCGACATCGGCCGCCATGCCCATGTCGATTTCCTTGATGGAGAACTGCGCGTCCGCGCTGCAGTAGCGCATGTCGCAAGCGGAGATCAGGTCGATGCCGCCGCCGATGCAGTAGCCCTGGATCGCCGCGAGGACCGGCTTGCTGCCCTTGTCCACGGCGTTGAAGGAGCCCTGCAGTTGCAGGATGGTCTTGCGCAGGGCGCGGGCGTTGCGGCCGACGTCCTTGCCCAGGTGGCTGGCGGCCTGGGCCAGCAGGGCGAGGTCGATGCCGGCGGAGAAGTGCTTGCCGGCGCCGCTGAGGACGACGACGCGGACTTCATCCGTTTCATCGGCCCACTGGAAGATATCGATGATTTCCTTCCAGAAATCGGCGTTCATCGCGTTGAGCTTTTCCGGACGGTTGATCTGCACATGGGCGATCTTGTCCGCCAGTTCAACGCGGAAGGCTTTGTATTCGGTCACGGGAGATGTCCTCGGGAATGCCCTGCTTCTCGTCTGGGTGCGGCGCGCTGCCGCTGGAGCCCGGGCCAACAGTTCTTATGGTTGCCGCATACAGATTTTTGGCATCGCGCCACTATAACAAGGCAAGACCAAAAGTCGATGCCGCGGTCTGTGACACAGGCCACGGCATCGGGCGTGAATCCGCTCGCAATTCGCTCACCAACTGCTTGATCTGGCAGGAAGGTGGCCGCCGCGGCAATCAGTCGCGAGCGGCCATCGGCAGCCCTTGCGCACGGTTGCGGTACTGACGCCAGGTGTACATCGGGATGCCCGCCATGAACACCAGGAAGCCCCAGAAGATCGCCTGCTGGCCGGTGCCGTAGAGCGCCCACAGCGAGTAGAGGAAGCCCAGGCAACCAATCGCCAGCACCTGCGGGCGCGAACGCGGGGAGAAGGACTCCGGCTTCACCGCCAGCATCTGGATCAGCGCGGCAGTGCAGAAGGCGTAGGGTACGACGCCGGTCATGGTGCCGAGCAGGATGATGACGTTGAACACCTCCACCAGCTCGCCATGGCCGTCGACCATCACCAGCGCGGTGACCAGCAGCCCGGAGGACAGCAGGCCGTTGGCCGGCGCGCCGTTCTTGTTGAGCTTGCCCAGGGATTCGGGGAACAGCCCGTCGCGGGCCGGCGCCACCGGGATCTGGCCCTGCAGCAATACCCAGCCGTTGAGCGCGCCCAGGCAGGCGATCACCGCGCCGCCAGCCACCAGGTAATAGCCCCAGGTGCCCAGCAGGATGCGCGCGGCATCGGCGAACGGCGAAGTGGACTTGGCCAGCACTTCCGGCGGCATCAGGCCCTGCACGGCGGTGATCGACAGGATGTACACCGCGGCGGCCGCCAGGGTGCCGAACAGCGTGGCGCGGGGGATGGTCTTCTTCGGGTCGCGCACATCGTCCGCCGGCACAGTGGCCGACTCCAGGCCGATGAACGACCAGAGCGTCAGCGCCGCCGTGGTGGCGATCGCCTGGGCATAGCCCATGTTCGGCAGTTCGCTGGGCGCCGGGATGGTCAGGTAGTCGGGGTTGAAGTGGAACCAGCCGAGAATACCCACCAGCAGCAGCGGGATCAGCTTGAGCGCGGTCAGGCAGTTCTGCACCACAGCGAAGGCGGTGATGCCGCGCAGGTTGATCAGGGTGCACAGCCAGATGGCGCCGATGGCCGTGGCGACCATCAGCAGCGGGTCGGCCAATGCGGGGATGAACACCCGCAGGTAGCCCACCAGCGTGACGGCGATGGCCGCGTTGCCGATCCACGCGGCTTTCCAGTACGTCCAGGCACAGAGGTAGCCGGCGAAGCTGCCGAAGCCGTCACGGGTGTAGGCGTAAGGCCCGCCAGCACTGGGATTGAGCCGCGCCAGCCGGGCGAAGGTGAAGGCCAGGATCACCGCCCCGGTACTCGACACCAGCCAGCCGAACAGGCTGAGCCCGCCGAACGCCGCCAGGCTCGACGGCAGCAGGAACACCCCCGACCCCACCATGTTGCCAACCACCAGCGCGGTGCAGCTCCAGAACCCCATGCTGCCCTTTTTCGCTTCCGCCATCTGCGCTCCTTAGAAGCCCGCGATCTGTATTTTCGTGTGATCGCCCTGGCCATCGTAGGGACGCAGAGCGGCGATCTGTCCTACAGGGTAGACAGCGCCGGGCAAAGGAGGAAACCGTTTTGCAGGACGTGACCGCCCGTTTCGAGCGATTTCGCCCCGCGCGGTCAATGCCGCTGCAGAAATTCCGCCGCTCAGGCGGAGCCGAACTGGCGCGTGCCGATCTCGTAGAGCTGTTCGAACTGCGATGACGGCATAGGCTTGGCGAACAGGTAGCCCTGCCCTTCGGTGCAACGTTCGGCGCGCAGGCGATCGCGCTGCGCGGAGGTTTCGATGCCCTCGGCGATGGTCTCCAGGTCGAAGCTGCGGGCCATGTCGAGGATCGCGCGGATCACCGAAAGGTCCTGCTGGGTTTCCAGCATGCCGATGACGAAGGTGCGGTCGATCTTGATGCGGCTCAGCGGGTAGGTCTTGAGCAGGCTGAGGGAGGCGTAGCCGGTGCCGAAATCGTCGAAGGCGATGCCGACCCCATAGGAGCGCAGGCTCTGCAAGGTGCTGAGCACGGTGTCGTCGTGGTTGAGCACGATGTTCTCGGTGATCTCAAGCTCCAGCGCCTCCGCCGGCAGGCCGTGCCGCTCCAGTGCTTCGAGCACCTGGGTGACCAGGTTGCCCATGCGGAACTGCGCGCCGAACAGGTTCACCCCCATGCGCAGGTCGGGCGCACCGTTGCGCCGCCAGTAGGCAGCCTGGGCGCAGGCCTCATCGAGTATCCAGGCGCCGACGATGGCCGCCAGCGGCCCGCCCTCCAGTGACGGCAGGAAAGCCGCCGGCGACAGCAGGCCGCGCTGCGGATGCTGCCAGCGGATCAGCGCCTCGGCCCCACGCAGGGAGCCGTCGCGCAGGCTCACCTGGGGCTGGTAGAACAGAAGGAACTCGCCGTTGGCCACGGCGCGATGCAACTCCATGCCATACAGATGCCGCGCCGCCGCTTCCATCTTCAGCGCCGGAAGGAACACGAAGGCGTGGCTGCGACCGCTGCTCTTGGCCTTGAACAGCGCCAGGTCGGCGTCACCCACCAGCTCCAGCGCTTCCTGCGCGTGCAGAGGCGCCAGAGCCACGCCGCAACTGGCAGCGACCCGCACCTCATGAGCGTCGATGACGATGGGCTCCGCAATGCTGGCAATCACCGCCTGGGCAAAGCGCATGGCGTGTTCGGGTGAGAGCAGGTTCGGCTCGAGAATGGCGAATTCGTCGCCACCGATGCGCGCCACCGTGGCGCCTGCGGTGGCCAGCCGCGCCAGCCGCTCGGCGACCTGCCGCAGAATGCCGTCGCCGACGGCGTGGCCGAGGGAATCGTTGACGTCCTTGAAGCCGTCCAGGTCAATCATCAGCACGGCAGCCGGGCGCGACTGCACCAGGACTTCTTCGGTGCGCCGGTAGAACTGGCCGCGATTGGACAGGCCGGTGAGCACGTCGACGCTGGCCAGCTGGCGCAGCGCCTCCTCTTCCCGATGGCGGGCGGTGAGGTCCTTGAGCACTGCCTCGAACTTGAGCTTGCCCTTCTCCGTCCAGCTGAACAGCGTCAGGCCAAGGGACAGCTCGGAGCCATCCTTGCGCACACCGACAATCTCCCCCGGCACGGCCATGCCATCCAGGGACGTGGCGTCACTGGCCCCGCTGATCAGGGCGCGGAACCCCGAACGGTTGCGTTCAGGCAGCAGCAACTCGAAGGACTGGCCGCTGCCTTCGATCAGCTCGTAGCCGAACAGGTTGGCCGCGGCTTCATTCCAGGCACCGATCTCGCCCCAGCAGTCGAACCAGACCACGGGAGTCGGCGAGGTGCCGGCGTACTCCTCGAATAGCGGCCGGGTGCGCGACGAGGCCACCTCGATGCGGCGCAGTTCGAGCCGGTCCGATGCCATGCGCGCCAGCTCGACCAGACGCTCGCGGTCCTCGCCGGAAAAGTCTTCGTGGGGCTGGCTGTCGATGATGCACAGCGCGCCCAGCGCCCGTCCCTCGACCGAGAGCAGCGGCACGCCCGCGTAGAAGCGCACGCCATTGGGCGCCGTTACCAGCGGGTTGTCGTGGAAGCGCTCATCGCGGCTGGCGTCGCCCACCACCATCACGCCGTCCTGGGCGATGGCATGGGCGCAGAAGGATACGTCGCGCCCCATGTCGACTTCGCCGATGCCTGTGGCGGCGGCGAAGAACACGTGGTCACTGCCGATCATGTTCACCGCTGCGACCGGCATGCCGAACATGCGGACAGCGATCTGCACCACCGGGTCAAGGCTGGGCAGCAGGCTTTCGTCGTCGAATCCGTAATCGGAGAGCGCACTCAGGCGCTCACTTTCATTCGGCAACGTCACGGGACAGCGCATGGGGGAAACCTCCCTTTTTCCTCAATTTCTCCCTTTACCGATGCGCACAAGGATAGTTCCACTTTTCATACAGTGATGTATGTCACTGCTGTCAGGAGCCGGACGGTTACTTGCAGCACTCCACGGTGTAGCGCTTCTCACCGTCTACCTCGCGTACCTGCAGGCCATGGACGTCGGAATCGAAGCCGGGGAAATTACGCTCGAAACTTTGCGCAAAGGCCAGGTAATCGAGTATGGAGCGGGTGGATTCGGTGAACCGCTCGCCCGGCATGATCAGCGGAATGCCTGGCGGATATGGCACCAGCATCACCGCAGCGATGCGCCCTTCCAACCGATCGATAGGCACCGCCTCGACTTCGCCGCGCACCAGCTGCGCGTAAGCGTCCGCCGGGCGCATGGCAATCTCCGGCAGCACCGTGTACATGCGCTTCATCGCCTTGGCCGTGGCGTGGTCGCGGTAGCAGCGGTGCAGCTCGTCGCAGAGGTCGCGCAGGCCCATGCCCGCATAACGCACGCCGCCGGCCTGGGCGACGCTGGGCAGTGCGTCCGCCAGCGGCTGGTTGGCGTCGTAGCTGCGCTTGAACTCCAGCAACTCGGTGACCAGGGTGCTCCACTTGCCCTTGGTCACACCCATGGAGAACAGCACGAGGAAGGAATACAGCCCGGTCTTCTCCACCACCAGCCCGCGTTCCCAGAGGAAGCGGCTGACCACCGCGGCCGGAATCCCGCGCGAATCCAGGCGCCCGCCAGCAGTGAGGCCCGGCGTGGCCAGGGTGACCTTGATCGGGTCGAGCAGCACGTAGTCCTCCACCGCGTCGCCAAAGCCGTGCCAGTCGGCGTTGGGCTCCAGCACCCAGTCACGGGTCTTCACCTCGTCGGTACCCTCGACGCCCGGCGGCTGCCAGACGCAGAACCACCAGTCGTCCTCGACAAGATTCTGCTGCACGTTGGCCAGGGCGCGGCGGAAGCTCAGGGCCTCGTCGAAGGTCTCCTGGATCAGCGAACGCCCCGCCGGGCCTTCCATCATCGCCGAGGCCACGTCCAGCGAGGCGATGATGCCGTACTGCGGCGAGGTGGAGATGTGCATCATGAAGGCTTCGTTGAAGCGCGCCTGCTCGAAGCGCCGCGCGCCGGCATCCTGCACGTGGATCATCGAGGCCTGGCTGAAGGCGGCGAGCATCTTGTGCGTGGAGTGGGTGGTGAACACCAGCGGGCCGCTGTCGTCACGGCTGGTGCCCATGCCGTAGCGTCCGGCGTAGAACTCGTGGAAGGCCGCGTAGGCGTACCAGGCTTCGTCGAAATGCAGCACCTCGACGCTGTCGCCCAGGGCCTGCTTGATCATCTGCGCGTTGTAGCAGAGGCCGTCATAGGTGGAGTTGGTCACCACCGCCAGCCGCACCTTGGGCTCACGGCCGCGCGCCAGCGGGCTGGCCTCGATCTTCGCGGCGATGGATTCGCGGCTGAACTCCGACAGCGGGATCGGCCCGATGATGCCCAGTTCGTTGCGCTCCGGCGTCAGGTACAGCGGGATGGCGCCGGTCATGATGATCGAATGGAGGATCGACTTGTGGCAGTTGCGATCCACCAGCACCAGGTCATCGCGGCAGACCATGGAGTGCCAGACGATCTTGTTCGCCGTGGAGGTGCCGTTGATCACGAAGAAGGTGTGGTCGGCGCCGAAATTGCGCGCCGCACGGGCTTCCGCCTCGGCCAGCGGGCCGGTGTGGTCGAGCAGCGAGCCCAGCTCGGGGACTGAGACGGAGAGGTCCGAACGCAGGGTGTTCTCCCCGAAGAACTGGTGGAACGCCTGTCCCACCGGACTCTTGCGATAGGCCACGCCGCCGCCATGGCCGGGTGTATGCCAGGAATAGTTGGACTGCGCGGTGTGCTCCACCAGCGCGCGGAAGAACGGCGGCAGCAGGCCTTCCAGGTACTTGCGTGCGGCGCGGCTGACCTGGCGGGCGAGGAAGGGCACGGTGTCTTCGAACAGGTAGAGGATGCCGCGCAGCTGGTGCAGGTCTGCCATGGACTCAGCCGGCGCGTTCTCGATGGTCATCTGCTCGCCGAGGGCGAAAATCGGCAACTTCGGCGCACGCACCCGCGCCATGCGGATCAGCTCCACCACATCCTGCAGAAGACGCTGGTTCTCCCCCGCCCCCTCGGCGGCGACCAGGATGCAGGCGAGACCGTGGTGGGTCGAAGCGACGATGCGCCCCTCGGCGGAACTGGCGGTGGACAGGATGCTGAAGCCGTCCTGCTCCAGCTCTCGCGCGATATCCCTCACCCGGTCGCCGGCCACGGTATCGGCCTTGATGTCGCGGTGAACGATGAGGATGGGGAATTTTAAGTCTTTGTACATTGTGAACCCCTGAATGGACGTACGACTGGCGTCGATCCCTTTCAGAGTATGGGCTCACGGAATGTAGGGGAATGCGCCCGGCAGACGGCTGTAATAAAACGTCGCGTGGGTGACAGGAGCGCTCACCTTGAGCGCTTCGCTCGATTCCGGCTTTGGCTTTGGCTTTGGCTTTGGCTCAAAGGGGACTTCCAGAGAAATGCCAGCGCACTCCAGACCGCCCCGTTCAGGAGGCCTCGTTGAAGCGGAGTTTCAGGGGTTGAGCGACATGGATGTCGCAGCGTGCCCCTGAAACGTCGATTCAACGAGGGTATTTTTCGCCCCAAGCGAAAACCGGATGTCCGGGGCAAGACCTTTGCCTTCTTTGGGGTCGTTTGCCAAAGAAGGTCGCCCGAGGGGGCGAAACAGAGAGTTTGCGCGTACGCTGAAGCGGCGCTGGAACGCCCAAGCCAACGCAGCGATGCAGGATCTACATCCGAGCCAAAGACGGCGCCGGCCCTGCCGGCGGATCGCGGGCAGGGCCCGCTCCTACAGGTGTCACACCATCAGAAACGAAAAAGGCCCCTGTTCAGGGGCCTTTTTTCAGGTAGCGAGGAGGATCACTCCTTCGGCGCTTCCATCTGCGCCCACAGCGACGGACCACCGGCAGACTTTTCGATCACCGCCAGGCGCGCCACATGCGCCTCGATCTCCGCATCGCTGGCGCGGATCACACGGGTCAACCCACGCTCCGCCGCCAGGCGCCGGATCGCCGACGCCGTGGCGCGACCGCTGCCGTCACCTTCGGCACCGTTGCCAGCCAGCGACAGGCTGGTCTGGCCACCGGTCATCGCCAGGTAGACGTCAGCAAGAATCTCGGCATCGAGCAGTGCGCCGTGCAAGTCACGGCCTGAGTTGTCGACGCCGTAGCGCTTGCACAGGGCATCGAGGTTGTTGCGCTGACCCGGATGGCGCTCGCGGGCCATCAGCAGGGTGTCGAGGATGCCGCAATAGTCGGCAACGTCCGCGCGCTCGGACTGCCCCAGCAGGGCGAACTCGTTGTTGATGAAGCCAACGTCGAACGCCGCGTTGTGGATGATCAGCTGGGCGCCCTTGATGAACTCGAAGAAGTCATCCGCCACTTCGCGGAAGCGCGGCATGTCCTTGACGTATTCATTGGTGATGCCGTGGACCGCGATCGCACCTTCGTCAATCTCGCGATCGGGCTGCAGGTAGACGTGGAAATGCCGGCCGGTGAGGCGGCGACCGTCGAGTTCGACGCAACCGATCTCGATGATCCGGTGGCCGTCGGTGACCGGCATACCGGTCGTTTCAGTATCGAGTACGACGCTGCGCATTCTGTGTGAAACCTTCTTGCGGTTGATTCGCCCGAATGGCTTCGGGCGACCCTGATTCTGAGAGCCGGACGCTTAACGCGGCAGTTCGCTCACGCCACGGTTGGCGAGCATGTCGGCGCGCTCGTTGCCGGGGTGGCCGGTGTGGCCGCGCACCCAGCGCCATTCGACAGTATGCCGGTTCACCTGTTCGTCCAGCGCCTGCCACAGGTCGGCATTCTTCACCGGCTGCTTGGCTGCGGTCTTCCAGCCACGCTTCTTCCAATTGACCATCCACTCGGTGATGCCCTGCATGACGTATTGCGAGTCGGTGACGATACGCACATCGCAATGCCGCTTGAGCGCGGCCAGGGCCATGATGGCGGCCATCAGTTCCATGCGGTTGTTGGTGGTTTCGGCCTCGCCGCCCCACAGTTCGCGCTCGGCGCCCTTGTAGAACAGCACGGCGCCCCAGCCACCCGGCCCCGGGTTGCCCTTGCAGGCACCGTCGGTGTAGATCTCGACTTTCTCTTCGCTCATTTGGCTCGCTTTCAGGACTCGGAATCGCGGCGGCTGACCTTGGCCACTGGCAGCGGCACCAGTTGGCCGCGCGGCTCGCGACGGGGCTGACGCAGGGGCCGCAGACCGACCACCAGCTTGCGCGCCACCAATAGATAGAAGCCGGCGCCGGAGCCCTGCAGGACGGGCCCCCAGGTCTCCATGCGGGCCAGACGGCCCTGCCATTTCGCCGATGCAAGCGGCGGACGATAACACCCGAAGCGGCGTTTCTCCAGCGCGAAGCCCAGCAGGTTGAGCCAGTCGCAGACCCGGCTCGGCGCGATGCAGCGGGCGCGGCGCAAGGCGTCGCGGGCGAAGTAATGGCGGATACCCCAGGCGCTCCAGGGATTCACCCCGACCACCAGCAGGTGCCCGCCCGGACGCACGCTGCGCGCGGCTTCGCGCAACAGGCGGTGCGGCGACAGGCAGAAATCCAGGCCGTGCTGCAGCAGCACCACGTCAGCGGCATGCTCGCCCAGCGGCCAGGCCGCCTCGTCGCAGGCGATCTCCACGCCAGGCAACGGCGGCCCGAGGCGCACGCCACGCTGGATATTGCCGACGCTCGCCGGCAATTCCGCATGCGGCCCGTAATGCACCAGGTAGCCGCCGAAATAGCGCTCCAGCTCGTCGATCAGCAGTTGCTGTTCTTCGGCGAGCATCATTCCGCCGATCGGCCCGGACAGCCAGTGGCGGGCTTGGTCGATCAGTTCGAGCCAGTCGGCATCGGCCTGGGCGAAGGGTTCTTCGATCATCACTACCCCCTGTGGGACAGCGCGACACAAAAGTGCGTATCCGCACTACTATGCGCCAATGCCCACCACTTGGCGACTTTCCAACCATGATACAGATAGATGCCCTGCCCGCCTTTTCCGACAACTACCTCTGGCTGTTGCAGGATGTGACCCGCCGCGAATGCGCAGTGGTCGATCCGGGTGACGCCGCGCCGGTCGAGCAATGGCTGCAGGCCCACGCCGGCTGGAAGCTGACCGACATCCTCATCACCCACCACCATGCCGACCACGTCGGCGGCGTCGCCCGCCTCAAGGCGGAAACCGGCGCCCGCGTGCTGGGCCCGGCCGGGGAAAAGATTCCGGGACGCGACGTGGCGCTGGAAGACGGCGACCAGGTCGAAGTGCTCGGCCTGGGCTTCGACGTCATCCACGTGCCCGGTCATACCCTGGGGCACATCGCCTATTTTCATGCAACGAACAGTGATGACACTGAAAGCCAGCCACTGCTGTTCTGCGGCGACACCCTGTTCGCTGCCGGCTGCGGCCGCCTGTTCGAAGGCACGCCGGCACAGATGCATGCCTCGCTGAGCCGGCTGGCCGCCCTGCCCGACCGCACCGCCGTGTACTGCGCCCACGAATACACCCTGAGCAACCTGCGCTTCGCCTGTGCGGTTGAACCGGAGAATCCTGAGGTCCTCGCGCGCTTCGAAGAGGTCAGCCGCTGGCGCGAACAGGGGAAGATCAGTCTTCCTTCTTCCATTGCCCTGGAACGCGCGACGAATCCTTTCCTTCGCGTGTCGGAAACATCCGTTAAGAAAGTCGCCGACGAGCGGAGCGGCCAGCAAATCCGCACGCCGGAAGAGGTCTTTGCGACCATTCGCCGCTGGAAGGACCAGTTCTGAAGGCTGGCGAAATCTTGACCAGGGCCGGCTCGGTTTCTAGAATCGCCGAAATTTTTGCCCCGGACATAGTCATCAGCCAATGCCGCCCAAGACCAGAAAGACCTCCGATCTAGACGCATTGGCACGTGCCATCCGAGTCTCCATTGTCCTCCTCGCGGCGGGCCTGGCAGGCTGCCAGTCGACCCAGCAGACCGCCAGCAACAACCAGGCCCGCAGCGCCTCCCGCGCCGTCGACGTGCAGTTCAACCCGGCCTGGAACCAGGCCCAGAACGATATCTGGGAACGCATGCGTGGCGGCTTCCAGCTGCAGGACCAGCTCAATACCAACCCGCGTATCGAGCGTCAGCGCCTGTGGTTCATGAGCAACCAGTCGTTCCTGGAAAACGCCAGCGAGCGCGGCGCGCCGTACATGCATTACGTCGTCGAGCGCCTGGAAGAGCGCGACATGCCGCTGGAACTGGCGCTGTTGCCGATGATCGAGAGCTCGTACAACCCGATGGCCGTGTCGCGCGCCCAGGCCGTGGGCCTGTGGCAGTTCATCCCGAGTACCGGTACGCACTTCAACCTGCGCCAGACCAACTTCTACGACGGCCGCCGCGACATCACCGCGTCGACCAACGCCGCGCTGACCTACCTGAACCGCCTGCACGACATGTTCAACGGCGACTGGCTGCTCGCGCTGGCCGCCTACAACGCCGGCGAAGGTACCGTCAGCCGCGCGATCGAGCGCAACGAGCGCCTCGGCCTGCCCACCGACTACTGGAACCTGCCGCTGCCGCAGGAAACCCAGGACTACGTGCCCAAGCTGCTGGCCCTGTCGCAGTTGGTGAATGCCCCGACCATCTACGGCATCAACCTCAGCCCGATCGCCAACCAGCCCTACTTCACCTCGATCCGCGTCAAGCCGGGTCTGGACCTCTCCCAGGTCGCTGCGGCTGGAGACCTGGACCAGGACGAACTGCAACAGCTCAACCCCGCCTTCAAACGCGGCGTGACCCTGGATGGCCCGCATCACCTGCTGGTGCCGCTGGCCAAGGCCGACTCCCTCAAGGCTGGCGTCGCCAACCTGGAGCCGGTGCAGGTCAAACCGCTGGTAGCTGCGAACAACGGCCATTACCGCGTGCGCAAAGGCGACAGCCTGCACAGCATCGCCCAGCGCTACCGTCTGAGCGTGGCCGAACTCAAGGCCGCCAACCGCCTGAGCGCCAACCGCCTGCGCAATGGCCAGACCCTGGTCATCCCCGGCCAGCCCGGCCGCCCGACCATCGAGCCGGAGAGCCCGCGCCAACTGGCCCAGGTGGAAAGCTCGAAGACCGTCGCCAGCGCCCGCGTCGCTACTCGCAGCTACACCGTGAAGAATGGCGACACGCTGTGGAACATCGCGAAGAAGAACGGCGTCGAGGTCGCGGACCTCAAGCGCTGGAACGGCCTGGACAGCCATGGCGTCAAGCCCGGCCAGACCCTCAAGCTGCAGAGCGCCGCCGCCACCCAGCTGGCTTCCAGCAGCAAGAGCAAGGCCAAGCAGGACACCGCGACCTACTACAAGGTCAAGCAGGGCGATTCGATGTACCTGATCGCCAAGCGCTTCAACGTCGAGATGCAGCACATCAAGCGCTGGAACCCGCGCAGCGGACAGGCCCTGAAGCCGGGCCAGACCATCACGCTGTACCTCGATACCGCCAGCCGCTGAGTTTCCCCTTGCGCCGGGGCGCACAGCCCCGGCCGCATGTCTTCTGGCAGCAAGGACAAGCTGCTACTGTACGACGCTAACCTCCTTCAGCCAGCCGGGATTGGATCCTACGCCTGATGCGTCGCTTGTCTCTCCTGTTCCTGGGACTCTTCCTGGGCCTCCCCGCCTCCGCCCAGATCACCGAGAGCCACGGGTACGCCCAGTTCGGCGACCTCAAGTACCCGGCCAGCTTCGACCACTTCGACTGGGTCAACCCCAAGGCGCCCAAGGGTGGCCTGCTACGGCTGATGGGCCTGGGCACCTTCGACACGCTCAATCCCTACACCTTCAAGGGCAGTCCGCCGGTCAGCACCGCGGACTTCCTGCAATACGGCGTCAGCGAGCTGAACGAGCCGCTGATGGTCGGCACCGGCCTGTATGACCCGTCCGGCGACGAGCCCGCCTCCAGCTACGGCCTGATCGCCCGTAGCGTGGAATACGCCGAGGACCGCAGCTGGGTGGTGTTCAACCTGCGCCCGGAAGCCCGCTTCCACGACGGCCAGCCGATCACCGCCTACGACGTGGCGTTCTCCTATCGCACGCTGCTGCACCACGGGCACCCGATGTACCGCACCAACCTGCAGGAAGTGCAGCGCGTCGACGTCCTCTCGCCGCAGAGCATCCGCTTCGTCTTCAAGCGCTACGACAACCCGCTGCTGATCCTGCGCCTGGGCGAAATGCCGGTGCTGCCGCAGCACTATTGGAAAGGCCGCGACTTCCAGGCCACCACCTTCGAACCGCCACTGGGCAGCGGCCCCTACCGGATCACCGAGGTGGTGCCAGGGCGCCGCCTGGTGTTCGAGCGGGTCAAGGACTGGTGGGGCAAGGATCTGCCGGTGAACCGCGGCAAGTACAACTTCGACCGTGTCGAGGTGGACTTCTACCGCGACGCCGGCATCGCTTTCGAAGCCTTCAAGGCCGGCGAGTTCGACGTCTACATCGAGCACCAGGCGAAGAACTGGCGCAGCAACTACCGCTTCCCGGCTGTTCGCCGGGGCGAAGTGCTGAAGGTGGAAATCCCCCACCAGATTCCCACCCAGACCCAGGCGCTGTTCCTCAATACCCGCCGCGCGACCTTCGCCGATCGCCGCCTGCGCGAGGCGCTGGGGATGATGTTCGACTTCGAATGGACCAACCGCGCACTGTTCAACGATGCGTACGTGCGCGCCAGCAGCTACTACCCCAACAGCACCCTTGCGGCCACTGGCGTACCCCAGGGCCAGGAGTGGCTGCTGCTCTCGCCGTACCGCTCGCAGCTGCCCGAAGCGCTGTTCAAACGCCCCTTCACCGTGCCGGTGACCAAGGGCGCCGGCATCCCGCGGGAAACCCTGCGCCACGCTTTGGGTCTATTGGGCGAAGCCGGCTGGAAGCTCTCCGGCGATCGCCTGCTGGACGCCAACGGCAAGCAGTTGCGCTTCGAGATCCTGCTGGTCAACCCCAGCCTGGAACGCATTCTCCAACCGTATCGCGAGAACCTCGCCAGCATCGGTATCGATGCGAGCTTGCGCACCGTGGACCGCGCCCAGTACAAACAGCGTCTGGACCAGTTCGACTACGACATGATTCTGATGACCCTGCCCCAGACCCTGAGCCCCGGCCTCGAACAATGGCAGTACTTCCATTCCAGCCAGGTGGCGGTGAAGGGCAGCAAGAACTATGCGGGCATCGCCAACCCCGTGGTGGACGCGATGCTCGAGAAACTCCTCGGCGCCACCAACCGCGACCAGCAGGAAGCCGCGGCGCGAGCCCTGGACCGGGTGCTGCTGTGGCAGCACTACAGCATTCCCAACTGGTACCTGAACAAGCACCGGCTGGCGTACCGCAACCGCTTCGCCTTCGTCACCACGCCGCCCTACACGCTGGGCCTGCGCGCCTGGTGGCAAAAAGACCAGGAGAAAACCCTATGAAAAGCCCCCGCCGCGCCGCGCTCTGCGCCGGACTGTTGCTGGGACTGCTGGGCAGTGCGCAGGCCGCGCCGCAGCACGCCATCACCCTGTATGACGAGGCGCCGAAGTACCCGGCGAACTTCAAGCACTTCGACTTCGTCAACGCCGATGCGCCCAAGGGCGGCACGCTGCGCCTCTCCGACTTCGGCGGTTTCGACAGCCTCAACCCCTTCATCGCGAAGGGCAACTCCGCGCCGCAGATCAACCTGATCTACGACACCCTGACCTTCCACTCCCTCGACGAGCCCTTCACCGAATACGGCCTGCTCGCCGAGAAGATCGAGAAGGACCCGGAACACCGCTTCGTCCGCTACTACCTGCGCCCCGAGGCGCGCTTCCAGGACGGCACGCCGGTCACCGCCGAAGACGTCGTGTTCACCTTCGAAACGCTGATGAAGGACGGCGACCCGATGTACCGCAACTATTACGCGGACGTCGACAAGGTGGTGGCCGAAGACAAGCTGCGCGTGCGCTTCGACTTCAAGCACGGCGACAACCGCGAACTGCCGCTGATCCTCGGCCAGCTGTCGATCCTGCCCAAGCACTGGTGGGCCAGCCGCGACTTCAACAAGACCAACATGGAACCGCCGCTGGGCAGCGGCCCGTACCGCATCGCCAAGGTCGAGGCGGGCCGCTCGATCCGCTACGAGAAGGTCAAGGACTGGTGGGGCGACAAGCTGCCGGTGAACCGCGGCTTCAACAACTTCGACGCCGTGGTGGTGGAGTCCTACCGCGACCTCACCGTCGCCCTGGAAGCCTTCAAGGCCGGGCAGTTCGACTTCAACGACGAGCGCATCGCGAAGAACTGGGCGACCGCCTACGACTCGCCCGCCGTGCGCGATGGCCGGATCGTCCGCGAGGAACCGGTGAACGGCAACCCGTGGGGCATGCAGGCCTATGCCTTCAACATCCGCCGCCCGGTGTTCCAGGACCCGCGCGTGCGTGAAGCGATCACCAACCTGTTCGACTTCGAGTGGACCAACAAGCAGCTGTTCTTCGGCTCCTACCTGCGCGACGGCAGCTACTTCGAGAACTCCGAGATGGCCGCCAAGGAGCTGCCCGACGCCGAGGAGCTGAAGATTCTCGAGCCGCTGCGCGACAAGCTGCCGCCGGAGGTTTTCACCCAGGTCTACGTGCCGCCCACCAGCGATGGCAGCGGCATCATCCGCGAACAGAAGCGCAAGGCCTACCAGTTGCTGCTGGAAGCCGGCTACAAGATCGAGAACGACAAGATGGTCGGCCCTGACGGCAAGCAGCTGAGCTTCGAGTTCATGCTCGCCCAGGCCGACTTCGAGCGCGTGTTGCTGCCCTTCAAGCGCAACCTCGCGGAGCTGGGCATCGACATGCAACTGCGCCGCGTCGACGTCTCGCAGTACATCAACCGCCTGCGCTCGCGCGACTACGACATGATCGTCAGCAGCTGGCCGCAGTCCAGCTCGCCGGGCAACGAGCAACGCGAGTTCTGGCATTCCAGCAGCGCCGACAAGCCCGGCAGCCGCAACTTCATCGGCCTGCGCGATCCGGGCATCGATGCCCTGGTGGAAGGCCTGATCAACGCCGGCTCCCGCGAAAGCCTGGTGCGCCACGCCCGCGCCCTCGACCGCGCGCTGCTCTGGGGCCACTACGTGGTGCCCAACTGGTACCTGGGCAACTGGCGCATCGCTTACTGGAACCGCATCGCCCACCCGGAAAAACTGCCGCCCTACAGCTACGCGCTGCAGACCTGGTGGCAAGCCCGCGACAAGGCCGTACCGACCAGGACGGATAGCAATGCCGCGAGCGAAACGCCGGCTGACGGCGCCGTCGCCCAAGGGACCCACTGATGCTGGCCTACATCCTGCGGCGCCTGCTGCTGATCATCCCCACCCTGTTCGGCATCCTGCTGATCAACTTCATCATCATCCAGGCCGCCCCCGGCGGCCCGGTGGAGCAGATGATCGCCAAGCTGGAAGGCTTCGATGCCGCCAGCGGCGGCGCCACCGGGCGCATTTCCGGCGGCGGCGGTGAAGTCGCCTCCGCCGGCACGCACTACCGCGGCGCCCAGGGCCTGGACCCGGAACTGGTGAAGGAAATCGAGCGCATGTACGGCTTCGACAAGCCGGCACCCGAGCGTTTCTGGATCATGCTCAAGAACTACGTGCACCTGGACTTCGGCCAGAGCTTCTTCCGCGATGCCAAGGTCACCGACCTGATCGTCGAGAAGCTGCCCGTGTCCATCTCCCTCGGGTTGTGGAGCACGCTGATCATGTACCTGGTGTCGATCCCGCTGGGCATCGCCAAGGCAGTGCGCCACGGCAGCCACTTCGACGTCTGGACCAGCTCGGCGATCATCGTCGGCTACGCCATCCCCGCCTTCCTCTTCGCCATCCTGCTGGTGGTGCTGTTCGCCGGCGGCAGCTACTGGGACTGGTTCCCCTTGCGCGGGCTGACTTCCAACAACTTCGACGAGCTGACCTGGGGCGGCAAGGTCCGCGACTACTTCTGGCATCTGGCGCTGCCCATCACCGCGCTGGTGATCGGCAACTTCGCCACCATCACCCTGCTGACCAAGAACAGCTTCCTCGACGAGATCGGCAAGCAGTACGTGGTCACCGCCCGCGCCAAGGGCCTGACCGAGCGCCGCGTGCTCTACGGCCACGTATTCCGCAACGCCATGCTGCTGATCATCGCCGGCCTGCCCTCGGCCCTGCTGGGCATCTTCTTCACCGGTTCGCTGCTGATCGAGGTGATCTTCTCCCTCGACGGCCTGGGCCTGCTCAGCTTCGAGGCGGCACTGAACCGCGATTACCCGGTGGTGTTCGGCACGCTATTCATCTTCACCCTGTTCGGCCTGATCATGAAGCTGGTCAGCGACGTCCTCTACACGCTGGTCGATCCGCGCATCGACTTCGAGAACCGGGAGTAATCCGATGCGCCTGTCTCCCATCAATCAGCGCCGCTGGGCGCGCTTCAAGGCCAACAAGCGCGGCTGGTGGTCACTCTGGCTGTTCCTCACGCTGTTCATCCTCAGCCTGGGCGCCGAGCTGATCGCCAACGACAAGCCACTGGCGGTCCGCTACGACGGCCAGTGGTACTTCCCGGTGGTCAAGCGCTACCCGGAAACCGCCTTCGGCGGTGAATTCCCCATGGAGGCGAACTACAAGAGCCCGTACATGCGCGAGCAGATCGCGCAGAAGGACGGCTGGATTCTCTGGCCGCCGATTGCCTACAGCTACGACACCATCAACTACGACCTGCGGGTGCCGGCACCCTCGGCGCCCACCGCGGAGAACTGGCTGGGCACCGACGACCAGGCGCGCGATGTGATGGCGCGGGTGATATACGGCTTCCGCGTGTCGGTGCTGTTCGCCCTGATCCTCACCGTGCTCAGCTCCATCCTCGGTGTCGCCGTGGGTGCATTGCAGGGTTTCTACGGCGGCTGGATCGACCTGCTCGGCCAGCGTTTCCTGGAGATCTGGTCGGGCCTGCCGGTGCTCTACCTGCTGATCATCCTCGCCAGCTTCGTGCAGCCGGGCTTCTGGTGGCTGCTGGGCATCATGCTGCTGTTCTCCTGGATGAGCCTGGTGGACGTGGTGCGCGCCGAATTCCTCCGCGGCCGCAACCTGGAATACGTGCGCGCCGCGCGTGCCCTGGGCATGCGCAACGGGGCGATCATGTTCCGCCACATCCTGCCCAACGCGATGATCTCCACCCTGACCTTCATGCCCTTCATCCTCACCGGCGCGATCGGCACCCTGACCTCCCTGGACTTCCTGGGCTTCGGCCTGCCCGCCGGCGCACCGTCGCTGGGCGAGCTGGTCGCCCAGGGCAAGTCCAACCTGCAGGCACCCTGGCTGGGCATCACCGCCTTCGTGGTGCTGGCCGTGATGCTGAGCCTGCTGGTGTTCATCGGCGAAGCCGCCCGCGATGCCTTCGACCCGAGGAAGTGACATGAGCCAGAACGAGAACCTCATCGAAGTCCGCGACCTGTCCGTCGATTTCCTCTGCGGCGACGAACAGGTGCGCGCGGTGGAACACATCAGCTTCGACATCCGCAAGGGCGAGACCCTGGCACTGGTGGGCGAAAGCGGCTCCGGCAAGTCGGTCACCGCGCATTCCATCCTGCGCCTGCTGCCCTACCCCACCGCCAGCCATCCTTCCGGCAGCATCCAGTACGCCGGCAAGGACCTGCTCAAGCTGCCCGAGCGCAAGTTGCGCGGCATCCGCGGCAACCGCATCGCCATGGTGTTCCAGGAACCCATGACCTCGCTGAACCCGCTGCACACCATCGAGAAGCAGATCGGCGAAGTGCTCGCGCTACACAAGGGCATGAACGGCAATCAGGCCCGCGCCCGTACGCTGGAGCTGCTCGACCTGGTCGGCATCCCCAACCCCGCCAGCCGCCTCAAGGCCTACCCGCACGAGCTTTCCGGCGGCCAGCGGCAACGGGTAATGATCGCCATGGCCCTGGCCTGCGAGCCGGAGCTGCTGATCGCCGACGAACCGACCACGGCGCTGGACGTCACCGTGCAGCTGAAGATCCTCGACCTGCTGCGCGACCTGCAGCAGCGCCTGGGCATGGCCATGCTGCTGATCACCCACGACCTCAACCTGGTGCGGCGCATCGCCCATCGCGTTTGCGTGATGAAACGCGGCTGCATCGTCGAGCAGGCCGATTGCGACACCCTCTTCGCGGCCCCACAGCACCCCTACACGCGCGAATTGCTCGGCGCCGAGCCCAGCGGTACCCCCGCGCAGAACGAGCCCGGTGCGCCGCTGCTGGAGGTCGACGACCTGCGCGTGTGGTTCCCGATCAAGAAAGGCGTGTTCCGCAAGACCGTCGACCACGTCAAGGCGGTGGACGGCATCGACTTCAGCCTGCCGCGTGGCCAGACCCTGGGCATCGTCGGCGAGAGCGGCTCGGGCAAGTCGACCCTGGGCCTGGCCATCCTCCGGCTGATCAGCAGCCGGGGCGGCATCCGCTTCGAAGGTCAGGCCATCGAAGGCATGAACCAGGCAGATGTCAGGCCCCTGCGTCGCGAGATGCAGGTAGTCTTCCAGGACCCGTTCGGCAGCCTCAGCCCGCGCATGTCGGTGGGCCAGATCGTTGGTGAAGGTCTGGAAATCCATGGCATGGGCACGCCCGAAGAACGCGAGCTGGCGATCATCGAGGCGCTCAAGGAAGTCGGACTCGACCCGGAAACCCGCCACCGCTACCCCCACGAGTTCTCCGGGGGCCAGCGGCAGCGCATCGCCATTGCCCGCGCGCTGGTGCTGAAGCCGGCGCTGATCCTGCTGGACGAGCCGACCTCGGCACTGGACCGCACCGTGCAGCGCCAGGTCGTCGAACTGCTGCGCGGGCTGCAGGCCAAGTACAACCTGACCTACCTGTTCATCAGCCACGACCTGGCAGTGGTGAAAGCCCTCAGCCACCAACTGATGGTGATCCGCCACGGCAAGGTGGTCGAACAGGGATTGGCGGAGGACGTCTTCGCCGCGCCACAGCATGCCTACACACAGCAACTGCTGGAGGCAGCCTTCATGGTGCCCACGCAAGCCTGAGCCAGCAGCAGACAAGGAAGCAACGACATGGGGTTTCTCGCCGGTAAACGCGTACTGATCGTCGGTGTCGCCAGCAAGCTGTCCATCGCCTCCGGCATCGCCGCAGCGATGCACCGCGAAGGCGCCGAACTCGCCTTCACCTACCAGAACGACAAGCTCAAGGGCCGTGTCGAGGAGTTCGCCGCCGGCTGGGGTTCCAGTGCCGAACTGTGTTTCCCCTGCGACGTGGCCAGCGATGCGGACATCGAAGCCGTGTTCGCTGCGCTGGCGAAGCAATGGGACGGCCTGGACTGCATCGTCCACTCGGTGGGGTTCGCGCCGGGCGACCAGCTCGACGGCGACTTCACCGAAGTCACCACCCGCGACGGCTTCCGCATCGCCCACGACATCAGCGCCTACAGCTTCGTCGCCCTGGCCAAGGCCGGCCGCGAGCTGATGCAGGGCCGCAACGGCAGCCTGCTCACCCTCTCCTACCTGGGCGCCGAACGCACGATGCCCAACTACAACGTGATGGGCATGGCCAAGGCCAGCCTGGAAGCCGGCGTGCGCTACCTGGCCGGCAGCCTCGGCCCGGAAGGCACCCGCGTCAACGCCATCTCCGCCGGCCCGATCCGCACCCTGGCAGCGTCGGGCATCAAGAGCTTCCGCAAGATGCTCGCTGCCAACGAGCGCCAGACCCCGCTGCGACGCAACGTGACCATCGAGGAAGTCGGCAACGCCGGCGCCTTCCTCTGCTCGGACCTGGCCAGCGGCATCAGCGGCGAGATTCTGTATGTCGACGGTGGCTTCAACACCACCGCCATGGGCCCGCTGGGCGACGACTGAGCCTTTCCCCCAGGCAAAGAAAAAGGCCGCTGATGCGGCCTTTTTCTTGTCCCGGATAAAACGAGGGCCGCTTGCGCGGCCCCGGTCTATCACTTCTTGGCTTCGTCGAATTTCTCGATCTTCGCCTGATCCTGCAGGTAGCGACGGAACGCGGAGAAATCGTCCTGACCGCTGCGCGAGGCGAGGAAGCGCTGGTACATCGCTTTCTCCTGCTCGGTCGGCTTGGCATCCGGCTCGCTCACACCGCTGAGCTTGACCAGCACGAAGTCGCCGTTCTGCAGCGCGACACCGCCCAGGCTGGGCTTGCCGGCGCCTTCCGGGCGAGCCATGCGGAACACACTCTGCAGCACGACCGGATCGACCCCTTCCTGACCGCGGGCGGCCGCTTCCACGACTTTCCAGTCCTGGCCTTCCTGGGCCTGGGTCAGCGGAATCTTGCCGTCGCGCAGACCAGCCAGCAGCGCTTCGCCACGAGCCTTGGCATCGGTGGCAGCGTGCTCGACCTGCAGACGCTTGAGGATATCGGCACTCACCTGCTCCAGGGTTTCCTGCTCAGGCTTGTGGTGCTCCTTCACGCGCAGCACGACCACGGTGTCCGGGTCCAGCTCGATGGCGCCGCTGTTGGCGCCCTCTTCCAGCACTTCGGGGCTGAAAGCGGTCTGGATGACCTGGCGGTTGGCAGTCACGCCTTCGCCACCTTCCTTGCCGAACGGCTTGCTGGTCTGCACCTTCAGGCCCATGTCCTGAGCCGGCTGGCCCAGATCGGAGGCTTCGTAGGCGGAGCTTTCCAGCTGCTTGGTCGCATCGACGAAGCGCTGCTCGACCAGTTGGGTCTTGGCTTCGTGCTCCAGCTTGGCCTTCAGGCTGTCGAAGGTCGGAACCTCCGGCGCTTCGACACCCAGCAGCTTGATCAGGTGCCAGCCGTAGGAGGTCTTCACCGGGGCAGAGACTTCGCCCTTCTTCAGCGCATACAGCGACTCTTCGAAGGCCGGGTCATACACGCCACGACCGGCGAAGCCGAGGTCGCCACCGTTGGCGGCAGAGCCGGTGTCGTTGGACAGCTCCTTGGCCAGCTTGGCGAAGTCTTCACCCTTGTCCAGGCGCGCCTTGATCTCGTCGATCTTGGCCTTGGCCTGCTGGTCGTTCTGCTTGTCGTTCACCTCGATCAGGATGTGCGCGGCGTCGCGCTGCTCGGCCAGGCCGGCGATTTCCTTCTGATAGAGGGCATCGAGGTCTTCCTTCTTCACTTCGACCTGGTCGAAGAAGGCGGACTTCTTCAGCTCGACGTAGTCGATGGTGACCTGTTCGGGCGTCATGAACTCGGTGCTGTGGGCGTCGTAGTACGCCTTGATCTCGCTGTCCTCGACCTTGCTCTTGGCCGGATCGGCCTTGAGGGTCAGGGTGGCAAAGTCGCGGGTCTGCTTCTCCAGGCGGGCGAAGGCATTCAGCTCATCGTCGGTGACGAAGCCGGTACCGGCAATACCGGCGCGCAGCTGACCAATGAGCATTTCCTCGCCGAACATGCGACGGAACTGCATGCGGTCATATCCCATCTGGCGGATGACCTGGTCGAAGCGCTCGGCGCTGAATTTGCCGTCCACCTGGAATTCAGGGGTCGACAGGATCAGTTGATCCAGCGCCTGCTGGGAGAAGGCGAACTTGTCGTTCTGGGCGGCCTGCAGGATCAGCTTGCGCTCGATGAGCGACTTCAGCGCGGAATCCTTGAGCAGCTTGTCGTCGAGCATGGACGAATCGAAGTCCTTGCCCAGACGCTGCATCAGCTGGCGACGCTGCATGTCCGCAGCCTGCTGCAGTTCCGGCAGACCGATGTCTTCACCGTTGACCTGAGCAGCGACGTTCTCGTGGTGGGTTGCGCGAATGATCTGATCGAACCCGGTCAAAGCCATGAGGACAACGATCACGCCCAGGATGGTCTTGGTGATCCAGCCTTGGGAATTGTCCCTGATGTTTTGCAGCATGCGGCCCCCGACGCGGCCACGGCTCACCGTCAATGGCGGCGCGGCGTGGAAAAAAGGCGGATATAAGAAAGGCGCATCCGAGGATGCGCCTTCTCGTAACTGGTGGAGCTTGCGGGCTTTGAGCCCGTGACCCCTGATGATTCCAACCGACCTACGCCAGCCGGGTCATCGCTCCGTGACCGGTCCAACCGAAGTTGAACCGGTTCAGGTCAAGTCCAAAAAGACGCTTAGTTGACAGCGTCCTTGAGGGCTTTACCGGCCTTGAAGCCCGGGATCTTAGCAGCAGCGATCTTGATCGGCTTGCCGGTTTGCGGGTTGCGACCGGTGCGAGCAGCGCGCTCTTTGACAGCGAAGGTGCCGAAGCCTACCAGTACGACGGAGTCACCAGCCTTCAGGGCGCCAGTTACGGACTCGATCACCGCGTCCAGAGCGCGACCGGCAACAGCTTTCGGGATATCAGCAGATGCGGCGATAGCATCGATCAGTTCCGACTTGTTCACTCTAAGTCCCCTTATTTCTGTTGAGTATGTTTCTATGTGTTAGGTGTAAGCAAAAGCAGGTGCTGGTTTGCCAACTGACAAAGCAAGTGCCGCTTTATAACAAGGGCTCAAAAACAGTGTCAAGAAAGCCCCCCAACTAATGCGTGCTGATTCGCTCCTTGGAATCAGACTCGCGCTTCTCATCCTTTGCAACCATCTCGGGAGCCGCATCGGGCAAGGGCTCCGGGGCGTATTGCAGCGCAATTTGCAGGACCTCGTCAATCCATTTAACCGGTTTAATAACGAGATCGGCCTTAATATTATCCGGAATTTCCCTAAGGTCTCGTACGTTTTCCTCGGGAATGATCACCGTCTTGATTCCACCCCGGTGCGCAGCCAGAAGTTTTTCCTTCAGACCACCAATGGCCAGCACCTGCCCCCGAAGGGTGATCTCGCCGGTCATGGCAACGTCCGCGCGGACCGGGATCTGGGTGATCGCCGAAACCAGTGCGGTGCACATGCCGATGCCCGCGCTAGGGCCGTCCTTGGGGGTTGCGCCTTCCGGCACATGGATGTGGATATCGTGTTTTTCGTGGAAGTCCGGCGCGATGCCCAGGCTCTTCGAACGACTACGAACAACGGTCAGCGCAGCGGTGATGGATTCCGCCATGACGTCGCCCAGCGAGCCGGTCTTGGTCAGTGCGCCCTTGCCGGGAACCATGGCCGATTCGATGGTCAGCAATTCGCCGCCCACCTGGGTCCAGGCTAGGCCGGTCACCTGGCCGATCTGATCCTGCTGCTCGGCCAGGCCGTAGCGGAACTTGCGCACACCCAGGTAGTTTTCCAGCGAATCGGGAGTCACCACCGCTTCGATGCGCTTGGCCTTGCCACCGTCCTTGACCGCCTTGCGGCAGACCTTGGCGATCTGGCGCTCGAGGCTGCGCACACCGGCTTCACGGGTGTAGTAACGGACGATGTCACGGGTGGCGGCTTCTTCGAAAACCACCTCGCCCTTCTTGAGACCATTGGCCGCAGTCTGTTTCGGTACAAGATATTTCGAGGCGATGTTGATTTTCTCGTCTTCGGTGTAACCCGGCAGACGGATGACTTCCATGCGGTCCAGCAACGCAGCCGGAATGTTCATGGAGTTCGCCGTGCAGAGGAACATCACGTCGGAGAGGTCGTAGTCGACTTCGAGGTAGTGGTCGTTGAAGTTGTGGTTCTGCTCCGGATCGAGCACTTCCAGCAGCGCCGAAGCAGGGTCGCCGCGCATGTCGCTGCCCATCTTGTCGATCTCGTCGAGCAGGAACAGCGGGTTGCGCACGCCCACCTTGGTCATTTTCTGAATCAGACGACCGGGCATGGAACCGATGTAGGTACGACGGTGACCGCGAATCTCGGCCTCGTCACGCACGCCGCCCAGGGCCATGCGCACGAACTTGCGGTTGGTTGCGCGGGCGATGGACTCGGCCAGCGAGGTCTTGCCCACGCCGGGCGGGCCGACCAGGCAGAGTACTGGGCCCTTGAGCTTCTTCACGCGTTTCTGGACAGCGAGGTACTCGAGGATGCGTTCCTTGACCTCTTCCAGGCCATAGTGGTCGGCGTCGAGGATGTCCTCTGCCTTGTCCAGATCGTGGCGCACCTTGCTCTCGGCCTTCCAAGGCACGTTCACCAGCCAGTCGATGTAGGAACGCACCACGGTCGCCTCGGCGGACATCGGCGACATCTGCTTGAGCTTGTTCAGCTCGGCAGTGGCCTTGGCCATGGCTTCCTTGGTCAGGCCGGCGGCGTCGATGCGCTTCTTCAGCTCCTCGACTTCGTTGTGGCCTTCGTCGATGTCACCCAGCTCTTTCTGGATGGCCTTCATCTGTTCGTTGAGGTAGTACTCGCGCTGGCTGCGCTCCATCTGCTTCTTCACGCGGCCGCGAATGCGCTTCTCGACCTGCAGCAGGTCGATCTCGGCATCCAGCATGGCCAGCACGTGCTCGACGCGGGCAGACAGCTCGGTGATCTCGAGGATTTCCTGCTTCTGCTCGATCTTCAGCGCCATGTGGGCGGCCATGGTGTCTACAAGACGACCCGGCTCGTCGATGCTGTTGAGCGAGGACAGGACTTCGGCTGGGACTTTCTTGCCCAGCTGCACATACTGCTCGAACTGGCTGAGCAGGCTACGGGTGAAGACTTCGGATTCGCGCTCGCCGACGGAGGCCTCGTCAATGATCGAAACTTCCGCGCGGCAGTAGGCTTCCTCGTCGATGAAGCGCTCTACCTGGCCGCGCTGCTCGCCCTCGACCAGCACCTTGACGGTGCCATCGGGCAGTTTCAGCAACTGCAGGACGGTGGCCACGGTGCCCATGCGGTACAGGCCGTCGGCGCCCGGATCGTCGTCGGCCGGATTCTTCTGCGCCAGCAACAGGATCTGCTTGTCGCTGGTCATGGCGGCCTCGAGGGCCTCGATGGATTTCTCTCGTCCCACGAAAAGCGGGATGACCATGTGCGGATACACCACTACGTCACGCAGGGGGAGCAGGGGCAACTCGACGAGTGTTTTCATGATATTCGGCTCTACAGCGGCACTTGGCCAAAACGATGGGATTGGACCCTTCGGCCTAAGATGGGGTTAGGACTGGGAAAAAACAAGCGCGGTAGATGGGAAGAAAAAAGGGGCCCTAGGGCCCCTTCTGGTTTCAGGCGTCAGGTGCAGCCTTGGCCGGCTGCTCGCTGTTCTCGTAGATCAGCAGCGGCTGGGAGGAGCCCTCGATGACGCTTTCATCGATCACCACCTTGCTGACGTCGTTCTGCGAGGGGATCTCGTACATGGTATCGAGCAGGATGCCTTCGAGGATGGAACGCAGGCCACGGGCGCCGGTCTTGCGCTCCAGCGCGCGACGGGCGACAGCCTTGAGCGCGTCCGGACGGAACTCGAGGTCCACGCCTTCCATTTCGAAGAGCTTGGCGTACTGCTTGGTCAGCGCGTTCTTCGGCTCGGTGAGAATCTGCATCAGGGCAGCTTCGTCCAGCTCTTCGAGCGTCGCGATGATCGGCAAACGACCGACGAACTCGGGAATCAGGCCAAACTTCACCAGATCCTCCGGCTCGACTTCGCGCAGCGCGTCGCCCACCTTCTTACCCGCTTCCTGACTGCGAACCTCGGCGCTGAAGCCGATGCCGCCTTTGGTAGAACGGTTCTGGATGACCTTTTCCAGGCCAGCGAACGCGCCACCGCAGATGAACAGGATATTGCGGGTGTCGACCTGCAGGAATTCCTGCTGCGGGTGCTTGCGGCCGCCCTGGGGCGGTACGGAAGCCACGGTGCCTTCGATCAGCTTCAGCAGAGCCTGCTGAACGCCTTCGCCGGACACGTCGCGGGTGATCGACGGGTTGTCGGACTTGCGCGAGATCTTGTCGATTTCGTCGATGTAGACAATGCCCATCTGGGCCTTCTCGACATCGTAGTCGCACTTCTGCAGCAGCTTCTGAATGATGTTCTCGACATCCTCGCCCACATAACCAGCCTCGGTGAGGGTGGTGGCATCGGCGATAGTGAAGGGAACATTGAGCAGACGCGCCAGGGTCTCGGCGAGCAGGGTCTTGCCCGAGCCGGTCGGCCCGATCAGCAGGATGTTGCTCTTGCCCAGTTCGACGTCGTCCTTGCGCTCACGCTGGTTCAGGCGCTTGTAGTGGTTGTACACCGCTACCGCCAGGGTTTTCTTGGCACGTTCCTGGCCGATCACGTACTGATCGAGGATGGTGCGAATCTCTTTCGGCGCCGGAAGCTTATGCGCACTGCTCTCCGCCTGTGCTTCCTGCACCTCCTCACGGATGATGTCGTTGCACAGGTCGACGCACTCGTCGCAGATAAAGACCGAGGGGCCGGCAATCAACTTGCGCACTTCGTGCTGGCTCTTGCCGCAGAAGGAGCAATACAGCAGCTTGCCGTTGTCCTCGCCGTTGCGGGTGTCAGTCATTCGATCGTTCCAATCGGGGATATACGTGAAGGACAAGATGAAGGCATTCGCAGGCATTTTCAAGCCCGCGAGCGGCCGGATTACCGGCCGCGGTAGTGCGGAGAGACTCAGCTGGCAGCAGGACGCTGAGTGAAGAGCTGATCGATCAGACCGTACTTGACGGCTTCCTCGCCACTCATGAAGCGGTCACGGTCGGTATCGCGGGCAATGACGTCCAGCGGCTGACCGGTGTGGTGTGCCAGCACCTGGTTCAGGCGTTCCTTGATGAAAAGGATTTCCTTGGCGTGGATCTCGATGTCCGAGGCCTGGCCCTGGAAACCGCCCAGCGGCTGGTGGATCATCATGCGCGAATGCGGCAGGCAGTAGCGCTTGCCAGCGGCGCCGCCAGCCAGCAGCAGGGCACCCATGCTGCACGCCTGGCCCACGCAGATGGTGGACACGTCAGGCTTGATGAACTGCATGGTGTCGTAGATCGACATGCCAGCGGTGACGGAACCACCCGGGGAGTTGATGTAGAGGTGGATGTCCTTGTCCGGGTTCTCGGCTTCGAGGAACAGCAGCTGGGCAACCACGAGGTTGGCCATGTAGTCCTCGACCTGGCCGACCAGGAAGATGATCCGCTCCTTCAGCAGGCGCGAATAGATGTCGTAGGAACGCTCACCGCGGGCGGACTGCTCCACCACCATCGGCACCAGACCACCAGCGGCCTGAATGTTCGGAACTTGCGGCATATAAGGATTATGCATGTCCGACGATCACTCCCTAATAAAAAGTCATGTCTCTATAGACGCACAAGCCAGCCCGAAGGCTGGCTTGTGACAATCGAACGAAGAAGCGCTGAATCAGGCCGCTTGCGGAGCTTCTGCAGGCTTGACCGCGTCTTCGTAGGATACCTGCTTGTCGGTCACATTGGCCTTCTGCAGGACAGTATCTACAACTTGTTCTTCCAGTACAACCGAACGGACTTCGTTCAGTTGCTGGTCGTTCTTGTAGTACCAGGAAACAACCTGTTCCGGCTCCTGATAGGCGGAAGCCATCTCTTCGATCATTTCGCGAACGCGGGCTTCGTCAGCCTTCAGCTCGTGCTGCTTGACCAGCTCAGCGACGATCAGACCCAGCACGACGCGGCGCTTGGCCTGTTCTTCGAACAGCTCGGCCGGCAGTTGGTCGGGCTTGATGTTGCCACCGAACTGCTGGACAGCCTGGACGCGCAGACGATTCACTTCGTTGCCGATCAGGGCTTTCGGAACTTCGATCGGGTTGGTCTCGACCAGACCTTCCATCACCTGGTTCTTCACCTTGGACTTGATGGCCTGACGCAGCTCACGCTCCATGTTCTTGCGAACTTCGGTGCGGAAGCCTTCCAGAGTGCTTTCCTTCACGCCGAACAGAGCGAAGAACTCTTCGTTCAGCTCCGGCAGCTTCGGCTCGGCGACGCTGTTGACGGTAGCGGTGAACTCGGCGGCTTTGCCGGCCAGGTCCAGGTTCTGGTAGTCCTCGGGGAAGGTCACGTTCAGAACGCGCTCTTCACCGGCCTTGGCGCCGACCAGGCCTTCTTCGAAGCCCGGGATCATGCGGCCGGAGCCCAGCACCAGCAGGGTGCCCTTGGCGGAACCGCCAGCGAAGGCTTCGCCGTCGATCTTGCCGACGAAGTCGATGTTCACCTGGTCGTCGTTCTGAGCGGCGCGGTCAACGGCTTCGAAGCGGGTGTTCTGCTTGCGCAGGATTTCCAGCATGTTGTCGAGATCGGCGTCAGCCACGTCAGCCTGCAGGCGCTCGACCTTGATGCCGTCGAAACCGGCAACCTGGAACTCGGGGAAGACTTCGAAGGTAGCGATGTACTCGAGGCCCTTCTCTTTCTCGAACACTTTCGGTTCGACGGAAGGAGCACCGGCCGGGTTCAGCTTCTGCTCGACCACGGCTTCGTAGAAGGTTTCCTGGATCAGGTCACCGAGGGCTTCCTGACGAGCGGCGGCTTCGTAGCGCTGACGGATCACGCTCATCGGCACCTTGCCGGGACGGAAGCCAGGAACCTTGGCGCGACGAGCGGTCTGCTGCAGACGCTTGTTGACTTCGGTCTCGATACGCTCGGCCGGCACGCCAACGGTCATGCGGCGCTCAAGAGCGGAGGTGCTTTCAACGGAAACTTGCATGGATATTCCTCGTGGCACAGACGTAAGCCGGTCCTTCCGGCTCCCAGAATCAAGGGCAAGCATTCTAGTAGCTAGAAATGCAGAAGTCACCCCGAGTGGAAGCTGCGGAAATTCACGGATGCGAGAGCTTATGGAAAGAAGATGGTGCGGACGGAGAGACTCGAACTCTCACAGCTTGCGCCACCGGAACCTAAATCCGGCGTGTCTACCAATTTCACCACGTCCGCAGGGTACCGCAGAAACGAAAACGCCAGGCTCTAGGCCTGGCGCTTCGGAATATGGGGTGGACGATGGGAATCGAACCCACGACACCAGGAGCCACAATCCTGTGCTCTACCAACTGAGCTACGCCCACCATATTACATTTGCTTGTACCGAACGCCACTTGGCGCACCCGGCAGGACTCGAACCTGCGACCATCCGCTTAGAAGGCGGATGCTCTATCCAGCTGAGCTACGGGCGCTTTAGTGGCTGCAACCCTTGCTAAGCAGACTCAGTGGAAACCACCGAATCGGTTGGCACCGCCTCTTTCGTGTTTCAGGCTGTGCTCGGCAAGCGGGGCGCATGTTATCGATGAGGCCATACCCCGTCAACAACTTTTTTAAAAAAAGTTCAAAGAGATAAAGGAGTTACGCCAAATCAGGGGCTCCCGCCTTTGCCTTATGGAGGCAGCATGCGAAAATGCGCGCCTTCTTTTCACCCGCCTTAATGGTTATCCCCCCGACATGACTGCAAAACTGATCGACGGCAAAGCGATCGCCGCCAGCCTCCGCCAGCAGATTGGCCAACGCGTCAATGAACGCCGCCAGCAAGGACTGCGCATCCCCGGCCTGGCAGTGATCCTGGTCGGCAGCGACCCCGCCTCTCAGGTCTATGTCGCGCACAAGCGCAAGGACTGTGAAGAGGTCGGCTTCCTCTCCCAGGCGTACGACCTCCCCGCCAGCACCACCCAGGAAGAGCTGCTGGCGCTGATCGACCGCCTGAACGCCGACCCGGCCATCGACGGCATCCTCGTGCAACTGCCCCTCCCCGCCCACCTCGACGCCTCCCAGCTGCTGGAACGCATCAGCCCGGACAAGGACGTGGACGGCTTCCACCCCTTCAACATCGGCCGCCTGGCCCAGCGCATCCCGCTGCTGCGCCCCTGCACCCCGAAAGGCATCATGACTCTGCTGCAAAGCACCGGCGTCGACCTGTACGGCATGGACGCGGTGGTAGTGGGCGCATCGAACATCGTCGGCCGCCCCATGGCGCTGGAACTGCTGCTGGGCGGCTGCACCGTCACCGTGACCCACCGCTTCACCCGCGACCTGGCCGACCACGTACGCCGCGCCGACCTGGTGGTCGTTGCTGCCGGCAAGCCGGGACTGGTCAAGGGCGAGTGGATCAAGGAAGGCGCCATCGTCATCGACGTGGGCATCAACCGTCAGGAAGACGGCAAGCTGGTGGGCGACGTGGAATACGACGTCGCCGCCGAGCGCGCCAGCTGGATCACCCCGGTTCCGGGCGGTGTCGGCCCGATGACCCGCGCCTGCCTGCTGGAAAACACCCTGTACGCCGCCGAACACCTGCACACCTGACAGGTTTTCGACGAGCAAGAAAAAGGCCGCTGATCAGCGGCCTTTTTCATTTCCGGGGAGCTGTTACTCGGCAAGGCGCCAGGTAGTGCCGCCCTTGCCGTCTTCCAGCACTACGCCCAGAGCGGTCAGCTCGTCGCGGATGCGGTCGGATTCGGCCCAGTTCTTCGCCGCACGGGCATCCAGACGAGCCTGGATCAGCGCCTCGACCTGCGCCGCATCGACCTTGCCGGCTGCGCCGGCCTGGAGGAACTCGTCGGCATCCAGCTGCAGAACACCCAGCAGAGCCCCCAACTCACGCACGCGTGCCGCCAGTGCAGCCGCAGCCGTCGGATCGCTCTCGCGCAGGCGGTTGACCTCGCGGACCATCTCGAACAGCACAGCTACCGCTTCCGGCGTACCGAAGTCGTCGTCCATCGCGGCGCCGAAGCGCTCGACAAACTCCCCACCACCCGCGGCAGTCACCTGCGGCAAGCCGCGCAGCGCGGTGTAGAAACGCTCCAGCGCGCCCTTGGCCTCCTTCAGGTTGTCTTCGGAGTAGTTGATCGGGCTGCGGTAGTGGCTGGAGACCAGCAGGAAGCGCACGACTTCCGGGTGGTACTTCTCCAGCACTTCGCGAATGGTGAAGAAGTTGCCCAGGGACTTGGACATCTTCTCGCCGTCCACGCGCACCGCGCCGGCGTGCATCCAGCTGGCCGCATAGAGCTTGCCGGTGGCCGCCTCGCTCTGGGCTATCTCGTTCTCGTGGTGCGGGAACACCAGGTCCGGGCCGCCACCGTGGATGTCGAAGGTCTCGCCCAGGCAGCAGGTGGACATCACCGAGCACTCGATGTGCCAACCCGGACGCCCGGCGCCCCACGGCGATTCCCAGCTCGGCTCGCCCGGCTTGGCGCCCTTCCAGAGCACGAAGTCCAACGGGTCTTCCTTGGATTCGTCGACCTCGATCCGCGCACCGATGCGCAGGTCTTCGATCTTCTTGCGCGACAGCTTGCCGTAGCCGGCGAACTTGCCGACCCGGTAATAGACGTCGCCATTGCCCGGCGCGTAGGCGTAACCCTTGTCAATCAGGGTCTGGATCATCTCGTGCATGCCGACGATGTGGCCGGTGGCGCGCGGCTCAATATCCGGACGCAGGACCGACAGGCGCGCCTCGTCTTCATGCATCGCGGCGATCATGCGGGCGGTGAGGTCTTCGAACGATTCACCGTTCTCCTGGGCGCGGCGGATGATCTTGTCGTCGATGTCGGTGATGTTGCGCACATAGGTCAGGTCATAGCCGCGATGGCGCAGCCAGCGGGCGATGACGTCGAACGCCACCATCACACGGGCATGGCCGATGTGGCAGAAGTCGTACACGGTCATGCCGCACACGTACATGCGCACCTGATTGCCCACCAGCGGCTTGAAGCTGTCCTTGGTCTTGGACAGCGTGCTGTAGATCTGCAAGTCAGCCATCCGTTACTGCCCCCAGGAATCGCGCAGGGTCACGGTGCGGTTGAATACCAGAGCGTCAGCCCCGGAGTCCCTGGCGTCCGCGCAGAAGTAGCCTTCGCGCTCGAACTGGAAGCGATCCTCGGCGGTGGCGCTGGCCAGCGACGGCTCGGCGCGGCAACCCTTGAGCACCACCAGGGAGTCCGGGTTGATGTTGTCGAGGAAGCTGCCGCCCTCTTCCGACTTCTCCGGATTGGCGGAACGGAACAGGCGGTCGTACAGGCGCACTTCGCACTCGACGCTCTCGGCGGCCGGCACCCAGTGGATCACGCCCTTGACCTTGCGGCCCTCGGGGTTCTTGCCCAGGGTGTTCTCGTCATAGCTGCAGCGCAGTTCGACGATGTTGCCGGCGGCATCCTTGATGGCTTCGTCGGCGCGGATCACGTAGCTGCCGCGCAGGCGCACTTCGCCACCGGGGATCAGGCGCTTGTAGCCGGCCGGCGGGACTTCCTCGAAGTCGCTGGCGTCGATGTAGATCTCGCGGCTGAACGGCAGCACGCGCACGCCCATGTCCTGCTTCGGATGGCGCGGCAGCTCGAGGTTCTCGACCTGGCCTTCCGGGTAGTTGGTGATGACCACCTTCAGCGGCTTGAGTACGCACATGGCGCGGCCGGCGTTGGCATCGAGGTCGTCACGGATGGCGAATTCCAGCATGCCGATGTCCACCACGCCGCCGGCGCGGTTCACGCCGATCATGTCGCAGAAGGTACGGATCGACGCCGGGGTATAGCCGCGACGGCGGTAGCCGGAAAGAGTCGACATGCGCGGGTCGTCCCAGCCATGCACGTGGCTTTCATCGACCAGTTGCTTGAGCTTGCGCTTGCTGGTGATGGTGTAGTTCAGGTTCAGGCGCGCGAATTCGTACTGGCGCGGCTGGGCCGGGACCGGCAGGTTGGCCAGGAACCATTCGTACAGCGGGCGGTGATCCTCGAACTCCAGGGTGCAGATGGAGTGGGTGATGCCCTCGATGGCGTCCGACTGACCGTGGGTGAAGTCGTAGCTGGGGTAGATGCACCACTTGTCGCCGGTCTGGTGGTGATGAGCGTGGCGGATGCGGTAGAGGATCGGGTCGCGCAGGTTGATGTTCGGCGAGGCCATGTCGATCTTCGCACGCAGCGAGCGGGCGCCATCCGGGAACTCGCCGGCTTTCATGCGGGCGAACAGGTCCAGGTTCTCTTCCACCGAACGCTCGCGGAACGGGCTGTTCTTGCCCGGCTCGGTCAGCGAACCACGGTAGGCGCGCATTTCCTCGGCGTTCAGGTCGCAGACGAAAGCCTTGCCGGCCTTGATCAGGTCCACCGCCCAGTCATGCAGCTGGTCGAAGTAGTTGGAGGCGTAGCGAACCTGCCCGGCCCAGTCGAAGCCCAGCCACTTCACATCGGCCTCGATGGCGTCGATGTATTCCTGGTCTTCCTTCGCCGGATTGGTGTCGTCGAAGCGCAGGTGGCAGTCACCGCCGAACTCCTTGGCCAGGCCGAAGTTCAGACAGATGGACTTGGCGTGACCGATATGCAGGTAGCCATTGGGCTCCGGCGGGAAGCGAGTGACGATTTTCTGGTGCTTGCCACTTTCCAGGTCGGCCGCAACGATCGGACGCAGGAAGTTGGCGGCAACAGTGGCTTCTTTCGTATCGGCGGTAGGCTTGCTCATGGTGTCCTTGATCATGCTGGTGTTCGGCCAGGGTAGGCCAGCCAAACCAAAGCGCTTATCATAGCCGAAGCTGTCAACCCCCTGACAGGCCTTCGATTTTTCCAAAGAGCGGAATTCCCTGATGCCTACCACCGTCAAACTGCAGACCAACTTCGGCGATATCACCCTTGAACTCTTCGACGACAAGGCGCCGGAAACCGTGGCCAACTTCAAGGAGTACGTGAAGGCCGGCCATTACGACAACACCGTTTTCCACCGTGTGATCAACAACTTCATGATCCAGGGCGGCGGTTTCGAGCCGGGCATGAAGCAGAAGTCCACCCGCAAGTCGATCAAGAACGAAGCCAACAACGGCGTCGGCAACAAGGTCGGCACCGTCGCCATGGCCCGTACCATGGAGCCGCATTCGGCAAGCGCGCAGTTCTTCATCAACGTCGCCGACAACGACTTCCTCAACCACAGCGCGCCGACCGTGCAGGGCTGGGGCTACTGCGTGTTCGGTGAAGTGAAGGACGGCATGGACGTGGTCAACAAGATCAAGACCGTCGCCACCACCATGCGCTCCGGCCACCAGGACGTACCGGCCGACGACGTGATCATCGAGAAAGCAGAAGTCATCGGCGAGTGAGCCGATGAGCGTCCTGTTCATCTCGGACCTGCATCTCGAAGCGGAACGCCCGGACATTACCCGGGCGTTCTTGCATTTCCTCTCCACCCGCGCCCGCACGGCGCAGGCGCTGTATATCCTCGGCGACTTCTTCGAAGCCTGGATCGGCGACGATGGCATGGACGAGTTCCAGCACTCCATCGCCCGAGCCCTGCGTGAAGTGTCCGACTGCGGCACGCGCATCTTCCTGATGCACGGCAACCGCGACTTCCTGATCGGCCAGGCCTTCTGCCGCGAAGCCGGTTGCACCCTGCTGCGCGACCCGAGCCTGATCGACCTGGACGGCGAGAAGATCCTGCTGATGCACGGCGACAGCCTTTGCACCCTCGACGTGGCCTATATGAAGCTGCGCCGCTGGCTGCGCAACCCGCTGACGCTGTTCATCCTGCGCAACCTGCCGCTGGCCACCCGCCACAAGCTGGCGCGCAAACTGCGCAAGGAAAGCCGCGCGCAGACCCGCATGAAAGCCAGCGAGATCGTCGACGTCACCCCGGCGGAAGTGGAGAAGATCATGCGCGACAAGGGCGTACGCATCCTGATCCACGGCCACACCCACCGCCCCGCCGTCCACGAACTGGAAATCGACGGCCGCCCCGCGCGGCGCATCGTCCTCGGCGACTGGGACAGCCAGGGCTGGGCACTGGAGGCCGACGAGCAAGGCCTGCAGCAGGCACCCTTCCCGCTGTGACGCTCCGGGCCACCGCAATGGTGGCCTTTTGGCGTTAACCCAGCCGCACTGCCAGACATTTCCCCTTGACCGGCACCGACCGCCTTGCGCAGCATTCGCGGTTTGCTCAATCAAGGAAGAAACATGTTCAGCAAGGGAAATCTCATCAAGTTCGGCGCCCTGCCCCTGACACTGGTCGCCGCCGCCTTCATCCTGTTCAACGGCGTCTTCTTCTATAACGAAGCTGGCTTCATGACCCACGTGCGGACCATCTTCGGCGACGAGAAGATCGTCGACGACGTCGGCTACGCCACCAAGTGGTTCGGCCGCGCCACCACCTGGAAGAAAGCCATCAGCGTGCAGTCCGTGCTGATCATGGACGAGAACGACAACAACCCGGACAACGACGGGCTGGGCGCGACCATCGAAGCCTTCCCCATCGTCTTCCTCGGCAACGTCGACGCCAAGGTCGAGTCCTCGGCGCGCTTCCGCCTGCCCGGCGGCGACCAGTTCCTGAAGATGGCCCAGGAATACCGCAACCCGGACAACTTCATCCGCACCGCACTGGTCCCGGCGATCAAGGAAACCCTGCAGGCCACCGCCTCGCTGATGACCGCCGACGACTACTATGCTGGCGCCCGCAGCGAATTCGCCGCGGAGTTCGAGAACCAGCTCAACGATGGCCTGTACCTGATCAAGCGCAAGGAAGTCCGCGGCCCACGCGGCGCCGTACCACACCAGACCGCCATCCTGCAGGCCGGCACCGAACAGGGCAGCTTCGGCGACAACAACGCCAGCCAGTTCGTCACCGAGAAGGTCACCGACGCCAAGGGCATCCCGGTGCGCAAACAGCAGCAGTTCCGCAAGTTCGGCGTGGAAGTGGTTGAGGCGCGCATCACCAACGTCGACCCGAACCCGCAGTACAAGCAGCGCATGGTCAAGGTGCAGCAGGCGCTGGCCGAGCTGGCCGTGGCGCGCCAGAACCGCCTGAAGGAAGAGGAAGAGAAGCTGCTGGTCACCGCCCGTGGCGAGAAGGAAGTGGAAGCCAAGCGCCAGGAAACCCTGCGCGACCAGATCGAGCGCACCACCCAGGCGGAAACCGAGAAGCAGCTGGCGGTGATCAACGCCGAGCGCGAGAAGCAGCGCGCCGAGATCGAGAAGCAGACAGCTGAATTGCTGCGCGACAAGGCTGCCGTGACGGCGCAGGCCACCAAGATCACCGCCGACGCCGATGCCTACGCCCGCGAAGCGGTGATCAAGGCGGACGGCGCGCTGCAACCCAAGCTGGACGCGCTGATCGCCATCAACAAGGTCTGGGCCGAAGCCGCCGCCCAGGCGCCTGTCCCCAGCGTGATGATGGCCGGCGGCCCGACCGGCGCCAGCAGCCGCCAGGACGAGATCGGCCAACTGATGGGCGTACTGGCGACCAAGGCCGCGCGCGACCTGGCGCTGGACCTGAAGGTGAAGGACTGAGGCCCACCAAAAGCGACAAAGAAAAAGCGCCCATCAGGGCGCTTTTTTCATTCCAGCGGGTGGCTCAGGCCGCCTGCTCCACCGGCACACCGCTGTGGAAGCGGAACTCGCCGTCCGGCGACTGGATCAGGCCAGCCTCCACTTCGCGAATCTCCGCCACGCGGCGGTCGATGTCGGCGTCATCGCCATAGCGGCGCGCCAGGCTCAGGTAACCCTGGAAGTGCCGCGCCTCGGATTTCAGCAGCGAGCCGTAGAACTTGGCCAGATCGGCGTCCAGGTGATCCACCAGCGCGGCGAAGCGCTCGCAGCTGCGGCATTCGATGAAGGCGCCGACGATCAGGGTATCCACCAGCTTCTGCGGCTCGTGATTGCGCACCACGGTACGCAGGCTGGAGGCATAGCGGCCTGCGGAGATCGGCCGCAGGGGTATGCCGCGCTTCTTCAGGATCGCCAGGACCTGTTCGTGGTGACGCAGCTCCTCGCGCGCCAGGCGCGACATGAAGTTCACCAGTTCCTCGTGGGCGCTGTACTTGGCGATCAGGGCCAGGGCCGTGCTGGCGGCCTTGAACTCGTTGTTCTTGTGGTCGATCAGCATCACCGCCTGATCCCGCAGCGCGGCTTCCACCCACGCATCCGGCGTGGCACAACCGAGGAATTCCCTGATTTCAGACAGCATGTTGTTTCTCCAACCCGCAGACCGCCGCGCGGCCGCGCAAACGCTTGGCGCACCGGCCCGTAACTGGTCGGTGCAATAAAGGCGGAGCATTATACGAATGCCACCGCGCGGAACCAGCTTCCGGCGTTGATATGCCTCAACGTCATGAACGGGATATCCCGACTACAGTTGTTCCACATAAACAACGCGCACGAAGGGAGACGATCATGCAAGCCATCCGTAGCATCCTCGTAGTCGTGGACCCGGACCAGCCGGAAGGTCTCGCGCTGAAACGGGCCCGCCTGATCGCCAGCGTGACCCAGTCACACCTGCACCTGCTGGCCTGCGAGCGGCGCGCCGACTACAGCGCCAAGCTCGAGGAAGTCGCCGAGGTGCTGCGCCAGGAAGGCTTCAGCGCTTCCAGCCGCCAGGCCTGGAAGGACAACCTGCACCAGACCATCATCGCCGCGCAGCAGGCCGAAGGCTGCGGGCTGGTGATCAAGCAGCACAGCCCGGACAACCCGCTGAAGAAGGCCCTGCTCACCCCGGACGACTGGAAGCTGCTGCGCTTCTGTCCTTCCCCGGTGCTGCTGGTGAAGACCAGCCTGCCCTGGGCCGGACGCAACATCCTCGCCGCCGTGGACGTGGGCAACAACGACATCGAGCACCGCACCCTGCACGCCGGAATCGTCAGCCATGCCTACGACATCGCCGGCCTCGCCCATGGCAAGCTGCACGTCATCAGCGCGCATCCCTCGCCCATGCTCTCGGCGGCCGACCCGACCTTCCAGCTCAGCGAGACCATCGAGGCCAAGTACCGCGAGGCGTGCAAGGCGTTCCAGGCCGAATTCGGCGTCGACGACCAGCACCTGCACATCGAGGAAGGCCCGGCGGACGTACTGATCCCCCGAGCGGCGCACAACCTTGACGCTGCGGTGACGGTGATCGGCAGCGTGGCACGTACTGGGCTGTCCGGCGCACTGATCGGCAACACCGCCGAAGTGGTGCTGGATTCGCTGGAGAGCGACATCCTGGTCCTCAAGCCGGACGACATCATCGCCCACCTGGAAGAGATCGCCGCCAAGCCGTGATCCGACAGCCCTGACGAAAAAAGCCGCCCATCGGGCGGCTTTCTTATTGCGCGGCGGCGATCAGACCCGCGACTCCAGCGCCTCAGCCAGGAAGCTCGGCGCGATATAGCGCTCGTAGTGCGCCTCGGAAAGAATGAAAAACTCCTTGTCGATGGCGTCGCGCAGGTCCGGCAGCGGCCATTCGCGGAACTCCGGCAGCAGCGCCAGACCGTAGGCTTCAACCTGATTGATCATCCGCGAGCCGCGGGCGATCAACTGGTAGGCCCAGCAATAGGGCGACTGATCGGGCACGAAGCGGATCTGCCGCTGTTCCAGCTGGCTGCGCAGCAGGGACGCATCGAAGACCTCCAGCTTGGCCATCATCACCTGCGTCAGCAGGATCTCCAGACGGCTCAGCACCGCCCGCTTCTCCTCGTCGCCGTAGCGGTTCCAGTTCACCACTTCGTGGTGGAAGCGCTTGCAGCCACGGCAGACCAGGTCGCCATAGACCGTCGAGCAGAGCCCGACGCAGGGGGTTTTGATGCGTTGCGAAGACATGGCTGAACAGATAGCTGGCAAAGCGGGCATGTTAGCCCTTTGTCTAGGCAAGATCACCCTCGGGCGCCACGCAAATCGGCTTACCAAGCCCCATTAATTCCATTAGAATGGCTGCGCCTTTTTGGCGTCATTGTCCGAAAGAAGCTGTTTTCAAAGCGTCACGAAGCACAGATTCCGGCAGCCGCGCGGTCTGGGCGCCTCCCTCAAGCGCCCAGCCCCATCAGTCCCTGGCCCCCCGGCGTAAAACTTTGAAAACAGCTTCTGCCCGGAGATCGCCGGTGCCGTCGTAGGTCAGTGGATTACCGTCCACCATGCCTGACGAATGGATCGGAGGGGTCTCCTGGATACGCGTCCTCCGGGACCACTGATGAGGGAAATACTGTGCTTGAAGCCTATCGCAAACACGTAGAAGAGCGTGCCGCCCAGGGCGTCGTGCCCCAGCCGCTGAACGCCGAACAGACCGCTGGTCTGGTCGAACTCCTGAAGAACCCGCCGGCCGGCGAAGAAGAATTTCTCCTCGACCTGATCACCAACCGCGTACCGCCGGGCGTGGACGAAGCTGCCTACGTCAAGGCCGGTTTCCTGTCCGCCGTCGCCAAGGGTGAAGCCACTTCCCCGCTGCTCTCCAAGACCCGCGCCCTCGAGCTGCTGGGCACCATGCAGGGTGGCTACAACATCACCACCATGGTCGAGCTGCTGGACAGCGCCGAGCTGGCCGAAGTCGCCGCCGCGCAACTGAAGCACACCCTGCTGATGTTCGACGCCTTCCACGACGTCGCCGAGCGCGCCAAGAAAGGCAACGCCGCCGCCAAGTCCGTGCTGCAGTCCTGGGCCGAAGGCGAGTGGTTCAAGGCCCGTCCGGCCGTCGCCGAGAAGCTGACCCTGACCGTGTTCAAGGTCCCCGGCGAAACCAACACCGACGACCTGTCCCCCGCTCCGGACGCCTGGTCGCGCCCTGACATCCCGCTGCACGCCCTGGCCATGCTGAAAATGGCCCGCGACGGCATCGAGCCGATCCAGCCGGGCTCCGTTGGTCCGCTGACTCAGATCGAAGCGGTCAAGGCCAAGGGCTTCCCGGTTGCCTACGTCGGTGACGTGGTCGGTACCGGTTCTTCCCGTAAATCCGCCACCAACTCGGTGCTGTGGTTCTTCGGCGACGACATCCCCTACGTGCCGAACAAGCGCGGCGGTGGTTTCTGCTTCGGCACCAAGATCGCCCCGATCTTCTACAACACCATGGAAGACGCCGGCGCCCTGCCGATCGAATTCGACTGCACCAACCTGGCCATGGGCGACGTCATCGACGTGTACCCGTATGAAGGCAAGGTCACCCGTCATGACAGCGGCGAAGTGGTCACCACCTTCGAGCTGAAGACCCCGGTTCTGCTGGACGAAGTCCGCGCCGGCGGCCGTATCCCGCTGATCGTTGGCCGCGGCCTGACCGAGAAGGCCCGCGCCGAGCTGGGTCTGCCTGCCTCCGACCTGTTCAAGAAGCCGGAAGCGCCGGCCGATAGCGGCAAGGGCTTCACCCTCGCCCAGAAGATGGTTGGCCGCGCCTGCGGTCTGGCCGAAGGCCAGGGCGTACGTCCGGGCACCTACTGCGAACCGAAGATGACCACCGTCGGTTCCCAGGACACCACCGGCCCGATGACCCGCGACGAGCTGAAAGACCTGGCTTGCCTGGGCTTCTCCGCCGACCTGGTGATGCAGTCCTTCTGCCACACCGCTGCTTATCCGAAGCCGATCGACGTCAAGACCCACCACACCCTGCCGGACTTCATCATGACCCGCGGCGGTGTCTCCCTGCGTCCGGGCGACGGCATCATCCACAGCTGGCTGAACCGCATGCTGCTGCCTGACACCGTCGGCACCGGCGGCGACTCGCACACCCGCTTCCCGATCGGCATCAGCTTCCCGGCCGGTTCCGGCCTGGTCGCCTTCGCCGCTGCCACCGGCGTCATGCCGCTGGACATGCCGGAATCGGTTCTGGTGCGCTTCAAGGGCCAGCTGCAACCGGGCATCACCCTGCGTGACCTGGTCCATGCGATCCCCTACTACGCCATCCAGGCTGGCCTGCTGACCGTCGAGAAGAAGGGCAAGAAGAACATCTTCTCCGGCCGCATCCTCGAGATCGAAGGCCTGAACGACCTGACCGTCGAGCAAGCCTTCGAGCTGTCCGACGCCTCCGCCGAGCGTTCGGCTGCCGGTTGCACCATCAAGCTGCCGGAAGACGCCATCGCCGAGTACCTGAAGTCCAACATCACCCTGCTGCGCTGGATGATTGGCGAAGGCTACGGCGACGCCCGCACCCTGGAGCGCCGCGCGCAAGCGATGGAAGCCTGGCTGGCCAACCCGCAACTGCTGGCCGCCGACAAGGACGCCGAGTACGCCGCGGTCATCGAGATCGACCTGGCCGACGTCAAGGAGCCGGTACTCTGCGCTCCGAACGACCCGGACGACGCCCGTCTGCTGTCCAGCGTCGAAGGCCGCAAGATCGATGAAGTCTTCATCGGTTCCTGCATGACCAACATCGGTCACTTCCGCGCTGCCGGCAAGCTGCTGGACAAGGTCAAGGGTGGCATTCCGACCCGTCTGTGGCTGGCTCCGCCGACCAAGATGGACGCCCACCAGCTGACCGAAGAAGGCTACTACGGCATCTACGGCAAGGCTGGCGCGCGCATGGAAATGCCGGGCTGCTCGCTGTGCATGGGTAACCAGGCTCGCGTACAGACCGGTTCGACCGTGGTTTCCACTTCGACCCGTAACTTCCCGAACCGTCTGGGCGACGCCACCGATGTGTTCCTGGCATCCGCCGAGCTGGCCGCTGTCGCTTCGATCATCGGCAAGCTGCCGACCGTCGAGGAGTACATGGCCTACGCGAAGGATATCGACAGCATGTCTGCCGACATCTACCGCTACCTGAGCTTCGACCAGATCGCCGAGTTCCGCGAAGCTGCAGCCAACGCGAAGATCCCGGCCGTCCAGGTCTGAGACTCCTAGCGTGATGAAAAGCCCCGCCTCGTGCGGGGCTTTTCTTTTCCAGGCCCCGAAACAGAGCGCTCCCGCCCGCCCCTAACGATGGGCCTAATACTTATTGACCGGTTGCGCCACGGGCTACCGGGTCTAAGGTGGACGACAGGCTCCTGCCGATATCCGTGCTCAGGTGCCCTTGTGGAACCCTCCAGAGGTGCGCTCCCTTCCTCTGCGCCCCGCCCTCCATGGCGGGGCTTCTTTTTTTTCCGCACGACCGCTGGCACAGCCCTTGCTCAACTCCTCGTACCTGCGATCCAACGGCGGATCGCGCCCGACAATCAACAATCGACAATGGCGTCGCGGCTACCGCCCTTCGGGCAGGTGGCACGGCGCCATTCTTTTGCGTTGAGAGTGAGTTCAGAGGTGGAGATGATCGACAGCACCAGCCCACTGCCGGACAGCCTGGCCTGGGTGGCCGGCTCCGATGCCCCGGAGAAGACAGCCCTTGACCTGGGCTTCATGGCCCTTACCGACTCCGCCTCGCTGGTGGTGGCTGCGACCCAGGGCTTCGGCCAGCCCTACGGCCTGACGCTCAACCTGCAACGGCAGAACTCCTGGGCCGGCCTGCGCGACCGCCTGCTCAGCGGCGAACTGGACGCGGCGCAATGCCTCTACGGACTCGTCTATGACCTGCAACTGGGCCTGGGCGGCGCCCCGGCCACCGACATGGCCGTGCTCATGGGCCTGTGCCAGAACGGCCAGTCGATCAACCTCTCCGCCCCACTGATGCGCGACGGCGTGACCTCTGCCGGGGCACTGCAGAGCCACGCGCGCCAGAACGGTGCGCAACTCACCCTGGCCCACACCTTCCCCACCGGCACCCATGCGATGTGGCTCTATTACTGGCTGGCCAGCCACGGCATCCACCCCCTGCAGGACGTCCGCAGCCTGGTGGTGCCGCCGGCACAGATGGTCGAGCACCTGAAAGCCGGGCGCATCGACGGCTTCTGCGCCGGCGGCCCCTGGGGCGCCCTGGCGGTGGACGAAGGCATGGGCTTCACCCTCGCCACCAGCCAGCAGATCTGGCCAGACCACCCGGAGAAGGTCCTGGGCACCACCCGCGCCTTCGTCGAGGAATATCCCAACACCGCGCGCGCACTGGTCATGAGCCTGCTGGACGCCAGCCGCTTCATCGAAGCCAGCGCAGACAACCTGCGCAGCGCCGCCCAGCTGATCAGCAGCGAAGACTACGTCGACGCCCCACTCGCCAGCGTCGAGCCGCGTCTGCTCGGCCGTTACCAGGACGGCCTTGGCCACGCCTGGCAGGACGCGCACCCGCTGCGCTTCTTCAATGAAGGCCAGGCCACCTATCCCTGGCTTTCCGACGGGCTGTGGTTCATGACCCAGTTCCGCCGCTGGGGCCTGCTGCGCGAAGACGTCGATTACCTCGGCATCGCCCGCCAGGTCCAGCAACTCGACCTCTACCGCGAAGCCGCCAGCGCCGTCGGTATCAGCGTGCCGGACACCGAGATGCGCGCCTCGACCCTGATCGACGGCCGCCTCTGGGACGGCAGCGACCCGGCCGGCTATGCCCTCAGCTTCGAGCTGAATGCCCTGGCGGAGCGAGGTTGAGCATGCTGCGCGTCCTGCTGATCAACGACACCCCGAAAAAGGTCGGGCGCCTCAAGGCTGCGCTGGTGGAAAGCGGCTTCGAGGTCATCGACGAATCCGGCCTCACGGTCGACCTGGCGCAACGGGTCGAGGCCCTGCATCCGGATGTGATCCTCATCGACACCGAATCCCCTGGCCGCGACGTGATGGAGCAGGTAGTGCTGGTCAGCCGCGACCAGCCGCGCCCCATCGTCATGTTCACCGACGAGCACGACCCGCAGGTGATGCGCCAGGCCATCCGCTCCGGGGTCAGCGCCTACATCGTCGAGGGCATCCAGGCCGAGCGACTGCAGCCGATCCTCGACGTCGCCATGGCCCGCTTCGAGAGCGACCAGGCCCTGCGTGCCCAGTTGCAGGCTCGCGAGCTGCAGCTGGCCGAGCGCAAGCGCATCGAGCTGGCCAAGGGGCTGCTGATGAAAATGAAGGGCTGCGCCGAGGAAGAGGCCTACACCCTGATGCGCCGCCAGGCCATGGGCCGCCAGCAGAAGCTGGTGCAGGTGGCCGAGCAGATCATTGCGATGCACGAGATGCTCGGGCACTGACGCTGCAAGTGCGAATCGGCTGAAAGCGCTAGGCGGCCAACGGCCAGCGGCGGCAAGGCGCGATCATTTCGCCAGCCGCCGAGCTGGCCCCTCCCCTGCCGGCAACGCCCTATGCTGCGGCCGCCCGGCCTTCTGGCCGGGCCCCAGGAGCGTCATCGGCAGGGTTCGATGGCGCATCGCAGTGGCCGCCGCCGGCTAGGCACCTCGGCGCCCACCCGACCTCGCCGCCTGCGCGGCTCAGCAAGGGCAAGCCCATGATCGACCTCACCACCTGGAACCTCAGCGTTCCCACCGACCCCCGCCCCACCGAAGTCACCACCGAACAGATCGCCCGGGGCTACCAGAGCCGCTACTTCCAGCGCGGCGGCAGCCAGGTGGTGTTCTGGGTGCCCGTCACCGGCTCGCACACCTCCGACAGCGTCTACCCGCGCAGCGAGCTGCGCGAGACCCAGTCCAACGGCGAGGTCTCCAACTGGTACTACACCCAGGGCGACAACGAACTGCGCGTGACCATGAGCGTCCAGCAGGTACCGTCGAAGAACAAGATCATCATCGGCCAGATCCACAGCCGCTCACCCTACACCGGCAACGGCGAGCCGCTGGTCAAGCTGCAGTACCACTACCTGCCCACCCTGGAAAGCGGACGCCTGGAGGCCCTGGTGCGCAACCATCCCGACGACAGCGCCAGCATCAACGTCCCGCTGATCGACAACATCGCCCTGGACCAGACCTTCAACTACAGCCTGCGCGTCACCTCGGTGGGCAACCTGGCGATCCGCGTGGAGACCTCCGACGGCCGGGCCAACTACTACCGCAAGATCCTCAGCACCACCTGGTCCAAGCAACTGCTCTACTTCAAGGCCGGCGCCTACATCAACGACAACTACGGCGACAGCAGCGAGGGCGCGCGGGTGACCGTCTTCCACCTGAACTCGGCGCACCGCTGATTCGCCATTCACTGGCCTGATGAGGCGCGGGGCGCGCGGACTGCGCGTAGAATGCGCGGCACATCCGCACTACCCGTTGCCTTGTCACCGAGACCGCCATGGCCCGCCTGAAACTGGAATTCCCCGAAGAACTCTTCATCTACGAAACCAAGCTCACCGTCCGCGTCACCGATATCAACGGCGCCAACCACCTGGGCAACGACTCGATGATCTCGATGATCTCCGAAGCCCGCGCGCGCTTCCTGTTCGACTACGGCATCCGCGAGACCGGCATCATCGTCACCGACCTCGCCACCACCTATCGCGCAGAGGCCCACGCCCGCGACCAGCTGCTGTTCGAGGTCGGCGTGATGGACTTCAACAAGTACGGCGGCGACATCATCTTCCGCATCACCCGCCCGGCCGACGACACCCTGGTGGCCATGGCCAAGTCGGGCTTCGTGTTCTTCGACTACAAGGCCGGCAAGGTCGTACCGATCCCCGAGGCCTTCCGCGACACTTTCCCCAACGTCAACTGGGTCGCCTGACGCTCCAGTACAGGGCACGCCGCAGCACGGCGCGCCCTTTGATGGATCAAATCTGATCCCGACTCCTCCCTCATCTCTTTGATCTGACTGGGATTTCTCATCCTGGCCCGCGCCTTGCTCTGCACAAGGCGATGGTAATCAACGGCGATTACCCGACTTCGACAAAGGCGTCGCATCCACACCCGCGCAGTGCGGTGGGTGGAGCGACGCCTTTTTCGTTTGCCCCGGCGCAGGGGCTCAGGACCTTCTCGAACCCGGCGGCTGCCAAGTGGCGCATGACCGGGCTCCTCTACCGTCGATGATGAGGTGTTCGATGAACACGAGTTTCTGGAAAGCCGGCCACGCGCCGACCCTGTTTGCCGCCTTCCTGTATTTCGACCTGAGCTTCATGGTCTGGTACGTCCTCGGCCCACTGGCGGTGCAGATCGCCACCGACCTGCAACTGACCACCCAGCAGCGCGCGCTGATGGTCGCCACGCCGATCCTCTCCGGCGCCATCCTGCGCTTCCTCATGGGCCTGCTGGCCGATCGCTGGTCGCCCAAGGCCGCCGGCATCCTCGGCCAGATAATCGTCATCTGCGCGCTGTTCGGCGCCTGGCGGCTGGGCATCCACAGCCTGGAGCAGGCGATGATCCTCGGTGTGCTGCTGGGCATGGCCGGCGCCTCCTTCGCCGTGGCGCTGCCACTGGCCTCGCAGTGGTACCCGCCGCAGCACCAGGGCAAGGCCATGGGCATCGCCGGCGCCGGCAACTCCGGCACCGTGCTCACCGCGCTGTTCGCCCCGGCCATCGCCGCCGCCTTCGGCTGGCAGAACGTCTTCGGCTTCGCGCTGATCCCGCTGCTGGCCACCCTGGTGGTGTTCACCCTGCTCGCCCGCAACGCCCCGGAGCGCCCGCCGGCCAAATCCCTGGCGGATTACCTGAAGGCCCTGGGCGACCGCGACAGCTGGTGGTTCATGTTCTTCTACAGCGTGACCTTCGGCGGCTTCCTCGGCCTGGCCAGCACCCTGCCGGGCTACTTCCACGACCAGTACGGCCTCGACCCGGTGAAAGCCGGCTACTACACCGCCGCCTGCGTCTTCGCCGGCAGCCTGATGCGCCCGCTGGGCGGCGCCCTTGCCGACCGCATCGGCGGCATCCGCAGCCTGCTGGTGATGTACACCGTCGCCTCGATCTGCATTGCCGCCGTGGGCTTCCACCTGCCCAGCGCAGTGGCGGCGCTGAGCCTCTTCGTGGTCGCCATGCTCAGCCTCGGCGCGGGCAACGGTGCGGTGTTCCAGCTGGTGCCGCAACGCTTCCGCCAGACCATCGGCGTGATGACCGGCCTGATCGGCATGGCCGGCGGCATCGGCGGCTTCTGCCTGACAGCGGGCCTGGGCGCGATCAAACAGGCCACCGGCGACTACCAGATCGGCCTCTGGCTGTTCGCCAGCCTCGGCGTACTGGCCTGGTTCGGCCTGCACGCGGTGAAAGCCCGCTGGCGCACCACCTGGGGTAGCGCGGCCGTTACCGCGGCGCGGGTTTAAGCCATGGCAAAACGCAGTTGTAGGAGCGCGCCATGCGCGCGAATCGCGGGCATGGCCCGCTCCTACAGGGAGAACCCATGAGCCTGACCCTGAGCTTCGCCCAGGCCAGCGCCACCGGCCCGCGCGACGAGAACCAGGATGCCCTGCGGGTGGTCACCCCGCCCGCCGGGCTGGCCGCCAGCAAGGGGCACATGTTCGCCATCGCCGACGGCGTCAGCCACTGCGCCGACGGCGGCCTGGCCGCGCGCCTGAGCCTGCAGGCGCTGGCTGCCGACTACTACGCCACTCCCGAGACCTGGGCCGTTGCCCAGGCCCTCGACCGCCTGCTGATCTCACAGAACCGCTGGCTACAGGCCAACGGCGGCGGCCAGCCGCTGCTCACCACCCTCACTGCGCTGGTCCTGCGGGGCCGGCGCTTCACCCTTGCCCACGTCGGCGACTGCCGACTTTATCGCTGGCACGCCGGGCAACTGGATTGCCTGACCCAGGACCACGTCTGGGAACAGCCCGGCATGCAGCACGTACTCAAGCGCGCGCTGGGCCTCGACCAGCATCTGGTAGTGGATTACTGCGACGGCGAACTGGAAGCCGGGCAGAGCTTCCTGCTGGTCAGCGACGGCATCTGGGCCGCCCTCGGCGACAGCGCCATCCAGCGCCTGCTGGAGGACGCGCCAAGCCTGCAAGCCTGCGCCGACGCACTGGTCAGCGCCGCCCACCTGGCCGGCAGCCAGGACAACGCCAGCGCCCTGCTCCTGCAGGTGGACGAACTGCCGCCCGCGAGCCTCGGCGACGCCCTCGCTCAACTCGACCACTGGCCCGCGCCGGCGGCCCTGCGGGACGAACAGGAGTTCGAGGGTTGGCAGGTGGAAGGCCGACTGGCGCAGTCGCGCCAATCGCTGATCTACCGTGTGCGCGACCGACAGAACCGCCCCTGGCTGCTCAAGACCCTGCCGCCGGCACTGCGCGACTCCGCGGAAGCCGCCCAGGCGCTGCTGCTGGAGGAGTGGTTCCTGCGCCGCGTGCAGGGCCGCTACTTCCCCGAACTGCACAGCCTGCCGCAACGCCAGCACCTCTACTACGTGATGCGCGAGTATCCGGGGCAAACCCTGGACGAGCACCTGAAACTCAACGGCCCGTTGAACCTTCCCGACTGGCTCGACCTCGCCCAGCGCCTGCTGCGCGGCCTGGGCCAGCTGCACCGGCGCAACATCCTGCACCGCGACATCAAGCCGGAAAACCTGCACTGGGCCGACGACGGCGAGCTGCGCCTGCTGGACTTCGGCCTGGCCTATTGCCCCGGATTGTCGCAGGAAGACCCGCACGACCTGCCCGGCACCCCCAGCTACCTCGCCCCGGAATCCTTCCAGGGCGCGGCGCCGGAGGCCCGCCAGGACCTCTATGCGGCCGGCGTCACGCTGTACCGCCTGCTCTGCGGGCATTACCCCTACGGCGAGATCGAAGCCTTCCAGCATCCGCGCTTCGGCACGGCCACCCCGGCCAGCCGCTACCGCCCGGACGTGCCGGTCTGGCTCGACGACTGGCTGGCGAAACTGACCTCCGCGCAGCCACAACAGCGCTTCGAGACCGCCGAGGAATGCCTGCTAGCCCTGGAGCAAGGCGAGCGCCAGGCCCCGGCGCGCCCACGCCCGCTTCTGGAGCGCGAGCCGCTGCGGGTCTGGCGCGGCGTCGCACTGGCCTCGCTGGCGATCAACCTGGGGCTGCTGCTCTGGCTGCTGCACGGGAGCTGAAGGCGCACCAGTTCGGCTCAGAACGCATCACCGCAGTGCAGCAAAAAGGCCGACGGGCAAAGCAGGCCAGCTGAAAGCCCCGAAAACCGGGGCCAGAGAAAGTTGGCACAGCCCCTGCAATGACCTTTGCAACAATCTACAAAAGCGCGTCCCTCAACGAAGAGGCTCGCACTTCCCGATCGATCGGGACTTGGACAAAGGCGTCCTCGCTGGGTAACCGGCGGGACGCCTTTTTTGTTTTCCGTGTTTCAGCTTTGCGTGACGGAGCCCTGACATGAAAAAGCTCAAGCTCGTACTGATCGGCAACGGCATGGCCGGTGTGCGGACCCTGGAAGAACTGCTGAAGATCGCACCGGACCTCTACGACATCACCGTGTTCGGCGCCGAGCCCCACCCCAACTACAACCGAATCCTGCTCTCCCCCGTACTGGCCGGCGAGCAGGCCTTCGAGGACATCGTCCTCAATGACCTCAACTGGTACAGCGAGAATGGCATCCGCCTGCTGCTCAACCGCAAGGTCACCCGCATCGACCGTCATCGCCGCAAGGTCTACGCCGAAGACGGCACAGAGGCCGAGTACGATCGACTGCTGATCGCCACCGGCTCCAATCCCTTCATCCTGCCGGTGCCAGGCAGCCGCCTGCAGGGCGTGATCGGCTACCGCGACATCGCCGACACCCAGACCATGATCGACACCGCCGGCACCCACAGCCACGCGGTGGTCATCGGCGGCGGCCTGCTCGGCCTGGAAGCGGCCAACGGCCTCAAGCAGCGCGGCATGGACGTCACCGTGGTGCACCTCTCCGACTGGCTGCTGGAGCGCCAGCTGGACCGCACCGCCGGCAAGCTGCTGCAGGAAGCGCTGGAATCACGCGGCATCAACTTCCGCCTGAACACCCACACCGAAGAGCTGATCGACGACGGCAGCGGCCGCGTCTGCGCCATCCGCTTCAAGGACGGCGAAGTGATCGCCGCCGACCTGGTGGTGATGGCCGCCGGCATCCGCCCCAACACCGAACTGGCGGAAAAGACCGGCCTGCCCTGCAACCGCGGCATCCTGGTCAACGACACCCTGCAGACCTACGACCCGCGCATCTACGCCCTGGGCGAATGCGCCAGCCACCGCGGCATCGCCTACGGCCTGGTCGCGCCGCTGTTCGAGCAGGCCAAGGTCTGCGCCAACCACCTGGCCATGCTCGGCTTCGCCCGCTACCAGGGCTCGGTGACCTCCACCAAGCTCAAGGTCACCGGCATCGACCTGTTCTCCGCCGGCCAGTTCATGGGCGGCGAAGGCACCGAGACCATCACCCTCTCCGACCCCATCGGCGGCGTGTACAAGAAGCTGGTGATCAAGGACGACGTGCTGGTCGGCGCCTGCCTCTACGGCGACACCGCCGACGGTGGCTGGTACTTCCGGCAGATCCGCGAGAACCACAACGTCGGCGAAATCCGCGACCACCTGATGTTCGGCGAGAGCAGCATCGGCGACGTCGGCCACCAGGGCCAGAACAGCGCGGCCAACATGCCCGACACCGCCGAAGTCTGCGGCTGCAACGGCGTGTGCAAGGGCACCATCGTCAAGGCGATCCAGGAGAACGGCCTGTTCAGCGTCGACGAGGTGAAGAAGCACACCAAGGCCGCCAGCTCCTGCGGCTCCTGCGCAGGGCTTGTCGAGCAGATCCTGATCAGCACCGTGGGCGGCGCGGCGGACGTGAAGCCCAAGAGCGAAAAGGCCATCTGCGGCTGCAGCGACCTCAACCACGGCCAGGTGCGCCAGGCGATCCGCGACCATCACCTGATCACACTGAGCAGCGCCATGCGCTTCATGGACTGGCGCACCCCGGACGGCTGCGCCACCTGCCGCCCGGCGCTGAACTACTACCTGATCTCCACCTGGCCGGGCGAGGCCAAGGATGACCCGCAATCGCGCCTGATCAACGAACGCGCCCACGCCAACATCCAGAAGGACGGCACTTACTCGGTAGTCCCGCGCATGTGGGGTGGCGTCACCAACGCCGCCGAACTGCGGCGCATCGCCGACGTCGCCGACAAGTACCAGGTGCCCATGGTCAAGGTCACCGGCGGCCAGCGCATCGACCTGCTGGGCATCAGGAAGGACGACCTGCCGGCGATCTGGAAGGAGCTGGACATGCCCTCCGGCCACGCCTACGGCAAGTCCATCCGCACCGTGAAGACCTGCGTCGGCAGCGAGTTCTGCCGCTTCGGCACGCAGAACTCGACCCAGCTGGGCATCGACCTCGAGCACGACCTGTTCAACATGTGGTCGCCGCACAAGGTCAAGCTGGCGGTCTCCGGCTGCCCGCGCAACTGCGCCGAGGCCGGCATCAAGGACATCGGCATCATCGGCGTGGATTCGGGCTGGGAGCTGTACATCGGCGGCAACGGCGGGATCAAGACCGAGGTCGCGGAGTTCTTCGTCAAGCTCAAGACCTCCGACGAAGTCCGCGAGTACAGCGGCGCCTTCCTCCAGCTCTACCGCGAGGAAGCCTTCTACCTCGAACGCACCGTGCACTACCTGCAGCGCGTCGGCATGGAGCGCATCAAGAAGGCCGTGCTGGAAGACGCGGACAACCGCAAGGCGCTCAACGCCCGCCTGCAGTTCTCCCTGTCGCTGGAGCAGGACCCGTGGCAGGAGCGCATCGCCCAGCAACCGCTGAAGAAGGAATTCGAACGGATTCCCCTCAAGCAGCTGGAACCCGCCTGAGTGCCCGCCGGGCCCCGCCATCGGGGCCCCTACTTCCCGATTGCCGGAGACACCCCATGAACTGGTTAGACATCTGCGCCCTGGACGACATCAACCCGCTGGGTTCGCGCGTCATCGCCGGCCCCAAGGGCGACATCGCGATTTTCCGCACCTCCGATGACGAGGTCTTCGCCCTCGACGACCGCTGCCCGCACAAGGGCGGCCCACTGTCCCAGGGCCTGATCTACGGCAAGCGCGTGGCCTGCCCGCTGCACAACTGGCAGATCGAACTGGCCAGCGGCGAGGCCGTGGCACCCGACCAGGGCTGCGCCCATCGCCACGAGGTGAAGATCGAGGATGGCCGCGTGCTGCTGGCCCTGCGCGACAACCTGGCCCACTGCGCCTGACCCCCGTATTTGATTCCCCCTGCTTCTGATTCAGAGCGAGAGGCCGCGCCATGACCCCGAACCGTCGCACCACCGCCTCTACCTGCTGCTACTGCGGCGTGGGTTGCGGTGTACTGATCGAGCACGACGACGAGCGCATCCTCGGCGTACAGGGCGACCCGCAGCATCCGGCCAACTTCGGCCGCCTGTGCAGCAAGGGCTCGACCCTGCACCTCACCGGCGATGCGGATGCCCGCGCGCAGTTCCCTGAGCTGCGCCTGGGCAAGGACCTGTCGCGCGCCCGCACCGACTGGGACACCGCGCTGGAGCATGCTGCCGGCGTCTTCGCCGAAACCATCCGCGAGCACGGCCCGGACAGCGTGGCCTTCTACGTCTCCGGCCAGTTGCTGACCGAGGACTACTACGCCTTCAACAAACTGGCCCGCGCCCTGGTCGGCACCAACAACATCGACAGCAACTCCCGCCTGTGCATGTCCTCGGCAGTGGTCGGCTACAAGCGCAGCCTGGGCGCCGACGCCCCGCCCTGCAGCTATGAGGACATCGAGCTGGCCGACTGCGTGATGATCGCCGGCAGCAACATGGCCTATGCCCACCCAGTGCTGTTCCGCCGCCTGGAAGAGGCCCGCGCACGTCGCCCGGAGATGAAGCTGATCGTCATCGACCCGCGCGTCACCGACACCGCCGAGGCGGCCGATTTGCACCTGGCGATCCTGCCCGGCACCGACGTCGCGCTGTTCCACGGCATCCTGCACATCCTGCTCTGGGAAGGCTGGACCGACCGCGCCTTCATCGACGCCCACACCGATGGCATGGATGAACTCAAGGCCCTGGTGCGCGACTACGGCCCGCTGGCCGTGGCGGAAATCTGCGGCATCGCTGTCGACGACCTGCAACGCGCGGCCCAGTGGATCGGCCAGTCGCCTTCCTTCCTCTCGCTCTGGTGCATGGGGCTGAACCAGTCCACCGCCGGCAGCGCGAAGAACAGTGCGCTGATCAACCTGCACCTGGCCACCGGGCAGATCGGCCGCCCCGGTGCCGGCCCCTTCTCCCTCACCGGCCAGCCCAATGCCATGGGCGGCCGCGAGACTGGCAGCCTGTCCAACCTGCTGCCCGGCCACCGTGAGGCGGCCAGCGCCGAACACCGTGCCGAAGTGGCTGCTTACTGGAGTGTCGAACAACTGCCGGAGAACCCCGGCCTGAGCGCCATCGAACTCTTCGACGCAGTACGCGACGGGCGCATCAAGGCCCTGTGGATCGCCTGCACCAACCCGGCCCAATCACTGCCGGACCAGACCCGCGTGCGCGAAGCCCTGGCCGCCTGCCCCTTCGTCATCGTCCAGGAAGCCTTCACCACCAGCGAGACCTGCCAGTACGCCGACCTGCTGCTGCCAGCCGCCAGCTGGGGCGAGAAGGAAGGCACGGTGACCAACTCCGAACGCCGCATCAGCCATGTGCGCCCGGCCATCCCGGCCATCGGCGAAGCGCGGGCGGACTGGAACATCGTCTGCGACTTCGCCCGCCGCCTCGAGCAGCGCTTGCGCCCCGGCGAAAACAGCCTGTTCGACTTCGATTCGCCGTCCGCGCTGTTCGACGAATTCAAGCTGCTGACCCGTGATCGTGATCTTGATCTGTCCGGCGTCGACTACACCCTGCTGGACACCCGTGGCCCGCAGCAATGGCCCTTCCGGGCCGGTGCAACCCAGGGAACCGAGCGCCTGTACGGCGACGGACAATTTCCCACCACCAATGGCCGCGCGCGACTGATCGCCGAGCCCTACCGCGCACCGAAGGAAAAACGCGATGCGCGCTACCCGCTGATCCTCAACACCGGCCGCCTGCGCGATCAATGGCACGGCATGACCCGCACCGGCACCGCGCCGCAACTGTTCGGCCACGTGGAAGAAGCCGTGCTCGGCCTGCACCCGGACGAACTGCGCCGCCGACGCATCAACGACGGCCAACTGGTTCGTCTGCACAGCCGCCGTGGCGAACTGGTGCTGCCGGTGCAAGCCGACGACCGCCTGCGTCCTGGCCAGGCCTTCCTGCCGATGCACTGGGGCGACCGCTTCCTCAAGGGCCTGGGCATCAACGTGCTGACCCTGCCGGCGGTGGACCCGCTGTCGCGCCAGCCCGAGCTGAAACACGCCACGGTGGAAGTCAGCCGCATCGAACTGCCCTGGCAGTTCTTCGCCCTGGTGGAAGGTGAGGTGCAGAAGCGCTTCGACGCCCTGCGCCCGCTGTTCGAAGACCTGCGCTACGCCAGCTTCAGCCCCACCGGCCGTGAACGCCCGGCACTGGTGATCCGTGCCGCACACCACGAAGCGCCCAGCGCGGACTGGCTGGCCCGCATCGACGCCCTGCTCGACCTCGGCGACGGTCCGGTCATGGCCTATGACGACCCGCGCCGCACCGTCGGCAAACGCGTGCGTATCGAACAATCGCGAATCGTCTCGCTGCGCCTGGCTGGCGAAACCGCCGCCCGCGCCTGGCTGCGCGAATTGTGGAAGGAAGGCCGCGCCGACCAGGAGCTGCGCCGCTGGCTGCTCGCCCCGCTCAGCGCCGCCCCGGGTAAAGCCGGCGCGGCAGCGGACAAGACCCTGTGCAACTGCCTGAACGTCAGCCAGAGCCGCATCCAGGCAGGCATCGACAAGGGCCTGGACCTGGAAGGCCTCAAATGCGAACTCAAGTGCGGGACCGCCTGCGGTTCCTGCGTACCGGAAATCAAGCGCCTGCTGGCTCAGAAGCCGCTGGCCGCTACCGCCTGAATCAAGCTGCGAAGACGGCAGCCTGAGGAGAACGACATGAGTGGAAAAGTCTGGCTGATCGGCGCCGGCCCCGGCGACCCGGAACTGCTGACCCTGAAGGCCGTCCGGGCCATGGCTCAGGCCGACGTGGTGCTCATCGACGACCTGGTGAACCCGGCGGTGCTGGAGCACTGCCCTTCGGCGCGAGTGATTTGCGTCGGCAAACGCGGCGGCTGCCGCTCCACCCCGCAGGACTTTATCCACCGCCTGATGCTGCGCTACGCCCGCCAGGGGCGCCGCGTCGCACGCCTGAAAGGCGGCGATCCGTGCATCTTCGGCCGTGGCGGCGAAGAAGCTGACTGGCTGATTGCGCGGGGCATCGATTGCGAGTTGGTCAACGGCATCACTGCCGGGCTGGCAGCAGCGACTCAGTGCGGCATCTCCGTAACCCTGCGCGGCGTCAGCCGAGGCGTGACCCTCGTGACCGCGCACACCCAGGACGACAGCCCGCTGAATTGGCGCGGCCTGGCCGAAGGCGGAACAACGCTGGTGGTTTACATGGGCGTGGCGAAACTGGCGGAAATCCGCGACGGCCTGCTCGAGGGCGGCATGGCGGCCGGCACGCCGGTGGCGATGATCGAGAACGCTTCCCTGCCCACCCAACGCGAATACCGCAGCCAGTTGGGCGACATGCTCGAAGACGCCCACAGCTTCGCCCTGAAGAGCCCGGCAATCCTGGTGATCGGCGAAGTCGCCGCCGCTGCGCAGCAGGCAATCCTGGCCCGCACCGCCTGAGATTCACTTTCCTGCAGGCAAAGAAAAACCCGGCCTAGGCCGGGTTTTTCTCGTCAGCTCAGACCAATTACTTGGCTTGGGCTTCCACTTCGGCTTCTACGCGGCGGTTAACAGCGCGGCCTTCGGCGGTTGCGTTGTCAGCAACCGGACGGGACTCACCGTAACCAACAGCGTTTACGCGGCCGCCTTCAACACCGTACTCGTTGACCAGTACGTCACGAACGGCGTTGGCACGACGCTCGGACAGCTTCTGGTTGTAGGCGTCGGTGCCGACGGAGTCGGTGTGGCCTTCAACGGTGGTGGAGGTGGACGGGTACTGCTTCATGAAGTCAGCCAGGTTTTTGATGTCAGCGTAGCTGTTCTCTTTAACCTTGGACTTGTCGAAGTCGAACTTCACGTCCAGCTGAACGCGAACAACTTCGGCAACAGCCGGGCAGCCGTTGGCGTCAACGGTGACGTTGGCCGGGGTGTTCGGGCACTTGTCGACGTTGTCGCAGACGCCGTCGTTGTCGGAGTCGGAGCAGACTTCAGCAACCGGCTCGGGAGCCGGGGCCGGCTTGGCGCCGCCGCCGAAGTTCATGCCGACGCCCAGGCCAGCCATCCACTCGCCCTGGTGACCGTTGTCACGCTTCTCCAGGCCGTACTGGCCGTCGAGGCTGGCTTTGGCATAGAAGTTTTCGGTGAAGTAGTACTTCAGACCGGTACCGACCATGGCCATGGTCAGGTTCTGACGGCCACCGTTGTCGGAGTTGATGTTGGTCAGGCTCTGGTGGCCAACGCCGGCGGAAACGTACGGACGCAGGTTGCCAGCACCCGGAGTGCCGAAGTGGTAGATGGCGTCCAGAGTGCTCAGGTTGCCATGGACCTTCTTGTTGCCGGTCTCGTAGGTGCCACGTACGTCGTGGTACTCACCGTAGGACAGAGCCAGCTCGACGTCGTCGGTCAGGAAGTAACCAACGGAGCCGCCGTACAGGTCCGCGTTCTTCATGTTGCGGGTGCTGTCGGTGAAGTAGCGCTTGCCGAATGCTTCAACTTCGACGGCGCCCTGGCCTTGAGCGAAGGCATTGACAGCGGCGGTGGCGATCAGCGAGCCAACTACGACGCCTAAGGTGTTCTTCAGTTTCATCCGTTAAATCCCCATCTTGGTGGTCAATAAGTTGTCCTAACCATAGGCCGTACAACTTGGGTGGCAAGTTTATCAGAACTTGCCAAACAGAGAGACAATATTTCCCGGACTAAGATTCCGTCACATTCGAAAACTTTTCTCTCATTCGATCGAGTGCACGTTTGTAGCGCATCTTCGTGGCGCTAAGCCCCATGTGCATGATGTCGGCGATCTCCTGGAACTCCAGTTCCGCAACAAATCGAAGCACGAGGATTTCCCGATCAATGGGATTGACATGAACTAGCCAGCGGTCTAGTCCACCCCGTTCTTCGACTTTCGGAGCCTTCTCTTCAGAAGCTTCCTCGATGGGATCCAGACTCAGCGCATCGAGCAATCTGCGTTTACGCCGTTCCTTCCGATACTGGGTAATGCACTCGTTGTAAGTGATGCTGTACAGCCAGGTCTTGAACTTCGACTTTCCCTCGAAGTTCTTCAGACCATACAGCACCTTGAGCATGACCTCTTGACACACATCATCGGCGTCCCGGTCGTTGCCCAGATAGCGCGCGCAGACGTTGAAGAGCGTGCGCTGGTAGCGGCGCATCAGCTCTTCATAGGCCCGCGTCACGTGGTAGAGCTCCTCGTGGGAACGCTCCACCAGCTCCTCGTCGGTGAGCTGGCGCGGGTCATAGCGCAAGGACAGTGATTGCGGCTTGTTCAAGTCGGGTCGGGCCAGGTCAAGTCAGCGTCCGGCGCGGCTTTCAGGAAGCCGTACCGGTAATCGGTCATCATCTTCAGCGACTGGTTACACGCTGATCGAGCAGGATGCGGTTGGCGATCGACACCAGCTCACCCTCGTCTGTCAGCAGAATAGTCTTGATGGTACCAATTTCCTCGATGATGCCTTCGACATCAGCCACTTTCACCTGCTGTCCGACCTGATACAGCTCCCGCACGTAAATACCCGCGATGATCTGCCCCGCCACCTCGCGGCTGCCCAGGCCCAAGGCCAGGGCGGCAGCCAGGCCGATGGTGATCAGCACGATGGCGATGATGTAGTTCAGCAGGTCGGTCTTGACCTCGAGCTGGCCGATGGCCACCGAGATACTGATGATGATGACCAGCCACTGGGCCACGCGGCCCAGGCCGTTGGCGTATTCCAGGCCGACACCATCGGCCGCGCCGCGCACCAGGCTGTTGGCCAGCTGGGCGAGCAGGATGCCGACGATCAGCACCAGTGCCGCGCCGAATACCTTGGGCAGGTACAGCGCGAGCATGTCCAGGGTTGCCGAAACGCGCTGCAGGCCGAGGGATTCCGCCGCAGAGACGAGGAATACCAGCAGCACGAACCAGTAGATGATCTTGCCGATCAGGGTCGAGACCGGCACCTGGATGCCGGCGCGGGCCAGCAGCTTGGTCAGGCCGGTACCCGCCATCAGGCGATCCAGGCCGAGCTTGGCCAGCAGCTTGGAGAGCAGCGCATCGAGCAGTTTGGCGACGACGAAGCCCAGCAGCACGATCACCAGCGCGGCGAGCAGGTTCGGGATGAACCCGGCCAGCTTGCCCCACAGGGTGTTCATGGCAGTGAGCAGGCTTTGCGTCCAGATGTCGAATTGCATGTTCAGTCGGCCTTGTCAGCGGAAGGGGCGGAATTCTGCGCGTGGCGCGAGACGGGTGCAAGGTGCGCAGCGCCACGGCTCACGCCAATGGACAGGGCCTGGAACCAGTGCCCCATCAGGCTGAACAGATCGCCCGCGCCTACCTGGCGGTTGGCGGTCTTCAGGACGCGATCCAGGCGCGAATCGTCTCCTGGTTGTTCCGGGGGCATTCGCAGCAGATCGCGCAAGGATTCTTCAAATGGGTCGTGCATACGCACCTCGCCTGTGTGAGGTGCTTGACGCCCCCACCACCTCAAAAGTCACACCTAGAGCCAACGCATGCGGCGGAAGATCCACCATTGGAAAGCCACTATCCCGAGGATCACCAGGCAGGCCACGGCGAAGCCGTAGGGTGCGCTGGAGCCGGGAATGCCGCCGACGTTGATGCCCAGGAGACCGGTCACGAAGCTCATGGGCAGGAAAAAGCCGGTAATGATACCAAGCAGGTACATGGTGCGGTTCATCCGCTCGGTAATTCGACGATGTTCGGCTTCCTGGATCAGGCTGATGCGTTCGCGCACCAGTTCCAGCTCCTCCAGGTTGCGGGTCAGGCGGTTGTAGAGCTCGTTCCAGTAGTCGGCGTCGTCGGCCACTGTCCAGGATGCCTTGAACCGGACCATCTGCGAGTAGATTTCGCGCTGCGGCGCCAGGTAACGGCGCAACCCCGCGGCACGTCGTCGCAGGGTGCGCAGCTGGTGCTGGTCGGGAATGCTGCGCTCGTCTTCCTCGATGGCCTCTTCCATCGCGTCAAGTTGGTCAGCGAGGCCGCCAATCAGGGTGTCGACGCGGTCGGTGAGATAGTGAGCGAGGTACAGCACCACTTCCGAGGCCGTCTTCGGGCCAGTTCCGGCATCCAGGTCGGCGCGCAGGTCGGCAACCGCCTTGAGCGGACGCAGACGCAGGGAAATCACCCGCTGCGACTCGGCGTAGACCCTCAGCGAGACCATGTCCTCGGGCACCGCACCGGGGTTCAGGTTGACCCCGCGCAGAAACAGCAGCAGGCGTTCGCCCCCCAGGTCGACCAGGCGCGGACGGGTGGCCTCTTCCAGCAGCAGGTCGCAGGCGAATTCATTCAGGCCGCTGGACTCGCGCAGCCAGGACTGGGCTTCGGGCACACCGCGGTCCCAGTGTACCCAGAGGCTTTCCTCGGGCTTGAGATCCAGCAGCGGCAACTCGCTACGGGTGATCCGCCGGCCACCACCGTGGCCATCCAGCACGAAGCCGTCGATCAGTCCGCGTTCCGTGCCGCTCTCGTACTGCTGCATGCCCTTTTCCTTCGCTCAAGGTCGCTTGCGCGAGGCCCCATGAAAAATGCCGGAAGCTTTCGCTCCCGGCATTGACCCGAACTTTAGCTGGAAGGTTCGAATTATTCCGGCATTTTCAACACTTTAGGCGAGACGATGATGCCGTTGTTGTCGGCATAGACGAACTCGCCCGGGCGGAAGGTGATACCACCGAAAGTCACGGCCACGTTGAGGTCACCGATGCCGCGCTTGTCGGTCTTCATCGGGTGGCTGGCCAGCGCCTGCACGCCCAGATCGGTCTGCGCGATCACGTCGACGTCACGGATGCAGCCGTACACCACGATGCCTTCCCAGCCGCTCTTGGCGGCCTTCTCGGCCAGCATGTCACCCAGCAGTGCACGGCGCAGCGAGCCGCCGCCGTCGACCACCAGCACCTTGCCCTTGCCGTCCTTCTCGACCTGCTCCTTGACCAGCGAGTTGTCCTCGAAGCACTTGATGGTGACGATCTCGCCACCGAAGGAGTCCCGTCCGCCGAAGTTGCTGAACATCGGCTCGACGACCTGGACCAGCTCCGGGTAGGCATCGCACAGATCGGGGGTGACGTAATGCATGGAGAAGCTCCTCTTGATGAAATCCGGCAGGGTTTCAGGCCTGGATGTGACCGAAAGCCGCAATGGCGTCACAGTCTACTCCCTGCCGCACCAAGCTCAAGCCTGCGCCAGAGCGCCCTGCCCTTCCGGCAAGCCACTGTGCTCCAACCAGTATTGCAGCAGCGGCCAGACTTCACGCTGGGCACCCTTGCTGATAAGCATCTCGACGTGGCCGAAATCTTCCGAGAAACCCTGGCGCCGCCCCAGGTGCAGGAACTGCCGGGTCTCGGAGCCGAATTGCTCCAGCAACTTGCGGCAGGCCCAGGCCGGGTCCTGGACATCACCGTCGGAGCCGATGGCCAGCACCGGCAGGGAAACCTTCTGCAAACCGCCCCACCAGTCGTTGTCCTTCTCGCCGAAGCGGCCGAACAGGCTGTACCAGTGCAGGGCCTCCAGGGCGAGCCCCAGCGGCTCGTCCTCCGGGCCGCGCTTGAGCCGCGAACCGGACAGCCCGCCCATGCGCCTGAGCAGGAAGCGCCCACCCCAGGCCACGGGCGGCAGCTTCAATGGCCAGTAGGTGCGGCTGATCTGGCTGCCGCACAGTGCCGCGCTGGCGGCCTGCTGCTCATCCAGGTAGCCGCCGCCCAGCGCCGCAGCCAGGGTGACGCCACCCAGGGAGTGCCCAACCCAATGCGGTGCCTGACCGCTCTGCTCGACCACGAAATTGGCGATGGCAGGCAGGTCGAAGCGCGCGTAGTCGGCAACGCGATTGCGATCGTAGTCCTCGTTACGCGGCGACAGGCCATGGCCACGCATCTCGGCGATCCAGACATCGAAGCCCGCACGCGCCAGATGCGCGCCCAGGCCAATACCCTTGGGCGAGAACCAGAAGCGGCGATTGGAGAAACTGCCGTGCAACAGGATCACCGGCACACCACGCCGCCCCTCCGGACGACCGAGACGGGTGACCGCCAGCTCGACGCTGGAGTCCGGGCTGTTGTTCGGCTTGAGGCGGTAGACGTCCTCGGTGAGGTCGCCGCGCAATTCCGCGCTGACTAGCGCGACGGGAAAGAGTTGACTGCTGCTTTGCATGGAATCGCTTGCATAAAAAAGGGCGGGTGAAATCACCCGCCCTTCTCAGGATGGAGAAGGAACCGTCAGGACTGGCCTTCGGCGAGGAAGAACCAGGTATCGAGGACCGAGTCGGGGTTCAGCGACACGCTCTCGATGCCCTGCTCCATCAGCCACTTGGCGAGGTCCGGGTGATCCGACGGGCCCTGGCCGCAGATGCCGATGTACTTGCCGGCGCGGTTGCACGCCTGGATGGCATTGGACAGCAGCTTCTTCACCGCCGGGTTACGTTCGTCGAACAGGTGCGCGACGATGCCCGAGTCACGGTCCAGGCCCAGGGTCAGCTGGGTCAGGTCGTTGGAGCCGATGGAGAAGCCGTCGAAGAACTCGAGGAACTCGTCAGCCAGCAGGGCGTTGGACGGCAGCTCGCACATCATGATGACGCGCAGGCCGTTCTCGCCACGCTTGAGGCCGTTGGTGGCCAGCAGATCGACGACCTGGGAGGCTTCGCCGAGGGTACGGACGAACGGCACCATCAGCTCGACGTTGGTCAGGCCCATCTCGTTGCGGACCTTCTTCATCGCGCGGCATTCGAGCTCGAAGCAGTCGCGGAAGGATTCGCTGATGTAGCGCGAGGCGCCACGGAAGCCGAGCATCGGGTTCTCTTCTTCCGGCTCGTAGAGCTTGCCGCCGATCAGGTTGGCGTATTCGTTGGACTTGAAGTCCGACAGACGCACGATGACCTTCTTCGGCCAGAAAGCGGCGGCCAGGGTGCTGACGCCCTCGACCAGCTTCTCGACATAGAAGCCGACCGGATCGTCGTAACCGGCGATGCGCTTCTCGACGCTTTCCTTGATGTCCGCCGGCAGGCTGGCGAAGTTCAGCAGCGCCTTGGGATGCACACCGATCATACGGTTGATGATGAATTCCAGGCGGGCCAGACCCACACCTTCGTTCGGCAGCTGGGCGAAGTCGAAGGCGCGATCCGGGTTGCCGACGTTCATCATGATCTTGAACGGCAGGTCGGGCATGGCGTCGACCGAGTTCTGGCGGACGTCGAAACCCAGTTCGCCTTCGTAGATCAGGCCGGTATCGCCTTCGGCGCAGGATACGGTCACGCGCTGGCCATCCTTCAGCGCCGCGGTGGCGTTGCCACAGCCAACAACTGCCGGGATGCCCAGCTCACGGGCGATGATCGCGGCGTGGCAGGTACGGCCGCCACGGTTGGTGACGATGGCGCTGGCGCGCTTCATCACGGGTTCCCAGTCCGGGTCGGTCATGTCGGAGACCAGCACGTCGCCCGGTTGGACCTTGTCCATCTCGGAGACGTCGTGGATCACCTTCACCGGGCCGGCGCCGATGCGCTGGCCGATGGCGCGGCCTTCGACCAGGACCTTGCCTTTTTCCTTGAGCAGGTAGCGTTCCATCACGTTGGCGCTGGAACGGCTCTTAACGGTTTCCGGACGGGCCTGCACGATGTACAGCTTGCCGTCGTCACCGTCCTTGGCCCACTCGATGTCCATCGGACGCTCGTAGTGCTTCTCGATGATCAGGGCCTGCTTGGCCAGCTCGGTCACTTCGGCGTCGGACAGCGCGAAGCGGGCGCGGTCGGCCTTCTCCACGTCGACCACCTTGACCGATTTGCCGGCCTTGGCTTCGTCGCCGTAGATCATCTTGATCGCCTTGCTGCCCAGGTTGCGACGCAGGATGGCCGGGCGGCCGGCTTCCAGGGTCGGCTTGTGGACGTAGAACTCGTCGGGGTTCACCGCGCCCTGCACCACGGTCTCGCCGAGGCCGTAGGCGCCGGTAATGAACACCACGTCACGGAAACCGGATTCGGTGTCCAGGGTGAACATCACGCCGGCGGTACCGGTTTCCGAGCGGACCATGCGCTGCACGCCGGCGGACAGGGCGACCAGTTTGTGGTCGAAGCCCTGGTGTACGCGGTAGGCGATGGCACGGTCGTTGAAGAGGGAGGCGAAGACTTCCTTGGCCGCGCGGATCACGTTGTCCACGCCGCGGATGTTCAGGAAGGTCTCCTGCTGGCCGGCGAAGGAAGCGTCCGGCAGGTCTTCGGCGGTGGCGGAGGAACGCACGGCCACGGCCATGTTGTCGTTGCTGCCGGCCATCTCGGCGAAGGCCTTGCGAATCTCGGCATCCAGACGCTCGGGGAACTCGGCGTCCATCACCCACTGGCGGATCTGCGCGCCGGTCTTGGCCAGGGCGTTGACGTCGTCCACGTCCAGGGCGTCGAGGGCCGCGTGGATGCGTTCGTTCAGGCCGCTCTGGTCGAGGAAGTCACGGTAGGCCTGGGCGGTAGTGGCGAAGCCACCCGGTACGGAAACGCCGGCACCGGCGAGGTTGCTGATCATTTCGCCCAGGGATGCGTTCTTGCCCCCCACATGTTCGACATCGTGGACGCCGAGCTTATCGAGGGAAACTACGTACTCTACCAAGGTGATCTCTCCACTAAGTGTTGGAAAAGGTCATACAAGTCGGTGCGGCCCCACCCTGTCTGGCCGGAGCCGGAAAAATGGGTGAGAATGCCCCGGCAAAGGGCCTTGCAAACGCGGGGCCTATCATAACCAGGATTCAATCCTACCTATAAGGCCCGCAGCGCACATGAAACGAACTGCATTCTTCATCTCCGACGGCACCGGCATCACTGCCGAAACCCTCGGCCAGAGCCTTCTGGCGCAGTTCGAGAACATCAACTTCACCAAACTGACACGACCTTACATCGATACCGAAGAAAAGGCGCGCGTCATGGTACAGCAAATCAACCGGGCTGCGGAGGCGGACGGGGCAAGACCGATCATCTTCGATACCATCGTCAATCGTGAGATCCGCTCGGTCCTGGCGCAATCCAACGGTTTCATGATTGACATCTTCTCGACCTTTTTGTCCCCGCTCGAGCAAGAATTATCCTCAGACTCGTCGTATTCCGTCGGAAAATCCCACAGCATCGGCCATAACCCGCACTACATGGAGCGGATCGATGCGGTGAACTTCGCCCTCGACAACGACGACGGCGCCCGCACCCACTACTACGACAAGGCCGACCTGATCCTGGTCGGCGTCTCGCGCTGCGGCAAGACGCCCACCTGCCTCTATATGGCCCTGCAATACGGCATCCGCGCGGCGAACTACCCGCTGACCGAAGAAGACATGGAGCGCCTGCAACTGCCCAACGCGCTCAAGCCTTACAAGCACAAGCTGTTCGGCCTGACCATCGATCCGGACCGGCTCACCGCCATCCGCCACGAGCGCAAGCCCAACAGCCGCTACGCCAGCTTCGCCCAGTGCGAATTCGAGGTCCGCGAGGTGGAGAACCTGTTCCGCCGCGAGAACATCGCCTACATCAACTCGACCCATTTCTCGGTGGAGGAGATCTCCGCCAAGATCCTCGTCGAGAAGGGCGTCGAGCGCCGGCTAAAGTAACCGGCCACCGCGTAAAAATCCCCCAACCGACGGCCGGCATCACCGGCCGTTCGACTTTCAGCAGCCTTTCATTCGGGCGCCTATCATTCTCTGAACCCGCGTTTTACCCGTGGCAGTTTTCACGGATCGGGCATTCCCGGCACAGGAGAGCGCCATGCGAGAATGTCAGTACCTGATTCTGGTCGCCTTGTTGGCATTGACGGGCTGCGATTCGGGCGACAAGCCCGTCGCCAAGACCGCCACGGCAGCCACCCCACCCGCCAGCCCGCCCGCCGCGACAGCACCTCCCCCGCCAGCACCACCTGCGCCACCTCCCGCCGCCGCACCTGCGCCAACCGCGCCTGCTGCCGCGCCCTCGCAGGCGGTGTTCAGCGTCGAGGAACTGGACCAGATGCTCGCGCCGCTGGCGCTGTATCCCGACTCGCTGCTGGCTCAGGTGCTGATGGCCACTACCTATCCCGGCAACGTGGCCGATGCCGTGGTCTGGTCGAAGGCCCATCCCAAGGCGGTGGGTGACGACGCGGTGAAACAGGTGGCCGACCAGCCGTGGGACCCGAGTGTCCAGTCGCTGGTCGCCTTCCCACTGGTGCTGGCCACGCTGGGGCAGGACCCGGTCTGGGTGCAGCGCGTCGGCGATGCTTTCCTCGCCCAGCCCGAGGCAGTGATGGATTCCATCCAGCGCCTGCGCCGCCAGGCCCAGGCCGCCGGCAACCTGCAGTCGAACGAGCAGCAGACCGTGACCATCAAGCCGGCCGCCCAGCCAGCCCCGGCGCAGCCCACCTCCGGTGGCGACACCGTAGTAGTGCAACAACCGGCACCGGCGCAGACGATCGTCATCGAGCCCGCCGATCCGCAGGTGGTCTACGTGCCCAGCTACAACCCCACGCAGGTCTACGGCTCCTGGCCCTATCCCGCCAGCCCGCCGGTCTATTATCCGCCGCCGCCCGAATACCCGGTCGCCACGGCACTGGCCACCGGTCTGGCGTTCGGCGCGGGCGTCGCCATCGTCGGTTCGCTCTGGGGCGACTGCGACTGGGACGACCATGACATCGACGTCGATGTGGAGCATTACAACAACTTCAACAGCAACCGGAACGTGAATCGAGACTTCACCGGCAACGTCAATGGCAATCGGGCGAAGTGGCAGCACAACCCGACCTACCGCAACGGCGTGCCCTACCGCGACTCCGCCAGCCGCGAGCAGTACAACCGCCGGCTGGCCGGGGGCGAGCAGCGCGATGCCCTGCGCGGGTTCGATTCAGCGCGTACCCAGGAGCGCGCAAAAGCCAGGGAGAGCCTGACTCAACGCGGCATCGCGCCGCCGGCGGCAAACAATGCCCAGGCCCGCGAGCGCGCCCAGGCGGCAACCCGCGATCTGCGCGACAACCCGCAAGCCCAGCAGCGTCTGCAGCAAGGCAACCGCGACAACGCCCAGGCCCGTGAGCGGGCGCAGGCAGCCACCCGCGAGCTGAACCGCACGCCGGAAAACCGCCAGCGCGCGCAGAACCAGGTGCAGAACCGCAGCAACCAGGCGCAGCAACGGCCGCGGACGCAGAACAACCAGCAGATCCGCGAACAGGCGCGCCAGCAGCACGCCCGCACCCAGGCCCCGCGCAACAATGCCTTCGCCGGCGCCAACAACCCCAGACAGTCCCGCGAAGTTGCCAACCGCGGCCAAGCCAGTCGCGCCGCCGCCAGCCGCCCACAGGCCGCCCGCGCCGGTCACACCGTCCAACGTCCTGCCCGCGCGCCCTCCGGCGGCGGCCGGCGCCGCTAGGAGACGAGCCATGCCCATCGCATCGCGCCTGCTGGCGCTCGCCCTCCTCGCCGCCCTGCCCGCCAGCCTGCTGGCCCAGGACAGCTTCCCCACCCCCGACGCGGCCGCCGACGCCTTCATCGCCGCGCTCGGCACCGAAAAGGCCGACCCCGAACGCCTGGCCGCCCTGCTGGGCAAGGACTGGCAGAGCTATATACCGACCGCCGGCATCGACCGGGATGAAGTGGACGCCTTCCTCGCCCACTACAAGGACAAGCACCAGATCGAGAAGGACAACCCCCACCTCGCCCACCTGGTCGTCGGCAACGACCCCTGGACCCTGCCCCTGCCGATCGTCCACGACAAGAACGGCTGGGCCTTCAATGCCAAGGCCGGCGGCGAGGAAATCCGCATTCGCCGCATCGGCCGCAACGAGGAATCGACCCTGGAGGCCGTGCAGGCCTACCACGATGCGCAGATGGACTACGCCGAGGTGGACCGCAACGGCGACGGCGTCCTCGAATACGCGCAGAAGTTCGTCAGCAGCGACGGGCACCATGATGGCCTGTACTGGCCGGAGGAAGACGGCGGCGAGGAAAGCCCGCTCGGCCCGCTGTTCGGCGACGACCTGCCGGGCGACGGCTGGCATGGCTACCACTACCGCATCCTCACCGCCCAGGGCCCCTCGGCACCCGGTGGCGCCTACGACTACAAGATCGGCGGCAGGATGACCCGTGGCTTCGCCCTGATCGCCTGGCCGGTGAAGTACGGCGACAGCGGCGTGATGAGTTTCATGATCAGCCACGACGGCGAGGTCTTCTCCAAGAACCTCGGCCCGGAGAGCGACAAGATCGCCAAGAAGATGAGCCGCTTCGACCCCGACAGTAGCTGGACCGAGGTCACCGCCGAGGAGGAAAAGCCCTGAGTGACTGAACCCGCCCGGCCGCCTGGCGGTCGGACGGGTTCTGGCAGAGCCCGCCGCTCGCCTGGCACTCGCAGGCCCGCAAGGCCCTGTCATACGCCTGAAACAAATACCCTGCCAACGCGCCAACCGACTGTCGCCAGCGAAAAACCACATGGTAGAATTCGGCGCGCTATTGCCTGGCGTCACCAGGCCACGCCGGCCGGCATGCCGGCCACAGCCATTTGGGGTGACGACCGGGGCGTTTCTTTTCAAGGCTTTGCGGCCACTTACTCATCAAGGCCCATGAGACTCAAGCCCACTGCCCTGCTCCTCTTCCTGAGCATCTTCCTGCTTCCCGGCATCAGCGCAGCTGCCGGCAAGACCGTCTATGGCCTGAACGAATACGCCCGGATCAACGACCTGGACATCGAACTGGCCGCCAAGCTCGACACCGGGGCCAAGACCGCCTCCCTCAGTGCCCGCGACATCAAGCGCTTCAAGCGCGATGGCGAGACCTGGGTGCGTTTCTACCTGGCCACCGACACCGCCGACAGCCAGCCGATCGAGAAACCCCTGGCGCGCATCAGCAAGATCAAGCGCCGCCACGGCGACTACGACCCCGACGAAGGCAAGGCCTACACCGCGCGTCCGGTCATCGAGCTTCAGCTGTGCATGGGCAAGGCCCTGCGCACCATCGAAGTGAACCTTACCGACCGCAGCGCCTTCCAATACCCGCTTCTGATCGGCTCCGATGCGCTCAAGCGCTTCGGCGCCCTGGTCGACCCGAGCCTGAAATACGCTGCCGGCAAGCCCGGCTGCCAACCCGTAGCGAAACCTGCCGAGTAATCCCATGCGCTCTCTTACCCTGCATCTGAAGGTCCTGATCGCCATCCTGCTGACGCTGGGCGTCGCGATCACCGCCTACCAGATCTTCGTCCTCGGCATTCCCATGACCGAGGCCGAGACCGACGACCTGTGGAACATCGACGCCAAAGTCGAGTTCGTCGCCACGCCGAAGACCCCGGTGAAGGTGCAGATGTTCGTGCCGCCATTGGCCCAGGATTACGTCAGCCTCAACGAGAGCTTCGTCTCCAACAACTACGGCGTGGGCATCAACCGCTCCGACGGCAACCGCAAGGTGACCTGGTCCTCGCGCCGCGCCAGCGGCCAGCAGACCCTCTACTACCGCCTGGTGCTGACCAAGCGCTATGCCGGCGCCACCGAGAAGGCCAAGGAAAAGGGCCCGATCTTCCGCGACAGCCTGCCCCTGGAAGGCCCGGACAAGATCGCCGCCGAAGCCCTGATCGCCCCCATCCGCCAGCACTCGGCGGACGTCGAGACCTTCGTCAGCGAAGCCATCAAGCGCGCCAACAACCTCAATGACGACAACGTGAAACTGCTGCTGGCCGGCGACACCAGCCTGGACAAGCGCTCCCACGTGGTCGAAACCCTGCTCGCGGTGGCCCACGTGCCGCTGGAGCGCGTGCACACCATCCGCCTGGTCGCCAACCAGCCGCAGCAGCCCGAACTCTGGCTGCGCAGCTACAACGGCAAGGAATGGCTGTACTTCAACCCGGAAACCGGCGAACGCGGCCTGCCCAACGACCGCCTGATCTGGTGGCTGGGTGACGAGAGCCTGCTGTCCATCGAAGGTGGCAAGAAGGCCCAGGTCAGCTTCAGCCTCAACAGCAGCGAGATGAACGCCATCCGCCTGGCCAAGCTGTCGGACGAGAACACCGACGCGGCCTTCCTCGAGTACTCGCTGTACGGCCTGCCGCTGTCCACCCAGCAGACCTTCCAGATCATGATCATGATCCCGTTCGGCGTGCTGGTGATCCTGATCCTGCGCAACCTGATCGGCCTGCAGACCCTGGGCACTTTCACCCCGGTGCTGATCGCGCTGGCCTTCCGCGAGACCGGCCTGCAGTGGGGTATCGGCCTGTTCACCGTGATCACCGCGCTGGGCCTGTCACTTCGCTCGTACCTGGAACACCTGAAGCTGCAGATGCTGCCACGCCTGTCGGTGGTACTGACCTTCGTGGTGGTGATGATCGCCGCCATCAGCCTGCTCAGCCACAAGCTCGGCTTCGAGAGCGGCCTGTCGGTCGCCCTGTTCCCGATGGTGATCCTGACCATGAGCATCGAACGCCTGTCGATCACCTGGGAAGAGCGCGGCGCCGCCCACGCCATGAAGGCTGCCATCGGCACCCTGTTCGCCGCAGCCCTGGCGCACATCCTGATGCGCGTACCGGAGCTGGTGTACTTCGTGTTCACCTTCCCGGCCGTGCTGCTGATTCTGGTGTCGTTCATGCTGGCGATGGGTCGCTACCGCGGTTACCGCCTGACCGAACTGTTCCGCTTCAAAGCCTTCCTCAAGGACTAAGCCATGTTCGGCCTGATCAAGCGATGGAAAGCCCTGGAAGCCAAAGGCATCATGGGCATCAACCGACGCAACGCGGACTACGTGCTCAAGTACAACCAGCGGCACCTGTACCCGATCGTCGACGACAAGATCATCACCAAGCAGCGCGCCATCGAGGCGGGCATCCACGTACCGGAAATGTACGGGATCATCTCCACCGAGAAGGAGATCGAACGCCTGCCGGAGATCATCGGCGAGCGCAGCGACTTCGTCATCAAGCCGGCGCAGGGCGCCGGCGGCGACGGCATCCTGGTGATCGCCGACCGCTTCGAGGAGCGCTACAAGACGGTTTCCGGGCGGATCATCAGCCATGAGGAAATCGAGCACCAGCTGTCGAGCATCCTCACAGGCCTGTACTCCCTGGGCGGCCACCGCGACCGTGCGCTGATCGAGTACCGGGTGACCCCGGACCAGATCTTCAAGAGCATCAGCTACGAAGGCGTACCGGACATCCGCATCATCGTGCTGATGGGCTACCCGGTCATGGCGATGCTGCGCCTGCCGACCCGCCAGTCCAACGGCAAGGCCAACCTGCACCAGGGCGCCATCGGCGTGGGTGTGGACCTGGCCACCGGCCTGACCCTGCGCGGCACCTGGCTGAACAACAAGATCAGCAAGCACCCGGACACCACCAACGCGGTGGACGGCGTGCAGCTGCCCAACTGGGACGGCTTCATGAAGCTCGCCGCCGGCTGCTACGAACTGTGCGGCCTGGGCTACATCGGCGTGGACATGGTGCTGGACCAGGACAAGGGCCCGCTGATCCTCGAGCTCAACGCCCGCCCCGGCCTGAACATCCAGATCGCCAACGACTGCGGCCTGACCCTGCGCACCCATGCCGTCGAGGCGCATATCGCCGAGCTGGAAGCCAAGGGCGTGAAGGAGACGGTGGAAGAGCGCGTGCGCTTCTCCCAGCAGCTCTTCGGCCACGTACATCCGAAGGAAGTCTGAGGCGCCCTGCCCCACAAAAAAGCCCGGCATTCGCCGGGCTTTTTCATGGTCATCCGATTTCGCGGACAGCGCGTAGGGCGCATAACGCCAACGGCGTTATCCGCCGTGGAGGCTGGCGGATAACCCGTTCCGGGTTATCCGCCCTACGGAACTACTTCAGCGCACTACGGCCAGCTCGAACCCACCCTGATCGCCGTGCTCACGCACCTTCATACCCGCCTCGTTCACCGCCAGGTCTTCCAGCGGGCGCTTGTAGGGCTTGTTGTCGAGGGTCTGCAGGCTGCGATCCTCGTCCGTGGTCAGCAGCAACACATAGCGCTCGCCCTGGTTGGCGCGCACCGGGATTGTCCCTTCGATGAACGCGTAGCGGTACCAGGTCTCCGGATTGAGCTTGTACACCGCGTCGCTCACCAGTCGCGTCGGGCGCTTCTGCTCGTCGAGGAACAGCAGCGACGGGTAGACCACCTGGTGGTTGGCGAAGCTGCGCACGCGCAAGCCGTAGACGTGTTGTGAGCTGGGCAGCTTCATCGCCACGAAGTAGCTCTTGCCCATGGGGAAGTCGAAGCTCGGCGAAAACTTGTTCAGCTCCTCGTAGCGCGGCTCTTCCACCGACAGCTCGGTGAAGTCACCGTCGCCCATCTGATCACAGCAGCGCCGCTGCAGGTCGACATAGAGGTCGTCCAGGGTCTTGCCGCTGCCCTTGAGCAGCGCCTTCATGGCATCGGTCTGTTCGCCCATGCCGTCGAGCCCCGGCAGGTTGTTCGGGCGCGCTTTCAGGTCGATCTGCCGGCCTTCGGTGAAGGCGATATTGCTGCCGCCCTGCTCGCCGCGGCGGAACATCGCCCCGCGCTGCTCCGCCGTGATCGGAGAGTTGCGCACCTGCCCCTTGTCATCGACCCAGGTGAAGTACGGGTTGCCGTTCTCGCTGCGGACGAAGCCGCGGTCCTCATAGGACTCCGCGTCGATGTACTCGGAAGAATGATCTCCGTTGGGCAGCACGTAATCCGCACGGCCGGGCGCTACCTGGCCGGCGGCGTAGAAGCTGTTCTGCAGGTTGCCCTGGGCATCCACCCAGGTGAAGTAGCGGCGCTTGCTCTCCCCCGCCGGCCGGCTGCCCGGCCACTGGGTGGCACTGAGGTCGATCAGCCGCGCGCGGTCGCTCTGGTCGATGCGCTTGTCTGCCTGGCGCTGCTGCTGGGCGTAGTTGGCGTCGACGAAGGTGTTGTGCACCTGGCCGCTGTCGTCGATCCACGACAGGTAGCGGCCGCTGGCAGCCTGCGCCGATGCGCCCATGCCGGCGGCGGCGATGCAGGAAATCAGGAGGGTCAACCTGCCCATGTCCATGCCCTCAGAAGGTGGTGCGGTAAGTCATGGCGAAGACGTAGGCCTTCACCGTGGTGCTGACATCGAGGCCGGCATAGGGGTTGTACACCAGGTTGTCGATGCCGGTGCAGTTGATGTTGCAGCTGGTGCCCGCCTTGATGCTCTGTTTGGAGATGAAGTAGTTGAAGCCCAGGTCGATCACCGTGTCCTTGTCCCACTGGTATCCCAGGCCCAGGCCATAGAGATCGGCGTCGCCAATGGGCACCAGGGCGTCGGCCTTGTCCTTGGGAATTGCCGAGGGGCGGTACTCGTAGCCGGCGCGCAGTTGCAGGCGGTCGTTGACGTCGTACTGCACACCCATGGCGTAACTCCAGGTGTCCTGGTAGCCACGGTCGAGGATGATGCTGTGGTCAGTGGCGCCGTTGGGCGCAAAGTTCTTGGCGATGCGCAGCAGGTCGAGCTCCTTGTCGAACTCGATTTCCAGGTTGTTCCAGTCGCTGTAGTCGGTCCACTTCAGGTCGAAGTTGAACTGCCACTTGTCGAACGGGCGCACCTTGATACCGGTGGAGAAGCTGTCCGGATTGACCATGTTCAGCGTCGCCACGCCGTGCTCTTCCTCGGCATTACCGTAGGGGAACAGCGGACTGAGGAAGGCGCCGAAGATCGAGTTCTGCATGCCGGACCAGAAGCCTTGCCAGTCCTTGGTGTAGTCGACGCGATACTTGCCCTTGAGGTGCATGCGCGACTCGCTCTGGTAGGTCGCGCCCCAGGCGAACCAGTCATACGGCTCCCAGAGCACGCCCAGGTTGTAGCTGGGCGAGAGGCTCTGCTGCATGTCCAGCTTGAGGTTGGCCAGCGAGTCATAGGGACCGATGCGGCCACCGCAGACGTTAAACACCAGCTCGACGATTTCCTGTGCGCCGGGCACGCAAGTGGTGTCGTGCAGGGTCTGCAGCAGACCGGTGAGCAGGCCCGGGTTGCGGAAGTCGGTGTCCAGCGCCATGGCCTGGTGGGAGAAGCCGATGCTCAGGCCCACCGACAGGTCGTTGTTGACCTCGTAGCCCACCGAAGGCGAGAAGTAGGTGATGCGCTGCAGCGAGACGCGGCGCCCCTCGAAGCGCGCCGGGTCGCTGTCCGAATCCCGCGAATAGCCCAGCGCCTGAGGCGCGTAGACGTTGGTGGCGAAGGTGAACTTGGAGCCTGGCGGGTTGATCGACAGGCCCGCCAGCGGCGCCACCAGCAGCGGCATGTCGGTCATGCCGCCAAGGCCCGGCAGGTACATGGTCGGGGTCAGGGTGCGGCTGTTCTCTCCGGCCACCGGATCATCGTCCAGGCCGAAGGAAGAAGAGCCGTAGTCCGGCGGCGCCTTGAAGCCGGCGCGGATATCCATGACCCCGGTGATCAGCTTGAGCTGGGTCTGGCGGCCCTTGAGCTTGGTCAGGGCGGCGGGGTTGTAGTGCACCGCGTCGATGCCGGTGGAGTCGGCCGTGACCGCGTTGGCCATGGCCATGGCCTTGGGGTTGCCGATGGTCAGATCGTTGGCGAGCTGGGCGTTGGCGAGCGTCGCCCAGCCAAACCCTACCCCTGCCATCGCCACCGCGAGGGGCGAAATGCGCATAGTCATGTGGTGGTCGCTCGTCGGTTACTGGGCTTTGAGGCCTTGGATATCCAGGGGAAGGGATACCCCCAGCAGTACATCCGGCGAGTCTTCGGTCAGACCGAAACCGGCGTTCACGTTGACGATGTAGTCCGGCGATGTTCGCAGGCCGAGCGAGAAGTTCATGATCGCGCTGGTCTGCTCGGGCGCCTCGACCGTGCGGTCGTTGAAGTAGTACTTGTTCTTGAACGAGTAGGCCATCTGGTAGGAGGTGGCCAGGGAAACGTCGTAGGACAGCGCGTAGGCCATGCCCATGGCGAAGTTCAGCGTGTCGCCAGGCACCACCTTCTCCAGTTCCTCGCCGAACTGGTTCTGGTGGATGTCATCGACCTTCATGTTGTAGGTGTAACCCAGCGAGCCGTAGAGCACGACCGGGTCGATCACGTAGGACATGTTGGCGCCGGCGCCCAGGCTGTAGAAGCCGTTGCCGGTGGAGACATCGTCCTGCACGTTGCCCTTGTACGGGCTGTCGCCGGTGGGCAGGCCGAGAGTCGCGTAGAGCGTGGTGACCGGAGCGCCGCGGCGCGCGGCCCAGGGCTGCCAGCGCAGGGTGGCGGAGACGTCGCCCAGGCTGTAGGCATGGATGTCGCGCTCGGTGTCGTACTTGGCCACGAACGGCAGGCGCATACTGAAGGTCAGGTTGTCCCAGATGCCGTAGTCGAAGGTGAACGAGTTGGTGAAGGTGTGCTGCGCCTCGCTCTGGGCCAGCACGCTGTAGACGTTCTCGCCACTGCGCACGGCCTGCAGGCGCGTGTCGCGCATCAGGGTGTAGTCGAAGCCGTAGGTCAGCTGGCGCTCGCCTTTCTTGAGCAGGGTGTAGCTCTTCTCGGCGGCCTGGAATACCTGCTCCAGCGCCTTGGCGCTGTCGGCGTCGGTATCCTTCTTGGCCAGCGCGTCACGCGCATCGTCGGTTGTCGCTTCTTCGGCGATGGTGCTGGTACTTGCCAGCAAGGCCAGAGCGGCAACGCACGCAAACCCCTTGAAATCCATGTTGCTATCCCCTGGTCTTGTTCTTATTCGTATGGGCCGATCGGGCGATCACTTGCGCCGGATGTACTGGACATCTCCGTTCGTGGCGGCTGTGCCAATCTGGTTCTGGGTGATCTTGCTCATCTCCGGGAACTCGCGGAAAGCCAGAAGGCTCACGGTCCGGTCGTCCACCAGGCGCATGTCGGCCTCCTTCAGCTCCAGGGCGTTCTTGGGCTCCTGGCCGCTGGGGTAGATCACGAAGAGCACGTTCTGGTCCCAGATTTCCTCGAAACGGGCGCGGGTAAAACTGATGTTGCCCAAGGCAGGATCGGCAACGAAGACGTGGTCGTTGTAGACGTCGCGGACCACGACGAAATGCTTGAAGCCGGCATAGTGGATCGGCACCAGCGCCGGGTGTTCGAGCGAGTCCAGGTCGGAGAACTCGGCACGGAAGCCGCCACTCTTGTAGCCGAGTGCGGCGGCATAGCGCTTCATGTCCAGAAGCGAGAATCCACGGCGCTGGACGATCTTGTCGGCCTCGCCGTACTTGATCAGGCCTTCCATGACCTGACGCTCTTCCAGGTTGCGGCCCAGGTAGTAGTCCAGCAGCGTGGTCAGCGCCGCCGAGCCGCAGCTGTAGTCGTAGGCCTGGCGGATGACATTGCGGAACTGCACCTGGCTCATCGGCTCGAGCTGGACCGACTCACGGAAGGGACCGTTGGGCGTGAGCGGCTGCGAGATGTTCACTGTGCCCTGCTGTTGCGGCTTGGTATCCACGGCCTGGGTAAATCCGAACAGGCCCAACAGGCTTCCCAGCAGAATCTCGAACATCCCACCCCTCTCTTCAAATTCTGGAAGTCATTCCTGGAAGACCCTCGCCGGCAGGCGCCGGCAAGGGGTACTGCGCTGCAACCTTCGGGATCAGTGACCCCAGACCTTCACGGTCGAACCCGCCAGGTTCAGGTTGGAAACGGTCAGCGAGCCAATGCTGGCGCCGCCGGTGCCGACCTTGACGGCGTCGATGGTAACGTCGCCGGTCACGGTGGGCAGGCCGATGGCCAGTTGCTCGGTGGCTACGGCAGTGCCGCCGCCAACCGGAGTGATGTTGGTTTTCACCACGTCGACGGTCATCGGCGCGTTGTCGGCGATGGTCACGCTCGGCAGGTGGATACCCTGCAGGACCAGGGAACCGCCGTTGGTGTCGGCGTCCTTGTAGGTGACAGAGCCAATGGAGGCGTTGAAGGTACCGGAAATGCTGATGCCATCCTGGCCGGTGATACCGGACAGTGCAGCGTCATCCATGGATTTCATGTCGGCATGTGCCAGGAACGGAGCGGCCAGAACTGCGCTTGCAAGAACCAGTTGCTTGATTTTCATTGTTATAACTCTCCAGTGTTCAGGTGGGGTTGCCCCAGGCACTGCAAGGGGCGTCCTACCCCGCTGCAGGTTGACCGGCTGATGCCGATCTTCCAGACCCCCGACTTCTTCCTTAGGCGCCGCGGGTATGGATTCGTGAAGCACGAAGCTTCGCGTCCTGATCTCCAAGCTACTGACCCGCCGTGAACCTGCCAGCCCATCCAAGGGATGGCGCAAAACCAACCTTCCGACTCAAGCTTCGCTGAGCAGTCCCAGACTCTTGCCCTTGAGTACCGCCTGGGTCCGGCTGCGCACGCCGAGCTTGGCGAACAGGTTGTGCAGATGCCACTTGATGGTGGCCTCCGACAGATGCACCGCCTGGGCGATGTCCCGGTTCGACAAACCCGCCGCCACGAGCCGCAGGATCTCCCGTTCGCGATGGCTAACATCTTGATTTTCATCGAAACTTTCAGGGTCAACGGAGAGCCTGCGGCACTGCTCGCGAAGCATCTCGGCCACCCCTTGCCAGGCTGATGCGCGCTTGGGTTCGGCGCCCTTCCAGGCCTCCCAGAGCGGCAGCAACCACAGGGCGTCATCCTGGAACAGGCGCCGGTAGCCCAGGTTCCAGGCTTCCTCGAGGGTGGGGGCGAACAGAGCGAAGGCTTTTTCGCTGTTACCTTTCTGCCAATACGCCACAGAAAGTAACAGCGAAAGACGCAGCCGCCGGTCGCGCTGATAGGGCGAGGTAAAGCCCGCCAGACACGATTCCAGACGCTGCTGCGCACGTTCGGCGTGGCGCTCGGAAAGCGCCAGGCGCGCCTCCGCCATCACCAGCGCCGCGTGGGCATCGGCATAGCGTTCGGCGTTGAGCCCCGAGAGGTGCCGCGCCAGTTGCAGACACACGCGCTCGGCCTCGTTGGGCCGGCGCATCCACAGCAGCAGCTGTACCTTGCAGCTCATCGCCAGCGCGTGCACCCGCTCGTAGCCCGGCGACTGCAGGCCAACCAGCCATTCGTCGAGCTGGGCCAACCCTTGTTCGGCCTCGCCGGCGAAGAAACGCGCCTTGGCCATCACCAACTGGCCGCGGCTGATCAACTCCACCGGCGTGGCGACGTCGCGCCAGGTGGTCGCCAGCGGCAATTCGGCAAGGATCGCCGCGTGGCGATCCTGCTCGTACAGCAAGTCCGCATAAGCCAGTGACAACGGTCCACCGACCCGGCTGCGCCGGCCGAAGACCCGCTCCACACGGCTGCGCGCGCTCTCGGCGATGGTCCGCCCGCGCTCCAGTTCGCCGCGTTCCTTGCAGATCAGCGCCTCGATCATGCTGACGACGACCTGCAGGTATTCGCTGTCGGCCATGCGCAGGCAATCGCGGGCGACACCGATGGCGTTGGCCGCTTCGGCGTAGTCACCCAGCAGCGCATAGGCCGCCGCCTGGATGCACGACAGGCTGGCGCGGAACACCGGCTGGTTGCCCGGCACCAGCGCCAACCACTGGCGCGCTACCTTCAGGCAGGCCTCCAGCTTGTCCTGGTAGAGCAGCACCAGTGCCTTCAGCACCTGGGCCACGGCGAGCAGCTCGGCCATGCCGAAGTGACGCACCTTGCCCTGCCCTTGCAGCAACCGGACGCTGAGCTCTTCGATCAGCGCCTCGGCCTCGGCGAACTTCTGCTCAAAGGCCAGCTGCCAGGCGTAGAAGATCTGGAACACCGGGTGCTCGCGGATCACCTCGGCGGGAATGCTGCTGAGCATGCCGAGGATGCCGTAGACGCGGTTGCCGGCGATCAGCTTGGCGCCCTGGCGCTCCAGCAGGTCGGCGGCGAAGGCATAGTCACGGGCGCGCAGGGCGTACTTGATCGCACGGTCGGCCATGTCGCGGCCCTCGCACCAGCGCGCGGCGGCGTGCAGCAGCGGCGTCGGATCGGAGTTGCGCGCCAGGCGGCCCTGGAGGAATTCGGCGAACAGGTGGTGGTAGCGGAACCACTCGCGCTGGTCGTCCAGCGGGATGATGAACAACTGCTCGTTCTGCAGCCGCATCAGCATGTCCAGGCCATCGCGGCGACCGGTCAGGGCGTTGCACAACTCGGCGCAGAATTCGTCGAGCACCGAGGTCTGGTCGAGGAACTGCTGCAGCGGTTCGGGCAGGCTGCGCAGCACGTCCTCGGCAAGGTAATCGGCGAGGTCGCGCTCGGTGCCGGAGAGCCCCTTGAGCAGCGCCGCGCGGTCCGGGTTGCGTGCCAGCGCCAGGGCGGCCAGATGCAGCGCGGTGATCCAGCCTTCGGTGCGTTTGTGCAGCAGCTTGAGTTCGCTGTCGCTCAGGGCCAGACCCTTGAGCTCGGTGAGGAAGGTGTCGGTTTCCTCGCGGGTCAGACGCAGGTCGTCACCGCTCAGGCAGAAGGCCCAGGGTGCCAGGCCCGGTTCGTCCACCAGGAAGCGCGGACGATAGCGGGTGCTGGTAACCAGGCGGATGTTGTCCGGCAGGTGCTCGATCAGATAGCGCGCGCCGTGGGCCAGCGCCGGGTGGCGGATCTGATGGAAGTCGTCGAGCAGCAGGTAGATCGGCCCGTCGAGGCGGCGCAGGTCGGAGAGGAAGGCGTCGATGATGCCTTCCAGCGGCAGGGTCATGTCCGACTGCAGCAGGTTCGAGGTATTGGTGCCGAAATCCGCCTCGACGCTGCGGATGCTCGCCACCAGGTACTGCACCAAACGCTGCGGCTCGCTGTCGCCCTCGTCGCAGGACATCCAGGCGACCCGCACGCCGCTCTCCAGCAAGCGCTGGCGGAACAGGCTGAGAATGGTGCTCTTGCCGAACCCGGCCGGCGCGCTGAGGATCAGCACGCGCTGCTGGCGATTGGCGTACAGGCGGTCGATCAGGGCGCGACGCGGCAGCAGCGAATCGCTGTCGGTGCGCGGCGGGAACAGCTTGGTGCGCAGCAGCGGCATGGGCTGCTGCGGCAATGTGGTCAGGGTCGTCATGTCAGAGCAGACTCAGCTCGCGGGCACGGCGTATCGCTTGGGTCCGATTGCGCACCTTGAGCTTCTCGTAGATGTTGTGCAGGTGCCATTTGACGGTGCCCAGGGCCAGCGACAGCTGCTGGCCGATCTCCTCGTTGGAGAGCCCCTGGGCCGCCAGGCATACCACCTCGCGCTCGCGGTCGGTCAGACCTTCTTCGAGCACCTCGGGTGACCTGCGTGCTTCCTGCCCCGGCCAGACGGTCAACATTCCGCGAATGAAGACCTGCAGTGCCGGTTGTCGCTCGGTGGATTCCAGCTGCTGCAGCAACTGACGAATCCCCTCGCCTTCCTCGATGAAGATGCTCCGCACCCCTTCCCGCTCGGCGCCGACCAGGCATTGGCCGAGCAGGCTGTGGGAACGTTCCTGGTAACCCAGGCGCTGGTAGCTCAGGGCTGCCAGCAGGTCCAGGCGCAGCCGTTGCAGGCCGTGCCAGCCCGGCTGCAGCATGCCGCGCAGCTGGGTGATTTCGTGCAGCGCCTCGCTGAAATGCCCGCGCGCCTGGAGCAGGCGCACACGGCTGATGCCCTGCACCCAGAGCACCGGGTTGAACGGCATCTGCTTGTAGTGACTGGCGAGCTTCGCCCAGTCGATAGCCTTGAGCCGCTGCTCGGCGCGCTTGCAGCGGTCGGTGGCGGTCTCCTGGAGGATCAGGTTGATCTCCTCGCCCACCGCCATGGCGAAGAAGCGCCAGGACTGGTTGCGCGAAGCCAGGGTCTGCATCAGCCCGAGGGTGGCCAGCGCTTCCTTGCCGCGCCCCTGCAGGCGCTGGATGCGCGCCAGGCACTGCATGCCCTGGGCGTAAAGGTCGATGGGATTGACCACGTCGACCCGGCCCAGCGCCCAGCGCAGGCGTTCTTCCAGGCCGTCCAGATCGGTGCGGTAGTAGGCCGTCAGCGCTTCGGCGATGGCTGGCAGCGCCAAGGCCTGGGAGCGTTTGTCGAACAGCGGCATGGCCTGCTCGCGCACGCGCTCGATGAGCATCTGCGCCTGCTTGACCTGGCCCTGCTCCAGCGCCAGCACCACTTCGATGGTGCACTGCTGCATGTGCAGGTAGCGGCCGTCGAGGAAATGGTTGCGCTGCTGCGCCAGCCCCATCAGGCGACGCGCCTGTTCAGCCTGGCCGCGCACGACCTGGGCGAAGGCGCCGATCAGCAGGATCGCGCCTTCGAGGAAGGCCGAGTTCTGCCCCAGCTGGCTCTCCACCTTGCGCGCCAGGGTGATGCACTGTTCGAGGTCATCCTTCTGCAGCGCCAGCACAGCTTTCACCGCCAGCGCCGAGAGGTATTGATTGCCCATCGGGCCGTTGCCGCGGGAGTCGCCCCAGCGCGCCAGCAGCTCGTCGATCATGCGGTTGGCTTCGGGCAGGCTGAGCTCGGTGGCGCGGGTCCAGACGTCGCTGAGCACGAGGATCGGGTAGCGCTCGGCGATCTCGTTCGGCACGTGCTTGCGCCAGCGCGAGATCAGGTAGAGCTGGCCCCGGTTGATCAGTTCAAGGCCGCAGCCATCGACCAGCGCGGCGAGCATCTCCGGGTCCTCGGCGAGGCAGGCGTGTTCGATGGCCAGGGTCGGCATGTGGTGGTTGGTGAACCACAGGCTGGCGTTGAAGTGCAGTTGCTTGAAGCGCTCCGGGTCGCGCTCGCGCAGGCGGGCGCGGAGGAAATCGGCGAACAGCTGGTGGAAGCGATACCACTGGCGGTCACGGTCCAGCGGCAACAGGAACAGCTGCATGCTGTCCAGGTGCTCCAGCAGCGCCTGGCCGTCCTGGCGTCCGGCCAGGGTGTTGGCCAGGTCGCCATTCAGGCGGTTGGCAATCCCCAGGGACAGCAGTGCGTCCTGCACGTCGGCGGGCAGGCGCTCGAACACCGCGCGCAGCAGGTAATCGCCCACCGCCGCCTTGTCGCTGCTGAGCAGCTTGAGGTCTTCCGGAGCACCCGGCTGCTGGCGCAGCCACAGGCTGACCAGGTGAACCCCCGCCATCCAACCTTCGGTCTGGTTGTGCAGCGACTGCAGGCAGCTATCTTCGAGTTGCAGGCCATCGCGCGCCAGGTACTCGCGGGTTTCGTCGCGGGACAGGCGCAGCTCGTCCTGGCCGATTTCCAGCAGCAGGCCTTTGGCGCGCCAGGTGGCGAGGTTCAGCGGCGGCTGGGAACGGCTGCCGATGGCCAGGGTGAGGCCGGGCGGCGCGTACTGCACCAGGCGGTTGAGGCCGGCGAAGACGTCGGAATGGGTGATCTCATGCAGGTCGTCGAGTACCAGCAGGACCTTGCGCTCGTCGCGGGAGAGGTCCATCAGCAGGCTTTCCATCACCGCGACCACGGGCACGCGCATGGTGTTGTGCACGTAGCCCAGCGCATCCTCACCGGTGCCCGGCACGGACGTGGCCAGGGCCTGGATGAGTTTCAGGCAGAAACGGCCGGGATCGTCGTCGTCGCTCTCCAGGGAGAGCCAGGCGACCTTGTGGCCTTCGCTTGCACGCTTGCCGGCCAGCGCCGCCAGTGCGGTGGTCTTGCCGAAGCCGGCGGGCGCCGAGAACGACAGGATCGAGGCATAAGGATGTCGGTCCAGGGCATTCTGGACCTCGGGACGAATCAAATAATCAGCAGGCACCCGAGGGGGTGTTAATCTGGAGCGCAGAAGGCTGCCGGCTGCGGGCTCGAGCACTACATCCACGGCCTGTATCCCTATGTCATTATCGTTGTTGGTACGGAGCACTGTCCGCGTGGGATTCGTCACTTCTTATCAGAATGCTTTTCCTACGTAAACTGAAGAAATAGCTCTAGGATCGACGCTTCAGCCGACCTGATCACCTCATTTGCCTGCACGCTGTTACCCATGCCTGACTGTTTTCTGTACCCGCTTCCTTACCGGGAAGACCCGGGCGAACGCTTCGCCCTGATTCATCGGGCACCCGGCGCCGTACTCCTGGACGCCGGTCGACCCATTGCCACACGTGGACGCTATGACCTTCTGAGCGCCTGGCCATTGGCAGAACTGGCACCAACCGCCGACGAATCGGCCAAGAGCTTTTTCGCCCGCGCAAGAGCCGCCTTGCAGAGCCTGGGCGAGGCAAGAGTCCCGGACAATCGCAAATTGCCATTCGTCGGCGGAATGATCGGTTATCTCGGTTATGACTTCGGCCGGCGCATCGAGCACCTGCCCGAACCGAACCTCGACGACCTCGCCCTGCCGGATGCACGCCTGGGCCTGTATGCCTGGGCACTGGTTACCGACCATGAGGAATGCAGCAGCCAGCTGGTGTTCCACCCGTCGCTGGCGACGAGCGAGCGGGAGCGCCTGATCGCACTGTTCGAGAGCGCTCGCCACGATGAAGAGTTGCCGCCCTTCCAGCTTTCCGCGCCCTTCCGTCCGGACCTGAGCCGCGAGCAATACCGCGAGGCGCTGGAACGGGTGCACGGCTACATCCTCGCCGGCGACTGCTATCAGGTGAACTACACGCAACGCTTCCGCGCGCCTTGCAGCGGCTCGCCCTGGCTGGCCTACTGCGCGCTGCGCGAGGCATGTCCTACACCTTTTGCCGGTTATCTGGCATTGCCTGAAGGCGCCGTCCTCAGCCTGTCGCCGGAGCGCTTCATCCAGCTCCACGGCAACCAGGTGGAAACCCGCCCGATCAAGGGCACCCGCCCGCGCGGCGACACGCCCGAGGCCGACCAACAGAATGCCGAGGCCCTGCTCGCCAGCGAGAAGGACCGTGCCGAGAACCTGATGATCGTCGACCTGCTGCGCAACGATCTGGGCCGCAGCTGCCGCCCCGGTAGCGTGCGTGTGCCCGAGCTGTTCGCGGTGGAGACCTACCCCAACGTCCACCACCTGGTCAGCAGCGTGCGTGGTGAACTGGCGGACGGCAAGGACGCGCTGGACCTGCTCGAAGGCAGCTTCCCCGGCGGCTCCATTACCGGCGCACCGAAGGTCCGCGCCATGCAGATCATCGACGAACTGGAGCCGACCCAGCGCAGCATCTACTGCGGCAGCCTGCTCTACCTCGACGTGCGCGGCGAAATGGACAGTTCCATCGCCATCCGTACCGTGCTGGTCAAGGATGGCCAGGCAAGCTGCTGGGCCGGAGGCGGCATCGTCGCCGACTCGAATTGGGAAGAGGAATACGAGGAATCGCTGACCAAGGTGGGCGTGCTACTGCGGACCTTGGAAAACCTGTAGGAGCGCGCCATGCGTGCGATCGCGGGCATGGTCCGCTCCTACAAAAACGCACAAAAGAAAAAGCCCCGCATCAGCGGGGCTTTTTCGTCACAGCCAGTGTTACAGGCTGAGCGGGCGGTTGGACGCCTTGAGGAATTCCTTCTTCAGGTCCTCGTAGGTGTGCACGGCCGGGAACTGCGGGAACTCGCGAATCACGTTTTCCGGCGCGTGGAACAGGATGCCGGCGTGGGCTTCGGAGAGCATGGTGGTGTCGTTGTAGGAATCGCCAGCGGCGATCACACGGTAGTACAGGCTCTTGAAGGCGATGACCGACTGACGCTTCGGATCCTTCTGGCGCAGTTGGTAATCCACCACGCGATCGGTCTCGTCGGTGATCAGCTTGTGGCACAGCAGGGTCGGGAAACCGAGCTGGCGCATCAGCGGCTGGGAGAATTCGTAGAAGGTGTCGGAGAGGATCACCACCTGGAAGCGCTCGCGCAGCCAGTCGACGAACTCCACCGCGCCTTCCAGCGGCTTCAGGGTAGCGATCACTTCCTGGATGTCGGACAGCTTCAGGCCGTGCTCGTCGAGGATGCGCAGGCGCTGCTTCATCAGCACGTCGTAATCCGGGATGTCACGGGTCGTCGCCTTGAGCGCTTCGATACCGGTTTTTTCAGCGAAGGCGATCCAGATTTCCGGAACCAGAACCCCTTCCAGGTCGAGACAGGCGATTTCCACGAACGATTTCCCCGCAGGTTTGACTTGAGAGGCGGCACTCTAGCCGCTCGCTCCAGGCGGCGCAACGCGCCACTTATACCCAAACACCACAGTCGACCTTCCTCATGGTTATTTAGGGGCATATTCCCCTCTTTGCTACCATCGCGCCCACAGAGCGCCTTGCGCCATTAAAACTAGGAATACCGCCTGATGAGCCTCCCGTTCGATATCGCGGAAATCGCCGCGAGCTATGCCAGCAAAGCCCCACAGGACATCCTGAAGCTTGCCTTCGAGCACTTCGGCGACGAGCTGTGGATTTCCTTCAGCGGCGCCGAGGATGTGGTGCTGGTGGACATGGCCTGGAAGCTCAACAAGAACGTCAAGGTGTTCAGCCTCGACACCGGCCGCCTGCACCCGGAGACCTACCGCTTCATCGAACAGGTCCGCGAGCACTACGGCATCGCCATCGAAGTGATGACCCCGGACCCGCGCCTGCTGGAGCCGTTCGTCAAGGAGAAGGGCCTGTTCAGCTTCTTCAAGGACGGCCATGGCGAGTGCTGCGGCATTCGCAAGATCGAGCCGCTCAAGCGCAAGCTGTCCACCGTCACCGCCTGGGCCACCGGCCAGCGCAAGGACCAGAGCCCCGGCACCCGCAGCCAGGTCGCCGTGGTCGAAGTAGACGGCGCCTTCTCCACCCCGGAGAAACCGCTGGTCAAGTTCAACCCGCTGGCGAACATGAGCAGCGAAGAGGTCTGGGCCTACATCCGCATGCTGGAAATCCCCTACAACAGCCTGCACGAGCGCGGCTTCATCAGCATCGGTTGCGAGCCCTGCACCCGCCCGGTACTGCCGAACCAGCACGAGCGCGAAGGCCGCTGGTGGTGGGAAGAAGCCACGCAGAAAGAGTGTGGCCTGCACGCCGGCAATTTGATCAGCAAGGCCTGAAGCCTTACGCTCGGCTGACGGAATTTTCCCTGTCAGCCCGCAGCCCAGGATCGGACGCCTGCACGCCTGCGACGGAGCCGATCCCATGCGCATCACCCTGGTGAAGAAGGTCCTGGCCGATGGCCAGGACTGCCGCAAATGCCGCGAAGTCCACGAACGCCTGGTCAAGGGCGGCTACCTGAATCGCATCGACCGCACCCTGGTCGCCGACGAGCGCAACCCCGCCAGCACCGGCTGGCTGGTCGCCGCGCAGTACGGCGTGGACACCGCCCCCTTCTTCGTCGTCCGCCACGATGATGGCCGCGAGGTCGTCTACACGGTGTTCATGAGCTTCCTCCACGAGGTGCTCGAAGGCCGTGGCGAGCTCCCGCTGGACTCCCGCGAAGCCCTGGCCGAACTGGCCCAGCGCGACGACCTCGATCGCCTCTGAGCGCCGCCTTTGACGCTTTCTTGATGCCCGTCCGGACAGACTGTTTCCTCTTTCCCTGACGCACAAGGACGTAACCCATGGCCAATGGCTCGGACTCCACACGCCCTCGCATTCCCGGCACCGTCTGGGCACTGGGTTTCGTCAGCCTGTTCATGGACGTGTCTTCCGAACTGCTGCACAGCCTGCTGCCGCTGTTCCTGGTCGGCAGCCTGGGGCTGAGCATGGTCGCGGTAGGCCTGATCGAAGGCGTCGCTGAGGCCACCGCGCTGATCGTCAAGGTGTTCTCCGGCGCCATCAGCGACTTCCTCGGCCGGCGCAAGGGCCTGGTGCTGTTCGGCTACAGCCTGGCGGCGCTGTCCAAGCCGCTGTTCCCGCTGGCCACCTCGGGCGAGACCATCTTCGCCGCGCGCCTGCTCGACCGTATCGGCAAGGGCATCCGCGGAGCTCCACGAGACGCACTGATCGCTGACGTCTCGCCGCCATCGATCCGCGGGGCCTGCTTCGGCCTGCGCCAGTCCATGGACACCGTCGGCGCCTTCGCCGGCCCGCTGCTGGCCATCGTGCTGATGCTCTGGCTGGGCAACGACCTGCCGCTGGTGTTCTGGTTCGCCTGCATTCCCGCCGGCATCGCGGTGCTGGCCATCGTTTTCTTCGTCAAGGAACCGCAACAGGCCGAAGGCACCCACCGCTTCCGCTCGCCGATCCATCGCGACGCGCTGCGCAGCTTCCCGCCGCGCTATTGGTGGGTGGTTGGCATCGGCGCAGTATTCACCCTCGCGCGCTTCAGCGAAGCCTTCCTGGTGCTGCGTGCCCAGGACATCGGCCTGCCGATGGCCTGGACGCCAATCGTCATGGTGGTAATGGCGCTGCTGTTCATGCTCTCGGCCTACCCGGTGGGCTGGTGGTCGGACCGCACCGACCGCAGCGGTCTGCTGGCGATCGGCATGCTCCTGCTGGTGGCGGCCGACCTGCTGCTGGCCTGGGCCGACTCCACGCCGCTGATGCTCGTCGGCGTCGCGCTCTGGGGCCTGCACATGGGCTTCACCCAGGGGCTGCTGGCGACCTTGATCGCCGACACCACGCCAGCCGATCTCAAGGGCACCGCCTTCGGCGTGTTCAACCTCGCCAGCGGCATCGCCATGCTGCTGGCCAGCGTGCTGGCCGGCTGGCTGTGGCAGAGTTTCGGCGCCAGCTGGACCTTCCTGACCGGCGCGGCGCTGGCCTTCGCCGCCCTGCTGTTGCTGCGCTGGCGTATCCACTGACGTCAGCAATGAAAAAGCCCGGCATCTGCCGGGCTTTTTTCGGGTACGGGACGCGATCAGTAGACCGGCAGTTCGATGCCGTCGAACAGCTCGTCCATCTCGGTCTTGTTGTGGCACTGCACGGCCTTGGCCAGCAGGTCGCGAGTCAGGTGCGGGGCGAACTTCTCGATGAAGTCGCACATGAAGCCGCGCAGGAAGGTGCCGCGACGGAAACCGATCTTGGTCACGCTGGATTCGAACAGGTGGCTGGCGTCGAGCATCACCAGGTCGCTGTCGAGCTTCGGGTCGACCGCCATGTGGGCCACGATGCCCACGCCCAGGCCCAGGCGCACGTAGGTCTTGATCACATCGGCGTCGGCGGCGGTGAATACCACCTTCGGTACCAGGCCGCGCTGGTTGAAAGCTTCGTCGAGCTTGGAGCGGCCGGTGAAGCCGAATACGTAGGTCACGATGGGCTGCTCGGCGAGCAGCTCCAGGGTCAACTTCGGCACCTTGGTCAGCGGGTGGCCCTGGGGCACGATCACGCAGCGGTTCCAGCGGTAGCACGGCATCATGATCAGGTCACCGAACAGCTCCAGCGCCTCGGTGGCGATGGCGAAGTCGACGGTGCCGTCGGCGGCCATCTCGGCAATCTGCATCGGTGTGCCCTGGTGCATGTGCAGGGAGACGTCCGGGTACTGCTTGATGAAGCCGCTGATCACGCCGGGCAGCGCATAACGCGCCTGGGTGTGGGTGGTGGCGATGGACAGCGTGCCCTTCTTTTCGTTGGAGAACTCCTGGGCGATCTGCTTGATGCTTTCGACCTTGCGCAGGATCTCGCCGGCGGTGGTGATGATGCGCTCGCCTGCCGGGGTGACGCGGGTCAGGTGCTTGCCGCTGCGGGCGAAGACTTCGACGCCCAGTTCGTCTTCCAGCAGGCGGATCTGCTTGCTGATGCCAGGCTGGGAGGTGTACAGGCTTTGGGCAGTGGCCGAGACGTTCAGATCGTGGTGCGCGACTTCCCAGATATAGCGCAGTTGCTGAAGCTTCATGGACTTTCCTCGAAATGAATGTCGCGACCCGCGATCAGGGGCTTGTCGTTTTATAACCATATTAATGGTTTAAGGAATAAAACTAGACGTTTTTTTTCGCCCTGCATGCCATTCGTCTAAAGCCCCACGGAAATTCCGGGCTTGTCCGACGTATCGTCACAAAGCTCTCAGCGGTGCTGCAGCATCGGCACCAGATAGACCGGCACTTCGGCCAGCTGCACAAGGCGCGCGGCGGTACGCCCCAGCGGCGTGTTCAGCCCATCCCCGTGGCTGTGGCTGCCGGCGACGATGATGTCGACATCCAGGCGCTTGGCCTCGTCGAGAATCACCATCGGCGCGTCCCCCTGCACCACGCGCACCGAGCGGATCAGCTCGGCGTCCTGGCGCGCTTCCCCCAGTTCATCGCGGAACCCTTCCATCACCCGCTGCTCGATGCTGCCCATGACATTGGTCAGGCCATTGGTGCGCATCTCGCTCAGCGTGCCTTCGTCCAGGTAGGTCTGCAGGACGGACTCGGCGAACAGCCCCAGCGGTTCGACCGCGTGCACGACATACACCTCGGCTCCGTAGGCACGGGCCAGCGAAAGTGCGTGCTGAAGGACGTAGGGGGCGTAAAGACCGAGGTCGGTGGCGTAAAGAATCGTTCGGATCATGCGGCCTCCTCGACTGCCTGCGCGGCGGGGCCTATCCAGCAGCGTAGCAGGAGAACGCGAATCGCTCCGAGAAGGCCGGATGTCGCGGCCGGGCGGCTATCCGGCGACCTTCTTCTCGTTGCTCACGCCGTGAGGAACATGGCCGGTCGCCACCACCTCCCGCGCCTTCTCGCAGTGCATTGGCTGGTCGTCGAAGAACACGTCGGCGGCAAAGGCTTCGAGGAAGGCAGCCTTGTCCAGGCCACCGAGGAATAGCGACTCGTCCAGGCGGATGTCCCACTCGCGCAGGGTACGGATCACCCGCTCATGGGCTGGGGCCGAGCGCGCGGTGACCAGCGCCGTGCGGATCGGACAGGACTCTTGCGGGAACGCCTGCTGCACGCGGTTGAGCGCCTTGAGGAAGGGCTTGAACGGCCCGCCGCCCAGCGGCTCGCGGGCGGACTCGCGCTCGTGCGTCTGGAAGGCTTCCAGGCCTCCCTGCTGGTAGACCCGCTCGGAGTCATCGGAGAACAGCACCGCATCGCCGTCGAAGGCGAAGCGCAGCTCGCCATTGGCTTCGCGGCGGGTTCCGCCGGAAAGGATGGTCGCGGCAGCGAAGCCGGCGTCCAGCGCGTTGCGCACGTCCTCGATGTGGGTGGAGAGAAACAGGTGGCAGTTGAACGCCTTGAGGTAGGGATAAGGGCTACGGCCACCGACGAAGGCTGCGCGGGAGATGCCCAGGCCATAGTGCTGGATGGAATTGAACACGCGCAGGCCGGTGTCGGCGCTGTTGCGCGAGACCAGGACCACCTCCACCGGCGCGCTGTCGGTGCCGCCGTTGAGGGCGAGCAGCTTCTGCACCAGGGCAAAGGCATCGCCCGGCGGCAGGACTTCGTCCTCGCGGTCGATCTGGTACTGGCGATAGGCTTCGACGCCCTCGCTTTCATAGACCTGATGGCTTTCCCGCAGGTCGAACAGCGCCCGCGAGGAGATCGCCACCACCAGCTTGTCGCCCAGCCCTTTCGCCATGCTTCCCCCGGTGTTCGTCAGCGAGTCTGGTTGCGTGCGTCGATGAACCGCAGCGCGCGATACAGCGCCTCGATCTTCGGCAGTTCACGCCCGGCCTTGCGCGCAGCCTCCAGAGGTGCCGCGTAGATCGCGCCCAGCTCCAGCGGCCGGCGCTGGGCAAAATCATGGTACATGCTGGGCAGGTAGTCCGGCATGGCATCGGTGGAGCTGAGCATCGCCCCGACTATGCCCTGGGGCAGCGAGTGTCCGCAGGCGGCGGCGCCGGCGATGACTTCTTCCATCAGTTCGGCCACCAGGGCGCGGCTGTCGGGGTTGTCCATGATCGCCCGCGTGCCGCTGTCGAGCAGTACCGAGAGGCCGTTATAGGGGATGTTCCAGACCAGCTTCTGCCAGCGCGCCTGCTCCAGGTTGGGCATGGCGTTGGAGTCCAGGCCGGCGCTGCGGAACAGCGCGGCGCCCTCCTCCACGATCGCCTGACGTGCTTCGGCCTCCTGCGCGGAGCCCGAGTGGTAACCGATGTTCACCCCACCGAAGGCCTGGTGTTCGATCACGCCCGGTTCGGCGCGGTGCACGCAGATGAAGCAGAGCCCGCCCAGCAGGTGGATGTGTTCGGGCAGCAGCGCGCGCAGTTCGTCTTCCACGGCAAGGCCGTTCTGCAGCAGCAGGACTTTGGCGCCCTGCGCAGCGGCCTGAATGATCAGCGGCGCGAGATCGGCGTTGCTGGTGGTCTTGGCGCCCACCAGCAGCCAGTCGCAGGGCGGCATCTTCGCCACGTCGTCGTAGGCATTCACCGGCGACAGGCTCAGCGCGCCGTGCACCTGGCTGTTCAGGCGCAGGCCGTTCTGCGCGACGGCGGGATATTCGCTGCGCAGCAGGAAATGAACGTCATGGCCGGCGCGGGCCAGCATCAGGCCATAGAAACCGCCAATGGCGCCGGTTCCGATGATGCCGATTCGCAGATTCATCAAGGCAATTCCTCAGCAGGACGCGCCAGGGCAGCGCGCAGGGCTTGGATCAGGGGTTCGGGGCGCAGCGGTGCGTGGACCGGGCCCAGGAAGTGGCCGTCGCGCACCAGGAACAGGGACGGCAGATGGAAGACCTCATAGCGCTCGATCAGGCCACCGCTGTGCCCGGCGTCGATCCAGCACAGGCGGTCGATGGGCAGGTGGAACTGCGGCAGCACCTGCCGCGCCCAGCGACAGGTGGAGCAGCCAGCGCCGGTGAAAATCAGCAGCGATACGCCCGGCAGCTCCAGCAGCCGGCGGTCGGCATCCAGGTCAGTCAGCTCCAGGGCCGGCACTATACTCAAGGTGCCACCACTATAAAGATTGCAGTCGGAGCGCTCCGTCATGCGTCAGTTCCTGCGTCACCCTTGCGATTTTCCGGTCGAGCTGGTCATCCGCAAACAGACTTTCCTGCCGCGCCAGCGGTTGCACAATATCAGCCTCGGCGGCGTCGCGTGCAATTCGCCACGGGGCTTTCGCCGCGGCACCTCCATCGAGCTGCGCATTCCCCTGCTGGGCGACTCCGCCTGCTACCCCGGCGTCATCGCCTGGAGCCGCAAGCAGCCCAGCGACTACCTCGTGGGTATCGCCTTCATCGACGAGGACACCCTGTTCCGGGCACGCATGGTCGAGCAGGTCTGCCAGATCGAGCAGTACCGCCGTCAGCGGGAGCAGGCCAGCGGCGCCAAACTGCCGTTCGAGACCCTGGCGCTGGAGTGGATCGCGCAGAACGCCGCCGACTTCCCGATGTTTTGCGCGGTCTGATCGGCGCCCCGCAGAAAGTCGCGCAAATGCCCGTGTTGCGGGCATTTTCCTGCATCGAGCCATTGTCGAGGCGCTGCCTGAACGGTTAAGGTTCGGGTTCCCCTTAGCGACACCTCTGCCTGCGCCCCATCGCACGGGGATTTCTGGCGGCCGGCACCCGTGACCTGATTGAGTACCACGATGGCTGATTTACAGATCGACGACCTTAACGTTGCCTCCAACGAGACACTGATCACGCCGGAGCAGCTCAAGCGCGAAATCCCCCTGACCGACGCCGCCCTGCGCACCGTCGCCAACGGCCGCCAGGTCGTCCGCGATATCCTCGACGGCAAGGACCACCGCCTGTTCGTGGTGATCGGCCCCTGCTCGATCCACGACATCAAGGCCGCCCACGAATACGCCGAGCGCCTGAAGGTGCTGGCCGCGGAAGTCTCCGACACGCTGTTCCTGGTGATGCGCGTGTACTTCGAGAAGCCGCGCACCACGGTCGGCTGGAAAGGCCTGATCAACGACCCGTACCTGGACGACTCCTTCAAGATCCAGGACGGTCTGCACATCGGCCGCCAGCTGCTGCGCGACCTCGCCGAGATGGGCCTGCCCACCGCCACCGAGGCGCTCGACCCGATCTCCCCGCAGTATCTGCAGGACCTGATCAGCTGGTCGGCCATCGGCGCACGCACCACCGAATCCCAGACCCACCGCGAGATGGCTTCCGGCCTGTCCTCGGCGGTCGGCTTCAAGAACGGCACCGACGGCAGCCTGACCGTGGCGATCAACGCCCTGCAGTCGGTTTCCAGCCCGCACCGTTTCCTGGGCATCAACCAGGAAGGTGGCGTCTCCATCGTCACCACGAAGGGCAACGCCTACGGTCACGTAGTGCTGCGCGGTGGCAACGGCAAGCCGAACTATGACTCGGTCAGCGTCGCCCTGTGCGAACAGGAACTGACCAAGGCGAAGATCCCGCTGAACGTGATGGTCGATTGCAGCCACGCCAATTCCAACAAGGACCCGGCCCTGCAGCCGCTGGTGATGGACAACGTCGCCAACCAGATCGCCGAAGGCAACAACTCCATCGTCGGCCTGATGGTGGAAAGCCACCTGGGCTGGGGCGCTCAGCCGATCCCGAAGGATCTGTGCCAGCTGCAGTACGGCGTGTCGATCACCGACGCCTGCATCGACTGGGACACCACCGAGAAGGCCGTGCGCAGCATGCATGCCAAGCTCAAGGAAGTCCTGCCCAAGCGCCAGCGCGGCTGACGCTCAGGGCACGAAAGAAAAAGCCGGGCATCAGCCCGGCTTTTTCTTTGGCGCTGCGGCGTTTCTGCAGGCACAAAAAAGCCCGGCATTGGCCGGGCTTTGTTGTTTCCGCTCCCAGTAGATCAGAGTGCGGTATCGGTATGGCGCTGGCGACGCTCCAGGTAGCGCTCGACGTAGGAGCACGACGGGATGACGCTGTAGCCCTTGCGCTCGGCGAACTGCAGCGCATGTTCGGTGAGTGCAGCGGCGATGCCACGGCCACGCAGGCTGTCCGGAACGAAAGTGCGATAGATGTCGAGCGTCTGCTTGCCCAGATCCATGTAGGCCAGATAGGCGCGATGACCGTCAACAGTCGTTACGAACTGGTGGCTGGTTTCATCATGCTGGATGGACAACGACTCACTCACTTGCTCTCTCCTTCGCAGGGCCTCACAACATGACCCGCACCTGATTGATCTTGTTCAGGCGGAGGAACATTTCCGCCGAGCCCGTCCCGATCATGACGGTGATATAGACTCGGCCGTTCTCCACCTTGTGCAGCACACCCTGATAATAGGCACCATCAAACGTGATGAACTGCAGGCGCTTGCCGGTGTACTGGGCAAGGCTTTCAACGCTAACGAACTCATATTGCTGCGTTTTGGCCTGCGACTCAACCGTTTCCGGGGCCGAAACCATTTGATACTGGCTTTCCGGCGTGAGTTTTTCCTTAACCGGATCGACCCACGCGAACCCCAGCGGTGTGACTGACTGCTGGTTCACTAAGACGACCGGATGCAGCATCTGGATCACATCCTTGGGCTCGAAAAATTGCAGACCGCCCCAGGTCATGCCTTCGCTCGGCGTCAGCTCGATACGCAGCGAGCGCGGATCTTCCAGGTAACGGCCATAAGCCTCGAGTACCGGCTTGTCGAGCGCGATGCGCTGCTGGCGCAGGGCCTTGTCGAATTTATCCAGCGACAGTGCGGTGTAGGCCTTCTGGTCCACGCCCAGCTTGCCACGGCAGAATTCGCTGACCCGCCGCTGGTACTGGTTGTCGTTCATCTCGACCACGACCTGGGATACCCGCGGCGGGTTCACGCGCATGTCGCCCGGGCGCTCTGAGACGTTCATCAGCGTCATGCTGGTGTGCATGTCCAGCATGTCGCGGGTATCGCTGCGCAGGTCGAAGGTCAGGGTCTGCGCACCCGGCTGCATGCGGTAGGAAAACTCGATATCCGACTCGAGGGTGCGGTACCCCATCTGCAGCAACTCGTCGACGCCGATGTTGCGAACGTTGCCGCAGGCCACTTCGCTCATGGCGGTGAAGGCGCTTTTCTCTGCCGGCTGGGCATACAGCGACTGCATGAACGGACCGTGGATCTGCAGTTCGACACCCTTCAGGTCCACTGCCAACTGCTCCGGCAGCTTGCCCTCATCCAGGCGCTCCTTGAAGCTCAGCAGCTCGCGCAGCCCATTGAACTTCAACTGGGCGTGGGAAACCTTCAGGCTGTCACCGGCCATGGGCACCCTGATCACCACGTTCTGCAGACCGACACGGCCGTCAAAGGACGAGGAGATGCCGCCATAGGTGATTTCCATGAATGGCGAGACGCGGGCGATGGCTTCGTTCACCACGCTGCGCACGGAAAGCCAGAGCGACGCCTTGATGATGAGGGCGATCGCCACGACGGCAAAAAGGGACCACTTGAGAATCTTCGACATGGCGGGCACATCCTGGATTGTGCGAGAGCGGAGCGTAGGGATACTGGCAGCTTAACAGTACGCCTGAGACCTCTCCACGAACGCCGTCGGAATTTGCGTGCACAGCGCACAGAAATTGCCCGAATTTAGTGGCATGCAGCTGACTCATCAGTCAGTCAAAACGCTTTACGCACCAGGCCTGCGTCAGTATGTTCTGGCCACTTCCAATCCAAGGACTGCAACCCAGGACCCTCTGCCATGAGTGAGCTGATCAGCTACCAATTCGAAGACGGCATCGCCACCCTGACCCTGAACAACGGCAAGGTGAACGCCATCTCCCCGGCGGTCATCGAAGCCTTCAACCAGGCCCTGGACCAGGCGGAGAAGGACCGTGCCATCGTCATCGTCACCGGCCAGCCAGGCATTCTCTCCGGCGGCTACGACCTCAAGGTGATGACCTCCGGCCCGGAAAACGCCGTGAACCTGGTGGCGGCCGGCTCCACCCTGGCCCGCCGCATGCTGTCCCACCCGTTCCCGGTCATCGTCGCCTGCACCGGCCACGCGGTGGCCAAGGGCGCGTTCATCCTGCTCTCGGCGGACTACCGCATTGGCGTCGACGGCCCGTTCCAGATCGGCCTCAACGAAGTGGCCATCGGCATGACCATGCACCACGTCGGCATCGAACTGGCCCGTGACCGCCTGCGACGCTCCGCCTTCACTCGCTCCGTGGTGAACGCCGAGATGTTCAACCCGCGCGACGCCGTGGACGCCGGTTTCCTCGACAAGGTGGTGCCGGCCGAACAACTCCAGGCCGCCGCCATGGAAGCCGCCCAGCACCTGAAAAAGCTGAACATGACTGCCCACCGCAACACCAAGCTGAAAGTGCGCAAACAGCTGCTGGAGACCCTGGACAAGTCCATTGAGCTGGACCGGAATCACCTGGCCTGATCGCCCGATGACAAAAGAGCCCGGCCTGATGCCGGGCTTTTTCATGCCACTACTATTACCTAAATAGCAACACTGATTAATCCTTTTTGCTATTTTTCAAAAATTATTACGCATTAACCTATAGATGAACCCAAACAATCCAACCCAGAGGTGTTCATCATGAAACTCAACATCATCGCCGCCAGCGTACTGGCCGCCGCTACCGCCTTTGCCGCCCAGGCCAGCTTTGCCGAAGAGTCCCCGCTGATGCAGGACCGCATGGTTCACATGACCCAGGCCGCTATTCAGCAACAGCAGTCCGAGCAGTCCGCCAGTCAGGTGAATGTCGAAGCCGCTTCCAAGCAGGGCTGAAAGCTTCACATCCCGCCAGCCGCCTGCAGCAGGTGACGTCATGCAGTCGAGCCCGAAGCGAAAAGCCCGGCGTGATGCCGGGCTTTCCACGGACGATGACGCAACCTCAGCCTTTCTCGGCGGCCGCCACACCCGTCACCGCCCCTCCCTGACGAGGGTCAAGCAGCCATGAAGCCCGCCAGAGTCCCGGAAACATCCGACAACGTCCCGCCACCCGCCTCCCTGCGTCTGGTCGTAGCGCCGCTATCTATCAATTTGCCTGATACCGGGAACCAACCGGCATCGTTATTCAATCGAAATGACCAAAGCGACACTGGGCCATCACTTCCCCGAGCCCGAGTCGCCAGCATGAACCGCCAAGCCCACCGCTACGCCCGCAATGGCGCCCTCGCCGCCCTGGGGCTCTACACCATCGTGATCCTGGTGATCACCGCCCTCAGCGCCGGCTTCGACGGCGCGCGCCGTGCCCCGGTGGACAACATCGACCGCAGCGGGCTCTTCGAACGCTTCAACCAGGCGGTGCCCGTGGCCCTGCAAGGTCTCCAGGAAGCGCTCACGCCTCACTCCTGATTCCGCTTCGCTGGCGCGTCGCGCCAGGCTGGCCAACACTCAATCCCTGCAGAACGACTCCCGACTCCACACCAGATCCACAGCAGGGTGGGCTTCAGCATGGGCCGAGTCATCGCTTCCGCCGTCTACAGCAAGGGCCGCAAGGTCTCCGACATCCCGCTCGAGGACGGCTACCGCTGGGCGTGCCAGCCCGACCACTTCGTCTGGACCGGCCTGCAGGAGCCAACGCCGGAAGAGATGTTCAACCTGCAACGGCAGTTCAACCTGCACGAACTGGCCGTGTCCGACGCCCTGGAAAAGCACAGCCGGCCGAAGCTGGAAACCTTCGGCGATGCGCTGTTCATCGTTATCTACTCGCCGATCCGCGCCGATAGTCGGCTGATGTTCGTCGAAACGCACCTCTTTGCCGGTATCGGCTACATCATCAGTGCGCGCCACGGCTTCTCCCAGTCCTACGCCCAGGTCCGACAGCGTTGCGAGGCGCGACCACTGCTGCTGGCCCATGGCACCGACTTCGTGCTCTACGCCCTGCTGGATTTCGTGATGAGCAACTACGAGCCGGTGGTCGAGGCGATCCGCGAGGAAATCGAGGTAGTGGAGCAGCAGGTGCTGCGCAAGTCGCTGACCCAGGAGCAGATCGAGAAGATCTACGGCCTGCGCCGCGAGGTGCTCAAGCTCAAGCACTACGCCGCGCCCATGGTGGAGATCTGCCAGGAGCTGCAGCGCCTGGATTTCCCCTTCATCGACAAGCAGATGCGGCCCTACTTCCGCGACGTGGCGATCCACGTGAACCGTCTGCTCGAAGACCTCACCACCCTGCGCGACGTAGCCAGCCAGACCATCGAGGTCGGGCTGGCGCTGGAGTCCTCACGGCAGAGCGTGGTGCAGCGCAAGTTCGCCGCCTGGGCAGCCATCCTCGCCTTCCCCACTGCCGTGGCCGGCATCTACGGGATGAACTTCGAATACATCCCGGAGCTGCACTGGCACTACGGCTACTTCCTGATCATGGGGCTGCTGGCGTTGGGCTGTGTCGGGCTGTACATCAGCTTCAAGCAGGCCGATTGGCTCTGACAATAAGGTCCAGGAAACCTCGACGCAGGATGGCGTGGAGCGCAGCGATACCCATCGCTCATCACACGGACAGCATGGGTATCGCTGCGCTCCACCCATCCTACAAAAGCCGTTTGGCAACACTCCGTCGCACAAACGAAAACGCCGCTCGATTGAGCGGCGTTTTCAGTCAGCACGGCAGGAGTCAGGCCGCGCTCTTCTTCTCATCACGCCCCTGCTGGACGAAGCGCATCATCCATTCGCCGACCGCCGTGCCCTGGTGCGGGCGTGCGAGGCTGTCGATGCCGGACTGGAACACCGGTTCGCTGAAGATGTGCTTGCGCAGCTCGAGGATCGCCTGGGAATAGTCGCTCTGGAACTCCGGGTGGCCCTGGAAGCACAACACCTGGTCGCCGATGGCGTAGGCCGCGTTCGGGCAGAAGTCGCTGGAAGCGATGCGACGTGCGCCGTGGGGCAGCTCGGTAACCTGGTCCTGGTGGCTGACCAGCAGGGTCAGGCCATCGCCCGGCGCCGGGCTCATCCACTCCGGCTGCTCCTCGATGCGGTAGTCGTGGATGCCCACGCCCCAGCCCTGGCTCGCGCGCTCGGTCTTGCCGCCCAGCACCAGCGCCAGCAGCTGGTGGCCGAAGCACACGCCCAGCAGCTTGTCGCCGCGCTCGTAGAGCTTGAGCACGTAGTCCTTGAGGGTCTGGATCCAGGGATCAGTGCCGAAGGAGTCCGCCTTGCTGCCGGTCACCAGGTACGCATCGAACTTCTCATCTTCGGGCGGGTAATGCCCTTCCACCACGTTGTAGACCGTGAACTCGGCCGGAACGGGTTGCTTGGCGAACAGTTGCTGGAACATCCAGCCATAGCCCTTGTACTGATCGATGAGTTCGGGGCGGAGGATGTCGGTTTCCAGAATGCAGATGTGCAACGACATGCAGGGGTGATTCCTGGGGGGTTGGCGGCTGATAAGAATGGTTTTCCTGACACTGATGAAACGCGCGTGAAAATTACGCCCTATTTTTTCACCACACAAGATGCCGAGGCCGATTCTTGTGTAGGAATTTCAGGGGAAATACCGGAAAAACCGACTTCCTTCAATTGCACGGATGCACAGGAGTGACGGCCGGTTGGCAAGGATTCAGCTGATGGACAGCCTTTGCAGCACCGAGTTCGTGTCCAGCACCTGCGCATACTCGCCCTGCAGGTTGGCCAGGGACATGGCGTGGACCTCCTCGGCACGGCGTTGCACGCCGTTGAAATCGCGCTTGTCGAAGGCGAAACAGGCGTCGGCGACGACCTGCGTAGCGAAGCCCAGATTGCCCGCCGTGCGCGCCGTGGCTTCCACCGAGTTGTTGGTGCTGACCCCGCAGATCACCAGCGCCCCGATGCCCCGCACACGCAACCAGCGCTCAAGCCCGCTGCTGATGAAAGCATCCGGCACGTTCTTCTCCACTACGTGCTCATGCTCCAGCGGCGCCAGCGCCTCCTGGAACTCGGCGCCCGGTTGGCCGGGCCAGAATGGCGACCCCGGCGTGCGCGAAATGTGACGGATATGCACCCGCGGCCAATCTTCCCGGCGCCATACGGCCAGTAGTTCGCCGATGCGCTGCTCGGCCTGCGGGTTGTTGCGCGGCTCGGGGCTGTCACGCATGCCTTTCTGCTGGTCGATGATCAACAAGGCGGGAGGCGTCATCGGGGCGATCCTGCTGAAGGGGAAGGCGCCATCCTACGATTTGCTCGGGCAAGAAAAAACCGGCCACTCGGGCCGGTTTTCTCATTCAGCGGAGGATGCCTCAGAAGCTCTCGCCCCGCGCCGCCTTGTCCAGCAACAGCGCGGGCGGCAGGAAGCGTTCGCCGTACTGCTCGGCCAGGTACTGGGCGCGGGCGACGAAGTCCTGCAGGCCGTACTGGTTGATGAACTGCAGCGCGCCGCCGCTCCAGGCCGCGAAGCCGATGCCGAAGATCGAGCCGATGTTGGCGTCGGCGGTGGAGGTCAGCACGCCCTCCTCCACGCAGCGCACCGTCTCGATGGCCTGCACGAAGAGAATGCGGTCGCGCACGTCCTCGGCGGAGATCTGCGCGTCAGCCTTCTCGAAGCGCTGCTTCAGCTCCGGCCACAGGTGCTTCTTGCCGTTGGCGGGATAGTCGTAGAAGCCGGCGCCGGCGGCTTTGCCCGGGCGCTTGTACTCATTGACCATCAGGTCCACCACCGCGAAGGCCGGGTGTCTGGGCAACTGCTTGCCTTCGGCTTCCAGGTCCTTGCGGGTCTGCTCGCGGATGTGGGTCATCAGGCTCATCGACACTTCGTCGCTGATCGCCAGCGGGCCTACCGGCATACCGGCCTGGCGCGCCTGGTTCTCGATCATCGCCGCCGACACCCCCTCACCAAGCATGGCCAGGCCTTCGTTGGTGAAGGTGCCGAACACGCGGGAGGTGAAGAAGCCACGGCTGTCGTGGACGACGATCGGGGTCTTCTTGATCTGCAGGACGTAGTCGAAGGCGCGAGCCAGGGTGACGTCGTCGGTCTTCTCGCCGCGGATGATCTCCACCAGCGGCATCTTGTCCACCGGGCTGAAGAAGTGCAGGCCAATGAATTTCTGCGGCTGCGCCACGGCTTCGGCCAGGCCAGTGATCGGCAGGGTCGAGGTGTTGGAGGCGATCACTGCATCGGGCAGCGCGGCGGACTCGGCGGCGGCGCTGACCTTGGCCTTCAGGCCACGGTCCTCGAACACCGCTTCGATGATCAGGTCGCAGCCTTCGAAGTCGGCATCGCTGGCAGTCGCCTTGATCCGTGCAAGGAAGGCGTCGCGCTTCTCGGCGCTCATCTGGCCCCGGCTGACCTTCTTGTCCAGCAGCCCGGCGGAGTAGGCCTTGCCCTTCTCTGCCGACTCCAGGGAAACGTCCTTGAGCACAACTTCGATGCCGGCGGCGGCCGAGACGTAGGCGATGCCCGCGCCCATCATGCCGGCACCGACCACCCCGACCTTCTTCGTCTGCTGCGGCGGGATGCCCTGCGGACGGGACTTGCCGGCGTTGATCTCGTTGAGCTGGAACCAGAAGGTGCCGATCATGTTCTTCGCCACCTGGCCGGTGGTCAGCTCGGTGAAGTAGCGCGCCTCGATCAGCTGTGCGGTATCGAAGTCCACCTGCGCGCCTTCGACCGCGGCGCACATGATTTTCTCCGGCGCCGGGAAGCAGCCCTTGGTCTTGTCGCGCAGCACGGACGGGGCGATGGCCAGCATCTGCGCCACAGCCGGGCTGGATGGCGTGCCGCCAGGGATCTTGTAGCCGGCACTGTCCCACGGCTGCTTGGCGGCCGGGTTGGTGGCGATCCACTCGCGGGCCTTGCTCAGCAGCTCTTCGCGGCTGGAGGCCAGCTGGTGCACCAGGCCGGCCTTGAGCGCCTGGTCCGGGCGCACTTTCTTGCCTTCGGCCAGGTACGGCAGCGCCTTCTCCAAACCGAGCAGGCGCACCATGCGCACCACGCCGCCACCGCCGGGCAGCAGACCCAGGGTGACTTCCGGCAGGCCGAGCTGGACGTGGCTTTCATCCAGGGCGATGCGGTGGTGGCAGGCCAGGCAGATTTCCCAGCCGCCGCCCAGGGCCGCGCCATTGATGGCGGCGACCACCGGCTTGCCGAGGGTTTCCAGACGGCGCAGTTGGCCCTTGAGCACCAGAATGCCTTCGTAGAATGCCTGGGCGTCGGCCTTGGTCACCTTGATCAGTTCATTCAGGTCGCCGCCGGCGAAGAAGGTCTTCTTCGCGGAGGTGATCACCACGCCGGCGATCGAATCCTTCTCGGCTTCCAGGCGCGCCACGGTGGCGGCCATGGCCTCGCGGTAGACACCGTTCATGGTGTTGGCGCTCTGGCCGGGCATGTCCATGGTCAGGACGACGATGTTGTCCTGGCCTTTGTCGTAACGGATGGCATCGGTCATTTTCTTGTTCTCCGGCCTCAAACCCTTTCGATAATCGTCGCGATGCCCATGCCGCCGCCCACGCAGAGGGTGGCCAGGCCGTAGCGCAGGTTGCGCCGCTCCAGTTCATCCAGCAGGGTGCCGAGGATCATGCAGCCGGTGGCGCCCAGCGGGTGGCCCATGGCGATGGAGCCGCCGTTGACGTTGACCTTGCTCTCCGGCACGCCCATGTCCTTCATGAACTTCATCACCACCGAGGCGAAGGCTTCGTTGACTTCGTAGAGGTCGATGTCCTCGGCCTTCAGCCCGGCCTTGGCCAGCGCCTTGCGGGTCGCCGGCGCGGGGCCGGTGAGCATGATGGTCGGGTCGGTGCTGGTCACCGCGGTGGCGACGATGCGCCCGCGGGCCTTCAGGCCCAGCTCGCGGCCCTTGGCCTCGGAGCCGATGAGCATGGCGGTGGCGCCGTCGACGATGCCGGAGCTGTTGCCCGGCGTGTGCACGTGTTCGATGCGCTCGACGAAGCTGTACTTGCGCAGCGCGCTGGCGTCGAAGCCCATCTGCCCCATCATCTCGAAGCTGGGCTTGAGCGCGCCAAGGCCTTCGAGGGTGGAATCGGCGCGGATGAATTCGTCATGGTCGAGCAGGACGATGCCGTTCTGGTCGGTCACCGGCACCAGCGACTTGCCGAACAACCCTTCGGCACGGGCCTTGGCGGCCTTCTGCTGCGAGCGCAGGGCGAAGGCATCGACGTCGGCGCGGCTGAAGCCTTCCAGGGTGGCGATCAGGTCGGCGCCGATACCCTGGGGCACGAAGCTGGTGTGCAGGTTGGTTTCCGGGTCCAGCGCCCAGGCGCCGCCGTCGGAGCCCATGGGCACGCGGGACATGGATTCCACGCCGCCGACCACCACCAGGTCCTCGAAGCCCGAGCGCACCTTCATGGCGCCCAGGTTGACCGCTTCCAGGCCCGAGGCGCAGAAGCGATTGATCTGCACGCCGGCGACCTGCTCGTCCCAGTCGGCGACCAGCGCGGCGGTCTTGGCGATGTCCGAGCCCTGGTCGCCCACCGGGGTCACGCAGCCCAGGACGATGTCGTCGACCTGCGCGGTATCGAGCTGGTTGCGCTGCTGCAGCGCGCGCAGGACACCGGCCATCAGGTTGACCGGCTTGACGCTGTGCAGCGCGCCGTCCTTCTTGCCCTTGCCGCGGGGAGTACGCACCGCGTCGTAAATGAATGCTTCGGTCATGGCGTTCTCTCTTAGAGTTGTCGTCACGCAGGCGTGGCGTGTCGGCCTACCTTAGCGGCGTATCGGCAAGGGGCAATGACCGCAACGCTCAGCGCAATTGACCGCCACGCTCAGCCACCGACCGGCGGCGAACGGGTCGAAGGCTCTGGACAGGGCCTGCCGGAGCAGGCAGACGAACGGTCGAAAAGCTCAACAGAGCTGTCACCGCCCGGTCATATAGAGGGAATATGCCTGAAGCTGCAGGACTTGCTGCCAGATGGTCTAAGCCCGCGCGGCACTAGGCTTAGACTCAAACAGGCAGATGATGCGAAGAGTGCCGTTGCCGGGTTTTGCCGGCTCGGCTCGATAAACCAGAAGCCAAGGCATGGGTGTCACTATCAACAGGCCGTGAGTGAGCCGTGCCAAGAACAAGAAAGGCGGAAGGACATCATGGACAAACAATCGAGAAAGTGGCGTCAGGCTAGCCTGATCGTCTTCGCAACCACCGTTGTTTTGATCATCCCCAATCTGAGTCGTCTGGTCGGCTAGGGCCAACACCCGGCTACCCCGCCGCTGCGTACCGCGTGCCGCCATCCGCGAGCCACGGTCAACGCAGCGCGGGAGCCACCCCACCTCCTGCTGCGCCCACTCCTCTGCTAATGTTCCGCGGCCCTCTCCCGCCACGGATGCGACCATGCGCCCACTGCTGCTGACGCTGCTCCTGCTCTGCCCCACCACGTTCGCCGCCACGCTCACCCTGGAGTTGCCCGACGGCAAGCACGACTTCAGCACGGAACAGCTGCTGGCCAACCCCAAGGCGCAAGACATCGAGATTCCCGCCGACGTCTCCTACAACCGCACCATGCATTACCGCGCGGTACCGCTGGCGGCGCTGCTGCAAGGCGTGAAGCCGGCCGACCACCTGCAGGCCGTGGCGCTGGACGGCTTCGCCGCCGAACTGCCGGCCGCGCCGTTGCTGGCGGAAAAAGGTTCGCGCGCCTGGCTGGCCATCGAGGCGACCGGCAAACCCTGGCCACCGCTGGCCGAAGGCAAGCCTTCCGCCGGACCTTTCTACCTGGTGTGGACCGATCCGAAAGCCGCTGGCATCGGCCCGGAGCAATGGCCCTTCCAGGTCGCCAGCATCCGTTATCTCAAGCCGCTGGCCGAGCGCTTCCCGGCGCTGCTGCCGGCGAAGAATGCGCCCGAATCGGTGCAGCAGGGCTTCGCCCAGTTCCAGAAGAACTGCCTGGCCTGCCACCGCCTGAACGGTGCCGGTGACTCGCAGTTCGGCCCGGACCTGAACCTGCCGCATAACCCCACCGAGTACTTTGCGCCGGGTTACCTCAAGCAGTACATCCGCGATCCGCAGAGCCTGCGGCACTGGCCGGAAGCGCGGATGAAGGGCTTTGCTGCGGACGTTATAAGCGAGGCGGAACTGGAGCAGATCGTCGCCTACCTGAAGCACATGGCGGGGCGGAAGGTGAAGGCTGGCGGTTAAAGGCGCCCGGCTTTCGTAGGGCGCATAACGCGCCAGCGTTATCCGCCGTTGGGTTGCGGCGCAAGGGATTGCCCTCACCCTAACCCTCTCCCAGAGGGAGAGGGGACCGTTCGGAGCAGGATGAAACGACCGCGTCAGCCGGCACAGACTGCTCCCTCTCCCCTTGAGTGGGGCGCGCTGCCAGGGCTGGGGTGAGGGGTTTCAGCTCAAGCGCAAATGCTTAGCCAGGCCTCAGTGCCAGTAATCCCCCGGCGGCGCCGGCAATTCGCCCAGCAACTGGCGCAGCCCCGCGCCCCACTGGTTGCGAATGCCCTCGAAATACGGATCACCCTCCTGGATGCGATACCCCGCCGGCACTTCCAGGCTGCCCTCGCGGTACACCAGAAGGTCCAGCGGCATGCCCACCGAGAGGTTGCTGCGGATGGTCGAGTCGAAGCTGATCAGCGCGCAGCGCAGGGCCTGTTCCAGCGGCGTGGCGTAGCTCATGGCGCGGTCGATGATCGGCTTGCCGTACTTGCTCTCGCCGATCTGGAAGTACGGCGTGTCGCGGCAGGACTCGATGAAGTTGCCCTGCGGGTAGACGTTGAACAGACGCGGCACTTCGGCGCCGATCTGCCCGCCGACCAGGAAGGAGCTGCCCAGGTCGACACCCTGGTTCTGGCCGATGTTCTCGTCGTGATCGACCACCTCACGCAGCGTCGAGCCTACAAGACGCGCGGCCTCGAAGAGATTCTCCACCGTGCCGAGGTTCGGTCCGTCGCCGCCCATGCGCTGGCGTAGCGTGCTGATCACCGACTGCGAGGTGGCCAGGTTGCCGGCGCTCTGCACCACGATCAGGCGCTCCCCCGGCGTGCCGAAGACATGCAGCTTGCGGAACACGGCGATGTTGTCGACGCCGGCGTTGGTGCGCGAATCGGAAACGAAGACCAGGCCCTGGGCGAGGTTCATGGCGACGCAGTAGGTCATGGCTTTCTCATGGCGGCAGGAACTGGCACCGATCTTATGCCGGTGCCGTTGCTTGTGCCACGCATCCTCATTGTTGCGCCTGCTGCATCTGCTGCAGATGACCCGGTGCCACGGTGACGCGGGCGTGCATCTGTTCGCCACCGCCGCCCCGGCGCATCCCACGCACCGGACAGGCATCGAGGTAGTCCAGACCCACCGCCAGCTTCAGATGACGCTCCGGGCGGTCCAGCACGTTGGTCACGTCGAAGCTGTACCAGGCGTCATCGAGCCAGGCCTCGGCCCAGGCGTGGCTGGCCAGGTGGTCCTCGACGTCGGTGTAGAGGTAGCCGGAGACGTAGCGCGCCGGCACACCGAGGTAACGCAGACAGGCGAGGAAGGCGTGGGCGTGGTCCTGGCAGACGCCCTGCCCGGCCGCGAAGGCTTCGGCGGCAGTGCTGTCCACCTGGGTCGAGCCGGGCACATAGGCGATGCGCTCGTTCAGCGCCTGCATCAGCCGAATCATCGCCTTGCGGTCACGGCGCTCGGCACACTGGGCACGGGCGAACTCCTGCAGCGCGCCGTCAGCCTGGGTCAGCCGGGTGCTGCGCAGGAACGGCAGCGGCGACAGGTGATCGTGCTCGCGCTCGTTTTCCACATCGATCTCCACGTGGCCGTGGGCGGCGATGACAATGGCCTCGTGGGGCTCATCCAGAGTCAGTACGTGAAGGATGTTGCCGTAGGCATCGCGCTGCGGGTGCGCCGGGCGCGGCAGGTGCAACTGCCAGTCGAGCACGTGCTGGCGCTCGCTCTCCTGCGGGGTCAGGCGCAGGTACTGGATGCTCGCGCGCACCTGATCTTCGTAGCGGTAGGTGGTGTCATGGCGGATGGAGAGTTTCATGCGGCCTCCAGGTACGAGCTGTGAATGGCGTTGGCGAGCTGACGAACCAGCCCGATGTGGTCGGTGATCCAGGGATGCAGGCCGCTGCCCAGCACTTCGTCGATGCCGGTGTAGCGCACCCGCGCTTCCAGTTCGGCGGCCAAACGCTGGGCCGGGCGGCCGTTGATGCCGGGCAGACTGGCGAGGATCTGGCGCAGCTCCTCGGCACAGGCCAGCAGCGAGCGCGGGACGTCCTCGCGCAGCAGCAGGAGTTCGGCGATATTCCGTGCGTTGAGGGCGTCGCGGTACAGCTCGGTGTAACCCTCGAACGCCGACAGCGCGCGCAGCAGCGCGGTCCACTGGTAGTAGCCGCGCGCGGTGCCTTCGGCCGGGCCGGCGCTGTGTTCGCCCAGCACCTGGTGGCGCGCGTCGAGCAGGCGCAGGGTGTTGTCGGCGCGCTCGATGTAGGTGCCAAGGCGGATGAAGTGGAAGGCGTCGTTGCGCATGCTGGTGCCGAAGGTGGCGCCGCGGAACAGGTGCGAGCGGTCTTTCACCCATTCACAGAAGTGGCTGATCCCGTAGCGCAGCAGGCCCTGATGGGCGATGTCCCGCATCTCCAGCCAGGTGGCGTTGATGTTCTCCCACATGTCGGTGGTGATCCGTCCGCGCACCGCATGGGCACCGGCACGGGCCGCGCCGAAGCAGGAATAGATGCTCGCCGGGTTCTGCGCATCGAGGGCGAAGAAGTTCAGCAGGCGCTCGGCGTGCAGCTCGCCATGGCGGGCGAGATAGGCGTCGAGGTTGCCGGTGATCAGCAGCGGCATGGCCAGCTCTTCCAGGCCATCGCCACGGCCGTCCTGGGGCATCAGCGACAGCGAGTAGGACACGTCGAGCATGCGCGCGAGGTTCTCGGCGCGCTCCAGGTAACGCGACATCCAGTACAGGTCCGAAGCGGTACGGCTCAGCATGGTCAGTCCTCCACCACCCAGGTGTCCTTGGTACCGCCACCTTGTGACGAGTTGACGACCAGCGAACCCTCGCGCAGCGCCACACGGGTCAGCCCGCCGGGCACCAGGCGCACGTTGTCCGGCGCGGACAGGACGAACGGCCGCAGGTCGATGTGGCGCGGGGCAATGCCGTTCTCGACGAAGGTCGGGCAAGTCGACAGGCTCAGCGTCGGCTGCGCGATGTAGGCCTCCGGACGCGCCATCAGCCGGGCGCGGAAGGCTTCGATCTCGGCGCTGCTGGCAGCCGGGCCCACCAGCATGCCGTAGCCGCCGGAGCCCTGGGCCTCCTTCACCACCAGCTCGGGCAGGTGCGCCAGCACGTGGGACAGGTCCTGCGGCCGGCGGCACTGCCAGGTCGGCACGTTGTGCAGGATCGGCTCCTGGTCGAGGTAGAAGCGGATCATCTCCGGCACGTAGGGATAGACCGACTTGTCATCGGCGACGCCGGTGCCGATGGCGTTGGCCAGCACCACGTTGCCGGCGCGATAGGCGGCCAGCAGGCCGGGCACGCCGAGCATGGAGTCGGGGTTGAAGGCCAGCGGGTCGAGGAAGTCGTCATCGACCCGCCGGTAGATCACGTCCACCGGCATCGGGCCCGAGGTGGTGCGCATGTAGACGCGCTCGTCGCGGACGAACAGGTCGGCGCCTTCCACCAGCTCCACGCCCATCTCGCGCGCCAGGAAGGCGTGCTCGAAGTAGGCGCTGTTGAAGCGGCCCGGCGTCAGCACCACAACGCAGGGCTGCTCCACTTCGCTGGCCTGGCGCAGGGTGTCGAGCAGCAGGTTCGGGTAGTGGTCGATGGGCGCGATGCGCTGGGCGCCGAACAGTTCGGGGAACAGGCGCATCATCATCTTGCGGTTCTCCAGCATGTAGGAGACGCCGCTGGGAGTGCGCAGGTTGTCTTCGAGGACGTAGTAGGCGCCGTTGCCGTCGCGCACCAGGTCAATGCCGGCGATGTGCGCGTAGACGTTGCCGGGCACGTCCAGGCCCTGCATGGCCAGCTGGTACTGGTCATTGGCCAGGACCTGCTCGGGCGGGATCAGCCCCTCCTTGAGGATGCGCTGGTCGTGGTAGAGGTCGGCGAGGAACAGGTTGAGCGCCTGCACCCGCTGGATGCAGCCGGCCTCGATGATCTTCCACTCGCTGGCGGGGATGCTGCGCGGGATGGTGTCGAAGGGGATCAGGCGCTCGGTGCCTTGGTCGTCGCCATAGAGGGTGAAAGTGATGCCCGCGCGATAGAACAGCAGGTCGGCCTCGCGGCGGCGTTGCTGCAGCTGTTCGCCGGGCATGTCCGCCAGCCAGCGGGCGAACTCCGTGTAGTGCGGTCGGCAGGCGCCAGCGGCGTCATGCATTTCGTCATAGAACACCCGAGCCATCTTCCACTCCTTGTTGCCGCTCTCACTCGGCAACAGAGCTTCGCAAGGCCCGTGCCAGAGGTCGATTTCCTGTCCATTCAATGACTTGCAAAGGCTGTTTGCGCAGGCCGCACTGCCATGGTGCGAAACCGCTGCAGGCCGCGCGGGGCGCGCCCCTTTTGGGGCCGCGGGCCGCGCCAGGGCTCGCTTGTCAGCCTCCGGGGCCAGAACTACGCTGCAAGAGCGTGGCCATTCCCCATGGACTCGCAGCGGTCAACGGAGGTGCCATTTTTCTGCGCGCTGGTTCCGCAGTGGCTCCCACACGAAGAACAACAGGAGTCCGTCCATGTCATCAGTGCAATTGTTTTCACTGAAAGTCGCGGCGCTGGCCTTCGCCGGCGCCAGCCTGCTTTCCAGCGCCTCGCTGCAGGCCGCCGAGGCGCTCAAACAGCTCGGCAACCCCGAAGGCGCGCTGGATATCATTGCCTGGCCCGGCTACATCGAACGCGGCGAGAGCGACAAGAACTACGACTGGGTCAGCCAGTTCGAGAAGGACACCGGCTGCAAGGTCAACGTGAAGACTGCCGCCACTTCCGACGAGATGGTCAGCCTGATGGCCAAGGGCGGCTATGACCTGGTCACAGCCTCCGGCGACGCATCCCTGCGGCTGGTCTACGGCAAGCGCGTGCAGCCGATCAACATCGCCCTGGTGCCCAACTGGAAGAACGTCGACCAGCGCCTGCAGGACGCGCCCTGGCACACGGTGGACGGCAAGCACTACGGCACGCCCTACCAGTGGGGGCCGAACGTGCTCATGTACAACACCAAGGTCTTCCCCAAGGCGCCGGAAAGCTGGAGTGTGGTGTTCAGCGAACAGAAGCTGCCCGACGGCAAGAGCAACAAGGGCCGCGTGCAGGCCTATGATGGCCCGATCTACATCGCCGACGCGGCGCTCTATCTGAAGACCGCCGAGCCCAAGCTGGGCATCCAGGACCCCTACGAGCTCAATGAGGAACAGTACGCCGCCGCGCTCAAGCTGCTGCGCGGCCAGCAGAAGCTGATCCACCGCTACTGGCACGATGCAACGGTGCAGATGAGCGACTTCAAGAACGAAGGCGTAGCCGCTTCCGGCTCCTGGCCGTACCAGGTGAACGCGCTGCTGGGCGAGAAGCAGCCGATCGCCTCGACCATCCCCAGCGAAGGCGTCACCGGCTGGGCCGACACCACCATGATGCACGTCGACGCCAAGCACCCGGTGTGCGCCTACAAGTGGCTGAACTGGTCGCTGGAGCCCAAGGTGCAGGGCGACGTCGCCGCCTGGTTCGGCTCGGTGCCCGCCTCGCCCGATGGTTGCACCGGCAGCCAGCTGCTGGGCGAAAAAGGTTGCGCCACCAACGGCTACGACCAGTTCGACCGCATCGCCTTCTGGAAGACCCCGCAGGCCAAGTGCGACCAGGGCCAGTGCGTGCCGTACAGCCGGTGGACGCAGGATTACATTGCGATCATGGGCGGGAGGTGACGTAGCGTCCTCCCGACGGCGGATGACCGGTCCCGGTCATCCGCTGTTTTCGTTTCAGCGCGCCCCAACCAGCACCCTTCCCGCCATGCGCTACCTTTTCTGATGCAGCCCCCGCCATTCAGGTAGCCAGCAGCATGACCACAGCCGTCCAGTTCACCGACGTGAGCCGTCATTACGGCGAGGTGCGCGCCGTCGATTCGGTGTCCATCGAGATCCGCGACGGCGAGTTCTTCTCCATGCTCGGCCCCTCCGGCTCGGGCAAGACCACCTGCCTGCGGCTGATCGCCGGCTTCGAGCAACCCACCTCCGGCTCCATCCGTATCCATGGCGCAGAAGCGTCGGGCCTGCCGCCCTACGAGCGCGACGTGAACACAGTATTCCAGGACTACGCGCTGTTCCCGCACATGAGCGTGCTGGACAACGTCGCCTACGGCCTGAAAGTGAAAGGCGTGGCCAAGGCCGAGCGCTACCACCGAGCCGAAGAGGCCCTGGGCATGGTCGCCCTGGCCGGGTACGGCAAGCGCAAGCCAGCGCAGCTCTCCGGCGGCCAGCGCCAGCGCGTCGCACTGGCCCGCGCACTGGTGAATCGCCCGCGCGTCCTGTTGCTGGACGAACCCCTTGGCGCGCTCGACCTGAAGCTGCGCGAACAGATGCAGGTTGAGCTGAAGAAGCTGCAGCGCCAGCTCGGCATCACCTTCATCTTCGTCACCCATGACCAGAGCGAAGCGCTGTCCATGTCCGACCGCGTGGCAGTGTTCAACAAGGGCCGCATCGAACAGGTCGACACCCCCGGCAACCTCTACCGTCGCCCCGCCACGCGCTTCGTCGCCGAGTTCGTCGGCACCGCCAACGTACTACGCGGCGACCTCGGCCAACGCCTGTTGGGCGAGTCGCGCCCGTACTCGCTGCGTCCCGAGCACGTGCGCTTCGGCCGCGCCGGCGAAGGCGAGCTGGAAGTCAGCGGTACGCTGTTCGACGTGCAATACATGGGCGCCAGCAGCCGCTACGAGATCGAGCTGGAAAATGGCGTGCGCCTGGTCGCGGCCCTGCCCAATGGCGAGCGTGAGGAGCAACGGCCGAAACCGGGTGACGCGGTGACCGCCTGTTGGGCACGCAGCGCGCTGGTGCCGCTGCTCGAGGAGCCGGCGCCGTGAGGGCGATCTCCAGCTTCCTCTACCGGCGCAGCACGCTCTACCTGCTGATGCTGCTGATCCCGCCGCTGCTGTGGTTCGGGGTGATCTACATCGGCTCGCTGTTCGCCCTGCTCTGGCAGAGCTTCTACACCTTCGACGACTTCACCATGGCGGTGACGCCGGACCTGACCCTGGCCAACTACCAGGCCCTGTTCAACCCGGCCAACTACGACATAGTCCTGCGCACTTTCAGCATGGCAATTGCCGTGTCGGTGGCCAGCGCCGTCCTCGCCTTCCCCATCGCCTACTACATGGCGCGCTACGCCGGGCCCAAGGAGAAGGCCTTCTTCTACATCGCGGTGATGCTGCCGATGTGGGCCAGCTACATCGTCAAGGCCTACGCCTGGACGGTGATCCTGGCCAAGGGCGGCATCCTCTACTGGATAATCGAGCACCTGCACCTGCTCGGCCTGCTGGACCTGCTGCTGGGCGTGCCAGGCGTCGGCGGCAACACCCTGTCCACCTCGCACCTGGGGCGTTTCTGGGTGTTCACCTACGTCTGGCTGCCGTTCATGATCCTGCCGATCCAGGCCGCCCTGGAGCGTCTGCCGCCATCGCTGCTGCAAGCCTCGGCGGACCTCGGCGCGCACCCGCGGCAGACCTTCTTCCAGGTGATCCTGCCGCTGGCCTTCCCCGGCGTGGTGGCGGGCTCGATCTTCACCTTCAGCCTGACCCTGGGCGACTTCATCATCCCGCAACTGGTGGGCCCCAGCGGGCTGTTCATCGGCACCATGGTCTATGTGCAGCAGGGCGCGGTGGGCAACATGCCGCTGGCGGCGGCCTTCACCCTGGTGCCCATCGTGCTGATCGCCGTCTACCTGTCCATTGCCAAGCGACTGGGGGCCTTCGATGCGCTCTGACGCACACTCCACCAATCGCCCCTCCTGGTTCCTGCGCCTGGCAGCCTGGGGCGGGCTGGTATTCCTGCACTTCCCGATCCTGGTGATTCTGCTCTACGCCTTCAACACCGAGGAGTCGGCCTATAGCTTCCCGCTGCAGGGCTTCACCCTGAAGTGGTTCAGCATCGCTTTCCAGCGCGGCGACGTGCTCGACGCCATCTGGCTGTCGGTGAAGATCGCCTGCGTGGCCACGCTGATTGCCATGGTCCTCGGCACCCTGGCCGCCGGCGCGCTGTACCGCCGCGACTTCTTCGGCAAGGAGAGCATCTCGCTGATGCTGATCCTGCCCATCGCGCTGCCCGGCATCATCACCGGTATCGCCCTGCTCTCGGCGTTCAAGACGCTGGGGATCGAGCCGGGCTTCCTGACCATCGTCATCGGCCACGCGACCTTCTGCGTGGTGATCGTCTACAACAACGTGATCGCCCGCTTCCGCCGTACCTCCTTCAGCCTGATCGAAGCAAGCATGGACCTGGGCGCGGACGGCTGGCAGACCTTCCGCTACATCATCCTGCCGAACATCGCCACGGCGCTGCTGGCCGGCGGCATGCTGGCCTTCGCCCTGTCGTTCGACGAGATCATCGTCACCACCTTCACTGCCGGCCACGAGCGCACCCTGCCGCTGTGGCTGCTCAACCAGCTGAGCCGCCCGCGCGACGTGCCCATCACCAACGTCGTCGCCATGCTGGTGATGCTCGCCACCATGCTGCCGATCCTCGGCGCCTACTACCTGACGCGCGGGACCAGCGACGTGGCGGGGAGTGGGAAATGACTCTGTACCAAACGCCCCTTCCCTAGCCCTCTCCCTTCAGGGAGAGGGAAACCCACTGAAGAAAAGGAGCCCCCCATGCAAACCAAACTCCTGATCAACGGCCAGTTCGTCGCCGGCGAAGGCGCTCCGCTGGATATCCTCAACCCTGCCACCGGCACCGTGATCGGCCAGATCGCCGAGGCCAGCGAAGCCCAGGTGGACAGCGCCGTGCGCGCCGCCGACGCGGCCTTCGACGGCTGGTCGCAGACCGCGCCGAAAGACCGCGCCATGCTCCTGCTGCGCCTCGCCGACCGCATCGAGGAACACGCCGAAGAGCTGGCCCGGCTGGAATCCGACAACTGTGGCAAACCCTACGCCGCGGCGCTGAACGACGAGATCCCGGCCATCGCCGACGTGTTCCGCTTCTTCGCCGGCGCCTGCCGCGTGCTGCCCGGTTCCGCCGCCGGCGAGTACCTGCCCGGCTTCACCTCGATGATCCGCCGCGACCCGGTGGGCGTGGTCGCCTCCATCGCGCCATGGAACTACCCGCTGATGATGGCCGCGTGGAAACTTGGGCCGGCACTGGCTGCCGGCAACTGCGTGGTGCTCAAGCCTTCCGAGCAGACGCCGCTGACTGCCCTGCGGGTGGCCGAATTCATCGCCGAGCTGTTCCCTGCCGGTGTGGTCAACCTGGTGTTCGGCCGCGGCCCGAGCGTGGGCGCGCCGCTGGTGAGCCACGACCTGGTGCGCATGGTCTCGCTGACCGGCTCGGTGGGAACCGGCAAGGCCATCATCAGGAGCGCCGCCGACAGCGTGAAGCGCCTGCACATGGAACTGGGCGGCAAGGCCCCGGTGATCGTCTTCGACGACGCCGACCTGGAAGACGTGATCGCCGGCATCCGCACCTTCGGCTTCTACAACGCCGGGCAGGATTGCACCGCCGCCTGCCGCATCTACGCCGGCAAGAAGGTCTACGACAACTTCGTCGCCGACCTCGCCAGCGCGGTGTCGAGCCTGAAGACAGGCCTGCAGAACGACCCCGGCACCGAACTCGGCCCGCTGATCACTGCGGCCCAGCGCGACCGCGTCGCCGGCTTCGTCGAGCGCGCCAAGGCCAGCCCGCACATCCAGATCGCCACGGGCGGCAAGGTGGTCAGTGGCAACGGCTTCTTCTACGAACCGACGGTGGTGGCCAACGCCCAGCAGGACGACGAGATCGTCCGCCGCGAAGTGTTCGGCCCGGTGGTATCGGTGACCCCGTTCAGCGATGCGGACGAGGCGGTGCGCTGGGCGAACGACTCCGACTACGGGCTGGCCTCGTCGGTGTGGACGAAGGATGTCGGCCGCGCCTCACGGGTGGCGGCGCGGCTACAGTACGGCTGCACCTGGGTGAACACCCACTTCATGTTGTGCAGCGAGATGCCCCACGGCGGCTTCAAGCAGTCCGGCTACGGCAAGGACCTGTCCATGTATGGCCTGGAGGACTACACCGTGGCGCGGCACATCATGTTCAAGCATTGAGTCTGCGCATCGGCGTACAACCGCGAACGGTGATACACCCTACGCAACGCGGGCCGTTGCAGGAGCGGGCCGCATTTCCAGAAATGCAGGGGGCGCTCCTACAGGGGAACTCGGGCCAGACACGTTGAACATGCGCCATGCACCAATGGTGCAAAGCGCGGTGCCGATCAGGCCAGCCCGGCCAGCTTCAGCCAGTGCTGATAGAAGCCTTCGGCCACGCGGTTCATCGCCGCGACCTTCTGCGGCAGGTCGGCCAGCATCGCTTCCGCGCACTCCTGGCTCGGCTGGCTGGGGTCCTGGTATTCCGGGAAGCCATTGACCCAACCGCCCACCAGTTCCTCCGTCATCTCCGGGTGGCCCTGCAGGCCGAGGATGCGCTCGCCGAAGCTGAAGCCCTGGTTCTCGCACCAGGGGCTGGAGAGCAGGCGGGTGGCGCCTTCGGGAATGTCGAAGGTATCGCCATGCCACTGGTAGATCGGGAATTCCTCGGGCAGGTGCGCCAGCCACGGGCTCTGCCCTTCCTGGCGGCGCATCGGCTGCCAGCCCATCTCGGTGTACGGCAGGCGGTGGATATCGGCGCCCAGCGCCTTGGCCAGCAGCTGACCACCCAGGCAGTGGCCGATCATCGGCACGTCGCGCTCGATGAAGCGGCGGATCGCGGCGATCTCATCGCGCAGCCATTGCAGGTCGTCGTTCACGCTCATGGGCCCGCCCATGATGGCAACGGCTTTCGGTCGCTCCAGGTCGTAGCCTTCCAGCTCGCCCAGATCGACACGGCGTACGTCGAACGGCAGTTGCAGACGGTCGAGCAGCGCGCCCAGGTGGCCGGGCGGGCAGAAATCGACGTGGGTCAGGATCAGGATATCGGTCATGGTCACCTCCGCGCGGCAGTCTGCCGCATCGGTGGCGATGAGGAAACCGGGCGTGTCCGCAAGCTCGTCCTTGCACGGCTGCCGCCCTGGCGCCGTCTCCCGGACGAAGAAAGGCGCGCCGTCACCGCTGGCGACGGCGCGCATTTTCATTCTTACGGGTAAAGAGCGCGGGTAGAAGATCGGCCGTCGAAAGACGGCTCAACGACGTGTTGCGATCAACGCAGGGAGGTGACCTCCTGGGTCACGCCCCATCCATCGAGCGTACCGCCCAGTGGCACCACGACTTCCTCAAGGTCGTGTTCGAAATCGCCGATGGCGGCATGGGTGGCGAACATCACCTTGCTGATCTGCAGATTCCAGCCGCCGTCATCACGCGCTTCGACCTGGGTTCTCAGCGACTCGCCGCGAAACTGCCGGGCAGCTTTGCGGGCGTTCTGTTCATCGGAAAAGATGGCGAAAAAATCGATGGGATGAATACGAGCGAAATCGAAGCCACCTTCCTTCATCCGGCGCAACACGTTGACGCTGATATCCTCCGAGAGGGGCTTTTCCATGGTACGCACCTCCTGTCGAGACGTTCAGAGTGTATTCCCCGCCAACGAACACGCCCTGCGCGGGCGTATTCCGGGCACTTCAGTGTGCCGCCGGGAAACGTCAAATGACGCAACGTCCCCCGAAATGGTGGCCAACTCCGCCGAACGCGCCGAGCGGCGCAGCGGAAATCTCCCGGCCACATTGCTCAGCGTAGCGTCTGGCGGCGCGCCCTGCCGCTACTTTGACGCTAAGGCCCGTTCGGCGGCGACAGGCGGCAGCCGGATGGCGCCACCCGGGAAGCTACCCACCCAGTGCCAGGCAGATGCCGGTCATGGCCACGCCCAGCGCGGTGAAACCAACGGCGCCCTGCCACGGCCGGCCGCCAGCCCAGCGTGCCAGCAGCCAGCCCAGGCCGAACATAAGCAGCAAACCCGTGATCTGCGCCAGGCGCAGCGCCAACAGGTCGTCACGGATAACCAGCAGCGGCAGGATGATCGGCAAGGTCGCGAGGAAGGTATGGCCGGCCAGGATCAGCCACGCGAGCCAATGCTCGCGCCCCAGACTCGGTACCTCCCCGGTACCGAGCAATGATTTCAGGAAGTTGCCGCGCAGGCGCTGAACGTCGCTGCTCTGCAGGTGATCCACCATCAGCTCCGGGAGGAATTCCCGCAGGCCTTCGCGGAAGCTCTTCTCATCCGCCGAGCGGCGCAGGGCGCGCAGGCCGGCGTGGCGATGCTCGCGGTCCACGCGCATGCCAACCAGGGTCATCAGGGCGTCGACCATGCCCCACGCCAGGTTGCAGCCCAGCGCTGCCAGCACCAGTTGCTCCCGCCCCGCGCCATCCGCCGCGGTGGGAATGACCGAGATGATGGTCAGCGCCATGATCACCCCGAAGGCGACCTCGCTGAGCCGGTCGAACGGATCGGTCAGGTCGCCCCAGGCCTTGTTCCAGGCGGCTTTCCAGGAAAGTCGCGGTTGCTCCACGAATCAGGCTCCTTCAATGCGTTGCCACCCCGGCCAGAAGGCGCCGGGGCGGATTTCCAGTACGCACTCTAATGGGAGCGTCCGACCGTGACGTTGATCGCAGCCGTCCTCCGGGGAATTCTCGAAGCGGACCGTGAACGCCCGCGCGTTGTGCTCAGCGGCTGAGCCAGGCCATCACCCAGCGGTTGATCGCCGGCGGCGAGAGCTGGCCGGACCAGTACATGGCGCGGAACATCGCACCGATGGGCCGGTGCACTCCGCCGCTCTGGGCCTGCCGCCACGCGGCCTGGGCGATGTCCTCGGCCACCAGGGTGACGCCCAGGCGGCGCAGCACCGGCGGCTCGAAGGTCTGGCTGGCGACCATCGGCGTGCGCACGAAGGGCGGCATCAGGTCGGCGACGCGGATGCCCAGCTCGCGCCATTCAAGCTCCAGCGCCTCGGTCAGCCCGCGCACGGCGAACTTCGACGCCGAGTAACTGGCCATCTGCGGCACGCCGTATAGCCCGGACGCCGAGCCCATGTTCAGCACCTGCGCGCCCGGCGTGCGTTTGAGGTACGGCAGCGCGGCATAGCAGCAATTGAGCACGCCCTGCACGTTGATGGCGATGATACGGTTGTGCTCGGCGAGGCTGATGTCCTCGAAGCGCCCGAAACGCAGGATGCCCGCACAGTTGAACAGCAGGCGCAGGTGCCCGTTGTGGGCTTCGGCGAACTCGCGCACCGCCGCCGATACCGCCTCGGCATCGGTGACATCGAGCGCCCGCTGCCAGGCGCCTTCCAGCTCGGCTGCCAACGCCGCCAGTGGCTCAGGATTGAGGTCGATCAGGCCGACGCGCCAGCCGCGCTGGTGGAACAGTTTTGCAGTGGCGGCGCCGATGCCTGAGGCAGCCCCGCTGATCAGGATGGTGTTCATCGCTGCATTCCTTGCATTGAGGTGGGTTGCGGGTGCCCGGCCTGCAAATGGCTGGCGAGAAAATTGGCGACGTCCTGCAAGGCGCGATCGGCCACGTCCAGCAGGCCGGCGTGGGCCTGGAACACATGCCAGCAGCCGGGGAAGCGCTGCAATTGCACCGTATTGCCGTAGCGCCTTGCGGCATCAACGAAGCGCAGGCTGTCGTTGCGCAGCACCTCGTCCTCACCGACCTGGATCAGCAGCGGCGGCAAGCCGCCCAGATCAGCATGCAGCGGTGACAGCCGGGCATCCGCGCGGGGCACACCCGGCGGGCAGAACATCTCCATGGCGCTGTCCATCCAGGCGCGGGTGATCAGTGGGTCACCCGCCGCCGGCGCATGCAGGTGCTCGGCGGAAAGATCAGTGACCGGCGAGAAGGTCACCAGCGCGCCCGGCATTGGCAGGCCCTGGGTCTTGGCTTCCAGCGCCAGCTGCAGGGTCAGGTGACCGCCGGCGGAATCCCCGGCCACCGCGATGGCGGGCGCAGGAATGCCCTTGTCCAGCAGGGCGCGGTAGGCCGCCACGGCGTCCTCACGCTGGGCGGGGAAGCGATGCTCGGGCGCCAGGCGGTAGTCGATCACCCAGACCTCGGCCTTGCAGCGGCGCGCCAGGTTGGCAGTGATAGCCCGGTGCGTGGCCGGTGAGCCAATCAGGTAGGCCCCTCCGTGCAGGTAGAGGATCACCCTGCCCTCGCCCACGCCCTCCGGCCGCCAGACTTCGGTGGGAACGCCTCCCAGCGTCGTCTGCTCCCGGTGCACGCCACGGGGCGTCAGCGTGGCAGCCGTCAGCCCGCGCAGCAGAGCACGCTGCGCCTTCACCGGCAACTGCGGGCCCATCAGCCCGCGGAACAGCAGGTTGAGCGCGCCGCGCAGGGTGGCCGTCAGCAGTTTCTGGCGGGTCGACAGCGGCACTTTCGGTTCAACGGATACAGTCATAGTCGGCGAACTCCGGCTGACGGGTCTGTTGGCGATAGCGGAAGGTGAAGCCCGGCCAGTTCACGGTGTTGCGCCCGCTGGCGGTCTTGTACCAACTGCTGCAACCGCGCTCCCAGATAGTGTGCTGCAGGTCGTGCTGCAACTGGCGGTTGAAGCCCTGCTGCGCCTGCGGCTTGAGGTCCAGGTACTTCAGGCCCTCGCGCTGGATCCGCTGCAGGCAGCCGAGCACGTAGGGGAACTGGCTCTCCAGCATGTAGATGATGGAGTTGTGCCCCAGGTTGGTGTTCGGCCCGTAGAGGATGAAGAAGTTGGGGAAGCCGCTGACGCTGATGCCCTTGTACGCCTCGGCGCCGTCGCTCCAGGCCTGGTTCAGTTCGCGCCCGGCCAGGCCGGTGATGCGCATCGGCGCGAGGAACTCGGTGGCGGCAAAGCCGGTGCCGTAGATGATCGTATCCACCGGATGCCGCATACCGTCGCGGGTGACGATGGCATCCTCGGTGACCTCGCGGATGCCAGTGTCCACCAGCTTCACGTTGCTGCGCGCCAGCGCCGGGTAGTAATCGTTGCTGATCAGGATGCGTTTGCAGCCCATGGGGTAATCGGGCTCCAGCCGCGCGCGCAGTTGCGGATCGCTGATGCTCTTGCGCATGTGCAGATGGAAGCTGATCCGCATGATTTTCATCATCGGCGGGAATACGGTGAAGGCCAGCGCGCGGGCCTCGTGCTGGACGTACTTCAGCCCCCGATCCAGACGCTGCAGCCAGGGCAGGCGCGACTTGATGCGGCGCTCCCAGTCGGCGTAGGGGCGGTCCGGCTTGGGAATCACGTAGGCGGCGCTGCGCTGGAACAGCAGCAGCTCGGCCACCTTCGGGGCGATCTGCGGGACAAACTGGATGGCGCTGGCGCCGGTGCCGACCACCGCGACGCGCTTGCCCTCCAGCGGTGCACCGTGGTCCCACTGCGCCGAGTGGAAAGCCTTGCCCTGGAAGCGTTCGATGCCCGGCAGCTTCGGGATCAGCGGGCGGCTCAGCTGGCCGAGGGCGCAGATCAACGACTGGGCGCGCAGTTCCTCGCCGTCGGCACAGGTCACCAGCCACTCTCCGTCCGCTTCGTCGAAGCTTGCCTCGCGCACTTCGCAGTTGAAGCGGATGCGCTCGCGCAAGCGGTACTTGTCCGCGCAGTGCCGGGCGTAATCGAGGATTTCCGCCTGGGGCGCGAACTTGCGCGACCAGTCGGCCTTGGGTTCGAAGGAGAAGGAGTACAGGTGCGAAGGCACGTCGCAGGCGGCGCCCGGATAGACGTTCTCGCGCCAGCAGCCACCGACGTCGGCGGCCTTTTCGAGGATCAGGAAGTCCTGGATGCCCGCTTGCTGCAGGCGGATCGCCAGGCCCAGGCCGGCAAAGCCGGCACCGATGATCAGCACGCGCGGGGCGGCCGATCGACGGGAAGATGTTGTCATTGTTGTGCTCCCGGTTTCGAAGTCCGCACAGCGGCGGATGACAACATCCTAGTGCGACTTCCCACGACGGGTTATGGCATAGTCGGACATAAAATTGTGACTTTCGGTCACCCCTGATTTTCGGTCACTTGGAAGCCGAGGTTCCGATGCCTGCCACCCCAGCCTGGTCGCCCCGGCGCAGCGCCATCAGCGTGCAGCTCATGACGCAGTTCGGCCTTGACCACGGCATGACCCTGGAACAGTGCCTGGATGGCACTGGCCTGGACATCGGCGTGCTCGCCGACCCCGGTGCCGAGGTGGAAGCCACCCAGGAACTGGAACTGCTGCGCAACATCAACCGGCAGATCGGCCAGCGCCCCGGCATCGGCCTCAAGGCCGGCCTGCGCTATCACCTCAACACCTATGGCATCTGGGGCTTCGCCCTGCTCAGCAGCTCGACCTTCCTCAGCGCGGCGCACCTGGGCCTGCGCTACCTCGACCTGACCTACGCCTTCCACCGCATGACGCTGGAGGAGCACGACGGCGAGGCGCACCTGGTGCTGGACGATGTCGCCGTACCGGAGGACCTGCGCGACTTCCTCATCGACCGCGACGGCGGCGGCGTGCTGCGCATCCAGCGCGACCTCACCAACCAGCCGCCTCCAATTCGTCAGGCGCTATTCCGCCGCGAGGCGCCGGCTGACCTGCAGCCCTACATCGATGAACTGGGCGTGACGCCGCTCTTTGGCCAGGCGGAAAACCGCATCGTCTTCGACAGCCGCATCCTCGAAATGCCGCTACCCGGCGCCAACCCAGAGGTGGCGCGCCGCTGCGAGGAACAGTGCCGCGCCCTGCTCGCCCGGCGCCAGGTGCGCACCGGGCTGTCCGGGCAGATCCGCGATCGCCTGCTGGGCACCCCGGGGCGGCTGCCGGACATGGAGCAACTGGCCGATGAACTGCACATGACCTCGCGCACGCTGCGACGCCGGCTGGAAACCGAAGGCAGCAGCTATCGCGCCCTGCTGGACGAGGTGCGCCAGGCGCTGGCCGAGGAGTTGCTGGCCACCGGGGCGATTCGTCTGGAGGAGATTGCCGAGCGGCTCGGCTATGGCGAGGTATCGAACTTCATCCACGCCTTCCGCCGCTGGAAAGGTGTGACGCCGGGACGTTTCCGCCGCGGCTGAGCGCTCTGGGAGCGAGCAATTAGAAGACCAGTTTGTAGCCGATCATTGCCAGCATCACCGCCAGGCACGGCCGCAGGATGCCGTCCGGAATGCGCCCGGCCAGGTGGCTGCCGACGTAGATGCCCGGCAGCGAGCCGATCAGCAGGTAGCCCAGCAGGCCCCAGTCCATGTTGCCCATGCTGGCGTGGCCGAGGCCGGCGACCAGGGTAAGCGGTACGGCGTGGGCGATCTCGGTGCCTACCAGGCGGCGGGTAGCGAGGAAGGGATAGAGGATGAACAGCGCCACGGTGCCCAGTGCGCCGGCGCCGATGGAGGTCAGCGCAACCATCGCGCCGAGGATGGCGCCGGTGATCACGGTCAGGGTGTTCAGCTTCGAGCCACTGAAGTGGAAACTGTCGCCGGCATGACGCTGGGCGAAGGCCAGCACCTGCTTCTTGAACAGCACGGCCAGTGCGGTGAGCAGCAGCACGACGCCCAGGGCGTTCTTGATCACGGCGTTCATGGCCGCGGTATCGGTGTGCAGGCTGTGCAGGAACAGCAGCGTCAGCGCCGCCGCCGGGACGCTGCCCAAGGCCAGCCAGCCGGTGATGCGCCAGTCGATGTTGTCGTTCTTGCGATGAACCAGGACGCCGCCGGACTTGGTGATGGCGGCATAGAGCAGGTCGGTGCCCACTGCGGCGGCAGGGTTGATACCGAACCAGAGGAGAATCGGCGTCATCAGCGAACCGCCGCCGACACCGGTCATTCCAACGATAAAGCCAACGACAAGACCCGCGATTACGAAACCGATATTGCCAACATCCATCTACGCGTCCTGACTGGCGAAACTGATCACCTCGTGGTGTGGCGGCGAGGATAACCAGTTTTCTTATAATCCATTAGACCGATGTGGTCTTAATTTATAACTGGATTCTACAGTTTGAATCCGCGCGAAATCCTGACGCAGATCGTCTGCGGCGACGGTTTCCCATGGGCACGGGAACGCCAATGGAATGAAAAAGGGGCCCGAAGGCCCCTTTTCATTCAACGCTCGATCACTTCGCGTCGGGCTTGCCGTCCACCACGCCAGCGGTGTTGTCCAGCAGGCTCTTGGTCGCGGTCTGGATGAAGGACTCCAGGCGCACACGCAGGCTCTCCTGGTCCGGCGCGCTGTCCACACGCTTCACGCCGAAGTCGCTGCCCAGCTTGTAGTCGTAGACGCGGATATCGCCTTCCTTCGGACGGATCAGGATGCGGTTGCCGGAGATCACGGCAACCACCTGCTCGCTGCCCGACGGCTTGATGACGCCGATGCCCTTGTCGCCGGCCGGCAGATTCAGCAGGTCGCGGCCCCAGCACTGGTGACGCACTTCACCGCCCAGGCGGCCCATGATGGTCGGCACGATGTCGATCTGGGTGCCGACGGTGTCGCGGGTCGCGCCGAACTTCTCCTGGATGCCCGGGGCTACCAGCAGCAGCGGCACGTTGAAGCGGAACAGGTCCATCTCGGTCAGCTGCTCGGGGCTGCCGAAACCATGGTCGCCGACGACCACGAACAGGGTGTCCTTGTAGTACGGCGATTTCTTCGCCTTCTCGAAGAACTGCCCCAGCGCCCAGTCGGAATAACGCATGGCGGTCAGGTGCTCGTCGAGGCTGCCGTTACCGGTCACGCGCTCCACCGGCAGGTCCTTGGGCAGTGCGTAAGGCACGTGGTTGGACAGGGTCTGCAGCAGGGCATAGAACGGCTTGCCGGTGGCTTCGAGCTTGTCCAGTTCCTCGTTGCCGCGAGCGAACATGTCCTGGTCGGACACGCCCCAGGTCGGGTCGGAGAACACCGGATTGACGAAGTCGTTGCGGCCGATGAACGAGGTCATGCCCTGGTTGGCGAAGAAGCCGGACTGGTTGTCCCAGGCGAAGTCGCCGTTGTAGACGTAGACGTCCTCGAACTTGCGCGCCGACAGCAGCTGCGGCAGGCCGGAGAACTTGTGGCCGCCCTCGGGCGTCTGCATCAGGTACTCGAAGCCCGGCAGGTTGGGGAAGCACGCCATGGTGGCGAACATGCCCTGGTGGGTGTGGGTGCCGTTGGAGAAGTACTGGGTGAACAGCAGCCCTTCCTTGCTCAGCTTGTCGAAGTACGGCGTGATGTCGCCCTTGCCGCCCAGCGCACCGACGTAGTGGCCGGCGAAGCTTTCCATCAGGATCACCACGACGTTCTTGATCGGCAGGGTGCCGTCGGCCGGCGGGGTGTAGTCGCGGCGCACGGCGGCATCGTCGGCGTCGACCAGCTTGTCGTCCGGCATCACCAGCATCTGGCGCACCACGTCACGCGCCTGCTCCACCGGCAGGGTGGCTTTCCAGATGTTGTCGCGGTCTTCGGACAGGAAGCGGCTCTCGGCGGCCTTGATCAGACTCAGGGTGCCGTTCAGGCCCAGCTGGTTGGCGAACATCGAGTCGGTGGTGAAGGCATCGCCCCAGCGCAGCGGCGGGCCCTGGCGCAGGGTGCCGCGGGCGGCCACCACGCAGAGCACGATCACCACCAGCATCACGGCCACGCGGATGTACCAGGCGGCGGCGGACGGACCGGAAGCATCCGGACGGGTCGCGCGGTCGATGCCGCGGAACAGCAGGTACAGGATCCAGGTGGCGGCGGCCCAGGCCAGCAGGTAGCGAACCACCGGGTAGCCGTACCAGATCATGCTCATGACCGTCTTCGGGTCTTCGGACATGTACTGGAACACCAGGCTGTTCAGGCGCTGGTGGAACTCGCGGTAGAAGTCCATCTCCAGCACGCCGAGGAACAGCGTGATGCTCGCGGCGATGGTCAGCCAGGTCTTCCACAGCCAGCGCCAGCCCATGGCACGCACGCTGGCAATGGCGAACACCAGCGGGGCGACGATGTAGACCACTGCGCGGATGTCGAAGCGCATCCCGGTGATGAAGGCCTCGACGAAGGTGGACGCCGGGGTGCTGCCGATCAGCTCGCGGTTGTAGACAAGCAGCGCCACGCGCAGCAGGGAGAACATCACCATCAGCGCAACGACGCTGAGCGCGGTGAACGCCAGGTGGCTGGACAGGGTCGGCCGCGTGAGGCTCGCACCGGTCTGGCGGTTGGTCAGGACTTCTGATTGGCCCATTTCTTGGTTCCGTTGTGAACGTTCAGGGTTCGAAGGAGCGTCGCCATGGCCGGACAGACGGGCTGCCCGCGCGAGCGCGAAAGGCCGCGGCATTACACCGCAAAAGCAGCGGCGTCGCATTCTATTGTGCGCGCCTTAAGCGGACATTAAGCCTGGCCGTACATTCGTTTCGGGATGATGCAAGCGTGAACCGGCGCAGGTGGGACCGCCTGACGGCGGGGATAGTGCCGGGCGGCGTGTGAAGAAAATGTCCCGAAGGACGGGCAATCCGGGGCATTGCGCCCCTGCCCACCACGCGCGGGGCGTGGCGGGCAGCGCTGGATCAGTCGTTGGCCGGCTTGCCGATGGCCTGCAGCACGTACTGCGGCAGGGCGAAGGCGCCCTCGTGGATGGCCGGGTTGTAGTAGCGGGTCTGAATGCCGCTTGCAGCGAAGCGCTGGGCCAGAGTGGCAACGTCGACCTTGCGCAGCGCCGGATTGGTCGAGCCCCAGGCGAAGGTCATCGAACCGCCGATGTAGGTCGGCACAGCCGCCTGGTAGAAGTGCCAGTCGGCGAACAGGCCATTCATGCGGCCGGCGGTGTTGCGCACGGTGTCCAGTTGCATGAACGGCGTGCCGTTCTGGGTCACCAGCACGCCGCCTTCGTTCAGGCAGCGGTGGCAGGCCTGGTAGAAGTTCTCCGAGAACAGCACTTCGCCCGGACCGATCGGGTCGGTGGAGTCGGAGATGATGACGTCGAACTTCTCCGTGGTGGTGGCGACGAAGCGCATGCCGTCGTCGATCACCAGGTTCAGGCGCGCATCGTCGAAGGCACCCTGGGAATGGTTGGGCAGGAACTCCTTGCACATGTCGACCACGGTGCCGTCGATCTCGACCATGGTGATGTGCTCGACGCTGCCATGCTTGGACACCTCGCGCAGCATGCCGCCGTCGCCGCCGCCGATGATCAGCACACGCTTGGCCGCGCCATGGGCGAGGATCGGCACGTGGGTGAGCATCTCGTGGTAGATGAACTCGTCGGCCTCGGTGGTCTGGATCACGCCGTCCAGCGCCATCACCCGGCCCATGCGGGCATTCTCGAAGATCACCAGGTGCTGGTGCTCGGTGCGCACCTCGTGGAGCATCCTGTCGACGCTGAAACGCTGGCCATAGCCGTCGTAGAGGGTTTCCTGGTAATCGTGCATGCAGTGGGCTCCCGTCGGGACAAGACACAAGGAGGGGACGGCCGGGCCGCCCCGAAAGAGGCGCGCATTCTACGTGCCGGAAGATGACAGGTCGAACCCTGCCGTCGGCGCCTTCTATATAAGGAGCCAGCCGCGCCAGTTTGAAAGTCAGGCGCGGGAGGACAGCCCGGCGCGCAACAGGTATGGTCGCTGCATGAAAAACACAGCCGCCGATTCCCGCATCATCCGCCTGCCCTACCAGGCCCCCTGGGACTGGCAGCAGTTCCACGACCACTTCGCCCTGCGCAGCCTGGCCGGCGTCGAATGCCTGTCGCCCCGGCGCTACGCCCGCAGCGTGCGGCTGGGCGCGGACAGCGGCTGGTTCAGCGTCACGCCGCTGGACGACAGCGCCGAGCTGGAACTGGAGCTTCACCTGCCGGCCCGTCACACCGAGGCGCTGACGGCGCGGGTGCGCAAGATGTTCGACCTGGACAGCAACCCCGCACACATCGCCGGGCACCTGGACGGCGACCCCGTCCTCGGCCCGCTCCTGCTGCAAGCCCCCGGCCTGCGCCTGCCCACTGCGTTCGACCCATTCGAACAGGCCGTGCGCGCCATCGTTGGCCAGCAGGTCACGGTGAAAGCGGCGGTGACCATCGTCGGGCGGCTGGTGCAGCGTCTGGGCGAGACGTTGCCCGGAGAAGTCGAAGGCCAGCCAACCCGCCTGTTCCCCACGCCCGAAGCCCTGGCCGGAGCCGACCTCGCCGGCATCGGCATGCCGGGCAAACGCGTGGAAACCTTGCAGCGCTTCTCCGCCGCCTGCGCCAGCGGCGCGCTGGCACTGCATGTGGACGACGGCGCCGAGGACCTGGTGAAGCGCCTCTGCGCCCTCCCCGGCATCGGCCCCTGGACGGCCGAATACGTCGCCCTACGCGCCTTCGGTGATCCGGACGCCTTCCCCGCCGCCGACCTGGGCCTGCTCAAGTCGCCGGTCTGGGGCGCCGAAGGCATCACCGCCCGTGAACTGCAACGCCGCGCCGAAGCCTGGCGGCCGTGGCGCGCCTACGCCGCCGTCTATCTGTGGCACGCCTATTCCCAGGCCGGCCGCACCGGAGGATGACCATGCACTACCGCTACCACGACAGCCCCACCGGCCGCCTGCTGCTGGCCGGCGACGAGGGCGGCCTGCGAATGCTCTACATGGACCTGGAGACGCGCCACTATCCCGAGCCTGACTGGCAACAGGGCAGCCCTTTGCTGGACGAGGTAGCGCGGCAGCTGGACGAGTATTTCGCCGGCAAGCGCCAGCGCTTTGATGTGCGTCTCAATACTGGCGGCACCGAGTTCCAGCGTCAGGTCTGGCAGGCGCTGCTGGAGATTCCCTACGGCTACACCACCGTCTACGCGGAGCTCGCGCGGCGCATCGGCCGACCCAAGGCAATCCGGGCGGTGGGCGCGGCGAACGGCGCCAACCCCATCAGCATCATCGTCCCCTGCCACCGGGTGATCGGCAGCAACGGCAGCCTCACCGGCTACGCCGGCGGCCTGCCGCGCAAGGAACTGTTGCTGCGCCTGGAAGGCGCGCTGGAAACGACCTGACAGTCTGACCTAAGGAAGCAACCGACCTGAAAATCCTGCTTAGAAATCAAAAGCGGCCTGCGCTGCCTGCGGGTCCTCGAAACCTTCCAGCGCCAGCATGCGCATCTTCGAGGTACTGCCGCCCGGCGCGGAGAAGCCGCCGGTCTTGCCGCCGCTGGCGAGCACACGGTGGCAGGGGATGATCAGCGGGATCGGGTTGCTGCCCATCGCCTGCCCCACTGCGCGGGACAAGCCGACATCACCCAGGCGCCGGGCGATCTCGCCGTAGGTCGTGGTTTCGCCGCGCCCCAGCTGGAGAATGTCGTCGTAGACGCGGCGGTGGAAATCGCTCACTGCCGACAGGTCCAGCGGCAGATTGTCGAAGGACACCGCCTCGCCCCGCGCATACCCCAGGACCAGCTGGCGCGCCTCGTCGATGAACGCCGGCCAGTGGGCGGTTTCGCTGCCGAGCTTGTCGAAGCGCTCGCGTACGCTGTGCACGGAATCGCCCGGCAGATAGGCGCGCGTGATTCCCTGCGGGCTCCAGGCGAGCCCGAACCAGCCGAGGTCTGTTTCGATCAGGCAGTAATGCATCGGTTGAGTCTCTATCCCTGCGCCCTATCCCGCAACCCTTTCCGCCTTCAGCACGACGTCGCACCAGCGCCGCAACTCAGCGCCGATGGCGCTGGCCGGATCGCCCTGGCGCTCGAAGGCCCACCACAGCTGCGCGCCCTGCCATTGGCTGGCCATCAGCCGGCCGAGTATCGGCTGCCGCTGCGGGTCATCGCTCAATCGCCGCCCCAATGCCTTGGCCAACGTGGCGCCCCACTGCGCACCGCGCTCACGAAGCAGCGGATCGCGCATGTCCTCACGGAGGATCAGCAGCCCTTCGGCGTAATCCGTCTCGCCCTCGCCCACCGGAAACATCGCCACCAGCATCCGCACCGCGCCTTCCGGGTTCAGCTCGGCGCTCTCGTCCAGGCGCGCGGTCTGCTCATCCAGTTGGTCCCAGGCGCGCAGCAGCACGGCGCGGAGAAACTCGGCCTTGGTTGCATGCCGCTGCACCAGCGTCGCGGCGGACAGCCCGACCTCGCGGCCCACAGCGGCGAAGGTCACCGCCTCCGGCCCTTCACGCACCATCAGCGCCATGGCGGCATCGAGTATCGCTTCGTCACTCACCGTCTTGGTTCGAGCCATGTCGCCCTCTTTTATAAATGAACATTCATTTATATATTAGCGCAAAGCTTACCCAGGGAGACCCCACATGGCCAGGATTCTCGGCTACATCGCCAGCAGCCTCGACGGCTTCATCGCCACCCCGGAACACGGGCTGGACTGGCTGTTCAAGCATGACCAGCTGCAGCTGGGCGAACATGACTACAACCTGTTCCTCCAGCGCATTTGCACGGTCGTCATGGGCCGTGCGACCTACGACTTCCTCGCCGCCGATCCCGGTCCCTGGCCCTACGGCGAACAACGTGTGCTGGTGGTGACTTCTCGCCCCATCGACGACCCGAAGGGCCCGCTGGAAATCCGCAGCGATGTCGACGCGCTGGTCGCGGAGCTGCGAGCGCTGGACGATGGCGACGTGTGGATGCTCGGCGGCGGCCAGTTGCAGATGGCCTTCCTCGAGCGCGGGGCGCTGGATGAGCTGGAGGTCTACGTGATGCCGGAGATCATTGGCGGCGGCTTCCCGCTGTTCCCTGCCACCGGCCTGCGGGTGTCACCGACGCTGCTGTCGGCCAAGGTGATCGAACCGGGGTGCGTGCGGATGCATTATCGGTTTCGCTGAGGAGCACCCTGCAGGAGCGGCCATGCCCGCGATCGCGCCCATGGGGCGCTCCTACAGGGAGCGGTACGGCAACTAGATCTTCACATTCCCCCGCGGCCCCGCTACCGCCCAGATAATCAGGCCCAGCACCGGCAGGATGACGATCACCAGGATCCAGATGATCTTCATCGACATCTCGGCGTTGCTTTTCACCACGTTGATGATCGCCCAGATATCCAGGGCAAAGATGATCAGGCTGATCAGGCCACTCAGGGTCGAACCCATATAGAAGATCCCTCTATGCGATTGTCGGCCTGATCAGCATAGCCGCCCGCGCCGCAACGGCACGGGCGTGGGCCAACGGTGGACTCAGACCCGCGCCGGGTCGATCACCGCAAAGCTGGCCACGGTGTCGTGGCCTTCCAGCACACCGCCCTCGCGGGCCAGGCCGATGGTCTGCAGGCCGGCGTGCTGCGCGGCGTCCAGCTCCTGGACCACGTCGGACAGGAAGAGGATTTCCTCGCCCGGCAGACCGATGGCAGCGGCGATGCGCTGGTAGGAATCAGGCTCGCGCTTGGGCCCGCTGGTGGTGTCGAAGTAGCCGGAGAACAGCGGCGACAGGTCGCCGGCCTCGGAGCAGCCAAAGATCAGCTTCTGCGCCTGGATCGAGCCAGAGGAATAGACGTACAGCCGATAGCCCTCGGCGTGCCAGTGGCGCAGCGCGTCGACCGCGTCCGGGTAGACGTGGCCCTTGAGCTGGCCGGCACGGTAACCCTGCTCCCAGACCATGCCCTGCAACGCCTTGAGCGGCGTGGCCTTGCGGTCTTCGGCGATCCAGCCGAGGAGGATGTCGATGCAGCGTTCGGTGTCGGCGTTCGCCTCGCCGCTGTCGGCACGTACGGCGGCCAGTTGCTCGGCCACGGCGGGCTCGGCGGCGTGCTCGCGCACGTAGTCCGGCAGGTGCGCGGCGGCATAGGGGAACAGCACGTCGAAGACGAAGCTGACTGCGCTGGTGGTGCCTTCGATGTCGGTGAGGATGGCTTTGATGGGCATGGGAACTCCAGCTACCCGCCCCTGGCACAGGCGGGGGATATGGCGGTAGGAGCGAGCAAGCTCGCTCCTACGAAAAGCAAGGAACGCCCGGCAACGCCGGGGCGAAAGAATCAGTCTTCCAGCAACGGAAACCGCTTGGCGATCTCGTCACCGGTGAACTTCGCTACCCAGCCCTCGGCGTTGTTGAACAGCCGGATGGCGACGAAGTGCGGACGCTCGCCCATGTCGAACCAGTGGCGAGTGCCGGCGGGCACGGAGATCAGGTCGTTCTTCTCGCACTGCACGGCGTAGACGTGATCCTCGATGTGCAGGGTGAACAAACCGCGGCCGGCGACGAAGAAACGCACCTCGTCCTCGCCGTGGCGGTGCTCGTCGAGGAACTTGGCGCGCAGCTCGTCCTTCTGCGGATGGTCGGCGGTGAGGCTGACCACGTCGACGGTGACGTAACCCTCTTCTTCCTGCAGGCGACGAATCTCGTGCTGGTAGGCGGCGATCACCTCTTCCTGGCTGGCGCCGGGGACGATGGGCGCGTTGGCCGCCCAGCGCTGGAAGCGCACGCCCAGCTCGCCCAGGGTGGAGGCGATGTCCTCGGCGTGGGTCAGCAGCTTCAGTGGCTGCTCGGGGTTGGATTCGTGGTAGACGGTCAGGCTGCTCATGGTCGTTATCCTTCTGGGCTATTACCGCAAAAGCGGGCCGGATTCGCTCAGCGCGTGCCGCCGCGAAGGCTCAGTACTTTCAGTTCGCATTCGAAGAGGAATTCGAAGGCTTCGATCTGGCGCAGGGCATCGGCCATGCGTGGGCCCCAAGTGTACAGGCCGTGGCCGCGGATCAGGTAACCGGGGCAGTCCGGATGCGCATCGAGCCAGGGCTGCACCCTGGCGGCCAGGCGGGCGATGTCCTGGTCATTGTCGAAGATCGGCACGGTCACGCGGCCTTCATGGGTGGTGACGCCGCTGAAGGCCTTCTGCAACTCGTAGTCCTCCAGCTCCAGGCGGTCGCCGGCGGTCAGGCGCGACAGTACGGTGGCGTTGACCGAATGGGTGTGCAGCACCGCGCCGATCTCCGCGCGCCAAGCGTAGAGCTGGGTGTGCAGCAGGGTTTCCGCCGAAGGCTTCTTGCCCGGCTCGAGGCTGTTGCCGGCCAGATCGGTTTCCAGCACGTCGTCCTCGCCGAGCTGGCCCTTGTGCTTGCCCGAGACCGTGAGCAGCGCGCGGTCGGCCGCCAGGCGCGCCGAGTAGTTGCTGCTGGTGGCCGGCGACCAGCCACGGCCATAGAGGAAGCGGCCGGCGTCGATGATCTGCCGGGTCAGCTGTTCACGGGTGTCGTTCATGCGGGTCCTCGTTCAGACGGGTCCAGATGATGAAGGCGGCGGCCAGCGCGGCGATGCTGGCGATGGAAAAGGTCCAGGCCGGGCCAAGGCTACCCCAGCTGTAGCCGGAGTAAAGCGCGCCCAGCGCGCCGCCGGTTCCCGCCAGTGCGGCATAGAGCGCCTGGCCCTGGCCCTGCTGGCGCGCCTGGAAGCTGCGCTGGACGAAATGAATCGCCGCGGCGTGGAAGCTGCCGAAGGTCGCCGCGTGCAGCAACTGGGCGAACAGCAACACCGGCAGATGCCCGGCCAGCGTGCCCAGCAGCAGCCAGCGCAGGGCCGCCAGCAGGAAGCTCGCCACCAGCACCTGGCGCAGGGAGAAGCGCTTGAGCAGGCGCGGCATGACCAGGAACAGCAGCACCTCGGCCACCACGCCCAGCGCCCAGAGCTGGCCGATCAGCCCACGGGCGTAGCCGAGCGCCTCCAGGTGCAGGGTCAGAAAGGTGTAGTACGGGCCGTGGGACAGCTGCATCAGGCACACGCAGAGGTAGAACGCGAGCACGCCGGGCTTGAGCAGTTGCTGGCGGAAGCCACCGGCGCTGGCTTCGTCCTGCCGCGCCGGTGGCTGGGCGTTCGGCACCCACCAGCTGGCGCCGACGATGCCGAGCATGATCGCCAGCAACGCCAGCGGATAGGCGTCCAGGCTGGCGAACTCGAACAGCCAACCGAGGCCGACCACGGTGCAGATAAAGCCGATGGAGCCCCACAGGCGGATACGGCTATAGCTCTCGGTGCGCCCGCTCAGGTGCGCCAGGGTGATCACTTCGAACTGCGGCAGCACCGCGTGCCAGAAGAACGCGTGCCCCGCCATGATCAGCGCCAGCCACGCATAGCTGTGGCCGAGGAAGATACCGGCGAAGCACAGCGCCGTGCACACCGCGCCAAAGCGCACGATGGCCAATCGCTGGCCGCTGCGGTCGCCCAGCCAGCCCCACAGGTTCGGCGCCACGCAGCGCATCAGCATGGGGATGGCGACCAGCTCGCCGATGCGCGCGCTGGAGAAACCCAGGTGATGGAAATACAGCGCGAGGAACGGCGCCGTCCCGCCCAGCAGGCAGAAATAGAAGAAGTAGAAACTGGACAGCCGCCAGTAGGGAACCTGCGTCATCGGCGGCGCGACGAACCTTCCGCGAATCGGGTGATTCGCGGAAGGCTCTGCTCGGTCATAGCTGGCCGAGGACCGGGGTGCCGACCTTCACGTCGGCATTCTGCGCACGATGACGCAGCAGATGGTCGAGCAGCACGATGGCCATCATCGCCTCGGCGATGGGGGTCGCGCGGATGCCCACACACGGGTCGTGGCGGCCCTTGGTGATGACGTCGACCGGGTTGCCGTTCACGTCGATGGAACGGCCGGGGGTGGTGATGCTGGAGGTCGGCTTGAGCGCCAGGTGAGCGATGATCGGCTGGCCGGAGGAGATGCCGCCGAGGATGCCGCCGGCATTGTTCGACAGGAAGCCTTCCGGGGTCAGCTCGTCGCGGTGCTCGGTGCCGCGCTGGGCGACGCTGGCGAAGCCGGCGCCGATTTCCACGCCCTTCACCGCGTTGATGCTCATCAGCGCGTGGGCCAGTTCGGCATCCAGGCGGTCGAAGATCGGCTCGCCCAGGCCCGGCGGCACGCCTTCGGCGACCACGGTGATCTTCGCGCCGACCGAGTCCTGGTCACGACGCAGCTGGTCCATGTAGGCCTCCAGCTCCGGCACCTTGTCCGGGTCGGGGCTGAAGAAGGCGTTCTCTTCGACGCTGTCCCAGGTCTTGAAGGGGATTTCGATCGGACCGAGCTGGCTCATGTAGCCGCGCACGCTGATACCCATGCCTGCCAGCACCTTCTTGGCGATGGCGCCGGCGGCCACACGCATGGCGGTCTCGCGAGCCGAGGAGCGGCCGCCGCCACGGTAGTCACGCACACCGTACTTGTGGTGGTAGGTGTAATCGGCGTGTGCCGGGCGGAACAGGTCCTTGATCGCCGAGTAGTCCTTGGACTTCTGGTCGGTGTTGCGGATCAGCAGGCCGATCGGAGTGCCGGTGGTCTTGCCCTCGAACACGCCGGAGAGGATTTCCACCTCGTCGGCTTCCTGGCGCTGGGTGGTGTGGCGGCTGGTGCCGGGCTTGCGGCGGTCCAGGTCGCGCTGCAGGTCTTCCAGGGAAATCTCCAGGCCGGGCGGGCAGCCGTCGACGATGGCGACCAGCGCCGGGCCGTGGCTTTCGCCAGCGGTAGTGACGGTGAACAGCTTGCCGTAGGTGTTGCCGGACATGCGAGGCTCCGCGAAAAGACTGGTATCGAAAAGGCCGAGCAGTATACCTGCGTCAATCCGCCCTGCGAACCTTCGCGGCCCGTGAGGATCAAAGCGCCATCAGCCCCATCGTGAAGTCATCGATGCGCCGTCTTGCCCTGTTCTGCTTCCTGCTCATTGCTTCCCTCGCCCAGGCCGCCCCCACCAGCATCCTGCAACGCCCCTATGACCTGGACACAGGCCACGGCGTGCTGCGCGGCACGATGCTGCTGCCACAAACTGAAACTCCACCGCCGGTGGCCCTGCTGATCGCCGGCTCCGGCCCCACCGACCGCGACGGCAACAATCCCGAGGGCGGGCAGAACGCCTACCTGCGCAAGCTGGCCGAGGCGCTGGCGGAGAATGGCATCGCCAGCGTGCGCTACGACAAGCGCGGCGTGGCCCGCAGCCTGCCCGCAGCGCCGCGCGAGGAAGAACTCAGCGTGGAGGCCTACGTCAGCGACGTGGTGGCCTGGAGCGACAAGCTGGCCCACGACCCGCGCTTCGGCCGGCAGATTCTCATCGGCCACAGCGAAGGCGCGCTGATCGCCAGCCTCGCCGCACCGCAAACCCACGCCGAGGCCCTGGTCTCGCTGGCCGGCAGCGCCCGCCCGATCGGCGACGTGCTGCGCGAACAATTGCAGGGCCGCCTGCCCCCGCCCCTGCTGGCGCAAGCCGACCAACTGATCGACAGCCTGCAGGCCGGGCAGTTGCAGCCCAATGTGCCGGAACCACTGAAGGTGCTGTTCCGCCCCAGCGTGCAGCCCTACCTGATCTCGCTGTTCCGCCAGGACCCGGCCCGTGCCTTCGCCACGCTCAAGCTGCCCACCCTGATCCTGCAGGGCACCAACGACATCCAGGTCGGCGTCGAGGATGCCCAGGCGCTCAAGCGCGCCAAGCCCGACAGCGACTTCCACCTGATCTCGGGAATGAACCACATCCTGCGCATCGTTCCGACCAGCGGTCCGCAGCAGCTCGCCTCCTACAACAACCCCAACCTGCCGCTGGCCCGCGAGCTGGTGCAGCGCGTCACGACTTTCATCCGGCAGGCGCAGACCTTGCCCGGTGGCACGCTGGCGGAATCTGGAGCGAACGTCTCAAGAAATCCGCCGGTGCGTCGATAAACCACGGGAGAGCCCTGGTCACGCCCACCAGGCCCCGAGGTAGAACCCCATGACCGAAGCTGAACAGACCGCCGTCGCCGCCGACGAGGCCGCCGCCCGCCCGCACCCGTGGGCCGAGCTGGCGCCGGAACACTATCGCCTGCTGCGCCTGGCGCCGCTGCCCACCGACCGCAGCACCGGTGCGCGGCCGCTGCGTTTCGTCCAGCTCGGCCGGGTGGAACGCCACAACGCCGAGCAGAGCCTGCTGCGCCTGACCGTCCAGGTGCCCGGCCAGGTGCTGCGCAAGGAAGTGAACCTGCTGGAGGTCTGGGCGGACCACCGCAACAAGGAAGTGCGTTTTGGCGCCGATTCAGGCTTCGCCACCGAACCGCTGAACCGCGGCCTCGGGCGCTTCCTGCTGGCCCAGGGGGTGGCCTGGGCGAAAAAGAAGTGGTCGCACTACCGCGTCGAAGGTGGCGCGCTGGCGATGAAGGACACGCCCAACGAAGAGGCCCGGCAGCGCCGCGACCACTTCCTGCGCGCCCAGGGCTTCGACGTGATCTACGAAGACTCGCGGTTGCTGAAGGCGCGCTACAGCGTCGGCCGGGTCAGCGAGCTGTATGACGACTGGCACAAGGAGAAGGTGCAGATACTGCCGCTGCTGGAAGCCGGTTCCATGCTGGAACAGGCCGACCAGAACCTCGCCACCCAGTCCAACGAAATCCGCCGGCTTGAGCAGCGCATCGAAACCTTCCGCCGCGACGACACCAGCCTGCGTTTCACCATTGCCTGCCTGACGGTGTTCGCCGTGTTCCAGGCCGGCCTGCTGATCTGGATCGCCACGCACTGAGGCGTGGCGCTTCCCTGTAGGAGCGCCCCATGGGCGCGATCGCGGGCATGGCCCGCTCCTACAGGTTTATTCAGGCCTTGATCCGCTCCTTGAACAGATCCTGATGCTCGCGGCACTGCTGTGCCGAGAGCAGGAACACGCCGTGGCCGCCGTATTCGAAGTCCAGCCAGGTGAAGTCCACTTCCGGGTAGAGCGCCGCCACATGTACCTGGCTGTTGCCCACTTCCACCACCAGCGTGCCGCGCTCGGTCAGGTGGTCCCCGGCCTCGGCCAGCATGCGCCGCACCAGGTCCAGGCCGTCGTTGCCGCAGGCCAGGCCCAGCTCGGGCTCGTGGTGGTACTCGGCCGGCATATCGGCGAAGTCTTCGGCGTCGACATAGGGCGGGTTCGACACGATCAGGTCGAAACGTTGGCCCGGCAGGCCTTCGAAACCATCGCCCTGCACGGTGTAGACGCGCTCGCCCAGCTCGTGGCGCTCGATGTTGATGTTGGCTACTTCCAGAGCGTCGAACGACAGGTCGCCCAGTACCACCTCGGAATCCGGGAAGGCGCTGGCACAGGCGATGCCAATGCAGCCCGAGCCAGTGCACAGGTCGAGGATGCGCGCAGGGTCGGCCGCCAACCAGGGCTCGAAACGGCGCTCGATCAGTTCGGCGATCGGCGAACGCGGCACCAGCACGCGCTCGTCCACCACGAACGGCATGCCGCAGAACCAGGCTTCGCCCAGCAGGTAGGCGGTCGGCACGCGCTCCTCGATGCGCCGGCGCAGCAGGTGCATCAGGTAGTCGCGCTCCTCGTCCTCGAGGCGGCAGTCCAGGTAGGCATCGGCCATTTCCCAGGGCAGGTGCAGCGCGCCCAGCACCAGCTGGCGGGCTTCGTCCCAGGCGTTGTCGGTACCGTGGCCAAAGAACAGTTCCTCGGCGTGGAAGCGGCTGACGGCCCAGCGGATGTGGTCACGCAGGGTCAGCAAACGGGATTCGGTCACGGCAGCAGTCCTCGCAGCTCGCAAAAAGGGGCGCATTCTAGCGGAACGCGGGGGCTCTGGGGCGCCTCCGGGCGGTTCCTGAGAAGAATGCCAATACCACTTTGGCGCGAGTTCGCAAAGATTCACAGCGGACGCGTTACGGCCCACAATGAGTGAACATGCATTTACAGGAGTCCAGACATGTCCCATCCGCTCAGCATGCTGCAGATCAGTGGGCGCGGATATCCGCCGGCCACTCTGCGCCAGAGCACTCTGTTGATCATCGACGCCCAGGAGGAATACCGCAGCGGCGTGCTCGCCCTGCCTGACCTGGACGCGGCGGTGGCGCAGATTCGCCTGCTGCTGGAGACGGCCCGGAACATGGGCACTCCCGTCGTCCACGTGCACCACCTGGGCGTGGTCGGTGGCCTGCTCGACCCGCAGGGCCCGCGCGGCCGCTTCCTGCCGGAACTGGCCCCGCTGCCGGGCGAGGTGGTGGTGGACAAGCGCCTGCCCAACGCCTTCGCCGGCACCGACCTGCATGACCGCCTGCAGGCAAGCGGTCGCCTGGACCTGATCGTCTGCGGGTTCATGACCCACTCCAGCATCAGCACCACCGTCCGCGCCGCCAAGGACTACGGCTATCGCTGCACCCTGGTGGACGCAGCCTGCGCCACCCGCGACATCCCCACCCCCGAAGGTGGCGTGCTCGCCGCCCGCGACCTGCACCGCGCGGAAATCGCCGCCCTGGGCGACAATTTCGCCGCCGTGGTCGCGCAGGCCCAGGCGCTGGTCTGAAGCCACTCGTCCCGACGGGCGGCAGCGACAAGCGCCCGGGGTTAGGCTCAGCTTAGGCGCGAAAGCCCGCGAACCCGCTCACCCAGCGGGTTCGCCGCGCTTCCCGACCCTGGGGTTGGAACCCCACCCCTCCCCACCGGTCATAGCCTCGTTCAACAGATGAGGAAGTCGGGATGAAGATGACCGAGAAGTTCGATCCACCCAGCCTGCGCCCGAAACGTCCGGGCCGCTGGCGCTGGCGCTTCGCCGCCGCGATTGCCGCGGTGATCGCCGCCTTCGGCATCCTGTCCAGCATGGCTGGCGTCGCCGCCCTGCTCCGCCGCCAGCCCGCCGTGGGCGTGCTGCACATCGAGCCGGGCGCCGGCGCCGTGCTGCTGGTCATCGGCCTGCTGTGCCTCTGGCTGGGCGTCACCTTCTGGCGCGCGGCCCGCCGCCGTGCCCGCGGCCGGGACGGCCTGAGCCTGTCGCCGCGACTGATGAAGCGCCGCAACTGATTTCCTGGGCGAATTTCCGTAGGACCGGCACGATCCGTTAGACTGCGCGGCTCTTCGAGGAGGTGCGCATGCAAGACGACGATTTTTCCCAGTTCGCCCGCGAGATGCGCGGCGTCAAGCGCATCACCGTGGACCAGGCCGACACCGGCAAACCCAAGGCCGACCGCAAGCAGCTCAAGGAGCTGCGGCAGAACGCGACCGTGCGTACCGAGAACATCCGGGTGGATGGCCTGTCCGACCAGTTCGTCATCGACGTCGGCCCCGAAGACGAACTCTACTGGGCCCGCGACGGCGTCCAGGAAGGCCAGATCCGCAAGCTCAAGGCCGGCCAGATCGCCTTCGAGGGCAGCCTCGACCTGCACGGCATGAAGATCGAGACCGCCCGCGAAACCCTCTGGGACTTCATCGCCGAAGCCACTCGCTTCGAGATCCGCTGCGTCCGCGTCACCCATGGCAAGGCCGCACGTGTCGATGGCCGCAGCCCGATGGTGAAGAGCCACGTGAACACCTGGCTGCGCCAGCACCCGCAGGTGCTCGGCTTCGCCTCCTGCCTGCCACGTCACGGCGGCACCGGGGCGATCTACGTGATGCTGCGGCGCACCATGCTGGAAGGCCGCGACGAGTAATCAAGCCGGGAAACGCGCGCCGTAGCTTTCCCGCTCCACCTTCAGGCCGTTCACCACGAACGACACCGAATGGTAGAACCCCACCACCATCAGGCACTCGATCAGTTGCTCGGCGCTGAAGTGCTCGCTCAGCCGCGCCCACAGATCGTCGTTCACCGTCGAGCAGTCGTGCAGGCTGTCCGCCAGCGCCAGCAGGGCCCGCTGCGCGGGGCTCCACAATGCAGCGGCCGGCGTCGCCCGGCAGGTGTCGGCCAACTGCTCCTCGCTGAAGCCGGTCTTTCCCGTATAGAACGCCACATGCACACCCCACTCGTATTCCGCGCCGCAGCGCGCGGTGGTGCGCAGGATCAGCAACTCACGGTCCTCCAGGGCGATGCTGCCGCGATCCAGCAGGCCGCCAGCGAAGAAGCGCTGCAGCACCCTCGGGTTATGCGCCATGGTACGGAACAGCTTCAGCGGCTCCACGCCCGGCGGCATGATCCGTGTGAAGGCAGCCTGCATGTCTTCGGGAAACGGCGGTTGCAACGGTTCGATACGCGGTTGTGTCATGATGCGCCTCCGGCTGCTATCAATTAAGTAGCACTCAAGCTAGACCGCTACTGAAAAAGTAGCAAGGAGAGTCGATGACACTTCCCCTCCCCGGCAACCCCGTACGCGGCTCGGACAGCGGCCGGCCTATCATGGCGCTGCTCGACCTGCTCGGCCGCCGCTGGAGCCTGCGCGTGCTCTGGGAACTGCACCAGGGGCCGGCGAGTTTCCGCGAGCTGCAGGCGCGCTGCGAAGGCCTTTCGCCCTCGGTGCTCAACACCCGCTTGGGCGAACTACGCGAGGCGCTGTTGGTGGAAAACGGTGCGGACGGCTACCAGCTGTCCGAGCTGGGCCGGGAGCTGGCACTGCATTGCCTGCCACTGGCGCAATGGGCCGAGGGCTGGGCGCAGCAGCTGGCGACAAACCAGCAGCCATAACGCGCCAACCGGCGCGCGGGCCTTGCCAGAGGGGGCTGAGCGCCCTACCCTGCGCCACGGTTTTTATTTTTGTCATTGCCACAGGTAGATCATGTCCCTGGAACAAAACTACTCCGCGATCCTCAGCCAGCTTGGTGAGGACGTCACCCGCGAAGGTCTGGTCGACACGCCCAAGCGTGCCGCCAAGGCCATGCAGTACCTTTGCCGCGGCTACCAGCAGACGCTGGAGGAGATCGTCAACGGCGCCCTGTTCAGCTCCGACAACAGCGAAATGGTGCTGGTCAAGGACATCGAGCTCTACTCGCTGTGCGAGCACCACCTGCTGCCCTTCATCGGCAAGGCCCACGTCGCCTACATCCCCAACGGCAAGGTGCTGGGCCTGTCCAAGGTCGCGCGCATCGTCGACATGTACGCCCGTCGCCTGCAGATCCAGGAAAACATGTCGCGGCAGATCGCCGAGGCCGTACAGCAGGTCACCGGCGCGCTGGGCGTGGCCGTGGTGATCGAGGCCAAGCACATGTGCATGATGATGCGCGGTGTGGAGAAGCAGAACTCTTCCATGGTCACCTCGGTGATGCTCGGCGAGTTCCGCGAGAACTCCGCCACCCGCAGCGAGTTCCTCAGCCTGATCCGCTGATCGCGAACCGCCGCCATGAAAAAACCGGCCCTCGGGCCGGTTTTTTTGTGCCTGCAAGAAGGCATCAGCGGGTGTAGTAACCCACTGCCACCAGGTAGTGCCCGGCCTTGCGCAGGAAGGCGTGCTTGTTCTCCACCTTGCTGGTCACCGGGTTGCGCCACTGGTACTCGAACTCCGCCTCGCCCTTGGCCTTGACCAGCTCCAGCATGGCGTGGCCGATGGGGTTGCCGCCCGGGTCCTTCAACGAGTCGAAGTCGGTGCCGACCATGCGGGTGTTGAAGCCGTGGGCGACGAACTTCGAGGACTCCAGGTCCACCACGAAGACGTAGAGGTCATCCTCGATGAAGGCCTTGTCCAGTGCGGTGATCTGCTTGAAGGTGCCCTGCGGGTCGGCCTCGACGGCCTTCACCGCCCTGTCGAGCATGGCCGCCGCCTGCTGCGCCGAAGCGCGCGGGATGTAGTAGCCCACCGCGAGGAAGCGCTCGCCGACGCGCTGGTAATAGACGTGCTTGCGTTCCACCTTGCCGTCCGCCCAGTTCTTCCAGCGGTAGTCGGCCTGCTGCACCTTGCCGGTTTCCGGCGACTTCAATGCCTTGGCGAACTGCTCCTGCAGCGAAGGATCGAGAGTCGAGGAAACGTCGCGGTCGATCAGCACCACCGAAGGCCCGCCGCTGGCGAGCATGGTGCCCTTGCTGTCCACCACGAACACATAGAGGTCGCCATCGACGAACTCGCCCTGGCGGCTGAAAGCGGCAAAGGCCTTGTCGCCGTCCTGCTTGTAGGCGGTCACCGCCTTGGACAGCAGCGCCTTGGCGCGCTGGTCGTCAGAGCCCGACGTGGCGCTCGGCTGGGCGGCGAACAATGGGAAGGACGACAGGAAAGAAAGCAGCAACAGTGACTTCAACAGCGTCTTCATGCGCGAATACCCCCGTGGCATAGCTTGTAGTTGTGCACAGAGCATAGCCAGCCAGGGGCGATTCGCGTGGGCATTCACTGCCGAAACAGCGGGCGATTCAGCCGAAGAATCGCTTCATCGAGCGCGAAAGCCAGCCGCCATGGCCCTGATCTCGGGTCAGCTCGTGCATGGTCGCCTTCACCGCCTCCACGTAGTTGGCGTCGTCGTTGCGGATATGGTTGAACAGCCAGCGGCCGAGCAGGCCCTTGAGCTCCTCGGCGACGTCCTCGCCGGCCTCGAAACGCGTGCGGTAATCGGAAACGCGCTTGATGAAGAGTTCATGGACTTTCTTGTGCGCGCGGGTGAACTGATAGCCGGAGTCCTCCAGCAGGGTCTCCTCGAAGGCGAAGTGCGAGATGGTGTAGTCGACCAGTTCCTCGATCACGCCGCCGAGCATCGCTCGATCGTGATGGGCCTGGGCCTCGTGCAGCTGGTTGATCATTTCGACGATGCGCTTGTGCTGTGCGTCGATCACTCCGATCCCGGTGTCGAGATCCGCCTGCCAGACCAGATAGGCCATCTTTCCCCTCCCCATGCCGGACGACGACACTGCCTGCCGCTCGCGCCCGGCCACATCGGTACATCCCGCATGGCAGCGCGTCCAGATTAGGGAGGGCGACAAAACGCCGCCATGATGCCGGTCAACCCCAAAGCGCCGTAATCCGCGGTTTAGAGCGGTTATTTCGGATTTTTCTGATAGCATTTTGCCGGTTTTCTTCACCGACGCCCGGATCAGCCTGTAGGAGCGAGCTTGTTCGCGAATCGCCCAAGGTCAGGTGTTGCCGGAAACCTGTTCGCGAGCAAGTTCGCTCCTACCAAGAGCACCGGACGCACAACGAAAAACGCCGCTTCCTGGGAAGCGGCGTTTTCAGAAAGCAAGGCGCAGATCAGTCCTGCATGCCCACATGCCGCGGGTGATCCGCCACCCGCGCCAGCCAGGCGTTGATCGCCGGGAAGTTCGACAGGTCGAAGCCGCCCTGGTGAGCCACATGGGTGTAGGCGTACAGGGTGATATCGGCGATGGAGTACGTGTCGCCCACCAGATAAGGCGTCTGCTCCAGCTGCTTCTCCATCACTTTCAGCGCCTTGTAGCCGCCCTTGTGGCAGCGCGCGTACTCCTCGCGGCGCTCCTCGGGCAGGCCGAGGTAGAACTCGATGAAGCGCGCCACCGCCACGTAGGGCTCATGACTGTACTGCTCGAAGAACTGCCATTGCAGCACCTGAGTGCGCAGACGCGGTTCGCTGGGCAGCAGCTCGCTGCCATCGGCGAGGAAGTTGAGGATGGCGTTGGATTCCCACAGGCAGGTGCCGTCCTCGAGCTTGAGCACCGGCACCTTGCCGTTGGGGTTCATCGCCAGGAACTCGGCGGTCTGCGTCTCGCCCTTGAGGATGTTGATCTCGCGCCACTGGTAAGGCAGGCCGAGCAGGTGCAGGGCCAGCTTGACCTTGTAGCAGTTGCCGGACAGTTGATCGCCGTAAACGGTGTACATGCTCATCTCCTCACTGGGCCTGGGCGTCACGGATCACCGTCGCCAGTCGACGGAGTCCCTCGCCGGCGCGTTCGGGCGCCACGTGGCTGAAGTTAAGCCGCAAATAGCCGGGATTGGCATCCGGTTCGGTGAAGAAAGGCTCACCCGGCATGAAGGCCACGTTCTGCGCCAGCGCCGCGTCCAGCAGCGTGCGGGTGTCCAGCGGCTGCTTGAGCCTGAGCCAGAAGAACAGCCCGCCCTGGGGCACGTTCCACTCCGCCAGCTCGCCGAAGTGCTCCTCCAGCTGCGCCTGCATGGCATCGCGGCGGATGCGATAGAAATCGCGCAGCTCAGCCAGATGGCCACGGTACGCCTCGGTGCCAAACCACTGCAGTGCCTGCCACTGGCCAACGCGGTTGGTGTGCAGGTCGGCGGACTGCTTCAGCCGCAGCAGGTGCGGGAACAGATCCGGCGTGGCGATCAGGAAGCCCACGCGCAGACCCGGCAGCAGCGTCTTCGACACGGTACCGGTGTAGATCCAGCTGGACTTCTTCAGGCGGCTGACCAGCGGGGTCGCGGCGCCCTCATCGAACACCAGCTCGCGGTAGGGTTCGTCCTCGATCAGGGTCACGCCGAACTCGTCGAGCACGGCGGCCACCTCATCGCGACGCTGTTCGCTGTAGCGCACGCCGGACGGGTTCTGGAATGTCGGGATCAGGTAGGCGAAGGCCGGCTTGCTGGTCTCCAGGCGCTGGCGCAGCGCGGCGACGTCCGGGCCTTCGGCGCCCAGCGGCACGGTCAGGCAGTTCGCGCCGAACAGTTGGAAGGCCTGCAGCGCGGCGAGGTAGGTCGGCGCTTCGAGCAGCACTTCAGTGCCCGGATCGATGAACAGCTTGCTGGCCAGGTCCAGCGTCTGCTGCGAGCCGCTGACGATCAGCACCTGGCTCGCCTCGCAGGGCACGCCCAGCGCGCGCGCCTCGGCGGCAATCGCCTCGCGCAGCGCCGGCTCCCCTTCGCTCATGCCGTACTGCCCCATGCTCGCCGGCATGGCATCCCAGTTCACCTTCGGCAGCATCGGCTCGGCCGGCAGGCCGCCAGCGAAGGACATCACCTCCGGGCGCTGCGCCGCGGCGAGGATTTCACGGATCAGAGAGCTTTTCAGTCGGGCGATGCGTTCGGAGAAGGCCATGGGAGTCACCGGTAGCGGGAGCACGGAAGAATGAGTCAAACTGCTTGACCGAAGCTACGACGCCCGAGACGGATACGTCAATATGCCTGACCTAATAAAAAATGCCCTGCAACTCCAGGCCATGGAAGCCTTCTTCTTCAGCTACCGGGCCTTCACCGCGAAACCCGACGAGATGCTGGAGCGCCGCGGCCTGAGCCGTGTGCACCATCGCATCCTGTTCTTCATCGCGCGCAATCCGGGGCTGAGTGTCAGCGAGTTGCTGTCCGCCCTGGGCGTGACCAAGCAGGCGCTGAACGTGCCGCTGCGCCAGTTGCTGGAGCGCGACCTGATCCGCAGCGAAGCCTGCGACAACGACAAGCGCCGACGCCTGCTGGAGTTGACGGCCGAAGGCGGCAAGCTGGAAAAGGCCCTGCGCCAGGAACAGGGACGCCTGCTGCAACGCGCCTTCGACGAAGCCGGAGAAGACGCCGTGCGCGGCTGGCTGGCGGTCAACCAGGCCATCGCCTGGTCGCAGGACGAGGACTAGCGGGCAGCGGCTTCCAGCTCGCGGGCGGCGCGCAGGAACATCAGCGCCAGCGGCAGCAGGCTGGCCATCGCCAGGGCAGTGCCGGGCAGGAACAGCAGGACGCTGAGCAGGCACACGCCGGAGGTGACCTCCAGCCAGCCCATGACCTTCACCGACGGGTACGGCAGCTCGATCTTCAGCAGGCGGATGCCGTACCACAGGGTGACGATGCCGGTGGGCACGAACAGCCCCATGAAGCCCATCAGCGCGCCGTTGAATTCGCCGCTGAGCTGCTCGTCGAAGATCAGGCTGTAGACCTGCATCACCAGCGCGATGGCAATCGACAGCCCGACCGGCCAGGCCAGCCCGCGGGCATTGAAACGATCCTCGAGAAAGCTGCGGGTACGCCACAGCAGGAAGCAGCCAAGCACCGTGCTGAGCACACCGACCCAGAGTTCGTAGCGTTGCCAGGTGCTCGACTCATGCAGCGCTGCCGTGAACGACAGGGCGAACAACACCACATTGCACAGCAGCAGCGCGAGACTCAGGAAACCGAGCAGACGCAGGTGGCCGGGGTTCCAGCGCCGGGCGAGGAAGGCCCCCGGAGCGCTCTGATCCACCAGCTCGACCTTGGGGGCGGCGTAGGGATTCTGTTCCATGGTGGCGATCTTCCATCAGTCGTACGGCTTTCCCGCACCATACCGGCGCACTCCCGCGCACGCCACTGCCGCTCGCACTGTACGGGCCACTCGGCCACTGGCTGTTATGGGACAGCCCGGAGCCCGCGGGATTAGGCTGGTCCTACAACTAGACCGGTATACCGCCATGCCCCTCGAACTCCTCGGCGCCTTCGTGCTCTTCGCCTTCGTCACCTCCATTACCCCTGGCCCCAACAACATGATGTTGCTGGCCTCGGGCGTGAACTTCGGCGTGCGCCGGACCATCCCGCACATGCTCGGCATCAGCATCGGCTTCCTGCTGCTGGTAGTCGCCGTGGGCCTGGGCCTGCACCAGCTGTTCGAGCGCTTCCCGGCCACCTATACCGCGCTGCGCTACGCCGGCGGCGCCTATCTCCTGTACCTGGCGTGGAAGATCGCCCGCTCCGGCGCGCCCGAAGCCAAGGGCGAGCACAACGCCAAGCCGATGACCTTCCTCCAGGCTGCCGCCTTCCAGTGGGTCAACCCCAAGGCCTGGGTGATGGCCGTCGGCGCCATCGCCACCTACCTCCCGGCCAACAGCTGGATCGGCAACGTGGTGCTGATCGCCACCCTGTTCGCCGTGGTCAACCTGCCCAGCGTGGGCGTCTGGACGGTGCTCGGCAGCCTGCTGCGGCGCTGGCTGGAAGACCCGCTGCGACTTCGCCTGTTCAACCTCGGCATGGCGGCGCTGCTGGTCGCTTCGCTCTACCCTCTGTTCACCCGCACCTGATGGAAGTTCGTGCATGACTGACACTACTCCCGCCTCCGCGCCCATGCGCCCGCTGGCAGACTCCTCCCCCGCCGCCATCGTCGCCGGGTTCGTCGCCATGCTCACCGGCTACACCAGCTCGCTGGTGCTGATGTTCCAGGCCGGCCAGGCAGCGGGGCTGACCACCGCGCAGATTTCCTCGTGGATCTGGGCGCTATCCATCGGCATGGCCCTGACCACCATCGGCCTGACCCTGCGCTACCGCACCCCCATCGTCATCGCCTGGTCCACCCCCGGCGCCGCACTGCTGATCAGCAGCCTGCCCGGCGTGCCTTACGGCGAGGCCATCGGCGCGTTCATCGTGTGCGCCGCGCTGATCACTCTCTGCGGCGTCACCGGCAGCTTCGAGCGCCTGATGCGCCAGGTACCCGGTTCGCTGGCCTCGGCGCTGCTGGCCGGCGTGCTGTTCCGCATCTGCATCGAAATCTGCAACGCCGCGCAGCAGCAGACCGCGCTGGTGGTGGCGATGTTCGTCAGCTACCTGATCGCCAAGCGCCTGTCGCCGCGCTACGCGGTGTTCGCCGCGCTGCTGGTGGGCGTTGCCCTGGCCGGCTTCCTCGGCCTGCTCAACTTCAGCCACTTCCAGCTGGAAATCGCCCGCCCGGTGTGGACCACGCCGAGCTTCTCGCTCGCCGCCACCATCAGCATCGCCATCCCGCTGTTCATCGTGGCGATGGCCTCGCAGAACATGCCCGGCCTCGCCGTGCTGCGCGCCGACGGCTACCAGGTGCCCGCCTCGCCGCTAATCTCCACCACCGGCATCGCCTCGCTGCTGCTGGCACCGTTCGGCTCCCACGGCATCAACCTGGCGGCCATCAGCGCGGCCATCTGCACCGGCCCGGAGGCCCACGAAAACCCGCACAAGCGCTACACCGCCGCGCTCTGGTGCGGGCTGTTCTACGGCATCGCCGGCATCTTCGGCGCCACCCTGGCGGCGCTGTTCGCTGCATTGCCCAAGGCGCTGGTGCTGTCCATCGCCGCGCTGGCCCTGCTCGGTTCGATCACTAACGGCCTGACCAACGCCATGGCTGACGCGCGCCAGCGCGAAGCGGCGATGGTCACCTTCCTGGTCACCGCCTCGGGCTTCACCCTGTTCTCCGTCGGTTCGGCCTTCTGGGGACTGGTGGCCGGCCTGCTGACCCAGCTGGTGCTGAACTGGCGCCGCGCGCCGTAAAGGCACAACCCTTCTGCTAGCATGCGGGCGATTGCCCGAACCGGATCGCCCCGCATGCTGCACACCCTGGCTGTCGCCAACTACCGCTCGATCAACTCGCTGGTGCTGCCGCTGGGCCGGCTGAACCTGATCACCGGCGCCAACGGCAGCGGCAAGTCCAACCTCTACCGCGCCCTGCGCCTGCTTGCCGAGACCGCACAGGGTGGCGTGGTGAATGCACTGGCGCGCGAGGGCGGGCTGGAATCCACCTTCTGGGCCGGGCCGGAAACCCATTCCCGGCGCATGCGCACGGGCGAAGTGGAAGTCCAGGGCGGCCCGCGCAACGAAGTAAAGCGCCTGCGCCTGGGCTTTGCCGGCGAGGATTTCGGCTACGCCATCGCCCTCGGCCTGCCGCCACCGCCGGTGGTCAGCGCCTTCGGCCTCGACCCGGAGATCAAGCACGAAAGCATCTGGGCCGGCCCCTGGTACCGCCCCGCCTCGCAACTGGTGGAGCGCAACGGCCCGATGCTGCGCGCCCGCGAAGGCCGCAGCTGGCAGGTGCTGGAGCAGCACATCCCGACTTTCGACAGCCTGTTCACCCAGATCGGCAGCGGCTCGGACTGCCCCGAAGCCCTGCTGCTACGCGAGCAGATTCGCGGCTGGCGCTTCTACGACCACTTCCGCACCGATGCCGACGCCCCCGCGCGCCAGCCGCAACTCGGCACCCGCACACCGGTGCTGCACCACGACGGCCGAGACCTCGCCGCCGCGCTGCAGACCATCCGTGAAATCGGCAACGCGACTGCGCTGGAAGCTGCCATCAGCGATGCCTTCCCCGGCGCCGAATTGCAGATCGACTGCCAGCCCGGCGGACGCTTCGCCGTGGCGCTGAAGCAATACGGCCTGCTGCGCCCGCTGAGCGCGGCGGAGCTCTCCGACGGCACCTTGCGCTACCTGCTGCTGGTCGCCGCCCTGCTCACCCCGCGCCCGCCGTCACTGATGGTGCTCAACGAACCGGAAACCAGCCTGCACCCGGACCTGCTGCCGGCGCTGGGCCGCCTCATCATCGCCGCCTCGAAGCACACCCAGGTCTGGGTCGTGTCCCACGCCAGCCGACTGATCGCCACGCTGGAGGAGCACCCCGAGTGCAACTGCCTGCACCTGGACAAGGAACTGGGCCAGACACGCATCCGCGACCAGGGCATGTTCGATGCCCCGGCATGGCATTGGCCGGATTGAGACTGCGCCTTCTGGTCGACGCCGAAGTTGAAAGGGTCGTAGGAGCGGACTTCGTCCGCGAAGCCATTCAGCCAGGAACGTGAGAAACCAACCGGCAAGGCACGGTGCCAACCTGTAGGAGCGCGCCATGCGCGCGATCGCGGGCATGGCCCGCTGCCCTGTGCGAAGGAAGTCGGGGTTCGCAAGCAAGCTCGCTCCCGCAGGAGCCGGCGAGATGCCAGGGAGGAGGTAGGCGCCCTGCCAGCTTCCACGGGAGCGAGCTTGCTTGCGAACCCGAGACTTCAGACCTTCAGGACGCTGGCGAGGCGGCGGCCATGAGGCGTTGCTGCAGGCGCCAGAGGAAAGCCGTTTCATAGGCGACCTGAGGGAAGCCTCGTCCCTGGTCCAGTCGCCCCATATGCAAGGCCATCCAGAGGTTGGATTTGTGCCGCTCGGCGAACCATTGCTCGACGCGGGCCACGCCGGCGTCGGCGGCTGGCTGGCAATCCATCGGCCACTCCAGCGCCAGCCCCGGCCAGCCATCGGCCTGCGGAATGTGGCACAGGTGGAATCTCGCGTTACGCACCTTCTTGTCTCTCATTGAAAACTCCCTTTGCCGCGCTCGCGGGCGCCGACGTCGATCGATGTCCAAAGGGCCGCCAGGCTCCCAATACACCCGGCGGCCTGCTGCAAATCTCAGGTGCCCGGCAGGGTGGTGAGCACCGAGGGTTCAGCCAGTTCTACTAGTCGATAGAAGGAATTCCAGAGGGGTGTTGCCGGTGGTGCGCGGGGGTAAAAGCGGGGTAGTGCATCTTTCTGTACTCCTGCTGAGGATCAAGCCACCCGCCCTCCGTTACCACACGAAGGGTGGCGGACCGCACAAGGGTGGTAAACCGGTAGCAGGACCCGGCCGATCCGAAGACCGCCTTGCACGGCCCGCCATAGCTCAGCGCACAGCGGGCACAAAAAAGCGCCAACCGTACAGCCATGGCGCTTCCGCGCCTGCTTCCACCGGGTTACCACACCCAGGTCACGACGACCGTCGCGACCCGGAAACCTTACCGGCGGACTTGCAGGCACAGCAATGCGGCATGCTACCGGTTCTTCCGATGCCGGTGCAGGACGCTTCCCGAGTACCTTGTCGCATTTGCGTAGGAAGATGGACCGATACAGGAGAGGTCGCGGACGCAACCCATCTCTAGCCGGCCGGTTAACACGGAGATCACCTGTAGGAGCGCGCCATGCGCGCGATCGCGGGCATGGCCCGCTCCTACAGGGATAATCCGGGCGTCAGGCGGGCGCCTGCTCCGGTGCGGTCTTGGCGACGCCACGGCTGACCCACCAGCCGAAGAGGCCGGCGGTGAAGAACATCAGCACGCCGTAGATGGCCGCCGGGATCGCCATGGTCTTGTTGTTCAGCAGCATCGGGCTGAGCGCCAGGGCGATGGCAAGGGTGCCGTTGTGGATGCCGATTTCCATGCCGATGGCGATGGATTGCGGCTTGGAGAGCTTGAGCAGGCGCGGAATCCAGTAGCCCAGGGCCAGGCTCAGCAGGTTGAAGCACAGCGCCGCCGCGCCGACGATGGGCGCATAGGTGAGGAAGGTCTGCCAGTCCTTGGTCACGGCCACACCGATGATCACCGCCAGCAGCAGCGCGGAGAGGATCTTCACCGGCTTCTGCAGTGCCGCCGCCACGCCCGGCAGCAGGCGCCGCACGATCATGCCGATGGCCACGGGGCCAAGGACGATGATGAACACCTGCACCACCTTGGCGAACTGCAGCGGGATGGTCTGGCCGTCGTTCATGAAGTACAGCAGCGACATGTTCACGATCAGCGGCATGGTGAGGATGGCGATCACCGAATTCACCGCGGTCAGCGTGATGTTCAGCGCGACGTCGCCGTGGGCCAGGTGGCTGTAGAGGTTGGCGGTGGTGCCGCCGGGGGATGCGGCGAGCAGCATCATGCCCACGGCCAGCGCCGCCTCGAGGGCGAAGCCCAGGGTGATGAGGAAGCACGCCAGGGGCAGCAGGATGATCTGGCAGACCAGGCCGATGAGCACGGGTTTGGGGTAGCGCACCACGCGGGCGAAGTCGGCGATGGTCAGGGACAGGCCGAGGCCCAGCATGATGATGCCCAGGGCGATGGGCATGAAAAGCGTCAGCAAGGGATCGTTGGTCATTGTCATTATTCTCCAACTGGAATGGGCCGATTGTTTCGGCCTCTTGGGCGCTTGTAACTGGCCTTGCAGGCCAAAACCACTTCATCCTGTAACAGAATGCGAAAGTTTGTAGCGAACGAGGTGGGATCTTGCAGGCGAGCCCCCTGTAGGAGCGCGCTACGCGCGCGATCGCGGGCATGGCCCGCTCCTACAGGGGGGTGCCATACGCGAGCACATCGCGGCAGCGTGTAGGGCGCATAACCTGGAACAGGTTATCCGCCGCACGGTTCGTGGCGGATAACGCTGCCGCGTTACGCGCCCTACGGGGCTGCAGGTGCCTCACGGAAAAATGGTGAGGGCAGCCCGAACACCGGGCTGCCCCGAGACAATCAGATCGCCGTCGCCCCGCCATCCACCGGCAGCGCGATACCGGTGGTGAAGCCGGCGTGGTCGCTGCACAGATAGAGCACGGCGGAGGCGATTTCCTCGACTCGGCCGACGCGGCCCACCGGGTGCATGGCAGCGGCGAACTCGGCCTTCTTCGGGTCGGCCTCGTAGGCGCGGCGGAACATGTCGGTGTCGATCACCGCCGGGCAAACCGCGTTGACGCGGATTTTCTTCTTTGCGTATTCGATGGCAGCGGATTTGGTCAGGCCGATCACCGCGTGCTTGGAGGCGGCGTAGATGCTCATCTTCGGCGCGGCGCCCAGGCCCGCGACCGAGGCGGTGTTGACGATGGCGCCGCCGCCCTGTTCCAGCATCAGCGGAATCTGGTGCTTCATGCACAGCCAGACGCCCTTCACGTTGACGCCCATGATGGCGTCGAACTCGCTCTCTTCGCCGTCGGCCAGCTTGCCCTTCTCGATCTCGATGCCGGCGTTGTTGAAGGCGTAGTCCAGGCGGCCGTAGGCGGCCACGGTGCCTTCCACCAGCGCCTTGACCTCGGCGTCACGGGTCACGTCACAACGGATGAAAGTCGCCTCGCCACCCGCCGCGCGGATCAGCTCGACGGTGCCTTCGCCGCCCTTGGCGTCAACGTCGGAAACCACGACCTTCACGCCCTGCTGGGCGAAGGCCTGGGCGGTGGCGCGGCCGATGCCGTTGGCGGCGCCGGTGACCAGGGCGACCTGGCCGGAAAGCAGCTGACTCATGAGCGTTCCTCGAAAGCGTTGCGAAGCGAATGGGGATAACCGTCGCAGTCTAGCCAGCGCATTGCGGGCGCGAAGCACTATCAGGCGGGGCGACTTCGCTGCATCCATGCCAATGATGATTCCGTCAAATCCGGATCACTGGAACCGATGGCCGGACATTCCCCCGGCGGACGGAACTTGCCCCAACGCCGCGCGCGGACTATCACCTAGGCTTTCCCCCTGACTGAGTCCACTGCCATGTCCGCCCAGATCAACCGTCAGTTCCAGCTCGCCCAGCGCCCGGTCGGCGCCGCCACCCGCGACACCTTCGCCTACGTGGAAACCCCGGTCGGCGAGCCCGGCCCCGGTCAGATCCTGGTGAAGAACCACTACCTGTCGCTGGACCCAGCCATGCGCGGCTGGATGAACGACGCCAAGTCCTACATCGCTCCGGTGGCCATCGGCGACGTGATGCGCGCCCTGGGCGTGGGCAAGGTGATCGCCTCGCAGCACCCGGACTTCAAGGTCGGCGACGAAGTGAACGGCGCCCTCGGCGTGCAGGACTATTTCCTCGGCGAGCCCAAGGGCTTCTACAAAGTCGACAGCCAGCGCGCGCCCCTGCCGCTGTACCTGTCCGCGCTGGGCATGACCGGCATGACCGCCTACTTCGGCTTCCTCGACGTCGGCCTGCCCCAGGCCGGTGACACCGTGGTCGTCTCCGGCGCCGCCGGCGCGGTGGGCAGCGTGGTCGGGCAGATCGCCAAGATCAAAGGCTGCCGCGTGGTCGGTATCGCCGGCGGCGCCGACAAGTGCCGCTACCTGGTGGATGAGCTGGGCTTCGACGGCGCCATCGACTACAAGGCCGAGGACGTCAACGCCGGCCTCAAGCGCGAGTGTCCCAAGGGCGTGAACGTGTTCTTCGACAACGTTGGTGGCGACATCCTCGACGCCGTGCTTGCCCGCCTGGCGCCCAAGGCGCGGGTGGTGATCTGCGGCGCGATCAGCCAGTACAACAACAAGGAAGCCGTGCGCGGCCCGGCCAATTACCTCTCGCTGCTGGTCAACCGTGCACGCATGGAAGGCATGGTAGTGATGGACTACGCCCACCGCTTCCAGGAAGGCTTCAAGGACATGGCGACCTGGATCGCCGAGGGCAAGCTGAAGTCGAAGGAAGACATCGTCGAAGGCCTGGAAACCTTCCCCGAGACTCTCGCCAAGCTGTTCAGCGGCGAGAACTTCGGCAAGTTGGTGCTGAAGGTCTGACGCCGCTCCTACCAGGATTCCTGTGCTCGGATCGGCCCTCACCCTAACCCTGTCTGCGCGCCCCGCTCAGAGGGAGAGGGGACCGTTCGGCGCAGGATGAAACTACAGCGTCAGCCGGCACAGTCGGCTCCCTCTCCCTCTGGGAGAGGGCTGGGGTGAGGGAAATCGCAGGCCCAAGTTTTCCGGAAAAAGACAATTGCTCCTACAGGAGCAAAAGCCCCTAACCCTCTCCCGCAAGCGGGAGAGGGAACCGTTCGGTGCAGGTTGAAACCCTGGCGTCAGCCGGCACAATCGGCTCCCTCTCCCCCTGGGAGAGGGCTGGGGTGAGGGAGAAGGCACTGCGCCAGAATCACAGGGGGCAGGATGTTCGCGGACATGGCCCGCTCCCGGAGCTCTGCATTCCTCGCTCTATCTCGATGATTTCCGACAAGCTCTGTTGAGCCTTTCCAGCTAGGATTTCCCCTGGTCGATTCCAAGGAAGATCCCCCCGAATGTCCCTCGCCCGTTGGCTGCCCGGTCTGGACAGCCTGCTGCACTATCGTTTCGACTGGCTGCCGCGCGATGTGCAAGCCGGCCTGTCGGTGGCCGCGGTGCAGATTCCCACCGCCATCGCCTATTCGCAGATCATCGGCTTCCCGCCCCAGGTCGGGCTCTACGCCTGCATCCTGCCGATGCTGATCTACGCCATCGTCGGCAGCTCGCGGCAGCTGATGGTCGGCCCGGATGCCGCCACCGCGGCCATGGTCGCGGCGGCCATCACACCGCTGGCGGCCGGCAACCCGGAGCGCCTGCTGCAACTGTCGATGATCGTCGCGGTGCTGGTGGGCGCCATGTCCATCGCTGCCGGGTTCGCCCGCGCCGGCTTCGTTGCCAGTTTCCTCTCTCGGCCCACGCTGGTGGGCTACCTGAACGGCATCGGCCTGAGCCTGATCGCCGGGCAGCTCGGCAAGATCCTCGGCTACCACAGTGAAACCAGCGGCTTCGTCCGCGGCCTGATCGCCCTGGTGCGCAACCTCGCCGATACCCATTTCCCGACCCTGGCGCTGGGGGTCGGCACGCTGGCGCTGATGATCCTGTTGCCGCGTCGCTACCCGAAGATTCCCGGCGCACTGGTGGGCGTGCTGTTCGCCTCGGTCATCGCCGCCGTATTCGGCCTCGACCAGTACGGCATCAAGCTGCTCGGCGAAGTACCGCAAGGCCTCCCGCAGTTGAGCTGGCCGAAGACCAGCTACGAAGAACTGGGCAGCCTGTTCCGCGATGCCATGGGCATCACCATCGTCAGCTTCTGCAGCGCCATGTTGACCGCACGCAGCTTCGCCGCCCGCCACGGCTACGCCATCGATGCCAACCACGAGTTCATGGCGCTGGGCATGGCCAACATCGGCGCGGGGATTTCCCAGGGCTTCGTCATCAGCGGCGCGGACTCGCGCACCGCGGTGAACGACATGGTCGGCGGCAAGAGCCAGCTGGTCGGCGTGGTCGCCGCACTGGTGATCGGCCTGGTCCTGCTGCTGTTCAGCAAGCCGCTGGGCTGGGTGCCGATGCCGGCGCTGGGCGCGGTGCTGCTGATGGCCGGCTGGGGGCTGATCGACTTCCGTGCGCTGCGCGGCTTCTGGGCACTGAGCCGGTTCGAGTTCGGCCTGTGCGTGCTGACCACGGCCGGTGTGCTCAGCGTCGGCGTGCTGCCGGGCATCTTCGTCGCCATCATGCTCGCCCTGCTGCGCCTGCTCTACCTCACCTATCGCCCGCACGACGCGGTGATGGGCTGGGTACACGGCATCGACGGCCAGGTGGAGCTGGAGCAGTACCCCAACGCCCATACCCTGCCGGGGCTGGTGATCTACCGCTTCGATGCGCCGATCCTGTTCTTCAACGCCGACTACTTCAAACAGCGCCTGCTGGAAGTGGTGGCCGAGGCACCGAACACGCGCGCGGTGCTGCTCAATGCCGAGGGCATCCTCAACCTGGATATCAGCGGCCTGACCTCGCTGCGCGAAGTGCAGCAGACTCTCGACGCCCAGGGCGTGCACCTGTCCCTGGCGCGGGTGACCGGCGAAACCCTGGCGATGCTCAAACGCTCCGGCGCCCTGGGCGAGGTGAAGCCGCCGCTGGTGTTCAGTTCGGTGCGCGCGGGCGTCACCGCCTACCGGCGCTGGCACCAGCAGCGCAAGCGCGAGCAGGCGGCCAGCGCCCAGGCGTCACAGGCGGAACTGCCCAACCAGCCCCTGTAGCTCGCGGCTGAGCTGCGCCAGCTCGACACTGGAAGACGCCGTGGACTCCATGGCCTGCGCCGATTCGTCGGCAATGCCGCGGATGCTGCTGACGCTGCGGCTGATCTCCTCGGCCACCGCGCTCTGTTGCTCGGAAGCGGCGGCGATCTGCTGGTTCATCTGGTGGATCACCGCCACCGCCGAGGCGATGGTGCCCAGCGCGGCCTCGGTCTGTACCGCGTCGCCGACGGTCATTTCCACCAGCGCGTGACTGCGCTGCATACGTTGCACCGATGTATTCGCGCCGCTCTGCAGGGCGGCAATCAGCGTCTCGATCTCTGCGGTGGACTGCTGGGTACGCCGCGCCAGCGCCCGCACTTCATCGGCAACCACGGCAAAGCCCCTTCCCTGCTCGCCCGCCCGCGCGGCCTCGATGGCGGCGTTGAGCGCCAGCAGGTTGGTCTGCTCGGCGACGTTCTTGATCACGTCCAGCACGCTGCCGATGCTCTGGCTCTCGCGGCCGAGCTGCTCGATGCTCTGGGTGGCCGCGCGCACCGCATCGGCCAGTTGCTCGATGCGGCCGAGGGTCTGGCGCACCACGTCCTGCCCGCTGGCCACCTTGCCGTCGGCCTGTTCGGCGGAGCTGGCGGCTTCTTCGGCATTGCGCGCCACGTCGTGGACGGTGGCGGCCATCTGGTTCATCGCTGTAGCAACCTGATCGGTCTCGGCTTTCTGGCTGTTCACCCCGTGCTGGGTGCGCTCGGTGACGCTGGACAGCGCCTGCGCCGAGGCGGTGATCTGCCCCACGCCGTCGCTCAGGCGGCTGACGATACCGCGCAGGCTGTCGGCCATGCTGCCGACCGCGCTCATCAGTTGGCCGATCTCATCCTTGCGCCGCACTTCGATGCTCACGCTCAGATCGCCCTCGGCAATGCGCCGAGCCATGCCGATCACCTGTCGCAGCGGTCGCACGATCATCCAGGTGATCAGCAACGAGGCCAGCGCGCCGACCAGCAGCGCCAACGCCGCCGAAGCGACAATCAGCAACGTATTGGTGCGCAACTGGCTCTGCATGGCCGCACGCTGGGCGGCGTAGGCGTCGTCGACCTGCTGCATGACCAGCGCCGCGCGGTCGTTCATCTGCGCGTGAACCTGCTTTTCCTGTTCGAGGCTGGCGGTGTATTCGTCGAGCTTCTCGACGAAGGCGTTGATGTTGGTGATGACGTCCTTGAGCACCGAGACGTAGGTCGGATCGGTGATGGCCTCCTGCAGCTTGGCGGACAGCTCCAGCGCCTCGGCGGCGGACTTGATGCGGCCGCCCTCGGCCTTCTCTTCGCTACCGGCCTCCAGGCGCGAGCGGGCCTCGTTCAGGCCCTGCAGCACCAGGCGGTAGAGCTGGCTGACCTGGGCGGCCTGCTGCAGCAGTTCCTCGCCCTTCTGGCCCTGGGAATCCTTGAGTTCATAGGCGCCGTCATCGGCGAGGCTGGATTGCAGGATGTCCAGGCTGTTGGACGCGCCGCTCACCGACCAGGTGGCGGCGTCCAGCGACAGGCGCCGGCTCTTGCTGGACTTCTCGAAGCTGGCGAAGGCCGCAAGGTAGTCGGCAACGCCCTGCTCGACGCGGGCCATGGCCGCCGCCTGATCCGGCTGGGCCTTGAGACGCGCCACCGCTTCACCGAGGTTGCCTGCGTGTTCGCGCAGGCGCTTGGCCGAGGCATCGCTGGCGTCGATCACGAAGTCCTTCTCGCTCTGGCGCATCTCCAGCAACTCGCGGTTGATGGTCGACATGTCGCCGAGGAGGTCGAAGCGCTGGGAAATTGCCCGTAGCGAGGTCACGCCGATCACCGCTACCACGGCCGTCAGCAACAGCACCAGGCCGAATCCGATGGCCAGTTTCTTCGCCGTTCCCATATCGGCCAGACGACGCTGCACGAAGGCAACCATGGCTTCTCCCCCCATCCGCAATGGCGTTGCAGGAAATCCCGAAGGTCTCCTGATCGTTATCGCTGCTTTTGCGCGGAACATTAGGAGCGCCGCCCACCGACTGGATAGAGGGCACGACGGTGATGGCACGGTGATGCTGCACAGAGATACGTGGAGGTCGTATCCAGAACACTGAACAGGACTTTCCTTGCCCGGATACGGAAATCGCCGACAGCGACCTGCCGGCCTGACCGTTCAGATTCCGACACCTGACTTTCCACTCCAGGTGCTCGGATGAACGCCTACTATCAACTGGTCCTGCAGCGCCCGCTGGCGGGATTCGCCCACGCACTCCAATTGCCGGAGCTGTACCGCGAGCAGCGCCGCCTCGATCCGCTGCTGCTCGCTCGCGGGCAATTGCCGATCCGCCGCTTCGTCTGCCCGCTGGCCTGCGACGAGGTCAAGGGCGAGTGGCTCGACTGCTGGTTCGATGCCCAGACCGGCTGGAGCCTGGTCCACGGCATCGTCAGCCTGGTTCACGGCAGCACGCTGGAATTCACCCGTCGCAACGAACTGCTCTCGGAGCTCTTCGCTCTCGGCGAACGGCTGGACGTGGCGCGCATGGGCGGCATCCACTGGCAGCTGGGTCTGGAACTGGAGTTCGCCTGACGCCACAGCGCCAGGCACGGCGTCCTACTTCGGGCGAATCATGCTGAAGGTGTCGCGGGTATAGCTGTACTGGGTGCCGCCCAGGCGACCGACCAGGTCCAGCTTCGCCGGATCGACATGGCGCTCGTCCTGCATCACCGACTCATCGATGTGCGCCAGCAGCACGCGGGCGAAGATCAGCATGCTGGAGGGATTGTCCGCCGGGTACGGCATGATTTCCGCCAGCTGGCATTCGAAGGCCACCGGCACGCCGACCACTCGCGGCGGAGCTACGCGTTCGCTGGGCACGGTGGCGATGCCGGCGTGCTCGATCTCGCTGACACCGTGGGGCAGCCAGGCGGCGGTGGCGTTCATGTTTTCGGCCTGGGCGGCGCTGACCAGGTGGATCACCAGCTCGCCGGTCTCGCGTACGTTGCGCAGGGTGTCCTTGACGCTGCCGTCCTCACGCACGCTGGTGTTGACCAGCAGGGTCGGCGGCGAATCGCTGATGACCTGGAAGAAGCTGAACGGCGCGAGGTTGCTCTGGCCGTCCCTGGACAAGGTGGTAACCCAGGCGATCGGGCGTGGCGTGACGGTGGAGGCCAGCCAGCGGTAAGCCTCGGCCTTGGACAGTTGGGTGAAGTCGAGTTGCATGGGCTGATCCTGGCAGAACGGCGGGCGATGCGGTGGGAAAGGCGCGGGCCGCTTCAGGCAGCCCGGCGATGCGCGGCTCAGCGGCCGGCGCGGGATTCCTTGATGTAGAAGCGCGCGCGGCTGGCCTTGTCGGCGCAACCGTCGTACGCCTCGACCTGCTGCTGGGTCTTGGCAGCGGTCAGCAGGCCGACGGCCTTGGAGTAGCTGACAGTGCCGGCGAAACCTTCGGCCTTGGCCAGGTCCAGCTCGTGCCAGGCGGCGTTCAGCTCGTTGGCGCAGCTGTCGCGGTTGACGGTCTTGCCCGAGCAGCCGGCGACGGCGAGCAGCAGGGCGATGATCAGGGGAATGCGCGGCATGACGAAACTCCTGGAAGTATTCGGGGGTGAATCCAGCTTAGAACGCGGCGCAGAGGCCTGCCGGACGGCGCCGCAGTATGCCACCGGACGGATGGCATTCAAGCGACTACTACACTGTTTGCCCACGGGGTATCCCGACAAGGAGAAGGACCATGGTGCACCAGGGCAGCTGCCATTGCGGGCAGATCGCGTTCGAAGTGGAAGGGGACGTCGGTGAAGTCGTGTCATGCAACTGCTCGATCTGCCGGCGCAAGGGTTCGCTGCTGTGGTTCGTGCCGCGCGGCAAGCTGAAGCTGACGACTCCTGAGAGTGCGATGAGCACCTATACGTTCAACACCCATCGCATCGAGCACCGTTTCTGCCCCACCTGCGGCTGCGCGCCGCTGGCCTACGGCGCGATGCCGGACGGCACGCCGATGGCGGCAATCAATGTGCGCTGCCTGCCGGGCGTGGAGCTGGCGGGACTGACGGTGAAGGAGTACGACGGCAAGAGCGTGTGACGCTGGCAGCCCCTGTAGGAGCGCGCCATGCGCGCGATCCGTCGGCAGGGCCGACGCCCTGCTTCGGCTCCGGGCGGATGTTCTCTGGAGGTTTTCAAGAGCCAGAGCCCATTCGGGAGTTGTCGACTGGAAGCTATTCGTAGCGCGTAGGGCGCATAACCCGGAACGGGTTATCCGCCGATGCCATGACGGCGGATAACGCTGGCGCGTTATGCGCCCTACGAAGCTCCGCCACCCTTCCCGGCAAACGCTTGCGTAGGATGGTGTGGAGCGCAGCGATACCCATCGTTCTCATGCGCCGACAGCAGCATGGGTATCGCAAGCTCCACCCATCCTACGGTGATGCTCCGTCGTGGCGCCGGTGCGAGCCCCACAAGGGGAGCGCCGGGATCAGCGTTCGGCGCGGAAGCGCAGGTACTCCAACACTTCGTCCTGGGTGCCACGGAACTCCACGCGCTCGCCCTTGCTCTCGCGCTGGAAGGCATACATCGGGTCGTAGTATTCGCCCAGCAGCCCCTCGATCCAGCCCCGGTGCAGGTCCACCGAACCGCTGCGTTTCTGCTCTTCCAAAGCTTCATCCATGATCGCCGCCAGGCGCTGGTAGCGCTCGCCACCCAGGCGCTTGACGATGCCCGACAGGCTCTTGCGCAGGTAGGCGGCGAAGGAGTCGAAGCCGCCCTCCTCGCCCACTACCTGCACGTGGTCGGCGCACAGGTTCACCACGTAATCCTTGAGGATGCGCTCCACGCGCTGCTCGAAGCTGTCTTCCAGCCACACCAGCGGGTAGTGCTGCATGCCCTGGTACAGCTCCAGCGGCACCGAACAGCTGCCGACGATGCGCCCCTCGTCCTCCAGCACGAACTGCTCCGTGCCGGCGTGGCGCTTCTTCAGGATGTCGATGGCCAGGCGGTTCTCGAAATCGATCTGCGCCGGCTGCGGCGTGGCGCGGCGGCCGAAGGCGGAGCCACGGTGGTTGGCATGGCCTTCCAGGTCCAGGCTGTTGGCCAGTTGGGCGATGACCTCGGTCTTGCCGGTGCCGGTCAGGCCGCCCACCAGCACGAACTGGCATTCCTCGACGGCGGCGCGGGTGGTGTCGAAGAGGAAACCACGCATCGCCTTGTAGCCGCCGACCACGCGCGGGTACTCGATCCCGGCTTCGGTCTTCAGCCACTGCTGGGTGATCTGCGAACGCAGCCCGCCGCGGAAGCAGTACAGGTAGCCCTCGGGGTTGGCCCTGGCGAAGTTCGCCCAGGCCTCGATGCGTTCGGACTTGAGCTTGCCCATGACCAGCTCGTGGCCCAGCGCGATGGCCGCCTGCTGGCCGTTCTGCTTGTAGCAGGTGCCGACCTTCTGCCGCTCGCTGTCGTTCATCAGCGGCAGGTTGATCACATTGGGGAACGCGCCCTTGTCGAATTCGACCGGGGCGCGCACGTCCATCATCTTCACATCGCCGAGGAACAGTTCGCGGTAGTGGCGGGTGTTGTCGCGCATCACATCACCTCGACCGCGTGACGCTGTCGGCCGACCAGTTCGCCGATGGGCGCCAGGTCCATGCCCAGTTCCTTTGCCGTGGCGAGGAACTGTGCCTCGCCCGCAGGCTCCACCGCCACCAGCAGGCCACCGCTGGTCTGCGGGTCGCACAGCAGCAGCTTGTGCAGTTCGGGCAGCGGCGCGATGCGTTCGCCGTAGCTGTCGAAGTTGCGCAGGGTGCCGCCGGGCACGCAACCGGCTTCCAGGTAGTACTCGACGCTGGCCAGACGCGGTACGGCGTCATAACGGACGCGCGCGGTCAGGCCGCTGCCGTCGGCCATTTCCACCAGGTGGCCGAGCAGGCCGAAGCCGGTGACGTCGGTCATCGCCTTCACTCCGTCGAGCTTGCCGAAGCGCGCGCCGGGCTTGTTCAGGGTACACATCCAGTCACGGGCGACGCCCACGTCCTCGGCGCGCAGCTTGGCCTTCTTCTCGGCGGTGGTGAGGATGCCGATGCCCAGCGGCTTGGTCAGGTACAGCTTGCAGCCGGCGGTGGCGGTGTCGTTGCGCTTCATGAAGCGCTTCTCCACCAGCCCGGTGACGGCCAGGCCGAAGATCGGCTCGGGCGCGTCGATGGAGTGTCCGCCGGCCAGCGGGATACCGGCTTCGTCGCAGACCTTGCGGCCACCGGCAATCACTTCGCGGGCGATTTCCGGCGCCAGCACATTCACCGGCCAACCGAGGATGGCGATGGCCATCAGCGGGTCGCCGCCCATGGCGTAGATGTCGCTGATGGCATTGGTGGCGGCGATGCGGCCGAAGTCGAAGGGATCGTCGACAATCGGCATGAAGAAATCGGTGGTGGACACCACGCCGCGCTCGGCATCGATTTCGTAGACGGCGGCGTCATCGCGCGAGGCGTTGCCGACCCACAGCTTGGGGTCGAGGTTCTGCGCGCCGCTGCCCGCGAGGATGACTTCCAGGACCTTGGGGGAAATCTTGCAGCCACAGCCAGCGCCGTGGCTGTACTGGGTCAGGCGGATCGGTTCGCTCATCGGGAGGCTCCGGGCAGGGAAATCAAACGGCGATTCTAGCAAAGCCCGGCTTGGCGCGGCCGCTGCCCACGGCGTATCGTCGCAGGGTTCGTCACGCGGAGTTGCCCCATGTCAAAACAGATCGCGCTGGTACTCGGTTCCGGCGGCGCGCGCGGTTATGCGCATATCGGAGTGATCGAGGAGATCGAACGGCGCGGCTATGAGGTGGTGTGTATCGCCGGCTGTTCCATGGGCGCGGTGATCGGCGGTATCTACGCCGCCGGCAAGCTGGGCGAGTACCGCGACTGGGTGGAAAGCCTGGACTACCTCGACGTGCTGCGCCTGCTCGACGTCAGTTTCCGTCTCGGCGCCATTCGCGGTGAGCGGGTATTCGGCAAGATCCACGAAATTCTCGGCGAGATCGATATCGAACAGCTGCCGATCCCCTACACGGCGGTGGCGACCGACCTCACCAACCAGCAGGAAATCTGGTTCCAGGAAGGCTGCCTGCACCAGGCCATGCGCGCCTCGGCGGCGATCCCCAGCCTGTTCACCCCGGTCATGCAGGGCACCCGCATGCTGGTGGACGGCGGCCTGCTCAACCCGCTGCCGATCGTCCCGGTGGTCTCGACCCACGCCGACCTGATCGTTGCGGTCAACCTCAACGCCACCAACCAGCGCCAGTACTCGCTGCCGGTGATCGAGCGCCCGCCGGCGCTGAAGGGCCGCTTCGATTCGGTGATCTCCGGGCTGTCGAACAAACTGAGCTTCTTCCGCCGTGGCGAAGTCGAGCCACCACCCGAGCTGATCGCCGACGCCCTGCTGCACCCGGTGCCGGCCACCTCCGAAGAGCCCGCCGAACCGGAAATGCAGCAACCCGCCGCAGCTCCACAGGCCAAGGGCTCGCCACGCTCGGCCACCGGCAGCCACGTGATCGACAGCAGCAGCCCGGCCTCGCTGCTGGAGTTGGTGAACCAGAGCTTCGAGGTCATGCAGACCTCGCTGGCGCAGTACAAGATCGCCGGCTACCCGCCGGACATCCTGATCAATGTGCCCAAGCGCGTGTGCCGCTTCTTCGAGTTCTACAAGGCCCCCGAACTCATCGCCCTCGGCCGGCAGATCGCCAGCGATACGCTGGATCGGTATGAGGCGGAGAATCCTTATTGAGTTGAGCCGCCCCCTGCAGGAGCGCCCTACGGGCGCGAATCGCGGGCATGGCCCGCTCCTGCACGGAAACCCGGGAAGTCAGCCCTCGCGCAAGCGGTAACCGACGCCTGCCTCAGTGACGATAAAGCGCGGCGTCGCCGGATCATCAGCGAGCTTCTGCCTCAGATGGCCGACCACCACGCGCAGGTAGTGCGTGTCCTCGGTATGGGTCGGTCCCCAGATGTCCTTGAGCAGTTGCTGCTGGGTCACCACGCGGCCCACATGGCGCGCCAGGGTCGAGAGCACCGCGTACTCCTTGCGGGTCAGCGAGACTTCCTCGCCATCGAGCAGCACGCGGCGATAGGAGAAATCCACACTCAGCGGCCCCACCGCGACCACCGCCTCCTGCGTTTCGCCGCTCGCCCCCTGGCGCAGCAGCACGCGGATGCGTGCGAGGAATTCCTGGATGCCGAAGGGCTTGGTCACGTAGTCGTTGGCGCCGCTGTCCAGCGCCAGCACCTTCTCGCTTTCGCTGGCGCGCACCGAGAGCACCAGCACCGGCACCTGCGACCACTCCCGCAGTTCGCGCAGCACGTCCTGGCCGTCCTTGTCGGGCAGGCCGAGGTCGAGCACCACCAGGTCCGGGCGGCCCAGCGCGGCCTGGGCCAGGCCTTCCTCGCCGGTGCCGGCTTCGAGCACCTTGTAGCCACCGGCGCTGAGGCTGATACGGAGGAACTTGCGGATCTGCGGTTCGTCGTCGACGACCAGGATGGTGGCGGCGCTGGCGTTCATCGGCAGTCCGGGCTGGCTGGGGGCGTCCAGCTTGAGCCTTTCAGACAGCAGCATCAAGCTGCTCCAGGTCCGGCTGTTGTTGCAGCGGCAGGTGCAGCACGAGGGTGGTGCCGCGCCCGTCGATGCCGTCCTCGACGGTGATCCGCCCGCCGTGGGCGCCGACCATGCCCTGGCAGATCGCCAGGCCCAGCCCGGTGCCCTGCCCGCCGCGGTCACCGCGCGCGGCGGTGTAGAACATGTCGAAGATCTTCTCGCGCTCCGCCGGCGGAATGCCGGGACCTTCATCGCTGACCAGGAAGCGCAGCTCCTCGTCACCCTGCTCCACCGCCACCCGCAGACGGCCTTGCGGCGGCGAGAAACGCGCGGCGTTTTCCAGCACGTTGACCAGCGCCTGTTCGATCAGCGCGGCATGCACATAGAGCAGCGGCAGTTCCGGCGCGACGCGGGTTTCCACCCGATACGGAGCGACCACCGCGCGCAGGCGATTGAGCGCGCTGCCGACGATGTCGCCGGGCGACACCCAGTCGCGCGACAGCTTCAGGCCGCCATGGCCGAGGCGGGTCATGTCCAGCAGGTTCTGGATGTAGCGGTCCAGGCGCTCGGCCTCGTCGCGGGTGCTTTCCAGCAGCTCGCGGCGATCCGGCGGCGGGATGGCGTCGCCGAGGGCCAACAGACTGTCGATGGCGCCGCGCATGGAGGTCAGCGGCGTGCGCAGGTCGTGGCTGACCGAGGCCAGCAGCGCGCTGCGCAGTTGTTCGGTTTCGCCGTGCAGACGCGCGGCCTCGAGGTCTTCGGCGAGGCGCGCACGGGCCAATGCCTGCGCCAGCGGTTGACCGAGAGCTGCCAGCAGACGACGGCGCGACCCGGATAAAGGTTGCGAATCGCGCGGGCTGACGCCAAGCAGCGCCAGCGGGCCGTCCTCGCCGGATAGCGGCCACCACCACCAGCGCCCGCCCGGCAGCGTGCCGGTGCCCAGGCCGGCAGGCTGGTCGTGCTGCCAGGCCCAGTCGGCGGCGGCGCGCTCCTGGTCCTCCAGCGTGCGGTTGAGGCCACCCTCCAGTGTCCATTCGCCGTTGACCCGGCCGAGCAGGCAGATATCCAGCCCTTCCCAGCCCCCCAGTTGCTGCGCGGCGGCGGCCATCACCGCCTGGCGGTCGGTGGCGGCGGTGAGCTTGCGCGACAGTTCGAGCATCTGGCTGGTCTCTTCCTGCGTTTCGCGCAATGCCTGCAACTGCCGACGCTGGCGGGCCGCGAGGTTGCCGGTGAGGCCGGCCATGAGCAGGAAGAACAGCAGGGTCAGCACGTCTTCTTCGCGCTGGATGGAGAAGGAGAAATGCGGCGGGATGAACAGGAAGTCGTAGGCCAGGAACGACAGCACCGCGCAGGCCAGCGCCGGGCCGAGGCTGCTGCGCACCGCCACCAGCAGTACGGCGGCGAGGAACACCAGGGAGATGTTCGGCAGCTCCAGCACGCTGGCCACCGCCCAGGCCAGGGCACTGGCGCAGCCGGCGGCCAGCGTGGCGAGCAGGTAGTTGCCCCAGGGCCAGGGCGTTTGCGGGCGGGCCTTGGGCGGTGCGAGATCTGCCTCGCTGTCGAGCACGCTGATCTCCAGCCCATCGCCCAGACGCAGCAACCGCGCCGCAAGGCCGCCGCCGAACAGCCGGCGATACCAGCGCTGCCGCGAGCGACCGACCAGCAGCAGTGTTGCGCGACGTTCCTTGGCATGTTCGACCAGGGTGCGCGCGACTTCGCCGCCACGCAGTTCCACCACGTCGCCGCCAAGGCGCTCGGCCAGTTGCTGGGCGTTCTGCAGCTGCATGCGCGAAGCTTCGCTGCGCGCCTCGCCCGTATCCACATGCACCAGCGACCAGGGCAGATGCCGGCGTTCGGCGACGCGGCTGGCGTGGCGCACCAGGCGCTCGGCGTTGTGTTCGCCATCCACCCCCACCAGCAGCCTTCCGCGCACGGCGGGGGCGTCGCCGCCCTGCTGGCGGTAGCGATGGGCAAGATCGTCGTCCACCCGCGCGGCGGCGGTCTGCATGGCCAGCTCGCGCAGCGCGGTGAGGTTGGTCTGGCTGAAAAAGGCATCGATGGCGGCGCGAGCCTGTTCGGGCACGTAGACCTTGCCCTCGCGCAGGCGCTCCAGCAGCTCGCGCGGCGGCAGGTCCACCAGCAGCAGTTCGTAGGCTTCCTGCAGTACCCAGTCGGGTACGGTTTCGCGCACCTGCACGCCGGTGATGTCGCGCACCTGGTCGTTGAGGCTTTCCAGGTGCTGGACGTTGACCGTGGTGTAGACGTCGATGCCGGCGGAGAGCAGTTCCTGGATGTCCTGCCAGCGCTTGGCGTGGCGGCTGCCGGGGGCGTTGCTGTGGGCGAGTTCGTCCACCAGCGCCAGCGCCGGCGGGTCGCCGAGCAGGCCGTCAAGGTCCATTTCCTCGAGGGTGATGCCCCGGTAGACCGAGCGCTTGAGCGCCTGCTGCGGCAGGCCGGCGAGTAAGGCTTCGGTCTCGGCGCGGCCGTGGGTTTCGACGACGCCGACGCGCAGCTTGACGCCCTGGCGCAGCTGACTCTGGGCGGCCAGCAGCATGGCGTAGGTCTTGCCGACCCCCGGCGCGGCACCGAGGAATACCTTGAGGCGGCCACGGCCCATGGGGGGCAGGTCGGCCAGCAGGGCGTCGGCGCGGTTGGAGTCGGTCATGGGGCTATCCTCGGAGCGCGCGGGGCGCTCGTTTCATGTGTGCCGGGGCGGGGAAACAGCCCCTCACCCCAGCCCTCTCCCGGTGGGAGAGGGAGCTGTCCGCAGCAGGCCGATGGCATCGTGCAACGGCCTGGACGGCTCTGGCGCTGGAGTCTAGCGAGGCAGGCTGGCCAGGGCCATGTTCAGCGCCAGCACGTTGACCACGGCGGGGCCGATCAGCGGGCGTTCGGTGTTGGCCTCCACCAGTTTCTCCAGGCTCGCCGCCGGTACACCACGCTCCAGGGCGATGCGCGGCACCTGGTACAGCGCGGCAGCCGGTGGCAGTTGCGGGTCCAGGCCGCTGCCGGAGGTGGTGACCAGCGCCAGTGGCACCGGTTGCGCGCCGATCTGCTGGGCGGCGGCGTCCTTGGCGATGCGTTCGGCCAGCGCCGGGTTGCCGGGCGCGAGGTTGCTGGCGCTGCTGGAGACGGTGGCGAAGTCGCCGGCCGAGGGGCGCGAATGGAACCACTGGGCGCCGTCGAACTTCTGTGCGATCAGTGCCGAGCCGCGCACGTTGCCCTGGTCGTCGCGGACCAGGCTGCCGTTGGCCTGGTCGTGGAAGGCGACCTGGGCGATGCCGGTGACGGCCAGCGGGTAGGCAATGCCAGTGACGGCGCTGAGCAGTACCAGCGAGGCGATGGCGGGGCGGAGTTGGTTGAGCATGTTCGTGTTCCTCTTGTCAGGTTCGGAGCGAGGGATTGCCCTCACCCCAGCCCTCTCCCAGAGGGAGAGGGAGTAGTTCGGCGTGTCCGGCCAGATCGGTGCTTCCCGATCACTCCGAACGGTCCCTCTCCCTACGGAGCGGGGCGCGCAGCCAGGGTTAGGGTGAGGGGACCCCCCCCCCGTGCCTCAGGCAAGGCCCACAGCGACCAGGATCATGTCGATCACCTTGATCCCCAGGAACGGCGCCAGCAGCCCGCCCACACCGTAGATCAGCAGGTTGCGCCGCAGCAGCTGCGAGGCGTCGCTGGCCTGCACGCGCACGCCGCGCAGGGCCAGGGGGATCAGCGCGACGATGATCAGCGCGTTGAACACGATGGCCGAGAGGATGGCGCTCTGCGGGCTGGCCAGCTTCATCACGTTGAGCACGCCCAGTTGCGGGTAGATGCCGGCGAACAGCGCAGGGAGGATGGCGAAGTACTTGGCCACGTCGTTGGCCACCGAGAAGGTGGTCAGCGCACCACGGGTCACCAGCAGTTCCTTGCCCACCTGCACCACGTCCAGCAGCTTGGTCGGATCACTGTCCAGGTCCACCAGATTGGCGGCCTCACGGGCGGCCTGGGTGCCGTCGTTCATGGCCATGCCGACATCCGCCTGAGCCAGGGCCGGGGCGTCGTTGGCGCCGTCGCCGCACATGGCGACCATGCGGCCCTCGCCCTGCTCCTGGCGAATGCGCGCCAGTTTCTTCTCCGGCGTGGCTTCGGCAATCACGTCGTCCACGCCCGCTTCTGCGGCGATGGCCGCGGCAGTCAGCGGGTTGTCGCCGGTCACCATCACGGTGCGGATACCCATGCGGCGCAGCTCGGCAAAGCGTTCGCGGATGCCCGGCTTGACCACGTCCTTGAGGTGGATGGCGCCGAGCAGCTTGCCGTCAGCCACCACCAGCAGCGGCGTGCCGCCGCTCTGGGCGATGCGCTCGATTTCCTTGGCCAGGCTTTCGGGCATCTGCGCACGGTCCATACCGATAAAGGCCAGCGCGGCGTCCACCGCGCCCTTGCGGTACACGTGGCCGTCGATGTTGATGCCCGACAGGCGCGTCTCGGCGCTGAAGGCCACCGGGGTCACGCGGTTGCGGTCCGGCTCCGGCAGGATGATCTGCGCGCGGAGGAACTCAACGATCGACTTGCCCTCCGGCGTGTCGTCGGCCAGCGAGGCGAGGAACGCGCCCTCGGCCAACTCCAGCGGCTGCACGCCGGGAGCGGTGTGCAGCGCGCTGCAGCGACGGTTGCCGAAGGTGATGGTGCCGGTCTTGTCGAGCATCAGCACGTGCACGTCCCCCGCCGCTTCCACGGCGCGGCCGGACTTGGCGATGACGTTCAGGCGCACCAGGCGGTCCATGCCGGCGATGCCGATGGCCGAGAGCAGGCCGCCGATGGTGGTGGGGATCAGCGTCACCAGCAGCGCCACCAGGAACACCAGCGGCAGGTTGCCGCCGACGAACAGGGCGAAGGGCTTCAAGGTCACGACCACCAGCAGGAAGATCAGCGTCAGGCCGATCAGCAGGATGTCCAGCGCCACCTCGTTGGGGGTCTTCTGGCGCTTGGCGCCTTCCACCAGGGCGATCATGCGGTCGAGGGTGGATTCGCCGGGGTTGGCGGTGATCTTCACCAGCAGAGCGTCGGAGACCAGCCGGGTGTTGCCGGTCACGGCCGAGCGGTCACCGCCGGACTCGCGGATCACCGGCGCGGATTCGCCGGTGATGGCGGCCTCGTTGACCGCCGCCACGCCTTCGATCACTTCGCCGTCGCCGGGGATCAGTTCACCGGCTTCGACGCGCACCACATCGCCCTTGCGCAGGCTGCTGGCGGCGACCTTCTCGAAGTTGCCGCTGGCAGTCCGGCGCAGTGCCTGCAGGCCCTGGGTGCCGGCCTTGAGGCTGTCCGCGCGGGCTTTGCCGCGGCCCTCGGCAAGAGCCTCGGCAAAGTTGGCGAAAAGTACGGTGAACCACAGCCACACGGCGATCTGCACGGCAACGAAGGTGGGCACCGAGTCGCCGCCTATCGCGCAAAGCACGGTGGTCAGCACGGCGGTCAGGGCCACCACCAGCATCACCGGCGAGCGTTGCAGCTGGCGCGGGTCGAGCTTGACGAAGGCCTGTACCAGCGCCGGCTTCCACAGGGCGGACAGCGCGGTGGTCGGGCGTTTTTCGACGGCCTTGTTCAGGGCCAGTTCCTGGGTTTTCGCATTCATGGAGGCGGCTCCTCAGAAGCCAAGCGTCAGGTGATCAGCCACCGGGCCCAGCACCAGCGTCGGCAGGAAGTTCAGGCCACCCACCAGCAGGATGGTGGCGGTCAGCAGGCTGACGAACAGCAGGCCGTGGGTCGGGAAGCTGTTGGGGCCGACCGGGGTGGCTTTCTTCGCCGCCAGGCTGCCGGCGATCGCCAGCACCGGGAGGATGTAGCCGAAGCGGCCGATCAGCATGGCCAGGGCGATCATCAGGTTGTGGAACGGCGTGTTGGCGCCGAAGCCGCCGAAGGCCGAACCGTTGTTCGCGGTGCCCGAGGTATAGGCGTAGAGCAGTTGGCTGAAGCCATGGGCACCGGGGTTGCTCACCGCCGAGGCCGGGCCCGGCAGGCTGGCGGCGATGGCGCCGAGCACCAGCACGCCGACCGGCATCACCAGCAGGGTCGCCACCAGCAGGCGCACTTCGCGGGCCTCGAGCTTCTTGCCGAGGTATTCCGGGGTGCGGCCGACCATCAGTCCGGCGAGGAACACCGCCACCAGGACGAACAGCAACATGCCGTAAAGGCCCGCGCCGACGCCGCCAAAGATCACTTCGCCGACCATCATGTTGAGCATCGCGACCATGCCCGACAGCGGGTTGAGGCTGTCATGCATGGCGTTCACCGAGCCGTTGGAAGCCGCCGTGGTGGTCACCGCCCAGAGCACGCTGGCGGTGGTGCCGAAGCGGCTCTCCTTGCCCTCCAGCGGAGCGACCTGCTCCACCGGCAGCGCGCTGAGCGCCGGGTTGGGCTGGTACTCGGCCCACAGCGTCACGCCCAGGCCCAGGGCGAACAGCACCAGCATGCAACCGAGGATGGCGCGGCTCTGGCGCAGGTCCTTCACGTAGTGGCCGAAGGTGAACACCAGCGCGGCCGGGATCAGGATGATCGACACGACCTCGAACAGGTTGCTCCAGATGGTCGGGTTCTCGAACGGGTGCGCCGAGTTCACGCCGAAGAAGCCGCCGCCGTTGGTGCCCAGCTGCTTGATGGCGATCTGGCTGGCTGCCGGGCCCAGCGGGATGGACTGGTCGGCGCCCTGCACGGTCAGCGCGTGGGCATAGTCGAGGAAGGTCTGCGGCACGCCCTGCCAGACCAGCAGCAGCGCCAGCAGCAGGCACAGCGGGATCAGCCCGTAGAGGGTGGCGCGGGTCAGGTCGACCCAGAAGTTGCCGAGGTTGTTCGTCGACTTGCGCGAGATGCCTCGGGCCAGCGCCACCAGCACGGCCAGGCCGACGGCGGCGCTGACGAAGTTCTGCACGGTCAGGCCGAGCATCTGGCTCAGGTAGCTCAGCGAGGCCTCGCCGCTATAGGCCTGCCAGTTGGTGTTGGTGACGAAACTCACCGCGGTGTTGAACGCCAGCGTCCACTCCAGACCCGGCAGGTGCTGCGGGTTGAGCGGCAGCAGCCCCTGCAGCATGAGGATGGCGAACAGCAGCACCAGCCCCACCAGGTTGAACGCCAGCAGGGCCAGGGTGTAGCTCTTCCAGTCCTGCTCGTCTTCGGGGTGGATGCCGCACGCGCGGTAGATCGCCCGCTCCACCGGCAGGAACAGGGGGCTGAGGAAGGTGCGCTGCCCCTCCATCACCTTGTAGTAGAAGCGCCCGAGGAACGGCGCCGGCACCAGCACCAGCGCCAGGAAGGCGACGATCAGCAACAGGTCATGACTGTTCATGACGTCTCCTAGGAACGGTCGGCGCGCAGCAGCGCCACCAGCAGGTAGATGAACAGTCCCGTAGCCAGGACCAGTGACACACCGTCGAGCACGCTCATGATTGCTTTCTCCTCACGCGGGCGACTCCATCGCTTGGGCGGCCGTTGCCGCCTGACGGAAATTTTCCGCAAGCTGCGCGTAAAGGAGCGATTCCCAGCCCCGGCGGGCGGCATAAAGAAAGCGTAAAAAACCGCTCTGGCGCGGTGATCGGAAGGCTTTGTATCGAGCCCGATACAGAGCGGACACGCTGGCGACACCCGCACACCGCAGCCTCGCCGACCATGGCCCGCGCACGCGATGACGGGTTAGCATGCGCGCGTCGCATGCCCCTGGCGGCCCCTGGCCATCCTGCCCCACGTTTCCCGCGACAGGTTTCTTCATGTACCCGACCACTACCGACGACCCACGCCGCTGGACTACCCGTGCCCTGCTGGTGGATGACGACGAGCCGATCCGCGAACTGCTCTGCGGCTACCTCGCGCGCTTCAACATCGAGACCCACGGCGTCGCCGACGGCGTCGAAATGCGCCGCGCGCTGGAGAACGAAAGCTTCGACGTGGTAGTGCTGGACCTGATGCTGCCCGGTGAAGACGGCCTCTCGCTGTGCCGCTACCTGCGCGCCGAGTCGGATATCCCGATCCTCATGCTCACCGCCCGCTGCGAACCGGCGGACCGCATCATCGGCCTGGAACTGGGCGCCGACGACTACATGGCCAAACCCTTCGAGCCGCGCGAACTGGTAGCGCGCATCCAGACCATCCTGCGTCGTGTGCGCGGCACCAGCCTCACCAGCGAGGAAGGCACCCGCGGCGAACCGCGTGCCCAGGTGCGCTTCGACCAGTGGCGCCTGGACAGCGTGCTGCGCCAGCTGCATGCGCCCGATGGCCTGGTGGTCCCGCTGTCCAATGCTGAATTCCGCCTGCTCTGGGTGTTCCTCGAACGCCCACGGCGGGTGCTCAACCGCGAACTGCTGCTGGACGCGGCCCGGGGCCGCACCATCGAGGCCTTCGACCGCAGCATCGACCTGCTGGTCTCGCGCCTGCGGCAGAAGCTCGGCGACGATCCGCGCTCGCCCCGGCTGATCAAGACCGTGCGCGGCGAAGGGTACCTGTTCGATGTCCGCGATATCGCCTGAGTCCGCGCCCGAGCGCGCGAAGGAAAAACCCCTGGAGCGCGCCGACAGCCTGTTCGCCCGGCTGTTCGGGGTGTTCCTGCTGGCCATCGTGGTCGCGCACCTGCTGGCCTTCGCCTGGTTCCATCATTACGGCCCGCATCGGCCCGACATGCCGCCGCCCCCGCCGCCGGAACAGGGCTTCGAGCGTGGTCCGCCGCCGCAAGGTTTCGCGCCGGGCCCCGAGGGTTTCCGCCCGCCGCCTCCCCCGCCGCCGCGCCTGCCGTTCTGGAGCGCGCCGTTCGCCTTCCAGCTGCTGGCGCTGATCCTCGCCGCCGGCATCGGCGCCCGCCTGCTCGCCCGCCCGGTGCAGCGCATGGGCGACGCCGCGCTGCGCCTGTCCGAGGACCTGGACAGCCCGCCGCTGCCGGAAACCGGCCCGCGCGAAGCCCGCCAGGCCGCCCACGCCTTCAACCGCATGCGCGAACGCATCCGCGAACAGGTGCAGCAACGCAGCCGCATGCTGGTGGCGGTATCCCATGACCTGCGCACCCCACTGTCGCGTCTGCGCCTGCGCGTCGAGGAAATCGACAACCCGCAACTGCGCACGCGCATCGGCCAGGACCTGGCCGAGATGATCGGCATGCTCGACTCCACCCTGCACTACCTGCAGCAGGAGCGCGCCAGCGAGCCGCTGCAGTGGTTCGACGTGAAGGCACTGGCCGACTCCCTCGCCGAAGACGCCTGCGAGCGCGGCGCCGATGTCGGCGTGGAAGGCTTCTGCGCGCCGCTCAAGGTCCAGCCAATGGCGCTGCGCTCGTGCCTGAACAACCTGCTGGACAACGCCCTGCGCTACGCCGGCGATGTCAGCATCGAGCTGCGCGACGGCACCCGCGAAGTGGAAATCCGCGTCCGCGACCACGGCCCGGGCATCCCCTCAGAGCTGCGCGAGCAGGTGTTCGAACCGTTCTTCCGCCTGGAAGGCTCGCGCAACCGCAATTCCGGCGGCGTCGGCCTGGGCCTTTCCATCGCCCGCGATGCCGCGCGGCGCCAGGGCGGCGACCTGTTCTTCGAGGAAACCCCGGGCGGCGGCGCCACCGCCGTGCTGCGCCTGCCCAGAAGCACAACGGCGTAACGCCGTTGTAGCCGCCAGCTAACAAAGCGCACAAACCCGCGACACAGGCGGGCCCGAGGCTGTCATCAGCGGAGAACCCTCCGCTTTGGCCACCACGGAGAATCTCCCATGATCAGCGGCGTGAGCAGCAGCTATGCGAGCTACTACACCAGCTCGCTCGCCCGGACCCAGACCGCCAGCAGCACTACCGCCACGCAGAGCGGCAGCACTGGCGGTTCCCAGGGCGCGGCGAAATTCCAGGAAGACCTGTTCAAGTCCATCGACAGCGATGGCGACGGCAGCATCAGCAAGGACGAACTGACCAGCGCGCTGTCCTCCAGCGATGACTCGGACAGCAGCGACATCGACATCGACGCCCTGCTCAGCGAGCTGGACAGCGACAGCAGCGGCGGCATCTCCCAGGACGAACTGGCAGCGGCCATGCCTCCGCCTCCCCCACCGCCCGGCGACATGGGTGGCATGGGCGGTCTGGGCGACTCCGCCGAAGACCTGATCAGCGCGCTGGACAGTGACGGTGACGGCAGCATCAGCAGTGACGAGCTCTCCGCCCTGGGCAGCAGCGACGACGACAGCGAACGCCTGAGTGAACTGTTCAGCCAGCTCGACGCCGACGGCAGCGGCTCCATCAGCAGCGACGAACTCTCCAGCGCACTGCAGGCCCAACGCCCCGACGGCCCGCCGCCGCCCCCGCCGGCGTCGGCCTCCAGCGGTTCGTCCGACGATTCCTCCAGCAGTGCTTCGGACAGCTCGACGACCACCGCTTCCAGCTCCTCGACCAGCGCCTCCTCAACCAATGGCAATACTGGCGCCGCCTACCAGAAGCTGGTGGCCAACCTGCTCAAGCAGTACCAGAGCAGCGAAGTCACCGCCCTCCAGGCGACCAGTGGCAGCCTGGTGAACATCGCCGCCTGATCCGCGTCGATGCCCACCGCCGGAGCGCCCCCCGCTCCGGCGGCCTCCTCGTCTTCCCGCATTGCCAGCGCTCCGCCTCTGCCCTAATCTTGGCCTCTTCAAATTCATCCGATGATTGGATGTTTCAATGCCAAGCCTCATTCAGAAGCGCTCGCTGGTGGACATCGCCCTCGAGCAGATCCACCTGCGGATCGACAACGGCACCTGGCCGCTGGGCCAGCGCCTGCCGCCGGAACCCGAACTGGCCGAGTCCCTGGGTATCAGCCGCAATACCGTGCGCGAAGCAGTACGCGTGCTGACCTTCTCCGGCGTGCTGGAAGTGCGCCAGGGCGACGGCACCTACGTGCGCGCCTGCGCCAACCCACTGGACACCATGCTGGTGCTGGCTCGCAGCTCGGTGGAACAGGCGCTGGAAGCGCGCGGCGTCATCGAGGTGGAAGCCAGCCGACTGGCCGCCGAGCGCCGCACCGAAGCCGACCTCGCTGCCCTGCGCGAAGCGCTGGAGACCTCCGCCGTTCATCACGGCGGTGCGCTGGACGAGTACATCGCCCACGACCTGGCCTTCCACCAGCGCGTGGTGGACAGCGCCCACAACCCGGTGCTCAGCGAGCTGTACCGCTACTTCTCGCAGGTGATCCGCGCCGGCCTGGAGCGCACCATCAGCGACCCGAACCGGCCGCAACCGAGCTTCGAACTGCACCGCGAGCTGGTGGATGCCATCGCCCGCGGCGACGCCGACGCAGCCGCAAAAGCGAACCGCGCGCTGCTGATCTGACTCTGAATTCTTTCATCTGCCTTGCTGCCCTGGAATGCCCACCATGTCCGTGCCCAATGACCCGAAAGACACCGAGCACAAGGTGTCCTGCCCGCCCGAAGAACTGCTGATCGACGCCGAGGACGACGGCGCGAAAGCCGCGCCACGCCCGCAACGCACCTGGCTGTTGCTGCTGGGTCTGGTGCTGGTGGCGATCAACCTGCGCCCGGCGCTTTCCAGCCTGTCGCCGCTGCTCAACACCGTGCGTGACGGCACCGGTCTGTCCGCTGCCGCTGCGGGCCTGCTGACCACCCTGCCGGTGCTCTGCCTCGGCCTGTTCGCACCGCTGGCGCCGATGCTCGCGCGGCGTCTGGGCGCCGAGCGCACCGTACTGCTGATCCTCTTCACCCTGGCTGGCGGCATCGTCCTGCGCAGCCTGTTCCCGGTGGCCGGGTTGTTCCTCGGCAGCCTGGTGGCCGGCGCCAGTATCGGCATCATCGGCGTGCTGCTGCCGGGCATCGTCAAGCGCGACTTCCCGCACATCGCCGGGACCATGACCGGCGTCTACACCATGGCCCTGTGCCTGGGCGCCGCCACCGCGGCCGGCTCGACCGTGCCGCTGGCGACGCTGATGGACAACAGCTGGCAACTGGCGCTGGCGTTCTGGGCCATCCCCGCCGTGGTCGCTGCGGCGATCTGGCTGCCACAGACCCGCCAGAACCACCACGCCCACCGCGCGGTGTACAAGGTAAAAGGCTTGTGGCGCGACCCGCTGGCCTGGCAGGTAACGCTGTACATGGGCCTGCAGTCATCGCTGGCCTACATCGTCTTCGGCTGGGTGCCATCGATCCTCATCGACCGTGGCCTGAGCGCGGTGGAAGCCGGCCTGGTGCTCTCCGGCTCGGTGATGGTGCAGCTGTTCAGCGCCCTCGCCGCGCCCTGGCTGGCCACCCGTGGCAAGGACCAGCGAATCGCCGTGGTGATCGTCATGGCCCTGACCCTGGCCGGCCTGCTCGGTCTGCTGTTCGCGCCGCTCTCGGGCATCTGGGGCTGGGCGGTGGTGCTCGGCCTCGGCCAGGGCGGCACCTTCAGCATCGCGCTGGCGCTGATCGTGCTGCGTTCGCCGGACTCCCACGTCGCCTCCAATCTCTCCGGCATGGCCCAGGGAGTGGGCTACACCCTGGCGGCCTGCGGGCCGTTCCTGGTCGGTGTGGTGCACGACGCCACCGGCGGCTGGGCAGCGACCGGGGTGATCTTCGTGGTGGTCACAGTGGCGGGGATCGTGTTCGGCCTGGGCGCCGGGCGGGACAAGCTGGTGCAGGTGAAGAGCGAGCACGTCTGAATCACGTAGGGCGCATGACGCCTCAGGCGTTATCCGCCATTTCGGCGGATAACCCGTTCCGGGTTATTCGCCCTACGTTGCTGTGAACTTTGGTGCGTCTGCTGACACCCTCACCCCAGCCCTCTCCCAGAGGGAGAGGGAGCCGCTCGGCGCAGGGGCTCTTCTAAGGAGTCAGCCGGCGAGCTCCCATCTTGCAAAGCGCACCAACCGGTCCCCTAACCCTCCGGGAGAGGGTTAGGGTGAGGGCAATCCCTCGCGCCGAAGTATCAAACCACCGGCGGCGGCGGAGGCCGTTGCGAGCTGGCCACCCAGGCGCTGACCAGGTTGTACACCACCGCCAGCAGCACCGGGCCGAGGAACAGGCCGATGAAGCCGAAGCTGAGCAACCCGCCGAGCACCCCCAGCAGCACCACCACCAGCGGCAGGTTGCCGCCGCGGCTGATCAGGTAGGGCTTGAGGATGTTGTCCACGCCGCTGATCACGAAGAAGCCCCAGATCGCCATGAACACCGCGTAGCCGTAGCTCTCCTGGTAGAACAGCCAGATCACCGCCGGGCCCCACACCAGCGGGGGCACCATCAGCAGGCTGCAGACGAAGGTCAGCAGGCCGAGCACCAGTGCCCCCGGCACCCCGGCGATGAGGAAGCCGATGGTAGCCAGCACGGCCTGGGCCGCGGCGGTGCCGATCACGCCGTTGACCACCCGTTGCACGGTGCCGGCGATGATGTCCATGTACTGCTGCGCGGCGGCGCCGATCAGGCGTTCCAGCACGCCGTGGGCGAACGCCTGCAGGCGCTGGCCATCGCGGTAGAAGAAGAAGATCAGCACCAGGCTCAGCACCAGTTCGAAGATGCCCGCGCCCAGCTTGGCGCTGCGCGCCAGGGCCCAGTTGCCGACCTCGCCCATGTACGGCTTGAGCGCGGAGAACATCGCCACGCCCTGCTGGTCGGCCTGGTACCACCAGCCGATCAGCCGGTCGCCGATCAGCGGCACCCGCGCCATCCACTCCGGCGGCGGCGGCAGGCCGGACACCTGCAGGTTCTTCACCAGCTCGACGCCTTCGCGCACCCGGTCCACCAGGCCGAAGCCCAGCCACACCAGCGGCAGCGCCACCAGCACGATCCAGCCAACGGTCAGCAAGCCCGCCGCAGAGGCCTGGCGACCGCCCAGCAACTGCGTCAGCAGACGCATCAGCGGCCAGCTGGCAAAGGCCAGCACAGCGGCCCAGAACAGCGCCGACCAGAACGGCAGCAGCACCCAGATACTCGCGCCCAGCAGGCCGAGCAACAGCAGGCGCAGCAACAGGCGATCGTTGTCGAACATTGGAAACCCCGGTTGGCTCGAAAGCCCCAGTGTAGGGCGTTTCAGCCTTCAGCGTCGGAGAATCGCCCCAGGGAAATCAGCGCAGCCAGGTCAGATGCAGGCCATCACTATCATCCTTGCCCTGCTCCAGACGAGCGTCGCGCACGCCCTGGGCAGTGAGTGCGCTGCGCCAGTCGCCCGCGTGCTTGCCAGCCAGCTCCACCCGTACGCCGGTGTCCAGGCGCAAAGTGCGCACCAGCAGGTCGAGCCAGGCGCCGCCCGGCTCCTGAGGCACGTGGCTCAAGGTCAGCTCGCCGTTGGCCTTGAGCAGGCGCATCAGCGTCGACGGGCTGGGCAGCAGTTCACCGAGGGCGTCGGCGCTGTCCAGTTGTTCGGCATGCAGGTAGGCGCGGCGGTTGCCACGGGTGATGGTGTAGACCGCCAGCAGGCTGTTCTCGTGGGGCGCGGCAAGGCGCACCAGCAAGTAGGCCTGCTGCTCGTCCGGGCCGAACAGCTTGGAGTTGCCAAACACCGAGTTGGCCAGCAGGTTGCTGGAACCGCAATCGCGGCTCTCGCACCAGAACAGCGGCGTGGCGTCGGCCTTGAGCAGGTCCTTGCGCGCGGCAGCGAAGGCGCTCTGGCTGGAATCTTCGTCAGGCAGGCGATAGGTCACGGCGGTCAGGTCGCCGATGGCGCGCACCTCTCCTTCCATGCGCAGGCGCCCGCTGATGCGGCTGATCGAGCCTTGCGGGTAGATGCGTTCCTGGCTGGCGGCTTGGTTGAAGTCGACGATCTCCGATCGCGGGAAGCGCGGGAGGATCTCCAGGTCGTGGCTGTCGGGCAGGTCGGCGGCACCGGCGAGGCTGGCGAAACCGAGCAGGCCGCCGGCGATCAGCGTGCGGAGCAGCCGTGACATCCGGTGCGCGTCGGTCCTGACGAAGTGAGGGTTTTCCGGCCCCTGGCGCGCGGCGTTCTGGATGTCGAGCATGCACAATCTCCCTGAAGCGATCCGTGCAGCGTCGCGGCCGGCCCCGCTTTAGTCAAGCCGCAGGGCGCTACGGGGTGTTTCCCTCAGGCTTGCAGGAAGGGTCGGAAGATCGCTGCGACGGCTTCGGCGCCGGCCTCGTCGTCCAGGTGCAAATGGTGCTGGCCGGGCAGCTCGTGGACCGCGAAGGGCCTGTCTTTCAGCAGTTCGCGGGTGGCCGGCTCGACCAGCATCAGGCCCTGCTGCGCCAGCACCAGGCTGGTCGGGCACTGCACGGAGTGGACGAATTGTCGCGCATGGGCGCGGGTCAGGCGCAGCGGCGACGGCAGGGTCAGGCGTGCATCAGTGCGCCAGGTGTAGCCACCGGGCACCGGCACCAGGCCACGGGAGGCCAGTAGCTCCGCCGCCTCACGGCTGACCGCGCCGACGCCTTTCATGCGCGCTTCCACCGCGCGGTCAATGGCCTCGTAGACCGGCTTGCGCTTGTTCGGCAGGGCCAGTTGGGCACGCAGCGCTTCGCCGAGCTTCTGCGGCGAGGTGTCCGGCTCGCCGGTGTAGGGCACCAGGCCGTCGATCAGAGCGAGGCGCTCGATACGCTCGGGCATGGCGCCGGCCAACAGCACCGAGACGATGGCGCCCATGGAATGCCCAAGCAGGGAGAACCGCTCCCAGCCCATCTGATCGGCCACCATCAGCACGTCCAGCGCGTAGTCCCACAGCAGGTAGCTGGCCCCCGGCGCGCGGTGGCCGGAATGGCCGTGGCCGGCGAAATCGAGGGCGAGGATGCGCACGCCCTCTAGCTTGGGCGCCAGGCGGGCGAAGCTCATGGCGTTGTCCAGCCAGCCGTGCAGGGCGATCACCGGGCGGCCGTCTTCCGGGCCGAAGAGGTGTGCGGCCAGCTCGATGTGCGGCAGGTTCAGGCGGATTTCCTGGACTTTGGCGGTCATGGCGATTCCTTAGGCGTTGGCGCGCTGTTGCCAGCGGGCGAAGACGGTCTTGAGCAGCGCGGCGGTGTCCTGCGGGCGCTCCAGCGGGAACATGTGGCCGCCGGGCAGCGACAGGCTCTCGCCCATGGGGATGCGGCCGATCAGGCGGGCATGGTGCGGCAGCACCACGCGGCTGTGGCGGCCGCGCACCATGGTCAGCGGCACGGCCAACTGTTTGGCACGCCCCGGCGCGGTATGCGGCACGTTGCGGTAGATGGATATCTCGGTGGCCGGATCGAACTTCAGCCGCAGGCCGCGCGCGTCGACCGGCGCCAGCCCGTGGCGCACGTAGGCCTCCAGGCAATCGCGGTCGAAGCGCTTGAACAGCGGCTTGCCGGCGAAGTATTCCAGCGCCTCGGCGAAGTCGTCGAAGTCCTCGCGGCGGCCGAGGGTGCGGCCGGCGGGCGTCAGCCGGTCGATGAAGCCGAAGCGCTTGGCGACGCGGATCACCAGTTGGTCCGCCAGCGTCAGCAACGGCGAATCGAGCATCACCACGCCGCGGTACAGCTCGGGTTTGCGCAGCGCCGCATGGTAATGCAGCACGCCGCCGAGGGAATGGCCGACGCCCCACACGGGTTCATCCAGCGCCTCGAGGTGATGCAGCAGTTCTTCCACCAGGTTTTCCCAGTTGGCGTTCACCGGGAAGCGCGGGTCATGGCCGTGCATGTCCAGCCGATGGACCCGGTAATCCGGCTCCAGGGCATCGAACAACTTGCCGTAGGTCCCCGAGGGGAAACCGTTGGCGTGGGCGAAGAAGACCGCTTGCGACATGCTGCGTGAACTCAGGGGAATGACAGCCTGAATTTTCCGACAGCACCGGGGGCGCGGCAATGACCCGTGCTCCCGCGAATGACGGCACTACGGCCAAACTCCATGGCGCTCCGGCGGATTTGCCCTGATCCGCCCGCTATCGGCGGATAACCGCGAGCGGTTATTCGCCCTACAGGAGCCCCATCGTAGGGCGCATAACGTGGAACACGTTATCCGCCAGCACACCTCACACCCAATGCGCCGCGTGATTCACCACGCTGAACAGGATGCCGCCCGCCACCAGCAGGAACACCAACCCGCAGGCGCCGTCTATCACCGGCACCGCGCGCAGCAGGCGCTGCTGCCACAGCGGTCGTGTGAGGATCACGCTGAGCAGGCTGAACCAGGCGAAGCCGACGACGAACAGCATCGCCGCCACCGAGACCTTGCCGGGCGCCGACATGCCCACCGGGATCAGGCTGCTGAGCAGCGCGAGGAAGAACACCAGCGCCTTGGGGTTGAACAGGTTGGTCGCCAGCCCGCGCAGCCAGGGCCCGAGCTTCGATGCGGACAACTCGCCGTCGATGCGCCCTGCCCCGCCCGGCTTGCGCAGCGCGCGCAGTGCGCCGATGCCGAGCCAGCCGAGGTAGGCCGCGCCCACCAGTTGCAGCGCGCTGAACAGCAGCGGCGAACGGCTGAGCAGCAACGACACGCCGGTCAGCACCAGGGTGCCGTGGACCAGGATGCCGCAGGCCAGCCCGAGGGCGCTGAGCACCCCGGCGCGGCGGCCCTGGTGCAGCGAGGTGCGCACCACCAGCGCGACGTCCGGGCCGGGGCTGACCAGGGCGACCGCGAACACGGCGGTGAGCATGAGCAAGACGTGAACCTCCTGCATGGCGGGATTCTCCAGTGGGAAAGGAAACGAGATTGGGTGGCGGATCAGCGCTGGCGTAGTCGCGCGGGCGGCAATCCGTAGGTACGGCGGAACAGGCGGCTGAAGTGCGCCTGGTCATAGAAGCCCAGGCTCAGGGCGATCTCCGCCAGCGGCTGGCCCTTGATCACCCGTGGCAGCGCGCGTTCCAGACGCAGCTGGGTCAGCCACTGGTGCGGCGGCAATCCGCACTGGTGGCGGAAGCGGCGCAGCACCTGCCAGGGGCTGAGGTCGCAGAACTCGGCGATCTCTTCCAGGGTCGGCGGGGTCTCCAGGCGCGACTCCAGCCACTCGCGGATGCGCGCCCAGGTCGGCGCATCGAAGCCCTGCCCCGGTTCGCGGATGCGCAGGCTGGAAGCGCGCTCCAGCAGCGCGGCCAACGCTTGCCAGAGCTGGCCTTCCTGTGCCAGCCGCTCGCCGCCCAGCATCAGGGCGTGGGCGCGTTGCAGCTCGACCTGCAGCAGCGGGTCGCGCAGCTGCGCGGCGGTCAGGCGCGGCGCACCCTGGCGGCCATCGCTGAAGGCGCGGCAGGCATCGTCCAGCCATTGCGGGTCGATGGACAGCACGCGGATGCGGTAGCCGTCCTCGCCTTCGCTGGAGCCGTCGTGGATGCTCTCGGGGCTCATCAGCAGGATGTCGCCATTCCCGGCCAGCGAGCGCTCACCCTGGTGGGTGTAGCGCTGGCAGCCGTCCAGCATCAGCCCGACGTGATAGTCGAGATGAAAGTGCCGGGGAAAGGCGAAACGGCGGTACTCGGCGTCGATGAAACGGACGCCGGGCAGGCCGCTGCTGTGGTGTTCGATGCGTTCCATGGGCCTACTCTACCGGCGCGGGAACGGCGGGTCTTGGACAAAATTGCGAGGGTGCCGGGCGGCAGTGCTTCCTGTAGGAGCGCGCCATGCGCGCGATCGCGGGCATGGCCCGCTCCTACAGTCAGATGTAACCGCAGGGAGCGCCTTTGTAGGATGGGTGGAGCCTAGGCGATACCCATGCTGCTGGTGCAGGGATCGATGGGTATCGCTTCGCTCCACGCCATCCTACGGCCGAGGCGCCGGTTCAACATTGCGAGGGCGCCGGGCGGCGCTCCTACGATCGCAGGGAGCGCCTCTGTAGGATGGGTGGAGCCTAGGCGATACCCATGCTGCTGGTGCAGGGATCGATGGGGATCGCTTCGCTCCACGCCATCCTGCGGTCCCATCCAGGGACAGGCCGCAGATTGGAACTGGTTCAGCGCTCCAGCGGCACCACCGCCATGGTCAGCCGCGAGATGCAGCTCGGCTTGCCGTCATCCCCATGCAGGCGGATTTCCCAGACGTGGGTCGAGCGGCCGATATGCACCGCCTTCGCCACCGCCGTCACCCGCCCGCTGCGCAGGCCGCGCAGGTGGTTGGCGTTCACTTCCAGGCCCACGCAGTAGTACTTGCTGTTGTCCAGGCACAGGTAGCTGGCGGTGGAACCGACGGTCTCCGCCAGTACCACCGAGGCGCCGCCGTGCAGCAGGCCGTAGGGCTGGTGGGTGCGCGAATCCACCACCATGCTGGCGGTCAGCGAGTCGTCATCGAACGCCTCGAAACGGATGTCGAGCACTTCACCGATGGTGTTCTTCAGGTTCGCGTTGAGCTTTTCCAGGTCGGGCGTGGTGCGCCAGGTCATTCCGCATTCCTTCTGTCATTCATGCCATTGCACCGCCTCGCGGCGCTCCGCCCATTCATTGAAGCGCTTGCCGTAGGTCCCTTCCACCACGTTGCGCTTGATCTTCAGGGTCGGCGTGAGGAAGCCGTTGTCCACCGTCCAGACATCCTTGACCAGCACCAGCCCGGCCAGGCGCTCGTGCTTGTCCAGCGCATCATTCACCTCCGTCAGCAGCTCCTGCAGGCTCTGTTCCAGCTGGCTGCGCGAGCCGTTGGCGGCTTCCTGGCGGCCCACTTCGGAGAGCACGCAGAGGCCCAGCGGGGCAATCAGGCCGTCGCCGACCACGCAGATCTGCTCGATCCGCGAATGCACCGCGAGGCGGTTCTCGATGGGCGCCGGGGCGACGTACTTGCCCTTGGCGGTCTTGAAGATTTCCTTGATGCGGCCGGTCAGGCGCAGGTGGCCTTCGGCGTCCTGCTCGCCCTTGTCGCCGGTGCGCAGGAAGCCGTCCTCGGTGATGGTCTCGGCAGTGCGCTCCGGGTCCTTGAAATAGCCGACCATGGTCGCGCCGCTGCGCACCTGCACTTCACCTTCTTCGCTGATTCGCACCTCCACGCCGGGGCTGTTGCGGCCGATCCAACCGACCCGCTGCTCACCCGGCCGGCAGACGTGGGAATAACCGCAGTTCTCGGTCATGCCATAGACCTCGAGCACATTCAGCCCCAGGCGCTGGTACCAGCCCAGCAGCGCCTCGGGAACCGGCGCGGCGCCGCACAGGGCGAAGCGCACGGCGTCCAGGCCTAGGCCGGCAAGCACCTTGCGGCCCACAAGGCGGCCGACGATCGGCAAACGCAGCAGGCGGTCGAGCTTCTGCGCCGGCATCTGCGCGTAGACGCCCATCTGGAACTTGGTCCAGATGCGCGGCACGCCGAAGAACACCGTGGGCCGCGCGCGGCGCATGTCGGCGACGAAGGTGTCCAGGCTTTCGGCGAAGAAGATCGTCTGCCCGGCGTAGATCGATGCCATCTGCACGAACATGCGCTCGGCCACGTGGCACAGCGGCAGGTAGGACAGCAGGCGGTCTTCCTCGCCGACGCCGAACAGGTCGATGGCATGGCTGGCGGCAAAGGCGAAGTTGCCGAAGGTGTGCATCACGCCCTTGGGCGTGCCGGTGGTGCCGGAGGTGTAGATGAGGGTCGCCAGGGTGGCGGCGTCCGGGCGCGGATCGTCGCTGATCGGCGCCTGCAGCTGCAGGTCGCTCCACTGCTGGTCGAAGCGGCCCTGCGGGTGAAGCGGCAGGGCAACGGTGGGCACGCCGTCGGGAATGCCGCCCTCCATCGCCGGCCAGTCGTCCAGCTTGCCGATGAAGGCCACCCGCGCTTCGGAGTGGGTCATCACCTGGCGCACGGAATCGGCGGTGAGGTTGGGATACAGCGGCACCGAGACGTGGCCGGCCATCCAGATGGCGATATCGGCGACGATCCAGTGCGCGCAGTTCTTCGAAATGATCGCCACCCGGCTGCCTTCGGGCAGGTCCAGGCTGCGCAGCCAGGCCGCGGCGCGGCGGGCCTGCTCGCCCACTTCGCCCCAGGTCAGGGTCTGCACTTCGCCGCCGGTCAGCGGTTGCACCAGGTAGCGTTTGTTCGGGTGGCTCTTCTCGCGCTGATAGAACAGGTCGAGTGGTAATCGGACTGCTTTAACCACGTGCCCCTCCTTTGTTCTTGTTGTCAGAGGTGTAGCTCAGGGATATAGCGATGGATCAACCAAGCACTTGCTTGGTTGAATATTCCATGCAGCGCAGCGGCAGACAAGGCTGGTCGTGTGAACTTTTGTAGGATTTAGCCGAAGGATGGGCACCGGACGCTCTGCGACGGGCCCTGCGCGGAAACATCCAGGCACGATTTGCCGACGGCAGAAATGCAAAAGGCCCCTTTCGGGGCCTTTTCGCAGGGACTCATCCGGCTCAGGCATGCCGCGGATGGTACAGCGACACCAGCTCCATCAGCCCCGCTACCGGCACCTCGCCTTCCAGTTCCGCCAGGGTGGCGGTGCTGAACGGCACTGCGTCGCTGCGGCTGCCATGCACCAGCAGGCCGGCCAGCGCGCCCACCAGCGGCTGGTGGGTGACCAGCAGCAGGTTCTGCTCGTTGCGTCCGTCGAGGAAGCGCAGCACATCCTTCGGATCGTCGTCCGGGGTCAGCCAGGGCGCGGTACCGACGGAACCCTCGAAACCCAGCGCCTCGCGGACCAGTTCGGCGGTTTCCTGGGCGCGCACATAGGGGCTGGCGAGGATGCCATCCAGCGGCTGGCCGGCGAGCTGGGCAGCACTTTTCAGCACTTCCTTGACGCCGTGTGCCGTCAGACGGCGCTCGGAATCGCGGCGAGCCTGGGGTTCGGCTTCACCGTGACGCAGCAGCCAGAGCTTCAAAGCTTGGGCTCCTCGTCGCGCACCGGGTGCGGCGCCGGCGGCACGTCGTGGGGAGCCTCGCCTTCGGGCGTATGGGCGGTAGGCCAGTCGGCGAACGGCCAGGGCTTCTCTTCGGTCTGGAAGGTGCCGAAGCGGCCGATCTGCGCGAAGTACTGACTCAGGCTGTCGCCGAAGCCCATCAGGCTGCCGCTGGGCGCGCCGTAGATGATGCGGTAGATCAGCTGGATGATCACCACGGCGCCGAGGATCATCTCGGCGACGAACCAGACCAGCGCGAAGACCAGCATCCAGACGACGCGCAGGACCAGTGATTCCTTTTCCTGACGTTGAGCGGACGGATGTTCAGCGGACATGAGCGATACCTCCTCAGAAACCGGTGGTGGGAATGAAATCGACGTCGGTCTTCGGCTCGCCGCTCATCAGCGCGCCGATGACCTGCTCCAGGGTGCGGCCACCGAACAGGATGGCGTTGAGGCCGGCCACCAGCGGCATGTAGACCTGCAGCTCGTCGGCCTTGGCCTTGAGCACCTTGAGGGTGTTCACGCCCTCGGCGGTCTCGCCCATGCGCGCCACGGCGTCTTCCAGGGTCAGGCCTTCGCCCAGGGCGAAACCCACCTGATAGTTACGGCTCTTGGGTGACGAACAGGTGACGATCAGGTCGCCCACGCCGGCCAGGCCGAGGAAGGTCATGGGGTTGGCACCGAGCTGGACGGCGAAGCGGGTCATCTCCGCCAGGGCGCGGGTGATCAGCATGCCCTTGGTGTTCTCGCCCATGCCCAGCGCGGCAGCCATGCCGGCAATAATGGCGTAGACGTTCTTCAGCGCTCCGCCCAGTTCGACGCCGAAGCGGTCGCCGCTAGCGTAGACGCGGAAGGTGCGACCGTGCAGCGCATCCTGCACCTGGGCGCAGAGGTCTTCGTCCTCGCTGGCGACCACGGTGGCGGTCAGCTCATGCTCGGCGATCTCGCGCGCCAGATTCGGGCCGGAGATCACCGCGATGCGGGATTTTGGCGCGATCTCTTCGAGCACCTGGCTCATCAGCTTGAAGCTCTGCGCCTCGATCCCCTTGGTCAGGCTGACCAGCATCTTGCCCGCCAGCTCCTCGCTGCGGCCGTCGAGCACCTTGCGCAGGGCGCTGGAAGGCACCGCGACGAAGATCATCTGGCACTCTGCCAGGGTCGCGGCGAGGTCCGTGGTCGGCTCCACGCCGTCATGGATGCGCACGCCCTTGAGGTAGTTGGGATTCTCCCGGCGGGTGCGGATCGCCTCGGCCTGTTCCTCGTCGCGCATCCACTGGCGAACGCGCTGTCCGTTTTCTGCCAGCAGGTTGGCGAAGGCGGTGCCGAAACTGCCACCACCGAGGACGGCGATCGGTTGCTGCTGTGTCATGTCTGTTCCATTGGTGACCGCTTAGGGGCGGCGATTGGGGCATTATAAGGCCGCATCGGCGACCGGCCAGTCCGGATCGCGGGACTGGCAATCAGCGCTGCCTCGTTTAACATCCGTCCTGTGGAAACGTCTAGCCGTAGACATTGACCAATCCCATAAGAACCGAGAACAAGGTCGTTCCGTGCATCGTCCCGTCCGCGCTCCCCTGCCACTTTCCCTGCTTGCCGCACTGCTGGCGGGCGAGGCCGTGGCGGGCGACCTGTTCGTGGACAGCCTCGACGTCCCTGAAGTTCTGACCGCGACCCGGCTCAAACAGTCCCCCGCCGAAGTTCCCGGCAGCATGACGGTGCTCGACCGCGACCTGATCAAGGCCTCCGGCGCCCGCGACATTCCCGAGCTGATGCGCCTGGTGCCGGGCATGATGGTCGGCTACCTGTCGGGCAACCAGGCGACGGTGAACTACCACGGCACCAACGTCACCGAGGCGCGGCGCCTGCAGGTCCTGGTGGACGGCCGCTCGGTGTACCGCCCGGGCCTGGCCACGGTGGACTGGAGCGACATCCCGGTGGCCATCGAAGACATCGACCGCATCGAGGTCTTCCGCGGCCCCAACGCCGTGAGCTACGGCGCCAACGCGCTGATGGGCGTGATCAACATCCTCACCCGCCACCCGGCCGACAGCCAGGGCACGCGACTGAAGTACACCGCCGGGCAGAACGGCGTGCGCGACTGGTACGCCAGCCAGGGCATCCATGACCGCTCCGGCGACTATCGGCTGTCGCTTTCCGGGCAGGAAGACGACGGCTTCGACCACGACCAGTTCGGCCGCGACTACCGCGACGGCCGCCGCCTGAGTCGCTTCAACCTGACGGCCAGCCACAACCTCGACCTGCGCAACAGCCTGGACTGGCAGCTGGCGGCGAAGGAAGGCAGCAATCAGCGCCCCTACGACTACGAACCGATCTTCGGCAACATCGCCGCCGGTGACGACAACTCCGACCTGACCGCCCGCGACTACGCCGGCTCCCTGCGCTGGACCTTCGACATCAACCCCGAGCACAGCCTCTATGTGCAGGGTTACGCCGAACACTGGGAGCGTTTGCAGGACTTCGGCGCGTGCGAGGCGCAGATCGCCTTCAGCCCGCAGCTCGCGCAGTTGTGGGATATGAATCCGAAGTACGTGGAGAGCTTCGCCGATACGCTGCCGCGCATTCCCCGTGGCACGGCGCAGGAGCAGGCGCTGGCCCGGCAGGTGGTCCAGCAGCTGGCGGCCGGCGCCTACCTGCCGGTGTGCGGGCAGGTGAACCAGAACATCCGCGAGACCCGCTACGACCTCGAAGTCCAGGACACCCTGAGCCTCGCCGACGGCGTGCGGCTGGTCAGCGGCATGAGCTACCGCCACGACCAGGCCACCTCGGAAACCTATTTCGACGGCACGGTGAACAACGACATCTGGCGCCTGTTCGGCCAGCTGGAATGGCACCTGACACCGCACTGGCTGCTGCAGGGCGGCGCGATGGTGGAGGACGACCAGCTCTCCGGCAGCTCGGTCAGCCCGCGCCTCGCCCTCAACTACCTGATCACTCCGCGCCACAGCCTGCGCGCGGTGTATTCCGAGGCGGTGCGCTCGCCGGACATGTACGAGAATGACGTGAACTGGAGCTACCGGGTGCGCAACCTCTCGGCGCCGGTCTACGGTCAGTCCAGCGCCTACTACTTTGCCCGCGCCCATGGTCCCGGCGACCTCGACCAGGAGCGCATGCGCTCGCGGGAAATCGGCTACAACGGCCAATTCGACGAACTCGGGCTCGCGCTCGACATCAAAGCCTACTACGACGAAATCCACGGGCTGATCAGCGATCCCTTGAAGGTCTCCGACTTCGAACCGACCAATGACAACGAAATCCGCTTCAGTGGCACCGAAACCCAGCTCGACTGGCGCCTGACGCGGCAGGACCGCGTGCGCCTGACCTACGCCTACGTCGACTACGACGCCAGCAGCCGCTACGACCAGCGCCTTACCGCGCGCAACAGCGGCTCGGCCGGCTGGATGCGCGACTGGGGGCGCGGCTGGTCGAGTTCGGTCTTCTACTACGGTGACGATGCGCTGAACGAGCACCGCTTCGAGCGCGTCGACCTGCGCGTGGCCAAGCGCATTCCCCTGGGCCGCGCGGCGCTGGAACTGGCCGGCGTGCTACAGCAGCGCCTGGACGACGAGCCGCTGACCTGGCCGGAAAACCGCTACGACAGCCGCCACCTGCTCTACTTCAGCGCCGAGGTGGACTTCTAGCATGTCTGCCCGCTGCTCATGGACGAGCCCCGGAACCCTCCTCAGCGCCCTGCTCCTCTGGCTGGCCTGCCTGTTCGCGCAGCCGGCCCAGGCCCGCGACATCCTGCTGGTCAGCACCGAACAGAGCCCTGCGCTGCAGGACTTCGCCGAAGCCCTGGCGCACCATCGCCCACATGACCAGGTGCGTCTGGAATCCCCGGAAAACCTGCCGCCAGCCGCCAGCCTGGATGGCGAAACCCGCCTGCTGTTGCTCGGCAGCGGCGCGCTGAACTGGCGCCTGGCCAGCCACGACGCACCGCCGGCACTGACTCTGCTGGTCAGCCGCGTCGAAGCCCGGCAGGTGCTGGGCGAGCGCGAGCCGCCGCACCTCAGCCTGCTGTGGAGCGACCCACCACCAGAGCGCCAGCTGCAACTTGCCCTGCAACTCAGCCCGCGCCCGCAACGCATCGGCGTGCTGGTCGGCCCCAGCAGCGAGTTCCTCCTGGAAGAGCTTCAGCACAGCGCCGAACAGCTCGGCGTCGAACTGACGAGCGAGCTGCAAACCCGCGCCGAAGACAGCCGCCCGCTACGAGAACTGCTCGGTCGCAGTGACCTGCTGCTCGGGTTGGACGACAAACAGCTTTATAACGCGCAGACCATCAAGGGCATCCTTCTCAGCGCCTACGCCGGGAACCGGGCGCTGATCGGCCCCACCGCTGCCTTCGTCAAGGCCGGCAGCCTGGCCAGCACCTACAGCGACCAGAGCGACTGGCTGGAGACCCTCGACACCCTGCTCGACGAGCCGGCGGAGCAATGGCCCCGCAGTCTCTACCCCAAACGCTTCAAGGTGCAGAGCAACCGCCAGGTGGCGCGCTCGCTCGGCATCGACCTGCAAGGCGACGCGGAACTCGCGCAGCGCCTGGCCGAAGGAGAAAAACCATGAGTTCCCGCAAGAGCTGGAACATCCAGACGCGCATGCTGGCCATCAGCCTCGGCCCGGCGCTGCTGCTCACCGTGCTGCTGACCGCCTACTTCACGTATTCGCGTTTGCAGGACCTGCGCCTGGAGTCCAACCACACCGGCCAGCTGATCGCCAACCAGCTCGCCCCGGCAGCGGAATACGGGGTGATCTCCGGCAACCTGCCGGTGCTGCAGAGCCTGCTGCGGGCAACCCTGAGCACCGCCCACGTGCGCTTCATCGAAGTACGCGACCGCGGCGACAATATCCTCGTCTACGTCGAGCACGCCGCCGATCCCGCGCAGGCGAGCACCAAGGTAGAAATCTTCCACGCCTCGATCCAGCGCGAGAACATCGCCCTCAATGGCAGCGACCTGGCCAGTTCCAACGACATGCTACCGACGGCCGCACCGCCCAGCGGGGACTACCTCGGCCGCGTGGTGGTCGGGATGGCCAGCGATGCCTTCAGCGAACGGCAGCAGGAAATCCTCCTCAAGGCCAGCCTGCTCGCGCTGTTCGCGCTGATCCTCACCTACCTGCTGGCGCGCCGCCTCGCCCGCCGCCTCGCCGCGCCGATCCGCACCATGGGCCGCGCCGTGCAAGCGATCCAGACCGGCGACTACCACACCACCCTGCCGGTGCCGGATGACGGCGAAGTCGGCGACCTCGCCCGACACATCAACAACCTCGCCCGCGGCCTGCAGCAGGCCAGCCTGGAGCAGGAGCGCAGCATTGCGCAGCTGGTGGCGGCGCGAGAGGAAGCCGAAGAGGCCAACCGCGCCAAGTCCGACTTCCTGGCGATGATGAGCCACGAGCTGCGCACCCCGATGAACGGCGTGCTGGGCATGCTGCAGCTGCTGGAAACCACCGAACTGAACCAGGAGCAGGCCGAGTACAGCGCACTGGCCACCGAATCCACCGAGCACCTGCTCAAGGTGATCAACGACATCCTCGACTTCTCCCGCGTGGAGCGCGGCGCGCTGGAACTGGAGCGCATCCCGTTCAACCTGCTGGAGCTGATCCAGAGCTCGATCCAGGTCTTCCAACACAGCGCCCAGCAGCGCGGCCTGGAGCTGGAAATGAACGTGCAGGACGGCCTCGACAACCTGGAGGTGCAGGGCGACCCGACGCGCATCCGGCAGATCCTGGTCAACCTGCTGGGCAACGCCCTGAAGTTCACCGAAGAAGGCGGCGTGCGCCTGGAAGCCACCTGGCAGGCGCTGGACGACGAAGTGCTGTGGCTCAGCTGCTCGGTGCAGGACAGCGGCATCGGCATCTCCCGCGAGCGCCTGGAGCACATGTTCGAGGCCTTCCAGCAGGCCGACTCGTCGACCTCGCGGCGCTACGGCGGCACGGGGCTGGGGCTGTCCATCGCGCGCACCCTGGCCGAACGGATGGGCGGCACTCTGGGTGCGGTCAGCGAGGAGGGTTGTGGTTCGACCTTCACTCTGGAGATTCCCCTGCCCTTCCGGGAGCGTCAGAGTGCCGCAGGCGACGGGACGAACGGCGGCGACGCGCTTGCCACTGGTCAGTCCGTGCTGCTGGTGGAGGACAACCCGGTGAATCAAACGGTCATAGAAGCTATGTTGCGCAGCCTGGGTTATCGCGTCACGCTGGTGGGTGACGGCGCCCAGGCAGTGCGTACCTCGGAGCGCGGCGAGTTCGCGGCGATCCTGATGGATTGCCGCCTGCCGGTGCTCAACGGCTACGAAGCCACCCGGCAGATTCGTGCGAAACCGGGCGGCGAACAGGTACCGATCATCGCCCTGACCGCCAATGCGCTGCAGGGCGACCGCGAGGCGTGCCTTGAAGCGGGAATGAACGACTACCTCGCCAAACCGTTCAAGCGCGCGGAGCTGCAGCGGATTCTGCAGCGCTGGGTTGCTCCAGGTCGTTGATCGATGGAGCGCTTGCCCGCAAACTGCGGACCGGCCCGGGGCCTGCGTCCCGACGGGGAAACCTGGCATCGGCGAAAAGTGAACAAGCGTTCGCCGATTGCTGTGACTTTCACTTAAAGGCAATAGTCTATGACTAGGCTGCCGCATGACACCGTGACAAGAACAACGGAACGCGGCGCCGCAGGCACAAGCCAAACAACGCCTGCTATCCAGGATTTTTGAGGAGCTCGCATGACCAAACAAAACGCCTTCACCCGAGAAGACCTGCTGCGCTGCAGCCGCGGCGAGCTCTTCGGCCCGGGTAATGCGCAACTGCCCGCCCCGAACATGCTGATGATCGACCGCATCACTCACATCAGTGAAGTCGGCGGCAAGTATGGCAAGGGCGAACTGGTCGCCGAGCTGGATATCAACCCGGACCTGTGGTTCTTCGCCTGCCACTTCGAAGGCGACCCCGTCATGCCGGGCTGCCTGGGCCTCGACGCCATGTGGCAGCTGGTCGGCTTCCACCTCGGCTGGCAGGGCAACCCCGGCCGCGGCCGTGCCCTGGGTTCGGGCGAAGTGAAGTTCTTCGGCCAGGTCCTGCCGACCGCCAAGAAAGTCACCTACAACATTCACATCAAGCGTACGATCAATCGTTCGCTGATCCTGGCCATCGCCGACGGCACCGTCAGCGTCGATGGCCGCGAAATCTACAGCGCCGAAGGCCTCCGCGTCGGCCTGTTCACTTCCACTGACAGCTTCTAAGGGTATCCGCATGCGTCGCGTCGTGATCACCGGTCTGGGCATCGTTTCCTGCCTGGGCAATGACAAAGACACCGTCTCCGCCAACCTGCGTGCAGGCCGTGCTGGCATCCGCCACAACCCCAGCTACGCCGAGATGGGCCTGCGCAGCCACGTTTCCGGTTCGGTCAACCTGAACCTGGAAGAGCTGATCGACCGCAAGGTCTTCCGCTTCATGGGCGACGCCGCCGCTTATGCCTACCTGGCAATGGAACAGGCGATCAAGGACTCCGGCCTCAGCCCCGAGCAGATCTCCAACCCGCGCACCGGCCTGATCGCCGGCTCCGGCGGTGCTTCCACCCTGAACCAGATGGAAGCCATCGACACCCTGCGCGAGAAGGGCGTCAAGCGCATCGGCCCATACCGCGTCACCCGCACCATGGGCAGCACCGTTTCCGCGTGCCTGGCCACTCCCTTCCAGATCAAGGGCGTGAACTACTCCATTTCCTCGGCCTGCGCCACCAGCGCGCATTGCATCGGCCAGGCCATGGAGCAAATCCAGCTGGGCAAGCAGGACGTCGTCTTCGCTGGCGGCGGTGAGGAAGAACACTGGAGCCAGAGCTGCCTGTTCGACGCCATGGGCGCCCTCTCCACCCAGTACAACGACACCCCGGAAAAGGCCTCCCGCGCCTACGACGCCAAGCGTGACGGTTTCGTCATCGCCGGCGGCGGCGGCATGGTCGTGGTCGAAGAGCTGGAACACGCCCTCAAGCGTGGCGCCAAGATCTACGCCGAAATCGTTGGCTACGGTGCGACTTCCGATGGCTACGACATGGTTGCCCCGAGCGGCGAAGGCGCCATCCGCTGCATGCAGCAGGCCCTGTCGACCGTGGACACCCCGATCGACTACCTGAACACCCACGGCACCTCCACCCCGGTCGGCGACGTCGCTGAAATCCGTGGCGTGCGCGCAGTGTTCGGCGACAAGGCCCCGGCCATCAGCTCCACCAAGAGCCTGTCCGGCCACTCCCTGGGCGCCGCTGGCGTTCACGAAGCGATCTACTGCCTGCTGATGATGGAAGGCAACTTCATCGCCGGTTCGGCAAACATCGACGAACTGGACCCGGAAGTCGCTGACCTGCCGATCCTGCGCGAGACCCGCGAAAACGCGAAGATCGACACCGTCATGAGTAACAGCTTCGGCTTTGGCGGCACCAACGCCACCCTGGTCCTGAAACGCCACAACGGCTGATCGGTGATCCAAACAGGAAAGGCGCCCCAGGGCGCCTTTTTTGTTGCCTGTGATTCCGCCCTACCCTCGCGCTGCCGATCCCGTCAGGATGAGCAGGCGGATCACAGGGAGCGCAGAGATGGAATTGACGATCAGACAGGCCCGCAGCGACGACGCCACGGCCATCAGCCGGGTGATCGTTGCGGCCGTCAGGGAGAGCAACGGCCAGGACTACCCGGCGAGTGTCATCGAGTCTGTGGTGGCGCATTTCACGCCGGAGCGGGTGATCGAGTTGCTGGCGCAACGCCTGGTCTTCGTTGCCTTGCTGGGGAGCGAGATCGTCGGCACAGGCGCCCTGGATGGCAATGCCGTGCGCAGCCTCTTCATAACGCCTCAGCAGCAGCGCAAGGGCATCGGCCAGGCCCTGATGGAGCAAATCGAGGAAGCCGCCCTGCAGCGCGGTATAGAGGCCCTGTTGGTCCCCTCCTCCCTCACCGCTGAAAGCTTCTACGCCCGCCTCGGCTATCGCCTGCTGCGCGAACAACTCCACGGTGAAGAGCGCACCCTCATTATGACCAAGCCCCTCACTCCCCTGTAGGAGCGGGCCATGCCCGCGAACCGCATCCCTTCACGGCCCCGGCAAACGCCGGTCGTAGGGCGCATAACGCCTCAAGCGTTATCCGCCATCGCAACGGATAACCCGTCCCGGGTTACTCGCCCTGTATAGGGCTCCCGCATTGGCTTTTTCCGCCCCAAAAACAAAACCCCCGACCAGCTTTCGCTGATCAGGGGCTTTGGAATTAGAAGCTTGACGATGACCTACTCTCACATGGAGAAACTCCACACTACCATCGGCGATGCATCGTTTCACTACTGAGTTCGGGATGGGATCAGGTGGTTCCAATGCTCTATGGTCGTCAAGCAATTCGGCTGGATGCTCGCCTTGGCGCTCATCCGAATTCGGGTTGCTTACACTAATAAGCAAAACCCCCGGCCAGCGATGCTGACCAGGGGTCTTGGGATAGGAGCTTGACGATGACCTACTCTCACATGGAGAAACTCCACACTACCATCGGCGATGCGTCGTTTCACTACTGAGTTCGGGATGGGATCAGGTGGTTCCAACGCTCTATGGTCGTCAAGCAATTCTTTATGGACGCTCGTGGCAGGTGCACACGCTCATCCAGATTCGGGTATGTGACAGGTATTTGCGGTTCACACGAACTTTCGGTTCGTTACGTCTTCACCGTACAACACGCAAATTGTTTGGGTGTTATATGGTCAAGCCTCACGGGCAATTAGTATCGGTTAGCTCAACGCCTCACAGCGCTTACACACCCGACCTATCAACGTCGTAGTCTTCGACGGCCCTTCAGGGGAATCAAGTTCCCAGTGAGATCTCATCTTGAGGCTAGTTTCCCGCTTAGATGCTTTCAGCGGTTATCTATTCCGAACATAGCTACCCGGCAATGCCACTGGCGTGACAACCGGAACACCAGAGGTTCGTCCACTCCGGTCCTCTCGTACTAGGAGCAGCCCCTCTCAAATCTCAAACGTCCACGGCAGATAGGGACCGAACTGTCTCACGACGTTCTAAACCCAGCTCGCGTACCACTTTAAATGGCGAACAGCCATACCCTTGGGACCGGCTTCAGCCCCAGGATGTGATGAGCCGACATCGAGGTGCCAAACACCGCCGTCGATATGAACTCTTGGGCGGTATCAGCCTGTTATCCCCGGAGTACCTTTTATCCGTTGAGCGATGGCCCTTCCATACAGAACCACCGGATCACTAAGACCTACTTTCGTACCTGCTCGACGTGTCTGTCTCGCAGTCAAGCGCGCTTTTGCCTTTATACTCTACGACCGATTTCCGACCGGTCTGAGCGCACCTTCGTACTCCTCCGTTACTCTTTAGGAGGAGACCGCCCCAGTCAAACTGCCCACCATACACTGTCCTCGATCCGGATAACGGACCAGAGTTAGAACCTCAAGCATGCCAGGGTGGTATTTCAAGGATGGCTCCACGCAGACTGGCGTCCACGCTTCAAAGCCTCCCACCTATCCTACACAAGCAGGCTCAAAGTCCAGTGCAAAGCTACAGTAAAGGTTCACGGGGTCTTTCCGTCTAGCCGCGGATACACTGCATCTTCACAGCGATTTCAATTTCACTGAGTCTCGGGTGGAGACAGCGCCGCCATCGTTACGCCATTCGTGCAGGTCGGAACTTACCCGACAAGGAATTTCGCTACCTTAGGACCGTTATAGTTACGGCCGCCGTTTACCGGGGCTTCGATCAAGAGCTTCGCTTTCGCTAACCCCATCAATTAACCTTCCGGCACCGGGCAGGCGTCACACCCTATACGTCCACTTTCGTGTTTGCAGAGTGCTGTGTTTTTAATAAACAGTCGCAGCGGCCTGGTATCTTCGACCGGCATGGGCTTACGGAGTAAATCCTTAACCCTCGCCGGCGCACCTTCTCCCGAAGTTACGGTGCCATTTTGCCTAGTTCCTTCACCCGAGTTCTCTCAAGCGCCTTGGTATTCTCTACCCAACCACCTGTGTCGGTTTGGGGTACGGTTCCTAGTTACCTGAAGCTTAGAAGCTTTTCCTGGAAGCATGGCATCAACCACTTCATCATCTGAAAGATGACTCGTCATCAGCTCTCGGCATTAAGACCCCGGATTTACCTAAGATCTCTGCCTACCACCTTAAACTTGGACAACCAACGCCAAGCTGGCCTAGCCTTCTCCGTCCCTCCATCGCAGTAACTAGAAGTACAGGAATATTAACCTGTTTCCCATCGACTACGCTCTTCAGCCTCGCCTTAGGGACCGACTAACCCTGCGTCGATTAACGTTGCGCAGGAACCCTTGGTCTTTCGGCGTGGGAGTTTTTCACTCCCATTGTCGTTACTCATGTCAGCATTCGCACTTCTGATACCTCCAGCAAGCTTCTCAACTCACCTTCACAGGCTTACAGAACGCTCCTCTACCGCGCATCTTGCGATGCACCCGTAGCTTCGGTGTATGGTTTGAGCCCCGTTACATCTTCCGCGCAGGCCGACTCGACTAGTGAGCTATTACGCTTTCTTTAAAGGGTGGCTGCTTCTAAGCCAACCTCCTAGCTGTCTAAGCCTTCCCACATCGTTTACCACTTAACCATAACTTTGGGACCTTAGCTGACGGTCTGGGTTGTTTCCCTTTTCACGACGGACGTTAGCACCCGCCGTGTGTCTCCCACGCTGACACTTCCAGGTATTCGGAGTTTGCATCGGTTTGGTAAGTCGGGATGACCCCCTAGCCGAAACAGTGCTCTACCCCCTGGAGTGATACGTGAGGCGCTACCTAAATAGCTTTCGAGGAGAACCAGCTATCTCCGAGCTTGATTAGCCTTTCACTCCGATCCACAAGTCATCCCCTACCTTTTCAACGGGAGTGGGTTCGGTCCTCCAGTCAGTGTTACCTAACCTTCAACCTGCTCATGGATAGATCGCCCGGTTTCGGGTCTATACCCAGCGACTAAAACGCCCTATTAAGACTCGCTTTCGCTACGCCTTCCCTATACGGTTAAGCTCGCCACTGAATATAAGTCGCTGACCCATTATACAAAAGGTACGCAGTCACCTAACAAAGTAGGCTCCCACTGCTTGTACGCATACGGTTTCAGGTTCTATTTCACTCCCCTCTCCGGGGTTCTTTTCGCCTTTCCCTCACGGTACTGGTTCACTATCGGTCAGTCAGTAGTATTTAGCCTTGGAGGATGGTCCCCCCATATTCAGACAAAGTTTCTCGTGCTCCGTCCTACTCGATTTCACTTCAAAGAACCTTTCACATACGGGGCTATCACCCACTATGGCCGCACTTTCCAGAGCGTTCTGTTAGATTCAAAGAAGCTTAAGGGCTAATCCCCGTTCGCTCGCCACTACTAAGGGAATCTCGGTTGATTTCTTTTCCTCAGGGTACTTAGATGTTTCAGTTCCCCTGGTTCGCCTCTTACACCTATGTATTCAGTGCAAGATACCTAACTTATGCTAGGTGGGTTTCCCCATTCAGAGATCTCCGGATCAAAGTCTGTTTGCCGACTCCCCGAAGCTTATCGCAGGCTACCACGTCTTTCATCGCCTCTGACTGCCAAGGCATCCACCGTATGCGCTTCTTCACTTGACCATATAACCCCAAGCAATCTGGTTATTGTCTCGAACGTGAAGACGACATTCGCCGAAAATTCGCGCTTGAACTCGCAAATTTTACCTTGACTTGAATAATCACCAGTGAAAGAGATTATTCAGTCTACTTCTATCACATACCCAAATTTTTAAAGAACAGTTCTGGCACAAAGACCAGACATCAATGTTCGTTCATCCTGAACATTCATGTCTGAGCTTTCGACGATTAATGGTGGAGCCAAGGAGGATCGAACTCCTGACCTCCTGCGTGCAAAGCAGGCGCTCTCCCAGCTGAGCTATGGCCCCATCGGATCAGCAGCACACCACAACAATTGGTGGGTCTGGGCAGATTCGAACTGCCGACCTCACCCTTATCAGGGGTGCGCTCTAACCAACTGAGCTACAGACCCAATCGTCTAACCAGTGAATCAAGCAATTCGTGTGGGAGCTTATGAAGAAGCTGAGATCTTCGATTAAGGAGGTGATCCAGCCGCAGGTTCCCCTACGGCTACCTTGTTACGACTTCACCCCAGTCATGAATCACTCCGTGGTAACCGTCCCCCTTGCGGTTAGACTAGCTACTTCTGGAGCAACCCACTCCCATGGTGTGACGGGCGGTGTGTACAAGGCCCGGGAACGTATTCACCGTGACATTCTGATTCACGATTACTAGCGATTCCGACTTCACGCAGTCGAGTTGCAGACTGCGATCCGGACTACGATCGGTTTTATGGGATTAGCTCCACCTCGCGGCTTGGCAACCCTCTGTACCGACCATTGTAGCACGTGTGTAGCCCTGGCCGTAAGGGCCATGATGACTTGACGTCATCCCCACCTTCCTCCGGTTTGTCACCGGCAGTCTCCTTAGAGTGCCCACCATAACGTGCTGGTAACTAAGGACAAGGGTTGCGCTCGTTACGGGACTTAACCCAACATCTCACGACACGAGCTGACGACAGCCATGCAGCACCTGTGTTCCGATTCCCGAAGGCACTCCCGCATCTCTGCAGGATTCCGGACATGTCAAGGCCAGGTAAGGTTCTTCGCGTTGCTTCGAATTAAACCACATGCTCCACCGCTTGTGCGGGCCCCCGTCAATTCATTTGAGTTTTAACCTTGCGGCCGTACTCCCCAGGCGGTCGACTTATCGCGTTAGCTGCGCCACTAAGATCTCAAGGATCCCAACGGCTAGTCGACATCGTTTACGGCGTGGACTACCAGGGTATCTAATCCTGTTTGCTCCCCACGCTTTCGCACCTCAGTGTCAGTATCAGTCCAGGTGGTCGCCTTCGCCACTGGTGTTCCTTCCTATATCTACGCATTTCACCGCTACACAGGAAATTCCACCACCCTCTACCGTACTCTAGTCAGGCAGTTATGGATGCAGTTCCCAGGTTGAGCCCGGGGATTTCACATCCATCTTACCAAACCACCTACGCGCGCTTTACGCCCAGTAATTCCGATTAACGCTTGCACCCTTCGTATTACCGCGGCTGCTGGCACGAAGTTAGCCGGTGCTTATTCTGTTGGTAACGTCAAAACAGCAAGGTATTAACTTACTGCCCTTCCTCCCAACTTAAAGTGCTTTACAATCCGAAGACCTTCTTCACACACGCGGCATGGCTGGATCAGGCTTTCGCCCATTGTCCAATATTCCCCACTGCTGCCTCCCGTAGGAGTCTGGACCGTGTCTCAGTTCCAGTGTGACTGATCATCCTCTCAGACCAGTTACGGATCGTCGCCTTGGTAGGCCTTTACCCCACCAACTAGCTAATCCGACCTAGGCTCATCTGATAGCGCAAGGCCCGAAGGTCCCCTGCTTTCTCCCGTAGGACGTATGCGGTATTAGCGTTCCTTTCGAAACGTTGTCCCCCACTACCAGGCAGATTCCTAGGCATTACTCACCCGTCCGCCGCTGAATCCGGGAGCAAGCTCCCATCATCCGCTCGACTTGCATGTGTTAGGCCTGCCGCCAGCGTTCAATCTGAGCCATGATCAAACTCTTCAGTTCAATACTGCTTGGGTTTTGAGAAAACCCTAAACTTGGCTCAGCAATCGCATGCTCTGTTTAAAGAGCTAAAACTCTCGAATTCACGAGTGTTACTTGCGTTGCTGATAATCAGTCGATCATCAGTCTTACATCACAAGCACCCACACGAATTGCTTGATTCAACTTGTTAAAGAGCAGCTGGTTAAGGCTTTCATCTCAACCGAGGCGCGCATTCTACGCTAACCTCATCTTCCGTCAAGCTTTATTTTTCGAAAATTTCTTTTCTACTCAATCGCTTGTGCTTCAGCGAAGGAAACCTTCTCATCAGCGGGAGGCGCATTCTACAGCGATCAAACTCGCTGTCAACCACCTCGGCGATCTTCTTTTCAGCTCACTGCCGGAGCAGCTAACGAAGAGCGGCAAGTGAATCACCTGCCTGACCACCACTCCTAACTCCGAACCTCTGTAAGTACTTGATTTTCAAGCTCTTTCAGCGCTTCGTCGCTGGGAGTGGTGCGCATTATAGGGAGTTTAAATCGGCCGTCAACGACTTTTTGCAGAAAGATGACAAAAGGGCTTCTCCCCTCCCCCCCTCTATATAGAAGCAGCACGTGTCTGCCCCTCTCCGCACCGACGCATCAACGGCTTCCAGCCAGCTGCGTCCTGCCGCCTATATAAAGGAGGCACCGCTGAAGCTCACATCCCAGAGGTGCGCTTCCCGGATTCCTACGCGCTTTGCAGGTTGCCGCCTCGGCAAACCCTCCCCCATCCTTCGCCCGTCACGGTCAATCCCGTGACCAGGTTTAGCGACTTGAGAGATGGCGCGACCGCGCTGAAAGCGCATGCGGGAAACAGCGAAGGTTTCCTGTAGGCCCTTTCACGCCTGTAGTATTCACTACTGGCTCTATGGCGGATCGCGCGGGGAGGCCCTCGGGTCTGCCGGTTCCATCTCCCGGTTCGCTAACCCTGCGCGGTCCGCCACCCTTCGAATAGCGACGACGCGTGGCGGCTCCTCAACCTCGTAGATGGAGCTCCACCATGCAAGACGCCTACAGACCTGTCATTTTCCAACGCCACACCCACCAGCTACGCGCCGTCCTGATCGACCGCCAGCCTTGGTTCGTCGGCCTCGACTTCGGCCGCTTGATCGGCACCGGCCGCCCCTACCATCTGCCCAAACGCATGGACCCGGAACAAAAACGCGCCGTTGCCCTGGAATACCTCAGCGGCTTCCGCGAGGAAGTAGAGGTCATCAACGAATCCGGCGCCTACAAAGCCCTCTACCGATTCTGGCACCCCGAACACCGCCACATCGCCAAATGGCTCAGCGACGAAGTCCTCCCCACACTCCACGACACCCAGCACACTCCCGACACCACTCCCCACCGTGCTTTCATGACCTGGGCCAACCAACGCATCGGCGTCATCAAGTGGCAAGGCGAAATCTGGATTGCGCGACGGGATCTACCGACTTTCCTGGCAACGCAGGATGAATGGGCCCTCCGGGACGCGCCGAGCTGGCGATCGATCTAGGATTTTTTTGCAGGAAGAGAAATGCAAAAGGCCGGCTCATTGCTGACCCGGCCTTTTTCTTAAAATTCACCCCGAATAAAGAGCAGGGACCCGCCCTCACGCCTCAGCAGGCACTATAGAGCCCCCCCTCAACACCTCAACCTTCCACGCCATACAGCATGATCGCTGCCTGGAGATCCTCATGACGGGCTGCTACGTACTTTGCATGGAGCGCTCGAATTCGCGCGGTCTCCTTATCGTCTATCTCTCCGTCAGCCAGGGCGGCGGCGATCATCAGATCAACCTCACCTCTTCGCGCGGCTGCGGTCACCGTCCGCTGGTGTAAGTCGACGTTATCCAACTCTCCAGCCTGCGGCTACGGCACGAACACGCCGTCGTACAGCGAGCAAATGTAGTCGGGCAAGTGGTGCGTGCCAGTCTGCTGTTCCAGCACCAACAACTCCGAGTCGCTCAGCGGCTTGCACCCGACCGTTTCATAGATTTGGTTCTCGAGACGCTTTTCGTGGATACCAGGTCGCGCAGCTGCTTCGTCCTTGCCGCCCGGACATTCATTCACGACGACCGCCATTACCTTCCGACGGGCGCCTAGTACGGTGAGATTCATGTCCTAGTTTTTCCTTGGCGTCAGCGCGCCTATCGTCCGAACCATCGCCAGCGAAGGAGTCGTCCATGTGCCAGCCTTCCACTCACCATCTTCAGGGCCAACTACTTGCCCTTCAAGCTCAACTCAATGCGTTTATCGCCTCGATGCCAGCGGATATCAGCGCATCAGTACAGGAACAGCCGCAACGCCAAGTTGATCTGGCCAGAATCGATATTATCAGCACCGAATGGTCCGGGCCGGTGATGCCGGGATTCGACGCCCAGATCGAACAGGTGTCACTGTGAGAGTCGATATGGGCACCGATCATATGCCGGGCCGAGCGTACTACTTGAAAATGCATAGAGCAGAAACGACAAAACCGCCCAGAAGGCGGTTTTGTTTACATCAATTTGGTCGGGACGGAGTGATTCTAACACTCTACCCCTTGCACCCCATGCATGGGGCAGAACCAAGCCAAGCTGCTGAATCCTATAAAAAAACACCCCGATTCAGGCCAACCAAAGCAACCAGATTTAGGTGTTTTGCAAACGTAGCTACGCGGACTGCAGTGGGGGTTTTGCGCACCCGGCAACCAAAGGCACGCCGGAGGCGCGTACTTCCTAAAGCCCGAATTGCCCCTGATTGGCTACCCCACTGAAGTGCATGCGCACACTTGGTTTGCCAGGATTAAAGCGCCCTACCTCCAGAACGTTTCGGCAGCTAGTCCGGGAGGTACACAGGGACTTCGCCGGACTATCGTTGCGAGCTTGCCATCCCTGAGATGTCTATCAGCGTGAGATCCTGTGAAAGCAGGAAGGCTTGGCACTTTGTGATGACGTCATCACCGATCAGTCTATTTGCGCCTCTAACACTGCATTCCCAAACATTGGCGACCCGCCATCCCCGCTGGAGCAGAGCTGCGGTAGCTCGCTCATCCCGAGCACGATTAGACGCGATTTTTGCAGCCCAGAAATCCTGTCGGGTTGCAGGGAGTTTAAACATCGGACAGTCGTGACCGTGCCAAAAACAGCCATGGACGAAAATCACAGCATGATAGCGCGGAAAGACAAGATCCGGGCGGCCAGGTAATTTGCGATCCTGCAGTCGATAGCGAAAGCCCCGGGCATGCAACCCGCGCCGGACGATCATTTCTGGCTTAGTGTCACGACCCCGGATCCGACTCATATTGAGCTGGCGTTGCGCGGGAGTAAGCACATCAACCACTAGTGTGCCCCAACAGCATCTGCGACGATCGCTCTCAGGCTACTTCGCAACTCGTTGTCACTCATACCAGGGCGTAGGGTAATAGCTCCAAAACGGAACTTATCCCGATACTGAGGATGGAAAAGCCGCCCAGGTAGATCTTCAGTTTTGAAGTCAGAACCCAAAACAGGCGCGTGCGGCGTCAGCAAGTATGCAGCCGTCACTACCCCCTCAATCTCACCATTTTCAGCCTCTTTCACCAACGCATCTCGATACATGTGAATCGAGCTCAGGCCATCACTCAGACCATTATTAATACGGTACTTGGCATCCAGGATGATCAGCTGTCGACTGGGGTCACCGAAACCGGTTCCTGCCAAAACCACATCGGGCTTCATGGCCCGACTGAAGCTACCGAAGGTACCGAAGGTACCGAAGTCACCCTCTCCTTTTGACTCCACCCAGTACTCTCGATACTCGCGCTGGAAGCACAATACTTTGTCAGGGCCAATTGGGACGATGACGGCAGCCGCGGAAATCGTCACACCACCGGCCGCGTCAGTCACGAACAGACTACGCAGGTCAAGGCCTGTTGAACCGTATTCTTGAACAGTCGCACGAAGAAGACGCAGGAAGCACCACAGCTCGTACAATTCAAAGGTTCTGGCCAGTGGCATTTGCAGAAAATCGCCGGAAATAGCGGCGAGCCCCAGATTCATGTCTTGCCACAGCCGGTAAAAGCGACGATAAACAGCATCATTACGAAACAGCGAAGACATCTGCAATTTTGCTGGACCGTCGGTAACGTCTGTCATAAAGCCCGAACCAGCAGCATCATTGAGCCGCCGAGCAATATGCCGCGCCCGGACAGCCCACCTGCTGGCGGTAGTGAGCACCTCAAGGTCATCGGTGCGACCTGCCTTAGCCAACATGTCGGCCACACGGGAAAGCCACGCAGCCCATGCCCGAAGACAGGCCTTGATCTGGCGGTGCTCCGGAATGTCTACACTGTTTCGACGTTTTCGGATCGTAATTTGAGCAGGCAGGCGGCCACCAAGCACCTCAGGTAACCGAGATGGTTTAACGGTCTCGGAGCGGATTAGTCCAGCTCGAAACGACTTAATAATTTCCGGCCCAGTAGCGCGTATGGCGCGGTGAGCAGGTACTGTCACCTGCTCAGCACTTAAAGCGTGCCGCGGCGAACGCTTGATTGCCGCAATGACCTGCACAATTTCCTCAGCTCGTGAGCGCAGAAACTCAAGCCGAGCCAACGGTGGAGGCTTATTGCCGGGCTGGCGGGCAATGCCCTTACGGAATGCGCTAAGGGAGAATAGAGCAAAGCAGTCCTCCAATACCTCGCGCACCATAGAGTCGAAGTCGCTGCGGGTAAGCTTGCGAAGATCCGGATCAGTTGTAATCTCGAACCGGCGAACTCCGATACCGGGTAGACGTAGCACTACTTCCACAGAGCCGGCATGAAAACCGGGTGTCCAACGCCATCGCGCAACACGAGTCTGACGCGAACGTAAAGCCTCGACAGGTATATCGTCGATCAGTAGGTCCGCAGCAAGCGCATCGTCACTGTCACGTAATTCAAACAGGTATGAAGAGGCCTCCCTGATTGCACCTTCAGGGATTACATCCTGGGAAGGCCAAACCTGCCATGAAGCCCCTCCCCCTTCGCTCTGGATATAAAGCGCAGTCATGTCTCAGTGCATCGCCTGGAAGGAGCCATACTCGTCCAGATCAGCCAGTAGTTTTTGGACGTATTTCTGTGAGCGCGGAAGATTTTCACAGGCCTTCGCCAAAGCATCGAGCATCGGGCGCTGAAGCTCTGCACCGCGTAGCTTGACAAAGATCTTTTGCACCAACAGCTCGTCCGTAACGCTATCACTCGGGCTTTGCAGGTGCGTGGCATCAAACGCATGGTATCGCACGAACTCCTCCATAACCCGATAACCGAAACCTAAACCGTGCCTCCCCAGGATCCCGTGGATCTCGATCAATTTTGACTCTGATACGGCTATCGCGTTTTTTAGATTCGCATCACGGATGGCCAGCGATGCCAGGAAGCCCGGCGCGTCCACTTCAGACATGTCGATTACCGATGCGCGATCGAGTACTTTGTCGCTAACAGGATTAGTTGTCTCGTCGACATTTATTGTGCCGATGATGAAAAGGTTGGACGGTATAGGAATTTCATCCTCAACAGAGGCACCACTTGTACCCTCCAGCGGTACTTCGTTGGAATGCAGCTTCAGTGTTCCACCTGTCTCGATAGCAGACAATACATCAGATAGGTAGTACTCAACCCGCGCAAGGTTCATTTCATCGAGGATCACAAATACCGGAGAGCTACTAAACGCTCTCGCGACCATCACGGCCTTTAAAAAAGTCGGCACGACGTAACGATTCGTCAGAACGTCATAGTAGCCCGTTAACCCAGTAGGATCCGTCCATTCCGGGCGAACCGGACACTCGAATAGCAGCGGATTGGGGACTGTACTCGAAGTCAGACCATGGACTGCACGCGCATACTTCAATGCCAGCTGCGTCTTACCAGTACCAGAGAGCCCCGAAAGAATCACAAAGCGCTTGTGATCTAGGAAGTTCAGAGCGGCATGAAACCGCCGGACCTCACCATTCGGATAGTGGCCACCCAACCCACTAACGTTATTCTCGATATCCGCAATCGGAATGTCCCGCGGCATGCGATGCATATCGGGACTGAGCGTTTCCGCATCCATCCAGACAGGAAGTTCGTGGATTTGCTTCCATCCAACCAAACTGCTTAACCAACCAACGAACTCACGGGCAAGGAGGCTGCGGCGCGCCGATGCCGCTGGAGGATACAGTGCGACAACAATTTCGTCTGGCTCTGTAGAAGGCCCGAAAGGTGTTAAATCAATCTTCAGGCTGTCCCAGAATTGGGCATTGCGCATCCACAAACGCCCGTCAGAAGCAAGATAGAGCGCTACCACATTATTCCGGTCACTGTTCTTTGTGAGGCCACCAGGATTTCCAGCTTGTCCAAGGAGTTTCATCTCGGCTAAGCGCGTCAGGAAATTGCCTATGTCCTTGCGAACCAGAACGGAAAAGTAAACCTCGTCCTCCGGGGGAAACCGGAGGACACAGCCAAATATCATAGCCTCGACGTCGTCTTTGACGTTCTCAAGGTTTACTACGCCAAGCTGAATACCACCCTCAATAATCTTGGCGCTATTCGAAACGCCGAACAGTGCTCTCGGGCGGACCGCATCTGACGTACCGAAGTGTTTCTGTGCGGCTTTAAGAAACTGCTTCTGCCGCTCGACAAGGCTCATCTACCATATCCTTCTGTATGACTGCCTGTTTGATGGTTTGCATCATTTGGGTAGCAAGTGCTTTTGCCATAAGAGGCGGAACCGCATTTCCGATTTGCTTGAAAGCAGGGTTCATGGTGCCGCTGAAATGAAACCCATCCGGGAAAGACTGCAGGCGTGCAGCCTCGCGCACCGAAATGGTTCTAGCCTGCTTGCTGTCGTAATGGATGTGGCTATAGCCATCTTTGCCTAGATGGGCCATGAGCGTGCGTGCTGGCTGATCGCGCCACATCTTGCGCCACTTATTCGGGAACTTGCTCGCGTCGTATGGGGGCACGATCGAGTCCCTTAGAGCCTTGTATTCTGCAGAACCCTCAGCAAGCTCCGCACCGCGGGCACGCTCGACAGCTAGCCGCTCCTCGAACATGTCGATTGCATGCGCATATGCCTCTGGATACTGATCACCTGGGTTCATGCGGGCGAACAGTTCATAGTCACGAGGCAAGTAGCGGATGACATGGTCTGTCGGCCCCTCTTTAGGAGCTTCATGACCTGGCCAAGTACGCATCAGCTCTGCGTAGGCAGAAGGCGTCCTGCGACTGTAACTGACAGGGGTATCAAAACGGCGAGCGCCTCGGGCGATCTTCCCAGCAGCAAGTAGCTCCCGAGCATTGATTGCTGGAAGATCATCTAGCGCGTCCTCGGCCGTTACTGCAGGTGGAAGATCTGAGGTTGCAGCTGGGGGCTCTATGTAGGAGTGAGCCTGATCGGCCAACCCTCGCAGCGACTTAAGTGCAACAGAGCGAGAGCCCTCATAACCGGGTGGCAATATCAACCAGTGGCTGGGCGAAGGAAACGAAACTTTCGCTCCCAGCTCATGTCGGTACGCAATCAGGAACATCCGTTCCCGCATCTGCGGGACGCCATAGAACGCTGCGTTGAGCAAGGTATAACCACAGATATAGCCTTTGGCTTCCAGGACCTCGCACGTTTCTTCAGCGATATTCTGCCCACCGTGATTCAGAATATCGGGAACGTTCTCCATGAGCACGGCCAGCGGCTGGAATGCGTCTACGTACTCCAAATACTTCTTGTAGAGCTGCGCGCGCGGATCATGGATGAACGCTTCGGGGTGCTCTTCGATTTCACGCAGCTTGGATCTACCCACCCGCGCAAATGCTTGGCAGGGAGGCCCTCCCACCACAATATCGAAGGCATCAGCTACATCACCCAGATTAAGCTGTCGGCACAGATCGGCAGGCGTCGTTTTTGTAATGTCTATCGGCTGACTATGGGCCTCAGCGCCACCATGGAAGTTAATACCATGCGATCTAGCTGCATCGGGATCAAACTCAACGGAGCCCCGCATCTCGAAACCTGCGGACTCGAAACCGAGCGAGATGCCACCACAGCCGGAGAATAGATCCAGGACACGGGGCTTTGCGGCAGATTGCAGGCGCGCCAGTTTACGAAGAATGACATCGTTACTCATAAATCAGATCCTTGTCGCTTAGACAGGCGAAGAGGCAATTCCAGCTGTCCCTGGTGCTCGTCCAGAAAACGCTGTACTGCCATGCGAATGACCCATGCGGACGAAACCTGATTCGCATCAGCCAGGGCTTGCACCTGCAGGTGAACATCCTCAGGCAGCATGACTGAGGTCCTGACGGTCTTACGATCAGGAGTAATGGGGGAGCGAGCCATTTGCTGGAAACCGATGGTGGATGTGGCGCCATTGTGCACCAAACCGCATACCCTTGCACCAGCCTCCTATTCACCTATCCGTGAAGATATTTGCACTGCATAACCGCTGCTCAACTTGCTCTCACATGAACCGCAGCAAACCGTAATAGCGCAAACACGCCTAAGCCCCGTCGCCGAACGCCAGCAGCGGTGGGGGATGGCGCCCCCAAAAGATGGCGGTCATGCCAGCGCCGCATTGGTTCTCGCCCACAGTGTGCGGCGCTCAGCAGCACCGGCCGGCGTCCGGCCTCGACATCCGTCCCCCAAGTGGTTGGCATCAGCCAGCTCGATGAGGCTGTGCGTCACCCACTCAAGCAGCTCCAACAACTCCAGTTCGTCTTCCAGCGGTCGGCCGGTGTCTTGGCCGGCGGCGCGGTAGTTTGCTCGGCCGGTGATCTACTGCAGCCCCCTGCCACCTGTACCGCCAGCCATCGCTAGATCCAATCGGGGCATTACCGGTGCGCTCGGCGTACATGGTGTTGGCGATCAGTTCTGGCTTGCGGGCAACCTGCTCAGCGAGGCCTGTCGGGTGCCCCTGCCCCCCCTTGGGGCCTTTCGCTATTTATGGCTTACTGACAGCCCTGCAATGCGGCGAGCAACTGCGCCTCGTACCCCTTCTGTTGCTCCAGCTCCGCCAGCAAAGCCCGCACCTTGGTCTGCAGGCTGTCGCCCTTCTGTAGCGATGCCGTCGCCCAGGTCGGCACCTCCACAGCCGGCGCTCGACACGGAACTGCCACCGGCACCTCCACGCGCACCGTGCGCGGCTCACGCTCGATCTGGCCGGCGCATCCCGCCAGCGCGACCACCAACACCAGAAGCCACTTCATAACCCCAACTCCTTGTCGATCAGCGCCTCGGCCACCGCAGCAGGGTCGCCCTCGGCGCGCTCCTGCTGCAGCCGCTGGGCGGCGGCGTAGTGCTGGCCAGCCTGCTGCTGCGCATCGGCGACGGCCTGAGCCGCCTTGGCCTGTCGTTGTTCGGCCTGGTTCGCCAGCTCGCCCAGCTTGGCGCCCTGCTCGGTGACCAGCGCCAGCACGTTGTCGCGTGCCGCGGTGCAGGTCGCCAGCTTGGCGCCCGTGTCCTGGAGCTGCGGGGCGTATTGCTCAGAACTGAGCCATACCCCGCCGGCAGCACCGACACCCACCAGCAAGGCAGCCGCCAGCGCCAGCGCGCCGACCTTCCATGAAAACGTCAGCATGGGCACCTCCTACGGCACATCGCGGAAGAAGAGGTGCCGCCCGATCTGCACCGTCTGCTTGGCTTTCACCGACCAGGCCGGCGGCGTCTTGAGGCTGGTCGAGTAGTAGTGCGTGGCGCCGCCTGTCGGGTCGGCCTGTCGGCCTGCGATGACGACCAGCGCCGCCTCGCGCGCCTTCACGTACTCGGCCGAGGGGATCGGCCGTGCACCGCTCAGGTACGGATAGTTCGGGTCCTTCACGTTCCAGCAGCTGTACTGCCAGGGGTGCTGGCATACGCTGACGATGTCCTTGCCCCACCAGCCCGGACGGGCCGCGCGGTTCTTGATGGTGAACCCGACGGCAACCATGCCGGCGAACCCCTCGCCGCGCGCCTCGCCCCACAGGGTCCGCGCCAGCACATCCACTTCACGATCGCTCATGCTTTTCTCCGGGCATGAAAAAGCCCGCCGAAGGGCGGGCTTGGTTGATGTCTCAGTTATTCAAGTTGGCCGAGCAGAGTGCCAGCCTCCTTTCTTCATACGGCGCTGAACCTTGGCGCGGTAGGCTTCCGGCGAAAGCGGACGCTTTGCTTGGTGCCGGCGAGAGTTGCAGAACCAGCAGGCCGCGGCGATGTTGCTGGCCGCATCGGTGCCACCTTCGCACCGGGGGAGCAAATGCTCAGCCGTACACTGAAATTCGTGCGTCTGGCTCAGTCTGACTTGGTGTTCTACGGCGTACTGATCGGGCGAGGATTGCCACATCGGGCAATTGCAGTAAGTGCAGCGGCCGGACTGGCGTTGGAAGGCTTTGGTGCGGATGGTCTGGATGTTCACGTTCGTGTCCTTGAGGCCGGCGACGGCCTCCTAATTAAAGGAAGTCCGTCAGCCGCATAGACACGAACCGAACGGTGACCAGTCAAAAGAGAACTGGCCGCAGAACGAGGGGCAACCCCCATCGTCTGGAACGCCCCTTATGGGGCGCGCAACCAGAATCTAAGCCAGCCTGCATCCACCTGGCAATCCCTATACCTCGAAGTCGTACTGCGGCAGGCTCGGCGCCTGCCCCATCACCTGGCCGTCGCTGATGAAGGCATTCTGTCCGACCGCCACGCTGGTGCCGCGGGCGACCACCTGGCTGCCGTTGCGCAGCTCCACCACGCAGGTGCCGGCCGAGGTGTTGACGCTCACCACCTCCCCCACCGTCTTGGAACCGCCAGGCAACAGGCCGATGAATTTCTTCCACGGGTTCACGGTTGCCATCAGGTGCCGCCCTCCTCGTAATGGCGTTCGATCTTCAGCGTCTGCCAGACCTTGGAAGCGCCGACGCCTTCGGCCCGGATGCTTACGCCCAGGCAGAGGCCGCGCCAAGTCTCGTCAGCATCGCGGAACTCCACCAGCATGCCGGGCTGCACCAGGCCTGGGGCGCTGCCTCCAAGTTCGAATAGCGGGATGCGGCGGGTCTCGATGGCCTGATTGCCGCCCTTGCTGAGTTCGCAGATGCCGCGCGTGCGTGCCGGATCGGTGCCGGTCATCCACTCCTCCATCACATCCGGCGCCGGCTCATCGCCGGACGTGCCAGCGCGGCGCACCTGTGCGGACACGCCGTAGTTGATGCCGCTCACATAGACGAAATTCCAGGCGGTCTGCGGGCTCCACTCGCTGCCCCACTCCGCGACGATCTCTGCTGGCACGATGCAATCGGGCACCGCGCTGTGCCAGTACCAGGTCGCCTCTCGGTAGCGCGGCAAGATGGTGAAGGAGTCGCCGGCCAGGGAAGGCCGAACGATGCCGCCGGCGACCTCGGCGAGCCGATGGATAACCCCCATCGGAGTCATGTCGGAATAGCTGAAGGCGCCGGCCGGCAACGTCCAGTCCGGCGGCCCCATGGCCACCGTGTCCCAGTTCGCGGTAAAGCCGGTGAACTCCAGCTGATCGTCCACGATGTTGCGGGCGTTGATGCCCACAGTGTTCATGCCGCTGCGCGCGGGCGCGTATGGCTCAGCCAGCAGCTGCGTGCGACTACTGCCGCTGATCGAATAGCGCTCACTGCCGAGCTTGCCGGTGCCGCTGTAGCGCTCCACCAGGAAACGCCACACCCAACCGTTGATCGTCAGCTCTACCGTCTTCGGCCCGGCGGCGTCCTGCTTCACCAGGTTCAGCGAGGTGCGCCCGAACAGTTCGGCGCTGAAGGTCCACGCGAAGCTATCGATGTCCAGGCCGATGTCGATGCTGATGGCATCGAGCGGCGTGCCGGTGGCCACGTCCACCAGGGTGACCGTGTTGGCGATCATGTAGGTCTCCAGAATGTCGGGTTCCTGGGGCGGGTCGACCACGACCACTGGCCCCGGATAGTCCGGGTAAACGATGCCTGTCGGCTTTGGGTCGGTGGGCGTGCCCCAGCCCCACGGCAGGGTGCGCATGGCATCGAGGATGCTCGCCGGGGTGAAGCGCACCACCGCCCCGCCATCCACTGGCTGGATGGCGCGGGCGCGCGGGGTGTAGCGAAAGTCAAAGAACACCGAAGCCGTGGTGCTGGGCACGTAGCGCGCCCCTGAGAAGGAGAACTCCACCAGCCCCGCCTTGGGGATGTAGAGGCTGGCTGCGCGCTCGGCCGCCGCATCGAAACGCGGACCGAACTCATCGCTGCGGAACCAGGTCTGCCCGCTGGCCGTGTCCCGTTGCGCTGGCCTGGGGTTGTAGATCAGCCGCAGGCGCACGTCCTGCGCCTTGATGGAGCGGTCCCAGCCAAGGCGCCGCGCCAGATCCTTCTGCGCCACGGTGTCCCAAGCACTACGCGCGGCGGCATCCTCGCCTCCTGCCTGGCCCCAGGCCGTCAGCCGCTGCTGATCCTGGGCAGGCACAGTGTCCCAACTGCTCCGCCCCTCTTCCTCGCAGTCAGCTGCCAATCCCCAGCGCGAGCCGCCGGCCTGTTCCTTCGCCGCGACCTCGCCCCACTCCGAACGACGCGCAGCATCAAGCCTCCGGCGGGCCTCATTCCAGCTCGCCGTCGAGTCGTGTGTGAGCATCTATTCCCCCTCGATACGCAACGGCCCATGCGCGATGGGCTGGTAGTAGCGCCGCACCACGGCTCGGGCAGTGCCAAGTTGCTGCGGGCCTTCCAGGCTGTCGTCCCACCACTCTGGCTCGACGGCCGGCAGGACTCCGGTCTGCGTGATCCGGTATACCCAGCCCAGGAAGACTGAAGGCCGAACCACCTGGCCCTCGGTGACCGGGAGGCTCGGCGCGAAGTCGACGCCCCACTCATCCAGGCCGATGGCGTAGCAGTCCCCATCCGTCACCCGCACGTCGATTGTCCCGTCCCCGTCGTTTACCGGGCCGTAGCCGGCGACACGCCACTGGCCGGAGCTGGGCTTCTCCACCACCAGCACCTCGCGCGCAACCGCCGCACCTTCCACTCGCACCCGCGCTGACAATGCAGCCCGATCGCCGGAGGCACCGCCATCCCCGGAGGTGATGTTGAAGGTGTACGTGCCAGCGGCACCAATGGTCAGGTAAGCCGCGCGGATCTTGCGGGGCGCGGTGTCGTCGTAGCCAATCACCAGCCACTCTCCCTGGTCGTTCAGGGTCTGCTGCTGGATGGACTCGTACCGCGTGAACTCGCCCCCTACCGTCTCGAAAGCGATAGACACCTGGCCGACCTGAGCGAAGCTACGGAAGAACAGCACCCGCTTCTCGCCCGCCGATACCTCGCCCTCACGCAGGACACGAAAGCGGAAAGCTACGCGCGGGGGCACCACCTGCCCGAGGACGAGCGGGATATGCGTGACAGTCAGGGCCATTACCAGAACCTCGGATCAATGGTGAGAAACAGCCCCCCGTTCGTGTAATACGTCTTGAGAGGCGACACCGGCATGCCCGACACCAGCTCGAACGGATTAGCAGCATTGCTCAGCGTCAAGTCACCCACCGCCGAGCCCTTACCTACAGAGCGAAGCGCGTAGTTCATGTAACCGATAGAGTTCGGCTGCACCGTCACACCCCGCAACGTCCCCGCATCCTTCGTCGGCGTCATCCATGGGTAGCGCACCAGGTCTACCCGCTCCAGGGGATAGACGATGGTCCCAACCGGCGCGGTCGTGATCCCCAACGGCGTGACCGGCGCAATGGAGCCGGTGTCTACGAGCAGGCCCGTCGCAGGGTCACGTAGAACCGTCATCCCGGTGGCATTGAAGTAGTTGATGGCCGAGCTGGGGGTGGTTGCCGTGTTCAGCCCCCCAATGGCCAGGAAGTTGCCGCCGCTATCCTCGCCAAACGCTATCGAACCACCGAACTGCGATTGCCCGGTCATGTTCTCGAATTGGGCCCCGGCGTTGTTGGCGTACCAGAATGTCGTCAGCACGGCGCTCTTGCTATCCGCCGCCAACGCCCAGCAGAAGCGGCTATTGGCGGCAAGACTGCCGATGTAGATCATCTGAGGGACAGCATTGTTTGCCGCTACCCCCGACTTCACTCCTTGCCCCGTGATGATGTTGCTGGTTACACCATCAAAAGTGGCGGCGAGCGTGATCCTGACAAATCCATTGGTCGTGTAGGTGAAGCAGATATAGCCGGAGCCAGGCCCGTTACGAAGCACCAGGTAGTTTGTGTCCTCCGCGACCAATGCCCAGCCGGCGGCTGGCTTACTGCCGTAGCCGCCGACCAGGCAACCCTTGAGGATGGTTTTCAGCGCGCCGAAGTAGAACGCCTCTCCGGTGCCCACGGCAATGGTCGGCGCGCCCGTGTCGATGCTCGAATAGAGCGTTGCCATTAGTCAGCATCTCCTCGAATCTGCAGGCGGAATTCATCGTCCTCGACCGTGCCCTGGCCGCTCAGCACCGTGCGCGCGATCCACAGCGGACCGAGCGCCGAGTCGGTGTTGAAGCGCACCGCGTTGGCCGCCGCCCAGCCGGTGCCCCACCCCTCTTTGCGAATGGTGAAGTACGGCGTATTGGTCTGCGGGTTGAGCGGCGCGCAGTCGCTGGCGGTGGTGCCGGTGGTGATGACCCCCAGCTTCTCCTCGACCACCTGGAACTGCGTAGCCGAGGTGAACACCAGCGCCCACTTGCCATCGATGGTCCCCTGATTGGTGACGATGGGCGGATAGCTCAGCGTGTTGTAATTCGCCGTGGTGGTGTCCCCGATGGGGGCGTCCGTCCAGTTCGGTGCACCGGTGTTCCAGGCCTTCTGCGTGAACCAGTGGTGATAGCGCGACTGCAGGTCGCCCCAGCTCACCGCACTGGACACCGTGGTCTCGTTCGCCGGCAGATCCCACGGCACTGGCGAGGCCAGCTCAAGGTCGCCGCTGATCTGCACCTCGGTGCACAGGGTCATGTGCTCGACACGATCCTGGATCACCAGCGGTGGCGTCAGCGGGTCGCCTGCGGCGTTCTTCAGTACCAGCGGGTTGCCCCAGGTAACCCGGCCCAACTCGCGGTCGACGGTGTAGCTGGTCGCAGCCAGAGCCTGGCCGTTAACGTCCACCACCTCGATGGCCGCCTGCTGCTGCCGGGCCAACTGCACGGTGCCACCGGCAACAGGCGAAGCCACCACCGTCTCGGCGACGTGGCGGATCACCAGCACGTCGGCCTCGCGGTACTGCGGCACCCGGCCATCCGACGGCAAGCGCACCGGGTCCAGGCCGATCAGGCTGGCATCCAGCGGCAGGGTCGAGAAGATCACCCCGTTGTAGCGCAGCAGCAGCGGAATCACCGGGATGTCGCTCGCCCCGGTCTGGTCGCTCAGGTTGCTGGTAAAGCGCAGGCGCACGATGCCGGTGTCGATGTCCACCGTGCCCTTGATCACCGGGCTGTTGAACACGCCATTGGCATCAGCGGTGGCCATGACGACCGCGGCGGTGTCCACGCGCACCGCCGTGACCTGCAGGCTCCCTGCGCGCAGCGGCGCCCCCGGCGTGCGGAAGGTCATCGCGTTGACGCTGAAGCCGGCGTTGGTGGTCAGGCAGGCCAGCACAGTCACGGCGGAACCGGCACCCGCGCTGTAGGTGCTGAGCGTGGCGGTGCGGCCGGCGTAGTCCACCGAGCCGACCGCCGTGCCGGCGTTAGTGGCCGAGCTGATGCCCTTGTACAGAATCCCCGAGCGGTCGACGTAGGTCTCCCCGCCCCAGGTGAACAGCAGCGAGCCCGGCAGGATCGCCTCCGCCACACCTGGCAACAGATCCAGCGTCACCGGCACCACCGACTGCACGTCGGTCTGCGCGCCGTAGCTCTGGCCGTTGCCCTGCGCCCGAATGGTCAGCGTGCCGCCGAAAGACTCCAGCAGGTTGGTGTTGGTCTTGACCAGCTCCAGGGTGTCCGGCTTGAAGCCGTTCTTCTCGGTCGCGTAGGTGTACTGGATGTACACGTACTGCCTGGCGACCTGCAAAGACGCAGCTCCGGTGGAATAGTTGATGCTCCCGGTCAGGCCGCCGCCCCAGGAGCCCGAGCCGTTGTCGGTCACGGCGTTGCTGACCTGAATCTCGGACTCGTACACCGGTAGCGTGCTGCCGCTCTCCGTCACGCTCTTGTCGATGGCCGGTACCGCCTGACGGCGCCGGGTGAGCCAGCTCACCTGGACGCTACCGGGCTTCAGCGGCGCGCCAGGGATGGTGAAGGTCGCCATCCCCGACGAATCCGACGTGACCGCCAGCGGCGTGTCGGTGACCGAACCTTGCTGGTAGGCATGGGTGATCGCGGTCCCCGCATCCGGCGTGGCGGTCAGCTCCATCGACACCGTGCCGGCGGCATAGTTGATCACCCCCGAACCGCCGGTTCCGCTGAGCGTGCCGTTGCCGGCATCGGTGATGGTCTTGGTCACGCCGCCGACCTTGAAGGTGGCGCTGTAGCTGCCCGGCAGGATGCCCTGGTGCGGCAGCGTGCGGCTGACCTTGGCCTTGGCCTGCGCCGAGACGCCGGTGCGCTGGGTGAAAGCCGAGGTGTTCTGGCCGACGTAAGCCCAGATCACCGAACTGCCGACGTCGGGCAGCGCGTTCAGGGTCAGCGCGACCGAGCCGGTGGCGAAGGTGATCGTGCCACTGCCCTGTCCGGTCAGCTCGCCGTTGCCCGGATCGCGCAGGGTCTGCCACTTGCCGAGGGCCATGTAGCTGACCTCAAGGGTGCCCGGCAGCGGCGGCGCGTCGGACAGGCTCAGGGTGTAGACGTAGCCACGATTCGACAGGTCGATGGGAATTTCCCCGGTGACCATCTCGCCAGTGGCGGCCGCCGCCGGCTGCACCGTGGCACTGGCCGAGCCCGTATAGCCGGCCGTGGCGCGCACCAGGTTGATCTCGCCCGTCTCATAGTCGACGGCGCTGCTGGTGATCCAGTTGCTGCCGGACACAAAGCGCAGCTTGCCGGTGCTGTCGTCGGAGAAGGTGCCGCCGTTGACGACCAGGGTCAGTGTCCCCGGCGCCACGCCGGTGCCGATGAAGCTGCGCGACTGCCCGCCGGTGACCAGGACAAAGGTCAGCGCCACAGCGCGCGAGGGGCCGGTGGTCAGCATCAGGCGCTTTTGATAGCCGGCCAGCTTGTCGATCAGCGCATTTTCGCGGGTGCTGCTGGGCACCAACTGGGCATAGACCGACTTCACCGTGACGTTGAGCGCACCGGCCGTGACGGCAGCCGCCAGGGGGCTGATGCCGTAGTAATGGGCAGCGTCCGCGACCTGGGTCGAGAGCACCTGAGCCTTGGAAATGTTCGCGGCGTTGGTGGACGTCGTGCCCGCCGGGGTCGGCGTGCCACCAGGGAAGGTGGTCAGCAGCGGTGAGCTGATCGACAGGTCCAGGCGGCGACGGGTGAAGGTCACGAAGTTGCCGTTGCCGTAGTCATAGGTGAAGGACTCCAGCGAGGCCTCCACTGCCGTAAACCGCACGTACTGCGAGGTCGTACCGTTGACCAGCTGATACACCTCACCGATCTCCGGCAGGCGCTGCTCCTCGCGCTGCACGCAGGCGATGGCGCGCTGCCCCTGCAGCTGGTTGCCCAGCAGTTCGAAGGAGGCAGCCACCGCCGGCACCACGAACGACTCGATGGCATCGCGGGCGTTGGCTCGCTCGTCGGTCTGGCTCCCGGTGTTGAATAGCACCACCGACACACGCGGATCGGCCGGCGCCTTGGTCAGGATGCAGTGGGCACCGAGGTACGGGTCGTCATTGGTCGACACCACACCGGCAAAGGCCTTGCGCAGGTTGATGCGGCCGATGGTGCGGTCCAGGCGCGAGATGTCCGGGAAAAGGTTGTTGGTCTCGCTGTCCGCCACGGCGGTACCGGTGGCGCGGCCGCCGCCGTCGGCCTCGTCGGTCAGGCGCTGGGATTTGAGCAGCTTGATGTTGTCGTTGCTGATAGCCATGGGCACTCCAGCCAGAAACAAAAAACCCCGCCGGGGCGGGGTCTGTAGAGAGAGGGTGTCGGGTTACGCGCTGGGGAAATCCCAGTAGATCAGCTGCGGTCGCCCCATGCCGGCCTGCGCCTGAGCCAGGCGCGAGTCGGGCCGGCAGCTGGGCGACTCGGCTTGGCAACGGGCCAAGGCCTCGCGGAAGGTCTCCGGGGCGTCGAGGGTCACCTGCAGGTCTAGCTGGCTCTCAGGCATCGCCATCACGTCGTCGAGGGTGTAGTGGCCGGCGGACTCGTGCAGTTCCATCACCGCAATGGCGCCCTCCTCGGAGCGCGCCGCCACAACGCTACCCCCAACCCAATACGGGATCAGTTGCATGGTTTTCTCCATCAAGGGGCGGCCACCGGGGCCACCGTGATCAGGCTAATCTCGACGTCGTAGGTAGCGTCCGGCGAGGGGTTCACTTCGCGGAAGGTCTGCGTGGCCTTCAGCGGCGCGCCGTTGCTGCGGTTGAAGATCACCGAGAACTCGCGCCCATCGGGCAGCACCAGGTCCATCACCTTCAGCCGTTGATCGCGCAGCGCCTCCAGCAGCCGCACCACCGACAGAGGTGTCCAGACGCCGCCGTTGGCCTTGAGGGTGATCGGGCGCCCGTGCAGCTTGACGCCCTCCTGCACCAGCAGCGCCCCGGTCAGCGAGCGCTCCTGGTCCTGCGCCAGCGCGTCCCAGTCGAACTCGTCCGCCCATTCGAACTGGTCATCCAGTTCGATGCTGTCGAGCATCATCAGCTTGTCCTCATTGCAGCCAGGCCGAGCACGTCGAGCAGCTGGCTTCCGTCATCGGTTACGCCAACGTCCACGCTCCGCCCCTGTACCTCGATGCGGATCGTCTTCATTGGCGGGGAAGGTGCGACAACAGCTGGCTGAGCCTCGGGCGCTGCGGCTGGCGGCGCGGCGCTCTGCGCCTCTACCCGCGCCTTCTGCTCGGCCAGTTGCCGCTGGCTGTTGGTCTCGGCTTCGATCTGCTGCAGCGTGCCCAGCGCCGTCATCAGGTTCTGCACCGCGTTCAGATCGCCGCCCGCCTGGGCATCGGCAAGCTGCCGCTGCAGATCGCGCTGGCGGCTGGCGAACTTGCTGCGGTCCACCGCGTCCTGCTCGCCGCGCAGCCCCGCCAGCTCCTCCTGCAGGCTCGCCAAGGTGTCCCGCGAGCCCTCGGACAGTTGCTGCATCCGCTGCTTCGCCGATTCAATGGCGCTCTCCAACTGGCGCAGGTCCGAATTGCCCAATTGATTCATTCCGTTGCGCGCGGCTTTGGCCTGCTCCAAGAAGTCTCGAACGGTGATCGTGCCGCCCTCGTAGCCATCGAGCAGGCTAAGCAGACTCTGCTTTTGCTCCAGGTACGAGACCTGCAGTCGGTCGCTGTCTGCCTTCATCGACAGAGCCCAGCGCCCGAGACCTGAAACTCCCGGCATAGTCGATGCTGCATCGACTGCTGCCAGTTCCTGCCGCATCCGCGCCAGCGCCTCGGTCGTGCTTTCCAGCGAACTGGTGTCAATCTCCGGGCTCGCAGAAGAGATCCCCTTGAGCTGATCGAACAGCGCGAGCGTTTCCGCGCTGAGCTGCGCCAGCGGGGTGCGTGCACTGCTGATGACGCCGCCGAAGAAGTTGGCGAAGCCAGTCATGTCCTCTTCAGTGCTGCCGACCGCCTTGCGCGTGGCCTCCATCGATTCACCGATGGCCTGGCGCTGTTCTTCCAGGGTCTTGGTGGCCTTGCCGGTAGACTCGGCCAACTGGTCCATACCCTGCGCGCCGGTATCGCCAGCGGCCTTCAGCTCCTTCAGCTTGTCGCCCAGGCGCTGCTGCTCCCGGTTGAAGTCCTGCGCCTTAATCGTGCCATCGTTGTACAGCTTGTTCAGCGCGGTGCGGATGCTCTGGATGTCCGCCGTGGTACGGGCGTTGCTGATGGCGTCCTGAATCTGCTTCAGGTTTTCCAGGCCCGTACTGAGGTCCGACACTCCGAGGGCGGCCGAGCCGGCGGCGGTCTTCAGCTCCTTCAGTTTCGCGTTGAGGACCCCGGCGCCATTGGCGTACTCGTCCTGCAGCAAGGTCCCTTCGGAGTACGCCTTGCGCATTTCCTCCTGCAGCTTGGTCAACTGCACCACCGAAGTGGCCGAGCTGATCTGGTCCAGGGCGTTCTGCAGGCTGGTGACCGCCTGCACGGACGCCCCGGACGCATCCTGCGCACTGGCCTTGATGTCGCCGAAGTGCTCGGTGACGGCCTGGGCCTGCTGCTGGACTGCGCCCTCACCCTCGTCCGCGCTGGTCTTCCAGGCGGCGGCGATGTCCTTGGCGTCCTGTTGGATCTGGTTCTTGAAGCCCTCGCTCATGCCGGCGAGCATTTCGCTGACGCCCGCGACCGAGCGCCGGATCTCCTCGCCGCCCAGCGCCTCGGGAATCTTCGCGGCGATCGCTTCGATGGCAGAGACCATCAGCCCCATGTTGCTGGTGAACGCCAGGGCGATGCCGCTCAGGCCGGTGGTCAGGCCGTTGAACAGCGTGCGGAACGGCGCCACAAACAGCTTGACCTTGGTGGCCATGTCGTCGAGCGAGGTACTGAAGTCGCTCAACCAGGCCGAGGTCTTGTCGACCAGGGTGCCGAAGTCCACCTCGGCCATGCGCTTGACGAAGTTGCCGATCCACTCGGCGCCCTGGACAAAGGCATCGGACAGGCCGCGGGCCAGCTTGTCCAGGCGGCCGTCGGCGTCCATCTGAGCGATGGTCTGGCCCAGTTCCTTCAGCTTGTTCTTCGCGTAGTCCAGCGCGCCGCTGTTGGCGATGCGCCCGAGGAAGTCGGTCGCGGTGTCGGCCAGGTTGCTGACCAGCCCGGTCAGGGTGCCCATGGCCTTGGCCGCGGCGCCCTCGGAACTGCGGCCCATCTCATCCATCAGGGCCTGGATCACGTCCCGGCCCAGCTTGCCCTTGGTGGCCAGGTCCTGCAGCTGGCTGGTGGTCTTGCCGGTTACCTTGCCCAGCATGTCCCATACCGGCACGCCGCGTTCGATCAGCTGCAGAATCTCTTCGGTCTGCAGCTTCTCCTTCGCCCATGCCTGGCCGAGGGCGGTGGAGATACCTTCCAGGCGTTCCAGGCCGCCGCCGAGTTTCTCGGACTGGTCCTCGATGGCCTTCAGCGATCCGTTCATCGGGTCGACGCCGTAGGCCTTCAGCAAGGCGAAGGCATCGGTGACGTCGGACAGCTGGAGCGGCGTGTCCTTGGCGAAACGCTTGATCCACGCTGTTGCCTGCTCGCCGCCCTCGACCGACCCCATGAGCGAGGTCAGGCGGTTCTGCAGGTTCTCGAACATGTCCCCGGTGCTGAGCATCTCGACGATGCCGGTGCGCACCGCGTCAATGCCCCTGCCCACCAGGCCGAATGCCGCCTGGATGCCGAAGAAGGCCGCGGCATAGCCGGCAGCCTGTCTGACGCCCGAGGCCATCGCCTGGCGCAGCGCGGTCACGCGGGAGACGTGGTTGGCCGCCTCGCGCGCCGCACGGGCCTGGTCGCGCTCAAGTTCGCGCAGGGCCTTGGCGTTCTGGCTGATGCCGTCTTTGGCCTTGGCGACCTCGGCCGCCAGGCGCTTCTCTTCGTCGGCCAGCTTGCTGGTGTCGACGCCTGCCTCCCTGGCGGCACGCTGCTGGTCGGCGTGCTTGGTGTTCAGCGTGTCCAGCGTCCGGCGCAGATTCGCCGCATCGCGCTCAGCCGCCTTCAGAGAGGTCTCGAAGCCCTTGCTGTCCGGGTTCTTATCGAGCGCCTCGCGCAGCGCCTGGACGGTGCTCTCCGCTCGCTCGATCGAGGTCTTGGTCTGGGCGATCGCGCGCTCGGTGTTGTTCAGCGCGACGACCATGCCGCGCGCATCTTTCGCCGAGTCCAATGCCTGATTCAGCTCGCCAGTCTTGGCGCGCAGCGCCTCCATGGCTTCGGTGGCTTTCTTGGCGGGGTCGGACAGGTCGTCCTTGCCACGCAGCACGAACTGAATCAGGCGCTGGATCGGGTTTGCCATGAAAAACTCCGGGCAAAAAAAAGCCCGCCGGGTGGCGGGCTTTGTTCATGGGGTGGCCATCCGTGGCCGGGCGGCTTAGGCCGCGAGGTCCATCTGGCAGAATTTCGAGATGTCGTCCGCAACCACGGTCGGATCGGAGAGCAGCTCGATCGGGCCGGTCAGCTTCAGGTAGTCCTGGCCGAGCACGGCCAGCTCCTGGAGCATGCCGAACTTGGCGCGGCGGATGCGCAGCGCATACGGCTCGCCAGACTGGGCATCGTTGAGGCCGGCGATGTACAGCTCGTACTCACGTTCCGAGCCGTTGAGCATGTGCACAGCCGAGCTTTTGCGCGGGGTGTAGCTGACTTTGACGCCGGTGGCGTCGATGTCGCTATCGGTCAGCACCTGAATGCCGTGGGGCGTCAGCAGGTAGTCGGTGCCGGCAACCAACTCGGTCCCGGCGGCCGTCTCGACGGTGACGGTCTTGGACACGTCCGGCAGGTACTTGAACGGGATCAGCTCGCCCGCTTCGCCGGTGGAGGTGTGAGCCTCGTCGGTGAGTGCAGTGGTCGGGGTGACCTTGATCGTGCCGCGGCTTACTCGCGACACGTTGTCCGCCGTGATGTCGTACATGCCGATGGAGCCGGTGACGTCGGTCGGGCGGGTGCGCACGTTGCGGTTACCGCCGCCGCCCATGTAGTCGGGCAACGCCTTGCGGTCGGTGGCATAGCTGATGCTGAAGGCGTCGCAGTTGCCGAGCGGCAGCAGCGCGTCCTGGGAGCCGAAGAGTCGGGCGAACACCTGACCCTCGCCGATGAAAGAGCGGTCAATGGGCTTGAGCATTGGGATCTCCTGATGGGAGGCCGCGCGGCTTACTTGCCTGCGCTGGGTTCAGTGGTCGCTGCCGGGACCGGCGCAGCAGGTTTGGCAGCGGGCTTCTGCGCCTTTTCTTCAGGCTTGGGAGTGAAGCCGCGGGCCAGCGCGTGTTCGGCGACAGCCTGAGAGACCGCGACGGCCTTCTCCGACTTCGGGTAGTGGGTGACCTGCGACCCCTCGCGGTGGTTGAAGGCCTTGGTGATTACGATCTCGGGCATGCGCCCTCCGGAAATGAAGAGGCCGCCCGAAGGCGGCCTGGTGGTTGAGTTACAGAGGCTGGTTGTAGGTGAAGGTGATGGGCACGACGCGATAGCTCCACCGGCGTCCAGGCTCCGGCAGGCGAACCGACGAAGCGGGGAACTCGACCGAAATCAGCCCCGCCACTTCGATACCGGCCTTGCTGCCTTTCAGCGCGCGCTTGATGGCGAGGCGAGCCGCGCGCAATGCCTGCGGGGCGTCGCGCTTGCGGGACATGGCCACCAGGTTGATGGTCCACTGCTCCCTGCAGTTGCTCGGCGTGCGATCGAGCTCCACGGTGTCGCCTTCCTGCAGCACGATCATCTCGTCAGGCAGGTCGGCGTCTTCCGCGTCCAGCACGCGCGCCACCGAATCTTCCTCGACGGCAGCACCAAACTGCGGGACACCAGCCAACACGCCCACGACCTGGCCGATGATCTCGGCCTGCATATTTCGATCAAGGCTCATTCGGGCACCACGTAGAAGGTGATGAGGTGGCCGTCATCCAGGTGGATGCCGTCGATCGTCCAGCGATTGCCTTCGGCGTCAACGAAGCCGCCGCGCCGGTCGTAGGAGCCGAGCAGCGCCTTGCGGACCTCGATGGTCCTGAAGCGATCCACCGCCCCACTATCGACGCGCTCCACGCCGTCCTCGACGAGGCCGTGGAGCACATCGACCTGCACATGGCCGTTGCGGTCGACCAGGGCGAACTCACCATCCCCGAGAACCTCGAGGATGGTGTCGTCCATTTCGTCGACCAGGTCGCCGAAGCCGGCCACTACTTCACCAGCTTGATGACCGCGCGCGGGCGGGTGCAGATGTGCAGCGGGTTGGACTGCGCCTCGCCGGCAATGCCCTTGTTGAACGGCATAGCCTCCTGCTTGGCGTAGTACGGCAGGCCCAGGGTGTTGACGGTTTCCATGTAGTTGGCCGGAGCGAAGATGCTCAGGAACAGCTCCGGCACACCCAGCGGAATCAGGCGGGCTTCATCGTCCGGGATGAAGGAACGACCGCCGACCTTTCCGCGGTAGCGCTCCCAGACGATGCCCCCGAACTCGAACTCCTCGCGGGCGTCGCCGCGCAGTTGGGCGGCCTGCTGAGTGTTCAGGTAGGTCTCTTCGACCGACTTGTGGGTGATCAGGGCGTTCCAGAAGTTCTTACCGCAGAGCGCGCGGGAACCGCTGCTGGGGATGTTACCCAGCGCATCTTCTTGCGCATCGAGCGCCTCGCCGGCCTTCAGACGCACCTTGGTGGTGGCGGTGCCCAGTTCCATCTGGACGACCTGGGGGCTGATACCGAAGCGGTCGTACAGGTCGAGCAGTACGGTGCTGCCGTCGGCATCGAGGATGGTGCCGAGTACCGCACCCATGCGCTGGTGCTCATGGGTGGCATCGAGCGCGCGGCGCATCTTCTCCAGGCGGCGGTTCACCACGTCCTGCACCGCCTGCAGTTCGGTCTGCTCACCGAAGGCACGAATGCCCTGGATTTCGTCAGCCATGATGCTGAAGGTCTGGGGCAGGTGCACGTTGTTGAAGGGGATCAGCACGCGCTTGCTGCCTTGGACAACCAGGCCCGGGGCGCCGCGATCAGCGGCCGGCACCAGGTGCAAGGCGTCACCGTCTTTCTCGATCTGTTGGGTGATGGTGGTGCTGCCCTCTTCCTCGAAGAGGCCAAGCGCGGCCAGGCGGCCGGGCACTTCGGGGGTTTCGTTGATCGCGGCAGTCAGGGCACCGACGCCGAACGCTTCGTCTTCGAAAATATTGATCTCAGCCATTGGCATGCTCCAGAAATGGAAAACCCCGCCGAAGCGGGGTTTGAAGGGGTTGGGTGTGAGCGGCGCGGATCAGTACGGCGTGCCGGCGCGGACGATGATGTTGCGGGCCTTGAGGTCGGCGCGGGCGGCAGAGTCGAGGCCAGTCAGCGCTACGTCCACCACCTCGGCGAGGCGCGCGACGATGGTCGCCGCCTGCGGTTCGGTAGAGATCGGCTTCGGCGCGTAGAGAATGCCTGCAACGACCTCGGTGCCGTTGGTAGCGGCGTTGTCGTACGGCGCGTATTCGCCGGACGCGGTGACGATGCCCAGGAGCTGGCCGGCCGGCAGGTCGATAGCGGTTGCCGCGAGGGTGACCTGCTCGCGCGAGATGGCACCGGCGCCCTCCGACAGGAGGAACTCGCCAGCGTGGAAGCCTTCGGTTTTGTTCATCTGCTTCTCCTTACGAAGCCTTGGGTTTGGCGGTGCGAGCTTGCTTGCGGCTCGCGTAAACCTTCGCGGGCGAAGCAGCCTTCGGGGTGGTGGGTGCCGGCTGATCATCCAGCGGCGGGGTGTTGATGATTTCGCCGAAGCCGTTGCCGGCCAGCTTGTCGAACAGGCGGGCGCGCACGGCTTCCGGCTCGAGGCCGGCTTTCACGTAGTCCGCGGCAAGTTCGGGCAGGCGCGCGCTGACACACAGCTCACGGACCGCCTTGGCCCGTGCGATTGCTGCGTCGACGCTCGCCTCGTCTTTCAGGTCTCCAGACATGGACAGGACCTCCACGAGGTTGCTGATGCCAGCGTCCGCGCAGCCTTTGATGATGCGGCTGACCAGGGCGGCGGCGTTGGGTTGAGGAACAGGAGTGGCCGGTGGCTCATCGGCCGGCGGCACCACCTCAGCCGGTGGCTGCTCCGGCTCTTCCAGCGATGCCAGAAGAGCCAGCGGCGCCTTGTGGTAGCGGCGCAGTGCGCCGCCATCGCCGACCATTGCCTTGACCGTCACCCCTTCGATGACCTCATCGCACAGGCCCAGATTCTTGGCCTCGGTGGCGGTCAGCCAGGTTTCCTCGTTGATCAGCCGACGCAGCTCGGCATCGTCGACCTCGGGGGCCTTGCGCTTGTAAGAGGCGACGATCGCCTCTAGGGTCTGGTCGAGCATGTCGGCGACCTTGCGGAAATCGTCCGCATCGCCGCTCGCCCAGGTCCATGGGTTATGGATCATCAGCATGGCGTTGGACGCCATCACCAGGCGGTGTGCGCCGCAAGCCGCGACGCTGCCAGCACTGGCGGCCAGCGCATCCACTCGCGCGGTGCAGCGCTCACCCAGCCGGCTCAGCGCGTTGTGAATCGCCAGGCCCTCGAACAGGTCGCCGCCGATAGTGTTGAAGGCGACCAGCACCGGCGACGTGCCATCGTCGACGGCCTTCAAGTCCTGGATGAACTGGTTCGCCGTGACGCCCCACGCGCCAATCTCGCCATAGATGTAGACCTCGATCGCCTGGCCACCTTCGGCCCCGCCTTCCTCGGCGCCTTCGGCGGCGGCCTTGATCTGGTACCAGGTGCCATCCTGGGGAGCCGGCGGGGCCGGGGTCTTGTTGACGATGACCAGGCCGAGCTGGCCGGCCAGCGCCTTCAGGCTGGAAAAGCTGATCATGGGGTTTCGCCCTCGTCGTCTTTGAGCGGCGCTTCGCCACCCGTGGTGTAGGAAAGCCCGAACTCCCGTGCTCGGGCCTGATCGGCTCTGTTCTCTTCGTCGATCGTTTCGGCGTCGTAGCCGTTACGCAGCACCACCTCGCTGCGCGACGTGACGCCACCGTTGATTTCCATGAGCTTGCCCTGGATGTCCTGCACCGGATGGATGTAGGCCCAGCCCTGCGGAACCCAGCGCGTGCGCAAGTACTCGCGGCGTCTGCGCGCGAAGTCAGGCAAGGCGATCGCGCCGGAGAGGTACGCCATGTCCAACCAGGCCGCGCGAATCGGCCGGCAGAATTGGTGGACGTAGACGCTGAACTGGAGCTGCTCCAAGCGGCGCCGGAACTCGTTGAGCACCACGCGGATGACACGGTCGTTGACCTGTCGAAGGTCGCCCGTCATCAGCTCGTAGGGAACGCTGGCCCCGACTGCGGACGCCTGCAGTTGCTGCCGCATGAAGTCCGGGTAGTTGTTGCCCGCCTCCGGTGGCTTCGAGAACTCCACCTTCTCCCCCGGCAGCAGCTCCTGCATGGTCCCAGGCTCCAGCCCCACCATCGGGGTAAAGCCGTCCGAGTCCAGCTGGGCGGGCCCGCCGTTGATGGGGTCGAGCTGCGGCATGTCCGACGGTGACGGGCGAGTGATGAAGCCGGCGAAGAGGTTCGAGACCTCCTGCCGGAACAGCACGGCGTCGTCGAAGTTATCCAGCGAGCGCAGCCGCAGCAGAACGCGCGACAACCGCGGCACGCCACGGAGCTGTCCCGCCTCTCGCAGTTCGTAGATGTGCAGCACCTCGCTTGCCGGCACGCGCACCAACTGGTTGTAGCCGGCAGCAGTCACCGTGCTGTCGCCCGGGTGCCGGCGGTACATCCAGTACGCGACCCGCTTGCCCAGTGCGTTGAACTCGATCCCCGCGCGGATCAGGTTGCCGTTGCGGGTCGTCTCGTTCTTCTCGACTGGCACGAACTCGGCCGGCAGCAGCTGCACCTGCAGCGGCACAGCCAGTCCATCCTCGAGGCGGCGCGGGCGAAGGCGTACGAAGCACTCGCCGCTTTCCTCGACCATCCGTGCCGCAAGGGCCTGCTGGCCGTAGAAATCAGTTCGTTCGTCGGCATCGGACTCGTCCGTCCAATCTGCCCACAGATCGAGCAGCAGGCGGCGCAGCTCCTTGTCCCTGGTCGTGGGCATCGGCGTGATACCGGTGCCGATCAGGTTGCTGACGCGCGCGTCAATGGCACCGCCGGCATACGGGTCATTGCTGACCGCAGCCCTGGAGCGTTTGCGCAGCATGGGCAGCGCCGGCAGAGAAAGGGTGTTGATGGAGCCCGGCGGCGCGTCCCAGTTCTTCGCTCGGCGGCCGGTACCGGCGCCGTCGTAGCTGTTCTTGATGCGTCCAGGAAGGCGGGAGCCCGCCAGGGCGCGACGAGGAAACTCTTTCATCACACCCCCTTCCCGCCCGAGTACAGCCGGAACGCCCGCGACCGGCGAACATTGCGCGCGGTCTCCATATCGACATCGGCGACGTACTGGCTCTCCAGCATCCGCAGGCTGGAGAGCTGGGCGCGCTCCAGCTTGCGGCCGTCCTTGGTAATGGCCTGTCCCTTGGTGAGAATGTCATGGATGGCCGCGCGCACATCCGCCAGCCGTTGCTGCGCCTCGGTCATATCCGCCTCGCGTGGTTATCGACGTTGTTTCAGGTAGCCGCTGCCGGAGCTGCGGCGCTTGGTGGCCGGGGATGAAGGTGCAGAGGAGGTGGTGGGCGGCGCATCGAGGACCAGGCCGAAGCGCTGCTGGGCAACGCGCAGCATCGCCAGGGCGCCGACGACGCAGTCCAGTGCCTCGTTGCGGCGCCCCTTCGCATCCCAGCGATACACCCGCTGGCCCTTCTCGATCTTCATCACCTTGGTTTCGGCGGTTAGCTGCTTCAGCTCGTTCTCGTCGCAGATCGCGTCGTTGGCCGGCAGGTGCATCACGCCCGGGAGAACCTTGCCCGGCTCGGGCTGCAGCTTCAGGCGGCTGTAGATCAGCTCCTTGGCGTTGTCCGTACCGATCATGGTCAGGTAGACGCCGGCCTTGCTTTTGTTGTCGGGGAACATCGCAATGGGCTTGCCATAGACGTTGTGCCCCTTAGTCGGGATGACCCAGAACAGGCCGTGCTTCTTGCTCTCCTCGTAGACCTCGTCGGTGTAGTGACCGCCGGAGTCCCAGCCCCAGAGCGCGACGCGCATGCTCACGCCGTCCTCGCGCTGGTACTGCTGGTGAAGTTTGAGCCCGACCTTCCGCCGCAGCTCGGCGCTGCCCGGGTCACCCTGCAGAATCCAGCGGTCTACCAGCCAGCCCTCCTCACCGGCGGCCCACGCCCAGATGCGCGCCTCGTAGCGGTCGTCCTGGGTATCGATGAAGCCGGTCAACGCGGCTACCCGCGCGGGCATGTGCTGCCAGATTTCGCGCCGGCCGTAGAGGTTCTCCCACTCCAGCTTCTCGCCCTGGTCGCCCTCCCAGGTCTCGCCCAAGGTGGTGTTGACGAAGGTGATCAGCTTCTCGCGGTCGCCCTTCACGTTCAGCCAGTCGCCGACCATGTCGAGCCAGGTGGTGAAGACGCTGTACGCGGTCCAGATGTGGAAGGTGACCGAGCGAGGCGTGCGCGCTGGCTCGCCATCGGTCTTGAACCAGTCCATGGAGTCGCGCGTCCAGAGTCCGGTCCGCTCGCAGACCCAGCGCCCGTCATTGGCCGCCTCTACCGCCTCGTGGTACTCGATCACGCAGGCGTTGTGCTCGCAGGTGTACCAGGCCTTCTCGGCTTCCCCGAGCGTGTTGGTCTCGTACTTGATGCCGAACGCGCAATCCTTGCCGCCCCACTTCAGGAACTGCTCGCCACCGCAATGCGGGCAGTTGATGTGGAAGCGCATGAAGTGCGGCGACTCTTCGCCGGCCTTGGTGACCTGGCACTCGCCCGCCGTCCCCGGAGTGGAACCACGGATCGACTTCTTGAAGGTGGCCCCTTCCAGGCGTTTGTCACCGAGGAAGGTTGGCGAACCCTCGCCCTCCACGTCGGCGTCGAACTTCGACAGCTCGTCGTAGATGACCTCGTCGGGCGACTTCTCGCGGTAGTTGCGCGCTGCTTTGCCGCCCAAACACCAGAGCATCTTCTGGTGGCTGAACTTCTTTGCGGCGAGGGTGTTGTCTCGGTGCTTCTTCCCGTACCAGGGGGCCAGGGCGAGAAGGACCGGCACGTCGCGGATGAACGACTCGACGTGCCGCTTCATCAGCTCTTCGGCGTCAGGGTCCGTCGGGCAGTAGCTCAGCACGTTGCGCTTCTTGTGCTGCAGCTTGTAGCCGATGTTCGCCATCAGCATCTTGGTGTAACCGACCCGCGCCGACTTGATCAGGTTGACCACGCGGATCAGGTCGTTGCCCATCGCGTTCAGGATTCCGACCTGGAACGCAGCGGTCTCCCACCTCCCCTCCTGGTAGGAGGACTCGGACGACAAGTAGAAATGCTTATCCGCCCACTCCACCGCAGTCAGCGGCGGTTCACGGAACAGGGATTCGAGGCCGAGCCGGATCTGCTTCTGCAGGTCATTCAGCCAAGGACTCGACATATTCATCCAGCATCCCCGGTAGTAGGTCGCCCAGCTCAGAAGCGCGGTTGCGCGCCAGGGCGATCTCTCGCTGCAGCGCCTCGACGTGTCGCACGTCGAGGTCCGGGTGCTTGCGGCGCAATTTCAATGGCACCGTGTCGAGAATTGAACCGATCTGGGCAGCGATCTTGCCCAAGGCGAAGACCGCAAATTCGGTAGGCACCAGGTGCTTGTCGGCGACCAGGTTCTTCTTCTCCTGGGCGTCGGCCTGGGCCGAGGTGAGGCGCAGACGCTCTTGCGTCAGCTTGTGTTCGGCCAGCGGGTCGATCCCTTCCGGAACGTCACCGTCTGGTTGGTGTTTCCGCTCCGCAAAGTCGAGGCGGTTTTCCAGCACCGACCGGACGTCATAGAAGGCCTCGCGACCAATCCTGGCGACCGGCTCTACGCCCCATTTATCAAAGGCTTGCGTGCTAATGCCGAGGCTCGCCGCCATCCGGCTTTTATTGAGCCAGTGAGGCTGCCGAGTGATGTCTGATTTGCTCATAACAACACAACAACCAACCTCTGAATTTGGGCCATATGTAGTGGAACGGCGGGGCTCGAATTACCCTCACGCCTTTCAGATGTGCCAGGGGCCCCCGGGGGTCAGGTTCGTGTGGCACGCCATTCCCCCGCAGATTGCCCGCTCGGAATGAAGCACGCCACTGACATGCATCAACCCCTGCCCAGCGGCAGGGTCAGCGGCCGCCCTTCGCCTGCATCGCCTTCGCCAGGGCCTGCTCGATGTTCGCTTCGAGCCTGCTGTCGTCCTCGGCTATGGCCCTGACCACATCATGAAACTTGAAGCGGACGCTGTACTGGGGCTGGCTGACGAAGGCCAGCACCATCACCATGGTGCCGTCGCGGCGCTCACCGATGCCGATCGGCACACTCCCCCGCTTCATCACGAAGTAGGCGCGCTGGTGGCCCTTGCGGATCGACCGAGCGCTGTCGGTGGCATTGCCTTTGAAGCCGGCCTTGTACTCCAGCGCACCCAGGCCGGACAGGATCTGGATCATCTGGCCGCGGCTCATGTTGCCGAACTTGTCCAGCTTGGCGCCGGCACCTGGCACGAGGAACTTCCCGGCGGGCAGGATGCCCTTGGAGCGCAGGTTACGTTCCGATGCCTTGTCGACTCGCGGGCCGCCGAATACCTGGGGCGCTACCCAGTCCTCGGGCGCGGCTCCCTTCGACGCGCCGTCCTTCTCGTCCTTCACCCACAGCGAGGCCTCCAGGTTGTTGGGCTTCGCGTGGAAGACGCGGACGGCGTTGCGAGTGAACGACGTAGGGTTATCGAACACCTCGTCGATCTCATCGACCAGGGCCCGGTTCGCCTGATTCGCCGTGTGGTTGAGCGCGTCGGCCAGCGCCTTGTTGGGCAGATCACCACCCAGCACCTGCAGCGAGGCGACAGCGTCGTCCAGGTCCTTGGCACTGATGCTGCCCCTCATGTCAGATGCCAGTGCCGTCGCGGAACTCGCGGGCCAGCTCCGGCAGGCCGACGCCCTTGCGGGCCTCGCTCCAGGCAAACCAGGCGCGGACAATCACCCAGGCCGGCAGGCCGCAGACGAAGATGACGCCACAGATAGCGATCATCCCCACGTCGTCCTGCACCCAACTGCCGAGGTCGAACCAGCGGACCACGAAGGCGCCGCCGCATACGCTCGAAACGACCGTGCAGGTCATTGCCACGACGAACTCCCTCACCGTCTTCGGCAGGGTCATAGCCATTACCAGGATGGCGGCGAGGATGGCAAAGAAGCCAAAGGCGCCGAGCTTGTAGAGCGCGATCCCGCCAACTGCAGTCGAGGCCGGCTCGGTCATGGTGTTTGTCCTCATAAGGGAGTCCCCAGGCTTCGCCAGCCCTGGCATAAGACAGATACTAAGATGCCACTATCGAGCAGCCTGGCGAACGAGTCCGCACCTGACTGGACAATTGGACAGGGAAATGAATAGGGAGGGCGGCATGAGCAGGACCGTTCCCACCAATGCAGACCTCTTCAACGGCTGGCATTAGCTCGGCGATGAAATCTGGACCTGCAAACTAGAGTCGACCAACACATGCGTGCAGGTCAGCCGGAATTAGCTGCAGCTCCTCGCCAACACATTGGCTTGCTTCAGCATGTCCAGCGCAACCTCTTGCGCAAGATTAACCAGCGTAGGAAGTAGAAAACCCGGCTCGGGAGCCGGGCTTCACAATGCGTCTCGCTGTGTTCACAACGGTTCACGCTGGCATGAAACCATAGAGCATTCCGGCAGGAAAGTGCTTTTGACGATGGCAGCTATTGGCAAATAGCGGTGATTCAGAGATCCCGATTTACTTACTCGAGTTTTAGCCGATGTGGCGCTATCAAAAACTCCAATTGCGGGATTGCATTGGCTGTCCATGCATCTCCCGCAACTTCGAAGTTAGGCCGTTTCCATCGCTTCACGTTGAGCAAGGCAGCTCGGTGAAACCGTCGGATTCATAGCGGAAATCTCAATCCCGCCTGTTAAACCGAGTCACTCCAACGGTCACAAGCCCAAGCTGCAATATCGGCGCTACGTTTCGATATAGCTTCGATATCCCAGCTCTTTAAGCTTGCAATAGTCTTCGGCGTCCGGTAAAGATTTTCATCCCTATATATAGCCTGAACATCCTCCCAAGTCCGATTACTTTTCTTCGAATTTAGAGGGGCACTTAGAGGCACTAAATTCCCCCACGTATTGACATAAATCTCATGCTCATTCTCATCCACATTCCAAGCGCCTGCGGTTTGAGGCATGACGTGGTCAATATTCATAGGTTGAGAGTGGGATATCGGATCCCCGTCAAAGCCGTTCTCATACTCAATAATGACATAGTTTTTAATTTTTCTTGAGTAGAGAGGTTTTTTGCATATAGCATCGGAAAACATGACATCATCAGGGAATACGACGGTTTTGTTTCCTGAAATCACCTCGAGGAGGACTTCGGGCTTGGTGTGCCCTCCCTTTTCGCCAATCTTGAAAAAAACATCTTTGAATAAGGCATGTAAGCCTGTGGGTTCGTAGCCGCAGATTGCTCTGCGCACTAAGAATGATTCGATCAACTCCAAGTAATCAGAAAAAACATCTTGCTTAATCTTTTCTGTGACAACGAGCTCAAACAAGTTAAAGATAAACGGCTGAATGGATGATGGCATCCCTATCTGTTTTAGGCAATTTATTGCACTTACAGCCCTGCTGGATAGCTCATGACGCCGCTTGACCTCATCAAATTGCGCATCACTGCCTACAAAGCAAAGATAAATATCCTGATGCCTTCTTATATCTTTTATTATCTCCTGAGCACCCATATCCTTCCACCTTTCCTTTAAAGTGGAAAGCATTTTTGACTTTGTTGTTGCGGGTGATCCTGAAAGTGCAAATGGAAAAAAATAATCTTCAAATGCAGCGCCCATAGCCTCCTCTAAGGGAAGCCAGCTAGACCGATAGACCATTTCTGTTTCTTCCGGGTCACTGCTGGTTTTCTGAAAGACAAGATTCCTAATTAAGTCCTTGCTTTCCAGCTTTATACCCTTTGCATTCAGGCTATCAAAAACCTGATGGGGATCTTGTTCTTCACCAAGATAAATACTTACAACCTGTAGCTTTTCGAGGAGAATAGTTAGATATTTCTCAAGCAGCTCGGAGCTAAACCGTCCGTCTTCCCCGACGCAGGCCTTTTCAATTAGCCTGAATATTTCAATATTAGCATCTTTGATGCGACCGCTTTTATCCCCATGATCGTGAAGAACCTTGACTGAATACTCATCAGGTACATCACGAAGAACATTATTAAGCTGCCTTAGATCAAGTAGAGTTGGATGTATTTTTGGCTCGCCACGCTGTTTGTTTTTTTGAATTAAAATATACTTCCCAAACAGGTCGCTTGCAACATCGTGAAGGCCATGTTTTTTGGCGACCAGTCCAAACTGGATTATGAAGAAATATATAGTCGACAATCGCTGCTGCCCATCGATAATCTGGATATCGTCAGCAGTGAACGCCCGCCCTGCACTTTTAATGTCAAATACAACTGCCCCGAGGAACCTACTGGATTCAACCCCCTCAGCAATTTGAGCAATGTCGTTCCATAGGTCAGTTATTTGCTGCTTGCCCCAAACGTACTGACGTTGAAATAAAGGTGATCGATAGCAAGCCTCTTTTCCAAAAATCTCTACCATCGTACTGGCGCCAGCCTCAATCCCTTTCATAGCATCCTCCCAAATTCTGTGTTGAATTGTTGGGTACGGATTGTAGCCTCAACTTGGTAGCTGCGGTCGCGGGACCTCTCGGCAATTCGGCTTGCCTTACCCTCGTATTTTCGCGCTGAATCAAATGACTGATCCACCGTGGAGCAGAAGCCCACACGTTGGAGTGAATGCAATCCGTTGGCAGCGGCCGTTATGCGGCCGCTTGCATGCTCAGAAGTGAGGCGTCGATCCAGGCTACCCCTGCCTTGATTAGCTGCCGAGCATCACGCTCCGACATCCCATGCTCCCGCCCGATACGATTCGCCGGCCACTTCGCCCCGAAGTAGAACCACACGAAGTCCCCCATCTGCGCGTCCCGACTGGTCAGTTTTGCCAGGGCTCGATCAACAAAGCCGGCCGCCTCGTCGGTGATGCGGTACTCCTTCACTTTACCCATGGGATTCGCCAAGCTCATCACGGCAGCCATCGGCGAGACGTAACCAGGCACTCCCATCCCATCCATGCGCCACCAGCCCCACTGCTCCAGCAGGTACTCGGTGTCGCCCAGCGCCTTGCCCACGTAAGTTCGCGTCCGCGCCATCTTCAATCCCCTCTGTAATGCGAGCCTCCCGGCCCCTTCTCGTTGTTCCACTCCGCATCCCGGGTTCTCCGGGTTATCGCTGCAATCTGTGCTCGCTCTGCGAGCTGCCGCTCCGCCTTCGCCATCCGCGCACCGAGCGCTCTGGCGATGTCCTCGATGGGCACCTCCGCTCCGCCTCGCGCGATCCAGCCCACACCGGCGCACGCCTCGCATGGGAGCTGAAAGCTGAGCCCCTCTCGAACCCCACTCCCCCTGCACGTCCTGCAGCTTTCCACCTGGATCAGCTCACGTTTTAAGTCAGGCCCGTGCTTTTTGCGCATCTGCCCTCCTCCTCATCTCGGCGGCCAGCAGCGAGCCCTCCTCCAAGATGTCCTTGGCTTGTGCCTTCAAAAGCAGAAGGCGTTTACTGTCGGGCTTCGCGACTCGCCAAGCCCGCAGCTTCGAGCCTCCGCGCGTGCGCTTGGTGCAGGCGCCGGCGGCGAAGCGCTGGCACGCACTGTTTAAGCGGTACCGCTCCATGTTGTCCTTCTGAGCCGCCTTCAGCTCTTCGGCATTCATCGAGGCGATGTGGTCAGGTGTGAGCATCTGCCACCTCCAGCGCCTGGATAGTGACGCGGACCGCGCCACCAGGAGTGATGTCGGGCGACACCGAGAAGGTGGTGATGAAGCGGTGGTCATCCACCTTCAACGCATCCGCGATGCCATCTCGTCCGGCCTTGAAAGCGGCGAGCATGTTGTCGTCGTCCCGCTGACGTCGATCTGGAGGGACAAACTCAATGCAGAACCCAATGCGCCCCGCAGGTGCCCTGAGTGCCGCCTGCAGGCAAAGGAGCATGCAGGTGAATCGGTAGCTCTTGGCTCGCTTGCTCTTCTTCGCCCAGTGGGACCGCGCATTGGGGTTGAGCTCTCGGGGCGGCCATGGAAGCGTGACGTTCATGCCATCACCTCCGGACCATCCAGCCAGGCAAGGAACCCGGCGGGGACATCATGGCCCTCCTCGGCTACCAGCCTCGCGCAGCGCGCCAGCAGATCAGCCTGCGGCCCATAACGCTCTTCGAAGCGAACCTTGAACGGGTGGACGGCGACGCCAGGGAAACCGACAGGCCCGGTGCCCTCCTGATGGTGTCCGGCGCATAGCGGCAGGACGTACCAGTGGGCGTGAGGCTTCGTGCGCCCATCGACGTGATGGATGCTGCAGTGGTCGTTGAACACGTTGTGGCCGAAGCGGCAGGCAGCGCAGCCGACGACACGTGCGAGCAGGTCATGCCACAGTTTCTGCTCGGCGGTTGGGTTGCGTCCCTTCATGCCGGTACTCCGCACGCCTCGATATCCGCACTGATCGCCGCGAGTACTTCATCACGAGTCTGCACGTAGGCGAAGGGGATCTTGCCGCCGGGGCGAGTGACTGCGAACCGCATCAGCACGCGCTCGACTTCGGCAACGGTGTAGCCGTTCTCGGTCTGCCAGCACTTCGGGATCACCTTGCCGGAGGTGTCGCGCTTGGCGCGCCACTTCAGGGGCTCCTGGATCATGGTCATTGGTTACCTCTGGGTGCGCCTTGCTGCGCAGATGACTGGCCGGCCTTCGCGGCGCTTTGCTGCTGGAACAGGAGCGCGGCCTGCTGCCGGGAGTACTCGGCCTGTGCGTCCTCGAAGGAGGGTTTGCTGACTTTCGGCGGAGCCGGCGGCGGTTGGATGGCCCACTGGGTGCGGTATGCCTCGGCCTTGGCGAGCAGTGAGCCCAGGTCGTGGCAGTTCCGGAGCAGATACGTGTCGGCGATGCTGACGAAGTAGGCGGCCACAGCAGGGGCCTCCTCGGCGCCGAGTCGCTTCAGCAGGTCGCGGACCTGAGCGTTGACCTTGGCGTTGCGAACAGGGTCGGTGCCGTAGCGATTCCGATACGCCGCGGCGTATGCCACCCAGATGGCCCGGCAGCCTTCCTGACGAATCAACTCTTCGGCGGGCAGGCCGGAACCGGCCGGCGAATGGTTCTTTGATGGTTCTACTGATGGTTCTATTACGGTTCTGGGTGCAGCATCTGCGGGGGTGGGGTGCAGCTCCTGCGGGGGTTGGGGTGCAGCAAGTGCGGGGGTGGGTGCAGCTACTGCGGGGGTGCATTTCTTTCGGGGGTGAACCTGCTGCGGGGGTGCAAATGCTGCGGGGGTCACGGTAAACATGGTCGACCGCCCCTGGCGCGCTTCAATGCTCAGCGCCTTGGACTTGTTCAGCACCTTGATGGCCTGCTGCACGGCACGCTCGGATAGGCAGGTGCGCTCTGCGATCTTCGCCACCGAAGGCCAGCACACGCCTTCGTCGTTTGCGTTATCCGCCAGGCTGATCAGCACAGCCTTCTGTGCTGGCGTCAGCCCCTGCAACGGCCAGCAGGCCGACATGATGATGGTGCTCATTGGCAGAGCTCCCAGGAGGGCGCGCCACAATTCGCCATCGTGGGATTTCGTGGCGCGCTGTTGTTCGATCCGGTCTTCGTGGGCATGCGTCCCGCACTCCCCCCGCACTCCCCGTCGCTTGTTCTCATCGCACGCCGACCTTCGCGCGGGCGGTCTCGATGACGACTTCGATCTTGTCCTGCGCCTCACGCCCCTCCCGTTCGATTCGCTTGAACTCAATCCGCGTGACAACGCCATCGGCCAGCGCCTCGATGGCAGCCTTCGTCACGTCTGCCGCTTCGCTCGCCATCGCCAGTGTTGCGTTTGCCAAGCAGTCGGCCGGCTGAACATCGCGGCGAACCAGGTGAAAGCCAAAGTTGTGCGCCAGCTCCTGCAGCGGCCGGAGATCGCCGGTGTGCAGCAGGATCTGGTAGAGGTGATTGATGGTCAGCTTGTGCGAGTCGTTGTCCGGGTTCGCGCGCTGCAGCAGGCTCACATGCGGCAAGCCCATCTTGGCTGCCAGCTCCTTCGCCCCGGCGTCTTCTACTGCGCCGTGGCACGCCCTCAGGAACTCTTGCATTCGTAAATCCTCTGGATTCTTTCCGTGGAGCCCGGACTGGGCTGCTGGCAATCTGTAGCTACAGGTCAGGCGGCGGAGGGAACGCGCTCGTTGTAGAGCCGCTCGATTTCCTTCCCGGTCTCGTACCGGACCCCCGCGCCCTTGGATGCCCTGTGGATGGTGGGCTGGGTCGTGCCTGCAAGGACGGCAATGGCTTTCTGTGAAAGCCCCTGCTCGACCAGCGCAGCGATCATTTCCTTGACGGTCATGGAGACCTCCAATGCGCTTTCGTATTATTTATAATACGCACACGTATTGATACGAGCAATACACTCGGGCAATACGTTTTTCTATTGGCGAAACCATGAACATTGGCGAACGGATCGAAGCTGAGATGCAAAAGCTCGAGTGGAGCGAGGGAGAGCTCGCCCGCCGCGCCGGCATCAATCAGCCCACCGTGCACCGCATCATCAAGGGCGAATCGAAGAGCCCCAGGCGCGATAACATCGAGGCCATTGCCAAGGCCTTCGGCTGCTCTGTCGAGTGGCTATGGACTGGGATCGGGACCGCGCCGCTTGGAAGACGCGCAGACACGTCGGCGACGGGCTCTGCCGCCAAGGTAATGGAGATGCTGGAAAAGCACGGCAAGGGCCTCGGCGCCGCTGCGCGCCAGCAGATTCTGCAGGCGGCCGCAGAAGATGTGCAGGCCGCCGCCTGCTCGAATGTGATAGCTGCCGACTTCTCCCGCCCTGGCCCGGTAGGCGATGAGATCAGCATTGCGCACTACGACATCCGCGGCGCCATGGGGAACGGCCAGGTGCCGGCCGACTACATGGAAATGCTCCGTGACGTGAAGGTCAGCCAGGAGCAGCTGCGCAAGATCGGCGTCACCTACGACGATCCGAATCACCTGAAGATGGTGTACGGCTGGGGTAACTCGATGTACCCCACCATCAAGCATGCTGACCCGATGATCGTGAACATCAGCGTTCAGGCGTTCAACGGGGATGGGGTGTTCATCTTCACCTGGCAGGGGCACCTCTACATCAAGCGTCTGCAGGTGCACGATGCCGAGCATTTCGACATGATCTCGGATAATAAGCAGCACAAGGATAGGGTCATCCGGATGGATGAGACCTACATCCATGCGCGTGTGCTGCTGGTCTGGAACGCACAGTTGGTTTGAGTAACTGAGGCTTGGACCTCGAGCCTAGGCAAGCAAGGGACCTGAATGCCAAAACACGTAATCGCCGAGGAGATCATCCGCCAAAGTGATCAGGGTGTGTCAGTACGACCATTCCTAATCAGGGCAAACGATGGTCATCGCTACTTCGTGAAGGGGCTGAACCGTGCCGGCGGGCCCTCTTTGATATCCGAGGTAATCGCCGCTGAGCTAGGCACCTACTTGGGGCTTCCGATTCCTGAGTGGTGCCTCATGGATATCCCCCAGGGCCTGATTGATTTCAGCTCTGCCGATAATGTTACGGACTTGTCTGGAGGCCCTGCATTCGCATCCAGGCAGGTTGATAACGTCAACGAGCTGATGTGGGCCGGCTTGAGGAATGTCCCGCTTGAGCTCCAGCGTAAAGTGCTGGTCTTTGATTGGTGGATTCAGAACGGGGACCGTACCCTTGGGGAGCTGGGAGGGAACGTTAACCTCTTACTGGACTCTACAGGGAACCTGGTTGTGATCGATCACAACGTCGCTTTCGATGCCACGTTGACTGCAGCAGAGTTCTGCCACAATCACGTTTTTCGTGACCAGTTGGGACATCTCCAAGACCTAGTCACTCGTCAGGATTACCAACGTGAGCTTGACGCAGCGCTTGCCCAGTGGGATAGGATTTCCTCCCTGCTACCGGTAGAGTGGCTTTACCGGGATCAGGATGAGATCGACGAAACTGAACCGACACTGCGTCAAAGGTATGCAACGCTGCAACTGTTCAGGGATGAGCGCTTCTGGGGGCAGCTATGAACTACTTCTGCAATTATTCGATACTCCGTTTCCTCCCTTACCCTGAGACAGGGGAATTCGTGAATATCGGAGTGGTTCTGCTGGCCAGCAACGGTGAGTTTCGTTACAAGATCGAAACCAAGCGCCAACGCGTGACCCAGTTCTTCCATAAGCTCGATTCGAAAATCTACATCCGTGCGCGCACAGAAGTAGATCAAGAGCTCGCCCGTCTCTCGAGCTTCTTCAGCAAGCACAGTCAGCAGCAGTCGACGCAGCTCGCAGCGTTCAAAAGCCTCATTCTTCCCCGCGAAACGATGATGCGCTTCAGCTCACCAGGAACCATCGCAGTAGATCGGGTCGACGAAGCTCTTGAGTCCATCTTCGATCACTACATCAATTTGAGCTTCGCCAGCAAAGAGTACGAGGAGAAGGTTCTAGAGCGTCAGTTGGGACACCTTCTAGCAGCAGCAAATCTCAAGCAGCGCTACAAGGAGGATCGACTGGGTACTAGCGACTACCCCGTGAAATTCCCCTACGTATTGCTGGATGAAGAGGGGGCGGCGCAAGCCATCAAGCCCATTCATCTAGGACACGATGAGCCCGCCAAAATCCTTGAGCATGGAGATGCTTGGCTGGCGAAAGTCCGGAGACTCAAGAAGGTCCAACTGCTGGCGCGTGACACGCTGTTTATCGCATCTCCACCAGCACATAAGCCGAAGTTGGCCGCGGCCTATACCGACATCGTGGATCAGCTCGCTGAGATAGATTCGGTGCGAGTGGTCAGCAACTCACTACCCGAGCAGCTCTTGCTAGATGAGATTCGCAAAGGGATTCCCGAGTCAATTCACTGAGAAGAGCCCCGCACCGCGGGGCTTTTCGTTTCTTGCCTTTCCTCTAGCTTCAAAGGTGCATAGCATTCAGCCATCACCGCATGGAGCATCCTCATGGCACGACGCCGTCCGCAAACATTCCAGTCCTGGGCCCTAGGCCTCATCGGCGTGCTCATCACCTGCGTGGTGATGTACTACGCGAGGGTGGCAGCGATCGAATACATGGCTGAGCGCCAGATCGAGCGTGCTCAGGCAACCATGGCGAAGATCCAGGAGCAGGCCGCGCGCCAGCAACAGCAGCTCCACCCTGCACCACCACCTCCTCGCCAAGTCGATCAGTACGACGCCCAGGTCATGAAGGCTGCAGCCGAGTCACAGCGCCAGCATGACGCTGCATGGGACAAGTTCTACCAAGTGCCCCGGGGCTGCGATAACTGGAAGACTGACCAGCAGATGGTTGAGTGTCAAAACCACAAGCTCAGGGCCAAGCGTGACTTCGAGCAGCAGTGGGCAACCAGCAGGCTCGAGAAGTCGGAAGCTGAACGCGGTCAGAAACAGGAAGGAAGCAATCTATGAACCCCGTATGCGACTACCAGAGCCTTCTAGAGCGCCTTGACGCTCGCTTTAGGTATGACCTCTCGATTACTGGAAAGAACTCACTTCTCATTGGAATCTGCTTTGCTCGACCATCATCGCAACTGGCAAAGAGCGACATCATCCCCCAGATCCCGGACTGGCATTACAGAAGCGGAAACAGCGCTGACTTTTTCTTCGCGGGATTCTCAGACCATCCACGAGACGAGAGCTCTGTCGAACTGGATCTCGTAGTACAACGCAGGTGGTACTACAACTCGAGAGCTTTCAATGAGTTTCGACGAGACATCGAGGAACGCACAAGCTGGCAATACAGTGGAGCCTCGGATCTGATCCTATGCGTGGCGAAATGGGATCGGCGCCGCGAGCAAGCAAAAATCGATTTCTCGCTGGCAATCGCCTGCCAACTCGACTCGATGAAAGACACCAAAGCGTTTGCTTCAGTGGAGCAGTACTTTGAGGAAATATTCAGATACGCGGAAAATAACCATTTGGCACCGAACATCGTTGAACTCAGTGACCGCTTAGGCGCCCAACGCGCAGGGCAGGAACTCAAGCGAGCAGTGCTCTCCCTATTACCCAGCCAGGTAGGGTCTGCATTCGACAGAATCGCTCCCCATGCCGTGAAAAACATCGGAAACAAAGCACGGTAGGAAGGGACGAGAACAGTGCCCTTGCCGCGCAGGCGTGCCGCTACCCGCCCGCAGCAAAGCTAAGCCGCATCGATTGGTGCGGCCTCGTGTCCCCTTCCCCTCAGAACGGCGCGGGCTGGTCGTGCAAGTACTGCACCTTGAAGTCCGCCGGTAGTTCCTCCTCTTCTCCCTGGGCGCCCTCGCCCTCCTCCCCGCTCGGCTGCCATTCCATAACCGCCGTCCCGTCCTCGAGCTTGGTTACCGTCAGGCCATCGGTCTCGGCCAGCTCCCCCATCACTTGGCTCCACGCCTCGTCCGTATCGCTGTCCAGACGCCAGATCACCACGCGCCGATCGGCCTGAGCCTTGGGGCTTCCCACCATCGCTGAGATCCGCAGGCGCAGCCGGTCCAGCTCATGGAGGCCGCTTTCCTTGGTTGCCGAGACCGCTTGCTTCGTCATTACCATAGCTCCCCGCCAATACTGTATGCACATACAGTACTCAGAAACGAATCGCTCTTCAATGGGTTTCCGGCCTTCTCACGTTTTGAAATTTCAATACGTAAGCGTATTGACGCGCTCGATACATCTTCGTATTGTTGATTCAACGCCAACGTATTACGGCGCCAGGCCACCGAGCCGACCGCTCTTTAACAACGCACCCAATGACGAATACAGCACCTGCCGCTACCGGCGACCGGCGCACCCATCCAGAGGCCAACTGAGGGGCTGAAGGGTGGAGCGCGGCGAAATGCCAAACCGTGTGAATGACCCGGCAAGCAGGTGCGAGGACCAGAGCCACCGTAGTGGACTGGGGAGACATCGAATCGAATTAGCGCGCCAAGCCTCGGCGAACGGCGCGCCGGACCTCTCGTCGTGTGCCCGACACCAACTGGGCACCGGGGCTGCACGCGGCGAGTTGCATATGCCCGATGACCATGGCGAAACGAGAACGACGCGCACGGCGCCATGACCAGGGAAGCCCCAAGCCAAACGACCTGAAGGCCTGAGCTGCACGCATCGGCGGCGGGCCATACGTACATCGCTGAGCATGCAGCCGCGCAAGACCCCAGCAGGTGCGCGCGGCGCCAATGCATCACTGAAGCGCCTTCCCCAGAGGGCGCTTTGGGATGACACCAACCGAGTAATGAATATGAGCCGAAATATGATCGGACCGGATCACTACCGGTTCATCGACACCATCGATCCGGACGGCGTGGAGATCATCTGCATCACATACGTCGTCACCCGAGAAACCGAGCGCTGCTACTTCGTTATGCGCGACCACGACGCACGCCGGGCACCACTGATGTCACCGGAATGGGTGAAGCGCCTGACCAAGCGAGTGGCAAAGGTTTCAGCGAAGCGCTTCTGCTATCCGGACCTGGCGCAAGCCATGGACTCCTACCGTCGCCGCAAGGCTTTCCAGGTTGGCCACGGCAAGGTGGCGGCCGCTAGAGCTGAGGCCGGACTTGCTGCCGCCCAGAAGCTGCTGGAAGCCCCGGAGCTGATAACCGCAGCAGCAGTTCGTTGCGAGGGCGGCGACTACATCAAGCAGCTCAACTGGGGCGATTGCTGAGCATCACTTCTGCCGCTTCAGCGAGGCGGCAGCGGGATGCGTTAGAGCATCAGCGAAACCCAAGCCAGTGCGCCCGTGCACATGCCCGCGGGTAACTCAGCAGGAGGCCGCAGCCATGTAACCGACAGCCCTGGCAGTTCGGCAACAAGCCGGGCGCGCCGCGAAACACTCACATACGGCGGTGTTTGTGAGACCCGGAAAGGCCCTGTCGGACGGGCCTTTCCACCTTCCCCCTGAATCCTTTCGAGAGCACTCCTCCGCGGCGCCCACCGGCGCACAGCCGCGCGCTGGAGTGCTGCCCAAAGGAAGCCACCACCAGACGAGGTGATCGCCATGCAACAGCTGAACATTCGCCCGCAGCTGGCCCAGCTGCTGACCCTGTCCGCCGCCGCCCGCGCCGCCTTCGAAGAACGCCGCACCGTGGTGGTGGAGAAGCCGGCCTACCAGGTACGACCCACCGGTCGCGGCTTCTTCCACATCATCGACACCACCACCGACAAGGCTGCCGGCTTCCGCCGTTCCTACGCCGAGGCGGTCGCCTACGCCAAGCGCCTAGCGATCATCAAGCGCGACGACATAGGGGCGGAAGGCTGATGGCCAAGTCCCAGAAGGAACGCAGCAAGGCCTCGGCCGAGAAGCGCCAGCGCCTGGACGAGACCGAGCTGCGCCATCGGGTGCGCCGCGGTACTCGCGCCATGCTGGAGAACCTGATGCGCTGGCACGGCATCGAGGAAATCTCTGAAGCAGTTCAGCTCCTGATCATGCATGCCCATGACCTGGGCCCGGAAGGCTCCACGCCCTTCCTCGCTATTCCGCGCCACGATTTCAAACCATCGGAATTCGTGGAGCGGCAACTCGAAAGGCTCGGCCGGCAAGAGGCCGAGCGCCTCGACCGTGAAGATGCACTCAGCTAGCAGGGAACATCACAGCTAGATCCGGGGAATCGGAAAGCAAATCGCGCTTAAAAGCATCCATTTCCGCTTGTAGATCCTCCTCAGAAGAGACTCCGCACGGCGGAATTCTGTGCGGGCCGTCGGCATAGATAATCCTTTTCGCCGCTTCTTGCTCTGCTTCATGCCTCGTTATGGCGATTGCGATTGCCCAAACAGCGCACTCTGCCAACAGAACTGCCTCCCAAAACTCCGTTGGGGCTTTCCCCTCTCCGAAATACTCCCGGAGGTCGACAAGCTCCATTGAGTCCTTGTCATATGGCTCATGAGCAAGAACCCTGGATCGTAACTTAGCTAGTCCTTTCCACCGGCGAATTCGCTTAACCAAAGGGCTGGCCAACTCAAGTGTTCTGCGAATTTCGGCATCGTCTTTTCCCATCCCCGAAAGGCGCTTCCACTCTTGATCAAACGAATGCACACATATCAAGAGGTAGCTCGCTAAGCTCTCTCTAAGATCCTGCCGGGGAATGGATTTCGCTGGCCTCAAGGCATCTTCCAAGAAACGCTTCAACGCCGAAAGGCTCATTAAGCACTTCTGCAGTCTGGTCAGATCGAACGGCATAGAAATCCTTCCCTTAAGGCCAGATTTGGCCTCATCGATACTGCCCCTCATACCGCAAAATGCCAATAACTGCCTACCCGTTGCCCCCCCCGCGCGGCGGCGCTCTACCAATTGCAGGATCGGTTATCGATCAAGTCGAGAGGCAGCAGCACAGTGTCGAGCGCTGCAGAGAATGGCAGGTCAACGATCATCAGTGGGCCCACAACGTCCCACGATTTCAGATCGAGCTGCACGCCATGTACAGGCATGGATCGAACAGATGCCCCAATGAACTCGCACAGCCATTCGTGCTGAGCACCACAAGGGCAGCTGATATCGCCCTGAACCACATCCTCATACGAATCCGCTCCTTCGTTGGAGCGAGAACCCTGATGACCAGCTCCTTCCGTCGCAATAGGACGTTTCTTAAGTGCACGAGGCGACGGTCTCCCTGGAGAAAGCATGTCCCCCTATCGTATTACTGGGCCGGCGCAGATCGGCTTCAGCGGCGGGCGCTCGTCCGGCTTTATGCTTTACCACATCCTCGAGGAGCACGGCGGACAGCTTCCTAGCGACGTGCACGTGACCTTCCAGAACACTGGCAAGGAACGGCCGGAAACGCTGGACTTCATCCGCGAGTGTCAGCGCCACTGGAGCGTGCCGATCACCTGGCTGGAGTTTGATGGAGTGTATGGCCAGGGCCTTAGCTGGAAGGTGGTCAACTACGAGACAGCCAGCCGCGAAGGTCAGCCCTTTGACATGATGCTCCGCTATTACGTCGACTACCGCAGAGAGGAGAAAGGCGAGCCGCCAATCCTGCCGAACCCAGTCAACCGCATGTGCACCGACCGCATGAAGATCAAGGCTAGCACCTGGTTCATGCGCGACGAGCTAGGCCTCAACTCCTGGGACGCAATCATCGGCATTCGCGCCGATGAGCCAAAGCGATATCACCGGATGATGGCTGCCAACCAGAAGGGCTCGAACCGCTGGGACAACGTCACCCCGATGTATCACGCCGGCGTGCTGAAGACAGACGTCAACAACTTCTGGGCGCGACAACTGTTCGATCTGGGTATCGATTCCGACCTGGGAAATTGCGACCTATGCTTTCTCAAGTCGCCCGAGAAGATCTTGCGCGCCATCGTAGAAAACCCCGAGTGCGCTCGGTGGTGGATCGAAGCAGAGGAACGCAGTGGCCAGGTCTTCCGGAAGGACCGCCCAAACTACCGAGCCCTGGCATGGATGGCCGATCAGATCAGGCGCCAGATGCCTCTAGGGCTGGACTTCTCCGACGAGGAAGACCTGATCGACTGCATGTGTGGAGACTAGTCCAGCTTCTTGAACGAAACGTGATTCGTGAAGGGCGGGTAGATCGACATGCTCTCCCTCACTTCGTACTTGGCAACCAGTTCGCCCGCCTCGTTCAACTCCTCGTAGAAGTCGATATCGGTATCTCGCCCTTTACGCTGCTCTCGCTCAGATCCTGCCTGCTTGAGTGTGTGGCCTTCGGGAATCCCGATCAGCTTCCGATGTTCTTCGCTCATTTATCTCTCCTTGATCCGGCCCCATGCCGGGCCATCCGAACCTACCCCACCTTCCAGAACTGCGCCAGCGGCACGGAGACACCATGAGCCTAAAACTCAATATCTATACCGCGGCATTCACCGCCCGCTGCCCGAATGATGGGGCCTTGATTGATTACAAGCTGGAGATTCGGACGCCAGAGACGATCATGGTGGAGCGGATTAACGAAGCCACTCGCGCACACGACGTTGGCATCCAGGAGCAGATTGCCGATCAGCTCCATGACAGTTTCGGCGGCGAGCTCCGGCTATGGGGTACTCATCAGGGTGTAGGCATCGAGTCCGTGAGGCTTTTGGAATGATTCACTACCATGGGCTGCCGATCACGCCTGACACGGCTGCCGAGCCAGCTATCAGCGGCGGTCACGCCTTTATCAGCTTCAAGAATCCGGCACAACTCGGCCTTGCTGCTCAGGTCTGTCAGTCATTCGCCATCGACAATGGCGCTTACAGCGCTTGGCGTGGAGGGAATCCAATCACTGATTGGTCTGAATTCTATGCCTGGGCAGCCGATGCGAAGCTGATACCTTCCTGTGACTTCGCAGTGGTGCCCGATGTGATCAACGGAAGCGAGGCCGACAACGACGCCCTTCTCGAAGAGTGGCCATTACCTCGCTGGTTCGGTGCGCCGGTCTGGCACATGCACGAATCGCTCGAGCGCCTTGACCGATTGGCGAGTGGATGGATGCGGCTCTGCATAGGCAGCTCGGGAGACTTCGAGCGGGTAGGAACCGATGGTTGGTGGCGCCGGATCGGACAGGCTATGCGAGTACTGTGCGACGACGACGGCCGGCCGATCTGCAAGTTACATGGGCTTCGGATGCTGGATCCAGCGGTATTCAGCCGCCTGCCTTTCGCCAGCGCAGACAGCACGAACATCGGCCGCAATATCGGCATCGACAAGAAGTGGCGAGGAACCTACGCGCCGCCTACCAAGGAGGCGCGCGCCGCGATTCTGCGAAGCCGAATCGAAGCGCAGAACGCGCCAGCACGCTGGAGTTACGAAGTGCCAGATGCCATGCCCCAGCAGTTCCGGCTCACTTCAATAGGTTCGATGTGATCTGAAGAAGGATCGCTGCCGCCGCGGCGAACGCAGCGATACTGTTCCATTTAGCCTGAGCGCGAAGCGTAGGTATGAGGGCGGCACCATTCACTACTGTCGCCTTCCAGTAGTCACCATCGGGCCTCCCTCGGAACTCTTCTGGCGGCCTCACCTTCACCACAGCCGCCACAACCCAACACCCCGCGGAGACCAAACCGGCCACTAACGAACCATTCGCAGTGATCGAAGTCCAGTCCATAGCGCTCTCCGGATAAGCCTGAGTTGCACCGAACCTACCCCACTCCGTGCCATTGCGCCATTACGGCGCGAGGAGAACCCTACCGAAGGTGATCGTCAGCACAACTGACAGTCGCGGCATCAACCCAGGCCTCAGCACGCAACGAGTCAGGCCTGTGGGATCGTAACCGCAATATCACTTACCAAGCTTGACGGGGAATCCTGTGACGATATCCAAAACATGCCAATCAAGGCCAGGAATTTTAATAGTGCAGACCAATAACAGAAACCACGCCAAAGCCAACAACATACCCACATATATTGGAATTCGACTAGCCGAGAATCGCCGCATAATCAAATAATTCACAAATCTACGCTTAACCCAATTTCGTCCCAATTCTTTCTTAATTTCCTCTCTGCTTCTGCTGTCATCCTGAAAAAGATGAACCAGAACCCGTCTTCTCTCGATCTTCGACATAACTAGAGGATCCACCTCAACGTCTCCCTCCTTAATAGCATGACCCAGCCGACTATGGACCTTGTACATCTGAGTTACCCAACTTTCACTGAGCTTAGTACTCAACTCCCAATGGACTTGCCAATACTTAGCCCCGGCTGCCATGCCTGCTTGGCAAAGAGAAACTGACAACCCAACTAGGCATATCATAAAACTCACTATCGGTATTTGCCCTGCAGATTGACAAATACCAGCAAGAAGAACTCCTTGAAAAATCATGAAGAAGTTATTCCTTTGCACCAATTGAGTTATTTCAAAATTTCTCAGCTCAATACAAAGCTCATATACGCTTTTCCAAGCGCGCAGATCGGATGCCGCGACATCGATCGCTGTCGGCGCGTCAGGCATTTCCGGATGCAAATGCTCGATGTAACTAGCAGATTTTGAGTTTATTGAAACATCCTTGCCTTCGGTCATTCCTATCCCCTTCCAATTCATCACACAGCAGCCCATGGCGACCGGGAGCCACTATGCCCGAACAAGCCCTCAAGGCCTACCAAGTAGGCGACTACGACATCGTAGCGGCCTACGACGAGGCCGGCGCAATTCGAGTACTGCTGGACCAACTAGGCGCCGCAGACAACCACTACGGCTACACCCTGGGCGACGTGAAGCTGGTCAGCGATGCCGTGCTGGACAACCGGCAGGCCTACGATCAGGACGAAGGCTAAGTGATCACACCGGACAAGACACTCCGCGAGGAGCTCACCGAGCAGACCCAGCCCACCTACCTGTATGGGTGGGAGTATCCATGCAGCGCATCTACCTCGTCGGCCCCGTGACCGGCCTGCCGGAGTTCAACTACCCGGCCTTCCACGCCGAAGCCGAGCGCCTACGCCAATTCGGCTAGCACTTCGAAGATCCGTCCGAGAATCCGGCACCTGCCTGCGAAACCTAGCGCAGCTATATGACCGTCCCGACCCAACAGGTCACCTGCGACACCATCGATCTCCTCCTCGGCTGGACCAACTCCCGTGGCGCCAACCTCGAGCGCGGCCGGGCCCTCGAGCTGGGCATGACGTTCACTATGGCGTCGAACTTTACCAAGCACGCAAGGAGTGCAGCATGAGCCGACCGATCTTCTGACACGACGCCGTCCAATGCGACTGCTTGCGATGCATCGCACCGGTCGACGAGCCGCACCATGCAAGTCTTCCAACTGACCAAGACCGCCGACAGGGCTGCCCTGCATTCTGATCGAGGGTTTCTGCGACTCGACTCCAAACTCGCTTGAGATGCCATCATGATCAAAGGAACCGAAACTCATATGCCTGCCGAAAGACGCATCATGCGTCTGCCAGAAGTAATTCGTCTTTGTGGATTAAAGCGATCGAGCATTTATCTGCTTATGACCAAGAGGGAATTTCCAAAAGCAAAACGGATTGGCACTAGAGCAGTCGGCTGGGACTCCATGGAAATCGAGCAATGGATTGTCGCTCGGCTTGAGGGTCAGGCCTGGATTCAGGAGGAACACGAATGAATAAGGAGCTCATAAAAATAAGTGAGTTCCAGCGGCGCCGCTGGGGCGACAACGGAACCCCTTTGTCCAGCCAAGCGATCCGCAATCAACTCCGAGATGGGATGATCCCGGGCGAGAGAATCGGCAAGCTCTGGTTCATCGACTGGGCTGCATACAGCAAGTCGACCAGTAATGATCTGGTCGCCATGGTTCTTCGAGGAGCTGCATGATGTCTCCACGCCCAAGGAACAAGGCAAACAAGGGGCTCCCGCCAAACCTCTACCTTGACGTGCGGCGCGGCACCTACCGTTACCGACGGCCAACAGATGGAAAGTGGTTTCCCTTTGGCCCTGATCGATCCAAGGCGATCGGCGCTGCCAAGCAGCTAAACCTCGAGTTCATGGGCGGCGGGGATCTTGTCTCGAAAGTACAAGGCACGGCAATCGACCAGTTCACTGCCTTCCTCGACTCCTACGAGAAAGTCATCCTTCCGCCGCGGGAGTTGGCCAAGGGTACGCTGGAACTTTACGCCGTCCGGTTCCGTCAGTTCCGCGCAGCTTGGCCGACAAAGGCAATCAACGAACTCACCATCCGCATGGTCGCCGAGTTCCTGGACGGCCTTACCCCGCGCTCTGCCAACCAAGCGCGCGCCCTGCTGATCGACATCTTCAACCATGCTGCGGCGAAGGGGCTTATCGCCGACAACCCAGCAGCCAGCACGATGCCTCGCATCGAGAAAAAGCAGCGGAAGCGCCACACCGTCGAAGGTCTCCGCGCAATTCGGGAGAAGTCGCCAGTTTGGCTGCAGAACGCGATCGACCTTGCGCTGATCACCGCGCAGCGCCGGACCGACATTCTCGCCATGCGCTTCGACGATGTCCGCGAAGGGTTTCTGTATGTAGTCCAGCAGAAAACGGCCAAGGCAAGTGACGCCGCCTGGATTCGCTTCCGAGTCACGCCGGAGCTGCAGGCCGTGCTCAGCCGGTGCCGGGACAACGTTCCATCGCCCTTCCTAGTGCACCGTCGCCCTGAGCGGAAGAAGCAGGCGGAGCAAAAGGAGCACTGGACGAAGATTGAGGAGCGCTACCTGACCAGGGCATTCAAGGACGCCAGGGACGCTGCTGAGTGCTACGCGGGGTGGCGTGAGGAGGAGATGCCGGGCTTTCACGAAGTCAGGGCACTATCGCTGCACCTGTACAAGAAAGCCGGAAAGGATGGGCAGAAGATTGCCGGCCATGCCAGCGAGGAGATGACGAAGAATTATCAGCGGGACCACTGCGAAGTGGTCTGGTCGGACGCTGTTCCGGACCTAGATATCAGCGAATTCGCCCGATAATTTTGCGCGCATTTTGCGCCAGTTTTGCGCAGGCCCAGAAACGAAAACGGCCCAAGCACCATAAGTGCTTGAGCCGTATCGGAAATTTTGGTCGGGACGGAGTGATTCGAACACTCGACCCCTTGCACCCCATGCAAGTGCGCTACCAGGCTGCGCTACGCCCCGACGTTGCTTTTGAGTTCCCTCAGAAGCGGATCGCACTATACCCCAAGCAATTGCTTTGGAGAAGTGCTTTTTTCATTTTTTTCAGTTACTTGCGCAGCACATGCAGCACATCTTCCAATTCGGCGATCATCTGCCGGATCAGTTGTTTGTACTGGGTGGCGTCATCGCGGGCTTCGTCACCGGTGAGACGCTGACGGGCGCCACCGATGGTGAAGCCCTGGTCGTAGAGCAGCGCACGGATCTGGCGAATCATGAGCACGTCCTGGCGCTGGTAGTAGCGCCGGTTGCCCCTTCGCTTGACCGGGTTGAGTTGCGGGAACTCCTGTTCCCAGTACCGCAGCACGTGCGGCTTCACCGCGCAAAGGTCGCTGACTTCACCAATGGTGAAATAGCGCTTGCCCGGGATGGGGGGCAACTCGTCGTTATGACTTGGTTCCAGCATAAGCTTCAACCCTGGCCTTCAGTTTCTGCCCTGGACGAAAGGTGACGACGCGCCGGGCTGTGATCGGGATTTCCTCTCCCGTCTTCGGGTTGCGTCCGGGACGCTGGCGCTTGTCGCGCAGATCGAAGTTGCCGAAACCCGACAACTTCACCTGTTCGTTATGCTCCAGCGCCTGGCGGATCTCTTCAAAGAAGAGCTCCACCAGTTCCTTGGCTTCCCGCTTATTCAGGCCCAGCTCTTCGTACAGACGTTCAGCAATTTCAGCTTTCGTCAGAGCCCCCATACGCTACTTCCTTAACGTGGCGTTGAACCTTTGTTCCAGCGAGGCGACGATATTCTGCGTAGTCGCGTTCACCTCGTCATCATTAAGAGTGCGTGATGGATGCTGCCAGGTCAAGCCAACGGCCAAGCTTTTTCTAAGCGGATCAATGCCTTTACCGTGGTAGACGTCAAAGAGCCTGAGGTCCGTCAGCCATTCGCCCGCCGTTTCACGGATATTTGCCAGGACGAACTCGGCCGGGGTATCCAGATCGACGATCAGAGCGAGGTCACGGCGCACTTCGGGGAAGCGCGACAGTTCGCTGAATTTCGGCAGGCGACCTTTGGCGACTTCGGCCAGTACCAGCTCGAAGACGTAGACCGGGCGATCCAGATCCAGCGCCTTGGCCAGTTCCGGATGCAGGGCGCCCAGGTAGCCGACCAGCACACCGTCGCGCTCGATCTTGGCGGTCTGGCCCGGGTGTAACGCCGGGTGTTCCGCCGGGGAGAAGGTGAAGGCTTCGAGGGCGCCGGCATTACCCAGCAGCGCCTCGACGTCGGCTTTGACGTCGAAGAAGTCGACGCTCTCGCGGCCGTTGGCCCAGCCTTCCGGCTGACGGGCACCGCAGACGACACCGGCGAGCATGTTTTCCTGCACCAGCCCTTCCAGCTGGCCGACGAAGCGTAGGCCGCTCTCGAACAGGCGCACGCGGGTCTGCTGGCGGTTGAGGTTGTGCTGCAGGGACTTCACCAGACCCGGCCAGAGCGAGGCGCGCATGGCGGCCATGTCGGCGGAGATCGGGTTGGCCAGCATCAGCGGCTCGACGCCAGGATGAAACAGCTGGAACAGCTTGGGATCGATGAAGCTGTAGGTGATGGCTTCCTGGTAGTCGCGCGCGACCAGCAGGCGGCGCAACGCCGGCAGTTCGGCCTGGGACTCGGACTTGGTGTTCGGCGCCAAGCGGGCCTGCGGGTAGCGAACCGGCAGACGGTTGTAGCCGTACAGGCGGCCCAGCTCTTCGATCAGGTCGACTTCGATGGAGACGTCAAAGCGATGGCTCGGCACCCCCACGGTCCAGGCATCAGCGCCGGCTTTCTGGACATCGAATTCCAGCGCGGTGAGCAGACGCTCGATTTCGGCGTTTTCCAGGGTCATGCCCAGCATCTGGGTGACACGTTCGGCACGCAGGGTGACCAGTGCGACTTTCGGCAGATCGGCTTCGCTGGCCTGCTCGACGATCGGACCAGCTTCGCCGCCAACGATCTGCAGCAGCAGTTCGGTGGCACGCTCCATGGCGCGGCGAGCCAGTTGCGAGTCCACGCCACGCTCGAAGCGGTGCGAGGCATCGGTGTGCAGGCCATAGGAGCGGGCCTTGCCGGCCACAGCAATGTTGTCGAAGAAGGCGCTTTCGAGGAACAGGTCGCGAGTCTTGGCGCTGACGCCGCTGTGCTCGCCACCCATCACGCCGGCGATGGCCAGGGCGCGTTCGTGGTCAGCGATTACCAGGGTGTCGGCACGCAGCGTAACTTCCTGGCCGTCGAGCAGGACAAGCTTCTCGCCCTCCTCCGCCATGCGCACGCGCACACCGCCCTTGATCTCGTCGAGATCGAAGGCGTGCATCGGCTGGCCCAGCTCGATCATCACGTAGTTGGTGATGTCGACGGCGGCGTCGATGCTGCGGATGTCGGAACGGCGCAGACGCTCAACCACCCACAGCGGGGACGGCTTGCTCAGGTCGACGTTACGGATCACGCGGCCAAGGTAGCGCGGGCAGGCTTTAGGGGCCAGCAGCTCGATGCTGCGCACGTCGTCGATGTGCGGGGCAACGGCATTGACCACCACCGGCCTGACCTCGGCGCTATAGAGCGCGCCGACTTCGCGGGCGAGGCCGGTCAGGGACAGGCAGTCGCCGCGGTTCGGGGTCAAACCGATCTCGATGGAGGCGTCGTCCAGCTCGAGGTAGTCGCGCACGTTGGCGCCCACCGGCGCATCCGCGGCGAGCTCCATCAGACCGGCGTTCTCTTCGCTGATTTCCAGCTCTTTGGCCGAGCAGAGCATGCCGTTGGACTCAACGCCGCGCAGCTTGGCTTTCTTGATCTTGAAGTCGCCCGGCAGTTCGGCGCCGATCATGGCGAAGGGGATCTTCAGGCCCGGGCGCACGTTGGGCGCGCCGCAGACGACCTGGAATGTCTCCGAACCGTTGCTGACCTGGCAGACGCGCAGCTTGTCAGCGTCCGGGTGCTGTTCGGTCGACAGCACTTCGCCCACGACCACGCCGCTGAACTGACCGGCAACCGGGATCACGGCGTCGACCTCAAGGCCGGCCATGGACAGACGAGCAACCAACTCGTCACGGGATACTTGCGGATTTACCCAGCTCCGCAGCCACTGTTCACTGAATTTCATCCTGCTCTCCTAAATGCGTTGACGGTCGTGCGGGCTAGCGGAACTGGCCGAGGAACCGCAGATCGTTGTCGAAGAACAGGCGCAAGTCGTTCACGCCATAGCGCAGCATGGCCAGGCGCTCGATCCCCATACCGAAGGCGAAGCCCTGGTATTTCTCGGGGTCGATACCGGACATGCGCAGCACGTCGGGGTGGACCATGCCGCAACCCATGACTTCCAGCCAGCCGGTCTGCTTGCAAACGCGGCAACCCTTGCCGCTGCAGAGCACGCACTGGATATCGACTTCCGCCGAAGGCTCGGTGAAGGGGAAGAAGGACGGACGGAAGCGGACGGAGAATTCCTTCTCGAAGAAGGCACGGAGGAATTCCTCGATGGTGCCCTTGAGGTCGGCGAAGCTGACGTCTTCATCGACCAGCAGACCCTCGACCTGGTGGAACATGGGCGAGTGGGTCAGGTCGGAGTCACAGCGGTAGACTCGGCCCGGGCAGACAATGCGAATCGGCGGCTTCTGGTTTTCCATGGTGCGGACCTGTACCGGCGAGGTATGGGTGCGCAGCAGCATGTTCGCATTGAAGTAGAAGGTGTCGTGCATGGCACGAGCCGGGTGGTGACCCGGAATATTGAGCGCTTCGAAGTTGTGGTAGTCGTCTTCGACTTCCGGACCCTCGGCCACTTCATAGCCGATACGGGTGAAGCACTGCTCGATGCGCTCTTTGGTTCGGGTGACCGGGTGCAGGCCGCCGGAGGACTGGCCACGGCCCGGCAGGGTCACATCGATGCGCTCGGCTGCCAGCTTGGCGGCGAGGGCGGCGCCCTCAAGCTCGGCCTTACGGGCGTTCAGCACATCCTGAACCTTTTCCTTGGCGACGTTGATCAGCGCACCGACCTTGGGGCGCTCTTCGGCCGGCAGGTCGCCCAGGGTCTTCATGACCTGGGTCAGCTCGCCCTTCTTGCCGAGGTAGTGAACCCGGATCTGCTCCAGGGCGTTGACGTCTTCGGTGTTCCGCACGGCGTCCAGGGCCTGCGAGACCAGCGCGTCCAGGTTTTCCATGTACCAACTCCAGATACAAAATAGGGGAAGAGCGGTAAGGCTCTTCCCCTATCGGTGACGTTACGTCCGGACCAAGATCCGGTAACTGTCGCGGGGCTTAAGCCAGGCTGGCTTTCGCTTTCTCGACAATTGCGGTAAACGCCGCTTTTTCGTTCACAGCCAGATCGGCCAGGACCTTACGGTCGATCTCGATGGCCGCTTTTTTCAGGCCAGCGATCAGACGGCTGTAGGACAGACCGTTCAGACGAGCACCAGCGTTGATACGAGCGATCCACAGAGCGCGGAACTGACGCTTGCGCTGACGACGGTCGCGGTAGGCGTATTGGCCTGCCTTGATTACCGCCTGTTTGGCAACACGGAACACGCGCGAACGCGCGCCGTAGTAGCCTTTTGCGAGCTTCAGAATCTTTTTGTGACGACGACGGGCAATTACGCCACGCTTAACACGAGCCATTTATTTATCCTCTACCAGAAATCAACGCAGACGCAGGGAGCGCGCTACACGGCGAACGTCGGAAGCAGCGAGCATCGAAGTGCCGCGCAGCTGACGCTTACGCTTGGTGGTCATTTTGGTCAGGATGTGGCTCTTGAAAGCGTGCTTGTGCTTGATGCCACCAGCAGTCACTTTGAAGCGCTTTTTGGCGCCACTCTTGGTTTTCATCTTTGGCATGTTTAGTACTCCGCATTCGTTAACAACTGATAACCATCAGGCCTGCCAGTGCCCGGGAGGTTATTTACGCTTCTTGGGAGCGATGACCATCATCAGCTGGCGTCCTTCCAGCTTAGGATGCTGTTCCACGGTGCCGATCTCGGCGAGGTCGGTTTCGACCCGCTTCAACAGCTCCATGCCCAGCTCCTGGTGGGCCATCTCACGACCACGGAATCGAAGCGATACCTTGGCCTTGTCCCCTTCATTAAGGAAACGTACCAGGTTGCGTAGTTTTACCTGGTAATCCCCTTCTTCCGTCCCTGGACGAAACTTGATTTCTTTGATCTGTTGCTGGTGCTGGTTCTTCTTCGCAGCAGCGGCTTGCTTCTTCTTCTCGAAGAGGTGCTTGCCGTAGTCCATGATGCGGCAGACAGGGGGCACCGCATCAGCAGAAATTTCCACCAGGTCCAGCTTGGCCTCGTCAGCCAGACGGAGAGCCTCATCAAGGGAGACCACTCCGATCTGCTGACCGTCAGCACCAATCAGACGAACCTCACGGGCGGTGATGTTTTCGTTGATCGGCGGTTTCGGGAGAGCCCGCTTATCCTGTCTCATTTCACGCTTAATAATGATTACTCCGAGTCTTGGCGACCACGCCGGGAAACCGCCTGAGCGAGCAGCTCAGCGAACTGGGCGACCGGCATCGAGCCGAGGTCTGCCCCTTCGCGCGTACGTACGGCGACGGCCTGCGATTCAACTTCTCTATCGCCGATGACCAGCAGATAGGGAACCTTGAGCAAAGTATGCTCGCGGATTTTAAAGCCAATTTTCTCGTTTCTCAAGTCAGACTTGGCACGGAATCCGCTTTGTTCGAGCTGACGCACCACTTCTTCAGCCCATTCGCCCTGCTTGTCAGTGATATTCATCACCACGGCCTGGGTCGGTGCGAGCCAGGCCGGGAACAGGCCGGCGTAGTGCTCGATGAGCATGCCGATGAAGCGTTCGAAGGAGCCGAGGATCGCGCGGTGCAGCATGACCGGGCGGGTACGGCTGTTATCTTCGGCGATGTAGCTGGCATCCAGACGCTCTGGCAGGTTCGGGTCGTACTGCAGGGTGCCGCACTGCCAGTTACGGCCGAGGCAATCCTTCAGGGTGAACTCGATCTTCGGACCGTAGAAGGCGCCCTCGCCCGGCTGGTATTCCCACTCCAGGCCGGATTCGTTCAGGGCGTCGGCCAGCGCGCTTTCGGCGCGATCCCACAGCTCTTCGGAACCGACGCGCTTCGCCGGACGAGTGGACAGCTTCATGGAGACGTCGCTGAAACCGAAGTCCGAATAGACCTGCAGGGTCAGCTTGATGAAGTCAGCCGCTTCCTTCTTCACCTGCTCTTCGGTGCAGAAGATGTGAGCGTCGTCCTGGGTGAAGCCACGCACGCGCATGATGCCGTGCAGCGCGCCAGACGGCTCGTTGCGGTGGCAAGCGCCGAACTCGGCGAGGCGCAGCGGCAGGTCGCGGTAGGACTTCAGGCCCTGATTGAATATCTGCACGTGGCACGGGCAGTTCATCGGCTTGACCGCGAAGTCGCGACTTTCCGACGAAGTGGTGAACATGTTCTCGGCGTAGTTGGTCCAGTGGCCGGAACGCTCCCAGAGGATGCGGTCGACGACCTGCGGAGTGCGGACTTCCACGTAGCCGTGGTCGCGCTGCACTTTACGCATGTACTGCTCGAGCACCTGATAGACGGTCCAGCCGTTCGGGTGCCAGAAGACCATGCCCGGCGCCTCTTCCTGGAGGTGGAAGAGGTCGAGCTGCTTGCCGATGCGGCGGTGATCACGTTTCTCGGCTTCCTCGATGCGCTGGATGTAGGCGGCCAGCTGCTTCTTGTCAGCCCAGGCAGTGCCGTAGACGCGCTGCAACTGCTCGTTCTTCGAGTCGCCGCGCCAGTAGGCACCGGAAATCTTGGTCAGCTTGAAGGCTTTCAGGAAACGAGTGTTCGGCACGTGCGGGCCGCGGCACATGTCCACGTACTCCTCATGGAAGTACAGGCCCATGGCCTTCTCGTCCGGCATGTCGTCGATGAGGCGCAGCTTGTACTCCTCACCACGAGCCTTGAAGGTCTCGATGACTTCGGCACGCGGCGTCATCTTCTTGATGACGTCGTAGTCCTTCTCGATCAGCTCGGCCATACGCTTTTCGATCGCGGCCATGTCGTCCGGAGTGAAGGGGCGCTCGAAGGCGATGTCGTAATAGAAGCCTTCGTCGATCACCGGGCCGATGACCATCTTGGCGGTCGGGTACAACTGCTTGACCGCATGGCCCACAAGGTGAGCGCAGGAGTGGCGGATGATCTCCAGCCCGTCCTCGTCCTTCGGGGTAATGATCTGCAGGGTCGCGTCGCTGTCGATGATGTCGCAGGCATCGACCAAGCGGCCGTTGACCTTGCCGGCCAGGGTAGCTTTCGCCAGGCCCGCGCCAATGGATTGCGCCACCTCGGTCACGCTGACCGGATGATCGAAGGAACGCTGACTACCGTCGGGAAGAGTAATGATGGGCATGGCGCCTCCTCTCCTAGTGGTGACCCCTACGAAAGGCCACATGGGTTGGGATGTGCCAGTAAGCGTCGCCCGCCGGGTAAGCCTGCCTCACAGTGGCAGGCGCCTTGTCGGCACCCTGCGCCTTCGCGCGCGGACGTAGATCACTGGAAGAAATCGAAACCTGCCCGCAAACGATAGCGGGCAAGGCGTGGGATGTTACTGCATGTTTGGGAAGCTGACGAGCGGCAAGCCTGACTTCGCTCAGTACTGATCGACAAACTCCAGCACGCTGCGATTGAAGGACGCCGGACGGATCACATTCATGCCGTGGGACGCACCGGGAATCGTCACCGAGCGCGCGTCCACAAACGTCGATTGCAATGCCTGGATGATTCGCGGAAACGGCTCCGGACTTTTTGCCCCGCCGATCAGCAATACCGGCAATTGCAGTTGCAAGATCTGCTCATGCTTTATAGGCACGGGATGATCGGCGACCTGCCCAACCAATGTCATGGCATTAGCCGTCGCCATTTCGCGGAATTTCCGAGAAGACCGCGACCAGACTCCCGCACCACTGACAGTATCGACAAAGAGCTGCAGCCCGCCTTCCACCGCCCCCGCTCGAATCATCTCCAGCGCCTGCTGACGAAACTGATTGCGCTCCACGGGAGATACTGGCGCTTCGATATTTACCCCCGCAAAAACATCATCGGCAAAGTCCCCGCCGGGATCAGCGAGTGTCAACGAGAGCAATTTCTGCGGAGCCGCCAGCGCCACGCGCAGACAGATATTACCGCCCCGCGAATGCCCCAGCAGATGAACCGGACCGGGTAACTGATCAAGCAACGCCAGAAGATCATCGACATGTTGCTGCGTTGTAAAACCCGCCCCCAAGCCATCCCACTGTTCGGGAAAGTAGTGGCGCAGGCTCGGCACCACCACACGATAACGAGCAGACAACGCCTGGACCTGCCCCTGCCAGTAGCGGTAGTCACAGAGCGACCCATGCACCAGCAGCAGCGGCACGCCCTGCCCGGCAACCTGGCACGTCAGTTCATAATCATCGACCCGGTATTGCACTATCTCGTTATTCATCCAGCACTCGCACGCAACGCACCACAATAAAGCACACAGGTTTCGCAGGGGCTATTGAACGACGAAAGATCCCGCCACACCCTTTAGCCCGCGCATTATCCCTCATTGATCAATTAATCGGCCAACCCTTCATGTGCCCTTAACATTTAAAGTGTGTTTTCCCAATCGCAACAATTCATATATTCAGTTGACGCGAACAATCACAAGAACACAGAATCGCGCCGTACTAATCACCCCTGCATACGGGAGCACCCAGATGTCCAAACTTGCGGAATTCCGCGAAGCCGAGCGCAAACTCCAGGAACAACTCGCCCTGCTCGAGAAACTCAAGAGCGATGGCGGCCTGAAAAAGGAACTGGAGTTCAAGGATCAACTGCAAGCCTTGATGGACCAGTACGGCATGAACCTGCGCAACGTCATCGACATTCTCGACCCGCAGACTTCCACCGAGCCCGCCGCCGCGCAACAGCCGCGCCGCACCCGCCAACTGAAGGTCTACAAGAACCCGCACAACGGCGAGACCATCGAGACCAAGGGCGGCAACCACAAGACCCTGAAAGCCTGGAAACAGCAGTACGGTGGCGACACCGTGGAATCCTGGCTGCAGTAATGTCGATATTCCGCGGAGCGCTCCCGCTCCGCGGAGTTTCTCCTTCGCTTGGCAGCTTCTGACAAACGGCTGTATAATAACTAGCCATCGTTAGAAGAAATCCTTATACTGCCGACAGCGAGCACCAAACCCATAGGTCGCCCCTCCCAGCACTCCCTACCTGATCCAGGGCAGAAGCTGGGCTCTACAGGGCCACGGCCAGCGCATCCTCCGCATCGATTCCAGAGCACGCCAACCGCGCCAGGAACATTTGCCCGAGCGATCAGCGCCCCACGTCAGATCCTCTGCTTTCACCCAACATCGCAGCCTGACGCGAACAGACCCTCAAGTTTCCAATCGCTGCCATATTCCGGTCATACGTTTTCTGCATTCTCAGATCGCACCCGGAGCTTTTGACGATTTCGACGGTCATAGGACCGTTACCTATTTGGAAAGACAAGACAATGAAAACCTCCCTGCAAATCCAGGAGGCGATTCGCACCCTCTCGGCGGCCTTCGCCCCTCTGAACTGCGTTATCCAGGCCAAGCGCAAGCACGGCTTCAGCTTCACCCTGGTGAACGAGCATGGCATCGCCAAGCACACCGAACGCCTCTACCCTCAGCAATACCAGGGCGAGGTACCGCTGAGCGCGGTGATTCAGCGAGTGCAAGCCACCATCGCTGCCTGAGCCTGAAAACGAAAAAAGCCCCGCATCAGCGGGGCTTTTGCTTTTCTGCCTTTCCTGTAAAGGCAGCACTCAATTCAGACTGATACCTGCCTTCACCGATTCGATCTCCGCCATCAGCGCCGCATAGCGCTCCGAGGGCGCCGCATAGGTCAGCGAGTACGCCGCCCCATCACCCAACGCGACCTGCACGGTCTGCTTGAGCACCTCGGTGCCGTTCTGGCTGATGCCGCAATGCACTTCCAGCCCTGCCAGCCCACCCAGCTTCGCATCCAGCGGCTTGCTGCACGCTGCCTGGAATCCCTGGCGCATGAAGTCCCTCTGCAACGCCTTGCGCATCTCGACGATGACATTCTCGACACTGACCTTGGTGGCGGAGCCGAGCCGACTGCGTGTGACCTCCATGACCAGGTCCTGGGATCCATCCTCCGCCATGCGCACGCCACGCTGACGAACCACCGGCGCATCAGCAGCCGCTTCCGCTGGCGAACGGGAAACCTCCCAGCCCTGCGGCCAGATCACCTGCATTTCTGCCAAAGCCGGTAGCGGCACCCACAATACGCCGAGCAACAACCAGGATCGCAGACCGCCCATCACCACCTCCGAGCACACCCCAAGGGACACCATAGCAGGCAGCCCCGCAATTTCGCGGGCCAGCCGCCCGTCCGAGAGCCAACGAAAGGGCGACCCTACCGGACCGCCCATCCAGCGCCAAGCGCCGCTGACGACGCCTGACGCCCCAACCACTGGAAGGACGCCGGGCCGAAGCTACATTCACAGTGCAGCCGAAGGACCGGCTTGCCTGTAATCCCCTGAGTTGCCGTCTTGAAGCCCCGCTCTCTCCAGGTGCGGGGCTTCTCGTTAGTGCCACCAGCAAAACGCCGTCCTTCGATCGCCGGCAATGCATCAGCGCCGACACAATACTTACCTTGCCGATACCAAATTCTTCGAGACACCGACGCCCCCGGCGGGTCTACTTCGCGCCGATTTTTCCATGTCCACGGTGTCTCGATGTTATCCAAGCTGACCAAAGCCGCTCTGCTCACCACCTTAGTATTGCTCTCCGGCTGCTGGCCGTTCTTCCCGCCCTTCGGCGGTCCAGGTGGAGGTGGTCACGGGGGTGGCGGCAACCACGGTGCCGGCGGCCACGGCGGCGGTCCCGGCTTCGAAAGTCGCCGATAGCGAAACGCCCGATGCACCGCATCGGGCGTTTTTGATTCCCGTCATCACGAACAACCTGGGCAGATCCAGCAGACACACGCCCCGAAAGAGTGAGACTTCGTCACACTCACGCACAGGACGAGCAGAAGGCCGCAGCAGGCTCCATACTTAGAGGCAGAATGAAATCGCAGGCTCAGTGAGGTCACATGAAAAAGCTCACAGCATTGCTCCTGCTCATGCCCCTTGCCGCCAGCGCCCAAGCCTCCGACTTCTGCACCGGCATCGGCCTGTTCGCCCGAGCGGGAGCCCTGTACCGAAACGAGGGCAAGACCGAGCAGCAGGCGATAGCGGCCGTTCACGAGGGCAGCGCCAAGCTCGACGCGGATACCCAGATGGTCGTCAGGTACTTCGTGCGCTTCGGCTACCACGGAGATCAGACACCCGACCAGGCGTCTGCCAACGCCGAGCAGAAATGCCGGCAGTACGAAGCCTATAGCGAGCGCAGAAGCGCAATGAACTAGAGGCGACTCAACCGCCCGCGCCTACTGCGGCGACTGAGGCGGTTCGATGCGATACACGTAGCGGGGATAGTAGAGGCATTCGGTCTTGGCCTTGATAGCTGCCGAGTAGCGTTCCTGAGGACTCGTGCTTTCATTCAGAGCGATCGCCATTTCGGTCTTCACTGCCGAGCTGATGTTGTTTGCGATCGTAATGTCTGCACCGCCGCTCATCCCAGCACTATCCACCTGGCGAACAGCAACAGCGCTCGCACCGCCAACACCACTGAAAGCCGCAATCCAGGGCGCATTGGCCGCAGCGTTCGCTGCTGTCAGCGCGGGAGCAATCACTGAACCGGCTGCCAGGCCAATTAGTGAGATGCCAAGGGTGTCGCGAGACCTCTTCTGGGCCAACTGCTCGCGCGAGCCGATGACTTCGCTGCAAGTCTGATTGGCATCCTCGATGGCGGACTGGATCTTCGCATCCAGCTTCTCCTCGACCTCGACTCTTTCTTTCTGTGCAGTGGCGTCCCCACCCGCCGCCAAGGCCATGAGTTGCTGCCGCCGCTGCAGCAACTCCGGAAAGCCAGTTTTGAGTGTGTCGGTGGTGGAGCAGCCTTCCAGCAGGGCAAGTGAAAGCAGCAGCACGGCGCAATGGCGCATCGGGAGAGTCCTTTCAGTGATGGGCGTCAATATCAAATTGATAGCACACCACCAGCATCGCGACGCCCAACCTCCGATTAATTCAATCAGCGCCCCACCGCATTCCTTGCGCGGCAGTTACCGGCGACCGGCGCACCCATAAGCCAACTGAGGGCTTGCAGGGCGGAGCGAGGCGAAAGGCAACCCGATCTCACTTGTATTGACTTACCTTGGCTGGTTCCAAGGAGATCTCTTCCAGGTACGGCTTTCCGCTCTAGCCCTCGCCACCCTGATTACGGCACTCACCATAACGACAAGGGCAAGCGCGCATGTAGCAGCCCAGTGGATGGCGTATAGCCCCTTTGACTAACCCTCTACCCAGGACTCCGTCCATGGCGCCGCGGTCAGCTCAACCCTTAGCCACTCCGCCTCGCACTCAAGGCAGCGTGCGCGGATGTATCGCTTACCGATTGACTCCCGCTCAACGCAGATGTCCACCACCATGTCGTGCACGCGACGAACCGCCAGATTAGGTTCGCTTGCCATCAATAAGCACGCTTCGCACCGCTCCATTTCCTGCTCTTCATTACCTGATAGCACGAGGCGTAGTGGCTACTTCCTGAAGAGCTTTGCCAGGAAGACCCAGAACCGGGAGGGCTGCGAGGACTCGCGCCAACGCTTGGCAGCTCACTCAAGCGCTTCCTGGTGAGCCTTCAACTGAGGGAGGAAGTCGGGGGAACTCTCATCGTTGCTTTCGACAAACTCGTCCAAGGCTCGAATCTTTTCGTTGACCGCGGCATACAACCGGTCCGACTCAGCCATGTCCTTGGCGTTCATACTGACTCCTTGGTAGCGCGTTTCGGTGTGAAACGAAGATAGACCAGCGTCGCCACCAGAAGAACGAGGGCATAGACCGCTATCTGCCCCCAGAAGAGAAGCCGGTAGCGCGGCACAACCCTCTCTGAATACTCCTGCTGAAGGCGCTTTGCCTCTTCAAACCCAACGCTCTCGTCTTTCAGGGCTGTCTCCACTTTCATCGTGAAGGCAGCAGCTTCCTCCCTGGAGCCGAAGACTGAGACGGGGATTTTCTTTCTGATCTCCTCGCCAACACCGTCGATGAGCAGCAGGCAGAAGCCAAACAGGCCAAGCAGCAGAAACACCTTCGCGAATCGCATCTCCACCATCCCTGAGCAGCGCAAAAGATCGCCGAGTCTACGACAGCGGTGCGGTGCCGCTCTACCAGCTGCAGGGTCGGTTATCGATCAAGTCGATCGACATCAGGACAGTGTCGAGCACTACAGAGAATGGCAGGTCAACGATCATCAGCGGGCCCACAACGTCCCACGACATGAGATCGAGTAGCCCCCCTGTGCAAGGGCACGGCTCGAATATGCACCCCAGCGAACTCGCGCAGCCATTCGTGCTTAGCACCACGAGGGCAACTGATATACGCCTCAGCTCACCCCAAGCAGCAATACCGAGGACACGGCGAGGGCGCCTGCGACCAGTGACAAAACGCCGAGCGCAACAACGGCATCGTCACTGCGAACCAGATCTACCAATGCGGACAGAGCTTTCATCTTCAGGTCCTCCAAACAGCGCTCATAGCGCCTGACCTAAGTCTCGCCCTCCTCGCTCGGCGCCTGACTGATAGATATCAACGCGCCGGTCATTTCCAGCAAATCCACCACAATGACCAACAGGACCGGCGGGCGCCGTTCGGATGAGGTATTGCCCATGGCAAAGGTGATTTCACGAATTACCGCGAAAATGCCGCGCCCAATTGAGGCCAGCGAGTATAGAAAGCTGCAGTACACCGGCGGCAAGCTGAGCCTGCAGCAACTCAAACGATGGATTGAGGAAGACGCGGGACGACTGCGGGGCGCACAACCACATCGCCAACAAGCTCGCGCGCCCACTGTGCATGAGCTGCGCGCTCTGGGTTCCTGGCTATATGAAAAGCAGGACTTCCCGACCGAGTACGTGCAGGCGCTGATGGGCCATGCCGACGGCGAGATGACGACCTACTATCAGGAGGGACACGAAGAGAAGGCGATCGAGTATCAGAGGGCGCGCGCCGACCTGAAGCTCCAGGCCGCGACTGCCGTTCTGCAAAGGTTTGGAAAAAATAATGCAAAACAAAAAGGGCGATCCTTTCGGATCGCCCTCTAAGTACCGCCAGAAGCGGGTTTGTTTGGTAGGCACAATTGGACTCGAACCAACGACCCCCACCATGTCAAGGTGGTGCTCTAACCAACTGAGCTATGTGCCTGTCGTGTGGGGCGCATTCTACGCGATCGTTTTAGAGCGTCAAGCACTTTTTCAGCTAAGCCACTGAAAAAGTGAATTTTTTTATGTTCGACCGTCCGTAAATTATTTTGCACGGGCACTAGCCGGTCCGATTCGACTCAGGTAGCATCCGCACATCTCGTAAAAAATAACAAACACAGGTGCATTATGCCGCACACCTCCTACCCCTCCTCCTATTACGCAGCTTCGGCCAACCCGGTCCCGGCCCGTCCTGAACTGCAAGGCGAGGTGGAAACCGATGTCTGCGTGATCGGCGCAGGCTACACCGGCCTGTCGACCGCCCTGTTCCTGCTGGAAAACGGTTTCAAGGTCACCGTACTGGAAGCCGCCAAGGTTGGCTTCGGTGCGTCGGGCCGCAACGGCGGCCAGATCGTCAACAGCTATAGCCGCGACATCGACGTCATCGAACGCACCGTCGGCGCCAAGCAGGCCAAGCTGCTGGGCGACATGGCCTTCGAAGGCGGCCGCATCATTCGCGAACGCATCGCCAAGTACAACATCCAGTGCGACCTGAAGGACGGCGGCGTGTTCGCGGCCCTCAGCACCAAGCAGATGGGCCACCTGGAGTCGCAGAAGAAGCTGTGGGAGCGCTTCGGCCACACCCAGCTGGAACTGATGGACGCCAAGCGCATCCGTGAAGTCGTCGGTACCGACAGCTATGTCGGCGGCATGCTCGACATGAGCGGCGGCCACATCCACCCGCTGAACCTCGCCCTGGGCGAAGCCGCAGCCGTGGAATCCCTGGGCGGCGTGATCCACGAGCAGTCCCCTGCCGTGAAGATCGACCGTGGTGCCAACCCGGTAGTGCACACCCCGAAGGGCCGCGTGAAGGCCAAGTTCATCGTGGTAGCCGGTAACGCCTACCTCGGCGGCCTGGTACCGGAACTGGCTTCCAAGTCCATGCCGTGCGGCACCCAGGTGATCACCACCGAGCCGCTGAGCGCCGACCTGGCCAAGTCCCTGCTGCCGACCGACTACTGCGTCGAGGACTGCAACTACCTGCTCGACTACTACCGCCTGACCGGCGACAACCGCCTGATCTTCGGTGGTGGCGTGGTCTACGGTGCGCGCGATCCGTCGAACATCGAAGCGATCATTCGTCCGAAGATGCTCAAGGTCTTCCCACAGCTGAAGGACGTGAAGATCGACTTCGCCTGGACCGGCAACTTCCTGCTGACCCTCTCGCGTCTGCCGCAGGTTGGCCGTATCGGCGACAACATCTACTACTCCCAGGGCTGCTCGGGCCACGGTGTGACCTACACCCACCTCGCGGGCAAGCTGCTGGCCGAAGTGCTGCGTGGCCAGGCCGAGCGCTTCGACGCCTTCGCCACCCTGCCGCACTACCCCTTCCCGGGCGGCCGCATGTTCCAGGTTCCGTTCTCCGCGATCGGTGCCTGGTACTACACCATGCGCGACAAGCTGGGCATCTGACGCCTCGCTTCACACCGCACGAAAAAACGGCGCCTCAGGGCGCCGTTTTTCTTTTCGGGGACTTCTCCGGCGACGACGTATCGCTGCGCACTTGGGCGTGGCTCATCAACGCGAAGATCAGGCTGCCGCCGACGATATTGCCCACCAGCGTCGGCAAGGCGAAATCGACGACGAACGCCGCCAGCCCCACTTCGCCGGCGAACATCAGGTAACCCACCTCGCAGGTGCCGACCACGATATGGCTGAAGCTGCCCAACGCCATCAGGTAGGTGACCAGGAAGATGATCCACACCTTGGCGTGCTCCGCCGCCGGCACCAGCCAGACCATGGTGGCGATCATCCAGCCGGAAACGATGCCCTTGGAGAACATCTGCCAGTGATCGTTCTCCATCACCTCGCGGCCGATGTCGAGGAAGGCCTGGTCGGCCTTCGTGTCGAAGATCGGCAAATGGAGCATGGCGTAGGCGAACAGCAGCGCGCCGACGACATTGCCCGCCAGCACCACCGACCACAGCCGCAGTAATTGGCCGAACTTTTCCAGCGTCGGCTCGCTCATCACCGGCAGCACTGCCGTCAGGGTGTTCTCGGTGAACAGCTGCTGGCGCGCGAGAATGATCGCCAGGAAGCCCACCGGATAACCCAGGCTGGTGGTGATCACCGCCATGTCGTGGTCCGGCAGCCGTGCACGGAACAACCCCATCGCCATCAGCGACAGGCCGATGGTCAGCCCGGCCGCCAGCGCTGACCACCAGAGCGCCGCCAGGGTGCGGTCCAGTTCGTGATTGCCCTGCAGGCGGATGACTTCGTGCAGCACCAGCGCGCGGGGCGGCTGGCTTTTCTCGACCTTGCGGCGCTCCTCGGCGGAGAGATCGTCGGCCGTGTCGCTACCGGCTTTCGAGCTGCGGGAGGAACTGCGAGGCGCCGCCTTCCTTGCGCTCGACTCGCTCGTCTTGGCACGCGCGCCGCCGCGTGCCGGTGGTTTTTCGCTGGCCATGCCAAGCACCTCACTGGGACATTGCAGGTTTAGGCTGTGCCCTTTCCGCTTCGGTTCAGGAAACCTGCTCGCCTCAGTTCGCTGGGCAGGCCGGCACCGCCTGGCAACTGTCGCCTGCCGCACCCGCACTGCCGATCTTCTGCGAGAAACGCGCATCATCCGGCGCCAGATGCCGCGCACAACTCGCCGCAGCGCCAGCCTGCTGTGGACAACCGCGCTCGCCCAGCACGTTGGCCAGATTGAACCAGCCCGCCGCAAACGCCGGCTTCGCGCGGACACTGCGGCGCAGCGCATCCTCGGCATCGCCGAGATTGCCGTCGGTGTAGCGCGCATTGGCCAGGGCGAACCAGCCGAGAGACTCCTGAGGCCAGGCCCTGGTCGCGATGCGGTAGGCCTGTTCCGCCAATGCCGGCTGGCCGGTCTCCTCCAGGTCGTGGGCCGCTCTCAACCAGGCCGTCGGCTCCGCCGTCGCCGGCAGGTGATCGGCCGGCACGGTCAGCACCGCCCAGCGCTGGCTGCGCTTCCAGGTCACGTCGAAGGCGGTGAAGTCGATCACCAGGCGCTCGGTGATGCCCGAGCGGAGAATCAGTTCATGCCGACTGCGGTCGAAGCCGACCACCACCGCGAAGTGCCAGACCGGCAGCCAATCCAGCCCCTGGTTCTGCAGGATCAGCACCGGATTGCCCGCCGCGACTTCGCTGAGAATATTCTCCAGGCGCGGCTTGAGCGGATAGACCAGCATGCCCTTCTCCCGCGCCGCCGCTATCAGCTCCACCTGCAGGCTGCCCTCGCGTCCGGGGATGAACACCCGATCCTTCAGTTCCCGAGGAGTCACCCGCACGCCGCGCTGGTTGAGCATGGTCGCGAGCGCGGCCGGGCCGCACTGGAACTCCTGCTGCGGGAAGAACTGCACATCACTCAGCTCCACTCGCTCCGGCAACGCCTCCACGCTGGCTGGCAACGTCGGCGACTGCGCGCAGCCGCCGAGTGCCACGGCCGCCGCAAACGCGACGGCCATGGCCCAGCGCCTCAACGCTGGCACCTCACGAAGGTGAAGATGTGGGTGATACAGAGCAGGTCGGTGATCACGAAGATCAGCAGGAACAACAGGATGATGCCGATGATGCCGCCAGCGGGGGCCTGGTCCAGTTGCTGGTTGAATTGCGCCAGCTCTTCATTGGACAGGCTCTTGATGCGCTGCTCGACCTTGCTGCGCTCGACCCCCATGGACTGCAGTTTTTTCTGCACACCCTGGTCATCGAGCATCTTCAACAACTGTTCGCGGTCGACCTGTTGCTGCTGTGCCTGCAGCACTTCGCCGGTGCCAACCATGGCGGCCTGAGCCAACGGGACTTCCGCAATGACACCCAACTGCGCGAACACCAGGACTGCTGCAAGGCTCTTTACCCGTCTTGTTATGGTCATTCTGGGTCACCTCATCATGGACTGCATGCACTGGGCAGGAGGTGCAGGCCGCTCGCACGCGAGACAACCGACCACGACGCTCCCGCCATATCGGCGGCAACCGCAGGGCCGCTATCTAGTGTGATGCCGGCTCAGGAAAAGAGTTCGAAGCGTATTTGGCGCCAGTCGGCGTCCAGATGCCCCAGGTAGAGGCAGGCATGGCCACGGGGAAAGAGGATGTGCTCCGGACCGATGCCCGGACCTTCGAGACGCAGCAAACGCCCCCAGGGGTGGTGGCTGATGCGCCCGCGCACATCGTCGACCGTGCCGCCACGCCACCAGTGGATGGCGGCCTCGGCATCCTCGACGCCTTCGGGCTGCTCGATGCGCACCGGCTCGTCGCGCCAGCCGATCACCCGCTGCGGGTCGAAACCGGCCTGCTGCGCCAGCGGCAGCGGCGTAACCCACTGCGCGCCATCACGCTCCTCGAGCGACACGGCCAGCGGGCACCACCGCGCCTGCTCCAGCGCCCAGAGCAGATCGCCGTCGATGGCCAGCGAAGGCTCGGGCTGGGCCTGGATGCGGAAACCGGGGCAGACCAGCGTGCCTTCGCGCAGGGGAATGCGGAGCTCGCTCATGCCGGCTCCGGCAGACAATGGCAGCAAAGGAAGAACAAAGCGCGGCGCACTTCATCCTCCCTACGGCTGGCGCGCAAACGGCAGCGGCGATTCTAGGGAAGAAGGCGGCTCACGGCGACTTCTGTTTCGCTTTCTGGCGCTCGAGGAAATCCACTTTCCACTGCTCGACGCCCAGGTGTTCGGAATCCAGGCTCGCCTCGACGCCGTACCTGGCCTTGATCGCGGACACCTCCGTCGCGTGCTCGACGAGGAAGCGGTCGAAGCGCTCTATCAGCTCGCCCTGCTTCACCGTGGACAGGTGGAAGGCGCTGCGCGTGTGCGGCAGCGATGGATCGAACACCAGCGCCCCCGGCTTCGCGCGGATGTTGTCCAGGTAAAAAGTGGCGACCACCACGTTGAAGTAGACGCCATCGGCCTGCTTCTTCAGCGCGGCATGGATCATCTGCTTGAGGTCGGCGCTGGGCACGAGGGCGACCTGCCCGGACTGCACCGACTGCTCATAACCGCGTGGCGTCCAGCCATCCACCAGCGCCAGCCGCCTCAAGGCAGCGACACCCTGCCCCAGCCGCTCCGGCGCCACCAGCACGCCGTCGACGTACTCGGTCACCGGCTGGCTGTAGCGCAGGGTTTTCCCGGCCTTCTGCTCGGGCGCCCAGTTGGGGTTGTCCGGGTACTTGAGATCGACCTGGCCGGAGAGCAGCGCCGGCAGCAGCGCGTCCACCGGCAGCGGACGATACTCCAGGGTGATGCCGCTGGTGCTGGCGAACAGGTCCAGCACCTCACGGGCGAAGCCCTGGTAATTGCCCCGTGCATCGGTGCTGTAGTGCGGGGCGAAGGCCAGGTTCTCGACGCCGACGACGTAGGTCTGTGCCATGGCGACACTTGAAACACCGGTGGAAAAAATGCTGGCGAGCGCGCAGCAGAATGCCTTGAGCTTCAAACGACTCTCCTTGTTGCCTGTTGTTTTTGTTCTGTCCGGCGGGCCGGGCGCCCGCCGTGGCGGACTCAGCCGCCGGTCATGCTCATGAAGCGCAGCACCTGCACCTGCTGGTCGGCTTCGAAATGGTGGCGTTCGGGCTTGAGCTGCAGCGCCTGCATCAGTGCTTCGCGCAGGCACGCGCTGTCGCCGGGGTGCTCGCGCAGCAACTGGCGCAGGTCCAGCGCACCTTCGTGGCCGAGGCAGAGCACCAGCTTGCCTTCGGCGGTCACCCGCACCCGGTTGCAGTCGCCGCAGAAATTGTGGCTGTGCGGGGAGATGAAGCCGATGCGGCTGGCATAGCCGTCGATGCGGTAGTAGCGCGACGGACCGCCGCTGCGCTCCGGCGTCGGCAGCAGTTGCCAGCGCTCGGCGAGCTGCGTGCGGACTTCATCGCTGCTGCACAGGGTCTGCTTGCGCTCGTGGCTGCTGACGCTGCCCAGCGGCATCTCCTCGATGAAGCTGATGTCGATGCCCTTCTCCAGGGCGAAGGCCACCAGGTCGCAGACTTCGTCGTCGTTGCGGCCCTTCTGCACCACGGCATTGAGCTTGATGCGCTCGAAGCCGGCCTCGCGGGCGGCATCGATACCGTCGAGCACCTGCTCCAGCTTGTCGGAGCGAGTGAAGGCGGCGAAGCGTTCGCGGCGCAGCGAGTCGAGGCTGATATTCAGGCGACGCACGCCGGCCGCACGCAGCTCGGCCGCACGCTCGCGCAGTTGCGAGCCATTGGTGGTGATGGAGAGATCGTCCAGCTCCGAACGTGCGCCCAGTCTTGCCAGCAGGCCGGTCAGGCCCTTGCGCACCAGCGGCTCGCCGCCGGTGATGCGGATGCGCTTCACGCCAAGGTCGATGAAGGCGTCGGCGACGGCTTCGAGTTCCTCCAGGCTCAATACCTGGTCGCGCGGCAGGAACTGCATGTCTTCGCTCATGCAGTAGGTGCAGCGGAAGTCGCAGCGGTCGGTGACCGACAGGCGCAGGTAGGTGATGCGTCGACCGAAGGGGTCGACCAACTGGGAATCGGACATGGGCAGTGGGAAGTTCCGGATGGCAGGTGCCGAACGAAAGTGCGCTAGAAATACCTTAGAACGCCGTCGCTGTACACACAAAACCGACCCGCGAGTCAGGAAATTGCACGCAAGTACCCGCGACGGGGCCGAGTTGAGGGGCTCAAGAGCCCGGTGCTACCATGCCCGGCTCTGTTCTGTGACAACAGCAATAAAAGAAAGAAGACCAGCCAATGACCAGCATCCGCGAGCGTAACCGTCGCCTCATCCTTCGCGCCGCCAGCGAGGAATTCGCCGAGAAAGGCTTCGCGGCGACCAAGACCAGCGACATCGCCGCTCGCGCCGGGCTGCCCAAGCCCAACGTCTACTACTACTTCCAGTCCAAGGAAAACCTCTACCGCTGCGTGCTGGAAAGCGTGGTGGAGCCGCTGCTGCAGGCCTCCGCGCCGTTCCGCGAGGACGACGAGCCGAGCGAGGCGCTGCGCGCCTACATCCGTTCCAAGGTGAAGATTTCCCAGGAGCTGCCGCACGCCTCCAAGGTGTTCGCCAGCGAGCTGATGCACGGTGCGCCGCACCTGCCCAAAGAATACCTGGATGAGCTGAACGCTCAGGCACAGCGCAACATCGCCTGCCTGCAGAGCTGGATCGACCGCGGCCTGTTGGCGCCGGTGGACCCGCATCACCTGCTGTTCACCATCTGGGCGGCGACCCAGACCTACGCCGACTTCGACTGGCAGATCTCCATGGTCACCGGCAAGACCAGCCTCAGCGAGGCGGATTTCGAGGCGGCCACCGAGACCATCACCCGCCTGGTGCTGCGCGGCACCGCGCCGGACAATGGCGCCGAGCCCAAGCCGCAGGGGCGTTTGCGACCGTTGTCGATCTGAGCCGAAACTCAGCGCCGAGAGCAACTGACTTCTCTGGGAAGTCCATCGCAGGGCCTCCCTCACCCCAACCCTCTCCCAGAGGGAGAGGGAGCTGAACGTACCGGCTGATACGGCAGTTTCTCCCTGCACCGAACGCTCCCCTCTCCCCTTGGGAGAGGGCTAGGGTGAGGGCCGGCCCGAGCGCAGAAATATCGAGCCGGAGCAGGACAGACGCGCGACTGGCGCGCGCCCTTCCCTTCTTCGATCAGCCCGCGTCAGCGACCAGGCCCAGCGCCTGCACGCCACGGATCGCGCATTGCTCGTCGATGTCCGAGACGTCGCCGCTGATGCCGATGGCGCCAATCACTTCATTGGCCGAATTGCGGATCAGCACGCCGCCGGGTGCGGGCACCACATTGCCTTGCGCAAGCGTGTTCACCGCGGCGATGAACGACGGCCGCTGCTGAGCGTCCGCCGCCAGCACCCGCGACGACTTGCCCAGTGCTACCGCGCCCCACGCCTTGCCGATGGCGATCTGCGGGCGAAGCATGCTCGCGCCGTCCTCGCGCTGCAGGCTCAGCAGGTGCCCGCCGGCATCCAGCACGGCGATGGTCAGCGGCGCGGTGGACAGCTCGCGGCTGGCGACCAGGGCGTGACGGGTGATGTCCAGTGCGGTTTCCAGACTCAGAGTGCTCATGAGGTTTTCCTCTTCAAGTTGATAAGGCGGTTCAAGTCGACAAGCCGGGGCCACGCCGTGCGCACAGGTGAATGCTGCGCACACGCGTATCAGAAATCTGTACGCAATCTAGTAGCCGAAGGTCTCACCCAAAGCAACTTAAAAGGACAATTCACATCTATTTTTGTATACATTTTTTCAAACGATAGTTTGACCCAGAGATCAGCTTTTACGTAAAAGCCCCGCAGTAGAAGGCTTTCAGTGAAAAATGACCGCTCAGTCCCTCGTATACAACCCGTCTTGACCTTCGTCGAATTGCCTGCCTAGAATCGCCTCAACTTTTGTACACAATCAGTATAAGAACCGAGGAACAAAATATGGCCAGAATGAGAGCAATCGAGGCTGCCGTACTCGTCATGCGTCGCGAAGGCGTGGATACCGCCTTCGGCGTACCGGGCGCCGCCATCAACCCCATGTATGCGGCCATGAAGAAACTCGGTGGCATCGATCACGTCCTGGCCCGCCACGTGGAAGGCGCCTCGCACATGGCCGAGGGCTACACCCGCACCAACGCCGGCAACATCGGCGTGTGCATCGGCACCTCCGGCCCCGCCGGCACCGACATGGTCACCGGCCTGTACTCGGCTTCCGCCGACTCCATCCCGATCCTCTGCATTACCGGCCAGGCTCCCCGTGCGCGCATGCACAAGGAAGACTTCCAGGCCGTGGACATCACCAGCATCGTCAAGCCGGTGACCAAGTGGGCAACCACCGTGCTGGAGCCGGGCCAGGTGCCCTACGCCTTCCAGAAGGCCTTCTTCGAAATGCGCAGCGGCCGTCCCGGCCCGGTGCTGATCGACCTGCCGTTCGATGTGCAGATGGCCGAGATCGAGTTCGACATCGACGCCTACGAACCGCTGGCGGTGAACAAGCCCAAGGCCACCCGCGCCCAGGCCGAGAAAGCCCTGGCCCTGTTCAATGACGCCGAGCGTCCGCTGATCTGTGCCGGCGGCGGCATCATCAACGCCGACGCTTCCGACAAGCTGGTGGAATTCGCCGAGCTGACCGGCGTACCGGTAGTCCCGACCCTGATGGGCTGGGGCACCATCCCCGACGATCACCCGCTGATGGCCGGCATGTGCGGTCTGCAGACCTCGCACCGCTACGGCAACGCCACCGTCCTGGAATCGGACATGGTGCTGGGCATCGGCAACCGCTGGGCCAACCGTCACACCGGCTCGGTCGATGTCTACACCGCAGGCCGCAAGTTCGTTCACGTGGACATCGAACCGACCCAGATCGGCCGTGTGTTCACCCCTGATCTGGGCATCGTTTCCGACGCCGGCTCAGCTCTGGAGGTGTTCCTCGAAGTCGCCCGCGAATGGAAAGCCGCCGGCAAGCTGAAGGACCGCAGCGCCTGGGTCGAAGCCTGCCGCGAGCGCAAGCGCACCCTGCAGCGCAAGACCCACTTCGACAACGTGCCGGTCAAGCCGCAGCGCGTCTACGAAGAGATGAACGAGTTCTTCGGCAAGGACACCTGCTACGTCAGCACCATCGGCCTGTCGCAGATCGCCGGCGCGCAGTTCCTGCACGTCTACAAGCCGCGCCACTGGATCAACTGCGGCCAGGCCGGCCCGCTGGGCTGGACCATTCCGGCAGCCCTGGGCGTGGTCAAGGCCGACCCGAGCCGTCAGGTCGTCGCGCTGTCGGGCGACTATGACTTCCAGTTCATGATCGAAGAACTGGCCGCCGGTGCGCAGTTCAACCTGCCGTACATCCACGTGCTGGTGAACAACTCCTACCTGGGCCTGATCCGTCAGGCGCAGCGCGGCTTCGAGATCGACTACTGCGTGCAGCTGGCCTTCGAGAACGTCAACGCACCGGAACTCAACGGCTACGGCGTGGACCACGTCGCGGTCGTCGAGGGTCTGGGCTGCAAGGCGATCCGCGTGACCGACCCGAACCAGATCGGCGCCGCCTTCGCCCAGGCTCGTGAGCTGATGCAGCAGCACCGTGTACCGGTGGTGGTCGAGGTCATCCTGGAGCGCGTCACCAACATCTCCATGGGTACCGAGATCAACGCGGTCAACGAGTTCGAAGAGCTGGCTCTCAAAGGCATCGACGCACCGACTGCCATCTCGCTGCTGGACTGACTAGCTGATCCGTACGACTCCTCCCTTCGGGGAGGAGCTGGGGGTGGACATTTCCTGGCGGGGAGTCCCCCACCCCCTGCTCTCTTTCATCAGGAAGCCGAGCACCACGCACGACCCGTTCAACAGGAGTGACCCCATGCCCCGTTTCTGCGCCAACCTGTCCATGCTGTTCACCGAAGTGGACTTCCTCGACCGTTTCGAAGCCGCCGCGCGCGCCGGTTTCAGCGGTGTCGAGTACCTCTTTCCGTATGACGTCGAGGCCGAGGTGATCAAGGCCCGCCTGGACGCCAACAAGCTCGAACAAGTGCTGTTCAACCTGCCGGCCGGCGACTGGGCCAAGGGCGAGCGCGGCATCGCCTGCCACCCGGACCGCGTCGAGGAGTTCCGCGCCGGCGTCGACAAGGCCATCGCCTACGCCAAGGTCCTGGGCAACACCCAGGTCAACTGCCTGGCCGGCATCCGTCCGCAGGGCCACGACTGCGCGACCATCGAGAACACCTTCCTGAACAACCTGGAGTACGCGGCGGGCAAGCTCGAAGCCGCGGGCATCAAGCTGGTCATGGAAATGATCAACACCCTCGACATTCCCGGCTTCTACCTGCAGACCACCAAGCAGGCCCAGGACATCCGCGAGAAGGTCGGCAGCGCCAACCTGTTCCTGCAGTACGACATCTACCACATGCAGATCATGGAAGGTGACCTGGCGCGGACCATCGAGAAGAACCTCGCCTCGATCAACCACGTGCAGCTGGCCGACAACCCCGGCCGCCACGAGCCGGGCACCGGCGAGATCAACTACCGCTTCCTGTTCGATCACCTGGACCGCATCGGCTACCGCGGCTGGATCGGCTGCGAATACAAGCCCAAGACCACCACCGAAGCCGGCCTTGGCTGGCTCAAAAGCCACAACGTCATCTGATTCGCCGGCCGGCGCGGTGGGTACGCACTGCGCCAGCCAGCCTAACAAGAACAACCAGGAGAATTCCTCATGGCCAAAATCGGATTCATCGGCACCGGCATCATGGGCCTGCCCATGGCGCAGAACCTGCAGAAAGCCGGTCACCAGATCTTCGTTTCCACCCACCACGACGCCGCCCCGGCGGCGCTGGTCGAAGCCGGCGCCATCGGCCTGGCCAACCCCAAGGAAGTCGCCCAGGAAGCCGAGTTCATCATCGTGATGGTCCCGGACACTCCGCAGGTCGAAGACGTGCTGTTCCGCAAGGACGGTATCGCCGAAGGCGTGGGCCCGAACAAGGTGGTGATCGACATGAGCTCGATCTCCCCCACCGCCACCAAGACCTTCGCCGAGAAGATCAAGGCCACCGGCGCGCAGTACCTGGACGCCCCGGTTTCCGGTGGAGAAGTCGGCGCCAAGGCCGCCTCCCTGAGCATCATGGTCGGCGGCTGCCCGAACACCTTCGAACGCGCCCTGCCGCTGTTCCAGGCCATGGGCAAGAACATCACCCGCGTCGGCGGCAATGGCGATGGCCAGACCGCCAAGGTCGCCAACCAGATCATCGTCGCCCTGAACATCCAGGCCGTCGCTGAAGCCCTGCTGTTCGCCGCCAAGAACGGCGCCGACCCGGCCAAGGTGCGTGAAGCGCTGATGGGCGGCTTCGCCTCCTCGCGCATCCTCGAAGTGCACGGCGACCGCATGGTCAAGGGCACCTTCGATCCGGGCTTCCGCATCAGCCTGCACCAGAAGGACCTCAACCTGGCCCTGGCCGGTGCTCGCGAACTGGGCCTGAACCTGCCCAACACCGCCAACGCCCAACAGGTGTTCAGCACCTGCGCGGCCATCGGCGGCAGCAACTGGGACCACTCCGGCCTGATCAAGGGCCTGGAGCACATGGCCAACTTCTCCATCCGCAAGGACTGAGAATCGGCGGATGAAGCGTTCCGCTTCATGCGCCCTGCGAGGTACGCCAACGTAGGGCACATAACGCCAAAGGCGTTATCCGCCACAGAGCAAAGTGACGGGCGAAGTTATGGGAGTGGCCTCGCCCGCCACGCTGCAAAGCGACTCGAACACCCGGCCGTAGGGAATCACGGCCTCGCCGGCCGGGGTGTTCGATTCCATCGCTGAGCCTTTTGCCCTGCAGAAGCCTGAGCCATGGAACACCACAACAAGAATCATCGGAGCCTGTCATGAGCCTCGACCCACGCGCCTTCCTGCGCGAGCTGTTCGACACCGCCATTGCCGCCGCGCATCCGGCCCAGGTACTGGCGCAGCACCTGCCCACCGACAAGGGCGGCCGCACCATCGTCATCGGTGCCGGCAAGGCCGCCGGTGCCATGGCTGAAGTCGCCGAGAAGCACTGGAATGGTGACGTCCAGGGTCTGGTGGTGGCGCCTTACGGCTATGGCGCCGAGTGCCGCAGCATCGAAGTGGTGGAAGCCTCGCACCCGGTGCCGGACGACGCCGGCGAACGCGTCGCCCGCCGCGTGCTGGAACTGATCAGCGGCCTGTCCGAGAACGACCGGGTGATCTTCCTGCTCTCCGGCGGCGGCTCCGCCCTGCTCGCCCTGCCGGCCGAAGGCATCAGCCTCGACGACAAGCGCAGCGTGAACAAGGCCCTGCTGAAATCCGGCGCCGCCATCAGCGAAATGAACTGTGTGCGCAAGCACCTCTCGGCCATCAAGGGCGGCCGCCTGGCCCGCGCCTGCTGGCCGGCCAGCGTGTACACCTACGCGATTTCCGACGTGCCCGGCGACGAGGCCACGGTGATTGCCTCCGGCCCGACCGTGGGCGACCCGACCACCTCCGCCGACGCCCTGGCGATCCTCAAGCGCTATGCCATCGACATCCCGGCGAACGTGCGCGCCTGGCTGGAAGATCCGCGCTCGGAAACCGTCAAACCCGGCGACGAATGCCTCTCGCGCAGCCACTTCAAGCTGATCGCCACGCCCCAGCACTCCATTGACGCGGTAGCTGCCAAGGCCGAAGCCGCGGGCATCCCGACGCTGATCCTGGGCGACCTGGAGGGCGAATCCCGCGAGGTCGCCAAGGTCCACGCCGGTATCGCCCGGCAGATCCGCAAGCATGGCCAGCCGCTGAAGGCGCCGTGCCTGATCCTTTCCGGTGGCGAGACCACCGTGACCGTGCGCGGCAACGGCCGTGGCGGACGCAACGCAGAGTTTCTCCTCAGCCTCACCGCCGACCTCAAAGGTGAACCGAACATCTGGGCCCTGGCGGGGGACACCGACGGCATCGACGGCATGGAAAGCAACGCCGGTGCCCTGATGAGCCCGTGCAGCTACAGCCGCGCCCTCAAGGCCGGCCTGAACCCGCTGCACGAGCTCGACAACAACAACGGCTACGGCTTCTTCGCTGAACTGGGCGACCTGGTGATCACCCGGCCGACCCGCACCAACGTCAACGACTTCCGCGCCATCCTGGTCCTCGAGAACGACAAATGACCCCTGACAAGAAAGTAAAAATTCTCGCCACCCTGGGCCCGGCGATCAAAAGCCGCGACGACATCCGCGCTCTGGTGGAAGCCGGCGCCAACCTGTTCCGCCTGAACTTCAGCCACGGCGAATACGACGACCACGCCCAGCGTTTCGCCTGGGTGCGCGAAGTGGAAGCCGAACTGAACTACCCCATCGGCATCCTCATGGACCTGCAAGGGCCGAAGCTGCGCGTGGGTCGTTTCGCCGACGGTGCGGTCCAGCTGCAGAAGGGCCAGACCTTCACCCTCGACCTGAACGACGCACCGGGCGACGACAAGCGCGTCACCCTGCCCCACCCGGAAATCATCCAGGCGCTGGAGCCAGGCATGAGCCTGCTGCTGGACGACGGCAAGATTCGCCTGCAGGTGCTCAACGCCCACAGCGATGCCATCGAAACCCGCGTGATGAACAGCGGCGAGCTGTCCGACCGCAAGGGCGTGAACGTTCCGGAAGCCGTGCTCAAGCTCAGCCCGCTGACCGCCAAGGACCGCCGCGACCTGACCTTCGGCCTGGAGCTGGGCGTGGACTGGGTGGCCCTGTCCTTCGTGCAGCGCCCCGAAGATATCGAGGAAGCCCGCGAGCTGATCGGCGACAAGGCCTTCCTCATGGCCAAGATCGAGAAGCCTTCGGCGGTGCAGTCCATCGAAGCCATCGCCAAACTGTCCGACGCGATCATGGTTGCCCGTGGCGACCTGGGCGTGGAGATGCCGGCCGAGAGCGTGCCGGGCATCCAGAAGCGCATCATCCAGGTCTGCCGCCAGCTCGGCCGCCCGGTGGTGGTCGCAACCCAGATGCTCGAATCCATGCGCTTCTCCCCGGCGCCGACCCGCGCCGAGGTGACCGACGTCGCCAACGCCGTCAGCGAAGGCGCCGACTGCGTAATGCTCAGCGCCGAGAGCGCTTCGGGCCAATACCCGCGTGAAGCGGTAGAGATGATGGCGAAGATCATCCGCCAGGTCGAAGCCGAACCGGACTACCAGGCCACGCTGGAGATCAACCGCCCGGAACCGGACGCCACCGTCTCCGACGCCATCAGCTGCGCGATCCGCCGGATCAGCCGCATCCTGCCGGTGGCGGTGCTGGTGAACTACACCGAGTCCGGCGCCTCGACCCTGCGCGCTTCCCGCGAGCGGCCCAAGGCACCGATCCTCAGCCTGACCCCGCAACTCAAATCCGCCCGCCGCCTGACCGTGGCCTGGGGCGTCCACTCGGTGGTCAACGCGCAGCTCGCCCACGTCGACGAGATCTGCTCCACCGCCCTGGACATCGCCCTGGCACAGCGCATGGCGCGCCGTGGCGACACCGTGGTGATCACTGCTGGCGTGCCCTTCGGCCAGCCGGGCAGCACCAACATGCTGCGGATCGAGACCGTAGCGCCGGCGTTGGGGGCTTAAGAAAGGCCAGAGCCCCTCACCCCAACCCTCTCCCGCAAGCGGGAGAGGGAGCCGTCCAGAGCGACGGTTGATCGAGGAGCTCATTGAAAGAATGGTGCAGCGAAGAGTTATCTGAACAGCACTGAACTGATAGCCACGCCGAACGGCCCCCTCTCCCTCTGGGAGAGGGCTGGGGTGAGGGGAAGCTGGCTACAGAAGAAACACCGAGTTCAGGAGCCACGCCCAAGCGCGTGCCTCCGCACCGAGTCACTCCCGGACGGACGGGGCCGGGAATACGGGGCCGCGTCCCCGTCCGTCCGGGATTGACCTTTGTACTGAGTGCTTGCGCACCAGAAACATGCGTACCGAATGCTTGTCGGTCCATGGCCCCCACGCAGCAACTCCCAATGCTGGCCATGGAATTTCGAGGTTGTTGGCGGTGATCCCGCCGACAACCTCTTTTCTTTTTCCAGACCCGTGGCGCGGCCCCGTATGGCAGCGTCACAAAGTTCTCACGCAGCGCCCGCCGATGGGGCCTCGATGCCCCACACCCAACGAGGCGCTGCGGAGTCACTTTCAACTGCCCAGACCCAAGATGCCCCTGAACAAGTACATCCCCAACCGGCTGATCGGCTTCGGCCAGATCTACCTGCAGGCCGACGCCCGCTTTGGCCTGATCCTGCTGCTGACCATCGCCTGGTCCGCGCCGCACCTGCTGCCCGGCGCCCTCCTCGGCGCGCTGCTCGGCCCACTCACTGCACGCTTCGTGCGCGAGCCGCAGGCGGACATCGACGCCGGCCTGCACGACTACAACCCGATCCTCATCGGCCTGCTGCTGCCCTTCCAGTTCCAGTGGTCGCTGGGGCTGGTGATGCTGAGCATCGCCGCCATCCTCACCAGCGTCGCCGTGCAGGCCGTGCTGCTGCGCCAGTCGCGCCGGCGCTTTGGCCTGCCGGCCTACACCTCCGCCTTCGTGCTGCTGGGCTGGGTTTCGGTGGCGCTGGGCAAGGCGCTCGGCTTCGCGCCGGCCGGCGGCGGCGCCTGCCTGTCCTGCGACGCAGCCAATCCGCTGCTGGACTCGACTGCACTGGGCTTCGGCGAAGTGATCTTCCTCGGTGAACCGCTGGCCGGCCTGACCATCGCCCTCGGCCTGCTGCTGGTGGAACGCCGCGCCGCGTTCTGGGCGCTGGCGGGCGCTGCCGGCGCACTGGCCCTGGCGCCGCTGTTCGACCTGCCGGCCGCCTCGGCGCAGGCCGGCCTGCTCGGTCTGAACGGTGCGCTGGCCGGCATCGCCCTGTCGCTGCGTTTCCGCAGCCCGCTGGCGCCGCTGTGCGGCATCCTCCTGGCGGTGCTGCTGCAACCCGGCTTCGCCCTCGTCGGTCTGCCCGCGTTCACCGCGCCCTTCATCATCGCCTGCTGGCTGGTGATCCTCGGCCAGCGCGCATTGGAAGCCCTGCTGCTCGATCCGCGAAGGGAAAACAGCGGCCCGCGTGTATAGTCGGAAGCCTCTTTTCGGCGACGGACCGCAGCGATGAACTTCGTGAAATACCAGGCACTGGGCAACGACTACCTCGTCTATGCCGGCGACGCACCTTTTGCCCTGACCGCTGCGCAGATCGGCCGCGTCTGCGACCGTCACCACGGCGTCGGCTCCGACGGTATCCTGGTGGCGAACCACAGCGATGCCGCCTTCGGCCTGCGCATCCTCAACCCCGACGGCTCCGAGGCGGAGAAGAGCGGCAACGGCCTGCGCATCTTCTCCCGCTACCTGTGGGACTGCGGGTTGGTCGCCGGGCAGCCGTTCGACATCGTCACCGCCGGCGGCACCGTGACCAGCCAGGTGTCCGACGAAGGCCGCAGCGTGGAGGTGTCCATGGGCCGCGCCGAGTTCGCCTGCGCGAAGATTCCGGTGCTGATCGACACCCCCGAGGCGCTGGACTATCCGCTGGAAATCGACAGTGTGGCGCTGAAGATCAACGCCGTCTCCATGGGCAACCCGCACTGCGTGGTGTTCGTCGAGCAGACCAGCCGCGAGCTGGCCTGCCGCCTTGGCCCGCTGCTGGAAAACCACCCGCTGTTCCCCCGCCGCACCAACGTGCAGTTCGTCCAGTGGCTATCCCGCGACGCGCTGCGGGTGGAAATCTGGGAGCGCGGCGCCGGCTACACGCTGTCCTCGGGCACCAGCAGCTGCGCGGCCGCGTCGGTGGCGCGCAAGCTCGGCCTGTGTGACGAGCACATCGACCTGCACCTGGCCGGCGGCCTGCTGAAAATCCGCGTCGAGGACGACTTCCAGGTAACCATGCGCGGCGCCGTGCAGCGGGTCGCCGGCATCGACCTGGACCTGGAAGCCTTCGCCGACCTCGGCTGATTCCTCGGCTGATTCATCGGGAATTGCCGACGCGACCGGCATGGATCAATGCCGGTGCGCACGCGGCCGTCCAGACTGCGACCTGACACCTGCCGAAGCAAAACCTGACCGATCAATCGACGGCTAACCGCGCATTTCCCGGTATCAGACGGCATAATCCGCGCCCTTTCGCGCCCGGCCCGCCGGGGCGATCCCACTTCCTGCAGCGAAAGATGTCATGACGCTTCCAACTCCCACCCTCCTGCAGCGGCTCAAGCGCACCAGCCTGGTCCTGCGGATCTTCATCGGCATGCTCTGCGGCATCGCCCTCGCCGTGCTCTGGCCGCAAGGCGCGGTGGCGGTCGGCCTGCTCGGCAAGCTGTTCATATCCGCCCTGAAGGCCGTGGCGCCGGTGCTCGTGCTGGTGCTGGTGATGGCCTCCATCGCCAACCACAAGCAGGGCCAGCGCACCCACATCCGGCCGATCCTGCTGCTGTACCTGCTCGGGACTTTCTCGGCCGCCCTGGTCGCGGTGATCGCCAGCTTCACCTTCCCTTCCACCCTGGTATTGAGCGCACCAACCAGCGAACTGGCACCGCACGGCGGCATCGGCGAGGTCATGCGCTCGCTGCTGTTCAGCGTCACCACCAACCCGGTGAAGGCGCTGCTGGAGGCGGACTTCATCGCCATTCTGGCCTGGGCAATCGGCTTGGGGATCGCCCTGCGCCACGCGCGCCAGACCACCCGCGACCTGCTCGATGACATGGCCAATGGCGTGACCCTGATCGTCCGCGTGGTGATCGCCTTCGCCCCGCTGGGCATCTTCGGCCTGGTGGCCGGCACCATCGCCGAATCCGGCTTCGACGCACTGATCGGCTACCTGCACCTGCTGGCCGTGCTGCTGGGTTGCATGCTGTTCGTGGCGCTGGTGGTGAACCCGCTGATCGTCTTCGCCAAGATCCGGCGCAACCCGTACCCGCTGGTCCTGCTGTGCCTGCGCGAGAGCGGCATCACCGCCTTCTTCACCCGCAGTTCGGCAGCCAACATCCCGGTCAACCTGCAGCTGTGCGAGCGCCTGGGCCTGCACGAGGACACCTACTCGGTGTCGATCCCGCTGGGCGCAACCATCAACATGGCAGGAGCTGCGATCACCATCAGCGTGCTGACCCTGGCAGCGGTGCACACCCTGGGGATAGCCGTGGACCTGCCCACCGCCCTCCTGCTCAGCGTGGTCGCCTCGATCTGCGCCTGCGGCGCATCCGGCGTGGCCGGTGGCTCGCTGCTGCTGATCCCGCTGGCCTGCGGCCTGTTCGGCATCTCCAGCGAAGTGGCGATGCAGGTGGTAGCGGTCGGTTTCATCATCGGCATCCTCCAGGATTCGGCCGAGACCGCGCTGAACTCCTCCACCGACGTGCTGTTCACCGCCGCGGCGTGCATCGCCGAAGGCGACGTGGACGAACCGCAGGAAGGCGAACGCGCCTGACCCTGCTTTCGCCTACGTGAACCGGGGCGGCTGCGGCCGCCCCGGTGCATCTCGGCTAAGGTGTCTGAATCCCCTCCGTGGATTCCCCCATGGCCGATTCCCCCAGCTGGCGCCAGCGTCTCTACGTCGTCATCTTCCAGTCCGACACCGTCGCCGGCCGGCGCTTCGACAGCGCGCTGCTGATCGTCATCCTCGCCAGCCTGCTGGTGGTGATCCTCGACAGCGTCGACGACATCAGCCACGCCTACGGCGGCCTGCTCAGCGACATCGAGTGGGTGATCAACGGCCTCTTCCTCATCGAATACCTGCTGCGCCTGTACTGCTCGCCCAAGCCACTGCGCTATGCGCTGAGCTTCTACGGGCTGGTCGACCTGCTGGCAGTGCTGCCGGGAGTGATCGCCATCTTCTACCCCGACGCGCAATACCTGCTGGCGGTACGGGTGATCCGCGTGCTGCGCATCTTCCGCATCCTCAAGCTGCGCCAGTACCTGCGCCAGGCCGACTTCCTGCTCACCGCGCTGCGCGGCAGCCGGCAGAAAATCACGGTGTTCTTCGTCTCGGTGATGAGCCTGGTGACCGTGTTCGGCTCGCTGATGTACGTGGTCGAGGGCCCCGAGCACGGCTTCACCAGCATCCCGCGCGGCATCTACTGGGCGATCGTCACCCTCACCACCGTGGGCTTCGGCGACATCACGCCGAAGACCCCGCTGGGCCAGGCCATCGCCAGCCTGGTGATGCTCACCGGCTACTCGATCATCGCCGTACCCACCGGCATCTTCAGCGCCGAGCTGCACAACGCCATGCGCCAGGAGCACACGCCGGGCGCGCTGGACAAGCCTTGCCCCGCCTGCGCCAAGGCCAGCCACGAAGCCGATGCGGCGTTCTGCTCGCGCTGCGGCAACCCGCTGTTTCCACGAACGGATGACGCCGCCCAAAGCTGACCTCCGATAACCGCTTGTCGTCCATGACGGCATGACCTCACTCGCACTCAACCCGTTTCCACCGCCCCCTTCGTCACACGCTGCATGGACGGACGCCGTGGTGGCGTTCCGCAGTGCCGGCCGCCTTCCAGGCCGCGAGGTGAGCACATGCCCTTTCGATTCCACCCACTGATCCTCGCCATGGCCGGCGCGCTGGCCAGCCCTTCGCTGCTGGCCGCACCGCAGGTCGCCGACAGCCGTATCAGCGCGGTCACCGTCTACACCGACCGCGCTATCGTCACCCGCACCGCCACCCTGCAATTACCGGCCGGCCAGCATGAGATCGCCCTGGAGCAACTGCCCCTGCGCATCGACGACAACAGCCTGCAGGCCTCGCTCAGCGCCAGCGCCGCCGCGACTCTGCTCGACGTCAGCAGCGCGCCGCAGGTTTCGCCGCCCTCCGAGGACAACCGCCTGCAGCAACTGGACGCGCAACTGCGCGAGATCGAACGACAGGAGCGCGAGATCAGCGACCGCGGCAGCGTGCTGGAGAACCAGAAGCAGTTCCTCGCCGACATCCAGGCCAGCAGCACCAAGCCGGGCAAGAACCAGGCGCTGCCGAGCATCGACGAACTGAAGAACCTGCTGCAGTTGAGCGAGGGCAATCTCGCCCGCATCCTCGACGAACAGCGCAAGCTCGACCAGCAGGGTGAGGAGCTGCAGCAGCGCAAGCAGGAGCTGGAGAACCAGCGCAGCCACCTGGCCGGCGACGGCACTCACTACAAGCGAGCAGTCCTGCGCGTGGCGCTGGAGAAGCCCGCTCAGGTCCAACTGCAGCTCAGCTACACGCTCTACGACGCCTCCTGGCGCCCGGCCTACGACGCCCGCCTGCGCGATGGCGAAGAGCAGATCGAGATGAGCTACCAGGGCATAGTCCGGCAGAGCAGCGGCGAAGACTGGACCGACGTCGACCTCACCCTGTCCACCGCCCGCCCCAACCTGGGCAGCAGCGTACCGGCACTCTCGCCGTGGTTCGTCGATACCTTCGACCCGCGCACGGTGATGGCCGCCCGCCCCGCCCCGGTGCCAGCCGCGCCGATGATGGCGCTGGAGGCGAAGAAGGCACAGCGCTTCGCCGCGGACGAGATGGCCGCAGCCGGTTCGCTGGAAGAGATGCCGGTGGCCGTCGCCGAAGTCAGCGGCGCCACCACCAGCGCCTCCTTCCACATCCCGACCCGTGCCACGCTGAACAGCGACGGCAGCTCGCAGAAGGTCTCCATCGCCCAGTTCAAGCTTCCGGCGACCTTCCGCTACCTGGCCACGCCGTCGCTGCGCGAAGCCGCCTACCTGCAGGCCGACACTCGCAACGCCAGTGACTACCCGCTTTTGCCGGGTACGCTCAACACTTACCTGGGGAACACCTTCGTCGCCAGCGGCCAGCTGCGCGCGGTGATGCCGGGCGAGACCTTCGAGCTGGCCCTGGGCGGCGACGAGGCGATGTCGATCAAGCGCAAGCTGGTCAACCGCTACACCGACTACACCGGCCTCACCGGCGGCCGCAAACGCGTCACCTACGAGTTCCGCATCGACGCGCAGAACAACCACAAGACCGAGCAGCGCCTGCAGTTCAAGGACCAGCTGCCGGTCTCGCGCAACGAGCAGATCAAGGTGGCCCTGCTGGAGCCCGAAGACCAGTCCGCCACCCGCGAGGACGACGGCAAGCTGCTGTGGGACTGGCAACTGAAACCGGGCGAGAAACGCAGCACCACCTTCAAGTTCAGCGTGGAATATCCGAAGGAGCTGGAGGTCAGCGGACTGGACTGATGTGCGCCGAGGCAGTCATTGCCCGGCAGGCCTGCTAGGCTGCCGGGCAACCTTCTCCTGCGTTGGGTGCGGAACACGGGGAACCCCGCATAAGCAAATAGCCTTTAAGTATTTAAGTGCCATATAACCTGTCGGCATAATCGACACCCAACAACACTGCCAAAAGGAACTGCTCGTGAAACGTCTGTTCAGCGCCTCGCTGCTGGCCGCCGGCCTCGCCCTGGCCTCCGCCGCCCAGGCCGCCCAGCCCCTGCTCAACGTCTCCTACGACGTGATGCGCGACTTCTACAAGGACTACAACGCCGCCTTCCAGAAACACTGGCAGGAAGAGAAAGGCGAGAAGATCACCATCCAGATGTCCCATGGCGGTTCGAGCAAGCAGGCCCGCGCAGTGATCGACGGCCTGCCGGCCGACGTCATCACCATGAACCAGGCCACCGACATCGATGCCCTGGCCGACAACGGCGGCCTGGTGCCCAAGGACTGGGCGACCCGCCTGCCCAACGACAGCGCGCCCTTCACCTCCGCCACCGTGTTCATCGTGCGCAAGGGCAACCCCAAGGGCCTGAAGGACTGGAACGACCTGGTGAAGCCGGGCGTGCAGGTCGTGGTGCCGAACCCGAAGACCTCGGGCAATGGCCGCTACACCTACCTCTCCGCCTGGGGCTACGCGCAGAAGCATGGCGCCGATGAAGCCAAGGCCAAGGAATTCGTCGCCCAGCTGTTCAAGAACGTCCCGGTGCTGGATACCGGCGGCCGTGCAGCGACCACCACCTTCATGCAAAACCAGATCGGCGACGTGCTGGTGACCTTCGAGAACGAAGCCGAGATGATCGCCCGCGAGTTCGGCCGTGGCGGCTTCGAAGTGGTCTACCCGACCGTCTCCGCCGAAGCCGAGCCGCCGGTGACCGTGGTCGACAAGGTAGTCGACAAGAAAGGCACCCGCGCCGAAGCCGAGGCCTACCTGAAGTACCTGTGGTCCGACGAAGGCCAGACCATCGCCGCGAACAACTACCTGCGCCCGCGCAACCCGGAAGTGCTGGCCAAGTTCTCCGACCGCTTCCCGAAAGTGGACTTCTTCTCCGTGGTGAAGACCTTCGGCGACTGGCGCACCGTGCAGAAGACCCACTTCGCCGACGGCGGCGTGTTCGACCAGATCTACACCCCGAACTGATTCGCCGGGACGGGAAAGACGAAAGCCGGAGCTGCCCTGCAGCTCCGGCTTTTTTCATGGAGTCGCGCTCCTGCAAACAGCGTCGAATCTTTCGGTTGCGACTCGCAGGATGGGTGGAGCGCAGCGATCCCCATGCTGCATCGGCACAGGGCCCATCGATGGGTATCGCTGCGCTCCACACCATCCTACCCATGCGTCATCTCATCCCTTCCAACCCACTTCGCGCAACGCCGCCAGCAGCCGCTCCCCACTCAGCGCAGGCACCAGCACGCCGTCATCGGTGCGCATGTCCTTGCCGGCCAGCAGCACGTTGACGATGGCTTCCTCCACCGCCTCGGCGGCGGCGGCGAACAGCGGCGAGATGTGGTCGTTGTTCACCATCTCCAGGGCCGTGGCGAACGGCAGGCCTTTGCGTCCGTAGTCCGCTGGCGGAAGGTCGCGGTTGCCGGTGGCGAAGGCAAGGAAGATGTCGCCGCTGGAGTCGTCGGTGCCGCCACCCGTGCGGGCGATCCCCAGCGAGGCACGTTGCGCCAGACGCTGGCACTGGTGCGGCAACAGCGGTGCGTCGGTGGCGAGGATCACCACGATGGAGCCCATGCCCGGCGTGCCCTGCTCGGCGAAGGGCGACGGCAGGTCGCCCAGCTGACGGCCGACCGGGTAACCATCCACCCGCAGATCTCGGCGCTGGCCGTGGTTGGCCTGCACCAGCGCGCCCACGGTCCAACCGCCCTGCTCCGCCGGCAACTTGCGCGAGGAGGTGCCGATGCCGCCCTTGAACTCGTGGCAGATCATCCCCGTGCCGCCCCCCACCGGACCTTCCCGCACAGGGCCGGATTCGGCCGCGGCCAGCGCCTCGCGTACCTGTTCGGCGCCGACATGCTGGCCCCAGATGTCGTTGAGCAACCCGTCGTACGTCTCCATCACCACCGGCATGCACCAGTAGATGGACGGGTCCGCCAGCTCGGCATGCTCGGCGGCGATCAGCGCATCGCGCACCGTGCCCACGCTGTGGGTGTTGGTGATGGCGATGGGCGTGGTCAGCAGCCCGGCCTCGCGAATCCACTCAAGGCCGGTGGCGTCGCCATTGCCGTTGAGCACATGGCAGCCGGCGAAGCAGGGTTGCTGGCGCGCCGCGCCGTCACGTGGTTGCACTACCGTGACCCCGGTGCGCACGGCCTTGCCGTCGCGCTCGCCGATCAGAGTACTGTGGCCGACACGGATGCCAGGCACATCGGTGATGGCGTTGAACTCGCCGGGAGTGCCCAGGCCGAGGGTGATGCCGAGTTGACGAGCGCGCATGCTGTCTCCTTGGAGGGGTTTCAGAGCTTCTGGAAGGCCGGGCTGAGCTTGCCGTAGGTGCTGTAGAGAATCACCGACACGGCCAGTATCCCGACAATGATCATGACGTCCCGCGAAGAGGCGTCCAGTAGCAGGTTGAGCAACAGGTAGCCGGCGCCGACCACCGCCAGCATCGCCGGCAGCGGCCACAGCGGCATGCGGTAGGGGTGCTCGCGGTCGCGGCGCAGCACGCGGCTGAACAGCGCGCAGAGCGCCACCACCAGGTAGACCATCACCAGTAGCAGCACGGTGAATGAGGTCAGCTCCTCCAGGTTCGAGCTGAAGCTCAGCGCCGCCGAGGGCACACCGAGGAACAGCGTGGCGATCCACGGCGATTCCCAGCGCGGGTGGATGCGGGTGAAGGCGCGGTTCATCAGCGGCGTCCACAGCTCGTCGCGGCCGCTGCTGAAGATCACCCGGCCGACCTGGATGACGATGGCGACGATGGCGTTGAACACCGAGAGGAAGATGCCGGCGCTGACCAGCCGCGACAGCGTTGCATTGCCGTGGGCGGTGAGCAGGTAGCCGACCGGATCGGGACTGGCGATCATGTCCTGCAGCGACGGCGCGCCCAGCAGCAGTGCGGTCAGCGGGACGATCTCGATGGCCACCACCAGCACCAGCGACCAGATCACCGCCCGGTGCACATTGCGCCCACCGCACTTCATGTCCTCGGCCAGCAGCACCGCGCCGCCGAAGCCGTTGTAGGAGAACAGCGCGGTGCCCACGGCGCCGATCACCAGCACCCAGGGCGCGGCGGCCAGTATCCCGCCGTCGATGTGCTGCGGCTGCACCAGCACGCTCATTGGCTGGCTGACGTGGCCGAAGCCGAGCACGACTATCACCAGCAACGCCGCCACTTCGCAGAGCAGGAACACCCCGGTGATCCAGGCGTTCACGCGGATGTTGAGGATGCCCAGCACGTAGCTGGCGGCGACTATCACCAGGGCGACGGTCTGGGTGTCGAAGTTCGTCCCCAGCGCGTTGTTGAGGTAGGTCGCCGCGCCCGTCGCCAGTACCGGCGGGATGAACAGCAGCGAGACCAGCACGGTGAGGAAGGTGGCATAGCCGGCGAGCCCCCCGAATACGCGCTTGGCGTAGACGTACTCGCCGCCGGCGGAGCTGTGCGCGCGGCCGAGTTCGGCGTAGCACCAGGCGAACATCAGCGCCAGGAAGCCGGCGAAGACAAAGGCCAGGAAGGCGCCGCTGCCGGCCTGCTGGATGGCAAAGGGAGCGATGACGAAAACGGAGCTGGCGGGGGTGACCGCCGAGACGGTAATGGCGACTACGTCGAGCACGCCCAGGCTGGGCTTGAGCGCGCTCGCTGGCGCAGGGGAAGCGCTCATATCGTTGTTTCCTCGTGTTGTTATTGGTGGCTGAGGCAGGAACGAAAACCTTGTCGCGCCCTCTTGCTCGGGGCGTCAGGTGGCGCTGAGTCTGTGCGGGGCACGCGGAGCGGCCAATCACCATTTGGGGTTACGCCCCCTTGACGGCAGGCAGGTAAAAGGAGGAAACCGTGGGCCGAACCCACGCCGCCTCTTTCGGAGAAACACCGCCGATGCACACCCTGTTCCGCGAGGTCGGCATGCACGCTAACCTCGGCCGCGCCATCGAGCAAATCGGCCAGCCGCGCTTCTGGAAGCAACTGGTCCTGCTGCTGCACCAGTGGCTGCCGTTCGATAACGCCCTGGCGATGTTCTACCCGGCCAGTGGCACCCCGGTGGCGATGGAGGAATACGACGCCGAGCCCACCGCCGGGCCGGCGGCCATGGCTATCTACCTCGACGGCCTGTTCCAACTCGACCCGTTCTACCAGGCCTGCCGCGAGGGCGTGCCCAGCGGGTTGTACCGGCTGGAGGAAATCTCCCCGGACCAGTTCCGCCAGAGCGAATACTTCCTCAGCTACTTCCACGACAACGTGCTGGAAGACGAGGTGCAGTTCATCCTCCAACTGCCCGGCCAGGGCGCGCTGTCGTTGTCACTGGGTATGCGCAAGCTGTTCGATGGCGAGCAGACCGGCCTGCTGGCGATGCTCTGCCCCTGGGTGCTGGCTCTGATGCAGCAGCACTGGCAGCAGCGCAGCCAGCGCCTGCTGCCGGGCACCAGCGACGGCGTGGCGGTGCAGGTGCGCGACGCCCTGAGCCACTTCGGCGCTGGCGTGCTCTCCGAGCGTGAGCTGGAGATCGCCCGGCTGATCCTCCGGGGTTACTCCTCCAAGGCCATGGCCGAGCGCCTGGCGATCTCGCCGGAGACCATCAAGGTCCACCGCCGACATCTGTACAACAAGCTCGACATCTCCTCGCAGCCGGAGCTGTTCTCGCTGTTCCTGCAGTCGCTGGGGCACGATCCGCAGAATCCCTGAGCGGCCGCCACGCCCATCCGCGCGGCTGATACCGCGCCATTCGCGCCCACCGGGACACCCCGCTGGCGCTGCACGGACACTACCACGTGCCCGTCAGGCTTCTAGACTGGACCCGTGCCATCCAGACACGCCACGACAATCACAAGAGAGCACAGCCTGATGAACGCACGCGCCAATTTCACCCACATGGAAGACGGCAGCGCCGAGGACTGGGCGATCATCGCCAAGGACTTCGGCCAGTACGCCGCGCTTCTGCCCGACCGCATCATGACCCACCTGCGCCTGCTCGACGGCGACTTCGGCGGCTTCCCGGTGGACCGCCTGACCCACTCGCTGCAGACTGCCACCCTCGCCCACCGCGACGGCCGCGACGAGGAATACGTGGTCTGCGCCCTGCTCCACGACATCGGCGACACCCTCGGCTCGTTCAACCACGCCGACATCGCCGCGGCCATCCTCAAGCCGTTCGTCAGCGAGGCGAACCTGTGGATGATCGAGAAGCACGCGATCTTCCAGGGTTACTACTTCTTCCATCACCTGGGCCTGGACCGGCACCTGCGCGAGCAGTTCAAGGACCACCCGCAGTTCGAGCAGACCATCGAATTCTGCGCGCGCTACGACGCCGCCGCCTTCGATCCGGACGGCGAAGTGCTGCCCCTGGAGTTCTTCGAGCCCATGCTGCGCCGGGTCCTTGCACAGCCCCGCCGCTCGATCTACCAGAAGCCCGACGGCACGATGGCCTGAGGGTCCCGAGGTGACCGGCGGTCCGCGACGAAGAGTGGCGAACCGCCGCTGGTCCGGGGGCTGCGCATGGAATAAGATTCCTCCCAAAATCAGACGCGCAACTGGCCACGAGCCTACGCGCACCAGGGAAGTTTCTTGCGCATGAAGCCTAACGTTCTTGAGCGTGTCAGCAGTCCGCTCACCCCCGCCCCTCTGCGCGAGTACCACTCCCGCGTGCTGGCGTATATCGCCATCGCCGCGACCATCACCGCCGGCACCTTCGCCAAGTACTTCGGCTACGAGATCCTCTGGATGATCCCGTACGCCCTGCTCTACCCGCATCTCGCCCAGCAGGTCAGCCGCCGCTTCAAGCGCGACAATCCGCAGCGCACCCGCCTGGTGCTGCTGTTCATCGACGCCCTGCACGCCGGTATCGCCACCACACTGCTGGGCTTCTCCGAGGTGCCCAGCCTGATGCTGGTGCTGATCCTCGCCTTCTCCGCGCTGATCATCGGCGGCCTGCGCTCCCTGGGCCTGGCGCTGCTGGTCGCACTGAGCGCCGCGGTCCTCAGCGCCGCGCTGATCGCTCCGGCCTACAAGGGCCAGACGCCGAGCATCGTCGCGCTGGTCAGCGTGCTGTTCTCGACCCTGTACATCTGCATCACCGCCTTCTTCGTGCACCAGCAGGGCCTGCGCCTGGCCCAGGCCCGCTCGGACATCACCCTGGAGCAGGAAAAGGCCGCGCGCCTGGCCAGCAACCTGGCCAAGTACCTGTCGCCGCAGGTGTGGGAATCGATCTTCAGCGGCAAGCGCACGGTGCGCCTGGAGACCCAGCGCAAGAAGCTCACGGTGTTCTTCTCCGACATCAAGGGTTTCACCGAGCTGTCAGAGGAACTCGAGGCCGAGGCGCTCACCGACATGCTCAACAACTACCTCAACGAGATGTCGAAGATCGCACTGAAGTACGGCGGCACCATCGACAAGTTCGTCGGCGACTGCGTGATGGTGTTCTTCGGCGACCCGGCCACCCAGGGCGCGAAGAAGGACGCCGTGGCCGCCGTGTCCATGGCCGTGGCCATGCGCAAGCACATGAAGGTCATGCGCCAGCAGTGGCGCGCCCAGGGCATCACCAAGCCGCTGGAGGTGCGCATGGGCCTGAACACCGGCTACTGCACCGTGGGCAACTTCGGCGCCGACACACGCATGGACTACACCATCATCGGCCGCGAAGTGAACCTCGCCAGCCGCCTGGAAAGCGCCGCCGAAGCCGGCGAGATCCTCATCAGCCACGAGACCTACTCGCTGGTGAAGGACGTGCTGATGTGCCGCGACAAGGGCCAGATCGCCGTGAAGGGCTTCAGCAAGCCGGTGCAGATCTACCAGGTGGTCGACTTCCGCCGCGACCTGGGCTCCAACCCCAGCTTCGTCGAGCACGAGGTGCCGGGTTTCTCCATGTACCTGGACACCAACAACGTGCAGAACTACGACAAGGAACGGGTCATCCAGGCGCTGCAGCAGGCGGCGGAGAAGCTCAAGGACAAGATCATTCTCTGATCCACCAGCCTCCTCGCTGCCCCCCGTCCGGTCGCGGACAGAGTCCGCTCCTACGCTCGCCGGGTGTCATCTGGAATCCGGCAAGGCTGACGCCTTGCGTCGCGGGCATGGCCCGCTCCTACACTCTGCCTGATTCCCCCGCGCCAGCTCCCCTGTAGGAGCGGGCCACGCCCGCGATCCGTCGCCTGGCGACGGCCTGCCCCAACCGAAGTGTCACTGCGCGATCGCCCCCGGTCCTTGCTGGTGAACCTGATCAACGCCAGAGCAGCCGGGAAAGGCTTCGCGAGCAAGCTCGCTCCTACAAAGGCCCCCGGCCTTTTCATCCGCCCATAAAAAAGCCCGCTCAATCGAGCGGGCTGGAAAGGCTCCGGCGCTTCACGTTCACCGGGCCGAATTGCTCTTTAGCGAACCCGTCAGGAAGGCTGAAGCTCCGCGGAGTTACCCGGGCCGGCGGCCAGTTCGGTGGACAGGGTCTTCTCGTCCAGCTGCTTGCACCACTTGGCAACCACGATGGTGGCCACGCCGTTGCCGACCAGGTTGGTCAGGGCGCGGGCTTCGGACATGAAGCGGTCGATACCCAGGATCAGCGCCAGGCCCGCAACCGGCAGGTGGCCGACGGCAGACAAGGTGGCGGCCAGCACGATGAAGCCCGAACCAGTGACGCCGGCGGCGCCCTTGGAGGCGATCAGCAGCACGACCAGCAGGGTCAGCTGGTGGGTGATGTCCATCGGGGTGTCAGTGGCCTGGGCGATGAACACGGCAGCCATGGTCAGGTAGATCGAGGTGCCGTCGAGGTTGAACGAGTAGCCGGTGGGGATCACCAGGCCGACGACGCTCTTGTCGGCGCCCAGCTTCTCCATCTTGGCGATCATGCGCGGCAGGGCCGATTCGGAGGACGAGGTGCCCAGCACGATCAGCAGTTCTTCGCGGATGTAGGAGATGAAGCGCAGGATGCTGAAGCCGTGGGCGCGGGCGATGCCACCCAGCACGATCAGCACGAACAGCAGGCAGGTGATGTAGAAGCACAGCATCAGCTGGCCCAGCTGCACCAGCGAGCCGAGACCGTAGGCACCGATGGTGAAGGCCATGGCACCGAAGGCACCGATGGGAGCGACCTTCATGATCACGTTGATGATGTTGAACATCACGTGGGTGATGCGATCGATGAACTCGAACACCGGCTTGCCGTAGTCACCCAGGCGGTGCAGCGCGTAGCCGAACAGCACGGAGAAGAACAGCACCTGAAGAATGTCACCGTTGGCGAAGGCGCCGACCACGGTGCTCGGGATGACGTTCATGAAGAAGTCGATGGTGCTCTGCTTCTCGCCCGAAGCGATGAAGCCGGTGAGCGCCGCGTTCTTGTTCATTTCGGCGGTCAGCGTGGCGACGTCGGCGTGCATGCCGGCACCCGGCTGGACGACGTTGACCACGACCAGGCCGATGATCAGCGCGACGGTGGAAACGATTTCGAAGTACAGCAGCGCCATGCCGCCCGTCTTGCCCACGGCCTTCATGCTCTGCATGCCGGCGATGCCGGTAACCACGGTGCAGAAGATGATCGGCGCGATGGCCATCTTGATCAGTTTGACGAAGCCATCGCCCAGCGGCTTCATCAGTTTGGCGGTGTCGGGGTAGAAGTGGCCGAGTGCGATACCGATGGCGATGGCGATCAGTACCTGCACGTACAGGCTTTTGTAGAAGGGTTGCTTGGTCATGGCAGCTCTGTCCTCACGGGCGAGTGCTCCCTGGGAGGAAACACAAGACCGAACGCGTTATCTCCCTGCAATGGGAGAATTTGTTTTCAGGGCATGCCAGAAGGCAGGCCTTGATCGCATATGGCAAGTGCTGTGCCAGACCTTTAAAAAATATCTAATCCCTTTAAATTCAATAGCTTCCGTAAAAAGTCGCGGCACGGAAGGCCTCAGAAATGGCGGAAACCCGCCTTCGGACTGGCGGGTTTCCCGCCCTCTGGCGGGTATCCGCCACGGCCTTCGTACCGTAGATTGTAGAACTCCGGTCAGGTTCGATCGGGTTAACCGCGCGGCTGTTGGACGTGCGGGCAGAACAACAAGGACCGCTCATGCGTGAACGCACCATTGCCAGCCATTTCGTCCGCGCCGCCGTCCATGGGGCCCAGCGCAAGGGGCTGGACATCCAAGTCCTGCTGCGTGACGCCGGCATCGCCCCGGCCATCCTCGACGAGCCCCGCGCACGCATCGATCCATCGCAGTTCACCTGCCTGATGCAACGCCTGTGGGAAGTGCTCGACGACGAGTACATGGGCTTCGGCGCCATGCCCAGCAAGCGCGGCACCTTCGCCATGATGTGCAACGCGATCATCCATTGCCGCACGCTGGAAAAGGCACTGGGACGCGGCGCGCTGTTCTACGGACTGTTTCCCGAAGCACCACGGATCGAGCTGGTGCGCGACGGCGACCGCGCCCGCCTGACCCTGGACGAAACCCACCTGCGTGACCCGGACCACTTCCTCGCCGAGAGCCTGCTGCTGATCTGGCACCGCCTGGCCAGCTGGCTGATCGGCCAGCGCATCCGCCTGGAGGAAGCCACCTTCAGCTACCCGGCGCCCGAGCACCAGGCCGAGTACGACCTGCTGTTCCCCTGCCCTCGCCGCTTTTCCGCCGGCAGCACCAGCCTGCTCCTGCTGGCGCGCTACCTGGACATGCCGCTGCTGCAGGACGAGCGCACGCTCAAGCACTTCCTCAAGGATTCCCCCGCCGACCTGCTCGCCCGCCCCGACGGCGGCGACAGCCTGACCAGCCAGATCCGCCGCCTGCTCGGCCGCGACTGCCGCAGCTGGCCGGACCTGGAACAGGTCGCCGCACAACTGCACATGAGCCCGCAGACCCTGCGCCGGCATCTGCGCGAGGAAGGGCCGAACTTCCAGGAGCTCAAGGACCAGCTGCGCCGCGACCTGGCGATCTACTACCTGGGCCGCGACGAACACTCGATCCAGGACATCGCCGACCAGCTCGGCTTCTCCGAGCCCTCGGCGTTCCACCGGGCGTTCAAGAAATGGACGGGGCTGACGCCGGGGGCCTATCGGGCGCAGCAGGGGGAATAACTCGGCTTCAACCTGTAGGAGCGGGCCATGCCCGCGATCGCGCGCATGGCGCGCTCCTACAATTGAGCGCCGGCGCCCAGCCCAAGCTGCGGGCTAACCCGGCAAACGAATCCGGAAACACGCCCCGCCCAGCTCGGACTCCTCCAGCGCCAGCTCGCCGTCGTAGCTGTCGATGATGTCCTTCACCACCGCCGTGCCGATGCCCTGGCCGGGGTGCTGGGTGTCCAGGCGCTCGCCGCGCTTGAGGATGCGCTCGCGCTGGCTGGCCGGCACACCGGGGCCGTCGTCTTCGATGATCAGCTCGAACAGCCGGCCGTTCTTGCGCGCGCTGACCTTTACCGTGGTCAGACACAGGCGGTAGGCGTTCTCCAGCAGATTGCCGAGCATCTCCAGCAAGGCGCCCTTTTCCAGCGGCAGGGAAAAGCCCGGCGGAATATCCCGTTCCAGTTTCACGCGCTTGTCGCGGTAGACCTTGTCCAGTGCGCCGCCGATGGTGTCCAGCAGCGGATCGAGTGCCGCGCGGTGGCGGATCAGGCCGCTCTTGCGCATGGTCGCACGCTGCAGCTGGTAGCCGATCTGCTGGCTCATGCGCTCGATCTGGGTCTGCAGCACCTGTACCTGCTCGCGGTTCTTCGGCTCGTCGGCGAGGGTTTCGCTGACGCCCTGCAGCACCGCCAGCGGCGTTTTCAGGCTGTGGGCAAGATCGCCCAGGGAGTTGCGATAGCGCTCGCGCTGGGCACGCTCGCTTTCCAGCAGGCGGTTCACCGAGTCGGTCAGGCGCAGCATCTCGGCGGGGTGATCGTCGCTCAGGCGTTCGCGGTCGCCGGTTTCGATCTGATCCAGCTCCGAACGCAGGCCGCGCATGGAGCGGAAGCCCCAGCCGAGGCCGAGCCACAACAGGCCCAGCAACAGCAGCAGCGCGCCACCCAGCCACAGGTAGAGCTGGTCGCGGAAGCCGCTGACCAGCTCGCGGAACTCGCTTTCCGGCTGCATGGTGACGATGCTGTAGGCCGCGCGCTTGCCACCGAGCAGGTCGATCTCCACGTCGTAGACGAAGAACTCCTGGCCGGTGGCGTCGCGGATACGGGTGAACTCGTCGATCAGTCCGTCGTACTTGGGCGAGTAATCAACGCTCTCGTCCTGGGCCGAGGTGGAGCGCCACACCAGCTTGCCGGACTGGTCGTAGATGAAGCCCAGCAACTTGGACTCGGGGAGGTTGAAGTCCTCCACCGGCAGGTGCTCGGGCATGCTCAGGACATTGCCCTCGATGCGCGCCGAGGACACCAGGGTCGCCACGTCCGCCGCCAGGCGCTGCTGGATGGCGTTCTCCAGGGCGATGCTGAACGCACGCTGGAGAGCCGGCAGCAGCGCCGCCATGAACAGCACGGCGAGAATCGCCGCGCCGATCATCAGCCGCAGCCGCAGCGAGCGGATCATTTACACAGCTCGTTGAAGATGTAGCCCTGGCCACGCACGGTATCGATCGGCTTGAAAGCCGCCGCGCCCTCCAATTTGCGGCGCAGGCGGCCGACCAGCACCTCGATGACATTCGGGTCGCGCTCGTCGTCGTCCGGGTAGAGCTGCTCGATCAGGCGTTCCTTGGCCACCACCTGCTGGTGATGGCGCATGAGGTATTCGAGGATGCGGTACTCGAAGGCGGTCAGCTGCAGCGACTCGCCGTTGACCAGCGCCTGCTTGCGGTTGGTGTCCAGCACCAGCGGGCCGGCCTCGATGCTCGACTGGGCGAAGCCGCTGGAGCGGCGCAGCAGCGCGTTCAGCCGGGCCTCCAGCTCTTCGAACTGGAAGGGCTTGACCACGTAGTCGTCGGCGCCGGCGGCCAGGCCTTCGACCTTGTCCTGCCAGTTGCCACGAGCGGTAAGGATGAGAATGGGGAAGGTCTTGCCCTGGCTGCGGAATTCGCGGATCAGATCCAGGCCGCTCATGCCCGGCAGGCCCAGGTCGATCATCGCCAGGTCGTGATGGTATTCGCTGGCGCGGTACAGCGCCTCTTCGGCATTGGCGACGGCATCGACCACATGGCCTTGCTCGCCGAGCCGGGTATACAGGTGATGGCGCAACAGCGCCTCGTCTTCCACCACCAGCAGTTTCATGCGCGTGCTCCCTGAGTCAGGCAACCGGGCCACGCGGGGCCCGGTTGCGGTACCGGTCAGAACTTGTAGTTTGCGCCCAGGTAGAACTGGGAGCTGCTGTGCAGGTCAAGGGATCCAACCTTGCCGCCACCGTGCGGGCTCATCTCGGTACTCGCGTTGGTACGCAGGTAACGGTAGCCGCCTTCTACGGATGCGTTCTTGCCGAGTTCCTGGAGGATACCGGCTTGGGCGCCGATGGCGTAACCCACATCGCTGTCGCGGCTGTAGCCCTTGGAGTCCTGCTCCAGCTTGACCAGGCCGGCGGTGCCGCCACCGAACAGCTTGGTGCCCTGGTCGCCCAGCGGCAGGAAGGCGTCGTAGCTGCCGAGCAGGTTCTGCTGGCGCAGCTTCAGGCCGTTCTCGGTGTCGGAGACGTTTTCATAGGTGATGTAGTAGCGACCCTGCTCCATCTGCTGGCCGGCACGTACGCCCCAGGTGCCGCTGTTGTTGATCACGCTGTCGAATTTCGGGTTGCCGAGGTTGCGGTTCAGCGCGTCGGACTTCTGGATGTTGTTGCTGGTTTCGCCCCAGGTCATACCGACGAAGGTGTCGGCGGCGCTGGCTGCGGTGGCGGCGAAGCTGGCACCGAGGATGGCGGTGGCGAGGGCGATTTTCTTCATGGTGTTCATGGGGATTCTCCCGTCAAGGATGTCTGAAATGTGTTGACGGGGAGTAGGTTACGAGGGGGGCACTGAACCGAACCTGTCGGACTGCTGAACCAATGCTGAACGACTTGGCTGAAGGAAATTTCGCTCTTACAGAAATGCGAAGCCCCGGCACAGGCCGGGGCTTCGCTGGAACTGGCAGGATGCTCAGCCGCCCTGCAACGCCTTCAGGATCTTCTGCCCGGCACGCCCGTCCGCCGGCGTCATACCGCGCTTGTTCTGCTCCTGCTGGATCGCCTTGCGCGTCACGTCACCGATCATGCCGTCGGGCTGGCCGATGTCGTAGCCACGCTGGATCAGCAACTCCTGCAGCTCCTTGCGCTGTGCCCGGCTCAGGCCCGCATCGTCGGTCGGCCAGGGCGTGCGCAGGCCCGGCTCACCGCGGAGGCGGTCGGACAACAGGGCGATGGCCAGTGCGTAGCTTTCCGCCGCGTTGTAGGAATAGATCGCGTCGTAGTTGCGCAACACCAGGAAGGCCGGGCCGTTGGCGCCCGCCGGCAGCAAGATCGCCGCCTTGGAATCGATGCTCGGGATCGGCTTTCCATCGACGCGCTTCACGCCACGGCTGGTCCAGTCGGACAGCGCACGGCGCTTGGTGCGCCCGGCCAGCGAAGCGTCGAAGCCCGCCGGCAGTTTCACCTCGTAGCCCCAGGGCTGCCCTTCGCGCCAGCCGGCCTTGCGCAGGTAGTTGGCGGTGGACGCCAGGGCGTCGGCGGTGCTGCCTACGAGGTCGCGATGACCGTCGCCGTCGAAGTCTTCTGCGATGCGCGCGTAGGTCGAAGGCATGAACTGCGTCTGGCCAAAGGCGCCCGCCCAGGAACCGGTGATGCCGCTGTCGCGGATATCGCCCTGCTGCAGCAACTTGAGGGTGGCGATGAACTCGCCCTGGAAGAACGACTGGCGCCGCCCGTAGCAGGACAGCGTCGACAGCGACACCAGCAGCGGGCGCTTGCCGGTGATGCGGCCGTAATCGCTCTCCACGCCCCATACGGCGACCACCGTGGCCGGGTCGACCTGATAGCGCGCGGCAACCTTGCGCAGCAGGTCGGCGTGCTCGGCCATGCGCGCCTTGCCGTCGGCAACGCGCTGGTCGTCCACCAGCCCGGCCAGGTAGTCCCAGATCGGCGTGGTGAACTCGGGCTGGGCGTCCAGCAACGGCAGAACGGTCATGTCCGGCTGCAGGCCCTGGGTGAACTGCGCGAAGCTGGCGGAGCTGACGCCCTTGGCCTGGGCGGCGCCCTGCAGGCGGTTCAGGCAGGAGCCGAAATCGTCGCCCGGCGCGGCCTGCACCAGTGCCGCCGGCAGCAGCAGGGACAAGGCCAGGGATGCGCGGCGCGCGATGGAGGAAGTCTTCATTGGTGTCGAATGCTCAGATCGGTGAAGGTGGCGCGCCCGCCCTCGCTGGCGGGCCCGCGATTGTCCTGCAGGTAGAGCCCTGCCTTGAAGTACAGGCCCTGGTAAGCCCATTTCGTATCCAGTTGCTGGCTGACCTGGCCGTCCTCGACCTGCACGCTCAGCACCCCGCTGCTGGACACGCCCAGGCGGTAGGTAAAGGTATCGCCCAGCGGAATGCCGTCATAGACGGTATAGGTGCGCGTGGTGATGTCGTCCGGTCGGTCGCGAACCAGCGCCTGTACCCGCGCCTTATCCAGGCGCTGCTGGTAGACCAGCTTGACCAGCGGCAGGGCCTCGGCGCTGCCGCTGCCGTTGCTGTGGATCTGCCCGATCACCATGCGCCGGCTGGAGGGCACGGATTCCACGCGCAACGTGGCAACCATCAGGTTCTCCGCCAGCGGATAGCGCCAGGTCACCAGGCGGCCGTCGGGCTTGGTCTCGCGTAGTTCGGTACGGGGATATTCGCTGCCGCTGGTGTGGGCGCCGTTCACCGGCACCCAGAACTCCACGCCATCGGTGCTGCGGCGGAAATACGGGCTCTCGTAGTCACGGCCGAGTTTCGCCGTGGAAATGGTCGCGGCCGGGCCGCGTTGGGGAATGGTCAGATTCCAGGTGCTCAGGTCCAACATCGGCCTATCGCTTCGCGGGTCAGGACATGGGCGCAAGGGTAGACGAGGCTGTCGGACTTTTCATCCATCCGGCTTCCCTCGCTTCTGGCGGACATCCGCGCCCTTGAGCGGCTGCGTGCAGTCTGCACGGGCGTTTTCCGCATCAGCGGCTATCGTCATGAGTTCCGCCATCCGCCATCGCCACGGCCAACGCCACGGAGAAACCTCATGCGCCTGCTCACTGCCTTGCTGCTGTTCGCCTTCGCGGCCAGCGCTTCAGCCGCGATCAAGACTCAGGAAATCCCCTACGAATCCACTGACGGCACGAAGATGATCGGTTACTTCGCCTACGACGACGCCAAGTCCGGCATCCGCCCCGGCGTCATCGTCGTCCACGAATTCTGGGGCCTGAACGACTACGCGAAAAGCCGCGCGCGGCAGCTCGCCGAATTGGGCTACAGCGCCCTGGCCATCGACATGTACGGCGAAGGCAAGCACACCGACCATCCCAATGATGCCAAGGCCTTCATGGCCGAGGCGCTGAAGAATGCCGACGCCGCCAAGGCGCGCTTCCAGGCCGGCCTGGAGTTACTGAAGAAACAGCCGCAGACCGACCCGAGCAAGATCGCCGCCATCGGCTACTGCTTCGGCGGCAAGGTGGTACTGGACATGGCCCGCGCCGGCCTGCCGCTGGCCGGCGTGGCCAGCTTCCACGGCGTGCTGGCGACCCAGACGCCGGCGCAGCCGGGACAGATCAAGACGAAGATCCTGGTCGAGCACGGCGGCGCCGACACCCTGGTACCGGCCGAGAGCGTTGCGGCATTCAAGACAGAAATGGACAACGCCAAGGCCGACTACAAGCTGGTGATCCAGCCCGGCGCCAAGCACAGCTTCACCAGCCCGGACGCCGACAAGCACAAGGGGCACGGCCTGGACGTGGGCTACGACAAGACCGCCGACCAGAAGTCCTGGGCGGACCTGCAGGCGTTCTTCAAGGAAATCTTCGACGTAAAGCCCGACGCGTAATAAATCGCAGGCAATAAAAAACGGGAGCCCATTCGGGCTCCCGCACTCAATCAAGTGTCTAAGGTCAGAGCCCGCCTTGGCGGCACTCCAACAACAACCTCACCTGCGTCCCCTAGGGAACGCGGCGTGCAGTGTGACAAAGCTTGTCAGACGAATCCGTACGCCTTTGGTGAAGGTTTGCAAACGAATGTAAGTGCCGCGTGACTGGTGAGCCACGTTCTGGCGCGGCAGAATGCTCCCATGACCGCCCTCCCCGACTTCTGCACCCCACTCGACGCCGACTGGCCCCTGCCCACGCCCCTGGCCGGCGTTCAGTTGCGCAGCACCCGCTTCGACCGCCAGCGCCTGCAGGCCGGGGACTTTTCCCTGAGCCGGGTCGAGGCGCCGGCCAACATCCAGCGTTCCGTCGCCAAGCGCCAGGCCGAGTACCTGGCGGGGCGCATCTGCGCCCGTGCGGCCTTGCTGGCCGCCGGCTCGACGGCCTGGGTACCGGGCACCGACGAGGAGCGTGCGCCGGTCTGGCCGACGGGCTTCTGCGGCTCGATCACCCACGGCGACGGCTGGGCGGCGGCCATCGTCGCCCGTGACAGCCACTGGCGCGGGCTTGGCCTGGACGTGGAGAACCGCCTGGAAACCGCGCGAGCGGAGCGCTTGGCCGGGGAAATCCTCACGCCGGACGAACTGGCGCGCCTCGACCCACGGCAGGCCGCGCTGCAGGTCACCCTCACCTTTTCCCTCAAGGAAAGCCTGTTCAAGGCGCTCTTCCCGCTGGTGCGCAAGCGCTTCTATTTCGAGCACGCCGAGTTGCTGAACTGGTCCGCCGGGGGCCATGCGCGCCTGCGTCTGCTCACTGACCTGTCGGAAGAATGGCACCACGGCAAGGAGATCGACGGGCAGTTCAGCCTTTTCGATGAGCGCCTGCTGAGCCTGGTGGCCATCCCTGCAATCTGACTGCTGCGGCTGACAGACACATCCGAAAGTCTTGACTTAAAAGTCAGAATTTGGCGTCATGCACGCCATCCAGACGTCCCCGTACCTCCTTTGATCCGCAGATTTTGCCTTCAGAGGAATCGTCAGCAGGCCTATCGGTATATAGAATCGTATACAGCCAAACGGCAACGTCTGGTTCTTGGGGTCCCCACAAAAAGAAATGACCATTGGAGCAAACGTAATGACCAGAAACACCCTGGCGCTCGCCATTGCGGCCAGCTCGCTCGGCCTCATCGCGCAATCGGCAAACGCCGGCGGCTTCATCGAAGACAGCAAGGCCAGCCTGACCCTGCGCAACTTCTACATCAACACCGACAACCGCAACGGCCCCGCTTCGCCCAGCAAGCAGGAAGAATGGGGCCAGGGCTTCATGCTCAACTACTCCTCCGGCTTCACCCAGGGCACCGTGGGCTTTGGCGTCGACGCCCTGGGCCTGCTCGGCGTGCGCCTGGACGGCGGCGGCAAGGCTGGCAAGGCTGGCGCGGACCGCCAGCCCGGCACCATCTTCCCGCTGGAAAGCGATGGCAGCGCCGTCGACGAATTCAGCAGCCTCGGCATGACCGCCAAGGCGAAGGTGTCCAAGACCGAATTCCGCTACGGCACCCTGCAGCCCAAGCTGCCGGTGGTGGTCTACAACGACGCCCGCCTGCTGCCGATGACCTACGAAGGTGGCCAGGTCACCTCCACCGACATCGACAACCTGACCCTGACCGGCGGCCAGCTGACCCACACCAAGGGCCGCAACTCCACCGACTGGCGCAGCATGTCCATCGCCGGCGCCAACGGCAGCAGCGCCTCTTCGCGCGACAGCAACAAGTTCTACTTCGCCGGCGGCGACTACAAGGCGACCAAGAACCTGACCCTGTCGTACTACTACGGCGAGCTGGACAACTTCTACAAGCAGAACTACCTCGGTCTCGTCCATAACTGGGGCATCGGCCCGGGCACCCTGAAGTCCGACATCCGCGTCTTCATCAGCGACTCCGACGGCAAGAACGGCAGCGCCTCCGGCCGCGCCGACGGCTACGTCAGCAGCGGTTACTACGGCGGCAACAGCCTGAAGGGCGAAGTGGACAACAACGTCTACAGCGGCATGTTCACCTACTCCCTGGGCGGCCACAGCATCGGCGCCGGCTACCAGGTGCTGACCGGTGACAGCGACTTCCCCTACCTCAACCGCGGCGACGGCGAGGGCACCAGCACCTACCTGATCTCCGACGCCCAGCTGCTGAAGTTCAACCGCGCCGGCGAGCGCACCTGGATCGGTCGCTACGCCTATGACTTCGCCGACCTCGGCATGCCCGGCCTGACCTTCAGCGTGCTCTACCTGAACGCCGACAACATCGACACCAAGCAAGGCGACAAGGGCGAGTGGGAACGCGACATCGCCCTGGGCTACGTAGTCCCGGAAGGCACCTTCAAGGGCCTGGGCCTGGCCTGGAAGAACGCCGCCATGCGCAGCGGCCTGCCGGCAACCAGCACCGCGGGCGTACCAAGCCAGCGCGACCAGGACGAGAACCGCCTGATCGTCAGCTACACCATTCCGCTGCTGTAAGGCGTGGAGTGAAACAAGAAGGGCGGCCAGTGGCCGCCCTTTTTGTTTCTGATCCATCCGCAACGTTGGACGTCGGGAGGCATCTGTAGGATGGCGTGGAGCGCAGCGATACCCATCGTTCCAGCACACCGGCAGCATGGGTATCGCTGCGCTCCGCCCATCCTACGAATAGCAAGCGCAGTCTCAGGCCAGCAACGCCACCGATTTGATTTGCGCCCAAACTTCCTGCCCGGTGTGCAGGCCGAGCTGGTCGTGGGAGTAGCGGGTGATCCGCGCCAGCAGTGGCGTGCCGGCCACATCCAGCTTCACCAGCAGGTGCGCCGGGTTGTCCGTCGGCACGATCTCGACCACCGTCGCCGGCAGCACGTTGAGGATGCTGCTGTGGGCCGCCGGTTCCAGGCTCAGACTGACGTCTCGCGCCTGCACCTTGATGCGCAGCGCCCTGCCCTTGTCCATCGGCGCGTGGGCCAGGCGGATGCGCTGCTCGCAGTGCGGCAGCGCCAGGGTCAGCAGGCCGTAGTCGGCGTTGTGCCCTAGCACCTGGCCATCGATCACCACGCCGGCGTCTTCCAGATGGGAGATCGGCAGGTCGGTGCGCGCCAGGGTTTCCACCACCGGGCCGCTGGCGATGGCCTTGCCCTGGTCCAGCAGCACCAGGTGATCGGCCAGCCGCGCCACTTCATCCGGCGAGTGGCTGACGTAGAGAATCGGGATATCCAGCTCGTCGTGCAGGCGCTCCAGATACGGCAGGATTTCCGCCTTGCGCTTGAGGTCCAGCGCCGCCAGCGGCTCATCCATCAGCAGCAGGCGCGGGCTGGTCAGCAGCGCGCGGGCCATGCCGACGCGCTGGCGTTCGCCGCCGGAGAGGTGCCCCGGCATGCGTTCCAGCAGATGGCCGATCCCCAGCAGCTCGGTGGCCTGCTCCAGCTCGACTCGGTGCTGGTCGCGCGGCACGCGCTTCATGCCGTAGGTGAGGTTGCGCTTCACCGACAGGTGCTCGAACAGATTGGCGTCCTGGAACACATAGCCCAGTGCCCGTTTGTGCGGCGGCAGGAATACGCCGCTGGCGCTGTCCTGCCAGACCTCGCCGTTCACCACCAGCCGGCCGAGCGGCGCACGCTCCAGGCCCGCCACGCAGCGCAGGCAGGTGGTCTTGCCGGAGCCGGAGTGGCCGAACAGTGCGGTCACGCCCTTGCCCGGCAACTGCAGGTCGACGTCCAGGCTGAAGCCCGAATAGGCGATCTGGAAGCGGGCCTCGATGGCACGTGCGGAAAGCTCTTGCGACATGCCCACCTCAGGCCCAGGCCGAGCGGCTGCGGCGGCTCGCGTAGAGCGCCAGCAGGACGAAGAAGGAGAAGATCACCATGCCGCCGGCCAGCCAGTGCGCCTGTGCGTACTCCATGGCCTCGACGTGATCGAATATCTGCACCGACACCACGCGGGTCTTACCCGGGATGTTGCCACCGATCATCAGCACCACGCCGAACTCGCCCACGGTGTGGGCGAAGCCGAGGATGCTGGCGGTGATGAAGCCCGGCCGCGCCAGCGGCAGGACCACGGAAAAGAAGGTATCCAGAGGGCTCGCGCGCAAGGTCGCGGCGGCCTCCAGCGGCTTGTTGCCGATGGCCTCGAAGGCGTTTTGCAATGGCTGCACCACGAAGGGCAGCGAATAGAACACCGAGCCCACCACGAGCCCGGCGAAGGTGAACGGCAGGCGCCCCAGCCCCAGGCTCTCGGTCGCCTGACCGATGACGCCGTGGGGGCCCATGGTGATCAGCAGGTAGAAGCCGATCACCGTCGGCGGCAGCACCAGCGGCAGCGCCACCACCGCTCCCAGCGGACCTTTCAGCCAGGAGCGGGTGCGCGACAGCCACCAGGCGATCGGCGTGCCGATCAGCAGGAGGATCAAAGTGCTCAGAGCAGCCAGCTCGATGGTGAGCCGGATGGCCAGGAAATCCTCCTGCGTGAGGGGCATCGCTATTCCTTGAAAGCTTAGAGTTCGTAACCGTAGGACTTGATCACCGCAGCGGCCTTCGGCCCTTTCAGGTACTCGACCAGCGCCTTGGCGGCGGCACTGTCCTTGCCCTTGTTGAGGATCACCGCGTCCTGGCGGATCGGGTCATGCAGGTCGGCCGGGACGATCCAGGCGGAACCGCTGGTCACCTTGCCATCCTTGTAGATCTGCGACAACGCCACGAAGCCCAGCTCCGCGTTGCCGGTGGAGACGAACTGGAAGGCCTGGGTGATGTTCTGGCCTTCGACGATCTTGCCGGCGACCTTGTCCTTGAGGCCGAGCTTGTCGATCACCTGGGTGGCGGCCAGGCCGTAGGGCGCGGCTTTCGGGTTGGCGATGGACAGGTGCTTGTACTCGTTCTTCTTCAGCACTTCGCCCTTGGCGTCGACGTAGCCGTCTTTCGCCGACCACAGCGCCAGGGTGCCCACGGCATAAGTGAAGCGCGAACCGGGGACGATTTCCTTCTCTGCCTCGAGCTTCTTCGGCGTAGTGTCGTCGGCGGCGAGGAAGACCTCGAACGGCGCGCCATTCTTGATCTGGGTGTAGAACTGGCCAGTGGCGCCGTAGGCGGCGACCAGCTTGTGTCCGGTGTCCTTCTCGAAGTCCTTGGCGATGGCCTGGATCGGCGCGGTGAAGTTGGCGGCGACGGCGACCTGCACTTCATCGGCCAGGGCCGAGTGCAGGGTGAAGCAGGAAGCGACCAGCAGGGACAGGCTTGCGAAGCGGTGTTTCATCGTGAGGCTCCAGTGGGTGTTGTTTTTAAAACTTCGATCTGTCAGGACTGGTCTATAAACTCGGTTCAGCCCCGTGTTACGTCCGGCCAGTGGCCGGCCATTCAAAACGTTCAAGGAGAGTCAGTTCATGAAGGTCAGTGCACGCAACGTGTTCAAGGGCAGCGTCAAGCAACTGCGCAACGGTGCGGTCAACGCGGAAGTCGTGGTCGCCCTGCCCGGCGGCAGCGAGCTGGTGGCGATCGTCACCGAGGAAAGCGTGAAGAGCCTGGGCCTGGCCCAGGGCAAGGAGGTCATCGCGCTGGTCAAGGCGCCCTGGGTGATGCTGATGACCGAGGCCGACGGCATCCGCCTGTCCGCCCGCAACTGCCTGGCCGGCACGGTGAAGTCGGTCACCGACGGCGCGGTGAATGCCGAAGTCGTGCTCAGCCTGCCCGGCGGCGCCGAAGTGGTCGCCGTGGTCACCCGCGATGCGGTCAGCGAGCTGGGCCTGGCGGCCGGCGTGAAGGCGACTGCAGTGATCAAAGCGTCCCATGTGATCCTCGGTGTTCCTGCCTGAAACCCTGCACGGGCCTGTCGCTGACAGGTCCGCCTGCTGTGCCTGCAAGCGATCGTTATAGCAAAAATTACATAACGATACCGGTGACTCTGCAATACCCCCTAAGAGAGAGCGATCTCAAAAGGCTATTTACCGTAGGGAAGGAATGCAGAGTGACGCGGCGAATGCCATCCAGCGGTGATGGCACCGCAGCATTCTGCATTTTTTGACTCCAAGGTCAAATACTGTCGTCGACCTTCGGCTCCTGGCGACGCGGCCACATCAAGGTGAAACACGCACCGCCCAGCGCCTCGCTTTGAGCGATCTGCGCGCGGCCGCCGTGCCAGTGGATGATCCGCCGCACGATGGACAGCCCCAGCCCATGCCCGCCGGTAACCCGCGCGCGGCTATCGTCGGCGCGGAAGAACGGCTGGAACAGCCGGTGCCACTGCGCTTCCGGCACGCCGGGGCCGTCGTCCTCCACGTCCACCTGGCAGCGATCCACGCTCACCCGGTAACTGATGCGCACCCGCCCTTCGGCGTAGCGCAGCGCGTTGGTCATCAGGTTCTGCAGCGCTCGATGCAGGTAGCGCGGCTCGGCCTCGATCCAGCTGCCCTGGTCGAACGGCACCAGCGCACCCGCCTCGCAGGTGACGGTGATTTCCCGGCGCAGCGGGGCGATCTCCGACACCACCTGCTCCACCAGCGCGCCCAGTTCGATACGCTGGTAGCTCAGCGCCGGCGAGCCCTGCTCCAGCCGCGCGTAGGTGAGCATCTCGTCCACCAGCTGGTCGAGGTCCTGGATGTCGCCATCCATGCCTTCCATGTACTTGCGCCGCGCCTTGTCGGTCTCGGCGGACTCGATCATCTCCAGCCCGAAGCGCAGCCGCGCCACCGGCGTGCGCAGCTCGTGGGACACCGCGCGCACCAGCTCGCGCTGCACCGTCAGCAGCAGGTGCAACTGCTCGGCCATGTGGTTGAAGGCCCCGGCGAGACGCCCCACCGAGTCCGCGCCGCGCACCTCCACGCGAGTGTCCAGGCTGCCACGGGCGATGCGCGTGGCGGCAGATTCGAGGCCGCGCAGACGCTGCTCCAGGCCGCTGATCAGCAGGTACAGGGTCAGGCCGATCAGGGTCAGCGCGACGACCACGATGATCGTCAGCAACTGCGGCGGGTACGGGTTCATCTGGTAGATCGGCCCCAGCTCCAGCACCCAGGGCGTATCGAGGATGCCCGAGAGCACGCGGATCGAATCGCCGCCCTTGCCCAGCGCCATCACCGTATCGCCCTCCTCCACACGACGGCTCTGGTCGTCGTCCAGATCGACTTCCTTCAGGCGCAGCAGGTGCACCTCGAAGCCGAAACGCTTGTCGCGGACGATGCGCGCCAGGTGATAGGGCTGTTCGCTGGCCGGGTAGCGCTTGAGCTCGTCCATCAGCAGGTAGATGGTGGCGCGTGCCAGCTGCTCGCTGACCTGTTCCACCTCGCCGGTGAGGATCAGCCCTTCTGCTGCGCTCACCTGGGTCATCACCTTCACTTCATGGGGCGCGCCGGCCTGTACCAACACCTGGTCGTTCATCAGCCGCGCCCGGCTGCGCCCTTCCATGCCCAGCGCATCCAGGCTGGTGAGCTTCAGCGGGATGCCCAGCAGGCGGCTCCACTGGCTCAGCGCACGCTTGCGGTCCACCTCGCTCATGGGCAGCAGCTCGTCCGCCATCAGGCGGAAGGTGCCGCGCGCCAGGTCCTCGCGGTAGCGCTCGCCGCGCACGTCGTTGACCAGGTGCAGCGTCAACACCGCCAGCGCGGCGACCGCCACCAGAGTCAGCAGCATGCCGCCGTAGATGCGCAGGAAGATGGATTTCATGGCCGGGACTCTGCCTCCGGCGCGAGCAACCCGTAGTTATCCAGACTGACGAACGCCCCGTCCTTCACCTCGCACTCGCGGCGCCGACCTTCCAGCGTGAACCCCTGGCGCAGCAGCAGGCGGCCGCTGGCGAGGTTCTCCGACTCCACCTCGGCCTCGATGCGGTGCACATTCATTTCGCGGAAGGCGTGGCGGAAGATCAGCGGCAGGCACTCGCTCATCACCCCCTGCCCCCAGTGCTCGGGCAGTAGCCAGTAGCCCAGCTCCAGGCGACGGTGTTCCTGCTGCCAGTTGTTGAAGCCGCAGCCGCCGACGATGTCCTCGGGTGCATCCGGCCGGCAGATCGCCCACCAGATGCCGCTGCTCTCCTTATAGATGCGCTCGAACCACTCCATCTGCTCGCGGGTGGCTTCCAGCGTCGCGTAGGAGACGCCGTAGTAGCGGATCACCTCGGGATGCGACAGCGCGCGGAAAACCGCCGGCTGGTCGGCACCGGTGAAAGCGCGCAGGCGGAAGCGTTCGCCGTGCAGCTCGGGGAACGGTGGCACAGCGCTCACGGCTCAGAGTTCCCCGACGAACAGGTAGCCCTTGCTGCGCACCGTCTTGATCAGGCGCGGGTGCATCGGGTCGTCGCCGATCTTCGGGCGGATGCGCGAGATGCGCACGTCGATGGAGCGGTCCTGGCCGTCGTACTCGATGCCGCGCAGGGAATTGAAGATTTCCTCGCGGGAGAGAATCCGCCCGGCGTTGGCCGCCAGCAGCCAGAGCAGGTCGAACTCGGCGCTGGTCAGCTCGATGGTCTGCTCGTCCAGCCAGGCCTCGCGCATGGCGTTGTCGATCACCAGCTTGCCGAAGGTCAGGCGCTTGCCACCTACCGCCGGCGCCGCCTCGGCCGGCTCGCTGCGGCGCAGCAGGGCGCGGATGCGCGCCAACAGCACGCGCGGGCGCACCGGCTTGCACACATAGTCGTCGGCGCCCATCTCCAGGCCCTGCACCTGGTCCATGTCGTCGGTACGCGCGGTGAGCATCAGGATCGGGCCGTCATAGTCCGGGCGCAGGCGCTTGCAGATGGACAGCCCATCCTCACCCGGCAGCATCAGGTCGAGCACCACCAGGTCCGGCCGTTCGGCCAGCACCCGTTCCACCGCCTTGCCGCCGTGGGACTCGATGGACACCGCCAGGCCGTTGCTCTCCAGGTAATCCTGGGTCAACTCGGCCAGTCGCTGGTCGTCCTCGACGATGAGAATGCGCGCTTCTTGTTCCACCTTGCCTCCTGATGCGCCATGAGCGAGCACGAGCCCCCTTACTATAGAGAGCCCGCAAAAGCGGCCGGCATTGTAGCCAGATTGCCAGCGCCGCCGCACGCCAACGGCGTAAACAGGCATTGCGCGAAAAGGTCAAGGGCTGCTGCGCCAGAAACACTACATATTGTGGTAGTGTTCCTCCCCGCGCAGCGCCCCTGACGCGTGTGAAAATTCTCTCACCAACCACGACGAACGGTGAAAGGCAGTCAGCATCAGGGATAGCGCGAGTTACCCCGCTTCACCCACATTCCATGCACATTTTATCCACAGCTTTTCCCCGTCACCCCGCCTTGCAAACACCCCCTTAGCGCATTATCTTGTATCCCCGTTGCGGTATACCCCTACATCTTGGGGTTGCAGCAGCGAACCGGACACAAGAAGAAAGTCGAAATCCCGAGCCTGTTCCACGGCTCCTCCGGTTCCACCACAACGTATTCCAGACGGTCTGATGTGCCAGGCGGCCCCGCCCGCAAGGAGCGATTCATGTCGATGGAAATGCGGTACGGGTGTTGCAACGTAACGTTCAACACCACTAGGTATTGTGGTCCCGGCCCGTAAAGCCGGCACCCGAGTTGGGCCAGGGAGGCGCTTCGGGTCATTCCCCCTGTTCCAGAAGAATTCCAGCTTGCGGCTGCAATCGCGGGCGACTGCTCTTTTTGCTCTTTATTTCGCAACGGCGCCCCGGCGTCAGCAACACACCAAATTACGAGAACGTGGAGACAACCACCCATGCAAATCGACACCACTCGCGAGAACCCGCAGGCCGCAGCGCCCACGGCCGCCGAATCCGCTCAGGATCTGGCTGCCACTGCGCCCGGCCAGCTGCGCGTGATCAAGCGCAACGGCACCGTAGTTCCCTACACCGATGACAAGATCACCGTAGCCATCACCAAGGCGTTCCTCGCCGTGGAAGGCGGCACCGCCGCCGCCTCGTCGCGCATCCATGAGACCGTGCGCCGCCTGACCGAACAGGTCACCGCGACCTTCAAGCGCCGCATGCCCTCCGGTGGCACCATCCACATCGAAGAAATCCAGGACCAGGTCGAACTGTCCCTGATGCGCGCCGGCGAACAGAAAGTCGCCCGCGACTACGTGATCTACCGCGAAGCCCGTGCCAACGAGCGCAAGACCGCCGGCGTCGCCAGCGACATCGCCCAGCCGCACCCGAGCATCCGCATCACCAAGGCCGACGGCAGCACCCAGCCGCTGGACATGGGCCGCCTGCAGACCATCATCCGCGAGGCCTGCGAAGGCCTGGCCGAAGTCGATGGCGCCCTGATCGAACGCGAGACCCTGAAGAACCTGTACGACGGCGTGGCCGAGAAGGACGTCAACACCGCCCTGGTGATGACTGCCCGTACCCTGGTCGAGCGCGAGCCGAACTACTCCTACGTCACCGCCCGCCTGCTGATGGACACCCTGCGCGCCGAAGCCCTGGGCTTCCTGGGCGTCGCCGAGAGCGCCACTCACCACGAGATGGCTGACCTCTATGCGCAGGCCCTGGTTGCCTATGTAGAGAAAGGCTCCGAGTTCGAGCTGATCGACAGCAAGCTCAAAGGGTACGACCTGGCCAAACTGGGCGCCGCGATCAACCACGAGCGCGACCAGCAGTTCACCTACCTCGGCCTGCAGACCCTGTACGACCGCTACTTCATCCACAAGGACGGCGTCCGTTTCGAACTGCCGCAGGTCTTCTTCATGCGCGTGGCCATGGGCCTGGCCATCGAAGAGAAGGACCGTGAAGCTCGCGCCATCGAGTTCTACAACCTGCTCTCCTCGTTCGACTACATGTCGTCGACCCCGACCCTGTTCAACGCCGGCACCCTGCGTCCGCAGCTCTCCAGCTGCTACCTGACCACCGTTCCGGACGACCTGTCGGGCATCTACAACGCCATCCACGACAACGCCATGCTGTCCAAATTCGCAGGCGGCCTGGGCAACGACTGGACCCCGGTCCGCGCGCTGGGCTCCTACATCAAGGGCACCAACGGCAAGTCCCAGGGCGTGGTTCCGTTCCTCAAAGTGGTGAACGACACCGCCGTCGCCGTCAACCAGGGTGGCAAGCGCAAGGGCGCCGTCTGCGCCTACCTGGAAACCTGGCACCTGGACATCGAGGAATTCCTCGAGCTGCGCAAGAACACCGGTGACGACCGTCGCCGCACCCACGACATGAACACCGCGAACTGGATTCCGGACCTGTTCATGAAGCGCGTCTTCGACGACGGCAAGTGGACCCTGTTCTCCCCGTCCGAAGTTCCGGACCTGCACGATCTGACCGGCAAGGCCTTCGAAGAGCGCTACGAGTATTACGAAGCCCTGACCGAGTACAACAAGATCAAGGTGTTCAAGGTCGTCCAGGCCAAAGACCTGTGGCGCAAGATGCTCTCCATGCTCTTCGAGACCGGCCACCCGTGGCTGACCTTCAAGGACCCGTGCAACCTGCGCAGCCCGCAGCAGCACGTGGGCGTGGTCCACAGCTCGAACCTGTGCACCGAGATCACCCTGAACACCAACAAGGACGAGATCGCGGTCTGCAACCTGGGCTCGATCAACCTGGTCAACCACATCGTCGACGGCAAGCTGGACACCGCCAAGCTCGAGAAGACCGTGAAGACCGCCGTGCGCATGCTCGATAACGTTATCGACATCAACTACTACTCGGTCCCGCAGGCTCGCAACTCGAACCTCAAGCACCGCCCGGTAGGCCTCGGCATCATGGGCTTCCAGGACGCCCTGTACCTGCAGCACATCGCCTACGGTTCCGACGCGGCCATCGAGTTCGCCGACAAGTCCATGGAAGCGGTGAGCTACTTCGCCATCCAGGCTTCCTGTGACCTGGCCGACGAGCGTGGCGCCTACGAGACCTTCGACGGCTCCCTGTGGTCCAAGGGCATCCTGCCGCTGGACTCCCAGCAGATCCTCATCGAAGCCCGTGGCCAGAAGTACATCGACGTCGACCTGACCGAATCCCTCGACTGGGCTCCGGTACGTGCCCGCGTACAGAAAGGCATCCGTAACTCGAACATCATGGCCATTGCGCCGACCGCGACCATCGCCAACATCACCGGCGTATCGCAGTCCATCGAGCCGACCTACCAGAACCTGTACGTGAAATCGAACCTCTCCGGCGAATTCACCGTGATCAACCCCTACCTGGTTCGCGACCTGAAAGTGCGCGGCCTGTGGGACCCGGTCATGGTCAACGACCTGAAGTACTACGACGGCTCCGTGCAGCAGATCGAGCGCATCCCGCAAGACCTGAAAGACCTGTACGCCACCGCCTTCGAAGTCGAGACCAAGTGGATCGTCGACGCCGCCAGCCGCCGCCAGAAGTGGATCGATCAGGCCCAGTCCCTGAACCTCTACATCGCCGGCGCCTCGGGCAAGAAGCTGGACGTGACCTACCGCATGGCCTGGTTCCGTGGTCTGAAGACCACCTACTACCTCCGTGCCCTGGCCGCTACCAGCACCGAGAAGTCCACCATCAACACCGGCAAGCTCAACGCCGTGTCCGCTGGTGGCAACGAAGGCCTGCAAGCCGCCGCCGCCGAACCGCAGCCGGCTCCGGTCCCGCAAGCTTGCTCCATCGACAACCCGGACTGCGAAGCCTGCCAGTAAGGGGGTAAGCGGTGCCTCGGAACGCTCCGAGGCACCGCCAGAACTCCGCAGCTTCAAAGTCCCCTCTCCCTTCAGGGAGAGGGCTAGGGAGAGGGGCTCTTCAAGGCCCCTCAGCCCGACCGAACAACAGCCTCCTCCGCCGCGCACCGCGCAGGACGGAAGACGCACAAGCTCTTAGCGTGCACCACACGCCACCAGACATCAGGCCGCCCTAGAACGGCCATCCAGAACAGGAGAGGACCCATGCTGAGCTGGGACGAATTCGACAAAGAAGACGCCACCGAAGCCAAGGCCGCCCCGGCCGTCGCCCAGGCCGCCGCGCAGAACGCTGACAAACTCGACGCCGACGCCGCCGGCTCCGTCGAAGAAGCGCGCGCCGTATCCGCCGACGACTCCGACGCCGTCGCCCGCGCCAAGCAGGCCCTCGACGCCCTGGACATCCAGGAAGGCCTGGACGATCTCGAAGGCTCCGCCGCCCGCGTACAAGTCGGCGACAAGCAGATGATCAACGCCCGCGCCGACCTCAACCAGCTCGTACCCTTCAAGTACGACTGGGCCTGGCAGAAGTATCTGGATGGTTGCGCCAACCACTGGATGCCCCAGGAAGTGAACATGAACGCCGACATTGCCCTGTGGAAGAGCAAGGACGGCCTCAGCGAAGACGAGCGCCGCATCGTCATGCGCAACCTCGGCTTCTTCTCCACCGCCGACTCCCTGGTCGCCAACAACCTGGTGCTGGCCGTTTACCGCCTGATCACCAACCCCGAGTGCCGCCAGTACATCCTGCGCCAAGCCTTCGAAGAAGCGATCCACACCCACGCCTACCAGTACTGCATCGAGTCGCTGGGCATGGACGAGGGCGAAATCTTCAACATGTACCACGAGATTCCTTCGGTCGCTAAGAAGGCGTCCTGGGGCCTCAAGTACACCCGCTCGATCTCCGATCCGAAGTTCGAAACCGGTACTCCGGAGACCGACCGCCAGTTCCTGCGCAACCTGATCGCCTACTACTGCGTCCTGGAAGGCATCTTCTTCTACTGCGGCTTCACCCAGATCCTCTCCATGGGCCGCCGCAACAAGATGACCGGCACCGCCGAGCAGTTCCAGTACATCCTGCGCGACGAATCCATGCACCTGAACTTCGGCATCGACGTGATCAACCAGATCAAGATCGAAAACCCGCACCTGTGGGATGCCCAGATGAAGGACGAGGCCACCCAGATGATCCTCCAGGGCACCCAGCTGGAGATCGAATACGCTCGCGACACCATGCCGCGCGGCGTACTGGGCATGAACGCCGCGATGATGGAGGACTACCTCAAGTTCATCGCCAACCGCCGCCTGACCCAGATCGGCCTCAAAGAGGAATACCCGGGCACCAGCAACCCGTTCCCGTGGATGAGCGAAATCATGGACCTCAAGAAGGAAAAGAACTTCTTCGAGACCCGCGTGATCGAGTACCAGACCGGCGGCGCGCTGAGCTGGGACTGACGGAAGTAGTAGCACCACCGCAAGTCAAGACCATTAGAAACGCTGTAGACCGAAATGGATTTTTGGGGCAGTGATAGAAAGACAAAAGCCCCGCCTTTGTGCGGGGCTTTTTATTTATAGGGCAGCAAGCATGACACAAGAAAGCATTTACCTAGAAGCATTAAAAATCCTCCTAAACTTCCTAACAACCAATGCATGGCCTATATTTTCAATTACGTTGATCCTAATAACAAGAAGAAGCATCGCCAATATATTTGAGCGACTAACAAAATTTAATTTCTCATTTGGGTCTGCTTCAGGAGCCGTGGAAGCGGCTATCCCACCAGGAGCCAAAGAGCCACCATCTGACGACGTTCAAGTTTCACTCCCTCCTGAAATAAACGAACTCACCAGCACAAGCACACTTCCTACCCCCAAGACCGAAGGCGAATCATACTGGATACTTGACGTATACAATGCACTTGAACAGGATGACAAAGACCGGGCTCAATCAATCTACGAAAAAACCCAAGAAAGCGAAAACATAGCAGAAAACCGCTACAAGAATCGACTTGATTATCTTTATTTCGTGTATGCAAGATACAAAGAACCTCAAATTCTTATCGAGATAAAGGAGATCCATGAAAATAGCAGGACAGAAACACAGCGAGATCAGTCCGCGACAATATTAGGATTCTGCCTTTCCGAAATATCCGACTATGAAAGCGAAAGGAATTTGTGGCAAGCATCCATAAATGAAACATCCAACATAGAACTCTCAATCAAATACAAAACAAATCTAGGAAAGACACTTCATAAGCTCGGTGATATTTCCGAGGCACAGAAAACTCTGCGAGACTGCATTTCAATATGTGAAACTCAAGAGCAGAAATCCAGCGTTTACAGGACAATCTCGGAAATCTCTAAAGATTCGGCCCCTTACGACAGCGCACTAGCACTTCGTCTTTCTGCTGAATATGCACCTGGGGATAAGGACAAACTCTTTGATGCAGCTTATGCACTTAGCAACACTGATTTAAAATTCTCATCCCCATCAATTTATCAGAAATTATTAAAAATCGACCCTGACCACTCTGCCGCCCTAAACAATATAGGGGTATGTGCAGGCGAGCTAAAATGTTCCGGAACACAGGTCGAATTTTACAAGCGATCCGTAGAAAAGAACTCATCGCTTGCGATGTCAAACCTAGCGTCACTCTACATACAAAACGGCTTTTATGTAGAAGCTGACAATTTAATAAAGCAAGCACTTCAACAAACTGATCCACACAAGAACATTGGCGGAGCTCTACAATCCCTAAAATCAAAGCAAGCAGACGAGGAGGATCAATGGAAAAAAGTAATCGAAAAATCAAGCTCATTCGACAGAGAATTAGTCAAGTATGGTGACTCATACTTCTCCACTTCAGAAAAGAACTTCTCATGGGACGGCGACTGGGTCAACGACACCACAACAGTACAAGCCCACTCAACAAACAACAAAACCACATTCACATGGGAGTCCACCGAGAAAACTCTCGATAAAGAGCAAAAATTTACACATAAAATATCAACAACAACCAACGGAAACTCTCTCCGTGGGACATACACACGCACTAGAGAAACTCCGGAGACTGCATCCTCGCTCCTAGGTTTCTCTCCTAACGTACCCATGGAACTCTTGGGATTTCTGGCGAAAGACAGAAGATCAATCTTATTTTTCCCATCTGATGAGAAGCAAGGAAAGCAAATTACTCTTTCAAGAAGAGTTTAATTGGTCGAGGGCAAATAATGCGCAGGCCGCTTGACCTATGAAGGCGCCATCCAATAACCTCGCGCCCGGCGCCTAAGAAACGCCTGTCACGTAGCGGCCAGACCGCTCCCGAAAGTTAAGCGGCTTTTTCGAGCACGCCGGTTTCATTCGTCCTCGAAAAACCTCTGCGACGTCGGGAGTGGGCTAATACAAGACCCGAAAGGGGAATACGTCCGGCCCTCTACGTGGGGTTTCTTAGCTCCCGGCACCCAGCCCTAAGAAAGCTGGCCACATCACGTAGAGGTAATGGAAATGCCTGTCACCCCCAGCCTTCGCCCCGAAGGCGCTTCGCTGTACCCGCCCTCTTCGCCCTCCTTCCCGGAGGTGCGCCATGTCTGAAGAGTTCCTCATCCCCACCGAATTCATCCGCCACAAGCGCCTGCTGCGCGCCGTGCTGCTGGAACGCCAGTGCTGGTTCTGCGCCCACGACCTGGGCCGGCTGATCGGCGTTCCATGGCTGGCCGAGCGCGTGGAGCGCAACCTGGACGACGACCAGTTCCGCCGCGCCTGGGTGCGCGATGGCAGCGGCGATTACGTCGATGAACTGCTGATCAGCGAATCGGCGGTGTATGCGGCGCTGATTCACTACTTCCATCCGGAGAATCGCAGCGTGCGGCAATGGTTGTCGTTGCATGTGATTCCGGCGTTGCGGGACCAGCATCGGCTGGATGCTGGCGAGCCGAGACGGGAGGTCCTGAGGGGGACGACGACGTTGTCGGTGTTGAAGTGGCAGGGCGTGACCTGGGTGCCCTACCAGAACTGGCCCGAGCTGAGCCTCGGGCCGGAGAGCAAGACGTAGGATGGTGTGGAGCGGAGCGATACCCATCGCTCTGCTTTCCCCTTCGACGCTCAGTGTAGGAGCGGGCCATGCCCGCGATCCGCCGGCAGGGCCGGCGTCTGCTTCTGCGCTGGTGTTGGTCAGTTGCTTCGGAATAGGTGTTTCTGCGCCGCTTCGGCGTGCGCGCAGGCTTCGTGTTTCGCCCCCTCGGGCGAGTTACTTTCTCAAACGCCAGAAAGTAACCAAAGGGCTTGCCCCTGCCATCCGGCTTTTCGCTTCGCGAAAAGTACCCTCGGTTCTTCGGAGTTTCAGGGGCCCGCGTTGACGGGCCATCCCTGGCCCGGCAACGCTCTCGCGACATCCATGTCGCTCGGCCCCTGAAACTCCGATCACCTTCGGCCTCCTGAAAGGGGCATTTCGGCGCGTGCGGTTGTATCGCTGGAAGACTTGCAAGAGCCAAAGCCAGTGCAGCGGCGTTGAGGAGTTTTGTAGGATGGGTGGAGCTTGCGATACCCATGCTGCCCCGCGCACAGCAATCGATGGGTATCGCTGCGCTCCACGCCATCCTACGTTTGTGCTTCGCCGTGGCTTCGGCGTGGATGGAAACTCCAATCGCGGACAAGGTCCGCTCCTACGAAAGCTGGTACGTCGGCGCGGGGATGGTTCGCGAGCAAGCTCGCTCCTACGAAAAGCCAAACCTGCCAATCCCCGGCTCTGGCTCTGGCTCTAAAGGCTTCCAGAGAAATACCAGCGCACTCCGGCCTGCCCCGTTCAGGAGGCCTCGTTGAATTGGAGTTTCTGGGGTTGAGCGACATGGATGTCGCGAGAGCCGCGATGGGCCAGGGATGGCCCTTCGCGGCGGGCCCCTGAAACTTCGATTCAACGAGGGAATTTTTCGCCTAAGCGAAAAACCGGATGTCCGGGGCAAGACCTTTGGTTACTTTGGGGCGTTTGCCAAAGTGACTCGCCCGAGGGGGCGAAACACGAATCCCGAGCGCACACCTAAGCGGCGCTGGAACACCTAGGACAACGCAGCACAACCCAAACAATGGAACGAGGATAGGCGTCGGCCCTGCCGACGGATCGCGGGCATGGCCCGCTCCTACAGGGGGTTCCCTGCAACGCGCAATAAAAAACCGGAGCCTCGCAAGAGGCTCCGGTTTTCATTTCAGCAACCGCTTACTTGGCGGCAGCAAACGCGTTGTAACTGGTCATCAGATTCCGGTAATCCGGAATGTGGTTCGAGCACAGCGCCGCCAGCCCTTCGACATCGTTGCGCCAGTCGCGGTGCAGCTCACAGGCCACGCCGAACCAGGTCATCAGCTGCGCACCAGCCGCTTCCATCCGGCGCCAGGCGGCGTCGCGGGTCATCTCGTTGAAGGTGCCGGACGCATCCGCCACCACGAACACATCGAAACCTTCCGCCAGGGCCGACAACGCCGGGAACGCCACACAGACCTCGGTCACCACGCCGGCGATGATCAGCTGCTTCTTGCCGGTGGCCTTCACTGCTTTCACGAAATCCTCGTTGTCCCAGGCGTTGATCTGGCCGGGGCGGGCGATGTACGGCGCGTCCGGGAACTGCGCTTTCAGCTCGGGAACCAGCGGGCCGTTGGGGCCGGTTTCGAAGCTGGTGGTGAGGATGGTCGGCAGGTTGAAGAACTTCGCCAGGTCGCCCAGCGCCAGCACGTTGTTCTTGAACTTGTCCGGATCAATGTCACGGACCAGCGAGAGCAGACCGGCCTGGTGATCGACCAGCAGTACGGCGGCGTTGTCTTTGTCCAGGCGGTTGTAGGTGGCGTTGGTCATGGTGAAATCCTCGATTTGCTTTCAGTGGGTGCCGGCTGGGCCGGAAGGTTTTGGACTCGTTTGCAGTGCGTCACTGCATGGAACAAAGATTAAATTCGACACCCTTGATCCACCAGACGGCAAAATTCGCTTCTAGCGTTCTATTTTCAGAACGACAGCGAAAAGACACCCCTCAAACCCACGGCTCCCAGGGGCTGCGCCCCTGAGCAAATGCCGACCATCACCCCAAGCACCGTCTCAGAGCCTTCCGTTTCACGTCCTTCAGAAATCAACCTACCGATGATCACGCAGGTCTTTACAAGAAATACTGTATTTACATACAGTACTTTCCATCCACCCCGAACCGGAGGCCTCCCATGCACGCCGCAACCTACAACCAGCTGTCCGCCCGCGTGAACGCCCTGCTGGCAGACCCGACCACCCTGAAGAACCTCGGCATCACCCTGCGCCGCGAGCCCAGCGACGACTCCGCCGCCTGGAGCCAACTGGTCACCGACCTGCGCCAGGCCCCGAACCTGACCCTGCTGCCCCTGCAGGACGGCGCGATCCGCTTGGCGTGGCATAGCTGGCTGGATTGAAGTGCGACGTGCCGGTCCGTCTATTGCTGCAAAGCAGCACGTAGACACAGACATTCAGTAGAATTCGCCGATTCATCGAATTGTCAAAGGACCGACAGATGCTTCACCTCAAAGGACTGCTGTTACCGGTATTACTCACACTGGGCGCCTGTTCCGCCAAACCTCTGGTTCCTTATGTCGAACCGGAAAGTTCCGCCGCCACGGCGAATCTGCGAGTGATCACAAATGGCGATGTACGAGGTACCGATTACCCAGGCTGCCTGAAAGACAGCAAGGGGATGGCGAAAGCCGGCCGCTTCAGCGATGGCCAACCCAGCATCAATTACCCCCAGGCACCTCTGCATCCTCGCCAGTTGGGCATGCCGCAACGACTCTCTCCCGAGATGCCCCAGTATCTCGGGGCGACGCGAATGGCAGAAGGTCAGTACACCGAAATCATTGCGGAATACCGCGTCACCGCCGGGGCACCGTTCCTGCTGGAAAGCCTGGGGCTGGCTGCGGGTAGCTACGGCAGCACCTACCTGACCTGCCCTCCCGTCAAACAGGTCTTCCAGTTCGAGCCAGGCAAGAACTATGAAGCCTATGTCGGTCTTGTCATCAGGCAGGATGCGGAAGGCAACGGCAAAAGGTACTGCGCGTTCTCCGTCTACGAACTGGTTTCGCTCGGGAACACAAAATTGACGCTCCCCGTCCTCCTGGAAGGTCAGGCGCCAATCGAAAAGGCCTGCCCCAAAGGATAAGTTTTCCGGTGCTGGATTGAGCCGAAGGATGGACCACAAACGCCCCATCCCAGGTGACTTACGGCGAGCTGGTCCGCGCCGTATCGGCGATGGCGTTGCAGGTGGTGGGGTTCAGGCAGTAAGTGATGTAGGTCGCCTGCTTGTTACAGCCGCGCACGCCGATGGTGTACTCGGTGCGCTCCATGGCGCGGCGAACGCTGGTGACCTTGCTCGACAGCACGCTGCTGGTGATCGACTCGCAATTGAGCTCGAACTTCGCCCGTGATTCGGTGGCACTGATCGCGGCCTGCTGGTTCGAGGCGAGGAACTCTTCATTGTTCATGCAACCGGACAACGCGGCGACAGCAGCCAGCACCGGCAGGGACAGCGGTAGACGTTTCATGGTGACGCTCTCCGTGTGGTTCCCCCGGTAGGGTCAGCTTCTGGAGTCTAGATCGCACTGAAGGAAACGTCCGACGTGCAGTCCGTCGGCTGATACGGCGCAACGCCACTACGCTTCTACGCTCACCTCTGAGGGTATTGCAGTGGAGCGACGCGTGATGAATCTCGACGACGATTTCGACCTCAGTGATTTCAACTTCGATGACCTGAACATCGACGAACTCAGCCTGGTTCCCATGGAACCCACCGCTGCGCCTGTTGCGGCGATGCCGGCCAAGCCCAAGGCCAAGTTCCAGATCGACACCCGCCACACCGAGCGCCGTTGCAGCGCCGATCGACGACAAACCATTCGCTTCGAAGATGACCGCCGCAAGGGCGACCGCCGCGGCAGCAGCGTCAGCGATCCCTGGGCGAAGACAGTCGACTTCTGAGCGTCGACAGCGCCGGGTAATTTGCCGGGGCTCGGGCTGAGCTGCTAGAAAGCGGTATCGCATTCAGATTCCCGATACCGCCATGAGCGACAGTGACAAACCGAATACCCGCCTCTTCGACCTCGACCTGCTCCGCGCCATCGTCACGGTGGCCGACTGCGGCAGTTTCACCACGGCCGCTACGCGCCTGCATTCGACCCAGTCCACCGTCAGCCAGAAGATTCGCCGGCTGGAGGAGATGGCCGGGCATCGCCTGCTGGAGCGCGGCAACCGCGATGTGCTGCCCACCGACGCGGGCGACACGCTGCTGGGCTACGCCCGGCGCCTGCTGGCGTTGAATGACGAGATGGTCGAGGCGCTGTCCGGCGCCACCGTGGCGCTGACGGTGCGCATCGGTGTGCCGGACGACTTCGCCACCGGGCGCACCACCGAGCAACTGGCCGCGTTCAACCGCCGCTATCCGCAGGTGAAGCTGGAAGTCACCAGCGGGCTGAGCCGTGATCTGTCCGCCAGCTATGACCGCGGCGAGTTGGACCTGGTGCTGCTCAAGCAGCGGCAGAACGCCCGCGAGGCGGTGGCCTGCTGGCCGGAGAAGACGCGCTGGGTGGATAGCGCGAAGAACGCCTGCATCGAGCTGGACCCGCTGCCCATCGTCACCTTCCCGCCGCGCGGGGTGTACCGCGACGAGATGATCGCCGCGCTGGAGTCCATTGGCCGCCGCTGGCACATCAGCTTCACCAGTTCGAGCCTGTCCGGCATCCAGTCGGCGATCGCCGACGGCATGGGCATCGGCCTGCTGCCGCAGCGCGCGGTGACGACGGAACACGCAGTGCTGCCGAAGAATATCGGGCTACCCTCGGTGGACGTGTTCGAGGTGGCGATGCTGCACCGGCCAGCGGTGGACCCGATGGTGAAGGAGCTGGCGCGGGTGCTGTCGCGGGTTCTGGCGCAGGACACGAAAGGCTGAGCGTCTCCATCGTCGCATTCAGAAATTGAATACAGCGGATTCCAACATTTAATTTGTGCATGAACTCGCCGCTGGATATCGTGGTTTCCAGCGACGGCCAGCGCACCGACAGCGCGCCGCTCTGCACGAATTGCTCACCACGGCGCCGCACGCGCCGGGCAGCAAGACAACAATGAGGAATTACCCCATGGCCAAATCCACCTATTACGCGCCGCACGGCGGGCACCCGGCACAGACCGAGCTGCTCACCGACCGCGCCATGTTCACCGAAGCCTATGCCGTGATCCCCAAGGGCGTGATGCGTGACATCGTCACCAGCCACCTGCCCTTCTGGGACAACATGCGCATGTGGGTCATCGCCCGCCCGCTGTCGGGCTTCGCCGAGACCTTCGCCCAGTACATCGTCGAACTGGCGCCCCAGGGCGGCAGCGACAAGCCCGAGCAGGACATCAACGCCGAAGCGGTGCTGTTCATCGTCGAAGGCGAGCTGACCCTGACCCTGCAGGGTGAAGTGCACAAGATGCAGCCGGGCGGCTACGCGTTCATTCCGCCGGGCGCCGACTACAAGGTGCGCAACACCAGCGGCCAGCACACCCGCTTCCACTGGATCCGCAAGCACTACCAGAAAGTCGACGGCGTACCGCTGCCCGAAGCCTTCGTCACCAACGAGCAGGACATCGAGCCGCGGGTGATGCCGGATACCGAAGGCCGCTGGAGCACCACCCGCTTCGTCGACATGGCCGACATGCGCCACGACATGCACGTGAACATCGTGAACTTCGAGCCGGGCGGCGTGATTCCGTTCGCCGAGACCCACGTGATGGAGCACGGCCTGTACGTGCTGGAAGGCAAGGCGGTGTACCGCCTGAACCAGGACTGGGTCGAAGTGGAAGCCGGCGACTTCATGTGGCTGCGCGCCTTCTGCCCGCAGGCCTGCTACTCCGGTGGCCCCGGTCGCTTCCGCTACCTGCTGTACAAGGATGTGAACCGTCACATGCGCCTGACCCTGAACCAGCCGCACTGAGTGGCAGGTTCAGCCGGGAACTGACTCCGGTTCCCGCAGTGTCACCTGAAAAACCGGCGCCCAGGCGCCGGTTTTTCTTTTGCGCGTCGCCCGTGCCGTGACCGGCCTCGCGTGGCAAGCATGCCCTGGTCTGCTAAAACGTCTGGCTGGGAAATGTTTTGCAGTCGCCGAGGAAACAGGTACATGGAAGTCCGGTTCTTGCCGCAGACCGAGTTCGACAACGTCCATTTCTACCGCGCCGCCACGCTGCTGATTCTGCTGGCGATGGCCGCGTTCACGCTGATCAAGATATTCAGCGGCGTCGTTCCCCTGTTCTCCGCCCTGCCCCTCTGCCTGCTGCTGCTCGGCGGGCGCTTCGCCTTGGAGTGGCGGCGGGTGTCGAAGGCGGAACCGGCCTTCATCGACAAGGGCGAACTGGTGCTCTGCGGCCAGGAAAGCCACCGGAAGATCGCCCTGGAGAAGATCAGCTCGGTACGCAGCCGCCACAGCCTGTTCATGGTACGGCGCTATCGCTCCTGGTCGGAGCACCTGGCGTTCGTGGAATTCACCCTGGACAGCGGCGAGCGCGTCTCCACCCTCGCCGAGAGCCGCGTGCTCGAACTTCCCGCGGCCTCGGGCACGCTGGCGGCGGTCGAGTCGGCCATCCTCGCGGCGAAGGTGAAGCGCCAGGGCGGCGAGGCCGACGCCGTCGACAACGGTCGATGACGGCTCAGGGCGAGCCGAACATGGCCGTCCAGTAGATGCCCGCGTCGCTTTTCGGGTCCGCCGCGTAGGCCGCGCCCAGCTCGCTGTACTGCGGGTTCATCAGGTTGGCGCAATGGCCGGGGCTGGCCAGCCAGCTGTCCACCACCTTCTGCGCGTTGCCCTGCCCGGCGGCGATGTTCTCGCCGATGCGCTGGCCGGCGTAGCCATCCAGTTCCGCGCGGTCGCCCGGCGTGCTGCCGTCGCGGCCCTTGTGGTCGAAATAGTTGTTGTTGGCCATGTCGCGGCTGTGGGCTTCGGCGGTGCCGCCCAGGGTGGCGTTCCAGCTCAGCGCAGCGGCCGGGCCGAATGCCTGGCCGCCGCACTGGCGGCCCTTGCCGCGTGCCGCGTTGATCGCCTGCAGCAGTTGCTGGCCTTCCGCTTCCCAGGTGCCCAGCTTGCCCTGCAGCAGCGGGCGGCCGAGCAGCACGCGCCAGTCATCGCCCTCGCGGACGATGCCGACATCGACGAACTGCGGGTCCAGCAGCACCTGGCAGAAGCTTTCCTGCAGCGCCTTCATGGCCGCCGTCACGTCGCGCGGGCCGGTGAGGCTGAGCATGCGCACGCTGCTCATCGGGTAACCGGCCTGGTTCAGCGCAGACTTCCATTCCCCCGCCGAAGCCGGCAGCGCCAGGCGCGGGTCCGGCGACAGCGGCGGCAGCACCTGGGAGGCCTGGCCGCCGCAGGACTGCACGTCGCCACGGTAGGCGTTGATGGCTTCGAGCAGTTGATCCTGGTCGGCCGCGCCGGCATTGGCGGCGGCCAGCAGGCCGAGCGACAGCGGCAGGCTGCGCAGGAGGAACGACGGGCTGGGCATGGACGGCTCCGAAGGTCGAAAAGGGCTCAATGATGCGTGATTTCTCGGCATTTGGCTGCGGCCGGAGCATTCCGGTTCCCTTCGCGGAAAAACCCGGCAACCTTTGCCCCCGCCCCGCCGCAAAAGAAATCGTGGCGCGCCTGACATAGGACAAGGGAGTCCGGGACTGCGATTGAAGGCCGCGCGCCAGCACGGACAATTCAGGAACCTGAATGAATCCTGAATCGCCCGGGAGGTGGGCATCGTGCTCAAACCGCTGCGGATCTTCGCCCTGACTTTCCTGCTCGCCGTGCTCGCCTCGCTGCTGGCCGGCTGGCACATGCTGCAGATGAAGCAGGACGCGCTGATGTACGCCCGCGCCAGCGGCACCAACACCCTGCTGCTGGTGGAGCGTGAATTCCACCGCGACCTCGACGTCCACGCGCAGACGCTGCAGACCCTCGCCAACGTCATCACCGGCCCCAGCACACCGGCCATGACCCAGCAGGTGCTGCAGGAACTGGTACAGGGGCATGCGGCGGGCGCGCTGCAATCCGGCACCCTGGTGGTGACCGACGCCCAGGGCCAGTTGCTGGTGGACCTCAACCATGCCGGCGAAACCCGCCGCGACCTGTCGGCCCGCGAATACTTCACCGCGCAGCGCGACAACCCGGGGCATCTTTACCTCAGCCACCCGTTCCTGCCGTCCTACCCCGGCTCGGGGCCGAGCATTGCGCTCAGCCGCGCCATCGTCGGCAAGGACGGCCAGTTCCAGGGCGTGGCCGTGGCGATCAAGGACCTGCATCACCTGGACGCCTTCGTCCGTGGCCTGGACCTGGGCCAGCGTGGCGTGGTCTCCATCCGCCTGCTCGATGGCACCCTGCTGACGCAGTGGCCGCCGGAACAGGCCATGCACGAAGATGAGGGCGGCAGCTTCCACACCTTTGTCACCTCCGGCCGCCCTGACGCGATCGACGAGGATATCGGCGGTGCCAGCGCCCACTGGCGCGGTTATCGGCGCATCGGCGACTACCCGGCGGTGGTCTCGGTGGAACTGTGCCGCGAGGCGATCTTCCAGACCTGGACCGGACGCACCTGGATCACCGCCGGCCTGCTGCTGGCGATCAACGCCGCGACCCTCTTCTTTGCCTATCGCCTGACGCGCCACCTGCGCCGCCGCGACGCCAAGGAGAACAAGCTGCGCACCCAGGCCGACACCGACCCGCTGACCGGCCTGCACAACCGTCGCTGGTTCGATGACAAGGCGCAGCACGAATGGCAGCGCCGCCGCGCCGGAGACGGCCACCTGGCCGTCCTGATGATGGATATCGACCAGTTCAAGGCCTACAACGACCACTACGGCCACCCGCGCGGCGACCTGGCGCTGATCAATGTCGCGCACCTGGTGCGCAAGGGCTGCCGCCGCGAGGAAGATGGCGCGGCGCGCTACGGCGGCGAGGAGTTCGTGATGATCCTCCCTGGCTGCGACAGCGCCGCCGCCGCGCGGGTCGCCGAGTCGATCCGCCGCGAGGTGGAGGAAACCGCGCTACCCCACGAAAAGAGCCAGCGCGGCGTGGTGACCCTCAGTATCGGCGTGGCCAGCACCTCGGATACCCCGGCAGACAGCCTGCAGGCGCTGATCGATGCGGCAGACGCCAACCTCTACAGGGCCAAGGAAGCCGGGCGCAACCAGGTGGTGGCCTGAGCGCCGGTCAGCGTGGCTGCATGACCTCGACTTCCTGGATGTCGAAATCGCGGCGCAAGTACTCCATGCGCCGCTCGTGGAACTCGCGCATGTGCGGCAACGAGGAGTGGATGGCCAGGTGCTCGCGGCTCTGCCAGACCTCGAAGAAGGTGAACAGCGTCGGGTCGCTGGCGTCACGCAGCATGTGGTACTGGAGGCAGCCTTCCTCGGAGCGGCTGGGGGTCAGGTAGGTACGGAACAGGTCCTCGAAGGCCTGGGATTTTTCCGGAAGGGTGTGGGCCTGGAGGATGAAGGCGTACATGGGCGGGCACTCTGTATGCGAAAAAGATTGCCTAATCCTGACGCAAATCAATCCTCTTCATTATTGATTCTCACGCACGGATCATTTGCCGGGAAGCGGGTTTTTCCACCCTGCTCCGGTCGATATTCTGCCGCCATCGAATTACTGACTTACGGAGCCCACTCCATGAAAAAGATCCTGCTGATCAATGGCGGCAAACAGTTCGCCCACTCCGACGGCCGCTACAACGCAACCCTGCATGAAGCCGCCATCGCCCACCTGGACCACGCCGGTTTCGACGTGAAGGAAACCTTCATCGACGGCGGCTACGACATCCAGGAAGAAGTGCAGAAGATGCTCTGGGCCGACGTCATCGTGTACCAGATGCCCGGCTGGTGGATGGGCGCGCCCTGGACCGTCAAGCAGTACATCGACGAGGTGTTCACCGCTGGCCACGGCAGCCTCTATGCCAACGACGGTCGCACCCGTTCCGACGCCTCGCAGAAGTACGGCAGCGGCGGCCTGCTGCAGGGCAAGCAGTACATGATCTCGGCCACCTGGAACGCGCCGCAGCAGGCCTTCGACGACCCGACCGATTTCTTCGAGGGCAAGGGCGTGGACGCGGTGTACTTCCCCTTCCACAAGGCCAACCAGTTCCTGGGCATGAGCCCGCTGCCGACCTTCCTCTGCGTGGACGTGATGAAGCGCCCGAACATCGAGGGCGATGTGCAGCGCTACCAGCAGCACCTGAGTGAAGTGCTGGGCGGCAAGGCCTGATATCCCGAAGCTTCGGCGCCGGGCTTAACTTGTAGGAGCGCGCCATGCGCGCGATCGCGGGCATGGGCTAGGCGCCCCCGCCCGTCCTACAGGGGAACGCAGTACCGCTTGGCTAACAGCATTGGGTTCGAGCCTGGAATCGGCTAGGCTTCGCCCTTTCCTACTGCCTGTTCAGGAGTTATCCCATGGCCCGTGCATCCGCCCGTCACATCCTGGTTTCCAGCGAAGCCAAGTGCAATGAACTGAAAACCGCCATCGAAGGCGGCGCCGACTTCGCTCAGGTGGCGCGCGACAACTCCACCTGCCCGTCCGGCCGCAGCGGCGGCGACCTGGGCACCTTCCGCCCGGGCCAGATGGTTCGCGAGTTCGACCAGGTCGTGTTCAGCGCCCCGCTGAACGTCGTCCAGGGTCCGGTGAAGACCCAGTTCGGCTATCACCTGGTGGAAGTGACCAGCCGCGAGGACTGATCCGCTTCGCCCGCGCCGCGCCCTTTTCCGGGGGCGGCGCCTGCTCTGCTTCCCGCTCCAGATCCCCGCGTCACACCGGCCCGCCCCGCGCCACCAGCATCACTCCCAGCCCTACCAGGATCGAACCGCACACCCGCGGCATCAGCCGCTGTCCGCGCCCCTTGCCCAGTGCGCCAAGCATCAGCGAGGCCAACAGCACGGCGAGCACGTCGGCGGTGGAAAACACCAGGTTGACGATCATCCCGAGGATGAAGAACTGCAGCCCCACCGGCAGGCTCGCGGAGGGGTCGACGAACTGCGGCAGGAAGGTCAGGAAGAACAGCGCCGTCTTGGGGTTGAGCATCTCGACGATGATGCTGTCGCGCAGCACCTTCGGCCGTGCTTCGGCCATTTCCTCTTCACTGGCGCCCAGGTGTCGCCGGCCGAAGATCATCGTGCCGCCAAGCCAGATCAGATAGCCGGCGCCGGCCAGCTTCAGAGTGAGGTACAGGTTCGGTGCGTGGTGCAGCAGCGCGGCGAGGCCAGCGCTGGCGGCGAAGATGTGTGCGTAGCAACCCAGGTGAATGCCCAGCGCGGCGTGCAGGCCGGCGCGGCGGCCGTGGGCGAGGGTCTGCGAGGTCATGTAGAGGATGGCCGGGCCCGGCATGCAGGCGAATGCCAGCGTCGCCACGGCGAACGAGGCCCAGTAGGCAGGCAGTGTCATGGTGTGATCCTTCCCTTGATCGGGTATCGACCGGCGCTCATCGAGGCGGCGTCTGGTCCGTGACGGGAAAGGTTAAGCAGCGGGGGCGGCCGGTCACATACGGCAGTTGCCGTATTTTTTCCCCGGGTGCGGGACGCTAGTCTCTGCCGGACGACTCATCCATGGGACGGGGACGCGCCGCATGCGCACGCAGGCAAGGCAGAGGTTCGACTCAGGCGCTGGGCAGCCCCAGGCGCACGGCGAAGGCGGCAAGCTCTGCGGGGCTGTGCAGGTCGAGCTTGCGCATGAGGTTCTCGCGGTGCTTGCGCACGGTCAGCGGGCTGATGCTGAAGTGCTCGGCGATTTCCCGCGCACTGTGCCCCTGGGCGGCGAGAATGAGAATCTGCCGCTCGCGCTTGGTCAGCTCCACGGCCGACAGCAGGTCGGCATCGACCGGCGCGCGCGCGTTCGGGCTGTCCAGCAGGACGCGCAAGCTGTGCGCCAGGAAGTGCCGGCCGCCGCGCAGGGCCTCGATGGCTTCGAGCAGCTCGCCGGTGTCATCGTTCTTGCTCAGGTAGCCGTGTACACCAGCGTCCAGCACCGAGCGCACCGTGGCGGTTTCCGTGTTGGCGGTGAGTACCAGTATCTTCAGCCGGGGATGGCGTTGGCGCAGTTCGTGGATGAACTGCAGCCGGTTGAGGCCGGGCATGTTCAGGTCGAGCAGGAGCAGGTCCGCACCCTGTTCGTCCAGCAGGGTGTGCAGGCGCATGCCGTCCCCCGCCTCGCCCACCACCTGGATGCCGTCCTGGGTCGACAGCAGCAGGTGCAAGCCGTCCCGTACGATGCCGTGGTCATCGGCGATGACCACCCGCATTTCGCGCTTCCCGTCCATCTTTCGTCTCCCTGAGGCATTTCGGATATGCACAACAGCCTGCAGCAGCGCGATCTGGTCGATCTCTTGTTCCGCCAGTCCTACGCCGTGCTCTTTGCCAACCTGGTGATACCCCTGCCGGTGCTGTACATCTTCCGCAACGCCCTGTCGCCGACGACGATGGTCTTCTGGTTGGTCGCGCTCTACGCGCTCACGCTGGGGCGGATTGTCCTGGCACGCACGTACTTCCGGCAAGCCCCGGCGCGCACGCGGGAAGAAAAATGGTTGTGGAGCAACACGCTGCTGTCCTGGGCCAGCAGCCTGCTGTGGGGATGGTTGGGCTGGGCCGGCTTCGCCCATGGCGACCCGCAGTTGTTCGCCTTCACCTGCATCGTGCTCACGGGCCTGGTATGTGGCGCGGTGCCGTCGCTGTCGGCCTTCCCTCCGGCCTACATCGGTGCGCTCACCGCCATGCTGTTGCCCATGCTGGTGCGCTGCCTGAGTATTGCCGACGAACAGCACACCACCTACAGCTTCTTCATCGTCTGCCTTGCCGCGGTCAACCTGTACTACAGCCGGGTGACCTACCGCAGCCTGTGCGAAACCATCCGCCTGCGCCAGGAAAACTCCGAACTGGTGCAGGATCTGCGCGAGCAGCGCGACCGGGCCCGCGCCGCCGACCAGGCCAAGACGCGCTTCCTCGCCGCCGCCAGCCACGACCTGCGCCAGCCGATCCACGCCCTCGGGCTGTTCGTCGGAGCGCTCTCCGCCCTCGCCGAACGCGGCCCCGTCGATGCCCGCCAGGCGCGCGACATCGCCTCGCGCCTGCGCGCCATGCTCGGCAACCTGAGCGACCTGCTCAACGGCCTGCTGGATATCTCGCGCCTGGACGCCGGCGTGGTGCCGGTGGCGCGCGAACCGATCTCGCTGCACAAGCTGTTCGCCGACCTGCGCGAGGCATTCGCCGGCACCGCCAGCGAGCACAACCTGCGCTGGCGTGTGCAGGACAGCCGGCTGTGGGTGGACAGCGACCCGCTGCTGCTCAAGCGTGTGCTCGACAACCTGCTGAGCAACGCCTTCCGCTATACGCCCAAGGGCGGCGTGTTGCTGGGCTGTCGGCGGCGTGGCGATGAGGTGGAAATCCAGGTGCTCGACACCGGCGTCGGCATCCATGCCAGCCAGCAGGAAGTGATCTTCGACGAGTTCGTCCAGCTGCATAACGCCGAGCGCGACCGCAAGCAGGGGCTCGGCCTGGGTCTGGCCATCGTGCGTCACACTGCGCGGCTGCTCGGGCATCCGCTGGCGCTGACCTCCGAGGCGGGCCGGGGCACCTGCTTCAGCCTGCGCGTGCCGGTGGCCGAAGCGCCGTTGCAGGCTCCGCCCCTGCCGCTGCCGACGGCCGCCCGCGGGCCCGGCCTGGGCATCATGGTGGTGGAGGACGAAGTCGACGTGCTGCACGCGCTGTGCAGCCTGCTGGAGGTCTGGGGCCATCGCGTCTACCCCGGCACCAGCGCCCTGCTCGCCTGTCAGCGGCATATCGAGGCCAGCCACACTGGCCGCGCGCCGGTGGACCTGATCCTCAGCGACTACCGCCTGGGTGAGGGCCAGACCGGCGCCGACGCGGTGCGCCGTATCCGCAGCTATCTGTCGCGCAAGGTGCCGGCGCTGATCATCACCGGCGACACCTCCCCCGAGCGCCTGCGCGAGGCCGCCGCCAGCGGCAGCCAGCTGTTGCACAAGCCGCTGGACACCGACCAGCTGCGCGCCGCCATCGCCAGCAGTCAGGATGTGACCAGCACCGCCTGAAAACTGGCGCCAGGCCTTGTGGCATGGGGGCTACGCCGGTTCATTCGGGGCTAAAGTCGCGGCTGGATCGGCCGATGCACTGGGTGAAACGAATCGGCAGCAGCCTTCGTGCCTCACCACTAGAGAAAGCCCTCGCATGTTCAACTCGCGTCTGAAGCAGGAAATCGCCACCCTGCGTGAAGAACTCGCCTCCGTCGAAGAGATCCGCGCCAGCCTCGACGAGGAAATGCTCGTGTTGTTCCTCGACCCCCGAGGGCGCATCGAGTCGGTGAATGCCAACTTCGAGAAGGAGATGCTCCACCGTGGCGAACAGCTCAAGGGCCGCCCGCTGCTCGACCTGATTCCCGACCACGTCCGTGGGCTGGACTTCCACCTGAAGGTGAAGCACGCCATCGAGCGCGGCGAGCATCTGGCCGGGGTGATCCGCCTGCTGCGCGGCGACGGCGAGGAAGCCTGGCTGCGTTCGATCCTGCAGCCGGTGCACGACAGCGCCGGGAAGATTCAGCGCTTCTCGATCTACGCCAGCGACCTGACCCGCACCATCGAGAACTCCCGCGAGCACGAGAACCTGATCGAGGCGCTGCAACGCTCCACCGCGGTGATCGAATTCAACCTGCAGGGCGAAGTGCTCGCCGCCAACGACCGCTTCCTCAACGCCATGGGCTACAGCCTGACGCAGATCCAGGGCAAGCATCACCGGATGTTCTGCGAGCCCGGCGAATACAACTCGTCGCAGTACGACGCCTTCTGGGCCAAGCTGCGCCGCGGCGAGTTCGTCACCGGCCGCTTCAAGCGTATCGACAGCCGCGGCCACGAGGTCTGGCTGGAGGCTTCGTACAACCCGATCATCGACGCCCACGACCGCCTCTACAAAGTGGTGAAGTTCGCCACCGTGATCACCGAGCAGGTGCACCGCGAGAACGCCGTCGCGCAAGCGGCAACCATCGCCTTCGACACCTCGCAGACTACCGACAACAGCGCCACCAAGGGCGCTGCCGTGGTTCAGCAGACCGTGGATGTGATGCGCGAGCTGGCCGACCGCATGCAGGAGGCCGCCCAGGGCATCGAGGCGCTGGACCGCCAGTCCCAGGCCATCGGCGCGCTGGTGCAGAGCATCCGCAGCATCGCCGACCAGACCAACCTGCTGGCGCTCAACGCCGCCATCGAAGCCGCCCGCGCGGGCGACCAGGGGCGCGGCTTCGCGGTGGTCGCCGACGAGGTGCGCCAGCTCGCCTCGCGCACCAGCGCCGCCACCGAGGAAATCACCCGCGTGGTGGAACAGAACCAGCATCTGGCCGGCCAGGCCGTGGCCATGATCGACCGCGGCAAGCAACAGGCCGAACTGGGCCTGGAGCTGTCCGGCCAGGCCGGCACAGTGATCATCGAAATCCAGGACAGCGCCCAGCGCGTGGTCAACGCCGTGGGCCAGTTCGCCAACCAGCTGTCGACCTGACCGGCACGGGAGCAAATCCTCCGTCGAAAGGGCGCGAAGCCGGCGATGCCATCATCGTGCTATCTTCGCGCCCTTTTTTATGTCGATGGAAAGGAAGTCCCATGTCTGCCCGAATCGCCTGCGCCGCACTCACCGTCCTCCTGCTGCAGGGTTGCGGCGTCACCATGCCGCGCTACGAACCCAACTACGACAACGTCCAGGCACTCAAGGCCAAGGAGCCGCTGGCCAAGCTGGACGCGCCCAGCGTCAGCGCAGCGCCCGGGCAGAACTCGCTGATGGTGCGCGCCAATCCGGTGCGCAGCCCGGAAGGCAATCTGAGCAATCACGTACAGAAGGCGCTGGAGAACGAACTGCGTCTGGCCGGGCTGTTGCAGCCGGGCGCTGCGCGCCACCTGGAGGTCACCCTGCGCCAGACCAACCTGGACGCCGCCGCCTTCGGCGACGGCAAGGGCACCCTGAGTGCGCAATTCGATCTGCGCGAGCAGGACCGCTCGCTCTACAGCAGCACCAAGACCGTCAACAGCAGCTGGGACAGCAGTTTCATGGGCGCCGTGGCGATTCCGCGCGCGGCCAATGCCTTCAACCCGCTGGTGACGCGCCTGCTGGCGGAGCTGTATCAGGACCCGGCGTTCATCCAGGCCCTGCAGCAATAAGAGGGACAGTAGCGGCGCGCCGCAGGCGCGCCGCTCGACTCAACCACGCAGCGGCGACGGGCGCTGGGCGTACTTGAGGACCTGCTGGTCTGCCAGTTGCTTGAGCAGCGCGTTGAACTGGCGGCCGAAGGCATTGGCGGTGGCTTCCTTGGGCGTATTGCCGGCCAGGGGCAGGAACCAGATGCCGAACCAGGTGCGGATCGACTCGTCGTTCTGCCGTGCCAGCAGCGGCTGGCCTTTCTCGTCCAGCACTTCCAGGGTCATGGTGTACTCATCCTTGGCGGTGCCAGGGATGATGAACAGCGTGAAGCCGGTGATGAAACCGCTGACCATCGCCGCCCCCGTGGAGCCGTGGTTGTAGACCTTCAGCTTGAGGGTGTAGTCACCCGGCTGCTTCTGGAACTCGTCCAGGGTGTAGCGGCTGAACATCCCCGAATCACGCAGCAGGCTTTCCAGCTGCGGCTTGAGCTGCTCCTTGGCCTGGGGAATTTCCACTGCGTTGGTGGCGCCCGGCTGGCCCTGGTAGAAGTCGAAATCGACGAACACGCTCGGGCGTTGCTGGTAGGCAGCCATCGACGGCAACTTGGTCTCGGCGACCTGGTCCCCCGGGAAGCTGGCGCAGCCGGCCAGCGAAAGCGCCAGAGCGGCGCCCAACATCTTCAGTTTCATGAGCCATCCTTGTTTGACGGTATGTTGCCGTGCGCCCTCAGCCGCGCGCGGCGGCGCTACTCTACTGATGGACATGATCCATGGCAATTTGCCTTCACCCTTTGCGCGGCACAGTTCGCCCCCACGAAATGCCGATAAAGGAGGCTCCATGAGCGACACGACCCCGGATACCCTGCCGGATGTCTTCCACTACCTGACGCTGCTGCCGAAGCATGGCGGCTCGGACATGTTCTTCAGTGTGGGCGCACCGCCCCACCTGAAGGTCGAGGGCCACAGCCAGCCCGTGGGCGAGCGGCCCTTAGGCGTGGGCGAAGTGAAGACCCTGGCCTGGCAACTGATGTCGCCGGCCCAGGCCCAGGACTTCGAGCGCGACCTGGAGATGAACCTGGCGCTGAGCGTGCCGGACGTCGGACGCTTCCGCGCGAACATCTACTTCCAGCGTGGGGAAGTGGCCATGGTGGTGCGCCTGATCAAGCAGGTGATCCCCGACGTCACCTCCCTCGGCCTGCCATCGATCCTCGACAAGCTGGCCATGCAGGACCGCGGGCTGATCCTGGTGATTGGCGCGGCGGGCGCGGGCAAGTCGACGACCCTGGCGAGCATGCTGGACTTCCGCAACCGCCACCGCTCCGGGCACATCGTCTGCATCGAGGACCCCATCGAGTTCCTCCACACGCACAAGAAATCGATCATCGACCAGCGCGAGGTCGGCCTGGATACCCACAGCTACGAGGACGCCCTGCGCAACGTGCTGCGCGAGGCGCCGGACGTGATCATGCTTGGCGAAATCCGCGACGCCGCCACCATGCAGCACGCACTGCACTACGCCGAGACAGGCCACCTGTGCGTCGCCACCCTGCACGGCACCAGCTGCCGCCACGCCATCGAGCGTATCACCCGCTTCTTCCCCGACGAGGCGCGCCCGCAGGTGCTGGCCGACCTGTCGCAGAACATCCTCGCGCTGGTCGGCCAGCGCCTGGTGCCCGGCACTCACCAGCGCCGCGCCGTGGCGGTGGAGCTGGTGATGGGCACGCCACACATTCGCGGCATCATCCAGCGCGATGAACTGCCCGAGCTCAAGGGCGCGGTGGAACGCGCGCTGGAAAGCGGCATGCAGAGCTTCGACCAGAGCCTCTACAAGCTGCTGGAGGAAGGCCGCGTGAGCGTGAGCGATGCGCTGAAGTTCGCCGACTCGCGCACCGACCTGGCGCTGAAGATCAAGCTGGAGCGCGGCATGGACGACGACAGCGTCGGGCCGGTGTTTGGTAGTTGAGGCGGCAGCCGAGGCGCCTTTCCGGCAATGCGGGCGTCAGGTGGGTCGCGGGCATGACCCGCCCCTACGAGATAAAGAGCCCCTCACCCTAACCCTGGCTGCGCGCCCCGCTCCTCAAGCGGGAGAGGGGACCGTTCGGTGCAGGATGAAACCACAGCATCAGCCGGCGAGATCAGCCCCATCTCCCTGAGGGAGAGGGGGAAACGTCGGCAAATAGTTGCCGGAAAAAAGACAGTTGCTCCTACAGGATGCCCTTGAGCAACGCATCGATGTCCACGCTCCGGGCCATCGCCCGGTTCCCCGCATCGCTGGGGTGCAGGTGGTCGCCGCTGTCGTAGGCCGGCAGCAGGCGCAACGAGTGGGCGGGATCGCGCAGGTGCGCATCCAGGTCCACCACTGCATCGAACTCGCCGCTCTCGCGAATCCACCGGTTCACCCGCTGGCGCAGCGCTTCCTTGTTGGCGGCGTGGTAGTTCTCGATGGGCGACCCGCTGAGCGCACGCTCGAACGGCAGGATGGTCGCACCGACGAGGCGCACACCGCGCACATGGGCCTGGGCGATCAGTTGGCGGTAACCGGCGACCAGGTCCTCGTACTGCACCAGCGGATTGTTCGGCGCGAAGGTGCTGCCGGGCCAGGAGATGTCGTTGATCCCCAGCGCCACAATGGCCACCTTCACGCCCGGCTTGCCCAGCACGTCGCGCTGGAAACGCACCAGGGCGCTCTGCCCCATGCCGTCGGAGAGCAGGCGCGCGCCGGAGATGCCGGCATTGATCACGCCCACGTCACGCGCTGCCAGCCGCTGCGCCAGCACGTCCGGCCAGCGCTGGTTGCCGTCCAGGCTGGCGCCACGGCCATCGGTGATCGAGTCGCCGAGTACCGCCACCACCGGGCGCGCTGCGGGGCTTTCCACCAGCACATCGGCGAGGAACAGCCGCGCTTCCATCTTGCCGTCCGCCGGCAGGCGCGCGGCGTCGAGCTGTTCGCCCGGGCCACCGTAGACGCGCTGCTTGCCGTCCCAGTGGAAGCTTTCTATGGCGGTGGGCTGCGGCAGGTAGATCGACACGGCCAGCTCGCCCAGCGCAGGAACGGCGAGGTCCAGCGGATCGCTCAGCAGCTCGGCGCCCGGTGCGATGTACGCCGTGGGCTGGCCGGCGAAGGTCAGGCGGCGGCTCGGGCCATCGAGCTGACCGGCAGACGCAGCGAGTGCCACGGCGACACCGCCGATGGCCACCGGCTGGCTGCCATAGGCATTGGACAGCGCGACGCGCACACGCTGGCCACCCAGGCTGAGCTTCACGCTCTGCCGCAGTGTGTGGTTGCCGATCACCGGCGGCACACCCAGCGGCAGCGGTACTTCCTTGCCCCAGGTGCGCTGCGGGCTGGCGCTCCAGGTCGCCTGCCAGTGTCCTTCTTCGGCCTGCGCCAGTGGCAGGGCCAGGGTGATCAGGGCGGCGAGCAGCAAACGTTTCATGGCATTCCTCGAGATCGGTGATTGAGAGGAGCACAGGCTCGGCCATTCCCAATCACGGCGGTAGACGGCATATTTGCAGACCCGTCATTCGATAAACGAATAGGACATGGATACTCTCAAGGCGTTGCACTGTTTCGTCCGCGCCGTGGAGCTGGGCAGCCTTTCCGCCGTGGCCCGTGAGTCCGGCAGCAGCCAGCCAACGGTGAGCAAGACCATGGCGGCGTTGGAGCGGCAGGTCGGCGCGCAGTTGCTGATCCGCAGCACCACCCGCGTGCAGCCCACCGAACAGGGCCGGCGCTTCTACGAGCATGCCCGGCAGACGCTGGAAAGCTATGCCGAGGGCGTCAGCGAGGCCCGTGGCGAGACCGAGCAGGTGCGCGGTCGCCTGCGGGTCAGCGCACCGGTGAGCCTGGGCGTGCTGCGCCTGAATGCGCTGCTGCTGGAATTCATGCAGTTGCACCCGGAGGTCGAGGTGGAGCTGCTGCTCAACGACCGCTTCGTCGACCTCGCCGAAGAAGGCATCGACCTCGCCCTGCGCCTGGGCGGCGAACTGCCGGAACAGCTGATCGCACGCCCGCTGGCCCGATCGCCGCGCTATCTGGTGGCCGCTCCGGCATGGCTCGCGCGGCAGTCCGGGCTGCAGGCTCCCGAAGACTTGCCGCTGGCCGACTACCTGCGCTTCGCCTGGCTCGACGCCGGGCAGAACCTGCTGCTGCGCCACGCCGACGGGCGCGAGCTTAACCTCGCCACACGCAGCCGCTACACGGTGAACAGCTCACTGGCAATCCGCGAGAGCTACTGCCTGGGTGCCGGCTTCGGCCTGACGCCGGCCTGGCTGGTGGCCGACCTGCTGGCCGACGGTAGCCTGCAACGCCTCCTTCCGGAGTGGCGCGGGCCTACCCAGGAGGCCAGCCTGCTGTATCCTTCGCGACTTTTTCTGCCGGCCCGGACCCGCGCGCTGATCGACTTCCTCATCGAGCGTCTGCCGCGCCTGCCCGGTTTCCAGGCTCTATGACGCGCAGCGGCTATGCTGTTCGGCAATGAGCAGAACCGGCGCGCGCACCGACCGGTCGAACCCTGACATTCGCCCCCGAGGGACTTGCATGGGCAAGCAACACACACCTTACCTGCTGGCCGCCCTGGCCCTGCCGCTGCTGCTCGCCGGTTGCTCGACACCCGCCGGCAACCCCTGTGACGAGCCACTGAGCGGCGAGGCCTGCCGCCAGGAGCAACTGCTCTACCAGAACGACATGCTGCAGGCGAAACTGCTGATCGCCACCGGCGACCTGGCCAACTACGAGCTGGCCGAAGCCCTGCTCGCCCGCGCCCAGGAGAAGGACGAGCGCGGCGAAGCGAGCTTCTACATGGCGCTGCTGAAGATCAAGGAAGGCCCGCAGGTGGACGAGGTGCTGCCGCTGCTGGAGAAGGCCGCCGACGCCGGCCAGCCCTATGCTGTGGCGCTGCTCTACAAGATCTGGTCCGAACCCTTCCTGGTGGAGCAGGCTGACCCGGCCAAGGCCCAGCGCTACCAGAAGGCCTATGGCAGCCTGGACGTCGCCCGCAGCGGCTACCCCTCCTTCGAGAAGGCCACCGCGCTGGTCAACGCGCTGCTCAGCGAGCCGCCCGCCGTCGCCGGCCAGCCGGTTCAGCCCTAGCCTTCGTCCGGTGCCGGAGCGGCCTGGTCGAAGGTCTTCTCGCCTTCGTTCTTGCCGTGGGGCAGATGGTGCTCGATCACTGCATTGAGCTCCGCGCCCAGCAGCAGCACCGCCGATGAAATGTAGAAGTACAGCAGCAGCACGATGATCGCGCCGACGCTGCCGTACATGGCGTTGTAGTCGGCGAAGTTCTTCACGTAGTAACCGAACCCCAGCGAGGCGGAAATCCACAGCACCACGGCGAGCATCGAGCCGGGCGTGATGAAGCGGAACTTCTGCTGCACGTTGGGCGTGACGTAGTAGATGATCGCCACCGCCATCATCATCAGCAGCACGATCACCGGCCAGCGCAGGATGCTCCAGAGGATCACCACGAAGTCCTCCAGGCCCACCTTGGCGGCGATCCAGCCCATCACCTGGGGCCCGAGGATCATCAGCGCGGCGATCAGCATCAGCATCGCCACCAGGCCGAAGGTGTAGAACAGCGACAGCGGGATGCGCTTCCACGCCGGGCGTGCTTCGCGCACGTCATAGGCGGCGTTGAGCGCGATCATCAGCGAACGCACCGCCGCCGAGGACGACCACAGCGCCACCACGATACCGATGGACAGCAGCCCGCCCTGGCGCTGCTGCAGCTGGTCGATGACCGGGTTGACCTGATCCAGCGCCTGCGCCGGCAGCACGTAGTCGGCCTGCTGGCGGAGGAAGTCGAAGAATTCCGGCAGGTGCAGGAAGCCCAGCAGCGCGATGAGGAACAGCAGGAAGGGAAACAGCGAGAACAGCCCCTGGTAGGCCAGCGCGGCGGCATAGGTGGGCATCTCGTCGTCGAGGAATTCCTTCACCGTCAGCTTGAGCAGCTTCCAGGGCCCCAGACTGAGCCCGCGCATGTCCATGAATCGCATCCCGCACCGTCCTCCCGATGAGCGTCCCGCCCGCCGGCGGGCTGCAGGGTGGACCTGCGCAACGCCGGCAAAGTTGCAACAAATGCGCGACGCAGAGCGTCCGCCAGCACAGACCATAGCCGCTGGCGGGGCGTGGAAGCCAGTGCGGGGGCGGTTTCAGTCGGCCAGGCGATAGACCTTGGCGAAGCGTTCGGCCTTCACCACGCCGTAGTCTCCGGGAGCGTATTGCATGACCCAGTCGCCAGCGGCACCGGTGAGACGGTCGCCCCCCGTCGAGCGCAGCAGGGTGAAGGGTTCGTCCATGCGCCGGGCCAGCACCGGGCTGGGGATATTGCGGTAGGCGCCCGGCTCGCCGTGGGCGAGCGCGGTATCGGCGGGCCGGTATTTCGGATCGAAGCGCTCGCGGGAAACGACCCAGCGCTCACCGGTCGCGCCGCTGATGATCGCGTCGCCGACAGCATAACGGTTCGGGCCTTCGAGGCTCATCAATTCGCCTGCCACAGCGGCGAATTCGACGGTGACGGTTTCGTCCTTCACCACGCGTTGCGCGGCGGGATCGGTGCGGAGGTCGACCTGGGTCAGTTCGATCATGGCGGGACTGCGGACCTGCGGAAAAGGGGGGGAAAGACCGGGGGGCAAGCCTACTCGCAAAAGAATCGCCCCGCGAGCAGCCAGCGGCTGACGGTGCTCTACACTCACAGACCATGAGCGTGCCGTCAGCGCACACTCGACCGAACCCGGCCACCTGCTGGCTGTCGCACTTACAGAGCCTGCACCTTCGCCCCACTCCCAACAGCCGTACAGGAATCTCCCATGCCGTTTGCCCGTCTCGCCCTGCCCTTCCTGTTGCTCGCCAGCCTTGCCGTCCACGCCGAAGACTCCCCCGAAGAAGCGAAATTCCTCAAGGAATCGGCGGACTATTTCGACCAGGTGACCAAGTCCAACCTGCCGCGCCAGGTGGACAAGGTGACCACCCTCAACAGCGTGCAGCTCGACCCGGCGAAGAAGATGCTGTATTACCGCTACGCCATCTCCAACCTGCGTCTCGACGCCATGGACCTGGGCGCCCGCGCCAAGTTCGAGAACGGCCTGAAGAAGCAGCTTTCCGAGACCACCTGCCAGCAGCCCGACCTGCTGCAGCGCTTCCGCGAGCACCACCTGAGCGTCACCCACGAGTACGCCGGCAGCGACGCCAAGCCGCTGGCCAGCATCACCATCGATCCGCAGACGCTGAGCTGCGCCAAGACCTGACGTTGCACCGAAGAATCACCGATGAGCCGTGCCGACTACCACCAGGAAAACGCCCAGCGCGCCGAGGCCGAAGCCCGGCGCCTGCTGGCCGAACGTGAGCCGCTCGGCGCCCGCTGGCTGCCCTGGGTGGCCAGCGAGCTGTACCGGCTGAGCCCGCCGCACTACGCCAACATGGTGCGCCGCGAGCTGGAGCGCCTGACCGCCGGCTGAACGGCCGCCTGCCACGGGACTATGCTGAAGCAGTCAGCTCTCGGCCCGAGGGCGTCCCGTTGGAGGACAGGCTCGTGAAAGGTCTCGACGCGAAGAAACAAGCGAAGAAGAAGCCGCTGAAAACCGCGCACGAAAAACGCATGGCCAAGCGGCAGAAGAAAACCGGCAAGTCGCTGCTGGGCACTCCTCAGCAACCGTCCTGAGGGCACGCCCCTCGTCCTGCGGATGGCCTCGGTGAGGCTGTCCGCTCACCTCTCTTCCCGAGACTCTGCAGGAGCGCACCATTCGCGCGATCGCGGGCATAGCCCGCTCCTACAAGGGTGTTCCGACGCACCGCCCAAGTAAGAGTGCGCTAAACCAATCCTGGTCAGACCAACCCGGCCCGCAGATTCAGCAGCATCCGCTCGCCCTGGGCGAGAATCAGCCCGCCCGCGCGATAGCCGGCGGCGCCGATGCACAGGAAGCGCTCCGCTTCACCCGGCTCCACCTGCTCCACCGCGCGGCTGCCGGGGTGCCAGATGACGCTACCGGCGCTGGTGTTCTTATCGATGCGCAGGCGGCGCTGCCAGCCGGCATCCTCCAGCACCAGGGAACCGGTGTTGTAGAGCACCTGCTTGACCGCGCCACGGGGTGCCCAGGTGTTGGGCAGGCCGCTGGCCTTGCCGTCCAGCTCCATCCCGTGGACCACCGAGCGGCGCAGCGAACCCACGCGCCAGTAGGGCTGCAGGGCGAAGCTGAAGAGGCAGTCACTGTCATCTTCGTGGTAGCTGGAGAGTTCGATGTCCAGGTCCTGGCCCAGGCGCGCTTCCAGGCGCACGTGCCAGTCCTCGATATCCAGCTGCCAGCTGACCACCACCTTGCTGTCGTCGGCCCAGGCGTCGAGCATGCGCCACTCGCGCTGGCGGGCCCAGCCGTGCTGCGGCCAGTCGGCTTCCACCGGGTGGCTGCCGAACCAGGGCCAGCAGACCGGGATACCGCCGCGGATCGGCGCCGTGCTCAGGCTCGGCCACTGGCTCGAACACCACAGCAGCGGGCGCGCGCCGCGCGGCTGGAAGTGCAGCAGTTGCGCGCCCTGGCGACTGAACACCGCCTGGCATTGCGGGTGATCGATGAGCAGCAGGTCGCGACGCTGGAAGCGCACCCAGTCGAAGGGGCGCTTGCCCCGCATGGAATGAAAAAAGCGCTGCAGCGGATGCTCGAGCATTGTCCGGATGTCCTGATCCAATCCCTGCCCGGACATTCCGGGGCGTGAAGATCTCTGTAGTTTCACTACATCTTACAGAAAAGGCGGCGATTCTAACCGCAAAGCCTAGTCACGCGCAGCGCCCGCGCCAATGAAAAAAGGCCCGTCGCAAGGACGGGCCAGGTTCGCACCAGGGAGCAATCAGAAGCTGGACTGGATCTTCAGGCCGGCGACCACGGCGTTGTTGACCTCGTCCACCCCGCCCGGATGGCGGATGTACTGCAGGTTCGGCCGCACGGTGAGCCAATTGGTCACATGCACGCCGTAGTACAGCTCGGCGTTGTACTCGGTGTCCTGGATGGGCTGGTACAGCGGGTTGTCGTAGTCGTCGATGCCGTTGACCTGGTTTACCAGGCGCTGGCGATCCTGCACGTCGTCGTTGACGTGGATGCGCGCCACGCCGAAGCCGATGTCGTCCTTGGGCCGCGCGTCGAACGGGCCCTTGTAGACCACGCCGAGCTGCTGGTAGTTGTCGACGGTGTTGGTGGCCTTGTCGTGCACGGTGAAGTTGGCGAACAGGCTAAGGCCGCGCGAGGTGTCTCCGTCATGGGCGGTGACCTGCTGCTGCGCCACCACCCACCAGCCGTGCTTGCCGCTATGGGTCTTGGCCGGCTCGCCGGTGAGCGCCTGCGGGTTGCCGTTGACGTCGTCGTAAACGTCGTCGGCCTCGGCAGTGCTGTAGTAATAGCCCAGGCGGTATTCGCCGGGCAGTTGCTGGGCGCCGACCTTGGGCATCCATACCAGCTCCACCGGCAGGATGGTGCCTTTGGTGCCGCTGCCGTTGAGCTTGAAGCCGTTGCCGGTTTCCAGGTTCGACGGGTTCTGGTTGTACGCGCCGACCTGGGCGTACCACTCGTCGTTGAAGTTCCACTTCACCCGGGCCGCCCACTGGCTGACCGGCCAGTTGTACCAGATGCCGCCGACCCAGTTGCCCACCTGCGAGCCGCAGAAAGCCAGGTTCTGGAAGTCGCAGGGGAAGCTGTTGAAGTCCTCGCCCTCGCCGAAGCGGCCGACCTTCACGTCCAGCGCGCCATCGAAGTACTGCTGCTTGATCCACATCTGCGTCAGGCGCCAGGTCTGGCCACGGCCCCAGACTTCCTGCACGGAGCTGAACTGCCCGGCGCGCGGGTCGCTGATACGGTCGTTGGAGAGGTTGCGGCCGCTACGCTCGGTGACCGTCAGCTGGAACTCGGTGGCATCCCAGCCGAGGATCTTCTGCAGGTCCAGGTGGGTGCCGAGGGCGAACTGGTCGGAGTAGCGCGCCGTGGTGTGCTGGTCGTAGCCGCCGCCCAGGTTGCTGGCGGCCTCGCCGACGTAGTCGAGCTTGAAGTCGTAGCCCTTCTCCAGCAGTTCGGTGCGCTTGCCGCCCCAGTCACCCAGGCCCCACCTGGACTCGGATGAGAAGGCATCGGCGGCATGGGCGACGTTGCCCGCGCAGCCCAGTGCGAGCAGGCAGCCCAGGGTTCGTGCGGCGGGCCGGTTGTTGTTGTTCTTGTGCATCTCCAGCGTCCTCGTTGTCTTGGTTTCTAGCGTAGTTACAGGCAGGGGTGTTTCAGGAATGCTTCTGGCGGGCCAGCGGCGTCACCTTGTTCGCGCCGTCGCCGCGCGGCTCGGCGCGCAGGCGTTCACCGCTCTGAGCGTCGAACAGCAGCGCGCGGGAAGGATCGAAGCGCAGCTGCAGGGACGAGCCCGGCTGCGGCGCCTGGTCCGGCGCAAGCCGGCAGCAGACCTTGGCGCCGTTGAACGTGACGAAGGCCAGGGTGTCCGGGCCGGTGGGTTCGACTACTTCGACCTCGGCGCGCAGGTCGCTCGGGCCGTTGGCGCCATCGCTGGCCAGCTGCACCTGTTCCGGACGCACGCCGAGGATCAGCTCGCGGCCCTCGATCAGCCCGGCCTCCAGTTGCAGCGGCAGCTCGCAGCGGTCCTGGCCGCTGTCCAGCAGACCGACCAGCCGGCCGCCCTGCTGCTGGACCTTGAGCGGGATGAAGTTCATCGGCGGCGAGCCGATGAAGCTGGCGACGAACAGGTTCGCCGGGTCGTTGTAGATCTGCTGCGGGGTGCCGAACTGCTGGACGATGCCGTCCTTCATCACCGCCACCTTGTCACCCAGGGTCATGGCCTCGATCTGGTCGTGGGTCACGTACACCGTGGTGGTCTTCAGGCGCTGGTGCATCAGCTTGATCTCGGTGCGCATCTCCACGCGCAGCTTGGCGTCGAGGTTCGACAGCGGTTCGTCGAACAGGTAGATCTTCGGCCGCCGCGCCAGCGCCCGGCCCATGGCCACGCGCTGCTGCTGGCCGCCGGAAAGCTGCGAGGGCTTGCGTTCGAGCAGGTGCTCGATCTGCAAGAGCTTGGCCACGCGAGCCACCTCAGCGTCGATCTCGGCCTTTGGCAGCTTGCGGATCTTCAGGCCGAAGGCGATGTTCTCGCGCACGCTCATGGTCGGGTACAGCGCATAGGACTGGAACACCATGGCGATGTCGCGGTCCTTCGGGCTCATGCCGCTGATGTCCTGGCCGTCCACCAGGATGGCGCCGCCGGTGAGGTTCTCCAGCCCGGCGATGCAGTTCATCAGGGTGGATTTACCGCAGCCGGACGGGCCGACCAGGATCAGGAACTCGCCCGAATCGATCGACAGGTTGATCGACTTCAGGGTGTCCGCCAGGCCTGCGCCGTAGGATTTGTGCAGGTTGTGCAGTTCAAGGGTGGACATCGGTGCTTACCTCAACCTTTGACGGCGCCGGCAGTGAGCCCGCGCACGAAGTACTTGCCGGCCAGTACGTAGACCACCAGCGTGGGCAGCGCCGCGATCATCGCGGCCGCCATGTCGACGTTGTATTCCTTCACGCCCGTGCTGATGTTCACCAGGTTGTTCAGCGCCACGGTGATGGGCTGAGCATCGCCGCTGGCGAACACCACACCGAAGAGGAAGTCGTTCCAGATCTGGGTGAACTGCCAGATCAGGCAGACCATCACAATCGGCGTGGACATCGGCATCAGGATGCGCAGGAAGATGGTGAAGAACCCCGCGCCGTCCAGCCGTGCGGCCTTCACCAGGGCATCCGGGATAGCCACGAAGTAGTTGCGGAAGAACAGCGTGGTGAAGGCCAGGCCGTAGATGCAGTGCACCATCACCAGGCCGGTGGTGGTGTTGGCCAGGCCGAGCTTGCCGAGGGTGAAGGACATCGGCAGAAGGATGACCTGGAACGGCAGGAAGCAGCCGAACAGCAGCGCGCCGAAGAACAGCTGCGAACCGCGGAAGCGCCACATCGACAGCACGTAGCCGTTCATGGCGCCGATGAAGGTGGAGATCAGCACGCCCGGCACGGTGATCTTCACCGAGTTCCAGAAGTAGTCGCCCACCGCGCCCCAGGCTTTCACCCAGCCGATCACGGTGAACACCTCCGGCAGCGCCAGCAGGTTGCTGTTACGGATGTCTTCAGGCGACTTGAAGCTGGTCAGCAGCATCACCAGCAGCGGGATCACGTACAGCGCCACGGCGCCCCAGAGGGTCGCGTGCACCGCCAGGCGGCTCAGGCTGAACGACGGTTTCAGGGTCGAGTCATGCATGGCGCTTGCCCCGCAGTTCGGAGTACAGGTACGGCACGACGATGGCCAGCACGGCGCCCAGCATCAGCATCGCGCTGGCCGCGCCCAGGCCCATCTGGCCGCGGGTGAAGGTGTGGGCGTACATGAACATCGCCGGCAGGTCGGAGGAGTAGCCGGGGCCGCCGGCGGTCATCGCGGCGACCAGGTCGAAGCTCTTGATGGCGATGTGCGCGAGGATCATCAGTGCGCTGAAGAACACCGGGCGCAGGCTCGGCAGGACAATGCGCAGGTAGATGGTCGGCAGGCTTGCGCCGTCCACCTGGGCGGCGCGCACGATGGCCGGGTCGACCCCGCGCAGGCCGGCGAGGAACAGCGCCATGACGAAGCCCGAGGCCTGCCACACGGCGGCGATCACCAGGCAGTAGACCACCCGTTCCGGGTCCACCAGCCAGTCGAAGCGAAAGCCGCTCCAGCCCCAGTCGCGCAGCAGCTTGTCCAGGCCCAGGCCGGGGTTGAGCAGCCACTTCCAGGCGGTGCCGGTGACGATCATGGAAAGCGCCATGGGGTACAGGTACACCGTGCGGATGAAGCCTTCACGGCGGATGCGCTGGTCCAGCAGCACCGCGAGGAACACCCCGAGCGCCAGGCAGACGCCGATGAACAGGCCGCCGAACAGCAGCAGGTTCTTGCTCGCCACCCACCAGCGGTCGTTGTCCCACAGGCGCAGGTACTGGCTCAGCCCGGCCCAGGTGTAGGCCGGCATGAAGCGTGAGTTGGTGAAGGACAGCAGCAGCGTCCAGCCGATGTAGCCGTACACGCAGACCAGCACCACGAGCATGCTCGGGGCCAGCACCAGCTTCGGCAGCCAGGCCTGCAGGCCATCGAGCAGCGAAGCGCGGGGCGCGGCGGCGGGAGTGAAAGTCGGAGATCGGGTCGCCATCTGCTTTCTCTTCGGATGAGTGAGCCCACCCGGGCTGCCGTGGCGACCCGGAGTCGTTCAGTTGAGGAGAGAGGCCGGCTCCGCCAGGGAGCCGGCGAGCGCCTTACTGCGCGGCGGCCTGGATGGCGGCGCCCAGTTGCTGCGCGGCCTTCTGCGGGTCGGCGGCGGGGTCGTTGAAGAAGTTCGTGACCACGTCGAAGATCGCGCCCTGCACATAGCTGGAGGCAGCCATGCTGTGGGCCATGCTCGGCACCAGGTTGCCGCTGGCGGAGGCAGCCTTGAAGTCCTTCATCGACTGCTGGGCGCAGCTGTCGAAGGGCGTCATGTCGACGTCCAGGCGCACCGGGATCGAGCCCTTGTTCAGGCTGAAGTCCTTCTGGAAGGCCGGGTCGAGTACCGCACGCGCCAGGTCTTCCTGGGCCTTGCGGTTTTCCTCGTTGCTCAGCTTGAACATCACCAGGGAATCGATGTTGTAGTCGAAGGCCTTCTGCGTGCCGGGGAACGGCAGGCACTGGTAGTCCTTGCCCGCCACCTTGCCGGCGGCGGTGAACTCGCTCTTGGCCCAGTCGCCCATGATCTGCATGCCGGCCTTGCCGTTGATGACCATGCCGGTGGCGACGTTCCACTCGCGGCCGGCAGCGTCGGCGTCGACGTAGCCGTGCAGCTTCTTCAGCGCGGCAAAGACGTCGGCCATCTGCGCGCCGGTGAGGGTGCTCTTGTCGAGTTCGACGAAGGCCTTGCGGTAGCCCTCCGGGCCCATCTTGCTGAGCACCAGGTTCTCGAACAGGGTGCCGTCCTGCCAGGGCTGGCTGCCATGGGCGAGCGCCGTGAAGCCAGCGGCCTTGAGCTTGTCGGCGGCGGCGAAGAATTCGTCGAGGGTAGTCGGCGGCGTGGCGCCGGCCTTCCTGAAGACTTCCGGGTTGATGTACAGCCAGTTCACCCGGTGCACGTTGACCGGCACGGCCACGTAGTCGCCCTTGTACTTCATGATCTGCGCCACCTGCGGCGGCAGCAGCTGGTCCCACTTGCCTTCGGCGGCGACGTCGTTGAGATCGGCGAGCAGCCCCAGTTCGCCCCACTCCTGGATGTCTGGTCCCTTGATCTGCGCGGCGGCCGGCGGGTTGCCGGAGACGGCGCGGGTCTTCAGCACGGTCATGGCCGCTTCACCACCGCCACCGGCGACAGCGAAGTCCTTCCAGGTGTGGCCCTTGGCTTCGACGAGTTTCTTCAGGGTTTCGGCAGCGCGCTTCTCACCGGGGGAAGTCCACCAGTGCAGCACTTCGACTTCACCGGCGTGGGCCAGCAGGGGGGAGAGACAGAAGGAGGAAAGACAGATGGCGGCCGACAGGCGACGGATCGCATTCATGGAGAGCACCTTGTTCTTGTTATTGGAGGCAAGTCTTCGCTTGCGATGTTCCGAGTCTATCCAAGGCATTCCGTTCTCCGGGTAACGAAGCGATCTTTGATTGTCACCGGCCGGTGACATTGGGCGAATGTTCATGGCGAAAGATGACGGGAGCGAGAAGCGCCCTACTCCACTTCCAACCGCGGCAACCTCAACGTCACCCGCAGCCCACCCTCACGGCGATTCTGCAAAGTCACTTCCCCGCCATGGGTATGCGCAATGTTGCGCGCAATGCCCAGGCCCAAGCCGTAACCCTGCCCCCGTTCGGACAACCGGAAACGCGGCTCGAAGACTTTTTCCAGGCGCTGTTCCGGCACGCCGGGGCCCTGGTCGTCGACGTGCAGGACCACCGCGTCGGCATCGTCCTCGATGCTCAGCTGGGCGCGGCCGCCGTACTTCAGGGCGTTGTCCAGCAGGTTGCCGATACAGCGCTTGAGCGCCAGCGGCTTGCCCGGATAGGGCTCCAGTGCCGCGCCCAACACCTCGACACGGCCGTCGGCGATGTAGGGGCCGGCAACGTATTGCAGCAGCTGGTTGAGGTCCACCGGCTCAACGTTTTCGTGGATGTCGGTGTCCTTCACGCATTGCAGCGCGCCCTTCACCAGCAGCTCCAGTTCATCGAGGTCGTGGCTGAACTTGTCCTGCGCCTGTTCATCCTCCAGCAGCTCCACGCGCAGGCGCAGGCGGGTGATCGGCGTGCGCAGGTCGTGGGAGATGCCGCTGAACAGCTGCGCGCGTTCGTTGACGTAGCGGTCAATGCGTTCGCGCATGGTGTTGAAGGCGCGGGAGACCTCCACCAGCTCGCTCGCCCCGCTCTCCTCCAACGGCTGCTCCTCACCGCCCAGGGCGATGTCGCGGGCAGCGCGGGCCAGGCGCTTGAGCGGGCGGCTCTGCCAGTGCACAAGCAGGCCGGTGAACAGCAAGAGCAGCAGGCTGGTGAAGGCGATGGAGATGATCTGCTGCGGCGGCAGACCCTCGGGCTCCAGGGTGACGTAGGGCGCTGGCATCAGGCTGGCGATGTACAGCCACTCGCTTTCACCTATGCGGATCTGCGTGACCAGCACCGGCGGGTTCACCGGCTCCAGGGTCAGCGCGTAGTGCGCCCAGGAGCGCGGCAGCTCCTCCAGTTTCAGCTCGCCGTTGAACAGCCGCAGGTCGTCCGGGCTGACGAACTCCACCTGCAGCTCGACGTCCTTGCCCAGCTTCTGGTGCAGCACGTCCTGCACGATGTCGATCACCGCCTGCTTGTTGGTGGTGTCCGGCAGGGCCCGCAGATTCAGCGGCCGTTCGTTGAGCGAGACGAAGAAGCGCGTGCCGCCCATGCTGCGCAGTTGGTCGAGCACCAGCGGGCGGTAGCCGATGGGCAGCGAGCGGAAGTAGCTGACGCTGGCAGCCATGGAGTAGGCCAGGCTGCGCGAGCTGGTGAGCAGGCCGTCGCGCTGGCTGGTGCGCAGGTGGGATATCCAGAACAGGCTCGACAGCCCCTGGGCGATCAGCACCGCCAGCAAGGTGAGCAGCAGCATGCGGCCGAGCAGCGAGCGCGGCACCAGGGCCCAGCGGCGGCGTTCACTCATGGCCGGCGAGGTGCGGACGAACCTGGGCGGCCAGCAGGTAGCCGCTGCCGCGCACGGTCTGGATCAGCCGCGCCGGTTTCTCGGTGTCGCGCAGACGCTGGCGCAGGCGCGACACGGCCATGTCGACGATGCGCTCCAGCGGCATCACCTCGCGGCCACGGGTGGCGCTGGCGATGGTGTCGCGGTCGAGAATCTGCCGGGGGTTGTCGAGGAACAGCTTGAGCAGGGCGAAGTCGGCGCCGCTGAGGAAATGCTCCTCGCCGTCCTCGTGGAACAGCCGGTGGCTGATGGTATCCAGCCGCCAGTCGTCGAAGGCGATGACCTCGCCGCCGCGCACCTGGGTGAACTGCGCGCGGCGCAGCAGCGCCTTGATCCGCGCCAGCAGTTCGCGGGGGCTGAAGGGTTTGCCGAGGTAGTCGTCGGCGCCCAGTTCCAGCCCCACCACGCGGTCGGCCTCGTCGGAGCTGGCGGTGAGCATGATCACTGGCATGCAGGCGTGGCGCTGGTGCGAGCGAATCCAGCGGCACAGGCTGAAGCCGTCTTCGTCGGGCAGCATCACGTCGAGGATCGCCAGGGCGGCGTCCTCGTCGCACAGCGCGCGGCGGAAGCTCTCGCCATCGGCGACGCTGCGCACCTGGAAGCCGGCGCGGCTGAGGTAGGTTTCCAGCAGCTCGCGGATTTCCTGGTCGTCGTCCACCAGCAGGATGGATCGGGCAGGCTGGTTCACTTCGGGCGTCCTTTGTTCTTGTTGTTCTTCAGGGATGAAGCGCGGCGTCAGCCTTCGTTGCGCAGCGCCTGCTCCAGGGCAACGCCGGCGCCGAACAGGCCCGGGTGGTCCGCCGTCATGACCCACACCGGAACCGGGTCGAGGTACGGCCCGCTGGTCTTGCCACGGGAGCGGAAGGCTTCGGTGAAGCCGCTGCGCTGGAAGCGTTCGAGGAAGCGCGGGACGATGCCGCCGGTGATGTACACGCCACCCAGCGCGCCGACTGTCAGCACGGCGTTGCCCGCGACCCGCGCCAACCAGACGAAGAAGTGTTCCAGCACCGCGTCGGCGTAGGCGTCGCCAGCCATGGCGCGCTCGCCGATCTCGGCGGCAGTCGCGCATTTCGGCTCCACGCCATCGAGCTGGCAGCTCATGCGGTAGAGGTTCTCCAGACCGCTGCCGGAGAGCACGCGCTCGGCCGAAACGTGGCCGTACTTCTCGCGCAGCAGTTGCCAGAGGGCGAAGTCACGCTCGGAGGTCACCGGCAGGTCGACGTGGCCACCTTCGCAGGGCAGCACTTCCCAGCCGCCACCCGGCAGCGGCATCAGGCTGCCGACGCCCAGGCCGGTGCCCGGGCCGATGATCAGCTTGGCGCGACCTTCCAGCGCCTTGCCGGGGCGCACCTGTACCAGGTGCTCCTCCGACAGCCGCGAGGCCGCCCAGGCCATGGTGCTGAAGTCGTTCACCAGCAGCAGGTGGCTCAGGCCCAGCTCGGCGCGAAAGGCGTCGCGGCGAATCACCCAGTGGTTGTTGGTGAACTTGAAATCGCCGGCGCCAACGGGGCCGGCGCAGGCCAGGCAGACGTTGTCGACGGCCGACAGCGGCTGCCCGACGCGCTGCAGGTAGTCGCGCACGGCGTCTTCCGGGCGCGGGTAGTCGGCGCAAGCAAGGACCTGGATCGATTCGAGGACTTCACCGCGCCACAGCGCGAAGCGGGCGTTGGTGCCGCCGATGTCGCCGACCAGGGCGAAACCGTTCGGGGCGGGCTGAGCGTTGTTGGAGTTCATTGTGGGCTCGGGCCTGGAAGTGGAGGAAAGGTTCAGCGTAGGACAGCGCCGAAGGCTCTCCCGTGCGACGGACAGGCAGTCGCGCCGCGCGGAAGATTCCATCAGGTACGCGTCTCAGCGCAAGCCGTCGAGCTCGGCGGTGAAGCTGCAGGCGCCCTGCTCGGCCGAACTGAAGGCATTGCGCATGAAGGCGAACAGCTCGCGACCCATGCCGACATTATCCAGTGTCGGGGTCTCGACGAGCGGACGGGCATCCCACTCCGCCGCATCCACCAGCACGCGCAGCTCGCCGGTAGTGCCGTCGACGCGCACCACATCGCCGTCACGCAGCTTGGCGAGCGGGCCGCCGTTGAGGGCCTCCGGAGACACATGGATCGCCGCCGGCACCTTGCCGGAAGCGCCGGACATGCGCCCGTCGGTGACCAGCGCCACCTTGAAGCCACGGTCCTGCAGCACGCCAAGGAACGGCGTGAGCTTGTGCAGCTCGGGCATGCCATTGGCGCGCGGGCCCTGGAAGCGCACCACAGCCACCAGGTCACGCTCCAGCTCGCCAGCCTTGAAGGCGGCGGCCAGGCTCGACTGGTCGTGGAAGATACGCACCGGGGCTTCGACGATCTGGTGCTCCAGCGCCACGGCGGAAACCTTCATCACGCCGCGACCGAGGTTGCCTTCCATCAGGCGCAGGCCGCCTTCGGCGGAGAACGGCTTGTCGATGGGGCGCAGGATGTTCTCGTCCAGGCTCGCCGCCGGGCCTTCGCGCCAGACCAGCTTGCCGTCGTCGAGGAAAGGTTCCTGGATGTAGCGACGCAGGCCCTTGCCGACCACGGTCTGTACATCTTCATGCAGCAGGCCGCCGTCGAGCAGCTGACGGATCAGGAAGGACATGCCGCCCGCCGCCTGGAAGTGGTTGATGTCGGCCTGGCCGTTGGGATAGATGCGCGCCAGCATCGGCACGACTTCGGAGAGGTCGGCCATGTCCTGCCAGGTCAGCTGGATGCCGGCGGCCTGGGCAATGGCCAGCAGGTGCAGGGTGTGGTTGGTCGAGCCGCCGGTGGCCAGCAGCGCCACCACCGAGTTGACCATGGCCTTCTCATCGACGATTTCCGCCATGGGCACGAACTGGCCGTTCTCCGGCGCCAGGCGCGCGGCCTGGCGGGCGGCTTCGCGGGTCAGCTCGTCGCGCAGCGGGGTGTTCGGGTTGACGAAGGAAGCGCCCGGCAGGTGCAGGCCCATCACTTCCACCAGCAACTGGTTGGTGTTGGCGGTGCCGTAGAAGGTGCAGGTGCCCGGCGCGTGGTAGGAGGCCATCTCCGAGGTCAGCAGCTCCTCGCGGGTGGCCTTGCCTTCGGCGAACAGCTGGCGCACCGCGGCCTTCTCCTTGTTGGAGATGCCGGTGGGCATGGGGCCTGCGGGCACGAACACCACCGGCAGGTGACCGAAGCGCAGCGAGCCGATCAGCAGGCCGGGGACGATCTTGTCGCATACGCCCAGGCACAGCGCGGCGTCGAACATGTTGTGCGACAGCGCGATGGCGGTGCCCATGGCGATCACGTCACGGCTGGCCAGGGACAGTTCCATCCCCGGCTCGCCCTGGGTAACGCCGTCGCACATGGCCGGCACGCCGCCGGCGAACTGGCCGACCGAGCCGATCTGCCGCAGGGCGTCCTTGATCAGCTCCGGGAAGCGCTCCAGCGGCTGGTGCGCGGAGAGCATGTCGTTGTAGGCGGAGACGATGGCGACGTTGGCCTGGTTCATCAGCCGCAGCGCCTGTTTGTCGGAATCACCACAAGCCGCGACGCCGTGGGCGAGGTTGCCGCAGGGCAGCGTGCCGCGGTGCGGGCCCTTGGTGGCGGCTGCCTTGACCAGGTCGAGGTAGCGCTGGCGGGTGGCCGCGCTGCGGGCCTGGATGCGCTGGGTGACTTCAAGCACACGAGGGTGCATGGCAGCATTCTCCTACAGACTATCGGTTGTTGTTTTTACAACATAATCATCGATTACTAGGCGTTTACTTTTCGTCGACGGCGAAATTTAATGGTTTTTACCACAACAAAAGAAAAGAGACGACCTTCATGACTATACGCCTGGCAATCAACGGATTTGGCCGCATCGGTCGGAACGTACTCCGCGCGCTCTACTCGGGCCCCTACCGCCAGCACCTGCAAGTGGTGGCGATCAACGACCTGGGCGACGCCGCGATCAATGCTCACCTGTTCAAGTACGACAGCGTGCATGGGCGCTTCGCTGGCCGCGTCGAGCACGATGCCGAAAGCCTCAGGGTAGAGGGCGACCGCATCGCCGTCACGGCGATCCGCAATCCGGCCGAGTTGCCGTGGCAGGCCCTGGGGGTGGATATCGTGCTGGAGTGCACCGGCCTTTTCACCTCCCGCGACAAGGCTGCGGCGCACCTGATGGCCGGCGCGCGCCAGGTGCTGATCTCCGCGCCCGGCCAGGATGTGGACGCCACGGTGGTGTTCGGCGTCAACGAAGGCATCCTGCGCGCGGAGCACCGCATCGTCTCCAACGCTTCCTGCACCACCAACTGCCTGGCGCCGGTGGCCCAGGTGCTGCACCGCGATCTGGGCATCGAGCACGGGCTGATGACCACCATCCACGCCTACACCAACGACCAGAACCTCTCCGACGTCTACCACAGCGACCCGTACCGCGCGCGCTCGGCTACCCAATCGATGATCCCGACCAGGACCGGCGCCGCCGAAGCCGTTGGCCTGGTGCTGCCGGAGCTGGCGGGCAAACTCACGGGCCTGGCGGTGCGGGTGCCGGTGATCAACGTGTCGCTGGTGGACCTCACGCTGCAGGTCGCCCGCGACACCAGCGCCCAGGAGGTCAACGCGCTGCTGGAACGCGCCAGCGAGGGCTCGGCGATCCTCGGCTTCAACCGCCAGCCGCTGGTCTCGGTGGACTTCAACCATGACCCGCGCTCCGCCATCTTCGACGCCAGCCACACGCGGGTGAACGGCCGGCTGGTGAAGGTGATGGCCTGGTATGACAACGAATGGGGGTTTTCCAATCGCATGCTGGATACGGCGCGGGCGATGGCTGCAGCACGCGGCTAATATTCTGTAGGGCGCATAACGCGCCAGCGTTATCCGCCGTGGAGGATGCGGCGGATAACCCGTTCCGGGTTATTCGCCCTACGCCTGCAACTCCTGCATTCGCCTTTGACCACCCTCTCCCCAGCCCTCTCCCTGAAGGGAGAGGGAGCAATACGTGCCGGCTGATGCCCTGGTTTCACCTTGCTCCGATCCAGTCCCCTCTCCCTTCAGGGAGAGGGTTAGGGAGAGGGCAAACCCCGGCATGAGGCCCCAGGAAAAGCTACTCAGCGATACAGCCTTTTCCCCTGCGCCTCCAGCACCAGCAGGCGCATGTCCGCCTCGGCCAGGATCGCCTCCTGGCCCAGGTGGTCGACGCGCTTCCACGCCTTGATTTCCTCGCGACTGCGGCCGCAGCCCAGGCAGATGCCCTCTTCGAACTCGCAGATCTTGATGCACGGACTCTTCACGGACTTCCTCTCGACTCGATGGGTGAACGTCAGTGGGCCTGCACAATGGACACCCGCATGGCGCCAAGGTCCAACTCGATTTCCTCATCGGCGTCATCGACCCGACCAATCAGTCTGTCGACCCCGCAAGGATCCGCACCTCACCCAAGACCGTCTTGAGGCGTGTACAAACCTCACCGCATGTCGGGCTCGGATCAGTAGCCAGTCGCAATCGAACGAAGCCACTCAAAGATTCCAGAGGATCGTGCATGCCAACCCACGACCCGGATTTCAAACAATAAAAAGCCCGCTCCAGGCGGGCTTTTAGATGGCGTTATGGGCTATTGCTTGCGAACCAGGAAAAACGTGTCCCGCCATCCGTCGCGGTAATCAGCCATGACGGCGGCAGCCTCCGGGTAAACAGCGAAGTGCGCCGGCCAGTCGTACGTGGCGGAGTCATAACCAAAGTGGTCAGCAAGGAAAGCGACGGCGGCTCGAGATGGGCGGCCGACAATGGTCTTGCCATTTCTGGTCATGGAATCGGTCCAAGCCATCTGCTGGTCATCTACCGGATCAGCGAGGAGCTGGATATTGTAGGGATTGGCGTAAACCAGTCGAGGATCACTCGACTCCTTGACGGAAACCTCATCAACCGTTGGAGTGACCTCGGTATCGATCACCACGAACTCAGCACCAGTCCGATCTATCAGATCCAACAGCTCAGCATGACGAATGGTGTGGTAATAAAAGCCAAGGCACAACACGACATCAAATTGCCTACCGAGGATACCTTCGAAGATATCGCCGCATTCGAACGCATAACGATCCGCGGAAATCCCATAGTGCGCGAAGGTTGAGTGAGCATTATCTATCAATTCCTGACGCGGCTCGATTCCAGTCACGTGCGCAGCGCCAGCCTGCAATGCGGCGAAAGCCCATCGACCATCGTGGCTCGCGATATCCAGAACACGCTTCCCTTCGAGCTTCAGCTTGTTCCGCTCAATGATGGCCTTGAAGCGAGAATTCAGACGGTGCGGATACGGGCTGGTCTGACTGGTGCGATAGAACAACTCGTATTGATCAAAAAAACCCACGTTTCTCTCCGGTCATGCCGTTTCCACTTTGGACTCGGAACATTAACAGGCTCCCTGTCCGCTTTGAAGGTCTATGCCCCGCCACCCCAGCTCCAGCCGAAGAATGTGAACTCGCGGTAGCGACGGCAATAGAACTACGGATGTAGGTTCACAATGCGCCATTAATGGGAGAAGCATTGAAACCAGCTGCGCGGCGCCAAGGTCCAACTCGATTTCCCCATCGGCGCCATCGACGCGGGTTATCGAAGGCTGCGCGCCTTGCTAGAATCCGCCCTCCACGCCTTCCGGCCTCGCCCATGCTCGCCCTCAAGCTCACCCTGGTTCCGTTGTTCCTGCTGCTGGTATCCCTCTCCGGGCGCTGGTGGGGACCGACCGTTGCCGGCTGTCTCGCCGCGCTGCCCGCCATCGCCGGCCCCATCCTCTACCTGATCACCGTGGAGCACGGCCGCGACTTCGGCGCCCACGCCGCGCTGCTGGCGCTGGCGGCGATCTTCGCTTCGGAAGCGTTCAACTTCGCCTATGCCTGGCTGTGCCGGAAGCACCGTTGGCCGCTGGCCCTGAGCGGCGCGATGCTCGCCTGGCTGGTGGCCGCCTGGGCCTTGACGCAACTCCCTGCCTCGCCCTTCTGGGCACTGATCGCTGCAGCACTGGGCGCACTGACCAGCCAGCTGTTCATGCCCCGTGCCGAACTGTCAGGCAGCATCGCCGCCCTGGGCCGCTTCGAACTGGGCCTGCGCATGCTCGCTGGCGCGCTGCTGACCCTGGCCGTCACCGCCCTCGCCGGCTGGGCCGGGCCGAGCTGGAGCGGCCTGCTGGCGGTCTTTCCGCTGCTCTCCATCGTGCTCTGCGTATCGTCGCAGCGGCTGCACGGCGCGGGCTTCGTCATCGCCTTGCTGCGCGGCATGGTCAGCGGGCGCCCGGCCTTCGCGGCGTTCTGCCTGTGGCTGGCGTTGCGCCTGCCGACCAACGACACCCTGCCGAGCTTCGCCGAGGCGGCGCTGCTGTCGGTGCTGGTGCAAGGAGCGGTGCGCGGGATGATCGGGCTCCGCTCCCGCAAGGCAGCCAAAGCCGCCTGAACGAAAAACGCCACGGCTGGATCAGCCGTGGCGTTTGCGTGTGCGGCAGCGGGTGACGCTTAGAGCAGCGTGAAGCTCTGCTCCTTCACGTTGTCCGAATCCAGGCCAATGTAGACCTTGAACTCGCCCGGCTCCGAGGCGTAGCGCAGCTGGCTGTCGTAGAAGCGCAGGTCTTCCTCGCGGATCGGGAACTGCACCACCTTCGACTCGCCCGGCTGCAGCAGGATCTTGCTGAAGCCCTTGAGTTCCTTGACCGGACGGCTGATGGACGCGGCGACGTCGCGCAGGTAGAGCTGCACGGTGGTCTCGCCGGCGACCTTGCCGGTGTTCTTCACGGTCACGCTGGCGGTCAGCTGGTCACCCTTCTTCAGCTTGCTGCCCGACATCTTCACGTCCGAGACGCTGAAGTCGGTGTAGCTCAGGCCGTAGCCGAAGGGGTACAGCGGGCCGTTCTGCGAGTCGAAGTAACGCGAGGTGTACTTGTTCGGGTGCTCGTGGTCGAACGGGCGGCCGGTGTTCAGGTGGTTGTAGTAGATCGGCACCTGGCCCACCGAGCGTGGGAAGGTCATGGTCAGCTTGCCCGACGGGTTGTAGTCGCCGAACAGCACATCGGCGATGGCGTTGCCGCCCTCGGTGCCGCTGAACCAGGTTTCCAGCACGGCGTCGGCGTTGGCGCTTTCCCAGCGCAGGTCCATCGGCCGGCCGTTCATCAGCACCAGCACCAGCGGCTTGCCGGTGGCCTTGAGGGCCTTGAGCAGCTCGATCTGGCTCTGCGCGATGTGCAGGTTGGTCTTGCTCGACGCCTCGTGGGCCATGCCCTGGGATTCGCCGACCACGGCCACCACCACGTCAGCCTGCTTCGCCTTCTCGACGGCTTCGTCGATCATGGCTTTCGGGCTGCGCGAGTCGACCTTCACGTCTTCGCTGTACTCGTTGAGGTATTTGACGATCTCCGGATCGTCGGTGACGTTGGCGCCCTTGGCGTAGAGCAGCGCGGCATGGCCACGGGTGGCGGCGCCCATGCCTTCGAGCACGGTCACGGCCTGGAAGGCCTTGCCAGCGGCGGACCAGCTGCCCATCACGTCGCGCTTGCTGTCGGCCAGCGGGCCGATCAGGGCGATCACGCCGTCACGCTTGAGCGGTAGCACACCGCCCTCGTTCTTCAGCAGGACCATGCCCTTGCGCGCGATCTCGCGGGCATCGGCGCGGTGCAGGCGATCCTCGGCGTCGGTGTCGACCGGGTCCTTGCCCTGCAGGTAGCGGTACGGGTCCTGGAACAGGCCCATGTCCCACTTGGCGGCGAGCACGTCGCGGCAGGCACGGTCGATCTCGTCCTGGCTGATCAGCCCGGCCTTGAGCAGCTCGGGCATGTGCTTGCCGTAGAGGTCGTCGTTCATGTTCATTTCGACGCCGGCGTTGATCGCCGCCTGGGTGGCGTCGCGCTCGGTGGCGGCCACGCCGTGCTTGATCAGCTCCAAAACCGCGCCGTGGTCGCTCAGGGTCAGGCCCTTGTAGCCCCACTGGCCGCGCAGCAGGTCCTGCAGCAGCCACTTGTTGGCGGTGGCCGGCACGCCGTTGATGCTGTTCAGCGAGACCATCACTGCGCCGGCGCCGGCGTCGATGGCCGCGCGGTACGGCGGCAGGTAGTCCTGGAACATACGCTGCGGGCTCATGTCCACGGTGTTGTAGTCGCGGCCGCCTTCGCCGGCGCCGTACAGGGCGAAGTGCTTGACCCCGGCCATGATGGTTTGCGGCTGGTTCAGGCCCTGGCCCTGGTAGCCCTTGACCACCGCGGCAGCGACCTTGCTGGTCAGCCAGGCGTCTTCGCCGAAGCCTTCGGAGACACGGCCCCAGCGCGGATCGCGGGCGATGTCGACGGTGGGCGAATAGGTCAGGTTGAGGCCGTCGGCGCTGGCCTCGATGGCCGCGACGCGGGCGCTGCGCTCGATGGATGCCATGTCCCAGCTCGCAGCCAGGCCCAGGCCGATGGGGAACACGGTACGGTGGCCGTGGACCACGTCATAGGCGAAGAACAGCGGGATCTTCAGCCGGCTCTTCATGGCCGCATCCTGCAGGTCGCGGATGCCCGGACGGACCACGGTGTTGAACACCGCGCCGGTGGTGCCCTCGGCGATTTCCTTCAGCAGTACCGGCTTGGGATGGTCCGGCCCGACGCTGACCAGGCGCAGCTGGCCGATCTTCTCTTCCAGCGTCATGCGCTGCATCAGGCTGTCGAGGAAGGCTTCCTTGGACTGGCCGGCCAGCGGCACGGCGGCTGCGGCGGCAGGCGCCTGGGCGGCGGAAAGCGAAGCGCTGCCAAGGCCCAGCAGGAGGCCGAGCCAGCAGATACGGCTGATTGGAGTTCTTTTCATATGGGTACTCAGCAGCCTGCGCGAGGCGCCAGGCCACTGTGGATTGTTGTCGAGAGACGTCGTCAGGGCGGTCGATCGGGCGGCATCCCCGGGTGTTGCCGCCAGCGCCTTGCGAACGCGGCACATAAGGTCGTCGTGCCGAGGGCGGAAGTCAATCACCGAACGGCTGGAAAGCCTCGGGCAGATGCGCCAAAGCCTGGGCTCAATGGTCGCGATTGCGCGCGTTGAACTCCATTTCCTCGAGCATGGCTTCGCGCAGGGCGCGCTCCTCGTCCCACTCTTCCTCTGCGGGCGCGGCCGGCGCGGGCGCTTCGGGCTCGGCTTGCGCTTCAGGCTGGGCGGGCGCTTCGGCCTCGCCCTGCGGCTCGACCTCCGGCAGCGCATGCACGCCGCTGAAGTCGGCATCCACGCCGGTGTCCTCGTCGTCGCTCGGCGGGCGGTCGATCAGGTCGTCGAAGTCGGTCTTCAGGCCCTGTTCCATCTCGTCCAGCTCGGCGAGCAGGCTGCGGAAGCTGGTCTCCTCCTTCGGCTCCTCCGGCGGCGCGGGCTCCGGCTCCTCGCCGGCATCGCGCACGGCCTGGTCGGCCAGGGCCTGCAGCGACGGCGGGACGTAATCCTCGTCGTATTCCTCGGGGCTCGGCAGGCTGGCCACCGGCGCCATGTCCTCGAGGATCGGCTGCGGCTCGGGCTCCATCAGTTTCAGCTCGGCCAGCGGCGGCAGGTCTTCCAGGCTCTTCAGGTTGAAGTAGTCGAGGAAGGTGCGGGTGGTGGCGAGCATCGCCGGGCGGCCGGGGACTTCGCGGTAGCCGACGATGCGGATCCACTCGCGCTCCATCAGCGTCTTGACGATCTGGGTGTTCACCGCGACGCCACGGATTTCCTCGATCTCGCCACGGGTGATGGGCTGGCGGTAGGCGATCAGCGCCAGGGTCTCCAGCAGCGCACGGGAATAGCGCTGCGGGCGCTCTTCCCAGAGCCGGCCGACCCAGGAGGCGAACTTCTCGCGCACCTGCAGGCGGTAGCCGGTGGCGACTTCCTTCAGCTCGAAGGCCCGCCCGGAACAGGACAGGCCCAGCACTGCCAGCGCATCGCGGAACTGCTGCGGCTCGGGGCGCTCGGCCTCCTCGAACAGCTCGCCGAGGCGCTCCAGCGACATGGGCTTGCCGGCAGCCAGGAGGATGCCTTCGAGCAGGGTCGCCAGTTCTTGCGGGTCGGAGAGATTCATCGCGGGCTCGGGTCGGGGTTGAAGGTTTCGCCGTTCAGGCGGGAAAGCTACTCAAAGCGCGGCGCCAGGGCAACGCTGGCGGATCAGAGCGGCTCGTCTTCCGGCTCGCCGTCCAGTGCCTGCTCAAGCGCTGCCTCGCCTTCCGGGCCGCCGAAGTGGCCGTCCTCGAAGGTCAGCTCGGCTGGCGGCTCCTCGCGTGGTTCGAAGACGTCTTCGTCGCCCTCTTCCAGCGCTTCTTCCAGCACCTCTTCCGATGTTTCCCCGAAGCGCGCGGCGCCTTCCTGCACTTCCGTGCGGGCGCGGACGTGAATCGGCGCGAAGGCTTCGTTCTGCACGAGTTCCACCAGCTGTTCCTTGACCAACTCCAGCACCGCCATGAAGGTCACTACCACGCCCAGCTTGCCTTCCTCGACGCGGAACAGCGTGATGAAGGGCACGAAGCCTTCACCTTTCAGGCGTTCGAGAATCTCGGTCATGCGCTCGCGGGTGGAAAGCATTTCGCGGGTGACCTGGTGGCTTTCGAACAGGTCGGCGCGACGCAGCACCTCGGCCATGTACAGCATCAGCTCCTGCATGTCCACTTCCGGCAACAGCCGGCGCGCCCGCGCATCCGGCGCGGCGACGGTGGGCACCACGTAGTCGCGGCCCAGGCGCGGCAGGTCGTCGAGGTCCTCGGCGGCCTTCTTGAAGCGCTCGTATTCCTGCAGGCGGCGGATCAGCTCGGCGCGCGGGTCTTCCTCTTCTTCCTCGGCCTCGGCCGAGCGCGGCAGCAGCATGCGCGACTTGATCTCGGCGAGCATGGCGGCCATCACCAGGTACTCGGCGGCCAGCTCCAGGCGCACCGATTTCATCAATTCGACGTAGCCCATGTACTGGCGGGTGATTTCCGCCACGGGGATGTCGAGGATGTTGATGTTCTGCTTGCGGATCAGGTAGAGCAGCAGGTCGAGCGGGCCCTCGAAGGCTTCGAGGAAGACCTCCAGGGCGTCCGGCGGGATGTACAGGTCCTGCGGCATCTCCGTCAGGGCCTCGCCGTAGACGAGCGCCAGCTGCACCGGCACCTGGTATTCAGGGGCGGCGGCGGGGGCTTCCGGCTCGGTCAGGTCACTCATCGGCCACTCGTCAGGCGCTGGGGTTCGAAGGCGGCATTATCCCTGCTTTTGCCGGCGGCGCGAGGGGCTTTTGGCGGATTTGCGCGGGCCGCCGTCTGCCTGTGCGAAGTCCGCTCCTACAAGATCAGAAGCCCCTCACCCTAACCCTCTCCCGCAAGCGGGAGAGGGAACCGGCCGGAGCAGGCGGAAACCATGGCATCAGCCGGCACGGACGGCCCTCTCTCCCTCTGGGAGAGGGCTGGGGTGAGGGGATAGCAGGCACCGATTGCCGGGAGAGCTACGATTCGTCAGCGGTAGGACAGCCCCATGGCATGCCGCACTTCAACCAGCGTCTCCCGCGCCGCCTCGCGGGCGCGCTCGGCGCCTTCGGCGAGGATACTGCGCACCAGCTCGGGGTTGTCCTCGTAGTCCAGTGCGCGTTCCTGGATCGGCGCCAGTTCGTGGAGGATCGACTCGATCACCGGCCGCTTGCAGTCCAGGCAGCCGATCCCGGCGCTGCGGCAACCTTCCTGCACCCACTGGCGGCAACTGTCGTCGGAGTAGATCAGGTGCCACTGCCACACCGGGCAGCGCTCCGGATCACCCGGATCACGGCGGTGCACGCGCGCGGGGTCGGTGGGCATGCGCGCGATCTTCTCCTCGATCAGCGCCGGGCTGTCGCGCAGGGCAATGGTGTTGTGGTGCGACTTGGACATCTTCTGCCCGTCCAGCCCCGGCATCTTCGGCGCGTGGCTGGTGAGGGTCTGCGGCTCGGGCAGCAGCACGCGGCTGCTGCCTTCGAGGTAGCCGAACAGCCGGTCGCGGTCGCCCAGGGTCAGGCTCTGCTGCTCCATGAGCAGCGCGCGGGCGGTCTCCAGCGCCTCGGCGTCACCCTGCTCCTGCCAGGCACGGCGCAGGCTGCTGTAGAGCTTGCCGGTCTTCTTGCCCAGGCGGGCGATGGCGGTCTGCGCGCGGTCCTCGAAGTCCACCTCACCGCCGTACAGGTGGTTGAAGCGGCGGGCGATCTCGCGGGTGAATTCGACGTGGGCGAACTGATCCGAGCCCACCGGCACCAGGCCCGCGCGGTAGATCAGGATGTCTGCGGCCTGCAGCAGCGGGTAGCCGAGGAAGCCGAAGGTGGAGAGATCCTTGTGGACCATCCTTTCCTGCAGCTCCTTGTAGGTCGGCACGCGCTCCAGCCAGGACAGCGGGCAGATCATCGACAGCAGCAGCTGCAGCTCGGCGTGTTCGGGCACCTGGGACTGGATGAACATCGTCGCGGCGCTGGGGCTGACGCCCACCGCCAGCCAGTCGATGGCCATGTCGCGCACGTGCTGGCGGATGCTGGCGGTCTCGTCGTACTCGGTGGTCAGCGCGTGCCAGTCGACGATGGAGAAGTAGCATTCGTACTCGTGCTGCAGTTTCACCCAGCTCTGCAGCACGCCGTGGTAATGCCCCAGGTGCAGGCGCCCGGTGGGGCGCATGCCGGACAGCACACGGCGCAGGGATTCGACGCTGGTCAAGCGGTCAACCTCGCGGGTTCGGCGATGGGACGAGGGAGTATAGCCAGCACGCCGGGCGTGTTCAGGCGTTGACCATGAAGGGTTCCGGGTCGCCGCAGCCGACACGCACGACCACCGGGTCTTCGTCGGTCAGGGCGATCACGGTGGAGGCCTCGCCGCCGCCGAAACCGCCGTCGATGATCAGGTCGACCAGGTGCTCCAGCGAGTCGCGCATCTCGTACGGATCGTTCAGCGGCTCGCTCTGGCCGGGCAGGATCAGGCTGACGCTCATCAGCGGCTCACCCAGCTCCTCCAGCAGCGCCAGGGCGATCGGGCAGGCCGGCACGCGCAGGCCGATGGTGCGACGCTTGGGGTGCAGCAGCATGCGCGGCACTTCGCGGGTGGCATTGAGGATGAAGGTGTAGGGGCCGGGCGTGTGTGCCTTGAGCAGGCGGAACAGGCCGGTGTCGACCTTGGCGTAGAGGCCCAGCTCGGACAGGTCGCGGCAGACCAGGGTGAAGTTGTGCTTGTCGTCGAGCCGGCGGATGTGGCGGATGCGCTCCACCGCGGACTTCTCACCGATGCGGCAGCCCAGCGCGTAGGAGGAGTCGGTGGGATAGGCGATCACCCCACCCTGCCGGACGATCTCCACCGCCTGCTTGATCAGGCGCGCCTGGGGGTTTTCCGGATGGATCTGAAAGAACTGGCTCATGGAGTCTCCTTGATCCCGATGGCGTTCTCGGCGCTGGCGAAGCGCGGCCAGAGCGGCGCCAGATCTTCCGGCACGCTCCGGTAAAGGCCCAGCTCAGACCAGTCGCTGGGGCCGTGGAAGTCGCTGCCGGCGGTGACCATCAGGCCGAATTCGCGGACGAGGATGCTCAGCACGCCGACCTGCTCGGCCGGCTGCGGGCCGTTGCAGACTTCCAGCGCATGACCGCCGGCGGCAATGAAGTCGGCCACCAGCTTGCGCCGCTTGGTGCGGGTGAAATCGTACTGGTAGGGGTGCGCCAGGCTGATCCAGGCGCCCGCTGCGCGCAGCGTGCCGACGGCGTCGGCGAGGCTCGGCCAGTGCTGTTTGACGTCGCCCAGCTTGCCGGCGCCCAGCCACTTGCGGAAGGCCTCGGCGCGGTCCTTGACGTAGCCCTGACGCAGCAGGAACTCGGCGAAGTGCGGGCGCGCCGGGGCGTTTTCGCTGTCGCCCAGTTCGGCCTGAATCGCCCGCGCGCCCTCGAAGGCGCCGGGCATGCCCTTGGCTTCCAGGCGCCGGCCGATTTCCTCGGCGCGGGTCCAGCGGGCGCGGTGCAGGTCGTCCAGCGCCTTTACCAGCGGCTCGGCCGTCACATCGAAGCCGTAGCCGAGCACGTGAATGGTCGCCCCGCCCCAGGTGCAGGACACTTCGACGCCGTCCACCAGTTCCATGCCCAGCGCCTGTGCGGCGCGGCGCGCCTCGGGCAGGCCGTCGAGGGTGTCGTGGTCGGTCAGCGCCAGCACGCGCACGCCGCGCCCATGGGCACGCTCGACCAGGGCCGTCGGGCTGAGCTGTCCGTCGGACGCGGTGCTGTGGCAGTGCAGATCGACTCGCATGGGGCTTCCAGGGAATGCAGGGTGGCTTTGTGTCAGGATAGCTATGTGTCGGAGCAGATTGGTGTCGGGATAGCTTTCTGTATAGACGTTTCTGTGCCAACGCTCCCGCGGCAATGGCTTGAAACCATGATCTGACGCAGCGTTGGGCGGATGGCTCTTTCAGTTCATCCGCAGGTTGGTATTATGCCGGCTCTACTGGGCTCTGGCTGCCGTAATGAAGCAATTCATCGATTTCATTCCCCTCATTCTCTTCTTCATCGTTTACAAGCTCGACCCGCGCAACGTCGAACTCGCCGGCCAGAGCTTCTCGGTCGGCGGGATCTACAGCGCCACGGCCGTGCTGATCGCCGCCTCCGTCGTGGTCTACGGCGCCCTGCTGATCAAGCAGCGCAAGCTGGACAAGGGCCAGTGGGTGACGCTCGCCGCGTGCCTGGTGTTCGGCGGCATGACCCTGGCCTTCCACAGCGAAACCTTCCTCAAGTGGAAGGCGCCGGTGGTGAACTGGCTCTTCGCCCTGGCTTTCGCCGGCAGTCACTTCATTGGCGGCCAGCCGCTGATCCAGCGCATCATGGGCCATGCGGTGCACCTGACCGATTCCCTCTGGGCGAAACTGAACGTCGCCTGGGTGCTGTTCTTCCTGATCTGCGGCTGTGTCCAGCTGTTCGTCGCCTTCACCTTCCAGGACTACTGGGTGGACTTCAAGGTGTTCGGCAGCCTGGGCATGACCCTGCTGTTCCTGATCGGCCAGGGCGTGTTCCTGGCCCGCCACATGCACGATGAGCCTACCGGCGAAAAACCCAAGGACTGACATGCTCTACGCGATCATTGCCCGTGATATCACCGCTTCCCAAGAACGCCGCCTGGCCGCCCGTCCCGCGCACATCGCACGCCTGGAGCAGCTGAAGGAAGAAGGCCGCCTGGTGCTGGCCGGCCCGCACCCGGCCATCGACAGCAACGATCCGGGCGCCGCCGGCTTCACCGGCAGCCTGATCGTCGCCGAGTTCGACTCCCTGGCCGCCGCCCAGACCTGGGCCGACGCCGACCCGTACCGCGCCGCCGGCGTCTACGCCGAAGTCGTGGTCAAGCCGTTCAAGAAAGTCCTGCCCTAACAGCGCGCGAGCGTTGCACCCCGAGGCACGGAGCGCCGCGGGGCACCGCAGCCGGACAGCGCCGGGATGGCCATGGACGGCGGCACATCATCGAACAAGGAGTCCCGATGCGCCGTTTGCCCCTGCTCGCCTGCCTCGTCCTGCCACTGCCCGCCCTCGCCGAAGAGCCCGTCACGGAGCAACCGGCGCAAGCCGCTGTCCAAGCATCAGCTCAACCGCCGGCCGCCCATCCTGAACTGGAGCAGCGCCTGGCTGACAGCGAACGGCAGCGCGCCGAACTGGCTGCGCAACTGGCTGCGCAACCGGCACAGCAGGATAACAGCCAGGACGAAGCCCGCATCGCCCGTCTCACCCAGGAAAACCAGCGCCTGAAGCTGCAGCTGCGCGAGGCCCAGGCCAACCAGCCGCCGCGCCTGCTCAGCGAGCAACAGGCCTGGTACGTAACCGGCGCCGGCACCGCCCTGCTGGCGTTCATCCTGGGCATGCTGAGCCGTGGCCGCCGCCGCTCGCGCCGCGAATGGATCAACTGAAAGAAGCCTCTTCATGAGTGAACTGCTGCTGATCGACGACGACGTCGAACTCTGCGAACTGCTGACCACCTGGCTGACCCAGGAAGGCTTCAGCATCCGCGCCGCCCACGATGGGGCGCAGGCCCGCGCCGCGCTGGGCAGCCGCGCGCCGGACGCGGTCGTGCTCGACGTCATGCTGCCCGACGGCAGCGGCCTGGAACTGCTCAAGTCGCTGCGCAGCGACCACCCGGACCTGCCGGTGCTGATGCTCTCCGCCCGCGGCGAGCCGCTGGACCGCATCCTCGGCCTGGAGCTGGGCGCCGACGACTACCTGGCCAAGCCCTGTGACCCCCGCGAGCTGACCGCCCGCCTGCGCGCCGTGCTGCGCCGCAGCCACCCGGCGCAACCCGCCGCGCAACTGGAACTGGGCGACCTGGCGCTGAACCTGTCGCGTGGCGTGGCCAGCATCGGCGCCGAAGAAATCAGCCTGACCCTCTCCGAGAGCCGCATCCTCGAAGCCCTGCTGCGCCAACCGGGCGAACCGCTGGACAAACAGGCCCTCGCGCAGCTCGCGCTGGGCCGCAAGCTGACCCTGTACGACCGCAGCCTGGACATGCACGTCAGCAACCTGCGCAAGAAGCTCGGCAGCCACCCTGACGGTCGCCCGCGCATCCTCGCCCTGCGGGGGCGCGGCTACTTCTACGCAGCCTGAAGTCTCGCCCTGCGGAGGGTCCGGGCCGCTCTGGCCCGGGCTTCGTAAAGTTTCCAGGCGGGCTTCACGTAATCTTTACCGAAGCTTTACGTGGGACTGACCGCCCTTGACCTTGCCGACCCTAGACTGGGCTCATCCGGTAACGACCGGCCCCTGAAAGGAGAAACACCATGCGCAAGACCCTGACCGCCCTGCTGATCGCTGCCGCCCTGCCGACCGTCGCGCTGGCGGCCACTCCCGCGCCGACCGACGCTCCGCCGCCGGCCCCGTTCATGAAGGACCACGGCCCGGGCATGCACCGCGGCGAACACGGCGGTGCGTTCCGCGAACTGAACCTGACCCAGGACCAGCGCCAGCAAGTCGGCAAGCTGATGGGCGACTCGATGAAGGATCGCCGCGCGATCACCGAGAAGTACTGGAACAAGCTGCCCGAGGCTGACCGCAAGGCCATGCAGGAAGAACTGAAGGCCAACCGTGACAAGGCCGACGCCGGCATCCGCGGCATCCTCACTCCCGAGCAGCAGAAGAAGTTCGACGAGATGAAGAAGCAGCGTGAGCAGCGCAAGGCCGAATGGGCTGAATTCCAGACCTGGAAGGCCCAGAAGGACGGCGCCAAGACCAACTGATTCGCTCCAGCAAGCGCAGGCGCCGGGTTCTACCCGGCGCCTTGCCGTGGAGCCCCTGACAACGGATAGACCATGCGGCTGAACAGGAAGACCATGCGTTCACTCTTCTGGCGGATCCTCGCCGCCTTCTGGCTCGCCCTCCTGCTGGTGGCCGGACTGTCGATCCTGCTGGGCCGCGCCCTGAACCAGGACACCTGGGTGATCGCGCGCTATCCCGGCCTGCATGACATCGCCAAACAATGGACCCTGCTCTACGAGACGCAAGGCCCGGATGCCGCGCAGGAACTGCTGGAAAGCCGCCGCAAGCAATACGAACTCTCGGTGCAGGTGCTCGATGAGACCGGCCAGCGCCTGGTCAACGGTACCTACCTGCCGCGCCCGCCACGCCCGCGCGACAACAACTTCGATCGCAACGACCTGCCGCGCTTCCCCTGGCGCCAGCTGAGCCAGGAATACACCAGCAGCCGCACCGACCAGACCTACCTGTTCATCTACCGCATTCCGCACCCGACGCTGCAGGCCTGGCACCGCAGCAGCCTGCTCTGGCCGCTGAGTGCGCTGGGCATCGCGCTGGTGGTGCTGACTGTGTTCAGCCTGCTGCTGACGCTGTCCATCACCCGCCCGCTGAACCGTCTGCGCCGCGCCGTGCATGACCTCGGCCAGACCAGTTATCAACAGGACAGCCTCGCCCGCCTCTCCCGCCGTGGTGACGAACTGGGCGTGCTGGCCCGCGACTTCAACCGCATGGGTGCCCGCCTGCAGGGGCTGATCGGCAGCCAGCGCCAGCTTCTGCGCGATGTTTCCCACGAGCTGCGTTCACCGCTGGCGCGCCTGCGCATCGCCCTGGCCCTGGCCGAACGCGCCGAACCCGAACAGCGCGCCGCCATGTGGCCGCGCCTGGAACAGGAGTGCGACCGTCTGGAGGCGCTGATCAGCGAGATCCTCGCCCTCGCCCGCCTCGACGCCGAGCCCGGCCCGACCAGCCGCATCGACCTGTTGCCGCTGTTCGAGCGCCTGCGCAACGACGCGCAACTGCTTTACCCGGAACAGAACATCCAGCTCGACGTCGCCCCGCAACTGGCCCTCGACGGCTGGCCGGACATGCTCGAACGCGCCCTCGACAACCTGCTGCGCAACGGCCTGCGCTTCAACCCGGCGGAGCAGCCGCTGGAAGTACAGGCACGGATCGACGGCGAACGCCTGCACATCAGCGTGCGCGACCACGGGCCCGGCGCCAGCGAGGAACACCTGACGCAATTGGGCGAACCCTTCTTCCGCGCTCCCAACCAGAGCAGCCCCGGCCATGGCCTGGGCCTGGCCATCGCCCGCCGCGCCATCGAGCGCCACCACGGGCGGCTGCGCCTGGGCAACCATCCCGAGGGCGGTTTCCTGGCCAGCATCGACCTGCCGCTGCGCCGCCAGGCCGCCTGAACCGAGCGCATTATCGGAGAGCAACCATGAGCCTTCCCGCCTTCGCTGTCCCGAGTCCCGCCCTGCAACAGGCGCTGCCGCCGGCAGCCCTGCTGCGCAGCGAACCCTACGATGATCCGCAGTACCTGGTGCTGGCGGTGGAACTGGCGCGTCTCGCCACGCAATGGCGCGCACGCTGGCCCGGCTTGCGCCTGAGCCTGCCGCAGAGCGGAACCTGGCCGCTGGAAAGCTGGCCGGATGCGCTGGGCGAAGCCCTGGATGCCTTGCTGGAAGGGGCGCTAGCGCGCCATCCGCATGCTGCGCTGGAGCTGTCGCTCAGTTCAGCACGCGGTGAGCTGCGTCTGGATCTGCAAGGCTACGACCCGCATGCGCGGGCCTGGCTGCCGGAAGCCCTGCCCCCGGCGCGGCGCCTGGCCGCCTGGCAGGGCGGGCACCTGCTCTGGCGCGCCCGCGGCGCTGGCTGGAAGGTACGCCTGGAACTGCCGCTCAGCCCCGCCAGGCGCTGACGAACCCGGCCGGGTCCAGCGGCGCCGGGCGGCGCAGCTCGCCGATAGGCGTGCCGAGGTAGATGAAACCGACGATGCGCTCGTTCTCGGCCAGGCCCAGGCCCTCGCGCACCAGCGGATCGAACGCCATGGCGCCAGTGCGCCACATCGCCCCCAACCCTTCGACGTAGGCCGCCTGGATGATGCCGTGGGCGGCGCAACCCGCCGCCAGCCACTGCTCGATCTCCGGCACCTTGGGGTGATCCTGCAGGCGGGCCACGGCGACCACCAGCAGCGGCGCGCGCAGCGGCATGGCGCGCGCCTTGTCCAGCGCCTCGGGCTTGCCGTCCGGCTCATTGGCCGCCACGGCGCGGGCGAACAGCTCACCCAGTTCCTTGCGCGCCTCGCCTTCCACTGTGAGGAAACGCCAGGGGCGCAGCTGCCCGTGATCCGGGGCGCGCAAGGCGCTGCGGAACAGGCGGTCCAGCTGCTCGGCGGACGGCGCCGGCTCGCTCAGGCGGGCATGGGACACACGGTTGAGCAACGCGTCGAGAGCCTCCATGGGCTGCCTCCAGTCAATCTCGAAAGCCGCCATTGTAGACGCAAAGGGTTCGCATTTGTCCGGGAAAGACGGCGCGCTCCTTATCCGCCCAACTTGTAAAGAGGAACGGCGTCACGCGGTTTACTCTCGGCAGGCGGCAGGTAAAATGGCCGATTCCTATTGGATTCAGACCTCAGCGCATGGCCCTGCCGACACTACGCACCCTCGGATTCATCATCGGCATCTTCGTGATCACGCTGGCGGTCGCCATGCTGGTCCCCATGGCCACGCTGCTGTATTACGGCCGCGCCAACGAGCTGCACCCGTTCATCTGGTCGGCGATCATCACCTTCACCTGCGGGCTGGGCATGGTCATTCCCGGCCGCCCGGAGCAGGTACACATGCGCCCGCGGGACATGTACATGCTCACCGTGTCGAGCTGGGTGATCGTCTGCTTCTTTTCGTCCCTGCCGTTCATGTTCGCGCGGCACATCAGCTTCACCGACGCGATCTTCGAGAGCATGTCGGGCATCACCGCCACGGGCTCGACCATCCTCTCCGGGCTGGACAAGATGTCGCCGGGCATCCTCATCTGGCGCTCGCTGCTGCACTGGCTGGGTGGTATCGGCTTCATCGCGATGGCGGTGGCGATCCTGCCGATGCTGCGCATCGGCGGCATGCGCCTGTTCCAGACCGAATCCTCCGACCGCTCCGACAAGGTCATGCCGCGCTCGCACATGGTGGCCAAGTACATAGTCGGGGTCTACGTGGCCATCACCATCGCCGGCACCCTGGCTTTCTGGTGGGCCGGCATGGGCCTGTTCGATTCGCTCAACCACGCGATGTCGGCAATCTCTACCGGCGGTTTCTCCACCTCCGACCAGTCCCTGGCCAAGTGGCACCAGCCGGCGGTGCACTGGGTCGCGGTGGTGGTGATGATCCTGGGCAGCATCCCCTTCGTGCTCTACGTTGCCACCCTGCGCGGCAACCGCAAGGCGCTGATCCGCGACCACCAGGTGCATGGTTTCCTCGCACTGCTGGTGTTCACCTGGCTGGTGATGGGCACCTGGTACTCGGTGACGTCCAGCCTGCCGTGGCTGGACGCCTTCCGCATCGTCGCGGTGAACGTGACCTCGGTGGTCACCACCACCGGCTTCGCCCTGGGCGACTACAGCCTGTGGGGCCACTTCTCGATCATGCTGTTCTTCTACCTGGGCTTCATCGGCGGCTGCTCCGGCTCCACCGCCGGCGGCATCAAGATCTTCCGCTTCCAGGTGGCCTACACCCTGCTGCGCGCCAGCCTCTACCAGCTGATCCACCCGCGCGCGGTGATCCGCCAGAGCTACAACGGCCACCGCCTGGACGAAGAGATCGTACGTTCGATCCTGACCTTCTCGTTCTTCTTCGGCGCCACCGTCGGCGGCCTGGCGCTGGGCCTGTCGTTCCTCGGCCTGGACTGGATGACCTCGCTCACCGGTGCGGCCAGCACGGTAGCCGGCGTCGGCCCGGGCATGGGCCCGATCATCGGCCCGTCGGGCAACTTTGCCTCGCTGCCGGACGCGGCCAAGTGGCTGCTCTGCGGCGGCATGCTGCTCGGGCGCCTGGAGATCATCACCGTGCTGGTGCTGTTCACCCCGGCCTTCTGGCGGCACTGATCGCCCCAGCAGCCGCTTAGTGGGCCGGATGAACAGGCCGTAGGATGGCGTGGAGCGCAGCGATACCCATCGAATCCACGCACCGACAGCATGGGTATCGCTGCGCTCCACCCATCCTACATACCGATATACCGGGAACGCCGGCACACGGCGCTTCTACACAACGACTCACAAGTCCTCACGGTACTCCCCCGGCGTCTTGCCGAACCAGCGGCGGAAGGCGCGGAAGAAGTTGCTCGGCTCCGAGAATCCCAGCAGGTAGGCGATCTCCAGCAGCGTCATGCGCGGTGTGGCGAGGTACTGCTGAGCCAGCTCGCGGCGGGTGTCGTCGAGCAGTTGCTGGTAGCTGGTGCCCTCTTCCTGCAGGCGTCGCTGCAGGGTGCGCTCGGACAGGTGCAGCGCCTGCGCCACGCTTTCGCGCTTGGGCTCGCCCTGGGGCAGCAGGCGGCACAGCACCTGGCGCGTCTGATGGCTGAAACGGCTGCTGACGAAGCGCGCCAGGTATTCCCCGGCAAAACGGTCGTGCAGGCGCGCCAGCTCCTCGTTGGCGGTGGGCAATGGCGCGCCCATGTCCTCGTGGGAGAACAGCATCGCGCAATCGGCATGACCGAAGCTCAGCGGCGCCTGGAACAGCTCGCGGTAGGGTTCGATATGCGGCGGCGCATCACCCGCCAGACGCACCTCCAGCGGCTTGATCGCCCGTCCGGTGATCCAGCGCAGCATCGCGATCAGGCTAGCCAGCGAGCACTCCGCGCTCTGCCGCGGCACGGGCAGGAGATCACCGTGGACCACGATGCGATACAGGCAGCCTTCGGGCAGGCGGCGGAAGGTCAGGTCGGCGCCCTCGGCGATGATCCGCTGGTAGCGCTCCAGGCGCTCGAAACCCTCGCCCAGGTTGCGGCTGGACATCAGCGCATAACCCACCACGGGGAACGCCGGCGTGTGCACGCGGGCAATGTTCAGGCCGATGGCCGGGTTGCCGGACAACTCCACAGCGCGGTTCCACAGACGGCTCATGGCGTCCTGTGGGAAGCGCGCATCGGGGTCGTCGAGGGCGGCGAAATCCAGCTGCAGTTCAGTGAACAGCGCGCGGCAGTCGAGGCCTTCCAGCTCCAGCGACTGGACGATCCCCCGCACCCAGCTCGACAGGGTCGTACGCTCAGGCATGCAATTTCTTCTGGTTATGGTGGTGATCCGCGCCGAACGGCCGGATAAGCCGGCGGCACAGGGGGATACTAAACTGGCCCCCACTGTCATCCGCAAGTCTGAAGGCACCAGCCTACACTGGCGCCATCACAACAACAGGAGGTGCGCCATGAGCACCCAGACCGCCGATCGATTCCAGAGCTTCGCCGAGTTCTACCCGTACTACCTGCAGGAGCACAGCAACGCCGTGTGCCGCCGCCTGCACTACGTGGGCAGCCTGCTGGTGCTGTCGATCCTCGCCTACGCCATCGTCAGCGGGCACTGGCTGTGGTTGCTGGCCATGCCGCTGGCCGGCTACGGCTTCGCCTGGGTCGGCCACTTCGTGTTCGAGAAGAACCGCCCGGCCACCTTCAAGTACCCGCTGTGGTCGCTGATGGGCGACTGGGTGATGCTCAAGGACGCCTTCACCGGGCGCATCCGCTTCTGAGCCACTGAGCGATCAGCGCGCGGCGTTTCGCAGCGACGCGCGTTCGAACAGCAGCGCCTGCACTTCCCCGCCGGCGTGCTGGGCGATGCGTCGCCAGCTGGCGGGCACGTCGGGAATCTCCTGGTCGTTGTAGCGACTCATCACCAGCCACACGCGACCATCGCCTGGCGGCAGGTCGGCCAGGCGGTCGACGAAGCTGTGCTGGCGGTCATCGATCAGCGAGCCGAAACCATAGTGCCCCGGCCGCCCGGACGAACCACCCGCAGCCGGCGCGGTGTACAGCAGCGGTTCGCTGCCGGTGCGGTTGTAGTAACGGAACGCCAGGTACCAGAGGATATCGTCCACCACCACCCGGTCGCCGGCGCGGTAATGGGCGTTGACGTAGGCGACCATCCCGTCGAACTGCTCGTCCGCGTCCGTCTCGTAGGCGCGCGCCAGCCCCAGGCCCTGCAGGCCAAGCAACGTCGTAAGCATCACCACTCCCAGCGCACGCCGCGCTTCCAGCAGGCGGTCCAGCGCCAGCGCGAAAAGCAGCGGCAGGCCCAGCGCGAAGGCCGTCAGGTAGCGCTCGACGAACACCGGCGAAACGAACGACACGCCATACAACCCCAGCAGCGGCAGGCCGACGTAGAGCGAGAGCAACACGCCGGCGCGCTGGCGGCTGCGATCATGATGCAGCACCAGCAACATCGCCCCCACCACGAGCAACGGCACACCCACCAGCAGAGGCCATGCCAGCTCGTTGCCATCGGACTGCGCCAGCCATTGCCAGAGCATCGACGGAACGGAGCGGCCATCCACCGGCGGCGCCCAGCCCACGTCTCCGCCAGCGACCAGCACCGCCATGTGGCGAACCAGGTCCAGTAACCCGGGCAACCAGGGCAGGAACAGCACGGCGATGGCCAGGTTGGCCAACCACCAGTCGCGCCGGCACAGCGGGCTGTTCGGCAACGTCGCCAACCAGGCCCAGTGCACCAGCAGGCCGAACAGGCTGAAGTAGTGGGTGTAGAACGCCGCCGCCATCAGCAGGACGTAAGCCAGCAGATGGCGGCGCCTGCCCTCCTCCAGCCAGTAGAGCAAGGCCAGGGTCGCCGCCATCAACCAGCAGCCGAGCAGCGAGTACATCCGCACTTCCTGGCTGTAGCGCACCGCCGTGGGCAGCAGCGCCAGCAACACGACAGCGAGCAATGCCGCGCGGCGACTGGCGAGGCGCCAGGCCAGCCAGCCGCCGAGGAATACCGCGAGAGTGCCGAACACCGCACTGAACAGGCGCAGCGACAACACGCCCTCGCCCAGCAGCCCGGTCCACAGGTGCAGCAGGTAGAAGTACAGCGGCGGATGCACGTCGTGGGCGGCGTGCTGCCAGAGTTGCAGCGGCGAATAGCGGGCGAGGAACAGGCTGGAGCTTTCGTCGCCCCAGATGGCCGAGCCGGTCAGCTCGTACAGGCGCAGGCACAGTGCGAGGGCAAGCAGCGGCAGGAACCACCACTGGCGCAACAGCTCAGGCAGGCTCGGGGACTCGCGGGAAGACATCACAGCCTCGCAGGGAGAAACTTCCGTGCCGCTGAGTGTACGTCAGCCGCGCCCGGCTTACCGGCGGATCAACAATTCCCGCGCGCAGGCCTGCTCATCCGGCGCCAGCTCCGCGAGCAGCTCCACCTCGCCGGCGATCAACGCGCCCACCGGCACGCCATCGCGATAGAGCACGCGGTTGCCACTCACCGCCGCCACCTTGCGCCCCGGCAGCAGGGTGCCGGCCAGGTTCAGCGGGTCGACCGCCGACACCACCACCCATTCACCGCTCGCTTCACGGCGGCGCACTTCGCGCAGCAGGCCGACGGCTTCGGGCAGGGCAAACTGCTCGCCGGTCAGCCCGGCGACGAAGCGCCCACCACGGATTTCCCCGCGCGCTTCCAGGCGGTGGTAGACCCGCAGCAGGTCGCGCCACGGCGGCAGCCAGTCGGCTTCGCGATCGAGCAGGCGCCAGCAGACCACACCGTAGCGACGCAGCAAGGTCATGGCGACATGTTCGAGCACTTCCGCCGGCAACCGCGCTCCCGGCTCCAGCGTGGCGCGGCGCAGCAGCGCCCAGCGCCCGGCATCGGCCATGCCGAACAGCGGCGTGCGCGAACGTCGCTGCGGGTGCCGCCGCGCCGCCGGCATCAACAGGGCGCGCAGGCCGGCGAAGCTGTCGGCATTCACCCGCCCCGCCGCTACCAGTTCACCCAGCACGGTTTCCAGTTCGGTGCGCAGCAGGTGGCTTTCACTGGCCAGCTCTTCGAAGAACGACGCGCCGTGCTCCTTGAGCACCTCCAGCACCTTGCTGGCCTTGGCGGACAGCTCGGCATCCGCCTGCCCCGCGCTCAACGCGCTCCACTGCGCCATCTGCGCGCGCGGCAGCAGCACGATAGGCGTGCTCTTCAGCGGGCCGCCGCGCCCCTTTACAGCGGCTCGGCCCGGCAAGCGCGCCCAGACGATGCGACCGGCGCGGCACAGGTCGTCCAGCCAGTTGATGCCGTAGTCGGCCACGCGGCTGGGCAGGATGTCGCTTTCCCAGGCACTGGCGGCCGCCTGGAAGCCTTCCAGCTGACTGAGCACGCCGGCCAGGGATTCTGCACCGCGCATCCGCGATCCAGCGGACACCCGCTGCCAGTCGAACAGGAAGCGCATGAAATCCGCCCGCGCCACTGGCTCGATCTCCCGGCGCAGGCGCTTGACCGTGTAGCGATGGATGCGCGCGAGCAAGTGGCGTTCGCACCACTCCTCCTCGCTGACGCCCGGCGTGAAGCGGCCGCGCAGCACGTAGCCCTCGCGTTCCAGGCTGGCCAGGGCGAAGCCGGTATCGCCGGAGGAAATGCCCAGGTCATCCGCCAACTCGCGCAGCAGACGTGGGCCGAAACCGGTCAGGCGCGCCCGCACCAGTTCGACCTGCGCTTCGTCCACCGCGCAGGGTTCACGCAGCGCCACAGGCAGATCAAGCGAAGGTTTCATCGCGACCTGAGGATGCAGCGAGAGCCATTGGCTGAGCCGTTCCGCCGCCACCCAGACTGCGCCCACGGGCAGCTCCAGGCGCGTCGCCCTCCCCGCTTTGGCCAGTGACTTGAGCAGGAAAGGCCAGCCCTCATTGACCTGCGCCTCGCTTTCGCGGATGCCACCCAGACCGGTCAATGCCTCGTGCATCTCGTCGGCGTCGCGGGCTTCGGGCCAGGCCTCGGCGCGTACCGCGTCGATGGCATCGGCATCCAGCGCGCCGAGGTCGTCGGCGCTTTCCGGGTCGGTCCAGCGGCGGCTCTGCACGGCCTGAGTGCGGCGCTCTTCCAGTGGCGCGTCATCGAGGAAGGAATACGGGCTGGCGGACAAAACCTCCGCCGCCAGCGGCGACGGTGCCGGCAGGTCACGTGCCAGCAGGGTCACCGCCCCACTTTCCATGCGCCGCAGCAGGTCGAGCCAGCCCTCGCAGTCCATCGCCTCGTGCAGGCAGTCGTCGAGGGTCTGCGTCACCAGCGGGTGATCGGGAATCTCGCGCTCGCCGACGATGTTCTCCAGGCACGCCACCTGGTCGGGGAACACCGAGGCCAGCAGGTCCTCGCTGCGCATGCGCTGCAATTGCGGGGCGACTTTCCGCCCGCCGCTGTAGCGCGGCAAGGCCAGCGCGGTGGTGGCGTTCCAGCGCCAGCGCACGCCGAACAGCGGCGCGTCGAGCAGCGCCTGGATCAGCACGTGTTCGGCGCTGTTGGAGTGCAGGTAGCGCCACACCTCGTCCAGCGCAAAGCTGTGGCTGGTGGACAGCGAGAGGATGATCGCGTCTTCGGTGGCGGCGGCCTGCAGCTCGAAGTTGAAGGTGCGGCAGAAGCGCTTGCGCAGCGCCAGCCCCCAGGCGCGGTTGATCCGGCTGCCATAGGGCGAATGGATGACCAGTTGCATGCCGCCGGATTCATCGAAGAAGCGTTCGAGGATCAGCGTCTTCTGCGTCGGCAGCGCACCAAGGGCGTGGCGCGCACGAGCCAGGTACTCCACCAGTTGCCGCGCCGCCGCGTCGTTCAGGCCAAGCAGCCCCTGCAGCCAGTCGATGGCCCGCGCCAGCGGCTCGGCGTCGTTCTCGCCCTGGGCGAGCAGTTCGTCCAGTTGCCCGCGCAGGCGCGCGACGCTGGCGGACAGCTCGTCGGTGCGCCCCGGCGCCTCGCCGAGCCAGAAAGGGATGTTCGGTGGCTGACCCTGTGCATCCTCGACGCGCACGCGGCCCGGCTCCACGCGCAGAATGCGGTAGGAAACATTGCCCAGCTGGAACACATCGCCGGCCAGGCTCTCCACCGCGAAGTCCTCGTTCACCGTGCCCACGCTGAGGCCCTGCAGCTCCAGCAGCACGGTGTAGTCGCCGGTATCGGGAATGGTGCCGCCGGAGGTCACGGCGGTGAGCTTGGCTCCGCGCCGGCCGCGCAGACGCTGGTGCACGGCGTCACGGTGCAGGTAGGCACCGCGCTGGCCGTTACGGCTGGTATAGCCCTCGGCAAGGGTGCGCAGCATCGCGTCGAAGTGCTCGCGACTGAGGTCGGCATAGGGTTGCGCGGCGGTGAACAGCGCGAACAGCGCGTCCTCTCGCCATTCCTGGCAGGCCACTTCGGCAACTATCTGCTGGGCCAGCACGTCCAGCGGAGCGTGGGGAATGCTCAGGGCGTCCAGCTCGTTCTGCCGCACGCTGTCGAGCAGCGCCACGCATTCGATCAGGTCATCCCGCGAAGTCGGGAACAACCGTCCCTTGGGCGTACCGCCGACGCTGTGGCCGGAGCGGCCGACACGTTGCAGGAAGGCGGCGATGGAACGCGGCGAGCCGATCTGGCAGACCAGCTCGACGTCGCCGATATCGATGCCCAGCTCCAGCGACGCGGTGGCCACCAGCACCTTCAGTTGCCCGGCCTTGAGCCGCCGTTCGGCGCCCAGGCGCAGTTCCTTGGACAGGCTGCCGTGGTGCGCCGCTACCCAGCCGGCGCCGATGCGCTCGGCCAGGTGCCGGGTGATGCGCTCGGACAGCCGTCGGGTATTGACGAAAACCAGCGTGGTGCGGTGCTCGCTGGCCAGTTCGGCGAGGCGATCGTAGACCTTGTCCCAGACATCGTGGGACATCACCGCCTCCAGCGGCGCTGCGGGCACTTCCAGGTTCAGGTCGCGTTCGCGGCTGTAGCCGATGTCGACGATGCGGCAGCCCTGGTGACTCCCAACGAGAAAACCCGCCACGGCCTCGATGGGTTTCTGCGTGGCGGACAGGCCGATGCGCACCAGCGGCGCTTCGCACAACGCCTGCAAGCGCTCCAGTGACAGCGCCAGGTGGCTGCCGCGCTTGCTCGCGGCCAGGGCGTGGATTTCATCGACTATCACGCTGCGCGCGCCGGCGAGCATGGCGCGGCCGGAGTCCGAGCCGAGCAGCACGTAGAGCGATTCGGGGGTGGTGACCAGGATGTGCGGCACTTGCCGGCGCATGGCCTCGCGCTCGCGGGAGGTGGTGTCGCCGGTGCGCACCGCAGTGCGGATATCCACCTCGGGCAGGCCCATCTCCACCAGCGCCGCGCGGATGCCGGCCAGGGGCTCCTCGAGGTTGATCCGGATGTCATTGGACAGCGCCTTGAGCGGCGAAACGTAGACCACCGAGGTGCGATCCGGCAGCGCACCGCCGTTCGCCAATCCCTCGCGGACCAGTGCATCGATGGCCGAGAGGAAGGCCGTGAGCGTCTTGCCCGAACCGGTGGGCGCCGCTACCAGGGTCGATTCGCCCGCCTGGATCGCCGGCCACGCCTCGACCTGCGCCTGCGTCGGTGCCGGGAAATGCGCACGGAACCAGCCGGCCACCGCCGGGTGGAAGGCGGACAGCACATCGGCTCGCCTGGTGCGGGATGAGGTTCGAGGAGCGGTCATGCAAACCAATATGGTGGTGCGCGAAGCCCGTCACAAGGACCACTGATCGCGCCTCGCCGCAGGCCGCGCCAGCCGTTACTCTTCGCGCATCCAACCGGCGGAAGTGCACCGATGAGCGACCGTGATCGCGACTACTACTGGGAGCAGGTCAGGCAGCAGAACAAGCAGAAGCCGCCCGAAGGCCCGAAGCGCAACTGGCGAATGCTGCTGAAGCCGCTGCTGTGGTTTCTCATCCCCTTGCTGCTCCTCGCCGCCGGCACCGCGCTGTGGCGCAATCCAGCCAGCCACGCTTGGCTAGCGGAGCGCTGGGTGGTGCTGCAAAGCCGCCTGGGCATGTCCCCTGCCGGCCCACAGGCGGCACCAGCGACCTCTCCCTACAGCGACAGCCCGCGCAAGCTGTCCGACTGCATCAAGCCGGGCAACGTGATCGACGACGAGGTGCGGGCCTGCGTGAAGGGGTATCGGCCGAAGACCTGGTGATTGGCTGGCGTCGGCCCTGCCGACGGATCGCGGGCATGGCCCGCTCCTACAGGTCAGCCGACCAACGCGGGAGCGGGGCTTGTCCGCGGCGCAATCCACAACCAACGGAAACTCTACGTGCAGCGCCCATCTGTAGGAGCGCGCCATGCGCGCGATCGGAACGGCACCAGGCCGATCAGGTGGCGCTGAAAGTATCTGCAGGAACCCCGCCCGAACAGGCGGGGCGTCGGCCGGTCACTTGGCCTTGTAGATGATCCCCGGGCTGCACTGGACCATCTGGTAGTGGTCCGGCAGCGCGTTGAGCGCTTCGGAGGCGCCGAGGAACAGGTAGCCGCCAGGCTTGAGCGTCGCATGGATGCGCAGGAGGATGTCGCGCTTCACTTCGGCCGAGAAATAGATCAGCACGTTGCGGCAGAACACCATGTCGAACTTGCCCAGCGTGGCGTAGCTGTCCAGCAGGTTCAGCGCGCGGAACTCCACACGGCTCTTGATCGGCGGCTTCACCGTCCAGCGCCCCGGCGTCTTCTGGTCGAAGTAGCGCGCCAAGCGCTCCTGCGACAGGCCGCGGCCGATGGCCAGGCTATCGTACTCGCCGGCCTTGCAGGCAGTGAGCATGGAGCCGGACAGGTCGGTGGCGACGATCTGCACGCCCGCCTTCAACTGGCCAAGGTTGGTGCGCTCGAACTCGTCGATGGACATGGACAGCGAATAAGGCTCCTGCCCCGAGGAACAGGCCGCCGACCAGATGCGCAGGCGCTGGCCGGGCGAGGCCTTGATCATCTCCGGCAGCACGCGGTTCTTCAGCACCTCGAAGGGGTAGGTATCGCGAAACCACAGGGTCTCGTTGGTGGTCATCGCATCGACCACCTGCTCGCGCAGCTGGCTGCGCATCTGGATCTTCTGTACCAGCTCGCCCAGGGACTTGATGCCCTGCTGCTCCATCAACTTGTTCAAGCGGCTGGAGACCAGGTACTGCTTGTTGGCGCCCAGGAGGATGCCGCAGGTCTTTTCCAGGAAATCCCGGAACAGCTCGAATTCAGAATTGGTGGATGTCACAGATAAGCCTCTTTGCTCGTGGACGGCTGCCGGCAAAACGACGGCAACTGCCTGACCGGTGCTCAAAAAACCATAGACGATGCGGGCGGCACCGGCGCCACCCGCATCGCGTCACGCCGGCATCAGGCCGTCGCGCCATCCACTGCCTTGATGCGGTCCGACACGCGGGCCGCCAGGTCATCGGGGCGGAACTTGGCAAGGAAGTCGTCAGCGCCGACCTTCTTCACCATCGCCTGGTTGAACACCCCGGACAACGAAGTATGCAGGAGAATGTGCAGATCCTGCATGCGCGGGTCGTGACGGATTTCCGCCGTAAGCGTGTAGCCATCCATTTCCGGCATCTCGATATCCGAGATCACCATCAGCAGATCGCTGCCCGGATGCCCGCCGGCTTCCACCATCTGGTGCAGGTAATCCAGCGCCTGGCGGCCGTCGTTGAGCGCCAGCACTTCCACGCCGACGGTCTCCAGGCAACGCACCAGCTGCTTGCGCGCCACGGAGGAGTCATCCACCACCAGCACGCGCTTGCTCACCGCGCGGGCCTGGGTCTCGGCATCCAGCACGCCTTCGGAGATGTCCTCCGAAGTCGGCGCCACCTCGGCGAGGATCTTCTCCACGTCGATGATTTCCACCAGTTGGTTGTCGACCCGCGTCACCGCCGTCAGGTAGTGGTCGCGGCCGGTTCCCTTGGGTGGCGGATGGATCGACTCCCAGTTCATGTTGACGATGCGCTCCACCGAGTGCACCAGGAAGCCCTGCACCTTGGTGTTGTACTCGGTGATGATCACGAAGCTGTTGGCGATGTCCCGCAGGGCGTGACGCCCCGTGGCCAGCGCCAGGTCGAGGATCGGAATGGTGCCGCCACGGATGTTCGCCACCCCGCGCACCACCTGGCTGGATTTGGGCATCACGGTCAGGCGGGGGCACTGCAACACCTCCTTCACCTTGAACACGTTGATCCCGTACAGCTGGCTGCCGTTCAAGCGGAACAGCAGCAGTTCGAGACGATTCTGGCCAACCAGCTGCGTACGCTGGTTGACCGAATCCATGACTCCGGCCATTGAGCCTCCTGTGCACGCAACGCCGCCCGACTCACGAAGGCGGCATGACCATTGCTTGGATCGTTGCATGAAACGAGCAACGACATTTTTCCGACAGCTGAGACCCGCGCGCGCCCTGATGGCTGCGCTGCTCGGCATGACGGGTGCGCTGACCCTCTCCCCGGCTGGGGCGGAAGGCTTCACTGCGCCTGAGATCCTTATCGGCTCCACCCAGGGCTTTCTTGAGTTCAAGGTGGAAGATTATCTGCAGACCTCGGGCATAGACGCACGCTACGAGATCGAAGTCGCACGCATCGACCCCCGCCTGCGTCTGGCAGAGTGCGACAAGGACCTGACACAGAAGCTGGAAAGCCCGGCGCAGCCCGTTGGTCGGGTCACTGTGCGGGTGCTCTGCGAGGGCAGCTCCCCCTGGACGGTGTTCGTGCCGGCGACGGTCAGGCTGTTCCGTCAAGTTGTCGTCACCACCCTGCCCCTGCAGCGTAACCATGTCGTCGAGGCAAGTGATATCAGCGTCGTCGAAAGGGACGTCGGCCAACTGAGCCTGGGCTACCTGACCGACCCCAGCCAGGTGGTCGGCATGAAGCTCAAGCGCCCGACGGTCAACGACCAGGTGCTGGCACCGGTGTTCCTCGAACAGGCGGCGGCCGTGCGCAAGGGTGACCAGGTGGTGATCCGCGCCAGGACCAGTGCGATCAACGTGTTCATGCCCGGCGAGGCGCTGTCCGATGGGGTAACCGGCGAGCAGATCCGAGTGCGCAACCTGCGCTCCCAGCGTATCGTCAAGGCTCGCGTGGTCGAGCCGGGAGCGGTGGAAGTCACCCTGTAGCGCTCGGCGCCGGGCTTTTTCTGGCATGATGGACGCAGCCCTCTGCAAAATGTGCTCAGGCGCACGAAAATTCGGCCTAAAGTTTCTCTCAAGACGGCCGAAAAGCTTGGCAAGCGTCCAATACCTCCAGAGGTTTCCACCATGGTCATCGACTTCAACCGGCTGAACCCGGCCTCTACGACAGCCAGCACTGGCCGTAGCAGTGCTGCCCAGAGCGGTCGCAGCGAAGCCGCCGCAGAGAATGCCTCCGTCAACGCCCCGGCCAAGAGCGGCGAGTCGGTACAGCTGAGCGACACCGCGCAGCAACTGCAGAAAGTAAGCGATCAACTGAAGGACCAGCCCGTGGTCGACAACGAGAAAGTGGCCCGCATCAAGGCGGCCATCGCTGACGGCAGCTACCAGGTCGACAGCCAGAAAGTCGCCAGCAAGCTGCTCGATTTCGAATCCCAGCGCTGAGTTCACTCAGCGCCTGGTCAACCGCTAGTACGCCGAGCCCAAGATGTCCGATGCCCTGCTTTCCCTGATCAACGGCGACATCGAAGCAGCCAGCAGCCTGCTGCAGCTGATCGACGATGAGTTCCAGGCGCTGCAAGCACGCGACCTGGACCAGTTGCAGAAGCTGCTCGACAGCAAGCTGCCGCTGCTGCATCAGCTCGAGCAGAACGGTCGCATCCGCACCCAGGCACTGCAACAGGCCGGGGTCAGCGCTGACAACGAGGGGCTTGCGCAGATTGCCCAGGCTACCGGCAACGCCGCTCTCACCGCGCGTGCGCAAGAACTCGGCGCCCTGCTCGAACGCTGTCAGGAAGCCAACCAGCGCAACGGCCGCCTCATCCGTTCCGGCCAGACCAGCACCGAGCGCACGCTCGACATCCTGCGCGGCCAGGAAACTCCGCGACTCTATGATCGCTACGGCGGCTCCACCCAGAGCAACCGCCAGCGCCCGCTCAGCCAGGCCTGAACTCCTCTGGCCTGAAGGCCCGCCCTAGGGCAGAATGCCACTATCCGGCCCTGCCCCGTGCACGACTCATAACAAACACAATGGAGACCCGCGGACCGTGTCCAATCTGTTCGCCGAGGAAAATGGCCCTCAACCACCGAAGGTGTTGAAAGCTCCGGTGGAGATCCACGCCAGCCTGAAAATGCTGATGGACAGTAACGATCCCCTGGTAATCACCTTCGAAGGGCGCAGCCAGCGCTTCCAGAGCTTCGTCGTCGAGATCAACCGCGAGCGCAACATCGTTGCCCTCGATGAGCTCATCCCCAACGACGGCGAGCGCTTCCTGCAGAACGGCGAGCAATTCCGCATCGAGGCCTTCCACGAGGGCGTGCGCATCGCCTGGGAAAACACCCAGAACGCTTTCTTCTCCGAGATCGACGGCGCCCGCTGCTACTGGCTGCCGGTGCCGGCCGAGATGCTCTACCACCAGCGCCGCAACGCCTTCCGCGCCCCCGTCAGCCAGGGCCAGCCGGTGGCCGTGGAGATCGGCGGCAGCAAGCTGAAGTCGCCGCTCAAGGGCAGCCTGATCGACATTTCCGCCACTGGCTGCAAGATTCGCCTGGAAGGCAACGCCGCCGAGCGCCTGCAGCCCGGCCAGGTCTATGAAGAATTCACCGCGCGCCTGCCCTTCGGCGCCCTGACCATGGAAGTCGAGCTGCGCCACGTGCACTTCGAGGAAAAGGTCGGCTACAGCTTCGCCGGCATGCGCTTCCACCAGATGAGCGGCCTGGCGCAGCGCAACATCGAACGCTTCGTCTACCAGCTGCAACGCGAAGCCCGGCGCTTCGAGAAGGACGAGCTGTTCTAGTTCGTCCCGGGCGGCAAGCGCTTGCCGCCCTTCCCCTGCCGCCTCACGCGGGCCGGCTTTCTTCCTCGGCTTCTGCTTCTGCCTCCACTTCCGGCTCGGCTGCCGGCGCGCTGTTGTCGTTGCCCTTCATCTGCTCCTCCACGGCCGCTTCGTCGACCCGCGGGTCGAGGGCGGCGGACAGCGGCGAGGACGCCAGGCTGTCCGGCGTGGCGACGTGCTTGACCGGCGCTTCGTCGACCCGGTGCACACCACTGACCTTCTCCGGCTGCACGCGCCAGATGAGGATCAGCGAGCAGGCGCAGACGAAGGCGTAGAGCATGTTGGCGCCGAACAGCTTCATCAGCGCGCCGGCCGCCAGCGGGCCGATACAGGCGCCGACACCGAAAGTCACCAGCAGCATCGCGGTCAGCGAAACGCGGCGCTCACCTTCGACGTGGTCGTTGGAGAAGGCCACGGCCAGCGGATACAGGGTGAACTGCACCAGGCAGACGATGAAGCCCATCGGCAAAAGCCACGCCAGTGAAATCGGCGGCACCGGCAGCAGCGGCAACAGCGCCAGCGGCAACGCCACTATCAACAGCAGGATGGCGGCATTGCGGATCAGCACGGCGCGGTCGATGCGGTCCGACAGCCAGCCCAGCGGCCACTGCACCAGCAAGCCGGCAAAGATGCAGCCGCCCATGAACAGGCCGATTTCCTCGGTACTCAAGCCCTGGCGCACCGCATAGAGCGGCGCCAGACCATAGAAGGCACCCACTACCAGGCCGGACACCAGCACCGTGGTCAGCGACTGCGGCACCCGCTGGATGAAGAAGCGCGGCTCCAGCGGTGCCGGGCGCAGCGGTGCGGGGTGGACCTTGTGGGTGATCGCCACCGGGATCAGCGACAGGGCGAAGCACAGCGCGATCATCATCGGCAGCTCCGGGCCCAGCCCCGGATGCACCACCAGCACCAGCTGACCGAGTACCAGGCCCAGGTAGGACGCGACCATGTAGCCGGCGAACACGGCACCGCGCTGGCGCGCTTCGGCCTGCTCGTTGAGCCAGCTCTCGATGACCATGTACTGGCACATCATCCCCAGGCCGATGGCGACCCGCAGCAACAGCCAGAAGCCCAGCCAGGGCAACAGGCCGATGCCCAGCACCGCAGCGGTGACCAACCCGCCACAGGCGACATAGGCGCGGATGTGGCCGACGCGGGCGATCAGCCGGTGGCCGATCTTGCCGCCCAGCACCAGGCCGAGGTAGTAGGCGGCCATCATAGCGCCGATCCACAGCCCGTCGACCTTCTCCGCGCCCAGGCGCAGGGCGAGGTAGGTACTGAGCAGACCGGAACCGGTCAGGAGCATGACGGCGGCGAAGTACAGAGCGCGGAAGGCAGTGACGATCCGAAGCATTGGACCTCCTGGTCCAGGACAACCCCGGCACAACGTCCGGGCAGCGGAAAGCGGGACTTGCGCTCACACCTTAGAGCTTGCCAATCGGCGCGTCGAGAGGGCTGCCGGGCCCGGAATAGCGCGCGTCGCGCACGGTCATGCGGGGCGTTTCGAAGGATGTCGGCGGGATGAACGAGGATGGCCTGAAGATCACCAGAAGATGGCTGCCGATCACAGCTGCACCGGGTTTCGGCGCAGCTGTGTCAGAGACTTCAAATCAGTTCATGCGCCTCAGGCCTGCGCGGCGAGAACGCGGCGCTCCCACGGGGTGATTTCGTCGAAGAAGCTGGTCAGCTCCATGGCCTTGGTCGCGCTGTAGCCGTCGATGAACTCGTTGCCGAACACCTCGCGGGCCAGCTCGCTGCGCTGCAGGCGCTGCAGTGCGTCGTACATCGTGCAGGGCAGCAGCAGCTCCGGCGGCACCTCGAACTCACCCTGGATCGGCGCAGTGGGCTCCAGCGCACGCTCGATGCCGTGCAGACCGGCAGCCAGGCTCGCAGCGATGGCCAGGTAGGGGTTGGCGTCGGCGCCTGGCAGGCGGTTCTCCACGCGACGGGCCACCGGCGCGCTGGCCGGAATGCGCAGGCCGGCGGCGCGGTTGTCGTGGGACCAGCAGGCGTTGTTCGGCGAAGCGTACGGGTGGCACAGGCGCTGGAAGGAGTTCACGTTCGGCGCGAACAGCAGGGTGAAGTCCGACAGGCACGCCTGCAGGCCGCCGATGAAGTGGCGGAACGCCGGCGTGACCTCGCCCTGGGCGTCGCTGAAGATGTTGCGGCCCTCGCCATCGACGATGCTCTGGTGGATGTGCATCGAACTGCCCGGCGTGTGCGCCAGCGGCTTGGCCATGCACACCACGATCAGCCCGTGCTTGAGCGCGACTTCCTTGAGCAGGTGCTTGAACAGGAAGGTCTGGTCGGCCAGCAGTACCGGGTCGCCATGCAGGAAGTTGATCTCGAACTGGGTGGTGCCCATCTCGTGCATGAAGGTGTCGCGTTCCAGCCCCACCGCTTCCATGCAGCGGTAGACGTCCTGGAAGAACGGGCGCAGGCCGTTGTTGGACGAAACGCTGAAGGCCGAGTGACCGATCTCGCGGCGACCGTCCAGGCCAACCGGCGCCTGGAAGGCTTCCAGCGGATCGGGGTTGGGGGCGAACACGAAGAACTCCAGCTCGGTCGCCACCACCGGGCTCCAGCCGCGTTCGGCGTAGCGCGCGACCACTTGCTTGAGCAGGCCGCGGGTGGACAGGCCGGAAGGCTTGCCATCGAGCTCCAGCGCATCGCAGATGGCAAAGGCGCGGGGTTCGTCGCTCCAGGGCAGGCGATGGATCTGGGTCGGCTCGGCGATCAGGGCGAGGTCGCCGTCGTCGCTGCCGTAGAACTTCGCGGCCGGGTAGCCGCCCATGATGCATTGCAGCAGGACGCCGCGCGCCAGTTGCAGCCGGCGCCCGGTGAGGAAGCCCTCGCCGGTCATCACCTTGCCACGCGGCACCCCGTTGAGGTCGGGGGTGACGCACTCGATCTCTTCCACTCCAGCCAGACGCTCGGCGAGTGGGATTCCTGGATCGTTACTCATGACTTCTTATCCTTGTTCTTTTGTCCCTGTCACAGGACGCCGCGCGAGGCGCGCGAGCCCGTACAAAATACGCATCACGCGTTCGATATTTCAAGCGGGGCCAGCAGGAAACGCGGAAGCTCCCTGTAGGTGCGCGCCATGCGCGCCATCGCGGGCATGGCCCGTTCCTACAGGGGAATCCGCTCTGGCTCATGAAGACTTCCAGAGAAACATCCTCACGCGCCAAATGCCCCGTTCAGGAGGCCTCGTTGAATTGAAGTTTCAGGGGTTGAGCGACATGGATGTCGCGAGAGCCGCGATGGGCCAGGGATGGCCCTTCGCGGCGGGCCCCTGAAACTTCAATTCAACGAGGGAATTTTTCGCCCCAAGCGAAAAACCGGATGTCCGGGGCAAGACTTTTTGGTTCCTTTTGTGGCGTTTGACAAAAGGGACTCGCCCGAGGGGGCGAAACACAGATTCCGGGCGTGCACCGAAGCGACGCAGAAACACCCACGCCAACGCAGCAATACAGGGTCAACCTTGGAGCGAAGGATGGCGCCGGCCCTGCCGGCGGATCGCGGGCATGGCCCGCTCCTACAGGGGAGTCCGGTGGCAAAAAAACGCCGCTCAGGAGAGCGGCGTTTTCGTTGCATCACCCTAGGTCAGAACAGGTGGGTGAACAGCCAGTACAGCGACGCCGAGAGCACGATGGCCGCCGGCAGGGTCAGCACCCAGGCCATCAGCAGGTTGCGGATGGTGCGCATCTGCAGGCCCGAGCCGTTGGCCGCCATGGTCCCGGCGACGCCGGACGACAGCACATGGGTCGTCGACACCGGTAACCCGTACATGTCCGCCGCGCCGATGGTCAGCATCGCCACCATCTCCGCCGACGCCCCCTGTGCGTAGGTCAGGTGGGTCTTGCCGATCTTCTCGCCGACGGTCACCACGATGCGTTTCCAGCCGACCATGGTGCCCAGGCCGAGGGCGATGGCCACAGCGACCTTCACCCACAACGGAATGAATCGCGTCGACTCGTCGATCTTGCCCTTGAACGCGGCCAGCTTGCTGGTGGTGTCCGCGTCGAAGTTGCCGACCTTGTCCTTGTCCATCAGGCGGATCGCCTCGCTGGTCAGGTACATGTCGTTACGCACGTTGCCCATGGCCTCGGCCGGCACACGGGCCAGGCTGCCGTAGCCCTTCACTTCCGCGCCGATGGCGCCGGTCAGCGCCGCCAGGGACGGAATCAGTTCCGGCTTGGCTTGCTTGGTGCGCACGTACTCCGACAGCACCGCGCGCGGGTCGGCCGGGGCCGGCTGCGGCGCGGCACGGACCAGCGCCTGCTGGGTAACTTCGGCGATGGCGACGAACTGCACGGTCTGGTCCGCCGGCATGGTGCGGTTCAGCGCATAGGCCATCGGCAAGGTGCCGACCAGGATCAGCATGATCAGGCCCATGCCTTTCTGCCCGTCGTTGGAGCCGTGGGCGAACGACACGCCGGTGCAGGTGAGGATCAGCAGGCCGCGAATCCACCACGGCGGCGGCGTCTTGCCCTTGGGTGCCTTGTACAGCGCGCGGTTCTTCACCAGCAGGCGCAGCGCCAGCAGCAGGAGCGCGGCGCAGAAGAAGCCGATCAGCGGCGAGAGCAGCAGCGAGTAGCCGACCTTGGTCGCCTGCGCCCAGTCCACACCGCTGGTGCCGTCGCGGCCGTGCATCAGCGCGTTGGCCACGCCGACGCCGATGATCGAGCCGATCAGGGTGTGCGAGGACGACGCCGGCAGGCCCAGCCACCAGGTGCCGAGGTTCCACAGGATGGCCGCGATCAGCAGGGCGAAGACCATGGCGAAGCCAGCCGAGGAGCCGACCTGCAGGATCAGTTCCACCGGCAGCAGGGCGATGATGCCGAAGGCCACTGCGCCGCTGGAGAGCAGCACGCCGAGGAAGTTGAAGCAGCCCGACCAGACCACCGCGAAGTGCGGCGGCAGCGAGTGGGTATAGATGACGGTGGCCACCGCGTTGGCGGTGTCGTGGAAGCCGTTGACGAACTCGAAGCCCAGGGCGATGAACAGGGCGACCCCGAGCAGCAGGAACGGCGTCCAGGTGGTGACCGCGGTGGTGACGTCGTCGACATCGCGCACCAGGCTCCAGGCCGAGAACAGCAGGCCGACGGCGAGCACGGCGAAGAAGATGAAGGCGGTGATGCGGCCGGGCCTGTGTTCCAGATGGGGCCGGTCTTCGACGCCGGGAACGGCCAGGGTATCGGTGGTCATGCTGGGAGTCCGCGAGATGGGATATCCCGGTCATGATCGGCAGGGAATGTTACAGATTGTGTCTCTGCGAAAATGACTGTCTGCACCGAAGGGATGCTGTACGTAGGGCCAACTGCCTGCTTCTGGCGTATTTGCGCCAGGGCCTCCCCTCACCAGGGAGAGGGGACTGTACGGCGCAGGATGAAACCGTGGCGTCAGCCGGCGCAATCGGCCCCCTCTCCCTGAGGGAGAGGGCTGGGGTGAGGGGGAAGCGCAGGCGCGGAATTCAAGAGGAAGGCAGGTGCTCCTACGTAATCCTGCTCAGTAAACCTCAGGCACCACAATCTGCTGCGGCGTCGGCGTGCGCGCGTAGTCTTCGTGGCGCTGGCGCTGCGGCAGGATCACCGCCGGGTGCTCGACGTCCTCGTAGGGAATCAGCTTCAGCAGGTGGCTGATGCAGTTGAGCCGCGCGCGCTTCTTGTCGTCGGCCTGCACTACCCACCAGGGGGCCTCGGGGATGTGGGTGCGCTCGAGCATGATTTCCTTGGCCTTGGTGTAGGCCTCCCAGCGGCGCCGCGACTCCAGGTCCATGGGGCTGAGCTTCCACTGCTTGAGCGGGTCGTGGATGCGGCTGAGGAAGCGCAGGTGCTGTTCGTCGTCGGAGATCGAGAACCAGTACTTGATCAGCTGGATGCCCGAGCGCGCCAGCATGCGCTCGAACTCCGGCACGCTGCGGAAGAACTCCTCGTACTGGTCGTCCGAGCAGAAGCCCATCACCCGCTCGACGCCCGCGCGGTTGTACCAGCTGCGGTCGAACAGGACGATTTCCCCCGCCGCCGGCAGGTGCGAGACGTAGCGCTGGAAGTACCACTGGGTCTGCTCGCGGTCGTTCGGCGCAGGCAGCGCGGCGACCCGGCAGACGCGCGGATTGAGGCGCTGGGTGATGCGCTTGATCACGCCGCCCTTGCCTGCCGCATCGCGGCCTTCGAAGAGGATCACCACCTTGTGGCCGGTCTTCACCACCCAGCTCTGCAGCTTCACCAGCTCGCCCTGCAGGCGGAACAGCTCGCTGAAGTAACGGCGGCGAGCGAGCTTTTCCTCGTCGACGTCGGCGTGCTCGTCGAACAGCTCGTCGAGGTTGCGCACATCTTCCAGCAGCTCCAGCTCCAGCTCTTCGTCGCTGTGGTCAAGCAGTTCGCGGTGGATGCGGCGGATCACGGATTCATTGGTCAGGGGCATGGCGGCGGCCTACGCGTCGGGGCTTTGCCGCCAGACTAGGTGCGCTCGGTGTCAGGCTGGTGACAGCTGGAGTCAATCGGTTATCCCGGCCTTGCCGGGATTCGCAGGTATGGCCCGCTCCTACAAAAGCACGACTACCTGTAGGAGCGGGCCATGCCCGCGACCAACGCCCGCAAGGGCGCCTTCCCCTTACCGCTCGCGCAGCTCCATCACCTGCAGCTCCGGATCGGCCTTGATCTGCTCGTCGGTGAACGGCAGCTCCGGCCACTGCTGTTTGGCAAACAGCTCGGTCTGGTCGCGATGATGCGGCGAACCGGGTTCGCTGGATTGCGAGAACGCCAGCAGCCCGCGCGCCTTCGGGCCGTCGGCGGTGAAGTCCACCAGCTGGATATAGCTGCTGCCGCTGAGCACGCGGTAATGGTCGCCCTGCCACTCCGAAGTAATGGCGTTGTATACGCCCTCGTTGCCGGTGCCGCCGGGGATGCCCAGCGGGTTGGCGACATCGCCGGTCAGCTGCAGCTCGCCCCACTTCTCGTCGGCGCGGATGCGGCGGCCGTCGATCTCCTGCGCGGCGGCAACCAGCGCCTGCTGCGCCTGCTGGCGGACTTCCGGCTTGTCCAGGGCGATGCCCGAAGGGGTGGCCAGCGGCAGCTTGGGATCGAAGGGCAGGCGCCAGCCGCCGTCGATCTTCAGGAAGCGCGCGACGAAGGCCTGGAAGTAGGCGAAGCCCGGATTGCTGTCGAGGTTGACGTGACGGTCCCACGAACCCAGCGCCGCGCACGCCGCCTCGGTGCCCGCCGGGGCCGGCTTGCACAGTTGCAGCAGGTCGTCGAGGAGCATGTCGGCCACATAGACGCGGTTGTCGGTGACCATTTTCTGCAGGTCGTCCGGGCCGATCCTGGCGTCGCCCTTCAAGCGATCCAGGGCGAAGCGCGCGCGGGCGCTGACCGGCACCGAATCACGGCTCACCAGCGGCGAGAACCCGGTCAGCGGCTGTGCCGGGTTGCTCATCCAGGCGCTGTCATTGGAGTTCTGCACGAAGTCCTCGCGCTCCAGCACCGGCATCTGCTCCGGCGGCGTCAGCCCGGCATGACGGCTGCCCGGCGCGCTCGACCAGTTGCAGGCGCGGCGCCCACCCTGCAGCACCGGCAGGCCCTGCTTCTGGTACTCGGCGATGGCGCAGTCGGCCAGTTGCTGCTGGCTCAGGTGCGGCACCACCGACTGGTTGAGGTAAAGCACCTTGCCCTCGGCGTTGGTCGCCAGGGTGTTGACCCAGGGAATGCCCTGCACGTGCTCGATGCTGTCACGCAGCTCATCCAGGCTGCGCGCGTGATCGATGGCGTACCACTGCTGCAGCACGCGGTCGTTGCCCAGGTTGGCGTCGCGCAGCGCAAAGGCTTCGCTGGCGTTCCAGGGGAACTTGCCGGGCACGCTGAGCAGCGGGCCGTACTCGGACTCGTACAGCGTGTGGCTGCGCGTACCCACGCGGCCATTGGGCTCCAATACGCGAACGCGCAGGGTGATTTCCTTCAGCGGCCGCGACTGGCCATCGACGCGGTAGCTGCGCGGGTCCTGCGGATCGAGGTCGAGGCGGTACAGGGTGAAGTGGCTGGAGGTGTCCACGGTGTGGCTCCAGGCCACGTCCTTGCTGAAGCCAATGTTCACCAGCGGCATGCCCGGCAGAGAGGCGCCCATCACGTCGAGCTGGCCGGGAATGGTCAGGTGCATCTGGTAGAAGCGCAGCGCGCCGAACCAGGGGAAGTGCGGGTTGGCCAGCAGGAGGCCGTTGCCGTCCGCCGAGCGCTCGCTGCCCACGGCGACGGCGTTGCTGCCGTGGTCACGGTGGAAATTCTCGCGCCGGTCCATCGCCGCCAGCACCTCGCCGTCACTGACTACCGATGTGCTCGCCTGCCCCGGCGGCGTGGCCGCCATCATCGCCTCGGCGAACTGCCCGGCGCCGGCCTGTACCAGCAGGCGGCGGGTCAGACGCAGCAGGTCGTCGGCCTCCAGCGGGCGCAGCCAGGCCTTGCCCGCGCACTGCGTGCCGGCGGCCTGGGTGTCCCACAGCCAGCGGTTGTAGCCGGCGGCGTAGCCATCGAGCAGGTCGCGGATCGGCTGCGGCTGGGCGCTGCGCAGGCGGCGCAGGGATTCGTTGTCGTTGAGCCAGGTGTAGAAGAAGTCCGAGGGCAGGTTGCCGATGCCGGAGGAAGTCTTGCCGTCCTCGCCGAAGTAGCGCGAACGCTCGCCCCGCGCGGTGAGGACTTCCTCGGCCAGCAGGCAGGCGTTGTCGCGGGCGTAGGCGTAGCCGATGCCGTAGCCCAGGCCCAGTTCGTCCCTGGCCTGGATGTGCGGGATACCGTAGCGGGTCCAGCGGATCTGCGCCTCGAGTTCGGCGCCATAGGCCAGCGCGGGCAGTCCGGTAGCCAGCAGGCTGCCGGCCACGGCGGCCAGTCGGAAAGTCTTGCTCATTGATTCCCTCAATGCTCGGATGACGGCCGGATGCCCGGCCTGGGGCACGCGGCCGCGCCGCTCGCGCGGTGCCGGTGCAAGGAGTGGATGGCGGCTCAAGTCCGCCAAAGCAGTGCGCTGAAGGTCATCGCGCCGCGCCTTCCGAGGCACGCGCGCAGGCAGGTTGCACAGGACATGGATTCTCCTTTTCTTGTTGGACGCCTCACGAAAAATGACGATGCGCCTCTTGAGGGCAACGGATGGGAAGCACGCGAAATTAGCCCGCGACCGATGGCAATCGGCCACACCAGAAGGCTCTAGCTCGCGGCTTTCGCCCGTTGCAGAGGCATCGCGGGCGGTTCGACTTCAGTGCGCCGGGAGGGTTCCGGACTGACGTTTCCAACGACCGGGCGACTGCCCCGTCCAGCGCTGGAAAGCGCGGGAAAAACTCGCCGCCTCGGCATAGCCCAGGCACTGGGCTATGCCGTGCAGGTCCATCCGCGATTCGCGCAGCAGGCGTTCGGCGAGGCGCTGCTTGATGCCGTCGTTCAGCCCCTGCAGGTTTTGCCCTTCCTCGGCCAGACGCCGTTGCAGCGTGCGTTCGGAAAGGCCCATGCGTTCGGCCACCGCCGCCGCGCCGAGCAGGCTGGCGGAGTCGCGCAGCAGCAGTTGCTGCACCTGCCGCGCGGTAGGTGTCGCGGCCAGGGTCAGCGCCAGTTCGCCACACAGGCGCTCGCAGAGTTGCTCGCCGCTGTCGCGCGCGCTGATCTGCGCCTGCGGTAACGGCGCCTGCAGGTCCTCCAGGGCGAAGAGCATGGCATTGCGCGGAGCCGAGAACACCGGCTCGATGCCGAAGGTCTCGCGGAACGCGCTGGCATCGCCCGGCGCCGGGCAGCGCAGTTCGATGGCCAGAGGTTGCAGCGGCCGCTGCAGCAGTTCGCCGGAGAGTTGCCAGCAACCGGCGATGCCGCGCTCCACCACGAAAGCACGGGCATCCTCGGGCAGCACGCGGTCATCGAAAACCAGCCACAATCCCCGCGACTCCACTTCGCTGCTCACCGGGCAGAGCGTCAGTGCCAGGCTCTGGAAACGCCCGAAAGTCTCGAAGGCTTCCTGCAACGTGCGGCTGGCAAGCATGGTGAAGCCCAGCAGGCCCAGCGAGGTGAGGTGGTAGTGCCGCCCGGTCGCCAGCCCCAGGCCGGGCCGCCCGACGCGCTGCAGCAGGTTGCGGATCACCGCCAGTTCCTGCCAGGCCTGGATGCGCCCGGCGCGCGCCTGCAGGTCAGCCGATGAGATCGCGCTGCCCACCAGGCAATCGTCCGCGCCCAGGCCCTCGTCGCGGGCGCTGTCGAGCAGGTAACGCACTCCGGTGATCTCGCGGGTCTGGCGCCAGTCCATCGCGGGCTCCTGTGGCGGCAAAGTACGCCGTGGCGGGAATCATCATTTTTTGGCGGACTTCATCATGGAAGAAAGCGCCCGCGCTGACCATGCTGGAAGTGCCAATAACACTCACAAGAGGCTTCCCCATGTTCGAGTTCTTCTACGCGCTGCCGAGCCAGAACCGCGCGGCCGACTACCGCCACTTCCGCATCGTCCCCGCCACCGGCGCGATCGGCGCGGACGTCAGCGACCTCGACCTCACCACCCTGGGCGAGGAAGGCTACGTCGAGCTGCGCCAGGCGCTGCTGGCGCACAAGGTGCTGTTCATCCGCGGGCAGAACCTCAGCGTGGAAAACCTCGAAGCCGTGACCCTGCGCTTCGGCGAATTCGGCCGCGAGCCCTATGTGGTCGGCATGGACGATCATCCGCACGTGGTGCGGGTGGTGAAGGAGGCCAACGAGAAGACCCCGGTGGTGTTCGGCGGCGCCTGGCACAGCGACTGGTCCTTCCAGGAACGCCCGCCCGCCTTCACCCTGCTCTACGGCCACGACATCCCGCCGTTTGGCGGCGACACTCTCTACGCCAACCTGGCGCTGGCCTACGAATGGCTGTCGCCGAAGCTGCGCGCGCAGCTGGAAACCCTCGACGCCATCCACAGCCCCGAGCGCGCTTACGGCGCCGAGGCCAAGCACAACGACCTGATGGAAAACATGGCGGTGCGCTATGGCAGCCACGAGGGCGAAGTGCGCTCGCATCCGCTGGTGACCCGGCACCCGGAGACCGGCAAGAAGATCCTCTACATCAACCCGGCCTACACCAGCGGCATCAAGGGCATGCGCCCGGCGGAGTCGCAGCCGCTGCTGGATTACCTGTTCAGCATCGCTACGCAGCCGGCATTCACCTGCCGCATGCGCTGGAGCGCGGGCACCCTGGCGATCTGGGACAACCGCAGTACCTGGCACTACCCGGTGTCGGACTACCACGGCATGCGCCGGGAGATGTACCGCACCACGGTGGTGGGTGAGGTGCCCAGTCGCTGAACACGCGGTTTGGTTATCCGCCGGATGCTCCGCGGCGGATAACGCTGGCGCGTTACTTGCCCTACGCAGCTGCGCCCAACTGTAGGAGCGGGCCATGCCCGCGATCCGCCGGCAGGGCCGGCGTTTCAGGCAGGTTCGCTACCTGGCCGGTAATGCCGGCATCAACCTGCAGGAGCGCCCCATGGGCGCGATCGCGGGCATGGCCCGCTCCTACAGGGTGCTTCGCCGTTGGCTAAAGTTCTGCGCCGAATCGCTGCGCATGCTCGCGCAACATGCCGCGCAGCAACTGCGCAGCGGGCGACAGGTAGGCGCCCTCGCGCACCGCCAGGCCGATGGTCCGCGTCAGCGTCGTCTCGGCCAGCTCCACCTCACGCAGCTGGTCCATCCCGTGCCCGCCGGCCAGCGCCTCGCGGGCGATGAAGCTGAGCAGGCGGGTCCGGGCGATCAGGTTGGGCAGCATGGGAATCGCGTTGGTCTCGATCTGCACCTGCGGCATGGGCAGTTGGTGGGCCTGGAAGGTGGAATCCATCCAGCGCCGCGACGACACGCCGGTGGCCGGCAACACCCAGCGATAACGGCACAGGTCAGCCATGGCGACGGGGCCATCGAAGATCGGATGGTCGCGGCTGGCGACCACCACCACCTGGTCCTGCAGCAGCGGCTCGCTGCTCAGCTGCGGGTCGTCGACGATCCGCGAGCAGATCGCCATGTCCAGCCGCCCGCTGCGCAGCGCCTCGCGCAGCACATCGTCCTGGCCCAGTACCAGGCTCATGGTGATCTCCGGCGCGCGCGCCAGCAGGTCCTCGGTCAGGCGTGGCAGCAGGTACTCGGCCATGGTCGCGGCGCAGCCGAGGCGGATATTGCCCACCACGCCACTGGCGAAATCGCGCACCTCGCGGCGAGTTTCCTCGATGTCCTGACGCAACTGCCGGGCGCGTTGCAGCATGAGTTCGCCGGCTGGCGTCAGGCGGATGCGGCGGCCGTCGCGCTGGAACAACCGCGCGCCGAGGGATTCCTCCAGGCGCTGGATGCTCTTGGTCAGCGCCGGCTGGCTGCGCCCCAGGCGCTCGGCAGCGCGGCCCAGGTGGCCGAGTTCGGCAATGGTTTCGAAGTAGGCGAGATCACGCAGGTCCATGGCGGCCAACTGATAAATTTCAGGAATGGATTCATGACTATTAGAAAATAGACTTGATCGATCCGGCTACCGATAATTCCGACGTCTTCCCCGCCCGGAGCCGTCCGTGTCCAGCCGCCCTGCCCTGTCCGTCGCCCGTATCCCCGTCAGTCTGCAATGGCTGGCCCTGGCGCTCGGAGCCGGAGGCGCCGGGCAACTGCTGACCTGGCTCGGCATCCCTGCCGCGTTGTTTCTCGGCCCCATGCTGGTGGCCATCGCCTTTGGCGTCAGCGGTGCGGAAATCCGCCTGCCACGCCAGGCCTTCCGCCTGAGCCAGGGCTGCATCGGCCTGCTGGTCGCCCACGCCATGAGCTGGTCGGTGCTGCAGGCGATGGTCGCTTCCTGGCCGCTGATGCTCAGCGCCACCCTGCTCACCCTGCTGCTCTCGGCCGTGGTCAGCTATGCCATGGTGCGCTTCGGCGGCATCCCCGGCAGCACCGCCGCCTGGGGCACCGCGCCGGGCGGCGCGGCGGCCATGGTGTCGATGGCCGAAGCCAACGGCGCCGACCCGCGCGTGGTCGCCACCATGCAGTACGTGCGGGTGGTCTGCGTGGTCATGGCCGGCGCCCTGGTCGGCCGTCTGCTGGGCATCGAAGGCGGCGGCTCGGCGGCCCACAGCACGCCGATCGTCGACACCGCCACCCTGCCCGACCTGATCAACTGCCTGCTGCTGATCTTCGTCTGCACCACCGCCGGCGCAAAGTTGCCGGCCGGCCCGCTGCTGGTGCCGCTGGTGGCCGGCGCCGTGCTGCAGCTCACCGGCGTGCTGCACATCACCCTGCCGCACTGGTTGCTGGCCAGCGCCTACGGCGTGATCGGCTGCTACATCGGCCTGCGCTTCGACCGCGAAAGCCTCGCCTACGTCGGCCGCCACTTGCCGGCCATGCTGGTCAGCGCACTGGCGCTGATCGCCAGCTGCGCGCTGTTCGCCTGGGTGCTGGCGGCCATCACCGGGATGGACTTCCTCTCCCTCTACCTCGCCACCAGCCCCGGCGGCCTGGACGCCATGGCGATCATCGCGGTGGACACCCACTCCGACGTCGGCCTGGTGCTGGCGATGCAGACGCTGCGGCTGTTCGTGGTGCTGTTCACCGGGGTTTCCGTCGCCCGTACGGTGATTCGCCTGAGCCGCGCCTGACGCGGAGCAAAAAACTGCAGGAGCGCGCCATGCGCGCGATCGCGGGCATGGCCCGCTCCTACAAAAAGCGCTGCATCTGAGTCTTGTACTGCTGCCCGTCCCGCCACTAAGGTCACCGCTCTTTCACCGAGCGAGCACGACATGGACAGCCTTCGCCACCACCCCAGCGCCTTCCACGTTACCCACTGGAGCGACGACCCGTTCAGCCGTGGCGCCTACAGCACCCTGCTGCCCGGTGCGACGCCAGAGCATCGGCGACGTTTGGGTGAAGCGCTGGGCGGCAAGCTGGTGCTGGCCGGCGAGGCCTGCAATCCCGTCGCCCCGGCCATGACCCATGGCGCCTGGAACGATGGCCTGCGCGCCGCCGAAGTCGCCATTGAAAATGGCGCCCGCCGGGTACTGGTGATCGGTGCGGGCTTCGCCGGGATTGCCGCCGCACGACGACTGCGCGAAGCCGGGATCGACTGCGTGGTGCTGGAAGCCCGCGAGCGCATCGGCGGCCGCGTCCACAGCATTTCCCTGGGGCCGGTACGGGTGGACGAAGGCGCCGCCTGGCTGCAGCACTTCGACGACAACCCGCTGGCCGCCCACGCCCAGTATCTCGGCCTGCCGTTGCGGGAAACCGATTTCGGGCAGCCCCTGGCTGCGGCGGCGGATGGCCCGGTGCCCGACATCGATGCGGCCTGGGAAGCCCTGCGCGCCGGGATCGACCTCAGCCTGCCACTGGCGGAAGGTGTCGCGCGCTATCTCGAAGATCGCGATGAGCCAACCCGCCGCGCCACTCGTTTCGCCCTGGACGCCAACCTGATCCTGGAGGCCTGCCTGCCGCTGGAATCGCTGTCGGTCGATGCCCTCGACGAAGAAGGCGTCGGCGCCGGCGACCGCTTCCTGCCGCAGGGTTATTCACAGCTGGCGGCGCATCTCGCCGATGGGCTGGATATCCGACTGAACCAGCCGGTGACGGCCATCGACTGGTCCGGCGAGCAGGTGCGGGCAGGTACTGAAAGCGCCGACTTCTGCGTCTGCACCGCGCCCATCGGCGTGCTGCGCGATATCCGCTTCACCCCGCCCCTGCCGGCGGCGCAGCAGGGTGCGCTGGCGCACCTGGGCATGGGTCGGCTGGAGAAGGTGGTGCTGCAGTTCGACCAGCGCTGGTGGCCGGTATCGCCGTCGGGTTACCTGCGCTGGTACGACACGCCGGCCAGCTTCGGCGAGTGGCTGGACCTCACCGACGCCGTGGGCACGCCGACGGTTGCCGGGCTGATCGCGGCGGATGCGCTGGAGCGGGTATTTGCGGGGCGCAGTGACGAGGAGATTGCCGTCGCAGCCTGTGAAGCCCTGCAGGCATGGGCAGATGCAGTGCGGAGCGCGCAGTTGTAAGAGCGCGCCATGCGCGCGATCGCGGGCATGGCCCTACCCGATACTTCTGCGCCCTGATCGGCCCTCACCCTAACCCTCTCCCAAAGGGAGAGGGGACCGTTCGGTGCAGGATGAAAATATGACTTCAGCCGGCGCGATCTATCCCCTCTCCCTGAGGGAGAGGGCTGGGTGAGGGGGAAAAGTCGGCACAAACTTGCCGGAAAGAAGACAGTTGCTCCTACAAGGGGCACCGAGCGGTGGGTTACAACCCCTCCAGCGTCAGATCGACCAGCCGCTCGACATAGGCCACGTCCAGCTCCTCGCCGGAAAACAGGATGCGGTACACCAGCGGCGCCATCAGCCGGTCGACGATGCGGTCCAGCTCCGGCAGCGGCTCGCCGCGCTCCCTGGCACGCAGCAGGATGATGTCGAACTGGCCGCAGGCGATCGCCATGCAGCGCCCGGAGCAGCCGCCACCGGCAGCCAGCAGGTCAAGCACCACCGCGCGGCCGGGCACCGAGGCGGTTTCCTCCATGTACTGCTCGCCCCACGCCAGCAGGTCGCCGCGCAGGCTGCCGGTGTCCGCCGGCTCGGCATCGGGGCGGATGCGCTGCAGGGCAACGTCGCCGAGCAGTTCGTTGAGATCGCCCCAGCGCCGGTAGATGGTCGACGGCGTGACGCCGGAACGGGCAGCAATCAGCGGCACCGTCAGTTCCGAGCGGTCGCGCTCCTCCAGCAGCTCTGCCACGGCCTTGTGTACCGAGGCCTGCACCCGCGCGCTGCGGCCGCCCGGTCGAACACCCTGATTGATTGCCATAAGCACCTTAAAGCAAAGAATTTGCTTTTATCCGAAAACGGGTCCAGCATCTCGCAAAAGCAAAATCTTAGCCTTTGCGAGCTGAATCATGGCACACACCCAATCGAAAAGCGCGTCCGGCTTCTCACCCCAGGCCTCCGCCTGGCTGCTGACGGCCATCCTCATGGCCTTCCTCGCCGCCGCTGCTGCACCCACGCCGCTGTATGCGCTGTACCGCGAGTCCTGGCACTTTTCCCCGGCGCTGCTGACCCTGGTGTTCAGCATCTACGCGGGCGGCCTGATGCTGGCGCTGCTGGTGTTCGGCTCGCTGTCCGACCACCTCGGCCGGCGCCCGGTGATCCGCGCTGCGCTGATCCTCGAGCTGCTGGCGATGGCGGTGTTTCTCTACGCCAACTCGGTGGAGCTGCTGATCATCGCGCGCCTGCTGCAGGGCTTTGCCACCGGCATCGCCACCAGCGTGCTGGGCGCGGCGATGCTGGATATCGACCGCGAGCGCGGCCCGCTGATCAACAGCGTGGCGCCCATGCTCGGCATGGCCATGGGCGCGCTGGGCAGCAGCACGCTGGTGCAGTTCGGCGCCGATCCGCTGCATGAGGTCTACGTCTGGCTGCTGTCGGTGTTCGCCCTAGGCATCGTGCTGCTGCGCTGGCTGCCGGAAAGCATCAGCCGGCAGCCCGGCGCACTGGCCTCGCTGAAGCCGCGCATCCGCATTCCCCCGCAGGCGCGCCGCGCGTTCTGGAGCGTGGCGCCGCTGAATGCCAGCCTCTGGGCGCTGGGCGGTTTCTACCTGTCGCTGGGGCCGACGCTGGCGCGGCAGGTCACCGGCCTGCAGGTGCCGATGATCGGTGGCGGGCTGGTGTCGCTGCTGTGCCTGTGCGGCGCGCTGGCGATCTTCGCCCTGCGCAATCAGCCGGCAGCGGTGATCCTGCGCCGTGGCGGTCTGGCGCTGATCATCGGCCTGCTGATCACCCTGCTAGGTGTGGACAGCGGCAACCTCTGGCTGTTCTTCCTCGGTACCGCGGTGGCCGGACTCGGCTTCGGCGGCGCCTTCCTCGGCGCGCTGCGCTCGGTGGTGCCGCTGGCCCACGCCCACGAGCGCGGCGCGCTGATGGCGAGCTTCTACGTGCTCAGTTACCTGGCCTTCAGCGTACCGGCGATCCTCGCCGGGCTGGCGATCCAGCGCTACGGCCTGATCGCCACCACCAACGGCTATGCCAGCCTGCAGATTCTCGCGGCCTCGCTGGTCCTGCTGCTGTCCTTGCGCGCGCCTGCCGCACAGAACGCGCAGGCCTGAGTCAGATCGTTCGCAGGAAGTCGTAGAGCCCGCGTACCGCCGGGTGCTCCAGCGCCTGGGCGGAATGGCAGAGGCCGATGCGGCGGATCGGCAACGGCAGGTTCAGCGTGCCGCTGCGCACCGTCGGCGCACCGGCCAGCAGAGATGCCGGCAGGATCGCCGCGCCCACCCCCGCGCTGACCAGCCGCAGCGCCAGGTTCAGCGTGCTGGCCTGCGCGACCACCGGCACGCTGCCATAAGCCGTCATCAGGCGCTGATGGGACGGATGCGTCGGGCAGGTGATCCAGCCGCTGCTCTGCGCATCCTCCACGCCCGGCGGCAACGCCAGCACGTACGGGTCCTCCCAGACCGGTACGAAGAGTTCGTCCTCGCAGCAGAATTCCTCCACCGCCAGCCGCGCATCGCCCACGCAGCCCTCCTCCAGATGCAGCAGCAGATTGGGCACGGCCTGCTGTGCGAGGGTGACGAAACGTTCGACCTGCTCGGCGCTGACGTCCCCTTCCACACCCAGGTGCAAGGGTTGGCGTGCCGAGGCTTGGCGGAACATGTTGCGCAGGCCGTCAGCTTCGGCCAGCAAGGCGCGGGCGCGGGGATACAGCGCACGAGCCGCTTCGCTGACTTCTACCCCGCGCGCCTGGCGCAGGAACAGCTCGGTGCCCAGCGCCTCTTCCAGCTGGCGGATGGTCACCGACAACGTCGGCTGGCTGACGAACAGGCGCTGGGCGGCGCCGGTGATGTTGCGTTCTTCGAAGACCGCGACGAAGGCGGCCAGCTGTCGGATATCCATAGATAAACCCGATACCAGGCACAGGAATAAGCCATTTTTCAGGCGTAATACCGCTCAATATACTTCACTGCATCGTTCAGTCATCCAGATTTCCGATAGCAGGAGAATTCCCATGAGCAAGCCCCTGATCATCGTCACCGGCGCCAGTTCCGGTATCGGCGAAGCCACCGCCCGCCTCTTCTCCCAGCAGGGCCACCCGCTGCTGCTGCTCGCCCGCCGCATCGAGCGCCTGGAGGCGCTGCAACTGCCCAACGCGCTGTGCCGTGCCGTGGACGTAACCGACCGCGAGGCGCTGCTGGCCGCCGTGGCAGAGGCCGAGAAGCGCTTCGGCCCGGCCGACGCGCTGGTGAACAACGCCGGCGTGATGCTGCTGGGCAACATGGTCGAGCAGGACCCGGCCGAGTGGGAGCGCATGCTCGACGTCAACGTGAAGGGCCTGCTCAACGGCGTGCACGCCGTGCTCAAGGGCATGGTGGAGCGCAACCACGGCACGCTGATCAACGTCAGCTCGGTGGCCGGTCGCAAGACCTTCCCCAACCACGTCGCCTACGTCGGCACCAAGTTCGCGGTGCACGCGATCTCCGAGAACCTGCGCGAGGAAGTCGCGGCGCACAACGTCCGCGTCGTCACCATCGCACCCGGCGCGGTGGAGACCGAACTGCTCAGCCACACCACCGACGAGGCGATCAAGAGCGGCTACCAGGACTGGAAGCGCGAGATGGGCGGCAAGGTGCTCAGCGCCGAGGACGTGGCCAATGCGATCCGCTACGCCTACGACCAGCCGCAGGGCGTCTGCATCCGCGAGATCGTGCTGGCGGCGACGCGGCAGCAGGCGTGATCGACGCGGACCTTGTCCGCGATCGCGGGCATGGCCCGCTCCTACAGGGGGTCCGAGGAAAACTCCACCGTAGGATGGCGTGGAGCGAAGCGATACCCATCGATCCGTGCGAATCAGCAGCATGGGTATCGCCTAGGCTCCACCCATCCTACGGGAGCGGTAGTCCCGATCAGCCCAGCTGCCGCGCCGCCCAGCGGCGGTACTGCTTGGCCCGGCGCAGCGTGCGCCACTGTTCCATCACCAGCGTGCGCCACGGCGAAGCCTGCGGGTTGGGCGCGCGGCGGGCGCCGATACGGTGCAGCTGCAGCTTGACCAGCGCCATGTAGGCCAGCGCCGCCAGCGGCTTGGAACGCCAGCGGATCGCCGGCAGCTCCGGCTGGGTCTGGCTGCCGCGCTGCCAGTGCAGCACCAGTTGCGGCTCCAGCGCCAGGGCGGTGCCGATGCCGACCATCTCCAGCCCGCTGTCCAGCACCTGCTCCGCCACCGGCAGGCGACGGATGCCGCCGGTAACCATCAGCGGCATGCGCGCCGCTTCACGCATCTCACGGGCGAATTCGAGGAAGTACGCCTCCCGCGCCAGGGTCCGGCCGTCGCGGGCATCGCCCTGCATGGCCGGTGCCTCGTAGCTGCCGCCGGACAGCTCGACCAGGTCGACCTTCTCGTCGTTCAGCCACTCGATCACCTGGCGCGCGTCGCTGGCGTCGAAGCCGCCGCGCTGGAAATCGGCGGAGTTGATCTTCACCCCCACGCAGAATTCCGGCGATACCTCGGCGCGCACCGCGCGGACGACTTCCAGCAACAGCCGTGCGCGGTTCTCCAGCGAGCCGCCCCAGCGATCCTGGCGCTTGTTGGCCAGCGGCGAGAGGAACTGGCTGAGCAGGTAGCCGTGCGCCGCGTGAATCTGCACGCCAGTGAAGCCAGCCTGTTCGGCAAGCTTGGCCGCGCGGACGAAGCGCTGGATCACCTCGGCAATATCACCTTCGGTCATCTCGCGGGCAACGGCGAACAGCTTGGAGAACTTGCCCATTTCCAGCGGCACCACCGACGGCGCGATGGCGCCCTGGCCGAGGTTGGTCTGCACCTGGCGACCGGGATGGTTGAGCTGCAGCCAGAACTGCGCGCCACGGGAGCGGCCGATGCGCGCCCATTCGCGGAAGCGCTCAAGATGCCGGTCGTTTTCCAGCACCACGCCACCGGGGCCGGTCATGGCGCGGCCGTCGATCATCACGTTGCCGCTGAGGATCAGACCGACGCCGCCGTCCGCCCAGGCCTGGTAAAGGCGCAGCAGCGCGGCCGAAGGCGCCTGGTCGGCATCGGCCATGTTCTCTTCCATGGCGGCCTTGGCAATACGGTTGGGGACTTCGCCGCCGTTGGGCAGGCGCAGGGGTTGGAAGGGCGACATGGCGGGACTCCGTGATTGTCCGGGTGGTTGTGGCTGCGGCGAGGTTAAGTTTAAAGTTCACTTCAAGGTCAAGCCCCTTTCGGAGCCCAGCATGAAAATCGGTGAACTGGCCAGCCTCAGCGGCCTCGCGCCCTCGCGCATCCGCTTCTACGAAGCCAGCGGGCTGATCGCGCCGGCGCGCCGGCTGGCCAACGGCTACCGCGCGTACCCGCCGGAAACCCTCGACCTGCTGGAAATCATCCGCAGCGCCCAGCAGACCGGCTTCAGCCTGGAAGAAATCCGCAGCCTGCTGCCGCATTCCAACCCCATCGAGAACGGCCACGGCGAACTGGTCGCCGGCCTGCGCCGCAAGGTCGCGGAGATCGAGGTGATGGAGCAGCAGTTGCGGCAGAACCGCGAACGCCTGCTGGCGGTGATCGACGGCATCGAGAACAAGCCCGAGGGTATGGGCTGCCAGGCCAATGCCGAGCGCATGCTGGCCGAGATGCGCGAGCGAAAAACCAGAAGCCACCCCGCCAAACCTGCAGGAGCGGGCCATGCCCGCGACGAGCGGACAAAGTCCGCTGCTGCAGCGAAGCGCCCTGCCCCCACCGAATCCTGATTTCGCGCTCCGGCCGCCGGCCGGTCCGTTACGTGGTCGCGGGCATGGCCCGTTCCTACAGAAACGTAGGGCGCATAACCTGGAACAGGTTATCTGCCGCCCCCCCCCCCGGAACGGCGGACAACGCTGGCGCGTTATGCGCCCTACAGTTGCGTCCCCTTCCCCAGCGCTATTTCCAGCCTTCCAGGCGCAAGGTCGCCCGCACCAGCCGCTGTTCCTCCTGCTCGATCTCCCGCAGGTTGTCGCGCACGCTGTGGATATGTTCACGGGCGGCGCGCTGGGCCTGTTCCGGCTGGCGTTCGCTGATGGCGCGGTGCAGCCGTGCGTGCTGGCGGTCGATCTGGCGCTTCTGCGGCGGACGGTTGTAGAGATTGTTCACCGAGGCGAACACGGTGCTGAGCATCAGCTCGTTGAGCGACTGCAGCGTATGCACCAGCACCGGGTTGTGCGAGGCCTCGCTGATCGCCTGGTGAAAGGCATGGTCGCGCCGCGCATGCTCGCGCGGGTCCACCGGTTGCGGTTCGTCGTAGGCAGCGTGCATCTCCTCGAAGCGCCGGCCGATCAGTACCAGGTCGGCCTCGGTGGCGCGCAGCGCGGCCAGGCGCGCGGACTCCCCTTCCAGCAGCGCGCGAACTTCCAGCAGGTCGTAAAGCGTGCGCGGTTGTGAGCGGAACAGATGCAGCAGCGGCGACACGTCCTCGGCGCCGGTCAGGTCGGCAACGAACGAACCGCGCCCCTGCTCGGTATCGACGATGCCGCGTCCGCGCAGTGCGCGCAGCCCCTCACGCAACGCCGAACGCGAGCAGCCGAGCTTCTCCACCAGACGCCGCTCCGAGGGCAGCGCCTGGCCGACCTTGAGCACACCATCGACGATCAGCCGTTCGATCTTCTCCGCCACCTGGTCGGCGACGCGCGGCTTGCCCTGTGCATAAGTCGTCATTGGTGTTCTCCGCAACTGGTAGGACCAGCTGAGACTGGCCTGCATGGATGCGAAGAACACTAGCTGTCAGGACAGGGCCTTTCCAGTGGGCGCCCGCGCAAGAACTGGTAGGACCAGTGCCGATGCCAGTGGACGCCGCCTGACCAGCGGTCGCATTTTCAGCGTGCCGTGGCTCCACGCGACCGCTTGCCGGGCGTGCACAACAACAAGATCAGAGCACCGTCAGCCTATGAATATCCTCTACGACGAGCGCGTCGATGGCGTGCTGCCTGCCGTCGACAAGTCCGCCCTGCTGGCCGAGCTGCGCGCGGCCCTGCCCGACCTCGAACTGCTGCACCGCGCCGAAGATCTCAAACCCTACGAATGCGACGGCCTCTCCGCCTACCGCACCGTGCCCATGCTGGTGGCGCTGCCCGAGCGCATCGAGCAGGTGCAGGCGCTGCTGAAACTCTGCCATGCGCGCAAAGTGCCGGTGGTGGCGCGCGGCGCGGGCACCGGGCTGTCCGGCGGCGCGCTGCCGCTGGAGAAAGGCATCCTGCTGGTGATGGCGCGCTTCAATCGCATTCTCGAAGTCAATCCACAGGGGCGCTTCGCCCGCGTACAGCCCGGCGTGCGCAACCTGGCGATCTCCCAGGCCGCCGCGCCCCACGGCCTGTATTACGCGCCGGACCCATCCTCGCAGATCGCCTGCTCCATCGGCGGCAACGTCGCCGAGAACGCCGGCGGCGTGCATTGCCTCAAGTACGGCCTGACCGTGCACAACCTGCTCAAGGTGGACATCCTCACCGTCGAGGGCGAGCACCTGACGCTGGGCAGCGACGCCCTGGACAGCCCCGGCCTCGACCTGCTGGCGCTGTTCACCGGTTCCGAGGGCATGCTCGGCATCGTCACCGAAGTCACCGTCAAGCTGCTGCCGCGTCCGCAGGTAGCGCGGGTGCTGCTGGCCAGTTTCGATTCAGTGGAAAAGGCCGGCCGTGCGGTGGCCGAGATCATCGCCGCCGGCATCATCCCCGGCGGGCTGGAGATGATGGACAACCTGTCGATCCGCGCCGCCGAGGACTTCATCCACGCCGGCTACCCGGTGGACGCCGCGGCCATCCTGCTGTGCGAACTGGACGGTGTGGAAGCCGACGTGCAGGACGACTGCGAGCGCGTCGACGGCGTGCTGCGCGCGGCCGGCGCCACCGATGTGCGCCTGGCCTGCGACGAAGCCGAGCGCGTGCGCTTCTGGGCCGGGCGCAAGAACGCCTTCCCGGCAGTCGGGCGTATTTCCCCGGACTACTACTGCATGGACGGCACCATCCCGCGCCGCGAGCTGCCGCGCGTACTGCACGGCATCGCCGAGCTGTCGGAGGAGTTCGGCCTGCGCGTGGCCAACGTATTCCATGCCGGCGACGGCAACATGCACCCGCTGATCCTCTTCGACGCCAACGTGGACGACGAGCTGGAACGTGCCGAGGCCATCGGCGGGAAAATCCTCGAACTCTGCGTGGCGGTGGGCGGCAGCATCACCGGCGAGCACGGCGTGGGGCGCGAGAAGATCAACCAGATGTGCGCGCAGTTCAACAGCGACGAGCTGACCCTGTTCCACGCGGTGAAGGCGGCGTTCGACCCGGACCGCCTGCTCAACCCCGGCAAGAACATCCCGACCCTGCACCGCTGCGCCGAGTTCGGCGCGATGCACGTGCACCACGGCCAACTGCCCTTCCCCGACCTGGAGCGCTTCTGATGCCCGACGCCAGCAGCGAACTGCTCGAGCAGGTGAACCAGGCGCTCGCCACACGCACGCCGCTGCGCATTCGCGGCGGCGACAGCAAGGCCTTCCTCGGCTGCCCGGTGGAAGGAGTGGAGCTGGACACCCGCCCGCACAGCGGCATCGTCAGCTACGACCCGACCGAACTGGTGCTCACCGCCCGCGCCGGCACGCCGCTGGCGGAGATCGAAGCGGCGCTGGAGGCTGCCGGGCAGATGCTGCCTTGCGAGCCGCCCCGTTATTCAGCTGCAACCTTCGGCGGCGTGGTCGCTGCCGGGCTTTCCGGCCCGCGCCGGCCCTGGTCAGGCTCGGTGCGCGACTACGTGCTGGGCACCCGGCTGATCACCGGCCACGGCAAGCTGCTGCGCTTCGGCGGCGAGGTGATGAAGAACGTCGCCGGCTACGACCTGTCGCGCCTGCTGGCGGGCAGTTTCGGCTGCCTGGGGGTGATCACCGAGGTCTCGATGAAGGTGCTGCCCAAGCCGCGCATGTGCGCCAGCCTGCGCCTGGAAATGGGCGTCCACCAGGCGCTGGGTGAGCTCGCCGAATGGGGCGCGCAACCGATCCCGATCACTGCCGCCTGCTACGACGGCACCGCGCTGCACCTCCGCCTGGAAGGCGGTGAAGGTTCGGTGTGCTCCGCACGTTTGCGCCTGGGCGGCGAGGAGATCGACAGCGGCTACTGGCAGGACCTGCGCGAACAGCGCCTGGGCTTCTTCGCCGGCCCCGGCACGCTCTGGCGACTGTCGTTGCCCAATGCCACGCCGGCGCTGTCCCTGCCGGGCGAACAACTGATCGACTGGGGCGGCGCGCAGCGCTGGCTGAAGTCCGAGGCGGACGCCGAGCTGATTCGCCACAGCGTCGCCGAAGTAGGTGGCCATGCCCTGCGCTACACACCCGGCGACGACGGCTTCCACCCGCTGCCCGCCGCGCTGCTGCGCTACCACCGCAACCTCAAGCAGCAGCTCGACCCGCAAGGCATCTTCAACCCCGGCCGGATGTACAGGGAGCTCTGATGCAAACCAACCTGAGCGAACAGGCCAGGCACCTGCCGCGCGCCGAGGAAGCCGAGCGCATCCTGCGCTCCTGCGTGCATTGCGGCTTCTGCACCGCCACCTGCCCGACCTACCAGTTGCTGGGCGACGAACTGGACGGACCGCGCGGGCGCATCTACCTGATCAAGCAGGTGCTCGAAGGTGCCGAGCCCAGCGCAAGCACCCGCGAGCACCTGGACCGCTGCCTGAGCTGCCGCAACTGCGAAACCACCTGCCCTTCCGGCGTGGACTACCACAATCTGCTGGACATCGGCCGCGCGGTGGTCGAGCAGCAGGTGCCGCGCACCTTCGGCGAGCGCCTGATGCGCCAGGGCCTGCGCGCCGTGGTGCCGAATGCCGCGCTGTTCGGCGCGCTGGCCAGGGCCGGGCGCACCTTCTACCCGCTGCTGCCGGAGGGCCTGCAAAGCAAGCTGCCGCGCCATCCGCATCCGCCCGTGGAGCGTCCGAAGCCGCGCCACACGCGGCGCATGCTGATGCTCGAAGGCTGCGTGCAACCGGCGCTGTCACCCAACACCAATGCCGCTGCCGCGCGGGTGCTGGATCGCCTCGGCATCAGCGTGATCCCGGCGGCGGATGCCGGTTGCTGCGGCGCCGTGGACTATCACCTGAACGCCCAGGAACAGGGACTGGAGCGGGCGCGGAGGAACATCGACGCCTGGTGGCCGTCGATCCAGGCCGGCGCCGAAGCCATCGTGCAGACGGCCAGCGGCTGCGGCGCCTTCGTCCGCGACTACGGCCATCTGCTGGAGCGCGATGCGCAGTATGCGACCAAAGCCCGGCGGGTCAGCGAACTGTCCCGCGACCTGTCCGAGGTGTTGCGCGACGAGCCACTGGAAGCACTGCACCTGCACGGGGATCGCCGACTGGCCTTCCATTGCCCCTGTACGCTGCAGCACGCGCTGAAGCTCGGCGGCGCGGTGGAAGGCGTGCTCACGAGCCTGGGCTTCAGCCTCACCGCCGTGCCGGACAGCCACCTGTGCTGCGGCTCGGCCGGGACCTATTCGCTGACTCAGCCGGAGCTGTCCCGGCGCCTGCGCGACAACCGTCTGAAGGCGCTGGAGAGCGGCGCCCCGGAAGTCATAGTCACCGCCAATATCGGCTGCCAGACACACCTGGGCGGCGCAGGCCGTACGCCGGTCAGGCACTGGATCGAACTGGTGGAAGAGGCGCTCGCCGATGCGCCATTGGAATCCCTTCAAGGCGAGGTGCAAGCATGCTCAGCAAAGCCGTTCTGACCCAGCAGGAAGTCGGCCGCATCCTTGCCGCCGCACGCACCGAAGCGCAGCGCAATCACTGGGCGGTGTCTATCGTGGTGGTCGATGACGGCGGCCACCCGCTGGCCCTGGAGCGCCTCGACGGCTGTGCCCCGGCCAGCGCCTACATCGCCACCGAAAAGGCTCGTAGCGCGGCACTCGGCCGGCGCGAAACCAAGGGCTACGAGGACATGGTCAACGGCGGCCGCACCGCCTTCGTCACCGCACCGCTGATCACCTCGCTCGAAGGCGGCGTGCCGGTCGTGCTGGACGGCCAGGTGATCGGCGCGGTGGGCGTTTCCGGGGTGAAGGCCGGCGAGGATGCACAGGTCGCCAGCGCCGGAGCGGCAGCGCTTTGAAAGCGCTCACGCGGCCCTGGCGACAGACAGCCACCGGCCGAGTTGTGGTCGTCGCCGGCCTCAAGCGAGCCGGCGGCGACACCCCGAAAAGCTTGCCCGAACCCGCTTTCAGAAGCCCCGCTACGCGCCGCGTTGCGGGGCTTTTTCAATGCCTGCCGGCCCGCGCGCCGCCCGGGCACGCGCCACCTGAAAGAGTTATCCACCGCTGACGCTTTGCCTCCGACAACAACAAGGGACAATCCCCATGCAAACCTGGCAGCAGCTCTATACCCCGCTCGGCAGCCTCGGCCTCTCGGCCCTGGCGGCCCTCGTGCCGATCATTTTCTTCTTCCTCGCCCTGGCGGTGTTCCGCCTCAAGGGCCACGTCGCCGGCGCCATCACCCTGGTGCTCTCGCTGCTGATCGCCATCACCGTCTACCACATGCCGGTGGACAAGGCGCTGGCCTCAGCGGTCTACGGTTTCTTCTACGGGCTCTGGCCGATCGCCTGGATCATCGTGGCGGCGGTGTTCCTCTACAAGCTGACGGTGAAGAGCGGCCAGTTCGAAATCATCCGCAGCTCGGTGCTGTCGATCACCGTCGACCAGCGCCTGCAGGTGGTGCTGATCGGCTTCTCCTTCGGCGCCTTCCTCGAGGGCGCGGCGGGCTTCGGCGCGCCGGTGGCGATCACCGCGGCGCTGCTGGTCGGCCTGGGCTTCAACCCGCTGTACGCGGCGGGGCTGTGCCTGATCGCCAACACCGCGCCGGTGGCCTTCGGCGCGCTGGGTATCCCGATCATCGTCGCCGGGCAGGTGTCGGGCGTGGACGCCTTCAAGATCGGCGCCATGGCCGGCCGGCAGTTGCCGATCCTGTCGGTGATCGTGCCCTTCTGGCTGGTGGCGATGATGGACGGCTGGCGCGGCATCCGCGAGACCTGGCCGGCGCTGCTGGTGGCCGGCGGCACCTTCGCGATCAGCCAGTTCCTCACCTCCAACTTCATCGGTCCGGAGCTGCCGGACATCACCTCGGCGCTGCTGAGCATGGTCTGCCTGACCCTGTTCCTGCGCGTGTGGCAGCCGGCGAACGTGCGCGAGACGGAGTTCTCCAGCATCAACGCCGACGGCACCGCGACGCTCGGCGCGGTCGGTGGTGGTGGCGGGCAGCGCCGGGAATCGCAGTACAGCTTCGGGCAGATATTCAAGGCCTGGTCGCCCTTCCTGATCCTCACCGTGCTGGTGACGATCTGGACCATGAAGCCGTTCAAGGCGATGTTCCTGCCTGGCGGTGCGCTGGAGAACTGGGTCGCGGTGATCGCCGTGCCCTACCTCGACCAGCTGGTGCTCAAGGCCGCTCCCATCGTCGCCAACCCGACGCCGATGCCGGCGATCTACAAGTTCGACCTGGTGTCGGCCAGCGGCACGGCGATCTTCTTCGCCGCGCTGATCTCCATGGCGATCCTGCGCATCGGCGTGAAGAGCGGCGCGACGACCTTCGGCGAGACGCTGAAGGAGCTGAAGTGGCCGGTGCTGACCATCGGCATGGTGCTGGCCTTCGCCTTCGTCACCAACTACTCGGGGATGTCCACGACCCTGGCGCTGGTGCTGGCGGGTACCGGCGCGGCCTTCCCGTTCTTCTCGCCGTTCCTCGGCTGGCTGGGGGTTTTCCTGACCGGCTCGGACACCTCGTCCAACGCCCTGTTCGGCTCACTGCAGGCGACCACCGCGCACCAGCTCGGGGTCAGCGACACGCTGCTGGTGGCGGCCAACACCACCGGCGGGGTGACCGGCAAGATGATCTCGCCGCAGTCCATCGCCGTGGCCTGCGCGGCCACCGGGATGGTCGGGCGCGAGTCGGACCTGTTCCGCTTCACGGTCAAGCACAGCCTGATCTTCGCCGCGTTCATCGGCCTGATCACCCTGGCGCAGGCCTATGTGTTCACGGGGATGCTGGTGCACTGATTCGCCGCCGGAGCTTCGTGTAGGGCGCATAACGCGCCAGCGTTATCCGCCGTGTGCAAGACGGCGGATAACCTGTGCCAGGTTATCCGCCCTACAGGGGGCGGCGATGCTTCAGAAATCCACCTTCCCCCGCCCCGCCTTGATCGCCCCGCGCTTGCTCTTGCCTTCCAGCCGGCGCGTCTTCGAACCCAGCGTCGGCTTGGTCGGCCGGCGCTTCTTCTCCACCTTCGCCACGCTGCGGATCAGCTCCGCCAGGCGGTTCAGCGCATCTTCGCGGTTCTGCTCCTGGGTGCGGTACTGCTGCGCCTTGATCACCACCACGCCGTCGCTGGTGATGCGCTGGTCGCTCAGCGCGAGCAGGCGTTCCTTGTAGAACTCCGGCAGGGATGAGGCGCGCACATCGAAGCGCAGGTGCATGGCGCTGGACACCTTGTTGACGTTCTGCCCGCCAGCGCCCTGGGCGCGGATGGCGTTCAGCTCGATCTCGGCGTCGGGGATCTGCACGGTGTTGGAGATTTGCAGCATGGCTGTCGGAAGAGTCGGAAAGTCAGCAGCATAACGGCTGGCGGTCGGTCTGTCGCCAAGCCGCAACGCAGTGCCGCCCGATGCCCATTCCTGACTTCTGCGTCAATTTTTGTATACGAACTTGTGTACAAGTTTTTCTTGCAATGTCATCAATTCACCATTAGAACCCAGCCTGTCACCGACCGCAGTTCACCCTGCGGGACGCCGGCCCCGAAGCCACAAAAAATAAGAACAACACAGAGGTGCAGCATGGTTTCTTCCGCGATGACGGCCCTTGGCGCCGCCCGCCCCCAACCGCGTTCCAGCCGCCGCCTGAGCACCGGCCGCCGGTTCGCCCTCGGTACCGCGCTGGTGCTCGCCCCGCTGGGCATGGCGCAGGCCGATGACGATCGCTTCTTCGAGTGGACCAGCAACACGCTGGGCTTCCGCTACGGCAAGGGCTTCACCAACCCGAACAACCCGCACGACATCAGCAAGCGCATCTTCAGCTTCAGCCATGCCGACGGTTACCGCTACGGCAGCAACTTCTTCCACCTCGACGTGCTGCAGTCCGACAGCGATGACCCGCGCAAGGGCACCGACAGCGGCAGCAGCGAGGTCTACGGGGTATTCCGCAGCCAGCTGTACGCCTCGCGGGTGTTCGACCTGCCGCAGGGCAAGGGTCTGGTGAAGGACCACGCCTTCACCTTCGGCTTCGACGCCAGCCGCAACAACAACCTCGGCTCGGCGAAGAAGCGCGCACTGGTGTTCGGCCCCACCATCAAGTTCAACGGGCCCGGCGTGCTGGACCTCTCGCTGTTCTACTACCGCGAGAAGAACCACTCCGGCATCCCCAACGTGAAGCACCCGGACCACACCTTCGACACCACCTACATGGTCAACCTGACCTGGCTGCGGCCGTTCCAGCTGGGCGACCACGGGGCGAAGTTCCAGGGCTTCCTGAACTACACCGGGGAAAAGGGCGAGGACTACAACGACAACGACACCGCGCCGGAAACGCTGGTGCGCACCTCGCTGATGTTCGCCACCCTGCCCGGCACCAAGCGCCAGCCGAACCTGTGGCTGGGCGTGGGCTACGAGTACTGGCACAACAAGTTCGGCGTGGACGGCGGACGCGGCACCCGTACCTCGACGCCGACGGTGAACCTCGAATTCACCTTCTGACACGGCGCGAACTGTAGGAGCGCGCCATGCACGCGATCGCGGGCATGGCCCGCTCCTACAGGTTTAATCCGCGTCTTGGCCTATGTTCGCTCGTAGGGCGCATAACCTGGAACAGGTTATCCGCCGGTTCCCGCACGGCGGATAACGCTGGCGCGTTATTCGCCCTACAGAAGCTCACCCAATGGCCCAGACATGAAAAAGCCCGGCTCTGCCGGGCTTTTTCGTTCGGGTGCCACAAGAAGAATCAGCTCTCCTTGCAGGCCACGCCGTCGGCGGGTTCACCGCCTTTCCAGTCCTTGTACAGGGTGGCGTCTTCGCCCTTGGTCCACCAGATGTACTGGCCGGCCGCGTATTTGGCGCCGGAGGCGGAGATGACGTTGGCGAAGACCAGACTGGAGGCGTCAGTCACCGGCACCACGGCCAGGCTGTTGTCGCCCTTGTTCAGGTACTGCACGCTGATCTTGCGGCCGTCCTCGCACTTGTACGAGACGCTGCGCGAATCCAGCTTGGCGTCGCCGGGCAGGACCAGCGCGTCGACCTGGGGTGCTTTCTTTTCTTCGCCGCCGCAGGCGACGAGGAGGACCGGCACGGCGGCCGCGAGCAGCCAAAGTGCTTTTTTCATGAGTATCCCTCTGACGAAAAATGGCCCGGTCACTCTAGGAAAGGTCGGGCCGCACGGTCAATCTCGGGCGGCCCGTCTCAAAGTCGGGCTGACGCCTTTCAGAACTCAGCCCTCCACTACCCGGCCCATCACTGGGCGTCGGGCTGCACCTCCGGGGCGGCCTGCTGGAAGGCTTCGAGGGATTCGCAGCGCGCGGCGATGGCGAGCAGGCGCGGGCAAGCGGAAAGGTCGCAGTCGAAGCGGCGGGCGTTGTACAGCTGGGGAATCAGGCAGGCCTCGAAGTAGCCGGGGCGCTCGCCCAGGGACAGCGGGCCGCTCCAGTGGGCGACACCCTCTTCCACCGCGTGCAGGCCGGTCTCGACCCAGTGGCGAATCCAGGCGTTCTTCGCCTCGTCCGCCACAGCCAGCGGGCCGCTGAGGTACTGCAGCACGCGCAGGTTGTTCAACGGATGGATGTCACAGGCGATGTGCAGAGACAACGCGCGGACCTGCGCACGTTGCAGCGCATCGCGCGGCAACAGGCCGGGTTGCGGATGGGTCTCGTCGAGGTATTCGAGGATGGCCAGGGACTGGGCGATGCGCGCGTCGCCGTCCACCAGCAACGGCACCAGCTCCTGCGGGTTGAGCGACTTGTAGTCGGCGGTGTGCTGTTGCCCGCCGTCCTTCACCAGGTGCACCGGGACCTGGCGGTAGGCCAGGCCCTTGAGCCCGAGGGCGATGCGCACACGGTAGGCAGCGCTGGAGCGCCAGTAGGAATACAGGGTGAGCATGGCGGTTCTCCGCGGGCGACCTCGCTATGCGCGCGGCCGCCCGGCAAGCGAGTTACTGGTCGGAGATCACGCCACGGCGAATCTGGTCTTCCTCGATGGATTCGAACAGGGCCTTGAAGTTGCCCTCGCCGAAGCCCTGGTTGCCCTTGCGCTGGATGATCTCGAAGAAGATCGGGCCGATCACCGTGTTGGTGAAGATCTGCAGCAGGATGCCGTCATCGCCCGGCGCGCCGTCGATGAGGATGTTCAGCTCGCGCAGTTGCTCAAGCGGCTCGCCGTGGCCGGCGACGCGGGTGTCGACCTTGGCGTAGTAGGTATCCGGGGTACTCATGAAATCCACGCCGTTGGCGCGCAGCTGGCGCACGGTGGCGTAGATGTCCTCGGTGGTCAGGGCGATGTGCTGGATGCCTTCGCCGTGGTACTCGCGGATGAATTCCTCGATCTGCGACTTGTCGTCCGCCGACTCGTTGATCGGGATGCGGATTTTGCCGCAAGGCGCGGTCATGGCGCGGGACAGCAGGCCGGTGAGCTTGCCTTCGATATCGAAGTAGCGGATCTCGCGGAAGTTGGCGATGCGCTCGTAGAAGCCCGACCAGACGTCCATCTGGCCACGCTTGACGTTGTGGGTCAGGTGGTCGATGCACAGCAGGCCGACGGCGTTGTCGTTGGCGGTGCGGCCCTCGATGAACTCGAAGTCGACGTCATAGATGCTCTTGTCGCCATAACGGTCGACGAGGTACAGCAGCGAGCCGCCGATGCCTTCGACGCAGGGGATGTTCAGCTCGCCGAAGTTGGCGTGGCTGCCCACCAGCTTGGCGCCCTGGGACTCGACGTAGGCGGCGGCCTGCGCTGCGTTCTTCACCCGGAAGGCCATGGCGCAGGCGCTCGGACCGTGCTTCTTGGCGAACTCGTGGACGTGGCCGGTGGGGCTGCCATTGAGCACAATGTTGATGTCGTTCTGCTGGAACAGGAAGACTTCCTTGGAACGGTGCTTGGCAGTCTCGGTGAAGCCCATGCCGGTGAACAGCTGGCGCAGTTGCTGGATGCCCTGGGCGTCGGGGGCGGTGAATTCGACGAACTCGAAGCCGTCGGTGCCGATGGGGTTGTGTTGTTCGATCTTGGTCACGGCGTTCATCCGGCCTCCTCGTTGTCGTTATCGGCTGGCTCGGCGCGGGGCCGTCCAGGCGTCTGGAATGCCTCCATCTCAACTGTCGCGAGGCTCTGGAACAAGCCGGGCGCCGCCGGTTTGCGGCCTGCTGGCGCGGTTGCCCCGGCAAGAAATCCTTACACCGCCCAAAGCCCCGTGCGGCATGCCGCCGCACCGTAAAGAATTTGTGACAAGGTGGTGCGCCAGCCTGCCAGTGCGAGTGCCGCGCTCTCGTCAGGGCGCCGTGCGGCGGCTACCATGCGGCCCATCTCCCCTGCCCGAACCGGACTTTGGCCCGCACTATGGCCCGCGCCGCTCCCCCTGATTTCGAAGCCACGCCGGCGACTCTGCGTGCCCTGGCCCGCAGCTACCCGCGCGGCCTGCACATCGAGCCGCACTCCCACGACTGGGGACAGGTGCTCTACGCCATGTCCGGGGTGATGTGGCTGGAGACGCCGTCCGAAGCGCTGCTGGTGCCGCCCAACCGCGCCGTCTGGCTGCCGCCGCAGGTGCCCCACGGCATCCGCGTGGTCAGCGAGCTGCAGATGCGCAACATCTACCTGCGGCCAGGGACGGCGGATTCCCTCGGCGAGCAGGTGCAGGCTTTCGAAGTGGGCGGGCTGCTGCGCGAGCTGATCGTCAGGCTGGTGGAGCACGAGCGCGAACCGGACACCGACTACTACCAGGCACTGTCGCAACTGGCGGTGCTGGAGTTGCAGCGTGCGCGCAGCCTGCTGTTGCGCGTGCCGCTGCCGGACGACTCCGACCGCCGCCTGCTGAACCTGTGCCTGGCGGTGATGGCCGAGCCGACCCAGGAGATTTCCTTCGAACAGCACGCCGCCGACGCCGGCGCCAGCGTGCGCACCCTCGCCCGCCTGTTCCAGCGCAGCCTGGGCATGGGCTTCGCCCAGTGGCGCCGGCAGGTGCAGCTGGCCACGGCGGTGGCACAGCTCAACGAGGGCATCGCGGTGAGCCAGATTGCCCATGGGCTGGGGTATCAGCCGGGGAGCTTCAGCGAGATGTTCCGGCGTGAGTTGGGCGTGGTGCCGTCGGAGTATTGCGCCAGGTGAGGTTCGGCGTTGGGCGGTTCGCGAGCAAGCTCGCTCCTACGAAAAGCAAAATGCCCTGATCTGGCTCTGGCTCTGGCTCGAAAGTCTTCCAGAGAGATACCCGCGCACTCCGAACGGCCCCGTTCAGGAGGCCTCGTTGAATTGGAGTTTCAGGGGTTGAGCGACATGGATGTCGCGAGAGCCGCGATGGGCCAGGGATAGCCCTTCGCGGCGGGCCCCTGAAACTTCAATTCAACGAGGGAATTTTTCGCCTAAGCGAAAAACCGGATGTCCGGGGCAAGACCTTTTGGTTCCTTTTGGGGCGCTTGCCAAAAGGGACTCGCCCGAGGAGGCGAAACACAGAATCCGCGCGTACGCCGAAGCGACGCGGAAACACCCAATCCGAGGCAGAAAAAACCTACACCACTGGAGTCGAGACAATCGCCGGCCCTGCCGGCGGATCGCGGGCATGGCCCGCTCCTACAGTGGGCGCTGCCGACACGGCCATCCAATACTCCCCACCCACATCTGTCCGATATTCCGAAGCCAATGACCGGCGGCGCCACGGCGCGGCTCCTAGACTGGCTCCATTCCCGCCAGCCGCCGGAACCCTCCGCGAAAGGACAGCATGAACTACCTGATATCCCTGGCCATCGGCATCAACGTCGGCCTTGCCTACCACTTCCTCGACTTCCGCTCGCCGGCTCCGCCGCTGGTAGCGCTGGTCGGCCTGCTCGGCATGCAGATCGGCGAGAACGCCCTGCCGCTGCTGAGCCGCTGGTTCCACTGAACCCATCTCCCCTGATTGCCCTCTCCCTTGATTGCCTTCCCCTTGATTGCAAAGGACCCCGAGCCATGAAAGCCCTGCAATTCGACCGCACCGGCGACCTCGCCGCCCTGAGCTTCACCGACATCGCCGACCCGGTGCCCACCGCCGACGAAGTGCTGGTGGAAATCCACGCCGCCGGCCTGAACCCCAGCGACGTGAAGAACGTGCTCGGCCGCTTCCCCTATACCACCCTGCCCCGCGTACCCGGTCGTGACTTCGCTGGCACCGTGGTGAAGGGCCCGGCCGAGCTGCTGGGCAAATCCGTCTGGGGCACCGGCCGCGGCCTGGGCTTCAGCCGCGACGGCAGCCACGCCCAGCTGATGAGCGTGCCGGTCGGCGGCGTGGCGCTGATGCCTGAGCGCATGAGTTTCGCCCAGGCCGCCAGCTGCGGCGTGCCCTTCACCACCGCCTGGGACGCGCTGGAGCGCAGCCAGGTCGGCGCCGGCACCCGCCTGCTGGTGATCGGCTCCGGCGCCGTCGGCGCGGCGGCCATTTCCCTGGCCAAGGCCCGTGGCGCCCAGGTGCTGGGCGCGGTGCGTCGCGCTGAATCGCAGGTGGAGCTGCAAGCCCAGGGCGTGCCGAGCATCCTGCTGGGCTCGGCGGATACCCTGGCGGCGCAGGTGGAAGAACACTTCCCCGGCGGCGCCGAGGTGATCTTCGATACCACTGGTTTCTGGCTGCCGGCGGCGGTCTCCGCACTGGCAACCTTCGGCCGCATCGCCATCATCGCCGCACCGGTGGACGGCCACGTGCAGTTGCCGGCCCTGGCGTTGTATCGCCGAGGCGGTTCGGTGGTGGGAGTGAATTCGCTGCTGTACGACACGGTGGCCTGCGCCGCGATGCTGCGCCAGTTCGGCCAGTGGTTCGATGACGGCAGGCTGCCTCTGCCCACAGGCTTGCGCGAAGTGCCGCTGAGCGAGGGCGTGCAGCGCTATCACGAGATCAACGAAGGCAGCAGCGAGAAGATCATTCTCGTGCCCTGAGGCGGGGCGCGGCTGGGAGGTTCGCCTCTCAGCCGGCTATCTGCATCGGCCCCCGCCGCACATCGCCCTGCACCTGCTCCAGCGCCAGGCACTGGTCGAGGAACAGGCGCATGTAGCCGTAGCTCTTGCAGATCGCCTCGCGCAGCGCCAGGCAGCGCGGCATGGCGAGCTGCGGGCCGCAGAGGGTGCAGATGATCTCCAGGGCTTCCCAGGGATGATCGTCGTCGTAGCGGGCGTGCATCTTCAGCCAGCGCATGGCGTCCTTGCGGGCGCCGGCAGGCAGGGTGCGTTCGTAGGTGTCGGTGGAGCAGACCAGCGCCGACCAGTCGCCGGTCGCGCCTTCGATGGCGTAGTTGGTGGCCGCCATGGCCAGAGCCAGCTCCTCGGTGGCGCAGCTGTGCCAGCACCAGTGGCCGAGGGCGTGGAGTTCGGCGGGTACCAGCTGGGCCTTGAGCTCGGCCAGGGTTACGCCGTAGGCCTCAGCCCAGTGCACCCAATAATCGGCGTGATTGAGCTCGACGCGGATATTGCGCATCAGCCAGCGCCGCGCCATGTCTTCGCCGGGGCTGCGGCCGAATCGGGTCTTGAGCAGGTTGTGGGACATGTACAGGGGGAACTGCTCCACCACCTGCCAGCCGCCGATGAGGAAGGCGCGCATGGTCTGCCGGCTCAGTTGGCCGTCACGCATGCGCGCATAGAGGGGATGCTCGACCACCGACAGACGGCTGGTTTCACACTCCTGCACCAGGCGCTGGGCCCAGTGCGGATAGCTGGAAAGCTCCTTGAGCGGCCCACTGCGAACAAAGGTGTCGTTCATCCAAGGCTCCGTTGCTGGTCGATCCATGCAAGCACCGGTAAATCAGGCCTCAGGTTAGTCCTCTCCTGGCGGCGCGTCACCGTCCGGAGGTTGTGTCGGATGCTACAGCTGCGACGTGCGTCTCACGCAGGAAGCTCCGGTTGAAGGGTTGCGGCCGCGCCAACCCGTATCCCTGGGCGTAGTCGATGCCGATTTCCCGCAGCACTTCGAGGATTTCCTGGGTCTCGACGAACTCCGCCACCGTGCGCTTACCCATCACGTGGCCGATCTGGTTGATCACCTGGACCATGGCGCGGTCGATGGGGTCTTCGAGCATGTCCTTGATGAAGCTGCCGTCGATCTTCAGGTAGTCCACCGGCAGGTGCTTGAGGTAGACGAAGGAAGACATCCCGGCGCAGAAATCGTCCAGCGAGAAGCGGTAGCCCAGGGCCTTGAGCTCCTGGATGAAGCGCGTGGCGTTGACCAGGTTGGCGATGGCGCTGGTCTCGGTGATCTCGAAGCACACACTGGCGGGCTCGATGCCGTAGCGCGGCTGCACTTCGCGGAGGAAATCGAGGAAGGTGTCGTCACCGATGGTAGCGCCGGAGAGGTTGATGGCGCAGGTATGGATCGGTTCGTAACCGCCCTCGGCGATGCGCTCGGCCAGGGTCCGGAAGGCGTTCTCGACCACCCAGCGGTCGATGTCCGGCATCAGCCCGTAGCGCTCGGCGGCGGGGATGAAGTTGATCGGCGCCACCAGCCGGCCGCACTCGTCATTCAGGCGCAGCAGCAACTCGACGTGGGCGCCTTCCGTCGTGCGGTCGTCGACCGGGAAGATCGACTGCGCATAGAGGCAGAAGCGCTCCTCCTCCAACCCCAGGCGGATGCGCTGTACCCAGGCCATCTCGCCGACGCGGTTGGATAGCTCGGTATCGTCGGGACGGAACACCTGGGCGCGGTTGCGGCCCTTTTCCTTGGCCATGTAGCAGGCCATGTCGGCGCAGCGCAGCGCCTCCTCCACCGACACCAGCATGGCAGAAATGTGCACCACGCCGATGCTCACGGTGATGTTGAAGCCACGGCCCTCCCACATGAAGTGCAGCGCCTGCACGGTCAGGCGGATGCGCTCGGCGATCTGCACCGCCAGGTCCGCCGGGCAGTGTTCCAGGAGGATACCGAACTCGTCGCCGCCCAGGCGCGCCAGGGTATCGCCGTCGCGCAGGCACTGCTGCAGCACGGAGCAGACCTGGCGCAGCAGTTCGTCGCCGGCGGCATGGCCGCAGGTGTCGTTGACCAGTTTGAACTGGTCCAGGTCCAGGTACATCAGCGAGTGCTGGTCGTGGGAGTCCGCCGAGCTCTCCAGGGCCTGCTTGAGGCGGAATTCGAACTCGCGGCGGTTGGTCAGGCCGGTCAGCGCGTCATGGGTTGCCTGCCAGGACAGGCTGGCCATGTACTGGCGCTCGCGGGTCATGTCGTGCAGCACCAGCACCACGCCGACCACCCGGCCATCGGCATGGATGGGCGTGGCCACCAGGGTCACGGCCACGTGGGTGCCGTCCAGGCGCTGGATCAGCTTGCTGGTCTCGCTGCCGCCATCCACCTCGCCGCGCAGGATCTGCCCCACCAGCGGCAGGCCCTCGACCTGTGAATTCTCGTCGAGTATCCGCAACAGCGAACGCAGCGGCAGGCCGACGGCCATGGAGTTGTCCCAGCCGATCAGGCGTTCCGCCGCCGGGTTGAAATAGGCAATGCACTCATGCTGGTCGAGAGTCACCACGCCGTCGCCGATGGCCGCCAGGGTGGTCTGCGCACGTTCCCGCTCGGTGTCCAGGGCGCTTTCGAAGGCGCGCTGCTGGTGCAGCAGCTTGCGGGTACGCCAGACCGCCAGGAGGATCAGCGCCAGGCCGGTCAGCCCGTTGACCACCAGCAGCACCCACATGATCATCCGCGAGCCCTGCCCCAGTGCGGCGGAGAAAGCCATGGCGGCCGGCGTGACGCCGTCGTTGATGGCCTGGATGCGGCTGTTCCAGTAGCTCAGGTCGCCGGGACGGACGTCATTGGCACGGATCTTCGCGCTCATCTCGTCGGACAGCTGCTCCAGCTGGTCGAGGTAGGCGTCGCCGATGATCCACATCTTCACGGCCTGGTCGAAGTAGCTGTACTCGTGGAAATAGCGGTACAGCCAGATCAGCGCACCGACATCGTCGGGATGGATGCCACCCTGCAGGGCGCCGGCGCGGGCCAGTTCCAGGTCGGGTTGGCTGAGATCGAGGGCGGCGCGGAAGGTCCGGTCGCCCTGGGGAATCGCAATGGCGGTGCGGTAGCGCTCGTAATCCGCCGAATCACGGCTCTGACCATAGAGTTGCAGGTAATGGATGGCGTCCTTCTGGCCCTTGGACCAGAGGCTCTCGCCGCCGACATAGGCGCGCACCCCTGAGAGGATAAAGAAGCTGCCGCTGCCGATCAGCGTCTGTAGCAGGACCACGACCATGAACGGCCAGACCAGCTTGAGCAGACGCGTCGTACGCCGGGTCGGCAACAGTCCCATTGCATCCATAACCAGTTTCGACTTCCTTCTTTCAATACCTGGCGGGCCACAGGGGGTGCAGTGAAGGCTTACCCCGGGACTTTTCTGTCAGGCCGCCCCTTCTTTAACTTCTAGCCGATCGCGGGAAATCCTCCAACTGTCGGCATGAGCTTGGTCGTTCGGATTCCAGCCGTCCGGCGGAAATGTTCCGTTTCGCTGTGCGAAATGTCTTCCGTCGCCATCCCGTGGCTCATCCAAAGCAGGCCGATTAGTGGCCTTGCGACAGGCAAGGCCATGTGCCATACCTCAGTCGATCGTGCAATCTGCAGAGTGCATTCTGCAAGGTGCAGAGAGCGCAAGGTGAAGAGCACAGGTCGGAAGTGCAATCCGCAATCAACCGATGGAGCGGCCATGCCACAGCGGGATATGGACAGGCGGTACGACCGGCTCGTGGGGCTGACCTACGAGTGCGTGCTCGAGGAGGCCAACTGGCTGCCGCTGCTCACCGAGCTGATCTCGGCCAGCGGCCGCCAGCAGGGAGCCCTGCTGTTCTGGGACCAGACCGAGAGCGGCGCACTGGCCAGCGAGATCAACCTCTGCGACCCCGGCGCCATCGAGACCTACAACCGCGAGTTCTGCACCATCGATCCGTCCAAGGGCTTCATGCTCCACCGCCCGGTCGGCCACTGGTACCACGACCGCGAGGAGTTCGGCCCGCAGCGCATGGCCCGTGACCCGTACTACCAGGAATTCCAGCGCCCCAACGGCATGCACAACGTGTCGTGCCTGAAACTCAACGAGCAGGCCAACTCCGGCGTCTACCTGTCGGTGCTGACCAGCCTCGGCGCGCGCTACCCCACCCCGCAGGAACAGACCCTGCTGACCCGCCTGAGCGAGCACCTGACCCGCGCCGCGCGGATGTTCGGGCGTATCGACGAAATGCGCCAGCAACTGGCCCACCGCGACCTGCTGCTGGACCAGCACCCCACACCGCTGTGGCTGCTCGAAGGCAACGCCCGCGTGCTGTACGCCAACCAGGCCGCTCAGCAGCGACTCGGTCTGCGCGGCGGGCTGTTCCATGAGGTTTTCGGCCGCCTGCACTGCCGCCAGCACGACGCGAAACTCCAGGCCCTGGTACGCCAGGCCGCGCCCCGCGCCGGCAAGGGCAACGCCGGCTGGCTGCCGCTGGGCGATGGCAGCGGGCAGGAACTGCTGGTCACCCCGGTGCCCGCCGAGGCCAGCTTCAACCAGCCCTTCCAGCGCCCGCTGGTGCTGTTGGCGCTGCTCGACGCACACCGCCAGAGCCGCCTGCTGGGCGAACTGTTCGGCCTCACCCCGGCCGAGCAGCGCCTGGGCGACCTGCTGGTCCGCGGGCTGACGCCCGAACAGTGCGCCGACCAGCTCGGCACTTCGATCAATACGGTGCGCAGCCAACTGCGCGCGTTGTTCCGCAAGACCCACACCAGCCGCCAGGCCGAACTGGTCAGCCTGCTGGTGCGGCTCGGGCAGCGCTGAATTTTCGCGCCGTCATTCATTCAGATGATGGCCCGGGGCCAAGTGCCCCCTAAGGTGTTGGACGGATCACCGGCACGGCCGGTGGCGCTTTCTCATCACTGAGCGGTATCCCAGGTGGACGGCATGGACAACGGCACCCAGCAGAATCCGAACTCGCTAAGCGAAGCCATCGAGCAACTCGAACAGCAGCTGCGTCACCTCCGGGACGACGAGACCGACCTGCTGGCGCTCGCCACCGGCAGCGCGCCGCCGGCCGAAGCCCCGCGCGTGGTGCCCTTCCCCCGGCGCCGCGAACGGCCGATGGGTGAAGGCGCCGGCAACGCCGTGCTGATGGACTACCTCTACGGCATCGACAGCACGCTGCGCTCGCTGCTGCCCGACGGGCCGACCGAGGAGCTGTTCCGCTACGCCAGCTCCGCCCCCGCCTCCCGCGCCTTGCGCTCGCGCCGCCAGCTGCTGGCTCGGGAGATCGACCGCTGCTGCGACCAGCTCAGCGGCCAGGCGCGCATCCTCTGCGTGGGCTGTGGGCACCTGCGCGAGGTCGAGCTGGCGCGCTCGCTGCGCCATGGCCAGTTCCGCCAGTTCACCGCGCTGGATGCGCAGGCGCTGTCCCTGCAGACGGTGGAGGCCAGCTATGCCGCGCTCGGCGTCCAGACGCAGCAATGCAACCTGGACGACCTGTTCTACGGACGTCAGGACCTTCGCCATTTCGACCTGATCTACTCGCCGGGCCTTTACGAGGTGCTGGACGACCACGACGCCCGCGACCTGACCCGCAACCTGTTCGCCCGCCTGCTGCCCGGCGGGCGCCTGCTGATGGGCAACTTCCTCCCCGGCGTGCCGGACATCGCCTACCTCGAAGGCCTGCTGGACTGGCGCCCGCACTACCGCAGCGATGCCTGCCTGCTCGACCTGCTGCTGGGCATTCCCTACAACGACATCGGCAGCGCGCGGGTTTTCCACGACCTGGGCAATTGCGTGGCCTTCCTCGAAGTCACCCGCTACGGCTGATCAGCCCTGCTGCAGGTGGCCGTACAGGCGCGCGTAGAGGCCGCCCTCGGCGATGAGTTGCTGGTGGTCGCCGTCCTCGGCGATGCGCCCGCCGTCGAACACCAGCACGCGGTCGGCCTGTTTCACTGCGGACAGGCGGTGGGCGATGATCAGCGTGGTGCGCCCTTCGAGGAAACGCACCAGCGCCTGGTGCAGGGCGTATTCGGTGGCGGCATCGAGGGCGGAAGTGGCCTCGTCGAGGATCACCACCTTCGGTTCGGCGAGCACCATCCGGGCAATCGCCAGGCGCTGCCGCTGGCCACCGGAGAGGCGCACGCCGGAACGCCCGACCACGCTGTCCAGCCCCTGCGGTAGGGCGCGGATGGTGTCCGCCAGTTGCGCCACTTCCAGTGCGCGCCAGCAGGCTTCGTCACCGCGCTCGCGGCCCATGGTCAGGTTGGCGCGCACCGTGTCGTTGAACAGCGCCGGGTGCTGCAGCACCACGGCCACATGCTCGCGCACGCAATCCAGGCCGATCTCCTCCAGCGCCGCGCCGCCGTAGCGGATGCTGCCGGACTGTGGCTGGTAGAGGCCCAGCAGCAGTTGCACCAGGGTGCTCTTGCCGCCGCCACTGGCGCCGACGATGGCGACCTTCTCGCCAGGAGCGATGTCCAGGTCGAGGCCATCCAGCACGAGTTCGTCGCGGTAGGCGAAGCTCAGGTCGCGCACCTGGATGCCGACGCTGGTGTGCCCGGCGAACGGATCGCGGCGGTGCTGGTAATGCGGCTCGTCGGCGCGCGCGAGCAGCTCGTTGATGCGGGTCAGCGCGCCCCCGGCGGCGTAGTAGGCGTACTGCAGGCTGAGCAGTTGCTCCACCGGGCCGATCATGAACCACAGGTAACTGAACACCGCGAGCATCTGGCCGATGGACAGGTCGGAGAACAGCACGGTGAGCATGGCCGCGGCGCGGAACAGGTCGATGCCGAACTGGAACAGCAGACCGCTGGCGCGCCCGGCAGCATCGCTCTTCCACTGCGAGGCGACGGCGTAGTCGCGCACTTCGCGGGCACGCACACCGAGGCGGCCGAGGAAAAAGCCCTGGCGGTTGCCGGCGCGCACTTCCTGAATGGCTTCGAGGGTTTCAGTCAGCGCCTGGGTGAAGCGCGAGGTACTGTCGTTCTCCAGCTTCTTCAGGTGCTTCACGCGCTTGCCCAGCTGCACCGTGGCGAAGATCACCAGCGGGTTGAACAGCAGGATCAGCAGCGCCAGCTTCCAGTGCATCCAGATCAGGATGCCGGCGGTGCCGCAGAGCGTCAGCAGCGCCACCAGGAAGCGGCTCAGGGTGTCGCCGACGAACTTGTCGAGGGTGTCGAGATCGGTCACCAGGTGCGCGCTGACCGAGCCGCCGCCGAGGGTCTCGTATTCGCCCAGGGCGATGCGCTTCAGGCGTTCGATCAGGCGCAGGCGGATGCGGTACACCACGTCCTTGGACAACCGCGCGAACAACTTGGCCTGCAGCACGTTGAACACCAGCGCGCAGCTGCGCAGCACCAGGGTTACCAGCAGCATCAGGCCGATGTAGCCGACCGGCTTGTGCCAGCCCTCGGGCAGCCAGTGGTTCATCACCTGCAGGGCGGCGTCGCCCTTGCCCAGCAGCACTTCGTCCACCAGCAGCGGCAGCAACAGCGGGATCGGCACGCTGCAGGCGGTGGCCAGTACGGCGACCAGGTTGGCGAGGAGCAGGGCCTTGCGATGACGGAAAGCGAGCCGGCGAATCTCCGCCCAGCTCAGGCGGTCAGCGGACAGCTCAGGCATGCCGCCCGCGCTCCAGCCAGCGCTCCAGCAGCGGGGCGAGTTCGCCCAGCGGCTGGTAGCCGTTGGTCAGCAGGGCCAGCTGGCCGTCGCGCTCGGCCAGCAGCGTGGGGAAGCCGGCGATGCCCAGGTCGCGGGCCCAGGAAAAGTCGGCCAGGGTCGCCAGGTGGTTGTCCTGGCTGTCGAAGGCTTCGGCGAATTCGATGCGCGGCAGGCCGACGCGTTCGGCCAGTTCGGCGAGCACACTGGCCTGGGTGACGTCGCGGCCTTCGGCGTAGAAGGCGCGCTGGATTTCACCGACCAGCGCCCAGGCGCAGTCCTCGTCCAGGCGGCGCGCGGTGACCACCGCCCGGCAGGCCGGTTCGGTGTCGTAGACGAAACCGTCGGGCAACGCATTTTCGAAGCGGAACGGCTGGCCGGTGGCTTCATGCACCGCGTGCCAGTGTTCGAGGATGTAGCGCTTGGTGGTCGGCTCCAGCGCGGCGCCCTGCCCCGTGCGCAGCCCGCCCATCACCAGCGCCAGCGGCACACCTGCGGCGCGCGCCTGCTCCACCAGCTGCCTGGCGACCGGGGCGAAACCCCAGCACCAGGAGCACATCGGGTCCATCACGTAGAGCAGGCGGCTGGTCATGGATCAGTTCTCCGCGCGGGGATCACGGCCAATGGGGTGCGGCTGGTTGCGCTGGCGCGCCAGTTCGATCTGCTTCTGCCGCTCGCGGGCGCTGGCGCGGGTCTTCTCCGACAGCGTGTCCCAGCAGTGCGGGCAGCTGATGCCGGGAGCGTAGTGTTGCGAAGCGCGGTCCTCGACCGAGATCGGGTTGCGGCAGGCATGGCACTGATCGTAGTCGCCTTCGGTCAGGTCATGGCGCACGGTCACGCGGTTGTCGAACACGAAGCAGTCGCCGCGCCAGAGGGTCTGCGCCTCGGGCACTTCCTCGAGGTACTTGAGGATGCCGCCCTTGAGGTGGAACACCTCTTCGAAGCCTTCGTTGAGCATGTAGCTCGAGGCCTTCTCGCAGCGGATGCCGCCGGTGCAGAACATCGCGACCTTCTTGTGCTTCGCCGGGTCGTAGTGCTCGCGGATGTAGTCGGGGAACTCGCGGAACGACTTGGTCTTCGGGTCGATGGCGCCCTCGAAGGTGCCGATGGCTACTTCGTAGTCGTTGCGGGTGTCGATCAGCAGGACTTCCGGGTCGGAAATCAGCGCGTTCCAGTCCTGGGGCTCGACGTAGGTGCCGACCTTGGCGTTCGGGTCCACGCCCGGTACGCCGAGGGTGACGATTTCCTTCTTCAGCTTGACCTTGGTGCGGTAGAAGGGCTGATCAATGCAGTAGGACTCCTTGTGGTCGACATCGGCCAGGCGCGCATCGGTGCGCAGCCAGGCGAGCAGGCCGTCGATACCGGCGCGGGTGCCGGAGACGGTGCCGTTGATGCCTTCCTCGGCGAGCAGCAGGGTGCCCTTCACGCCGTTGTCCAGCAGGGTCTGCAGCAGGGGTTCGCGCAGGGCAACGTAGTCGGGCAGGGAGACGAACTTGTACAACGCCGCGACGACGATTCTCTCGGTGGTCATGCATCACTCCAGTGGTCGCCCGCGTAAAGGGCGGACCGGGCTTCTTTGGAAACTAAAGCTGATCGACAGCTGAAAATGACAGCGCCGGCAGAAGCCGGCGCTGGGAGTCGCATTCTACCGGAGCGGGGCGAACCCCGCACGCGGTTGGTCAGCCGCCGATCAGTGCATCAGACTCTCAATGCAGATCATGCTTGCTGCCGCCACGGCAGGTCGGCGAATCCGGTGCCGCGCCCTGCTGCGCCCACTCCTCGGGGGTGTAGGTGTGCATGGCCAGGGCGTGGAACTGGCTCATCAGCTCGCCGAGCGTGGCGTAGACCTTCTGATGCCGCTTCACCGCGTTCAGCCCGGCGAACGCCGGGCTGACGATCACGGCCTTGTAGTGCGTTTCCTGTCCGCGGCTGTGCATGTGGCTCTCGTCGAGCACCTCGAGGTGCTGGGGTTCGAGGGCGCTCAGGGCGGTCTGGATACGGTCACGCATGCTCATGTCGGGTCTCGCTGGCAGTCAGTACGGTTCAGGCGGGTGGAAATCAGAACGATCAGGGCTTCTTGGCCGGAGCGGCCGGGGCCTTCACGCCCAGTTCCTTGTCCATGTCGGCCATCAGCTTGTTCACCGGCTCTACCGCGGTCTGCAGTTTGGCCTGGGTCAGCTGGGCGGATTCGGCGGTCAGGCGCGGCATCTTCTCCAGCACCTTGCGGCCCAGCGGCGAGGCGTAGAAATCGTTCAGCTGCTTGAGCTCGGATTCGCTGAAGTTGCTGGTGTAGAGCTTGACCAGATCAGGCTTGAGCTTGTCCCAACCCACCGCGCGGTCCAGTTCGGCGTTGGCCTTGGCCTGGTAGCGGTCGAGCACGGCCTTCTTGCTGTCCGGCGCCTTGGCCTGGGCGAAGCGCTGGGCGAGCATCTGCTGGACTTGCGCGTAGACCGGCACGGTCAGCTTGTCGGCATGGACCTGCTTGAGGAATTTCTCCGCCTCGGCGTTGGCGTCAGCCAGTGCCACGGAACTGAAGCCAACCAGTAGTGCTGCGGTGCAGAGGGAACGAAGAACGGTCATGGGGCAGTCCTGTGAGTCTGAAGGGTGTCCGGGTGGGACCCGCCATTCTGCGCCTAAGTTCGGAATGCGCTCAAGAGACTGCCAAATGGCCTGGAAGTGACCGGCTTCTCTTGTAGGACAGTTCATGAAACGTCATGCTGCGGCGCGTTGCCACACGGATGTGACCGATGAACACCCTAACCCACCCGCCGACGCTCGTCGCCGCGCCGCCTTTGTGCGATGCGCGCGGTCGTCTGAACAGCGCGGCCGTGGGCTGGTCATCGCGGCCGCAGACGCTCTGCCAGCTTTCCGGCAACGTCGGCCGGCGCAAGCGCTGGAACCACTGGTGCATCAACGCGCCGGGCTGGATGCTCTCGATCACCATCGCCGACCTCGACTACCTGGGCTACGGCGCCGTGTACTTCCTCGACCTGGAAACCGGACAGTCGGTGCACCGCACCCAGTTCAGCCCCTTCGGCCTGGGCTGCCACCTGCCGGACACGCCCAACCAGAGCCATCGCTTCGAGCACGGCCAGCTGTGCCTGGGCTTCGACGAACAGCCCGGCCAGCTGCGCATCACCGCCTGCGCACCGAACCTGGGCGGCCAGCCGCTGAACCTCTCCCTGGAAGTGCAGCGCCCGGCGCACCTGGAGTCGGTCAACCTGGTGGTGCCCATGGGCGGCAAGTGCTTCCATGCCTGCAGCCGGCAGATGGGCCTGCCAATCAGCGGCAGCCTCACCCTCGGCCACAAGACCTACCGCTGCACCGACGGCCAGAGCTTCGCCGCGCTGGATTTCGGCCGGGGCGTCTGGCCGTTCAACACCCAATGGACCCGAGCCGCCTTCGCCGCGCCCGGCGGCATCGCCGGCAACTTCGGCGCCGGCTGGACGGAGAACAGCCACCTGAGCGAGAACGCCCTGTGGTTCGGCGGCGAGCTGCAGGCGCTGGACGGCCCTGTGGATATCCGCCAGGTGCCGCACGACCCGCTGTCGCCCTGGCAGCTACGCGGCAGCGATGAGCGCGTCGACCTCACCTTCACCCCGCGCAAGCTGCACCGCGCCTGCCCGCGCCTGGGCCCGCTGTTCGCCGAGACCTGCCAGTGGTTCGGCCGCTTCGACGGTTCCCTGCGCAGCACCGAGGGCGACCTGGTGCCGGTCAATGGCGCGCTGGGCTGGATTGGCGCGACTCACGCACGCTGGTGAGTGCTCGCCGGGGAATGCCGGCGAGAGAAACGACTGGCCAGCCAAACCGCTCTATCACGGCCATTGAGCCGGAGTGGAACCCGGAAGCCCCGTAGCGGCCTAAACTGGCCGAGACCCTTTTCCGGAGAAGCACCATGAGCCGCACCGAAACCGACAGCCTCGGTCCCATCGAGGTCCCCGACGACGCCTACTGGGGCGCGCAGACCCAGCGCTCGCTGCAGAACTTCGCCATCGGCGGGCAGCGCATGCCGCTGGCCGTGGTGCACGCCCTGGCGCTGATCAAGAAGGCCGCCGCGCGGGTCAACGCGCAACTGGGCGAATTGCCGGAGAACATCACCAGCCTGATCGAGGAAGCCGCCGACGAAGTGCTGGCGGGCGAGCACGACGACCAGTTCCCCCTCGTCGTCTGGCAGACCGGCAGCGGCACCCAGAGCAACATGAACGTCAACGAAGTCATCGCCGGCCGTGCCAACGAGATCGCCGGCAACGGCCGCGGCGGCAAGAAACCGGTACACCCCAACGACCACGTCAATCGCGCGCAGAGCTCCAACGACAGCTTCCCCACCGCCATGCACATCGCCGCCGCGCAGGCGGTGCAGAACGACCTCCTGCCAGCCATCGCCGAACTCAGCGGCGGCCTCGCCCAGCAGGCCGCACGCCACGCCAACCTGGTGAAGACCGGGCGTACCCACCTGATGGATGCCACGCCGGTCACCTTCGGCCAGGAGCTTTCCGCCTTCGTCGCCCAACTGGACTACGCCGAGCGCGCCCTGCGCGCGGCGCTGCCGGCGGTCTATGAGCTGGCCCAGGGCGGCACCGCCGTCGGTACCGGGCTGAATGCGCCGAAGGAATTCGCCGATGCTATCGCGGCCGAGCTGGCTGACCTTTCCGGCCTGCCCTTCGTCTCCGCGCCGAACAAGTTCGCCGCCCTCGCCGGCCACGAACCCCTGGTGACCCTGGCCGGCGCCATGAAGACGCTTGCCGTGGCGCTGATGAAGATCGCCAACGACCTGCGCCTGCTCGGTTCAGGCCCCCGCGCGGGGTTTGCCGAGGTGAAGCTACCAGCCAACGAGCCGGGTTCCTCGATCATGCCTGGCAAGGTCAACCCGACCCAGTGCGAGGCCCTGTCGATGCTCGCCTGCCAGGTCTTCGGCAACGACGCCGCGATCACCTTCGCCGCCAGCCAGGGCCACCTGCAGCTCAACGTCTACAAGCCGGTGATCATCCACAACCTGCTGGAGTCCGCGCGCCTGCTGGCCGACGGCTGCCGCAACTTCAACACCCACTGCGTCGCCGGCATGGAGCCGGATGCGGCGAAGATGCGCGAGCACCTCGACCGCGGCCTGATGCTGGTGACCGCGCTGAACCCGCACATCGGCTACGACAAGGCCGCCGAGATCGCCAAGAAGGCCTACGCCGAAGGCAAGACCCTGCGCGAAGCCGCGCTGGAGCTGGGCTACCTGACCGACGCCGAGTTCGACCAGTGGGTGCGCCCGGAGACCATGCTGGAGGCCGGGCAGAATGGTTGAGCCGACCCGCTCCGGCGCCACCCCTATCGAGGGCGACGGCAAGCGCGTGCTGCTGGTGCTGGGCTCACCCAAGCCCGGCGGCTTCTGTCATGCAGTGGCCGAGGCCTACGCCCACGGCGCCCGCGCCAAGGGCCATGTGGTGCACACGCTCAAGCTCGGCGAGATGAACTTCGACCCGGTGCTGCGCGGCGGCTACGAACTCGGCCAGACGCTGGAGCCGGACGTGCTCGAAGCCCAGCGGCAGGTCCACTGGGCGCAGCACATCGCCTTCGTCTATCCGATCTGGTGGGGCGGCCTGCCGGCGCTGCTGCAGGGCTTCTTCGACCGCGTGCTGCAGCCGGGCTTCGCCTTTCGCTACCGCTCGCTGGAGTCCCGCGAGTTCGAGCCACTGCTGGGCGGGCGCAGCGCCGACCTGCTGGTCAGCCACGACCAGACCCACTGGCACTACCGCCTGCGCCAGGGCGCCCCGGCCCACCGGCAGATGACCCGCTGCATCCTCGCGCCCTGCGGCATCGCCCTCCACCACCTGGAGGAGTTCAGTCCGGTGCGCGGCTCCGGCGAGGAGCAGCGGCAGGGATGGCTGCGCCGGGCGGAACAGCTGGGCGCGCAGGTCTGAGAAGAACGGCGGATAACGCCTGAGGCGTTGTTCGCCCTACGCTGTCGGTTACATCGGCGTAGGGCGCATAACCCGGAACGGGTTATGCGCCCTCCAGCCCTATCAACTGCCACGGCCCACGCCTCTCGCGTTCAGAACGCCCTCCCTGAAGCTTGGGAATTCCCCTACACCGCGCCAACCCTCGACTTCCCTAGCATGCGCTCGCCCCAATCCGGGGTTCCTCTTGCCTCTGGAGGCAGCATGCTTCGCAAACTTTCCGCCGAAATGATCGGCACGTTCTGGCTGGTGTTCGGTGGTTGCGGCAGCGCCATCTTCGCGGCCCACGCCATTGGCGTACTGGGTGTCGCCCTGGCCTTCGGCCTGACGGTCGTGACCATGGCCTATGCCATCGGCCCGATCTCCGGTTGCCACCTCAACCCTGCCGTCACCCTCGGCCTGTGGGCCGGTGGCCGCGTTCGCACCACGGACGTCGTCCCGTACATCGTCGCTCAGGTCATCGGCGGCGTGCTCGCCGGTGCCGTGCTGTTCTACATCGCTTCCGGCAAGCCGGGCTTCGACGCGCTGGCCGGCTTTGCTGCCAACGGCTTCGGTGAAGGCTCGCCCACCGGCTACAGCATGATGTCCGCACTGAGTATCGAAGTGCTGCTGACTGCGTTCTTCCTCTTCGTGATCATGGGCGCTACCGACAGCAAACTGGCCCCGGCCGGTTTCGCGCCGATCGCCATCGGCCTGACGCTGACCCTGATCCACCTGATCAGCATCCCGATCGACAACACCTCGGTGAACCCGGCGCGCAGCCTGGGCGTGGCGATCTTCGCCGACCCGCTGTTCATGAAGCAGCTGTGGTTGTTCTGGGTCGGCCCGCTGGTGGGTGGCGTGATCGGTGCACTGGTCTATCGCGTGGTGCGTCCGACCTCCGCCTGATTCACCCGGAACCGCTGATACGTGAACGGGCGCCTTCGGGCGCCCGTTTTCGTTTCAGTAGCAGGCCATTGCGTAGGGCGCATAACGCTCCAAGCGTTATCCGCCTTCGGCGCAACCGGCGGATAAAGCGTTCCGTTTTATGCGCCCTACCAATGCCGATCGGAACGTCCCGTAGGGCGAATAACGCCTCAGGCGTTATCCGCCGCTCGCGCCGACGCCGAATCAGAAGTACTGGGTCAGGCTGAACTTGGCGTTGCGGCCCTGGCTGTACACGCTGTCGCCGGCCAGCGCCGGGTGGTAATCGCGGTTGAACAGGTTATCCACGGTGAAGTTCAGCTCGGTGTTCTCCAGGCCCAGGCGGCGCGGCTTCCAACTGGCGAACACGCGGTGAGTGTCGTAGCTGTCGTTGACCGTCTGGTCCCAGAAGATGTCGCCGACGCTGGTGCCCATGCCGCCGGAATACTTGTCGCTGGGCAGGCGGTCGGTCTTGCGGACGAACTCGCCCTGCCAGCCGATCTGCGCGTCCCACGACGGAATCTTGGTGCCCAGGGTGGCGACCCACTTGGCCGGCGGCACATCGCGCGCCCACACGTTCGGCCCCCAGGGATTGCTGTAGGCGCCGTCGTGCTTGCCGGTCACCCACGAGTACGACAGCCCGCCGAACAGCCAGGGGCTGTCGTAGAAGCTCTCGACCTCGAAGCCCTTGTAGGTCACGCCCGGCAGGTTGCGGTAGTTGGACAGCGGCAGGTAGTCGCCGCAGCTGCCGGAGATGGTGCCGTTGTCGATGGCCTGCTGTTCGCAGCCGACGCTGCGGGTGCGGAAGATCTCGTCCTTGATCTTGTTCTGGAACAGCGTGGTGCGCACCTGCAGGTTGTCGCCGTTGATGAACAGGTCCGGCAGGTTGACCAGCGAACCGAAGCGCAGCGCGTGGATGCGCTCGGGGTCCAGGTCGCGGCTGGTGGCGCTGACCGTGCTGCTGTTCTGCACCTCGTACATCTCGTCGATCACCGGCGCGCGCCAGGTGCGGCTGTAGTCGGCGAAGAAGCCCAGGCGCTCGGTGGCAGTCCAGAACAGCGACAGGCGTGGCGACCAGCCGCTGTAGGTCTGCGAGCTGTAGTCGTGGCCCTGCGCGGCATTGTTGTAGAGCGGCGCGTCGTTGTCCTTGCCCTGGTTGCGCACGTGGTCGAAGCGCAGCGACGGGGTGATGGTCACGCTGCCCAGGGTCAGTGCGTCCTGGATGTAGGCGCTGTTGGTGTTCTGCTTGCCGCTGGGCATGAAGGTCGGCTGGAAGTGGCCGTAGTTGTAGCGCGCGGTGTCGTAGGTGGAGCCGGGGATGTACATGTCGGTGGTGCGGGTGTGGCGGTGGAACTGCGTGCCCACGGTGAACGCGTGCTGCACCGGGCCGGTGGCGAACAGGCTGGTGTTGCGCAGTTCCAGCACCTTGTCCTTGTAGTCGGTGTCCATCTTGCGGCCACCGGTGGAGACCTGGAAGAAGGCGTCCGGATTGCGCTCGTCGGTCTGGTCGATGTGCGACTCGGAGTACTGCACCATCAGGTCGATCAGCGGGTTGTCGATCGGGTGGTATTCGTACTTGCCCGACCAGGTGGTGTCGGTGGTGTCACGGTGCGCCAGTAGACGCTTGAGCGCATCCTCGTAGCCGTAGCGGTCGATGCTCGACTGGGTCGGAGGTGTCGGATAGGACGCCGAGGAAAACGGCGTCCAGCGCGTGCTGTGGGAGCGGCTGTAGGCCAGGCTGATGTCGTTGTCGAGGTTGGGGTGCAGGTTCAGCTTGAACAGGCCGGCGTCCAGGTCCTGGGCGCTGTTGGGCAGGCGGCTGGGGTTGATCGGGTAGTTGTTGTTCGGATCGGGGATGTGCCCGGCGAGCTTGATGTCGCGGCCGTCACGGGCAGTGAGGTAGGCCAGCGCGTCGACCTTGCGGTCCTCGGTGCGGCCGTAGACGGCGCCGCTGTAGATTTTCTGCTGGTCGTTGGAGTGGTAGCCGTACTTGAGCATGGCGCCGACGTTCTGGTCGTCACGCAGCATGTCCGGCGCGTCCTTGGTCTCCATGTGCACGGTGCCACCGAAGCCGCCGTTGCCGTTGTAGACCGAGTGCGGGCCCTTCTCCACCTCGATGCGCTTGATCAGCTCCGGTTCGATGAACACGGTACCCTGCTGGTAGCGCTCGAAGCCGCTCTTGGTCGCGCCATCGAGGGTGAAGGGCACGTCCTCGGCATCACCCAGGCCCCAGATGCTGACGGTCTGTCCACCCGGCTTGGGCGAGCCGCCCATGGTCACGCCGGGCAGCGTCTGCAGCAGGGTGGGAATGTTGTCGGCCTGGATGCGCTCGATGTCCTTGCGGGTCAGGGTCGAGCGACCGACGTTGCTGGAATCCACCGACAGGCCGCTGCCGACGATGGTCTGCGAGTCCAGCTCGATGGCGTTGTCGCTGAACTTGTCGACCTTGCCCGAGCGGCGCACGACGAAGCCGTCACCCGCCTCGACCAGCTCCAGGGACGAGCCCTCGAGCAACTGCTCCAGCGCTTCGCGCATGCTGTAGCGACCGTTCACCGCCGGGGCCTTGAGGCCGTCCAGCTGGGACGCGTCGTAAAGCACCTGCACGCCGGCCTGCTGCGACAGGCTGCCGATGGATTCGCTCAGCGCCTGCGCCGGCAGGTCGACCTGCCAGTCGGCAGCGCGGCTGTACTCGGCCATCATCAGGCTGCCGAGCAGCACGACGCAGCCCAGCGGGCGCGCGAACGGGAAGTTGAAACGAGACTGCATGCAAGGCCCTCCCCAGGGTCGAAAAGCGCTGCGCGTTTCGCAGCGAATGACGGGGAAGACCCTCATTCGAGAAAAACCCACACCTGCAAATAAAAATATTTCTCAAAAAAAGAAGCAGGCGGTTCTCCACTCGGAAAACGTGCCGCGGCTTCCCCCTCACCCCAGCCCTCTCCCTCAGGGAGAGGGGGCCGTGCGGTGCAAGGTGAGCGCAACGCGTCAGCCGGCATGAACCGTCTCCCTTTTGTTCAGTTAACTCGGAGCGGAAGCTCTTCGTAGGAGCGAGCTTGCTCGCGAACCCGCCCCGCTCTGGAGCTGCGGGGAATCCGTTCGCGAGCAAGCTCGCTCCTACCAGAGACGCCGTCCGGCGAACCATCAGAGTTGTAGGGCGAATAACCTGGAACAGGTTATCCGCCGGCTCCTTTGCGGCGGATAACGCTGGCGCGTTATGCGCCCTACCCTCAGGCCAAGCGCAGGAACGGGGAAGTCAGCGCGGCAGGATGACTGCGCTGCCGTCTGCCTTGCGCTGCACGCGCACGTCCAGCAGCACCGGCAGTGCCGCGAGGAAGTCGTCCGGGCGGGCCAGACGCACGTTGCCGGAAATAGGCTTCTGCGCCAGTCGCTCATCACCCAGGCGAATCGGCGCCGCGCGGTATTGCGACAGCTCGTCCACCAGCGCACCCAGCGGCTGGTTGCGGAAGGCGAGCATGCCGTCGCGCCAGGCGGCAATGGAGGCGACCGGCACGCGGTCGACCTCCGCCTCCCCTGCCCCGCCGAGTAACCGGGCGCGGTCCCCCGCCGTCAGCGTCTGCTCACCCGGCGCACCGAGCTGCGCCTGCAACGCCACCTTGCCGTGACGCACGGCGACGGTCAGCCCATCGCCCTCGCGATGCACATCGAAGCCGGTGCCGAGCACCCGCACCCGGCTGTCGCCGGCGGTCACGCGGAAGGGCCGGTCGGCGTCGTGGGTCACTTCGAAATAGGCTTCGCCGCGCAGCAATTGCACATCGCGCCAGCCCTCGGAGTAATCCACCTGCAGTGTGGAATCCGCCGCCAGGAACACCCGCGTGCCATCGACCAGCGTGACCTCGCGCTGCTCGCCCGGCGCGGTGGATTGCACCTGCTGCGGATCGGCCAGGCGGCCGCCGCTGAAGTCGTTGGCCAGCAACAACGCCGCGCAGAACACGCTGGCAGCGGCGAGCCCACGCCAGGGCAGACTGGAGCGGCGACGCGGCGCGATGGCGGGCCGACGAAGCTGGTCGAGGTCGCTCCACAGCTGCTCGATCTCACGGAAGGCCGATGCATGAGCCGGGTCTTCCGCCAGCCAGTCGGCGAAGGCCTGGCGCTCGCGGGCATCACAGGCGCCCGAGCGCTGGCGGCTGAACCACTTGGCGGCCAGTTCGTCGATCACCTGCTGGCGCTCCTCTTGCGGCGTCATGCTTCGCCCTCTCCCTGAACGTGCCGCTTGCAGTGCAACAGCGCACTGGCGACGTGCTTCTCCACCATGCTCAGTGAAATCCCCATGCGCCGCGCCACCTCGGGCTGCGACAGGCCGTCGAACTTGTGCAGGATGAAGGCCTCGCGGCGCCGTGGTGGCAGGCTGTCGAGCGCCTCGGAAAGCTGCCGCAGATAACGTTGTCGCTCGAACTGCACCACGGGTTCGCCCCCTTCGGCGGCCGGTTGCTGGTCAGTATCCGTGGCCTCTTCCGGCTCGCTGGCAAAGCGCCGGGAGCGCTGCCAGTGATCACGCAGCAGGTTGCGCGCCACCTGGAACAGGAAGGCGCGCGGCTGCTCCACCTGATGCCGCGAAGAAGACTTGAGCCATTGGGCGAAGGCGTCCTGGGCAAGGTCGGCGGCGTCCGCCGAGCTGCCCAGCTGCTTGCGCAAAAAGCGCAGCAACTCGCCGTGGAAGGAGCGATAGGCGTGGGACACCGAACGGGAGAAACGCTCATCCATCGACACACGCCTCCCGGCGTCGCCGCCCTGCCCCACACTTGCCCGCTACCACGTCGCCCCCAGAACCGGGGCGCTCGGCCACCGGCAACTATCGAATTGCACAAATGATAATACATATCATTTGCGAAATTGAAGCCGGTCTCGCGAGATGAATAGCAGAAGGCCGCCTCGCGGCGGCCTTTCGGGAGCTCAGACGTTGGCGATGCGCGCCCTTCGCGCCCGGTAGCTGCGCAACAGCGACGGCGCCAGCGCGGTAAGCGCCGAGCCACTGACCACCAGCAGCGCGCCGACATAGGCGAGGCCGTTGAGGTCCTCCGGCCGCACGAATTCCGGCCACAGCGAGGCAGCCAGCGCCACCGAGGCGAAGGTCACCAGCGGCGTGATCGCCAGGGTCGCGCTGACCCGCGAGGCTTCCCAGTGCGCCAGCGCCTCGGCGAAGGCGCCGTAGGCCACCAGGGTGTTCAGGCAGCAGGCGAACAGCAGCCAGCCCTGCAGCGGGGACAGGTCCAGCGCCTCCAGCGGATGCGCCCAGGGCGTGAGCAGCGCGCCGCAGCCCAGGTAGATCACCATCATCACCTGTACCGAGGTCCACTGGGTCAGCAGCTGCTTCTGCGCCAGACCGTAGAAGGTCCAGATGAAGGCGGCGAAGACCACGATGAGCACGCCGGTGGTGTACTCGCCGAGCGAACCGAACAGCTCGGCCAGGCGTTGGTTGAAGAACAGCCCGAAGCCGAAGATCAGCACCGCAAGGCCGAACGCTTGGCCGATGCTGAAGCTCTCCTTGAAAACGAACAGGCTGCCCAGCAGCAGGAGGATCGGCGCGATCTGGATCACCAGTTGCGTGGTCCCCGGCGTGAGCAGGCGCAGGCCGATCAGGTAGCAGACGTAGTTGCCGGTCAGGCCGAGGATGGCGATCAGCACCAGCCCCTTGCCGCGCTTGCCCAGCGGCGAGAAGCGCGGCAACTGGCGGGTGAGGCCCAGGTAGATGAGCAGCAGGCCACCGGACACCACCAGGCGAAACCAGGTGACGGTGATCGGGTCCATGACCTTCAGGACTTCCTTGAGCTTGATCGGCAGGATGCCCCAGAGGACGGCGGTGACCAGGGCCAGGAACAGGCCAAACTGCCAGCGGCCGGATGAAACGTGCATGAGTGCCTCGACGCGTATGCGGTCCGCCATGCTAAGTCATGGCGGTATCGCCCCATAGGAACAGTTGCGTGGTGCAACTGTTCCGGTCGCCGGTCAGATCAGGGTCGAGAGGCGCAGCAGCCACCAGATGAGGATGATCAGCTGGACGAGGAAAGCGGCGAAACGCACCCACACCGCCAGCGCCGAGGTGCTGAGCAGGTGCACCACCGACTGGACGATGCGCGCCACCAGCAGGGTCGGCGCCAGCGGGTCGGTGATCACTGTCTGCTGGGTGACCATCGCGTAGAGCAGCACGGCGCAGAACAGCGGCACGCTCTCCACGCAGTTGGCGTGGGCGCGCACCAGGCGCTGGCCGAAGGTGCCGGGGGTGTTGCTGCCGTCGGCGGCGAAGGCGTTGACCTTCATGCGGCCGGACATCACCAGCAGGCCGCGCTGGTTGACCAGCAGCAAGACCAGCAGCACGGTCCAGGCGACCAGGCCGAGCAACGCGAAGGCAGAGGGACTCAGGGACATGCGGGACTCCTTTCTCTTGTTGGTTTGAGCGGAGTCTAGGGGAAGTAGAGCAATTGCTCTAGCCACGAATCGCCGACGCAAAGGCGGGCTCTTCGTAGGATGGGTGGAGCTTGCGATAACCATCGTGCCGCGCGCCGACAGCATGGGTATCGCTGCGCTCCACCCATCCTACGAGAGCGCCACGCGTGTCTCGGCAGGCAGCGCAAAAGAAAACGGGCAGCCCGTTTCCGGACTGCCCGCCTCTTCCAGCGCCGCACTCACAGCTTGGCGATGGAGACCTCGGTGGATTTCACGAAGGCGATCACTTCGCTGCCGATGGCCAGTTCCAGCTCCTTCACGGAACGAGTGGTGATCACCGAGGTGACGATGCCGGCGGCGGTCTGCACGTCGATTTCCGACAGCACATCGCCTTCGACGATTTCCTTGATGGTGCCTTTGAACTGGTTGCGGACGTTGATGGCTTTGATGGTCATGGCGTAGCTCCTTGGGAGAATAGGGATTTCACTGTGGGTTCAAAGCGCCCAGCGCAGTTGCGTGGGCAGTGGGGAAACGGGTTCCGGTTCGGGCGGCTGGGCCGGCAGCGACAGCACGCGTTCAAGCACTTCAGCCTCCAGCGCGGCCAGCCTGGCCGAGCCACGGGCACGCGGCCGGTGCAGCTCGACGTTGAGGTCCAGGCCGATCTCGCCGTCCTCGATGAGGATCACCCGGTCGGCGATGGCCACGGCCTCGCTGACGTCGTGGGTGACCAGCAGCACGGTGAAGCCATGCTGCTGCCAGAGGTTCTCGATCAGTTGCTGCATCTCGATACGGGTCAGGGCATCCAGCGCGCCCAACGGCTCGTCGAGCAGCAGCAGGCGCGGTTGGTGGATCAGCGCACGGGCCAGGGCCACGCGCTGTTTCTGCCCGCCGGACAGGCCCGCCGGCCATTCGTTGGCGCGGTCGGACAGCCCCACCGCCGCCAGCGCGTCCAGCGCCTTCGGACGCCAGTCGCCCTTGAGACCCAGGCCGACGTTGTCGATCACCCGCTTCCAGGGCAGCAGGCGCGAATCCTGGAACATCAGGCGGGTCTCTTCGCGGGCGCTTTCCAACGGCGCGGAGCCGGCCAGCAACTGGCCGTCGCTGGCCTCATCGAGCCCGGCCAGCAGGCGCAGCAGGGTGCTCTTGCCGCAGCCGCTGCGGCCGACGATGGCGACGAACTGGCCAGCCGGAATTCGCAGGTCGATGCCCTTGAGTACCTCGCGTTCACCAAAGCGCTTGCGCACGTTTTCCAGCGCCAGCGGGATGCCTTTCTTCAGTTGCTGGGGAAGCTGATTGACTGCATTCATGCCGCACCTCCCTTGACCTGATAGGCCGGGTGCCAGCGCAGCCAGATGCGTTCCAGGCCACGGGCGGCAAGGTCGGCGAGCTTGCCGAGCACGGCGTAGAGCAGGATCGCCAGCACCACCACGTCGGTCTGCAGGAACTCCCGGGCGTTCATCGCCAGGTAGCCGATACCGGAGTTGGCGGAGATGGTCTCGGCGACGATCAGGGTCAGCCACATGAAGCCCAGGGCGAAGCGCACGCCCACCAGGATCGAGGGCAGCGCGCCCGGCAGGATCACCTGGCGGAACAGCGCGAAGCCGGACAGCCCGTAGCTGCGCGACATTTCCAGCAGGCCCGGATCGATGTTGCGGATGCCGTGGTAGGTGTTGAGGTAGATCGGGAACAGCGTGCCGAGGGCGACCAGGAAGATCTTCGCCGACTCGTCGATGCCGAACCACAGGATCACCAGCGGGATCAGCGCCAGGTGCGGCACGTTGCGGATCATCTGCACCGAGCTGTCGAGGAAGCGCTCGCCCCATTGCGACAGGCCGGTGATCAGGCCCAGCACCAGGCCGATGCTGCCGCCGATGACGAAACCGACGGCGGCGCGCCAGGTGCTGATCGCCAGGTGTTGCCAGAGCTCGCCGCTGACTACCAGGTGGTAGCCGGCCTCGGCCACGGCGCTGGGCGCGGGCAGGATGCGGCTGGACAGCCAGCCGAACTCCACCGCCAGCTGCCAGATGACCACCAGGCCCACCGGCAAGGCCCAGGGCGCGAGGCGCTGGGCAAGGTTGTTGGTAACGCTCATCTCATCTCTCCGGATTCTTCGGTCGTAGGGCGCATGAAGCGGAACGCTTCATCCGCCGTTCGGGATCGACGGCGGATAACGCTGCGCGTTATTCGCCCTACGTTTGTTCAGCTCGCTGCAGCCGCCTTGGGCAGGATGTCGTTGGCGACCATCTCGCCGAACGGGCTGACGTAGCCACGCGCCTGCGGTGCCTGTGCCTGAGCCAGCTCCAGATGCGGGAAGAGCAGTTCGGCGACCCGGTAGGACTCTTCCAGGTGCGGGTAGCCGGAGAAGATGAAGGTGTCGATGCCGAGGTCCGCGTACTCCTTCACGCGCGCCGCCACGGTCGGGCCGTCGCCGACCAGCGCGGTGCCTGCGCCGCCACGCACCAGGCCGACACCGGCCCAGAGGTTGGGGCTGACTTCCAGGTTGTCCTTGTTGCCGCCGTGCAGGGCGGCCATGCGTTGCTGGCCGACGGAATCGAAGCGCGCCAGCGAGGCCTGGGCGCGGGCTATGGTCTCGTCGTCCAGGTGGGAGATCAGGCGGTCGGCGGCCTGCCAGGCTTCCTCGTTGGTCTCGCGGACGATCACGTGCAGGCGGATGCCGAAGCGCACGCTGCGGCCCTGTTTCGCGGCCTTCTCGCGTACCTGGGCGATCTTCTCGGCGACAGCGGCCGGCGGCTCGCCCCAGGTCAGGTACAGCTCGACCTGCTCGGCGGCCAGATCCTGGGCGGCATCGGAAGAGCCACCGAAATACAGCGGCGGACGCGGCTGCTGGATCGGCGGATAGAGCAGCTTGGCGCCCTTTACCTGCAGGTGCTTGCCGTCGTAGTCGACGGTCTCGCCTTCCAGCACGCGGCGCCAGATGCGGGTGAATTCGACCGAGGCTTCGTAGCGTTCGGCGTGACTCAGGTGCAGGCCGTCACCGGCCAGTTCGTCCGGGTCGCCGCCGGTCACCAGGTTGAACAGCGCGCGCCCGCCGGAGAGCCGGTCGAGGGTTGCGGCCTGGCGGGCGGCCACGGTCGGGGAAATGATGCCCGGGCGCAGGGCGACCAGGAATTTCAGGCGCTGGGTCACCGGGATCAGCGAGGCGGCGACCAGCCAGGAGTCCTCGCAGGAGCGGCCGGTGGGGATCAGCACGCCGCCGAAACCGAGGCGGTCGGCGGCCTGGGCGACCTGTTGCAGATAACCATGGTCCACGGCGCGGGCGCCTTCAGCGGTGCCCAGGTAGTGGCCGTCGCCGTGGGTCGGCAGGAACCAGAAGATGTTGAGACTCATCGCAGTAACTCCAGAGAAGCGCGCCGGCGTGGCGTAGCCGCGCGATGATGGGATTGGGGTATTTCGTATTGCCTTGTGTAGGAGCGGGCCATGCCCGCGAACCGCATCGCACCTGGCGTCAGGCCGGTCGCGGGCATGGCCCGCCCCTACAGATGTGTCACTGGGCGGTGGCCACCTTGGCCGGCGCCGTCCAGACCACGTCCTTGATGCTCAGCGCCTTCGGGATCAGCCTCAGCTGGGTGAAGGTGTCGGCGATCTTCTGTTGCGCTGCGGTGACTTCCGGGGTGATCGGCTGGGCGCCGTAGCCCTGGCGTTTCACCGCGGTGAAGGTGATATCCGCCGGCAGGCCGAGCAGCGGCGCGACCTGGTCGGTGACCTGCTGCGGGTTCTGCTGCGACCACTCGCCCACCGAGCGCACTTCGTCGATCAGGGTGGTGATCACCTGCGGATGGTTGTTCGCGTAGGGACGGGTCGCCAGGTAGAACTGGTGGTTATCCACAAGGCCGGTGCCGTCCACCAGGGTGCGGGCGGAGAGCTGCTTCTCGGCGGCGGCCTGGTACGGGTCCCAGATCACCCAGGCATCCACGCTACCGCGCTCGAAGGCGGCGCGAGCGTCGGCCGGCGGCAGGTACACGGGCTGGATGTCGCTGTACTTCAGGCCGGCCTTCTCCAGGGCGCGCACCAGCAGGTAGTGCACGTTGGAGCCCTTGTTCAGGGCGACCTTCTTGCCCTTGAGCTCGGCGACGGATTTGATCGGCGAGTCCTTGGGCAGCAGGATCGCTTCGCTGGTGGGCGCCGGCGGCTCGTGGGCGACGTAGACGAGATCGGCGCCAGCGGCCTGGGCGAATACCGGCGGGGTTTCGCCGGTGACGCCGAAGTCGATGCTGCCGACGTTCAGGCCTTCCAGCAGCTGCGGGCCACCGGGGAATTCGGTCCATTGCACCTTGACGCCCTGCTCGGCCAGGCGCTTCTCCAGCGTGCCACGGGCCTTGAGCAGCACCAGGGTGCCGTACTTCTGGTAACCGATACGCACGGTACCGGATTGTTCGTCTGCCTGGGCGTTGTAGGACAGGGCCGCGATCAGCAGGGCCGCCAGTCCACTACGCAAAGTGAGGGTCCGCATGGGAGTGCTCCTTTATCGAGTGTGCTTGCCGGACCTGCGGTCCCGTTGTCGGGACGGTGAGGGCCTTTTCGTTTGTGACGCAGTTGCCGCCTGCCGGGTTGGGGCTTGGCGCTCGCCTGCGTTGGGGTTGTCGGTCAGATGCTCCAGCGGGCGTTGATCAGCCGTTCGTTGAGCAGGTTCGGGTCGATGGGTTTCGGCCGGCGCGCGAGGGCGCCGTGGAACTGTTCCAGGGATTCCAGCAGTCGGTGTTCGAGGGTCGATTCCAGGCGGGCCGGGGTAGTGCCCTCGGGGTATTGCACCTGGCTCTCCTCGGCGAACACGCCGTGCAGGGTTTCCTGGGCCTTCAACGCGGCGAGGACCGGCTTGAGCGCGTAGTCCACCGCCAGCATGTGGGCGTTGCTGCCACCGGTAGCCAGGGGCAGTACCACCTTGTGTGCCAATGCTCGCTCCGGCAGCAGGTCGAGAATGACCTTCAGCGCACCGGCGATGGACGCCTTGTAGACCGGGGTGGAAATCACCAGGCCGTCGGCGCGCAGGACCTGTTCGATCAGCTCGACAATGCGCGGGCTGTCGAAGCGTGCGTGCAGCAGGTCTTCGGCCGGGAAATCGTGCACGCTGTAGGAGCGCACCTCGGCGCCGTGGGCGTGCAGCCAGTTCCGCGCGATGTCCAGGAGGACACCGGAACGGGAACGCTGGCTCGGGCTGCCGGCAAGGGTGACTACATACATCTGCACGCTTCCTTATAACGATCAGAGCGGTACAAATGCCGCCCTGCTAACCAATGTGCATAGACCTTACCAGCCCCTCTCATATTCCAATAAATGGTATTTATTCATTTAGTTATGCGTTTTAGATTTATACGCAGGAGCAATTGTCTTCTCCTGGATAATTCTGCGCCTGCATTTCCCCCTCACCCCAACCCTCTCCCTTAGGGAGAGGGGGCAGGCCGTGCCGGCTGATGCTGTGGTTTCATCCTGCACCGAACGGTCCCCTCTCCCTCAGGAGCGGGGCGCGCAGTCAGGGTAAGGGTGAGGGCCGATCCGAGCACAGCAGCATCCCGTAGGGGCGGAACGTCAGATGACGTGGGACCGGTGCAGTTCGGTCAGCGCTTCGCCGCGCAGGAAGGCCAGTTCCACCGCGCGGCGGTCGCGCGGACGCGGCAGCGGCACGGGAAATTCTCGGCGCAGGCGGCTGGGCGTGCCGCCCAGAAGCAGGACGCGATCACTGAGGTAGAAGGCTTCGTCGAGGTCGTGGGTGACCAGCAGGATGCTGATGTCGTACTCCAGCGCCAGCTGCTGGATCAGGTCCTGCAGGCGAATGCGGGTGAAGGCGTCCACCGCGCTGAAGGGTTCGTCCAGCAGCAGCACCTGCGGCCGGCCATAGAGGCCACGGGCTATGGCCGCGCGTTGGGCCATGCCGCCGGAGAGTTGCTTGGGCAGCAGGTCGCCCTTGCCTTCCAGCCCCACATCGCGCAGCAAGTGCTCGATGCGGTGATCGTCGGCCAGCCAGCCGTCGGCAAAGCCGATGTTCTGCGCCACCGTGAGCCAGGGCAACAGGCGCGGCTCCTGGAACACCACGCCGACCCCACCACCGCCACGGCCGCTATCGCCATCCGGGCCGAAACCCAGCAACGGGTTGCGCTCCAGAGAGCCGGCGAACTCGTCGTCCAGCCCGGCAGCAATGCGCAGCAGCGTGCTTTTGCCACAACCGCTGGGGCCGAGCAGGCTGACCACTTCGCCCGGCGCCAGGCTCAGGCTGACGTCGTCCAGCACCCGCACGCCGGAGAAGCTCTTGCGGATATCCCGCAGTTCCAGCAGCGCGCTCATCCGCTCACTCCATTGCCAAGGAAGGTATCGCGCCAGGCCAGCGCACGCTGCTCCAGCGCCTTCAGCAGGCTGTCGCTGAGCTTGCCGAGCACCGCCAGCACCAGAATGGCGGCGATGACGATGTCCGGCCGCGAGGTTTCCCGGCCGTCGCTGAGCAGGTAGCCCAGGCCGCGGGTGGCGGCAATCAGTTCGGCGGCAACGAGGAACATCCAGCTCAGGCTCAGCGCGCCGCGCAGTCCGGTGAACAGGCTCGGCAGCGCCGCCGGCAGGAGGATGCGCCGCACCAGGGCGAAGGGCGACAAGTGATACAGCCGACCCAGCTCTACCCACTTGCGGTCGACGTTGCGCACGCCGGCCACCAGCGAGAGGTACACGGGGAAGAAGGCACCGAGGGCGATCAGCACGATCTTCGGGGTTTCGTCGATGCCCAGCCAGAGCAGCAGCAAGGGCACCCAGGCGAGGCTGGGGATCGCTCGCAGCGCCTGGAAGGTGGGTTCCAGATAGGCCTCGGCGCGCTGGCTGAGCCCCACCCAGGTACCGATCAGCACGGCCGCCGCCGCGCCGATGAAGAAGCCGGCCGCAACTCGCGCAAGGCTGGCCGCGACATGCTTCCAGAGTTCGCCCTGGGCCAGTTGCCAGAGTGTCAGCGCAACGCTGCTGGGCGCCGGCATCTGGTGCTCGGCCAGCCAGCCGACACGCACCGACAGCTCCAGCGCCGCACACAGCAGCAGCGGGACCAGCCAGGCGCGCCAGCTCAGCCGCGGCCAGCGCAGTTTCAGTGCGCGACGCTGGCGGGCCAGACGCAGGCTCTGGGATGGCATGGACTATTGCCCTGCCTTGGCGACAGCGGGCTTGCCGATCACTTCGCCGGCCAGTTGCGGCGCGATCAACTGATCGACCACGGCGGTGACGTCGGTCCCCGGACGCACCAGTTGCTCGTCCAGCAGGATCGGTGCAGCAGCCTTCAGTGCAGCCACCTGCTCGGCGCCCGGCAGCGGTTTGCTGAAGTCGGTGCGCGAGAGTTGCAGCTTCGCCACTTCCAGCGGCAGCTTGGCTTCCTCGGCGAGCAGCTTCGCGGTCTCCTCCGGGTGCGCCACGGCCCACTGACGCGCCTCTTCATAGGCAGCGATGACCTGCTTGATCAGCTCCGGCTGCTCCTTCTCGAACTGCTCGGTGACGCTGAGCACGCCATAGCTGTTGAAGTCGACATTGCGGTACAGCAGACGTGAACCGGCCTGCAGCTCGCTGGCGGCCATGTGCGGATCGAGACCGGCCCAGGCGTCCACCCTGCCCTGCTCCAGCGCGGCGCGGCCGTCCGGGTGCTGCAGGTGGACGATCTCCACGTCGTTCTTGTCCAGCCCCGCCTGCTGCAAGCTGCGCAGAAGGAACAGATAGGGGTCGGTGCCCTTGGTGGCGGCGATCTTCTTGCCCTTGAGGTCGGCCACCGACTTGAGCGGCGAATCCTTGGGCACCACCAGTGCGGTCCACTCCGGGCGGCTGGCGATGTAGACGGTCTTCAGCGGGCTGCCGTTGGCGCGGCTGAGCACGGCGGCGAGGCCTGCGGTAGAGGCGAAGTCGGTGCTGCCGGCGTTGAGGTATTCCAGCGAACGGTTGCTGCCCTGGCTGAACACCCAGCGCACCTCGGTGCCTTGCGGCTTGAGGGATTTCTCCAGCCAGCCGAAGTGCTTGAGCACCAGGCTGGTGGGCGCGTAGTAGGCATAGTCCAGGCGCACCTCTTTCGGGGCATCGGCGGCTTGGGCGGAACTGTTGTAGGCGCCGATCGGCAGGCTCGCGAGAAGAGCGACGGCCAGGCTGCGGCGCCAGGTGGAATGACCCATGGTCTTCTCCTTGGCGTGGGCTTGCGTCTTCTTCCCGTTTGGCGGGTAAGTCAGAGCTAAATAAAAAAGCGCGGCGTGGTCCGCGCATGAAGGATAAAAAATGGGCCGGCGAACCGGCCCGATTTCCGCTCGAGGTTTGCTCGTTAAGCGACTCCCCGGATGGGGAGCGGAGAGTCACTTGTTGGGTTGCGGCGTCAGGCGCAGGTAGGGCTTGATGGCGCGGTAGCCCTTGGGGAAGCGCTGCTTGATCTCTTCCTCGTCCTTGAGCGAGGGCACGATCACCACGTCGTCGCCGTCCTGCCAGTTGCCGGGTGTGGCGACCTTGTGGTTGTCGGTGAGCTGCAGCGAGTCGATGACGCGCAGGATCTCGTTGAAGTTGCGCCCGGTGCTCGCCGGGTAGGTGATGGTCAGGCGCACCTTCTTGTTCGGGTCGATGACGAACAGCGAACGCACGGTAAGGGTGTCGTTGGCGTTCGGGTGGATCAGGTCGTAAAGCTCGGAGACCTTGCGGTCGGCGTCGGCGATGATCGGGAAGTTGACCACGGTGTTCTGGGTCTCGTTGATGTCTTCGATCCACTTCACGTGGGAGTCCACCGGGTCGACGGACAGGGCGATCACCTTCACGCCCTTGGCGGCGAACTGGTCCTTGAGCTTGGCGGTCAGGCCCAGCTCGGTGGTGCACACCGGGGTGAAGTCGGCCGGGTGGGAGAACAGAACGCCCCAGCTGTTGCCAAGCCATTCATGGAAACGGATGCGGCCTTCGCTGGATTCCTGTTCGAAGTCGGGGGCGATGTCGCCGAGTCGCAAGCTCATGGGTCTCTCCTTGTTCGTGTTGGTAACCACTATGCACAAGGTCTTTACGCATTAAAAAGAATATATTTTGATTTTCTTATAACCAAAATAATCAACCTTTCTCGACCCTGCACGGCGGCGACCGCCGCCGGACACTGAGCATAGTCAAGGGAATGTGAAGCCCACTCAGGCGAGTGTTTCATCGCTGAAACGATTGACTGCCGTTCGTCGCCATTCCTCCGTAGCCCAGGCACGGCGGGGCTTTGCGACATACACTCGATTCAATTAATCCTTTCGTTCGGGAGGTCAGCTCATGTTGGGACAACGCGTCGGCGACGGCCAGGCGGCCACCCATTACCGCAGCGACCGCATCAGTGCGGTCAATGGTCAGTACTTCTTCTCCACCCGCGAGGGAACGCTGGAAGGCCCTTACTTCACGCGCTTCGATGCTGAACGCGAGGTGATGCTGTACATCACCCGCATGCAGCAGGCCTCCGACCTGTTCGCCCGCGTCGGACGCTGATCTCCCTCAGGTCCTAGCCACACGAACCCCGGCCTGCCAGCCGGGGTTTTGTTTTTCCGCGCGCTCAACCTGCAGACTCGTGCTCATCAGGGCTCGTCGTTCTGCCCCAGCCCATGCATCCGCAGCTTGTTGGCGATGGTGGTGTGCGACACCCCCAGCCGCTTGCCCAGTTGCCGGCTGCTCGGGTGCTCGCGGTAGAGCCGCTCCAGCACCGCCCGTTCGAAGCGGCCGACGATGGCGTCGAGCCCGCCTTCCAGGGAGAAGTCGCCCAGCGGATGCGGCGCGCCGTAGTCCGGCAGGCGGATGTGCTCGGGGCGGATGGTGCCGCCTTCGCACAACGAAACCGCCTGGAACAGCGCGTTCTCCAGCTGCCGCACGTTGCCCGGCCAGTGGTAGCGGCCGAGGCGGTCCAGCGCCTGCGGCGAGAGCCTGGGCAGCGAGCAGCCGATCTGCCGGCTGGCCTGGTCGAGGAAGTGCTCCACCAGCGGCTCCAGGCCGTCCAGGCATTCGCGCAGCGGCGGGATGTGCAGCGACAGCACGTTGAGGCGGTGGTAGAGGTCCTGACGGAATTCGCCCTTGGTACACAGTTCGGACAGGTCGACCTGGGTCGCGCAGATCACCCGCACGTCCAGGTACACCTCCTCGTCGCTGCCGACGCGGCGGAAGCAGCCGTCCTGCAGGAAGCGCAGCAACTTGGCCTGCAGGCGCGGGCTCATTTCGCCGACGCCGTCGAGGAACAGCGTGCCGCCGGCGGTCAGCTCCAGCAGGCCGAGCTTGCCTTCCGGGCGCGCGCCCTCGAAGGCACCGGGGCCGTAGCCGAACAGTTCGGTCTCGGCCATGGATTCGGGAAGGCCGGCGCAGTTCAGCGCCATGAACGGCGACTGCCCGCGCGGGCTGGCGAGGTGGCAGGCGCGGGCCAGCAGTTCCTTGCCGGTACCGGTCTCGCCTTCGATCAGCAGTGGCGCGTCCAGCGGCGCCATGCGCCGTGCCTCGCGGACAACAGCGGCCATCACCCGCGAACTCTGGAAGATGCTGTCGAAGCCGCGCAGCTCCAGGCGGCGCACGTTGTAGATGCGCTCGCCGACGCGGTCGGCGCGGTGCAGCGTGAGCACGGCGCCGGCCAGCGCTTCGCTTTCGTCGTGTTCGGTCTGCAGCGGCGCGATGTCGGCGAGGAACACATCACCCTTCACCTTCACCCGCAGGCCGTTGATGCGGGCCTTGTTGGCCCGCACCAGTTCGGGCAGGTCGAGGTCCTCGACGTAGCGCGACAGCGGGATGCCCGGCACTTCGTCGACGCGCACGCCCAGCAACTGCGCAGCGGCGCGGTTGCCCGCGACTATCTGCCCGGCCATGTCGATGGACAGTACCGGGAACTCCAGCGCCGCCAGCAGCGCATTCAGCTCCAGGTGACGGCGCTCGCTGGGCATCAGGCCGACGCGCTTGACGCCGAATACGCCGGGCACCGCTTCGAGCTTGGGCTTGAGCGACTGGAACTGCAGGTTGATGAGGTTCGGGCAGAGCAGGTAGATGGCGTTGCCCTGCTCGCCGCCGACTTCGCCGCGGTTGACGTTGATGCCGTAGTCGACCAGCAGGTTGAGGATGTCGCGCAGGATGCCGACGCGGTTCTGGCAGTGCACTTTGATGCGCATGGCGGGCCCGTGGTTGTCGTTGTGGTGGGCACTCCGGCACGGATTTTCGCAAGGCGGCCGGAAATTACCGTCAAGAATATGTGACAGATCACCGCACCTTCAAGCCATGGCCGGATGCTGGCGCCGATAATCGTAATGTTTTCTTTACGGATTGACGGACTACGGACCTGCCAGGGCAGCGCAAGGGGGGCTGTTCGCCGGCACGCATCGCGCTATTGGTGAGTCATCACAAGAACAGGCAGCTCGACGCCGGAGGCTCCATGAAGACAACGCAGTACGTGGCCCGCCAACCTGACGATGACGGTTTCATCCACTACCCGGAAACCGAACATCAGGTCTGGAATACCCTGATCACCCGCCAGCTGAAAGTGATCGAGGGCCGCGCTTGTCAGGAATACCTGGACGGCATCGAGCAGCTCGGTCTGCCCCATGAGCGCATCCCGCAACTGGGCGAGGTCAACCAGGTGCTCCAGGCCGCCACCGGCTGGCGCGTGGCACGGGTGCCGGCGCTGATCCCGTTCCAGACCTTCTTCGAGCTGCTGGCCAGCCAGCAATTCCCCGTCGCCACCTTCATCCGCACCCCGGAAGAACTGGACTACCTGCAGGAGCCGGACATCTTCCACGAGATCTTCGGCCACTGCCCGCTGCTCACCAACCCCTGGTTCGCCGAGTTCACCCACACCTACGGCAAGCTCGGCCTGGCCGCCAGCAAGGAAGAGCGCGTGTACCTCGCCCGCCTCTACTGGATGACCATCGAGTTCGGCCTGCTGGATACCTCGCAGGGCCTTCGCATCTACGGCGGCGGCATCCTCTCGTCGCCAAAAGAGACGGTCTACAGCCTCTCCGACGAGCCCGAGCACCAGGCCTTCAGCCCACTGGAATGCATGCGCACGCCGTACCGCATCGACATCCTGCAGCCCCTGTACTTCGTGCTTCCCGAGCTCAAGCGCCTGTTCGAGCTGGCCCATGAGGACATCATGGCGCTGGTGCGCGAAGCCATGCGCCTGGGCCTGCACGCGCCGAAGTTTCCGCCGAAGCAGGCCGCCTGATCCGCTGCAATCGATCCCATCTGTGCCTAGGATGAGACGTGCTCGCGAGCCTAAGATGGTTCGCGAGCGCACTCCTATGCCACCCCACGACAAGGAGAACCTTTCATGACCGCACTCACCCAAGCCCATTGCGAAGCCTGCCGCGCCGACGCCCCGAAGGTGTCCGACGAAGAACTGGCGGTGCTGATCATGCAGATTCCGGACTGGAACATCGAGGTCCGTGACGAGCACATGGAACTGGAGCGGGTCTTCCTGTTCAAGAACTTCAGGCACGCCCTGGCCTTCACCAACGCGGTGGGCGCCATCGCCGAGGAAGAAGGCCACCACCCCGACCTGCTGACCCAGTGGGGCAAGGTCACCGTCACCTGGTGGAGCCACGAACTGAAGGGCCTGCACCGCAACGACTTCATCATGGCCGCGCGCACCGACGAGCTGGCCGCGACAGCAGAGGGACGCAAATGAGCCATTTCGCCAAGGTCACCCGCGTACCGGGCGACCCGATCCTGGGCCTGCTCGAAGCCTACCGGGCGGACCCCAATCCCGCGCGGCTCGACCTTGGCGTGGGCGTCTACAAGGACGCCCAGGGCCTCACCCCGATCCCCCGCGCGGTGAAGCTCGCGGAAAAGCGCCTGGTGGATAGCGAAACCACCAAGAGCTACGTCGGCAGCCACGGCGATGCGCTGTTCGCCGCGCGCCTGTGCGAGCAGGTGCTGGGCGTTACCTCGCCGCTGCTGGCCGAGTCACGCGCCGACGCCACCCAGACTCCGGGCGGCACCGGCGCCCTGCGCCTGGCGGCGGAGTTCATCGCCCATTGCCTCCCGGGCAGGAGCATCTGGCTGAGCGACCCGACCTGGCCGATCCACGAGACCCTGTTCGCCGCCGCTGGCGTGCCGATCAAGCACTACCCCTACGTTGGCGCGGACAACCGCCTCGACGCCGAAGCCATGTTCGCCATGCTGGAGAAAATCCCCCAGGGCGACGTGGTGCTGCTACATGCCTGCTGCCACAACCCCACCGGTTTCGACCTGGATCACGGGCAATGGCAGCGCGTGCTGGAGATCGTCCGCCGCCGCGAACTGCTGCCGCTGCTGGACTTCGCCTACCAGGGCCTGGGCGACGGGCTGGAAGAGGACGCCTACTCCGTGCGCCTGCTCGCCCAGAGCCTGCCGGAAGTGCTGATCACCAGCTCCTGCTCGAAGAACTTCGGCCTCTACCGCGACCGCGTCGGCGCGCTGATCGTCTGCGCCGAAAACGCCGACAAGCTCACCGACATCCGCAGCCAACTGGCGCTGTTCGCCCGCAACCTCTGGTCCACCCCACCGGCCCACGGCGCGGAAGTGGTCGCCACCATTCTCGGCGACCCGGAACTGAAGAACCTCTGGCTGGACGAACTGGACGGCATGCGCGGCCGCATCGCCGAGCTGCGTGTCGGTCTGGTGGAAGCCTTGCGCCCCCACGGGCTGGCGGACCGCTTCGCGCACATCGCCATCCAGCGCGGCATGTTCTCCTACACCGGCCTGCAGGCCGACCAGGTACGCATCCTGCGCGAGGAGCACAGCATCTACCTGGTGAGCAGCGGCCGCGCGAACATCGCCGGGCTCGACGGCGAGCGCCTCGACCACCTGGCGGCAGCCATCGCGCGCGTCTGCCGCTGACGACGATTTCTTCCCCCTCGACCGGCCTTCGAGCCGGTCTTTTTTTGCGCATACGCCGGAAGCTGACTGCAGGAGCACGCCATGCGCGCGATCGCGGGCATGGCCCGCTCCTACAAGGGGCGCCGTTGTCCAGGTCGGTCAGTAATCGTCGCGCTTGCGGAACGCCCAGCGCCCGGCCAGACCGGTGAAGCTGGCCACCAGCACCACGAGGATCCAGAAACCTTCCGGGTCGCCGGAGAAGGGAATGCCGCCGACGTTCATACCGAAGAAGCCGGCGATGATGTTGATCGGCAAAGCCAGCACCGTGACCACGGTGAGGGTGAACAGAGTGCGGTTGCTCTGCTCGTTGATCTTTGCGGCGATCTCTTCCTGCAGCAGCTTGATGCGTTCGCCCAGCGCGGTGAGGTCGTTGATCACCAGGGAGAACTCCTCGGTCGCCTCGCGCAGCACACGCACATCGTCCTCCGTCAGCCACATCGGCGGGCGGTTGAGCAGGCGCATCAGCGAGCCCGGCTCCAGTGCCAGCAGGCGTTGCAGGCGCACCAGTACACGACGCATCGCGCCCAGGTCGGCGCGGCTGGCAGAGAGACGCGAGGACAGCAGCTGATCCTCGATGCGATCCACGCTGATGCTGGTCTCGCGGACGATGCGGGTAAGGATTTCGCCCTGGTCGCGCAGCAGGTGGATCAGCAACTCCAGCGGTGAATTGAAGCACTCGCCGTGCTTCACCGAGGAGCGCAGCGTATCCACCGAGCGCAGTGGCTGCGCACGGGCGGTGACCAGCACGCGGCCACGGGCGCAGACCCAGAGGGTGGCGACGTCCGAGGACATGCGGCTGCCGAAATCGAATACCACGTCGTTGACCACCGCCAGCAGCGCACCGTCCACATGCTCGATGCGGGTGGAGCGCGAGCCTTCGCGCAGGGTTTCGAAGAAGTAGTCGGGCAGCTCCAGGTGCGACTTCATCCAGCGCTCGCACGCCGCATGCGCCAGGTTCAGGTGCAGCCAGAGGAATTCGTCCGCCGCGCGCGGCTCACGCAGGCGCTGCAGGGCGGTCGGTGAATCGATCTCGAGCCCCGGCTGGTCGGGGCGAAAGCTGAAGCCATAAAGCAGGCCGAACAGGTCGGAATCCTGATGGCTCTGGACGATGCTGTGGTTCATGGGACCCCGCTGAACCTGGGATAGCTGACGTAGGGCGAATGACCGCTTGCGGTCATCCGCCAAGGCGGATGAAGCGTTCCGCTTCATCCGCCCTACGAAAGCCGCATCGCCCTTCCGGTGTTATCAGAACCGGGTGAACGGCAGATGACAGCCCCGTGTCAGCCGAACAGCGCGGCGACGGTGCGCTCACCCAGCGCCGGACCGATGCTCATGCCCACGCCGGTATGCATCAGCACGGCGGTGATGCCGTCGGCGGCCTGCAGCACCGAGAACGGTCCCGGCCCGCGCGAGCCGTAGACGCCCTGCCAGCGCTCGACGATCTCCACGCGCATACCCAGCGTGTCCTCGGCCAGCTCCAGCATCAGCCGGTCGACGAATTCGGCATTGAATGGCGCCGCGTCGCTGCCGTAGTGATGGGAGTCGCCGATGATCAGCTCGCCATGGGGCGTCGGGCTGACCAGCAGGTGGATGCCCTGTTCTTCCAGCTCCGGCGTCTCGCGGCGAATCTGCTCGCGTACCGCCTCGGCCTCGGGCAGGTCGGAGAAAGCGCCGTAATGCACGCAGCTCAGGCCGGTGAGGATCGAATGGGCGAGGCCCAGATCGACCTGCGGGCGGGCGCGCAGCATCTGCAGACGGCACACCTGCGGTTCCAGCGGTGCGATGACCTCGGCCAGCAGCGTCTGGTAGTCGTGGCCGGAGCAGACGATCACCTGCCCGGAGGTGAAGGTGCCCGCCGTGGTGCGCAGCACGCCGGTGTCGACGTCACGCACCAGGGTGGAGAAGTGGAACTCAACGCCGTGCTCGCGGCGCAGGTAGTCGATCAGGCTCGGCAGCGCCTCGCGGGAATACAGTTGCTGGTCGTCGAAGCCCAGCAACGCCGCGCGGTGGTGGCGGAAGTGGCCCTGGTAGAGGTCGTTCAGTTCGCTGCCGCGCAGCAGGCCCACGCGGTAGTCCAGCTCCCTGGCGCGGCCGGCGCAGAAGGCTTCCAGCAGATGCTCCTCGGCTTCGCTGCGGGCGAACAGCAACGAGCCATTGCGCCGCAGGGAGAACCCGGCCCCCTCCGCCCATTGCGCCCAGATCGGCCGGCTGGCACGGGCCAGTTCTGACATCACGCCCGGCGGCTGGCCGGTGACCAGCGCCTGGCCGAAGTTGCGCACCGAGGCGCCCAGGGGCGTGGCGGTCCGCTCGAAGACGCGCACGGAGAGGCCGCGGCGGGCGGCGGCGTAGGCGTGGGAAAGGCCGAGGATGCCGGCGCCGACGATGGCGACGTCGCAGTGGGTCTGGTTCATGGGGATAAGTTCCTTGCGTATAAAACAAGCAGAAAAGCGCCTCTCCCAGCCCTGGCTACGCGCCCCGCTCCGAAGGGAGAGGGAACCCTCCTCTGCCGAGAAGAATTCAGCGTTAATCCTGCTACTTCAGAGCATCGAGTGGATGCCAATGTCAGTCCGAGGCAGTCTCCAGTGGAGCGGATACGCCTTCAGCCGCCGCACCATACTGCCCTCCTGGGTTTCAGGAGTGCACCAACCTCGAACCAACACACCGGACAGCCCCCTCTCCCTTCAGGGAGAGGGTTGGGGAGAGGGAGCCGCCAGTGCCGAACCACAGTCGAACTTCAGCCGAACCTTACTTCTGCGCGACCTTCTCCGACTTGCCGTCGTAGCGCTTGCGCCACTCGGCGAGGATCTCGTCGCGGTTCTTCGAGGCCCAGGCGAAGTCGTTCTTGATCAGGCGCTGTTCGTAGTCGGCCGGCAGTTCGGTCTGCGGCTTGGCAATGCCCGGCTGGGCCAGCACGGCGAAGTTTTCCTTGTACAGCTCCATGGCTTTCGGGCTGGCGGAGAAGTCGGCGAGTTTCTTCGCCGCGGCTTCATGCTGGGTGCCCTTGACGATGCCGGTGGCTTCGATTTCCCAGCCCAGGCCTTCCTTCGGCAGGACGATGTCCAGCGGCGCGCCCTGGCGCTTGAGCTGCACGGCCGGGTACTCGAAGGAGATGCCGATCGGGAATTCGCCGGCGGCGGCCAGCTTGCACGGCTTGGAGCCGGAATGGACGTACTGGCCGATGTTCTCGTGCAGCGCGTCCATGTAGGCCCAGCCCTGCTTCTCACCGAAGGTCTGCAGCCAGGCCGAGACGTCGAGGAAGCCGGTGCCCGAGGAAGCCGGGTTCGGCATGACGATCTTGCCCTTGTACTCGGGCTTGGTCAGGTCCTGCCAGCTCACCGGCTTCTCCAGGCCCAGCTTCTCGGCCTCGACGGTGTTGAAGCAGATGGTCGCGGCCCAGACGTCCATGCCGACCCACGCCGGCGGGTTGGCCGGGTCGCGGTAGTTCTTGCCGATGGCGTCCAGGTGCTTGGGCGCGTACTTCTCCAGCATGCCCTGCTGGTCGAGGATGGCCAGGCTGGAGGCGGCCAGGCCCCACACGGCGTCGGCCTGCGGGCGATCCTTCTCGGCCAGCAGCTTGGCAGTGACGATGCCGGTGGAGTCGCGCACCCACTTGATCTTGATGTCCGGGTTCTCGGCTTCGAAGGCCTGCTTGTAGGCGGTCAGCTGTTCCGGCTCCAGGGCGGTGTAGACGGTCAGCTCGGTGTCGGCGGCGTGGACCTGTGCAGCGAAACCGGCAACCACGGCGGCGGCGAGGGCAAGACGTTTGAACATGTGGAGCTCCTTGGCAGTGTTGGTCTCCCGCTCGGGGCGGGTTTGTCAGGGGTTGAGCCCGGCAGCTGACCTGAAAGGGCACAGGCGCCGGGCGACAGCGTCCAGCGGTGTTACGGGTTCGCGCCCGTCCTCCAGGCCTGGGAGCGGCGCAGCAGGCCGCGCGAGGCGCCGGCCAGCAGCAGCGACACGGCCGCGGAGGTGAGCAGGATCAGGGTCGACATGGCAGCGGCGCCGCCGACGTTGCCGGAGTCGTCCATGTTCAGCACGGCGACGGCGGCGAGGATGGTGTCCGGGTTGTAGAGGAAGATCGCCGCCGAGACCGTGGTCATCGCCGAGACGAACAGGTAGCGGGTGATGTCCAGCAGCGCCGGCAGGCAGATCGGCACGGTGACGCGCAGGTAGTGGCGCCACAGCGGCATCTTCAGCGACAGCGCGGCGGCCTCGAACTCGCCGTCGAGCTGGCGCAGCGCGGCGGTGGCGGTCATCTGCGCGGTGGTCAGGTAGTGGGAAATGGTGCACACCACCAGCAGCGCCATGCTGCCGTAGAACACGTGCAGCGGATTGCCTGGCAAGTTGAAGAAGAACACGTAGCCCAGACCCAGCACGAGGCCCGGCACGGCCATCGGCACGAAGCACAGCATGCGCAGCAGTTGGCTCAGCCAGCGTTGCTCGCGGGTCTTCTCGATCAGGTAGGCGCCGGTGAAGATCAGCGCGCTGCCGATGATCGCGGTGCACGCGGCCATGGTCAGGCTGTTGCGGTAGGCCAGCCAGCCGCCGCCAGCGGTAGTGTTGAAGTCGTAGTGGTTCAGCGACAGCGACAGGTTGTACGGCCAGAACTTCACCAGCGAGGAGTACACGGCCATGCCCAGCACGCCCAGCAGCACCGCACTGATCAGCACGACGATGGCAAGGAAGGCGCCGTCGCGGCGACGCGACGGTTTGGGATGGTAGACCTGCGCACGGCCGCTCATGGCGTCGCCCTGGCGGCGGCGCAGCCAGGTGTCGACGGCGAAGCTGAGCAGCGCTGGCAGCAGCAGGATCATGCCAATCTGCGCACCACGGCCGAACTGCTGCTGGCCGACCACCGCCTTGTAGGCTTCCAGCGCCAGCACCTGGTAGTCGCCGCCCACTACCACCGGCACGCCGAAGTCGGTGATGGTCAGGGTGAACACCAGGCAGAAGGCGGCGAACACGCCCTGCCGAGAAGCCGGCCAGGTGATGCTGCGGAAGGCCTTCCAGGGCCCGGCGCCCATGCTCGAGGCGGCGTCGAACAGGCGGGCATCGGCCAGCGACAGCGCCGACAGCAGGATCATCAGCGCATGGGGGAAGGTATAGATGGCTTCGCCGAGGACGATGCCCCAGAAGCCGTAGATGTTGTCTGGCAGCAGGTGGCGCAGCAGGCCCTGGTTGCCGAACAGGTAGATCAGCGCGATGCCCGGCAGCATCGACGGCGCCAGCAGCGGCAGCAGGGAAATCCCGCGCCACAGCCCCTTGGCCGGGATCAGCGTGCGTTGCAGCGCGTAGGCGAACAGGTAGGCCGCCGGCACGACGATGCACGCCACGCTCAGCGAGACCTTCAGGCTGTTGCCCAGCAGCCAGTGGAAATTGTCGCTGCGCAGCAGCTCGCCCATGGCCGCCAGGCCACCGCCCTGCCCCGCCTCGCCGCTGAAGCCGCGCCAGAAGATGGCCAGCAGCGGCATCAGTACCGCGAGGGTGAGCAGGAGCAGCAGCAGGTACTTGCCGCCACGCACGAACAGACGATCACCCAGATCGCTGCGAATCTTGCCGGCGGGCAGCGCCGGGCTGTGTTTCACCACGGCTTCCATCTCAGGCGAACACCTGCAGGCTACGGGGCGGCAGCGACACCCAGATGTCCGGGGTGCCCAGGCGCGGCATGTCCTCGGGCGCCAGCTCGGCGAGCAGCGCGTGGCCCGGCAGCTGTTCCAGCTCGAAGCTCATGCGGCAGCGGTTGCCGAGGAAGGTGATCTCGCGGATCTGCGCGCGGAACAGGTTTTCCTGGTGCACGGCGGGGTTCACGCTGATCGCTTCCGGGCGGCAGAACAGCCGGCCCGAGGCGCTCGGCGCCTGGCTGTGCAGACGCAGGTTGAGGCTGCCGACACGGGCATGGCCATCGCTGCCGCGCTCGAACGGCAGCCAGTTGCCCTGGCCAACGAACTCGGCCACAAAGGGCGTGCTCGGGGTGCTGTAGATATCCTGGGCGGTGCCGTACTGCTCGATGCGCCCGTGGTTCATCACCGCGATGCGGTCGGCCATCAGCATGGCCTCGTCCTGGTTGTGGGTGACCATCACGGTGGTGATGCCCAGGCTCTTCTGCAGTTGGCGCAGCTCGCCGCACAGGTGCTCGCGGACGCGGGCGTCCAGCGCCGACATCGGCTCGTCGAGCAGCAGCAGCGACGGGCTGGGCGCCAGCGCGCGGGCCATGGCAACGCGCTGCTGCTGGCCCCCGGAAAGCTGGCCGGGGTACTTCTTCTCGCTGCCGGTGAGGCCGACCAGCTCGAGCATCTCGGCGACGCGGCTGCGGGCTTCATCCTTCGAAGCGTTGGTCAGGCCATAGGAGATGTTCTGCTCGACCGTGAGGTTGGGGAACAGCGCGTAGGACTGGAACAGGATGCCGTAGTCCCGCGCCTGCGGCGGCAGGTTCGACACATCGCGCTGCCCCAGGTGCAAGGTGCCTTCGTCCTGCTGCTCCAGCCCGGCAATGCAGCGCAGCAGGGTGGTCTTGCCGCAACCGGAGGGGCCGAGCAGGCACACCAGCTCACCGGCCTTGACGTCCAGCGACACGCCGTCGAGGGCGACGAACTGGCCGAAGCGCTTGCGGATATGGCGCACGCTGAGCGGCGTGCCGGCGATGGTGGGATGCATGGCGGTACCTCGTTTTCTTATGGTCCACGCCGCGTGAGCCGTGGCGTGAAGGAACGAGGTCCATGCTAGGGAGCGATTGCGACGGCACTATTGCTAAAGGGCCAAGTGCGCCGATAGATCCATAGGCAGATTTGGGTATGGGGGCGAAAATTTTTTGGATGTGGCGGTGTAGAGCCCGGGCCGCGCTTTGTGTAGGAGCGGGCCCATGGGGCGCTCCTACAGGTTGGCGCCGACATTTCGTGGTTATGCCCGCCCCTGAAGGGAAGCACAAATGAAAAACCCCCGGCGTCACCGCCGGGGGTCTCTCAGCGACACCGAACCGCTTGCGTGGAGCGATCGGTGCCATCCGGGCAAGGGCCTGCGCCCTCGCCCGCCGTGCTCAGCGAACGGCCTCGAACAGGCCGGTGGCGCCCATGCCGCCGCCCACGCACATGGTGACGATGCCGTAGCGCAGGTTGCGGCGCTGCAGTTCGCGCACCAGGTGGCCGACCTGGCGCGAGCCGGTCATGCCGAACGGGTGGCCGATGGAGATGGAGCCGCCGTTGACGTTGTACTTCTCGTTGTCGATGCCCAGGTGATCGCGAGCGTACAGGCACTGCGAGGCGAAGGCTTCGTTGAGTTCCCAGAGGTCGATGTCGGCGACCTGCAGGCCCTTGGCCTTGAGCAGCTTGGGCACCGAGAACACCGGGCCGATGCCCATTTCGTCCGGCTCGCAGCCGGCGACGGTGAAGCCGCGGAAGAAGGCCTTGGGCTTGAGGCCCAGTTCCAGGGCTTTCTCCAGGCTCATGATCAGGGTCATCGAGGCGCCATCGGAGAGCTGCGAGGCGTTGCCGGCGGTGACCGAGCCGTCCTCGGCGAACACCGGCTTGAGGGAGTTCAGGCCTTCGAGGGTGGTTTCCGGGCGGTTGCAGTCGTCGCGGTCGACCACGCCGTCGAGCACTTTCTTCTCGCCGGTGGCCTTGTCTTCCACCAGGTACTTCACGCTCATCGGCACGATTTCATCGTCGAACAGGCCTTCGGCCTGGGCGCGGGCGGTGCGCTGCTGGCTCTGCAGGGAGTACAGGTCCTGCTGCTCGCGGGTGACGTTGTAGCGGCGGGCGACGATCTCGGCGGTCTGGCCCATGGGGTAGTAGATGCCGGGGAACTCGTCCTTCAGGCGCGGGTTCACGAAGTTGTCGAGGTTCTGCTTGCCCATGGTCAGGGTGATGGACTCGACGCCGCCGGCCACCAGGATGTCGCTGCAGCCCGAAGCCACCTGGTTGGCGGCAATGGCGATGGCCTGCAGGCCCGAGGAGCAGTAGCGGTTCAGGGTCATGCCGGCGACATGGGTGCCCAGGCGCGACAGTACGGCGGCGTTGCGGCCGATGTTGTGGCCCTGGGCGCCTTCGTTGGAGCCCGCGCCGACCACGCAGTCGTCCACCAGCAGCGGATCGAGGTTGTTGCGCGCCAGCAGCGCGTCGATGCAATGGGCGACCATGTCGTCCGGACGGGTCATGTTGAATTTGCCACGGAAGGACTTGGCCAGGCCGGTACGGACGCTGTCGACGATCACCACTTCGCGCATGGGAAACCTCGTTGCTTGTTGTTCGTTGGGGAGGATGGTGTGGCCCCGAGCATAGGCGCCAGTGAGGACACAGGGCGACGATCATTCACCAGCCGTATAGCCGTGCCCCCACCCTCGTTGGGCGGGCAGCAACGAAACCGCCGCCCGAAGGCGGCGGTTTCAAGAGGCTTCACACGGGGTCAGACGGTGTCGGTCTTGATCGCGTGATCGCCCAGCAGGCCGTTGAGCACGGTCTGGGTATCCCCCGCCGAGAGCACGCCGTTGCCGGCATGGCCCGCGTACTTGGCGGCGAGGTCGACGTTGGCCAGGTCGACGGTCTGGGTGACGGTGCCATTGCTGATCGGGCTGACGCCAATGGTGGTGGTGCCGGCGTTGACCGAGAAGGTCAGGTAATGCGCCAGTGACGAGGCCGTGGCGGTTTCCCCTTGCAGCAGGTCGGCGAAGTTCAGCACGTCGTGCTCGGCGATGTTGAAGTCCTTGATCACATCGTGACCGGTATCGCCGGACTTCCAGATGAACTCATCCGCGCCGGTGCCGCCGTACATGATGTCGTCGCCGGGTCCGCCGATCAGCTTGTCGTTGCCGCCCTGGCCGAACATCAGGTCATTGCCGGCGCCGCCTTCGAGGGTGTCGTCGCCACCGCGCATGTCCCCGGCGACGTTGAGCTGATCCGCGTGCTGGATGATGTAGTTGCTGATCGTGGCCGCCGTCGGCGCGGTGCCGTTGGTGGCGGTCAGGTAGTCCACCAGTCCCTGGAAGCCCTGGCCGTTGTGCGTGCCGGCGGCATGCCCGGCCCAGGCCAACTGGTCGGTGTTGATGACATCGCCGAACATGATGTCGTTGCCCGCGCCGCCGACCAGGTGGTCGTTGCCCACGCTCACCGGTGTGCTGGTGCTGAAGCCTTCCTGCAGCGCCGCCTGCAACTGCTCGGCGGTGTTGATGATCTGCGGCTGGCCGACCGTATTGGAGAGGTTGGTGCCGTCGACATTGGTCACCACGGTGCCGGTGGTGTTGGTGTTGTCGAAGTAGCGCAGGTAGTCGCTGTTGATGCCGTTGCCGATACCGATGGCATTGACCGCCACCGAGTTGTCGCCGACGAGGGTGCCGGCATGGTGCAGCATGTCGTTGCCCGAGGTGATCGCGACGTTCATGTCGTTGTAGCTGGTGCTGTTGCCGCTGCCGGAGTTGCCGTTGTAGACGGTCGGGTTGCCGTCGGTGAGGAAGAACGCCAGGTTGACGTAGCCGTGAGCCGCATCGGCGTGGTTGGTGCCGACCTGGGTGTTGAACCATGCCGAAGCCTTCTGCATGGCATCGTCATAGTTGGTCGCACCATTGGCGCTGAGCGCGTTGATCGCGGAGATCAGCAAGGCCACGTTGGCTGCCGTCAGGCCGTTGTAGCTGACGCGGGTGGCGTTGTCGCCGAACGACACCAGGCTGACGTTGATGACCCCGTCATGACCCTTGATGGCGTTGACCAGGTTCACCAGCGCGTTCTTCGCCAGGTCCATGCGCGACAGGCTGCCGGTACCGGAGGGGTCCTTCATGCTGCCGGAGGTATCGACGATCAGCGAGATGTTGTAGTTCTTGCCCGGCTGGGTATAGACCGACACGCCACCCGGATCGCCCACCAGCACGTCGTTGCCAGCACCGCCACTGATGGTCCCGGACTTGTCCACATCCTGCGGGTTGGGCAGGGTGTGCTGGGTGCTGGAGCCGTCGAGGTCGCTGCTGTTGCTGCCCACCACCAGGATCGACTGCGGGGAGCTCAGGTCCAGGCACAGGTTCAGCCCGGTGCTGTCGCCATCGCCGTCGGTGAGGCCGACGTGGAAGTTGAGGTCCAGGTTCTCCGGCAGGACCGATTGCCCGGCGGAGACGGTGACCAGACGGTAGTCGCCGCTGCTGCTGCTCAGCACCACGGAGTTGAAGCCGCCTTCGGACAGCTGGAAGGCCGAACCGCTGGTGAAGTGGCCGTCGGTCAGCAGGTTGAAGGAGGCCGAGCTGTTCTCGCCGTAGCCGGCCGGCGGCGAGAAGGTGCCGGTCGCCAGCACCACCCCGCCGTCACCGAGCACCTTCCAGGTGAGCACATCGCTGGTGGAGAGTTTCTGCACGTCGAAGCTGACGTCGTAGATCTTCTCGCTGAAGGCGATGTTGAGGTTCTCGCCGGGGGTGATGAGGTTGTTGCCGCCCACACCCATGCCATTGTTGGAGGGGTTCACATTGCCGTTGGGGCTGGTGAAGACCACCGTCAGGCCGTCAGACGTCAAGGAGGCCGACGGACGCGGACCGCCGGCGGCGAGCTGGGCAAGATCGTATTCCACCGTCGAGATCGGCCGCGAGTTGAGCACTTCGAAGCTGTAGGTGCCGTCGGCATTGACCTTGAGAACGAAGAACGCCTCGTTGGAACCGTCGTAGGCGGTCAGCTGCGAGCCGCCACCGGCCAGTTGGGTAACCACGTAGGTCAGGCCATCCGGCGCGGTGTTGCCGCTGAGGTCGAAGGCACCGCGGCCGTCGCCGCCGAAGCTCACGTCGAGTGTGCCGTTGAGCACGAAGCCGGGAACCTCGGACACGTCCTGGCACGGCGGCTCGCTGTGTACCACCGGCAGGTCGTCCTGCACGTTGATCACCAGCGAGCCACTGCCCAGGCTGACCGGGTCGCCGTCGCCGTCGGTGGCCTTGATCAGGCCGCCGAGGTTGAGCGCCAGCTGCTCCGTATCACTGCCATTGTGCAGCGGATGATCCAGCGGACCGACGAGCTTGAACTCGTAGTTGCCCGCCGTATCCACCGACAGGGTGAAGATGGTCTTGGCGCCGGCCATGGCGGTCAGCAGGTTGCCGACCACGCTGTAGACCAGCGCCACGCCGCCGGAGGTCAGGTGCTGCGAGGTCAGCGAGGAGTAGTCGCCGGTCAGCGAGAAGGCACCGGGGCCGTCAGCACCGAAGTTCACCAGGCTGCTCAGCGAGCCCTTGGCCGTCGTGGTGTCGCTGGCACCATCGGGGTTGCCGCCGGGCAGCGCATCTTCCATGACCTGGCCGGTCACGTTGCCACCGGCGATAAGCGCCGGGCCGTCGTCCTTGAACACCAGCTTGTCACCCAGGTCGACGCTGGCGGATTGCTGGTCGCCATCACCGTCGGTGATGGTCGCCACCAGGGCGATCTTGCTGCCCAGCAGGCTCACCGAGTCGTTGGGGTTGGCTGTGTCAGTGTGCTTGAACGCCAGTTTCTGATCGAGCGTCAGGTCACCGGTGGTGCTGTTCAGGGTCAGGCTGAAGGCGACCGCGCCGCCGGCGTTGCCCACGCGGCCCTCGACCACTGTATCGCTGACCTTGACCAGTACGATGCTCTGCCCGCTGGTGGTCTGCAGACCGCTCGCGGTGCCGTCGGTCGCCGACAGGCTGTAGCTGACGGTGCCGCCGTCAGCACCACCGTTGGAGGTGAAGGCGCCGCTGAAGTTGGCGGTGGCATCGGTGGTCAGCACGGTTTCATCCACCGTGAGGACCGGCGCCTGGCCAGCGTTGGCGGTGATGCTCGGGCCGTCGTCCTTGAAGGTCAGCCGATCGCCCAGATCGAGGCTGGCGGAGAGCGAGTCGCCGTCGGCATCGGTGATGGTGGCCACCAGGTTGATCTTGTTGCTCAGCAGGCTGACCGAGTCATCGGGGTTGCTGGCGTTCGAGTGCTGCAGCGCCATCTGCTGGTCGAGGGTGACTACGCCACCGGCGATGGTGACCTTGAAGGCGACCGCCCCCTGGTCTCCGCCGATGCGGCCGACGACATTGCCGCCTTCGTTGAACAGCTGGATGGTCTGGCCATCGGTGGTCTTCAGGCCGCTGTCCATGCCGTTGGTAACGGCGCTGAGCTGGTAGGTCAGGGTGCCGGCGCCGTCGGCGCCGAAGCTGCTGGTGAACTGCCCGGAGAAGTCCGCGCTGGCGTTGGCGGCCAGGTTGGTTTCGTCCACCGTCAGTACCGGCGCACCCTGGCTGTTGGCGCTGATGCTCGGGCCGTCGTCGTTGAAGGCGAGCCGGTTACCCAGGTCGAGTTCTGCATGGCTGGAGTCGCCATCGCCATCGGTGATGGTGGCGACCAGGTTGATCTTGCCGCCGGCGATACTCACCGAGTCATTGGGGTTGCTGGCGTCCGAATGCTTGAGCGCCATCTGCTGGTCGAGGGTCACCACGCCGTCGGTCACAGTGACCTTGAAGGCAATGGCACCAGCCGGGCCGCCCACGCGACCGACCACGCTGGAGCCTTCGTTGAACAGCAGGATGGTCTGGCCCTGACTGGTCTGCAGGCCGCTGTCGCCGCCATTGGCGACGGCTTCGACCTTGTAGGTCAGCGAGCCCTGTCCATCCGCACCGTAGTTGCCGTTGAACTGGCCGGAGAAGTCCGCGCTGGCATTGTTGGCCAGGTTGGTCTCGTCCACCACCAGGCTGGGAGCGCCCTGGGTATTCGCGCTGATGCTCGGGGCATCGTCGTAGAACACCATCTTGCTGCCGAGGTCGACATGGGCCGAAGCCTTGTCGCCGTCGCCATCGGTGATGGTGGCGGTGAGGGTGATCTTGCCGTCGGGCAGGCGCAGTGCCTCATCCGGGTTGGTGGCATCCGGGTGCTTGAGCGCCAGGCGCTGGTCGAGCGTGAGCGCGCCCTGGTCCTCGCTGACCACGAAGGCGATGTCGCCGGTAACGGCAACCTTGCCGACCACTGTACCATTCACGTTGTAGAGCAGGATGGCCTGGCCCTGGGTGGTCTGCACGCCACTGTCGGTGCCATCGACCGTGGTCACCTTGTAGGTGATGGTGCCTGCGCCGTCAGCGCCGAAGCTCGGCGTGAACAGCTGGGACACCAGACTGACTTCGACGCGGGCGTTGTTCGACAGGTCGGACTCGTCCACCTCCAGGCTGATGTCGGCGTCCAGGCACGGCACAATGCTCGGGCCGTCGTCGAGGAAGGTCAGCTTGCTGCCCAGGTCGATGTGGGCGCTGGCGCTGTCGCCATCCTTGTCGGTGATGGTCGCGGTGAGGGTGACCTGACCACTGAGGCTCAGGGAGTCATCGGGGTTGCCGGTGTCCGGATGCGCCAGCGCACGCAGCTGCTCCAGGGTGACCTTGCCATCGCCATCGACATAGACGCGGAAGGCGACGGTGTCGGTGCCTTGCAGGCGACCTTCGATGCCGTTGTCGGTGTTGTAGAGGTAGACCTTCGCACCGCTCTGGGTATCTTTCAGCCCGCTATCGGTGTTGTCGGCGCCGGCCAGCTTGTAGGTGATCGACCCGGCACCGTCCGCACCGAAGTGGGTGGTGAACAGGTCGGCCACCGAAGCGCTGCTGGTGTCCGGCACGCCGAGGTGGGTTTCGTCCACGGTCAGCTTGATGTCTGCATCGTTGCAAGGCTCGATGCTCGGGCCATCGTCGAGGAAGGTCAGCTTGCCGCTCAGGTCGATGTGGGCCTGGGCGCTGTCGCCGTCCTTGTCGGTGATGGTGGCCGTGAGGGTGAGCGTGTTCGGGTCGAGGCTGACACCTTCGTTATTGTCGCCCGCTGTCGGATGGACGATAGCGCGCACCTGGTCGAGGGTGATCTTGCCGTCCTGCCCCAGGGTCACACGGAAGGCGACGGTACCGTCTTCACCGCCTACGCGGCCTTCCACACCACTGGAGGTGTTGAACAGGAAGATCTTGCTGCCGGTGGCGGTGTCCTTCAGGCCGCTGTCGGTGTTGTCGCTGGTCTCTACCTTGTAGGTGATCGAGCCAGCACCATCGGCGCCAAAGTGGGCGTTGAACAGGTCGGACACCGTGGCCGAACTGGTGGCATCGACGTTCAGGTGGGTCTCATCCACCGTCAGCTTGATGTCCACGTCCTCGCACGACGCGATGCTCGGGCCGTCGTCGAGGAAAGTCAGCTTGCTGCCCAGGTCGATGTGCGCCGAGGAGCTGTCGCCGTCCTTGTCGGTGATGGTCGCGGTCAGGGTCAGGGTGTTCGCATCGAGGCTGACCCCTTCGTTGTTGTCACCCGGAGTCGGATGCACGACGGCGAGCACCTGGTCGAGGGTGATCTTGCCGTCCTGGCCCAGGGTCACGCGGAAGGCGACCGCACCGTTCTCGCCACCGACCCGGCCTTCCACACCGCTGGCGGTGTTGAACAGGAGGATAGAGTCACCGGTGGCCGTGTCTTTCAGGCCGCTGTCGGTCTTGTCCTCGGTCTCGATCTTGTAGGTGATCTGCCCCGGACCATCGGCACCGAAGTGCGTGGTGAACAGGTCGGAGACACTGGCTGTGCTGGTGGCATCCAAGTTCAGGTTGGTTTCATCCACCGTCAGCTGGAGGTCGTGTCCCGTGTTCGGCGTAATACTCGGGCCATCGTCGAGGAAGGTCAGCTTGCCGCCCAGGTCGATCGAGGTGGTCGCGCTGTCGCCGTCCTTGTCGGTGATGATCGCGCTGAGGGCGATCTTGCCGGCCAGGTTCAGCGAGTCATTGGGATCACTGGTGTCGGAATGCACCAGCGCGCGCAGTTGCTCCAGGGTGACCTTGCCGTCCGGGCCGAGGGTCACGCGGAAGGCGGTTTCGCCGCTGGTTTCCAGGCGCCCTTCCACTCCGTTGGCGGTGTTGAAGAGGATTACCCGCTGGCCGCTGGCGGTATCGGTCAGGCCACTGTCGGTGTTGTTGGCGGCTTCGATCTTGTAGGTGATCGACCCTTCGCCATCAGCGCCGAACTGGCCGTTGAACAGGTCGGCCACCGAGCCAGTGCTGGTCGCCGGTTGGCCCAGGGTGGTTTCGTCGACGCTCAGGTGCAGGTCGCTGCCTTCGATGGGCGCAATGCGCGGGCCGTCATCCAGGAAGGTCAGCTTGCTGCCCAGGTCGAGCCCGGCACTCTGATGGTCGCCGTCGGCATCGGTCACGGTGGCGGTCAGGCTGATCTTGCCTTCGCCCAGGCTCAGCGGATCGTTGGCATCCAGTTTATCCGGATGCACCAGAGCACGGACCTGGTCGAGGGTGATCTTGCCGTCCTGCCCGAGGGTCACGCGGAACGCAACTTCACCGTTCACGCCGCCCACGCGGCCTTCGACGCCGGTGGCGGTGTTGAAAAGGAAGATCTGGCTGCCGGTGGCGGTGTCTTTCAGGCCGCTGTCGGTGTTGTCCTGGGTCTCGACCTTGTAGGTGATCGAGCCCGCGCCGTCAGCGCCGAACTGGGCGTTGAACAGATCGGCCACAGAACCGGTGCTGGTGGCGTTCTGGCCCAGGTCGGACTCGTCCACCGTCAGGTGCAGGCCTTCGGTGCTGCCCACGGAAATGCTCGGGCCGTCGTCGAGGAAGGTCAGCTTGCTGCCCAAGTCGAGGCCGGCGCTCTGATGGTCGCCATCGGCGTCGGTCACGGTAGCGGTCAGGCTGATCTTGCCTGCACCGATGCTGAGCGGATCATTGGAGTCGGCGTTGTCCGGGTGCACCAGCGCGCGGACCTGATCCAGGGTGATCTTGCCGTCCTGCCCGAGGGTCACGCGGAACGCAACTTCACCGTTCACGCCGCCCACGCGGCCTTCGACGCCGCTGGCGGTGTTGAACAGGAAGATCTGGCTGCCGGTGGCGGTGTCTTTCAGGCCGCTGTCGGTGTTGTCCTGGGTCTCGACCTTGTAGGTGATCGAGCCGGCGCCGTCAGCGCCGAACTGGGCGTTGAACAGATCGCCCGCGGCCACGCTGCTGGTGGCGTCGGCCCCCAGGGCGGACTCGTCCACCGTCAGGTGCAGGCCTTCGGTTTCGCCCACGGCGATGGTCGGGCCGTCGTCGGTGAAGCTGACGCGGCCGCCGAGGTCCAGCGAGCTGCTGGAGGAAACGCTGTCGCCATCACGGTCGGTCACCGTCAGGTTGCCCTGCAGTTGCACCAGGCCGGAATCGAGCACGGCGTTCTGGCTGGCGTAGTTGCCATCGCTGCCCGGCAGGGCATGGTCCACGGCGCTGAACTGGGTCAGGGTGACCACACCGCTATTGCCGTTCACCGACAGGCTGAAGATGGTGTTCTCGCCGGTGATGCCAGCGGCGCTGGCGGAGGTGGAAGCGACGATGGCGCCGCCCACGCTGTACAGGTAGATGGTCGCGCCGCCGCTGGTCAGGCCCGAGTCGGTGCCGTTGCCGCCTACCAGGTTCAGGTTGTAGCTGAGCTGGGTGGTGCCGGCGCCATCGCCGCCGTAGTTGGCGGTCACCTGGAAGGCCGAGCTGTAGTCGGCGGTGGAGGTGTCGAAGGCAGCGCCAGCGGTGTTGGCGTCATGGGTCTGCAGCAGCACGTCCACGCCAATGTCGGCGGACAGGCTGGCCTGCGGCGCATCGTCGACGATGCCCACGGTCAGCGTGCCGTTGGCCGGAGTGCCGTTGCCGTCGGTGATGGTGTAGGGGATATCGAAGTTCAGGGTGTCTTCGGAACCCTTGACCGGGTGATCCACCGGCTGCAGCAGGGTGACCTCGAAGGCACCGGTGTTGATATCGGTGAGGGTCACGGTGAAGACCGGCGTGCCGTTGGCGCTGCCGGTGAGCACATGACCATCGGGGCTGACGCTATAGGTGATGGCGACGCCACCGGAGGTCAGGCTGGGCAGCCCTGCGGTGCCCCAGGAGAAGCTGCCAACGCCATCTGGCCCGAAGCTGTAGCCCAGGGTGCCGGAGTGGGTCGCCCCCTCCCCCACACCATCGGGAATACCACCGGGCAGGCCGGCCTCGAACACATTGGCGCCACCAGGACCGCTGGGGCCGGCGCTCGGCACGCCATCCGGCGGGACCACGGGCGGCTCGGCCTCGGGGCGTACATCCGGGGTGCCGTCGAACTCACGCAGGGGCAACGGCCCGGAGCCGATGGGCCCGGTGGGGAAGCCGATGGTCGGGTCGATATGCCCGCCCACTTCGGTCAGCAGCACGAAGGAGTGCCCGCCACCGGGTTTGCCGTTGGCGGCGCCCGCGGCGCTCGGGCCGGCGGCGGTGGCTTCGGCAGCCTGGGTCGGGTCCATGCCCGCGGCGATGGCGGCCTGCAAGGCCTTGACGTCGGTGACGTCCTGCTTGGTCGGCGTCGCCGGCTGCTGCTGGGCAACCGACTGGTCACCCTGGTCGGCCTGGTGCGCGGCCGACAGCATCTGTGAGGTCAGCGGCAGGGCGCTGTCACGCCCCAGCGTGATTTCGCCGCCTCCCGCGATCTTCAGCGCGACTGCGCCGTTGGCGCCGGTGACCAGCTGCTCACCGACAAAAACCTTGTCTCCCTGTTCCAAAGGACGACGCGATCCATCGGCGGCTACCGCAAACACTTCGCCGATTACCTTGCTGACGACACCCATCAAAGTAGCCATGAGTCCTTCCTCCGCTGCACATCCCGTGGCCGGTTCCACCGACACACGATTGACCGAAACAGGCCATGGCACGCTTGTATCCGGATGCTGCGAAGAAAGTTGCGAAGGGTGCGAAAAGGACTGCTAGCGCTTTTGCATCAAAAAGCCAGCGACAATTTTTTGTCATGCTGGCCACGCGATTCTTGTCCTTCTGCGGTGGTCCCCGCCCTAACTGCTACAAACCGTACCTGGCTTCTTCTGCAAGCGCCTGCTCCGGCCCATACCCAGGAAACACGAGGGCTTGCACGCAGAAACAATGTGCTGCTTTTCACACGGCTCATAAGATTTTTTCCGAATAACCCTTGTGAAAAATTCTTCTGAGGTTTTCGAAAAGTTGTTCTTAGCTCTGATGTTACAGGCGTGAAACGCTTGATAAGAGAAAAAAGCCAATAAATTGGCGACCAAAGAGCATCGAAGTACAAGAACACCAGGAGCAAAGCCATGCGCAGTCGTAACGCGGCACTATGGAGCGGTGTATTTTTGGCGGTGTCGGGGACTCATGGGCAAGCCATGACGCTGACCGAAGCTATACAAAGCACGCTGCAATACCACCCGGAAATCAGCCAGAGCGTAAACAGCCGTCTCACCGCGGATGAAGAGCTCAAATTCGCCAGGGGCGGCTACCTGCCAACCGTCGATCTTGTCGCGGGCTATGGCCGCGAGAACACCGACAGCCCCAGCACCCGCGCGCTGGGTAACCACAATGACGAGACCCTGACCCGCGGCGATGCGGAAATCCGTCTGCGGCAGATGCTGTTCGACGGCTTCGGCACCCCCAACGAGGTCAAGCGCAACGAGTCCAACGTCAACGCCAAGGCCTTCCGTATCCTCGGCACCTCGGAAACCGCCGCCCTGCGCACCGTCGAGGTCTACCTCGATGTGCTCAAGCGCCGCGAGATGGTGACGCTGGCCAAGAACAACCTGCAGGCCCACGAACGCATCGGCGACCAGATCCGCCTGCGCAGCGAGCGTGGTGTCGGCAGTACCGCCGACAACGACCAGGCCATCGCCCGTCTGGCCCTGGCGCAGAACAACCTCTACACCGAAGAGGTGAACCTGGCCGATGCCGAGGCCAGCTTCTATAGCGCCACCGGCCGCATGCCGGACCAGCTCGAATCCCCCTCCACCGTGAAGGCGGACGTCCCGGCGGACCTGCTCGCCGCGCGCCAGGGCATGCTCAATGAAAACCCGCTGCTGAAATCGGCCCAGGCCGACGTCAACGCCGCCGAAGCCCAGTACGAGGCCGCCAAGGCGCCCTTCTACCCGCGCTTCGACGCCGAGCTGGCCAAGGCCGCCAACAATAACGTCGACGGCGACGAAGGCCACTACAACAGCTGGGAAGCCCAGGTGGTGATGCGCTACAACCTGTTCAACGGGATGCGCGACAAGGCCCACCTGAACGCCACCTCGCACCAGATCAACGAGGCCCAGGACATCCGCAACAACGCGCTGCGGCTGCTCAACGAAAACCTCTCGCTGGCCTGGGACGCGATGGAGAACTCCAAGAAGCAGACCCAGCCCGCCCGCGAATACGCCGACTACACCCGCAAGGTGCGCGAGGCGTACCAGCAACAGTTCACCCTTGGCCAGCGCACCCTGCTCGACCTGCTGGACAGCGAGAACGAACTGTTCACCGCCAACCGCCGCTACACCGAGGTCCGCTACACCGAGGAATACTCGATGTACCGCGTGCTCGGCAGCATGGGCGCCCTGCTGCGCTCGCAGCATGTCGTCGCGCCGCACGAGTCCGTGGCCCTGTCGGATGTGAAGAACGAGGCACGCCTGCCTGATCTGAAATAAGAAAATCGCACGCGCTCGTCACTCTGCCCCGCGCTGCCCGGCGTCGGGGCGACGGCCGTGAAGCGATACGAAGGGGCACGGAAAACCCGACGACCGGCCACAGCCGGCGAACACCTGCAAGTGTTCGCCGGGTGCCGCTGGCGCGGGTCGTCCCGGCCCGGGAGGAAGTAGCGTGACCATGATCATCCAGGAGCGCGGCACACCCGCGCCGGGCGATCCGCGCCTGAGCCATGACGATCCCCTGCTCGACGGACTGCTGATCCTCTGCCGCCTGCATGGCTGCGCGGTGAGCCGCAACAGCCTGTCCGCCGGCCTGCCGCTGCGCGACCAGCGACTCTCCGCCGCCCTGCTGCCGCGGGCCGCCGCCCGTGCCGGCCTGCAGGGCCGCTTGCTGCGCCGCGAGTTGCGCAGCATCTCCAACCTGAACCTGCCGGTCCTGCTGCTGCTCAACGACGGCCGCAGCGCCGTGCTGCGCCAGTGGCGCGAAGACGGCCAGGCGCTGATCCTGCCCTGCGAGACCGAAGGCGGTGAACAGGCCGTCGGCGCCGACGAGCTGGCCGCCCAGTACAGCGGCCAGGCCCTCTTCGCGCGCCCGCGTCACGAACTGGAAGCGGCGCGCAAACCGCTGGTGCCGCGCGTCGAAGCCTGGTTCCGCGACACCCTGCGGCTGTCGCGCTGGCTCTATACCGACGCCCTGGTCGCCAGCCTGCTGATCAACCTGCTGGGCATGCTGGTGCCGTTGTTCGTCATGCAGACCTACGACCGCGTGGTGCCCAACCAGGCGCTGTCGACCCTCTGGGTGCTCGCCGCCGGCCTGCTGATCGGCACGCTGTTCGAACTGCTGCTGCGGGTACTGCGCTCCAACCTGCTGGACATGGCCGGCAAGAAGACCGACGTGGTTCTCTCCGCCACCCTGTTCGAACGCATCACCGGCATGTCGCTCAAGGCCAAGCCCGAGACCGTCGGCGGCTTCGCGCAGAGCATCCATGACTTCCAGGGCCTGCGCGAATTCCTCACCGCGCTGACCCTGACCAGCCTGATCGACCTGCCCTTCTCGCTCTTGATGATCCTGGTCATCGGCCTGCTCGGCGGCTGGCTGGTGGCCGTGCCGCTGCTGGCCTTCCCCATCACCATCGTATTCGCCCTGATCATCCAGAGCCGCCTGCGCGACACCGTGCAGAAGAGCCTGACCCTGGGCGCCGAACGCCAGGCCCTGCTGATCGAAACCCTCGGCGGCCTGGAAACCCTCAAGGCCTGCGGCGCCGAAAGCGAGCGGCAGTACCGCTGGGAGTCCACCCACGGCGCCCTGGCGCGGCTGGACAACCACGCGCGCTTCCTCAGCGCGCTGGCCACCAACGGCACCCTGTTCCTCCAGCAGTTCGCCGGCCTGGCGATGATCTGCGCCGGGGTCTACAGCATCCTCGACGGCAACCTCAGCGTCGGCGCACTGGTCGCCAGCTACATGCTCAACAGCCGCGTGCTCGCTCCGCTGGGGCAGATCGCCGGGCTGATCACCCGCTACCAGCAGGCGCGCCTGACCATGAAGAGCACCGACGCGCTGATGGAGCTGCCGCAGGAGCGCCAGGCCCGCCAGCGCCCGCTGGAGCGCACCCAGCTGCACGGCGCGCTGGAAGTCCGCCAGCTGAGCTTCAGCTATCCGGACCAGGCCACCCCGGCACTCAACCACGTCAGCCTGCGCATGGCTCCCGGCGAGAAGATCGGCATCATCGGCAAGAGCGGTTCGGGCAAGAGCACCTTCGGCCGTCTGCTGATGGGCTTCTATCACCCGGACGAAGGGCAGATCCTGCTCGACGGCCTGGACCTGCGCCAGCTCGACGTCTCCGACCTGCGCCAACAGATCGGCTACGTCGCCCATGACCTGCCGCTGCTGGCCGGCAGCCTGCGCGACAACCTGACCCTCGGCGCGCGCTACGTCAGCGATGCACGGATGCTCGAAGTGGCCGAGCTGACCGGCGTCAGCGAACTGGCCCGGCAACACCCGGCCGGTTTCGACCGACCGGTGGGCGAGCGCGGTCAGCTGCTCTCCGGCGGCCAGCGCCAGGCCGTGCTGATGGCCCGCGCGATGCTGCTCGACCCGCCGATCCTGCTGCTCGACGAACCCACCAGCGCCATGGACAACAGCAGCGAGGAAATCCTGCGCAAGCGCCTGCACGAGGCCTGCCGCGACAAGACTCTGCTGCTAGTCACCCACCGCACCTCGATGCTCAGCCTGGTCGACCGCCTGCTGGTGCTGGACAGCGGCCGAATCGTCGCCGACGGCCCGAAAGACGCGGTCATCGAAGCATTGCGCAAGGGCCACGTCGGCCCGGCAGCGGGGTAATGGCCATGCACTTTTCGCAATCGATCCGCGGCTACCTGGGCGGCAACGGCGCCCGCGACACCGAATTCATGCCCGAGGTCCAGGGCACCCTGCTGGAGGATTCGCCCAACGCCACCCGCATCACCCTCTGGGCGGCGCTCGGGCTGCTGGTGGCGGCCATCACCTGGGCCTACTTCGCCGACATCGAGGAAGTGACCAAGGGCGAAGGCAAGGCCATTCCCTCCTCCAAGGTGCAGACCATCCAGAACCTGGAAGGCGGCATCGTCTCGGAAATCTTCGTCCGCGAGGGCCAGGTGGTGAACAAGGGCCAGCCGCTGCTGCGCCTGGACGACACCCGTTTCTCCTCCAACAAGGGCGAGACCGAGGCCGACCGCAACTCCCTCGAAGCCCGTGTCGAACGCCTGAGCGCGGAGGCCGAAGGGCGCGAACCGGCGTTCACCGACGCGCTGAAGAAAGACGCGCCGCAAGTGGTGGAAGACCAGCTGGCGCTATACCAGACGCGCATGCAGCGGCAGAACAGCGAACTGAGCATCCTCCAGGAACAGCTGCGGCAAAAGGCTCAGGAACTTCAGGAGTTCCGCGCCAAGACCCAGCAGTACCGCTCGAGCCTCGGGCTGGTGCAGCAGGAGATCAACATGTCCGAGCCGCTGGTGAAGGCCGGCGCGGTGTCCCCGGTGGAACTGCTGCGCCTGCGCCGCAGCGCGGTGGAAATCAGCGGCGACCTCAACGCCACCAACCTCGCCATCCCCCGCGCCGAGGCGGCGGTGAACGAGATCCAGCGCAAGGTGGAAGAGTCGAAACTGGGCTTTCGCAGCGACGCGCTGAAGGAGCTCAACGACGTCCGCACCGACCTCAACAAGCTCACCGCCAGCAGCCGCGCCATCGACGACAAGGTCAACCGCACCCTGGTGGTCGCGCCCCTGCGCGGCATCGTCAAGCAGCTCAAGGTCAACACCATCGGCGGCGTGGTGCAGCCGGGCAACGACATGGTGGAAATCGTCCCGCTGGAGGACAACCTGCTGGTGGAAGCGCGGGTGCGCCCGCAGGACATCGCCTTCCTCCACCCCGGCCAGCCGGCCACGGTGAAGTTCACCGCCTACGACTACACCATCTACGGCGGGCTCAAGGCCAAGCTGGAAGTGATCAGCGCCGACACCATCACCGACGACAAGGGCAACAGCTTCTACATGATCCAGGTGCGCACCGATAAAAATCACCTGGGCACCGACGCCAAGCCCTTGCTGATCATCCCCGGCATGGTGGCGACGGTGGACATCATCACCGGCGAGAAGAGCGTGCTGGATTACATCCTCAAACCGGTGCTCAAGGCGCGGTGGGAGGCTTTGCGGGAGCGGTGAGTTGCCGGTCGGACTCGCCGCTCGGGCTCGCCCTCCCCCCTCTGCCAGAGGGAGCAGTTCGTAAGGGCTTGAAGCCCGAGCCCCTAGCACCAAGGCAACCGGCTGACTCATCTGCCGCACTTCACTCGGGACAGTCCCCTCTCCCTCTGGGAGAGGGTTAGGGTGAGGGGCCTTTCAGCTCTTCATCGCTCGCGCCTCACCCCCGCTCCCCACGCCAATGCGCCCCCGGCCCCTCCTCCGCCAAACGGTCCCCCGGATTGCGCAGCGGGCAGGCCTCCATCGACAGGCAGCCGCAGCCGATGCAGCCGTCGAGCTGATCGCGCAGCAGCAGCAACTTCTCGATCCGCTCGTTCAGGTCCTCCCGCCAGCGCGCCGACAATCGCGCCCAGTCCGCTGCCGTCGGGTTGTGCCCGGTCGGCAGCGAGCCCAGCGCCTCGGCGATCTCGCCCAGGGGAATGCCCACCCGTTGCGCGACCTTGATCACCGCCACCCGGCGCAGCGTGTCGCGGGAATAGCGGCGCTGGTTGCCGGCATTGCGCGAGCTGCTGATCAGGCCCCTGGCCTCGTAGAAGTGCAGCGCGGAAACCGCCACGCCGGCGCGCTTGGCCAGCTCGCCGACGCTCAACTCGCGGTGCATGGAGCAGGAAGAAGTATTTTTCATGGGCTATTGACCTCAACTTAAGCTGAGGTTTTACCCTCGCCAGGCATTCGGTTCAAGCCAGGGAGCCCAGGAACATGACGCAACCCGCCCCGATCACCGCCCATGCCTGCGTGGACAATCCGCACTTCATCCTGCAGATCGAGATCGACGTAACGCCGCAGCAACGCCCGCACATCGCCGCGCGCCTGGGCGATTACCTGTCGCACCTGCAGGAACTGTTCTACCTGCGCCCCGGCTACCTCGCCAGCGAGCTGCACGCCGAAGGCGAACCGCAGCGCCTGGTCGGCCGCCTGCACTGGCGCCGCCGGGAAGACTGGGAAGCCGCCTGGGATTGCCGCCAGACTGCCAGCGACCTGTTCGCCGACAGCCTGCTCAAGCTCGGCGCGCGGAGCATTCGCTTCGGCAGCGGCGAGACCGCCTGACACGGTTTCCCCTGCAGGAGCGCCCCATGGGCGCGATCGCGGGCATAGCCCGCTCCTACAGGGGAGCAGCGCAATCAACCCGCCGGCAGGCTCATATGCAGCAACGGGAAGGGCCGGCCTTCGCCATCAAGCGGCGAACGCCCGGTCTGGACGAAGCCATAGTGCAGATAGAACCCCACCGCCTGCGGGTTCTGCTCGTTGACGTCGACGCTCAACGTGCCGCGCATTTCGCGCGTGAAATCGAGCAGAGCGCGGCCGATGCCCTGGCCACGCCGTTCCGGGTCGATGAAGAGCATTTCCACATGGCTGTCGTTGAGCCCGATGAAACCCAGCGGAAGGTCCGCATCGTCCACCGCCACCCAGACCTCGACGGCGGGCAGGTAGAGGTCACGGACCTGGGGCAACAGGTCGTCGATGTCCGACGCCTGGAGGAAGTGGTGGGTCGCGCGCACGGCGCCCAGCCAGATGTCGAGCAGCCGCGGATTGTCCGCAGCGATGCGTTGGCGAATGAGCATGAATTCATCCTGATTCAGATCACAAAGGGATAGCGCGCCACGCGAGGTGACGGCCGTTGGAGCGTCGGCAGCATGAATGCCCGCTTCGCGATTCAACGCCTGGGCGGAACACGGCAGAGGCAGCCGGAAAGAGAGGGAGGTCGATCCTACCCAGCTCTTCCCGGCCGGTAAAGCCTTAGCCGACCGACCAGCGCCAGCCGTTTTCCGCGCATTCCAGCCGCGCCTCCAGCGCCAGCCGGGCAAGCAATGCCTCGTCGTGGGACACCACCAGCAGCGCGCCGCGGTATTGCCGCAGCAGGTTTTCCAGCGCCTCGCGAGATGGCAGGTCGAGGTGGTTGTCCGGCTCGTCCAGGAGCAGCAGCTGCGCCGGATGCTCGGCGTAGAGCTCGCAGGCCAGCGCCGCCTTCAGCCGCTCCCCACCACTGAGCAGGCCACTGCGCAGCTCGACCCGAGCCGCCGGCAATCCCAGTTGCGCCAGCCGGGTGCGCAACACCGAAGGGTCCGCCACGCGATTGCGCTCCTCCAGCAGCTCCAGCACCGAACGATCAGGCGACAGTGCGGCGAGATGCTGATCGAGGTAGGCACTGCGCACCCTCACTTCGCACGAGCCCGCCACAGGGGCGAGCTCGCCCGCGATGACCTTGAGCAGGGTCGACTTGCCGCTGCCGTTGCGCCCGGTGACCGCCACGCGGCGTGGGCCGCTCAACTGCAAGTCCAGCGGCGCGGCATTGCCGAACGGCAGGCGCAGCGCCTCCAGCTGCAACACGCCACGGGATTCGGGCAGCTCGCAGTCCGGCGCGTTCAGCACCACCGCAACCTCTTCGCGCAACTGCCCGAAAGCCTCGTGCACCTCCCGCGCCAGCCGCTCCCGGCGCTCATCCTGCTGCGTAGCCAGGCGCGCGATGCTGGTCTGGCTGCGCTCCTTCTGCCGGTCAACGAGAATCTTCGCCTGGTTGGCCTGCTTCGCCTCCTTGCGCCCCTTCGCCTGCCGGTGCTCCTGGCGCTCGCGCTGCTCCTGCATGGCGTGGTGCTGACGATCACGCTCCAGCTTGCGCCGCTGCAACTCACGCTGGGCGTTGTCCTGCTCCTGCTCGCGCACCTCGCGGTAGAAGGCATAGCCGCCGCAATAGCTGCGCAGGCCCGAGGACGACAACTCGACGATGCGCTGCATGTCGTCCAGCAGCAGACGGTCATGGCTGATCAGGATCAGGCCGCCGCGCCAGCGTTGCAGTTGCTCACGCAGGGCCTCGCGGCCGGCGCGGTCGAGGTGATTGCTCGGCTCATCGAGGATCAGCCAGTCCGCCCCGCTGAGCCACGCGCCGAGCAGTGCCACCCGCGTGCATTCGCCGCCGCTGAGACGCGAGGCGGGCGTGTCCGGCAGCAGATGGGCGAGCCCGGCAGCAGCCAGTTCGGCTTCCAGAAGAGCGCGGACATCCCAGTGACCGTCGAGGCGTTCGAAGTCAGCGGGATCGACTCCACCGGCCTCGACTCGCGTTAACGCATCCAGCAACGGTTGCACACCGGCCAGCTCGGCAACGCTGCGGAACGCCTGCGGCTCGATACGTTGCGGCAGGTAATGCACCAGCCCGGACGCCTGGCAGCGGCCAGCGCTGGCAGGCAGCTCGCCGGCCATGATCCGCGCCAGCACGGACTTGCCCGCGCCATTGCGCCCGACCAGCGCGCTGCGGCGCTCGTCGAAAGTTTCATTGAGGTCGCTCAGCAGCGGCTCGCCGCTGGGCAATTGGAAAGAGACGCCTTGCAGCGCCAGGGTGAACGGGCTCGTCATGCGCAATACCAGATTGATGCCGGAAATCCCCCGGGAACGGGCCAGGGAAGGAAACGGGCCGTGAAACCACGGCGGCATCAATTGCGCATCGGACGAACACCTCGCGAAGGGGAATAAGGGGCGCAGTATAACGGCAGTCACGAGGCAGACGCGGCCGCCGGGCAGAAATCAGCGCGCAGAAAACCTTTCCAGGCGCCCTCGCGAGCGGCGACACTGCCCTCCCCGCCCGCGTGCGGCAGTCAAGAACACCGTACAAGGACGTCAGCCCATGCGCCGCTCCACCTCCGTCGCCGAACTGTTCCGCGAAGAGCCCATCCAGTGGGGCCTGCGTGGCGACCCGTACCTGTGGCGGGAAATGGCCGAGCTGCTCGTCGACACGCCGTGGCCCGCCGGCGACGTGGAGCTGACCCAACGGCTCACGGCGCTTTTTGAGCAGCTTGTCGGCATTTCCCTGGATGATCCCAAACCCGTGCACCTGCCGCGCCATGCCCACGGCGGCATGTCCAGCGGGATGGTCAGCAGCGAATTCTGGCGCGAGCGGGCTATTCCGTTGCTGGTGGAGCGCTACCGGACTTTGTCCCGGCAAACGTAGATATCCATAGGGCAAACACGACGCAGGATGGTGTGGAGCGAAGCGATGCCCATCAATTCCGCGCGCGGATAGAAATGTCGGCAGTAAGGCATTCGCCGGCCCTGCCGGCGGATCGCGTGCATGGCACGCTCCTACAGGGTGCATGACTGTAGGAGCGTGCCACGCACGCGATGGCGGACAAGGTCCGCCATCGACTATGAGCTGCGCGGCCCGTGGTTGCGCCGGAAGGTCTCCTCCCCCATCGCCGCAATCTGCCCTTCGATCAGCGCTTCGAACGGGCGCAGCAGGTCGGAGTGAGACTGCGGTGCATCCAGCGCATCGAGTGCATGCACCACTGCCTCGATGGTCGACAGCGCGCCTTCGGCCGGCGCCTTGCGCAGGCGGTAGCGCGAGGTCAGCCCTTCAGGAAGAACGACCCGTGGCAGCGCCGCGAGGTTCGGGTTGAGGTGCAGCAGCTTGCGCGCCTTGCGCCAGGTGCCGTCAGGCACCACCAGCAGGCGTGGTTTATCCAAAGGCTGCGCGGCCAGTTCGGCCAGCGCCACGGCAGATTCACCGGGGAACAGCAGCCAGGCATCCCAGGCGGACAGGTCGAGGCCACTGAAATCTTCGCCGACCAGCAGTTCTGCATTGGCCAGGCCAAGCGCCGCCAGGCGTGCGGTATTCAGCGCATGCCCGACCTCGCTCGGGTGCTGCAGCAGGAGCACGCGGGTGCGATTGTCCAGGCGCGGGATCAGCGCGCACAGGCAGTGGTTCAGCGGGCGCTCGCAGCGCGGACAGCGGGCCCGGCTCATGACTGGCTCGGCTGGGTGCGCAGCAGGTCGCGGAAGTTCTGGATCAGCGGCTCACGGGAGCGGCCACGGCGCAGGATCAGCGAGAACGGCGCCTGGTAGCCGAAGGTCGCCGGCAGCAGCGCACGCAGGCGCCCCTGCTCTACCCAGGGGTGCGCGTAGTGCTCGGGCAGGTAACCGATGTAGCCGCCGGAGAGGATCAGGATCAGCTGCGCCTCCATACTCTCCACGGTGCCGGCGCTGTGCTTGAAGCCGTGCCGCGCCAGTTCCGCCTGGCTCCAGTAGCCACGGCCGACCATGCGCTGCTGGGTGATCAGCTCGGCGGGGATGCGCCGGCCGTCGAACAGCGGGTGGCGGTCGCTGCAGTACAGCCAGTGCTGCTCTCTATAAAGAGGCTGGTAGACCAGGCCGTTCATCCGGCTGAAGAACGAGCCGATGGCCAGGTCAAGACGGTTATCCAGCACCGCCAGTTGCAGCTCGTACGGGCTCTGTACCTGCAGATGCAGGTGCACCGCCGGGTGCAGGCTGCTGAAGGAGCCGATCACATCGGCCAGCGGCAGCGCCGGATCGCTCACGGTGGAGTCCAGCACGCCGAGGTTCAAGGTGCCGCGCAGCTCGCCCTTGAGGGTCGCCGCGTAGCGTTCGAAGCCTTCCAGTTCGCCGAGGATGCGCAGGGTTTCCTGGTGGAACAGCTCGCCCTTGCTGGTCAGCCCGAAGCCGCCCCGGCCGCGGTGGCAGAGCACGATGCCCAGTTGGTTCTCCAACTGGCTCATGTAGGTACTGATTGCCGAGGTCGACAGGTTCAGCTCCTGCTGGGCGGCGGCGAAGCCCTGGCTGCGCACCACGCAGGCGAAAATCCGCAGCAGTTTGACGTCGGGCAGTGCGCTCGCGCTCATGAAGACTCCGCAAAACCGCGGCCGGGCCGCTCTAGTTCAGTACTTTCTGTACCTGAAAAAAGGATGATAGCAAGCCAGCTATCTATTCAGGAACCACAGGCCACAAGCCCGGCGAGCCGTCTGCTGCGGCAAGGTGGCGCAGTCTAGCGACCCTCTTTAGTTTAGAAAACTCTGAAGTGATTATTTGTAGCCAGCGATTTTTTTCACTACCGCCCGTGACGAGAATCGGCCCTCAGTATTCAACAAGCCTGTTTCCACGAAGACAGCGATCAGCCTGAGGCCCTCCCCATGGACAAGAAACTTCACCAGCCCCTGGGCGGTAACGAAATGCCGCGTTTCGGCGGCATCGCCACCATGATGCGCCTGCCGCATATCCAGTCCCCCGAAGAGCTCAACGAGCTGGACGCCGCCTTCGTCGGCGTGCCCCTGGACATCGGCACCTCCCTGCGCTCCGGCACTCGTTTCGGGCCGCGCGAAATCCGCGCCGAGTCGGTGATGATCCGTCCGTACAACATGGCCACCGGCGCCGCTCCGTTCGACTCGCTGAACATCGCCGACATCGGTGACGTGGCGATCAACACCTTCAACCTGATGGAAGCGGTGCGCATCATCGAGGAGTCCTACGACAAGATCCTCGACCACGGCATCCTCCCGCTGACCCTGGGTGGCGACCACACCATCACCCTGCCGATCCTGCGTGCCATCCACAAGAAGCACGGCAAGGTCGGCCTGGTGCACATCGACGCCCACGCCGATGTGAACGACCACATGTTCGGCGAGAAGATCGCCCACGGCACCACCTTCCGCCGCGCGGTGGAAGAAGGCCTGCTGGACTGCGACCGCGTGGTGCAGATCGGCCTGCGTGCGCAGGGCTACACCGCCGAAGACTTCAACTGGAGCCGCAAGCAGGGCTTCCGCGTGGTGCAAGCCGAAGAGTGCTGGCACAAGTCGCTGGAACCGCTGATGGCCGAAGTTCGCGAGAAAGTCGGCGGCGGCCCGGTTTACCTGTCCTTCGACATCGACGGCATCGACCCGGCCTGGGCGCCGGGTACCGGCACCCCGGAAATCGGCGGCCTGACCACCATCCAGGCGATCGAGATCGTCCGTGGCTGCCAGGGCCTGGACATCATCGGCTGCGACCTGGTCGAGGTCTCCCCGCCCTACGACACCACCGGCAACACCTCGTTGCTCGGCGCCAACCTGCTGTACGAAATGCTCTGCATCCTCCCGGGCGTAGAGCGCCGCTAAGCGCGCACGAGCACACCCATGAATAACGACGCCTGCGTAGCACAGGTGCTGGAGGCTGCCCGCGTTCTCGTGGCAGCCTTCGCGCGCACCGACACCGAAGCCTACTTCGCCGCCTTCAGCGAAGACGCCAGCTTCATCTTCCACACCTGGCCGCAGCCGCTGCTTTCGCGCGCGGCTTACCGCGAGGTGTGGGAAAGCTGGCTGCGTGACGATGGTTTCGAGGTCCTTGACTGCCTTTCGAGCAACACCTTTGTGAGCCTGCAGGGCGAAGACGTGGCCGTGTTCTGTCACGACGTCGCCACGCGGCTGCGCATCCAGGGAGAGGAAAGCCTGAACCACGAACGGGAGACCATCGTCTTCCGCCGTGATCCGAAACAGGGCCGCTGGCTGGCCACACACGAGCACCTGTCACCGTCTCCGACGCCATAAAGACAGGGCTCCCCGGGAGGAAGTCATGGATAACAAGAACAACGCACACGCACACGCAATCACAACGATCGAGACATTCGGGGTCGAACAGATCCCGGACAACGAACGCAACGCCACGCCCACCGACCTGTTCCGCATGATCTTCGGTGGTGCCAACACCTTCGCCACCGCCGTGCTCGGCAGCTTCCCGGTGCTCTTCGGGCTGTCCTTCCAGGCCGGCGTCTGGGCCATCGTCCTCGGCGTGCTGGTCGGTTCGATCATCCTCGCACCCATGGGCCTGTTCGGCCCGCTCAACGGCACCAACAACGCAGTCTCCTCGGGCGCCCACTTCGGCGTGCACGGGCGGATCGTCGGCTCGTTCCTGTCGCTGCTCACCGCCGTCGCGTTCTTCTCCCTCTCCGTGTGGAGCTCGGGCGATGCGCTGATCGGCGGCGCCAAGCGCCTGTTCGACCTGCCGGAAACCGACCTGACCCTGGGCCTGGCCTACGGTCTGTTCGCCGTGCTGGTGCTGATCGTCTGCATCTACGGCTTCCGCTTCATGCTGATGGTCAACAAGATCGCCGTCTGGGCCGCGAGCCTGCTGTTCCTGCTCGGCCTGTTCGCCTTCTCCGGCCCGTTCGACGCTGGCTATGCCGGCACCGTGCAGATGGGCAGCGAAGGTTTCTGGGCCGCCTTCATCGGCGCCGCCCTGCTGGCCATGAGCAACCCGGTATCCTTCGGCGCCTTCCTCGGTGACTGGGCCCGTTACATCCCGCGCCAGACCTCGCAGAAGCGCATCATGCTGGCGGTGATCTGCGCCCAGCTGGCGACCCTGATCCCGTTCCTGTTCGGCCTGGCCACCGCCACCATCGTTGCGGTCAACGCCCCGGACTACATCGCGCAGAACAACTACGTCGGCGGCCTGCTGGCCGTATCGCCTAGCTGGTTCTTCCTGCCGGTGTGCCTGATCGCGGTGATCGGCGGCATGTCCACCGGCACCACCTCGCTGTACGGCACCGGCCTGGACATGTCCAGCGTGTTCCCGCGCCTGCTCAACCGCGTGCAGGCCACCCTGCTGATCGGCCTGCTGTCCATCGCCTTCATCTTCATCGGTCGCTTCGCCGCGAACCTGGTGCAGAGCGTGTCCACCTTCGCCGTGCTGATCATCACCTGCACCAGCCCCTGGATGGTGATCATGATCCTCGGCCTGGTGATCCGCCGTGGCTTCTACCACGCCGATGACCTGCAGGTGTTCACCCGTGGCCAGGAAGGCGGCGCCTACTGGTTCCACAACGGCTGGAACTGGCGCGGCATGGGTGCGTGGATCCCGAGCGCGGCCATGGGCCTGTGCTTCGTTAATCTTCCGGGCCAGTTCGTCGGCCCGCTGGGCGACCTGGCCGGTGGTATCGACATCAGCCTGCCGGTGACCCTCGGCATGGCCGCCCTGCTCTACGTCGCCCTGCTGCGAACCTTCCCGGAGCCCGCTGGCGTCTACGGCCCCAAGGGCCCGCGCTGGGTCGGCAGCCATGACCGCCCGGTGCGCAGCATCAGCGAGCCGACGGCCTGATCCAACGTTCGTGACCTGACACGAACGGCTCTACCTGAAAGCCCCCCATCGGACCGGTTGCCGCCGGTCCGGTGCCCTACCGCACGCCACAAGCGCGCGGCAACAATGACAATGCAAGTGTGAGGAGCCGACCATGGCGTTAGATCTGATCGTCGTACTGATATATGCCGCTGGCATGTTGTGGCTGGGCTGGTACGGCATGCGCCGCGCCAAGACCCACGAAGACTACCTCGTGGCCGGCCGCAACCTCGGCCCGTCGTTCTACATGGGCACCATGGCCGCTACCGTACTGGGCGGCGCCTCCACCGTGGGCACCGTGCGCCTGGGCTACGTCCATGGCATTTCCGGCTTCTGGCTGTGCGCCGCCCTGGGCGCCGGCATCATCGCGCTGAACCTGTTCCTCGCCAAACCGCTGCTCAAGCTGCGCATCTTCACCGTTACCCAGGTCCTGGAGCGTCGCTACAACCCCATGGCCCGCCAGGCTTCGGCGGTGATCATGTTCGCCTACGCGCTGATGATCGGTGTGGTCTCCACCCTGGCCATCGGCACCGTGATGCAGGTCCTGTTCGGCCTGCCGTTCTGGGTGTCCGTGCTGCTGGGCGGCGGCGTCGTGGTGATCTACTCCACCATCGGCGGCATGTGGTCCCTGACCCTGACCGACATCGTGCAGTTCATCATCAAGACCGTCGGCCTGATGTTCATCCTGCTGCCGATCTGCCTGTACCGCGTCGGCGGTTGGGACGAGCTGGTCGCCAAGCTGCCGGCCAGCGCCTTCAGCTTCCACACCATCGGCTACGACACGATCATCACCTACTTCCTGATCTACTTCTTCGGCATCCTGATCGGCCAGGACATCTGGCAGCGCGTGTTCACCGCCCGCGACGACAAGGTCACCAAGTACGCCGGCACCGCCGCTGGCGTGTACTGCGTGATCTACGGCCTGGTCGGCGCGCTGATCGGCATGTGCGCCAAGGTCCTGCTGCCTGACCTGGACAACGTCAACAATGCCTTCGCCGCCATCGTCAGCGCCGCCCTGCCGGACGGTATCCGCGGCCTGGTGATCGCCGCAGCCCTGGCCGCGATGATGTCCACCGCCAGCGCCGGCCTGCTTGCCGCCTCCACCACCATCACCGAGGACCTGCTGCCGATCTTCACCGGCCAGCGTTCCACTCGCCTGAGCCTGAACCGCATCTGCACCCTGCTCACCGGTATCGTGGTCCTGGGCATCGCCCTGGTGGTGAACGACGTGCTAAACGCCCTGACCCTGGCGTACAACCTGCTGGTGGGCGGCATGCTGATCCCGCTGATCGGCGCCATCTACTGGAAGCGCGCCACCACCGCCGGCGCCATCACCAGCATGGCCCTGGGCTTCATCACCGCCCTGGTGTTCATGTTCAAGGATGGCCTCGACGCCAACACCCCGATCTACTACAGCCTGGCCATCGGCCTGGTCAGCTTCATCGTCGTCAGCCTGCTGTCGCCGCGCCCGGCGCCGGTCGCTGACGCGGTCTGACAAGAACTTGCGCTAGGCAAAAGGGCGCGGCGAGCTGATCTCCGCGCCCTTTTGCTTTATGACAACGACCTCACCCACGAATTTTAAGGAACTGCCATGACCACCTGCGGCGAATTCCTCGTCAAGCAACTCGAAGCCTGGGGCGTCGATACCGTCTTCGGCATCCCCGGCGTACACACCGTCGAGCTGTACCGCGGCCTGCCCCACAGCGGCATCCGCCACATCACCCCGCGCCACGAACAGGGCGCCGGTTTCATGGCCGACGGCTATGCGCGCGTCACCGGCAAGCCGGGCACCTGCTTCATCATCACCGGTCCGGGCATGACCAACATCCTCACTGCCATGGGCCAGGCCTACGCCGACTCCATCCCCATGCTGGTGATCTCCAGCGTCAACGAGCGCTCGCGCCTGGCCCACGGCAACGGCTACCTGCACGAGCTGCCGAACCAGCGCGCCATGGTTGCCGGCGTCAGCGCCTTCAGCCACACCCTGATGAGCGTCGACGAGCTGCCGGCCGTGCTGGCCCGCGCCTTCGCCGTGTTCGACAGCGAGCGCCCGCGCCCGGTACACATCGAGCTGCCGCTGGACATCATCACCGCCCCGGCCGACCACATGCAGGTGCTGCCGCGCGTGCAGCTGGCCCGCCCGGCCCCGGCCCGCTCGCCGCTGCACGAGGCCGCCGCCAAGCTGGCCAAGGCACAGAAGCCGCTGCTGCTGCTCGGTGGTGGCTGCGTAGCCGCCCAGGCCGAAGCCCGCGCGCTGGCCATTGCCCTCGATGCGCCGACCGCGCAGACCATCAACGCCAAGGGCCTGCTGCAGCCGAGCCACCCGCTGCTGATCGGCAGCAACCAGTCGCTGATCCCGGTCCGTGAACTGGCGCTGGAGGCTGATGTGGTGCTGGCCATCGGCACCGAGCTGGGCGAGACCGACTACGACGTGGTGTTCGACGGCAACTTCAAGATCGGCGGCGAGCTGATCCGCATCGACATCGACCCGCAGCAGCTGATGCGCAATTTCGCGCCGACCATCGCCATCCAGGCCGACGCCCGCACCGCCATGCGCGCCCTGCTGGAGCTGCTGCCTGCCCGCGAGGCCGACGCCGCCAGCCCCGGCGCCCAGCGCGCAGCCAAGGTGCGCGCGCAACTGGCCGAGGACTTCAGCGGCTGGGCGCACTACCGCACCCTGTTCGACAAGATCCTCGAAGTGCTGCCCGACGCCCGCTTCGTCGGCGACTCGACCCAGACCGTCTACAGCGGCAACCACCTGGTGGAACTGGACGGCGGCCGCCGCTGGTTCAACGCCTCCACCGGCTACGGCACCCTGGGCTACGGCCTGCCGGCCGCCATCGGCGCCAAGCTCGGCGAGCCGGGCCGCCCGGTGATCAGCCTGATGGGCGACGGTGGCCTGCAGTTCACCATGACCGAACTGGCCAGCGCCGTGGAAGCCAGGGTGGGTATCGTCGTGCTGCTGTGGAACAACCACGGCTACGGCGAGATCAAGCGCTACATGGAACGCCGCGACATCACCCCGCTGGGCGTGGACATCTACACCCCGGACTTCCTCGCCATCGCCCGCGGCTTCGGCTGCGCCGCCGAGCGCGCCCGCGACCACGACCACCTGCAGGAGCTGCTGCGCACCGCACCGAGCGATCGCCCGCTGATCGTGGAAGTGATGGAAGCGGCGCCCTTCGCGCCGTAACCCAGGTCCCGTAGGGCGCATAACGCGCCAGCGTTATCCGCCATCGGCCCTCGCACCACGGCCATCGGCGGATAACCGCAAGCGGTTATTCGCCCTACGTTGCTTGCGACGTGGGGCGGGTTATCCCCAACCCGCCCCGCCGCCCTGCCCTCTCCCAGAGGGAGCGGGAAACGCACGGAGCCGGGTGTCTGGCGCAGCTACCGGCGCCGGCCACTCCCCCCCCAAGGTTCCGCACGGTTCCCTCTCCCTCTGGGAGAGGTTAGGGTGAATGCACAGTCACCCGCGATCCGCGCGCCGGACGCGTCGCGCATCCCACCCGGAATCCGACTCATGAAGATCGTCACCCGTGACCGCTGGTTCGAGGTCCGTCACTGCTACGACGGCGTCAGCCTGATCCACGAGCCCTACGTCCGCCCCTTCTACCGCTGCAACATGTGGCACATCCAGGGACGCGAGCGCGACGTGTTGGTGGACAGTGGCTCCGGCCTGGTCAGCCTGCGCGAACAACTGCCCTGGCTCACCGACCGCCCGCTGCTGGCCGTGGCCAGCCACACCCACTTCGACCACATCGCCGGCCACCACGAGTTCGACGAGCGCCTGGTACACCCGGCCGAAGCGGACATCCTCGCCAGCCCCGACGGCGAACGCACCCTGGCTACTGCCTTCGTCGACGACGAGATGTTCGATGCGCACCCGGACTGCCCGCTGTGCTACGCCGAGTACCGCGTCAAGGCCGCGCCGGCGACCCGCACCATCGATGAAGGCGACGTGCTTGATCTCGGCGACCGTACCCTGCAGGTACTGCACACCCCCGGTCATTCGCCGGGCGGCATCAGCCTGTGGGAAGAGAGGACGCAGACGCTGTTCTCCGGCGACATCATCTACGACGGCCCGCTCATCGAGGATGCCTATCACTCCAACCTCGACGACTACGCCGCGAGCCTGGCGCGCCTGCGCGAGCTGCCGGTGCGCACCGTGCACGGCGGGCACTTCGAGAGCTTCTCCGGGGAAAGGCTGAAGTCGATGATCGACGGCTGGTTCAAAGCCCACGAATAGCAGGCATGAAAAAACCCGCCAGCTGGCGGGTTCTTCCTTTGCGGTAACGCGGGCGCGATCAGTAGCGCCGGCGCTGCTCCATCAGGCGACGTTGCTCGTCGCTGCGGATGGGGATGGGTTGCAGACGTGGAGGCTCGATCAGGCCGAGCGTGACACCGAGTTTCCACGCAATGCTTTGCAGCCAGACTTTCATGGAATGCCTCCTTGTACGAATTCAGGTCGGGCGGCCCGTTACCACCATGGGCCGCCCTAGGAAGAATAGCCCGGCGTCCCACTCTCCGCCCGTGCCACTCACTCCTTGCAACAAAGACTATCGTCTTCCCTCGCCGCAGCGCCTGACCTGAATCAAGAGCGCGACATTTCCCAATTCAGCGGCGAAGCATCCGCCGAATCCACTGCTCGCTGCTCACCAGCGTGATGCCCGCCAGCACCAGCGCGGCGCCGGCAACGAAATTCAGGGTCAGCGGCTCGCCGAGGATCAGCACGCCAAAGGCGATACCGAACATCGGCGTCATGAAGGAAAACACCGCCAGGTTCGACGCCAGGTAGCGGCGCAGCAGCCAGAACCAGGTGAAGTAGCTGAAGAACGACACCACCAGCCCCTGGAACAGCACGCTGCCCACGCCGACGGCGGTGAAGCTCACGTCATGGGTCTTGCCCAGCGCCAGCGCGGCGAAGGGCAGCAGCAGCGCGGCGATCAGCAGTTGGTAGAACAGCGTCAGGATCGGCTTGGCCTCGGACAGCCGCGTGGTGCGCACCGCCACCGTGGTCATGCCCCAGGCGAACCCGGCGAGCACGCCGAAGGCATCGCCCAGCAGCATGCGGCTGTCCATGCTGGAGAAGTCGAAGCCACCGCCGAAGCACATCGCGATGCCGCCGAAGCACACGCCGATGCCGATCCATTGCAGCGGCCGCAGGCGCTCGCTGGGCAGCAGGAAATGCAGCGCCAGCGCCGAGAAGATCGGCGCCGTATAGATGAACACCGCCATGTGCGAGGCCGAGGTGTAGACCAGCCCCTGGGCGATGAAGAAGAACTCGGCGGCGAACAGCACGCCGGCCAGCAGCCCGCCCTTGAGCGTGCCCTGGCGCAGGAAACCATCCCAGCCACCGCGCCAGCACATGATCAGGCCCACCGCCACGGCAGCCACCAGGTTGCGCCCGAAGGCCTGCATGATCGGCGCGATGTCCGGCGCGGCCAGTTTCACCATCACCGCCTGGATGCCCCAGATCACGCACAGGCCGGTCATGACCTGGATGGCGAAGGCGTCGGCGCCCTTGCGCTCGACGAGGTTGGCTTGGGAGTTCATGGCGAGGCTCGGCAGCAATGGGCAGGAATCGGGAAGCCACAAGGACAATCGGCGGACTTCCTCGAGGAAAGTCCGCCGATCATGCCAGTTCGCGCCCGCCGGCCGCCAACGGAAATCCGCTGTTCAGCCAGCTGCCAGCGACATTACTTCCCGGATTTCACCTGGGTCCAGGTGCGGGTGCGGATGCGCTCCAGTTTCGGCGGCAGCATTTCCACCGAGAACAGCTTGGCCTGCACGTCCGCCGGCGGGTAGACGTTGGGGTTGTCGTGCAGTTCCTTGGAGATCAGCCCGTCCGCCGCCTGGTTGGGGTTGGCGTAGGCCACGTAGTCGGAGATCGGCGCGACCACTTCCGGGCGCAGCAGGTAGTTGAGGAAGGCGTGGGCCTGCTCGACGTTCTTCGAATCCTTCGGAATCGCCAGCACGTCGAACCAGGCGGCGGCGCCTTCCTTGGGAATGCGGTACTCGATGTGGATGCCGTTGCCCGCTTCCTTGGCGCGGTTGGCCGCCTGCATCGCGCCGCCGGACCAGGCCAGGGCCACGCAGACGTCGCCGTTGGCGAGGTCGGTGACGAACTTCGAGGAGCTGAAGTAGGTGATGTTCGGGCGCAGCTTCGCCAGCAGTGCCTCGGCCTTCTTGTAGTCGTCCGGGTTGTGGCTGTTGGGCGACAGGCCCAGGTAATGCAGGACCTGCGGGATCACCTCGGTGGGCGAGTCGAGGAAGGCCACGCCACAGGATTTCAGCTTGGCGAGGTTTTCCGGCTTGAACACCAGGTCCCAGGAGTCCACCGGCGCATTGTCGCCGAGCACCGCCTTGACCTTGTCGACGTTGTAGGCGATGCCGTTGGTGCCCCACATGTAGGGCATCACATACTGGTTGCCCGGGTCCTTGCTCTCCAGCACCTTGAGCAGTGCGGGATTGAGATTCTTCCAGTTCGGCAGCTTGCTCTTGTCCAGTGGCTGGAACACGCCGGCCTTGAGGTAGTTGGGGAGGAAGCTGTCGCTGGGCACGACCACGTCATAGCCCGAGTGCCCGGAAAGCAGCTTGGCTTCCAGCACTTCGTTGCTGTCGTAGACGTCGTATTGCGGCTTGATGCCGGTCTCGCCCTGGAAGCCCTTGAGGGTGTCCGGGCCGATGTAGTCGAACCAGTTGTAGATGCGCACTTCCGGCGCAGCGCTGGCGGCGCTGGCCGTGACGAGGGTGGCGGCGGCGAGCAGGCCGCGCAGCGCGGTATTCTTGTTCATGTCCTTCCCCAGCTGGATGCGCTCGCGCAAAAGGTTGCGAGCAATGAAAAGCAAACGGGCGGATTCTCATCCGCCCGATTCGTCTTATCAGCGTGCAGCGCCTTCGTAGCCCTGCAGCACGTTCACCGCGTTGACGCCGATGGCTTCCACCGCGTAACCGCCTTCCATGATGAACAGGGTCGGGATACCCAGTGCGGCGATGCGCTCGCCCATCTTCAGGTAGTCCGGGCTGTCCAGCTTGAACTCGGAAATCGGGTCGTCCTTATACGTATCCACGCCCAGGGAGACAACCACCGCATCCGGCGCGTAGGCGGAAATCTTCTGGCAGGCATCTTCCAGCGCGGCGAACCAGCCGTCCCAGCCGGTGCCATGGGGCAGCGGGTAGTTGTGGTTGTAGCCTTCGCCGGCGCCTTCGCCGTGCTCGTTGGCGTGGCCGAGGAAGTACGGGTACTCCACCAGCGGGTCGCCATGGATCGAGGCGAACAGCACGTCGTTGCGGCGGTAGAAGATGTCCTGGGTGCCGTTGCCGTGGTGGTAGTCGACGTCGAGGATCGCCACGCGCTTGGCACCCTGGTCGAGGAAGGCCTGGCTGACGATGGCGGCGTTGTTCAGGAAGCAGTAGCCGCCCATGAAGTCGCTGCCGGCGTGGTGGCCCGGCGGACGGCACAGGGCGAAGGCGGTGCTGGCGCCCTGGCGCATGTGGTCCTGAGCGGTCAGCGCGACCTGGGCCGAGCTGTACACGGCCTGCCAGGTGCCGGCGGTGATCGGCGCCTCGGTGTCGAAGCTGTAGTGGCCCACTTCGCCCATCAGCGCAGTCGGGATCGGACCGTCACGCAGCAGGCGACGCCCCGGGAAGGTGGTGGAGACCAGGTCGCCGGTGTGACCTTCGGCCGCCCAGCGGGCCCAGGCACCCTTGAGGAATTCGACGTAGCGGGTGTTGTGCGCGCGCAGGATCGGCTCCATGCCGAAGTCCTTGGGCTCGATGATTTCGCCCAGGTTCTGCGACTTCACGCGGGCCAGCACAGTGTCCGCGCGGCTGGGCATCTCGAAGCAGGGCTGGAGTTTGCCGTCGACCAGTTCGGACTGGCCGAAATGCAGGCGGTGATCATCGCTGTACACGGTAAGCATGGGAGTACCCTCTGAAGGATTCTTGTTGTCCGGTGACGGGAATTCTGCCCAGCGACCGCGCCACACAGAACAGCGGAAGCGGCCAAAAGGGGATCGATGTGGCCAGAATTTATGACCCTTAACCATCTGTATGCGTTGATTATCCACTTTCGCCCGACAAAGACCCACCGCGGCGGCGCTATGCTCAGGGAATTGTCCTGGCCCAGAGCCGGTCGAACATCATCAAGCGTTTTGACCACAGGATGGGGGAAGATGCGGGAAACCTTCGTACGCGCCTGCAGCCGTGCGCTGCTGATGCTGACCTTGTCGCTGGCCGGCGTTGGCGCCGTGCTGGCGGACGAGCCGACCGACGTCCAGGCCGGCGATTCGATCCAGCTGCCGGACCTGCCCGAGGATGCTGGCGTCGACCAACTGAGCGCGCGCCTCGAACTGATCCGCCAGCGCGTCTCCGCCGACAGCGACGATGGCCTGCTGTCGAACCTGCGGCAGTCCGCGCTGGCCGTTCAGGCCCGCGCGGAGCAGAACGCTACCGACATCGGCACCGCACTGTCGCGCACCGAAGACCAGCTCAAGGTGCTCGGCCCGGTCACGCCCAACGAGGCCGAGAGCCTGACCCGGCAGCGCAACGACCTGACGGATGCCCAGAAAGACCTGCAGAAACAGCTGGAGCGCGCCAACCAGCTGGACAAGAACGCCCAGGACCTCGCCGCGCAGATCGTCAACCTGCGCCGCAGCCAGTTCAACTCGCAGATCGCCATGCGCTACCCGCCGCCGCTGAGCCCCAGCTTCTGGTCGAACCTGATCCGTCCCACCGACGACGACCTGACGCGCCTGCAATCCATGCGCGCGCAGATCGGCGACGCCTTCGCCACGATCTGGAAGCCCGAACACCGGCCGCCCTTCATCGCCAGCCTGATCATCGCCGTGCTGCTGTGGATTCCCGGCCGGCGCCTGCTGGAGCAACTGCTGACCAAGGCGATGATCCGCTGGATTCCTGTCGGTCGCCTGCGCCGCAGCGCCCTGGCGGTGGCGGTCGGCCTGGCCACCATCCTCACCCTCGGCGGCGGCGCCACGGTGATCCACGAGGGCATGAACTGGCACAGCCAGCTCAGCGGCAACATGGACAACCTCGGCAACCAGATGCTCTCGCTGGTGATCTTCTGCACCTTCACCGCGGGCCTGGGCCGCGCGCTGCTGGCCGTGCAGCGACCGTCCTGGCGGCTACCCGACCTGCCCGACCCGGTGGCCACAGCCCTCTCCCCCTTCCCCTGGCTGATGGCCTGGATGCTGCTGGTGCTGGGCACTCTGGATCGAATCAACAGCTCCAGCGGCGCCAGCCTCGCCCTGACCGTGGCAGTCAACGGCCTCACCGCCCTGGCAACCGCCGTGCTATATGGCGTCGCTCTCTATCGTTATCGCGCCGCCCGCCGCGAAGCCGAAGGCCACGAAACCTCGCCGCTGGCCGGAATCCTGGTGTTCGCGATGCTGCTGACCGTGCTGCTGATCGTGCTGGCGCTGGTCACCGGCTATCTGTCGCTGGCCTACTTCTTCGCCGGCAAGCTGCTCTGGGCCAGCGTGGTGTGCGCCACCGGCTATCTGCTGACGAGCCTGTTCGTCGACCTCTGCGAGGTCCTGCTGTCGCCACGCCAGCCGATCGGCGAGCGGCTGGCGGAAAACCTCGGCGTCGATCCACGCCACCAGGCACAGTTCGCCACCCTGCTGACCGGTGCCGGGCGCACGCTGCTGGTACTGTCCACCCTGCTGATCGCCTTTTCCACCTCCGGCACCAGCCCCGGTGAGCTGCTCCAGGGCCTGGTACAGCTGGTGGAAAGCGGCCAGTCACTGGGGCGCCTGAACATCGTCCCGCAGGACATCCTGCTGGCCCTCGGCACCCTGGCCGCCGGCCTGTTCGGCCTGCGCCTGCTCAAGCGCTGGCTGGCCGACGAGCTGCTGCCGGAAACCCGCATGGACGCGGGTATGCGCGCCTCGCTGGTGACCCTGGTGGGCTACATCGGCATGGTCATCCTGGTGCTGCTGGTGCTCTCCGCGCTGCGCATCAACCTCACCAGCCTGACCTGGGTGGTCAGCGCCCTGTCGGTGGGTATCGGTTTCGGCCTGCAGGCCATCGTGCAGAACTTCATCTCCGGCCTGATCCTGCTCACCGAGCGCCCGGTGAAAGTGGGCGACTGGGTCAGCCTGACCGGCGGCGTGGAGGGCGATATCCGGCGGATCAACGTGCGCGCCACGGAAATCCAGATGTCCGACCAGTCCACGGTGATCGTGCCGAATTCCCAGTTCATCTCGCAGAACGTGCGCAACGTGACCATGGGCAGCGCGCTGGGCGTGGTCGGCATCAACCTCACCCTGCCGCTGGATACCGACGTGCAGAAGGTCCGCGAACTGATGCTCAAGGCCTACAGCGAACACGAGAACATCGTCGAGACCCCGGCCCCTTCGGTGACTTTCAAGGACCTGAGCGCCACCGGCCTGACCCTGGCCGCCTCGGGCAACGTCAGCAGCCCGCGCGCGGTGTACTCGACCAAGAGCGACCTGCTGTTCACCATTTTCAGCGGCCTGCGCGAGGCCGGCATCAGCCTGAGCATACCGCAGAACCTGATCCTGCAGCGGCCGCAACTGGCGCGCACGGAGCCTGCCGACGAGGCGGCAGCACCGCAAGTCGGCGATGACACCGGGCCGAATCCGCCGCCGTAGAATGAAGGGGTTACGCCGGCGGGGCAGTCGCCTCGCCGGCCTTCGCGCAACAGTCCCGCACGGGAGTTTGCGTTGCGCCAGCAGCGCCCCGTGCCCGCCGTTGGCCGGCGCCCGTCGCGGCACCCGGCACCGCCGCCTGCCGCCTTCCTTCCTCGGTTGCCGCCGGGCCTCCCCGCTGCGGCGCACGGGAGATCGCGCGATGGACGAAGCCAGACTCAACGAATTCATGGGCAAGCTGGTCACCGACATGGGTGGCGCGGCGATGCTCGCCAACATCATCCTGGGCGAAGAGCTCGGCCTCTACAAAGCCATGGCCGACGGTCAATGGCTGAGCCCGGCGCAACTGGCCGAACGCAGCGGCTGCAATGCCCGCCTGCTGCGCGAATGGCTCAGCGCCCACGCCGCTTCCGGCTACATGGAGCACCAGGACGGCAACTTCCGCCTGCCCGAAGAACAGGCCATGGCGCTGGCCATCGAGGACTCGCCGGTGTACGTCGCCGGCGGCGCTTCCGTGGTCGCTGCGCTCTACCACGACAAGGACAAACTGGTCGCCGCCATGCGCGGGGACGGCGGCCTGGCGTGGGGCGATCACCACCCCTGCATGTTCTCCGGCACCGAGAAATTCTTCCGCCCCGGCTACCGCGCGCACCTGGTGGCCGAGTGGCTGCCGGCGCTGGAGGAAGTGGTCGGCAAGCTCGAACGCGGTGCTCAGGTCGCCGACGTCGGTTGCGGCCACGGCGCCTCCACCATCGTCATGGCGCAGTCCTTCCCGGCGTCGAACTTCGTCGGCTTCGACTACCACCAGCCCTCCATCGACGTGGCCAACCAGCGCGCCGGGCAGGCCGAAGTCGGCGGGCGTGCCAGCTTCCAGCGCGCCAGCGCCAAGGACTACCCCGGCAACGACTACGACCTGATCTGCTTCTTCGACTGTCTGCACGACATGGGCGACCCGGTGGGCGCCGCGCAGCACGCACGCCAGGCACTCAAGGCGGATGGCACGGTGCTGCTGGTGGAGCCCTTCGCCAATGACCACCTGGACGACAACCAGAACCCGGTCGGCCGGCTGTTCTATGCCGCCTCGACCTTCATCTGCACGCCCAATTCGCTGTCCCAGGAAGTCGGGCTGGGGCTGGGAGCTCAGGCCGGCGAAGCACGTCTGCGCAAGGTGTTCGAGGAAGCCGGGTTCAGCCGCTTCCGCCGCGCGGCACAAACGCCGTTCAATCTGATCCTCGAAGCCCGCCCGTAATGCCTCCACGATCGGCTACAGCGCCCGAAATACGGGCGCTGTAGCACGGAAACAATTCGTCATTTTGCCGTCATCAATCCGTTATGCGGCCCGTTGAAACTCGCAGGCTTTCAACTCCAGGGAAGCCCCCAGATGTTCAACAAGAAAAATGCCAACAAAGCTGCATCTCTCGCCCTGCTCGCCGCCGCCCTCGCCGGCTGCGCTGCGCAGGCGCCGGTCGCCAGCAAGGAAGCCACCCCCAACAACGACGACTGGTATCTGGTCCGCACCGACGAGACCCTCTACCTGTTCGATGACGCCACCGTCTACCGCGACTACATCGTCACCGGCAAGACCACCTACACCAAGGAAGTCGGCGAGAAGGACAAGTTCGGTCAGAACGTCGTCCTGGTCGTGCGCGCCGAGGACAAGGACAAGGACGCGAAGAAGATCGCCTCCTACCAGTTCTACAAGCAGAGTCTGCCGCCGGCCGCCGGCTTCTACGGCGAGATCCGTCAGGAAGGTGTGATCTATGTTGCCCAGCGCTACGGCGACATGGTCGACATGAACGGCCTGGGCGAACCGATCTTCCGCCACACCGAAATCGCCAGCGGCCCCAACGGTGAACGCGTGGTCTACCTGATGCAGAAGGAAGAGAAGAAGCCGGTCGGCCTGATCGCCCGCTTCCAGAAGATCTACGGCATCACTCCCGCCAAGGGCTGATGACGCGAAAGCGCGTACTCCGGGGAGGGAGTACGCGCTTTCTTTTTTCCGGCGCCGCAACGGCGCGGAGCGTGCTAGCTGGCGGGCTCCAGCTGCACAGTGGGAATCGTGTTGGGCGCCTCTATGCCCCAGTCACCGAACTGGTACCAGTCATCGCCGAGCATCTCGGCCGGGTGCATGGTGCGGTCCGCGCCGTTGCCGCAGGCCAGGTTGGTCGCCGGGCAATAGCGGTCGCAGCCCCAGCAGATGCGTTCGGGGTGCGGAGGATTGAGCGGGAATTTCTTGGCCATGGTCAGGCCCTCGAGGGTTTCCTTGTGGGATCCCTGAAGGCTATGCCTGTCAGACCGACCTGATCCTTGATCTGCGACAATTTCGCGCGGAATTCATGCGCGCGTCGTTATGCACGGAAGTGGCTCGGCGGCTGGCCGCTCCAGCGCTGGAAGGCGTGGCGCAGGCTGGCGGTCTCACTGAAGCCCAGTTCCTCGGCGATGCGGTAGATCGGCATGTCGCCGTCCTGCAGCAGTTCCTTGGCGCGAGCGAAGCGCAGTTCGTCGAGCAGTTGCTGGTAGCTGGTCTGCTGCTGTTGCAGGTGGCGACGCAGGCTGCGCGAGGAGCAGTTCAGGCGGCGCGCCAGTTCTTCCAGGCCCGGCGGTTCCTGCAGGCGCTCGCCGAGGATCGCGCGGACCTTGTCGAGCCAGGCGCGGCGCGCCGCCAGGTCGATGTTCTGCCGGCGGCACTGTTCGAGCATCTCGCGGTGGGTCACTGCGTCGGCCAGTGGCAGGCGCATGTTCAGCCAGCTCGCCGGGAAGCCGATGGCGCTGCGCGCGCAATCGAATTCCAGCTGGCAGCCGAACAGCGTGGCGTAGGCGGCGCGGCGATCGGCCGGGCCGGCGTAATCGAATTCAGCGCGCACCAGCGGCAACGGCTGGCCGAGCAGGTCGGCGCAGGCCACCTTCAGCGAGCCCAGGCACAACTCGGTGTTGAACGGGCGCAGCTCCTCTTCCTCGCCATAGCCGGTGGCGACCAACCAGGCCATGTCGCCGTCCACTTCCAGTGCGAGGTGGAAGTAGGTACCCAGCAGCACCGGGTAGCTCAGGCCAATGCGCAGCGCCTCGCCCAGGGTCGGCGCGGAGATCAGCGCATAACCCAGCAGGCCGTAGGCGGTGATCCGCGTGCGCACGCCCAGGCGCAGGCCGAGGGCCGGTTCGCCAGCGAGGTTCTGCACGTTGCCGAAGACCTGCTGCTCCTGCCAGGGGCTGACCAGCCGGCGCAGGTCGAGCAGATCGTCGCCGGTGATGCCGCTGCCCTCGAGGATGGACTCGCGGCTGTGCCCCTCGGACTCCATCAGCGCGACGGTCAGCGAGGTCATGTGCAGGGAGTTGAGCCAGGTGGAGCGGGAGAAGGTCAGAGGATTCATTCGATGCCCATCGTAGACGCTACGGCGCGCCAGCGGATGTTACCGCGGCCGGCGCAGGTCAGGGTGAGGCAAGTTGCGTGCCGGCCACCTGGCGTGGCCGTATCGATCCCCACGGGGCGGGGCTTGCGACGCCGGGCGGGAGATTTCCTGCCCGGCAGCAGGGTTACCTTTGCGGACACCGGGACGGTGCAGATGCACCGTCCTGGCGCTAAACGGATCAGCCGCGGGAGAGGAAGCGCATGCCCTCTTCCAGGCCGCTCAGGGTCAGCGGGAACATCTGTTCCTTCACCAGCTCGCGCACGAGGCCCGTGGACGCGGTGTAGTTCCAGGTGTCCTTCGGGTACGGGTTGATCCAGATGAGCTTCTTGTACTTCTCCATGAAGCGCTGCATCCACACGTAGCCGGCTTCCTCGTTCCAGTGCTCGACGCTGCCGCCGGCCTGGGTGATCTCGTACGGAGCCATGGCGGCGTCGCCGACGAACACCACCTTGTAGTCCGGCCCATATTTATGCAGCAGGTCGAAGGTGGCGGTGCGCTCGCTGGAGCGGCGCAGGTTGTTCTTCCACACCGACTCGTAGATGAAGTTGTGGAAGTAGAAGTACTCCAGGTGCTTGAACTCGGTCTTGCAGGCCGAGAACAGTTCCTCGCAGACCTTCACGTGGGCGTCCATGGAGCCGCCGATATCCAGCAGCAGCAGGAGCTTCACGGTGTTGCGGCGCTCGGGGCGCATCTGGATGTTGAGCAGGCCGGCATCCTTGGCGGTGTGGTCAATGGTGCCGTCGATGTCCAGCTCTTCCGCCGCGCCCTCGCGGGCGAACTTGCGCAGGCGGCGCAGGGCGATCTTGATGTTGCGCGTGCCCAGCTCGACCTGGTCGTCGAGGTTCTTGTACTCGCGCTGATCCCAGACCTTGGCGGCCTTGCCCTGGCGCTTGCCGGCGTCGCCGACACGGATGCCCTCGGGGTTGAAGCCGCCGGAACCGAACGGGCTGGTGCCGCCGGTGCCGATCCACTTGTTGCCGCCGGCATGGCGTTCCTTCTGCTCCTCAAGGCGTTTCTTGAACTCCTCGATGAGCTTGTCCAGGCCACCCAAGGACTGGATCTGCGCGCGCTCCTCGTCGGTCAGCAGGCGCTCGAATTCCTTGCGCAGCCACTCTTCGGGGATCAGCGCCTTGAGGTGGTCGTCGAGCTTGTCCAGGCCTTTGAAGTAGGCGCCGAAGGCCCGGTCGAACTTATCGAAGTGGCGCTCGTCCTTCACCATGATGGTGCGGGCGAGGTAGTAGAACTCGTCCATGTCGGCGAACACGATGCGGTGCTTGAGCGCATCGATCAGGTCGAGCAGCTCGCGCACCGACACCGGCACCTTGGCCGCGCGCATTTCGTTGAACAGGTTGAGCAGCATGGATATGCCCTCGGAAATCGCAGGTAACGGTTCCCTCTCCCTTCAGGGAGAGGGTTAGGGAGAGGGCAAGCACGGCACGGGGCCATCTCCCTCTCCCCGGCCCTCTCCCTGAAGGGAGAGGGAGCAAGACATCAGCGGCTGGCGCGGCGGCTCATGAAGGCAAGGCGCTCCAGCAGCTGCACATCCTGCTCGTTCTTCACCAGGGCGCCGGCCAGCGGCGGGATGGCCTTGGTGGGGTCGCGCTCGCGCAGCACGGCTTCGCCGATGTTGTCGGCCATCAGCAGCTTCAGCCAGTCCACCAGCTCGGAGGTGGAGGGCTTCTTCTTCAGGCCCGGCACCTTGCGCACGTCGAAGAAGATGTCCAGCGCTTCGCTGACCAGCGTGCCGCTGATCTTCGGGTAGTGCACGTCGACGATCTTCTGCAGGGTCTCGCGGTCGGGGAAGGCGATGTAGTGGAAGAAGCAGCGGCGCAGGAAGGCGTCCGGCAGCTCCTTCTCGTTGTTCGAGGTGATGATGATGATCGGGCGCTGTTTGGCCTTGATCGTCTCGTTGGTCTCGTAAACGAAGAACTCCATCTTGTCGAGTTCCTGCAACAGGTCGTTGGGGAACTCGATGTCGGCCTTGTCGATCTCGTCGATCAGCAGGATCACGCGCTCTTCGGCCTCGAAGGCCTCCCAGAGCTTGCCCTTCTTGATGTAGTTGCGCACGTCGTGGACCTTGTCCACGCCCAGCTGCGAGTCGCGCAGGCGGCTGACCGCGTCGTACTCGTAGAGGCCCTGGTGGGCCTTGGTGGTGGACTTGATGTGCCAGGTGATCAGCTTGGCGCCGAAGGACTCCGCCAACTGCTCGGCGAGCATGGTCTTGCCGGTGCCCGGCTCGCCTTTCACCAGCAGCGGGCGCTGCAGGGTGATGGCGGCGTTGACCGCCAGCTTGAGGTCGTCGGTGGCGACGTAGGACTGGGTGCCTTCGAACTTCATCGGTGAATCCTCGAACGATGCGGGCCGGGCGCTCTGCCGGGCCGGGCGAATGGTCGGACAAGCTGCGACTATACCGCGCAGCCAAGGCGAGTGTGAACGCAGACGCGGCATTCAGTCATTGAATGGCGGGTCAGGGGATGACTGATCGCAAATGGCCTGCCGATGACAAGTTTACTTTACATCGCTGAAATCCCGATGTTAAGTTCGCTTTACATCACAAGGAGACCGCGATGAATCCCGCCCTGCGCCGCTATACCCTGTCCTGCGCCGCCCTCATGTTCCTCTACTCCGCCCTGGTCGCACTGATCAGCTGGGGGCTGGACCTGCAGAAGCTGCCTTATGCCCTGCGCGTCCTGGCCGCCACTTCCCCGGCGCTGCCGCTGCTGGCGATGCTCTACGTGTTCGACCGCTACCTGTGCAGCGAGCCGGACGAATTCCTGCGTTTCCTGCTGTCCCGCGCCGCCATGCTGGCCGGCGGCGTGGTGGTCGGGCTGTTCAGCGCCTGGGGCTTCCTGGAGCAGTACGCCGCCTGGCCGCGCTTCCCGGTGATCCTCGCCTTCCCGCTGTTCTGGGCTGCCTATGGCGTTGCCGTGGTGCTGCTGCGCCGACGCTTTGCCTGACCGATCCCAGAAAGGAGCAACCATGCAGAATCGCCTCAAGGCACTGCGCGCCGAACGCGGCTGGAGCCAGCAGGACCTGGCCCTGCAACTGCAGGTTTCGCGGCAGAGCGTGATCGCCATCGAGAGTGGCAAGTTCGACCCCAGCCTGCCGCTGGCCTTTCGTATAGCCCGGGTCTTCGGCCTGCCCATCGAGGCCATCTTCAGCGACGCGCAGCCCCAGTGAACCGGGCGCGCCGACTGGACTACGAAGCCCGCCGGGCATAGGCTGCTGGGTCTGCACAGCTCCGAACCTAAGGAACGCATCATGAGCCGCATTTTCGCCGACAACGCGCAGTCCATCGGCAACACGCCGCTGGTCCAGATCAACCGCATCGCCCCGCGCGGCGTCACCATCCTGGCCAAGATCGAAGGGCGCAACCCGGGCTACTCGGTGAAGTGCCGGATCGGCGCCAACATGATCTGGGATGCCGAGTCCGGCGGCCGTCTGAAGTCGGGCATGACCATTGTCGAGCCGACCTCCGGCAACACCGGCATCGGCCTCGCCTTCGTCGCCGCCGCCCGTGGTTACAAGCTGATCCTCACCATGCCCTCCTCCATGAGCCTGGAACGCCGCAAGGTGCTCAAGGCCCTGGGCGCCGAGATCGTCCTGACCGAACCGGCCAAGGGCATGAAGGGCGCCATTGCCAAGGCCGAGGAAATCCTCGCCAGCGATCCGGCGAAGTACTTCATGCCGGCGCAGTTCGACAACCCGGCCAACCCGGCGATCCACGAGAAGACCACCGGCCCGGAAATCTGGAACGACACCGATGGCGCGGTGGACGTGCTGGTGGCCGGCGTCGGCACTGGCGGCACCATCACCGGGGTATCGCGTTTCATCAAGAACACCAAGGGCAAGCCGATCCTCTCGGTGGCTGTCGAGCCGGTCACCTCGCCGGTGATCACTCAGGCCATGGCCGGCGAAGAGATCAAGCCCAGCCCGCACAAGATCCAGGGCATCGGCGCCGGCTTCGTGCCGAAGAACCTCGACCTGTCGCTGGTCGACCGCGTCGCCACCATCGCCGACGAAGACGCCAAGAACATGGCCCTGCGCCTGATGCAGGAAGAAGGCATCCTCTGCGGCATCTCCAGCGGCGCCGCCATGGCCGCCGCGGTGAAGCTCGCCGAAGAGCCGAACATGCAGGGCAAGACCATTGTCGTGGTGCTGCCGGACTCGGGCGAGCGCTACCTCTCCACCATGCTCTTCGACGGCCTGTTCGAGGACCAGGAACTGGTCCAGTAAGCTCTATTCCGCCCCTCTGCGGGGCGGTTTCCTACCTGCCGTTCCGAATCGGTGCGGCCCAAGTCTCGTACGTGACACGTGCGCTGTCTGCGGACCCGCAGGCAGCCATGGCCCCTCGCCATGTTCCGGCAAAATGGTTAATTCTTGCGCAGCCCGCGACGAAGCGTCGCCCATCTTTCGCGGATGGCCCGGGCTTTCCGCACCGTTGTCAGGAACACAAGAATGAAAATTTCCGCCCCGTTGCTCTCCACCCTCGCACTCTCCCTCTCCGTTGCCGCCGGCGCCGCCCAGGCCGATAACGTGAAGATCTACAACTGGTCCGACTACATCGCCCCGGACACCGTGCCGACCTTCACCAAGGAAACCGGCATCCAGGCGACCTACGACGTCTACGACAGCAACGAGACCCTCGATGGCAAGCTGATGACCGGCAAATCCGGTTACGACATCGTGGTGCCGTCGAACCACTTCATGGCCAAGCAGATCCAGGCCGGCGCGCTGAAGAAGCTGGACAAGAGCCAGCTGCCGAACTGGAAGAACCTCAACCCGGTGCTGATGAAGGCACTGGAAGTGAACGACCCGGGCAACGAGCACGGCTTCCCTTACCTGTGGGGCACCACTGGCATCGGCTACAACCCGGCGAAGATCAAGGAAGTGCTCGGCGACAACGCGCCCATCGACTCCTGGGACATCTTCTTCAAGCCCGAATACATGGAGAAGCTGGCAAAGTGCGGCGTAGCGGTACTGGACAACGGCCCGGAGCTGCTGCCGATCACCCTGAACTACCTGGGCCTGCCGCATCACAGCCAGAAGCTGGATGACTACAAGAAGGCCGAGGAAGCGCTGCTCAAGGTGCGTCCGTACATCCGCTACTTCCACTCCTCCAAGTACGTCAGCGACCTGGCCAACGGCGAGATCTGCGTAGCCGTCGGCTTCTCCGGCGACATCCTGCAGGCCGCTACCCGCGCCAAGGAAGCCAAGAACGGCGTGGAAATCCAGTACTCCACACCGAAGGAAGGCTCGCCGCTGTGGTTCGACATGGTCGCCATGCCCAACGACGCACCGGATGAGAAAGCAGCCTACGCCTTCATGAACTACCTGCTGCGCCCGGAAGTCATGGCCGGCGTGAGCAACTACGTGCACTACGCCAACGGCAACCTGGCTGCCGACCCGCTGGTGGACAAGGCGATCAAGGCGGACCCTGCGATCTACCCGCCGCAGGACAAGATGGCCAAGCTGTTCGCCCTCGAATCCATGCCGATGAAGATCGATCGCGTGCGTACCCGCACCTGGAACACCATCAAGACTGGCAAGTAAGCGTCACCCTTGCCTGACAGCGCGCGGCCCCGGCCGCGCGTTGTCGTTTTCGTCGCGCAAGTCGCGCTTTGCCGCACAACTCGCACGGGGCTCGCCAGCGGCGATCCGGGCCGCTATAGTCACCCCACGCAGCGCAACCGCTGCCCCACTGAACAGGTTCGCCTTCCATGTCCCGATACCCATTGCCCGATCCGGCAATCACCGTTGCAGCCTCCCCGGCCTGCGGCGCGGGTGCGGGCGCGGCCTGCCCTCCCCCGCTCCCTGTCGTCGCTGTCGCGTCGCCTCCGCCTCCCGGTGCGGCCTACCCGCCACCCGGCGTGAGCTTCTGACGCCACACGCGTTTTCCATCGCCTGGTTTTCCGCGCTCAACTGACGCGACTCCCGGTCTGTGTCCGGCCCCTTGATGGCCGGTCGTGATCTGCCTGACGACAGGTGCATTGCATGATTTCGCCCAACCGTTCCTCCCTGGCCGCCCTGGCCAGCACCTCCCTGTTCGTGCTGCTGTGGAGCAGTGCCGCCATCATCAGCAAGTGGGGGCTGGCCCACGCATCGCCCATGGTCTTCCTCATCGCCCGCTTCGGCACCGCGCTGGTGGCGCTGCTGATCCTCTCGCCGCTGATCGGCCTGCGCTGGCCGCGCGAGCGCAAGCAGGTGCGCCACGCCGTGCTCACCGGCCTGGTGATGTTGGGCATCTACCCGATCTTCTACCTGATGGCGCTGGACCTGCACGTCACCCCCGGCGTCATCGCCACCGTTCTGGGCGTGCAGCCGATGCTGACCAGCTTCCTGCTCGAACGCCGGCATTCGGCGCCGCGACTGGGCGGCCTCGCGCTGGGTCTGATCGGGCTGGTGATGGTGGTCTACCAGAGCATCGGGCTGTCGGGGCTGACCTTCGCCGGGCTGGCCTGCTGCCTGCTGGCGTTGCTGTCGATCACCGGCGGCTCGATCCTGCAGAAGAACATCCGCGAGAACCCGCTGGGGACCCTGCCCCTGCAGTACATGGCCGGGCTCGCTCTGTGCATTGGCGTCGCGCCCTTCCAGCCGCTGCACGTGGAGTGGAACGCCGCGTTCATTCTCAGCGCGCTGTGGATGGGCCTGATGGTCTCGGTGCTGGCCACCGTGCTGCTCTACCGGATGATCGCGGCGGGTAACCTCGTCAACGTCACCAGCCTGTTCTACCTGGTGCCGGCGGTCACGGCGCTGATGGATTACGCGGTGTTCGGCAATCGCCTGTCCGCCCTCGGCCTGCTGGGCATGGGGCTGATCGTGGTGGGGTTGATGCTGGTCTTCCGCCCGGCAGCCCCGGCTCGTGAATCCAAGTCGACACAGGCTGTGGATAACCGCTAGCCGGCCCCGAAAGACGCAGGCGAGGACCGCTCCTCGCCTGCACTTCGCTCAGTTGGCTGCCTCTGCCTTCGGCTGCGGCGCCGGGCGCAATACCAGCCACAACGCCAGGGCGATCAGCACGCCTCCCTGCAGGTGCGCCCAGGACAGCGACTCATCCAGCAGCAGCACGCCCCAGAACACGCCGAACGGCGGAATCAGGAAGGTCACCGTCATGGTCTTCAGCGGGCCGATACTGGCCAGCAGACGGAAGTACAGGACGTAGGCGAAGGACGTGCAGAGGAAGCCCAGCCCGGCCAGCGCCAGCAGGATCTTCGGCTCGGCCAGTGGCGCCAGCGGCATGTCCAGGCTGGTGCCGAGGAAGAACGGCAGCAGGCACAGGGTTGCGCCCGTCTGGCTGCCCAGGGCTGAAACGGCGAAGTCCAGGCCACCCTGGTCGTTGATCCAGCGCTTGGTGAAATAGCCGGCAAAACCGTAGCAGGTCGTCGCCACCAGGCAGGCGGCAGCGCCCCAGAGCACCTGGGAGTCGAAGGGCACGGGCCCGGCGCGGGTCAGCACCGCTACGCCCGCCAACCCCAGCAGCACCCCGAGCGCCTTGCCGCCGGTGAGTGCCTCACCGAAGAACAGCGAGCCGATCAGCACGCCCATCAGCGGCGTGGTGGCGTTGAAGATCGCCGAATACCCGGCCGGCAGAAACTGCGCCGCCAGGCTGTACATCAGCACCGGAATGCCCGAGGCGATCACGCCGATCAGCAGAAGACGCACCAGCTTGCCGCGGAAATCCCAGCGCGTGCGCAGGGCCAGCATGATCACGACCAGCCCGACTGCGGACAGCACGACCCGGAAGAACGCCGTCGGCATCACGCCGATGGCAGGCACCAGTTGACGCATGAACAGGAAACTGGCGCCCCAGATGGCGGCCAGCCCGAACATATTCAGCAGAGCAGCGGGATTCATCGCAAAAAGCTCCAGGGCAGGTAAGCCACCAGCCTACGCTGGTGGCAGACACCATCCATCCATAGCTGACTTTCAAAGTCCACTGTCAGATGCGACGTAGGCGAGCCATGCTCAGCACGTCGGCGTAAACACCGTCGCGCAGGGCGTATTCGCGCAGCGTTCCTTCCACCTCGAAGCCGAACTTGCGGTACAGCGCGATGGCCTGCTCGTTGTCGGTGTAGACGGTCAGTTCGACGCGACGCAGCCCCATCCAGTTGTCCGCCACCTCCAGCAGCTCGGCCAGCAGCCGCGTGCCGACGCCGCGTCCCTGCCAGGCCACGGCGACGCCCATGCCGATGCTGCCGCATTGGCTGCGGCGCACGCGCGGGTACTGTTCAAGGCTGGCACTGCCGATTACCTGGTCCTGGTGCATCGCCATCAGCGTGATGCGGCGCTCGTCGTCCAGCACCAGTCGCTTGCGCCACAGTTCCGGCGCCTGGTGCGGCATCTGCAGCACCTGACGGGCCACCGCCGGATCGTTGTAGAGGGCCGCGAGGCCATTGATGTGCTGCTCGGTGCAGCGCTCGATGCGAAAGTCTTCCATTGCGTGCCGGCTCCTTGCCGAAGGGGCTTTCCAGGGCTCTTCATCCAAGAGCGTGGCCGACCAGCATACGCGCTAATTTCACAGGAAAGCGCCAGGATCCTCCGGCGAAATCGCCCTTTCCCTCACCCATTCCCATGGCTAAGCTCGCTGCACCAGAACCCAGCAGAGGCGCTCCCATGGCTCAGCACTGGCCGGCGACCGAGATCGCGACCCTGATCCTCGAAGGCTTCGACGACTACCGCGCGAAGTTCCACCAGATCACCGCCGGAGCGCCCGCGCGTTTCGAGCAGGCACAGTGGCAGGAGGCCCAGCGCGCCTCTGCCGAGCGCATCGAGTTGTACGAGGAAATGGTCGCCGAGACCGTGGGCAGACTGACCCGCGCCATGGCCGGCATCGACCTGGTGGACGTGGAGCGCTGGCCCATAGCCAAGAGCGCCTACATCACCCTGATCGACCCGCGGCTGGACGACGAACTGGCGGAAACCTGGTTCAACTCGATCTTCTGCGGCCTGTTCAGCCACGACAACATCAGCGACGGCACGATGTTCGTACACACCACCCGGCCCTCGCTGCGCGCCCATTCGCGCGACCCGCACACACGCGTCTACCGCCCCGGCGGCAAGCTGCGCCAGGCGCTGGAAAGCATCTTCGACGACTACCGCTTCGCCGTGGACTACGACGACCGCGAGCGCGACCTGCAACGCATGGACAGCCTGCTGCACGCCAACCTGCCGGACTGGGTGTGCAAGGATCCGACCCTGACCATCGAACTCATCGGCTCGGTGTTCTACCGCAACAAGGGCGCCTACCTGGTGGGCCGCCTGTTCACCCCGGAGGAGCAGTGGCCACTGGTGTTCCCGCTGGTGCATCACGAAGGGCGCGGCATCCAGTTCGACACGGTGATCACCGACGAGGCGGAAGTCTCGATCATCTTCTCCTTCACCCGCTCCTACTTCATGGTCGACGCGCCGGTGCCGGCGGAAATGGTCGCCTTCCTCAAGCGCCTGCTGCCGGGCAAGCACATCGCCGAGCTGTACACCTCCATCGGTTTCTACAAGCAGGGCAAGAGCGAGTTCTACCGCGCGCTGATCAACCACCTGGCGACCACCGACGACCGCTTCGTCATGGCCCCCGGCGTGCGCGGCATGGTCATGAGCGTGTTCACCCTGCCGGGCTTCAACACCGTGTTCAAGATCATCAAGGACAACTTCAACCCGGCCAAGACCGTGGACCACGCCACGGTGATCCAGAAGTACCAGCTGGTGAAGAACCACGACCGCGTCGGGCGCCTGGCCGACACCCAGCAGTTCGCGGACTTCCGCTTCCCGGTGCGCAAGTTCGACCCGGACTGCCTCGCCGAACTGCTGGACGTCGCGCCCTCCACTGTGATGCTGGAGGGCGATGTGGTGCTGATCCGCCACTGCTGGACCGAGCGCCGCATGACCCCGCTGAACATCTACCTGGAACACGCCACGCCGGCGCAGGTGGAAGAAGCGCTGAAGGACTACGGGCTGGCGATCAAGCAACTGGCGGCGGCGAACATCTTCCCCGGCGACATGCTGTTGAAGAACTTCGGCGTCACCCGCCATGGCCGCGTGGTGTTCTACGACTACGACGAAATCTGCTACCTCACCGAAGTGCACTTCCGCCACATCCCGCCAGCGCGCTACGAGGAAGACGAGATGTCCTCCGAGCCCTGGTACTCGGTGGGGCCGATGGATGTGTTCCCGGAGGAGTTCCCGCGTTTCCTGTTCGTCGACCTGAAGCTGCGCCGGCAGTTCGCCAAGCTGCACGGCAACCTGTTCGACGCGGACTACTGGAAGGGGCTGCAGGAGCAGATTCGCGCGGGGAAAGTGATCGACGTGTTCCCCTACCGCCGCCACGAATCGCCAGAGGAAGCGCTGGCGCGCTAGGCCAAGCTGCACATGGCCTGTAGGAGCGCACCATGGGCGCGATCGCGGGCATGGCCCGCTCCTACAGGGATATCCCGGCACAATGAAAAAACGCGCCATTGGGCGCGTTTTTTCATACAGCGAAAACTCAGATTTCCACCTGCGTCCCCAATTCGATCACCCGGTTCAGCGGCAGGTTGAAGTAGCGCAGGTTGCCGTTGGCGTTCTTCAGCAGGAAGGCGAACAGCGCCTCGCGCCAGCGCGCCATGCCGATCAGCTTGGACGGGATCACCGTCTCGCGGCTGAGGAAGTAGGTGGTGCGCATCGGGCTGAAGTCCAGCTCGTTGAGGTGGCACAGCTTGAGCGCCTGCGGGATGTCCGGGTCTTCCATGAAGCCGAAGTGCAGCACCACGCGGAAGAAGCCCTCGCCGTAGGCATCCACCTCGAAGCGACGGTCCGGCGGCACGCGCGGGCTGTCTTCGTTGACCACGGTGAGCAGCACGACCTGCTCATGCAGCACCTGGTTGTGCAGCAGGTTGTGCAACAGCGCATGGGGCACGGCGTCGGTGCGGGCGGTGAGGAACACGGCAGTGCCCTGCACACGGTGCGGCGGCTGCGAGCGGATGCTGGAAATGAACAGCGGCAGTGGCAGCGAGCCCTCGTCGAGGCGGTCCACCAGCAGTTGGCGGCCGCGCTTCCAGGTGGTCATCAGGATGAACAGGCCGATACCGGCGATCACCGGGAAGGCACCACCCTGGACGACCTTGGGCAGGTTCGCGGCGAAGAACAGGGTGTCGACGAACAGCATCATCAGGAAGAACGGAATCGCCAGCCACAGCGGCCACTTCCACAGCAGCCAGACCACCACGCCCATCAGCAGGGTGGTCATCAGCATGGTCCCGGTCACCGCCACGCCATAGGCCGAGGCCAGGGCGGCGGAGGATTCGAAGCCCAGCACCAGCAGAACCACGCCGACCATCAGCGCCCAGTTCACCATGGGAATGTAGATCTGGCCCTGCTCGTGGCTGGAGGTGTGCTGGATCGACATGCGCGGCACGTAGCCGAGCTGGATAGCCTGGCGGGTCAGCGAGAAGGCGCCGGAAATCACCGCCTGCGACGCGATCACCGTGGCTGCGGTGGACAGCGCCACCATCGGCACCAGCGCCCAGCCCGGCGCGGTCAGGTAGAAGGGATTACGCGCGGCTTCCGGGTTGACCAGGATGGTCGCGCCCTGGCCGAAGTAGTTCAGCACCAGCGCCGGCAGCACCAGGGCGAACCAGGCACGGGCGATGGGCTTGCGGCCGAAGTGGCCCATGTCGGCGTACAGCGCTTCGGCGCCGGTCAGCGCCAGCACGGTGGCGCCGAGGATGGCCACGCCGATGCCAGGATGCGAGATGAAGAAGTTCACGGCCCAGGCCGGGTTCATCGCCTTCAGCACTTCCGGCTGCCGCGACACGCCGTAGGCGCCCAGCGCCGCCAGCGCGAGGAACCACGCCACCATCACCGGGCCGAACAGAATGCCGATGCGCGCGGTGCCGTGCTTCTGGATGAGGAACAGGCCGACCAGCACGATCAGCGACAGCGGCACCACCCAGCGCTCCAGGCCGTCGAAGGCGATCTCCAGGCCCTCGATGGCCGAGAGTACCGAGATCGCCGGGGTGATCATGCTGTCGCCGTAGAAGAGCGCCGCGCCGATCAGGCCGGCGATCACCACCATCGCCTGCAAGCGATGCTTCCCGGCAGCAGCGCGACGGGCCAGCGCGGACAGCGCCATCACCCCGCCCTCGCCCTGGTTGTCGGCGCGCAGGACGAAGATCACGTACTTGATCGACACCACCCAGATCAGCGACCAGAAGATCAGCGACAGCACGCCGAGAACGCCGTCGTGGTTGGCCTGTACGCCATAACCGCCGATGAAGACTTCCTTGAGGGTGTACAGCGGGCTGGTGCCGATGTCGCCGTAGCAGACGCCCACGGCACCGACCATCAGGCCGACGGCGGAGCTGGAATGGGGCTGTTCATGCTCAACGGTGCCGGCGCTTGCATCGGACATGTAACAAAATTCCTCAAAAAAATTCGGCGCATCCTGCTCCGAGCCATTCGTCGATGCAAGGGCCGGGTGCGAAGGTTCTGAATGACTATAGAGCCTGTTGCCCGGAATTACCGGGCAAACAGGGCTGCCGGATGGCCTGCGACAGGTTGTCCCAGAGAGGCTGGTCAAGTGCGCGGGACGCCGCTAGAATTGCGCACTTTTTGATCAGAGGCGCCGCCAGCGCGCCCTTCGAGGTTAGCCGCACATGTCCACCGCCACACCCAAAGTCGGATTCGTCTCGCTCGGATGCCCTAAAGCGACCGTCGACTCCGAACGCATCCTCACCCAGCTGCGCATGGAAGGGTACGAAATCGTCCCCACCTACCAGGACGCAGACGTGGTGGTGGTGAACACCTGCGGCTTCATCGACAGCGCCAAGGCCGAGTCCCTGGACGCCATCGGCGAAGCCATTGCCGAGAACGGCAAGGTGATCGTCACCGGCTGCATGGGCGTCGCCGAAGACAGCATCCGTGACGTGCACCCCAGCGTGCTGGCCGTGACCGGCCCGCAGCAGTACGAGCAGGTGGTCAATGCCGTCCACGAAGTGATCCCGCCCAAGGCCGAGCACAACCCGCTGATCGACCTGGTGCCGCCGCAGGGCATCAAGCTGACTCCGCGTCACTACGCCTACCTGAAGATTTCCGAAGGCTGCAACCACAGCTGCAGCTTCTGCATCATCCCGTCGATGCGCGGCAAGCTGGTCAGCCGCCCGGTCGGCGACGTGCTCAGCGAAGCCCAGCGTCTGGTCAAGGCCGGCGTCAAGGAACTGCTGGTCATCTCCCAGGACACCAGCGCCTACGGCGTGGACCTGAAGTACAAGCTGGACTTCTGGGACGGCCAGCCGGTGAAGACCCGCATGCTGGAGCTGTGCGAGGCGCTCTCCTCGATGGGCGTGTGGGTGCGCCTGCACTACGTCTACCCGTACCCCAACGTCGACGACGTGATCCCGCTGATGGCCCAGGGCAAGCTGCTGCCCTACCTGGACATCCCCTTCCAGCACGCCAGCCCGAAAGTGCTCAAGTCCATGAAGCGCCCCGCCTTCGAGGACAAGACCCTGGCGCGCATCAAGAAATGGCGCGAGATCTGCCCCGAGCTGACCATCCGCTCCACCTTCATCGTCGGCTTCCCCGGCGAGACCGAGGAAGACTTCCAGTACCTGCTGGACTGGCTGACCGAAGCCCAGCTCGACCGCGTCGGCTGCTTCCAGTACTCCCCGGTGGAAGGCGCTCCGGCCAACGACCTGGGCCTGGACGTCGTACCCGATGACGTCAAGCAGGACCGTTGGGAGCGCTTCATGGCGCACCAGCAGGCGATCTCCGCCGCCCGCCTGCAACTGAAGATCGGCAAGGAAATCGACGTGCTGATCGACGAAGTGGACGATGAAGGCGCGGTCGGCCGCTCCTACGCCGACGCCCCGGAAATCGACGGCGCGGTGTACATCGACAGCTTCGACGTGAAGCCGGGCGACAAGGTGCGCGTACGCATCACCGACGCCGACGAGTACGACCTCTGGGCCGAACTGGTCTGATCCGCAAAAGCCCCGCTGAAGCGGGGCTTTTCATTTCAAGGGTAAGAACATGACCAACAACGACGTGCTGCGCAGCCTGCGCTACCTGCTGGACATCCGCGATGCCCAGGTGGCCGAGATCACCGCGCTGGCCGGGTTCAACGTCAGTGCCGAGGAAATCGGCGCCTACCTCGCCCGCGACGACGAGCCGGACTTCAAGCCGTGCAGCGACCGCGTGCTGGCGCACTTCCTCGACGGCCTGATCGTGCATCGCCGAGGCCGCGACGAATCGCGCCCGCTGCCGCCGGTGGAACTGCCGCTGACCAACAACATCACCCTGAAGAAGCTGCGCGTCGCCTTCGAGCTGCGCGACGACGACATCCTCGCGATCCTCGACAGCGTCAGCTTCATCGTCACCAAGACCGAACTGGGTGCGCTGTTCCGCAAACCCGGCCACAACAACTACCGCCCCTGCGGCGACCAGTTGCTGCGCAACTTCCTCAAGGGCCTGACCCAGCGCCAGCAGCGCTGAGGCCAACGTGCTCTATCGCCTGGCCGCCGACGCCGTCGTCCTGCTGCACCTGGGGTTCATCCTCTTCGTGCTGCTCGGCGGCCTGCTGGTGCTGCGCTGGCCGCGCCTGGCCTGGTTGCATGTGCCGGCGGCGGCCTGGGGCATGGCGGTGGAGTTCCTCCACCTCTACTGCCCGCTCACCCCGCTGGAAAACCACTTCCGCGCCCTGGCCGGCGACAGCGGCTACAGCGGCGGCTTCGTCGAGCACTACCTGATTCCACTGATCTACCCCGCCGGCCTGACCGAGACGACCCAGGTCGCACTCGGCCTCGTGGTGGCAGCGGTCAATTTGCCGCCGTACCTGCTCCTGCTGCGCCGGGCGCTGAGTTCGCGCTGAGCGGCTCACCCTGCGGCAGGTAAGCCAGGCTCGCCTCCTGGTTCTTCGCATGGCCCAGGCGCTGACCATTGTTGAGCTTCGATTCGATCAGCCGGTGATCCGCCGTCAGCCAGTTCAGGGGCTGCTCCCCTTCGTGGGTCACCTGGGAAATGATCAGGGTGCGTGCGGGGTCCCAGGCCTCGCCGGTGCTCTGGCGCAACCAGGCAAACAGCACGGCGCTGTCGCCCTGTGGATAACCGGAATGGACATAGCAGAACGGATGCGCCTGGCGCTCGCCGCGCTGCTCCAGGTACATCGGCAGGCGCGCATCGTCATCCCCGAGGATCAGCACCCGCCACTGCGACCAGGGCGCGGTCTGCTCCGCCGCAGCGCGCACTTCTTTAGCGAAGAGCGGAATCCCGCCACCGCCATTACTCCACGGATAAGCCACGCCGACCACCAGCAGCATCAGCACCGCCCCCGCTGCCACTACCCGTGGCCAGATGCGCCCCAGATCGGCGAGCCCACGTTCGTGTCGCGATTCGACCACCCACCAGGCCGCCAGCAATTGGGCGAATGGCACCAGCGGCAGCACGTAATAGCTGCGCCGGCCGCCACTGGCGGTGAAGAAAGCAAACAGCAGCACCAGCGCCCATACCAGCCAGCGCGCGTTCGGCTGCAATTGCTTCCAGCGGCGCGCGGCGAACCACAGACCGAGTATCCACAACGGCGCCCAGGGCAGCGTGTAGGCCGGCAGGTAAAGCAGGTAGGTGTAGATCGGCCCCTCGTGGTCGAAAGGCTCGAAGAAGCGCACCACGTTCTCGCGGAACACCAGCGCCAGACCGCTCTCGCCGTAGCTGGGCTGGCCGTAGAAGTGCGACAGCACGAAGGGAATCGCGTAGGCCGCACCGGCCACCACCAGTGCCGCCACCAGACGCAGGTTCAGGTGCCGACGCCAGCGCCCCTCGCCGAACAGGTGCGGCAACAGCACCAGCCCCGGCAGGACGAATCCGATCAGCCCCTTGCACAGCGAGGTCAGCGACAGGATCAGGAAGAAGCCCAGATAGCCGGAGAACCGTGTGTCTTCCGGATCACGCCAGTACCAGGCCAGCGCCGCCAGCACGCCGAACACCGTGAGCATGTCCGCCGTCGCCACCCGCGCCCAGAACAGGAAGTAGAAGGTGGTCGCCAGCAGCCAGCCGGCCAGCACTCCAGTCCCCTTGCGCAACAGGCGCTCGCCCAGCCACCAGGTCAGCCAGACGCTGCCCAGCCCGGCCAGCACGGTGCTCAGACGCAGCGTCCAGTGATTGAGGCCGAACAGGCTGGCGGGCGCGGTGATCAGCCAGTAGGACAGCAGCGGCTTGTCGTAGTACGGCGCGCCGCGCAGGTAGGGGTCGAAGTAGTCGCCCGACTGCAGCATCTGCAATGAAATGTCCGCCCAGCGCACTTCCGGTCCCCAGACCTCACGCCAGCCCAGCCCGAATACCAACAGCACCAGCGTGACGCCCAGCAATAGCGCCAGCGCCTTGCGATCTTCGCTCCAACCCTGCATCACCCGGCCCCCGGCCTCTCGAACGTGCGCCGGACACTAGGGCAGCGATGGTTATGCGCAGGTTAAGAAAATGCAGCCATCGCGTAATGCGTCGGCATTTCCCGATTGGATAGTGCTCGGAGCGCCCCGGCGATCCCGCTAGGGTGAGGCGAAAACCTAGCCAGGAGAGGCTCATGCACCCGTACTTTTCCCTCGCCGGACGGACCGCCCTGGTCACCGGTGGCACCCGCGGCATCGGCCGGATGATTGCCCAGGGCCTGCTCGAAGCCGGCGCCAAGGTGATCATCTGCGCCCGTGATGGCGCCGCCTGCGCCGACACCGCCACTGAGCTGTCGCAGTACGGCGAGTGCCTCGGCCTGCCGGCCAACCTCGCCACCGAGGAAGGCGCCCGCGCCCTGGCCGCCGAGCTGAACGAGCGCCTGGACCACCTCGACATCCTGGTGAACAACGCCGGCACCACCTGGGGCGCACCGCTGGAAAGCTACCCGGCCTCGGGCTGGGAAAAGGTCATGCAGCTCAACGTCACCGCCGTGTTCAGCTGCATCCAGCAACTGCTGCCGCTGCTGAAGCAAGGCGGCAGCGCGCAGAACCCGGCGCGGGTGATCAACATCGGCTCGGTGGCCGGCGTGACCTCCCACGGCGAGAGCGCCTACGCCTACGGTCCGAGCAAGGCCGCGCTGCACCAGCTGTCGCGCATGCTCGCCCGCGAACTGGTGAAGGACCACATCAACGTCAACGTCATCGCCCCCGGCCGCTTCCCCAGCAAGATGACCCGCCACATCGCCAACGACGAACAGGCGATGGCCGAGGACACGGCGGTCATCCCCATGGGCCGCTGGGGTCGCGAGGAAGAGATGTCCGCCCTGGCGATCAGCCTGGCGAGCGCCGCCGGCGCCTACATGACCGGCAACATCATCCCCATCGACGGTGGCTTCCACCTCGGCTGAGCCCCGCTACGAGGGGAATCGGGTACCATGGCGGCCCCTGCAACAGCCCGTGCCGCCATGTCCCACAGCATCTCGCCGATCGGCCACGTCCGCTCCTGCTTCAAGGAGAAGTTCGCCATCCCGCGCCAGCCGCAACTGGCCCCGGCCGCGACCGGCGTGCTGGAGCTGCTGCCGCCGTTCGACACCGGCGACGCGGTGGAGGGCCTGGAGCAGGTCAGCCACGTCTGGCTGATCTTCCTCTTCCACCAGGCACTGGAAGACAAGCCGCGGCTGAAGGTTCGCCCGCCGCGCCTGGGCGGCAACCAGTCGATGGGCGTGTTCGCCACCCGCGCCACCCACCGGCCCAACGGCCTCGGCCAATCCGTGGTGAAACTGGAGAAGGTCGAGCCCGGCCGCCTCTGGCTGTCCGGCATCGACCTGCTGGATGGCACCCCGGTTATCGACATCAAGCCCTACGTGCCCTACGCCGACATCGTGCCGGACGCACGCAACGCCATCGCCGACGCGCCGCCCGCCCCCATCCCCGTACACTGGAGCGACGAAGCTCTGCTTCAGGCCCATGAACAAGGCCTGCGCCTCGGCCAGCCGGTGCGCGAACTGGTCGAGCAGTGCCTCGCCCAGGACCCGCGCCCGGCCTACCAGAAGCCACCGCCCGAGCGCCGCTATGGCGTGCGCCTGTGGGACCTCGACGTGCACTGGCACTACCCCGCCGACGGCGAAATCCGCGTACTGGACCTGCAACCCGCCGTCGACTGAAGCCGGCGTCAGTCCACCGGATTGAGGGCGATCACGTCGCTCTCGAAGCACTCCTGCTCGACGATCAGCGGCTCCACCAGCGGGCGGCTGTCGCGGAAGTGCGCGGTTTGCGTATGCGCCTCGTAAGCCGCGTCGTCGCGGTAGATCTCGTAGAGGTAGATAACGTCCGGATCGAGGCGATCCTGGGACACATCGAAGACCAGGCAGCCGGGTTCGCTGGATACGGAAGCGGCGGCATTGGCCTTGATGGCGTGGAGGAAGTCCTCGGCGCTGCCGGGCTTCACGCGGGTCTTGATGAACAGGCTGTACACAGGGCGTTCCTTTTGTTTTAAATTTGAAATCAAATTGTATACAAAAAAGGAACCGCGTCCATGTCCGATCTCCCTGCCCGCCCCGGCCGCCTCAACGGCCTGCGCCACCTCGCCCTGCTGGTACCGAACCTCGAGGAGTGCGAGCGCTTCTACGTCGACGTACTTGGCATGCAGGTGCTCAACCGCGCCAATGAAGACCTGGTCTACCTCACCTGCGGCAACGACAACCTCTCCCTGGGACGCGGCTTCGGCGCGGCCAACGGCCTGCAGACCATGGATCACTACGGTTTCATCGTCGACAGCGTGGAAGAGCTGGAAGCCTGGTACCAGTACTTCAAGGCACGCGGCGTGACCCTGCTGGACCGCCCTTTCGACCACGGCGACGGCGCGCGCAGCTTCCACCTGCTCGACCCGGCGGGGAACAAGGTTCAACCGCTTTACCACCCGGCGGTTTCCGGGCAGCGCCTCCTGTAGGAGCAGACTTCTCCGGCGCAATGCGGGCTCATCGCGGACAGAGTCCGCTCCTACATATAGTCCTGCGCGTGTGCCTCCCTCACCCTAACCCTCTCCCAAGGGGAGAGGGGACCGTTAGGTGCAGGGTGAAACCATGGCGTCAGCCGGCACAATCTGCCCCCTCTCCCTGAGGGAGAGGGGGAAGCACAGGCACAGATTTATCCCGAAAAAGGCAATTGCTCCTGCATCACTCCGGGCATCGGAGGAATTTCGGACCATAAAAAAACGCCGCGCCCCCAAAGGAGTCGCGGCGTTCTTTCGACTGAGCTTTCGTGCGCTGCTTACTTCTCTACGAAGGCGCGCTCGATCAGGTAGTCGCCCGGCTCGCCCATGCGCGGGGAGATCTGCAGGCCGAAGCCATTCAGTACTTCGCTGGTCTCGTCGAGCATGCTCGGGCTGCCGCAGATCATCGCGCGGTCGTCCTGCGGATTCATCGGCGGCAGGCCGATGTCGGCAAACAGCTTGCCGCTGCGCATCAGGTCGGTCTGGCGGCCCATGCTGTGGAACTCTTCACGGGTCACCAGCGGGCAGTAGATCAGCTTCTCTTTCACCATGTCGCCGAAGTACTCGTGCTCCGGCAGGACCTTGGTGATGAAGTCGGAGTAAGCCAGCTCGCTGACCCAGCGTACACCGTGGACCAGAATGACCTTCTCGAAGCGCTCGTAGACTTCCGGGTCCTGGATGACCGACAGGAACGGCGCCATGCCGGTGCCGGTGCTCAGCAGGTACAGGTGCCGGCCGGGCTTGAGGTCGTCCAGCACCAGGGTGCCGGTGGGCTTGCGGCTGACCATCAGCTCGTCGCCTTCCTTCAGGTGCTGCAGACGCGAAGTCAGCGGACCGTCCGGGACCTTGATGCTGAAGAACTCCAGGTGCTCTTCGTAGTTCGGGCTGGCGATGCTGTACGCGCGCATCAGCGGACGACCGTTGACTTCCAGGCCGATCATCACGAACTGACCGGTCTTGAAGCGCAGACCCGGGTTACGGGTGGTCTTGAAGCTGAAGAGGGTGTCGTTCCAGTGGTGCACGCTGAGAACGCGCTCGGTGTACAGGTTGCTCATCAAGGACTCCTAGGAGAAACGTGGCGCACCCCAGCAGATCCCGGACGTAGCGCAATTGCGCGACATTTTATAGGCGGCGACAATATCCGCAAAATAAATTATCTGGATATTGCTAATCCAAAACGCAGATAAGGCCGCCCAGTCGCCGCAAAAGGATACCGTCAGGTACTTCCTACGCCGGGGTGACGAAATGTCGCGCAGCCTTCTCCGGAGCCCCACAGCATGAAGTTCACCCTGCGCCAGCTCGAAGTCTTCGTCGCCGTCGCCCAGCAGGAAAGCGTCTCCCGCGCGGCCGAAGCCCTGTCCATGTCGCAGTCGGCCACCAGTACCTCGCTGGGCGAACTGGAGCGGCAGTTCGACTGCAAATTGTTCGACCGCTCCGGCAAACGCCTGACGCTCAATGCCCTTGGCCGCCAGCTGCTGCCCCAGGCGGTGGCCCTGCTCGACCGCGGCAGCGAGATCGAGAACATGCTCAACGGCAAGAGCGCCTTCGGCTCGCTGGACCTGGGCGCCACCCTGACCATCGGCAACTACCTGGCGACCCTGCTGATCGGCACCTTCATGCAGCGCCAGCCCGACTGCCGGGTGCGCCTGCACGTGCACAACACCGCCCATGTGGTGCAGCGCGTGGCTCATTACGAGCTGGACCTGGGCCTGATCGAAGGCGACTGCCAGCACCCGGACATTGAGGTGCAGCCATGGATGGAAGATGAACTGGTGGTCTTCTGCGCGCCGCAGCACCCGCTCGCCCGTGAGGGCCGCGCGAGCCTGGAGCGGCTGACGGAAGAAGCGTGGATTCTGCGGGAACAGGGCTCAGGCACGCGGCTGACCTTCGACCAGGCCATGCGTCACCATGTGGAACCGCTGAACGTGCGGCTGGAGCTGGAGCACACCGAAGCGATCAAACGCGCGGTGGAATCGGGACTGGGGATCGGCTGCATTTCCCGCCTGGCCCTGCGCGACGCCTTCCGCCGCGGCAGCCTGGTGCCGGTGGAAACGCCGGACCTGGACCTGCGCCGACAGTTCTACTTCATCTGGCACCGGCAGAAGTACCAGACCGCGACCATGCGCGAGTTCCTGGAACTGTGCCGCAGCGAAACCGCCGGGGTGACGCGCAGCGACGACATCGTCCTGCCGATGATTCCCTGACGCGAAAGCGAACGCTGCGTAGGGCGAATAACCTGGAACAGGTTATCCGCCGGCTCTGCGCGGCGGATAACGCTGGCACGTTATTCGCCCTACGAAAGCCCCTGCCGAAAACCGTTTAGCCGAGCAGGATGCCCGCCCAGGTCACGGTGATGATGGTCAGCGCAACGAACTGGGCGGCGCTGCCCATGTCCTTGGCGTTCTTCGACAGCGGGTGACGCTCCAGGGAAACCCGGTCCACCACCGCCTCGATGGCGGAGTTGAGCAGCTCGACGATCAGCGCCAGCAGGCACACGGCGATCATCAGCGCTCGTTCGCCGCGAGTCACGTCGCAGAAGAACGACAGCGGGATCAGGATGACGTTGATCAGCACCAGCTGGCGGAAGGCCGCTTCACCCTTGAAGGCGGCGGCGAAGCCGGCCAGGGAGTAGCCGGCGGCGTTGAAGATGCGTTTCAGGCCGGTCTGGCCCTTGAAAGGGGAAGCGGACACGTGTGGTTCTCACAGGCAAAGGTCGCGGCACTCTATACCAGCGATCGTCAAAAAGGGGTCAAGGACATTACAGAATGTGACGACCTCAGGGGCTGAGTGTGACGGGCCTCAGGCCCCCGGCACCGATTCCATCTGCGCCAGCAGCAACGCTGCCTGGGTACGGGTGCGCACATTCAGCTTGCGGAAGATCGCGGTCACGTGGGCCTTCACCGTGGCTTCGGAGACGCTCAGCTCAAAGGCGATCTGCTTGTTCAGCAGGCCTTCGCAGACCATGGTCAGCACGCGGAACTGCTGCGGCGTGAGGCTCGCCAGGCCGGCGCTGGCGGCGCGCACGTCGTCGCTCATCTCGGTCACGGCGTCCACCTGTGGCGGCCACCAGACATCACCATCGAGCACCGCCCGTACAGCCTGCTGCAGCACGCTCAGCTCGCTGGACTTGGGAATGAAACCGCTGGCGCCAAACTCGCGGGAGCGCTGCACCACGGCGGCGTCTTCCTGGGCCGAGACCATCACCACCGGAATCTGCGGGTACTGCCCGCGCAGCAGCACCAGGCCGGAGAAGCCATAGGCGCCGGGCATGTTCAGGTCCAGCAGCACAAGGTCCCAGTCGGCCTTCTCGTTCAGGCGCGTCTCCAGCTCCGCGATACTCGCCGCCTCCGACAGCCGCGCCTCGGGGCCGAGACCGATGGTCAGGGCCTGGTGCAGGGCACTGCGGAACAGCGGGTGATCGTCAGCGATCAGGATCTCGTAGGAAGCCATGAATTTTCCTTGAAGGCCGCGCCGAAGTCCCGCCGCGGATAACAGCCAGACTTGCGCACGAAAGGTCGGAGCACGGATAGAGCACTACTTGTCACATTGTACGCAAAGAGCGGCTTCGCTGTCCGCCGCGAATACGTCCCTCGCAGTACATGCACAATGGTCTGAAAGCCCCTGCCGCTGTGCCCGCCGGGAACCCTGTCCCCTTTCCAAAGGCCCGGCGTTACGGCAGAGTTCCGCTTTTTTTCCTGCCCGTTACGAGAACAAGATGAAAAGCCATGCGCTGCGCGCCGATTTCCTGATGCTGTTCACCGCGATGATCTGGGGGGTCTCCTTCGTCGCGCAACGCCTCGGGATGGATGCCATCGGTCCCTTCCTCTATACCGGCCTGCGCTTCACCCTCGGCGCCGTGGCACTGCTGCCGCTGCTGGCCTGGTCGAGCAAGCGCGGCGCCCAGCCGTTCAACCGCGGCCTGATCCTGGCGGGCCTGGCCATCGGCACCGCGCTGACCGTGGGGATCAACCTGCAACAGGTCGGCCTGATGTTCACCAGCGTGACCAACTCCGGCTTCATCACCGGCCTGTACGTCATCATCGTGCCGTTGCTCGGCCTGCTGATCGGCCATCGCGCCGGCATGGGCACCTGGCTTGGCGCGGCGCTGGCCGTGACCGGCATGGCGATGCTGAGCATCGGCCCGGGCTTCCACGTCGCCTCCGGCGACTGGCTGCAGCTGACCGGCGCCTTCGTCTGGGGCGGCCACGTCCTGCTGGTGGGCCTGTTCGCCAGCCGCTACGACCCGATCCGCCTGGCCTTCCTGCAGTTCGCCACCTGCGCGGTGGTGAGCATGATCCTGGCGCTGGTGTTCGAGGAGATTCACCTCGACGCCATCATCCAGGCCGGCCCTGCCCTGCTCTACGGCGGCCTGTTCGGCGTCGCCACCGGCTTCACCCTGCAGGTCATCGCGCAGAAGCACGCCATCGCCTCCCACGCGGCGATCATCCTTTCGCTGGAAGCCGTGTTCGCCGCCATCGCCGGCGCGCTATTCCTCAACGAAACCCTGCATGTGCGCGGCTACTTCGGCTGCGCACTGATGCTCGCCGGCATGCTGGTGGCCCAGTTGTGGCCGAAGAAGGCCGTGGCCACAGCGGCCTGACTGCCTTCGCCTCTGGATCGATGCTGTTCGCGAGCAAGCTCGCGAACCGAGTGCATCCGCGGCTGCCGAGGCCGCATTCGCAGGATGGCGTGGAGAGCAGCGATACCCATCGGTCCTGCAATCAGCAGCATGGGTATCGCCTGGGCTCCACCCATCCTACGGGTCAACACAGTGCCAACCTGTAGGAGCGCGCCATGCGCGCGATCGCGGGCATGGCCCGCTCCTACACCGGGAGTCGGTCTGTCAGATCAGCGCTGGGTAAACGGCATCAACGCCTGATGCGCCGGGCTCTGCTCGTCCAGCGGCTGTTGGCGCTTGGAGCCCAGGTAGCGTTCGCTGAACACGTCCAGGTAGGCATCCAGCGCATCGCCGGCGCGGCGGTCGCCGGCCAGCCCCAGGCACAGCGCGGCAACCTCAGCGGTGCACAGGTGCTCGTCGAACTTGGAGCGGCGCAGGCGATAGCGCGACAACGCATCGGGGGTGATGCTCAGCACCGGGAAGCGATCCAGGTAAGGGCTTTTGCGGAACATCTTGCGCGCTTCGTTCCAGGTGGCGTCGAGCAGGATGAACAGCGGGCGCTTGCCGTCCTGCGGCTCCACCGTAGTGACCACGCGCTCGGGCTGGACGAACTCGCCAGGGAACACCACATACGGCTGCCACTGCGGATCGTCGAGCAGCGCCAGCAACGCCGGGTCGACCTCGATGCGCGACCAGCCGAAGGCCCAGGTCTCGGGCACGGTTTCGGCGATCAGCCAGCCGGTGTTGCTGGGCTTGAGCGGTTCGGTGTCGAACATCACCAGGCACATCGCCGAGTTGGACTCGACCTGCGGACGCAGGCTGCACATGCAGTAGTTCGGCCGCAGGCGGCAACCGGGGCAGCGCGGCGAGCGCGAGCCACGGGCGAAGAACGGCTTGATGCAGCGGGCCAGGCGTTCATCGCGAAGGCGGGCGACAGCGTGGCTCATGCTGTAGCCACCGGGATGAGGGAAAGCGGACGGGACATCGAAGGCTCGAACGGGACGACGGTTGCGGACCGTCGATTGTACCAGAGCCGCCGCCCACCTCCCTGCGGACGACGCGTGGCTTTGAGATAAACGACCTTCAGAAGCTGTGGTTGAGCGCCAGGCCGATGAACTGGATCTGCTGCTTGTATTCGCCCTTGTAGTTGCCGCCGTTACCGGTGCAGCGCACCCCGCTGTCGACGTAGAGCCCTCCCGAACCGGGTGCCCAGCCGGCCGGCGAGCAGCCGTCGGCATAGTCCATCTTGCCGCTGTCGAACTTCACGAAGCTGTAGGCCAGGTCCACCGAGGTGTCCTTTGTGAAGTGGTAGTTGGCGCCCAGCGACAGCCACTTGCGATTGGCGTCGGGGAAGGCCGGGTGGCGCAGGCCATCGCCGCTGACCGGGGTCTTGTCGTAGGCGATGCCGCTGCGCAGCATCAGGTCGTCGTTGAACTGGTAGTTCATCCCCAGGGAGACCTTGTAGGTGTTCTTCCAGTCCTGCTTGACGCTCAGGTCACCCTCGTTGACACCGTTGAAATACGGGTAGCCCTCCACCTGGTCGATGCCGATATCCACCGAGTCCAGCCGCGAGTGGCGCGTCCAGGTCACGTCGGCCATCAGCGCAACCTTGTCGTTGAGCTGGTGGAAGCCGTTGATGGACAGCGACTCGGGCGTGTCGATGGTGACCTTGGCCTTGGAGTTGGGGTGCAGCCGGGTGGCAGCGAACTGGCCGGGATTCACCCACTGGTCCGGGTCGAACAGTTGCTGGATGGCATCCTTGGGCGGCAGTTCGATGATACCCAGGTCCAGGCCGCCGCTGAGGTCGGTATCCGGCGACGGCACCGTGCCCTGCACGTCGGAGAAGCTCCATTTGGTGCGGCCTTCCAGTTCGTGCTTGATCCGCGAGCGGTAGGCGACGCCAAAGCGCGTGCGCTCGGTGGGTTCCCACAGGTAGCCGAAGTTCCAGCCGTAGCCCCAGTTGTCACCCTTCACGCGGAAGTAACCGTCGCCCTGGACGTTGTCGGAAAAGTTCTTCGCCACGCAGTCGACGAAGGCATCACCGTTCTGGCCGTTACAACTGGTCACCTCCTCCGGCACCTGCACGCCGTAGACCAGCGGGATCACCGCCTGCCCCAGGGGCGAGGCGGCCAGTTCGGTGACGTCCTGGTTCTCCTTGACGAACTGCCCGGCCAGTTGCCGCGAGGCGCCCTTCACGTCGGCCGCGCCGCGCTGGATGGAGCGGATGTACTGGGCCGAGACGCCGAAACCGACGCTGTGGTGCTCGTTGAGGCGGAAGGAAATGCTCGGGTTGAAGGTGACGGTTTCCAGCGAGGCCGACTGGATGCCGTAGCGGCCGCTCCAGTCCTTCTCGTAGTCGAGCTTGGCGCCATAGGGCGTGAAGATGCCCAGGCCGATGTTGATGGTGTCGTTCACCTGGTGGGAGAAGTAGAAGTTCGGCGCGGCGGCCGCGTCCGGCAGGTAGGAGCCGGCGTCGCCGTCGCCCTCACCGGTGCGGTTGCCGAACACGTCGGTGGAGCCGTCGTCATCGTACTCGCCCTTGGGCAGCAGGATGGTCAGGCCGCCGGTGACCTGGTTGTCGGGCAGGCGGGCCATGCCGGCGGGGTTGTAGAAGATGGTCGAGGCGTCGGCCGCTTCGGCGCCGTTGGCATGGGCGGTGCCCTGGGCGGACACCGACTGTGAGCCGAAGTGATAACCGGACGCCACGGCCTGCTGCGCGGGAACCACGATCAGGCACCAGGAGCCCAGGGCAAGCGGCCAGGGGCGCAATACTCTTGTCATTGTTCTTCTCCTGCGATGGGATGATTCGCCCGACGCATCGACAAGAGTCCGCCCTACCGCAGAAGCAGCATGAAAATGGCACCGCCTTGCGCGGCGGCTGGACCTCCCGATGGTCGACCCTCCCGCTTGGAGGGCAGAGGTTGTGACCGGAGAGTGGCGCCATCTTTCCCCCATCCTTTGACGGGGTTGGCCGCCCGGCGGCGCAGTATGGGGTCTAAGGTAACAGTTCCTCGGCACGCGCGCCGTTTTAAGGGACAATAGGCGGCTTGAATGACCGTCGAACCCGGAAGGCTCGCCACGGTCGAATCGGCACCATTGTCAGGAGATGCCCATGCTGCGCCTCACCGCCCTCGCCCTCTGCCTCGTCATTCCCGTCGCGCACGCCGCGTCGAAGAAGGACTTCGAACTGACCAAGACCCTGGAAAAGGTCGCCAAGGAAAGCAGCGAAGGCACCCCGCGCGCCATCAACGAGGACATCCTCGACCAGGGCTACACCGTCGACGGCCCTCAGTTGATCAACCACCTGAGCGTGCGTGCCAGCCATGCCGAGCGCATGCGCGAGAACCCCGACAGCGTGCGCAGCCAGCTGGGCGACAGCGTCTGCAGCAACACCGCCTACCGCCAGCTGCTGGCCGAGGGCGCGATCCTCACTTACAGCTTCACCGAGTACAAGACCAACGCCCCGGTCGCCACCGAGCGCTTCGACGCCGGCAGCTGCAAGATCAAGCTGAAGAAGTAAGCCGCGCCGATGCTCGACAAGGAACAGTTGCTGAAGATCGCGCGCACGCCGATGCCCTTCGGCAAGTACCAGGGCCGCATGCTGGTGGACCTGCCCGACGAGTACCTGCTGTGGTTCTACAAGAAGGGCCAGTTCCCGCCCGGTGAACTGGGCCGGCTGATGCAGCTGACCCTGGAACTGAAGATCGACGGCCTCGACGGCCTGATCAAACCGCTCAAGCGCTGAGTCCCGCGCAACCGCCCTGCGGCGGTTGCGCCAAAGCTCGTCAGCGCAGTACGGCGGGGTTTTCCTTGCCGGCCACCGCCGCCGCTTCATCCGGCGCCAGCAAGGCACTGCGCGGCACGTCCAGCAAACGCGCACAGGCCGCCAGCACGTGGGCCCAGCTGCAACGGTTGGCGAACAGCATGCCCGCCTCGTCCAGCGTTCCGCCCTGGTTGCGATAGCCCAGCACCGCCGTCTTCAAGGCGTCCGGCAGGATCGGCCAGAGGTGCCCGCGCGCCACTTCCGGGCGCATGTGGGTGAGCAGCACGCGGCGCTCGTAGTGATCAGGGAACAGCCGCATGGCGATGGATTCGTCCGCCAACGCCTGCAACTCCCAGTTGTCACGCGGCGCACGGAAGCGCCCCGGCTCCTGCAGATAAACCAGCCGATAGGGATAACCAGCCTCCTCCAGTCGCAATGCAGCGCGACGCATCTCGGCCAGTTGGTAACTGCCATTGGCAATCAGCAGCAGCGGCTCGGCGCCGGGATGCTCATCCATCAGGATCGCGCCATCGCGGGCCAACTGTTCCGCCTGGACCTGGTTGAACACGGCCGGACGCTCACGCTTGGGCGCCACGATACAGGCCAGCTGCCCGCGACTGCGGTAGATGTCCGGCAGCAGGGCCAGGTGACTGTTGTGGTCAGCCGGGAAGACCACCCGCACCATGTCGCTCATTTCGCCCAGCAGCGCCTCGCAGAAGGTGGTGTCCTGGTGCGACTGCTGGTTCTTGCCGTTCTCCCAGGTATGCGAAGTCGCCACCAGCGGCCAGCCGAGCCAGCCAGCCGGGCGCCCGGCTTCCTTCTGCTGGCGGGCGAAGATCAGCGTCTGGCGCACGGCCCCGAGCATCTTCACGCAGAAGGCTTCGTAGCTGGCCACCAGGTTCAGCCCGCCCTGGTTGGCCAGGCAGGCGGAAACCACCGCCTCCTCGTTGAGTGCGGTGATGATCCGGCCATCCACGGCCTCGAGATCGCTTTCCGGCTCACTCACCCGGTGCCGCAGCGCCTTGAGCACGCCGCCCAGGCGGTTGCTCGCCAGCTCGTCCGGATTGCCGACGCGAGCGCGCAGGTCCGGGTTGGCGCCGCACAGGTCGACATAGAAGCGATCCAGCGCGGCCATGGGCGAGCATTCGTCGTTGCGGTAATGCAGCGGCGGGATCGAAGGTTCGATGGGCCGACGCACGGCCAGCGAGTTGTCCCGTTCCATTACCCGGCCGCTGCGCGAATCGGCGAACATCCGGCATGCTTCGGCCAGTTCCTCCGGCTCGACCCACAGCGGCGCCGCATGCTGGTTGAACAGGTCGCGCGCCTCAGCGTCCACGCTGGGGTTTCCCGGCAACGGCAGGTTGTGCGCGGCGTTGCTGCCGGCACCGTAGAAGCCGTAACCCTTGGTCGTCTCGGCAATGCCATAGGGAATCGGCAGCGGATAGCGCAGGATACCGCGCTCCTTCTCGTCGACGCGGTGTTGCACGCGCTCTTCCATTTCCCACAGGGCGCAGACGAATGCCGCCGGGTCACGACCGTCGAAGCTGATCGGGTCGAAGCCACAGCGCCGCAGGTGCAGCTTGAATCCCTCCAGACCTTCGTGCGTACCGAGGTCGGTACGCTGCTCGATGCGCCGGCCGTTGGCGATCATCACCGGCAGCGCCGTGCCGCAATCCTCGGCGCGCCACCAGCGGGGAATCCAGTCGCTGCCGCGCTGCTCTTCGGCGGCTCCGTCGGAGAGGAAGGCCACCAGGGTCTCGCCCGGTAGCGGCATGTGCGCATACATCAGCTCGGCGAAACCGAGATAGCCGCCTTCGGCAATGCCGCCGGCGGTATGCGGGTTGACGTGGCTGCCCAGCGGCGCGGCGACCTTGCCGTCCGGCTTCTGCGCGTAGCTGTAGAAGTCCTGCACCAGCCGATCCAGCCCGGCGTCGCCGCTTCCGTAGGCGGCAGCCTGTTCCGGATGCAGGTTACCGGTGAGCACGTTGAGCGCATCGATCGCCGCCACGCAGTGCCCCTGGCCCATCAGCCAGCCGCGGGTCTTGCCGCTCAGGGCATTCAGGGCGAGATAACCGGCGTAGGCCGGCACCATGTTCAGCGCGCCGCCGGTATGACCTTCGGGCTGTGCCTTGAAATCCTCGGCCTGCAAGGGGGCGCCATCGAGGCGTACACGCCGGGCGTACGTCATGTGCGCCACCAGCCAGAGGCCGGCACAGGTCAGGCGATCCAGAGCGCCGAGCAGCCGGTAGACGCTGGCCAGATCCGGCTGCAGTCCGTACTGGACCAATTGATGAGCGACACGAAAAACCGCCGCCTGGGTCTGCACGCTATGCTGAAGCGGACCACGGCCTCGCAGCCAGCGGGCGTATTCCGGCTCGGCAGCCGCATGGGTGGCAAGTTCCTCGGGGCTTGGCAGGATCTGTGACATGTCGGCTCTCCCTTGGCTATGGCGGAAAGTCTAGGTCGTCACAGATCGGACGGGCGCTGACATGTATCAACGAGCGCCCCGACCATTCGAGCAAGGCTGAAAGAGAATTCCGACAAGGAGACGACATGGCGCTTCTCACCTTCATTGGCGCGATCCAGGAAGTCACCGGTTCCTGCTACCTCCTGGAAACCCGCGACGGCGTCCGCGTGCTGCTCGAATGCGGGATGCGCCAGGGGCGCGGCGGCAACAAGGGCACCCGCGAAAACGAGGCGACCAACCGCACGCCCTTCCCCTTCGATCCAAAGGAACTGGACGCCGTCGTCCTGTCCCACGCCCACCTGGACCACAGCGGCCTGCTGCCGCGGCTGGCGAAGGAAGGCTACAAGGGACCGATCTACGCCACCGAATCCTGCTGCGACCTGCTGGAGCTGATGCTGATGGACTCGGCGCACCTTCAGGAGAAGGACGCCGAGTGGGAGAACAAGTGGCGCGCACGCCTGGGCAAGCCACCAGTCAAGCCGCTGTACACCGTCGAAGACGCTTCCCGCGCCCTGAACCAGCGCCGCCGCGTCAGCTATGGCAGCACGGTGGACGTGGCCCGCGGCATCCGCGTGACCTTCCACAACGCCGGGCACATCCTCGGCTCGGCCATCGTCGAACTGGAAATCCATGAATTCGGCTCGACCCGCCGCCTGGTGTTCTCCGGCGATCTGGGCAGCACCTGCTCACCGCTGATGCGCACGCCGACGCCGCTGACCCGCGCTGACGTGGTGCTGCTGGAATCCACCTACGGTGACCGCGACCACCGCGACGCCAACGAGACCCTGCTGGAGCTGGCCGGCATCCTGCAACGCGCGCAGAACGAAGGCGGCAACGTGCTGATCCCGTCGTTCGCCGTCGGCCGTACCCAGGACCTGATCTACTACCTCGGGCGTTTCTACCAGGAGGGTCGCCTGCCGCAGCAGGTCGTCTACCTCGACAGTCCCATGGCCGCCCGAGCCAACAACATCTACCTGCAACACATCGGCGAGATCGCCGACGTCGACCGCGAGTACATGCGCGGCACTGGCACGGCCAAGGTCGGCGAGTGGCTGCCGATCCTGCGCACCACGCAGAGCGCCGACGAGTCCATGGCGCTGAACCGGATCAAGAGCGGCGCCATCATCATTGCCGGCAGCGGCATGTGCACTGGCGGGCGCATCGTCCACCACCTCAAGCACAACCTCTGGCGCGAGGAATGCCATATCGTCTTCCCCGGCTTCCAGGCCAAGGGCACGCTGGGCCGCGCCATCGTCGACGGCGCAGAGACGGTGCGCATCCTGCGCCAGCGCATCAGCGTGAAAGCGCAGATTCATACCCTCGGCGGGTTCTCCGCGCATGCGGGACAATCACAATTAATTCAGTGGGTTGGCCACTTCGAGAACAAACCCGAGCTATACCTGATACATGGCGAGCGGGAAAAGATGGATGTACTCAAGGGTGCACTCCAGGATCGCCTGAACTGGACGGCCAACATTCCGGAGCCCGGAGACCGGATCGCCATCTGAAATCGGGGCCTCACCGACTGTCACACCCCGCGTGCCAGACTCGGCAGGCCTCCTGCTGAACCCTGTGCGTGCGGCGAAGCGCCAATGCGTGACCGCCAGAGCCACCTTGCGTGGCCGGCGCCGCCCATGGACAGGCGATCAGGGGTTGATGAACAAGGAGTATCAACATGCCCTATGAGCCCGACGACTACCTCTCCAGACACTTCCAGACCAGCGGCACCGACCTCGCACAGAAGATCGAGGAACTGGCCGAACTGGCCGCCCCCGGCAACAGCCAGAACCTGCCGCTGTACCGCGAGATGCTCACCACCGTGGCCCGCATGGCCCAGGCCGACCGCAACCGCTGGGACGCCAAGATCATGCTGCAGACCCTGCGCGAGATGGAGCACGCCTTCAGCACCCTGGAGCAGTTCAAGCGTCGCCGCAAAGTCACGGTGTTCGGCTCGGCCCGTACACCGGCCGACCACCCCGTCTACGTTCTGGCCCGCGAACTGGGCGAAACCCTTGCCCGCTACGACCTGATGGTCATCACCGGCGCCGGCGGCGGCATCATGGCTGCGGCCCACGAAGGCGCCGGGCTGGAAAACAGCCTTGGATTCAATATCACCCTGCCCTTCGAACAGCACGCCAACCGTACCGTGGATGGCACCAGCAATCTGCTGTCCTTCCACTTCTTCTTCCTGCGCAAGCTGTTCTTCGTCAAGGAAGCCGATGCCCTGGTGCTCTGCCCCGGCGGCTTCGGCACGCTGGACGAAGCGCTCGAGGTACTGACCCTGATCCAGACCGGCAAGAGCCCGCTGGTACCGATCGTGCTGCTGGACCAACCGGGTGGGCACTACTGGGACCACGCCCTGGAATTCATCAAGGAACAGCTGGAAGACAACGGCTACATCCTGCCCAGCGACATGAACCTGATGAAACTGGTGCACACCGCCGAGGAAGCCGCCGAGGAAATCGCCCAGTTCTACAGCAACTTCCACTCCAGCCGCTGGCTCAAGGATCGCTTCGTGATCCGCCTGAACCATCCGCTGAGTGTGCGCGCATTGCAGCTGCTGGAACGCGAGTTCGGCAACCTGTGCGTCACCGATGGCTTCCACCAGCAGCCCTACAGCGAATCGGAACTGGACGAGCCGGAGTTCTCCCACCTCACCCGCCTGGCCTTCGCCTTCAACGGCCGTGACCAGGGGCGTCTGCGGGAACTGCTGAACTTCATCAACCAGCCGGAGAACTGGGAGCGCTGATTTCCAGAGCTTTCTCCAGAGCCAGGAAACAAAAAAGGCACCCGGTTGGGTGCCTTTTTCGTTCAATCATCTGATCGTCGACCGCTCAGAAGCCGGCTGATGGCTTCCATCGAGTAGCCCCGATAACTCAGGAACCTGCCCTGCTGGGCTCGCTCGCGGGCGTCCTGCGGCAGCCGGGCGAACTTGCGGCGCCAGACCTCACGCAGGTTTTCGCTCCAGTCGACATCCGACTCGCTCAGCGCACCGTCAATCTCGCCACGGGGTAAACCTCGCTGCGACAACTCCTCGCGAATCCTCACCGGACCGTAACCGGCCCGCGCACGGCTGGCGATGTAGCTTTCCAGGTAGCGGGTTTCATTGAGCAACCCCTCCTCGGCCAGACGGTCGAGGGCGGGATCGATCAGGTCCTGCGTGGCGCCACGTTGCCGCAGCTTGCGCGAGAGCTCCGCCCGACCATGCTCGCGTCTTGCCAGCAGGTCCATGGCGACCCGCCGCACCGCGACGGGATTATCGAGCTCGACGGCCATCGCTATCAGTAGTCGGCTTCAGCTTCTGCTTCGGCTTCCGCCGCAGCGAGCTCGGCCTTGGTCGGCGGAGTCTGCTTGGACAGCAGTTGGTCACGGATAGCCTTGTCCAGGGTGGTGCAAACCTCGGCGTTGTCTTCCAGGAACTTGGCAGCGTTCGCCTTGCCCTGGCCGATCTTGCTGCCCTGGTAGCTGTACCAGGCGCCAGACTTCTCGATCAGACCCAGCTGTACGCCCAGGTCGATGATCTCGCCAGTGCGGTAGATGCCGCGGCCGTACATGATCTGGAACTCGGCCTGACGGAACGGCGGAGCAACCTTGTTCTTCACGACCTTGACGCGGGTTTCGCTGCCGACCACCTCGTCACCTTCCTTCACCGCGCCGGTACGGCGGATGTCGAGACGGACGGAGGAGTAGAACTTCAGCGCGTTACCACCGGTGGTGGTTTCCGGGTTGCCGAACATCACGCCGATCTTCATGCGGATCTGGTTGATGAAGATAACCAGGCAGTTGGCGTTCTTGATGTTGCCGGTGATCTTGCGCAGCGCCTGGGACATCAGGCGGGCCTGGAGGCCGACGTGCTGATCGCCCATCTCGCCTTCGATTTCGGCTTTCGGTACCAGGGCAGCCACGGAGTCGACGATGATCACGTCAACGGCGTTGGAGCGCACCAGCATGTCGGTGATTTCCAGGGCCTGTTCGCCGGTGTCCGGCTGGGAAACCAGCAGGTCGTCGACATTGACGCCCAGCTTGCCGGCGTAGTCCGGGTCCAGCGCGTGTTCGGCGTCGACGAAGGCGCAGGTGGCGCCGACTTTCTGCGCCTGGGCGATGACCGACAGGGTCAGCGTGGTCTTACCCGAGGATTCCGGACCGTAGATCTCGACGATACGGCCGCGCGGAAGACCGCCAATGCCCAGCGCGATGTCCAGACCCAGCGAGCCGGTGGAGATGGCGGGGATAGCCTGGCGCTCATGGTCGCCCATGCGCATGACCGCGCCTTTGCCGAATTGGCGTTCGATCTGTCCCAGGGCCGCGGCCAGGGCGCGCTTCTTGTTGTCGTCCATTGAAGTCCTCGCGAAGTCAGGCGGCCGGGCGGCCACGAACAACTGTATAAGTAGCCAGTATTATTCCACAGGGCAAGCCGCTCGCCTACCCCTGAATCGGATTTTCGCCGTCCGCCAGTCGCAACAGCCCTTCCAGAGCGGTCGCCACGGTCTGCCGGCGCACAGCTTCCCGATCACCGGCATAAAGACGGCGTTCGCTGAACACCTGTTCGCCTTTCCTCCAGGCCAGCCAGACGGTGCCTACCGGCTTCTCGGCAGAACCGCCGTCCGGCCCGGCAATACCACTCACCGCTACAGCAATATCCGCCCCGCTACGAGGCAGGGCGCCGGCAACCATCGCCTCGACCACTTCGCGGCTCACCGCGCCGACTTGGGGGAACAATTCGACCGGAACGTCCAGCTGACGAGTCTTCTGGCTGTTGGAGTAAGTCACATAGCCCGCCTCGAACCAGGCGGAGCTGCCGGAAATACGGGTTATCGCCTCGGCTATTCCTCCACCGGTGCAGGATTCAGCGGTGGTGACGCGCAATTTATTGGCAGCCAGCCGTCCTCCAAGTCGGGAGGAGAGCTCGGTAATAAAGGAATCGGTAACGGGCACGGTGCGCTCCGGGGTTAAAGAAGGCCAGGCGGATACCGTACACTAGGCGCTTTTGCATGTTGAAGCCGGACAGCCAGAAGCCATGAGTCAGAGCGACCTCTCCGCCCACACACCGATGATGCAACAGTACTGGAGGCTGAAGAACCAGCACCCGGACCAACTGATGTTCTACCGCATGGGCGACTTCTACGAGCTGTTCTACGAGGACGCCAAGAAGGCCGCCAAGCTGCTGGACATCACCCTGACCGCGCGCGGCCAGTCCGCCGGCAACTCCATTCCCATGGCCGGCATTCCCTTCCACTCCGCCGAAGGCTACCTGGCCAAGCTGGTGAAGCTCGGTGAATCGGTGGTGATCTGCGAACAGATTGGCGACCCGGCCACCAGCAAGGGCCCGGTGGAACGCCAGGTCGTACGCATCCTGACTCCCGGAACCGTCAGCGACGAAGCGCTGCTCGACGAGCGCCGCGACAACCTGATCGCTGCCGTGCTCGGCGACGAGCGCCTGTTCGGCCTCGCCGTGCTGGACATCACCAGCGGCCGTTTCAACGTCCAGGAAATAAAAGGCTGGGAAACCCTGCTGGCCGAACTGGAGCGCCTGAATCCCGCCGAGCTGCTGATCCCCGACGACTGGCCCCAGGGCCTGCCGGCGGAGAAGCGCCGTGGCGCGCACCGCCGCGCGCCCTGGGACTTCGATCGCGACTCGGCGAAGAAAGGCCTGTGCCAGCAGTTCGGCGTGCAGGACCTCAAGGGCTTCGGCTGCCAGGAGCTGACCCTGGCCATCGGCGCCGCGGGTTGCCTGCTGACCTACGCCAAGGAAACCCAGCGCACCGCGCTGCCGCACCTGCGCAGCCTGCGTCACGAGCGCATCGACGACACCGTGATCCTCGATGGCGCCAGTCGCCGCAACCTGGAGCTGGACACCAACCTCGCCGGCGGCCGCGACAACACGCTGCAGTCGGTAGTCGACCGTTGCCAGACTGCCATGGGCAGCCGGCTGCTGACCCGCTGGCTGAACCGCCCGCTGCGTGACCGTGCCGTGCTCGAAGCTCGCCAGGAGTCCATTGCCTGCCTGCTGGAGCGTTATCGCTTCGAAGTCCTCCAGCCGCAGCTGAAGGAAATCGGTGACGTCGAACGAATTCTCGCCCGAATAGGCCTGCGCAACGCCCGCCCGCGCGACCTCGCTCGCCTGCGCGATGCCCTCGCCGCCCTGCCGGAACTGCAGACTGGTATGACCGAGCTGGAAGCCCCGCACCTGGGCGAACTGGCCGTCAGCATCCGTACCTACCCGGAATTGGCCGACCTGCTGGCCCGCGCGGTGATCGAGAACCCGCCGGCCGTGATCCGCGATGGCGGCGTCATTGCCCGCGGCTACGACGCCGAGTTGGACGAGCTGCAGATGCTCAGCGAGAACGCCGGTCAGTACCTGATGGACCTGGAGACTCGCGAGAAGGCCCGCACCGGCCTGCCGAACCTGAAGGTCGGCTACAACCGCATCCACGGCTACTACATCGAATTGCCCCGCGTACAGGCCGAACAGGCCCCTGCCGACTACATCCGCCGCCAGACCCTGAAAGGCGCCGAGCGCTTCATCACGCCGGAACTGAAGGCCTTCGAAGACAAGGCGCTGTCGGCCCAGAGCCGTGCCCTGGCTCGCGAGAAGCAGCTCTACGAAGAACTACTGGAACTGCTGATCGGCCAACTGGCGCCACTACAGGACACCGCTGCCGCTCTGGCCGAACTGGACGTGCTGTCCAACCTCGCCGAGCGTGCACTGAACCTCGACCTGAACCGCCCGCGCTTCGTCGAAGAGTCCGGCATCCTCATCGAGCAGGGCCGTCATCCGGTGGTCGAGCAGGTGCTGGATACGCCCTTCGTCGCCAACGACCTTAACCTCGATGAAGACACCCGCATGCTGGTGATTACCGGCCCGAACATGGGCGGTAAATCGACCTATATGCGGCAAACAGCGCTAATCGTGCTGCTAGCGCACATCGGTAGTTTCGTTCCGGCCGCGCGCTGCGAGCTGTCCCTGGTAGACCGAATTTTCACCCGCATCGGCTCCTCCGACGATCTCGCCGGCGGCCGCTCCACCTTCATGGTAGAAATGAGCGAAACCGCGAACATTTTGCACAACGCCAGCGACCGCAGCCTGGTGCTGATGGACGAAGTGGGCCGTGGCACCAGCACTTTCGACGGCCTGTCGCTGGCCTGGTCCGCCGCCGAACACTTGGCCAAACTACGCGCCTTTACCCTGTTCGCGACGCACTATTTCGAGCTGACCGTGCTGCCCGAAAGCGAACCGGCGGTGGCCAACGTCCACCTGAACGCCACCGAACACAACGAGCGCATCGTGTTCCTGCACCACGTACTGCCCGGCCCTGCCAGCCAGAGTTATGGCCTCGCGGTTGCACAATTGGCCGGTGTGCCGGGTGCGGTAATTCAGCGCGCCCGCGAGCATCTGTCGCGCCTGGAAACCACCAGCCTGCCCCATGAAGTACCGCGTTCGGCCGACCCGAAAAGCCCGGCGCCACTGCAAAGCGACCTGTTTGCCAGCCTGCCGCACCCGATCGTCGAAGAGCTGATGCGTGTCAGCCCCGATGACCTGACACCGCGTCAAGCTCTCGAATTGTTATATGCATGGAAGATGCGGGTCTGACGGACCGCTGGACAAGCTGCTAGAATCGCGCGCGCTTAGCCGCCCGCCTGAGGAGAAAATTAGAAATGACCTTCGTCGTCACCGACAACTGCATCAAGTGCAAATACACCGACTGCGTGGAAGTATGCCCGGTGGACTGCTTCTACGAAGGCCCGAACTTCCTGGTCATCCACCCGGATGAGTGCATCGACTGCGCCCTGTGCGAACCGGAGTGCCCGGCGCAGGCGATCTTCTCCGAGGACGAGGTCCCGGATGGCATGCAGGAGTTCATCGAGCTGAACAAGGATCTGGCCGATGTATGGCCGAACATCACTGAGAAGAAGGATTCCCTGCCGGACGCCGAAGAGTGGGACGGCAAGCCGAACAAGATGCAGTATCTGGAGCGCTGATTTCCAGCACCTCCGGAAATAGAAAAGGCCCGCCTAGTGCGGGCCTTTCTGCATCTGGAGCTTCACTTTTCTGCAGGCAAAAAAAGGGGCGGGATAACCCGCCCACTCTTTCTTCCCTTCTTCATCATCCTGATGAACCGCATCCTGCGGTGGGTCCTGACCGACATCCTTACCGGCCTGCGCCTTTCCGTGTACGCAGAAGTGATATTACCCGCCTGCAGGAACGCGGCAACTGGGACACTTCCGCGCATACATCGCTGACGGCATCCCATACCTTAATAAAAATACTTATAAAACAATAAGATACGAAAAGTCGACGTTAAAACTGGCGGTACTTCAAGCTGAACGCTCACACACTGTGTAAGCGAATGCTTACATCGCGACGAATAAAAAAGCCCGGAATCATCCGGGCTTCTTCGTTGTCGGTCTGAACGCTACTGGAACAATGCGTCGCTCGACAGGCCGTTCTTCTCGAGAATCTCGCGCAGACGCTTGAGGGCCTCGACCTGGATCTGCCGAACCCGCTCGCGGGTCAGGCCGATTTCCTGGCCGACTTCCTCCAGGGTGCTGCTTTCATGGCCGCGCAGGCCGAAGCGGCGAATCACCACCTCGCGCTGCTTGTCGGTCAGTTCCGACAGCCAAAGGTCGATGCTCTCGCTGAGGTCGTCGTCCTGCAGCAGCTCGCAGGGATCGGTAGGACGGTCGTCGGTCAGGGTATCGAGCAGAGTCTTGTCCGAATCCGGGCCGAGGGAGACATCCACCGAAGTGACCCGCTCATTCAGACCGAGCATCCGTTTGACCTCTTCCACCGGCTTCTCGAGCAGGTTGGCGATTTCCTCGGGCGACGGCTCGTGGTCCAGCTTGTGGGTCAGCTCGCGAGCGGCCCGCAGGTAGACATTGAGTTCCTTCACCACATGGATCGGCAAACGAATGGTGCGGGTCTGATTCATGATGGCCCGTTCGATGGTCTGACGAATCCACCAGGTTGCATAGGTGGAGAAGCGGAAGCCACGTTCGGGGTCGAATTTCTCCACCGCGCGGATCAGCCCGAGGTTGCCCTCTTCGATCAGGTCGAGCAGGGACAGGCCGCGGTTGACGTAACGTCGCGCGATCTTCACCACCAGACGCAGGTTGCTTTCGATCATTCGCCGCCGACCGGCCGGGTCGCCCTTCTGCGCGAGACGCGCGAAATGGACTTCCTCTTCCGGAGTCAGGAGCGGCGAGAAACCGATTTCATTCAGATACAGCTGGGTCGCGTCGAGCGCGCGGCTGTAGTCGATGTGCTTGTGTTGCTTGAGAGAAGAGAATGAGGTGGCTTTAGGAGTGACTCGAAGCGATACCTGCTCTTCGGCAAATGACTCTTCGAGGATGATGCCAGGCTCCAGCAGGAGCACTTCATCATCGACGTCAAACTCCGGCCCTTCTTTTTTAAGTGCCATGTCGTTATCCCTTGCTGAGTTCGACAACAAGCCCAGGTGTTTCCTTATCCTTAGGACACCTAGGCCCGCTCACCCACGCAGGGGAACAGCTACCGTCAACGACTTGGCAGGTATTGCAGCGGATCTACAGGTTTACCCTGGCGGCGAATCTCGAAGTGCAGCTTCACCCGGTCGGTCCCTGTGGAGCCCATCTCGGCAATGTTCTGCCCGACTTTGACCTGTTGCCCTTCCCGCACCAGCAACCTGCGGTTGTGACCGTAGGCGCTTACGTAGGTATCGCTGTGCTTGATGATCACGAGTTCGCCGTAGCCCCGCAAACCACTACCGGCGTACACCACCGTGCCATTAGACGCAGCCAGGACAGGCTGGCCCAATTGCCCGCCTATATCAATCCCTTTATTCAAACTGCCGTTTGATGCAAAACGCCCAATAAGAGTGCCATTGGTTGGCCATATCCAGCCCCCCGGAGCGCCGCCTGCGACCGCCGGAGTTCCGCCACTGGCGGGCGGCTGCGCTGGAGTCGTGACGGCAGGCGTGGTCGGTTTGCTGGCGGTCGCCGGGGTAGATGTCGGTTTGTTGACGATGACCGGCGCGACAGGCGTCGTATTTTTTGCGACAGACGGTGCTGTCGACGAGCCACCATCGAAGCGGATGGTTTGGCCCGGGCGAATGGTGTACGGCGCGGAGATGTTGTTGCGTGCGGCCAGGGCTTTCCAGTCCCAGCCGTAACGGAAGGCGATGGAGTACAGCGTGTCACCGCGACGCACCAGATACTGCCCGCTGGTGACAGCCGGCTTCTGCTGGGCGTTGCGATCCACCACGGTCGTGGTGCTGCGCGAGGTTGAAGAACAGGCCGCCAGCAGAGAGCAGACGGCAATGGCCACCACAGCGTGGCCCAGGCCCTTGATCCAGTTCCGTTGACACAGGGTCGCTGTCAAGCTCACCCATCCCCCTTATCCATGAATTGACGTCCAGCCTCACTGGCCGGCAGTTACCGCAGCCTTGACCGGCTTGCTCTCAGCCTAGCGGACCGTTGAGCAGCGGGACGAAGCGTACGGAATCCAGCACCTGGCGCTGGAAGCCGTCCTCGGTGCGGACGATCAGCATCAGTTGCTGCACCTCGCCGCCACCGACCGGAATCACCAGCCGCCCCCCGGGCGCCAGCTGGTCCAGCAACGCCTGCGGAACCTCCGCCGCTGCCGCGGTGACGATGATGCCGTTGTAAGGCGCCAGGGCGGGCCAGCCTTCCCAGCCATCGCCCCAACGAAAGACAACATTTCTCAGGTTTAGCTCCGCAAGTCGCTCCTTGGCGCGATCCTGCAGGGCCTGGATGCGCTCGACGGAGAACACCCGCTCCACCAGTTGCGACAGCACGGCGGTCTGGTAGCCGGAGCCGGTGCCGATCTCCAGCACCTTGTCCAGCGGGCCGGCGGCCAGCAGCAACTCGGTCATCCGCGCCACCATGAAGGGCTGCGAGATGGTCTGGTTGTGCCCGATGGGCAGCGCGGTGTCTTCGTAGGCGCGGTGCGACAGCGCCTCGTCGACGAACAGGTGGCGCGGCGTACGACGGATCACTTCCAGCACGTGGGCGTTGGACAGGCCCTCTTCGTACAGACGCTGGATCAGGCGCTCGCGGGTGCGCTGGGAGGTCATGCCGATCCCGCCGCGGCGCGACAATTCATTGGCCATGGTCGAGCCCTCCGAGCCAGTCGCCAAGGACATTGAACGCCTCCCGGAAGGTCCGGTCCATCTGCAGCGGCGTGATCGACACGTAACCCTGCATGACCGCGTGGAAATCGGTGCCCTCGCCGCCATCCTCGGCATCGCCGGCAGCGGCGATCCAGTAGCCTTCCTTGCCACGCGGGTTGACCACCTTGACCGGCGGCTTGGCGCGGGCGCGATGCCCCAGGCGGGTCAGCTGGATGCCCTTGATGCGCTCCAGCGGCAGGTTGGGAATGTTCACGTTGAGCACAGTGCGCGGCGGCAGCTCGAGCTTCTCGTGGGATTCCACCAGCAGCCGGGCGAAGTGCATGGCGGCCGGCAGGTTGTCGGTCAGGCGCGAGCAGAGCGAGAAGGCGAAGGCCGGGCGGGACAGGAAGCGCCCTTCCAGGGCCGCCGCCACGGTGCCCGAATAGAGCACGTCGTCGCCCAGGTTGGCGCCGAGGTTGATACCCGAGACGACCATCTCCGGCACGTCGTCGAGCAGGCCGTTGAGGCCCAGGTGCACGCAGTCGGTCGGGGTGCCGTTGAGGCTGATGAAACCATTGCCCAGGCGATGAGGATGCAGCGGCCGATCCAGCGTCAGCGAACTACTCGCTCCGCTACGATCGGCTTCCGGGGCGATCACGATGCAGTCCGCATAGTCGGACAACGCGTCGTGAAGCGCGGCGATACCGGGTGCAGTGACCCCGTCGTCGTTGGCAATCAATATGCGCATGGGCTTTCCGTCTGCCCTGCCGGCACGAGGTCGATCAGCTCGCGCACTACCACGGTGGCGAAGCAGCCAGCCGGCAGGACGAATTCCAGTTGCAGAATGTCAGGGGCGGGATAATGCCATGTAAGACCCGGGATGGGGAGGCGCAGAATGCGCCGTTCGTGCGCCATGTCCGCACTGGCGAGCCACTGGCAAAGCGCCATCTCGGCTTGCTGCACGCTGCGCTCGATCTCTCCGGGCTGGTTGGCTGCCGGTGAATCGCCCTCCCCCCACATCGGGCCGGTGGGGTGCAGGTCGAGTGCGGCGAGGCGCGGATCGGAGCATTCCGCTTCGCCGGCAGGGAAGAAGCTGCGGCTATCGGTGAACGCCAGCAGGTCGCCGACCAACGCCTGGTTCCAGGTGCCTTCCGCGACGCGGCGGGCCAGAACCTGGTTGAAGACGTAACTGCGAGCCGCCGAGAGCATCCGCGAGCGCATGTTGCGATGTTCCGGCAGCTTGCCGCGCTCGGCGAAGCTGCGGGCGTCGAAGACGTTGCCGCCGTCATGGCCGAAACGCTGGGTACCGAAGTAGTTCGGCACGCCTTGGGCGAGGATGGCCTTCAGACGCGCTTCGAGCTGCTCGCGATCCGCCTGCAGCTCGGTCAGGCGCAGGGTGAAGCCGTTGGCCGAATGCGCGCCGCGTTGTAGCTTGCGGCGATGGCGATTGCGCTCGAGGATGCGCAGGCTGTCGTCCTCGGCGGCGGCCAGGTCCGGATCGGACTTGCCCGGCAGGTGCAGGCTGAACCACTGGCGGGTCAGCGCCTGGCGATCCTTGAGGCCGGCGTAGCTGATCATCTTCACCGGCACGCCGGCAGCACGGGCCAGGCGACGGGCCGCTTCCTCGGTGTTCAGGCCGCGCTTCTCGACCCACAGCCAGAGGTGTTCGCCGTCATCGGAGAGTGGGATGTCCAGCACTTCGTCGACCTGGAAGTCTTCCGCCACGGCCTTGAGCACCGCACTTCCACAGGCGTCGCCATGGGCGCGCGGGCCCAGCAGTTCCAGCTCCGTCATGCGCGAACCAGCAGGGCGACAGCGTGGACCGCAATGCCCTCTTCACGGCCGGTGAAGCCGAGCTTCTCGGTGGTGGTGGCCTTGACGTTGACCTGGTCCAGTTCGACCTTCAGGTCGGCGGCGATGGTCTCGCGCATGCTCTGGATGTGCGGGGCCATCTTCGGCGCCTGGGCGATGATGGTGGTGTCGACGTTCTCCACCTTCCAGCCCTTGGCTTCCACCAGGCTCAGCACGTGGCGCAGCAGCGCGCGGCTGTCGGCACCCTTGAACTGCGGGTCGGTGTCGGGGAAGTGCTTGCCGATGTCGCCCAGCGCACAGGCGCCCAGCAGGGCATCGGAGAGCGCGTGCAGCAGCACGTCGCCGTCGGAGTGGGCGACGAGCCCGAACTTGTGGGGAATACGCACGCCGCCGAGGGTGATGAAGTCGCCCTCGCCGAAGCGGTGCACGTCGTAGCCATGTCCGATACGCATGAAAAAACGCCCTGTAGATGTCAGGGCGTCGATTCTACCGGATCACTGCCCCGAGGGTGTCAGCCACAGAGCGCCGCGGCGTGGTGGCGCAGGTGATCTTCGATGAAGCTGGCAATGAAGTAGTAGCTGTGGTCGTAGCCGGGCTGCAGGCGCAGCTCCAGCGGATGACCGACCGCAGCGGCGGCTTCACGCAGGGCTTCGGGCTTGAGCTGCACGGCGAGGAAGTCGTCGCGCTCGCCCTGGTCCACCAGGATCGGCAGGCGCTCACTGGCATTCGCCAGCAGCTCCACGGCATCCCACTCGCGCCAGGTCGCCGGGTCTTCACCGAAGAAGCGGCCCAGGGCCTTCTGGCCCCACGGGCAATCGCTCGGATGGGTGATGGGCGCGAAGGCCGACAGTGACAGATAGCGGCCCGGATTGCGCAGGGCACAGATCAGCGCGCCATGGCCCCCCATGGAGTGCCCGCTGATGCCGCGTTTCTGCGAGACCGGGAAGTTCGCCTCGATCAGCGCCGGCAGCTCCTGCACCACGTAGTCGTGCATGCGGTAGTGGCGCGCCCAGGGTTCCTGGGTGGCGTTGACGTAGAAGCCGGCGCCGAGGCCGAAGTCCCACGCGCCATCCGGATCACCCGGTACTTCCGGCCCGCGCGGGCTGGTGTCCGGCGCGACGATGACAATCCCCAGCTCGGCAGCCATGCGCTGGGCGCCGGCCTTCTGCATGAAGTTCTCGTCGGTGCAGGTCAGGCCGGACAGCCAGTACAGCACCGGCAGGCCAGCCTCGGGCTCGGCCTGGGGCGGCAGGTAGACCGCGAAGACCATGTCGCAGCCCAGGGTTGCGGAGCGGTGGCGGTAGCGCTGGTGCCAGCCGCCGAAGCTCTTCTGGCTGCTGATGAGTTCGATGGAATCCGTCATGGAGCCTCCTGTGAGGCCGGGCGCAAGGGGCGCCCGGCGGTTCGATCAGTAATGGATGACGGAGCGGATGCTCTTGCCTTCGTGCATCAGGTCGAAGGCCTCGTTGATCTTCTCCAGGCCCATGGTGTGGGTGATGAAGGTATCCAGCGGGATTTCGCCCTTCTGCGCTTTTTCCACATAGCTTGGCAGTTCGGTGCGGCCCTTCACGCCGCCGAAAGCGGAACCGCGCCAGACGCGGCCGGTGACCAGCTGGAACGGACGGGTGCTGATTTCCTGACCGGCGCCGGCGACGCCGATGATGGTGGATTCACCCCAGCCCTTGTGGCAGCACTCCAGTGCCGCGCGCATCAGTTGGACGTTGCCCACGCACTCGAAGGAATAGTCCACGCCGCCATCAGTCATTTCGACGATCACTTCCTGAATCGGCTTCTGATGATCCTTCGGATTGACGAAGTCGGTAGCGCCCAGTTCCTTGGCGATGTCGAACTTGGCCGGGTTGATATCGACCGCGATGATGCGCGCAGCCTTGGCCATCTTCGCGCCGATGATCGCCGCCAGGCCAATGCCGCCCAGGCCGAAGATGGCGACGGTAGCTCCCTCTTCCACCTTGGCGGTGTTCAGCACGGCACCGATGCCGGTGGTTACGCCGCAACCGAGCAGGCAGACCTTCTCCAGCGGCGCTTCCTCGGGGATCTTCGCCAGGGAGATTTCCGGCAGCACGGTGTACTCGGAGAAAGTCGAGCAGCCCATGTAGTGGAAGATCGGCTCGCCCTTGTAGGAGAAGCGGCTGGTACCGTCGGGCATCAGGCCCTTGCCCTGGGTGGCGCGTACGGCCTGGCAGAGGTTGGTCTTGCCGGATTTGCAGAATTTGCACTCGCGGCATTCGGCGGTGTACAGCGGGATCACGTGGTCGCCCACTTTCAGCGAGGTCACGCCCTCGCCCACCGCTTCGACGATGCCGCCGCCTTCATGGCCCAGGATGCACGGGAACACGCCTTCGGAATCCTGGCCGGACAGGGTGTACGCATCGGTGTGGCAAACGCCGGTGGCGACGATGCGCACCAGCACTTCGCCCTTCTGCGGCGGCGCCACATCCACTTCGACGATTTCCAACGGCTTGTTGGGGGCGAAGGCGACGGCGGCACGGGACTTGATCATCTGGAAACTCCTGAACAAAGGAAGCGACAACGCCCGCCTTGGGCGGACGGGTTCGGCGCGGCGGCCGAGAAACCGGGACGGGCCAGGGCCACGTCGGGGAGCGTTCGGGGCAGCGCGGCAAAAGCACGCCCCAAAGCTTTGGAAGTGTAGAAAACCCCGTTTCAGGGAATAATCAGGCAATAATCAAAACATTATTGCCAGACAGGGATAATCCAGATGCACCGCTGGGAAGGACTGGACGAATTCGTCGCCGTCGCCGAAACCGGCCAATTCACCGCCGCCGCCGAACGCCTCGGGGTTTCTTCGTCCCACGTCAGCCGCCAGGTCGCGCGACTGGAAGAACGGCTGCAGACGCGCCTGCTCTACCGCAGCACGCGCAAGGTGACGCTGAGCGAAGCCGGGCAGACCTTCCTGCAGCACTGCCGGCGCCTGCAGGATGCCCGCGAGGAAGCGCTGCGCGCAGTCAGCGATCTGTCCGCCGAGCCCAAGGGGCTGCTGCGCATGACTTGCGCCGTGGCCTACGGCGAGCGCTTCGTGGTGCCGCTGGTGAACGAGTTCATGGCGCAGTTTCCGCAACTGCGGGTGGAGATCGAGCTGTCCAATCGCCAGCTCGACCTGCTCCACGAAGGCTTCGACCTGGCGATCCGCCTCGGCCGGCTGAGCGATTCACGGCTGGTGGCGACCCGCCTGGCACCGCGGGTGATGTATCTCTGCGCTACGCCGGAATACCTGGCCCGCCACGGCGCACCACAAAGCGTCGCCGAACTCGCGCAGCACAATTGCCTGATAGGCAGCAGCGACCAGTGGAGCTTCCTGGAAGACAGCCGCGAAACCCAGCACCGGGTGCAGGGCAACTGGCGCTGCAACAGCGGCCAGGCGGTGCTCGATGCAGCCCTGCGCGGTTTCGGCCTGTGCCAGTTGCCGGACTACTACGTGCTGGAGCACCTGCGCAGCGGCCGCCTGGTGTCCCTGCTGGACGCGCACCAGCCGCCCAATACCGGGGTCTGGGCGCTTTATCCACAGCAGCGGCACCTGTCGCCCAAGGTGCGGCAGCTGGTGGATCATCTGAAGGAAGGCCTGCAGCATCTTCAACCCACTCCGTTGCCCTGAAACAAGCGCCTGAAAGACGCGTTGGCTAGAATGGGCGGTTTCCCACCCTTCGGATCAAGGACGACGCGATGTCAGCCCTTTCTTCCTTCCGCGAGCGCTATCTGCTGCGCTTCTGGTCGCCCCTGCCGACGCTGGTCGCCCTGGGCGTCATTTCGGCCTACTACTTCGCCATGACCGGCACTTTCTGGGCGGTCACCGGCGAGTTCACCCGCTGGGGCGGCCATGTGCTGTCCTGGTTCGGCCTGCAACCGCAGGAATGGAGCTACTTCAAGATCATCGGCCTGCAAGGCACGCCGCTGGACCGCATTGATGGCGTGATGATCATCGGCATGTTCCTCGGCGCACTGGTCTGCGCGCTCTGGGCCGGCAACGTCAGCCTGCGCTGGCCGACCAGCAAGCGCCGTCTGCTCCAAGGCCTGATCGGCGGGGTCATCGCCGGCTTCGGCGCGCGCCTGGCGATGGGCTGCAACCTGGCGGCCTTCTTCACCGGCATCCCGATGTTCTCCGTGCACGCCTGGGCCTTCATGATCTCCACCGTTATCGGTGCCTGGTTCGGCGTGAAGATCAGCCTGCTGCCCTTCCTGCGCATTCCGCTCAAAGTCGGCGGCAAGGCCGCCGCCCTGCCAACTGCCGAAGCGCTCGCTCGCCGCGCCAAGCTGCAATGGCGACTGGGCATGGGCGTGCTGGCGATCGCCGCGCTGTTCGCTGCCTGGCGCTTCGAAGTCTCGCTGGTGCTGGGCATGGCCTGCCTGTTCGGCCTGCTGTTCGGCGGCCTGATCGAGCGCGCGCAGATCTGCTTCACCAGCGCCGCCCGCGACCTCTGGACCACCGGCCGGACCCAGGCTGCACTGGGCATCCTGCTGGGCATGGCGGCCGCCTGCGTCGGCACCTTTGCGGCGATCCACAACGGCCTGCCGCCGAAGATCTTCTGGATGGGCCCGAACGCCGTGATCGGCGGCGTACTGTTCGGTATCGGCATCGTGCTGGCCGGCGGCTGCGAGACAGGCTGGATGTATCGCTCGATGGAAGGCCAGGTGCACTTCTGGGTAGTGGGCGTCGGCAACGTCATCGGCGGCACTCTGGTCGCGGTGTACTGGGACCAGCTCGGCACCAGCCTCGCCCTGCCCTATCCCAAGCTCAACCTGCTGCAGGAGTTCGGCCCTGGGGGCGGCCTGCTGATCACCTTTGCCGGCCTCGCATTGTGCATGCTGCTGGTACAACTCAACGCGCAACGATTCACCCGTAAACGGAAACCGTCCGATGCCCGACACCAAGACGCCGACGCTGTCGCTTGATTTGCGCGGCGAACACTGCCCGTACAACGCCATCGCCACCCTGGAGACCCTGGAGACGCTCAAGCCGGGCGATCTGCTGGAGGTGATCACCGACTGTTCGCAGTCGGTGCACGGCATTCCGGAAGACACCAAGCGCCATGGCTATCACTGCCTGGCGGTGGAGCAGCATGGAGCGCTGTTCCGCTTCCTGATCGAAGTCCCGCTGCTGGGCTAATGCCCGGCGCTCAACCTGTAGGGGCGGGCCATGGTCGCGCTCGTGCGCATGGCGCACTCCTACAGGGTGCTCCGATCTGGCTGCGAAGGGGTCAGTGCTTGGCGAAGTTGCGCAGCAGGCGCTGCAGGTCTTCCGGGGTGGTGACCTTGATGTTGTCCACCCGCCCTTCCACCATGCGCGGCGCATAGCCCGCCCATTCCATGGCAGAAGCCTCGTCGGTGATGGCGGCGTCGGCCACCAGCGCATCGGCGAGCGCGCGGTGCAGCGCGCCGAGGCGGAACATCTGCGGGGTATAGGCCTGCCAGACCACGCTGCGGTCGATGGTTTCCACGACGCGGCCGTCGGCACCCACGCGCTTGAGGGTGTCCCTTGCGGGCACGCCGAGCAGGCCACCCACGGCGTCGAACTCCAGCTCGCCCAGCAGGCGATCCAGATCAGCGCGAGCCAGGTTCGGCCGGGCGGCGTCATGCACCAGCACCCAGTCGTCGCTGCCTGCGCCCAGCTCGGTCAGACGCAGCAGGCCATTGAGCACGGAATCGGCGCGCTCCCGGCCACCGTCGGCACGCTGGATCAGTTCGTTGGAAGCGCTCGGCAAGGTCGGCCACCAGGGATCGTCGGCGGCCAGGCACACCACCAGACCCTTCAGCCGGGGATGGCCGAGGAAGCAGTCGAGGGTGCGTTCGAGAATGCTGCGACCGGCAAGGTCGAGGTATTGCTTGGGGCGGTCGGCGCGCATCCGCGAACCGATGCCGGCGGCCGGGATCACGGCCCAGAAGGCGGGAGTGGTCATTGCGCGAGCTGGTAGAGGGTTTCCTTGTCCTTGACCATGCCGAGTTCGTGGCGTGCACGCTCCTCGACGGTCTCGGTGCCTTTCTTGAGCTCGGCGACTTCCGCCTCGAGGATGCGGTTACGCTCGAGCAGGCGCTCGTTCTCGCCCTGCTGGTCGGCGATCTGCTTCTGCAGGTCGCGCACCTGCGCCAGGCTGCCATCACCAACCCACAGGCGATACTGCAGGCCGGCCAGCGCCAGGATCAGCACGACGAACAGCCAGTAAGGGCTACGTAACCTCAAACTATCAGCTCCATACGCAAAGGGGTGGCTCCTGCCACCCCTTCACCGTACCAGACTAGTATCAGGATCAGGATCAGCCGCGGAATTCCGCGCGACCACGGTACGGCGCCTTGGCGCCCAGCTGCTCTTCGATACGCAGCAGCTGGTTGTACTTGGAAACGCGGTCGGAGCGGCAGAGGGAACCGGTCTTGATCTGACCAGCGGCAGTGCCGACAGCCAGGTCAGCGATGGTGCTGTCCTCGGTTTCGCCCGAACGATGCGAGATGACGGCGGTGAAGCCGGCAGCCTTGGCCATCTGGATGGCTTCCAGGGTCTCGGTCAGCGAGCCGATCTGGTTGAACTTGATCAGGATCGAGTTGCCGATCTGCTCGTCGATGCCGCGCTTGAGGATCTTGGTGTTGGTCACGAACAGGTCGTCACCGACCAGCTGTACCTTCTCGCCGATCTTGTCGGTCAGGACTTTCCAGCCAGCCCAGTCGGACTCGTCCATGCCGTCTTCGATGGAGATGATCGGGTAGCGCTGGGTCAGGCCGGCCAGGTAGTCGGCGAAACCTTCGGCGCTGAACACCTTGCCTTCGCCTTCCAGGTCGTACTGGCCGTCCTTGAAGAACTCGGAGGAGGCGCAGTCCAGGGCCAGGGTCACGTCGTCGCCCAGCTTGTAGCCGGCGTTGGCGACGGCTTCGGCGATGGCGGCCAGGGCGTCTTCGTTGGAAGCCAGGTTCGGCGCGAAGCCACCTTCGTCACCCACGGCAGTGTTCAGGCCACGGGCCTTCAGCACGGCTTTGAGGTGGTGGAAGATCTCGGCGCCCATGCGCAGTGCGTCGGCGAAGTTCTTGGCGCCAACCGGCTGAACCATGAATTCCTGGATGTCGACGTTGTTATCAGCGTGCTCGCCGCCGTTGATGATGTTCATCATCGGAACCGGCATGGAGTACTGGCCCGGGGTACCGTTCAGGTCGGCGATGTGCGCGTACAGCGGCACGCCCTTGGCCTGAGCGGCGGCCTTGGCGGCAGCCAGGGAGACGGCCAGGATGGCGTTGGCGCCCAGCTTGCCTTTGTTCTCGGTGCCGTCGAGGTCGATCATCGCGTGATCCAGACCTTTCTGGTCAGCCGCGTCCTTGCCCAGCAGCAGGTCGCGGATCGGGCCATTGATGTTGGCCACGGCTTTCAGCACGCCCTTGCCCAGGTAACGGCTCTTGTCGCCATCGCGCAGTTCGAGAGCCTCGCGGGAACCGGTGGATGCACCGGACGGGGCGCAAGCGCTGCCGACGATGCCGTTGTCCAGGATCACGTCCGCTTCAACGGTCGGGTTGCCGCGGGAGTCCAGGACCTCACGGCCCTTGATGTCGACGATCTTTGCCATTCTTGATAACACTCCGAAGATAGAGATAAACGGGGCGGCTGGTGAGACATCAGAACCTGCCCGATGCCCCGCCGAGCTTGACGCTACGGGGCACATCGGGCGGACTCTCAGGCAGTCTCGATAGTGGGGAAACTCTTGACCAGGTCGTCCAGCTGCTTGAGCTGGGACAGGAAAGGCTCGAGCTTGTTCAGGCGCAGGGCGCACGGACCGTCGCATTTGGCGTTCTCGGGGTCCGGATGGGCCTCCAGGAACAGGCCGGCGAGGCCCTGGCTCATGCCGGCCTTGGCCAGGTCGGTGACCTGGGCGCGGCGGCCGCCGGCGGAATCGGCGCGACCGCCCGGCATCTGCAGGGCGTGGGTCACGTCGAAGAACACCGGGTACTCGAACTGCTTCATGATGCCAAAGCCGAGCATGTCCACCACCAGGTTGTTGTACCCGAAGGAGGAGCCACGCTCGCAGAGGATCAGCTGGTCGTTACCCGCCTCCTCGCACTTGCGCAGGATGTGTTTCATCTCCTGCGGCGCGAGGAACTGGGCTTTCTTGATGTTGATCACCGCTTTGGTCTGGGCCATGGCCACGACCAGGTCGGTCTGCCGGGACAGGAAGGCCGGCAGCTGGATGATGTCGCAGACCTCGGCCACCGGAGCGGCCTGGTAAGGCTCGTGCACATCAGTGATGACCGGCACGTTGAAGGTCTTCTTGATCTCTTCGAAGATCTTCAGCCCTTCTTCCATGCCCGGACCACGGTAGGACGTGATCGAGGAACGGTTGGCCTTGTCGAAGCTGGCCTTGAACACGTAGGGGATACCGAGCTTCTCGGTGACCTTGACGTACTCTTCGCAGACCTGCATCGCCAGGTCGCGCGATTCCAGCACGTTCATGCCGCCAAACAGCACGAACGGCAGGTCGTTGCCGATCTGGATATCCCCGACGCGGATGATCTTCTGTGTCATGTTCAGGCTTTCCCGGCTTGCTTCAGGGCGGCGTTGACGAAGCCGCTGAACAGCGGGTGACCATCACGCGGGGTGGAAGTGAATTCCGGGTGGAACTGGCAGGCCACGAACCACGGGTGGTCCGGCGCTTCCACGACTTCCACCAGCGCACCGTCGCCGGAGCGGCCGGAAATCTTCAGGCCAGCGGCTTCCAGTTGCGGACGCAGGTTGTTGTTCACTTCGTAGCGGTGACGGTGACGCTCGACGATCACTTCCTTGCCGTAGCAGTCGTGCACCAGGGTGCCGGCGGACAGCAGGCATTCCTGGGCGCCCAGGCGCATGGTGCCGCCCAGGTCGGAAGCTTCGGTGCGCACTTCGGTGGCGCCGGTAGCGTCCTGCCATTCGGTGATCAGGCCGACGACCGGGTGGCCGCTGGACTTGTCGAACTCGGTGGAGTTGGCATCGGTCCAGCCCAGCACGTTGCGGGCGTACTCAATGACAGCCACCTGCATCCCCAAGCAGATGCCCAGGTACGGAACCTTGTTCTCACGGGCGTACTGCACAGCGGTGATCTTGCCTTCCACGCCGCGCAGGCCGAAGCCGCCCGGAACCAGGATGGCGTCGGCGCCTTCGAGCAGGCTGGTGCCCTGCTGCTCGATGTCCTCGGAGTCGATGTAGCGCAGGTTGACCTTGGTGTGGCTCTGAATGCCGGCGTGGGTCATGGCTTCGATCAGCGACTTGTAGGCGTCGAGCAGTTCCATGTACTTGCCGACCATGGCGATGGTGACTTCACGCTCGGGGTTGAGCTTGGCGTCGACCACGCGGTCCCATTCGGACAGGTCAGCCGGGCCGCACTCCAGGCCAAAGCGCTCGACGACCAGGTCGTCGACGCCCTGGGCGTGCAGTACGGACGGAATGCGGTAGATGGTGTCGACGTCTTCCAGCGAAATGACCGCGCGCTCTTCCACGTTGGTGAAGAGGGCGATCTTGCGGCGGGAGGACACGTCCACCGGATGGTCGGAGCGGCAGATCAGGATGTCCGGCTGCAGGCCGATGGAGCGCAGCTCCTTGACCGAGTGCTGGGTCGGCTTGGTCTTGGTCTCGCCGGCAGTGGCGATGTACGGGACCAGCGTCAGGTGCATCAGCATGGCACGGCGCGAACCGATCTCCACGCGCAGCTGGCGGATGGCCTCGAGGAAGGGTTGCGACTCGATATCACCGACGGTGCCGCCAACTTCAACCAGGGCCACGTCGGCATCGCCGGCGCCCTTGATGATGCGACGCTTGATCTCGTCGGTGATGTGCGGGATGACCTGCACGGTGGCGCCCAGATAGTCACCACGGCGCTCCTTGCGCAGCACGTCCATGTAGACGCGACCGGTGGTGAAGTTGTTGTTCTGGGTCATCGTGGTACGAACGAAACGCTCGTAGTGGCCCAGATCGAGGTCGGTCTCAGCGCCGTCGTGGGTGACGAACACCTCACCGTGCTGGAACGGGCTCATGGTGCCCGGATCGACGTTGATGTAGGGGTCCAGCTTGAGCATCGTGATCTTCAGGCCACGCGCTTCCAGAATGGCAGCCAAGGAAGCCGAGGCGATGCCTTTCCCCAATGAAGAAACAACACCACCCGTGACGAAGATGTAGCGCGTCATGAAAAGCCCTGAATGTCAGCGTTTAGGCGGCTCGGCCGCCGGGGAAGCGAAGGTGTCGGGTACAAGACCCGGCTCACGACTTCGTCGTGAAAATAGCGAACTCCCACTGATTCGAAGACGAATCAACAGGAGCGGTACAAGACGGGAGCGTAGTCTACCGGAAAGCCGCTATCAGCTCAAACCCGAGTCATTCGTCGGAGGTGTCCAGCGCAGAGTCCAGCCCTGCCCTGCCTCCACCCGCAGGTCCGGCAGCAGGGCCACCCCGAGCAGTTCGTCGGCTCGCCAGAGCAGCGGCAGACGGCCACGCAGGAAGGCCGGCACGGCCGCTTCATTGAGCAGGCGCTTGAGGTCGCGGGAGCCTCGACCGACCAGCAGCATGACTTCTCCTCCCTGCCGGTAGCGAACCTCCAGCAGCCCGCCCGGCGGTTCACCCTCGAAACGCAGCGAGCCGTTGTCCGGTAGCGAAAGCGGCTGCGACGAATCGCACCAGGCCTGATTCGCCGGTACGAAACCGAGCCAGGGGTTGGCCAGCCACCAGAGCCGGCCATGGGCACGGCGCAACTCACCGTCTGCGAGGCGCCAGATCGGCTCGGCGTCCTCGCGGGCATCTCGCAGGTCCCGCCAGCCGGCCCAGTGCGCGCTGTCAGGCAGTCGTGCCAGAGGAGCAAGCCAGTGGCGCAATGCATTGCGCTGGCGAGGCTCGCTCAGTTCCGCCAGCGCGGCGATGGCCAGCGAGGGCAATTGCATGCCGATGTATTCGTTGCGGGCACCGGCGGAAATCAGGTCGTTCTGTGCCAGCTCGCCCAGCAGACCGTCGGCTTCCGCCAGGTGCTCGGCGCTGCGGGCGATGGTCTCAACGGCCGACGGCCAGCGCTGGACGATGCCCGGCAGCACCCGGTTGCGCAGGTAGTTGCGGTCGTAATCGTCGCTGGCATTGGACGGGTCCTCCACCCAGCTCAGCCCATGACTGCGGGCGTACCGCTCCAGCTCCGCGCGACTGAACCCCAGCAACGGTCGCAGCAGCATTCCAGTACCCAGCGGACGACTGGTCGCCATGGCGGACAGGCCCCGCACACCGGCGCCGCGGAACAGCCGGAACAGGACGGTTTCCGCCTGATCGTCACGGTGCTGACCGGTCAGCAGGCATTCGCCCGCCCCTAGCGCCGCGGCGAAAGCCGCATACCGCGCCTCGCGCGCCGCGCGCTCCAGGCTGGCACCGTCATCGACTTGCACGCGCGCCACCTGCATTGGCACGCCAAGGGAGTCGCAGAAACGCTGGCAATGTTCCGGCCAGGCATCAGCGACAGCCTGCAGGCCGTGGTGCACGTGAATAGCGGAAATCGGCGGCAAGGCCTCGCGGGCAGCGAGTTGCGCCAGGAGATGCAGGAGAACGGTGGAGTCCAGCCCGCCGGACAAGGCGACACGCCACGCCGGCGCGTTGCGCCAGGGCGCGAGAAAATTCAGCAGTCGGGATTGGAAATCAGCAGACATGGCGCAGATCGGCAGGGTCGGGGACGAGGCAAGGATACCTCGTCACCCGCGCTGCGCCGAAGGCGTCGATCAGGCGATGCCGTAGCTCATCAGGCGCTCGTAGCGGCGCGCCAGGAGCTCTTCGCTGCTCAGCTGGTTCAGCGTGTCGAGCTGGCCCAGCAGGGACTTGCGGATGGTCTCGGCCATCGCGGCCGGGTCGCGGTGGGCACTGCCCAGCGGCTCGGGGATGACGTTGTCGACGATGCCCAGGTCCTTCAGGCGGTTGGCGGTGATGCCCATGGCCTCGGCCGCTTCCGGCGCCTTCTCGGCGGTACGCCAGAGGATCGAGGCGCAACCTTCGGGCGAGATCACCGCGTAGGTGGAGTACTGCAGCATGTTCAACTGGTCGCACACGCCGATGGCCAGCGCACCGCCGGAACCGCCTTCGCCGATCACGGTGGCGATGATCGGGGTCTTCAGGCGCGCCATGACGCGCAGGTTCCAGGCGATCGCTTCGCTCTGGCCGCGCTCTTCGGCGTCGATGCCCGGATAGGCGCCGGGGGTGTCGATGAAGGTCAGGATCGGCATCTTGAAGCGTTCGGCCATTTCCATCAGGCGGCAGGCCTTGCGGTAGCCTTCCGGACGCGGCATGCCGAAGTTGCGGCGTACCTTCTCGCGCACTTCACGACCCTTCTGGTGGCCGATGATCATCACCGGCTGGTCTTCCAGGCGGGCAACGCCACCGACAATCGCGGCGTCGTCGGAGAAGTGGCGGTCACCGTGCAGCTCTTCGAACTCGGTGAAGATGTGCTCGATGTAGTCCAGGGTGTAGGGGCGACGCGGATGGCGCGCGAGCTGGGCGATCTGCCAGCTGGACAGGTTGCCGAAGATGTTCTCGGTCAGCGCCTTGCTCTTCTCCTGCAGACGGGAGATTTCGTCGGTGATGTTCAGGGCGTTGTCGTTACCGACCAACCGCAGCTCTTCGATCTTGGCGTGCAGGTCGGCAATGGGCTGTTCGAAATCGAGAAAATTCGGGTTCATGGGCTATCCGTCGTTCTGTTGGCGGCTGGGCCTGGTCCGTAGGCGCCCTACCTTACGGTATCGGGCGCCAAGGGTCGAGACTGGCGGGCGGGCGGCCTTTGGCCACCGGCTTCACTAGCGGGCTTCACTAGCGGTAGTTGAGGAAGACGTTGTCGCGGCCGAACTGGTCACGCAACGCTTGAATCAGGTTATCTGCGGGATCGATCCGCCACTGCTCGCCGAACTGCAACAGGGCGCGCGCCTGCTCGCCACTGTAGTCGACAGTGACCGGGCAGCTGCCGCGGTGACGGGTGCAGAGGTCGGCCAGCCAGCGCAGACGGTCGCCCTTGAGCGCATCGGCATGCACGCGCACTCGCAGGCTTTCCGCCAGCGAAGTGCGCGCCTCTTCCAGGCCCATCACGCGCTTGGCGCGCAGGCGCAGGCCGCCGGAGAAATCGTCCTGGCTGACTTCGCCCTCGATCACCACCAGCGCGTCGGTCTGCAGCAGCGCCTGGTTGGCGGCGAAGGCTTCGGCGAACAACGAGGCTTCGATACGGCCGGAGCGGTCGTCCAGGGTCACGAAACCCATCTTGTCGCCGCGCTTGTTCTTCATCACCCGCAGGTTGACGATCAGGCCAGCGACGGTCTGGGTATCACGCGCGGGCTTCAGTTCGACGATGCGCTGGCGGGCAAAACGTCGCACCTCGCCTTCATACTCGTCGATGGGGTGACCGGTCAGGTACAGGCCGAGGGTGTCCTTCTCGCCCTTCAGGCGCTCCTTGAGGTTGAGCTCCTTGACCTTGCGGTGGTTGGCGTAGACATCCGCCTCGGGCTCGGCGAACACGCCGCCGAACAGGTCCATGTGGCCGCTGTCGTGGCTGCGCGAGGTCTGCTCGGCGGCCTTGACGGCTTCTTCCATGGACGCCAGCAGCACGGCGCGGTTGATGTCGACGTGGGCGTGGTAGGCCTTCTGCTCTTCATGGAAATGCGGGCCGAGGCGATCCAGCGCGCCGGCGCGGATCAGCGCCTCCAGGGTGCGCTTGTTGACCCGCTTGAGGTCAATGCGGTCGCAGAAGTCGAACAGGGTCTTGAATGGCCCGCCTTCGTTGCGGCACTCGGTGATGGCTTCCACCGGGCCCTCGCCGACGCCCTTGATCGCGCCCAGGCCGTAGACGATCTGGTTGTCCTCGTCGACGGTGAAGCGGAACTCGGAGTTGTTCACGTCCGGCGCCAGGATGCGCAGTTTCATGTGGCGGCACTCTTCGATGAGCGTCACCACCTTGTCGGTGTTCTGCATATCCGCGGTGAGCACCGCGGCCATGAACGGGGCTTTCCAGTGGGTCTTCAGCCAGGCGGTCTGGTACGACACCAGGCCGTAGGCGGCCGAGTGCGACTTGTTGAAGCCGTAGCCGGCGAACTTTTCCACCAGGTCGAAGATGTTGCCCGAGAGGTTTTCGTCGATGCCGTTGTTGGAGCAGCCTTCGATGAAGCCGCCGCGCTGCTTGGCCATTTCCTCGGGCTTCTTCTTGCCCATGGCGCGACGCAGCATGTCCGCGCCGCCGAGGCTGTAGCCCGCCATCACCTGGGCGATCTGCATCACCTGTTCCTGGTACAGGATGATGCCGTAGGTCGGCTTGAGCACCGGTTCGAGGCCGGCGTACTGGTAATCCGGGTGCGGGTAGGAAATCTCTTCGCGACCGTGCTTGCGGTTGATGAAGTCGTCCACCATGCCCGACTGCAGCGGACCGGGACGGAACAGCGCCACCAGTGCGATGAGGTCTTCCAGGCAGTCCGGCTTGAGCTTCTTGATCAGCTCCTTCATTCCACGCGATTCAAGCTGGAAGACCGCAGTGGTTTCCGCCTTCTGCAGCAGGTCGTAAGTCTTCTTGTCGTCCAGCGCGATGCGGTCGATGTCGACCAGATCGGTCTCGCCGGCCTTCTTCTGGATGCGATGGATGATCTCCATCGCCCACTTGATGATGGTCAGGGTCCGCAGGCCGAGGAAGTCGAACTTCACCAGACCGGCGGCCTCTACGTCGTCCTTGTCGAACTGGGTTACCAGGCCGGCGCCCTCTTCGTCACAGGCGATGGGAGCGAAGTCGGTCAGCTTGGTCGGCGCGATCACCACACCACCAGCGTGCTTGCCGGTACCACGGGTCACACCTTCCAGCTTGAGCGCCATGTCCCAGATTTCCTGGGCTTCCTCGTCGGTCTTGAGGAAGTCGCGGAGCATCTCTTCCTGCTCGAAGGCCTTCTCCAGGGTCATGCCCACTTCGAAGGGGATCATCTTCGACAGCTTGTCGGCCAGGCCGTAGGACTTGCCCTGCACCCGCGCCACGTCGCGCACCACCGCCTTCGCGGCCATGGAGCCGAAGGTGATGATCTGGCTCACCGCGTTGCGGCCGTAGGCGCCCGCCACGTAGTCGATCACCCGGTCGCGGCCTTCCATGCAGAAGTCGACATCGAAGTCGGGCATGGAAATACGTTCAGGGTTCAGGAAGCGTTCGAACAGCAGGTCATAGGCCAGCGGGTCGAGGTCGGTGATCTTCAGCACGTAGGCGACCAGCGAGCCTGCACCCGAGCCACGGCCAGGGCCTACCGGCACGCCGTTGTTCTTCGCCCACTTGATGAAGTCCATCACGATCAGGAAGTAGCCGGGGAAGCCCATCTGGATGATGGTACCCAGCTCGAACTCCAGGCGGTCGACGTAGAGCTGCCGCTTCTCTTCGTAGTTCGGCGTGGTGTCCTTCGGCCATAGCACCGCCAGGCGCTCTTCCAGGCCCTCGTAGGAGACATGGCGCAGGTAGTCGTTGATGTCCATGTCATCAAAGGGGATCGGGAAGTTGGGCAGGAAGTACTTGCCCAACTGCACATCGATGTTGCAGCGCTTGGCGATCTCGACGGAGTTTTCCAGAGCCTCGGGAATGTCGCTGAACAGCTCGGCCATTTCCTCCGGGCTCTTCAAGTACTGCTGATCGGAATAGCTGCGCGAACGGCGCGGGTCATCCAGGGCACGGCCTTCACCGATGCAAACGCGGGTCTCGTGGGCTTCGAAGTCCGCTTCCTTGATGAAGCGCACGTCGTTGGTCGCCACCAGCGGCGCGCCACTACGAGCGGACAGAGCCACGGCGGCGTGCACGTGCTCCTCGTCGTTCACCCGGCTGGTGCGCTGGATATCCAGGTAGAAGCGGTCCGGGAAGACTTCCAGCCACTCGGCCAGCAGGGAATCTGCGAGAGCGTCGTCGCCCTCCAGCAGCGCCATGCCGATCTCGCCTTCCTTGGAACCGGACAGCGCGATCAGGCCTTCGGCAGCGTCCTTGATCCACTGCCGCTCGATGATGATCTCGCCGTTGCGCTGGCCTTCCTGCCAGCCACGGGAAATCAGCTCGGTGAGGTTGCGGTAGCCCTTGGCGTTCATCGCCAGCAGGGTCAGGCGGGTCAGCGGGCCGTCCTCGTCGCGATTGGCCAGCCAGATGTCGGCGCCGCAGATCGGCTTGATACCGCCGCCCATGGCCGTCTTGTAGAACTTCACCAGCGAGCACATGTTGCTCAGGTCGGTCACCGCCACCGCCGGCATGCCCGCCCCGCCGACCGCCTTGATCAGCGGCTTGACCCGTACCAGGCCGTCGACCAGGGAGAATTCGGTGTGCAGACGCAGGTGAACGAAGGTGGCGGTCATGGTGGTCCTTGGCAAACGCGAAAAACGGCAAGCCCCGGATTGTACCGGGGCTGTCCGCAAAGCTACAGGGATCAATGGGCCAGCCGTCGCGCCGGGTGTTTGAAGTCACCGACGGGCCGCTGGCCGGGAGGAATTCCAGAGTAATAACAGGGTGTTACAGGATGCCGGCAGGGTTTTCCAGCAAGGCGCGCACCGGCCCGAAGGAGCGACGGTGGATGGGCGTCGGGCCCAGACGCTTGAGCGCCTCCAGATGCACTGGCGTCGGGTAGCCCTTGTGGCCGCCGATGCCGTAGCCGGGGTACTGCGCTTCCATTTCCTGCATCTCACGGTCGCGGCTGACCTTGGCCAGGATCGACGCGGCAGCGATGGCCGGCACCTTGGCGTCGCCCTGCACGACCGGCGCGGAAGGCACCTTCAGTTTCGGGCAGCGGTTGCCGTCGATCAGCGCCAGTTTCGGCATAACGCTGAGGCCTTCCACCGCGCGCTGCATGGCGAGCATGGTGGCGTGGAGGATGTTCAGCTGGTCGATCTCATGCACATCCGCACGGGCAATGCACCAGGCCAGGGCCTTCTCGCGGATCTCGTCGAACAGAGCCTCGCGGCGTGCTTCGCTGAGCTTCTTCGAGTCGTTGAGGCCCTTGATCGGGCGTGCCGGATCGAGGATCACCGCGGCGGTGACCACGGGGCCGCACAGCGGACCACGACCGACTTCGTCGACACCGGCCACCAGTTCTTCCACCAGGGTGAAGTCCAGGCCCATCTGCATCAGCGTTTCTCCACCAGGGCAAGCACCGCTTCGGCGGCCTGCGCGGACGCATCCTGGCGCAGGGCGCGATGGATGGCGTCGAAGGATTCGGTCTGCACGCTGCCGTCGTCGAGCAGGGGCAACAAGGTCGTGGCCAGCGCCTCCGGGGTCGCCGCGTCCTGGATCAGTTCGGGCACCAGCAGGCGGCCGGCCATCAGGTTCGGCAGCGAGATGTAAGGACTCTTCACCAGGCGCTTGAGGATGCGGTAGGTCATCGGCGCCACCTTGTAGGCGACGACCATCGGCCGCTTGTACAGCAGCGCTTCCAGTGTGGCGGTACCGGAAGCGATCAGCACGGCGTCACAGGCGGCAAGCGCCTCGTGGGACGCACCGTCAAGCATTTGCACCGGCAGATCGCGACCCGCGAGCATTTCTTCGATCTGCACGCGGCGCTCAGGGCTCGCGCACGGCAGCACGAAGCGCAGGCCAGGGCGATCCTGGAGCAGGCGCTGGGCGGTATCGAGGAACAACGCCCCGAGCTTGCCAACCTCCCCTCCCCGACTACCGGGCAGAAGCGCGACGACGGTGGCATCCTGCGGCAGGCCGAGACGCTCGCGCGCGCCGGCGCGGTCGGCTTCCAGCGGAATGGTGTTGGCCAGCGGATGGCCGACGAACCGCACCGGTACCGCGTGCTCTTCGTAGAAACGCGCCTCGAAGGGGAAGAGCGCGAGCATCAGGTCGCAGGCTTCCTTGATTTTCAGTACACGCTTCTGCCGCCAGGCCCAGACGGAGGGGCTGACGTAGTGCACGGTGCGGATGCCCGCGCGGCGCAACTTCAATTCAAGCGTCAGGTTGAAGTCCGGCGCATCGATGCCGATGAACACGTCTGGCCTGGCCGCGATCAGCATCTTCACCAGGTCCTTGCGCCGGCGCAGCAGTTCGCGCAGGCGGCCAAGCACCTCGACCAGGCCCATGACGGCCAGGCGTTCCATCGGGAAATGCGACTGCAACCCTTCGGCCTGCATGCGCGGTCCACCGACGCCGATGAACTCGATGTCGGGGTGACGCTGCTTGAGCGCCTGCATGAGGCCGGAACCAAGGATATCGCCGGACGCCTCGCCCGCGACCAGGGCGACGCGCAGCTTGCGTGCGGTCGGCTGCATGGTCAGCGGGTGATGCCGCGGGTGGAGCTCTGGATGGAGTCGCGGAACACCGCGACTTCCGGGAACTGCTCGGAGACTTCGGCCAGCTCGGCCAGCGCCTCGTCCACCGTCAGGCCCTGGCGGTACACAACCTTGTACGCCCGGCGCAGCGCCTGGATCGATTCGGCGCTGAAACCACGACGGCGCAGGCCCTCGAAGTTCATGCTGCGGGCCTCGGCGGGGTTGCCGAAGACCGTGACATAGGCCGGGACGTCCTTGCCGATGGTGGTGCCCATGCCGGAGAAGGCGTGCGCGCCGATGCGGCAGAACTGATGCACCAGGGTGTAGCCGGAGAGGATCGCCCAGTCATCCACATGAACATGCCCCGCCAGCGCGGTGTTGTTCACGAGGATGCAATGGTTGCCGATCACACTGTCGTGGCCGATGTGCACATAGGCCATGAGCAGGTTGTGATCGCCGATAGTGGTTTCCGAGCGATCCTGGATGGTGCCGCGATGGATGGTCACACCCTCGCGGATCACGTTGTTGTCGCCGATCACCAGGCGAGTCGGTTCGCCCTTGTACTTCAGGTCGGGGGTATCTTCACCCACGCTGGAGAACTGGAAAATCCGATTGTTCTTACCGATCTTCGTGGGGCCTTTGACCACCACGTGCGGACCGATCACCGTACCTTCGCCGATCTCCACATCCGGCCCGACCATGGACCAGGGGCCCACTTCTACGTCGTCAGCCAGCTTTGCGCGCGGGTCGATGATGGCGCGAGGATCGATCAAACTCATAGTTTGCGTTCCGCACAGATGATTTCGGCCGAGCATACCGGCTTGTCATCGACGGTGGCATGGCAATCGAACTTCCAGATGCCGCGCTTGACGCTCAGGAACTGGGCGTTGAGCTGCAGCTGGTCGCCCGGCAGCACCGGCTGGCGGAAGCGCAGCTTATCGGAGCCAACGAAGTAGTACAGGGTGCCATCGGCGGGCTTCACGTCGAGCATCTTGAAGCCGAGGATGCCGGCGGCCTGCGCCATGGCCTCAATGATCAGCACACCCGGCATGATCGGATGCTGCGGGAAGTGGCCATTGAAGAACGGCTCGTTGATGCTGACATTCTTGTAGGCGCGAATGCGCTTGCCTTCGATGTCCAGCTCGACCACCCGATCCACCAGCAGGAAGGGGTAGCGATGAGGCAGGTATTCGCGAATCTCGTTGATGTCCATCATGTTCAGGGGAGCCTGTTCAGAAAAGGGAAACGCCAAAAAATGCGTGGATCACGCATCTGATGGAGCGTCTCCGCTTGGGGTCACGGCGGCCACGCGCTTTTCCAGCTGCTGCAGACGACGGGCCATGTCATCCAGCTGACGAATGCGCGCGGCACTCTTCTTCCATTCAGCCGCAGGCTGCATGGCGGTACCGGACGAGTAGGAGCCCGGTTCGGTGATCGAACGGGTCACCATGGTCATCCCGGTGACGAAGACGTTGTCACAAATCTCGATATGGCCAACCAGGCCGACACCGCCGGCAAGCATGCAGTGCTTGCCGATCTTGGCGCTGCCGGAAATCCCGCAGCAGCCGGCCATGGCAGTGTGATCGCCGATCTGCACGTTGTGGGCGATCATGATCTGGTTGTCCAGCTTCACGCCATTGCCCACCAGGGTGTCGGACAGCGCACCACGGTCGATGGTGGTGTTGGCGCCGATCTCGACGTCGTCCCCCAGGGTCACGCCGCCAATCTGGGCGATCTTCTGCCAGATACCCTTGTGGTTGGCGAAGCCGAAGCCCTCGCCACCCAGTACGGCGCCGGACTGGATCACCACGCGCTTGCCGATGCGCACGTCGTGGTAGAGCGTCACGCGCGGCGCAAGCCAGCCACCCTCGCCCACCACGCTGCGCGCGCCGACGAAGCAGTGGGCACCGATGGTGACGTTGGCACCGATCTGCGCACCGGCCTCGATCACGGCATAGGGTCCGACACTGGCACTCGTGTCAACCTGCGCACCTTCATCGACCACCGCAGTGGGATGAATGCCGACCGGCGCCTTGGGCTTGCGGTCGAACTGGTGGGACAGGCCGGCATAGGCCAGGTAGGGATTGGGGACGATCAGCGCATTGCCGGTAAAGCCTTCGGCATCGGCAGCAGTCAGCAGAATGGCGCTGGCCTGGCTGCCTTCGAGGAACTTGCGATACTGCGGATTGGCCAGAAAGCTCAGCTGACCGGCGCCTGCGTCCTGCAGGGTAGCCAGCCCGCTGATCACCTGAGCGGGATCGCCGCGCAACTCGGCATCGAGTTGCGCAGCCAGTTCGGCGAGGGTAAAGGACAGCTCGGTCATCATCAGCGCAGTTGGTTCATGCGCTCGATGACTTGGCGGGTGATGTCGTACTGCGGCTTGACGTCGACCACGGCACCACGCTCGACCACGAGGTCATAACCACCTTTCTTGATGGTTTCCTCGACGGCCTGGTCCAGCTTCGGCTTGAGCTTCTTCAGCATGTCGCGGTCGGCGACGGCTTTGGCTTCGTTCAGCTCCTTGGACTGGAACTGGAAATCACGGGCCTTCTGCTTGAAGTCGCCTTCAGCCTTGTCGCGCTCGGAAGCGGACATCTTGCTGCCGCCGTTGACCAGCTTGTCCTGCAGGGCCTTGGCATCGGTTTCCAGGGCCTTGAGCTTGGTCAGCTGGGGGCCGAATTTCTTCTCGGCGTCGACGGCGTACTGCTTGGCCGAATCGGACTCGAGGAGTGCCATCTGATAGTTGAGCACCGCGATCTTCATGTCGGCGAACGCGGGGCTCGCTGCCAGGGCGGCGGTGATCAGGACGAACTGGGTCAACTTACGCACAATGCACTCCTGCACAAAGCATGGTTGTCATTACAACGATACGGCCAATTAGAAGGTCTGTCCCAGGGAGAACTGGAAGATCTGGGTTTCGGCGTTGTCCGGCTTCTTGATCGGAGTCGCCAGGCTGAAGCTCAGCGGGCCCAGAGCGGTGATCCAGGTCAGACCGACACCCGCGGACATGGCCATGTCCTGGAACTTGACGCCGTCACAACCTTGGGTGGAGGAAGTCGGGCAGTCGGTGTCAAACACGTTACCGATGTCATAGAACAGCACGGTACGCAGTTGGCGCTGGTCCTTCACGAAGGGCAGTGGGAACAGCAGTTCCGCACCACCGGTGATCAGGATGTTACCACCGAAGGCTTCGCGATCCTGATCCGGGTCGGTGTAGCGACCTTTACTGTCAGGGCCGCCACTTGCCATCTCGGAACCATCTGGGTTGCGCGCGATACTCGGGGTGCTACGCGGGCCCAGGGTGCTGTCCTTGAAGCCACGTACCGAGTTGAAGCCACCGGCGTAGTAGTTCTCGTAGAACGGCAGACGATCGGTGTCGCCGTAGGCGCCGCCGTAACCGAGCTCGGTATGGAAGCGCATGGTGTAGTTTTCGGTGAGTGGCGCGAAGATCTGGCCACGGTAGTCGAGCTTGTAGAACGACAGGTCGCTACCCGGAATGGTGGATTCCAGCACCAGGCTCTGCGAGTGACCTCGGTTCGCCAGCACACCCTTGTTCAGGGTCGACTCGGACCAGCCGATGGACGCCTTGAAGTTGGTGAAGCTGTCGCCTTCCTTATCGATGAAGTCGAAGATCTCGTCGACGGTATAGGCACCAGTGTCGATGTCATCGCGCTGCACGGTCAGGCCGTAGGTCAGGCGCGAGGTCTCGCTGATCGGGTAGCCGATGCTGACGCCGGCACCCAGACTGTTCACCGAGTAGCTGGAAACGTCGACGTCGAGCTCGTCGTAGTCGGTCTTGCGGTAGAACGCGTTGTAGCCCAGGCTCACGCCGTCGACGGTCCAGTAGGGGTCGACGAAGCCGAAGTTGTAGCGGGTCTGGTAGTCGGACTTGGTCAGGCCGATGCTGACCTTGTTACCGGTACCCAGGAAGTTGTTCTGGCTGATCGAGCCACCGAGGATCAGGCCGGCGCTCTGGGCGAAGCCCACGCTGGCGGTGATCGAGCCGGACGGCTGTTCTTCCACGCTGTAGTTGACGTCGACCTGATCGTCGGTACCCGGAACCGCCGGGGTCTCGACGTTGACCTCCTTGAAGTAGCCCAGGCGCTCCAGGCGCTGCTTGGACTGGTCGATCAGGTAGGTCGAGGCCCAGCCGCCTTCCATCTGGCGCATTTCGCGACGGAGTACTTCGTCCTCGGTCTTGGTGTTGCCACGGAAGTTGATGCGGTTGACGTAGGCGCGCTTGCCCGGATCGACCACGTAGGTGATCGATACGGTCTTGTTCTCGTCGTTCGGCTCGGGAACGCCGTTGACGTTGGCGAAGGTGTAACCCTCGTTGCCCAGGCGACGGGTGATGAGGTCGGAGGTGGTGGTCATCACCTTGCGGGAGAACACCTGGCCCTTCTTCACCAGCAGGAGCTTCTTCACTTCGTCTTCCGGCACCTTCAGGTCGCCGGAGAGCTTCACGTCGCTGACGGTGTACTTCTCGCCTTCGTTGACGTTGACGGTGATGTAGACGTGCTTCTTGTCCGGGGTGATGGACACCTGGGTGGAGGCGATATCCATGTGGATGTAGCCGCGGTCCAGGTAGTACGAACGCAGACGTTCCAGGTCGCCGGAGAGCTTCTCGCGGGAGTACTTGTCGTCGTTCTTGAAGAAGGACAGCCAGTTGGTGGTCTTCAGCTCGAACAGGTCGGTCAGGTCTTCTTCGGAGAAGACGGTGTTGCCCACCACGTTGACATGGGCGATGGCCGCCACGGTGCCTTCGTTGATGTTGATCTTCAGCGCGACGCGGTTGCGCGGCTGCGGCACCACTTCGGTCTCGATCTCGGCGGAGTAGCGGCCCTGGGCCACGTACTGGCGCTGCAGCTCGTTGCGCACGCCCTCGAGGGTCGCGCGCTGGAAGATTTCGCCCTCGGAAAGGCCGGACTGCTTCAGACCCTTCATCAGGTCTTCGGTGGTGATGGCCTTGTTGCCCTCGATCTCGATGCTGGAGATGGACGGACGCTCGACCACGTTGACGATCAGCACATTGCCATCACGGCTGAGCTGGATGTCCTGGAAGAAGCCGGTCTTGAAGAGCGAGCGGGTCGCTTCGACCAGGCGGCGATCGTCGATCTGCTCACCGACGTTCAGCGGCAGTGCCGCGAACACGCTGCCGGCCGATACACGCTGCAGGCCGTTGACCCGGATATCGGAAACAGTGAAGGACTCGGCGTGAACCTGGGCGATCATCAGCGCGGAAAGGGCCGCGGGAAGCAGAAAGCGTTTCATGGAGTCCTTTTATTCCAACTGACAAATAGAGAATCTGCCGCAAAGGGCGGCAGATCCGAAAACCAACGGGCGGTTACAGTCGACTCAGATCGTTGACCAGGGCCAACAACATGACCCCGACTACCAGGCTGATGCCAATCTGCATCCCCCAAGCCTGGACCCGCTCCGACAGTGGGCGACCTCGCACCCACTCGACCATGTAGAACAGCAGATGCCCGCCATCGAGGACAGGAATCGGCAACAGGTTGAGAACCCCCAAGCTGATGCTCAGATAGGCGAGGAAATGCAGAAAATCCCCTACGCCGGACTGGGCTGAAGCGCCCGCCACTTTAGCAATGGTTATCGGCCCGCTCAAGTTTTTTACCGAGAGCTGCCCGAGCACCATTTTCTTTAGAGAATCCAGAGTTAGCAGGCTCATGGACCAGGTTCGGGAGAGCGCCTGCCCCACCGCTGCCACCGGCCCATAGCTCACTTCGCGGAGCATTTCCGGCGGCCACTGACCACCGGCGACACCTGCGCCCAGGTAACCGGTGCGTGCCTTGCCCTCGCCTTTGGCCGCCAGGGTCAGGGCAAGTTCCTCGCGCTGGCCGGCGCGCTCGATACCCAGGATCACCTTGCCCTGAGGCATGGCGCGGACACGCGTAACCACTTCCTGCCAATCCGTGACCGATTTGCCATCCAGACTGACGAGCCGATCACCAATCTGCAGGCCGGCAGCCTTGGCAGGCCCTTTTTCGTCCAGCTCGGCGATCACTGGCGCGACAGCGGGTCGCCAGGGCTGGATCCCCAAACCACCGATGGGATCGGGATTGTCTTCGCTCTTCAGCCAGGAACTGATGCGCACCTGGTGCACGGCCGGAGCACTCGACCCCTGCTCCAGCACCGCAACACTCACCTCGCCGGTTTCACCGAGACGGCGCACCAGCTGCAGGTTGACGCCACTCCAGCCGTCCACAGCCTCGCCATCCACCGCCACGACTTCCTGGCCGGACGCAAGGCCGGCGACGGAGGCCGGGCTGTTCGCCACCACGGAGCCGATGATCGGCTTGATCTGCTGGCTGCCCAGCATGGCCAGGACCCAGAAGAACAGGATGGCCAGCAGGAAGTTGGCGATCGGCCCCGCCGCAACGATGGCGATGCGCTGGAACACGGTCTTGCGATTGAACGCGCGGTCGAGCAGCTCGGCGGGAACATCGCCTTCCCGCTCATCGAGCATCTTCACGTAGCCACCCAGGGGAATGGCGGCGACGACGAACTCGGTGCCGTGGCGATCGTGCCAGCGCACCAGCGGCGTGCCGAAGCCCACGGAGAAGCGCAGGACCTTGACCCCGCAGCGGCGGGCAACCCAGAAGTGTCCGAATTCGTGGAAGGTGACCAGTACGCCCAGGGCGACAATCAGTCCCACCACCATATAAAGGGCGCTCATCGCTACCTCCTCGGGCTCAATGCCCGCGCTCCTGCAACCACGCCAGTGCGGCGCCGCGTGCGCGCTGGTCGGCCGCCAGCACCGCATCGAGCGATTCGACCGGCGTGTGCGCCTCGCGGTTCAGCACTTCGTCGATGATAACCGGGATATCCGTGAAGCGGATGCGCCGTTCGAGGAACGCCGCGACGGCCACCTCGTTCGCCGCATTGAGCATCGCCGGCACGCTGCCACCCGCCTCGGCGGCCTGGCGCGCCAGGCGCAGGCAGGGGAAACGCTGCTCATCGGGCGCACTGAAGTCCAGGCGAGCGATGGAGAACAGGTCCAGCGGCGAAACGCCGGAATCGATCCGCTGCGGCCAGGCCAGGGCATGGGCAATGGGGGTTCGCATGTCCGGATTACCCAACTGGGCCAGTACCGAGCCATCGACGTAGTCCACCAGGGAGTGGATCACGCTCTGCGGATGGATCACCACCTCGACCTTCGACGGCGCAGCGTCGAACAGCCAGCAGGCCTCGATCAGCTCCAGGCCCTTGTTCATCATGCTGGCCGAATCGACGGAGATCTTCCGCCCCATCGACCAGTTGGGATGTGCGCAGGCCTGCTCTGGCGAAACCTGGACCAACTGCTCCAGCGGCGTTTCGCGGAACGGGCCGCCCGAGGCAGTCAGCAGGATACGGCGAACGCCCACTTCGCCCAGGCCGCGAGCATAGTCTGCCGGCATGCACTGGAAGATCGCATTGTGCTCGCTGTCGATCGGCAGCAGTACAGCGCCACTGGCCCGCACGGCATCCATGAACAGCGCGCCGGACATCACCAGCGCCTCTTTATTGGCCAGCAAGACCCGCTTGCCAGCCTCGACAGCCGCCAGAGTGGGCTTCAGACCCGCGGCACCGACGATGGCCGCCATCACCGCATCCACTTCGGGATGGGCGGAAACCTCGCAAAGACCGGCCTCGCCGACCAGAACCCGAACCTCGAAGCCCGTGGAACTCAGACGATCCTGCAGAGCGCGCGCCTGCTCAGCCTCCGGCACCACAACAAAACGCGGACGGTGGCGCAGGCACAGCGACTCGAGCTCGGCCAGCCGGGAAAAGCCGCTGAGCGCAAAGACGCGGTAACGATCAGGGTGACGCCCGATGACGTCGAGGGTACTGAGGCCGATCGAACCGGTCGCCCCCAGCACGGTGATCCACTGCGGATGGCTCACGGCGCACCCCAGCCCACGGCCCAGAGCAACGCGGTGAACACCGGGACGGCCGCGGTCAGGCTGTCGATGCGGTCCAGCACGCCACCATGCCCCGGAAGCAGGTTGCTGCTGTCCTTGAGGCCGGACTGGCGCTTGAACATGCTTTCGGTCAGGTCACCGATGACCGACAGGGCCACCACGATGGCCGCGCACGGCAGCGCCAGCAGCAGCTCACGGACGGTCCAGTCACGGTAGATGGAGACGGCGACGGTGATCGCCAGGCACAGCGCCATCCCGCCGAAGAAACCTTCCCAGCTCTTGCCCGGGCTGACGCGCGGGGCGAGCTTGCGCTTGCCGAAGGCCTTGCCGGAGAAATAGGCGCCGATGTCGGCAGCCCAGACCAGCACCATCACGGCAACGATCAGCCAGTTGGACAGCGGCCATTGCTTGAGCAGCACCAGCCCTTGCCAGGCCGGCAGCAGGATCAGCAGGCCGATCAGCAGGCGGCGCCAGCGCCCACCCCAACTCGACGCGCTATCCGGATAGGTCAGCACCATGACGATCGCGAGCGCCCACCAGAGCAGCGCCAGCACCAGCACAGCACCTGCCAGCTGCGGCAGCCAGGCCAGTACGAGCATCAGCGCGGCGACGACGGCGGCATAACCAACGCGGGCGGACTGTTCGTTGTAACCGGCCAGACGCGCCCATTCCCAGGCACCGAGGCTGACCACCAGACCGATGAACAGCGAGAACGCCGCACCATCGAGCAGGAAGAAACCACCCAGCGCGATCGGCAACAGGATCAGCGCCGTGATGATTCGTTGTTTCAACATGACGGGGGTGCCTCGGCCTCGACCTGCTCGCTGGTCTTGCCGAAGCGGCGCTGACGAGAGGCATAGTCCTGCAACGCAGCCTGCATGGCTTCGTGCTTGAAGTCGGGCCAGTAGAGATCGGAGAAATACAGCTCGGCATAGGCCAGCTGCCAGAGAAGGAAGTTACTGATGCGGTGCTCGCCACCGGTGCGGATGCACAGGTCGGGCAGCGGCTGGTCACCGGTGGAGAGGCAACCCTGGATCAGCTCCGGGGTGATTTCCTCTGCCGCCAGATGGCCGGCCTGTACTTCACGGGCGAGACGCTGGGCCGCCTGGGTGATATCCCACTGGCCGCCATAGTTCGCCGCCACCTGCAGTAGCATGCTGCCGCCCTTGGCGGTCAGTGCTTCGGCTTCGCGCATCGCCGCCTGCAACTCAGGAGCGAAGCGGCTGCGGTCGCCAATGATGCGCAGGCGGATGCCGTTGGCACTGAGCTTGCGTACCTCACGGCGCAGGGCCATGAGGAACAGCTCCATCAGCGCACCGACCTCGTCGGCCGGGCGCTGCCAGTTCTCGCTGGAGAAGGCGAACAGCGTCAGCACTTCGACGCCTGCCTCGGCGCAGGTCTTGATCACCGCACGGACGGCATCCACGCCAGCCTTGTGCCCGGCCACACCGGGCATCAGACGCTTCTTCGCCCAGCGATTGTTGCCGTCCATGATGATCGCGACGTGCCGGGGCACGTCCGTCACCTGCTTGGTCTTTTCCATGACGAGAGCCCGGCCGTCAAACGGCCATCAGGTCCGCTTCCTTGGCCTCGAGGGCCTTTTCGATCTCGGCGACGAACTTGTCGGTGATCTTCTGCACATCGTCACCAGCGCGACGCTCTTCGTCTTCGCTGATTTCCTTCTCTTTCTGCAGATCCTTCAGCTGAGCCAGCGCGTCGCGGCGGATATTGCGCACGGAAACGCGAGCCTGCTCGGCCTCGGCGCGAGCCTGCTTGGTGAAGCCCTTGCGAGTTTCCTCGGTCAGAGCCGGCATCGGTACACGAATGGTGGTACCGGCGGTCGCCGGGTTCAGGCCCAGGTCGGAGGTCATGATGGCCTTCTCGACCGCCTGGATCATGCTCTTGTCGAACACGCTCAGGGCCAGGGTGCGGGAATCTTCCACGGTGACGTTGGCCACCTGGCGCAGCGGAGTGTCGGAACCGTAGTAGGACACCATCACGCTATCCAGGATGCTCGGATGCGCACGGCCGGTACGAATCTTGGCGAAGGCATGGCCCAGGGCTTCCAGGGTTTTGCCCATACGATCCTGTGCTTCCTTCTTGATCTCGTTGATCATCTCAATCCTCCTCGATCAGGGTGCCTTCAGCACCACCTACAACAATATTCAGCAGCGCGCCGGGCTTGTTCATGTTGAACACGCGCAGCGGCATTTTCTGGTCCCGGCACAGGCAGATGGCAGTGAGGTCCATCACACCCAGCTTGCGATCGAGCACTTCATCGTACGTCAGACGTTCGAATTTCTCGGCATTCGGGTCCTTGAACGGGTCGGCAGTGTACACGCCGTCCACCTTGGTCGCCTTGAGTACTACGTCAGCATCTATTTCGATGGCGCGCAGGCAGGCGGCGGAATCGGTGGTGAAGAACGGGTTACCGGTACCGGCGGAGAAGATCACCACTTCGCCACTCTTCAGGTGGCGCATGGCCTTGCGGCGGTCGTAGTGATCGGTCACGCCGACCATGGAAATGGCGGACATGACGATGGCGGTGATGTTGGAGCGCTCCAGGGCGTCACGCATGGCCAGGCCGTTCATGACGGTGGCGAGCATGCCCATGTGGTCGCCGGTGACGCGATCCATGCCGGCCGCGGACAGCGCCGCGCCACGGAACAGGTTGCCACCACCGATCACCAGGCCGACCTGCACGCCGATACCGACGAGCTGGCCGATCTCCAGCGCCATGCGGTCCAGCACCTTGGGATCGATGCCGAACTCCTCGGAGCCCATCAGGGCTTCGCCGCTCAGTTTTAGAAGAATGCGTTTATAGCGAGGTTGACGAGCGCTCAGCTGCTGAGCCATGACCTTTTTCTCCTGCGGCGATTGAATGCTGTGCGCCTTGTGGGCGCTTGGCGGAAAGCTTGGACCAGCCAGCCTTACGGCGCCTTTAAACCCGCCTTGCGGGCCTGCGCCGTGGAAACCGCCCCTTTTGGTTTCCCCAGTTTGGCAAAGAGGCCGCGCGCGTTAGCGGGCAGCCTCTTGCGGGGCGACAGTCGTGAGACTGTCTATTACTGCTTGGAAGCGGCTACTTGAGCAGCAACCTCGGCAGCGAAGTCGGCTTCGACTTTCTCGATGCCTTCGCCTACTTCGAAGCGAACGAAGGAAACGATTTCAGCGCCGGCTTTCTTGGCCAGGTCACCGACCTTGACTTCCGGATCCTTGACGAACGCTTGCTCGACCAGGCTGGCTTCGGCCAGGAACTTCGAGATACGGCCTTTGACCATGTTCTCGACGATGTTTTCCGGCTTGCCAGCGATCTTGTCGGCGTTCAGAGCGAGGAAGATTTCCTTCTCTTTGGCCACGGCTTCTTCGGAAACCTGCGACGGATCGAGGAACTGCGGGTTGCTGGCAGCGACGTGCATGGCGATGTCGCGAGCCAGTTCAGCGTTGCCGCCCTTCAGGGTGACCAGAACGCCGATGCGGTGGCCGTGCAGGTAGGCGCCAACCACTTCGCCTTCGGTGCGGGCCAGGCGACGGATGTTGACGTTCTCGCCGCACTTGGCAACCAGGGCTTCACGAGCCGGCTCTTGTTCCGCGATCAGCGGAGCGGCATCGGTCAGCTTCTGGGCAACAGCCTTGTCCAGGCTGGCAGCGACGAAGTTCTTGAAGTCGTCCTGCAGGGCCAGGAAGTCGGTCTGCGAGTTGACTTCGATGATGGTGGCCGATTTGCCGTCGTCAGCCACTTTGGCGGCGATGGCGCCTTCGGCGGCGATGTTGCCAGCCTTCTTGGCAGCCTTGATGGCGCCGGAAGCGCGCATGTCGTCGATGGCTTTCTCGATATCGCCTTCGGCGGCTACCAGTGCCTTCTTGCACTCCATCATGCCCTGGCCGGTACGCTCACGCAGTTCCTTGACCAGTGCTGCAGTAATTTCTGCCATTTCGAAATCCTCTTGAGTTGTTCTCAAAACCAGATCGCCCGGATACCCGGGCGGAATTCTCAGGGTGGCAAAAAGGGGGCCTAGCCCCCTTCCTGCTCACCGTAGGACGTCTGGACGTCCTGGAATCAGCCTTCGGCGGATTCGGCCGGTGCTTCTTCGACGAACTCGTCAGCAGTCACGCCACCGGCGTTCTTGCCACGCAGTACGGCTTCAGCCATCGAGCCCAGGTACAGCTGTACGGCGCGGATGGCGTCGTCGTTACCCGGGATAACATAGTCAACGCCTTCCGGGCTGCTGTTGGTATCGACGATGCCGATAACCGGGATGCCCAGCTTGTTGGCTTCGGTGATAGCAATGCGCTCGTGGTCAACGTCAATCACGAACAGAGCGTCCGGCAGGCCGCCCATGTCCTTGATGCCGCCCAGGCTGCGATCCAGTTTTTCCAGATCGCGGGAGCGCATCAGAGCTTCTTTCTTGGTCAGCTTGGCGAAGGTGCCGTCCTGGGACTGCACTTCCAGCTCGCGCAGACGCTTGATCGACTGACGGATGGTCTTGTAGTTGGTGAGCATGCCGCCCAGCCAACGGTGGTCGACGTACGGCATGCCGCAACGGGCAGCTTCTTCGCGAACGATCTTGCCGGCGGAACGCTTGGTGCCGACGAACAGGATCTTGTTCTTGCCCTGGGCCAGGCGCTCAACGAAGGTCAGGGCCTCGTTGAACATCGGCAGGGTTTTTTCGAGGTTGATGATGTGGATCTTGTTACGCGCGCCGAAAATGAACTTGCCCATTTTCGGGTTCCAGTAACGGGTCTGGTGGCCGAAGTGCACACCGGCCTTCAGCATATCGCGCATATTGACTTGGGACATGATAGTTCCTCGATAAGTCGGGTTAGGCCTCCATGCATCCCAACGGCCAACCCTCCGACTGTGTCGAAAGGCACCCAGGCCATCGTGTCGATGCATGTGTGGGTTAATGCCCCGAAATGGCCGTAGCCTTCAGAGCGGGGCGCTTTATACCACAACCTCGGCCAGAACAAAACCCGGCAAGGACGCCCGGCACCTCCCCCGCCGCCTCGGCCGACCAGCCCCGCTAGCCACCCGCCCTTAATAGAAAGGCGCCAAATCTGATAGACTTGCGTATTCCTCTCATTTACCCGCGCGTACGCAGCGCCTGAAGAGAAGTCGCATGACCGTCACCATCAAGACGCCCGAAGACATCGAGAAAATGCGCGTCGCCGGCCGTCTGGCCGCCGAAGTGCTGGAAATGATCGGCGAACACGTCAAGCCCGGCGTCACCACCGACGAACTGGACCGCATCTGCCACGACTACATCGTCAACGTGCAGAAGGCCATTCCCGCGCCGCTGAACTACAAGGGCTTCCCCAAGTCCATCTGCACCTCGATCAACCACGTGGTGTGCCACGGCATCCCCAACGAGAAGCCGCTCAAGGAAGGTGACATCGTCAACATCGACGTCACCGTGATCAAGGACGGCTACCACGGCGATACCAGCAAGATGTTCTCCGTCGGCAAGACCCCGGAATGGGCTGACCGCCTGTGCCAGATCACCCAGGAATGCATGTACAAGGGTATCGACGTGGTCAAGCCCGGCGCGCGCCTGGGCGACATCGGCGAAGTGATCCAGAAGTACGCCGAGAAGAACGGCTTCTCTGTGGTGCGCGAGTACTGCGGCCACGGCATCGGCCAGGTGTTCCACGAAGAGCCTCAGGTGCTGCATTACGGCCGCGCCGGCACCGGCCTGGAGCTCAAGGAAGGCATGATCTTCACCATCGAGCCGATGATCAACCAGGGCCGCCCGGAAACCCGCCTGCTGGGCGACGGCTGGACCGCCATCACCAAGGACCGCAAGCTGTCCGCACAGTGGGAGCACACCGTGCTGGTCACCGCCGACGGCTACGAGATCCTGACCCTGCGTAACGACGAAAGTTTCCCGCGCACCTCGGCCTGAGGCGCGGTTTGCAATCTCGCCGACGGCTGGGTAGAACATAGAAATCCCGGCCCGGCACAGCCATCGGGCCTGGCGCCATGCGCACAGGCCCGGTTGCCCTCTTGCCCCTGCCCTCCCCTAAGCCATTGATCAGGAAGGCCGCCATGCCGCAGGTGGATCCCGAGTTGTTCGACCGTGGGCAGTTCCAGGCGGAACTGGCCCTCAAATCCAGCCCCATCGCCGCCTTCAAGAAGGCCATCCGTCAGGCCAACGAGGTGCTCGACGCCCGCTTCAACGGCGGCCGCGACATCCGCCGGCTGATCGAGGACCGCGCCTGGTTCGTCGACCAGATCCTGCAGCAGGCCTGGAATCGCTTCGACTGGGGCGACGACGCCGACATCGCGCTGGTCGCCGTGGGCGGCTACGGGCGCGGCGAGCTGCACCCGCACTCGGACATCGACCTGCTGGTCCTGCTCGACAGCGAGGACCAGGAAAGTTTCCGCGAGCCCATCGAGGGCTTCCTCACCCTGCTCTGGGACATCGGCCTGGAAGTCGGCCAGAGCGTGCGCTCGGTGGCCGAGTGCGCCGAGGAAGCGCGCGCCGACCTGACCGTGGTCACCAACCTGATGGAGTGCCGGACCATCTCCGGTCCGGACAGCCTGCGCCTGCGCATGCTCGAAGCCACCAGCACGAAGCAGATGTGGCCCAGCGGGCAGTTCTACCTGGCCAAGCGCAAGGAACAGATTCACCGCCACACCAAATACAACGACACCGAATACAACCTCGAACCCAACGTGAAGGGTTCGCCCGGCGGCCTGCGCGACGTACAGACACTGCTCTGGGTTGCCCGCCGCCACTTCGGCAGCCTCAACCTGCACGCCCTGGTACGTGAAGGTTTCCTGGTGGAAAGCGAGTGCGCGGTACTGGCCTCCAGTCAGGAATTCCTCTGGAAGGTCCGCTACGCCCTGCACATGCTCGCCGGCCGCGCCGAAGACCGCCTGCTGTTCGACCACCAGCGGCGCATCGCCGGGTTGCTCGGCTATGAAGGCAACGACGCCAAGCTGGCCGTCGAGCGCTTCATGCAGAAGTACTACCGCGTGGTGATGGCCGTCTCCGAGCTGAACGACCTGATCACCCAGCACTTCGAGGAAGTCATCCTGCGGGCCGGCGAGAACGGCCAGATCCAGTCGCTCAACAGCCGCTTCCAGCTGCGCGACGGCTACCTGGAAGTCACCCACGCCAACGTCTTCAAGCGCACCCCGTTCGCCCTGCTGGAAATCTTCGTCCTGCTGGCCCAGCACCCGGAGATCAAGGGCGTACGCGCCGATACGATCCGCCTGCTGCGCGACAGCCGGCACCTGATCGACGACGACTTCCGCCACGATATCCGCAACACCAGCCTGTTCATCGAGCTGTTCAAGTGCCAGGAAGGCATCCACCGCAACCTGCGGCGGATGAACCGCTACGGCATTCTTGGCCGCTACCTGCCGGAATTCGGCCTGATCGTCGGGCAGATGCAGCACGACCTGTTCCACATCTATACGGTCGACGCGCACACCCTCAACCTGATCAAGCACCTGCGCAAGCTGCGCCGACCGGACATGGCGGAGAAGTACCCGCTGGCCAGCAAGATCATGGAGCGACTGCCCAAGCCGGAGCTGATCTACATCGCCGGCCTCTACCACGACATCGCCAAGGGCCGCGGCGGCGACCACTCGGAACTGGGCGCGGTGGACGCCGAGCACTTCTGCCAGCGCCACCAGCTGCCGCCGTGGGACACCAACCTGGTGTCCTGGCTGGTGCAGAACCACCTGATCATGTCGACCACCGCCCAGCGCAAGGACCTGTCCGACCCGCAGGTGATCTACGACTTCGCCCAGCTGATGGGCAACCAGACCTACCTGGACTACCTCTACGTGCTCACCGTGGCCGACATCAACGCCACCAATCCGACGCTATGGAACTCCTGGCGCGCCAGCCTGCTGCGCCAGCTCTACACCGAGACCAAGCGCGCGCTGCGGCGCGGCCTGGAGAACCCAGTGGACCGCGAGGAGCAGATTCGCCAGACGCAGAGCGCGGCCATCGACATCCTGGTGCGCGGCGGCATCGACCAGGACGACGCCGAGCAGCTCTGGAGCCAGCTGGGCGACGACTACTTCCTGCGCCACAGTGCCGCCGACGTGGCGTGGCACACCGAAGCCATCCTCCAGCACCCGGATGACGGCACCCCGCTGGTGCTGATCAAGGAAACCGCCCAGCGCGAATTCGAGGGTGGCACGCAGATCTTCATCTACGCCGGTGACCAGCACGACTTCTTCGCCGTGACCGTGGCAGCCATGGACCAGCTCAACCTGAACATTCAGGACGCGCGGATCATCACCTCGACCAGCCTTTTCACCCTCGACACCTACATAGTGCTCGACGCTGATGGCGGCTCGATCGGCAACAATCCCAGCCGGGTCGAGGAAATTCGCGAGGGCCTGGTCAATGCCCTGAAGGACCCGGACGAGTACCCGACCATCATCCAGCGCCGCGTGCCGCGCCAGCTCAAGCACTTTGCCTTCAACCCGCAGGTGACCATCTCCACCGACGCGGCCCGCCAGGTCAGCGTGCTGGAAGTCACCGCGCCGGATCGCCCCGGCCTGTTGGCGCGTATCGGCGGATTGTTCCTGGACTTCGACCTGTCGGTACAGAACGCCAAGATCGCCACCCTGGGCGAGCGCGTGGAGGACGTGTTCTTCGTTACCGATGCGCACAACCAGCCGCTCTCCGACCCGGAGTTGTGCAAGCGCATCCAGACAGCCCTGGTGGACATCCTCTCGGATGGCGGCCAGCCGAGCATGCCAGTGCGCATCAGCATCTAGCCCGCTATTCAGTCAGAATCAGTCGTCAGAATCAGAAAGAAAGAGCCTTGCCATGAACCCTGCCCTCGACTCGCTCCAGCCCTACCCCTTCGAGAAGCTCCGCGCCCTGCTGGCCGGCGCCCAGCCGCCGGCTGAGCTGAAGCCCATCGCGCTGTCCATTGGCGAGCCCAAGCACCGCTCGCCGGACTTCGTCGCCAAGGCCCTGGCCGACAGCCTCGACCAGTTGGCCGTCTACCCGACCACCCTGGGCATCCCCGCCCTGCGCGAAGCCATCGCCGCCTGGTGCGAGCGCCGCTTCAAGGTGCCGGCCGGCTGGCTGGACGCCGCGCGCCACGTGCTGCCGGTGAATGGCACCCGTGAAGCGCTGTTCGCCTTCACCCAGACCGTGGTGGACCGCCACGCCAAGGGCCTGGTGATCAGCCCGAACCCGTTCTACCAGATCTACGAAGGCGCAGCCCTGCTGGCCGGCGCCGAGCCGCACTACTTGCCGTGCATGGAAGACAACGGCTTCAACCCGGACTTCGACGCCGTCCCGGCAGACGTCTGGGCGCGCTGCGAGATCCTCTTCCTCTGCTCGCCGGGCAACCCCACCGGCGCGCTGGTTCCGCTGGAAACCCTGAAGAAGCTGATCGCCCTGGCCGACGAGCACGATTTCGTGATCGCCGCCGACGAGTGCTACAGCGAACTGTACTTCGACGAACAGAACCCGCCGGCCGGCCTGCTGACCGCGTGCGCCGAACTGGGTCGCTCGGATTTTGCGCGCTGCGTGGTGTTCCACAGCCTGTCCAAGCGCTCCAACCTGCCGGGCCTGCGCTCGGGCTTCGTCGCCGGTGACGCGGAAGTGCTGAAGAAATTCCTCCTGTACCGCACCTACCACGGCTGCGCCATGCCGGTTCAGACCCAGCTGGCCAGCGTCGCGGCCTGGAACGACGAAGACCACGTGCGCGCCAACCGCGACCTGTACCGCGAGAAGTTCGACGCTGTACTGGACATCCTCGGCGGCGTGCTCGACGTGCAGCGCCCGGACGGCAGTTTCTACCTGTGGGCAAAAACCCCGGTGGCCGACACCGAGTTCTGCCGCGGCCTGTTCGACCAGCAGCACGTCACCGTGGTGCCGGGCTCCTACCTGTCCCGCGAAGTGAACGGCGAGAACCCCGGCGCCAACCGGGTGCGCATGGCGCTGGTGGCTCCGCTGGCGGAATGCGTGGAAGCGGCCGAGCGCATCAAGCAGTACGTGAAAAGCCTCTGACGCTGCACCACCCCTTGTAGGAGCGGGCCCATGGGGCGCTCCTACAGGGGAACCCCTACACCCACCGCCCTGCCTTGCTGGTCACCCAGGCCTCCTGGTTATCCAGCTCGCCCAGCACCTCGCGCATGGTTTCGTCGTCGATCTCGTGCTCCCGGCGCATCCGGTAAAGCTCCAGCCGCTGCGCACGCAGTGCCTTGATGCGTAGCGCCTGATCAGCCAGCTCCAGGGCACGGGCGCGCTCGCGGGCCTCCTTGCTGTCCGGAGCCGGGTCCAGTTCGTGGCGATATTCGGCCATCAGCCTGGCCTTCATCTCCGCCAGCCGTGCCGTCTCGTCGGCATCGCCGCCACCCTCGCTGGCAGGCACCTCCTCGCTCTCCAGCATGTGAATGGCCGCCGCCGCGGTCTTGCGCCAGACTGCCTGCACCTCCAGCTCGCGCTGGTCGTTGCTGGCCGCCGGCAAGCCACGCAACAGGATCGGCAGGCCAATGGTGGCCGCAATAAGCGACACCAGGATCACCCCGGCGGCGATGAAGATGATCAGGTCACGCTGCGGGAAGGCCGAACCGTCCAGCAGCAGCAAAGGAACCGACAGCACACCGGCCAGGGTCACCGCCCCGCGCACTCCACTCAACGCGGAGATCGCCGACAGCCGCAGCACCGGCTCACCCGGTTTGCCGCCCAGCTCGATGCCCCACCACTGCTCGAAACGCACGGAAATCTTCCAGTAGCACCAGACCCAGCCAAAGCGCAGCGCGAGCAGCACGGCGAATACCGCGAACACGTAGAAAGCCAGCAGCGACGAGCGCCACATCACGTCGTCGGCGTGATGTGCGACGGACTTGAGGATGTCCGGCAGTTGCAGGCCCAGCAGCAGGAACACCACCCCGTTGAAGGTGAACTCCAGCATCGACCAGACGCTGCGGTTGAGCAGGCGGGTGTTGGTCTGCCGGGGCAGCAGGTCGACCCAGCTCTGCATCATGCCCGCCGCCACCGCCGCGAGAATGCCGGAGACGCCCAGCTCCTCGGCGATCATGTAGCAGGCGAAGGGCAACAGCAGCATCAGCACCACGTGGGTGGCAGGGTCGTCCCAGCCGCGGCGGATCATCCAGGCGCGGATGCGCCCCAGCAGCCAGCTGAGGAACACGCCGCTGGCGAGGCCGCCGATGGCCACCAGGAGGAAGTTCAGGCTGGCGTCCATCAGCGAGAAGGTGCCGGTCAGGGCCGCGGCGATGGCGAACTTGAACGCCACCAGCCCGGAAGCGTCGTTCATCAGCGCCTCGCCCTGCAGCACATGCATCAGGCGCTTGGGCAGGCGGTTTTGGGCGATGGCCGAGACCGCCAGCGCATCGGTCGGTGACAATACCGCCGCCAGGGCGAAGGCCGCGGCCCAAGGAATCTCGGGGATCAGCAGATGGATGAACACGCCGCCGCCGACCACGGTGAACAGCACCAGGGCGAAGGCCAGGGTGAGGATCGGCCAGCGCATCTTCCAGAACTCGCCCTTGGGCATGCGCCAGCCATCGGCGAACAGCAGTGGCGGGATGAACAGGAACATGAACAGTTCCGGGTCCAGGCCGACATGCAGTCCCAGGCTCGGCCAGGCCAGCATCGCGCCGGCGGCGATCTGGATCAGCGGCAGCGGCAGCGGGATCAACTGCGCCGCGAGCCGGGTTCCCCCCACGACCAGCAGCAGGATGAGTACGGTGTAAACGGTTTGCATCGACGAACTCCCAGCACAGCTCTCCATTGAAGCACCCGTTGCGCGGCGGATCAGCCCCGCAATGGGCAAAAAACTGTTGCAAACCACCGACCTCCCGGCGGCGTCCCGCAAGCGCTGCGGAAATGGCATAATCCCGCGCCTGAAAAAAGCATCGAAAAGGAGTAGCGCCCCGTGAGTGAGCGGACGCTGTATGGCATCAAGGCCTGCGACACCATGAAGAAAGCCCGCGTGTGGCTGGAAGAGCATGGCATCGACTACGCCTTCCACGACTACAAGAGTAGCGGCATCGACCGCGAACACCTGCGCCAGTGGTGCACCGAGCATGGCTGGGAAACCGTCCTGAACCGCGCCGGCACCACCTTCCGCAAGCTCGACGACGCGCAGAAGGCCGATCTCGACCAGGACAAGGCCATCGAACTGATGGTCGCGCAGCCGTCGATGATCAAGCGCCCGGTGCTGGACCTGGGTGACCGCACCCTGGTCGGCTTCAAGCCCGACGCCTACGCCGCCGCACTGGCCTGAGCAACGCCACGATGAGCATCGCCTGGGCCCTGTTCCTCCCCGCCTGCTTCGCCCTGAACCTGGCACCGGGACCGAACAACCTGCTGTCGCTGAACAACGCCGCACGCTTCGGCCTGCTGCGCGCCACGGTTGCGGGCGCCGGCCGGCTGGTCGCCTTCGCCGGCATGCTGGCCCTGGCCGCTTCCGGCCTGGCGCTGGTGCTGCAGGCTTCGGCCTGGCTGTTCCTGGCGATCAAGCTGGTGGGCGCCGGCTACCTGTTGTGGCTCGCCGTACAGCTGTGGCGCGCCCCGACGGCGAACCTGTCGGTGGACGGCACCCCGGCTCCCGCCACCAGCCTGTGGCGCCTGGCTCGCCAGGAGTTCTGGGTGGCCGCCGGCAATCCCAAGGCAATCCTCATCTTCACCGCTTTCCTGCCGCAGTTCGTCGATCCGCGTCAGGCCGTGGGCGCCCAGTTCGCCCAACTCGGCGCAGCCTTCCTGCTTCTGGAATGGCTGGCCATCGCCCTTTACGGGCTCGCCGGGGTCCGCCTCGGCAAGCTGCTCGCCGGCGCACGCGCCCGGCGCCTGTTCAACCGTGGTTGTGCCGCGCTGCTGGGCAGCGCCGGGCTGGGCCTGCTGCTCAGCCGCCGTCCGGCCTGACCGACTTCATTCGCCAAGAACCTCTTTTCAAGGAAATACCCACATGTCGAAATCCCTGTTCAGCATCGCTTTCGGTGTCGGCACCCAGAACCGCCAGGGCAACTGGCTGGAAGTCTTCTACGCGCAGCCGCTGCTGAACCCCAGCGCCGAACTGGTCGCTGCCATCGCCCCGCTGCTGGCCTATGAAGGCGGCAACCAGGCGATCGCCTTCACCGCTCACCAGGCCTACCAGCTGGCCGACGCCGTCGAGACCGTCGACGCCGCCCAGGCCGCCCTGCTCAACCGCCTGGCCGAGAGCCAGAAGCCGCTGGTCGCCACCCTGCTGGCCGAAGACGCCGCCCCCAGCTCCACCCCGGAGGCGTACCTGAAGCTGCACCTGCTGTCCCACCGCCTGGTCAAGCCGCACGGCCTGAACCTGACCGGCATCTTCCCGCTGCTGCCCAACGTCGCCTGGACCAACCAGGGCGCCGTCGACCTGGCCGAACTGGCCGAACTGCAACTGGAAGCGCGCCTGAAGGGCAAGCTGCTGGAAGTCTTCTCCGTCGACAAATTCCCGAAGATGACCGACTACGTGGTCCCGGCCGGCGTGCGCATCGCCGACACCGCGCGTGTACGCCTGGGCGCCTACGTCGGTGAAGGCACCACCGTGATGCACGAAGGCTTCGTCAACTTCAACGGCGGCACCGAAGGCCCGGGCATGATCGAAGGCCGCGTCTCCGCAGGCGTCTTCGTCGGCAAGGGTTCCGACCTGGGCGGCGGCTGCTCCACCATGGGCACCCTGTCCGGCGGCGGCAACATCGTCATCAGCGTCGGCGAAGGCTGCCTGATCGGCGCCAACGCCGGCATCGGCATCCCGCTGGGCGACCGCAACATCGTCGAAGCTGGCCTGTATGTCACTGCCGGCACCAAGATCGCCGTGCTGGACGACCAGAACAACCTGGTGAAAGTGGTCAAGGGCCGCGACCTGGCCGGCCAGGCCGACCTGCTGTTCCGTCGCAACTCCCAGACCGGCGCAGTCGAGTGCAAGACCAACAAGACTGCCATCGAGCTGAACGAGGCGCTGCACGCGCACAACTAAGCTGGGCGCCCCGCTCGCGCGGGGTACGCACTAAGCTTTGAGAAGCGGGGGCTGCGGCCCCCGTTTTCCATTCTCCACAACCGGCCGCACGCCCATGTCCATTCCCTCGCCCTGGCGCACCGACTTCCCGGCCCTCGCCGCCTTCGAGACAGAAGGCCAGACCTACCTCGACAGCGCCGCCACCGCGCAGAAACCGCGCGCCATGATCGACGCCCTCGCCGGCTACTACGCCAGCGGCGCCGCCAACGTGCACCGTGCCCAGCACCTGCCCGGCGAGCGCGCCACCCGAGCCTTCGAGGCGACCCGCAGCCTGGCCGCCAACTGGTTCAATGGCGGCAGCCCGGCGCAGATCATCTTCACCCGCGGCGCCACCGAAGCGCTGAACCTGCTGGCCTATGGACTGGAAGGCCAGTTCCAGGCGGGCGACGAGATCGTCGTCAGCGCGCTGGAACACCACGCCAACCTGTTGCCCTGGCAGCAACTGGCGCAGCGCCGCGGCCTGAAGCTGCTGGTCCTGCCGCTGGACACCGACGGCCGCATCGATCTGAACCGCGCCGCCAGCCTGATCGGCCCGCGCACCCGGCTGCTCGCCGTCAGCCAGCTGTCCAACGTGCTAGGCACCTGGCAGCCGCTGCCGGAATTGCTGCAGATGGCCCGCCAGCACGGCGCCCTGAGCGTGGTCGATGGCGCCCAGGGCGTGGTCCACGGCCGGCACAACCTGTCGGCGCTGGGCTGCGACTTCTACGTCTGCTCCAGCCACAAGCTCTACGGCCCGGAAGGCCTCGGCCTGCTCTGGGGCCGCCCGGAAGCGCTGGAGCGCCTGGCGCACTGGCAGTTCGGCGGCGAGATGGTGCGCGTGGCGGACTACTTCGACTCGCAGTTCCACAGCGCGCCCATGGGCTTCGAAGCCGGCACCCCGCCCATCGGCCCGGTGATCGCCCTGGGCGCCACGCTGGAATGGCTGGCCGCCCAGGACGGCGCTGAAGTCAGCGCCCACGAGGACTTCCTCCACGCCCGCCTGCTGGCCGGCCTGCGCGCCCGCGACGGCGTGCGTGTGCTGGGCGAGCCGGAAGTGGCGCTGGCCAGCTTCGTGGTCGAGGGCGTGCACGTCTCCGACCTCGGCCACCTGCTCACCGAACAGGGCATCGCCGTGCGCGCCGGGCACCACTGCGCCATGCCGTTGATGAAGACCCTGGATGTCGCCGGCGCCCTGCGCGTCTCCCTCGGCCTGTACAACGACAGTGCGGATATCGAGCGCTTCTTCGGCGCGCTGGACAGCGCCCTGGAACTGCTGCGATGAGCCTCCCCGTCGCTGCCGCCGAGGCGCTGCTGGCCTTCACCGCCCTGCAGGGCTGGGAGCAACGCGCCCGCCTGCTGATGCAGTGGGGCGAACGCCTGGAGCCGCTGGGCGAAGCCGAGCTGGGCGACGAGCAGCGCGTGCAGGGCTGCGAGAGCAACGTCTGGCTGGTGGCGGATCGGCGTGACGAGCGCTGGCACTTCCGCGCCTACAGCGATGCGCGCCTGCTGCGCGGGCTGCTGGCGTTGCTGCTGGTGCGGGTGGAAGGCTTGTCGGTGGACGAGCTGTCCACCATCGATCTGCCGGACTGGTTCAACCACCTAGGGCTGGGCCGGCAACTGTCGCCGTCGCGCAGCAACGGCTTGAATGCCGTGCTGAAACGGATGCAGGAGCTCATTGGCACTGCGTAGGAGCGCGCCATGCGCGCGATCGTGGGCATGGCCCACTCCTACAGGTGATGTCAGCCAGTGGAACGCTCTGAAGGGCGCCGCGCGCCGGCGACGATCTTGTCCACAGCCCGCGCCGCCGCGACCATGCCGAAGGTCGCAGTCACCATCATCACCGCGCCGAAACCGCCGGCGCAGTCCAGTTTCACGCCCTCGCCGACAAAGCTCTTGGACTGGCACACGGTCCCATCCGGCTTGGGATAGCGCAGCTGCTCGGTGGAGAACACGCACTGCACGCTGTAATGCCGGCCCGGCGTACGGGAGAAGTTGTAGTCGCGACGCAGCGTGGAGCGCACCTTGGCCGCAAGCGGGTCGTTGAACGTCTTGTTCAGGTCGGCGACCTGGATCTGCGTCGGATCCACCTGCCCACCCGCACCGCCGGTAGTGATGATCTGCAACTTGCGGCGCTTGCACCAGGCGATCAGCGCGGCCTTGGCGGCGACGCTGTCGATGCAGTCGATCACGCAGTCCAGCTCGGGGGTGATGTAGTCAGCCATGGTTTCGCGGGTGACGAAATCGGCTACGGCGTGCACGACGATGCCGGGGTTGATCGCCTTCAGGCGCTCGGCCATGACCTCGACCTTGGGCTTGCCCACGGCGCCCTGGATGGCGTGGACCTGGCGATTGGTGTTGGTGACGCAGACGTCGTCCAGGTCGAACAGCGAAATCTCGCCCACGCCGCTGCGCGCCAGGGCCTCGGCCGCCCAGGAGCCCACGCCGCCGATCCCGACCACCGCCACATGGCTGGCCGCCAGCCGCTCCAGGCCCTCACGGCCGTAGAGCCGCGCGATTCCGCCGAAACGCTGTTCATCCAGTTGCATCGCCCACACCTCATCTCGAAACGGCCGGCATTCTATAACGACCGGGCCCCTGTAACGACCGCGCCCCTTTAACAATCGGCCTGGGCCCGCCTGCAACAAAGCCCGATTGCCGCAGTCTCAGTCACGCGCCTGCCACACATTCTAAACTGTCGGGAAATGCCCACGAACGCCTACGCGGCGGACGGCGCCGGCAACCTGTACAGCCCCGGGAGTGCGGGGTAGGATGCGCCCCGACCGGGCTATCCCGTACAGCGACTGCCCCGGGCCCCTCCCCGTTCCACCCTTTGGAACCCGATCGCACCATGCCTGCACGCAAGTTCGGCCTCAACCTGGTGGTGTTCGTTGCCCTCGCGGCACTCTTCACCGGCTTCTGGGCCCTCTATAACCGCCCCGTCAGCGTTCCCGACTGGCCGGAAAGCATTTCCGGATTCTCCTTCTCGCCCTTCCGCCTGAACCAGAATCCGCAGAAGAACCAGTTCCCCAGCGACGACGAGATCCGCTCGGACCTGGAGCTGGTTTCCAAGAGCACCGACAACATCCGCACCTACTCGGTGAAGGGGTCGCTGGCCGATATCCCGCGCCTGGCCGAAGAGCTGGGTATGCGCGTCAGCCTCGGCATCTGGATCGGCCCAGATGAGGCCGAGAACGAAGCCGAGATCGAGCGTGGCATCGAGATCGCCAACAACTCGCGCAGCGTGGTGCGGGTGATAGTCGGCAACGAGGCGCTGTTCCGCCGCGAGGTCACGGTCGAACAACTGACGGCCTACCTGGACCGCGTGCGCAAGGCGGTGAAGGTGCCGGTGACCACCGCCGAGCAGTGGCACATCTACGAGAAGTACCCGGAGATGGCCAAGCACGTCGACCTGATCGCCGCTCACGTGCTGCCCTACTGGGAATACACGGCGATGAACGATGCCATACCGTTCGTCCTCGAACGCGCCAAGGAGCTGCGCGCCAAGTTTCCGCGCAAGCCGCTGCTGCTGGCCGAAGTCGGCTGGCCGAGCAACGGCCGCATGCGCGGCGGCGCCGACGCCACCCAGGCGGACCAGGCCATCTACCTGCGCACGCTGACCAATGCGCTGAACAAGCGCGGCTACAACTACTTCGTCGTCGAGGCCTTCGACCAGCCGTGGAAAGTCGGTGACGAAGGCTCGGTAGGCGCCTACTGGGGCGTCTACAACGCCCAGCGCCAACCGAAGTTCAACTTCGACGGGCCGGTAGTGAACATCCCGCAGTGGCGCGCCCTGGCGGTGGCCTCGGTGGTGATGGCGCTGCTCGCCCTGACCCTGCTGATGATCGATGGCAGTGCCCTGCGCCAGCGCGGGCGGACCTTCCTCACCGTGGTCGCCTTCGCCGGCGGCTCGGTGCTGGTGTGGATCGCCTACGACTACAGCCAGCAGTACAGCACCTGGTTCAGCATGACCGTCGGCGGCCTGCTGGGCATCGGCGCGCTGGGCGTGTTCATCGTCCTGCTCACCGAAGCCCACGAACTGGCCGAGACTGTCTGGGTGCGCAAGCGCCGCCGGCCGTTCGATCCGGTCCTCACCGATACCGGCTACCGGCCCAAGGTCTCGGTGCACGTGCCCTGCTACAACGAACCACCGGAGATGATGAAGAAGACCCTGGATGCGCTGTCCAGGCTCGACTATCCGGACTTCGAAGTCCTGATCATCGACAACAACACCAAGGACCCGGCGGTCTGGGAGCCAGTGCGCGACTATTGCGAAGTCCTCGGCCCGCGCTTCCGCTTCTTCCACGTCGCGCCGCTGGCCGGCTTCAAGGGCGGTGCGCTGAACTACATCCTGCCGCACACCGCGCCGGACGTCGAAGTCGTGGCGGTGATCGACGCCGACTACTGCGTCGAGCCGAACTGGCTCAAGCAGATGGTGCCGCACTTCAGCGATCCGAAGATCGCCGTGGTGCAGTCCCCGCAGGACTACCACGACGGCGAGGAAAACGTCTTCAAGAAGCTCTGCTACGCCGAGTACAAGGGCTTCTTCCACATCGGCATGGTCACCCGCAACGACCGCGACGCGATCATCCAGCACGGCACCATGACGATGATTCGCCGCACCGTGATGGACGAGCTGAAATGGGCCGACTGGACCATCTGCGAGGACGCCGAGCTGGGCCTGCGGGTGTTCGAGAAGGGCTATTCGGCCGCCTACTCGCACCAGAGCTTCGGCAAGGGCGTGATGCCCGACACCTTCATCGACTACAAGAAACAGCGCTTCCGCTGGGCCTACGGCGCCATCCAGATCATGAAGGGCCACGCCCGCGCGCTGTTCCAGGGCAAGGACAGCAAGCTCACCCTCGGCCAGCGCTACCACTTCATCGCCGGCTGGCTGCCGTGGATCGCCGACGGCATGAACATCTTCTTCACCGTCGGCGCGCTGCTCTGGTCCTCGGCGATGATCATCGTGCCCAAGCGGGTCGACCCGCCGCTGCTGATCTTCGCCATCCCGCCGCTGGCGCTGTTCTTCTTCAAGTTCGGCAAGATCATGTTCCTCTACCGCCGCGCGGTGGGCGTCGACCTGCTGCGCTCGTTCCAGGCGGCGGTGGCCGGCCTTGCGCTGTCGCACACCATCGCCAAGGCGGTGCTCTACGGGACGTTCACCAAGACCATCCCGTTCTTCCGCACGCCGAAGATGGCCTCCAACCACGGCCTGCTGGTCGCACTGGCCGAAGCGCGCGAAGAGGTCTTCATCATGCTGCTGCTGTGGGGCGCGGCGCTGGGCATCGTGCTGGTGCAGGGCGTGCCGAGCCGCGACATGATGTTCTGGGTGGCCATGCTGCTGGTGCAGTCGCTGCCCTACCTCGCCGCCCTGGTGATGGCGCTGCTGTCCGCGGCGCCCAAGGCCCAGGAAGCACCGGTAGCCAGCCCGGCGACACCGGCGGCCTGACCGCCCATCCGTAACCAAGAACGCCGGCCATGCGCCGGCGTTTTTGCTTTAAGATGGGCGCCTTTTTCCGTTCCACCCCCAGGATGCCCTCAATGTCCCTCTCGCCGACACTGGCCCTCGCCTGCGAGCTGATTCGCCGTCCCTCCGTCACACCGGTCGATGCCGACTGCCAGCAGATGATGATGCAGCGCCTGGACGCCTGCGGCTTCGCCCTGGAGCCCATGCGCATCGAAGAGGTGGATAACTTCTGGGCCCTGCGTCAGGGCCGCGACGGCGCCAATGGCCCGGTGCTGTGCTTCGCCGGCCACACCGACGTGGTCCCCACCGGCCCCGAGCAGGCCTGGCAGCACCAGCCGTTCGACGCCCTGATCGACGCCGACGGCATGCTCTGCGGCCGTGGCGCGGCCGACATGAAAGGCAGCCTGGCGTCGATGATCATCGCCACCGAGCGCTTCGTCGCCGACCACCCGGACCACCGCGGCAGCATCGCCTACCTGATCACCAGCGACGAGGAAGGCCCGGCCCATCACGGCACCAAGGCCGTGGTCGAGCGACTCAAGGCGCGCAACGAGCGGCTGGACTGGTGCATCGTCGGCGAGCCGTCGAGCACCACCCTGGTCGGTGACATCGTCAAGAACGGTCGCCGCGGCTCCCTCGGCGCAACCCTCAGCGTACGCGGCAAGCAGGGCCACGTGGCCTACCCGCACCTGGCGAAGAACCCGATCCACCTCGCCGCCCCGGCCCTCGCCGAGCTGGCCGCCGAGCACTGGGACAACGGAAACGACTACTTCCCGCCGACCAGCTTCCAGATCTCCAACATCAATGGCGGCACCGGCGCGACCAACGTGATCCCCGGCGAGCTGAAGGTGATCTTCAACTTCCGCTTCTCCACCGAATCCACCGTCGAAGGCCTGCAGCAGCGCGTCGCGGCGATCCTCGACAAGCACGGCCTGGACTGGCACATCGACTGGGCGCTGTCCGGCCTGCCGTTCCTCACCCAACCGGGTGAGCTGCTCGATGGCGTGGCGGCGGCGATCCGCGCGGTAACCGGCCGCGAGACCACGCCGTCGACCTCCGGCGGCACCTCCGATGGCCGCTTCATCGCCACCATGGGCACCCAAGTGGTCGAGCTAGGGCCGGTGAACGCCACCATCCACCAGGTGGACGAACGCGTGCTGGCCAGCGACCTCGAAGTGCTGACCGAAATCTATTACCAGACCCTGGTGCGACTGCTGGCATGAGTGGACCGAACAAAGGCTTCTGCCTGGGCGCCGTACAGCCCGATACCCCACCGCCCGCGCCAGCCGCCGAGCGCCGCTACTCCCTGCGCGTGTACCAGATCGCCCAGCGCCGTCGCTCCCTCCCCACCGTGCTGCGCAACGACCTGCCGCAGCCGCTGGTGCCGCCGCAAGGGAAGAAAGGATGCTGATCTGCCCGTTGTGCCGCGAGGCGCTGACCGAGGTCGACAACGGTGTCGCCTGCTCCGCTGGCCATCGCTTCGACCGCGCCCGCCAGGGTTACCTGAACCTGCTGCCGGTGCAGCACAAGAAGAGCCTCGACCCGGGTGACAACGCCGCCATGGTCGAGGCGCGCCGGCACTTCCTCGGCGCCGGCCACTACGCTCCGCTGGCCAAGCGCCTGGCCGAACTGGCCGCCGAGCGCGCTCCAGGGCGCTGGCTGGATATCGGCTGTGGCGAGGGCTATTACACCGCACAACTCGGTGAGGCCCTGCCCGACGCCGACGGCTATGCGCTGGATATCTCCCGCGAGGCCGTCAAACGCGCCTGCAAGCGCGCTCCGCAGCTGACCTGGATGGTCGCCAGCATGGCCCGCGTGCCGCTGGCCGATGCTTCCTGCCAGCTGCTGGCCAGCGTGTTCAGCCCGATCGACTGGAAGGAAGCGGCTCGCCTGCTCACTCCCGGCGGCGGCGTGCTGCGCCTGGGCCCGGCGCGCGACCACCTGCTGGAACTGCGCGAGCGTCTGTACGACGAAGTTCGCGAGTACGTCGAGGACAAGCACCTCGCCGACCTGCCCGAAGAGCTGAAACTGGCGCACACAGAACAGTTGAGCTTCAAGCTGCCGCTGCACACCCGCGAAGCCCGCGAGCACCTGCTGGCGATGACGCCCCATGGCTGGCGGGTGAACCCCGAGCGGCGCGAGCGCATCCTCGCCGAGCCCTTCGAGGTGACGGTCGCGGTACGCTACGATTGGCTGGAACGCCAAGAACCCTGACGAGGACGCCATGCGCCAACCGGATATCGAGATCTACATCAAGGATGCCGACCAGGCCGCCGTCGGCACCTGGCTGGAAAAGGCCCTTGGCCCCTGCTCCGAATGGCGCGCCCAGGGCGAGACCTTCAAGTGCACCGCCGGCAGCATTCCCGCCACCTGGCTGCCCAAGGCCGTGGGCAAGTGGAACAGCCTGTTCCTCGACAGCGACAAGACCCCGTGGGACGACGATGTTGCCTGCGCTCGCGATGCCTGCGCCGCTCTGGAAGTGGAAGTGCGCTGCGCACCGGGCAGCTGGAGCGAGGATCAGGGCGAGGAAGACGCCGACCGCTGGCTGAAAGTGACCGCCGCGGGCGTCGAAGAGATTACCTGGCGCACGGGCTGAAACCGCCGCCGGCAGAGTGTGAAAATCAAAGGCCCGTCCATTGGACGGGCCTTTGATTTCGGGGGCTCAGACCTTAGACACGTCTTCTGCCTGGAGGCCTTTCTGACCCTGGATCACCGAGAACTCCACTTTCTGGCCTTCGACCAGGGAGCGGTGACCGTCGCCACGAATGGCACGGTAGTGAACGAAAACGTCCGGACCGCTATCGCGTTGAATGAATCCATAACCTTTGGCGTCATTGAACCACTTGACGGTTCCGACCTCACGATCAGCCATTACCACACTCTCCAACTTGCCTATTATTTTTGGATGGCCCCCGGGAATGAGGACTTCGGCAGTCGCCGGCTGAACGCTTTCCTTATCATCCAACCCGCGCCGAAAGGCACGTAGGAAGGTAATTCGAATAACGCCCAAGGGCGACAGCGCTCCCGAGTATATAAATCAAAAGTTACAGCTGAAAAGCACTTTTTCATCAACTCCCCGCCCCTATGACCAATCAGGCCAAAGTGCCATTTTTCGGGGCCTGCAGAGCCATTTTGGTGCTCGTTACCCTGCGTAACGAAAGTGTTTCGAACGTGGACCCTTTCGCACTTTCGCGCATTTACGGCGGGTAGTTTCGTTCCCGTTCATCCGTTTTCCACGGTCTCCGGAAATGTCTTTCAGACGCAGTCGGAATGGGCCCTGCAGTTTCTGCCGCGGCAATATGCCCAATCATTTATCTGCTGAATTGGCAGTCCGCCAATCCATTTGCGCCCGATGAATAACGACCATGAAACACGCACTGACCGCACCTCATGCGCGGTCAGTCGTGCACCATCAAAGGACTCGCACACTCAGGGGCTGACCTGATAACCCCGTCCCTGCAGGCAACCGCTGTAAGCACTGGCACTGGCCGAGCTCTGCGCCTCGCCCTGCGCACGGCGGTCCTGCCGACGATCCTGGCGCTGGCGCGAAGCGCCCACCGCGGCTCCCGCCGCCGCTACCTCGCCCGCGCGGTTCTGCCGGTACTGCTGCTTGGCGTCGTCACTCGCCCGGTCATACAACTCTTCATGTTGCTGTCCGCGAACTTCGGCAGCGACCGCACCTGCCGCAGCGCCCTTGGCCGCGCCGCGGACCCGTCCGCCGGCTTTCGGGTCGGAGCTGGTGGTGGCGCTGTTGGCCGCATTGGCGGCAACGCTGTTGCACTCAGTCATGTCCTGCTGCATCTGCTGGCTGCTCTGGCCCTTGAGCGGAACGACGGTCTGGGCCGCGGCGGGCAGCACAACCGACAAGGCGAGCAGGCATCCCCAGGTGAACGTACGCATCACGGAACCTCCTTCGAATGTCATCCCCTAAATGGCAGGATAGCCGCAGTCCACGGGGTGTCCGCCCGCGCCGACCAAGCGCTCGCGACTTTGCTGGCGGGGGCCTAATCCGGCAAACTAGGCGGCCTGAGCAATCGCTCGTTTTACCTACGCCAGCCATAGGGCCTGTATGCCTCGTTACCCGTTCCGCCGCTTCGGTTTTGGTGCCCTGCGCCGCCTGCTTTATCTCTGGGTGCGCTCGGAAACCATCAACCAGTCGGCCTTCAGCCTGAAGATCGACCGCAGCAAACCGGTCCTCTACGTCCTGCAGCAGCCCTCGGTGACCGACCTTGCCGTGGTCGATACCGAGTGCCGCAAGGCCGGCCTGCCGCGCCCGGTGATGCCGGTGGCAGTGGGTGAATCCATCGAGCCGGCGGCCTTCTTCTACCTGACGCCGGAGCCCGACTGGCTCGGCCGCCAGGACAAGCGCGGCGCGCCGCCAGCGCTGGTGCGCATGCTCGGTGCCATCGGCCAGAACGGCATCGACGATGCGCAGATCGTCCCGGTCAGCGTGTTCTGGGGCCAATCCCCGGACAGCGAGAAGAGCGCCTGGAAGCTGCTGTTCGCCGACAACTGGGCCGTCACCGGCCGCCTGCGCAAACTGGCACGCATCCTCATCCTCGGCCGCAAGACCCGTGTGCAGTTCTCCGCCCCCATCCACCTGCGCGAGCTGGTGGAACAGGACAAGGGCCACGAGCGCACCCTGCGCATGGTCCAGCGCATCCTGCGCGTGCACTTCCGCAACCAGAAAACCGCGGTAATCGGCCCGGACCTCTCCCACCGCCGCACCCTGGTCAAGGGCCTGTTGCGCGCGCCGCTGGTGCGCCAGGCGATCCAGGAAGAATGCGAGACCCAGAAGATCTCCCAGGACAAGGCCGAGGCCGCTGCCCTGCGCTACGCCAACGAGATCGCCGCCGACGTTTCCTACCCGGTGATCCGCTTCCTCGAAGTGACCCTGACCTGGTTCTGGAACAAGCTCTACGAGGGCGTGAAGGTCAACCACATCGAGCGCGTGCAGGAAGTCGCCCAGGGCCACGAGATCGTCTACGTGCCCTGCCACCGCAGCCACATCGACTACCTGCTGCTGTCCTACCTGCTGTTCCGCAACGGCCTGACCCCGCCGCACATCGCCGCCGGCATCAACCTCAACATGCCGGTGGTGGGCTCCATCCTGCGCCGCGGCGGCGCCTTCTTCATGCGCCGCAGCTTCAAGGGCAACCAGCTGTACACCGCGGTGTTCAACGAATACCTGCACACCTTGTTCAGCCGTGGTTTCTCCACCGAGTACTTCGTGGAAGGCGGCCGCTCCCGCACCGGGCGCATGCTGCACCCGCGCACCGGGATGCTGGCGATCACCCTGCGCAGCTTCCTGCGCGACTCGCGCCGCCCCATCGTCTTCGTCCCTGTGTACATCGGCTACGAGCGCGTACTCGAAGGCCGTACCTACCTGGGCGAGCTGCGCGGCGCAGCGAAGAAGAAGGAATCGATCTTCGACATCTTCAAGGTCATCGGCGCGCTGAAGCAGCGCTTCGGCCAGGTATGGGTGAACTTCGGCGAGCCGATCCACCTCGACAACTTCCTCGACCAGCAGCAACCGGACTGGCGTCAGCAGGAACTGGGCCCGGAGTTCCGCCCGGCCTGGCTTTCGGAAACCACCAACCATCTGGCTCGCGATGTGGCCCGTCACCTCAACGATGCCGCGGCGATCAACCCGGTGAACCTGGTGGCCCTGGCGCTGCTCTCCACCACCCGCCTGGCGCTGGACGAAACCGCCCTGGCGCGGGTGATCGACCTTTACCTCGACCTGCTGCGCAAGGTGCCCTACTCGCCCAGCGCCACGTTGCCCGAGGGCGACGGCCACCAGCTGATCGAGTACGTGAAGAGCATGAACCTGCTCAGCGAGCAGAAGGACGCCCTCGGCCGCATCTGCTACCTCGACGAGCAGAATGCGGTGCTGATGACCTACTACCGCAACAACGTGCTGCACATCTTCGCCCTGCCGGCGCTGATCGCCAGCTTCTTCCAGAACAGCGGGCGGATCAGCCGCGAGCAACTGCTGCGCTACACCCGCGCGCTGTACCCGTACCTGCAGGCGGAACTGTTCATCCGCTGGAGCCTGGATGAGCTGGACGCAGTGGTCGATCAGTGGCTGCAGGCCATGGTCGCCAGCGAACTGCTCAAGCAGGAGAACGACACCTTCATCCGCCCGCCGCCCAGCTCGCGCCAGTACGTGCTGCTGACCCTGCTGGCCCGCGCCATCGCACAGACCCTGCAGCGCTTCTACATGTCCATTTCGCTGGTGCTCAACGCCGGGCAGAAGCAGCTCACCGCCGAGGAACTGGAAAACCTCTGCACCGTGATGGCCCAGCGCCTGTCCGTCCTCCACGGCCTCAACGCCCCGGAATTCTTCGACAAGAGCCTGTTCCGCCACTTCATCCAGACCCTGCTGGACGAAGGCGTGCTGCGCAAGGACGAAAACGGCAAGCTGAGCTACCACGAGCTGCTCGGCGAACTGGCCGAAGGTGCCGCCAAGCGCGTGCTGCCGGCTGAGATCCGGCTGTCCATCCGCCAGGTCGCCCTGGAGCGGCCGCCCCAGGAAGAAAGCGCTCCCACCGAGCCACCGGCTGCCAGCCAGGGCTGATCCGCCCTCCTGCCGGCGGCTTGACGCCCCTGCACCGCGACCGATAGATTTCTGACGATCTACCCTCGGTCGCGGTCAGGGACGCTCCTTCGTGTTCAACAGGATTCTGATCGTCTGCATCGGCAACATCTGCCGCAGCCCCATCGCCGAGCATCTGCTGCGCGAATCCCTGCAGGGCAGCGACATCGCCGTGGCCTCCGCCGGGCTCAGCGCGCTGGTCGGCCACTCCATCGACAACACCGCCCTCGCCATCCTTCGCCGCCACGGCCACCATCCCCAACCACATCGCGCCCGCCAGCTCACCGCCGAACTGGTTCACGAGGCCAACCTCGTCCTGGTGATGGAGCAATCGCAGATCCAGAGCGTTATCCGCCTGGCCCCCGAGGCCCGCGGCAAGACCTTCCTGCTGGGTAAATGGCAGACCGACCAGGAAATTCCGGACCCTTACCGCAAAGGCCCGGAAGCCTTCGAGCGTGCCTACGCGCTGATCGAATCCGCGGTAGCCCCCTGGGGCGACCGCCTGCGGGTTCGCCGGTAATTTGGCGGAATACTTTTCTTCCGAAGAAAGCGTCAGAAAACCTTACAAGGCTATGATGAAAAAGGCTACGCTCTAGCCCAGCAAGACCATATTCAGCTGTTTGGTCTCCCAGTTACGACAAGTAATTTTCCAGGGGCCTACATCGCTTTATGAAGATCCTGCACATCACCGAGTCCTTCGGCGGCGGCGTCACCTCGGCCATCAATTCCTACATCCTCAACTCGCAGCAGCATGAGCACTACCTGCTGGCCTCGGTGCGCAAGGGCGATACCACGGGAGAGGAAAGCCAGGGCCTGTTCAAGCACATGGAACTGGTGCCCCGCCGACTTTCCAGCCTCGCCCGGGTGAAGCCGTACATCGAACGTGTGCAGCCGGATGTCATCCATCTGCACAGCACCTATGCCGGTGCGCTGATTCGCGCCCTGCCCTTCATCCCCACGCAGAAGATCGTCTACACCCCCCACGGCTTCGCCTTCCTGCGTGGCGACCATCCGTTGATGCTCAAGGCCTACCGCACCATCGAATCGCTGCTGGCGAAGCGGACGGCGGTGATTGCCGGCTGCGGCCTGGACGAGCAGCGTATCGCCGGGGAACTGATCGAACCGACGCATACCCTGGGACTGGTGAATGTCTGCGACGACCTGCCGGAAGTGCCGGCAGTGCGCAGCCTCACCAGCAAACCCGTGGTCGGCATGGTCGGGCGCATCAGCCGGCAGAAGGGCCACGAGTACTTCCGTGCGCTGGCGGAAAGCTGCGCGGACGTTGCGCACTTCAAGTGGATCGGCGGCGGCGACGCCCAGGTCATGGCAGAGATGGTCCAGGCCGGCATCGAAGTGACCGGGTGGCGCACACGCGGCGAGGTCATCGCCCACATGAAAGGGCTCGACCTGTACTTCCACACCGCTGCCTGGGATGGCTTCCCCATCTCGGTGCTCGAAGCGGCGAAGCTCGATCTCCCTATCGCACTCCGGCGCATCGGCCCCTTCGTCGCCGAAGGTCTGTCCACCGTTCAGGACCTGACAGAAGCACAACGGCAGGTCATCGCCTTCGCCAAAGGCGACCCGAGCGCTCTGGCTGAACTGGCGCGCAATAGCCAGAACATTCAGCGCCTGCACTCCGGCGAGCAGTTGCAGTCTTCGCTGGAACACCTCTACTCCCGCTTCACCCCGCAACACTCCGTCAATCAGTTCGCCGCGGGCTGACACCGAAGCCTGCCCTGACGGGTGGGCCAGTGACCGCCATAGCCTGCCTCTCGTTGACGCACCCCCTCCTCGCCGTTATTTCACCCTCCGTCGCGACGCCTTCCAACGGTTGAGGCTGACCAATCGATCAGCCGATCTGACACGGCCTAAGGCCACCAGAATTGTCCGCCCCGGCCCGGTATTTGAAGGGATTCCCTTTATCCCTCCTCAGAGAATTCCTAAACCCCTGAAACGGGGGTGAGCACGCATTGAATCGCCCAGGCTCGCAGCTTAATTTTCGCGGCCCATAAGTAGCGATCAAACCAAGCAGCGGTGGTCCGCGTGTTCAAGAACGTACTGGTTATCTGCGCAGGCAACATCTGCCGCAGTCCGACAGGAGAGCATTTGCTCAGGCTGGGCCTGGCCGACACCGGCATCCGGGTGAGCTCCGCGGGGCTCACCGCTCTGGTCGGGCGCCCACTCGAGCGCCACGCACTTGCCACCCTGCAGCGTCACGGCCAACAGCCGCACGAGCATCAAGCCCGGCAATTGACGCGACAGATCCTGCAGGCATCCGACCTGGTACTGGTCATGGAGAACCGTCACCTGCGGGACGTGATCCAGCTGTCGCCGGTATCGCGCGGCAAGACCTTCCTGCTCGGCAAATGGCAGAACGACCGCGAGATCCCCGACCCCTATCGCCAAGGAACAGCGGCCTTCGAGCATGCCTACGCCCTCATCGAGGAGGGCGCTGATGCCTGGTCCCGACGCCTTCAACCTCAACGCTGACTACTTCAAGAAGCCTCTCATGCAATACCCCCAAGCGCCCGCCCTTCCGCCGGCCGTCAGCGATGACGATGAAATCGACCTGCTCGCCCTGTTCGGCACCCTGCTCGATCACAAGTGGCTGATCGCAGGTATCACTGCCGGCTTCATGGTCGTAGGCGCTGCCTTTGCCGTGCTCAGCGCACCGATCTACCGCGCTACCGCGACCATCCAGGTAGAGCAGAAGAAGCCCGGCATCCCCGGCCTGTCGGACATGAGTGACCTGCTGGGCGCGCAATCACAGGCAGTCACCGAGATCCAGCTGCTGACCTCGCGTACGGTGATCGGTAAAGCCGTGGATGCGCTCAAGCTGGATATCGATATCCAGCCTTCGCTGCTCCCGGTGATCGGCAACTTCCTGCATCGCCGTTTCACCCCGGATCACGAGGGAGACGTGGCCACGCCCCTGCTGGGCATGAGCCGTTTCGCCTGGGGCGGGGAGACCTTGAAGATCTTTCAGCTCGAAGTGCCCAACGCACTGCTGGAAAAAAAATTGAAGCTCACCGCCGGCGAAAAGGGCCGATTCACCCTGTTCGATGACGACGACAATGCTCTGGTAGAAGGCCAGGTGGGCCAGCCCACCGAGCAGAACGGCGTAAAGATCCAAGTCGAGACACTGAATGCCAACCCAGGCACCCGATTCACTGTTGTGCGTGAACGTCGACTGAGCGCGATCCTTGGTTATCAGGATGCGCTCAATGTCAGCGAAACTGGCAAAGAGTCCGGCATCCTGACGTTGTCGCTGGATGACGACGATTCCGACCAGGCGCTCGCCGTCCTCAATTCCATCAGCCAACAGTACGTGCTGCAGAACGTCGAACGCGCCTCCGCCGAGGCCGCTTCCAGCCTCGACTTCCTGCGTGGGCAACTGCCGGAAGTGCGGCACGATCTGGAACAGTCCGAGAACGCCCTGAGTAGCTACCAGTCGCAGGCCAAATCGGCCGACATCAGCCTGGAAACCAAGGCTTTGCTCGACCAGATCGTCGCGCTGGATACCAGCATCTCGCAGCTGAAGCTCCAGCAGGCGGAGATGGACCAGAAATTCACCCACCAGCACCCGGCCTACCAGGCGCTGATGCGGCAGATTGGCGAACTGACCAGCAAGCAATCCGGCCTGGCCAAGCGCGTGGAGGCCCTGCCGGAAACTCAGCAGGACCTGCTGCGCCTGACTCGCGATGTGCAGGTCAGCACCGCCATCTATACGCAAATGCTGAACAAGGCCCAGGAGCTCGATGTCATGCGGGCCGGCGCCGTCGGCAACGTACGCATCATCGATCCGGCCGCTGTCGACATCACCAAACCGGTGAAGCCCAAGAAACCACTGATCGTTGCCATTGCCACCCTGCTCGGCCTGTTCCTCGCCATCGCATTGGTCTTGCTGCGCAAGGCACTGAATCGCGGAATCGAAAATCCCGGGGCAATAGAACAGCTCGGGCTCCCCGTCTATGCCTCAATCCCGTACAGCGAACTGCAGAAGTCGGAAGAAGACCAGCGCAACAAAGGCAATAAGAAGGGCTCGAAGTCTGTCGTCCCGGCGCCTCTCCTCGCGACTGGCCATCCCACTGATCTGGCTGTCGAGTCGCTACGCAGTCTGCGAACCAGCCTGCACTTCGCCATGCTGGAGTCCGGCGACAACCGCCTGATGATCTCCGGCCCCAGTCCCGCGGTAGGCAAATCCTTCGTGAGTTCCAACCTGGCCGCCGTGATTGCCCAGGCAGGCCAACGCGTACTGCTGATCGACGTCGACATGCGCAAAGGCTACCTGCACAAGGTCTTCGGCACCGATGACAAGCACGGCCTTTCCGACCTGCTCATCCAGCGTTGCACCTTCGAGCAGACACTTAAGCGTACGAAGGTGGAAAACCTCAGCTTTATCTCTCGCGGCCAGATTCCGCCGAACCCTTCTGAACTGCTGATGCATCCCAACTTCACCGACTTGCTGGAGCGGGCCAGTGCCGAATTCGACCTGGTAATCCTGGACACCCCTCCCCTGCTCGCCGTCACCGATGCCGCCATCGTCGGCCGGCAGGCTGGTACCAGCCTGATAGTCACTCGCTTCGGCAAGAACGCCCCACGGGAAATCGAACTGACCATACGGCGCTTCGAGCAGAACGGAATCGAACTCAAAGGCGCCATTTTCAATGGCGTCGAGCGACGCGCCTCGGACTACTACGGCAACGGGGCGTATGCCAATTACCAGTATGAATACCTGTCGGGAAACAGCTGACACCAGTTGGCCATTCCGGAGCGAATCCATGCAAGCAGTCGAAGAAAAGCGCTGGTACCTCGTGCAATGCAAGCCCAGGCAAGACCTGCGGGCACTGGCCAATCTGCGGCAACAGCACTACGAGTGCCTGTTGCCAATGCGCCAGGTCGAGCGAATCAGCCAGGGAACCCTGCAGCTAAGGTCGGAACCGCTGTTTCCAGGCTACCTCTTCATCGAGCTCGACACGCTGCAGGACAACTGGATGCCGATTCGCTCCACTCGGGGTGTCAGCCAGATAGTTCGCTTTGACAGCCAACCGTTGCCCGTCCCCTCCACGGTAATAGAAGGAGTGCGATCACATACCGCCGCCGTGACTCGCCTGTTTCAGTCGGGGGACCGAGTTCGAATCAGCACTTCGGGATCCTTCGGGGTAGAAGCGATATTCGAAGCCAAGGATGGCACCGAGCGAGTGATCCTGCTGCTCAATCTGCTGCAAAGAGAGTCACGCGTCAGCGTGCCAGTCGTCCACGTCCAGCGGCTCGCACACCAGAGTTAGAAGCAGCCCGCGACACAACACCGCAACCCGGTCCCTGCGACCGATAACAACAACCCGCACCCGCGTTCTCAGGAAATCAACCAAAAATCCTGGGGCGGTAGCGTGCCGAAGCCTTGGTGCTGAAGCACGCGTCACGAACTCTGCGCTCTATGAAAACGACCGTTCTCACCTATGGCACCTTCGATCTTTTCCACCACGGCCATCTGAAATTGCTGACCCGCCTGAAAGCCTTGGGCGATCGATTGATCGTTGGCGTTTCCACCGACGAGTTCAATGCCGGCAAGGGCAAGAAGACCATCATTCCGTTCGCCGATCGAATAGAGATCGTGCAGTCGATCAAGTTCGTCGACCTGGCGATTCCAGAAACCGACTGGGGGCAGAAAGCGCAAGACATCGTGACCTACGACGTGGCGATTCTCGGCATGGGACACGATTGGGAAGGGAAGTTCGACCACCTGAACTCGCTCTGCGAGGTCGTCTACCTGCCTCGCACCGAAGGCATCTCCAGCACGCAGATCAAACAAAGCCTGGGATATTTCGACAAGTCTCATCTCTCGGACCTGAAGGCTTCGCTCGACACCATCTCATCGATCATCGAGCGCCTCCGCTGATTTCCATGAAATTGATCACCCGGCTCGTCACCCATCCGCTGGCGACAAACACGCTGGCTGCCAGCCTGACGCAGTTGGCCAACTTCCTGCCGTTGCTACTGTTGCCGGTACTTACCCAACGGCTGGGCATCGCCAGTTTCGGGTCGGTGGCCATGGTGCTCTCCTTCAGTCAGTTGTCGCTGATCATCACCGACTTCGGCTACGGGCTCTCGAGCACCTACAGGATCGCTTGCCATCGTGAAGAGCCACAGTTGATCGGCCGACTGCTGGGATCGGTATTCCTGGGAAAATTGCCACTCGTTGTCGCAGCCTCGTCGATTGGCATGCTGGTTCCGATGTTGCTTCCGGCATACCGCCCGGATACGTCGCTCTTCGCCCTGGGCATTCTCGCCATCGTAGGCCAGGCGTATCAGGCCAACTGGCTGTTCATAGGCCTGGAGCGCATGAAGGTCATCACCTTCTACAACCTCTCGACCAAGGCGCTCTACCTACTGATCGTGCTGTTGTTCGTTCACGATGATCGCGACGCATGGCTGGTGATTCTGGGGTGGGGCCTCGCCCAGTTGGCGGCGGCCGGACTTTCGATCCACCAGATATATCGTTGCGGCTTTCGCGTGCTCAGGCCACGGATGCACGAGGTCGTGCAGGAATTTCGCACGGCGCTGCCTTTCTTCACCTCGCGAATCGCCGTCGCGACCTACACATCGGCAGCCACGACCGTCGTTGGCCTCTCGGGGCAGATACAGGCAGCACAGTTCTATGCCTGCCAGCAGGTCTATCGGATCGGCTCTGCCCTGCCGGTGAATCAAGTGCTCTATCCGTTCATGGCCAAGCATCGCAACTGGCGGGTATTCCTGCTCGTGACCCTGGGTTCCGCCTCGGCACTCGCCATGCTGGCTGGTCTGCTTGCAGTCTTTTCCGGAGATATCCTGCAAACAGCACTGGGCGAGGTCTTCATCGCAGCCCGGGGCACTTTCACCATCATGCTCGCTGCCATGGTCACGAGCTATCTTGCCGCCGCGTTCGGATATCCCGCCTTTGCCGCGCTGGATCGTCTGGACCATGCCAACCGCACGGTCGTGCACGCCTCGATTGCCAACATCCTGGTGCTCGCATGCCTCTATGTTTTCGACCAGATCAACGCCCGCAACGTCGCCCTGACAATCCTGGCGACCGAACTTCTGGTGCTTGTGCTGCGTATCCGCGCACTCCTGAGTTGCCGGAAATCCCTTCCACGACCAATCGCTACCAATAGCCATGCCGACCATTACTGAAATCAAGCAGTCCATGCCACGGGACAAGAGCCACTACGACCGCTGGGGGAATCCGGCGGCCTACTTCTGTGCCAGGCCGCTGTCCTATCCCGTCACCGCACTCTTCATCGCACTGGGCATGAGCGCCAATACGGCGTCTGCCGCCTCCATCCTGTTTGCCTTGCTCTCCATCGTCGCAGCGGCGATGGCGTCATCGGCCTGGTTGGTCGGTGGACTCGTGATGATGTGGCTAATACTCGATTGCGTAGATGGCAACATTGCCCGCTTTACGCGTACCGGTTCCAACCGGGGAGAATTCCTCGACGCCATGGGCGGCTATACCATCACCGCGGGTCTCTACCTGGCAATCGGCTACGGCACGGGCAACATGGAAAGCCTGGTGCTCGGCGCACTGGCCAGCATCTTTTCGCTCTTCTCCCGATTGATTCTGAACAAGGTCAACGTACTGGCGGGAGCCCGCCGAGACGGATCGGGGGACACCGGTTCGGGCAGAGTGGCCATGTGGTTGCTGTCCATCTACAACCTCTCGGGCATCGGCATGCTCCTGCTGATCCTCGCTATCCTGTTCCAGCAAGAAGCGGGCTATCTCGCATTTCAGGCACTGACCGGAGCGGCCCTCACCGGCGGAGCATTCCTGCAAGGCTGGAAGAAGCTTCAGGCAAGCTGACCCCCGACCATGTCCACACAACTGTCTCGGATGCTCTACTGCATCGTCGTCGTCTTCCTGGTGGCACTTCCCAAGAGCGGCTTCTATGCAGGAAGCACCCCGATCTACAGCCTTTACCTGATCGTCCCGGTGATCACCCCGATCCTGCTGATGCTTCGGCTGAACACACCAGTACGACAAATCGGACCGCTGTTACGCTGCACCTTGGCAATTGCGCCCTTCTGGGCAGTCTGGGGTGCAACAGCGCTATTCATCGGTCACGAGAACGTCGGTTATCTGGGTGGACATCTGTTTGTGTTCATCCTGATACCGGCGTTCTTCTACCTGCTATCCCTGCTGTACAACGAACGCACCCAGGCAACTATTTATCGAACACTGACGCTCTGCATCCGGGCAGTAGCGGTGTTTGGAATTATCTCTTTTCTGAATGCGGTACTGACGGGCGACTATCTCAATATCCCCTACCTGACGACAGGCGGCGGCGATGATGTGCTTTCTGTCTGGCAGCGCAATAACCAGCGCGGGGAGCTGTTCAAACTAGTATCCACCTACAACAACGGAAACATCTATGGCCTCTGTATGGCCATGCTTACCCCACTGTACTTCCGCCTGGAACACCGTTCGTTTTTCAAGGTGATCCTGCTTGCCAGCATGATCCTCACTCTCTCGCGCACGGTGTGGTTGCTCACTGTCCTTGCATTGCTGATGACCTACGGGCAGGGGCTCACGCTTCGTCGGTTGACTGCCCTGTGCGCAAGCCTCGTCGTCTGCTCTGCAGCGGCCATATTCCTCTCCGCTAACTACCTCGGCGGCGATCGTTTCCTGATGGACAGCTCTCTGGGCAATCGGGATCAGTTCTTCTGGATGCTCGATGAATTCCGGCTCATGCCTCAAGAGCCGATATCCGCCATCACTGAAATTCCCTACCTGTCGATCTATCACGACTTCGGCCTGATAGGCCTGGCCGGCTTTGCTCTTTTCTTCATCTCGCCATTACTGATCGGCAATCCGAGCCCGTTCAGTCTCCGCCTCCTCCCCGATCTGCGCGCGGTGAATGCGGGAGTACTTATCTATCTATTCGCCTCCCTGAGCGACTCGGCACTGCTCTTCGTGCCGAGTTTCGCCTGCTACGGATTTCTCGCATTCCTGAAACTTTCCCTGTCACGCCACCATGAACGAAATTTCCCTCCGACCCCTTAAAATCCTCCACGTCGCAGAGACCATCCAAGGCGGTGTAGCTACTTACCTTGAGACACTGGACAAGACATCGCCCCACGAAAATCGGTATCTGATCCCGGGCAGCCAGCACGAATGCATCGCCATCGATAGCTCAAAGCTCCTGCTGTTCAAGGGAGACAGTCGTATCAGTCGCGCAACTCATCTTTTCCAGGCACTGCACAAGGCACTGAAGCAGGATCGCTATGATCTGATTCACCTACACAGCTCATTGGCCGGCTACATCTTCGTTTTGCGCCGGCTGCTGCTGCTGAAGAATCCTCCGGCGATCTATTGCGCCCATGGCTGGTCATTCCTGCGCGAAACCTCGCGCATGGAGAACCTGGCCAGCAGGTCACTGGATCTCCTCACCGGAATGCTCTCCGACGGCATCATTCATATTTCCAGGACCGAGCAGCAGCGAGCGGCGTTCATCCCCAATCCCAATCAGGCGATCATCTACAACCCGGTCGACCCGCATTTCTTGTCCGGATTACCTTGGAAAGGTCGCAAGCTGGACAGTACGGTCCTGTTCGTCGGCCGACTGGACCGTCAGAAGGGATTCGACCTCCTCTACCGCGCGTTCACCAGCCCGTCCCTCAAAGATGTCCAGCTCCTGGTCGCGGGCTCCGCGGTATTAGAGGGTCGCGAATACGTCGCCACCGACAATATTCGTTTCCTGGGATGGCAGGACAAGAACGGCCTGTCCGAGCTCTATGAGCGAGCGACGCTGACGATCATGCCGTCCCGCTGGGAAGGCTTCGGACTGGTCGCCATCGAGTCCCTCGCCAAGGGCACCCCGGTGCTGGTCAATCAGACAGGCTCGTTACCGGAAATCGTTGCCCCCGTGGGGCTGGTAGCGGATCTTTCCAGCGAAGAAACATTGATCAGGCATATCAAGAGCGCCCTCTCGACCGAGGTGACTCGATCCCCCGAAGAACTGCGCGACTTTGTTCGCCAGCGCTTCGCGCCCGACAGATTCGCCCGTGAGCTCTCGGCATTCTATGCCCGCACCCTGCGCCTCACCGCCTGAACCAATTGTCTTAGAGACTCACTCGATGAACAGAAGAGATCGCGGAATCTTGCGCGCCCATCGGGCCGGCATTTCCGTACTTCAAAGACTGCTCGACCTGTTGATCATCCTGATCACCATAGTCTGCCTCTACATCTTCCAGGGGATAGAACAGAACAGGGACATGCTGGCGGTTGCTGCCTTCACGCTGCTGGCGTATTCCCTGCTCGCCGATACTGTCGGTCTCTATGGTTCCTGGCGGGGTGAACGAATTCGGGACGAGCTTCAAAAACTGACCGGTACCTGGCTGGTGAGCGCCCTGGTGCTCATCAGCGCAGACAGTCTGCTGCTCGATCCGAAGCCCGGCTATGTACTGCAATTCTCGCTATTGAGCGGTCTCCCCCTGCTGGCCCTCACAACCTACCGCACACTCCTTCGAAAGGCCCTGAAAGCCCTGCGATACCGCGGATTCAATACCCGGAAAGTCGCTGTGGTGGGTGCAGGTTCTCTCGGCGTTCGACTGGCGGGAAACATTGCCAGGGCGCCCTGGATGGGGCTGGAGCTTCTCGGTTTCTACGATGACGAAAGAATCGAGCCAGTGAGACTTCCGGGCCACCGAGTACAACTGGGGGTTTCCGGCAACCTCGAGCAACTGGTACAGCAGGCCCGCACCGGGGCCCTCGACCGTATCTACATTGCCCTGCCCATGCGCAGCGAAGAGCGTATTCGCCGGCTGGTCGATCAGCTCAGCGATACCACCGCGTCGGTCTACGTCGTTCCGGACGTTTTCGTCTTCAACCTGCTGCACGCGCGCGCGGAAAACATTGACGGCATCCCGACCATCAGCATCTTCGATAGCCCGATGGCGGGCATCGGGGCCCTGGTCAAACGCCTGGAAGACATCGTGCTGTCCACACTGATCCTCTGCCTGATCGCCATTCCCATGCTGCTGATCTCTGCGGCGGTGAAGCTCACTTCGCCCGGCCCTGTGTTTTTCAAGCAGAAACGTTACGGCATCGATGGCCGCTCCATCGAAGTGTGGAAGTTCCGCAGCATGCGGGTGATGGAGAACGGCGCAACGGTGACTCAAGCGACGCGCAACGATAGCCGCATCACTCCCGTTGGAGCCTTCCTGCGCCGCACGTCATTGGACGAACTTCCACAGTTCATCAACGTGCTCCTGGGCGATATGTCCATCGTGGGCCCGCGCCCCCACGCCATTGCCCACAATGAGGAATACCGCGGGCAGATCAGCAGCTACATGCTGCGCCACAAGGTCAAGCCGGGCATCACCGGATGGGCCCAGGTAAACGGTTGGCGTGGCGAGACGGATACCCTGGAGAAGATGCAGAAGCGGGTCGAGTTCGACCTCGCCTACATCAATAACTGGTCACTCTGGTGGGACCTGAAGATTGTCTTCCTGACCCTGTTCAAGGGTTTCGTGCACCAGAACGCCTACTAGCCATAAGCGCCTGCAGTTAAAGAATTCCCTGCCACACCTCACCATCCTTTTCCTACATCCGCCTCCAAGCCCCATTGCTAACCTGCGCAGCCTCCTGACCAGCCTCCAAACCCAGGAATACCGGCGCTGAAAGTCCCCCGCGTCATCCTCATCACCTCTCCCGTGTAGCCCTCCATGATCCGTCCATTGTCTGTAGCTGTCCTGTCTGCCCTCGTGCTTCAGGGGTGCATGTTCTCCCCTGGCCAGAACCTGGATACCGGGCGGCTGATGCAGGAGGACTCGGCCGAGTCCAGCCGTGTCCAACTGGTGCAGATCACGCCGAAGCTGCTCACCGTGGAAGCCGCTACGCGGCAGGACGATCTGGTTCCACCGGAGTTGCTCGGCTACCAGCCGGAAAGCTATCGAATCGGTGCCGGCGATCTGCTCTACATCACCGTATGGGACCACCCGGAACTGACCTCGCCGGCCGGCCAGCAACAGCAGATCGATGCCAACGGCCGCCTGGTACGCCCGGACGGCACACTCTTCTATCCGTACATTGGCCAGATCAAGGTCGGTGGCCGGACGATCGAGGAAGTTCGCCGGAGCATCACTGAAGCGCTGGCCGACTACGTCGAGCAGCCGCAGGTGGACATCGCCGTGATGCGCTACGCCAGCCAGCGCGTGGTACTCAATGGCGCCTTCGTGAAGGCCGGGCAGCAGCCGATCACTGCAACGCCCCTGACGCTCATGGAAGCGATCGGCGCCGCCGAACTGGACACCGCCAACGCGGACCTTTCCGGCCTTACGCTCCAGCGGGACAAGCAGGTATTCCACCTGAATCTCGATGCCCTCAACACCGCGCAAGGTGCCGACCTGTACAACCTGTACCTGAAGGACGGCGACCGTATTTACCTGCCCTACAACGACCGCAAGAAGGTTTACCTGATGGGCGAAGTCAACGCACCGCGTGCGCTGACCTTCAAGACCCGCGAGATGAACCTGGCCGACGCGCTGGGCAGTGTCGGCGGCCTGAACCAGACCACCGCCAATGGCAAGGCCGTCTACGTCATTCGCGGCGTGGAGAACCTGGAAACCGAACGCGCCACGGTGTTTCAGCTCGACGCAAATTCGCCGACCGCCTTCATCCTCGCCCAGCAGTTCCAGCTGCAGCCTCAGGACGTCGTCTACGTTGGCCCGGCCGGGGTCACCCGCTGGAACCGTCTGATCAGCCAACTGGTGCCCTCCGCCGGTATCGTGGGCACCGGTTCGACCGTCCAGCGCAACCTCACCAACAACAACTGATCGGCGTCATGACAGCCCTTCGCCTGATCGCGCTGGCCGCATTGGCCGCTTCGCTGAGTGCCTGCAACCCATTGATGCAGGGCTCTCTCAATACTCTAGGGGCCAGTCTGCGCAGCCCTGCCTCGCTTGAAGTGACGCAGGCTCAGGTCGACGCCCTCCCCTACTACCAGATCCAGGTCACCACCGAGTACGGCTCGGCGGTGATGGCGCTGGTGCGCGTGCAGGGCAAGCTGCAGTACTGGCGAGCCAACTCCAACCAGCTGTTGCTGCTGGAGGATGGCGTGATCGTGCGCACCCTTGGTTTCCCGAATGACCTGCTGGGTGCGCGGTTGGCCCCGGATTCGCCCTTCCCTCGCGGGTTGCAGCATGTAGCGGACGGGCAGCCAAGCCAGCGCCGGATCGACCTCGCTTCGAACATGCAGTTCGACATCCCCCTCAGCGGTACTTTCCACCCGGCCGGCATCGAGACGGTCCACATCCTGGAGCGGGATCACGCCCTGCTGCGCATCGATGAATCACTGAAATCCCCGATCGCGGGCATGTCTTCGACCAACCACTACTGGGTCGATCCGCAAGACGGATTCGTCATGCAGAGCCGCCAGCAGGTCACGCCAAACCTGAGCGTCACCCTCACCCAACTGCGGCCACTGCGAGGGCAACCATGAAGCTTGCGCAGATCGGCTGTCTGCTGCTGGGTCTAACCCTCGGCAGCACACTGTTTGCCAGTACCCGTATAGAAGTATTGGGGGCGGTCCCCTCTCCCGGGGAAAAGGAAATTGCCGAAGGCCTGCGCCTGGGCGATCTGATAAGTCAGTTGCGGGTAGACCCGTTGGGCTACTGGCTCGGCGCATCCTGGCAACGCGACAGCCTCAAGCAGGAACAACAACGCCTGAAAGCAGGCGTGCTGTTCGACCTGATCCAGCTCGAACGTCTCGCCATGCTTCAGAACGAGCCGGGGCTCGCCACTGCGGCCCAGCGATTGAAGGAGCAAGTGAGCCAACTTCCGATCACCGGACGGCGCCTGTACCGACTCGACCCCTTGGCTGTCGAGCTGAACGCCGCACACTCGCCCAAGCTTCAGGGTGGCGATCGGCTGATCTTCCCTCCGCGGCCGGACAGCATTCATGTCACCGGCGCGGTGTCGAACGACTGCAAGCTCCCGTTCGCTCCACTGCAACAGGCCTATCGGTACGCGCAACAGTGCCCCGCCCTGGCGGAGGCGGACCCGGACTACCTCTATCTGATCCAGCCCGACGGGAAGGTTTCCCGCCTGGGCAGAGCTTTGTGGAATCGCGAAGAAGCCGCTCCTCCCGCTCCTGGCGCCATCCTGCTAATTCCGCTGGATGCCACTCAAGTGGATGCGATCGCCCCAGACCTGAACAGTGAACTGGCCAAGTTCATCGCGACTCAGCCGCTGTCGACGGAGTCGCCATGAACAGCCGCCACAGTCTTTATTTGCTGCTGGTCGGTGCCAGCCTGGCCATCGCCGAGCCGCGCTACACCCAGAACGATTTCGGTGGTGTCGGCCTGCTGCAGACGCCAACCGCGCGCATGGCGCCAGCCGGCGAAATCAGCCTCAATGCCAACCGCACCGATCCGTACTCGCGCTACAGCTTCTCGCTGCAACCCTTCGACTGGATGGAAGGCACTTTCCGCTATACGTCCATCAGCAACCGCAAATACGGGGCCGCAGACGAAAGCGGCAACCAGAACTACAAGGACAAGGCCTTCGACGTCAAATTCCGCCTGCTTCAGGAAAGTCGCTGGGCTCCAGAAATCGCTCTGGGGGGCAGGGACATCGGCGGCACCGGCCTGTTCTCCAGCGAATACTTCGCCGGCAACAAGCGTGTCGGCGATCTTGATTTCAGCCTCGGTCTGGCCTGGGGCTATATCGGCAATCGGGGCGACATGGACAACCCGCTGGGCTGGGTCGATGACCGATTCAACACACGGCCAAAATCCGTAGGTACCGGGGAACTCAGCTCCAACAGCTATTTCCGCGGCCGCCCTTCCCTCTTCGGCGGCATCAACTGGCAGACACCCTGGAAACCCCTGTCCTTCAAGCTCGAATACGACGGCAACGACTACCAGCACGAGCCGCTGGACAACCCCCAGAAGCAGGATTCCCCTTTCAACATCGGCATGGTCTTCAAAGCCACTGACGCAATCGACCTGACTGCAGCCTTCGAGCGCGGCAACACGGCGATGTTCGGCATCACCCTGCACACCAACTTCGCAACCCGCACCGCGCCGGCGAAAGTGAACGACCCCGCTCCTGAAACCCTGGCGCAACGAGCCGATCAGAAACCCGCCGGGACAACCGACTGGGCAGACGTCTCCCGCCGTCTGGAAGCCAACGCCGGCTACAAGGTGGATCGCATCACCCAGAAGAATCGCGAAGTCGTGGTCTACGGCGAACAGACCCGCTACCTCTACACGCCCGAAGCCGTCGGGCGTACGGCGCGCATTCTCGACAACAGCACCAGCGACGACGTCCAGTGGTTCACTGTCGTCGATACGCGCTATGGCCAGCCTATCGTCGAAACCAGCGTACCGCGCCGGATGTTCGAGGACGTGGCCAATCAGGAACGACCGCTGGAAGACCTGCGCCGCACAACCGAGCAGAACACCCCACTGCCACAGCAGGAACAGGTGCTCTATCAGCAGAAACCCGACCCGCTCAGCTACAACGTCGGCCTGGGCTACAACCAGAGCATCGGCGGGCCGAACGACTTCCTGCTCTACCAGTTCACCGGCGACCTCGACAGCGAATACCGCTTCACGCCCAGCCTGTGGGCGAACGGACTGCTCAGCGTCAATCTGTTCAACAACTTCGACAACTTCACCTACGATGCGCCGAGCAATCTGCCGCGCGTGCGGACCAATATCCGCGAATACATGACAGCCTCCAACGTCATGCTGCAAAACTTCCAGCTGAACAAGGCCGCAAGGCTGGACCAGGACTTGTACGGCATGGTCTACGGCGGTTATCTGGAGAGCATGTACGCCGGCCTGGGCGGTGAACTGCTGTACCGCCCGATGAACGAAGACTGGGCACTGGGCGTCAACCTCGACCTGGTTCGCCAGCGCGAATTCGACCAGCACTTCGGTCTGCGCGATTACCAAACAGCGACCGGCTTCGTCACCCTCTATTGGCAGACCGGCTTCCAGGACATCCTGGCCACCGCCAGCGCCGGCCGTTACCTGGCGCGCGACTGGGGCGGCACCCTCGACCTCTCCCGCCAGTTCAGCAACGGCGTGCGCTTCGGTGCCTGGGTCACGCTGACCACCGCCAACAAGGAAGCCTACGGCGAAGGCAGCTTCGACAAGGGCATGTACGTATCGATCCCCTTCGACGAGCTGATGAGCAGCTCCACCATGCGCCGCGCCAACCTGTCCTGGGATCCCCTGACCCGCGACGGCGGCGCAAGGATCAACCACTACTACTCGCTGTATGACCTCACGGACGGCCGCGATCAGGTCATGTTCCAGAACCTCTTCGGACGCATCGTGAAATAACTCGACGCTCATCCAGATCATGGCGCGGAAACCAAAGTCACCCACAATGGTCTGACGCGCCCTGGATCCAAGGAGAGCTCCCGTATGAAAACCCTTCCCCTGCTACTGATGACTGGCCTTCTCGCCGCCTGCAGTGCCACTTCCTCCGGCGACAAGGCGTCACTGGATGGTGAAGTCTTCTACCTGCCGCGCATCGCACTGCCGCCGACCGCCCAGGTCACCGTCAGCCTGCAGGATGTATCGCTGGCCGATGCTCCGGCCATCGACCTGGCCCAGCAGCAACTGGAGCCCGGCCGCCAGGTGCCGCTCGCGTTCCATCTGGATTACGACCGCAACCAGGTCAAACCGGGCCACAGCTACGCCGTCAGCGCGCGTATCGAGGACAGCGGCCGCCTGCTGTTCATCACCACCGAGCGCCACAGCGTGAAACTCGATGGCAGCGATCCGCAGCCGCTACGCGTCCGCGTCGATCCCGTGCGCTGATTCACCGCGCCGCCGGGTTTTCCCCGGCGGCCATCCTCCGTTAATCTCCCCCCTCCATTCTCCACCTCGGCGGTTCGCAAACCGCCGGGTTTCGCCAAGGAAGTACCGATGCTGCGATTCCCCGTTCTGCTGGCCGGCGCCCTGCTGTCCGTCAATGCCTTCGCCCTGTCCCTCTCCGACCTCAGCCAGAGCGACGCCACCGGCGGCCTGAAGGATGCGCTGACCCAGGGCGCGCAGGTGGCCGTGAAGCAGCTCAGCCAGCCCGGCGGTTTCAGCAATGACCCCGCCGTGCGCATCGAGCTGCCCGGCAAGCTGGGCAAGGCCGCCAAGACCATGAAGCAGTTCGGCATGGGCGCTCAGGTCGATCAGCTCGAAGCGAGCATGAACAAGGCCGCCGAGGCCGCCATGCCCCAGGCGCAGGTGCTGCTGGTGGATGCGGTGAAAAAGATGAGCGTGACCGACGCCAAGGGCATCCTGCAGGGCGGCGAGCACTCCGCCACCGACTACCTGAACCGCAGCAGCCGCGAACAGCTGCGCGCCAAGTTCCTGCCGATCATCAAGCAGGCCACCGACCAGGTTGGCGTAGCCAAGCAGTACAACGCCTTCGCCAGCCAGGCAGCCGCCTTCGGCGTGGTCGATGCGAAGAATGCGAACATCGAGAACTACGTGACCGAGGAAGCGCTGGACGGCCTGTTCAAGCTCATCGCCGAGCAGGAAAAGACCATCCGCCAGAACCCGACCGCCGCAGCCACTGGCCTGGCGAAGAAGGTGTTCGGGGTGCTCTGAGCCTCGCCCGAAGGACAAAAGAAAAAGCCCGGCAACTGCCGGGCTTTTTCATGCCTGCTCGCTCCTACCTGAAACATTGCGCCGGGGTATGCCCTCGCGCAGGACTTCATGTAGGAGCGGGCCATGCCCGCGAACGCGGACAAGGTCCGCGCCCGTTGCATTGACGCCGTGAGCCCTGCTCACGGATCGCGGGCATGGCCCGCTCCTACAGGGGGGATCGGTGCTGGTCGAGCTTAGTGGGAGTGGCTATCGGAACCGTCGCCGGCCAGTCCGTAGGGCGGATAACGCGTTGGGCGTTATCCGCCCTACGTCCGTCTCTCAGCCCAGCACGCGGGCGGCATCGCCGAAGCGTAGCCAGACGCCGCCTTGCCACTCCAGTACCGCCAGCGGGTAACCCTGCACTTCACGCACGGCGTGGCGGGGGAAGGAGCCGGCTGGCAACTGCGCGTCACGCAGGGCCGGCACGACTTCGTTGCTCAACCACTGGCGCAGGTTGCGGTTTTCCGGGTGGTAGAAGTACACCAGCAGCAGGGTGTAGAGGCCGCTTTCGCTGACCAGCAGTTCATCCTCCCGGCTGCCGGCCAAGCGTTCCCAGCGGTACTGGTCCGGGTCGAGCTTGCGGGTGGTGCGGCCGCTCACGTCGGAGTTGGTCAGGCGCGCGAGGTCGCGGGCAGGGAACCAGGCCTGACGATCGATCATCAGGCCGCGCAAGGGGCGGTCGTAGCGCTGGAAGGTGTGGAAGCTCAGGCCGTCTTCGGCCGGGAACATCGTTGAAGGGTTCATGCGGTCTCTCCCTGTACAGCTCAATTGGCTACAGCTGGAAAGCCGCCATCCCGAAATGGGGAGGCGGACCGTGCAAGGGTGGAAACCGGGATGCTACAGCCATAGACCGGTCGGACCGAAGCCCGCCTCACACGGTCCGCCATAGACAGCCAGAGCCAGCCCGGCCTTCGAAAAGGCCGGGCCATCTCTGTTACGGCGCTAGTTGTAGCAATCCAGGTTTCCACACCTGACCACGGCTGTTCCGTGGCGGAGAGAACGCTAAGCAGTGGCTTTGTAGGACCGCAACGCCGTTGATGAGTCAGGCGGTTCCCGAATGAATGCCCCGAGCCTGACGGAGTGATCCGGGCTTGGGAATCGTGCTCAGGAAAGGACAGCGAGGGTGACAGGCCGAAGGGTTCGCGTCTGTCGGGTGATTCGCTTCAGAACGTCGGACGGCGGATAACGCTGCGCGTTATTCGCCCTACACCGATGTTAGATATTGGATTCGACCTGTAGGAGCGCGCCATGCGCGCGATCGCGGGGATGGCCCGCTCCTACAGGGAGGTACTGAAGCTAGACCTCTTTCTTCACGCGGAACCACGCCGCATAAAGCGCCGGCAGGAACAGCAGGGTCAGCGCCGTGGCGACGATCAGGCCACCCATGATCGCCACCGCCATCGGCCCGAAGAACACGCTGCGCGACAGCGGGATCATCGCCAGCACGGCGGCCAGCGCGGTCAGCACGATGGGGCGGAAGCGCCGCACCGTGGCCTCGATGATCGCGTGCCAGGTGTCCAGGCCGTGGGCGCGGTCCTGCTCGATCTGGTCCACGAGGATCACCGAGTTGCGCATGATCATCCCCGCCAGGGCGATGGTGCCGAGCATGGCGACGAAGCCGAAGGGCTTCTGGAACACCAGCAGGAACAAGGTCACGCCGATCAGGCCCAGGGGCGCGGTGAGGAACACCATGATCATCCGCGAGAAGCTGCGCAGCTGGATCATCAGCAGGCTGAGCACGACCACGATGAACAGCGGCACACCGGCGTTCACCGAGTTCTGCCCCTTGGCCGAATCCTCCACGGTGCCGCCGACGTCCAGCAGGTAGCCGTCGGGCAGCTCGGCGCGGATCGGGTCCAGCGTCGGCGAGATCTGCTTCACCAGGGTCGCTGGCAGCGAGTCGTCGTAGATGTCGGCACGGATGGTCACCGTGGGCAGGCGGTTGCGTCGCCAGATGATGCCTTCCTCGAAGCCGTACTCCAGCGTCGCCACCTGCGACAGCGCCACGCTGCGACCACTGCTGGTCTGCATCGACAGGCTGGGCAGCTGCGACAGGTCATGCCGGCCGCGTTCGTCGCCACGCAGGAGGATCTCGATCAGCTCGTTGTCCTCGCGGTAGTAGCTGACGGTGGAGCCGGTCAGCGAGCTCTGCAGGAACTGCGAGATGTCCGAAGTACTCACTCCGAGGGCGCGAGCGCGTTCCTGGTCGATGTCGAGGAAGATCGCCTTGCTCGGCTCTTCCCAGTCCAGGTGCACGTTCACCACGTGGGGGTTCTCGCGCATCTTGTCGGCGACCTTGCGCGCCAGTTCGCGGACTTCCGGGATGTGCTCGCCGGAGACGCGGAACTGCACCGGGTAGCCCACCGGCGGGCCGTTCTCCAGGCGGCTGATACGGGTACGCAGGGTCGGGAAGTCTTCGTTCATGTGCTTGATCAGCCACTGGCGAATCTCTTCGCGCGACTCCAGGCTCTTCGCCAACACCACGAACTGCGCAAAGCTCGCCGCCGGCAGTTGCTGGTCCAGCGGCAGGTAGAAGCGCGGCGAACCGGTGCCGACATAGGCCACGTAGTTGTCGATGCCCGGATGCTCGGCGAGCATTTTCTCCAGGCGATTGACCTGCTCGGTGGTTGCGGTGAGCGAGTCGCCCTCGGCCAACTTCAGGTCCACCAGCAGTTCCAGGCGCGCCGATGGCGGGAAGAACTGCTGCGGCACCAGGCGGAACAGCATGATCGAGCCGATGAAGGCCGCCACGGTGAGCAGGATCACCGTCTTGCGGTAGCGCACGCACCACTCCACCACGCGGCGGAAGCGCTGGTAGAAAGGCGTCGAATACGGGTCATGGCCCTTGTCGCTGCCGCCGTGCTTTTCCGCGTGGCGCTTGGCGAGGTCGGGCAGCAGCTTCTCGCCCAGGTAGGGCACGAAGACCACGGCAGCAATCCACGACACCAGCAGCGCGATGGTCACTACCTGGAACAGCGAGCGGGTGTATTCGCCAGTGCCGGATTGCGCGGTGGCGATGGGCAGGAAGCCGGCGGCGGTGACCAGCGTGCCGGTGAGCATCGGGAAGGCCGTGCTGGTCCAGGCGTAGCTCGCCGCCTTGAACCGGTCGTAGCCCTGCTCCATCTTCACCGCCATCATCTCCACGGCGATGATCGCGTCGTCCACCAGCAGCCCCAGCGCCAGCACCAGCGCGCCGAGGGAAATCTTGTGCAGGCCGATGCCGAAGTAGTACATGCAGGCGAAGGTCATCGCCAGCACCAGCGGGATCGACAGCGCCACCACCAGGCCGGTGCGCAGGCCGAGGGAGAAGAAGCTCACCAGCAGCACGATGATCAGCGCCTCGGCCAGCACGCGGACGAACTCGCCCACGCCTTCGCGCACGGCTGCCGGCTGGTCGGATACCTTGCGCAGCTCCATGCCGGCCGGCAGCGTCTGCTGCAGGCGTTCGAATTCGGCGTCGAGCTTCTTGCCCAGCACCAGAATGTCGCCGCCGTCCTTCATGGCCACGGCGATGCCGATGGCGTCCTCGCCCATGAAGCGCATGCGCGGCGCGGGCGGATCGTTGAAGCCACGGTGCACTTCGGCCACATCGCCGATGCGGAAGGTGCGGTCGCCGACGCGGATCGGGAAGGAGCGGATGTCCTCCACCGAATCGAAGCGACCGGAGACGCGCAGTTGCACGCGGTCGGTCGCGGTCTCGAAGAAGCCGGTGGCGGTCACCGCGTTCTGTTCTTCCAGCGCCTTCTGCACCGCCGCCAGCGGCAGGCCGAGGGTGGCGAGTTTGGTGTTGGACAGGTCGATCCAGATTTTCTCGTCCTGCAGGCCGACCAGCTCGACCTTGCCGACGTCCTTGATCCGCTGCAGTTGCAGCTGCAGGCGGTCGGCGTAGTCCTTGAGTACCGCGTAGTCGAAGCCCTTGCCCGACAGCGCGTAGATGTTGCCGAAGGTGGTGCCGAACTCATCGTTGAAGAACGGCCCCTGGATGCCCTGCGGCAGGGTGTAGCGGATGTCGTTGACCTTCTTGCGGATCTGGTACCAGAGCTCGGGAATGTCGCGGGAGTGGAAGTCCTCGCGGGCGACGAAGGTCACCTGGGATTCACCGGGGCGGGAGAAGGAGATGATGCGATCGAAATCACCGGTCTCCATCAGCTTCTTCTCGATGCGCTCGGTGACCTGGCGCGAGACTTCCTCGGCGGTCGCCCCCGGCCAGTTGGTCTTCACCACCATGGCCTTGAAGGTGAACGGAGGGTCTTCGCTCTGCCCCAGCTTGGAGTAGGACAGCGTCCCGACGATGCCCAGCAGGAGCATGAGGTACAGGACGATGGAGCGGTTCTGCAGCGCCCAGGCGGAAAGGTTGAATTGCATCGGGCGTTACTCCTTCGCCACCAGCTTGACCGACCGGTTCTCCCGGTCGACAGGCCGTACCTCCTGACCTTCACGCAGCACCTGCACACCCGCTGCCACCACCCAGTCGCCATCCTTCAGGCCTTCGAGCACCGGCACGCGGTCCTCGGCGTATGGGCCGATGCGCACCAGGCGGCGATGCAGGGTGGAGGTTTTCGGATCGACTACCCAGACGAACGGCTGGCCAGCTTCGGACGTCAGCGCGGCGAGCGGCACGGCGAGCGGCACGGTGCCCTCGGCATGGATGTAGACGCGGGCGCTCTGGCCCAGCTCGGCCGGCACCTTGGCGTCGTCGAACGCCACCCGCGCGGCAAAGGTGCGCGACTGCGGGTCGGCCGCCGGCGACAGTTCGCGGATCTTGCCGCTGAAGCGTTTGTCGCGCTGCGACCAGAGTTCGACGCTCACCGCCTCGCCGACGCGGAAGCGTTCGAAGGCGTGTTCGGGGAAGCTGATCAGCACTTCGCGGTCGCCGTCGGCGGCCAGGGTGAAGACGGTCTGCCCGGCGGCAACCACCTGCCCCACTTCCACCCGACGGGTGGCGATCACGCCGTCCTGGGGCGAACGTAGCACCGCGTAGCCGGCCTGGTTGCTGGCCACGTCGTACTCGGCCCGAATCTGCTTCACCCGCGCCTCGCCGGCGCGGTAGGTGTTCTCAATGTTGTCGAACTGCGACTGGCTGACCAGCTGGCGCTCCAGCAGAGTCTTGTAGCGGGCGTATTCGGAGCGCACCGTCTGCAGGTTGGCTTCGGCGGCGGCCACCTGGGCCCGCGTGGCTTCGAGCTGCAGGCGAACGTCTTCAGGATCGAGTTCCGCCAGCGGCTGGTCCTTCTTCACCCGTTCGCCGGTTTCCACCAGACGCTTGCTGACTTTTCCGCCGATGCGGAAGGCCAGTTCCGGCTCATGGCGCGCATGCACTTCACCGGGATAGGCCTCGGTGATATCCCGCGCCGGCAGCGGCTGTACGACGATGGCCGGACGAACGGCGGGCTTGGGAGGCTCGCCGTTTCCGCAGGCGGAAAGGCCGAGAATGAAGGCAGCAGGCAGCGCGACAGACAGAGCATGGCGGAACATGATGTGTGACCTTTCGCAAAACGCGGTTGGAATTCTTATACTCGCCGGTATAGTAAAAATACAGAACCCATCAGTCCAGTATTAGAAATGTAAAGACATGTCACCAACGAACTCATCGAACGGACCGGGTCGTCCCAAGGACCCGGCCAAGCGCAAGGCCATTCTCGAAGCCGCCAAGGAGCTGTTCGTCCGCTACGGCTACGACGGCAGCAGCATGGAGGCCATCGCCGCCGAGGCCGGGGTGTCCAAGCTCACCGTTTACAGCCACTTCACGGACAAGGAGACGCTGTTCGTCGAGGCGGTGCAGGCCAAGTGCGCCGAGCGCATGCCCGAGCTGTTCGCCGAGCCACCGGCCGACGCGCCGCTGGAAAGCCTGCTGCTGAACCTGGGGCGCGGCTTCAACCAGTTGATCAACAGCCCCGAGGCGATTGCCCTGAGCCGGCTGATGGTGGCCCAGGGCGCCGGCAACCCACATCTCTCGCAGCTGTTCTTCGAGGCCGGCCCGCAGCGCGTGCTGGACCAGATGGAACGCCTGCTGGAGCAGGCCCGTCAGCAGGGCAAGATGAAGATGGACTGCCCGCGCCGGGCCGCCGAGCACTTCCTGATGCTGGTGCAGGGCTGCGTGCACTTCCGCCTGATGATCGGCTGCGAGAATCCTCCGACCCCGGAAGAGTCCGAGGCGCATGTGCAGGAAGTGGTGGCGTTGTTCCTCAGGGCCTTTGCGCCCTGAAGCATCCGTGGCCCGCTCCTGCAACAGCGCCACACCTCGATACCCCGCGTAGGGCGCATAACGCCTATGGCGTTATCCGCCGTCCTGGCGGATAACCCGTTCCAGGTTATTCGCCCTTCGGGTGCAGGCCCCGATCTGTAGGAGCGGGCCACGCCCGCGAACCGCGCCGACAGGCGCGTCTCTCAACCCTTCAGGCTTTTCAGCGGGTAGATGTCATAGCGGCTGGACTTGCCTTCCAGGCTGTAGCTGGGTTTCTGGCCTTCAATGATGGGCGCCTTGCGCGGGCGCTTGACTACCACGCGGTGGCTGGCCAGTTTCAGTGCGGCTTCCAGCAGCGCTGGAGCGTCGAGGTCATCGCCCACCAACGGGCGGAACAGGCGCATTTCCTTCTTCACCAGCGCACTCTTGTCGCGATGCGGGAACATCGGGTCGAGGTAGATCACCTGCGGTGCCTCCCCTTCCCAGGCGGCCATGCGCTCGATGGCGTTGCCCTGCAGCAGGAGCATGCGCGCGACGATGGCGCCCACCTCAAAGTCCCCGGCGGCACGGGCCAGCCCGTCCTCAAGCAGCGCGGCGATGATCGGCTGGCGCTCGGTCAGGTCCATCTCGCAACCCAGGGTCGCCAGCACGAAAGCGTCTTTGCCCAACCCAGCGGTGGCGTCCAGCACATGGGGACGCACGCCCTGCTGGATGCCGACAGCCTTGGCGATCATCTGCCCGGCGCCGCCGCCGAACTGCCGGCGATGCGCAGCAGACCCTTCGAGGAAATCCACCCGCACCGGGCCGGGCGAATCCGGCCCCAGCTGCAGCAGCTGCAATCCATCGGCGCCCAGTTGCAGGGCGAAATCCGCATCGTCCTTACCCATCGGCAGCCCGAGCCGCTGCGCCCACTGCTCGGCGGCAGCCTGCCAGGCAGGCGCCAGCGCCTGGACGACGATGCGCGGAGGGGTGAGGACTTCGGTCATGACGGGGCGATCCTGAAAAAACCGCGATTCTACCGCAGCCCATGGCCGGCGGGCTCGACCTCAGCCACGGAACAGCTGGTTGATCCCATCGAACGGCATGGCGCCGTGCAGGGGTTTCAGGTCGCCTTGGGCCAACGCTTGCGAAGCACCGAAGAAGGCCCCGTAAGCCACGCGAGCCAGGCAGGAGCCGACGCTGACGCGCTTCACGCCCAACTCGGCCAGCTCCTCCAGTCCAAGCTGCAGGGCCGGCGAACCCACCAGCACATTGACCGGGCGCGGCGCCACGGCGCTGACCACGGCGGCAATTTCCTCGCGGGTTTTCAGGCCCGGCGCGTAGAGCACGTCGGCGCCAACTTCGGCGAAGGCCACCAGACGGCGGATGGTGTCGTCCAGGTCGACGCGTCCGTGCAGGAAGTTCTCCGCCCGCGCCGCCAGGGTGAAGGTGAACGGCAACGCGCGGGCGGCCTGCACGGCGGCAGCGACGCGCTCTACTGCCAGCTCCAGCGGGTAGATCGGCGCATCCGGGCGGCCGGTTGCGTCCTCGATGGAGCCGCCAACCAGCCCGCAGGCGGCGGCCAGACGGATGGTTTCCGCGCAGTCTTCCGCTGCATCGCCGTAGCCGTTCTCCAGGTCGGCGGCGACCGGTAGCGGCGTTGCCTCGACTATCGCGCGCGCATTGGCCAGTGCCTCGTCGCGGCTCACCGAGCCTTCGGCATCGCGCCGGCCGAGGGCGAAAGCCAGGCCAGCACTGGTGGTCGCCAGGGCTTCGAAGCCCTGGTGGGCAAGCATCTTCGCCGAGCCGGCGTCCCAGGGGTTGGGCAGGACGAACAGGCCGTCGCGCTGGTGCAGCGCGCGGAAGGCTTCACCACGTTGCTGTTGGTTGGTCATGGCGGACTCCTTGCCAAACGAGGGAAGGAGCAGGTTAGTCCCCTCGCCCGCCCTGCGCCATGCACAGTTGGCGGCTCAGAGCAGGCCGAGCTGTTCCACTTCCGGCTTGGGCTCGAACAGCGCCGGCAGCCCCGGTAGGCGCTCGCACAGCAAGGCGTGGAAACGCCGTGCCTGTTCGGCGGCGCGGTGGTTGTCCGGGGTATGCAGGAAGACATAGGGCGTCAGGCCCTGCTCGATCCACTCGGCGACCTTGCCGATCCAGGGCGTGAGATGGACGAGATTGGCGTCCAGGTCCGGCCCGCCGATGAAGCGCACCTGCGGGCTGTCGCTGAAGGCCGTCGGGCGCACCGGCACTTTGGGCTTCTTCGACTGCGCATGGAGCACCGCCGGGTCATCGGACTGCACGGCGAACAACGCCCGCGAGTCCAGGCAGATCCGCTCGACGCCACGGTCCAGCAGCAGGCGGTTCAGCGCCCGCTCCTCGTCGCCCTTGGAGAAGAACGCCGGGTGGCGCACTTCCACGGCGATGCGCCGCTCGGCGAACTCATCCAGCCAGGCAGCCAACTCGCCCAGGCGATCCGGGCCGAAGCTGGCGGAAACCTGCAGCCACAGCGGTGCCACGCGCTGGGCCAGCGGCGCCAGCAGGTCGAGGAAGTCGCGGGTGTTTTCCAGTTGGCCGCGCAGGTCGCCTTCGTGACTGATATCGCGCGGCAGCTTGGCGCAGAAGCGGAAGGTCTCCGGCATGGTCTGCGCCCAGCGCGCGAGGGTGTCGGCGTTGGGCCGGGCGTAGAAGGTGGTGTTGCCTTCCACGGCGTTGAACACCTGGGAGTAGAAGGACAGCGTTTCGGCGGGGCGCAGGTCGGCGGGATAGAAAGTGCCGCGCCAGGCGGGCTCGTTCCACGAAGGGCAGCCCAGGAAATACGGCAATTGCATCAGGCGTAGAGATCGAGACCGACGACTTCCTGGCCTTCGTACTGGCTGACCATGCTGGCGGTGCTGGTGTAGCTGGCGAGCGCCTGGGCCGCACGGGAGGTCAGCGGGCGCTGGTAGTCGAGGTTGTCGCGCAGGGTCGCCGGCAGGTTGTAGCTGCTGGCGTTGGAGGACTCCACGCGGCGGGTCTGCGACTGCGAGTCGAGCCCCTGACTCGCCGAGGGCGGCGCGGGCTGCTCGCGGCGGGTCTCGACGTCACGCTGCACTTCCCGGAACGGAGTGACAGCAGTGCCCGTGCGGGAACTGCGCTCCGTTGTCTGGGATGTGGAGGTAAAGCCGTCGATACGCATGGTGAAAACTCGGTGGGAATGCCCATCACTCTAGCGACCGCGCGCGACTGCGGTCAATTGGCACAGGTCAGGCTTTCTTGGGGGTCGCCACGTTGTCGCGCAGGTAGACCGGCTGGGCCTGCTCTGCGTCAACCGCATCGCCCCGCGCCCAGGCGAATTCGGCCAGGGTCAGCAGGTCTTCGGAGTGCGGCAGCAGGCTGGCGTCGCAGGCGGCAACCTTCACTGCCAGGCGTTCTTCGAAGCCCCAGCCAGTGCCGGAGCCGAACCACTCGCCCTGAGCGTCGCGCGGCAGCTCGACGCGCTCGGGCGGCAGCACTGCCTCGGCGCCGGCCAGACGCATCTCGCCCTGCTCCAGGCGGTAGCAACCCCAGTAGACCTCGTCCATGCGCGCATCGATGGCAGCAGCCACCTGATGGGCGCCGTGCTCGCGGTAGGCGCGCTGGGCCAGCACCGCCAGGTCGGAAATCGGCAGCACCGGCTTCTGCAGCGCGAACGCCAGGCCCTGTACCACGCCGATGGCAATCCGCACGCCGGTGAAGGCGCCGGGGCCGCGACCGAAGGCAATGGCGTCGATGGCGGAGAGTGCAATGCCGGCCTCGCCGAGGATGTCCTGCACCATGGGCAGCAGGCGCTGGGCGTGCAGGCGCGGGATCACCTCGTGGCGTACGAACCGGCGGCCGTCATGCAGCAGGGCGACGGAACAGGCTTCGGTCGAGGTATCCAGGGCCAGCAGCGTGGGCATGGTGTTTTCCATAGGGCGTGAGAACAGGGCGATAAAAACGGGCGGGCATTATAAACGCCAAAGGCCCGCATGTGCGGGCCTTTGGCTGATACGGCGATGGATCAGTTCAGAGCGGCGAGCACCTTGGAGGTGATCTGCTCGACCGAACCGACACCCTCGACGCGGGTGTATTTCGGAGTGCCCTGGGCGTCGGCCAGCTTCTGGTAGAAGTCGACCAGCGGCTTGGTCTGCGAGTGGTAGACCGACAGGCGGTGACGCACGGTGGCTTCCTTGTCGTCTTCGCGCTGGATCAGCTCTTCGCCGGTCTCGTCGTCCTTGCCAGCCACTTTCGGCGGGTTGTGCTCGACGTGGTAGACGCGGCCCGAGGCCGGGTGAACACGGCGACCGGCGATACGGCCGACGATTTCCTCGTCGTCCACGGCGATCTCGACCACGTGGTCGATGGAGACGCCCGCTTCCTTCATGGCCTCGGCCTGGGGAATGGTGCGCGGGAAGCCGTCGAACAGGAAGCCCTTGGCGCAGTCGGGCTGGGCGATACGTTCCTTGACCAGGTTGATGATCAGGTCATCGGATACCAGGCCGCCGGCGTCCATTACGCTCTTGGCCTGCAGGCCGAGCTCGGTGCCAGCCTTGACCGCTGCACGCAGCATGTCGCCGGTGGAAATCTGCGGAATGCCAAACTTCTCAGTGATGAAGCGAGCCTGGGTACCTTTGCCGGCACCGGGCGCCCCGAGCAGAATCACACGCATCGATATGCTCCTTAATACTTGTTAAGCGAAATCACGGATCCGCCTCGTGGGGCCAATCTCATCATGCTTGGAATGGCGCAGAGGTGCGCCGAAAGGTTGCTCACGATACACAGCGGTCCCCCACCACACAAGCCAGCCATGGGGACGGCGCGCACCGATCCCAGGCGTATTTCTACGCCCGGATCAGCCATCAAATTAATCTCATCTGGCGGCTCGGCAATCCACCTTTGGTGGGGGGTGGGAGTGCCTCAGCCGGTATTTCGCAGCCCGGCTGCAATCCCCGCCACCGTCACCAGCATGGCTTGCTCCAGACCGCCGCAGGCGTCGCCCGTGCAGCGCCGCGAGCGCGCCAGCAACTCGGCCTGGAGCAGGTGCAGCGGGTCCAGGTAGGTGTTGCGCACGCCGATGGATTCACGCGTCTCGGCGGCATGGGCGAGCAGCTGCGATTGCCCTGTAAGCCCCAGCACCACTCGCACCGACTGCGACAATAGGTCGCGTAAATGCGCACCTAAAGGTCGCAGTTCCGATTGCACCAGTCGCTCGTCGTAGAGTTGGGCGATTTCCCGGTCGGCCTTGGCCAGCACCATCTCCAGCATGTCGATGCGCGTGGTGAAGAACGGCCACTCCTTGCGCATGCGTCCCAGCAGTGCGCCTTCGCCGCGCTCGATGGCCTTGAACAGGGCGTCTTCCCAGCCCAGCCAGGCCGGCAGCATCAGACGCGTCTGGGTCCAGGCGAAGATCCAGGGGATCGCCCGCAGGCTTTCCACGCCGCCCTCGCGGCGCTTCGCCGGGCGGCTGCCCAGCGGCAGGCGGCCCAGTTCCTGCTCCGGCGTGGCCTCGCGGAAGTAATCGACGAACTGCGGGTTCTCCCGCACCACCGCGCGGTAGGCGAGTACGCCGTCGGCGGCCAGTCGGTCCATTTCTTCGCGCCAGGCCGGTTCGGGCACCGGTGGCGGTTGCAGGGTGGCCTCCAGCACGGCGGCGAGGTAGAGATTGAGATTCTGTTCGGCGATGTCCGGCAGGCCGAACTTGAAGCGGATCATCTCGCCCTGCTCGGTGGTACGGAAACGCCCGGCCACCGAGCCCGGCGGCTGCGAGAGGATCGCCGCGTGGGCCGGGCCACCGCCACGGCCGACGGTGCCGCCGCGACCATGGAACAGCAGCAGCTCGACGCCATGGTTGCGGCAGATGTCCACCAGCGCTTCCTGAGCGCGGTACTGCGCCCAGGCGGCGGCCAGGGTGCCGGCGTCCTTGGCCGAGTCGGAGTAGCCGATCATCACTTCCTGCGGCCCGCCGAGACGGGTGCGGTAGCTGTCCAGGCTGAGCAGGCGGTCGATGCAGGGGCCGGCGTTGTCCAGGTCATCCAGCGTTTCGAACAGCGGCACCACGCGCATCGGCCGCTCCAGCCCGCATTCCTTGAGCAGCAGCTGGACGGCGAGCACGTCGGACGGCTGCCCGGCCATGGAGATGACGTAGGAACCCAGCGAAGCGGCCGGTGCCTGCGCCACCACGCGGCAGGTGGCGAGGACTTCGGCGGTCTCGGCCGAGGCCTGGTAATTGGCCGGCAGCAGCGGGCGGCGGCTGGCGAGTTCCTCCAGGAGGAATTCCTGGCGCACGCTTTCATCCCATTCGGCGTAGTTGCCCAGCCCCAGGTACTCGGTGATTTCGCTCATGGCCTTGGCGTGGCGCGTGGAGTCCTGGCGCACGTCCAGCCGCGCCAGGAATAGCCCGAAGGTGGCGGCGCGGCGCAGAGTGTCGAGCAGGTCGCCGTCGGCGATCACGCCCATGCCGCAGGCCTTCAGCGAGCGATAGCAGAGTTGCAGCGGCTCCAGCAGTTCGCGGTTGTCCTGCAGCACTTCGGCGCCCGGTTCCTCGCCGGTGTGGATGGCGCGCTCGGCCCAGGCACGAGTGGCCCGCAGGCGTTCGCGCAGTTGCTTGAGCAGCGCACGGTAAGGCTCGGCGAGGTCGCCGACTTCAGCACGCAGCTCGTCGCTGGCCTGCTGCATGGAGAGTTCGGCGGCCAGGCTGTCGACGTCGCGCAGGTAGAGGTCGGCCGCCATCCAGCGCGCCAGCAGCAGTACTTCGCGGGTGATGGCGGCGGTGACGTTGGGGTTGCCGTCGCGGTCGCCGCCCATCCAGGAGGCGAAACGGATCGGCGCGGCGCTCAACGGCAGGCGCTCGCCGAGGGTTTCCTGCAGGGTTCGATCAACGTGGCGGAGGAAGTCCGGCAAGGCATGCCAGAGGGAATGTTCGATCACCGCAAAGCCCCACTTCGCCTCGTCCACCGGAGTCGGGCGGGTGCGGCGGATCTCGTCGGTGTGCCAGGCCTCGGCGATCAGACGCTGGAGCTTTTCCTGCACGGCCTGGCGCTCCTCGGGCAGCAGGTCGGAGTGGTCACCGGCGGCCAGTTGCGCGGCGATGGCGTCGTACTTCTGGATCAGCGTACGGCGCGCCACCTCGGTGGGGTGCGCAGTGAGCACCAGCTCGATTTCCAGGTCCGCCACCTGGCGCGCCAGGCCCTCGGCACCCAGGCCGGATTTGCGCAGGCGGCCCAGCAGCTCGGCGAGCACGCGGTTCTCGAAGGGCTCCGGCTCCTTGGGCGTGCGCCGGCGGATGCGGTGGTACTGCTCGGCGATGTTGGCCAGGTTGAGGAACTGGTTGAAGGCTCGCGCCACCGGCAGCAGTTCGTCTTCACCGAGGCCGTCGAGGGTCGCGGTGAGCTGTTTGGCGCCTTCGGCGGAGCCGCGCCGAGCGGCCTTGGCGCCGGTGCGGATCAGTTCGATCTTGTCGAGGAAGCCCTGCCCGTACTGGGCGCGGATGGTCTGCCCGAGCAGCTCGCCGAGCAGGTGAACGTCCTCGCGCAGGCGCGCATCGATATCCGGCATCGCAGTCTCCTGAATCAGAGAGAGAAAGGGCGTCGCTGGGTTTCACAGTGCCGCCGGCCGGGCCGGCAGGCAAGCGCTCGACGAACGCCCGCAATCCTGCTCGGACAACGTCTAGGCTGAAAGTTATCCCCATCGATGGGAAAACCTGCGGCGACCTCACGAGGGCCGACCGCCACGTAACGACCCTAGAGGTGAACATGAAAATCCGCGAGCTGGTACGCCATTGGGAAAAGAACGCCAGGGGGCGCATGACCAACCACCAGTACAGCATTCCGCTGGACGTCGAGACGGCCGCGCGTCTGGCCGCGCTGCATGACATGTACCCCAAGCGCAGTGTCGAGGAGCTGCTGGGGGAACTGGTCAACGCGGCGCTGGAGGAGCTGGAGGCGAGCTTCCCCTATGTGCAGGGGACCAAGGTGGTGGCGCAGGACGAACAGGGTGACCCGATCTATGAAGACACCGGCCCTACGCCGCGCTTCCTGGCGCTGTCGCGCAAGTACCTGCATGAGCTGACGGAGGCCGAGCACTCCTGAACGAAAACGCCCCGGCAGATGCCGGGGCGTTTGTTTTGGCACCTGTAGGAGCGGGCCATGCCCGCGATCGCGCCCATGGGGCGCTCCTACAGGGTGCAATCAATGCCGGCCGTGAACGCCGGGCACATGCAGGTGCCCCGCCTCCGCACAGGCCTCCGGAATCACCGACGGCTCCGCCGGCTGCTCCAGCTCACGCAGGATGCCGCAATCCTCGCTGCTGCCCTCTCCCTGGCACTGCGCGCGCAGGTCGCGCAGTTGCTGGCTGAGCGACTGCAGCTCGGCGATGCGCACCTCGACGTGGTGCAGGTGCTCGTCGATCAGCCGGTTGGCGGTACCGCAGTCGGATTCGGGGCGGTCGCGCAGGCCGAGCAGGATGCGGATTTCCTCCTGGGTCATGTCCAGCGAACGGCAATGGCGGATGAACGACAGCCGCTCGACGTGGCTGGCGTCGTACTGCCGGTAGTTGCCCTCGCTTCGCGACGGCGCGGGCAGCAGGCCTTCGCGCTCGTAGTAGCGGATGGTTTCCACCGGGCAGCCGGTCAGTTTCGCCAGTTCACCGATCTTCATTTTCGACTCCTCGCCAACGGACGCTTGACTCTGTAGTTGCTACAGGGTGTGCAATCAGCAGCAACTCGTCAAACAGGAACGGACGACATGACTGCCAATCGCCAGGGGCCGACCATTCACGGCCCCGTCCAGGACCGTGAACATGACGCCGCCGACTGCTGTGGCTGCGACAAAGGCGCGCTGCTGCGTGCCCCGACGGCCGAACCTGCACCGCACAAGCACGACCACGATCACGATCACGATCACGATCACGATCACACCCATGATCATGGCGACGATCGAAGTGCGCGTGCCAAAAGTGCCGCCACGGCCGCGGCCGGTTCGGCCAGCGGTGAACTGCACTGGACCAGCCTGCGCATCGAAGCCATGGACTGTCCCACCGAGGAACGCCTGCTGCGCGACGCGCTGGGCCGTGTGTCCGCCGTGGAAGACCTGGACTTCAACCTGATGCAGCGCCTGCTGCGCGTACAGCACCGCTTCGACAGTATCGAACCGCTGCAGAAGCTGGTGGCCTCCCTCGGCATGCAGGCCGAACCGGTGGATGAAAACGCTCCCGCGTCCGCGCCGCCTGCCAAGCAGAAACCCTGGTGGCCGCTGGCCGTGGGCGCCGTTGCGGCCGCTGCGTCGGAGTTCTTCGAGTGGTTCGCCATCGGCCCGCAATGGCTGGTGGCCGTACTGGCCGTCGCTGCCATCCTCGGTGCAGGCTTGCCGACCTACCGCAAGGGCTGGATCGCCCTGAAGAACCGCAACCTCAACATCAACGCCCTGATGAGCATCGCCGTGACCGGCGCCATGCTGATTGGCCAGTGGCCGGAAGCGGCGATGGTAGCGGTGCTGTTCGCCATCGCCGAACTGATCGAGGCCAAGTCGCTGGAACGCGCGCGCAACGCCATCCGCGGCCTGCTGCAACTGGCCCCGGAACAGGCCACGGTGCAGGTGAATGGACAGTGGCAGGAAGTCTCCGCCAAATCCGTCGCCCTCGGCGCGCGGGTGCGGGTGCGTCCCGGCGAGCGCATCGCGCTGGACGGCGAAGTGCTCGACGGCCGCTCCAGCGTCAACCAGGCGCCCATCACCGGCGAGAGCCTGCCGGTGGAAAAACAGGTCGGCGACACCCTGTTCGCCGGCACCATCAACGGCGAAAGCGCGCTGGAATACCGTGTCACCCGCGTGGCCGACGACAGTACCCTGGCGCGCATCATCCACGCCGTGGAAGAGGCCCAGGGCTCGCGCGCGCCGACCCAGCGCTTCGTCGACCAGTTCTCGCGCATCTATACCCCGGTGGTGTTCCTCATCGCCATCGCCACCGCGCTGCTGCCGCCGCTGTTCTTCGGCGGCGCCTGGCTGGACTGGGTATACCGCGCGCTGGTGCTGCTGGTGATCGCCTGCCCCTGCGCGCTGGTGATCTCCACGCCGGTGACTATCGTCAGCGGCCTGTCTGCAGCGGCGCGCCTGGGCATCCTGATCAAGGGCGGGGTGTTTCTGGAGATGGGCCGTTCGCTGGAATGGATCGCCCTGGACAAGACCGGCACCCTCACCGAAGGCCGCCCGCGCCAGACCGACTTCACCGCCCTGCGCGAATCCGTCGCCGGCGATGTGCGCACCCTGGCCGCCAGCCTCGCCGCGCGCTCGGACCACCCGGTGTCCCAGGCCGTGGCCCAGGCCGCCGAGGCCGACGACCTCGCGCTGTACAGCGTCGGCGAGCTGACCGCCCTGCCCGGTCGCGGCGTGAAAGGCGAGATCGACGGCCGCACCTATCACCTGGGCAACCACCGCCTGGTGGAGGAACTGGCGCTGTGCTCCAGGGAGCTGGAAGCCCGCCTCGACGCCCTCGAACAACAGGGCAAGACGGTCATCGTGCTACTCGATGCGCAAGGTCCGCTGGCGCTGTTCGCCGTGGCCGACGGGGTCAAGCAGAGCAGCCGTGAAGCGGTCGCTCAGCTGCACGAACTGGGCGTGAAGACCCTGATGCTGACCGGCGACAACCCGCACACCGCCAACGCCATCGGCGCCCAGGTGGGCATCGACGAGGCCCTGGGCAACCTGCTCCCCGAGGACAAGCTGCGCGAAGTGAAGCAGCGCCAGGAAGGCGGTAAGCGCGTCGGCATGGTCGGCGACGGCATCAACGACGCGCCGGCCCTGGCCCGCGCCGACATCGGCTTCGCCATGGGCGCGGCCGGTACCGACACAGCCATCGAAACCGCCGGTGTGGCGCTGATGGATGACGACCTGCGCAAGCTGCCGTCCTTCATTCGCCTGTCGCGCCAGACCCACCGCGTGCTGATCCAGAACATCACGCTGGCGTTGGGCATCAAGGCGGTGTTCCTCGCCCTCACCCTGACCGGCGAAGGCACCCTGTGGATGGCGGTGTTCGCCGACATGGGCGCCAGCCTGCTGGTGGTGTTCAACGGCCTGCGGTTGCTGCGCTATCGCGGCTGATCGACACCGATGACCGAAGAATGCCCGCCTGTACGGCGGGCATTTTTTTTGAACCCCCTGACAACACCCCAGTCCTCTAAACAGATAGCCCCCTAAACAGATGCTCGCTATCCGTCTGGCAGAACTACACCGGAGAGCGGCGCGCATCCGCCGGCAATCGAAACGCCGAGGGAACCCCTTACCAACGTCAGAGGATTCGCCCAATGGAACTGAAATCTCAGAGCGCTCGAACCGTCCCTGCCCTTTCCACCCGCGCCTCGCTGCGCAGCTGGCGCCTGGGGCTGCTCGCCCTCGGCAGCGCCGTGCTGCTGGCCGGCTGCGCCGGTAACCCGCCCAGCGAACAGATGGCAGTCACCGAATCCGCGGTGAATGCTGCCGTCAGCAACGGCGGCCCCGAATTCGCTCCGGTGGAAACCAAGAATGCCCAGGACAAGCTCGCCCAGGCGCGCATCGCCCTGAACGACAAGGAATACGACCAGGCGCGCAACCTGGCCCAGCAGGCCGAGTGGGACGCCCGCGTGGCCGAGCGCAAATCCCAGGCCGTGAAGGCCCAGAACGCGGTGAAGGACGCCCAGCAGGGCGTGATGGAGTTGCGTCAGGAAGGCCTGCAGCAGGCCCAGTGATCCCGCCCCTACGCCCGGTCATATAAGGAATTTCGACATGAACAAACTCATCGTACTGCCCGCCATCTCGACCCTCGCCCTGGCCCTGGCTGCCTGCTCCACGCCGCCCAACGCCAACCTGGAGAAAGCCCGTGGCGACTTCCAGGCCCTGCAGGCCGAGCCCCAGGCGACCCAGCAGGCGGCGCTGGAAACCAAGGACGCCGGCGACTGGCTGGCCAAGGCCGACCAGGCCTACCGTGACGGCGCCAACCAGAAGGAAGTGGACCAGCTGGCCTACCTGACCCAGCAGCGCATCGAACTGGCCAACCAGACCGTTGCCCTGCGCGACGCCGAGGATCAGCTGAAGAACACCTCCGCCCAGCGCGCCCAGGCTCGTCTCGACGCCCGTACCGCGCAACTGAACAAGCTCAAGGGCGAGCTGAACGCCAAGCAGACCTCGCGCGGGACCATGGTGTCCTTCGGTGACGTGCTGTTCGATCTCGACCGAGCCGAACTCAAGCCCGGCGCCATGAGCAACGTGCAGAACCTGGCGGGTTACCTGCAGCAGAACCCCGAGCGCAAGGTCATCGTCGAGGGCTACACCGACAGCAGCGGCTCGTCCTCGTATAACCAGGGGCTCTCAGAGCGCCGCGCCGACGCCATCCGCCTGGCGCTGCTCAGCCAGGGCGTGACGCCGGACCGCGTCGTCGCCCGTGGCTACGGCAAGGAATACCCGGTATCGAGCAACGGCACTGCCGCCGGCCGTGCCATGAACCGGCGCGTCGAGGTGACCATTTCCAACGACGCCAATCCGGTGCAACCGCGCTCTTCGGTGAGCGGCACCTACTGACCCGGCAGAACGCCCGCTCCTGCTCGCACGGTAGGAGCGGGCCGCCTTTTAGAAGAGCGTATAGAGCGCGATTGTTCCCATGGGGCCCGTCTACGATGAGCCCCATCGCCAACCACGTGCTTACCGATCTGGCAGAATCAGCGGCCCAACTGCAGTCGGAGCTCCCATGAAATACGATGACGCCTCCTGGCACTACGAAGGCGACTTCCCCGAACACCTGCCGCCGTCCGCCGCCGCCACCCACATCGGTATGTTCCTGGCCTGGCTGATCCTCAATGAAATGGTCAGCGAGGAGTTGCTCGAGGATGCCGCCGAGGCAGTAGCGGCGCTGCAGCGCAAGGACATGACCGGGGCCCGGTTCCTGATCGAGGTGCTGGACGAGAAGCTGATCGGCGAAGACCTCGCCGCGCAAGGCAACGCGTTCACCATTGCCTACTACCGGGGCCTGGATCATGACAGCCGCTATATCGATGACTACTTCGAGACGTTCGGCGTGGACGAAGAGGCGCTGTATTCGGTGACCGACAACTGGGACAACTACGCAAAGCTGAGCCCGGCTATCGACGCGCGTTATCAGCGCTGGATTGACGACGGACGCCCGGAATACGTGGTCTGAACCGGACCAGCCGTTGATCTAGGCCAGCAAGCGCCGATACAGCTCTGCCATCTCCGCCGAGAACGGCACCAGCACCAACTCCTTCAGCGAACTCCCCTGCCCGCGTGGACGACGCAGCTCGTCCACGGCGACCTGTGCTGCCGCTTCGGCGGGATAGCCGTAGATGCCGGTACTGATAGCGGGGAATGCGACACTGGCGAGGCCCTTGTCCTCGGCCAGTTGCAGGCTGTTGCGGTAGCACTGGGCTAGCAGCTCCGGCTCGCCGTGCTCGCCGCCGCGCCAGACCGGCCCGACGGTGTGGATAACGAAGCGCGCCGGCAGGCGGAAGCCAGCGGTGATCTTCGCCTGGCCGGTCTTGCAGCCACCCAGCGGGCGGCAGGCGTGGACCAGGTCCGGGCCGGCGGCCCGGTGGATGGCGCCGTCGACACCACCGCCGCCCAGCAGCGAGCTGTTGGCGGCGTTGACGATGGCATCGACGTCGAGACGGGTGATGTCGCCCTGCCAGACGCGGATCTCGAGATGACTCACTGTGCTTGCTCCCTTGGCCTGCGACGGCGGGCTCGCCGTCACTTGACCTCTTGCGGGGTCTGCTCGCCCATGCAGCGCACGGCGCGCTTGCGGCCGTCGACCAGCACGCCGGTCAGGCCCTTCTGGCTCATGTCGAACATCACCAGCACGCCGTCGATGCACTGCGCCTGCTGGTCGGCTGGGTCGAGGGAAAGCTTGGTGTCCTGGCCGGGGATGCTTTTCAGCATGGTGAACTGGGTCAGTTCCAGTGCGTCCTCAGGCTTGGCGAAGTGCAGGTAGCCGTAGTACCAGAGCGTGCCGACCGAGACGAAGATGGTGGCGATGACGGTGAGGATGTAGGAGATCGGGTTGCGGTCGTTCATGGGTTGCCTTGTTGTTTCGGGTCCGCCTGCGATTCCTGTGGCTTCGCCGGAGAGGGATAGTTCGGGACTTCAGCCAGACGACGCAAACCGGTGAAGTGCTGCGGGTCGTCGAGGAAGCGCAGCATCACTTCGCGCCACACGGGTTCGCCGAAGGTTTCCACATGGTTGCCGCGCGTCAGCTGGAAGACCTTCGGCGGCTGCTTGGCCTTGTAGAGGCTCAGGCCGTTGTCCAGGGGCACAATGGTATCGTCGATGCTGTGGAAGAGCAGCACGGGTGCGCCAGAAAGTCGCGGCATGGAGCGGATCGCGCTGTCGCCGTCGGGCACCAGCCAGGACAACGGAACCTGCAGCGGCCAGGTCAGCCAGCTGGTGGAGAGCGTGTATCGCGCCACGTCGCGGTAGCTGGCCGGAACACCATCGAGCACCACCGCGTGCAATTGCTTCTGCCGCTCCGGGTGCAGGCCCAGATAGTGCACGGCCATGGCGCCGCCCAGGCTCTGGCCGAGCAGGATCACCGGCTTGCCCTGCACTTCCGGCGCCTTGTCCAGCCAGGCGAAGGCAGCATCGATATCCTGGTAGATCGCCGGCAGGCTCGGTTCGCCCTCGGAATGACCGTAGCCGCGGTAATCCACCATCAGCACCTGGTAGCCCTGCTCCGGCAGCCAGTAGGCTCCGCCCAGGTGCCAGGCCATGTTGCCGCCGTTGCCGTGCAGGTGCAGCACGGTGCCCTTCACCGGTACGCCCGCCTTCGCCGGCAACCACCAGCCGGCAAGCTTCACGCCGTCGGCGGTGGTCAGGGTGACATCGCGGTAGTCGAGCTTGGCGCGGGCGGGGGTGATGGCGACGTCGTCGCTGGGGTAGAACAGCAGCGAGCTGCAACCGCCGAGTGCGAAAAGCAGCGTGAGAGCGGCGGCCTTGAAGCAACGGATCATCGGCAAGTCATCCTTGGAAACTGACCTGTAGGAGCGCCCCATGGGCGCGATCGCGGGCATGGCCCGCTCCTACACGGTGACCGACTGGTTAGAGGATATTCGCGTAATCCGCCTCGATGCGGTCGAGGCTGAGGTGGTTGAGGAAGTTGGAGAAGCACATCCACGCCGACAGTGCGTTGAGGTCGCGGAACTGCGGCGGCAGGTACTTGGGCGGCACCACCAGGCCCTCGTCTACCAGTTGGCGCAGGGTGCGCATGTCTTCCAGGGTGGCCTTGCCGCAGAACAGCAGCGGGATCTGCTCCAGCTTGCCCTTGCGCACAGCGAGCTGGATGTAGTTGTAGATCAGGATGAAGCCCTTGAGGTACGACAGGTCCTTGGTGAACGGCAGGCCGACCGGGGTCGAGCCACGGAACACGCGGCTGGCGTTCTGGTAGCTGCTCTCCACGCTGTAGTTCTGCTCGCGGTAGAACTGGAACACCTCGAGGAAATCCGCCCCCTCCTCGGCCATGTGGATGGCGCGGGTGCGGTTGGTGAGCTTGCGCAGGCGCGTCGGGTAGGAGGCGAAGGCGATCACTTCCATCAGGATCGCCAGGCCTTCCTGGGTCACCGTGGAGGACGGCGGCCCCTTGGCGAGGAAGGTGCAGATCGGCTGGTTGAGGCCGTTGAGCGTGGTGCCGACGTGCACCAGGCCTTCATGGACTTCCAGCGCGCGCACGTCGCGCTCGTTGAACATGGCGTCGGCGCGCACCTTGATGTAGTCGGCGCCGGCCGCAGCGTCGGCGACGATGCCGTCGGACTCGAAGACGCGGATGGTGTCTTCCTTGCCGTCGAACACCTTGTTCAGGCGCTCCTGCAGCATCTTCACCGCATCGCTGGCGGTGAGGGTCTTGGGTTCGTCCTTGAGGTCGCCGCGGTCGGCGATGTTGTTCAGGTAGTCCGAGAGCATCAGGCCGAGGTCTGCCAGGGTCGGGTCGCCGGCATGGAAGGCGTCGGAGGCCGAGCCGTAGAGCTCCTGGGAGATCAGGCCGAAGTCCTGGGTGCCGCGCGCTTCGAGCATGCGGATGACCATGCGGTATTCCTTGCACATGCGCCGCATGATCTGCCCGACCGGGTTGAACTGCCCCAGGTGGCGGGTGATGTCGCGCTCGATGTTCTGGAATTCCTGCTTCTTCGCGCTGCTGTCGAAGGACAGCGGGCGGCTGTCGTAGTAGGCGCGGTCGACCTTGGGCGCGTGCTTGCCGCGGCCCTTGAGGAAGTCGTCGCGGACGCCGTCGTCCCACTTGATGGCGTCGAGCACGCGGATCGGCGTCTGCGCCTCGACGATGCGGTCGGACAGGCCGCGGATGATCTGCTGGTACTCGTTGGGCGTGGACTTCTTGCGCCGTGGGGTCATTGCTTTTCTCCCGGGGTCACGCGCGAAAAGCGCAGCGCTTCGATGAACACGTCGGAGTTGGCCGGATCGTTGAGGTAGGCGATGACCTGGGGCAACTGGCTGGTCACCAGCGCGCCGGCACCCTGTTCGGTGTCGACCTTCTCGCCCTTGAGCGCGCCTTCCTTCATGTCCTGCAGGATGTGCTCGACATCCAGGTTATAGATCACCAGTTCGTCCTTGTCGGTGATCTCGAAGCCGGCCAGGGCGAAGTTGCCGCCCATGCTCTTCGGCAAACCGGCCGACAGGTACCAGCGCTTGCCGTGGTGGGCGACGGTGAAGCCGAAGTCCTCGACGCTGTCGGTGTTGTCCTTGCTGTCGACGTAGCTGAGCGCGCGGTAGAGGTTGGAGCCGGAACGGGTGACTTCGAGGAACTGCTCCTCGCCGTACTCGTCCACACGCGACCACTGGCCCAGCAGGTGAGCCGGCGCGGGCTCATTGGCCGGAATCGGGTCCTTGAACGTCACCAGACAGCCACTGAGCAGGCCGATGCTCAACAGCAGCAGTGCACGCCAGACTTTCATCACGCCCTCCTTAGGTCCGGATGCCTTTGCATGCGATGCGCAAGGGCGTCCGGAGTTCCGACACGAAAACCCCGCCGGATGGCGGGGTTGGAATGCAGCAGCCGGGGCTACAGGCCCATCACCAGATCGAGATAGCGGCTAAGGATGGCACGCATTTCCTCGATCTGCAGGTGGTCGGCCCCGTCCAGCAGGCCCTGATACTCCATCTGCAGGATGATGGCCGTCAACACCCGGGCATCCTGCTCGGGCTGTCTGGAGCCGAGCACTTCGAAGAAATGCACCACGCCCAGGGAAAGAATCCGCCGGTGACGCTGTGCCAGATCGCTGAGGCTGGGGTTGAGCAGCGCTTCCTGGCGGAAGGCCTGTTCGGCCAGCAGATGCTCGCGGCGCTCGTTGAGCTGGACCATGACGTACTGGATCGCCAGCTCGACGATATTGGCCGTCAGTTCGCGGCGCGCCTGCGGGTCGTCCTGGCCGAGGCCGGCGGCCATGGCCTGGAGGTCGCCCTCGACGCTGGTCCAGAAGGTCGACAGGGCTTCTGCGCTGCGTTCGACGAACAGCGCGAAGGTATCGGTGATGAGATCCTGGATGTCCTTGAAGTAGTAGGTGGTGGCCGATAGCGGCACACCGGCCTCGGCAGCCACGGCGCGGTGGCGCACGGCGCGGACGCCATCACGCACGATGATCCGCAGGGCGGCGTCGAGGATCGCCTGGCGGCGCTGCTCGCTGCCCTGGCGGCTGGCCTTGCGGCCCTGGTATTTGACACTTTCTGCGATGGCGCTGGCGACTTGCGCTGCGCTGTCTCGCGGGGACACTTGGGTCACTGGCATTACCTCCGGCGGCGCGGCCTGATGGCTCATTGTTCGAGCTTTTCTGTGGGAAAACAATTGCCGCTTTGCAGCTGCGACACCGGCGCACAGAGCGGGCCGCGAGGCAGAGCAGGCGGCTGGGAATCAGGCCTGGGAGTGAGACGTGCCACAGAGTCGCCGAGCCACGCAAATGACATGCATTTCGTCGGATGGTATACCGCAAGTTTCCCACCCGCTTGTAGGAGCGGGCCATGCCCGCGAACGCACGCATGGCGCGCTCGTACAGGTTGACTCCGGCGCCGCCAGACAGCGCGGAAACGAAAAAGGCCGCCCGAGGGCGGCCTTTCTCTCCTGTTCCTGCGCTTACGCCTGCGGGCGCATGTGCGGGAAGAGGATGACGTCGCGGATCGACGGCGAGTTGGTCAGCAGCATCACCAGGCGGTCGATGCCGATGCCTTCACCGGCGGTGGGCGGCATGCCGTATTCGAGGGCGTTGACGAAGTCGGCGTCGTAGTGCATCGCCTCGTCGTCACCGGCGTCCTTCTCCTTGACCTGCAGCATGAAGCGCTCGGCCTGGTCTTCGGCGTCGTTGAGCTCGGAGTAGGCGTTGGCGATCTCGCGGCCACCGATGAACAGCTCGAAGCGGTCGGTGACGCTCGGATCGTTGTCGTTGCGGCGGGCCAGCGGGGACACTTCGAACGGATACTGGGTGATGAAGTGCGGCTGCTCCAGCTTGTGCTCGACCAGCTCTTCGAAAATCATCACCTGCAGCTTGCCCAGGCCTTCGTGGCCGAGGACCTTGGCGCCGGCCTTCTTGGCGATGGCGCGGGCCTTCTCGAGGTCGGTCAGGTCAGCCGCGGTGAGTTCCGGGTTGTACTTGAGGATGGCATCGAACACGGACAGGCGGGCGAACGGCTCGCCGAAGTGGAAGACCTTGTCGCCGTAAGGCACGTCGGTGCTGCCGAGCACGGCCTGGGCCAGCTCGCGGAACAGCTCTTCGGTCAGGTCCATGTTGTCTTCGTAGTCGGCGTAGGCCTGGTAGAACTCGAGCATGGTGAACTCGGGGTTGTGCCGGGTCGAGACGCCTTCGTTACGGAAGTTGCGGTTGATCTCGAAGACCTTCTCGAAGCCACCGACCACCAGGCGCTTGAGGTACAGCTCCGGGGCGATACGCAGGAACATGGCCATGTCCAGCGCGTTGTGGTGGGTTTCGAAGGGCTTGGCCGCCGCGCCACCGGGGATGGTCTGCAGCATCGGGGTTTCCACTTCGAGGAAGCCGCGATCGGACAGGAAGCGACGGATGTGGGCGATGACCTGGGAACGCACGCGGAAGGTGTGGCGGGTTTCCTCGTTGACGATCAGGTCGACGTAGCGCTGGCGGTAGCGCTGCTCGGTGTCGGTCAGGCCGTGGTGCTTATCCGGCAGCGGGCGCAGCGACTTGGTCAGCAGGCGCACGTTGGTCATCTCGACGTACAGGTCGCCCTTGCCGGAACGGGCCAGGGTGCCTTCGGCGCCGATGATGTCGCCCAGGTCCCAGGTCTTGATCTCGGCCAGGGTCTCTTCGGGCAGGGTCTTGCGGTTCACGTAGACCTGCAGACGGCCGCTGCTGTCCTGCAGGACGATGAAGGAGCCGCGGTTGAGCATGATGCGACCGGCAACCTTGACCGGGATGGCAGCTGCTTCCAGCTCTTCCTTGGTCGCGGTTTCGTACTGTTTCTGCAGGTCCGCGAAGTAGTTCTCGCGGCGGAAGTCGTTAGGGAAGGCGATGGCCTTGGCTTCACGCACGGCAGCAAGCTTTTCCTTGCGCTGGGCGATCAGCTTGTTTTCTTCCTGTTGCAGTTCGGTAGCGTCGAGTTGTTGGTCGCTCATGGTCGTCTATCTGCCTGGCGTCTTGATCAATAGGGGTTACTGGCGGGGCCGGGCTGCGTGGCCCGCCCCGCAGGGGGTGCTGTTACAGGCCTTGTTTCAGGCTGGCTTCCAGGTATTCGTTGAGGTCGCCGTCGAGCACCTTGTCGCAATCGCTGCGTTCCACGCCGGTACGCAGGTCCTTGATGCGCGACTGGTCGAGCACGTAGGAACGGATCTGGTGACCCCAGCCGATATCGGACTTGGTGTCTTCCAGCGCCTGCGAGGCGGCGGTGCGCTTCTGCATCTCCTGCTCGTACAACCGGGCCCGCAGCATTTTCATGGCGGTGTCCTTGTTGGCGTGCTGGGAGCGTTCGTTCTGGCACGCCACCACGGTGTTGGTCGGCACGTGGGTGATACGCACCGCGGAGTCGGTGGTGTTCACGTGCTGACCGCCCGCGCCGGAGGAGCGGTAGGTGTCGATGCGCAGGTCGGCCGGGTTGATCTCGATCTCGATGTTGTCGTCGATTTCCGGCGACACGAACACCGCGGTGAACGAGGTGTGGCGACGGTTGCCGGAGTCGAAGGGGCTCTTGCGCACCAGGCGGTGCACGCCGATCTCGGTGCGCAGCCAGCCAAAGGCGTATTCGCCCTTGATGTGCACGGTGGCGCCCTTGATGCCGGCGACCTCGCCCTCGGACAGCTCGACGATCTCGGCGCTGAAGCCGTTCTTGTCCGCCCAGCGCAGGTACATGCGCAGCAGCATGTTGGCCCAGTCCTGGGCTTCGGTGCCGCCGGAGCCGGCCTGGATGTCCAGGTAGGCGTTGTTGGGGTCCATCTCGCCACTGAACATGCGGCGGAACTCGAGCTTCTCGAGGATTTCGCGCAGGCGCTGGACTTCAGCCTCGACGTCGCCGACGGCGCCCTCGTCATTCTCCTCGACCGCCATGTCGAGCAGGTCGCGGGAGTCGGCCAGACCGCCGGTGAGCTCGTCGAGAGTCTCGACGATCTGCGCCAGCATGGCGCGCTCGCGGCCCAGGTTCTGGGCGTATTCGGGCTTGTTCCAGACCGCCGGGTCTTCCAGTTCGCGGTTTACTTCGATCAGACGATCATGTTTCAGATCGTAGTCAAAGATACCCCCGAATCGAATGGGTACGGTCGGAGAGGTCCTTGATGCTGTTGAGGATCGGTTGGATTTCCATGGCGGGCATCTCTCACGGGTAAAGGGCGTAGAAAAGCCGGCAAGTATACGTGATTTTTTGTCGCCCTTTCAGGCTTTACGACAAAGCACGCTCACCGTTTCCGCGCCCTCCCCGCCCATTCAGCCGGCGATGGCCACCTGGTTGCGCCCGCCATGCTTGGCGTTGTAGAGCGCCTGGTCGGCCAGTTCGATGAGCTGACGACAGGCCTGCCCGGCCTGGGGGATCAGGGTCGCCACGCCGATGCTGATGGTCAGCGACGAACCCGGTATCGGCAGCTCGTGACGGATGTTCAGGTCCTGCACCAGGCGCCGCAGCTTCTCCGCCAGCAGGCGCGCGCCGCCGGGCGAGGTGTTGGGCAGGACCATGACGAACTCCTCGCCGCCATAGCGCGCCGGCAGGTCCGAGGGGCGGCTGGCGCTGGCGCGGATCGCCCCGGCCACCTGGCGCAGCGCTTCGTCGCCCTGCACGTGGCCGAAGGTATCGTTGTAGGCCTTGAAGTGGTCCACGTCGATCAGCAGGATCGACAGCTGGGTCTGCTCGCGCAGGGCGCGGCGCCACTCCATTTCCAGGTACTCGTCGAAGTGCCGGCGGTTGGACAGCCCGGTGAGGCCGTCGGAGTTCATCAGCCGCTGCAGCACCAGGTTGGTTTCCAGCAGCTGCTGCTGGCTTTCGCGCAGGGCGCGGTAGGCCTCGTCGCGCTGCTGCAGGGCGAGGTAGGAGCGCGAGTGGTAGCGTACCCGCGCGATCAGTTCGATGGCGTCGGGCAGTTTGACCAGGTAATCGTTGGCGCCGGCGCTGAACGCCGCGCTCTTCACCGCCGGGTCTTCCTTGGTCGACAGGACGATGATCGGCAGGTCGCGGGTCGCCGGGTTGGCGCGGTACTCACGCACCAGCGAGAGACCGTCGGCACCGGGCATCACCAGGTCCTGGAGGATCACCGTGGGCTTGATCTGGATCGCCAGGGCGATGGCCTGGTGCGGATCGGAGCAGAAATGGAAGTCGATGCTGGGGTCGTCCGCCAGCGCGCGGCGCACGGCTTCGCCGATCATTGGCTGGTCGTCCACCAGCAGCACCATCACTGCGGTATCGCCTGGGGTGTTCACGGGGTAGTCACTCTGGCTTGAGTTCATGGATAGGGGGTTCATGCAATCAGCTCCGTAGCCCGCGCTCAGGCGCAGACCTCAGCGAGTCGTCGGGCGATATCGCCCAGCGCGCGAATCTCCACCGCGGCGCCGATCGCCGCCGCAGCCTTGGGCATACCGTACACGGCACTGCTTTCCTGATCCTGGGCCAGGGTCAGGTAACCTCGTTCGCGCATGTGTTTCAGGCCCTCGGCGCCGTCCCGGCCCATGCCGGTGAGCAGCACGCCGACGGCATCGCCGACCCAGTACTCGACCACGCTGTCGAAAAACACGTCGATGGAAGGCCGGTAAATGTGGCTGCTGGGCTCGGCGGTATAAGCCAGCTCGCCGCCCTTGAGCAGGCGGATATGGTGGTTGGTGGCAGCCAGCAGCACGCAGCCCGGCTGCGGCGGCTCGCCGTTGCGCGCCAGGCGCACGGGAATCTTCGACTGGGTCGAGAGCCACTCAGCCATGCCGGCGGCGAAGACTTCATCGACATGCTGGACGACCACGATGGCGGCGGGGAAGTCCGCGGGCAGGCGGGCGAACAGGTCCGCCAGCGCCGCCGGGCCGCCGGCCGAGGAGCCGATGGCGATCAGCTTGCGCGCTCCACTGCCCTTGCGCGCCGGCACCGCATTGATCGCCGGGCGGCTGTCGCGCGGGGCGTTGAGCCAGGCCAGGTTCTGCAGTTTGCGCAGCAGCGGGCGGGCCGCTTCAGCGGGGTCGCCGGTGCCCATGACCGGCGTGTTCACCGCGTCCACCGCGCCATTGCCCATGGCGTCGAACACGCGGCTCATGTTGCGCTCCAGGTCCACCGTCACGACGATGATCGCGCAGGGGCTCTGGGCCATGATCCGGCGGGTCGCCTCGACGCCATCCATCACCGGCATCAGCAGGTCCATGAGGATTACGTCGGGCTTGTGCGCGGCGCACATCTCCAGCGCTTCCGCGCCATTGGCGGCAACCCAGACGATGCGGTGCGCCGGCTCGTAAGCCAGCGCCCGGCGCATCGCCTCCACCGCCAGGGGCATGTCGTTGACTATCCCTATCTTCACCCGTGCGCTCCTCCGATCAGGTCGACCACCGCATCCAGCAGGGCCTCGTCATGGAAGCTGGCTTTGGCCAGATAATAGTCGGCGCCGGCATCGAGTCCGCGCCGCCGGTCTTCTTCGCGGTCCTTGTAGGACACCACCATCACCGGCAGCGACTGCAGGCGGGTGTCGCGGCGGATCAGGGTCACCAGCTCGATACCGTCCATGCGCGGCATGTCGATGTCGGTGATGACCAGGTCGAAATGCTCCGAGCGCAGCGCGTTCCAGCCGTCCATGCCATCGACCGCCACGGCGACATCATAGCCGCGCCCCAGCAGCAGCTTGCGTTCCAGCTCGCGCACGGTGAGCGAGTCGTCCACCACCAGCACGCGCTTGCGCGCCGGGCCGGTGAGACGGCCAGTAGGGTCGATGCGTTCCAGACGGCCGGTGGCCAGGAGTTTTTCCACCGAGCGCAGCATGTCCTCGACGTCGAGGATCAGCACCGGCGTGCCGTCATCCAGCAGCGCACCGGCGGAGACGTCCTGCACCTTGCCCAGCCGGGTATCCAGCGGCACCACCACCAGGGTGCGCTCGCCGATGAATTTCTCCACCGCCACGCCATAGGCGCTTTCCCGCTCGCGGATGACCACTACCGGAATCTCGTCCGGCGTGGCTTCGCCGTCGGGGCGCTGCAACAGCTGGCTGGCGGACACCAGGCCGACATGCCGGCCCTCGTGCCAGAACTGCTGGCGGCCTTCGAGCTGGACGATCTCGTCCGGCGCCAGACGGCGCATGCGCTCGATGTGCGCCAGCGGGAAGGCGTAGGCCTCGCCGCCAATGCTGACGACCAGGCTGCGCACCACGGACAGCGTCAGCGGCACTTCCAGATGGAAACGCGCGCCCTGCCCGCGCACCTGTTCCATGCGGATGCCACCACGCAGCTGACGCACCATGTGCTGCACGGCGTCCAGGCCAACGCCCCGGCCGGACACCTCGGTGACCTGCTCGCGCATGCTGAAGCCGGGCAGGAACAGGAAGCTCAGCAGCTCTTCCTCGGTGAGGCGCGCCACGGTTTCCTCGGTGGACAGCTGGCGGCGCACGATGGCCGAGCGCAGGCGGTCGAGATCGACGCCGCCGCCGTCATCCTGCAGTTCCAGCACCAGCATGCCGGCGTGATGGCGGGCCAGCAGCTGGATCGTGCCCTCCTCCGGCTTGCCGTTGTGGGCGCGCACTTCGGCGGACTCGATACCGTGGTCGACGGCATTGCGCAGCAGATGGGTGAGCGGCGCTTCGAGCTTCTCCAGCACGTCGCGGTCGACCTGGGTGGTGGCGCCCTGGATGTCCAGGTTCACGGTCTTGCCCAGCGAGCGCCCAAGGTCGCGGACCATCCGCGCCTGCCCGGAGAGCACGTCGGAGAACGGCCGCATGCGGCAGGACAGCGCGGTGTCGTAGAGCGACTGGGCGCGCTGGCCGGCCTTGAAACTGAATTCGTCCAGCTCGGCGATCTGCTCGCTGAGCAGTTGCTGGCACTCACCAACCAGTCGCCGCGCGTCGGCCAGATAGGCCTGCGCCTCGGCGTCGAGGTTGGCGGTGCTGGCGGCATCGCGGGCGCCGTCGAGCACACGACTGGCGCTGGCCTGGATGCGCTTAAGGCGCTGCAGCGAATCGAGCAGCGGCTTCAGGCGCTGGGACTCCACCAGCGACTTGCTGGAGTAGTCGAGTAGTTGGTTCAGACGCTCAGCGGTCACCCGCAGCACGCGCTCGCCAGCTTCATCGCTGTCGCTGGAGCGGCGACGCTGTGGGCGTTCGGCGGGAGCCGCGGGAGCCGGCGCTGGCGGTTCGACTGCTACCGGAGCGGGCTCGGCGGGCACTGGAACAGACGGTGCTGGCTGCGCAGGGGCCTTTCCGGAAACCAGCGCCTGCAGGTGTTCGACCATGGCCGGCACGCCTTGCTGGGCCTGTTCGGCGCGCTCGGGCTGGGCATCGGCGATGTGCAGGAGGATATCGGTGCCGGCCAGCAGCGCGTCGATATGCCCGGAGGTCAGCAGCAGCCGGCCTTCCTGGGCGCCGACCAGGCAATCCTCCATGACGTGGGCAACCTGCACGCCGGCGTCGAGGCCGACGATGCGCGCAGCGCCCTTGAGCGAGTGCGCGGCGCGCATGCAGGCTTCGAGCTGGTCGGCCTGGGTCGGGTTGCGCTCCAGCGCCATCAGCCCGTGAACCAGCACCTGCGTCTGGGCCTCCGCCTCCAGGCGGAACAGCTCCAGCATCGACGCGTCCTTCATCTGGTCCGGGGTCATGCGAGGCTCCGGGTGGCGGCGTCGAGCAGGGCTTCCTGGTCGAGCAGGCGAATGCTGCGGTTGCGCCACTGCATCACCCCACGGGTGAAGCGGTCGTTGGCGGCGTGGCTCTGGGACGAGGCTTCGACGATGGCCTTCTCGTCCAGTTCATGGATGCCGTCCACTTCGTCCACCGGCGAGATGATCGGCCCGCCGACCGCCGCCAGGATCAGCATGCGCGGCACGATGCGAGCGTCGTCGCGGGCGGCCGCGCGGCTGTCGAGGCCGAGCAGTTCACCCAGGGAAATGCAGGCCACCAGCGTGCCGCGCACGTTGGCCACGCCCAGCAGTGCGGGTGAGCGCTGGTGCGGCAGCGAATGCACCCCGCAGGCCGGAGCGACCTCGGCCAGGGCTCGGGTGGGCAGGCCCAGCCATTCTTCGCCAAGGCGGAAGATCAGGTGCGGACGGCCTTCCTCGACCGCCTCTTCGGCGACTTCGACAGGCGCCAGGTCCGCGCCTTCGGTGCCCAGCGCGTAGCGGTCCAGCAGGCTGATGGCAGCGGCGGCGTGCACCGGGCAATTGCGGCAATGGATGTACTCGGCCAGCTTCGGGCAGCTGCGGTCGCCGCGCACGCCGATGCGGTTCCAGCAGTCGTCCACCGTCGGCAGGTCATCGCCGATGGATGAGCCATCGATGTAAGACGGGCCGCGTTCAACCATTGCGCTTCACTCCTCGCGCGGCGCGCTCCTGCAAACGGCGGGCGCCGGCCGCATCGCCCTGGGCCGCGAGCAGCGCGGCCAGGTGTTGCAGGCTTTCCTGGTGATCGGGTTGCAGGTACAGGGCCTTGCGGTAGAAAGCCTGGGCCTCGCTGCCCTGGCCCTGGGCATCGGCCAGCAGGCCGAGCCAGTAGAAGGCTTCGGCGTTCGGGCCTTTCTCGGCCAGCAGCGCCTCGCAGCGTTGGCGCGCTTCGGCGGCCTGCCCGGAATTGGCCAGCCGGGCGATCTCCGCCAGCGCGTTGCCGGCGGCGGCAGCGGGCGGCTGTCCGGGCTGGCTCGCCGGACGCGGGCGCAGCGGCGCGGGCTTGGGCGGGGCCGGGCGGGGAATCGGCGGGGGCGCCGTCCAGGTCAGCGGCGCCGCACGCGGCGCGGGCTCGGCATCCTGCAATGGGAAGGCGAAGGACTGCGGCACGCCCAGCGGACGCAGGCCGATGCGCGACATCAGGCTGGCCTCGGCGGGGCCGATGAACAGTACGCCGTCGGGCCGCGCCAGCCGGCGCAGCACGTCCACCACCTGCTCCTGGGTCGGGCGGTCGAAATAGATCAGCAGGTTGCGGCAGAACACATAGTCATAGGGCGCTTCGCCAGCCAGCAGGCCCGGCGCGAGCAGGTTGCCGACGCGGAAGCGGACCTTGCGGCGCACCGCCTCGGCCAGCTGGTAGTCGTTGCCGTCGGCGCTGAAGTAACGGTCGCGGAATGCCAGGTTGGCGCCACGGAACGAGTTGCGTCCGTAGCGCCCCTCCTCCGCCCGCTCCAGCACCGCGCGACTGACGTCCAGCGCGTCGACCTGGAAGGCGGCCGGCGCTAGCCCCGCATCCAGCAGCGCCATGACGATGGAGTAAGGCTCCTCGCCGGTGGAGCACGGCAGGCTGAGGATGCGCAGCGGCCGGGTGCCGGCCAGCTCCAGCACGCGACGGGAGGCGAGGTCCGCCAGCGCGCCGAATGATTCGGGGTAACGGAAGAACCAGGTTTCCGGGACTATCACCGCCTCGATCAGCGCCTGAACTTCCTCGGCGGAGCCTTGCAGCTGCATCCAGTAATGCTCGGCGTTGCCGCCGCTGACCTTGTTGCAGCGCTGGCGCACGGCGCGCTCGATCACGGCGTCGCCGACCGACTCGGCATCCAGGCCGATGCGCTCCTTGAGCAGCTGGGCGAAGCGCGGGTCGGTCATGCCGGCGCTCCCCCGGAGTCGCGCAGCAGTCGCACGCGGGCTTCGTCGCTGAGCAGTTGATCGACGCCCACCCGCTGCAGCAGGCCCTGCTCGTCCTCCAGCACGGGGCCGAGGTAGCGGGCGCTGCCGTTGTCCAGTTCGTAGTCGCGGAAGGCCGCCGGATCACGGCGCAGGGTGTGGGTCGCCTGTTCGAGGATCAGCCCGAGGCGCTGCTCCGGGCCCTCATCTGCGGCGCGGTAACGCACCAGTACCAGGCGCGTGCTGGTGCGCCGTGGCGCGCTGTGCCCGAAGGCCAGTTGGCTCATGTCCAGCACTGGCAGCAGTTCGCCACGGTGCGGGAACAGCCCGGCAACCCAGGCCGGCGCTTCCGGCACGCGCTTGAGCGCAGGCACCGGCAGCACCTCGATGACGTCATGGACGTCCAGCGCATAGCGGTCCGCGCCCAGGCGGAACTGCAAGTAAAGCCTGCCCGCCGCGGCGGCGTCAGACCTTGAAGCGGGAGACGCCATTGCGCAGTCCGTTGGCCACGAGGTTCAGCTCGTCGATGGCGAAGCTGGCCTGGCGCAGGGATTCCACGGTCTGCCCGGTGGCCTCGCCGAGCTGCACCAGCGCCTGGTTGATCTGCTCGGCGCCGGTGGCCTGGGCCTGCATGCCTTCGTTGACCATCTGCACGCGCGGCGCCAACGCCTGCACCTGCTGGATGATCTGCGAGAGCTGCTCGCCGACCTGGCCGACTTCCGAGATGCCGCGACGCACCTCCTCGGAGAACTTGTCCATGCCCATCACGCCTGCAGACACGGCGGACTGAATCTCGCGGACCATCTGCTCGATGTCGTAGGTGGCCACGGCAGTCTGGTCGGCCAGGCGGCGCACTTCGGTGGCGACCACGGCGAAACCGCGGCCGTACTCGCCGGCCTTCTCCGCCTCGATGGCGGCGTTGAGCGAGAGCAGGTTGGTCTGGTCGGCCACCTTGACGATGGTGGTGACCACCTGGTTGATGTTGCCGGCGCGCTCGTTGAGGATCGCCAGCTTCGCGTTGACCAGCTCGGCGGCGCCCATAACGTGGTGCATGGTCTCTTCCATGCGCGCCAGGCCCAGCTGGCCGGAGCCGGCCAGGGTGGAAGTCTGCTCGGCGGCCGAGGACACCTCGGTCATGGTGCGCACCAGGTCGCGCGAGGTGGCGGCGATTTCCCGCGAGGTGGCGCCGATCTCGGTGGTGGTGGCGGCGGTTTCGGTGGCGGTGGCCTGTTGCTGCTTGGAGGTGGCGGCGATCTCGGTCACCGAGGTGGTCACCTGGATGGCCGAGCGCTGGGCCTGCGACACCAGGCCCTTGAGTTCCTCGGCCATGCCGTTGAAGCCGGTCTCGATCACCGCGAACTCGTCATTGCGCTCCATCGCCAGGCGCGTGGTGAAATCACCGCTACCCATGACCTGCAGACCCTTCACAACCTGACGCACCGGCTCGGTGATGGCGCGCATCAGCAGCAGCCCGCAGACCGCTGCGGCGACGATGGCCAGCAACAGGGAGATGAGCATGATCGCCTTGGCGGTGGCGACCTCGCTGACGATGTCGGCGGCGGCCGCGTCGGCGATTTCCTTGTTCAGTGAAATCAGCTGGTTGAGCGTCTTGCGACCGTCTTCCCACATGGGTTCGAGACGTTCCAGCAGCAGGCGCCGGGCGCCGTCACGGTCGGTGGTGTAGAGCTGCAGGACCTGCCCCAGCAGGGCATCGTACTCAGCCGCCTGCTGCTTGAAGCGGCCAAGAATTTCCTTGTCGCGGGAATCGTTGACGGTCCGCTCGTAGAGCGCGATGCGTTCGATCAGCGCATCGTGGATCACGCGGAACTCCTGACGGCGCGCTTCATCGTAGGGCTTGCCGTCACTCAGGCCGACCAGCACCTGGGTCAGCAGGATGCTGTCGGTCCAGGCTGAACGCACCGTGGTCAGGGCGTAGGTGCCGGGCATGGCATCTTCACTGACCCGCTGCGTGCTGTGCTCCACCCGCAGAAGACGGGTGTAGGAAATCACCACCATCAGCAGCATGATCGCAACGACGACGGCAAAGCTGGCCAGGATGCGTTGGCGTAGAGTCCAGTTCTTCACAGCGTTCCCCAGAAGATGTGTGGCATGCCGACGGATGATGGATTCGGGCGAGCAATCGCGCGAATGTAAATTCCTACTAAATCGTCAGCAAGATAGGACATATAGTATCTGTAGACGCTTGAAGCTCCTCTCTTTATTCCAAATTTTTAGTACGACGGTTCCTCTCATTCTGACCGCCCCTACTCGCCTTTTCGCCCATTCCCGATGTTGAGCCTTTCTCTCGCCGCCCACGCCGGTCTCTTTCTTTCCGCCTTTGGCGCCGCCACCCTGCTGCCGCTGCAATCGGAAGCCGTGCTGGTCGGCCTGCTGCTGGGCGGGCAGTACCCGCTGTGGTCACTGCTGCTGGCGGCGAGCCTGGGGAACGTGCTCGGCTCGCTGGTGAACTGGCTGCTGGGCCGCGGGCTGGAGCGCTGGCGCGGCAAGCGCTGGTTTCCGGTGAGCGATGCGGCGCTGGAAAAAGCCCAGCGCCACTACCGGCGCTTCGGCAGCTGGTCGTTGCTGCTGAGCTGGGCGCCGGTGATCGGCGACCCGCTGACGCTGATCGCCGGAGTCATGCGTGAACCGCTGTGGCGCTTCCTGCTGCTGGTCACCGTCGCCAAGGTCGGGCGCTACGCGGTGCTGGCCTGGCTGACGCTCGTCTGAATCATCCCCTCCCCAAAAGCGGACAGGTTTTTCGTCTGCTAGTCCTGTTTTGCCACTGCCGCGAAAAAATGGCGCCCAGTAATATCACTGCGCCATCACTGCGCATGGCAGGGCCCAAGGGCCCCACACACTGGATGAAGAAAAGGGAATTTCACGATGTTCAGAAGCATGAGTATTGGCCGCCGCGCGTCCCTGGGTTTCGCTGTCATGGGCCTGCTCCTGGTGTTCCTCGGGCTGTTCTCCCTGTACAAGCTCTCGACCCTGCGCGCCGCTTCCGAAGAGATCGACAGCAACTGGCTGCTGAGCATCAACCACATGAACCAGCTGTCGGGAGACATCGCCCGCATCCGCCTGGAATCCATGCGCCTGCTGGTCAACCACGACAGCGCTGCCCGCGAACGCAGCCTGGGCCTGATCGCCGAGGCACGGCAGGACAAGGACAAGGTGCTCGCCGACTACCGCCGGCTGATCCTCAGTGCCGAGGAGCAGCAGCACACCGACGAGCTGCGCCAGGCGCTGGACGGTTACCTTGGTTACGTCGACCAGTTGCTGGCGAAGATCCGCCAGAACGACGATGAGGGCGCACTGCACATCCTCAACGGCAACATCGCCCAGCAGGGTGCCGAACTGAACAAACGCCTCACCGCGCTGATCGACCTCAACCGCAACGGCGCTGCCGCTGCCGCCGACCGCGCCGTCGAGCAGTACCAGAGCGGCCGGCTGGTGGTCAGCGCGGTCCTGCTGCTGAGCGTCGGCCTGACCCTGCTGCTGGCCTGGCAGCTCACCCGCAGCATCGTCGTACCGCTCAACCAGGCGGTGCGCGTGACCCAGACCATCGCCAGCGGCGACCTCAGCCAGCGCTTCACGGTCGAGGGCCGCGATGAGCCGGCGCAACTGCTCAACGCCCTGGCGGACATGCAGAACAGCCTGCGCGAAACCATCCGCGGCATCGGCAACTCGGCCAGCCAGCTGGCATCGGCTGCCGAGGAAATGCACAGCGTCATGGAAGAAAGCAGCCGCGCGCTGCAGCAGCAGAGCGACCAGATCGAGATGGCCGCCACCGCCGTCAACCAGATGACCAGCGCCGTTGAGGAAGTGGCCAGCAACGCCGCCTCGACCTCCGCTGCCTCCCGCGAGGCCATCGACGCCGCACGCAGCGGCAGCGAACGGGTCGACGAGACCTCCAACGCCATCGGCACCCTGGCCGGCGAAGTGGGCCAGGCCTCGCAGCAGGCGGAAGTCCTGGCGAACCAGGCGCAGGACATCGGCAAGGTGCTGGAGGTGATCCGCAACGTCGCCGAACAGACCAACCTGCTGGCGCTCAACGCTGCCATCGAAGCCGCCCGCGCCGGCGAGGCCGGGCGCGGTTTCGCGGTGGTCGCGGACGAGGTGCGCTCGCTGGCCCAGCGCACCCAGAGCTCGACCCGCGAGATCGAGGAACTGGTCTCGGCCATCCAGAACGGCAGCGACCGCACCGTCGCCGCCCTGCTCAGCAGCACCGCCCACGCCGAGCGCACCGTCAGTCGCACCGGCGAGGCCGGCGCCTCACTGCAGGTGATCCTCGAGCGCATGTCGCTGATCAACGAGCGCAACCTGGTGATCGCCAGCGCCACCGAGGAACAGGCCCAGGTCGCCCGCGAGGTGGACCGCAACCTGCTGAACATCCGCGACCTGGCGACCCAGACCTCGGCCGGCGCTACCCAGACCAGCGCGGCAAGCCAGGAACTGTCGCGCCTGGCCGTGGACCTGAACGGGATGGTGGCGCGCTTCGTGGTCTGACGACGCCCTGCCCTACTCCCGTTTCGCCAACTGGGTAGCGAAACGGGAGCGGTCGGCAGGGAATTTTTCCGGCCTTTTCCTATCCAATGGCCATCATGGAACGCCACAGGGTGGATAGATGAACGTATTGAAATTGTCGGCCGTGCTGGCCGCCGCCGCGCTGCTGAGCGCCTGCGGAGGCAACGAGGCCAAGGTCTGCGGTTCGGACGACGTGAAGAACCAGTTGGTGAAGATCTTCCTGTCCGGCGCACTTTCCGCCCAGTCCGACGCGCTGAGCAAGGCCGAGCTGAAGGACGTGGCCATCATCGACAAGGACCCGGACAGCGGCGTGCTCGAATGCGTCGGCACCCTGACCGTGCCGGTGGTCGGCCAGGTGGCCTCGGGCACCCTGAAATACCAGATCGCCCCGGCGGCCAAGTCCGAGCACGACTACCTGCTGCTGCTCGCCGACGGCCCGCTGGCGAACGCCTTCGCCAAGCGCATCCAGGGGATGGTCCCGCAGCAGCAGTGAAGGTTATCCACAGGCAATAAAAAACCGGCCCACGAGGCCGGTTTTTTATTGGGCGAGCACAGAGCCAGCCTGTAGGAGCGTCCCATGGACGCGATCGCGGGCATGGCCCGCTCCTACATTAGCCCGAGCGCAAGCGTCGGGATTAGAAGCCTTCCAGATCGATCAGCTCGCCTTCGAAGCGAATCGACCCACCCTCCGCGTTCGCCTCACCGCCCTGGATCTCACCGTAATAGGACAGCCCGTTCTCCAGCGTCACGCAGACGTGGGTCGGCTCTTCCGGTGCATCCAACTGGCCCTTGAAGCTCACCTCGATCACACCCTCTTGCGGCGCACTGAGGGTCACCGTCACACGGGCGTTATCCACCGCTTCGGCCTCGCGGCCCCAGTGCTCGGCGCTGACGGTCACGGTGGCGATTTCCTGTTTCATGCTCGAAGACTCTCCAACAAGGCTCCGGCGCCACGCGCGCCGGCTGATGGCGCCAAGGATACCGCGCCACCGGAGCCACCGAAACGGCGGTTTTTCCCTGCGACCGCCTGTCGCCTGCCCTCCCCGCACTCCCACGCACCGCCCGCCACTGCTGGCTCGGGGCACTCCGAGCCCTGGGCAAATACGTCTTGCGCAAACTGTATTATGGTATACCATGATACCGAATCCCTTCCCCAACCCAGCCGAAGTCATAACTGGAGCGACCCATGAGTTTCGAGATTCGCAAGATCGTCACCTACAGCGAGCAGACCTTCATCGAAGCCGGCAAGGCCACCGACACCCCGGTGACCATGGTCGGCCTGGCCGTGGTGATCAAGAACCCGTGGGCCGGTCGCGGCTTCGTCGAAGACCTCAAGCCCGAGATCAAGGCCAACTGCTCCGAGCTGGGCGCGCTGATGGTGGAGCGCCTGACCGCTGCCATCGGTGGCGCTGACAAGATCCAGGCCTACGGCAAGGCTGCCGTGGTCGGCGCCGATGGCGAGATCGAGCACGCCTCCGCCGTCATCCACACCCTGCGTTTCGGCAACCACTACCGCCAGGCCGTGGACGCCAAGAGCTACCTGAGCTTCACCAACAAGCGTGGCGGCCCGGGCACCTCGATCCAGATCCCGATGATGCACAAGGACGACGAAGGCCTGCGTTCGCACTACATCACCCTGGAAATGCAGATCGAAGACGCCCCGCGCGCCGACGAGATCGTCGTGGTCCTGGGCGCCGCCGACGGTGGCCGTCTGCACCCGCGCATCGGCAACCGTTACATCGACCTGGAAGAACTGGCCGCCGAACAGGCCCAGTGATCCACACCGTGCAGGAGCGCTCCATGATTCGGCTCACCGCTGAACGCACACCGGCCGGCACCAGTTACCTGGCGACCGGCCAGGGCCACCCCGTGGTACTGATCCACGGCGTCGGCCTGAACAAGGAAATGTGGGGCGGCCAGATCGTCGGTCTGGCCCCGCATTTCCAGGTCATCGCCTATGACATGCTTGGCCATGGCGCGAGTCAGCTGCCGCAGCCGGACTGTGGGCTGGTCGGTTACGCCGACCAGCTGCGCGAGCTGCTCGACCACCTGGGCGTGACCAGTGCCACGGTCATCGGCTTCTCCATGGGTGGTCTGGTGGCGCGGGCCTTCGCCCTGCACTACCCCGAGCGCCTGGACGGACTTGTGGTGTTGAACAGCGTGTTCAACCGCAGCGCCGAACAGCGCGCCGGCGTGATCGAGCGGACCCGTCAGGCCGCCGAACACGGCCCGGACGCCAACGCCGAGGCCGCCCTGTCGCGCTGGTTCAGCCGCGAGTACCAGGCCGCCAACCCGGCGCAGATCGCCGCGATCCGCCAGACCCTTGCCAGCAACGATCCGCAGGGCTATCTGACTACCTACACCCTGTTCGCCACGCAGGACATGTACCGCGTGGACGATCTGGGCAGCATCAAGGTGCCGACTCTGGTCGCCACCGGTGAGCTGGACCCGGGCTCGACGCCGAAGATGGCCACCGAGCTCGCCGAACGCATACCGGGCGCCAAGGTGACGGTGCTCGACGAACAGCGCCACATGATGCCGGTGGAGTCGCCGCGGCTGGTCAACCAGATGCTGCTCGACTTCCTGCAACAGGCGCAGGTTTCCAAGAATCACGTACAGGGGAATGTCGCATGACCCTCGCACGCTTCCAGATGTTCATCGATGGCCAGTGGGTCGACGCCGTTTCCGGCAAGACCTTCGAGAGCCTCGACCCCGCCCGCGCGCAAGCCTGGGCCGAACTTCCCGATGCCGATGAAGCCGACGTCGAGCGCGCCGTGCAGGCCGCCCAGCGCGCCTTCAACGACCCGGCCTGGCGCGGCCTCACCGCCACTGCCCGCGGCAAGCTGCTGCGCCGCCTGGGCGACCTGATCGCCGAGAACAAGGAACACCTGGCGCAGCTGGAAAGCCGCGACAACGGCAAGCTGATCCGTGAGACCCGCGGCCAGGTCGGCTACCTGCCGGAGTTCTTCCACTACACCGCTGGCCTGGCCGACAAGCTCGAAGGCGGCACCCTGCCGCTGGATAAGCCCGACCTGTTCGCCTACACCGTGCACGAGCCGCTGGGCGTGGTCGCCGGGATCATCCCGTGGAACAGCCCGCTGTACCTGACCGCGATCAAGCTGGCCCCGGCCCTGGCCGCCGGTAACACCATCGTGCTCAAGCCTTCGGAACACGCCTCGGCGACCATCCTTGAACTGGCCCGCCTGGCTACCGAGGCCGGCTTCCCGGCCGGCGTGGTCAACGTGGTTACCGGCTTCGGCCCGAGCACCGGCGCAGCACTGACGCGCCACCCGCTGGTGCGCAAGATCGCCTTCACCGGCGGCGCCGCCACCGCGCGCCACGTGGTGCGCAGCAGCGCGGAGAACTTCGCCAAGCTGTCGCTGGAGCTGGGTGGCAAGTCGCCCAACATCATCTTCGCCGACGCCGACCTCGACAGCGCCATCAACGGCGCCGTGGCGGGCATCTACGCCGCCTCCGGACAGAGCTGCGTCGCCGGCTCGCGCCTGCTGGTGCAGGACGAGATCTACGACGAGTTCGTCGCTCGCCTGGTGGAACGCGCCCAGCGCATCCGCATCGGCAACCCGCAGGACGAGCAGAGCGAGATGGGCCCCATGGCCACCGCGCAGCAGCTCGCCGTGGTCGAAGGCCTGGTCGCCGACGCCCTCGCCGAAGGCGCCCGCCTGCGCCTGGGCGGCAAGCGCCCGTCGATCGACTCCGAGGGCTGGTTCTACGAGCCGACCCTGTTCGAGTGCGACAGCAACTCGATGAAGATCATGCAGGAAGAAGTCTTCGGCCCCGTCGCCTCGGTCATTCGCTTCAAGGACGAGGCGCAAGCGCTGGCGATGGCCAACGACTCCCAGTTCGGCCTCGCCGCCGGCATCTGGACCCGCGACCTGGGCCGCGCCCACCGTATGGCCCGTGGCGTTCGCAGCGGGATCATCTGGGTCAACACCTACCGCGCGGTGTCCGCCATGGCGCCCATCGGCGGCTTCCACAACAGCGGCTACGGCCGCGAGAGCGGCATCGACTCGGTGCTGGCCTACACCGAGCTGAAGACGGTGTGGATCAACCTCTCGCAGGCGCCCATGCCTGATCCCTTCGTGATGCGCTAAGAGGAGCGACGAGATGATCGAACCTGGCATCTACAAAGAAGTGATGGGCTCCTTCCCGTCCGGTGTCACCGTGGTCACCACCCTGGATGCCGACGGCGAGATCGTCGGCATCACCGCCAGCGCGTTCAGCGCGCTGTCGATCGACCCGGCGCTGGTGCTGTTCTGCCCCAACTACGGCTCGGACACCTACCCGATCCTGCGTGACAGCAAGCAGTTCGCCATTCACCTGCTGTGCTCCGACCAGCAGGCCGAGGCCTACGCTTTTGCCAAGAAGGGCAAGGAGAAGGCCAAGGGCATCGAGTGGCGCCTGAGCGACTTGGGCAACCCGCTGCTGACCAAGGCCACGGCGATCATCGAATGCGAGCTGTGGCGCGAGTACGACGGCGGTGATCACGCGATCATCGTCGGCGCGGTGAAGAACCTGATCCTGCCGGAGCAGGAGGTCACCCCGATGGTCTATCACCGCGGCAAGCTCGGCGCGCTGCCGGAGATAGCCGGCTAAGGCATTCCAAGGCCGCTCGCCATCACCCTCGGCAGCGGCCTTTTTTATTTGTCCGTCCCCGCCGCCAGGCTGGGTTGCACCCTGTAGGAGTCTGCGATGAGCAACGAGAAATACGAGAAAGGCCTGGCGATCCGCACCCAGGTGCTGGGCGAGGCCTACGTGAACAAGTCGATCCAGAACGCCGACGACTTCACCCGCCCGCTCCAGGAGATGGTCACCGAGTACTGCTGGGGCCACGTCTGGGGCCGGGACGGCTTATCGCTCAAGGAACGCAGCATGATAAACTTGGCGATGATTTCGGCACTCAACCGCCCCCACGAACTCAAGCTGCACGTGCGCGGTGCTCTGCGTAACGGGTTATCCCGCGAGCAGATCCGCGAGATCCTCCTGCAGGTCGGCATCTATTGCGGGGTTCCCGCGGCGGTGGACAGTTTCCGCCTCGCCCGCGAAGCCTTCGCCGAGGCCGACGCCGAGGAACGTGGTTGATTGCTGGCCCGACTTGACGATGGAGCACCCGAAGGTGCTCCATCGTTCTTCCTATGGACAGCCAGAACACAGAGCGGACCCCATGAAACGCTTGCCACTCGACGATAGCTTCAAGGTCAATCGCAACCCCGTCACCCTGCGCGAAATCGTCCTCGACAAGCTGCGCGGCGCCATCCTCAACTTCCAGCTGCTGCCGGGCGACCGCCTGGTGGAGCGCGATCTGTGCGATCGCCTGGGCGTCAGCCGCACTTCGGTGCGCGAGGCGCTGCGCCACCTGGAGTCCGAGGGTCTGGTGGAGTTCGCCGATGCCAAGGGTCCGCGCGTCGCCATCATCACCCTGGAAGACGCGGTCGACATCTACGAGCTGCGCTGCGTGCTCGAAGGCCTGATCGTCCAGCTCTTCACCCTCAACGCCAAGGCCCGCGACATCCGCAACCTGGAGCGCGCGCTGGAAGAAAACCGCCAGGCGCTGGAAGACGGCGAGCTGCAGCAGGTGATCGAATCGGTGCAGGGCTTCTACGACGTGCTGCTCGAAGGCTCGGGCAACCGCACCGCCGCCACCCAGCTGCGCCAACTTCAGGCGCGCATCAGCTACCTGCGGGCCACCTCCGTGTCCCAGGAAAACCGCCGCGCCGCCAGCAACCAGGAAATGGAACGCATGGTCGAGGCGATCAAGAGCGGCGACCCGGTCGCGGCTCACCAGGCCTCGGTCGATCACGTACGCGCCGCCGCCAAGGTCGCGCTGGACTACCTGCGTTCCAAGCAGGACGGTGCCGGCAACGTGCGCGACATCGCCACCCCCATCGCGCTCAAAGAGCCGCGCATAGGCCGCTGACGCCATGCCTGCCCCGCGCTTCTGTCCCGCTTGCGGCAGTGGCGGCCTCAGCCGCCAATGCCCGCCGGGGGATACCCATGAGCGCCTGATCTGCGCGGGCTGCGGCTACATCCACTACGAGAACCCCAAGGTCATTGCCGGCTGCATTATCGAGCGCGACGGCAAGTACCTGCTCTGCCAGCGCGGCATCCCGCCGCGCCCGGGCACCTGGACCCTGCCGGCCGGCTTCATGGAGAACGGCGAAACCACCGAGCAGGCTGCCCTGCGCGAAGTCTGGGAAGAGACCGGCGTGCGCGCCGACATAGTCTCGCCCTACTCCATCTTCAGCGTGCCGAAGATCAGCGAGGTCTACATCATCTTCCGCGCCAGCGTAATCGAGGAAACCGGCGAGCACGGCCCCGAGACCCTGCAGGTGAAGTTCTTCGCCCCGGAGGAAATCCCCTGGGAGTGCATCTACTACCCGGCGATCCGACAGATCCTCGAACGCTACATCGAGGAGCGCCAGGCCGGGGTGTACGGCATCTACATGGGCAATGACGACACCGGCAAGGTGCACTTCATTCGCTAGCACCGAGATCCCCTGTAGGAGCGTGCCATGCACGCGATCCGTCGGCAGGGCCGACGGTTGATCCGAACACCATCGGCACCCGTAAAGCAGCTGAAGCGTGCCTGCGATTTTCCCTTCTGGAACACCGCCTGGATCTAGCCGCGCGTATCCGCGCGTTCGCGGGCATGGCCCGCTCCTACACGAGCGCCAATGCCAACCTGTAGGAGCGTGCCATGCACGCGATCCGTCGGCAGGGCCGACGGTTGATCCAGGCGCTGTGCCCCCACCAAAGCGGGTGAGTGCGTTGGCGACTCCCCTTCTGGAATGTCATCTGGAGTTGACCGCGCGTATTCACGCGCTCGCGGGCACGGCCCGCTCCTACAGGTGACACCGAATCAGCCGGCTGGCTTCCGGGTATTTCCTCTCGCAGAGAACAGCAGCCAACCTGATAGTCGATCCACTCACAAAGAGGATCGACCATGGCCCTGCACTCTCCCGGCCACGCCGCTTTGCGCAAAGGCCGCGTCGCCCTGCCCCATACGGTCTATCTGATCACCACCACGACGCTTCGGCGCCAACCCTTCTTCACCCATTTCGCAGCAGGCTGTGCAGCGGCGCGCTGCTTCGAAGATCGGCACCTGCTGAACGGCTGCACCATGCTGGCCTGGATCCTGATGCCTGATCATGCGCACTGGCTGCTCCAGTTAGGCGAAGAGCCCTGCCTGGAGGCCACCGTGAAGAACCTGAAATCCGCCAGCGCCCGCCTGGCCAATCGGGCCATGGGCAGACGCAGCGAGTTATGGACACCAGGCTTCCATGACCGGGCACTACGCCGGGAGGATGATTTGCGCAAAGCCGCACGCTATCTGGTCGCAAACCCGCTTCGCGCAGGATTGGTTCGGCGAGTCGGCGATTACCCCTTCTGGAACGCCATCTGGGTCTGACCGCGCGTACTCGCGCGTTCGCGGGCATGGCCCGCTCCTACACAAGCCTCCATGCCAACCTGTAGGAGCGTGCCACGCACGCGATCCGTCGGCAGGGCCGACGGTTGTCCCAGATGCCACCGCCACCCGCAGAAACGCCGGGCAAAAAAAGCCCCCGACACCACAACGGCAGCCGGGGGTTCAAGGGATGAATCGTCAGAACCGAATCAGTGCGCGCCCTTGGTCAGGTCGCTTTCGTTCCACTGGTCATACACGCACGCGTCGGCGGCAGCCCAGCGCACGCGGACTTCGCTGCCGGGGGCCAGCGGCTGGGTGTTGCCGGAAAGCTCCTTCAGCGTCAGGGTCGCGCCGCTGGCGGTGACCACGCTGCAGGTCAGGCTCTCGCCGAGGAACACCGTCTCGGCCACCTTCGCCGGGATTTCGTTCCAGCCGGCCGCCAACGGCGTGGCAGCGGCCTGGGCCGGGCTCAGTACCTGGGCTTTTTCCGGGCGCACCATCAGCAGGATGTCCTGGCCTTCGCGCAGGTTCGCGGTCGGGCGGATCGCCAGCGCGCGGCCTTCGAACTCCGCCGCGGCGTTGCCGTGGGCACGGGCGCGGAGGAAGTTGGAGTTGCCGAGGAACGAGGCCACGAAGGCATTCGGCGGGTTCTGGTAGAGGTCGAAGCCGCTGCCCAGGCCGACGATCTTGCCGTGGCTGAAGATGGCGATGCGCTGGGACAAGCGCATCGCCTCTTCCTGGTCGTGGGTGACGTAGACGATGGTGATGCCCAGGCGCCGGTGCAGGTGGCGCAGTTCGTCCTGCAGGTCTTCGCGCAGTTTTTTGTCCAGCGCGCCGAGGGGTTCGTCCATCAGCAGGATGCGCGGTTCGTAGACCAGCGCGCGGGCGATGGCGACGCGTTGCTGCTGGCCACCGGAGAGCTGCGCCGGGCGACGGTGGGCGAACTTGTCCAGCTGCACCAGCTTGAGCATGGCGTCGACGCGGCGGTCGCGCTCGGCGCCCTTCTGCTTGCGGATGTCCAGCGGGAAACCGATGTTGTCGCGCACCGACAGATGCGGGAACAGCGAGTAGCGCTGGAACACCATGCCGATGTCGCGCTTGTGCGGCGGCACGTTCACCAGCGACTGGCCTTCCACCAGGATTTCGCCGCTGCTGGGCGTCTCGAAGCCGGCCAGCATGGACAGCGTGGTGCTCTTGCCCGACCCGCTGGAGCCGAGGAAGGTGAGGAACTCGCCGTCCTGGATGTCGAGGGAAATGTTGTCCACGGCGGTGAAGTCGCCATAGAACTTGTTCAGGTTGCGCAGGCTGACCAGGGTCTTCTGCTCGCGGGATTCTTGGATCACGGCACTCATGGCATTTACCTCGGCGCTCAGGCGCGGATTTCGTTGCGCCGGCGCAGGGCGGCGGCGATCACCATCACAAGAACCGACAGGCCGATCAGCAGCGTCGAAGCGACGGCGATCACCGGGGTCAGGTCCTGGCGCAGGGTGGTCCACATTTTCACGGGCAGGGTCTGCAGGGTCGGGCTGGCCATCATCACGCTCAGCACCACTTCATCCCAGGAGACCAGGAAGGCGAACAGCGCACCGGCGACCATGCCGGGGCGGATCGCCGGGAAGGTCACCTTCATCACCGCCTGCAGGCGCGAGGCCCCGCAGATCACCGCGGCGTCCTCGATGGACTGGTCGAACAGCTTCAGCGAGTTGATGATCGAGATGATGGTGAATGGCAGCGCGACTATCACGTGGCTGACCACGAAGGAAAACAGCGTGCCGGTGTAGCCAAGCTTGAGGAACAGCGCGTAGACCGCCACCGCGATGATCACCAGCGGCACGATCATCGGCAGGGTGAACAGCCCATAGAGCAGCTCGCGGCCGGGGAACTTGCCGCGCACCAGGGCGAACGCGGTGGGCAGGCCCAGGGCGACCGAGCAGAGGGTGGTGAGGATCGCCACCTTCAGGCTGGCGAACGCTGCGCTCATCCATTCGGGGTTGGAGAAGAACTGGCCGTACCACTTCAGCGTCCAGCCCGGCGGCGGGAATACCAGCCACTGCGAGGAGCCGAACGACAGCAGGACGATGAACACGATGGGCAGCAGCAGGAAGGCCGCGATGGTGCCGGTCGTGAGGTAGAGGCCGACGCGCATGCGCCGGCTCATGGCATTGGGTGAGAGCAGCATGGCTTACCTCGCGCTACTGGAAGCCACCGGGGATTCCGGCTGCAGCTTCAGGTAGAGGTAGAACAGCACCAGGGTGATGGCGATCAGCAGCGCAGCGGCGGCGCTGGCCAGGCCCCAGTTGAGGAAGGATTGCACCTGCTGGACGATGAACTCCGGCAGCATCATGTTCTGCGCCCCGCCCAGCAGCGCCGGGGTGACGTAGTAGCCCAGGGACATGACGAAGACCATCAGGCCGCCGGAGAACAGGCCCGGCCGGCACAGCGGGATGAACACCCGGAAGAAGTTGGTCCAGGGGCTGGCGCCGCAGATCGAGCCGGCCTGCAGCACCATCGGGTCGATGGCGGCCATGGTCGCCTGCAACGGCAGCACGATGAACGGGATCATGATGTAGCTCATGCCGATCACCACGCCGGTGAGGTTGTGCACCATCTCCAGCGGCTGGTCGATGATGCCCAGCGCCATCAGGGTCTTGTTGATCACCCCCGAAGCCTGCAGCAGCACCAGCCAGGAGTAGGTGCGCGCCAGCAGGCTGGTCCACATCGACAGCAGCACGATGTTCAACAGCATGCGGCCCCAGCCGCGCGGGACCAGGGTGATCGCCCAGGCCAGCGGGAAGCCCAGCAGCAGGCTGATCACGGTGACCAGCGCGCCGACCGCGAAGGTGTTGAACAGCACCCGCGAGTAAGCCGAGTTGGCGAACAGCTGGGCGTAGTTGTCCAGGCCCAGGGTCGGTTCCAGCACGCCGCGCAGCAGCAGGCCGATCAGCGGGGCGAGGAAGAACAGGCCGAGGAACAGCAGCGCCGGCAGCAGGTTGCGGAAACCCCGCCAGCGGTGGGTGAGCATTTCATCCTGTCGCATGGGTTCTGCCTTCGGGGCCGGCGAGCCGGCGGCGCGCTTGGCGCCCCCGGCGGCCTGGCCCGGCTGCATCACAGCCATTTTCACTTGACCAGCCATTCGTTCCACCGTGCGGCGATCGCCGGGCCGTTCTTCGCCCAGTAGGCGTAGTCGAGGGTGATCTGCTCCTGCGCGTAGGCGGTGGGCAGGTTCGGCGCGAGGTCAGCCTTGAGCTGGCTGACGCTGTCCAGGTTCACCGGGGCGTAGGCGGTCAGGTTGGCGAAGTCGGCCTGGCCCTTGGCGCTGCTGGAGTTGGCCAGGAACTTCATCGCCGCGTCCTTGTTCTTGGCGCCCTTGGGCACCACGAGGAAATCGGCCATGACCAGGTTCTGATTCCAGCTCACGCCCACCGGCGCGCCGTCCTGCTGCAGGGCGTAGATGCGGCCGTTCCAGAACTGGCCGAGGGTCGCTTCGCCGGAAGCCAGCAGCTGCTGCGACTGAGCGCCGCCGCCCCACCAGACGATGTCTTTCTTGATGGTGTCGAGCTTCTTGAAGGCGCGGTCCAGGTCCAGCGGGTAGAGCTTGTCCTTGGCTACGCCGTCGGCCAGCAGGGCCAGCTCCAGCACACCGGGGCTCGGCCATTTGTACAGCGCGCGCTTGCCCGGGTAGGTGGCGGTATCGAACAGCGCCGACCAGTCCTGCGGCTGCTTGCCGCCGACCTTGCCCTGGTTGTAGCCGAGCACGAAGGAGAAATAGAAGGAACCGACGCCATGGTCGGAGACGAAACGCGGGTCGATGCGATCGCGCTTGATGGTGTTGAAGTCCAGGGGCTCCAGCAGGCCCTCGGCGGCGGCGCGCAGGGCGAAGTCGGCTTCGACGTCGACCACGTCCCACTGAACGTTGCCGCTCTCCACCATGGCCTTGAGCTTGCCGTAGTCGGTGGGGCCGTCCTGCACCACGGGGATGCCGGTGGACTGGCTGAAGGGTTCGGCCCAGGCCTGCTTCTGCGCATCCTGGGTGGTACCACCCCAGCTGACGAAGCTGAGGCTGTCGGCGCCGAAGGCAGCGGTGCCGGTTGCGCCGAGGAATGCAGCGGTCAGGACCGCGATCGCACGTTTTTTCAACACCATCTTGCTTGCCCTCATTGTTGTGATTGTTCACGGCGGTCTTCGTGGATCGCCTGTCTGGAGCAGGTGGCCGTAGCGTCGTCAGGTTGCGATGGAGTGGCACACTGACTGGCAGAAATTGTAAGGCCTACGGAATGTCATATTATGGTATTCCAAACTTTCCGCAAGTCCTCGGCGACACCGGCCATCGTGGCAGCGAAGCTTGGGTGAACACCCCGTCGTTCCTCGTGTTGCGCAGATAGTTGATTGAAAAGGAAATCTTTTTTCACACTCACCGTGCTGAAGTTTCCCGGCGAAAAGCCAGCACGGCGAGCGGACGAACGGATCAGCCCTCGAAGGGCAGCGTCTCCACCACTTCCAGGTCGTAGCCGGTGAGACCGGCGTATTTCAGTGGCGCGCCCAGATGGCGGATCTTGCCGACGCCGATGTCCTGCAGGATCTGCGCGCCGGTGCCGACCTCGGAATAGATGCGCGACTGCGAGCGGGTGAACTGCCGAGGCGCCTGGGTGAGCTGCGGCACGCGGGCCAGCAGCGCCTGGGAGGATTCGTTGTTGGCCAGCACCACGACCACGCCGTGACCGACCTCGGCGACCTTCTGCAGGGCAGCCCAGAGGGTCCAGTTCTTCGGCCCGGTGTACTCGGCGCCGACCAGGTCGCGCAGGGGGTCTATCACGTGCACGCGCACCAGAGTTGGCTCGTCGCGCTTGATGTCGCCCATGACCATGGCCATGTGTACGCCGCCTTCGATGCGGTCTTCATAGGTGACCAGGCGGAAGGTGCCGTGCACGGTGGGCAGCTCGCTCTCGCCGATGCGCGCGACGGTGTGCTCGTTGCTCAGGCGATAGTGGATCAGGTCGGCGATGGTGCCGATACGGATGCCGTGGCGCTTGGCGAAGGCTTCCAGGTCCGGGCGACGGGCCATGCTGCCGTCGTCGTTCATCACCTCGACGATCACCGAGGCCGGGGTCAGCCCGGCCAGGCGCGCGAGATCACAGCCCGCCTCGGTGTGACCGGCGCGGGTCAGCACGCCGCCTTCGCGGGCGCGCAGGGGGAAGATGTGGCCGGGCTGCACCAGGTCCTCGGCGCGAGCGCCCGGCTGCACGGCGGTGATCACGGTGTGCGAGCGGTCGGCGGCGGAGATGCCGGTGGAAACGCCGGTGGCCGCCTCGATGGAGACGGTGAAGGCGGTGGAATAGGCGCTGCCGTTGGCCGGTACCATCTGCTCGAGCCCCAGGCGGGCGCAGTGCTCGTCGGTCAGCGTCAGGCAGATCAGCCCGCGCGCCTCGCGGGCCATGAAGTTGATCGCCTCGGGCGTGCAGCGCTCGGCGGCGAGCAGCAGGTCGCCTTCGTTTTCACGGTCTTCGTCGTCGACCAGGAGCACCATCTTGCCCTGGCGGTAGTCTTCGATGATGTCTTCGATGCGGTCGAACGGCATGGTGCGGTACTCGGCTGGATCGTGGATGAAAAAATCTGGTATACCATAATACATTTCTTATCCGAAACAGCAGCAAGCAGAGGTGAACATGAAGGCTTACTGGATCGCTCACGTCGATATCACCGACCCGGAGCAATACAGCGAATACACCCGCCGCGCCCCGGCGGCCTTCGCCAGGTACGGCGGCAAGTTCCTCGCCCGCGGCGGACGCTCCGAGGCCCTGGAGGGGCGCCCTACTCCTCAGCGTAGCGTGGTGATCGAGTTCGATTCCTATGAGCAGGCGGTGGCCTGCTACCGCTCGGCGGAATACCAGGAGGCCTGCGCGCACCGGCAGGGCGTGGCGAAGGCGGATATCGTCATCGTCGAGGGATTCGAGGGGTAAGGAACCGGCCAGTGGCAGCCAGCACGTGAGTCCGGATCAACGTCGGCCCTGCCGACGGATCGCGGGCATGGCCCGCTCCTACAGGTTTAGGCCGACACTTCCGCCGTAGGTGCGGACTTCATTCGCGATGCTTTGATCTGGGTGTTCCAGCGCCGCTTCGGTGTGCGCGCGGACTTCTGGTTTCGCCCCCTCGGGCGAGTTACTTTTCCAAACGACGGAAGGCCGCCCCCCAAAAAGTAACCAAAAGGCTTGCCCCTGCCATCCGGCTTTTCGCTTCGCGAAAAGTACCCTCGGTTCCTCGGAGTTCCAGGGGCCCGCGTTGACGGGCCATCCCTGGCCCGACAACGCTCTCGCGACATCCATGTCGCTCAACCCCTGAAACTCCGATCACCTTCGGCCTTCTGAAAGGGGCATTCGGCGCGTGCGGATACTCCTCTGGAAGTCATCAAAGCAAGAGCGTGCTCCCTGTAGGAGCGGGCCATGCCCGCGATCCGCCGGCAAGGCCGGCGTCGATTGACCACTCGGCGTGTCCTGAAAAATCCGGACAAAAAAAAGCCCCACCGAAACCCGGCAGGGCAGAGAGTGTAAAACCCAAGTCGAAACCTTACTCCGCGATCCCCAGCGCCACCGGCTGGCCAACTTCGCGGGCCTGGCCGCGGGTGGCCAGGCAGTAGTACAGCGGGACGGTCACCAGCAGGCCGACCAGCCAGGACAGGTCCACTCCGTCGATGTAGTTGGCGTACGGGCCGACGAACAGCGAGGTGTTGGCGAACGGCAGTTGCACGATGATGCCGATGAAGTAGGCGATGATCGCGTGCGGGTTGAAGCGCCCATACACGCCGCCGTCACGGCGGAAGATCGAGTTGATGTCGTAGCGGCCACGCTTGATCAGGTAGAAGTCGATCAGGTTGATCGAGGCCCAGGGCACCAGCACGATCAGCATCGCCAGAATCAGGCCGATGAACTGCGAAATGAAGTTTGCCGAGGCTCCCAGCGCCATCAGGCAGCTGCCCGCCAGCACCACCGAGGACAACGCCACGCGTACCCGCACGCTGGGCGTCCAGCTGCCGGCGAAGGTCTGGATCGAGGTGACGATGGAGAGCACCGCGCCGTAAAGATTCAGCGCGTTGTGGCTGATGATGTTGAGCAGGAACAGCAGCATCAGCACCGGGCCGAACAGGCCCGTGGCCTGCTTGACCGCGACCATCGCATCGGTGCCTTCCGGCGTCGCCAGCACGGCGACGGCGCCAAAGCTGAACGACAGGCTGGTGCCCGCCACCGCGCCGGCGAAGGTCGCCAGGAACGGCTTGCCAATGCCGACGCTGGCCGGCAGGTAGCGCGAGTAGTCCGAGGTGTAGGGCGCGAAGCTGATCTGCCAGATGATGCCCAGGCACAGGGTGGCCAGGAAGCCGGACAGGTTGAAGGCGCCGCGGGAGAGGAAGTTCGCCGGCAGGTCGCCGCCGAACATGATGACGAAGCCCAGCAGCAGCGCGCCGCCCATCACCCAGGTGCCGATGCGATTGAGGGTGTGGATGAAGCGGTAGCCGATCACGCCGATGGCAGTGGCGCTCAGCGCGCCGAGGATGATCGCCACGGGCGTCGGGGTCGCCGGCACCAGGCCCTGGATCGACTTGCCCGCCAGGACGATGTTGGAAATGAAGAAGCCGACGTAGATCAGCGCGGTGAAGAACACGATCAGCAAGGCACCGTAACGGCCGAACTGGCCCCGGCTCTGGACCATCTGCGGGATACCCATCTGCGGGCCCTGCGCCGATGCCAGGGCGAGGAACACGCCGCCGAACATATGGCCCAGGACAATGGCGATCAGCCCCCAGAGCAGGTCGAGATGGAACACCTGGACCGCCATCGCGCCGGTGACCACCGGCAGCGGTGCGATGTTGGTGCTGAACCACAGCGTGAACAGGTCGCGGGAGCGCCCATGGCGCTCGGCCGGCGGCACGTAATCGACGGTATGGTTCTCGATCAGCGGAGTATCGGACATCGTTTTTGCCTTGCTTATTGTCTTTGTAAGGTCTGGTCATCCGGCGCCTTGAATCGGGCAGAAACGGCGCTGCAGTGACGGAGGCAATATTATGGTATTCCAAATACCAGGCAAGGTATTTCTGAGTAACCGTTGGTCGAATGGTAGCCAACGGGGTGTCTGGCGGACACTCACCCTATCGGCGAAAGCCCCGTATTCCTTAGCCTCCAGCCGACAGTCGGCCTTTCGCCGTCCATCCATCGGGAAAAGAAATGGCTTGCTTTCGAAGTATTACGGTATACCATCAGACGAAACGACCACTCCCGATGGCCGGCTCACAAGACAGGTACTCGCAATGATCGACCACGCTGCCTACAAACAAGTCATGGGCTCCTTCCCGTCCGGCGTCACCGTCATCACCACGATGGACGACGATGGCCAGGTGGTCGGCCTCACCGCGAGCGCCTTCAGCTCCCTGTCGATGGACCCGGCGCTGGTGCTGTTCTGCCCCAACTACAGCTCCGATTCCTACCCGGTGCTGATCCGCCGCAAGCACTTCGCCATCCACCTGCTCTCCGCCGACCAGAAGGGCGAGGCCTATGCCTTCGCCAGCAAGGGCAAGGACAAGACCCAGGGCATCGAGTGGACCCTGAGCGAACGCGGCAACCCGTTGCTGGAGAACGCCACCGCCATCATCGAATGCGAGCTGTGGCGCGAATACGAAGGCGGTGACCACGCCATCCTGGTCGGCGCCGTGAAGAACCTGATCGTGCCGGACCAGCAGATCACCCCGATGATTTACTGCCGCGGAAAGATGGGCGCGCTGCAGGCTTTCGCCTGACCGCCTGATCTTTCGCCGTCCGGCGCAGGCCCCTTCTTGCGGGAGTGAGAAGGGGCTTTTCTTTTGTCTGTTGGCTGGTCCTGATGCGCCCTACCTTCGCCAGCGGCGGAGCCACCATGAGGCGCAAGCGTAGGATGGCGTGGAGCGCAGCGATACCCATCGATCAGGACCGTAGGGCGAATAACCTGGAACAGGTTATCCGCCGTTGCGGCGGCGGATAACGCTGGCGCGTTATGCGCCCTACGATTGCCATGAAGCATGGGACGTAGGATGGTGTGGAGCGCAGCGATACCCATCGATCCGACGCGCCGATGAGCCCGGCGCAGCGCCAGGTGGGCCAGGCGCGCTCCTACAGGGAACCACCTTTCTCAGCCGCAAAAAAAGGAGGCCCGCCTTCGCGAGCCCCTTTTTTCCCATCAGGTCCTGAACCGCGACACCAGCCGGTTCAGCTCGTCCGACAGCCCGCTCAGGGTCTGCGCATCGCCCCGCGTGGCGTCCGCCAGGCCGGCGACCTCCTGGGCGTCGCGGTGGATCTGGCTGATGTGCCGGTTGATCTCCTCCGCCACCTGGTGCTGTTCCTCGGCAGCAGTGGCGATCTGGGCGTTCATGTCGCGGATCACGTCCACCGATTCGCGGATCGCCCCGAAGCAAGCGCGCGCCTCACGGATCGAACCGACAGTGCGCTGCGACGCCTCCAGGCTCGACTGCATCTGCCGCCCGGTGTCGTGGGTGCGGCGGGCCAGGGTGCCGAGCAGGTTGTCGATCTCCCCGGTGGACTCCGCCGTGCGCCGCGCCAGCGCGCGCACCTCGTCGGCCACCACGGCGAAACCACGCCCCTGGTCGCCCGCCCGCGCCGCCTCGATGGCCGCGTTGAGTGCCAGCAGGTTGGTCTGCTCGGCGATGGAGCGGATGGTGCCGAGAATCGACTGGATGTCGTTGCTGTCCTGCTCCAGCTGACGCATGGCGTCGGCGGAGAGGGCAATCTCGTCGCTCAGGCGGCCAACGCTGTCCACCGCCTCGTCAATCTGCAGCTGGCCATCGTGGGCCTGGCGCTGGCCGCTGTCGGCGGATTCCGCCGCCTGGCTGCAGGAGCGCGCGACCTCGTTGGCGGTCATGACCATCTCGTTGAACGCGGTGGAAACCATGTCCACCGCCTCACGCTGGCGCGCCGCGGTATCGGCCAGCGCCTGGGAGGTCTCGCGGCTGCTGCCGGAGCTCTGGTGGATGCTGCCGGCGGCGGTGCCGATGCTCTGCACCAACCGGCGGATCGCATCGAGGAACTGGTTGAACCAGCCGGCCAGTTGCGCCGTTTCATCGCTGCCGCGTACGGCAAGACGGCCAGTGAGATCCCCGTCGCCCTGAGCGATACCTTCAAGACCGGCGGCCACGGCGCGCACCGGGCGCACTACCAACCCGGCGAACAGCGAGCCGAGGCCGGCGAACACCAGCGCGATGATCACCGCCACCAGGGCGATGCCCCAGGTCAGGCGGGTCGCCTTGCTCATCACCTCGCTTTCCTTGATCAGCCCGACGAAGCGCCAGCCCAGGGTCTCGGACGGCCAGACGTTGGCGAGGTAGGGCTCGCCGCCGATAGTCACTTCCACCAGCCCTTTCTGCGCACTGGCCAGGCGCTGGAAATCGCCGCCCAGCTCGCCCAGCTGTTTGAAATTGTTCTCCGGGTTGTGCGGATCGACCAGGATGGTGCCGTCGCCTTCCATCAGCATCAGGTAGCCGGATTCGCCCAGGCGGATAGCCTTGACGATATCGGTCAGGCGCTTGAGCGAGACGTCGATATTGACCACCCCGCCCTGCGGGCCGAACTGGTTGGCGAAGGTCCGCACGCTGCTCACCAGCACCACCTTGTCCGCGGCCCAGTAGTAGGCCTTGGTGCGCAGAGTCTTGCCCGGCTGGGCCATGGCCGCCTGGTACCAGGGGCGGGTGCGCGGGTCATAGCTGGCCAGCTTGGCGTCGCCCGGCCAGAAGCTGTAGCCGCCCTCGCGGGTGCCCAGGGAAACGTAGGCGTAATCCGGATGGCTCTGCGCCAGGCCGGTGAAGAGGTCGAAGACGCGCTTGTCCAGCTCCCCGGTCGGGTGCTGCGCGGCGTCGGCGCCGATGTACTGCTTGAGGCTGCTGTCGATGGCCGCCAGCTGCGGATGGCTGGCGAGGTATTCGACGTTCTGGGTGATGCCGTCGAAGAAGATCTGCATGGCGTTTTCGACCTGGCGGATCTCGCGGCTGCTGCCGTCGATGAAGCTGTCCCGCGCCTCGCCGCGCAGGTTGAGGATCACCAGCACGGCGACGAGGATCACCGGCAGGCTGGCGATGGCGGAAAAGGCGAGGATCAGTTTTTGTTTGAGGTTCATCCCTACTCCCTTGGTCTGCTCGCGGCAGAAACGCCTTGCAGACATCCCGTATTATGGTATACCAATATGCAACGGATTCCCTAGCGCGGAAAACGGCCACTCCCCCCGCCGCCGCGCCTGACCGCCGAAAAGCAGCGATGCGTGCCTGCGCATCTCCCGCCGGCTGCCGCGCCGGAAACAAGAAAGGTTCGAGGTAAGCGATATGAAGTTTTCCCTGTTCGTGCACATGGAGCGCTACGACGACCAGCCCAGCCACCGCCAGCTGTTCGAAGAGCTCACCGAGCTGACGCTGATGGCCGAAGCCGGCGGTTTCTCCACCGTCTGGATCGGCGAGCACCACGCCATGGAGTACACCATTTCGCCGAGCCCGATGCCGCTGCTGGCCTACCTGGCCGCGCGCACCGAAACCATCCACCTGGGCGCCGGCACCATCATCGCGCCGTTCTGGCACCCCATCCGCGTGGCCGGCGAATGCGCCCTGCTCGACGTGATCAGCAACGGTCGCATGGAAGTGGGCCTGGCCCGCGGCGCCTACCAGTACGAGTTCGACCGCATGGCCAACGGCATGCCGGCCGGCGACGGCGGCAAGTACCTGCGCGAGATGGTCCCGGTGGTGAAGGCGCTGTGGCAGGGCGACGTCGCCCACGAAGGCGAGATCTGGAAGTTCCCCACCGCCACCTCCTCGCCGCGCCCGATCCAGAAGCCGACCCCGCCGATGTGGATCGCCGCCCGCGACCCGGATTCGCACAACTTCGCGGTGGCCAACGGCTGCAACGTGATGGTCACCCCGCTGATGAAGGGCGACGAGGAAGTCGTCGACCTGAAGAACAAGTTCGAAGCCGCCCTGGCCAACAACCCGGACGTGCCGCGCCCGCAACTGATGGTGCTGCGCCACACCCACGTGCACACCGCCGACGACCCGGAAGGCTGGAAGGTCGGCGCCGAGGCCATCTCGCGCTTCTACCGCACCTTCGACGCCTGGTTCGGCAACAAGCAGACCCCGGTCAACGGCCTGCTGCCGCCCAGCCCCGAGGAGAAGTTCAAGGAGCGCCCGGAGTTCGAGCTGGAGAACATTCGCAAGAACACCATGATCGGCACCCCGGAAGAAATCATCGCGCGCATCCGCCACTACCAGGAACTGGGCGTGGACGAGTTCAGCTTCTGGGCCGACAACAGCCTGCCGTATGCGCAGAAGAAGAAGTCGCTGGAACTGTTCATCAAGCACGTGGTGCCGGCTTTCCGCTGATCGCTGCTGCTTGCCGCAAAGGGCGCCTCCGGGCGCCCTTTGTCTTTCCTCTCGCGCCTACCGATTCGGGAATAACCTCGACCGTAGGATGGCGTGGAGCGCAGCGATACCCATCCTGCAAGGCGCCTCCCGCCATGCCCGCAACCACCCAGCTCCTGCAGGCGGACTCCGGCGCCCCAATGAAAAGGCCCGGCATCAAGCCGGGCCTTCGTCATTTCACAGAAGCTCGAACGATCTACCACTCTCGCGGCGCGATCAATTCCTCGATATCGGCATCGAAGCCATAGGCCTCGGCGATGAAGGCGACATCCCCGCCGATGCTTTCGCGCGCCGCGGTCTCGATCTCGCTGCCCTGGTCCTCGAACTCCTCGCCCAGCGCATTGAAGGCCAGGGTGGTTTCATGGGTCAGCGCGTACAGCGCATCCAGGTCCGCTGGCGCCTGCGCCTCGATGGACTCGCACAGCGCTACCAGCAACTGCTGCCCCTTGGCGACCAGCTGCGGCGGGAAGTAACTGTCGCGCACCATGTCGTCGAGGAAGGTGTACTGACTCAGCTTTTCGTTCCTGATGGCCATGATCGTATTCGCTCCTTGAGTGATCCGGCGGTGTACCGGGCCCTGCATCCTAAGGCGAAGGCCTTGGCAATTCCACGCACGACTCCCGCGCTGACGAGACGCAGCGGCGCCAGAGCGCACATGAAAAAGCCCGGCAACCAGCCGGGCCCTTTCACCTCAGCCGAGGATCAATCCGCGTGGATGTCGTTGTCCTTGGTCTCCTTCAGGAACAGCAGCGAGCAGACCAGGCTCATCGCCGTGATCAGCACCGGGTACCACAGGCCGTAGAAGATGTTGCCGGTGTACACCACCAGCGCGAACGAGATGGTCGGCAGCAGTCCGCCGAACCAGCCGTTGCCGATGTGGTACGGCAGCGACAGCGAGGTGTAGCGAATGCGCGTCGGGAACAGCTCGACCATCAGCGCCGCCAGCGGACCGTAGCAGCAGGTGGCGATGAAGATCAGCGCGACGATGATCGCCACCACCATCGGCCGGTTCACCATCGAAGAGTCGGCCACGGTCGGGTAGCCGGCATCCTTCACCGCATTGCCCAGCGCAGCGGCGTCGAAGCCCTCGAGGCGCTTCTCGCCGACGGTCACCACCAGCTCGCTGCCGGCCGGCGCGGCCACCGTGCTGTAGGGCACGCCGCCCTTCACCAGCAGGGTCTTGGCCTTGTCGCAGGCGCTGTCGAATTTGGCCTTGCCCACCGGGTCGAACTGGAAGGTGCAGGTGGCCGGGTCCGCCATCACGGTGACCGGCGCCTGGCGCGTGGCCGCATCGATCTGCGGGTTGGCGTAGTGGGTCAGCGCCTGGAACAGCGGGAAGTACAGCACCGTGGCCAGCAACAGGCCGGTGATCAGTACCGGCTTGCGCCCGACCTTGTCCGACAGCCAGCCCATGACCACGAACAGCGGCGCGCCGATCACCAGGGAGATGATCAGCAACCCGTTGGACAACGCCGGGTCCACCTTCAGCACCTGGGTGAGGAAGAACATCACGTAGAACTGCGCCGCGTAGAAGGTCACCGCCTGGCCCGCGTTGATGCTGAACAGCGCGATCAGGACGATCTTCAGGTTGCCCCAGTTGGTGAAGGACTCCTTGAGCGGCGACTTGCTCACCTTGCCCTCGGCCTTCATCTTCAGGAACGCCGGCGACTCGTGCATCGACAGGCGAATCCAGGTGGAGATGCCCAGCAGCACGATGGAGATCAGGAACGGCAGGCGCCAGCCCCAGGTCTCGAACTCGGCGCCGGTGAGCTGGCGGCAACCCCAGATCACCACCAGCGAGAGCAGCAGGCCAGCGGTGGCGGTGCACTGGATCCAGCTGGTGTAGGCGCCGCGCTTGTGGTCCGGCGCGTGCTCGGCCACATAGATCGCCGCGCCGCCGTACTCACCGCCCAGCGCCAGGCCCTGCAGCAGGCGCAGCACGATGAGGATGATCGGCGCCGCCACGCCGATGGTGGCGTAGGCCGGCAGCAGGCCCACCGCAAAGGTCGACAGGCCCATCAGCAGGATGGTGACGAGGAAGGTGTACTTGCGCCCGATCATGTCCCCCAGGCGGCCGAACACCAGCGCGCCGAAGGGGCGGACGAGGAAGCCGGCGGCGAATGCCAGCAGGGCGAAGATGAATGCCGTGGTGTCGTTGACCCCGGCGAAGAAGTGCTTGGCGATGATTGCCGCCAGCGACCCGTAGAGGAAGAAGTCGTACCACTCGAACACCGTGCCGAGCGACGAGGCAAAGATCACCTTGCGCTCGTCGCGACGCGAGGTCGCGGGCCGCTCATAGGAGCTGGTCTGTGTCGCACTCGTGATTGCTGGATCGGTCATTGCGGGCTCTCCCGCCCCTTCTGGGGGCTTTTGTTTTTGTCAGCCTCGACTGCCACGGTTTTTACACCGCGCGATACCGTTGATTTGCTACACGCCAAATAAAAAAGTGGGCAGACGGGATCGCCGTCACGCCACCGGAGCTTCCTCCTGTGTGTGCCCACTGGAAGGGATGACCTCCGCGCCACGCGCGGGTTCGCTCAAAATCATCTGCGCGGCCTTTTCCGCGATCACCAGCACCGGCGAGCAACTGTTGCCGGAGGTCAGGCTGGGCATGATCGAAGCATCGGCGATGCGCAGGCCGGGGATGCCGTGCACGCGCAGCTGGCTGTCCACCACCGCGCCCTCGCCCGGCCCCATGCGGCAGGTGCCGGCCGGGTGGAAAATGGTGGTGCCGATCTCGGCAGCGGCGCGGTGCAGGTCTTCCTCGGTCTGGTAATCCGGGCCGGGCTTGAACTCCACCGGCTGGTAGCGCGCCAGCGCCGGCGCGGAGGCAATGCGGCGGGTCAGGCGGATGGCGTCGGCGGCCACGCGCAGGTCCTGCGGGTGACTCAGGTAGTTGGGCTGGATCACCGGTTTGTCGCGCGGGTCCAGCGAACGCAGCGTCACCGAGCCACGGCTCAGCGGGCGCAGGTCGCACACCGAAGCGGTGAACGCCGGGAAGCTGTGCAGCGGCTCGCCGAAGCGCTCCAGCGACAGCGGCTGCACGTGGTACTCGAGATTGGCCGAACGCTGGCCGGGGTCGGACTTGGCGAATGCGCCCAGCTGGCTCGGCGCCATGGACAGCGGGCCGCTGCGCTTGAACAGGTACTCCAGGCCCATGCCCATCTTGCCCCACAGCGTCGAGGCGATCTGGTTCAGCGAGGGCGCGCCGTTCATGCGGTAGATCAGGCGCAGCTGCAGGTGGTCCTGCAGGTTGCCGCCGACGCCGGAAAGCTCATGGCGCACGCCGACACCGTGTTTCTCCAGCAGATCGCGCGGGCCGATGCCGGAGCGTTGCAGCAGCACCGGCGTGTTGATCGCCCCGGCGCAGAGAATCACTTCACGCCGGGCGCGCAACTCACGCCGCGTGCCCTGCCAATTCACTTCGAGCCCGGCGGCGCGCCCGTTCTCCAGCAGCACGCGCAGGGCTTCCACGTTGGTCAGCACAGTGAGATTGGGGCGGTTGGCGATGGGTCGCAGGAAGGCCTTCGAGGCGTTCCAGCGCACGCCGGAACGCTGGTTCACCTGGAAGTAGCCGCAGCCTTCGTTGTCGCCGCCGTTGAAGTCGTCCACCGGGCGCACGCCAGACTGCGCCGCCGCCTCGCGGAAGGCATCGAGGATGGTCCACGACAGCCGCTGTTTCTCCACCCGCCATTCGCCGCCCGAGCCGTGCAGCTCACTCGACCCGCCGAAGTGGTCCTCCATCTTCATGAACAGCGGCAGCAGGTCATTCCAGCCCCAGCCGGCGTTACCCTCGGCGGCCCAGCCGTCATAGTCCAGCGCCTGGCCACGCATATAGATCATGCCGTTGATCGAGGAGCAGCCGCCCAGGGTGCGCCCGCGCGGGTACTTGATCGCGCGGCCGTTCAGGCCCGGCACCTTCTCGGTGTCGAAACACCAGTCGGTGCGCGGGTTGCCGATGCAATAGAGGTAACCGACAGGAATGTGGATCCAGGGATAGTTGTCCGGGCCGCCGGCTTCGAGCAGCAGCACGCGGTTGGCAGGGTCGGCGGACAGACGATTGGCCAGCAGGCAGCCGGCAGGGCCCGCGCCGACGATCAGGTAGTCATAAGCATCCAGTGCCTGGGGCATGGAGAAGTACCTCGTCGTGCTTGTTCTTGTTATCTGAGGACCGAGCCTAGTCGTTCGTTCGTGATAAAAGAACAGTCGTTTCGAGTCAGCTGCTGTGCGTTTTCTAACAACAAGGACTGCCGAGATGTTCGACTGGAATGACCTGCGCTACTTCCTGGAGCTGCACCGCAGCGGACGCCTGCTGACCACCGCCAAACGCCTGGGCACCACCCACGCCACGGTGGCGCGGCATATCGAGAGCATCGAGCGCGACTTGGGCACCCAGCTGTTCGCCCAGCACACCGGCGGCTACCAGCTCACCCCGGCAGGCCAGGCGCTGCTCAAGCACGCCGAGGCGATGGAGAACACTGCCCTCCTCGCCCAGGAGGAAATGAGCCAGGCCATCTCGCCGCTGGGGCAGATCCGCATCGGTGTCACCGAAGGCCTGGGCACCATGTTCCTCGCCCCGCGCCTGGGCGAACTGATGCAGCGCTACCCCGGCCTGGAAGTGGAACTGGTGTCGGTGCCGCGCTTCGTCAGCATCACCAACCGCGAGGCGGACATCGCCATCACCCTGGAACGCCCCAGCGCCGACCTGGTGATCAGCCGCCGCCTCACCAGCTACCGCCTTAGCCTGTTCGCCAGCCCCGCCTACCTGGAAAACGCCCCGCCCCTGCGCGACCGCGAAGACCTCAGCCGCCACCCGTGGATCGGCTACGTCGACGACCTGCTGTTCAGCCAGGAACTGCTGTTCCACCACAGCTTCTGCCGCCACCCACAGGTAGTGTTCCGCAGCACCAGCGTGGTCGCCCAGCAACAGGCCGCCCAGGCCGGCATCGGCATCGCCATCCTCCCGCAGTACATGGGCCTGCACGACCCGCGGCTGGTGCCGGTGCTGCCGGAGGAATTCATCGAACGGGAATACTGGATGTGCACCCGGCGCGAATTGCACCGCTCGGTGCGGTTGAGGCTGGTGTGGGATTTTCTGGTGGAAGTCTGTGGGCGCGAACAGGGAATACTGGTGGGCGGTAAACCTTGATCCCCTGTAGGAGCGCGCCATGCGCGCGATCGCGGGCATGGCCCGCTCCTACAAGGTGTTCCGCCCTACGTGCTCGACCATTCAGCCGGGAATTCAGATAATTCCCACCTGCAAACCAACTGAGGTCAGGATGAAGGCGTCACTGAAGTTCACGGAAGAAAAAGCAGACAAGTTCTGGCGGGTTGAAACGCTGGGTTCCGAACTGCTGGTCAATTACGGGAAAAGCGGCACCAGCGGCCGCAACCAGATCAAGGCATTCGCGTCCTCTCAGGACTGCGAGGCGCAGGCCCGGAAGCTCACCCAGGGCAAGATGAAGAAAGGCTATGTCGACTTCCCCTTCGACTACGACAGCCACCGCTACTTCGACGACGAGGAAGTCGGGCTGCATCGCCTGACCTCGCACCCGCGCTTCGTCACCCACTTCGCCGATGACGTCTATTACGACTGCTGCGATGAAGATGCGCCCTTCGGCAGCGACGAAGGCAGCGATGCCCTGAGCGAGCTCGCCGGCTTCATCCGCACTCAGAAGACCCCGCACGTCGCGGACTTCCCCCGATGGCTGATCGAAACCCAGTGGGGAATGACCTTCGTCGAGCCCGTCTCGATCGATATCGAAGGCGCACTCAAGCCGGAAAACAAAGAGCTCGAGCCGGACATCTACCAGAGCTGCCACGTCGTCATTGCCGCCGCATTCGGGCAAATGAAGATCACCGGCAGCATGGACGCCTCGCTGAAAACCTCCTCCCTGGCGGCCATCGAGTGCCTCGACAGGATGGGCGTGCATCTGGGATGGGGCGACGGCAAACCCTCGGCCATCCTCGCCCAGTTGAGAAAGGACCTGGCTACGTTCGTCCAGTGAAAGCCCCCTTGCAGCCATTGCTGCGAGGCTTGCTCCCTGTAGGAACGTGCCATGCACGCGATCCGTCGGCAGGGCCGACGGTTGATCCGAACGCCACTACCCCCGTCGAAGCAAATCGCGAGTGTCCTACTGGAATTCCGTCCGGATCCAATCACGCGTATTCGCGTGATCGCGGGCATGGCCCGCTCCTACAGGGGCAGGATTATTCGACGCGGGCCTTCTGGACCTTCTCGGAAGCCGACCACAGGCGGTAGCGGACTTCGACGTCCTTGGGCGCGTAGATCACGATCGGCAGCTTGCTGTTGTAGCGCAGCACGAAACCGTCGCCGATCACCGGGACGAAGTCCTTGCGGGTCTTGCCATCCGGGCAGGCCATCAGGGTGCTGGCCGGGCCGCTGACCTTGTCCAGGCGGTAGTAGGAGTAGCCCCAGCCTTCCAGGGTCTTCTCTTCCAGGGTGCCGCCCAGGCGCTGGCGGTTGCAGTCGACGGTCAGTGTCTTGCCGGCGAGGATCTCGACCTTGAAGTTTTCTTCCTGCGCCTGCTTGGGCAGGTGGATGACCTGGCGCACGAAGCCGTCCTCGGCCTTGGGATAAGGCGCGACGTCTTCCAGCTTGGCGGCGTTGGCGAAGGTGGCGGTGGCGCTGAGCAGCAGCGCAGTGGGGAGGGTGAAACGTACGAACGGCATGAAGCCTCCTTGCAGAAATGAAGAACGAACGCACCGCATGGGTGCGTCCGTCCGAGCGCTCTGACCGTCAAATTGTACGAACGCTCCTACAGCCGTGCGCTGAGTTGTATCAAGCTACTTCACCGCCAGCCTTGGCCTGCTGCTCCAGGTGGGCCTGGAGTTCCGGGGCGAGGTTGAGGTTGTAGGCGAGTTCGTCCAGGTAGGTGCGCTCGGTGCCCTGCTGGTCGTCCACCAGCATCACGCTGACCAGGTACATCTCGGCGGCCACGGCCGGATCGCCCTGGGCGGACTCGGCGACTTCGGCGGCGTCCAGCGGCTTGCGCACTTCGGCGTCGAGCCAGTCCTGCAGCTCCGGCTCATCGGTGTGCCGGGCGATTTCGGCCTGGATGGCGGCCTTTTCCTTTTCATCGATGCGGCCGTCGGCCTTGGCGGCAGCGATCATCGCGCGCAGGATCGCGTGGCTATGAGCCTCGGCCTCCGGGCCGGAGAGCTGGTCCACGGTCATCAGCGACTGCTGTTGCGGTGCCGCAGCCGGATGCTGGCGCTGGTAATTCTGATAAGCCTGGAAGGCCATCATGCCGAGGGACGCGAGCATGGCGTAGTTGATGCCGCCGCTGCTGCCCGTACGGCCTTGCGGCGCACCGCCGCTGTTCATGCCGCCCCCGAGCATGCCGCCCAGTACGTCGCCCAGGCCGCCGAGCCCGCCACCGGCACCACCGGAGGAGCCGCCCAGCAAGCCACCCAGCAACCCACCGAGGCCGCCCAGGCCTCCCGCGCCGCCGCCCTGTTGTGTCGCCGCGCCTTGGCTGCCGCGCAGCAATTGTTCCAGTAGATCCGTAGTGTTCATGGAGTGACCCTCGCCGGCTTGCGTGGCGCGCCGGGCGGCGTCGCCAACCTGTTGCAGCAATGAGCTCTGACCTGCCTTGAGCAGTTGATCGAAAAGAGAACCAGCATTCATGAGATGACAACTCTCGCTATGCGTTGGGCAACGATAGTCCCGCCACACCGATGCGCCAGCGCCGTTCGCCGGCCGGGTGTCAGGGCGGGACACCCGGGGCGAAGCCTGCCGCCGCGAGAGATTGCCAGCCAGGCGATTGCCGCCCGGCGCCGACTTCAGCCGGCGATTGCGAGGAAGGTCACGCGGGCACGGCGTCCAGCGCCTTTTGCGCCTGGGCTTCCAGCTCGACCTTGAGGCCGGCGTCGAGGCTCAGTTGGCGGGCCAGTTCGTCGAGGTAGGCGCGTTCCATATAGCTGGTCTCGTCGACCATCAGCAGGCTGGCCAGGTACATTTCGGCAGCCATTTCCTCGCTGGTGGCGGCGCGGGCGACTTCGGCCGGGTCCAACGGTTTGGCCAGTTCGCGGTCCAGCCAGCCCTGCAGCTCGACGTCGCCGGTGAGCTTGGCGATTTCGCCGTCGATCAGCTGGCGTTCGCGATCATCGATATGTCCATCGGCCTTCGCGGCAGCGACGATGGCCCGCAGGATGGCATGGCTGTGCTGCTCGGCCTGCGCCGGTGACAGGCGGTCGACGGTCTGCGGTTCGCCCCGCGGGGCACTGGCCTGCTTCTGCTGCCAGTTGCCGTAGGCCTTGTAGGCAAGCACGCCAAGCGCCGCGAGGCCGCCATAGGTGACGACGTTGCCGCCAATCTTGCGCGCCTTCTTGCTGCCCATCAGCAGGCCCAGCGCGCCCGCCGCCAGGGCGCCGCCACCGGCGCCGGAGAGCAGGCTGCCCAGGTCAAGGCCGCCGCCCTTGCCGGACGAAGAGGACTGCTGGGCGCCGTCCTGCCGGGCCACGCCCTTGTTCTGCAGGAGGTCCTGGCCGGATCTGAGGAGCTGGTCGAGCAGGCCGCGAGTGTTCATGGCGATCTCCACTGTCTATCGAAAATTGTGGATTCCGACTCTAGTCCAGCGCGCGGCCGGGACGCAGCGACAGTGTGCTTCCGGATATTGCGGGCCAATGCCCGCGGGTCCGCAGCACAAATAGGCCGCTTTCATTCGATTTAAAAGAATGCTCCTATAGATTTTCGATAATCAACAATGAAAAGCGCCCAGACCGGCTAGACAAGGCTCTAGACCGGGCTTAGCGCCAGCGGCCAATCACCATGATGACGCTCCGCCAGATCCGCCACTTCATCGCCGTCGCCGAGACCGGTTCGATTTCCGCCGCCGCCCAGGCGGTGTTCATTTCCCAGTCCACCCTGACCCTTGCCATCCAGCAACTGGAGGAGGAGATCGGCGTGCGCCTGTTCGACCGCCACGCCAAGGGCATGACCCTGACCCACCAGGGCCACCAGTTCCTGCGCCAGGCGCACCTGATCCTGGCCACGGTGGAGAACGCCAAGCGCAGCCTGCAGCAGAGCACCGACCAGGTGGCCGGCAGCCTGACCATCGGCGTGACCAGCCTGGTAGCGGGCTACTACCTGGCGGACCTGATCAACCGCTTCCAGCGCGCCTACCCCAACGTGCAGACCCGCGTGGTAGAAGACGAGCGCCCGTACATCGAGCACCTGCTGGTGAGCGGCGAGATCGATGTCGGCGTGCTGATCCTCTCCAACCTGGAAGACCGCCACGCCCTGCAGACCGAGGTGCTGACCCACTCGCCGCACCGCCTCTGGCTGCCGGCGCAGCACCCGCTGCTGGAGCGCGACAGCATCGGCCTGGCCGATGTGGCGGGCGAGCCATTGATCCAGCTGAACGCCGACGAGATGGGCCTGCACACCCAGCGTATCTGGTCCCGCGCCGGGCTGGTGCCACAGGTGACGCTGCGCACGGCCTCGGTGGAGGCGGTGCGAAGCCTGGTGGCCGCGGGCCTGGGCCTGTCGATCCAGCCGGACATGACCTACCGCCCCTGGTCGCTTGAGGGCGACATCATCGAGGCGCGGCCGCTGGTGGACCTCTCCGAGCCGCTGGACGTCGGCCTGGCCTGGCGTCGTGGCACCGCGAGACCGCCGCTGGTGGATCCGTTCCTCACCGTGGCCCGCGAACAGCCCAACGCGAAGAAGCTTTCCATCTGAAGGTAGGGCGCATAACCGCTTGCGGTTATCCGCCGCCAGGATTCGGAGCGGCGCTGATGGCGGATAACGCCTGGGGCGTTATGCGCCCTACGGGTTCGGTGCAGCAAAGTCAGCCATTCGATTTAATCGAACACCGCTTTCAGTAATTAGAATTTGTCGACCCCACGCCCGGACTCTAGTCTCTGCCTTCATACAAAGGGCCAGCTCCGGGTATCGCCCCCTCCGGAGCACGCACATGGCCACCGAAAACAAGACAGATAAAAGACGAGCTTCCAAGATGACCGGCGCAACCCTGCATACCGCCTTGCTGATCGACGGCCAACTGGTCGCCGGCGAAGGCATGGCCGAGCCGATCATCAACCCGACCACGGGCGAAACCATTGTCAGCATCGCCGACGGCTCCCTGGACCAGGTCGAGCAGGCCATCGCTGCCGCGCACCGCGCCTTCCCCGCCTGGGCCCGCACCACGCCCGCCCAGCGCGCCACCGCCCTGCTCGCCATCGCCGATGCCATCGACAAGCGCGCGAACGACCTCGCCCAGCTGGAGTCGCTGAACTGCGGCAAGCCGCTGCACCTGGCGCGCCAGGACGATATCCCGGCCACCGCCGACGTGTTCCGTTTCTTCGCCGGCGCCGTGCGCTGCCAGCAGGGCCAGTTGGCCGGTGAATACGTGCCCGGCCACACCAGCATGGTGCGCCGCGACCCGGTCGGCGTGGTCGCCTCGATTGCGCCGTGGAACTACCCGCTGATGATGGCCGCGTGGAAGATCGCCCCCGCGCTGGCCGCCGGCAACACCCTGGTGTTCAAGCCGTCCGAACACACCCCGCTGAGCATCCTGGCGCTGGCCCCGGCGCTGGCGGAAATCCTCCCCGCGGGCGTGATCAACATCGTCTGCGGCGGCGGCGAAGGCGTCGGCAGCCATCTGGTCAGCCACCCGAAGGTGCGCATGGTGTCGCTGACCGGAGATATCGTCACCGGCCAGAAGATTCTCCAGGCCGCTGCGCGCACCCTCAAACGCACCCACCTGGAACTGGGCGGCAAGGCGCCGGTGATCGTCTGCAACGACGCCGACCTCGAAGCCGTGGTCCAGGGCGTGCGCACCCACGGTTACTACAACGCCGGCCAGGACTGCACCGCCGCCTGCCGTATCTATGCGCAGGCCGGCATCCATGACCGCCTCGTCGCTGAACTGGGCGACGCCGTGGCCAGCATCCGCTTCGCTTGCAAGCGCGATGCCGACAATGAGATCAGCCCGCTGATCAGCGCTCGCCAGCGCGACCGCGTCGCCAGCTTCGTCGAACGCGCCCTCGGCCAGCCGCACATCGAGCGCGTCACCGGCGCCGCCGTGCATTCGGGCCCCGGCTTCTACTACCAGCCGACCCTGCTGGCCGGCTGCAAGCAGCAGGACGAGATCGTCCAGCGCGAGGTGTTCGGCCCGGTGGTCACCGTGACCCGCTTCGACCAGCTGGAACAGGCGGTGGACTGGGCCAACGACTCCGAGTACGGCCTGGCCTCCTCGGTATGGACGCAGAACCTCGACAAGGCCTTCCAGATCGCCAACCGCCTGCAGTACGGCTGCACCTGGATCAACACCCATTTCATGCTCGCCAGCGAGATGCCCCACGGCGGGCTCAAGCGTTCGGGCTACGGCAAGGACCTGTCCAGCGATTCGCTGCAGGACTACAGCGTGGTGCGCCACATCATGGCGCGCCACGGCCAGCGACTGGATTGAACCACCCGGCGGGGTCGCCCGCCGGCACATAAGAAACGCCCCGACGCCAAGCCGTCCGAGGGCTGTTGCTCGATTGAACTGCCCCACCAATAGAGACAACAACGAGAGGGAGACACCCGATGCGCAAGACCGCACTGCTCAGTGCCATCACCACCGCCCTGCTGGCCAGCGCCGGCGTCCAGGCCGCCGAGGCCCTGAAGGAAGTCGGCAAAGGCGAAGGCCGCCTGGACATCATCGCCTGGCCCGGCTACATCGAGCGCGGCCAGTCCGACAAGAACTACGACTGGGTCACCCAGTTCGAGAAGGACACCGGCTGCCAGGTCAACGTGAAGACCGCCGCCACCTCCGACGAGATGGTCAGCCTGATGGCCAAGGGCGGCTACGACCTGGTCACCGCATCCGGCGACGCCTCCCTGCGCCTGATCTACGGCAAGCGCGTGCAGCCGATCGATCCGTCGCTGATCCCCAACTGGAAGAACATCGACCCGCGCCTGAAGGACGCCGCCTGGTACGTGGTCAACGGCAAGACCTACGGCGCACCGTACCAGTGGGGCCCGAACCTGCTGATGTACAACACCAAGGTCTTCCCCACCGCGCCGGACAGCTGGAAGGTCGTGTTCGACGCCCAGAACCTGCCTGACGGCAAGTCGAACAAGGGCCGCGTGCAGGCCTACGACGGCCCGATCTACGTCGCCGACGCCGCGCTGTACCTGAAGGCGACCCAGCCGGAGCTGGGCATCACCGACCCGTACCAGCTCGACGAGAAGCAGTACGCCGCCGTGGTCGAACTGCTGCGCAAGCAGCATGACCTGATCCACCGCTACTGGCACGACACCACCGTGCAGATGAGCGACTTCAAGAACGAAGGCGTCGCCGCTTCCAGCGCCTGGCCGTACCAGGCCAACGCCCTGAAGGCCGAAGGTCAGCCGATCGCCACCGTGTTCCCGAAAGAAGGCGTCACCGGCTGGGCCGACACCACCATGCTGCACGCCGAAGCCCAGCACCCGAGCTGCGCCTACAAGTGGCTGAACTGGTCGCTGGAACCCAAAGTGCAGGGCGACGTGGCGGCCTGGTTCGGCTCCGTGCCGGCCGTGCCCGAAGGCTGCAAGGCCAGCACCCTGCTCGGTGCCGAAGGCTGCGCCACCAACGGTTACAACCAGTTCGACAAGATCGCGTTCTGGAAAACCCCGGTGGCCGAGGGCGGCAAGTTCGTCCCGTACAGCCGCTGGACCCAGGATTACATCGGGATCATGGGCGGCCGTTGATTCCGGCTCCCCTCTCCCTCTGGGAGAGGGGTTGGGGGTGAGGGCCGGCCGTGTGCCGTGCCTTCCCTCACCCCGGCCCTCTCCCAGAGGGAGAGGGCGTTCCCGCCCCACCCAATACGTACCGATTCACCCGTATCTCAGATTCACGGGCAGGGCTCCCCTACGCCGGATTCCTGCCCCTTGGAGCGTGCACCATGACCACTCCCGCTGTTCAATTCACCCAGGTCTCCCGCCAGTTCGGCGACGTCAAGGCCGTTGACCGGGTGTCCATCGACATCAAGGACGGCGAGTTCTTCTCCATGCTCGGCCCGTCGGGCTCGGGCAAGACCACCTGCCTGCGCCTGATCGCCGGCTTCGAGCAACCCAGCGCAGGCTCCATCCGCATCCATGGCGAGGAGGCCGCCGGCCTGCCGCCCTACCAGCGTGACGTCAACACGGTGTTCCAGGACTACGCGCTGTTCCCGCACATGAGCGTGCTGGAGAACGTCGCCTACGGCCTGAAGGTAAAAGGTATCGGCAAGGCCGAACGCCTCAAGCGCGCCGAAGAAGCCCTCGGCATGGTCGCCCTGGGCGGCTATGGCGTGCGCAAGCCGGTGCAGCTCTCCGGCGGTCAGCGCCAGCGCGTGGCTCTGGCCCGCGCCCTGGTGAATCGCCCGCGCGTGCTGCTGCTGGACGAACCCCTCGGCGCCCTCGACCTAAAGCTGCGCGAGCAGATGCAGAGCGAGCTGAAGAAGCTGCAGCGCCAGCTGGGCATCACCTTCATCTTCGTCACCCACGACCAGAGCGAAGCGCTGTCCATGTCCGACCGCGTCGCGGTGTTCAACAAGGGCCGCATCGAGCAGGTCGACACCCCGCGCAACCTCTACATGAAACCAGCCACCCCGTTCGTGGCGGAATTCGTCGGCACCTCCAACGTGCTGCGCGGCGACATCGCCCAGGGCCTGACCGGCAACGCCCAGCCCTTCTCCATCCGTCCCGAGCACATCCGTTTCGCCAATGGCGAGCGCAGCGCCTCGGACATCGAGATCAGCGGCCTGCTGCACGACATCCAGTACCAGGGCGCGGCGACCCGCTACGAGATCCGTCTCGACAACGGCCAGAACCTCTGCCTCAGCCAGGCCAACAGCCAGTGGGCCGACATCGACCTCGCCCACCAGCCGGGCCAGCGCGTGACCGCTCGCTGGGCGCGCGAGGCGATGGTGGTGCTGAACGAGGGCGCGTGACATGGAACTGACGATGAACGCACCGGTACCGCAGGCCAGCAATGGCCCGCTGCGCCGCCTGTGCAACCTGCTCTACCGCAAGCCGACGCTGTACCTCTCGCTGCTGCTGATCCCGCCGCTGCTGTGGTTCGGCGCGATCTACCTGGGCTCGCTGCTGACGCTGCTGTGGCAGGGTTTCTACACCTTCGACGACTTCACCATGACGGTGACGCCGGACCTGACCTGGGCCAACTTCGGCTCGCTGCTCAGTGGCTCCAACTTCGACATCATCCAGCGCACCGTGCTGATGGCGGTCGCGGTGTCCATCGCCAGCGGCGCGGTGGCCTTCCCCATCGCCTACTACATGGCGCGCTTCACCACCGGCAAGACCAAGGCGTTCTTCTACATCGCCGTGATGATGCCGATGTGGGCCAGCTACATCGTCAAGGCCTACGCCTGGACCCTGCTGCTGGCCAAGGGCGGCGTCGCCATGTGGTTCGTCCAGCACCTGGGGCTCGAGCCCGTGCTGAACCTGCTGCTGGGCATTCCGGGCATCGGTGGCAACACCCTGTCCACCTCCAGCTTCGGACGCTTCCTGGTGTTCGTGTATATCTGGCTGCCGTTCATGATCCTGCCGATCCAGGCCTCCCTGGAACGCCTGCCGCCTTCACTGCTGCAAGCCTCGGCCGACCTCGGCGCGCACCCGCGGCAGACCTTCTTCCAGGTCATCCTGCCGCTGTCGATCCCCGGTATCGCCGCCGGCTCGATCTTCACCTTCAGCCTGACCCTGGGCGACTTCATCGTGCCGCAGCTGGTGGGCCCGCCGGGCTACTTCATCGGCAGCATGGTCTACGCCCAGCAGGGCGCGATCGGCAACATGCCGATGGCCGCCGCCTTCACCCTGGTGCCCATCGTACTGATCGCGGTCTATCTCTCCATCGTCAAACGTCTGGGGGCCTTCGATGCACTCTGAGAAAGCTTCCTGGGGGCTCAAAGCAGCCGCCTGGGGCGGGCTGGTGTTCCTGCACTTCCCGATCCTGATCATCTTCCTGTACGCCTTCAACACCGAGGACGCGGCCTTCAGCTTCCCGCCCAAGGGCTTCACCCTGCACTGGTTCAGCGTCGCCTTCGCGCGCCAGGACGTGCTCGAAGCCATCGAGCTGTCGGTGAAGATCGCCAGCGTCGCCACGCTGATCGCCATGTGCCTGGGCACCCTGGCCGCGGCCGCGCTGTACCGCCGCGACTTCTTCGGCAAGGAAGGCATCTCGCTGATGCTGATCCTGCCGATCGCCCTGCCCGGCATCATCACCGGCATCGCGCTGCTGTCGGCGTTCAAGACCCTCGGCATCGAGCCGGGCTTCCTGACCATCGTCATCGGCCACGCCACCTTCTGCGTGGTGATCGTCTACAACAACGTCATCGCGCGCTTCCGCCGCACCTCGCACAGCCTCATCGAAGCCTCGATGGACCTGGGCGCCGACGGCTGGCAGACCTTCCGCTACGTGATCCTGCCGAACCTCGGCTCGGCGTTGCTCGCGGGCGGCATGCTGGCGTTCGCGCTGTCCTTCGACGAGATCATCGTCACCACCTTCACCGCCGGCCATGAACGCACCCTGCCGATCTGGCTGCTCAACCAGCTGGGCCGCCCGCGCGACGTGCCGGTGACCAACGTGGTGGCGATGCTGGTGATGATCGTGACCATGCTGCCGATCCTCGGCGCCTACTACCTGACCAAGGGTGGCGAAGGCGTGGCGGGGAGCGGCAAGTAAGCCAACAGAACCCCTCAGGCCCGCCGGCCCCTCGCCGGCAGGCCCCTAAAAAGAAACACCCCAACCGAATTTGCACCACGCTCCTGAACAAGAGGACTCAACCATGCAAACCAATCTGCTGATCAACGGCCAACTGGTCGCTGGCGAAGGCGAAAAGCTCGCCGTCCTGAACCCGTCGCTGGGCACCACCCTGGTGGAAATCGCCGAGGCGACCCCGGCCCAGGTCGACGCCGCCGTGCTGGCCGCCGACGCCGCCTTCGACAGCTGGTCGCAGACCGCGCCGAAGGATCGCTCCCTGCTCCTGCTGGCACTGGCCGACGCCATCGACGCCAACGCCGAGGAACTGGCCCGCCTGGAGTCCAACAACTGCGGCAAGCCCTACTCCGCCGCGCTGAACGACGAACTGCCGGCCGTGGCCGACGTGTTCCGCTTCTTCGCCGGCGCCTGCCGCGTGATGCAGGGCTCCGCCGCCGGTGAATACCTGCCAGGCCACACCTCGATGATCCGCCGCGACCCGGTGGGCGTGGTCGCCTCCATCGCACCGTGGAACTACCCGCTGATGATGGTCGCGTGGAAACTCGGCCCGGCCCTGGCCGCCGGCAACACCGTGGTGCTCAAGCCCTCCGAGCAGACCCCGCTGACCGCCCTGCGCCTGGCCGAGCTGATGGCCGGCATCTTCCCCGCCGGCGTGGTCAATCTGGTCTTCGGCCGCGGCCCGACCGTCGGCGAGCCGCTGACTACCCACCCGAAAGTGCGCATGGTGTCCCTGACCGGTTCGGTCGCCACCGGCAGCCGCATCATCGCCGGCACCGCCGATACCGTGAAGCGCATGCACATGGAACTGGGCGGCAAGGCCCCGGTACTGATCTTCGACGACGCCGACATCGACGCCGCCGTGGAAGGCATCCGCACCTTCGGCTTCTACAACGCTGGCCAGGACTGCACCGCTGCCTGCCGCATCTACGCGCAGAAGGGCATCTACGCCAAGTTCGTGCAGAAGCTCGGCGAAGCGGTGGCCAGCATCCAGTACGGCGAGCAGGACGACCCGAACACCGAGCTCGGCCCGGTCATCACCGAGCAGCACCTGGAGCGCGTCATCGGCTTCGTCGAGCGCGCCCGCCAGGTTCCGCACATCGAAGTGGTCACCGGTGGCAAGCGTGCCGACCGCGCGGGCTTCTTCTTCGAGCCGACCGTGCTCGCCGGCGCCCGCCAGGACGACGAAGTGGTCCGCCGCGAAATCTTCGGCCCGGTGGTTTCGGTCACCGAGTTCGAGGACGAAGCACAGGCGCTGGCCTGGGCCAACGACTCCGACTACGGCCTGGCCTCCTCGGTGTGGACCAGCGACATCGGTCGCGCCCATCGCCTGTCCGCCCGCCTGCAGTACGGCTGCACCTGGGTCAACACGCACTTCATGCTGACCACCGAGATGCCCCACGGCGGCATGAAGCTGTCCGGCTACGGCAAGGACATGTCGATGTACGGCCTCGAGGATTACACCGCGATCCGTCACGTGATGATCAAACATTAAGCAGTAACAAGTCGGGCCCTCACACGAGGGCCCGATGCTTTACGGCGCCCCGCTCGACCGGGACCGCCGCGCGGCCACGCATGCCGCACTCCCTTCCGGATGGAAGGGCAAAACCATGACAGCCCGTGCCCCGGGCCATCACCTTGCAAGGACTTCCCATGACCATCACCCGCCGCGACTTCCTCAACGGCGTTGCCCTCACCATCGGCGCGGGCCTCACCCCGCTGCAACTTCTCCAGGCCGCCCCCTCCGGCCGCTACTACCCGCCCGCCCTCACCGGCATGCGCGGCAGCCATCCCGGCGCGTTCGAGGTCGCGCACCAGATGGGCTGGGAGAAGAAGGTATTCGATACCGATGGCCTGAAGATCGAGGAGCAGTACGACCTGGTGGTGGTCGGCGGCGGCATCAGCGGCCTGTCCGCGGCCTGGTTCTACCGGCAGAAGCACCCCAAGGCGCGCGTGCTGATCATCGAGAACCACGACGACTTCGGCGGCCATGCCAAGCGCAACGAATTCCAGGCCGGCGGCCGGATGATCCTCGGCTACGGCGGCAGCGAAGCCTTCCAGTCGCCCAAGCACCTGTACAGCGACACGGTCAACAATCTGCTCAAGCAGCTGAACGTTGACGTGGACCGTTTCGAGACCGCCTTCGACCGTGACTTCTACCCGAACCTGGGCCTGTCGCGCGGCGTGTTCTTCGACAAGGCCGGCTTCGGCGAAGCGAAGATGGTGTCCGGCGACCCGACGCCCATGGTGGCCGACGACATCGCCCCGGAAAAACTCAACGCCCGCAGCTGGCGCGCGTTCATCTCCGACTTCCCGCTGCCCGAGGCCGACCGCCAGGCGCTGATCGACCTGCACGAAGCGCCGAAGGACTACCTCGCCGGCAAGACCCGCGAGGAGAAGGAAGCGCACCTGGCCAAGACCAGCTACCAGGACTTCCTGCGCAAGGACGTCGGCCTGAGCGAAGCCGCCACCCGCTACTTCCTCAGCCGCACCAACGACTTCTCGGCGCTGAGCATCGACGCCGTCCCCGCCGACTCGGCCTACTCCGTGGGCTTCCCCGGTTTCGCCGCCATGGACCTCTCGCCCATCAGCGAGGAAGCCAAGGCCGAGATGGAAGAGCCGTACATCTACCACTTCCCCGACGGTAACGCCTCGCTGGCGCGCCTGCTGGTGCGCGGCCTGATTCCCGGCGTGGCACCGGGCAAGGACATGAACGACATCGTCCTGGCCACCTTCGACTACGCCAAGCTGGACCAGCCGAAGAACGCCGTGCGCCTGCGCCTGAACAGCACCGCGGTCAGCGTGAAGAACCGCGATGGCGGCGTGGACGTCGGCTACAGCCGCGCCGGCGCCCTGCACCGTGTGCGCGCCAAGCACTGCGTGCTGGCCTGCTACAACATGATCATCCCCTACATCCTGCGCGACCTCTCCGCCGAGCAGAGCCACGCCCTGGCGCAGAACGTGAAGTTCCCGCTGGTGTACACCAAGGTGGTGATCCGCAACTGGCAGAGTTTCATGAAGCTGGGCGTGCATGAGATCTACGCGCCGAGCCAGCCGTACAGCCGCGTGAAGCTGGACTACCCGGTGGACATCGGCGGCTACAGCCACCCGCGCGATCCGAACCAGCCCATCGGCCTGCACATGGTCTACGTGCCCACCAGCCCCAACGCCGGCATGGACGCACGTACCCAGGCCCGCGTCGGCCGCGGCAAGCTCTACGCCATGTCTTTCGAAAAGATGGAAGAGATGATCCGCGACCAGCTGCAGGCCATGCTCGGCCCGGCCGGCTTCGACCATCAGAAGGATATCCAGGGGATCACCATCAACCGTTGGTCGCACGGCTATTCGTACTTCTCCAACAGCCTCTTCGATGATGAGGAAGAGAGCGAAAAACTGATGAACCTGGCTCGTACCAAGGTCGGCAACGTCACCATCGCCAACTCCGATGCCGCCTGGGACGCCTATGCCCACGCAGCCATCGACGAGGCCTGGCGCGCGGTGGGCGAGCTGGCCTGAGCAATCCGGCGCCGCGCACCGCGTGGCGCCGCACTTAACGGCCGTCCGGCCGACAACCCGCGGGCCCGCCCGCAACGGAGGCAAGCATGCGTCACCTCGTCAGAGCGTTTTACCTGCTGTCGCTGTTCACCTTTGCCGGCCTCGTACAGGCCGCAGAGTCGCCCAAACAGATCGTCGATGCCTACATGGCCGCGTGGAACGCCCACGATGCCGAGAAGGCCGCCGGCTACCTGGCCAAGGATGCGGAATACTTCGACGTCACCGTCGGCACCCCGCAGAAGGGCCGCGATGCCGCGCGCGACAACGTGATCAAGGTGTTCGTGGGGGCCGTTCCGGACCTGAAGTGGAAGATGAACGGCAAGCCGATCGTCGACAAGGACGGCATCGCCTTCCAGTGGACCTTCAGCGGCACCAACACCGGAGCCTGGGACGCCCAGACCCCGGCGACCAACAAGCCGCTGTCGTTCGACGGTGTGAGCTACGTGAAGGTCAAGGACGGCAAGATCGTCTACCAGGGCGACTACTACGACGCCCTGGGCCTGCACAAGCAGCTCGGCTGGTAACAGACGTCGGGCACGCAGGGCGTCATCCGCCCTGCGCCGCCTTTGTAGGAGCGCCCCATGGGCCCGCTCCTACAGGGAGCATCATCGGCCACGCCTCGGGGCGCGGCCGACATAACCAGAAAGAAGCCCTCGCCTAACTCTGCCCTCCTCCGCCACTGCAGTGTCCCAAACCATGTCAATCACACTCGAACCACGGCCCGCCAAGGCCGAAGACAGCTCCAGCACCCGCTCTACCATCGACCAGGTCAAGCAACTGATCGCCGACCTCAATGTGCGCTGGACCGAGATCAGCAAGGTCTCCGAAGTCATCAAGCAGATCGCCAAGAACACCAACCTGGTGGCCCTCAACGCCGCCATCGAAGCCGCCCGCGCCGGGGAAAGCGGGCGCGGCTTCGCGGTGGTCGCCGATGAGGTGCGCCGCCTGGCGACCCAGTCGGCCAACGCCACCGCCGACATCGGCAACGTCGTCGCCTCGATCAAGAGCGAGAGCGCCCGCGCCCTGGCCGACGTCGAACAGGCCGAGCACTCCAGCCTGCTGGACACCGCCCGCGTGGTGCTCGCCAGCGAGTCCCAGCGACTGGAGGCGCGCTTCGCCGTGATGGCCACCGCCCTCTATGGCCTGAAGCATTTCATCCTCGGCATGAAGAGCCGCAACCTCGGCCCGCAGCGCGAGCAGATCGACGCGGTGATGCACGAGTACCTGACCCGCAACCCCGAGTTGCTGGCCTTCGCCTGCGGTTGCGAACCCAATGCCTTCGACGGCCGCGACCGCGAGTTCATCGACGCCCCCGGCCACGACGCCAGCGGGCGCCTCATGGCCTACTGGCACCGCGGCAGCGGCGTGGCCCAGCGCGAATGCCTGGTCGGCTACGACAAGGCCGACGGTAGCGGCGACTGGTACCAGATCCCCCGCGACAAGGGCCGCGACGTGTTCATGGAGCCCTACGAGTACAGCGTCGGCGGCAGCACCGTGCTGATGACCTCGTTCATGTCTCCGATGTACTCCAACGGCCGCTTCCTCGGCATCCTGGGCGCCGACTACACCCTGCACCAGCTGCAGGAAAGCCTCGGCAAGCTGAGCCCCATGGGCAACGGCCAGTACACGCTGCTGTCCAACGCCAGCGTCTACGTCACCCATTCCGACGCCAAGCGTCTGGGCGACAAGGCCGGCGAGCTGCCGCAGGAAGCACGCAACGCCATCGCCCAGGGCCGCTGCTGGGAACAGGTGAAAGGCCGCCGCGTGCAATTGCTACAACCCATCCGCGTGGGCGACAGCGATGCGCCCTGGGCGCTGATGATGAGCTTCGAGCTGGCGCAGACCGGCGAATAGAGCGTCAACCTGCAGGAGCGGGCCATGCGCGCGATCGCGGGCATGGCCCGCTCCTGCTGGGGAGTTCGGATCACGTCCGCTGGGGCAGCTCGGTAATATGGATTTCCGTCACCAGCGACGGCTTCACCAGCGGCGTGCGCGACAGCAGCGGGCAGAAGCGCGCCAGCGCGCCGATCAGCTCCCACTGGGTATCCAGGGATTTCGCCAGCACATCCACATCCGCCAGCACCCGCTGGCCCACGCGCTGCAGGTGCGGATCGGGACTATGGCCGAGCTCCACCGACAACTGGGTGATCAGCGTACTGAGGTTGGACATGTTGCGGGTGGCGAGGGCGAGGATGTTCGCCAGCAGGGCGATTTCCGATTGCGGGATGACAGCAGGCGTTGCAGAAGCGTCCATGCGTGCTCCAGTGGTGCTCTGAGGGGTAGTGGCGCAATCCTTGCGCGAGCGCGGTGAGAGTAGCATCACAGCGCCACTGTGCGACAGATATCACATTTCATTTCTTTTCCTGACCTTTCGGTCACACTTCCCGGACTGGCACTCCGGAAGCTGCCGCAAAGCGCGACCTGATCCTCAAATCCCCACCCCTGCGACGGAAACCACCCAGCGCATTTGAGCCGTGGAAATCGGCTTTCTATGATCCGCGGCCATTTTTCGAACATTGAATGCCTGCTTCTCGTCGTGTACGGCGCTCCGCTTCCAGTACGAGGGCCAGGCCTCTTCTTCACCCCCTTGAAGATGCCGCCCGATGGAACCCACCGCGAACTCCCCCCGCCCCCACGACACCCGGACGCCTCCGGACACTGAGCGTACCGGTTCGGCTCCAGTCGACGCCCTGAGCTCCTGGGACGGTCCGGGCACCGCCTATACCGTGATGCCGCGCCCCGCGGTTTCTTCACCGCCCCCCGCTCGGCCATCTGCTCAGACCGCGCCGCAGGAGCCACCCCAGGCTATGCCAGCGGCCAGCGCCCCCCGGCGCATACCGGGACCAATCGCGAGCGGGTTGCTGATCGTCGGCATTGCCGCCTGTGCGCTGCTGGTGGCGCTGTGGAAGGCCGGAGCATTCGACGACACCGTCGTAACCCCTGCAGACCACGAGCCGAGCACTCAGCCTCCTGCGCAAACGCAGCCCACCGACACTCCGTCAGAAAGCACCGTGACCGTTACCCAGGAGCCCATGGACGACGAGCCGGTGCTGCCTGCGCCCTCCGAGCCTGCGTTGGACGAACTGCCCGACCCGGCGGCTTATGACCACCAGCTCTCACCCGACACTGCCACGCAAGCAGCGCCCGCCACGCAGAGTGTTGAAAAACCGACAGCTGCACCTGCACCTGCACCTGCACCTGCAACAGGATCGTCTCCAGCACCGGTTTCGGCGCACATGCACACAGAACGCAGGCAGCCGCCGCCCATTTTGCCTGCGGTAACCAGCACGAAACCGGCCAGCCCGGATAAAACGCGCAGCACGCCGACGCCCGCCACAGTCGGCACGCTGATCGTCGCCGTGCAGCCGTGGGCCGAGGTCTGGATCGATGGTCGCAAGCGCGGCATCAGCCCACCGCTGTTCAAGCTGCAACTGCCGCCGGGCCTCTACACCGTCGAACTGCGCAACCCCGACCTGCCCAGCTACAGCCAGAAGGTGCAGATAGCCACCGGCCAGTCGGTGACGCTGCGGCACAGCTTTCCGTAAGCGCAGCGGCCTCCTTTCCTTACACGGACCAAGCCATGAAGTCTCCGCGCCCACTCTCGACGCCTCTGTTGATCGCCTGCCTGGCCATTGTTGCATCAGGCTGCAAACACCACTTCGCGGAAGCGCCCGCGGACGCCGACCAGGCACAGGCACAGGCACAGCAAGCCTTCGACGAAGCCACGCGATCATACGAAGCAGGGGACTACGCCGCGGCTGAGGAGCAATTTCTTACCCCGAAGCTCTGGAGCGTCGATTCACCGCTGCAGGTGCAGGCGCTCAAGTACCTGGCATTCAGCTACTGCGTGACCGAGCGCCCGAATCAATGTCGTTTCGCCTTCGAACGCGCGGTGCAGATCAACCCTTCGTTCCGTCTCGAAAGAGCCGAAGCGGGGCATCCTCTGTGGGGGCCGGTTTTCGAAGAGGTGGTTGGTCGCTGAATTGATGACGCAGACATGAATCGCGCACCCGCCCATGGGCACGTGGCGGGTGCACTGCGACAGGTCAGGAATTGGATTCGGGATTCAGGGGCACTCGGCAAGCGCGAGTGCCCCGTAGAGTCAATCAAACCTGCCCGTAGGCCTTGCGCTTGGGCGTGCCACGTTGCGCAGCGCGCAGGTACTGCGCCGGCCACGGCACCTGCTGGCCACCCAGCTCATCAGCGGCGTGCAGCGGCCAGTACGGGTCACGCAGCAGTTCGCGAGCCAGCAGGATCAGGTCGGCCTGCCCGGTGCGCAGGATGTGCTCGGCCTGCACCGGCTCGGTGATCATCCCCACGGTGCCGCTGGCGACGCCCGCTTCCTTGCGCACGCGCTCGGCGAACTGCGTCTGGTAGCCCGGCCCCACGGGAATCTCGGCGTTCACAGCGGTACCGCCGGAGGACACGTCGATCAGGTCCACGCCCAGGTTCTTCAGGCGGCGCGCCAGCTCCACGGTCTCGTCGGGGTTCCAGCCGTCCTCCACCCAGTCGGTGGCGGACAGGCGGACGAACAGCGGCAGCTCCTGCGGCCAGACCGCGCGTACGGCTTCGGTCACTTCCAGAAGGAAGCGGATGCGGTTCTCGAAGCAGGTGCCGTACTGATCGCGGCGCTGGTTGGAAAGCGGCGAGAGGAACTGGTGCAGCAGGTAGCCATGGGCGGCATGCACCTCGGCGATCTTGAAGCCGGCGGCCAGGGCGCGCTCGGCGCCGCGCACGAACTGGTGCTTGATGGTCGCCATCTGCTCTTCGCTCAGGGCAATGGGCGCGGTGTGCTGCGGGTCGAAGGCGATGGCCGAGGGCGCCACCGGCGTCCAGCCGCCTTCGCTGATCGGCACCGAGCCGTGCTTGCCCAGCCACGGCGCCCAGGTGCTCGCCTTGCGTCCGGCGTGGGCCAGCTGCACGCCGGCCACCGCGCCCTGGGATTCGATGAAGCGGGTGATGCGCCGCAGCGGCTCGACCTGTTCGTCATTCCAGATGCCCAGGTCCTCGGCGCTGATCCGCCCTTCCGGGGCGACCGCCGTGGCCTCGACTATCACCAGACCGGCGCCACCCACGGCGCGGCTGCCCAGGTGCACCAGGTGCCAGTCGTTGGCCATGCCGTCCTGGGCGGAGTACTGGCACATGGGGGAAACAGCAATGCGGTTGGACAGGGTCAGCTGGCGCAGGGTCAGGGGCTCGAACAACTGGCTCATGGTGGCACTCCCTCTCTGGTCTTCAGATCTTGTCCTACAACTGTAGACCGGGATCGCCTAAGGATAGGCCCAGATGATAGGTGGCTCCGTCGCAGCCGGGCCCCCTGCAACCGGACGGAAACGCCGGCCCCCTTGTAGGAGCGCGCCATGCGCGCGATCGCGGGCATGGCGTGCTCTTACAGGGAGCATCGCCGCTGTCAGTGCAGCTCGTTGGACTTTCCCATGGCGGCCACAGCGCCGGGGGCCAGACTGTAGCGCTTGTTCGTGTCGCGTTCGAGCAGGCCGGAGAGGTGCAGCCGACGCAGGGTCTGGCTGACGCAGCTGAGGGAGATGGGCAGGCCCGGCTCCTCCAGGTAGGCGTGCAGTTCGACCGCGGTCGCCTTGCCGCAGATCACCAACGCATCGAGGATATTCAGCCGTGGCAGGCTGCTGCGCAGGCCGGCGTGCTCCAGCAGTTGGCGGGCCGGGCGCGGCAGACGCGGCTGTGGCGGGGTACTGACCTTCATCGCAACTCTCATGGGCGCACCTCGAAAGACAGTGTGGAAACATGGATCACGCTGTCATAGCGCTTGCCCTCGATGCTGGCGCCGCCATTGACCTGGGCGGAGACCTCCAGCACGTAGCGCGCCGGGAACGGCGTGATCAGGGTCACCGTGCCGTCCGCCGCCGGCTTCAGGCTGCGGGTCCACTGCTCGGAGGTGTACACGTTGACCTGCGAGGCCGGCACCACAGTGCCTTTCCAGTGCAGGGCGAAGGTGTTGCCGCCGGGAGTGGTGGGCACCAGTTCAAGATCATTCTGCGCCCGGGTTTCGGTCCTCCCCTCGCGCGCCTGATAGATGGTCAAAGTGCCACCCTCGGCTCGCTGGGCGGCGACCCGCAGGTCGCCCGCCGAAGCGTTGCCGATCTCGAAGGAATCGATGCCGGCCTGCATTGGCGCGGTCTTGCCCTCACCCAGCACGACGCGGGGGTTCTGCAACTGGGCCACCGGCAGGTGTTCGCCGGGCTGCACTTCGCTGAAATAGCTTTTCGCGCTCTGGCCTGCACTGCGCTCCAGCCACAGGTAGTCCGCGTTGGCCAATGGCGCGCAGCTCAGCGCCAGGGCCAGCAGCACGGGCTGGCGAAGGGAAACGTTCATGCGGGGGATTCTCCTGTCTGGGGCACTACTCGAACGAAACGTCGCTCGCTTCCGTTGCGAATCGATCGCTTTCACATAACAAGACGGATGAGCCGCGAAAAACACGCACAGAAATTGTGTAAAGAAATCGAAAAGGCCGGGAAACCTGCGCCGAAACATTTATTTGCAACTGCACATGGCCGGTTTTTCGATCTCATCCGTCCTTACTCCTAGAACACCGCTGCTCCTTTGGTGTCTTCGCGCCTCGTCGGCCCTGTCCGGCGGGGGGCCTTTTCCTTTGTCCCCTTTTGCGTGGCCGTGATTCCCATGTCCAAGAAATCCCGCTCCAGGCTCTGGTTCCTGGTCCACAGCTGGCTGGCCCTGCCCATCTGGTTCTTCGTCTTCCTGGTGTGCATCACCGGCACCCTGGCCACCGTGAGCCAGGAAATCATCTGGCTCGCCGACCCCTCCGTGCGTGCCAACCCGCCAGACGACGACGCCCAGCGCCTGGGCTACGACCAGGTGCTCGCGGCCATGGCCCAGCAGCAACCGCAGGCCGCCGTGCGCATGATCAGCGCGCCCAGCGAAACGCATTTCGCCCTACGGGTCAGCGTCACCTATCCGGACAGCGCTACCGCCATGCTCTACGTGAATCCCTACACCGGGGTCATCCAGGGCAAGATGCCGCTGTTCGACTTCCGCCAGTTCACCCGCGCGCTGCACGGCTGGTGGCTGGTGCCGTTCAACCATGGCTTCAGCTGGGGCTGGTACCTGGTCTCGCTGCTCGGCCTGCCGATGCTGGCGTCTCTGGTCACCGGGCTGGTGGTGTACAAGCGCTTCTGGCGTGGCTTCCTCAAGCCGACCCTGCGCCTGCGCCAGGGCGCGCGCATCTTCTGGGGCGACATGCACCGGCTGATGGGCATCTGGTCGATCTGGTTCATCGCGGTGATCTCCATCACCGGCACCTGGTTCCTGATCCAGGCGACGCTGTTCGACAACAGCATCTCCATCTCCAGCGAGGGCGTGCCGACCATCATCCAGCGCGACAGCATCCCCGTGAGCGCAGACGGCAAGGCGCCGCCGCGCATCGGCCTGGACGCCGCCGTGCTGGTTGCCCAGCAGCGCATTCCCGGCTTCGAGCCAAACTTCTTCCGCCTGCCCTCCAGCGCCTACGACCCGGTGACCATCTTCGGCAAGGCCTGGTATCCGCTGATGTTCGAAAGCGCCCAGGTGAACCCCTATGACGGCAGCGTGGCCTCGACCCGCCTGCTGGGCGACCGCTCGGGCCTGGAGTTCGTCACCGAGTCCATGCGCCCGCTGCACACCGGCGATTTCGGCGGCGTGTGGGTCAAGCTGATCTGGTTCGTGTTCGGCCTGATCCTCAGCATGATGGTGCTCAGCGGCCTGATGATCTGGAGCAAGCGCACCCTGATCGCCACCGCCAAGGAACTGAAGAAGCAGAAGGCCCGCGAGCGGATCAGCGTCGCAGCCACCCCGGAGGCCAGCCAATGAGCGGCAACAGCAAGCTGCGTCGCCTGTGGCTGCGCTGGCGATTCCACCTCAGTGCCCTGCTGGTGCTGATCCCCCTGGGCTTCATGCCCCACTACTTCCACGAGGCGAAGCTCGACCGCGGCCTGCGCGGGCTTGGCGAACGCGAGATCGGCGCCGTGCAGGTCGGCCCGTGGACCGCGCGCATGGCCGAGTGGGAAGTCGGCGAGCCCGAGGACGAAGGCCGCGCCGGCTTCGTCAAGGCATTCACCCTGGTCTTCTGCGACAGCTGTTATCCACAGGTGAAGGCCGCCTACCTGCGCATCGGCCAACCGCGCAGCCTGCGCGCCGCCGGCGGGCTGTTCGCCGGTGCGCGCCACCAGCAGTTCGCCGAGGTCACGATCCCGACCCGCGTCACCCCGACCGACGAGCTGTGGCTGACCGTGGAAGGCTGGGACGGCGCGGTGCACCAGGCGCAGGTCCCTCTCGACAAGGCCTCGCCCTCGCTGGTGGCCTGGCTGGAAAAGACCCGGAGCAAACAATGAAAGCGATCTTCAAGTACAGCGCCCTGCTGCTCGGCCTGAGCGCCAGCGCCGGCGCCCTCGCCCACGCGCCCTTCTGCGAATGTACGGCGCTGGACGCTGATACCATCCGCTGCATCGGCGGCTTCACCGACGGCAGCGCCGCACCGGGCGTGACCCTGGACGTGATGGGCGCCGACAACCAGATACTGATCCCCGGCAAGCTGGGCGCGGACTCCAGCCTGACCTTCAAGCGCCCGAGCGGGGATTTCTACATTCTCTTCGACGTCGGGCCGGGGTACATGGTCGAGGTCGATCCGAGCGAGATCAAAGGCATCTGACGCGCGTCACCTGTAGGAGCGGGCCTCTTTCTAGAAAGGCGTTGTGGGCGCGATCGCGCCCACGGGGCGCTCCTACAGGGAACTTCGAACGGAACTCAGCGCGGCGCGATATGCGCCACCATCAACTGCACCGTCTCGTTGCCGCGGAACTCGTTGACGTCCAGCTTGTAGGCCACTTCCGCCCAGCGCACGGTGGGGTTCGGCCAGATTTCGCGGTCGATGTTGAAGGCAATGGCGTCCAGCTGCAGCGAGCCACATTCGGTCTTGAGCACCAGCTTCAGGTGACGCTCGCCAACCACGCGCTGCTGGACGATCTGGAAGATGCCGTGGAACAGCGGCTCGGGGAAATGCTGGCCCCAGGGGCCGGCCTGACGCAGGGCGCGGGCCAGTTCCAGGTGGAACTCCTCGGCACCCAGCTGGCCGTCGGAGAGCAGGCGGCCGGTGAGGTCTTCTTCATCCAGCTGGCGGCGCACTTCGGCGTCGAAAGCGGCGGCGAAGGCACCGAAGTTCTCCTGCGGCAGCGACAGGCCGGCGGCCATGGCGTGGCCGCCGAACTTGCTGATCAGCCCCGAATGACGGGCGGCCACGGCGTCCAGCGCGTCGCGGATATGGAAGCCCGGCACCGAACGCGCCGAGCCCTTGAGCGTGCCGTCGCCGGCATCGGCGAAGGCGATGGTCGGGCGGTGGTAACGCTCCTTCAGCCGCGAAGCGAGGATACCGATCACGCCCTGATGCCATTCCGGGTCGAACAGGCACAGGCCGAAGGGCATCTCCTCCACCGGCAGTTCCTTGAGCTGCGCCAGCGCTTCGCGCTGCATGCCCTGCTCGATGGCCTTGCGGTCCTGGTTGAGCTGGTCGAGCTGCACCGCCATGTCGCGGGCGACGCTTTCGTCCTCGCAGAGCAGCAGCTCGATCCCCAGGGACATGTCGTCCAGGCGGCCGGCGGCGTTCAGACGCGGCCCGAGGATGAAGCCCAGGTCGGTGGAGGTGATCCGCCGGCAATCGCGCCCGGCCACTTCCAGCAGCGCACGCAGGCCCGGACGGGCGCGGCCGGCACGGATGCGCGCGAGGCCCTGGTGCACCAGGATGCGGTTGTTGGCGTCCAGCGGCACCACGTCGGCGACGCTGCCCAGCGACACCAGGTCGAGCAGCTCGGCGAGGTTCGGCTCGGCGATGCCACGCGCGGCGAACCAGCCGCGCTCACGCAGGCGGGCGCGCAGGGCGAGCATCACGTAGAAGATCACGCCGACACCGGCCATGGCCTTGCTGGGGAAATCGCAGCCGGGCTGGTTCGGGTTGACGATGGCGTCGGCAGCGGGCAGTTCCTGCCCCGGCAGGTGGTGGTCGGTGACCAGCACGCGCAGGCCGGCGGCCTTGGCAGCGGCGACGCCGTCGATGCTGGAGATGCCGTTGTCCACGGTAACCAGCAGCTCCGGGCGCTTCTCCAGCGCCACCGCGACGATTTCCGGAGTCAGGCCGTAGCCGTACTCGAAGCGGTTGGGCACCAGGTAATCGACCCAGGCCGCGCCGAGCATGCGCAGCGCCAGCACGCCGACGCTGCTGGCGGTGGCGCCGTCGGCGTCGAAGTCGCCGACGTAGAGAATCCTCTGGCCCTTCTCCAGCGCATCGACCAGCAGTTCCACCGCCGCGTCCACGCCCTTGAGCTGCTGGTACGGGATCAGCCGCGCCAGCCCCTTGTCCAGCTCGGCGGCGCTCTGCACGCCACGGGCGGCGTAGAGACGGGTCAGCAGCGGCGGCAGGTCGCCCAGGTTGGGCAGGGTTGGCGGGAGGGGGCGGGATTCGATGCGCATGGGTGTTCCAGTCGATTCATTCAGGCGCCGATCCCGGCGCCCTGGTTACAGCAGGTACAACGAGCGATCAGCGCTCGCCCATCAGCCACTCCACTTGCAGCTCGTGCTGGCCGCGCTCGTCGGTCACGAAGATGGTTCCTTCGCTGATCATCACGGTCCAGTTGATCGAGCGCGGCAGGTCGCGGGAGATTTCCTCCAGCGCCTCCTGGGGCATGGCGACGACGTTGAGGTTCTTCAGGTGGCGCACGCTGTCGAGCACCTTGGTGGTCCACACGCGCAGGTTGCCGTAGGCGACGAGGGTCAGCTTCTCGCAGCGGCGCGAGCACCAGGTCAGGCGGTCGGCGTCGGGCTGGCCGACTTCGATCCAGTGCAGCACGCGGTCGTCCAGGCTCTTTTCCCAGAGCGAGGGCTCTTCCACGTCCGACAGGCCGCGTCCGAAAGCCAGCTGCTCGTTGTACCAGATGACGTAGGCGAGCAGGCGCACCGCCAGGCGCTCCTCGGTTTCCGAGGGATGGCGGGCGACGGTGAAGCGCAGGGTCTCGTAGACCCCACGGTCGAGGTCGGTCAGGCTGATATCGGCTTTGTAGGGCGTGGCGGACAGGGCCATGGGGGTTCCCGGCGAATTTTCGAAGGCGGCAAGTCTACCGCGAAAGCACGGGCGCCGTGGCTTATGTCCGTGGACGCCGGTCGGCTCCCGGCTCCGGCGCGGCCAGTTCGATGCGATTGCGGCCCTTGGCCTTGGCGGCGTAGAGCGCCTGGTCGGCCAGCGACAGCAGGCGCAGCAGGTCATGCCCGGCCTCGCGCGTGGTGGCGATGCCGATGCTGACGCTGAGCTGGCCCTCGGCCATGAACGGCAGTTCGGCGAACTCTCGGCGCACCCGCTCGGCGACCTGGCAGGCGCCCTCGGTGTCGGCCGCTACCAGCAGGCAGGCGAACTCTTCCCCGCCAATGCGGGCGAACTGGTCGTGCTTGCGCATCCGCGAGGCGGTGATGCGGCTGAACTCCACCAGCACGCGGTCGCCGGCCGGATGGCCAAAGGAATCGTTGAGCCGCTTGAAGTTGTCCAGGTCGCAGAGCAGCAGCGAGGCCTGCTCGCCGCGCTCGACGCACAGGCGCAGCAGGCGCTCGCCGGTCTCCATGAAGGCTCGGCGGTTGCCCACGCCGGTCAGCGGGTCGCTCAGGGCGGCGCTGCGGAACTGCAGCTCGGCGCGCTCCTTGACCATCGCCAGGGTGGCGAAGGCAATACCGATGGCGAACAGCATGGTCTCGAAGACCATGAAGGTGAAGAAGGTCGAGCCCTGGCCATTGTCCGCCACACTCTGGAACGGCATGCCGCGGTCCACCACCAGGCGCACGCCGTAGACCAGGGTGTGGAAGATCAGCAGCGCCAGGGTCGGGCGCAGCTCCACTTCCAGCTTGAGGCGGCTGCGCCAGAGTTCGGCAATGGACGCCAGGCAATAGACGATGGTGATCGCCGTGCTGACCAGCACCCGCGCCGCGAGGGATTCATAGAAGGCCGGGACGAGGCAGAGCACCGCCCAGAACGCCGCACCTGCGCCGATCAACGGCCAGTTCGGCTTGCGTCCGGCAAACACCCGCATGGCCGTCCAGGTCATGGCCGAACACAGGTGCAGGACGACGTTGCCCAGCAGGATTGCCACCCAGTCGATGCCCATGCCGCGCAGGGTGGCGAGCAAGGTGCCAACGGCGCCCAGTAGCAGCGCGGCGCTCATATAGCCCAGGGTGGGGTCGCGGCGGCCGCTGTGCCAGGCGAAAGCCATCAGCACACCGACCAGGGTCAGCACGTAGAGGTCGACGACTACCAGCGTCGGCAGGTTCAACGTCATGCAGCCCCCTCGCCACCCGCCTGCGCGCATTCGTCGGGGAATGCCGCCAGGCCAAAGGGCTGTCTGGAAGTGGGCGAGCGCATCACGGTATACCTGTCCGAAAACCGGCGAGCTGAAGTAAGAAACATCCCTGAATGTCGCTACTCTACGCGCGCCAAAGGTCGGCGCAAAGCACCGTTGCCAGGCGTCTGCCCGGCGGCCTGTTCGAAGCGGTGCACAAGCGTTAGAGTCCGGCGATTCCTCTCTGATCGGACAAACCGATGAACAGCACCGCCAAACCCCTCGCCGGCCTCAAGGTCATCGAACTCGGCACCCTGATCGCCGGCCCCTTCGCCTCGCGCCTGTGCGCGGAATTCGGCGCCGAAGTCATCAAGGTCGAATCGCCCGATGGCGGCGATCCGCTGCGCAAGTGGCGCAAGCTCTACGAGGGCACGTCGCTGTGGTGGTTCGTGCAGGCGCGCAACAAGCGTTCGCTGACCCTGAACCTCAAGCACGAGTCCGGCCGCGAGGTGCTGAAGAAGCTGCTGGCCGAGGCCGACATCCTGATCGAGAACTTCCGCCCCGGCGTGCTGGAGAAGCTCGGCCTGGGCTGGGACGTGATCCACGCGCTGAACCCGAAGCTGGTGATGGTGCGCCTGTCCGGCTTCGGCCAGAGCGGCCCCTACAAGGACCAGCCGGGCTTCGGTGCGGTCGGCGAGTCGATGGGCGGGCTGCGCTATATCACCGGCTTCGAGGACCGCCCCCCGGTACGCACCGGCATCTCCATCGGCGACTCCATCGCCGCGCTGTGGGGCGTGATCGGCGCGCTGATGGCCCTGCGTCATCGCGAGGTGAACGGCGGAGCCGGGCAGGTGGTCGACGTGGCGCTCTACGAAGCGGTGTTCGCCATGATGGAATCCATGGTCCCGGAGTTCGATGTGTTCGGCTTCATCCGCGAACGCACCGGCAACATCATGCCCGGCATCACCCCCTCCTCCGTGCACACCACGGCCGACGGCAGGCACGTGCAGATCGCCGCCAACGGTGACGCCATCTTCCGCCGCTTCATGACCGCCATCGGCCGCCTCGACCTCGCCGAGGACCCGACCCTGGCCAGTAACGACGGCCGCGATGCGCGCCGTGACGAGCTGTACGGCATCATCGACCGCTGGGCGCGCTCCGAATCGCTGGATACCGTGCTCAAGGTGCTCACCGAAGCCGAGGTGCCGGCCAGTCGCATCTTCTCCGCCGAGGACATGTTCAGCGACCCGCAATTCCTCGCGCGGGAGATGTTCCTCTCCGCCAAGCTGCCGGACGGCAAATCCTTCCGCATGCCCGGCATCGTCCCCAAGCTCTCCGACACCCCCGGCAGCGCCGAGTGGATCGGCCCCAAGCTGGGCGAGCATACGGATGAGGTGCTGAGTGGGCTGGGTTACGACGCAGCAGCCATCGCGGCGCTGCGCAAGGATGGGGCGGTCTGACATCCAAACCTGTAGGAGCGTGCCATGCACGCGATCGCGGGCGTGGCCCGCTCCTACAAGTGATCGCGTAAGCTCAGCCCGCTTCCTGCTCCGGCTCTTCGGTCTGGGCGATGAACTCCAACATTTTCTCGCTGCCGTCCAGCAGGTCGGCATGGATCGCCTCGCGGGCGGCGCCGCCGTTACGTTCGCGCAAGGCACGCAGGACATCCCAGTGGTGCTCGATGGCCATGCGTTCGTTGAAGTCGGCGTAGGCCTGGGCGATCAGCGGACCGGTGCGCATCCACAGGCTGTCGAGGAACGCACGCAGCAGCGGCATGCCGGCGATGTCGGCCAGGGCGAAGTGGAAGGCCTGGTTGAGCTTGAGCGCCAATTCCAGGTCATCGGCGTGGATCGCGTCGAGGTTCTCGCGGATGTTGGCTTCCAGCTCGTCCAGCTGCCCGTCGCTCGCGCGCTCGGCCGCGGTCTCGGCGGCCAGACCTTCGAGCGCCACGCGGATGCTGCGGATCTCCAGGTACTGCTCGCGGGTGAGCAGCGGCACACGGATGTCGCGTGGGGTCTTGAGTACCAGCGCCTGTTCCTTGGCCAGTTGCAGGATGGCGTCGCGCACCGGGGTGACGCTGGTGCCCAGCTGCTGGGCCAGGTCGCGAATGCGCAGGCGGTCGTCCGGCTTGAAGCGACCGGTGATCAAAGCCTCGCGCAGCAGCGCGTAGACGCCGCTGCCAAGGTAGGAGTGATTCAGGCCTTCGATCGGGTAGTTCATCGCTTTCTCATCGCGTGCTGCGGCATTTCCGGCGCGCATGATGCGGATTGAGCGCGCTGGATGCCAGCGGGATCACACATGCTGGCCGCCGTTGACGTGGATTTCCGCGCCATTCACGTAGGACGCGCCGCTGGTGCAGAGGAAGTGGATCAGCGAGGCGACCTCCTCCGGCTTGCCCAGGCGGTGCATGGGAATGTCGCGCTCGACGATCAGCTCGGTGCCCGAGGACAGGATGGCCGTATCGATCTCCCCCGGCGCGATGGCGTTGACGCGTACGCCGTGCGGGCCGAAGTCGTGGGCCATCTCGCGGGTCAGCGCCGCCAGCGCGGCCTTCGAGCAAGCGTAGGCGGCACCGGCGAACGGATGCACGCGGGAGCCGGCGATGGAGGTGACGTTGATCACCGAGCCCTTGGCGGCCTTCAGCTCATCGAACAGCCCGCGCGCCAATAGCGCCGTGGAGAACAGGTTGACGTTGAACACCTTGAGCCAGGTGCCGTAGTCGCTGCCCAGCACGCCCAGGCGCTCGCCTTCCGGGCCCTTGGGCGAGATGCCGGCGTTGTTCACCAGCGCATGCAGGGAGCCGCCGAGCTTCTCGCGGATCATCGGCAGGCTGGCCTGGACGCTGTCGATGTCCTCCAGGTCCAGGTGGATGTGGTTGATCAGCCCTTCGGCCCAGGGACATTCGGCGCTCCAGTCCTGGCGCGAGGCGGTGAACACACGCCAGCCGGCGGCGTTGAAGTGCTTCACCGTGGCATGGCCGATGCCGCGGCTGGCGCCGGTGAGCAGCAGGGTGCGGGTCTGGTTCATGGTGCTTCCCTCTCAAGTCTGAGCCGCTGTCTGCGCCACTCATCGGGGCGCGCGATCTGTGAACATCCGTGAAGCGATGGCGCCAATAAAAACATGATGCATCATGTTTTGGAAGGTGTTTTAATCGGCTCAGCTTGGTCCTACAACGAGCTATCCGAACAACAACAAGAAACGGAGCACATTCCCATGATCGACCTCACCAGTTCCGCCCGTTCCTCTCCCTGATGTCCGAGGGCGTATCAGCCGGCCTTTCAGCTTGGCCTGGCGCAGCGCCCCACTCTTGAAGCTGCCCTCTTATTCATGGGCCGGATTGGCCCGCTCAGGAGTCATCGCATGTTCAAGAAAGCCATAGCACTGATGATGCTGGCCGGCGGCGCCGCCCAGCTGCACGCTGAAACACTCACCGTGGTGTCCTTCGGTGGAGACAACAAGGTGGCCCAGGAAAAGGCCTTCTACAAACCCTTCGAGCAACAGGCCAAGGTCACCGTCCAGGGCGCCGAGTACAACGGCGAGATGGCCAAGATCAAGGTCATGGCCGACACCGGCAAGACCAGCTGGGACGTGGTCGAGGTGGAATCCCCGGAACTGATGCGCGGTTGCAGCGAAGGCCTGTTCGAGCAGCTCGACTGGTCGAAGCTGGGCAAGCGCGAAGACTTCCTCGACGCCGCCGTGAGCGACTGCGGCGTGGGCATCTTCATCTGGTCCACGGTGCTCACCTACGACGCCAAGAAGCTCGCCAGCGCCCCCACCGGCTGGGCCGATTTCTGGGACGTGAAGAAATTCCCCGGCAAGCGCGGCCTCCGTCGCGGCGCCAAGTTCACCCTGGAGTTCGCCCTGGAAGCCGACGGCGTGAAACAGGCCGACCTGTACAAGGTGCTGGGCACCAAGGAAGGCGTGGACCGTGCGTTCAAGAAGCTCGACGAGATCAAGCCGTACATCCAGTGGTGGGAAGCCGGTGCGCAACCGCTGCAGTGGCTGGCCGCCGGTGACGTGGTGATGACCAGCGCCTACAACGGCCGCGTCGCCACCGCGCAGAAGGAAGGCCGCGACTTCGCCATGCAGTGGGACGGCAGCATCTACGACCTGGACCACTGGGCCATCGTCAAGGGCAGCCCGAAGAAGGAACTCTCCGAGCAGTTCATCGCGCTGGCCAACAAGCCCGAGCACCAGAAGGTCTTCGCCGAGAACATTCCCTACGGCCCGACCAACAAGAACACCATCCCGCTGATCGACCCGGCCATCGCGCCGAAGCTGCCCACCGCGCCGCAGAACCTGGCAAACGCGCGCGCCATGGACACCGAGTTCTGGATCGACCACGGCGAGGAACTGGAACAACGCTTCAACGCCTGGGCGAGCAAGTAACACCGGCGACTCCCGCCCGACCCCGAGTCGGGCGGGAGCAACCGCCTCGCTGTAACACCGCAAGACCGTTCTACCGCTGAACCCTGCTTGACCCGTTATCTCTGCTGGACCTGTTATCTCTGCTGGACCCGTTATCTCTGCTGGAGAAGTACCCGTGCCCCTCAATACCGCTCCCGTCCACGACCACCTGCTGGAAGCGGCCCCCGCCCAGGTGAGCGACGCCCAGGCCGCTGCGATCGCCGAGGAATACTTCGGCCAGCACGGCACGCTGCACCGCCTCGCCGGCGAGCGCGACCTGAACTTCCACATCGCCCACGGCCATGGCGACGACCGCCTGCTGAAGCTCTCCCACCCGCTGGAAGACCCGCAGGTCGTGGACTTCCAGACCCGCGCCCTGCTCCGCGTCGAAGCGCAGGACCCGACCCTGGCAGTACAGCGCGTCTACCCCTCGCTGAACGGCGAGCACCAGATTCCCCTGGTCGTAGACGGTCAGCCGATGATTGCCCGGCTGTTCTCCTTCGTCGACGGTGTCCCGCTGCATCGCGTCGCGCAACGCAGCCGTGCCCTGCGCGAGAACCTGGGCGACGACCTGGCCCGCCTGGGCCTGGCGCTCAAGGGTTTCGAGCACCCGGCCACCGCCGGCCACGAACTGCTCTGGGACCTCAAGCACGCCTCGCGCCTGCGCAACCTGCTGACTTACATCGAGGACCGCGAGCAACGCGCTCTGGTCGAACGCTTCCTCGACAACTTCGAGCGTCACGCCCTGCCGCGCCAGGCGACGCTGCGCGCCCAGGTCATCCACAACGACCTGAACCCGCACAACGTCATCGTCGACGCGCAGCACCCCGACCAGGTGCGCAACATCCTCGACTTCGGCGACATGGTTCACGCCCCTCTGATCAACGATCTCGGCGTCGCCGCCGCCTACCAGGTGGGCGAGCCGGACGCACCGCTGGCCACCGCCTGCGAGATGATCGCCGCCTACCATCGCCGCTGCCCGCTGCTGGCCGAGGAACAGGAAATCCTCCCCGACCTGATCGCCACGCGGCTGATCATGACCCTGAGCATCACCGCCTGGCGCGCCAGCCTGCACCCCGAGAACCGCGACTACATCCTGCGCAATACCCGCCACGCCTGGCAGAGCCTGCAAGGCCTGGCCGGCCTCAGCCGGGAACAGGCGCAGGAGCAGATCGCCGCCGCCTGCAACCCCTCCAGCGCGAATCAACAGGAGCCCCGCCCATGACCATGCCCAACGGATTCAGCGCCGCCGACGCCGAGCGCCTGAGCGAACAGGAGCGCCGCCTGATCGAACGCCGCGCGCGCCTGCTCGGCCCGGCCTACCGGCTGTTCTACGAGCGCCCGCTGCACACCGTGCGCGGCGAAGGCGTGTGGCTCTACGACAATCAGGGCAACCGCTACCTCGACGCCTACAACAACGTTGCCTCCATCGGCCACTGCCATCCGCGCGTGGTGCAAGCCATCGCCAGCCAGGCGGCAGTGCTGAACACCCACACGCGCTACCTGCAGGAAGGCATCCTCGACTACGCTGAAGACCTGCTCGCCACCTTCCCCGACGGCCTGGACCAGGTGATGTTCACCTGCACCGGCAGCGAGGCGAACGACCTCGCCCTGCGCATCACCCGCCAGTACACCGGTGGCACCGGGGTGATCATCACCCGCTTCGCCTACCACGGCGTCACCGGCAGCATTTCCGAGCTGTCGCCGTCCCTCGGTTCCGGCATCACCCTCCCCGCCCACGCGCGCACCGTGATTGCGCCAGACGCCTACCGGCTGGGTGCGGAAAACGTCGGCAAGCGGTTCGCCGATGACGTGCGCGCCGCCATCGCCGATATGCGCGCCCACGGCATCAAACCCGCCGCACTGCTGCTCGATGGCATCTTCGCCAGCGACGGCGTGCTGGCCGGCCCCGCCGGCTTCCTCGCCGAATCCGTGAAGGTCGCCCAGGACGAAGGCCTGCTCTACATCGCCGACGAAGTGCAAAGCGGCTTCGCCCGCACCGGCGACGCCATGTGGGGCTTCCAGCGCCACGGCGTGCAGCCGGACCTGGTCACCCTCGGCAAACCCATGGGCAACGGCCAGCCCATCGCCGGCGTGGTGGTGCGCCCGGAAATCCTCGAAAGCTTCGGCCGCGAGGTGCGCTACTTCAACACCTTCGGCGGCAACCCGGTGTCCTGCGCCGCGGCCCAGGCAGTGCTCGACGTGATCCGCGACGAGAAACTGCAGGAGCGCTCCCAGCGCATAGGCACCTTCCTCGCCGACGGCATCCGCCAGTTGGCCGAGCGCCATGAACTGATCGGCGACGTACGCGGCGCGGGCCTGTTCCTCGGCGTCGAACTGGTCACCGACCGCGCGTCGAAGTCGCCCGCCGCCAACCAGACCCGCCAGGTGGTCAACAGCATGCGCGAGCGCGGCGTGCTGATCAGCGCCGCCGGGCCACTGGAGAACATCCTGAAGATCCGTCCGCTGCTGGCCTTCGAGCAGGAACATGCCGAGCTGTTCATCGACTGCCTGGACAAGTCGCTGAAGGACGTCACTGCCTGACACTTTCCTCCTTCAGAAACGAAGCGGGCCGCGATGAACACTCATCGCGGCCCGTTGCATTTCGGCTGAAGGAAAAATCAGAAGCGTACGCCGACGTTGACCATCGCGGCGGCGTTGCCCAGTACCACGAGTTCGGCGCCGACCGGCCCGAAGTGCGCGCCGACCGAAGGGATGATCGCCGGCGCCACGCCCAGGTGGTTCAGCGGGATCTTGTCGCGGTACTCGCCGCGATACCCCTGCAGCGCGCCGCCGGTGACCTTGGCGTAGAAAGGCGTGCCTTCCCAGTCGAAGCGCTTGCCGGCGTAGACATAGTTGGAGCGCTGGCTGAAGGAGTTCTTGAAGGTCGCACCGCCCCAGACCACACCATCGGCGCGGTTGCGCTCCAGGCCAATCAGCTCCTGGTGGTTGTTGTGGTCCGGGTCATGGTTCCAGTGGGTGGTGTAGACGCTGGTCTGCAGGTACCAGAAGCCCCCGTCGTCGGCCATGGCTATGCCACAGCCGAGCAGGGCCAGCGCGGCAATCAACAGGCGGCGCATGGGGCGTCCTCCGTTCAGATGGTGACGCGGCTGGCGCCGTTGACGGTCATGATGCGGACGCGATCACCGATGCGGAACTGCTGGTTCGCATCCACCGCCTGGACATAGGCGCGGGTGCCGCCGTCATCCTCGCGGACCACGATTTCCACGCCCTGGGTGCGGGTGATGCCCTCTTCCACCGCCGAGCCCGCCGCGCCGCCCGCGACGCCGCCGAGAATGGTCGTGATGGCCTTGCCGCGACCGCCACCGATGGAGCTGCCGGCGATGCCGCCGACTGCCGCGCCGGCCAGGGTGCCGATGGGCGTCTTGGTGCCTTCGATCTGTACCGGGCGCAGCGATTCGATGGTGCCCATGCGCACGTTCTGCACGGCGCGGGCGTCAGCGCGGGAGTAGGAAGAACCCGACAGGTTGGAAGCGCAGCCGCTCAGCAGAGCGGCGCTGGCAAACAGGGCAGTCAGAAGCAGAGTGGGACGGTTCATGATGTTGACCTCGGAAGGCTCTCAAAAGTGATGGTGAAAGCCTAACGATCGGTCCCTGAACTCCTCCTGAACCCTCTCTGAACCAATGCTGAACGAAGCTGAACGACTGAATGAATTTACTGACAGCTGTCAGCCTTCCAGCGCGACCAGTTGCATCCGGCTGCGCTCGAACCAGCGCAGCAGGTAGTCCGCCAGCAGCTGCGTGCGGCGCGGCAGGCGGCTCTGGTAGGCGTGGATGAGGAACACCGGCTGGGTCCGGGTCTGGTAGTCGCGCAGCAGCCAGACGAGACTGCCTTCAGCCAATTCCTGCTGAATCATGTAGGAGGGCAGCCGGCTGATTCCCGCGCCCGCCAGCGCCGCCTTCTTCAGCAGGGTGTAGTGGTTGCTCGCCAGCAGGCCGCTCACCGTCACCCGGAACAGTTCGTGGTGGCGCTGGTAGAGCCAGACGTCGCTGTCCTGATAATGGGTGTTCTGCAGGCAGGAATGCCCGGCCAGCTCCGCCGGCACTTCCGGTACACCGTGCTCGGCCAGGTAGTCCGGCGTGGCGCAGGTCAGCTCCTGCAGGGCGAACAGCGGCCGCGCCACCAGGCGTTCGTCCACCGCCAGGCTGCCGGAGCGGATCGCCAGGTCGAAGCCATCGGCCACCAGATCGCGGCGTTCGTTGGACAGGTCCAGCTCCAGGCGGATGTCGGGGTACTGGCGGGAGAACTCCATCAGCCAGGCATCGAAGAAGGTCTCGCCCAGGGACACCGGTACGCTCAGCCGCACCTTGCCCTGCGCCTCCTCCTGCAATGCCAGCACCGCCTGCCGCGCCCGCGCGGCCTGGGCGTTGAGCGCCTGGGCCTCGGGCAACAGCGCGGCGCCCGCGGCGGTCAGTGATAGACGTCGGGTGGTGCGGTGCACCAGGGTCGCGCCCAGGGCCTGCTCCAGCGCGGAAATCCGCTTGGACAGCTGGCCCTTGCTGCAGCCGAGCTTCTCCGCCGCACGGGTGAAGCTGCCGCATTCGAGCAGCACGGCGAAGGCGGAAAGGTCTTCCAGGTCGCTGGCGATTGTTTCCATATGAAAACCAAAGGTTATCGATTGGCGTGATTATCTAAACAGGAGACCACTCTACTCTGAAGCCGTCTTCAGCCAAATCCCTTCGGAGCCTTCATGAAAATCATCCTGATCGGTGCCAGCGGCACCCTCGGCCAGGCCGTCGCCAACGAACTGGGCCAGCGCCACGAGATCATCCGCGTCGGTCGCAACAGCGGCGACTACCGCGTGGACATCACCGACAGCGCCTCGATCCGCGCGCTGTTCGAGCAGGTCGGAGGCTTCGATGCGCTGATCAGCGCCGCCGGCAAGGTGCATTTCGGCGCACTTGCCGAAATGGGCGAGGCGGAAATGGCCGTGGGGCTGAAGGACAAGCTGATGGGCCAGGTGAACCTGGTGCTGATCGGCAGCCAGTACGCCAACGACGGCGCTTCCTTCACCCTCACCACCGGCATCCTCAGCGAACAGCCCATCGTGCTGGGCAGCTCGGCCAGCCTGGTCAACGGCGCGGTGGAAGGCTTCGTGCGCAGCGCCGCCCTGGAACTGCCGCGCGGCCAGCGGATCAACGCGGTGAGCCCGAACGTGCTGGTGGAATCGATGGAAGGCTACGGCCCGTTCTTCCGCGGCTTCAAGCCGGTGCCGGCCGCCGACGCCGCCCTGGGCTTCGCCCGCAGCGTGGAAGGCAAGCAGAGCGGGCAGGTGTACAAGATCTAGTAACGGGACTTCCTCGTAGGGCGCATAACCTGGAACAGGTTATCCGCCGAACCCGTCAGGGCGGATAACGCTGGCGCGTTATCCGCCCTACGACTCCGGTGACGATTTCCCTTGGTTCGCGAGCAAGCCCCCTACTCGGTCTTGCCGGCATAGCAGACCGGGGAACTGCCCTCGCCCTGCTTCTCCAGCTCGTCCTCGAGGAACTCCGCCAGCACCTGCGCGTTGTTGTGCTCCTCGTCCCTGGCCGCATAGAGCAGCGTCAGCGTGCCCTTGCGTGCGAGGTCCAGCAGTCCCATCCAGTGTTCCGGATGGGCATTCAGCTCGCCGTGGTAGGCCTTGCGGAAGACCTCGAACAGACTCGGGTCGTGATGGAAGCGCTGGCGCAGTTCGTTGGACGGCGACGCCTCCTTGGCCCACTGCTCCATGTGCAGGTCTTCCTTGCGAATCCCCCGTGGCCACAGGCGGTCCACCAGCACCCGCTGGCCGTCTTCCTTCGCCGCCGGTTCATAGGCGCGCTTGCAACGAATCATCCGAAATCCTCCGTGTCAGCTTGAGGTGGCCGGCTTCGCTGGGTAACGTGGGCGCACTTTCGAGGGAGCCCGTTCCATGCGATCCAGCCGTTTCATTCTGTTCAGCCTGCTGCCCCTGTTCGCCGCCTGCCAGGTGTGGACGCCGAACAAGACCGATCTTAACGCCTCCACTCGCCTGCAGGGCGAACTGACCCGTCAGGACGGCAAGCTGGTGTTCCGCAGCTGCACCGAGCAGCGCCGCTTCAGCATCGAGGACACCGGCAACACCGGCCTCCCCCGCGATGCGCTGGAGATGTTCAACGACGGCGCCACCTCGCTGTACGCCGACCTGCGCGGCAGCTTCAGCGGCAGCAGCGCCCAGGGCACCGATGGCAAGCTGGAAGTGGCCAAGGTCTATCGCCTGCAGAACGAAGGCTCCGGCTGCGACGACCCGAACTTCAAGCGCGCGGTCGTCCGCGCCCACGGCAACGAGCCGGGCTGGAGCGTGCTGGTGAACAGCCAGGGCATGCTGATCGAGCAGCCGGGCAAGGAGTCGCTGGCGCTGCCGTACATCGCCGAAGGCGTGCCTGACGGCAGCACCAGTTACTCCAGCGAGGCCAACGGCGAGAAGGTCGAGCTGTGGGTCGCTCCGGCACGCTGCCAGGACAGCATGAGCGGCGCACTGAGCAACCTGTCGGCCGAGCTGCGCCTGGACAACAAGGTCATGCGCGGCTGCGCCTATCCGGGCGGTTCCAGCGGCGATTGATTACGCTGGCGCCTGCTCCTGCGGCGGATTACGCTGACGCGTTATTCGCCCTACACAAACGCAAAGCACCGGAGCGCGCCGGTTGGATTCGCGGACAAGGTCCGCTCGTGCGAAGAGCAGACCGTAGGGCGCATAACCTGGAACAGGTTATCCGCCGAACCCGTCGCGGCGGATAACGCTGGCTCGTTATGCGCCCTACAGAGCGGCGTCAGACCAGTAAACCCGCCGCCACCAGCCGCGCCTTCAGCACGGCGAATTCCCCATCGTATTCCCAATAGGCCAGCCGGCCATCGCTGGCGGTCACCAGCACGTACTTCTCGCTGATCGACTGGATGCGCTCGATGCGCACCAGCTTCTCGACGAAATCCGGGTCGGCGACCTGCTCGATCACCTCGCGGTTCTGCTCGTCGTAGCCGTGCATGATGAACGCCGCGCGTACCCTCAGGCTGATGAAGCTCATGCGGTGAGTCCTCCTCAAATGGCCGCGTCGGCCGCGTGCAGGGCATGCAGTGCCGTGGTGTCGAACAGCGGCACCGCGGCGTCCGCCGGGCCGACCAGCAGGGAAATCTCCGTGCAGCCGAGGATCACCGCCTCGGCGCCCTGCTCCACCAGCGCGGCAATGATGCGCCGGTACTCTTCCCGAGATTCGTCGCGAATCCGCCCCAGGCACAGTTCCTCGTAGATGATCCGATGCACCACCTGGCGGTCGGCTTCGTTCGGCGTCAGTACCTTCAGCCCGAACCTGTCCACCAGGCGATCCTTGTAGAACGCCTGCTCCATGGTGAAGCGCGTGCCCAGCAGGCCGACCGTGGCAACACCGGCCGTGCGGATCGCCTGGGCGGTCGGGTCGGCGATGTGCAGCAGCGGGATGTCCACCGCCGCCTCGATGGCCGGCGCCACCTTGTGCATGGTGTTGGTACAGAGCACGAGGAAGTCCGCGCCCGCTGCCTTCAGCGAACGGGCCGCGTCAGCCAGCACACGGCCGGCGGCCTCCCAGTCGCCAGCGTGCTGCAGGCGCTCGATCTCGTGGAAGTCCACGCTGTACAGCGCGACCTTCGCCGAGTGCAGGCCGCCCAGGCGTTCCTTGATGCGTTCGTTGATCTGCCGGTAGTAGGGAATGGTCGATTCCCAGCTCATGCCGCCGATCAGGCCGATGGTTTTCATGCGTCCCTCCATGGGATCAGTCCAGTCCGATGCAGGGCAGATCACCGGGCAGCGCCGCGCCGTGCTCGGCGCACTGGCGTACGGCCTCGATCAGCGGATCGAGGTCGAAGCCCTGGGAAATCAGCCACAGCGGGTTGTAGTAGGTGGTCTCGTAGCGCTCGCCGCTGTCGCAGAGGATCGCCACCACCGAGCCGCTCTCGCGCCGCGCCACCATCTGCCGCGCCACCAGCAGCGCGCCGATCAGGTTGGTGCCGCTGGAGCCGCCGACATGCCGGCCCAGGCGCCGGGCCAGGTAGTGCATGGCCGCCAGCGACAGGTCGTCCGGCACCTTGCAGCAGGCGTCGAGCACGTTGGGCAGGAACGAGGCTTCCACGCGCGGGCGGCCGATGCCTTCGATGCGCGAACCGTAGCTCAGAGTCAGGTCGCGGTCGCCGGTCTTGTAGGACTCGAAGAACACCGAGCGCTCGGCGTCGGCGCAGAGCACGCGGGTGTCATGCCGGCGGTAGCGGGCGAAGCGCCCCAGGGTCGCCAGGGTACCGCCGGTGCCGGGGCTGGAGACCAGCCAGGCCGGCTCGGGGAAACGCTCGTGGCGCATCTGCTGGAAGATCGACTCGGCGATGTTGTTGTTCGCCCGCCAGTCGGTGGCGCGCTCGGCGTAGGTGAACTGGTCCATGAAATGGCCGCCGGTTTCCTTCGCCAGGCGCTCGGACTCGGCGTAGATCTGCGTCGGGTCGTCGACCAGGTGCGCCTGGCCGCCGTAGAAGGCGATCTGCGCGATCTTCTCCTTCGAGGTGCTGGCCGGCACCACGGCAATGAACGGCAGGCCGAGCAGCCGTGCGAAGTACGCCTCGGAGATCGCCGTCGAGCCGCTGGACGCCTCGATCACCGGCGCGCCCGGCTTCAGCCAGCCGTTGCACAACGCATAGAGGAACAGCGAGCGCGCCAGGCGGTGCTTGAGGCTGCCGGTGGGGTGGCTCGACTCGTCCTTGAAATACAGGTCCACGCCCGGCAGGCCAGGCATGTCCAGGGGGATCAGGTGAGTATCGGCGCTGCGCTGGAAATCCGCTTCGATGATGCGGATCGCCTCACGGGTCCAGTTGCGTTCCTGGGTGGCCATCGTGTCGTTCTCCTGGCAGGGCAAGCGGTTCAATGGATTCAGTCCAGCACACCGGCGGGCGATGTGGGCGGCGCGCTGCGCCACTGGCTGAGGGCGACGCCGATGAACACCAGGCCGGCGGCCAGCGCCTGCTGGCCGCTGAGCACCTCGCCGAGCAGCAGCGCGGCGAAGATCAGGGTGAACACCGGGATCAGGTTGATGAAGCCGGTCGCCTGGCTCGCCGGCAGGCGGCTGACGCCGAAGTTGTACAAACCATAGGCGCCGACGGTGACCACGCTGCCCAGGTAGACCAGGGCGAACCAGCCGGTCGGGCCGGGCGCCGCCGGCAGGCCTGAAGTCGCCAGCGCCAGCGGCAGGAAGAACAGCGAGCCGATGAATGCCTGCATCGCAGTGAGGATAAAGGGCGAGTAGCGCGCCGACAGGTGCTTGAGCAACAGGGTGTAGCCGGTGGCGCAGAGCATTGCCACCAGTTCGTAGAAATTGCCCAGCAACGGATTGGGCGCGTGGCGGTCCGGCTCGCTGGCCAGCGTCAGCCAGAGCGAGCCGAGCACCGCCAGGGCAAAGCCCAGCCAGGTGTTGCGGGCGATCTTCTCATGCAGCAGGAAGAACGCGCCGACCGCCACCAGCAGGGGCAGCAGAGCGGTGATCATTCCGGCCTGCGCGGCGCTGGTCTGCTGCAACGCAAGGGATTCGAAGATGAAGTACAGGCAGGGCTCGCAGGCGGCCAGCGCGAGCAGCCACTTCCAGTCGCCGGGGCGGTAGTCGATGCGCCCGCGCCAGCGCCAGGCGGCGAGGAAGATCAGGCTGCCCAGCGCCATACGGGCGAAGATCACCCACATGGCCGGCATTTCCTGGAAGGCGAACTTCAACGCGATGAAGGAACTGCCCCAGAGCGCCATGGCCAGCACCAGGCACGCGAGGGCGAACGGCCGGGATTGCTGCACGGGACGCTCCAGTCAAAAGGTCCCCGGAGTATAGGAGGCGCGCACCGGCGGCCGACAGGTACAGAATCGTGGGGAAACTGTATGGGCTCCTGCAGGTTGATTCAGGTACTCCCGGTGACGTCGAGCCCCTGTTTGAAACGTCGGCCCTGCCGACGGATCGCGGGCATGGCCCGCTCCTACAAGGAAACATCGGCGCCAATCGGTTCGCGAGCAAGGACTAGGCGTCCCCCTCGGTCCTACGAAGAGCCCGCTCCACACCGATCCGGCTTTGGCGTTGGCTCTTGAGGACTTCCAGGGAAATATCCGCGCACGCCGAATGCCCCGTTCAGGAGGCCTCGTTGAAGCGGAGTTTCAGGGGTTGAGCGACATGGATGTCGCGAGAGCGCTGTCGGGCCATGGATGGCCCGTCAGCGCGTGCCCCTGAAACTCCGCTTCAACGAGGGTATTTTTCGCCTAGGCGAAAAACCGGATGTCCGGGGCAAGACCTTTTGGTTCCTTTTGGGGCGTTTGCCAAAAGGGACTCGCCCGAGGGGGCGAAACAAGAAGCTGACGCGCACGCCGAAGCGACGCAGAACACCCAATCCAGAAGCATCGCCAACAAGACTCGAAATCAGTCCCAGGGCTTGCCCTTGGTCCCCCGCTCCACCGGAACCCGCTGCTGCATCGCCGCCTTGGCCAGCAGGTGCGCGCTCACCGGCGCGGTGATGAAGAGGAACACAGTGATCAGGATCTCATGCAGGCTGACGCCTTCGCCGCGCGTGCTGAAGTACAGCAGCGAGGCCAACACCACCCCGCCCACGCCCAGCGTCGAAGCCTTGGTCGGCGCGTGCAGACGCGTGTAGAAGTCCGGCAGCCGGTACAGGCCAATAGCACCAAGCAGGGCAAACAGGCTCCCGGCCAGCAACAACAGGCAGACCAGCGCCTCAACGATCATGTCGCCATTCATTCGATGATGTCTCCGCGCAGCAGGAACTTGCACAGGGCCACGGTGCTGACGAAGCCCATCACCGCGATCAGCAGCGCCGCCTCGAAGTACAGGCCGCTGCCCTTCCAGATGCCGAACAGCACGATCAGCGCGATGGCTTCCACCGACAGGGTGTCCAGCGCGAGGATGCGGTCCGCCACCGAGGGCCCGCGAACCAGCCGCGCCACGGTGAGCAGCACGGCGATACCCAGCAGCGCCAGGCAGATCGGGATCACGATGCCGAGCACGGGAACACCTCCTTCAGCGGCGCCTCGTAGCGCGCCTTGATGTCTGCCACCAGCGCCTGCGGGTCCGGCACGTCGATGCCGTGGACCAGCAGCGTGCGACGGTCGGCGGAGAGGTCGGCGGAACAGGTGCCCGGGGTCAGGGTGATGACGCTGGCGAGGATGCTGATGGCCAGGTCATCGGTCAGCTCCAGGGGAATCTCGACGAAGCCCGGCTGCAGCTTCGCTTTCGGTCCCAGCACCAGCTTCGCCACCTGCAGGTTGGCCACGACTATGTCGTAGAGCACCAGCCCGATGAAGCGCAGCAGCAGGCCCGGCCGCTGGATGCGCGGCGCGGCCAGCAGCAGATTGCGGCACAGCAGCGGGATCGTCAGGCCGAGGAAGGCGCCGAGCAGCCAGTGGCCGAGGGAGAAGTCGTTGACCAGCAACAGCCAGCTCAGCAGCAGCACGCCGCTGAGCAGCGGGTGCGGAAGGATGCGCCGGATCATGCGCCACCTCCCAGCAGGATCGCCTGACGGTAGAGCCCGGCGTCGAGCAACTGCGCCGCCGTGGCCTGTGCATAAGTGATCAGCGGCCGCGCGGCGACCACCATCAGCGGCGCGCTCGCCAGCAGACCGAAGCACGCCAGCATCTTCACCGGTTCACGATTGGCGCTGCCCAGCACGCTCAGGCCGGTACGCCAGAACAGCGTGCTGCCGGCGCGACTCAGCGCGACGATGGTGACCAGCCCGCTGACCAGCACCGCGCTCCACAGCGCGATGGCTTCGCTGCCCCCGCTGACCGAGCGCAGCAGCATCAGCTTGCCGAGGAAGCCCGACAGCGGCGGCAGGCCGGCAACGGCGATGGCGCCGAAGAAGAACGCGCCGCCCAGCAAGTGCGGCTGTAGCAACGCCGGGCCCTGCACCAGTCGGCCAGTCTTCTCGCCGCGCTGGCGGGCAATCAGGTCGGCCAGCAGGAACAGGCCGCCAGCCACCCAGATGCTGTGCAGCAGGTAATAGAGCGCGGCGGACAGCGCCTCCGGCGTGCCCAACGCAATGGCCGCCAGCAGCGTGCCAGCGGAGACCACCACCAGGTACGACAGCAGGCCTTGCAACGTGGTCGCCGCCAGCGCACCCAGCGCCCCGGCGACTATCCCGGCCAGCGCCAGCGGCCACAGCCAGGCCTGCGCGAGGTTCGCCAACTCGCCGGCCTGGTCGCCGAAGATCAGCGTGTAGACCCGCAGGATCGAGTAGATGCCCACCTTGGTCATGATCGAGAACAGCGCCGCCACTGGCGCGCTGGCCTCGGCATAGGCTTTGGGCAACCAGAAGTACAGCGGCAGCAGAGCGGCCTTCAGGCCGAACACCACCAGCAGCAGCAACGCTGCCGCGCGCACCAGCGGCGCCTGCTCGGTGCTCAACTGCGCCACACGCTCAGCCATGTGCGCCATGTTCAGGGTGCCGGTAATGCCGTAGAGCGTGCCTACCGCGAGGAGGAAGAACGCCGAGCCGACGAGATTGAGCACCACGTAATGCACACCCGCGCGTACCCGCCCTGCCCCGCCGCCATGCAGCAGCAGCGCGTACGAGGCGATCAGCAGGATCTCGAAGAATACGAAGAGGTTGAACAGATCGCCGGTGAGGAACGCCCCGTTCAACCCGAGCAACTGGAACTGGAACAGCGCGTGGAAGCGCTTGCCGCGCCGGTCATCCCCGCGCACCGCGTAGATCAGCGACAGGCTGGCGAGCAGCGCGGTGGCAGCGATCATCAGCGCGCTGAGGCGGTCCAGCACCAGGATGATGCCGAACGGCGGCTGCCAGTTGCCCAGCGCGTAGAACTGCACCACGCCGCTGTCGGCCTGTTGCAGCAGCACGGCGGAAAGCGGCAGCAGCGCCAGGGTGGCGAGCAGCGACAGGCCGCGTTGCAGGCGCTCGCCCACGAGCAGCAGTGCGCAGCCGGCGAACAGCGGCAGCAGGACCGGAAGGATCAGCCAGTGGTTCATCGACCGTCCTCCCCTTCGCCGCCATCGACATGATCACCACCGGTATCCGCCAGCCCTCGCAGGGCCAGCACGATGACGAAGGCCGTCATGGCAAAGCCGATGACGATGGCCGTCAGCACCAGCGCCTGGGGGATCGGGTCACCGGCGTTGGCGACCTTGCCGATCACCGCCGGGTCGCCGGCCAGCCGGCCCATGGCGAAGAGGAACAGGTTGACCGCGTAGGACAGCAGGGTCAGCCCCAGCACCACTGGGAAGGTGCGCGCACGCAGCAGCAGATAGACGCCGCTGGCGGTCAGCAGGCCGAGGGCGATGGCGAACAGCGCTTCCATCAGGGCGCCTCCTTGGACAACAGCGGCTCTCTCAGCTCTAACGAGGGGGGCGGCGCAGTGACCGAACCCAACCCGGAAAGAATCAGCAGCGTCGCGCCAACCACGGTGAAGTACACGCCCAGGTCGAAGAGCATGGCCGTGGCCAGTTCTATGTCGCCCACCAGCGGAATGTGGAAGTGGCCAAACGCCGAGGTGAGGAACGGGAAGCCGAAGAACCACGCGCCCAGCCCGGTCAGCCCGGCGATCAGCACGCCGAGGCCGGCGAGACGGCTGTAGTCCAGCGGCAGGCGCGTGCTCACCCAGCGGCTGCCGCAGGCGATGTACTGGAGAATCAGAGCCACCGAGGTGATCAATCCGGCGATGAAGCCGCCGCCCGGCAGGTTGTGGCCGCGCAGGAAGATGAACACCGAGACCAGCAGCGCCAGCGGCAGCAGCAGGCGCGACAGCGTGGCGAGGATCGGCGGGAAGCGGTCCTTCGCCCACGCACGGCCTTCGTCGTCACTCTCGCGGCGCAGCAGGCGCAGGCCGTCGAGCAACGCGAAGATGCCGACCGCGGCAATCGCCAGCACGGTGATCTCGCCGAGGGTATCGAAGCCGCGGAAGTCCACCAGGATCACGTTCACCACGTTGTGCCCGCCGCCACCGGAGACGCTGTTCTCCAGGTAGTAGCCGGCGATGCTGTCGTAGGGACGGGTGAGCACGGCGTAGGTCAGCAGCGTGACCATCACGCCGGCGCCAATGGCGATCACGAAATCGCGCAGGCGGCGCAGGCTGCTGGAGGTCTTGGGCGTGCGTGCCGGGAGGTAGTAAAGCGCCAGCATCAGCAGGACGATGGTCACCACTTCCACCGACAACTGCGTCAGCGCCAGGTCCGGTGCGGCGAAGCGGGCGAAGGCCAGCGCCACCAGTAACCCGGCGATGCTGAGGATCACCAGCGCGGTCAGGCGCTGGCGATGGAACCAGACGGTGAGCGGCCCGGCGATGGCCAGCAGGATCAGTCCCAGCGCGGTGATGCCATCCAGCGGGGTCTGCGCCCTATCACCGGCAATGCCCGGCAGCGGTGCAAGACCGGCGAACACCACCACCACGGCGGCCAGCACCAGCAGCATGGCGTAGCGCTGCAGCGAGCCGTTCTCCAGGTAGCCAGTCACTCGTGTAGCAAAGCGCACCACACGCTGCACCTGCTGTTCGAACACCAGCTTGGCGTCCATTGCCGGCAGCCCGGCGTACCAGTCGAACAGCGGTTTGCGCAGCACGTAGAGCAGCACGCCGCCGGCAGTGGCGACGAAGCTCATCGCCAGCGGCGCATTGAAGCCGTGCCAGATCGCCAGGCTGTACTCGGGCGGCGCGCTATTCAGGCTCGATGCGGCGGCACCGGCCAGCAGCGGGCCGACGATAACCCCCGGCATGACACCCACCAGCAGGCAGATCAGCACGAGGATTTCCACCGGCACCTTCATGTAGCGCGGCGGCTCGTGGGGGTGCGGGTTAGGCAGGTTGATCGGCTCGCCGTTGAAGAACACGTCGTGGATGAAGCGCACCGAATAGCTCACCGAGAACAGCGCGCCCACGGTCGCCAGCGCCGGGATCACCCAGTTGAAGCTGCCCATCATGTTCTGCGCCAGGGTCTCGCCGAAGAACATTTCCTTGCTGAGGAAGCCGTTGAGCAGCGGCACGCCGGCCATGGATGCCGACGCCACCATCGCCAGCACGGCGGTGTGCGGCATGTACTTCCACATGCCGTTGATGCGGCGCATATCGCGGCTGCCGGTCTCGTGGTCGATGATCCCGGCGGCCATGAACAGCGAGGCCTTGAAGGTGGCGTGGTTGATGATGTGGAAGATCGCCGCGACGTTGGCCATGGGAGAATCCAGGCCGAACAGCAGGGTAATCAGGCCCAGGTGGCTGATGGTCGAGTAGGCCAGCAGGCCTTTGAGGTCGTTCTGGAACAGCGCCATGAAGGCGCCCATCAGCAGGGTCGCAAGCCCCGTCAGGCTGACCAGGTAGAACCACAGGTCGTTGCCCGACAGCAGCGGGTACAGGCGCGCCAGCAGGAAGACGCCGGCCTTTACCATGGTCGCCGAGTGCAGGTAGGCCGACACCGGCGTCGGCGCCGCCATCGCGTGGGGCAGCCAGAAGTGGAACGGGAACTGCGCGGACTTGGTGAACACGCCCAGCAGCACCAGGCACAGCGCCAGCGGGAACAGCGGGCTGGCCTGCAACACCTCGCGGGCACCCAGCACCGTGGAGAGTTCGAAGCTGCCGACCACATGGCCGATCAGCAGGATACCGGCGAGCAGCGCCAGGCCGCCGCCACCGGTGACCGCCAATGCCATGCGCGCGCCCTTGCGCGCATCCGAGCGATAGCCCCAGAAGCCGATCAGCAGGAACGACGACAGGCTGGTCAGCTCCCAGAACACCAGCATCAGCAGCAGGTTTTCACTCAGCACCACGCCGAGCATGGCGCCCATGAACAGCAGCAGGAAGGCGAAGAAGCGCCCGGCAGGCTCCTTCTCGGACAGGTAATAGCGGGCGTAGAGGATCACCAGCAGGCCGATGCCGAGGATCAGCAGGGCGAACAGGAAACCCAGGCCGTCCAGGCGCAGGCTGAGGTTCAGGCCCAGTTCCGGCAGCCACTCCAGGCGCTGCACCTGCGGCTCGCCGCCCAGCACCGAGCGCTGCCCCAGCAGCAGGATCAGCCCGGCCAGCGGCACCAGCCCGGTGGCGGCGGCGCAGGCAGTACGGCCGAAACGCTCGGCCAGCAACGGCAGCAATACCCCGAGGAAAGGCAGCGCGATGATCAGCGCCAACATCATGACCCACTCCTTTTCACCGCCGGACGGTGTTCAGAAAGGCAACCCCGCGCACAGGCGACCGGCTTGCGAAGGCGACGATTATCCATATCTATCGATTACGCGTCATGGATTGAATTATTACGAAATTGCAAGCTTGCGCCGCGCCGGCAGTGGGCTGCGGCAGATTTTCCTATGCCCCAAACGATAGCGCGCGACAGTCGGGTCGACTGTCGCGCGCTGGGTTTCGCGGGCTGCCACGGCTGGGCAGCCGATGCCGGTCAGTGAGCGACGCGGCTGGTACCGTTGACGGTCAGGATGCGCACGCGCTCGCCGACGCGGAACACGGCACCTTCGTCGACCTGCTGGACGTAGGCGCGGGTGCTGCCGTCGTCTTCGCGGACGGTGATTTCCACACCCTGGGTGCGGGTCAGGCCTTCTTCGGTGGCCGCACCGAGCAGGCCGCCGGCGACGGCGCCGATGATCGCGGTGACATAGCTGCCCTTGCCGCCACCGATGGCGCTGCCGCCGATACCACCAACGGCGGCGCCGGCAACGGAGCCGATGGGAGTCTTGGTGCCTTCGATCTTCACCGGGCGCAGGGCCTGGATGGTACCCATGCGAACGTTCTGCACGGTACGTGCTTCTTCACGGGTGTAGGTGTCGCCGGTCAGACTGGACTGGCAACCACCGAGGGTCATGGCCAGGGCCGCGAAAGTCACGGCGATCAGGGCAGTTTTACGCATTAGGGAACCTCCGAGTAGGGCTACGGCTATTAGACTCCGACGGCAGCCCGCCTGTCACGCCAGGTCATGAAACATGCTGATCTCGATTCAGCTTTCGTACAGTTTGTGCCAGATCCTCGGAAAACGCCTGCCCTGGCTCAGTTTTTCGTGCAGCACGATGGGTTAGCCTTGCAGCCGCAGAAGGAGCAGCCGTCCATGGACTATTTCATTATCGTCGTCACCACCGCCGCCGGCCTGTATTTCCACTGGTGGATCTACTGGCGCATCCGCCGCTGGATGGACCGCGACCTGGCGCTGTCGCTGGCCGGCGATGATCCGCAGAAACGTATCTATCTGTTGCAGCGCCTGGCCGATGCCAAGCGCGAGAAAGTGAAGCGCCGCGACCTGCCTGATTGGCTGCAGCGCGCCGCAGACGCCTACCGCGCGGCCTGAGCCAGCGACCAGAAGCGCGCCAGCGCCTCGGCGCGGTTTTCCAGTTCCTGCGCCGCCCGGGCGCAGGCATCGGCCAGGGTGATGGGCCCCGGCGCCAGGCTGAACGCTGCTTCGATTCCCACTTCACGCAATTCGGCAAGCCCTTCGCCGACGCTGCCCGCCAGCGCGATCACCGGCACGCCCACGCGCCGGGCGACATGGGCCACGCCCACCGGCGTCTTGCCGTGCAGGCTCTGGCCATCCAGCCGCCCTTCCCCGGTGATGACCAGCGATGCGCCAGCCAGCGCCGGTTCCAGCTCCGACAACTCGGCGATCAGCTCGATGCCCGGACGGAAGCGCGCCTTGAGGAAAGCCCGGCAGGCGAAGCCCAGGCCACCCGCCGCACCGACGCCAGGGAACAGGCTGTGATCCTGCCCCAGGGCCAGCGCCGCAACTTCGGCGAAACGTTTGAGTGCGGCGTCCAGCTGCTGCACCTGCGCCGGGTTCGCGCCCTTCTGCGGACCGAAGACGGACGATGCGCCGTGGGGGCCGCAAAGGGGATTGTTCACGTCGGCGGCCACTTCGACCTCGACTGAGGCCAGTCGCGGGTCGAGGTTTGACAGGTCGATTCGGTCCAGTTCCGCGAGCCGCGCGCCACCGGCACCCAGTTCCTTGCCCTGGCCATCGAGGAAACTCACACCCAGCGCCTGCAGCAGGCCCAGGCCGCCGTCGTTTGTTGCACTGCCGCCCAGGCCGATGATGATCTTCTTCGCACCCGCATCCAGCGCTTCGCGGATCAGCTCGCCGGTGCCGCGGCTGGTGGTGCGGGTGGCGTCGCGCTGCCCTTCCGGGACCCAGTGCAGGCCACTGGCGGCAGCCATCTCGATCACCGCGGTGGCGCCCTCCAGCCAGCCCCAGTGGGCTTTCACGGGCTGCTCCAGCGGGCCGCAGACATCCAGCTCGCGGCGCTCGCCCGGCCGCGCCGCCAGCACCGCGTCCACCGTGCCTTCGCCGCCGTCGGCCATGGGCCGCAGCAGGGTTTCGTCGGCTGGCCGCGCGCGCAGCCAGCCACAGGAAATGGCCTCGGCGACCTCGGGGGCGGAGAGGCTTTCCTTGAAGGAGTCGGGAGCGATGACGACTTTCATGGGGACAGGTCCGTTGTGCGGGAGGATGCAGGGCATCCTACACCGCCAACCGCGTAGGCAATGTCCCTGCGCGGGCCTGTTTCACTGTAGGAGCGCGCCATGCGCGCGATCGCGGGCATGGCCCGCTCCTACAAATGGGCCGGGCGTTCGACGAAGGTTCAGGGCGCCAGGCGCTCGCGCACCCAGGCGCCATCTTCGTTGCGGAAATTGAGGCGGTCGTGCAGGCGACTCGGGCGGCCCTGCCAGAACTCGATGCGGCTCGGCAGCAGGCGGTAGCCGCCCCAAAAGTCCGGGCAGCTCGGCGCGCTGTCGGCGAAGCGTTGCTCGGTCTCGGCCAGCAGCTGCTCCAGCTCGCCACGGCCGTCGATCACCCGGCTCTGCGGCGATGCCCAGGCGCCCAGGCGGCTGCCCAGCGGGCGCACACGGTAGTAGGCAGCGGACTCTTCGCTGGAGACCTTCTCGACCCGTCCCTCGATGCGCACCTGGCGTTCCAGCGCCGGCCAGAAGAAGGTCATGGCCGCGCGCGGGTTTTCCCCGAGCTGCTGGCCCTTGGCGCTTTCGTAGTTGCTGAAGAAGGTGAAGCCGCGCTCGTCCAGGCCCTTGAGCAGGAGCACGCGGCAGTGCGGCTGGCCGTCGGCGTCCACGGTGGCGAGCATCATCGCGTTGGGTTCGACCGGCAGTTGCTCGGTCTTCACCGCGTCCTCGAACCACTGGTTGAACAGGCTGAAGGGTTCGGCGGGTGCCTGGGTCTCGGTCAGTCCGTCACGGGTGTATTCGCGGCGCATATCGGCCAGGGTCTGAGCCATCGGAAATCTCCTGCAGAAGAAGTCCTTAAGCTTATCCAGAGTTGCGCCTTCGCGCTTGATCCACGACAAGCGTCATTCCGGCTGGAATGACGCTGTGCGCGCAAGGGATCAGTTGGCCTGGGCGAGTGCCAGCAGGCTGGTGCGCTGGGTCACCAGCACTTCGACGCGGCGGTTCAGCGCACGGCCTTCGGCACTGGCGTTGTCGGCGCGCGGCAGGCTGGAGCCGACGCCCTTCAGGCGCAGGCGGTCGGCGCCCAGGCCGCTCAGGCGGAAGATCGAGGATACCGCCTGGGCACGCTGCAGGCTGACCTTGTCGTTGAGCGCCTTGTCGCCCGAGCTGTCGCTGTGGCCGAGCACCAGCACGCCACTTTCCGGGTCGTTCTGCAGCATCTTCGCCACGTTGCCCAGCGGCGCCAGGGTGATCGGCAGCAGCAGTTCAGGACGCTTGGGGTTGAACGAGCCTTCCACCGGCGCGATCAGCACCAGGGCGTTCTCGCGGCGCTCGACGGTGAACTTGCTGCCCGCGACAGCGGCACGCAGGGACTGCTCATGCTGGTCCAGCCATTCCTTGCTGACCTTGGTGTCCTGCGGCTTGGCCGCCTTGTCGGCGCCCGGCTTGCTGTCGCTCACGCCGAACGGCCACCACCAGTGGCCACCGGGCTGCTGGCTGCCAGCGGCGGCGACCTTGGTCGCCTCGACGGGCTTCTTCTCCGGCGCGGGAGCCGCAGCGCTCACCTCCTCGTCGCCACCGAAGGGCCACCACCAGTGGCCGGTGCCCGGCTTGGCGGCGGCTGCAGCGCTTTCCGTGGTTTTCGCCGGGTCCTTGGCCTGATCCTGAGACTGGAACTGGCTGCAGGCGGAAAGGCCGACGCACAGCGCAAGGGTGGAGACTTTCAGCGAATTCGAGAACAGCAGGTTCATGGGGGCGATTCCATAAAGTCGGAACATGAAGAGAGGCCGGGTGCGGCTGGCAGGCAGCAGCATCCTGACTTCAGCAATCAGCTTAAGAGTTGTACATAACTTACTCAGTTGGAACGAGATTTTATTCCCGAACTGACGAGCGGCGCATGGCTGTGCGCAGGAGAAGGCCGTCGCGGCCAGCGCGACGGCAAATGCGGACGACCTTAAGAAGGCGCAGCGGGAGGAAGGTTCCTCCCGCTCGTCGTTACAGGCAGTCGCCGGCGAGGCGGGCCAGGCGCTGGGCGCGCGGGTCCATCAGCACGTAGGGGCCAAGGGTGTTGACGACGAAGCCCAGGGCCAGCTCGCGCTCGGGGTCGGCGAAACCGATGGAGCCACCGGCTCCCGGATGCCCGAAGGCCTGCGGGCCCAAGCCGTAGGTGGCGTTGGCCACGCTCGGCTGGTCAAGCATGCAACCCAACCCGAAACGCGTACAGGTCAATAAGGTTCGATCCTCGCCAACGGCATGCTCACGGGTGAGTTCGGCCAACAGCGCTTCGTCCAGCAACTTGCCCTGCAGCAGGCCCGTGTAGAAGCCGGCCAGCGAGCGCGCATTGCCGTGGCCGTTGGCCGCCGGCTGCGACATGCGCCGCCATTCGGGCTTGTTGGTGCTGGTGAGCACCGAAGGCGGATTGGTGAAGGCGCGGGTGGAGAGCGCGGCGGCATCGGTCATCATGGTCCGCAACAGGCGTTGCGCGGCAGCGTCCCCCAGGTTGCCCTTGCCCCGGGCGATGTGCGCGACGCGGTGGAATTCGCTGTCATCCAGGCCGATATGGAAATCCAGCCCCAACGGCTCGGCGGTGCGCGCGATGATGGCGGCTCCGGGTTCGCGGCCGTCGACACGGCGGATGACTTCGCCGATCAGCCAACCATAGGTGATGGGGGCATAGCCGTGCTCAAGGCCCGGCGTCCACCAAGGCGTCTCGGCAGCCAGCGCGGCGGTCATGGTCGACCAGTCATACAGCGCCTCGGGCGCCAGCGGCTGGCGGATCGCCGGCAGGCCCGCGCGATGGCAGAGCAGCTGGCGCACGGTGATGGTCTGTTTGCCGGCCTGCTCGAACTCCGGCCAGTAGCGGGCCACCGGGGCGTCCAGCTCCAGGCGCCCCTCGCCCACCAGTTGCAGCGCGGCGACGGCGGCGAAGGTCTTGGTGCAAGAGAACAGGTTGAGCAGCGTATCGGCCTGCCAGTCCTGGCCCGGCTCCTTGCCCGCGCTGCCGGCCCAGAGATCGACCACGGTTTCGCCGCCGACCTGGATGCATAGCGCTGCGCCGCGCTCCTGCGGGTCTTCGAACAGCGCACTGAAGGCATCGGCAACGGGGGTGAAGCGCGGATCACAGTGGCCGTTCAGGGTCATCTCAAGCTCCGGAAATGCACATACTCAGGGACGGAAAGTGCGGAAGACGCCATTCTTTCAGCGCGCTCCGCCCCTGGGAACCCTGCCGAAGGCAGAGTGCGGCTTCACGAATGACGGATCATTGCTCCGAGGCCTGTTCCTCGTCGTCGCTGTCGTCAGAGGCTGGCGCGGGTTTGGGCTGCGGCTCCGGCGCCACCTTGGCCGCGGCGCGGGCCTGTTCGTCGATGCCCTTGAGCGTCTGCTGGTTGGCCTTGCGTACGGCGTCGACGAAGCTGGTGAACGGCAGGTCGGTGATGCCGACCAGGCCGATGTGACCGTTCTCGCCGTCGAGCAGGCGGCCGGTCACCGGCTGGTCGAGGTACTGGAACCAGTGCGCACCGACGATGTTCGGCTCCTTCGCGGCCTCGGCGAGGAAGCGCTGGTACGCCTCGCCCCGCTGCTGCTCGTTGTACACCTCGGCAACACCGCCCCAGAACGGCCCGCGATCACGGGAGCCGAAGTGGAATTCGGTGATCAGCACCGGCTTGTCCAGGCTGCGCACGTAGTTGGCGTCGAACCCCTGCTGCGGCAGCGGCACGTAGAGGTTGAAGCTGAGGATGTCGCAGTACTGCGCACAGGAGGCCAGTGCTTCCGGCGTGCTGACGGCGAAGCGCGGGCCGAGCAGCAGGTGGTTGGGCGCGTGCCACTGCAGCGAGTCTTTCAGGGTCTTGAAGTACTGGTCGGCGTACAGGCGCAGGAAGGCACTGTAGTCCTGGGCGATGGCCGGGTGCGCCTCGCTCGGCACCGGCGCCTGGTAGCCCGGCGCGTCGAGGTCCTCCCAGGAGCCCAGCTGCACGCCCCAGGCCTCGGCGAGCTGATCGTGATCCTCGTACTTGTCCTTGAGTTGCTTGATGAAGGCACGCTTGGCCGGGCTGTCGGTGGACAGCTTGAGCGTGCCGAAAGCCAGGGCGAAGTGCGCCTGGTCATCGTCGCCACGACCGGCCCAGGCCAGTTCGTTGTCGGCGTAGTAACCCAGCAGCCAGGCGTCCTCGCGGTGGTCGCGGGCGGCGATGGCGATGGCGCGTTCGGCGGCCATGGCGAAGCGCGGGTCGAACGGGTCGGGCATGGCGCCCCACCAGTCGTAGCCGGTGCTGACGGTGGCGTAGTCGCCGCTGATGGACAGCGGCACGCTGTACGGCATGCGCGGATCGTCGGCGAAGGCCGGATCGCTCCAGTCGCCGAGGGTATTGAAGCCCCAGGAACCGAGGCGCTGCACAGTGCGCTCGCGCCAGGCCGCCGCCGCGGCGTCAGCGCTCAGGCCACCGTCGGCACGGAAGCGGTTGGCGGCGTAGAAGTCGAACCAGCGGCCGTTGCCGAACGCGCGGCCCTGCTGGGCGCCGACGCCACTGCGGTCATCGCGCTGGCCGTAGAAGGTGGCCAGCGGCTCGTCTTCCTTGGGCAGGCTGGCGAACATGTACTCGCGGCCTTCCACATAGGTCTGGCTGCTGTCGGCGTTCACCGCGTTGACGCCCATGGACCAGAACGAATGCCCTTCCGGCGTCACCAGCCACCAGCGGCCGTTGCGCTTTTCGGTGCGGAAGAAGCCGGTGCCCTCGAAGGCCGGGCCGTCCAGCAGGCCGCCAAAGGCGTCTCGGCCGGGCGCCGGCTGCCACTTCTTCAACTGCTCGCCTTCGGCTTTCCAGGCGTTGGCCAGTTGTTCGGGGCTCTTCATCTTCTCCGGCCAGTCGCTGCGGGTGGACTGGCCGAAAGCGTCGACGATACCGGTGTACGCCTTGTGGTATTCGTCGTTGCCGGCGCGGGTGCCGAAGCGGCCGACGAGGATGTCCTGCGCCGCCTTGGGCGAGGTGAGGAACAACTTCACCGCACCGACCTGGCTGCGGTTCAGCTCGCCCGTGACCTTGCTCGCCAGCAGCAGGCGCTGGCCGTCCTGGGTGACGGGCATGGGCACGCCGGCACGCATGCCGAAGTCTTCCGGGGCGATGGCGTGCAGCGGGATCACCAGGGTCTGCGCCGGGCCCGGCGGCAGGGCGATGCTCGCGCGCAGGCCGGGAGCGCCGGCGACGCCTTCGATTTCCACTTCCAGGGTGATGGCCCAGTCCATGGCGTTCTGCAGGCGCAGGCTGACGCTGTCGGCCTGGGACCAGTCCCAACTGCCAGTGGAAGGCGCAAGACGCAGGGTCGGTTGCGGCGCGGGGTTGAAGTTCACCCGGCGGAGGATTTCGCCTTCGGGCGTGGCCTCGGCGGTGGAACTGGGCAGGTCGGCGTTCTGCGTGGTGACGCTGACCACGGCCATCGGCTTGACGAAGTTGAACAGGGTTTCATTGCCGCCAGCCGACCAGGCCGGGGCGCTGGCGATGGCCAGGCTGAGCAGCAGAGGCAGATGCCAACGTGGAGCAATCATTTGTCCTTGTCCTTACTACACACCGCCGCAAGGCGGGCGCTGAATTCAACCAGGAAGCATTTTCCGCTCAGGACTCAAGGATCTTGCGAGCTAGAGCAGAACAAGGCGGAAGCTGGCCCGGGAGCGGAGTTTACACGCAGTAAATGAGCATTCCGGGCCAGCTTCCAACGCAGTTACGCCGACGCGCAGCTGATCAAACTCCAATCAGGCGATTTCTCGGCGGAACGGCGGTAACGCGTTAAGAATGGCCTTGCCGTAGCGCTGCGTCACCACGCGGCGGTCCAGCAGGGTAATGGTGCCGCGGTCCTGCTCGGTCCGCAGCAGGCGGCCGCAGGCCTGCACCAGGCGCAGCGAGGCGTCGGGCACGGCGATCTCCATGAAGGGATTGCCGCCGCGCGCCTCGATCCATTCCGACAGCGCCGCTTCCACCGGGTCATCCGGCACGGCAAAGGGAATCTTGGCGATCACCACATGCTCGCAATAGGCGCCGGGCAGGTCCACGCCTTCGGAGAAGCTGGCCAGGCCGAACAGCACGCTCGGCTCACCATCGTCGACCCGCGAGCGGTGCTTGTTCAGGGTTTCCTGCTTGGACAGGTTGCCCTGGATCAGCACGCGCTTGCGCCAGTCGCGGTCCAGACCGTCGAAGACTTCCTGCATCTGCTTGCGCGAGGAGAACAGGATCAGCGAACCGCGCGAGCCTTCGACGATCTGCGGCAGCTCGCGGATGATCGCCGCGGTGTGGGCGGCGGCATCGCGCGGGTCGGCCTTGAGGTCCGGCACACGCAGCACGCCGGCGTCGGCATGGTGGAACGGGCTCGGCACCACCGCGGTGACGGCCGCGCGCGGCAGGCCGGCACGCATCCGATAGCGGTCGAAGGTGCCCAGCGCGGTGAGGGTCGCGGAGGTCACCAGCACGCCGTAGGCCACGTTCCACAGGTTGCGGCGCAGGGTCTCGGCGGCGAGTATCGGGCTGGCGTTGGCCTCGATATCGTAGAAGGTGCCGCTCTCGGCGAGGGTCAGCCAGCGCGCCATCGGCGGGCTGTCTTCCGGGTCCTCGCTGGTGAAGGCGGTCCACAGCTCCCAGTTGCCCTGGGCGCGGGACAACAGGCTGCCGAACAGCGGGTACCACTCCTCGGCCTGGTGGCTGGCGATGCCGACGCTGCCCTCCCCGTCCATGGCTTCCTTGAGCAGTTCGGTGAGGCGGGTGAAGAGGTCGGTGAGCTTGGAGAAGCCCTTCTTCAGCTCGATGCCCATCTCGCGGATGTGCTCGGGGATCACCCCACCCTCGAAGCGATGGCGTGGGCGCTCGCGGCCTTCCATGTCCTCGCCCGCACGGAAGTCGCCGACTTCCTCGCAGGCGGTGAACATGAACTGCTGGTGCGTGCGCAGCTCGCGGGCCAGTTCCGGCACCTGTTCGATCAGGCGGCCGAGGTCGCCTGGCAGAGGGTTCTGCGCCAGCAGCTTGGTCAGGTTCTTCTCCACCTGGCCCAGCCAGTCGGCGGTGGCGCGCAGGCGGGTGAAGTGGGCGAAGTGGCCGATGGCCTTGTCCGGCAGGTGGTGGCCTTCGTCGAACACGTAGAGGGTTTCACGCGGGTCCGGCAGGATCGCACCGCCGCCCAGGGCGAGGTCGGCCAGCACCAGGTCATGGTTGGTGACGATCACGTCGACCTTGGTCATGCCTTCGCGCGCCTTGTAGAAGGCGCACTGCTGGAAGTTCGGGCAATGGCGGTTGGTGCACTGGCTGTGGTCGGTGGTGACCTGCGCCCACTGCGCGTCCTCGATGGCCTCGGGCCAGGAGTCGCGGTCACCGTCCCAGCGGTTGCCGGCCAGACGCTCGATCATCTGGTTGAACAGCTTGCTGGAGGTCTCGTCCACATCGATGCGGAAGCCTTCCTCCTCGAACAGCTGGGCGGTGGCGCTCTGCGCCTGGCCTTCCTGCAGCAGGTGGTCGAGCTTGGACAGGCACATGTAGCGCCCGCGTCCCTTGGCCAGGGCGAAGCTGAACGACAGCCCGGAGTTGCGCAGCAGGTCGGGCAGGTCCTTGTGGACGATCTGCTCCTGCAGGGCGACGGTGGCGGTGGCGACTACAAGACGCTTGCCGGCGGCCTTGGCGCAGGCGATGGCGGCGAGGCTGTAGGCGACGGTCTTGCCGGTGCCGGTGCCGGCTTCCACGGCGACCACGGCGGCATCGCCCAGGCGATGGCCTTCTTCGTCGCTGGCGATGGTCCCCAGGACCTTGGCGACTTCGGCGATCATCAGGCGCTGGCCGTAGCGCGGCTTGAGTTCCTTGGCCTCGAGGAAGCGCGAGTAGGCGCCCTGGATCGTGGCCTTGAGTTCGGTGCTGAGCATGGACTTCCCGGGCCCCGGAGCGTGCCTTGAGGACACATCCGGATGCTGGATAAATTTTCAGTGGTTCGAATCGGCGGCTATGATAGCGCGCTTGACTTCAATCGCCAGCGGAGATCGTCCGAATGACACCCTTTGCCTTCGTCTATGCCCTGCACGTCCTGGCCGCCCTGGTCTGGGTGGGCGGCATGTTCTTCGCCTGGATGATCCTGCGCCCGGCCGCCGTCGCCGCGCTGGAGGCACCGCCCCGGCTGAAGCTGTGGCTGGAGGTGTTCCCGCGCTTCTTCCGCTGGGTGTGGGCGGCGGTGATCCTGCTGCCGGTGACCGGGGTGGGCATGCTGCACCTGAGCTTCAACGGCATGGCCGGCGCACCGCGCTATGTGCAGGTGATGATGGGCCTGTACGTGGCGATGCTCGCGCTGTTCCTGCGCATCCAGGCGCTGCAGCTGCCGGAACTGCGCCGCGCGGTGGGCGCAGAGGACTGGCCGGCCGGCGGCGCCGCGCTGGGCAAGATCCGCAAGACCGTGGGCCTGAACCTGCTGATCGGCATGGCGCTGGTGGCATTCGTCGCCGCGCGCCCGCACTGGTAAGACCCGCACCGCAAAAAAAAGCCCGCCCGGTTACCGGGCGGGCTTTTTTTCAGGCACGTCGATTCAGAAGCGCTTCACGTCCAGGCGGCCTTCGCTGCCCTTGGAGCCTTCCGCTCCGCCCTGACCTTCCGCGCCGGGTTTCTCGCCCGCCACCGAATAGAACCAGCAGCCCTTCTCGCTACTGCGCGGACCGGCCTTGCCGGGCTTGCCGCCGGCTCCGCCAGCGCCGCCTTCCAGGCGCACGCGGACCTTCTCGACGTCGAACTGCTCCGGCACTTCCAGACGCACCACGCCGCCGGAGGCGCCAGTCTGGCCGTCGGCGCCGTTCTGGCCGTCACCGGCGGACTTCCCGCTGCCCCACAGGCACCCGGAAGTCTGCGCGCTGCCGCCGTCCAGGCCGTCATAGCCCGGCGCGCCGACGCCACCGCGGACGTCGATCAGCAGGTTTTCCACCGCCACATCCTGCAGCCGCAGCACCAGGTTGCGGCCGCCGCTGGCGGTCTTCTCGAAGCTGCCGGAACTGCCTTGCGCGGCGATCACGCTGCCGTCGGCAAGGTTGCCGTGCTGCACTTCGATCTCCAGCGCATCGTCGCCGGGGAACACGCCGATCCGCGCATTCTTCGCCAGGTCCAGCTCGCCGATCTTCAGCTCCTTGACCCGCGAAGGGATCAGCAGCGCGCCTTCCGGGCCGACGCTGATACGGTCCAGGCTCAGGCTCTCACCCTTCACCGGCAGGCGCAGCACGGTATTGGCCTCCACCGAGACAGTGCCGGCGGCCGAACACGCCAGCGGGGCGAACAGCGCCAGGCCCAGCAACGACTTACGCATGGGTATCTCCTTCTACTTTTGCGGATGCCGGTTGCGCCGCTGCCGGCTGCGGCAGGGTAGCGAAATGGAAGACGCCGAACAGCAGGATCTGCAGGCGGTCCATGCCCGGATGCGGGCGGCCCTGCAGACGCTTGCGCAGCGCCGCGACTTCGACAATGTGGATCAGCAGGATCAGCGCACCCGCCGCATTGAGCAGCAGCGCGAAGGGATGTGCGAAGGGTTGGATCAGGTTCGCCAGCACCGCCAGCCAGAACAACAGGGCAATCAGTTTGCCCAGCCCCAACAACGCTTTCATGAAATGCCCCCGTGTTTTTCTTTGCCGGGGAACATACGCCTCTGCTCCGGCCTGTGCCAGTGGCAACCGGGAATGACAAAGGGGGCCACGAGGGCCCCCTTTGCGCAGATCACGCCGGACTTACTGACGGGTGATCTTGATTTCCACGCGACGGTTCTCGGCGCGGCCTTCCTTGGTCTTGTTGTCCGCAACCGGCTGGCTCTCGCCATAACCGACGACCGACTTGATGCTGCTGGCAGGTACGCCAGAGTCGACCAGGTAGTTGGATACGGCGTTGGCGCGGCGTTCGGACAGTTTCTGGTTGTAGGCGTCGGTACCGATGCTGTCGGTGTGACCGCCGATGTTCAGCTCGGTGCTCGCGGCCTCACCCTTCAGGCGGGTAGCGATGGTGTCGAGCTTGTCCTTGTCCTGCGCATCGATCTTCGACGAGTCGAAGGCGAAGTGCAGGTCACGCACCACGATGGTCTCTTCCTTGGGCAGCGGAGCCGGAGCAGGCTCAGGAGCCGGTGCAGGCGGCGGAACTTCGGCCACTTGCTCCTCGGCGCCATGCACCCAGCAGTAGGACGCCCCCAGCACACCACCAATCAGGGCCCCCCAACCGGCCCAGGCGCTGCTTTCGATGGAACCCAGACCGGCGCCGCCGACACCGCCAACCACGGCGCAGGTTGGCCAATCGGACTTCTGCAACCCTGCGCAGCCGGTGAGCAACGTGCTTACCAGCAGCAGGGGTAAAGCGGTCCTTGTGATGCTCATAAAGTTATGTCTCCTCTAATGATCGGGTCTTGACCGACAATTACCGAGTAAAGACGTGACTGACAGAATGCGCCAGCACTAGGCCATATGGGTGTCACACGCTAGTCTTCGTTCATTATTTTTCGCCTTCGACGAGCCTCATGATTTCGACACGCACGCCGCAACAAGCCCTTGCCGCCCTGCTCGATCGCTACGCGCCGCAGCGCCTCCTGCTGGTGGGTGCCAGCCAGATCCCGGCGGTGGACGCCTTCCTCGCGGCGCATCCGGATTGCGAGCTGTTTCACGCCGACGCCGGCGGCCTGCCGGCGGAACTCGCCGGCCAGCGCTATGACCTCGCGCTGCTGGCCGACTGCCTGGAACACCTGCCGCGCCGCGAAGCGCAGCAACTGGTGGGCGGCATCCGCAACCTCAACAGCAGCCGCGTGGCCGTGCTGGTCGACCTCGACGCCGCCCAGGCGCAGGACGCCGACTTCTACGCCCTGGCCATGCAGGCCAGCGAGCGCTTCCAGCGCGACGCCCAGGTGATCACCCTGTTCACCTACGATCTGCACGAATACAAACAGGTCCCGGACTGGCTCAACGCGAAGTTCTGGGCCAACCCGGAAAACTTCGGCAAGTACTGGTGGTGACCATGATCGAACCGACCTGCCCCTGCGGCAGTGGCCGCCCATTGCCCGACTGCTGCGGGCGCTTCCATGCCGGCGTCGCGGCGCCCACCGCCGAGGCGCTGATGCGCTCGCGCTACAGCGCCTACGCGCTGGGCCTGGTGGATTACCTGCGCGACACGACGCTGCCCGCCCAGCAACAGGGCCTGGACCTCGACGCGATCCGCACCTGGAGCCTGGGCAGCACCTGGCTGGGCCTGGAAGTGGTGAGCCATGAAGTGCTCGGCGGCCAGCCGGAACATGCACGAGTGACCTTCATTGCACGCTGGCACGATGCCGGCGGCGAACACAGCCACCGCGAGTGTTCGGGATTCGTCCAGCGCGACGGGCGCTGGTACTTCCTCGACCCCACCGTAGCGATGAAGCTGGGACGCAACGACCCGTGCCCCTGCGGCGCCGGCGGCAAGCTGAAGAAATGCTGCGGGCCCTGGATTGAGTAGGACAGCATCGAGTGAGGCGCGAACTCGCCCCACTTGGGGGCGTTCGGTGTCTGGGCTAGAATCCGCGCTTTTTTCCGGGGCGGCGGAGTTTTGCCGCACCGGCTACCCCTGCCGGACCTCGCCATGCTGCTGACCGTTCTCTACATCATCGCCATCACCGCCGAAGCCATGACCGGCGCGCTGTCCGCCGGCCGGCGGAGCATGGACCTGTTTGGCGTGGTGCTGGTGGCCTGCGTCACCGCCCTGGGCGGCGGTTCGGTGCGCGACATGCTGCTGGGGCACTACCCGCTGACCTGGGTGCGTCACCCGGAGTACCTGGCACTGACGGCTGGCGCCGCGCTGTTCACCGTGTTCATCGCCCCGCTGATGCGCCACCTGCGCTCGATGTTCCTCGCGCTGGACGCCGTGGGTCTGGTGGCCTTCACCCTGATCGGTTGCCAGGTCAGCCTGGAGATGGGCCACAGTCTGCTGATCGCCGCCGTGAGCGGGGTGATCACCGGGGTGTTCGGCGGCATCCTGCGGGACATCTTCTGCAACGACGTGCCGCTGATCTTCCGCCGCGAGCTGTACGCCAGCGTGTCCTTCGCCAGCGCCTGGTGCTACCTGATCTGCCTGCAGATCGACCTGCCCAAGGAGCAGGCCATGCTGATCACCCTGTTCTCCGGCTTCCTGTTCCGCATGCTGGCGATCCGTTTCCGCTGGGAAATGCCCAAGTTCGTCTACAAGGACGACCCGCACCAGGGCGACTGATCAGTCCTGCAGCTTGAGGTGGCTGGTGTCCGGCGCAGGCGCTGCCGGCTCCGGCTTGGCCTGGCCCATGTCGCTGCCTACCGGGGCGACGCTGAACTGGCTGAGGTCCACCCGTGGCGCCTGGGCCTCGGGCTTCTCGTCCTGCAGGTCGGTGCCCACCGGGGCCAGGCCGAAGTCCGGCGCATCCACATCGGCGAAAGCGGCCATGTACTCGTCACGCGGCGCCACCGTCAGGCGCCCCTGCGACGCTGCCGGCTGTACCGGTGCGCTGACAGGCTCGGCGGGCGGCGGCGGGGCCAGCTCGATCTCCTCGATCTGGGCGTCCATGTCGACCACTTCGACGACAGCGCCGGCGCGCTCGATCACACTGCGGTACTTTTCCGCGGCCTCGGCATCGAGGTTGTTCTTGATCACCATGCGGCGACCGGAGAACAGCAGTTCGATGCGCTGTGCGTCGGCCTGGAACAGCCTGGCCAGGTTGGCTTTCACCGTCTCGAGCTGAGCACCCGGGACAGTCTGTCCCGAAAAGGCAATCTCATAGCGGCTCATCTTCACTCTCCTGTGTTAACCCGCCGGTTACATTCGGCCAGTATGGTGCAGCTTCTTTTAACGTAACAACAACTTGCGGCCGAGCAGGTGCTTGGTACACTGGGGCGTCTTGAGGGGTAGACATGAATTATCAGGCGCAAATGATAAGAATTCTCAGCCTGCTCTGGCTGTTCAGCCTCGTCTCCGGCTGCGGCTGGATGTCAGGCAATTTCGAGCAACCCGACGTGAAGCTGCAAAAAGTAGACGTCGTGAAAGCTCGTTTGCTGGAGCAGGAGTTCGTCCTGCATTTCCGCATCGACAACCCGAACGACTTCAGCCTTCCGGTTCGCGGCCTGGCCTACAAGGTCAAGTTGAACGATATCGACCTGGCCGAAGGCGAGTCGAATAACTGGTTCACAGTGCCCGCCAACGGCCACGAAACCTTCGAAGTACCGGTGACCACCAACCTGTGGCGGCACATGAAGTACATCGTCAAGCTGCTGGAAGACCCGGACAAGCCGATCCGCTATCGCCTCGACGGTGAAGTGAAGACCGGCCTGCTCTTCGGACAGAGCGTGCACATCGCCCGCAATGGCGAGATAATTCCCGGCGATTTCATCCCCGAGTGAGCGTCACCATGAGCCAGGAACCCCACGTACACGGTCCGAACTGCAACCACGACCACGATCATGACCACCACCATGATCACGGCCACGTGCACGGCCCGCACTGCAACCACAGCCAGGAGCCGGCGCGTAACCCGCTCAAGGATGTGGGCCGCAACGATCCTTGCCCCTGCGGCAGCGGCAGCAAGTACAAGAAGTGCCACGGCGCCTGACCCAGGCCCCGAGCACTGCGAAGAAGGCCCGCCCAGCGCGGGCCTTCTGCTGTCCGGCCTCACTATTCGTCGGCTGCTGAAAATCCCGTCGCGCGCGGCTTGCGCAGCTATCCTCGGCTCACTAACGTAGCGCCTTTTCCGCGACCCTCTTCGTGCAGGAGCACATCCCCATGGCCCCGCGAGCCTTCCGCCGGCTTCCCAGCTTCGGCCTTGCCGCCACCCTCAGCGCCGCTGTCAGCCTCACCGGCTGCCAGGGCTGGCTCAACGACCGCTATGCAGGCAGTCTGCCGCCGAGCTACGGCGTGCAGCCGATCAAGGGCCTGGCAGACAACGTGTCGATCCGCCGCAACAGCCTGGGGATGCCGCTGATCGAGACCAGCACCTTCCACGATGCGCTGTTCACCCTGGGCTACGTGCATGCCAGCGACCGCATCAGCCAGATGGTCGGCCTGCGCCTGATGGCCCAGGGTCGCCTGTCCGAGATGGTCGGCCCCGGCGCCCTGGAGACCGACCGTTTCATGCGCACGGTGAACCTGAAGAAGGCCGCCGATGCGCTCTATGCCGGCTCCTCGCCACGCCTGAAGCGCTTCTTCGAGACCTACGCGCGCGGCGTCAACGCCTACCTGTACCGCTACCGCGACAAGCTGCCGATGGACCTCGCCGAGTCCGGCTACCGTCCCGAGTACTGGAAGGCCGAAGACTCCGCGCTGGTCTTCAGCCTGCTGAACTTCGGCCTGGCGGTGAACCTGCAGGAGGAGATCGCTTCCCTGGTGCTCGCGCAGAAGGTCGGCGCCGACAAGCTGCCCTGGCTGACGCCGATCTACCCGGACGAAGCGCTGCCCTTCGAGGAAGCCGAGAAACTCAAGGGCCTGCGCCTGGACGGCAGCATCGCCGGCCTCGACGCCCTCGACCGCGCCGCCGGGCAAGTCGCCTCGCTGCAGATGATGGGCGTCGCCGCCTCCAACAACTGGGCCATCGCCCCGCAGCGCACGCGCAGCGGCAAGAGCATCCTGGCCAACGACACCCACCTGCCGCTGTCCATGCCCTCGGTGTGGAACTACGTGCAGATCCGCTCGCCCAAGTACAACGCCGCGGGTGTCTCCATCGCCGGCGTGCCGGGCGTGGTCGCCGGCTTCAACGGCAAGCTGGCCTGGGGCATGACCATGGTCATGGGCGACAACCAGGACCTCTTCCTCGAGCAGGTGAAGCGCCAGGGCAGCAAGCTCTACTACCTCGCCGACGGCCAGTGGAAGCCCGCCATCGAGCGCAACGAGACCTTCTTCATCAAGGGTCAGAGCCCGATCCGCGAAGTCATCTACGAGACCCGCCACGGCCCGCTGCTCAACAGCGCGCTGGGCGAGCGCAAGCACGACCTGCAACCGCTGCCGCTGTCCAGCGGCTACGGCATCGCCTACCAGAGCATCCAGGGCGAAACCGACCGCACCCTCGACGCCTTCTTCGACCTGTCCCGCGCGAAGAACGTCGAGCAGGCCTTCGACGCCACCCGCGACGTGCGCGCGATGGCGCTGAACATCGTGTTCGCCGACGAGAAGCACATCGGCTGGCAGGTCACCGGGCGCTTCCCCAACCGCAAGGAAGGCCGCGGCCTGCTGCCCTCCCCCGGCTGGGACGGTCGCTATGACTGGGACGGCTACGCCGACCCGATCCTGCACCCGTCCGACCAGGACCCAGCGCAGGGCTGGCTGGGCACCGCCAACCACCGCAGCGTGCAGCCGGGCTACGGCGCGCAGCTGTCCAGCTCCTGGTACTACCCGGAGCGCTACGAGCGCATCGCCCAGCTCGCCGGCGGCAGCAAGAGCCACGACTACCGCAGCATGATCGCCATGCAGTACGACCAGACCACGCCGTTCGCCGGCAAGCTGCAGTCGATGCTGGACGCGCCGGGCATGGCGCAGCCGCTGAAGAAAGCCATCGACGCCCTGCCCGCCGACCAGCGCGCCCGCGCCCGCGAAGCGCTGGACCGGATCATGGCCTTCGACGGCAAGCTCTCGGCCACCTCCGGTGATGCCGCGCTCTACGAAGCCTTCCTGCAGGAAAGCACCAAACAGATCTTCCTCGACGAACTGGGCCCGGAAGACAGCCCGTCCTGGAAGGCCTTCGTCGAGACTGCCAACCTCTCCTACTCGGCCCAGGCCGACCACCTGCTGGGCCGCGACGACAGCCCGTTCTGGGATGACACCCGCACCCCGCAGAAGGAAGACAAGCCGGCGATCCTCGCCCGCAGCCTGGCCGCCGCCACCGCCTTCTGCGAGCAGAAGCTGGGCAGCGACCGCCACGCCTGGCAGTGGGGCAAGCTGCACACCTACGAGTGGGTCAGCGACAGCACCAAGATGGCGCCGAACCTGAGCGCCGGCGACCGCGCCAGCCTGGGCGCGATCAAGGGCTACCTGGACCGTGGCCCCTACCCGGCCGGCGGCGACCACAGCACGCTGAACGTCTCGGCCTACCACTGGGGCCAGGACTTCAACACCTGGCTGATCCCGGCCATGCGCCTCGTCGTCGACTTCGGCCAGAGCGAGCCGATGATGGGCCTCAACAGCAGCGGCCAGTCCGGCAACCCGGCCAGCCCGCACTACGCCGACGGCATCGATGCCTGGCTGAAGGGCAACTACATGAGCTTCCCCTTCCAGTCGCAGAACCTGGAGAAGGTCTACGGCGTGAAACGCCTGACGCTGGTACCGGAGAAGTGATGATCTGAAAAATATTCCGGGGAGCCGGGAACTTGGCTCCCGCCCCGGAATCAGATTTGTCGACTTACTCCATGATCATTTTCAGGCACCCTCTGGGTGCCTTTCTTTTTTCCCCGCCCCGTTTCCGCTGCACCTCCCTTCGCACCCCCTTCCCCGGCTGGTACTCCCTCGCATCCTTTCCTACAGGAGTCATCGCCATGTCCGAATCCCTCATCGTCATCACCGGCGGCCCCGGCGCCGGCAAGAGCACGCTGCTCGACCATCTGCACCAGCATCACGACCTGAACGTCGTCGAGGAAGGCGGTCGGGCTATCATCCGCGAGCAACTGGCCCATGGCGGCGATGCACTGCCGTGGGCAGACCGGGAGGCCTACTGCCGGAAAATGTTCGAGCACGCATTGACGACCCGCGAGCAAGCGCTCGCTGCGGGTGGACTATGGCTGTTCGATCGCGGCCTGCCGGATGTGCTGGGCTATGCGCGGCTCTGCGGCCTGCCGGTTCCCGAAGCGCTGCAAACCGCTGCCGAGGCACTGCGCTACCGGCGGACCGTGTTCCTGGCGCCAGCGTGGGAAGCCATCTACCGCAACGACGCCGAACGCCGGCAGGACTTCATCGAAGCGCAGCGAACGGCGGCGGTGATGGCCGAGGTGTACGAGCAGTGGGGATATCGAGTCGTGCGCTTGCCGCTCGCGGGCCTGGAGGAACGAGCGGCCTTTGTGCTGGAAGTCCTAGGGACGGTTCATCACGCCCATTGAGGCAGCAGCGGCAGGCGGTTCGGGAATACTCACGCTGAGGGACACCACGACCTGACGGCTCTCGCCCTGGATGCCGTAGTCGTCGGAGTTGCCATAGCCCAGCCAGACTTCGCTGTTGCCACTCATGCGGACATCGGACAGCTCGTCGCCGTCACCTTCGTGGCCATTGAGCCAGCCGGAGGCGGCACCGCGCTCCTGCCCCAGATGCAGCGTGCCCTCCACGGCGAAGGTCAGCGGGTCCTTGCCCGGCTCGACCTGATCCAGCCAACCAAGGAACAGCGAAGGAGTGAATCGGCTGTGCAGCCAGCAGCGAACCTGCGTGAGGCGCTGGTTCTTGAACACCAGCAGCGTGGCGTTGCCGTAGAGCAGGCCCTGCTCACCGCCACGCATGGGCAAGCGCGCCGTGGGCTCGCCCAGGCGCTCGACGAATTGGCTCAGGGGAGCGTTGGACGGCAGGCCGAACACTTCGCCACCGGGAGTGACGTTGAGTTCGGCTGCCGTCAGATGGCCGCTGGCGCCCAGCAACAGGGCGCAAAGCAGGCCCCGCAATCCTTGCGAGGTCATGTCCGTTTCTCTCTGTGCGGCGCGATCAGGCCTTGGGCAGGGTGACGCCGGTCTGGCCCTGGTACTTGCCGCCGCGATCGCGGTAGGACACTTCGCAGGCTTCGTCCGACTGCAGGAACAGCATCTGCGCCACGCCTTCGTGGGCGTAGATCTTCGCCGGCAGGTTGGTGGTGTTGGAGAATTCCAGGGTCACGTGGCCTTCCCACTCGGGTTCCAGCGGGGTCACGTTGACGATGATGCCGCAACGCGCGTAGGTGCTCTTGCCCAGGCAGATGGTCAGCACGTCGCGCGGGATGCGGAAGTACTCGACGGTGCGGGCCAGGGCGAAGGAGTTCGGCGGGATGATGCAGACGTCGCTGTTGATGTCCACGAAGCTCTTCTCGTCGAAGTTCTTCGGATCGACCACGGCCGAGTGGATGTTGGTGAACACCTTGAATTCGGCGGCGCAGCGTACGTCGTAGCCGTAGCTGGAAACACCGTAGGAAATCACCCGGCTGTCATCGGCACCGCGAATCTGGCGCTCGACGAACGGCTCGATCATGCCGTGTTCCTGAGCCATGCGGCGAATCCACTTGTCCGATTTGATGCTCATGGCGGGTGTCCTGTGCGGCGGTTGAAAAAAGAAGGCGAATCTTACCGGGCGTCACAATTTCCGGCAAAGGGTGCGGCCGGATGGTCGACGCTCAAGCGTGGATTTGCGTAACCTGCTGTGCATCGACTCATGGAAGAGGCCGCCTATGCTTGATCATTTTTCGTCCACCCTGTACCTGAAACTCTCCCGACAGTGGATCAGCGGCGTGGCGCTCCCTGCCGGCGAAGTATTTGGCGAACCGCCCCTGCTGGCCCTGCGCTACGAGGATGGCAAACCCAGGGTCCTGGCGTCCGGCGAGGCCGCCCAGCAGCTCCAGGGCCAGGAGGGCGTCGAAATCGTAAACGGCTTCGACCATCCCCGCTCCTTGCTGGCCAATTTCTCCTTCGCCGAGATGACCCTGAAGCTGCTGGTCGGCCGACTCGTGCCCAGGTCTCTGCTCAAGGCCGCGCCAGTGCTGATCCTGCACCCGCAGGAACTCCTCGAAGGCGGCCTGACGCAGGTGGAAGTCCGCGGGCTGTATGAGCTCTGCCGCGGGGCCGGAGCGCGCAAGGTGCGCCTCTGGACCGGGCGCGAGCTCACCCAGGACGAATTGCGCAGCGGTCAGTTTCCCGCCGGTGCCGGGACGGAATGGTTTCCGTAAGCCCTCAGGGCAGCCAGTGCGTGCGCAGCTTGCGCTGGTCCACCGAGAAACGCAGCCAGTCTTCGGCATAGCCGTCGGCGCAATCGCACTCGGCGCCGGGCACGGCCTCGCGCACCAGGCGCAGGTCGACGCCTTGTGGCGACTGGCGCAGCACCAGACTGGCGGTTTTCAGCAGGCCTTCCACCGCACCGGGATCGCCCAGGCGCTTGTCCACCACCTGGAGCGTGGCGAGGTCCAGCAGCAGCGCATCCACCACCGGCAGGCCGGGGCGGTTGTCGCGCACCACGAGCAGCAGACCGAGGCCATTGCCCATGTCCAGCAGCGGCACTGGGTCGCAGGCGCTCGTCGGGCTGCCGAGCAGGCCGGTGGCGTGGTAGAGGGCTGGCGGCAGCGGCAGGGTCATGCTGGAGCCGTCGGCCCGGCGCGCCTGCACGGCCATGTCGTCCTCGAAGGCATCGCCCGAGGCGGAACGAAAGTCCAGGGTCACCGGCTGGCCGCCGATCACGCACGGGGCCTGCCAGCTGGCGGAGTCCTCGTCGGCGCCCCAGGCCACTGAGCCGACGAGGCCCAGGCACGCCGCCAACAGCCAGCCGGCGGCGCGTTTCGCATCCTTGCGCATGGCAGTCCCTGCGTATCAGTCGTCGCTGATGGAGATGTTCGGCATGTCCGGCGCGGCCTTCTCGCTCAAGGCGATGCGCGCGCCGACGCAGCGGGCCATTTCCTGGTAGATCATCGCCAGTTGGCTTTCCGGGTCGGCGATCACGGTGGGCTTGCCGCCGTCAGCCTGCATGCGGATGGCCATGGACAGCGGCAGCGACGCCAGCAGCTCCACGCCGTACTGCGCGGCCAGCTTCTCGCCGCCGCCTTCGCCGAACAGGTGCTCGGCGTGGCCGCAGTTGGAGCAGATGTGCACGGCCATGTTCTCGACCACACCCAGCACCGGGATGTTGACCTTGCGGAACATCTCCACGCCTTTCTTCGCGTCGAGCAGGGCCAGGTCCTGCGGGGTGGTGACGATCACCGAGCCGGCCACCGGAACTTTCTGCGCCAGGGTCAGCTGGATGTCGCCGGTGCCCGGCGGCATGTCGATGACCAGGTAATCCAGGTCGTTCCAGGCGGTCTGGGTAATCAGCTGCAGCAGCGCGCCGGAGACCATCGGGCCGCGCCACACCACCGGGGTGTTGTCGTCGGTGAGGAAGGCCATGGACATGACTTCCACGCCGTGGGCTTCCAGCGGGATGAACCACTTCTGGTCGCGGATCTTCGGCCGGGTGCCTTCGGGGATGCCGAACATGATGCCCTGGCTCGGACCATAGATGTCGGCGTCGAGGATGCCGACCTTGGCACCTTCGCGGGCCAGCGCCAGCGCGAGGTTGGCGGCGGTGGTGGACTTGCCCACGCCGCCCTTGCCGGAGGCCACGGCAATGATGTTCTTGACGTTGCTCATGCCCGGCACCTGCGCCTGGGCCTTGTGCGCGGCGATGTGGGTTTCCACCTTGACCTGGGCCGAGTCGACGCCGTCCAGCGCTTCCAGGGCCATCTGCACGGTCTGCGCCAGGCCGTTCTTGAACAGCCCGGCGGCGTAGCCCAGCTCCAGGGTCAGCGAAATGCGCCCGCCCTGGATGTCCAGCTCGCGCAGGTAGCCGGCGTCCAGCAGGTTCTGGCCGGTGTGAGGGTCGTTGATCTGGCGGAGAAGGTTTTCCACCGTGGCTCGGTTGGCGGCGCCCATGGGTACTCCCGATGAAAGACTGAGCAGAATAGGCGGGCATAGTACGCCTCTCGCCGCCGCCTTGCTCGGGATCATCGGGGGTAGGCGAGGTTCGCGAGCAAGCTCGCCCCTACTAAGAGCAGCCTTGCGCGAGCCCGGACTGTAGGAGCGAGCTTGCTCGCGAACAGCCCGAGCGCCTGATGCTCAAAGGTGAATCAGCCCTTACAGCCAAGCGGGCCACGGATGAAAATTTCGCCCCGCCCCTATATAGTTGCCGATTCCCTCGTTTTAACCGGAACGGCCGATCATCATGTCCGAAGCCCGCAAGATCCTCGTCACCAGCGCCCTGCCCTACGCCAATGGTTCGATCCACCTGGGTCACATGCTGGAGTACATCCAGACCGACATCTGGGTGCGCTTCCAGAAGATGCGTGGCAACCAGGCGGTGTACGTGTGCGCGGACGATGCCCACGGCTCGGCCATCATGCTGCGCGCCGAGCGCGAAGGCATCACCTCCGAGCAACTGATCGACGGCGTGCGCGCCGAGCACATGGCCGACTTCGCCGACTTCCAGGTGAACTTCGACAACTACCACTCGACCCACTCGGAAGAGAACCGCGAGCTGTCCTCGGCCATCTACCTGAAGCTGCGCGACGCCGGCCACATCGCCACCCGTCCGGTGACCCAGTACTTCGACCCGGAAAAGCAGATGTTCCTGGCCGACCGCTTCATCAAGGGCACCTGCCCGAAGTGCGGCACCGCCGACCAGTACGGCGACAACTGCGAAGCCTGCGGCGCGACCTACGCCCCGACCGAGCTGAAGGACCCGAAATCGGCGATCTCCGGCGCCACCCCGGTGCTCAAGGAATCGCTGCACTACTTCTTCAAGCTGCCTGACTTCCAGGACATGCTGCAGCAGTGGACCCGCAGCGGCACCCTGCAGGACTCGGTGGCCAACAAGCTCGCCGAGTGGCTGGATTCCGGCCTGCAGGAGTGGGACATCTCCCGCGATGCGCCCTACTTCGGCTTCGAGATTCCCGACGCGCCGGGCAAGTACTTCTATGTCTGGCTGGACGCGCCTATCGGCTACATGGCCAGCTTCAAGAACCTCTGCGCACGCCGCCCGGAACTGGACTTCGACGCCTACTGGAAAGAAGGCTCCGAGGCCGAGCTGTACCACTTCATCGGCAAGGACATCGTCAACTTCCACGCGCTGTTCTGGCCGGCCATGCTCCAGGGCGCCGGCTACCGCAAGCCGACCGCGGTCAACGTCCACGGCTACCTGACCGTCAACGGCCAGAAGATGTCCAAGTCGCGTGGCACCTTCGTCAAGGCGCGCACCTACCTGGACCACCTGGACCCGGAATACCTGCGCTACTACTACGCCTCCAAGCTGGGCCGCGGCGTGGACGACCTCGACCTGAACCTCGAAGACTTCGTGCAGAAGGTCAACTCCGACCTGGTCGGCAAGGTGGTCAACATCGCCAGCCGTTGCGCCGGCTTCATCCACAAGGGCAACAACGGCCTGCTGGTGGACGCCAATCCGGCGCCGGAACTGGCCGAAGCCTTCCGCAACGCTGCGCCGAGCATCGCTGCCGCCTACGAAGCCCGTGACTTCGGCCGCGCCATGCGCGAGATCATGGCCCTGGCCGACCAGGCCAACGCCTGGATCGCCGACAAGGCCCCATGGTCGCTGAACAAGCAGGAAGGCAAGCAGGACGAAGTCCAGGCCATCTGCGCCCTGGGCGTGAACCTGTTCCGTCAGCTGGTGATCTTCTTGAAGCCAGTGCTGCCGAAGCTGGCCGAAGCCGCCGAAGCCTTCCTCAACGTCGCCCCGCTGAAGTGGGCCGACCACGAGCAACTGCTGGCCAACCACCAGCTGAACCCGTTCAACCCGCTGATGACCCGTATCGAGCCTGCGAAAATCGAAGCCATGATCGAAGCCTCCAAGGAAGACCTCGCCGCCGCCAACAAGCCCGCTGGTAATGGCGAGCTGACCAAGGACCCGCTGGCTGCGGAGATCAACTTCGACGCCTTCGCCGCCGTCGACCTGCGCATCGCGCTGATCGAGAAGTGCGAGTTCGTCGAGGGCGCCGACAAGCTGCTGCGCCTGTCCCTGGACATCGGCGACGAGAAGCGCAACGTGTTCTCCGGCATCAAGAGCGCCTACCCCGACCCGAGCAAGCTCGAAGGCCGCCTGACCCTGTACGTGGCCAACCTGGCCCCGCGCAAGATGAAGTTCGGCATCTCCGAAGGCATGGTCCTGGCTGCCGGCCCCGGCGGTGACGAGATCTACCTGCTGAGCCCGGACAGCGGCGCCAAGCCCGGCCAGCGCGTCAAGTAAAAGGCTGGTCAAGCAAGACGCTCCACCACGGCAAGGAGGCCATCGATGAAACTGCACCACTGGGCGGCGCTCGTCCTGAGCGCCGCCCTCGCCGGCTGCGGCGCTCCCTCGGAGCACGCCGCCGGTTCCGGCGCCGCTTTCCAGGGGGAAGCGGCGAAAGCCGGTTCCTTCCTCGCCTATGAACACCAGGTCGGCATCCGCCTGGCCAGCGAGCGCATCGACGCGCAACTGGCTGCCTCCCGCGATGCCTGCACGCAGAACCGCTTTGGTCAGTGCGAGCTGATCGCCATCGAGCAGAGCGGCGACAGCCAGATGCGCAACGCCCACCTCGTCGTGCGCATCGTCCCCGACGGCGTGGAAAAACTCGTTGCCCTGGCCGCCGAAGGCGGACAACTGCAGAGCCGTAGCACCCGCGCCGAAGACCTCGCCCAGGCCGTCAGCGACAACCAGCAACTGCGTGGCCGGCTGGAGCGCGAGTACCAGACCCTGCAAGGCTTCCAGGGCCGCAAGGACATGAGCGTCAGCGACCTGCTGGCCCTGGCCAAGGCCACCGCCGAGGTCGAGCAGCAACTGCATGCCGCCAGCCAGGACGCCGCGCAGCAGCAACGGCGCATCTCCACCAACCTGCTGACCCTGGACTTCTCCAGCGAATACCAGCCCAGCGGCCGCTGGTCACGCATCGGCAAGGCCTTCGGCAACTCGCTCGACGAACTCACCGACGGCACCGTCAACGCCATCCAGGTGGCCGCGTTCGGCCTGCCGATGCTGGTCGTGCTGCTGATCGCCGGCCTGCTCCTGCGCTGGCTGTGGCGCAAGCTCGGACCACGCCGCAGCGCGAAGCGATCCGCCTGACTCAGGCCAGCCTGCCCGGCGGCGGCTGGCCCAGGGGCTCTACTGAGCGTCTTCGCAGTCCACGTCGCCGCCACCCAGGTGCTCGAAGCCTTCCAGGTAGAGACACGAAGCATCCGACGCACAGTCCTGCAGCGAGGCGTTGCTCAGGTTGTCCCGTGAAGTGGGGTCTTCCAGGTTCACCTGCGGGAAGATGTCGGCGACCTCTTCGGCGGTCATGATCCTGTCGAAGGTGACGTTGACCGATTGCAGACGGCCGTATTCCCAGTCCAGGTCCACCGCGGCGATACGTGGGTCAAGCTGGCGCACCAGTGCTTCGGGCAACTGTGGGCCGGCGTAGCTGAGGTCGGTGTCGTGGCAGGCATCGCCCCAGTTGCTCAGCTTCTTGCTGGCGGCGCAGCTGAACTGTGCGTCGGCGTGGCCGGTGCGCTGCTCAAGCAGGCAGGCGAAGTCGGCGACATTCATGCGCGGCCAACCGACCAGGTCAGCGGTGCTGAAGGGTGCGGCCGCAGCCAGGCCACTGGAGAGCAGCAGGCAGAGGGCGGTGAAGCGTCCGGACAGGGGTTTGCGCATCGCGACTTCCGTGAGGGGAACCGATCGGGTTCGGCAGCCGCCGATATTCCTCCCGCCGCCCCTGGCACCGCAACTGATTTCGGGGAGGTACAATTGCCTACTTCGCACCTTGTATTCGAGCCATGTCCTCTCGCCGCCATCAACCCGCTGACCATCGGTCTCCGAGCATGATCCGCCTTTCCTTGCGCCCGGCTGCGAGTGCCCGGCCATGACCGAACTCGCCCTGATCCTGGTCAGCGCCATCCTGGTCAACAACTTCGTGCTGGTGCAGTTCCTCGGCATCTGCCCGTTCATGGGCGTGTCACGCAAGATCGAGACGGCGCTCGCGCTGGCCCTGGCGACCACCTTCGTCCTCACGCTTGCCTCGGCGTTGAGTTACATCCTGCAGCGCTACGTGCTGCAACCGCTGGACCTGGAATTCCTGCGCACCATCGGCTTCATCCTGGTGATCGCCGTGGTGGTGCAGTTCACCGAGCTACTGGTGAACAGGACCAACCCGCTGCTGGCCCGCACGCTGGGCATCTTCCTGCCGCTGATCACCACCAACTGCATCGTGCTGGGCGTAGCGCTGCTCAATGCGCGCAAGGCCGAGTTCGGTTTCCTGCAATCGACCTTCCAGGGCTTCGGCGCCGGGCTGGGCTTCACCCTGGTGCTGGTGCTGTTCGCCGCCCTGCGCGAACGCATTGCCATCGCCGACGTGCCCAAACCGTTCAAGGGCGCGGCCATCGGCATGATCACCGCCGGGCTGATGTCCCTGGCGTTCATGGGCTTCAGCGGGCTGCTCAAGCCATGATCGCGGCGCTGCTGATTATCCTGATCTGCCTCGGCGGTGCTGTGGCGCTGCGCCAGGCTTCGACGCGGGCAAAGGCCGCGGGTGAGCCCATTTCCGGGCAGATCAACGACCTGCTGCCGCAGACCCAGTGCGGCCAGTGCGGCTACGCCGGCTGCAAACCTTACGCCCAGGCCATTGCCGAGGGTGACGCCATCAACAAGTGCCCGCCCGGCGGCGCCGCGACCATCGCGGCCCTCGCCGAGCTGCTGGACGTCGAGCCACTGCCACTGGACGCCGCCGAACAGACGCCGCTGCGCGTGGCCTATATCCGCGAGGCCGAGTGCATCGGCTGCACCAAATGCATCCGCGCCTGCCCGGTAGACGCCATCGTCGGCGCGGCCAAGCTGATGCACACGGTGATAGTCGACGAATGCACCGGCTGCGATCTGTGCCTGGAGCCTTGCCCGGTGGACTGCATCGAGATGCGCGACCTGCCGCTGCGCGTCGTCGACTGGAAGTGGCCGCTGCCGCAGGGCCGGCTGATCCAGAGCGACCGGGAGCAGGCGGCATGAACGCACAGGTCTGGGACTTCCCCGGCGGCCTGACGCTGCCAACCAACAAGCAGCAGTCCACAGTCACGCCAATCCAGCAGCCACCGCTGCCGCGCCGTCTGGTGCTGCCGCTGCAGCAGCACATCGGCGAGCCGGCCGTGCCCTGCGTCGAAGTCGGCCAGCGCGTGCTCAAGGGCCAGCTTATCGCCGAGGCCGGCAGCGCCATCAGTGCTGCGTTGCATGCGCCGACTTCCGGCACAGTGGTCGAGATCAGCGAGCAACCTTACCCGCACAGCTCCGGCCTTTCGGTGCCCGCCATTGTCATCGACAGCGACGGCGCGGATGAATGGACCACGCTGGATCCCATCTCCGATTACGCGTCCCTCTCCGGGCTCGAACTTCTACAACGCATTCGTCAGGCGGGCATCACCGGCCTCGGTGGCGCCGGCTTCCCCACCGCCGCCAAGCTGGCCTCGCGCGCCCAGGACGACCTGCATACGCTGATCATCAACGGCGCCGAGTGCGAGCCCTACATCAGCGCCGACGACCTGCTGATGCGCGAGCGCGCCACCGAACTGGTGGAAGGTATCGAAGTACTGATGCACATCCTCCAGCCGCAGCAGGTGCTGCTCGGCATCGAGGACGACAAGCCCGAAGCCATCGCCGCCGTGCAGACTGCCATTGGTGAGCGACCGATCCGCCTGCAGCCAGTCCCGACCCGCTATCCCTCCGGCGGCGAGCGCCAGCTGATCCAGCTGCTGACCGGCCGCGAAGTGCCTTCCGGCGGGCTGCCGGCGGATATCGGCATGCTCTGCGTGAACGTCGGCACCGCCGTTGTCGTGGCCGACGCCGTGCTGCGCGGGCGGCCGCTGGTCTCGCGCATCACCACCCTCTCCGGCGCCGCGCTGGCGCGCCCGTGCAACGTCGAAGCGCTGCTCGGCACACCCGTGGGCGATCTGCTGGCGTTCGCCGGCCTCGACCACGCCAAGCTGGACCGCCTGCTGCTCGGCGGCCCGCTGATGGGCGACAGCTTGCTGTCGCTGGACGTGCCACTGATCAAGACCGCCAACTGCCTGCTGGCCGCCACGCGCGAAGAGCTGCCGGCACCGGCACAGGCGCTGCCCTGCATCCGCTGTGGCGACTGCGCGCAGGTCTGCCCCGCCAGCCTGCTGCCGCAGCAGCTGTACTTCTTCGCCGAAGACCATCAGCAGCTCATGGCGCACAACCTGTTCGACTGCATCGAGTGCGGTGCCTGTGCCTACGTCTGCCCGTCGAGCATTCCGCTGGTGCAGTACTACCGCGCCGCCAAGGGCGAGATCCGCGAACTGGAACTGCGCCAGCTGAAGGCCGAGCAGTCGCGCCTGCGCTTCGAGCAGCGCCAGGAGCGGCTGCGCCGCGAGGAAGAACAACGCACCGCCGACCGCGTGGCCCGCCAGGAGCGTGCGGCACGTGTGCAGGAGGACCAACCCGAGGTCGAAATACCTGCCGCGCCGGCCGCGCAATCGGTGATCGAGCGGGTGAAGGCCGAGAAGTCCGTGGGCAATGCGCCCGACCAGCTCAAGCGTCTGAAGATCGACGCCAGCATGGCTCAGGTCGCGCTGAAGAAAGCCGAGAAACAACTGGCCAGCCACGACACCGAACAGTTACGCACTCAGGTCGCCGAACTGCGCGTCGCTGCCGCCGAGGCGAAAGCAGCACTGGCGGCTGCCGAAGCGCAAAGCGCCAGCGCGGAGCCGACGCCCGCTGCCGCCACCGTCACCGACGAAGCGGCGCTGAAAAAAGCGAAGATCGACGCCGCCATGGCCCGCGCCCAGCTGAAGAAGTCCGAGAAGGCCTTTGGTGAATTACCCAGCGACGAGCAGCGCACCACCCTCGCCTCCTTGCGCGCGGACGTCGAACGCATCGAGCGCCAACTCAACGAACTGCAGGGGACCGCCATGCCGACCGAACCGAAAACCGAGCAGCCCGTCGACGGCGTGCTCGCCCTGCGCCAGGCCAAGCTGGTCTATATCGCCCAGCGCGATGCCCTGCGCGCCGCCGAACGCGAAGGCGCCTCCGCCGAGGAATTGGACGCGATCCGCCAGACCCTCGCCGCCGCGGAAGCCGCCCTGCACGCCGCCGAAGACGCCAGCGGCAAAGCGCCGCCGGACCTGGTGCGTACCGACAAGCGCCCGATTACCGATGCCCTGCGCGCCGCCAAGACCGAACTGGCCTACGCCCGCGCCGACCTGAAGAAGCTCGAACGCGAAGGTGCTGGCGACCCGGTACTGGCCACTGCCCGTGAGCGCCTGCAAGCGGCGGAGCGCGCCGTCACCGATTCCAGCGGTGAGGCGCCTTGATGAAGCTGCCACGCATCAGCTCGCCCCACGCCACAGGCGCGAACCGCACGCAGCGCGTCATGCTGACCCTGCTGGCCGCCTGCGCGCCGGGTGCGCTGGTGCTGATCGGTCTGTACGGCGTCGGTACCCTGTTCAACCTGCTCTGGTGCAGCCTGCTCGCCCTCTCCACCGAGGCGCTCATGCTCAAGCTGCGCGACCGCCCGGTGACCTTCTTCCTCAAGGACGGCAGCGCTCTGGTCACCGCCGTACTGCTCGCCCTCGCCCTGCCGCCCTACTCGCCCTGGTGGCTGAGCGCGGTCGCCACGGTGTTCGCGCTGATCTTCGGCAAGCACCTGTATGGCGGCCTCGGGCAGAACCCCTTCAACCCGGCGATGGTCGGCTACGCGGTGGTGCTAGTGTCGTTTCCGCAGCAGATGAGCCAGTGGCCGGCGCCGGACACCGCGCTCGGCTTTGGCGAGGGCCTGCGGCAGATCTTCGGCTTCGCAAGCCAGGGGCCGGACGCCTGGGTCGGCGCCACGGCGCTGGACGTGGTGCGCAACAACCACAGCCTGACCATGGAGGAACTGCTCGCGCAGTCCCCCGCTTTCGGCAGTGTCGGCGGGCGCGGCGTGGAACTGGTCAACCTGGCCTTCCTCGCTGGCGGGCTGTTCCTGCTCTGGCGCAAGTTGTTCACCTGGCACGCGCCGGTGGGCATGCTCGGCGGCCTGTTCGTCATGAGCCTGCTGTTCTGGAACGGCACCGGCTCCGACTCCCACGGCTCGCCGCTGCTGCACCTGTTCAGCGGCGCGACCATGCTCGGCGCCTTCTTCATCGTCACCGACCCGGTCTCCGGCGCCACCAGCAACCGCGGCCGGCTGCTGTTCGGCATCGGTGTCGGCGTGCTCACCTATGTGATCCGCGCCTGGGGCGGCTACCCCGACGGTCTGGCCTTCGCCGTGCTGCTGATGAACCTCGCCGCGCCGACCCTCGACTACTTCACTCGTCCGCGCACCTACGGGCACAAGAAGCCCGAGCGCGGCTTCAAGGCGGGGGACTGATGAACCGCGCCCTGCTGAAGAATGCCCTCGCACTGGGCCTGCTCGCGGTGGTTGCCGCCGGCGTGGTGGCGACCGTCCACCAGTTCACCGCCCAGCGCATCGACACCGCCCAGCGCGAGGCGCGTGGTCGCACGCTGCTGGAGCTGCTGCCCGCGGGGAGCTACGACAACCATCCGCTGGAGACCGAAGTCAGCGCCTTCGATCCCAAGCTGCTGGGCCGCGACGAGCCGGCGCCCGCCTACCTCGCCCGGCTCCGGGGGCAGACCACGGCGGTCGTGCTGCAGCCCGTGGCGCGGGATGGCTATGGCGGCTCGATCCAGCTGCTGGTGGCCGTGACCGCGCAAGGCCGACTGCTCGGCGTGCGGGTCGTGGCGCACCACGAGACACCCGGCCAGGGCGACCGTATCGAACTGGGCAAGAGCGACTGGCTGCATGGCTTCGACGGCCGCTCCCTGAGCGACCCGGCCGAGGCTGGCTGGAAGGTGAAGAAGGATGGCGGCCAGTTCGACCAGTTCGCCGGCGCCACCGTCACCCCTCGCGCGGTGGTCAAGGCCACGCACCTGGCGCTGCAGTACTTTGACGCGCACAAGTCCGAGCTGCTGGCCCCTGCGACCTCGGGAGACAAGCATGAGTAATCCCGGCTACCGCGAAATCGCCCTGCAGGGCCTGTGGAAGAACAACCCCGGCCTGGTGCAGTTGCTCGGCCTGTGCCCGTTGCTGGGCACCAGCAGCTCCATGGTCAACGCCCTCGGCCTGGGGCTGGCGACGATCTTCGTGCTGGTCTGTTCCAACGTCGCCGTCTCGCTGATCCGTGGCACGCTGAGCGAGGCCGTGCGCCTACCGGCCTTCCTGCTGGTCATCGCCACCCTCACCACCTGCGTCGAACTGCTGATGCAGGCGTGGCGGTACGAGCTGTACGAAGTGCTGGGCATCTTCGTGCCGTTGATCACCACCAACTGCGTGATCCTCGGCCGCGCGCAATCCTTCGCCGCGAACAACAACGTGGCGCGCTCGGCCTTCGACGGGCTGATGATGGGGCTGGGCTTCGCCCTGGTCCTGTTGGCCATCGGCACCCTGCGCGAACTGCTCGGCCATGGCACGCTGCTGGCCGGCATGGACCTGCTGTTCGGCCACGCCGCCGCCAGCTGGAAGCTGCACATTCCCGGCTATCAGGGCCTGCTGCTGGCGGTGTTGCCGCCCGGCGCCTTCCTGGTGCTGGGCCTGCTGATTGCACTGAAAAACCGTATCGATGAAAGCCTGGCGGAACGCGCCAAGGCGCCAGCGGGCGACGCACCCGCGACCGAGCGCCAACGCGTCCGCGTGACCGGAGTGATCGAATGAATGCCGCCAAGCGCGCGGAGATTTTCCGCCGACTCAAAGAAGACAATCCCAACCCCGAAACCGAGCTGGCCTACAGCACGCCCTTCGAGCTGCTGATCGCGGTGCTGCTCTCCGCCCAGGCCACCGACGTCGGGGTGAACAAGGCCACCGCCAAGCTCTATCCGGTGGCCAATACCCCGGAGGCGATCTACGCCCTGGGCGTGGAAGGCCTGTCGGAGTACATCAAGACCATCGGCCTGTACAACAGCAAGGCGAAGAACACCATCGAGACCTGCCGCATCCTCATCGAGAAGCACGGCGGCCAGGTGCCGGAGAACCGCGAAGACCTCGAGGCCCTGCCGGGCGTGGGCCGCAAGACGGCCAACGTGGTCCTCAACACGGCTTTCCGACAGCCGGCGATGGCGGTGGACACCCATATCTTCCGCGTCTCCAACCGCACCAACATCGCGCCGGGGCGCAACGTACTGGAAGTGGAGCGCAAGTTGCTCAAGTTCGTGCCCAAGGAATACCTGCTGGATGCGCACCACTGGCTGATCCTGCATGGGCGCTACGTCTGCAAGGCGCGCAAGCCACAGTGCGGCAGCTGCCGGATCGAGGACCTGTGCGAGTTCAAACACAAGACGTCGGACGATTGAGCGTTATGGGAAAATTCCTTCAGGCTGATTGAAAAAATCTTTTTTACCGCTTACGCCTTTGTCGATATAAGGGGCGCCAACACACCCCGTGTTGTGGAGTGCACCGAATGGCAAACGACAAAGAAGACCTCGAACTCGAGGACGATGTCAGCACAGACGACAGCGATGACGGCGCCGAATCCTCGGCAGAGGTCGCCAAGACCAACCTGACCAAGCGCCGCATCATCGACAACTACCTGGAAGAGCGTCGCCTGCAGCGCCAACTGTCCGACTACGATTTCGATCTGTAAGCCGTCTCCTAAGCGAAGTACCCGCATGAAAAAGCCCCGCACTCTGGCGGGGCTTTTTGTTTCCTGCTCCTTGTGGGAGCGCGCCATGCGCGCGATCGCGGGCATGGCCCGCTCCTACAGGCTCACACCGCGACGCCGGCGCGCTGCACTACGCGGTAGCAAGGCTCATACGCCGCGCCGCCCGGCAGCTTCATGCGGTGCTGCTCGACGAAGGCCTGCAGCAGTGCATCCAGCGGCTCCATGATGGCCGCGTCACCATGGATCTCGTACGGGCCGAACTCCTCGATCATGCGGATGCCGCGGTCCTTCACGTTGCCGGCGACGATGCCGGAAAACGCCCGGCGCAGGTTCGCCGCCAGTTCGTGGGGCGGCACGTCGCGGCCCAGGTCCAGGCTGGCCATGTTCTCGTGGCTCGGCTCGAACGGGCGCTGGAAGCCCTCGTCGATCTTCAGCAGCCAGTTGAAGTGGTAGGCGTCATTGCGTTCGCGGCGGAACTGCTTGACCCGCTTCAGGCCGGTGCTCATTTCCCGCGCCACTTCCGCCGGGTCGTCGATGATGATGCGGTAGCGCTTCTGCGCCGCCTCGCCCAGCGTTGCACCAACGAAGGCATGCAGCTGTTCGATGTAGGCCGCCGCGCTGCGCGGGCCGGTGAGCACCAGGGGGAACGGCATGTCCTGGTTTTCCGGGTGCATGAGGATGCCCAGCAGGTAGAGGAACTCCTCCGCCGTGCCGACGCCGCCGGGGAACACGATGATGCCGTGGCCGACACGGACGAAGGCTTCGAGGCGCTTTTCGATGTCCGGCAGGATCACCAGTTCGTTGACGATCGGGTTCGGCGCCTCGGCAGCGATGATTCCCGGCTCGGTCAGGCCCAGGTAGCGGCCATCGGTGATGCGCTGCTTGGCGTGACCGATGGTGGCGCCCTTCATCGGGCCCTTCATCACGCCCGGGCCGCAGCCAGTGCAGACGTCGAGGCTGCGCAGGCCCAGCTCGTGGCCGACCTTCTTGGTGTACTTGTACTCGTTGGTGCTGATGGAGTGACCACCCCAGCACACGACGATCTTCGGCTCCACGCCGGCGTGCAGGGCACGGGCATTGCGCAGCAGGTGGAAGACGTAGTCAGTGATGCCGGCCGAGCTGTCCAGGCCGAAGCGCCGGCTGTTCAGCGCGTTCTGCGTGTAGACGATGTCGCGCAGGGCGCTGAAGAGCATCTCGCGGGTGCTGGCGATCATCTCGCCGTCGACGAAGGCGTCGGCCGGCGCGTTGAACAGCTCCAGGCGCACGCCGCGGTCCTGCTGGTGGATTTCCAGTTCGAAGTCGCGGTAGGCGTCGAGGATGTGCTTGGCGTTGTCGATCTGCGTGCCGGTGTTGAGGATGGCCAGGGCACACTGGCGGAAGAGCTTGTAGGTACTGCCCGAGCCCGCTTCGCTGAGCTGGTGGACTTCACGTTGGGAGAGGGTTTCGAGGCTGCCCTTGGGGCTGACCGAGGCATTGTTTACCGGTCTTGGGGACATGCTGTATTCCTTGACGATGGAAGCCGGGCGCCTGAGCGCGCGGCTTTCCGATAAATCGATGCGGCCGTCCATTCGGCCGTCATTGCCGGGGGCGTCGCGGCGGGGATTCTCCGGCCCGCAGCGCGCTCCTTCTGACTGTGACAAGCGAATGGCGGAAACTGCTTCCGCAATCGACGCGTCCGACGTCGATGCCCCTTGAGTATGACCGCTGCGGTGACTTTCTGATGACAGCTGGAAAAGAAAAACCCCGCCGGGTGGGCGGGGTTTCTCGAAGGACGCTTCGACGACAGCCGAAGGATCAGTCCTTGCGCTGCGGGCTCAGCAGCTCGATCTTGTAGCGGTAGGTACCCCTAAGTAATAGAGAGTATGGACACGAGAAAAATCCAATATTACAGGTACTTAACCGTCCATCAGGCTGTCCACAGAAAATGGCAGATGTGGACAAAAAGCCCCTTAACGTCCGATCTCCCGCAGCTCCTCCCGTATTCGGGCCAGAACGGCGTCGGTGTCAGAGCTCTCTTCAAGGGCGAGATATCCCGCGAGGATGATGCTAACTGGATGGACTCCGAGTGCGGCGGCCATGCGATCAACTTTGTCCAGAGTTGCACTCCACCTACCGCTCTCCAGGTTGCTGATGTACGGCTGGCTGGGACCAAGGCTTTCTTGGGGAATGTCTCGATTGAGCCTGTAGGCTCGAATAGCCGCCCCTAGAGCTTGCTTCAGTTCCGATTGCATTTTTGACGCTCGCAAAAGGAACGATGAAGCCGCTTAGGACCGAATTGCTCTATACTATATATAGTATATTTGGAGTTTTTTTATGTTCCTTACCCCCCTCAAGGCTGAAATCGAGAACTTTGGACTGTTCGGTGATGCGCCTTGCTGGCGATTTGTAGAGCACAGCATCCATCGCCCATGGTTTTACGTTGCGACAGAGGAAGTGGATGAGTCGGACAAGGATGGGTTTACGAGACGGCCAATGCTGATGCTGACCGACGAGGATCTCCTTGAGACACTGCTTGCCGAACAAGGGGAACAGATTCGAGTAGGAATGGTTTTACTTGTCACTCCCAATCACATGAATCAGTCCGGCAGATGGCTCATGGAGCCTCTGGATACCCTAGATCGCTATGAGACAGCGAGGGGTCTTACGTTTACGTATCAGGTCCAGGGCGGTAGCAGATACGTTTGGGGAGATGGCTCAATCATCCACAAGAAAGGGGTGAAGAGAAGACAAGTCTTCAGCCGTTCGATGCTGAGCTGAAACTGCGCGCTACCAGGCCTCAGGCTTAGGATGACCGCATTCCATGCTTGCTTTTTTTCGGCCCGCATAGGTCCGATACTACCTCCCACTAAAGCCAGGGCCGCTTCGCCACTCCCCTGCTCCGTGGCTCAAGACCAGAGCACTTTGTTGTGCGCGCTTTTGGCTTCAATCTTCTCGCAGAAGACAATGCCTCACTAGCTTTTGGCTAGTGAGGCATGCCCAAGCTCTGAGATGATCACCACGACCACGTATAGCAGTCTGTGGCGGCATGCACTCCATTGCATGACTATGTGTTGCCCATGGGTCACACGCAGCAAATCCAACCTACATCCATGAGGTTGTTTCTGGCTTCACACACGCTGTGCGAGTAGCAAGATCCTAAAATCCGAAAGCGCTTCACACTCGTGCCCAACTCTGGGGCACGTAAAGCAGGGCTCTGATCCTTTATCGCCTCGCCAAAAGCGCTCACAGCTGATTGCGTCCAATTTATGTTCCCGAGCCGTCCGCTTTTATTCCGAGCAGCCCCATCTTTTCAACTCTATTTATGGGGTGTGGCCCGAGCCACTGGCTAAGGAAGCAAAAGAAAAATTCATTACTAGGGATCACACCTGCTGAGTGCCCATTAAGGAAAACCTCAGTACCCTCACCTGGGGAATACGAGAACACAGCGTTATCCCCACTCACAAATCCGTTAGACGGACCAAGAGTCATTAGTTTATCTAAAACCGGCGCTAGTCTTTGTAATGCAGCGTCATCAAGATTGACAAAAAGATCTTCTAAGAGAAGCGACTTTGCTTTTCGAGGGGAGAGCTTATCTTCAAATCTTATTGAAATAGCCCCAGGAGCATTACCTGTTAGTATCGCTTGGGCGTCCCCAGACTTAGCAACCAAATAGAGCGCAACGTTATATTGAAGTTTGTTGTCACGAGATAAGCGCTTAGCAACCCCATTCATGACCAGATCCCGTTTCCCTTGAGAGTACTCAGCAGGAAATTCAGCCGCTATTGAACCAGCAGAAAACAGAGAGAGCAAAACAAACATCAACGCACTGACAATATTCATTTAAACTCCAAGATAGTAAATCCCTGAGCCCAAACTAAAACGTCACATACGCTACAAGCGTACATGCGAGATTGAAGAGCTTTTTAAGAAAAAACCCACCAACTAGTTACATACTACGCCTCAAACTTCGATACTAATTCCTGCAGCAGGCTTGCAAGCTCGGAGAGGTCGCCACTTGCTTGGTCTGTTTGATCAACTCCCTCAGATGCCTCTTTGAATAACCCCTGAATCTTCAGCAAGCTCTGATTGACGCTTTCCATCATCCCTTCCTGCCGATCCGCTGCTCCGGCAATTACCTTACTCCGCTCAGTGATCGTCTCGATTGAGGCTCGTATATCTCTCAACGCCTGATCTGCCGACCCAGCCAAATTTAAAGTTGTCTCAGCACTCGCTGAACTCCGCTGCATAGACGAGACAGCCCGCTCAGTTACATCTTGAATCCCACCAATGAGCACTTCAATTTCATGCGTCGAGTTCTTAGTCCTATGGGCCAGCGCCCGAACCTCCTCTGCGACAACTGCGAATCCGCGGCCCGCGTCACCAGCTCGGGCAGCCTCAATGGCAGCATTCAACGCAAGAAGGTTAGTTTGCTCAGCAATTGAGCGAATCACCTCGATGATTCTCGTGACATTTGCAACGCTCATTGCAAGTTCGCCAATTTGAGCATTTGTTAGCGAAACTTCCTCAGAAAGCCCTGAGATCGAATTGACCATTCGTGCAACCTGCTCACAGCCCGACTTAACACTTTGATCAGATATCTGTGAGGCCTCTGCAGTCCTGGCGGCGTTCTTTGCAACTTCCACCACCGCGAGCGTCGCGACGTTGACAATAGAAACCGCAGACAAAACCTCCTCATCCTGCATTTTCATTGCACGCGACGAAGAAGCGGTCACTGTTTTTAGCTCACGAGCGGAAGCTGCGATTCGTGTAGATGATTTAGTGATCGCCTCGATCACTTCTCTTAAACCGTCCTGCATAAGCTTTAGCGAACTAAGCACCTGGGCGGGTTCGTCTCGACCGGCTGTGTCGATCTTCGCATCGAGCCTACCGCGGGCAACCATCTCGACCACCTGCACAGCTCGGCCGAGTGGATGCACAACGCTTCGCGTATAGAAAATTGCTAACCCCACAGTCATCAGTAGCGCAAGCAGTACGGCCGCTATGATTCCTCGACGGGCGCTGTCACGCGCTTCAAGGAGGCCCGCTGTAGCTTTTTCATAACCCTCCATGTTGAGCTTCATGAGTTCCTCGGTTGCCATACCAAGCCGAGTCCCATAATCGATTATTTTACCTCGGAGCATTGAAGAGGCGGAATCCAAGTCACCGGACGTAATTACACCGACGATTCTCTCCTGTTCTGCAGTATATATTTTATCTGCCTTGTCGAACTGATCGAAAACAGCTCTCTCCTCCAAGCTTGTTAGACCTACGTCAACATGCTCCTTCAAAGACCTAGCTTCGGCCACAAGAGCTTTCAACTGACGAAGCCCACCTTCTCGAGCAGAAGGATCACTCAGCGACGCCAGCTGAGCCAAGAAAACATGATTCCTTAACTGCGCCTTAACAAGATTGCTTAGGTTAACTATATTTGGCAGCCACTTCTGATTGATGATTTCAGACTGCCTGGTCATGCTTTCCATTTTCTGAATAGAGAACACACCCAAGAGAAATACTATTACCGCTATGACTCCAAAACTAAAAGCCGAGCGGGGCGCCAACTTCATGCTTCGTAACATATCTCCCCCTGGAAAGCCAAAGGTAGCAGGCAAAAAAAACGCCTGACGAATACCGTACAGGCGCACAAGTAAAGCAAGGGACTACAAAAAAAGCATTAAAGGCCATCTTCAACGAGAAGGAGCACTCGACCCACAGAAGAACATCTGACCTCTCAGCTTAGGAATCAAGAAGCCAGTTTCTTGATCACAAGAAATACACCGATAAATCCACTGGCCAGCCCACTAAAAAAACCACTCATGCCATGACCAATAGAGTTATCAATCGGATTTAGCGGAAACGGGGCAAGATAATAAGCAACCAAAAAGGCCACGACTGCGGAGATCACTCCACCAATAAGACCAGCCACAACAGATTCTTTCAAGGCAAGATTCATAGCAGTTCCTCTATTTGTTATTTTAGGACGTGCAACAGCAGACAATCCCCAAAGAAATTGGAAATCATCGACTTAGGTAATTCCTCGACCCTGCAGCCACCCTTGATTCACCATTAGAAGTGAATCAAGGGTCTATTCCTGAATAGCCAAGTTTTAGATAGGGTTACCGAGATAGTGGTAAGTCTGAAGAAGCAGAGCTGCAGACTTATCTCGGTTAGCAAGCGCACCTTCCTGCTCAAACCTGCATAGCTGAAGCGATGCATCGCAAATCGTCTTGCACCGTTCGTACCGACGATTTGAGTACAACTCAAGAGCAGCTTTTGCTGTGGAGGTTGCGGCGATGCATTCAGCAAGGACTACAGCATCTTCGATCGCCATACCGCCACCGGACGTCATGTGGGGTGTGGGCGCGTGTGCAGCATCACCGAGTAAAACAACGCGCTGGCGGTGCCATGGTGCCGGTACCAATGTGATATCCAGAGGACGGAAAATGACCTGCTTGGCATCAGTGACCAACTCAAGGGATTCGCGAATTGCGGGGGCGGTATATTCTTCCAGACGCTCACGAATCATGAAATGAGCCTCACCTTCCGGAATCCGAAGGGGCTCTTTGCTGTTCTCAAGATAGAAAATGTAGCAGCTATCCTGGGAAGTCGGGAACGACCCCACCGTGTGTCCAGTAGGTGTCCGATAAAGACAGAAGGCATCAATCTCGGCAGGACGAGGCGCGTTAAAGCGCCATACGCTTTGGCCAGCAAACCGGGGGCTGCAATCGGTACCAAACACCTGTTCGCGAAGCTTTGAGTAGACCCCATCAGCTGCGATAACCAAATCGTAGGTTGCCTCTCGGCCGTCAGAGAAGCGAACGTCGACGCCCTCCTCACGATTTACCAGGCTCTCAACAGTAAGTCCTCGGTCTAGGATTGCGCCCGCCCCTTCAGCCGCAGACTCCAGAATGCGAGCCAGCTCCGGCCGACGAATCCCGCAGCTTGGAGGAGCAGGATTGGTGACCAGAAGCTCCCCTGCAGAGTTGAACTGGCGAAATTTGTCGAATCGATATCCGTTATCTAGGCAGGGCTCTGCGAGGCCGAGACCGGTCAGGGCCCGCATGGCATTGTGAAGCATACAAATCCCTGAGCCGGCAACCGGGGTCTCGGGCTTGATGTCGATACAGTGAACATCGACACCTACCTTACGAAGCGCAAAAGCTGCTGTAGCGCCACCGATTCCGCTGCCCACGATCAGGACGCGTTTAATTGCATTCATTTCTTGTCTCCTCTCCGCTTCTGTGGCGGGTGGTAACTGCTAAAGCAGGTGTAGTCATCCGGACATGGCACTGGGCCGTTCGGAGCTAGTCACTTGTGCGCTTCATGCCGACTGGTGCCGGTACTTTGCCGCAGACTGATCTACAGCCAGGTACCGGCTTCCGCCCCATCAGTCAGCCGCAGACAAAGCCAGTCAGAACTGATCGTGTAGCCCTTCAAATCTTCAGTTCAAAGGGTACAAAGGCAGAATTTAATCACAGCCGGCCAAGTGCTCACATGAACGGCTTACGACGCTCAGGCCACCACGACTCTTCCGGACGCTGCCCAATGCGGTTGCGAAGCACCCCGACACCTGCCACATCCAGTTCGACGACGTCGCCCGGGTTCAGGCTACGACCAATTTCGAGTGCGGACCCATTGCCCATGGTCCCAGAACCGATGACATCGCCAGGCTGAATGTGATCGCCGATCGAGACGTAAGCGATCAGTTCCTCAACAGTCCACAGCATCTCTGACGAATCGCCTTCACCCCAAGTCTCGCCATTTACGCGAACGGACATCTTAATGGCATTCAGGTCGGCGAATTCATCGATTGTGGTGATCCACGGGCCGATACCGTAAGCGAAGTCCTTGCTCTTGGTTGGGCCCATGCCGATTGCGAACTCGTTGGCCTGCAGATCGCGTGCGCTGAAGTCGTTGAAGATGGTTACACCGAAGAGATGCGAGAGAGCCTGGTCCGGAGTGATGTTGTTGGCGCGATTGCCGACAACCCAACCGAGCTCCAGCTCGTAATCGATACGTTGCCCGCGAGCAGGCCATGGCACTTCGGCCTCATGGCCAATCACAGTCCAAGGCGAACCCTTGAAGTAGCCGGGAATCTCGAGCAGAGCAGGTTGCGGAGTGACATTCATCCGCTCGTGGAACTGGCGTATGTGCTTGGTGAAGGTAAGGCCATCGCGCACAACCGAGGGATCGCAGGCTGCGCCCCACTTAACGCCATCCATAGCTAGCGACGCGTCAGCACCGAACTTCTCAGCAGCCTCAACAGCAGTGTCCAAGAACTGCTGCCCCAGGGCGATCGCAGCGGACATGCTCTCAGGGAAAACAGTGGATGCATAACGAAGCGCTGCTTCGCGAGTCGCGCCTCGTGCTTGAAGACGCAGAGCTTCAGCAGCACGCAGGTCGATAACCCGATTCTGCTCCGGCAGAACCATGCAAATACGCTGTACCGGACCGTCCAGCCCTTCAACCACAAACCGACCTAGCTTCATGTCTTTCTCCCGATGGGTGTCTTGTTTTGCCGATACCAAACTATACGTATCGTTTCACAAGTGCAACCACCACCAGACACCTCACTGATAAGTACCAATGGATTGGCTGAATGAGCCTTGCTTGAAAGAAATATTTTAGATACGCTCCGTGTCGTTTATGGCATCGCTAGCACCTGTTTTGAACCACAAGCATGGAGCTCGCTGAGCTGTCATGTACGTCGAGAAGATCACCCGACTTGGAGCCATCTACAGCCACACAAGGCAAGCTGTCTGGCTGCAGACTTAGGGAGCTGGTTTGTCGGAGGCGTCCTGTAAAGCACTGACGCTGAAACAGGGCGCCCTACTCGCGCTCAACCCATAACCGCTGCTTTTTGGAATCAACCATATGACTGCCAATCTCCAGAACCCCGTCTTCATCTCCAGTGACACTGCACGGGCTGTCTTTCGCTGGAAAGATGCAATTGCCGCTCTCCAAAAGGCGTACGCCCACTCCATCCCCGCAAAGGCGACTCCGCCTCGCACGGTAGCGGTGCTTGAAAAAACCTGGCTGCGCAACTTGCCCGCAATTCCGCCTGGCAGCCGTTACTACGGCGCCAAACTGATGGGTTCGAACATGGGTGGCGACGCGCCTCCTGGTATCGAATACGTCATTGTCCTGTTTGATCGGACCACCAACCGGATTGCTGCCTTCGTCGACGGTAACCTGGTGACGGGCTACCGCACCGCCTCCACATCGGCCGCAGCATTGGATCGGCTGGCCCCCAAGAACCCTGCGCGCCTGGCAGTACTTGGTAGCGGCCTGGAAGCAGCGATGCACACCCGCGCGTTCGCAAGTGTTCGCGAGCTCACCGAAGTCAACGTGTTCAGCCCGACACCTGATCGTCGCGCGGCCTTCGCCGAAGCGGTGACTGCGGATACCGGCGTTCCCGCCAGAGGTGTCGCATCTGCCAAAGAGGCAGTGGAAGGCGCAGACATCGTGCTGACCGCTGCACGCTCTCGTGGTGAGGAGCCGATTCTCTTTGCCGAATGGCTGAAGCCCGGTGCAACTGTTGTCTCGATTGGCTCAACCATTCCTGAGCAGCGCGAAATTGACGTCTCGGTTGTTGAGCGCAGCGACATCATCATCTGCGACACGCTGGAAGAAGTACTCGAGGAGACTGGCGACATGCTGGCTGCCAAGGCAGCGGGTATTGAATTCCACAACAAGGCATTCAGCCTGGCCGATCTCATGAGCGGCGCCTGCGCAGATGCCCTGGTGAAAGCTCGCGCCCCGATGTTCAAGTCCGTCGGCGGCGGCCTGCAAGACATAGTCGTCGCTGAGCTGATCCTCACCAAGGCAATCGAAGCTGGCCTTGCGACCCCGCTCCCCATCGAATTCGAAACCAAAAGCTAAACGAGCTTTTTGTCCAGATAGAACAATCCACAGAGGAAACTGAACATGGCCAATTACAACAAAAAGGACGCCCGTGAGTGGGCACGTGAACACCTACTCGGCGTGGCCAACGTCACCATTCCGACCATGACCTCCGACTTCAAGCGCATCAATGAAAAGGCTGTGCGCCATGACGTCGAACTTGCGCTCCAGCACGGCTTCGTGGGTACCCTGTCCTGCTCTGAGGTTGCGATTACTCAAGACCAGTACTTCGAGTTCTGCCAGATCATGGCCGATCAAGCTGCAGGCCGCATGGTCATTGTTCACCAAGCGGTATTCAACACCCTCGAAGACAACATCGAAGCTGTAAAGCGTGCCGAAGCGGCCGGTGCTGACCTCGTGCTCCTGGGTTATCCGCCCTACTTCTACCCGAAGGATTACGAGGAGGTCTTCCAGTACACCAAGGCAGTCTGTGACGCGACCAATCTTGGCGTGATCATCTTCCCGCTGCCGGCTTGGGGCTTCAGCCGCCTCCATCCAGCCGACATCCCAGTCTCGGTCTTGCGTCGCATGGTCGACGAGATTCCGAACGTTGTAGCTATTAAGGCAGAGGGCGGACTGCCCTACATCATGTCCGCAATTGAGGTGCATCGTGAGTTCCATGAGGAAGTCGTTATTTCTTCCCCTCTGGAATATGAGTACGTGCCCCTGGCCCAGGTCATGGACATTCCGTTCTGCGGGACCAACTACTCCGCCTACTACGGCCCGCTCCTGCCCCAAATCCACAAGCTGATCCGCGCTGGCAACTACGATGAAGCCACCCAGCTTTGGTACAAGATGGACCCTGCTCGTAAAGCTTTCGGTAGCCTCCCGATGGCAGCGAACGGCCTGTTGAACCGCATGATGTGGAAGTACCAGGGTTGGCTCCAGGGCTACAACGGCGGCCCGATGCCTCACCCGACTCAGCGTGTATTCCAGAAAGACATGGCGGTTCTCCGCAAAGGTCTCGAGGCCGCGGGCCTCAACCCCACCCGCGACGCAGACGAAGCCTTCTTCGTCGGCCGTAATCCTGTTTGAGGCCAGCCATGTCCAGTACAAATACCCTGCAGTTGAAAGACCCGGATCTGCTCCGTGAGGCCATGCTGATTGATGGCCAATGGGTTCAAGCCGACAATGGTCAGACCATCGAGGTCCGCAACCCCGCTACCGGAGAACTGGTGGCTCGTGTTCCCAATGGTGGTATGCGCGAAACGCAGCGTGCGGTAGCTGCCGCAGAGCGCGCAATGAAAGGCTGGCGCAAAACGCTGCCTAAGGAGCGTTCCAAAGTTCTGCGCAAGCTTTTCGATCTGATGCTGGAAAACATCGATGATCTGGCGAAGATCATGACTGCCGAACAGGGCAAGCCCTTAGTTGAGTCGCGCGGCGAGATCATCTACGCCGCAGGCTTCATCGAGTGGTTCGCTGAGGAGGCAAAGCGCGTTTACGGCGACATCATTCCGCATAACGTGGAAGGCCGTCAGATCCTCGTGCAGAAGGCGCCGATCGGAGTGTTCGCAGCTATCACTCCTTGGAACTTCCCCTCTGCAATGATCACCCGAAAAGCCGGCCCGGGTTGGGCTGTGGGTTGCGCCGGCGTGATCAAGCCTGCAAGCCAAACACCTCTATCTGCACTGGCACTAGCGGTACTGGCGGAGCGAGCAGGGCTGCCTGCAGGCGTCTGCAACGTCGTGACCGGTTCCGCTCGAGCAATCGGCGGCGAGCTGACTTCCAACCCGACCGTACGCAAGCTCTCGTTCACCGGCTCGACCGAAGTAGGTGCTCAGCTTCTGGCCCAATGTGCACCGACCATCAAGAAGACCAGCATGGAACTGGGTGGCAACGCCCCGTTCATTGTCTTCGATGATGCTGATGTGGACGCGGCTGTAAAGGGTGCCATTGCAGCCAAGTACCGCAACACCGGACAGGCCTGCGTCGCTGCCAACCGGATGCTGGTTCAGTCGGGTATCTACGACACGTTCGCGCAGAAGCTCGCAGAGGCCACCGCGGCTCTGAAGGTTGGCAACGGCATGGACGAAGGCGTAGTTCTTGGACCGCTGATCAATGATGAGGCGGTCAAGAAAGTCGAAGAGCACATTGCCGACGCGGTAGAGAAAGGCGCTCAGGTAGCAACCGGCGGTAAACGACACACGTTAGGCGGAAGCTACTTCGAACCGACCGTTCTCACTAATGTCCCGAACGAAGCGCTTATCTTCAGCGACGAAACCTTCGGGCCAGTAGCGCCCTTGTTCCGCTTCGAGTCCGAGGAAGAGGCGATCTCCATGGCAAACGACACCCCGTTCGGCCTGGCCGCGTATGTCTTCGCACGCGATGTGGGCAGGATCTTCCGCGTCGTCGACAGCCTCGAGTTCGGTATGGTGGGTGTGAACGAAGGCATGATCTCTACTGAGGTTGCTCCCTTTGGCGGCGTGAAAACCTCCGGCCTCGGCCGCGAAGGCTCCAAGTACGGCGTAGAAGACTACCTAGAGATCAAGTACGTCGCCCTTGGCGGCCTGAGCCAGTAACCGCAGGCGTCACCAGTGCTCGGCAGCCAGAGATGGCTGTCGAGTACGCTTAGATTCTGAAATCAGACTGCAGCGCTTACCAGTGAGCATGAAGGGCTTCCTTGTGAGAGCCCGGCATAGGGCTCTCTTCTAAAGCCTGAGGCCATAAGGATCGCGCTGCGCTCATTGCATGGCGCAGGTTAAAGAGGATCGGAGATTTCGGTATGCCCGCTCGCTCTGCCCACTCCATGAAGTGATCCATCGTTACGCCGTACCAACGTTTGGTGCCAGCCATCGATAAGCCGAACTCTTGCTCGTTACCCATGTCCCCCTGGTGAACAGGATGTCAGCCCCATCCAAGGATGACCGGCTGAGCCAATGGGTCGTCCGTTTGGCTGAACGATCGCACACCAACGTGGCAGCCATCGCGCTGGCTAACAAAACCGCGCGCCTGGCCTGGGCGATGCTGCGCAATGGGACTGACTACCAGCCGGAACGGGCTGCGGCCTGACCCATGAACCAACCACTGCATAACAGAGTGACCGTCACCCACGATTGCGAAGCAACCTGAACGATGGCAAACCGGTCGAACCGGCGCGAGAAAAACCCTCAAGTGTCCATGTGCGAGAAGCACGTAGAAGCGATTGGGAGCCCGCGCGCGAATAGCCCATCATGGCCCAGCATCAGAAGACGATGCCGAAATCAGAGGCCGGATATACGTGTGCAGTCGGCACGGGCGCCAAAGTGACGGGAGCTTGCAATGAGGGGGAGTCCATATACGGACAATCAGCTAATAAATAAATCTGCCCCCTTTTCCCCATGCCCCATGCCCCATGCCCCATGCGCCATGCGCCATGCGCAGCAATCTCCTCGATGGCGCAAAGTGGGCCCACTAGCTTCGAGACCTGCGCGAGAATTTCAGGCGCACGAATGCCGTGTTGATGCAAATCCTCTAGCGCTATGGTTAGCTCGGCTGAGAACGCACAGCAGGTCAGGTCTAGCGTGCGACTTCCACTAAGGCCAAAACAGCCATGCCAAAACTGAAGATGTACGCTGCAAAAAACGGCGATGCCTTTCTCATCCAAGCCTCAAGCACGCACATCCTTATAGACGCAGGCTACGCGAGCACCTTCACCGACTACATTCTGGACGACCTTCGACAGGTGGCCCGCGCCGGTGACGCGCTAGATTTGCTCATCTGCACACACATTGACAAAGACCACATCGGCGGACTTCTCGAGTTCTTCTCTTCGAACGGCCCTCAAGGAGCTCGAAGCATCATTGAGGTCAAAGAGGTCTGGCACAACAGCCTCAGATCGCTACCATCAACGCCCGGCGCTCCCGACACCTTGTCAGACCGCCAGCTTTTGGAGGCGGTACAGAGGCGAGGATTTCTCCTGCCATCGCCCCCAGGGCCGGTGGTCAACCCCATCAGCGCTAAGCAAGGAAGCTCGCTAGCAAAGCTTCTCAAGGAACAAGGCTACCTCTGGAACTCTGGTGATGGCACCACGTGCATGACCAGCGGGCGGCCGACGCATGCCTTGCCAAAAGGCGTTCAGATCCAGTTGATCGGGCCGCCGGTTACCAGACTGCAGGAATTGCGCTCTTGGTGGCTTGCACAGATGCGAAAGCTCTCCTACAGAGGCGGGGCAGCGGTCGATGCCCTGGTGGAAGACGCCTACGAGATGCTATGCGCGGCCACTCGCGAACCAATGCCGGCGACGGTCAAGACCATCTCGGCCGGAGGGTCCAAGAGGCTCGCTGAACTGTACGTCCCTGACGTATCACCTACCAATGGCAGCTCCATCGCCGCCGTCATCGTGGCGGAAGGTAAGCGACTGCTTTTCCTCGGCGATGCTTGGGCTCAGGACGTTGCTGCAGAGCTCAAACGTATACACAAGGGCGATGCTCTACAGATGTTCGACGCCATCAAGGTGTCCCATCACGGCAGCATTCACAACACAAGCGTGGATCTCCTGTCGCTCATTGACGCTCCTGTTTTCCTGGTCTCGTCGAATGGGTCGGCGCACAACCACCCAGACTTTGAAGTGCTCGCCGAAATCGTCGACAGGCCTGCGACGTTTGAGCGAACGATTTACGTCAACTACGAGACCCCTGCATCGACTCGCCTTCGGGCACACGCGTCAAGGTCTGGCGCCAAGTTCAACGTGGAAGTCGTTCAAGACGGCTGGATCCATGTCTAGGGAGACGAACAATGACAGAAGGTGAAGTGAAGCAGGCAACCTGCCAAGTCTTAGGCACTAGCGAAGCAGGCACAGGCTGGCTCATTTCGGTCGACCAGATCTTGTCGGCCTACCATTGTCTCGGTGAGGCGGTCACCGTAGGAACGGACGTTGAAGTCAGCTTTGGCGCCGGCCCATCTGCCGTCAAGCACAAGGCAAAACTGGAGGTCTTTGACGCGGACCTCGACGTTTGCGTGCTACGGCTTCCAGCATCTACTGACGCCGCACCTCTGCCACTTGCGGTCTCCGCACCTCGACCAGGCACACGATGGAACGCCTTCGGATACCCTGTTGCCAAGCTGCAGATAGGCCAAGTTCTTGATGGAACGGTACAGCAGGCATTGAGCGAGCTAGCCAATGGCATCGATCTCGACCTGTCGGTAAGCGCAGAGACAGCACTGTCGGACTACCGCGGCATGTCCGGTGCCGCGCTCATGACTGCAGATGGCTGCCAAGGCTTGCTACGCGTGAGCGTCGACAACTCTCTTGGAGCCGTGAGCATGGCGGCTCTGCGCGGCTTCCTTTCCGACAACAACCTCATCCCAAATGAAGGTGCATCCGAGGACGACACGTCCCCATTTGCCGAGCGCCCCACATTCGACGAGACATTTGAATCAAGCCTCTCTAAGACAGGTGGCGGGTACCTGTTTTTGGACGGTGCCCATGGCATCGGCAAGTCGACCTACTGCAAGAGCTTCAGGCCGGACTCCAATGACATCGAAGTCCTGGGTGTCTACGCCTTCTCCGAGCGCAGTCGAGGCTCGACAGCAGCCCTCCAGGCGCAACCGGAGGTATTCGTTGATTGGTTGACATCGCTGCTGTCGGTACTGGCCACTGGCCGACCGGCTCGGCTGTCGCAAGCGACCTATGCTCAGCTCGTCCAGACTACGCACCAGACACTCCAATCGTTGGCTCAACACTGCGCAAACGACGGCAAGGTTGGAGTGTTGTTCATAGATGGCGTGAATGAGGCTGCAACCATCGGTGGTGACGCTCTGCAACGCTTCATCGGGCTCTTACCGACAACCATTCCGCAAGGACTGCGAGTCGTGATTGTGGGAGCTGGACTGGATGCCATCGCAGGCAAGCTCGCTCCCATTTTCCAACCCGTGCACCGCCTGACCCTGCCTGCCTTAGATGACAGCATCCAGTACAGCCTCTGCACTTCGATGCTAGACCAGGACAAGGTATCACCGACGCTGGTCGCCGCCCTTTGTGAGAGGGCGAAGGGCCACCCGCTGTACCTCCGCTATCTCGTCGACATCGTCAATGGTGGTGCCAGTGAGGACGACCTTGAATCGCTGCCGCCGTTCAGCGGAGCAATCGAGGACTACTACGAGACCATTTGGGCGCAGCTTCTGACGGATGCAGATGCTGTCAATCTGCTTGGGATCATTGCACGGCTGCGTTGGGGGATCCCGACCTCTGACCTGCCGGTCATGCTGACACCCCCTGAATCGGCTGCCTTCGTTCCGACCATTTCACGCATCCGGCATCTGCTGACGGCACCAGACACCACCGAGGTCTACCACTCTTCGTTCTCTGACTTCGTAGTTCACAAGACGTCAGCCCAGAGCGTTTGGGTACAAGGTCGACTCGCCGACTACTGCCAGCTTCCTGATAGCGGGAATTACGGAGAGCTCAACAGAGTTTTCCACGGCCTTCTTGCCGACAGGACAAGACAGCTGGCCGCAATAGAGGGCTGTCAGCAACAATGGGTAGACCAATCCGTTTTGCTTGGAGCTGAGCCAGACGTACTGCTTGGCGACATTGAGGACTCGCTTGAGGCTGCTACTCGCCTAGCAACTGCGACCGAGATTATTCGTTTGCTGCTTCTTTCGCAGCGACTCAAATTTCGATACGACACGCTTTTTGCGCAGTCGGCAAGCCTCGCTGCAGAGGCGCTCATCGCGCTCGGGAAGACTCACCAAGCACTGCGCCACATCCTCCGCTATGGGAACCTCATCGTGGAGCACAGCTCGGCATTCTCCATCGTCAGACTGCTCATCGAAGCTGGCCACACACAAGAAGCAATTGAGGTTCTTCAGAAGGTCGATAGCCTCCTGCAGCCAACCCTCACACGCAATGGTGTAAAGATAGGCGATTTTCTGAACGCAACTGTTATAAGACTGCAGGCCTGGGTTCTAGCCGATCTGGCTGGAGCCGAACCTCCAACTGCAGACTTTCTTGAGTATGTGGTGGGTCTCGTGACCGCCCCGAGGAACAAGATTTCGCCGCAGAATGGTCAGCGCATCCTCGGAAACCTGATCGGCAACATGCTTGGCACGAGTTTGTGCGTAGTCCAATCCTACAAGCCTCTCGCTCAGATTCCCCTGCCTCCTGGCGTACCCAACAAGTCCCAGGTACTTTCGCTCCTTTCAATACTCGGCCATGCCTACAACCATGCGCAGAGCTACAAGATTCGACTTCCAAGAGACAAGGTCGGCATGCTGCTTGAGGACATTAGCAGCAAGCTCGACGCATCCCTAGATGCGGAGGATAAGCAGTTTGACTTTGTCGACCTGTTGATCGAGACAGGCGCAAGCCCGAGCTTGGTCGAGACCTACGCTAGCGGGTTAGAGTGGGGGGCAGGCGCCCTCCCCTTGTTCACACAACATCGCTCCCTCGCCGACAACGCGGTTTTTTTTGAAGCTTACGGCCGGCTGAGAGCGGCGTACTTTCTGGGGCGAGACGAATACCAACCCGCCCCAGAAGCTCTGCTGGCCTACGACTGGGAGGACAACCTTGAAACGCTCGCCGCATCGGTTGCCTGGGTGGACGCAAAGGCACGTCATGCCAGTGCATCCAGCGATGACTCGGCACTTGCAGATGCGCGCACATATCTGAAAGAGGACCTGCTCCCTTGTCTGCAGCTTGACCTCGCTTCACGAATTTCTTGGCAGGGGGCGTACTTCATCCCCGAGAACATCGTGCCGCTTCTCTACGGCTACTTGGCGAATCTTTACCTCGACTGCATGCCAGAAGCGCTTACAGACCTTCTTGCCATCCTTGAGGACTCCTTCGACGGGCAACTCGGCCTTTACAACGAAGGCTTCCGACACGTGATGCAGGCTGTTGTGCCGAGGCTCGTCAACACCGAAGTATCCGAAGATGTCGCCGATAGGGTGTTCGACTTGTTGATCCGTTGGAGGAACTACATCCGGGACAACGTGGAGAACAGGCATGAGCTTGTTCCCGAACTCTTGTCCATAGTTCCACTACTTGCTCGGATGAAATCGGAAGAAGAGGCCCTTCAAACGTACCAGACTGTCCTCGCAGTCTCGATGGGCCCCGGTTGGTACAAAGAGGACCAGTTCGCCGTCATGTCTAAGACGCTTGAGGTACTTCCCGCCACTGCGGAGGTCGCCCCTGCGGCGCTTGCGAAAATTGCTGCATACCTAGAGCACGCTAGCGGAGAGATGACGTTCCAGCGGTATGTCCGATCGGAAAAAGCAACCTTCATAGGCGAGTTGAGCCGGCGCGGCATGTACTCGGACGCCGTGCGCTACTTCAAGCATCAGGCCTGCGGCAGCATTGACGAGATGCGCGCACAGGCGTCGCACGGTGGCCTAGACCGCGTCGCCCCACTCGTTGGCATGCGTTTCCCGGGTGGAGCCCTGGAGGAGCAGGCATCCCTACTGAGTCTGCTTGAGCATATGGGCACCGCTGCAGATTGGCGGATCCGGTGGGCGCTTTTGGAGGTCTACCAGCATGGAGACGAACGATATCTCAGGGACTGGGGTCGGGCCTACGCAAAGCTTATTCAGGAAATTGCACCTAGCTCCGTCGACTTGGAATGGGCCGTAAAACGAATCAGCAGCATCGTGCAAGCGATGAACGACCAACGAGCGTGGATGCTTCTTAGCTGCTTGAACGAGGCGTTGCCAGACACCACACGTGGTAGCTTCTCGGCGTTGTTCGAGCGCTATCGCGATGCCTTCGAACCGGACGACCTCGAAAAATTGAGCCGCAGGTCCGGAATACCCATGGGCCCAAGTCCAACCAAGACCCAAGCGGCCGCTGAGTCCAAGACGGAAGCCACCGCAAACCCAGCAGAAGAGGAGAGCCCGGAGGACCTAGCGGTGATGCGAGGCACCTTTGGCACGAGTGCTTCGGTGCGAGCCGCTGAGCAATCTATGGAAGAGGCACGCAAGCGCCTGAAGCGCCGGAACACGTCGGCGGCAGTCGAGCATGCAATGTCAGCCCTGAGGGCAGTGCAAGACGGCGGCTGGTCTATTTGGTCAAAGGGCCATCCCGCCAAGATGGCGGACCTCCTCATCCAAGATAACGTCCGCTCGGCAGATGAACTGGCGCGCCTCTACGGGCCGTTAGCCCTACGTGAACAGCACGCCCAGAGTTGGTCAGTCGCCTACCAGCTCATGGAGCTTATCGGCCCGAAACTCGACGCCACCCAGCGGACACAACTGCTTTCAGTGGCGACCGACCATATCCGCGAGATGGTGGGTGCTGCGCCGTCGGACACATTCTCCTATCTCGGTGCGACAACGTCTGCGACGGCGTCAGACGCCCTATTGGAACTCCTCCTTTGGGCACTCGATCATCCGAACTGGGAGCAACGAGACTCAGCCGCGGCAATGGTGCTCTGGCTCCTGCGAAGTGATGACGCATGGATGGAGAAGTTAGTCCCCCTCGCCTTTTCTATGGAGAGCGGCAACCGCGCTGATATTGCAGCGGCAGCCCTGGACGTTCTTTCGCATGAGAACGCAGCAGCCCTCTGGGAGCGTATCCTTCGCTTCATCGACATTAGCGAAGTAGTACAGGGATGCGCACACGCAAGCAGATATGCAACGCTTCTACGAATAGCTGACCGCGCCAGCTCCAAAGGCGTTACTTCGGCCGCGGACGCAGTCAAGACTCTTCGAGCCAAGACACTGAGAAGTGAGAGCCCAATCGTCCAGCCGGAAGATACCTTCCGCGCTGACCATGTCCATTCAAGCTTGGCTACTGCCTGGAGGATACTGCAGAGCTTTGGGATTTTGGACGAGGCAGCTCGGATGAGGATCGCATCGGCTCTCAGAGAGTTGTGTGGGCAACACCCGTTCGACGACGTTCAGCAACTGGAGTCGTTGGCAGCAGCAAGATTCAACGCGAATGAAAATGTCATTCCGGATCGTTGGGCTGCAAGGCTTCGGTTTGCATTCAACATCGCGCTCTTCGGACCTGCGTCGATCGAGCAGTTAGTCAAGATTGAAGCTGCGCTGCGCATCCACAACCCAGAATCCCTCATCGAACCGCCAGATGGACGGCAGCTCGTCGCTAGCCTAATCGAAGCCATTGCCTCAGGAGATTTTTCCCGCTTCCTCCCTTCTGCTACCGACTTAGTGTTCTTGGACGTCCAAGGCTACCTCGAACACCGACGACAGATAGTCAAGGTAGACCTTACGTCGCACCTGCTATCGCCCGGGCAGCAGGATCCTCATCCTGTAGAACTGGGCACCTTCAGGCCGACTGAGCTGCCGAGACCGGTCCCACGCGATCAAGTTGCGGTTTGCAGTCGTGTGAAGTCGGGACTGGCGCACTTCGGATGTCTCACACCTTCTATCACCAACCCGCAGTTCCACGAGCTCCTGCATGCCCCCGTCTCTGCAACAGTCAGATATCACTGGAGGGATGGGAGCACCGTCCGAACGCCTGGGTCGAGCCGCCCTCACGAGGTCTCGATGCTTGCCATCCAACGTGAAGCGCTGAGGCTACCTCCAGGCTGGCGCGTGCGATGGATACTGAGAGTCAATGGAATTATCCGAGCAACGATGAATAAGGCGCACTAACCATGTTTCCAAGACTGACGACCATGCAGCAACCGATGACGCGGGGTGAGTTCGAAGAACGCATCTATCTCACCGTTGAGCAGATCGAAACAGGAAAGCTGCACCCCAATGGCTTAGACGGCTTGCTGGACGTGCGACACCTGCCGAACGGTCGGATTGACATGCTCAGCGTGAACGAAATGGTCCGCTTGAACGCGAACATGAGTCATCAAATGATTGCCACTGACATGGGCGAGATGCTCAGACAGATGGCAGGTAAGGGGGAGGCCAGCAAAGGAGGAGAAGATGACGAAATCTTCGAAGACTAGTCGTAACCCGGTTGCGTCATACGAACGTGACGCCAAAGTTCAGCGTTTTCTCGAATCTGTCTGAAGCTACAGAAGCGCAGCAAGAGCTTACATGTGCATTTCCATTCAAAGCGGCTGGCAGGAGAAAAACGCGAGCAAAACGAACCACAGCCACCTCAATGCTGACATCCTGAACCGGCCTCCGCCCCGTAATTTATGAGGTTGAATTCAACATGCACTGTCGGTGTTCTCGCTCCTGCTCAACGAGCACGCTCGGCAGCATTGCTAGCCCTGCTTCGCTCATACGTCCCAGTACATCCACCAGGCGAGCGGTGCAAGGAACTGGCGAAGGCTCAAACGCTTGGAAAGGGGACAGATTTATTTACTAGCAAACAGTCAGCTCCTGGCCGGTTGTTGTCTGTCGCGACCGGCTGCTTTGGGTCGGTAACCGCCCGCTAGCCTCACTCGGATGCAAGAGCCCGGGGGCTGACTCTGAGAAAAAAACTCCAGAAATCGCGGGAAATGAGCATTTTCTTTAGGAAGTGAGAAAAATCTGGGCTCTGTACGGCAGACTGAGGATTTTCTACGCCTCTGAGCGGCGGTCCTGCCAGTCAGCGAGCAGTTCTGTACCGCCCAATTTGACTGACCATGCTGACGGTTAGTGGGCAATGGAAGGAATCCGTGATGAGCGGGATCGAGACTGTTTCCAAAGCTGAAGTGCGGTCTGTCTACACATCTTGCTACAGAAGCATTTTGAGAGCTGTTGATCGCCGTTATGACATTCGCGGCTACATACTCAGTGATATGGTGCTGATCTGCCTGGCCAATCACGGGCGGCTACCAATGACGCGTCGCCACTATTATCTCTGCTACGCCCAGGAAGCTGCCATTCGCTACCTCGAAGAGCTGGCAACAGAGTTGCTCTATGGGCATTACGGCCTCTTGGGAAAAAGGACTCCATTCAACACTGATCTGGTGCTCAGGTCGGAGTTGAGGGAGCCCGTTGGCAGGTGGACACGTAACCAGTCGGAAAGCAGCTAATCAGTGGATGAGAAAGCTCCTCTGGCTCACTGTTTATTTCCGGCCCGGGGCGACCTCTGCCAGTCACAACAGGCAGAAATCGGCCAGAAGCGGACGCCGACTCAAGATTAGCGCCGTCTCGCACGTCGGCCGGATGCAGTGTCAGTCGCCCGCGCTCTGACGCCGCTTGCGAAACTCGGCGACCTTATGCCGATTTCCGCACAGCGCCATGCTGCACCAACGGCGTTTATGAGACTTGGTGCGGTCATAGAACATCAGCGAACAATCAGCGCTCTCGCATTTACGCACGAGATTGAAATCACCGTCAGCCAGCAACTCGGCAGCAGCAAATGCCAGTCGCGCCAAGCACTGGCTTACGGCATCAGACTGACGGAAGCGATCCAATACCGGTGCGCCCGCCTCCTCCCAAACCAGCTGTGGCACAGCGCGCAGGAGAAACGCGTTGAGCGCCGCTGGATCCGCCACACGTTTTTCACGCCTGGCTACCAGTAAGACTTCAAAGCATTCACGCAGAGCTCGCAATTGGCCAAGCAATTGCCCGTCGCCTATGGCGGCTTCCCCCTGTAGCTCAATACCGATTCGATCCAGCCACTCCGTCGCGTCGGCGTCACTGTTGAGAAGATCGCGACGCTGTCCGTCGACCATCATCTGAGTATTCAGCAAGTCCAATGCCGGGTGATCGGCGAGCACCAAAGGGATTGGCAGTTCTGTAAGCGCGGCGGTCATGACATTTCTCCAGCGAGTCAGCCGCCAGATTGTAACCCATAAAAATCATTTGACCAGTTACAAAATCTGTGCAAAATGAATCTCAAGTAACCCGTAAAACCAACATTAACCAGTTACAAGGGGATTCAGCCATGATCACTTCACAGCACATCCAAGTTGCCTATAAGTCCGTCGAAGCTGATGGAATCAAGGTGTTCTACCGTGAGGCGGGTGCTCCGGACGCACCGGTACTGTTGCTTCTGCACGGTTTTCCCAGCTCCTCCCACCAATTCCGTGACCTGATGCCGCTACTGGCGGACAAGTACCGCCTGATCGCGCCGGATCTGCCCGGCTTTGGCTTCACCGAGGTGCCGTCCGAGCGCAACTACCGCTACACCTTCGACGCAATCGGAGAGACGATCCGTCAGTTTGTCGATGCGCTGGATCTGAAGCGTTACGCGATGTACTTCTTCGACTACGGCGCGCCTACCGGGCTGCGGTTGGCGCTGGCATATCCGGAGCGCGTGAGCGCGATCATTTCTCAGAACGGCAATGCCTACCTCGAAGGCCTGGGGGACGCTTGGGCGCCAATTCGTCAGTACTGGGCCGATCCGTCGCCAGCCAATCGTCAAGTGATCAACGATGCCATCCTGCATCTGGAAGGCACTCGGTGGCAGTACGTGGAAGGTGTAAGCAATCCGGATCTCATAGCGCCCGAGGCGTACTACCTGGATGCGCTACTGCTGGAGCGTCCAGGCAATAAGGACATTCAGCTTGATCTGTTCTACGACTATCAGAACAACCTGAAGCTCTACCCGGCGTTTCAGCAGTTCTTCCGAGACACCCAAGTGCCAACGCTGGCGATCTGGGGCAAGGGCGACCCGTTCTTCATTCCGCCAGGCGCCGAAGCCTACAAGCGGGACAATTCGAATGCAGTGGTCGAGTTGCTGGATACCGGACACTTTGCGCTGGAGACTCACGTAGAACATATTGCTCGGCGTATCGTTGAAGTACTGGGCGACCACATCAACTGAGAAAATGACTGCCGGCGTGGAGCAACCTTCGCGTCGGCCGTCGTTGTTTTGGGTCGGTAGTGGTTTGGGCCGAAGGCAGCAATCGTCCAAATTCGGTTTCGTTGGAACGTCCGCTATGGGTCGGTAGCTGCCTTTCCTCATAGGCAGCAATCGGCCATTAACGGACGTTAAGAACTCCTCCATGTCCTCAAATGTGACTTGGCCAGCGCCCGGCAGGATAGTTTCATTCTCCTCCGCCATCAGTGCTGTTCCCGTTGTTTCTTAACGAGGCCGCCTGTTATTCCTAATCCCAGCGTTTAGGGTTTCCTCTGACTTGGCAGCACTTGTCATGAAATGAGAAGGCAGCCACAGAAGAACTCCACCTCGACGGTTGCACAACGCAAGGCAGCATCTAGGCTGACTTACGTCAGCGCGCAAGCCTCGGGGGAGTTTTGTGGTGCCCGGGAAAAGCTCCATTGCGTAACTCCACTTGGTGCGTACGCCAATACGCTTTGGCAGAGGAAGCCCATGCACAGCTTGTCTGCATCTCGTCGCCACTCTTTGGCGGTTGCTGTCACTTTGTCCCTTCTGCTGTTGGCCGGAGCCCAGGCTCAGGCAGCCGATCTGTTGATCTACGAGGCTGGCCAAGAAGGTGCAGGGCTTTCCAACGCAGGCGCTGCCGCACTCGCGCGCGATCCCAGTGTGTTGATGAGCAACCCGGCCGGAATAGCCGAACTCAAAGGCACGCAGTTGAATGTCAACGCGCAGCTGATCCTGGGGCATTACCAGTTCGCCCGAGACAGCAACAATCAATTCGATGGTAACGAAGGCGGCAATGCGCTCAAGTACCTGCCTGGCTCAAGCCTGTTCATCAGCCACCAGATCGACAACCGCTCGGCCATCGGCTTCGGCATGTATGGCAACTTCGGCCTGCTGGCCGACTACGACGATGACTGGGCCGGTCGTTATTTCACTCAGGAAGCGACACTGATCGGGGTGTCCTTCCAGCCGACCATCGCGCACAAATTCACCGACGACCTGACCATCGGTATTGGTCCGCGCCTAGTCTACGGCTACTACCGGACCGAAGTGGCGGTCAACAACAGCGTACTTGGACTGGTGGACCGTCCCGATGGGCAGTTGCGCTACAAGGACACAGACGTGGCCGGCGGCGTGAACCTAGGCATGCTCTACCAGCTGGGGCCTCGCACCAAGCTGGGCCTGGCTTATACCAGCAAGGTGACCTTCGAATTCGAGGATAAGCCCGAGCTCAAGCACATCAACAATCCGCTGCTTAATCTGGCATTGAACCGCGGCAACCTGGATTCGCTGGAGCTGGACATGAGCATCCCGCAGACCGTGCTGCTTAGCGTCGCTCACGAACTGGACGGGCAGTGGACGCTGCTGGGCAGCCTGGGCTGGCAGGACTGGAGCGAGTTCGGCCAGGTTGGCGTCTCGGTGGATGGCGACCGCATCAGCGACAGCACCACCCTCGACCGCGGCTACAAGGATTCCTGGAACATCTCCGCAGGCGCCCAGTACCAGTACACCCCGCGCCTGCGCTGGAGTTTCGGCGTGGGCTACGACTCCTCGATGATGGACGACGAGGAACGCACTGCCGACAACCCGGCCGGCGAGGTCTATCGGTTGTCTACTGGCTTCAACTATGACCTCGGCGACGGTCTGGACGTTCACGCCGCCTACACCTTCATGTGGCTGGGCGATATGGACATCCAGCAGACCAAGGCGCGCACGGGTCAGACGCTGTCAGGAACCTACAAGGACGCCTATCTGCATGCTCTGGGGGGCGGCCTGACCTGGCGCTTCTAGCCAGTTCGCGAAAGATCTTCGGACCTACCTACCATCACTCTACAAAGCCAGGAGCAACTCCATGAAGTTGAAGTCGTTAGCGGTTTCGCTATGCCTCACATCCCTGATGCTGTCCGGCTGCGCAAGCAAGTACGTGGCACCGGAGCAATACTCCGGCTTCCTCAAGGACTACAGCGTGCTCAAGGAAGACAAGTCCCCCTCCGGCGCACCGGTGATGCGCTGGATCAAGCCCGGTATCGACGTGAGCCAGTTCACGAGCGTGTACGTCGAGCCGAGCCAGCTGTTTCCACAGCCGCAGCCGACCGAGAAGATTCCGCAAAGCACGCTGGACGGCATTACCAAGTACTATGACCAGGCGTTGCAGACCCAGTTTTCCAAGGCTTTGCCCCTTGCCAGCGCCCCCGGACCGGGTGTGCTGATCGTGCGCCCGGCCATCACTGCGGTCAGCGCATCGACCAAGGGCCTGCAGCCTTATGAAGTGATCCCCATTGCTCTTATCGCGGCCGGAGTCAGCACTGCCACCGGCATCCGTGACCAGGACACGAGCATTGCCACTGAGGCTGCCTTCCTCAATGGCAATGACGGCACCGTGGTCGCCCAGGTAGTGCGCAAAGGCGCCGGAACTGAACTGGATAACTCCTCCCAAGTTATGACCGCCAACGATGCCAAGGCCGTACTCGATGGCTGGGCGCAGGACATGCTCAAGTCATTCGAGCAGCTCAAGCACAAGTGATCAACCGGGCGCCCTAAACTAACTCCCCGCGGTCCCTCAGGAGGTCATCTTGGATAGCGTCAGAGGAACCGCCTTTCTCCACTTCGGCGAGCTGCTAGCGCAACGGGGAGCATCATTACGCGACCATCTTGCCCCTCATCACGTCAGTCCGGATGTGGTGGGTGACTACCAGAAAACACTCTCCTACAAGAGCCTGGCGCAGATATTCGAAGGAAGCTCGAACGCCTTGCAGTTGCCGACACTTGGGCTGGAACTGGCCACCCTCCAGGGCTCCACGCTACTGGGTCCGCTGCAACACCTTGCCAGGACGGCGCCTACGGTCGGTGACGGGCTTGCCGCGGTCTTGCGCTATATGAGCCTTTACAGCCCCTCAATCCTCTATCGGCTGGAGCAGCGGTCCGGGCGGGCGGCGCTGTACTTCGACAACGCATTACCTTCCAGCAAGGCAATCCCGCAGATCGTCGAGAAATCGATTCTGCATGGCCTTCTGATGATTTCGGAATTGCTTGGTTCGCCGTTCACACCCGAAGCCGTGCTTTTCCGGCACCAACCGCTCAGTAGTATGGCCAGCTACCAAAAGTACTTTGAATGCAAGGTGCTTTTTGGTCAGCATCACAATGCGTTGGTGCTGCTCCCTCAAGCCCTGAAGCAGCCCTGCGCTAATGCAGATGCGACGCTGCATGAAATCGTGAGATTTTACTTGGATGCCCAGTGTGCGCCGGAGGAGAACCTCTATCTTCAGCTTCAGCGCCATATTCAGGCTCTCTTGCCCAAATGTCGCTGCTCACTGGAGGAGGTCGCGCGATTGATGGGCTTTAACACGCGGACCTTACAGCGCCGCCTGGCCAGCAGCGGCAAAGACTTCGAAGAGCGAGTCGATCAAATACGCCAGGAGCAAGCAGCACTCCTGCTGCGTAACACCCAATTGACGGTCGGGCAGATATCCCAGGAGCTGGGGTATCGACGTACTACCTCCTTCTGCCGCGCTCATCACCGCTGGTTCGGCATGACGCCGATTGAACATCGGTTTCAGGCTCAACCCCGATTCAAAACCTCATCCACCTGAGCTGCGCGTCCAACCTAACGTTTATCCCTGAAGTTTCTTTCTTGGATGGGAGCTCCTCCATCAATTGCTCAAATGGGCGCTCCAGACTGGTTGATTGTGCAGGAACAAGCTCATCAGGTAATGCCTGGACGATGTTCGTCTGCCCGTGAGCTATACAAGGAAAACCAAATAGGCGAAATCCACTTACTGCAACACCTGTGCAGAACGTTCGTTCACCATCGAAGGATGCTGCAATGAGGGAGAAAGGCGTTAAGGACGTCCAGATACTTTTTGCTCTCGGCTTGCCTTCGGCCTTGTCAGGCTGCTCCAACGCACCGTCCGTGCCGGTATTGGGTGCCTATTTCCCCGACTGGCTGTTCTGCATCACGGGCGGCCTGCTACTGAGCCTGCTGCTGCACTCTCTTCTGTCGCGTCGCGGCGCATCGAGCCAACTGGCTCCACCCGCGCTGACCTACCCCATGTTCACTGCGATGTTTTCTCTGATCGCCTGGCTGTTGTTCTTCCGGTCCTGAGCAGAGCCCACCATGACTGACAAAACCTCGAGCAAATTGCCCCGGCGAGTGCTGGTTCTCGTGCTGTTGGGCGTCACGCTGATACTACTGATCTGGGTTATCTGGCTGCTGGATACCGCGCCGCGCACTGACGATGCCTACGCCTACGCCGACACTATCAACGTCACACCCGAAGTAAGCGGCAGCATCACCGAGTTGCTGGTACGCGAGAACCAGTTGGTCAACGAAGGCGATGTGCTGATGCGCATCGACGTACGCCCCTACCAGCACGTGCTGGAACAGGCCAACGCCTCGCTGCAGGCCTTGGACAAGGAGATCGTCCTCAGCCAGCGCCAGGTCGACGCCCAGCAGTTCAACTCCGACGCCGTACATGCCAGCGTCGAGCGCGCCAAGGCCAGCGCGGCGCAGACGGCCGACACGCTGCGTCGCATGGAACCGTTGCTGCCACGCGGCTATGTCTCCGAAGAACAGGTGGACCAGGCCCGTACCGCTGCCAAGAGCGCCCAGGCCGAGCTGAACGCGACACTGCTGCAGGCCAAACAGGCGGCCGCCGCCGTCAGCGGAGTGGACGCCCTGGTCGCCAAGCGTGCAGTGATCCTGGCGGAAATCGCCCGCGCCGAACTCGATGTCGAGCATTGCGTGGTGCGCGCCCCCTTCCCCGGCCGCATCGTCGGCCTGACCACTTCCAACGGCCAGTTCGCCGCCGCCGGCCATCCGATCTTCAGCCTGATAGACACGCGCCACTGGTATGTCGTGGCGAACTTCCGCGAGACCGAGCTGAACAACATCCGCACCGGCAACCGCACCACGGTGTACCTGATGGGCGATAGTCGCCGGACCTTCAGCGGACATGTGGACTCCATCGGCTTCGGCGTGTTTCCCGACGATGGCGGCGCACAGGTCGACGGGCTGCCCAGGGTCGCGCGCACCATCAACTGGGTACGCGTGGCGCAGCGCTTCCCCGTGCGCATCCGAGTCGACCAGCCGGACCAGAATATGTTCCGGATCGGCGCATCGGCCGTGGCAGTGATCCACGGCGGAACCGACCGGGACGAGTCGCAATGAGCACGCTGCCGAACTGGCAGGACCGGATGTGGACCTTCCTCCTGACGGAGCTGGCGGCCTTTCCCGGGCGCGGCAATGCCCTGCTGCGCAACCTGGTGGCCTGCACCCTGGTGATCGTCATCTCGATGAGCATGGAGGTGCCGCTGCTGGCCCTGTCGCTGATCCTGGTGTTCTTCGTCAGCCAGAACAACGTGGTCCTGACCCGCATGGCGGGCATCCTGTTCCTGGTAAGCGCTACGGTCGCGGTCGCCATCAGCATCCTCCTGCTGAAATACACCTTCGGCTATCCGTTGCTGCGCATCCTCGGTGCCAGCGCGGTGTTCATCGCCAGCATGTTCGCGATGCGGGCGACTCGGCTGGGCCCGCTGTTTTTCCTCGTCGCCATCGTCACCATCTATGTGCAGAGCCTGGTGGACCTGAACCTGCAGCCGGAGATGCTGCTGCGCGCCTGCCTGTGGGTGTGGGTCGCGGTGGTCTATCCGATCCTGGTGACGCTGCTGGTGAACACCCTGCTGCTGCCGCAGGAGCCACAGCAGCAACTGCGCGATGCGATGGTCCGCCAGCTCATGCAGGTGCAACGCCGGCTGCAGGCGTTGCGCGACGGTCGCCCAGGGGAGGACGAGATCGTCGCATCTCAGGTGCAACAAGGCGTACTGGCGCTGCACAAGCTGCTGCGTTTCGCCAGCATGCGCGATGAGTACTACCGCACCCATGAGGCGCAACAGCTTGCATTGATCACTTGCGTTTCACGCCTGCATGCGGCCGGCGCGTCGCTGACCGAACCGGTGCAGGATCAGTTGGCGCTGGCTGCGCTACAAGCCGACTGCGAGGCTCTGGCAGAAGCCGTGCTTGCTACACCGGATGCGCCGATTCCGGCACTGCGCTGCGAATCGCTGCCTACCTTGGCACCCGCACCGCTGGCCGAGATGCGTGACGCACTGCTCGCACTGGCTGGCTACACGCAGGACGCCCCCGAGGTGAAGGCGCCGGCCAAGGAGCCGCTGCTCTCGGCCGACGCCTTCAGCAATCCTAACTACCTGCGATTCGCCTTCAAGACCTGGCTGGCGACGATGCTCTGCTACGTGTTCTACAGCGCCGTCGATTGGCCGGGGATTCACACGGTCATGCTGACCTGCGTGGTCATCGCCCTGCCCAGCCTGGGCGCCTCGACCCAGAAGGGCCTGCTGCGTGTTGGCGGTTGCCTGGTAGGCAGCGCGCTGGCGCTGTTCTGCATTGTCTTCGTGATCCCACGCATCGACGACATCGTCGGACTGCTCGCCATGAGCCTGCCGGTGATCAGCCTGGGCGCCTGGGTGGCCGCCGGCTCCGAGCGCATCAGCTATGCCGGCCTGCAGATCATGTTCTGCTTCGCCCTGGCCCTGCTGGAACAGTTCGGCCCGACCACCGAGCTCACCGAGATTCGCGACCGCCTGGTAGGCATCCTGCTGGGCGTGATGGTCAGTACCCTGATCCACGGACTGCTCTGGCCGGAGCGCGAAGGCGACAGCCTGCGTCGCCGCCTGGCCGGTGTGCTGCACGGTATTGCCGAGCTACTGCGCGAACGCCAACCCACAGCAGAGGAACAAGCGGACCGCCTGCACACGGCCAGCCTGCGCGGCTGGGGGCAACTGGCCGAAACAGACGCCATGCTTGCCCGCGTTACCCTGGAGCCCGGTTGGTACCAGGGTGAACACGAAGAACTGGCCCTGCTCTCGCAGACACTGGCCGACCGCGCGCGCAGCCTGATCCTGCTGGTGGTGCAACTGCGGCGACGCTATGCCGCCATCGGCACCGAGTTGACCTCCGTCCAGCGTGCCTACCTGGATGAGTGGCGCAGGGAAGCCGGTGACTGGCTCGACGGCTACGCCGCAACCCTGATGGGAGAATCATTCGACCACCGAACCGCCCCGCCGCTGTTGCCTGGTATGGAGTCAGCTTTCGATCCCACGCTGCTGGCACGTATCGAGGAACTGCGCCGGCAACTGAACGCCTTGCCGGACTGGCAGCGGTTCGACCGCGGTGCACTGCTGGAAGGCCGGGCATGAAGCATCGCCTCGCGCCCCTGCTCGCCTGCTGCCTGTTGCTGGCCGGCTGCGCGCTGATGCGCGAGGACGGCCCGGCAAGCAAGTCCATGGACCCTGCGGAGATCCGGCTCGCGGACGACCTGCGACTGGCCCGTGACCGCTGGCCGGAGTCCCGCTGGTGGAAGCGCTACCAGGACCCGCAACTGGACCGGTTGATCGACACTGCGCTGACCAGCTCGCCCGACATCGCCATCGCCCGCAGCCACATCGAACAGGCCCGCGCGCAAGCGAATAGCGTGAAATCCCTGACCGGCCTCCAGGTCCAGCTCACCGCGGAAGTCAACCGCCAGCGGGTATCCTCCAATGGGTTCCTCGGGCCCTTTTCGCAGAACGCGCCGGAGCTGGGGCTGACCGGCCCCTGGTACACCGAAGGCATCGTCGGCCTCGGGGCGGCCTACCAGTTGGACATCTGGGGACGCCAACGGGCCCAGGTCGACGCGGCCCTGGGCGTCAGCAATGCACGCCAGGCCGAGGCGGCCTGGGTAGAGCTGGAAGTGGCCAGCGCCGTCACCCAGCTGTACTTCCAGATGCAGACCGCGCAACAGCTGCTCACCGAACTGCAGCAGATGTCGGATATCGCCAAGGAGTCCGTCGCTGCGCACCAGGCCCGCGTCGCCCGCGGCCTCGAGGCCGAACCGCCGAAGCAACTGGCGCAGAGCAACCTGGCCCTGATCCAGCGCCAGACCGTGGCGCTGGACAGCCAGGTGAAGCAATTGCGCGAGGCCTTGCGTGCACTGGTTGGTGGAGGCGCGGAAATGGACCTGCAACTGGCCCCGCGCCCTCTGCCCCTGCACGACTACGGCGTGCCGCAGAACCTAGGCTACGAATTGCTGGCACGCCGGCCCGACCTGCAGGCCATGCGCTGGCTGGTGCAAGCCTCCTACTCGAACGTCGATGCCGCCAAAGCAGCCTTCTATCCAAGCTTCGACATCAAAGCCTTCTTCGGCGCCGATGCGCTGCACATGGGCGACCTCTGGGACCATGGCAGCCGGCAGATCAACCTGATCCCCGGCATGACCTTGCCCATCTTCGATGGCGGCAGGCTGAACGCGGAACTGGCCAATGCCCGCAGCCTGAGCAATGGGCTGGTGGAGCAGTACAACCAGGCGGTGCTCAACGCCGTGCGCGATGTCGCGGTGGCGGGAACCCGGCTGCAAGGGCTGGATGCGGAGACCCATCTGCAGCAACAGCGGATCGGCAATATGCGCTTCAACCGGGACAGCGCCCAGGCCCATTACCAGCGCGGACTGCTCGACAGAGTCAGCGCGCTGGAGGGGAATCTGCCGGTGCTGGCCGAGCAGAGCGGCCTCACCTTGCTGAATGGGCAGCGGCTGGAAACCGAGATCCAGCTAATCAGGGCTCTCGGCGGAGGCTATCTGGCGCCAAACTGAGAATTTCGACAAATTACAGGGCGCATCAGAAAGTCCTGCGCGCTGCTGTGCCTTCCATACAGCTGCGCCTATCCGCCTTTTCGCTCGATTAACTCTCCAAATTCCTGTATCCACCGAGTGGAAACGGCAAGAGGAGCGTCCGCTATGGGTCGTTTGCTGCCGTCGGAGAGAGGCCGCTGCCGACCCTTATCGGACGTTCGAAACGCCTTTGCGACAAGCTTTTGGCTCGATGGCAGGGCGCTTACTCTGTTGACCCCATAGGTGGCCTCTTCCCCCATCTCCCATGCCAGCAACCACTGCTGCAACTGGTTGCCTGATCAGTAGCGATCCGCTCTGCACCTCAACCCATCCGAGCCCACCAGGGCTGGCCTTTATCTTTTCATTGTAAAAATATTTTATTTACAAAAAGATTTTCTTGGTTTAAAAAATACCCGTCAGGCCTTGGCACATCCAGGGCAGAAATGCAGAGACTGATCAGAGCAGTCCAAGACATTCCTTGAGACCTCAGATGGAGGGCTCACAACTGACGGTGGCCTCTGGGCCATTCGAACTGCCCTGTTAAACAAGAAAAAAACTGCAGGAGCTGTCTATGCACCATCCCAATCAAAAGGCGTCGCAGCGACTCATCTCGAGTTCTGTCCACGCCACGGTTATCGCGCCTTCCCTTAGCTCCGGCCAGCACACCCACCGGCACCGCATCAGGACCTAAAACTCCGGACGCGCCGGTCAGCCATTGCCCAGTGAGTAATGGCATTCGGCCAATCTGAAAAAACGTCATTTACCTCCCGTGCTTTTTCAGGGCGCGGGCATTCCTTTGCGTCGAGAAAAATAATGAAAACGAATACCGACATCCGCGTGCTTGATAAAGCGATCCTGATCTTCGTGGGCAGCGCCTCGCTGATCATGATCGGTATCTGGCCACTCTTCATGGCACTGGTCGCGCAGCGTCTGCATCTCGATGTGGCCCAGCAAGGCTGGGTTATGACCGTGGAGTCCTTAGGCACAGTTGCCGGCACAGCATTGTGCGCATGGATCGCTCGCCGTCAGCCTGTTCGCTACGTGCTAGCACTCGCCGCTCTCGCATCAGTCATTGCCAACGCTGGTACGTCGATGAGTCTTGACCTGAATACCGTGATGGGGCTGCGGTTCCTTTCGGGGGCCGCCTCAGGTCTGGTCTACAGCCTGGCCGTCTTTTACCTCGGTCGGATGGCCAATCAGGACATTACATTCGGTGTCGTTCTAGCGCTGCAGACCGGGCTGTTTTCGGTATACGCCATCGCCTTCCCTCTCATTGTCGAGCGCTTCGGAGATGCCGTGGCGATCAACACAATCGGGGTTTGGTTCGCCGCCATCCTGGTGGTAAGCCTGGCGTTGTCCACTCAGCTATCGAAGCTAATCGAGGTGGTTGCAGCAGAGCATCAAGCTCGAAATGCGAGCGTCTCGAATCGCGCAGCGTTCACCGGCCTGATCGGAATGGCGTTTCTGCAGCTCTCCATTTTTGCAATCTGGGGCTACATCGGAAACATCGGCGCTGCTCACGGAATCTCTGAAGTAGATGTTGGGCTGGCTTTCGGCATTGGTCTTGTCGGAGGGCTGCCGGGAGCCGCGCTGGCGGCGGTTCTTGGCTCGCGCTTCGGTCGCGCCCCGCTGATTCTGGTTGGCTCGGGCATGGTGCTGATTGCGGTGCTCCTACTTGCGGTGGGTCCGTCTTCGACCACTGAACTGACCGCATATACCTTCCTCATGAACGTCGGCTGGGTAATGACCCTGTCCTATTACATGGCGCTGATCTCTGCTCATGACCGTACGGGGAGCGCCACCAGTCTGATCGGCCTGGTGCAGATCGCTGGCTCCACGCTCGCACCTTTCGCTATCTCGCTGGTTGCCTCGGGCTCCGACCTCCAGCCGGTCTTCGCCATCTCCTGCATCAGCGCCGCGCTTTCGGCCGTCATGCCGTTCGCCATCACCAAACGAAGCCTTGCAACCCAATCCGCTTAACTCCGAGGAAAAGTTTCCATGAGTGCAACGATCTATCAAAACGCACGGATCTACACCGTTGATGAGCAGCGACCCTGGGCCTCAGCCATGCTGGTTGAAGATGGGGTCATCACTGCTATCGGTGAGCAGGCCGACGTTGTGGCAAAGGCTCCCGCAGATGTACGTCAAGTGGATGTCCAGGGCCACATGATGATGCCGGGGATTCACGATTCTCATACGCACCTGGTTTGGGCCGCTGCCCGAGTGCTGGGCTTCCAATGCAATCTCCAGGATCCGCAAACGCTCGATGAGCTCGCCGAGCAATTAAAGGCTTACTGGGCTGGCCACTCGGCCTATGGCTGGCTGATCGGAGGCATCTACAACCCGCTGGTGCTCAATCGTGAAGTGCTGACCCGCGAATGGCTGGACAATGTTCTGCCGGGTGTTCCGATCTGCCTACACGACTTCTCGTTCCACAACGTGATGGCCAACACTGCTGCACTGAATGCGGCGGGCATCACTCGGGATACTCCGCCGCCTCCCGGCGGGTACTTCGACAAAGATCCGGTTACTGGCGAACTGATCGGAATCATTCGCGAAGCTGGTATGGCTCAACTCTATGCTTCGGCGCCGATGCCACCGCCAGAAGGTGTGGCTTACGCGTTGAGCCATGCGGCAGAGCTGTGCAACCGCTACGGCATTACCTCCGCTCAGGAGGCCAGCGCCAACCGCAATTTCCTCATCGCCGCCAAGACCCTGAGTGACTACAACAGGCTCAATCTGAATGTGTTCTGCCACATTCCGTGGGGCTCCGAAATGGCCGCCGGCTGTGATCGGGCGGGGCAGGAGCAAGTCATCGCTGAGCGACAGCAGTATGCAGCCCCTCGTGTCCACGTTAACGGGATCAAGGTTTTCCTGGATGGGACCTCGATGGCGCCGGCGTTCAGCCATGTGCCGCTGGACCCGGTTACCGACCAACCCATCACCTACAACCTGCTGCTCGATTCCGATGAACTGGTGGAAAAAATCCGCGAGTGGACGGCAGCCGGCATGATCCTGAAGGCTCACTGCACTGGCTACGGCTCGCTGCGTATCGGCCTGGACTGCTACGAGCGTGCGCTGGATGTGCCGTGCAAGCCTGGGCAGATGCACGACATTGCCCATGCTCACTACGTGTCGCCGCGAGACCGCAAGCGCTTCGCCGAACTGGGCGTGGTGGCAGAGATGTCCCCTGCCATCTGGCATATGCCCGAGTACCAGGCTGCACTGGCGGATGCCTATGACTTCAAGACCATGCATGAGCACGGTGCGCTGATGACAGTTGGCACGGACTGGCTGTTGCCGCCCACTCCGAACCTTTTCCCCGCGATGGCAGGAATGCTGGAGCACCGCGATCAGAGTGTGGCGCTGGATGTAGCCGTGAAGATGATGACGCTCAACGGTGCAATCGCACTCGGCCAGGAGTCCCGTTGGGGAAGCCTGGAGGTAGGCAAGGAAGCGACCTTCATCATCCTTGATCGCAACATCTTCGAGTCCACTCCTGCTCAGATCGCAGATACCGAAGTGCACCTGACCGTCCTTCAGGGGCAGGTGGTTTACGAGCAGAGCGTTTAGGCAATGAAAGCGGGAGATACTGTCATGACTGCACAAGAACGCCTGCCAGTGACGTTGCTCACCGGCTTTCTTGGCAGCGGTAAGACGACGTTGTTGCAGAAGGTGCTGGCCGATCCGCGCATGGCGCGTACTGCGGTCATCATCAACGAGATGGGTGAAGTCGGTATCGACCACCTACTGGTCGGCAAGCTCGACGATGACACCATGTTGCTGAAGAGCGGCTGCCTGTGTTGCGGGTTGAAAACCGACTTTACAGACTCGCTGCTGTCTCTCTATCACCGTCGGCAAACCGGGCAGTATCCCTCGTTCGACCGGGTCATCGTCGAAACCACTGGTATGGCTGATCCCGTGCCGTTGCTGCGCCTACTGATGACCCACGAACCGATCAACAGCTGGTACAGCGTACGGGGGGTGGTGACCACGCTGGACACCTTGTTACCACTTGACCCGAAATCTGCTCGTGTTGAGCGGCAGCGGCAGATATCGCTGGCTGACCACATTGTCCTTACCAAAACGGATTTGGCGAGTCGAGACCAGGTGCAAAGCGTGCAAGCTGCGGCGCAGGGCCTGAACAGCCGTGCGAATTACGTGGTGGGAGGGGATGAAGATGCCGTAATGAGAGCGTTGCTCCAGGAAGATCGCTATCCGGTGGTTCGCAACCTGTACCGCGGTCCTCAAGAGCGAGTCAGCGTCCTGGGTCGAACACCCTCCGAGGTTTCGCACAGTCGCGTCGGCTCTTTCTGCCTCTACGCGGATGGCCCGTTGCCCTGGTCCGGTCTGGTGAGCTTCTTCCAGTTCCTCGCACGCACCTATGGGGGGCGCCTGCTGCGACTCAAGGGTCTGCTTTCAGTCGCGGATTCAGCGCGTCCGGTGGTGGTCCACGGAGTGGAGCACTTCCTCTTTCCGGAAACCTATCTGGATGAGTGGCCCGATACAGATCAGCGCAGCCGGATCGTTCTCATTGGCGAGGATCTGGATCAAGAGGACATTGAGGAGTTGTTCGAACTCTATGTTCTTCGGGGCTCAAGGATCACTGCGCCCAAGGTTGCAGCAGGTTAGGAAAGTCAGGGACTGGTATTTGAGGGCGGCGGATCAATAGAACTGATCACAGGAGTCAAATACCCAGAAGTCTGATTACGACCCAATGCTTTCAGGGATGTTTTTCGTATAGCGTTGGGTAGAAATTTAGTTAGTCAATTCATAAATCGTCGTGCCGCATAAATTAATGCGGCCAGGATCCATCTGCCTCAAAAATAAGTAAAGGATGTGGAAATGAATAAATTTGTTGGCGCTGTACTTCTCCTGGGGGCTTCTATTTCATCTGCGAATGCTACAACAGATATCAACGAGGATTTTTCTCTCGATGGTTTTGTTGGATTCGCTAGTCAATACCGTAGTCGAGGGCTGGGAATGTCCCAGGGAGACCCTGCACTTCAGTTCAACGGATACATCACCAGCAAGAAAACCGGGCTTTACCTCGGGTCGTGGGTGTCCAGTACCGACTTCGGGCATGACACTAAGAATCGCTACGAGGCGGATTATTACGCTGGATGGTTCGTGCCGTTTTCCGAAGACGTAAACCTTGACATCGGCTATATCGAATACACTTATCCTAAGCTAAGTTCCCTGAATTTCTCCGAGACGTATGGAATTTTGACCGCCTATGGATTTAAGGTGGCGGCGCAATATTCGACGGACTATGAGCTGTTTGGGAAAGATCAGAGCACCATGTACACGTGGATCGGTTATGAAACTGATATTCCGTATGGTTTCAGGCTGAGTACTCGCTATGGGAAGATGGATTATAAAGATCCGGTCTTCTATAGCACGGACTGGTCGACTCGGGACTCTTACAAGGAGTGGGAAGTCAAGGTGTCCCATGAGTTTGTTGGATTGAACTGGGAGCTCAGCTATATCGACACTGATCTGTCGAAGCATGAGTGTATGTACTTTATGGGGTACGATGATCTTTGCTCGGCAACTGCCCTTGCTACCGTCAGCAAGAAGTTTTGATTGGCTAGGAAACGATTAGGCTGAGATGGATTTTTATTGCCGCTCCCAATAGACCTACATATCAGCTTAGTAAGCTTCATGTGATTAGCACGATTTTACAGCCACCTCCTGAAAATTGTGGAGTACCTCCTATGTCTAGGCGGAGGTGCTCTTGCTCTCACCGCAGGAGGTGGCTTTTTTTATATTCAGTCTTAGTGACTCAATCCACAGTCACGCATGAAGCAGCTATGCGACATAGCTATTGGATTCCGCAGATGAAGCACCAAGGCCCCGAGGGTGCCGGGGCTGTGCGTAACCAATTGGCGTTAGCTCGATGCGCTTAGAAACCCTTTCCCAAGAAACTCGTACATTTTCCTGATATGGGTGCGGTGAGCATCTCTATCCGCTGTTTCGCTGGTTGCCAAACGCATGAATTCAACGTTGAGCAGGTCGCTGAAAAGCCCGGCAGCGAAATCGACGTCAAAGTCGCTACGGAAGATTCCGCGATTTTGATAGAGATGGAAAAACTCTCGCGCGGCATTCAAGGTTGAATCGTTCCAGGCTTTGAAGATTGCTGCGCCGGCTCCACCAACGAGCATTGGGCCGATCTCCCGCCACAGATGGCGCGGCATAGCGCGAAGCTGATTCTCCGTTATCAGGTCCTCCATAAAGCACATGGCGTCGATCGGATTTTCCAGCTTGAAGGCATGCTCCAGGTGTTCGGAGAGGACTTTCTCGTCGGGGGCGCGGAGAAGAGCGATAAGGATGTCTGGCTTACCGCCTGCGTAGTAGTTAGTAACCGTGGGAGGAGAAACCCTCGCCGCTGCAGCGATCTGGTCGATCGTGGCGGCTTCGTAACCTTCACGGATAAACACCTCGAGCGCCGCCTCGGCGATGACCTGTCGACGCTCTTGCTTCTGTTGTTCTCTGAGCCCGCTCATCAGCTCCTCCCTTGCAGTAAGAAGCTGATAGTAGTGCAAATTTTTCCAATCGAAAATCTTTTGTTTACAAAAATATTTTTATGAATTAAAAAATGCCTCACTCACTTCGGCTCTTGATGAGCTTTTGCGGGAATTGAGGCCGGCTGCGCAGAAACAACGAAAGGCTGCGAGCTCCGCCACTTCTCAGGCTTTCTGAGTTGAAGTCATTGACCGCGCTGCCGTATGCGCTAATCGTTCCCACCTCTGGCATCTATTCCAATGAACAATAATCTGCCCTCTACGGTTTACGAACTCCTTTCTGCTGCATGCCGCCGTGCGCCAAGTGCATCTGCTTTGACCTTTTTGGCCGATCTGGCTGATCTCTACAGCTCTCCGCGGCTCAGCTACGCAGAAATGATGTCCGATATACACCGGACCATCCATTTTATGAGAAGTCTTACGGGAAAGCCGCGTCCCGTTGTCTCTCTCCTGCTGCCGAACATATCGCAGTCACAAGTGCTGTTATGGTCGGCTGAAACCGCAGGCATTGCGAACCCGCTAAATCCTTTCCTGAACGAGGAAGCACTCTTCCAGCTAATGCACAAGGCAGGGACCGACCTTATCTTTGCTGTCGGTCCGGAGGGAACGGACGTTTGGGAAAAGGCAGTCAGAGTTGCCCAGCGGTTGCCCAATAAGCCTACCTGTGTCTCAGTGCATAGCGCCGCTGGCCAGGCATTCTACGATAAGGACGTCGCGAGCTATTCGGACGCTCCGCCTGGCGTCCAGAACTTGCCGGGGGCTGAGGATGTCGCTGCGTTCTACCATACCGGTGGTACGACTGGAACACCAAAGCTGGCATGCCACACACATCGCAACCAGACAACCGCTGCGCTTGCCGTAATTGAAAGCCTGAGGCTCAGAGAGATAGACGTTGCACTCAATGGGCTACCAATTTTCCATGTCGCCGGGGCCATTGTGGGCAGCCTGTCCATGCTGGGCGCCGGCGCCGAGCTGGTGTTTCCAACTGCTTCGGGATTCAGAAATCCCGAGGTTATCCAGCGCCATTGGCAACTCATCGAGAGCCTGGGCATAACCATCAGCAGCGGAATTCCAACCTCAATGGCATCAATGCTGGATATTCCGCTGAAGGGCGAGGACATCAGCAGTTTGCGATACCTCGTTACCGGTGGCGCCCCGGTGCCAATGAAGCTCCATGAACTGGCGGTAAGAAACGTCGGACGGCAACTCTATCAAGGCTATGGCATGACTGAAGCCAGTGGAGTAATCGCCATGCCGGATGTCACCCAGCCAGCAGTCTGGGGTAGCGCCGGACGCATCTGCCCTCCGCTGGAAGCATGTGTTGATAACGGGGAAATTTGTGTTCGCGGCCCGATGGTCTTCCCTGGCTATCTTGGCGGCGACTCACCGGTGTCGAGAGATGGGTGGTTGCGTACCGGCGATCTTGGTTACCTGGACGACGAGGGAAATCTCTTCATCTCCGGGCGAGCTAAAGATCTGATCATTCGCAGTGGACACAACATCGATCCAGCGTTGATCGAAGCCTGCCTGGAACAGCATCCGGCGGTAGGCATGGCGGCGGCGATTGGTATGCCAGATGAGTATGCAGGTGAACTGCCGGTCGTGTTTGTACAACTGCGCAAGGGAGCTCAAACGACCAGTGAGGAGCTTCATGAGTTCGCCATGGCCAATATCTCCGAGCGCCCTGCATGCCCGAAACGCGTGATTGTGATGGACGCTCTTCCTGTAACAGCGGTAGGGAAGGTGTTCAAACCGGCGCTTCGGGAGCAGGTAACGGAAGGCCTGCTCCGTGACCTACTAGCACCTCGCATAACGGGTGTGGGTGTTCAAGGTCGTCACACCACCAATGGCAAGTTGGTGATCAAGCTGTGGGAAGTGCCCGAAGCCGAGGCATCTTGGTGCCGAGATCAGCTCCAGCGGCTGAATTTGGAGCTGGAAGATCTGCAAATCAGCTAAACCATTCATTACTGTTGGCTGATCACCGGCCGGCATAGCCAATGCCCCGCCTGCTAAGCGGGGCAGCTGCATAACCATCCGGCGCTCAAATTAACGGTGTTGCAGCATGGCTTGGATTTGCTGGACCGACTCCTGGGTGCGGCTGGCCAAGTGACGAACTTCGTCCGCAACCACTGCGAACCCTCGGCCGTGGTCGCCGGCGCGGGATGCCTCAATAGCCGCGTTGAGGGCCAATAGGTTTGTCTGGTCGGCGATTCCCCGGATGACCCCGGCGATCTGGGCGATGTTGCTGTAAGTGGAGTGGATGTGGGCCTGCTCGCGCTGGTGAAGCTCAGCGGCTGCCTTTTCATCGGTTATTTCTCTAGCTGCCCCCGTCACATGCAGTAGTTTTCCGCGGCTGTCTCGAAGGCAACGGCCTCGCTCGCGGAACCAGATCTCTCCCCGGCTCTTGTGCCGCATCCGGTACTCGACCACATAGGCGTTATCGCTGCTGCTATCGGCCAGGGCGGCTCTGAATGCCTGCTCCACCAGTTTCACGTCCTGCTCGTTCACCACGCTGTAATAGCTACTCCAGCCATCCGGGAACTCACTTTCGCTATAGCCGATCAGTTGACGAAACTGCTCGGACCAGCGAATTACATTGTGCTTATGGTCCGGGTCACCATTGATCACTCTGAGCGTCCAGCAGCCTTCGGTCAGCGTCCGTTGGGTAAGTCCCCACACCTGGCGCTCCTCATTCCACTGATCGCGCTGGGATTCAAGAAGGCCCAGTTGACTAGACCTGTCCTCAGAAGTCTGGAGAAGCTCAGAGTATTGTTCTTCCAGCTCTACGAGTCTGGCCTTTACCGCTCCATATTCCTCCTCAGTGCAGGGGCAATGAGCCTGATGGAGTTGCTGACGCAGACTGGACGCTTCATCTTTTTCGGATTGAATTCGCTTCAGGGCTGTGTCGAACCGTGGAAATCGACGGAGAAGCGAGGCCCCTGTATTTCTTCTATTAGGCTCAAATATGTTTTCAATACTCGAACAGAGCTCATCAACAAGCCCAAGAACGGTCTTGTTCAACCACATATCGATTTCTCTTCTTGTAATGATTGATGGTGTCGAATACAGATTCAAGTTCAACTAATTTTATAGTGGTTGGATCTGAAAAACCTATATCTAGGGTTAAAGCATTTTTTGAAGATGAATGCATAAAATCCCTATGACTATCCGTAGCGGCTTAAAGCGGAAGCTCCCTGAGTCTGCTTGTAGCTTTTTCCTCTTTCGCCGGAACAAAAATAATAATTTCGCTATTCAGCGGTGATTATCAGAATTCCTCCACTGACAACCCACGTTCGAGGTTTCCTATCCATGCTCATTTATTGAGACGGAGGGGTATGGCTCGGGCGGAGAATCACAAAGAGGAGGTAAGGCAAGCCGTGAACGATCTGACTCAAACCGCCTTTGCAAAGAGCGAAGAAGTGACTTTCGACAATCTGGAAATCGACACTCTGGTCGTTGGAGCAGGCCAGGCGGGTGTCGCGGTAAGCGAACACCTCACCAAACAAGGTGTGCCGCATCTGGTTCTGGAGCGTAATCGAATCGCAGAAGCCTGGCGTACCGGTCGCTGGGACTCCTTGGTAGCGAACGGGCCGGCCTGGCATGACCGATTCCCTGGCCTGGCTTTCGATGATCTCGATCCGGACGCCTTTGCTCCGAAGGAGCGTGTCGCTGAGTACTTCGAGGCGTACGCCAAGAAGTTCGAGGCCCCCGTTCGCACCGGTGTAGAGGTGAAGAAAGTCACCCGTAACGTCGATCGCGCTTGCTTCACCATCGAGACGTCCGCCGGCGTCATCCAAGCCAATCGTGTTGTATCGGCCACCGGTCCTTTCCAGCGTCCGGTCGTTCCACCTATTGCACCCAAAGATCCGAGCCTGCACCAGATCCACTCTGCTGCCTATTACAACCCCGAACAGCTGCCGCAAGGCGCAGTGCTGGTGGTGGGGGCTGGGTCGTCTGGGGTTCAGATCGCGGATGAGCTGAACCGTGCCGGCAGAAAGGTCTATCTCTCCGTAGGCCCGCATGATCGCCCACCGCGCGCCTATCGTAATCGTGATTTCTGCTGGTGGCTGGGCGTTCTCGGCCTGTGGGATGTTGAAGCTGTGGAGCCTGGCCGTGAGCACATGACTATCGCTGTCAGCGGCGCTCGCGGTGGCCATACAGTCGACTTTCGCGAGTTGGCCCAGCAGGGAATTACGCTGGTAGGGCTGACCAAGTCCTTTGAGAACGGCAAAGTCTCGTTCCAATCGGATCTAGTCGAGAATATCAATCGCGGTGATGAGAACTACTTGTCGCTACTGAACGCCGCCGATGCCTATATCGAGCGTAACCGCCTTGATCTTCCGGAGGAGCCTGAGGCGCGCCGCAAGCTTGAAGATCCCCAATGCATGCTTCAACCGGTTCAGGAACTGAATCTCGCCGAGGCAGGCGTCACCTCGATCATCTGGGCGACCGGTTATGCGGTGGACTACGGCTGGCTGCAAGTCGACGCCTTCGATGAGAAAGGTAAACCCAAGCATCAGCGCGGCGTTTCGAGCGAGCCTGGCGTGTACTTCGTCGGCCTCCCTTGGCTCTCGCGCCGTGGCTCGACTTTCATCTGGGGGGTTTGGCACGACGCGAAACACGTCGCTGATCACATCGGAACTCAGCTTAAGTACCTGGCCTACCGGGATGCGTCCCAGCGCTGACTGCGCGCGATCCACGAGGGAGCCGCAGCGACTATCCCCGCTCATATGAACCGACGAACCTGAATACTGGAAACCTGTTGATGCCCACTCACACTCGCATCCGTATGTTCAATACCAAGGACACCTACCCGAATCAAACCCTGGACAATGACCTCTGTCAGGCCGTGCGTGCCGGCAACACCGTGTATGTTCGCGGTCAGATCGGTACCGATTTCGAGGGCAACCTGGTGGGTCTGGGCGATCCACGTGCGCAAGCCGAGCAGGCGATGAAGAACGTCAAGCAATTGCTCGAAGAGGCTGGAAGCGACCTGTCGCACATCGTCAAGACCACCACTTACATCATCGACCCGCGCTATCGCGAGCCTGTGTACAAAGAGGTTGGTAAGTGGCTGAAAGGTGTGTTCCCCATCTCCACGGGGTTGGTCATTTCCGCCTTGGGTCAGCCGCAATGGCTGATGGAAATCGATGTGATCGCTGTGATTCCGGATGGCTGGAAGCCGGCAGGCGTTTGACAGTGGTCCGTCCCAGGCCGCCCAGGAAGCGCTGCGGCCTGCCTTGATCGGTCAGAGCCTCTGCCGATGGGCAGAGGCTTTTTACTGCTGGTTGGCGAGGGCCTCACGGCAGTAGTCGATGAATAGCTGTGCCGGCCGAGTCGGCTGGTTATGCTTGTTCCAAGCAGCTACTAGCCCAGACGGCGCCACCGCGTCGGCGATGTCGACAGCAACCACTTTCTTACCGTCATAGGTGAGGTCGGAATGGGGGCGGGTTACCAGCAATGCGAAGCCAAAACCCTGGCCCACCATGCCGCGAACCATCTCTATCGAAGGCGAAGCGAAGGCAACCTTGGGAGTGAGGTTGAGCTTGTCGAAAAGGCTCACGAAGTACCCGCGGCTGGGTTGCACATCCAACAGGATCATCGGATCTTGGTATAGATCCTGAAGGGAAACTTGTGCCTGATTTGCGAAGCGGTGTTTTTCGGGCAGCAACGCATATGGCTTTTGAGGCGGCATGAGCGGTTCGCTCTCGATGCGAGAGTTCAGGTTGTGGTCGTAGAGCAGGGCAATGTCGAAAGAGCCCATGGTCAGGCCGTTAACCAGCTCCTCTTGGTCACCGTCCTGGACGCGGACCTTGAGGCCCGGGTAGAGATCCTGGAACCCGGCAAGCAGCCGAGGGAGAAACATGGGGCCGGCGGTTTCGTAGCAGCCGACATCGATTTGACCAGAGATGACGTCAGTGTCGGCCAACGCATTGCGCTCGAATTCGCGTGCCATCAGCTGCAGGCTCAGTGCCTTGCGGTAGAAGCGACTTCCGGTAGGCGTAAGGGTGACGCCCAGGGCGTGGTGGCGAATTACCAACTGCACGTTGAAGCTCTCTTCCAGGGATTTAATCGCTGCCGAAATAGATGGCTGGGCGATATGTAGCTGGCGGGATGCTTCGGCCACGCTGCCAGCATCGACGGCAGCGATGAAGTAACGGATCTGTCGCAAGGTGAAGGAAGCCATGACTGCCTCGGTTTGAGAATTGATTTGCGGCGGAGCTCAAGCGACCGAGAGCAGGCGCGACAGAGTCTCGCAGCGGATCTTTTCGCTGGCTGCGTACTGCTTCATCCAAATGGGTAAGTGTTCGAACAGCTCCAGGGCTGGTGTGGCGATGGGCCGTGAGCCAGGAGGACTAAAGGCGTGAATGACCGAGTCAATTTGCTCGCGCAGTTGGTCGCGCAGCATCTCGACCTGCAGGCGCTGGCTCGGTTTGAGGCAGTCCAAGTCTCGCGCGGCCAGTTGAAAGTGGAAGGGGGATGATTCGTGTAGGGAGATCAGACGCTGTGTGAGTTTGCCCAGCACCGCCTCCCGTGAGGCGCGGCGTGGAAGCTCGTCGAAAAGCGAGAGAAGAGCTGCGTAGTGCTCGCAGATGAACTCAAGCAACAAATCTTCTTTGCTTTCGTAATGGTGGTAATAGGACCCGGCAGTCAGATCCAGATGGTGGGCGAGCTCGCGGACGCTGACTTGAGCAAAACCGCGCGACGCGAACAACGCGAGCGCTTTGGAGCGGTTGCGGTGCAGGCGCGATGTCGAGCGTTCGGGAAGCAGGGTTACCGATGATTTGGTTGCTTTCATGGGATGGCTTTCTTCAGGTGATAGCTTGAAGAGCACCACGCTTGCAAAGGCGCGATTACAGCTCTGATTCTTGTTGTGTGGGCGACGAACGAAGGTCGACTCCATGATCAGCTTGAGGGATAGTGGCGGCACGGTCTTCCCACCCTATAAGTTGGGAATCCTGTGCATTGATCGCGGCGTTTGCGGTGCACTGCTGGCACGAGTTGATCTGGATTGCGCGAGCAGTTCTTTGGAAGGAGAGAGGGGCCGTACTACGGTTGCGAGGTTATCTGGGGTGTCGAAATCATCATTTGCGCAGCAGTATCTGGATGCATGGAATGAGCATGATCCTAAGCAGGTGAGTGCTTTCTTCGGCTTGAGCGACCGATCCCTTTACGCGGACAGCAGTCGTGGCGTGCAGATTTCCGGTAAGAACATCGTTCCCTACATTTCGAACGTCATGACCCTGGGCGCGAACGTTCGTTATGACCTGCTTGATGAAGGTGTCATGGGCGGTTCGCGTGCTGCGATTCGCTGGCAGGCCAGCGGCAGCGATCTTCATCGCATCTGTCCGCTCCTGCCGCAAGGTTTGACCGAATCAATTGCCGGGCTGGACTACATGGTCATCGAGCAAGGCAAGATTGTTTCGTCGCACGTCTATTTCGATCTGGGGCCGTACCTCGCTCTGAACAGCGTGGAGCCGCCCCGCACAGGTCAGTATCGCAAATCGGGTTTGTCAGCCGATGAGGCGGAGAGAAAGGCGAAATTGCTCGCCCGGTTGATGTCTGAGCAGAAGATCTTTCTCGACAGTGAGATCACCGTGGCAACGGTGGCCCAGCGGCTGGGTGTCCATCCCAACCACCTGTCGCAAATCGTCAATAGCCAGGCCGGAATGAACTTCTGGGAGTTCATCAATGGCTTCAGAATCGAGCACGCGAAACGAATGATTGCCGCCCAATCGCGAGACAAAAAGCTCTCGATGACTGCGATCGCATTCGAATCGGGTTTTGGCTCCGTATCCGCCTTCTACCGCATTTTCGGACGTCATGTGGCAATGACACCTCTTCAGTACAAACAATCAGTACTCGATCACGGCTGACATCACGCTTATCTATCTGAGACTTCTGCGCGCCTGCAGCGCCTCGGTCCTGGCTCGTTGATCTGAAAATTGGTCACCCACCGCCCTCTGATCCCCTCTGCAGCCCAGGTTTCATCGAGGTTGCAGCATTTTGCTCGAAGCTGATTAGAAATTTAGTCGTTTCCACATTCATGACCGTGAAGCACTATTTTTCTCGCCTAGAACCACTGCGGCCAGCAACAAACAGACTCGGAAATCCGCTGTAGGCACCCACGATGACTGGCTTCTTTCGGGATCGCTACGCCTGATGACAACCGTCCCACGGGTAGCCAGCTTTCCCTCAGCCTGACCTTCGTCAAATCGCAAACTCCTGCTGCCTATTGCAGGTGTAGGCGACTTTTGCCCGCGAAAAAGCGGGTGGGCTACAGGCAGCGTCGAGTCCTGTGCTGGATGAGCAGTTTCAAAACATAACAATCACAAGAGTTCTGAATATGAGTCGTGCATCCGCTTTCGATATAAACGCGAAGCTAACTATTTTTGCCAATGTCTACCTTTGCACCCTGCCGGCACTCGTTATCATTTTTCTGCCGATGCTCGTGGGTGGACTGATCGAAAACCTGGGGCTAAATCAGCAGGATGCGGGCTACGTCGTCACACTCGACATGCTTGGCTACACCGTCGGCACCATTGCCTCATTCTTCTTCATTCACCGAGCCAACTGGCGCTACCTCGCCCTGGGCTGCATCGTGATGATGGCTCTGGTCAATGGTCTTTCCGCCCACATCTCCGATTACTACACCTTACTGGGCGCGCGTTTCGCCTCGGGTTTCTGCGGCGGCGTACTCACTGCAGTGACCTTCGCGGTCATGGGCCAGATGCGTGACCCTGACTCGGCCTATGGTTGGTGGTTGGTGTTCCAGGCTGCTTTCGGAGTAGTGGGTTTCAAATACTTCTGGGTCATCGGCGTGTCCGGTGGGTTCATCGCGCTGGCGGTGATGTTGGTGCTGGGCGGTGCTCTTTTTCGCTTCATCCCCGAGCAGGCGCTCAAAACCGAACAGGCGGCCAGCGCGGGTGAGAAAAGATTGTCGATCAAGGCTGTCGCCGGTGTTCTGGCGATTCTTCTCGTCTACGTCGGCTTGATGACCGAGTACACCTACTTGGAGCGCATCGGTAACGCAGGTGGGTTGAGCCCTGATGACATAGGCACAGCGTTCTCGGCGATGTCGATTGCCGGTCTCGTGGGTGGTGGTGCTGCGGCCAAACTCGGAGCGAATTACGGTCGGCTGCTCCCCGTTGTCTTCGGTGTGCTGGGCTGCGTCGTCTCTTTCTACCTGCTTTCCAGTACCTCGATCAGTGCTCTGTACTTCGCTATTTCGTGCTGCGTGTACTTCGGTTTCTGGAGTTTCCTGCTGCCGTACCTCGTAGGTGCGTGCGCAGCGGTCGATGTTTCGGGCCGTCTCCTGTCCCTGGCAAATGCCGCCATTGGTGCAGGCTTGGCCTTTGGTCCCTTCATCGCGGCCAATTTGATCAATGAGGGGAGCTTCGTGCTTATCGCTGTGGTTGCGACAGCGTTTCTGACCCTTGGTTTTGCGCTGATCGTGCCCCTGCTCAAGGAGTCGCAGCGCAAGGATCGCCTCGACGACAAAGCCTTCCCTGTAGCGGGCTGAAAGCCGCGGTCCGTCTCGCCGGGCCTGGTGTATCACCCGCCAAGTTTCTTCGCTCGGACCTATTCCCAAAGCACTTCTTCTCAGCTTCTAGGCTGGGAGGATTTGGCTGCCAGGTGATGAGTAATCTGCGCGGACCGTTGGCCCTAGTGGCCGCCAATCAAGACCAAGAGGTTTCTCGATGAGCAACGTAAACAGACTCAGCCCGAACGGTATCGACGGAAAGGCGCTGGAGCCGAGCCACTATGTTTCGGCGGAAAACGTCCCTGGCGGTGTCCTGCCGAGCGAGAGCGCGCAGACCTTCTTGGCCAGTGCGGATGAACGCTTCTCGGTGGGCGTCTGGGAGTGCTCTCCCTGCCGCGAAGAGATCAAGAGCTATCCCGCCGACGAGTACTGCCTGGTCCTGGAAGGCACCGTTGAGATCACTGCGGATGGCAAAACACAAGTGTTCAAGGCCGGTGACAGTTTCTCGATCCGCCGCGGAACCCATCTGGTCTGGAACATGACCACGCAGTTCAAGAAATACTTCGCGCTTTACATCTGAACCAGCGCGGCGTGCAAACAAGCCAATAACAATAAAAGGCCTGAAAAATGAGTCGTGATCCCCGCTACGATATTCTTTTCGATCAAGTGAAGATTGGGCCGGTGACAGCGCCCAACCGCTTCTATGCCGTGCCGCATGCTGCAGGGATGGGGGATATCTATCCCAATGCTTCTGCTGAGTTCAGGGGTATGAAGGCTGCCGGCGGCTGGGGCACGGTCTGCGTTGAGATGACCGAGATTTCGCCTAACGCGGACATCCTCCCGTACATCATGCCAAAGCTGTTCGATGACTCGGACATTAGCTATCACCAAAGACTGGTCGAGAAGATCAAGCAGCACGGTTCCCTGGCGGGGGTCGAGATCGCTCACGCAGGACACGTCGCCTCTAACTTGATCAGCCGCGAGATCCCGGTCGGCCCGTCGGGCAATCCCTTCTGGGGGAACTACCCGATTCAGTCCCGCGCCATGTCGAAGAGTGACATCAAGGAAGTTTTGCGGGCGCAGCGCGATGCAGCGATCCGCGCCAAGCGTGCCGGCTACGACATCATCTACGTGTATGCGGCACACGGCTTTGGCCTGCCGCAGCACTTCATTTCCCGCCGCCATAACCGTCGCACCGATGAGTACGGCGGCTCTCTGGAGAATCGTGCGCGTCTCATGCGGGAAATGATTGAGGTGACCAAGGACGCGGTCGGTGACACCTGTGCGGTAGCGGTTCGCTTCGGCATCGAGGACCTGCTTGGCGCCGACGGTATCTCAGCCAAAGAGGATGGCCACGCCGTTGTCGAACTGCTGGGCGAACTGCCCGATCTCTGGGACGTCAACCTCAGCGATTGGTCCAACGACTCGATCACCTCGCGCTTCTCCAGCGAAGGACATCAGACGGAATACATCACCGGCATCAAGGCGTTGACCTCGAAGCCTGTCGTCGGCGTTGGACGGTTCACCTCGGCAGACGCGATGGTTTCGCTGGTGAAGAAAGGGATTGTTGATTTCATCGGCGGCGCGCGTCCCTCGATTGCCGATCCGTATCTGCCGAACAAGATCAACGAAAATCGCTTTGACGAAATTCGCGAGTGCATTGGCTGCAACATCTGCGTCAGCGCCGACTTGCTGCACACCACGATTCGCTGTACCCAGAACCCCACAATCGGCGAGGAGTGGCGAAAAGACTGGCACCCGGAGAAGATCCAGCCGAAGAAGTCTGACTCCAGCGTGCTCGTGGTCGGCGCGGGACCAACTGGGTTAGAAGCGGCTTTCCAGCTAGCCAAGCGCGGTTATGAGGTATGCCTGGCGGATGCCGAAACGGAGCTTGGCGGACGCGTCACAAAGGAGGCCAGGCTGCCGGGACTGTCGGAGTGGATTCGCGTGAAGGATTACCGAGAGCTGCAACTCAAGCAGATGCCAAACGTGAACATCTACCTGGACAACAAGCTCAGCGCCGACGAGGTGCTGGAGCTTGGCTTCAACCACGTCCTTCTGGCTACCGGCTCGCGCTGGCGGCGCAATGCCATTGGCCGTGCGCACTACAAGCCGCTGCCGGGCCATGAGCAGGCGAACGTATTCACCCCGGATGACGTCATGGATGGCAAAGACATCGCCGGACCGGTGGTGATCTTCGACGACGACCATTACTACATGGGTGGGGTCATTGCCGAGAAGCTCGCGCTGGAAGGCAAGGCAGTCACGCTGGTGACGCCAGCCGCGCTGGTGTCCTCCTGGACGGAGAACACCATGGAGCAGCATCGTATTCAGGCCCGCCTCATGGAAATGGGAGTCGTGCTGAAAACCCAGCATATGGTCGATGCCATCGAAGGCGACAGCGTGACACTCTCCTGCACCATGACCGGCAAATCGACCTTGATGCAATGCGGCGCATTGATAGTTGTCACCGCCCGCGATGCGGACGACGCGCTCTATCAGGAGCTAATGCAGTGCGAGGGTAAGTGGGCCGCTGCCGGTTTGCTTAGCGTCGAGCGAGGCGGAGACTGTGACGCGCCTGCCACCATCGCTGCAGCTGTATATGCGGGCCATCGCTATGCCCGTGAGCTCGACGAGAAGGTGGAACTTATTCCCTACAAGCGGGAACAGAACTACCGCTGAGATCACGCAAGTGACACCTGAAGCGAGGGCCATGGAGTGGCTCTCGTCTCACCTCCGACATGCGTTGGCGGAAATCCTTTTCAACATCCAAACACGCTTTGCCTAGTGTGTGTTGAGGCAGAGCCTCCTTACCAATTTACGAACGCCGCGCGTGCGGCGAGCTCAGGAGTGCAGAGAGTGTTCGATCTCGGCTACTGGCAGCAACGTGCTGCCCGGCAGGTTTTCATCGACAAGGCCTTTATCAACGGGCGCTTCGTCAGTGCTGCCGATGGCATGACCATGGACGTGAGCAACCCCGCGACAAACCACTTGCTTGCGAGAGTTGCGTCATGTGCTGCCAACGATGTTGATGCGGCAGTGACAGCTGCCCGGCAGGCGTTCGAGTCAGGTGTCTGGTCACGCTTGGCACCCCGTGAGCGGCAACAGAAATTGCTGCGCCTCGCAGAGTTGATCGTGCTGCACCGGGAAGAATTCGCGCTGCTGGAATCCATGGCCATGGGTAAGCCAGTGAATGATGCATTCAACATCGACGTACCAGGCGGTGCAGCGGTGTTTCGTTGGTACGCGGAGAGCATCGACAAGCTCTACGACCAAGTTGCTCCAACCGGCCACAGCGCACTGGCGACTATCACTCGTGAGCCTCTGGGGGTTATCGCAGCAGTGGTACCGTGGAACTTCCCCCTCGATACCACTGCCTGGAAGCTGGCCCCTGCTTTGGCCGCAGGTAACTCGGTAGTCTTGAAGCCGGCGGAGCAGTCGCCGTTCTCTGCACTGCTACTGGCTCAGCTTTCGCTAGAGGCAGGCATTCCGGAAGGTGTACTCAACGTAGTGCCCGGTGTCGGCTCGGCCACGGGTAAGGCGCTTGGCCTGCACATGGATGTCGATTCGCTGGTATTCACCGGGTCCACCGAAGTGGGCAAATACTTCATGGAGTATTCGGCGAAGTCCAACCTCAAACGGGTTTCGCTGGAGTGCGGCGGCAAGAGCGCCAATCTGGTGTTTGCCGATTGCCAGGACCTTGATGTTGCTGCGGAGAAGGCTGCCTTCGGCATCTTCTTCAACCAGGGTGAAGTGTGTTCGGCCAACGCGCGGCTTCTAGTCGAGCGTTCTATTCACGACGAATTCGTCGAGCGGCTGATCAGCAAGGCGCGCAACTGGCTGCCAGGCGACCCGCTGAATCCTTCAAGTACGGCGGGTGCCATAGTCGATGCACGTCAGACGGAGCACATCTTGAGCTTCATCCGCTCCGCTCAGGAGGATGGTGCGAGTCTGGTATTCGGAGGACGTCAGCTGAGCTTCAACGGCTCCGATAACTTCATCGAGCCGACCATCTTTACGGACGTGAAGCCCGATAGCCGCCTCGCCCGAGATGAAGTGTTTGGTCCGGTGCTCGCGGTGATGCCCTTCGATTCAGAGGAGGAGGCCATTCAACTAGCCAACGACAGTATCTACGGACTTGCTGCTTCCGTTTGGACTGACGATCTGAATCGTGCGCATCGGGTAGCGAGTCGTCTGCAGGCCGGGACAGTATCGGTCAACACCGTGGACGCGCTGGATCCCTGTGTTCCTTTCGGCGGAGCTAAACAGTCGGGCTTTGGTCGAGACCTCTCGCTGCATGCTTTCGACAACTACACCAATCTCAAGACTACCTGGATAGCCTTGCGCTGATCACTGCCTGGGGCGCGCGGGCGATGAAAGCCCGCGTAGTCATGATTTGTCCTCCACATGAGTGAAGGACTAGGGTGCATCGTGCGCGACCTGAGGGCCGCTTCCGGCCAGAAGCAGTCATACCCCAAGAGCTGTTTCGGCCCCAAGATGGCGGATCGATAGATGCGTACCTACCGCAGCGCGAAACCCAACCTCCGTGAGGTCTTGGCTTGCGCTCAGCTTGCATTTAAATCGAGGCCCGAAAAAATATCCGCATTATTGAATGCGTTGTTTCCAGCTCCCTGCTTGCGCAGTGACGCCATCTTCAGTCGGCACAAGCGTCCAGATCTTGGCCTCAATTCCGTCGTTTTGCAGCTTGCGCATGAAGTAACGAGCCTGCAGAGCATCATGGGTAGCGATAACGACCTGGAAACCATGATCAACGATGTAGTCACGCAGTAAATCGAAAACCGCAGAGGCATGTACCAGGTCGTGATGCTGAGTCGGGTCATCCAATAACAGTGCTTTCCAAGGAGACCACTGATGACTCATCGCCATTGAGAGCAGGAAGGTCAGCTGAAGATCCGTCAACTGTGCCTCACTCGCGATATCAGGTACCGGTACCGCTTTATTGCCAAGCGGTACAGAAACGCCGGCACGATCCTTGTTATACAAGTTGAAGAATTTCAGGCTTGCCTCGTGGAACCTGGACTCTCGCACAACACGCTTTAGCAGCGCCTGCCAGCGGGGTACCACCTTGCCGACATGCTTCTGAACATTCTCAATTTCTTTCTTGAGTGAGCCGTCCAGCAAATCCATCGCGTCCGAGATCAAGGATAACCCCAAGAAGCTGGAGCGTGCCGCGTTGATGCTGTCATTGAGGTACGCTTCGAAGGCCTCTTCTGATCGGTCAAGACGCTGAGCATCAATCAACCGCTGAGCCAGTTGTGATTCGTTCAGCTTGGCCCAAGCAGAGATCTCCACCCCAATGCCTTCGAGTGCTGAAACATACCCCTCCAGAAGGGTCAACGTAGCGCGCAGCGTCGCTTCACGGGCCTGCGCAGCTTCCGCAAGTGGGTCGCCGGTCAAATCCTGCTCTTGCCAGCTCGCCCGGATTTGAAGAAGGAGCGTTTGAACACTTCTGATTTCTTCCTCAATTCCCTTGACTGCGGTTAATGACACAGCCAACTGATGCTGCTGGGTGCCTAGGGCGGATTGCACAGTCTCAACCTTCCCGTTCAGATCACTGATCTGCTGTTCCAGCTGCGCTTTTTCTGCAGTGAGTTGCTCAAGCGTACGAGCCAGCGGTTCTCCAGAGGTGAGGGCGGCCAGTGCGGCAACTGCTTGATCCAGCCGCGTAGACGCTTCGCTCTGTTGAGCTCGGGCCAAGTCGAGCATGTGCTGTGCCGAGTTGGAGGCCCCCTCGGTTTGTTCAAAGGCTTCAGGGGAAGGGAGAGCGTCCAAAGCCGCTCGCTGATCAGTCAAACGCTTTTTGGCAGGAGCAATACCATCGAGTTGCTCCCTGAGCGACTCCGTTGCCAACGGGAGCGAGTCACTAGCCAAAATCGGATCGGTACGAAACTGCGCAACTCGTCGTCCCAGATCCTGGCGGCTGGCCTCCAAAGCACCCAGCTCCATTCGGCTGAGGTCTAGTACTTGCTGCGCTTTCTCAACCGCGACCTCACTGGCCGTCAACGCTTCTACAGCAGCTCGCAATTGCTGCTCAGCTGCAATCAAACTCGGATTGATCGCTTCAAGGGCCTGAGCCACACGGGACTGAAGCTTGGCTGCACCATGCGGCTCCAGGCAAAGCGGGCATTGATCTTGGTCAGCGGGAAGATGTTGCGCTATGGATGCAACGGCCTGACGGATTGCGTCGGCGGAAGAACTGAGCATCTCATAAAGTGATCGGGCAGTGGCCTCCGCAGCTTTACACGTCTCATACGAGGAACGTTCGGCATCCCGATCGATGCTCTGTCTATCGATAAGCTCTCCGAGAGCCGTGATTTGCTGAACAACCTCGCCGATTCGCTGCTCAGTGGCCTGCCAGTCGGCAAGCATTAGACGGCCCGCCTCCAAGCGCTGCTCAGTCTGGTTAATGCCATGAAGCTGGGCGTCAATCTGAGCATGCTGGTTGCGAACCCGTTGGTTGCGCTCATGCTGCTCGCGAAGTACACGAGAATCTTCTTCAGCCTCGCGTAGGGCAGCAATCGCTGACGTCAATGCTTCATTTCGGTGAGCGATCTCCTGTTTTGCAGTGGTTTCTCCAATCAGGCGCTCAAGTTGCTGCCCGATCCTGGTAAGTTCTTGCTGTGCAGAGTGGATACTGGCCTGATGCTCCAGCAATGCGGCATTGCCGTCAGCCCTCGTGTTCGCGTGTTTATCGAGTGTCTGACTCGCTGCCGTGAGGTCTTCATTGAGCTTTTCGAGCTGCTCCTGCGCCGCAACAAAGCTTTCAACAAGATCGAATACCAAGGCAAGGCTTGAAATATGCGCCCGAGTCCGCTCGACCTTCCCTTGCAAGATCTCGGTCAATGCGGAGTGTGAAATCGTCAGCCCCTCCTGGCTTACAGGCCCGGTCAATAAACCAGGTGGAATCTGGCTCAGGCTTTGCGTCTGGTTTGCAGCGTCAGAGAGAGCGTCGGCAATTCGATCGCGCGGTCTTAATGCACCTACTGCACCGGCAGCAGCGATGTCACGCTCCTGAAGTAGTCGAGTCCACTCGTTCAAATCAGTCTCATGCCCAATCAACACTTCTTCCGCACGGGCTTTTTGCTCCGTCAGCGACCGTCGTACGGCAGCGAGGTTGGCGCGAGCTTTAGAACCGTCGCGACCAATCGGCAGCTTCGCCAACTGGGATCCGGCTTCCTTTTCTTCTGCATTAACGATCCACCCGTTCTCCCTCTGATCCAAGAGGTGGGTTAGACGCAGCAAGAATGGGATGTCATTTGCAGACACATTAGGGAAGACGCTGCTCAAGTCTCCGTCCCGGCTGACCTCGCCCGCTGCAGTCACGCGTGATGTCGCAGTTAACTCAGAAAAACTCAGACTGACTGTCGCTGCCGCCTGATCATCACGAATGATGTGGGCAAGGTCGTCACGGAGACGCGCGATTTTCCCAGTTAGGCCAAACTCGATCGCCTCGAATACCGTTGTTTTGCCAGTACCATTTGGTGCGAGCAAAATAGTCGCTCCGGGACTCAGCTCGATGGTGACGTCCGACCCGAATTTGCGCAGGTTCGACAGAGTGATTGAATTCAACTTGCTCACGACTGAACCTCGCTTTCACTCAGCGAATCGGTAAGAACACGCACCACATCCGCTCCGTTTTGGTTGGTCAGAAGCTGCGTTTTCCAAGCGGCGATGTGTGGAGCAGACCAAGGGTGTGCGTTGGACAGCGTGTTCAGCGCCGACACCAATGGATCGCTCAGCGTCTCGACATCGCCAGCGGGATCCAAGACCGCCAAGAATGTCCGGTTAAGAAAATCACCAGCTGCTTCAGATTCGCGCACAACAACCTTGCGGCAAAATCTGTCATCAGTCTCAATCCGCGCAGCGTCATCCTTGGCGATACCGCTGATCATCAGAAACATATAGAGGTCGGCAGTCTCTGGTTCGGGCAGCACATCCCGGACATCGGCGGCCCACTGGTTGGCTGCCTGAAGGGCAGTCAGCGGAAGCTCGATGAGCAGAACCGTCCGCCAGCCCGCCCGTTCGATGTGGGAGCGCTTGAGTCGAAGAACATGCGAGTCGTAGTCGACCTCAGGCAGCATGAGCTCCGTTACGTCCTGGGGACACACGTCATACCGACCCTCTACACGCTGAATGATTGCGCCAGCCACTTCCTGCAGTGTCAGCATGATTAGTGTCCTTCCCCATGAGCTTCGATTGCTGCTTCACGCGCGTCGCGCCAAGCATCCCAATGACGTTGGAATTGCTGCTTTAGCTGGGCGAGTGTCCCGTTACGCAAATGCTTGAGCACCCCAAATCGTGTCACCAGCAGCCTGGGCTGGCGCTCAGCCGCCATGCTGTTACTGGTCTCAAAATCATCAGCCATACCGGACTCAAGCAAGCTCGTGGGAGACCCTTCGACGCCCGCGAGAATGACTACCGCCGCTGGTGAAGGCCCCAAAATGGCCATCAGGTCGTCGGCAACAGGCCTGGCACCGCTGTGGTCGCCTGATGCGCCTGACCAGTTCTGCAACGCAATGCTGAGAACATCGCCAACGTCAGGGATTTCGCGCCAATTGCCATCGTCGTTACCGATTGCGACGCAAACCAGAAGCAGCATCAGAATGGCGGTTTCCAGCAGGTCTGCAGTGCGAGGCCCGACGCGCAGCGCGTGTTTCCCATCTAAGCCTTCTGTTTTGGGGTACATGAGTTGTTCTAGCAGTGACTCACGCGCAGCGGCGTCGGCTGTTAGCTCAGAGGCCCAAGAGCGCCACTTCGGTTCCAATGCTGCCAGTAATGGGATGTCGGATACCGAGTTCAACCTGGTCGTGATGCGGGCTTGTAGCTGCTCCCACACAAGATCGTTCATTGCCCGGTGAAGTGCTGAAGATTCATCTCGCGTCTCCAGGATCGACGAGATTTCGCGACCCGACGCGCAAGACAGCGCCTCTGAATTGTCTATCCAAGGAAGCTCATCAAGATCACTCTCGCTGATCCCAAGCGTTCTACCCAACTCATTCCCAGCGCCTTGGCGCCAAAGCGGCTCACCCAGAAGCAGGCAATGGCTGCCGCTCTTCAAGTGCAGGGCTAGGCGAAGGATGGCCGAGTGGAGGGCCACGGTATTTGGCGTAGGCGGGCAATAGGTAGCGTGCAACCGCAGCTTTCTGTTGTTACCGCCCGCTGTCCAGTGGTGACCGACCACTTCCGTGGCAGCATGGGCCGCTGGCAAGCTCGTCGTACCATTCAAGTTGTGGGTACCGGCGACCATCCAACTGGATCCAGCCTGCGGCCTCATGAGGTATTGCGTCCAAGTCACAGCATCTGACCGGCGTGCGTCTTTGAGATGGTTGGCCATCGCGTGACAGCTGATGGCGTTAACATCCGTGGTACTTGTAGAAATGTACCCCACCAGCTTCTCAAGGGTCGCCCGCGAATCATAAAAGTGCCGTCCTAACGACTCGCACGCACGCTCTTCAAGGTTCTCTTCGCTCCCTACGGCATGGATCGTAAGTGTCCGCATGGTTTGTCGAACATGATCCCAGTCGGTAAAGCCACACCAGGTCGTCAACCATTTATAGACGTTTTGCGTTGGGGTATCGGGGCGGCTAGATAGGGCAGCCAGAGCAAGACCGTCCTGCTTGCAGAGTCGACAAAACTCGTGCAGGTGATTGGCGGTGATGAAGTCACTTGGCTTACCCTTGATGACAACGTCCAGGCCGAGCAGGATGAGTGAAAAAGCGCGGGCTGGCGGCTGCTTGGACTGGGGTGTGAGACTCCAGGCAGACAAGCTCTTCATGGCCTTATCGAGCTCAGAGTCGATAGCGCTATCGGGCGGGACAACTGGCGTTGCACTTGCTGCTGCCTTGTTGCCGGCCTTGGGTTTATAGGACTTGATGTAGTCGGCTTTATCGATGTGCTTATCGCTGAAGGGTGTCGTCTGCCGCTTGATCTGGAAGTGCTCGTAATGCTCATCCGCATGGTAGATGACCACGTCATCCCATTCGCCGATACCACCTTGTTCGGCACCGATCAGCAACGGTGCAGAGCGCCCATCTAGGTAATTGTCCACCATGTCCGACAAACGTTGAGCTATTACCAGCTTCTCGTAGCGGCCTTTTTGCTCAAGCCGGAACCTTCGTATCATTCTGAATCCCTTCAAGCATTTCGGCACCCAAGGCACCGGCGGCAGGTGGCAGGTGGCAGGTGGCAGGTGGCCACATACTAGCGAGACGGTTTGGCCGAAGAAACAGGGCTCCCGCCGCCTCCCCGTATTCTCGAGGACTATGCCACGCTATTTGGCTGCGCGACTCAAGATGACGTCTTGCGCCACCTTGAGACATTGACGTTGAAGAAGCGCCGGGCAAACAAGCAACCCTGCCCCTGCTCCTGCCTTTACGGACGAAAGCTCGTGAAGTGCCGCACTCATCAAGTTATGGTGATGCTTCGAGCTACGGTGCCGAAGAAGCTATTCAAAGAATCGTTAGCTGCGATTTAACACACCACGCAGGCAGACCTCTCTGAGCGCAGGTTTACCCTTGCGCTATTAAAGGTCGCCAACCACGCCGTCCGCACACGGGTATCGGTCCATCCCACCGTATGCCGCTGGACACCCGTCATCTCATCACGCACCTGTTAGGGCCACGAAGCGGCCCCTAGGCACAGTCGAAGATGCTGCTGATGCGGCCAGTTTTTGTTGGGCAATCCGTTCATGACCGGCACCACACTCTCGCCAGATGGGGCTACACCTTACGTTGGCTGGCAAGAGCCAAGACTCATCATCTGTTATCGACCAGAAGCGGGCACAAAAGGCCTCGTATTAACCACAACAAAAGCCAGAAGGCATTGGTGTCAGATCGCTGCCTCGCTGAGACGATCCTGCGCAGCAGGCCACACCAGATCACCATCCGTCGCTATCCCCGTTGAGTCGTCCGAAAATGGACCATAACCACGGTTCACGCTGTTAAGGGACAATGTGTCTGGACCGCTTCGTAAGCCTGACCAAACAGCGCTTTACTGCGACTCAGGTGCAGACGCATTGCCATTCTTGCCCCTTCAGCGTCACGAAGTGCAATAGCGGCGTAAATCGCTTCGTGCTCATATTGCAGACGCTGCATGTAACTCGCTTGATCTCGATGAGCTAGACGTGCGGAATCAATACGTGAGCGCGGGATAACGCTGCTACCCAAATGGTGGACAAGGTCCGCGAAATAGCGATTTCCGCTTGCCTGGGCAATGCAAAGGTGAAATCGAAAGTCCGCCAACACCGCGCCAATTGCATGTGTGGATTTATCGTTGAGCTCGTCCAACGCGCCCCGCATGTCAGCCAGCTGCGCATCGCTACGTCGTTGTGCAGCCAAACCGGCTGATTCCACTTCAAGGGCAACACGCAGCTCCAGCACATCTAACACTTCACGAACAGTGTTCATGGCTGCGACATCGATCAGAAAGACATCAGTCAACGGGCTCAGCACAAAAGTACCGATCCCATGCCGTGTCTCAACCAGTCCCGCCGCCTGCAGCCGAGAAATAGCCTCACGAACTACGGTACGGCTAACCCCGTGCTCGGCCATGAGCTGCGACTCAGTCGGCAGTTTGTCACCGCGACTGAGCTCGCCTGTGCGTATGCGCTCACTTAGCGCAGTCATCAGTTGCTGCGCCAAGCTACGCAATTTGACTTTGAAGTCTCCTGGCACCTGATGCTGCGTCATTGTGGCTCCTACCGACCGGAAGCGGGCACCGAGCGTCGAAAAAATCGGTGGTCAAGCATCTTATAACAGTTACCGGGAACACCTCGCCAAATACACCTGCTTAAAGTGGGCACCGACGATGGATAAGATATTCAAGGCATAGATAAACTGTCCTATTTACTCCGTGGTTGCTAGGCGGCGGAAACCAAAGGAATCAAGACCTAGAAATTTAACTGTTCCCCCTAGGTAATCCTTCAGTGGCGACAGCCACTGCTATAGCGCTGAGCGGAAATTCGACATACGCGGAGCAAAGGTGTGGAAACCTACAATATCGAGCCTGTGATCTAGAAAGCCTGCTCCCACCTCCAATGAGGCAGGGCTCAGCTTTAGATCGTGGTATCTCACAATAGAAAGGCCCATCCACAGAAGCTGGGCCTTTCTATGGAAAGGATCAATATTTCATGAAACCGTTCAGCATGATGATATCTCCCTCGGAGGTATTTCGAGAGTAAATATCATTTTGGTATGCAGCTACGACACCCCACTCACGAGTTCCGTAACCGATCTGCGGACCAATCTTGGTGCTCCGACTGCGGTTTCCAACATCGTGACCGTGAGATTGGTCGTCGTTCAACTGGGTGGAGACAAAACCACCGACGCCTGCCAACCAATTTTGCGTCACGTGATAGTTCAAACCATAGTCAGCAACCAACTGAACGCCCGACTGGTAGTCCGTATCGTTGTTTTCGAAGCTATAGTTCAAGCTGATTTTAGAGCTCAACTCGAGACGTTCCATCGGGAACCAAGTGAAGGCATACCCAAAATAGAGCGCCCGGCTGTTATTACCTGCGTTTACAAGCGCATTCTTGTCGTACTTCCCCCATGGCTCAATCAGCTCGATATCGATGTTATGCATGTACGTTGCAGACATCCAGCTAACCAAGAATCCAAACATAGGGTCCGCAATACCACTGACAGAATCACGCTCATACGGACCAAGGGCTGGAATGTTGATGTGAGCCTCTACATACGGTAACGCAGCCTGCAGAGAAATATCCCCACCCATAAACTTTGGGCCATCAAGGGTATGAACAACCCGGATTGCGTGTGCGTGAACACGCCCTTTAGCCTTAGGGAAAACCTTATCGCCGTCATTGTCTCTGATTGAGTCAATATCAATAAGCTTGTTGTATGTGTAGAAGTGGGTTTCGCCTGGAGCGCCCACGATCCCGTTCATCACTGTCACGGTACCAGAAGGGTAACTGGACGTACCATTTTCCAGCGCATATACGTGCGAAGCCAACAAGGAACCGATCAAACAGGCGACAGCTTGCAAAGCACCGATACGTTTCATGGAGAGACTCCTTTTTTGTTTTTGTTCTAATGAGATTTGAGCCACCCGGACAATAGACTCCCTACCCAGCCAACCTTGGAGCATGGCAAAAGCTAAGAGAACTATTCTAGGTGTTTATTACGAATACATTACCGTCCTTATCTACTTCCACAGACAAAGCGGTTAACTTCTCCCCTAGGCAAGGGCCGTGAATACAAACACCGGTCTCAACTTCAAACAGCGCCCCATGACCATGACAGACGATAAACTTGGACTCACCATCGAGGTATTGTCCCTTCTTCATCGGCAGTGGCGAACCTGGCCAGTGAGGGCAGGAATTTCGATATCCAAATATCGTTCCAGACTTATTAACCAGAAAGATATCGTCTTTTCCAAACGCTGAATATCGGAACCCAATTGAAGTTCCGGGCAAGACATCATCGATATGGCAAATTCTATCCACAGGGTCTTACCCGAATTGACCTTCTTAGTGCGGATCACCACCTGGGGCCCATTGCTCACGCCAGTGGAACAGGAAGATCTGGGAGTTATCCATGATGCCGGGGGCAATCCGTGGTTCCCAGTTGTCGTCGTGCTGATCCATATCCGCGTCGTACTCGATATGGCAGCCCATTGGGGTGTTGAAATACCAGAACCAGTTGGAGCCGAAACGGTGGCGACCAGGTCCCCAGAATGTCTCGTAACCCTTCTCCATCATGGCAGAGCCAGCAGTGAGAACTTCGGTTGGCCCCCCCATGTGGAAGGTGAAATGCTCACAACCCTGCAGCTGCGGTGGGGTCTGGATGAAGAACAGAGTGTGGTGTTCAAAGGTACCTGCCGGACGCAGGAAGGGGCCCATGCCGACAAACTTGTCAGTCAGCTTGAAACCAAGTCGATTGGTGTAGAACGCCTCAGCCTTCTCGATGTCGGGAACAAAGAAGACGACGTGAGAAAGCGAACGCGGGCGGGCATCGATGGGGGTAGCAACATCGGACGGAACGCCAGTGACGTTTGCGGGGCGGCGAGTATCGCCGGGGGCGTTCACAACCTCTGCGGGCAGATCGAGCGGCTTGCGAACGGTAACCTGAAAGCCCAATGCGAAGCCAAGGTCGTCCACCAGCTCCAGGGAGCCATCGGCAAGGATCTTAACCTCACGCTCGCCTTCGAACTCTTGCTTAATCTCTTGGAGTACCGAGGCGTCTTTAACGCCATAGACGGTCTTGCGCAACATGTTGGCGGTCGGAAGATCCCAGGCAGGCAGAGAAGGATCGTTGCGATGCTTCAGCTCAACGCCGGTGCCGTCCAGGGCTTCGAAACGACCGTTGCCGACAGGCTTCAGGCCATAGTCAGTCAGAAATTGCTCGCAGAGAGCAACGTCATCCACACCAAAGACGAGCGTATCCGGGCCAATAATATTCATTCGATCACCTTTTTATTATTCATCGTGCCGTCGGTCCGACTAGCGGGCTCGCAGAGACCCGCCAGTGGCTCATACATGAAAGGCCTGCGCTCTTGCGATCACCTGCCGCCATATTCTGCCAACGCTTACTGCCTCTCTGCGCACCCAATCGTGACCACCTGCCAGACGGATGCACTGAGCTGCACTTTTAATCATCACTCATGGTACAAACCGACCCTCCAAGGCATCTAGGCAGATACTTCCTCAGCGGGCCGCGTGAACCTGGCCTGGATCTTGGGAGCCGAAAACCAATCTATACGGCACGTACCGTTTTGTAAAGCCATTTGCTAGACTAAACAACGTGAGACCGACAGCAGCCAGATTGTCGCTCCTAACCCCAAGACTCACGCGCCGCGGTAGCAAAACCGAAGCGCTGACAATATACTGACCGATTCGTCTCGTAAGCATCTCCAAAGCGAGCTGCACGAGCGTTTTAGCCAAATCGAAAGGACGGATGCATGCAGGTTAAGAAGACCGCATCGAACGAAAAAACATCGGTCGGCCGCCCCCGCAGCGAGGCTACTCGCCGCCAGATTCTCAACGCGACCATCGCCCTTCTCCAGGAAAAATCCATTCAGGCCATCTCTATCGAAGCGATCGCACGAGAGGCCGGGGTGAGCAAGGCAACAATCTATCGCTGGTGGGACTCCAAGGCGTTGGTTGTGATCGATGCCTTCATGGAGAACCACCTGGTTAAGACAACCATTCCCCGCGAGCTCGGCCCACGAGAAGCACTGGCTTACCACTTCAAATCTTTGGTCGAGCAGTATTCAGGCTGGCCAGGACGCCTGGTTGCCCAGATCATCGCTGAAGGGCAATCGGATCCTTCGATATTGCGAGCCTTCCGTGAGCGCTTCCATTATGGTCGTCGAGCCGTCGTGCGCGAAGTGCTTGAAGACTGGAAGGCGAGTGAAGAAATTCCCGCAGACACCAACATCGAGATTCTCATGGACGTGATCTACGGTGCGGTCTACATGCGCCTCATGCTGGGCCACGCCCCCCTCGACGAGGCTTTTGCCGAGTCGCACATCGCCTACGTGTATCACCTGCTCGGCATCAATTAATGCATAAAAAAAAGCCGGCCATAAGGCCGGCAAAGAGGTAGACAAACCTCGGACTTAGAACGCTGTGTTGTCCTTACCTTTCAGGGCCAGGATTTCACGCGCCTCCGCCGGAGTCGCGATTTCAATCCCAAGGCCCTCAAGAATTTCCCTGATTTTGCGCACCTGCGCAGCATTCGATACTGCGAGCTCGCCACGGCCGATGTACAGGCTGTCCTCCAGACCTACGCGCACGTTCCCACCCAGGATTGCGCTGATTGTCGACAGCGGAATTTGATCCTTCCCGGCCCCGAGCACAGACCAGTGATACTTGTCGCCAAACAGGCGATCTGCGGTCCGCTTCTGATGCAACACGTCCTCGATGTGCGAGCCGATGGCACCGCGCAAACCGAAGATGGTTTGAATGAACAGCGGTGGCTTTACCAGGCCCTGATCAAGGAAGTACTTCAGGGTGTAGAGATGGCTGACGTCGTAGCACTCGAACTCGAAGCGACTTCCCGCACCGCCGATCGTTTTCAGGATCCACTCGATATCCGCGTAGGTGTTTTTGAACACCAGGTCTTTGGTCGCCTCAAGGTGCTGGACCTCCCAGTCATACTTCCACTCCCTATCCTTCTTGGCCATCTCAGACAGGTTGAGGTTGATCGACCCCATATTCAGTGAACACATCTCAGGCTGCAGATCGATGCCGGCAGCGGCACGCTCATTGATTGGCATGCCCGGACCACCACCACCGGTGGAGATGTTCACGATCGCATCAGTTTCTCGCTTGATGCGGCCGACAAACTCGCGGAATACCTCAGGGCTACCAGTAGGACGACCATCCTCCGGGTTTCGCGCGTGAAGGTGAACAATGGCAGCACCGGCCTTAACCGCCTCAATCGCCTGCTCGGCAATTTCATCGGGAGTCACCGGGAGGTAAGACGACATCGAGGGTGTGTGCGCGCCACCGGTGATAGCAGCGGTAATGATCGCTTTTTTCACAGTTCCTCTCCTTCATTGAGAGCCAAGAGGACGAAGAGCATCCGGCAGTTCTTGCCCGATCGGTTCGACCAGCTATGGTTGGTGGCTCGCTGAATCAGAACGTCGCCAGCCTTCATTAGCGACTCACCTTGATCGAGCATCGCGTAGATCTCGCCCTCAAGGACTACTGCGTAATCCAGCGACTCGGTTTTGTGGAACCAGAAGTGCCGTGGTTGCGCTTTGTCACGAACACCTTCTTTGTCGAGAAACTCGAGAAGCTTCTCTTTGTCGTACGACTCATCTGGCGGAAAGTCGACGATCCGCAGCAGTGAACCGCCCTCAGAATGGAAGCCGAACTTGTGCCCCGCCGGCGCAGGCTCATCGCCAACCGCACGACCCTCACCAGTTGCCCATAGCACCTGGGCTACAGGCTTTCCGGGCTCGGCAATGACGTTCAACGCATGGCCATCGCTAACGATGATGGATTCACCTTGCTCGTTGTGACCGGTAACAATTCGTCGAGCTGCTGCGTAACCCACGTTTGCCGGTTTATTCATAACCCCTCCAAAGAAACGGGACGTTTCGTATGCTATACGATTAAATTTTTTTACCGCTCGGAGTAACATCCATTACAAAGAATGTTGCCGAGGCATTAGCTATTAACGAATTTCTTTCAAGGTCATGGACCTCACTTCTAGCAAAAGCAACTTGTCGACCAACACGATCAACAGTCCCAGTAACCTTAAGAAGCTTAGGAGTTGCCGCAGACTGCATGTTTACTGTGATACTGGTTGTAGCGCAGGTCTTGCCAAATGGGAGCTTACTAAGCACCGCATAAGCCATTGCATAGTCCAGCATTGTCATCAACGTACCACCTGAAACAACACCATTCCCCTGAATTGCTTTAGGCGTAACTAAGAAACTGAATTCCAACTCACCTGGAGATCCATAGACTAATCGAGCACCCAGTTCTTTCAGCCCCTCAGTTGTTTCTAGCGCAACATCGAAAATCTGCTCCGATATAATTTTCTCGAGCAGTGCACGATCGGGGTTATCATTAAGAGTTTGCATATTCGGCTCACCCAGCTTTGGCAACGCACTTCTGGCGTTGATAGCCCAATCCAGAAATCTCACCCCACATTACGTCACCTTCAGCGAGATAACGATTGTAATGGGTACCGTTACCGGCAGGAGAACCAGTGCAGATAATGTCGCCAGGTAAGAGCCTTGCGTACTTGGAGATGTACGCGATTTGCTTTTCAATATTAAATAGCATATCTGCAGTAGTCTCATCCTGCATTGTTGCTCCGGAAACCGTGAGCTTCATAAGCAGATCGTACGGGTTCTGGATGAAGCACTTAGGCACAACGTAAGGCCCCAGAGGCAGGAAACCCGGTTGCCCTTTCGAGCGGAACCAGTCGGTACCGAGCATTTTATAATCGGTTCGCGGAATCAGGTCGCGTGCAGAGATATCATTTACGATCGTATAACCTGCCACATAATCCATCGCATCCGCTTCGCGGATGTTGTATCCCTCCTTACCTATCACGACTGCCAACTCCAACTCCCAGTCGGGTTTTTCAGTAGTTGGCGGCAAAATCAGATCATCATAGGGGCCGGAGATCGCGGACACTGGTTTGGTAAATACATACGGCTCGCCGTTAGCGACCCGATTGTCCATCATCTCCTCAGCCCACTTCTTAAGCTCTTCTTTGCTTAGCCCTTCTGGTCCGACATTGGCATCTACGGTCATATCGACCACGTGCTTTCGATAGTTTGCGCCAGTGCAGAATACTTGGCGAGGAAGATCTACTGCTGGATGAAACTTTAGATGGCTCTCATCACACCATTCGGTAGTATCAACTTTTTCCACCAGTGCCTTGAGTGTCTGGAAGGAACTGGACCACGATTCGAGAAGAGCGAGTACGCTTTTCCCACCAAGCTGCGGCAAGCCGTACTCTTCTGCCAGCCTGGAAATCGGAGCAACCTTCCGATCCACCACCAGGCCTGCGAATTTCTCAGAATTTGCATTTCGAGTAGAGAACGTACCCAATGCGAACTTTTTCATGCCCACTCCAAATTTATTATGTCAACCAAGGTATACAACTTGATCGTACGTAGCATCCGATCCGATAAGCCCAAGCAACCGCCGATGCTCGATTAGCAGATTTACGCCACGCTCATCAGGAGTAAGTGATGCAGGGACCGACTTAACCATTGCGTTAATAGCAGCTTCAGGAAGCCCTTCGCTGGAAAGACTATTCCGGAGCCTTTCCAGATTCGCGGGAAACAGAGCGATGCTCTCGGAAAGGTTTTTCAACCACATCTGTATGCCTGGATTCGAGAACAACGATGACTTTCTGACAACCAGCCCCTGCCCAGGGAACTGGGGGTAAGACGCCTGCACCTCAGCCACCTTGCGCATCCCTTCCTTGACTGCGAGAGCATCATACGGTGGGCCAAGCAGAGTGGCATCGCCATCCCCTTTCAACAGCGACACAAAGCGTTCTTTGACACCGCCCACTGGGGCAAGCGTGTAGTCAGGCAGATTCAAACCTGCTTGATTCAGCATTGCCCTGAGGGCAATGACAAACCCATTTTCAGGGGCATCAACCAGGATCTTTGCACCACTGAGATCGCCGATACTTTTGATGGTCGGGGAGGCAACGATGGACAGTGGCGTCGTATTCTCGACCTGAGCCACTATGACGAAATCCTTGGGGCCGGGCCGATGATTCCAATGGAAGACGTTGTCCATTGAGGTGACGACGGCATCAACGCTTCCGTCCAAGAGCGCAGCAAACTGCTCATCTGAAGATTGGGTCCGGCTCGTCTCAACCGACAAACCCGCGCACGCTCTCCAGGAAGCAGCAACTGCGATCGCAGGAGGCACAAACCACATTACGCGAAGTGTGTGACTGGTCATTTTTTGTTCTCGTTCTACCCTGGCCAAATATAATACTGTACGTATCGTATTGTCAAACGAGCAAAATCCAGCCTCCAAGCAGCTGAAAAGCCATAAGAATCAGCGAGTAATGGCAAAACTGCATACCACCAGAAACGGCAGATGCAGCGCATCTGGAAAATATTCGCCCGCACACCAAAAAGGGAGGCGACCGTAAGCCCCTCCCTTCTGGCAACTGCCCTGCCAGCTCCCCGGCTTAGCCGCTAGCGATCAGACCGCACAGCACGGACTTAAAGCCCTCGAGCTGCTCTGGAGTAAATTGAGCGAAGACCTGTGCTTGCTGCTCTTCAGCGATACTCCACAGCGTTTCAGCCTGGTCTTGACCCGCCGCAGTCAACGAGCAGTCGTCTTCACTTCTCTGCACCAAGCCTTTGCGCTCCAGGTTGGCTCGAGCCTCCTCAATCTCCCGCAATGGCATCGCCACGAGCTGCTGAAGTGCAACAGTACTCAGGCTGGCGTCCCTCTCCATGACCATCAGCATGCGTGCCTCACTAGTACGCAGGCCGCTTGCCAGCTGGCGTGGCTGATAATCAGCCTGATAGCAGCGCACAGCTTGAGTCATGAGGTAGTAGAGGTTGTGATTCAAGCGGCCCTGGAAAGCGGTTCGAGGTAAACCAGCTTGGGCTTCACGCAGCCTGGGATGAGGCAGAACACTGGAGTACACGCCCTGGTGGTAAAGCAGAGGTGCCCGTCCTAAATCGTCAAATGCCACAACCCGACCTATCAAGATCCAGTGGTCCCCACCATCCACACGCTGATGCATCTCACACTGAAAGCGCGCAGCGCAATCCGGCAACAGCGGAGCTCCTCCAGCCCCTTTTTCGCAATTGACTCCAGCGAATTTATCGGGGCTTTGGCGAGCAAATTGGTTAGACAGATCAATCTGATCCGCAGCCAGCACATTTACTGCGTAGTGGCTGGCTCGGTTGAATACGTCCAGGCTGCTCGCGCGCTTATCGATACTCCAGAGCACCAAGGGCGGATCCAGAGAGACCGAGTTGAAGCTGTTGGCGGTCATGCCAACACGCTCGGCACCGGCGGCCGCAGTCATTACGGAAACGCCGGTGGCGAAGTTACCCAAAGCACGCCGGAAGGCACGCGGGTCTAGGCCCACTTCGTTGTTCTGATTCATGGCACGTCCCTACTTGCCGGCGAGGCCGGCGAGCTATCACGTTTGAAGAGAGGCTGTTGGTCAGGCGAGGGTCGGATCAGGCTCCAGGCCCATCAGCTCTCGTCCAAGAATCTGTGCACAAACGTCATAGTCGGTGTAAGCGTGAGCACCTGTCATATGCGAGTCACGGAACAGCCGCTGCATTTCGTTGCTCTCAAACCATGAAGTGCCACCTGCAGCTTCGAAGAGTCGATCGACTGACTGGATACACATCTTCACGGCATAGGCCTGATTAGTGCGCCAGAAGGCCAGTGTTTCCCGGTTCGGGTACTGATGTCGCTCACCGTGATCTGCATGCTCCTGCCAGACCTTTTCCAGGAATGCTCTCGCCGCGGCGACCTGATGCGTCGATTCAGCCAAACGCATCAATGCCGGAGTGGCCGCCCCGACATTGGCACCGGTGTAGGCACGAACGCGATTGCGAGTTTTTTCCCTGAAGGCCTCCAGCATTCGCTCTGCGATGCCCAAACTGATGGCCGAGAAGCCACTTGCAAAATACGGCCGGTAGGGCGTGAAGAAAATCTTGCTGTAGGGATAAAGACCGAAGCCTGCGGACTTCCCCTCCATCATGTCTTTCGCGGTCTGGATACGATGGTTGGGCACGAAAGCGTCTTTCACGATCAGAGTCTTCGTTCCACTGCCCTTCATGCCTGCGGCGTACCAATCATCCCGGATCTCGTAGTCGCTACGAGGCAGAGCAGCGAAGCAGTAGAGCTCCTCACCAGTGGCATTACGGCGCCGGAACCCCATGATTGCCCACTCCGCATGATCACTCCCGCTACTCCAGCCCATCTCGCCGCTGAACAGAACACCTCCTTCAACTTCCTGGGTTCTGCCGAAGGGCGCGATACTGCTGCTCGCTGTTGCGTCAGAGTTCTCTCCCCATACTTCGTCCTGGAGCTGCTTAGAGTACATAGCCAGTTGGTGACTATGTGTGCACAGAAGGCTGAAAGCCCATGCGGTGCTAGCACATGCCCCTGCCAAAGCGACAACACAATCAGCGAACTCCGGCAGAGAGATTTCCATGCCGCCGTAGCAACGAGGCTGGAAGGCTCTATGCATCCCAATCCCCTTGAGGAGAGCGATGTTTTCAGCCGGGACCATTCGGTCCTTCTCCGCTCGCTCGGCGTTGGCCGCGATGGCAGGAAGAATCGATTTCAGATCTTCAAGAAGAGGGTTCGGTGCTTTCATTTCGGCGGCCCTTGATTGTTATTGGTGGCTTGCCTTGAGGTCGGCGTTGTCACGCAAGACGGCCGACATGTGCAGGCATAGCTCTCGCCATCAGCGAGAGAGGCAGGGCGATTATGGGATCGTGCCGCCACCAACTTGAATGCAACTTCCGGGCACTCGATTGTACTTTTCACGACTTTTCCAAGGCTCTTTCGCCAGTACAAGTACGCTACAACCCCGATACCATCGGCATTTAGTTAACATCTAAACCTTATGAAGGGACTTTTCCGTTATCATCGCGTTTTCTCCGTCCGAGCGAGTGGTCCATGCCTGCGACCTTTGCCTGGCCAAGGAGCCTGAGAGCTCTTCGGCATCGAAACTTCCGCCTGTATTTCGCTGGCCACTCGGTCTCTACACTGGGGACATGGATCCAACAAGTTGCCCTGGCGTGGCTGATCTACCGCCTGACAGACTCTGCTGCGCTCCTAGGGATAACCAGCTGCCTAGCCCTACTGCCTCAGCTTTTCATCGGCCCTCTCGCTGGCGCCTGGATCGATCGCCACGATAAGCGTCGATTGCTGCTGATCACTCAAAGCCTTATGGCAGTTCAAGCTGCGGCGCTGGCCATACTGACAGCCAGCGCAATGATCACCCCAACGATGATCGTTACGATGTCTGCGTTTCTCGGCGTACTAAATGCCTTCGATACGCCGCTGCGCCAGTCGCTGCTCAGCAACTTCGTCAGCGATCGGGGTGACCTGCCCAATGCCTTGGCACTGAACGCTACCCTCTTCACTTGCTCGCGGTTCATTGGCCCACCAATGGCCGGTCTACTGCTCGGATTCACCAGTGAAAGCGTCTGCTTCTCGCTCAATGCACTATCGTATCTGGCCCTTGTAGCGAACCTGCTGCGCGCCAGTACGAAACCGACCACACGCGTCTCCGGCAGCATGGGCGCAGTGTTTCGCGAAGGTCTTGAGTACGCCTTCTGCACCACCAACGTTCGCCGACTGATACTGGGGGTGTTGCTGGTCAACCTCACTGCTTCGAGCTACGCCGCGGTGCTTCCAGTATTCGCAAGAGATGTTCTTTCCGGAGATGCGCAAACGCTTGGCTGGCTATGGGGTGCAGCTGGGCTCGGCTCATTAGTGTCGAGCCTGTATCTCGCAAATCATCAGGATTCAAAACGACTTCCGCGCGCATTGTTCGTTTCTGCTCTGATAAGCGCCCTGGGTTTACTGCTGCTTGGGTTCAGCCACGGCCTGTACATTTCCTTGGCCGCGATGGTTCTGCTGGGAGCGGGGGTTACGGTCAACAATGTCGGAACCAACATTATCCTGCAGGGCGACGCTCCCGATGATCTCCGCGGCCGAGTTGTCTCCATCTACACGGCCACAAGATTTGGCTTTGATGCAATTGGCGGACTAATTGCCGGATTCCTTGCTTCGCAATATGGAGGCCCAAAGGCAATGGCCATCGCCGGGATTACCCTGCTCTGTTACTGCATCTGGAGCGCGGTCAGAGCCGCCTCCGAGGGCATCAAGCAGGAACGTGAATCACCCGGCTGACTCTGCGGACAGAGAGGCTCTGCGTGCGAGCTGCAGGGCTAGGAAGCAGCCGATACCCGCTACCCCCATGACGACGCACATCGCCCACGGCGAGCCATCGGAAAGTCGGCCAACTACTGCGCTACAGGCAGTTCCCATAGCAAACTGCCCTGCAACAGCCAGCCCCGCAGCTGCACCCGCCTGATTTGGAAACAGCGACAGCAAACTAGCTACACAATTGGCTCCTACCAGCCCAGTGACACTAACGAAAATCAGCACCCCGAACACGAGCGCAGAAAACCCTGCCAGGCCACTCATACCAACAACCAACAGCAACATCGCGGCAAACAGAACTAGCCCCGTGCCGAAGGAAAGCATCCGGGATGGTCCCAACCGCCCCACAAAGCGTGCGTTGAAGCTGGTGATCACAATCACGCCGGCAATATTGAGAGCGAACAGCCAAGCGTAGGCCTGAGGCGAGATTCCAAAGTGCTTGATATAGACGAACGGAGACGCCGTGATGAAGGCGAACATTCCCCCAAACGTGAGTCCCATGCATAGCAGATATCCCAACGCGGCAGGCTGTGCAGCTATCCGGACATAGGCACGAAATGCCTGACCAAGTGACTTACCTCGACGCTCTACCGGGAGACTCTCTGGCACTTGGAATAGCACAGTGAGCAGACACATGGCAGCGAAAACAAACAGCAAGGCGAATATCGCCCTCCAGCCTGCGAGATCCGCGAGGAGGCTTCCCAACAGCGGCGCTACCAATGTGGCCACCATCGTCACCAAGTGCATAAGCGACAGAACTCGTGCGGACTGCTTCAAAGGGAACAGGTCCCGCACTATCGCTCGCCCAAGGACTGACGCTGCAGCACCACCCAACGCTTGGAAAAAGCGCCACGTAATCAGCGAAGCCGTGGTATGCGCAAACATGCAGCCAAGGGTCGCCAGCAGATATAGGGCAATTCCTCCGACCAACAGCCGGCGTCGGCCGTAACAATCAGACAAAGGCCCAAGAAACAGCATTCCCACACAGAGCCCTGCTAGGAAGAGGCTAATAGTCAGCTGCACCTCATCCGCTCTCGAAGCCAAGTCAGACGCGATCAACGGAAGGCTAGGCAGGTATGTATCAATGGAGAGAGGGGCGAAGGCGACCAGCCCGGCCAGGGCAACAATTAGTCGCTGTGGACGATCTACGGACGGCATAAGAGCTCCGGGACGGGGCGACACACAAAGTTAACAAGTTAACCAAATGCACTCAACCCAGGGCTAGCGGCTCTTAAGCAGATGAGGAAATGCTAGGTCAACAACATGTCAGAGTCGGCTCCAAATGCAGAGCAAAAGCACTTAGCTACCGCCATGCCTCCTCCTTGTCACCTGCCTTGCTGAGTCGGTACTCACCAGGCGCCATACCGGCGTTACGGGCAAAAAATCGACTGAAGTAGGCGGGATCCTTGAAGCCCAACTGGTAGCAAATCTCGTTGACGGAGCCACCGCCGAAAAGCAGCAAACGCCTGGCTTCCTGCATCAGTCGCTCGTGCACCAAACGCTTCGATGGAAGACCTGCCACTCTCCGACAAATATCGTTGAGCCTAGTCTCAGTAACGCCAATACACTCCGCGTAAGTACTCAGAGGCCAATGCTCTGGGTAGTGCTGCTCGATGAGCTGATTGAATCGCTGGAAAAAGCTCAAGTCATCTCGCCGCATGGGCTGGGCCTTGAGCGAACGAGACGACAGCCTCAGGAGGCTTACGAATATCAGGCGAACCATGTCGACCAGCACAACATCTCGCCCAGGTCGCTCGCCACTGAACTCCTCACGTAAGAACTCGAAGAGCTTATCGACACGCTCCACTTCTGCAGCGAGAGCGTCATCCAATTGATCAAACGCCACGCACAGCGGTTTGATCTGAGGGCCAGCAGCTAGCCCCTGCTCCACCGCGAGGAGCGGCCAAAGCAGCTGTTGTCTAACTGTCAGCACATGTCCGTCAGCATCATCCTCGGTGACAAAGGCGTGAGGGATAGTTGGAGGCGTCAGAAAGAACAATGGCCCGCGGCGGTGGTAGAGCCGATCATCCAGGTAGACACGCACCGACCCGCTCTTCACATAGTGCACCTGGAAGAAGCGGTCATGGCGATGCACCGGCATGTTGCGTCCGAAGAATGCCGCCAGCTTACCCAGCTCTTCGTAGTGCACCTCGGCCTCCGCATAACGGAGATCGTAGACCTGGCCAATGTCGATATTTGGGATCGGTGTACGCGCCATGGTGAAGACTCACCGCTACCTGCTCAGGGCTTGATCTGCTTCAGCTCGTCAAGCAGGCCCAGAAGCTGCTGGAGCTTGTCGTCACCGAACTGCTCGAGGATGCGCTGGTAATTGCGCTCCATGTCGTCGCTCATGCCTACGAAGCATTGCTGCCCTTTCTCACTGAGGCACACCAGCACACGCCGCTGATCGTACTCGGACTTCCACCGGCGAATCAGACCATCCCGCTCCATTCGAGCCAGGACCCCAGTCATGCTCGGTTTGAGAATGCACGCCTGTTGAGCGAGCTGAAATATCTCGATCTCTCCCTGCTGACGGAGGATCCGCATGATGCGCCATTGCTGCTCAGTCAAATCATGCCGGTTCAGCGATGGACGGAAGAAGGCCATGGCGGCCTCACGCGCCTGCAGAAGGGTGAGGGTCAAAGACGGCCGAGGGTTGTTCATGAAAGGGACGTTCTCAGTGAAATTGGAAAGATTTTAACCAGCTTTACCCTCTTCCGGGCAAATGCAACTTCTACAGCTATTCAGGCCCTGCAAACCAAGCAAAACGATGTGTCAGGGCGAAACACTCCCAACCTTTCTAGCTCCAGCCAGCGCCTTGAGGGGGTTGACCATAGTTAACATATTAACTATAAATGAACATGTTAACTATCTCTAACCGCCATTGGGGCGGAAGGAACCAGGAGAGAAAGCTATGCCTCGCGCTGCCAGCGAAGTAGCAACCGGCACCCTGTTCGGCGTCGCGCTGAACTATCAAGGCCTGTTGCAGAGCCGGCTGGAGGAATTCCAGCAGCCGCCCTACCAGAAGCCGCCGGTCAAGCCGGTGCTGTTCATCAAGACGCCAAACACTCGAAATGGCGACGGCAAGAAGGTGGTCTTCCCCGCTGGTGTCGAGCGTCTCCAACCGGGACCTGCGCTTGGCGTCGTGTTTGCACGAGACGCCAGTCGAGTGAGCGAGACAGATGCCCTGGAATATGTGGCGGGTTACGTGATCGTTAACGAGTTCAGCCTGCCCGAAGACAGCTATTACCGCCCAGTAGTGAGCGGAAAATGCCGCGATGGTTTCTGCTCGCTGAGCAGCGAAGTGATTGAGCGCGACCAGATCGCTGATCCTCACGCCCTCCCGATCCGTGTGCTGGTCAACGGCGAAGTCCTCCAGGAAAACAGCACTGCGAACCTTGTGCGCCGCCTTCCTCAGCTGATCGCTGAAATCAGCGAATTCATGACGCTGCACGCAGGGGATGTGCTGATCACCGGCACCCCAGAGGGACGCGTCGATGTCCAACCAGGTGATGAAGTCGTGGTAGAGATCGAGGGTCTCGGCCGTCTGCGCAACACCATCGTGGCGGAGGGAGCCTGAGATGAAACATGCACGTATTCGCTACCAGGGCGAAGTCCACACTGTGAGCGTTGAGGGCGACAACGCTGTTCGTCTGCCCAATGGCCAACTCCTCGGCGAGCGCGAAGTGGAATGGCTGCCCCCGGCAGAAGGGACGATGTTTGCACTCGGCTTGAACTATGCCGATCACGCCGCAGAACTGGCCTTCAAGGCACCGACTGAACCGCTGGCGTTCGTCAAATCCAAGGGCACCTACACCGGCCACTACCAAACCACATGGCGTCCGGACAACGTTGCCTACATGCACTACGAGTGCGAACTGGTAGCAGTGATTGGTAAGCCGGCACGCAACGTAAAACGGGAAGACGCCCTCTCGTATCTCGCCGGCTATACCGTCTGCAACGACTACGCCATCCGTGACTACCTCGAGAACTACTACCGCCCCAACCTGCGAGTTAAAAACCGGGATGCCACCACGCCTGTTGGCCCCTGGATCGTCGATGCCGCTGATGTGCCGGATCCGTCGAACCTGAAGCTGCGCACCTGGATCAATGGTGAGCTGAAACAGGAAGGCTCCACTTCCGACATGATCTTCGACATTCCCTACCTGATCGAATATTTCTCCAGCTTCATGACTCTGCAGCCGGGCGACATGATTGCCACCGGCACGCCGGAAGGTCTGGCCGACGTGGTGCCCGGCGATGAGGTGGTGGTGGAAGTAGAAGGTGTCGGCCGCCTAGTCAACCGAATCGTCAGCGAAGCCGAATTCTTCGCGAACCGTGCCCGTGTGTAATTGGAGTCAGCAGAATGATCAAACACTGGATCAACGGCCGTGAGGTCGAAAGCAAAGAAGTCTTCGAAACCATCAACCCGGCGACCACTGACGTTATCGCGGAAGTAGCCAGCGGCGGTGCGGAGGAGATTGCACTCGCTGTGGCTGCAGCCAAAGAGGCCTTCCCGAAATGGGCCAACACGCCGGCGAAGCAACGCGCGAAGCTCATGCGCAAACTGGGCGAACTGATCGATCAGAACGTGCCTAACCTGGCCGAGCTGGAAACCCTGGACACCGGCCTCCCGATCCACCAAACCCGGAACGTCCTGATCCCCCGCGCCTCGCACAACTTCGAGTTCTTCGCTGAAGTGTGCACCCGCATGGATGGCCACAGCTACCCGGTCGACGACCAGATGCTCAACTACACCCTGTACCAGCCGGTGGGTGTGTGTGGCCTGGTGTCGCCGTGGAACGTTCCGTTCATGACTGCCACCTGGAAAACCGCTCCTTGCCTAGCACTGGGTAACACCGCGGTCCTGAAGATGAGCGAGCTGTCGCCGCTGACCGCCAATGAACTTGGGCGCCTGGCCCTCGAAGCTGGTATCCCACCGGGCGTGCTCAACGTTGTGCAAGGATACGGCGCCACTGCTGGTGACGCCCTGGTGCGCCACCCGGACGTACGCGCAGTCTCCTTCACCGGCGGCACCGCCACCGGCCGCAAGATCATGCAGACCGCAGGCCTGAAGAAGTACTCCATGGAGCTGGGCGGCAAGTCGCCGGTACTGATCTTCGACGACGCCGACCTTGATCGCGCACTCGACGCTGCGCTGTTCACCATCTTCTCGCTGAACGGCGAGCGCTGCACCGCCGGCAGCCGGATCTTCATCCAGGAATCGGTCTACGACCGCTTCGTCGAGGAGTTCGCAGCTCGCGCCAAGCGCCTGATCGTCGGTGACCCGCAAGATCCGAAGACTCAAGTCGGCTCGATGATCACCCAGCAACACTACGACAAGGTCACTGGCTACATCCGCATTGGTATCGAAGAAGGCGCACGCCTTGTGGCTGGCGGGCTCGATCGCCCTGCCAACCTTCCGGCACACCTCGCACGTGGTCAGTTCGTCCAGCCGACGGTCTTTGCCGACGTGGACAATCGGATGCGCATCGCCCAGGAGGAGATCTTCGGTCCGGTAGTTTGCCTGTTGAAGTTCAAGGACGAAGCCGAAGCGCTGCGCCTGGCAAACGACACCGAATACGGCCTGGCGTCCTACATCTGGACCCAGGACATCGGCAAAGCCCACCGCCTGGCCGCAGGCATCGAAGCTGGCATGGTCTTCATCAACAGCCAAAACGTTCGCGATCTACGTCAGCCGTTCGGTGGCGTGAAAGGCTCTGGCACTGGCCGCGAAGGCGGCCAATACAGCTTCGAAGTCTTTGCCGAAATCAAGAACGTCTGCATCTCCATGGGCAGCCATCACATTCCGCGCTGGGGGCTCTGAGCCATGCAACAATGGAAGCGTCCATCAAGGCCGCTTCCATCACTGGCGCGCAGCTAACAAACATAAGAATACGAGCGCCGCTTTTGCGGCGGCGCCGCTAGGAGAACCGTCATGGGCAAACTCGCTCTGGCTGCCAAAATCACGCATGTTCCCTCCATGTATCTGTCCGAGCTTCCCGGACCGAATCAGGGATATCGCCAGGCTGCCATCGATGGACATAAAGAGATCGGTCGTCGCTGCCGTGAGCTCGGTGTAGACACCCTCGTGGTCTTCGACACGCACTGGCTCGTCAACGCGAACTACCATATCAACTGCGCCCCAAAATTCGAGGGCATCTACACCAGTAACGAGCTGCCCCATTTCATCGCGAACATGCCCTATGCGTTTCCGGGCAACCCTGAGCTAGGCCGCTTGCTCGCGGACGAGTGCAACAGACTAGGGGTGGAAACCATGGCGCATGACGCAACGACCCTGGGCCCGGAATACGGGACCTTGGTCCCTATGCGCTACATGAACGAAGACCAGCATTTCAAAGTGGTCTCCGTGTCCGCGCTCTGCACCTCGCACTACCTCAACGACAGTGCCCGCCTCGGCTGGGCCATGCGCAGAGCAGTTGAAAAGTACTACGACGGTAGCGTGGCGTTCTTGGCTAGCGGTTCGTTGTCTCATCGTTTTGCTCAGAACGGGCAAGCGCCTCAGTTCGCAACCAAGGTCTGGAGTCCGTTCCTGGAAACGCTTGATCTTCGCGTCGTCAAGATGTGGGAGAACGGTGAGTGGGAAGCCTTCTGCAACATGCTCCCCGAGTACGCAGTTAAGGGGCACGGTGAAGGCTTCATGCACGATACCGCAATGCTTCTTGGTGCCCTGGGCTGGTCCGACTACGAAGGCAAAGCAGAAGTGATTACCCCCTACTTCGGATCGTCCGCCACCGGCCAGATCAACGCCATCTTCCCGATAACTCCGCAAGACGGCACTGCAATCCCAGCAGCACAAGCATCTGATCAGGATGGACGTCCATCCACCAGCCGGCTGTAAGGAGCGAGACATGCCTCATTTTGTTCTGCTCTATAGCCCCGATCTGGAAGTGGAAGCGGACATCAGTGGCCTTTGCCGCTCCTTGGCCGACTGTATGCTCGAACTGCGTGACGAAACCGGCAAATCGGTGTTCCCCGTTGGCGGGACCCGTGTTCTGGCCTACCCGGCCGCTCACGCTGCAGTAGCTGATGGCAAGGGAGCCTACGGCTTCCTCTACGCCAACTTACGCATGGGCGCCGGCCGGAGTCCTGCTGTGCATAAGCAAGTTGGAGACAGCCTCCTGGCAGTCCTTCGTGACGAACTCGATGAGCTTTTGGCTCGTCGCCCCATCGGCATCACCTTGCAGATCGACGAGAGTCCTGGGCAGGTCTACGACGCCAAGCACAGCAGCCTTCATCCTCTGTTCGCAAAGACTTCCTGAGGTTCCCATGCTCGACCCGCAACTGATCAAGCAAGCCGCCGCTCGCCTCGACGCCGCTGAGCGCTCGCGCCAACAAGTACGTCAGTTCTCCCTCGACTATCCGGATATCGCGATTGAGGACGCCTACGCCATCCAGCGAGCGTGGGTGGAGAAGAAGATCGCCGACGGCCGCACACTCAAAGGTCATAAAATCGGCCTGACCTCGCGTGCCATGCAGGTCTCCTCCAATATCACAGAGCCGGATTACGGCGCTTTGCTTGACGACATGTTCTTCGAAGAAGGAAGCGACATTCCTTTCGAGCGTTTTATCGTCCCGCGTGTGGAAGTCGAGCTGGCATTCATTCTCGGCAAACCGCTCCGCGGCCCGAATGTCACCCTATTCGACGTGCTGGAAGCCACTGAGTGGGTAATCCCGGCACTCGAGATCATCGATGCGCGAATTCACCAGGTTGATCCGGAGACGAAGGTTACCCGGAAGGTCTTCGATACCATCTCTGACAACGCAGCGAACGCCGGCGTCGTGATGGGTGGCCGCGCCGTACGACCGGGCGATATCGACCTGCGTCGTGTACCGGCAGTCCTCTATCGCAATGGCGTTATCGAGGAGTCTGGCGTTTCCGCAGCCGTACTTAACCATCCCGCGAAAGGTGTGGCCTGGCTTGCAAACAAGCTCGCCCCTTATGACGTAACTCTTGAGCCTGGCCAGGTAATCCTCGGCGGCTCCTTCACTCGTCCAGTGGCTGCTGCGCCCGGCGATACCTTCCACGTTGATTACGACCAACTGGGCAGCATCTCCTGCCGCTTCGTCTGATCATGAGGTGACGGCCCGGTTACACTGCTGATGAGCCTGGCAGCTCGCATCAACCGGGGTCTCGGGCCGTCCCTCACCCTTTAAGGACGCCCCATGAATCTTCCAATCAACACCTTCAAACAACGCCTTCTGGCTGGCGAACCACAGATCGGCTTTTGGCTCGGTCTGGCCGATCCCTACTGTGCAGAACTGGCGGCCAATGCTGGTTTCGACTGGCTGCTGATGGATGGTGAGCACGCACCCAACGATCTCAGAAGCCTACTCGGGCAACTACAAGCGGTCGCAGCCTATCCGGCCCACCCCATCATTCGCCCAGTAGTTGGCGATACTGTTCTGATTAAGCAACTGCTCGATATTGGCGCTCAGACGCTTCTCGTGCCCATGGTGGACTCAGCAGAGCAGGCACTGCAGCTTGTACGCGCAATGCGCTACCCGCCCTTCGGTGTACGCGGGGTAGGAAGCGCCCTTGCTCGTGCCTCGCGCTGGAACAGCATTCCTGGATACCTTGATGAGGCCGATGATCAGATGTGCTTGCTGGTCCAGGTTGAGAACCTGGAGGGTCTCGCCAACTTGGACGAGATCGCAGCAGTACAAGGCGTTGATGGCGTATTCATCGGCCCAGCTGACCTCAGCGCAGCTATGGGGCACCGAGGCAATCCAAGTCACCCAGAAGTACAGGCAGCGATTGAAGATGCGATCGTCCGAATCCAACGTGCAGGAAAAGCCGCTGGTATCCTGAGCGCAGACGAGAAGCTTGCACGCCGTTATCTGGAACTGGGAGCCAAGTTCGTCGCCGTAGGCGTCGATACGACCCTCCTAATGCGCTCACTGCAGGAACTGGCCGGTCGTTATCGTAAGACACCTAGCGCGCAAAGCCCTGGCATGAACTCCGTTTACTAATCACAACGGCCCCAATCGGGGCCGTTTTTAGTTCATATACCTATCAAAGACAGATTTAACTAACTGCCGCAGCCAGATATTTCCTGATTCATGGTGATAGCGCGGATGCCAGTACTGTCGAAGGTACAACTCTGGAGACGGGACAGGCGGCTTTATTATCTTAATTGCATTATATCGTTCGAATGTCTTTCCAAGCTCTGTTGGAACGGTAGCAATCAGACGCGGACTCTTTTCAAGTATCATTGGAATAGTAATGAAATGTGGCGTAGTCAGATATATCTCTCTTCGGTGCCCAAGATCATCAATGAATTGATCGTAACGCGTGCTTTTATCCGAAAGCACCACAGAAATATGCTTCATTGAAAGGAATGTTTCGAGATCCATCTCATCCTTGGCAAATGTTCTGCTAACAATAGTTGAGAACGAGTGACGGAATAGCTCCTGCTGAAACAGGCTGGAGTCCTGAATATAGTGCGAGCCGATCGCCAGATCGACTTCGCCCCTTTCGAGCGAGTTAAGAATATTTTCCGAAGGCAGTTGAGATGTTTTAATTCGGCAGCTGGGGGCAACCTTCTGCAACTCCTCAATCAACCGCGGCAAAAAGACCAACTCGCCCATATCGGTCATGCACAGACTGAAGACCCTCGTGGACGTCGTTGGGTCAAAATTCGACTGGATCATGAGGTTGCTCTGCACAGCGGACATGATCTCCAGCACAGAGGCGGCCATCGTCTCTGCGAAAGGCGTTGGCCTCATAGCGTCTCCGACACGAACAAAGAGCGGGTCCTCGTAAAACTCTCGCAAACGCCTCAACGCATGACTCATAGCACTCTGAGTCAAGCCCAGGTGTTCTGCCGCCCTTGACACGTTCCGCTCTCGCAATAGGGCGTCGAAGGCAACCAAAAGGTTCATGTCGAATTTCTTACCATGAATACTGTGCATGGTCTGAATTAGCCTCATGATCTATGCACATACATCATCACTCCTTAGGCTGATGCAGTGCAAGGCAACACAACAACAAGACCTGAGGATAATTTGATGCTGATTCGAAACGCTTGGTACGTGGCCGCCTGGTCCAGTGAAGTCCCGAAAGACGAAATGCTGGCCCGAACCTTCTTGAATGTGCCTGTAGTACTGTGGCGAGACTCCAACGGCTCGGTTACGGCCTTTGAGGATCGTTGCTGCCACCGCGGTGCTCCTCTGTCGAAAGGCCGTCTGGAAGGTGATCGACTTCGTTGCATGTATCACGGGTTGCTGTTCGATACCGCCGGACGTTGTGTAGAGATTCCCGGCCAAGACCGGATCCCTCCTCAGGCTCAAGTTCGTGCCTTCCCTATCGTTGAAAAGCACAAATGGATTTGGATCTGGATGGGCGACGCTAGCCTGGCGGATCCGACACAAATCCCAGACACTCATTGGCTGGATGACCCGGAATGGCGGAGCCTTGAGGGCTATACCTACTACACCACGAACTACCTTCTCATCGCAGACAACCTACTGGATCTAGCTCATCTGCCCTACGTCCATCCGACCACCCTGGGTGGCGACGAAGCGTATGCCGCGTGCATTCCTCAAGTGGAGAAGCTGCCCAATGGCGTCCGAGTGACCCGCTGGGGTGAGGGGATTAAACCGGCTCCCTTTGTTCAGGCAATCAAGAATTATCCCGGCCCTGTGGATCGCTGGAACATTTATGACTTCGTGCTCCCGAGCATCTTCCTGATGGACTCAGGCATGCAGCCGGTCGGCCATGACGCAAAATCGGGCAATCGAGTGAACGCTGCTGAATTCAGAAGCACGCAAGCACTCACCCCGGAAACCGATGATTCGACTCACTACTTCTTTGCGCAGCCGCATAACTTCGCTATTGATGACTTGAACGTCACGAAAGCGATTCACGACCAAGTCATCAAGGCTTTCCAAGAAGACAGCGACATGATTCATGCGCAAGACAAAATGCTGAGGCTCACGTCTGACTTCAAAATGATCCCGATTGGCGCCGACGCCGCTCTGTCTTACTTCAGGTGGTTGGTAGCTAAGGCTTACAAAGCCGAACAGGCCGCGAGTAATCCTGTGCAGGTCCAGGAGGTCTGAAATGAATGACTGGATTCGCACACGCGTTGTATCAATTTCGAAGGCAGGAGAATCGATACTAGACCTGCAATTGGTGGCAGAAAGCGGTCAGCAGCTGCCTGCTAGTGAGCCAGGTGCCCATATCGACATTCGCCTGCCAAATGGCCTGATCCGGCAGTACTCGATCCACCTGTACGATCCCTCTATAGGGAGCTATTCGTTAGGGATCGGTCTCTCTGAAATCTCACGCGGCGGTTCGTCTTTCATTCATCGACAACTCCAGGCTGGCGACAGCCTAGAGATCAGTGCTCCTCGAAACAATTTCCCTCTGAATCCGGACGCGAAAAAGTACCTTTTCATCGCAGGGGGGATCGGCATCACACCGATCCTCAGCATGATTCGTTGGTGCGACTCGATCGGCAAACCCTGGCAACTTCTCTACTGTGTACGATCCCGCTCACGCGCCGCGTACATTGAGCATCTGCCTCGAGGGGGAGACCTGTTCTTGCATGCGGATGATGAAAAACTCGGGCACCCTGACCTTGAGTCGTTCATCAGCCAAGCAGGCCAATCCGATCATATTTACTGCTGTGGTCCTTCACCTCTCATGGATGCAGTCCGCGGTGTGAGCCAACGCTACTTGCCTAGCAGCCAGGTTCACTTTGAGCTCTTCAGCGTCCCCACCTCCTCCGACACCGAGAAAGGGCCCGACAACAGCTTCGTGGTCGAACTAGCCCAGAGTCAAATGGAGCTCACCGTGCCAGCCGACAAGAGCATTCTCGATGTGCTAGAGGAGGCGGGAATCATGGCCCCCTTCTCCTGCCGCGAGGGCCTCTGCCGCACATGCGAGTGCCGTGTTCTTGAGGGCGAAGTGGACCACCGCGATTACGTACTCAGTGATGAAGAGCGTGACTCCAACTCGGTGATTCTCCAATGCGTATCCCGCGCCAAGTCCGCGAAGCTCGTACTCGACATCTGACTGCTGCAGCATTGAGGCAACAATGAGCCGACAAGAACTAGACTCCATTCATGCTGAGCTACTTGCTCGGCGAACGACCCCTCCGACATCGCTGAGCGAGGCACGAGACGGCTATGACCGCCTCTGCAAACGTTTCCCGGTACCCTCGCAATGCACCGTCAACAGCTCTGAACTAGCGAACGTGCCAGCGCAGATTGTCGAGTCTTCGTCCCCTACTCGTTCGATTCTTTACGTTCATGGGGGAGGGTTCCTGGTAGGTAGCGCAGAGGGCTTCTCAGGTATTGCTGGCACACTGGCAGTCTCCTCGTCCGCAACTGCCTACGTTCTCGACTATAGGCTGGCTCCAGAGCACCCTTATCCAGCGGCTCGAAACGACGTACTCGATGCCTATGAAGAGATTCTCAAAACTCAGCCGGGCAGTGAAATTGCGCTGGTTGGTGACTCAGCAGGTGCTCAACTCATTTTGAGTAGCTTGCTTGAAGCCAAGGCAAAAGGCATTCAGATGCCCGGCTGCGTCGTCCTGCTCTCTCCCTGGGTAGACTTGTCACTCTCAGGTGAGAGCATTCAGACGAAGGCATCCATTGATCCCTTCCTGTCTGTTGAAAAGCTCAGAGGTAGCGCGTCAGCGTATCTCAGCGGACTCTCAGTCGATCCTCTTCCTATTCTCGCAGCCGACTTGAAAGGCCTCCCTCCTCTCCTGATTCAGGTTGGAGAGGAAGAGATCCTACTGGACGATGCATGCGCTCTCGCCAGAGCCGCGGGCGCTGCAGGTGTGGAAGTTACGCTAGAAGTCTGGCCAAAAATGTTCCACGTTTGGCACATGTTCGCACCAGCTCTATCGGAAGGACGCAAAGCGATTGCCATTGCTGCGAACTTCATCAACTCCATGACCCAAGGGCGCTCTTGACGAGCTTGAGCACCATAAAAGCGATGGCTCGGTTTGCTTGGAAAGCCCTCGAAAGAGCCAGCGCTGATCAAAAAGCAATGCCCCCTTATTCTGGGGGCTACGCATTCGAGGTGTCGATCTGGGTTCCAGCTCTCTTAGGTAACAACGAGAGCGCGGAAGCCAACGCTAGTGCAGCGAGACCAAGGAAGAACACCTCGTAGCCAAACCACGCATATAGTGCTCCTCCTAGCAGCGGCCCAACTACGTTTCCTAGATAGGAAAACGACTGATTGAAGCCAAGCACCTTGCCTGCCTCCGAAGCTGGGGCCCCTCTTAGATGCCCCGAACTGTCGTAGATCACTCCACGTCGGAGTGTTCAGCGAGAGCCGGTGCCAACTATCCGCTGTTTGGTACCCAAAATTCGTAGTCCCAGTCGCCGACGTTCCCCGCGGGAATCGGATGTTGCCGTCATCGCGGTAGTCCCGATAGTTCAGACCAATCAGCAAGTCTGACACGTCGTCTGGCTTCACCAAGAACTGCACTCGCGCAGCATCATCATGGATAGGGTTGAGGCTTGGACCATCCAAGTTTTCGTAGTAGCTGTCGCGGGACTCACTGTGCAGGGAGACGCGAGCAGCAAGCTTGTCGTCGATCAGATTGATGTTCTGACCGAGCTCGTAGAGCCGAGAATGAAAATTCCCGCCCCCCAACTTTGCATAGCCATGATCGTCAAAGCCATCAGATGCAATGTGCAGGTTGCTGTCTTCAAGCTGCTTCTTGTCGATGTCCTGTTTATCTTTTTCAAGCTTGCCCTTGACCACGACAGTCGAGAGCGTGGTGGCCTCCTCAATGACAGCCTGCGGTTGTTCGGCGGCCTCGGAAACACTGCAGAGGGCAAACGGCACCACCGACAAAGGCAGGCCCCAAAGGATCATTTTCAACGTAGGTGGCTCTTCTATGGTTATTCCGAAATGTTTTAACAATGAACAACCTAATAATATTTAGTCACCTACTGCTTTCCAGTACCCTGTGGCTTAAAGCAGGTTTAAGAGATACTTAAAGGTGAAGGATTTTGCGGCGCTCAGTACGTTCCGGGCTGTAGCAGAGCTGGCCTCGATGAGTCGCGCTGCGAAGCTTTTAGGAGTTTCGGTATCAGCGATTAGTCAGAAGATCACAGGGCTCGAAAAACAGATCGGGGTGAGCCTGCTCAACCGGACTCCAAAAGGTATTTCGCTGACTGAAGCGGGAAGGATTTACTACGAGACCTGCGAGCAAGCACTGGCTCTACTATCAGAGTCAGAAGCCAAGCTTTCGCACTATCGAGAGGAGATGTCGGGGAGGCTGAAGATCGCCGCCGCTATCGGGACGTCGATTGCTCACGTCAGCAAGTCGATTGAGCACCTAATTAACGAGAATCCAGGCCTTCATCTGGAAATTTTCTCCAAGGACGGATTCATCGATCTAAGGGAGAATCAGGTGGATTTTGCGATCCGCTTCGGGCCGCAGAAAGACTCGACGCTCATCAGCCGCAAAGTAGCGACCTGGAAGCGGATTCTGTGCGCCTCCCCTAGCTACCTAGCTCATCGATCCGCTATCACCAGTCCTGAAGATCTCAAGCATCATGATCTGATCGTCAATACTGCGGTAGACCCTAAATTCTTCTCGATAGATCTGCCGCTTGAGGGCTCGGGGGAAAGCCTACAGCTGCCTCCAAAGCACCTGACCAATAGCAGCCTGGCCCTTCGTGAGATGGCCATGCTCGGCTTTGGAGTGGGTCGTTTTCTGCTGCCGGAAGTCATCAACGATATTCGTGCCGGTTCCCTCTGTCCCGTTCTGCCAGACCAGACCACGGACGACATCGACGTCTTCATTTTGACTGCAGGAAAGAATTTACCGCTGAAAGTGAAGGCAGCGATCGACCATAGCAGGCAGTATTTCGAGTCAGCCTCTCTAGTGGAGCTAGCCGAATCGTCGGCTTAACTGGTGTCCTGCTCCCTGTGAGTGGTCTGGGAAATCCATCTCAAAGCCGTAGTGGTAGAAGGGCGCATCGTTACGTCGAAATAGAGCTGCGTGTCCTTGCCCTGACGCCCCTGCGAATACGACTTGCACCCCACTATCCGGAGCCTGCAGAAGCGCTCTCAACTTAGCCGTTAATGTCTCGAATGCTGACCGGCTTGCCAAGTGTTCAGTAGCCTCAATAACGAGCAAAGCTCTTCCCTTTCCAGCCTTATTGAACTGCTTGAGCTCCGCTTTCAAGTTGCAGCTTTTGCCCGACGCCAATGACACCCGGCCGCGGCGGGCCCTCAAGATCGCTTTTGCTCTTCTCACCATGAGGTTCAAGCTGCGTAAAAGCGCCAGATCGTGATTCTGGCTCTGACTCTGACCTGCGCAGACAGCCTCTTGAAGTGCCACGGCAATGGCCCTCTCGGGATAGTCAGGTTCAGCCAATAAGTCCACCGAAGCCACCAGGAATCCGTGCTGTCTCGCTAAGGGAACGAAATCTTGCTGCAGGAAAGTCGTCATCCCCTTCTGCTCTGAAGCGAAGAGTGTCAAAGCAGGCTGAAGTCGATGCTCAAATATGGAGACCATTTGGGCAGCAAGGTCAGTTCGACGGAAATGAAGCAGATCGGCATCACCCTTCACCGCCATTTTCCCTCCTGGGAGCCGGTCATCAATACCCCATCACAAGCGCCTGCGCCTCCGCTGCCAACTGATCCATGGCAGTCTGACTGGTCTGCTCACGTGTCTCCTTGAATGCAACCAGATCTGCAAGTTTCACCCGCCGGTGACGGCCAGTCTTGGTATGAGGAATGACCCCTTCATCCAGCAGTTTCACCAGGTGCGGCCTGGAAACATTAAGCAGATCTGCGCCTTCCTGAGTCGTCAATTCCGCCTGGATGGGGACGACTTTAACCGCGTTTCCGGAAGCGATTTCATTCAGCAGGTTTACAAGCAGGTGCAGAGCCAAAGTTGGCACTGCGATAGGCCGACGACCACCGGCAGAGGAAACCAGCCGCATGTCCAATGTCTTCTCTGCTGAGAGCAGAGGCTCTAGAACCCGAAGCGCTTCCGCAGCAGCTACGACCTCCATCTCGGTAGGTAAAGCTACAGGGGTAGCCGTAGATTTAGGCATGGATACTTCCGTCAATTTCGCCAGGTCATCACGATTCTTTTATTCGAAATAAACGAAAATCTCAATGTCGCGACGAGGTGAGTCAGGCTGCCCTTGAGCCTTATCGCTACGCATCGATAACATCCAGCAACGCCCAGGGCCTGTAACCATCGGCTCGAGCGCTTTTCTCCGCCTCCAGGATTGCCTCAGTCCGGCTCAATGAGCGCGAGCGAAACTCATACCGAAATGCGGGCCCATCCTGCCGGCGGACGCTAAGGACGATCAGGTACCCTCTCATCGGATTACTAGCTTCAATTGTCTCTTTTGCTTTCCTAGGCTGGACGCCTAGGGCCTCACGCATCTGGCGTTCCAAGTCATCATCTGTTCGCATCAAAAACCTCATGGCCGCAGCCAACGTATCAAGACAAGAAGCGATTGCGACGTCGCTTGGGTAATTGGTCAGGGTGCGTCAGACTTAAGGACTTCGCCTGACAAAGAAATCATTGTGGGTCACCCCACGGAGCTCGTTTCAAAGTGAACCTTCAGGACGCTGTTCTTGCTCTTCTGCTAGCAGCCAAAATCCATGGCACTGACAGTGCTATCAAGGCCACCGCCAAGCGTTGCGCGAAGCAGCTGCCTCGCAGCAAGCGAGACATTCTCTTCGGCATTGCGGCGAGTTCTGAGCCCCTGAAGCTTGTCTTGCATATTGCTCATAATCTCGATTGAGCTATGAGTCCCCAGTTGCTGGCATGGGTTAGATACGCAAAAGCCCCGCACTAGCGGGGCTTCGACGATGCAAGGCAATTTCCGAGAAAGGGACCAGCCGCTGCCTGGTCGTCCTGCTTTTTGCCCTTTACGAGCTGACCACAGTGGGTGCTACACGGACCTCATCTGGATTTAGAGAGCGGGGAGGCTCATGCACACTCTGGGCGGTACATTACTCGAACTGCAACTCGTAGTCCAAACGCCTTTGACCTAAGGGGTGAGATCTCGGAGTCAGTCCACTCGAACCGCCAGCAAAACGCTAATCACTGCCCACGCGCTGACCCTGTCACCACGGATATCAGGGATACGTGTCACTAGGAGAGCGATTTGATTGTCCCTCTGGATTAGCGACCGTTCTCATAGACTCCTGAAACCCTTCACTTTACCTCGCTACCGACGACTCCAACGCCGCCGAAGGCCAGACATTGAACGGCTGCTTCCAAACACGCTGCTGATGATGTCGAGCTCTCGCTCAGACAACCTTAGGGGATCCACGTCCTTCAACACTGCCTCGGTTCCCAAGGACTTTGCCCACTCCGCCATGTACCCCTTTGCGGTCTCAGAAGCACCACTCTGCAACTCATTGAGCAGCAACCGCGCGAGCCCCAACCGCTCCTCCTGTGTATGGAGGAGCTTATCAATCTCCGGTCGACGAGATTTGACGGCAGCCCACGCAAGCGGCGAGTCGCCTGTTTGGAATAGTTTCAAGGCCAATCCAGGAATCTCCTTTAGCTCTGCATCATCCTGGAAGCCTATATTGCGAGTTATCTGGCTAAACAGACGTGCTCGCTGCTCATCGTTGGTCGCAGCGTCCAACAGCAGCTTCCGGAGGTTGCTATGAGCTTCGTCCCCCAGTGCACTGCACCACATTGCGAATGCAAGGTCGGGATCGTTGACCGTCCCACGTTTCCCCTTAAGCAGAACCGCTTTTGTCACGTCCAGATCACTCGCAGCAGACTGGTTTGGTACGACTACGCCCCACACCCGACCCAGCAACCCAATCTCTTCATCGTCATTGACGTCGATGGTGTCAACCAAATCAGCAACCTGAGCAGCAGACAAATCCTCCTTCCCCGTGCTCAGGAGATCGACGGCTTCTGCAGGCCGTTGCCTCCAGACTACGCACGCCACTTCGACGAGACTGATGGCCAGCGTTTCGGGCACAACCTTATCGACCAACATGCTCTTCATGGACGCGAGAGCATTGCGGCCTACGAACCCAGGCGATGAATTCGCAGTCTGCATGACCTCTCCAAATATGGTCTGCGGCGCATATCCATGGGAAAGCTTTTCAACCGATGGCCATCGACCGACAAAGTGGCCGTGCAGCGGATCAAACGTGTCTTTATACGATCTAGCTCCACTGAAAAGCGCCTGCAGAGCCGGCCCAAGAACGCCTGGACTGGTATGGACAAAGACTTGAGAAAGCCCAGGTAAAATTTGGGAAAGGTATTCGTCCCAGCTGCCAACCCTGCCGCTGAGCTTCGGCAGCAACTGATCAAGATGAAGCTGTAAATAAGCATCGCCCCAAGACTCAGCTGGAAGATTCTCTGCCGCGTCGAGGTAAACAGCCCCATCGTCTTCGTCGAGCTCCGAGCTATCCGTCAGGTTCGTTAAGCTATCGGCCAACGCCTCCTGAGCCTCTTCCGGCAAGGCTCCATAGCTAGCAAACAACTGCCTGCGGCACACGCTTGGAACGTTAGTGAGCGGTTCTTCAATCCAAGCACTAGCCACCGAATTGAGGGCACGCGTGTTATGAACGATGAAGGTTCGGAAGACCTCAGCTGCGTCGTCCCCGCAACCGTTGATACGAGCCAACTCAATCGAAAGACTCGCGTAGTCGTCAAAGTACTCATCGTTGAAATGATCCAGGCGCTCCGCACCTTTATCGACAAGCAGTCGGAACGCTCGTCCATAATCGAGCGGTGCTTTTTCAAAGCGAGACACTCGATGACTGAACCGAGTGAGGCACTCCAGCAACTGCTCGTCCTGAGCATAGGGCGCATAGCTCTCGACGGCATTCATTACGCTGTCGGTCACTTCAGGAGCATGTGCCTCTGCAAGATTAGCGACCTGCTCCCAAAGCTTCGACCTGCTTTCTTCCCCCTCGCTAGCCAAACGCGCCCACACGCTGTCAACCCGCGCGGCTATCGATCGCATGTCTAATGAGTCGAGCGACTCGAAGCCTTCTGCTTTCTCCTCGAAACGGCGAAGCTCAGTCGTCAATTGGTCGATATAGCGAGGTCCGATCTCGTGCAGAAGTGCCTCTTCGTAGGTATCCACCCAGTGCTGCAGTTCAATGAAGCTCAGTTTGACGGCACCGATATCAACCATAACGGTGCGCTCACAGACCCAGTCGGTGAGGTGCACTTTCGCTTGATAAGGCAACCCATGGGCAGCAAACACCGATAGAACAATGCCTGCTGCTCCTTTGGCCATTTCAACAGCTTCATTGAGGTTTGGAGCTTGGCCGCTGGGTAGCCGCATCGTGATTTTCTGATCGCTTACAAGCAATTCCTCAACGAGCACGGAAGCAATATGTTGTTGATCGGTCGGGCCAGCAACTTCCGTAATTCGCGCAATCTTCTCGATGCCAAGGAGAGAGCGAAGATCCCGAGAGGTGACGATGTCATTGCACAGAATGCCAAGGATCAGGGTACGTGTTCGCGGCGGCAGCCTGCCAATCACATCTGCTACAACGCGCATTGCGTTAAATTTGAGTGTCTCCTCCGTACGATGGAGCTCGCTAAGCATGCCGTGAAGCAGCTGCGCCTCCTGATCGCTCAGGAAGTCGTTGGCTCGCGGCGAAAGAGCCTCCAAGAAACCTTGTGTATCTCCAGAGACCAAGTACCCGTAGATTCGCGAAGCCTGGCCGCCGTATTGGCGAGTCACAAAATCTTCGGAGAGGAGAAGCAGACTTTGAAGGGAGTCAGGCCAATGGATGCCAACCAGACTTGAGAGGAACTGGCGAAGCTCCCGGTTACCCTCCACCAGGATGGTTTTACCATCCCCATCTTCCTCCACATATCGCTTGAGGACATGGCGAGATTCCATCGGCTCGCTTCTCAGAGGAGTGTGTTTAACCATCAGGCTGGTCAACCGGAGAAGGAGTTGCGGATCGTCTTGAAGATCGCGGTAGAACCCAGGGAAGCTGACTCGCGCTGCACTGAGGGCACCCAGGGGGATTGGGTGGTTCGTGACCGCCCCCTCGTGAAGCCCCCCCGGGAGATCACTTCCAATCGCATCCTGTTCTCTTGCCCGAGCCAACCACCAAGTCTGGGTGAAAGCGTTAACGATCTGAAGAGCGTTTCGGGGGTCTGTGACGTTTGCGTGGATCATACGATCAACTACCTGCTCGACCGATGCTCCTTTCTCTGAGACCTGACTCACGATATCTGGGAAAGCTTTGAGCTTTGAGAGCGCGAACTGCCGCATGTCATTACGCGGTGGCGGTGGGATCTCCAACCTGAACTGAAAAATCCGATCGAGATAACGCCTGGCATCAGTTGGGTTGAAGATCGAGCCAGGTTGCTCCGGGTTACCTCGTCGGCGAGAAAGGGCGTCGGCGACCTTCCCTTCATCACAAGAGATCACGAAAACCAGTCCCAAATTCTTTGGAAGCTTGTCAGTAGGAATCTCCATAAACGTGCGGACGGCATCCAGCCCTAGGACCATCTCCTCAGCGGAAAGCCGATCAAGGTCATCAACGAAGATGACCAGTCGCTCGTACGGTACTGCGTTACCTCTGGCGGGCTTGAATTTGCGAAGTTGCTGAAGGAGTAGCTCTTCGTATTGCTCTGCGGTCACACTGGGGAGATGGACCCTCGTAACGGTGTTGAATGGGCTGACGGAAGAAGGCTTCATGACCTTTATGAGGTAGCCATAAATCCCAGTTGCAGCCAAAACGAAAGCCGCCTGGACGCTCCAATTATTGAGCGGTAGCCAAGCCAAACCTACGCAAACGACAAGGAGATAGGTGAAGAAGGCAATCAAGAAAGCTGGCACCGGCGCGGCCCAGCTAATGAGATGCTGCCAAGTCAATTCGGAGATGGACTTGGTGACTGACTCCGTATGCGTGACATTTCGGTAGAGCTCATCCTGAAGCTTACCTTCGTCGCCCCCAAGCTCAAGGAAGACATGGCGAAGTAAAGCTCGCTTGATGTCTTGCTCTTTACCGCCGAAGCGCCAAGCATTGAACGTGATACTTTTGAACCGCTGGCTGCGAGGGTGCTGCTTCGTATCCTTCGAGGTGTCGTCAGCCAAGGCGCGCGTGTAAAGCTCTTTGACTGAGCTTTTGCCCGTTCCCCAGCCGCCTAGCAGACCAATGCTAAAAGGGGGCCGATGGCCTTCATCCTCGATCAGGCATCGTAGCGCTTGGGCGTAGTGCCGGTGCCCAAAAGCGTCCTGGTCCTCGGTCTCGATATGACGATCCAGAACCGCCGGCATAGTGCGACGAGAGTCTTGCATACGATCATCCCTAATCCTGTGTGGCAGTTGGCTACCTATGAGGAGATTACTTCGCTCACCAACAGGTGGCCAGTCGATACCACAGGTGTTCGCTAATGAACCAATACATTATCGATCTCCGCAGAAGTATTAGGGGTCCCCGCAAAGCAGAATCAGGTATTATTTTGGAGGAGCTCGAGCAGCCAGGAATGCCGATTATTTCTCAGGCGAAAACCTCTCTACCTCAATACTTTCAAGCAATTTTCAAGAAATTCCCTTCTCATTTTTTTCATATTTTTTTCCGCACGAAATAGCCTGCCACGCTAGAAGCGAGTTCACGCTAATCGTCAGCGGTCGACCACTAGACCCCTTCCGCGAAGCTACTCAAAATTCGTAAGTGGTCACGCAACAGAAATTGCCCAATCGCGCCGTCAAAGGCATGCTTCCGAATTCGAAAAGCGGCAGACCACCACTGTGAATAGCTCAAGTCCCCTAGCCGCAATCCCCATCCTCGATCTCGGTCGTGAATACGATCAGCGCTACGCTGGGGCCGACCTGCATTATGACGCCCACGGTCACCTCTCAGCGTTCTTTGGTCGCAGCGTGGCAGTGCACCGCCATGATCGATTCTTCCAAGTGCATTACATGGTCCGCGGCCAAGTGCACGTCTACTTAGACGACCGGCCTTATCGTCTACAAGGCCCTATGTTGTTCTTCACTCCGCCAGGGATTCCCCACGCCTTCGTCACCGATGCGGACTGCGAGGGCCACGTGCTAACCGTACGCCAGCAACTGGTATGGCAACTGTTTGGTAATGGTCAAACCTCCCCGAGGCCTGATCTTCGCCTTGAACGTCCTCTCTGTGTCGACCTGGGGCATCAGAAGGGCGATTTGGCCAAAGATGCCGAGCAAATCAACGACCTATTTCACTTGTTGCAGAGAGAGTTCGCCACAGACCGCCCAGGCCGCGAATTCAACTTGCACGCCGTGGTTCGGCTGATCCTCGTAACCATGCTGCGCTTCTCTGAGAGCACTCAACCTGATTGGCCCGTACATCGGCAAGACCTACTGCTTTTCCACCGCTTCAACCAACTGGTGGAGCAGCACTATCACGAACATTGGCCGCTTCCGCGCTATGCAGAGAACCTGGGGCTAACCCCAGCCCGGCTTAACTTGGTCTGCCGGCGCCTAGCGAACATGTCAGCCAAACGCCTGGTCTTTGAGCGGCTGACTCAGGAAGCGCGACGACTACTGGTCCACAGCGGCCTATCAATCAACGAAATTTGCTTCACGCTGGGCTTCAAAGATCCGGGGTACTTCTCTCGCTTCTTTTCTCAACAGACTGGCGTTACGCCTCGTGACTTCCGTTTCTGTAGCCTTGATGAAGGGCTTGCGAAAAATACAAGTTTTCCGACCTAAGCTTCATGTTGCCTAGCCCGACTGGGCGCCATGATTCTCCGCAGCCTATCCGGCCTTCCATAACTACAAATAGCGGAGATGATCATGAACCCCGAAGACCTGCGTGCATCCAAAAATCGCCCATTTACGGGCGAGGAATATCTAGCCAGCCTGCGTGATGATCGCGAGATCTACATCTACGGTGATCGCGTAAAGGACGTCACGACTCACCCCGCCTTCCGCAATTCAGCCGCCTCTATAGCCCGTCTCTACGATGCACTGCACGCTCCGGAAAGCCGTGAAAAACTGTGCTGGCCCACGGATACGGGTAATGGTGGATACACCCACAAATTCTTCCGCGTCGCCAAAACTGCTGAAGAACTGCGCGAACAGCGCGATGCCATCGCCGACTGGGCGCGCTTGTCCTATGGCTGGATGGGGCGTACGCCCGACTACAAGGCAGCGTTCGGTGCCGTGTTGGGAGCCAATCCAGAGTTCTACGGCGACTTCGCACCTAATGCGCAGGCATGGTACTCGCGCATCCAAGAGTCGTGCTTGTACCTCAACCATGCCATCGTCAACCCACCCATCGACCGCGACAAACCCAGTGACGAAGTGAAGGATGTCTTCATCCGAGTCGTCCGAGAGGTTGAGGGCGGCATCATCGTAAAGGGCGCCAAGGTAGTGGCAACCAATTCAGCCCTGACTCACTACAACTTCATCGGCTTCGGCTCTGCTCAGGTGATGGGCGACGATCCGGACTTCGCCCTGATGTTCGTTGCGGCTATGAACAGCCCAGGACTAAAGCTCATCTGCAGACCATCGTATGAGCTGCAGGCAGGACTAAGTGGCTCTCCTTTCGATTACCCACTGTCCAGCCGTTTCGACGAGAACGATGCAATTCTCATCCTGGACGACGTATTCGTACCGTGGGAAAACGTACTGGTTTACCGCGACTACGACCGCTGCCGTCGTTTCGCCAGCGTGGGCGGGTTCGGTCGCCTCTATCCAATGCAGGGGTGCACTCGCCTGGCAGTGAAGCTGGACTTCATATCAGGCCTCCTGACACGTGCCCTGGAGTGCACCGGCTCTCTGGAGTTCCGTGGCGTGTCTGCGCAATTAGGCGAAGTGATTGCCTGGCGAAATCTCTTCTGGTCGCTCACCGACGCCATGTGCGGCGCACCCGAACGACAGGAAGGTTGGAGTACTCCAGCGCTTCTGCCAAGCAACCAGGCGCAGCAGGTTTATCGTGTGTTGGCGCCGACCGCATACCCAGCAATCAAAAAGATAATCGAGCAGACAGTGGCCAGCGGCTTGATCTATCAACCTAGTGGCGTTCGAGACTTCGCAAACCCCGAGCTAGACCAATACCTCACTACCTATTGTCGGGGGTCTGGCGGAATGGACCATCGCCAGCGCGTAAAGGTACTCAAGCTCCTCTGGGATGCTATTGGCAGCGAGTTCGGCGGCCGTCATGAACTCTATGAGATCAACTACGCCGGCAATCAGGATGACATTCGATTGCAAACGTTAGCTTATGCCCGTGCCTCCGGTGCCTTAGCTGGCATGCAGAGTCTGGTGGAGCAGTGTATGGCCGACTACGACGAACAAGGCTGGACGGTGCCTCACTTGACCAACCCCCAGGACATCAATGCCCTCGATCGCATCCGTCAGTAGGAGGTCTCATGCTTCAGCCCACCCCACATCAACAGGCCTTCCGCGAAGCCATGGCGCATATGTCAGCTGCTGTCAGCGTTATCACAACAGATGGCGCCTCTGGACGATGCGGAATCACCGCTACAGCGGTTTGTTCGGTTACGGATACTCCGCCGACGCTGCTGATCTGCATTAACCGCAGCAGCTCAACAAACGCAATCTTCAAGGCAAACGGACACGTCTGTGTAAATGTGCTTGCCAGTGAGCACGTCGAGGTTGCTAGGCAATTTGCAGGGATGACGAAAGTAGCTATGGAACAGCGATTCGGCCTGCACGAATGGAGATTGCGCCCAGGCAGCCAGCCACGCCTAGCCGGCGCTCTGGCAAACCTGGAGGGTCAAGTGACTGAAGTGCAAGAGGTTGGTACCCATTCGGTGCTTCTTGTGCGACTAGACAACATTGAGGTTCGCGACAGAGGCGATGGACTTGTTTACTTTAGCCGCTCGTTCCATCAGTTGCCCCGTCCAAGCATTACAGCCTGAGCTGATCAACACAGGACAGCGGGCTGGCGACAGCTGACTTTCAGAGTAAGCAGTACTCTACCTAATGCAGCCTGGCCAAACGGTGTGCACTCAGTTCACCTTGTGCCGGGCTTCATTCTTTTGGGGACGCTGATCTCAGGTCCGGTTTCAAGTGCGTCCGCCGCAAAACATGGCCATCGGATGCACGAATCTTGTAGAGCACATCTTCTTTTAGCAGATACGTAATCTCAGGCATCGCCAGAAGGATGGTGCCCGTTAACGAGCCGGTATCCGTGCTGACTTCCTGCTCAATCGAAAGCCCTTTGAGATCATCTTCCTCGACCTTCAGCGACTTGGCAGCCATCCGCAGCGCTGCCTCTTTTCCTGGGTTATAGCCGACCCAGTAAGGGGCCGTTACCAGAAAAAAGAGCCCCGTTGAAATGCCCCAGACAAGAAGGAACTGAAGCAACTGATGCATGCTCTTCTTGAGTCGAATCACCACAGCCATCACCGGCAGGCATATCGCAGTGCTGACCGCTGCCACCGCAACCTGCCCAGAGAGCGTCATGTTTAGAAAACCAACGTACCCGAACGACAGCAGGTCAGAGAGCGTGAAGGCTACTTCTGTTCGACTGATCCCATACTGCTGGAGCACCCCGACATAACGCATGTAGCCGAGTACGACCGAGGCAGTATTCACGACCGCAACCATGATCGTTGCAAGCTTAAGGAACTGCTCAACGCTGAGCAGCCCGTGTCCCTGTGGCTTCGTTTCGCCCACGCTTAGCGGTGCGGTCGCAGACACCATGACTGGCGGGCTGAGAAACTCAATCCGCACCGTCTTTTCTCTTTTCCAGAACATCCTTTTCCCCTCCCATCCCTAGCCTATAAAAGTATCGCGGCGGTGGAGGTAGCGACAGCCCTCTAGGTAACGTGCGGCCACAACGCTCAGTGGAAGGTGAAACCTTAGAGGCAGGAACCTCGCTCAGATCATCCTTAGTCGCCCCAGCACGGGGAATAGCAGAGGAAAGAACTCAAGTCGCGGTGCTTCTTTTGATGAATCGCGCGATCTTGTCAGCAATCCCCATCAGCAATCGATTCCCCGCCGCCCATACAGCCAGATTCTGTCCTGTGGTGGCCAACTGAGCATTCGGATCCTCGCGCCCCATCTCGGGGTTCTTGTGGCAGGCAACAGGCGCATTGAGGATCAGTCGGCGCAGACATGAGTTGCTGTGATCGCACCAGACGATCTCACTGTCACGTCCCTCAAGTACCTTCACAGCATAATCCGGGTCAGCGAGCATCTGCCGAGCTAACATGCTGCCATCGGCATGACCTGCCACGATTGCTGCCGCCGCCTGGAACGGCCTTGGTGTACTTGAGAGGAATAACCGCACCTCGCTGCCGAGGGCTTTCCGGAAAGCCTGTGGCTCCCCGTGGTCGAGCATATTTCCAGAGGTGCTAGGTACGTTGTCGCGCATCGACTCGTAGTTGCCCTCGCTGAGCGAAACGAAATCGAGGCCGGCCCTAGCAATGTGTGCGGCCACGTCCGCAAAACCCTCAGGTCCTTGCCCGCCTGGCATATGGTCGTTCACGCTCATACGAACGCCCACTGGATAATCTGGCCCCACCTCAGCACGAACTGCAGCAACCAGGTCATGGAGGATACGAGCGCGGTTTTCAGCTGTACCGCCATACTCATCGGTGCGCTGATTCGACAATGGCGAGAGGAAAGACGAGTAGAAATAGCACATGTGCGCCCCTATCTCGACGCCATCGAAACCCGCCCTTTTGACGCGGAGCGCGGCAGCTACCACGCTAGCCTGCAGCTCCTGAATCTCTTCCACAGACGCCTCGTTTGGTGTCGGTGAGACATGGCCTCCTGGGATGTAGAGATGGTCAGGCAGACCTCCGGAACCAATTCTCACGGGCTTCGGACTCGCTGCCGAGATCGACTTACCATTGCGAGGCACCCCCATGCGGCCAAAGCTGGGGAAGAGTTGGGCAAAAACTGGTGCCCCTTCCGCATGTACAGCATCAGTAAGCCGCTTCAGATCCTCAAGAAACTCCTCCTTGTCGAAACGAAGTACCGGTACGAAGGGTGACTCGTTCCAAGCACGCTCACTGCAAACAGACCCGCCAACAATGACCAGCCCCACTCCGCCCTGAGCTCTGCGCTTCAAAAACGCAATGCTTTGATCGCTGGGGCGACCATCCTCTTGGGGCCTCAATACAGCCATTGGTCCCAGGATGATTCGGTTCTTGATCTCCACCCCGTTAATTCGGAGTGAGCTTGCCAACACCGCAGCGGCACCTCTTGGGTTCGACATTCTCGTGGCTTCTCTCAGTAAAGGAATGACGCCGGAATCGGCTCTCTAGGGCCGAGTCTTGTTAGTGAGGGAATCGCTTACAGAGCGCGCCGAAAGGCTCAGTCCCAAAACTGCTTCTGGGCCGGACCTCTAGGGCTCCGTCTCCTCTCCGATCCCCTAAACAGCTGCTGCCTTCCTCAATCGAAAGCGGAGCAAGCGGCAACGGAAGCTCATTAATTATACGATACGTATCGTTTTTTCAAGCGCTTTTCTTCCAAAGCTGCTAACCCAGAGACGCCGCAATGAGCGGGAGAAATGAACTAAATGTCTTAATGAATGTGAGGAAAATCTGGCAGATTACTAGTTCAAGTCAGGCCTGGATCGTACTCCCAACACTTAGCCAAACTAAATTCATGTATAATGAAGAAAACTTAATGAGGAGAAACATAATGCGACTGCTTCATACTATGTTACGCGTAGGAGATCTCGATAAGTCCTTGGACTTCTACACCAGAATTTTGGGAATGACACTGCTGCGTAAGGCGGACTATCCTGAGGGTAAATTTACCTTGGCATTTGTCGGCTATGGCAATGAAGAAGACAGCAGTGTTATCGAGTTAACCCATAACTGGGGAGTCGATAGCTATGAAATTGGCACTGGCTATGGCCATATTGCAATTGAAGTCCAAGACGCTGCAAAAGCCTGCGACGACATCCGTAACAATGGTGGTGTTGTTACGAGAGAGGCGGGCCCAATGAAGCACGGCACAACAGTTATCGCATTTGTTGCGGATCCTGACGGTTATAAAATCGAGCTAATTCAAAAATCTACTTGACCCGCTTTACCCCAGCAGACCTCGCCTTCGCGAGGTCTGCTTTGCACTTTGTCAATTCTGACAAAAGTGAAACTTCCCTAACCAACGCAGCTTCATAAAGGTCTCTGTACTGATTAACAAGTTCACGCAGCTCTTCCCCAGGAGCAGTGGTAGACCTCTGATTAGACGCAGCCAACTGGATAGCCTCGATCAAATCAAAAAATTGAACTCGAGACTTCTTAATGCTACCCCTACCTCTCCCCGCCTCTAAAGCGACAGTATCCTTGGATATCTTGCTTCCTCGATCCAGTCTTAATGGAGTATTATTAACAAGCCGCTCGAGCGCCTGATAATATTCATTCAAGGCATCCATTACCGACCTCCTTTCTTTTTCAAAATTCTATCCCGAGCATACATGTAATCCATAAGGACCGCATGCTCGTTATTCCACATAATGCTAGCTGAATCCAGATTATCCACCCTCTTTTGCTGTGCTGAAATTAACAGTTCAAGCTTACTAAGCTTCAGCACAGACTTATCACACGCGCTCACACAATGACTAAAAACCCCAAAGGAGCGATGCGGGCAATCACCAACCTTTGTGCAACTCCCCACCGGGGTATCAGTATTATTTAAAATTCCTTTTTTAACCTGCTTGGTAATTTCCACAACACTGACACTAGTGACTTCTACTCCATCTGGCTTTTTATACCAGGTTCCCGCAGCACCAAAAATAGGTTCCGACGAATTAAGAACATTTCTCATGAAGGCTAAAGCCTGGGATTCTGGCAACGAATTAAAGTAAATCTCAGAAAAATGCTCAGAATATGGCTCGAGAACATTTTTTGCGAAAAAACTTCCAGATGCATAGTAACGCGTCATTTCCTCTGTAATATGCTGAAGCTGACGTTTCAGTGAAGGCAGAGTAACTAAGCCGGATCGTGTAGCATACAAGGCTAAAGACCTTCTCAATTGATGAACAGTCAAACGCCACGGATTACCGACCCTGAAATCGCTTTCAAGATCCCATACTCTAAACGGATCAATATTATTCAGCTCTTCAAGATCCGCCACTTCAATATTAGATATTAAACGCCTTTGAAGCTCTTTAAAATGACACAGATCGAGTCTAGGCACTCCTAATTCAGCGCCCTCTTTAGTCCTGAATCTTTTACTAAACAATCCCGGACTGAGAAATAGCGGAGAATTTGGCCTAGGATCAACGCCGTATACTAACTTATGGATCAGACCTGAAATTTCTCTAACTAAGCAAACTGCTCTATACGCTTCTTCGGAGACAACCCATCTGGCAGAGATTTTCTTTCCATTTGTAAACTTCGTCGTATACCCATTAATCATATAGTGTTTAACTCCGAATCTCGAAACCGGAGCTAAACAGTCACGCTCTAAAAACTCCACCTCGCCATCTCGCATACCGGAAAAAGTGTGAATGACCAGCTTGCACGATGCGAACAATTCTAAAATTGCGCGATTCAGTCCATTTAAGGTGAGCGAGAAGTTTCGGCCACTAAAATGGGCATGAAGATCACAGGACTCCAGCAAACAGACAAATGCACCCTCATTACGACACGCTTGCGGAAGTCTCCGGTAATTAAAGCACGCAGCAGTGAGCCCTAATAGAGATGGCAACAACTTCTCGTTATATTGCAGATCAGCAGTCAAGTTAGCAATAAATGTCGAGTAGATTCTCGTTGGCAGAGGCGGGTGTTGCTTAGATGGTTGATTGTTTCGGTACGCAGTTTGGCGGGCCTTAACCTTCTCCAACAAGGACCGCCCAACTACCTCGAACTGAATTTCGCTAAATGAAAATTGTTGAAAGGTAGAAATTAACTGACCTAGACTTCGCAATTGATTGGGGCTATGTCGCTCAACAAACTCCAAACACACCTCATCAATAGACATAACATGAATAAGATTCAAATTCTTTTCACGAGCAAAACGGCACATCAAGACGATCAAATCGAAAAAATGTTTCACAGTAGTTATAGAAATCGGAATTCCGCCCCTCAAATAAATTAAATAACATATCCACTTTTTAAACTCTTCAATTATCAGACACTCCTGCTCAGTGGGAAATCTCTTACGCAAACACCAGTTGTTAAACAAAAAATTTGATGGTTTGCCATTGGAGCTATATGCGGAGAAGTCCCAAACAAGATCAGAAAAGTAAGATCGCGGTTGCCCATCAGGCCCCCAAGAGACGATCATATCTCCGGAGAACTCAGGCACCGTTTGCAAAGCGCAAACACGCAGTGGACCGCCCTGAAGATTTGGTATAGTTTTCATCACAAGTACCCTACTTGCACTAATGATTCAATTCTATCCGACCAGTAAGCATCCAGTTCATAGTCATCATAAACACTAACCCTGACCTTATTAACCAGGTCATGCATTTCAGGCGAAAGCCCCGCTATATAATTTACTATTTCTTCAATCCTACTAATAACAGGAAGGTATATTTCATTTTGAAACTGATCACTTGGATTTGAATAAGAAATTCTCTGCACAAAGTAATGACAACTCATAAGTTTTCTGAGACCAGTTTCGTTTGCATGGACTCGAAAATATGTGCAAAACAAGCATCCAACCTCAGACTTACAGTCTGGAATAACTGGAATATTGGTAATTTGCAGGGGACTACCAGGATTTTCACATTTGGCCAAGGCAATATCCTTGAGACCACTACCTATTAAAACTACAACTTTTGAGAGTGCTTCAAAGAAGTTCTTGAATTGCCGCTTTTGATCGCCCTCGCTGCCTTCCACATAGTGAGCACGCACGGTGGATGGAGTGTTCTGCAAGGAATCAGCGGTAGTAAATATGCTATTCCTCTGAATAACAGAGTCAGATTTAGCAGATCGCCATTGCCGAGTTTTCAACAACGTGAAGTTTGAATCAATTTTTCGCAAAAACTTTTCAAATCTATTCTGTATCCCTGAGTCCAGGCAATAAGCGCCTCGCCTATTGTTCAAATGGAAAAATAGAGTAGAAAATTCCTTGCCCTGCAATAGCAAAGATCTAAATTCCAAGAACTCTTTAAATACAGCAAAAAAAGCTAACGTCGTACGAAATTTTATGACTATCCCACCGGCACGCCACTTTACAACCCTAAAACCCTGATCAGCCTTTTCAACATCAAACCCTTTAGCCCAAGGCAATGAGATAACCTGCCCCAAATTCATTCCTGTATTTGCTTGGAATATACTCATAAATGCAGTAATGGCGTGGTTGGCCAACTCCACCCTTCGAAAATGAAAAGGATCTGCATTCGACTCCAACAATGTTCTTTCTGCCAGCTTCCTGCAACTATAGGCTGTATCACTATTTTTATAGATATCAGTTAAAGCGGCGGCCGACCGAATATAACCACTTTCAAAATTATACGCCCGCGCCGATTTATCTTGCTTTTTCCGATCAAAATTAAATGGCGACACAAACTTAACAATACAAGGGAATACCCAAACACTTCCACCAAGATAAGCAGGCAACTCAAACTTAAATGGGTAGCGCAAATTTTTCATAAAAAAACCTGAAAAACAAAGATACACAGCCTCACACATTGCATATGACTTCGCTTGTAGCTCTTCTTCAGGTGCCTCAGTCACTCCACCAATAGAGCTATTGTGGTAAATCTTAGAGACTCCCTGCCCAACCAACTCGTCTGAAAAAATTAACGACGTATGCCCAATCGCAGCATTCTGTAGGAATGAGTACCTATTGGTAGCTTTTGGATCTAGACGGTACTCAATGAGCAACTCAGCACAAAAATCTTGAACTGCCCTTCGCCTAGCAATAGTATCTAGCAAACTTGGAAGGCTGCCCTTAGACTCGCACCACTCAAAGAAATACTTGTAATTTCTCCAATACCCGTAAACTGTATCTACGGATCTTCCGGCTTGATGCCTTTGTGAAAAAAGAAACTTGATAACTAAATCAACGACCCTAGTCCTGACCGGACACAATGAATCTAAATCAACTCTCTTGATACCCGAACGACTATTAGCGCTCCTATCTCTAACCGAATAGCAGTAAGACCCCATATCGATGCGATTCTTACCAAACGTCAACAAAACTGCCGAGGGGTTAACGGAAGTGTAGGAACCCTTATCATTTAAAGAGATGTTCTCAGTCTGCCGGGTAATCATAGTCATTTTTAAATTCCCGGCTCAAAAAAGAGCGAAGACGTCCCTCCCAGTTCTCTTGCGCAAGCATCGATATTTTATTAAGCTCGTTAAAACTCGTATAACTATCAAGAGCTTTATGTGATGCATGCCCTAATCTGAACCTCAGATACTCACGTATTTGAGAGGGTTGCAACTCCCTCCGTTCAGAAAGACTGTTGAACAAATTCATTGCGAAAGTCGCCCGGAGATCATGAAATGTATAACTGAAGCCCTTCCCATGAGAGGCCAATATCGGGCGAATTCGATCTTGGATAAACTGCCTAACCGCCGCACCTTCACCATGATATCTTGCCAAATCATAGCCAGGATCTTGTAGGGACTTAAAGTATGGCCCCCCTCGATTTGTCAGAAATAAATATTCCTTACCTTTAAATCTTTCACCTTCGCTCTTATAAAGTCGATCTTTGTATCTTTCACTGGAAATATAGATCCTGAGCCGCTCAACCAAGAACCAATCCATAACCAAAGTATAGCTGACCCCATATTTCGTATCGATACCGGTTCCAGGGCCAACAGGTAGATAGGCGCAATTATTTAGACCCTTACTACAATTAACAATATCTTCTTGGCGAAGTGTTAGAACAGTTTGAATACGTGCCCCCGTGGACAGCGCCACCAAATGAGCTAAAAGCATCTCGGCATTCTGCAGAGAGTAGAGCGATTTAATTAATGTATCGAGTTCCTCATCCGACAGAGGACGAAGCCTTCCCCCGTCGGTTACGATCGTTATGTCTGCTACATTGGGAATTTTAAAGGCTATGTCAGTTGATTCTACTAAACGACGAGCTGGTTTACGCCCATCGTTATCGACGCTAATTAGAATCCTCTTAGCCTTCCAAGGAGAATTCTCTGGAACAAACAAGCCTTCTTGTGCTAGCCACTTATAGAACTGAATAACAGCTGAAAGTTTCCGCCTAGCAGTTTTTATTGATATCTGACCGGCCTCAACCTCAAGCCTTAAATGTCCCCGATAGCTATATGTGACACGTCGATTTTGCTCTGATGGGAAATGTCGAAAATCTAACCCCTCAGCATCCAAATATCGCCGATACAAAGCTAAGTCTTTCGCCAAACCTACGCAGGTTTTGACCTTACAATTGTTTTGAAATTTATATATCAGGAAAAGACAGGCTTCCTGCCAAATTGCGCCGTCGGCTGTTCTGACCAACGGGAAGCTGACCGCCGGCGTGGCTGAGTCGGTGGGTGAGACGCGATAGGTGGCTAGGGGAGTGCTGACGACTGTCCCCTCCATACCGCACAAGGGCTGGGTCTCTGTCAGGCGGAAGCTTTTAACGAGAACGGATTGCGCGCGAGGGAGAGGCATGACCAGGATCCCTGCCAAGGAGGCTCCTGTCCATATCTAGACGACTTTAGAAGGGTGTCAAATCAGTGAATACTTTGGGGTACGTCCGGGTCTTCGACGAAGGCCAGGATGCTGGTGCCATGCTTCATCGGGCCCGGCTCGCGGGTGATCTTGCCGCCACGGGAGCGAATGTCGTCGCAAGCCTTGTAGACGTCGGCCACTTCCAGGGCGATATGGCCATAGCCGGTACCCAGCTCGTACTGGTCCACGCCCCAGTTGTAGGTCAGCTCGATGACGCTGTTGTCGTCTTCGTTGCCGTAGCCCACGAAAGCCAGGGTGAACTGGCCGTCCGGATAATCCTTGCGACGCAGCAGGGTCATGCCCAGGACTTCGGTGTAGAAGGCGATGGATTTGTCCATGTCGCCGACGCGCAGCATGGTGTGCAGCAGTCTCATCGGTTCTTTCCTCATCAGGTGCCCGGTTGGCGGGCTTATAAACACAAACCCCGGCTCGTGGCCGGGGTCTGCTTGTCACGGGAGACGCAAGCTTATCAGAACAGCTTGCGGCCCTTGTTCGCGGCGATACGCATGCGCAGCGCGTTGAGCTTGATGAAGCCAGCGGCATCGGCCTGGTTGTAGGCGCCGCCGTCTTCCTCGAAGGTCGCGATGTTGGCATCGAACAGCGAGTCGTCGGACTTGCGGCCGGTGACGATGACGTTGCCCTTGTACAGCTTCAGGCGCACGACGCCGTTCACGTGCTCCTGGGAGGCATCGATCATCTGCTGGAGCATCTCGCGCTCCGGGCTCCACCAGTAGCCGGTGTAGATCAGCTTGGCGTAGCGCGGCATCAGCTCGTCTTTGAGGTGAGCGACTTCGCGGTCCAGGGTGATCGACTCGATGGCACGGTGCGCCTTGAGCATGATGGTGCCGCCAGGGGTTTCGTAGCAGCCACGGGACTTCATGCCGACGTAACGGTTCTCGACGATGTCCAGACGGCCGATACCGTTGGCGCCGCCGATGCGGTTCAGCTCGGTCAGTACCTGGGCCGGAGACATGTCCTTGCCGTCGATGGCAACGATGTCGCCCTTGCGGTAGGTCAGCTCGATGTAGGTCGCGGCGTCAGGGGCCTTCTCCGGGGAGACGGTCCACTTCCACATGTCGTCTTCGTGCTCGGTCCAGGTGTCTTCCAGCACGCCGCCTTCATAGGAGATGTGCAGCAGGTTGGCATCCATGGAGTACGGCGATTTCTTCTTGCCGTGGCGCTCGATCGGGATGTTGTGGGCTTCGGCGTAGTCCATCAGCTTCTCGCGGGACAGCAGGTCCCACTCACGCCAGGGAGCGATCACCTTCACGCCCGGCTTGAGCGCGTAGGCGCCCAGCTCGAAACGCACCTGGTCGTTGCCCTTGCCGGTAGCGCCGTGGGAGATGGCGTCAGCGCCGGTGGCGTTGGCGATCTCGATCAGGCGCTTGGCGATCAGCGGACGGGCGATGGAGGTACCCAGCAGGTACTCGCCTTCGTAGACGGTGTTGGCACGGAACATCGGGAAGACGAAGTCGCGGACGAACTCTTCTCGCAGGTCCTCGATGAAGACTTCTTTCACGCCCATCTGCTTGGCCTTGGCGCGGGCCGGTTCGACCTCTTCGCCCTGACCCAGGTCGGCGGTGAAGGTCACCACTTCGCAGTTATAGGTATCCTGCAGCCACTTCAGAATTACCGAGGTATCCAGGCCACCGGAATACGCCAGGACTACCTTCTTCACGTCCGCCATGCCACTCAACTCCACGGGGGTTGTCACGAAAGGGACCGATTCTACTGTCCGCTCGGAATAATTTACAGAGGGGCGACAGCTTTTGACGACAAAGCGACAAATACTATCGTCGGTGCGACCCGACGCCGCAGCTCAGCCCTTGGGTGCTGAAGGCGGCGTTGCAGGCGGGTTGGAGGCGTTGGCGGCAGGCGCTGAGGCGCCCTGAGTCGGCGCGCTGGCGGGGCTGGGAGCCGGTACGGCAGGGGCTGGCGGGGCTTCGGCGGGAGCCTGTTCGACGACCGCCTCGCGGGACAGGTTCACCGTAACCCGGCGATTCTGCGCACGGTTGGCGGCGGAATTGTTCTTCACCAGCGGGTAACGCTCGCCGTAGAAACGCACGGTGATCTGCGATTCCGCCACGCCATTGGCCTTCAGGTACTCCATCACCGCGATGGCGCGGCGACGCGAGGCCTCGCGGTTGGCCAGGCGGTTGCCACTGTTGTCGGAATGGCCGTCCAGCTCGATGCGGTTCACCGTCGGGTCGGCCTTCATGTACTGCAGGATGATGTCCAGCTTGGCGCGGCCCAGCGGGTCGACCTCGGTGCCGCCGTCCGGGAAGCCTACCTGGCTCTGACGCACCTGGTCGAAATTGACCGGGAGCATCTTCGTCGAACAGTCCTGGAACTTCACGTATCCGTCGGCGAAACGCGTCGGCATCAGCCGTACCAGCAGATTCTCGCCGGTACGCGTGCGGTGGCGCACCTCCGGAGCGCGCCCCTCCAGCAGGCCGCCGAGCAGGCGCCCGGCCTGCTGCTGGGTACTGTTGAAGGGAACATCGCCCGAGCCCACCCGCACCGCCCCCAGGTTCAGGTCGCCCTGCCCCGGGCGCCATGGCGGCGCGGCTGCCAGCAGGGTTGCCGAGCCGCTGCCCAGCCAGCCCGTCTGCGGTTTGAGACGGAAGGTCGGCAACTCGCCGGCGCGCCAGACGAACTCGCCCAGGCCGAATCCGGTCACGCTCTGCGACAGCCGGCACTCGAACTGATCCCCCTCCACCGTCCATTGCGCACTTTCCATGCGCGTCTGGAAGGTCAGCCCCCAGGCCGGGAGGCTGGCACAGAGAGCGAGCAGGAGAAGGGAGGGCTGGCGCACGGTGGCTTCCATACAGATAAAGAGGCGTCCCAGATTCTATCGGTCGGCCTCGGCAAAACTTGATAGCGAGTGCCGGCGGCGGCCTTTTCCGGTAGCATTTCACCCTCTTCCCGCTGCAACCGCACCCCTGGAATCCGCATGTCCGACCGCCTGACACTCCTGCGCCCCGACGACTGGCACATCCACCTGCGCGACGGCGCCGCACTCGCGCAAACCGTCGGCGACGCCGCCCGCACCTTCGGCCGCGCCATCATCATGCCGAACCTGGTCCCACCGGTACGCAACGCCGCCGAAGCCGACGCCTACCGCCAGCGCATCCTGGCCGCCCGTCCCGCCGGCAGCCGCTTCGAGCCGCTGATGGTGCTGTACCTCACCGACCGCACCAGCGCCGAGGAAGTCCGTGCCGCCAAGGCCTCCGGCTTCGTGCACGCCGCCAAGCTGTACCCGGCCGGCGCCACCACCAACTCCGATTCCGGCGTCACCAGCGTCGACAACATCTTCCACGTGCTCGAAGCCATGGCCGAAGTCGGCCTGCCGCTGCTGGTGCACGGCGAGGTGACCCGCGCCGAGGTCGACGTGTTCGACCGCGAGAAGCGCTTCATCGACGAGCACCTGACCCGCGTGGTCGAGCGTTTCCCGACCCTCAAGGTGGTCTTCGAGCACATCACCACCGGCGATGCCGCCGCCTTCGTCAAGGCCGCCCCGGCCAACGTCGGCGCCACCATCACCGCGCACCACCTGCTGTACAACCGCAACCACATGCTGGTTGGCGGCATCCGCCCGCACTTCTATTGCCTGCCGATCCTCAAGCGCAACACCCACCAGGAAGCCCTGCTGGATGCCGCCACCAGCGGCAGTCCGAAGTTCTTCCTCGGCACCGACTCGGCTCCCCACGCACGCCACGCCAAGGAAGCCGCCTGCGGTTGCGCCGGCTGCTACACCGCCTACGCCGCCATCGAGCTGTACGCCGAAGCCTTCGAGCAGCGCAAGGCGCTGGACAAGCTGGAAGGCTTCGCCAGCCTCCACGGCCCGGATTTCTACGGTCTGCCGCGCAACAGCGACCGCATCACCCTGGTCCGCGAAGAATGGGAAGCCCCCGCCTCGCTGCCGTTCGGCGACTTCGACGTGGTCCCGCTGCGCGCGGGTGAAAAACTGCGCTGGCGCCTGCTGGAGACCGAGGCATGAGTGACGAGAACGAAATCTTCGAAGAAGAACTCGACGGTTCCTTCCCGCCCGGCCCGCGCCACCCGATGGCGCGCCGCTTCCGTGGCTACCTGCCGGTCGTGGTGGACGTCGAGACCGGCGGTTTCAACGCCGGCACCGACGCCCTGCTGGAAATCGCTGCCGTCACCATCGGCATGGACGAGAGCGGCTACCTGTTCCCCGAGCACACCTACTTCTTCCGTGTGGAGCCCTTCGAAGGCGCCAACATCGAGCAGGCCGCGCTGGAGTTCACCGGCATCAAGCTGGACCACCCGCTGCGCATGGCCGTGCCGGAAGAACAGGCGCTGACTGAAATCTTCCGTGGCATCCGCAAATCGCTGAAGTCCAACGGCTGCAAGCGGGCGATCCTGGTCGGCCACAACAGCAGCTTCGACCTGGGCTTCCTCAATGCCGCGGTGAACCGCAGCGGCGTGAAACGCAATCCGTTCCACCCGTTCTCCAGCTTCGACACTGCTACCCTCGCCGGCCTCGCCTACGGCCAGACCGTCCTGGCCAAGGCCTGCCAGACCGCCGGCATCGAGTTCGACAACCGCGAGGCCCACTCGGCGCGCTACGACACCGAAAAGACGGCCGAGCTGTTCTGCGGCATCGTCAACCGCTGGAAGGAATTCGGCGGCTGGATGGAAGACGATCACTGATCGCGCCGTCCTGAATAAAAAAGCCCCGCAATTGCGGGGCTTTTTTATTCACCAGCAGCTTTACAGCTTGCCGGCATTCTCGGCCAGGTAGGCGGCAACGCCTTCGGGCGAGGCAGTCATGCCCTTGTCGCCCTTCTTCCAGTTGGCCGGGCAGACTTCGCCGTGCTCCTCGGTGAACTGCAGGGCGTCGACCAGGCGCAGCAGCTCGTCCATGTTACGGCCCAGCGGCAGGTCGTTGACGATCTGCGAACGCACCACTCCGTTCTGGTCGATCAGGAAGGCGCCACGGAAAGCCACGCCGCCTTCAGACTCGACGTCATAGGCCTTGCAGATCTCGTGGGTAATGTCGGCGGCCAGGGTGTACTTGACCGGGCCGATGCCGCCCTTGTCCACCGGGGTGTTGCGCCAGGCGTTGTGGGTGAAGTGGGAGTCGATGGAGACGCCGATCACTTCGACGTTGCGCGCCTGGAAGTCAGGGATGCGGTGGTCCAGGGCGATCAGCTCGGACGGGCACACGAAGGTGAAGTCCAGCGGGTAGAAGAACACCAGGCCGTACTTGCCCTTGATGGCTTCGGACAGCACGAAGCTGTCGACGATCTCGCCAGTACCCAGCACGGCGGCCACGTTGAAATCGGGAGCTTTCTTACCTACGAGTACGCTCATTCCTTGTCTCCGGAAATGGTGAGGCGCTTGGGAGCGAAAAGCCCGCTGACCGGTCGAAACTGCCGGGCTTGAGGGGCTGCCGCTCCAGAGGGGCAGCCATCATACACCTGGCGCGCAATGCCTTCATCCATGCGGCTTTCACCGCTAACTCACTGACGCCGCGACCATTTATCGGAGACCGTCGAAAGCGTCCCCGGTAAATTTTGACAATCATTCTCATTATTATTAGTATCGCCTCCAACAACCCCACAGCGACTGTAGTGCAACCATGTACGTCTGCCTCTGCAACGGTGTTACCGATACCCAGATCCGCGATGCGATCTACGACGGCGCCTGCAACTATCGCGAAGTGCGCGAGTGCACCGGCGTCGGCACTCAGTGTGGCAAGTGCGCCTGCCTGGCCAAACAGGTAGTTCGCGATACCCTCGGCGAACTGCAAAGCGCCCAGGCGATGAACTACAACCTGGCCTACGCGGCGAGCTGAGAAAAAATACCGCTGATCAGTTCAGCAGAAATTCCGAAGAAACCGGGCCTTGGCCCGGTTTTTTTATGCCCGCAATTCAGTGGTTTAGCGCCAAGTTGCGGAATGAAAACATTCGCATTCATATTCCTTTTTATAGCAAATTCAAGGACTTATGTTTGACAGATGGTTATAAGGGCGCGAGAATTTCAATCTCTCCCACTCCACACGGCAGGACCCCGGCATGAAAGGCGACAAGAAAGTCATCCAGCATCTGAACAAGATCCTCGGCAACGAGCTGATCGCCATCAACCAGTACTTCCTGCACTCGCGCATGTGGAACGACTGGGGCCTGAAGCGCCTCGGCGCGCACGAGTACCACGAGTCCATCGATGAGATGAAGCACGCCGACAAGCTCATCGAACGCATCCTGTTCCTCGAAGGCCTGCCCAACCTGCAGGACCTGGGCAAGCTGCTGATCGGCGAGAACACCCAGGAAATGCTGCAGTGCGACCTGAACCTGGAACTCAAGGCCTGCAAGGACCTGCGCGACGCCATCGTGCATTGCGAAAGCGTGCATGACTACGTCAGCCGCGACCTGCTCAAGGACATCCTCGAGTCCGAGGAAGAGCACATCGACTACCTGGAAACCCAGCTGGGCCTGATCCAGAAAGTCGGTCTGGAGAACTACCTGCAGTCGCACATGCACGAAGACGACTGATCGAAAAAAGGCACCGGCGCAGTTGTGGACGCCGGTGCCCTTCCCTTCTAGACGTTCGCCTTCGGCGGACGGCGCACCAGTGACGCCTTCAGCACCAGCCCCGCGCACAGCCCCACCACCACCAGCAACGACAGGCGCAAGCCCACGTGCTCGGCGAGGAAGCCGATCAGCGGCGGGCCCATCAGCAAGCCGCCATAGCCGAACGACGCCACCGCCGCCACGCCGCGCGAAGGCTCGACGCCCGGCCGGTTGCCCGCCGCGCCGATCAGGATCGGCACCACCACCGACAGTCCCGCGCCCACCAGGGCGAATCCGGCAATCGCGCCGGCAACCCACGGGCTGAACAGCGCCAGGAACATGCCCGCGATGGCCAGCAGTGCGAGGTTGCGCACCAACGCCTCGTCGGCGAAGCGCACGCGCAGGCGATCACCGAACAGCCGGCCCAGTACCATGGTCGCGGAGAATGCCGCGAAGCCCAGCGCTGCCAGGCGTTCGGACGCGCCCAGCACCTGGTGCAGCAGCAAGGCGCCCCAGTCGGCGACCGCTCCTTCGGAAACGAACGCGCAGAGCGTCAGCAGACCCAGGCCGATCAGAGCCGGTGGCGGCAGGCGCCAGCCACGTTGGGCTGGCGCCTCCTCCTCCATAGGTTCCGGACGCCCCTCGAACAGATGGCGGGCGAAGAACGGCAGGATCGCCACGGCGACCAGTGCCAGCAGGCTGAAGTGCCAGATCGGCGCGAGGTCGGCGAAGGCCGCCGCGCCGACAGCACCGACCAGGCCGCCCAGGCTGTACATGCCATGCAAACTGGAGATGCACGGGCGGCCGAGACGCCGCTCGACTTCCACCGCCTGGGTGTTCATCGCCACATCCATGGTCGCGAAGGTCAGGCCGACGGCGAGGAAGCCCGCCGCCAGCACCCAGACATCCTGCGCCAGCCCGAGCAAGGGGAAGGTCGCCATCAGCGCCAACCCGGAAATCACCGTGATCGCCCGGCTGCCGTAGCGGCGCACCAGCGCGCCGGCGAAGGCGAACGCCAGCAGCGCGCCGAAGCCCGCGCCCAACAGGGCCTGGCCCAGTTGCTGCTCGTCCACCCCGGTCATGCTCTTGAGGGCCGGCACCCGCCCCATCACGCTGCCATGGACCATCCCGCCCATGGCGAAGCAGTATCCGCACGCCCAGCGCGCGGCGTTGGCCCGCGTCTGTTCAGTCATCTTTTATTTCTTCCCAAAAACAAAGCCCCGCCAAGGCGGGGCTTTGTGCGACAGCACGAAAGACTCAGGCGTTGGCCTTGCTCACGGCGTCCTTGATCAGCGGTTGCAGCTCACCCTTCTCGAACATCTCGGCCAGGATGTCACTGCCGCCGACCAGCTCACCACCGACCCACAGTTGCGGGAAGGTCGGCCAGTTGGCGTACTTGGGCAGGTTGGCGCGGATTTCCGGGTTCTGCAGAATGTCGACATAGGCGAATTTTTCGCCGCAAGCCATCAGCACCTGCGCGGCGCGGGACGAGAAACCGCACTGGGGAGCGTTCGGCGAACCCTTCATGTACAGCAGAACAGGGTTGCTGGAGATCTGCTCTTTGATGGTATCGATGATATCCATGAACTTCCTCGGCTTAACAATCAGACACTGACCCGGCAGTCGCCTCTCGGGGCACAGGCCGGCACGGTACCGCGCATTGTACTGCAAAGCCGAGTGCAACGCTCGGCTTTGCAGGTGACGTGCGTCAGCTTGTCAGGCCGCCTCGACCTCCACCGGCACGCCGTTGAGCGCGGTGTTGCCGGAGAGCGCATCCAGATGGCGCTCGTCGGTCAGGTCGTTGGCGCTGGCGCCGCCCTGCTCGCGGGCGATGGACAGCTGCACGCCCGGCCGACCGTGCCCCCAACCGTGGGGCAGACTGACCACACCGGCCATGACTTCATCGCTGGCAGCCACCTCGATCTCGATGCTGCCAACCCGCGAGCGCACCCGCACCTTCTGCCCGTCCACCAGCCCGCGCGTGGCCAGGTCCTGCGGGTGCATGAGCAACTGGTGGCGCGGTTTGCCCTTCACCAGGCGGTGGTAGTTGTGCATCCACGAGTTGTTGCTGCGTACGTGACGGCGGCCGATCAGCAGCAGTTGGTCAATGGCATGGGACTGACTGTCGGCGAAGCGGCGCAGGTCGCCCAGGAAGATCTCCGGGGCCGCCTCGATGCTGCGGCTGGCGGTCTTCAGGCGCGGCGCCAGGTTCGGTTGCAGCGGGCCCAGGTCCAGCCCGTGCGGGTGCTCGCGCAGCCGCGCCAGGTTGAGCTTGTGCTCGCTGGCATCGCCGTAGGGGCCGAAGCGCAGGCCCATTTCGATCATCTGCTCCGGCGCCATGGTCGGCTTCAGCTCGCTGCCCTGGCGCGCGGCATAGGCCTTGGCCAGACCGACGAAGATTTCCCAGTCGTGCAGAGCGCCTTCGGGCTTGGGCAGGATCGCCTCGTTGAAGCGGGTGACGTTGCGCACCGCGAAGACGTTGAAGGTGGTGTCGTAGTGATCGTGCTCCAGCGGCGCGGTGGGCGGCAGGATCAGGTCGGCGTAGCGGGTGGTCTCGTTGATGTACAGATCAACGCTGAGCATGAACTCCAGGCCATCCAGCGCCTGTTCCAGACGGCGGCCATTGGGTGTGGACAACACCGGGTTGCCGGCCACCGTCACCAGCGCGCGCACCTGCCCTTCCCCTTCGGTGAGCATCTCCTCGGCCAGCGCCGCCACCGGCAGCTCGCCGCCGTATTCCGGCAGGCCGGATACACGGCTCTGCCAGCGATTGAACGCGCCGCCCGCCGTGGTCGCCACCAGGTCCACCGCCGGCGTGGTGCACAGGGTGCCGCCGACGCGGTCGAGGTTGCCGGTGACCAGGTTGATCAGCTGCACCAGCCACTGGCACAGGCTGCCGAAGACTTGCGTCGAAACCCCCATGCGCCCGTAGCAGACGGCCTTGTCGGCGGCGGCGAAAGCCCGCGCCAGCTGGCGGATGTCGTCGGCCGGAACACCGCAGCGGGCGGCCATGACTTCAACCTTGAATGGCGCCAACGCTTCGCGTACCGCCTCCAGGCCGTTCACCGGCAGGGCGGTTACGCGGGTCAGTCCCTCGCTGAGCAGCGTGTCGAGAATGCCCAGCAGCAGCGCCGCATCTTCGCCGGGGCGGACGAACAAGTGCTGGTCCGCCAGTGCCGCCGTCTCGGTGCGGCGCGGGTCGACCACCACCAGCTTGCCGCCACGCGCCTTCAGCGCCTTCAGGCGTTTCTCCACGTCCGGCACGGTCATGATGCTGCCGTTGGAGGCCAGCGGGTTGCCGCCCAGGATCAGCATGAAGTCGGTGTGATCGATGTCGGGAATCGGAATCAGCAGGCCATGGCCGAACATCTGCTGGCTGACCAGGTGATGCGGCAACTGGTCCACCGAGGTCGCCGAGTAACGGTTGCGGGTCTTCAGCTGGCCAAGGAAGTAGTTGCTGTGGGTCATCAGCCCGTAGTTGTGCACGCTGGGGTTGCCCTGGTACACGGCCACGGCGTCGTTGCCATGGCGTTCACGAATCTCTGCAAGGCGCGTGGCGACCAGCTCGAAGGCCTCGTCCCAGCCGATCGGCTGCCACTCGTTGCCGACGCGGCGCACGGGCTGGCGCAGGCGGTCCGGGTCGTTCTGGATGTCCTGCAGCGCCACCGCCTTGGGGCAGACGTGGCCGCGGCTGAAGCTGTCCAGGGCATCGCCCTTGATCGAGAGGATGCGCTCGTCCTCGGTCTCGATGGTCAGGCCGCAGATGGCCTCGCACAGGTGGCACGCACGGTGGTGGAGGGTCTTGCTCATGGCTCGCCTCGTTATTGTTGTCGCCAGCGCCTCATGGGGCCGGTCGCGGGGTCGAAAGCACTATGAATCCTGGCCTGGCGAAGCACCACCAGCTTCCGTCGGGTGAATCGCGGGGCATCAGGAACGACCATGTTGAAGCCCCGCCCGACGGGCCCTCCGGGGGAAACTTGCGTAGATCCGTCATTTCCTTATAGGATCGCGCCTTCCCCCATTTTCCGCTCCATGCGGTCCCGCCGCAGGTTCAGCCCGTTTTTTCTCACGAAAGCCGGTCGGTACCTCGGCCTGATTTCTGAGAATAAGTAGTAGGTACGAACCATGAGCGCACGTCACTTCCTCTCGATGCTGGATTACACGACCGAAGAACTGCTCGGTCTGATCCGCCGCGCCACCGAGCTGAAGGACCTGCGAGACCGAGGCGTGCTCTACGAACCGCTGAAGAACCGCGTGCTGGGCATGATCTTCGAGAAAGCCTCGACCCGTACGCGGATTTCCTTCGAAGCCGGCATGATCCAGCTCGGCGGCCAGGCCATCTTCCTCTCCCCGCGCGACACCCAGCTGGGCCGCGGTGAGCCGATTGCCGACGCCGCTCGGGTGATGTCGCGGATGGTCGATGCGGTGATGATCCGCACCTTCGCCCACAGCAACCTGATCGAGTTCGCCGAGAACTCCCGTGTGCCGGTGATCAATGGCCTGTCGGACGACCTGCACCCGTGCCAGCTGCTGGCCGACATGCAGACCTTCTTCGAGCACCGCGGCAGCATCGCCGGCAAGACCGCAGCCTGGATCGGCGACGGCAACAACATGTGCAACAGCTACATCGAGGCGGCGATCCGCTTCGACTTCCAGCTGAATGTCGCCTGCCCGGAAGGCTACGAGCCGAACGCCGCGCTGATGGAACTGGCCGGCGATCGCGTGAAGATCTTCCGCGACCCGCGCGAGGCGGTGGCCGGCGCACACCTGGTGAGCACCGACGTCTGGGCCTCCATGGGCCAGGAAGACGAAGCGGCCGCACGCCTGCGCCTGTTCCAGCCATATCAGGTAACACGTGCGCTGCTCGACGGCGCGGCGGCGGATGTACTATTCATGCACTGCCTGCCGGCCCACCGAGGCGAAGAGATCAGCGAAGACCTGCTGGACGACGCGCGCTCCGTGGCCTGGGACCAGGCGGAAAACCGTCTCCACGCCCAGAAGGCGCTGCTCGAACTGCTGGTCGAGCACGCCCACTACGCCTGATCCCTGCTTAGAGCCCGATGACCCAAACGCTGCTGCTCAACCTCGAAGATCTTTCCTGTGGCTATGAACAGCAGCGTGTGGTGCAAGGCGTCAGCCTGCACCTGAACGCCGGCGACATCGGCTGCCTGCTCGGCCCCTCGGGCTGCGGCAAGACCACCACCCTGCGCGCCATCGCCGGTTTCGAGCCGGTGCAGAACGGCCGCATCGAACTGGCCGGCGAAGTGATTTCCCGACCCGGCTTCACCCTGTCGCCGGAGAAGCGCCGGATCGGCATGGTGTTCCAGGACTACGCGCTGTTCCCGCACCTGTCGGTGGCGGACAACATCGCCTTCGGCATCCGCAAGCACCCCGAGCGCGAGCGCATCGTCGGCGAATTGCTGGAACTGGTGAAACTCGACGGCCTCGGCCAGCGCTTCCCCCATGAACTCTCCGGCGGCCAGCAACAACGCGTGGCCCTTGCCCGCGCGCTGGCGCCACAGCCGCAACTGCTGCTGCTCGACGAACCCTTTTCCAACCTCGACGTGGAACTGCGCCGGCAGCTCAGCCATGAGGTCCGTGACATCCTCAAGGCGCGCGGCACCAGCGCCATCCTGGTCACCCATGACCAGGAAGAAGCCTTCGCCGTCAGCGACCACGTCGGCGTGTTCCGCCATGGCGTGCTGGAGCAGTGGGACACCCCGTTCAACCTCTACCACGAACCGCAGACACCCTTCGTCGCCAGCTTCGTCGGCCAGGGCTATTTCATTCGCGGACAGATGTGCGGGAGCGATGCGGTGCAGACCGAACTGGGCCTGTTGCGCGGCAACCGTGCCTATAGCCTGCCGGACGGCAGCGCGGTGGATGTGCTGCTGCGTCCGGACGACCTGGTGCCGGCCGCCGATGGCGCGCTGAAGGCGCGGATTGTCGGCAAGTCGTTCCTCGGCGCGGCGACGCTCTATCGCCTGCAACTACCCACCGGCACCCAGCTGGAATCACTCTTCCCCAGCCACTCCGACCATCAACCGGGCGACGAAGTGGCCATCGGCGTAGCCGCCGAGCACCTGGTGCTGTTCCCGGCGCAGGGCAGCGTGGCGCTCTAGCCGAGCGCGCTGTCCAACTCGAGCATCAACGCCGGCAGCAACTCGAACAGGTCGCCCTGCAGACCGTAATCAGCGATCTCGAAGATCGGTGCATCGGGGTCGAGGTTGATCGCGGCGATGACCTTGGCGTCCTTCATGCCCGCCACGTGCTGCACCGCACCGGATATCCCTACTGCCAGGTAAAGATCCGGCGCGACGATGCGCCCGGACTGACCGATCTGCAGCTCTGCCGGTGCGAAGCCCGCGTCCACCGCCGCCAGCGAAGCGCCGACGGCGCCGTGCAGGCGATCCGCCAGGGGATAGAGCGCCGCGAAACCTTCCTCGGTCTGCAGGCCGCGTCCGCCAGCGACTATCACCCGCGCCGACTCCAGTGCCGGGCGCTCGAAGTCCGGACGCTCCTCACCCTGCCAGGATGCCAACGCGAGGTCGCCAGCCCCGTTGCGTCTTTCCAGCTCGGCGTTGCCGCCTTCCGCAGATACCGGGTCGAAGGCCGTTGGCCGGATACCCAGCACCTTCACCGGACCTTCGCAGCGCACTGTAGCGATGGCATTGCCGGCGTAGATCGGGCGCTGGAAGGTCTCGTCGTCGATCACCGCGATGACATCGGAAACTGCATCGACGTCCAGCAGCGCGGCAATACGCGGCAGGCAATCGCGGCCCATGGCGGTGGCAGGCGCGAGAACATGGCTGTAGCAGGGAGCGAGCTGCACGACCAGTGCGGAAAGGTTTTCCGCCAGCAGGTGGTCGTAGGCGGGATCGTCCACCAGCACGACGCGCGCGACGCCATCGATGCCGCAAGCCTGCTCCGCCAGTTGGCCCAGACCGCTGCCGGCCAGCAACAGATGCACGTCACCGCCGATCTGCCGGGCGGCCGCCAGCGTGTTCAGGGTCGCCGGGGCGAGAACGGCGGAGCCGGTGTGGGTGTGGTAGTCAGCGATGACCAGAGTTGCCATGGGAGTGCCTGCGAAGCTGCGAACCGCGCCAGAGGGGCGCGGCTTTCAGTGAAGGCCAGCCTACGCCGGGAAGGCGAAATCCCCCCGGTCACAGATCAAACAACCAGCAGACGACCGCTGGCCACCAGGCGCGCATAACCGGCGATGCTCACGCGGTCGTCCTCCAGGCGGCACCACAGTTCGCCGCCGCGCTCGGAGCACTGGAAAGCGCGCATCTGCAGCTTGTTCAGGCGGCCCGACCAGTAGGGGATCAGGCTGCAGTGGGCGGCGCCGGTCACCGGGTCTTCGTTGAGGCCGATGGCCGGGGCGAAGAAGCGCGAGACGAAGTCGTAGTCCTCACTGCGCGCGGTGACGATCACGCCCAGGTACGGCAGGCGCGCCAGGGCGGCGAAGTCGGGCTTGCAGTCGCGCACGGCCTGCTCGGATTCCAGCAACGCCAGCAGGTGCGAGGCGTTGCTCAGTGCGTCCACCACGTCCACGCCCAGTGCGCTGGCCAGTTCCACGGTGGCGCCGGTTTCGCTCGGCGGCTGCGCCGGGAAGTTCAGCGCCAGGCGGCCGTCCTCGCGGGTCACGCGCAGCGGGCCGGACAGCGAATTGAGTTCCAGCACCTCGCCCGGCTCCTCGAACACCTCGAACAGCACATGGGCGCTGGCCAGGGTAGCGTGGCCGCACAGGGGTACTTCGGCGGTCGGGGTGAACCAGCGGATGCGCCAGCCCTCGGGCTCCTTCACCAGGAAGGCGGTCTCCGAGAGATTGTGCTCGGCGGCGATCTTCTGCATCAGCTCGTCGTTCAGCCAAGCATCGAGGCGATAGACCATGGCCGGGTTGCCGGCGAAGGGACGGTCGGTGAAGGCGTCCACCTGATGGAAGTCGAGCAGCATGGCGATCTCCTTGTAAGTGATGGCCGAGCATGACAGAAGCCGGCGGGCGGCGAACCGTACAGTGGGGACCACACAGTCCCCGGGGTTGAGCGATCAGGGGCGGCCGATCGGCGCAAACTTCGCCGAGGTCAGCCCGGCCAGGGTCTCGGCGCTCAGCTCCACTTCCAGGCCGCGCCGGCCGGCGCTGACATGGATGGTCGGGAAGCCCTGTGCAGATTCGTCGATGAAGGTGCGCAGGCGCTTCTTCTGCCCCAGCGGGCTGATGCCACCCACCAGGTAACCGGTGGCGCGCTGCGCGGCATTGGGGTCGGCCATGTCGGCTTTCTTCACGCCCGCCGCGTGGGCCAGCGCCTTGAGGTCCAGGGTGCCCACCACCGGCACCACCGCCACCAGCAACTCGCCTTTCTCGCTTGCCGCCAGCAGCGTCTTGAAGACCCGCGCCGGGTCGAGGTTGAGCTTCTCGGCGGCCTCCAGGCCGTAGGACGGCGCCTTGGGGTCGTGCTCGTAGCTCAGCACGTGGTGTTCGGCGCGGTTCTTCTTCAGCAGGTCGATGGCGGGGGTCATGATCGGCGGGCTTCTCGCAGGCGGCTTTCCAGCGCATAACAGTAAGCCAAGGTGTGGCGCACTGCACGGTGTTCGCTTCACCGACGGGGATGAATCCCGTATGTTCACCGCCAATCCCTACCCGGCCCTGCCGCCGGGGTTGCCGAACGGAGTCCGCACAAGGCCGCTGCCATGACCGACCTTACGAACAAGAAATACGTCGTCGCCCTCGACCAGGGCACCACCAGCTCGCGCGCCATCATCTTCGACCACGACGCCAACGTGGTCAGCACGGCCCAGCGCGAATTCGCGCAGATCTACCCGCAGCCGGGCTGGGTCGAACACGACCCGATGGAAATCTGGGCGACCCAGAGTTCGACCCTGGTGGAAGCCCTCGCCCAGGCCAGCATCAGCGTCGCCGAAGTGGCCGCCATCGGCATCACCAACCAGCGCGAAACCACCCTGGTGTGGGACAAGGCCACCGGCCGGCCAATCCACAACGCCATCGTCTGGCAGTGCCGGCGCAGCGCGGCGATCTGCGAGCAGCTCAAGCGCGACGGCCTGGAACAGCACATCCGCGACACCACCGGACTGGTCATCGACCCCTACTTCTCCGGTACCAAGCTGAAGTGGATCCTCGACAACGTCGAAGGCGCCCGTGAACGCGCGCAACGCGGCGAGTTGCTGTTCGGCACGGTCGACACCTGGCTGATCTGGAAGCTCACCGAAGGCGAGGTGCATGTCACTGACTACACCAACGCCTCGCGCACCCTGATGTTCGATATCCACAAGCGCGACTGGGACGAACGCCTGCTCACCGCGCTGGACGTACCGCGCGCGATGCTGCCGCAGGTGCGCCCGTCTTCGGAAATCTATGGCCACGCCAAGGTCGGCGGCCTGGGTGTGCACCGCACGCCGATTGCCGGGATCGCCGGCGACCAGCAGGCCGCGCTGTTCGGGCAGATGTGCGTGGAACCGGGCCAGGCGAAGAACACTTACGGCACCGGCTGCTTCCTGCTGATGAACACCGGTGCCAACGCGGTAAAATCCACCCACGGCCTGCTCACCACCATCGCCTGCGGACCGCGCGGCGAAGTGGCCTATGCGCTGGAAGGCGCGGTGTTCAACGGCGGCTCCACCGTGCAGTGGCTGCGCGACGAACTGAAGGTGATCAACGACGCCCACGACTCCGAGTACTTCGCCACCAAGGTGAAGGACAGCAACGGCGTCTACCTGGTCCCCGCCTTCACCGGCCTCGGCGCGCCTTACTGGGACCCTTATGCCCGTGGCGCGCTGTTCGGCCTGACCCGCGGAGTGAAGGCCGACCACCTGATCCGCGCCACCCTGGAATCCATCGCCTACCAGACCCGCGACGTGCTCGACGCCATGCAGCAGGACGCCGGCGAGCCGCTGCGCGCCCTGCGCGTGGATGGCGGCGCGGTGGCCAACAACTTCCTCATGCAGTTCCAGGCCGACATCCTCGGCACCCCGGTGGAGCGCCCGCAGATGCGCGAGACCACGGCCCTCGGCGCTGCGGTGCTGGCGGGTCTGGCCTGCGGTTTCTGGGGTAGCCTGGCGGAGCTGAAGAACAAGGCGGTGATCGAGCGGGTGTTCCAGCCGGCCTGCGACGAAGCAGAGCGCACGCGGTTGTATGCAGGGTGGAAGAAAGCCGTGGAGCGCACGCGCGGCTGGGCCGCCGAGGACTGATACCGCAACACTGTAGGAGCGCGCCATGCGCGCGATCGCGGGCATGGCGCGCTCCTACAGGGACTGCCGCGCATGACAGCAAGGCCCCCGCTGCGGCATTCTTGTCCCTTCGCCCGTCCGCACGAGCACAGCGCATGAACCTGCCACCCCGACAGCAAAGCATCCTCGATCTGGTCCGCGAACGCGGCTACCTGAGCATCGAGGAACTTGCCCAGCAGTTCGCCGTGACCCCGCAGACCATCCGCCGCGACATCAACCAGCTCGCCGAACAGAACCTGCTTCGCCGCTACCACGGCGGCGCGGCCTGGGACTCGAGCATCGAGAACACCGCCTACAACACCCGCGCCGACCAGATGCGCGACGAGAAGCAGCGCATCGCCGATGCCATCGCCGCACACATCCCGGACAACGCCTCGCTGTTCATCAACATCGGCACCACCACCGAGGCCATCGCCCGCGCCCTGCTCGGCCACCAGAACCTCAAGGTCATCACCAACAACCTGCACGTCGCCAGCATCCTCGCCGGCAAGGACGACTTCGAAGTGCTGATCGCCGGCGGCACCGTACGCGGCGACGGCGGCGTGGTCGGGCAGGCGGCAGTGGACTTCATCGAGCAGTTCCGCGTCGACTTCGCCGTGGTCGGCATCAGCGGCATCGACGAGGACGGCAGCCTGCTGGACTTCGACTACCAGGAAGTGCGCGTCTCCCGCGCCATCATCGACAACGCCCGGCAGGTGTTCCTCGCCGCCGACTCCAGCAAGTTCGGGCGCAACGCCGTGGTGCGCCTGGGGCCGATTTCCCTGGTCAGCCGGGTGTTCACCGACAGCCCGCCGCCCGCCGCCGTGGCGCGCCTGCTGCACCAGCACAAGGTCCAGCTCGAACTGGTCTGAGCCGCGCTCACCGCCTTCACTTTCGAACATTCAGACGAATGCCTGCGCGAATTCGCGCTCAAGACTGGTCATATTTCATTCACTGAACTAGGATATTTTCGAAAACGAACATCACAAGATTCACTTTCAATCCCCAAGGCGGCCCCCATGAACCCAACCAGCAAGCGCCACGCGCCCCTGGCCGAAGTCTATGACCTGGCCGTCGTCGGCGGCGGCATCAATGGCGCAGGGATCGCGGCGGACGCTGCCGGGCGCGGGTTGTCGGTGTTCCTTTGCGAACAGCACGACCTCGCTGCCCACACCTCCTCCGCCAGCAGCAAGCTGGTCCACGGAGGCCTGCGCTACCTGGAACACTACGAATTCCGCCTGGTCCGCGAAGCTCTCGCCGAGCGCGAGGTGCTGCTGGCCAAGGCACCGCACATCGTCCACCCGCTGCGCTTCGTGCTTCCCCACCGCCCGCACCTGCGCCCGGCCTGGATGATCCGCGCCGGCCTGTTCCTCTATGACCACCTGGGCAAGCGCGAGAAGCTGCCGGCTTCCCGTGGCGTGCGCTTCGGCCTGGACAGCCCGCTGAAGGGCGAAATCACCCGCGGCTTCGAATACTCCGACTGCTCGGTAGACGACGCCCGCCTGGTGGTACTCAATGCCATGGCCGCCCGCGAGAACGGCGCCCATGTGCATCCGCGCACCCGCTGCGTCAGCGCCCGGCGCAGCAAGGGCCTGTGGCACCTGCACCTGGAGCGCCGCGACGGCAGCCTGTACTCGGTGCGCGCCCGCGCGCTGGTCAATGCCGCCGGCCCCTGGGTCGACCGCTTCCTGCGCGAGGAACTGCGCCAGAAGCCGCCCTACGGCATCCGCCTGATCCAGGGCAGCCACCTGATCGTGCCGCGCCTGTACGAGGGCGAGCACGCGTACATCCTGCAGAACGAGGACCGGCGCATCGTCTTCGCCATTCCCTACCTGCGCCAGTTCACCTTGATCGGCACCACCGACCGCGAGTACCAGGGCGACCCGGCGAAGATCAGCATCAGCGAAGAAGAGACCGACTACCTGCTCAACGTGGTCAACGCCCACTTCAAGCACCAGTTGGGCCGCCAGGACATCCTGCGCAGCTTCTCCGGCGTGCGCCCGCTGTGCGACGACGAATCCGACGACCCTTCGGCCGTGACCCGCGACTACACCCTGGCGCTGGACAACACCCCCGGTGAAGCGCCGCTGCTGTCGGTGTTCGGCGGCAAGCTGACGACTTACCGCAAACTCGCCGAGGCCGCGCTCGAACAACTGGCGCCGCACTTCGCCGGCGTGATGAAAGCCAGCTGGACTGCCAGTGCCCCGCTGCCTGGCGGTGAAGCCATGACCTGCGTGGAAGACCTGGCCATCCAGCTCATGGACCGCCTGCGCCAGCTCGACCCTGCCCTCGCCCGGCGCTGGGCCAGCACCTACGGCAGCCGCATCTGGAAGCTGCTGGACGGCGCGCACAACCTCAGCGAACTGGGCGAACACCTGGGCGCCGGGCTCTATGCGCGGGAAGTGGAATACCTGGTCCACGAGGAGTGGGCGCGCGACGCCGATGACATCCTCTGGCGCCGCACCAAGCTCGGCCTGTTCCTCAATGCCCGGCAGCGCGAGCGCCTGGAGCAGTTCCTCAGCAGCGAAAGCCCGCTGGAGCCCAGTACCCAGGTTGCCTGAGGCAGCGTCGCCTCAGAGCGACGCGTTCAGCTCGCTGATCAGTTCTTCGCGCTGGCGCAGTGATTCCAGCGCGCTTTCGCCCAATCGCCCCGCCACCTCGCTCAACAAGCCCTGCGCCAGCAGCATGAAGGCGCACATGCTGTTGCTGTAGAACAGGCTGTGGTTGGGCACATAGAAGCTGTGCCGCGCCACCTTCGCCAGCGGCGAGCTGGAGGAATCGGTCAGGGCCACGACCTCGATGCCATGGCGCGCGGCGACTTCCGCCGTAGCCAGCACGCTGGGCGTGTAGGGGAAGCAGCTGGCGACCACCAGCACATCGCCAGCATCCAGTTGCGCCAACGCATCGGCCACGCCCTGGCGGCTGGCATCCAGCGCTGCCACGTCCTGGCGCAGCATGCCCAGGCCGTAGGACATGAACAGCGCCAGCGAAGTGAACTGGCGCATGCCATGGATGCGCACCCGGCGCGCGCTGGCGAGAAGCTCCACCACGCGGGAGAACACTTCCGGCTCGACCTGCTCGATCAGGCTGGCGATGTTGGTGCTTTCCTGCCGGCCCAGGCGGGTCAGGCGCGACAGCGTGGTGTCGGCAGGAGTCAGCAGCAGGCGCGAGGCCTGGTCACTGTAGAAATTCTTGCCCTCGGTCAGCTCGCGGCGGAACAGGTCCTGGAACTTGCTGAAACCGCCGTAGCCCAGGCGCTGGGCCAGGCGCGACAAGGTCGAGGCGTTCACCCCGAGCTGCTCCGCCAGCTCGCTGATGGAGGACACCGCGGTGCGCTGCGGCGCCTCGATCAATGCAGCCAGCACCCGCCGCGAACTACCGCCCAGGGAGATGCCCGACTCACCGCGCTCGATAGCCTCCAGCAGCTGCTTGAGGGCTCCCAGGTTATCGGGCAGTGCGGCGGGCGCTTGGGTCATCGGGCAGGTCCGTTGGCGGAAGAAGGGCGGATACTGCCGGCGGCTTCCACGTGCTGGACGTCCGGCTGGCAGTAGACGCGCCATTCTACCGAGTTCGCGCCGATGAGAAATACGGCGGTGGCCAGGGTGCTCTCATCGTCCGGGTCGTCCGCCGCACGACGGTAGATCGGCAGCCCGGGATCAGCGCCATCGCGCAGGATCGCCAGCGCGCGGGCCTCGTCGAGCAGACCGCCGCCCTCCCCCAGCAACCCGTCGACGCGGCGCTGGCGGCTGCCGGAGCTGCCGGTGATGCGCTGGCCGGCGGCGTCCAGCCCGGCATCCAGCAGATGGTTGGAGTGCCCGCCGGGACGCCGCACCTTGCGCACCACCACGCCGGCCGAGCAGGCTTCGACGCTCAGCAGATGAGCCGAGCCGACCTGCCCGAGGGCATGGTGGAAGGCACCGGCGCGGCCTGCGCGGGAGAGCACGTCGACCGCCTCATCCAGGCTGGCGCAATCCAGCACCGCACGGGCCAGTACCTGACGCGGCAGGCCGGCCGGGATGCTGGTCGGGCGGATGTTGTTCACCGTACTGACCAGCCCGGCGGCATTCACTGCGAAGGTGTGGCCGGGAATGGAGCCGGGGTAGACGAAGCTGGTAAAAGCCATGCCGTGCTCCGGCGTAGCTTGCAGCAGGCCGCAGGCACCCTCGAGGGAGGGCAGGCCGTCTTCGTTGTGGGCGATCAGCCAGCCGTCGGCGGTCGGCCCGAATACCGTGGTGCAGCCATCCACACTCTGCGGGCTGACGAAATCGCCGCGGCAGTTCCACAGGAAGACTTCCTCGACCGGCAGCTCCAGCCCATCGGCCAGGCCGCGGATTTCCTCCCAGATATGCGGGAAGTCGGCCTCGACCTGCGCCTGCATGGCTTTCGCCACGCCCGCTCCAGCCAGGGCCGCGAGGCTCCGCCACAGTGGCAGCGGGCGAAGGCGCTGATGCACCGCATCGCGGCCGAAGCGGCCGAGCCCCAGGCCGATGTCATACGGGCTGCCGCCCAGTTTCAGGGGTTGCAGGATCATCGGCGCACCTCAGGCGACATGTTGCAGGAACTCCCGCAGACGCGGGCTGGTGGGGTTGCCGATCAGGCTGGCAGGGTCGCCGTCCTCGGTGATGCGGCCCTGGTCGATGAAGATCAGCCGCGAAGCGACCTTGCGGGCAAAGTCGATCTCGTGGGTGACGATGACCATGGTCATGCCCTCCTCCGCCAGGTCCTTCATCACCTGCAGCACTTCATGGCGCAGCTCGGGGTCGAGCGCCGAGGTGGGCTCGTCGAACAGCATCAGCTTGGGCTTCACCGCCAGTGCGCGGGCGATGGCCACGCGCTGCTGCTGGCCGCCGGACAACTCCGACGGATAGTGCCCGGCGCGCTCGGAGAGCCCCACCTTCGCCAGCAGCGTACGCGCCAGCGCCTCGGCGTCGGCCTTCTTCGCCCCCCGCACGCGGATCGGCCCGAAGGCGACGTTTTCCAGCGCGGTCATCTGCGGGAACAGGTGGAACTGCTGGAACACCATCCCCGCCTCCTGGCGGATCAGGCGCTCGTCCACCTTCGGGTCGTTGACCTCCATGCCATCGACGAACAACTGGCCGTCGGTGATCACTTCGAGCTTGTTGATGCAGCGCAGCAGCGTCGATTTGCCGGAGCCGGAAGGGCCGATGATGACCACCACTTCGCCGCTGCCGATCTTCAGGTTGATGTCGTGGAGCACCTTGGTCTCGCCAAAGTGCTTGGCGACCTGCTTGAACTCGATCATAGGATCTTCAGCCTCGATTCCATGCGCCGCAGCACGTAACTCAACACCAGGGTGATGACCAGGTAGATCACCGCCACCGCCGACCAGATTTCCATCGCGCGGAAGTTGCCGGCGATCACCTCCTGGCCCTGACGGGTCAGTTCGGCGACGCCGATGACGATGAACAGCGAGGTGTCCTTGATGCTCACGATCCACTGGTTGCCCAGCGCCGGGATCATCCGCCGGAAGGCCAGCGGAGCGATCACGTAGCGCAGCGTGTCGCGCCCGGAAAGCCCCAGTGCCAGCCCCGCCTCGCGGAAGCCCTTGTTCACCGAGAGCAGCGCACCGCGGGTGATCTCGGCGATGTAGGCGCCGGAGTTGATCATGATGGTGACCACCGCCGCGCTGAACGGATCGATGCGCACCGGGATCATCAGCGGCAGGGCGAAGTAGATGAACATCACCTGGACCATGATCGGCGTGCCACGGATCAGCTCGACGAACACCAGCGCCGCGCGACTGCCGATGAAGCCGCCGTAGGCGCGGCCGACACCGGCCACCAGGCCGATCACCGCGCCGCCGATCAGACCGAGAATGGATATCCACAGGGTCAGCCGGGCGCCCTCGAGCAGCACCGGCAACGCGTCCCAGATGGCGGACCATTGAAAATGCATGGATGCCTACCTCGTCTTATTTCGGGTCGGTGCCGAACCACTTGCGGTAGATCTGCGCATAGGTGCCGTCCTCACGCAGCTTCTTCAGGGCCGCGTTCACCGGCTCGCGCAGCTCGCTGCCCTTGGGGAAACCGATGCCGTACTGCTGCGCCATCATCTGCTCGCCCACGGCCTTCACCTGCCCGTCGCCGGCGGTCTTGATGTAGTAGAGGACGTTGGGAGTGTCGTGCATCGCGGCATCGACGCGGCCGGTACGCAGCTCCAGGTAGGCGTTGTCGACGTTGGGGAACTGGCGCAGGTCGCCGGCCTTCAGATTGGCCTTGGCGTAGTCCGCCGCCGAGGTGCCGCTCTTCACCGCCAGGCTCTTGCCGGCGATGTCGGCAGAGCTCTTGATGCTGTCGTTGTCGGCCTTGACCATCAGCAGGAAGCCGCTGTCGTAGTAGCCGTCGGAGAAGTCGATGACCTGCTTGCGGTCTTCCTTGATGGTGATGCCGGCCAGGGCCGCATCGACGTTGCGGGTCTGCAGCGCAGGGATGATGCCGTTGAAGTCCATCGGCTTGAGCTGGTAGCTCACGCCCATCTCCTTGGCGATGGCTGCCCAGAGATCGATATCGAAGCCGACGTACTTGTCGCCCTGCTTGAACTCGAAGGGAACGAAGGCGGTATCGGTGGCGATCAGCAGCTCCTTGTCGGCCGCCATCGACTGGCTGGCGGCGAACAGGGAGAGAGCGGCGAACGAGGCTTGCAGCAGCTTTTTCATGCAGGACTTCCTCTTGCGGGACGGCGGGATGCGCCATGCCCTGGGGCTGGCGCGCATTAGCGGCAGTTCGATGCAACGGGCCAAGACCCGGACTTTATTGTTTTGAGCGGCTAACCCCCGTCAGGGGCTGCATGCACTTGCGTGCTTTTGTGCAAAATAAACATGCAATAAATTTATTTGCAAGTATTTTTCCCACCTCAAACACCCCGTTCCCCGCCTGACGCACGCGACAAATCGAAGGAAAGCACCGCAGGGAGCGCATTAGCCAGATGCAGAGCAGCGTCATTTCTAGCAAGAAAAATTTGCCAAGAATTAAAATGCATTTAATATTTGCGCAAACCCCTGGAGGTCACCATGAGCCACGTCCTGCACCGCAGCCTCATCCAGTCCTACCCCACGGCCGTTCGCGGCGACGGCGCCTACCTGATCGACAGCGAGGGCCGTCGCTACCTCGACGCCAGCGGCGGAGCCGCGGTGTCCTGCCTGGGGCACAGCGACGCCGAAGTGATCGAAGCGGTGCGCCGGCAGATCGGCACCCTGGCCTACGCCCATACCTCCTTCTTCACCAGCGAGCCAATGGAAGAACTGGCCGACTTCCTGATCGCCCGCGCCCCGGCCGGGATGCGCTCGGTGTACTTCGTTTCCGGCGGTTCGGAAGCGGTGGAGGCGGCGCTCAAGCTGGCCCGCCAGTACTTCGTGGAGATCGGCCAGCCACAGCGCACACACCTGATCGCCCGCCGCCAGAGCTACCACGGCAACACCCTCGGTGCGCTGGCTGCCGGCGGCAACGCCTGGCGACGCCAGCAGTTCCAGCCGCTGCTGATCGATGTCAGCCACGTCAGCCCCTGCTACGCCTATCGCGACCAGGCCGAAGGCGAAACGCCGGAAGCCTACGGCGAACGCCTGGCACGGGAACTGGAAACGGAAATCCTCAACCTCGGTGCGGACAAGGTCATGGCCTTCGTTGCCGAGCCGGTGGTGGGCGCCACGCTGGGCGCGGTGACCGCCGTGCCGGGCTACTTCAGGCGCGTGCGGGAAATCTGCGACCGCTATGGCGTACTGCTGATCCTCGACGAAGTGATGTGCGGCATGGGCCGTACCGGCAGCCTGTTCGCGGCCGAACAGGAAGGCATCAGCGCCGATCTGATCACCATCGCCAAGGGCCTGGGCGCCGGCTACCAGCCCATTGGCGCCACCCTGGTCAGCCAGCGCATCCACGACGCCATCGCCAACGGCTCGGGCTTCTTCCAGCACGGCCACACCTATATCGGCCATGCCACCGCCTGCGCCGCTGCCCTGGCCGTGCAGAAGACCATCGAACAGCGCAACCTGCTGCCACGCGTGCGGGAGTTGGGCGAACAGCTGCAGCAACGCCTGCGCAGCGCCCTTGGCGAGCACCCCAACGTCGGTGACATTCGCGGCCGCGGGCTTTTCCAGGGTGTGGAACTGGTGGCCGACCGCGCCGGCAAGACGCCCTTCACCGCCGAAGCGAAACTGCACGCACGGATCAAGAAGGCCGCCATGCAGGAGGGCCTGATGTGCTACCCCATGGGCGGCACGCTGGATGGCCGCCGCGGCGACCACATCCTGCTGGCCCCGCCCTTCATCCTCGAAGAAGCGCAACTGGATGAACTGACTGAAAAGCTGCAGCGCGCCATCGTCAAAGCCATCGGCAGCCTCTGAAGGATCTCGCATGAAAATCGATTCACGCCTCTCTCCGCTGACCGACGCCAACATGGACGACGACCAGCGCCGCGTATTGCAGGAGATCCTCAGCGGTCCGCGCGGCAATCTGGACGGCCCGTTCCTGGCCTGGGTGCACAGCCCCGGGCTGGCGGACAACGCCCAGAAGCTCGGCGCCTTCTGCCGCTACGGCACACGCCTGGAACTGCGGCTGAGCGAACTGGCGATCCTGGTCACCGCCGCCTGGTGGCAATCCCAGGCCGAATGGCAGATCCACGAACCCATCGCGCGCCAGGCCGGCCTCAGCGACGAAGTGATCGAGGCCTTGCGGCAGAATCGAACACCGGACTTCCAGCGTGAAGACGAACGCCTGATCCATCACCTGGGCCGCTCGCTGTACGAGACCCGACGCATCGACCAGGCGCTGTACGAAGCAGCCACAGCTTGCTTCGGTGAGGCCGGGCTGGTGGAGCTGGTGGGAATCTTCGGCTACTACGCGCTGGTGGCCATGACGCTCAACGCGTTCTCGGTGCGGCGCGAAACAGAGGCGCCACTGCCGTTCAGCGAACCCTGAGGCGGGCGATCAGAGCTGTGCGACGTGCCCGCCGCCCTGATGTTCGCGCAGGTAAGGCAGCACCGCGCCCAGCAGCGGCTCCTTGAAGTCTTCCTGGAAGCGGTGCGCCATGCCGGGAATCAGCTTGAGCACCGAACCGCGGATGTGCGCCGCCACGTGCACGCCGTGCATCACCGGTAGCAGCGGGTCGGCGGTGCCGTGGACCACCAGGGTCGGAACGTTCAGGCGGTTGAGCAGCTCCACCCGGCTCGGCTCGGCGAGGATCGCCAGCATCTGCCGCTGCACGCCTTCCGGGGTGAAGGCACGGTCGTAGGAACGCGCCGCCTGCTGCAGCAACTGCTGGCGATCATCGCGCACTTCCGGGCTGCCAAGGGCCGCCAGCAAATCCGCCTGCTGCTCGATCGCCTGTTCGCGGCTGGCCGCTTCGCGCCGGGCGAGCAGGCGCAGCAATGATTCGCTGGGCGCCGGCAGGCCTTCGGCGCCGGAACTGGTCATCACCAGCGTCAGGCTGATCACCCGGTCGGGCGCCATGTCGGCCACGTGCTGGGCAATCATCCCGCCCATGCTCGCGCCCAGCACATGGGCACGCTCGACATGCAGGGCGTCGAGCAGGTGCAGCGCGTCGCCGGCCATGTCGGTCAGGCTGTAGGGCGCACTCACGGGCAGGCCGAGGCGATAGCGAATGACTTCGTAGGTCAGGTTGCCGCTGGGCACAGGAACGCGCCAGGAAGACAGCCCGACATCGCGATTGTCGTAGCGGATCACCCGGAAACCTTGCTGGCAGAGCGCCTCGACCACTTCGTCCGGCCAATGGATCAACTGGCCGCCCAGGCCCATGACCAGCAGCAGCGTCGGGTCCTGCGGACGACCAATGCTCTGGTACGCCAGGCGCACGTCACCCAGGTCGACCAGTTCGGTCGGCACCCGCGCATCGCAACGATCGGCGGCAACCGCCCGATCGGCAAAAGAAAGAGAGGACAGGCCGCAGCAAAGTGCGACTGCCAGCAGGAAAGCACGCATGAATGAAAATCCGGAACGCAAAACCCCAGTTGAGCGCGATTCTGATGAATTTCCGTCGCTCGCTCTGCCACAGGTCCGTGACAGTTTGATGAAAGGCGCTGAGCGGTCACCGACGGACCTTCCCATGATCCGGATCAAGGGAGGTCGCCCCATGCACTGGCGAAGATAGGAAACCCCCGCTCGGAAGTTTCCTCATGGCCTACCCCATCCTGCTGGTGCTGCACCTGTTCGCCGCGATCATGTTCGTCGGCACGGTGTTCTTCGAAGTGCTGATCCTGGAAAGCGTCCACCGCCATGTGCCGGCACGGGCGATGAAAATGGTCGAGGGCGCGCTGGGCCGTCGCCTGCGCCGGGTGATGCCCTGGGTGATCCTGACCCTGTTCGGCAGCGGCCTGGGCATGCTGCACCTGCGTTACGCGCCGCTGCTGACCGACCCGCTGGCATCGCCCTTCGCCACGCTGCTCAGCCTCAAGCTGCTGCTGGCCACCAGCGTCCTGGGCCACTTCATCTTCGCCATGTACTCCTTCCGCTCAGGGCGCATGACCGGCCAGCGTTCCCGGCGCATCCACTACAGCGTGTTCGCCCACGTGGTGCTGATCGTGCTGCTGGCCAAGGGCATGTTCTATCTGAGCTGGTGACCCCAACAAGGTGAATCGAGCCCGGCGAATGCGTGCTGGTGAAGTGCCAGTCGCCGGCTTATCATGAGAGCAGCTCAATTGTTCTGCCGTTTCATCAAGATTTCCTCATACTGAGGCGAGGCCGCGCCATGCTTGAACTCCGTCACCTGAAAACCCTGCATGCCCTGCGCGAAGCCGACAGTCTAGTGGAGGCCGCCGAGCGCCTGCACCTGACGCAGTCCGCCCTGTCCCACCAGTTCAAGGAACTGGAGGAGCGCCTCGGCCTGTCCCTGTTCATCCGCAAGACCAAGCCGGTGCGTTTCACCAGTGCCGGCCTGCGCCTGCTGCAGCTGGCCGACGCCGTGCTGCCGCAGCTGCGCGGCGCCGAACGCGACCTGGCGCGCCTGGCCGGCGGTACCGCCGGCCGCCTGCACATGGCCATCGAGTGCCACAGCTGCTTCCAGTGGCTGATGCCGACCATCGACCAGTTCCGCGACGCCTGGCCGGAAGTGGAGCTGGACCTCGCCTCCGGCTTCTCCTTCGCCCCGCTGCCGGCGCTGGCCCGCGGCGACCTGGACCTGGTGGTGACTTCCGACCCGGTGGACATCGCCGGCATCACCTACGTGCCGCTGTTCACCTACGAGGCGCTGCTGGCGGTGGACAACCACCACGCGCTGTCCGGCAAGTCGTTCATCGTCCCGGAAGACCTGGCCAACCTGACGCTGATCACCTACCCCATCGAGCGTGATCGCCTGGACATCTTCACCCGCTTCCTCGAACCCGCCGACGTCGAACCGGCGCAGGTACGCACCTCGGAGCTGACGGTGATGATGATGCAGCTGGTGGCGTCCGGACGCGGCGTCTGCAGCCTGCCCAACTGGGCGCTGCACGAGTACAGCTCGCGGGGCTATGTGACCGCCAAGCGCCTGGGGGAAAAAGGCCTGTATTGCACCCTGTTCGCCGCCATCCGCGCCGACATGCTGGATGCGCCGTTCATGCGCGATTTCCTGCTGACCGCGAAGGACACTTCCTTCGCCACCCTGGAAGGTGTCAGCGCGGCAAGAAACTGACGCGGGCTCTCCGGTCTCTCACGCTCTCTGCGGGCAACCCCTGCGAGCGCTCAAGGCTGCCTGACGAAAAACGTCTCCCCAGAAAAAAGGCCCATCCTTGCGGATGGGCCATCGGGGGACATAACCGATCAACACCTGTGGTTCTTATGGTTCCAGCGGCGCCGTGTGATGGGGTTACGCGGCGTTGGGGCAATCATTGACCGGCACCCTGCGGCGGAAAATAAGGCCACACGAAAAAAAGAACTTTCCCACATAGCCTGAGACCGATTCCGCAAAAAGCGCCAGGACCGCCACGCCTGACCGAAACCCTTCTATGGCTCTGGAGCGGTCCGTTGTCGGGTGTCAGGGCGCTTTCGCTTCCGCCGCGCGGGTGTGTTCTTCCGCCCACTGCACGTCCCGTTCCCACACTCGCTTGAAGGCCGGGCGCGAGGTCACCAGCTCCACGTAGCGCTCGAACACCGGCAGCTTGGGCACTACGCCGAAGCCGATGGTCCAGCGCAGGGCCGCGCCCCACAGCACGTCGGCAGCGGTCATGCGGCTACCCAGCAGATAGGGGCCGGTTTCCAGCTGTTCGGCGAGGGCGCGCATCACGCTGTCGTAATCGCCGTAGGGACTCATGGCCTGCGGGGCGGCATCGCGTTTCAGGGCACGGTCGACGATGGCCGGTTCGAAGCTGGAGCCGTAGAACACCAGCCAGCGCAGGTAAGGGCCGCGCAAGGGGTCGTCGAGGGCGGGGGCGAGATTCGCCCGGGGGAACAGGTCGGCGAGGTAGATGAAGATGGCGCCCTGCTCGGTGACCAGCGACTCGCCGAGACGGATCGCCGGGACCTTGCCCAACGGGTTGAGCGCCAGGAACTCCGGCTTGCGCTGCTCGCCGGCCTTCATGTTGATCAGTTCGAGGTCGTACTCGGCGCCCAGTTCTTCCAGCAGCACCAGGGTGCCGCTGGAGCGTGTCTGGGGCGAATGGTAGAGGGTGAGGCGGGGCATGGCGGGATCTCCTCGGGCATCACGGCTCGGAGTCCCCAGCATAGCCCCGCGCGGGGCTCACGCCTCCTCGAAATGCATCTCCGGCGGTTGCTGGCGGAAGCCGCCGGTGATCACCGCCAGGTAGATCACGCCGAGCACCAGCCAGGTGGCGCCAAGCCAGATGGCCAGGTGGTCGAGGCTGACCATCAGCCACAGGTCGGCGAGCAGGCCGATCAGCGGGAACAGCAGGAACAGCACCAGCTCGCGCAGGCCGCGGCGCTCGGCGTTCAGGTAGTAGTGGAAGATCACCGAGAGGTTCACCAGGCTGAAGGCGAGGAAGGCGCCGAAGTTGATGAACGAGGTGGAGGTGGTGACGTCCATGTGCAGCGCCAGCAGGGCCACCACGCCGCACAGCACGATGCTGTTCACCGGGGTTTCGAAGCGCTTGCTGATGCGCCCGAAGAACGGGCGCGGCAGCACGCCGTCGCGGCCCATGGCGAACAGCAGGCGCGAGGCGCTGGCCTGGGCCGACAGGCCAGACGTGAACTGGCCGACGATCAGGCCGATCAGGAAGAAGCTGACGAACAGGTCGCCGCCGATGTTGCGGGCAATTTCGTAGGCGGCCGAGTCGGCGTTCTGGAACTCCACCGACGGGTGCGCCAGCTGTACGAAGTAGCTGGCGGCGATGAAGATGCCGCCACCGATCAGGGTGATCAGCAGGATGGCGCGCGGAATGGTCTTGCGCGGCTCGTGGGTTTCTTCGGTCAGGGTACTGACCGCATCGAAGCCCAGGAAGGAGTAGCAGGCGATGGCCGCGCCACCCATGATCAGCGGCAGCTGGGTGCCTTCCTTGAGGAAGGGCTCCAGGGTCCACAGCGGACGGCTGCCATCACCGGTGATGTAGTGGATGGCCAGGCCGACGAAGGCGATCAGCACGAGGAACTGCACCAGCATCAGCACGCCGTTGATGTTCTTCGCCAGGCGCAGGCCGACCACGTTGATCGCGGTGGTCACGCCGATGAACGCCAGCACCCACAGGGCCTGGGGCACGGCGGGGAAGGCGGAATGCAGGTAGGCCGCGCCGATCAGCCAGATCGCCATGGGCAGGAACAGGTAGTCCAGCAGCACCGCCCAGCCGGCGAGGAAGCCCAGCTTGGGGCTGATCGACTTGCGTACATAGGTATAGGCGGAGCCGGCTACCGGGAAGGCGGCTGCCATGCGCCCATAGCTGAGCGCGGTGAAGAGCATTGCAACGGATGCGACGAGGTAGGCCGAGGGGACTACGCCGCGGGTGACGTCGGCGAGGATGCCGAAGGTGCCGAGGACGATGATCGGGGTCATGTAGGCGATGCCGAACAGCACCACCGAACCCAGCGTCAGGGTTCGTTTCAGTCGAGCCATTACTGCTTACTCCGCGTTGTGTTTGTTATGGCAGTGCACAGTTGCTGGCCTGCGCTCACCCGCAGGCCTTGCGGGCGCTCGGGGCGCCCGTCGAATGTGGAATAACGCTGTGGCGGCGCAGCCCTGCGCCCCGGCCCAGTTGCAGTGGGCCGGATGGGAAAATCAGGCGGGAATGATCAGCTCGCGCAGGCCATCTTCGTGCTCGCGCATCTCGCCGGGGAGCACGAAGCGGCGCTCGGCCAGGTAGCTGTAGTCGCGGCGCGACTGCGCCAGGCGCTCGAAGTCGAGCTCGACGATCTGCCGGCACTCTTCGCGGCCGGCTTCGACGATCAGCTGGCCGTAGGGATCGACCACGGCGCTGCCGCCGGCGAACACCAGATCGTCGTCGCCAGCGCCGACACGGTTGACCATCACCGCGTAGGCCTGGTTTTCCATGGCGCGGCCCATGATCGCGGTGCGGTGGGTCGGGCCGTAGGGGTCCATGTTGCCGTTGGTCACGATGATCAGCTCGGCGCCAAGCTGACCCAGGGCGCGGGCGGACTCGGGGAACTCGATGTCGAAGCAGATCACGATGCCGACGCGGACGCCGTTCCACAGACAGGTGGCGTAACGGTCGCCGGGGGTGAAGATGCCGCGGTCCGACGCCCACAGGTGCGTCTTGCGGTACTTCAGGGCGATGCCGTCGGGGGTGATCAGCAGCGTGGTGTTGTAGAAGCGGCCATCGTCAGCGGCTTCGGCAAAGCCCACGGCAACGGAGATGTTCTTCTCACGCGCAGCAGCCTGCACGGCCTGCACGCTGGGGCCGTCCACCGGCTCGGCGATGGCGGCGATGTTCTGCTCGGTGGGGAAGCCGGTCAGCTGGGTCTCGGGGAACACCACCAACTGGGTGTCGTCGGCGCAGGCGTGGATGGCCTCCAGGGTGCGGGCCAGGTTCCAGGCTACGTCGCCATCACGGCCGGCGAGTTGGACGAGTTCTACTTTCATGGGGCTTCCTCGGATTCTTGTCTTCCAGTGACCAGACGATGCAAAAGGGTCAGAATGCGCACCGCGCCGGCTCAAGGCATCCACCGAGTATGCCGGGCGTGCCATCACCGGGTAATTACGCCCGCGTGGTAACCCATCGGGGGTAGAGTCATGAGCCTTTCCCTTCAGGATATCGCCTGGCACCGCTCGGTCGGGCAGCTGATCGAGGCGCTGGACAAGCCGAACTTCTGGACCTCGCTGGTGCGCCTGCTAGGCCAGTATGTACCGTTCGACAGCTGGGTCGTGCTGCTCTTCAGCGACGGCCGTCCCCAGGTATTCGCCGAATGCCCGGGCGAGGATGGCGGCCCCGATCCGCTGTTCCAGGACTACCTCAAGGGTCTCTACCTGCTCGACCCCTTTTACATCGCCAGCCGCGAGGCGCCCGGCAGCGGGCTGTTCCGCCTGGACGATGTGGCGCCGGAGATGTTCGAGCAGACCGACTACTACCAGCGCTACTTCAGCTTGAACGTGGTCGCCGACGAAGTGCAGATCAACGTACAACTCGACGTCGAGCGCACCCTTTGCTGCTCGGTGGGCAGCAAGGGCCGCTTCACCCCGGAGCAGATCGCCCTGCTCGCCCTCGTGCAGCCCTGGGTCGCCGGGCTGATGCGCCAGCGCATGGCCTTCGAGCGCGAAGTACAGGAAGCGCCCCCGCCGCCGCGCTGGCAGAACCGACTGGAGTCCACCGCGCAGCAGATGGAGACGCCGCTCACCGCCCGCGAGCTGGAAGTCGGCCGCCTGATGCTCAGCGGCTGCTCCAGCAAGGAAATCGCTCGCAAGCTGGCGATCTCCGCCGAGACGGTGAAGGTCCACCGCAAGCACATGTATTCCAAGCTGGGGATCAAGTCGCAGTCGGAGCTGTTCTCGCTGTTTCTGCAAGCGCAGGGCTGAGTCCGCCGGACTGCCGGCCGGTTCACAGGCGCCCCTGCAACCAGCCGTCGAGCGGTCGGTGAGCATTCGAAGCCACGCGGGTCCATGCTTGAGGACAGGAGGAAATCCCATGAGCCTCAGCGTCTTCGACATGTTCAAGCCCGGCGTCGGGCCGTCCAGCTCCCACACAGTGGGGCCGATGCGCGCCACCCGCGAGTTCGTCGACCGTCTGCGCGACGACGATCTGCTGCCACGCACCGTCGCCGTGGAAGTGCATCTCTACGGCTCCCTCAGCGCCACCGGCAAGGGCCACGCTACCGACCGCGCCTGCCTGATCGGCCTGCTCGGCATTGATCCGGCCGAAGCCGATCCTGCCGCCCTCGCCCCGCAGGTGGACGACATCCTGCTGCGCCATCGCCTGCGCCTGGGCGGCGTGCAGGAGATCGACTTCGACCCGGCGCGCCAGCTGATCTTCCACGACGACAGCCTGCCCGCCCATCCCAACGGCCTGCACCTGCGGGCGCTGGACGACAGCGGCGAACTGCTGGCCGAACGCATCTGTTATTCGGTTGGCGGCGGCTTCGTGGTGGATGCGCAGGACTTCAACACCGACCGCGCACTGCAGGGCAACCCGATGCCCCACCCTTTCCACAGTGCCGAGGAACTGCTGCGCCTGTGCCACGAGCACGGTTTCAAACGCATCAGCGACCTGATGTGGGCCAACGAACGCGCACTGCGCAGCGATGAGGAAATCCACGCCGGCCTTGCGCACATCTGGGATGAAATGCAGGCCTGCGTGAACCGTGGGCTGGAAACCGAAGGCACGCTGCCCGGCGGCCTCAAGGTGCGGCGCCGTGCGCCCATGCTATTCCGTCGACTCAACGAAGCGGACAGCGGCAACCTCATCGCCACCACCCTCGGCGCGCTGGACTGGGTGGACCTCTGGGCGCTGGCGGTGAACGAGGAGAACGCCGCCGGCGGTCGCGTGGTGACCGCGCCCACCAACGGCGCGGCCGGCATAGTCCCGGCGGTGCTGCACTACTACGCGCGCTACGACAGTGGCGCCAACGCCGAAGGTATCGAGCGCTACCTGCTGACCGCTGCCGCCATCGGCATCCTGTGCAAGCTCAACGCCTCCATCTCCGGCGCCGAAGTCGGTTGCCAGGGTGAAGTCGGCTCGGCCTGCGCCATGGCCGCCGGCGGGCTGGCGGAAGTCCTCGGTGGCAGCCTGGAACAGGTGGAGAACGCCGCCGAGATCGGCCTGGAGCACAACCTCGGCCTGACCTGCGACCCGGTGGCCGGGCTGGTGCAGGTGCCCTGCATCGAACGCAACGCCATGGCCTCGCTCAAGGCCATCAACGCCGCCCAGCTCGCCCTGCGCGGCGACGGCCAGCACCTGGTCAGCCTCGACAAGGCCATCGATACCCTGCGCGACACCGGCCGCGACATGATGGACAAGTACAAGGAGACGGCGAAGGGCGGGCTGGCGGTCAACGTGATTGCCTGTTAATCCGGCTGAATGCGAGCTTGCTCGCGAACCGCCCAGGCACGAAGTTTCTTGCAGCTAACGTCACAAGCTTTCTCAGCCCCGGAGAAAATCGTTAGCTAGCTTTCTTTTTATCCCACTTCGGGCTACCGTCGGTGCCCGCCAGAACTAGAAAGACTTCCAAAAGTCCGCCCCATTGACCTTTGCCCAGGCACGTTCGCGCGATGCCTGCCATGCTCTGTGGCGGCCCTTTTGGCCAACCTGACCGTGATCAAAGCCCGACGACTGGAGATTCCATGAACCTGTCGCTGCTCAGCCGCTATGCCTTTTTCGCCGCGTGCGTCCTGTTCACCGTGCTCAGCCTGCCCTTCCTCGGGCATGACTGGGTGTGGCCCTTCACCCTCACCACCTTCGCCCTGAGCGTGCTCGGGGTCTTCGATCTGCTGCAGGAACGCCACGCGGTACGCCGCAACTACCCGGTCCTGGGCAACATCCGCTACCTGGTGGAAGCCATCCGCCCGGAAATCCGCCAGTACCTGCTCGAAGGCGACCAGGAAGCCCTGCCCTTCTCCCGCGCTCAGCGCGCCCTGGTGTACTCGCGGGCGAAGAACGAGACCGCCGACAAGCCCTTCGGCACCCTGATCGACGTCTACCAGTCGGGCTTCGAGTTCATCGCCCACTCGATCCGCCCGGCCCCGGTGGCCGACCCGTGCACCTTCCGCGTTACAGTCGGCGGCCCGGAGTGCAAGCAGCCCTACTCCATCTCGGTGTTCAACATCTCGGCGATGAGCTTCGGCTCGCTCAGCGCCAACGCCATCCGCGCGTTGAACAAGGGCGCCAAGCTCGGCGGCTTCATCCACGACACCGGCGAAGGCAGCATCAGCCCCTACCACCGCGAGTACGGCGGCGACCTGACCTGGGAACTGGGCAGCGGCTACTTCGGCTGCCGCAACGACGACGGCACCTTCAGCCCCGAGCGCTTCGCCAAGCAGGCGGTCGACCCGCAGGTGAAGATGATCGAGATCAAGCTCAGCCAGGGCGCCAAGCCCGGCCACGGCGGCATCCTGCCCAAGCACAAGGTGACCCCGGAAATCGCCTCCACCCGTGGCGTGCCCATGGGCCAGGACTGCATCTCGCCCTCCTCCCACAGCGCCTTCGACTCGCCCCACGGCCTGCTGAACTTCATCGTCCAACTGCGCGAACTCTCCGGAGGCAAGCCGGTGGGCTTCAAGCTGTGCATCGGTCACCCGTGGGAATTCATGGGTATCGCCAAGGCCATGCACGAGACCGGCATCCTCCCCGACTTCATCGTCGTCGACGGCAAGGAAGGCGGCACGGGCGCGGCGCCCCTGGAGTTCACTGACCACATGGGCCTGCCGATGCGCGAAGGCCTGCTGTTCGTGCACAACACCCTGGTCGGCCTGAACCTGCGCGACAAGATCCGCATCGGCGCCAGCGGCAAGGTCGTCAGCGCCTTCGACATCGCCAGCGTGCTGGCCATGGGCGCCGACTGGGCCAACTCGGCGCGCGGCTTCATGTTCGCCATCGGCTGCATCCAGTCGCAGAGCTGCCATACCAACAAGTGCCCCACCGGCGTCGCCACCCAGGACCCGCTGCGCCAGCGCGCCCTGGTGGTGCCGGACAAGGCCGAGCGCGTCTACCACTTCCACCGCAACACGCTAAAAGGCCTGGCCGAAATGATCGCCGCCGCGGGCATCCAGCACCCGTCGCAGCTGGAAGCCAAGCACCTGGTGCGCCGCGTCTCGGCCACCGAGATCCGCCTGTTCTCGCACCTGCACTACTTCCTCAAACCCGGCGAACTGCTCTCGGGCAACATCGAAGGCGAGTTCTACGAACGCATCTGGCGCATGGCGCGCAGCGACAGCTTCGAGGCTGCCGCCGGCTGATCCTCACCCCGGTCGTGCAGCCATCGGATCGATGGCTGCACGAATCTTCCAGACAGCCACTCCTCGCGCGCTATGCTGGCCGACCGGGCAAGCGGTGCGGAGGCGGCCCATGCACAAAGACAACTGGATCGACCTGCTGCAGGACGCCGACACCGGCATCCAGAGCCTGCGCGCGCATTTCAAGGGCCACGCCTACGACCCGCACTGGCACGACAGCTACCTGATCGGCTACACCGAGTCGGGTGTCCAGCAGTTCCGCAGCCGCAACCAGCGCTACATCAGTACGACCGGCCAGGTGTTTTTCCTTGAGCCCGGCGACATCCACGATGGCGAGGCGCCCACCGAAGGCGGCTTCACCTACCGCACCCTGTACCTCGACGCGCCCTGGCTGGAACGCGAGATTGGCACACTGTTCGAGGAGGCGCCGGGCAACTGCCAGCTGAGCGTACCCGAGCTGCTGATCGACGACCCGCGACTGGCGCGACGCGTCGACAACGCCTTCCAGGCGGTGCATGGCAACGACCTGAAGATCGTCCGCCAGACCGCCATCGACGACCTGCTCGACGGCATGACCCGCCACCTGCATTGGCGCCAGCGCGGTGAAGCGCAGGTTCATCTGCCCATGGTGGCGCAGCGCGCGCGGGACTACCTGCACGCCAACCTCACCGCCGACGTCGGTCTCGACGACCTCGCCCGCGCCAGCGGCTGCGACCGCTTCCGCCTGACCCGCGCGTTCAAGCAGGCCTTCGGCCTGCCACCCCACGCCTACCTGATCCAGCTGCGCCTGGCCCGCGCGCGGCAGCTGCTCGGGCGCGGCCTGGCACCGGCGGACATCGCCGCCGACCTCGGCTTCGCCGACCAGAGCCACCTCGGCCGCTGGTTCCGCCGCGCCTACGGCGTGACCCCCGCCTACTACCGCAAGCGCTGCTCAAAGCTTCCAGACTGAGCCCGCCGCACTGGCGAAGATGAGCTCCCACGGATTTACCGGAGTTCCCACCATGCACTTCTCGCAGCTCGGCCAATGGCTGCCCTTCATCCTCTTCGCCTTCGTCGCCTCGATCACGCCGGGGCCGACCAACCTGCTGGTCTTCAGCAACAGCGCCCGCTTCGGCTGGGGCGCCGCGCTGCCGATCATGTTCGGCGGCTGCGCGGCGGCCGCCGCACTGGTACTCGCCGTAGGCAGCGGCCTGGGTGAAGTGCTGGCCAGCCTGCCACGCGTACAACAGGCGATGAGCGTGGTCGGCGTGCTCTGGCTGAGCTGGCTGGCGTGGCAGATATTCCGCAGCCCGCCGGCGGACCTGGAACGTGACACCGACACCGCACGCCTGGGAGCGCTGGGCGCCGCCGCGCTGCAACTGGTCAACCCCAAGACATGGATGATGGCGCTGGCGGTCATCAGCGTGTATGCCGGCCACGGCGTCGACCGGCTGGACCGCGTGCAACTGCTGTCGCTGCTGTTCTTCCTCGTGTCGATTCCCTGCACGGCGGTCTGGGCCGGCCTGGGTATCGGCAGCCAGCGCCTGCTCTCGCCCGCGCAGATGCAGCGGCTCAACCAACTGATGGCGATCCTGCTGCTGGTATCGGCCTGGGCCGGGGCGTTGCTCTGACTCTTAAAGAATGCCGTCGCGCCGCAGGTAGTCGCGCAGGTGTTCGATGAACGCGTGGATCTTGCGCGTCGCCCGGCGGTTGCTCGGGTACACCGCGAGGATCTGCGCGCCGAAGGTGTCCGGTTCGAAGAAGTAGTCATCCAGCACCGTCACCAATCGTCCGCTGCGCAGATGTTCCAGCACGCTCCAGCGCGGGCAAGGCAGCAGGCCATGGCCGGCGAGGCAGGCGGTCAACAGCACAGCCTGGTTGTCGCTGTTCAGGCGGCCGTTGCGCGGGGTGGAGTAGCGCTCGCCTTCCACATCGAACCACCAGCGATCATCCAGCGCCGGATGGCGATAGACCAGGCAATCGTGGTCGAGTATCTCGCTGGGGTGCCGCGGGGTGCCGCGCCGGGCCAGGTAGGCGGGTGTGGCGCAGAGCGCCAGGCGGCTCTCGGCCAGCGGCTGGGCGATCAGCCCCGGCAGATCGCTGTTGCCCATGCGCAGGGCAAGATCGTAGCGGCCGTCGAGCAGGTCGACATAGCTGTCGGATAGGTCCACCTGCAGGCGCACGTCCGGGTGCAGGTCGAGGAACTCGGCGCAGGCCTGGTCGAGGAATACCGGGCCGACGATCAGCGGCCCGGTGATGCGCAACACGCCGCGCAGGCTGTGCTGCAACTGGGCGATTTCCTCGGTGGTCTCGCGCATCCGCGCCAGCACCTCGCGGGCGCCATCGAGATAGAGCTGGCCGGCTTCGGTCAGCGACATGCTGCGCGTGGTGCGCTCGAACAGGCGCGCGCCGACTTCGATTTCCAGCTGGCCGACCGCCTTGGTCACCGCCGAGGGCGTCTTGCCCAGTTGCTCGGCGGCGCGGCTGAAACTGCCGGTCTCGGCACTGGCGACGAACATTGCCAGGCTGCTGAATCTGTCCATCGTCATTCGTGCCAATCCTTCACAAGTGTTATGCCTGGCGGCGACTTCCGCACGATCCGGTCCGCCAGTAGCCTGCGCCGCAGACCAACAATAATCCACCGAAAAGCAGAGGGAAGTCATGCACGGCATGCTCAAGGGCGCGCTGGCGCTCGCCATCGCACTGGGTACTTTTGAAGCTCAGGCACAGAACGCGGACCTGATCCTGTACAACGCCAAGGTCTTCACCGCCGAGCCCGGCCAACCGTTGCAGCAGGCCGTTGCGGTCGCTGACGGCAAGGTGCTGCAGGTGGGCTCCAACGAGGACATCCGCAAGCTCGCCGGCACCGGCAGCAAGCAGGTCGACCTGGGCGGCAAGGTGCTGATGCCCGGCTTCATCGACAGTCACTCGCACTCCATCTTCGGCGGCCTGGAGCTGATCTCCGCCAGCCTGCTGGATGAAGAGATGGACCTCGACGCCTTCGTCGCCCGCCTGAAGCAGGACCGCGACAGCGGCAAGGCGAAGAATGGCGACGTCGTGGTCATGAACGGCATGAACTCCAGCTACTGGTCCAAGGCCGACGGCCTCGCCGAGCGCCTGAACCATGGCGAATGGGAGAAAGTGCCGGTGATCCTGATCGGCAGCGACCACCACACCGCCTGGGCCAACGCCGCCATGCTCAAGCGCGCCAAGCTGGACGCCAAGCGGGTGCGCGGCCTCAGCTCGCTGGAACAGGGCAACATCGCCCACGGCAAGGACTTCGCCCCCACCGGCTTCCTGGTGGACTCGGGCTTCGACCTGGTCGCTGCGACCATGCCCGCCGCCAGCACCGAGACCATGGACCGCGCCGGCCGCGCCGCAGTCAAGTACAACAACAGCCTCGGCATCACCGCCTGGATGGACCCTGCCGCCAACGGCGCACCGGGCGAGGCAGTGTTCAACATCAAGCCCACCGAGAAGAGCGTCGGCGTACTGCCGGTGTACCGCGATCTGGCTCGCGACGGCGAACTCACCGCCCACGTCGCCGCACTGCAGGTGGTCAACCCCAGGAGCACGCCGGCCGATCTTGAGGTCATCGAGAAGGTCCGCCAGCAGTTCCAGGGCATCCCCAACCTGACGCTGCCGGGCATCAAGGTCTTCGCCGACGGCGTGATCGAGTTCCCGGCACAGTCCGCCGCGCTGCTGGAGAACTACAAGAACAGCCACAAGCCGGGCGAGCTGCTGATCGATCCGAAGCACTTCGGCGAGCTGGTCAGCGCCGCCGATGCCCGTGGCTGGCTGGTGCACGTGCACGCCATCGGCGACCGCGCGGTGCGCGAATCGCTCAACGGCGTTGCCCAGGCGCGCAAGGACCGGCAGAGCGGTATCGCCCACTCGATCACTCACCTGCAGCTGGTCAACCCCAAGGACTTCCCGCGCTTCAAGCAGTTGAACGTGATCGCCTCGATGCAGCTGGACTGGGCCACCGCCGAGGTCTACACGGTGGAACTGGTGAAGCCCTACATCGCCGACGAAGCCTACCGCTACATGTACCCGGCCAAGTCGCTGCTGGACAACGGCGCCACCATCGCCGGCGCCAGCGACTGGCCGGTGTCCACGCCTGATCCGCTGAAGGCCATCTACCAGGCCGTCACCCGCCAGGGTGAGGAAGGCGTGCTCAACGCCGCCGAGCGCGTGGACCGGCAGACCATGTTCTACGCCTACACCCGCAACGCCGCGCAGACCATCGGCCTGGGCGACAAGATCGGCAGCCTGGCCCCCGGCAAGCAGGCCGACATGGTGGTGCTCGACCGCGACGTATTCACCGTGCCCGACCAGCAACTGGACGAGGCCCGCGTGCTCCACACCCTGTTCGAAGGCCGCGAAATCTACCGCGCCGAAGACCAACCGGCTCTCTGAGCCGGGCTCCTGCGCCGGGGCGTGAACACCCCCGGCGCCCTGCCCGCCAGCCCAACCCTTGCCGAAGCTTCCCGAGTTGACCGGGAGGGTCGGCGCTGCGCGGGATTTTTCATCTGCCCACAGACAATCACAACAAAGGGAACCCCGTATGAATCGCCCGCAATGGCTTGTCGGCGCGCTGCTCGCCTGCGCCCCGCTCACCTCCGCCCTGGCCGTGGAGCTCGGTGAGGGCTTTGCCCTGCAGATCGACACCGCCCTGGTCAGCGACTACCGCACCCGCGGCATCTCGCAGACGCAGAACGACCCCGCCGCCCAGCTCGGCCTGACCCTGCAGCACGCCTCCGGCGCCTACCTGGGCGTATGGACCTCCAACGTCGACTTCGGCGGCGGCCTGAAGACCCGCCAGGAAACCGACTACTACGCCGGATGGTACTGGCAGGCCAATGACGACATCGCCCTGGACCTGGGCTACATCAAGTACGCCTACCCGAAGGAAGCTCAGTTCAACCAGAGCGACACCTATGCCATCCTCCACGCCTACGGCTTCGAAGTGGCGGCCTACTACGGCAACGACTACCCGACCTATTTCGGCGAGAACCAGGCCAACCTCTACACCTACCTGGCCTATAACGCCGAGCTGCCGGCGGAGTTCAAGCTGCGCGTGCGCTACGGCCGCAACGACGCCAAGGACCCGCTCTACCTCTCCGGCAGCGGCGACACCCGCGATACCTACCATGAGTGGGAAGCCAAGCTGAGCCACGAGCTGCTGGGCTTCGACTGGGCGGTGAGCTACATCGACACCGACCTGTCGCAGAACGAGTGCCGCACGCAGTTCGGCTTCGGCGATGTGTGCACGGCGACCGTGGTGGCCAGCGTTAGCAGGAGTTTCTGACGTGGATGGGCGGGGCGCTGATCGGACGCAGCGCAACGCCCGACTGTAGGAGCGCGCCATGCGCGCGATCGCGGGCATGGCCCGCTCCTACAGGGAAATGACGTGCCTATCCGCTTCGCGAGCAAGGACCAGGCGTCCCCCTCGGCCCAACGAAATGCGCGCCGGCGCTAAGGCGAAACGGTAGGAGCGAGCTTGCTCGCGAACAGACGGTAACGGCGGTAGACAACACGGTCCAGGCAACTGTCACGCAGGGACTCCGGCAGCACCCGGAGGACGCACAGCCAGCGCCAGGGAGAGGTCAGTTGCCCCAGTGCCTGCAGCAGTGCATCGCTGCGCTCATAACCCTGCCGATCATCGATGTACAACAGGCTGCGCACGCAATCACCGGGCAACCCGAACCAGTCGAGAATCGCCCGCCCCTCTGCTGACTGCACACTGTGCAGCTTCACCCGACGGCCGTGATCCTGATGGCGGAGGAATCGACTCCAGTCGCGCCCCAGCGGACAATCGGCATCGAAGAGAGCAATCTTGTCGCACGGATGCATATCAGGGGGAAGCGGCATCGTCCTTCTCCGAATACCTGGTAGTCCCCACTATGCTCAGCGGTTGTGACACCTGCGGGAAATATCCATTTCAGCTGTTCGACAGGGAAAATATCCGATACTCAACCCAGCCCGGCCCCAACCGCCCCTCGCCCACCGCCAGCTGGTGGTTGAGCCAGCGGTAGCGGTCGTCGCCGACCTCGAAGCGCGGCTGGATCATGAAGTAGGTATCGCCGAACTCGGTACTGTCGCCTCGCGAAACCGCGTGGATGATCTTCGGGTTGGCCACGAGAAGACCAATGTGCTGCATCAGGATGCGCGCGCCATCGTCGGTACGCAGCACCAGGCGCACTTCCAGGTGCCAGCCGCCATCACTGTCCACCAGAATCCAGTCGCCGCCGCCGGGTAATACCTCGCCGCTCAGGCGCTGTCCCTTGAAGGTACCACCGCCGGCCGCCGAGATCAGCCGCTGCCCTTGCGGCACGCGGCCGATCTCCAACGGCACACTGGCCTTCACGTTCATTTCCATCAACGGCTCGAGCTTCATCGCCAGCTCCTGAACAAGGTCGTCGTAGACGCATCAGTAAAGCAGCCGGGGCACGGGGCGGCCATCTGCTCAGGACGTTGGGCCGAAGCGATAGCGCAGCAGCCGGCCCATGCGGCGCATCGCCGGGATGGCCAGGGTGATTTCGTAGAGCAGGCGCATGCCCAGGGACAGCCGGGCGATCTGCGCGCGGTCGTAGGCGGCGATGGCATCGACGAAACGCAGGGCCGGCACCTGTTGTTCCAGCTCCTGCGGATCGTCGATGCCCCAGTGCAGCACGGCGCCGGTGCGGCGGATCATCGGGTTCCACTGCAACAGGCGGATGCCCAGGCGACTGTAACCGTCGAATACCAGCTCGCCCTCGCCAAAACGCGCGGTCAGCGCAGTCAACAGGCGGAATACCTCGTCAGTCTCCACATAGGGCAACACACCCTCGGCAATCACCAGCACCGGCCGCCCGGTCGGCACCGCGCGCCACCAGTCCGGCGCGGTCAGGGAGCTGGCCAGCAAGTGGCAGTTTTCCCGCGCGGGATACAGGCGCTCGCGCAGCGCGATCACTTCCGGGAAGTCCACCTCGAACCACTGCACGCTGGACGGCGGGTCGATGCGAAAGACCCGGCTGTCCAGCCCGCAACCCAGCTGCAGGACCACGCAGGACGGACACCGCGCGAGGAAGTCGCACACCCAGTCATCGAACAGACGGGCCCGCAGGGCGATGCCCACCTGCTCGGCGCGGCCGATGTGCAGGCGGGCGAAGTCGTAGTCGATGTGCTCCACCGCCTGCCGCGAGAAATGGTCGCGCAGCAGGCTGTCGGGCAGCTCGCTCTCCTTCGCCTTGGCGTACAGGGTGATCAGCAGGGTTTCCGGCGTGCCGCGCAGGGTGATGCGTTCCACGTCATTCGTGCAGGTAATAGAGCTTGTTGACGATCTGCCAGCCGTTGCCGATGCGCAGCAGGGCCAGGTAGTCGGTGAAGTGCATGCCGAGGAACTCGTCGGTGACCTTGGCCACCGCGCTGTCGCCGGTGATGTCCAGCGACTTCAGCTCCCACGCCGGCGGCGCGCCTTCGGAGGGCGGCGACTCGGCCTTGATCGCACCGATGAACTCATCCAGCGACGCCCACTCCAGCGCGCCATGGTAGTTGCCGATGATCCTGCAGGACGGATGAAACGCCAGGCGCAGGCGCGACTCGTCACCGAAGGTCATGCCCTCGACGTAGTCCGTCAGTACACGGTTGATGGCGGCGCTGTCCGCCGTGTAGTTGCTCATCGCTGCAGCCCTCCCCGGTCGGTGACCATGGGGCAAGGCTAGCACCGCACCCCGGCCGCGCCCTGGCGAGCGACGACCGGGGCTCCGGCGTCAGACCACCGCCAGGTGCCGCTTGCGGGTCGGAGGCGGGAAGGCGGCATCGAGGGCTTCGAGGTCCTCGGGCGTCAGGCGCAGTTGCAGCGCGGCGGCGTTGTCACGCACGTGCAGCGGCTCCACCGCCTTGGGAATGGCGATCACGCCCGGCTGGTGGATCAGCCAGGCCAGCGCCACACGGGCCGGGGTGGCATCGTGGCGGCCGGCGATTTCTCCCAGCACCCGGTGGCGCAGCAGCTTGCCGCCCTGCCCCACCGGGCAGTAGGCCATCAGCGGCATGCGCTGTTCCTGGCACCAGGGCAGCAGGTCCCACTCGATGCCGCGCTCCTCCAGGCTGTATTGCACCTGGTTGGTGGCGCACGCCGGTTCGTTCAGTTCCTGCAGGTCGTCGAGGTCGAAGTTGGACACGCCCCAGCGCTTGATCTTGCCGGCCTCACGCAGGCGCTCGAAGGCCTCGACGGTTTCCTCCAGCGGGTACTGGCCGCGCCAGTGCAGCAGGTAGAGGTCCAGGCAATCGGTGCCCAGGCGCCGCAGGCTGCGCTCACAGGCCTCGGGGATACCGCGCCGGCTGGCGTTGTGCGGGTAGACCTTGCTGACCAGGAAGACCTGGTCGCGCAGGCCGCTCAGCGCCTCGCCGACCACCTCTTCCGAGCCACCCTCGGCGTACATCTCGGCGGTGTCGATCAGGGTCAGACCGCGCTCGATGCCTTCGCGCAGCGCGGCGATCTCGCGCTTGCGCTGGAAACTGTCCTCGCCCATGCGCCAGGTGCCCTGGCCGATGGCGGGAACGGCGGTGCCGTCGGCGAATACCACGGTGTTCATCTCGTGCTCCTTGTTGCGCTGGTAATGGGGACACGGGGCCAGCCGCCCGAGCTCGGGCGGCGGGGTGTCAGGGTAGCGCAGAAGCAGGAAACGAGGGGCGTATCAGCGGTTGGTCTGCAGATTGCGGCGCGCGGCGTGGCGTTCTATGGCCAGGTCGATCAGCCGGCTGACCAGCTCGCTGTAGGTCATCCCGGCGGCCTGCCAGAGCTTGGGATACATGCTGATGCGGGTGAAGCCGGGCAGCGAGTTCAGCTCGTTGATCAGCACCTCGCCAGTCTCGGTAAGGAACACGTCGACCCGCGCCAGACCGGAGCATTCCAGCGCCAGGAAGGCGTCCACGGCGAGCTGGCGGATGCGCTCGCTGGCCTCGGCGGGAATGTCCGCCGGCACCACGACCTTGGCGGCATCCTCGTCGATGTACTTGCTGTCGTAGGAGTAGAAGCCGCTGCCCACGACGATCTCGCCACAGCCGCTGGCGATGGGCTGCTCATTGCCCAGTACCGCGCACTCGATCTCGCGGCCCTTCACGGCGGACTCCACCAGCACCTTGTCGTCGAAGGCCAGCGCCAGGCGCACGGCTTCGTCGTAGGCAGCCTCGTCCTCGACCTTGCTCACGCCCACCGAGGAGCCCATGTTCGCCGGCTTGATGAACAGCGGCAGGCCGAGCTTGCGCTGCGCCTCGGCGAAAGGCGTGCGCGCGGCATTGGCGCGGGTCAGGGTGACGAAGGGCGTGATGGCAATGCCGGCGTCGCGCAGCAGGCGCTTGCTCACGTCCTTGTCCATGCAGATGGCCGAACCCAGCACGTCGGAACCGACAAAGGGAATGTCGGCCATGCGCAGCAGGCCCTGCAGGCAACCGTCCTCGCCCTGGGTGCCGTGGACGATGGGGAAGATCACGTCGACGTGTTCGAGCAACTGGCGGCTGCCGGTTTCCACCAGTTGCTGCTCAGCCTTGCCCGGCACCACGGCCAGCTCGCGGTTGGAACGGTTGAGGGCGATGAGCGCCGGGTTCTCCTGGTTGAGCAGGTAGTCGGAGGCATCGTTGAGGTGCCAGCAGCCCTCCTTGTCGATACCCACCAGCACCGGTTCGAAGCGCTCGCGGTCCAATGCGTCGACGATGTTCTTCGCCGATTGCAGGGACACCTCGTGCTCCGCCGAGCGCCCACCGAAAATCACTCCAACGCGCAACTTGCCCATGACAGCCTCCGAATGAACGATGGGCGTTTTCTAACACGGGCTCCGGCACTTGGGTAGGAACAGTGGCCAGTGAACAGACGGGACGCCCCTCCCTCAGAACCGCTCCAGCGCCTGCGCCAGTTCGCGCGCAGCCTGGCCACTTTGCACGCCGGGGAACAGGTGGGTGAACGGCAAGGCCACGAAGCGCCCTTCGCGCACGGCGCGCAGGCGCGAGAGCACCGGGTCGGCACGCAGGGTTCGGATCTTCTGCTCGGCCGTGGACCACAGCGCATCGGCCAGCAGGATCACCTCCGGGTCGCGCACCAGCAGTTGTTCGCTGTTGGCGGTGAAGCCACCCAGATCGACATCCTCGAACAGGTTGTGCGCTCCGGCGGCGTGCAGCAACTGGGTGACCACGCCACGCCCGCCCTGGCTCTCCAGGCCGTTGCTGGCGCTGTCGAGGTAGAAGATTTCCAGCAGTTGGCGGCCGGTCGAAAGCCGGCGTGCTTCGGCCAGCTCGGCGCGTTGCTGGGCGATCAGCTCGCGCACTCGCTCCTGTTCGCCGAGCAGGTCGCCCAGCGTCGTCAGGTCCGTCTCGACACCGCTGAACAGGTCGTCCTGCCACGCGCCACAACCGGCATCCAGCAGATAGCTGGCGACGCCATGGCCGGCCAGCTCCTCGCGGGACAGGTTGCCCAGCCGGAAGGCCGAGGCGAAGCCGGCCACCACCAGATCCGGGCGCTGCGCATAGACCGCTTCCGCCGACGGGTACTGGCGCGACAGCAGCGGCACGCCGCGATAGCTTCCTTTCGCCAGGTCGAGATCGTCATCAATGTAGGCCACGCCGATCAGCCGCTCCCCGGCGCCCAGCGCCAGCAGCAGGTCGGCAGCGTGCTGGTTGAGGGCGAGGATGCGTTGAGGCGGGTGGTCGATGTGCCAGGTCTGGGCGCAGTTGCGGTAGTCCTGTGCGAAGGCATTTCTCGCCCCCAGAATCAACGCGAGTAACAGCAACACCTGTAGGAGCGCGCCATGCGCGCGATCGCGGGCATGGCCCGCTCCTACAAAAAACCATCCTCCCTTCATGTCTCAGCATCCACCCGCAGCTCCGCCACCGGCACGCCATCGCGCAAATGCTCCGCCACCACCCGGCGCACTTGCTCATCACTGCGCAGGCCATACCAGACGCGCTCGGGATACACCGTCAGCAACGGCCCGCGATTGCACGGGAACTGGCAGCCGGTGCGCGTCAGCAGAGCGCCCTCGGTGCTCTCATAGAGATCGTGGCGGATCAGCTCGCGACGCAGGGTCTTCCACAACGGCAGCGCACCACGCCGCACGCAGCGCGGCCCGGTACAGAGGAACAGGTGATGCCGGTGCGGCGGCGGCGCGGACCAGTCCGGCTGCGACGGCACTGCGCCGACGCCCTGGCAATCCAGCTGTTGCGCCGGGTCACCAATCGCCGCCAGCACCGCCGCCGCGTCCAGCCCGCGCCGGCCGAGCGCCGACGCGGTGACTTTCGGCGGCGGCGCCTGCGGATGATCTTCTGACAGCGCGGCCAGCTCGGCACGCAACCAGTCGAGGTAGGCACCGTCAGCGGTCGGTTCAAGGTCGACCAGCAAAAGCTCCCGCGCCTCCGCCATCAGCGCGCGCACCCGCCCCCAGAGCGAATCGAAACCCTCGCCGGTATCGATGCATTCGACACTGGCGAGACGCGCCGACACCTCGCGGTGCAGGCGCTCGCCCTGGGCTCCGGCCAGCGGGCCGACCAGCAGGATGGCCCTCATCAGAAGCTGAAGGTGTAGCGCAGCTCGGCGGTGCGCGGCCGGCCGAGGTTGTCCACCTGGCGGATGCCGTTGCTGGTGCGGCCGGTGGCGTAGTCGCGGTCCAGCAGGTTCTCCAGCAGCAGGCTCAGGCGGTGCGCGCGGGCGGCGTCGAGATAGTGGTAGGCGTCGCCATCGAGCACCGTGTAGTGGCCGTAGTCGTCGTCCTGGGCGCTGACGATGGAGCCGACGTAGCGCGTGGCAAGGCCCGCGCCCCAGAGGTTGTCGTCATAGCCCAGGCGCACACGGGCGAAGAAGTGCGGGATGTTGTTCACCGTCACGCCTTCGCGGCTGTCCACCCGATTGCGCGTGGCGTCGGCGGAGACCTGCCAGTGCCGGCCGACCTGCCACTGGCCGTTGGCTTCCACGCCGCGCACGGTGATCTCGCCATTGCCGTTCACCCACTGGTCGCCCGCGAGGGTGATGAGATCGGTGATCTCGCGGCGGAACAGCGTGACGCTGCCGCTCCACGGCTGCTCGAACAGCTCGCCGGTGTAGTCCAGGCCCAGCTCGGCGTTGCGGCTGCGCTCGGGCTTGAGGTCGCGGTTGCCCACTTCGTCGCCCGGTTCGTTGACGAACAGTTGCTCGGCAGTGGGCAGCTTGAAGGCGGTGCCGAACTGGCCACGCAGCTTGAGCTGCTGCGTGAGGTCGTAGAGCGAAGTGAGCATCCACACGGTGGCGCCCTCGCCGCCGGAGATTTCCTCGCGGCGCACACCCAGGCTCGGGTGCCAGTCGGGCAGCGCCTCGATGTTCGGCCGCAGCTGGGCGTAGAGCGCGTGGGATTCAGCCTTGTCGTTGTCGATGATCAGCACATCGTCCTGGCCCTTGTACCACTGGTTGTCGTTGCCGAAGACCAGCTCGTGGCCACCCGCCAGCTTCGCCTTGCCTTCGAGCTGCGCGCCCCAGTCGGTGAAGCCCCAGTAGTCGTTGTGGTTGAGCACCTGGGTGCCGCCGCCCTGCAGGTTGTAGACGCGGTCGTAGCGGGTATCCCAGTCGTTGATGTGGGTCTTGGCGAACCAGCTGAAGTCATCGCCGACGCTCTGCTGGAAGGTCGCCGTGGCGATCTGCTGCACGCGGTTGTTGCTGGTGTGGTGGTTGGAAGTCGGCCGGGCGAAGTCCAGCTCGGCGTCGGCGTACTGGTAGAACAGCTCCAGCCGCGAGGCATCGCCGATGGCCTGGATGGCCTTGGCGCCGAACACATTGACGTCGTAGGAGCGACGCTTGTCGCTCACCGTGTCGGTCATGTCGCGGTCGCGGTAAGGCTGGTAGCCGTCGGAGCGGTTGTGGCTGACGTAGGCCATCAGGCCGAGGTCGCCCAGGCCGTTCTGCACGATCTTCTCGGCGCGGGCATCGCCGCTGCGACCCTTGAAGGTATCCAGGCCGAGGTTCACCTCGCCGGAAGCTTCGCGACTGCGCGCGCTGCGGGTGACGATGTTGATCACCCCGGACACCGCCTGGGTGCCGAACAGCAGGCCCTGGCCGCCCTTGAGCACTTCGATGCGCTCCACTGCGGTGGTCGGCAGGGTGTCGATGTAGATGCCGCCGTAGAGGCGGTTATTCAGGCGCACACCGTCCAGCAGGATCAGCGTATCGTCGTTGCGTCCGCCGAGCAGCGAGTAGGTGCCGTAGTCGAACGGGCCGTTCTTCGGCGCGACGAACAGGCCGGGCACATACATCTGCAGCACACGGGTGATGTCGGCGCTGGGGCCGGCGCGTTCGATCTGCTGGCGGTCGATGACCTCCAGCTTGCTGCCGTAGCGGGCCATGTCGGCCACGGTGGTGGACTCCACGGAAGGGCCGCTGACGATCTCATCGGCCAGGTCGAGCGGCGCCGCAGCGAGCTGCGAGCTGAGGGCACACAGGGAGAGAACGGGAGTCCAGCGCAGGGCGCGCCGGTTCAGGAACGAAGTATGTTGCAAGGTGATCGCCTCGAAATCGGGATTTCGCAGGCGGCGCAGCGAGACCCGGAACGAGCGCGCCCCGGGAACCGGCTCACGCCCGCCCACCGCGGGTTTGCCAAACAGGTTCCAGGCCGGTCTCCGGGCTTGCGAGGGTCATGAAACATCCGCCTTCCCATGCCTGAGCACAGTGGCCTAATGGATGTTCCGCTCGCTTACCGTTGCGGGGGCAGCGCCGGACTGATCGCACGAGGGCGACGCACCGGCTTCCCGTTTCACCCCACGCACGGCGGCGGGGGGCACCTGAAACGGGGCGAATCTGAACACTCGGCGGACGAAAGCGTCAAGCGCGGGGGTTGGGCAGGATGTTGCGAAGGCGGACGGGACGTGCGAAATCAGTGCCAGGGATCGTAGGTGCCGAAACTCCAGATGTGCCCTTCCGGATCGCGGCAGGTGAAACCCTGGCCGCCGTAATCCTCGTCCTTGATGTCGATGACGATCTGCGCGCCGCCGTCCACTGCCGCGCGGTACAGCACCTCGGCATCCTTCACCACCACGTAGATGCTCTGGGTGCAGCCGCCGATCTCGTCGGGCTGGCGCATCAGCCGGCCGTACTCGTTGTCGTGCAACGACCCGAGCATCACCAACCCACTGCCGTCGGCCAGCGCCAGCTGCGCGTGGGCGATACCGCCGTGGTCATCGGCGACTACCAACTGCCGCTGGAAACCGAAGGTGGCGCACAGCCAGTCGATGGCCTGGGGCGCATCGCGGTAGCGCAGGCAGGGAATGACGCTGGGGCGAGCGATGGGAGCTGGCGTGGACATGGCGGTCTCCGGCGGGAACAGGCGCGATGTTCTGAGCATAGTCGCCCGCTTTTCGCTGCTCAGCGCTACACGGCGACCAGCAGCGGCACGGGGAGCGACAGCGAAGCGCAAGTTCCTGCAAGACCGCTCCCGGCGCCGGCAGTAGTTTGGGCAGACCGATCCCAAGGAGAAAACCACCGTGACCCAACGCCAACCGATCAACCTGCGGGACAAGCTCGACCGCATCAGCGAAACCTGGCAACCACGGGTGATCGCCGAGATGAACGACTACCAGCTCAAGGTGGTGAAGCTGCAGGGCGATTTCGTCTGGCACAGCCACGCCGACACCGACGAGACCTTCATCGTGCTGGACGGCGAGCTGCGCATCGACTTCCGCGACGGCCCGCTGACCCTGCGCGCCGGCGAGCTTTACGTGGTGCCCCGTGGGGTGGAGCACAAACCCTATGCCGAGCACGAAGTGCAGCTGATGCTGATCGAGCCACGCGGCGTGCTGAACACCGGCGACCAGGGCGGCGAGCGGACGGCGGAAAATGATCGCTGGGTGTGACCGTCGATCACCTGCCCTGGTGACCGCCGATCAGCGGCCGCTCCCGCTTCGCTGGCTGCTGCTATGCCTGTCGGAAGAACGCCGCTCCCAGCCGGAGGCTGTCACGCCTGGGATACACAGGCGCGGCGCCGGCGGCGTTGCCGGTACGGGTCCGCGCCCATCAAAGCCCGGAGCCGGGCCGGAGGTGCGACATGCTTTATCTGGTGAACTGGACCATCCCCATCGAAAACCGCGACAGGATCATCCAGCGTTTCCTCAAGACCGGCGGCCTGCCGCCGCCCGGCGTGAAGCTGGTCGGCCGCTGGCACGCCATGGGTCACATGCTTGGCTTCGGCCTGGCGGAGGCCGAGAACCCGCTCGATGTGCAGCGCTGGATGCTGCAGTGGACCGACCTGATGCACCTGCAGGTACACCCGGCCATGACCGACGCGGAATATGCACCGCTGCTCGCGCAGATGCTGCAGCAGGCGGCGGACACGCCATCGGTCAGTCCCTGAGCGCAACCTCGGCTGGCTTGGCGCCGAAGCGCTTGCGGTAGTCGCTCGGCGCCATCCCGGTGATCTTGCGGAAAGTGCTGCGGAACGAGCCCGGATCGAGGTAGCCGACCGTATAGGCGATGTGGTCCACCGTGCCGTTGGTGAACTCCAGCAGCTCGCGCGCCTTGCCCACCCGCAGGTGCTGGCAGTACTCGGTGGGCTTGAGCCCCGTGGCGGCGCGGAAGCGGCGCAGGAAGGTGCGCTCCTCCAGCCCGGCCTGGGCGGCCATGGCGGCGAGGCTGACGTCCACCGCGCCGTTGCCCTGCAGCCAGTGCTGCACCTTGAGGATGGCGGCATCGCCATGCCCCAGCAGCGGCGAGAAATTGCTGCCGCATTGCTGGGCGCTGTCGCTGTGTTCGACCACCAGGAAACGCGCGGTGCGGTTGGCAATGCTCGGGCCGAGCAGGCGGTCGACGATGCGCAGGCCCAGGTCGGACCAGGCCATCAGCCCGGCGGAGGTGATCAGGTCGCCGTCGTCCACCATCGGCTTGTGCGCCTCCAGGCGCACGCGCGGGAAGCGTTTGCCGAAGGCCTCGGCACCACTCCAGTGGGCGGTGGCGCTGCGGCCGTCAAGCAGCCCCGCCTCCGCCACCAGCAGGCCGCCGATGCACACCGAGCCGACGATGGCGCCCTCGCCGTGGCGCGCGGCGAGCCAGTCGGTGAGGTTGCGCAGTGGCGCGGCGTCGGGCAGCCCGAACAACGAGGGCGGCACCAGCACGGCGACCAAGCGACTGTCGGCGCCTGGATGCGTGTCGAATACACGCCGCGGCTCACCGCCGTCCTCACCGGACCAATGGCTGACGCGCAGTGCCGGCAGCTGCTGCGCGGCTTCTTCGCTGGCGATGCGCTCGGCCACCGCGAACAGGTCGGTGAGCCCATGCAGCGCCGCCGTCTGCACACCGGGATAGAGCAGCAACCCGATCTCGACGACGCTCCGTTCCACAACCATTGTCAGTTTTCCCCCGGTTATTGTCGTTCCGCCTGATCCCCGCACGGCGCGCGGCGAACCATACTGGTCGCACTTCCTCACCACTCAATAAGGAATTCGGAAATGGCCAAGCAAGCGCTCATCCTAGTGGATATCCAGAACGACTACTTCCCTTCCGGCAAGTGGCCGCTGGTCGGCATCGAAGCCGCCGCCGACCAGGCCGCCAAGGTCCTCGCCGCGTTCCGCGAACGCGGTGACCTGGTGGTGCACGTGCGCCACGAATTCGAAAGCGCCGACGCTCCGTTCTTCGCCCCCGGCAGCGACGGCGCGAAGATCCACGGCAAGGTCGCCAATCTGCCCGGCGAGCCGGTGGTGCTCAAGCACTACGTCAACTCCTTCCGCGACACCGACCTGAAGGCCATCCTCGACCAGCACGGCGTGGAATCGCTGGTGGTGGTCGGCCACATGAGCCACATGTGCGTGGATGGCGCGGTGCGCGCCGCCGCCGACTTCGGCTACCCGGTGACCGTGCTGCACGACGCCTGCGCCACCCTGGACCTGGAGTTCAACGGCGTGAAGGTTCCGGCAGCCCAGGTACACGCGTCCTACATGGCGTCCCTGGCTTTCGCCTACGCCGAGGTGGTGTCCACCGCCGAGTACCTGAACCGCTGATTCACTGAGATGGGTGACTCTCCTGTAGGAGCGCGCCATGCGCGCGATCGCGCGCAAGTGCCGTTCTAAAAAGCGGCCCGCTCCTACAGGGGGCGCACCGGGCTCGATCCGAGCAAAAGCACGACCAGCCCCAAGTATCGGGAAAAGGATGAGGCCCGCTTTACTGGCTTTCCGCTATGATCGACGCTCGATCGCCTGCCGATAAGGACATCCCATGAGCGTTTCTTCGATCATCACCCTCGCCATCATCGCTGGCGTCATCTTCCTGCTGATCAGCGTATTCAACCGCCTGGTGGCGCTGCGCAACCGCTATCAGAACGCCTTCGCGCAGATCGAGGTGCAGCTCAAGCGCCGCTATGACCTGATCCCCAACCTGGTGGAAACCGCCAAGGCCTACCTCAAGCACGAGCGCGAGACCCTGGAAGCGGTGATTGCCGCCCGCAACGCGGCGGTCGCTGGTCTGAAAGCCGCTTCCGAGCAACCCGGCGACGCTGGCCGCATGGCGCAACTGGCCGCCGCCGAGAACGCCCTGGGCGGTGCCATGGGCCGCCTGAACGTAACCCTGGAAGCCTACCCGGACCTCAAGGCCTCGCAGAACCTGCAGCAGGTCAGCGAGGAGCTGTCGAGCACCGAGAACAAGGTGGCCTTCGCCCGCCAGGCCTACAACGACGCGGTGATGGAGTACAACACCTACCGCCAGTCGTTCCCCGCCAACTTCCTCGCCACCACCTACGGCCACAGCAAGGACGCCAGCCTGCTGGAGTTCGAGGACAGCAAGGCCATCCAGGCCGCGCCGAAAGTCGCCTTCTAAACCCTCGGCGCAGGACGCGCGATGAACTTCTTCGAACACCAGGACCGCGCCCGCAAGCAGACCGGGCGCCTGGTCCTGCTGCTGACCGTTGCGGTGGTCTGCCTGGTGACCATCACCAGCTTCGCCCTGGGCTGGCTCTGGCGTCACCTGGGTGAACCGGCGCTGCACCTGACCTCCCGCGCCTCCCTGCCCGACCCGGAGCTGTACCTCTCGGTGGCCGCCGTGATCATCGGCGTGGTCGTGCTCGGCGCGCTGTACAAGCAGGTGCAATTGAGCGCCGGCGGCAAGGTGGTGGCCGAGAGCCTGGGCGGTCGCCTGCTCAACCTCAGTGCCGGCAATGCCGATGAGCGCCGCCTGCTCAATGTCGTCGAGGAGATGGCCCTGGCTTCCGGCTCGCCGGTGCCACCGGTTTATGTGCTGGAAGACGGCTCGATCAACGCCTTCGCCGCCGGGCTGACGCCGCGCGATGCAGTGATCGGCATCACCCGTGGCGCCATCGAGCAGCTCGACCGCAACGAGCTGCAGGGCGTGATCGCCCACGAATTCAGCCATATCCACCACGGCGACATGCTGCTCAACACGCGACTGACCGCCCTGCTCCACGGCATGCTCCTGCTCGGCCTGATCGGCGGCATGCTGCTGCGCGGCTGGAGCGAAACCAGCACCGGCATCCGTGTCAGCAGCCGGAGCAGCAGCAACGACAAGAACGGCGGCGGCAGCGTGGTGCTGCTGGTGATCGGCGCCGGCGTGGTGCTCTATGTGCTGGGCTATGTCGGCACCTTCTTCGGCCAGCTGATCAAGGCGTCGGTGAGCCGCCAGCGCGAGTACCTGGCCGACGCCTCGGCGGTGCAGTTCACCCGCGATCCCTCGACCATCGCCGGCGCGCTCAAGAAGATTGGCAGCAACCCGCTGGGCGCCCTGCTCAGCGCGCCGCGCGCCGCCGAGTTCAGCCACATGTACTTCGGCGATGGCGTGGGCAGCAGCTGGTTCGACACCCACCCGCCGCTGAAGGATCGCATCCGCCGCGTCGATCCGGGCTGGGACGGCCGCTACCCGAAGTTCGAGCCGCGCCTGGACGTGGCACTGATGAACCAGGACGCCTGGACTGCCGCCGTCACCGGCCAGCCTTACCAGCCCAGCGCCGTGGAAGTGGCCGTGGCCGCCGTGGGCGCGCCGACTGCCGCCCACCTGCTGGAAGCGCGCAGCACCCTGCAACGCCTGGACGAGCGCCTGCAGCGCGCCGCCCATGACAGCGAGGGCGCCGAGGCATTGATCTACGGCCTGCTGCTGGACAACGAACCCGGCCTGCGCACGCGCCAGCTGGAAGAGATCAAGAAGCGCCTGAACCTGAGCCTGGCGCTGCAACTGGACCTGCTGGAAGAGTCGCTGCTGCGACTCGATCCCGGCCAGCGCCTGCCGCTGCTGGACCTGGCGATGCCGGCGCTCAAGCAACTGGACGCCAAGGCCTTCCTCGCCCTGCGCGAGAACATGGCGCTGCTGATCAAGCTGGACGGCAAGGTAAAGCTGCTGGAATGGACCCTGCTGCGCATCGTCGAACGCAACCTGCGGCCGGGCAGCGGAAAGATTGGCAACGTGCCGCTGGCGGAGCTTGCCGAAGAGTCCGCGACGCTGCTGGCCTTCCTCGCCCGCGTTGGTGAAACCAGCGATGTGGAAACCGCGCAGGCATTCGCCGATGCCTGGAGTGGCCTGCCCTTCCCGCCTCGTCCGTTGCCGGCGGATAGCAGCCTGCGTGACCTGGAAGGCGCTCTGAAGAAGCTGGAGCAGCTCAGGCCGCTGCAGAAGCCGCAACTGCTCAAGGCGCTGGCGCGCTGCATCGAACACGACGGCCGCATCAGCACCGGCGAGGCGGAGCTGATGCGCGCGGTGGCGGACATTCTGGATTGCCCGATGCCGCCGTTGCTGGCGGGCTGACGCCCTGGCACGTAGGGCGGATAACCCGGAACGGGTTATCCGCCGATGCCACAACGGCGGATAACGCTGGCGCGTTATGCGCCCTACGAAGAACCCACTCCACACCGATCCGGCTTTGGCTCTTGAGGACTTCCAGAGGAGTATCCACACACTCCGAATGCCCCGTTCAGGAGGCCTCGTTGAAGCGGAGTTTCAGGGGTTGAGCGACATGGATGTCGCGAGAGCGCTGTCGGGCCAGGGATGGCCCGTCGAGGGGGACGCCTAGTTCGGGCCCCTGAAACTTCGCTTCAACGAGGGTATTTTTCGCCCCAAGCGAAAAACCGGATGTCCGGGGCAAGACCTTTGCCTACTTTGCGTCGTTTGGCAAAGTAGGTCGCCCGAGGGGGCGAAACCACAGAGTCCACGCGCACGCCAAAGCGGCGCTGAAACACCCAAGCCAACGCAGCGAACCTGCAATACCACAGCAAAAAAAGCGCCGGCCCAGCCGACGGGTCAGCGCAATCGAATACGTAGTCACCCGCATATCCGCCGTGAGCGCCTCTCCCTAGGATGACCAGCATCACTTATGCCGGATACTCCCCATGCCCCACATCGCCATCGACTACACCGCCAACCTCGCCGACGACCTCGCGTCGCTGGGCTTTGCGCAAAAACTCCATGAGGCCGCGCAGAGTCTCGGGGTGTTCCCCATCAACGGCCTGCGCACCTTCGCCCGCGCCATCGGGGAATACCGGGTAGGCGCCAACTCGAAGAACGAAGCCTTCATCAATATCCAGGTCCGCATCGCCCCCGGACGCCCGGAGGAGCTGCGCCAGCGCATCGTCGACACCCTGTTCGCCACCGCCGAGCAGACCCTCGCCGCGCTCATCGAAAAGCGCCCTATCGGCCTGCAGCTTGAGATCACCGAACTCGACCGCAGCCTGACCCGCATGGCCGGCAGCCTGCCCAGCGCCTGATTCGGCACGAAAAAAAGGGCCTCCGAAGAGGCCCTTTTTCATTCGCTCAACCGCGCGTCAGGCACGGCTGGCGACGCTGCCTTGCTCCTTAGGAGCAAGGTTCAGCGCGTAGTACAGCACCGTCAGCAGCACCAGGAAGGCCGGGCCGATGTACAGCGCGATGCGGGTGTCCTCGAAGAAGGCCATCAGCACCACCACCAGCACCAGGAAGGCCATGGCGAGGTAGGAGCTGAGCGGGTACAGCCACATCCTGAACTGCAGCTTGCCGGCTTCGGCGGCAGAGAGGCCGCGGCGGAACTTCAGCTGCGCCAGCAGGATCATCGCCCAGGTCCAGATCGCACCGAAGGTGGCGATGGAGGTCACCCAGGTGAACACCTTCTCAGGCACCAGATAGTTCAGCAGTACGCCCAGCAGCAGCGCGCCGATGGACAGCAGCAGCGCATTGCGCGGCACGCCGCCCTTGGAGGTCTTGGCGAACACGGCCGGGGCCTGGCCATGCTGGGCGAGGCTGTAGAGCATGCGGCCGGTGCTGAAGATGCCGCCATTGCAGGACGACAGCGCGGCGGTGATCACCACGAAGTTGATGATGCCCGCGGCGGTCTTGATGCCCATGCGCTCGAAGGTCATCACGAAGGGGCTGCCCTGGGTGCCGATCTCGTTCCACGGGTAGATGGACATGATCACGAACAGCGCGCCCACGTAGAACAGCAGGATGCGCCAGAACACCGAGTTGATCGCACCGGGGATGGTCTTCTGCGGGTTCTTCGCTTCACCGGCGGTGAGGCCGATCATCTCCACGCCCAGGTAGGCGAACATCACCATCTGCAGCGACATCAGCACGCCGGTGATGCCGTGGGGCATGAAGCCGCCGTTGCTCCACAGGTTGGAGATGCCGGTGGCGATGCCGCCGTTGCCCAGGCCGAAGAAGATCATGCCGGCGCCGGCCAGGATCATGGCGACGATGGTGACGATCTTGATCAGCGCGAACCAGAACTCGAATTCACCGAAGGCGCGCACGGCGATGAGGTTGATGGTGCCCATGCTCGCCAGCGCGGCCAGCGCCCAGATCCAGCGCGGCACGTCGGGGAACCAGATGCCCATGTAGATGGCCACCGCGGTGATTTCCGCGACACAGGTCACCAGCCAGAGGAACCAGTAGTTCCAGCCGGTCAGGTAGCCGGCCAGCGGGCCGAGGTAGTCCTGCGCATAGCGGGCGAAGGAGCCGGCCACCGGATTGTGCACGGCCATCTCGCCGAGGGCGCGCATGATCACGAGGATGGCGAGACCGCCGATGATGTAGGACAGCATGATGGCCGGGCCGGCCATCTGGATGGCCTTCGCGGAGCCGAGGAACAGGCCGACGCCGATGCAGGCGCCCAGGGCCATGAGACGGATGTGCCGCTCGTTGAGATCCCTTTGGAGATCGTGGGACGACATGGTGATGCAACCTCATTTTGTTCTTGGGAGTAATCAGCTGCGGACTCTGAGTGCAGTCAGGGTGCGGAACCACCGGAAAGGCTTCGCCACCGCGCCGGGCGGCACGGAGGGAGAAGTGTCTGGCAGTTCCAGGACGGCACACCGGAAGAGGCTGCCCGCTCTTGTGAAGCGGACGTGGGCATTGCGGGAGGACCACGGCTGAGGTCGCGGGCGAGTGTTACACAAGTGTGTAGGAAACGTCTGCACCACCAAGGTGCAATGTGACCAAAGGAATAGCGGCGTATCGCCACATCCGCGTGACCGGTCAGGGCCGGTGTAGAGCGGTTCAGCCCGCCGGCGGATGCAATTCCAGCAACAGCGAGCAGGGTTGGCCGGTGTCCGGATGGCGCGGCTCGCGCAGTTGCCGCAGACGCCAGCCGCTGGCGCTCAGCAGCGCCAGCCAGGACTCCAGGGTGCGGAAGAACCAGGGCATCGGTGAGCGGAACTCGCCACCGAATACGGCGAAGGTTTCCAGACGCCAGCCATCCGCATAGGGCTCGTCGCCGCAGGCGGTCCAGGGGTGAACGGTCTGGATCAGCAGCCGCCCGCCGGGGTTGAGCCGATCGCGCAAGGCGCCGAGCAAGGGCGCAATGTACTCGTCGAGCAGCGCGAAGTTGCACACCAGTACGTCGAACTGTCCCAGGCTGCTGCCGGACTCGATCAGCGCCGCGTAATCCATCACCTCGAAGCGTGCGCCGCCTGCCGCCTGCGCCGAATCGATCAGTGGCGCCGAGGCATCCACACCGACGCACTCGCTGCCCCGCTCCGCCAGCGCGCGACACAACCAGCCTTCGCCGCAGCCGATATCGAGCGCACGCCGTGCCGGACCATCGGCGATGGCGCCAAGGATCGCTGCGTCAGTCACCAGCCGGCGGCTTTCGATGCGTTGCTCGCGTACCGCACGGGTCCAGGGATCGGCGTTGGCCTGCCAGCTTTGGCGGATTCGGGCGTCGTGGTCGGTCATGGTGAGCTCCGTGCATGGGGGCAAGCGAACGCGGACTACTGCCCCCTGAGCACCTTGGGCACCGCCAACCCCTTGGGCGGCGGGGTCTGCGGGAGCGCTTCGCGGCAGCCGGCGTCGCGGAACGGCCCGCCGATCTTCTGCCAGCCACTGCCCGGCGACGTCTGCTGGCAGGTATAGGCGCCATCGAGCTTGCTCTGCCAGCGATAGAACGGCATGGGCGCCGCCTGGGCGCTCAAGGACGCCAGTATCAGGGCCGCCAGAGACAGAGCACGGGGCAGGCTGCAAGGCAGAAAAGGCGAACGCATGGGCAAAGGTTCCTGTCGAAGTCAGTACATTGCACCTGCTGGCCGTCGGCAAATCAATCCGCACGGTCGTGAACGGTGCCAGCCGGTGCGCAGTTTTTTTGCCGCCGACTACGCTGGAAGTTAGGAAAGCCGCGGGGGAAGCGGCTTTCGCGGCGCCAGGATGGCGCCGGCCATCACGTGGGCGGAGTCCGCTACCTGGGCTGTCGTACAAGCAAGGGCGGGGCGTGAAAATGGGCAACTCGAAGCATTCCGGTACGCAAGTGGCAGGTCAACCGGGAAGTCTGGGGCCCGGCCTTTCCCCGCAGAAAGTGCATCACCACCGCTTCCTCATCCTCTTCCTCTTTCTCCTGCCGCTGCTGGCCGCCATGGGCGCGGCGCTGCTCTATGAAGCGCGCACCTCCAAGCTGCAGGCGCGCGAACTGGCGCGCTACGCCACCGGGCTGACCTGGAGCCTGGAGCAGGGCGGCACCGCGGACGTGGTCTATCCCCAAGGCGGGCCCTTCGACCGACGCCTGGGTTACCAGCAACTGCCGAGCTTCCTCGGCCGCCTGCACGAGCGCAATTTCGTCACCCTGAGCCAGGCGCGCTTCTCCGATCCGCTGCTGCAGTACACCGGCCACGGCATGTTCCCGCCCTACCCGGAGAAGGCCCAGGCCGGCGTCGACATCGCCGACTGCCGCGGCCTGCCGATCTACAACTTCCGCTACCCGCAGCGGCTCTACGCCAACTTCGAGAGCATCTCGCCGGCCATCGTCAACAGCCTACTGTATATCGAGAACCGCGACCTGCTCGACCCCGACCGCCCCTACCTGAACCCGGCCATCGACTGGAGCCGCTTCACCCAGGCTTCGGTGGCGCAGGTGGGCAAGCTGGTCGGCCTGGGCAACCACGCGCCCGGCGGCAGCACCCTCGCCACGCAGATCGAGAAGTACCGCCACTCCGAGGATGGCCGCACCAACTCCATCACCGACAAGCTGCGGCAGATGGCTTCGGCCAGTGTGCGTACCTACCAGAACGGCGCGGAGAATATGGCCGCGCGGCGCAACGTCGCCCTCACCTACCTGAACTCCGTGCCGCTTTCGGCGCAGCCCGGCTATGGCGAAGTCAGCGGCCTGCCGGATGGCCTGTGGATCTGGTACGGCGCCGACTACCAGCAGGTCAACAAGCTGCTCAACGCCCCGCCCGGCTCCGACGCCGAACTGGCGGCCCAGGGCAAGGCGCTGCGCCAGGTGGTGTCGCTGATGATCGCCCACCGCCGGCCGTCCTGGTACCTGGCGCGCGGCCGCGAACAGCTCGCCGTGCTGACCGACAGCTATCTGCGCGTGCTCGCGCAGAACAATGTGATCGCTCCCGAACTGCGCGACGCCGCGCTCAAGCAGAAGCTTACGTTCCGCGATCCGCGCAGCGAGCCGAGCTTCACCCCGCTGGAGAACAACAAGGGCATCGGTCTGGCCCGCACCCGCCTGGCCGGCATGCTCGACGTGCCGCTGTACGACCTCGACCGCTTCGACATGAGCTTCACCACCACCCTGCAGCATGAGTTGCAGGAGCAGGTCACCGGTTACCTGCGGCATCTGTCCAACCCGGAATTCGCCGAGCAGATCGGCCTGTTCGGCGAGCACCTGCTGTCCAAGGACAAGACCAAAGACGTGCGCTACAGCTTCACCCTGTTCGAGCGCACTCCCAGCGGCAACCGCGTGCGCGTGCAGACCGACAGCACCGAGCAACCCTTCGACATCAACGAAGGCAGCAAGCTGGAGCTGGGCTCCACCGCCAAGCTGCGCGTGCTCTCCACCTACCTGGAAACCATCGCCGACCTGCACCAGCTGTACGCGCCGATGAGCGTGGCGGAGCTGAGGAAGGTGCCGGTGGAGCCGCTGGACTTCCTCACCCGCTGGTCCATCGACTACCTGATCGCCGCCAAGGATCGCGACCTGCCGGACATGCTCGCCGCCGCGCTGCAACGAAAATATTCCGCCAGCCCCTATGAAAGCTTCTTCACCGGCGGCGGCGTGCACACCTTCAGCAACTTCCGCAAGGAAGACAACGGCCGCATCCCGACCATCCAGGATGCCCTGCGCGAGTCGATCAACCTGCCTTTCGTGCGCCTGCTGCGCGACCTGGTGCGCCATGACATCTATGCCAACGAGGGCAGCAAGGTCGCCGTGCTGGCCGACGACAAGGACCCGCGCCGGCAGGACTACCTCGACCGCTTCGTCGACAAGGAAAGCCAGGTCTACCTGCTGCGTTTCTGGCAGAAGTACAAGGGCAAGGACAACGACGAGCGCCTGAGCACCTTCCTCGACGGCCTGCGCGCCTGGCCGGTGCGGCTGGCGGCAATCCACCGCTATCTGCAGCCGCAGGCGGATGTGCCGACCTTCGCCGCTTTCCTGCAGGACCGCCTGAAGCAGGGCAAGTACGCCGGCGACAAGCTCACCGACAAACGCATCGAGGATCTCTACACGCGCTACGGTCCGGGCGCGTTCAACCTCAACGACCAGGGCTATGTCGCCCGCGTGCACCCGCTGGAACTGTGGCTGCTGGGCTACCTGCAGCGCCAACCGGCGGCGACCTTCGCCGACGCTGTCGCCGCCAGCGGCGCCGAGCGCAAGGAAGTCTATGGCTGGCTGTTCAAGTCGCGGCACAAGTACGCCCGCGACAAGCGCATCCGCATCATGCTGGAGGTCGAAGCCTTCCTCGACCTGCATGAGCAGTGGAAGCGCCTGGGCTACCCGTTCGACCACCTGGTACCGTCGCTGGCCACCGCGCTGGGCAGTTCGGGCGACCGCCCGGCGGCGCTGGCGGAGCTGATGGGGATCATCCTCAACGACGGCGTGCGCCTGCCGACCCTGCGCATCGACAGCCTGCACTTCGCCGCCGCCACGCCCTATGAAGTCACCCTCGGCCCGGAATCCGGCAACGGCCGCCAGGTGATGCGTTCAGAGGTCGCCCAGGCGTTGCGCACCGCGCTATCGCAGGTGGTGGATGCGGGCACTGCCCGGCGTCTGTCCGGTACCTTCAAGCTGGCTGATGGCAATGCCCTGGTGATGGGTGGCAAGACCGGCACCGGCGACAACCGCATCGAGAGCGTCACTCGCAGCGGCTGGGTGAAGAGTTCCAAGGCGATGAACCGCACGGCGACCTTCGTCTTCTATATCGGCCCGCGCCACTTCGGTACGCTCACCGCCTATGTGGCCGGCAGCGAGTCGGATGGCTTCAAGTTCACCTCGGCGTTGCCGGTGCAGGTGCTCAAGGGCATGGCGCCGCTGCTGACCAGCTACCTGGAGCCGGGGATCAGCACCGGGTGCCAGGAGCGGCTGGATAACCTGCGGGTGAGTTGGAGGTAGCCCTGCGATACGCAGAGCCGCCAGGTTACTTGCCCTGCACGCTCTTCACGTACAGCGCCTCGACCTGCTCCCGCGCCCACGGCGTGCGGCGCAGGAAGGTCAGGCTGGACTTGATGCTCGGGTCGTTCTTGAAGCAGCGCACGTCGATGCGCTTGGCCAGCCCTTCCCAGCCGTACTGCGCCACCAGCTGGTTGAGGATGGCTTCCAGGGTCACGCCATGCAGCGGGTTCTTCGGTTTGTCGTTCATGTTCGGTGCCGTCGTGGAGAATGCGCGGCACCTTACCACCAAGAATCAGCCACAGGCGATCAGGCCCGCAACCCGGCCACGCCAGCCACGATCAGGGCGACCGACGCCAGCTTGGTCAGGGTCAGCGCTTCGCCCAGCAACAGGAAGCCGAAGAACACCGTGCCCAGCGTGCCGATGGCCGTCCACACCGGGTAGGCGATGCTCACCGGCAAGTGGCGCATCGCCAGGGTGAGGAAGAAGATCCCGCCGATCACCGCGACCACCGTCACCACGGTCGGCAGCGGGCGGGTGAAGCCCTCGGCGTATTTCATCGACACCGCGAACATCACCTCGAACACCGCCGCCACCATCAGCATTGCCCAGGCCATCACACACGCGCCCACTCGCTCTCGGCGAGGTCGGCCAGGGCCTTCTCGGCCTGTTGATAGAAAGCGCGGAAGGCTTCAGGATTGCCCTCCTCGCCCTCCGCGGCGATCACCTGCACGTCCTCGATACCGAGGAAACCCAGGGCCACGCGCAGCCAGGTATCGGCGTGGTTCATCCACTCGAGCTCGCCGCCAGGCCCCATGCCGGCGCCGCCGCGGCTGGTGACGATCAGCGCCTTGCGCCCCTTGAGCAGCGGCTCGTATTCCGCCTCGCCGTCCTTCAGGTGCAGGTCGAAGGTGCGGCCGATGCGGACGATCTGGTCGACCCAGGCCTTCAGCCCGCTGGGCACGCTGAAGTTGTACATCGGCGTGGAGATCACCAGCAGGTCGTGGCCGAGCAGCTCGTCCACCAGCTCCTCGCTCAGCGCCAGCTCGGCCTGCAGCTCGGCCGGGCGATTGTCCGGTTCAGGGTGGAAGGCGGCGGCGATGAAGCCCTCGCTGACGTGGGGCAAGTCGGCGCGGCCCACCTCGCGGCGGGTGAGTTGCACATGCGGCAGCGCCGAAAGAAAGCCCTCGGCCAGGCGGCGGGAATGCGAGCGGTCGGCGCGGGGGCTGGCGTGGATGGCGAGAATCCTGTTCATCTGTCGTTCCTTGCTGAAGGTGTACACTGCGGAGGTCCTGATTGGCCTCCTGTTGCCGCCTAAGCTATTTCCAGCCGTATAGCCGGACAACTGAGGGGATTTCCTTCCAGATGAATCCAGCTCATCCATGGAGCGCACCATGTTCGCCAACCTGCCGCTTCCCGCCCTGCGCACCTTCGAATCCGCCGCGCGCCAGCTGAGCTTCAAGGCCGCCGCCCAGGAGCTGGCGGTGACGCCCACAGCGGTATCCCACCAGGTGCGCGCGCTGGAGGAATGGCTGGGCCTGCCGTTGTTCGAGCGCCTGCCACGCCAGGTGCGCCTGACCGAAGCCGGTGAGCGGCTGTTCCGCAGCCTGCATGGCGCGCTGCTGGAAGTTTCGCAATCGGTGGACAGTCTGCGCCCGCAGCGCAGCGCCAGCAGCCTGACGCTCTCCACCACGCCCGCCTTCGCCGCACTGTGGCTGGTGCCGCGCCTGGGCCGCTTCTACGCACGCTACCCACACATCCGCCTGCGCCTGGACAGCCAGTGCGAACTGCTCGACCTGCAGCAGGACGCCAGCGTCGACCTGGCGATCCGCTACGGCTTCGGCGACTACCCGCGCATGCACAACCAGTTCCTGCTGGCCGAGCGCTTCGCCGTGTATGGCGCGCCGGCGCTGGTGGCCACGGCCGACGTGGAAGTACCGGAGATGATCAGCGTGCGCTGGCACAACTCCGAGCTTTACGAGCGCGGCTGGAAGGCCTGGTGCCAGGTGGCCGGCGAAGAATGCCTGCTGGCCCAGGCGGTGCAGCGCGAGTACGACGAGGAGTTCTATGCCCTGCAGGCGGCCATCGCCGGCCAGGGACTGGTACTGGCCAGTTCGTTGCTGGTGTCCGAGAGCGTGGAGAAAGGCCTGCTGGTGCCCTACCGCCCCGACATCAACGTGCCCGGCGCCCGCTACACCGCGCTCTGCGTGCCGGGCCGCGAGCGCCACCCGCCGGTGCGGGCGTTCCTCGACTGGCTGGCCGAGGAAGCCGCGCATGCCGCCGACCCGCTGATCGACAACGCCGCCTGAGCCTGCCGCTGCGCCCGCGCAGGGCGGCATTCGCCGTGCGCGATGGGCAACCCGTGGGTAGAATCACGCCTGCCGCAACAACAATTCTTCTTTGCCCGCGACACGCTCCGCGCGTGATCCCAAGGCACGGCCTGAGCCCCACTTCACCTCAGGATTCCCATGACCACCGCGCAAGAAACCCGCTCCGGCAGTTGGCTGAACGTCATCGCCCTGGCCATCGCCGCCTTCATCTTCAACACCACCGAGTTCGTCCCGGTGGGCCTGCTCAGCGACATCGGCGCGAGCTTCGACATGCGTCCGGAACAGACCGGGCTGATGCTCACGCTCTACGCCTGGGTCGTGTCGCTGGCCTCGCTGCCGCTGATGCAGCTGACCCGCAACATGGAACGCCGGCGCCTGCTGGTGGTGATCTTCTGCCTGTTCATCGTCAGCCACGTGCTCTCCGGCTTCGCCTGGAACTTCACGGTGCTGATGATCAGCCGCTTCGGCATCGCCTTCGCCCATGCGGTGTTCTGGTCGATCACCGCGTCGCTCGCGGTGCGCGTGGCGCCGCCGGGCCAACAGGCGAAAGCCCTCGGCCTGCTGGCCACCGGGACCATCCTGGCGATGGTGCTGGGCATCCCGCTGGGCCGCGTACTGGGCGAAGCGATGGGCTGGCGCACCACCTTCCTGGCGATTGCTGGTGTCTCGGTAGTGGTGGTGCTCTGGCTGGCCCGCGCGCTGCCGCTGCTGCCGAGCCAGAACTCCGGCTCGCTGCGCAGCCTGCCGCTGCTGTTGCGCCGCCCGGCGCTGGTGTCGATGTACGTGCTCACCGTGCTGGTGATCACCGCGCAGTTCACCGCCTACAGCTACATCGAGCCGTTCGCCCGCGAAGTCGCCGCGCTGGACAGCCACAAGACCACCCTGCTCCTGCTGCTGTTCGGCGGCGCCGGGATGTTCGGCTCGATCCTCTTCAGCCGCTACAGCGAGCGTTTCCCACGCGCCTTCCCGTGCATGGCCATCGCCGTGCTCGGCGGCTCGCTCCTGCTGCTGATGCCGCTGGCCCATTCGCCCACGGCGCTGCTGGGCCTGAGCCTGTTCTGGGGCGCGGCGATCCTCTGCTTCGGCCTGGCGCTGCAGGCGAAGGTACTGCAGCTCGCCCATGACGCCACCGACGTGGCCATGGCGATGTTCTCCGGCCTGTACAACGTCGGCATCGGCGGCGGCGCGCTGCTGGGCAGCCGCGTGGCGGTGGGCATGGGGCTGGAATGGATCGGCTACACCGGCGGCGCGCTGGCGGTGGCCGGCCTGCTGCTGTGCCTGTTCGCCTGCTGGCGCTATGCAGCAGCGATGAGCAGCGGGCACGCTTCGCACTGAAACATCGGTGCTCCCTGTAGGAGCGGGCCATGCCCGCGATCGCGCGCATGGCGCGCTCCTACAGGGAGATCCGCAGCTCGCGCCGACAAAAGAGCCACAAAAAAGGCCGCGCCCCTTCCGGGAGCGCGACCTTTTTCATTCAGCGCAGGATCAGCGGCTGGTCAGCGGAGTACCGGCCGGCTGGGTCGCTTCGGCGTATTCCGCCTCGGCGTCCTCGAAACGCTGGATCATCGCCTTGGACGGTGCAGAACCGATCAGGCTGAAGACCACGATGGAAACGCTGGAGAGGATGAAGCCCGGAATGATCTCGTACAGGCCGAGCCAGCCGAACTGCTTCCAGACGATCACGGTGACCGCACCGACGATGATGCCGGCCAGCGCACCATTGCGGGTCATGCCTTTCCACAGCACGGAGAACAGTACCAGCGGACCGAACGCGGCGCCGAAGCCGGCCCAGGCGTAGGACACCAGGCCCAGGACACGGTTATCCGGATTGGCGGCCAGGGCGATGGAGACCAGCGCGACCAGCAGCACCATGGCGCGACCGACCCACACCAGCTCCAGCTGGCTGGCGTTCTTGCGCAGGAAGGCCTTGTAGAAGTCCTCGGTCAGCGCCGAGGAGCACACCAGCAGCTGGCAGCTCAGGGTGCTCATCACCGCGGCGAGGATGGCGGACAGCAGGATGCCGGCGATCCACGGGTTGAAGAGGATCTTCGCCAGTTCGATGAAGATGCGCTCGTGGTTCTCGCCCACGGCGCCAGCCTGCTCCGGGTGCGCCTGGAAGTAGGCGATGCCGAAGAAGCCGACGGCCACGGCGCCGCCCAGGCAGAGGATCATCCAGGTCATGGAGATGCGGCGGGCAGCCGGGATCGACTTCACCGAATCGGCGGCCATGAAGCGCGCCAGGATGTGCGGCTGGCCGAAGTAGCCCAGGCCCCAGGCCATCAGCGACAGCACTCCGACGAAGGAAGCGCCCTTGAACATGTCGAAGTTGGCCGCGTCCTTCAGCTCGATGGCCGCGAAGGTCGGCTCCACGCCACCAGTGGCGAACAGCACGATGATCGGGGTGAGGATCAGCGCGAAGATCATCAGCGAGGCCTGCACGGTGTCAGTCCAGCTCACCGCCAGGAAGCCACCGACGAAGGTGTAGGCGATGGTCGCGGCAGCACCGGCCCACAGCGCAGTCTCGTAGGACATGCCGAAGGTGCTTTCGAACAGGCGGGCGCCGGCGACGATGCCGGAGGCGCAGTAGATGGTGAAGAACACCAGGATCACCAGCGCGGAGATGACACGCAGCAGGCGGCTGTTGTCCTCGAAGCGGGTGCTGAAGTAGTCCGGCAGGGTCAGGGCGTTGCCGTTGTGCTCGGTGTGCACGCGCAGGCGGCCGGCGACGAACAGCCAGTTCAGGTAGGCGCCGCAGATCAGGCCGATGGCGATCCAGCTTTCCGAGATGCCCGACAGGTAGATGGCGCCCGGCAGGCCCATCAGCAGCCAGCCGCTCATGTCCGAGGCACCGGCCGACAGCGCGGTGACGAAGCTGCCGAGGCTGCGGCCACCGAGGATGTAATCGGAGAAGTTGTTGGTCGAACGATAGGCGGCCAGGCCGATCAGAACCATGGCTGCGATGTAGATCACGAAGGTGATCAGTGTTGGCGTGTTGACGCTCATGGGGACTCCCCTACAGCTTGTTTTTATCCGGGCTCGCGGGGTATCGCGGGCCCTTGACTGGCAGCCGGCGTGGTTGACGCCGACCGGTTAGCGCTTGCTCACAGGCAAACCGGGTTGCGCGTGATGCCAAACAGGCACCGAACCGCTACGCATCCCGACGCAGGCACGCCCTCGTCCTTGCTGGCGTCTTCCTGCAGCCACCGTCTCACCACGGCGACCTCCGTCCCGCCTTCGCCGGTTAGCGAGGTGCGGGCCGTTTCCCGGGCTGGGCCCGGTGATCCATCAGGCGCCTGAACGGGCGCCCGCACTACGGCAATACCTGGCGCGCCGCCCCATGGACGGGCAGCACTGCTTGCCGGAGCGATTCGAAACTGGGTTCACGCGCGCATGGAGGTGCGGCAGGGGGTGGCCGGCGCGCGAGGGCGCGGATTGTACAGAAAGCATCGGAGCGAATGGCGCCACTGGTCCGAGGGCGGACGGCGCAAGACCACGGGCGGGCGCTGCGGGCCGGGCCGTGGAGGGAGTGGCGCGGCCAGGTGCAGGCGCGCTACAGGCAAAGACAAAACCGGTGATGGGCATGCTGCCCCTCCCGCGTATCGAGCTGGCTGTTGTTCTTGGCTTGACCGGGTTGCACCTTGGAGCACCAGCAACGCGGTGGGCGGACTCTATGGGTTGCACCCAGCGAATTTCTTGCCGAAAGCTCTGGAGTTCTTGCAAAAGACTCCGGCACCCAAGGGGCGGCAGCTGACCGTTCGATCAGCAATCCAGGGCGCGCAGGCTAGCGGATTCAACTACGGCGCAGGCTGCCCGGGGTCAAGCCGAGGTATCGGCGCATCGCGGTGGTCAGCGCGCTCTGGCTGGAGAAGCCGCATTCGCCGGCCACGCCGACCAGCGGCAGGTCGGTTTCCCGCAGCAGGCGCGCAGCACGATCAAGGCGCTGGCGCAGCAGGTACTGGTGCGGCGTGAGGCCGACGCGATCCTTGAACTGCGCATGGAAGTGACTGGGACTCAGGCACGCAACCTGCGCCAACTCGGCCACGGTGATGCGCCGGGACAGGTGATCGGCGATGTAGCCGTCCAGCCGCTCCAGGTCCAGCGGTCCGCTGCGCGGCGCACGGTCTTCGCCGAACAGGCGCAGGTGCAGCGCGCGCAGCAGCACGCCACCGAGGGCGCGGGCGAGCAGCGGGTCATCGCCGTAGCGGGCGATCTCCGCGCCGGCGTAGCTGAGCAGGTGCTGGAAATCCGCATCCAGGGTCGGATAGCGCGGCACCTCGAACAACCGCGCCAGCAGCTCACGATCCTGCTCGCCGGTGCCGGCCTCGTTCAGATCGAGGATCAGCATCCGGTTGTCGCCGAGCCCGGCGAACTCATGATCGACATCCCCCGGCACCAGGCAGGCGCGCATCCGGCAGACCTCGCCGCCGGCGCCACCGATCTCGAATTCCGCGCGACCGCTCAGGGACATCACCAACTGGTGATGGTCATGGGCGTGCTGGTCGGTCTGGTCGGACAGCGTGGCGAGGCGGGTATCGAACATGGCGCTGGACTGATCAAATTTTGAGCATGGTACGGGATTCGACCGGGCCTGCCCAGCGCACAGGTGCAACCGGGCGCAACTCCAGGGATAGGCAAGCACTAAAGCATCTAAGCCGGAAAATCTTGCTAACCGATAGATATGTTATGTTATAACAAATAACACTTTCCCATTGCCCCTCCTCCGCCGCCTGGCGCATCCCTGACCACGAGGGAGGGGTTCGCTTTGCCAGAAGAAAAACCAGGAGTTCGTCATGCCCCCATCCCTTCCCCGTCCGCGCTGGCGTCTAGCACCGCTGGGCCTCGCCCTGTGCGCCGGCGCACCCTCGCTGGCCGATGCCGCCCCCACCGAGCTGGAGCCCCAGGTGATCACCGCCAACCCGTTGGGTGATGCCTCCCCCGCTGCGCCCAGCAGCGTCCTGCGGGGCGACGAGCTGACCCTGCGGCAGAAAGGCAGCCTGGGCGAAACCCTCAACGGCACGCCGGGCGTGTCCTCCACCTGGTTCGGCCCCGGCGCCAGCCGCCCGGTGATTCGCGGCATGGACGGCGACCGCATCCGCATCCTGCGCAATGGCGTGGGCGCGCTGGACGCCTCGTCGCTGTCCTACGACCACGCCGTGCCGGAGGACCCCAATGTGGTCGAGCGCATCGAAGTGGTGCGCGGCCCGGCCGCCCTGCTTTATGGCGGCAACGCCATCGGCGGTGTGGTCAACAGCTTCGACAACCGCATCCCCAGCGAACCGGTGGACGGCATCCACGGCCAGGGCGAGCTGCGCTACGGCGGCTCGGACACTACCCGCAGCAGCGCCGGCGCGCTGGAAGCCGGCGACGGCCACTTCGCCCTGCACCTGGACGCCGGCTCCCGCGAGTTCAACGACCTGCGCATCCCCGGCTATGCCCACTCGTCGCGCCAACGGCAGATCGATGGCGATGACTCCAAGCACCGCGTGAACAACAGCGACGGCCGCCAGGACAGCGGCGCCATCGGCGGCAGCTACCACTGGGATCACGGCTATGCCGGCCTGTCCTACAGCGGCTACGACAGCAATTACGGCTCGCCCGCCGAAGACGACGTGCGCCTGAAGATGCAGCAGGACCGTTACGCCTTCGCCTCGGAAATCCGCGACCTCGACGGCCCCTTCAGTTCGGTGAAGCTGGACGCCGCCTACACCGAGTACCAGCACAAGGAAATCGAGGACGGCGAGACCGGCACCACCTTCAAGAACGACGGCTACGAGGCGCGCATCGAGGCGCGGCACAAGCCTATCGGCCCGCTGGACGGCGTGATCGGCGCGCAGGTCGCCAACAGCCGCTTCTCCGCGCTGGGTGAAGAAGCCTTCGTCCCGCACACCGAGACCGACAGCGCTGCGCTGTTCTTCCTGGAGAACTGGCAGGCCAGCGAACGCCTGGCGCTGAACCTGGGCGGCCGTGTCGAGCACACGCGCATCGAGCCCAACGCCAAGGACAACGAGCGCTTCGCCGAGAACGACGGCTCGCGCAGCTTCACCGCCGGCAGCCTGTCCACCGGTGCCGTCTACACACTGACGCCGAGCTGGTCGCTGGCCGGCACCCTGGCCTACACCGAGCGCGCCCCGACCTTCTACGAGCTGTACGCCAACGGCGCCCACGCCGCCACCGGCACCTTCGAAGTGGGCGACGCCGACGCCAGCAAGGAAAAGGCCGTTTCCACCGACCTCGCCCTGCGCTTCGACAGCGGCCGCCACAAGGGCAGCGTCGGCGTGTTCTACAGCCGCTTCTCCAACTACATCGGCCTGCTGGCCAGCGGACGCTACCGCGACGAGGAAGGCGCGCTGGTGGATGCCGGCGACGACGAGGCGCTGCCCGAGTACCTCTATAGCGGCGTGAAGGCGGACTTCTACGGCATCGAGGCCCAGGATCGCATCCATCTGCTGGACAGCCCCTACGGACGCTTCGACCTGGAGCTTTCCGGCGACTACACCCGCGCCAAGAACAAGGACACCGGCGAAGCCCTGCCACGCATCGCCCCGCTGCGCCTGAACAGCGCGCTGCTGTGGGAACTGCAGCAATGGCAGGCACGGGTCGATGTGGAATACGCCGCCGACCAGAACCGCGTGCCGGAGAACGAGCTGCGCACCGATGGCTACACCACCCTCGGCGCCAGCGTCGGATACCGCTTTGACCTGGGCGACAGCCGCTGGCTGGCCTTCGTCAAGGGCGAGAACCTGACCAACCAGACCGTGCGCTACGCCAGCTCTATCCTGCGCGACAGCGTGCCGGCCGGCGGGCGTGGCATCCAGGCGGGGGTAAAGGTCGCGTTCTGATGCTCTAGAGCTGACGCCCGGCGTAATCCCGGGCGAACTGCGCGGCGATCCGACCGGACCGCGACCCGCGATGGGTCGCCCAGCGGATCGCCGCCTGCTCCCACTCCTCCTGCCGTACGCCGCCCAGGCCGTGGGACTCCAGCCAGCGGGCGACCGCCTCCAGGTACTGCTCCTGGCTGAAGGCATAGAAAGATATCCACAGGCCGAAACGCTCGGAGAGCGAGATCTTCTCTTCCACCGCCTCGCCGGGGTGCAACTCGCCACTCTCGCTGCGCTGGAACGACAGGTTGTCCTCGGCGCGCTCGGCCAGCAGGTGGCGACGGTTGGACGTGGCGTAGATCAGCACGTTGCCGGACTGCCCGGCCACCGAGCCGTCGAGCACGGTCTTCAGGCCCTTGTAGCCGGTTTCGCCATCCTCGAAGGACAGGTCGTCGCAGAACAGGATGAAGCGCTCCTGGCGATGGCGCAGCAGGTCGATGATCTGCGGCAGGTCGGCCAGGTGCTCCTTGTCCACCTCGATCAGACGCAACCCTTCGGCTTGGAAGGCATGCAGGCAGGCCTTCACCAGCGAACTCTTGCCGGTGCCGCGCGCGCCGGTCAGCAGTACGTTGTTCGCCGGGCGGCCGGACACGAACTGACGGGTGTTCTGCTCGATCAGCGCCTTCTGCCGGTCGACGTTGCGCAAGTCATCGAAGGCGATCAGCGCAGGCTCGACCACCGGCGTCAGGCGCGGCTGGCCCTGGCGGTATTCCCAGAGGTGGGCGATGGCGCCCTCCTGCAGCGCCAGCTCGGGGCGCGCAGGCAGGGATTGTTCGAGCAACTGGGCGATTCGGGCCAGTTGTTCGGCGATAACGGACATGTCGGTCATGGCGGAATCATCGATGCAGATGGGGACTGTTCAGCAGCCTAACGATGGAGGAAAGTGGTCGTCTAACGACAAACAGGCATCTACATGCGCAAAAAGGACATTGCAGCCCAACCGCTGGAAAACCACGGCGACGAACGGGCCGCCAGCCCGGTGGCAGCCATCGCCCTGGACTTCCCCGATGGGCATCAGGTGCCTGCGCACAGCCATCACCGCGCGCAACTGCTCTACGCCGTGCGCGGCGTGCTGGTGGTGGGCAGCGCCAGCGGACAGTGGGTGGTGCCGGACAACCGCGGCCTGTGGATACCCGGCGGCGTGGAGCACTGGACGCGCATGGTCGGCAACGTGCAGGTGCGCACCCTCTATGTGGAACCGGGCAGCGCCCCGCACCTGCCGCCGGACTGCTGCGTGCTGGCGGTCTCGCCGCTGCTACGGGAACTGATCCTGGCGGCGCTGTCGATCAGCGGCGAGGTCACCCCGGACTCCCGCGACGGTCGCGTCCTCGGCCTGATGCTCGATGAACTGCGTGAAGACCCGATGCTGCCGCTGCACCTGCCGCTGCCCGCCCATCCGCGCCTGCGTGCATTGTGCCAGGCCATCCAGGCCCAGCCCGGCGACAGCGCGAGCCTTACCGACTGGGCCGCCCGGCTGAATGTCGACAGCAAGACGGTGCAGCGCTGGTTCTTCGCCGAAACCGGGCTGACCTTCGGCCAATGGCGGCAACAGGCACGCCTGCTGGCCGCACTGGAGCGCCTGGCTCTGGGCGAGAGCGTGCTGAGCGTGGCGCTGGAAGTGGGCTACAGCACGCCCAGCGCCTTCAGCGCCATGTTCAGCCGCCAGTTCGGCCGGCCGCCCAGCGATTTCCTGCGGCCGCGCCCGCTAATCCGCTCGTAAGCTTCGTTCGCACACAATCGGCCGCAACATCTGCGGACACATCCTTCGAAGCAATGGGATTGAAACCCCGCGCCGGTTTCCCCATCTAGACTGTCATGTTCAATCAGTCAGGTGCCTCATGAGCGACCACGACGAGATTCACGATATCCATAGCGCCGAAGAGGTCAGCAACACCGGGCTGGTGTTGCCGGGGCAGAACCTGCCGACCACGGTCTACGTCATTCCGATCCACAACCGCCCGTTCTTCCCGGCGCAGGTGCTGCCGGTGATCGTCAACGAGGAGCCGTGGGCCGAGACGCTGGAACTGGTCGCCAAGACCGAGCACCACAGCCTGGCGCTGTTCTTCATGGAGAACCCGCCGGAAGACCCGCGCCACTTCGACCCGGACAGCCTGCCCGAGCACGGCACCCTGGTGCGCGTGCACCACGCCAGCCGCGAGGGCGGCAAGCTGCAGTTCGTCGCCCAGGGCCTGTCGCGCGTGCGCATCCGCGGCTGGATCAAGCGCCACCGCCCGCCCTTCCTGGTGGAAGTGGAGTACCCGCACACCCCCAACGACCCCAGTGACGAGGTGAAGGCCTACGGCATGGCCCTGATCAACGCGATCAAGGAACTGCTGCCGCTCAACCCGCTGTACAGCGAAGAGCTGAAGAACTACCTCAACCGCTTCAACCCCAACGATCCGTCACCGCTGACCGACTTCGCCGCCGCGCTGACCACCGCGCCCGGCTCCGAGTTGCAGGGCGTGCTGGACACCGTGCCGATGCTCAAGCGCATGGAGAAGGTACTGCCGCTGCTGCGCAAGGAAGTGGAAGTCGCACGCCTGCAGAAGGAGCTGTCCGCCGAGGTCAACCGCAAGATCGGCGAGCGCCAGCGCGAGTTCTTCCTGCAGGAACAGCTGAAGATCATCCAACAGGAACTGGGCATCACCAAGGACGACAAGAGCGCCGACTCCGACGAGTTCCGCGCACGCCTGGAAGGCAAGACCCTGCCCGAGCAGGCGAAGAAGCGCATCGACGAAGAGCTGAACAAGCTGTCGATCCTGGAGACCGGCTCACCGGAATACGCCGTCACGCGCAATTACCTCGACTGGGCGACCTCCGTCCCGTGGGGCCTGATGGGCGTCGACAAGCTCGACCTCAAGCACGCGCGCAAGGTCCTCGACCGGCACCATTCCGGCCTGGAAGACGTGAAGGACCGCATCCTCGAGTTCCTCGCGGTGGGCACCTTCAAGGGCGAGATCGCCGGCTCCATCGTACTGCTGGTGGGCCCGCCCGGCGTGGGCAAGACCAGCATCGGCAAGTCCATCGCCGAGAGCCTGGGGCGGCCGTTCTACCGCTTCAGCGTCGGCGGCATGCGTGACGAGGCCGAGATCAAGGGCCACCGCCGCACCTACATCGGCGCCCTGCCCGGCAAGCTGGTGCAGGCGCTGAAGGACGTCGAGGTGATGAACCCGGTGATCATGCTCGACGAAATCGACAAGCTCGGCAGCAGCTACCAGGGCGACCCTGCCTCGGCGCTGCTGGAGACGCTGGATCCGGAGCAGAACGTGGAGTTCCTCGACCACTACCTGGACCTGCGCCTGGACCTGTCCAAGGTGCTGTTCGTCTGCACCGCCAACACCCTGGATTCCATCCCCGGCCCGCTGCTGGACCGCATGGAAGTCATCCGCCTGTCCGGCTACATCGCCGAGGAGAAGCTGGCCATCGCCAAGCGTCACCTGTGGCCCAAGCAGCTGGAAAAGGCCGGTGTGCCGAAGAGTCGCCTGTCGATCAACGACGCTGCCCTGCGCGCGGTGATCGAGGGCTATGCCCGCGAAGCCGGCGTGCGCCAGCTGGAAAAGGTGCTCGGCAAGCTGGTGCGCAAGTCGGTGATGAAGCTGCTGGAAGACCCGGACTCGGTGGTGAAGATCGGCGCCAAGGACCTGGAGGAGTACCTCGGCATGCCGGTGTTCCGCACCGAGCAGGTGCTCTCCGGCACCGGCGTGATCACCGGCCTTGCCTGGACCAGCATGGGCGGCGCGACCCTGCCCATCGAGGCGACGCGTATCCACACGCTGAACCGCGGCTTCAAGCTCACCGGGCAACTGGGCGACGTGATGAAGGAGTCGGCGGAGATCGCCTACAGCTACATCAGCTCGAACCTGAAGAAGTACGGCGGCGAGTCGAGCTTCTTCGACCAGGCCTTCGTCCACCTGCACGTTCCCGAGGGCGCTACGCCCAAGGACGGCCCCAGCGCCGGCGTGACCATGGCCAGCGCCCTGCTGTCCCTGGCGCGCAATCAGGCGCCGAAGAAGGGCGTGGCCATGACCGGGGAGCTGACCCTCACCGGCCAGGTACTGCCCATTGGCGGGGTGCGCGAGAAGGTCATCGCGGCGCGCCGGCAGAAGATCTTCGAGCTGATCCTGCCCGAGCCCAACCGTGGCGATTTCGAAGAGCTGCCGGAGTACCTGAAGGAAGGTCTGACGGTGCATTTCGCGCGGCGCTATGGCGATGTGGCGAAGGTGCTGTTCCCGGCCTGATGTCCTGAACCAACCTGTAGGAGCGGGCCACGCCCGCGATTCGCGCCCATAGGGCGCTCCTACAGGCTTGCTCCGGGGTTTGGGCTTTGGCTTTTGCAGGAGCGGAGCTTCTCCGCGATGCTCTTGCTTGGGCTTGGGCTTGGGCTTGGGCTTGGGCTTGGGCTTGGGCTTGGGCTTGGGCTTGGGCTTGGGCTTGGGCTTGGGCTTGGGCTTGGGAGTTTCCGCGCCGCTTCGGCGTGCGCACGGACTTCTTGTTTCGCCCCCTCGGGCGAGTCACTTTTCCAAACGCCGAAAAGTAACCAAAAGGCTCGCCCCTACATCCGGCTTTTCGCTTCGCGAAAAGTACCCTCGGTTCTTCGGAGTTCCAGGGGCCCGCGTTGACGGGCCATCCCTGGCCCGACAACGCTCTCGCGACATCCATGTCGCTCAACCCCTGAAACTCCGATCACCTTCGGCCTCCTGAAAGGGGCACTCCGGAGCGTGCGGGTATTTCCCTGGAAGACCTCAAAAGCAAAGCACGAAGCCCGATGCTTGCGTAGGGCGGATAACCCGGAACGGGTTATCCGCCGATGCCACAACGGCGGATAACGCTGACGCGTTATGCGCCCTACGGTCTGTTCGCGAGCAAGCTCGCTCCTACGAAGAGCAACGACTCTCGCGCTGGCTTTGGCTTTGGCTTTGGCTTTGGCTTTACAGAAGACTTCCAGAAAAACATCCGCGCACTCCGACTGCCCCGTTCAGGAGGCCTCGTTGAAGCGGAGTTTCAGGGGTTGAGCGACATGGATGTCGCGAGAGCTGCGATGGGCCAGGGACGGCCCTTCGCAGCGAGCCCCTGAAACTTCGCTTCAACGAGGGTATTTTTCGCCTAAGCGAAAAACCGGATGTCCGGGGCAAGACCTTTGCCTCCTTTGGGGCGTTTGCCAAAGAAGGTCGCCCGAGGGGGCGAAACAAGAAGTCCGAGCGCACGCCGAAGCGGCGCTAGAACGCCCAAGCCAAAAGCATCGTGGGTGTGCGTCCGCTCCAACGCCGATTGCGTTATCCTGCGGCGCAACCTGTCCCCTCCCAGGAGCCGTCATGCCGTCGTACCGCTCGTTGCTGCCCCTCACCCTGACCCTGCTCGCCGGCTGCGCCGGGCAGACCAAACCCGTGGTCACCCTGGAAGACGCCAGCGACTGCAAGCCGCTGAAGCTGCACACCGGCCAGGAGCTGGTGCTGATCCTGCCGAGCAACCCCACCACCGGTTTCCGCTGGGAACTGCGCAACGCCGCCAACGGCCTGCTGCGCGCCCTCGGCCCGGAGGTCTACAGCAACCCGGAAGACGCAGGCCTGGTCGGCAGCGCCGGCGAGTCCGCCTGGCGCTTCCGCGTGACCGCCGCCGGCGAGGACAAGCTGGAACTGGCCTACCGCCGACCATGGGAAGCGGAAGTAGCACCGGCGCAAACCTTCGTCTGCCCGATCAGCGTCAAGTAAAGCTCGCTCAGCAGAACGCCCACCCGGCGCCATAAGCCGCTCGCGCTGGCGCCTTCGGCCTGTGGGCCGGGCGACACGCTGCGGCACAGTGGGCGTTCATTTCCTCGGGAGGGAACCCCATGCGCTGGGCACTCTTGGCACTGATCGGCGGTGCCGCCTACCTGTTCGCCGTCACCTTCGACCTGCCCACCTTGCGCATGCTGTGCAAGCCGCTGCCGGTGCTGGCCATGCTGCTATGGATTCTCACCTCGCCCGCCGACGGCTATCGCCGCTGGGTCGCCATCGGCCTGGTGCTGTCGATGCTCGGCGACATCCTGCTGGAATGGCCGATCAACGCCTTCGTTCCCGGCCTCGCCGCCTTCCTGCTGGCACACCTCGCCTACCTGGTCGCCTACCTGGGCGACACCCGCCGCTTCGCCCCACTCGGCCTGCTGGTCGCCGGCGGCGTGGGTGGCGGCCTGTTCGCCCTGCTCTACAGTCGCGGCCTGGGCCCGCTGCTGCTGCCCATCGCCCTGTACAGCCTGACCATCAGCGCCATGCTCTGGCGCGCCATCGCCCGCCTTGGCGTACCCAGCATCACCAATGCCAGCCGGGTGTTTGCCGCCCTGGGCGCGCTGCTGTTCGTCAGCTCCGATTCGATGATCGGCATCAGCCGCTTCGTCGCCGCCTTCGACGGCTCCTCCTACGCCATCATGCTCACCTACTGGCTCGGCCAGTTTGGTATTGCCGCGTCCGTCACATCCCGTCATATCGCTCTGCCATACTCGGAAGGACAATCCACTTCCCGGGCCTGACATGCTGCGAATTGCGTCACCGCTGCTGCTCCTCTGTTCGGCGCTGGCCAGCGCCGAACCCCTGCGCCTGGCCGGCGACGACTGGTGCCCCTACCTCTGCCCGGACGATCCGGACAAGCCCGGTTACCTGCTCGAAGCCCTCGGCCGGGTGCTGCCGCAACCACCCCGCTTCGAACCGCTGCCCTGGCCTCGCGCCCTGCAGATGGCCCGCGAGGGCCTGGTCGATGGCGTGGTCGGCGCCTACAGCGAAGAGTCCGCAGAACTGCTGATCGGCAAGGAGCCCATCGGCTGGGTGACCATGCGTTTCTACGTGCGCCAGGACAATCCCTGGACCTGGAAGGGGCCGGCCTCGCTGAGCAGCCAGTCCATCGGGCTGGCTCAGGGCTACTCCTACGGCAAGGAGCTGGACGACTGGCGCGACGAGCACCTGGCCAACCACGAACAGGTGCAGGTGCTCAGCGGCGAGAAGGTGCTCGAGCGCAACATCCAGAAGCTGCTGCTCGGGCGCATCACGGTGCTGCTCGAGGACAGCCAGATCGTCGAGCACTACCTGCAGCGCCATGGCCTCTCGGAGCGCATTCAAGCGGCCGGCGAGCTCGCCGATAAACGTCCTATGTACGTCGCGCTCAACCCTCGCCTGGAGGGCGTGCAGGAGCGCCTGGCCGACCTCGACGAGGGCCTGCGCGAACTGCGCCGCAACGACCAGTGGAAACCCCTGATGCAGGGTTACGGCATCGCCGTTGACTAGTCCTGTGAAGGCGTGAGAAAAGTCCGGCAGAGCCCTCTGTCATCGGCTATAGATCAATCAATAAGAGACTGGGAAAAGGGGAGCTCCATGCGTGCAGTAGTTCGCTCGATGTTGTTGCTGGGAGCCTGCCTGACACTCTCGGCCTGTGGCAGCCTGTTGCCCAGCGAACGCGCGGAAGTGCAGTCACCATTCCTGGATTACCAGGATGCACAGAGCCGCTACAACCAGGTCGACCCTGGCAAGACCACCAAGTCGCAGCTCTATGCGCTGGGCTTCGATCCGCTGTCCCAGGGCAACGCCAAGATGCTTTCGTTCATCGACGTGCGCCTGCTCTTCGTGCAGCCCAACATCCCCATCGACTACCTGCCCGACGGCCTGGTGACCTGCCTGCAGGCCAAGGACCGCTGCGTCGGCTACGCCTTCGACTTCAACAAGACCGACAGCCAGCGCGTGGGCAGCTTCTGGGCCGACATCTTCAACTTCCGCAAGCGCCGCCAGGTGCAGGGCTGGTCGTTCCGCCCGGTGTTCGTGCTGATCGACGACGTGGTGGTGCACAAGACCAGCAACGGCGAGCCGAACATCCGCCGCATGGAAGACAAGAAGAACCCCCTCGGCCCGCTGCAGGGCGCCGGCGAATACTTCTCCGACCAGCTCAAGTGACCCTCGTCCGCTAACGGTTGGGCGCACCTCGCGCCTCGGCTACAATGCGCGCCCCGGCAAATCGGGCGCGCCGCGCCCTGTTGCCTGTTCAGCGTAACGAGGCCCCATCCAGCGTGAGCGAATCCGACCGCATCTTCGCCCAGCCGCAAACCCAGGTTCCCGACTTCACCTTCAACGAGGATGTGGTGCGCGTCTTCCCGGACATGATCAAGCGATCGGTGCCGGGCTACCCCACCATCGTCGAGAACATCGGCGTGCTCGGCGCGCGCTTCGCCGCCCCGCACAGCGTGCTCTATGACCTCGGCTGCTCGCTGGGCGCCGTGACCCAGGCGCTGCGTCGCCACGTGAAGACCGAAGGCTGCCGCGTCATCGGCGTCGACAACTCCGCCCCGATGATCGAGCGCTGCGGCGAATACCTGCGCGCCCAGGACGCCATGCACCAGGAACTGCTGCCGGTCGAACTGATCGAGGCGGACATCCTCAAGCTGGACCTCAAGCCCTGCTCGCTGATCGCGCTGAACTTCACCCTGCAGTTCATCGCCCCCGAACAACGCCTGGAACTGCTCACCCGCCTGCACAGCGCCCTGCTGCCCGGCGGCGCGCTGATCCTCTCGGAAAAACTGCGTTTCGCCGACGAGCAGGAGCACGAGCTGCTCACCGACCTGCACATCGACTTCAAGCGCGCCAATGGCTACAGCGAACTGGAAATCGCCCAGAAACGCACCGCCATCGAGAACGTCATGCGCCCCGACACCCTGGATACCCATCGCGAGCGCCTGCTGGCCGCCGGTTTTTCCAAGGTCGTGCCGTGGTTCCAGTGCCTCAACTTCGCTTCCCTGATTGCCCTGCCATGATCGAACGCTTCGACCTCGACCGCCTGCGCCTTGAACTGGCCGGCACGCCACTGGAATCCTGGGCCGCCTCGCTGCCCGTGCAACTGGCCAGTAAGGTCGACGATGGTCACGGCGATCTCGAACGCTGGCTGGCCGCAGTGGACCGCCTGCCGCCGCTGCAAGCCGCTGCCATCGAGCTGCGCGAGCGCTTCAACCTCGAAGGCGCCTGCGACGAGGACACCCGCGCGCAGCTCAAGCTTGCCCTGCAAGGGCTGATCCCGTGGCGCAAGGGGCCGTTCAACCTGTTCGGCGTGCACATCGACACCGAATGGCGCTCGGATTGGAAATGGGAGCGCGTCTCGCCGCACATCGATCTGGCGGGCAAGCGCGTCCTCGACGTTGGCTGCGGCAACGGCTACTACCAGTGGCGCATGCTTGGCGCCGGCGCGCGCAGCGTGGTGGGCGTGGACCCGAACTGGCTGTTCTTCTGCCAGTTCCTCGCCATGAAGCATTACCTGCCGGACCTGCCGGCCTGGCACCTGCCCTTCGCCCTGGAAGACCTGCCCGAGAAACTGGAAGGCTTCGACACAGTGTTCTCCATGGGCGTGCTCTACCACCGCCGCTCGCCCATCGACCACCTGCTGGCGCTCAAGGACTGCCTGCGCCGTGGCGGCGAGCTGGTGCTGGAAACCCTGGTGGTGGAAGGCGACGTGAACACCGTGCTGGTGCCCGAGGACCGCTACGCGCAGATGCGCAACGTGTGGTTCCTGCCGTCGGTGCCAGCGCTGGAACTGTGGCTGCGCCGTGCGGGCTTCACCGACGTACGCAGCGTGGATCTCAGCCGCACCTCGGTGGAAGAACAGCGCGCCACCGAGTGGATGCGCTACCAGTCGCTGCCGGACTTCCTCGATCCGGACGACCACAGCCGCACCCTCGAAGGCCTTCCGGCGCCGATGCGCGCCACGCTGGTAGCGCGCAAGCCCTGATTTGTGCTGCGCCCTGGCAGGCGCAGTCGCGGGCATGGCCCGCTCCTACAGAGGTGCAGGCCGTACAACCGTTCTCGGTTGTACGCGGCCGGATCAGAACGTAGGGCGCATAACGCCTAAGGCGTTATCCGCCGTGGTGGCGGATAACCCGTTCCGGGTTATGCGCCCTACGGTTTCAAATCAGGTAGCGATCAGCGGTTGGCTGCCGCCACGATCAGCGCCTTCATCTCGGCAACCGCCTGCTTGAAGCCCACGAACAGCGCATGGGCGACGATGGCGTGGCCGATGTTCAGTTCGTTGATCCCGGCGATGGCCGCTACCGGCTCGGCGTTGTGGTAATGCAGGCCATGGCCGGCGTTGACGATCAGGCCATGGGACAGACCGAACTCCACGCCATCGCGGATGCGTGCCAGCTCGTGGGCGCCTTCGGCCGGGTTGTGGGCGTCGGCGTAACGACCGGTGTGCAGCTCAACGGCAGGAGCGCCAACCCGAGCCGAAGCCTCGATCTGGCGCTGGTCCGGGTCGATGAACAGCGACACCTCGCAGCCCGCGGCCGCCAGGCGCTGCACCGCTTCGCGGATGCGCGCTTCCTGGCCGGCGACGTCCAGGCCACCCTCGGTGGTCAGTTCCTGGCGGGTCTCCGGGACCAGGCAGACGTGGGCCGGACGGATGATCTCGGCGAACTTCATCATCTCCTCGGTCACGCCCATCTCGAAGTTCATACGGGTCTGCAGCACTTCGGCGAGCACGCGCACGTCGCGATCCTGGATGTGCCGGCGATCTTCGCGCAGGTGCACGGTGATGCCGTCGGCGCCGGCTTCCTCGGCGTCCAGCGCGGCTTTCACCGGGTCGGGATAACGGGTGCCGCGGGCCTGGCGCAGGGTGGCGACGTGGTCGATGTTCACGCCGAGCAGAATACGGTTGGCTTCAGTCACGGGAGTTGTCCTTGCGATTCATGAAGAGCTCGCGGCTGACCAGCGGTCGGCCGCCAAGATGGGGTGCCAGGGCCTGGCGCATCAGGCGCTTGGCCGCCGCCAGGGCGCCAGGGGCGCTCCAGTCGGCTTCGGCCATGGCCAGCAGATCGGCACCATGGAACAGCCCCGGCTGCAGGCTGCCGACCGGTTCGAGGCCCGCGTCGGGCAACAGGCGGTAGAGGCCATCGGGCGCCACGGCCTGGCCGACGATATCGGTGTCCAGGGAAAAACCATAGCCCAGGTCATCCAGCAGCCGCCATTCGAACGAGCGCAGCAGCGGCTCCAGCGGACTGCCGGCGGCCAGCAGCGGCAGGGTCGCGCGGTAGTGCTCGAACAGCGCGGGATGCGGGTCTTCCACGGGCAGCAGGCGGACCATCAGCTCGTTCAGGTACAGGCCGCTGAACAGCGCTTCGCCACTGAGCAGGTTGGGGATGCCGTTAGGCTCCAGGCGCACGACGTTCTTCAGGTCGCTGCGTCCGCGGAATTCACCCTCCAGCGGCACGAACGGCCGCGCCAGCGCTCCAGCCTTGCCCCGCGCGCCACGCAGGACGGCGCGCAGACGCCCCTGCGGGGTGAAGAAATCCACCAGCGCGCTGGTTTCCTTGTAGGGACGGCTGTGCAGGACGAAGGTGGCTTGGGCGGTAGAAGCGAGGCTCATGGCGCTGCGCCTGGAGTGGGAGTCGGGAGGCGGGCGCGCTCAGGCACCCGAAGGGTACGCCCCGCGAATGCTCGCGGGGCGCTGAAGGTCAGAGGTCGCCGTAGCCCAGCGAACGCAGTGCGCGCTCGTCGTCGGACCAGCCGCCTTTCACTTTCACCCAGAGGTTGAGCATGACCTTGGAGTCGAACAGCACTTCCATGTCCTTGCGGGCGTTCTGGCCGATGCTTTTGATGCGATCGCCCTTGTCGCCGATGATGATCTTCTTCTGGCCGTCACGCTCCACGAGGATCAGCGCGTGGATGTGCAGGATCGGACCGTCCTGCTTGAACTCTTCGATCTCCACGGCAACCTGGTACGGCAGTTCGGCGCCCAGCTGGCGCATGATCTTCTCGCGCACCAGTTCGGCGGCGAGGAAGCGGCTGCTGCGGTCGGTGATCTGGTCTTCCGGGAAGAAGTGGTCGTTCTCCGGCAGGCGCTCGGCCACCAGACCTTCGAGCACGTCGAGGTTCTGCCCGTGCTGGGCGGAAATCGGCACGACTTCGGCGTTGGGCAGTTGTTCGGCCAGCCACTGCAGGTGCGGCAGCAGCTCGCCCTTGTCTTCCATGCGGTCGACCTTGTTCACCGCCAGCAGGACCGGGCAGCTCACGTACTTGACCTTGTCGTAGACCATCTGGTCTTCGTCGGTCCAGCGGTTGCGGTCGACGACGAAGATCACCACGTCGACGTCCTTCAGCGCGGCGCTGGCCGAACGGTTCATGTAGCGGTTCAGCGCCTTGTCGTTGTCCTTGTGCAGGCCGGGAGTGTCGACATACACCGCCTGCACGTCACCCTCGGTCTTGATGCCCAGCAAGGTGTGACGGGTGGTCTGCGGCTTGCGCGAGGTGATCGCCAGCTTCTGCCCGAGGATGTGGTTGAGCAGGGTCGACTTGCCGACGTTGGGGCGGCCGACGATGGCGACGTAACCGCAACGAACGGTTCCTGCTTCATCGTGCTCGGATGGGTCGTGCTGGTCTTGCTCGTGCTCACTCATGGCCATTCTCCACGCCCAGGGCTGCCAGTGCGGCGGCGGCGGCCACCTGCTCGGCGATGCGGCGACTGCCGCCGTGACCGTGGGTCTTGTCGTTCAGCAGGGCCACCTCGCACTCCACGAAGAAAGTGCGGCAATGCGGTTCGCCCTGGATATCCACCACGTCGTAACGCGGCAGTTCGCACCCGCGGGACTGCAGGAATTCCTGCAGGCGGGTCTTGGGGTCCTTGTTGGTATCCACCGGGGTCAGCTCGCGCAGCTGCGGGCCAAGCCAGTCCATGATCCGCTCACGGGCGGAATCCATGCCGGTGTCCAGATAGATGGCGCCAATCAGCGCCTCCATGGCGTCAGCCAGGATCGACTCGCGACGATAACCGCCGCTCTTCAGCTCACCCGAGCCCAGTCGCAGGTAATCCCCAATCTCGAAACCGCGGGCCAGCAGGGCCAGAGTCTCGCCTTTCACCAATCGCGCGCGCAGGCGCGACAGCTGGCCTTCGCGGGCCTGGGGAAAGTGGGTGAACAGGGCTTCGCCGATGACGAAGTTGAGGATGGCGTCACCGAGGAACTCCAGGCGCTCGTTGTTGCGCCCGGCGAAACTGCGATGGGTCAGCGCCAGGACCATCAGGTCCTGGTCGCGGAAGGTGTAGCCAAGCTTGCGCTCGAGTCGATCCAGACTGTTGTTACTCACGGCATTCGTACACGGAATTCTTTGTCAAATTTGACCACCAGGTCGATGTTCTGGACCAGTGGCTCGCGTTTTTCGTATTTCAGGTGGGCGCGGAACTCGTTGTTCTCGAGTTTCACGTCCAGCGCGTCATCCAGCTTGAGGTCGCGGATGTTGTTGAGCATCAGTGCCTTGTCCACATAGGAGTAGAACTCCGGAACGGTACGCACTTCGGCGGCCTTGTCGGTTTCCACCGAGGTGATGGCCTTCTCGATGGCGTAATAGTCCAGGTAATGCGGAATGATCTTGAACGCGGCACTGGCGAGAAACGCCACGAGGGCGAGCACCACCAGCCAACCCAGCAACGACATTCCCTTCTGCGAACGTGCGTACGTCATATCGACCTCATGTCGGTATCTTTCTTATTTGCCCGCCAACCACGGCAGGTCCAAGTGAAGCGGGGCCGCCTCGCTCCCCGCGTGCAGCCCCGCCCGTTTTCAGCACCGATCCAGCCCTGCAGGCCTGGAACGTCTCACCAGTTTAGTGAATCACACCAACTCGCGAGAAATTCGGCAGATTTCGCATCTTCGGATCCGGCCAGCTCATCCAGACCGCGAACGCCTTGCCGACGATATTGCGGTCCGGAACCATGCCCAGCAGGTCCTTCGGAATCTTCGGATCGTTCCAGTAGCGGCTGTCGTTGGAGTTGTCGCGGTTGTCGCCCATCATGAAGTAATGGCCGGCCGGCACTTTCCACTGCTTGCCCGGTTCGATGCGGAAACGGGTCATTTCCTTGCGGATCATGTGCTCCGCCGCACCCAGCTTCTCCTGGTACAGGGTCACGCTGCCCAGGGTCCCCGGTTCTTCGCCCACCAGCGACTCGGCCACGGCCTGGTCGTTGATGAACAGGCGCTTGTCGCTGGTGTAGCGGATGGTGTCGCCCGGCACGCCGACGACACGCTTGATGTAGTTGATGTTCGGGTCGCTGGGGTAGCGGAACACCATGACATCGCCACGCTGCGGATCACCCACCGGGATCACCTTGGTGTCGAGCACCGGCAGGCGGATGCCGTAGGCGAACTTGTTCACCAGGATGAAATCGCCCACTTCCAGGGTCGGCTTCATCGAACCCGACGGGATCTGGAAGGGCTCGACCAGGAACGAACGCAGCACCAGCACGATGAACAGCACCGGGAAGAACGACTTGCCGTACTCGACGAGCACCGGCTCCTTGTTCAGTTTCTCCAGCACTTCCGGGTCAGCGTCGCTGACCGAACCTTCGTAGGCGGAAATGGCCGCCCGGCGGCGCGGTGCGAACAGCACCAGGTCCACCAGGGCGAGAACGCCGCATACCGCAACGGCAATCACCAGCAACAGCGGGAAATTCAGGGTCATAGGGTTCAACTGTCCACTTTGAGCACAGCGAGGAAGGCTTCCTGCGGAATCTCCACGCTACCGACCTGCTTCATCCTTTTCTTACCGGCCTTCTGCTTCTCCAGCAGCTTGCGCTTACGGCTCACGTCACCACCGTAGCACTTGGCCAGCACGTTCTTCCTGAGCGCCTTGACCGTCGAGCGGGCGATGATCTGCCCACCGATGGCCGCCTGAATCGCGACGTCGAACATCTGCCGCGGAATCAATTCCTTCATCTTCTCCACCAACTGACGGCCCTTGTACGGGGCGTTGTCGCGGTGGACGATCAGGGCGAGGGCGTCAACCTTCTCACCGTTGATCAGCACATCGAGGCGAACCAGGTTGGCCGGCTCGAAGCGGTCGAAGCTGTAGTCCAGCGAAGCATAGCCACGGCTGGTGGACTTCAGGCGGTCGAAGAAGTCCAGCACCACTTCGTTCATCGGCAGATCGTAAATCACCTGGACCTGGCCGCTGAGGAAGTGCATGTCGCGCTGGACGCCGCGCTTCTCGATGCACAGGGTAATGACGTTGCCCAGGTGCTCCTGAGGCACAAGGATGGTCGCGCGGCAGATCGGCTCGCGCATCTCGTCGATGGACGAGAGGTCCGGCAGCTTCGACGGGTTGTCGACGTAGAGGATCTCGCCGTTCTTCTGCACTATCTCGAAGATCACGGTCGGCGCGGTGGTGATCAGGTCCAGGTCGTATTCGCGCTCCAGGCGCTCCTGGATGATCTCCATGTGCAGCATGCCGAGGAAGCCGATGCGGAAGCCGAAGCCCAGCGCCTCGGAGCTTTCCGGCTCGTACTGCAGCGCGGCGTCGTTCAGGGTCAGCTTCTGCAGCGCTTCGCGGAAGTCCTCGAAGTCATCGGAGCTGACCGGGAACAGGCCGGCGTAGACCTGCGGCTTGATGCGCTTGAAGCCCGGAAGCACGTCCACATCGGGGGTGTTGTTCAGGGTCAGGGTATCGCCCACCGGCGCACCGAGGATGTCCTTGATGCCAGCGATGATGAAGCCCACTTCACCGGCCTTGAGGTCCGGAGTCTCGGTGTGCTTCGGGGTGAAGACGCCGACGCTGTCCACCTGATGGACCTTGCCGGTGGACTTCACCAGGATCTTGTCGCCTTTCTTGACGCGGCCGTGCTTCACACGCACCAGCGAGACCACGCCCAGGTAGTTGTCGAACCAGGAGTCGATGATCAGCGCCTGCAGCGGCGCGTCGATTTCGCCTTCCGGAGCGGGAATGGCGGTGACCAGGCGCTCCAGCACGTCTTCCACGCCCATGCCGCTCTTGGCCGAGCAGGCCACGGCGTCAGTGGCGTCGATGCCGATGATGCTTTCGATCTCGTCCTTCACGCGGTCCGGATCGGCCTGCGGCAGGTCCATCTTGTTCAGGACCGGCATGACTTCCAGGCCCTGCTCGATGGCGGTGTAGCAGTTGGCGACCGACTGCGCTTCCACGCCCTGGCCGGCATCCACTACCAGCAGCGCGCCTTCGCACGCGGCCAGCGAACGGCTGACTTCATAGGTGAAGTCAACGTGGCCGGGGGTGTCGATGAAGTTCAGCTGGTAGGTCTTGCCGTCCTTCGCCTTGTAGTGAAGGGTGACGCTGTGCGCCTTGATGGTGATGCCGCGCTCACGCTCCAGGTCCATGGAGTCCAGTACCTGGGCCTCCATCTCGCGGTCGGACAGGCCGCCGCACATCTGGATGAAGCGGTCTGCCAGCGTCGACTTGCCATGGTCGATGTGGGCGATGATGGAGAAATTGCGGATATGACTCAGGTCACTCACGGCGAACACACTCGGAAGGCTGAAGGCGGCGGTCCGCCGAAAAATAGCGGGGGAGTTTACCTGACTACAGCCTGATGCGTCACGCCGCGCCGGACGGTCAGGCATGAAAAAGGGCGACCGAAGTCGCCCTTTTCTGGTGCGTCGACCTTATTCGGTCAGCTTGAAGGTGATGAAGCTCGCACGCCCCTGACGCAGCACGCGCATGGAAATCGAACGATCCTTCGGCAGTGCCTTGGCGATCTCGGCGAAGGTCTTGGAAGAATCCACCGCCTGATTGTTCAGGTGGGTGATGACGTCGCCCGGACGCAGGCCGATCATGGCCGCCGGGCCGCCCTGCACTTCCTTGATGACCACGCCGCCCTTGATATCCAGGGACTTGCGCTGTTCGGCAGTCAGCTCCGCCACGGTCACGCCCATGCGGTTGCTGCTGCGCTCGGCGCCCTTGCCCTCGACGGCGGCGATCGCATCGTCGTCGTCCGGCAGGCTGCCGATGGTCATGTTCAGGGTCTGACGCTTGTTGTCACGGATGACTTCCAGAGCCGCCTTGTCGCCCGGTTTCATGTTGCCCACCAGGTGCGGCAGGTCGGCGGACTCGTTGATGGTCTGGCCGTTCAGGCTCAGGATCACGTCACCCACCTGCAGGCCGCCCTTGGCTGCCGGACCGTCTTCCACCAACTGGGCAACCAGTGCGCCGGCCGGCTTGTCGAGACCGAAGGATTCAGCCAAATCCTTGTTCACTTCCTGGATCACCACGCCCAGCCAGCCACGGTTGACCTTGCCACCGGCCTTGAGCTGATCGGCGACGTTCAGCGCCACATCGATCGGGATCGCGAACGAAAGCCCCATGAAGCCACCGGAACGGGTGAAGATCTGCGAGTTGATACCCACCACCTCGCCCTGCAGGTTCAGCAGCGGACCGCCGGAGTTGCCCGGGTTGATCGCCACGTCGGTCTGGATGAACGGCACGTAGTTCTCGTTCGGCAGGCTGCGGCCCTTGGCACTGACGATACCGGCAGTCACCGAGTGGTCGAAGCCGAACGGCGAACCGATGGCCAGCACCCACTCACCGACCTTCAGCTTGTCGGAATCGCCCAGCTTGAGCGTCGGCAGGCCCTTGGCGTCGATCTTCAGCACGGCCACGTCGCTGCGCGGATCGGCACCGACCAGTTTGGCCTTGTGCTCGCTGCGGTCGGACAGGCGCACGAGGATCTCGTCGGCGTCGGCCACCACGTGGTTGTTGGTGAGGATGTAGCCATCATCGGAAATGATGAAGCCCGAGCCCAGGGACTGGGCTTCGCGCTGCTGGCCACGAGGCGCCTGGCCCTGACCGCCTTGGCCGCGGGGAATGCTGCGCTCGAAGAATTCGCGCAGGCCCGGCGGCAGGCCGTCGAGGTCCGGAATGCCCATCTGCGCATTGGAGCGGTCGGGAAGTTTCTGGGTGGTACTGATGTTGACCACCGCCGGCGAGGCCTTCTCGACCAGCGGAGTGAAATCCGGTAGTTCAGCCCGCGCGGTAACCGACAGGCTCAGGGCCAGCAGGGCGACCAGCGCAGCCATGCTGCGTTTCAGGGTTTGCATTGACTACAGCTCCCGTGATGTTGATTGGGAAGATCACTAAACAGGGCCGGGCGGCCCACCGACCAGCGCACGCAGCACAACCGGTTGCATCGCCGGATCATCCGTATGGCGTCGCGCGTAGCGACGCACCAGCAGCCAGGACAGCAGGAAACCCGCCAGCCCGGCCACGATGATGAGAGGTTCCCCCAGATCGAGGTGCGACGCCACTAGCGCCAGCGCGAAAAGCCCGATCAGCGGGGAAAGATAGAAAAGCAGGGCGCTTTTCAGCAGAAGGTCTTCATCCACGCCCAGCAGGATTTCATCGCCAGGCTTAAGACTCGATGAAGCCAGGTTCGGCGAGATGAGCGCTCGCACTCGGCTGCGTCCCTGGGAAACACCCAGTCGCTCCAGGAGACCCTGACCGCAACCGGCGTTGACCGAACATCCCGAGCAGATGGAGCGGCGCAGCGTTTCGACCTGGACAGTTCCAGACTCGACCGCAATCACCCTCCCCCGCTCATGGATCACTGTGGCTGGGCTCCCGTTGGCCGCATGGACAACGCCACGCGCTCGGCCGTACCACTGGGTATCTCGCCGACCACGGTCACCATGGTGCCGCCATCTTCACTGGCGAACCGCCTCGACACCACGGTGGTCGGGCCCAGCTGAGTGCGGGCATCATCGACCTTGGCGCCATGCAGCGGCTCGAGGAACACCGAGAAACGTGCCAGCCCGTCGCCATAGGCGAGACACAGGACCTGGTCATTGGAGACCGGGCTGCGCTCCTGCAGCGTGCTGCTCAGGGTAAAGCCCGGCGGCACCCACTCCGAATGCCAGTTGGTCTTCACTTCGGCAACCTTGGCTTCCTTCACCGGCTTGCAGGCCGCGCTCGCTTGCAGCTCGCCGTCATCCGGCGCTGCCATGTCGATGCGGGTGAACTGCAGGCGCTCGATGATCTGGCCCTTGTCGTTGAGCAGCAGGGACTTGAGCGGCAGGCCGGTTTCCTTGTCCACGTGCAGCTCGAAGCCGTAGCGATGCTGGTCACGCGGGATCACCGCCAGCACCACCGCCGGGCGGTCGGCAATGCGCGATTCGCCGGCGACGCGAACGTCATAGTAGGTAGACAGATCGGCAGGGTTGAGCTTGCGTGCCGGCCACATCTCACCGGTCGACACCTGTCCCGACATGCCTCCACCTACGCACTGGGTGGCGCCATCGACGCGCACCACTTCCTGGCGCGGTCCATCGACCTGGACCAGATGCTCGCGCACCGAGCCGTCACTCTCCACACGATGCCAGACATCGTGGGTAGTGAAGGCTCCGCTGCGCTCGTAGATGAAGGTGCCCTGGAAGTTCTGTTGCTGATCAGCCTCGGAGAGGCGCTTGATCCAGTCCAACGCATCGGCGGCCTGGACTGGCAATGCCAGCAGACCGCCGAGGAAGAACAACAGTGCTGTAGTCGCGCGCATGTCGCTCCTTAAGGTCGCAAATCAGCGGCTTTCCAGGCTCGCGGCGCGTGCGTAAGGCAGGGCGCTGTCGGTGCCGCTGACAGCGGACTGCTGCGCGTGCTGACGCAGGTAACCCGGAAGACGCTGCTCGTGCCAGGTGGTCTGCCCGCCCTGGGCATTGGTGATCACCTGCGGCGCCTCGTCCTGAGTGTAGCCTGCCAGTACCGCCGGGCCTTGCACTTGCGGCAGGGCGATCTGCGGAGTGGCGCCTTGCTGGGCAAGGCCGTTGGCGACACTGTCATCCTGATGGTACATCCGCACACCAGCCAGCACGGCCAGGGTCACCGAGGCGGCGACAGCCAGGCGACCGACGTTGCGCCACGGATTGCGGCTGCGCGGCGCCGGTGCGGCTTCATCAGCCAGCGCGGCGGACACGGCGGCGGCAATGTCCAGCTTGGGCATGGCCGGCTCGCGGTGCATCACTGCTCGGGCCAGTTGGTAACGGGACCAGGTGGCCCGCAATTCGGCGTCCTCGCCGCAGGCTGCAAGCACACGCCGCAGCTCAAGCTCATCCGCTTCGTTATCCATTACCGCGGACAGCGATTCCTGCAGGGCTTCACGACTCATAGCGGTACCTCTCTTGGCTTCTGCCGCTGTATCAGACTTCATCATGCAACAAAGGCTGCAAAGCTTTGTCGATCGCTTCCCGCGCACGGAAGATCCGTGAGCGGACGGTCCCCACCGGACACTGCATCACGGTGGCGATATCTTCGTAACTCAGGCCTTCGAACTCGCGCAGGGTCAAAGCCGTGCGCAAATCATCGGGCAGCTGCTGGATGGTGCGATGGACGGTTTCCTCGATCTCATCCCGCAGCATGGCTCTTTCCGGCGACTCGATGTCCTTCAGGGCGTGATCGCCGTCGAAGAACTCCGCGTCCTCTGCCGTGACATCGCTGTCCGGCGGCCGCCGACCGCGCGCAACCAGATGGTTCTTCGCGGTGTTGATGGCGATACGGTACAGCCAGGTATAAAAGGCACTGTCACCCCGGAAGTTGCCCAAGGCGCGATACGCCTTGATGAATGCTTCCTGTGCAACGTCCTGGGCTTCCTGGGCGTCGTGCACGAATCGCACGATGAGCCCCAGAATCTTGTGCTGGTACTTCAGCACCAGCAGGTCGAAAGCCCGTTTGTCTCCGCGCTGTACCCGCTCAACCAGTTGCTGATCCTGTTCCTGGGTTAGCATGAATGCTCCTCTGAAAACCTGGAGGAGCTTCGAGCACCCTGGTAAATCGTCCTGCCAAGATAGACTCGGGTCTTTTGCAAAAGTTCTCCCCTCCAAGCATGCGCCGCACAGTTTTTTCACATTTGCGGCAATCGGACCCCGACATGCGTCCGAAGCCCGTCAAATTCAACTGTACCGGGCGGAACACCCGCTCCCCTTCCGCGCAATGTCAATCTGCGCGCAAAGTTGATTGGGTATTCCGAGTTCGAACCGGAACGCCTGAAAAAGTTCCGGTGATTTGCCGTGATCGTTCAATGACTTCGACGCAACCCCTGGCGCCTGCCGGACCGGCTTGAGCGGGGAAGAAAGCTTCCCGCCCTGCGACTGCCGCCCCACCTCACGCGCCTTCGGTGTCATCGGTTCGCCAGTATTGTGCCGTGGCCCCCTTCTATATACTAGGGCGCCATTTTGTGGAGCCGGGTATGAGTCAGCATTTCCAGCACGATGTCCTAGTGATCGGCAGCGGGGCCGCCGGCCTGACGCTGGCTTTGACGCTGCCTTCGCACCTGAGGATCGCCGTGCTGAGCAAGGGCGAACTCTCCCAGGGCTCCACCTTCTGGGCCCAGGGCGGTGTCGCCGCCGTGCTGGATGACACCGATACCGTGGAGTCCCACGTCGAGGACACCCTGGTTGCCGGCGCCGGCCTGTGCCGCGAGGACGCGGTGAAATTCACCGTCGAGCATAGCCGTGAGGCCATCCAGTGGCTGATCGAGCAGGGCGTGCCCTTCACCCGCGACCATGAGCCGGGCCGCGAGGACGGCGGTTTCGAATTCCACCTGACCCGCGAGGGGGGCCACAGCCACCGGCGGATCATCCACGCCGCCGACGCCACCGGCGCCGCGATCTTCAACGCCCTGCTGGAACAGGCCCGGCAGCGGCCGAACATCGAACTGCTGTCGCAACGGGTCGCCGTCGACCTGATCACCGAGCAGAAACTCGGCATGGACGGTCAGCGCTGCCTGGGCGCCTACGTACTGGACCGCTCCACCGGCGAAGTCGACACCTTCAGCGCGCGCTTCACCGTGCTCGCCTCGGGCGGCGCCAGCAAGGTCTACCTCTATACCAGCAACCCCGACGGCAACTCCGGCGACGGCATCGCCATGGCCTGGCGCGCCGGCTGCCGGGTCGGCAACCTGGAGTTCAACCAGTTCCACCCGACCTGCCTGTACCACCCGCAAGCCAAGAGTTTCCTGATCACCGAGGCGCTGCGTGGCGAAGGCGCCCTGCTCCGCCTGCCCAACGGCGAGCGCTTCATGCCGCGCTTCCACGCCCTGGGCGAACTCGCCCCGCGCGACGTAGTAGCCCGCGCCATCGACCACGAAATGAAGCGCCTGGGTATCGACTACGTCTACCTGGACATCAGCCACAAGCCGGCCGAGTTCATCCGCGAGCACTTCCCCACCGTCTACGAGCGCTGCCTGGACTTCGGCATCGACATCACCCGCGAGCCCATCCCGGTGGTGCCGGCGGCGCACTACACCTGTGGCGGCGTGCTGGTCGACTCTCATGGGCGCACCGACGTACCCAACCTCTACGCCATCGGTGAAACCACCTTCACCGGCCTGCACGGGGCCAACCGCATGGCCAGCAACTCGCTGCTGGAGTGCTTCGTCTACGCCCGCTCCGCCGCCGCCGACATCCTCGCCGAACTGCCCAAGGCCCAGACGCTGGTCACCCTGCCCTGCTGGGATGCCAGCCAGGTGACGGACTCGGACGAGGACGTGATCATCGCCCACAACTGGGACGAACTGCGGCGCTTCATGTGGGACTACGTGGGCATCGTGCGCACCAACAAGCGCCTGGCGCGCGCCCAGCACCGGGTGCGCCTGCTGCTGGACGAAATCGACGAGTTCTACTCGAACTACAAGGTCAGCCGCGACCTGATCGAGCTGCGCAACCTCGCCCAGGTGGCCGAGCTGATCATCCTCTCCGCCATGCAGCGCCACGAGAGCCGCGGCCTGCACTACACGCTGGATTACCCGGAGCTGCTGCCCGAAGCCCGCGACACTATCCTGGCGCCGTCCACCTATTGCGGCTGAAGCGCAGCCGCACCCGCAGGCGCCGGTGCAACTCCGGCGCCAGGGCATCGGCCGGCACGCAGACGCTGCGCGCCAGCCAGTCGCCGGGGCGACGGAAACGCAGGACGATCAACGAGGGCAGCGCCAGGCTGTCCGGCATCAACTGCACTGGTTGAAACCCTTCCCGCTCGCTCCACAACTGCCAGCCCTCGGCGTTGTGGCGCAGCGCACGCACCGAATCCGGCGCGCGCAATAGAATCCGCCCAGGCACAACCCGGCACGCATGCAGCAGGCAGAGGCTCAGGCCGAGCGTTTTCCAGTGAAGGGGGATGTCCGCCAGCAGCAGCGCCAGGACGGCGCAGCACTGCGCGGCGAGGTAGGCCGCGAGCAAACCGATGGACGGTTGCCAGCGGCACTCGAAGGGGTCACTTCGGCTGGACACGGTCCAGGATCATGCGAACGATGATGCGCAGGTCGGCATCTTCCGGCTCGCCGCGCTGCATGAACCAGCCGAACATGTCCTGGTCCTCGCACTCCAGCAGCTTGCGGAAGCGCGCCTGATCGTCAGCGGGCAGGCCCGGATAGACTTCCTGGACAAAAGGCACCAGCAGGACGTCCAGTTCCAGCATGCCACGGCGGCTGTGCCAGAAAAGGCGTTTGAGTTCGGTTTCGTCGTTCATCTGCGGGTTCCCTCGAATAACTGCGAGCAAATACATCGGAACGCTCGCGAAGTCGACGGACGGCGCGAGCCGAGCGGCATTATACGCATGCTCGGCTCACCCGGCACCCGCTGACAAGGCTGGGCCTGAGCTCTATCATGAGGCCCCTAACTTTCTTCCAGCGAATCGTGATGACCGACTCTGCTTTCTACACCGAACTCAATCACGAAGGGATTCTCGCCGTCCGGGGCGCGGACGCCGCCAAATTCCTCCAGGGCCAGCTGACCTGCAATCTCAATTACCTGAACGCCGAATACTCCAGCCTCGGCGCCCGCTGCACGCCCAAGGGCCGCATGACCTCCAGCTTCCGCATCCTCGCCGAAGGCGAGGGCTTCCTGCTGGCCATGGCCAACGACCTGCTGGACAGCCAACTGACGGACCTGAAGAAGTACGCGGTGTTCTCCAAGGCCACCCTCTCCGATGACAGCAGCCAGTGGGCGCGCTTCGGCCTGAGCGGTGCGGACGCCGTCCTCGCCGAACTGGGCCTGAGCCTCTCCGGCGAAGCCGACCAGGTGGCGCGGGCCGAGGGCCTGATCGCCATCGGCCTCGGCCAGGGCCGCGTCGAGCTCTGGGCATCGGCTGAACGCGCCGCCGCCATCGCCGACCTGCTGCAGGCCCGCCTGCCCCACGCCGAGCTCAACGACTGGCTGCTCGGCCAGGTTCGCGCCGGAGTCGGCCAAGTGTTCGGCGCCACCCGCGAGCTGTTCATCCCGCAGATGATCAACCTGCAGGCCGTGGGCGGCGTGAGCTTCAAGAAGGGCTGCTACACCGGCCAGGAAATCGTCGCGCGCATGCAGTACCTGGGCCGCCTCAAGCGCCGCCTGCAGCGCCTGAAACTCGATGGCGCCGAACTGCCGGAGCCGGGCCGCGAGCTGTTCTCGCCGGTGCACTCCACCAGTGTCGGCGAAGTGGTACTGGCCGCCCGCGCGGCCGATGGCGTGGAGCTGCTCGCCGTGCTGCAGGACGACGCCGCTGCCGACGGCAACGTGCGCCTGGGCGACGACCAGCCCCTGCGCCTGCTGGATCTGCCTTACGTTCTGGACAGCGACCGCGAGATCCAGCGCTGAATTTCGTGCCGGGCGGGGAGCCCGGCTTTCCCTGAAGGACACTTCATGAGCAAGCTTGCCGAAAAAGTACAACAGGAACTGCTGCGGGCCATCGACAACGATGAGCTGGTGCTGCCGACGCTGCCGGAAGTCGCCCTGCGCGTCCGGGAAGCGGCGGAAGACCCGGACATCAGCATCCAGGATCTGGCCAAGGTGATCGGCAACGACGCCGCCCTGACCGCGCGCATCATCAAGGTGGTGAACAGCCCGCTGCTGCGCACCAACAAGGAAATCACCGACCTGCAGATGGCGATCAGCCGCCTGGGGATCAACTACACCTGCAACCTGGCCACCGGTCTTGCCATGGAGCAGATGTTCCAGGCCACCTCCGACGTGGTCGACCGCAAGATGCGCGAGGTGTGGAACAAGAGCACCGAGATCGCCGGCATCTGCCACGCCGTGTGCCGCCACTACACCCGCCTTGCGCCGGATCAGGCGACCCTGGCCGGCCTGGTGCACCAGATCGGCGTGCTGCCTATCCTCACCTACGCCGAGGAGCACAGCGAACTGCTGGCCGATTCCATCAGCCTCAACCACGTGATCGAGCGCATCCACCCGATCATCGGCGACCGCATCCTCAAGGCCTGGGACTTCCCGGCGCCGATCGCCGCCGTACCGGGCCAGCACCTGGACTTCAGCCGCGACTCGGCCAAGGTCGACTACGTGGACATCGTCCAGGTCGCCACCCTGCAGAGCTACCTGGGCAGCCAGCACCCCTACACCGAGCTGGACTGGGCGACCATTCCGGCCTTCGCCAAGCTGGGCCTGGACCCGAAGGCGGACGTGAAGGAAGACGAAGACCTCTCCGCCGCCATGGAAGCGGCCATGAGCATGTTGCAGTAAGCTCGCGCCGTACCGCCCGAAACCCGCCCTTACCGGCGGGTTTCGTGTTTCTGGCTCAGGCGTTCTCCGCCGGGAAGGTCACCCGCACCAGCAGCCCGCCCAGTTCACCCTGCCCCAGTTCGATCCGCGCACGGTGCGCGCTGCAGATCTCGCCGACGATGGCCAGGCCCAGGCCGGTGCCCTGCTGGCGGCGGCGGTAGAAGCGGCGGAATACCTTGTCGCGCTCTTCCGGCGGGATGCCGGGGCCGTCGTCCTCGACCTCCAGCTCCGCCGGCGAACGCACGCGGATGATCACGTTGCCGTCCGCCGGGGCGTGGGCGATGGCGTTGTCCACCAGGTTGCTGAGCAGTTCGTTGAGCAGGGTCGGATCGCCCTTCACCCAGGCCGGCTCGTCCGCCTCCAGCGCCAGCGCCACGCCGCGTGAATAGGCCAGCGGCGCCAGCGCAAGGCCCAGCTCGCGGGCCAGTTGGCCCAGCTCGATGCTCTCCCCCGCGCCTTCGGCGATGGCGCGGGCGCCGCTTTCCACGCGTGCCAGGGACAACAGCTGGTTGGCCAGCCCGGTCACCCGGTCGGTGTTCTGCACGGCCTCGGCCAGTGTCGCGCGCCATTGCTGTGGGTCCTGCTCGCGCAGGCCCAGCTCCAGCCGCGCCTTGAGTGCAGCCAGCGGGGTGCGCAGCTCATGGGACGCCTCGGCAATGAACTGCGACTGGCGGTCGAACAGCCCGCGCAGGCGCACGGTGAAATGGTTGAGCGCTGCCACCAGCGGGCGCAGTTCCTTCTGCACGCGGACTTCCGGCAACGGCCGCAGATCGTCCGGCTGACGTTCCTCCACCGCTTCGCGCAGACGGTCCAGCGGGCGCAGGCCGGCGCTCACCGCGTACCAGACCATCATCAGCGCGGCGATGGCCGACAGCGCGAGGTTGAGCAGGGTATCGGCGAGCAGGTTGCGCGCCAGCCGCTCGCGGGCGCCCATGGTTTCGGCGACGCGGATTTCCGCCATGCCGTTGACCGTCGGCTGGCTCACCGGCTGCAGCAGGCTGACCACCCGCACGCCCTGCCCTTCGTAGGTGGCGTCGTAGAACTTGGCCAATGCCGGGTAATCGTCGGTGCGCGGTGTGGTCGGCAGTGGCGCCGGCAGGTTCTCGTAGCCGGAGATCATGTTCCCCTGGGGATCGATCACCTGGTAGAAGATGCGCCCGGCGCTGTCGTACTCGAAGCTGTCCAGCGCCACGTAGGGCACGTTCGCGCGCAGGGTGCCGTCGCTGGCGTAGAGGCCATCGGCGATGTCCCGCGCCGACGCCAGCAGGGTGCGGTCATAGGCGATGTCGGCGGCGTGTCGGGCACGCCAGTAGGTGGCCGCGCTGCCGATCAGCAGCAGCACCAGCAGCAGCCCGCCGAGGCGCCAGAGCAGGCGCCCGCGCAGGCTGCCCGTGCCGGGAAGCACCCAGCGCCGTTCAGCCATCCTGGGCCTCAAGCAGATAGCCCAGGCCGCGGAAGGTGACGATGCGCACCGAGCTGCCTTCGAGCTTCTTGCGCAGGCGGTGGACGTAGATTTCGATGGCGTCCGCGCTGGCGTCCTGGTCCAGGCCGAACACCTGCGCCGCCAGTTGCTCCTTGCTCATCACCCGCCCCGGACGGGCAATCAGCGCCTCCAGCACGGCCTGCTCGCGGGAGGTCAGGTTCATCGCCTGCTCGGCCAGGGTGAAGCGCCGCGCGCCGAGGTCGTAGACCAGCTCGCCGCAGCGCTGCTGCTGTTCGCCACCCAGCACACTGCGGCGCAGCAAGGCCTTCACCCGCGCTTCCAGCTCGGTGAGTTCGAAGGGTTTGGCCAGGTAATCGTCGGCGCCCAGGTTCAGCCCGTGCACGCGGTCGCGCACCTCACCACGGGCGGTGAGCATCAGCACCGGCAGGGTCTTGCCGCGCTCACGCAGACGCGCCAGCACCTGGAAGCCGTCCAGCCGCGGCAGGCCGACATCAAGTATCGCCAACGCGTAGTCCTCGCTGGCCAGGGCCAGGTCGGCGGCCACGCCGTCCTGCAGCAGGTCCACGGTCCAGCCGGCGCCCTTGAGCGCCTGGGCGACGCTTTCGCCGAGTTGCGGATGGTCTTCAACCAGGAGAATTCGCACGCGTTTCTACCCCTCGGACTACAGGTTCGGGCCGGCAGTTTACCCATCCGCGCGCCACTGTGAATGGGGGAAATTCGCTGAAATCACTGCGAAAGGCGACTGAAAGCCTGGCGAAAGCTTAGCCCGTTAGCATCGCCAACGAGCCGCCTCCCAACCCCGAATTTTTCAGCGCCAACTGCCCAGGCGCGACGGCGGGAGCAGCGGACTCGACGACGGCAAAGACCGTCAACAGAGCGGAAGGCGGCGTGGTGCCCTTTCGCGACAACAACAAGAACGGAGACCACAGATGCCCACCGCCCGGCCTTTGGCTGCACCGGCTTTCGCCAAGCCCAGTTCCCGCCGTCTGACCCCCGCCCTGCTGGCTTTCGCAGGGGTCGCCCCGCTGTGCGAAGCTGCCGGCTTCCTCGAAGACAGCAGCGCCACGCTCAGTACCCAGAACATCTACTTCAACCGTGATTTCCGCGACGGCGCCGGCCAGTCCAAGCGCGAAGAATGGGCGCAGGGTTTCATCCTCGATTTCCAGTCCGGCTACACCCCCGGCACCATCGGCGTCGGCCTGGATGCCATGGGCATGCTCGGCCTGAAGCTCGACTCCTCCCCGGACCGCACCGGCACCGGCCTGCTGCCGACCCACGACGACGGCCGCGCCGCCGACGAGTACAGCAAGCTGGGCCTGACCGCCAAGTTCAAGGCCTCCGAGACGGAGCTGAAGATCGGCAGCCTGATCCCCGACCTGCCGACCCTGCAGCCCAACGACAGCCGCCTGTTCCCGCAGACCTTCGAGGGCGGCCTGCTCAATTCCACCGACCTGCCGGGCCTGAACTTCACCGGCGGGCGCCTGGAGAAAGTGAAGGACCGCGACTCCACCGACTGGCAGGACCTTGCGCTGAACAACAAGAACCGCCGCTTCTCCGGCGGCAGCGCCGAGGGCAAGCACTACGACCTGGCCGGCGGCGACTACAAGTTCACCGACAACCTCACCGGCCGTTATCACTACGCGCAGCTGGACGAGGTCTACCGCCAGCACTTCGTCGGCCTGCTCGCCAGCTACCCGCTCGGCCCCGGCAAGCTCAGTGCAGACGTGCGCCTGGCCATCAGCGATGACCAGGGCGAGGCGCGCGGCGGCGAGATCGACAACCGCGCCTTCAACGGCATGCTCGGCTACGCCATCGGCGCCAACAAGTTCAGCCTCGGCTGGCAGCAGATGAGCGGCGACAGCGCCTTCCCCTACATCGACGGCAGCAACCCCTACCTCGTCAACTTCGTCCAGGTCGGCGACTTCGCCGAGACCGACGAGCGCTCCTGGCAGGTCCGCCACGACTACGACTTCGCCGGCCTCGGCATCCCCGGCCTGACCCTGATGAATCGCTACATCAGCGGTGACAATGCCAAAATCAACGGCATGGACGGTCACGGCAAGGAATGGGAGCGCAACACCGACATCAAGTACGTGATCCAGAGCGGCCCGCTCAAGGACGTCGCGGTGCGCGTGCGTAACGCCACCTACCGTTCCAGCTTCGCGCGGGACGCCGACGAGACGCGTATCTACCTCAGCTACTCCCTGGCGATCTGGTAAACCGACAACAACAAGAGAGGCATCGCACCATGACCACCGTCCTGCGCAACCTGACCCTCGCCGGCGCCACCCTGCTCGCCGCCAGCCAACTGATGGCCGAGCCCAAACGCCCGGAATGCATCGCCCCGGCGTCCCCCGGCGGCGGCTTCGACCTCACCTGCAAGCTGGCGCAGAGCGCCCTGGTGGACGAGAAGCTGCTGACCAAGCCGATGCGCGTCACCTACATGCCCGGTGGCGTCGGCGCCGTGGCCTACAACGCGGTGGTCGCCCAGCGTCCGGCCGACGGCAACACCATCACCGCCTTCTCCAGTGGCTCGCTGCTGAACCTGGCCCAAGGCAAGTTCGGCCGCTTCGACGAGAACGCCGTGAAGTGGCTGGCCGCCGTCGGCACCAGCTACGGCGCCATCGCGGTGCCCAGCGACTCGCCGTACAAGAACCTCGGCGACCTGGTGGCCGCGCTCAAGGCCGACCCGGGCAAGGTGGTGATCGGCTCCGGCGGCACCGTCGGCAGCCAGGACTGGATGCAGACCGCACTGATCGCCAAGGCCGCCGGCATCGATCCGAAGCAACTGCGCTACGTCGCCCTGGAAGGCGGCGGCGAGATCGCCACGGCGCTGCTGGGCGGGCACATCCAGGTGGGCAGCACGGACATCTCCGACTCCATGCCGCACATCCGCGCCGGCAAGATGCGCATCCTCGCGGTGTTCTCCGAGGAACGCCTGAAGGATGAAGGCATGGCCGACATCCCCACCGCCAAGGAACAGGGCTTCGACATCGTCTGGCCGGTGGTGCGCGGTTTCTACGTCGGGCCGAAGGTGAGCGAAGAGGATTACCAGTTCTGGAAGGCCTCCTTCGACAAGCTGCTGGCTTCGGAAGACTTCGCCAAGCTGCGCGACCAGCGCGAGCTGTTCCCCTTCGCCATGACCGGCCCGGAACTGGACGCCTATGTGAAGCAGCAGGTCGCCCAGTACAAGCAGCTGGCCCGCGAGTTCGGCCTCATCCAGTAACGCCCCGAGCGGCGCCGCCTTCCACGAAGGCGGCGCAAGGAGACTCCCCATGTCCCGTACCAGCCTCTTCCAGCGGCTGTTTGCCGGCGCCTGGCTGTTCGCCTGCGTCGCCTTCGCCCTGATCGCCTGGCAGCTCCAGGCGCCCTTCTCCTACGAACCGGTCGGCCCGCGCGCCTACCCGCTGCTCTGCCTGGGCCTGATGGCTGTGGGCCTGGCCTGGCTGATCGCCCGTCCCACGCCGATCAAGCGCGAGGACGACGAGCCGGCGCTGGAAGGCGCGCTGCTGGGCAAGGTGGTGCTCTGCGTCGTCCTGCTGGCGGTCTATGCCGGCCTGTTCGAGCCGCTGGGCTTCATCCCGGCGAGCGCGATGATCGGCACCTTCATCGCGCTGATCTACGGCGGCCGTCCGGTGGCCAGCGTGATCACCGCGACGCTGCTCGCCATCGGCCTCTACGTGCTGTTCGACCGCACCCTGGACGTCCCGCTGCCGCTGGGCATCCTCGATCCCCTGCTCTGAGGAAAAGACCATGGAAACCTTGAGCTACCTGGGACAGGGCTTCGGCGTCGCCCTGAGCCCGTACAACCTGATCACCGCGCTGATCGGCACCCTGATCGGCACCGTCGTCGGCCTGCTGCCGGGCCTGGGCCCGATCAACGGCGTGGCGCTGCTGATCCCGGTCGCCTTCGCCCTCGGCCTGCCGCCGGAGTCGGCGCTGATCCTGCTGGCCGCCGTGTACCTGGGCTGCGAATACGGCGGGCGGATTTCCTCGATTCTGCTGAACATCCCCGGCGAAGCCTCCACCGTGATGACCACCCTCGACGGCTACCCCATGGCGCGCAACGGCCTGGCCGGCGTAGCCCTGTCGCTGTCGGCGTGGAGCTCCTTCATCGGCGCCTTCATCGCCACCTGCGGCATGGTGCTGTTCGCCCCGCTGCTGGCGAAATGGGCCATCGCCTTCGGCCCCGCGGAATACTTCGTGCTGATGGTCTTCGCCATCGTCGCTCTCGGCGGGCTGGCCGGCGACCGGCCGCTGAAGACCCTGCTGGCGGCGCTGCTCGGGCTGTTCCTGTCCAGCGTCGGGATCGACGCCAACAGCGGCGTGTATCGCTTCACCTTCGACAACATCCACGTCTCCGACGGCATCCAGTTCGTCGTACTGGTGCTGGGTCTGTTCTCGGTGAGCGAAATCCTCCTGCTGCTGGAGAAGACCCACCACGGCCACAAGATGGTCGAGGCCAGCGGGCGCATGCTGTTCAACATGAAGGAAGCCGCCTCGGTGGCCGTGGTCAACGTCCGCTGCGGGCTGCTCGGCTTCATCATGGGCGTGCTGCCCGGGGCCGGTGCGACCCTGGCCAGCGCCGTGGCCTACATGACCGAGAAGAAACTTGCCGGTGACACCGGCAAGTTCGGCAAGGGCGACCTGCGCGGCCTGGCCGCCCCGGAAACCGCCATCGGCGCCTCCGCCTGCGGCGCGCTGGTGCCGATGCTGACACTCGGCGTACCCGGTTCGGGCACCACCGCGGTGATGATCGGCGCGCTCAGCTTGTACAACATCACCCCCGGCCCGCTGCTGTTCCAGGAACAGCCGAACATCGTCTGGGGCCTGATCGCCTCGCTGTTCATCGCCAACGTCATGCTGATCATCCTCAACGTGCCGATGGTGCGGGTGTTCACCCGCATCCTCTCGGTGCCGAACTGGGCGCTGGTACCGGGCATCGCGATCATCACCGCCATCGGCGTCTACGCCGTGCACGCCACTACCTTCGACCTGTTCCTGATGGTCGCCATCGGCATCCTCGGCTACATCCTGCGCAAGCTGGACTTCCCGCTGTCGCCGCTGCTGCTGGGCTTCATCCTCGGCGGGCTGATGGAGCAGAACCTGCGCCGCGCGCTGTCCATCTCCAACGGCGAACTGGGCATCCTCTGGTCCAGCCCAATCGCGATCGGTACCTGGGCACTGGTCGCGGTCATGCTCGGCCTGCCGCTGCTCCGCGCCTGGCGCAAGCGCGCCCGCCGCTCCCGCGATGCAGTGGCTGACGCTGCGTAAAGCAACCACGCTCGCCGCGTCGAGACGCGCGGCGATTTTCAAGGCCCGCCTTTGTGCGGGCCTCTTTTTGGGCGGGGTTAAACCGGCGGCAGCGACCAGTCAATGGGCGTCAGACCGTGCTGTTCGAGGAACTTGTTGGTGCGGCTGAAGTGGCCGTTACCAAGGAAGCCGCGATAGGCCGACAGCGGCGACGGGTGCGCGGACTTGAGCACCAGGTGCTTCTGCGCGTCGATCAGCTTCTGCTTACTCTGTGCGTGGGAGCCCCAGAGCAGGAACACCAGGTTCTCGCAGCGCTGGCTGACCACTTCGATCACCTTGTCGGTGAACGGGCCCCAGCCTGCCTGGGCGTGGGAGCCGGCGCGGGCCTGCTCGACGGTGAGCGAGGTGTTGAGCAGCAGCACGCCCTGTTCGGCCCAGTGCTGCAGGTAGCCGTGGCTGGGGATCGGCAGGTTGAGGTCGCGTTGCAGCTCTTTATAGATGTTCTGCAGCGACGGTGGCGTGGGCACGCCCGGCTGCACCGAGAAGCACAGGCCATGGGCCTGGCCGGGGCCGTGGTACGGGTCCTGGCCGATGATGACGACCTTGATGCGCTCCAGCGGCGTGGTGTTCAGCGCGTTGAAGATCAGCGGACCGGGCGGGAAGATCACCTTGCCGGCGGCCTTCTCCGTGCGCAGGAATTCCCCCAGCTGCTTCATGTAGGGTTTTTCGAACTCCTCGTGGAGGGCTTCTTTCCAGCTGGGTTCCAGCTTGATCCGGTCGTCGTTGGTCATGGTACGTCTGCCTGGTGAAACGAACCGGCACGCTAAGCAAGCGCCCCGGCCAAGTCAAGGCGACTTGTGCCGCACCGCCCAGGAGCCCGGCAAGCGCGGTGCACCACTGCCCAGGCCAGTCAGAATCCAAGCTGCGACGGCGACCGTCAGGCCCAGGTGGAACAGCTCGCGGCGCGGCACACCGGCCAGTTCGCCACGGGTACCGATCAGCAGGCCGCCACCGATGAACAGCAGCGCGCCAAGCAGCGCCAACCCATAGCGCCGCGAGCGACCGGGCCAGGCGATGACCAGCAAGGCGATCAGGTTGCTCACCAGCGAGAGCTGCGACAGGAACACCAGCAGCACGCCGATCACCAGCACCACCACCTGCCGGCCGGGGCCGCCGGACAGACGCCCGAGCGCAATCAGCGGCAGGCCTACGGCGCCGGACACCACGCTCGCCAAATGATGCGCCTCAGACAATGCCGCAACGCCGCCATACTCCAGCGCCCCCAGCAGCGCCGCGATGCCCATGGACAGGAACCCCAGCGCGCGCCAGCCCATCTGCTCACGCAGGGCGAGCCAGGCGGCGACGGCGCAGGCCAGGGTCAGCAGCAGTTCGGCGATCACGGGCAGCATCGGGCAGTCCTTCTTCTTGTCGTCGGCGCAGACTAGCGAGCCGCGCCGCTGCGCGCACGGTCGGGCACGCCAGCACAGGCGACGCCGCGCGCCATCCTGCGTCCATCGACCACGCCTGGATTCGACCAAAGGCCAATGGGAGTGGCCGGCCAGTCTGTGCACAGTCCCCTCTTCGCTTCACCCGCCAATAAAAACAACAGGGAACGAACATGCGCTTTCTGACTGCCGCACTCTCGCTGGTGGCTGCCTTCAGCTGCCTGGCGCAAGCCGCCGAACCGATCAACCTCGGCCTCAATTACCCCCGCACCGGCTCCTACAAGGAAGAAGGCCTCGCGCAGATGCGCGGCGCGCTATTGGCCATCGATGAGATCAACGCCCAGGGCGGCGTGCTCGGCCGGCCGCTGCATCTGCTGAGCAAGGACGACGCCTCGCGCCCGGAAAAGGCCCTGCGCAATATCGACGCCATGGCCGCCGACGGCGCGGCGATGTTCTTCGGCGGCGCCTCCAGCGCGGTAGCCATCGCCGCCGGAGAACGGGCGGCGCAGAAGAAGCTGCTGTACTTCGGCACCCTCACCTACTCCAACGACACCACCGGCAAGGACGGCCAGCGCTACATGTTCCGCGAGTGCAACAGCGCCTGGATGAGTGCCCGCGCGCTGGGCAGCTACCTGGGCCGCACGTTGCCGGGCAAGCGCTACTTCTACGTCACCGCCAACTACACCTGGGGCCTGACCACCGAAAGCTCGCTGCGCCACTACACCGGCACCGAAGACGCCGCCCGGCACCCGTCGATCAAGGTGCCCTTTCCCGGCGCACGCCTTTCCGATTACCGCGATGCGCTGACCCAGGCGGCCGCGAGCAAGGCGGACGTGCTGGTCCTGGCGCTGTTTGGCGAGGACCTGGTGCACGCCATGCGCATCGCCGACGAGCTGGGCCTGACGCGCAACCACCAGATCATCGCGCCCAACCTCACCCAGAGCATGGTCGAGCTGGCCGGGCCCGGCCTGATGCAGGGCGTGATCGGCACCGAACCCTGGACCTGGCAGGTCCCTGAGCGCGAAAGCTCGGCGCGCGGCCAGGCCTTCGTGCGCGATTTCACCCAGCGCTACGGCGTCTACCCCGCCAGCTCCGCCGCCTCGGCCTACAGCATCGTCTACCAGTGGGCCGACGCCGCCCGGCGCAGCGGCAGCCTGGACAGCGACGCGCTGGTCAAGGCGCTGGAAGGCCACCGCTACAGCCTGCTCAAGGGCGAGCAGCAATGGCGCGACTTCGACCACCAGAACATCCAGCGTGTCTACGTGGTGAAGGTGAAACCGCGCGACGAGGTGATGCGCAGCCCGCTGCACCAGGACTACTTCGAGATCGTCGAGCACATGGACGGCCCCGAGGCGGCCCCCTCCCTCGCCGAATGGCAGGCCGAGCGCAGCGCCGCAGGCAAGCCGCTGACCCTGCAATGACTCAGCCGGTGTGCAGCGCCCGGTAGTGACTGGGCGCCATGCCCACCACGCTCTTGAACAGCCGCGAGAAGTAGTACGGGTCGGCGTAGCCCAGTTGCTCGGCCACCTGGCGTACTTCCAGGTTGCCCTGGTCGAGCAGCCGGCAGGCGTGGGTCATCTTCAGCCGGATGAAGTCCTGGATCGGCGCCTGGCCGGTCAGCGCGCGGTAGGTCTTGGCGAAGTGGAAGCGCGACAGGCGGAACTGCGCCGCCAGCTCGTCGAGGTTCAGCGCATCGTGCAGGTGCTCGCGCATCATCGCCTGCACCGCCTCCACGTCCAGTACCCGTCCGGACTTCAGCCGCGCCCGCGCCGGGCGCAGGGCCAGCGAGGTCAGCAGGCTCTGCAGCAGGTGGGCGGCATGGATGAAGTGCGGCAGGCTCAGGCCTTGCCGGCGCAGCGCCAACAGCGCATCGAACTCACCGAGAATGCGCGGCTGCACGCCCACGCGCAGGCGCGGCGACTTGCCCAGCGGGCGCAGAAAGTCCTCGGCCAGCCGGCCTTCCAGGTGCACCCAGAAGATCGACCAGGGTTGCTGCAGGTCGGCGCCATAGGCGTGGGCGCGGCCCTTGGGCAGCACCAGCAGATCACCGCCGGCGACCTCGAATCGTCCATCCGCCGTTTCCAGCCAGCCGAGCCCTGCGCTGCAGTAGATCAGCAGGTGATCGTCCGGGTCTTCCCGCTCCATGCGATGCCCTACCGCTGCCGGGTAGTAGCCCAGCGCCAGCGGATAGCAGGCCTGGCCCAGCGGATGGCGATCCAGCGCGCGGCGCAGGCGTGGCGGGGTGATGAAGCGCACGCCCTGCTGCGGTAGCGGCCAGGTGGAGATCAATGGACGGGACATGGGCAGGAATCCGCGATCGGCAATACCAAGATCGTCCATCCCCAGCACAAGATCGTCAATCCACAGCGGATGGTGCAACGGCTATAACCGAAGGACTCTTTACCCAAGAGCCTTTTTATCCAAGAAGCGCGCGCCACGAGCGCGAAGCGGTAGCCGACAAGAACAAACAGAGGTAGCTGCATGCATTTCGATCTGTCCGAAGAACAACGCCTGCTGGTGGAGAGCGCCCGCGCCTTTGCCAGCCGCGAGCTGGCGCCCCACGCCGCCGACTGGGACCGCCAGCACCACTTTCCGGTGGAAGTGATCCGCCGTGCCGCCGAGCAGGGCTACCTGGGCCTGTACATCGCCGAGGAAGACGGCGGCCTGGGGCTGTCACGCCTCTCCGCCTCGCTGATCTTCGAGCAACTGGCCGCCGGCTGCGTCGCCACCACGGCCTACATGACCATCCACAACATGGCCAGCTGGATGCTCTCAAGCTTCGGCGACGCCGCGCTCAAGGAGCAGTGGCTGCCGGGGCTGATCGGCGGCAAACTGCTGGCCTCCTACTGCCTGACCGAGCCGGACGCCGGCTCCGACGCCGCGCGCCTGCGCACCCGCGCCAAACGCGACGGCGATGACTACGTACTCGACGGCGCCAAGACCTTCATTTCCGGCGCCGGTTCGACCGACGTGCTGATCGTCATGGCGCGCACCGGCGAGGAAGGCGCCAAGGGCATTTCCTGCTTCCTGGTGCCGGCCAACGCCGAGGGCATCCGCTATGGCCGCAACGAGGACAAGATGGGCTGGAAGGCCCAGCCGACCCGCACCATCACCTTCGAAGGCGTGCGCATCCCCGCCGGCAATCGCATCGGCCCGGAGGGCCAGGGCTTCGTCTACGCCATGAAGGGCCTGGACGGCGGCCGCCTGAATATCGCCAGCTGCTCCCTCGGCGCAGCCCAGGCGGCGTTGGAGCAGTCGCTGCGCTACGTCGAGGAGCGCAAGCAGTTCGGCAAGGCGCTGGCCGAGTTCCAGGCCCTGCAGTTCAAGCTCGCCGACATGCTCACCGACCTCACCGCCAGCCGGCAGATGGTGCGCCTGGCCGCGCACAAGCTGGACCACAAGGACGGCGAAGCGACCCTCTATTGCGCCATGGCCAAGCGTTTCGCCACCGACCGCTGCTTCGCCCTGTGCAACGAGGCGCTGCAGCTGCACGGCGGCTACGGCTACCTCAACGACTACCCGCTGGAGCGCTGGGTGCGCGACAGCCGCGTGCACCAGATTCTGGAGGGCACCAACGAGATCATGCGGGTCATCGTCGCCCGCCGCCTGCTGGAACAGGGCGGGATGCTGGACCGCCTGCTCTGAAGACTCTTGTGTAAGAGCGCGCTTGCTCGCGAACCAGAACCGTAGGGCGCATAACCTGGAACAGGTTATCCGCCGCCCCTGGGATGGCGGATAACGCTGGCGCGTTATTCGCTCTACGTATCGATCCACGCGATTCACTGGAAAAACCGCCCGCCCACGCGGACGCAATCGAACAGATCGGACATGGACGCGCCCCGCCGCGCGCACCTAGAGTCCATGCCCATACGCCCGCCCACCGGCGGCACCGACAAGGAGATGCCCATGAGCAACGCCCTCGAGCCCTACAAGCCCGGAGTCTTCGACCTGACCCACAAGCTGACCGTGGAAAAACACGGGCACACCGCGCTGATCACCATCAACCACCCGCCGGCCAATACCTGGGACCGCGACTCGCTGATCGGCCTGCGCCAGGTGGTCGAACACCTGAACCGCGACGACGACATCTACGCCCTGGTGGTGACTGGCCAGGGTCCGAAATTCTTCTCCGCCGGCGCCGACCTGAACATGTTCGCCGACGGCGACAAGGCCCGCGCCCGCGAGATGGCGCGGCGCTTCGGCGAAGCCTTCGAGACGCTGCGCGACTTCCGTGGCGTGTCCATCGCCGCGATCAACGGCTACGCCATGGGCGGCGGCCTGGAATGCGCCCTGGCCTGCGACATCCGCATCGCCGAGCGCCAGGCGCAGATGGCCCTGCCCGAAGCCACCGTGGGCCTGCTGCCTTGCGCCGGCGGCACCCAGGCGCTGCCGTGGCTGGTCGGCGAAGGCTGGGCCAAGCGCATGATCCTCTGCGGCGAGCGCGTCGATGCCGACACCGCGCTGCGCATCGGCCTCATCGAGCAGATCGTCGATACCGGCGAAGCCCGCGGCACCGCCCTGCTGCTGGCGGCCAAGGTCGCGCGGCAGAGCCCGGTGGCGGTGCGCACCATCAAGCCGCTGATCCAGGGCGCCCGCGAGCGCGGCCCGACCACCTGGCTGCCGGAAGAACGCGAGCGCTTCGTCGACCTGTTCGACGCCGACGACACCCGCGAGGGCGTGAACGCCTTCCTGGAAAAACGCGACCCGCACTGGCGCAACCAATAAGGCCCTGACCATGAATGTGATTTTCGAGGAACGCCCCGGCCTGCACGGCTTCCGTATCGGCGTGGTGACGCTGGACGCGGAGAAGAGCCTGAACGCCCTGAGCCTGCCGATGATCGAGGCGATGAACCACCAGCTGCGCGTCTGGCGGGACGACGCGCAGATCGCCTGCGTGGTGCTGCGCGGCAACGGCGGCAAGGCTTTCTGCGCCGGCGGCGACGTGCGCAAGCTGGTCGATGCCTGCCGCGAGAAGCCCGGCGAGGTGCCGGAGCTGGCGCGCCGCTTCTTCGCCGACGAATACCGCCTGGACTACCTCATCCACACCTATTCCAAACCGCTGATCTGCTGGGCCCACGGCTACGTGATGGGTGGCGGCATGGGCCTGATGCAGGGCGCCGGCGTGCGCATCGTCACCCCGAGCAGCCGCCTGGCCATGCCGGAAGTGAATATCGGCCTGTACCCGGATGTCGGCGCCAGCTGGTTCCTCGCCCGCCTGCCCGGCCGCCTCGGCCTGTTCCTCGGGCTGACCGCGACACAGATGAACGCCCGCGACGCGCTGGACCTGGACCTCGCCGACCGCTTCCTGCTCGATACCCAGCAGGAAGACCTGATCGAAGGCCTGGTGCAACTGAACTGGCGCGAACAGGCTGACGTGCAGCTGCACAGCCTGCTCCAGGCGCTGGAGCACGAAGCCCGTGGCGAGATGCCCGAAGCCCAGCTGCTGCCGCGCCGCGCACGCCTGGATGCGGTGCTCGACAGCGCCAATATCGCCGAGGCCTGGAACGCGCTGACCGCGCTGGTCAACGACGAGGACGCGCTGATCGCACGCGGAGCGAAGACCCTCGCCTCGGGCTGCCCGCTGACCGCTCATCTGGTCTGGGAACAGATCCGCCGCGCGCGCCATCTGTCCACTGCCGAGGTGTTCCGCATGGAGTACGCGATGAGCCTGAACTGCTGCCGTCACCCGGAATTCCCGGAGGGTGTGCGGGCCCGGCTGATCGACAAGGACAACACCCCGCACTGGCACTGGCCGGATATCGCTGCCATACCTGATGCTGTGGTGAATGCGCACTTCGACGCGACCTGGGAGGGCGAGCATCCGCTGGCGGACCTGTAGGTCCACTCCCCTGCTCTTCCTGTAGGAGCGCCCCATGGGCGCGATCGCGGGCATGGGCTAGGCGCCCCCGCCCGTCCTACAGGATGACTTCTTGCGCTGGAGTGCCTGTCGTCTTTGAACAGGAGGAAACCAGCATGCAAACCATCGCCTTCATCGGCCTCGGCCACATGGGCGCCCCCATGGCCGCCAACCTGATCAAGGCCGGCTACCTGCTGCGCGTGTTCGATCTGGTGCAGAGCGCCATCGATGGCCTGATCGCCCAGGGCGCCAGTGCCGCGCGCAGCGCCCATGACGCCGTGGACGGCGCCGACGTGGTGGTCACCATGCTGCCGGCCAGCCAGCACGTCGAGGGGCTCTACCTCGGCAACGAAGGCCTGCTCGCGCACATCGCCCCCGGCACCCTGGTGCTGGAGTGCTCCACCATCGCCCCGGCCTCGGCGCGCAAGGTGCACCAAGCGGCGGCCGAGAGGCATATCCCCATGCTCGACGCCCCCGTCTCCGGCGGTACCGGCGGCGCCATCGCCGGCACCCTGACCTTCATGGTCGGCGGTGATGCCGAGGTGCTCGAACGCGCGCGCCCGGTGTTTTCCGCCATGGGCCGCAATATCTTTCACGCCGGCGGCGACGGTGCCGGTCAGGTGGCCAAGGTATGCAACAACCAGCTGCTCGCCGTGCTGATGATCGGTACCGCCGAATCCCTCGCCCTGGGCGCCGCCAATGGCCTGGACCCGGTAGTGCTGTCGGAGATCATGCGGCGCAGCTCCGGCGGCAACTGGGCGCTGGAGGTGTACAACCCGTGGCCCGGCGTGATGGAAAACGCCCCCGCCTCGCGCGGCTATACCGGCGGCTTCATGGCCGCGCTGATGACCAAGGACCTCGGCCTGGCACAGGAGACCGCGCAGGTCAGTGGCAACAGCACGCCCATGGGCAGCCTGGCGCTGGCGATGTACCGGCTGCTGGTGAAACAGGGCCATGGCGAACAGGACTTTTCTGTCGTGCAGAAGCTGTTCGATTCCTAGCTGCAGTCATGGTGCGCTCGTGCGTCCCGGCCGAGACTGGCCTCCCGTGAAGGACAGAGGGCCATCGGCCTTGAACTCATTCCTGCTGCGCTATCGCTTTCGTCTTCTGCTCAACAGCATCCTTCTGCTGCTGGTCGTCCTGGCTTTCCCATCGCCCAACCCGCTGCTGGAATTGTGCAGCCTGTTGCTGATGGTGCTGGCTGGCCTGAACACCGTCCGCAGCCATAGCCTGCTTTTCAGCTTCATCAGCGTGATGGGCGTGCTCAGCCTGTTCATGCTGTTCGCCCCCGCCGCGTGGCATGTGCATCCCGCACTGCAGCGCGGTATTCCGCAATTGATCTTCATTCAGTTGCTGGTCGTCGCACTGTTCCGCCGCGTCACCCAGGAACGCCCCGTCACCCGCGAGCTGCTCTACGGGCTCTGCGCCCTGTACCTGAACTTCGCCCTGTCTTTCGCCCTGGCCTACAACCTGATCGAGGACCTCAGGCCAGGCAGCTTCCAGACCAACAACGGAGCCCTGCATCTGGATGCCTTCATCTACTTCAGCATGATCACCCTGACCACCATCGGCTACGGCGACATCGTCCCGGTGAACCCTCTGGCGCGCCTGCTGGCAGGCAGCGAAGCGATCATGGGCGCGCTGTTCATCGCGCTGGCGGTGGCGCGGGGGCTGAGCCTGATGAGCGACGACAGCAAGGACTGATTGTGAAGCCGGGCTTACGAGTGCATGGCGTCAGCCGGTCTTTATCACCGCCCGTCCCCGGCCGAAGATGAATCACCTGCCAGCCCTGCACAGCCAGGCGCGGCACTCCCTCCCACGAAAAGGTGATTCCATGAACATTGCCCTGATCGGCGCCACCGGCCACGTCGGCCATTACTTCCTCGAAGAGGCCCTGCGCCGAGGCCACCAGGTCACCGCATTGGTGCGCGACCCGGCGAAACTACCGGCGCGGGACAACCTCAAGGTGGTCCAGGCCGACGTCTACGATCCGGCCCAGGTCGCCCGTGCCGTGGCTGGCCAGGACGTCGTGGTCAGCGCGTTCAACGCCGGCTGGGGCAACCCGGATATCCGCGAGGCCCACGCCAGCGGCAGCCGCGCCATTCTCGACGGCGTGAAGGCTTCCGGCGTGAAACGCCTGCTGGTGCTCGGCGGCGCCGGCAGCTTGGAGATCGCCCCCGGCCAGCGCCTGGTGGACAGCCCGGAATTCCCCGAGCAGTGGAAGCAGGGCGCGCTGGGCGCCGCAGACGCGCTGGATCAGCTGCGCGCGGAAAAGGCGCTGGACTGGGCCTTCCTCAGCCCGGCCATGCTGCTCGACGGCGAGACCCGCACCGGCAGCTTCCGCATCGGTGGCGATCAGGTGCTGTTCGATGGCAATGGCGAGAGCCGCATCTCCCTGCCGGACCTGGCGGTGGCGATGATCGACGAGGCCGAGCAGGCCAACCATCACCAGCAGCGGTTTACCGTGGCGTATTGACCGCAACGCTGGTGGCAACCTGCAGGAGCGTCCCATCGACGCGATCGCGGGCATGGCCCGCTCCTACAAGGGGCGCAGCAGGATTAGATTCCGCAGTGGCAGATTCGCGCTCCCAAGCCGACTGTCGCGCCGGAACCGCTCCGGCATCCTGCACAAACGAAACGGGCCACCCAAGGGCGGCCCGTTTCATTGGGTCCCGCGCGGCAATCAACGCTCGCGCAGCGCCTCCGCCTTGGCCCGCAGGATGGGCTTGAGCAGGTAGCTGAGGATGCTCTTCTTGCCGGTCATGATGTCCACGGTGGCGATCATGCCGGGGATGATCAGCAGCGGCTTGTCGTCCGTGCCCAGGTGGCTTTTGCGGGTGCGCAGCTTGATCAGGTAGAAGCTGTTGCCGTCATCGTCGGTGACGGTGTCGGCGCCGATCTGCTCCAGGTCCGCCTGCAGGCCGCCGTAGATGGTGTAGTCGTAGGCGGTGAACTTGACCATGGCGTGCTGGCCGGGACGCAGGAAGGCAATGTCCTGCGGACGGATGCGCGCTTCCACCAGCAGGGTGTCGTCCAGCGGGACGATCTCGATCAGGTCGCTGCCCGGCTGGATCACGCCGCCGATGGTGTTCACCAGCAGCTGCTTGACGATGCCGCGTACCGGCGAAGTAACCAGAGTGCGGCTGACGCGGTCTTCCAGCGCCTTGCCGGTGGCCGTGGCCTTGCTCAGTTCGGTGCGGGCTTCGTTGAGTTCTTTCAGCGCGTCGCTGCGGAAGCGCGACTGGGTCTCGGCGACCTTGCGCTCCACTTCCTTCACGGCCGCTTCGGCACGCGGGATCGCGAGTGTCGTGGCGTCGAGCTGGCCACGGTTCTCCACTTCACCGCGCTTCAGGCGCAGCAGCTCCACCTGGGACATCGCGCCCTGGGCCACCAGCGGCTCGGACATGGAAATTTCCTGGCGCAGCAGGTTCAGGCTGTTGCGGTACTGCGCCTGCTTGGAGATGAACTCGCGCAGTTCCTGCTGCTTCTGCACCAGTTGTTGCTGCAGGCCGTCGGTTTCGTCCTTGAGCTGCTGCTGGCGGCTGTGGAACAGCGCTTCTTCGCTGCTGGCCTGGCCCGGAGCCTTGGTTCGCACGTCGTCTGGGATGTTCAGAGCGCGGTCCTCGACCTCGGCGGACAGGCGCTCCACGCGCAGGAACATCGCCAGGCGGTCGGCCTCGGTCTCGCCGACGTTGGACTGGAAGCGCGTCGGGTCCAGGCGCATCAGTTGCTCGCCAGCCTGCACCACCTGCCCTTCGTGGACGAATATCTGCGAGACGATGCCGCCTTCCAGATTCTGGATCTTCTGCACCTTGGACGAGGGAATCGCCTTGCCTTCGCCACGGGTGACTTCGTCGATCTGCGCGAAGTGCGCCCAGAGCAGCAGGAAGGCCACGAAGCCGATGAGAATCCAGATGGTCAGGCGCACCACCCGTGGCGCGTCCTCGATCAGCGCCTTGCTGACCTCCGGAAGCGGCTGGCCGGAGAGGTTGTCGCCGCCCTTGAAATAGCCACGGACAGAGTGGCGGATACTGCCCAGAGGATTAAGCGACACTGATCTGCCCCTTCTTCAGTGCATCCATGACCACGTCCTTCGGACCGTCGGCGATGATGCGGCCCTTGTCGATGATCACCAGGCGGTCCACCAGGCTGAGCATGGAGGCACGGTGGGTGACCAGCAGCAGTGTCTTCTCGCCCATGATCGCTTGCAGGCGCTGTTTCAGGCGTTCTTCGCCGGCGTTGTCCATGGCGCTGGTGGGTTCGTCCAGCAGCAGGATCGGCGGGTCGAGCAGCAGCGCGCGGGCCAGGGCGACGTTCTGCCGCTGGCCGCCGGAAAGATTGTGGCCGCGCTCGCCGACCTGCAGTTCGTAGCCCTGCGGGTGCAGGCGGACGAACTCGTTCACGCCGGTCAGCTCGGCCACTTCCAGCACACGCTCGTCATCGATGTAGCGCGCGCCGCTGACCAGGTTGTCGCGCAGGGTGCCGCTGAACAGGCTGATGTCCTGAGGCACGTAGCCGATGTTGTGGCGCAGCTCACTGATGTCCAACTGGCGCACGTCGGCGCCGTCCACCAGCAGGTTGCCGTTCTCGGGCTGGTGCAGGCCGACGATCAGCTTGGCCAGGGAACTCTTGCCCGAGCCGCTGCGGCCGATGATGCCGATCTTCTCGCCGGCGCGGATCTGCAGGTTGATGCCGTGCAGCGCCGCCACCTGCTGGTTCGGGTAGGCGAAGTCGAGGCCGCGCATCTCGATGCCGCCGCGCAGTTGCGAGCGGGTCAGCGGACGTTCGTCGGCGTTGCGCTCCTGCGGCAGCTCCATCATCTGGTTGGTGGTAGCCATCGACAGGCGTGCCTGCTGGTAGCGCTGGATCAGCCCGGAGAGCTGGGTCAGCGGGCCGAGGGCGCGGCCGTTGAGCATGTAGCAGGCGATCAGGCCACCCATGGACAGGTCGCCGGCGATGATCAGGTAGACGCCGCCGATGATCATGATGACCCCGGCCAGCGCCTGGATCAGCACGGTGATGTTCATCGCCAGGGTCGACAGCAGCTTGACCCGCAGCTCCAGGCGGCTGAGGGTGCCGATGGTCTGCTCCCAGAGGTACTGGCGCTCGCTTTCGGCGTTGTTGACCTTCACCGCGTCGAGGCTGGCGAGGGTCTCGATCAGGCTCGACTGGCGCTCGGCGGCCAGCGCCATGGTGCGGTTCATGGTTTCCACCAGCGGCCGCTGCAGCAGCCAGCCGAGGCCCGCAGCCAGCGGGAAGGCGACCAGCGGGACGAACACCAGCGGCCCGCCGATGATGCCGATCACCAGCAGGATCAGCAGGGTGAACGGCATGTCGATCAGGGTGGTGAGCGTGAGCGAATTGAGGAAGTCGCGCAGCGTCTGGAATTCGTGGATGTTCTGGGCGAACGAGCCGACCCGCGCCGGGCGGTACTTCATGCTCATGCCGACGATGCGCTCGAACAGCGTCGCCGAGATGATCAGGTCGGTCTTCTTGCCGGCCAGGTCCAGGCACAGGCCGCGCATGGTCTTGAGCAGCAGGTCGAACAGGTAGGCGCCGCTGATGCCAATGGCCAGCACCCAGAGGGTGGCGGCGGCCTGGTTGGGCACCACGCGGTCGTAGACGTTCATGACGAACAGCGGCGCGGCCAGGGCGATCAGGTTGATCAGCAGGCTCGCGGCCACGGCGTCGACGTACAGCCAGCGCGAGCGCTTGAGGGTGTCGCGGAACCAGCTCTTGGCGCGCGGGATCAGCTCACCGTGCTGCAGGTCGAACTTGTGCTGCGGCTGGGCGAAGAAGGCCTGGCCGGCGTAGTCCTCGCTGAGCAGCTCGCGGGTGACGCGTACTTCACCGCCGTCGCTCTCGGACAGCAGCAGGCGCGCATCGCCGTTGTTTTCCCAACCCAGCAGCACCGCGCAGCGCCCTTCGCGCAGCAGCAGCATGGCGGGCATGGCCAGCGCGGGAATCTGCTCCAGCTTGCGCTGCAGCAGGCGACCCTGCAGGCCGGCGCGAGCCGCCGCACGGGGCAGCAGCTCGGCGGACAGGCGCTGGCCGGGCAGCGGCAGGCCGCTGGTGAGCATGGCGCGGCTGGCCGGCTTCTGGTGCAGCTGACAGAGCGTCAGCAGGCTGTCCAGCAGCGGGTCATCCAGCAGACCGCGTGGATCGTGGCTTAGGGGTACTTCGCTGACTTCTTGATCCACGCGGATGCTCTCTCGGGCAGGTTAGTTGAGGCCGGGCAGCTGGACTTTCGGCTTGATGTCTTCGGACGCCACCGCGGCCATCGGCGCTACCACGCCCTGGCTCTTGAGCAATTCGCCCAGGGTGGCCTTGATGCGGTACTGGGTGAACAGCTCGGTGTACTTCAGGTCGACCAGGCGGCGCGAAGCGTTGAACAGTTCGTTCTCGCTGTCCAGCAGGTCGAGCAGGGTGCGCTCGCCGATGGTGAACTGCTTCTGGTAGGCCTCGCGCACACGGGTGCTGTAGTCCACGTACTGGCGGGCGATCGGCAGCTGGTCACGGGCGTTGTTCAGGGCGTTCCAGGACAATCCGAGTTCCTCGTTCAACTGGCGCAGGGCGTTGTTGCGGATATCCAGGGCCTGGTTCGCCTCATAGGACTTGGCTTCCAGCTCGGCCTTGTTGCTGCCACCGGCGAACAGGTTGTAGCGCATGCGCAGCATGGCCTGCCATTCGTTGTTGTGGCCTTCTTCTCCGTCGAGGTTGTTATCGGCACCTCGGGAAAGTTCTGCATCGAATCTCGGATAGAAGGTCGATTTCGCAGCGTCGTACTGCTTCTCGGCGGCGGCGACGTCGGATTCTGCGGAGCGCAGGATCGGGCTGTTCTCCACCAACTGGCGACGGGCGGCCTGCAGGTCTTCCGGCAGCTGGCCGACAAGACCAGTGGGCTCGCTCAGTTCCACCGGGTCGCTGCCCACCACGCTGTAGTAGTTGGTGCGGGCGTCGGCCAGGTTGGTCTTCTCGGTCATCAGGTTGTTCTGCGCCTGGGCCAGGCGGGCTTCGGCCTGGTCCTGGTCGGCAAGGCGGCCGACGCCACGGGAGCTGCGCAGGCTGATCTGGTCGTAGACGCGCTGGTGATTCTTCAGGTTGTCCTCGGCCAGGCGAACCATTTCCTGACGACGCAGCACGTCGGTGTAGACCTGGGCGACGTCCAGCGCGGTGCGCTCGGAGGTACCCAGCAGCGCGTAGGCACGGGAATTGACGTTGGCCTGCTGGCGGCCGACTTCGCTGGAAGTGGCGAAGCCGTCGAACACCATCTGGCGCAGGGCGAGGTTGGATTCGCCACGGTTCAGGGTGTCCCAGTGGTCGCCCTGGCCGCGAGTGGTGGTGTTGTCGGAGCCTTCACGGCCGTAACCGGCGGTCAGGTCGACGGACGGCAGGTAGCCGCCCTTCGCAGCGCGCAGTTGCTTGTCCGCAGCGAGACGCGAGTTCACCCCGGCCTGGATTTCCGGGTGGTACTCCAGGGCCTTCTGCATGGCCTGGTTGAGGGTGTCGGCCTGAACCGGCAGGGCAACGGGAATGACGAAAGCCAGGGCGAAGGGCACGGCTTGAGCGAATCGCATGCGCATGAGGAAAACATCCTTATCAGTGAGATAGCCGCAGCGATTCGATTGCCGCTAGGGAGCGTCAAAAGACCGGCGAATGGCTGCAAGGAAAGCTTCAAAAAGCGTGATGAATTTCACGCTAAATTTTTTTGGGCGGACCACCGATATCAAAGTGACATCGATTTGCCAATTGTTTAGGATGGCAATCGAATGGTCAATACATTGGCATATACGTAATTTCGATACGCTATAAGCCAAAGGATTGACGCCAAACTTTTTGCTCTTAAAGACAAAGGAATGCCTCCTGAGCCGACCTCACCTGCGGCCGGTCGGCAACCAGGCAAGCCTCACCAGGAGAAGTGCATGAGCAGCGTCGTCGCCGTCGTAAAAAGCATCATCGGCCAAGTGATTGCGGTATCCCCCGAAGGCGCCCAGCGCGTCCTGGTCGAAGGTGACCGCATCTACCAGGGCGAGCAGCTGCTCACCGGCGCTTCCGGCGCGGTGACGCTCGACGTCGGCAAGGGCAAGCTGGTCGACCTGGGCCGCGACAGCCAGTGGAGCAGCGCCGACCTGCCGCAGGCCGAGACGCACCACGCCGCCGCGCAGCCGGTCAATGCACCGAGCACCGAAGACCTGCAGAAAGCCATCGCCGCCGGTCTCGACCCGACCCAGGCGCTGGCGCCCACCGCAGCGGGCCCGACTGCCGCGCCTTCGGCCGCTGGCGGCAATGGTGGCGTTGGCGGCGGCCACAGCTTCGTGGTGCTGGATGCCACCGCCGGCCGCGTCGACCCGAATATCGGCTACACCACCTCCGGCCTGGACAACGGCGGCGCCGCGGCTGACGAGCGCCAGAACGAACTGCCGGCCAACCTCGCGCCGCAGTTCGAGGACGGCGGCAACGGCGTGCTGAACCTGACCACCGCCGAAGACACGCAGCTCACTGGCACCTTCTCCGCCCGCGACGCGAACGGCGACCTGATCTCCTACAGCGTCGGCCAGGCACCGGCCAACGGCCAGCTGGTGCTCAACCCCAATGGCACCTGGCAGTACAACCCCAACGGCGATTACAACGGCGCGGACAATTTCACCGTGATCGTCACCGACAGCCGTGGCGCGTCCAGCACCCTGGTCGTGAACGTCGGCATCACCCCGGTGAACGACGCTCCGGTGGCCACGGGCACCTATACCAGTGCCATCACTGACACCGCCGCCAACGACAGCTTCGCCGACATCAAGGGCCAACTGAGCGCCACCGACGTCGACGACACCAACCTGACCTGGAGCGGCAGCGCCAAGGGCGCCTACGGCGAGCTGACCGTCAACGCCGACGGCAGCTACACCTACGTGGTTGACGCCAACGCGGTGAACGCCCTGCCGCTGGGTCAGAACCCGAGCGAGAGCTTCACCGTCACCGTCACCGACCCGTCCGGCGCCACCGACACCCGCGTCATCACCATCAACGTCCAGGGCGCCAACGACACCCCGGTCGCCCAGGATGGCCAGGCCAGCGGCAACGAAGACAGCCTGATCGGCGGCCAACTGGTGGCCACCGACCGCGACACCGGCAGCACCGTCACCTTCACTACCAACGGCAATCCGCCGGCGGGCTTCACCCTGAAGCCGGACGGCAGCTGGACCTTCGATGGCAAGGACCCGGCCTACCAGCATCTGGCCGAGGGCGAGACCCAGGTCGTGCAGGTGCCCTACACCGTCACCGATGAGCACGGTGCGACCAGCACCGCGACCCTCACCGTGACCCTGACCGGCACCAACGACGCGCCGGTCGCCCTGCCGGGTGCAGCCACTACCGAAGAAAACAGCGTGCTGAACGGCCAGGTCCCGGCCGCCTCCGACGTGGACGGCACCGTCGTCAGCTACCAGCTGACCACCGACGTCGCCCAGGGCAAGGGCTCGCTGACCTTCAACCCGGATGGCAGCTACAGCTTCAACCCCGGCAAGGACTTCGACAGCCTAGCCCAGGGCGAGACCCGCGACGTGACCTTCACCTACCAGGCGAAGGACAACAACGGCGCGCTGAGCGACCCGCAGACCATCACCATCACCGTCACCGGCACCAACGACGCGCCGGTCGCCCTGCCGGGCGCGGCCACCACCGAGGAGAACACCGTTCTCAACGGCCAGGTGCCGGCCGCCTCCGACGTCGACGGCAGCGTCGCCGGCTACCAGCTGGCCACCAACGTCGGCCAGGGCAACGGCAGCCTGACCTTCAATCCGGACGGCAGCTACAGCTTCAACCCCGGCAAGGACTTCGACAGCCTGGCCCAGGGCGAGACCCGCGACGTGACCTTCACCTACCAGGCGAAGGACAACAATGGCGCCCTGAGCGACCCGCAGACCGTCACCATCACCGTCACCGGCACCAACGACGCAGCGGTCATCACCGGCCAGACCAGCGGCAGCGCCGATGAAACCAACGCCCCGGTCACCATCGACGGCAAGTTGAACATCAGCGACGTCGACAGCCCGGCCAGCTTCCAGGTCCAGACCGGCACTGCCGGCGACTACGGCAAGTTCAGCGTCGCCGCTGACGGCAGCTGGACCTACGTCACCAACGAGGCCTTCAACGCGCTGAAGGACGGCGAGCACCAGACCGAATCCTTCAACGTCCTGGCCGCCGATGGCACCAGCACCACCGTCACTGTGACCCTCATCGGCACCAACGACGCGCCGGTCGCCGTTGCCGGCACCGCCACCACCGAAGAGAACGCCGTTCTCAACGGCCAGGTTCCGGCAGCCTCCGACGTGGACGGCACCGTCGTCAGCTACCAGCTGACCACCGATGTCGCCCAGGGCAAGGGCTCGCTGACCTTCAATGCCAACGGCAGCTACAGCTTCAACCCGGGCACCGCGTTCGACCATCTGGCCGCCGGCGCCGAGGAGACCGTGACCTTCACCTACCAGGCGAAGGACAACAACGGCGCGCTGAGCGATCCGCAGACCGTCACCATCACAGTCACCGGCACCAACGACGCGCCGGTGGCCTATGCCGACAGCGCCACCACCGAAGAGAACACCGTCTTCAACGGCCAGGTGCCGGTCGCCTCCGACGTGGACGGCAGCATCGCCGGCTACCAACTGACCACCGGCGTGGGCGCCAACAACGGCACCCTGACCTTCAATGCCGACGGCAGCTACAGCTTCAACCCCGGCAAGGACTTCGACGGCCTGGCCGAAGGTGAATCCCGCGACATCACCTTCACCTACCAGGCGAAGGACGACAACGGTGCCCTGAGCGACCCGCAGACCATCACCATCACCGTCACCGGCAGCAATGATGCGCCGGTCGCCAGCGCCACCACCGGCGCGGTGAAGGAAGATGCGCAGATCAGCGGCCAGCTCGCCGCCACCGACGCCGACAACGGCGCCCAGCTCAGCTACGCCCTGGACAAGGCCGCCCCGGCCGGCTTCAGCGTCGACGCCAGCGGCAAGTGGACCTTCGATGCCAGCGGCAGCGAGTACCAGCACCTGAAGGCCGGCGCTACGCAGACCCTCAGCATCCCGTTCACCGTCACCGACGAGCACGGCGCCACCAGCTCCAGCAGCCTGACCATCACCATCACCGGCACCAACGATGCGCCGGTCGCCTACGCGGCGTCCGCCAAGGTCGGCGAAGACAAGTTCAGCTTCGGCAAACTGACCGCCAGCGACGTCGACGACGGCGCCAAGCTCAGCTTCAGCCTGAATGACAAGGCACCGGCCGGCTTCACCCTGTTCAAGGACGGCACCTGGGCCTTCAGCGGCCTCGACCCGGCCTACCAGAGCCTCGCCGCCGGCGAGACCAAGGTGCTGTCGATCGACTACACCGTCACCGACGAACACGGCGCCACCAGCACCAAAACCCTGACGCTGACCGTCACCGGCACCAACGACACGCCGATCGCCCTGCCCTCGCTGCTCAATGGCGTCAAGGAAGATGCGCAGATCAGCGGCGAGCTGAAGGCCATCGACGTCGACAACGGCGCGCAGCTCACCTACAGCCTGAACAAGACCGCTCCGGCGGGCCTGATCCTGAACAGCGACGGCAAGTGGAGCTTCGATGCGAGCGATGCCGCCTACCAGCACCTGAAGGCTGGCGCGACCCAGCTCGTCAGCGTGGGTTACACCGTCACCGACGAACACGGCGCGAGCACCCAGAGCGTGCTGGTGATCACCGTCACCGGCACCAACGATGCGCCCAAGGCCGACGCTGCGACTGCAGCCGCCCAGGAAGACGCCGTCAGCAAAGGCCAGCTCACCGCCACCGACGTGGACGACGGCGCCAGGCTGAGCTTCAGCGTTTCCGGCAACCCGCCGGCCGGCTTCACCCTGAAGACCGACGGCAGCTGGACCTTCGACGGCAAGAACCCGGCCTACCAGTCCCTCGCCGAAGGCGAGACCAAGGACATCCAGGTCAAGTACATCGTCACCGACGAACACGGCGCCACCGACACCCAGACCCTGACCATCACCGTCACCGGCAGCAACGACCCGGCCGTGATCGGCGGCGTGGCCAGCGTCGATGTCAACGAGACCAATGCGCCGGTCACCACCGGCGGCCTGCTGACCGTCAGCGATGTCGACGGCCCGGCCAGCTTCCAGGCGCAGAGCAACGTCGCCGGCAAGTACGGCACCTTCAGCCTGGGCACCGACGGCACCTGGACCTACACCGCCAAAGATGCCTACAACGAGCTCAAGCAGGACGAAAAACTGACCGACAGCTTCACCGTCAAGGCGACCGATGGCACCAGCGCCACGGTCACCGTGAACATCGTCGGCACCAACGATGCGCCGGTGGCATTCGGCGACACCAAGACCACTGGCGAGAATGCGGCCTTCACCAGCCAGGTTCCGCTGGCGACCGATATCGACGGCAGCGTCGTCGGCTACGAGCTGGCCACCGACGTCGGCCAGGGCCATGGCAGCCTGACCTTCAACGCCGACGGCAGCTACACCTTCGAGCCGGGCACCGACTTCGACCACCTGGCCGCCGGCGAAACCCAGGACGTCACCTTCACCTACCAGGCGAAGGACGACAACGGCGCGCTGAGCGACCCGCAGACCATCACCATCACCGTCACCGGCAGCAACGACGCCGCGGTCATCAGCGGCCAGACCTCGGTCAGCGTCAACGAGACCAACGCACCGATCAGCACCAGCGGCCAGCTGACCATCAGCGACGTCGACAGCCCGGAAACCTTCCAGGCCCAGACCAACGTCGCCGGCAAGTACGGCACCTTCAACCTGGGCGCCGACGGCCAGTGGACCTACACCGCCAAGTCCGCCTACAACGAACTGAAAGTCGGTGAGACCCTGGTCGACACCTTCGCCGTGAAAGCCGCGGATGGCACCGCCTCCAGCGTCACCGTGAACATCGTCGGTACCAACGATGCGCCGGTCGCCTACCCGGCCACCGCCAGCGCGGTCGAAGGCGGCATCAAGGACCCCGGCGTCGTGGCCGGCGCCACCGACGGCTCGTCCGTCACCCTGACCATCACCACCACCCAGCCGGGCGAGGCGGTCAGCTTCAACTGGAAGTTCAGCACCAACGACGAATCGGCCTTCAACGATTTCGCCTACGTGCAGGTCAACGGCCAGAAGGTGCAGCTGCTTTCCAGCGTGGCTCTGGTCGGCGACGGCGGCAGCTCGGGGCTGCAGACCTTCCAGCAGGTGTTCGACAAGCCGGGCACCTACACCATCGTCCTGGGCGTTTCCGATGCCGTCGACAAATCCGTCGACTCGACCCTCGTGCTGAGCAACCTGCCTTCGCAGGTGAGTGTCGGCAATGTGGTCGGCCAGGTCACCCACACCGGCAGCAACTGGACCCTGACCACCAGCGGCGCCAACAACACCACCCTGGCCAACCAGCTCAAGCCGGTCAGCGAGATCACCGGCAAGCTGCAGGCCACCGACGTCGACCACGACGCCCAGCTGACCTTCAGCACCGCGCAGAACACCGCCGGCTTCACCCTGAAGTCCGACGGCAGCTGGCTGTTCGACGCCAAGGACCCGGCCTACGACCACCTCGCCCAGGGCGAGACGCAGACGCTGGCGATCAACTACACCGTCACCGACGAACACGGCGCCACCGACACCAGCACCCTGACCCTCACCATCACCGGCACCAACGACGCACCGGTCGCCGCGGTGATGAAGGAAACCGTCTACGAAGACAGCAAGATCGGTGGCCAACTGGCCGGCAGCGATGTCGACCACAACGCCGTGCTGACCTTCGCCACCACCGGCAGCCTGCCGGCGGGCTTCAGCAGCGACAGCAGCGGCAAGTGGAGCTTCGACGCCGGCAACGCGGCATACCAGCACCTGGCCGTGGGCGCGACCCAGGAATTCACCGTCAACTACAGCGTCACCGACCAGTACGGTGCGAAGAGCACCAGCACCCTGACCATCACCGTCATCGGCACCAACGATGCGCCGCAGGCCAAGGCCGCCAGCGCATCGGTGAATGAAGACAAGATCAGCGGCGGCACGCTCACCGCCACTGATGTCGACGACGGCCACGCGCTGTACTTCAGCCTGAAGGACGCGGCGCCCAGCGGCTTCACCCTGAACGCCAATGGCACCTGGAGCTTCAACGGCAACCACGCCGACTACCAGAAGCTCGGCGCTGGTGAAACCCTCGAGCTGCAGATCAAGTTCATCGTCACCGACGACAAGGGCGCCACCGACGAGAACGTCCTGACCCTGACCGTGACCGGCAGCAACGATGCCGCGATCATCAGCGGGGCGAAGATCGTCAACGTCTACGAGACCGACGCGCCGATCACCACCACCGGCAAGCTGGACGTCAGCGACGTCGACGGCCCGGACACCTTCCAGGCCCAGACCAACGTCGCCGGCAAGTACGGCACCTTCAACCTGGGCACCGACGGCAACTGGACCTATGTCGCCAAGGACGCCTACAACGAGCTGAAGCCGGGCGAGACACTGACCGACACCTTCACCGTGAAGGCCGCCGACGGCACCAGCTCCAGCGTCACCGTGAGCATCCTCGGCACCAACGATGCGCCCACCGCCTACGATGACAGCGTCACCATCGACGAGAACGGCCGCGTCAACGGCAAGGTACCGGCCGCCACCGATCCGGACGGCCGGGTCTCCAGCTACCAGCTGGTCACCGACGTCGGCCAGGGCAACGGCTCGCTGAACTTCAATTCCAGCGGCACCTACCACTTCGAGCCCGGCAGCGACTTCGATCACCTGGCTGCCGGCGAGAGCCAGGTCGTCACCTTCACCTACCAGGCGAAGGACAACAACGGCGCGCTGAGCGAACCCAAGACCATCACCATCACCGTCAACGGCAGCAACGACGCCGCCGTCATCAGCGGCGTGAAGTCCAGCAGCGTCAACGAGACCGACGCGCCGGTCAGCACCAGCGGCAAGCTCAACGTCAGCGACGTCGACGGCCCGGAAACCTTCCAGGCGCAGAGCAACGTGGCCGGCAAGTACGGCACCTTCAACCTCGGCACCGACGGCAACTGGACCTACGTCGCCAAGGACGCCTACAACGAACTGAAGGTCGGCCAGTCCCTGACCGACACCTTCACCGTGAAGGCTGCCGACGGCACCAGCGCCACCGTGACCGTGAACATCGTCGGCACCAACGATGCACCGGTGGCCTTCGATGGCACCGCAACTACCGGGGAGAACACCGTCTACAGCGGCCAGGTTCCGACCGCCACCGATGTCGACGGCACCATCGCCAGCTACCAGCTCGCCACCAACGTCGCCGCCGGCAAGGGCACCCTGACCTTCAATGCCAACGGCAGCTACAGCTTCAACCCGGGTAGCGCCTTCGATCACCTGGCTGCGGGCCAGAGCGAAACCGTGTCCTTCACCTACCAGGCCAAGGACAACAACGGCGCGCTGAGCGATCCGCAGACCATCACCATCACGGTCAACGGCACCAACGACGCGCCAGTCGCCTACGCCGACAGCAAGACCACCGAAGAGAACACCGTTCTCAACGGCCAGGTTCCGACCGCCACCGACGTCGACGGCAGCGTTGCCGGCTACCAGCTGACCACCAGCGTGGCCGCTGGCAAAGGCACCCTGACTTTCAACAGCGACGGCAGCTACAGCTTCAATCCGGGTGCCGCATTCGATCACCTGGCCGCCGGCCAGAGCGAAGCCGTGACCTTCACCTACCAGGCGAAGGACAACAACGGTGCGCTGAGCGATCCGCAGACCATCACCATCACCGTCAACGGCACCAACGACGCGGCCGTGATCACCGGCCAGACCAGCGGCAGCGCCGATGAAACCAACGCCCCGGTCACCATCGACGGCAAGCTGGACATCAGCGACGTCGACGGCCCGGCCAGCTTCCAGGTCCAGACCGACACCGCCGGCACCTTCGGCAAGTTCAGCGTCGCCGCTGACGGCACCTGGAGCTACGTCACCAACGAGGCCTTCAACGAACTGAAGGACGGCGAGCATCAGACCGAGTCCTTCACCGTCCTGGCTGCCGACGGCACCAGCACCTCCGTCACCGTGACCCTCATCGGCACCAACGACGCGCCGGTTGCCTATGCCGACAGTAAGACCACCGAGGAGAACACCGTTCTCAACGGCCAGGTTCCGGCTGCAACCGACGTCGACGGCACCGTCGCCAGCTACCAGCTGACCACCAGCGTGGCCGCCGGCAAAGGCATCCTGACCTTCAACACCGACGGCAGCTACAGCTTCAATCCGGGTGCCGCCTTCGATCACCTGGCCGCCGGCCAGAGCGAAGCCGTGACCTTCACCTACCAGGCGAAGGACAACAACGGCGCGCTGAGCGATCCGAAGACCGTCACCATCACCGTCAACGGCAGCAACGACGCAGCCGTCATCGGCGGCCTGTCCACGGCCAACGTGTACGAGACCGACGCCCCGGTCACCACCAATGGCCAGCTGAGCATCAGTGACGTCGACAGCCCGGAAAGCTTCCAGGCACAGAGCAGCACCGGCCAGTACGGCACCTTCAACCTCGGCAGCGACGGCGCCTGGGTCTACACCGCCAAAGAAGCCTACAACGAGTTGAAGGACGGCCAGACCCTGACCGACACCTTCACCGTGAAGGCCTTCGACGGCACCAGCAGCACCGTCACCGTGAACATCGTCGGCACCAACGACAAGCCGGTGGCGTTTGCCGACACCGTCAGTACCGACGAAAACGCCGTGTTCAACGGGCAAGTCCCGGTCGCCACCGATATCGACGGCACCGTTGCCAGCTACCAGCTCACCACCAACGTGGCTGCTGGCAAAGGCACCCTGACCTTCAACACCGACGGCAGCTACAGCTTCAATCCGGGCGCTGCCTTCGATCACCTGGCCGCCGGCCAGAGCGAAGCCGTGACCTTCACCTACCAGGCGAAGGACAACAACGGCGCACTGAGCGATCCGAAGACCGTCACCATCACCGTCAACGGCAGCAACGACGCAGCCGTCATCGGCGGCCTGTCCACGGCCAACGTGTACGAGACCGACGCCCCGGTCACCACCAATGGCCAGCTGAGCATCAGTGACGTCGACAGCCCGGAAAGCTTCCAGGCACAGAGCAGCACCGGCCAGTACGGCACCTTCAACCTCGGCAGCGACGGCGCCTGGGTCTACACCGCCAAAGAGGCCTACAACGAGTTGAAGGACGGCCAGACCCTGACCGACACCTTCACCGTGAAGGCCTTCGACGGCACCAGCAGCACCGTCACCGTGAACATCGTCGGCACCAACGACAAGCCGGTGGCGTTTGCCGACACTGTCAGTACCGACGAAAACGCCGTGTTCAACGGGCAGGTCCCGGTCGCCACCGATATCGACGGCACCGTTGCCAGCTACCAGCTCGCCACCAGCGTGGCCGCCGGCAAAGGCACCTTGACCTTCAACACCGACGGCAGCTACAGCTTCAATCCGGGCACCGCCTTCGATCACCTCGCCGCCGGCCAGAGCGAAGCCGTGACCTTCACCTACCAGGCGAAGGACAACAACGGCGCGCTGAGCACCCCGCAGACAGTCACCATCACCGTCAACGGCAGCAACGACGCGGCGGTAATCACCGGCCAGAACAGCGGCAGCGCCGATGAAACCAACGCCCCGGTCACCATCGGCGGCAAGCTGAATGTCACCGATGTCGACGGCCCGGCCAGCTTCCAGGCGCAGACCAACACTGCCGGCACCAACGGCAAGTTCAGTATCGCCACCGATGGCACCTGGACCTACGTCGCCAACTCCGCCTTCAACGAACTGAAATCCGGCGAACACCTCGTCGAGACTTTCATCGTGAAAGCGGCCGACGGCACCAGCAGCAACGTGACCGTCACCATCAACGGCACCAACGATGCGCCGGTGGCCTACGCCGACACCCAGACCACCGGCGAGAACGCCGTGTTCCAGGGTCAGGTCCCGGTCGCCACTGACGTCGACGGCACCATCTCGAGCTACCAGCTGGCCACCGGTATCGGCGGCGGCAAGGGCTCGCTCACCTTCAACAGCGACGGCAGCTACACCTTCAACCCGGGTACCGCCTTCGACTACCTGGCGGCGGGCCAGACCCAGGACGTCACCTTCACCTACCAGGCGAAGGACAACAACGGCGCCCTGAGTGACCCGAAAAGCGTCACCATCACCCTCACCGGCACCAACGACGCCGCCGTGATCACCGGCCAGTCCAGCGGCAGCGCCGACGAAACCAACGCCCCTGTCACCATCGCCGGCAAGCTGATCGTCAACGATGTCGACAGCCCGGCGGTGTTCCAGGCGCAGACCAACACCGTCGGCACCAACGGCAAGTTCAGCATCGCCACCGATGGCAGCTGGACCTACGTGGCGAACTCCGCCTTCAACGAACTGAAGGCCGGCGAACACCTCGTCGAGACCTTCATCGTGAAAGCGGCCGACGGCACCAGCACCAACGTGACCGTCACCATCAACGGCACCAACGATGCACCGGTGGCCTACGCCGATACCCAGAGCACCGGCGAGAACGTCGTGCTCCAGAGCCAGGTCCCGGTCGCCACGGACGTCGACGGCACCATCGCCAGCTACCAGCTCGCCACCAGCGTGGCGGCCGGCAAAGGCACCCTGACCTTCAACGCCAATGGCAGCTACACCTTCAACCCGGGCACGGCCTTCGACCACCTGGCCGTCGGTCAAAGCGAAACCGTCACCTTTACCTACCAGGCGAAGGACAACAACGGCGCGCTGAGCGATCCGAAAACCATCACCATCACCGTCAACGGCGCCAACGACGCCCCGACCACCGCCGACCAGTCCAAGTCCACGGCTGAAGACACCGCCGTCTCCGGCAAGATCGTCGCCAGCGATGTCGACGGCGACACCCTGGGCTATGCCGTCAAAGCCGGCTTCACCCCGGCCCATGGCAGCGTCACCGTCGACGCCGCCACCGGCGACTACACCTACACCCCGGCGGCCAACTACAACGGCCCGGACAGCTTCACCGTCACCGTCAGCGATGGCAAAGGCGGCTTCGTCGACTCCGTGGTGAACATCAACGTCACCCCGGTGAACGATGCACCCGAGGCGAAGAACGACAGCAAATCCACCGGCGAAAACAGCTCGGTCAGCGGCCAGGTTCCGGTCGCCACCGATATAGACAGCGCCGTGGACGGCAATGGTTACGCGCTGGTCAGTGGCCCGAGCGCAGGCACCCTGACCTTCAATGCCAACGGCAGCTACGTGTACAACCCGGGCACCGCGTTCGACTCGCTCAATGTCGGCGAATCGCGCCAGGTGACCTTCACCTACACCGCCAAGGACGTCCAGGGCGCGGTCAGCGCTCCGGCCACCGTGACCATCACCATCAATGGCGAAAACGACGCCCCGACCGGTACCGACAAGACCGTCAGCCTGAACGAAGATGGCAGCCGCAACTTCAGCGCCGCCGACTTCGGCTTCTCCGACAAGGACAGCGGTGATGCGCTCAAGGCCATCCGCCTCGACAACCTGCCTACCGCCGGCAGCCTGACCCTCAATGGCCAGTCGGTAACCGCCGGCCAGGTCATCGCCGTCAGCCTGCTCGCCAGCCTGGTCTACACCCCGGCAGCCAATGCTGCAGCCAACGCCTACGCAGCCCTGAAGTTCTCGGTACAGGACAGCCACGACGGCTTCTCCAGCGCCTCCAACACCCTGACCTTCAACGTCATCCCGGTGAACGATGCGCCGCTGTCGGCGGACGCCTCGGCCAGCATCTACGCCGGCAAGACCTACACCTTCGGCACCAAGGACTTCGCCTTCAGCGACACCGCGGACTCCGCCAACGGCCAGAACCACAGTCTGCAGAACATCGTCATCAAGGCCCTGCCGGACTCGGGCAGCCTGTTGCTCAACGGTATCGCCGTGAAGGCTGGCCAGGCCATCAGCGTCAGTGACGTGTCCAGCGGCAAACTGACCTTCGTGCCGGACGCTTCAGGTTCCAACGCGCACTTCAGCTTCGCCGTGCAGGACAGCGGTGGCGTGGCCAACGGCGGCGTCGACACATCGCCGACCTACGGCTTCGACATCCACGTCGGCCAGGTGCAGATCCCCGGCACCACCCCCAACGGTGACAACACCCTCACCGGCGGCTCGGGGGACGACGTGATCCTCGGCGACGTAGGCGGCATGCTCACCACCACCCAGCCGGGGACCAACTACAACATCGCCCTGGTGGTCGATACCTCCGGCAGCATGGCCTACAACCTCGCCGGCAGCGGCGGTGCGGCCTACGCCGACTCGCGGATGAAGCTGATCAAGGATGCGCTGATCAACCTGGCCAACGAGCTCAAGGGCCATGATGGCGTGATCAACATCAGCCTGATCGGTTTCTCCGCCACTGCCAGCATCAAGGTCAGCATCGCCGACCTGAACAACGGCAACGTCGACCAGTTGATCAACGCCATCGGCAAGACCCAGAACACCGGCCTGCAGGCCGACGGCGGCACCAACTACCAGTCGGCCTTCGAGCAGGCGGTCAGCTGGTTCAACGGCCAGAAGAACGGCTACCAGAACCTCACGCTGTTCCTCACCGACGGTGACCCTACCTACTCGAAGAATTACGGCAGCGGTAACAGCACGACCTACGACGTCGTTCGCGAGTCGGTGCAGTCCTTCTCCACCCTCAGCGGCCTGAGCGACGTGCGGGCCATCGGTATCGGAAGCGGCGTGAACGCCGACCTGCTGAAGTTCTTCGACAACAGCAACATCACCGGGACCGGCTCGCTGAGCTTCGGCACGACCAGCAGCACCAGCACCCTGTATGACTTCAACAGCGGCGGCCTCTCTGGCTGGACGCTGGGTAGCAAGGGTACGGGTAACGGCTCGACCGTCGAGTTCCCCTGGTTCAGCAGCAATGGCTATCTGCACATGGTGGATACCAATGCGACCGGTTCGACAACCGCCATCAGCCCGAACATGACTGTTGCCACAGGCTCAACTTCCACCTTCAGCTTCGGCGTCAGCGAAAGCATGCGCAACGGTGACGACTTCGTCTGGAAGCTGGAAAAACTGGTGGGTGGCGTCTGGACACAGGCTGATACCGGAACGGTGAACTTCCAGACCGGTGACGCCACCATCACCACCAAGTCGGTGGACGGCGGCAGCTATCGCTTCGACTTCATCCTGACCGACAACACCAACCAGGGTACGGCAACCGTCGATATCGACAACATCAAGCAGATCACCTTGACGCCGACGCTGGTCAGTGGCCCGACCGGCCAGGTGGACATCGTCAAGCAGGCCAGCGACCTCACGGCCGCCCTGCACGGCGGCTCCAGCAGCTCCGAGCTGGCGCCCTCGGGCCACGACACCATCAACGGTGGCGCGGGTGACGACATCATCTTCGGTGACACCATCAATACCGACAACCTGCCCTGGGGCGTCAACGGCAACCCGGCCAAACCGGCCGACATGCCGGCGGGCTCGGGCGTCAGCGCGCTGTCGGCGTTCCTCGAACTGAAGAATGGCCATGCGGCGACCACCGAGGAGATGTACAGCTACATCAAGGCCAACCACGCGACCTTCAACGTCGATGGCGATACCCGTGGCGGCAACGACCACCTGTATGGCGGCGATGGCAACGACATCCTCTACGGCCAGGGCGGCAACGACTTCCTGTTCGGCGAGAATGGCAACGACATCCTCTTCGGCGGCACCGGCGACGATCAGCTCACCGGCGGCAAGGGCGACGACATCCTCACTGGCGGTGCGGGTGCCGACACCTTCATCTGGAAGGCCGGCGATATCGGCAACGACACCATCACCGACTTCAAGGCCGGTGAAGGCGACCGCATCGACATCAGCGACCTGTTGCCGGAGACCGCGCACAACGACATCCTCAGCTACCTGAAGGTGGACACCACGACCTCGACCCTGCAGGTGAGCACCACCGGGCAGATCAACAACGGCGGGGCCGCGGACGTCACCATCAAGCTGAGCGGGGTCGACCTCTCCACCTACGGCTCGACCTCCACCGAGATCGTCAACAAGCTGGTGGCGGGTTCCGACCCGGTGGTCAAGACTGAGCATCACTGATCCGCGGTTGCCGCCAGGCTTCCAGACGGTCAGGCTCTGACACGACGACAGCGGGGCCACCCTTCGGGGTGGCTGCGCTGTCGTTCCTTCACATCACATGAATTGGGGACGGGTCGATGCTGTATATCCAGCGCAACGCCGAGGGAAGAATCTCGCGCGTCGAGGACGCCGAGTTCGACGGGATGACCGGCACCCTGCCGGCAGACCACCCGGACATCCAGGCCTGGGCGGCCGAGAGCAGCCTGCTGCAGCTCAAGCAGAGCGACCTGGACATGATCCGGGTACTGGAGGACCTGATCTCGGTCCTGATCACCAAGGGGGTGATCCGCATCACCGACCTGCCGCCGGCGGCGCGCTCCAAGCTGCTCAACCGGACCCAGGCCCGTGAAGCGCTGGGCGGGCTGACCCGGCTGATCAACGACGACGAGGAAACGGGGCTGATCTGAGCCCCGTTTTTCTTTTCCGGCAAATGTTCCCCTGTAGGGCGCATAACCCGGAACGGGTTATCCGCCGATGCCACGAAGGCGGATAACGCTGGCGCGTTATCCGCCCTACGGCCCTGGAACCAAGGCACACGTCAGCCCTGCCGACGGGTCGCGGGCATGGCCCGCTCCTACAACCTTACAGGCGCATCACCACGGCGCCGGCCCACCAAACAGCTGTCCCTGCACGCCCTGGATACCCATCTCCTTCAGCACCCGGAACTCCCCCGCCGTCTCCACGCGCTCGGCGATCAGCGGCAGGTCGATGCTGTGCGCCGCGCGCTGCATCGCCTCGATGAACAGACGCTTGTCGTTCTCCTGGTCGATATGGCGGATGTGGCTGCCGTCGACCTTGAGGTACGCCAGCCCCAGCCGCGCGAGGTTGCCGATCATGCTGAAGCGCCCGCCGAAGTGCTGCAGGCTCAGGCGATAGCCCAGCTCGCCGAGGCGGCGGGTCAACGCTTCCAGCACCGGTTGCGCCGGCAGCTGGTCTTCTTCCAGCTCCAGGGTCAGGCGCCCGGCGAATTGCGGGTGCTGACGCAGCAGGTCGAACACGCGGGTGGTCGCCCATTCATCCCGCAGCAGCGCAGCGGACAGGTTCAGCGCCAGCGGGCGGTTGTGTTTGGCCATGTCGGCCAGGACGCTTTCGAGCATCAGCAGGTCCAGCCGTGCAGTCCAGCCGAAGCGGTCCAGCCAGGGCAGGAAGCGCCCGGCGGCAATGCTGCCGCCCTGCCCGTCCGGCAGGCGCGAGAGCACCTTGTAATGCAGCACCACCTGCGGATCGGCGCAGGACACCACCGCCTGGAAATGCAGCTGGAAGCGCTTGTGCATCAACGCTTCGTCCAGCAACTGGTGCCAGCTGTGGCGCTCCTCGGCGACCGGCTTGGCGCCGCCCTGGAGGAAGGCCCAGCAGCTGTCGTTCTGCCGCTCGGCCTGCACCAGCGCCTCGTCCGCGCGCTGCAACAGCGCCTGCGCCGACTCGCCGGAAACGAAGGGCACCAGCCCCTGGCAAGCCACCGGGCTCACATCGCTGGCTCCAGTGGTGGCCAGCGCGGCGAGCATGCCTTCCAGGCGCATCGCCAGGGCCGGCGCGTCCTCGGGCATCAGCCCCGGCGCCAGCATCACGAACTCGCCGCCACGGCTGCGCGCCAGGGTCAGGCCGGAGCCCAGGCCCTGCCCGGACAGACGCAGCTGGTCGGCCACCGCCTTGAGCAACTGGTCGACGCGCTGGCCGCCCAGGCGCTGGTTCAGCCCGGCGAGGTCGTTGACCCGCAGCACCAGCAGCACGCCGCTGCTGACCTGGTCCTCGGCACTCAGCCGATTGTTCAGCTGCATATCGAAGAAGCGCCGGTTGCCCAGCCCGGTCAGGCTGTCCTGGTAGGCCTCGTCGCGCAGGCGTTCGCTGCGCTGGGCTTGCTCCTGGAACAGCGCCTTGAGCTTCTCCACCATCTGGTTCATCGCCTGCACCACGCGGCGCAGCTCGGGGGTGCGCGGCAGTTCCGGCAGGCTGAGGAACTCGCGGCGGGCGATGGCGTGGGACTGCGCCACCATGTAGTCCAGCGGCCTGAGCTGGCGACGCAGCAGGATGGCGCCGAGCACGGCGCTGGCGATGCCGCACAGCACCAGCCAGAGCAGGCTGCCCAGGGTGCTCTGCCAGAGCTTGGCGATGGCGAACATCGGGTGGCTGAGCACCTCGACCCGCGCGGCCTGGGTCCAGCCGCGGCTGACGATGGCATCGCCGCCAGCCGAATGCAGGTCAATCAGCGAGATGAACCACTGCGGCACCTTGGCCGCCACCGCGTCGGGGACCCCGGTGCGCTCCACCATCACCTTGCCGGTGGCCAGGTCGATCACCCGGATGCTCTCGTAGTAGCCGCTGTCGAAGATCGAGCTAACCATCAACTCGACCATCGCCGGGTCGTCGATATTCGGCGTCAACGACAGGCCCAGCGCGGTGGCCGCGTCCTGGGCGTGGGAGCGCAGCTGGTTGCCGTACTGCTCGCGCGAGCTTTCCAGGCCGACCATGAAGCTGCCGCTGAAGGCGACCACCAGGAACAGGCAGATGGCGATCAACAACTGTTTGAACAGGGACATCGTGTCTCCAGGCTCCCCCCGCGGGAGCTATTCGTGTCGGTGCAGCTATTCGTTCCGCGGCTACTCATCCAGAGGGAAGCCTTCGGCCTTCATCTTCTTCAGCAGGTCCTGCCAGCGCGACAGGCGCTTGCTGTCGCCGACCTGCTTGCCGCCACCCGCGCCATTGCCGGCGAGCCACAGGCCCTCGCCGTTGAACGCGTAGACCGGCTGCAGGTCGCTGCGCTGGCTGGCCGGCAGGATGCTGCCGATCAGGTTGTCCAGCACCAGCGGCACGGCGTCGGGCCGTGGGTAATACGTGAGCACCATATGCGCCTGGTTCAGGCGCAGCGCCTTGACGTAGGTAATGCGCAGCTTCTGTGCCGGCACGCCCAGGTGTCGCAGGCTGATGTACTTGGCGATGGCGAAATCCTCGCAATCGCCGGCGCCCTTGAGCAAGGCCTCCACCGGCGTGGCCCAGTAGTCCACTTCGTGCCAGAGGCTCAGGTCATCGGTGAAGCGCAGCTGGTCATTGAAGAAGCGATTGACCGCTTGCAGCTGGTCACGCTCGCTCACCGTGGTCTGCTGCGCGAGCAGCTTCTGCCAGGCTTCGATGCGCACCTGGCCTTGGCCCAGCGGCCCATAGAGGCGCGCGGATTGCTGGCTGATCAGCTTGAAGTCCCACTCGGCCTGCTGCGCCCCCGCCAGGACGCCGAGCGAAGCCGCCAGCATCAGGGCCAACGGCCCCGGCCAGCAACGACGCAACACCCTGGAACAACGGTTGAGCACGATCGCGACTACTCGACTGCGAGCGCCGGCAACCAGCTGCGGGCGCAGGGGTCGCATGGTGCAGACTGGCCGCGAAAAAAACAATGGCACAATGCAATCATTGCATTGTGCCATCCAGGGGAGACGCGGCCTGGCGGGGAACCGGCCGCGTAGGTGGGGAAAGGATCAGCTCTTCTGCGGCGGGGTGACGACGTCGAACCAGAAGTTGAAGTCTTCCAGCATGCCGAACAGCTTGGCCAGCAGCAGCGGATTGCCCGAGCTCTTGAGCTTGCCCTCGAACACCAGGCGCACCGGCGAGACCTGCTTGAGCATCAGGCGGTTGAGGTCGGCGCGGTCGATGGTCACGGTCTGCCCGGCGTTCTCGCTCTGCACGCCCTTGATGTTGTTCAGGTGCGAGTTCTTCAGTTCCAGCAGGTACTGCTCATTCTTGTCCGGCAGCACCAGGTTGATGGCGAAGTCCTCACCCTCGGCCTTCTCCGCGTTCAGGCGCACGCCGAGGTAGTCGAACAGCAGTCCGGTATCCATCGCCGCCAGCGCGTCGGGGCTACCCGACTTCATGGTCGGCATGTCACGCGGCACGCCATTGCGCAGTTCCTGTGCGGCGGTCAGGTAGCTGTTGCGCCAGCCGGCGTTCTCCGCCTGGTAACCGAGCTGCTCCAGGGCGTCGGCCTGCAGGTTGCGCGCAGCCTGGTTGGTCGGGTCGGCGAAGACCAGCTTGTTGACCACCTCCACCACCCAGCGGTACTCGCCCTTGTCGAAGGACGCCTTGGCCATCTGCAGCAGGTGATCGGCACCGCCCATGAACTCGACGTACTTCACCGCCGAATCCTCCGGCGCCAGCGGGTTCAGCGTCGCCGGGTTGCTGTCGTAGTAGCCCAGGTACTTGTTCACCACCGCGCGCACGTTGTGGCTGACGCTGCCGTGGTAGCCGCGGTTGAACCACTCGTTGGCCAGTTCCGGCGGCACTTTCAGGCGCTCGTGGATCTGGTTGATGGTCACCCCGTTGTTGGCCAGGTGCAGGGTCTGGTCGTTCAGGTAGCCGTACATGTCACGCTGTTTCTCCAGGGTGCGGACGATGTCCTCGTGCCCCCAGCGCGGCCAGTTGTGCACGGCGAACATCACCTCGGCCTTGTCGCCGAAGCGGTGCAGCGCTTCGTTGATGTACTTGCTCCAGCCCAGAGGGTCGCGGGTCTCGGCGCCGCGCAGGGTGTAGAGGTTGTGCAGGGTGGCGGTGACGTTCTCGGCCATCAGCAGCGCCTTCTGCTGCGGCAGCCAGACGTTCATCTCCGCCGGCGATTCGGTGCCGGGGGTGTTCTGGAAGGTAACGGGCACGCCGTCGATCTCCATCTCCACCAGCGAGCCGTCAACGGTCTTGGTCGGCGCGATGATGCTCATCGGGCCCTTGGCGACGGCCTTGCCGATGGCCATGTCGACGTGACCTTCCGGGCCCTGCGGCAGCATGGTGCCGTACTGGTAGGTAGCGCGGCGCAGCATGGCGTTGCCGGCCAGCACGTTCTCCTTGATCGCCGCTTCCATGAAGCCCTTGGGCGCGATGATCTGCACCTCGCCCTTGTCGACCTGCTCCTGGCTGACCAAGCCCTTCACGCCGCCGAAGTGGTCGATGTGGGCATGGCTGTAGATGATCGCGCGGATCGGCTTCTGCCCCAGCTCCTGGCTCACCAGGGCGTAGGCGGCCCTGGAAGTCGCCGGGGTGGTCAGGGTGTCGATGACGATCCAGCCGGTCTTGCCCTCGATGAAGGTGGTGTTGGCGAGATCGAAACCGCGCACCTGGTAGATGCCGTCGGTGACCTTGAACAGGCCGTAACTGAGGTTCAGCTGGGCCTGGCGCATCAGGCTCGGGTTGACGCTGGCAACGTCTCTGGCGGCCTTGAGGAAGTCGTAGCCACCCAGCTGCCAGGCGACCGTACCGTCCTCGTTCTTGATCACGAGGTTCTCGGGACGCTTGATCAGCCCCTTCTCCACCCGGTCGAAATCGGCACGGTCACTGAACGGCAGCGACTGGCGCACCTGCTCCTGCGCGGCCTGGGTGAAGGAAGTCGGGGGCTTGGGCTGTTCGGCGGCGAGCAGCAGGCCAGGGCAGAGGCTGGCGAGCAGCACGGCAGCGGAAAGACGGGACATCGGAAGGCTCCGGAATTTGTTGTTGTGCTCGCACTATGCCGGCCGTCGCGCTAATAATTCCAATGCATTCCAATTTAACAATCAATGCAGGAAGCGCATGAGCGATCTCCGCCAGCTACGCCACTTCGTCGCCCTCGCCGAACACGGTCACTTCGCCCGCGCCGCCGATGCGGTGAATCTTAGTCAACCCGCCCTGTCGCGGAGCATCCAGGCGCTGGAAGGCCAGCTGAGCTGCCAGCTGGTGGACCGCAATCCGCGTGGCGTCACCCTCACCGCCCACGGCCGGCTGGTGCTGGAACACGCCCGCCGGCTGCTGGCCGGGGACCGTGCGCTGAAGAATGCGGTGCTGCAACTGGCCGACCTGGAAACCGGCGAGTTGCGCCTGGGCGCCGGGCCCTTCCCCGGCGCGCGGCTGATGCCGCAGGTGCTCGCGCGCTATAGCAGCGCGCACCCGAAGGTGTCGGTGCTGCTGTCCATCGAGAACTGGAGCGAGCTGCACCAGCGTCTGCTGGACGACGAGCTGGAACTGTTCATCGCCGACTACCGCGAACTGGAAGGCGACAGCCGCCTCGACATCCTGCCGCTGCGGGTACACCGGGGCGTGTTGTTCTGCCGGCCGGGGCATCCACTGATCGGTAGCGTGCCGTCGGTGGAGCGCGTGCTCGACTACCCGCTGGCCGGCCCGCGCCTGCCGCGCGACGCCCACGAAGGGCTGGCTCGCACCCTCGGCCGCGGGCAGCCGCTGAGCGTGCAATGCGATGACGTGCTGATGCTCAAGGAGCTGGTGAAAGGCAGCGACGTGCTCTGCCTGGCCACCTGGGACGTGGTGGCCGCGGATGTGCAGGCCGGCAGCCTGGCGGTGCTGCCCTGGCCCGGCAGCGGCGAGGTTGCAGGGCGCGGCTCCGCCTACGCCCTGGTACGCCATGCCAGCCGCAGCCTGTCGCCTGCGGCCAGCCAGTTCGTCGAGTTGTTGCTGGAGGAAGATGCGGCGTTCAACGCCGCGCTTTGAGCAGAATCATGAGAATCCAGCTCTGGGTTCTCCCTCACCCCAGCCCTCTCCCAGAGGGAGAAGGGGCCGTCCGTACCGGCTGATACATAAGCTTCCTCCTGCACCGAACAGTCCCCTCTCCCGCTTGAGGAGCGGGGCGCGCAGCCAGGGTTAGGGTGAGGGGCTCTGGCTTTAGCCTGAGACTCAACGGCGCCAGCCCTGGTACGGGCCACCGTAATAGGCCGGCGGCGGCGCCGGGCGATAGTAGTGTGGCCGGTCATGCCAGCCACCACGGTCGTGGTCATGCTCGTAGACCACGCAGCCGGTCAACGGGAGGATCATCAGTACAGCAGCGAAGAAACGACGCATGGCGCCTCCATCAGGCGAGCCGGTCGCCCCGCCGGGGTGCGGGGCGTACATTCTTCCGGTCTCACAAGATCAGACATGTCTGTCAGAAGGCGGTGCCGCGGCAAAAGGTAAAGCTTGGGTAAATCAGCCGTTTACAGTGGCCAGCCGGCGAACCTTGCGGCTCTGCAGGTGGAGCACGCCAAACAGCAGCACCTGTATCTGCTCCAGCCAGGAACGACGGCGCGCCAGCAACAGCACCTCGCCCACATGCACCGCCAGCAGGATCGCGGAGAGCCACAGCAGCGGGCGATGCAGCTCGCCGAACGGGTAGATCAGGTTGAGCACGGCGGCGAGCCAGAACATGGACAGCGCGCCCTTGGCGAAGCTCAGCAACTCGGACATGGCGATGGATTCCTCAAGGTGAAGGTCGCTGCAGTCTGCCGCCCGGCACGCCCCGCCCGCTCCTGCCTTTCGACTGGCCCGCGCACCAGGATGCGGCGCGGCGCTTCATTTGAGGGCGGCGGAACGCCCCGGCTTGCAGCGAAACATCCGCCGCGATCCAGCGCAGCCCTTCTGCCCCGGCACTTTCGCCAACTTGGCACGCCGCTCGCTTTGTATCGAGTGTGCAGGAACGATCCGAAGCATTCGGACAGCGGCACCACAATCTGACAATGGATGACTAGGGTTCCGGCTCGCGCAGCGAGTGACTGGTCCGAGAGTCATCGACCTCCAGCGAGGTTACACGGCGGGACAAAAGCCCGGGAGACGAGAGCGACAAGTGCCGCCCGACTCCTGCCTGCCCGCCAATCGACTGGAGATGCTCCATGCGCAAGCCCCTTCTGACCGCCCTGTTCGCCGCCGGCCTCGCCGCCTTCAGCCTCTCAGCCTCCGCCGCCGCGAAGAACAGCTTCAACCTCTGCTGGACCATCTACGCCGGCTGGATGCCCTGGGAGTACGCGGCCAGCCACGGCATCGTCGACAAGTGGGCGAAGAAGTACGGCATCGAGATCAAGGTCACCCAGCTCAACGACTACATCGAGTCGATCAACCAGTACACCGCGGGCCAGTTCGACGGCTGCACCATGACCAACATGGACGCCCTGACCATCCCCGCCGCCGGCGGCGTCGACTCCACCGCGCTGATCGTCAGCGACTTCTCCAATGGCAACGACGGCATCGTCATCAAGGGTGAAGGCAAGACGCTGGCCGACCTCAAGGGCATGAACGTCAACCTGGTGGAGCTGTCCGTCTCCCACTACCTGCTCGCCCGCGCCCTGGAGAACGCCCGCCTCAGCGAGAAGGACGTGAAGACGGTGAACACCTCCGACGCCGACATCGCCGCCGCCTTCAACACCGACGACGTGCAGGCCGTCACTACCTGGAACCCGATGCTCGCCGAGGCCCGCGCCAAGCCGGGCACTACCGAAGTGTTCAACTCCAGCCAGGTCCCCGGCGAGATCATGGACATGATGGTGGTCAACAGCGCGGTCCTGAAGGACAACCCCGCCCTGGGCAAGGCACTGACCGGCGCCTGGTTCGAAACCGTGGCACTGATGCAGGGCGAAAGCGCCGAGACCCGCGCCGCGCTGGAGCACATGGCCAAGGCCTCCGGTACCGACCTCGCCGGTTACCAGAGCCAGCTCGCCACGACCAAATTGTTTGCCACTCCGCAGGAAGCACTGGCCTTCGCCACCAGCCCGAAACTGCCGGCGACCATGGACAAGGTCGCGGCCTTCTCCTTCGCCCACGGCCTGCTCGGCGAGGGTGCGAAAAGCGCCGAAGCGGTCGGCATGAGCTTCGCCGGCGGCCTCACCACCGGCGACGCGCAGAACCTCAAGCTGCGCTTCGACCCGACCTACGTGCAGATGGCGGCCGACGGCAAGCTCTGACCAGCCGGCTCCCGCCAGAGCCCCTCACCCTAGCCCTGGCTGCGCGCCCCGCTCCTGAGGGAGAGGGAACCGTTCGGTGCAGGTTGAAAGCATGGCCTCAGCCGGCACGGACAGCCCCCTCTCCCTGAGGGAGAGGGTTGGGGTGAGGGGGAAGCATCGGCACGGACTCACGTGACGAAGTTACCGGCCCTCAAGGCCCGCAATAAACAGGTACGACCCATGCGCCTGATCAACCGAACCCCCGACCGCAGCGGCCGCCTGTTCCTCGTGCTGCTGCCCTTCGCCCTGCTGCTGTTCGCCTACTTCGCAGGCTCCACGTCGCGGCTGGCGGAGAACCCCAACGACAAGCTGCTGCCCAGCGCCGCGCAGATGGCCGACGCAGTGAACCGCCTGGCCTTCAGCGAAGACAAGCGTACCGGCGACGTGCTGTTCTGGAAGGACACCGGTGCCAGCCTGCAACGCCTTGGCATGGGCCTGTCCATCGCCGCCCTGCTCGGCCTGGTGCTGGGTATCGCCGCCGGCAGCGTGCCGCTGTTCGGCGCACCGCTGTCACCCTTGCTAACCGTGCTGTCGATGATCCCGCCGCTGGCGATCCTGCCGGTGCTGTTCATCGTCTTCGGCCTCGGCGAGCTGTCCAAGGTGGTGCTGATCGTCATCGGCGTCGCCCCCTGCATCGCCCGCGACATCGAACAACGCGCCCGGGAAATCCCCCGCGAACTGCTGATCAAGGCGCAGACCCTGGGCGCCAGCACCTGGACGCTGATCCTGCGCGTGGTGCTGCCGCAACTGCTGCCGAGACTACTGATCTCCCTGCGCCTGATGCTCGGCTCGGCCTGGCTGTTCCTTATCGCCGCCGAAGCCATCGCCTCCACCGACGGCCTGGGCTACCGCATCTTCCTGGTGCGCCGCTACCTGGCCATGGACGTGATCCTGCCCTACGTGGTGTGGATCACCGCGCTGGCCTGGCTGATGGACTGGGCGCTGCGCGCGCTCACCCGGCGCGCCTTCCCCTGGTACGAAGGAGCCAAGGCATGAGCTTCATCCAGGTGAACAACGTCTGGCAGGAGTACGAGGGCAACGTGGTGCTCGAACGCCTGAATCTCGCGGTGAAGGAAGGCGAGTTCTGCACCCTGGTCGGCGCCTCCGGCTGCGGCAAGTCCACCTTCCTGCGCCTGCTGCTCGGCCAGGAGCGGCCCAGCCGTGGCGAGCTGCTGCTCGAGGGCCGGCCGCTGGCCGCAGAACCCGATCCAAGCCGTGGCGTGGTGTTCCAGCGCTACTCGGTGTTCCCGCATCTTTCCGTGCTCGACAACGTCGCCCTCGGCCTGGAACTGCCGCGCTCGCCGCTGCTCGGCCGACTGTTCGGTGCGGCCAAGCGCGAGGCCCGCGAGCAGGCCGCCGAACTGCTGCAGCGCGTCGGCCTCGGCCATGCGCTGCAGCAGTATCCGAGCGCCCTCTCCGGCGGCATGCAGCAACGCCTGGCGATCGCCCAGGCGCTGGTGATGAAGCCGCGCGTGCTGCTGCTCGACGAACCCTTCGGCGCGCTGGACCCAGGCATCCGCAAGGACATGCACGCCCTGCTGCTGGAGCTGTGGCAGGAAACCCGGCTCACCGTGTTCATGGTCACCCACGACCTTGCCGAGGGCTTCAGCCTGGGCACCCGCCTGCTGGTCTTCGACAAGGTCCGCCACGACCCGCAGGCGCCCAGCGCCTACGGTGCCCGCATCACCTACGACATCCCGCTCAACGCCGACCGCCGGGCTGCCCGCGCCGCCCTGCCGGCCACGCTCGCCGCGCGCCTGCAACCGGCCGCCGAGCCCGCGATCACGCCGGCCTACTAAGGAGCCTGCCATGAACGAACTGCGCACCACCCTCTATGAAGAAACCGTCCCCGGAGGCGGCCACACCTCCTTCGTCCTCAAGCGCGGCCAGCTACTGCGCCTGACCGACCTGGAAGGCGGTGGCAACGCCAGCGTGCTGCTGTTCAACGCCGCCGAGAAAAGCGAGCGGCTGAACCTGCCCGACAGCCTCAAGTGCCAGCACACAGCGCGGCTCACCGCCGGCCACTGCCTGTACTCGGACATGGGCCGCGTGCTGGCTGCCATCACCGCCGACAGCTGCGGCTGGCACGACAGCTTCGGCGGCGTGCTGAACGCCGCCGAGGTGCAGGAGAAATACGGCGCGGGTCGCTACCAGGAACTGCGCAACGGCTTCCACCGCAACGGCGTGGACAACCTGCTGGTGGAAATGGGCAAGTGGGACATGCGCCTGCAAGACCTGTTGATGTGCCTGAACCTGTTCAGCCGCGTGGACGTCGACGCCGACGGCTGCTTCCACTTCGCCCAGGGCAACTCGAAAGCCGGCGACTACGTCGAGCTTTACGCGCCGATGGACACCCTCGTCGTGCTCACCGCCCTGCAACACCCGCTGGACCCGAACCCGCAGTACGCGCCCAAGCCCATCGGCCTGAGCTGGCAGCAGGTCGCGTCCGACGGCATCAGCGTGCTCTGCCGCACTTCCCGCGCGGAGAACGGCCGCGGCTTCCACAACACCGAACGCCAGTACCTGTAAGGAGCGCGAGCATGCCCATCGTCCCCAGCGACAAACACCCCGAAGCCTGCGTCTCGCGCACCCTGATCCCGGCTGGCGAACCGAGCCTCACCGAACTCAAGGCCGGGCAGACCCTGCGCATCCTCGACCTGGAAGGCAATCAGGCGGTGGACACGCTGTTCTTCAGCGCCGCCAACCCGCGCGAGCGCTACGACGTGCAGCGTACCCTGCGCAAGCAGGGGCAGGTCTACCTCAGCGCCGGCAGCGTGCTCTGGTCCAACCTCGGCAACCCGATGCTGACGATCTCTGCCGACACCTGCGGCCGCCACGATACCCTCGGCGGCGCCTGTGCCCAGGAGAGCAACACCGTGCGCTACGCCCTGGACAAGCGCTACATGCACAGCTGCCGCGACAACTTCCTGCGCGCCAGCCTGCACGACGGCCGCCTGACCAAGGCCGACATCAGCCACAACATCAACTTCTTCATGAACGTGCCGGTCACCGCCGAGGGCGGCCTGACCTTCGAGGACGGCATCTCCGGCGCCGGCAAGTACGTCGAGCTGCTCGCGCACATGGACGTCATCGTCCTGATCTCCAACTGCCCGCAGCTCAACAACCCCTGCAACGGCTGGAACCCGACCCCGGCGGAGCTGTTGGTATGGGACTAACCGCGCGCGTGCGCCAGTGGCTGTTCACGCTCTGCCAGAGCCGCAGCACCCAGTGCAGCCCGACGCTCCGAACAGCCCCCTCTCCCGCTTGCGGGAGAGGGCGGGGGGAGAGGGAACGCCCAGCGCCATAGCAAGGGCCCCTCTCCCCAACCCTCTCCCTGAAGGGAGAGGGAGCAGTACGCAGCAGGGCCCAGGCCCCGGCGGTGGACGGCCACCGCCAGATACGAATTCGACAGGACGACCTGTCCCGCATGGGGAAGCCTCCATGTTCGACAAACTGCTCATTGCCAACCGCGGCGCCATCGCCTGCCGCATCCTGCGCACCCTTCGTGAGCTGCAAGTAGAGGGCGTGGCCGTCTACTCCGAAGCCGACGCCGCCAGCCTGCACATCCAGCAGGCCGCCCAGGCCATCAGCCTCGGCGAAGGCCCCGCGTCGAGCACCTACCTGGTGGTCGAGAAGATTCTCCAGGCTGCCCGCGCCAGCGGCGCGAAAGCGATCCACCCCGGCTACGGCTTCCTCTCCGAGAACGCCGCCTTCGCCGAAGCCTGCGAGGCCGCCGGCATCGCCTTCGTCGGCCCGACGCCGGAACAGCTGCGCCTCTTCGGCCTCAAGCACACCGCCCGCGCGCTGGCCCGAAAACAGGGTGTGCCGATGCTCGAAGGCACCGACCTGCTGGAAGACCTCGACGCTGCGCTGCGCGCCGGCGAGCAAGTCGGCTACCCGGTGATGCTCAAGAGCACCGCCGGTGGCGGCGGCATCGGCATGCGCGTGTGCCGCTCGGCGGACGAACTGCGCGACGCCTTCGACGCGGTGAAGCGCCTGGGTCAGAACAACTTCAGCGACTCGGGCGTGTTCATCGAGAAGTACATCCAGCGCGCCCGCCACCTGGAAGTGCAGGTGTTCGGCGACGGCCAGGGCGAAGTGATAGCCCTCGGCGTGCGCGACTGCTCGGTACAGCGGCGCAACCAGAAGGTGCTGGAAGAAACCCCGGCGCCCAACCTGCCCGCCGGCATGGCCGAAGCCCTCTGCGCGGCGGCGATCCAGCTGGCAAAAGCCGTCAGCTACCGCAGCGCCGGCACCGTGGAATTCGTCTACGACAGCGAGGCGCAGGACTTCTACTTCCTCGAAGTGAATACCCGCCTGCAGGTGGAGCACGGCGTCACCGAACAGGTCTGGGGCGTCGACCTGGTGCGCTGGATGATCGAGCTGGCCGCCGGCGACCTGCCGCCCCTGACCGAGCTGGCGGCCACGCTGAAGCCCAGCGGCCACGCCATCCAGGCGCGCCTCTACGCCGAAGACCCCGGCCGCGACTTCCAGCCCTGCCCCGGCCTGCTCACCGCCGTGCAATTCCCGCCGGCCGACGGCAAGGCGCTGCGCATCGACACCTGGGTCGAGGCCGGCTGCGAGATTCCGCCCTACTTCGACCCGATGATCGCCAAGCTCATCGTCTGGGCGCCGACCCGCGAGCAGGCCAGCGCCGGCCTCGACCGCGCCCTCGGCGAAAGCCAGCTCTACGGCGTGGAATGCAACCGCGACTACCTGCGGCAGATTCTCGCGGACGCTCCCTTCGCCAGCGGCTCGCCCTGGACCCGCTGCCTGGAAGGCCTGCGCTACCGCGCGCAGACCTTCGAAGTGCTCAGCGCCGGCACCCAGACCAGCGTGCAGGACTACCCCGGCCGCCTCGGCTACTGGGCCGTGGGCGTGCCGCCGTCCGGCCCGATGGACGACCGTGCGCTGCGCCTGGGCAACCAGCTGCTGGGCAACCCCGAAGGCACCGCCGCCCTGGAAATCACCATGAGCGGCCCGACCCTACGCTTCAACACCGACGCAGTGGTAGCCATCACCGGCGCGGCACTGCCGATCAGCCTGGATGGCGTCGAGCAGCCGATGCACACCTCGCTGTTCATCGCCGCCGGCTCCACCCTCAGCCTCGGCACCGTCGGCACCGTCGGCGGCGCCGGCGCGCGCAGCTACCTGTGCCTGCGCGGCGGCCTGCAGGTGCCGGACTACCTGGGCAGCAAGAGCACCTTCACCCTCGGCCAGTTCGGTGGCCACGGCGGCCGCGCCCTGCGTGCCGGCGACGTGCTGCACCTGGCGGAACTGGCCGACGACAGCCACGGCGCCAGCCTGGCGCCCGAGCTGCGCACCGAGCTACCAGCGGTGCGGCAGATCCGCGTGATCTACGGCCCCCACGGCGCGCCGGAATACTTCACTCCGGCCTACATCGACACCTTCTTCGCCACCGACTGGGAAGTGCACTTCAACTCCAGCCGCACCGGCGTGCGCCTGATCGGCCCGAAGCCGGAATGGCTGCGCGAGAGCGGCGGCGAGGCGGGCCTGCACCCGTCGAACATCCACGACAACCCCTACGCCATCGGTGCGGTGGACTTCACCGGCGACATGCCGGTGATCCTCGGCCCGGACGGCCCGAGCCTGGGCGGCTTCGTCTGCCCGGTGACGGTGATCGAAGCCGGCCTCTGGCAACTCGGCCAGCTCAAGGCCGGGGACAAGGTGCGGTTCCTGCCTGTATCCATTTCCGAAGCCCGGAATCTGGCTGCTTTTCGTAGGACCGAGGGGGGCGCCTCAGCCCTTGCTCGCGAACCGCACATCACCGGAACGCCAGGCGGAATTCCGTTCGCGAGCAAGCTCGCTCCTACAGGTCAGGCGAACCACAGCGCCGCCGGTTTCCCCTCACCCCAGCCCTCTCCCGGAGGGAGAGGGAGCAGTGCGGAGTTGCCGGCAAATGCGGTGATATCCGACCACACGGACAGCCCCCTCTCCCGCTTGCGGGAGAGGGCGGGGAGTGAGGGTAGCCCGAGCGCCATGCTCACCTCCCCCATCGTCCTCGACCTCGGCCAGGACGACACCCGCCTGGTCGCCCGCCTCTCCGGCGACACCCACCTGCTGCTGGAAATCGGCCAGCCCGAGCTGGACCTGGTCCTGCGCTTCCGCGCCCACGCGCTGATGCAGGCGCTGGAGGCCAAGGCCCTCGCCGGCGTGATCGACCTCACCCCCGGCATCCGCTCGCTGCAGGTGCACTACCAGCCGGAAACGCTGCCGTTGCAAAGCCTGCTGGAAACCGTCGCCGGCCTGTGGGACGCCGTCTGCGCCGCGCGGGACCTCAAGGTGCCATCGCGCGTCGTGCACCTGCCGCTGTCCTGGGACGACCCGGCCTGCCAGCTGGCCATCGAGAAGTACATGACCACCGTGCGCAAGGACGCGCCCTGGTGCCCTAGCAACCTGGAGTTCATCCGCCGCATCAACGAGCTGCCGGACCTGGAGGCGGTGTACCGCACCGTGTTCGAGGCCAGCTACCTGGTGATGGGCCTGGGCGACGTCTACCTCGGCGCGCCGGTGGCCACGCCGCTGGACCCGCGCCATCGCCTGGTCACCACCAAGTACAACCCGGCGCGCACCTGGACTGCGGAAAACTCCGTGGGCATCGGCGGCGCGTACATGTGCGTCTACGGCATGGAGGGCCCCGGCGGCTACCAGTTCGTCGGCCGTACCCTGCAGATGTGGAACCGCTACCGCGAAGTCGCGGCGTTCGACGGCAAGCCCTGGCTGCTGCGCTTCTTCGACCAGGTGCGGTTCTACCCGGTGTCCGCCGAGGAGCTGCTGCGCATCCGCCGTGACTTCCCGCTGGGCCGCTACCCGCTGCGCATCGAGCACAGCGAACTGCGCCTGGCCGACTACCAGCAGTTCCTCGCCGAGGAAGCCGAGAGCATCGCCGCCTTCCGCAGCCACCAGCGTGCCGCCTTCGATGCCGAGCGCGAGCGCTGGATCGCCTCCGGCCAGGCACACTTCGAGAGCGAGGAAGCCGCCGCCGATACCGGCGAGGAGGCCCCGCTCGGTGCCGGCCAGCACGCCGTCGAGAGCCACATCGCCGGCAACCTCTGGCAGGTGCAGGTGGAAGCCGGCGCCAGCGTGAAGGCCGGCGACATCCTGGTGATCCTAGAATCCATGAAGATGGAAATCCCCCTCACTGCCCCGCGCGACGGTGTGGTCCGCGAGGTCCGCGTGCAGCCCGGCTCGCCGGTGCGTGCGGGGCAGCGGGTGGTGGTGATGGAGGAGGCTTGAGCTGACACCGCAGAAGTTGCAAGAGCCCCTCTCCCTAACCCTCTCCCGCAAGCGGGAGAGGGGACTGTTCGGAGCGAGCAGCACCTTTGGAGCCAGCCGGAGCCACAGCTACGCCAAATGATGAGCTGTGCTCAAAACCCAACACCATGCCGGACTGCTCTTCCCCCTCTCCCTTCAGGGAGAGGGCCGGGGAGAGGGTATCCGCCCAGCGCAGGAACCCGAAACCACGACACACCGCCTGGTGGGTCGTGCTTGGAAACAGACACCGCGCCGGACTGCTCTTCGCCCTCTCCCTCCGGGAGAGGGCCGGGGTGAGGGCAATCCGAGCGAATAACTGACAGGCCCCAAGGAATCCCGACCATGCCCACCACCTTCGACCTCCGCCTCGCCACCCTGCGCGCCGTCTACCGCGAAGGCCGCGCCACGCCGCGCCAGCTGATCGCAGAGCTGCGCAACAAGGCAGCCGCGCTGAACCCCGACTACCACCTGTTCATCCACCTGCTGAGCCTGGAAGAACTGGAACCCTACTTCGCCGCACTGTACGAAAAGTCCCCCGAAGCGCTGCCGCTCTACGGCGTTCCCTTCGCCATCAAGGACAACATCGACCTCGCCGGCATCCCCACCACCGCCGCCTGCCCGGCCTTCGCCTACACGCCGGAAACCTCGGCGACGCTGGTGCAACAGCTGATCGAGCTGGGCGCCATCCCGCTGGGCAAAACCAACCTCGACCAGTTCGCCACCGGCCTCAACGGCACCCGCTCGCCCTATGGCGAATGCCGCAACAGTGTGCTGTCGGAGTACCCCTCGGGCGGCTCCAGCGCCGGTTCCTCGCTGGCCGTGGCGATGGGCGTGGCGAGCTTCGCCCTGGGCACCGACACCGCCGGCTCCGGCCGCGTGCCGGCCGCGCTCAACGGCCTGCTGGGACTCAAGCCGAGCAAGGGTCTGCTGTCCAACACAGGGCTGGTGCCAGCCTGCCGCACCCTGGACTGCATCACCTACTTCACCGCCAGCGCCGCCGAGGCCAGCGAGCTGCTGGGCCTCACCGCCCGACTCGATCCACTGGACGGCTACAGCCGCGCCAATCCCGCCTGGAACGACGCCAGTGCCTTCGGTGCGCCCAAGCCGTTCCGCTTCGGCGTGCCCCGCGCCGACCAGCTGGAATTCTTCGGCTGCCACGAAGGCCCGGTGCTGTTCACCGATGCCCTCGACCAGCTCAAGGCGCTGGGCGGAGAGGCTCGGGAAATCGACTTCGCGCCCTTTCTCGAAGCCGCGCGCCTGCTCTATGAAGGCCCCTGGGTGGCCGAGCGCTACAGCGTGGCGGGCGAGCTGATCGAACGCGACCCACAAGCCGTGCTGCCGGTGATCCGCGACGTGCTGGCGAAAGCTCCCGACGCCACCGCCGTGCAGGCCTTCCGCGCGCAATACCGCCTGCAGGAACTCAAGGCGCAGTGCGACGCGATCCTCGCCGACCTCGACTGCGTGCTGACGCCCACCATCGGCCGCCCGGTGACGCTGGACGAGCTGCACGCCGAACCGGTGAAGCGCAATTCCGAGCTGGGCTACTACACCAACTTCATGAACCTGCTGGACTATGCCGCCGTCGCCGTGCCCAGCGCGATCATGGACAACGGACTGCCCTGGGGCGTGACGCTGTTCGGCCGCGCCTTCACCGACCAGTACCTGCTCGGCGTGGCCGACGCCCTGCAGCGCCGGCACAACCTGCCGCTCACCGGCGGCAATGCAATTGCCCCGGCGTCCTCCGCCAACGCCGCACGCAACGACCGCGCGCGCCTGGTGGTGTGCGGCGCGCACCTCGACGGCCTGGCGCTGAACTGGCAACTGCGCCAGCGCGGCGCACGCCTGCTGCGTGCTACCCGGAGCGCCCCGGCCTACAAGCTCTACGCCCTCGCCGGCGGCCCGCCGCTGCGCCCCGGCATGCTGCGCGTGGCCGACGGCGGCGTGGCCATCGAAGTGGAAGTCTGGGAACTGCCCAGCGCCGAACTGGGCTCCTTCCTCACCGGCATCCCGGCGCCGCTGGGACTGGGCAAGGTGCAGCTGGAGAACGGCAGCTGGGAGACCGGCTTCATCTGCGACGCCTATGGCCTGGACGGCGCCGAGGACATCAGCCACTTCGGCGGTTGGCGTGCGTGGCTGCAGAGCCGTAGCTGATCGCCGGGGGATTTCGTAGGGCACATAACGCGCCAGCGTTATCCGCCGCGCAAAGTCGGCGGATAACCTGTGCCAGGTTATTCGCCCTACGTTCCTAGCCAGTCGTGAGTGAACCGAGCTTCGCTCGGTGTTCGCGGGCATGGCCCGCTCCTACACGGCACCCGAACCTGTAGGAGCGGGCCATGCCCGCGAGCGCGTATGACGCCATGCGTCATACGCGCTGCGAAGCTGCCCATGGAACCCCGCCCCGCCGACAGCTAGAGTTCAAGCATCATCCGCCGCAAGGACCGGTCATGCCCGACCTCAGCCACCAGCAGGCGCAGCACCGCGTCGACGATATCCTGGCCTTCGACCGCGAGCTGCGCCGCCTGCACGACGAAGGCGCCCTCGTCCTCGACACCACCCAGCGCGACCGCCTGCACGACCACCAGCAACGCCTGCTTGCCGACTACCGCGCGCGCTTCGATATCGACCGCGACAGCCAGGACCATCGCCTCTCCCTGGGGATGCGCATCGCCTCGTTCCTCGGCGCGCTGGCACTGGCCGCCAGCCTGTTCTTCCTGTTCTACCAGTTCTGGGGCCTGTTCGCGGAAACCGCCCAGGTGCTCACCCTCATCGCCGCCTCGCTGATCAGCCTGCTGCTGACGCTCTTCCTGCAACGCCGCGACGCCTCCGGCTACTTCGCCAAGCTCGGCGCCATGCTGGCCTTCGCCTGCCTGGTGCTGAACGTCGTGATGGTCGGGCAGATCTTCAACATCACCCCCTCGGACAAGGCCCTGCTGCCCTGGGCCGCCTACGCCCTGCTACTGGCCTATACCTGCAACACTCGCCTGCTGCTGGCCGCCGCGCTGATCTGCGTGATGGGCTATGTCGCCGCGCGGGTCGGCACCTGGAGCGGTGTTTACTGGCTGGACGTGGGCGAGCGCCCGGAGAACTTCTTCCCCGCCGCGCTGCTGATCTTCCTCGTCCCCTCGTTCATCGCGCAGAACCGCTTCGACGGCTTCGCCGCGATTTACCGGATATTCGGCCTGCTCGGGCTGTTCCTGCCGATGCTGGTGCTGGCCAACTGGGGCGGCAGCAGCTACCTGCCGCTGGGCTTCGCCACGGTGGAGAGCCTCTACCAGGTGCTCGGCTTCATTGCCTCGGCGCTGGTCATCTGGCTGGGTGCGCGCCGCGAATGGCCGGACGTGGTGAACACCGGGCTGGCCTTCTTCGTGATCTTCCTCTACACCAAGTTCTTCGACTGGTGGTGGGAGGTCATGCCCAAGTACCTGTTCTTCCTCGTGCTGGGCCTTTGCGCCGTACTGATCCTGCTGGTGCTGCGGCGCCTGCGCCGTGCCCACGGCCTGCTGGGAGGGACTTCGCCATGAACTGGACGCGCACCCATGCCCTGGCCGGCGGCGTCGGCCTGATCCTGTTGGTCAACGCCGTGGCCCTGGGCGGCGTCGCCTGGAACCGTTCGGCCGAGCCCGAGAGCAAACTGCCCCTCAGCCAGCGCGAGCTGATCCGCAACACCACCTGGCACAACGAGAACAGCGGCTTGAGCCTGCGCCTGCGCTGGCGTACCCCCACGCGCGATGAAGGCACCCGGCACAACCGCGGCTGGCTGCCGGCCATCGACGGGCAGAAGATGGCCAGCCTGGGCTTCGCCATGCCCGCGCAGGTGGACGACGACAGCGCCCGGCGCTTCGGCCGCCAGCAATCGCGCGACGCCCTGCTGGTGCTGGAACTGGCCGGCCCACTGCACGAGCGAGAAATACAACTGACGCGCAAGCGCCTCGACGAGGCCCGCCAGGCCGCCGACGCCGCACCACAGAATGCGCGCCTGGCGGACGAGCGCGACTTCATCCGCCGCGAACTGGACAGCGAAGAGAAGACCGACACGCGTCTGCTGCTCAAGGACGTCGGCCTGGATCTGCAGGCCCTGCGCGCCCAATATCCGGACCGCCAGCGCTACCTGATCATTCATGGCCGCGTGCGCCCCATCTCCAACTACTACCAGCACATCTGGACGCTGGGCGGCACCGCCAGCGACACCGGCTCCGACAGCATCAACGTGCCCTACCAGTGGCGCGAGCGCCTGGACGAGATCACGGCGCAGCCCCACCGGACGGCGGACGGCCTGCCCCGGCCTTTCGTTGCCGAAGTCGCCTTCGGCAGGCGCCTGGAGCCCTGGATCGAGCGCATCGAAATCCCCTGACCAACACCCGCCGCGCCGATCCGAATCCGCTTGCGCGATACGGGTCGGCGCTGCACCCTGTGCGCCCGCCTCACCGCCGACACCCGCCCTGACCGGCCATGAACGACACCACTTCCGATCCCAGCCGCTGCCCACTCTGCGGCCAGTCCAACCGCTGCACCCAGGCCGACCCGGCGCTGCAAAGCCAGGACTGCTGGTGCTTCAGCACGCCCATCGAGCGTGAGGCGCTGGAGCGTATCCCACCTGAGCTGGTCGACCGCGCCTGCCTGTGCCCGCGCTGCGCCGCCGGGCTGAAGGACGCCGGGAACGCCTGATGCGCCTGGACCGTTTCATTGCCAACCTGCCGCACCTGAACCGCCAGCAGGCCCGCCAGTTGCTCGCCGAGGGCCGCCTGCGCGTGGATGGCCAGGTGGCGCGCGATGGTCGCCACGAGGTGCGCGAGTTCTCCCGCGTGGAGCTGGACGATGACGTGCTGCAGGCCGGCAAGCCGGCGCGCTACTTCATGCTGCACAAGCCTGCCGGCTGCGTCAGCGCCACCCGCGACGCCGAACACCGCACCGTGCTCGACCTGCTGGACGAGCCGGACAAGCACGAGCTGCACATCGGCGGCCGCCTGGACTACAACACCACCGGCCTGCTGCTGATCACCAACGACGGGCAATGGTCGCGGCGCATGACGCTGCCGGGGCGCAAGCTGCCCAAGGTCTACTACGTCGAGACCGAAGACCCGATTGAGGAGCGCTACATCGCGACCTTCGAGCAGGGCCTGTACTTCGCCTTCGAAGACCTCACCACCCTGCCCGCCCAGCTGGAAATCCTCGACGCCCATGCCGCGCGCCTGACCCTGCACGAAGGCCGCTACCACCAGGTCAAGCGCATGTTCGGCCACTTCCAGAACAAGGTGACCCGCCTGCACCGCGAGAGCATGGGCAGCCTGCAGCTCGACCCGGCCCTGCAACCGGGCCAGTACCGTGCGCTGACGGCGCAGGAAATCGCCGAGCTGGGCTGAGCCGTTCCTACAGACATCGCGATCCAGGTCACGTCCTGAAACACCCTGCGCAGACCGTTCGGCCCAGCAGTTTGCAGCCGTCGCCGCCGCTTGGCTAAGCTGCCAGACATGCCCGCGTCCCAAGGAAAGGTGATGAAGAAACTGTCGGTTGCCCTGCTGATCGCCCTGAGCGCCAGCGTCGCCTTTGCCAATCCGGGCAAGCCCTCGCCGCTCTCGGACCTGCAGGCCGCGCTGAAGACGCTCAAGCCCGGCCAGTTCCTCTGGTACCCGGAAATCTCCCCGGCGGGCCCGGTTACCCTGGTGGTCAGCCTCACCGAGCAGCGCGCCTACGTGTACCGCAACGGCATCGCCATCGGCGTGGCCACGGTGAGCACCGGCAAGAAAGGCAAGGAAACCCCCACCGGCGTGTTCTCCATCCTGCAGAAGAAGGTCGAGTACCACTCCGACCTCTACAACAGCGCGCCCATGCCCTACATGCAGCGCCTGACCTGGGACGGCATCGCCCTGCATGCCGGCAACCTGCCCGGCTACCCGGCCTCCCATGGTTGCATCCGCCTGCCCATGGCCTTCGCCAAGAAGCTCTACGAAGTCACCGGTTTCACCTCCACCACCGTGATCATCTCCGACGCCAAGAGCTCGCCGGTGGAGGTCTACCACCCCGGCCTGCTCGCGCCCATCGTCAGCGACGGCCGCGCCGCCGGCCCACATGACGACAGCGGCATGGTGGTGCCGTTCTGGAGCGATCCGGGTGCGGAGAAGGGCCCGGTCTCCGTGCTGGTCAGCCGTGCCGACCGGCGCCTCTATGTCTACCGCGGCGGCCTGCAGATCGGTACCGCGCCAGTGGCCTTCGAACACCCGGAAGAAAGGACCGGCGTCGCCGCCTTCTCCCTCATGGAGAAACCCTCCCAGGCCGAGATCGACAGCGAGAGCCCGAACCTGCGCTGGACCAGCGTGCAGGTCAGCGACCCACAGCGCGGCCTGTCGCCCGCCGAGCAACTGGGCAAGTTCAGCCTCGACCGCGAGTTCCTGCGCAGCCTGCTGGCCAGCATGGACGTGGGCAGCACCCTGGTGATCACCGACCTGCCGTCCACCCGCGACATGCGCAGCAACCCGGACTTCACCGTGATCACCACCAACGACCGCAAGGCCGAGCAGAAGCCGGTCAAGAACCAGAGCGTGCAGTAACGCGATGGGCCGGAGCGACGCCAGGGCGCTCCGGATTTCCCCTACAGCCTCTTCATCATTCCACTGCACCGCCCCTCGCCCGCCCCCTTCAAACTGCCGGCACTCACCAACGGACAGACGGCCTCAAGCCAGCCGTGCAAGCAGCCGAAGAATCTCGAAACACAAGGAGTCAAGGCGCCTGTCCGGGGTGAGTTCCCTTGCGCCTCAGCGCAAGGAAATTCACCGCCTCGCGGCGCTTTATCGCGCTGGAAAGTTCGTAATTACCGACGGGCGGAACCATACTTGATTAAAAAACAACCACATCACTGGTCAAAAATCGCGCACAATGCGGCGTTTCCCAGAAAAAACCATATCGATTCAACGGGAATGTTGTATTCATGCTGACTTTTTTGAAGTTACGGGGGTTCTTCCGGATTTCGCTCGCCAGTGCCGCGCTCTTCGCGATCGGTAGCTGGCAGGCTGCGTCCGCTGCCACCCTGCCCACCGCCGAGGAACTGCACCGCCTCGCGCCGGCAACCAATACCGAAACCCTGCGGTTGGCGCTCAGCGCGCTGCAGTGCGCCAGCACCCAGTTGGGCGGCCAGAACAATCTGCTGACGGTGATCGACTACTCCAAGCCGTCCCGCGACAAGCGCCTGTGGGTCTTCGACCTGAAGCAGCGCAAACTGCTCTTCGAGGAGTGGGTCGCCCACGGCAAGAAGAGTGGCGACGACATGGCCACCTCCTTCTCCAACCGCCCGGAGAGCAACCAGTCCTCCATTGGCCTCTACCAGACCGGCCAGACCTACAGCGGCAAGCACGGCCGCTCCCTGCGCCTGCTGGGCCTGGAGCCGGGTTTCAACGACAACAGCGAAGAACGCGCCATCGTCATGCATGCCGCCGCCTACGCCGATCCCAAGGTCGTCTCCGGTCTCGGCCGCCTCGGCCGCAGCCTGGGCTGCCCCGCCGTGCGGCCGCAGGTAGCGCAGAAGCTGATCGACACGGTGAAGAACGGCAGCTACGTATTCGCCTACTATCCGCAGCAGCAGTACCTGAAGACCTCGCAGTTCCTCGCCGGGCAGAGCTGCACCGTGGCCAAGAACCCGCAGATCAACCGCTACGCCACCAACCTCGCCAAGCGCTGATCTCATCGCTGAAATGCAAACCGCCGGCATCAGCCGGCGGTTTGCATTTCAGGAGGTCGCGGGGGCGACTAGGCCTTCACCCCGTCGAGGATTTCCAGAATCGCACGCACGTCCACCGCGTCCATCTGTTCGGGATTGAGGAAGCGGTCGCCGTATTCCTTGTACACGCCCTGGCTGATGAACAGGCGGAACAGGTCCGAGTCGATGTGCTGATCGCGCGCCATGAAGGCGAGGATCTTCAGCGACTCGGAGAGTGTCTTCGGCGCCTTGTACGGACGGTCGGCGGCGGTCAGCGCCTCGAAGATGTCGGCGATCGCCATCACCCGTTCCGGGATGCTCATCTGCTCGCGGGAGAGTTTGCGCGGGTAGCCGGTGCCATCCATCTTCTCGTGGTGGTTGGCCGCGATGGTCGGCACGCGGCGCAGGTTGCGCGGCAGCGGCAGGGTGGTGAGCATCATAAGGGTCTGCACGATGTGCTCGTTGATCTTGAAGCGCTCCTCGTCGTTCAGCGTGCCGCGGCGGATGCCCAGGTTGTACAGCTCGCCATAGTTGCTGGCGTAGGGCGGCAGGCGCATGTCGAAGCCCCAGATATTGCGCGGGTCGTCCTTGGTCACCGGTGGTTTGCGCTCGCCCCACATCACGCGATGCTCGGCCTTGTCGGCGAGGAGGCACTCCTCCGCCGGCAGCGGCTGCGCCGGCCGGCCCTGCAGGCGCTCGGCCTCGTCGTGGGAGATGCCCAGGCGATCGTCGAAATAGCGCAACCAGCGGCGCTCGCCGATCTGCTTGAGGCGTTCGATGTCCTCGTCCTTCATGAATTCACCGCCGACGTTGGCCTGGGCGACGAAGGCATAGTCGTCGCGCAGTGACTCGTGCAGCGCGTCGCGGCGGGCGGCGAGCAGGCCGATGTCGCTGCCCTCGGCGATGCCGCGCCAGTAGTCCAGTTCGATGTCGCGCCAGATCACCTCAAAGCGCGTGCGCACTTCGTGCAAGCGGTTGTACAGGGTCTCCAGCTTGGTCGCCTTGTCCACCACATACTCGGGGCTGGTGATCTTGCCGCAGTCGTGCAGCCAGGCGGCGATCTGGAATTCATAGCGCTCCGCATCGCTCATGGTGAAGCCGGCGTACTCGCCATCGTGCGAGTCGATGACCTTCTGCAGCAGCAGGTCGGCCAGCTGCGGCACGCGCTCGCAGTGGCCGCCGGTGTAGGGGCTCTTGGCGTCGATGGCGTCGGCCAGCAGCTTGATGATCGCGTCCAGCAGACGCTGCTGCGCCTCGATCAGCTGGCGGGTCTCGATGGCCACGGCGGCGGCGCCGGAGAGTTCCTCGACGAAGCGCTTGAACGGCTTGCGCGGCTGGCGGCTGTGCACGCCTTCCTGGGCCAGCTGCAGGACCAGGATGCCCAGCAGCTCGTCCGAGCGGTTGCGCAGGGAAACCTCCAGGTACTGCCCGCGATTGGCCAGCGCCAGGTCCACCCGCTCGGCCAGCTCCGCCTCGGTGAAGCCTTCGATCAGCATCGATTGCGGGTACTGCTCACCGTTTGCCGAGCAGGCCAGACGCAAGCGGCACTCCTCGTCGTCCAGCAGGTAGACCGCGCCGCCCATCACGCCAGTGGCTTCCACCAAGCGCGAGAGCACTCCCTCGAGCATGCTCTCCAGGCGGGTCTCTCGGCTCAGGGTCAGGGTGATCGCCTGGAAGTTGTGGATGGTGCGCGACATGCTGCCCATCACGCTGCTCAGGTCGCGAACCTCGGCGATCTTCGACTCCACGCCCACCGGCCGGGCGAAGTCGAAGGCCGCCAACGCGCCGACCTGATCGGCCAGCGCGGTCAGCGGACGGGCGATGCGCCGGCCGATGTACCAGCCGATCAGCAGCAGGACCAGCAGCAGGGTGCCGCTCCACAGAGCCTGGTTGAACAGCAGTTGCCGAGCGCCGGCCAGCAGTTCCACGGCGGGAATGGCGATCAGCACCTTCACCTCGTTGCTGGTGAAGTTCGACAGCGGCACCCAGATGCCGTACCAGCCCTCGCCATTGACCCGGTAAGCCTGCGGCGTACCGGACGGCACCTTCTCGGCATTGAGTTCACTCAGTGCCGGCACCTTCAACTCAGCCAGCGAGGCCAGGCGCAACTCCTTGCCCTCGTGGATCATCAGCCGGGACAGGTCCGGGTAGGCGATCACCGTACCCTTGCCGTCGACCACCGCCAGTTCCGTATTGGCGGTCTGGCGCAGGTCGCCCATCTCGCCCCCCAGATCGTTGACCGAGGCATCCATGCCGATCACCGCGGCGCCGTCGACGCTGCGATGAGCCAGGGTCAGGCCGATCTCGCGGGTGGTGAAGAACACGTAAGGCTGGGTCAGCACCGTCTTGCTGGTGAGCCGCGCTTCGTTGTACCAGGGTCGCTGACGGGGGTCATAGTTGTAATCGGGGCGCTCCTGCACACGCAGCAGGCGAAGCTCGCTGTCGTAGAAGCGCCACTCGCCGAGCAGCCCGCCCTGGCCGTTCAGCGTCTGGCTCTGCACCAGGTACTTGGCTGCGTCCGGCGCCTGCAGAGTCTGCCGCACTTCCGGCACGCGCAACGCACGAATCAGCAGGAACTCGCCGTTCGGATAACCGATGTACACCGCGCTGAGGGTGCGGTTGGCGCGCAAGTTTTCCACCAGCATCGGCAGGCGGTCGAGGCGCGCCGGCAGGTTGTCGGTCTGCGAGATGGGGTCGTGGGTCAGCAGGCGCAGCGCGCTTTCCGCCGGATCGATCAGGCGGCGAATCCGCTCGTTGATGGTCGCGCCCAACTGGCTGGCCGATTCCCCGGCTGCCGTCACCAACGCCCCTTCCACACCGCGGTATCCCTGGATCAGCAACGCACCCGCCAGCACCAGCATGCTGGCGATGATGGCTCCGGCCACCAGCAGTTGCAGCGGAATACCCCGTTCGAATGCCTTCATCCTTTACCAGCCTCTGTCCGTGGAGCTGTAGCGATATCCGCTGTCGAGCAGTCCTTCCGCCACTTGCGGCGGTGCATTCTTACGCATGATCCGGGCCAGGGTTCCGTCCAGCCACAACGTCTCCAGCAGGCGCATCCATTCGGCGCTTTGCGCCGGAGTGAAGCGCTTGCGCGAGAGCATCAGGTTGTGGGGTGTCGCCGGCCCGGGCACCACGTCTATCACATGAAAGCGTTCGCGTTGACGACGATCGCTCACCGCCCCTTCAAGATTCATCTCGTGGCCGATCACGCCCTCCACATCGCCGTTGAGCAGCGCGCTGAAACGGGTCGCATCGTCCTTGTACTCCACCACCCGACCCTCGGCGCGGAGGATGCGCAACATGCCGTCAATGAAGGGCCCATGGCGGTAGCCGGCAATCACGCCAAGGCGCGCGCCGGGCATGTCGTGGAAGGCCTCCAGGCTGTTCATCTCACCCAGGTCGTCGCGCACGATCAGCTTGTTGCGCATGTAGAGGTAAGGCAGCAGGTAGGTGTAAGCGCGCCGCTGCGGCGTGGCGACGCCGCTGGTGCCCATCTGCAGATCGCCGCTTTCCAGCATGCTCCAGATTTCATCGCGCGGACGGACGGACGCCTCGAACTGGCAGCCAGTGCGCTTGCCCAGTTCTGCGATCAGATCCGGGTCGATGCCGACGTCGTCATGGAAGAACACTACGTTGCGGGTGTAGGCGACGGAAACCGGTTGTTCGCAGCCGTAGCGATCCTCGGCCATGGCTTCCGCACACAGCCATGCGGCCGGGGCCAGGACCAGCAGTGGGACGAACTTTCGGTGAAGTGCCATGGACCCGCTCCGCACGCGGTATCGGCCTCAGGGGGAGCACGGCAAGTTCGCTCGTCTTCGGCAGGGGGCGTTACAGCTATCACAAGAGTGTAATCCGGCTTATCCAAAGCGCCGGACAATCGCGCAGAGAAATGTCATTTCGTCGGAATCCGCGCCGCAGATGTGACTCAAGCGCTCAGCGGCGGTTGCGCCGGCTGAACGGTGCTGCTTAACTCTGGCCCAAGCGTGACCAATGAGTCACACGCTGCATCCAAGATAGCTTTTCGCGGCACGCCGTTCCCCAAGCCGCCCCTTCCCTGCCTGATCAATAGCCCGAATCCGCGTCTTCAACGACGCCGGACCTCGCCTCTATTGATGCTCTAAATTATTGAAAATTAAGAGTTTATTAACTTTCGTCGAGTGACATGAAGCTGTCACGTCAAGACGCTTTCCTCTGCCTGGGTACTTTCTTCGCATCCGATGGTGGATGCGCACCATGACCTGCGTCTGGAGGAATACGACATGAGGCCGGAAACCGCCGTCGTCGAGATTCAGCAACATCGGGTACACACGGAGTTTCACGCCAACAGGGAAGCGCGCCAGACCATCATCCTGGTCAACGGCTCGCTGGCAACCACCGCCTCCTTCGCGCAAACGGTGAAATACCTGCAACCGCACTTCAACGTGGTGTGCTACGACCAGCCGTACGCTGGCCGGTCAAAGGCCCACAACGACTGCCGCGAGTTCATCACCAAGGAGTACGAGGCGCAGCTGCTGCTCGGGCTGATCGAGCACTACCGCGCCGACGTGGTGATGTCCTTCTCCTGGGGCGGCGTCGCCACCCTGCTGGCCCTGGCCGAACGCCCGGCGCGGATCCAGAAGGCAGTGATCAACTCCTTCTCGCCGCTGCTCAACGCCTCGATGCTCGACTACCTGCACCGCGGCCTGGACTACCTGTCCGCCTGCGACCGCACCAACGTCGGCAACCTGGTCAACGACACCATCGGCCGCTACCTGCCGCAACTGTTCAAGCGCTACAACTTCCGCCATGTCAGCGGCCTCGACGAGCACGAATACCAGCAGATGCACTTCCACATCTGCCAGGTGCTCAAGCTCAGCGCGGAGAGCTACATGGAGAAGTTCGCGGCCATTGATATCCCGCTGCTGTTCATGAACGGCGAGCTGGACATCTACACCACCCCGGCCGAGGCCAAGCTGTTCCAGCAACTGATCCGCGACTGCGAGTTCCGCACCATCCGCAACGCCGGCCACTTCATCGACGTGGAGCACAAGAAGGCCTGGCAGGACACCCAGGACGCCCTCCTGACCTTCCTCCAGCCCCAGCGCCACCCGGTCCTGGCCAACCCCTACCTGCCCAGCAGCCAGGGCGTGCCCATCGCCGCCATGGTGGGCTGATGCCGCCAGCGCACACAACCGGGGGCCGGCCCCAGCCCCTCCGCCCCCGGTTTTTTACTGCGCCACGTTGTTCACAGCTGCAGCCCGCTCGTAACACCTGAACGTCCGAGGCTTCACTAAGCCCCGCCCTTCTGGTAAAAAGGCACCCCCAAGCGGGCGTCGTATAATGGCATTACCTGAGCTTCCCAAGCTCATGACGAGGGTTCGATTCCCTTCGCCCGCTCCAGAACACCCTGCCGAACCCCTGAAATGCCTAGCGTTTCGGGGGTTTTGCGTTTTTGGGGCGGGAAAGGTGTCGAAAAAGTGTCGATACTGCACGCTTGCCATCATGGAAGGGAGGCATCGCATGCTGATTAACGCAACATTCCTAGACCGTCTTGTAGAACACGATTCATTTGGCGAGACAGCTCGGGCTGCCCAGCAGAAGAACAAAGAAATCGAAGCCTCAGGTATCAACGGAAAAATCTTCCACCAGTACGCTTTCAACGGCAGAGAACTGGTCATCAGCACCAGGGACAACGCATACCTGCGCATCTTCTGTGAAGACGAAATCCTCAAATGGGAAGTCCGGTCAACGCCCCTAGCGATTAGCTCCCTCTCTCCAACAGAAAGAACTTCGTTCCAACTTCCCAACGGCAAAGTGCTCCCTTGGGACTGGAAACCGACACTTGATGGGTTTCTAGGAAAGCAATTCGCCATCTCAGCAAGCGACCAGAATCTATTTCTGTTCTGGCGCGGAGGCGAAGAACATATGATTTCCTTGCTAAAGAACACGTCAAATGACGAGATCTACATGCTCATAAATGAGGCGTAGCTCTTCCTGTCACTTTGCCTATCTCAGCGGCCCAAATCTGACTGCATCAGCCAAGTGATCCTCTGACAGATGTGCATACCGCATCGTCATCGATAGCGAGGCGTGCCCCAGGATGTGCTGCAACGTCACGATGTGCCCACCATTCATGATGAAGTGACTGGCGAACGTATGGCGTAGCACATGGCTGGCCTGCCCTCTCGGGAGCTTGATCGACGTGGACAGCAGCACGATGCGGAATACGCCGAGGCAATTGGTGAACGGTCCGTGAGTCTGCCAATGCTGGCGAATCTCTTTGGCCAACCCTTCCGAGATCGGAACCGAGCGAACACGCTTCGACTTGGTGTTGGCGAAGATCACCACATTGCCCTTCAACCGATCCAGGGTCAGTGCCTGCGCTTCTCCCCACCGAGCACCAGTCGCAAGGCAGATGCGAGCGACCATCTTCGGGTGCGGTGACGTGATGCGAGCATCGAGCGCGGCCAGCAGCTCGGATACCTGGTGCTTGGTCAGGTACGACAGCGGCTTCTCCTGAAGCTTCAACGGGCGCATTCGCCCAACAGGATTCTCGTAGTCGATGGTGCCCAGCTGCCGGAGCTCGTTGTACATCGACTTGAGGTAGCCAAGGCGATTGTTGGCGTACTTCCCCGACATGCCTTTAGCGACCTGCAAGGAGCGCACACGGGCCACTTTCGCTGGTTCCAGGGACACCGCTACCGGGTCACCCAAATCCTTCGCTATCAGCCGCAGAATCGCCACACAGCGCTTACCGTTCGCTAGAGTCTGGCCATGCAGTTCGTACCAGAGCTCGACCAGCTCGGAGAGCTTGCGGCGGTCCTTGGGCTTGATCGTCCAGCCCGGATTCTCAGAGCATTTCTGGCGAGCATTGGCCTCGAACTGCTGCGCTTCCATCTTGGTCTTGAACCGCTTGCGGAAGCGCTTGCCCTTGATCGGCTCTACATCGACGAACCAGCGACCATCAGGGAGCTTGGTGATGCTCACTAGATGGAGTACCCCCGCCGCAGATACCGGTCATTCAGCAGCTTGCGCATGTGCTTTTCGAGGTCGACAGTCGTGAAGCCTTTGGCCTTGTAGTGATCCTCGATCACGTGCCAGAACGGCAGCGTCTTGCCGACCTCAATAGCCTTTTTTATGTTCACGCGCTCCCTTGCGATCAGGCTGACGAATTGGCCTAGGAACATCTCGCAGTTCTTGCCGGAGAAGCCCTGTGCGGTCTTGTAGTAGCGACGGTACTCGGTGCGATCAATCAGCGGATCGGCCTCCACCTGGACCTTTGCGTCCTGGAAGATCAGGGTCCAGAACGGATCGAGGCGGGACTTCGATTTGAACAGGCGGAAGTTGTCGCAGGCGTAGCGCCAGAGGCCTTGCAGGTGCGGGCATAGGCCGGCATAGGTGCGGCACCCAATCACCTCACCAGAGGACAGCGTGGAGCCTTCGGAGAACTGCTGAATCACCGAGTGATGGAAGCGGAACTCAAGACGCCAAACGTCTTCTTCAGGCTTGTAAGCCGGGTCGCCATCACCGAACGGATCGCCGTTGAGGGATGCCCACACGTTGCTCCAGTAATCGAGCTTGTCGGTGGCCCGTGCCTGGATCGTTTTGTTGTAGATGCACAGTTGCAGGCCACTGGCGGAGCCGAACATGTATGTCTCACCGCGACCGTAGACGGAGGCGCTGCTGTCGAACTCAATGCGCTCAATCCCAGTGATCTGGCGCACCCGATGCGACCGGCAATGCATGTGCTCCACGATGTCGCGCGGAGGCTCCCAACCCTGCACATCCAAGGCGAGGTGGACCGCACACTGATTGGTTTCGCAGTGCATCAGCACAGCCCGCGCCAGGTCATCCATCAGGCGTTGAAGTGATTGCGGATCCGCGCCATCCAGGGCGTGAGGGGAGATCTCGAACTTGAGGTGAGCGCCGATGTTCTCGAGCTTCACGTTGTGGTTCTTGATCAGCAGGATCACGCCCATGTCAGCGTTCTGCAGACGGTACTGATAGCCCGAATCGCGCCCTACCCTGCCCTTGGCCCACTGGTGGCCGGCGAACTTAACGAACTCTTCCGGCTGCTCGAACAGCGCCATGACTTCAGGCCGGATCATGCCGTTGTACAACTGGCGAACGGTGTCGACGCCGCAACGCAGCAACCGAACGTTGGACAGGTCAATGAATCGCTTGCGCTGGTCATCGAAGAACAGGCGACCGCTCTCCGACTCTACGAACTCGCCATTGGGTTTTAGGGTAATGCGCAGCATGTGATAGGGCTTTGCCATGTTAAACACTCCAAATAGCTACGAATTGAAACGTTGGTAGTTGGGCTTTCCGACGTGTTACAGGGGTCGTCGGCCGCGCCCTCCGGCAGGGCGCTCGTGCCTTACGCTACTTGCCGGGGGCGCGGCCCACGCCCCAACCCTCGACCATCAGTAGGGAAACGCCACCGCAGGCGAGGACGAACCCAGGATCGAGAGCGCGCCCAGCAGGAAGGCCAGCGCCAACAGCACAAGGTCGTAAGTCCAATCGGGTAGTTGCATCGCGCTGCCTCCGTTGCCTTTTCACAGGCATGAGTTGGCCCGGCACGGATAAACAGGCGCGCTCGCCGGTTCATCTGCGCTATCGAGGTTTTGCAGTGGGATATGGGTATTGAATCAAACAGCCGGCGGCGCGACTAATCGTTTGATTTGATGGCTAGAAGCCCGTTCTAGAGGCATTGGAACGAATAGCGACGGAACAACATTCGGCGTCATGAGCAGGCAATCCGAGCCATCAGCTTTCTTGATGGCTGATGCCTCCAACACACCAAGGGCGCTGCCCTTGTCATCCCGCTCTTGCCGCCGAGGGCTCGGGAGCGCGGGGCGGAGAAGCTGCCCCACACTCACCGGCCGAGGCTGATGAAGGGCATGCGTTCAAGGGTTCGCTCCGCCCGTGCTTCCGTTCGACGGAACGGTGGGGCTGTTCCGACGATCCGGGAGCGCGGCCCTTGAGCGCGAGTCGTCAGGGTGGGTGACGCGGCCCAGTACGTTGCCGGAACCGTGCCGGTCGCGGTACCGCATCACCCGAATCGTGCGCACGTTCGACCAGAACATCTCGTTGGGAAATGGCTCGTCACCAGCGACGTGTTTGACCAGGAAGTACGGTTCTTCCTGGATACCGGCCAGCGGCAGGACGATGCCTACGATGTGCATACAGCACCAGAGCGATTCCGGGTCCTGTTCCCAGGCCAACTCAACGAGTACGGTCTTCCCCAAGTAAGGCAGGGCGCTGTCAGCATCGAGGACGGGAGACTGGCTATTCATTGCTGTAGTCCCCCGCACCGAAGGTGGCTTTGCCGCGCTCCATGTCATCGCGGAAGCGGGCGAGGTTGATCATGCGGAAGCACCCCATCTGGATGCTCGGAACAGTGCCGTCTTCCGCCCACTGGGCCGCCTCGTCATAGGACACGCTGCACATCTCCGCGAAGGTGGCGATGCCGCACAGGTCCAGATTCCATTTCTCCTTGCTCACAGTCGTTCTCCCATTCGGTCGTTCATGCCGTCCACTCCTGCTCCAGCAGCCAGCTCCGGAGCAAAGCGCTGTTGACCATGCGGAACTTGCCGAACTTCACGGAAGGCAGAACGCCCCGATACACCCAGGCTCGGGCGATGCCATAGGCGACACCGTTGCGTTCAGCCCAATGCTCTATCGACTCCACATCCTGCTGCGGCCCTACCAGGGCGCCAGGGTTCAGCTCTTCCAGTTCCATGCTCGTTCCGTCACTATTCGTTCCAATAAATCGATTCGCATCTAGATGATCCGATTTGAATCAACTTGAAATGGATAGTTCATGGATTTATCCATTTTGGATAGATCACCAATAGATCATTTTATTATGATAAAAGCTCGCGTTATAGAAATTCTTAAAAGCTCAGGTATTCGATTGCCTGAGCTTGAGGCGCGCACGGGCATCAGTCGCTACACGTGGAATAACTTGAAAAACCCGGCACGCAATCGAGAGATCAAGGAAGAAGAAATCCTGGCAATTGCTGAGGTGTACCCCCAGTACCGTTGGTGGCTGCTAACAGGAGAGGTAATGCCAGAGGTCGGCCAAACTAGTCCGGAATACGACGTAGCGAATTCAAAATTGGCCGATCAAAGCGCGGGATAGCGATGACCAAGGAAGTAGCTAGGCGCTGGTTTGCCCGGCAAGATGATCGGTAGAGGCAAGAGCCAAGGAGAAACAGATGGGATTGCTAGACAGGGAATGGTTCAGGGATGCCCGCAGCCATAATGAAGGTCAACAGTCAGCCGAGCGCGCGCAAACAGGACTCCCCAGGCAGCAGCAACGGTCCATCGATCCAGAAGACTTGGCAAAGGCCAAAACCATCCCTCCGGCTCATGCCGTCCTAGCTGCCCGTTACGAAGTAGCGATCAGAGCCAAGACAAAAAAGATCTTTATTCAGGGCTACCTATTCGGCGTAGCTACGTGCGCCATGATATTTGCAATCATTTTTCTGTGAATACTGTTTAACTCAAGATCGACCAATCCAAATCAGGCAGCCAAGTAAATTCTCATACACAAAAAACCACAAAAAACTAAAGAGAAAAGCAAATCAGATAGCACAGGCAGCAGCAGGATGAGCATGGAAAATCTGAAAAAAACCACCAAACCTCATATAATCGCCAATGAGGTAACTGCAGTTCTTGATCGCCTTGGAAGGCTAAAAAAAGAGAAACTAAAAAACAACAAAACTCATCACGAAGAGATATTTAATAGAGTATCTAACGGCCTAATAGTAATCTCCCTTTCCATCTACGCGATAATTCTACTTCTTGCTGTCTGGACGACGTATATCTCCCCTCTATCGAGTACCACAAAACAAGTAGCTCTTCTAGCAATCCTAACAAGTGTTGCTATGGCAGTCGCATCCCTATTAATTGTCACGTACCTTGCAGTTACAGATTTATTCAAAAAGGAAAATAGCCTATTTTCTATTTTTAAGCGACAATCTCAGAACGACTTAAAAAATGCAGAACTAATTAACGACATTAGTCCGTACCATTTGAAGATAGCAAAAAGTCTTTTTGAAACCAAGATAAAGAGAGTAGAGAGAAGGCTAGGAGTTTTAATAGGAGGCGGCGGCCTGACTATTTTAACAATTTTAAAAACCAGCTGGGAAACTTTCGAAAAACTTGACGAAAAGGGAATATCAATATGGAAAATACTTACTGGCGGCTACGCTGACAACTGGACAAACTTCTTGATTTACGCTGCAAGTGTCATTGTCACCAGCTGTGTTGTTGCGGCGCTATTTGCATCTCTTGAGTTAAGAAAACTTCGCTACGCTGTTGAAATCGCAGAACTTAGCCAAATGTTAAAGGCCAGCGACAAAACTACGTAACTAGCCAGAGAAAAGAGGCGCATAAAGTGCATCACTGGGACTCTGGCCACGAAAAGCACAGAATGGCACAATGCCCTCACATGTAAAGCCACGGAATAGGCCTCATGAAAGCAGACTGGGACGACGCCCCGCAGCACCTCAAGCGCAAACGCCAAAGCGCTGGGAAGTGGGTGATTGCCGTGGGCATCGGGGTTGCCTTCACCGCCCTGGCCGTCTATGTAGCCGATCACAAGCTTCCGTTTCCGCCTGAGCCGCCAATTGCGCAGGCGCCCCCGGCAGAAAGCTACACGCCTAAATACGAATTCAACGAGCCCGCCGGCCAGCCCGCAGCGACCCCCGAGCAACTGTTCTGGGACGACGTAAACGAACGCAACCGCCAGCAGGCCCAGCCAAAGCAAACCGTCTACAACGACACCAACTACGTTCCCAAGGGCGCTACTAACGTTGTTGACATGGAGGCTGTGCGCCAATCAGAGGCGTACAGAAATCCCACTTCCGCATCGAGCAGATCGTCCAGCAATAGCATCGAGCAATCCGGTGCATGGGTCGATAAATGGAGTGGTGGCGCTCATTACTACGCAGAGTGGACGGTGATCAATAACTACATTGACGATACGTCGGTATGCTCCAATCACAAACGAGGGTCAATCGACTACCGCGAATGCAGAAAGGGAGCGAAGCAATTCTTCAAGGAGGAATGCCGCTCCTGGGAAGGTAGATGGAAAAGCGACCGAAAACTAAGTAGTGACTACATGAAACAGCGCTATTGCTCTGCCGCGAGCAGCTTTAGCCCAATGGGCTAGCACCATCAACATGTTGAGTCCCCAAAATAACGATATCGCCAGGACGCTGACCACATGTATAGAGTAAGTGTTTTCATAGACTGGGATAGTGCCGCTCGGATCTCATCCAACGGGTTCGCAATTCGCGACCCTGACGCTCCGTTGAAATCTAAAGAGACGGCTATAAGCGCAATATTTGAAGAGCTACAAAAGAAAACACTTAAAAAATCAACGAAATAACAAACAACAGAAGAACCACAATAGAGAAGGCTCGCATCTACCACGGCTGGCATCAAGGAACAACAGCAACTAAAGACAGAATAGCCTGGGAAAATACGAAGAGCAGGATTCGCTCACTACGAGAAGGGAACTCTATATTTATCCCCGAGATTCAATTTGGCAATGAACTAATCTGCAGCGGCACAAGAGTTCCCTTATATGACACTTTAAGACAAGATCAAGGCGGAAAAAGAAAACCTGTGAGGCTTCAACAGAAGATGGTGGACACATCACTCACCTCAGACCTCCTTTGCCATTGCAGAACCGAAAGTAGAAACTTTAGAAGAGACTCAGAGCCCAGTTCAGCAGCGATAATTATTGGCGATGATGATGATCTTCTACCTGGAGCGTTTGTTGCTGAAGCCTGGGGAATGCCGACATACGTCTTTAGAGTATCAAGAGAACACGAAAGTCGGCACATCTCATCATCCGGAATAATTCACAGGATTTAAAAATATGGATATCGAAGAAATCACGTGCGACATTCTTGCATTTAGCGACCCTTTCACTGACAGCAAAGTGAAAAACCCAGCAGGAAAACGTAGGATAGAGCTAATAAGAAATGCAAGAGAGCTAATCTTCGAGATCGATAAAACCTCAGGAAGAATATCCTCAAAGCACCGTAAAGGAGACTACCAAAATTTGAGGTCTCTTTTAGCATCGGCAGAGTTTTGCGACATAAAAAGATTAGCCGACACTCAACACCGGTACTATACAAGACAAGAGCAAGGTCCCGAAATTCCAGCCGAAATAACAATAAACAAGAAGAAGATCTCAGCTGAAAATCTAGCTGAAAAAATATCTTCTACCGACGGAAAGATCTCACTAACTCTGCTTGATGGACCAGCTGGCGTAGGCAAAACATATCAAATCAAACGTCTAGCAAAAAAGCAAGCCGCAAAGTTTTTAAATGACAATCAGTCGCCGCCTGTTCTACACATTAGCAGCGGAGGGAGAAGGCTTTCGAACTTCCCTGACGTATTGGCGGCGACCACGCAAGAAATCGGTGCATGCTTTAATGGAAAGCATGTACCAATATTAGTTCGACACGGCCTAATAATTGCTGCAATTGATGGATTCGATGAGCTAGTTGACGCTGACGGCTATGAAGATTCTTGGAGAGCTCTCCAGCACTTCCTCAACGATGTAGGGAACTCTGGGCAGATAATACTTGCTGCAAGAGACACTTTCATCGACCAACAAGAATTATTAGATAGAATAAATAAAGAAAATGGCGATAGCATCCAACTTGAACTCGGGCACATCAACCTAGTATCGCCAGAAAGCGCAATAGAATACCTTTCAAAATCCCCACATTGGAAACCTGATGACATTAACTCAGAAATAACACGGGATATTTTGTCAGAGGGAAGCTATGCACTTCGTCCATTTTTCCTTAATGTATTGAGAGATGCAGGCGGCTGGGAAAAAGTAAAAGACGAGGGTTTCAGATCTTATCTTGTTAACAACCTCATCCAACGAGAGGCAAAAATAATATCTGCCGGCCTAAAAGGACTAGATATTCAAGATGTAATACCCTCATTACACCATTTGTTCTCCGAGATATCGCTCGAAATGGCGATGAGAGAAAATAATCTAATAGATTTAGAACACCTTTCCTTTATCATGTCCTATGTATTTGAGGGAGTTACAGACGATTTATCGATACGCAAACTTTCTCACAAGTCCGGGAGCACTTCTCTCCTTGAAATAACAACCGAAAAAGACAAGAGAAAATTCCCTCATTCAGAAATTCAGTACTATTTCTTCGCCCACGCCATACTCGAAGGACTAGCAGGGAGATCGACCCCCTCTGTACTTCGAAGAACAATATTAGGCAATGAACAACTAGAAGTATTTGCGGAGGTATTCACCTCCAAAGAAAAACAAGCGAAGGACGCTACAACCTATCTGTACTCAGAACTCAACAAAGATCTAACTGCCGATAGCCTATCGAACAATGGATCAGCACTAGCTCTTCTAGCATTCTCACTGGGACTACTTAATAGACTAGATTACCTATCCGTTAATGAAGCAACGTTTGCTGCTGGTTCTCCATCTGGAATATTGAATGACTTCTCTGCCAGTCGCATAGATGCATGCGGCGCTGACCTGACAGATGTAATATTCGAAAAAGCAAGAATCACCACACTAGTAATCGACGAATATACCAAGTTTGGGAAAAGCCATCCCCAAGTAGACTCACTAGAAATTCGCGGACTAAACTCCCGCATAGAACGCTCACCAGAGACAATTAGCAGCGAGCTATCAACGCACAGCATACTTACCTCTGAAAACAAATATTCAGAAAATTCAGCAGTAAGATTACTGGAGAAACTCGCACGCCGTTCAAACCGTTACTGTTACATAAGAGAAGAAGGTGACGATGAAGGATCATTTCTGTTGAAAGATGAAAGCTGGCCAACTCTTAAGCAGATCCTTGCAAAGCATGATCGAATTGATATTAAAGTGAAGAAAGCCATGCACGGGAGGCCCGCCCCGTTATTCAGAATAAAAAACCCTATGGAGCTTCTGGACCAGTCAATGCCAGAAACAATAAAAATACTTGACGAGATAGTCAAAAACACACCGTAACATAAGTCTGTTTTTCATAGCAAAGCCGTTTCCAAGGGAAACGGCTTACTTTTTCTTACACACTCCAAACCTAGCGGTCGCTGCATCAAAATCCCCCTAATAAATCCCACGACAGCACTTCCCATCTACGCCACTTATTATTTACAAAGCCAATATGACGACAATAAATGATCCGCAAGCTATTTCAGGAAACGTCTAACAACGAAAGCAGTTGATCGCCTGGCGAAGGGTCACCTAAGTTAGTTCCTGCCGTTCGCAAAAAGGAGGCCAACTGTCCAGACATGAAACATCTTCCATAATTTTAGTTATTGATCTAAGACAAGGTTGCGGAAAATGTAGAGCCTACCCCGTACGAATCATTAGATGAGTTGGAGCACTGGATAGATCAGTCCAATAATCATCACAATATACATCCCCAATTTTAATAATTTCGTTCGCTAATCGCATCCCTTCAGAAATTAAAAACTCATTTACCCATGATTCCGAGTTGGGCCCCCCCTCCTCTCTAACCAGCTTGAAATCCCCGGCAAAACCATGCCGACCATCTTCATAAAACCTAGTGCATTGAGCAGCAAAAATAAATACATAGCATACTGAGTCTAAAACTAAAGTCCTATAGTGAAAAAAGTGAGCTATCGAGGGGCGGGCACTACCAGAGCTTTCCTCCTGCTCGAATTTTATCTTTAGGCTCCCAAGGCCTTTTTTCAAGCCTAGCAAATCCAGCAGGGCGCTCTCATTTTCACGCAACCAATTTAAACTAACTGATAGAGATGAACAGTCAAATGAATCCTTCAGGATATCACGCAAATATTCCGCCACCACACTTAAACACTCAATCGACTTATCAAGCGGATTGGTATAAGCATTAAAAACCCTAAGAAAATCACCCTGATGTTCGAAGAATACAGAGATATCGTGTCGAGAAGTTATGGTTTTTTCAAAAAATATGAGCGCCTTACGCAGCAAGCTCAGAGAGTAGTCATTGTCATCCACAAAAGCCGGCACCACATTTATTTTCCCCGTGCCTACGTCAGCACATATATCCAAGAAATCGGTTGACACACGAAATATAGCTCTATCCAAGCTATTAACTAGAGGACTCAAATACACCTTAGCCGGCAACACTAAAGTCTCGACAGCCGAGCTGGTAATCATTACCCTGGTCTGGGTAAAATCAGCCCTTGTCATTGTCATCACTGCATTTTTCATAGCAACAACAGGTTTTGGATCTTTAATTCCAAAACGCTTATTAAAGAGTGAAAAATCACTAACCGTCACTTTATTGTCGTAGCCTAGAGAGCCGAGAATAAAATTTTCTCTCTGCTCGCCCCCCTTGATAGTGAAACATATATCTGCCCCCCCATCTTCAAATCCTGCAGAACTAAGAGTTTCTTGCTTCTCACCAAGATACCTTCCCCACCTCCTATAATGATTATCCTCAATATATTTTAGCAATCCTCGCCCACTGGGTTCAGGCAATCGATTGGTCTCGTCATAGCTCAAAGTTAAACTCTTCTTGTGCAGCCGATTTCCTTGTCCGGTAGAAATATGCTCTCTCGCCATTTTTAGAATTCGCCTTATTAAACCTTCATCAAGGTGAAGTAAATAGGCAGCCACAGGAGTAGCACCACTATCAAAGTGAAGAAATAGATAAAAGACAGGTAGTGGATCAGTAGCCAAAGAATGAAGATTAGATAGTTCTACGCTTTTGGAAAGCCTCCTCCCTTCGGTAGCTTTTACCTGAACCTTACAGATCATGTTTGATCTATGCAGATCGAACGCAGCTCCAGTTGCTCTATTTACCGGAAGCTCTAAAAGAAAATCCCATCCATGCTTATCTTCTTCAGCCTTGTTGATAGTGATACCTACATCACTACACCAACTGACGAACTTGCTTTCACCTGCCTTACCTAAGTCTCTTTTCACGAAGCGATGTACTCCATTAAACAAACTATCAGGCGAATCTTACTACACGCCCATGAATTCTGAGCGCTTGCCCTCAACGCCTCAGCTTCACCTGTCTGAAGCGACACTGCGAATACATGGCCTCGCTAGTTCCTGGGGAACCACCAGAACCACTAATCATTCCTTTTTTCCAGTGGTTTCGCTGCTATCTTCCGAGCGGACTGTCGAATAGGTTGTTAGCGGTCATGTCGCAACGTCCTGACTCGACCATAGCTCACACCTCCATTGAGGAACAATTAAGAAGTCCGGACACAGGCTGATGACGAGACAGATCCTAAATGGAGCCGAATCGTAAGATGCCCGATGAAGGGTACCGATTAAAGGCAACTGCGGTAGATTTTGATTGAAAAAGATCTTGACGATCGGCAGCTATTAGTCGACAGCATTCATCGGATACCTGTCGAAAATGTGTCGAAATCAATGGCACGGAAAGGTACGGAATGAGGCGCCGATGCGACGAAAACGGTTGTATTGACACGCATAGCGACACATCAAAGCAGTGTTCTCAAGGGTTCGATTCCCTTCGCCCGCTCCAGAATCCCAAGCAAAAGCCCCCGGCAGCGTAAGTTGCCGGGGGCTTTTGTGTTTTTGGCGTCGCCAAAGCCTGTCTTGTAAACTCCGTGGCACACCTACATCCCCGGACCCGCCGCATGCCCGCCCTCGCCCCGCACCGGCTATCCCTGTCCTGGCTCCTGCTCCCCCTCCTGCTTCTATTGATCCACCCTGCCTGGGCCGATCACGTGGTCGACGCTGCCAGCGTCACCACCCAGCCACTCACGCTGACCACCTACGTTTCCGTTCTCGAAGACCCAACCGGCAATCTGACGCTGGCAGACGTGCAATCCCCCGAGCAGCAGTCGCGCTTCAACGGCAACCAGCCGCCGGGCAGTGCGCTGGCGATGGGCTTCACCCGTTCGGCGTTCTGGCTGAAGTTGCAGCTGAGCAACTCCAGCGACGCGCCGTTGCAGCGGTTTCTGGTCGTGGAGAACCCTCGGGTGTCTCACGTGCAGGCGAATATCCCGCAGGCGGATGGTTCGTATAGAACCATCAACACCGGCAGCGACGTGCCGCAGTCGAGCAAGGTCTACCCGAACCGCAATTTCGTCTTCCCGCTGAACCTGCCAGCGCGGTCGGAGCAGGTGGTGTACCTGCGGGTGGAGTCGAGCATCGGCTTGCTGGTGCCGCTGCAGCTGTGGCCGGTGAAGGCATTCCACACTTACGAGCGCGACGATTACACCGGCAAGGCGTGGTACTTCGGCATCGCCATGGCGATGATCCTGTTCAATCTGATGCTGCTGTTCGCCCTGCGCGACCCGATCTACCTGCTCTACGTGGTCTTCGTCGGCTGCACGGCCTCGGCGCTGGCGATCAAGAACGGCTTGGCGCCGGACTGGGCGATCTTCGGCGTGCCGCTCAATTCCAACATCGTCTATTACTCCGGCGTGTCGCTGGCCCTCGCCGCACTGCTGTTGTTCGCCAGGAGGATGATGCAGCTCGAACGCATCCTGCCGCGCCTGGACTGGGTGCTGCGCGGGATGATCGCGCTGTACCTGCTCAGCCTCGTCGCCTACGCGTTCGCGCTGCCGTATGTGTCCCGCGCGGGGATCATGCTGAACTTCGCCACGGCGGTGGTGCTGCTGGTCGCGGCCAGCGTCTGCGCCTTCAAGCGCCAGCGCAGCGCGTTCTTCTTCCTCGCCGCCTTCGCGCTGCTGATGCTCGGCGGGGCGATGACCTCGCTGCGCGCCATGGGCATCGTGCCGACCAACCTGTTCACCGTGGACGGCCTGCAACTCGGCTCGGCGATGGAGATGATCGTGCTGGCCTTCGCCCTCGCCGACCGCTTCAACGTGATGCGCCGAGAGAAGGCGCGGGTGCAGGAGGAGTTGATCCGCGCCCAGCAGCAGCTTGTGGATAACCTGCGCACCTCCGAGCACGAACTGGAGCTGCGCGTCGCCGAGCGCACCGACGAGCTGCGCGAGCTGAACAACCAGCTGGAAGCCATGAGCCTGACCGACGCCCTCACCGGCATTGCCAACCGCCGCCGCTTCGACCAGGTGCTGGAACAGGAATGGGGCCATGCGCGCCGCTCCGGCGAGCTACTGGCGCTGGCGGTGGTCGATGTGGACTGGTTCAAGCGCTACAACGACCATTACGGCCATCCGGCTGGCGACGCCTGCCTGCGCGAGATCGCCCAGGCACTGGCAACAACGGTCAACCGCTCGACCGATCTGGTGGCGCGTTACGGCGGAGAGGAGTTCGTCTTCCTCGCGCCGATGACCGACCTCGCCGGCGCGCGTGGCATGGCGAACAAGCTACTACAGGCGGTGGAAGCCCTTGCCCTGCCCCATGAGCTTTCGCCGTTGGGGCGGGTGAGCGTGAGCATCGGCATTGCAGCAGCGGTGCCGGGGCAGGAAGCCTCGGCCGAGGCGCTGGTGGCAAGGGCTGATGCCGCGTTGTACGAGGCGAAGAAGCAGGGGCGGAATCAGCTGGCAGGCTGATGACGGTGCTCCTCAGCCCGGTCGGCAGCCCTTATTGGCCACCATCCAGAATCCGTCGGTACTCGCTCTGATACTGCTCATACGGCAGATTTCGCTGCTGCAGTTCAGCGAGCTTCTGCTCAAGGGATGCCTGCTCGGCCGCCTTCGACGATGACGCCGCGACAGGTTCGGATCGGGCGAGCGCACTGGCGCCACGTACATCCGCAATGATGGACTGCGACAACGCTTCCAGTTGCTTGTCGGTCATCGCCGAGAGTATGCCTTCCCAAGCACTGGATGAGGTGTCGTAGTTGCGCGAGCCCATGAGCTTGCCGGTCTGTGCGTCGAGGTATTGCACCTCGGAATTGACCCAGGCGTTGCCGACCATCACGCCAAGATTCACCCGCTCACCGGTGGTCAGGTAACGGAAGTTTGTGACGTTGATCTGGACCAGAGTGGCGGGCGTCTGCGACAAGCGCGTTTCACCCACCTGCTCCGAGTACTTCAGGCCCGCCGCCACGGCCTGGCGCTGCATAGCATTCATCCAGACGTTGCGCAGTACGCCCCACTCGGTATTGTTCTGCACCCGTTCGGAGCCCGTGATGTTGAGCACGATGACGCCACGCGTGTCGGAATACAGCGCCAGCGGTTCCTCGGCAGACCTTTTCACATGTGCGGAACACCCCGCCAGCAACACCATGAGCAAAGCAGTGATCAGCCTCATACGACCTCCTTGTCAGCGATGAGCTCATTTTGACATCAGTCGAGCACAGAATGGAAAGGGGCGGATGCACTATCCGCCCCTTCGCTCACTCAGGCCCCAGCCCTCACCCCATCCCTCTCCTTCAACAACGTCTGAATCACCTGCTCCTGCTCCTCATACCCACCTTCGCCAATCGACAGGTGACGAATCCGCCCCTGGGCGTCGATGAAGTAGTGCGCGGGCCAGTACTGGTTCGCGAAGGCGTTCCAGATGCGGTACTGGTTATCCAGCGCCACGGGGTAGTGGATGTCATGCTGCTTCACTGCTGCGCGGACGTTGGCCGGTACGCGTTCGAAGGGGTATTCCGGGGTATGCACGCCGATCACCACCAGACCCTGGTCGGCGTACTTCTTCGCCCAGGCGTTCACGTACGGCAGGCTGTGCTGGCAGTTGATGCAGTCGTAGGTCCAGAAGTCGACCAGCACCACCTTGCCGCGCAGGTCACGCAGGTTCAGTTCGGGGCTGTTGATCCACTCCGCCGCGCCTTGCAGTTCCGGCGCCGGGCCGAGGTCGGGCAGGCGTTCGGCGCCGTGGGCCATGTCGCCGGGCATCAGTTGGCTGATGAGCGCGGGTACGCCGTCGATGACCTTGCGCTCCAGGCTGTTCACCAGCGTGGATGAGCTGCCGGAAGCCAGTTGTGCGCTGGTGCCGCTGGCGATGCCGACCACGGCCAGCAGGGCGAGTACGCCGGTGGCGCGGCGCAGGCCTTCGATGACGGCCATGCGCGGCCGCAGGTGCTGCATCAGTCGGCGACCGGCGAAGAGCACGATGCCCAGCACCGTGGCACTGCCCAGGCCGTAGGCGAACAGCAGCAGGCTGGTCTGCGCGCTCGGGCCTTGCAGCATGGCGCCGGAGAGAATCAGACCCAGCACCGGTCCCGCGCAGGGCGCCCACAGCAAGCCGGCGGCGAAGCCCAGCACCCAGGTGGAAAGCGCCGGCGGCAGGCGCCGGGATTCACCCTGCAGGCGATCACCGATCCACGCCCAGGGCTTGGCCAGAGCGTCGCTGAAACGCGGCCAGAGCAGCGCAACGGCGGAAACCGACAGCAGCGCGAGGGCGAAGTAGCGGCCCCACTCGCTGGCGGCGATCACCCAGTTGCTGGAGACGGTCGCCAGGCTCGCCAGCACGGCGAAGCCGCTGGCCAGGCCGAGCAGCGTGACCCACGGCGACCACGCCGGGCCGCCGGCGCGCTGCAGCAACAAGGGCAGTACGGGAAGGATGCAGGGGCTGAGCAGGGTCAGCGCCCCGCCGAGAAAGGCGATGAGCAACATGGGCACCTCGGTGGGCCGTCGGCCCGTGGGGTTCACGCTTGGGATAAACGCCGGGGAATGAACGCCGCGGCCACTCATGGCCGCGGCATCAGGCGAATCAGCCGCCTTCGTTGCAGTTGGTGGCGAACTTGCGATAGGCCAGGCTGTGCGGCTGGCCGCTGGAATCCAGGTAGTCCATGCGGGCGTTGACGATGCCGCAGTCGAACGGCGAGGCGTTCTCTTCGTGGATGGCCAGGACGCGCTTCACGTCCAGTTTCTGGCCGTAGTGATACGCCTCGGCGGGCTGGGTGTCCGCGGCCTGGGCGCTGAAGCTGGCGAAGGCGGCGACGGCAGCGAAGAGGCAAGCATTGGCGATCTGGATGGCTTTCATGGTGGTTCTCCTGTCCTGTGTCGGGTTTGGCCGGCGAGGGCTGTGTGCCTCGCCGTTGGTGCCCATTTCACGTTCAGGAGGTATCGGGCTTGTGTCGCGCAAGGCCCAGGTTTGCCGCGCCGGGTATCGGCGGCGGCTGTAGATACAGTGGAATACAAAGCACGGAAGGCAAGCGCGGCGCTGCGCTATAAACTCGCCTCAACCCACTACGAACGAGGCAACGGCATGGACCATGTCGATCACGTACTGATCGTCGACGACGACCGCGAGATCCGCGAGCTGGTCGGCAACTACCTGAAGAAGAACGGCCTGCGCGTGAGCCTGGCGGGAGACGGCCGGCAGATGCGCGCCTTCCTCGATGGCAACAGCGTCGACCTGATCGTTCTCGACATCATGATGCCCGGCGACGACGGCCTGAAACTGTGCCGCGAGCTGCGAGTGGGCAAGCACAAGTCCACCCCGGTGCTGATGCTCACCGCGCGCAACGACGAGACCGACCGCATCATCGGTCTGGAAATGGGCGCCGACGACTACCTCACCAAGCCCTTCTCCGCCCGCGAGTTGCTGGCGCGGATCAACGCCGTGCTGCGCCGCACCCGCATGCTGCCGCCGAACCTGCAGGTCAGCGAGGCCAGCCGGCTGATCGGCTTCGGCCGCTGGAAGCTCGACACCACCGCGCGCCACCTGCTCGATGAAGACGGCACCCTGGTCGCCCTGAGCGGCGCCGAATACCGCCTGCTGCGCGTGTTCGTCGATCACCCGCAGCGCGTGCTCAGTCGCGAGCAACTGCTGAACCTCACCCAGGGCCGCGAGGCGGACATCTTCGACCGCTCCATCGATCTGCTGGTCAGCCGCCTGCGCCAGCGCCTGCTGGATGACGCCCGCGAGCCGGCCTACATCAAGACGGTGCGCAGCGAAGGCTACGTCTTCGCCCTGGCCGTCGAACTGCTCGAGCCCAACGAATGAAATCCCTCCTGCACTGGCCACGCACGCTGGCCGCGCGCCTGGCGCTGATCTTCCTCGCCGGGCTGGTGTTCGCCTACAGCCTGTCGTTCTGCTCGCAGTTCTACGAGCGCTACCAGAGTGCGCGCAGCATGATGCTGGGCAACCTGGAGACCGACGTCAGCACCGCAGTCGCCCTGCTCGACCGCCTGCCCAAGGATGAACGCGAGGCCTGGTTGCCGATGGTGCAGCGGCCCAACTACCGCTACCGGCTGGACGGCGGTGAACCCGGCGAGCCGATGAACATGGCGCAGGCGCCGATGGCCGCCATGTCCATCGCCGACTCCATCGGCCCACGCTATGCGTTGCGCTTCGAGGATATCCCCGGCTCCATCCCGCACTTCCAGGCGCACCTCAAGCTCGCCGACGGCATGCCGCTGACCATCGATGTGACGCCCAAGGGTGTGCCGGTCGCACAATGGTTGCCCTGGGTGCTGGTCGTGCAACTGGCGCTGCTGCTGTTCTGCACCTGGATTGCTGTGCGCCTGGCGATCCGCCCGCTCACGCGTCTGGCCCAGGCCGTGGATCATCTCGACCCGGACGCCCCGGCGCCGGAGCTGGACGAACGCGGCCCCAGCGAAGTCGTCTACGCCGCCCGCGCCTTCAACGCGCTGCAGGGGCGTATCGGCTCCTACCTCAAGGAGCGCATGCAACTGCTCGCCGCCATCTCCCACGACCTGCAGACGCCCATCACCCGGATGAAGCTGCGCGTCGAGCAGATGGACGACTCGCCCGAGCGCGAGCGCCTGTGGAGCGACCTGGAAGAAATGCAGCACCTGGTCCGCGAAGGCGTGGCCTACGCACGCAGCATGGACGGCGCCAGCGAGGCGGCGGTGAAGGTCAACCTCGACGCCTTCCTCGACAGCCTCGTCCTCGACTACCAGGACAGCGGCCAGGCCGTGGAGCTGCAGGGCACCAGCAATGCCGTGCTGGAAACCCGCCCCCACGCGCTGCGCCGGGTGCTCACCAACCTGGTGGACAACGCCCTGAAGTTCGGCGGCTCCGCCCAGGTGGAAGTCGAGCGCGATAGCCAGGGCAGCGTGTGTGTCCGTGTACTCGACAACGGCCCGGGCATCCCCGAGGAAGAACTCGCAGAGGTGGTGAAACCCTTCTACCGGGTGGAAAGCTCGCGCAACCGCAGCACCGGCGGCACCGGCCTCGGGCTGGCCATCGCCCTGCAGCTGAGCCAGGCGCTGGGCGGCACGCTGACCCTGTCCAACCGCACCAGCGGCGGGCTGTGCGTGCAACTGGAACTGCCGCCCGCCCGATAATGTACACAGAGATACAAGACGGCCTTCCCCGGACACATCCGGGATAAGGCCCGTCGACAAGATGGCTCCACGAACAGCGGCGGCACCCCGCCCGCCGAGTTCCCCCAAAGGAGCCTGCCATGAACCGTCCCGCCGAACCTGCCCGCCTGCATGGCTGGCGCCTGTTTTCCCTGCTGTCGCTGCTGGTGCTGATCGTCACCGTGCTGGCCCTGTGGTCCCAGCCGCAAGGCGTGGAGGCGCTGCGCAGTTCGATCCGCGTCACCGCCCGCACTTCCTTCGCGCTGTTCCTCGCCACCTTCCTCGCCTCGTCCCTGGCAGCGCTGGTGCCGAGCGATTTCACCCGTGGTCTGCTGCGCGAGCGACGCTTCCTCGGGCTGGCCTTTGCCTTCTCCCACGCCGTGCACGCGGTGCTGATCCTCCTTTACGTGAAGTTCTTCCCCGAGACTTTCTGGAACGGCCGCAGCGTCGCCGCGAACATTCCCGGCTCGGTCGGCTACCTGTTCATCGCCCTGCTGGCCGTCACCTCCTTCCCCTACGCGGTGAAGCTGCTCGGCGCTCGTGTCTGGAAGAGCCTGCACAGCACCGGCACCTGGGTGATCGCCGGGGTGTTCTTCCTGTCCTTCTACAAGCGTTTGCCGATGGGCTCCTGGTACCCGCTGGGCTTCGGCCTGATCTTCAGCGCCATCGCCTTCAAGCTCATCGCCAAGCTGGCCGTCCGCCTGCGCCGTAGCGCCCGCCCCGCGCTGCCAAACGCCTGATCCCGACTTCTCCGCCACCGGGCGAAACCCTCGCCCGGCCGCCCAAGCCTTGCCCACGACCGACTGCCCACAATATTGCCCACGAGGTGTGCCATGACCCTGCTGACCCTGAACCCGCTCAAGACCGCTTTCGACCAACTCGACCGCCTCGCCGCCTGGGGCTGGGACATCCCGCTGCGGCTGTTCCTGGCCTGGGAGTTCTTCGAGTCGGGCCTGGAGAAATGGCACGGCGACAACTGGTTCGAACAGATCCACGCCAGCTTCCCCTTCCCTTTCAACCACTTCTCCGCCGGCTTCGACTGGCAGGTGTCGATGTGGGCCGAGCTGATCGCGCCGGTGTTGCTGCTCCTGGGGCTGGCAACCCGCTTCGCCTCGGCCTCGCTGATCGTGGTAACCATCGTCGCGATCGCCGCAGTGCACTGGCCTGCACAGTGGTCGAGCCTCGCGGAACTGGCCCAAGGCTACTCGATCACCGACCATGGCTTCGGTAACTACAAGCTGCCGCTGATCTACCTGGTGGCGCTGCTGCCGCTGGTGCTGAAGGGCTCGGGCGCGCTGAGTGTGGATGGGATGGTGCGGCGCTTCCTGGGAGCTGCGCGGACTGTCTGATCAGCTAGCGATTCGTCTGTTCAACCAGCAACGCCCTCTCCTTTTGGAGAGGGCGTTTTTGTTTGTCTGCGGGAAGTCGGTGCAGGGGGTTGAACGCGGACTTTGTCCGCTGTTCGCGGGCGTGGCCCGCTCCTACAAGGTGCGTACGACCCTCGGGCTTCCCTCCGCGCCGCTGAGACCGTAGGGCGCATAACGCGCCAGCGTTATCCGCCTCCACATGCTGAAGACTTCCAGTGCAACATCCGCGCGCTCCGGAGTGCCCCTTTCAGGAGGCCGACAGTGATCGGAGTTTCAGGGGTTGAGCGACATGGATGTTGCGAGAGCGTTGTCGGGCCGGGGATGGCCCGTCGAGGGGGACGCCTAGTTCGGGCCCCTGGAACTCCGAGGAACCGAGGGTACTTTTCGCGAAGCGAAAGGCCGGATGCCAGGGGCGAGACCTTTGGTCACTTTGGGTCTTTCCAAAGTGACTCGCCCGAGGGGGCAAAACACCGAGCCCGAGCGACGCAGCCCCCCCTACCCGAAGCAAAAGCATCGCGGACAAAGTCCGCTCCTATCCGGCCGGGAATACCGGCATCAACCTGTAGGAGCGCCCCATGGGCGCGATCGCGGGCATGGCCCGCTCCTACAAGTGGGCACCGCACATAGTCGACAGTTGTCGGTGCGAGCCTGCTCGCCAACGGACTCCTGGCGCCTTCGGAAGTGGGCGGGTTCAAGAGCAAGCTCGCTCCTACGAAAAGAAAAAAGCCCGCGCACCGATGACGGTGTGCGGGCTGCGCTGTGGATAAGGGCTCGATCAGGGAATGACGAACCCCACCTCGATATTGCCGCGCGAAGCCTTGGAGTACGGGCAGATCTGATGGGCCTCATCGACCAGCTTCGCCTTGTCCTCGGCCTCCAGCCCCGGCAGGTGCACGGTGAGCTGGGCAGCCAGGGCGAAGCCGCCGTCGGCGGTGTTGCCCAGCGATACTTCGGCGTCCACCGCCACATCGGCCGGCAGGCGCACGTTCAGCTTCTGCCCGGCGCGGCGCAGGGCACCGATGAAGCAGGCAGACCAGCCGATGGCGAACAGCTGCTCGGGATTGGTGCCGGGGCGGCCGGAGCCGGGCGGGCTCAGGGGCAGGTCCAGCTCACCGTCGGTGGTCTGGCCGCGGCCGTCGCGGCCGCCGGTGGTGTGGGTGTGGGCGGTGTAGATCACGGTTGCCAGGGTGTCGGTCATGACGCTTCTCCTTCAGGGGCGATGCAATGGGGGACGACGTGGAGTGGTGCAGTTCGGGCGGGTGCCGAGCACCACGCCCTGTGCTTTCAGGCTGCGCAGCAGGGCAATGCCCTGCCCTTCGATGGCGGCCGGTTCGACGCCGGCGATTTCCGCCAGCGCCTTGAGGTGTTGGCGACCGGTGAGCTGCCACTGTTGCAGCGACACCAGCAGAGCATGGGCCAGCGGGGCCAGGCGCGAAAAGTACACCTTCAGGTCGGTATCCCGGCGCGCCAGCAGCAGCGTCGGTTCGGCCGGCGTCTGCTGCGGGATATGCCCGGGGCCGATGTGGCTCACCGGCCAGGCATAGGCCAGCGGCGCGGCAAGGACGGACAGCAGCGGCACACCCTCGAGCAGGTCACCGTCCGGATCATGGGCCGGCTCGGTGTTGTCGCTGAGCAGCAGCGCGGTCTCGATGAATTCGTAGTGCGCCAGTTCGGCGACCCAGCCGAGCTGTTCGCTGCGACCTTCCAGGTAGTCGACGAACTCGCCGGCCACCTCGGTGAACAGCGGCGTCTGGCAGTGGAAGCTGGCGTAGAAGTCCTCCGTCAGCGCCTGCCACTGCTCGCCCGGCAGGCTGGCGTGCAGCACCGGGAAGTTGCCGGCGAGCAGCGCTTGCAGGTTGCCGAAGAACAGTTGCCGGTACACCGCCAGGCGCCGCGCCTCGATGCCGGGCGGCGGCTCGTTGGCCTGCGGATCGCGGATGTAGCGGGTCATGCGCAACTGCTGCTCACGCAAGGTCTCAGCCATGACGCACCCCCGGTTGGCGCGCGGCCGCTTGCAGGTTGCGGATGGTGGCCACCTCGCCGAGCAGTTCGGCCAGCGGCGGCAGGTTGAAGTCACGCTCCAGCAGGGTGGGGACACTGCTCAGGTGCTGGTAGGCGCTGGCCAGCAGGCTCCAGACATCGTTTTTCACCGCGGCGCCGTGGGTGTCGATCTTCAGGTCCGGCGCTTCGTCGTAGTGGCCGGCGACGTGCAGGCAGGCGACGCGCTCGGCCGGTACGCGGGCCAGGAAGCCGGCGGCGTCGTAGCCATGGTTATGGGCGTTGACGTAGAGGTTGTTGACGTCCAGCAGCAGGTCACAGTCAGCCTCGCCGAGCACCGCGAGGAGGAAGTCGATCTCGCTCAGCGCCTGGTACGGCGCGGCGTAGTAGGAGATGTTTTCCACGGCGATACGGCGACCGAGGACGTCCTGCACTTCACGGATGCGGCTGGCGATGTGGCGCACGGCCTCGTCGGTGAAGGGCATGGGAATCAGGTCGTAGAGGTGGCCCTCGTCGGAGCAGTAGCTCAGGTGTTCGCTGAACAGCGGTACCTGGTGCTGGTCGAGAAATTCGCGGACGCGACCGAGGAATACATGGTCCAGCGGTTCCGGGCCGCCCAGGGACAGCGACAGGCCATGGCAGGACAGCGGGAAGCGTTCGGCCAGGCGGGCCAGTCCTTCGCCGTAGGTCCCGCCGACGCCGATCCAGTTGTCCGGCGCGACTTCGAGGAAGTCCACGGCGCGGTCGTCCAGGGTCAACAGGTCGGGCAGCATCGCGCGGCGCAGGCCGAGGCCGGCTCCTTGCAGGGGTACGGAAGGGGTCATGGCAGTCTCCTTGGCGAAGTGCCCTCCCCGGCCATCGGCTCGGGGAGGGGCAGCGTCTGTCAGTTCTTGGCCTGGCTCAGCTTGCTGTACAGGTCGGACGGGAAAGGCTTGCCGTTGGAGTCGAACTGGTTCTTGCGGAACTGGTAGACCTCGGCCTCGGAGAGGTAGCCGTCGTGGTTGGCGTCGATGGCGTCGAACTCCGCGCCCGCCTTGGGCGCCACGGCCAGCAGTTCGGCGCGGGAGACGCGGCCGTCGTGGTCGGCATCGGTGCGGGCAAAGGAGGCGTCGCCGCACTTGCCTTCACCGCACTTGCCCTCGGCGCCGGTGGCCTTGGCCTGGGCGCCGTCGGCACCGCATTTGCCTTCGCCGCACTTGCCTTCGCCCTGTTTCGCCTTGGCCTGGGCCTTGGCCTCGTTGGCGCCGCACTTGCCCTCGCCGCACTTGCCCTCCCCGGCCTTGGCGGCGGAAGCCAGCTGGTAGCCCTGCGGCAGGGCTTCGACGGCGAAGGCGGAAGAAGCCATGTTCAGGCCGCCAGCCAGCGCGATAGCGATCAGGCCCAGTTGAGTCTTCGAGGTACGAGTCATGGTGCTTCTCCAGATGCTGTGGCGCGTGCTGCGCCGGGTCATGCCGCAAGGGCGAATCCCTGGAACGAAGCGCTGGAGGTTGCCCTGCCGAAGCGCCGTGTCGTTCGGGTAGGGCTATTTCGCCGCAGTGATGTATCGCGGACGTATCGGCGTCGGGAGGCTTTTGTATGCGTGTGTCCGCTCAGGGAGCGGCGGATACAAAGGAATACATTCGGGAGGGTTTGGAGCGGGGGCTATTCGCGAGCAAGCTCGCTCCTGCGCAGAGCAGCGTGGCGCGGACCTGAAGGAGCGAGGGGGACGCCCGGTTCTTGCTCGCGAACCAGAGCCATGCCTGGGCCGCGGAGATGACGCATAAAGAAAGGGCCGCAGAGCGGCCCGATCCTGCAGAACGGGTAGATCAGCTCGCGCGCTTGGCCGCGATGGCGGTGACTTCCACCTTCATGCCCTCAACGGCCAGCTCGGAGATTCCGACGGCGGCGCGCACCGGGTAGGGCTTGGCGAAGAAGCTGCAGTACACCTCGTTGAACGCGGCGCGGTCGGCCATGCTGGTGAGGTAGATGGTCAGGTGCAGCACGTGATCCAGGCCGCTGCCGGCCTTTTCCAGGGCCAGTTGCAGGCTGCGCAGGGTCGCCACGCTCTGGGCCTTGATGTCGCCCAGTTCCAGGCTGCCGTCCTCGAGGGTAGGGATCTGCGTGGAAACCAGCAGGCCGCCGAAGCCGGCGACGTCGGAGGAGATGGATTCGGAGTCCGCGTCGGGGATGAAGGTAGGCGTCATGGGACAAATCTCTGCTGTCGGTGAATGGGGCAGGTCGCCGCACCGGGTGCGGCGGCCGGGTCGCGCAGCTTAGCCGCATCGCCCCGATGCGCGCCATGTCACCGTGCCCGCAGCCCCCGGAAACAGTGACATTGCTTATATACGCGGAACTTCCGAATGCGTTATGTCAACTCGACCAACGTCCTGATTATTACAGTTTGAGACATAGACCTTTTCATAATCCGTGATTTAAACGGCGAACTCTTTCGGCATTATGACGTCGGCTCTTCCGCATCTGGAGCAATTCGCGGGGGAAATAAAAGCCAGTTAACTGCAACAATGCCAACGCAACTTCCTGCGATTTTCCGCCGTGGTCAATCCACGTTCGGATTCATTGTGCCTGCCTATAAAAACGTCCGGCTCTCACGCACTTCATCGAGCCGGTCCTCCAAGACTCTAGGGGCAATATCCATGAAGCACCTCAAACGCAGCGCCATCGTGCTCGCTGTTTCCGCCGCCGCCAGCCAGTTCGCCAGCGCCGAACCCTTCGTCACCGATCAGGCCGATGCCAAGGGCTTCGTCGAGGACGCCAAGTTCGACGTCCTGCTGCGCAACTACTACTACGACCACGACGGCAAGAACGGCAAAGCCGACAACCGCGACTGGACCCAGGGCTTCCTGGCGAACTTCTCCTCGGGCTACACCCAGGGCACCGTCGGCTTCGGCGTGGACGCCTTCGGCTACCTGGGTATCAAGCTCGACGCCGGACGTGGCCGCGCGGGCACCGGCAACCTGCCGGTCGGCAACGACGGCAAGCCGGATGACGACTACGGCAAGGCCGGTGGCGCGCTGAAAGTGCGCATCTCCAAGACCGAGCTGAAATTCGGCGACATGCAGCCGACCGCTCCGGTGTTCGCCGCTGGCGGCACCCGCCTGATCCCGCAGACCGCTTCGGGCTTCAACCTGTTCAGCAGCGAAATCGAAGGCCTGGACCTGGAAGCCGGTCACTTCACCTCCGGCACCAGCCCGGTCACCACCGCCCGCGACGGCGGCCTGTGGGCGGCCTATGCCGGCGTGGAAACCAGCGACGTCGACTTCCTCGGCGGCAAGTACGCGATCAACGACAACCTCAGCGTTTCGCTGTACGGCTCCGAGTTCAAGGACATCTGGCGTCAGTACTACGGCAACGTGAACTGGGTTCTGCCGGTCGCCGATGACCAGTCGCTGGCCTTCGACTTCAACATCTACCGCACCAACGACGAAGGCCAGGCCAAGGCCGGTGAGATCAGCAACACCACCTGGTCGCTGGCAGCCGCCTACTCCTTCCTGCAGGCGCACACCGTCACCCTGGCCTACCAGAAGGTCCACGGCGACACCCCGTTCGACTACGTCGGCTTCGGCGACGACGGCGATGGCGCCACCGGTGACTCGGTGTTCCTCGCCAACTCCGTGCAGTACTCCGACTTCAACGGTCCGGGCGAGCGCTCCTGGCAGGTCCGCTACGACCTGGCGATGGACACCTACGGCGTACCGGGCCTGAGCTTCATGGCCCGCTACATCAACGGTACCGGCATCGACGGCAGCCACGCCGACGCCGATGGCAGCTACGCCGGCATGTACGGCGAAGACGGCAGCCACCACGAGACCGACCTGGAAGCCAAGTACGTGGTCCAGGAAGGCCCGGCGAAGGACCTGTCCTTCCGCGTGCGTCAGGCCTTCCACCGCGCCAACGCCGATCAGGGCGAAGCCGACAACAACGAGCTGCGCCTGATCGTCGAATACCCGCTGTCGATCCTGTAATTCAGCACCAGTATCTGGCTGAATTATTGACCGGGGCAACTTTCAGATTCGTCTGAAAGTTTGCCCCGGCATCGGGCAAGATTATTACGCCCGTGCAGAAAGTCTCTTCCCGGAATGACGGTTTATCCCGCCGCTGCAACTTTCTAGAATTACCCCATCTTCCCGCTTCCGCACTTTCCCTGCGGAAGACAACTCCTGACGTTGATATTGTGATTGCTCCTTCGACGTCCTTCGAGCCGCTCCCCTGGAGCGGCTTTTTTTATGCCCGGCATTTATCGCTCAAATAATGACCTGAACAAAAACTGATCGAACCGCCCGGCGCTGCGGTCCAACTCTCCGACGACGCGGTAATCCCGCCCGCGAACCCTGGAGGCACCTCACCATGAGCGCAATGACCCTCGAAGGCTGGTGCAAGACCACCGCCGAGCAGAAGCCCACGCCGCTGGAAGACATCCGCTTCTACCTGACCGCCGACGACCGCCTGCACCTGGAACAGGCCGAGGTCTACCTGCAGGAAAACGGCCAGCGGGAAATGATGGTCGATGCCGACCTCGACACCCTCGACCTGCATATGCCCGAAGGCTACGGGCCGCTGGCCGACTGCATGTTCCGCGTGTACCTGGGCGGTACCGAGCAGCGCGGCCAGTTCCACCTGGTCGGCCACCGCGCCAGCGATGGCAGCCTGATCTACACCAACGCCGTGCTGATCGACCAACTGATCAACTGACACCCTGCCCGCCCGCCGAAGAGCCGGCGGGCGGGTGCGTTCGTCGCTCTTGTCGCAGGTGGAGATTGTGGGCGCTCACCTGCCCGTGATTTCATAAAGCCACCTGCGTCCGCCTGCCGCATGTCCGGCGCGGAGCACAATCCAGAATCACGCTCATCCTCCGTTGAAGAAGCTGCTATCGGATGCGAACTTCCAGTAAAGCTGGGGTACAGGAGTACGGGCGATACGACGGCCTGCTGCGTCTCGCACGCCACGCGGGTGGCGATTGCGCCGTCCTGCTCATCGACATGCGCGGCCAGTTGCTCGGCCAGCTCGGCATCGACGGTGCCGGCGCCCTCTCCCTGGCCACCCTGCTGTCCCTCAATGCCGCCACCAGCCCGCTGAGCCACCAGGGCCAGCTCCTCAACCTGCTGGCCAGCCAGACCCTGCGCGACCAGGAAGGCTTCCCCCAGGCGCGCTTGCTGCTGCTGGGCAACGGTGACCAGACGCTCAGCCAGGAACAGCAAACGCTGCTGGCCGATGTGCTGGAGCTGGGCGAGGCCCTGCTCGACCGCGCCCGCATGCCACAGAAGGAAAGCGAGCGGCGCATGGCCCTGGCGGTGGACGGCAGCGGAACCGGCATCTGGGATCGCCACGTGCCCACCGGCGAGATCCACTATTCCAGCGCCTGGAAGTCCCTGCTGGGCTACACCGAGGACGAGATCGGCAGCCGCATCGAGGACGCCTACACGCGCCTGCACCCGGACGACCTCGAGTACGTGCAGAACACCATGCGCGATCATTTCGAGGGCCGCACCGAGGCCTACGAGGTGGAGCATCGCCTGCGCCACAAGGACGGCCACTACCTCTGGGTCTGCAGCCGCGGCAAGGTGGTCGAGCGCGACGCTGCCGGCAACGCCCTGCGCATGCTCGGCACCACCACCGACATCACCGCCCTGCGCGGCATGGCCGAGCAACTGCGCGAAAGCGTGGAACTGCTCACCGACCTGACCAACGAAATCCCCGGCATGGTCTTCCAGTTCCGCCGCCTGCCCGACGGCACCGGCACCTTCCCCTACGTCAGCGCGGGGGTGATGGACATCTACGGCATTCCGGCCGAACAGATGCAGCACAACTCCGTGTTCCTGCGCGACCTGATCCACCCCGAGGACCTGCCGGCCTGCCTCGCCTCGCTGGAAGCCTCCGCCGCCCTCCTGCAACCCTGGCGGCACGAATACCGTGTGCAGATCGCCGGGCGCGGCACGCTCTGGCGCCAGGGCAACGCACACCCCAAGCGCGTGCCGGACGGCACGCTGATCTGGCACGGCTTCATCACCGACATCACCGAACGCAAGCGCATCGAAGCCGAATTGCAGGTGCTGGCCACCACCGACTTCCTCACGCAGTTGCCCAACCGGGGCCACTTCATGCGCCTTATCGAGGCGGAGCTCGGCCGCGTGCAACGCTCGACGACGCACCACGCGGCGATCCTGATGTGCGATATCGACCACTTCAAAGCGATCAACGACCGCTGGGGCCATGCCGTCGGCGATGAGGCCCTGCGCCATTTCGCCAGCATCCTCGGGCGCGACATCCGCCGCGTCGACTTCGCCGGGCGCATGGGTGGCGAGGAGTTCGCCGTGGTGCTGGGGGATGCCGACGTCGCCGCCGCCCGGGTCTTCGCCCAGCGCCTGCAGCAGCAATTGCTGGAGCAGCCGCTGATGCAGGGCGGGCAGCGCATCCCGCTGAGCATCAGCATCGGCATCGCTGCGCTGGAAGCGAGCGACGCGTCTGCCGAGGCCGGGCTTTCCCGTAGCGACAGCGCGCTCTACCGGGCCAAGCAGAACGGTCGCAACCGCATCGAGTGCCACTGAAGGCAAACCCGCGAGGCAGAGCGTGCCGCCTGCGCGGGCGTTGCCGATCCTGAACGGCCACCGTGAAAAAGCGTGCAGAATTTTTCACCATTATGACCAAGCGTTTTAAATAATGGACTTTTCAGCACGTCGAGATATTACAATAAATCCTTTAAAAACAATCAGATAGGAGAATTGTAAGACAGGATTTCGGCCATTATTTTTGACGCCCCGCTTCGAATTCGTTTGACATATTTAACGGCTCTGGCAGGCTGGTAGGCAGGTTTCGACCGGGAAACTTCGCCTTCTGTGCGCTCCCGGCAGTGCTCGGGGCCTCAGGTAGCGCGCCTTTCCGCTGCGCGCCTGCACAAAAACGATGGGCTGCAGCCCGTCCAAAGGTGACATATGTCCAACAGCAACATTGGCAACAAGAAACAGACTCTCCGTAAACCCGTCGTGCTGATGTCCATGGGCAGCCAAGAGCGCAAAGGCCACGACTATCAGGTAATGACCCACAAATACATCGTGCCCCTGGTCGAACAGTCCGATTGCGTGCCGGTACTGGTACCGACCTGCTGCGGCATCGAAGACCTCGAGCAATACCTGGACATGGCCGACGGCGTGTACCTGACCGGCGCCGGCAGCAACATCGATCCGACCCTGTATGGCCAGGAGAACGAAACTCCCGGCAAGGGCCAGGACAAGGACCGCGACAACTTCGACATCCCGCTGATCAAGGCCGCCATCGCGCGGGGCCTGCCGATCTTCGGTATCTGCCGCGGCATGCAGGAAATCAACGTGGCCCTGGGCGGCGATATCTACCAGAAGGTCTATGCCGAACCCGGCTTCAACGACCATCGCGAGAATCCCGAAGACCCGGTCGACGTGCAGTACAGCCCGGCCCACGGCGTTCGCCCGAAAGCGGGCAGCTGGCTGCAGCAGCTGCTGGGTGACGAGATCCGCGTCAACTCGCTGCATGGCCAGGGCCTGAAAAACCTGGGCAAGGGTATCGAAGCCATCGCCCACGCCGAAGACGGCCTGGTCGAGGCCATCCACGCCCCGACGCTTTCCTCCTTCCTCTTCGCGGTGCAGTGGCACCCGGAATGGCAGGCGGCGAAGAACCCCGACTCGGTGAAGATCTTCCAGGCGTTCGGCGATGCTTGCCGCGCGCAGGTGAAGAAGAAGCAGGCTCGCGCACTCGCTGCCTGATTCGCTTCCCGTGTCATGAAAAAGCCCGGCATCCGCCGGGCTTTTTCGTTCTCCTACCCACCGACCGGCAATGCCGCCGGCCGCTCCGTGCGACGGTGGGCCATACGCAACGCCGGACGCTCCAGCAGATGCCATGACAGCACCGCCAGGACCAGCACCAACAGCGCTGTCAGTGCCATGCCCGGATAGAAGCCAAGACCGCTACGGTTGATGACGACCTGTTGTACCGGGAAGGCGTAGAGGTAGATACCGTAGGAAAAATCGAAACGCCCGGCGATCAGCCGATCGGTGAACAGCAGGCCAGCTCCCAGAGTAATCAGGCACATCGCCAGGCTGCCCAGCGGCAGCGACCAGGCCGAGCCAAGGGTGCCGGCCAGAAGAGCGATGCCGACCACGATCATCGCCACGAGCACGACCGGTCGGGCCAGCCAGGCACGGCGAAAGGCGAAGAAGGAGCCGAGGAAGAACGCGCTGGCCACCGACAGGTAGGTTGTCAGCTTGGCCGCCCACACACCTTCGCCGAAACGCCCCAGATAGCCGCTCACTCCCGCTAGCAGCAATGCCGCGCCCAGCGGCAGCAGCGGACCACGCGTCAGACTGAGCAGGGCCGCCACCGCCAGATAACAAGCAAACTCGATTTTCAACGTCCACAGACTCCCATTGAAGGAGTCGGGGAAGATGAAACCAGCGGTCACATCCGCCAGATTCGCCTGCCCCATGGCGGAGATGCGAAGAAAATCGAGTAATGCGCTGCCATCAAACAGCCGCGCCACACCGCGCTCCGACAATAGCGGCGCGGCAACGTAGACCATCAACAGGGAGCAGCCGATCAGCGCCGGGAACAACCGCGCCACGCGCTTGAGCAGGTAGTTGGAGAAGCTGGCGGACCGGCAGAAGCTCAGGGCAATCAGGTAACCGGAGATCGAGAAGAACGCGAGAACCGCCAACGCGCCCAGGTTGTGCGAACCGCCCAGGCCGGGAGATTCCAGACCGGACAATGCGAAATGGTGGCTGACCAGGACCGATAGCGCGGCGAGATGGCGGATGAGGTCGAACGCATTGCGACGCAGGCTGGGCATATCGGCAGTCCGTTGCGGAAATGGCTAGCATTATTCCACAACCTGCCGGGCCCGCCCCGATTGCGACAGCGGGGTCCCGACCATTCAGACCGCGAATGAAACCACGCTCACATCCGCGGCTGTTTATCCTGCCGACATTCCGGGCCGGCAGAACCTGCCCGCTCCCTATCCGCAGCGCGCCCCCGGGGGCTTTGGACGAGGTACCCATGAGCAACGACATCTTCTCCCTCGCCGGCAAGACCGTACTGGTCACCGGCGCTTCCAGCGGCATCGGCGCACACCTGGCGCGCGTGGCCGCCCGTGCGGGCGCCCGCGTGGTGCTGGCGGCACGTCGCACAGAGCGCCTGGCGCAACTGGCTGAAGCCATCCGTGCCGACGGCGGCGAAGCCCATGCCGTGGCGCTGGACGTGACGGACCGCGCCAGCGTCGAGGCCGCGTTCGACAGCGCAGAAGCGCAGTTTGGTGTGGTGGATGTGGTGCTCAACAACGCCGGCATCGGCAACGGTCAGCGCGCGCTGGAGGTCAGCGAGGAAGACTGGCGCAGCATGCTCTCCACCAACCTCGACGGCGTCTGGCGTGTCGCCCAGTGCGCGGCGCAGCGTCTGGCCAAGGCCGGGCGCGGCGGCAGCATCGTCAACATCGCCTCGATCCTCGGCTTGCGCGTGGGCGGCGGCTACAGCCATTACTGCGCAGCCAAGGCCGGCGTGGTGCAGTTGAGCAAGTCCCTGGCGCTGGAACTGGCGCGCTTCAACGTACGGGTCAACGCCATCGCACCGGGCTACTTCAAGACCGAAATGAACGACGCCTACTTCGACAGCGACAAGGGCCAGGCCTACATCCGCGACACGGTACCGATGCGCCGCCTCGGCCAGCTCCGGGAACTGGAAGGCCCCTTCCTGCTGCTGGCCAGCGACGCCGGCGCCTTCATGACCGGTGCGGTGCTCGCCGTGGACGGCGGGCACCTGGTGAGCAGCCTCTAGAACGCCCCGGCCAGGCCTCCGCCCAGCGCGCCCAGCAGCACCAGCGCCCAGGGCGGAACCCGACCACTGAGCAGCACCAGGAAGGCCAGCGCGACCAGGGAGATGTCGAGCAGACCGACGATGGTCTCGCTGCCGATGGGATGGATCAGCGCCGCCAGCAACAGGCCGACCACGGCGGCGTTCACCCCGGCCAGCGCCGCGCGCAGAGGCCGCTGGCGACGCAGGCTCTGCCAGAACGGCAAGGCGCCGAGCAGCAGCAGGAAGGACGGCAGGAAGATCGCCAGCAGGCACAGCAACGCGCCGGTCGCGCCCCCCGGCTCAGTGATGGCCGCTCCGAGGAAGGCAGCAAAGGTGAACAGCGGCCCCGGCAACGCCTGTGCTGCGCCATAGCCGGCGAGGAAGGTCTGCGCATCCACCCAGCCGGGTTCGACCACCGCGCTCTGCAGCAGCGGCAGCACCACATGCCCGCCACCGAAGACCAGGCTGCCGACCCGGTAGAAAGCGTCGAACTGAGCGAGCCACGGCCACTGCCACGCGGCCGCCGCCAACGGCAGAAGCGCCAGCAGCGCGAAGAACAGCAGCAGGTAGAAGCAGCCCTGGCGACGGGACGCGCAATGGCCCGGGCCCACGGACTCGCCCGCAGCAGATGGCCGCAGCCAGGCCATGCCGATCAGCGCAGCCATGAGGATCACCAGCAATTGCACGACGACGCCGGGCCAGCGCAGGGCCACGGCAGTCACCAGGATCATCAGTCCCTGGCGCTGCCAGTCCGGACACAGCGCCCTGGCCATACCCCAGACGGCGTGGGCCACCACGGCGACAGACACCAGCATCAGTCCGTGCAACACCCCAACCGGCAGCCATTGGCCGTGCCGCGAAAGCCCCAGGGCGACCAGCAGCATCAGCAAGGCCGACGGCAGGGTGAAGCCTGCCCAGGCCGCCAAGGCACCCCACTGCCCCGCGCGCAAGGCGCCCAGGGCCATGCCCAGCTGGCTGCTGGCCGGGCCAGGGAGGAACTGACAGAGGGCGATCAGATCGGCGTAGTGCGGCTCGTCCAGCCAGCGCCGCCGGCTCACGAACTCGTCGCGGAAATAACCCAGGTGCGCCACCGGCCCGCCAAAGGAAGTCAGGCCCAGGCGCAGGAAGATCAGGAAGACGGTCCAGAGGGAATCGCGCGGCGTCGGTTCGGTCATGGGCACGGGTCAACAGGGGTCAGTCGCACAGTCTGGCAGTTGGATGTTGCAATGCAACTCAGCGATCGAGCTCGCGAATCCGCTGTTCGAGGAAGCGCCGCTCCGGCTCCAGCTTCGCCAGTTCCAGGGCGCGTTCGTAGGCGCCGCGCGCCTGCTCGCGGCGCTCCAGCCGGCGGCAGAAATCGGCGCGCGCGGCATGGGCCAGGTGGTAATCCAGCAGGTCGCCACGGGCAAGGATGGCATCGACCTGCGCCAGCCCCGCGTCCGGGCCATCGCGCATGGACAGGGCCACGGCGCGGTTGAGTTCGATCACCGGCGAGGGCTGCATCGCCAGCAGGAGGTCATAGAGACCGACGATTTCCGCCCAGTCGGTGCTGGCCATGTCCGCGGCGGCGGCATGCACGGCGGAGATCGCCGCCTGCAGGGTGTAGGGGCCGATACGCCGGGTTGCCAGCGCAGCGCTGATCAGTTGCTGGCCCTCCTCGATCAAGGCACGGTCCCAGCAGGCGCGGTCCTGGTTTTCCAGCAGCACCAGTTCGCCGTCCTCGGCGGTGCGCGCCTCGCGTCGCGACTCGTGCAGCAGCATCAGCGCCAGCAGGCCCATCACTTCGGCTTCCGGCAGCAATTCGAGGAGCTGCCGGCCCAGGCGGATGGCTTCGGCGGACAGATCGGTGCGGGTCAGCGAATCGCCGGCCGAAGCCGAATACCCCTCGTTGAACACCAGGTAGATGACCCGCAGCACACTGGCCAGGCGCTCCGGCAGCTCAGCGGCTTCCGGCACCTGGTAGGGAATCTGCGCGTCGCGGATCTTCGCCTTGGCGCGGACGATGCGCTGGGCGATGGTCGAAGGCGTGGCGAGGTAGGCGCGGGCGATTTCCTCGGTCTTCAGGTCGCAGACTTCGCGCAGGGTCAGCGGCACCTGCGAGTCCGCCGGCAGCGCCGGGTGGCAGCAGGTGAAGATCAGCCGCAGGCGGTCATCCTCGACGCTTTCGTCGGCCAGTTCTTCCACCGATTGCGCGTCGATCTCCAGTTGCTCGGCGATCTGCGTCAGCGAGGCGTCGAAACGCGAGCGTCGGCGCAGGCCGTCGATGGCCTTGAAGCGCCCGGCGGAGACCAGCCACGCGCGCGGGTTGGCCGGCACGCCGTCGCGCCGCCACTGGTCCACGGCGGCGACGAAGGCTTCGTGCAGCGCCTCCTCGGCGAGGTCGAAATCACCCAGCAGACGGATCAGCGTGGCCAGCACCCGGCGCGATTCACGGCGATAGACCTCATCCACCACGTCGCGCAGGGGCTGGGGAGCATACTCGTGCATGGGCCGAAGGTCCTTGGCGTGGAGAGGTCTGCCTATCCTGCACGGATTCGCGGCACGGCGGGAGGTGGTCGGACGGATGCGACGGGGGGATCGTTGCGGGGTGTTTCGTCGAGCAGGGAAGACCGAGCTGGGTGCGACCCTCACCCCAGCCCTCTCCCAGAGGGAGAGGGGGCTGATTGGGCCGGCTGACGCCATGGATTCATCCTGCGTCGAACTGTCCCCTCTCCCGCTTGAGGAGCAGGCCGCGCAGGCAGGGTGAGAGGCCTTTGCTCTTGTAGGAGCGCGCCATGCGCGCGATCGCGGGCATGGCCCGCTCCTACAGGCAAACGCCACAGGTCAGGGCTTGGCATCGAACAACAGCTGCCCCGTCGCCGGATCGAAGGGAATGGAGAAGTGCTCGTGGGCAATTTTCCACTGCCCCGCCTCGCGGCGCAGACCGACGCTGACCCGCGCCCAGGAGGCGTTGTGCTGGCCCTTGTCGTCGGTGCCGCCGCAGTAGGCCAGGTAGTGCCCGAAGGCTGTATCGCCGCCGCTCTCGAAGCTCAGCTCATGAATCTCGAAAGTGGGTTCCTTGCACATCTGCGTGCAGTCGCGCCAATGGCTGGCATAGGCCTCGACGCCCTTGAACTGCAACTGCTTCACCGCATCGAAGGCAAGGATGTCGCGGGTGTAGTGGCCGGTGATGCCTTCCACGTCGGAGGCGCGCACGGACTTCAGCCAGCTTTCCAGCAGTGCGTGCAGTTCGCTGTGGGTGGCGTTCTTCTGGGCAGCAGTCATCGGGAATCTCTCCGTGTAGTAGTCGGGTCGGATCAGGAACCGCAGCAGCTGTGCGGCGGCGCGGCCTGCTCGTAGTCGTCGTGGAAGCGTGTCCAGTTCATGCCCTTGCCCTGGTAGTCGGGCATGCCGCCCCAGCCTTCGCCGCGCCCCAACGGGGTGAGGTCGAGCAGGTGGTAGGTGAACAGCGGTGCCTCCAGTCCGCGGCCGTAGGTCGAGTAGCTGTGGAAGACCTGCTCGCCGTCGCGCAGGAATACGCTCATGCCCGGCTGCTCGCCACGCACGTGGTAGTCCTGGCCGAGGCGCTCCAGCTCCGCCTTGTCACGATAGTTGTATTCCACCGGGGCGACGGACTCGTCGACGCTGACATGGAAGTCGTAGTTGAAGTCGCTGCCGAACGACGAGTACCACGGGAACTGCCATCCCATGCGGGCGCGGAATGGCGCGATTTCCTCCAGCGGCGCGCGGGACACCATGGCGAAGGTGGTGCCGCGCGCATGCAGGTGCTCCAGCCGGCCGAGGTTGTCGATCAGGTAGGAGCAGCCCTCGCAGCCCAGCCCCGTGTCGCGGTGGAACATGAAGTGATAGACGATCAGCTGCGGCCGGCCTTCGAACAGGTCGAGCAGGCGCAGCGGGCCGTGCGCGCCCTCGAAGCGGTAGTCCTTGTCGATGCGCACCACCGGCAGCTCGCGACGCTGCGCGCTGAGCGCGTCGCGGGCCTTGGTGGCGGCCTTTTCCTGCTCCAGCAGGCGGATGCGTGCCTGCCGCCAGGCGGCCTGGGAAACGACTCGTGGAAAGTCCTGGTTAGCCAGTTTCATGTCGCACGCTCCTGGGGGCGTTCCCGTTGCTCGTTGGGCCGGGCGCGGCGCTTGCCGCGCAGGCGGGTGACGGCGAAGGCGCTGACGCCGCCGGCGGAAAGGATGCTGGTGACCGCCAGCGTCAGGGTCGATACGCACAGAGGGCACATGGCTCACCTCCTTCAGGTTGCGGGTTGCATCAGCCCTTCTCGGCAAGCGTCTTGAGGTTGGCCAGGCCCGCCTCGAAGTCCTTGCCGACCATGCTGTCCACGTCGAAGAACAGGTGCATGATCTTCGCCACGAAGGGCACCGGGCCGAACATCGCCCAGGTCACTTCGGTGCCGCCGTCGCGCGGCACCAGGGTGAACTCGGCGGTATTGCTGGCCTTGAACGGCTTGAGGAAATCCAGCGCGATGGTCACGCGGCTGCCGGGGGCGCTCTCGAGTATCTCCATGCGCCCTGCCCCGGCCTTGCCGTTGCCTTCCCAGGCGTACACCGCGCCGCGGCCCTTGTCGGCGCCGGAGAAGCTGCGCTGCATGGCCGGGTCGAGCTTCTCGAAGGGCGACCATTGCGCCCACAGGTGGAAGTCCTCGATATAGCCCTGGACCCTCTCCGGCGGCGCCTGGATGCGCGCGGTGCGCTCCACGCGGAAGGTACCCGGACGATTCGCCGCCAGCACCAGAACCACCACCACGGCCACAACCACCACCAACCCGATCCACTTCAGCATCACATCCTCCTGACGTTGCTCGCTCTTGAAATAAAGAGCCCTTGAAACAAAGAGCACTTGAAGTGCCGGGCCTCAGCGCCCGGCGAAATAACGGTCCCAGTCACGGACCGGTCGAACTTCCACGGCGCCCAGCCGACCGCTGGGAATCCGCTGGGCAATCTGCAGCGCCTCGTTGAGGTCGCGGGCGTCGATCAGCACGAAGCCGCCCAGATACTCGCGGGTCTCGGCGAAGGGTCCGTCGGTGATCGACAGGCCCGCCGTGCCATGGCGCAGCGTAGTCGCCGTCTCCACCGTCTCCAGCGCCTCGGAGGCGAGCACCCGTCCGGCCCGGCGCTGGTACTCGTCGTTGGCGAAACACTCGTCCATCAGCCGCCGGTATTCGGGCTCTGACAGGCTCGACAGGCGCCGGTCATCCACATAGATCAGACACAGGTACTTCATGGCCTTCTCCCCACGCAGTGCGCTTGCAGTTACCTCATAGTCGAAGCGCGCGGGCGGGAATCGACAGGCGAGCAAAAGTTTTTCTCCCGTGGCATGGCAGCGGGCCTCGGCAACCCCGGCACAGGGCTCTGCCACGGCCCCGGCGCCGTTGGTCAGGCGGCGCAGAAAACCTGCCGCGGCGCTTTCAGATTCGTCTCAGAGCTTTCCGAAAGCTCTGACGGGAAGATTGGCCTGGGAAAAAACCCTGACCATGGAGCTCAAGAGAATGAAACTTCGCGCAACCGCCCTGGCTGTCGCAGCCACCCTCGCTGTGCCGGGCTTTGCTTTCGCCGCCAACACCATCAACTTCAGCGGTGAAGTGACCGACCAGACCTGCTCGGCGGTGGTCGACGGCAACACCGACCCGACCGTCATCCTCGACAGCGTGCCGGTCAGCGCCCTGAACGGCACCGTCGGCCAGACCACCGGCGAGACCAGCTTCACCCTGCAGCTGACTGGCTGTGCCGCCCCCAGCGGTGCCGACGAGCACTTCACCACCCTGTTCCAGGCCACCAACGCCACCGCCTCGGGCAACCTGACCAACACCGCCGCCAGCGGCGCCACCGGTGTGGCCCTGCAGCTGCTCGACGGCCCGGCCGGCGCTCCGGTGAACCTGGCAGGCGGCGCGGCCGTGGCCGCCGGTGACATCGTCCTCGCCGACGGTGAGACCAGCGCCAGCTACGACTACGCGGTGCAGTACATCTCCGAAGACGCCACCGTGACCCCCGGCCCGGTGCTCGGCTCGGTGACCTACACCCTGCGCTACGAGTGATACCCCGCGGCACCGCCCCCCGGTGCCGCCTTCCCGCATTGCGCCGCGCCGTTCAGGGGTGAACCCGCCCCGAACGTCCCGGCAACACAGGTGAACCGGATGAACGCCCTCCCACCGCGCCCGCTTCGCGCGGCGACGCTTGCGCTCGCCCTGCTGGCATCCTTCACCGCCTCGCTCGCCCAGGCCAGCGTGGTGATCACCGGCACTCGTGTCATCTACCCTGGCGACGCCCGGGAAAAGACCGTGCAACTGACCAACAAGGACGGCTTCCCCAACGTCATCCAGGCCTGGATCGACATCGACGACCCAGCCTCCACGCCGGACACCGCCAAGGCTCCCTTCGTGGTGAACCCTTCGGTTTCGCGCATGGCGCCCGGCAGCGGCCAGACCCTGCGCATCCTCTACACCGGCCCCGGCCTGCCCCAGGACCGCGAATCGCTGTTCCACCTCAACGTGCTGCAGATTCCGCCACGCAACGCCGCCAAGGCCGAGCAGAACCAGATGCTGCTGATGCTGCGCAACCGTTTGAAGCTGTTCTACCGTCCGGCAGGCATCGCCGGCAGCCCGGAGCAGTTGCCCGAAAAGCTGCGCTTCTCCCTGGTGCAGAGCGGCAGCAGCTGGAGCGTGAAGGTGGAGAACCCCACCGGCTACCACGCCTCCTTCGGCGGCGCGACGCTCAGTGTCGGCGAGCGCCAGTGGAAGCTGCAGCCGAGCATGGTCGCGCCCATGGGCCAGGCCCAGTGGCAGGCGCAGAAGCCTTCGGCACTGCCCGCCGGCACGCCGCGACTGTCCGCCCTGCTGATCAACGACTACGGCGCAAGAGTGGAACTTCGCCATGATCTGCCGCGTTGATCTCCACCGTGGACCGCTGCTGCCCTTCGCCCTCGGAGCCCTCGCCATGGTGGTCGCGGGACTGGCCCAGGGCGATGCGGACTACCGCTTCGACGACAGCCTGCTGATGGGCTCGGGGTTGGCCGGCGGCAGCCTGGAGCGGTTCAACCGCGCCGATCAGGTGGACCCCGGCACCTACCACGTCGACCTCTATCTCAACGGTCAGTACGCCACCCGTGCCGAAGTGGAAATGCGCCAGCGCGGCGAGCGCGCCGAGCCCTGCTTCAGCGAACGTTTCCTGCGCCAGAGCCTGGGTGCGCGCCCCGACCCGAAAGCCGGCAAGGACGACCAGGGCATCTGCCACTGGCTCACCGAGCGCCTGCCGGACTCGACCTGGAACCTCGACACCGCACGCCTGCGCCTGGACCTCTCGGTGCCCCAGGCGCTGCTCGACATCAAGCCGCGCGGCTATGTCAGCCCGGATGAATGGGACGCCGGCAGCACCATGGGCTTCGTCAACTACGACGCCAACCTCTACCGCTCGAGCTTCGAAGACTCCGGCAGCGGCGGCGATTCGGACTACGGCTACCTGGGCCTGAACGGCGGCATGAACCTCGGCCTGTGGCGCCTGCGCCACCAGTCCAACTACACCTATTCCAGCTACGCGGGGAACACCCGCAGCGACTGGAACAGCATCCGCACCTACGCCCAGCGCGCAGTGCCGGACCTGCGCAGCGAACTGACCCTGGGCGACAGCTACACCGAGGGCAACCTGTTCGGCAGCATGGGCTACCGAGGGCTGCGCCTGGCCACCGACGACCGCATGCTGCCCGACTCGCAGCGCCAGTACGCGCCGCAGGTGCGCGGCACGGCCAACACCAACGCGCGGGTAGTGATCAGCCAGAATGGCCGGAAGATCCACGAGACCACCGTGGCACCCGGCCCCTTCGTCATCGACGACCTCTACGGCACCGCCTACGACGGCGACCTGGACGTGCAGGTGATCGAGGCCGACGGCAGCGTGTCGCGCTTCTCCGTGCCCTTCTCCGCCGTGCCCGAGTCCATGCGCCCCGGCCTGTCGCGCTACAGCGCCACGGTCGGCCAGGCACGCCAGTACGGTGACGGCAACGACCTGTTCGGCGACCTGACCTACCAGCGCGGCCTCACGAACGCCCTCACCGCCAACCTCGGCACCCGCGTCGCCGAGGATTACCTGGCCGTGCTCGGCGGCGGCGTGCTGGCCACGCCCTACGGCGCCTTCGGCATGAACACCACCTTCTCCAGCGCCACCGTGGAGAACAACCAGCGCAAGCAGGGCTGGCGCGTCGGGCTGAACTACAGCCGGACCTTCCAGCCGACCCAGACCACCCTGACCCTCGCCGGCTACCGCTACTCCACCGAGGGCTACCGCGACCTCGGCGATGCGCTCTCCGCCCGCGATGCCGACGAACACGGCGACAGCTGGGACTCAAGCAGCTACAAGCAGCGCAACCAGTTCACCCTGCTGGTCAACCAGGGCCTGGGACAGTACGGCAACCTCTACCTGTCCGGCTCCACCGCCGACTACTACGACGGCAAGAGCCGTGATACCCAGCTGCAGGTCGGCTACTCCAATATCTGGCGCCAGCTCAGCTACAACCTTTCCTACTCGCGCCAGCAGACCACCTGGTACCGCGACGTGAACGACGACTACGACCCGTCTCAGCCGCCGCAGTACAACCTGCAGCACGGCAGCAACCGCAACAACACCCTGACCCTGAGCCTGTCCATGCCGCTGGGCTCCACCAGCCGCGCACCGAACCTCAGCGCCATGGCCTCGCGACGCTCCGGCGATACCAGCGGCAGCACCTACCAGACCGGCCTCAACGGCACCCTGGGCGAAGACCGCACCCTGAGCTACGCCCTCTCCGCCGGACGCGACAGCGAAGGCCAGGGCACCGACTTCAATGGCAGCGTGCAGCAGCAGACCTCGGTCGCCACCTTCAACGCCGGCTACGCGGAAAGCTCCAGCTACCGCCAGGTCAACGGCGGCATGCGTGGCGCAGCGGTGCTGCACAGCGGCGGCCTGACCCTCGGGCCCTACGTCGGCGACACCTTCGCCCTGGTGGAAGCCAAGGGCGCCAGCGGCGCTGGCGTGCGCGGCGGCCAGGGCGCGCGGGTGGACAGCAACGGCTATGCCGTAGTGCCGTCGCTCTCGCCCTATCGCTACAACCCCATCAGCCTCGACCCGCAAGGCATCGACGAGAACGCCGAGCTGGTGGAAACCGAACGCAAGATCGCCCCCTACGCCGGCGCCGCCGTACTCGTCGAGTTCAAGACCCTCACCGGCCACCCCCTGCTGATCCAGGCCAGGCTGCCCGATGGCCAGCCGCTGCCGCTGGGCGCCGATGTGCTCGACGGCAATGGTGTGAACATCGGCATGGTCGGCCAGGGCGGCCAGGTCTATGCCCGCGCCGAAGGCGAGAAAGGCCGCCTGCGCGTGCAGTGGGGCGAACGCCCGGAAGACGGCTGCCTGCTGCCGTATGACCTCAAGGGCGCCGACGTCGACCAGGTACTGGTCCGCCTGCAGGCAACCTGCCTACCGGAGGCTTCATGAACCCTCTCCTGCGCAGCCTGCCGCTGCTCGCCCTGCTGCTCGCCCCGAGCGCCTGGGCCACCTGCTACAAGGTCACCAGCGTCGGCAGCGCCACCACCACGTCCAATACGGCGATCCGCCCCGGCGAGGGCGTGGCCGGTGCCTGGCCGGGGGATGGCGCCTGCGATACCTGCAACGGCTCCCTTGGCCTCCCCAGCGTGATCAACGTCAGCGACGCCAGCTTCCAGCCCGATGGCAGCCTGATCGCCAGCGCCATGTCGCCCATCACCCAGTACGGCAACTCCGCCGGCTACGACGCCGAGCGCGTGTTTTTCCGCTGTGCGGCGGGAGATGCGGTCTACGAGATGTTCTCCACCAATGGCGACGACCTCTACAGCGGCTGGTACCAGGGCGGCGACAGCGTGGGCAACTCCATCGGCCTGACGGCGGCCTACCGCACCGCGTGGCCGAACGTGCTGCTGCGCCTGACCCACGTGGAAACCGGCCAGTACTTCACCGACGTCTGGCGCGAGCGCCAGCTCAGCGGGCTGGATATCGACTCGCGTGGCTTCCAGCTGGTCAAGGCGAAGAACCTCAGCGCGGTACGCGCCGAACTCTTCAGGGCGCCGCTGGAGTCCACTCAGGGCTATTCGCCGAATACGAAATCGCAGCTGTATGGCCGCACCCAGCCAGCCGGTTACATCGCCATCAAGGGGCCGGGGCTGGCCTACCCCACCGTCGGCCAGTCGCACTACGGCAACTACAGCGGCTGGCATTACAACTGGCCGGGCGCCATCGGCCTGTACGGCGACGTCACGCTCAAGCGCTACCCGACCTGTGCCGTCACCAACGTCACACCGCATGTGGTATTCCCATCGATCTCCATCGGTGAGATCAATGCCGGCGCCAACCGCGAGATGCCCTTCCAGGTCGACTTCAAGTGCCAGAGTGGCGTGCTCAGCAGCACCACCCCCAGCACCAGCCAAACCGGCACCAGCGGTACCGCCCTGGGCATCAAGGTCTCCGCCGGAGCGTTGGCGGCCGCCCCTGGCCTGGGCCTGGTGAATGCCAACGGCGGGCTGTCCTACCTGGTCTCCGATCGATACGGCGAGCCGGGTATGGCCCAGGGCGTGGGCATCCGCCTGCTGCGCAATGGCAGCACGATGAACCTGCTGTCCAACGAGGATTCCGCCAACGGCAGCAACGCAGAAGCGCGCGGCTGGTACCCGGTCATCGGCAACGCCTCGAACAAGACAGGTGAAGTGGGCGGTATCTCCCAGTACAGCGAGACTTTCCGCGCCCGTCTGGAAAAGCTCAGCCTCGGCAGCATGCCCACCGTGACCCCCGGCCGCGTGGAAGCCACCGCCCAGGTGGTGATCCGTGTGCAGTAAACGGCTGCTCATCGCGCTGTTCGGCCTCGCGCTGCTGGGGGCCATGGAGGTTCACGCCGGGGTCACTGCCGAGCGTACGCGGGTGATCTTCGATGCAGGCCAGCGCGAAGCCTCGCTGGCGCTGGTGAACCAGAACAGTTACCCGGTCATCGTGCAGACCTGGATCGACGACGGCGATCTCGACGCCGCGCCGCAGTCCGCCGAGGCGCCGATCATGCCGCTGCCCCCGGTATTCCGCCTGAACCCTGGCCAGCAGCGCAGCCTGCGCCTGCTCTACACCGGCGTGGCGCTGCCGCAGGACCGCGAGTCGCTGTACTGGCTCAACCTCTACGAGATTCCGCCGCAATCCAGCGAGCCGCTGGCCGAGGGACAGTCGCGCCTGACCGTCACGCTGCGCACGCAGATGAAGGTCATCTACCGGCCGCGCTCCCTGGCGAAAGACGCCGAGGAAGCTCCGCGCAAACTGGTCTTCCGCAGGGCCGGCAATGCAGTGCAGGTGGAAAACCCCACCGCTTACTTCATCACCCTGGCCGGCGCCGAAATGCGCCAGGGCAGCACCGGCTCACCGCTGCCGGCCGACCTGTTGCCGCCGTTCTCCCAGCGCACACTGACGCCAACCCAGGCCTTGCCGGCAAGCGCTGGCGAAGTGCGCTACCTGTGGATCGACGATGGCGGGAACAGCCAGCCGGGCACTGCGCCACTGCGCTGACGACCGAAGCTACAGGGGACGTTCGGCGTTGGGTGCTTCGCGAGCAAGGACTAGGCGTCCCCCTCGGTCCTACGAAGAGCCGCTCTGGCTCTTGAAGATTTCCAGCGAAACATCCGCGCGCGCCGAATGCCCCGTTCAGGAGGCCTCGTTGAAGCGGAGTTTCAGGGGTTGAGCGGCATGGATGCCGCGAGAGCGCTGTCGGGCCAGGGATGGCCCGTCGAGGGGGACGCCTAGTTCGTGCCCCAGAAACTCCGGTTCAACGAGGGTATTTTTCGCCTAAGCGAAAAACCGGATGTCCGGGGCAAGACCTTTGGTTACTTTGGGGCGTTTGCCAAAGTAACTCGCCCGAGGGGGCGAAACACGAAGCCCGAGCGCACACCGAAGCGGCGCTGGAACACCCAAACCAACGCAGCAGCCCTGCAACACCAGGAGCATAAGAAAGCGCCGGCCCTGCGGGCGGATCGCGGGCATGGCCCGCTTGCGCGGCGTCGGGGTTACTGGAACAGATTGGCCATCACACAGAACGTCAGCAGCGCCTGATCGGTATCCACGTCCAGCTTGCGCATGGCGGAGATTTTCTGCGCGCTCACCGTCTTCACACTGCGGTTGAGCAGCAGCGCGATGTCACGCACGCTCAACCCCGAGACGAAGTGGCGCAGCACCTCATACTCCTTTACCGACAGGCTGGCGATGCGCCCCTCCACATCGTCGCCGCTGGACAGCACGCTGTTCGAGGACTGCATGCCCGGCCCCCGGTAGATGCGGTCCTGGGACAACGCCTTGAGCGCCACCAGGATCTCGTTGAGGTCGCCGTTCTTCAGGATCACCCCCGACACGCCCAGGTCGTACAGGCTGGAGAGGATCAGCGGGTTGGACAGCATGGTGAGGATCAGGATGCGCGTGTCGGGGAAGTTGCGCAGCAGGAACTCGATCAGCTTGATGCCGTCGCCGTAGGTCTGGTCGCCCGGCATGTTGTAGTCGGTGATGACGATGGCCGGTCGCTGCTCACGGTACAGGGCCACCAGCTCGCTGGAGTTGTGTGCCTCGCCGATCACCTCGAAGCGATCGTCCCGTTCGATCACCTCGCGAACCCCCATCAGGACGATGGGATGGTCGTCCGCTAGTGCCACTCTGACTTTTTCCATGAGTTTCTTGAGTCCCAACATTTGCGATCGTCGGCCGGCCACAGAGGCACGGCCACTCTTCCAGAGTAGCCCCGGTTACCGGACAGGCTCTCAGAGGCTGGCCAGGGCCGCCTCGATTCGTCCCAGCAGCGCGTTCACCGCCGCAGACAGTTCCGGCCCGGCGGGCTGCGCAATCAGCGCCTCCTCCACCGCGCCGCAGGCATCACTCAGGCCATGGGCCTGGACCACCGCCAGCGCGCCACGCAGGCGATGGACCTGCTGCCGGACGGTCGCCAGGTCGCCGGCCTGCAGGGCATCGGTCACGCCCTGCATGTCCTGGCGCATGGTGCGCAGGAACAGCTCGCGCATCTTCTCCGAGACCTGGATGCGATCCTGCACCGGCTCCTGTTCCTGCACCGGGCTTTCCGGCGATTCAGCCGTCGCATGGCCGCAGACCTTGAGCAAGCCGTCGTGCAGCGTACGCAGGCTCATCGGTTTGACCAGCCAGGCGTTCATTCCCACCGCCATACAACGCTCACCCTCCTCGCGCAGGGCGTTGGCGGTGACGCCGATGATGGGCAGCCAGCTGTCCTGGCGGCGCAGTTCACCGACCAGTTCGTAGCCATTCATCACCGGCATGTTCACATCGGTCAGCAGCGCATCGAAGGCGCCGGGTGCCCAACGCTGCAAGGCCTCGCGACCGTTGCTGGTGAGGGTGACACGGCAGCCCAGCTCCTCGAGCTGCTCCTTGAGCAGCGCCTGGTTGATCGGGTTGTCCTCGGCCACCAGGACCCGCAGGCCAAGCTTGCCCAATCGGGCGACACGGGGAGTCTGGCGGGGTTCGCCACCTCCGCCCCGCTGCGCCAGGCGCAAGGCCTGGGCGATGCCGGACAGATGGTAGAGGCTGACCTCCCAGCCGAGGACTGAAGCTTGTGGCTGCACGCTGCCCTCGGTCAAAGCATTTACCCGCGCGCCGTTCCACAGCGGCTCGTCGCCGGCCTCGAGCAGGTCCAGCAGCACCGCGCCGGGCGGAGCGTCCAGCGGCAACTCCTCCTGGACCAGCGCCGAGCCGCCCCAGCAGTCGACCCAGGCGGCCAGGTTCTGCGCCAGTTCCTTCACCGGCGCCCGCACGTAGACCGGCTGCGGTAGCAGCGGCGCGCCGTCAACCAATGGCTGGGCGCGCTCCAGCACCGGCAGCGCCAGGGTGAAGGTGAAACTGCTGCCCAGCCCGGTTTCGCTGACCACCCGCAGTTGCCCCCCCATCAGGTCGCTCAGCCGCGCGCAGATCGACAGGCCCAGACCGGTGCCGCTGACCGTGTGCTCGTGGCCATGAGCCTGGTAGAAGGGCTCGAACAGCCGCTGCTGCTGCGCGTCGGACATGCCGATGCCGGTATCGGTCACCTGCCACTGCAGGGCCGTCTCGCCCTTTTCGCCGGCCACGATGCGCAGACGCATCACCACGCGCCCCATGTCGGTGAACTTCAGCGCGTTGCTCAGCAGGTTGGCGAGAATCTGCCGGATGCGCGCAGCATCGCCGCGCACCAGGCTCGGAACATTCGTGTCGATGCAGGCATACAGCTGCAGCTCCTTGCCCTCGGCCACGCCGGCATAGCTGGCGACCACGCCCTCCGCCAGCTCCAGCGGGTTGAACTCCACGACCTCGAGCGCCATCTGCCCGGCCTCGATCTTGGACACATCGAGGATGTCGCTGATCAGTTGCAGCAGGGTCGAGGACGAGCGCTGGATGGTTGCGAGGTAGTCACGCTGCTGGTGGCTCAGCTCGGTCAGCCCGAGCAGCTCCAGGGTGCCCAGCACCCCATAGAGCGGCGTGCGGATTTCATGGCTCATGGTGGCGAGGAACACCGATTTCGCCTCGCTGGCCGCATCCGCCGTGAGCTTGGCATCGGCCAGCATCTGCTGCGCCTGCTTGTGCGCGCTGATGTCGTTGAAGGCGCAGAGCACCACATTCTCGCCACGGTAGCGGGTCGGCGCGAAGCTGGCGTGCAGGGCGCGCCCTTCCACGTCGAAAACCAGCTCGCCGTTGCCCTCGCCAACCCTCCCGCTCAGGTCCCAGTCGCGACTGATGCGAGTGATGGCCTCGCTGTCGCCCAGCCATTGTTCGGCCAGGCGGTTCTGCATCACCACCTGGTGGCTGCCATGGCGCAGCACGCAGAGCGCCACCGGCGCGGTCTGGATCACCGCCCGGCTGAAGGCATCGCTCTCGACCAGATCGAGGTGTGCCTGGCGTGCCGGCCCGATCACGCGACGGGAGTACCAGGAGATGGCCAGCCAGCCACCGGCCAGGCTCCCCAGGATCAGCGCCAGGCCACCAAAGAACTCCCATTTGGCGTAGCGGAAGAAGCTGCGATAGCTCAGGTGATAGAGCCCGATCCAGCCGCCGTCGAACTCGCTGCGAATCTTGAAGACCAGGCCGTCGGTGCCGATGTTGAGCCCATCCGCATAGTCCTTGTCCGAACCGGGGACGTCGATCAGCACGTTGCCGTGGGGGGTAATCAGCTCCAGTTCGTCGAAGACCGGGCGATCGAGTATCTGCTCCATGTCATTGATCCGCCCCAGATCCAGCAGCGAAACCGCCACCACTCTGCGGTCCAGGTCCGAATCCCACCAGAGCTCATCGGGCAGGTCGAGGCTGACATAGGCCAGCAGTTCGCGACTGCCGCCTGTGTAGTTCTGTGCTTTTGCCCAGTGCACCCGCGTGTCGCTGCGCTGGGGGGAACGTGCTTCCAGCGCCTGGCGCACCTGCTCGATCACCGGCAGGTAGGAGCGCCGGGTCACCGGGCGATGATCACGGAAGTTGCCGATGGCGGGCACCGCCAGGCTGGTCGGCCCGTTGAGGTCGAGTACCAGGACCTGCGGCGACGGAAAGGACGAAGTGCTCCAATAGCTGCTGTAGAAATTCGCCAGCATCACGCCGAAGGAGAAGGTCCCGATCCTCGTCCGTGGGCCGACGCCGCGCACCTGTTGCGCCAGGGTAAAGGGCATGGCGAAGGAGAACTCCCGCCCTTCGTGGATCTCCATGCCGTTCTCGCTGACCAGCATTCGCCGTTGCAGGGGGATCACATCCAGGTCCTGGCGCTGGGTGGATGCGTCGCTCTGCTGGGCAATACGGTTGAGGAAAGCCTCGTGCTCGTGGAGGTCCCCGACCAGCCGGCTGAAATGGAAATGCACCTTGTCACGCTCTTCCTGCACCAGCCGGCCAAGCGCCCAGTAACAGGCGCCAACGAGTATCAGCGCAAGGGAGACGGCACACAGCAAGACGATATTCAGGCGTAGCGAAGTGCTCGCCAGTTTACGAATCGAGCCGTTGTCATGTTCCTGCATGCGAAGCATCCGGTGTCGCGGAAAGTGGCGGCGGAGGGCCCGCCGGATACCAGCAGACTGTAGATGTGAGTACGCGATAAGGCGACCCGGAGGCCCCTGGCCGGCCGCTGATTGCCCTTGCATCTGCCATGTAGCTGCCGTGTATCAATAAGCCATGGCGGAGCGTTCCTGGAGCAACTGGCGGGTGAACACGGACGGCGGCACCGCCTCGGAGAACAGGAAACCCTGGGCGCAATCACACCGCAGCCGGCGCAGCAGCGCCAGCTCGTCCGGATGCTCGACGCCCTCGGCAATCACCTCCAGCCCAAGCTGCCGGCCGAGCTTGACGATGCTTTCCAGCGCCGCTGCCAGGCCATCGTCGTCGACGCAGCCGTGCACCAGTGCGCGATCGATCTTGAGCTCCGTGAAGGGTGTCGAAACCAGGTTATACAGCGAGCTGTAGCCCTGGCCGAAATCGTCCTGGGCGAGACCGAAACCCTTCATGCGCAAGCGGCAGGTGCCGGCATAGTAGTTCGCCGGGGTCGCCGTGCTGCTGCATTCGAGCAGTTCGAAAACGATGTGCGCCGGCACTCCGCCACGGGAAGCGACGAAGGCTGCAAGTCGATCCGGCAGGTCGGGATCATCCAGCAGGTGGGTCGGCAGGTTGACCGCCACCGACAGGTGAAAGCCCAACCGGCCCCAATCGGCCTGGGCCTGCAGCGCCTGTTCGAGCACCGTCCAGAGCAGCGCCTCGTCCAGCCCGGCGGCAGTCAGCGCCGCCATGAAACTGCCCGGCTGCAACACACCGTGGCGAGGGTGCTCCCAGCGCACCAGCGCCTCCGCCGCAACGATGCGGCCATCGATCAGCGAGGCCTTGGGCTGGAACCACGCACAGAACTGCCGCTGCGCCAGGGCCTGCTCCAGTTCCTCACGGGTCGGCACCGGAATATCCGCTGCGCGGTGCTGCTCCTCGCGCTCCAGGCGCGTCACGAGCTTCTCCAGCAGGCGGCGGATCACCGGCGCGCGGGCAGGCTTGGCGATCTGTTCGAGCACGGTGATGCCGTGGGCGCGGGCCACCATGCAGGCACTGCCCATCAGCGGGCGCGAGGCCGAACTCATGATCGCCAGCAGCGGCGGATGACTCAGCGCGGCCAGCCGCTGGATCAGCTGCACACCGTCAAGGCCGGGCATCATCAGGTCGCTGACCACCAGGTCGAAGCGCTCCCGCGCCAGCCAGCGCAGCGCCTCGGCGCCATCCTCGGCGGCGCGCAGCTGCACGGCACCCTGCTCGCGGAACAGGTTGAGCAGGTACTCCCGCTGGAAGGGCTGGTCTTCGACGATCAGGATTCGCTGATGTCGCATGGCGGCACCTCCGCGGGCAGGCTGGTCAGGCATTGGCGCAAGGTGCGCAGGTCCACCGGTTTGAGCAGGCAGAGGTTCATGCCGGCAGCGAGGCAACGTTCGCTTTCCTCGTGCATGGCGTTGGCTGTGGCGCCGATAATCGGCCCGCGATAGCCGCGCTGGCGCAGCGCACGGGCCAGCTCGTAGCCGTTGAGATGGGGCATGTTGACGTCGGTGAGCACCACGTCGAAGGCATCGGGCTGCCAGCGCGCCAGCGCCTTTCGGCCATCGGCGGCCAGTTCGACTGCGCAACCGAGCATCTCCAGCTGGTCGCGCAGGATCAACTGGTTGATCGGGTTGTCCTCCACCAGCAACACGCGCAGGCCGAGGCCGATATCGGGCAGGGTCTCGGCCAGACGCGCAGCCTCGCCACTGACGCAGCCCTGCGCCGCCGCCAGGGCACGACGCAGTCCTTCGAGGTTGTAGCGGCCCACATGCCAGTCGCAGCCTTCCTGGCGAGGCTGCTCGCCGCCCAGGTCGGTCACCAGAACCCGGCAGCCCCGCCAGGCAGGCAGCGGCTTGCGATCGTGGGGATTGAAGCGCAGGTCCACCAGCACGCTGGACGCATCTTCCTCGAGCGGCTGGTCGGCGGCCACGACCTGGGCCCGCGCGCCCCAGCGGGTGATCCAGCCGCAAAGGCTATCGGCCAGCTCGCGGGTCGGTGCGTGCACCCACACCATCGCGTTGCACAGCCTGGGGGCGCTGGAAGTCTGCCGGTCCACGCATTGCAACGGCAGGCTGAGGGCAAAGCTGCTGCCCAGCCCGACGTCGCTGACCACCCGCAACTGCCCGCCCATCAGCTCGGTCAGGCGCTTGCAGATCGACAGGCCGAGCCCGGTCCCGCCGGCCATGCGGGCGTTGCCGGAAACCTGGTAGAAGGCGTCGAAGAGGTTCTCCTGCTGGTCCCCGGGAATGCCGATGCCGGTATCGGCCACCTGCCAGTGCAGGGTGTCGTTCCAGCCCTCGCCGGTCTCGGCGCGCACGCGCAGGACGATGCGCCCGCTGTCGGTGAACTTCACCGCGTTGCTCAGCAGGTTGTTGAGAATCTGGCGGATGCGCGTAGCGTCGCCCAGCACCCGCTCGGGCATCTGCGAGTCGCAGCAGGCGTATATCTGCAGCCCCTTGGCGCGAGCCGCGGCAGCGTAGGACTGGACGCTGTCGAGGGTGAGTTCCAGGGGCGAGAACTCCACCGGCTCCAGGCCCAACTGGCCGACTTCGATCTTCGACACATCGAGCACATCGCTGATCAGTTGCAACAGGGTCGAGGACGAGCGCTGGATGGCGCGCAGGTAGCCGGACTGCTGGTGGTCCAGCGCCGTGCGGCCGAGCAGCTCCAGGGTGCCGAGCACGCCATACAGCGGTGTGCGGATTTCATGGCTCATGGTCGCCAGGAACAGCGTCTTGGCCTCGTTGGCGGTGTCGGACAGGCGCTTGGCTTCGGCCAGCGCCGCCTCGGTCTGCTTGCGCGCGCTGATATCGCTGAAGGCGCAGCAGAGCACTTCCTCGCCCTTGTAGCGGGTCGGCGTGTAGCTCAGGTACAGGTGCCGGCCGGTATGGGTTTCCACCTCTTCCGAGCCGCCCTCCTCGCCACTGCTGAAGCCGCGCTCCAGCCAGCCATGGCTCCAGTAACGACGCTCGTCGCCGCTGCCCAGCCATTGCTGGGCGAGACGATTCTCCAGCACCACCTCGGCATCGCTGCGCCGCAGTACACAGAGCGCCACTGGCGCGGTCTGGATCATCGCGCGGGAGAACCCCTCGTTCTCCACCAGCGCATTGAGGCGGTGCTGCGCCGGGCCGATCAGGCGCCGGTTGATACGCCGGCACATGCCCCAGACCAGCAGCGAGCAGCCCAGCAGGAAGGCCAGCGATGCGAGGATCCTGGGCCACATCGGCAGCAGCAGGTCGTACAGGTTGAAGTAGTAGATCAGCGACCAGTCGGAGCTGCCCAGGTGCTTGAGCAGCGCCAGGTGGCTGGGCAGCACACCGGACCCGCTGAAGGCAAAGTTGTCGCCGTCCCACAGGTCGCTGAACTGCAGGCCGAGCTGCGGCGTGACCGCGCTGCCGAGGATCGCCCGGTGATCGCGATCCAGCAGCAGGAAGCGCCCGGCCTCAGGCACGCCGAAAGCGGCGGAGAGGTCGGCGCCGAACAGCTCCAGCCCCAGCCAGCCGTTGTCCTGCTCGCTGGTCACGCGGGTGAACAGGTACTGCCGCGCCTGCGGGTCGGTCGGGTCGGCGAGCCAGCGCACCTGCCGCTCCTCCTTCGGCGTACCGGGCTGCGCCAGCGCCTCGAGCACCGACGGCGGCACCACGGCGTTGAGCGCCGGCGCCCCGTACAGCCTTGTCACCGAGCGATCCGGTTCGGGGGAGACATAGATCAGGTTCAGCCGCTTCGCCTCCATCTCCGCCAGGTCGCGCCCGGACAAAGCCAGGCTCCAGCTGGAACCTGGCTCGCCGAGGGTGACGAAAATCTGCTCGTGGGGCGGCACCGGCACGCTCAACTGGCGCCACTGCACCAGCGGCTCACGCAGCTTCCAGGTCACGCCCCGGCTGATGTGCTCCAGCAGCAACTCGCGCTGGCCGAGGTAATCCTGGGCCTCGTACATGGCGGCGTTCATCTGCCGGCGCAACTGCGACACTTCGCTGTTGAGGCTCGCGGCAAGGAACAGGCTGAGGGTGAAGAAAAGGCAGGCGATCACCACCCCGGCCAGCAGACGAAGGAGCTTTCGGGCTGCCTTCGGGGTGGAAAAGGACGAATCCTGACGACGAAGGAACTGCTTGAGTTTCATGGCCGCCAGCCTCTCGAACAGCCGACGAATAGAACATCAGACAAATCTAAAAAGTTCGAAACCTGAACAGATTAGGCACTTGGAGAGCCCGTTTCTCAGGGCGCTCTCCAGGCATTGCCTGGCTGAGCACCTATCTTCCTCGCCCCGGCACTCGAATTTTTTCGACCCCTTGCAGACGGCGCACGCCTGGCCAGTCCTCTTGCCCGCAGGGAGGCCGGCAAAGCGGCGGGACAGAGCGCCAGCGACTCACCCGCCGCCATTCATCGGAGAGCTTTCCAGTGGGTCGCCTGGCGACCTTCCGGTCAGCCGCCGAGCAACCCGCTCGCCCGCTGCACCCGCCGCTCCGTCGCCGCCTCCAGTACCTGCCAGCCGCGCCCGGCGCTGGCCAGGGTGAACCATTTGCGCGCGCGGGTGATGCCGGTGTAGACCAGCTCGCGGGTGAGGATGGGGTTGAGGCTGTCGGGCAGCAGCAGCGCGGCGTGGGTGAACTCCGAGCCCTGGGACTTGTGCACGGTCATGGCGAACACGGTTTCCACCGCCTGCAGGCGGCTGGGCAGGATCCAGCGGATGGCGTCGGTGCCGTCGCCCGCCGGGAAGGCCACGCGCGCCACCCAGCGCACCGAGCCGTCGTCGGCTGCTTGCGGCAATGCCAGGGTGATGCCGATATCGCCGTTCATCAGGCCAAGGCCGTAGTCGTTGCGGGTGACCAGCACCGGGCGACCGGCGAACCAGCCGCTCGCCGAAGGGATCAATCCTTCGCGTTGCAGCAGGTCGCCGATCAGGCTGTTCAACCCTTCCACGCCCCAGGGCCCGCGGCGCAAGGCGCAGAGCAACTGGAACTGGCCGTGGGCTTCCAGCACCTGCCTGGCCCAGGCATCCAACGCGGGCTGGTCGGCGTTGTCCGCCGGGCGCGAACCGCTGACGACACGCAGGTAGTGGGCGTAGCCGACCGGGCCGAACAGGTCGCCACCGCGTCCGCCGTCGATCACCAGATCGCGCAGGCTGCGGGTTTCCTGGGCGTCCACGGCGATGCGGGCGAGGTCTTCGTGCTGCGCCTTCCACACCTGGCGCAGGGCCGGGATATCGCCGGCGTTGACCGCCTCGGCCAACTGGCCGATGCCGCTGTCGGCGCTGAAGCGGTGGCTGTGGCGGAGCATGGCCACGGCCTGGTCGAGGTCGCTGCCGGAGGTGTCGAGCAAAGCAGGGGCGATCGGTTCGCCGGTCACGGCTTCCAGCCAGTCGCGGGTGGCCGGTCGGTAATGACCTTCGCGGGCGCGGCTGCAAAGCTCGCCGAGCACCGCGCCGGCTTCCACCGAGGCCAGCTGGTCCTTGTCGCCCAGCAGGATCAGCCGTGCGCGCGGCGGCAGCGCGGCGAGCAGCGAGGCCATCATTTCCAGGTCGACCATCGAGGCTTCGTCAACCACCAGCAACTCCAGCGCCAGCGGATTGCCGGCGTGGTGGCGGAACTGGCGGCTGTCCGGCCGGCTGCCGAGCAGGCGGTGCAGCGTGGTGACTTCCGTCGGGATCGCCTCGCGCGCGGCTTCGCCATTGGCCAACCCTGCGAGATCGAGGCGCTGCACGGCGCCGGCGATGGACTCGTTCAGGCGCGCGGCGGCCTTGCCGGTGGGCGCGGCGAGGCGGATGCGCAGCGATCGCCCGCCCTCCCCCAGCGCCAGGCTCTGCAGAAGGGCGAGCAGCTTGACCACGGTGGTGGTCTTGCCGGTGCCGGGGCCGCCGGTGACGATGCCGAAGGCGTTGCCGGCGACCAGCGCGCAGGCGAGCTTCTGCCAGTCCGCCGGCGCGCCGGCTTTTTTCGGGAACAGCGCATCCAGCGTCTGGCGCAATTGTGCCGCAGGCAACGCGGCCCGCAGCGTATCGCCCTGTTGCAGGCGCTGGTCGATACCGGCGCGCACTTCGCGCTCGTACTGCCAGTAGCGGCGCAGGTACAGACGACGGCCGGACAGCACCAACGGCGTATCGCCGGGGCCGTCGCCAACCAGTCGCGGATCACTCAGCACGGCACGCCAGGCGTCAAGGTCGAAGCCGTCCAGCAGTACGCCGGGCAGCTCCGGCGCGTCCTTGGCCGAGTCGCCTTCGGGCGGCAGCGACAGGGCGAAACGGCTGTCGGCCAGGGTCGCTTCCAGGTCGAGGCAGACGTGCCCGCGGCCGAGCTGGTGACTGGCCAGCGCGGCGGCGAGGATCAGCAGCGGATTGGCGTCCGGCGCGCGCTCCACCAGGAAGATCGCGAAGGCGCGGTCCAGCTCGCGCAGCCAGCCGCGCTCGGCCCAGCGGCCGATCAGTTCGAGCATCTGGGCGGTGCTCTTCATGCCGGCACCTCCGCGCGGAACAGGCGGTCCAGCTCGTCCATCAGCGCCTTCGGCGGGCGTTCCAGGTACATGCCCTGGGTCGCCGAGGAACTGCCGCGCAGGAACAGGTACATCGCGCCTCCGATATGGCGGTCGTAGTCATAGTCGGGCAGGCGCGCCTGCAGCAGCCGGTGCAGGGCGAACAGGTAGAGCGCGTACTGCAGGTCGTAGCGGTGCTCGAGCAATGCCTCGCGCAGCGCGGCTTGCGTGTAGGCCTCGTCGTCGGCGCCCAGCCAGTTGGATTTGTAGTCGGCCACGTAGTAGCGGCCCTCGTGCTCGAACACCAGGTCGATGAAGCCCTTGAGCATGCCGTTGAGCAGGTTGGCCTGCAGCGTTGGCCGCGCCACGCCGCCCAGGGTATGGCGGATCACGGCGGCATCCAGACGCTGGGTATCGACATGGCGGGTGGAGAACCAGAACTCCATTTCCTTCTGGAAGGTAGTCAGCCCGGCGAGGCTGACCGGCGCCGCATCGGGCGCGCGGAAGGCCGTGCGCAGGTACTGCCCGAGCCAGCCGGTGAGCGGCTCGATCCACTCTTCCCAACCGCGCACGGCGCAGCGCCGGGCGATCTGGTCGCGCAGCTGTTCTTCGTTGGCGTTGAAGCCTTCGTCGGCGGCCCACTCCAGCAGGCCGTGGAGGAAACTGCCGGGGTTCGCGCCGCGCGGGAAGGCGTGCAGGCTGAAGGGTGCCGGCACGGCTTCCAGCTCGCGGTGTTCTTCCAGGCTGCTTTCGCGCAGCAGGTCTTCGCCGGCGCTGATGGGTTCATCGGCGGCCGGTGCGGGAGCGATGTCACTGTCGTCTTCGGTAGCCAGCGTCGCCAGCGCGGAATAGCTGGCGATCCACCATTTCTCCGCCACTCGGCGGCGCGGTTCGCGGGCCGCGCCCAGCTCGCCGGCCTGTACGCCGACGAAGACTTCCGTAGCGACTTCCGGCGCCGGCTGCAGGGCAATCTCCGCCTGGCCGGCCTGCAAGTCACCCAGGCGCGCAGTCACGTCCTCGACACTCAGTGCGTTGCCGCCGCCGAGCAGGTAGCCCATGGCGCCCTTGTGCAGTTCGGGGTTCTTGCTGTTGCTCATCACCAGCGGCGCCATGCCCAGCCACACGGCGTGGCGCGCACGGGTCAGGGCCACGTAGAGCAGGCGCATGTCCTCGCTCAGGCGCTCGTCGTTGGCCAGCTGGAAGGCGGCCTTGGCCAGCTCCTTGTCACGGGACAGTTCGACCACTCGCGACTCGCCGGACTGGAAGCTCGGCGGCGTGCCGCTCTTGCCGTCCAGCTCGCGCCAGGTGCAGATGAAGGGTAGCAGCACCAGCGGGTATTCCAGGCCCTTGGACTTGTGGATGGTCACCACCTTGATCAGGTCGGCGTCGCTCTCCAGGCGGAGAATTTCCTCGCTGGACGGGCTCTCCAGCTGCTCGGCGAGCACCCGCAGCAACGCGTGTTCGCCGTCCAGTTCCACGGCCTCGCGCTGCAGCCACTCGGCCAGGTGCAGCAGGTTGGTCAGGCTGCGTTCGCCATCGGTTTCGCGCAGCAGACGCGCCGGCAGGGCGAAGTCGGTGAGCAGGCGGCGCAGCATCGGCAGCACGCCCTGCTGTTGCCAGAGCACGCGGTAGTCGCGGAAGCGCAGCACCATGTCTTCCCAGAAGCGCTCGTCCTGGTTCAACCGCTCCAGGGTCGCCCAGTCCAGCGCCAGGCTGCGAGTGGCGAGAGCGATGCGCAGGGCGCCATCGTCGCCGGGGTCGGCACAGGCACGCAGCCAGTGCAGCAGGTCGATGGCTTCGGGGCTGTCGAACACCGAGTCGCGGTCGGACAGGTAGACGCTGGCGAGCCGGCGCCTGGCCAGTTCGCCGCGCACGGCTTCGGCTTCGCTGCGGCCGCGCACGAGGATGGCGATGTCCGCCGGACGCAGGTTGCGCCATTGGCCATCGGCGCCGCGGAAGCCGCTCTGCGCGGAACTCAGCCAGCGCTGGATGGCGCTCGCGCAACGCTCGGCCATCTGCTGACGGTACAGCGTGGAGCCGCAGACCTGGCCGTCGTTGTCCAGTTGCCAGAAGGTCATGGCCGGCGCTTCGCTGCCTTCGAGCAGCAGCGTTTCGTCACGGCCACGCGCTTCGACGTTGAGGAACGGCACCGGGTTTTCCTGGCCTTCCACCGCGAAGCGGAAGGCACCGCGCGGGTGGCCCTCGGCGAACAGGAAACAGCGGTTGGCCGCCTTGACCATGGCCAGCGTGGAGCGGTAGTTGGTGCCCAGCGTGTAGTGCCGCCCAGCGGTGGCAGCGCGGGCACGCAGATAGGTGTGGATGTCGGCGCCACGGAAGGCGTAGATCGCCTGCTTGGGGTCGCCGATCATGAACAACCCGAGGTTTATCGGGTTTTCGCCGATGCGGTAGACGCGCTCGAAGATGCGGTACTGCAGCGGGTCGGTGTCCTGGAATTCGTCGATCAGCGCGATCGGGAACTGCTCGCGGATGCGTTCGGCCAGGCGTTCGCCGCCGCTGCCGGCCAGGGCGCGGTCGAGGCGCACCAGCAGGTCGTCGAAGCCCAGTTCGGCGCGCTTCTGCTTCTCCACTTCGAGGTTGTGCCGCACTTCGCCCAGGGCGTGCAGCAGCAGTTGCGGGGCGATCTCCGGACGTTGTTCGGCGCGCTCGACCCAGGCATCGATGGCCAGCAGCGCGGGATGCTCCGGCACCACGGCCTTGGCTTTCACCTTGATCCGCGTCTGGCCGAATTTGGCCAGGTTGTCCGGCGCGTCGGCGCCTTCGCTCCAGGCGTCCAGCGCTTCGATCCAGCCGGCGAAGACGGTGTCGTCATCCTTGCCGCGATAGCTGTTGCCGTTGAGATCACCGCGCAGGTTGCGCAGCAGTTCGGCGACGCCCTCGCGATCCGCCGCCCAGGCTTCACGGGCGCGGGTTTCGGCGGCAGCGAGTTCATCGTAGAACCGGCCGGTGTCCTCCAGCAGTTCGGCCAGCGAGGCCGGGGCCGTCAGCGGCTGGTCGGCGTAGCGGAAGCCGGTCTCCTGCGCCGCCAGCAGCGGTTGCAGGGCGCGGGCCAGCGTTTCGGGGCCGGCGTAGCAATGGCGCACGGCGTTGGCCGCCGCCACGCCCAGCGGGTAGAAGTTGCGTCGCCAGTAGTCGCGCACAGCTTCGGCGAGCAGTTCGCTCTGGTCGGCGGCGAGGTCCTGGGTGAACAGGCTGCCGCTGTCGAAGGCGTGCTCGCGCAGCATGCGGTAGCACCAGCTGTGGATGGTGGAGACGGCGGCTTCGTCCATCCATTCGGCGGCCAGTCGCAGCAGGCGCGCGCAGCCGGGCCAGCGCTCGGCGGCGTAGCTGTCGCGCAGCTTCACCAGCAGGCCGTCGTGTTTCTGCTCGGGCTCGGCGAAGCAGCGCGCGGCTTCGCCCAGGCGCGCGCGGATACGCTCGCGCAGTTCCTGGGTCGCGGCCTCGGTGAAGGTCACCACGAGGATTTCCGGCGGGCTCAGCGGCCGGCCAAACGCAGCCAGCTCGCCACCGTGGTCTAGCACCAGGCGCACGTAGAGCAAGGCGATGGTGAAGGTCTTGCCGGTGCCGGCGCTGGCCTCGATCAGCCGGCTGCCGTGCAGCGGGAAGTCGAGGGGGTTCAGCTCGACGGCGCTCATTGTTCGGCCTCCTTGCGCTGCAGCAGCTCGAACAAGGGCCCGTAGAGTGCTTCGGCCCAGGCAGCGAACTCCCCGCTGGCATTGAGCGCGGCGAAGTCCGGATAGACTCGCGCCAGCGCCGCCGAAGAGGCCGCCTCACCGCTCAGGTTGAAGCCGCCGTCGTAGCGCTTGGCGGCTTCGCGGGCTGCACGGTCGTCGTCATCTCCGGCGGCCAGCCAGGCGAAAGCCGCCTTGCAGGCGACCGGCAGCGGGCGGCTCATGCCCTGGAACCAGGCATCCATCAGGTTGTTCAGTTCGGCGCGGGCTTGCTCGGCCGGCAGTGGCGGGAATTCCAGGGTGCCGGTCAGGCCGACCAGCACGCTGGTCACCGGTTCACCGCACAGTTGCAATGCCAGGTGGCGCACCCATGGGCGCACCAGCCCATGCCATTTGTAGCCCTTGCCTTCATGCAGCTTGCCGCTGACCAGTTGCAGGCTGGCGAGCTGGCCGTCGGCATTGCGACGCAGGCCGCCAAGCCAGTCGGCCAGCCCGATGCCGGCGTGTTCATGGTTGAGTTCGCGCTGTTCGTCTTCCACCTGCGACCAGTGCTCCAGCTGTTCGCGGTAGCGCGCCAGCAGGTCGTGCAGCGGCGCCACCAGCGCCTGGGCGGAGAAGTCACCGAAGGCCGCCAGGGGCAGCCGGCCTTCGCGGCGCAGGCGTTCCACCTGGCCGGTCAGTTGCGCCGCCAGTTGATCATCCTGCCAGTGCTGCTCCACCCACGGGCGCAGGCGCTCGCAGAGTTCGAACTGCAATTGCCAGACATCCAGTCCGTTCAGCTCGAAGGGTTCTTCATCCTGGCCAGTCAGTTGCTCCTCACCGAAGCGCACCTTGAGGCGCTGCAGGAAGAAGGCGCCGACCGGGTTGGCGAGGAAGTCCGAAACCACACGCAGGCCGATGGGTGCATCCAGCACCAGCGGCGACAGCGGCGTGTCATTCGTCTCGCCCTCGTGCTCGCGGTGCACATCGCGCCACTCGCGGGCGTAGGTATAGAGGCCGTCGATGCCCTGCACCGAGGGCGCGTCGAAATAGGCGCGGCTGAAGGGTTGCAGCGGGTGCTCCAGGGTCAGTCCGTGCAACAGGTTGCTGTCGTTGGCGCCGTGCCAGCCGGCGGCAAGGTGGTCGCGCAACTGGCCGACCAGCACGGACGGCGGGCGCTCGCTGTTGTCGCGGATGCTCCGCCCAACCCAGCTGACATAGAGCTGGCGGCGCGCGGAAAGCAGCGCTTCGAGCAAGAGGTAACGGTCGTCCTCGCGGCGCGAACGGTCGCCGGGGCGGTAGTCATTGCGCATCAGGTCAAAGTCCAGCGGCGACTGCGGGCGCGGGTAGTCGCCGTCGTTCATGCCCAGCAGGCAGACCAGCTGGAAGGGAATCGCGCGCATCGGCATCAGGGTGCAGAAGCTCACCGCGCCGGCGAGGAAGCGCTGGTTCAGGCCACCGGCATCCAGCCCGCTGAGCCAGGCCTCGCGCACCACCGAGAGCGGCAGCGGGTCGGTGAAACAGGCGTACTCGCAGGTTTTCAGCCAGTCATCGAGCAGGTCCAGCAGTTGCTGGCGGAGCAGTTCGTCATGGTCGTCGGTGACCCGGAAGAAGTCGTCCAGCAGGCCGCGCAGGCGCTGCACCCAGGTCGCCGCGTCGGCTTCCTCGGCGAGCAGGTCGCAGGCTTTTTCCAGCGAGCCGAGCAGCCCGGCCAGCGGGCCGAGGGCGGCGGCGTCTAGCCCGCCGATTTCCGCGTAGGGCTGGATGCCCTGGAAGGCATCGCCCTCGCCCACCGCAAAACCCAGCAGCATGCGCCGAAGGCCGAAGCGCCAGCTGTTGGCTTCGGCGGCGGCGGGCAGGCCGAGGCGTTCGCGCTGCTGGCCGTCGAGGCCCCAGCGTACACCGGCGCCATCGATCCAGCGGCGCAGCAGCGGCAGGTCGGCGTCGGCCAGGCCGAAGCGCGCGCGCACGGCGGCGACGTCCAGCAGGTCGAGGATTTCACTCACCGCGAAACGGCTGTCGGGCAGCCGCAGCAGGTGTTCCAGCGCCACCAGCAGCGGCTCGCGGCCGCGCTGCCCCTGGTCGGCCAGGGTGTAGGGGATGAAGCGTTTGTCGTCGCGGGCGATCTGGCCGAACACGGCTTCGATGTGCGGCGCGTAGGGGTTGATGTCCGGGACCATGACGATCACGTCGCGCGGGCGCAGCGTGGGATCGGCGTCGAAGCGCGCGAGCAGCTGGTCGTGGAGGATTTCCACTTCGCGCTGGGCGCTGTGGGCGACGTGGAAACGCACCGAGTCATCGGCTTGCGGGTCGACTGCCGGCCAGTGTTCGCGGGTCTCGTTGATCGGCCGCAGTTCGAGGATGTCGTCCTGCAGTTGGCCGAGCAGGCTGCCCGGTTCCACCTCGCTGAACAGGTCGATACGCCCGTTGCTCACCGCCCCCAGACGCGCGCGATAGGTTTCCGGATCGTCGTACTGGTCGAGCAGGTTGATGTAGTCGCGGCCCTGCTTGCCCCAGGCGGCCAGCAGCGGCTGGGCGTACTGGTGCTGCTGGTCGTCGCTGAGCAGCTCCGGGGTGCCGGCGCGACGGCGCTGGCGGCGGTATTCGTGGCGCAGCAGGTCCTTGTCGGCAACGATGTCGGCCCAGTGGTGACGGCAGGGGTTGTGTACGCAGAGCAGCACCTGGGCGTGGCGCGCCAGCACCGCGAGGGCTTCCACCGTCTGCGCAGGCATGGCGGAGATGCCGAACACCACCACGCGACGCGGCAGGTTCGGCAGCAGGTTGTCGGCACCCTTCAGCTTCTCGATGAAGCGCCCGTGTACGCCGGCCCGGCTGGTGGCCAGGCCTTCGGCGCCGACATCGTCGAGCAGCGCGCGCCACAGGGCGGCCTGCCAGCGGTTGTCGGGGTCCAGCTCGCGCACAGTGCCATTGGCCAGGCGCAGTTGATCGACGCCGCGGCTCCAGTCCTCCAGCCAGTCGGCACGGTAGACCTGGTACTGGTCGAACAGGTCGGCCAGGCGCTCGGCCAGTTGGTGGCGCTTGCGCAGGTCGGCGTCGTCGGCGAGGAAGCGTTGCAGGGTGGCGAACTCGTCGCGCGCAAGCAGCGTGGGCAGCAGGCGCATCAGACGCCAGGTCAGCGGGCCCTTGTCGAGTACCGAGACTTCGGGAATTTCATCGCGGCCGAGCGCGCCACGGTAGGCGCGCCAGAGGAATTGCGCGGGCAGTTGCACGTCCAGCGCGGCGGTGACGCCGCAGCCGCCGTCCTCCACATCGCGCCCCAGCGCCAGCTTCAGCCACTGGGCGATGCCGTTGCTCTGCACCAGGATGACTTCGTTCTCCAGTGGGGCCAGCGGGTGCAGGCTCATCCACTGCACCAGCAGGTCGCGCAGCGCTTCCGGATGGTTGCCGTGGATCACCATCAGGCCGGGGGTCAGTCGCTGCTCGCTCATCGTGTCTCCTGGTGCGGAGCGGGCAACTGGGAGTGCCCGCCGGGGATGACGGGCATTTCACCAAAAAAGCGTGCTGGCGGGGCAGTTTTTTACAGGACGGCTCAGGCGGCGATAGCGCCTCGCTCCCACGCCCTACGGATGGCGCCGGCGATCTCTTCGCGCAAGGCTTCGCGGCGTCGGAACTCGCTGCGCCGCTGGCTCTTCACCTCGGCGATGTCGCGCACCGGTTCGCAATCCGGCAGGCGGTACCAGTGGCGGCCGTGGCGGTTGGCCTGGGCCTCCAGCCAGAAGGCGTCGTAACTGGACTTGAGTTTGTGCGAACAGGTGTGTGCGGCGTCACTGATGCCCAGCAACTGGCGGCCGCCCATCTGTTCGCCCAGCGTATAAAGAGCGGTGAGCAGCAGGCTCTTGGGGCGCAGGCCGAACATTTCCTTGCCCAGCCATTTGACGGTGCCTTCATCCATCGTCGTTCGAGGGCCCTGCAGCCCACCGATCAGCAGCTGGCCATTTTTCCCGAGGGTGAAACTCAGCGAGTACAGACGCTCGCCTTCGCCATTGCGCAGGTACAGGCCCAGCTCTCCCTCACGGTAGAAGTCCGAGGGCTCCAGCAGCACGTCCAGCGCCTCGCCGCTTTTCAGGGGAACCCGGCTCAGATGCACCGCCCCCAAGGCCAGCAACTTGTCTCTCCAGACGCCGGGCAGACAATCCAGCTGCGAATAGTGCTCCAGCAGCGCAGCGAGCCGGCGCCGGACGCTCCAGTGGCGACAGAGGTACTTTCGCCAGTGCTTCTGGGCGGGCGGCAAGCCGTTTCTGTAGGGCATCGACAGCACCGGCATGCGCTCGATACAGCGCGACCAGCGCCAGTGCAGGTAGGGGAACAGGGTGGCAGCCAGCGCGCGTTGGCCGGTCTTGCGAATGGTTTTCCAGCGCATGAGTCAGAGGGGTCCGGGGCGGGGGAAGCGGCGCACTCCTGCGCACGCGAATGAAAAGCGCGCCAGTGTGGTTGTGAACGTCCCGCCGGGGGATCGGCTTGCCAGCCGCCGTGTTGAATGATCTTTCCGATCAGCTCACAGCAAAGTCCGACGCGTATCGGGTCGCTTTCGCAGATGCTCGATGGCAATCCCCCGCTATGCTCTGCAGTGGCACCCCAACGCCCCGACATGGAGACCAAGATGGGCAAGAAGAGCAAAGACAAGAGTCAGGCCGTAGAACCGCAAGGCAAGATGAAGAACCGCGAGTACGAGGAACACCTGCGCAAGCTGTCGGTGGAACTGGTCAAGCTGCAGGAGTGGGTGGTGAGCAAGGGCCTGAAGGTCTGCATCATCTTCGAGGGCCGCGACGGAGCGGGCAAGGGTGGCACCATCAAGGCACTCACCGAGCGCGTCAGCCCGCGGGTATTCCGCGTGGTGGCACTGCCCACACCCACCGAACGGGAGAAATCCCAGCTCTATGCCCAGCGCTACATCAAGCACCTGCCGTCCGCCGGCGAAATCGTGATCTTCGACCGCAGCTGGTACAACCGCGCCGGCGTCGAGCGGGTGATGGGATTCTGTACCGAGGAGCAGGCCGACAAGTTCCTCGCCGTGACTCCGCTGTTCGAGCGGATGCTCACCGAGTCGGGAATCATCCTGCTGAAGTTCTGGCTGGAGGTCAGCCCCGAAGAGCAGGAGCGCCGCCTGAGGGACCGCATCACCGACGGCCGCAAGATCTGGAAGCTCTCGCCCATGGACGTGAAGTCCTTCACCCGCTGGGATGAGTACACCCGCGCCCGCGACCTGATGTTCGCCGCCACCGACTCGCCCTGGGCGCCCTGGATCGTGGCACCGTCCGAGGACAAGAAGCGCGTGCGCCTGAACGTCATCAGCCACGTCCTCAAGCACGTGCCGTACAAGGAAACTCCGCGCGAGGAAGTGAAGCTGCCCAAGCGCGGCAAGATCGGCAAGTACAAGAGCCCCGACTACCCGATCCACTACATCGAAGAGAAGTTCTGAAGCCAACCAGGGCCGGCACGCGCCGGCCCTGGTTCGATTTGCACCAGGCACACGCCCGCCCCGCCGGTCAGCGCCGACTCCCCTTGTAGGTACAGCGGGGGCGCCTGGCCCAAGCCCGCAATCGCTCGCATCGCGCGCTCCTACAATGGAATACCGGCGCAGGGGCTTTCACGCAGGACGCAGTCCGCACGTGAACCTCATCAATCTCACACGATGGGGCGCAGATAGTCGGCCACCTCGCCAGACAACCACCCGGCAAACGCCGCCACCTTGGCTTGGGTCGCCTCGCGCTCGGGCCACACCAGCCAGTAGGGGAAGCCGTACGGAACGCGCAGATCGCTGAGCGCCACCAGTTCGCCGTTTTCCAGCGCGCCGGCCACCAGACTGCGCCGTTCGAGGCCGATGCCCTGCCCCATGCGCACCGCCTCGATGCTCAGGTTGGAATCGTTCACCACGAACTCCGCCGCCTCCTGCGGCACCGCCACGCCAGCCGCCTGGCACCAGCCCAGCCAGGATTCGAAGCCGGTAACGCGCGGGCAGCGGAGGATCTCTTCCGGGCTGCCAGGCAACAGCCCGCCGTTGAAGTCCGGCGCAGCGACGACCACGACTTCATCCTCGAACAGTCGCTCCTGCGCCAGCCCTTCCCAATGGCCCTGGCCGATGCGGATCGCCACGTCGGCAAGCCCCTGGCGCAGGTCCATCACTTCCAGGCTGGCCAGCAGGCGCAGGCGGTACTGTGGATAAGTCGCGCGAAAGCGCGGCAGGCGCGGCAGCAGCCACTTCTGGCCGAAGGACGGGGTAAGCGCCACCACCAGCTCATCCTCGCCCGGACGCGCCTTCGCCAGGCGGGTCGCCTCGGCGATATCACGCAGCGCTCCGCGAATCTGCAGGGCATACAGGCGGCCTTCTTCGCTCAGGCGCAATCCCCGGCCCTCGCGTTGCAGCAGGGTGATGCCCAGCAGGTTCTCCAGCAGGCGCACCTGCTGGCTGATGGCCGAGTGGGTGACATGCAGTTCGCTGGCCGCGAGGGTCACGCTGCCGAGCCGGGCAACGGCCTCGAAACTGCGCAGGGCGGAAAGCGGTGGCAATGCGCTCATGTAAGTTTTCCTAACCAAATTGGTCATTAATCGTCGCTATTTCCCAGCGACCAAAGCCGCTAGATTCAGGGCCACCGCGCGGAAAACCGCGTCAACCACGATGCAATTTCCACTAACAGGATGTGCCCATGCAACAGAAGCTTCCGCACCTGATCGGCATGCTCGACTCACCCTACGTGCGCCGCGTCGCCATCACCCTGCGCCTGCTCGGCATCGAATTCAGCCATCAGTCGTTGTCGGTGTTCCGCACCTACGAGGAGTTCCGCGGCATCAACCCGGTGGTCAAGGCGCCGACCCTGGTGCTGGGCGACGGCCAGGTGCTGATGGATTCCACCCTGATCATCGACTGCTTCGAACACCTCGCCGGGCGCAGCCTGATGCCCGCCGAGCCGGACGCGCGGGTGCGCGCCACGCGCTTGCTGGGCCTGGCCCTGGCGGTCATGGAGAAGGCGGTGCAGCGCTACTACGAGCAGCAGCGGCCGCAGGACAGGCAGCTCGCCACCTGGCAGGAGCGGGTCGACCAGCAGTTGCACGCCGCCCTGGCGCAACTGGAGAGCGAGCTGCGCGAGATGTCACTGGACGCCGGCGCACCGCTGGACCAGGCCGGGCTGAGCATCGCCGTGGCCTGGACCTTCGTGCAGTTGCTGCACTCCGAAGACATTCCGGCGGACAGCTACCCGGCGGTGAGCGACTGGGCGGAACAGGCCGAAGCGCTGGACGTCTTCAAGGCCTTCCCGCCGGTGTGAAACCCAGCCCAGCTCAATCCCTGGGCAACTCCTCGTGCTGCTGCCGGGTGAAGCGCAGCAGGCCGAAGCAGATGACGAAGCCGCAGAGCGCCAGCCCGGCGGCGACCAGGAAGATCGACGCGTAGCCGTGGCGGGCGGCAACCAGCCCCATCAGCGGGCCGGCGATGCCCATCGCCAGGTCGAAGAACAGCGCGTAGGCACCAAGCCCCGCGCTGCGGCTGCTGGCCGGGATGCGCAGCACCGCCTCGACGCCCAGCGACGGATAGACCAGCGACAGACCGCAACCGGTCAACGCCGCGCCCAACAGCGCGAAACCCGGCCCCGGCGCCTGCCAGAGCAGCAACAGGCCGACGACCTCCACACCGAGGCAGACCACCGCGACGGCAAAGCCGCCGAAGCGATTGACCATGCCCGAGAAGATCAGCCGAGCGCCGACGAAGCAGACACCGAAGGCGGTCAGGCACCAGGCCGGGTTCGCCCAGCCCTGGCTGCCGTAATAGAGGGTGATGAAGGTCGCCAGGGTGCCGAAGCCGATGGAACCGAGCATCACGCACATACCGTAGGGCAGCACGCGGCCGAGCAGCGCGTGGAAGGCCATGCGAACGCCCGGAATGGTCGGTACCTCCGCACGGCCACGGGCCGCCAGCCAGCCCAGGGCGGTGAGCACCAGGATGCTCGCGCCCAGGCTCCACAGGCCCAGCGAGGCCGACATGGTCACTCCCAGCGGCGCCCCGATGGCGATGCCGCCGTAGCTGACGATGCCGTTCCAGGAAATCACCTTGGCGGTGTTCTGCGTGCCCACCAGCGCAATGCCCCAGCTCGCTGTACCAATCCCCAGCAAGCCCTGCGCCAGACCGAACAGCAGGCGGCTGCCGAGCAGCAGGATCAGGCTCAGCCAGGTCACCGACTCCAGGCTGGTGGAAGCCAGCACCAGCACCCCGCCAGCGCCCAGCACGCCCAGACCATGGAGCACGGCGCGCTTGGCCCCGTAGGTGTCGGCCACGTAGCCCGCCAGCGGGCGCGAAACCAGGGTGGCAATGTATTGCAGGCCGATCACCCCGCCAGCGACCACGGTGGAATAGCCCAGGCCCTCGTGAACGAAGCCGGGGAGCACCGGCAGCAGCAGGCCGATGCTCAGGAACAGGACAAAGGTGAAGAAGACGGTCGCGAGGATGCGCAGGGTGACGGCGGCGGTTCGCTGCTCGGACGAGCTCATGGACGGGCCTGACGGTGGGTGGCGGAGCGTGTGCGGGGACGATTGAAAGCAGGCTATCTATTTCCGCCGCGATTGCCAATCCGAACCTTGCTCGCCGGCAGGGGCTCCTATAGTTGTTGCATTGCCGCGCGCCGTGGCGGCGCGCTCCATTTCAACCAAGGAGATCGTCATGGATACCAGCCAGCACAGCCTGAGCGCCCTGTTCAAGCAACTGGGCCTGCCCGACGGGCGCCAGGACATCGATGCCTTCCTCGGCAGCCACCGCCTCGCCGAGGGCCAGAAACTGCCGGACGCACCGTTCTGGAACGCCGCCCAGTCGCAGTTCCTGCGCGAGGCGCTGCAGCAGGACTCGGACTGGACCGAAGAAGCCGACGAGCTGGCGGTGCGGCTGTCCGACTGACCCGGTACGCCCTTATTTCAGATAGGAGCGCAGCACGCCCATGACCTGCTCGAGGTCCTCGTGGCGCTGCGCCGCGGTACGATCCTCGGCGCCCAGGTGGTCGCGCAGGTGGCCTTCGAGCACCTCGGCCATCAGCCCGTTAACCGCGCCGCGGATGGCGGCGATCTGCTGCAGGATCGCCGCGCATTCGCTGCCCGCCTCCAGCGCCCGTTCCAGCGCCTCGCTCTGGCCCTTGATGCGCCGCACCCGGGTCAGCAGCTTCTTCTGGTCCTTGATGGTATGTCCCACGTCAAAACTCCAAAGGTATACTGGGGTATAGTATCCAGACTGATCCTACGGACCATCATCATGCAGCACGCCGCCCACCCGCAAGACGGTCGCCACGACCACCAGTTCCACGAAGGCAATCCCCTGGCCGAACGCAACACCCTGCGCGCCGCGCTGCTGACCGTCGTGATGATGGTGGTGGAGATCGCCGGCGGCTGGATCTTCAACTCCATGGCGCTGCTCGCCGACGGCTGGCACATGAGCTCCCACGCCCTGGCGCTGGGGCTGGCGTTCTTCGCCTACGTAGCGGCGCGGCGCTTCAAGGGCGACGCGCGCTTCGCCTTCGGCACCTTCAAGATCGAGATTCTCGCCAGCTACACCAGCGCCATCCTGTTGCTGGGAGTGGCTGCGCTGATGATGTTCGAGTCCGTCGCCCGGCTGCTCTCCCCTTCGCCGATCCATTACCAGCAGGCCATCGCCATCGCGGTCATCGGCCTGCTGGTGAACCTGGCCTGCGCCTGGCTGCTGCGCGGCGAGCACCACCATGGCCACGATCACCCTCATGGACATGACCATCACCACGACCATGACCATCACGACCATGGTCACGACCTGAACCTGCGCGCCGCCTATCTCCACGTGCTGGCCGACGCAGCCACCTCGGTGGCCGCGATCATCGCTTTGATTGGCGGCCTGATCTGGGGCGCCGCCTGGCTCGACCCGCTGATGGGCATGGTCGGCGCCGTGCTGGTGGCCGTCTGGTCGGTCGGCCTGCTCAAGCAGAGCGGCCGGGTGCTGCTGGATGCGGAGATGAACGACCCGGTGGTGGAGGAAATCCGCGAGGTAGTTGCCGAGCTGCCCTGTCCGGCGCGCATCACCGACCTGCACCTGTGGCGCGTGGGCAAGTCGCGCTACGCCTGCATCCTCAGCCTCGCCAGCAGCGGCAACCTGACGCCCGAGCTGGTGCGCCAGCGCCTGCAGATCCACGAAGAGCTGGCGCACATCACCGTGGAGATCAACCCGATCCCCGCCTGAGGACGGCCCATAAAAAGACCGGAAGTCGTGGCGGCTTTGACGGCCGCCACGCCGCTGCGGCCTAATGCGCAGCCTGTCGAACCCGGTCGCCCGCCCGCATGTCCAGCTCCCGCTTCTCCACCGCCCAGCAACGCGCCAGCATCCTGCACCTGCCCGCCGGCCCCTGGACGACGGTGCTCGACTGCCTGTGCGCGCGCTTCCCGGCGATCAGCCGCGACACCTGGCTGGACCGCATGGCGCGCGGCAAGGTGCTGGACAACGACGGCCAGCCCATCGGTCCCGAGCATCCCTACCGCGAAGCGCTGCGCATCCATTACTTCCGCGAGGTGCCGCAGGAAGCGCCGATCCCCTTCCAGGAAAGCATCCTGTATGCCGACGAACACTTGGTGGTAGCGGACAAGCCGCACTTCCTGCCGGTGACGCCTGCGGGCCAGTACGTCGAGGAAACCCTCCTCGCCCGCCTCACCCGGCGCCTGGACAACCCGCAGCTGGTGCCGCTGCACCGAATCGACCGGCTCACTGCCGGACTGGTCCTGTTCTCCGCCAACCCGGACAACCGCGACGCCTACCAGGCGCTGTTCCGCGAGCGGCGCATCCACAAGATGTACGAAGCCATCGCCCCGGCGCTGCCGCAACGGGAATTCCCGCTGGTGCATCGCTCGCGAATGGTCGAGGGCGATCCCTTCATCCGCATGCAGGAAGTGGACGGTGAGCCCAACAGCGAAACGCGCATCGAGGTGCTGGAGCAGCGCGGCGAGCTGTGGCGCTATGGATTGCACCCGGTGTCCGGCAAACGTCACCAGTTGCGCGTACACATGTCCGGCCTGGGCGCGGCGCTGTGCTTCGACCCGCTCTACCCGACGCTGCCGCCGCGCGGCGAGCGGCCGCCGGAAGATTTCGACAAGCCGCTGAAGCTGCTGGCCCGGCAACTGGAGTTCGTCGACCCGTTCACCGGCGAGGCACGGTATTTCAGGAGCCAGCTGGAACTGACCTGGCCTTCCATCAATTTCATCGATGGTCACCCTTAAGACGATCCATTTCCGTCGATAGCGGCCCGGGTGTTTTCATAGCTCCACCCCAAGGAGAGAAAGCATCGGGAGCCCGATCATGAGCTACAGCGCCAAGTCCTTTTCCGCCCTCGTCAACGCCCTGCGTGCCGACGGCATCACTCGTCCCGAACAGATGGCCCGCCAGCCCTTCCGTAATGCCCAGGGCTTCTGGTCCGCGGTGGCCAAGAAATGAACCTCGTGCGGCGACTCCCGCCTGCGCTGCGCATGGATGCGGTGATCGTCCTCTACGCCATGGCCGCGGCCTGGCTGGTGTTCTCGGGCCTGTAATGCCGGACCGAAGAGACAGACACCATTGAAAAAGGGCAGCCATGGCTGCCCTTTTTCGTACCCCGCGCGGCCCTGCCGCGCTCCATCCTCACTTCTTCAGACAGGTGCTCATGAACGCCTTGCGTTCATCACCCTTGAGCGCCTTCTTGGTCGCATCGGCGTTGCAGGTCTTCATCTTTTCCTGCTGCGCCGTCGTCGCCTTGGTTTCGCCCCCGCCCGCCTTCAGGCAAGTGCTCATGAACGCCTTGCGCTCATCGCCCTTGAGCGCCTTGGTCGTGGCGTCGGCGTTACAGGTTTTCATCTTCTCCTGCTGCGCGGTCTGCGCGGCGGTGGCGGCAAAGCCTTGCGCCGAAAAAAGCAGAGCCAGGACGAGCAGCGGAATCCGAACGGTGGTCATGGAGTGGTCTCCCAGGATGGAATTGCCACTCTGAGCGTAGCTTGCAGCCCAGTATTCGCGAGGGCTGCGACGCGATGCTGGACGTCGTCCCAGCCGGCCCGTAATGGTTTGCACGAGCCCGCAAGGGGAATTGGTTATATATAAATTCGAATTGATAATTTTTTGAAATATGAAAAATGCCGCAGTATGGCGCTGCCACCCATTCGGTACGCCAGGAACCCGCCATGTCGCTGTTGACCCTTCCCAATGCCCGCGAGCAAACCAAGTCGGTCCGCGCCACGGTGCTGGTGTTCAAGGACCCGCGCTCGCAGGAGCTGCTCAACCGCATCGAGCGCCTGGCGCCCAGCGAAGCCAACGCGCTGATCATCGGCGAGACCGGCACCGGCAAGGAGCTGGTCGCGCGACATATCCACAAGCTCAGCCGCCGCAGCGGTTCGCCCTTCGTGGCGGTGAACTGCGGCGCGTTCTCCGAGACGCTGGTGGAAAGCGAACTGTTCGGCCACGAGAAAGGCGCCTACACCGGCGCGACGAGCAGCAAGGCCGGCTGGTTCGAGTCGGCCAACGGCGGCACCCTGTTCCTCGATGAAATCGGTGACCTGCCGCTGAACATGCAGGTGAAACTGCTGCGCGTGCTGCAGGAGCGCGAAGTGGTGCGCCTGGGCTCGCGCACACCGGTGCCGATCAACGTACGGGTGGTCGCCGCCACCAACGTCAACCTGGCCGACGCCGTGGTGGCCGGGCATTTCCGCGAGGACCTGTTCTACCGCCTGCACGTCGCCACCATCCGCCTGCCCCCGCTGCGCGAGCGCCCCGGCGACATCCTGCCGCTGGCCGAGTTCTTCCTCGAAGAGCACTGCCAGCGCCTGGGCTACAACCGCGCCTCCCTGAGCCCCGAGGCCGAACGCAAGCTGCTGGGCCACACCTGGCCGGGCAATATCCGCGAGCTGGAGAACGCCATCCACCACGCCCTGCTGGTGTGCCGCAACCAGCAGGTGCAGCCGGGCGACCTGCAACTCGCCGAGCTGCCATCCGCGCCACGCCACGACTCGCTGCGCCACGAAGCCTTCCCCCACGCCCTGGCGCCCCGTGTCGAGGCCACCCTGGAGCAGGCGTTGCTGGAGCTGTTCGAAAGCAACAAACCGGATCTCTACGAGCATGTCGAGGAAGTGCTGTTCCGCACCGCCTACCACTTCTGCCATGGCAACCAGCTGCAGACCGGCCGTCTGCTGGGCATCAGCCGCAACATCGTCCGCGCGCGCCTGGAAAAGATCGGCGAACTGAACCTCAGCCGCACCGGCTGAGGTGAGTTCAGCCCGCGCCAGCAGTGGGCTGAAACCGTCCGTCGGCGATCCCCGCCCGGCCTCCCCCCGCGAAAGGTTATAATCCGCAGCGCTTTTGCAGCCGGCACGCCAGTGCAAGCTGAGCGTCTACACTTTCAGGGCGTCGCCCTGGCGGGACGTCGACTGCCGGCGAGCGGCCCATCGTCATCAGCTGCCAGTCACCCTCTTCAAATCATCAGCTTTTAGTCATCAGCTTTCAGTCATCAGGAATGATCGTGACCAAAGACGAACTGCGCGCGGAACTGGAGCGCCAGGAGCAACGTTTCAAGGATGAACAGGGCGGCGAAGTGACCCTTTATGCCGCCCAGCCCGAACCCGGCAAGAAACCCTGGCGCAAGCGACCCAGCGTGCAGGACAAGGCCTTCGACCGGGAACTGGAAAGAATCGAAGAAGAACGACAGAAAAAGGATCAGGAAGGCGCTTCCGTTTAAATCGCAGGTACGACCCCAGGCTGAAAGACTCGCCCGAATCTGTTGTGGGAAAGTCTTGAGGCAATGGGCGGGCAGCGCTCCGTGGGGGAGCCGCCAGTTGGCCTGCAAATACTCATCCGATGGGCCGGCGGCCCGCGTGGAAGCATTGCAAACTTTTTCCACACTGTCTGAAAGCGCCGTGCGACGAGGCGTCGCGCAAATTGGAGAAACCGTTTCAGGCTAAATACGGTGCTCCAAGCTTCTGGCATAATCGCCGCCCCGTCTCCGACCGGTCATAGAATTTTCATGTTCGATCTCTTCAGCGGACTCGATCTCTGGGTGGGTATCAGCCTGGTGCTGGCACTCGCATTCGTCCTGGCGTTCGAGTTCATCAACGGCTTCCACGACACCGCCAACGCGGTGGCCACGGTCATCTACACCAAGGCCATGTCCCCGTACCGCGCGGTGATCCTCTCCGGCATCTTCAACTTCCTTGGCGTGTTGCTCGGCGGCGTTGGCGTCGCCTACGCGATCGTCCACCTGCTGCCGGTGGAACTGCTGATCAACGTGAACACCGGCCACGGTCTGGCGATGGTGTTCTCGCTGCTCGCCGCGGCCATCACCTGGAACCTGGGCACCTGGTACTTCGGCATCCCGGCTTCCAGCTCGCACACCCTGATCGGCTCGATCCTCGGCGTAGGCCTGGCAAATGCCCTGATCAACGGCGTACCGGTGGCCGACGGGATCAACTGGGGCAAGGCCATCGACATCGGCCTGTCGCTGATCTTCTCGCCGCTGGCCGGCTTCATCGTCGCCGGCGCCCTGCTGATCGGCCTGAAGTGGCTCTACCCGCTGTCGAAGATGCACAAGACCCCGGAAACCCGTCGCGACGTCGACGAGAAGAAGCACCCGCCGTTCTGGAACCGCCTGGTGCTGGTGATCTCGGCCATGACCGTGAGCTTCGTGCACGGCTCCAACGACGGCCAGAAAGGTATCGGCCTGATCATGCTGGTGCTGATCGGCATCGTCCCGGCGAAGTTCGTCCTCGACCTGAACAGCACCACCTACCAGATCGAGCGCACCCGCGACGCCGCCATCCACCTGCAGCAGTTCTACAACCGCCACTCCGACACTCTCGGCGAGATGCTCGCACTGGGCAAGGCCGGCGAAGCGGACATGCCCGACCTGTACCGCTGCGAGCCGAAGCAGACCGAAGCGACCCTCAAGGGCCTGCTGAGCGACCTGCACGGCGTCTCCAGCTACAACGACCTGAACGACGACGAGCGCGTCCAGGTGCGCCGCTACCTGCTGTGCCTGGACGACACCGCGAAGAAGGTCGGCAAGCTGTCCGAGCTGCCGTCCCGCGAGAAGGCGGACCTCGAGAAGCTGCGCAAGGACCTGACCAGCACCACCGAATACGCGCCCTTCTGGGTGATCATCGCGGTAGCCCTGGCCCTGGGTATCGGCACCATGGTTGGCTGGAAGCGCGTGGTGCTCACCGTCGGCGAGAAGATCGGCAAGCAGGGCATGACCTATGCCCAGGGCATCGCCGCCCAGCTCACCGCGACCGCCGCCATCGGCATGGCCAACATCTACAGCCTGCCGGTGTCCACGACCCACGTGTTGTCCTCGGGCGTGGCGGGCACCATGGTGGCGAACCGCAGCGGCCTGCAAGGCAGCACGATCCGCAACATCCTCATGGCCTGGGTACTGACCCTGCCCGTGTCGATCGCGCTGTCCGCCGGCCTGTTCTGGCTGTCCTCGCGCTTCATCGGCTGATCCCGCGCCGCGCACCAAAAAAACGCCTGCATCCGCAGGCGTTTTTCATTTCCGGTCGCTCAAACCGTGATGGCCTGCCTCGGCAGGCGGATGACGAAACGCGCGCCGCCCTTGAAGTTATCCACAGACAGGCTGCCACCCATGTTGCGGATCAGGTCGTGGCTCACCGACAGACCCAGCCCCGTGCCCTTGCCGATGGGCTTGGTGGTGAAGAAGGCCTCGAAGATGCGCTCGATCACTACCGGGTCGATGCCGCCGGCGTTGTCGCGCACATGCAACTCCACCCAGCCGGGATCCGTGCAGGGCTCCTGCGAGACGCCGACCCAGCGCGCGCCCTCTTCTCCTCGTCCCAGCAGAGCGTCACGGGCGTTGGCCAGCAGGTTGATCAGCACCTGCTCCAGCTGGTCGGCATAGCCGCGCACCACCACCCGCTGCGCCGGTGGCCGGCATTCCAGGGTAATGCCCTGCTGCGTGAGGCTTTCCCCCAGCAAGGCGACGGCACCTTCGCAGGCGTCGTAGGGATCGAAGGGCGCGGCCTCCAGCTCCGACTTGCGGCTGAACACGCCCATGTGGCTGATCACCCGCGAAAGCCGGTCGATCTGCGCGTCGGCACGCTCGAGCTTTTCCTTCAGGTATTCGGGCTCGCCGAGCTTCTGTCGGGCGTTATAGAGGGACATGCGCATGACGTGCAGCGGCTGCTTCATCTCGTGGGCCATGCCGCTGACCATCTCGCCCAGGCTGGCCATCTTCGCGCCCTGTGCCAGCTGCTGCTGGGCATGGCGCACGGCAGTATTGTCGCGCCCCACCGCCTGGACTTCGACCAGCCGCCCCTCAGAGTCCAGCAAAGGCCGGTCCGACCAGATCAGCCAGAGGTTGCGCTGGCCGGACAGGCAGAAACGCAGCTCCCAGGAATCGTCCGCCACGCTCTGGCCGCCACCCACCAGACGCGCGCGCAGGGCGCTGCAGTCCTGCTCGGACAGCCACTCGTCGAGCCGCCGGCCGAGCAGCGCGTCCACTGGCTCACCCAGTACCTGGGCGAAGGTGTGGTTGATGAAGGTCAGCTGCAGGTCGGGGTCGTAGCGGCAGATCAGAGCGGGCGAGTCCTCCACCAGCACGCGGTAGCGCTCTTCGCTTTCGGCGATCTGCAACGCGGCCAGGTGCTGCTCGGTAACGTCCAGCCAGAGGCCGACAGCCTCCTGCGGAATGCCCTGGATATCGCGCAGCAGCTTGGCCTCGTCGTACAGCCAGTGCCATTCTCCGGCGCTGTCGCAGAGGCGGTACTCGGTGCGCACGCGGCCCTCGCGCAGCAGCTCGCGGCCACGGTCGAGGAAGGTTTCCAGATCATCCGGGTGCACCCGTTCGGCCAGCGCCTGCCAATTCTGGCCCTGCAGGTCGAGACCGAGCAGGTTGCCGGCGCTCTCGCTGTAGAACTCGGGGATCAGGTGCCCCTCCTCCACCCGCTGCACGTAGATCACCACCGGCGCGCTGTCGATCAGGTTGCGCAGCCGGGCGTGGGCGGCCAGCGCCTGCTCTTCCTGCAACTTGCCTTCGCTGATATCCAGCAGCACGCCGTCCATCAACTGGTCGCCGGCGCGCGCCTGCCGCCGGCCCTGCAGGCGCAGCCAGCGGCGCGTCTGGCTAGAAGCCGCGCCGCGCAGGCGCAGGTCCTGGACCAGTCGCCCGCCCGGTTGCAGGTTGCGCAGGCGCAGGCTGAGTTCGTCGGCGTCGGCGGGGTGCAACTGGCTCAGCAGGTCGCTCAACGCCAGCTGCAGCTGCCCGGCGGGCAACCCCAGGCTCGCCGCCACCGCCGGCGACAGTTCGAACAGGCCCTCGTCGACGCGCAAGCGCCACCAGCCACCACCCACCATGTCCTGCAGCAGGTTCAGGCGCCGGCTGCTGTCGCGCAGATTGTGCAGTTCGGTGCGCTCGTGGACGAGGTTGGTGAGGATTTCCGCCAGGTACTGCCAGTCGCTCGGCGCCAGCCCTGGCCAGCTGCCGCCGTGCTCCATCGGTTCGGCCAGCAACCCGGCCAGCCGCCCCCCGCGCACGGGCGCCGGGATCAGGTAGAGCTGGGCGCAGCACAAGGTACGCAGCAGCTCCGACGGGCTGTCATCGGCCCCCAGCAGGCAGGCACCGCTGGCGGCCCGCAGCTCATCGCCGGGCAGGGCCAGGTTTTCCCGCAGCAGGCTGTCGAAGCCGGGCTGCACGTAGCAGGCAAAGACCCGCAGGCTCTGGTCCGGCGCTTCCAGCAGCAGGGCCATGCTGCGCATGTGGAAGTTGCTGCAGAACGCCTCCAGTACCTCACTGACGGCCTCGCCGAGGCGGCGTTGCGAACTGTGGCGCAGACGCGCCAGCAGCAGCTTGCTGAGGTTCAGGCATTGCAGCTTGTGCTGCTGGCTGTCGGACTGCCAGTTCAGGTCGGAGATGTCCGTACCCAGCAGCAGGCAATGCTCGTTGGGCTGCAGGACCGCCTGGAAGCGGCAGACCAGCGGCAGGTCGCCGGTGCTGCGCAGCACCAGGTCGAGCCGCTCACCACCGCGCAGGCTGGACACCTGCATGCCGCCGGGAATGCGCCGGTCCAGATAGTCTCCCAGCCCGGGCAGGTCGCCGTTGCCCGGCACCGGCGGCAGCAGGCGGTGCGCCTGGCTGCCACCTCGGGCGATGACGCGATCGCGGCTGTCCAGCTCCAGCCACAGGTCCCAGTGGCCGGTCACCACGGGCTCGGCCAGCTCTTCCACCGGCAGCGCCGGACGTCGGCGTGCCGCCAGGGGCCGGCTCGGCGCCGGGTTCTCGTTCATCTCATGCTGGCCGCGAGGCCTGGAGCGCCAGAAATCGAACATCCAGTACCTCAGAGCAGGACGCTGGCGGTGCCGCTGAGCACGTCGGGCAGGCGCGGCACCGTGCCGATTCCCGGCAGGGTCAGGAGCGGGACGATGGGCGAGGTGGCGTAGGGATAGCTGACGCACACCCGCACGCGCGTGTACTGGCGCCCCGAGACCGTCTCGGTCACCGGGGTATCCATGAACTGCCCGCTGTAGCAGCCGTTGCGCCAGCTCACCGGCATCCAGCTCAGGCGCTGGGTCACGGCGTTATCCACAGCCGCTTTCAGGGCGGCACTGTAGCCACCCGCGGCCTGGGGATTCACCGAGACGGCCACTCGCGCACCCGCCGCCGCCGCATCGTTGAACGACTGCAGCATCAGCAGGGGCACGCAATAACCGAGCAGTCCGTAGAGAACTGCGAAGAACAGCACGAATACGGCGGCGAACTCGATAGCCACCGCGCCTCGTTGAGTGCCACGCCCGCCGACTCCGTTCATGCGAAATACTCCCGGACCAACTTCCAACTTGAATGATCGTTCAACTTGTCGGCACAGCGGAACTTTACTGAAGATACTCGCCGTCGGATAAATACCGCTCTCCAGCAATACTAGGCGCTCTTCCACGATTCGCCTTCATGGCCTATCGGAATAACGTTGCGAGCCAAACTCGATTACCCATGGCTTCAATTGCAATATGGCGCTGGAGTGCGGGATACCTTAAAACTCCACTAACCTGCTTCGAAGTCGCCGTTCCGGGATAAGGACATTCTCGATGCTGTTCAAACTCTGCCTGCTGGGCTGGTTCGCCGTCTGTGCCAGCCAGGACCTCACGCGGCTGCGGGTCAGTAACTGGCTGACCCTGGGTGGGGCGCTGGCCGCCTTGCTGTTCCTGCTGGTCACGGGCCACACGCTGACGGGCTACGCGCCGCTTGCCGCGGGGGTCGCCGCGCTATTGGCGGCGCTGCTCAGCGTGCCGGGCTACTGGCTGGGGAAGCTGGGCGCGGCCGACGTGAAAATACTGATCGCCCTGGGCCTGGCCAGCGACCCGCTGACGGTGCTGTACACCCTGGCGGTGGCCTGCCTGTTCTGTGTGGTGCTGATGTTCGCCAGCAAACTTTTGATTGATTCGGACAAAGTACCGGCTAATTGCAAATCGCAATTAACCAAACTGCAACCGTCAAGGTTCAAGTCATTTCCGTTCATCTTCGCGCTGTTCGCCGGTCTTCTGACGACCCTGTCGCTCCTCAAATAAAAATGATTCCGACAATTGGCAGAGTCCAAACTTAACGACTATATGCTAAGGGTTAATACCATCCATCACCTGATGGGACGATCCGGCTACGGTAATTGAACGGCCGGACGATAAAAATAATGGAAGTAATCCTTCAAGGAGCGTGCAGTCATGGAAAAAACGGCCAATCGCCGTTTCAGCGTGCTGGTCATCGATGACGAGCCTCAGGTTACTGCGGAGCTTTCCGAACTGCTGGAGAACAGCGGCTACCGCTGTGTGGTCAGCGACAGCAAGGACAGTGCTCTGCAGAAATTCCGCGATGACGCCTCGATCGGCCTGGTGATCTGCGACCTGGGCCTGGGGCGCGACAACGGCATCCGCGTGGTCGAGGCACTCAAGGACGTGGCCGGCGCGACGCGGTTCTTCGAGACCATCATCCTCACCGGCCAGCAAGGCAGCCAGGAAGTGATCGAGGCCATGCGCGTCGGCGTCGCCGATTACTACCAGAAGCCGGTGGCGCCGATGGACCTGCTCAAGGGCCTGGAGCGCCTGGAGGCGCGCCTGCACGAGCGCATCCGCAGCCAGCTCAGCCTGAGCCATGTGAATCAGCGCCTGGAGTACCTCGCCGAATCGCTCAACTCGATCTCGCGGGATATCCACAAGATCAAGTATGAAGTCCATGGTGGTGGCGGCCAGCCGGCCAGCAGCGGCGCGCTCAAGCAGGAACAGCCCGAGCCTGCGGCCAGCGCAGCGCCGAGCAACGCCGAGCAGATGACGCCGGTGGTCAACAACCCGCTGTTCAACAAGCTCTCGCCGCGCCAGCAGGCGGTGGCGCGCCTGGTGAGCAAGGGGCTGACCAACTACCAGATCGCCTACGATCTGGGGATCACCGAGAACACCGTGAAGCTCTATGTCTCCCAGGTGCTGCGGCTGATGCACATGCACAACCGCACCCAGCTCGCCCTCGCCATCTCCCCCAGCGCCTCGCAGAGCAGCGCGGTGCACTGAGTCCGCCTCGCCCTCTGACGATCTTCAGATCAGCAGCTCCGCGCCGCCGGTCTGGAGGTCGATCAGGCGCACGTCGAGGATGCCGGTCTGGATGCCCAACAAGGCCAGCAATGGGTCAATCAGTTGCTGGCCGAGCGCGGTGACCAGTGCACCCACCGCACCTGTGAGATCGAGAGCAAGCTGCGCAATCGAACTCACCAGACTGCTCAATGTACACAGCAGCCAACTGAGGATGTTGTTGCAGTTACCGCCTGGCTCAACCTTGATGGTCAGGGAATTCGCCAGACTGGTCAGCCCCGTCCCCAGCGATGATCCCAATGGGCTCTGTACTCTTTTTACCGCGCTGGGCAGATCGGCAGGGCTGCTGACCAGGAAGCTGAGGGATTGCTCTCCTGGAATGGCGAATTGGGTAGACGTCGACGTGCTGCTACCTGTAGCTCCCGTACCGGTGTTGGTGATGGTCACCCCAACCAGACTGCCATTGGCGCCGGAGAGCAGACTGACATTGGCATCGAGACTGGCGCTCGCTACGCCCGGCCGCGCCTTCACATTGACCGTGACGGGTTTGCCCACGCCTCCACACTGAATTGTGTCCAGCGCGGCATAACCCTCCGCCACACCCACCTTGAGGCTCAGCGCCAGCCTCACCAGATTCAACCCAAGCAGGTTGGCGTTGGCCCCCACCTCCAATTGCACTTGAGCGTTCTTCGCCACTGTTCGCCAGTTTCCGGCGCCGTCCTTGCCCGGATACCCATAGGCGATGGTCGGCGGGGAGATGACCCATAACTTCACGGTCGGCACAACTCCAGCGATGCTCTTTCCCTTCAGATCGAGGTTCACTGCGTTGTTCTTGTTCGCCACCAGCGCCGTCGCCATCAGCAGGTCAAGCATATTGACCCCGGCACTGAGCGCCGTATCGCGCACGCTGTCCGGCGCCACCACGCTGAGAATCTGCCCCAGGGTCAGTTGCGCCGTCGGCACGTTGATGGTGGCCAGCGCCGTGCGCAGCAGCGCCGTGTTCACCCCGACAAGCTGTGAGGAGTCCGCCGCGTTGACCATGGCCTGGAGCAACTGTGCAGCGGTGACGTTCGCGCCCAGCAGGCTGTCGATCTTGCCCAGTTCGAGGTTCACCCCGGCGGCCTTGAGCTGCTGGCTCAGGGCGAGCAGCGAGACGTTGGCCCCGGCGATGCCCTGGTAGGTCACCACGTCCAGGTTGAGGTTGGTGCCCAGCAGCCCGCCGAGCAGGGCATTGAGCAACGGCGAGTTGCTCGAGTCCAGGCTCAACACACCGCTACCCGCGGAGATTCCCGCCATCGCCGAGCGCCGTGCCACGGCCTGGGCACTGATCACCGTAGTGCTCGACGCACCGCTGAACAGGCTGGCGACGTTGAGTACCAAGCTGGAGGGTACGCTGTGGGTGGCCTGCACGCGCACGGAATCTGCCAGGTTGCCGCCCGCGCTGAAAACCCGCTGGGAATCGGCACTGCCGTAACCGGCAGAAAAACTGACACTGCCCAGTGTCCCGACCAGCGTGTCGCCGGTCCCGGGCACGAAGCCGTTCTTCGCCGCACTGGCGGTGACATAGCCCTGGATGTCAGCGGCCAGCTGCGAGCCGCACATGCCACCCTGGGTGGCGGCTTCCAGCGCCGCCATGTCCGCCACACGCTGCAGCTTGCGTTGTTCGAAGTACAGGCGCCCGGTGTCGATCACCAGGGCCAGGCAGATCAGCGCCAGCAGCAGCGTTCCCGCCGCCATGACGCCGATTGCGCCTCGCTGCCGTTCACGTCCCATGGCAGCCTCCGGAAGGGATCAGTTCTTGTCGGTGCTGAAGCCGTTGTTGTCGTCGAGCAGGTACTCGGGAATCTCGTGGGTATAGCTCTTCAGGTAGCGCTGGTAGGCGCGGTCTCGCTCGGCCGGTGTGGCGCTCTGCCGGTGGGCCGAAGCGGCCTTGCCACTGCTCTGCAGGTCCAGCCAGGTCAGCACTTCCTGCTGGTCACGAGCGGTGGTGCCGGCTTCGGTGTGGGTGGTCCCCACCGCCTGGGCCAGCATCGGCGTCGCCAGCAGTGCGCCGGCCAGAATCCATGTCTTCATCCTTCCCTCCCTGCCCACCTCAGCGGGCCTTGACCAGCAGCTTGGCGTCGCGCGCCACCGCCGGAGTCGACACGATCTGAGCCGGGTGTGCGTCTTCCACCGGCTCGTCCACGTAACTCACGCTTTCGGCCCGCACCGCCGGCTGGCTGCCCGGGCTGGCGGGGCTTATCGGACGCAGGTCCTTCGCCTGGTCCTGGGCCGCGCGGACCTGCTCGGCAGACAGCCCGACGCTCTGGATCAACCGGCTGGCCTCGCTGCTCTCGCCCTGGATGAACATGACGCTGAGCAGGTTGGTGGCCGGCAGCTTGTCGTGCTCGTTCAGCTCCATGGCGGTGATGAACTCGAAGCGCGCCTTCTCCAGCTCGCCGCGCCGCAGCAGGACGTAACCCAGATCGTTGCGCAGCGCGCTGTCGGTGGGCTGCAAACGCGCCGCTTCACGCAGCTCGCGCTCGGCTTCCACCGTATTGCCGCCGCGCATGGCAATCTGCCCCAGACCATGGTGGGCCTCGGCGGCCTTGCAGGTGCCCAGCAACCCTTCGTAGATGATGCGTGCCTTGGGATCACCGATGCGGCGCAGAGCCAGCGCCTTGCTTTCGCGGACTTCCAGCGAGTTCGGCGGCAGGGTTTCGAGGTTGGCCAGGGCGGCGTGGGCACGGCCGTTGTCGAGCATCTCGCGGGCGAGATTGAGCTGCAGTTCCACCGCCTGGCCGAGCTTCTCGTCGCAGTTCTGCCCGACGCTCGGCCCGCCGAGGGTGTCGAAGTTGGCGCAGCCGCCGAGGGTCAGGCCCAGCAGGCCGATCAAGCACGCGTTTCTCATCCCATTCTCCCCAGGGCCTTGGTGATCGCGAGGAAGCCGGGCCCGGCGAGGATGATCAGCAGCGCCGGGAACAGCAGCGTCATCATCACCAGGCTCATCTTCGCCGACATCTTGCTGACCTTTTCCTGCAGGCCGGTCAGGCGGCGATCCTCGAACAATTGCTTGAGCGTCAGCAGCGATCCGCGAGCACTGCCGCCCTGGCGCAGCATCTGGCGCAGTACGTTGCAGCAGTCGCTCAGTTCCCCCACCGCCAGGCGCTTGCTCAGCAGTTCCAGCTCATCCGCCAGGTCCAGGCCGCTTTCGGCATGGGCCAGGACGCCATCCAGTTCTTCCACCAGCACCGGCACGATGCTCCGCCCTTCCCGGCTGACCACTCGCAGGCTCTGCTCCACCGTGAGGCCGGAGTCGAAGAGGATGCGGATCAGCTGGATGAACAGGATCACCTCGTCTGCCAGGCGCTGCCGGCGCTTGCTGGCGAAGTAGGCCAGCACCCGCTTGGGCAGCAGGAAGCCGACCCCGGCGGCGAAGGACAATGGCAGCAGCGGCGAGGTATGGGCGTGCCCCGGCGTGGCAAGGACCACCAGTACGATGGCCACGAACAGCAGGGGAACCAGGAATATCGACATCAGGTAGATACGCCGCGGCGTACTGCCGGACCAGCCGGCCTGGTTGAGCAGCAGCCGGACTTCCTCATCGCGCAGCTGCAGGCGTCGCCCCAGGCCGCTGTCGCTCATCCGGTCGAACGCCCGCGCCATGCGCTGGCCAGCTCCGTGCGGCGTTGCATCGCCGCCCAGGCGCTGCTCGATCAGGCGCTGTTCGCGACCGGCCGTGCGGCTCTGCGAGAGCAGCAGGAGGATCGCCGCCAGGGCCAGGATCACCACCATCAATCCGTACATCAGGGGCATGCCGGCCTCCTCAGATGCTCTTGAGCATGCGCCAGAGCGTGTAGCACCCCAGCACCTGCAACCCCAGGGAAGTCAGCAGCATCAGGCGGCCGCCATGGTCTTGCCACATGTTCATCAGGTAGCCCGGATTGCTGAACAGGATGTAGCCGCCCAGGCTCACCGGCAGCAGCGCCAGCACCAGGGCGCTCATGCGGGTTTCACCGGTCATCGCGCGCAGCTGGCGGCCGAGCTTCTCCCGCTCGTGGATGACCTTGATGATGTTCTCCAGCAGGTCAGTGGTGTTGCCGCCGTAACGGTGGTTCACCGCCACGCCGAGGGAGAGCACGTGCAGCTCCTCCACGTCGTAGAGCTCCGCCACCTCCTGCAGCGCCTCAGGCAGGCTGATACCCAGCAGCACATGGTTGTTCACCAGCGAGAAGATTTCCCGCAGCGGGTCGTCGGCGGCGTTCACCGCCTGGGTGATGGCATCCCCCAGGGTTCGTCCCGAGTGCAGGCTGCGCACCACCTGGTCGAGGAAGTTGGGCATCTGCCGGATCATCTTCTGCAGGCGACGCCGGTACAGCAGATTGAGCAGTGCATGGAAGCCGAGCACACCCACCCCGACGCCGCAGAGCGCGCCCACCGGACCGGCCAGGCGCTGTCCGAACAGCCCCAGTACGATGCAAACCACCACGGCACCCAGCACCCAGCCGCGCATGTCGGAGATGCCGGCACGCCGCATGCGCCGCGCCAGCCAGTGGCTGCTGCGGGCGCGCCCTCCTCCGGCCACCACGCTCTCTCCGCTCAGGCGGCGCATCACCAGTTCATGGTGCCGCGCGCGCCAGCTCATGCCTGCCAGCCCCATGCCCAGCGCCGCCAGCGCCAGGCTGCCCACGACCAGCCAGAGGGCGCCGTTCACAGCAGCACCTGGCGAAACTTGATGCCGCTCGGCTGGGCCGTGCGGACGAATTGCCCGGTGCCGCGCCGGTCGAGGCTGAACAGCGAGTTGGTGACGTAGACGCCGTCACGTACCTCCAGCACTTCGAGGATCTCGCTGACGCAGCGGCGGCCGTTGGACAGGCGGGTGATCTGCACGATGATGTCCAGCGCCGAGCAGAGCATCTGCCGCAGGGTCTGCTCCGGCACGCGCTGGCCGGTGAGCCCCACCAGCATCTCCAGGCGCAGCAGCGAATCCATCGCCGAGTTGGCGTGTACGGTGCTCATCGAGCCATCGTGGCCGGTGTTCATCGCCTGCAGAACGTCGAGTACTTCGACGCCGCGGATCTCGCCGAGGATGATGCGGTCCGGGCGCATGCGCAGGGCGTTGCGGATCAGGTCGCGGGCGGTCACTTCACCGAAGCCTTCGGCGTTCGGCGGGCGGGTCTCCAGGCGCACCACATGGTCGTGGCCCAGTTGCAGCTCGGCGGTGTCCTCGATGGTGACGATGCGTTCGCGCTCGTCGATGAAGCTGCTCATGACGTTGAGCAGCGTGGTCTTGCCGGTCCCGGTGCCACCGCTGATGAGGATGTTGCAGCGGCTCGCCACCGCCTGACGGAGGAACGCCAGCATGGCTTCGTCGACGCTCTGGTAGGCCAGCAGGTCGGCGCTCTTGAGCAGCTCCTTGCTGAACTTGCGGATCGACAGGCAAGGCCCGTCCAGCGCCACCGGCGGGATGATCGCGTTGACCCGGCTGCCGTCGGGCAGGCGCGCGTCCACCATCGGGCTGGACTCGTCCAGGCGCCGCCCCAGCGGCGCGAGGATGCGCTGGATCACCCGCTGCACATGGTGGTCGTCGATGAAGCGCAGGTCGCTCTGGTACAGCCGGCCTTCGTGCTCGATGAACACCCGGTCCGGGCCGTTGACCAGGATTTCCGAGATGCCCGGATCGCGCAGGAGGATTTCCAGCGGGCCAAACCCGGTGAGTTCGTCCACCACCTCCTCGGCGAGGCGGTCCAGTTCGTAGCGGGAGATCGCCAGCTGGCGGCGCGAGGCATACTCGCAGACCTTCTCGGAGACGTACTGCGCCACCGCCGGCCGCGCGCCCTCCAGCAGGTTCATGCCGTCTTCGTCGATCTCGTCGATGATGTAGCGGTGCAGGCGCATCTTCAGCGTCTGCAGGTCCTGGTCGTGGCGGCCGTGACCGCCGCCGTAGTGCTGGCTCATGAGCGCGCGGCCTTCGCCCGGCCGATCCAGCTGAACAGCCCGCGCCTCTCGGCCACACCCGCACCCAGCGCCTCGGCCAGGTCGCGCAGCTTCACCGTCAGCGGGTCACGCGGAGCCAGGTCGAACAGGCTCTGGCCGACGTTCTTGGCACGCAGGCGGGCTTCAGGCGAGGCCGGCAGCACGCCGAACAGTTCCAGGCCGAACATCTTGCCCAGCGCCGGCGCATCCGGTGGCACCGAGGCCCAGTAACGCTCGATCAGCAGCTCGATACGCGGCAGCGCAGGCGTGCGCTCGCGCAGGCGGCGCAGGCGTTCCAGCCCCTTCTTGCAGGACGGCACGCTCTGGTCCACCAGCCACAGCACGCGGCTGGCCTGCATCAGCAGTTGGCCGCTGAGTTCGCCTTCGGCAACGCCTGTAAGGTTGATCAGGATATGGCTGAAGGCGCTGCGCAGGTTGCCCAGCAACAGATACAGCTCGGCAGTGGTGATGCGCTCCAGCACGCCGGGTTCGTCCGACAGGCTGAGCACGCGCAGGCCGGATTCGTGGCGGGCAAAGGCGCTGTCGATCAGGGTCTGGTCCAGGCGGCGCAGGTTGCGCAGCGCATCGGCGAAGGTGAATGAAGGCTCCATGCCAAGGATCGCCAACGCCTCGCCGGTGGGTTGGCCGATGTCCACCAGCAGCACCCGGTGGTCCGCCTGGCGTTGCAGCGCCAGGGCCAGGTGCAGGGCGACGAAGGCTCCGTCGGCGTCGGGCCGGGCGCTGATCAGGCTGATCAGTTCACCCTGCTGGGTGGCGCTCACCGGCACCGTGGGCAGGCGCCCGCCGAGACGGCGGACCAACCCGCTCAGTTCGCTGGCCCGGGCGCCGTAGGTGACGAAATCCCGGGCTCCCGCGCGCATGGCGGCCAGCACCAGCTGGTTGTCCAGGCCATCGCCGACGGCGACGACCGAGAGCAGCGGCCGCGCTGAGACCAGCCCCTCGATCAGCGAGCCCTGGGAGACCAAGTTGGCCTTGTTCAGGCTGGTGAACAGCACCGTCGCGCCAGTGACATCCAGCAGCGACAGCAGTTCTTCCAGGGTCCCGCTATTGGCCAGCACCACCTGCCCGCAGCCGGCCAGGCTGCTCTGCAGCCACTCCTGCTCGCCGGGATGCTGGACCAGCGCCACGAAAGTCTGACTCATGCCCGTGCTCCCTTGCTTTGCCTTGCCTCCCGCTCTCTGGCGGGTCAGCGCTTCGTAGGTATCCATCAGTGCGACATCCCGCTGCTGGCCTTGCGCTTGTCGAAGCGCCCGTCCTCTAAGAAGTAGAACTCGCCGAAGCTCGGGTCGTAGTCGCGCAGTCCTTCGCCAGGAAGCTTGGGCAGCGCGGCATTGACGGCCAGCGGCTGTACCAGGTGCGGGGTGACGATCATCAGCAGTTCACGGTCGTCCTTATCCAGGTTCGAAGATCGGAACAGTGCGCCGATCACCGGGATGCTGCCGAGGAAGGGGAACTTGTCGATGTTGCTGATGGTGCTGCTGCTGATCAGCCCGCTGATCACGAAGCTCTCGCCGTCGGCCAGCATCACGCTGGTGTCGGTGCGCCGCACGGTCAGCGCGGGCACGGCGATGTCGTTGGTGCGGATGCCGCTGGAGAAGTCCAGTTCGCTGACCTCCGGGGCGACCTTCAGGGCGATGCGCTTGTCGTTCATCACCGTCGGGGTCAGGGTCAGGCGCACGCCGAACTCCTTGTACTCGATGGTGATGTTGTTGTTATCGCCATTGGGCACCGGAATCGGGAACTCGCCACCGGCCAGGAACGAGGCCGTCTGCCCGCTGGTAGCCACCAGGCTGGGGCGCGCCAGGGTGTAGGCGAAACCGCTGCCTTCCAGGGCGTTGATGAAGCCCAGCCACTTGCTGCTGCCACCGCCCCAGATGATGTTGAAGCCGCTATTGAGCGTGGATTCGATACCACCCCCGGTTCCGTTGACGAGATCGCGCGCACCGTTTTGAAGGACGTCGGATATGTTTCCGGATATACCGCCAGCGCTTCCCGGCGAACCGATACCAAAGAAGTTGGAACCGCGCCGCACCAGTGACGTGCTCGCCTGCTTGAGCTTGCTGCGGCTGACTTCGACGAAGCGGATATCGGTCTGCACCTGGTTGGGCAGGCTGCCGGCGCTGGCGCCGATAGCCCCGGCCACATCGCCCACCGCACGCGCACCAACGTGCACGACGGTGCGCATCGGCTGGTCACTGCAGGCGGTCCAGATCAGCAGGCTGGTCAGGCCTTCGGCCTTGCCGGTGACGAGGAAGTCGCGCTTGTCGAGCACTTGTACGTCGGCGATGTTCGGGTCGCCGATGGCCAGGCGCTTGATCGGCACCGGCAGCTGTTGGTCACGCTGGGCGCCCTGCTCGACATCGAGATTCAGTTGCTGGTCAGCAAAGCCTGCGCACGCGCTCGGTACGGCCTGCGCCGCGGAGTGAACGGCGCAAGCCAGCATGGCGACCAGGGGAAGGATGAAGCGCTTGGACATCGATGCACTCCTTGCTCAATGTGCTTCACGGGTAACGGTGGTGCCTCGGTAGACCACCACGCCGGCATCGACCTGCGGGGCGGAGACCTGGCGCACGGCGGGGGCCGGCGCCTGGCGCGGCTTGCCGATGAGTTGTTCGAGGGTGATCGGCTGGCTGACGGCGGAGCCGAGCGAGGCCTGGATATAGCGGCCCTGCTGCTCCTTCTCGTAGAGGTTCTCGTCCTTGCTGCGCACCGCCAGGCGCAGGGAACCGGCCTGGCTGGCGAGCATCAGGCGTGATGCGGCTTCGGCGGGCACTGCCAGCACGGCAGTGCGCGGCGGTTTGGGTGTCTTGTCCTTGGGGTCGCCGGCGTTGCGCGCCTGGCCGTCGGTGGAAACGGCGATCTGCTCGCCGTAGGTCAGCACCCGCACACCGGGCAGCACCACCTGGGCGCTGAGGCTGCGCTCGGTGCTCTGCTGGTCCTGGACGAAGAGCATGACGTCGACGTAGTCGCCGGGGAGCACGAAGCCGCCGCCACCGATGACCTCGTCCACGGCAATCGCCATGGCGCGCTCGTCCGGCCGGATGGTGCGGGCCAATGGGCCGCCTGGCTCGGTCACGGCGGAGGTGAGGATATTGCCCGCAGGAACGGCGACCCAGACGCGCTGGCCGATCACGGCTTCGGGCTTGGGAAAGCTGCCGGCGGGAGCGGTGCGCAGCATTTCCACGCTGACATCGTCCTTGCCGATCACTGCCAGGGGCGGCAGGTCACGGGCGGCCACCACCACAGCGGTGCGCTGCAGCTTGTCGGCTTCGGCCATTGCCGCCGGCGCGACCTCCTGCACCACACCGGCAACCGGCGCGGCCGGCTTGCCGACCTTGAGTCCGAGATACCCCACCACACCGGCGCACACCAGCAACAGCCCGGCGAAAACCATCAGCACCTTGCTATTCATGACCACATCCTTGGGCAATCTCGGAAAAGCGGACCGGAGGGTCCGCGGCCTTGTCGTATGAAGTCCGTTACCGGCAGCACCGGGGTTTGTCCTTCAGACCTTTATTGTTGTTTCGGCCAGGCGAGGAAGTTCGATAAGAACCATTCCTCATAATCAGTTTTTAGTTGTGCCATGGCTGAATCTAGTAGCTGTGTTTAGAGCGTCAACCACGCCGGTTAAATTTACGATCTGCAATTATTTATATGCCGAGAGGGTTATAACTTTGGTATTAGCGCTATTTGAACAATTGCATTCAGCCATACGACGCCTAGCCTGACGATGAAGTCGGGGCGCCGCCCCGGTGGTATTCGAGGGAGCACCCGCGATGGACCTGAAAATAAAAAACCTGTCCCTGAAACTGTTCTGCATGGCCAAGGCATTCGCGGCCGACAAGGAAGGGGCAACAGCGATCGAGTATGCGGTAATTGCGGGCCTGATCTCGGTGGTGGTTATCACCGGTGCAGCCCTGATCGGAACCGATCTGGGTGCGATCATGACCACTATCCAGACAGAAGTTGCGAAAGCGAAATAAAAGATAGCCGCGCTCCAGCCAATTCCGTTCTATCTAATTCAAAGTTCCCGTGCACTTGCACGGGAACTTGTTCTTGTGCCTGCGAAAAGTTTTTCTAAAGTTCCAGCCAGCCCTGCCGATACAGCCTGCTCAAACCCGTTTTACAGCAGGATGCTTTACCGATGCTTCGTTCGCTGTCCTTCTCCAGGAAGATTCTCCTGGCGGCCTCCCTCGTAGTCACCTTCGCCTTCGCCTGTTTCATCTTCTTCAACGATCTGCGCCAGCGCGAGGCCATCCACTCCGACACCGAATCCTACCTCTCCGAGGTCGGCAGCCTGACCGCCAGCAATATCCAGAGCTGGCTGGAAGGTCGCATCCAGCTGGTGGAAGCGGAAGCTGCGCAACTGGCCGACGGCGAGCCGACGCCCGAGCGCATCCAGCACGTACTGGAGCAGCAGGTGTTCCAGAAGAACTTCGAATCGGTCTACCTCGGTGAAGCCGCCAGCGGCGTGTTCACCATGCGCCCCTACGCGCCGATGCCCGACGGCTACGACCCGCGCACCCGTGGCTGGTACAAGGACGCCGTGGCCGCCGGCCGGCTGATCGTCACCGAACCCTTCCTCGACGCCGGCACCAACGAGCAGATCCTCGCCATGTCGATGCCGGTCATGCGCAATGGCCAACTGGTCGGCGTGGCCGCCGGCGACATGAAGCTGGAAACCATCACCGCGATCATCAACTCGCTGAAGTTCGACGGCGACGGCTATGCCTTCCTGGTCAGCGATGCCGGCAAGATCCTCCTGCACCCGGACAGCAGCCTGATCTTCAAGAGCCTCGGCGAGGTCTACCAGCAGGGCGCACCCAAGGTGCAGCCGGGCGTGCAGGAAGTCAGCATCAATGGCGAGGACCAACTGGTCTCCATGACGCCGGTGAAGGGCCTGCCGGGCGTGACCTGGTACGTCGCGCTGGTGCTCAACAAGGACTCCGCCTATGCGATGCTCAGCGACTTCCGCAACACCGCCATCGTCGCCACCGTCATCGCCATCGTCGCCATCCTGTTCCTGCTGGGCATGCTGATCCGCGTGCTGATGGCGCCGCTGACCGACATGGGCCGCGCCATGCAGGACATCGCTCAGGGCGAAGGCGACCTGACCAAGCGCCTTAAGGTCGCCAGCAACGACGAATTCGGCGTACTGGCCAACGCCTTCAACCGCTTCGTCGAGCGTATCCACGAATCCATCCGCGAAGTGGCCTCCACCGCGCGCAGCCTGCATGACGTCTCGCAGCTGGTGGTGAACGCCTCCAACTCGTCCATGAGCAACTCCGACGAACAGGCCAATCGCACCAACAGCGTGGCCGCGGCGATCAATGAACTGGGCGCTGCCGCCCAGGAAATCGCCCGCAACGCCGCCGATGCCTCGCACCACGCCACCGACGCTTCGCATCAGGCTGGAGATGGTCGCCAGGTGGTCGAGCAGACCATCAGCGCGATGAACCTGCTCTCCGACAAGATCAGCTCCGCCTGCGCCAACATCGAGTCGCTGAACAGCCGCACGGTAAACATCGGCCAGATTCTGGAGGTCATCAAGGGCATCTCCGAACAGACCAACCTGCTGGCCCTGAACGCCGCCATCGAAGCCGCCCGCGCCGGGGAAGCTGGCCGTGGCTTCGCCGTGGTCGCGGACGAGGTGCGCAACCTTGCCCACCGCGCCCAGGAGTCCGCGCAGGAAATCCAGAAGATGATCGAGGAACTGCAGGTCGGCGCCCGCGAAGCCGTGGACACCATGACCGAGAGTCAGCGCTACAGCCTGGAGAGCGTGGAAATCGCCAACCGCGCTGGCGAGCGCCTGGCCAGCGTGACCCACCGCATCGGCGAGATCGACTCGATGAACCAGTCGGTGGCCACCGCCACCGAGGAACAGACCGCCGTGGTCGACTCGCTGAACATGGACATCACCGAGATCAACACGCTGAACCAGGAAGGCGTGGAAAACCTGCAAGCCACCCTGCGTGCCTGTGCCGACCTGGAGAACCAGGCCGGCCGCCTGCGCCACCTGGTGGACAGCTTCCGCATCTGATCGCGGCAATAGTGAAAAGGCGCCTTCGGGCGCCTTTTTCATTGGGCGCCAGCTCGTCATCAACCTGTAGGAGCGCGCCATGCGCGCGATCGCGGGCATGGCCCGCTCCTACAGGTAAACGCCGATCCTGTATCACCTCTGAAACACCCGCCACAGAGCCATCCCTACCGTTCGTCCGACGCTTTCAAGCTTCCCTCGGGCACGCCGAAATCAAGGGTGAAGGCCTTTTATACCCACCAACAAACCGGGCCTGTCGTCACCGCCGGCACAAGGGACTTCCGGCCACGCCCGCACGGCTATCCGCCGCGCCGGCGCCGTCCGTTTCACACCACAGGGACGGACGTTCTGCGGCGACACCGGATCTGTCGCCCGGACCAACGCCGTTCAGGCATCCCACTACCTCCGGACTCGACGCAGCATGATCAAGAGCCTGAAATTCAGCCATAAGATCCTCCTGGCCGCTTCTCTTGTTGTTTTCTCGGCATTCGCCCTCTTCACCCTCTACAACGACTACCTGCAGCGCAATGCGATCCGCGAGGACCTCGAGGATTACCTGCGGGAGATGGGCGACGTCAGCGCCAGCAACATCCAGAACTGGCTGAGCGGCCGCCTGCTGCTGATCGAAAGCACCGCCCAGACCCTCGCCCGCGACAGTTCGCCCGAGCACCTGAGCGGCCTGCTGGAGCAGGACACCCTGCGCAAGACCTTCAACTTCACCTACCTGGGCCAGGAAGACGGCACCTTCACCATGCGCCCCAACAGCGCCATGCCAGACGGTTACGACCCGCGCACCCGCCCCTGGTACAAGGATGCCGTCGCGGCCGGCGGCACCACGCTGACCGAGCCCTACATCGACGCGGCCACCCAGCAACTGATCATGACCGTCGCCACCCCCGCGCGCGCCGGCGGCAAGACCCTCGGCGTGGTCGGCGGCGACCTCGGCCTGCAGACCCTGGTGGAGATCATCAACTCGCTGGACTTCAGCGGCATGGGCTACGCCTTCCTGGTCAGCGGCGACGGCAAGATCCTCGTGCACCCGGACAAGAACCAGATCATGAAGACGCTGGCGGATGTCTACCCGCAGAACACGCCGAAGATCGGCAGCGGCTTCAGCGAGGCCGAACTCAACGGCCACCAGCGCATCCTCAGCTTCACCCAGGTGAAGGGCCTGCCGTCGGTGAACTGGTACATCGGCCTGTCCATCGACAAGGACGCCGCCTACGCCATGCTGAGCAAGTTCCGCGCCTCGGCCATAGTCGCCGCCGCGATTGCCATTGTCGCCATCCTGCTCCTGCTGGGCATGCTGATCCGCGTGCTGATGCAGCCGCTGACCACCATGGGCCGCGCGATGGAAGACATCGCCCAGGGCGAAGGCGACCTGACCAAGCGCCTGAAGGTCGCCAGCAACGACGAGTTCGGCGTGCTGGGCAATGCCTTCAACCGCTTCGTCGAACGTATCCACGAGTCCATCCGCGAGGTGGCCTCCACCGCGCGCCAGCTGCACGACGTTTCGCAACTGGTGGTGAACGCCTCCAACTCGTCCATGAGCAATTCCGACGAGCAATCCAACCGCACCAACAGCGTCGCGGCTGCGATCAATGAACTGGGCGCCGCCGCCCAGGAAATCGCCCGCAACGCCGCCGATGCCTCGCACCACGCCACCGATGCCTCGCACCAGGCCGGTGACGGGCGTCAGGTGGTCGAGCAGACCATCAGCGCGATGAACCTGCTGTCCGACAAGATCAGCTCGGCCTGCGCCAACATCGAAGCACTGAACAGCCGCACGGTGAACATCGGGCAGATTCTGGAAGTGATCAAGGGCATCTCCGAGCAGACCAACCTGCTGGCCCTGAACGCCGCCATCGAAGCCGCCCGCGCCGGTGAAGCCGGTCGGGGCTTCGCCGTAGTGGCGGACGAGGTACGCAACCTCGCCCACCGCGCCCAGGAATCGGCGCAGCAGATCCAGAAGATGATCGAGGAACTGCAGATTGGCGCCCGCGAAGCCGTGGACACCATGACCGAGAGCCAGCGCTACAGCCTGGAAAGCGTGGAGATCGCCAACCGCGCCGGCGAGCGTCTGGCCAGCGTGACCCACCGCATCGGCGAGATCGACTCGATGAACCAGTCGGTGGCCACCGCCACCGAGGAACAGACCGCCGTGGTCGACTCACTGAACATGGACATCACCGAGATCAACACGCTGAACCAGGAAGGCGTGGAAAACCTCCAGGCCACCCTGCGCGCCTGTGCCGACCTGGAGAACCAGGCTGGCCGCCTGCGTCACCTGGTGGACAGCTTCCGCATCTGATCTTCGCTGCATTGAAAAAGGCGCCTGCGGGCGCCTTTTTCATTGGGTACACCTGTAGGAGCGAGCCATGCTCGCGATCGCGGGCATGGCCGGCTCCTACAGGGAAGACCTCAGCATCGCTTGCTGCCGCCCATCAATACGTAGGGCGCATAACCCGGAACGGGTTATCCGCCATACCACGACGGCGGATAACGCTGGCGCGTTATCCGCCCTACGGTCTTAGCGTCGCTTGCTACCGCCCAGCAACGCGCCCATCAACCCGCGCACCAGTTGCCGACCGATCTGGTTAGCCGCCTGGCGCACCACCGTCTTGCTCACCTGACTGGCCAGCGAACCCAGTATCTCGCCGGCCATCCCGCCAAAGTCGGTGCCGCCGCCCTTCTCTTCCTTCTCCTGGGTCGGCGCCATCTTGTTGTCGGCGCGGCCGGTCAGTTTCTCGTAGGCGGATTCGCGGTCGATCGGCTGGTCGTAGTGACCGGCCAGCGGCGAACGGCGGATGACGTCGGCGCGCTCGGCGTCGGTCAGCGGGCCGATACGCGACTGCGGCGGCGCCACGGCCACGCGCTGGACCATCGCGGGCGTGCCCTTCTCTTCCAGGGTGCCTACCAACGCTTCGCCGATACCCAATTCGGTGAGCACCTTCAGGGTGTCGAACGCCGGGTTGGGCCGGAAGCCATCGGCCACCGCGCGCAGGGATTTCTGTTCCTTGGCGGTGAACGCGCGCAGGCCGTGCTGGATGCGCAGGCCCAGTTGCGCCAGCACGTCGTCCGGCAGGTCGCCGGGCGACTGGGTAACGAAGTAGACGCCCACGCCCTTGGAGCGGATCAGCCGCACTACCTGCTCCAGGCGATCCTGCAGGGCCTTTGGCGTGCCGTTGAACAGCAGATGCGCCTCGTCGAAGAACAGCGCGAGGATGGGCTTGTCCGCGTCGCCGCGCTCGGGCAATTGCTCGAACAGTTCGGCCAGCAGCCAGAGCAGGAAGGTGGCATAGACCTTGGGTGCGTCATGCACCAGCTTGCTGGCGTCCAGCAGGTGGATGCGGCCACGGCCGTCAGGCTCGGGACGCAGCAGGTCCTCCAGTTGCAGCGCCGGCTCGCCGAAGAAGTCCTCGGCGCCCTGCTGTTCCAGCAGCGCCAGGCGCCGCAGCAACGCCTGGGACGAGGCGCCGGTGAACAATGCGCGGTCCTCGCCGAGGATGTCCGGGTTTTCCTTGAAGTGGTTGAGCAGCGCCTTGAGGTCTTTCAGGTCGAGCAGCAGCAGGCCTTCGCGGTCGGCCACCTTGAACGCGGCGAACAGCGCCGCCTGCTGGCTCTCGGTCAGCTCCAGCAGGTTGGCCAGCAGCAACGGGCCCATCTCCGACAGCGTGGTGCGCAGCGGATGACCGGTCTTCCCGGCCACATCCCAGATGCTCACCGGGTAGGCCTGGGGCTTGTGGTTCAGCCAGGGCATGCTGGCGATGCGCTCGGCCACCTTGCCCTGTGGGTTGCCCGCGGCGGCGATGCCGCACAGGTCACCCTTGATGTCAGCGGCGAATACCGCGATGCCGGCGTCGCTGAAGGATTCGGCGAGGTGCTGCAGCGTCACTGTCTTGCCGGTGCCGGTGGCGCCGGCGATCAGGCCGTGGCGGTTGGCGAGTTTCCAGGACTGGCCGACCGGCTGCCCGTCGGGCCCGGCGCCAATGATGAGTTCGTTGGTGGCTGACATCCGTTGTTCCCCTTCAGTGGACCTGTCGCGCCAGAGGGCCTGTCGCGTTGACTGCTTGAGCAAGAGTGGCGCGTCCCGGCGCGCCGCGCAATCGGCTACCCCGGTACTTTGAAGACGTGCTTGAGGTAGTGCAGGAAGTTCTCGTCCTTGCACTGGGTCTTGCCCGGCGCATCGGAGATCTTCGCCACCGGGTGGCCGTTGCAGGCAGTCATCTTCAGCACGATGTTCATCGGCTGCACACCCGGCACATCGCAGGTGAAATGGGTGCCAATGCCGAAGCTGATATCGATGCGCTCGCGCAGCGCCCGGTAGATTTCCAGCGCACGCGGCAGGTTGAGGCCGTCGGAGAACACCAGGGTCTTGGTCAGCGGGTCGATGCCCAGGTGTTCGTAATGCCGGATGGCCTTTTCCGCCCACTCCAGCGGGTCGCCCGAGTCGTGGCGCAGGCCGTCGAAGAGCTTGGCGAAGTACAGGTCGAAGTCCGCCAGGAAGGCTTCCATGGTGATGCAATCGGTCAGCGCGATGCCCAACTGCCCGCGATACTCGCGAACCCAGGCATCCAGCGCGGCGGCCTGGCTGTCGATCAGCCGCGGGCCGAGTTGCTGATGCGCCATCAACCACTCGTGAGCCATGGTGCCCAGCGGTTTCACACCCAGTTCGCGCGCCAGGTGAACGTTGCTGGTGCCGACGAAATGGCCGGGGAAGCCGTCGCGCAGATCGCGTACTACGGCTTCCTGCACCGGATAGGAGAAGCGCCGACGGGTGCCGAAGTCGGCCATCTTGAAGCCAGCCAGCTCTTCGGCGCTGGCCTCCTTGCGCAGCCAGTCGAACTTCTCCTGCAGGCGCTCGCGGACCATCGTCAGCGTCGTACCCGGATGGCGCTGGCGATTGCGCACTTCGCTGATGATCGCCAGCAGCGGCACCTCGAAGAGAATCACGTGCAGCCAGGGGCCTTTCAGGCGCAGGAACAGTTCCTCGTTCTCCACACCCAGCTGCACATAGCTGGGGTTGAAGCGGAACAGGCCGAGGAAGCGGATGAAGTCGGGCTTGAAGAAGGGGATGCGCTCGAGGAAAGCCAGGTCCTGCGGTGCGAAGGAAAGCTCCGACAGTTGCTCGATCTGCTCGCGCAGCGGGTCGAGGTAATCGCGCAGGTCCTCTTCGTTGCGGCAGCGGAACTCCCACTCGACTTCGGCGTTGGGATAATTGTGCAGCACCGCCTGCATCATGCTCAGCTTGTAGAAGTCGGTATCCAGCAGGTTCTGCACGATCCGCCGGGAAAATGCGCTGTCGCTCATGCTCATCTCATTGCAGGCTTGAATCGGCAGTCTAAACCCGTCGCCCACAAAAAACCCCGCCGAGGCAGGGTTTTGAGTTGGAATCAGAAATCAGCGTGCTTTGCTCTGCGACATCCCGAACAGGAAAAGCAGCAGGTCGTCATCCGGACGGATGTCCTGTTGCTTGGCGCGCAGGTTGGGCGGCATCGGGCAGCTGTCCAGGCCGCCTCTTCCGGAAATGACCGAAGGCCCAGGCTCATGCCAGGCCGCCGCCGCCAGGGTCGCCACCCCGAGCGCGCCGATGAGGAGCAAACCTCGCGTAATTTCTAACTTCATGTCTGCAACCCTTTGATGGCGCTGCCAAACGCCGCTTGGTAACCATAGACAAAGGCCTGCCATTGCGCCTCTGTCCACGACGAGCGGCGTTTTACCTGGCGAAGATCGTGACGGGCGGCGCGCTGGGCGCTGAAGCGCTGGCGGGCTTTTTCCATGTCAATCAGGGCCACTTCGATCTTGTCGCCGTCCATCTTCACGAAGACGTGCTTCAGGTAGAGGCAGCCATGCTGCCAACGGCCGGCGTTAAGCTTTGCAAGGGTACTACCGTAATGTTGCAGAATTCTTTGGTGCAGGGCTTCGCCCCAGCGCTCCTGGTCGCCACGGGCGTAGCAGTCTTCCAGGCTGCTGAAACCGTCCAGTGACTCGGTGACCAGCAGGGCCTGCCATTCGCCTTCCACCTTGCGGCAGCCGGCGTAGACCAGGGTCGGCACTTTCACGCCCAACGCTTCGGCGGCTTTCAGCGCATTGCGCTCGCGGATGGCAGTGGGGTAGCCGAAGGGATGCAGCAGGTCACGATAGATGTGGCCCATCTGCTGCTTGCGATAGAGCATCCGGCCGTCGGAGGTCAGGACTCGCTGCACGCCGCTTTCGCCGCCGCGCCGACGGTTGGGTTCCTCGACCCATTTGCCGGGCACCTGGAGCCAACGGTCGATGGCGTTCTCACCGGAAATTTGCTGCAGCGAAGCCAGATCAACGGCCATCCATCACTCCTTACGCAGAATGTAGACCCGCCACATATGGATGAGCGGGACGAAATCAATATGATCCTGGACCTTGAAACCAGCCTGGCGGAACTCCGCCTCGATGGTCTTGGCGGGAATCACGAAGCGGTTCTGGTAGGCGTGTTTCTTGCGATTCGACTCGGCGCGAGCACGTTTCCAGGACTTGAAGTTGCCATCGACCCACATCGACAGGATCACCGAATCGCGGGTTACGCGGTGAAATTCGCGCAACATCGTCAAACGATCTTCAGTTTCGCCGATATGGTGCATCAGGCGCATCGAGAAGATGCTATCGACGGCGTTGTCGGGCAGATCAATGGCAAACGCGGAAGTCTGCAAAGGTCGGACGCGTTTTACAACCTCATTCGGTTGACCGGCGCAGGCCACGGCGATCATGTCGGGGGAATTGTCCGCCCCGATGATCACCCGGTTCTCCTTTTCCGCCAGCATCGGCCAGAAGCGCCCGGCGCCGCACGGCAGGTCGAGAACCAGATTGGGCTGCCCCGCCAGCTTGAGTGCCTGGCGGGCGACTTGGACATCACGCCAATGGGAAAGTTTCCGGGAGAGTCCGGCCTGGTGCTTGCGCAGGTAACGCTCTGCGTGCTGGCGGTCGTACTTTTGGGAGAACTCCAGGTCGACGGGTTTATCAGTCATCGGATATTTACCTTTCCCGAATTCAGGGCGAACGATACGAACCAGCCTGTCACAGCCGGGTCATGCACTTGTGAAGTTTTTGTCAAACGACGGCTAGGCGAACTTCGAAGCGACAGCCATGGGGCTCGGCCGGACGCAGCGTGACGTCCCAGCCTTCGGAGGCGCAGATCCGCTTGACCAGCGACAACCCCAGCCCAAGCCCCTCACCACGCGGGTTCTGGCCGCGCACGAAAGGCTGGAAGACGCGCTCGCGCTGTTCTTCCGGGATGCCGGCGCCGGTGTCTTCGACCCAGAATCCGTTCGGTCCAAGTTGTAAGCGGATGCTGCCGCTTTCGGTGTAATGCATGGCATTGCGCAATAAATTGCTCATCACCGAACGCAGGAAAGGCGCGTTAAACTGCCCGGGTATCTCCTGGCTGACGTTGTATTCCAGGGTCAGGCCCTTCGCTTCGATAGGCCCGCGCCACTGTGCGACCAACTCGTCGCCGATCGTCCGCAAGCCGGCCTGGGACACGATGGCCATATCCTTGCGCTGGGCTCGCGCCAGCATCAGGAAGGTCTGCACCAGATCACGCATCTCCTCGCAGGCGCTGTTCATCCGCGCCAACTGAGCACGCGACCGCGGGGTGAGCCCCGGCTCTTCGGCCAGCAGTTCGCAGCTGGTGGCGATCACCATCAGCGGCGTGCGCAATTCATGGCTGACATCGCTGGTAAAGAGCTTCTCCCGGGTCAGCACGTCGTGCAGCCGTCCCATGGCGTAATCGAAGGCCGCCGCCAACTCGCCCACCTCGTCGTTGGCATAGTCCGGCGACATCGGCGGCGCCAGTTCCAGCAACTGGTCGCGGTGGCGGACCTGGCGCGCCAGGCGCGACACCGGCTCCATGACCTTGCGCGCCAGCAGCCAGCCCAGCACCCCGGACAGGGCCAGGCTGAGCACATAACCGGTGACCACGGCGGCGTAGAGGATCTGCTCGCGCGCCTCGAAGTCGCTCTGGTCCTGCAGCAGGACGAAGCGGCGACCATCGACGTCGCGCGCCAGTGCATGGAAGGACAATTCGCCGTCGAAGACTTCGTGGAAGCCTTCATCCAGTCGGCGCAGCGCCGGCGGCATGGCATAGACGCCCGCGCCATCACTGATGAAGAAACGCATGCCGGGATCGAGTTTCGGAGCCTGGCCGTTGCCCAGGTCCTCATTGATGATGCGGTCCAGTTCGCCGCCCAGGTCGCGGGAGATCAGGCGCTCTTCGACGATATGAACGACGCCGACGATTCCCACCGAAAACAGGCCGCCAACGGCGGCGGTCATGAGTACGAAGGCAAAGACAATCCGTCGGGAAAGGCTCTGCTTATACTCCATGCGCTTCCTCCGCCAGCTTGTAGCCGACGCCATGCACGGTGTGCAGCAGGGAGGATGCGAAAGGCTTGTCGATCACCTGACGCAACTGGTGAACGTGGCTGCGCAGGCTGTCGCTGTCGGGGCAGTCATCGCCCCAGACGGCTTCCTCGAGCACGTCGCGGCGCACCACGTGCGGGCTCTTCTGCATCAGCACTGCCAGCAGCTTGAGGCCGATGGGGTTGAGCTTGAGCGGCTTGCCGGCGCGGTTCACTTCGAGGGTGTCGAGGTTGTAGCTCAGGTCGGCGACCTGCAGCTCGCGGCGACCGCCGCCCTGGCTGCGGCGCAGCACCGCTTCGATGCGAGCGGCCAGCTCGGAGAGCGCGAAGGGCTTGAGCAGGTAATCGTCGGCGCCGGAACGAAAGCCCTGCAGGCGGTCGTCCAGCTGATCGCGGGCGGTAAGCATGATCACCGGGGTGTCGCGGCGCGCGTCTTCGCGCAGGCGGCGGCACAGGGTGAAACCGTCCAGCCCCGGCAGCATCACGTCCAGTACGATCAGGTCGTAATGGGATGTCGCCGCGAGGTGCAATCCGGACAGGCCGTCCTGGGCACAATCCACCGTGTAGCCCTTCAGGCCCAGGTAGTCGGCCATATTGGCCAGGATGTCCCGATTGTCTTCAACCAACAAAATGCGCATATGCTCTCCTCGAACGCAATGCACGTTAGCCTAACCAGCTTAAATAGAACTTAAGCGGCTTTGACGGAATTTTCACATTCAACTTGCCGATTGCCCGTGCGGCAGGTCGAATGAGCCCTCCGGCGCGGCTTCAGTCGCCCTCGCCCGTCACACCAAATTCGATCGGCGTCTTCACGTAGAACAGCTTCACACCCGCCTGACGGATCACTTCGAAGATGCGCCCGGACTCTTCCTCGCTCACTGCCATGGTGACTTCCTGCGGCTGGTCGGCCAGCTCGAAGAAATGCGCGTAGTGAATGCGCCCGGTCTTGCCGAAGCCTTCGCTCGCAGTCATCAGGGTGGCGCCGCGTACGCCTTGCCGGCGCGCCTCCTCCAGCAGCCATTGAGCCAGCGGCAAGCCGGCGTGTTTGCGGTCCTGCTGGGTGAAGAACTTCAACTGGTAGCCGTTCATGTCTTTCTCCCGAAGGCCTCGCGGCCTTTCTCTTGGCTGGACGGCCTAGCGGCCCATCAGCGCGTGCACCGACCAGAGCCCGGCCAGGGTCATCAACAGCGAACCAGCGAGGTGCGTGGCAACCGTACCCATTGCCCAGGCCAGCCGCCCCTGCTGCAGCAGTACGACGACTTCGGCGGAGAAGGTGGAGAAGGTGGTGAGGCCACCGCAGAAGCCGGTGATGATCAGCAATCGCCATTCTGGCGCCAGGCCGGGGGAGTTGGCGAAGAAGGCGATGGCCGCGCCGATGATGTAGCCGCCGACCAGGTTGGCGACCACCGTGCCCGGCGGCATGGATGGCAGGAGGGTATTGAGTTTGAGCCCGAGCACCCAGCGCAGCAGTGCGCCGAGGGCGGCTCCGAGGGAGACGGCGAGAATGGGTTTCCACATGGTCCTGTCCTGGGGAAGGTGTTTTGGACAGGCTGCAGGCGAGCGCCTACGCGCCTTTCCAGGTCTATGCGTAGGCATCATCAGCCACAAGGGCGGTTGAAGGAGGAATGCCATCTCCTGCGGCGCAGTCTGGCATATCCGACGCCCATGAAAAAGCCCCGCCTAGGCGGGGCTTTTTCTTACAGCAGGTGCCGAGTGGCTTACATCATGCCGCCCATGCCACCCATGCCGCCCATGTCCGGCATGGCCGGAGCAGCCTTGTCGTCAGCCACTTCGGCAACCATGGCCTCGGTGGTGACCATCAGGCCGCCGATGGAAGCAGCGGCTTGCAGAGCCGAACGGGTGACCTTGGCCGGATCGAGGATACCCATCTCGATCATGTCGCCGTACACACCGGTAGCAGCGTTGTAGCCGAAGTTACCCGAACCCTGCTTGACCTTGTCGACCACTACGCTCGGCTCGTCGCCGGAGTTGGCAACGATCTGGCGCAGCGGAGCTTCAACGGCGCGACGCAGCAGAGCGATACCGACGTTCTGGTCTTCGTTGTCGCCCTTCAGGCCTTCGATGGCTTGCAGAGCACGAACCAGAGCGACACCGCCGCCAGGAACCACGCCTTCTTCCACAGCAGCGCGGGTAGCGTGCAGGGCGTCTTCAACGCGGGCTTTCTTCTCTTTCATCTCGACTTCGGTGGCAGCGCCAACCTTGATCACGGCAACACCGCCAGCCAGCTTGGCCAGACGCTCTTGCAGCTTCTCACGGTCGTAGTCGGAGGAAGTCTCTTCGACCTGCTTGCGGATCTGCAGGACGCGAGCTTCGATGTCGGCTTGAGCGCCAGCGCCATCGATGATGGTGGTGTTTTCTTTGCTCAGAACCACGCGCTTGGCGTTACCCAGGTGCTCCAGGGTGGCGCCTTCCAGGCTCAGACCGACTTCTTCGGAGATGACGGTACCGCCGGTCAGGATGGCGATGTCCTGCAGCATGGCCTTGCGGCGGTCTCCGAAGCCCGGAGCCTTGACGGCTGCGACCTTGACGATGCCACGCATGTTGTTGACGACCAGGGTAGCCAGGGCTTCGCCTTCGACGTCTTCAGCCACGATCAGCAGCGGACGGCCGGCTTTGGCAACGGCTTCCAGGACCGGCAGCATTTCGCGGATGTTGGAGATCTTCTTGTCGACCAGCAGCAGCAGCGGGCCGTCGAGCTCGGCCACCATGGTGTCCGGCTTGTTGATGAAGTAGGGGGACAGGTAGCCACGGTCGAACTGCATGCCTTCTACGACGGACAGTTCGTTTTCCAGGCCCGAGCCTTCTTCAACGGTGATCACGCCTTCTTTACCGACCTTGTCCATGGCTTCGGCAATGATGTTGCCGATGGAGTCGTCGGAGTTGGCGGAGATGGTGCCTACCTGGGCGATGGCCTTGGTGTCGGCGCAGGGCTTGGCCTGCTCCTTGAGCTGGGCAACGATGGCGATGGTCGCCTTGTCGATGCCGCGCTTCAGGTCCATCGGGTTCATGCCGGCAGCGACGGCCTTCAGGCCTTCGTTGACGATGGCCTGGGCCAGAACGGTAGCGGTGGTGGTGCCGTCACCGGCAGCGTCGTTGGCTTTGGAGGCAACGTCTTTCACCAGCTGGGCGCCCATGTTCTCGAACTTGTCTTTGAGTTCGATTTCCTTGGCGACGGAGACGCCGTCCTTGGTGATGGTCGGAGCGCCGAAGCTCTTGTCCAGGATGACGTTACGGCCTTTCGGGCCCAGGGTCGCTTTTACAGCGTCGGCCAGGACGTTTACGCCGACCAGCATTTTCTTGCGAGCGGAATCGCCGAACTTAACTTCTTTGGCAGCCATGTTCTGTTTCCTCTAAATCGAATTCGGTGGGGAGTGGACGGACTGAAATCAGTCTTCCAGGACGGCGAGGATCTCGGACTCGCCCATCACCAGCAGTTCTTCGCCGTCGACCTTGATGGCGTTGCTGCCGGAGTACGGACCGAAGACCACCTTGTCACCGACCTTCACGGCCAGAGCGCGAACTTCGCCGTTGTCCAGGACACGGCCGGCACCAACAGCGACCACTTCACCGCGGTTCGGCTTCTCGGCGGCGGAACCCGGCAGCACGATGCCGCCTGCGGTCTTGGTCTCTTCCTCGCTGCGACGGATGACGACGCGGTCATGCAGAGGACGAAGCTTCATAGTCGTAACTCTCCCAAACTGTGATTTCCAACGGCCGGATCGATGCCCGGCAGGTTTTATTGAATCCGGCGGTGCCGGTTTGCGTCCCGGCTGGCGAGACGCGTAAAGAGCAGCCTGTCCGTGTGACAGGGACCTTGCGGTGACCGGTACATAAGGTCGCTACAAGGCATTTCAAGTGTGTGACGAAAAAATTTTTGCTAACGGCGGGTGCTTCAGGCGAGCGAAACCGCCCGACGCTCAACGCAGGCGGTCGCGATCTTCCTCGCGGCGCTGGTATTCGCCCTCGATCACGCTGGGGCCGCTGCGGTGCTGGGCGGCCGGATCGTCAGCGAAGGCGCGGCGGCGCTCAGCCTGCTCCTGCATGCGCTGGCGCACGCGGCCAAGCATCAGGCGACGGGTGAAGGGGATCAGGCAGAACAGGCCGACGATGTCGCTGATGAAGCCCGGCAGCATCAGCAGGCCACCGCCCAGGGCGATGACCAGACCTTCGAGCATTTCCTGCTCGGGCAGCTCGCCGCGGTTCAGGCGCTCGCGGGCACGCAGCGCGGTGGCGACGCCGGCCACGCGCAGCACCGCAGCGCCGATGAAGGCGCCGGCGATGATCAGCAGCAGGGTCCAGCCCACGCCGATCACGCTGCCGACCTTGATCATCACGGCCAGCTCGATCAGCGGGAACAGAAGAATCAGAAACAGGGGAACTCGCATCGATGAATCCTTGGCGGGGTCATTGCCCGGGTAGAAAGCTAGGTGGCGACGCCCCATTCCAATTTCAAGGGATAAGCCAAGGGATGGATCAGGCCTGGATCACTTCGTTGCCCGGCCAGACCTCCGCCTTGGCCAGCTGCACCAGCGCCTGGCGCACCGCGCCAGCGTTGCCGCAGGGCGCCGGGAACGGCAGCCAGTGCAGACCCTGGCCGATGCGCAGGTGGAAACCTTCAGTATCAATTCCCGCCAGCTGCGGGTCCTTGCCGGCGGTCAACCCGGCCAGTTCGACGTAGTGCTCGATGGCATTGGCGTGGTCGCTGTTCATGTGCTCGACCATGCTCTTTTCCGCCTCGCCGACGAAGGGGTTGGCCAGCGGCACGCTGTTGGCGCCCAGCCAGTGGATATCGCCAAAGCCGCCGATGTAACGCCACTGCACCGGTTCCAGTACCCAGAAATCGAAATCGTGGACGATGTGGTAGTCCTGCGAACCGGGGAAATAGCGGTAGTAGCGCTCGGCGGCGCCAGCGATGGCGTCGACGTCTTCGATCAGCAGCGCCTCGGCCAGCAGGGTCAGGCGGCCGGCGGCCTGGATGTCGTGGACACCGCGCTCGCCGATGAGCAGCGAGCATTTGCCATCCATCTGCAGGTTATGGGTGTGCTGGGCAATGCGGCTGATCAGGATCAGCGGACGGCCCGCCTCGTCCAGGCAATACGGCACCACGGAGCCGAAGGGGAATCCGGGCCACTTCTTCGAGTGGGTGGAGAGGACGCCGCGGTATTCCTTGAGCAGCAGTTCTCGGGCATGCTTGGCAGCTTTCACGCTCAACTTATGACTCCTCGCAAAGAATCCGTCGCAAACGGACGGGCAGGACTGACTCTGTGCACAGCTGCCGGCGGGGCCTTTCACCAGAAACTGTTCGTGGGGTTGTTCCGATGCAATTGAAAGACAAGGTCATCATCATCACCGGTGGCTGCCAGGGCCTGGGCCGCGCCATGGGCGAGTACCTCTCCGGCAAGGGCGCGCGCGTCGCGCTGGTTGACCTCAATGCCGAAAAACTGGACGAAGCCGTGACTGCCTGCAAGGCCGCCGGCGGTGACGCCCGCGCCTATCTGTGCAACGTGGCCAATGAAGAACAGGTTACCCACATGGTGGCCCAGGTCGCCAGCGACTTCGGCGCCATCAACGGCCTGGTCAACAACGCAGGCATCCTGCGTGACGGCCTGACCATCAAGGTCAAGGACGGCGAGCTGAGCAAGATGAGCCTGGCCCAGTGGCAGGCCGTGATCGACGTCAACCTGACCGGCGTGTTCCTCTGCACCCGCGAAGTGGCGGCGAAGATGATCGAGCTGAAGAACGAAGGCGCGATCGTCAACATCTCCTCCATCTCCCGCGCCGGCAACATGGGCCAGGCCAACTACTCCGCCGCCAAGGCCGGCGTCGCCGCCGACACCGTGGTGTGGGCGAAGGAACTGGCGCGCTACGGCATCCGCGTGGCGGGCGTGGCTCCCGGCTTCATCGAGACCGACATGGTCGCCAGCATGAAGCCCGAGGCTCTGGAGAAGATGACTTCCGGCATTCCGCTCAAGCGCCTGGGCAAGCCGCTGGAAATCGCCCACTCGGTGGCCTACATCCTCGAGAACGACTACTACACCGGCCGAGTTCTGGAGCTGGACGGCGGCCTGCGTCTGTAATCCGCCCGCCCATGAAAAAGCCCCGCCAGGTGCGGGGCTTTTTATTGCCGTTCTCGTAGAGCGGAGCCAGTCGAAGTGAAGTGTTACCAGCCGACGCCCAGACCCAGGGTGTAGCGGCGCTCGTTGACGTCGCCGTCGTTGCCGCTGAGCTTGTCCCACTCGGCCTTCAGGCTGAGGGACGCCCAGGAGGTCAGCTTGTAGCGGATGCCCGCCTCGCTCTCCAGCTCGTACTCCACGTTGGACTCCAGCGGCTTGCTGACTTCGCCGTTGGTGAACACCTCGAACTGCTTGGCCAGCAGGTAACGGTTGTAGTCCCACTTCAGGCTGGTGCTGTAGAAGTGGGATTTCTCGTCGTCGACGAATTCGTAGTCGTTGCGGTTGACCAGGGTCGCCAGGGAGAACGCCCCCAGCTCATTATCCCAGAACTGGTAGCCCGGGCCGGTACCGACGGTGCGTTTCTTCTGCAGGTCCTCGATCCAGTCGCGCTTGTACTGCGCCTGGCCCTGCCAGAACCAGTGCTCGTCGAGGAAGCGGTCCAGCGCGTACTGCGCCGAGTAATTGTTGGTGCTGACCTGGTCGTCCTTCTTCTCGCGGTTGTACTCGCCCTGCAGATTGTGGCGCCAACGGCCGTGACGGGCGTTGGTCTTGAAGTCGATGTCGTAATCCTCGACATCGTTCTCCGCCTGCTTGTGGTCCAGGGAGAAGTCGACGTTGCCGGTCCAGACCCAGTCCTCGAGGATCGGCTTGGGCGGCATCATCTGCTCGATCTTCGCCAGTTCCACCGTGCGCGCTTCGCCGTTGACGAGCGTGACCTTGCCCTGGTCCGACGCTTTCAGGCCCTTGGAGTGCTCGCCGGTTTCCTCGTCGTACTTCACCAGCAGGTTCTGGTCGGTCTCCAGCGTCTTGATCTTGTCCGCCTTCAACGTGATTTCTCCGCCGTAGTCGGTAGCCAGCAGCAGCCTGCCGCCGTCATAGAGTTTGATGGTGCCGCTGAGGCGGTCACCGTTCTTCAACCAGACGGTGTCGGCGAGGGCGGACAGGGAACAGGATGCGAGTGCGACGGTAAGCAGGGTTCTGGGGAACATGAGTCGGATTCAACTGGATTGAATGGGCAAAAAGCCGGGCATTATCCAGATACCCGACACTAGAGCAACGACTGACAGACCCAGTTGCAGGGAGTTCACAATGACTGACAGATGGGTCTTACAAATGAGCCGACTTGCCAGGGCTGCACCAGCCGATATCCTGAGCGTCAGCCCCTCTATTGCGGTGCATTCGATGCCCAAGCCCAAGCCCCCAGCCAGCGCACCGGTGACTGACCTCGGACTGGAAAGCCTGCAGGTACGGCGCGAAGCGATTTTCCTGGTCATCGCCCAGGTGCCGGAAGGCTGTGTCATCACCTATGGCGATGTCGCGCGACTCGCCGGCCTGGGACGTTCCGCACGGCTTGTAGGACGTATCCTCAGCCAACTGCCCGAAGGAACGCGCCTGCCCTGGCATCGGGTGATCGCCGCAGGGGGGCGCATCAGCCTGCCCGTCGGCACGGTTTCGGGTAACGAACAGCGCGCACGATTACGTGCCGAGGGTGTCAGAATCCATAACGATCGGGTGGACATACGTCGGCACGGCTGGCCTAGCGGCGAGCAGTCCTAGTAGAGTTCGCGTAATTTTTCGTCCTGCTGGAAAACACCCCCCATGAAAGAGCATTCCTGGCGCGAGGCATGGATTGCCTACAAGTCTCCCGCCAGCCTCGCGCTTTTGCTGCTGGGTTTCGCCGCCGGCCTGCCCTACATGCTGGTGCTCTCCACCCTCTCGGTGTGGTTGCGTGAAGCGGGTGTCGCTCGGGAAACCATCGGATTCGCCAGCTGGATCGGGCTGGTGTACGCCTTCAAGTGGGTGTGGTCGCCCATGCTCGACCAGTGGCGCCTGCCCTTCATCGGCCGCCTGGGTCGCCGTCGCTCCTGGCTGGTGTTCTCCCAGGGGCTGATCGCCATCGGCCTGCTCGGCATGGCCCTGTGCAACCCGCAATCACACCTGAACTGGCTGATCGCCCTGGCGATGGTGGTGGCCTTCGCCTCGGCCACCCAGGACATCGCCATCGACGCCTACCGCCTGGAAATCGCCGAGAACACCCGCCAGGCCGCGCTGGCCGCGTGCTACATGACCGGCTACCGGGTCGCCGTGCTGTTCGCCACCGCCGGCGTGCTGTTCCTCGCCGAGTGGGCCGGCTCCAGCGCCCTGCATTACAGCCAGTCGGCCTGGGCACTGACCTACGCGGTTTGCTCGCTGGCGATCCTGCCCGGCCTGATCACCACGCTGCTGATGAAAGAGCCGCCGGTCAACGTGCAGCCGCAGGCCGGCAGCTCGGCCTTCGCCTTTAATCACCAGTTGCTCTCGGTGCTGACCCTGCTGGTGCTGCTGATCTCCGTGCCGGCCATGCTCACCGCCCTGACCGCCCAGGCCTGGCCACGAGCCGCACTGTACGGAATCTTCATCGGCATCTGCATGACCCCCCACGGCCGCCGGCAGATCCGCCCGGTCCGCGAGCTGCTGTCGAAGGTACGCCGCCCACTGCTGCTGGCGGTGCACGGGCGCGGCCTGCCGCAGTTCGACTTCGTCCACCAGGCCGTCTCGGTGATCGTGCTGATCATCCTGCTGGTCACCGGCACCGCCTTCATCAACATGGCCGAAGCCGGCAAGTGGTGGCTCGCCCTCCTGTACCTGCTGATCGCCCTGAGCTGTATTTCCGCCCCGGGACGCCTGCTGATGGCGCCGGTGCTGACGCCGATCACCGAGTTCGTCCGCCGCTACCGCTGGCAGGCGCTGCTGCTGCTCGGACTGATCTCCACCTACCGCATGTCCGACACCGTCATGGGCACCATGGCCAGCGTGTTCTACATCGACATGGGCTTCTCCAAGGACACCATCGCCACCGTCAGCAAGCTGTTCGGCGTGGTCATGACCCTGGTGGGTGCTGCAGCCGGCGGCGTACTGATCGCCCGCTTCAGCATTCTGCCGATCCTCTTCATCGGCGGCGCGGCCTCTGCCGGGACCAACCTGCTGTTCGCCATGCTGGCGCAGATGGGCGCGATCGACGACCCGCACCTGATGGGGCAGAACGTCTTCGCCCTGCTCAAGGTGCTGGAACCCCACGTCACCATGCTGGTGGTGACGATCATGCTCGACAACTTCAGCGGCGGCCTCGCCACCTCGGCCTTCGTCGCCTACCTGTCGAGCCTGACCAACCTGAAGTTCTCCGCGACCCAGTACGCCATGCTCAGCTCCACCATGCTGTTGCTGCCGCGCTTCATCGGTGGCTACTCCGGCAGCATGGTCGAGAGCATGGGCTACGAGCGTTTCTTCTTCGTCACCGCCCTGCTCGGCGTGCCGACGCTGCTGCTGATCGGCTGGCTGTGGCTGCGCCGCAAGAACGACATCACCAACGGCGCAGCCGAGGAAGCCACGGAGGCGCCAGCGCAGCACCCCAGCGCCGAACGTCACTGATCCTGGTTAATGGATCAGCGCCCATGAAAAAGGCCGGCAAATGCCGGCCTTTTTCGTTCCTGCGGGGCGGGATCAGTCCGCCAGGACGGAGTCCTCTTCGCCCTTGACCACGCGCACCACCTTGTTCGGCGCCAGGTCGATGCCGGAATCGCGCAGACGCAGGCGCACCTGCTCGTTGAGCATGAAGGTGACGCCCCAGTAGTCGGAGTTGGCGGTCCACAGGCGCAGCGACAGGGTCACCGAGTTCTCGCCCAGGCCCGCGACCACCACCACCGGCGCCGGCGACTTGAGCACGCGCGGATCGTCCGCCAGCTCCTTGAGGATGGATCGGGCGCCATCGAGGTCGGCGTCGAAGGCCAGCTTCACGTCGAAGGTCACCTGGCGGGTAGTCTGGGTCGAGGTGTTGGTGATGATGCCGTTGGACAGCGCGCCGTTGGGCACGATCACGGTGCGGTTGTCACCGGTGCGCAGCACGGTGTGGAAGATCATGATGTTGTCCACGGTGCCGGACACGCCCTGGGCTTCGATCCAGTCGCCGATCTTGAACGGGCGGAACAGCAGGATCAGCACACCGCCGGCAAAGTTCGACAGGCTGCCCTGCAGCGCCAGGCCGATGGCCAGGCCGGCGGCACCGATGGCGGCGACGAAGCTGGTGGTCTGGATGCCGATCATCGAGGCCACGCTGACCATCAGCAGGATCTTCAGGATGATGTTCACCATGCTGCCGATGAAGCCCTGCAGCGTCTTGTCCACATGCTTGGTGGACAACATCCCGCCCACGCGCCGGGTGAACAGGTTGATCACCCACCAACCGATCAGCAGGGTCAACAGCGCCAGCACGGCATTGCCCAGGTAGGCCAGGGCTATCGGAGTCCAGGCCTCCGCACTGTTCATCATCTGCTCGTAATTCATATCCATGGATGCAGGCCCCTTGTCTATTGCCATTCCAAAAACAAAACCGCCATGGCAAGCCATGGCGGTCGGGAGTTCGCCGAGCGACTCTATTACTGCGACGTCAGGCGGGCGGTGAGGTTCCGCAGCTTTTCGTCGAGAGTTCGCATCAGTCGCGGAAGTTGTTGAACTGCAGCGGCATGCCGAGGGATTCGCCGCGCAGCAGCGCGATGGCTTCCTGCAGGTCGTCGCGCTTCTTGCCGGTGACACGCACCTGCTCGCCCTGGATGGCGGCCTGTACCTTGAGCTTCTTGTCCTTGATCAGGGCGACGATCTTCTTCGCCAGATCCTTGTCGATGCCCTCGCGGAAGTCGACTTCCTGCTTGACCACCTTGCCGGAGGCGAAGGAATCCTTGATCTCCATGCACTGCGCGTCAATCTTGCGTTTGACCAGGCTGGAGCGAAGAATGTCGAGCATCTGCTCGAGCATGAAATCCGCCTCGGCGGTCAGGGTGATGGACTTTTCCTTGGCCTCGAAGCTGCACTTGCCCTTCAGGTCGAAACGGCGGTCCAGTTCCTTGGTGGCGTTATCCAAGGCGTTGGTCAGTTCGTGTTTGTCCAGTTCGGACACCACGTCGAACGAAGGCATGACATCTCTCCAGATGGACGGCGCGATGCGGTTCACAGTCAGCATCGAGCCTGGCTTGACGATAAAAATGCGCGGTCATTATAACTGACAGACAAGACCGCGCCCGGCCTCTGACACTGAGAGTCGGCATTTCCCACTCGTTTGCGAGACATTCCTTTCCATGCCAACCAACCATCTCAGCATTCTGGTGGTCGACGACGCCAAGTTCTCCAGCGCCATGATCGGTCGCGCGCTGAGCCAGGCCGGTTACCTGAACGTACGCTTCGCCAGCAGCGCCAGCGAAGCGCTCGACCTGCTGGAAAAGGAGCCGGTGAGCGTACTGCTCGCCGACTGGCTGATGCCCGAGATGGACGGCCTGGAGCTGACCGCACGGGTACGCCAGCTCGACGAGAGCGGCGACCACTACACCTACATCATCCTGCTCACCGGCAAGGAGGGCGACAACGCCCTGGCCGAAGCCTTCGACCGCGGCGTCGATGACTTCGTCAGCAAGTCGGCGATGAACGAGCAACTGGTACCCCGCGTATTGGCCGCCGACCGCCTGAGCAACACCCTGCAGCGCCTGCTGATGGAAAACCGCCTGCTCACCGAGAACATCACCAGCCTGGAAGAGCGCAACCTGGTGGACAGCGCCACCGGGCTGGGCAACCAGCGCTACCTGAAGCAGAAGCTGGCCGACAGCATCCGCCAGGTGGAATCCCGTGGCGGCGCCGTGTGCTACATGCTGATCGGCCTGCCGGAGCTGGCCGAACTGGGGCAGAAGCACGGCCAGTCGTTCCAGAACGAACTGCTCCACGGCGTCGCCCGGCGCCTGCAGCAACTGGTGCGGCCGCTGGATGTCCTGGCGCGCATCGATGGCCAGCACTTCGCCCTGATCACCCTGCTCGAAGACCTGCAGGAATGCTCGCCCAGCAGCTTCCGCCGCCTGCACGAAGGCCTGAACCTCAAGGCCTTCAAGACCAGCGAAGGCTTCATCACCCTCAAGGCTGGCATCAGCCTGGTGGGCCTGGACGCCAAGGCGCTGCCGCTGGAAGTCGAGCACCTGATGCAGCAAGGCCGCGCGCTGCTGCCCGATGCCTTCGCCAGCGGGCGAATCAACGCCAGCCGCCTGACCGGCCTGCGCTAAACTTCGCGGTAAGCCCCCGAAACCGCGAAGTTCCTCCCATGACCTGGACCATCCTCGGCGCCGGCAGCCTCGGTTGCCTGTGGGCCGCCCGCCTGTCCCGCGCCGGCCTGCCGGTGCGCCTGCTGCTGCGCGACCGCCAGCGCCTCAACGCCTACCGCACGCTCGGCGGCATCACCCTGGTGGAAGACGGCCGCGAGAGCCTCTACCCGATCCCGGCGGAAACCGCCGCCCAGGGCGCGCCGATCCAGCGCCTGCTGCTGGCCTGCAAGGCCTACGACGCCGAATCCGCCGCCGCCAGCGTGGCCGCGCGCCTGGCCCCAGGCGCCGAGCTGATCCTGCTGCAGAACGGCCTGGGCAGCCAGCAGGCGGTCAGCGCCCACCTGCCGCGCGCACGCTGCCTGTACGCCTCCAGCACCGAAGGCGCCTTCCGCGAATCCGACTTCCGCGTGGTATTCGCAGGCGCTGGCCAGACCTGGCTGGGCGACGAACAGGGCGGCCCCGAGCCGGAATGGCTGGCCGACCTGCGCCGCGCGGAGATTCCCGTGCAGTGGAGCGACGACATCCTCGAACGCCTGTGGCGCAAGGTCGCGCTGAACTGCGCGATCAACCCGCTCACCGTGTTGCACCAATGCCGCAACGGCGAGCTGGCCAGCCACCCCGGCGAGGTCGCCGGGCTCTGCGACGAGCTGGGCCAATTGCTCCATGTCGCCGGCTACTCCGCCGCCGCACGGGAGCTGCAGGGCGACGTGGAGCGTGTGATCGCCGCCACCGCAGCGAACTTCTCGTCCATGTACCAGGACGTCGCCAGGGGCCGGCGCAGCGAGATCGCCTACCTGCTCGGCCACGCCTGCCGCGAGGGCGACCGCCGGCACCTGGCACTGCCGCAACTGCGTGCCTTGCACGAGCGCCTGCGGGCCTACCTGGCGGCCCGCGGATTGCCCGACAACTGATGGCGGGCTACCCTGCCCGCCTCCCCTGTTTTTCTCTTTGACGCGCCCATGCCTTCACCCATGAACCTGCGCCAGCGCCTGGAAGACCTGCCGGTCGGCCAGAAAGTCCTCGCCGCCCTGCTGGTGCTGCTGGCGACCGTGATGCTGGTGGCCAACCTCGCCTTCATCAGCGCGGCCTACTGGATTTCCCAGGACAGCGTCGCGCCCCAGGCCCTGCAGACCATCGGCCGGCTGATCGCCAACCCGGCGCTCAGCGAGCCGGCGCTGTCCTCGCCGACCCAGGCCCAGGTGCTGCTGCGGCAACTGGACGACTACCAGCCGCTGCGCGCCGCCGCGCTCTACGACAGCAATGGCGAGCGCATCGCGCAGACCCCGAGCAACGGCCCGGTGGCCCTGCCCGAGCGCCTGGATCACCTGGAGCGCTGGCGCCAGCACGAATACCGCCTCAACGCGCTGTTCGAGCTGCCCCAGGCCGGCCGCAACAGCGGCTACCTGCTGCTGGTGGCGAGCAGCGAGCTGCCTGGCGCCTTCTACACCGGCACGCTGACCGCCAGCCTGGTCATTCTCGCCGTGTCGGTGCTGCTCTGGCTGCTCATCGCCCAGCAGATCCGCCGCCTGATCACCCGGCCGATCCGCAGCCTGGAAGAGCTCTCGCGCCAGGTCACCCGCGAGGAGAACTACGCCCTGCGCGCCGAGCGCGGCAACGCCGACGAGATCGGTCGCCTGGCCGACGCTTTCAACACCATGCTGACCCGCATCGAGGCCCGCGAGCAGCAGCTCAAGCGCGCCCGCGACGATGCCCAGGAAGCCGTGGAGCAGGCCCAGTCGCTGGCCGAAGAGACCCGCCGCTCGAACCGCAAGCTGGAGCTGGAAGTCCAGGTGCGCAGCAAGATCGAGAAGAAGCTCACCGGCTTCCAGCACTACCTCAACAGCATCATCGACTCCATGCCCTCGGCGCTGATCGCGGTGGACGAGCAGCTCTACGTCACCCAGTGGAACCAGGAGGCCAGCCAGCTCTCCGGCACCAGCCTGGACGACGCGGTGAACCAGCCGGTGTTCCTCGCCTTCCCGTCGCTCAAGCCCTTCCTGCCGCAGCTCACCCGCGCCGCCGAGCAGCACAAGGTCGAGCGTGTCGAACGCGTCACCTGGGCCCTTACCGACGCCCCGAGGCACTATGCCCTGACCTTCTACCCGCTGATGGGCGGCACCGGCCGTGGCGCGGTGATCCGCATCGACGACATCACCGACCGCTTGGGCATGGAAGAAATGATGGTGCAGTCGGAAAAGATGCTCTCCGTCGGCGGCCTCGCTGCCGGCATGGCCCACGAGATCAACAACCCGCTGGGCGCCATCCTGCACAACGTGCAGAACATCCGCCGGCGCCTGTCTCAGGAGCTGCCGAAGAACCTCGAAGTGGCCGGCGAAGTGGGCGTGCGCCTGGACGACCTCAACCACTACCTGGAAGCGCGGGAGATCCCCAAGCTGATGGATGGCATCCAGTATGCCGGCTCCCGCGCGGCGAAGATCGTCACCCACATGCTCTCCTTCAGCCGCCGCAGCCACCGCCAGATGGCCGCCTGCGAGCTGCCGGCGCTGCTGGAGCAGGCGGTGGAGATTGCCGGCAACGACTTCGACCTCACCGGCGGCTTCGACTTCAAGTCGCTGGAGATCCTCCACGAGTACGACCCACGCCTGGGCCCGGTGCCGGTGATCGCCAACGAAATCGAACAGGTCCTGCTCAACCTGCTGAAGAACGGCGCCCAGGCCATCCACCTGCGCGACGACGAAGAGGAAGGCGAGTACGGCCGCATCACCCTGCGTACCCGGCTCAATCCACCGTGGGCGGAAATCCACGTGGAGGACAACGGCTGCGGCATGCCGGAGAACGTGCGCAAGCGCATCTTCGAGCCCTTCTTCACCACCAAGGAAGTCGGCCAGGGCACGGGGCTGGGCCTGTCGGTCTCGTACTTCATCGTCACCAACAACCACAAGGGGCAGATGGAGGTGCAGTCCGAACTGGGCGTGGGCACCTGCTTCACCATCCGTCTGCCGCTGGCCGCCGAGATTTCCCCGCCGCTGCCGCTGTTGGCGCAGGGCGACAAGGAGCATTGAGCCATGGGCAATCGCCTGTCGAAGATCTACACCCGTACCGGCGATGCCGGAGAAACCGGCCTGGCCGACGGCCGCCGCGTGCCCAAGCACCATCCACGGGTGGAAGCCATGGGCGCGGTGGATGAGCTGAACAGCCACCTTGGCCTGTTGCTGGCCGGGCTGCACGAGGCGCGCAGCAGCGCGCTGGAAGAAGTGATAGGTGTGTTGGCGCCGATCCAGCATCGGCTGTTCGACCTGGGCGGTGAACTGGCGATGCCGGAATACCGCGCGCTGAACGATGCCGAAGTGGAGCGCCTGGAGCAGGTGATCGACCGCTGGAACGAGGAACTCGGGCCGCTGAAGAACTTCATCCTGCCCGGCGGCTCACGCCTGGTCGCCCTCGCCCACCTGTGCCGCGCCCAGGCGCGCAACGCCGAGCGCCGCTGCCAGCAGCTGAATGCCGAGGAACCGCTGGAAGGCGCGGGCCTGCGCTACCTGAACCGCCTGTCCGACCTGCTGTTCGTCGCCGCACGCTTCATCGCCCGTCGCCAGGGCGTGGAAGAGATTCTCTGGCAGGCAGCCGAAAAGCCTGCCTGATCGACGATGCAGGCCTCGCTGTGGCATTGAGGGTTCCCCACTCACACGCAGGGAAATACCTCAGACAATCTGTAGGAGCGCGCGATCGCGGGCATGGCTCGCTCCTACAGGGAGCACCGAAGTTGCCCGACAGCCCGGAATCAGTTTCGTAGGATGGCGTGGAGCGAAGCGATACCCATCGCCGCCCCACGCAAAGTGCCGATCAGCCTTCCGCCTTCGGCCAGAACGCACGAATACCCGCCACGCCCTGCGCACCTGCCTGCCGGGCGCGCTCAAGATCCTGCGGGCCGACACCGCCGAGCAGGAACACCGGCTGGTTGAAGCCATCGATCAGCTCAGCCGCCGCCTCCCAGCCCAGCGCCGGCTCGCCCGGATGGCTCTCGGTGGGCTGCACCGGCGACAAGGTGACGAAGTCCACACCCATGCGCACCGCCAGCTCCAGCTCCTCGGCGCTGTGGCAGGACGCCGCCAGCAGACGCTCGCGGGGGAACGGCCGGCCGTTGGGGGCATACTTGCGCAATTGCTCGGAGGTCAGGTGCCAGCCGGCCGCCGGGAAGTCTCCCAGCCACTCCAGCGGACCCTTGAGCATCAGCTGCGCCTTGCCGGCGCACAGGCCTTGCACGTCGACGGCGAGGTCGCGGTACTCGGGGCTGTACATGTTCGGCGCGCGCAGCTGGATCAGGCGGATGCCGTTGGCAACAGCGGCACGCACGCCCTGCACCAGTTGCGGGATTTCCAGGCCATCGGGGGTGATCAGGTAGCGATCCGGCAGACGCGCGGCCTGTACGATGGGCTCGTTGGCTGCCGGGAACTCGTAGTCCGGCAGGTCGCGCGGGGCGACCCAGGCCAGCGGCTGGCCCTCGGCGCCATGGGGCGCGCCGGAGAAGGCGGAGACTTCCCAGACATCCAGCAGCACATGCTTGTCGCTGTAGTCGTGCTGCACCCGGATCAGCGGGCGCGCCTGCTCGACGTCGATGCCGAGTTCTTCCTTCAGCTCGCGGGCCAGGGCGACCTGCACTGCTTCACCCTCTTCCACCTTGCCACCGGGAAACTCCCAGAGACCGCCCTGGTGCTTGTCGTCCGGACGGCGGGCGATCAGCACCCGGCCATCGAGTCCGCGAATCACGGCGGCGGCGACATGTACTCGTTTCACAGTGCTACTCCTCAATCCGATTCAGGCAGGGCCCGCGCAGAGGGGCATTCTACCGTCATTGGCGGCCGGGTTCAGGCGCGTTCGACCATCGCCGCTTCCAGCCAGGGACGGAAGGCCGGCCAGGCATAGATTGCATCGACATAGCTCTGCGCCTCGATGGGCAGGGTCACGCAGTAGCTGCGCAGGCGCGTGGCAATGGGAGCGTAGAAAGCATCGGCAATGCTCGCGTGGCCAAACAGGAACGGGCCGTCCTGGCCGAACTGCTGGCGGCACAGCGCCCAGAGCTCGACGACGCGGGCGATATCCGCCTCCACCGCGTCGGGCACCTGGGTCAACGGCTGGTTGCGCTGGATGTCCATGGGCATGTGCGAACGCAGCGCCATGAAGCCGCTGTGCATCTCGGCGCAGACCGAGCGCGCCAGCGCGCGGGCCGCTTCGCCACGGGGCCAGAGATGGGCTTCGGGGAAGCGCTCGGCGAGGTATTCGGCGATCGACAGGGAGTCCCAGATCAGCCCGTGCTCGCACTTGAGCGCCGGCACCTTGCCGCTGGGCGAGTGCTCGCGGATGCGCCGAGAGGTGTCCTGCCCGCCGAGGGGAATGAGGATTTCCTCGAACTCGGCGCCGGTGAGCTGCATGGCCAGCCAGCCGCGCAGGGACCAGGAGGAGAGGTTCTTGCTGCCGATGATCAGGGTGAGGGACATGGATGCGATGCTCTTGAGGGTCGTCAGGAGACCTTAGAGCGCGGCAGCCATGAAAACAAATTCCCGATTTTCATCTATCGATGAAAATCGGGAATGCGAGGTGTGACAAGGCGCCGGCGCGGTCTCCGCGCCAGCGCGTACGCGTCGATCAGGTACGGTATTCCGCGTTGATCTTCACGTATTCGTGGGACAGGTCGGTGGTCCAGATGGTCTCGCTGCAGGTGCCGCGGCCGAGATCGATGCGGATGGTGATCTCTTCCTGGGCCATGACTTTGGCGCCCTGGTCCTCGGTGTAGCTGGTGGCACGGCAGCCACGGCTGGCGATGGCCACGTCATCGAGGAACACGTCGATCAGGCTCACGTCCAGGTCTGGCACGCCGGCACGGCCGACGGCCGCGAGGATACGGCCCCAGTTCGGGTCGGAAGCGAACAGCGCGGTCTTGATCAGCGGCGAGTGGGACACGGCGTAGCCGACGTCCAGGCACTCCTGGTGAGTCGCGCCGCCGTTCACCTGCACGGTGACGAACTTGGTGGCGCCTTCGCCGTCACGGACGATGGCCTGGGCCAGCTCCATGGAAACTTCCAGCACGGCCTGCTTCAGCGCGGCGAACAGCGCGCCGGTGGCAGCGGTGATTTCCGGCAGCGCGGCCTGGCCGGTGGCAACCAGCATGCAGCAGTCGTTGGTGGAAGTGTCGCCGTCGATGGTGATGCGGTTGAAAGACTTGTTCGACGCGTCGCGCAGCAAGTCCTGCAGCACGCCCTGGGCAACCTTGGCGTCGGTGGCGATGTAACCGAGCATGGTGGCCATGTTCGGCTTGATCATGCCGGCGCCCTTGCTGATGCCGGTGACGGTGATGGTCACGCCGTCGTGCTGGAACTGGCGGCTGGCGCCCTTGGGCAGGGTGTCGGTGGTCATGATGCCGGCAGCGGCGTCGGCCCAGTTATCCACAGACAGGTTGGCCAGCGCAGCGGGCAGCGCGGCTTCGATCTTCTCGACCGGCAGCGGCTCGCCGATCACGCCGGTGGAGTACGGCAGCACGGCGTTTTCCGGCACGCCGGCCAGCTCGGCCAGCTTGGCGCAGGTGCGGGTGGCGTTGGCCAGCCCCGGCTCACCGGTGCCGGCGTTGGCGTTGCCGGTGTTGGTCAGCAGGTAACGCACCGGACCCAGGAAGCGCTTGCGCGCCAGGATCACCGGGGCGGCGCAGAAGGCGTTGGTGGTGAACACACCGGCCACGGTGGAGCCTTCGGCGCAGCGCATCACCACGATGTCCTTGCGGCCGGGTCGTTTGATGCCGGCAGAGGCGATGCCGAGTTCGAAACCGGGGACCGGGTGCAGGGTGGACATGGGGCCGAGACCAACAGCCATGTGGCGCGCTCCTATCTAGTCAGTGAATCTTGTCAGGGAAACGAATCAGTGAAGCAGATGTAAAAAACGCCGCGAGCGGCAGGGCCGGTCGCGGCGTTGGTATCAGGGTCGGGAGGCGTTATTCCACCTGACCGTGGCAGTGCTTGTACTTCTTGCCCGACCCGCAGGGGCACGGCTCGTTGCGGCCGATCTTCGGTTCGTTGCGGATGGGCTCCATCGGCACCACGTTGTCAGCCGGCGCTTCGCCTTCCTCTTCCGGCTCGCCGGTGACCTGCTCCATGGACGGTGCGGCGGCGTGCTGGAACTGCATGCGCTTGGCCATCTCTTCGGCTTCGCGGCGCAGACGGGCTTCTTCCTCGGCCGGGTCTTCGCGGCGGACCTGGACGAAGGACATGACACGGATGGTGTCGCGCTTGATGGAATTGAGCAGTTCCTGGAACAGGTTGAACGACTCGCGCTTGTATTCCTGCTTCGGGTTCTTCTGCGCATAGCCGCGCAGGTGAATGCCGTGGCGCAGGTGATCCATGGTGGACAGGTGATCCTTCCACAGGTCGTCCAGCACGCGCAGCAGCATCTGCTTCTCGAAGGTCCGCAGGGCTTCGGCGCCGGCGAGGTCTTCCTTCTCGTGGTAGGCCGCCACCAGCTCGGCGAGGATCTTCTCGCGCAGGGTCTCTTCGTAGAGTTTCTCGTCGTCGTCCAGCCACTGCTGGATTGGCAGCTTCAGGCCGAAATCGCTGTACAGCGCGGCTTCCAGGCCAGCGACGTCCCACTGCTCAGGCAGCGACTGCGGCGGGATGTGCTCACTGACGGTGCTGTTCAGGGTCTCTTCGCGGAACTCGGCGATGGTCTCGCCGATGTCGTCGGCCGCGAGCAGGGTGTTGCGCATGTGGTAGATCACCTTGCGCTGCTCGTTGGCGACGTCGTCGAACTCCAGCAGTTGCTTGCGGATATCGAAGTTGCGGCCTTCGACCTTGCGCTGCGCCTTTTCGATGGCGTTGGTCACCATGCGGTGCTCGATCGCCTCGCCCGGCTGCATGCCCAGGGCTTTCATGAAGTTCTTCACCCGGTCGGAGGCGAAGATGCGCATCAGGTGGTCTTCCAGCGACAGGTAGAAGCGGCTGGAGCCCGGGTCACCCTGACGGCCGGCACGGCCACGCAGCTGGTTGTCGATACGGCGGGATTCGTGGCGCTCGGAAGCGATCACGTGCAGGCCACCCGACTCGATGACCTGCTGGTGGCGCTTCTGCCAGTCGGCCTTGATCTGCGCGACCTGCTCGTCGGTGGGGTTCTCCAGCGCGGCGACTTCCACTTCCCAGTTGCCGCCCAGCAGGATGTCGGTACCACGACCGGCCATGTTGGTGGCGATGGTGACCGAGCCCGGACGACCGGCCTGGGCGATGATCTCGGCTTCCTTCTCGTGGTACTTGGCGTTCAGTACCTTGTGCTCGATGCCGGCGTTCTGCAGCAGCTGCGAGACGTATTCGGAAGTCTCGACCGAAGCGGTACCCACGAGGATCGGACGGCCCAGCGCCTGGCACTGCTGCACGTCGGTGATGATGGCGGCGTACTTCTCGTCCTGGGTCAGGTAGACCAGGTCGTTGAAGTCCTTACGGGCAACCGGACGGTGGGTCGGGATCACCACCACGTCGAGGCCGTAGGTCTGGCGGAATTCGAAGGCCTCGGTGTCGGCGGTACCGGTCATGCCGGCCAGCTTGGTGTAGAGGCGGAAGTAGTTCTGGAAGGTAGTCGAGGCCAGGGTCTGGCTCTCGGCCTGGATCGGCAGGTTTTCCTTCGCCTCGATGGCCTGGTGCAGGCCTTCGGAGAGGCGACGGCCCGGCATGGTACGGCCGGTGTGCTCGTCGATCAGCAGGACCTGGTCGCCCTGGACGATGTATTCCACGTTGCGGTGGAACAGGGTGTGGGCGCGCAGCGCGGCATAGACGTGGGTCAGCAGGCTGAGGTTGTGCGCGGAGTAGAGGCTCTCACCCTCGGCCAGCAGGCCGTTCTGGGTCAGCAGTTCCTCGACGTAGGCATGGCCCTGTTCGTTGAGTTCGACCTGGCGGGTCTTCTCGTCGATGCTGTAGTGGCCCTGCTGGGTCACCTGGCCTTCGACTTCCTCGATATGACGCTTCAGGCGCGGGATCAGCTTGTTGATCTTGATGTACAGCTCGGAGCTGTCTTCGGCCTGGCCGGAGATGATCAGCGGAGTCCGCGCCTCGTCGATGAGGATGGAGTCCACTTCGTCGACCACGGCGAAGTTCAGTTCACGCTGGAACTTGTCTTCCAGGCTGAACGCCATGTTGTCGCGCAGGTAGTCGAAGCCGAATTCGTTGTTGGTGCCGTAGGTGATGTCGGCGGCGTAGGCGGCGCGCTTTTCTTCCGGCGGCTGGAACGGGCTGACGATGCCAACGGTCAGGCCGAGGAATTCATACAGCGGGCGCATCCAGTTGGCGTCGCGGCGGGCCAGGTAGTCGTTCACGGTGACCACGTGCACGCCTTTGCCGGACAGGGCGTTCAGGTAGACGGCCAGGGTACCCACGAGGGTCTTGCCCTCACCGGTGCGCATCTCGGCGATCTTGCCTTCGTGCAGGGACATGCCGCCGATCAGCTGGACGTCGAAGTGACGCATGCCCATCACGCGCTTGCCGGCCTCACGGGCGACGGCGAAGGCTTCCGGAAGGATCTGGTCGAGGGTCTCGCCCTTGGCGACGCGTGCCTTGAACTCTTCGGTCTTGGCCTTCAGTTGCTCATCGGAAAGCGGGACCATCTGGGGCTCGAGTGCATTGATGGCCTGGACCTGCTTGGCCATGCGCTTCACTTCGCGCTCGTTCTTGCTTCCAAAGAGTTTTTTCAACAAAGGCGCAAACATATCGACTGGGTCATCCGAACTGGAGAATTGGAGGGCTGCCCGACTGGCTGGCCGCGGCGCGGAACGGCAATGAAGCGGGCATTCTACCCGGAAACTTCCGGGAAAAAAGTGCCGAAGTCATCCTCCGAAGCTTCGCATTCTGCGAGCTTGGGGGCAATGCATGGGCAGACAACTTTGAATCCGAGTGGGTGATATGGTGACGCAGCCGGATAACTTCAAGGGTGGACGGTGGCATCTGGCCCTGAGTGCATCTGTTACCATCCTTGTTCATTCACTCCCGGTTGCTCTCGATGGCCTTCCGCCCCCTGCCCGCCAAGGCGATGACCAAGCTGCTGCGCGAAGCCAAGCCGCTGCAGTCATTGTTCGCCCAGGCGCAGCGCCTCTCGCGCCTGCAGGAACTGCTCGACTCGCAACTGCAGCCCGCGGCGCGCCCCTACTGCCGTGTCGCCTCCTGGCGTGAAGGCAGCCTGCTGCTGGTCGTCACCGACGGTCACTGGGCCACGCGCCTGCGCTACCAGCAGAACCGTCTGCTGCGGCAACTGGCCGCGTTCGAGGAATTCAGGGGCCTGGCGCGCATCCTGTTCAAGGTGCAGCCGGTGATCCAGGCGCCCACCCGGGTGAATACCAACCGCATTACCGAGTCCGCCTCCGCCACCCTGCACGAAGCCGCCGAAGGTATCAGCAACCCGCAACTCAAGGCCGCCCTCGAGCGCCTCGCCAGCCGCAGCCGCAAGCCGCCAGAAGCGGACCAGGAATAAAAACGCTGGAATAAAAAAAGGCCACCCGAGGGTGGCCTTTGAAGTTGTAGCTGAAAGGAGGAGGTTTCCTTATACGGCCGCAGCGGGTCGCATATAGGAGATCGGCGCAGTCTTGGCGTCCTCGAAGGTCACCACTTCCCAAGCGTCCTTGTCTGCGATGAGGGTACGCAGGAGACGGTTGTTCAGGGCATGACCGGACTTGTAGCCGATGAACTCGCCGATGAGGCTGTTACCCAGCAGGTACAGGTCACCAATGGCGTCCAGGATCTTGTGCTTGACGAACTCGTCCTCGTAACGAAGACCGTCTTCGTTGAGCACTCGATACTCGTCGACCACGATGGCGTTCTCCACGCTGCCACCCAGAGCCAAGTTCTGGGAACGCAGCATCTCGATGTCGCGCATGAACCCGAAGGTGCGGGCGCGGCTGACTTCCTTCACGAAGGAAGTACTGGAGAAATCCACCACGGCTTTCTGGGTGCGACCACGGAAGACCGGGTGATCGAAATCGATCTCGAAGCTCACCTTGAAGCCGTCGAACGGAACGAAGGTGGCGCGCTTGTCGCCCTCTTCCACCGTCACTTCGCGCTTGATGCGGATGAACTTCTTGGCCGCTTCCTGCTCTTGCAGGCCAGCGGACTGGATCAGGAATACAAAGGGTCCTGCGCTGCCGTCCATGATCGGTACTTCCGACGCGGACAGCTCGACATAGGCGTTGTCGATACCCAGGCCGGCCATGGCCGAAAGCAGATGCTCCACGGTATCCACTTTGACGTCACCCTTGATCAGGGTAGTCGACATGGTGGTTTCGCCGACGTTCGAGGCCCGGGCGGGAATTTCCACCACAGGGTCGAGGTCAGCCCGGCAGAACACGATGCCAGTATCGACGGGAGCCGGCTTCAGGGTCAGGTAAACCTTTTCCCCGGAGTGCAGGCCGACACCGGTCGCCCGGATGATGTTCTTCAAGGTGCGTTGTCTGATCATGGCTTTGGCCGCTTTCGCGCAAGTTGCGAACTGTTGTCAACAATGGGCGGCGATGATAGCAGAACCGCCCTTTGCTGAACACCAATCACATTGATACTCCTGATAAATTGACTCAATCGGCCTGGCGACGCAGGAAGGCCGGGATGTCCAGATAGTCCAGATCGTCCTGCGGGTTCAGCTTGGCCGCGGTGGCAGCGCCGCCGTGGTTCTGATTGCGCATGACGGTCGGACGGTCCAGGTCACGGTAGTTCACCGACTGCTGCTCGCGCTGAACCGGAGCCTGGGTGCTGACGGCCTGGGTCTGAACGGTGTTGTCGACGACCTTGACCGGCTTCTCCAGGCGAGCGCCCAGACCGGTGGCGACCACGGTGACGTGCAGCTCGTCGCGCATGTCCGGATCGATCACGGTGCCCACTTTCACGGTGGCGTGCTCGGAAGCGAACTGCTCGATGATGTTACCCACGTCGGAGTACTCGCCCAGGGACAGGTCGGGACCGGCGGTGATGTTCACCAGGATGCCGCGGGCGCCCTGCAGGTTGACGTCTTCCAGCAGCGGGTTGCGGATCGCCGCTTCGGTCGCCTCGCGAGCGCGGTTCGGGCCGCTGGCGCAGCCGGTACCCATCATGGCCATGCCCATTTCGCTCATGACGGTTTTCACGTCGGCGAAGTCGACGTTGATCATGCCCGGGCGCTTGATGATGTCGGAGATACCGCGAACGGCACCGGCCAGTACATCGTCAGCCTTGGCGAAGGCGGCCAGCAGGCTCGCGTCCTTGCCCAGGATGGTCAGCAGTTTTTCGTTCGGGATGGTGATCAGCGAGTCGACGCTTTCAGCCAGCGAGCGGATGCCCTCGTCGGCGATCTGCATGCGCTTGCGACCTTCGAACGGGAACGGACGGGTGACCACAGCCACGGTGAGGATGCCCATTTCCTTGGCAACCTCGGCAATGATCGGCGCAGCACCGGTACCGGTACCGCCACCCATGCCGGTGGTGATGAAGACCATGTCGGCGCCTTCCAGGACTTCGGCGATACGCTCGCGGTCCTCGATGGCGGCCTGGCGGCCCACTTCAGGGTTGGCGCCAGCGCCCAGGCCCTTGGTCACACCCGGGCCGAGCTGCAGCACGGTGCGCGCGGCGATGTTCTTCAGCGCCTGCGCATCGGTGTTGGCGCAAATGAATTCAACGCCATCAACGTTGTTCTTGGCCATGTGGTTCACGGCGTTGCCGCCGCCGCCACCTACGCCGATAACCTTGATGACTGCTGTTTGCGGGACGTTATCTACCAGTTCAAACATTTCCCCTCTCCTTCCTTTCTAGTTGTGTTGCCTACGTTTACCGCGGTGGTAAATCAGAAATTGCCCTGGACCCAGCGTTTAAGCTTTTCCAGTACCGGTGTCTTGGGTTCGTCGCTGCTGAAGCTGCTGCCGGACATGGAGATGCCGTCGGATTGCTTTTGCAGTCCGTACAGGAGCAGCCCCACACCGGTGGAATAGATTGGATTGCGCACGACGTCGGCCAGTCCCTTGACGCTGTGTGGTACGCCCAGGCGCACCGGCATGTGAAAGATCTCTTCGGCCAGCTCGACGGCGCCTTCCATCTTGGAGGTGCCACCGGTCAGGACGATCCCGGCCGGAATCAGGTCCTCGTAGCCACTGCGACGCAGCTCGGCCTGAACCAGGGTGAAGAGCTCGTCGTAACGAGGCTCGACCACTTCGGCAAGCGCTTGGCGCGACAGTTCCCGCGGCGGCCGATCCCCTACGCTGGGCACCTTGATGGTTTCGCCCGGACCGGCCAGTTTGGCCAAGGCACAAGCATATCGAATCTTGATCTCTTCGGCGTACTGGGTCGGGGTACGCAGCGCCATGGCGATGTCGTTCGTGACCTGATCGCCGGCGATCGGGATCACAGCCGTATGGCGGATGGCGCCTTCGGTGAAGATGGCGATGTCGGTGGTGCCGCCGCCGATGTCCACCAGGCACACGCCCAGTTCCTTTTCGTCCTCGGTAAGCACGGAGTAGGCCGAGGCCAGTTGCTCGAGGATGATGTCGTCCACTTCCAGGCCGCAGCGGCGCACGCACTTCTCGATGTTCTGCGCAGCGTTCACCGCGCAGGTCACCACGTGCACCTTGGCCTCCAGGCGTACGCCGGACATGCCCAGCGGCTCGCGCACGCCTTCCTGGTTATCGATCACGTAGTCCTGGGCCAGGGTGTGCAGCACACGCTGGTCGGCCGGGATGGCCACGGCCTGGGCCGCGTCCAGTACGCGCTCGATGTCCGCACCGCTCACTTCGCGGTCGCGGATCGCGACGATGCCGTGGGAATTCAGGCTGCGGATATGGTTGCCGGCGATGCCGACGAAGGCCGAGTGGATACGGCAGCCAGCCATCTGCTGGGCTTCATCGATGGCGCGCTGGATCGATTGCACGGTGGATTCGATGTTCACCACCACGCCCTTCTTCAGCCCGCGCGACGGATGCGTCCCGATGCCGACGATTTCCAGCTTGCCATCGGCCGCTACCTCACCCACCAGCGCCACCACCTTGGAGGTGCCGATGTCCAGGCCGACGACCATTTTGCCGCTCTGCACGCTTGCCATGTTTATAGAAGTCTCCTCAACTCACTGCGCGGCGGTGGTCTGAGCCACCGTCGCTTCCGGCATCGGATCACGCCAACCTACGGCAAGGCCGTTGGGGTAGCGCATGTCGATGCGGGCAATTTTCGTAATCTGATCTTTCAGCGCCTTGTCGTAGATGGTCACGAACCGGCGAATCTGTTCTACCGCGTGATCGCGGCCCAGCATGATCTCCACGCCCTGCGCGGTGCCCAGGGTCCAGGCGCCGCGCGAACTCATGTCCAGGCTGGCGATGGTGAAGCCCAGCGGGCGGAGCATCTGGCTGAGAATCTGGTACTGCTGCATCACTTGCTGTTGAGCACGCTGCGGACCGGACAGGCGCGGCAGGTGTTCATAGTTGGCCACTTCACGCGGGGCGAAAGCCTGACCCTGGTTGTTCAGCAGGGCTTCGTCGCCCCAGCGGGCGATGGGCAATTGCTCGTCCAGGCGGACAACCACCTGGTCGGGCCAGACGCGACGTACCTCGGCGTGGGCGATCCAGGGCATCTGCTCCAGCTCCTGGCGCATGCCGGCCAGGTCGATGGTGAAGAAACTGGCCGATACATAGGGGCTGATCCGCTGCTGCACCGCCGCCTGGCTGATGTAGCTGAGGTCGCCTTCCACACTGACTTTGGCGATCGGCCGGTCCGCGTAGGGCAGCACGTACTGCGCGCCGTAGTAGGCACCGCCGCCGAGCACACCCAGCACCAGAGGCCACAGCAGCACCTTCAGGAAGCCGAAGCTGGGCTTGGGCATGCGGGCGCTGAGCGGCTCCTTGGCCACCAGACGGCTGGCGCCGCGCGGCACCGGCTTGCGTGCCGGAGCACGGCCGATTCCGGGATTCTGGTGACGAAGCTGCGCGCCGTTCATGACTTACCCCCTTGCCTCGACGCTGTCGGCGAGGATCGCCAGCACCAGTTGCTGGAAATCCAGGCCGGCCGCGCGCGCGGCCATGGGCACCAGGCTGTGGTCGGTCATGCCCGGTGCGGTGTTCACTTCCAACAGCCAGAAGCGCCCTTGGGCGTCCTGCATTACGTCGGTCCGGCCCCAGCCCTGGATGCCGAGTGCATCGCAGGCGCGCGCCGTCAGGTCCTTGAGTTCCTGTTCCTTGTCGGCATCGAGGCCGCAGGGAATCTGGTACTGGGTATCGTTGGCCAGGTACTTCGCGTCGTAGTCGTAGAAGGTGTGCGGGGTGCCCAGGCGAATGGGCGGCAGCACCTGGCCACGGAGGATCGCGACGGTGTATTCGGGGCCGCTGATCCACTGCTCGACGAGCACCTGCGGATCGAATTTCGCGGCAGCAGCCCAGGCGGCAATCAGCTCTTCCACTCTGTTCACCTTGGCCATGCCGATGCTCGAACCCTCGTTGGCCGGCTTGACGATCAGCGGGAAGCCGAGCTTCGCGGCAGCGGTGCGGCAATCGTCCTCGCTGGCCAGCACGGCGTGGTCGGGCGTCGGCAGGCCAAGGCTCAGCCAGACTCGCTTGGTGCGCAGCTTGTCCATGGCCAGCGCCGAGGCCAGCACGCCGCTGCCGGTGTAGGGAATGCCGGCGATTTCCAGCAGCCCCTGCATGGTGCCGTCTTCGCCGCCACGACCGTGGAGAATGATGAAGGCGCGGTCGATCTTCTCGCGGGTCAGACGCTCCAGCAGATCGTCGCCCACGTCGATGCCGAAGGCGTCCACGCCCGCGCCCTGCAGAGCCTGCAGGACCATGGCGCCGGACTTCAGCGACACCTCGCGCTCGGCGCTCTTGCCGCCGTACAGCACGGCGACGCGACCGAAGGCGCGGGGCTCGAGGGCGGATTTGAGGGCGTCACTCATTGCTTCTTCCCCTCGGCGCCAGCAGCGGCGGCGCCGAACATCGGATTCTTGATCAGTGCCGGAGCCAGCCCGCCGATATCGCCGGCGCCCTGGCAGAGCAGGATGTCGCCCGGACGCAGCAGCGGCTTGAGCAGCGAAGCGAGGTCACCGCCGCGTTCCAGGTAGATCGGGTCGAGCTGGCCGCGCTGGCGGATGCTGTGGCACAGGTGACGGCTGTCGGCGCCGGGGATCGGCTCTTCGCCGGCCGGGTAGACCTCCATCAGCATCAGCACGTTGGCTTCGCCCAGCACCTGCACGAAGTCGTCGTACAGGTCACGGGTACGGCTGAAGCGGTGCGGCTGGTAGACCATCACCAGACGGCGCTCCGGCCAGCCACCACGCACGGCCTTGATCACCGCCGCGACTTCGCGCGGGTGGTGGCCGTAGTCATCGACCAGCATCACGCTGCCGCCTTCCACCTGCAGGTCGCCATAGACCTGAAAGCGTCGGCCGACGCCCTGGAAGCCGGACAGACCCTGGACGATGGCCTCGTCGGAGATGCCTTCGTCGGTGGCGATGACGATGGTCGCCAGGGAGTTCAGCACGTTGTGCAGGCCGGGCATGTTCACCGAGACGTCCAGCGGCTCGCGCTCGGGGCGCAGCACGGTGAACCAGGTGCGCATGCCTTCCTGGCGGATGTTGATGGCGCGGACGTCGGCGTCCTCGCTCAGGCCATAGGTCACGGTCGGACGGGCGACCTGCGGCAGGATCTCGCGCACCACCGGGTCGTCCACGCAGACCACCGCCAGACCGTAGAACGGCAGGTTGTGGAGGAAGTCGACGAAGGTGCGCTTGAGCTTGTTGAAGTCGCCGCCGTAGGTGCTCATGTGGTCGGCGTCGATGTTGGTGACCACCGAGACCATCGGCTGCAGGTGCAGGAAGCTGGCGTCGCTCTCGTCGGCCTCGGCCACCAGGTAGCGGCTGGTACCCAGCTGCGCGTTGGTGCCGGCGGCGTTCAGGCGGCCGCCGATGACGAAGGTCGGGTCCAGACCACCGGCGGCGAATACCGAGGCGATCAGGCTGGTGGTGGTGGTCTTGCCGTGGGTACCGGCGACGGCGATGCCGTGGCGGTAGCGCATCAGCTCGGCGAGCATCTCGGCGCGCGGTACGACCGGCACGCGGCGATCCAGCGCAGCAGCGACTTCCGGGTTCGATTTGTTCACCGCGCTGGAAACCACCAGCACGTCGGCGCCGTCGGAGTTCTCCGCGCGGTGGCCGATGAAGATTTCCGCACCGAACTTCTCCAGGCGCTCGGTGACCGGCGAAGCCTTGAGGTCGGAGCCGGAGACTTCGTAACCGAGGTTGAGCAGCACTTCCGCGATACCGCACATGCCCACGCCACCGATGCCGACGAAGTGGATGCGACGGATGCGCCGCATGGTGCGGGTGACGCCGGTGGGTTCTTTAACCACGGGCCACCTCCAGGCAGGCATCGACTACCGTGCGGGTAGCCTCGGGCTTGGCCAGGCTGCGCGCGCGAGCGGCCATGCGGGTCAGGGAATCGGGATGCATCAATACCTCGGACAACTGCGCGGCCAGTTCGGCGGCGCTGGTAGATTTCTGTGGCAGCAGGTGGGCCGCGCCCTCCCGCACCAGGAATTCGGCGTTCTTGGTCTGGTGGTCATCGATCGCGTGGGGCAGCGGCACCAGGAAGGACGGCAGGCCGGCGGCGGTCAGCTCGCTCACGGTCAGCGCTCCGGCGCGGCAGATCACCAGATCGGCCCAGGCGTAGGCGGCGGCCATGTCGGCGATGAACGGAGCTACATCCGCTTCGACACCAGCGGTGCGGTAACGCTCCGCTGTAATTTCGTCATGCTGACGACCGGCCTGATGGCGAATGGCCGGGCGAATCTCGCCCGGCACCTGCGCCAGCGCTTCGGGCAGCAGCTTGTTCAGCGGCTCGGCGCCCAGGCTGCCGCCCAGCACCAGCAGGTTGACGCGGCGGCCGGCCAACGGCGCACGGGCACCCTCTTCCAGGAACAGCTCGACGCGCACCGGGTTGCCGGTGGTCAGGCGCTTGGCGCTGCTGTCGAAGGTATCCGGGAAGGCTTCGCAGACACGCTTGGCCAGCGGCGCGAGGCTGCGGTTGGCGGTGCCGGCGACGGCGTTCTGTTCATGGATCACCAGCGGCACGCCGGACAGCTTGGCAGCCAGGCCGCCCGGGCCGGTGACGTAGCCACCCAGGCCGAGCACGCAGACCGGCTTGAGCTGGCGAACCACGCCCAGGGCCTGGACCAACGACTTGAGCAGATCGAACGGCGCGCGCAGGAGGGACTTGAGGCCCTTGCCGCGCAGGCCGCTGACGTTGATCAGGTGCAGCGGCAGACCGGCCTTGGGTACCAGGTCGTTCTCGATTCCGCGCGGGGTGCCCAGCCAGTGCACGCTGTAGCCACGTGCCTGGAATTCACGGGCGCAGGCCAGGGCCGGGAACACGTGTCCACCGGTGCCGCCTGCCATGATCAGGACGTTACCTTTCATCGGCAAAGTCCTCTTCGCTGAATTCATATTCCTCGCTGCCCATCACGGTGCGGCGCTCCCACTCGATGCGCAGCAGCATTCCCAGCTGGGCGCAGCAGATCACCAGGGAGCTGCCGCCGTAGCTGAGGAACGGCAGGGTCAGGCCCTTGGTCGGCAGCAGGCCGACGTTCACGCCGACGTTGATCAGGAACTGACCGATCCACAGGAAGGCCAGGCCGTAGGCAACGTAGGCGGAGAAGTACTGTTTCGACTGCTCGGCCCAGATGCCGATGTACAGGGCGCGCAGGCTGACAAAGACGAACAGCGCGACGGTGGCCATGGCACCGACGATGCCCAACTCTTCGGCGAGCACGGCGAACACGAAGTCGGTGTGCGCTTCGGGCAGGTAGAACTGCTTCTGGATGCTGTTGCCCAGGCCCATGCCGGTCCAGCCGCCTCGACCAAAGGCGATCAGCGCCTGGCTGAGCTGGTAGCCCGCGCCGAACTGGTCGGCCCAGGGGTCGGTGAAGTTGGTCAGGCGCGCCATCCGGTAAGGCTGGGTCTGGATCAACAGGACCACGGCGCCCACTGCCAGAGCGACCATCAGGCCGAAGCGGAACAGGCCCACGCCGCCGAGGAACAACATTGCGGCAGCCGCGCCCATCATCACCACGGTGGCGCCGAAGTCAGGCTCGCGCAGCAGCAGGCCGGCCATCGGCAGCAGCACCACGAAAGGCTTGAAGAAGCCCAGCCAGCTCTCGCGCACTTCTTCCTGGCGGCGGACGAGGTAGCCGGCCATGAAGATCACCACGAAGACCTTGGCGATCTCCGAAGGCTGAATGTTGAACAGGCCGAAGCCGATCCAGCGCATGGAGCCGTTCACCTCGCGGCCGATGCCGGGGGTGATCACCATCACCAGCAGCAGGAAGGCCACGGCCAGCAGCTTCCAGCCCCAGCGCTGCCAGGTTTCCATCGGCACCATCATGGTCACGCCGCAGGCGACGAAGCCGATGGCGAGGTAGATCAGGTGGCGGACCGAGAAGTACAGCGGGTTGCCGGACTGCGCCGCGGCGACTTCGGAGGATGCCGAAGTGACCATCACCAGACCGAGGCCGAGCAGCGCCATACAACCCGCGAGCAGCGGGAAGTCGATGTCGATGCCATTGCGGCTGATCAGCGGGGACGGATAAGGGCGCAGGAAGGAGAACATCAGGCGAGCTCCTCCACGGCCTTGGCGAACAGGCGTCCGCGTTCTTCGTAGTTCTTGAACATGTCCAGGCTCGCGCAGGCAGGTGACAGCAGCACGGCGTCACCCGGCAGAGCCAGGTCGGCAGCGTGCTCGACGGCTTCGTCCAGGGTATTCACGCGAACCTTGGGCACCACGTTGCCAAGGGCGGCGCTCACCAGCTCCGCGTCACGGCCCAGCAGCACCACGGCGCGGCAATGCTGCGCAACCGGGTCACGCAGGTCATGGAAGTCGGCGCCCTTGCCGTCGCCACCGGCGATCAGCACCAGCTTGCCGTCGATGTCGGCACCCAGGCCTTCGATGGCAGCCAGGGCGGCACCGACGTTGGTGGCTTTGGAGTCGTCGTAGTAGCTCACGCCGTTACGCTCGCGCACCCACTGGCAGCGGTGAGCGAGGCCGGCGAACTCACGCAGGGTCTGGAGCATCGGCTCGAATGGCAGGCCCACGGCATGCCCCAACGCCAGCGCCGCCAGGGCATTGGACTGGTTGTGCGCGCCACGGATCTTCAGCTCGCGGGCCGGCATCAGTTTGTCGAACTGGAAAGCCAGCCACCTCTCCCCGTCTTCCTCGATCAGGCCGAAAGCCTTGAAGTCCGGCTTGTTGGTGCCGAAGGTCCAGCACGGCACGTTGTCGGCGATCAGCGGGCGGCTCAGCGAGTCGGCACGGTTCACCACGACCTGCTTGGCACCCCGGAAGATACGGTGCTTGGCCAGGTGGTAGTCGGCCATGCCGTCGTAGCGGTCCATGTGGTCTTCGCTGACGTTCAGGCAGGTGGCGACCTCGGCGTTCAGGCGCTCGCAGGTTTCCAGCTGGAAACTGGACAGCTCCACCACGTACAGCTCGACGTCATCGGCCAGCAGGTCCAGCGCTGGGGTGCCGAGGTTGCCGCCAACGGCGACGCGCTTGCCGGCGGCCTTGGCCATGTCGCCCACCAGGGTGGTGACGGTGCTCTTGGCGTTGGAACCGGTGATGGCGACGATGGGCGCCTTCGCGTGACGCGCGAACAGGTCGACGTCACCGGACATGCGCACACCGCGGGCGGCGGCTTCGATCAGCGCCGGCACGCGCAGCGACAGGCCGGGGCTCACGTAGAGTTCCTGGGCGCGGCAGAGGAAATCGGCGTCGAGGTCGCCGCAGCGCACCTCGACCTGCGGATACTGCTCGCGCAGGGTCGCCAGCTCCGGCGGATTCGCGCGCGTATCGGCCACGGCAAACGGCACGCCCTGGCGCGCCAGGTAGCGCACCAGGGACATGCCGCTCTTGCCGAGGCCGACAACGATGCGGAATTGGTCGGAAGCGATCAGGCTCATGCTCGATCAGTCCTCAACGCAGTTTCAACGTGGCCAGGCCGATCAGCACGAGAATCACCGTGATGATCCAGAAGCGCACGATCACGCGCGGTTCAGGCCAGCCTTTGAGTTCGAAGTGGTGGTGGATCGGCGCCATGCGGAACACCCGCTTGCCGGTCAACTTGAAGGAGGCGACCTGGATCACCACCGACAGGGTTTCCATGACGAACACGCCACCCATGATGAACAGCACGATCTCCTGGCGGACGATCACGGCGATGGTGCCCAGCGCGGCGCCCAGCGCCAGCGCGCCGACGTCACCCATGAAGACCTGGGCCGGATAGGTGTTGAACCAGAGGAAGCCCAACCCAGCGCCGACGATGGCGCCGCAGAAGATGATCAGCTCGCCCGCACCCGGCACGCTCGGGATGAACAGGTATTCGGCGAATTTGATGTTGCCCGACAGGTAGCAGAATATCCCCAGCGCGCCGCCGACCATCACGGTGGGCATGATCGCCAGCCCATCGAGGCCGTCGGTCAGGTTCACTGCGTTGCTGGAGCCGACGATCACGAAGTAGGTCAGCACTACGAAGAAGATGCCCAGCGGGATCTCGACGTTTTTCAGCATCGGCACGATCAGGGTGGTCTCGACCGGCGTCTCGGCAGTCATATAGAGGAAGATCGCCGCGCCCAGGCCGAATACCGACTGCCAGAAATACTTCCAGCGGCTCGGCAGACCACGGGAGTTCTTCTCGATCACCTTGCGGTAGTCATCCACCCAGCCGATGGCGCCGAACAGCAGGGTCACGGCCAGCACGACCCAGACGTAGCGGTTCGACCAGTCGGACCACAGCAGCGTACTGATGGCGATGGCGGTGAGAATCAGCGCGCCACCCATGGTCGGCGTGCCTTTCTTGGACAGGTGCGATTGCGGGCCGTCGTTGCGCACGGACTGGCCGATCTGGCGGATCTGCAGGGTGCGGATCATCCACGGGCCCAGCCAGAGCGACAGGGCGAGCGCGGTCAGCACGCTCAGGATGCCGCGCAGGGTCAGGTACTGGAAGACGCCGAAGCCCTTGTAGAACTGTTGCAGGTACTCGGCGAGCAGCAGCAGCATTTAGTGAATCTCCTCGGAGGAACCACACAGCGCCGCGACGACCTTGTCCATCGCCGCGCTGCGGGAACCCTTGATCAGAATGGTGGTGGTCGATGCTTCGTCGGCCAGGGCGCTGACCAGGCTGGCCTGATCGGCGAAGTGCCGGCCCGCGGAACCGAACGCCTGCACGGCGTGGCTCATCAACGGTCCGACGGCATAGAGCGCGGTGACTTTGCCAAGGGCGTAGGTTCCCACTTCGCGGTGGGAAGATTCCGCCCAGGCACCCAGCTCGCCCATGTCCCCGAGGACCAGGACGGTCCGGCCGGAAAAGCCGGCGAGTATATCAATCGCCGCACAGATTGAAGCCGGGTTGGCGTTGTAGCTGTCGTCGATCACACGCATGCCATTCGTCGCCAGCTGGGCTACGGCGCGACCCTTGACCGGCTGCAGGTTCTGCAGGCCGGAAACGATCCCGACCAGCGGCACGCCCAGGGCGTGAGCGGCGGCAGCGGCGGCCAGCGCATTCGTGACGTTGTGCTCACCCAGCAGATTCAGCTGAACGGCAGCCTCGCCGGCCGGGCCCTGCAGGGTGAACCCCGGGCAACCACGGGCATCACGCTTGACGTTGCTGGCGCGGAAGTCGGCGCGAGCGTCGTGCAGGCCGAAACTGGAAATACGCCGACCGGCGGCGCGGGCCTGCCAGGTGTCAAAGGCCTTGTCGTCGCGGTTGAGGATGGCCACGCCGTCGGCAGCCAGCCCCTCGAGAATCTCTCCCTTGGCCAGGACGATCTTGTCCTGCCCGCCGAACTCACCCACGTGGGCGGTACCGGCGTTGGTGATGATGGCGACTTGCGGGCAGGTCAGCGCGACGGTGTAGGCGATTTCACCGACACGGTTGGCGCCCAGCTCGATGACCGCACTCTTGTGCTCAGGGGCCAGCTGCAACAGGGTCAGCGGCGCACCAAGGTCGTTGTTCAGGTTGCCGCGGGTCGCCAGGACTTCACCCTGGGTCCGCAGGATGCTGGCGAGCATCTCCTTCACGGTGGTCTTGCCGCTGGAGCCGGTCACGGCAGCCACGTGGCCGGTGAAGGCAGCGCGGTTCAGCGCGCCGAGCTGGCCCAGCGCGATACGGGTGTCTGCAACGACCAGTTGCGGCAGCGGCGCGCCGACGACTTCGCGCTCGACCAGGGCAGCAACTGCGCCCTTGGCGGCAACGTCGGCCAGGTAGTCGTGGCCGTCGAAGCGCGGGCCGGTCAGGGCAATGAACAGCTGGCCGGGCACGATGGCACGGCTGTCGGTGCTGACGGCGTCGAAGCTGGCATCGGCGCCGACCACACGGCCTTGCAGCGCAGCAGCGACTTCGTTGAGCGAAAGGGGCTTAAGCACGCTTCACCTCCCAGGCAGCCAGCGCCTTGGCGGCTTGTTCCAGATCGGAGAACGGGTGGCGAACACCGTCGATCTCCTGGTAATCCTCATGCCCCTTACCGGCCAGCAGCACCACGTCATCGACGCCGGCAGCGGCAATCAGGCGGGCGATGGCCTCACCGCGACCGGACACGAACTCGACCGCTTCAGGCTTGGCGAAACCGGCACGGATGTCGGCGATGATCGCCTCGCTCTTCTCGGTGCGCGGATTGTCATCGGTGACCAGCACGCGGTCGGCATGCTGTTCGGCGATCTGCGCCATGATCGGGCGCTTGCCGCTGTCACGGTCGCCGCCGCAGCCGAACAGGCAAAGCAGCTGACCATGTACGTGCGGACGCAGGGCCAGCAGGACTTTTTCCAGCGCGTCCGGGGTGTGGGCGTAGTCCACGACCACCAGCGGCTTTTCACCGCCGCCCAGGCGTTGCATGCGGCCGATCGGGCCTTCCAGCTGCGGCAGCACCTTGAGCACGTCGCCCAGCGGGTAGTCCAGGCCCAGCAGCGCGCCGACCACGGCCAGCAGGTTGCTCAGGTTGAACTTGCCCAGCAGCGAGCTGCGCAGCAGGCCTTCGCCCTGCGGGGTGACGATCTGCGCTTGCACGCCGGCATCGCTGAAGGTGGCTTCGCGGCAATAGATGTACGCCGACGGGTCGCTCAGGCTGTAACCCATCAGGCGGGATTCGTGGGACTCGGCGGCCAGTTGGCGACCGAAGTCGTCGTCCAGGTTGATCACCCGGCAACGCAGGTTCTGCCAGGCGAACAGCTTGGCCTTGGCGGCGCCATAGGCCTCCATCGAGCCGTGGTAGTCCAGGTGGTCGCGGGACAGGTTGGTGAACACCGCCACGTCGAAGCCCAGCGCCGCGACGCGGCCCTGCTCCAGACCGTGGGAAGACACTTCCATGGCCACAGCCCTGGCGCCAGCCTGCTTCAGGCGTGCCAGGGTCGCCTGCACGGCAAGCGGGTCAGGCGTGGTGTGGCGACCGCTTTCCAGCGCGCCATAGAAACCGGTGCCGAGGGTGCCGACGATGCCGCAGCGCTCGCCGAGCAGGTCCAGCGCCTGGGCCACCAACTGGCTGACGCTGGTCTTGCCGTTGGTGCCGGTCACACCGACCAGTTCGACGCCACGGCTGGGTTCGCCGTAGAAGCGTCCGGCGATGGCGGACAACTGCTTGGCGAGGCCCTTGATGGCGATCATTGGCACGTCGCTGGGCGGCAGATCAACAGCACCTTCCGCTTCATAGGCGACAGCGGCAGCGCCTTGGGTGAGCGCGGCGGCAATGTGCCCGCGGCCATCCTGGCGACCGCCCGGCACGGCCAGGAACAGGTCGCCCGGCTTGACGGTGCGGCTGTCCAGGGTCAGTTCACGGATCAGTTCGCCGCTTTCGGCTTGCGGCAGCAGTTGATTCAGGCTCATCGGCATCAGCCACGCCCTCCTTTGGCAGCGGGCGCAGCATCAGCTTGTTGCTGCGGGGTCGCCGGCAGGTTGTCCGGCGGCACGTTCATCAGGCGCAGCGTGCCGGACATCACCTTGCTGAACACCGGCGCGGATACCAGGCCACCGAAGTAGCCGGCCTTGCTGGGTTCATCGATGACCACCACGGCGACGTAGCGCGGGTTGTTCATCGGCGCGAAGCCGGCGAACAGGGAGCGGTAGGAGTTCTCGGCATAGCCCTTGGCGCCGGTCGCGGTCTTGCGCGCGGTACCGGACTTGCCAGCCACGTGGTAACCCGGCACCTGGGCGCGGTACACGCCGTTCGGCGCTTCGATCACTTGCTGCAGCATGCCCTGCATGGTCTTGGCGACCGGCTCGGGGATGACCTGGGTGGCTTCGGCCGGACGATCGGCGCGGACCATGGTCAGCGGTACGCTGCGGCCATTGTTGGCCAGCGCTGCGTAAGCATGGGCGAGCTGGATGGCGGTGACGGACAGGCCATAGCCGTAGGACAGGGTCGCAGTTTCTGCCTTGCGCCACTCCCGGTAGTTCGGCAGGTTGCCGACGCGCTCGCCGGGGAAGCCCAGGCCGGTGTCCTGGCCGAGGCCGACCTTCTGCATCAGGCTGTAGATGGCTTCGCCGCCGATATCGAAGGCGACCTTGCTCATGCCCACGTTACTGGAGCGGATCAGGATGCCGGTCAGGTCCAGCACCGGACCTTCGGTACGGGACACGTCACGAATGGTGTAGCGGCCGATCTGCAGCGTACCGGGGTAGACCTCGACCTTGTCGGTGGGCTTCCAGCGGCCGGTTTCCAGCGCCGCACTCATGGAGAACGGCTTCATGGTCGAACCCGGCTCGAACACATCGATCATGGCGCGGTTGCGCATCATCGCCGGCTGCAGGTTGCGACGGTTGTTCGGGTTGTAGGTCGGTTGGTTGGCCATGGCCAGCACTTCGCCAGACTTCACGTCGAGGATCACCAGACTGCCGGCCTTGGCACCGTTCTCCACCAGCGCATTGCGCAGCTCACGGTTGGCGAGGTACTGCAGGCGCAGGTCGATGGAAAGGGCCAGGGTTTTGCCGGCCTTGGCGTTGCGGGTGACCTGCACGTCGCGGATCAGGTGACCACGGCGATCCTTGAGCACCTGGCGCTTGCCCGGCACACCGGCCAGCCAGCTGTCGAAGGCCAGTTCCACACCTTCACGGCCGCGATCGTCGACGTCGGTGAAGCCCACCACCTGGGCGGCGACTTCGCCGGACGGGTAGAAGCGGCGGAATTCCTCGACCGAATAGACGCCGGGGATGCGATGGGTCTTCACCTGGGCCATCACGGCCTCACCCTGCTCCGGGGTCAGGCCACGGACCAGATAGATGAATTCCTTGTCGGCATTCGCATCCAGGCGCTCGGACAGCGCCGCCTTGGGCTGGCCAAGGGCGTCAGCGAGGAAGCCCCACTTTTCACGTTCGAGCACCAGCTCCTTGGGGTTGGCCCAGAGCGTGGCAACCGGCGTACTGACGGCCAGCGGCTCGCCGTTACGGTCGGTGATCAGGCCGCGGTGCGCGGGAATGTTGATGTGCCGCACGCTGCGCGCATCGCCCTGGCCCTTGAGGAAGTCGTGGTCGATGACGTGCAGGTCGACGATCCGCCAGGCGATCGCCGCCACCATCGCCAGCAGCAGGGCGATGACGACGCGGAAGCGCCAGGGATAGCGAGCGCCGGCCAGGTCTCTCATGGCGCCACCATGATGATTTCGGTGGGATCAGGCACGCGCATCTTCAGCTGGTCGGTCGCCAGGCCTTCGATGCGGCTGTGGGCCGTCCAGGTGCTCTGCTCGAGGATCAGGCGGCCGTACTCGGCCTGCGCCTTGTCGCGAATGTTGAGCTCGGTGTACAGCGAGTTGAGCAGCTGGCGGTTCCAGTACGCGCTGTAGGAAACGGAGATGGCCGACAGCAGCACGCCGATGAACAGCAGCAGCATGAAGAAGCTGCCGGTCGGCAGGCGCTTGGAGAAGAGCCGGCTCATCTGAGCTTCTCCGCGATGCGCATGACTGCGCTGCGCGAGCGCGGGTTGGCCTTGAGTTCAGCCTCGGAGGCATAAACCGGCTTGCCGATCAGCTTCATGCGCGGATCAAAGGGTTTGACCTGGATCGGCAGGTTGCGCGGCAGGTTATCCGCCTCGCCCTTCACCTGCTTGCGCATGAACTGTTTGACGATGCGGTCTTCCAGCGAGTGAAAGCTGATCACCACCAGGCGACCGCCCACGGCCAGGCCTTCCAGCGCGGCTTCGAGACCCCGCTCCAGATCGCCCAGCTCGTTGTTGATGAAGATGCGCAGTCCCTGGAAGGCGCGGGTAGCCGGGTTTTTGCCCTTCTCCCAGGCCGGATTGGCCTCGGTGATCACGGCCGCCAGATCGGCGGTGCGCTCGAACGGCGCTTCCGCACGGCGCTGCACGATGGCGCGAGCCATGCGCTTGGCGAAACGCTCTTCGCCGTAATCCTTGAACACGCGGGCGATCTCGTCTTCCGCGGCGGTGGCGATCCACTGCGCAGCGCTGACGCCCTGGTCCGGGTTCATGCGCATGTCCAGCGGACCGTCGTTGAGGAAGCTGAAGCCGCGCTCGGGGTCATCCAGCTGTGGCGAGGACACGCCCAGGTCCAGCAGAACCCCATTCACGCTGCCCTGCAGGCCGCGCGCGGAGAACTCTTCCGCCATCTCGGCGAAGGACCTTTGCACAATGACGAAGCGGCCGTCTTCGGCCGCCAGTGTTTTTCCCGTCGCGATGGCTTGGGGATCCTTGTCGAACCCGAGCAGTTGACCGCCCGGCCCGAGCTTGCCGAGCAAGGCCCGGCTGTGCCCTCCCCTTCCGAAGGTTCCGTCCACATAGCGGCCGCCCTCCAGGGGGGCCAGTGCTTCGACGGCCTCCTCGAGCAGAACGGTGATGTGTTGGAAGGTACTGGTCACAGGCAGGCTCACAGAATAAGGTCGCGCAATTCATCCGGCAGGCCGCCGGGTTCTTTGATGGCTGCGAGATCGGCCTCGGCAACCGCATTCCATTTGTCTTCGTCCCACAACTGGAACTTGTTCAGCTGGCCGACCAGCATCGCCTTCTTGTCCAGGCCGGCGTACTCGCGCAGGCGCGGCGGAATGAGAAAACGCCCGGCGCCATCCAGCTCCAGGTCAACGGCATTACCAATCAGCAAACGCTGCAGGCGCCGCGTTTCTTCACGCAGCGAGGGCAGTTCGCGCAGCTTGGCTTCGATGAGTTCCCATTCAGGGAGGGGGTATACGGTGAGGCAGGTGTCGACGGCATCGATGGTGACGATGAGCTGGCCATTGCAACGCGAAACGAGCTCGTCACGATACCGACTCGGCATCGCGAGGCGCCCTTTGGCGTCGAGACTGATGGCGTTAGCTCCGCGAAACACGTCAGCGCTTCCCCTGTGGTTGGCTATCCATGCCTGTTGATCCCACTTTTACCCACTTCGTACCACTTCCGCACACTATAGAAATCCGCGCTCCCCACCGTCAAGGCGAGCCAGAGAGGAAAAATCCTTACAGGACCGAGATTTAGCGTGCTTTTGCGAGGTTCGGGGAGGGATTTTGACGCGCTAGAAAAGAGAAAAGCCCAGTGTTTTCAAAACACTGGGCTTTCATACTTAAAGTGATTTCTTAAGTTTGTAACTTCTTCCGGTCAGCGACAAATGGTCATGTGGGAAGAAGTGGAGGAAAAGTGGTGAGAGTCGATCTGTAAGCCGGGTTCTGTCGAGGACAGCCATTCCTCTGGGACATACATCACTGCATGCCTCAAGCGATCTACCCGAACCCAACGCGGGCCGCGCCAATGGGTTCCTATTTGATCTTGCTCCGAGTGGGGTTTACCTAGCCACGAACTGTTGCCAGCCGTGCGGTGCGCTCTTACCGCACCTTTTCACCCTTACCGGCGCTTGCGCGCTTAGGCGGTTATTTTCTGTGGCACTTTCCGTAGACTCGCGCCTCCCAGGCGTTACCTGGCACTCTGCCCTATGGAGCCCGGACTTTCCTCCACCCCATGGTGAAACACCACGGAACAGCGACTGTCCAATCGACTCTCAGTCCGCAAGGTTAGCGGCTGACGACGCTCAGGACAAGCTCAAGCCTTGCCCTGGCGCTCCAGCGCGATCTGGTAAAGCTGGTTCTTGCGCGCTCCGGTGATCTCCGCGGCAAGCGCTGCGGCACGTTTGACCGGCAGTTCCGCGAGCAGCAGATCGAGCACACGCAGAGTCTGCGCATCCACCGCCTCATCGCTCTCCGGCGCCGGTTTGCCGGCCACCAGCAGCACACATTCGCCGCGCTGCTGGTTACTGTCGGACGCCACGAATTCGCGCAACTCGCCCAGCGGCAGCCCCTTCAGGGTCTCGAAGGTCTTGGTCAGCTCACGGGCCAGCAGCGCCGGCCGTTCGTCGCCGAAGATCGCCGCCATGTCTTCGATGCACTCCAGCACGCGGTGCGGCGCCTCGTAGAAGATCAGGGTGCGCGGTTCATCCACCAGCGCCTCCAGGCGCCCACGACGACCGGCGACCTTGGCGGGCAGGAAGCCTTCGAAGACGAAACGATCCGACGGCAGGCCTGCAGCAGAAAGCGCAGCGATCAGCGCGCAGGCCCCCGGCACCGGCACCACGGCAATGCCTGCCGCGCGCGCCTGGCGCACCAGGTGGTAGCCCGGATCGGAAATCAGCGGCGTGCCTGCATCGGAAATCAGCGCGACGTCCTCGCCGGCCTGCAGCTTGTTGAGGAAGCGCCCACCCTGCTCCCGCTCGTTATGCTCATGGCAGGCCGCCAGCGGCGTCTGGATGCCGAAGTGCTGCAGCAGGCGCACGGAATGACGGGTGTCTTCGGCCGCGATCAGGGCCACGTCGGCCAGCACCTTCAGCGCCCGGGCGCTGATGTCGTCCAGGTTACCAATGGGAGTAGCCACCACATAGAGAGTGCCTAGGGTCACGCGGGAGAACCTCACCGGAAGCGTCAGAAAAGACGCATTGTATCCCGATTCCGGCAGCCGCCATCGCGTCACCCTCGCCGCTTGGGTACAATCGGCAGCTCTTTGAATGCGTCACGAGAAGCCCGATATGATCGCTCGCCTGCGTCCGCTATCCGCTCTGTTCCTGGCTGGCATGCTCGCCGCCTGTGCGTCCTCCCCGTCGTCCAATCTCGGCGAACTGCCGCGCACCCCGGACGCCAGCATCGAACAGCTGCTGCAGCAGGCCTCCACCGCCAAGCCGGACGAAGCCGCCGTCCTGCGCCTGTCCGCTGCCGATCTGGCGTACAAGCAGAAGGATCTCGGCCGCTCCACGCAGATCCTCGATCAGATCCCGATGGACAGCCTGAAGCCCGCCCAGCAGGTCTTCGCCAGCACCCTGCGCGCCCAGCTCGAACTGGCCCGCAACAAGACCAAGGCGGCTCTGAAGGCCTTCGACAACCCCAGCTTCCAGCGCCTGGGCGAAATGCCCGTGGACCTGCAGGCCCGCGCCGGCATGGTCAAATCCCTGGCCCTGGCCGCCGACGGCCAGACCCTGAGCGCCGCCCGCGAGCGCGTGTTCATCGACCCGCTGCTCAACGCCGAGGCCAGCAAGGCCAACCATGAGGAAATCTGGAAGCTGGTGTCCAGCCTGCCCCTGGATCAGATGCAGGCCAGCAGCAACGAAGGCGATCTGAACGGATGGCTGGAGCTGGCACGCATCACCAAGTCTTCCTCGACCCTGAAGGAACAGCAGTCGAACATCGACAACTGGGTCGCGCAGAACCCGGATCATCCGGCCGCCAAGCAACTGCCTGACGCCCTGACCAAGCTGAAGTCCCTGGCCGCCCAGCCACTGAACAAGATCGGCCTGCTGCTGCCGCAACAGGGCCAGCTCGCCTCCGTCGCCCGCGCCCTGCAGGACGGCTTCCTCGCTGCCCACTACCAGGCCCAGCAGAGCGGCCAGGCGCAGCCGGCGATCAAGCTCTACGACAGCACCCAGGTGCGCTCGCTGGACGAGTTCTACCGCCAGGCCCAGGCCGATGGCGTACAGCTGGTCGTAGGCCCGCTGGAGAAGAACCTGGTCAAGCAGATGAGCAGCCAGCCGCAACTGCCGATCACCACCCTGGCGCTGAACTACGCCGACGGCAACCAGGAAGGTCCGGCCCAGCTGTTCCAGTTCGGCCTGTCCGCCGAGGACGAAGCCCGCGAAGTCGCCAACCGCGCCTGGAACGACGGCATGCGCCGCGCCGTGGCCCTGGTGCCGCGCGGCGAGTGGGGCGACCGCGTACTCGCCTCCTTCAGCCGCAACTGGCAAGCCGCCGGCGGCACCCTGATCGCCGCCGAGCACGTCGACCAGCCGGTTGAGCTGGCCCGCCAGATCGCCGACCTGCTGCAGCTGCGTCAGAGCGAAGGCCGCGCCAAGCGCCTGCAGGGCGTGCTCGACAGCAGCGTCGACACCCAGCCGTCGCGCCGTCAGGACATCGACTTCATCTTCCTCGCCGCCACCCCGCAGCAGGCCCGCCAGATCAAGCCGACCCTGGCCTTCCAGTACGCTGGCGACCTGCCCGTCTACGCCACCTCCAACCTGTATACCGGCGTGAACAACCCGGCTCAGGACCAGGACCTGAACGGCATCCGCTTCTGCGAGACCCCGTGGCTGCTGAACCCGAACAACGCCCTGCGCCAGCAAGTCGCCGCACAGTGGCCGGCCGCCAACGGCAGCCTCGGCCGCCTTTACGCCATGGGCGCCGACGCTTACCAGCTGGCCCCGCGCCTGCCGGAGCTCAAGGCCGTACCGAGCATGCAGGTAGACGGCCTGACCGGCACCCTGAGCGTCAGCGCCGGTCAACGCGTTGAACGCCGCCTGCCCTGGGCCGAGTTCAAGAATGGCCAGGTCCAGCCGCTGGAGAACAGCGGTATTTGATCGGCAACAGCCCTACCCAGAAGGCCGGGCGGCAGGCCGAAGCCGCCGCCCTGGCCCACCTGGAACAGCATGGATTGCGCCTCCTGGCGCAGAACTGGACGTGCCGCCGAGGCGAGCTTGATCTGGTCATGCTGGACGGCGATACAGTAGTATTCGTCGAAGTTCGCTCCCGCCGGCATTCGGCCTGGGGAGGAGCGCTGGAAAGCGTGGACTGGCGCAAGCGACAGCGCCTGGCCATCTCCGCCGAACTCTTCCTGCAACAGAACGCCCGCTGGAGCAGTCATCCCTGCCGGTTCGACGTCGTCGCCATCGACGCGCGCGCCCCAGGCTCCGCAGGGCACTTGAACTGGATTCCCAACGCTTTTGACACCTGATCAGACGCCCGACGAAAGGTCACACCTGATGGACATGCAATCCCGTATCCGCCAGCTCTTCCATGCCAGCATCGAGACCAAGCAACAGGCCACCGAGGTGCTCATCCCGCATATCGAGCAGGCCAGCATGGTCATGGTCAATGCCCTGCTGAACGAGGGCAAGATTCTCTCCTGCGGCAACGGCGGCTCCGCCGGCGACGCTCAGCATTTCTCCTCCGAACTGCTGAACCGCTTCGAGCGTGAGCGCCCGAGCCTGCCAGCGGTTGCCCTGACCACCGACAGCTCGACCATCACCTCGATCGCCAACGACTACAGCTACAACGAAGTCTTCTCCAAGCAGATCCGCGCCCTGGGCCAACCGGGCGACGTGCTGCTGGCGATTTCCACCAGCGGCAACTCGGCGAACGTCATTCAGGCGATCCAGGCCGCACATGATCGCGAAATGGTTGTCGTAGCTCTGACCGGCCGCGACGGCGGCAACATGGCATCGTTGCTGCTGCCCGAAGACGTGGAGATCCGCGTTCCGGCCAAGGTCACCGCACGCATCCAGGAAGTCCACCTGCTGGTCATCCACTGCCTGTGCGACCTAATCGACCGTCAACTGTTCGGGAGTGAAGAATGACCCGTACCCCACTGATCGCAGCCGCACTGGCCGTGACCATGGCACTGGGTGGCTGCACGAGCTTCGTCAGCGCCACCCGCGACAAGCCGATCGACGATGACAAGGGTACCCGTACCCTTGGCAGCAAGATCGACGACTCGCTGATCGAAACCAAGGTGGCGGTGAACGTCGCCAAGGCCGATGCGGACCTCGACCGCAACTCCCACATCGTCGTGATCAGCTACAACGGCGTGGTACTGCTGGCCGGCCAGACCCCACGCGCCGACCTGAAGAACAAGGCCGAGCAGGCCGCCAAGGAAGTGCAGAAGGTCAAGACCGTGCACAACGAGCTGCAGATCCTGCAGCCCTCCTCCCTGGCCGCCCGCAGCAACGACACCTGGCTGACCACCAAGATCAAGAGCCAGATGCTCGCTGACGCGAACGTGCCCTCCACCCGTATCAAGGTCCTGACCGAGAACGGCATCGTCTACATGCTGGGCCTTGTGACCCGCAAGGAAGGCGACCTGGCCACCCAGGTGGTTCAGAGCGTGGACGGCGTACAGAAGATCGTCCGCCTGTTCGAGTACATCGACTGATCGCTCGATCGCAGGCATGAAAAAGGCGACCCTCGGGTCGCCTTTTTTATTACTTCACCACCTTGAGACTCGGCCGGCCACTGGGGCGCGGTGGCTCGTCGGAGGGGCCGTCATCGGGCAGATCCTCGTCATCGGTGGGTACCGGCGGCTCCAAGTCGAAGACCATGCCCTGGCCGTTCTCCCGCGCATAGATGGCCATCACGGCCTGTGACGGGACATAGAGGCTCTGGGCGACGCCACCGAAGCGACCCTCGAAGCTCACCGCCTCGTTGTCCATCTGCAGGTGGCGCACCGCGGTCGGCGAGACGTTGAGCACGATCTGGCCATCACTGGCATAACCCGGCGGCACCCGCACACCCGGATACTCGGAATTCACCAGGATATGCGGCGTGCAGCCGTTGTCGACGATCCACTCATAGAGGGCTCGCACGAGGTAGGGACGACTGGAGTTCATCATCAGGCTCCTTAGCGCATATCACGTTCGATAGAGGACAGGCTCGCACGGAAAGTTTCCCGCGCAAACTGCCGCTCCATGTAGTCCAGCAGAGGCTTCGCCGGCCGCGGAAGTTCAATGCCCAGGATCGGCAGGCGCCAGAGGATCGGCAGCAGGCAGCAATCCACCAGGCTCAGCTCGTCACTGAGGAAGAACGCCTTGTCGGCGAACAGCGGCGACACTCCGGTCAGGCTCTCACGCAACTCCTTGCGCGCCAAGGCTCGCTCGGCATCCTTGCGGCGGGTATCGAGGATACGGTCCACCAGGCTGCACCAGTCGCGCTGGATGCGGTGTATCAGCAGGCGACTATTGGCGCGGGCCACCGGATAGACCGGGAGCAGCGGCGGGTGTGGATAACGTTCATCGAGGTACTCCATGACCACCGTCGACTCGTAGAGCGCGAGATCGCGATCCACCAGGGTCGGCAGGCTTCCATAGGGGTTCACTTCGGCGAGCTTGGCCGGAATGTTGCCGGCGGGTACGTCGATGATGTCAGCGACGACGCTCTTCTCGGCCAGCACCAGGCGCACGCGGTGGCTGTAATGGCAGGAAGGGTCGGAAAAGCAGGTGAGCTTGTTGATTGCGGCCATGCCGCGCGCCTCCTCGCAGGATCTTCTTGTGGGAGGTAGAAAAACGCACGCGCGCCCCGTAGGGCGCGCGCTTGTTACTACGACTGGTGGTGCTTAGTGCACGTCCTTCCAGTATTCGCGCTTGAGCAGGTAGGCGAATACGAAGAAGAAGGCCAGGAACAGCAGGACGTAGGTGCCGATGCGGTGAGAATCCAGCTTGTTCGGGTCAGCCGAATAAGCCAGGAAGGTCACCAGGTTCTTCACCTTCTCGTCGAACTGGGCTTCGGTCAGCTGGCCGGATTTCGGCACGATGGTCAGCTGGTCGCAAGCCTCATGGGTCAGCGGGGTACCGGTCAGAGGATCGTACTGCTTCTTGCCATCCTCGACGACCTGAACCTGCTTGCAACCGACGACCTGGCGGCCCTGCAGGCTCACCAGCACGTTCGGCATGCCGACATTCGGGAAGATCTTGTTATTCACGCCCCACGGACGCTTGGGATCTTCGTAGAACGAACGCAGGTAGGTGTACAGCCAGTCAGCACCACGAACACGAGCTACCAGGGTCAGGTCTGGCGGCGCAGCGCCAAACCATGCCTTGGCGTCAGCCGGCTTCATGCCGATATCCATGTGGTCGCCGATCTTCGCACCGGTGAACACCAGGTGGCTCATCATCAGCTCTTCCGGGATACCCAGATCACGGCCTACACGCTCATAACGCTGGAACTTGGCGCTGTGGCAGCCCATGCAGTAGTTGGCGAAGGTACGAGCGCCATCCTGCATGGCGGCCTTGTCGGTCAGGTCGATATCGACGCGATCCAGGGCCGGGCCATGGCCTTCGGCGGCGAAGCCGAAGACAGGCAGCAGAGCCAGAACAAATGCAGCGAATTGCTTTTTCATCAGCCAGTCACCCTTTCCGGAACCGGTTTGGTTTTCTCCATCCGGGTGTAGAACGGCATCAGGATGAAGAAGGCGAAATACAGAATGGTGCACAGGCGCGACAGCGTGGTGCCCAGCGGCGACGGCGCTTGCGAGCCGTAGTAGCCGAGGATCACGAAGGAAACCGCGAAGATCACCAGCCAGATCTTGCTCAGCCAGCCCTTGTAGCGGATCGAGCGAACCGGGCTACGGTCCAGCCACGGCAGCACGAACAGCACGGCGATGGCGGCGCCCATGGCGATGACACCCATCAGCTTGTCCGGAACGGCGCGCAGGATGGCGTAGAACGGAGTGAAGTACCACACCGGAGCGATGTGCTCGGGGGTCTTGAACTGGTTCGCCATCTCGAAGTTGGGCTTCTCGAGGAAGAAACCGCCCATTTCCGGGAAGAAGAAGATCACGGTGCAGAAGACGAACAGGAAGACTACGACACCGACGATGTCCTTGACGGTGTAGTACGGGTGGAACGGGATGCCATCCAGCGGGATGCCGTTCTCGTCCTTCTTCTTCTTGATGTCCACGCCGTCGGGGTTGTTCGAGCCGACTTCGTGCAGCGCCAGGATGTGCAGCACGACCAGGCCGAGCAGGACAATCGGCAGCGCGATCACGTGCAGGGCGAAGAAGCGGTTCAGGGTGATGCCGGAGATCAGGAAGTCACCACGGATCCACTGGGCCAGGTCTTCGCCGACGACCGGGATGGCGCCGAACAGCGAGATGATCACCTGGGCACCCCAGTAGGACATCTGACCCCAGGGCAGCAGGTAGCCCATGAAGGCCTCGGCCATCAGGGCGAGGTAGATCAGCATACCGAAGATCCACACCAGCTCGCGGGGCTTCTGGTACGAACCGTACAGCAGGCCACGGAACATGTGCAGGTAGACGACCACGAAGAACGCCGATGCACCGGTGGAGTGCATGTAGCGGATAATCCAGCCGTAATCTACATCTCGCATGATGTACTCGACGGACGCGAAAGCTTCTTCGGCCGACGGAGTGAAGCTCATGGTCAGCCAGATACCGGTGAGGATCTGGTTAACCAGGACGAGCAGTGCGAGGGAGCCGAAGAAGTACCAGAAGTTGAAGTTCTTCGGGGCGTAGTACTTGCTCAGATGGTCTTCCCACATCTTGGTCGCGGGGAAGCGGGCATCGACCCAAGCCATGAACTTGTTCATCAGGCTTTCTCCTGGTCCACACCGATGGTCAACTCGTCACCATCAAGCGAATAAGGCGGAATCGGCAGGTTCAGGGGCGCGGGCTGTCCCTTGTAAACGCGGCCGGCGAGGTCGTAATGGGAGCCGTGGCACGGGCAGAAATAGCCACCTTTCCAATCCGGACCGAGGTCTGCGGGAGCGACTTCCGGGCGGAAGGTCGGTGAGCAGCCCAGGTGGGTGCAGATACCGACGATCACTGCCAGTTCAGGCTTGATCGAGCGCACCTTGGGATCGACGTAGGCCGGCTGGTCCGAAGCCTTCGACTCGGGGTCGGCCAGCTGCCCATCGAGGGTCGGCAGAGCGTCCAGCATTTCCTTGGTGCGGTGCACCAGGAATACCGGCTTGCCGCGCCACTCAGCGATCACCTGCTGGCCCGGCTCGATCTTCCCTACGTTGACCTTCACCGGCGCGCCAGCGGCCTTCGCCTTGGCACTGGGGAACCATGACCCCACGAACGGGACCGCAGCTCCGACCGCTCCTGCCGCACCAACCACCGAAGTGGCCGCGACAAGGAAGCGACGCCGGCCTGCATTCACGCCGTCATTACTCATTCAGTCGTCTCCCATCAGCTTCAAGCCTGTTCAAATCAGGCTTTTAAGTAAAAATTCGAGCCGCGCAAAAAATTCGCCAAATGGTAAAGAAAAGCCCTTGTGATGACAAGGTAATAGCCTGTTACGCAACCCCTGAAACCCTTGCACCGCGCGGCTTGCGCGGATGCGACACCTTGCCGCACGAACTTATTGAAGACATAAAAAAACGCCCAGTCCAAAGGAACCGGGCGTTTTTTTCGAAGCGTCGTATTAACGCTTGGAGTACTGCGGACGCTTACGCGCTTTGCGCAGACCGACTTTCTTACGTTCAACTTCGCGGGCGTCGCGAGTGACGTAGCCGGCTTTACGCAGCGAGCTGCGCAGGGTCTCGTCGTACTCGATCAGAGCGCGGGTGATACCGTGACGGATCGCACCGGCCTGGCCGCTTACACCACCGCCAACGACGGTGACGTAGATATCGAACTTCTCGGTGTTCTCGGTCAGCTCGAGCGGCTGACGGACAACCATGCGAGCGGTCTCACGACCGAAGAACTGCTCGATGGAGCGGTTGTTGATGGAGATTTTGCCAGTACCCGGACGCAGGAAGACGCGAGCGGTAGCGGTCTTACGACGGCCAGTGCCGTAATTTTGAGTCGCCGACATGATGAGCTATCCCGTTAAATCTTCAGTTCTTGAGGCTGCTGAGCGGTGTGCGGGTGGCTGGCACCCTTGTACACTTTCAGCTTGCGGTACATGTCGCGACCCAGCGGGTTCTTCGGCAGCATGCCTTTGACGGCAGTCTCGATGACGCGCTCGGGAGCCTTGGCGATCAGCTTCTCGAAGTTGATCGACTTGATACCGCCCGGGAAGCCCGAGTGATGGTAGTACATCTTGTCGGTAGCTTTGGCGCCAGTGACACGAACCTGCTCGGCGTTGATGACGACGATGTAGTCGCCGGTATCAACGTGCGGGGTGTATTCCGGCTTGTGCTTGCCGCGCAGGCGGGTAGCAATCTCGGTAGCCAGACGACCCAGGGTCAGGCCAGCAGCGTCGACGACGAACCAGTCGCGCTTAACAGTTTCTGGTTTCGCGGTATAAGTTTTCATTCGTTATAGCCTCAGGGGCCGCCTGAAAATAAGACGGCGAATCTTACTGGACAGTGGTTGCCTTGACAAGTCAAGGACAGCCGAAGACAGACACGAATTGGGGCTCGGGTCGGTGTGCGTCCGTAACGACTAGATGTATCGATCGGCAGGCTTTGGCATCCCCCACCGATGAAAGGCTGCGGAATTATGCAGATTCCGGCAGAATTTTCAACCGTCTTACGCACTTGTTTTCATGAGGAGACCTGCATGGAGTACCGCCCGCTCGGCCGCACCGAACTGAAAGTCAGCGCCCTCTGCCTGGGGACCATGACCTGGGGCGAGCAGAACACGCAAAGCGAGGCCTTCGCCCAGATCGAACGGGCCAAGGCCGCCGGTCTGAATTTCATCGATACCGCCGAGATGTACCCGGTGCCGCCGCGCGCGGAAACCTACACGCGTACCGAACAGATCATCGGCAACTGGTTCGCCCAGCGCGGCGACCGCGCCGACTGGGTGCTCGCCAGCAAGATCGCCGGCCCCGGCAACTCGATCAGCCATATCCGTGACGGCCAGCCGAAGCTCGACCGCAAGAACATCGTCGCGGCGCTGGACGGCAGCCTCAAGCGCCTGCAGACAGACTGGATCGACCTCTACCAGCTGCACTGGCCCGAGCGCAGCACCAACTTCTTCGGCCAGTTGGGCTACCAGCACAAGGATGAAAGCTTCACCGCTCTGGAAGACACCCTGGAAGCCCTCGACGAGCAGGTTCGCGCCGGCAAGATCCGCCACGTCGGCCTATCCAACGAGACGCCCTGGGGCACCATGCGCTTCCTGCAGATCGCCCAGGAGCGCGGCTGGCCGCGCGCGGTGTCGATCCAGAACCCCTACAACCTGCTCAACCGCAGCTTCGAGGTGGGCCTGGCGGAAATCGCCATCCGCGAGCAGATCGGCCTGCTGGCCTACTCTCCCCTGGCCTTTGGCATGCTCTCGGGCAAGTACTTCGGTGGCGCCCGCCCGGCCAACGCGCGGATCACCCTGTTCAGCCGCTTCACCCGCTACACCAACCCGCAGACTGCCAGCGCCTGCGACCGCTACGTGAGCCTGGCCCGAGAGCACGGACTGGATCCGGCGCAGATGGCACTGGCCTTCGTCACCAGCCGGCCGTTCGTCACCAGCAACATCATCGGCGCGACCAACCTCGAGCAGCTGGAAGCCAACCTCGGCAGCTTCGAGCTGAAGCTCTCCGACGAGGTACTGGCCGGCATCGAGGCAATCCACAAGGACCAGCCGAATCCGGCCCCCTGACCGCTGCACAAACGAAAAAGCCCGGCAATGCCGGGCTTTTTTCATCCGCGCCGGTTACAGCGCGCGGGCGATGATCTCCTTCATGATCTCGTTGGTACCGGCGTAGATGCGCTGCACCCGCGCATCGGCCCAGGCGCGGGCGATCGGGTACTCCCACATGAAGCCGTAGCCACCGTGCAGCTGCACGCACTCATCGAGCACCTTGCACTGCAGGTCGGTGGTCCAGTACTTGGCCATTGCCGCCGTGGGCACGTCCAGCTTGCCTTCCAGATGCTGCTCCAGGCAGCGGTCGACGAAGACGCGACCGACCTGAATCTCGGTAGCCATTTCCGCGAGCTTGAAGCGAGTGTTCTGGAAGTCCGCGACGGATTTTCCGAAGGCCTTGCGGTCGCGGGTGTAGTCCAGCGTCCATTTCAGCGCCGCCTCGGCCGAAGCCAGCGCGCCGAGGGCGACGGTCAGGCGCTCCTGGGGCAGTTCCTGCATCAGGTAGATGAAGCCCTGCCCGTCCTTGCCCAGCAGGTTTTCCTTGGGGATGCGCACATCCTGGAAGAACAGCTCGGAGGTGTCCTGGGCCTTCATGCCTACCTTTTCCAGGCGCTTGCCCTTGCTGAAGCCCGGCGTGCCGGCCTCCACCAGGAACAGGCTGGTGCCCTTGGCGCCAGCCTTGGGGTCGGTCTTGGCGACCACAATCACCAGGTCGGCCAGCCAGCCGTTGGTGATGAAGGTCTTCGAGCCGTTGATCACGTACTCGTCGCCATCCAGCACGGCGGTGGTCTTCACGCCCTGCAGGTCGGAGCCGGCGCCCGGCTCGGTCATCGCGATGGCCGAGACCATCTCGCCGGAAATCAGCTTGGGCAGGTAGCGCTGCTTCAGCTCTTCGCTGCCGTAGTGAAGGATGTAGGGCGCGACAATGTCCGAATGCAGCGAGAAGCCGATGCCGGTCAGACCCAGACGACCGATCTCCTCGATCACCACGGCGCTGTAGAGGAAGTCCGCCGCCATGCCGCCGTAGGCCTCGGGCAGGTGCGAGCAGAGCATCCCGGCCTCCCCCGCCTTGTTCCACAGCTGGCGGTCGATGTGGCCGTCCTTTTCCCACTGGGCGTGGAACGGTACCGCCTCCTGTTCGAGGAACTTGCGGACGCTGTCGCGAAACAGCTCGTGGTCGGAACTGAACAGGGTTCTCGGAATCATGCAGTGCACCTGCGGATCGGTTGTAGGAATTATTGGAAGGCCGACTGTAGGCCAAGCACGAACCGCTCTGCACTGGACACTTTCGCCAAAAAATAAGACGATCCAGCCGCATCATGACCACTTTAGCGTCATGCAAAGACATCCATAAGAAGTACAAGAACCGATGCCCAACCCAGCTTCCCGCGTGCTGCGCCGCGTCAGCATCCTCGCCACCCATGGCGTGTTCGGCTCCACCCTGATGCAGGCCAAGGACTTCTTCCACATGGCTGCCCTGCGCCATGGTCGCCAACAGGGCCTAGGCCTGCAGCCCAGCTTCGAGACCCGCATCGTCAGCCCCGACGGCCAGTCGGTGATGAGTTTCAGCGGCGACCTCCTGCCGGTCCACGGCGCCCTGGACGAACCGGAGCTGATCATCCTTCCGGCCTTCTGGGGCGATTTCGACGAACTGCTGACCCTCTACCCGCAGGTGATGCCCTGGCTGCGCGAGCGCCATGCGGCCGGCTGTGTGCTGTGCGGCGAAGTCTCGGGAGTGTTCTGGCTGGCCGAGGCCGGCCTGCTGGACGGCAAGGAAGCGACCACCTACTGGCGCTTCTTCCGTGAATTCGCCGAGCGCTACCCCAAGGTGCAGCTCAACCAGGACAAGCACATCGCCGACGCCGACAACATCTACAGCGCCAGCGGCCTGACCTCCGTGCGCGACCTGTACATCTACCTGATCGAGCACTTCTGCGGCGCCGCCGTGGCCCAGGGCGTGGCCCGCGACATCCTCTACGAAGTGCAGCGCACCTATACGCCCGGCCGCCTGGGCTTCGGCGGCCAGAAGCTGCACCACGACCCGGCGATCCTGCAGATCCAGCACTGGCTGGAAGAGCACTTCTGCGACAAGTTCCGCTTCGAGGACGTCGCCCGCGAGCACGGCATGAGCATCCGCAACTTCATGCGGCGTTTCCAGGCGGCCACCGGCGACAAGCCGCTGCACTACCTGCAGCGCCTGCGCATCGAGACCGCGCGCAACCTGCTGTCGACCAGCCGCAAGAGCATCAAGACTATCAGCTACGAAGTCGGCTACGACGACGCCAGCTTCTTCGCGCGCCTGTTCAGACAGCACACCGGGTTGTCGCCGAATCATTACCGGCGCCAGTACGAACAGAAGGAAGCCTGAAACAGGCCATCCCTAGGATGGGTTCACGGACTCGAGTGCCGCCCTATGATCGAGGGCAGCTTTCGACAACAAGAACCCAACGGGATATCGCCATGCGCCGCTTTCTGCTTGCCCTGCTGGCCGTCTTCAGCCTGAACGCTGTGGCGGACGACACCTGGAAACCCTTCCCCTACGACCAGAGCACCTTCGACTACAGCGGGGACAAACTGCGCGAGGCCTGGCCGCGACTGACCCGCGGCTTTGGCGCCAACTACCCCTTCCCGGACGCGGACTGGGTGGTAACCATGGCCACCAGGCATCCCGATGCCCTGGAGAAGACCGTGACCGCCGGCACCGGCTTCAGCGGCAAGCCGGAAGAGGCGCAGGTCTACGCCGAGAAGCTGCAGGACGTGTGGCGCAAGGTATTCCGCGGCGACTTCGCCCAGGCCAAGAAGGACGGTCTCGCGCTGGGTGTCGGCGGACAGGTGCCGGGCATGTTCGCCCAGGTGCTCTATGCCATGTTCCTCGCGCCGAGCCAGGACGAGAAGCAGCGCCTGCTGGAAGAAGTCATCAGCTACACCGACGAGGCCGGTCCGCTGCTCAACGCCGACCCCATCGCCCAGTTCGGCCGCGCCTACGCCAAGGCCCGCCTGGCGGAGGACCTGCCGGTGCCGGTGGTGCTCAAGCGCGGCTACACCGGCGACATCCCCAAGGAACTGGACGCCCTGCTGGCCAAGCAGCCGAACCAGCCGTTCGCCCTGGCGCTCTACGGCGGCTATGAGGCCGGCGTGATCCGCAAGGTCGGCAAGCTGGTGGGCAAGATGACCTACGGGGTCAGCGCGGACAAGATGGAGCAATACTTCGCACGCTCCTTCCGCGCCTCCGACGACCTGCCCATCGGCCACTACGAATACGCCAACGCGCTGGGTTATGTGTACGGCGAGGACGAGGAGCAGAAGGCGCTGGAGCAGCTGAAGAAGGCCGTGGCGATCAAGCCGATCAATGCCATGGAGGCGCTGGAGGTCGCCCATGCCCAGCAATTGCTGAAGAAGGCGCAGCAGGAGATGGCGCAGCGCTGACAACGACACCTCCCTGTAGGAGCGGACCTTGTCCGCGATCGCGGGCATGGCCCGCTCCTACAAGGGCCCGGCACGGTCGGCACAATCCCCGCACCTCGAAAACAAAAAAGGCTGCCCTCGGGCAGCCTTTTTCATTCACCGGACCATCAGGGACGGTGCGGGCGGCTCAGGTATTCGTGGGACTGCATTTCCAGCAGGCGGCTCAGGGTGCGCTGGAATTCGAACTCCAGGCGGCCACCGGTGTACAGGTCCTTGAGCTCGACCTCGGCGGAGAGGATCAGCTTGACGTTGCGGTCGTAGAACTCGTCCACCAGGTTGATGAAGCGGCGGGCCATGTCGTCCTTGGCCACGCCCATCTGCTCGACGTTGGAGATCAGGATGGCGTGGAAGATCTTCGCCAGCTCGATGTAGTCGTTCTGGCTGCGCGGGCCGTCGCACAGCTCGCGGAATTCGAACCAGGCCACGTCATCGCAGGTGATGCGCGCGCGGATTTCGCGGTTCTCGATCATCAGAGCGTCATCGCGGGTCGCCGCAGCACATTCCGGGGTCAGCGCCTTGAAGTCGCGGGTCATGGCCTGCTCAGCCTGCTCGGACAGCGGCCAGTGGTACAGCTCGGCCTGCTCCAGGGCGCGCAGACGGTAGTCCACGCCGCTGTCGACGTTGACCACTTCGGTGTATTTCTTCACCAGGGCGATGGCCGGCAGGAAGCGGGCACGCTGCAGGCCGTCCTTGTACAGGCCGTCCGGCACGATGTTGGAGGTCGCCACCAGGCTGACGCCGTTCTTGAACAGCTCTTCCAGCAGGGTCGCGAGGATCATCGCGTCGGTGATATCGGAGACGAAGAATTCGTCGAAGCAGATGACCCGGGCCTCGTCGGCGAAACGCTTGCCGATGATGGTCAGCGGGTTCTTCTCGCCCTTGAGGGTCTTCATTTCCTCGTGGACGCGCTTCATGAAGCGGTGGAAGTGCGTGCGCATCTTCTGCTTGAAGGGCAGCGCTTCGAAGAAGGTATCCACTAGGTAGGTCTTGCCGCGGCCGACGCCGCCCCAGAAGTAAAGGCCCTTCACCGGCTCCTGGGACTTCTTGCCGAGCAGCTTGCCGAACAGGCCGGTCTTGCCTTTATCCGCGGCGACCAGGTCGTCGTAGAGGCGTTGCAGGTGCTTCACGGCGTTCGCTTGCGCGGCGTCGTGGAAGAAATCGGGGCGTTTGAGGTCTTCCTGGTAGCGCTGAAGAGGCGTCATGATCGGTAGCAAGGCAACGAAAACGGGGGCGCACACTTTAGCGGCGCCCCCGTTGCTTGGCAATTGGCCGGTAGTCGGACCGGCCTGCCGACCTTCACTCCTGCGGAGCGAGAGCCTCGCGCAGACGCTGCATGGCGGCGTCGCGTTCCGCGTCGGTGGAGAATTCCGGGCTGTACGCCACGGCTTCGCCATCCAGGCGCACGCTGAAGGCGTTCAGCTCGGCGTGCAGGTCCAGTTCCTCGGCTTGCAGGCGCTTGGTCACCTGGCCCGCCGCCTTGCCGTCGGCGAAGGCAATGGACAGCAGCAGTTGCTCGCCAGCGGCATCCAGCAGGCGGAAGCGGAAGCCGTCGTCCTCGCGGAAGCTGACGAAACGCGCGGTCTTGGCGGCCTTCTTCTTGCCTTCACCGGCCACTTGCACCTGCTCGCGGAACGAGCGCAGGCCGACCGACTCGCGCAGCTCGCCGAGGAACGGCGTGGCGATGCGACGGGCCTTGGCGGCACCGGCCAGGAGGATGTCCTCCAGGTCGGCCGGGCGGGTGATCAGCGCGTGGTAGCGCTCGCGGGCCTCGCCCAGCTCGTTGTCGAGCAGCTCGAACAGGCGCTGCTTGGCTTCGCCCCAGGCCAGACCACCGAGCAGCTCGGCGCGGAACGCAGCCTGTTGCTCGTGGGTGGAGAAGGCCTGGTACAGGGTGAACAGGTGCGAGTTATCCGGGTCCTTCGGCTCGCCCGGCGCGCGGGAGTCGGTGACGATGCGCGCCACGGCGTCCTTGAGCTGCTTGGCGCTGCCGAACAGCGGAATGGTGTTGTCGTAGCTCTTGGACATCTTGCGACCGTCCAGGCCCGGCAGGGTCGCCACGTCTTCCTCGATCACCACCTCGGGCAGGGTGAACAGCTCCTTGCCATTGCCGAACAGGTGGTTGAAGCGTTGGCCGATGTCGCGGGCCATTTCCACGTGCTGGATCTGGTCGCGGCCGACCGGCACCTTGTGGGCGTTGAACATTAGGATGTCCGCGGCCATCAGCACCGGGTAGCTGTACAGGCCCATGGTGACGCCGGCGTCCGGGTCTTCGCCGGCCTCAACGTTCTTGTCCACCGAGGCCTTGTAGGCGTGGGCGCGGTTGAGCAGGCCCTTGGCGCTGACGCAGGTGAGCAGCCAGGTCAGTTCGGGGATCTCAGGAATATCGGACTGGCGATAGAAGGTCGCCTTGTCAGCATCCAGGCCGCAGGCCAGCCAGGTGGCGGCGATTTCCAGGCGCGAACGCTGGATGCGCGCCGGGTCATCGCACTTGATCAGCGCGTGGTAGTCGGCCAGAAAGTAGAAGGAATCTGCCTGCGGATCGCGGCTGGCGACGATGGCCGGGCGGATGGCGCCGGCGTAGTTGCCCAGGTGCGGAGTACCGGTGGTGGTGATGCCGGTCAGGATACGGGTCGTCATGGGAATCCAGGAATCAACACAAATGAAATGGCGGGCCGGATGGTAACGCGGCTGGCCGACCTAGGCGAGCCGGGCCTGTATCAGGTCCTTGAGCTCGATCAGCTTGCCGTGGAAGAAATGGCTGCACTCGGGGATGCGGATCAACTCATGGGGCTTGCTCAGCTCGGCGCTCCAGGCATACACGCGCTCGGGCGTGACCACTTCGTCGGCTTCGGGCTGGATCACCGTGAGCGGGCAGCGTTCGGGCAGATCGACGTCGAAGCGCTCCACCGGCGGCGCCAGCATGAACAGTTGCGCCAGCTCAGCGCCCTCCTCTTCCAGGCACTCGGCGGCATTGCCGGCCACGCAGGAGCCGAAGGAGAAGCCCATCAGCGTCAGCGGCAGGCCCGGATGCTGCTCGGCCAGCCAGCGCGCGGCAGCCAGCACGTCGTCGATCTCACCGCGCCCTTCGGCATAACTGCCGACGCTCTGACCCACGCCACGAAAATTGAAACGCAGGGTGGCGTATCCTGCATCCCGTGCGGCGCGCTGCAGGGTGGCGACCACCTTGTTCTGCATGGTGCCGGCGAACAGCGGATGCGGATGACAGATCAGCGCGACGCCCTTGGCGTCTGGCGTGGCAAGGTGCAGGGCTTCCAGCTGGCCGTCGGGGCCGTCGAGGAACAGGGGGATTTCGCGGGTGGTCAAACAACAGCTCCGTGACCCCGTGGCGGGTCGTCTCGTCTAGCTCAATACCTGCGCAGGCGGCGAAGCATTCGCCACGGTATACAAGCACAGGTGCAAGCCGCTAACGTAAAGCAAAGCCGTCTATAGAGGAAGGATTCGCGTGGAACAGTCCCTCACCACCTGGTTGCTGCCGCTACTCGCCCTGATCGTCGGGGTCGGCATCGGCTTTCTGATCGCCCGCCTTCTGCCCAACGCCGCGCCCAACAAGCTGCAGCGTCAGGTGGACGACATGCAGGATCGTTTCGATAGCTACCAGCGCGAAGTGGTGACCCACTTCAGCACCTCCGCCAGCCTGATGAAGAAGCTCACCCAGAGCTATCAGGATGTGCAGGAACACCTGTCCGAAGGCGCCGAGCGCCTGGCCCTGGACGAACAGACCAAGCAGCGCCTGCTGGCCGCCCTGCACGCCGACGAGTACCCCGAGCGCCGCGAGCGCCTGACGCCGCCGGCGAACAACGAAGCGCCGCGCGACTACGCGCCCAAGACCGGCGACGGTCCGGGCACTCTGGACGAGACGTACGGGCTGAAGAGCAAGTACTGATCGCTCGCACCAAAGAAAGAGCCCCGCCGATGCGGGGCTTTTTCATTCAGGCGGCCAGAATTACCAGCGGAAGGTCACGCTGCCCAGCAGCGTGCGCTCCTCGCCCCAGTAGCAGCGCCCGGCGTTGTTGCAGCCGGCGACGTATTCCTTGTCCAGCAGGTTCTTCGCGTTCACCTCGGCGGACCAGTGTTCGTCGAGCTGGTAGCCGATCAGGGCATCCACCAGGGTCACATCGCCGGTATCCAGCTTGCCGTACAGCGATGCCGGGGTGTAGGCGAAGGTGCTGTCGAAGTGCCTCACACCACCGCCCACACGCAGCCCCTTGAGATAGCCGTCGAGGAAGCGGTAGGTGCCCCAGGCCGACGCCTGGTTGCGCGGTACGCCGGTCATCTGGTGGTCCTCCAGCAGCGAGCCGGGGGAATCCTTGGTGATCCGCGAGTCGGTATAGGTGTAGGACGCGGTCAGGCTGAGGTTCTCGGTGATGTCGCTGTTGACCTCCATCTCCAGCCCCTTGGAACGGCTTTCACCCACCTGCCGGTAGTCGCCGACTGTGCTGTCGTAGATCACGTCGTCGGTCTTGCGCAGGTCGTAGACCGAGGCGGTCATCGAGGTGTTCCAGCCTTTGGGCTCGTACTTCACGCCAACTTCGTACTGCTCGCTGGTGGTCGGGTCGAGGGTGCCGGACTTGCTCGAGGTCTGCTGGGTCGGCGCAAAGGCGGTGGAGTAGCTGACGTAGGGCGACAGGCCATTGTCGAACTGGTACATCAGGCCGGCCTGCCAGGTGAAGTCGTGGTCCCAGTAGTCGAGGTCGGCCAGGCCGTTGGTGGTACCGGCGCGGTTGCGGTACTGGCTGTTGACCTCGTCGAGGCGTCCGCCGAGCAGGGCGATCCAGTTGTCGTAGCGCGTCTGCAGCTGGCCGTAGAGGCCGTACATCTTCTGTTCCAGCAACGCGTCCTGCACGTGGATCGGCGTGGTTGGTCTGGTCGTCCACACCGGATCGAACACGTTCACCGTGCCACCGGCGCCCGCGTCCCAGTCCTGGTTGAACGAGGTGCGGTCGAAGCTCGCGCCCACCAGCACGGTATTGGCCAGTTCGCCGGACTGGAAGTGTCCCTCGAACTGGTTGTCCAGCGAGTAGGTCATCGACTTGTTGTAGCGGTCGTAGGCGGTGTTATTGACGTTGGTGCCGAAGCCACCGTTGTTCAGGCTGCCCGGCCACATTTCGCGGCGATCGATGCGCGATTGCATGTAGCGCGAGTTCTGGCGGAACTGCCAGGTGTCGTTGAACTGATGACTGAACTCGTAGCCCAGGGTCCAGGCTTCGCGCTCGAACTTGTCCCAGTCCGGATTGCCGGACAGCGTGTCCTTGTCGATCTTGCCGTTGGGGTTGTGCAGCAAGGTGCCCGCCGCCGGGTAGCCCAGCTCCATCAGCGTGCGGTCGCGCTGGTAGGTCGAAAGCAGGGTCAGCGAGGTGGCGTCGTCGAAATTGAAGGTCATCGACGGGGCGATATAGAGGCGGTCGTCCGGCTGGTGATCGACCTGGGTGTCGGAGTCGCGACCGAGCATCACCACGCGACCGAGGATATTGCCTTCGTCGGTCAGCGGGCCGGAGACGTCGACGCCCAGCTGCTTGCGATCATGGGAGCCGTAGGTGAGCTGGACCTCGCCGCGCGGATCAACGGTCGGGCGCTTGCTGACCAGATTGACGATGCCGCCGGGCGCATTCTCGCCGTAGAGGATCGAGGTCGGGCCGCGAAACACCTCGACGCGCTCCAGGCCATAGGGTTCGCTGGTGGTGTCGTAGCGGTTGCCCTGCACGCGCAGGCCGTCGCGCAGCAGGCCGTAGCCCCAGTCGGTAGCGTTGAAGCCGCGAATGAAGAACAGGTCACCGGCCAGACCATCACCGGCGGCGAACGGCGGGGCGAAGATGCCCGGTACGTAGCCCAGCACATCGGTCAGGGTCTGCGACTGCTGGTCCTCCATGCGCTGGCGGGTCACCACCGAGATCGAGCGCGGCGTCTCCGCCAGGGAAGTGCTGGTCTTGCCAGCCGTGGAGCTGACCTTGGCGTTGTAGCCGTTGTCATCCTGCTGCGCGCCAGCAGCACCTGTGCCGATAATTGAGGTCGAATCCATCTGCAGCACGGCGCCATTCGGGTCCGGTTGCAGCACGTAGCCGCCGGACTCCTGTGGCACCGCCTGCAGGCCGGTGCCATCGAGCAGCAACGCCAGGGCGCGCTCGACGCTGTAGCGACCATCGAGGCCCTTGCTGGACTTGCCGGCGGTCAGGTCGTTGTGGCCGACCAGGTAGATTCCGGCCTGGCTGCTGAACTGGTTGAGCGAGGCCGCCAGGGCGCCCGGCGCGATGTGGTATTCGCGCAGAGCGGTCTGCTCCGTGCCGGAAGCTGCCTGCGCGGGCGAGCTCAGGGGCAGCGCAGCAACGCTGCAGAGCGACAACGAGATGGCCAGCGCCAGCGGCCGCCGGGCGAAGCGGCGCGAGTAGGAAGTGGGCGAGTGCATGGAATTCCCTGGTTCGGTGCAGTGGGTAAAAGTGCGTTTCTGTGGAATGACCGAACGGGAAACTGAAAAGGGAACCGCAGCGGAAAGTTTTTTCGCGATGAGTCAGACAGACTCGATGCTGACCCACCAGGGCGTCAGGCGCTGGACCTTCACCGGCAGCGCCGCCGCCAGCAGACGCAGCGCCTGATCGCTGTCGTCCAGCGGGAAGGCGCCCATCACCGGCAGCTGCGCGACTGCCGGATCACAGCCCAGGTAACCGTGGCGATAGCGTCCCAGCTCCTCGACCAACTGCCCCAGCGACATGTTCTCGGCGGTGAGCACGTGGCGCACCCAGGACTCCCCCGCCGTCTGTGCCGCCGACACCTCGCCGATGGCAAGGCGTGTGAAGTCGACGCGCTGGCCGGCCTCCAGCACCCGCCGCTCGCCGCTGTCCGCCGTGCGGATTTCCACCGCGCCGCTGTAGACGTTGAGACGCGTAGCGTCGCCCAGTTGCCGTACCGCGAAGCGCGTCCCCAGCGCGCGCAGGCGCCCCTGCTCGGTGTCAACGAGGAAGGGCCGATGCGCGGCGTCTTTGGCGGTGTCCACCAGGACTTCGCCGAAGCGCAGTCGCAGCAGGCGCTGGTCCGGGCTGAAATCAGCATCGACCGCACTGATCGCCGCCAGCCAGAGGTGCGTGCCATCGGCGAGGATTGCCTCGCGGGTCTCAGCGGTACTGGTGCTGTAGTCGGCGCTCCAGCCCTGCACCAGCCTCGGCAAGGTCGTGCCGCGCCAGGTGCCCCAGCCGAGCAACAGGCCGCCGCTGAGCACTAGCAGGCTCTTGAGCCCCTGGCGACGCGAAAGCTGACGCTCGCCACTGCTCTTGAGTACCCGCCCCGCCAGTTGCCGCTCACCCTGTAATGGCGCGAAGCGTTGGCCTATGCGCTCGACGTAATGCCAGGCGGCCTGGTGCTCGGCGTGCAGGTCGAACCACTGGCGCCATTGCGCGTGGAGTTGCGCGCTGGGATTTTCATCCTGCAGCAGCACGTACCAGTTCGCCGCCTGCTGCAGGCTGGCGTGGCTGAGTTTGTTTTGGTCGCTGTTCACTCCACCAGTACTCCGTCCAGCTCGGCTTCGAGCACCGCACAATGCAGGAAGGCCTGGGCGAGATACTTCTTCACCATGCGCTCGGACACCCCCAGCTCCACGGCGATTTCGCGGTACGGCAAGCCATCGACCTGCGCCAGCAGGAAGGCCCGGCGCACCCTGGCGGGCAGGCGCAGCAGCATCGCGTCGACCTGGTGCAGGGTCTCCAGGATCAACGCCAGTTGTTCGGGCGACGACTGCACCGCTTCGGGCTGCGCGGCCAGGGACTCCAGCCACGCCTGCTCCAGCTGCTGGCGGCGCCACTGGTCGATCACCAAGCCGCGGGCAATGGTCGCGAGGTAGCTACGCGGCTGGTCGAGATACACCACGACGCCCTTGGCACGCACCGTGAGCACGCGCAGGAAAGTGTCCTGGGCAAGGTCGGCAGCACGCTGCGAGCAGCCGGTCTTGCGCCGAATCCAGCCTTGCAGCCAACCATGGTGATCGACGTAGAGGCGGTGCATGTCGTGATCCGCGAGTTGTGTACGACCCAGTAGCGACACCACCGCACCTGCTATTCAGCAAATAATAATCAGTCGCATTATATGCAGGAGCCGATCGACGGCAATAGCCATCTGCCAGTGAATGTTCGCGGCGCGAAACAATCGGCCGGGCAGCCCACTGCAACGGCCTCCAACAGAAACGCCAGGCATGAAAAAGCCCCGCAGGTGCGGGGCTTTTTTCCGTTCAACGCTGTGCGATCAGATCGCGCCGCGCTGGCGGAGCAGGTCGAGGACTGCCTTGACGCCCTCTTCCACCGACTGGCTCTGGGTGTCGATCACCAGATCGGCATCCAGCGGTACGTCGAACGGGAAGGACTCGCCCGGGATGTTGTCCTGGCCAGCGGCGTACAGGCCCTGCGGGTCACGCTCACGGCAGACCTGCGGGGAAGCCTGGACGTAGACGGTGATCAGGCGCTCTGCGCCAATCAGCGTCTTGGCGCGCTCGCGACCTTCGGCGCTCGGGGCGACGAAGGCGCACAGGCTGATCAGGCCGGCCTCGTTGAACTGCTTGGCCACATGAGCGGTGCGCAGCCAGTTCTCGGTGCGACCAGCGCGATCCTGCGGCAGCCCCTTGTTCAGGTCATGACGCAGGTTCTGGCCATCCAGCACATAGACCGCGCGGCCCATGTCGAACAGCTTGCGCTCCACCGCGTATGCCAGAGTGCTCTTGCCCGCCCCGGAAAGACCGCTGAACAGCACGCTGGCCGGTTGCTGGCCGAAACGTGCTGCGCGCTCTTCCCGAGCTACATGGGCGTTGGCACCATGGTGTACAGCGGTGCCGTGGCTCGACTGCGGGGCGGCGATGATCATGCCGGCACCAACGGTGCCGTTGGTCAGGCGGTCGATGACGATGAAGGCACCGGTGGTGCGATTCTGCTCGTAGCCGTCCAGTGCGATGGACGCATCCAGGCTGACCTTCACGCGGGCGATCTCGTTGAGCTTGAGTTCGCTGGCGGCGGTCTCTTCCAGGGTGTTCACATCGACCTTGTGGGTGATGCTCGGAATCGAGCCTGGCACGTAGCTGGTGGCGCGCTTGATGTCGTACTTCTTGCCCGGCAGCATCGGCTCTTCGGCCATCCACACCAGCATGGCGTCGAAGCCGTCGGTGACCTGCGGACGGTTGTCGGCGTGAACCAGCATGTCGCCGCGGGAGACGTCGATCTCGTCCTCCAGGGTCAGAGTGACGGCCTGGCCGGGGCCGGCCTGTTCCAGTTCACCCTCGTAGGTAACGATGGACTTGACCTTGCTGCCCTTGCCGGACGGCAGGGCAATGACTTCGTCGCCCTTGCGCACGATGCCGCTCGCCAGGGTGCCGGCGAAGCCGCGGAAGTTCAGGTTCGGACGGTTGACGTACTGCACCGGGAAGCGCATGTCGTCGAGGTTGCGGTCGCCCGCGACTTCCACGGTCTCGAGGATTTCCATCAGCGACTGGCCGGTGTACCACGGCGAGCGCTCGGACTTGTTGACCACGTTGTCGCCCTTCAGCGCCGACATCGGCACGAAGTGCAGGGAGTTGGTCTTGAGGTTGATCTTGTCGGCGAACTGCAGGTAGTCGGCCTTGATCTGCTCGAAGACGCCCTCGTCGAAGCCCTTGAGATCCATCTTGTTGATGGCCACGACGATGTGCTTGATGCCCAGCAGCGAGGCGATGAAGCTGTGCCGGCGGGTCTGGGTCTGCACACCGTAACGGGCGTCGATCAGGATGATGGCCAGGTCACAGGTGGACGCACCGGTGGCCATGTTGCGGGTGTACTGCTCATGGCCGGGGGTGTCGGCAATGATGAACTTGCGCTTGGCGGTGCTGAAGTAGCGGTACGCCACGTCGATGGTGATGCCCTGCTCGCGCTCGGCCTGCAGGCCGTCGACCAGCAGCGCCAGGTCGACGTCATCGCCGGTGGTGCCGACTTTCTTCGAGTCGCGGGTGATGGCCTCGAGGTGGTCCTCGTAGATCATCTTGGAGTCGTGCAGCAGGCGCCCGATCAGGGTGCTCTTGCCGTCGTCGACGTTGCCGCAGGTGAGGAAGCGCAGGAGTTCCTTGCGCTCGTGCTGGGCCAGGTAGGCGAGGATGTCCTCGCTGATCAGATCGGATTGATGCGACATGGTGCGAGAACCTTAGAAGTAGCCCTGACGTTTCTTTTCTTCCATCGAACCGGCGGCATCGTGGTCAATGACCCGGCCCTGGCGTTCGGAAGTTCGCGTCAGCAGCATTTCCTGGATGATTTCCGGCAGCGAAGTAGCGGTGGACTCCACCGCGCCGGTCAGCGGGTAGCAGCCCAGGGTACGGAAACGCACCATCTTCTTCTGGATGCTGGCCTTCTGCTCGGGCGTGAGGTGCTCGAGGATGCGCTCGTCGTCGATCATGATCAGCGAGCCGTTCATCTCGATGACTTCGCGCTCGGCGGCGAAGTACAGCGGCACGATCGGGATCTGTTCCAGGTAGATGTATTGCCAGATGTCCAGCTCGGTCCAGTTCGACAGCGGGAAGACGCGGATCGATTCGCCCTTCTTCACCTTGCCGTTGTAGACGTTCCACAGCTCCGGACGCTGGTTCTTCGGATCCCAGCGGTGCTTGCTGTCACGGAAGGAGTAGACGCGCTCCTTGGCGCGGGACTTCTCCTCGTCGCGGCGGGCACCACCGAAGGCGGCATCGAAGCCGTGCTTGTCGAGGGCCTGCTTGAGGCCTTCGGTCTTCATGATGTCGGTGTGCTTGGCGCTGCCGTGGGTGAACGGGTTGATGTCCTGAGCCACGCCATCGGGGTTGATGTGGGTGATCAGGTCCAGGCCCAGTTCCTCGACCATCTTGGTGCGGAAGCTGTACATCTCCTGGAATTTCCAGCGGGTGTCGACATGCATCACCGGGAAAGGCAGCTTGCCGGGGAAGAAGGCCTTGCGCGCGAGGTGAAGCATCACCGCGCTGTCCTTGCCGATCGAGTACAGCATCACCGGGTTGTCGAACTCGGCGGCGACCTCGCGGATGATGTGGATGCTCTCGGCCTCCAGCTGTTTCAGATGCGTCAGTTTGTCGACCATGGCTACTCACGGAATTGCTTATGGACGGCCGGCGGGCCGTAGACGAGCGCGCACTCTATCACAGCGCAAGGCTCTAACCGGCGAGCGGGTTATACCGAAAAAATATACTGATATAGCCATACGCGCTCAGTGTAAAAACCGCTTTCAACCGGCGCCTGAAGGGGTGCTTCCGAGGCACCCGAACGAGGCGCCGCAAAGGCGCAAATGCCATCTCGGAAACAGCCTCGGGACTTTTCCTGCAACAGAGTCAGCGACTTCCACGATGCTCTCCCGGCTTGTGCCCGGCCGGCACTGCGCTAGCATAGCGGCACGTTTTCCTGTCCCAGAAGATTTCCCATGCGCCGCATCGCTTTCGCCCTGCCTCTGCTTGTCCTCATCTCCGCGTGCAGCAGCAAACCGACTCCCGCTCCGCAGCCGGCCCAGAAGCCGAAGACACCGACCCTGATCACGCCCAGCGCCCATCCGGCGTTCGGCTCGGTGCAGCCGATCACCCCGCTGCGTGGCGATTACGCGAACAATGCCAACGCCAATCGCTTCATCGACATGATGGTGAGCAAGCACGGCTTCAACCGGCAAGACCTGCACGACCTGTTCGCCCAGACACAGGAACTGGACTGGGTGATCCGCCTGATGGACCGCCAGGCGCCGACCTACACCCCGCCCAGCGGCCCGAACGGCGCATGGCTGCGTTACCGGAAGAAGTTCATCACCCCGGACAACGTGCAGAAGGGCGTGCAGTTCTGGGACCAGTATGAGGCCGACCTGCAGCGCGCCTCGCGCACCTATGGCGTGCCGGCGGAAATCATCGTCGGCATCATCGGCGTGGAAACCCGCTGGGGCCGTGTGATGGGCAAGACGCGGATCATCGACGCGCTGGCCACCCTGTCCTTCTCCTACCCGCGCCGCGCCGAGTTCTTCAGCGGCGAGCTGGAGCAGTTCCTCCTGCAGGCGCGCAAGGAAGGCGACAATCCGCTGGAAATGCGCGGCTCCTACGCCGGCGCCATGGGCTACGGGCAGTTCATGCCCTCCTCCTTCACCCAATACGCGGTGGACTTCGACGGCGACGGCCACCGCGACCTGTGGAACCCACGCGACGCCATCGGCAGCGTGGCCAACTACTTCAAGCAACACGGCTGGGTCACCGGCGACGCGGTGGCGATCCCCGCGATCGGCCAGGCGCGCTCGCTGGAAGACGGCTTCAAGACCCAGTACCCCATCAGCGTGCTGGCCAACGCCGGCCTGCGCCCGCAGGGCTCGCTGGGCAACCACCAGAGCGCCAGCCTGCTGCGCCTGGACATGGGCAACACCTACCAGTACTGGTATGGCCTGCCGAACTTCTTCGTGATCACCCGCTACAACCACAGCACGCACTACGCCATGGCGGTGTGGGAGCTGGGCAAGGCGGTCGACCGCCAGCGCCACGGCTACCGCTGAGACGCACACAAAAAAGCCGGCTCGATGAGCCGGCTTTTTTCATGGCGCCGAAGCATCAGGCCGGGTTCGGGCAATCGATGAACAGATGCTCGATGGCGAAGCGCTTGGCCAGGTAATCCCCCAGCGCCTGCACGCCGTAGCGCTCGGTGGCATGGTGGCCGGCGGCGATGAAGCTGATGCCGTTCTCCCGCGCGCTGTGTACGGTCTGCTCGGAGACTTCGCCAGTCAGATAGGCATCGACGCCAGCGGCAATCGCCTGATCGATATAGCCCTGGGCACCACCGGTGCACCAGGCGATGCGGCGGATCGGCTGGCCGCCATCCACCAGCAGCGGCTCGCGGCCCAGCACGTCGCGCACATGCAGCGCGAGATCGCTCGGCAACATGGGTTCGGCGAGCGAACCGACCAGCACGATGGAGCGCGGGTTGCCCGGCTCCAGCGGCCCCTCGATCTCGAAGCCGAGCTGGCGGCCCAGTTGCACGTTGTTACCCACTTCAGCATGCAGGTCCAGCGGCAGGTGATAGGCCAGCAGGCTGATGTCGTTGTTCAGCAGGGTCTTCAGGCGACGCTGCTTCATGCCCACCACGCGGGCATCCTCGCCCTTCCAGAAATAGCCGTGGTGGACCAGCACCACATCGGCGCCCGCTTCCACGGCAGCATCCAGCAGCGCCTGGCTGGCGGTGACACCGGAAACGATGCGACGCACCTGCGGGCGGCCCTCGACCTGCAGGCCGTTGGGGCAGTAATCCTGGATCTTCGCCGCATCGAGAAAACGGTCCGCTTCCTCGACCAGCGTGCTCAGTGCGATTGCCATCGAAATTCCTCCAACATCGGCTGCGAGCGTCTATTTTCTTGGCTCGCCGCCCGTATAATGGCCGCCACCCTATCGGCCATCCCCCGGCCAAGCAACCCCAAGGATTTTCTTCGATGCTGAAGGCCCTGCGTTTCCTCGGCTGGCCCGTGCTGGTTGGCGTCCTGTTGGCGCTACTGATCATCCAGCATAACCCGCAATGGGTCGGCCTTCCGCAGCAGGAAGTGCACCTGCAGCAAGCTCCCCTGCTCAGCCGCCTGCAGCAGGGTCCGGTCAGCTACGCCGACGCCGTGACCCGCTCCTCGCCGGCCGTGGCCAACCTGTACACCACCAAAATGGTGAGCAAGCCGAACAACTCGATGCTCGACGACCCGCTGTTCCGGCGCTTCTTCGGCGATAACCTGCCGCAGCAGAAGCGCATGGAGTCGAGCCTGGGTTCGGCAGTGATCATGAGCCCGGAAGGCTACCTGCTGACCAACAACCACGTGACCTCCGGCGCCGACCAGATCGTCGTGGCCCTGCGCGACGGCCGCGAGACCATCGCCCGCCTGGTGGGCAGCGATCCGGAGACCGACCTCGCGGTGCTGAAGATCGACCTCAAGGACCTGCCCTCGATCATGCTCGGCCGCTCCGATGGCATCCGCACCGGCGACGTCTGCCTGGCCATCGGCAACCCCTTCGGCGTCGGCCAGACCGTCACCATGGGCATCATCAGCGCCACCGGCCGCAACCAGCTGGGCCTGAACACCTACGAAGACTTCATCCAGACCGACGCGGCGATCAACCCGGGCAACTCCGGCGGCGCGCTGGTGGACGCCAACGGCAACCTGATCGGCATCAACACCGCGATCTTCTCCAAGTCCGGCGGTTCCCAGGGCATCGGCTTCGCCATCCCGACCAAGCTGGCCCTGGAGGTCATGCAGTCGATCATCGAGCACGGCCAGGTGATCCGCGGCTGGCTCGGCGTCGAGGTACAACCACTGACCCCGGAACTGGCCGAGTCCTTCGACCTCAAGGACAAGGCCGGCATCGTCGTCGCTGGTGTCTACCGCGACGGCCCCGCCGCCAAGGGCGGACTGCTGCCGGGCGACATCATCCTGAACATCGATGGCGAGGCCGCCAGCGATGGCCGCCGCTCGATGAACCAGGTCGCGCGCACCAAGCCGGGCGAAAAGATCACCATCGAAGTGCTGCGCAACGGCAAGCCGGTGACGCTCAACGCCGAAGTCGGCCTGCGCCCGCCGCCCGCCCCGAACGGCAACTGATGCCGTGCTCTTTTCCAGACCAATGAAAAACGGCGCCCAAGGGCGCCGTTTTCTTTTCCAGCGACAGCCTTACAGCTTCAGCCGCAGCGCATCGATCAGAGCCTGGTTCTGCTCCTCGGTGCCGATGCTGATGCGCAGAAACTGGTTGATCCGCTGCTGCTTGAAGTGACGCACGATCACGCCTTCCTCACGCAGGGCTGCAGCCAGTTCGGCGCCATCGCGCTGCGGGTGGCGGGCGAAGATGAAATTCGCCGCCGACGGCAGTACGTCGAAGCCCAGGGTCTTGAGCTCGGTCACCAGCTTCTCGCGGCTGTGGATAACCGCATTGCAGGTCTGTTCGAAATAGGCCTGGTCCTCGAAGGACGCCACCGCGCCGGCCAGCGCCAGGCGGTCAAGCGGGTAGGAGTTGAAGCTGTTCTTCACCCGCTCCAGCGCTTCGATCAAGTCCTCGTGGCCGACCGCGAAGCCGACCCGCAGGCCCGCCAGCGAACGGGACTTGGACAGGGTTTGCGCCACCAGCAGGTTCGGGTAACGGCTGACCAGGGAAATTGCAGTCTCGCCACCGAAGTCGACGTAGGCCTCGTCCACCAGCACCACGCTGTCCGGGCTCGCCTGCAGCAGGCGCTCGATGGCTTCGAGCGGCAGCAGGCAACCGGTCGGCGCGTTGGGGTTGGGGAAGATGATGCCACCATTCGGGCGCGCGTATTCATCGACACGAATCTGGAACTGCTCGTCCAGCGGCAGCGCTTCGAAGTCGATGCCGTAGAGGCCGCAGTAGACCGGGTAGAAGCTGTAGGTCACGTCCGGGAACAGCAGCGGCTTGCCGTGCTGGAACAGCGCGTGGAAGGCGTGAGCCAACACTTCGTCCGAACCGTTGCCGACGAAGACCTGGGAGGTCTTCACGCCGTGGTACTCGGCGATGGTCTGCTTCAGGCGGTCGGCGTTCGGGTCCGGGTACAGGCGCAGCGTGTCGTTCAGCTCGGCCTGGATTGCGGCAACCACCTTCGGCGACGGGCCGTAGGGGTTCTCGTTGGTGTTCAGCTTGACCAACTTGGCCAGCTTCGGCTGCTCGCCCGGAACGTAGGGCACCAGTTCCTTGACGAAGGGACTCCAGAACTTGCTCATGGGTTACTCACTCTTGCCGTCAAGGATGCGGAATTCGGCGCTGCGCGCGTGGGCGGTCAGCGACTCGCCACGGGCCAGGATCGATGCGGTCTTGCCCAGCTCGGAAGCACCCGGCGCGGAGCAGAAAATGATCGAGGAACGCTTCTGGAAGTCATACACGCCCAGCGGCGAGGAGAAGCGCGCAGTGCCGGAAGTCGGCAGCACGTGGTTCGGCCCGGCGCAGTAATCGCCCAGCGCCTCGGCGGTGTAGCGGCCCATGAAGATGGCGCCGGCGTGACGGATCTTCGGCAGCCAGCTTTCCGGGTCTTCCACCGACAGCTCCAGGTGTTCCGGGGCAATGCGGTTGGCGACCTGGCAGGCCTGCTCCTGGTCAGCGACGAGGATCAGCGCGCCGCGGTTGGTCAGCGAAGTGCGGATGATCTCGGCGCGCTCCATGGTCGGCAGCAGCTTCTCGATGCTGGCGGCGACCTTGTCGAGGAAAGCGGCGTCCGGGCTGACCAGGATCGACTGGGCGTCCTCGTCGTGCTCGGCCTGGGAGAACAGGTCCATGGCGATCCAGTCCGGATCGGTGCCGCCATCGCAGACCACGAGGATTTCAGAGGGACCGGCGATCATGTCGATGCCGACCTGGCCGAACACGTGGCGCTTGGCGGTGGCGACGTAGATGTTGCCCGGGCCGACGATCTTGTCCACCTGCGGCACGCTCTCGGTGCCATAGGCCAGCGCGGCCACGGCCTGGGCGCCGCCAATGGTGAAGACGCGGTCGACGCCGGCGATGCAGGCGGCGGCCAGGACAATCTCGTTGATCTCGCCACGCGGGGTCGGAACGACCATCACCACTTCGTTAACGCCGGCGACCTTGGCCGGAATGGCGTTCATCAGCACGGAAGACGGATAGGACGCCTTGCCGCCGGGCACATACAGGCCGGCGCGGTCCAGCGGAGTGACCTGCTGACCAAGCACGGTGCCGTCGGCTTCGGTGTAGCGCCAGGAGTCCTGCTTCTGCTTCTCGTGGTAGCTGCGCACACGTTCGGCAGCAGTTTCCAGAGCTTCGCGCTGGGCCGGGGTGATGCGGGTCAGGGCCAGCTCCAGGCGCTCGCGCGGCAGGATCAGGTCGGCCATGGTCTTGGCATCGACACCGTCGAAGCGCTGGGTGAACTCGACCACGGCGGCATCACCGCGCTTGCGCACGTCGGCGATGATGTCCAGGACGCGCTGGTTCACCGACTCGTCGGACACGCTTTCCCAGGAGAGTAGATGGTCCAGATGACGCGCGAAGTCCGGATCGGCGGCGTTGAGTCGACGGATAGCGAAGGGTGCGGTCATAGCTGGCCTCTTTAATTGGCATGATCTCGGGCGCCGCAAGACTATCAAGCCTTCCGTGCGGGCACCCGAGAAAATTTGGCTATGACACGGATAGGCGGCCGCGACCGAAGTCGCGGTATGAATTACGCCCGGTGTCGAGACTCCACTGCTTCGCGCAGGGTGTCGATCAGGGCCTGGATGCGCGCGTGCTGCATCTTCATCGAGGCCTTGTTCACGACCAGGCGCGAGCTGATGTGTGCGATCAGTTCCTGGGGCTCCAGGCCGTTCGCACGCAGGGTGTTGCCGGTGTCGACCACGTCGATGATCTTGTCGGCGAGGCCGACCAGCGGTGCCAGCTCCATGGAGCCGTACAGCTTGATCACGTCGACCTGGCGGCCCTGTTCGGCGTAGTAGCGCTTGGCGACATTGACGAACTTGGTGGCCACGCGCAGGCGGCCCTTGGGCTCCGGCGCGCCGACCGCACCGGCGGTCATCAGCTTGCAGTTGGCGATCTTCAGGTCCAGCGGCTCGTAGAGGCCCTGGCCACCGTACTCCATGAGTACGTCTTTACCCGCGACGCCGAGGTCGGCAGCGCCGTGCTCGACATAGGTCGGCACGTCGGTGGCGCGCACGATCAGCAGGCGCACGTCATCGAGGGTGGTGGGGATGATCAGCTTGCGGCTCTTGTCCGGATTCTCGGTCGGCACGATGCCCGCCGCTGCGAGCAGCGGCAGGGTGTCGTCGAGGATACGGCCCTTGGACAGGGCAATCGTCAGCATTGTCTGGCTCAGCCCTAGCCCGGTACGCGGCGAATCTTCGCCCCGAGCAGTTGCAGTTTCTCTTCGATGCACTCGTAACCACGGTCGATGTGGTAGATGCGGTCGATCATGGTATCGCCGTCAGCCACCAGGGCTGCGATCACCAGGCTGGCGGAAGCACGCAGGTCGGTCGCCATGACCGGTGCGCCCTTGAGCTGCGGAACGCCGGTGACGATGGCGGTGTTGCCCTCGACCAGGATCTGCGCGCCCATGCGGTTCATCTCGTAGACGTGCATGAAGCGGTTCTCGAACACGGTCTCGATGACCGCGCCGGTGCCTTCGGCTATGGCGTTCAGGGAGATGAACTGGGCCTGCATGTCAGTCGGGAATGCCGGGTACGGCGCGGTACGAAGGTTCACCGCCTTCGGCCGGTTGCCCTTCATGTCCAGCTCGATCCAGTTGCTGCCGGTGGTGATGTGCGCGCCGGCTTCGACCAGCTTGGCCAGCACAGCCTCGAGGATGGTCGGATCGGTGTCCTTGAGCTTGACGCGGCCACCGGTGGCCGCTGCGGCGACCAGGTAGGTACCGGTCTCGATGCGGTCGGGCATGACGCTGTACTTGGCGCCGCCGCCCAGGCTTTTCACACCGTTGACCACGATGGTGTCGGTACCGGCGCCCTGCACGTCACCGCCCATGGCGTTGATGAAGTTCGCCAGGTCGACGACCTCGGGCTCGCGCGCGGCGTTTTCCAGCACGGAGCGGCCATTGGCAAGGGCCGCGGCCATCATGATGTTCTCGGTACCGGTCACGGAGACGGTATCGAAGAAGAAGTGCGCACCCTTCAGGCCGCCGGCCGGAGCCTTGGCCTTGATGTAGCCGCCTTCGACATCGATCTGCGCGCCCATGGCTTCCAGGCCGCGGATGTGCAGGTCCACCGGACGCGAGCCGATGGCGCAGCCGCCGGGCAGCGCGACTTCGGCCTCACCGAAGCGGGCGACCATCGGGCCGAGCACGAGGATCGACGCACGCATGGTCTTGACCAGCTCGTACGGCGCCACCAGGGTCTTGATGGTGCTGGCATCGACTTCGACGTTGAGCTTCTCGTCGATGATCGGCTGCACGCCCATGCGACCGAACAGCTCGATCATGGTGGTAATGTCGTGCAGGTGCGGCAGGTTGCAGACGGTCACCGGGGTGTCCGCCAGCAGGGTCGCGGCGAGAATCGGCAGCGCCGAGTTCTTCGCGCCGGAGATGCGGATCTCGCCATCGAGACGAGTGCCGCCGGTAATGATCAGTTTATCCATTGCTATTTTCCCCGTGGGCTCAGGAACGCTCGGCCCAGGCGGCGCGGCTGAAGAATTTCATGGTGACGGCATGGATGGCGCCGGAGGCGATCCACTCGTTCAGGTGGGCATAGATCTGTTGCTGGCGCTTGACCGGGCTCAGACCGGCGAGCTCGTCGCTGATCAGGTTCAGCTGGAAATTGCAGCCTTCGCCTTCCACTTCGATCTGGGTACCTGGGAGTTTCGATTCCAGGAAGTTTTTGACTTCTACGGCCTGCATGCTCAACCTCGTTCGGCGCCCTACGCGCGCGGGTCGGCCATGATACAAAAAAGCCCCCCGCCTGCGAACCCCGGCAGGGGAAGTCGCGGACGGAGGGCCTTTTCAGTGTTTCAATGCTGTAACGGCAGGATCTCCAGGAGTTCGCCAACCTTGGCGATTTCCTGCATGTCCTTGGGCAGGCCGGAGATCTGCAACGTCTTGCCGGCCTTGCGCGCATCACGGGTATAGGACAGCAGCAGCGACAATCCGACGCTACTGGAGTGCTCGACCGCCGAGCAGTCCAGACGCAGCGCGCCGGCCTTGCTGGAAGCGATCAGCCGCGCCCCCTGCTGACGCAGCGCGGGGCCGGTGCTGTAGTCCAGCACGCCGGCGAGGACCAGGTCGCCCTCGCTCCGCTCCGTGATACTGCCCTGACTCATTCTGCGCCGCCTTCCGGCTGGCCCTTGGCAGCGTCCTTGGCCTTGGCGACCACCTGACCCCAACCGGCGATGGTGGCTTCCAGGTCGTTGCGATTCTTCTGCATGGAGTCGGCGAACTGGTCACGGAACAGCTTGCCGATGTTGATGCCGTTGATGATCACGTTACGCAGACGCCAGCTGCCACCCTGGTTGACCATGGTGTACTGCACCGGATAGACGGCACCGTTGCCACCGATCACTTCCATGTTCACCGAAGCGCGGTCCTGCTCCTGCTTGCCAGTGTTCAGCACGCGGATGTCCTGGTTGTCGTACTCCAGCAGCGCGTTGCCGTAGAACTGGAACAGGCTGTTCTTGAAGGTTTCCTCGAAGCGCTTGACCTGCTCCGGAGTCGCCTGACGGGAGTACTTGACCGTCATCACGCCCTTGGCGATGCCCTCGGAATCCACGACCGGACCGAGAATGCGGTTCAGGGTGTCGTAGAACGCCTGGGGATTGGCCTTGTAGCTGGCCTTGTTGGTCTTCAGGTCCGACAGCAGGCTGTCGACGGTCTGCTGCACGACCTGCTGAGCGGTCTGCTCGGCCTGGGCGAACAGCGGCAGGACCGCGAGCAGAACCAGGAAGCCACGGCGCAAGGTTTTCAACATGGAGTGAGTCCTCATTTCTTCGAGTCGTCTTTGTTGACCGAATTCAGCAGGAACTTGCCGATCAGGTCTTCCAGCACGAGTGCCGACTGGGTGTCCTTGATGGTATCGCCTTCCTTCAGCAGCTCTTCATCGCCACCGACGCTGATGCCGATGTACTTCTCGCCCAGCAGGCCGGCGGTCAGGATCGAAGCGGTGGAGTCGTCCGGCAGGTTGTTGACCTGGCGATTGATCTCCATGGTCACACGACCACGATAGCTGTCATGGTCCAGGTCCACCGCAGTGACCTTGCCGATGGTGACGCCAGCCATGGTGACTTTGCCACGCACGGTGACGCCGGCGATATTGTCGAAATAGGCATACAGCTTGTAGGTATCGCCCGAATTGCCGATGGTCAGTCCGCTGACACGCAGGGCCAGCAGCAGCAGGGCCAGCAGGCCGGCCAGAATGAACAGGCCTACACCGATTTCCAGGGTGCGGGTTTGCATCAGAAGTCTCCAAACATCAAGGCGGTCAGGATGAAGTCCAGCCCCAGCACGGCCAGGGAGGCATACACAACGGTACGGGTGGTGGCGCGGCTGATCCCCTCGGAGGTGGGTTCGCAGTCATAACCCTGGAACACGGCGATCCAGGTCACGACGAAGGCGAACACCACGCTCTTGATCACGCCATTGAGAATGTCCTTGGTGAACTGCACGCTGTTCTGCATGTTCGACCAATACGAACCGTCATACACACCCAGCCAGTCCACGGCGACCAGGGCTCCGCCCCAGATGCCGACGACACTGAAGATAGCTGCCAGCAGCGGCATCGAGATGAAGCCCGCCCACAGGCGCGGAGCGATGATGTACTTGAGCGGGTCGACGCCGATCATCTCCAGGCTGGACAGCTGCTCTGTGGATTTCATGTTGCCGATCTCGGCGGTCAGCGCGGAACCCGCGCGCCCGGCGAACAACAGACCAGTCACCACCGGTCCCAGTTCACGCAGCAGCGTCAGCGCGACCATCTGGCCGACCGCCTGCTCGGAGCCGTAGCTCGCCAGGATGTTGTAGCCCTGCAGGGCCAGCACCATGCCGATGAACAGGCCGGAGACGACGATGATCGCCAGCGACAGCACGCCCACCGAATACAGCTGCTTGAGCAGCAGCTGGAAGGCGCCGCTGTGCACACGGCGACCGAAGATGGCGTGCACCAGGAACAGGGTCGAACGGCCCAGCGATTCGAGGACATCGAGGCCCGCACGCCCGAGCAGGCGAACTCGCTCGAGCGGTGAAGTCTTGCGCATCAACGTTCTCCCAGCAGGTCGGCGCGGTAATCGCGAGCAGGATAGTGGAACGGCACCGGACCATCCGGGATGCCCTTCATGAACTGACGAACCCGCGGATCATCGAGACCCTGCAGGTCAGCCGGCGTTCCGTGACCGAGCACGCGGCCGTCGCCGACGATATAGATGTAGTCGGCGATGCTCGCGGTTTCCGCGAGGTCGTGGGACACCACGATGCTGGTGATCCCCAGGGCATCGTTGAGCAGGCGGATCAGGCGCACCAGCACGCCCATGGCGATCGGGTCCTGGCCCACGAAAGGCTCGTCGTACATCAGGATCTGCGGATCCAGCGCGATGGCGCGGGCCAGCGCCACGCGACGCTTCATGCCGCCGGACAGCTCATCCGGCATCAGCTCGACGGCTCCGCGCAGGCCCACGGCCTGCAACTTCATCAGCACGATGTCACGAATCATGTCTTCGGGCAGCTCAGTGTGCACGCGCAGCGGGAAGGCCACGTTCTCGAAGACATCGAGGTCGGTGAACAGCGCGCCGCTCTGGAACAGCACGCCAAACTGCTTGCGCATGTCGAACAGGTCGCTGCGGCCCAGCGTGGGGAGGTTCTGGCCATTGACCCACACTTCGCCGCTCGCCGGCCGCAGCTGGGCGGCGATCAGTCGCAACAGGGTGGTCTTGCCACAACCTGACGGTCCCATGATCCCGGTGACCTTGCCGCGTGGAATGCGGATGTCCACGTTATCGAAAATCTTACGCGTGCCACGCTTGAAGCTCAGGCCCTTCAGCTCGACCGCGTATTGGTCATTGGTGCTCATAGAACTCCTTTCATCACGGCGCTGTCCGTTGCCCCGTCTGTCACACGGCAGAAACACGGCGCGGCAGGCCGAACGGCCGCGAACTATAACACCCCGCGAAGCCACGCCCCAAGGGCTGCTAAGCCACTGTTAAGGCTCAGTTCAGCAAAATGCGCTCAACATTGAGATACCAGTGGTGAAGCCTTTACCGCTTTCCCGTTATAATCTCGCACTTCATTTTGCCCCGCGCCTTTCGAACATGAGCCAGAAACACGATTTCATCCAATCGGCACAACGCACCATCCGCCTCGAGCGTGACTCGGTGGACGCTCTGCTGCCGCGCATTGGCGCCGATTTCTCCCTGGCCTGCGAGCTGCTGCTGGCCTGCAAGGGCCGCGTGGTCGTGGTCGGCATGGGCAAGTCCGGGCACATCGCCCGCAAGATTGCCGCCACCCTGGCCAGCACCGGCACCCCGTCCTTCTTCGTACACCCGGCCGAGGCCAGCCACGGCGACATGGGCATGATCACCAAGGACGACGTTGTCCTGGCCCTGTCCAACTCCGGCTCCACCGCGGAAATCATCACCCTGCTGCCGCTGATCAAGCGCCTGGGCATCACCCTGATCAGCATGACCGGCAACGCCGAGTCGCCGCTGGCCAAGGCCGCCGAGGTCAACCTCGACGCCAGCGTGGAGCATGAAGCCTGCTCGCTGAACCTGGCGCCGACCTCCTCCACCACGGTTTCCCTGGTGATCGGCGACGCGCTTGCCATCGCCCTGCTGGAAGCCCGCGGCTTCACCGCCGAAGACTTCGCTTTCTCGCACCCGGGCGGCGCACTGGGCCGCCGATTGTTGCTGAAAGTGGAAAACATCATGCACGTGGGTGAAGCACTGCCGCAGGTTTCCCCCGGCACTTCGCTCAGCGGCGCGCTGCTGGAAATGACCCGCAAGGGCCTGGGCATGACCATCGTGCTCGGCGAGGACGGCCGCCTGGCCGGGATCTTCACCGACGGCGACCTGCGCCGCACCCTGGACAAGGGTCTGGACGTGCGCCAGGTGACCATCGACCAGGTGATGACCGTGCACGGCAAGACCGCCCGCCCGGACATGCTTGCCGCCGAAGCCCTGAAGATAATGGACGACCACAAGATCAACGTACTGGTGGTGGTCGACGACAAGGATCACCCGGTCGGCGTCCTGCACGTCCACGACCTGACCCGCGCGGGAGTCATCTGAATGACCGCCGACCTGCTGCAACGTGCGAAAGCGGTCCGCCTGGCGGTGTTCGACGTCGATGGCGTGCTCACCGACGGCAAGCTCTACTTCCTGCCCGACGGCGGCGAGTTCAAGACCTTCAACACCCTGGATGGCCAGGGCATCAAGATGCTGATGAACTCCGGCGTGCGCACCGCGATCATCACCGGTCGCTCGAGCCCGGTGGTCGAGCGTCGGGCGAAGAACCTGGGCATCAACCACCTGTACCAGGGCCGCGAGGACAAGCTGGTCGCCCTCGACGAGCTGCTCGCCGAACTGGGTCTAGGCTATGAAGAAGTCGCCTACCTGGGCGACGATCTGCCCGATCTGCCAGCCATTCGCCGTGCAGGCCTCGGCATGGCAGTCGCCAGCGGCGACGCTTTCGTCCGTCAGCACGCCGACGGTGTAACCCAGGCCCGTGGCGGCGAAGGTGCCGCCCGCGAGTTCTGCGAACTGATCCTGCGCGCCCAGGGCAACCTCGAAGCTGCCCAGAACGCGTATCTCTAGAGCCGAACATGCCCAAGACATTCCAACAGAAGCTGTTGTTCGCCCTGATCGCCATCGGGCTGATCGCCCTCGGCTATTACTGGAACGTGCGCCTGGACTTCAACGAGCGCCAGCTCAAGTCGCAGACCAGCGACGCCATCGATTTCTACGTGGTGAACGCCAAGAGCGTTCAGTACCGCGTCGACGGCTCCCTCGCCTACGAGATGACCGCCGACAAACTCGAACACCTGAAAGCAAGCGACGTGACCCTGGTTACCACGCCCGACCTCTACTTCCACCGGGAGAATGAGCCTCAGCCGTGGCACGTCCAGAGCGTTCGCGCCGAAGTGGCCCCCGAAGGCAAGCAGGTCGAGCTGATCGACGACGTGCGCGTCGCGCGCACCGACGCGCAGCAGCGCACGCTCCTGCTCAACACCTCGCGCATGACGGTGTTCCCAGACAAGGACTATGCGCAGACTGACCAGCCCGTGAAGATTACCGAACCCAACGGTGTGACCACGGCAGTTGGCATGAAAGCGTATCTGAAAGACAGCCGGATGCTCCTGCTGTCCAACGTAAGAGGTCAGCATGAGGCTCGTTAACACCCTCCCCCTTCTTTTCAGCCTCGCCGCCGCTATCGGCAGCTCTGCCGCCTGGGCTCTTCCCACCGACCGGGAACAGCCGATCCGCGTCCAGGCCGACAGCGCCGAACTGGATGACAAGCAGGGCGTGGCCGTGTATCGCGGCGACGTGGTGGTAACCCAGGGCAGCATGAAGCTGACTGGCAACACCGTTACGCTCAAGCAGAACAAGGACGGCGAAATCGAAGTCGTCACCTCGGTCGGCAAGCCCGCCTACTTCGAACAGAAGCCGGCGCCGGACAAGCAGATCACCCAGGCCTACGGCTTGACCATCCAGTACTTCGTCTCGCAGAACCGCGTCGTTCTGATCGACCAGGCCAAGGTGATCCAGGAAGGCAACACCTTCGAAGGCGAGAAGATCGTCTATGACACCCAGCGCCAGATCGTCAACGCAGGCCGCGCCACCGGCTCCCAGGTGACCACGCCGCGCCCGCGTATCGACATGGTCATCCAGCCCAAGAAAAAGCAGGATCAAGCGCAGTAATGGCTACGCTAACCGCCCAGCACCTCGCCAAGAGCTACAAGAGCCGGCAAGTCGTCCGCGACGTCAGCATGAGCATCGAGAGCGGGCAGATCGTCGGCCTGCTCGGCCCCAACGGAGCGGGCAAGACCACCTGCTTCTACATGATCGTCGGCCTGGTTCGCGCCGATCAGGGCGTCGTGCGCATCGACGAGCAGGATGTCACCCACCTGCCCATGCACGGCCGCGCCCGCGCCGGCATCGGCTACCTGCCGCAGGAAGCCTCGATCTTCCGCAAGCTGTCGGTGGCGGACAACATCGGCGCGATCCTCGAGACCCGCACCGACCTCGATCGCGCCGGCCGCCAGGAAGCCCTGGAAGGCCTGCTCGAGGAATTCCACATCCACCACATCCGTGACAACCTCGGCATGAGCCTGTCCGGTGGTGAGCGACGCCGCGTGGAAATCGCCCGCGCGCTGGCCAGTTCGCCGAAGTTCATCCTGCTGGACGAACCCTTCGCCGGCGTCGACCCCATCTCCGTGGGCGACATCAAGCAGATCATCCATCACCTCAAGGCCAAGGGCATCGGTGTACTGATCACCGACCACAACGTCCGCGAGACCCTGGACATCTGCGAAACGGCGTACATCGTCAACGACGGTCAGCTGATCGCCGAAGGCAGCGCCGAGAGCATCCTCGCCAACGACCTGGTGAAGGAAGTCTACCTGGGCCACGAGTTCCGCCTCTAAGGCCTGTCTCCAAGGCCCCGTGCCGCGCCCCTGCCAGGGCGTGGCAGCTCCATCTCTCCACCAAGCGTGGCGCGGCCCGTCGGCCGCTCCGCGACGCAGCCGGCTGCCTGCCGTACCCTGGTGCAACCGGGTTGTAACGAAAGGTCGACAGCCCCTAGGCAAAGCGTCCAAACTCAGGCATATAATTTGCTTCCTCGCGGCACCCCGGTGTCCGTAGTCGTGGATATGGCGCGCTTCGCGCCAGCGAACAAGGTGCCTAGTTCCAGCCATGAAACCATCGCTAGTCCTCAAGATGGGCCAGCAGCTGACGATGACTCCGCAGCTGCAACAGGCCATCCGACTGCTCCAGCTCTCCACGCTGGACCTCCAACAGGAAATCCAGGAAGCCCTGGAGTCCAACCCGATGCTGGAGCGCCAGGAAGAAGGCGAGGACTTCGACAACAGCGATCCCATGGCGGACGGTGCCGAGTCCGGCGCCAACGGCACCAGCAGCAGCTCCCAGGACAACTTCCAGGAAAGCACCACACCCAGCGTCGACAGCCTCGACGAGGACCAGTGGGCCGAGCGCATCCCCAACGAACTGCCGGTCGATACCGCCTGGGAAGACATCTACCAGACCAGCGCCAGCAGCCTGCCCAGCAACGATGACGACGAGTGGGACTTCACCTCCCGCACCTCCGCTGGTGAAAGCCTACAGAGCCATCTGCTGTGGCAACTCAACCTCCTGCCGATGTCCGATACCGACCGCCTGATCGCCCTGAGCATCATCGACGGCATCACGGACGACGGCTACCTCGACGAGTCCCTCGACGACATCCTCGCCTCCATCGACCCGGAACTGGGCGTGGAGATGGATGAAGTGGAAGTCGTCCTGCGCCGCGTGCAGCAGCTCGAACCCGCCGGCGTCGGTGCCCGCAACCTGCGCGAATGCCTGCTCCTGCAGCTGCGCCAGATGCCGACCAAGACCTACCTGCTGGCCGAGGCCATCCGTCTGGTCAGCGATCACCTGGACCTGCTCGGCAGCCGCGACTACAGCCAGCTGATGCGCCGCATGAAGCTCAAGGAAGACGAGCTGCGCGAGACCATCGAGCTGATCCAGTCGCTGCACCCGCGGCCCGGCTCGCAGATCGAATCCGGCGAAGCCGAATACGTCGTCCCGGATGTCATCGTGCGGAAGAACAACGAGCGCTGGCTGGTGGAACTCAACCAGGAAGCGGTGCCGCGCCTACGCGTGAACTCGCAGTACGCGGGCCTTGTGCGCCGCGCCGACTCCAGCGCCGACAACACCTTCATGCGCAACCAGTTGCAGGAAGCGCGCTGGTTCATCAAGAGCCTGCAGAGCCGCAACGAGACGCTGATGAAGGTGGCGACCCAGATCGTCGAGCACCAGCGCGGCTTCCTCGAGTATGGCGAGGAAGCGATGAAGCCACTGGTTCTGCACGACATCGCCGAGGCGGTGGGCATGCACGAGTCGACCATCTCCCGCGTCACCACGCAGAAATTCATGCACACGCCGCGTGGCATCTTCGAGCTGAAGTACTTCTTCTCCAGCCACGTCAGCACCTCCGAAGGCGGCGAGTGCTCGTCCACCGCGATTCGCGCCATCATCAAGAAACTGGTCGCGGCGGAAAGTCCGAAAAAGCCATTGAGTGACAGCAAGATCGCTGGTTTACTGGAGGCACAGGGCATTCAAGTGGCACGTCGTACCGTCGCCAAGTACCGGGAGTCCCTAGGAATCTCTCCCTCGAGCGAGCGCAAGCGGCTGGTGTGACGTTGATCCACGCCAAGGTGTTCCGGCGGCAGGCCCCATAACCTGCCACTTACACACGGGCAACAAGGAGAAAGCGGTATGCAAGTCAACATCAGTGGACATCAACTGGATGTGACCGACGCCCTGCGCGACTATGTCGGCGAGAAACTTGGCCGACTGGAGCGCCACTTCGACAAGATCACCAATGTTCAGGTCATCATGGAGGTCGAGAAGCTGAAGCAGAAAATTGAAGCCACCCTCCACATCGCCGGTGGCGAAGTGGTGGCCTGCGCGGAACATGAAGACATGTACGCGGCCATCGACCTGCTCACCGACAAGCTCGACCGCCAACTGATCAAGCACAAGGAAAAATACCTCGAACGCCAGCAAGGTGTTGGTGTCCGTTAACCCCTCCCTATGATCCGACTTGAGCAAATCCTGACCCCCGGCCGTTCCCTCGTGAACGTGCCGGGCGGCAGCAAGAAACGTGTCCTCGAACAAATCGCCAACCTGGTGGCTCGCGAGCTGCCGGGTTTCGATTCCCAAGACATCTTCGACAGCCTGGTGGCCCGGGAACGCCTGGGCTCCACCGGCTTCGGCAATGGCATCGCCATTCCGCACTGCCGCCTCCCCGGCTGCCAGTCGCCCATCAGCGCCATCCTGCACCTGGATCACCCGGTAGACTTCGACGCCCTCGACGGCGCGCCGGTCGACCTGGTGTTCGTGCTGCTGGTGCCGGAAGCGGCCACCGAGGAGCACCTGGAACTGCTGCGGCAGATCGCCTCCATGCTCGACCGCTCCGACGTCCGCGACCGCCTGCGTCACGCCGCCAACGGCGAGGACCTGTACCGGATCGTCGTGGACTTCCAGAACAACGGGCACTGATCATGCGCCTGATCATCATCAGTGGGAGATCCGGCTCGGGCAAGAGCACCGCGCTCAACGTGCTCGAGGACAACGGCTTCTACTGCATCGACAACCTGCCGGCCAGCCTCCTCCCGGACCTGGCCCAGCGCGCACTGCTGCACACCGAGCTGCTGCATCCGCAGGTCGCCGTCTCCATCGACGCGCGCAACCTGCCCAGCCAGCTGCAGCGCTTCCCCGAGCTGCTGCAGGAAGCCCGAGACAAGCACATCCAGTGCGACGTGCTGTACCTCGATGCCGATGATGAGACGCTGCTCAAACGCTTCTCCGAGACTCGCCGACGCCACCCGTTGACCACCGACACTCGCTCCCTCGCCGAGGCCATTAGCGACGAGTCGAACCTGCTGGCGCCGATCGCCGACCTGGCCGATCTCAAGCTCAACACCACCAACCTGAACCTCTACCAGCTGCGCGACGTGCTCAAGCTGCGCCTACTGAACAAGCCCGAACTGGGCACCGCCTTCCTGGTCGAATCCTTCGGCTTCAAGCGTGGCATGCCGGTGGACGCCGACCTGGTGTTCGACGTGCGCTGCCTGCCCAATCCGTACTGGAAGCCCGAACTGCGCGAGCACACCGGGCTGGAAGCGGAAGTCCAGGAGTACCTGGCGGCGCAACCGGACGTCGAGGAGATGTACCAGGATATCCTCGCCTACCTGAACAAATGGCTGCCGCGCTTCGCCGCGAGCAACCGGGCCTACGTGACCATCGCCATCGGCTGCACCGGTGGCCAGCACCGCTCGACCTACATTGCCGAGCGCATTGGTCAGGCCCTCAAGGAAACTCTCACCAACGTACAGATTCGCCACCGCGACCTGAGCTAAGCAGCGACAGACAACAAAAGGACAGCCCCTCGCGATGCCCGCCCTCGAAGTCACCATCATCAACAAGCTTGGCCTGCACGCTCGCGCGGCGGCCAAATTCGTCGGCGTCGCAGGGCGGTTCCCCTGCCAGGTTCGCGTGGGCCGCAATCCGGAGAGTACGGTGGACGGCAAGAGCATCATGGCCGTGATGATGCTGGCCGCCGGCAAGGGCACCAATCTGCACCTCGCCGCCGAAGGTGAGCAGGAAGACGAAGCAATCAAGGCGCTGGTCGACCTGATCAACAACTACTTCGACGAAGGCGAGTGACGCGCCGGGCCCTCAGCCCAGCGACGTATCCAGCACCATCATCAGACAGAAGCCAATGATCAGCCCCTGTGTGGCCTGCGCCGCGTGGCCGCGCCGCTGTGATTCGGGAATGATCTCGCGCACCACCACATAGAGCATCGCGCCCGCCGCTGCGGCCAGTCCCCAGGGCAGGAACATCCGCGAGATGCCGATCAGCCAGGCGCAAAGCACCGCGAACAGGGGCTCCACCAGCCCGGAAGCCGCACCCGCCAGCGCCGCCTTGCCGCGCGAAACGCCCGCCCCAGCCAGTACCAGCGCGATCGCCAGCCCTTCGGGCACATCCTGCAGCGCGATCCCCAGCGCCAGGCCGCTCGCGCCCTGCACCTCTCCGCCGGCAGCAACCCCCACAGCCATGCCTTCGGGAATGTTATGCAGAACAATGGCGGCGACGAACAGCAGGATGCGTGCGGGCACCTTGCCTTCGGCCACGCCCTGAATATTCGCCTGGGCGTCTTCGAGCACCCGACCGAACACCGCCAGACCGAAGGCTCCCAGAGCCAAGCCGAGACTGACCAGCAGCGAGGCCAGCCAGGTCGGGCGCCCGGAAGCTTCCGCCGCCTCCAGCGCCGGCAGCAGCAGGGAAAAGGCCGTGGCGGCCAGCATGACCCCGGCGCCGAAGCCAAGCATGGTGTCGGCGATGCGCGCCGGCATGCTGCGCACCAGCAACACCGGCAGAGCACCCAGGGCGGTCCCGAGTGCGCAGAGCATGCCGCCATGCAGGGCCAGGTACATCGGCGGAGACAGCTGCAGCCGCGCCAGTTCCATCAGGTGCTGGGCCACGAGCACACCTCCGCCGAGGACGATGCTCAGTCCCAGCAACCAACGCAAATTGCGTCCTCCGCTTTCACGCAGACTCTGCACGATCAGACGCATGCTGCTGCCTTCGGTTTCATCCTTTGCCTCGTGCCTGCTGGGCCACTCGGTAGCGGCGCAGCACCTCCGGCCAGGCGACCACGTTGTAGAAAGCCGCAATGTATTCCGGCCGGCGGTTCTGGTAGCGCAGGTAGTAGGCGTGCTCCCAGACATCCAGGCCGAGGATCGGCAGGTTGCCCTGCATCAGCGGGCTGTCCTGGTTACCGCTGCTCTCGACGACCAGCTGGCCCTGCGGATCGACGCTCAGCCACGCCCAGCCGCTGCCGAAGCGAGTCAGCGCCGCCTTGGTAAAGGCCTGGCAGAAGGCGTCGTAGCCGCCCAGTTCAGCGTCTATCGCCTGGCGCAGCTCTTCCTGCGGCTGACCGCCACCATCCGGTGCCATCACGGTCCAGAACAGTGAATGGTTGGCGTGGCCGCCGCCGTTGTTGATCACCGGTCCGCGCAGGGCGGCGGGGAGACTGTCGAGTTGCTGCAGCAGTCGCTCTACCGGAGTCTCCGCGAACTCAGTGCCTTCCAGCGCTGCGTTGAGGTTGTTGATGTAGGTCTGGTGGTGCTTGCTGTGGTGGATTTCCATGGTCTGCGCATCGATGTGCGGCTCCAGCGCAGCGTAGGCATAGGGCAAGGCAGGCAGGACGTGAGGCATCTTCAAACCTTCTATCAGTGGTAGCGCATCGACTCAGCGATAGCGCATCGACTAGTGGTAACGCATCGAATGCACGGCAGTGAACAGCCCCGGACGCAGCTCTACCGCACCCTGGCGGCGCAGCAGGCGCTGGGTGCGCGGGTACGTGCCGTGTTCGCCGATGAAGTTGAGCAGCTCGACGTAGGTACGGCGGCTGTGCTGCACCGCTGCGGCGCGCAGATCCGAGCATTTGCGCAGGTCCTCCCCCAGCGCGAGCAGGCGCTCGTGGCAGGCGCAGAGGTACTCAGCGGTCTCTTCCGGTTGGCCCAGCTGCAAGTGCAGGTCACCGAGGTTGTGGTGCGAGATGACGAAGGCCATCACCGCTTCCTCGGCGTCATGCCACCGATCCAGCAGCACCTGTGCCAGCGCCAGAGCGTGGAGGTAGTGCTCACGGGCATCGATCAATTCCTGACGAATGAAGCAGCGGTTGCCCAGTTCGATGGTGCGTTGCCAATGACGCATGGCAGGTTCCTCCAGCGGGTGGGGCGGACTCAGAGTCCGCCGGCGGTGAGCTTCTCGGGATCGAGCAGTTGCTCGAGGCGGGCACGATCCAGATCAGTGTTTTCGAGCGCGACCTCGATGATCGGCCGGCCCTCGCGATAAGCTTGCTTGGCGATCTCGGCAGCCTTCTGGTAGCCGATGATCGGGTTCAGCGCGGTGACCAGGATCGGGTTGCGCGACAGCGCCTCACGCAGGCTCGCCTCGTTGACCTTGAAGCTGGCGATGGCCTTGTCCGCCAGCAGGCGGCTGACGCTGGCCAGCAGGTGGATGCTGTGCAGCAGGTTGTCGGCGATCACCGGCAGCATCACGTTCAGCTCGAAGTTGCCGGACTGCCCGGCGACCGCGATGGTGGTGTCGTTGCCCATCACCTGGGCGGCGACCATGGCGGTGGCTTCCGGAATCACCGGATTGACCTTGCCGGGCATGATCGAGGAGCCCGGCTGCAGGGCCTCCAGCTCGATCTCGGCGAGGCCGGCGAGCGGGCCGGAGTTCATCCAGCGCAGGTCGTTGGCGATCTTCATCAGCGCCACGGCCAGCGCCTTGAGCTGGCCGGAGGTGGCCACGGCGATGTCCTGGGCGCCGATCAGCGCGAAGAAGTCGTCACCGGGGCGGAACACCAGGCCGGTCAGGCCATTGAGCTCCTCGCAGAAGCGCGCGGAGAACTGCGGATGGGCGTTCACCCCGGTACCGACCGCAGTGCCACCCTGGGCGAGTTGCTGCAGTGCCGGCAGTTGTGCCTCGATACCCTGCAATGCCTGGCGCACCTGCTGGGCCCAGCCACCGAGCACCTGGCTCAGGCGTACCGGCATGGCGTCCATCAGATGGGTCCGGCCGGTCTTTACGTGCTGGTGAACAGCCTTGGACTTCCTCTCCAGGGTCGCATGCAGGTGGTCAAGCGCTGGCAGAAGATGCTGGTGGACCTCCAGCGCCGCACTGATGTGGATGGTCGAGGGGATGATGTCATTACTGCTCTGCCCGCAGTTGACCTGGTCATTGGCATTGACCGGCTTGCCGAGGCGGCGACTGGCAAGGGTCGCGACCACCTCGTTGGCGTTCATGTTCGAACTGGTGCCCGAGCCGGTCTGGAACACGTCCACCGGGAAATGCTGCTGCAGATCGCCGGCCAGCAGTTCTTCGCAGGCGGTGACGATGGCGGCGCCGGTCTCCGCGTCCAATTGTTCCAGGCTGACATTGGCGCGGGCCGCGGCCGCCTTGGCCAGCAGCAGCGCGCGGATGAACGGACGCGGCATGCGCTGGCCACTCACCGGGAAGTTGTTCACCGCCCGCTGCGTCTGGGCGCCGTAGAGTGCCGAAGCCGGCACCTCCAGTTCGCCCATGCTGTCGCGTTCGATACGGCTGTCAGTCATTCTCGATTCCTTCTTGCAGTCTCAGGGAAGGCGCCATCTCCTGCTGCGCCATGCGCCGGGCCAGCAGGCACAGGCGTTGACGCTGGGCGGTCGAAGTCGCCAGGCGTTGCAGTTCACGCAGCGGGAGATAGGCGTGATCCAGGCAGAGCACGCGCCAGTGCCAGGGCAGCGCGATGTCACGGCTGCTGTCGAGCAGCAGCCCGAAGCACTTCTCGAACAGGCGCCAGGCCGGCACCGGCTCCCAGGCCGCCAGGTAGCGCGCTTCGCCGAGATACTGCTCGACCAGACGCGGCTCATTCGGCTCCAGGGCGCAGCGGATGCGGGTGCCCAGGCGATACCAGCGGTCGGTGATTGAACTGTCGATTTCGGCGAACATGGCAATCTCTCAATCGATAATGAGATTGATTATTGTTTCCGAAAGACAAAAAAACAAGCCGCCCGTACGCATTGCGCTGGGCGGCTCGTCTGGAGAAGGGAATCGAAGAAGGGCTGAAAGCCGCGGCCAGTGGGGCCGCGGCCGCTGGATCAGTTGCCGGCGACCATCATCTTTTCGATGAGCACGGAGCCGGTATGCAGGTTGCCGCGGTACTCCACATCGTTGCCGATGGCGACGATATTGCGGAACAGATCGCGCAGGTTGGCGGCGATGGTGACTTCCTGCACCGGGAACTGGATTTCGCCGTTTTCTACCCAGTAGCCACCGGCACCACGGGAGTAGTCGCCGGTCACCAGGTTGACGCCCTGCCCCATCAGCTCGGTGACCAGCAGGCCACGGCCCATGCGGCGGATCAGGGCGGCCTGGTCCTCGTCGCCATGGCTGACGAACAGATTGTGCACGCCGCCGGAGTTGGCCGTGCTGGGCATGCCCAGCTTGCGCCCGGAGTAGGTGCCGAGTACGTAGGAGACCAGTTCGCCGCCCTCGACAAAGGGCTTTGCGTAGGTCGCCAGGCCATCGTTGTCGAACGAAGCACTGCCCAGCGCGCCACGCAGCAGCGGGCGTTCGTCCAGGGTCAGCCATTCCGGGAACAGCCGCTGGCCCAGCGCGCCTTCGAGGAACGAGGACTTGCGGTACAGGCTGCCGCCGGAGATCGCGCCGAGGAAGTGGCCGAACAGGCCGACGGCGACTTCCGGGGCGAACAGCACCGGCACTTCAGCGGTGGGCACCGGGCGCGCACCGAGACGGCTGGCGGCGCGCTCGGCGGCGCGGCGGCCGATGGATTCAGGAGTGGCCAGCAGCTCGCCGCGACGGTTCACGTCGTACCAGTAGTCGCGCTGCATCTGCCCTTCCAGCTCGGCGATCATCACGCAGCTCAGGCTGTGGCGGGTACTGGCGTAGCCGCCGACGAAGCCGTGGCTGTTGCCGTAGACGCGGCAGCCCTGGTGGGTATTCAACGTGGTGCCGTCGGCCTTGGTAACGCGCTTGTCGGTGGCGAACGCAGCGGCCTCGCACACCAGCGCGCGCTCGATTGCCTGGTCGGGGGTGATCGACCAGCCGTGGTACAGATCCAGGTCCGGCAGGTCGCGGGCCATCAGCGCCGGATCGGCCAGGCCGGCACAATCGTCTTCGGAAGCGTGCTTGGCAATCGCCAGCGCCGCCGCCACGGTCTCGCGGATGGCGTCCGCGCCGGTCGCCGAGGTGCTCGCCGAGCCCTTGCGCTGGCCGACGTAGAGGGTGATGCCGAAGCCCTGGTCGCGGTTGAACTCGACGGTCTCGACTTCACCCTGGCGTACCGAGGTCGACAGCCCCTGCTCCACCGACACCGCCACCTCGCAGGCGCTGGCGCCCTGCCGGGTGGCCTCGGCGATGATCCGCTCGACCTGCTCGCGCAGTTCGGGAAGGACCTCCGGGCTCACTGCCGGGTTGTGTTCGCTCATTGCATGCCTCTCCTGTTCATGGTCCGGCCCCGCCATCAGGCGGCGGCGACCGGCGCGGGCCGGACAAGCGGCCCCTGACTCGTTATCATGGCGGCGTTTTCAACGAGACCCCCGCCATGGCTGAAATTCACGATGACGACTCGTTCTTCGATGAGAAGAGCAAGACGCAAGTAAAACGCGAAATGCACGCGCTGCAGGAACTCGGCGAGCGCCTGACCGCGCTCAAGGCCGACATGCTCGACCGCATGCCGCTCACCGATCCGCTGCGCCGCGCACTGGAAGAAGCTCCCAAGCACAAGGCCAACGCCGCCAAGAAACGCCACCGGCAGTTCATCGGCAAGCTGATGCGTGACCAGGACGTCGAGGCGATCCTTGCCCTGCTGGAGCAGGTAGATACTTCTACCCGCCAGTACAACGAACGCTTCCACGCCCTGGAGCGCTGGCGCGACCACCTGATCACTGGCGGTGACGCCGCGCTGTCGGCCTTCTTCGGCGAATACCCGGAAAGCGACCGCCAGCATCTGCTCCAGCTGATCCGCCACGCCCAGCACGAGGCCGCTCACAACAAGCCTCCGGCAGCGGCGCGGAAGATCTTCAAGTACATCCGCGAGCTGGACGAGCTGAAACGCGGCCTGCGCTGAGCGGCCGCGACCTTCCCTTCCAGCCCCACCGGCAACGGCCTCAGCCGCCCGTGCCGCCAACGGTGATGGCGTCGATCTTCAGGGTCGGCTGACCGACACCGACCGGCACGGACTGGCCGTCCTTGCCGCAGGTACCCACGCCGCTGTCCAGCGCCAGGTCGTTGCCGACCATGGACACCCGGCTCATCACTTCCGGACCGTTGCCGATCAGGGTCGCGCCCTTCACCGGGCGGGTGATCTTGCCGTTCTCGATCAGGTAGGCCTCGCTGGTGGCGAAGACGAACTTGCCGCTGGTGATGTCCACCTGGCCGCCGCCGAGGTTCGCGCAGTAGATGCCGCGCTCGACGCTGGCGATGATTTCCTGCGGATCGCTCTGCCCGGCCAGCATGTAGGTGTTGGTCATGCGCGGCATCGGCAGGTGCGCATAGGACTCGCGGCGGCCGTTGCCGGTGCGCGCCACGCCCATCAGGCGGGCGTTGAGCTTGTCTTGCATGTAGCCCTTGAGGATGCCGTTTTCGATCAGCACGTTGCAGTTGGTCGGCGTGCCCTCGTCGTCCACCGACAGCGAACCACGACGGCCGGCGATGGTGCCGTCGTCGACGATGGTGCACAGGCTGGAAGCGACTTTCTCGCCAATCCGCCCGCTGTAGTTGGAGCTGCCCTTGCGGTTGAAGTCGCCTTCCAGGCCGTGGCCCACGGCTTCGTGCAGCAGCACGCCGGACCAGCCGGCACCCATCACCACCGGCAGGCTGCCGGCCGGCGCGGGCACCGCTTCGAGGTTGACCAGGGCCTGGCGCAACGCCTCGCGGGCGTAGCTCATGGCGCGGTCTTCCTGCAGGAAGTACTTGTAGTCGGTACGCCTGCCACCGCCGTGACCGCCACGCTCGCGGCGGCCGTTCTGCTCGACGATGACGCTGACATTGAAGCGCACCAGCGGGCGGATGTCCGCGGCCAGCGAACCGTCCGCCGCAGCGATCAGCACCTGGTCCCAGACGCCGGCGAGGCTGACGGTGACCTGCTGGATGCGCGGATCGAGGGCGCGGGTGGCGGCGTCGATCTTCTGCAGCAACTCCACCTTTTCGGCGCGGCTCATCACGTCCAGCGGGTTCTCGCCGGCGTACAGGCGGGTCGGCACCACGGCCTGGAACGCCTGCACCTTGCCGTTCTGCCCGGCGCGGGAAATCGAACGGGCGGCGCGGGCGGCCTGGATCAGCGCTTCATGGTTGATCGCGTTGCTGTAGGCGAAGCCGGTCTTCTCGCCGGACTGCGCGCGCACGCCGACGCCCTGGTCCATGTGGAAGCTGCCTTCCTTGACGATGCCGTCTTCAAGCATCCAGGACTCGGAGACCTGGCTCTGGAAGTACAGGTCAGCGGCGTCGATGCCGGGGCCGCTCAGCTCGTGCAGGATCGGCGACAGCTGGTCGATATCCAGACCACCGGGGGCCAGCAGGTGCTGACTGACGGATGACAACAGTTCGCTCATATTCACTCCGTACGCGCCGGTCGTGGTTCGACCGGCGGGAAAAATCTTCTGTGCCGGGCAATCGGCATGCGCTGCCGGACCGCCGCCTGTTCCTCACTGTCGCGCTCGGCGAGCAGCACGGCCTCGCCCTTGGCCTGTTCGGCGAGGATACGCCCCCAGGGATCGACGATGGCCGACTGGCCCCAGGTTTCCCGTCCTTTGGGGTGGGTACCGCCCTGACCGGCCGCCAGCAGGTAGCACTGGGTCTCGATGGCGCGGGCGCGGACGAGGATTTCCCAGTGCGCCGCACCGGTCACCGCGGTGAAGGCCGCCGGGGCGCTGATCAGTTCCGCGCCAGCCTCGCGCAGCGCCGTGTAGAGCTCGGGGAAGCGCAGGTCGTAGCAGACCGTCATTCCCAGACGCCCAACCGGCGTATCCGCCACCACCACGCGCTGACCGAAGGCGTAGTCGTCCGACTCGCGATAGCGGCCACGGGCGTCAGCGACGTCCACGTCGAACAGGTGCAGCTTGTCGTAGCGCGCCGCCACTTCGCCGCGCTCGTCCACCAGCAGCGAACAGGCGTTGGCCTTGGCGTCCGACTGGCCTTCGGGCGGCAGCGGAAGGGTGCCGGCGACTATCCACAACCTGAGGTCGCGGGCGGTGCTTTTCAACCAGGGCAGGATTGGGCCTTCGCCCATCGCTTCGGCCCGGCCGATCTCCGCGAGATCGCGGCGGCCCATGGCGGCGAAGTTCTCCGGCAGCACGGCGAGGCGCGCGCCGCCCTCGGCGGCCTGCTCGAGCAGGCGACGGGCGGCGGCGAGATTGGCCAGGACATCGTCCTGGCTGACCATCTGGATGACGGCAATGGACATGCTGAGCTCCGTCGGTGTCTGGGTTTCATGCTAACTGAAGCCCGACCTTTCTGCTCGATTGAGGGGCTCAATGAGGCTTTTCGAAAGGCTTCTCGAAAGCGATGGTGGGGCTCTGCCACGGGCCCTTTACGCTGTACTGAACGCTAGCGAAGCGCGCGACCTTGTCGCCCAGCAGCTTGTCCACCACGAACAGCGCCCCACCAATGGCCGGCGCGCCGACGATCAGCGCCGCCAGCGGCAGGTTGTTGGTCACCGGCAAGGTCACCAGCAGCTTGGCGTCGATCTCGTCGTGGGCCAGGTCCAGGGTGCCGTTGAGTTCTAGGTTGCTCGACGGGCCGTCCAGGCGCAGCGGTTCGCGGGTGAAGTAGACGCCGTCGGTGGCGGTGAGTACGCCCTTCACGCGGTCATAGCTCAGGCCCTTGCCGAGCAGGTCGGAGAAGTCCAGGCGCAGGCGGCGGTTGATGGCGTTGAAGTTGAGCAGGCCGAATACGCGCAGGGCATTGGCGCCGCCCTCTACTTCGACGAACTGGCCCTTGCGCAGGCTGGCGTCGAGGGTGCCGCCGAAGCGTCGCAGGTTCAGCGCCGCCGGGGAGCCCGGCCAGTTGCCGTTGATGTCCACGCGGAAGCGCTCGCTGGTCACGCTGGGCGCGAAGTCCCAGGCCTTGAGCACATCACCCAGGTTCTTGCCTTCGAGCTGGCCCTGGAAGGTACTGCGGGCGCTGGACTCCATGCCGTCCCAGCGCAGGTTGCCCTTCACCGACAGGCCACGCAGGTCCAGGTTGACGTCGTTGAAGCCCACGCCTGTTGGCGTCGGCCGCACGTTGAAGCTCCAGGCGCCGACTGGCTTGCCTGCCTTCAGCACCTGGCGGATGGACACGTCCATCGGTGGCAGGGTCCGCGGGTCGACCTTCGCCAGCGGGTCCGGCTGCTCCACCGCCTTCTCGGAATCGATGGCCTCGCCCTTGGGCAGGTCGATGCGGTCCAGGGCGATCTGGATCGGCTTCACCTTGCTGTCAGGCAGGGTGACCTTGCCGGAAACCAGTGAGCTGACCAGCCCGACCTGCCAGCTGCTGTCGACACGCGCCAGGTCCAGCGTGAGGTTTTCCAGGGTCTGGCCGAAGCCCTTGAAGCGACCGATCTGCAGGTCCGCACCGCGCAACAGGCCAGCCGCGCCTTCCACCCCGGTGTTGGAGTACTTCTTCGCAACGGCCATCCAGGCGTCGGCGTCGACCTCGTCGATCTTGCCGCGCACCTGCACACCGCTCCAGTTGGGCAGCACGGCCGGATCGCCCCCCAGGCGCAGCACGCCGCGGCCAGCCAGCGGCTGATCCACCGGTGCGGCGTAGGCCAGGCTGGCGCGGTCGCCATAGGTCGCCCAGTAACGCCGCTCGGCGCCGTCCAGGGTCATGCGCCACTCGCTCTCGCGGGTCTCCTGAGAGGCCTTTCCTAGCGGCGCCGGCAGGTCGATGGTGACGCCTTGCAGGTTCGAGGCGACCTGCAACTGGCTATCCTTGCCGTCGAGCAGCAGGTTGAGCTGGAAGGGAATGCTCCCGTCGACCGGCAACTGCTTCTGCACCTTGCCCCACTCGAGCAGGGACTTGACCGGCACCTGGCCGCCCACCAGCACCCGCGTGCGCGGTACGCCGTTGCGGCCTTCGGCGCGAATGCTGCCGGTGACGCGGGCGCCCAGCACCTGGGCCGCGATGTTCTGCCCGCTCAGGCCGCTGTCGGTGTCGTAGCGGAACTTGCCCTTGACCTGTTCGAGGTTCAGCTCGGGCTTGGCGATCTTCAACTTCGCCTTGTCAGTGTCGAAGTCGACTATCACCCGCGCCTTGCTCGCCTCGCCCTTGGCCAGGGGAATGTCGAGATTGAGGTGGCCGTTCAGGTCACCGGAGCCTTCCCAGCCGGCGAAGGTATGGGTCGCGCCGATCGGCGAGTCCTGGAGAATCTTCAGGCCATCGACGAGGTTGCTGTCGATGTCGCCGTTCACGTGCAGGTGGGCAACTTCGCCCGGGTCCGAGTGGGGAATCTCCACCGACACATCGCGCACCTGGCTGTTGAGGATCTGCCCGCTGCTGGCGTTGATGCTGACGCCCGTGTCCTCGACCCGCACCTCGCCCTCGGCCTTGCTCAGGCCGGGCCAGCCGGGCTGGTAGTCGAGCACGCCGTCGTGGACCTTGAAATACAGGGTCATGGCGTGGGCTTCGGGCGCCGAGCCCTTCTGCAGCGAGCCCTGCCAGAGGAAATAGCCCTGCTCGATGCGACCGCTCTTGATCGAGCCCTTGAGCCAGGCGGCAAGGTCCTTGCTCATCTGCGGGATGACGGTCGGCAGGTACTTGCCGGTGTAGCGCGCATCGCCATTGCTCATGCCGACTCGCAGGTCCATGTAGTCCTCCTGCGCCGGGTCGCGCATCAGGCGGATCAGCATGTCACCGGCGATGGTGCCCTCCTCGCCTTCCACCCGCATCAGGTGGCTGCCGAGGGTGAAGGCCTCGTCGTTGAGCTTGAAGAACATGCGCGTGTGCGCAGTGCGGTAGTGCCAGGGCTCCGGGAAGAGGGTTGCCAGGTGAAGCATGAAGTTCTGGGCGTTGGCATCCAGCGTGCCGCCTTCCAGGTTGCCGCGCAGGGTGCCATCGACATTGGCCACGGCGGGCACGTCATGGAAGGCGCTGACGCCAACCTTCTCCAGGTTGGTGGCATAGGCAACGCGCTCGGAGCCCTCGCGCTGCGGCCAGTAATCGAAGTTGACGTTGTGCAGCACGCCCTGCGGCTTGAGGCCGTCGAGCCACTCGATGGCCTTGTCCGGCAGCGGCGCCAGTGCAGTAATGGTCGGCCCCAGCGGGGTCAGGTCGAGGCGGTCGGCACGCAACTGCCAGTGCTCCTCGCCCTTCATCCGACGAGTCAGCTCCAGTTCCACCTCGCCCCAGCGCGTTTCGCCGAGGTTCGCTGCCAGATCGGCGACGCGCAGGTCGAAATCGTCGCCATTGCGCTGGAAGAACAGACTGACGCCAAGGTCACTCAGGCTCACCGGTTTGCGATCGCCCAGCGCCGCGTCGATCTTCGGCGCGTTCAGGCGCGCCACAGCCGACACCGGCACGCCCTTGTCGATGGTCGCCCAGAACTCGCCGCCGGCCCTGGCCTGGGACAGCTTCCAGGCACCGGTGAGGCGCTCAGGCAGCCACTTGGCCCAGTCGGCTTGAGGCAGGCTGAGGTACAGCTGCGCCGAACTCTTCGCCCAGTCGTCACGGTTCAGGCGGGTTTCCAGGCGCGCCGCCACCGGCTCGCCGCCGGGCAGGCTGAGGCGTGCTTCCAGGCGCTGGCGGCTGCCGCTGCGCAGGGTCATGCCGACGTAGGTCAGCGACAGCGGGCTGGCCTGCTGCGGCAGCACGGTCAGCTGGCTGTCCATCAGCGACAGGCGACGCGGGGTCAGCAGCAGGTCGATGAGCTTGCGCGGATCGGTGTCGCCGCCACGGCTGGGCAGGCCATCGGCGTGCCACTTGCCGTCCTCGTCTTCGCGCAGGGTCAGGTGCAGACCTTCCAGTTCCAGGCTGTCGATGCGCGGCTGGCGCGCCATTACGCTGCCGAGGATGTCCGGAGTCAGACGTACCCGTTCCAGACGCAGGGAGTCATTGCCCTCGCCCAGTTGGATATCGCGCACCACGATGATCGGGCTGAAGGCATGCCAGTGCCCCTCCAGCGCGCCGATGGCCACCGGCAGGCCCAGTTGTTCGCTGGCCTTCTGCGCAAGGTCATCGCGGTACTCTGCCACCAGCGGTACCAGTTGCCGGCCGAGGCTGACGTACAGCGCGAGCAGCACCAGCCCCAGCGCCAGGAGGCCCAGGATGACGCGCAGGGAAGTGGCGAACAGGCGGCCGGCACGCTCCATGTCAGCCGGCTGCCTGTGAAGTGAAGCGAAGGATCATCGAGCGGCCTCCCAGCCAGGCAATGTCGAACCAGGTCTGACAGTGTGCGTCAGGCAAAGCTCCAAAAAACCCCATTGCACGGCGGCCTCCTGCCGGAATCCCTGACTGTGCGATCCGCCGCTCAAAGCAGGACCACGTCGTACTGCTCCTGGGAATACATGGCCTCGACCTGGAACTTGATGGGGCGACCGATGAACAGCTCCAGGTCCGCGACATTACCCGACTCCTCGTCGAGCAGGCGATCCACCACCTTCTGATTGGCCAGCACCAGATAGGAATTGGCCTGGTAGGCCCGAGCCTCGCGAAGAATCTCGCGGAATATCTCGTAGCAGATGGTTTCGGCAGTCTTCAGCATGCCGCGCCCCTGGCAGCTCGGGCAGGGCTCGCAGAGCACCTGCACCAGGCTTTCGCGGGTGCGCTTGCGGGTCATCTGCACCAGGCCCAGCTCGGTGATGCCGATGATGTTGGTCTTGGCATGGTCACGCTCGAGCTGCTTCTCCAGGGTCCGCAGGACCTGGCGGCGGTGCTCCTCGTCTTCCATGTCGATGAAGTCGATGATGATGATCCCGCCCAGGTTGCGCAGGCGCAGCTGGCGGGCGATGGCAGTGGCCGCCTCGAGGTTGGTCTTGAAGATGGTCTCTTCGAGGTTGCGATGGCCGACGAAGGCGCCGGTGTTCACGTCGATGGTAGTCATCGCCTCGGTCGGGTCGATGATCAGGTAGCCGCCGGACTTGAGCAGCACCTTGCGCTCCAGCGCCTTCTGCACCTCGTCCTCGACCCCGTAGAGGTCGAAGATCGGCCGCTCGCCCGGGTAGTGCTCCAGGCGGTCGGCGATTTCCGGCATCAGTTCTTCGACGAACTGCGTGATCTTCTGGAAGTTTTCCCGGGAATCGACACGGATCTTCTCGATGCGCGGATTCACCAGGTCGCGCAGGGTGCGCAGGGCCAGGGAAAGGTCTTCGTAGATCATTGTCGGCGCGCCGACGGTCTGGATCTGCGCGTCGATCTGGTCCCACAGGCGGCGCAGGTAGCGGATATCGGCGAGGATCTCGTCTTCACCCGCACCCTCGGCAGCAGTACGCAGGATGAAACCGCCGCGCTCGACGATGCCCTCGGCCTCGACGCACTTGGCGACCACCTGTTTGAGGCGCTCGCGCTCGTGTTCGTCCTCGATCTTCAGGGAAATGCCGACATGGCTGGTGCGCGGCATGTAGACCAGGTAGCGCGAGGGGATCGACAGGTGCGTGGTGAGGCGCGCGCCCTTGGTGCCGATGGGGTCCTTGGTGACCTGCACCACCAGGCTCTGCCCTTCGTGGACCAGCGCGCCGATGCTTTCCACGGCGCTGCCCTCGCGGGTGGAAATCTCCGCGGCGTGGATGAAGGCCGCGCGCTCCAGGCCGACGTCGACGAAGGCCGCCTGCATGCCGGGAAGCACGCGCACGACCTTGCCCTTGTAGATATTGCCGACGATCCCGCGGCGCAGCGTGCGCTCGACGTGGACCTCCTGCAGGACGCCGTTCTCCACCACCGCCACGCGCGATTCCATCGGCGTGATATTGATCAGGATCTCTTCGCTCATGCGCCCTTCCTTATCGCGCCCGGAGTCGTGCCAGCGCTATTTTCCGATCAAGACTGCCAGCTGGGGATGGAGAAGTCAGCCAGCAATGCCGAGGTTTCGCAAAGAGGCAGGCCGACCACGGCGCTGTAGCTGCCCTCGACGCGGCTGACGAACACCGCCGCAAGCCCCTGGATAGCATAGCCACCGGCTTTATCCTGGGGTTCGCCGGTTTCCCAATAGCGCTCGGCTTCCTCGGCGGAGACCGCACGGAAGGCCACGCGACTGCTGACCACGCGCGCCTCGCAGCGATCCCGGTCAGCCACTGCCACGGCGGTCAGAACTTCGTGCTCGCGGCCGGACAGGGCCTGCAGCATGGCCAGGGCGTCGTCGCGGTCCACCGGCTTGCCGAGGATGCGGCCGTCCAGCACCACGGCGGTATCGGCGCCGAGCACGCAGACGTCGGCGCGCTGGGCGAGGAAATTCAGTCCGGCCAGTGCCTTGCCGCGCGCCAGGCGCTCGACATAGGCATGCGCCGACTCGCCGGACTCGGGCGTTTCATCGATGGACGCGGGCACTATGTGGAACGGCAGGCCGATCTGGGTGAGCAGCTCGCGGCGACGCGGCGAACTGGAGGCGAGGTACAGCTGGGCCATCAGAGACTCCGAAGCGGGCCCGCGAAACGCGGGCCCGGCGATTCCCCCGCAAGGGGGCGATCAGTTGATGTTCAGGCGCAGCCGCAGGGCCCGCAGCAGTGTGTAGACCCAGGGCCAGAGCAAGGCGCTGACCAGAGCCGGCAGGAGGAACACCAGGGTAGGCGGGCGGTTGCCGGTCAGGGCGCTGATCCACAACTGGACCAGCTGGGCAAGACCGTAGACCACCAGCAACACCAAGCATTGCTGCCAGATGGGGAACATGCGCAGGCGCTGATGCAGCGACAGCACCAGACAGATGATCAGGCTGAGGATCAGGGCGTTCTGCCCCAGCAGGCTGCCGTAGAGCACGTCTTCGGCGACGCCGAACACCCAGGCGGTCAGCATGCCGACCTTGTGCGGCAGGTAGAGCACCCAGTAGGTAAGGAACATCGCCAGCCACAGCGGGCGGCCGATCTCCATGAAACTGGGCATCGGCGCCACCGACAGCAGCAACGCCGCCAGCAGGGTGAGCCAGATGGCCCAGCCGTTGTTCGAGCCCTGCGCCGCCATCAGTGACGGGTCCTTGCATCCGGGTGCGATGCCGGGGCACCGGCAGGCGCGGCAGGCGCCGTACCGTTGGTGCCGGCCGGGTGGGCTGGCTGCGCAGAGGGAGCGGCAGGGGCAGCAGGCTGCGTGCCGTCATGCGGCTGGGCTGCCGGGGCGCCCGGTGCAGGCTGAGCCGGAGTGCCCGACTCGGCGGCCTTGCGATCAGCCTCGGCCTGGGCTTCGGCTGCATCGGTAGCGCGCTGTTCGGGGGTACGGCTGTCGCTGAAGACCAGCAGCACGTAGCGGCTGCGGTTCATCTTGGCGGTCGGCACGGCACGGATGGTGGCGAAAGGCCCGCCCGTGTCGTGCAGCACTTCCTTCACCACCGCCACCGGATAGCCGGCCGGGAAACGCTGGCCAAGGCCGGAGCTCACCAGCAGGTCGCCTTCCTTGATGTCGGCGGTATCGGCGACGTAACGCAGTTCCAGGCGTTCCGGGTTGCCGGTGCCCACGGCAATGGCGCGCAGGCCATTGCGGTTCACCTGCACCGGAATGCTGTGGGTCGTATCGGTCAGCAGCAGCACGCGCGCGGTGTAGGGCATGACCTCGACCACCTGGCCCATCAGGCCGCTGGCATCGAGCACCGGCTGGCCCTGGAACACACCGTCCTTCTCGCCCTTGTCGATCAGGATGCGCTGGGTGAAGGGGTTCGGGTCAACGCCGATCAACTCGCCCACCAGCACCTTGTCGTCGACCAGAGCGGAGGAGTTGAGCAGCTCACGCAGGCGTACGTTCTGTTCGGTGAGGGTGGCCAGCTTCTGCAGGCGGCGCTGCATCAGCAACTGCTCGGCCTTCAGGCGCTCGTTCTCGGCCAGCAGCTCGCTGCGGCTGGTGAACTGGTCGCGCACGCCTTCCCACGCACGAACGGGGAAGTCGGCGATGCCATAGAAGGGACTCAGCACGAGGCCCATCTGGCTGCGTACCGGTTTCAGATAATCGAAGCGGGCATCGACCACCATCAAGGCGACCGACAGGACAGCGAGCACCAGAAGGCGCGCGCCCAGCGAGGGCCCTTTGGAGAATATCGGTTTGATGACCGGCTCCTAGCTGTGCAAGGTCGGTTGAAGTTTCACCAGCGCGGGCGAAACGTCAACCAACCTCCACGTCCAACTTACTCGGTGGACAGCAGGTCCATCGAATGACGGTCCATCATTTCCAGCGCCTTGCCGCCGCCACGGGCGACGCAGGTCAGCGGGTCTTCGGCGACGATCACCGGCAGGCCGGTTTCCTGGGCCAGCAGCTTGTCCAGGTCGCGCAGCAGCGCGCCGCCACCGGTCAGCACCAGACCGCGCTCGGCGATGTCCGAAGCCAGTTCCGGCGGGGATTGTTCCAGGGCGCTCTTGACCGCCTGGACGATGGTCGCCAGGGATTCCTGCAGCGCTTCGAGCACTTCGTTGGAATTCAGGGTGAAGCTGCGCGGTACGCCTTCGGCCAGGTTGCGGCCACGGACGTCGACTTCGCGGACTTCGCCGCCCGGGAAGGCGGTGCCGATTTCCTGCTTGATGCGCTCGGCGGTGGATTCGCCGATCAGGCTGCCGTAGTTGCGGCGCACGTAGGTGACGATGGCTTCGTCGAAGCGGTCGCCGCCGACGCGGACGGATTCGGCATAGACCACGCCGTTGAGGGAGATCAGGGCGATCTCGGTGGTGCCGCCGCCGATGTCGACGACCATGGAACCACGGGCCTCTTCGACCGGCAGGCCGGCGCCGATGGCTGCGGCCATCGGTTCTTCGATCAGGTACACCTCACGGGCGCCAGCGCCCAGGGCCGATTCACGGATGGCGCGGCGTTCCACCTGGGTGGACTTGCACGGCACGCAGATCAGCACGCGCGGGCTGGGCTGCAGGAAGCTGTTCTCGTGAACCTTGTTGATGAAGTACTGCAGCATCTTCTCGCAGACGCTGAAGTCGGCGATCACGCCGTCCTTCATCGGACGAATGGCGGCAATGTTGCCCGGGGTACGGCCCAGCATGCGCTTGGCTTCGGTACCGACCGCTACCACGCTCTTCTGGCTGCCGTGGCTACGAATGGCGACCACGGACGGTTCGTTCAGGACGATGCCGCGCTCGCGCACATAAATAAGGGTATTGGCAGTGCCCAGGTCGATCGACAGATCACTGGAGAACATGCCACGCAGTTTTTTGAACATTGGAAAGAAACCCATAGGTGGCGCGTGGGTGAAAAGTGCGCGGGTAAAAAAGTGCGGCAAACTCTAACAATGACGGGGGTTTTGGGCAAGGCGGCAATTTATGCTAGATTCCTCGTTTTTCGGGCCCGCAGGCCCACCCCAGCGGCCTTCGACCGTCTGCCGCGGGTTCTGTTCCCTGCCCCCTCAATTCCTTCCGGCCAGGTCCAGTTCGAACCGGGCCGCTCTAGCTGGAGACCCCGATGGCGCTTGAACGCTCCGACGTGGAAAAGATCGCCCACCTCGCCCGCCTGGGCCTGGAGGAAGCCGACATTTCGCGCACCACCGACACCCTCAACAACATCCTCGGCCTGATCGACGCCATGCAGGCGGTCGACACCGACGGCGTGGAGCCCCTGGCCCACCCGCTGGAAGCCACGCAGCGCCTGCGCGCCGACGCCGTCACCGAGGAGAACCGCCGCGAAGCCTATCAGGCCATCGCGCCGGCCGTGGAAGACGGCCTGTACCTCGTCCCGAAAGTCATCGAGTAAGCGAGAAGGACACGGACATATGCTGCATCAATTGACCCTCGCCGAAGTCGCCCGCGGACTCGCCGACAAGCAATTCTCCGCCCAGGAACTGGCCACTGCCCTGCTCGCGCGCATCCAGCAGCTCGACCCGCAGCTGAACAGTTTCATCACCGTCACCGAAGAGAACGCTCTGGCCCAGGCCAAGGCGGCCGACGAGCGGCGCGCCAAAGGCGAGACCGGTGCCCTTCTGGGCGCGCCGATCGCCCACAAGGACCTGTTCTGCACCCAGGGCGTGCGCACCAGCTGCGGTTCGAAGATTCTCGACGCCTTCGTCTCGCCCTACGACGCCACCGTCGTCGAGCGCCTGGCGGACGCCGGCACCGTGAGCCTGGGCAAGCTGAACATGGACGAATTCGCCATGGGCTCAGCCAACGAATCCAGCCACTACGGCCCGGTGAAGAACCCCTGGGACACCTCCCGCGTACCGGGCGGTTCCTCCGGTGGCTCCGCCGCCGCCGTGGCCGCGCGCCTGATCCCGGCCGCCACCGGCACCGACACCGGCGGCTCGATCCGCCAGCCGGCGGCGCTGACCAACCTCACCGGCATCAAGCCAACCTACGGCCGCGTATCGCGCTGGGGCATGATCGCCTATGCCTCCAGCCTCGATCAGGGTGGCCCGCTGGCCCGCACTGCCGAGGACTGCGCGCTGATGCTCGGCGCCATGGCCGGCTTCGATCCGAAGGACTCCACCTGCGTCGACCAGCCGGTGGACGACTACCTGGCCGCCCTGGCCAAGCCGCTGACCGGCCTGCGCATCGGCCTGCCGAAGGAATACTTCGGCGCCGGCCTGGACAGCCGTATCGCCGACGCGGTGATGAAGGTGGTCGAGCAGCTCAAGCAGCTCGGCGCGGTGGTCAAGGAGATCTCCCTGCCCAACATGCAGCACGCGATCCCTGCCTATTATGTGATCGCGCCCGCAGAAGCCAGCTCCAACCTGTCGCGCTTCGATGGCGTTCGCTACGGCTACCGCTGCGAAGACCCGAAGGACCTGCAGGACCTGTACAAGCGCTCCCGCGCCGAAGGTTTCGGCGCTGAGGTGAAGAACCGCATCATGGTCGGCACCTACGCACTTTCCGCCGGTTACTACGACGCGTATTACCTGAAGGCTCAGAAAATTCGTCGCCTGATCAAGAACGATTTCACCAATGCCTTCGCCGAAGTCGACGTAATCCTCGGCCCGACCACGCCGAACCCGGCCTGGAAACTGGGCGAGAAGAACAACGACCCGGTCGCCCAGTACCTGGAAGACATCTACACCATCACCGCCAACCTCGCCGGCATTCCGGGCCTGTCCATGCCGGCCGGCTTCGTCGACGGCCTGCCGGTGGGTGTCCAGTTGCTCGCGCCGTACTTCCAGGAAGGCCGCCTGCTCAACGTCGCGCACCAGTACCAACTGGTCAGCGACTGGCACAAACAAGCACCGGCTGGATTCTGAGGACGATACACATGCAATGGGAAACCGTGATCGGGCTGGAAATCCACGCACAGCTCTCCACCCAATCGAAGATCTTCTCCGGTAGCGCCACCACCTTCGGCGCCGCCCCGAACACCCAGGCCAGCCTGGTCGACCTGGCCATGCCCGGCACCCTGCCGGTGCTGAACCAGGAAGCCGTGCGCATGGCCTGCCAGTTCGGCCTGGCGATCAACGCCGAGATTGCCGAGCGCAACGTGTTCGCGCGCAAGAACTACTTCTACCCGGACCTGCCCAAGGGCTACCAGACCAGCCAGATGGACCACCCCATCGTTGGCAAGGGCTTTCTTGACATCACCCTGGAAGACGGCACCGTCAAGCGTGTCGGCATCACCCGCGCGCACCTGGAAGAGGACGCCGGCAAGAGCCTGCACGAAGACTTCCACGGCATGAGCGGCATCGACCTGAACCGCGCCGGTACTCCGCTGCTGGAGATCGTCTCCGAGCCGGATATCCGCAGCGCCAAGGAAGCCGTCGCCTACGTCAAGGCGATCCATGCCATGGTGCGCTACCTGGGCATCTGCGACGGCAACATGGCTGAAGGCTCGCTGCGTTGCGACTGCAACGTCTCGGTACGGCCGAAGGGCCAGGCCGAGTTCGGTACCCGCGCCGAGATCAAGAACGTGAACTCCTTCCGTTTCATCGAGAAGGCGATCAACCACGAAGTGCAGCGCCAGATCGAGTTGATCGAGGACGGCGGCAAGGTCGTGCAGGAAACCCGCCTGTATGACCCGAACAAGGACGAAACGCGCTCCATGCGCAGCAAGGAAGAAGCCAACGACTACCGTTACTTCCCCTGCCCGGACCTGCTGCCGGTGGTGATCGAGCGCGCCTTCCTCGAAGAACTGCGCGGCCAGCTGCCGGAGTTGCCGGACCAGAAGCGCGAGCGCTTCGAGAGCCAGTACGGCCTGTCCGCCTACGACGCCAGCGTGCTGTCCGCCAGCCGCGAGATGGCCGACTACTTCGAACAGGTCCAGGCCATCTGCGCCGACGCCAAGCTGGCGGCCAACTGGGTGATGGGCGAGCTGTCCAGCCTGCTCAACAAGGACGGTCTGGAAATCGAGCAGTCGCCGGTTTCCGCCGAGCACCTGGGCGGCATGATCCTGCGTCTGAAGGATGGCACCATCAACGGCAAGGCAGCCAAGACCGTGTTCGCCGCCATGGCCGAAGGTGAAGGCTCGCCAGACGAGATCATCAAGGCCAAGGACCTGGTGCAGAACACCGATTCGGGCGCCGTCGAGAAGCTGCTGGACGACGTGCTGGCGGCCAACGCCGAGCAGGTCGAACAGTACCGCGCCAGCGACGAAGCCAAGCGCGGCAAGATGTTCGGCTTCTTCGTCGGCCAGGCCATGAAGGCCGCCAAGGGCAAGGCCAACCCGGCACAAGTGAACGAACTGCTGAAGAAGAAGCTCGAAGGCTGAGCCCACACTTCAACGACGCCGGGCTTGCCCGGCGTTTTTTCGTCCGGAGGTTCGATGCTGCGACCCATGGCCCTCATCGGTTGCCTGGCCCTGCTGGCCGGCTGTAGCACCACGTCATATGACAGCGACTCGGAAGTCTCCGGACGCGGTTACCGCGCCGAAGGCACCGCGTCCTATTACGGCAAGGCGCACCACGGCAAGCGCACTGCCAGCGGCGAGCGCTTCAACCAGAACGCCCTGACCGCCGCGCATCGCACCCTGCCCTTCGGCACGCGGGTGCGAGTGACCAACCTCGACAACGGCCGCAGCGTCGTGGTGCGCATCAACGACCGCGGACCATTCGGCCGTGGGCGGATCATCGATGTCTCCAAGGCCGCCGCCGAACAACTCAACATGCTGCGCTCCGGCACCGCGCCGGTGCGCCTGGAAGGTCTCTGAAGGAGCCAGAATGAGCAACGACAACCGCAAGGCCGGCGAGCAGGTCCGCCGCGAAGTAATGGGCGACGCCTTCGTCGACCGCGCGCTGGGCAACGCCACCGAGTTCACCCAGCCACTGCAGGACTTCGTCAACGAGCACGCCTGGGGCGGCGTTTGGAACCGCGAGGGCCTGCCGCTCAAGACCCGCAGCCTGATCACCCTGGCCGCGCTGACCGCGCTCAAGTGCCCGCAGGAGCTGAAAGGCCACGTGCGCGGCGCGCTGAACAACGGCTGCACGGTGGAGGAGATTCGCGAGGCGCTGCTGCATTGCGCGGTTTATGCCGGTGTCCCAGCTGCTATCGATGCATTCCGTGCGGCGCAGGAAGTGATCGACGCGTGGCAGGCGGATCAGAAGGTCTGATTGTCAGCAGCGCCAATAGGCGCTGTTCGCGGGCGTGGCCCGCTCCTACAGGTTGGCACCACAGCAACCGGGAAACGCCGAAGCGCAGCGCCCATTTGTAGGAGCGGGCCATGCCCGCGATCCGTCGGCAGGGCCGACGGTTCTCGCTGCTACGGGTAACTGAACCGCTTCACCAGGGTCAGTTCGCCCGGCTGGCGCATCGGGATCAGGAAGGACTCCTGCTTCTCGTTCACCGTCCCCTCCTCCGTGACTATGGTCACCTGCGCCGTGGTCAGCGGCTTGGCCGCATTCACGTCGCCGGAGCTGTCATCGGAACTCCAGCCACCGCCGTAGTAGTTCACGTAGACCAGGTACTGACCCTTGAGCGGAGTCGGGCTGGCGATGATTTCCGGGCCGTAGCCGGTGGTCACGTCGACGTCCTGGGCGGCGCCGTTGGGCAGCGAGCGGTTGCCGTACCAGACGTGCCCGCCATCGGGCGTTACCAGGTGCAGGTCGAGGTCGGTGTTGTCCGAGTCCCAGGACAGCATGACCCGCAGCTTGGCCGCTACCTCGCCACCGCCGCCGCCGTGGTAGAACTGCACGCGCTTGCGCTGCTGGCCGTCCGGGCTGACGACTTCGACACTATTGGAGCCCGCCGGGAAGGCGAACGGCCGGTCGAACTTGCCGTCGCTCTCGACCCGCATCGGCATGGCCACACCGTTGACCACCAGGCGCGCCGGCTCCTTGCTGTCCTTGGGCAAGCCACGGATTTCACCGCGGATGCGCGCGGTATCGGACTGGTCCTCCCGCGAGTTCACCGAGGACGCCGGGTAGTTCACCGTCTGCCGGAAATCGGCCTTGTCACCGTCGCCCGAGCGCCAGCCGCCCAGCGGAGTATCCAGGCTGATCGGCGATTCGGCGGCCTGCGCACCCAGCGGGATCAGGCTGGCGAGCAGGGACAGGCGGAGCGCGTGGGCGAGTTTCATGCTGATCATTCCAGTATCAGGCGACGGGCCAGGTTTTCCACGTAGCCCTCGTCTTGTCCATTGGGGTGCGCCTGGAAGGCCAGGTGCAGGTATTCATGAGCCAGGTCGAGGCGGTCCTGCTGGGAGTACAGGCCGCGCACGTAGATGCGTTGGCGTTCGCGGTCGACGTAGGGCCGGCCACTGCTCAGGCGGCACACGGCGAAGGACTGCAGTTCCTCATAGCCCGCCTCGGTTTCCAGGCGCGGGCGCCAGTCGCGGCGCTGCGCCTTCAGCCAGCGCTCGGCCTCAGGCAGTGGCTGGCAGGCGGCGGTCGGGTTGCTCCAGCGGCTCAGACTGGTGCGTGGGAAAGCGCGGGCGAGAATCGCGTCATAGCGCAGGCCCTTGGCGGCTTGCTCCTGGGCGTCGCGCCAGGACAGCTTCGACTGCCCCGCCTCGTCCGAATGGTAAGTGACGGTGCCGCCAGCCAGCACCAGATCGGCGGTCCAGGCCGCGATGCCGCGCGCCGCCTCGCTGGCCGGGCGCGGCGCCACACGCTGGCGCTGGCTGCTGTCGTCGATGCTCAGGCAATCACCGCGCGGCGCGCCGTTCTGCAACAGGTAGGTGCGGATGGTCACCGCCAGCGCCTTGGCCGCTTCCGGCGGCGTCGCGGAGGCCTCGCGGTCAAGCACGCGGGCGACGTATTCCTCGCGGGACAGGCGGGCCGTCAGGCGCGGCCCCTGCGCATCACGCTCGAGAAAAAGGTCGCCGCTGCTGTTCACGTCGAGTCGAACGCCATTGGTGAACAATACATTCTGCCGGCCCGCCAGCAGGCCTTCGGCGGCGGGCTGATTGCGCGCGTCGTAGACCTCTTTCAGCGGGTAACGGCTGAACAGCCCGACTTCCACGCAGCGCCCCGGATCGCTGGGCCACGGCGCCGGCAGCGCGGCACCGATGGCATTACCGTACTTGGCCAGCACTGTCTTGCTGGTGCCCGGCCCGCGCGCCCAGAGCGGCGTGCCGTCGACCAGCCAACCGGCGAAGCCGCCCTCGCGCTTGCCACCTTCGTCCCAGCTCCAGGTCTTGATTCGCAGCCGTCCGCCCAGGGCAGCCGGTGTGCGGCCCTCGTCGGCGGCCAGGCTGACATCGAGCAGCACCTTGCGCGCCTGCTCCTGGGCCGGCAGGTGCTGCAGTTGATCGAGCAGTTCGGCGACCGGCACTTCGGTCTGTGGCGCCAGCTTGTCCAGCTGGGCGATCCACTCTGGCGCATGGCGTGACTGCCAGTACTGGCGCCAGACCGTGCCGTCGATACCCAGGCGCTGCGGCTGGAAGTACAGGCCGCAGGACTTCACCAGCGCGGCGTCGCGCTCAATGCTCTGCCCTGCCGTGCAGCAATACACCTCTTCCTTGCTTTCACCGCGGCACGAGTAGGCCGGCTCCTGCTGGCCAGTGTCGTTGAGCCACGCATAGACGAACAGCTTCCACAGGCTGCCCAGCGGAGCATGCAGGTCGGCCGGCAATGGCTGGCGATCGAGCACTTGCTGCGGCCCGAGTCGCAGCAGTTCGTCGCCCTGCGCGGTGCGCCAGGCCAGCTGCGCCGACTCTTGCGAGCCGGGCGCCGCAAGGGCACTCAGCGGCAACAGCAGGATCAGCCCGGCCAGACGCGCGCGCATCGATTACTGAACCTTGATCTTCGCCAGGGCCGGCTGCTGCTCCAGCGCCTGCTCCTGCGGCGCATAGAGGCGCTGGTAGCGCGCTGGCGGCAGGACGAACTCGCCCTTCTGCGAGAAGCGGACCAGATGGCGGAAGCGCAGTTCGCCGCCGAGGGTGTCCACCGGCACGCCGTAGAACAGGTCACCCGGCTCGTTGCGTGCGCGCTCCAGGCTGGTCGCCTCGACGCCGCCCAGGCCGCTGATCTGCAAGCCCCAGGTGGTGCGCTCGACGTCCGCGCCCGGCGGCAGTGGCACTTCCAGCATGCCGTAGCGCAAGGCTTGCGCCTGCTCGGTGGTCAGGGTCACTTCGTCCAGGTACAGCTCGTCGCTGGACAGCGGCTTGTCACCCAGTTCCTCGGCGCTGAAGGCGAAGGCGTCCTCGCCCGGCACCAGCCGCAGCAGGCGGCGCTTGATGGTCACCGGCAGCTGGCTGGCCGGCGCTTCGGCGCTGCGGAAGGTCACGGAAGCGTTGAGCGGACGCGCAGGCGCGGCGCTCAGGTCCAGCTGCGCAGGCACGTCCTTGCCCTGCCATTGCCAGAAGGCATCGCCGGTGGTGCTGTGGCTTTCCTTCCAGTCCGCGACCGGCTTGGGCAGCTCGGCAGCCGGGGCATCGGCCACGGCGCGCTGCATCCAGGTCAGCGCCAGGGCACGTTCGACAGTGGATTGCTGCGGCGCCAGGCTCTGCAGCAGTGCGCGGGCACGGCTGGCATCGACGGTACCGATGTAGAGCTGCACGGCACGGGCGAATGGCTGGTCGCTGGTGTTCAGCTTCAGGCGCGCGCCATCCAGTTGCCTGGCGAACCCGGACGGCAGCGCAACCTTGTTCTGCTCGGCCAGGCTGGCCGTCAGCACGCGGGCCACTGCCAGGCCCAGCTCGGAGTCCGGCTGGCCCATGACCAGGCTGTCGTCGCTGTCGAAGTCGTTCACCGACTTCTCCGCCTCGCCGTTGCCGGCGTTCTCCAGATCGGTGAGCAGACCGCTGACCAGGGTCTGCACCGGCAACTTCATGTCGCGGGCGAAGGCCAGGATCAGCGCGCGCTGCAGCAGCGGCGTGGCGCTGGCGCGTGCGGAGTACAGCTCCAGTACGCGCTGCCAGTGGTCCGGCGGCAGCTGGATTTCCAGCGCGCGGCTGGCGTGCCAGTCGGCGTAGTAGGCATAAGCGGTGAGGAAGGCGTCGTAGTCTTCGCCGCCCCACCAGGTGAAGTAGGCGTCCGGGCCGGCCATCTGCACCAGGCGCAGGCGGCTGGTCTGCATGATCAGGCGCAGGCGATCGCGCACACGCGGCTCGCCGTTGGCCAGCATCGGGTAGGCAACGCTCAGCGGCAGCAGCTGGCTGGCGGTCTGCTCGACGCCACCCCAGGGGTAGTCGAGCAGCGAGTCGAGGTTGCCGCGCAGCAGGGCCTGGGCGCTGTCATCCAGGCGCAGGCTGACGTCGCGGGCGTCCGCCGGCAGCTGCAGCGGGGTGTTCTGCGCGTTGACCTGCAGCGGCCTGGACTGCAGCACCTGCCAGCTGTCCGCCACGAGGCTGAAGTGCACGCCGATGCTGTCGCGCACCTGGCCATCCTGGCGCAGCTCGACGCTCCAGTCGCCATCGCTGAGGGGCTGTTGCGGCAGGGCGATGTAGTTGACGCCACGCTTGAGCTCCAGCGCCTGGGTCTTCTCCGCGCCGTTGGCACGGATCAGCAGCTCGGCCTTGGTGTCCTGCTCGCCCTGGTTGAAGACGAACAGGCCGAGGTCCGGCGCATCGCCCGTGCGGAAGCGCTTCGGGCCGCTCCACTTGAGGTACAGCGGTTTCTCGGAGCGGATGAACTGCTTCTTCTGGCCGACCTGCCCCTGATCATCCATGGCACGGGCAGTGATGCGCCAGCGTGTCAGGGAGTCGGGCATGCGGAACTTGAACTGAGCCTTGCCGTTGGCGTCGGTGACCAACTCCGGCTCCCAGGCTGCGGTGTCGACTTCCTCGCGGCGCGGGCGCTCCAACACCTTCACGCCGCGCTCGCTGCGATTGGCGCGACCGGGCGCGCTGGGCGTGCCGGGCAGTGCCACGTCGTAGCTGATGAACGCGAGGCTGGCACTGGTGCGCACGTTGTTGCGGCGCGGGTGGTAGAAGAACTGGTCGATACCCGGAGCGATCTCCGGCTGCAGCGCATAGATCATCTCGTCCACCACACTCACGGTGAGGTGACTGGAGACAGGCTTGCCGGCGTAGGCGGTGTCGAGGTTGACGGTGACCGTCTCGCCCGGTTCGTAGCGTTCCTTGTCGGTGCTGACGGCGATCTCCACCTGCGGCACGGCGACCTTGATGCCGGCGTTCTGGAAGCTGTAGTCGCCGCTGCGGGTGTAGAGCACGGAGAAGGTGAGGTTCGGCGAGAACTCGGCCGTCACCGGAATGCGGGCGCGGTACTGGGTCGGGTTGAGCTTTTCCAGCTTCAGCCAGTCGCCGCCCTTGGACAGCAGTGCAGTGGCCTCGACCTTGTCGCGCTCCAGCGACAGCAGCGCGTCGTCCACGGGTTCGGGGAAGGTGATCAGCGCCAGCGCTTCTTCACCGGCCTGGTACTCGGCCTTGTCGAGGACGATTTCCACGGTGCCGGGCACGGCCTTCACGCCGTCGCCGCTGACCGAGTGGCCGGTGCCACCGAGCAGCTGGCCGGCCTTGTCGCGCAGCTCGACGCTGTAGGTGCCGGGCTTGTCGAAGGTGATGGCGAACTTGCCGTCGGCCACCGCGCCGTCGCCACTGCTGCGGTCTTCCAGGCGCAGCCAGCGGAAGGCGGTCGGCTGGATCTGGGTCTGCTGTTCGGCGGCGTAGCTGAACTCGACCTTGTCACCGGCGGCGCTGAAGCGCTGCGGCGCGCTCACCCGGTAACGCGCGGCGCCACGTTCGATGAGGATTTCCTTGCTGGTCTTCACGCGGTACGCGGCGCCATCGCTGGCGAACACGGTGAGCATGTAGCGGCTAGGCTTTTCCGCCGCCGGCAGGTCCAGCGCGGCGCGGCCCTGGGCGTCGGTGGTGATCTGTGCGCTGGTCAGCTCCACGGGGAACTGGCCGAGGTACTGCAGTTCATTGTCCACCATGGACAGCTGCTGGGCGCGCAGGCTCAGCTCCAGGCGGGCATTGGCCACCGGCTTGCCGTCCGGGTAGAGCAGGATCAGGTTGCCCTTCACCGGCTCGCCGGTCTTGAAGTCCGGCTTGGCCAGGTCGAGGGAAATCTCGAAGTGCGGCTTGATGTACTCGGCGACGCGGAAGGCGCTGCTGTAGGTCTGGTCGCGGTAGTCGAAACGCAGCTCGTAGCCGCCGGCGACGGCATTGGCCGGCAGCTGGAAGCGGCCGTTGGTGCCGCTCTTGGCGTCGTACTTGAGGTCGAGGGTCTGCAGCGTGGTGCCGGCGGCGTCGATCACCGACAGGCGCAGCGGCGCGCTCTGCGGCGACTGCGATTCACGGGAGTTCTTGAACTCGCGGCCGACGATCTTCAGCGACACCCAGTCGCCCGGACGGTACAGCGGGCGGTCGGTGAAGGCGTAGAGTTTGGTGTCGTAGATTTCGCTGTCGTAATAGAAGTTCTCGGAGACGAAGACGCCGCCCTCCTCGTCCTCGCCGATCACGAAGGAGCGCTCGGGGCTGACGTGCTGCAGGCGCAGCAGGCCGTCGGCATCGCTGCTGCCGCTGCTCATCACGCCCAGGCCATCGGTCCACAGCACCTTGGCGCCACCGACCGGGGTGCCTTCATGCTTGCGCGCGGTCCACACCAGTAGCTCATTGCCGGCGATCTTGCTCACCGCAACGCTGTTGGAGACGAACACCACGGTGGTCGCACGGTACTTGCCGACCAGCGCTTCGACCAGATAAAGGCCGGGCTTCAGCTTGCCCAGCGGCACATACACGTTGCCCGGCGCGACGTTGATGAACTCGCTGGAAGAGCCGGCCAGGCTGACTCCCTTCGGCGGCTGGATCGGTTTGGCGTCCCACAATGGATAGCGGAACTGGCTGACCATGGGCAGGCCGGGAATCGGCGCGTACTGCGGCTGCGCGTCATAAGGCGTCGGCGCGCGCATGGCATTGCCCATCTTCAGCTCGGGCACCACCTCGGTGACCTGCTGGCGCGACTCGTAGGAGAAGGTCCGCTGCATCACCCGACGCGACTTGCGGTACCAGTTGTCCCACAGGTAAGCCAAGGTGTTGGACAGGCCCTCGCCCTTGAACTGCCCTTCGGACAGCACGCGGTGCAGGTTCTTCTGACGCTTGAGGAAGTCCAGCGGCTGGTCGATGCGGTAGACGCGGATGTCCGCGCCACCGTAGGGCTCCATGCGGTAGCGGCGGTAGTCGCGGCCCGGCGCTTCGAGACGCACCTTGGCCACCTCGTCGGAAGCGAAGCTGGTGTCGGCGAGCAGGAAGAACGACTCACCGGCCATGGGCGTGTAGCCGCTCGCCGGGACGTCGTCGTCCGCCTGCACGATCGCGGGCGCGGCGGCGAACAGGCCGGCGCAGGCCAGGGCAGCGGCCATGCCGCGCAGCGCGTTCATCGGGTCAGGAAGGACAAGCGATAGACGCCGATAAAGTTGGGATTGGATTCGTCGGGTATCCATCGGGTGTCCTTCCATGTCATGAGTTGTTGCAGGCTGACCGAGCGCATGCCGTTGTCGGTCGCCGTACGAGTGCCGGTGTGATAAGCGATGTCGCGGCCCATCCAGATCATCAGATGCTGGTCATCGCCCTGGTCGAAGAACATCAGGTCGCCGGGGCGCGCCTGGTTGAGGTCGCGGCCAACGAGCTGGCTGTTGTATTGAATGAGTTTGATCGCGTTGACGTAGGGGCCGGTCTTGCCGCCGCCCTGCTGCCAGGTCTGCGCGAGATTGCGCTGCGCGTCGGACAGCTCCAGCTCCGGCGGCAGGTAGCGGTTGGACATGCCGTTGGCGCGCAGCCACTTGGCATCGTGCACCTTCAGCGCCTCGTTGGCGGCGAAGCGCACGAGGCCCGCGCAGTCCTGCTGGTACCAGCGCGGGTTCGGCCCGCGGCGCAGCTGCTCCTCGGTGATGCGCACGAACCAGGCGCGGAACACCTGGGTCTGCTGCGCATCCAGCGCCGGCTCCGTTGCGTGCGCCAGCGTGGCGACCAGCAGACCGGCCAGCAGGATAAGGGGATTGCGGATCACAGCGCCTTCCATTCCAGCGGCAGCCACTCCCACTCACCGCTGGGCTCGCTGCCGGCCGGCAGGGTCAGGGCGTAGGAGCCGTTGCCGGCGAGGGTCTTCAGGCGTGGCAGGAGCAGCGTGTCGGCGGCGTTGCGGAATACCGGCTCGATGTCCTGCGGCAGGCTGTCGAGGGTCTCGCGCTGGAGCAGTGCGGACAACGTCTTGGGCGCCAGATACGCGGGCACCAGGGCGTCCTTGGGCAGCACGTCGGCCAGCGGCGGGTAGCGCTTGGCCAGGGTGTTGCGGGCCTTGTCGAGCAGCTTGTCGTCGATGGAGAACAGCAGGGTGTTGCCATCGCGCAGCAGGCTGACGCGGAAGAAGCCGTTGCCGCTGACCTGGTCGGGGTTCTCCGCCTCGCTGGCCGGGTACTGGCCGAAGCGCGAGCTGACCTGGCGCTGCCACAGGCGACCTTCGCCCTCGGTACGACTTTCAACCTCGAAGGCGCCGGCCTCCACATTGGCCTCGTAGGCGCCGATCATGCTGCCGAAGAGCTTGCCCAGTTGCTCGTCCAGCTCGGGGCTGGCGGGCGCGTCGAGCTTTACCGCGAGCAGCGGCGAGTGCAGGCGCGAGTCCGGGTACCAGCACAGGCCGGCGGCGCCGGAGAGATGCTCGGAGAAGGCTGCGGCCATCTTCTGCTCGGCGCCCAGCTTCACCAGCATGTTGTCGTACAGGCCCGGCGTGACCGGCAGCGCGACGCAGGCGCTGGCGCCCATGGGCATGGCCTGCCAGACGGGGGTGAAGTCCAGGTCCGGCTGGCGGGCGACCTCGTTGAGCGCCAGGTAGCTGTGCCAGCCGTCCTTGCCCTGCTCGAAGCGCACGCCGGAGAAAGTCGGGATAAGGCGCTGGTAGCCCATGGCGATGACGCCTGCACCCAGGGTGATGCGCTGTTTCAGCTCGCCGCGCGGCTCCAGGGCAAAGTCCTTGGCGAACAGCGGCTCGCCTTCCAGCGCGGTTCCCAGATCCTTGGCAACGGCGGCATCGGGCTCACCCAGGTTGTCGTAATCCGGGTTGGGAAAGAGCATCTTCGGGTTCGACAGGACCAGCATCTGGTCGCCACGGGAGACGAACAGCAGGGTCTTCTCGGCGCCATAGCGCAGGCTGTAGACCGGCGTGGTGCTGCCCTTCACCTGGATTTCCGCGACCTTCTTCAACTGGCTATCATCGGCCGCGATCCTGGCCAGCGGCTCCAGCACCTTGGCCAGGCCGCCGCGCTTGAGCACCACCATGAAGTCGCGCAGACGGCCATCGGCACCGCGCCACAGGGCAACCTGGGCCGGCTGGTCGAGCAGCTCCTCGATCACACTGTCTTTCAGGGTCAGGTCGTGCTCGTAGACGATGCGCCGCAGGGTGCCAGTCAGGCCCAGGCGGTCGGCGTTGTTCTCGTAGTAGAAGACGAAGTCCTCGGTGAGCACGTCGCGCAGCAGCGGCACTTCCAGCACGGCCTTGGGCAACTGGCTGAGGGAGGCGCTCTCGATCAGCGCGTCGGGGCGCTTGAGGTCGCGGACCACTTCCGGGCTTTCCGGCGCTTCCAGGGTGCCTACCGGTGCGGAATGGAAGGCGGGGATCAGGCCGAAGGCCAAGGCCAGGCCGCCGGCGACCAGCGCGGCGGCGAGCGCGCCGATGGCGATCAGCGGACCACGGCCCGGGGCCTGGGCCGGCGTCGACGAAGGGGTGCTGTCTTGGCTGCTGGAGGGCGTATTGTCGCTCATGGATCGCTTGTCCCGTGTCATCCCTGCGAGGGGCGAATTCAGTAGTTGAAGGTCTTCACCAGCACCAGATCACCGATGGTGCGCATCGGCACCACGAAGGTCTCGCGCTTCTCGTTGACGGTATTTTCGTTGAACACCAGGTTGATCTCGGCGGTGATCACGTCCTGCTCGTGGTTACCCTCCTGGAAGTTGTAACCCTGGCTGGCGTTGTAGTTGCCCCAGTAGTTCACGTAGACCAGGTAGGTACCGTGCAACGGCGCAGCCATGGTGAACATTTCCGGGCCGGGACCGTCGACGCCATCGGGGTCGAGGCCGCCGCCGTTGCTCAGGCGCGGCCGCGCCCAGAAGGCATGCTGGCCGTCGGGCGTGACGATATGCAGGTCAAGCTCGGCCTTGGGGTCGTTCCAGCCCAGCGCCAGGCGAAGACGCGGCGCAACCCGGTGGTTGTTGGCTTCATAGAACTGGATGCGCTTGAGGGATTTTCCCTCGGCGCTGGCCACCTCGACGCTGTTGCTGCCGGCGCCGAAGTTGTACGGACGGACGAACTTGCCTTCGCCGTCGGTATAGAGAGGGAGCGGGTTGCCGTTGACCACCAGGCGCTGGGCGCGGTCGACGCCGGCCACTTCGCGCAGATGGCCTTCGATCAGGCTGCGGCCACGGGAACCGCCCCGGTCGATGGGGGGCGTGGGATAGGCCACGCGGGGCACGCTGGGATCATCGGTCAGGCCCGAATAGCGCCAGCCGGCGGCAGGGCTGGAGAGGTCCGCGCTCGGCTCGGCAGCGACCGCCGCAGCCAGGAGACTGGCTGACAGAAAAAAGACGGCACGAACCATCCGACGCGTGAGCTGCATGAACATTCCTTGATCGTGCATAGCGGGGGGAGCCAAATGTAACCGGTCTTGTCGACGCGCGGAACGGCGTTCGCGCGGCGTTGCGACTCAGGGCGATCTTTCAGAAATTTCCTACAAACTGAATAGCCATTTGCGCAACACCCATTGGAAGAATCTCGACTTCCCCCGAGTCACATCCAGCCGCCCCACTGCAGGACGAAGATACCGATATTGGTAGTCAGCGCCGCCACCAGGGTGGTGATGACGATGATCGACGCCGCCAGTTCATGGTTGCCGTTGGCCGCACGGGCCATGACATAGCTGGCCGCAGCCGTGGGGCTGGCGAAATAGAGGAACAGCACGCCCAGTTCGGCGCCGCGGAAGCCCAATACCCAGGCGACGGAGGTGCAGATCAGCGGCAGCCAGACCATCTTCATCAGGCTCGCGCTGATTGCCAGCCCGCCGCTTTCGCGCAGCGAGGCCAGCGACAGGGTGCCGCCGATACACACCAGCGCCAGCGGCAGGGTCATCTGGGCAAAATAGTCGGCGGAGGTCAGCAGCCACTTCGGCAGGCCGATGCCGAACCAGGAGAACGGCAGCGCCGCCAGTACGCTGATGATCAGCGGATTGCAGATGACGTTGCGGGCAATGCTCAGCGGATCGGACTTCATGCTCGGGCTGTAGATCGCCAGCACCACCGAGGACAGCGTGTTGTAGCAGAGGATCACCAGCGCAGCGAGGACCGAGCCCAGCGCCAGGCCGTGGTCACCGTAGAGGCTGGTGGCCAGCGCCAGACCGATGATGCCGTTGTTGCCGCGGAACGAGCCCTGCACGAAAACGCCGCGCTCCTCGCGGGGCACCCGCCAGGCGGCCCAGCCCCAGGCCAGCAGGAAGCCCGCCAGGGTCGCCGCGCAGAAGTACAGCAGCACTTCCGGGCGCGCCGCGCTGTGCAGGTCGGAGTGGTAGATGCCGAGGAACAGCATCGCCGGCATGGTGGCGTTGAACACCAGCGCCGACGCCGTCTGGATGAACTCCGGATTGATCGCCCCCACGCGGCGCAGCAGCACTCCGAGGAACAGCATGGCGAAGACCGGGGCGGTGATGCTGAAGGTCTGGAGCAGGAGTGCAAGCATGGGACGGGAGGGTCTGGGCGGTGGGGGCGACAATCATAGCAAGCTAAGTACCCACCGCGCCGGGGCAAATCAGGCGTCGGCTGCCTCTTCGCGCACCGGAGCCGGCAGCTCCAGCGGCTTGGGGGCTTCGCCGTCGGCCAGACGGGTCAGCTTGCCGTCCACGGTGGCGCCGTTTTCCATGCTCAGCTGGCGATACTGGATGTTGCCGACCACCCGCGCGTTGGAGTGCAGTTCCAGCAGGTGTTCGACATAGAGGTCGCCGATGATGGTGCCGTCGATCAGCGCGTCGTAGCTGCTGACGTTGCCTTCGATCCGCCCTTCCGCGCTGAGCGCCAGCAGGCTGGCCGCACCGGGCTTGTGGCTGACGTTGCCTTTCACCGTGCCGAGGATCTTCAGGCCATCCTGGAACTGCATGTCGCCGACCAGATCGACATTGCCCGAGAGCAGGCTGGAGAACTTGTCCACCGATACCTGCGGGCCTTTCTTCTTGCTGTTGCTGAACATCGCAATTCCTCGCGCGCACTACTTGCCAGGTTTCTGCTGGCGGAAGAAGGCCAGCTCGGTCTTGAGTTTCTTGATTTCGGCGGACATCGCGTCGATCCGCAGCATCAGTTGTTCGCGGTTGGCGCGCTCCTCTTCGGCTTGCAGACGCTTTTCCTCCAGCTCCTGCGTCAGCTCGGCATTCTGCGCCTCGAGCGCATCGATGCGCTCGCGTAGCTGTCCGTCGTCACGGGCGCGCAATTGCCAGCCACCCAGCGCGAGGGCCGTCAGCACGAGGAGCACCAGCGCCGTCCAGCCCAGCCAGGCGAAGCCACGGGGAACGTGGGGGCGGTGCTCGGCGCGCAGCAACTGGCGGGTGGAGGGGCGTTTAGTCCGTGGCCAGGCCATCGCTGTCGATCTCCATGCCGCCCAGGGAAAGGAAGTTCTGCGGGTCGACGAATTCGCCGTGGTAGAGCACTTCGAAGTGCAGGTGCGGGCCGGTGGAGCGTCCGGTGGAGCCGACCTTGGCGATCTCCTGCCCCGGCAGTACGACGTCGCCAACCTTCACCAGCAGCTTGGAGGCATGGGCGTAGCGGGTCACCAGGCCATTGCCGTGGTCGATCTCGACGCGATTGCCATAGGAAGCGTGGCGGCCGGAAACGATCACCCGGCCACCGGCGGCGGCGTGGATGGGGCTGCCGATAGGCGCCGAGAAGTCCTGGCCGGAATGGAAGGCCAAGTGGCGGTTGAACGGATCGACGCGATTGCCGAAGGGCGAACCCAGGCGCGCCTGCTCCATCGGGCGGCGCGCGGGAATGGCCATGAAATCGGCGTTGCGCCGGGCCACCTGATCCATCAGCAGGTCGAAGACCCGGCGCAGGCACTTGGCCGATTGCTCGTTGCGCTCGAGGTCGGCGGCCGATGCGGGCAGCGGGTCGACGCAGGCCCGAGGCGGCAGCAGGATGCCACCTTCGTTGCGGGTGGAACCTGACTTGCTCTTGGGGGTGGGCACCAGCTCGGGGTCGACCCTGGACAGCTTGCGGGCGATTTCCTCATGGCTGTCGACAGCCTTGAGCAGGTAGTCCGCATCCTTTTCCAGGACCTGCAGGCGGCCGGTCAGCTCGCCGATGCGCTCGGCGGCAAAACGCTCGCCGGACTCATCCGGCGCTTCGTCGGCCTGCGCCACCGGCACCATCACCGGCTCGGTCTGGCCCCGCCCGAGCCACAGCCCGCCAGCGAAGGCGACCGTGGCGAGGACCAGCGATAGACAGGCGGCGCCCAGCACATACCGGCGCGTGTCGACCAGGCGCAGGTCCGAGCGGGTCAGGGCTTGCCGTGAGGGGGAAAGGGATTTCATGGCGGTACCGTTGGAATGCATTCGGCCCGGCGGATGGCCGCCGGGGGTGCACAGGGTACCTGTTCTTGAAAACTTCGCAGCGGCTAAACACTGAAAAATGTAAATAAATAAGAAGAAATCATCCCGTCTGAGAAGACTTTCAGATGTTTCCCACTAACGCGATCACATTATTCCAGTGAATCAAACTGCCACTACGCCGGCAAAACGGACTCGATCTCCTGCAAACGATGCTCGTCCAGGCGCAGTTGGCGCGGGTGGAAGCGCTTCAGGCTGACCCGGTGACCAATGCTGACCAGGGTCACGCCCGGCAGCTGGTCGAGCAGCACCTGATAGAGCGCGGCCTCGTCGGTCTCATCCAGCGCGGAGGTGGCTTCGTCGAGGAACAGCCACTGCGGTGCGTAAAGCAACGCGCGGGCGATGGCCAGGCGCTGCTGCTCGCCCGGGGAGAGCACGCGCTGCCAGTGGTCGGCTTCCTCCAGACGCGGCACCAGGGAATCCAGGCGACACAGGTGCAGCACCTGCTTCAGTTGTTCGGGATCATGACGGTCGCCCGCTTCCGGGTAGCACAGCGCTTCGGCCAGAGTGCCAATGGGCAGGTAGGGTTTCTGCGGGACAAACAGGCTGCGTGCCTCGGGCATCTGCACCACGCCGCTGCCGTAACGCCACAAGCCGCTCATGGCGCGCAGCAGGGTGCTCTTGCCGCCACCGGAGGGGCCGCCGATCAGAACGTGCTCGCCGGAGTTCAACTCCAGGCTGGTGGGTTGCAGCAGTTCGCGGCCGTTGCCCAGGCTCAGGGTGAGGTTGTGCAGTTGCAGGTTGTCGCCGGTCTTGCGCACGTCGATGTTGGCGGACTCGTGCGCTGTCTCGTCCATGGTCTCGCGGAAGCTCAGCAGACGGTCGCAGGTGGCGCGCCAGCTGGCGAGGCTGGCGTAAGCGTCGATGAACCAGCTCAGGCCGTCCTGCACGTTGCCGAAGGCGGAGTTGATCTGCATGAGTTCGCCCAGCTGGATCTGCCCGGAGAAATAGCGCGGTGCGGCGACGATGAAGGGGAACACGGTGGCGATCTGGGCATAACCGGAGCTGAAGAAGGTCAGGCGTTTCTGCACCTTCATCAGCTCCCAGAAGTTGCCCCAGACATTGCGGAAGCGCCCCATCAACCGGTTGCTTTCGTTGGCCTCGCCGTTGTACAGGGCGATGCTCTCGGCGTTCTCGCGCACCCGCACCAGGCCGAAACGCAGATCCGCCTCGTAGCGTTGCTGGCGATTGTTCAGGCCGATCAGGCGGCGTGCGATGAGGTGGGTCAGCCAGCTGCCGACCGCAGCGTAGAGCAGGGCCGCCCAGAACATGTAGCCGGGGATGTTGATGCCGAAGAGTTCGATGCTGCCGGACACGCCCCACAGGATGACCGAGAAGGACACCAGGCTGACGATGTTGCGGATCAGCCCCAGACCAAGGGTCAGGGTGGTGTCGGTGAAGCTGTTGAGGTCTTCGGAAAGACGCTGGTCGGGGTTGTCGGTGTGCCCGCGCTGCTCCAGGCGGTAGTAGTTCTTGTCACCCAGCCAGGCGGCGAAGTGCTTCTCCGTGAGCCAGCGGCGCCAGCGGATGGTGAGCATCTGCGTGAGATACAGCCGGTACACCGCCGTGAGGATGAACACCGCGGCGATGCCGCAGAACATCAGCATCAGGTGGATGAAGCTCTTCAGGTCCTTGTTCTGCAGGGCGTTGTAGAAGTCGCGATACCAGCTGTTGAGCCAGACGCTGAGGGCCACGCCCACCAGCGACAGGGCGATCACCACGATCAGCAGCAGCCAGGCCATGCCCTTCTCTTCGCTGCGCCAGTAGGGCGCGGTGAGTTGCCAGACTCGGTGGAAGAAGCGGCTGCGAACGGCGTCGTTCGCGGCCCGGTATTCGGCGCTGTCGGTCATGGGGTCGGCTCGCACGGCTGGAAATAAAAAGGAGCGCTCATTGGCGCTCCTTTGTCTTATCGATCGCTTAACGCCTCACCGGGCGTTTCTGCAGCTTACGTTGCAATGTGCGCCGGTGCATACCCAGCGCTCGGGCGGTCGCGGAGATGTTGCCGTCATGTTCGGCAAGCACGCGCTGGATATGTTCCCACTGCAGGCGGTCGACCGACATGGGGTTTTCCGGCACCAGGGATTCCAGGTCGGCATGTTGCGACAACAGTGCGGTGAGCACATCGTCGGCATCGGCCGGCTTGCACAGGTAGTTGGTGGCGCCGCGCTTGATGGCTTCCACCGCGGTGGCGATGCTGGAATAGCCGGTGAGGATCACCACGCGCATCTCGGCGTCGAGCTCGAGCAGCTTGGGCAGCAGCACCAGGCCGGAGTCGCCGTCCATCTTCAGGTCCAGCACGGCGTAGTCGGGCAGATCTTCCTTGGCCATGGCCAGGCCTTCCTCGGCGGAGCCGGCGACCGACACCCGCAACCCGCGACGGGTCATGGCGCGGGCCATGACGCGGGTAAAGGTGGCATCGTCGTCCACCAGCAGCAGGTGGGGCTGCTCTTCGCCTTCGAACAGGATCTCTTCGCTCATGGTACTTCCTCGCGGGCGCGGCTATCAGGCCACGCCATAGCTTCTGGGCAGACGCAACTCGGTCAGAGTGCCGCCATCTTCATGGTTATACAACTTCACCGTTCCACCCGCTCGGGTCACGCTGGCCTGGCTGAGGAACAACCCCAGGCCAAAGCCCTTGCCCTTGGTGGTGAAGAACGGCTTGCCGAGCTGTTCGGCAATGGCCAGCGGCACGCCCGGGCCCTGGTCGCGGATGCTCAGGCAGATTTCACCGGCATCCCAGTCCAGGCGGATATCCAGATCGTCCGGACAGGCGTCCGTCGCGTTATTCAGAAGATTCAGCAGCGCCTGGCTCAGGTCGGTCGGCGGAGTCATCCGCGGCGCCTTGCCCTTGCCCAGCGTCTGGTAGCGATAGCTCGCCTCGGGGCGCATCAGATGCCAGCGACGCAGCACCGATTCAACCCATTCGTTGGCGCCCTGCTCTTCCACCGCCTGGCGACGATCCGCCTCGGCGGCACGTACCAGATGCTGAAGCGTGGTCTTGCAGAGCTTGACCTGCTCCTGCAGCAGGGCGAGATCTTCCTGCAACATCGGCTGGTCCGCATTGGTCTGGCGCAACTCCTTGAGCAATACACTCATGGTTGCCAGCGGCGTGCCCAGCTCATGGGCAGCGCCGGCAGCCTGGGTGGCGACAGCCAGCAGTTGCTGGTCGCGCATGCCTTCCTCGCGGCGTTGCGCCTGCAGTTGCTCCTGCCGACGCAGCGACTCGGACATGCGGGCGACGAAGAAGGTGATCAGCGCGGCGGCCAGCGCGAAGCTCAGCCACATGCCGTAGATCAGCAGGTTGTCGCGCTGCCCGGCAGCCATCTCCAGCGGGTGGAACCACACCAGCAGCACCGTGTAGCTGGCCAGCGCGAGGCCGGCCAGGGCGATGGTGTACAGCCACGGCAAGGTCGCCGCGGCGATGGTCAGCGGCACCAGGTAATAGGAGACGAAGGGGTTGCTCGAACCGCCCGAGTAATAGAGCAGCACGCTGTGGATGACCAGGTCGCAAGCGAGCTGGACGGCGTACTCGAGCTCGGTGACCGGCCACGGACCGCGCAGGCGCAGCGCAGTACCCAGGCACAGCACGAGGGAGACGCCGATGGTCACGCCCAGCGCCAGCCAGGGCAGCTGGATCAGCTGGGCCTTGTAGGCGAGCCCGACGGAACCGGCCTGGGCGGCAAGGACGAGAATACGGATAAGCGTCAGATGCAGAAGGTTCTGACGACTGGCGGACAGCTGGAAAACCGGTGGGCGCATGGTGAATTCCGGAATTTGCGCGAGTATAGCCAAGAGCCCCCTCCCCTTAATGCGGCATAGCGCCACAGCATACTCCAGCGCGCCCTGTGACGGCCGCCGCAGCCCGAAACAAATGGTGACATCCGTCATTAACCCGAATCCGAACCCATCCTCGTCAAAGGGTCTGACAGTCCTCGCCACTGCCTCTACTAAGCTGTGGCCCGGACATTTTCTGGAGCAAGGAGTCATCCATGTCTGTACTGAAGAAACCCTTCACCGCCATCGCCGCCGCCATCGCCCTGTGCGCCACCAGCCTGGGAGCCCTGGCAGACGAACCTCGCTACAACCAGGTTTCGCTGCGCGCCGAGGTCAGCCAGGAAGTCGCCCACGACCTGATGCACGTGACCCTGTTCAGTGAAGGCCAGGGCACCGACCCGGCCAAGCTCGCCGCCGAGACCACCACCGCGATGAACGCGGCGGTCGAGCAGGCGCGCAAGGTGAAAGGCGTGACCGTCAGCCTGGGCAGCCGCAGCAGCTACCCGGTGTATGACGACAAGGGGCAGAAGATCACCGCCTGGCGCGAGCGCGCGGAAATCCGCCTGGAGAGCACCGACTTCGCCGCCCTCTCCCAGCTCAGCGCTGACCTGCTGGGCAAGCTGAAGATGGGCAGCATGAACTTCAGCATCGCCGACGCCACCCGCGCGAAGAACGAGGACGCGATGATGAAAGGCGCTGTGGACGCCTTCAAGGCCCGCGCCCAGGTGCTCACCGACGCGCTCGGTGGCAAGGGTTACAAGCTGGTCAGCCTGAACCTGAACACCTCCGGCACGCCGCGCCCGATGCCGGTGATGCGCATGGCAGCGATGAAGGCCGATAGCTATGGCGGCGCCCCGGCGCAGGAAATCGAAGCCGGCACCAGCCAGGTCATCGTCAGCGCCGACGGCACGATCGAGGTGCAGATGCCGTAACACCCTCGGCCCCTTCCAGCGCGGCGCTTCCTTGGACCGGGGCGCCGCCGCCCGACCGCACGGTTCCCATTGTCGAAATTGCGACATTCCCTTGCACTCGCGTCACAACTTCTACACTCATCCCCGCCAGCCGCTTGCGCCCGGCATGTGCCGTGCATAGCTTCACGCAACGCAGCTCACGAGGCTGCCCCTCGATGACAACCAGAATAAACAGAGGTCCGTATGCGTAAGAACGCCGTCATCCGCTCCATGATTGCCGCTGGGCTGATCGCCAGCGCCCCGCTCGCCCACGCCGCCAACAACCTGGTCTACTGCTCCGAAGGCAGCCCCGCGGGCTTCGACCCCGGCCAGTACACCACCGGCACCGACTTCGACGCCTCGGCCGAGACGGTCTTCAACCGCCTCACCCAGTTCGAGCGCGGCGGCACCCAGGTCATCCCGGGCCTGGCGGAAAAGTGGGACGTATCCGATGACGGCAAGACCTACACCTTCCACCTGCGTTCTGGCGTGAAGTTCCACACCACCGAGTACTTCAAGCCGACCCGCGAGTTCAACGCCGACGACGTGCTGTTCACCTTCAACCGCATGCTCGACAAGAACCACCCGTTCCGTAAGGCGTACCAGACCGAATTCCCCTACTTCACCGACATGGGCATGGACGCGAACATTGCCAAGGTGGAGAAGGTCGACGACCACACCGTCAAGTTCACACTCAACGAAGTCGACGCCGCGTTCATCCAGAACCTGGCCATGAGCTTCGCCTCGATCCAGTCCGGCGAGTACGCCGACCAGTTGCTCAAGCAGGGCAAGGCCGCCGACATCAACCAGAAGCCGATCGGCACCGGCCCGTTCGTGTTCAGTCGCTACCAGAAGGACGCGATGATCCGCTTCAAGGCCAACCCGGATTACTGGAACAAGGGCGAGGTGAAGATCGACAATCTGATCTTCGCGATCAATACCGACGCTTCGGTGCGCATGCAGAAGCTCAAGGCCAACGAGTGCCAGATCACCCTCTTCCCGCGCCCCGCCGACCTGGAAGCGCTGAAGAAGGATGCAAACCTGAACATGCCGTCGCAGCCGGGCTTCAACCTCGGCTACATCGCCTACAACGTCCTGCACAAGCCGTTCGACAAGCTCGAAGTGCGTGAGGCGCTGGACATGGCGGTGAACAAGAAGGCAATCATCGACGCCGTCTACCAGGGCGCCGGCCAGCTGGCCGTGAATGGCATGCCGCCGACCCAGTGGTCCTACGACGACACTATCAAGGACGCCGGCTACAACCCGGAAAAGGCCAAGGAACTGCTGAAGAAGGCCGGCGTGCCCGAAGGCACCGAGATCACCCTGTGGGCCATGCCGGTGCAGCGCCCCTACAACCCCAACGCCAAGCTGATGGCCGAGATGCTGCAGTCCGACTGGGCCAAGGTCGGTATCAAGGCGAAGATCGTCACCTACGAGTGGGGCGAGTACATCAAGCGCGCCAAGGGCGGCGAGCACGACGCCATGCTGATCGGCTGGAGCGGCGACAACGGTGACCCGGACAACTGGCTGGGCACCCTCTACGGCTGCGACGCGGTGGACGGCAACAACTTCTCCAAGTGGTGCGACCCGGCCTACGACAAGCTGATCAAGGATGCCAAGCGCACCCCGGACCAGGCCAAGCGCACCGAGCTGTACAAGCAGGCCCAGCACATTCTCAAGGAGCAGGTGCCGATCACCCCGATCGCCCACTCCACCGTGTACCAGCCGATGCGCAAGACGGTGCAGGACTTCAAGATCAGCCCGTTCGCGCTGAACTCGTTCTACGGCGTCAGCGTAGGCAAGTAAGGCCAGCGGCCGCCGGGTGTCCCGGCGGCCCTTTCTTCCGGCAGCCGCCGTGCGCAAAGCGCTCATCCGCCTGACCCTCGCCAGCCTGCTCGGCTGCGCGCCGGCATTCGGCCAATCCCTGGTGGTCTGCACCGAGGCCAGCCCGGAAGGGTTCGACATCACCCAGTACACCGCCGCCACCACCGCCGATGCTTCGGCGGAAACCGTCTTCGAGCGCCTGGTGCAGTTCGCCCCCGGCAGCACCCGCGTGGTGCCCGCGCTGGCCCAGAGCTGGGAGATCAGCGACGACGGCCTGCAGTACACCTTCGCCCTGCGCCAGGGCGTGAAATTCCACAGCACCGACTACTTCACCCCGACCCGCGAGTTCGACGCCGACGATGTGCTCTGGAGCTTCCAGCGCCAGCTCGACCCGAAACATCCGTGGAACAAGCTGGCCCCGCGCGGCTTCCCCTACGCCGAGGCCATGGGCCTGCCCGGCCTGATCAGCGCGGTGGAAAAGCTCGACGACCACCACGTGCGCTTCACCCTCAGGCATCCGGAGGCGCCCTTCCTCGCCGACCTGGCAATGGGCTTCGCCTCCATCTATTCCGCCGAGTACGGCGACCTGCTGCTGGCCGCCGAGAAGGCCGACCAGCTGAACAACCTGCCCATCGGCACCGGGCCCTTCGTCTTCCAGCGCTACCAGAAGGACGCCCAGGTGCGCTTCAACGCCAATCCCGACTACTGGGCCGGCAAGCCGAAGATCGACCGCCTGCTGCTGGCGATCACTCCGGATCCGAACGTGCGCATCCAGAAGGTCAAGGCCGGCGACTGCCAGATCGCCGTCTACCCCAAGCCCACCGACGTGCCCGCGCTGCGCCTGGACCCGAAGCTGACGGTCGAGGAACTGGATTCGCTGCTGGTCGCTTATGTCGGCATCAATACCCGGCACAAGCCGCTGGACGACGTGCGCGTGCGCCAGGCGATCAACCTCGCCTTCGACCGCAACGCCTACCTGCGCGCGCAGTTTGGCGAGGGGGCCGCAACACTGGCTGTGGCGCCCTATCCGCCGACGCTGTGGGGCTCCGATCCGCAACTCAAGGTCTGGCCCCACGACCCGGCGCGGGCGAAACAGCTGCTGGATGATGCGGGCATCAAGCCCGGCCTGAAACTGTCGATCTGGACCCGCCCTGGCGGCGGGCCGACCAACCCCAACCCCGGCATCGGCGCGCAGATGCTGCAGAACGACCTGGAGCAGATCGGCATCCAGGCGGAGATTCGCGTGTTCGAGTGGGGCGAGCTGATCAAGCGCGCCAAGCAGGGCGAGCACGACCTGATCTTCATGGGCTGGGCCGGCGACAACGGCGACCCAGACAACTTCCTCACGCCGAACCTGTCCTGCGCCGCCGCCAGGAGTGGCGAGAACCAGGCGGGCTGGTGCAACGCGGAATTCGACGAATTGCTGCGCAAGGCCCGCGCCATCACCGATCAGGAAGCCCGTGCGGGCCTCTACCGCCAGGCGCTGGCGATCTACCAGCGCGAAGCGCCGTGGATCGCCCTGGCGTACCCGAAGCAGTTCGCCGTGGTGCGGCCGGGGGTGAGCGGTTTCACCCTGAGCCCGCTGGGGTCGAACAATTTCTCACGGGTTGAACTCGCGCCCTGACTGTAGGAGCGCGCCATGCGCGCGATCGCGGGCTTAGCCCGCTCCTACACCAAACTTCAGGCCTCCAGGCCGAAGGGATCGTCCACCGAATGACTCGGCTGGGTGAACCAGCGCGGGCCTTCCACCGTCAGGTAGAAGTGGTCCTCCAGACGGATGCCGAACTCCCCCGGCACGCAGATCATCGGCTCGTTGCTGAAGCACATGCCGACGTCCAGCGGCGTGCTGTCGCCGCGCACCAGGTACGGACCTTCGTGGATATCCAGGCCGATACCGTGGCCAGTGCGATGCGGCAGGCCCGGCAGCGCGTAGTCCGGCCCGAGGCCACCAGCCTCCAGGCAACGGCGGGCGGCGGCGTCCACCTGCTCGCAGGGTTCACCCAGCACAGCGGCGTCGAACGCAGCCTGCTGCGCGGCCTTCTCCAGATCCCACAGCTCACGCTGGCGTGCGCTGGGCGAGCCGAACACGTAGCTGCGGGTGATATCCGAGTTGTAACCGAAGAGCTGGCAGCCCGTGTCGATCAGCACCATGTCGCCTTCACGCAACGGGCGCGGTTGGCGCACGCCGTGGGGGAAGGCGCTGTCCTCGCCGAACAACACGATGCAGAAAGTGGAGCCCGGTGCGCCAACCTGCCGGTGCGCTGCCTCGATGAAGCGCGTCACCTCGGTGGTACTAATGCCCTCGCGCAGGATGCTCGCGGCGGCCTTGTGCACTTCCAGGGTCATGTCCTTCGCCCTCTGCATCAGCGCCAGCTCCGCCGGCGACTTGCAGCGACGGCACTGCTCGATCAGCGCACCGGCGTCCACCAGTTGCAGCATGCTCGTCGCCTGGCGCAGGCGCTCGTACATGCCAAACGGCAGGCTGTGGGAAAGGCCGACCCGCGCGCCTTCGCGCACTTCGATCTCCGCCAGCATTCCGGCCAGCAGGGTGAACGGGCTTTCATGCTCGGCCCAAACGCTGATGCTGCCGGGCAGCACCTGCAGATCACGCACCGTGCCTTCCTCGAAGGCCGGGGCGATGTAGCGCACCTCGCCCCGCGCCGGTACCAGCGCGCCCACCAGGCGTTCGCTGGGGCTCCACTTCAGGCCGGTGAAATAGACCAGCGAGCTACCGGCATCGACGAATACCGCCGAGATTTCCCGCGCCTGCATCAGCTGCTGCAGGTGCGTGATGCGCGCCTGGTATTCCTCGAGCGCAATGGGGCGAGCGCCGGCCGTCATGACCTGCAATTTCGCCAGCGCCTGCTCGGGGCTCACGCCCCCAACTCCCAATGTCATGCGACTCTCCCGAGGAATGGATGAAACGACGTGAAATTTAAGCAGCACTGAAATTTCCGGTCAAAGGCTTTTCGGTGTCCGCGCCCCTTGTGGTCGATTTTCCATCCGCTGATGGCGCGATGCTTCCACCGGGCGACGACACTGGTATGCTGCCGGCGTCCCACAAGAGCCTTGCCAATGTCCGCAGATCGTATCGGAGAACGCCTGCGCCGTTATCGGCGCGCAGCGAAGAAGACCCTGAACCAGGTGGCCGCCGAATCCGGCCTGACCGCCAGCTTCCTGTCCCAGGCCGAGCGCAATCTCACCGGCGTCTCGCTGTCTTCACTGGCCAGCATCGCCAAGGCGCTGGACGTGCCGCTCAACGCCCTCTTCGACTCTCCGCAGCAGATCCCGCCGGACTCGCACCAGGGCGAGCGCGTGCGCTACACCATCGAAGGCCAGCCGCTGAGCTACGAACGACTGTCCAGCAGCTTCCCCGGCAACCAGCTGAACGCGGTGAAGGTGACGGTCCCGGTGGGCTACGAATCCGAACTGATCACCCACGACGGCTCGGAATTCGCCTACGTCCTCACCGGGCGGATCGCCTACGACATCGATGGCCACACCTACCCGCTGGGCCCCGGCGACTCCGTACACTTCGACTCCGGCAAGCGTCACTGCCTGCGCAATGTCGGTGACAGCGTGGCGGAAATGCTCACCGTCACCACCCTTCCGCTGTTCGGCGAACATCCCGCCAGCTGATTCACAGACCCGCAAGATTTTCAGTGCCACTGAATTTTAAGTTGAACTAAATTTCAGCCTGACTTAACTTCGGCGCGGCATGACCGGGCACAGCCCGGCCATGAATGGATAGGCCTTATCCGGACCAGTCCGCCCAGGCCGGCTGCAAACCCCATCGGTTCGCCGGCCCCCTCAGAAGAACAAGAATGAGGTCAGGCAATGCGCAAGATGCGACGTAATCCCCTGCACGCACTCGCCTTCGGCGGGCTGCTGCTCGCCGGCTCCGCGGCCCAGGCCGCCTCCAGCCTGGTGTACTGCTCCGAAGGCAGCCCGGCAGGTTTCGACCCCGGCCAGTACACCACCGGCACCGATTACGACGCCACCTCGGAAACCCTGTTCAACCGCCTCGTGCAGTTCCAGCGTGGCGGCACCGAAGCCCAGCCGGCCCTGGCGCAAAGCTGGGAAACCTCCGCCGACGGCAAGACCTGGACCTTCCACCTGCGCCCGGGTGTGAAGTTTCACACCACCGACTACTTCAAGCCGACCCGCGAATTCAACGCCGACGACGTGCTGTTCACCTTCAACCGCATGCTCGACAAGGAGCAGCCGTTCCGCAAGGCGTACCCCACCGAGTTCCCGTACTTCACCGACATGGGCCTGGACCGCAACATCGCCAGGGTCGGCAAGGTCGACGAGCACACCGTGACCTTCACCCTGAACGAGGTCGACGCGGCCTTCGTGCAGAACCTGGCAATGAACTTCGCAGTGATCCAGTCCGCCGAATACGCCGACCAGCTGCTCAGGCAGGGCAAGCCCCGCGAGATCAACCAGAAGCCCATCGGCACCGGCCCCTTCGTGTTCAGCCGCTACCAGAAGGACGCGATGATCCGCTTCAAGGGCAACCGGGATTACTGGAAGCCCGAGGACGTGAAGGTCGACAACCTGGTCTTCGCCATCAACACCGATGCGTCGGTGCGCATGCAGAAGCTCAAGGCCGGCGAATGCCAGATCACCCTGAACCCGCGCCCGGCGGACCTCGAAGCGCTGAAGCAGGACCCGAACCTGAACATGCCCTCGCAGCCGGGTTTCAACCTCGGCTACCTGGCCTACAACGTCACCCACGCCCCGCTGGACAAGACCGACGTGCGCCGCGCGCTGGACATGGCGCTGAACAAGCAGGCGATCATCGACGCGATCTACCAGGGCGCCGGCCAGCTGGCCGTGAACGCGATGCCCCCGACCCAGTGGTCCTATGACCAATCGATCAAGGGCCAGGCCTACGATCCGGAGCAGGCCAAGGCGCTACTGAAGAAAGCCGGCATCGCCGAAGGCACCGAAATCACCCTGTGGGCGATGCCCGTGCAACGCCCGTACAACCCCAACGCCAAGCTGATGGCCGAGATGATCCAGGCCGACTGGGCCAAGGTCGGCATCAAGGCGAAGATCGTCACCTACGAGTGGGGCGAGTACATCAAGCGCGCCCATGCCGGCGAGCACGACGCCATGCTGTTCGGCTGGACCGGCGACAACGGCGACCCGGACAACTGGCTGGGCACTCTCTACGGCTGCGACTCGGTGAGCGGCAACAACGTCTCCAAGTGGTGCGACGCCGACTACGACAAACTGGTGCGCCAGGCCAAGGCCACCACCGACCACGACCAGCGCGTGGCCCTCTACCAGAAGGCCCAGCAGCTCCTCGCGCAACAGCTGCCGATCAGCCCCATCGCCCACTCCACCGTCTACCAGCCCATGCGCAAGTCGGTGCAAGGCTTCCTGATCAGCCCCTTCGGGCGCAATTCCTTCTACGGCGTGGCCAACCAGCCCTGATCGCCGACAGGACAGCGGCGGCCACGGCCGCCTGAACGCCAGCCCGGCACAGACCGGGCGGCACACCCCGCCTTCCCTTCCGCCTGCCGGCTCCCCCATCTCTCCGATGGGTGGAGGGGATGCATTCGTTGCTAGGAAAACCGACAACAACAAGGAGCAACTCATGCAGCATCACGTACTCACCCGCACGCTACTGGCACTGGCCGTCTGCAGCGCACCGCTGGGCCAGGCATTCGCCGGCGAAGACGACCTGCCGCCGGACGAGGCCCGCCGCGACGCCGAAGTCGTGGTCAAGGGCCAGGCCGGTGCGAAAGGCTTCGCCGAAGGCCAGAGCCTGACCTTCAGCACCCGCAACTTCGCCGCCCGCGAACAGATGAAGGACAGCTTCCACTTCAACATCAAGAAGGACGGCTACACCGAGCCGACCCACAGCCGCTACACCTGGACCCAGGGCAGCCAGCTCAAGTACAGCTCCGGCTACACCCAGGGCACCGTGGGCGTCGGCCTGGACGCCGCCGCCTTCAACGAGGTCGCCCTGGAGCGCGGCCACGGGCGCATCGCCGGCGGCGGCACGCGCACCCTGACCGACAGCGACGGCGATGCCGTGGGGCAATGGTCGAAGATGGGACTGGCCAGCGTGAAGCTGCGCGCCTCCGAGACCGTGCTGCGCGCCGGCCGTCAGCAGACCGAGAACCCGGTGTTCAACATCAACGACAACCGCGCCCTGCCCTCGTCCTTCGATGGCGTCAGCCTGCTCAGCGAAGAGCTCGAAGGCCTCGAAGTGCAGGCCGGCGGCTTCACCCGTGCCAGCCCGCGCACCGGCTCCGGCCACGAAGGCCTGACCACCGAGTACGGCGCACAGGACTTCACCGGCAGCAGCTTCAGCTACCTCGGCGGCAGCTACCAGGTCATGAAGGACCTCAAGCTCACCGCCTACGGCGCGCACTTCCAGGACATCTGGAACCAGTACTACTTCGGTGCCTCCCATGATCTGGGCGACCCGTCCAGCCTGGCGCTGAACACCAGCCTGAACTACTACCACACCGGCGACAGCGGCGAGCGCAAGGCCGGCTACATCGACAACGATGCCTACAGCCTTGCCTTCACCCTCACCCACGGCGCCCATGCCGTGCTGCTGGGTTGGCAGCAGATCCGTGGCGACGAGTACTTCGACTACGTGCACGAGACTGCGGCCATCTACCTGGCCAACTCCCTGCTCTCCGACTACAACGGTCCCAACGAAAAGTCCCTGCAGCTGCGCTACAGCACCGACTGGGCGGGCTTCGGCGTGCCCGGCCTGACCACCATGGCGTGGTACGCCAAGGGCTGGGGCATCGACGGCACCCACTACGACGGCGACTGCAATGGCGTCAGCGGCTACGACGTCCGCAACATGGATGATGAAAAGCACCACGAACTCGGCCTCTCCACCGGCTACACGCTGCAGGGCGGCCCACTCAAGAGCAGCAGCTTCCGCCTGACCTACATGAAGCATCTGGCCAGCCAGAACCAGGCGGACGGCAGCGTCAACGAAATCCGCCTGGTCAGCAACTTCCCCTTCAACCTGCTGTAAGGAGAACCGGCATGCCCATCCCGCGTTTGATTCCCCTTCTGCTCGCGCTCGGCAGCGGCACCGCCCTGGCGCAGAACCTGGTGGTCTGCACCGAGGCGAGCCCGGAAGGGTTCGACATCGTCCAGTACACCGGCGCGGTCACCGCCGATGCCAGCGGCCAGACCGTCTTCAATCGTCTGGCTGACTTCCGCCCCGGCACCACCGAAGTGGTGCCTTCGCTGGCGCAAAGCTGGGAGGTCAGCCCCGACGGGCTGACCTACACCTTCCACCTGCGCCCGGACGTGAAGTTCCATACCACCGACTACTTCAAGCCCACGCGCGCCCTCAACGCCGACGACGTGCTCTGGACCTTTCAGCGTCCACTCGACCCGAAGCACCCCTGGCATGATTCGTCCGCGCGCGGCTATGCCTACTTCGACGCCATGGGCATGCGCGATCTGATCAAGTCGGTGGAGAAGGTCGATGACCTCACCGTACGCTTCACACTGAACCATCCGGAGTCGCCGTTCCTGGCCGACATGGCGATGGACTTCGCCTCCATCTACTCGGCCGAGTACGGCGACCAGTTGCTGGCCGCCGGTAAACAAGGGCAGCTCAACAACCTGCCCATCGGCACCGGCCCTTTCGTTTTCAACCGCTATGCCAAGGATGCCCAGGTGCGCTTCCGTGCCAACCCGGACTACTTCGGCGGCAAGCCGAAGATCGACAACCTGATCTTCGCCATCACCCCGGACTCCAACGTCCGGCTGCAGAAGATCCGCCGCAACGAGTGCCAGATCGCGCTCTACCCCAAACCGTCGGACGTGCCTGGCCTCGAACAGGACAAGAACCTCGCCGTGGACAGTATCGACGCGCTGCTCACGACCTACGTCGCCCTGAATACCCGGCACAAACCGCTGGACGACGTGCGCGTGCGCCAGGCCATCAACCTGGCGTTCGACAAGAAAGCCATGCTGGATGCCGTCTACGGTGCCGGTGCGGCCACGCCGGCCATCAATCCGTACCCTGCCACCCTGCTGGGTTATGACAAAGACATCCAGGACTGGCCGCACGATCCGGAGCGCGCCAGGGCGCTGCTCAAGGAAGCGGGCGTGGAGAACCTCAAGCTGACCCTGTTCACCCGCAACGGCAGCTCCTCGACCATCCCCAATGCGGCGCAAATGGCACAGATGCTGCAGTCGGATCTGGCCAAGGTGGGCATCACGCTGGATATCCGCACACTGGAGTTCGGTGAGCTGATCAAGCGCATCAAGGCCGGCGAGCACGACCTCTCGCTCTATGGCGGCTGGGCCGGCGACAACGGCGACCCGGACAACTTCCTCTCGCCCAACCTGAGCTGTGCGGCAGCGAAATCAGGCGAAAACCATGCTTTCTGGTGCGATCAGGGCTTCGAAACGCTGATCCAGGAAGCTCGCCAGACCAGCGACAACGCAAAACGGGCGGAACTTTACAAAAAGGCGACATCCATATTCCACGAGCAGGCCCCATGGATTCCCCTGGCACATCCTAAGCTGTTCAATGTGCGCCGCAGCAATGTCTCGGGCTACACCATCAGTCCGCTGACAAAAAACAACTTCGCCGACGTTCAGATCCAGTAACCGGCAAAGTCATAAGAAACCGGCGCCTGTCGTGATCCGACGGGTAGCCGCTCGGTGAGGAGCCCCCAAACACCATGCTCAGTTTCATCGCACGCCGATTCGGTCTGCTGATCCCGACCTTCTTCGGCGTCACCCTGCTTACCTTCGCGCTGATCCGCCTGATTCCGGGCGACCCCGTGGAAGTGATGATGGGTGAACGCCGCGTCGATCCGCAGATGCATGCCGAGGCCATGCACCGCCTGGGGCTCGACAAGCCCCTCTACCAGCAGTACCTCGACTACGTAGGCAACCTCGCCCAGGGCAACCTCGGCGAGTCGCTGACCACCCGCGACAGCGTCTGGCACGAGTTCCTCACCCTCTTCCCCGCGACCCTCGAACTGTCCCTGGCCGCCCTGCTGTTCGCCGGCGTCTTCGGTCTGCTCGCCGGGGTGATCGCCGCCTTGAAGCGAGGCTCGCTGTTCGACCACGGGGTGATGACCATCTCCCTGGCCGGCTATTCGATGCCGATCTTCTGGTGGGGCCTGATCCTCATCATGCTGTTCTCCGTTTCCCTGGGCTGGACGCCGGTCTCCGGGCGCCTGGACCTGCTCTACGACATCGAGCCGAAGACCGGCTTCATGCTCATCGACACGCTGCTCTCGGATGAAGAAGGCGCCTTCATGGACGCCGTGCGCCACCTGATCCTGCCGGCCATCGTCCTGGGCACCATCCCGCTGGCGGTGATCGCCCGGATGACCCGCTCCTCGATGCTCGAAGTGCTGCGCGAGGACTACGTGCGCACCGCCCGCGCCAAGGGCCTGTCGCCGGCCCGCGTGGTGTTCGTGCACGCCCTGCGCAACGCCATGATCCCGGTGCTCACCGTGTTCGGCCTGCAGGTCGGCACGCTGCTCGCCGGTGCGGTACTGACCGAGACCATCTTCTCCTGGCCCGGCATCGGCAAATGGCTGATCGACGCCATCGGCCGCCGCGACTACCCGGTGGTGCAGAACGGCATCCTGCTGGTGGCGACCCTGGTGATCCTGGTGAACTTCATCGTGGACATCCTCTACGGCCTCGCCAACCCACGCATCCGTCACCAACGCTGAGGAGCCGACGCCATGAATGCCAACGCCAAAGCTCCCGCCAGCGACCCGAGCCTGGTCTACCCGTCCCCGCTGAAAGAATTCTGGCATGCCTTCTCGCGCAACAAGGGCGCGGTCGGCGGCCTGCTGTTCATGCTGGTCATCGTGTTCTGCGCGCTGTTCGCACCGTGGGTCGCGCCCCATGACCCGAGCGAGCAGTTCCGCGACTTCCTGCTCACCCCGCCGCTCTGGCTCGAAGGCGGCAACTCGCAGTTCCTGCTGGGCACCGACGAGCTGGGCCGCGACCTGCTCTCGCGCCTGATGCACGGCGCGCGGCTGTCGCTGATGATCGGCCTGACCTCGGTACTGATCTCGATGATCCCCGGCATCTTCCTCGGCCTGCTCGCCGGCTTCTCGCCGACCCGACTGGGCCCGGTGATCATGCGCCTGATGGACATCATGCTGGCGCTGCCCTCGCTGCTGCTGGCGGTGGCCATCGTCGCCATCCTCGGCCCTGGCCTGATCAATACCGTGATCGCCATCGCCATCGTCTCGCTGCCGGCCTACGTGCGCCTTACCCGCGCCGCCGTGATGGGCGAACTGAACCGCGACTACGTCACTGCCTCGCGCCTCGCCGGCGCCGGCACCCTGCGCCTGATGTTCGTCACCGTGCTGCCCAACTGCATGGCGCCGCTGATCGTGCAGGCCACGCTGAGCTTCTCCTCGGCGATCCTCGACGCCGCTGCCCTGGGCTTCCTCGGCCTGGGCGTGCAACCGCCGACGCCCGAGTGGGGCACCATGCTGGCCTCCGCGCGCGACTACATCGAGCGCGCCTGGTGGGTCGTCTCGCTGCCCGGCCTGACCATCCTGCTCAGCGTGCTGGCAATCAACCTGATGGGCGACGGCCTGCGCGATGCGCTGGACCCGAAGCTGAAGAACGCGGCGTGAGGACAGTGACCATGCACAGCCTCAAGATCGCCAACGACAACAAGAGAAGCCTGATGGAGACCGCCGTATGAGCCTCCTCGACCTGCGCAATCTTTCGGTCCGCTTCGGCGACCGCAACGCCATCCCGGTAGTGGACGGCCTCGACCTCTCGGTGGACAAGGGCGAAGTCCTGGCCATCGTCGGCGAATCCGGTTCCGGCAAGTCGGTGACCATGATGGCGCTGATGGGCCTGATCGACGCCCCCGGCATCATCACCGCCGACACCATGCAGTTCGATGGTACCGACATGCTCCGCCTGAAGGGCCGCGAGCGGCGGCGCATCGTCGGCAAGGACATCGCCATGGTCTTCCAGGACCCGATGACCGCCCTCAACCCCAGCTTCACCGTCGGCTACCAGATCGAGGAAGTGCTCAAGCTGCACCTCGGCCTGCGCGGCAAGGCCCTGCGCCAGCGCGCCCTGGAACTGCTCGAACGGGTGGAAATCCCCGGCGCTGCGCAGCGTCTGGATGCCTACCCACACCAGCTGTCCGGCGGCATGAGCCAGCGCGTCGCGATCGCCATGGCGATTGCCGGCGAGCCCAAGCTGCTGATCGCCGACGAGCCCACCACCGCGCTGGACGTGACTATCCAGGCGCAGATCATGGAGCTGCTGCTGAACCTGCAGCGCGACCAGGGGATGGCGCTGATCCTGATCACCCACGACCTCGCCGTGGTCGCCGAGACCGCCCAGCGCGTCTGCGTGATGTACGCCGGGCAAGCGGTGGAGATCGGCGAGGTGCCGGCGCTGTTCGACCTGCCCACCCACCCGTACACCGAGGCACTGCTCAAGGCGATCCCCGAGCACAGCGCCGGCGAGGAACGCCTGGCCACCCTGCCCGGCATCGTCCCCGGCAAGTACGACCGCCCGCAGGGCTGCCTGCTGTCGCCGCGCTGCCCCTACGTGCAGGACCACTGCCGCAGCGTTCGGCCAGCCCTGGAAGCCCATGAGCGCGGCGCCGTGCGCTGCTTCTACCCGCTCAACCTGAACACCGAGGTGGCCCGATGAGCGCCGTCCTGACCGCCCGCGACCTGACCCGTCACTACGAAATATCCCAGGGCCTGTTCAAGCCGCACGCCCTGGTCCGTGCGCTGAATGGCGTGTCCTTCGACCTGCAGGCCGGCAAGACCCTCGCCGTGGTCGGCGAGTCCGGCTGCGGCAAGTCCACTCTCGCCCGTGCGCTGACCCTGATCGAGGAGCCCACCTCCGGCTCCCTGCAGATCGCCGGCCACGAGGTGAAAGGCGCCGACCACGACACCCGCAAGCAACTGCGCCGCGACGTGCAGATGGTCTTCCAGAACCCCTACGCCTCGCTCAACCCGCGGCAGAAGATCGGTGACCAACTGGCCGAGCCGCTGGTCATCAACACCAGCCTGTCCCGCGCCGAACGCCGCGAGCGCGTGCAGGCGATGATGAAGCAGGTCGGCCTGCGCCCCGAGCACTACCAGCGCTACCCGCACATGTTCTCCGGCGGCCAGCGCCAGCGCATCGCCCTGGCCCGCGCCATGATGCTGCGGCCCAAAGTGCTGGTGGCGGACGAGCCGACCTCGGCGCTGGACGTGTCGATCCAGGCGCAGGTGCTCAACCTGTTCATGGACCTGCAGCAGGAGTTCGGCACCGCCTACGTGTTCATCTCCCACAACCTCGCCGTGGTCCGCCACGTGGCCGACGACGTGCTGGTGATGTACCTCGGCCGCCCGGCGGAAATGGGCCCGGCGGACAAGCTCTACGAGCGCCCGCTGCACCCCTACACCCAGGCGCTGCTGTCGGCGACCCCGGCCATCCACCCCGACCCGGACAAGCCCAAGATCAAGATCCAGGGCGAACTCCCCAACCCGCTCAGCCCGCCCACCGGCTGCACCTTCCACAAGCGCTGCCCGTATGCGACCGAGCGCTGCAAGACCGAGGTGCCGGAACTGCGCCTGCTCGATGAGCGCCAGGTGGCCTGCCACCATGCGGAGCAGTTCCTGAACTGATGCGAAACGGGCCGGTCATAGGCCGGCCCCTCTTTCGGAAACAGCGGCGTCCTACGACGCAGCCGGAACAGGCCTATCGCCTGATCCAGACGATCCCGCCAGGGTGGCACCCCGCCACTGCCTGCACGCCGTGGCCGTTATCCACAGGGCCACTATCCTCCATGCTGCTGTTCTACCTTCTGCTCATCCTCGTCACCGCCATCGTCGCCAACGTCCAGTTGCACAAGTGGAAGCGTCAGCGACGGATGGACGTGCGCGCGGCCGTGAAGTCGCGGAAGAAACCAGCGGCGAAGAAGAAAGCGCCAGCGGAGGACGTCGAACTCGACGAAATCGACTGGGACGGTCTCGATCAGGAGGAGCTGGATTTCAGTGCGACGCCCCCGCCAGCGCCAAAGCCGCCGCCCGCTCCAGTTCGTGCCAAAGCCCCCACGCAGTTGCCGGCTGAGGCCAAACCGAAGGTCGAGCCCAAAGACGAATTCTTCGCCCTGGAACGGGCACTGCCACCGGGACAACTGACGGCCGCCCAGCGCGACGAAGCCATGGCGCATTTGCTCAAGACCAGCCTGCACATCCCCACTCCGGAACCCGGCGAGAAGCATGTGGTGTTGGACATGGACGACGGCAGCTATGTGCCGGTCGCCACGCACCCGGCAGCAGCGGCCATCGCCCTCGGGCATCTCGCCGAGAGCCTGCAACAACGCAAGGGCGCACAACTGCTGCGTGAGTTGCGCGGCAAGGACCTGGGCCTGCTGGTGGTCGCGCGCAACCCGCAGAAACCCTCGGTGGCGAGGCTGTGGAAAATCCAGCCGGAAGACCTCTGATCCGCGCCTCTACAAATCGCGGATCAGCGCCAGACGCACGCCGAAGCCCAGCAGGATGCCGCCGAAGCCCCACTGCTGAACGCGCTGCATCGTCCGGTGCCGCGCCAGCCAGCGGCCCATGCGCTCGCCGCTGACCGCATAGAAGCTGTCGAAACCCAGCCCGACCACCACCAGCACGCTACCCAGCAGCGCGAACTGCAACGCCAGCGGGCCGTTCTGCGGATGGATGAACTGCGGCAACAGCACCGAACAGAACAGCAGCGCCTTGGGGTTGAGCAGATTGGTCAGCAGGCCCCGGCGGAAGGCGCGCCGATAGCTGACTGTGGATAACCCTGCCGCGCCGGTCGCCACCGGCAAACCCACCGGCGCGCGCAGCAATTGCAGGCCGATCCACGCCAGGTAGAGGCCGCCGCCGATGCGTACGACATCGAAGGTCCAGGGCGCGGTGCGAAACAGCAGCGCCAGCCCGGTTGCCGCCAGGGCGACGTGGCAGCCACGGGCCAAGCCCAGCCCCAGGGCCGTTGCCAGAGCGGCCCGGCAGCCGTCGCGGGCCCCCGTGTGCAGCAGGAGAATCATGTCCGGCCCCGGCAGCAAGTAGACCATCGCCAAGGCCAGCAGGAAGACGCCGATATCCACAAGAGCCACTCCGAAGAAGTCATCGCGGATAGGGATTCTATGCCTGAAGGCCGAGGCAGGTGCTTGCGTATTCAACCAGTCTGACGCTAACAATTGGCATATCCTGCCAATCTCCCATCCATTGAATAGCCACTCATGCCAAATCCAAGACTGGACGCCTACGACCACCGCATCCTCGCCGCCCTGCAGCGCGATGGCCGGCTGACCAACGTGCAGCTCGCCGAGGAGATCGGCCTCTCACCCTCCCCCTGCCTGCGCCGGGTGCGCCTGCTGGAAGAGGCCGGGATGATCCGTGGTTACCACGCGGAGCTGGGCCGCGACGAAGTCGGCCTGGGCCTGACCGTGTTCGTCGGGGTGAAGGTGGAGCGTCACAGCGACACCAGCGCCGCCGCCTTCCGCCAGGCCGTGATCGACCTGCCGGAAGTCATCTCGGTGCACCTGGTCAGCGGCGAGTCGGACTTCCTCCTGCAAGTGGTGCTGCCCGACCTGCGCGCCTACGAGCAGTTCCTCACCGGCACCCTGCTCAAGCTGCCGGGCGTCAGCGACATTCGCAGCAACTTCGCCATCCAGACGGTGAAGGAGTCGGCGCCCCTGCCGCTGCGCCACCTGCCGAAATAGCGAAGATTGCGCGCGCGCCGCCGTGCGCCTATCATTCGCACCCTTCCCATCCACCGACAGCAAAGGAGAGACATCATGCAAACACTGATCACCCTTTGCAGGTCGCGTCTGGCGTAATCGCTTCCCCGCCGCCCCTTTGGCGGCATTGCATTGCCCGGCTCCGGCCTGCCCCCATCCTCTTTTTTCGTTTCATTCCTCATGGGATTGGACAATGGGCAATTGCATCCAAAATCTGTCCGACGGCATCACCCTGATCGCCGCGGACGACACCTGGATCGAAGGTAAAGCGATCCAGCAACTTGAAACCACCGCCCGCCTGCCGGGCATGCAGCGTGTCGCCGGCATGCCGGACCTGCACCCTGGTCGCGGCTACCCGATCGGCGCGGCGTTCTTCTCCACCGGCCGCCTGTACCCAGCGCTGGTGGGCAACGACATCGGCTGCGGCATGGCGCTGTGGCGCACCGATATCGCTACCGCCAAACTGAACCTGGACAAACTGGAAAAGCGCCTGGGCAACCTCGACGGCCCGCTGGACGACGACTGGAGCGAGCGCATTGCAAGCTTCGGCCTGCCGCCCTGCGACCACGAGCATTCGCTGGGCACCATCGGCGGCGGCAACCACTTCGCCGAGCTGCAGCAACTCGACCAGCTCTACGACCAAGTCGCCGTCGAAGCCCTCGGCCTCGACCGGCGGCACCTGCTCCTGCTGGTGCACAGCGGTTCGCGCGGCCTGGGCGAAGCCATCCTGCGCGAGCAGGTGGACCGCTTCAGCCACCAGGGCCTGGAACAAGGCACCGACGAGTGCGCGCATTACCTGGCTCGCCACGACGGCGCGCTGCGTTTCGCCGAAGCCAACCGCCAACTGATCGCCCTGCGCATGCTCGACCGCCTGCGGGCGGACGGTGCGCAGGTGCTGGACGTGAACCACAACCTCGTCAGCCCGGCGCAGGTCGACGGCGTCGACGGCTGGCTGCATCGCAAGGGCGCGACGCCGGCGGATCGCGGGGTGATGGTCATCCCCGGCTCCCGTGGCGACTACAGCTACCTGGTGGAGCCGGTCGCCGATCCGCGCAGCCTCTTCTCCCTCGCCCATGGCGCGGGTCGCAAGTGGATGCGCAGCGAGTGCAAGGACCGACTCTCGGCGCGCTACCGCGTCGAGCAGCTGGCCCGTACTGCGCTCGGCAGCCGGGTGATCTGCGGCGATCGCGGACTCATCTACGAGGAGGCGCCGGAAGCCTACAAGGCCATCGACTCGGTGGTCGGCGCGCTGCGTGAAGCGGGGCTGCTGCGGGTACTGGCGCGGCTGAAGCCGGTGCTGACCTACAAGACCCGCGGGGAGTGCTGCTGATGATCCTGCTGCAACTTTCCGCGGCCCAGGGGCCGGACGAATGCGCACTGGCCGTGGCCAAGGCCCTGCAGCGACTGCTGCGCGAAGCCGAAGCCAAGGGCGCCGAGGTGCGCGTGATCGAGGAGGAAGCCGGCCCTCGCCGGGGCACCCTGCTCTCGGTGCTGCTGGCGCTGGAGGGCGACTCGGCGGCAACCCTGGCCGAGGGCTGGAGCGGCACCCTGCAATGGGTCTGCGCCAGCCCTTACCGGCCCAACCACGGACGCAAGAACTGGTACTTCGGCGGCGCGCGGTTCAACGCGCCGCCGGCCAGCCTCGAAGGTGAAGTGCGCTTCGAAACCCTGCGCTCCTCCGGCCCCGGCGGGCAGCACGTCAACACCACCGACTCGGCAGTGCGCGCCACCCACGTCGCCAGCGGCCTGAGCGTGAAGGTGCAGAGCGAACGCAGCCAGCACGCCAACAAGCGCCTGGCGCTGCTGCTGATCGCCCGCAAGCTGGAGGAACGCGCGGAGCAGGCGAGCAGCGAACTGCGCGCCGAACGCCGGCTGGTGCATCACCACCTGGAACGCGGCAATCCGCGCCGGGTGTTTCACGGTGAACGCTTCGAGGGCTGATGTCAGCCTGAGAAGAAGCGCAGGAACGCGCGCAGGTCAGCCTGCGCCTGTTCCACGCTTGCCGGGGCGAACCGCACTTGGCTGTGCGCCGGGCATTGCGCCAGTCGGCCGATGTCCAGCGGGTGCAGCACGCCCAGCAGCGGGTAGCCACCCATGCTCTGGCGGTCCGCCAACAGGACAATCGGCTGGCCATCCGGCGGCACCTGGATGGCGCCTTCCACTATCCCCAACGACCACTGCCGGCGAGGCGCGCTCAGCGCTTCGCCGCGCAGTCGCACGCCCATGCGATCGGATTGCGGGCTGACCTGCCAGCGCTGTTCGAAGAACGCCTGGCGCTGGTCCTCGCTGAAGGCATCCGGGCCGGGCAGCACGCGCAGTGTCGGGGCCTCGCGGTAGTCCGGCCGATAAGGCCAGGGCACGCTGGCGCCGCGAGTGAAACGTTCGCCATGGGCTGCGCATTCCAGCAGATCGTCGGCGGCGAGCAGCTGGCCATTGCCGGCAAGACCGCCGAGTCTTTCCCGTGCCTGGGTCGCGACGCTGCCCAGTATCGGCTCCGCTTCGAAGCCTCCGGCAGCGGCGAGATAAGCCCGTTGTCCAGAGCGAGCGAAGCCCAGCTTCAGGCGCTGCCCACCCCGTACTCGAAAGCGAGACCACCCCAGCAGCGGCTCACCATCGAGCGTCACCGGCAACTCGGCGCCGGTCAGCGCCAGCCAGGTGTCCGCCTGCACTTCCAGCTCCACCCCGCCGAGCGCGATTTCCAGCAAAGGCGCGCCTGGCGCGTTGCCGAGCAGGCGATTGGCCCAGACCGCCGCGTGTATATCCACAGGGCCGCCGGGCGATACGCCCAGGTGCTGCCAGCCTCGCCGGCCGCCGTCCTGCAGCAGGCACAGCGGGCCGCAGGCGATGACTTTCAGGCTCATGGCTCGCCTCCGGCCGCACGATAAGCCGCCTCATCGATAGGCACGAAGCGCACGCGATCGCCCACCGCCAACGGGCAAGGCGGCTGCTGATGGGGATCGAACAAGCGCTGCGCAGTGCGACCGAGCAGATGCCAGCCACCGGGCGAGACCTGTGGATAAACCGCCGTCTGCCGCTCGGCAATCGCCAGGCTGCCGGCGGGCACGTGCGTGCGCGGCGTGGCCCGGCGCGGCAGGGCGAGGCGTTGGTCCAGCTCACCGAGATAGGCGAAGCCGGGGGCGAAGCCGATGGCGCCGACGCGATAGTCGCGGCCGGCGTGCAGGTCGATCACCAGGGACGTACTGAGCCCGCAAAGACGGGCGATCTCCACAAGGTCCTCACCGGCGTACCACACGGCGATCTCATGCAGGCACCCGGCATCGTTCGCCAAGGCGCCGCCGGGCCACTCCGCCAGCACAGCTTGCACGCGGCTCTGCAATTGCGGGAGGTCGATGCGCAGCAGGTCGTAATGCAGCAACAGCGTGGTCCAGCCCGGCACACAATCCGTCAGCGCCGCGCCCAGCTCGGTGCGCAGGCGCTCGGCCAGTCGGGCGATGCGCAGCGGCAGCGCGTCGCCGGGCTGCTCGGCGAGGGTGATCAGCAGCGCCGTGGCGCCGAAGGCTTCGACGCGGATCATGCCTGGTCCAGCAGGCCACGCAGGCGCCGCAGCACCGCCAGGGATTCGGGGTTGTCGCCATGCACGCAGAGGCTGTCGGCGCGCAGCTGCAGCGGGTTGCCGTCGATATCCGGGAAGGGCTCGCCACGGGCGATGGCCAGGGCCTGGTCGAGGATACGCTGCGGCTCGTGGTGCACGGCGTTGGCCAGCCGGCGCGGGGCGAGCTGGCCATCAGGCAGGTAGGCACGATCGGCGAAGGCTTCGAACATCAGCGGCACGTCGGCGGCGTCAGCCAGTTGCAGCTCGCGGTTGTTGTCGGCCAGGGCCAGCACCATCAGCGGCAGGCGCTTGCGGTAGGCGGCGCAGGCATCGAGCACCGCGGCGAGCAGCGCATCATCGCGCACCAGGTCGTTGTACAGCGCGCCGTGGGGCTTCACGTAGGCCACCTGGGTGCCGGCGGCGCGGCAAAAGGCGTCCAGCGCGCCGATCTGGTAGAGCACCAGGGCGTGGACTTCCTCGGACGAACAGTTCATGTGCCGGCGGCCGAAGCCGGCCAGGTCCGGGTAGGCGGGGTGCGCGCCGATGCTGACGCCCTGCTCCACCGCCAGGCGGACGGTGCGCTGCATGGTCAGCGGGTCGCCCGCGTGGTACCCACAGGCGAGGTTGGCCTGGTCGATCAGCGGCATGGCATGGGTGTCGTCGCCCATGCGCCAGGCACCGAAGCTTTCGCCCATGTCGCAGTTCAGCAGGATTGGCGTGGTGCGCTCGGTCATCGGTCTGTCCCGGTTTCGATCAGTGCACAGGTTACTGCACCGACTGGCCTTTGGCCTTCGGAGAATACTCAGTCACGCTCAGGAGGAGTACCATTCCGCCTCTAGACCCGTGGAAATCTCCCCCCGAATGATCAAAGCCGCCATCCTGGCCGCCTTCGGCCTGAGCATCGTTTATGTCCACCTGCGTGGGCGGGTGCGCCACAAGTTCACGCGCCAGCTGAGCGACCACTCCAGCTTCCTGGCGCCGATCAACTGCCTCATGTACCTGTTCTCACGGGTGCCGAGCCAGCCGTACCTGGCGACCGACGAATTCCCCGAGATGCGCCTGCTTGCCGACAACTGGGAAGCCATCCGCAGCGAAGCCCTGCACCTGCGCGACGCCGGTAGCATCAAGCGTTCCGACCAGCTCAACGACGTGGGTTTCAACTCCTTCTTCAAGACTGGCTGGAAGCGCTTCTACCTCAAGTGGTACGACGACAGTCACCCGTCCGCCGACGCCCTGTGCCCGAAGACCACCGAGCTGCTGCGGCAGATTCCGTCGGTGAAGGCGGCGATGTTCGCCGAACTGCCGCCGGGCTCGCGCCTGGTGCGCCACCGCGACCCCTACGCCGGTTCGCTGCGCTACCACCTGGGCCTGCTGACACCGAATGATCCGGGCTGCTTCATCGAGGTGGACGGCGAGCGCTACCACTGGCGTGACGGCGAGGCGGTGGTGTTCGACGAGACCTACATCCACTACGCCGAGAACACCACGGACCACGACCGGGTGATCCTCTTCTGCGACATCGAGCGGCCGCTGAAATACGGCTGGGTGACGGCCTTCAACCGCTGGTTCAGCCGCAACGTGATGGCCGCAGCCGCCTCGCCCAACGACGCGGGCGACAAGACCGGCGGCATCAACCGCGCTTTCGCTTCGCTGTACAAGATCCGCCTGCATGGCAAGGCCCTGAAGAAGCGCAACCGCAAGCTGTACTACCTGCAGAAGTGGGGCTTCTTCGCGGCGGTGCTGGCGCTGTTCTTGTGGATATGAGCCGCGCCTGAGATCAAAAAGGCCTCCGCATTGGCGGGGGCCTTTTTGTTTGCGGACCGTTCAAGACATCGTGGACCGATCCGTTTGCAGGCGCATCGCTGGCCGCGAAATCCGCAGGTACCGGCGACGGCTGTGCGGAACGCCAACGCCGGCCGTGCCGGCGGGTCGCGGGCATGGCCCGCTCCTACAGGATCAGGCCAGCGCGGGGCATTTGATCCTGCAGGAGCGGACTCCGTCCGCGATGGGCTCCCCCTGACGCAGGATCAATAGACATCGCGGCGGTAGCGCCCGCTCTCCAGCAGCGCCTCGACCTCGGCGTCGCCAAGCATCTCGCGCAGGGAGCGGTCGACGCCTTCAGCCATGCCCTGCAGGCTTCCGCAGACATAGATCGCCGCGCCGTCGTCGAGCCACTGGGCGAGGACTTCGCCGCTGGCGCGCAGGCGGTCCTGCACGTAGACCTTCTCGGCCTGGTCGCGGGAGAAGGCGACATCCAGGCGCTGCAGTTCGCCGCGCGCCAGCAGGCCTTCCAGTTCCTCGCGGCAGTAGAAGTCGTGGGCGATGTTGCGCTCACCGAACAGCAACCAGTTACGCGAGCGGCCCTCGGCCACGCTCGCCTGCAGCAGTGCCCGCAGGCCGGCGATACCGGTGCCGTTGCCGATCAGGATCAGCGGGCGATCCTCCTCGGTCAGGTGGAAGCTGCGGTTGCGGCGCAGGCGCAGCAGCAGGCTACCGCCCTCGGGCAGGTATTCGGTCAGCCAGCCGGAGCAGATGCCCAGCGAGCCGTCGGCGTGCTGCTCCTGGCGGACGATCAGCTCCAGGGCGCCTGCACTGCGCAACGAGGCAATGGAGTACTGGCGCACCGAGAGCTTGATCAGCGCGTCGTAAACCGCCTGGCCGTGCTGGCCGACCAGGTGCTCGAGGTTGCCCGGCAGCAGGCAGCCGGCCAGGGCGTCCTTCAGCGGCAGGGCCAGTCCATCCACTTGCACCTTGGCAGCACCATCGAGGCCGAGGCGTTCGAGCCAGCGGGCAACGAGGAAGTCCGGCTGGCGCGGGACGATTTCCACCAGGTCGCCGGCAGCCCAGTCGATCTGCGAATCGCTCGGTGCGTTCAGGCGCAGCAGCCAGGTGGATTCGCCCTGGCTGCCGGGGTTGAGGTGCTCGCGACCGCTCAACGTCCAGACTTCGAAAGCTGGTGCGCTGAAGGCCACCTGCGGCGCAGCGCCGGAGAGTTCGGCCAGGCGCACCTGCCAGTCGTGCAGCGCAGCGGCATCGCCGTTGTCCACTTCCACGCCGTCGAACAGCGGCCGCGCGCCCTGCCCTTGCAGCCAGCCCTGCATGCGTCGGGCGAAGCCGCAGAAGTGTTCGTACTGGCGGTCGCCCAGGGCGAGGATGGCGAAGCGCAGGTCATTGAGGCCGAGGGCCTGGCCCAGCAGTTGGCGCTCGAAGCCACGGGCGCTGTCCGGTGCCTCGCCCTCACCGAAGGTGCTGACCACGAACAGCGCGTTGCGGGTCTGCTCCAGCTGCGCACGATCCAGCTTGCCCAGCGGCTCGACACGCACCGGCAGGCCGGCGGCCTGCAGCTGGCCGGCGCTCTGCCACGCCAGTTGCTCGGCGAAGCCGCTCTGGCTGGCGTAGCCCACCAGCCAGGAGTCGGCGCCAGCGGCGTTTTGGTCCAGCTCGCCACGGGCGGCCTGTGCGGCGCGCTTCTTGCGGCGGCGGTCGAGGTAGAGCAGCCAGCCGGTGATGAAGAACAGCGGCATGGTCAGGCTGGCGAGCATCATCAGGATGCGCCCGGTAAGGCCGAAGTAGCTGCCCACGTGCAGGGCGTAGACGCTGGTGAGCAGTTGCTTGCCGGCGCTGCTGTCGTTGTAGCGACGGTGCTTGAGCAGCTTGCCGCTGGCCGGGTCGATGGTCATCTCGTTGAAGGCACGCTCGTGGGCGGCGTCATCGAGGAGGTAGAACACGGTGGCCGGCTGGCCCTTCACCGGCGGCAGGCGCAGGTTGTAGGCGGTCATGTTGGGGCCGCCGGTCTGCGCGATGGTGTTCCAGATGGCCGTGGCATCCACCACTGGCGGCGGGCCTTCGGGCACCGGACCGCGCTTGCCGCCGCGCTGGCCGCCCTTGGCCTGGCCGGCGGGGGCGTCGTCGAGCAGCTTGAACAGGCCGTTGCGGTACCACTCGTAGGACCAGTACAGGCCGGTCAGCGAGGCCAGGAGGTAGAACACCAGGCACCAGGTGCCGGCGACGGCGTGCAGGTCCCAGTTGAAGGCGCGGCCCTTCTTGCGCCAGTCGAAGGTCAGCCAGGTGCGCCAGTTCAGCGCCTTGCGCGGCCAGCGCAGGTACAAGCCTGAGAGGCAGAAGAACACCAGGATCAGGGTACAGGCCGCCGTGATCCGCTGGCCGACTTCGCCGGCGGCGAGGAAACGGTGCAGCTGCATGATGAACATGAAGGCGCCCTCGCCCACTGGCGCGGGCAGAGCTTCTGCGGTGTACGGATCGACATAGAGCGATTCGCCCCGGCGCTGGCCCGGTGGCGGGGTGAAGAAAATACGCGCGGACTCCACGCCCTCGGTCTTCAGCCAGAGGAAGGAAACCTTCTTGCCCGGCTCGGCGCTCTCCACCCGGCGGATCAGTTCGTCCATCGGCAGCACGGCTTCGGCGCGCTTTTCCACCACCAGACTCTGGGGGTTGATGGCGCGCAGGATTTCATCCTGGAACGACAGCATCGCCCCGGTGATGCCCATCAGCGCCAGCACCAGACCTGCGCTGATACCGAACAGCCAATGCAACTGGAACAGGACTTTCTTCAACACCGCGGCTTCACCTTCGCAGACCCTTCACGCAGGGCGGGCATTTTAATGAGAATGGCTCGCAAGCGCAGCCCATTTAACAATCTTTACCCTGGCCTTACCTTCACCGAACGGGCGCCAGCCCGGACAAAGAAAAGCCCCGGCCGAGGAGCATCGGCCGGGGCGCGGCGCCAGAGGTGCGCGCCCCAACGCAAGGAGCTCGTCCCTAGAAGTGGACGTTGACGCCCAGCAGCGCGGTGCGGCCGGGGGCCACGTGGGCCATGTGGGTGCTGAAGACCTGGTCGAAGTAGCGCTTGTCGGTCAGGTTCTGCACGTTGAGCTGCAGGTCGACGTTCTTGCTGATCACGTACTTGGCCATGGCGTCGTAGCGCCAGTAGGACGGGATCATCGTGCTGTTGGCGGTATTGCCGTACTGCTCGTCGACGTAAGTGGCGCCGCCGCCCACGGTGAAGTTCTGCAGCACGTCGTAGGTCGACCAGAGGGTGAAATTGTTCTGTGCGGTCTGTGGCATGCGGTTGCCTTCGTCGCTGGCCACGCTGGACTTGAGGATCTCGCTGTCCAGGTAGGTGTAGCCGCCGAAGACTTTCCACTTGGGCGTCAGTGCGCCGCTGAAGCCCAGCTCGATGCCCTGCACACGCTGCTCGCCATCGAGCACCTGCACGGTGGAGTCATCCGGCGAGGCGACACGGGCGTTGGTCTTGTCGGTGCGGAAGATCGCCGCGTTGAGCGACAGCGCTTCGTCGAAGAACGCCCACTTGGTACCGATCTCGTAGTTGCGGTTGCGCTCCGGATCGAGGTTGGTGTTGGCCAGGGCCAGGTCACCGCCGCCTTCACCGGCAGTCTCGCCGCTGGGGTTGCTGGAAGTGGACCAGGCGGCGTAGATGCTGCCGTTGGGCGCTGGTTTGTAGACCACACCGAGCTGGTAATTCCAGAAGTGCGAGTTGTTCTGCCGGTCGAAATCGCCGGCGGGCGAGCCACGGCCGCCGGTGGAATAACCGCTGGAACGGGTCTCGAAGTCGTCGTAGCGCAGGCCGAGGTTGAGGTCCCACTGCTCGCTGAGCTTGAGGGTATCGAACACGTAGGCCGAGGCGGTCTTGGTGTCGGTGTCGGTAAAGGCGGCGCTGTCGGTGATGCTGCCGGTCCAGTGGTCGCCCGGGGTCGGCTTGTTCAGACTGGTGCAGTCGCCGCTGGCGATCAGCGATGGCGTACAGATGTTGCCAGTGCCGCCGCCCGGAGTGATCACGTAGGGGCGGTTGTGCACGTCCTCGTAGCTGAACTCCATGCCGGTCACCAGGGTGTGGCCGACGAAGCCGGTGTCGAAGGTGGACTTCAGGTCAGTCTGGTTGACCCAGCCCTTGGAGGTGGAGTTGCGGTTCTTCGAGGAGCGATAGACCAGACCGTTGGCGACATTGCCACGACTGTCATCGGGGTTGGTGACGATGTAGTCGAGAGTGGTGCGTACCAGGCGGAAGCTGTTGGACAGGGTCAGATTGTCGTTCAGGTCGTGCTCGATCCGGAAGGTCCCGGTATCGGTGGTGCTCTTGCGATAGTCGCGATCGTTCAGGCCGTAGAAGTTGCTCTTGTCCACGGATACCGGCTTGCTCGGGTTGCGCTCGCTGCGCCCGGTCAGGGTCAGCGGGATGCCGTAGTCGGGCATGTCGTCGGTGGACAGGTGGTAGTAGGACAGCGTCGCACGGGTCGGCGTGTTGAAGCCGAAGGTGATGGTCGGCGCGACGCCCCAGCGGCTGACATTCACCTCGTCGCGGCCGGCGACGTTGGCATCGTGCTTCATCAGGTTCAGGCGGAAGGCCGCGTTGTCGCCCAGCATGTGGTTGACGTCGAGCGTGGTACGGCGAGTCTGGTCGGTGCCCAGCACGACGCTGGCGTCGTTGAAGTCAGCCTGCTTGGCGGTCTTGCTGATCAGGTTCAGGCTGCCGCCGGTGGAGCCGGCGCCGGTATAGGCCGAGCCTGGGCCCTTGCTGACTTCGATCTGCTCGATGTTGAAGATTTCGCGGGTCTGCGAGGCGACGTCGCGCATGCCGTCGAGGAAGGTATCGCTTTCGGCGTTGAAGCCGCGGATGAACGGACGGTCACCCGCCGGGTTGCCACCCTCGCCTGCCCCGAAGGTGATACCTGGCGTAGTGCGCAACGCATCCTGCAGGGTCAGCGCACCGGTATCCTTGATCACCTGCTGCGGAATCACGGTGACGGTCTTGGGCGTATCCAGCAGCGGCGCGGTGTACTTCTCGTTGGAGGACTTCTCGACGTTGTAGGTGGTCGGGTCCTGCTGCTGGGTGCCGACGACGGTGTCGGCGTCCAGGGACAGCACGTCCTGGCCGGACTTCTTCGGCGAAGCCTCGGCAGCATGGGCCAGATGAGTACCGGACATGGCGGTGATCGCCACGCCGACAGCGCTGACTAGAAGGCGCGGCTTGCTGCCGGCGAACTCGGTGGATTGACGCGACATCGAAACTCCCTCCCCAGGGGTTCATGAAGGCCGCGCAATTTATTGCAACTGAGAATTTGTATCAATTCACATTCATTACCATACGCACATGATTTACAACTTTTACACTTTCTCCCTGTCGGAAGTAGGGGTATGGCGGTTGTACCGACATGTTGCAAATCATTATCATTGGCAAATTATCGAAACTGATGGAACCGGCCCATGCTGCTGCACATTCCCGGCGTCTTCACCCGCGATGAGGTGACTCGCATCCGCGCCGCCCTGGAACAGGCCGAGTGGGCCGACGGCAAGGTCACCGCCGGCTACCAGTCGTCCCGCGCCAAGCACAACCTGCAACTGCCGCAGGACCACCCGCTGGCCCGCGAGATCGGCGAAGCCATGCTGCAGCGTCTGTGGAGCAACCCGCTGTTCCAGTCGGCCGCGCTGCCGAGCAAGGTGTTCCCGCCGCTGTTCAATTGCTACACCGGCGGTGGCTCGTTCGACTTCCACATCGACAACGCCGTGCGCGACACCCAGGGCGGCCGCGAGCGGGTGCGCACCGACGTGTCCTCGACGCTGTTCTTCAGCGACCCGGACGACTACGACGGCGGCGAACTGGTGATCCAGGACACCTACGGCACCCAGCAGGTGAAGCTCCCGGCCGGCGACCTGGTGCTCTACCCCGCCACCAGCCTGCACAAGGTCAACCCGGTGACCCGTGGCGCGCGTATCGCCTCGTTCTTCTGGACCCAGAGCCTGGTGCGCGAGGACAGCCAGCGCGCCCTGCTGTTCCAGATGGACCAGTCGATCCAGGCGCTGACCCGAGACGTGCCGGAGCATCCGGCGCTGATCGAGCTGACCGGCACCTACCACAACCTGCTGCGCCGTTGGGTGGACGTCTGACCCGCCATGAGTTTCATCCTGCGTCGCACTGAAGAAATCAACGTCGAAGACCTCACCGGCCAGCTCGCCGATGACCCGCGGCAGACCGCCCGCCTCATCGTGACCGGTGCCCGCGAGGGTGACCTCGAAGCCCAGGCATTGCTTGGTCAGATCCTCCTCGACGGCCACGGCATCGAGCAGGATGTCGACCTCGCCCTGACCTGGTTCGGCATTGCCGCCGAGCGCGGCCACGCCATGGCGCGCAACATGCTCGGCCGCTGCCTGGAGCATGGTTGGGGCTGCGCGAAGGACGAGGCCGGCGCCGCCCGTCATTACGCCATCGCTGCGCAGCAGAAACTCGATTGGGCGATGTACAACCTCGCCAACCTGCTCTCCACCGGCCGTGGCGTGGAACGCGACGACGCCCGCGCACTGGCGCTGTACCAGAGCGCGGCGACGCTGGGTCACGCCAAGTCGATGAACCTGGTCGGGCGCTTCCACGAGGAGGGCCTGGTGGTGCCGCGCGACCTGGAGACGGCGCGCCAGTGGTACCGTCGATCGGCCGAGGCCGGCGACTTCCGTGGTCAGTTCAGCCACGCTTCGGTGCTCGCCGAGCGCGGCGACCTGCCAGCCGCGCGCATCTGGCTGGAACGCGCGCTGGAAGGCGGCAACCTCAACTTCCTGCGCGTGGCCCGCCACCAGCTCGCCGCCTCCATGCCGCCGAGCCTGCGCGAGCTGACCCTGGCCTACTTCCAGCGCGCCGCCGAACTGGGCGACGAGTCGGACCTGCATCACCTCGCCGCGCAGATGGGCGTCGCCTGACGCCCCTTGACGTAATTTTCACGCCACCCCTGCTAGCTTTGCCGGCTAACCTGGCTGCCGGAGCGTTCGGCAGCCGCCACGTAACGACGAGGCGCAAGTGTCGAACACCACATCCCCCGTAGCGCGCAAACGCGTGGACTGGGCCGCCCTGGGCTGGCTCCTGCTGTTCTTCTGGTACTTCTCCGGAGTTACCCAGGCGCTGATCCTGTTCAGCGGCACCACCGGCTTTGCCGGCTTCCGTGACGCGTTCTTCCTCAGCAGCCTGTGGCTCGCACCGCCGCTGCTGCTGCCGCGCTTCACCAGGGGCATCGCCGCCGTCATCGGCCTGGTGCTCTGGGGCGCCTCGCTGGTGGGCCTGAGCTACTTCGGCATCTACAAGCAGGAGTTCTCGCAGAGCGTCATCTTCGTGATGTTCGAGTCGAACACCGCCGAAGCCGGCGAGTACTTCAGCCAGTACTTCAGCCTCTGGCTGTGCCTGGCACTGCTGGCCTACAGCGTGGTCGCCGTGGTGCTCTGGAAGCGCATCCGCCCGATCAGCATGCCGGCCTACGCCCGCGTGCCGCTGGCCGTGCTGCTGGTCGTGCTGAACCTGTTCTACCCCTTCTACAAGCAGATGGTCACCCAGGAGCGCACCTTCGCCCAGGCCGTGGAAAAGGTGCAGTCGCGCATGGAGCCGGCCGTACCGTGGCAGTTGGTGGTCGGCTACGTCCAGTACCGCCAGCAGCTGGACAACATGCAGAAACTGTTGCAGCAGAACGCCTCCCTGCCGCCCCTGCAGAACCTCAAGGACAGCAGCGGCAACGAACCGCGCACCCTGGTCCTGGTGCTGGGCGAATCCACTACCCGCCAGCACATGCACCTGTATGGCTACGGCCGCGACACCACGCCGAACCTCGACGCCCTCGCCGCCAGCGGCCAGGGCCTGACCGTGTTCAACAACGTGGTCGCGCCGCGCCCCTACACCATCGAGGTGATGCAGCAGATCCTCACCTTCGGCGATGAGCAGAACCCGGACAGGTTCCTCACCGATCCGTCGCTGATCAACCTGATGAAACAGGCGGGCTACAAGACCTTCTGGATCACCAACCAGCAGACGATGACCAAGCGCAACACCATGCTCACCACCTTCTCCCAGCAGACGGACGAGCCGGTGTACCTGAACAACCAGCGCAACCAGAACGCCAGCCAGTACGACGGCGTGGTGCTGGACCCGTTCGAGAAGGCCCTGAAGGACCCGGCGCAGAAGAAGTTCATCGTGATCCACCTGCTGGGCACGCACATGGACTACCGCTACCGCTATCCGGACGAGTTCGCCCACTTCAAGGACCGCCAGGGCGTGCCTTCGGCGCTGTCGGATGACCAGGTGGAGACCTACAACTTCTACGACAACGCGGTGCGCTACAACGACTTCGTGGTGTCGAGCCTGATCAAGCGCTATTCGGCCGCCAACGCCAACGGCTTCATGCTCTACCTCTCCGACCACGGCGAGGAGGTCTACAGCTCGGGCAACCACGACCGTCTGGGCCGCAACGAGATGGACCCGACCCGGCCGATGTACACCATTCCGTTCATGGTCTGGACTTCGCCGAGCTGGCAGGCCGAGCACCCGCGCGACCTGCAGGCAGTGGCCAACCGCTCCTACAGCAGCTCGCACCTGATCCACACGCTGTCGGACCTCGCCGGCCTGAGCTACGACCGTTACGAACCGGCCAAGAGCCTGGTGAACGAGCAGTTCGCCGCCGCCCCGCGCTGGATCGGCGACCCGTACAAGAAGGACGGTCTGCACGAGTTCGACAAGCTGCCGCAGGACAAGGCCGCGCCGGAGCAGGAAATCGCCAAGGACGCCAAGGCTCCCGCGACGGCCCAGGCTCCAGTGCAGACGCAACCCAAGGAGGGTTGAGTCTCCCGCGATGCGATGAAACGCCCCGCCCCTGCGGGGCGTTTTTAATTGTGCCCCAACAATGAATTCAACCTGCAGGAGCGCCCCATGGGCGCGACCGCGGGCATGGCCCGCTCCTGCAACAGCGCGCGGCGGATTCAACCCGTAGCGCGCAGTCGCGGTACAGAACGGCAGAAAAGAAAAAGCCCCGCATCAGCGGGGCCTTTTCAGGACAGCATGGCTTACAGGTAGAAGGCCTTCAGCGGCGGGAAGCCGTTGAATTCCACCGCACTGTAGCTGGTGGTGTAGGCGCCAGTGGACAGCCAGTACAGGCGGTCACCAGCAGCCAGGTTCAGGGGCAGGCCGTACTTGTAGTGCTCGTACATGATGTCCGCGCTGTCGCAGGTCGGACCGGCGATCACCACTTCTTCCAACTCGCCCGCCTTCTCCACGTGGATCGGGAACTTGATGGACTCGTCCATGGTTTCGATCAGGCCGGAGAACTTGCCTACGTCGGTGAACACCCAGCGCTCGACCGCGGTACGCGACTTGCGCGCCACCAGCACGACTTCACTGACCAGGATGCCGGCGTTGGCGATCAGCGAGCGGCCCGGCTCCAGGATGATTTCCGGCAGTTCGTCGCCGAAGTCTTCCTTGAGGAAGCGGATGATTTCTTCCGCGTAGGTTTCCAGGCTGTTGGTCTTGGCGATGTAGTTGGCCGGGAAGCCGCCGCCCATGTTGATCAGCTTCAGCTCGATGCCGTCTTCTTCCTTCAGGCGCTCGAAAATGACCTTCACCTTGGCGATGGCTGCGTCCCACACGCCGATGTCGCGCTGCTGCGAACCCACGTGGAAGGACACACCGTAGGGCACCAGGCCCAGGTCGCGGGCCAGCACCAGCAGGTCCATGGCCATGTCGGACTGGCAGCCGAACTTGCGCGACAGCGGCCAGTCAGCCGAGGTGGAGCCTTCGGTGAGGATGCGCACGTAGACCTTGGAGCCCGGCGCGGCCTTGGCGATGTTGCGCAGGTCGGCTTCGGAGTCGGTGGCGAACAGGCGCACGCCCTTCTCATAGAAGTAGCGGATGTCGCGGGCTTTCTTGATGGTGTTGCCGTAGCTGATCTGCTCGGCGCGCACGCCGGTCTTCATCACCTTGTCCAGCTCATAGATGGAGGCGATGTCGAAGTTCGAACCCTTGTCGCGCAGCAGTTCGGTGATCTCGGTGGCCGGATTGGCCTTCACTGCGTAGTAGATCTTGGCGAACGGGAAGCAGCCGGTCAGCTGGTCGTAGGCATCGGCGATGGTCTGCTTGTCGATGACGACGAAGGGGGTTTCCTGCTTGTCGGCAAACGCCTTCATACGCTGGAAGGTTTCGGGGGCGAAGTAATCCTCGACCTTGATGGACATGGTTGGGACTCCAAATGGCAGAACAGGTTATTCGTAGGGGTGAAGCTGAACGTCGAATCCGTTTCCCCACTTTGGTTCGCCTACTTCCCAAGGCATGTCGCCGAGTATCACCGGTACCGGTCAATGGAGCCGGTGCCTCTCGTCGTCAGTACTTGAGCCGGATGGATCGTTTCCAGCATGGACGTTCGGGCGCGAACTTTAGGACCTGAAGTCACTGAGTTCAACCCTGAATTGCCGCTTTTTCGCATCCCTTTGTCGCACTGCCGGTTGACTGTTTTGGATACTCAACAAAATGCACGGAATACCGCACAGAACGGGGCTTTCGACGCGTTTCTGCATCATCGTCCTACTGAGTTAACGACCGGTGACAGAGGGGGGAGTTCAGCTGTTTGGGATGGGTGGTGCGGGAGGGGATTTTTCGGGAATTTCGGAGCGGGGGCCATCCCCTCACCCCTGCCCTCTCCCAAAGGGAGAGGGGGTAATCCGAGCAGGCCGGAAGTTTGCCGCAGATGGACAGGCTGACGCTGGCCTGGCAACAAACCGCGGACGGTCCCCTCTCCCTCCGGGAGAGGGTTAGGGTGAGGGGCACGTGCCCGCTGGAAATATCAGGAAGCCTGAGCAACCTCCGCCGGCGACACGATGTTGGTCTTGCGCCCACGCGAGCGGCCCGAGCTCAGGTAATCGGCGATCGACTCCTGCGTCACCTCGCCGAGGAACTGCCCCTCGGCATCCAGCACCGGCAGCCACGAGCTGTTGAACTCGTACATGCGCGACAACAGGATGCGCAGGTGCTCGTCGTGGCTGGCGGTCACGCGGAACTCGTTGAGGAAGTCGCTGCACGCGCCTTCCTTGCGGCGCATGTCCTTGCGGCGCACGTAGCCCAGCCCCTTGCCGTTGGCGTCGACCACCACCAGGTAGCGGCGGTCGTCTTCCTCCATCTTCTCCAGCGCTTCGGCGACGCTGGTCTGCGGGTTGGCGGTGACGATGCTGCTGTCGGCGGCATCCTCGGCACGCACCAGCAGCAGACGCTTCAAGGTGCTGTCCTGGCCGGTGAAGGCGCTGACGAACTCGTCCGCCGGGTGCGCCAGCAGGGTGTCCGGGTGATCGTACTGGAGCAGGCGGCCGCTCTTGAACACGGCCACCTTGTCGCCCAGCTTGATGGCCTCGTCGATGTCGTGGCTGACCATGATCACGGTCATGCCCAGCTTGCGCTGCAGCTCGAAGAACTCGTTCTGGATCGACTCGCGGTTGATCGGGTCCACCGCACCGAACGGCTCGTCCATCAGCAGCAGCGGCGCGTCGGCCGCCAGCGCGCGGATCACGCCGATACGCTGTTGCTGCCCGCCGGACAGCTCGCGCGGGTAACGCGACAGGTACTGCTTGGGCTCGAGCTTGACCATGGCCATCAGCTCGCGCGCCTTCTCCTTGCACTTCTGCTTGTCCCAGCCGAGCAGGCGCGGCACGACCATGATGTTTTCCTCGATGGTCATGTTGGGGAACAGGCCGATCTGCTGGATCACGTAGCCGATCTGCCGGCGCAGGGTCACCTCGTCCAGTTCGGCGGTGTCCTGGCCGTCGATCAGCACACGCCCGGAGGTGGGCTGGATGATCCGGTTGATCATCTTCAGCGTGGTGGTCTTGCCGCAGCCGGAGGGGCCGAGGAACACGCAGATCTCGCCCTTCTCCACAGTCAGGCTGACCTTGTCGACGGCACGGAATTCCTTGCCGTCCTTGAGCGTGAAGGTCTTGGTCAGTTGGTCGAGTTCGATCATGTTCAGTCTCCTGTCTGCGGGCGCAGGCCCTTCGGGGTGAGCGCACGCTGCAGCCATTGCAGCAGCAGGTCGGCGGCGATGGCCAAGAGGCTCACCAGCACGGCGCCGACCACCAGCATGGGCATGTTGGATTGGCTGATGGAATTGAGGATGAGGACGCCCAGGCCACCGGCGCCGATCACCGCGGCGATGGTCATCACGCCGATGTTCATCACCACGGCGGTACGCACGCCGGCGAGGATCACCGGCACGGCGATGGGGATGTCGACCATCCGCAGGCGCTGCCAGAAGGTCATGCCGATGCCCTTGCCGGCTTCGCGGATGCCGGGTTCGACATTGGTCAGCGCGAGGTAGGTGTTGCGCAGGATCGGCAGCAGCGAATAGAGGAACACCGCGGTGATCGCCGGCAGCGGGCCGAGGCCCTGGCCGATCTTCGAGTAGAGCGGCAGCATCAGGCCGAACAGCGCGATGGACGGGATGGTCAGCACCACGGTGGCGGCGCCCTGCAGCGGCCCGGCGAGCCAGCGGAAGCGCGTCATCAGCACGCCCAGCGGCACGCCGACGATGATCGCCAGGCCCACGGCGATGGACACCAGCATCAGGTGCTGCAGCGTCAGTTGCCCGACCTGGGTCCAGTCCAGGCGGGAAATCACGGTCATGAAGTCCATGTCAGTTCTCCTCCCCGGCGGGCTGGTCATTGGTGGACTGGGCCTTGTCGCCCAGCAACTTGTGCTCGCGCAGGAACTTCTGCGCCACGCGCTGCGGCGGCTCCTGTTCGATGTCGACCTGGGCGTTGAGCGCCTGCATGGTCTTGTCGTCGAGCAGGTCGGAGATGGGCTCGAACAGGGTCTTCAGCTCCGGGTGCTTTTCCAGCGTATCGGCGCGCAGCACCGGCGCGGCGTTGTAGAAGGGGAAGAAGTGCTTGTCGTCTTCCAGCACGCGCAGCTTGAAGTCCTTCAGGCGGCCATCGGTGGTGTAGACGAGACCGACGAACACCTGGCGGTTCTTCAACGCGGTGTAGACCAGCCCGGCATCCATCTGCCGCACGTCGTCGCGGGTGAAGTGGAAGCCGTACAGCTCGCTCATCGGCCCGAGGCCATCGGGACGCCCGGCGAATTCCGGGTCCATGGCGAACAGGTGGGTCTGCTTCGCGCCCTGCTCCTTCATCACCCGCGCCAGGTCGCTGAGGGTGCGCACACCGAGTTGCTCGGCCTGCTCCTCGGGCATCGCCAGCGCATAGGTGTTGTTGAACGGCGCCGGCTTGGGCCAGACCAGGCCCTTCTTGCCGTCCAGCTCGCGGACCTTGGCCAGGGACTGCTGGGCGTCCAGCTTGTCCTTGACCTTGTTGTAGACGATCAGCGACGAGCCGGTGTACTCCCAGACCAGATCCAGCTGTCCGCTCTGCTGGGCGCTGCGCGCCAGGGTGCTGCCCAGGCCGTTGGTGACCTTCACGTCGTAGCCCTTGCTCTGCAGGTACTGCGCGGTGATGGCGGTGAGGATGCGCTGTTCGGTGAACGGCTTGCCGCCGATGCGGATCACATCGGCTGCGTGCGCCGTCCCGGTAGCGACGGCGAGCAGCAGGCCCAGGGCGCCGAGCAGTCGTTTCATACCCGATCCTTTGAAGTCGAGAGCTTTCATTGCGTCAGCCCCCGCTCCAGCACGCTGCGGCTGAACAGTACCACCAGGCCATCGAGCACCAGCGCCAGCAGCGCGGTGCACACGGCGCCGAGCAGCAGCTTGGACTGGTCGTCCAGGGCGATGCCGGGGAAGATCAGGCTGCCCAGGCTGTTGGCGCCGATCAGGAAGGCCAGCGGGGCGGAACCGACGTTCAGCGCCAGGGCGATGCGCACGCCACCCATGATCAGCGGAACGGCATTGGGCAGCTCGACACGCAGCAGCACCTGGCGCGGGGTCATGCCGATACCGGTGGCCGCTTCCTTGAGCGAGGCCGGCACGGCGCGCAGGCCTTCGTAGGTGTTGCGCACGATGGGCAGCAAGGATGCGAGGAACAGGGCGAGGATCGCCGGGCCGTTGCCGATCCCGACTATCGCCAGGGCAATGGCCAGTACAGCCAGCGGCGGGATGGTGTTGCCGACGTTGAACACCTGCATCAGGCGTTCGGCCTGCCCCTGCAGGGCGGGCCGGCTGAGCAGGATACCGGCGGGGATACCGACCGCGACGGCGGCCAGCATGGACACGAACACCAGGAACAGGTGTGCCTGCAGGTAGAACAGCAGGTCTTCGCGGTACTGCCACAAGGTGGCAGGGGTGATCCAGTGGATCAGCAGGGCCAGCACAACGACTGCAAAGCAGACGCCGAACAGGGCCTTGCCCGTGGTGGACTTCACCATGGTTGGGGGACTCCCTTCGGGTGCGCGGCGACTGGCATCGCCACGCTCACTTGACGCTCGATCCCGTCCAGAAAGCTAGTTGGGACCGCGATTAAACGCGACGGGAATCAAGCACTTGCAGAAGCCTTTACGGATTGCCGTCGCGAAGGGGTGGACCCCCGTCCGTGCGCTTACGTTCAATAAAATTGCCATCTTTGTGCCATCGCGCGCAGGCGAAATCGGCGTCAGTCCCCATGGTCCGGGGCCTGCGGGCGACAAAATTATTTTCAAAAAAACCGCCGATCCGGCTGAACCATCGCCCCTCACCGCTTGCCCAACGCCGAATGCGCCCGGCGAAGACGCACGCGGTTTCGCTCAGCGGTTATCATCGGGTTCCTTTCGCGTGCCCCCGACCCATGGATAGGTCACTCGGGGCCGGCGTCTTGCCTACCACGGAGATCCATCACCATGCTTGATCTGGCTGCGGCGTTCATCGCGCTGACCACCCTGCTCACCTACGTCAACTACCGCTTCGTCCGCCTGCCGCCGACCATCGGCGTCATGGCCACCGCCCTGGTGTTCTCCTTCATCGCCCAGGGCATGTCGCTGCTCGGCTACCCGGTCCTGGAAGTCGAGATGCAGCAGATCATCAGCCGCATCGACTTCTCCGACGTGCTGATGACCTGGTTCCTGCCCGCCCTGCTGTTCGCCGGCGCGCTGCACGTGAACCTCGCCGACCTGCGCAACTACAAGTGGCCCATCGGCCTGCTGGCCACCTTTGGGGTGCTGATCGCCACCACCGTGATCGGCTACCTGGCCTACTACACCTTCGCCCTCTTCGGCTGGCACGTGGACTTCATCTACTGCCTGCTGTTCGGCGCGCTGATCTCGCCCACCGACCCCATCGCGGTGCTGGGCATCCTCAGGTCCGCCGGTGCGCCCAAGCCGCTGGCCACCACCATCGTCGGCGAATCGCTGTTCAACGACGGCACCGCCGTGGTGGTCTTCACCATCCTGCTGGGCATCCTGCTGGCCGGCGAGACACCCACCGCCTCCACCATCGCCTGGCTGTTCGTGCAGGAGGCCATTGGCGGCATCCTGTTCGGCGCGGCGCTGGGCTACGGGGTGTTCCTGATGATGCGCGGTATCGACCAGTACCAGGTGGAAGTCATGCTCACCCTGGCCCTGGTGATCGGCGGCGCGGCGCTGGCTGCGCGCCTGCACGTGTCGGCGCCGATCGCCATGGTGGTGGCCGGCCTGATCATCGGCAACCAGGCGCGGCAGTACGCCATGTCCGACGAGACGCGGCGCTACATCGACAAATTCTGGGAGCTGATCGACGAGATCCTCAACGCCCTGCTGTTCGCCCTGATCGGCCTGGAGCTGCTCCTGCTGCCGTTCAACTGGCTGCACGTGGTCGCCGCCTTCGTCCTCGGCGGCGCGGTGCTGATCTCCCGCCTGCTCACCGTGGCCCCGGCCATCCTCGTGCTGCGCCAGCGGGAAAACGGCCGCCGCCAGGTACCTGCCGGCACCATCCGCATCCTCGTCTGGGGCGGCCTGCGCGGTGGCGTCTCGGTAGCCCTGGCGCTGTCCCTGCCGCTGGGCGAGCAGCGCGACCTGATCCTCAGCCTGACCTACGTGGTGGTGCTGGTGTCGATCCTGCTCCAGGGCCTGTCCATCGGCCCGCTGGTGCGGCGCATCTACAAGGGCGCCGAGCCCGCCGCCGACAGCCACCACTGACGGCGCTCTCCAGGGGCCTTGAGCCTTGCGTCGCCGGGTCTGCCGGCGACGCCTCGAATCAGGCTATAATCCCGCGTTTTTCGGGCCGCTCGCCGCCCGTCTTCACCGAATCGACCAGGCACCCATCCATGAGCATCCAAGCCGCCGAAGTCGCGAAGCGCCGCACGTTCGCGATCATTTCCCACCCCGACGCCGGTAAGACCACCATTACCGAGAAGCTCCTGCTGATGGGCAAGGCGATTGCCGTCGCCGGTACCGTGAAGTCGCGCAAGTCCGACCGCCACGCCACCTCCGACTGGATGGAGATGGAGAAGCAACGCGGCATCTCCATCACCACCTCGGTGATGCAGTTCCCCTACCGCGAGCACATGATCAACCTGCTCGACACCCCCGGCCACGAAGACTTCTCCGAAGACACCTACCGCACCCTGACCGCGGTGGACTCGGCACTGATGGTCCTCGACGGCGGCAAGGGCGTCGAGCCGCGTACCATCGCCCTGATGGAAGTCTGCCGCCTGCGCGACACGCCCATCGTCAGCTTCATCAACAAACTCGACCGCGACATCCGCGACCCGATCGAGCTGCTCGACGAAATCGAAGCGGTACTGAAGATCAAGGCCGCGCCGATCACCTGGCCGATCGGTTGCTACCGCGACTTCAAGGGCGTGTATCACCTCGCCCAGGACAAGATCATCGTCTACGTGCCGGGCCACGGCCACGAGCGCATCGAGACCAAGGTCATCGACAAGCTTGACTCGGACGAAGCACGCGCGCACCTGGGCGACCTCTACGACAACTTCCTCGAAGAGCTGGAACTGGTGCAGGGCGCCTGCCACGAGTTCGACAAGGACGCCTTCCTCAAGGGCGAGATGACCCCGGTGTTCTTCGGTACCGCGCTGGGCAACTTCGGTGTCGACCAGGTGCTCGACTGCATCGTCGACTGGGCCCCGCAACCGCTGGAGCGTGGCGCCCACGAACGCACCGTGGCGCCGACCGAGGAGAAGTTCTCCGGCTTCGTGTTCAAGATCCAGGCGAACATGGACCCCAAGCACCGCGACCGCATCGCCTTCATGCGCATCTGCTCGGGCAAGTACGAGAAGGGCATGAAGATGCGCCACGTGCGCCTGGGCAAGGACGTGAAGATCGCCGACGCGCTGACCTTCTTCTCCAGCGAGCGTGAGCAGCTGGAAGAGGCCTTCGCCGGCGACATCATCGGCCTGCACAACCACGGCACCATCCAGATCGGCGACACCTTCACCGAAGGCGAGGCGCTGGGCTTCACCGGCATCCCGCACTTCGCCCCGGAACTGTTCCGCCGCGTGCGCCTGAAGGACCCGCTCAAGTCCAAGCAACTGCGCCAGGGCCTGCAGGAACTGGCCGAGGAAGGCGCCACCCAGGTGTTCTTCCCCGAGCGCAACAACGACATCATCCTCGGCGCCGTCGGCGTGCTGCAGTTCGACGTCGTCGCCAGCCGCCTGAAAGAGGAATACAAGGTCGAGTGCGCCTACGAGCAGATCAACGTCTGGTCCGCGCGCTGGATCGAGTGCAAGGACGAGAAGAAGCTCAAGGAGTTCAAGGACAAGGCCTTCGAGAACCTGTCCGTGGACGGCGGCGGCCACCTCACCTACCTGGCCCCGACCCGCGTGAACCTGAGCCTGATGGAAGAGCGCTGGCCGGACATCACCTTCCGCGCCACCCGCGAACACCACTGAGTTCGCCGCTCACGAAAACGCCCGCCTTGTGCGGGCGTTTTCATTGGTGCCGCCGGCTGGAACCACTGCATTCACCTGGACACGTCCGTGCCCGTGCCGTGCTCGCACCGGGTACCCTGTAGGAGCGGGCCATGCCCGCGATCGCGTCCATGGGGCGCTCCTACAGGGAACGGCGTGCCATCCCGCAGGACGCACGCGACAGCCACTCACGGATCGAGCGCACCGGAACGCCAGGTGCTGGAAGTCGCACTGCCGGTCAGCTTGGCGGCGATGGCGCCCTGCGGGATCAGCCGGTCGCGATAGCGTGTGGCAAGCAGCCCGCTCTGTGGTGCGCGCAGGATGTGCTCGCTGCTGGCGTCGCCGGGGCGGGAGACGATGCGGCCGAAGCGCTCGCCCGCCTCGATCCACTCGCCCAGTTCCCGCTCGAAGACCAGCACGCCGGCCGCGGGGGCGAACACGGTTTCCATGAACCCCATGGGCGTGGCGACGCCCTTCCACTCCGGCAACGGCCCGGCGTCGGTGACCACGCCACGGGCGCCGAGGAAGCGGTAGAGACCATCGACATCCTGCTGTGCCAGCGCATCGCTGACGTCGCCCTGGCCGCGCAGTTCGACGGTTGCCACCAGGCGTCCGGCGAAGCGCTGTTCGGCCAGCCACGGGGCGATCACCACCTCCTCGAACGCGCCGTCGCCATCGCCTTCCCAGATGATCGCCAGCTCCGCGCGGAGCGCGGCGGCGAGGTCCTGCGCGGCAGGCCAGAAGCACTCGTGGATGTAGACATACTGCAGCGCCTCATCGTCGGTGTGCAGGTCGAGAACGATGTCCGCCGGTGCGGCCAGTTCGGCCACGCGCTTCTGCCACAGCGTGAGGTTATCCAGCGTGCCGCTGGCGGCCGCCGAGGCAATGAAGCCACGATTGAAATTGCGCGAGGTCGCGTCGTGGTTGCGACCGAGAATCCGTCCCTGGCGGAACTGCGCAATGCCGAAGGGATTGGCCTGCGGCACCACCGTCACACTGCCATTGAGCACACCGCGTTCGGCGGCATCGCGCAGGCGTGGCAGCAGCTCGTGCAGCACCAGCATCCCGGCGATTTCATCGGCATGCACGCCAGCCTGCAGGTGCACCTTCGGCCCCGGCCTGCCGCCATCGATACGCCAGGCGCGCACGCGCAGCTCGGCACCGGAATCACCGGGTACGCTGAAGGATACGTCCTCGATCATTTGCACTGCCTCCTCTGTCCTGTGTCTGTCCGAAAAGCCCATGGAAATCTTCGCCAGCGCCTCCTAGTATCGAACCCGTTCGCCGCGTACCGGCACCACGCTAACAGGACGCCCGCCCTTGGATATCCCCCGCCAGAAAGCCCAGCGCGCCACCTCCGAGGAACGCCGCGACCACCTGGTCCGCGCCTGCCTCAAGTGCCTGGTCGCCGATGGCCATGCGGGTATCTCGGTGCGCCGCATCGCCAAGGAAGCCGGCGTCGCAGTGGGCCTGGTGAACCACCATTTCGGCAGCATCGACGCCCTGGTCGCCCAGGCCTACGAAACCCTCGCCAGCGAGGTCACCCAGGCGCTCTACCAGCAGGTCGACGCAGTCGGCCACGACCCGGCCGTGCGCATGGAAGCCTTCCTCACCGGCTCCTTCTCACCCCAGGTGCTGGACCCCGACCTGCTCAGCCCCTGGGTGGTGTTCTGGAGCCTGATCCGCCACTCGCCACCGGTGAACGAGGCGCACGAGCGCGGCTACCACAGCTACCTCGCGATCCTGGAAAAACTCATCAGCGAACTCGCCAGCGCCGAGGGTTTCAGCGTGGCGCGCCCGCGCCTCGCCGCCATCGGCCTCTCCGCCATGCTCGACGGACTGTGGCTGGAGTGGTGTCTGAATCCCTCGACCTTCAGCGCCGCCGACGGCCTCGAACTCAGCCGTTGCTGGGTGGAGGGACTCCGCCGCGGCGCCTACGCGTAATCGCTCACACGGCCGTACGCGGCCTTCGCTTGCCCAGCCATGAACGCTGCGTCGTCTTCTGCTCGCGGCGAACCGGCGTGGCGCGCTCCAGCACGGCAAACAGCGCTTCGATGATGAAGGTCAGGCAGACATAGATCGCCGCCACCAGCAGCAGCGGCTCATAGATCTGGAAGGTCTGCGCACGCACCACGTTGGCGGCGCCGAGCAGGTCGACCACGGCAATGGTGGAAGCCAGCGCGGTGGACTTGAGCAGCATCACGCTCTCCCCCGCCAGCGTCGGCAGCAGCAGGCGAATCGCCCGCGGCAGCCACACGCGGTAGAGCACCAGCGTGCGGTTCATGCCGAACGCCGAAGCGGCTTCCAGCTCGCCACGCGGCACGGCCTTCAGGCCGCCGCGCACCACCTCGCCGACGTAGGCGCCGACCGAGAGGATCAGCGCGATCACGATGTACCAGAAGCCATCGCGCAGGTACGGCCAGAGGAAGCTGCCGCGGATCAGCGGGAACTGCGCGAACAGGCTGCCCAGGCCGTAGTAGAAGATGTAGATCTGCACCAGCAGCGGCGTGCCGCGAATCACGCTGGTGTACGCCAGCGCGAGGCGCGAGACCAGGAAGTTGCGCGACATCCGCGCCAGCGCCACACCCAGCGCCAGCACGAAGCCCAGCGTCGCGGAAATCAGCAGGATCACCAGGGTGGTGCCCAGGCCCTTGAGCAGCAGGGCCCCGTAGACGAATAGCCAGTGTTCGTTCATCGCCGCGCCTCGTTCAGACCGCCGGAATCCAGCGGCGGAAGCGCCGCTCCAGGTAGCCCGCGAACAGGTTGGAAAGCACGGTGAGCACGTAATACAGCGCCGCCGCGGTGAGGTAGAAGGTCAGGTAGTGACGGGTCGAGCCGGCGGCCTGCTTGGCGGTGTAGAGCAGCTCGTTGGTGCCCACCACGCTGATCAGCGCACTGTCCTTGATCAGGTTGACCCACAGGTTGGCCATGCCGGCCAGCGCGTTGGGCGCCATCATCGGCAGGGTCACCCGGCGGAACAGGCCGAAGCCGTGCATGCCGTAGGCGCGCGCCGCTTCGATCTGGCCATAGGGAATCGACTGGATGGCACCACGGAAGATTTCCGAGGCGTAGGCGCCCTGCACCAGGCCGAGCACGACGATGGCCACCATCATGCCGTTGAGCTTCACCTGGCCGTAGCCGAGCCACTCGAAGAACTGGTTCAAGCCCATGGAGCCGACGTAGAACAGCAGCAGGATCAGCAGCAGCTCCGGCACCGCCCGGCACAGCGTGGTATAGCCGCGCGCGAGCATCGCCAGCGGGCGCGGTCCGCCGATCTTGGCGCTCGCCGCGGCCAGGCCGATCAGCAGGCCGACGAGAAAGGCGCCGACTGAAATCTGCAGGGTGACCAGCAGCCCCTTGAGCAGGGCCGGGCCCCAGCCGGTTGGGCCGAAGCCGATCAGGTCGAAGATGCTTTGCATGGCCGTCTCCAGGGTGGGAGGCTCAGGGTCGTCCCCGTGCCCGCAGCGGGCACGGGTTCGGCTCACGCCGGGATCACTGCTTGGGCGCGACGCTCATGCCGAAGTACTTGTCCGACAGCGCCTTGTAGTCATCGCTGGCGAGCAGCTTGCCGATGGCCTCGTCCATCTTCGCCTTCAGTTCGGTATCGCCCTTGCGCATGCCGGCACCGACGCCGCGGCCGAACAGCGGGTCGTACTTCACTTCCCCCTTGTTGACGATGCCGGCCGCCTGGGCATCCGGCGACTTGACGAAGGACGCCACGGCGATGCCGTCGGCCATCATCAGGTCGATGCGCCCGGCCACCAGGTCGGCGTTCACCGAGTCCTGGGTGTCGTAGTAGCGCACGTCGGCGATCTTCTCGTAGTACTGCTTGAGGTAGTTGGAGCTGACGGTGGAGATCTGCACGCCGATGGTCTTGCCCTTCAGGCCCTCGGGGCTGATCTGCACGTCCACCGCCTGGGGCGCGGCGACGGCCACCGGGGTGTCGTAGTAGGGGCGGCTGAAGGCGATCTGCTTCTCGCGCTCATCGGTGATCGACAGGGAGTTGAAGATCACGTCGATCTTCTTCGCCAGCAGCGCCGGGATGATGCCGTCCCAGGCCACCTCGTCGATCTCGCAGGTGGCTTTCATCTCGGCGCAGACCTTGTGGATAAGGTCCGGCTCGAAGCCGACCCAGCTGCCATCGGGCTGCTTCTGCGAGAACGGCGGGTAGGGTTCGGCGGCCAGGGCGAAACGGATCGTCTCGGCCTGGGCACTCGCCACGCCGGCCACCAGCATCGCCGCACCCACCATCAGATTGCACAGACCTTTCTTGTTCATCGTGATCCCCTGCATTGTTTTACTTAGTGTTGGGTCACGCTCATCGATGCGCCGACAGCGCGGCATCGGTCAGCGATTCTGGTGCGCGTTGACGAACTGCCGGCAGCGCTCGCTGCGCGGCCGCGAGAAAACCTCCTCGGCGGTGCCTTCTTCCTCGATCAGGCCTTTGTGGAGGAACGCCACATGGCTGGACACGTCGCGGGCGAAAGCCATCTCGTGGGTGACCAGGATCATGGTCCTCCCTTCCTCCGCCAGCGAGCGGATCACCTTCAGCACTTCGCCCACCAGCTCCGGGTCCAGCGCCGAGGTCGGCTCGTCGAACAGCATCACTTTCGGCCGCACGGCCAGCGCGCGGGCAATGGCCACGCGCTGCTGCTGGCCGCCGGAAAGGAAGGCCGGGTACTCGTGGCGCTTCTCGGCCAGGCCGACGCGCTCCAGCAGCGCCTCGGCGCGCTCGCGGGCCTCGGCCTTGCTCTCGTGGAGGACGAAGGTCGGCGCCTCGATCAGGTTCTCCAGCACGGTGCGGTGCGGCCACAGGTTGAAGCTCTGGAACACCATACCCAGCTGCGAGCGGATGCGGGTGAGCTGCTTCTGGTCGGCCACCATCGGCTCGCCGTGGCGGTTCTGGGTCAGGCCGATGGTCTCGCCGTTGACGGTGACCGAGCCCTGGTTGGGAATCTCCAGCATGTTGATGCAGCGCAGCAGGGTGCTCTTGCCCGAGCCGCTGGCGCCGATCAGCGAGATCACCTCACCCTCGCGCGCCGACAGCGACACGCCCTTGAGCACCTCGAAGTCGCCGAAGCGCTTGTGGATATCGCGCACTTCGATCACCGGTCTGGACTGCGCTTGCGGCTCCTGCAGGAGCGGGCCATGCCCGCGACCCGCCTCGGCACGGGCCACATCACGGACGGAGTCCGCTCCTACGGAATTGGCCTTCGCCGGAAGGGATTCGACGAAGCGAATGATCCGCGCACAGGCCTCCGCCATGCTCTCGTCGCTCAGGCCAAAGGACAGCCGCACGAAGCCCTCCGCCTGCGGGCCGAAGGCCGCTGCGTCGAGCACCGAGACGCCAGTGGCATGGAACAGCTGCCAGGAGAAGTCCAGCGAGCTGAGGCCGGTGTCGCGCACATCGACCATGACGAACATGCCGGCCTCGGGCGACAGCACCTTCACCCGTGGGCAATCGCTCAGCGCGGCGACCACCAGATCTCGGCGGCGGCGGTAGATCTCGCGCATTGTCGTGACTACCTCGTCGTGACGCTCCACCGCCGCGAGGGCGGCTTCCTGCACGAAGCCCGGCAGGCCGTAGAACATGTTCAGCGCGAGGTTTTCCAGGTGCCCGACCAGCGTCGGGTTGGCGACTATCCAGCCAGCGCGCCAGCCGGTCATGGCGTGGGATTTCGACAGGCTGCCGATGCTCAGGGTGCGCTCGGCCATGCCGGGTAGCGCGGCAAAGCTCTGGTGCTCACGCTCGAAGGTCAGGCCCTCGTAGACCTCGTCGACCACCACCCAGAGGTCGTGAGTCTCCGCCAGCGCGGCAATGGCCAGCAGCTCGTCGCGGTCCAGCACGACGCCGGTCGGGTTGCTCGGGTTGGCGAGGAAGATCGCCTTCGTGCGCGGGGTGATCGCTGCGGCGATATCGGTGGCCAGCGGGCGGAAGCCGTTTTCCGGACGGGTCGGTACCCCGACCAGCACGGCGCCGGTGGCTTTCAGCGTGGCTTCGTAAGTGACGTAGACCGGGTCGAAGGTGATGACCTCGTCGCCCTTCTCCAGCAGGCACATCGCGGCGGCAAACAGGCCGTTTTGAGCACCGGCGACGACGATGACGTTTTCAGGCCCTGCCTTCTGGCCGAAACGCCGCTCATGCAATGCCGCGATCGCCTGGCGCAGTGCGGGCTTGCCGGCCACGTCACTGTAATGGGTGTCGCCGTCGCGCAACGCGGAAACGGCGGCATCGGTGATGAAGTCCGGGGTTGCGAAATCGGGGTCGCCGACGCTGAGCACTATCACGTCGCGGCCGGCTCGCTGGGCGGCAATGGCGGCGTAGTGAATGTCCCAGGCAGCGACGCCGGGTCCGACCATCCTGTCCACAAGCGACGAATAACGCATGCAAGGGCCTCATCCGAATGACGGAATGTCCTGCAGAAAGGTCCGCAGGAGCGTTGGGCCACCATAGCCAAGGATGAACGAGTGTTCAACAGCGTTTTCCGACATCAGCCATGTCGTTTTCAGACCGTTCACTCACCGCCCTTCCTATCTTCGGATGTCCCATGTCGCAGACTCGACCGACGAACGGAATCACGACATCCACTTAACGGCTTCTTAACGATCGTCCCCGTAGCGTTTACACATCTTGAAACAGAGCCGCTACGGCCGTTGGAAACCCACATGGAAATGCCCTTCCTCCCCTTCTCCCGCCCTAGCATCGGCGAGGAGGAGATCCAGGCAGTCAATGAAGTGCTGCGCTCGGGCTGGATCACCACCGGGCCGAAGAACGCCGAACTGGAGCAACGCTTTGCCCAGTCGATCGGCTGCCGCCACGCCGTCGCGCTGTCCTCCGCTACCGGCGGCATGCACCTGGCGCTGCTGGCCCTGGGCATCGGCCCGGGCGACGAGGTGATCACCCCGTCGCAGACCTGGGTCTCCACCGTCAACATGATCAGCCTGCTGGGCGCCACCCCGGTGTTCGTCGATGTCGACCGTGACACCCTGATGACCGACGCCGCCCGCATCGAGGCCGCGATCACCCCGCGTACCCGCGCCATCATCCCGGTGCACTACGCCGGCGCGGCGTGCGACATGGACCCGATCGACGAGCTCGCCCTGCGCCACGGCATCCCCGTGATCGAGGACGCCGCCCACGCCGCCGGCACCTTCTACCGGGGCCGCCCGGTGGGCCAGCACGGCACCGCGATCTTCTCCTTCCACGCGATCAAGAACCTCACCTGCGCCGAGGGCGCCATGTTCGTCACCGATGACGAAGTCCTGGCCAACCGCGTGCGCACCCTGAAGTTCCACGGCCTGGGCGTCGACGCCTACGACCGCCTGACCCACGGCCGCAAGCCGCAGGCGCAGGTGGTGGAGCCGGGCTTCAAGTACAACCTCACCGACATCAACGCCGCCATTGCCCTGGTCCAGTTGCCCAAGCTCGAAGCGATCAACGCCCGCCGCGCCGAGCTGGCCGCTGGCTACGCCGAGCGCCTGGCGCACCTGCCCGTGCAACCGCTGGTGGTGCCGGACTACCCGCAACATCACGCCTGGCACCTGTATGTCCTGCGCATCGACCAGGAGCGCTGCGGCATCGACCGCGACGCCTTCATGCAGGGCCTGCAGCAGCGCGGCATCGGCAGCGGCATCCACTTCATCGGCAGCCACCTGCACAGCTACTACCGCCAGCGCTACCCGCGCGTGCAACTGCCCAACACCGAGTGGAACTCCTCGCGGATCGTCTCCATCCCGCTGTTCCCCGACATGACCCAGGCCGACCAGGACCGTGTGGTCGACGCCATCGAAACCCTGCTTCGGTAACGCCACCGTGAAACCCTATCCGATCCATCGCGTGTCCATCGTCATCCCGGTGTACAACGAAGAGGCCAGCCTGCCCGAGCTGCTGCGCCGCACCACCGCCGCCTGCGAACAGCTGGGCCGCGACTACGAGATCGTACTGATCGACGACGGCAGCCGCGACAGCTCCGCCGACCTGCTGCAGGAAGCCGCGCAGGCGCCGGGCAGCCATGTGGTGGCGGTGATCCTCAACCGCAACTACGGCCAGCACGCCGCGATCATGGCCGGTTTCGAGCAGTGCCAGGGCGACCTGGTGATCACCCTCGACGCCGACCTGCAGAACCCACCTGAAGAAATCCCGCGCCTGGTGGCCGAAGCCGCCAAGGGCTACGACGTGGTCGGCAGCGTGCGCCAGCAACGCCAGGACTCCGCCCTGCGCCGCTGGCCGTCGAAACTGATCAACCTCGCCGTGCAGCGCTCCACCGGCGTGGCGATGAACGACTACGGCTGCATGCTGCGCGCTTATCGCTCGAGCATCGTCAAGGCGATGCTCGCCTGCCGCGAGCGCAGCACCTTCATCCCGATCCTGGCCAACAGCTTCGCCCGCCACACCAGCGAGATCCTCGTCGCCCACGCCGAGCGCGAGCACGGCGAGTCGAAGTACGACTTCCTGCGCCTGATCAACCTGATGTTCGACCTGGTCACCTGCATGACCACCTCGCCGCTGCGCCTGCTGTCCTTCGTCGGCGGCGGCATGGCGGTGGCCGGCTTCGCCTTCGCCCTGATGCTGCTGGTGCTGCGCCTGCTGTTCGGTGCCGCCTGGGCCGGCCACGGGGTGTTCGTGCTGTTCGCCGTGCTGTTCATGTTCACCGGTGTGCAGCTGGTCGGCATGGGTCTGCTCGGCGAGTACCTGGGGCGCATGTACAACGACGTGCGCGCCCGCCCCCGTTTCTTCATCGAGCGCATCGTCCGCACCGAGACGCCGCGCGCCCAGATCACCACTTCTTCCCCTTCTTTCGAGTCCATCCAGCCATGACCCAGCAGACCATCGTCTTCGCCTACCACGACTTCGGCTGCGCCGGCATCGAAGCGCTGCTCGCCGCCGGTTACCAGATCGACGCCGTCTTCACCCACGCCGACGATCCCAAGGAGAACCGCTTCTATGGCTCCGTAGCGCAGCTTTGCGCTCGCCTGGGCATCCCGGTGCACGCCCCGGAAGACGTCAACCACCCGCTGTGGGTCGCGCGCATCCGTGAGCTGCAGCCGCAGTACATCTTCTCCTTCTACTACCGCCACCTGCTCAGCGAAGCTCTGCTGGCCTGCGCCACCAGGGGCGCCTACAACCTGCATGGCTCGCTGCTGCCGCGCTACCGTGGCCGCGCCCCGGCCAACTGGGCGCTGGTCAACGGCGAGACCGAGACCGGCGTGACCCTGCACCGCATGGTCAAGCGCGCCGATGCCGGTGGCATCCTTGCCCAGCAGAGCGTCGCCATCGGCGCCGACGACACCGCCCTGGTGCTGCACGGCAAGCTGCGCGAAGCCGCCCGCGAACTGCTCGCCGCCTCCCTGCCGCGCCTGGCGCGCGGTGAGCTGCAGGAAGTCGCCCAGGACGAATCCCGTGCCAGCTACTTCGGTCGCCGTACCCCGGCGGACGGCCAGCTCGACTGGAAACGCCCGGCCCGCGAACTGCACAACCTGGTCCGCGCCGTCACCCAGCCCTACCCCGGCGCCTTCGCTCCGGTGGGCGATCGCAAGCTGATCGTCTGGAGCTCGCGCGTTGCAGCCGGAAACAACGGCATGGCGCCCGGCTCGGTGCTCTCGGTCGATCCCCTGCGCATCGCCTGCGGCGAAGACTCGCTGGAAATCCTCTCCGGCCAGCAGAATGACAGCGGCCTGTTCCTCGCCGGCCCGCAACTGGCCCGCGAGATGGGCCTGGTGGACGGCTCGCGCCTGCATGGCGCACTCGGCAAGCCCAAGCGCAAGACCCGCGTGCTGATCCTCGGCGTCAACGGCTTCATCGGCAACCACCTCTCCGAGCGCCTGCTGCGTGACGGCAACTACGAGGTCTACGGCCTGGATATCGGCTCCGACGCCATCGAGCGCCTGAAGGGCAACCCGGACTTCCACTTCGTCGAAGGCGACATCAGCATCCACACCGAGTGGATCGAGTACCACATCAAGAAGTGCGACGTGGTCCTGCCGCTGGTGGCCATCGCCACGCCGATCGAATACACCCGCAACCCGCTGCGCGTGTTCGAGCTGGACTTCGAGGAAAACCTCAAGCTGGTCCGCTACTGCGTCAAATACAACAAGCGCGTGATCTTCCCGTCCACCTCCGAGGTGTACGGCATGTGCACCGACGCCAACTTCGACGAGGACACCTCCAACCTCATCGTCGGCCCGATCAACAAACAGCGCTGGATCTACTCGGTCTCCAAGCAACTGCTCGACCGCGTCATCTGGGCCTACGGCCAGAAGGGGCTGAAGTTCAGCCTGTTCCGTCCGTTCAACTGGATGGGCCCGCGCCTGGACCGCCTGGACTCCGCGCGAATCGGCAGCTCCCGCGCCATTACCCAGCTGATCCTGCACCTCGTGGAAGGCACCCCGATCCGCCTGGTCGACGGCGGCGAGCAGAAGCGCTGCTTCACCGACGTGGATGACGGCATCGAAGCGCTGGCGCGCATCATCGACAACGAAGGCGGCCGCTGCGACGGGCAGATCGTCAACATCGGCAACCCGGACAACGAAGCCAGCATCCGCCAGCTGGGCGAAGAACTGCTGCGCCAGTTCGAGGCCCACCCGCTGCGCGACCAGTTCCCACCCTTCGCCGGCTTCCGCGAAGTGGAAAGCCGCAGCTTCTACGGCGACGGCTACCAGGACGTGTCGCACCGCAAGCCGAGCATCGAGAACGCCCGTCGCCTGCTGGACTGGCAGCCGAGCGTGGAGCTGTCGGCCACCATCGGCAAGACCCTGGACTTCTTCCTCCGCGAAGCCCTGGCCGAACGCTCCGGCGGTCTACCTCATGCCTTCCCGCTGAAGAAAAGCATCGCCTGATGAGAGCGGGACTGCGCATCGACGTCGACACCTACCGTGGCACCCGTGATGGCGTGCCCCGGTTGCTGGACATGCTCGAGGAAACCGACGTCAAGGCGACTTTCTTCTTCAGCGTCGGCCCCGACAACATGGGCCGGCACCTGTGGCGCCTGATCCGCCCGCAGTTCCTGTGGAAGATGCTGCGCTCCAACGCCGCCGGCCTCTACGGCTGGGACATCCTCCTGGCCGGCACCGCCTGGCCGGGCAAGCCGATCGGCCGCGACCTGGGCCACCTGATGCGACGCGCCCAGGACGCCGGCCACGAAGTCGGCCTGCATGCCTGGGACCACCACAGCTGGCAGGCCAACGCCGGCCGCTGGAGCGCGCAGCAACTGGAGCAACAGATCCGCCGGGGCGTGGACACCCTCGCCGACATCCTCGGCAACCCGGTGGAGTGCTCGGCGGTGGCCGGCTGGCGCGCCGACGAGCGCACCGTGGAAGCCAAGGAGCGCTTCGGCTTTCGCTACAACAGTGATTGCCGCGGCCGCTCACTGTTCCGTCCGCGCCTGGCCGATGGTCGCGCCGGCACCCCGCAGATCCCGGTGGACATGCCTACCTTCGACGAAGTCGTCGGCCCGCAGGTGGCGCCGTCCGCCTTCAATGACTACATCCTTTCCCGTTTCGACATGGACGCCTTGAACGTGTACACCATTCACGCCGAGGTCGAGGGCATTCTCATGGCCCACGACTTCCGCCGCTTGCTGGCCCAGGCACGGGCCGGCGGCATCCGCTTCGTTCCGCTGGGCCGGCTGCTGCCGGACGACCCGACCACCCTGCCCGTCGCCAGTCTCGTGCGCGGCGAACTGGCCGGCCGCGAAGGCTGGCTGGGGGTGCAGCACGCATGAAGCGCCTGGCCTACCCGTCCCTGCTAGCCGCCTTCGTACTGTGCATCCTGCTGCCGATGGCCTTCCACGGGCTGTGGATTCCCGACGAGTCGCGCAACGCGCAGATCAGCCAGTCCATGCTGCAGACTGGCGACTGGATTTCCCCGCACCTGCTCGGCCTGCGCTACTTCGAGAAGCCCACTGGCGGCTACTGGCTGACCGCCGCCAGCCAGGCCGTGTTCGGGCAGAACCTGTTCGGCGTGCGTTTCGGCTCGGCGCTGGTCACCGCACTGAGCACCCTGCTGGTCATCCTGGTCGCCCGCCGGTTGTGGAATGACCCGCGCCGCACCTGGGCTGCGGGCCTGCTCTACCTGAGCTTCGGGCTGATCGCAGGCCAAGCCGGCTACGCCAACCTCGACCCGCAGTTCACCTTCTGCGTGAATCTCAGCCTCGGCGCCCTGTGGTTCGCCTTCGACGCCAGAACCACGCGCGGACGCTTCGCCGCCTGGAGTCTGCTGGGCGCCGCCTGCGCCTTCGGCTTCATGACCAAAGGCTTCCTCGCCTTCCTCTTGCCGGTGCTCATCGGCCTGCCCTATGCCCTGCTGCAGAAGCGCTCCGGCGAACTGCTGCGCTACGGGCCCCTGGCGGTGCTGGTCGCCGTACTGGTCGCCGCGCCCTGGGTGCTGCTGATCCACGCCCGCGAACAGGACTTCTGGGACTTCTTCTTCTGGCACGAGCACATCCGCCGCTTCGCCGGCGAGGACGCGCAGCACGGTCGGCCGATCTGGTTCTTCGTGCCATTGCTGTTCGCCAGCGCGCTGCCCTGGGCGGTGCTGATCTTCCCGGCGCTGCGCAATGGCCTGCAGGGCTGGCGTGACTCCAGGCTGGTATTCCTGCTGCTGTGGTTCGTCATGCCCTTCCTGTTCTTCAGCCTGGCCAAGGGCAAGCTGCCGACCTACATCATGCCCTGCTTCGCCCCGCTCGCCCTGTTGATGGCCGACGCCATCGGCCGTGCGCTGCAGCAACGCAAGCTGATCGCGCTGAAACTCAACGGCGCGCTCAACCTGCTGCTGGGCAGCAGCGCCCTGGCGGGCCTGCTGTTCATGCAGGCCCGCCACCCGCAGTACCACGACGAACTGCCCAGCGTGCTGATGGTCGCCCTGGTCTGCGTAGTCTGGCTGCTGGCCGGCCTGCTGCAGCTGCTGCGACCCAATCGCTACTGGGCGGCACCGGCCTTCGCGGCCTGGCTGCTGGTGGCGCTGGTACCCAATGCGATGCCGAACAAGATGGTCAACAGCAAGATGCCCGACCAGTTCATCGCCGAGCACCTGGACCAGCTCAAGAGCGCCCGCAGCCTGCTGAGCAATGACCTCGGCGCGGCAACCGCCCTCGCCTGGCGCACCCAGCGCAGCGACATCACGCTGTTCAACACCGAAGGCGAGCTGAAGTTCGGCCTGGGCTATCCCGAGGGTCAGGGCCGCAGCATCGCCCTAGACGGCATCCACGCCTGGATCGAACGCGCCCGCGCCGAGGGCTCCATCGGCGTGATCATGCGGGTCAACAGCGCCAGCGATGAAGCCGAACTGGCCATGCTGCCCAGCGACGCCATCAGCTACCGGCAGAACCACCTGGTGGTCCTGCTGATTCCGCAGGCCACGCCATGACCGCCCTGCTGCTGGCCGGCGTCTGCCTGCTCACCTGCCTGGGCCAGCTGGCGCAGAAGCTCGCCGTGGAAAACTGGCGCGATACTCCTTCGAGCATGGCGGCGAAGCTCTTCTCGCCCTGGCTGCTGTTGGCCGTAGCCTGCCTGGGGTTCGGCCTGCTGCTCTGGCTACTGGTCCTGCAGCGCCTGGAAGTGGGCGTCGCCTATCCCATGCTGAGCCTGAACTTCGTGCTGGTGACGCTCCTGGCGAGCCGCCTGTTCGGCGAGCGCATCGATGCACGCCACTGGTTCGGCGTCGCACTGATCGTCGGCGGCGTCGCCCTGCTGGGGATGCACTCGTGAAGCGCGGCATCGCCTTCGCCCTGGGCAGCGTGCTGCTGGTGAGCGGTGCGCAGCTGGGCATGCGCTGGAGCATGACGCGCCTGCCCACGCACTGGCCGTTCGACCTCGCGCAACTGGACCTCGCCGCCCTGCTGGCGCTGGCCGGCGCGGTACTGGCCTACGCGCTGTCGATGCTCTGCTGGCTGCTCGCCCTCAAACACCTGCCGCTGAGCCGCGCCTATTCGCTGCTGAGCCTGAGCTATGCGTTCGTCTACCTCGGCGCCGCCGTGCTGCCGGGCTTCGGCGAGCCCCTGAGCCTGCCGCGCACCCTGGGCGTCGCCCTGGTGATCGCCGGTGTGATCGCGATCAACGCGCCACGCCGCCCTGACAGAACAACCGTCATCAAACCCAGCGACGCTCGCTCCGAGCACGCGCAGTTCGACTGACCCCAATCCCGCTTCGAGTCCCTATCCGGGAGAGCACAACATGAAAATCAGCGTATTCGGAATCGGTTATGTGGGCCTGGTGCAGGCCGCAGTCATGGCCGAAGTGGGCCACGACGTCCTATGCATGGACATCGACGAAGACAAGATCGCCAAGCTCAAGCGCGGCCAGATCAGCATCTTCGAACCGGGCCTCGCCGAGCTGGTGAAGGACAACCTGGAAGCCGGGCGCCTGCGTTTCACCAGCGACGTCGCCGAGGCCGCCGGCCATGGCCGCGTGCAGTTCATCGCGGTCGGCACCCCGCCGCTGCCCGATGGCTCCGCCGACCTGCGCGCCGTGCTGGCGGTGGCCGAAGGCATTGCCCGCAACCGCACCCAGCCGGTGATCATCGTGGAGAAGTCCACCGTGCCGGTGGGCACTGGCGACCGCGTCAAGACCAAGGTGCTGGCGGTGCTCGCCGAAGAAGGCCGCAGCCTGGACTTCGAAATCGTCTCCAATCCCGAGTTCCTCAAGGAAGGCTCAGCGCTGGCCGACTGCCGCAAACCCGACCGCATCGTCATCGGCTGCGAAAGCGCCGAGGTGCTGGACGTCATGCGCGAGATCTACGAGCCGTTCAACCGCAACCACGACCGCATCCTGACCATGAACCTGCGCAGTGCGGAACTGACCAAGTACGCCGCCAACTGCATGCTCGCCACCAAGATCAGCTTCATCAACCAGATCGCCGAGCTGGCCGAGCACCTGGGCGCCGACATCGAGGCAGTGCGCCAGGGCATGGGCGCCGACCCGCGCATCGGCTACCACTTCATCTACCCTGGCTGCGGCTACGGCGGCTCTTGCTTCCCCAAGGACGTCCAGGCCCTGATCCAGAGCGCCGAGGAAGCCCACTGCTCCAGCGACCTGCTGCGCGCCGTGGAGGCGGTGAACCAGCGGCAGAAGAGCAAGCTGTTCGAGCGCATCCGCAGCTACTACGGCGGCAAGCTCAAGGGCCGCACCTTCGCGCTCTGGGGCCTGTCGTTCAAGCCCAACACCGACGACATGCGCGACGCCCCCAGCCGCACCCTGATGGAAGCCCTGTGGGAAGCCGGCGCCAAGGTCCGCGCCTTCGACCCCGAAGCCATGCCTGAAGCGCAGCGCCTGTACGGCCACGATGAACGCCTGACCCTGATGGGCACGCCGGAAGCCACCCTGGGCAGCGCCGATGCTTTGGTGATCTGCACCGAGTGGCGGCAGTTCAAGGCACCGGATTTCGAGCTGGTGGCCAGCCGCCTGAAGACCCCGGTGATCTTCGACGGCCGAAACCTGTTCGACCCCGAGCGCGTAGCGCGCTACGGCTTCGAGTACTTCCCCATGGGCCGTGGCGACTCGCACCGCCTGCCGGTGCCGGCGCAGGTCGTCGAGCAACGTCACCGACGCAGCGCCTGACCGAAGCTGAACCCGCAGGAGCGGACTTTGTCCGCTCCTGCGTCAGTGCAAGCTCCGTTACACCTGTCCCATCACCATCATCGGCGCCGCCTCGCCGCGCTTGAGCAGCGCATAAAGCACCCCGGTCACCACGCTGCCCGCGGCAATCGCCAGCAGGTAGAGCAACGCGTGGTTCATCGCGTTGGGGATCAGCAGCACGAACAACCCGCCATGGGGCGCCAGCAGCTTGCAGCCGAACAGCATCGACAGCGCGCCGGTCAGCGCACCTCCGGCGATGCTCGCCGGGATCACCCGCAGCGGGTCCTTCGCGGCAAAGGGAATCGCCCCCTCGGAGATGAAGCACAGCCCCAGCACCAGCGCAGCCTTGCCGGCCTCGCGTTCGCTCTGGGCGAACTTGCGCCGCGCCAGCAGCGTGGCGATACCCATGCCGATGGGCGGGACCATGCCGCCCGCCATGACCGCCGCCATCGGCGCATAGCTCTGCGAAGCCAGCAGCCCGACCGAAAACGCATAGGCCGCCTTGTTGATCGGCCCACCGAGGTCCACACACATCATCCCGCCCAGCAGCAGGCCGAGCAGGATGGCATTGGTGGTGCCCATGCCGGCGAGGAAATCGGTGAGCGAACGCATCATCGCCGCCACCGGCGAACCCACCACGTAGATCATCACCAACCCGGTGAACAGGCTGGCCAGCAAGGGAATGATCAGGATCGGCTTGAGCGCCGCGACGCTGGCTGGCAACGGAATCCACTGGGCAATCGCCCGCGCCGAATAGCCGGCCAGCAGGCCGGCGACTATGCCGCCGAGGAAGCCCGCGCCCAGCGTGCTCGCCAGCAGCCCGCCGATCATCCCCGGCGCCAGGCCAGGACGGTCGGCGATGGACCAGGCGATATAGCCCGCGAGCATCGGCACCATCAGCTTGAACGCCGCGTCGCCGCCGATCTGCATCAGCGCCGCCGCCAGGGTGCCCTGCTGCTTGAAGGCCTCGATGCCGAAGACGAAGGACAGCGCGATCAAGAGGCCGCCGGCCACCACCATCGGCAGCATGAAGGACACGCCGGTGAGCAGGTGCTTGTAGACCCCGCGCGCTTCATTCTTGGTTGGCGCCGCACTGCTGCCGGCAGATGAAGCGGACTCCACCGTCGCTTCCTTCAACGCGCGCTCGAGGGTCGCCTGCGGCTGCTTCAGCGCCACGCCCGTACCACAACGGAAGATGCGCTTGCCGGCGAAACGCTCGGGATTGACCTCGATGTCCGCCGCCAGCAGCACCACATCGGCGGCCGCGATCTCTTCCGCGGTCAGCGGGTTCCGCGCGCCCACCGAGCCCTGGGTTTCCACCCGCAACTCGATGCCCATTTGGTGCGCCGTCTGTTGCAGCGCCTCTGCCGCCATGAAGGTGTGCGCCACTCCCGTCGGGCAGGCGGTCACCGCAACGACTTTCGCCGCGCGCTCCACTGCGAGCGGTACGCTCGAAGGCTCACCGGGCTGCCAGACCTGCGCCTCTTCCTGCGCTCGCTGCAGGAAGCTGGCGGGCTCGGCCAGCGCCTCGGCAGGCCGGGCCTGGACCAGGCGTTTGCCGGCGAAACGCGAAAGCTCCAGCGGCTGCGTACTGACCACCAGCACCCAGTCGGCCGCGGCGATCTGGCCTTCGCTCAACTGGCGCTCCGGATGCTGCGGGTCGCATTGCTCGACACACACCGACCAGCCCAGGCGCTCGGCCGCCGCCCGCAGCAGGCGAGCGCTGAGCACGCTGGAAATCTGGCCGTTGGGGCAGGCCGTGATCAGGGCAAGGTTCATCGTCATACCTCTTGTTGTTCTATCGCTCAGGCCAGCGCCTGAACCTGCACCGCGTCTTCGATGCGCTTGAGCCGCTGCACATCGCCGATGCCGAACTGGAACTGGGTGACCGCCAGCGCGGCCACCGCCGTTGCCTGGCGCAACACGCGCTCGGCCGGCCAGCCGGCGAGCAGGCCATGGATCATGCCGGCGAGCAGGGAATCGCCGGCACCCACCGTGCTGGCCACTTCCACCTGCGGCGGCACCGCCTGCCAGACGCCCTGCGGGCTGAACCAGCGCACGCCCTCGGCGCCCTGGGAAAGCACCACCTGCTCGATCCCGCGAGCGCGCAGCGATTCGACCTGAGCAGTCAGTTCCTCGGCGCTGCCGGCGACTTGTCCACAGGCCTCGCCCAGCTCCTGGTCGTTGGGTTTGATCAGCCAGGGCGAGGCCTCAATACCCGCGCGCAAGGCTGCGCCGCTGCAATCGAAGGCGACCTTCAGGCCATGCCCCTGCAGCCGCAGCAACAGCTCGCGCAGCCACTGGGGGGCGACGCCGCGCGGCAGGCTGCCGGCAACCACGGCGATCTCGAAGTCGGCGGCGATCAGGTCGAGGCGATCCAGCAGCGCGTCCTGCTGCGCCTCACCCACCTCGGGGCCGGGCCCGTTGATATCGGTGATGCGCCCGGTACCTTCGGCGAGCTTGATATTGCTGCGGGTTTCGCCCGGCACACGGACGAAAGCGTCGATGAAACCGCGACGGCGAAAGAGAGCTTCGAACGGCTGCGCGTTGTCCGCACCGAGGAAGCCGGCGACGGTCAGGGAATGCCCAAGGTCGGCCAGCACCTGGGCGACGTTCACACCTTTGCCAGCGGCCTGGCTGAGCACCGATTCGCTGCGGTTCACCTCGCCGGGCTCCAGCTGCGGCAGGCGCACGGTGAGGTCCAGCGCGGGGTTCAGGGTCAGGGTGAGGATGCGGGCCATCAGTGCACCTCCGGCAGCGCGAGGGCGACACTCTGGCGAACGTCCGCCGCCGAGCACAGGGTCAGGGCGGCTTGCGCCAGCTCGCGGGAAGTCGGCAGGTCCAGTTCGCGGACCCGCGCCTTCACCAGGGGAATGCTGCGCGCCGAGACGCTCAGCTCGTCCACTCCCAATCCAACCAGCAATGGCACGGCCAGCGGGTCGGCGGCCAGTTCGCCGCACACGCCTACCCACTTGCCGTTGGCATGGGCGGCGCGGACGGTCATGTCGATCAGTTGCAGCACGGCCGGGTGCAGGCCGTCAGCCTGGGCAGACAGGCTCGGGTGGCCACGGTCGATGGCCAATGCGTACTGGGTCAGGTCATTGGTGCCGACGCTGAAGAAGTCCACCTCGCGCGCCAGCACCGGCGCCAGCAGCGCAGCCGACGGCACCTCGACCATGATGCCGAGCTGCAGGTCGTGTTCGCCGCCCAGCTCCGCGCAGAGTTCGAGGGTGAGGTCGCGGGCCTGGCGCCACTCATCCACCTGCCCGACCATGGGGAACATGATGCGCAGCGGGCGGCCGGCGGCGGCGGTGAGTAGGGCGCGCAGCTGGGTGCGGAAAATCTGCGGGCGCTGCAGCGTGAGGCGCACGCCACGGATGCCCAGGTAGGGGTTGGTTTCCTCGGGGATCGGCCAGTAAGGCAGTGGCTTGTCGCCGCCCACATCGAGGGTGCGCGCCACCAGCGGGCGGCCTTCGAGGGCGTCGAGGACGCGACGGTATTCGAGTTCCTGGGTCGCCTGGTCCGGCGCCTGGGGGTTGTCCATGAAGACGAATTCGGTGCGCAACAGGCCCACGCCTTCCGCACCCAGCTCGACGGCTTTCGCCGCGCCGGCGGTATCGCCGAGGTTTGCACAGACTTCCACGGCATGGCCGTCGCGGGTGACTGCCGGCTCATGACGGCGCGCCTCGGCTTGCTCGGCGCGGCGCTGGCGCAGGTCACGCTGAGCTTCGGCGGCGTGTAGCGTCTGTGTGTCCGGCGCAATCGTCAGCTCGCCCTTCTCGCCATCCAACAGCAAGGCGGTGCCGGATTCCAGCGCCAGCACGCTTGCCCCGGCGCCCACCAATGCGGGAATGCCCAGCGCGCGAGCGATGATCGCGCTGTGCGAAGTCGCACCGCCGCGCGCGGTGACGATACCAGCCACGCGCTCCGGATCGAGCCTCGCCACGTCTGACGGGCCGACTTCATCCATCACCAGGATGTAGGGCTCGCTGGGCTCAACCGCGCTCTCGGCGCCGCACAGGCGCGCCAGCACTCGCCGACCGACGTCGCGCAGGTCCGCCGCACGTTCGGCCAGCAACGCGTCGCGCAGGGCCTCCTGCTCGCCGGCCACACGCTCGATCACCTGGCTCCAGGCCGCTTCGGCGCTGGCGCCTTCGACCAGGCGCGCCTGCACCTCGTCGAGCAGTTCGGGGTCATCCAGCAGGGCCTGGTGGGTGACGAAGATGTCGCGGATCGCCTTGACTTGGCTGCGTTCCACGAGGATTTCGATCTCCCGGCTGATGGCCGTGCGCGCCTCGTCCAGGCGCTGGCGTTCGACCTCCGCCGCCTCTCCGCGCGCGGCGAATTCGAAGGCCCGGGCGACCTGCACGTAGGCCGGCCCGTGGGCAATGCCCGGCGATGCGGGGATGGCCTGGAGCTGCGCACCCGCTTCGGGAGCCCGCACGGCCTGCAATTCCTGCTCGTCCAGCTGAATGCTTTCGACGATCAGTTCGAGTGTTTCCGGTAGCGGTTCGACCTCTTCGCCCAGGCCCTGCTCCACTGCCGTACGGACAGCAACCAGCGCGGCTTCGGCGATCTCCGGTTCGGCAAAGAACTCCAGCATCTGCCCGCGTCGCGCGCCGAGGCTGAGCAGTTTGCTCAGGCTGCGGATCGACACCGGGGCGCTGTCGCCCTCGGCGATGCGCACACGGATTTCCCCGCTGAATTCCCGCGCCAGCAACATCAGAACCTGCGCTGGGCGCGCGTGAAGACCATGGGGGTTTGCCAGCGGCACGCGGATGCTCGGCCAGTCCACCGGCAATTCGCCGCCCAGGGCCTCCAGCACCGCGCGAACGGAAGTGGCACTCGCCAATTCGTCGGCACGGCCATCCACCAGCAGATCGCACAGGCGCGCGAACACCGCTTCATGAGAGTTGCCCTGGCGGGCCAGGCAGAACAGACCGCGCACAGGCTGGCCGGCGTGGCTCAGCTCGCGCGTCGGAGTGACGAAAACGAGGCCGGGACGCGTGACGCATTGTTCGCTGTCCTGCCACCAGAGCCCGGCGCCCAGCGGCAGGGCTTCCTGATCATGCAGCGCGGCGGCGAAGCCGGGGACGACGCAGCCGGCCTTCTTCAGACGGCGGGCGCCGACCAGCGCCAGTTCGTCGAAATCCTCGGCGGCGACGCCGAGCCCGACCAGATGCTCGTCGAACAGCAGCGGCTGCGGCGCTCCACCTTGCAGCAACTGCAGCAGGTCTTCGGGCTTCTGCGCTGCACGCAACGCCGCGCCCACTTCGCCGTCACCCAGCGCACGGGTGAGCAGTTGCAGCAGGCGCAGGTGTTCGTCGGACTTGGCGGCAATGGCGATGGCCAGGTGTACGGTCTGCCCGTCGCCCCAATGTACGCCCTCGGGAAAGTGCATCAGGCGCACGCCGGTACGCTGCACCAGGTGGCGCGTTTCCGGAGTGCCGTGGGGGATGGCGATGCCCTGCCCGAGGTAGGTAGAGCCCTGCACCTCGCGAGCCTGCATCCCGGCGAAGTAACCCGGAGCGACCAGGCCGTCGTCCTCGAGGGCGGAGCCGAGCAGGGCCAGGGCGGCCTGCTTGTCGGCAGCGCGCTGGCCCATGCGGACCTGCTGCGCGTTGAATTCGAGCATCGCTTGTCTCCTCACCGGCGTTCGCACGCGCTGGCGCTGGGGCGGTTATCCGCTTGTACGGTGATCAGCTTAGAGGTTGCGGCGCAGGAACAGGGTTCAGGCAATACTGCGTGCGCAATGCTGAATCGTTTCACCTATTGAGACTGGCACGTTACTCGATAATGCGTGATCCTTGAAGCCCCCAATTGTCGGCAGCATCCCGCGTTGAAACTCAGTGATATCGCCCGCCTGGCAGGTGTTTCGGTCACCACCGCCAGCTATGTGATCAATGGCAAGGCCGTCCAGCGCCGCATCAGCGCCGCCACGGTGGAGCGCGTGCGCGCGGTGATCGAGGAGCACGGCTACCACCCGGACCAGCAGGCCGCCAGCCTGCGCCGCGGGCAGACCCGCACCCTGGGCTTCGTCCTGCCGGACCTGGAAAACCCCAGCTACGCCAAGCTCGCCAAGCTGCTCGAGCAAGGCGCGCGCGCGCGCGGCTACCAATTGCTGATCGCCTGCTCCGACGACGAACCGGACACCGAGCGCCAGGTGCTCAACCTGTTCCGCGCGCGACGTTGCGACGCACTGATAGTCGCCAGCTGCCTGCCCAGCGTGGACGACAGCCACGCGCGCCTGCAGGCCGACGGCGTGCCGATCATCGCAGTGGACCGCCAGCTCGACCCGCAACGCTTCTGCTCGGTGGTGAGCGACGACCGCGACGCCAGCCAGCGCCTCACCGCCAGCCTGCTCAAGCCGGCGCCGCGCAGCATCGCCCTGCTCGGCGCACGACCGGAGCTGATCATTTCCCAGGAACGCGCCGCAGGGTTCCGCAGCGCCCTGCGCGACTACCGGGGCCAGGTGCTGATCGAGCACGGCGAGACCTTCAGCCGCCCCTGCGGCCGCCTTCTGATGGAAGAGCTGCTGGCCAGCCAGGGACAGTTGCCCGACGCGCTGATCACCACCTCCTACGTGCTGCTCGAAGGCGTCTTCGACGTGCTCCAGGCGCTGCCCAGCGGCTGGCCGGCGGACCTGCGCATCGCCACCTTCGGCGATACCCAGCTGCTGGACTTCGTGCCACTGAAGGTCAACGCCATTTCCCAGCAGCACGCGCTGATCGCCGAGCGCGCGCTGGACCTCGCGCTGGCCGCCATCGAACAGAACAGCTACACCCCCGGCGTGCACCCGATCCCGCGCAACCTCAAGCTGCGCACGGAGTGAACCGATGCGCCTGATCGACACCCACAACCACCTCGACTGCCCGGACTTCGAGCAGGACCGCGCCGCCGTGCTGCAACGCAGCCGCGAGCTGGGTGTGGAGCGACAGGTGCTGCTGGGGGTATTCCGCGAGAACTGGGAGGACGTCTGGGCGCTGGTCGACAACGAGCCGGACCTGTACGCCGCCCTTGGCCTGCACCCGATCTACCTGGCGCGGCACCGGCCGGAACATCTGACGGCGCTGCGCGAGTGGCTGCAGCGCCTGGCCGGGCACCCGAAGCTCTGCGCGGTGGGCGAGATCGGCCTGGACTATTACCTGGAAGACCTCGACCGCGATGGCCAGCAGGCCATCTTCGAGGAACAGCTGCGCATCGCCATCGATTTCGAGCTGCCGGTGCTGCTCCACGTACGCCGCGCCCATGCAGCGATGATCGCCACGCTCAAGCGCTACAAGCCCAAGCGCCAGGGCATCATCCATGCCTTCGCCGGCAGCCGCGAGGAAGCCCGCGAATACCTCAAGCTGGGTTTCCGCCTGGGCCTGGGCGGCGCGCCGACCTGGCCGCAGGCCAACCGCCTGCGCAAGGTGGTGCCGGAGATTCCGCTGGAGTCCATCGTGCTGGAAACCGACTCGCCGGACATGGCGCCGTCGATGTACCCCGGCGTGCGCAACAGCCCGGAACACCTACCAGATATCTGCGCGGCACTGGCGGAGTTGAAGGGCGTCAGCCCGGAGGAGCTGGCCAGTGCCAGCACGCGCAATGCGATGGAGTTGTTCGGCTGGAGCTGAACCGTCCCCTCCTGCAAGAACAAGAGCCCCTCACCCTAACCCTCTCCCGCAAGCGGGAGAGGGGACCGTTCAGCGCAGGATGAATCCATGGCATCAGCCGGTACCGACGGCTCCCTCTCCCTCCGGGAGAGGGCTGGGGTGAGGGGACGCGTCAGAGTGAACAACCAGGGGGATCGAAACCGATCACAGTAATCCCGGATTCACCGACAAACCGATGCCCGTGAGATGGGGTGCATCCGTGCGACCCACGGACATCGGCCTGCTGGCGAAAACCTCGTTGCGAAGCGGACCGCCAGGTCCGCCCCGGATCTTTCGGATCAGACGCGGAACGCGCCGATCAGTCGCTTGAGTTCCACCACCTGCCCGGCCAGTTCGCGGCTGGCGCGCTCGGTCTCGCTGGCGCCTTCGGAGGTGCGTTCGCCGGCCTGGTTGATCTCGACGATGTTCTGGTCGATGTCATGGGCCACGGCGGTCTGCTGCTCGGCGGCGGCGGCGATCTGCTGGTTCTGGTCGACGATGGCGCCCACCGCCTGGAGGATGTTCTCCAGCGCCTGCTGCACCTGGGCCGACTGGCTGACGGTGCCGTCGGCGGTCTGGTGACTGCTGCCCATGGCCTTCACCGCCGCGCCCACGCCGTTCTGCAGGCGCGCGATCATCTGCTCGATCTCTTCGGTGGACTGCTGGGTGCGCTTGGCCAGGGTGCGTACTTCGTCGGCCACGACCGCGAAACCCCTGCCCTGCTCTCCGGCGCGCGCGGCCTCGATGGCGGCGTTGAGCGCCAGCAGGTTGGTCTGTTCGGCGACACCCTTGATCACATCCAGCACGCGACTGATGGAGGCGCTGTCGGCGGCCAGCTGGTTGATCACCGCCACCGATTCATCGATCTCGCCGGCCAGGCGCTGGATGCTGCCCACCTGGGACTCCACCAGGGCGCGGCCGCTGGCGGTTTCCTGATTCACGTTGTGCGCGCTGCCCACCGCCACGGCGGCGCTACGCGCGACCTCCTGGGCGGTCGCGGCCATCTGGTTCATCGCCGTCGCGACCTGCTCGATCTGGTTGCGCTGACCGGCCACCGCCTGGTTGCTCTCGGCGGAAACCGACTCCACGCGCACGGTCTGCCGCTCCACTTCGCTGACGGTGCGGCCAACCTGCTCGATCAGGTCGTGGATCTTCGACACGGTCTGGTTGAAGGCATCGCCCAGCTCACCCAGCTCGTCGCGACTCTGGGCCTGGAAGTTGACGGTCATGTCGCCGGATGCGACGCGTTCCATCATCTTGCCCAGGCTCTTCAGGGTGGTGCGGGTGGAGACGTAGAAGCCGCCGTAGAGGTAGACGATGGAGACGAACACCACCAGCAGCGCGACGACCAGCAGCACCATCTGCCGCTGCTTGCTGGCCAGGCGCGCCTGCAGGGCGCCATCGACGAACTGCAGCACCTGGTCGTCGAGGCGGTAGGTCTGCTCCATCGCCTTGCTGACCTGCTCATAGAACTCGGACCAGGGCGTATCGAGGGTATCGGCCATCACGACCTTGTCCTCGAACAGCTTGCCCATGCTCTTGATCGTTTCACGGCTGGCCTGGGCATCGGCGGACAACGCGCTCTGCGCGGCCGGGCTGGCGCCCAGGGCGTCCTGCAGCTTGAGGCCGTACTCGGCGTGGAGCTTTTCCAGGTCCTGCAGCAGGTCGTCCAGCTTGCTGCTGGTGGAGGAGTTGAGGAACCCCTGCCCCAGCGCGCCGGAACCCATGGTCCGGCCATGACTGAGCGTCTCGGTGACCTGGGGGGTACCGGAAGTGATCAGTTCGGCGAGTTGACGCAGGTCGCGGGCGTCGTCCTGGCTCAGGCCGGCCTGGGACACCAGCAGTTTGTTGAACACCTGGACTTCGCTGAGCAGGCGCGCGGCCATGGCCGCCTTGCTCTGCAGCGAGCCCTCGGCGTCGACGCCCTTCAGGCTGGCCAGCAGTTCGTCGCGCTTGGCGTTGAACTCGGTGATCTGCTCGGCGTCCTGGGTGACCGGTTGCAGGCCACCGATCTGCGCCTGCAGGTCCTTGTGCAACTGGCTGATGCGCGAGTCGAGGCCGGCGGTCTTGCTGGACTGACCAAGAATCCCGTTGATCTGCAACAGGTCGTTGTAGGACTCGAGGTGGCGGCGGACCTTCAGGCCGTCGCTGATCAGCGACAGGCTCTCCAGCTCGGCACGGGTACTGACGAACTGCCCGTAGGAGTCGCGCACCAGGTAGAAGTTGGTAATCAGCATCGGCAGAAAGAACAGCACACTGATCAGGCTGAACTTCATGCCGAAGCTCAGACGGTTCATCAGCGCGATGGCCGGATAGAGCACGGTCCTCACGAAAGACGTCTCCTGTTCCCGTTATTGTTATGTCGCTTGTCGGGGATGGTACGGCGCGCCCCTGGACGGGCCGTCGCCACGAGCGCTCACCGGCCGGTCACTGTCATGCAGCGGCCGTCACCTCACGCTTTGGTTTCGATGTGTACCTGATATCGGCGGGGAGTTCTGTAACTTAAGGTTAAAATGCCATCATCGGACCGGCGGGCGCCGGCCCGATTCGCGGGTTCAGAGCAGCAGCGTCCAGATCGCGAAGATGGCGTACCAGAGCACGGCAGAGCGCACCAGCAGTTGCCACAGCGCATCCAGGCTGGCGACACCCTTGGCGCCCAGGCCGCCTTCGTTGAAGTCTTCGGCGACGTAGCCGGCGCGCGCCAGCAGACGAGCGGCAGGTACGTCCCAGGCCAGCAGGTCATGCAACAGGGTGCGGGTCACCGCGACGAAGTTGCCCACCAGGGCGAAACTCAGCACCAGCGCGCGCGACGGCAACCAGTCGAAGGCATGCCGCAGTTGCGCGGCGCGTTCGCGCAGCTCCGGTTGGCGCGCCTGCTCGGCGGCGATGGCGAGCAGGCGGTAGGCCAGCGCAGCCACCGGGCCGAGCAGCGCGTACCAGAAGATCACGGCGAAAAAGGCCTGGTAGGCCTCCCACACCAGGGTGCCCTGCACCACGGCCAGCAGGTCGTCGTCGCCATCGGCCTGCACCTGCACGCCCAGGTCGCGCTCGGCGACGTGGTAGGCGGCCTGGGCATCCTCGCGGCGCCAGGCATCGCGGAACGGCCCGATGGCGCGCAGCACGTCGCCGCGCCCCAGGCACCAGACCACCACCAGCAACTGTACCGGCAGCGCCAGCAGGCCGTAGGCGACCGGTTCGAGCAGGGTCAGCAGCAGCGCCAGCAACAGCAGCGGCGGCAGGATCGCCACCAGCAGGCCGAGCCAGGGTTGCGCCACCAGCGACTTCACGCCGCCCACGCTATCCAGCCAGCCGAGCCACCAGCCGTCGCGCTGAACCTTTGCACGCCAACCGGAGAACTTCTCGACCAGCAGGACCAGCAACAGCACCAGGAAACTCATGTCGGCTCCTTCTTCAGGCCGGCGCCAATATCGGCAAAGTAGCGCGTCCAGTCGAACGCTTCGCCCGGGTCGGTCTTGCGCTGCGGGGCGATATCGCAGTGGCCCTGGATGCGCTCCGGGGTGATAGCCGGGTAGACCTTGCGCAATTGCCGCGTCAGTTGCGCCAGCACCTCGTACTGCCGCTCGCTGTAGGGTTCGCTATCGGTGCCTTCGAGCTCGATGCCGATGGAGAAGTCGTTGCAGTTCTCCCGGCCGTCGAAGCGCGACACGCCGGCATGCCAGGCGCGCGAGTTGCAGGAAACGAACTGGAACAGCGAGCCATCGCGCTCGATGAGGAAATGCGCCGAGACGGTCAGGCTGCAGATGCTGGCGAAGTACGGGTGCTCATCGGCGTCCAGGCGGTTCTGGAAGAACTCCTGCACCTTGCAGGTACCGAACTGGCCGGGCGGCAGGCTGATGTTGTGGATGACCAGCAGCGAGACTTCCTCGCCGTCGGGGCGCGCGTTGAAGTTCGGCGAGGGGCAGCGCTGGGCATCGAGGCACCAGCCGGATTCGGGGTCGATCTGCATGGAGACTCCTTGGCAGAGCCCCACTCTAAAGCAGGCGACGGGGGAAATGAACTCGCTGGCACGCGGCCAGCGGGCTCAGGCGTTCTTCAGGCGGCGCAGGTTGCCGATCACCGACTCCAGGGCACGGTCGAACAGCAGCGCGTCGTCGAGCAGGCGCACGGCGTTGCGGCGGAACTCGACGGCCAGGCTCATGCGGGTCTTTTCCAGCACCTTCATGCCGGTACGGTTGACGAAGATGTAGCGGCCGCTCGGGCGGATCACCGCGGCCAGCTTGCAGCGCAGCTTGTGTTCTTCGTCTTCCTGGATTTCCACCCAGCTGCCGACGCGCAGGTCATCGACCTTGCGCAGCGACTCGTCGTCGTCGGCAAAGGCCTCCTCGGGCTCTACGGCGCGGGGCGGTTCCGGCGAGGCGAGGACGATCTCCTCGACCACAGCCACCATGGCTGGCTGTGCAGGTGCAGGCGCGACGTCTGCCGGTGCATCCAGCGGGTCGTCGAGCAGCGGCAGGTCGTCTTCCAGATCGAGCAGCGGCGCTTCCTCGACCTGCTTGTAGCGCTGGAAGGCCTGCACATGCAGCCCTTCCAGGCGACTGAAGAATTCGCCGGTGGAGAACGGATCGAAGGCGGCCGAAGCCAGGCCTTCGCGCAGTGACTTGAGCAGTTGCGGGACCATTTCCAGCAGGCGCAGACGGGAGTCCGGATCTTCGTGGGGCTCGACGCTCCAGATCAGGTCGTCCATGGTCGCCAGCGCGGCTTCCCACTCGCTGGAGTGAGTGCCGTGCTTCAGGCAGGTGAGCAGCAGGACCTGGCTCCAGGCCTCCTGCAGCAGGCGCACCACCACTTCGGGCAGGGTGCGACCCAGCAGGCGCTCATTGAGCACGCCTTCCACGTCCTGACGGGCCAGTTCGGCGCGCGCGCGGCCCTCCTCGGCATCGCGGGTGCGTTGCTCCAGCAGGTCGCTGCGGCGGCGCTCGTCGCCGGTGAAGGAGATGAACTCGTCGAGCAGCTCGGAGAAGATCGCCGGGTCGTCGACGAAGTCGTTCAGCAGGCGCATCACCACCTGCTCGATCTTCTGGTACAGGTGGTCACGCTGGCCGTCGGACTGCTCGGCCCAGCCCAGGGCGGCCGAGGCGATCTCGTTGAGCAGGCGGCGCGCCGGGTGGCTGCCACGGCTGAAGAAGGTCTTGTCGAGCACCGCGACCTTGAGCATCGGGATCTGCATGCGGCCGATCAGGGCCTTGAGCGAATCCGGCAGGGTGCGGTCATCGAGAATGAATTCGAAGAGCATGGAGACGAGGTTGATGACATCCTCGTCCACCTGGCCGACCACGCGGGAACGGCCGCTCTTGCTGCTGACGCGGGTCAGCAGGTGATCCAGGTGCTGGCGCACGTCGATCTCGTCGATGCTCTGCGCCGGCAGATGCGACTGCAGGTGGGACAGCAGGCGCATCAGGTCATTGCTGGAAATCGGCACCGCATCGGCGGGCATGGAGCGCGTCGGGGCGGCACTGCCGCGCACTTGCGAGAGCAGGTCGCGCAAGGCAGCGAAGGCGGCCTGGCTGTCGGCATCCATGTACTGAGCGGGGACGCCCTGCTCGCCCGCTTCAGCGGCAGCAGAGGACGGCGCGGCGCCCTGGCTGCTGGGTACGGTGCGTTGCGGCGGACGGCGCAGCGGGACGGATTTCAGCTCCGGCAGCACGCCCAGCGCGATCAGCGTCTGGTTGGCTTCCGCATACAGGTGCTCGGCGTCGGCCAGCACGTACTTCTCGAAGAGCTTGAGGATGATCAGCTTGACCTTGATCTCCACGCCCAGGCCACGGCAGGCATCGAGGAAGGCTTCGCACAGCTGGCGCGGACCCAGCGGGTTGTTCTTGTCCTCGACCTTCTTGCTGACCAGGGTATTGAAACGGGTGGTGAGGTGCGTGAGGGCGACGCCGTCGCGGCTCATCACCTTCGCGACCATGGCATCCAGGGCGACGGACTCTTCCAGTTCGTCGTTCTGCACCAGGGTGAGATTTTCGTAGGAAACCGTATCCAGCGCCGGCGCGCGGCCGATCTCATACTGATTCAGGTTGGCGAAGTTCTCGAAGACTTTCTGCAGCACGCCACGCTCGATACCCTTGCGCTTCAGACGCAGGTCGCGCATGGCTTCGAAGTAGGCGCTCTGTTCGGCGTTGTTGGCGGCGCGATCGGCCATCTCGAACAGGGTGTCGTCGGCGTTGTCGAACAGGGCCTGCATGGCGTGACGCAGTTGGACGGCGACCTTATCGCGGACAGCGACGAGCCCCGCCGGAACGCGTCCAGCGAACGAATTCTGCGAGGGTTCCGTGGCCGACTTGTTCAGCGGCACTACGTTCGCGTCGTTCTGCATCGCAAGTCTCCTGCCGTCAGACCTGTCTGGCGGCACCAACAGTCATCGAAGCGTCATCCGTAACGTCAATTTAGTGGCGTCAAAAAGCGGAAAGGTTCAACGTCATTATAGGGAAGCTTCTTACACAACCAAGAGACATTTCACGCATTCTTGAAGAAATTCACACTGAAGCGCCCGCCGTCCGTCCGACAGATTGTACGGCGGTCCAAAAAACACCACGCCCTGCACGCCGCGCGCTGTCGCCCGTATAATCGCGCCACTGCGAACAGGAGCTTTCCATGCCGAACCTCACCCTCGCCGAGCTTTCCGGGGAAATCCAGGCCAACGTCCGCGCCGCACTGGCCGAAGACGTCGGCAGCGGCGACATCACTGCCCAACTGATCCCCGCCGAGCGCGACGCCAGCGCCCGCATCATCACCCGCGAGAACGCCATCATCGCCGGCACCGCCTGGGTCGATGAGGTATTCCGCCAGGTCGACCCGCGCGTGCAGGTGAAATGGCAGGTTCGCGACGGCGAGCAGGTCAGCGCCGACCAGACCCTGTTCACCCTGGAAGGCCCGGCCCGCGCCCTGCTCACCGGCGAGCGCAGCGCACTGAACTTCCTCCAGCTGCTCTCCGGCACCGCCACCCGCGCCCGGCACTATGCCGACCTGGTGGAAGGCACCGGCGTGAAGCTGCTCGACACCCGAAAGACCCTGCCCGGCCTGCGCCTGGCGCAGAAATACGCGATCACCTGCGGCGGCTGCCATAACCACCGTATCGGCCTGTACGACGCTTTCCTGATCAAGGAAAACCATATCGCCGCCTGCGGGGGCATCGCCCAGGCCATCGCGGCGGCCCAGCAGATCGCCCCCGGCAAACCGGTGGAGATCGAAGTGGAAGACCTCGGCGAGCTGCGCCAGGCGCTGGAGGCCGGCGCCGATATCGTCATGCTCGACGAGCTGAGCCTGGACGACATGCGCACCGCCGTCGCCCTCACTGCCGGTCGCGCCAAGCTGGAGGCCTCGGGCGGCATCACCGAAAGCACCCTGCGCACCATCGCCGAGACCGGCGTGGACTACATCTCCATCGGCACCCTGACCAAGGACGTCAAGGCGCTGGATCTGTCGATGCGCCTGAGCCTGTAATCACCCTGACAGGCGCGCCTGTCCTCCATTGCCTACGCTTTCAGCCAAGCGCCTGAATTCCCTCAGGCGTTTTCCTACAGCTGGCGAAAGGAGGCACTGGCGCAATGGCGGGCAAGATTCTGCTGACCGGGGGCTGCGGCTATATCGGCTCCCACATCTGTCTGGAACTGATCGAGCAGGGGTATCAGCCCGTCGTGCTCGACAACCTGAGCAACAGCTCGCCCATCCCGCTGCAGCGCATCGAGCAGCTGACCGGCCAGAGCATTCCCTTCGTCAAGGGCGACGTCCGCGACGAAGCCATCCTTGATCGGTTGTTCAGCGAGTACAGCATCGACGCGGCGATCCACCTTGCCGGCGTCAAGTCCGTCGCCGAATCGGTGGCCGATCCCATCGCCTACTACCAGATCAATTTCACCGGCACCGTCACGCTCTGCCAGGTCATGCAGCGCCATGGCGTGAAGCGCTTCATCTATAGCTCCTCCGCCACGGTCTACGGCCTGGCGGCCGAAAGCCCGATCCGCGAGGACGCCCCCACCGGCCCGGCCAGCCCATACGGCCAGTCCAAGCTGATGGCGGAAATCGCCCTGCGCGACATCGCCCACGCCGACCCGCAGTGGACCATGGCCATCCTGCGCTACTTCAATCCAGTGGGTGCCCACGCCAGCGGGCGCATCGGCGAAGACCCCAACGGCATCCCCAACAACCTGATGCCCTACGTCTCCCAGGTCGCCACCGGCAAGCAGCCGTTCATTCGCGTATTCGGCAACGACTACCCCACCCCGGACGGCACCGGCGTGCGTGACTACCTGCACGTCGTCGATCTGGCCAACGCCCACCTCAGCGCCCTGCGCTGGCTGGACGGCGCCAGCGGCGCAAAGACCTTCAACATTGGCACCGGCCGCGGCTACAGCGTGCTGGAGATCATCCAAGCCTACGAAAAGGCCTGCGGCCACGAACTGCCCTTCCAGTTCCTGCCCCGCCGCGATGGGGACATCGCCAGCTACCACGCCGACCCGGCCCTGGCCGGCGCTGAACTGCACTGGAGCGCCAGCCGCGACATCGAAGACATGTGCCGCGACGCCTGGAACTGGCAGAGCCAGAACCCCAGCGGCTACGCCTGACTTTTCTTCGAATCGGAAAACAAAAAGCCCCGCTCGAAAGCGGGGCTTTTTGTTGAAGCTGGTGCCGGTAAGAGGAATCGAATAACACTCTATAAGCCAGGCAATTAGCGGATAAATTCTAACTATCGGCTAACTATACCCCTATCTGTACCCCTAAACCTGCAAGCACCCTAGCCAACCTGAATCGATGCCCTCAACAAGCTGTCGAGCCAACGATCTAGGGCTGACGCCTCACAATCTTCGCCTCAACGTACTCCATCAAGGAAAGCCCGCTCCCGTCAAACTCCGTGAGAAAGACAATCTGGCCGCCCTGTTGGTATGCGGAATTGATCGGCCCCTTCTTCCGGTCAAGCGTCAATACAATTGATTCAAACGACCTTGCTGCTACCGAGACGTCGGCCTCGTTGGGGTACAGCTTCGTCTTCTCTTTCTTCCGGCTTCCAATCGTCGTTCGCTGCTGGTTGATAAAGTCCAACTCCTCAAGACTCGCGAAACGACCTTGGTCAAAACCGCCATGTCGCTGCTCATCTGTTGGGAGACTCTCGTCAAAGAAGCCAAAGAACGGAACAGTTCTGACGCAGCTTCGTATTGCCTCCTGAATGAACTGCTTCAGGTCGGCCTTCTCCTCGGGGATCGGAGGAATCTCAAACTCCGCCTCCCGGGTCATGCAGAGGCAATACCTGTCAGCCGGTAGCTCGACGCTAAGATCCATTTGGCGTGCGAACAAAAAATCCCAGACGTTGTTATCGATGTAGACGCTCTTGATAGGCAAGGAACATTCCTTCGCGCGTTACACAGTAGAAAGCACGCCGCAGCGCGCCCAGCCCGGCTTTAGGTCGCGATCAGACACGAAGATTCGTGGTGCTAGCCGTCGCTTTTTTCCGCCTGCCCAATACGTACCAAGGGCGGGTATCTCCACCTGGCCCCGTCGCTGTCACAGCCAACAAGATCCATCCCTCTGCCAGCTTCTGATTGGCAGCATGCGCAGTCTGGACCTCTATTACTTCTTCTGCCTCGTGCAATTGCATCATCAAGCTCCCTTTCCGTGGAATTGTTCAGCCAGTGTAATCGAGACGACGGGTAGGGTATCTAATACAGAGTTGTAAAGCCGGTCCCGCCAAAACGCACCTTCTGGCTGCTGACGCTGACGTGGCTGAGTAACGTCAGTCGCATTACTATCGGACGATCGAAAATGGAGCGAACTGTCATGGAATACATCACACCAGCCTGCTCGTTGATCGCGCTTTTTCTTGCCTACTTCGCGATTAGCCGAGAAGGGCGAACTGACCTTAAAGACTCGCTGCGCAAGATCCTAACGTTGGCACGTAAAGGGCTTCGCCCAATCTTGTTGGTTGCGATCGTCGTGGGCCCGGCGCTGATTTCATGGAACTCTTACTTCCACGTTGTGGCGTTCAGGGACTCTGTTGAGCCAGTCACTCGCAGAGAGATCGTCGCGGTGCTGCTTCACGCCTTCAACTTTGGGATGTACCTCATCTTTTGCATGGCTGGTGTTGGCATCGTCATCGGTACGCTTCTTCAAGGGAAAAAGCGAAAGAAGACCGATGAGCAAGACCTGGATGAAGAAAGCCCTTCCGATGAACGACTTTCTAGCTAGCCAGACGGAGATAGCGAGGCGGATCTGCAATATTTGGATTGCGAGATCAGTGGCTATTTTTCGCTCGCAGCACATCGCTGCTTTATGACGCGCCTGATTGATAGCAGCTTACTGAGGCAACCGTTTCCGGTTGGTTTAGTGCTGCGCATCCAGTCATGGCGCGGGTTTCGCTTCAAACCGGAACCGGAAACGGCTTGCCCAGGAAAAGCTGGTATGTAGTCCGAAGTCGGGGCTCGAATTACCCTCAGCGATTCCAGATTCCCTAGGGGCCCCCGGTGGCGTGAGCCACGCTCGATTACTGGGGTTAGGCGCCGCAGCTACTGCAAACCATCAGCAACCCGTTTCTATTGCTTTGATTGGGGTTCTACCCCGTTAGGCGATATGGCCGAGCCGCCAATCGGCACTCAGTACTCACTCTCTCGCAACTCTTGCTCAAGCTCGTGCTCGACATGAGCCTGGAGCCGCTCTCGGTGTTCCTTTAGCCACATCCGTACATTCGAGTTAGTCTCAATGGCCAGTAGCGCCTCGGCCCTCTCAAGTTTCCCGCGGTAGTACTCACTCGCGGGACCGCTCCATGACCCCGAAAAACTATTGGCATGCAGACTGCTCCGAACCTGCTCGATATGCGCGTAACGCTCCAGCAACTGGCGAGCGAAGCTCGGCGTGTCCCCAGGACTGCTAACGATGGTCGGGCAATGCGCTGCGAGGAGCCAAGCACGGTCTGCAGGAGCGACATCGACCCATTCGAACACCATGGGTGATGGCAGCGAGTCGATACCTGCCATACCTTCACCCCGGACTGAGCTCCCCCCACGGAACCAATTCAGCAGATGCCAGGTACCCCGGTCCCTTGGCGCCTCCAGACGGCGTGCAATAACAGGCCAGATGGCGGTAGGCATTGCTTGTGCGACGTTTGACAGGAACTTGAGCGGTTCCGGGCGGTAGCCCGCAGTGATATTGGTGCGGCCGTCGAAGTTTTCGAGCAAGCGCACAGCTAGGCGTGCCGCAGCATCGGCATCCAGTTCGAGCAGACGGTTCGCGACTTCGTTCCAGCGATACTGCAGCATGTTGTTATAGCTTTGGCGCTCCTGTCCCTCGATGAAGGCCGGCGCACCAAGGCTCTGCTCAATCCGGCCAGACAGCAGGACACCTTCCTCCGGATGCCCACGTAGCCTGGAGTCGATCAAATCCAGTGCTGCATCGGACGCAACGAGGTCATCGATTCCGAGCAATAGGTCAATGACGCCTTCGAAGACGGTCAGCTGCAGCTGGTTCACCACCCCGCCATAGATGAATAGCCTGAAACCCCTCGGGTCGATCTCACCTTGCTGGGCTAGGTTGAGCAAAAGTTTGGCGATGCGATCGCTAATTCCAGACCGCCAGACGACGCCCAAAGTCAAGTGGCGAGTCTCGTCGTTCGACAGCAAGCTCTCGACCATCCCCTCCCAGAGCAAAGCGTTCTTGTCATGAACAGCGGCCAGATATCCCCCGACGAAGAAGTCTGACCGCTTTTCGGTCGCCCGGGTCCAGGCGTGCAAGATTGACGTCCATAGTTTTAGGTCATCCATGCGCCCCAACAACACGCCAAACTCATATCCATTCTTGGCATCATCCGTGACGAGCCAGGAGAGTTCTGGCAGCAGCAGTGCTGGATCTCCAACGGCAGCCGCAGCAAGTTGGACCAGTTCCGGCTTCGCGCCATCCGTGTACTCACCATCCGCGCTGAAGTGGTCCTCGATCAGCTTCATGCCAGCGTGCCGATGCAGCTTGGTCGAAAAAGAGGATTCGATGAGCTCCACACGTAGCGCTTCTAGCTCAGATGAAACTTCCGCGGACAACTCCTTCCGTTCGTAATGCAGCGTTGCCACGATGGCTTCGATGCACTTATCACGCAGCTCATGCACCTGGGCCGCCCGTCGCATGAACGCGAGGATCGACTTGGCAATCGGCACGATCAGTACGAGGCTGCGGAAGTGATCCAATATCCCGATCGCCGCTTTGTGGCCTTCGGCAGGAGGCAGGTAATCAACCGACTCCGTGAGCAGCGACACGTGCGCGGCGTAGGCGTCATATAACTGCTCCCAGGTTTCCGGCATCCAACGGTCGGGCAGCCGTTCTAGCCCAATGACTTCGTCGATAACCTGCCTGCTCATGAACGGATCGAGGCTTTTGCTCAGCGCTTGCACAGCAATTTCCCTATAGAACGACACAGGGCTCTGCAACAGGTGCCTTAGGTAGTCGAGCTTGTCGATTGGCGACATCTCAGACGCGGCGAGCTGACCATGACCGAGGCTGAATAGCGAGATGAAAGTGCCGGTGGCATTGTTCGACCAGTTTTCATTCTCGGCCTCAGCTAACAGCAGCAGGCACTGGGCGGCCTCGAAGAAGGTTTCGGCGGGCACGGCGAGCTGCTCAAGCCGACATATAGCCGTTCGACGCGCATCGCCAGAGAACTCTCGGCGCTTTTCTACATCTTCGCGTCCCAAGGCAGCGACGAAACGGCGCAGGGCTGCCTTGGGTTTAGCCTGCGCTATGGCGAAAAAAAGACTGGCGTCTGAGCCAGCACCAAAGCCAGCAAGGGACGCGAACATACCGCCCTCACCGAGCAATCGGTCGGCCCAGGCAGTCGCCGCTTTAGACTCCTTAGCAAACATCAACATTGCATCGAAGTGCTGCTGCATACGCACCCCAAGGTTTTCGCGGAGTTCCAGCACGTCGATTGCGAGGGAATACTTTTCGAACCAACTCTTCCACATGGCGACGTGAAGGAGCTTCGGAGATATCAGCAACGTCCGCGGGCCCTGCAGAACGCGGCGCTCGCGAAGCGCCTCGACCGCGCGGACCAACCGCAACCGCGAGAAGTTGGAATCAAGGAGCTGAACCGCCTTCAAGACTGCGCCCTGGACTTCAGCGCCATCGCCGGTCTCCCATGCAATCTGGCGGAACAATGCCATCGTGCGAATAACAGCGAGTCGATCCTGCCCGTCAACGGAATCGATGTTGTACGGTGCGCACACTATGCCATTCCACAGGTCATCCAAATGCGCGAAATGCTCAGCCGAGTGTTGGGTCGGATTGTTCTTGATGTACTGACCCAGCCGGTGCGCGGCCCTAGGCGAGCCCTCGCATAGGCTGGCAAACCACTCCGCCTCGTCCGCGACGATCCCGTAGCCCTTGAAGATCTCGGCCAGAAACGGCTGCAAAAGCCTAGGTATTTCGATCAGTTGGACATCGACGTGCGCACTGGGTCCATCGGCTAAGTTGTTGGCGGTCAGGAGTAGCATATTGCTTGCTCGCTTGCGGAAAAGCGCGCTCAGCTCGCGCGACGTTTCTAGGTCGCAGTCGTCAGCCACCAGGATGATGGTAGTATTCGGTGCCATCTGCCTCAGGGCCTCCATGGGGCCGCTGTTTATCGCTTGCTCAGGATCAGGGCAGTACAGGACACATCCTGCTCGCTGGCATGCCGCTAGCGCCCTATACATCAGGTGAGTCTTGCCCGCCCCGGCGTCCCCCAGGATGCGCACATGCTTGAAGCCATCAAGGCTGTCGGCTACGCGCGTAATCTCCTCGGCGAATGCCTTCAGATCATCCGTCAACTGATAGGAATCAATCTCGAGCTCGCAGGCCTCCGCCATGAACGACAGGTCATAAAAGTCGGTTTTGTCGTACCCCTGAACTCGACTGATACGTCTCGCGATGCCCGGTGCCAGTGTCTTGATAGCCGTGCACAACTGGTTCGCTCGGATGATCCGGACCGTGACTTTTGCGAAGGCAGGGTCGATGGCTCCCATCAAGTCACTGATCTGCTTTTCGCCGTAGTCGTCGGTCTTACCCACGAGGTCCGTGCCGAAAAGCACGACAACGAATGCTCCGCCGTTCTCAAAACAGCTCAGCACCCGAGGCTGCAGCTGATCCTTGGTCGGCAGATCCTTCCCTGCAGCAAATTTTGGCTGTATCAGCAGCGATCGAATGTCCGACTGGTTCGTTGCTGAAAAATCGCCCGTCTTGATCTGGTAGCAGGTCTGGCCTTCCTCGATCAGTCCGGCGGGCAGCAATTTGCCTTCGATGCCCGCAACATCCGCATCGATGCCGCCATCGGCTACGTTGATCGACGCAGGTACATCCACTCCCGTGGTCGGTAGGCCGAGCTTTGCTGCCTCGATGACCAACAGTTGACGGAACAGCTCAACCGCTTGACCGGCTGCGATCTGCATCAGGTCGTCGGTTCTGACGTCAAAGGGTCCTATGGTGTCAGTTGGCAGAGCCATTCGCGGTCCTCGGTATGATGTCCTTACGCCCATCATGGTCGGCTAGGAGTGCTAGCCACCACCGGAGCCATCAGACTTGCGGCAAACGTAATCCAATCTGAGTGCCCCATCTATTGGGCGAGGCCCGAATTGGGTTAAGAGATTGCTTCCATGTTGAATCCAGACGGCCGCACATTCAATGGCACCGCTCTGAGTATGCAGAATGGCTGGGCTCATGGTGGGGTTGATCGCTGCAGGGGAGTCAGCACCGTATTGGCTGACAGCGGCTACTGCGGTCAATCATCAGCAAGTTGACGTTGAACGGCCAGAGGTCGCCGTTCGAACACCTCCGCTCCGATCCCAAAAAGCGCTCTGACGTTTGAGATATCCGGCGTGGCCCTACTCGCTGGGCATCGCCGTTCATTGATTCAGGCTCCGCCATTGGGATATCGATGAATGAGTTGCGTATAGGCGCGATTCAAGAACATGGATAACTCTGCCATAGCTTCCATTTCATCGGCGAATGACTCGGTGGTGAGCAGTTCCTGATCAAAGAGAGGTTCGCCTGTCTCCTCATCCACCTGAAGCCTGGAGCCAGTACGCAGAATCCCTTGAGCCTCTCCTCCGGAGTTGAGCTCAACGAATGCAGAATGAAGTATTCGATTCCTATCTCTACGAAGTTGGTGCAGGTGCTTGGCAGCAGTCGCAAAGGATTCCTTGAAATCGGCCTCTAACCCCTTCGGCAGCTTGCACTTTGGAAGAGCTTGCAGGAAAAGCTCATAAACGCGGTCCACGAGCTTCTCATTGGTTAGATTCCGCAGATCAGGAGGAGGCCATTTCAATCGTTCCGGATCGATGACGAACCATCCGATCTCGCGAAGTTTGTTCTCAATGGACTGAAAAGCGACAGCAAACTCTCCAATACGCTGGTAGACATGTTCTGCATTGTTCATCGATCACTCCTATGACATCTAAGCAGCCTGTCCATGACCCGCCTTTAGTAGGCTACTACTGCTCATCACTAGGCAACAGCCCCTCCCGAGGGGGCGTTTCTGGCCGATAGCTGCTGCCAATGACAGGCAGCTTCCGAGTGATTACGGTCACTGGACGGGAGAGGGGAAGGCAGTTGGGGTATTCACGGCCTAGGTTGGTGTTTTGATCGCCTGCAGGCCTCACCGTTGCAGGGTTTCAGGTGAACGACGAAACAACAACCAACTTAGGAAAAGTCTCGTACATAGCGGGAAACCGGGGCTCGAATTACCCTCAGCGCTTCCAGTTTCCCTAGGGGCCCCCGGGCGACTTTAGCCACGTCATCGGCATCACCCGGGGCGGCCTGGGGTCTCCACAAATTGTGGCAACCGGGTGCCAGCATCGACTTCCTCAAGCTGAGGAAGTCGATGGCTCACATCTGATCCATGCCAGGCCGAGAGCCCTTGAGGCTTATGGCCTTTTAAACCAAAAGGCTCGACCGCTAGCGCCGCGCTGCCCCTTCGTCCCCTGGCTACCTGAACGATCTCCTTCTTGCTTCGCTGCCCCGCCATCTCCACCATCACCTCCAGCGGTTTCAGTCGCCGGGTAAGCTGCTATTGATCCATCTACATATGCCACGACATAGCCTCCTTGACCTCCTGGAGCTCCACCGCCGCCGCCGCCACCTCCACCGATGCACCCGGCCCCTGCCATCGGGGGAAACTGCGGCAGACCTCCATCAGAACCTCGAGGGCCAATATCTCCTCGTACATCGATCGTTCCCCCGGAACCATCGAAGTCGCCGGCAACCTCAAGAAACACGATGCCACCATTTCCGTTTACGCTCCGACGCGCTCCGTTGCCGCCCATAGCACCACACCCTCCGCCAGCCCAACCGCCACCAACTTCCCCGCTTGCAGGCTTTCCTAGGTAGTCTTTCAGCGGCCTCAGCTCACGCCCGCCTCCACCACCACCGCCGCCGCCTGCGTCGCTGTTACCGACTGCGCCTTGACCTCCAACATTCACTGCCCCCGCTCCACCGTGCCCTCCATTTCCTCCTCGGTTTGTATTGCGAAACTCAAGTTGCAGTGGAGTTTGCTGTCCGGCAATAGCGAGGGCGACTTGTCGCTCATCCGAATTGAAAGACCTGGCTTCGATCACTCCATAGAGCTTCACTGGCCCCTTAACGACAAGATGGAGCATCGCGGCCCCAGATTTCACCACAAGCCTCGCGTCCTTCTGAATTTCCACCTTCGAGAACTCGTAGCGCTGGGCCGAGATAATCTTTGTCTCTCCTGACTTTACTAAGAGTGGAGGGAGAGGCTCATCTGCTTTAGATGCTGAATGCACCAGCAGAAGAAATGCGCTTAAAGAAATAGCGTATCGGTGCTTCATGCTGAGCCTCCATGTTTTTAAGGTGTAACTTCCTACTCAATACGCACGCTGCCAAGAGCAATTGAGAACATCGAGTAGCGCGGCCATGTCTGTCTCGAAAGACTCCTTCGAAATTTGGTCGCCAGCAAGCTTGGCCAGTTGCTTCTTTTGATGGCCAGTCATACCTTTAACTTCGTCCTCAGTTTTTTGCCAGCCGGAGCCGGCTGGATAGCATTCTTCTAAGCTCCCATGAGGCAAGATGTGAATCTGACCTCTATCAAACAAGGCCTTATGCGACTCGGCAAACTGGTCAAATCCGGCCTGCGCCTTAGGGGTTGGCTTGTCACAAAGAATTGTGGTTCGTTCGTTGTAGATACTATTCCCCATGGGTGAATAGGCCTTCATTATGGCATTGATAGACCTTTTGGCCTGGTGAGTATCTCCCTCTGCGGAGATTATCTGAATGGCTGGAGCATGAGGGTAATGCCTTCTAATAACTCTGGTCAGAAGTTCGAGCTCACTCGGGCCTTCAACTATCAAAAAATTCCTAGGAAGTAAAAGGTCGGCTGGACTTCCTCCGAGAAGCTCATAAACAATATATGGCTTGTCGGCTTCGTCAGTTTTAAATATTTCCGTCCTACACTCTATCTTTTCGGCTTTAAAAACGCTCTGGGAAGGCGCGGTGTCCGCGACAAATACCGATGAGTGTGTGCTGATAAAGACTTGATCCAGGCTTTCGCTTAATTCTAGGAGTACGGTTTTTAACTTTCGCTGCGCTGTAGGGTGAAGATGTAGTTCGGCTTCATCAATGAAAAACAAGAACGACTTCCCTGCATCGTCTCGTGCTTTTCGGTAATCCGCATAAGCTTGAATGATCGCAAGCATAAGTGCTCGCTGCATGCCATCCCCTTTTGCGGTGGCATATGTCTCAACACCATCATCGACTACAGTTTCAAATTTTTTTAGTAGATCGCTAAACTCTGGAGAAAGCACCTCAAAGTAGACTTTTGAGCATTCCGCAAATTGTTTCTCCAGATGTTTTCTTACAGATTCGCCCAATCCCTTAAAGTGCCCGCTCACTGCGGAGTCTTCCGAGTTAAACAGCTCTTCAAATGTACTGCGGAATGCTAGGTACTTCGGGTCGTCCTTAAGTATTTCTTCGATCACCGAAGAAAGCATTATCCCCACTGCACTCTTCTGGCTGTACTTTGCCATATCCTCAAAGTATTGACGGGTATGAATGTACTCAAACTTTGGAAGAAAATCATTTAGCGCCGTATCAAACCCAGTAGGATTTTTCGTTGCCGCCCCACCCACCTCCACAGTCCGTTTTTTAGGGTCACTGCTTCGACGAGTGATTTTTATGGAGTTCGAACCATTCAAGACTGCTTGTATCTTGGCTTTATTTCCCTCGTTCAGCATATTTTCTGCACCATGCTGAGCGTCAGAAAATTCAAGACTTACAACAATCTCTCTATCATTCTCCTGCTTATGCTTAAGATCAGCGAGACTTCCTGACCCGGTATAAAACCAATTAATCGCTTCGAAGAAATTTGTCTTTCCCGTATTGTTTTGGCCGATGACTATGTTGAAGTCTGTGGTGTCTACTTCGATGTGTTCAATTGAGCGGAAATTTTCTATTACTACCTTTGAAATCTTCATGACGCCTCCGTGCGCTTTTCAGATCAAGACAGGGAAAAGGTAGACGGTTAGTGGCGATTTGCCTCCCCGCCTGTTTTCCGGGATCTGATCCGAGGGGTACCTCACTTGCGACACCAATGAGGCCCTCAGCACGTCCTAGATGCGATGTACAACCCCGCGTCATATCGAAAACTGCTGAAAGCCACGCAGTACGGGGCCTGTAGACGGTTCTTCCACTATCCCTAGCTGTACATGTGCGCACGGCCAAATGCTCACCCTGCGCACCGACTGAAAAGCGCTGCAGCCCACAGATTGCATGGCTTTCAACGATTCATGCAGAGACCTGTGGTGGAGCATCCGAAAAATCGAAATTTTCTGCCTTACCGCGCGGCTCGACGCCTCCCCCGTGGGGGCGGGGGAATGGCTAGGGTCCCCTCCGCGAAATATTCCGCTCTCGCAATCTGCCCACACCTTCGAGGATTTCGATCGCGGCTCGGCTGGCTCATTCCGGCTGTCTTGATCTTAGGGGCCGCAGGCGGGCCGACCATCTGGTTGGCCCCCACCTTGATTCATGCAGCGGATCTTGACTTGATTACAGAGAACTCATAATGTCACCACATGTATTCACTTCGAATACATGTATAGACAACATGAAAAGGAAATGCGCATGCTTTCAGTAAGGCTGCCAACCGAGATAGAAAACTCTCTCGACTACGTATCAATGTCTACGGGGATGTCGAAGAATCAGCTCGTGGCCAAAGCGCTTGAGCAGTACCTCCGCACCGTTGAGTTGGGATCAATTCCGCTGGAGCAGCAGGTTCAAGAAGCAAGCTACTCAACGTTCCAGCACACCCAGGCTGAAAGAGCCGCAACGTACAAAAATGCTCATGAAGTGGCCAACTGGGCCCAGAAAGGTGAGATATGGACGAAACGCTTCGGAATGCCGCCTGACTGCTTCGATGGTATCTATGGCCGTAACCAGGTTGTTGGTTTCAACGATGAGACGGGAAGCTTGATCGTAATCAGTCGCCATCTTCCGGCGATCCCTTATGCGGGTACCGATAGCTACCACCTAAACTTCACCGAGTTCTCCAAGTGGCAGGAGGTCATGCAAACCGTAAAGATCAGGCAGTCTTGACCTCGCTAGACAGCCGAAGCCCGGCTCTGATGCCGGGCTTCGGTGCTTCTTGGGGCAACGGTTACTCCTTAAGGCATAGTAATCAGGTTGCTCCTTTTACCAGGTCACCTAGGGAAACCTCGTCGGATGCATCTACCACCTCGGTGCGGGTGAGCGTCTCCCGGTCCTGTGTGCCGAACAGCGGGATGTACAGCTTCGTCAGGTGTGCACCCCAGCCGCCGTTGATTCGATCAGCAGCGACTAGGTGAGCGCCGATGCCGGCCAAGGTCTTGGCCGCAGCATTCCACTCCTCGGCGTACTTGCTCCACAGCGCCTCCGACAGCGCAGCCTTGGCCACCTGTTCGCGCTGCCTGGAGTCGGCGGCCTGCTGCTTCATGTTGGCCACTTCGGTTTCCATGGTCTCGATGGTGCGGCGCTTCACTCGGATGGTGGCCTCGGTCGCTAGCGCCAGCTCCACAGCTTTCTCAAGTTGCGTGCGTGCGGCTTTCTCGGCCTTGGCGTCTTCCGCTTGGGCGAGTGCCTGGCCGGCTGCTTGCTCTGCCGATTCCGCCGCGGACTGTGCTGCAGCAATTTCCTCTTCAATGCTCTGGCTTCGCGTTGCTGCCTGTTCGATTCGAGCTTGCAGCGAGGCCTGCAGGCGCTGCTCGGTGTTGATCTGCTCCATGGCCTGGGCAATGGCGACCGCCGCCGATTCGGCTTTCTCGACCAACTCCAGGCTGCGCTCGGTCTCCTGCACGTGGCCGCGCAGCGCATTGATGCGCGCCCTCGCATTCGACAGCTCCTCCATCACCTCGTGGCTGCCGTTGTCGATGTGATGCAAGGTCGTGCGCACGACCTTCTTTCGCAGTTCCGCCAGCTTGGTTTCCAGGCCGGGGACTCGTGCCTCCAGTTGCTCGATCTCTTCCAGGTAATCATCCCGCTGTTGGAGCAGTTGTTCAGTGCGGTTGGACAGCAGGTGTTTACGGGTTGCAGCTTTCATATGACCTCCATGGGTCGAAGTAAGCGCCAGCCCTGCGGCCAGCGCAGGGTTGGTGTTACTCAGTGATCTCGGCACCGGGCCAGCGCCAGCGCGCTTCGATCAGTGCCTCTTCGAGTGTCAGGGGCGGCGTGATCATCGTGCAGAGCGGTTTGCCGCCCAGCGTGATCGCCCAGTGCATGCGGCGCGTTTTGCCATCCATCGAGCCCAGTTCGGCGAGCAGCTCGAGGCGGTGCCGGCGGACGTATTGGCGGACCTCTTCGGTGAGCCGGCTACCAGGTGAAATGCTGACCTTGTTGCCACTGATGCGGGCGGCGAAACCACGTTCGGTGAGGAAGTCGAGGGCAGACATCAGAACTCCTCCCGGTCGGTTTCGTCGTGGGAAGTCGCCTTTGCCTTGCCTGCCCCTTTCCTTGCAGGGGGTGTTTTATCCGTAACATCGTCACAACCCGCGCCAGCCGTGGCTTTCAGCTGTTTTTTATCCGTCACGGACGGGGGCTGTGTGACGCTTTCAGATTGGCTGTAAGCCGCGCCGTTACTGGCTTGTGCCGATGTGACGCTTGTGATGGGGGTACTAGGGGAAAGGTATCGACCGAAAGCGTCACGGAACTGCTCGAGGGAGTAGCCTTTTTTGGTCATGATGCCGACACGGACGGTGCCCGACTTCACCCCGAAATCAGCCAGCTTCGCGGAGAGCTGACGGGGCGACATTGCCTTACCTCTGTTCCACGTCGACCAGGGCGCCTCCTCATCCGCAATGAGGTATTCGAGCAACTCGGCGCTGAACAGCTTCGTAGCCTTCTTGGCATCGAATGCAGCCTTCACGTCACCCAGCAACTCGACGCCAACACTGGGTGCATCACCCTCCAGACCATGCAATGCAATTGCGGCAGTGCGTGCCGACTTCGGCCAGTGAGCGCCGGCCTGGTCAGCAATCGCCAGGAGCGGCTCCCAGGAGTCGTTGGCGCGATCGTTCAACCCTTCGATGGGCTTCGGGCGAGCCTTGCCGATCGCCTCTGAGTAGTCGAGGGCGAAGCGTGCCAGCCGAGAGCGCAATTGCTCCCACAGTGCCGGGTCGGAGTGGCGCAGGTTCTCCACGCTTTCGCCGGGTGTGCGACGGCGCAGGCGCAGCGGCACGCTCCGATCGGCCAGCGTGTCAGCGATGCGGCCGATGCCACAGAGAGCCTTCGCGCCCCACACGTTGAACGGGGTGGGTATATGGTCATCACCCACGCAGCGGATGACCACTGCGCTATCTCGAGTGAAGCCAGCATTGAGGATGCCGCGGGCGTCTTCGTGTGCAGCAAGGAAGGCGTCCACCTCATCGATCAGCAGCGTGGGCGACCACAGTTCGATGGAGCGGAACAGCGCTGCCGGCCCGATATTCGACACCTGCAGCGGGCGGTTGACCAGCTTGCCCAGGGCGGTGAGCAGGACCGATTTACCGCAGCGCTTCTCCGGAGCCGTTATGTTGGCGATGGGGGCTATCTGCACCACATCGACCAACCAGGTGAAGGTGGCCCACAGTGCTGCAGCGCGCAGCGTCTCCTTCTCAGCTATCACGTGGCGGGCGAGCGCCTGGGTGACGTCATCCAGTAGCTCGGCGCCATCTACCGGCTTCGACCAGGGCTCCACGTCAGTGAAGATGCTTTGCCCTGCAGCAGCTCCTGCCTCCGACTCGGCCGAGACGGTCAGGCGATCGAACTCCGCCATGCTCAGCATCTTGGTTTCCTTCACCTGGATGCGCAGGCGGGCGAAGGCTGCGGGGTCTTTGCTGCGCATCGAGCGCAACTCCTCGAGCACGGCCGGCGCGTACAAGGCGCCAGCGTCTTCGGACAAGTTGTGGATGGCTTCCTGGATCGGGCTCTTGGCCTTCAGAGTGATCGGGCTACTCATGCGCCAGCCCTCCACACGTGCAGATCGTTGAAGTCGGTGAGCGATGGCGGAGCGTCGTCGGGCCAGTCGGGGAACGTCACCAGCGCGCCGGCGGCGAGTGCTGCCGCAGTAGCCGCAGTGCGCCCCGGGTTGCCGGGTGTGTTGCGATCGTCGTCACCGGCAATCACCAACTGAACTTGGTCGCCGTAACGGGCCTTGAGCGCTAGCGCCACGGGCACTAGGTTGCCGGCGTTCATCGCGCAGACGACGGCCATGCCTGAGGTCTCGTGGATGGTCGCGCCGGTTGCCCAGCCTTCGCAGATGTACAGCGGCTTGCCGGAGCTGATATTGCCGAGAGGCGAATAGCAGCCGGTCACGCGTCCTCCGTAGAGGAAGCGCTTGTGGCCGGTGGTGCTGATGCGCTGCAGGTTGACCAGCTCTCCCGAGTGATAGAGCGGCACGAGTAGTTCACCGGCTCGTTGCCGCAGCGCGTAGGGGCGGATGTGCTTGCTGGCCAAGTAGGCGTGAGCGGGATCTGCGCGACGGGCACTTTCCCACCAGCGGTGGGAAAGCTCTGCCGCGGCCTGCTGGCGTTGTAGCTGTTCTGCCTGACGCTGGGCGCGGGCCTGTTCGATCCGCTGCCGGCTTTCCTCAAGTTCAGTGGCGGACAGTTCGCCGGCGCTGCTCCAGTGATGTACCTGGGCGCTCTTCCATGTACCGAAAGCGCCAGCCGCTACCCCATCCACAAACAGCACGTACCAGCCATTGCGGCTGCCGACACGATCACCGGGCACGTGGAAGCGGTGAATGCTTCCGTCGCCTTCAGGCAGCCAATCCAACTGCCCGAAGATGCCCTGCAGCGCCTCACGGAAAGCGTGTTCCACTTTCTGCAGGCAAGCCGATCCCGTCAGCGCTGCGCGGCGCTGTTGAAAAGTCGTCATGGGTTTACTCCTTGGTCAGGCCGTTGAATGCCTGGGCAGTGGGAGTGGGCGCCTGCAGCATGGCGCTCAGTTCATCGCGCGCTCGCAGTCGGGCCTGGGTCATCGCCTCGCAGGTCTGCGCGACGCCGAACACCGTTCCTCCGTACACGCTCAGCACGCTCTCGGGACGGACGCCCCGCAACTTGCTCGCGGCCTTCTTCGCTTCACGGCGCTTGGCGAAGGGACCGCATACACCGAACGGCAGAACTGGGCGGCGCTCATCGAGGACGAAGAAGTAGCCAACGGCCTGGCTGCGCTTGGGGGCGAATGCCTTCATGCCGCACCTTCCTGCGCCAGCGCCTTGGATTGGCTAGTGCTGAGCACGTCGCGCGCATCGTGAGCAGCGCCCACGTGGCGATGGCGCCAGCAGAAGTTGGAGGACAGTACCTGGACGTTTTCCAGGTGGGCGCCGAGTTCCATGCTGATTGGAGACTGCCAGCCACCCACAGCGGGGATGACGACCAGGCGGATCAGGTTGGCCAAGTGCTCGAATTCCGCGCGTGCGGCGTTCATGTAGGCCATGTCCATGTCGCTAAGGCGAGCGTCGCCTACCAGTTCGATGAAGCCGAGGTGGTTAACTTGCTGCATGGTCCACCCCCTGCGCTTCGAGCGCGCGGACTTTGGCCATAGCGGCGTTGTAGCGAGCGAGACGAACAGAGAGGGAGGAATCAGCACGGAGTGCAGCCAGGGCAATTGCCCGGAGAGCTGCAGCATGTGCAAGCGGATTGCGGGTGTGCATGGGTGTAGCTCCTTGATTGTGGAGCTGCCACCGTTCGCCGCGACGCGAAGGGAGGTGACAGCTGTACGCGGGTTCGCGGACCGGCATCAAGGAAACCGGCACACCCGAAGGTGTCCCACGCACAGCCGTCACCATAGAGCGACACTGCGAGCACAAAAAAAGCGCCAACAATGAGGTCTTGGGCGCTTGTGCGCCTTGATCGTACGGGCCGCGACGCCCGGCCACGGGATTTACCGTGACGGGCAAACCATAGCGCCGGCGATAGGTGAGTGCAAGGGCCATTAGTGCAATGCCCCCTGATTGACGATGCTCACCGGGTTAGCCGCCTTGATGTAGCGGGCCAAGGAATCGGGATCGATGCCCTTGTGCTGGAGGATGGTGGCCAGCGCCATGAAGCATGCGAAGGCAACGACTTCGGTTGGGGCACTCTTGCGGGTGGCTTGGTTGATGATTTCCGGCATGAGGGTTTCGAAGATGAAGTCCTCGTGGTCCTCGATGCGGTGGCCGGCGTAGATGCTCATGCGACAGCCCTCCCCTCGCCCTGAGGCAGGGTGCCGATGTAGTACAGCGCCACCCGCTGATGCTTGCGGCCGTGGTCGTCGGTCTTGGTTATCAGGTGGGTCTTGATCGGATAGCCGCGGTCGCGGAGCTCCTGGATGCGTGCGGCGGGGTGGAGGATGTTGAGTTCAGCCCGAGCAGTGAGGGTATCTACAGGGCCTTCCTGAACGCGAGCAAGCAGGCGTGCGCGCTGCGCTTCGGTCGAGATGTCGAGGGCACTCATACCGCTGCACCATCGCGCTTAGCGATCTTGTTCTGCAGCCAGGCCTCCACCTCGGCAACGACGTAGTACGCAGCAGCTTGGCGGGTCGGGCTGTCCTTGATCGGTTTGGGAAAGCTCGGGTCCTTCGCCTTGAGCTTGTCGAGGCCGCCAGGAGTAATGTCTAGCCAGCTGCAGAGAGAGGTTTTACGAATCAGCGCCTTTGCGGGCGATTGTTTAGCTTGGGTGTGCATGTAGATGGCTCCGTATGACTACGGCGCCATCCTTATACTGTATGGATAAACAGTCATCCCAATTAGGAAAAATAGAATCCCAATTGGGATTTCAGGGCTGCAGAGCAGCCATCGCAGCTCTGAGTGCTTTCTTTGCTTCTGCGAAGAGGTTCGTAGATGTCTTCGATCCGAGCCCCCTTACCCCTTTGTATTTTTCCTCAATCTTTTCCGCAATGAGTTCCTGGGTGGTCCGACCAGGCCCTTGCTCGATGAGCATTGCTACAAGAGCAGCGATTAGAAGTTTGCTGGAAGCCCGTTGTGGGGGCTCTGCCATTTTCGCGGGCATGCGTGCAGGAGCTTCTTCGTCTCCCCCAAGGTTGAATAGTCGTATGCTTGCGAGACAGTCGATTTCTCGCCGTTGGCGCGGCTTCTCCGAGGCCCCTGGGGTGTTTGCCAGTTGGGAAAGCTCAAACACATCGGTTGGATTGAAGATCGTTGCTTCGCAATCTGACGGGTCGTGTTCGTTGGGGAATGTCGGTTGGTACTCGCCGGCGTCTTCGTCGAAGTATGCGTAGTAGCCTCCTGCCTCGTCGCGGATGGTGAAGACTTCCCGGCCCCCATCTTCGCTCTCCAACATCGCAAGGCGGCTAGGAAGTTGAAGCCAGTAACAAGTACCTACGTCTTCTGCTGCACGGAATATGGGAAGCCCAAGGTCTGATCGTGCCTGTTGCTCATTGGGGCCCTGCACGGGCTCCAGCCGAACGATCCTGTAGTAGCCCTCACGGTAGGCGGGGAGCCACTCTTCGCTGTGCAGCTGGGCGATGTCTCTCGCGCTCACCTGCTCGCCAATAAGCCCAGCCAGATACATGGCTGCTTCCTCGGCCGATAGCCAGTCACGGAACTTCAGTAGCTTGCTCATTCTGCGGCTCTCCGTAGATCGACAACGTTCTTCCCTGCCGGCCGGGCATACTCAAAAGGCGTGATCGCCCGATGGCGGCTTTCGTCCAGGTAGTTGCTCCACCAGTTCACCATCAGCCGGCGCTCCTCGATGTGTTCTGCGCGGTGGATGTACGCCGCACGCACGCCGTTGCGTTCCTTGTGGCTCATCTGTCGCTCCACCGCGTCCTTCGACCACAGTCCCGACTCGACCAGGGCGGAGCACGCCATGGTCCGGAAACCGTGGCCACAGACTTCGGTCTTCGTGTCGTAGCCAAGCCGGCGGAGAGCGCCGTTGATGGTGTTCTCGCTCATGGGCTTGGAGGCATAGGCGTCATGGGGGAACACTAGAAGCCCTTTCCCCGTGAGTTCGTGTACCTGACGCAAGATGGCCAAGACTTGGGGCGACAGCGGGACCAGGTGCTCATCGCGCATCTTGCTGCCGCGGGTGGAGTGCCTCACTCCTGGCAAAGCTTCGCGCTCCGGCGGAATGATCCACAGGGCCCGATCGAAATCGAATTCCGGCCACCGCGCCATGCGCAGCTCGCTCGACCGCACGAACACCTGCAGAGTGAGCTGCAGCGCGTATTTGGTAAGCGTGCGACCGCTATAGCCGTCAATGCGCTCTAAGAGCTCGCCAAGGCGCTCCAGAGGCAAAGCCGGCCGATGGACCGTCTTACGCGTGGAAATCGCGCCAGAGAGGTCCTGAGCGGGGTTGTAGTCGATGATTCCGGTCTGAGTGGCGTAGCGCATGACGGCACACAGCCTTTGTCTGAGCCTGGCTGCCATGTCGAGTGCATCGCGGGCTTCCACTTCCAGGAGCGGCGCCAGCAGGTCACGAGTCTTCAACTGCTCCACCGGCCGCTTTCCGAGGGCGGGGAACAGATCCCCTTCCATCTCGCGAAGGATTCGCTCGGCGTGGCCGGCTGACCACTTGCCACGCTTCACCTGGGCGGCGTGCCAATCACGGGTGACGGCTTCAAAGGTGGTGGCGTTCTTCGCCTGGGCTTCCTCACGCTTTGCCTGCTCGGCGGGGTCGATACCCTGCGCCAGCAGATCGCGGGCCTTCCTGCGCTTCTCACGTGCCTTGGCGAGGGAAATACCCTGCCGGCCGTACTCGCCGAAGGTAAGCGTGTTTTCGCTGCCGTTTGGGCGGGTGTACTTCATCCGCCAGACCTTGCTGCCATTAGGACGGACAAACAGGTACAGGCCTTGGCCGTCAGCGAGTTTGTAGGCTTTCTCGCGCGGTTTGGCAGCTTCGCACTTGGAATCGCTCAGAGGCGTGATGGGACGGGCCATAGCGTCATTTTTAGGGGTACGGGCAATATCGAACCGGGCCGTACCCCTATTTGTACCCCTAAAAACCTGGATTGTGCATCAGCATACAGATTTATACGGGCACAAAAAAACCGGCCAAGAGGCCGGTTTTCCTGAGCTCCGGGATGATTCAGGATCATTCGGAGCGGTACATCTGGTGCCGGTAAGAGGAATCGAACCCCCGACCTTCTCATTACGAATGAGCTGCTCTACCGACTGAGCTACACCGGCGGCGGGCGTAAGCTAGCACTAGGCCGGCGACATGGCAATCCGCCCGGCACCGGTTCGAGGCGATGGGCGACAGCACCATACGCCGCAAAGCAAAGCTTGCTCAGTGACCAGCCCCGGGCGCCGCAGATGAAGCAGGGAACTGGCTCCGGTAGGCATTTCTGTATGCCTCGATCCTTGCGATGTCATCGACCAGCGGGACGATCTGCCTGACCGGCACCCCCTGTGTGTCGAGGGCGAAACCATAGACCCGCCCTGAGGCGGCAACGTAATAGCTGATGCGTCCCAGACAGCGCACACCAATATCCTTCGTCGCTACCAATTCCGCTATCCGGTCTTCCCGCAGTTGCATCAAGCCCTGAGCAGTGACCTCGTAGTATCCCGCCCCCTGTTGTGCAAGGGCGGCCTCATCGAGTGTCTTGTAGTTTTCCGCAGCAAAGAAACGAATCCCTGTCTCGACCATCATGCAGTCGTCCTTCGCCCTGATCTGCGGCTCTTGCCCTGCAAGATAGCGCTCCATGGCCGCTCGAACATCCGTCAGCCCAACCTGGGCACTCACTTCTCCCGGAGCACTGACCACTCTGCCGTTCTTGTAGACCAGAGTTGCCAGCAGCACTCGGTTCTGCCGATCACTCAAGACATTGGCGCCATGCCCGTAGCCTGTGACTTCGAAGGGCTGACCATCGACAGCGACAACGCTCTCAATCTCCCCCACCCCTTCGCCATGGTCGGAGAGCAGCACCACCAAGGCATCGTTCAGCACTCCTTTTTGCCGGAGCCCATCCATCAGAAGATCGACCTGGTGATCGACGACACTGAGCGCCTCAACATGCGCATCCCAGAAAGGGTTGTCAGTTTTCACCTTCACATGGGCGTGCCGGGTCTTGTAGGGGAAGTGTGCGGACTCAAAATGCGTGGCAAGAAATACATCACCACCGCCACCCACTGAATCCAGGACCGCCTGGACGAAGTCCGTATCCGAGTAATTTACGTGAATGGCCGTGTTGACAAAGGCGTAGGGAAACAACCACCCGGCCAGCTGCGTCTGCATCAACAGATTAGTCAGTGGTGTATCGGCAAAGCTCTGTAGGGCGACGTCCAACACGCCAGCCTTGGGTCCAACTATGACGTCGAATCCGAAGCCTTTATCCATATTGTTGAAACGGCGCTCGTCGATGGCAAAAACAGTCCGATAGCCTCGCTTCTGCAATTGAGTGCTAAGGAGCGTCTCTGGGGCCACATGCGCCAGACCACGCAGATTGAAAACAGCACCATGCTGCTGGGGATATTGGCCCGACAGGATGCTGGTCCACGAAGGGTAAGTCCTGCCCAGGGGAACGTAAGCCCGAGTGTACTTCATGCTTTGGGCATACAGACCATGGAGGACTGGGGTTTGCTCTGCGGTCGAGGCAAAGGCATGCGCCGAGAGCGAGTCCACTCCGACTATGACAATGCTGCGCCCAGAGCGAGGTTCTACATGCGCGGCCCCGCTGATAGCCCAGAGTCCCAGCCCCCCCAGGGCTACACAGATACCCGCCAGGCGCTGCGCTCGAGTCATTACAGGAATCGCGCGATAAAAAATGACTAGCAGCAGAATCGCCAGCAGGCTCAGCGCTACCTTACCCAGAATGACCGAGTCCAGCAGCGAAAGCGCATAGGAGTAGTTGGAGTAAGGGAACCACCAGCGGTTCACCGAGACCAGCAGCATCCAACCGAACAGCAGGGCCAGTGCATGGCCAATCGTGGGCGAAATGCCAAACAGGCGCGCCACCCACCTTCCCAGCCAACTGAAGAACCACAGGGTCACGGCGCACAGCACCAGACTGCTGGCAATGAACAGCGACGCCCCCTCACGCACCGTTCCTGACATCCAGGCCTGGCGAAGCAAGGCATAGACGTGCCTATCATCCATGGGCAATACGCGAGGCTCCAGAAGCAACGGAGCCCAGTAGAGCAGCAAGAATGCCAGGGAAAGCAGTACCCGTACTAACTTGGTCATAAGCACTCTGAAGAAATCGCCATCTAGAGGAGGATCACGAGCTCATCAACTCCGGATGGCAACCATCAAACCATTGATCATCGGGAGCTTCTGCCCCCAGGCCGCAGGGCCAGCATTCTAAATGGCTGAACGACCGGCAGACTCGGCAGTTCGCCCCAAGGTCCGCATACCAATGTTCTCTCGGACCTCCTGATTTCCCCCTCGCCACATTACGTTATCGATGAAGTAATGGTGAACATTGATGAAGAGGACGAAGCAAAGCATGAAGGTATTGATCGGCATTGCCAGCGGCAGAAGTCTCAACTGATCCAGATAGACCGGTAAATAATTGAACAACAAGGCAGCCAACACGAACGCGCTGCCCCACCAAGCCGCATATCCCAGCCAGGCGCGCCCGGAACGCTGCACCTTGCTTCGCGTGTAAGCGCCGCTGAACAGCATGTACTGGAGGGAGTGGAACAGCGGAATGAGCACCAGGAAGAATTCATTACGCAGCAGCGGTGAGAGCCAGAGGTAGATCATCAGCAAGGGCGTAACCGCGATCAGCCCTGGCCACTTCTCGTTGCGCTTCCAGCGACACAGAAACACCGCCAGAGCGGGGAGGACTCCCAGCAAAGAGAGCAGATGCAACTCTCGCGTCCAGTCGCTCAAAACGGACGGCAATGAATACGGAAGTCCCGCAAAATTATTGTCATAGCGCCCAGTGAAAAGACGCAGAAACGACGCCCACCAAAGCGGGAACAGCGAATAGCGAATAATCAGCTGTTCGGAGCGACTGAAAAAAGCGCCCTGGCCCGCTGAATAGACAATGAAACAGCCGTAGGACTGCTTGATGTAATGCCAGCCCACCGTAAAGAGCATGAGGTACAGCAGACCCCGAAGTACGTCGATTCGCGCGGTCATAAGCGCGTAACCCACTGCACCAAGCAACAAAAGCGGTGCGAGCACGCCGGCCCAGAAAAAACGAATGTCCTTCAGCAGGCGCCCACGATGCCCTCCATAGAGCATCAGGTAGCTGATCAGAAAGTGCGGGCCGTTGACGAAGAACGCCAGGTACCACGCCAGCAAGGAAATATCAAAAGTAGATACCTGTAAATTCAGCGCAACTACCAGAGCCAGTACCAGCAGCGACAACCCGCCAATCATCATGAAGTCGACAATGGGAGAAAAGAAGCAGCGCGCTGGTTGAACCATCATTTTCGTGACCTCAAAAAAAATGCGCCGCAAGCGGCGCATTTTCGAGACATCGGATTACGGAGTAGCGGCGTTGCGGCACTCGGCCGGAACGTATTTCAGATCGGAAGAGGTGGTGCAAGCCCAGGTCACACCGGTGCTGCTGGCAGTGGGAGCCAGAGCCAGGTTGACGGTGATGCTGTTACCGGCATCCACCGCTACCGACAGGGTGCCGGCGTTGCAGGCCAGAGTAGTACGACCAGTGACACCAGTGTTAACACCGGCGCAGTTGTCGGCAGCAGCGGCAGCCAGGTTTTCAGCAACAGTGGCTTTGGCGCCGCTGGCGATGACCAGACCTTCGGAAACGCGAGCGCGGACGGTGTAGTCCTGGTAGGCCGGCAGGGCGATGGCGGCCAGAATACCGATGATCGCAACCACGATCATCAGTTCGATCAGAGTAAAACCTTTCTGAGCATTCATGCTTGAACTCCTAGAGTCAGTAATGGAGGTCCTATGACCTGATCTGACAAAAGCATCATCCGTGCCAACATAAAAGGTACTGTGTTTCCTGCTATAAAAAAGGAAACTTCAAAGATTGAACTGAGCGGTTTCAGCAGGAAGTGACAAAAAACGACACCTGCCAGGTGTCAATTTGGCAGCCCACGGCAACTGCGTTATAAGGCTGCCTATATCTACTCCAGGCCCTGATGCTCATGAACGACCAAGTCATCCTTTCCGGACTTGCCCGCCAATTGGTTATCGCTGAACTGCTCGATGAAAAGAGCGCACAGCAGGCACAGCAGCAAGCCCAGAGAAATAAGCTGCCACTGGTGACCTACCTGGTGCAGAACAAGCTGGTGAAGTCGCGCCCTCTGACGGAGCTGGCAGCCGAACAGTTCGGGGTAGCCTTTTTCGATCTCGCGAGCCTGGACAAGGAGTCAATTCCCAAGGAACTGGTCAGCGAGAAGCTGGTCCGCCAGCATCGCATCCTCCCGCTCTGGCGACGTGGCAACAAGCTTTTCGTGGGCCTTTCCGACCCCACCAACCACCAGGCCATCACCGACGTGCAGTTCAGCACCGGCCTGACCACCGAAGCCATCCTGGTCGACGACGACAGACTGGGTGAAGCCATCGAGAAACTGTTCGAGAGCGTTACCGGTGGGCTGGACGACCTGGGTGACATCGATCTGGACGGTCTGGACATCGAAAGCGGCAACTCCGAACAGAAGGATGAGGCTGTCGGAGGCGATGCCGATGACGCCCCGGTTGTTCGATTCGTCAACAAAATGCTGCTCGATGCCATCAAGGGCGGCTCATCGGACCTGCACTTCGAGCCTTACGAGAAGATCTATCGTGTGCGCTTTCGTACTGACGGCATGCTCCATGAAGTAGCGAAGCCTCCGATCCAGCTGGCCAGCCGCATATCGGCGCGCCTGAAGGTGATGGCCGGCCTGGACATCTCCGAGCGCCGCAAGCCCCAGGACGGTCGCATCAAGATGCGCGTCTCCAAGACCAAATCCATCGACTTCCGCGTCAACACCCTGCCGACCTTGTGGGGCGAGAAAATCGTGATGCGGATCCTCGACTCGTCCAGTGCACAGATGGGCATCGATGCCCTGGGCTATGAAGAAGCGCAGAAGCAACTTTACCTGGAGGCACTCAAACAACCGCAGGGCATGATCCTGGTGACAGGCCCGACCGGCTCGGGCAAGACCGTGTCGCTTTACACCGGCATCAACATTCTCAACACCCCGGATATCAACATTTCCACAGCGGAAGACCCGGTAGAGATCAACCTGGAAGGGATCAACCAGGTCAACGTCAACCCCAAGCAGGGCATGGACTTCGCCCAGGCGCTGCGCGCGTTCCTGCGGCAGGACCCCGACGTGATCATGGTCGGCGAGATCCGCGACCTGGAAACCGCCGAGATCGCCATCAAAGCGGCGCAAACCGGCCACATGGTGATGTCCACCCTACACACCAACAGTGCCGCGGAAACCCTGACACGCCTGCTCAACATGGGCGTTGCCTCCTTCAACCTAGCCACTTCCACCAACCTGATCATCGCCCAGCGCCTGGCCCGTAAGCTTTGCTCGCACTGCAAGAAGGAACATGACGTCCCGCACGAGGCCCTTCTGCATGAAGGCTTCCCTGCAGAAAGAATCGGTACCTTCAAGCTTTATTCGCCGGTAGGGTGTGAAAATTGCAAGAACGGCTACAAAGGACGTGTAGGTATTTATGAAGTGGTTAAAATCACGCCAGCCCTGCAGCGGATTATCATGGAAGAAGGCAATTCCATTCAGATCGCCGAACAGGCCCGCAAAGAAGGCTTCAACGATCTGCGCAACTCGGGCCTGCTGAAAGCCATGCAAGGCATTACCAGCCTCGAGGAAGTCAACCGCGTGACCAAGGATTAATCCATGGCGGAAAAAGCATTGAAGTCCAGTGTCTTTACCTGGGAAGGCACTGACCGCAAGGGTGGGAAAGTCAAAGGGGAGCTTTCTGGCACCAATACTGCGTTGGTAAAGGCGCAACTGCGCAAGCAGGGCATCAATCCGACCAAGGTGCGCAAGAAAAGCATCTCGCTGCTGGGTCGGGGCAAGAAGATCAAGCCAATGGACATCGCTCTGTTCACCCGGCAGATGGCGACCATGATGGGGTCGGGTGTTCCGTTGCTGCAGTCTTTTGACATCATTGGCGAAGGCTTCGACAACGCCAACATGCGCAAGCTCGTCGACGAGATTAAACAAGAGGTTGCCTCCGGCAACAGCTTGGCTAATTCGCTGCGAAAGAAGCCGCTGTATTTCGACGATCTCTACTGCAACCTGGTAGACGCGGGCGAGCAGTCTGGCGCGCTGGAGACCCTGCTGGACCGAGTAGCCACCTACAAGGAAAAGACCGAGTCGCTCAAGGCCAAGATCAAGAAGGCCATGACCTACCCAATTGCGGTCGTGGTCGTTGCCATCGTCGTTTCCGCAATTTTGCTGATTAAAGTGGTGCCGCAATTCCAGTCGGTGTTTGCCAACTTCGGCGCGGAGCTTCCGGCCTTCACCAAGATGGTCATCTCCCTGTCAGAGGTGCTTCAGGCCTGGTGGTTCGTGGTGTTGATAGGCATGTTCGCTGTGGCGTTCATCATTCGGGCAGCCCATCAACGCTCAGAAAAATTCAGAGACTCGGTGGATCGGGGATTGCTCAAGACACCCATTGTCGGCGATATCATCTTCAAGTCCGCCGTCGCCCGCTATGCTCGGACCCTGTCTACGACCTTCGCTGCCGGTGTGCCACTGGTGGAGGCCCTCGACTCCGTATCTGGCGCCACGGGCAACGTCGTCTTCCGCAACGCAGTGAACAAGATCAAGCAGGACGTTTCCTCCGGTACACAGCTGAACTTCTCCATGCGCACCACCGGCGTATTCCCGAGCATGGCCATCCAGATGGCCGCGATCGGTGAGGAATCCGGCTCGCTGGATGCCATGCTCGACAAAGTGGCCAGCTACTACGAAGAGGAAGTCGACAACGCCGTCGACAACCTGACCACCCTGATGGAGCCCATGATCATGGCCGTCCTGGGTGTACTGGTCGGCGGCCTGATCATCGCCATGTACCTGCCGATCTTCCAACTGGGCAACGTCGTATAACCCATGCCTGCTCTTGACTACCTGGCCAGCACCCCGCTGGCCTTTGTTTTGTGCGTCACCCTCCTCGGCCTGCTGGTCGGCAGCTTCCTCAACGTGGTGATCCATCGTCTGCCGCGGATGATGGAGCGCGACTGGCAGCAGCAGGCGCGGGAAACCCTGGGCCTGCCGGAGGGCGAGAAGCTCCCGATCTACAACCTGGTCCTGCCCAACTCCCAGTGCCCGCACTGCGCCCACGAGATCAAGCCCTGGGAGAACATCCCGGTGGTCAGCTGGCTGGCGCTGGGCGGCAAGTGCTCGTCCTGCAAGGCGCCGATCAGCAAGCGCTACCCGCTGGTCGAGTTGGCCTGTGGCATCCTGTCGGCCTTCATCGCCTGGCATTACGGCTTCGGCTGGCAGGCCGGCGCGATGCTGCTGCTGACCTGGGGCCTGCTGGCGATGAGCATGATCGACGTCGATCATCAGCTGTTGCCGGACGCCCTGGTACTGCCGCTCCTCTGGCTGGGGCTGATCGTCAACCACTTCGGGCTCTTCACCAGCCTGGGCGACGCGCTCTGGGGCGCGGTGTTCGGTTACCTGAGCCTGTGGTCGGTGTACTGGCTGTTCAAGCTGATCACCGGCAAGGAAGGCATGGGCTACGGCGACTTCAAGCTGCTGGCCATGCTCGGCGCCTGGGGCGGCTGGCAGGTGCTGCCGCTGACCATCCTGTTCTCCTCGCTGGTAGGCGCGGTTCTGGGCGTGATCATGCTGCGCCTGCGCAATGCCGAAACCAGTACGCCCATCCCCTTCGGACCCTATCTGGCCATCGCCGGCTGGATTGCGCTGCTCTGGGGTGATCAAATAACCGCGACCTATCTGCAGTTCGCCGGTTTCCGCTAGCCTTCTCCTGCGCCGAGTCTCCTCGGCGCATCTGGACGGCCACCGGGCCGGCTGAAAGGAGAACCATGAAACCCTGGATCCTGGGCCTCACCGGCGGCATCGGCAGCGGCAAAAGTGCCGCCGCCGAGCATTTCGCCTCACTGGGCATACACATGGTCGACGCCGACCACGCTGCGCGCTGGGTGGTGGAACCCGGCCGCCCTGCCCTGGCGAAGATCGTCGAACGCTTCGGCGAAGCCATGTTGCTGCCGGATGGCCAGCTCAACCGCGCCGCCCTGCGAGAGCGCATCTTCAAGGCCGAAGACGAACGTCGCTGGCTGGAACAGCTGCTGCATCCGCTGATCGGCCAGGAGATCGCCAGCAACCTGGCGCAGGCGCAATCGCCCTACGCCATCCTGGTCTCGCCGCTGCTGGTGGAGTCCGGGCAGCACCGCATGACCCAGCGCGTGCTAGTGGTGGATACCCCGGAACACCTGCAGCTGGAGCGCACCATGCGCCGCGACCAGGTGTCCGAAGAACAGGTCCGCTCGATTCTCAAGGCCCAGGCCTTGCGCGACGACCGACTCAAGCACGCGGACGACGTGCTGCTCAACGATGGCGACCTCGGCCACCTGCACCAGCAGGTCGAGCGTCTGCATCAGTTCTATCTAGGCCTGCGTGGAGGACAACCATGAGCCAACCCCTGACCGTGGAATGCCCCACCTGCGGCGCCCCCGTGGAGTGGAGCGCCAAGAGCGAGTTCCGCCCCTTCTGTTCGCACCGCTGCAAGCTGATCGACCTCGGCGCCTGGGCGGCGGAAGATCACGCCATCCCCGGCGACAATCTCGAGGACGAGCTGTTCTCCGGTGATCTGGAGAATCCGCGCGGACATTGAAGCGGCGCTCTCCAAGCCAGTAAAAAGGCCCGCATCTGCGGGCCTTTTTCGTTCAGGGGCGCATAAAGCTGTAGTCCCGCTCCTCGTCCAGGTTGTCGGCGAGGAAATGCAACTCATGCCCCAGGTCTTCCTGAGTACGGACTTGCGCATTGGCCTGCACCACTGCGCTGAGCAGTGCGCGCACGACCAGTTGTGGGTCCTGCCCGCCCGCTTCCGCTTCGATCAGCAGTTCGTGGAGACGTTGTTCGGCCCAGCTGTGAATGCTCATCGGCAATCTCCTTGCGAATGGGGGGCCAAGCTTCCCTGATCCTGGGAGGTTGCCGAACTGATCTGGATCAAACCGCGGCGGCCATGGGCCTCGCAGATGGCCGAACATCAGCGTGGCTCATCGTCATCCTTCCACGGCGCCTGCAGGTAGCGCGTGCGGTTGAAGGTCTCCAGCCAGTCCGGGTAGAAGACCACCAGCCCGGTGACGATGGTGCCGTTGATGAACGCCTCGGGGAACATGATCAGCCAGAGGTAGCCGATGAAGTCCTCGATCCACGGCGGCATCGGGAACAGCCCGTCCATCCACAGCAGGCCGAGGCCCAGCAGCAGGCTGCAGACCGCCGCCAGCGCCGCCGGGAAGAAGCCCGAGCAGAAGATGTAGACGAACAGGTTCCGCGGCTGCCGGCGCTCGACGAAGATCGCCGCCAGCTCGGTGATGACGACCGGGATCAGCACCAGCAGGATGCCGTTGACGCCGAGGGCCGCCCAGTCCTGCCGGCCGATGGCGCACAGCCCCAATTGCGCAACCAGGCCGACCAGCACCGCCAGCGGCCAGTCCAGCAGCAGGGTCACGGCGGTCATGCCGATGAAGTGGAAGGACACCCCGGAAGCGAAGTCGCGCCGCACCAGCCAGAGCAGGAACAGCCCGAGCATGGTGCCGAACACCAGGTGCTGGCGGCGGAAGTCGCTGACCAGCTCCAGCCACGGTGCGCGCCAGATGGCCCAGGCGACGATGGGCAGGTAGATCGCCCAGCCGATCTCCAGGGTCTCCGCGGACAGCAACTGCGCGGCGATCACGGCGCGCCCCGCTCCAGCGCCTGACGCAGCGCTTCAGCCGAGTCGAGCTGATGGGTCGAGAAGACCTTGCCCTGTTCGAGTTGCAACCAGGTCACCGCGTCGGCCTGGCCCGGGAAACGGTTGGCCACGCGCGGCTCGCGGTCGAGCAGCACGCGGTAGGAGTAGTCGCGCATGGCGGGGATTGCGAACAGCTTCGAGATGGGCGCGGGCATGCGGCTGATGTCGGCCACGAAGGCTGCATGGCGAGCTTCGAGATAGCCTGCCGGGCGCTCGGCCAGCGCGGCTTTCACCAGCTTGGAGCCGGCCATGTCGTGGGCGACCAGCAGCACCTTCAGGTCAGCGTTCGCCGTGTAGGGCTTGTCGAACTGATCCAGCAGCGTCCAGCCGATGGCCGGTGAATCCTGCGCCACCGCCAGACTCGCCAACATCATCAACAGCATCCCGCCCAGCACTCGCCTCACGCATCCCCCTTGCCCGGAACCGCCAATGATTGGCAACAGTCTACACCGCCATCGGCGCCCGCCTGCGGTTGCCAGCAACTATGCTTGAGGCATGAACGAGTCCGACTATCTGCGCCTGCTGACGCGCCAGGCAGAACAAGCCAACGACTTTCTCTCCAACGCCCGCAAGTGGGAACGGGAGTGCTGGGCCTGCCAGCGCCTGCTGCAGGCGCTGAAGGTGCCGTATCGCCAGGAGGACTTCGTCGCGCCCACGCAGCAGCCACCGGATGTGCTGTTCCGCGACGCCACCTTCGAGGTGTTCTTCGTACTCGACCAGGGTCGCCGGCTCAATGAGGAGTGGAAGGAAGAACTGCTGCGCCGGCGCATGGCCCAGAGCCTCAACCAGCTGATCCGCCGTGAGCAGCGGCCGCGGCGGATTCCCTGCGCGGAACTGCAGGCGCGCCTGGCACCGACACTGCGCAAGAAGGCGCACAACTACACCGAGCGCGGCATCGACCCACGCGAGCTGGACCTGCTGGCCTTCGTCAGCCTCAAGCGCGAAACGCCGGACTTCAACACCCCTTTTCCACCGCCAACCGAGTACCTGCGCCAGGGTTGGCGCTCGTTGTCGGTGGTCGGCCCGACCTTCGCCCGCGTGCTTTTCGCCCACAGTGATGCGCCGGATTTCCTGCGCGGCAGCCTGGGCCGCAGCATCCTTTTCGACATGGGCGTCGGCCTGTAAATAGGCGCCGACGCAAAGCTGCATTGATCGGCGGCGCATTGAGAGGCCGCCCAAGCCCTACTAGAATGCTCGACATTATAAACGGAGGCCGCCCATGCCCAGTCGCCTGAGCCCCGAAGACCAGCAGAAGGTCGATCAGTACCTCAGCTCTCCCGTCCACCAGGTCCAACGCGCGCCGTTCAAACCCTGGCTGATGATGGGAGCCTTGCTCGCTGTGGTCATCGCCCTGGGTTTGCTGAGCCGCCTCCTGGCCTACCTTGCGTGAGCGCCGTGCCGCCACGGGCCGATACAGGATTCCTTAAGCTATGAGAATGCACCATGTCCCATCGTATCGTGATCGTCGGCGGCGGCGCCGGCGGGCTGGAGCTCGCGACCCGTCTCGGCCGCACCCTGGGTAAAAAGGGCAAGGCGCGCATTACGCTCGTCGACGCCAACCTCACCCACATCTGGAAACCCCTGCTGCACGAAGTCGCCGCCGGCTCGCTCAACTCCTCCGAGGATGAGCTGAACTACGTCGCCCAGGCGAAATGGAACCACTTCGAATTCCAGCTCGGCCGCCTCTCCGGTCTGGACCGCGCGAGCAAGCGCATCCAGCTCGCCGCCACGCTCGATGAGCAGGGCGAGGAGCTGGTGCCGGCGCGTGGGCTGGAGTACGACACCCTGGTGCTAGCCATCGGCAGTACCACCAATGACTTCGGCACCCAGGGCGCCGCGGACCACTGCATCTTCCTGGATACCCGCGAGCAGGCCGAGCGCTTCCACAAGCAGTTGCTGACCCACTACCTGCGCGCCCACGCCGGGCAGGACAAGGACGACCAGATCAGCGTCGCCATCGTTGGCGCCGGCGCCACCGGCGTCGAGCTGTCCGCCGAGCTGCACCACGCCGCGCAGGAACTGGCGGCCTACGGCCTGACCGGCATCCAGCCGCAGAACATGCGCATCACCCTGATCGAGGCCGGCCCGCGCGTGCTGCCGGCGCTGCCCGAGCGCATCAGCCGCCCGGTACACCAGACGCTGGAGAAGCTCGGCGTGCGCGTACTCACCGGTTCGGCGGTGCAGGAAGTGACCGCCGAGGGCCTGCGCACGGCGGTGGGCGAGTTCATTCCGGCGAGCCTGAAGGTCTGGGCGGCGGGCATCCGCGCGCCGAGCCTGCTCAGGGAAATCGACGGCCTGGAGACCAACCGCATCAACCAGCTGGTGGTTCGCCCTACCCTGCAGACCACCCGCGATGACAACGTCTTCGCCTTCGGTGACTGTGCCGCCTGCCCCATGGGCGATGGCAGCGAACGCACCGTGCCACCGCGCGCCCAGGCTGCGCACCAGCAGGCTTCGCTGCTGGCCAAGGCCATCGTCGCGCGCCTGGAAGGCAAGCCGCTGCCAGAGTACCGCTACACCGACTATGGCTCGCTGATCTCGCTGTCGCGCTTCAGCGCGGTGGGCAACCTGATGGGTAACCTGATGGGCAGCGTGAAGCTCGAAGGCTGGCTGGCGCGGATGTTCTACGTGTCGCTGTACCGCATGCACCAGATGGCGCTGTATGGACCGTTCCGCACCGCGCTGCTGATGATCGCGGACCGCATCGGCCGCAGTACCGAGCCGCGCTTGAAGCTGCATTGATCGGATAGCGATCGCGGACGGAGTCCGCTCCTACGCCCGTGGCAAACACGGTGCCTCACCTGTAGGAGCGGGCCATGCCCGCGATCGCGCGCATGGCGCGCTCCTACAAGGGGCACATCGGCCAAAACGCCAGGCACAAAAAAGCCGCCCCGAGGGGCGGCTTTTTCGTTGCAGCAAAGCAGCCTTACAGCGCCGCCAGCATCGACTGGGCCGGGATGGCCTGGAAGTCGATGGACATCATCAGGCTCAGCACGCTGATCGCGATGATGGAGAAGGCGAACAGCTGGCGGGCCCAGCGGCGATCGTCTTCGGCACTGAAGCCTTTCACCGCGATGAACAGCCACCAGGCGCTGACGGCCAGCGCCACCACCAGGTAACCGTAGCCGGCGAAGCCGGTCACGGTCAGCAGCAGGGTCGCAAGACCAAAGGCCACGACGTAGTACAGGATCTGCTTCTTGGTCGCTTCGATGCCCCGCTCCACCGGCAGAACGGGAATCCCGGCAGCGCGGTAGTCGTTGAGGCGGAAGATCGCGATGGCGTAGCTGTGCGGCATCTGCCAGAGGCAGAAGATCAGCAGCAGCACCGCCGCGCCCATGTCGAAGTGACCGCTGGCGGCGCAGTAGCCCACCACCGGCGGCATGGCTCCGGAGAGACTGCCGACCAGCGTGCCGTAGACCGAGCTGCGCTTGAGCCAGAGGCTGTAGAGCACGACGTAGACGAAGAAGCCGAACGCGGCGAGCAGAGTCGCCTGCACGTTGGTCTTCCACGCCAGCAGGCCGAAGCCCGCCGCGCCGAGGACCACGCCATGGGCCAGGGCGGCCTTCAGCGAGATCTGCCCGGTCACGGTGACACGGCTGCGGGTACGCTCCATGAAGCGATCGATGTCGCGGTCGATGCAGTTGTTGAATACACAACCGCTGGCAACGACCAGGGACAGGCCGATCACGGTGGCCAGCAGCAGCATCGGGTCAACGCTGCCGCGAGCGGCGAGGAAGTATCCCCCCGCCACCGCGATCAGGTTTCCGAAGATGATGCCCGGCTTGGCGACCAGGAGATAACGCTTGAGTTTCACGGCATCGGCCCTCAGGGCATCGGCATCATCAGGGTGTCTGCGGTGTAGATGATCCACAGCGACAGACCGACCACCAGCAGGATGATGATGGCGGTGAAGATGAATGCCATGACGTTCCAGCGGCCTTCGGAGCTGAAGTTCATGTGCAGGAAGCAGATCAGGTGCACGACGACCTGAACCAGGCCCAGGATCACCATGGTCAGCAGGGTGGCGTGACGCGAGAAGCCGCCGTCGATGACCATGTAGAACGGGATCGCGGTGAGGATCACCGAGAGCACGAAGCCGATGGCGTACGAACCCAGGCTGCCGTGACCGGCGCCGTGGTTGTCGTGGCCGGCACCGTGGGAGTCGTGATGATGTGCAGCAGCGGTCATTACAGAGCCCCCATCAGGTAGACGACGGTGAATACGCAGATCCAGACGATGTCCAGGAAGTGCCAGAACAGGCTCAGGCACATCATGCGGGTGTTGTTCTGCGCGGTCAGGCCACGGGTGCCGATCTGAGCCATTAGCACCAGCATCCACAGCAGGCCGGCACTTACGTGCAGGCCGTGCATGCCGACCAGGGTGAAGAAGGACGACAGGAAGGCGCTGCGGCTCGGGCCGAAGCCTTCGACGATCAGGTGATGGAACTCGTTGAGTTCCATGCCGATGAACGCGGCACCGCAGAGGAAGGTCACGCCCAGCCAGGCGATGGCCTTGCCCTTGGCACCCTTGTGCGCAGCCAGCATGGCCAGGCCGTAGGTGCAGGAGGAGATCAGCAGGATCGCGGTTTCGACGGCCACGTAGGGCAGTTCGAAGATGTCCTTGCCGCTCGGGCCGCCGGCCGTGTGGTTGACCAGCACGGCGTAGGTGGCGAAGACGCTCGCGAACAGGATGCAGTCGGTCATCAGGTACAGCCAGAAGCCGAAGACCGTCATGCCGCCACTGTCGTGGGCGTGGTCGTGGTCATGCGCCGCTTCGTGCGTATCGACCAGGTGTTGATTCAGTACTGCCGTCGACATGGTTTTATACCTGCTGCGCGGTGGCGAGTTTCTGGAAGTTGGCGTTCTCGATGCGCTCGATCTCATCCGGCTGGACGTAGTAGTCCACGTCGGTGACGTAGCTGCGCGCGATGACCGAAGCGATCATGCCGACGAAGCCAACACCTACCAGCCACCAGATGTGCCAGATGGCAGCGAAGCCGAAGATGAAGGCGAACACGGCAATGGAGAAGCCAGCGGCGGTGTTCTTCGGCATGTGGATCGGCGCGTAGGCCGGCAGCTTGCGGTACGCGGTACCGGTCTGCTTCATGTCGTGGAACGCGTCGATGTCGTTGACCTTCGGCAGTTCGGCAAAGTTGTAGTACGGCGGCGGCGAGGAAGTGGACCATTCCAGGGTACGGCCACCCCACGGGTCGCCAGTCAGGTCGGCCAGCTTCTCGCGGTTCTTGATCGAGACGAACAGCTGGATCAGTTGGCAGGCGATACCGAAGAAGATCAGCACGGCGCCGCAGAACGCCACCACCATGTACGGCTGCCACATCGGGTTTTCGTAGTGGTTCAGGCGACGGGTCATGCCCATGAAGCCGAGGATGTACAGCGGCATGAAGGCCATGTAGAAGCCGACCAGCCAGCACCAGAAGGAACGCTTGCCCCACTTCTCGTCCAGCTTGAAGCCGAAGGCTTTCGGGAACCAGAAGACGAAGCCGGCCAGGTAACCGAACACCGCACCACCGATGATGGTGTTGTGGAAGTGAGCGATCAGGAACAGGCTGTTGTGCAGCAGGTAGTCAGCACCCGGAATGGCCAGCAGAACGCCGGTCATGCCACCGATGGTGAAGGTGACGATGAAGCCCAGGGTCCACAGGATCGGGGTGTCGAAGCGCAGGCGGCCACGGTAGATGGTGAACAGCCAGTTGAACAACTTCACGCCGGTCGGGATGGAAATCAGCATGGTCGCAACGCCGAAGAAGCCGTTGACGTCGCCGCCCGAACCCATGGTGAAGAAGTGGTGCAGCCACACGGTGAAGCCGAGGAAGGTGATCGCGGCGCTCGCCCACACCATCGAGGTGTAGCCGAACATGCGCTTGCCGGCGAAGGTCGCGGTGACTTCGGAGAAGATACCGAAAGCCGGCAGGATCAGGATGTACACCTCAGGATGGCCCCAGGCCCAGAAGAGGTTGATGTACATCATGGCGTTGCCGCCCAGCTCGTTGGTGAAGAAGTGCATGTCGAAGTAACGGTCCAGCGACAGCAGGCCCAGGGCCGCGGTCAGGATCGGGAACGACGCAACGATCAGGATGTTGGCGAAGGTGCAGGTCCAGGTGAAGATCGGCATCTGCATCAGCTTCATGCCGGGGGTACGCATCTTGAACACGGTGACCAGGAAGTTGATACCCGTGAGCAAGGTACCCATACCCGATATCTGTAGAGCCCAGATGTAGTAGTCCACACCCACGCCCGGGCTGTAGGCCAGCTCGGACAGCGGCGGGTAGGCGACCCAGCCGGTACGGGCGAACTCACCCAGACCCAGCGAGACGTTCACCAGCATGGCGCTGACGACCAGCAGCCAGAAGCTCAGGGAGTTCAGGAAGGGGAACGCCACGTCACGTGCGCCGATCTGCAGCGGCACGGCCAGGTTCATCAGACCGGTCATGAAGGGCATGGCCATGAAGATGATCATGATCACGCCGTGAGCGGTGAAGATCTGGTCGTAGTGTTCCGGCGGCAGGTAGCCGTGGTTGGCGCCTTCAGCCAGCGCGAGCTGGCCGCGCATCATGATGGCGTCGGCGAAGCCGCGCAGGAGCATGACCAGGGCGACGATGATGTACATCACGCCGATTTTCTTGTGGTCGATGGACGTCAGCCATTCGGTCCACAGGTAGGTCCACTTGCGGTAGTAGGTGATCGCGCCGAACACACCGAGGCCCAACAGGGCGACGATGGCCAGCGTGATGACGATGATCGGCTCGTGATACGGCACGGCCGACAGTGTCAGTTTCCCGAACATCTGCGGTTACTCCTGGCTCGGATTCGTTTGCATGCCAGGCATGCCTTGCATGTTGCTCATGTCGTGGCCCGCCATGGCGGTCTCGTCATGCGCTGCTTCGCCGTGCTCGCCCTTCTCGGCCTGTTCTTTGGCTTCGTGGGCTTTCGCCATCGCGTGGCCAGCGTGTTCCCACTTGTTCAGCACGTGGGAGAACAGCTCGGGGCTGACGGTTGCGAAGTAGGTCGCCGGGACGTTCTCGGTCGGCTTGACCAGCTCCGGGTACTGATCCAGGTTCAGGGTCTGCTGCGAGGCCTTGACCTTCGCGACCCAATCCTGGAAGCCCTGCTCGGAGGTGGAGATAGCCTTGAACTTCATGCCCGAGAAGCCGCCGCCGCTGTAGTTCGCGGAGATACCGTCGAACACGCCTTCTTCGTTGGCGATCAGGTGCAGCTTGGTCATCATTCCGGCCATGGAGTAGATCTGGCTACCCAGCTGCGGAATGAAGAAGGAGTTCATCACCGAATCCGAGGTGATCTGGAAGTTCACCGGGGTGTCTTTCGGGAAGGCGATTTCGTTGACGGTGGCGATACCCTGTTCCGGGTAGATGAACAGCCACTTCCAGTCCAGCGAGATGGCCTGGATGGTCACCGGCTTGACCTCGGAGTCCAGCGGACGATACGGGTCCAGCTTGTGGGTGCTCTCCCAGGTGATCCAGCCGAGCACGGCGATGATCACGCAGGGAACCAGCCATACCACCAGCTCGATCTTGGTCGAGTGAGACCAGTCCGGCATGTAGGTGGCCTTGGTGTTCGAAGCTCGGTATTTCCAGGCGAACCCGAAGGTCATCAGGATGACCGGCACCACCACGATCAACATCAGCAGGGTTGCCGTGATGATCAGGGACTTCTCGTCAGCGCCGACCTGCCCTTTCGGGTCGAACAGCGCCATGTTGCAACCACCGAGCATCAGCATCGGCAGCAGCGCAAGTCTCTTCAAAATTCCTGTGTACTGCTCTTTTTTCATCTTGCGGCCTTAGTGGATGAAAATCGCTTCACCGCCCACGAGCCTTCGCCACGCATTGCTCGACGACTCGTTACCCGCGACTTTTCCAAGCCGCCTGCCAGGGCTGTCATGGATTCACGAACGCGGCCGCACGGATTCCAGGCAAAGGGAGCTCGCCCGGTCTTCGCGATGCGAAACCGATTTCGTCAGCTGATTCGTTCCGTGTTATTCAGCGTGTGGTGTCTGGACTGGCGGCTCGTTGAAGCACGCGCGTCGCACACCGGATGCACGAGCGGATTGCCCGACTCGTCTTGATGACAGGAGCCCACCGATGGCAGCCCCCTGTTGTTATGCCGCTGCACCGAAGGGTGAGCACTGGCTTTGATCTACGTCAGTGCGACTCAGCGATTTGGGGGTAGGAAATGGACGGCGGGTATTACAAAGCATTTCAGAAACCCCTTTCAAGGCCCTGACCTTTCATTTTTAACAAGATATTTTCTCATCCTACGAAACAGTCCGGACCTGGATCGTTCAGAAAACGATCAATTCACATATCCTGCGAAAGGGTTTTCCCACCCCGCCAAGTCCTCTCACCAACCGCCATAAAAATGTGTCAAATCCATGAACCACGGGGGTTACAGCGCGTCGCGAGAAGGTCATCAGAAGTCGCCGAAGCATCGGGCAAAGACCTTGCCATGACGGCGATCAAGAACTTTTTCAAATGTATGGAAATGACCGCGCGCACCCTGCGACACATCGACGCATCGAGGTTTTTGCAAGTGACAATATGCGACGAAGTATGACGATCGTTCCGTTTCTGGAGCACGAAAAGTCGTCGTCCCGGAGCAGCGATTGATGTCAGACGGAAGGGATCAGGCGAGGAGATTATTGCGGAAAATGAAAAAGCCCGCAGTCTCGATGAGACTGCGGGCTCTTCATAGCTCTTGCGAGCTCAATATGGTGGGTCGTGTAGGATTCGAACCTACGACCAATTGGTTAAAAGCCAACTGCTCTACCGACTGAGCTAACGACCCAAATGTTGGTCGGGGTAGGGGGATTCGAACTCCCGACATCTTGCTCCCAAAGCAAGCGCGCTACCGGACTGCGCTATACCCCGTTTGAAAGTTGGCTCCGCGACCTGGACTCGAACCAGGGACCCAATGATTAACAGTCATTTGCTCTACCGACTGAGCTATCGCGGAACGAAGAACCTTTCAATCTCCTCTACTTTCTTCCGGCTTCACCGGTTTCCCGTATCAGAGGCGCGCCATTTTACGTATATCGAAACGTCTGTCAACACTCTGATCCAAAAAGTTTTTCTCTGCTTTGCAGGGGGCCGGGCTGATTGCTATATCTGCATGGAAAAACTCGAGTGATCCACCGCGGGTGCAAACGGAACGATCACGCACAGGATGGCCATGAGCAACAAGGACACCCCACCACCCTCCCCCATCGCCAGCCGGATGATCCAGCCGCGCTTCGGCGAACTGGTGCAGGGCTGCCGTCAGTTGGCGATGAATCACCTCGCCGAGCTCCTGGGTAATGTCTTCGCCCAGGTCGACGACACGCTCTTCGAATGCGCCGAGAAAGCCGAGAACAACCAGGTCCAGGCCTTGTTCTTCGACGCCATGCGCGAAGTCCGCCGCGAGCGGCCGAACCTTGAGCGCTTCTACCACCAGCGAATCGCCCAGGGCCTGAGCGACTTCCTCGAAGGTAAGCTGCCCCTCGTGGAGCCGCTGGAAGAACTGGACGTGGACCAGCTGACCCTGGTCGGCAACGACGAATATGAAGAAACACTGCTGGTGACCAACATGGTCAACCAGGTGCGCGCCCACTGCGCCCAGCAGCTGTTCGCGCTGGATCAGCGCCTGGCGCTGCTCAACAACGGCAGCAAGCTGGGCGAGGACCGCAACCCCTTCGGCCCGCAGGCCATCGCCCAGGCGTTCCGTGACACCCTGGCGCGCAGTGTCTTTCCGCTGCGGATCAAGACCATCCTTTATGTACTGTTCGATCAACAGGTCATGCAGCACCTGCAACCTTTATATGAACAGCTGAACAAGCGCCTGGCCGACGGCGGTGTCCTGCCCAACCTGAAATACCGCCCACAAGGGCAGCGCCAGGCCTCCCCGCCCCCGCCGCGCCCGGCGATGACCGAGAAGAGCACCGCGACGATGGACGGCGGAGCAGCAGCACCATCGCCCTACGCCGCCGGCGACCTGCCGGATGTGCCACCGGGTGACCGCAATGCCCTGTTCGGCGGCCTCGCGGTGCTGCTCGCCGAGCACCGTCGGCGCGGCAACAAGGCCACGCTGTTCGGCAATACCCAGAGCATCGTCAGCTTTGGCCCAACCTCGGCCACCACGACCTACAGCGCCAACGAACTGCTGGAGGCGCTGAACCGACTGCAGCGCGAGTCTGCCCACGAACTGGCCCACCGACTGCGTCGGCCGCAGCCGGTCGATGTGCTGAAGGCCGACCTGCAGCGCCAGCTGGAAGCCGGCAGCGCACAGCCGAACAACACCCGGCTGACCGACCAGGAAGCCGACGTCATCGACCTGGTGGGCATGGTCTTCGACTTCATCCTCGATGACGAGAACCTGCCCGACAGCTGCAAGACCACCCTTTCCCACCTGCATACGCCCTTCCTCAAGGTGGCGCTGCTGGACAAGCAGCTGTTCACCCAGCATCACCACCCCGCGCGCAAGCTGCTCAACGCCATGGCCCAGGCCGGCGTGCTGTATGGCGGCGAGGGCGAGGAGCGCGCCCTGCTGGCGAAGATGCACTGGGTGGTCGAGCGGGTGATCCAGGACTTCGTCGGCGACTTGTCGCTGTTCGACAACCTGCTGGGCGAGTTCAACGAGTACGTCACCAACCTGCGACAGAAGGTCGAACTGCGCGAACGCCGCGCCATGGAGGCCGCCCGTGGCCGCGACCGCCTGCTGGCCGCCCGCGAGCATGCGCTGGACGCCATCGCCAAGGTGACACAGGACCGCGACCTGCCGGAGCTGGTGCGCAACTTCCTGGAAATGAGCTGGTGCGATGCTCTGACCTTCATCGTGCTACGCAGCGGCGAGCACAGCGACGAATGGAAGCGCGCCTGTGAAGTGGCTGAACAGCTGGCCTGGAGCGTGACGCCGCTGGATGCCGCCGGCCGCGATCATCTGCAAGCGATCCGCCTGGCTCTCCTGGAAGAGCTGCGCAAGGGACTGGAGGTACTCGGCGGTTACCACGAGGACGGCATCCGCCGGTTACTGCAGGATCTGGTTGCCTGCCAGCACGCGATCCAGGCGCAGCAGCCGCAGATCGCGGCGCAACTGAAACAGGAGCTGCCGGAGAGCCCGCTGGGCGCCATGCTCGGTGCCGAAGGCCATACCCTGGTCAAGCCCAACGGGGAGGCGTTGTCCGAGCGCGTGCGGGTCCTGATGAAGGAGCTGAGCCACCTGGAGTTCGGCACCTGGTTCGAATTCAGCGACACCACGCCGGCGCGCCGACTCAAGCTGTCGTGGTTCAGCCCGACCACGCGCAACTACATGTTCGTCGACCACACCGGGCAACGGGTGGCGGTCAAACCGATAGTGCAGTTGGCCCAGGAGATGGAAGCCGGCAAGGTCCGCCTGGTACCGACGGAACAGTCCGCCCCGCTGATGGATCGTGCGCTGAGTGCGATCTACCGCGTCCTGCAACGCTTTACTTCCGGGCGCAGCCCGGCACAGACCTGAAGGAGCAGTCGATGAGTGAACGTCGCCAGCATAGCCGGCAGCAGACCGGGCTGACCGTGGAAGTCTTCGACCGCCACTCCGGGCGCAGCCTGGGCCGGCTCGCCGACCTGTCCGCCGAAGGGTTCATGCTCTGCGGCGTGGACGTGCCGGAGGCCGATTCGGTCTGGGAGTGCCATCTGGTGCCGGCGCCGCCGCTGGACGAGATCGGCGAAATCCAGCTCGGTGCCGATTGTCTTTGGAGTCGCGCTGGCACCGACAGCCAACTGGGCTGGGCGGGTTTCCATATCATCGATATCGCCGAGGATCAGGCGGAGCTGATCGAGCAACTGCTGGTCCTGCTCGGTGGCGCCCGCGAGACCGGCTGAGCGCCGAAACACCTGTAGGAGCGCGCCATGCGCGCGATCGCGGGCATGGCCTGCTCCTACAAGGGAACGCCGTGCCCTGCGGTTGGCGAGCAAGGACTAGGCGCCCCCCTCGGTCCTACAAATAGCCAAAGAAAAAGCCCGCCAATTGGCGGGCTTTTTCGTGGAGCACAGATCAGGAGAAGACGATCTCGTCGTTCTCGACCTTGGCGTGAATCTGCGTGCCAGGGTTGAACTTGCCGGCCAGGATCAGCTGCGCCAGCGGGTTCTCGATCCAGCGCTGGATCGCGCGCTTGAGCGGCCGTGCGCCATACACCGGGTCGAAGCCGACGGCGATCAGCTTGTCCATCGCCTCGTCGCTCAGCTCCAGGCTCAGCTCGCGCTCGGCCAGGCGTTTGCGCAGGCGCCCCATCTGGATGCGGGCGATACCGGCGATCTGCTCGCGGGCCAGCGGCTCGAAGACCACCACTTCGTCGATCCGGTTGATGAATTCCGGACGGAAGTGCGAATTCACCGCATCCATGACCGCCGCATGCTGGGCTTCACGATCGCCGACCAGCTCCTGGATCTGCGCCGAACCGAGGTTCGAGGTCATCACCACCACGGTGTTGCGGAAGTCCACGGTACGCCCGTGGCTGTCGGTCAGGCGACCGTCTTCGAGCACCTGCAGCAGCACGTTGAAGACGTCCGGGTGGGCCTTCTCGACTTCATCGAGCAGCACCACGGAGTACGGCTTGCGGCGCACGGCCTCGGTCAGGTAACCGCCTTCTTCATAGCCGACGTAGCCCGGCGGAGCACCGATCAGACGGGCCACGGAGTGCTTCTCCATGAACTCGGACATGTCGATGCGCACCAGCGCCTCCTCGGTATCGAAGAGGAATTCGGCCAGCGCCTTGCACAGCTCGGTCTTGCCCACCCCGGTCGGGCCGAGGAAGAGGAACGAGCCACTGGGGCGATTCGGGTCCGCCAGGCCGGCGCGGGAACGGCGCACGGCGTTGGAGACGGCCACCACGGCCTCATGCTGGCCAATGACGCGCTTGTGCAGCTCGTCTTCCATGCGCAGCAGCTTCTCGCGCTCGCCTTCGAGCATCTTGGACACCGGGATGCCGGTCCACTTGGCGACGACTTCGGCGATTTCCTCGTCGGTCACCTTGTTACGCAGCAGCTGCTTCTCGGTCTGGCCATGCTGGTCGACCATCTGCAGGCTGCGCTCCAGGTCCGGAATGGTCTGGTATTGGATGCGCGCCATGGTTTCCAGGTCGCCCTTGCGACGCGCGGTTTCCATTTCCTGCTTGGCCTGCTCGATCTTCTGCTGGATCTGCGCGGAACCCTGGACCTCGGCTTTCTCCGACTTCCAGATTTCCTCGAGATCGGCGTACTCGCGCTCAAGCTTGGCGATGTCTTCTTCCAGCTTGGCGAGGCGCTTCTTGGTGGCCTCGTCGTCTTCCTTCTTCAGCGCCTCGCGCTCGATTTTCAGCTGGATAAGGCGGCGATCCAGGCGATCGAGTTCCTCCGGCTTGGAGTCGATCTCCATGCGGATGCGGCTGGCGGCTTCGTCAATCAGGTCGATGGCCTTGTCCGGCAGTTGGCGGTCGGTGATGTAGCGGTGGCTGAGCTTGGCCGCGGCGATGATCGCGCCGTCGGTGATGGTCACGCCGTGGTGCACCTCGTAGCGCTCTTTCAGGCCACGCAGGATGGCGATGGTGTCTTCCTCGCTCGGCTCATCCACCAGGACTTTCTGGAAGCGGCGTTCCAGGGCCGCGTCCTTCTCGATGTACTGGCGGTACTCGTCCAGGGTCGTGGCGCCCACGCAGTGCAGCTCGCCACGGGCCAGGGCCGGCTTGAGCATGTTGCCGGCGTCCATGGCGCCTTCGGCCTTGCCGGCACCGACCATGGTGTGCAGTTCGTCGATGAACAGGATGATCCGGCCTTCCTGCTTGGACAGCTCGTTGAGGACGGCTTTCAGGCGCTCCTCGAACTCGCCGCGGAACTTGGCGCCGGCGATCAGCGAGCCCATGTCCAGCGCCAGCAGACGCTTGTCCTTCAGGCCGTCGGGCACTTCGCCGTTGACGATGCGCTGGGCCAGGCCTTCGACGATGGCGGTCTTGCCGACGCCGGGTTCGCCGATCAGCACGGGGTTGTTCTTGGTGCGGCGCTGCAGGACCTGGATGGTCCGACGGATTTCGTCGTCACGGCCGATCACCGGATCGAGCTTGCCGTCCTCGGCACGCTTGGTCATGTCGACGGTGTACTTGTCCAGCGCCTGCCGAGACTCCTCGACATTGGGATCGTTGACCGCTTCACCGCCGCGCAGGTTGGTCACGGCGTTTTCCAGAGCCTTCTTGGTAACGCCCTGACTGGTCAACAGCTTGCCGAGCCGGGTGCTGTCGTCCATGGCGGCGAGCAGCACGAGTTCGCTGGAGATGAACTGGTCGCCCTTCTGTTGGGCCAGGCGGTCGGCCTGGTTGAGGAGGCGCGCCAGGTCCTGCGACAGGTTCACGTCGCCGGTGGGATTCTGGATCTTCGGCAGCGTATCCATCTCCTTGTTGAGAGAGGAACGCAGCGCGGGGATATCGAAGCCGACCTGCATCAGCAGAGGCTTGATGGAGCCGCCCTGCTGCTCGATCAGCGCGGACAGCAGGTGCACCGGCTCGATGGCCGGGTGGTCATGTCCGACGGCCAGGGACTGGGCATCGGAGAGTGCAAGCTGGAGCTTGCTGGTCAAACGGTCGATTCGCATGAGGGTCGTCCTTCCTTTCTATAGCGGGCCGGAGCGATGAGTGCCCCTGGTCACGACTAACCCGCCGGGATGCCAGATAGATAAGGACGATTTTGGTCGGTTCAAGCCATTTGGCCATGACACCCGTCAGTTAGTGCCTTCGAAAGGACCTCCGGAACGGAGTTGAACCTGTAGGAGCGAACTTGCTCGCGAACCTCGCCTGATACAAAGGTATCCAGCTGTTCGCGAGCGAACTTGCTCCTACAAACAGACTGTCAGGCCAGCCAGATCAGGCTGGCCAGGCGGCCGGTGCGCGAGCTGCGGCGGTAGGAGTAGAAGCGCTCGGTGTCGGTGAAGGTGCAGAAATCCCCACCGTAGACGGCAGTCACGCCCTTCGCCGCAAGACGGATGCGCGCCAGCTCATAGATGTCAGCCATGAACTTGCCGGCATTGGCGCTTGGCACGAAGGCTCGTGCAGCTTCGGCGTGGTCCGCCAGGAAGGCTTCACGTACTTCCGGGCCGACTTCGAAGGCCTGCGGACCGATGGACGGGCCGAGCCAGACCAGCAGCTCAGCCGGTGCGACGCCCATGGCGTCCACCGTCGCCTCCAGCACGCCGCCCGCCAGCCCGCGCCAGCCGGCGTGGGCTGCAGCGACACGAGTCCCTGCGCGGTCGCAGAACAGCGCCGGCAGGCAATCGGCAGTCATGATGGTGCAGGCGGTACCGCGCGTGGCGCTCCAGCTGGCATCCGCAGTGGCGACAGCAGCCGGGTCGGCCTCGACCACATCGATGCCATGCACCTGGCTCAGCCAAGCCGGCTGACAGCCCAGCTCGGCGGTCAGGCGTCGGCGGTTTTCGGCTACGTCAGCCGGCTCGTCGCCAACATGGTCACCAAGGTTGAAGCTGTCGAAAGGCTCGACGCTGACGCCGCCGGCACGGGTAGTCACGCAGGCGCGGACGTTCGCCGGAGCCGGCCAGTCGGGCGTCAGCCAGGGGCTCATACGAAGGACTCGTTGTCCTGCCGTAGCAGGCTCAGCAGCCAGGTGAAGTCATCCGGCAGCGGCGATTCCCACTTCATGCGTACGTTGGTGGCCGGGTGATCCAGCTCCAGGAAGCGCGCGTGCAGGGCCTGGCGCGGGAAATCGCGCAGGGACTCGACGAGGGTCGGGCTGGCCCCTGGCGGAATGCGGAAGCGGCCGCCGTAGGTGGGGTCGCCGACCAGCGGGTGGCCGATGTGCGTCATATGGACGCGGATCTGGTGGGTACGTCCGGTTTCCAGCTTCACCCGCGTGTGAGTATGCGCACGGAAGCGCTCCAGCACACGGTAATGGCTGATGGCGACCTTGCCGGTCTCGATCACCGCCATCTTCTGGCGCTGAACGCCATGACGACCGATGGGTGCGTCGACGGTGCCGCCAGCGACGATCACGCCGGTGACGATGGCTTCATAGATGCGGCTGACGCTGCGCGCCTGCAACTGGGCGACCAGGTTGGTATGCGCTTCGAGAGTCTTGGCCACCACCATCAGGCCAGTGGTGTCCTTGTCGAGGCGGTGCACGATGCCGGCGCGCGGCACGTTGGCCAGATGCGGCACGTGGTGCAGCAGCGCGTTGAGCAAGGTGCCGTCCTGGTGACCGGCGGCGGGGTGAACCACCAGGCCGGTCGGCTTGTCGATGACCAGGATGTGGTCGTCTTCGTAGACGATGTCCAGCTCGATGTCCTGGGCGACCCATTCGCCCTGGGCCTCCAGCTCGACGTCCAGTTCAAGGCGCGAGCCGGCGTGGACGATGTCGCGCGGACGCAGCACGTTGCCGTCGACCTTGAGACAGCCGTCCTTGATCCAGCCAGCCAGGCGGGAGCGGGAGTGGTCGGAGAAGAGCTGGGCGGCGACCTGGTCGAGACGCTGACCACCGAGGTCGAACGGCACTTCTGCCGCGAGTTGGATGATATTGGACATGACGGGACACGAAGGGCGCGCGGCCTTTTGGTTCGGCAGCACGCTGTGGTTAAATACGGGGCCTTTGTCCCAGGGGTATCCCTGGGGCGCCAATCATAACAGACGGTTGCGGCCGCGACAGCCGACCGTCCAGGGACGCAACTCGCCATGCAAGTGAAACACCTGCTGCTGATCGCCATCCTCGCCTTCGTCACCGCCTGCTCCTCCAAGGGCGAGAAGGTGGATGAGAACCTGAGCGAAAGCCAGCTGTACCAGCAGGCACAGGACGACCTCAACAACAAGAGCTACACCAACGCCGTCGCCAAGCTGAAGGCGCTGGAGTCCCGCTATCCGTTCGGCCGCTATGCCGAGCAGGCGCAGTTGGAGCTGATCTACGCCAACTACAAGAACATGGAGCCCGAGGCCGCCCGCGCCTCCGCCGAGCGCTTCATCCGCCTGCACCCGCAGCACCCGAACGTCGACTACGCCTACTACCTCAAGGGTCTGGCGTCCTTCGACCAGGACCGTGGCCTGCTGGCGCGTTTCCTGCCGCTGGACATGACCAAGCGCGACCCGGGCGCCGCCCGCGACTCCTTCAACGAGTTCGCCCAACTGGTCAGCCGCTACCCGAACAGCCGCTACGCCCCGGACGCCAAGGCGCGCATGATCTACCTGCGCAACCTGCTGGCGGCCTACGAAGTGCACGTCGGTCACTACTACCTCAAGCGCCAGGCCTACGTCGCCGCCGCCAACCGTGGCCGTTACGTGGTAGAGAACTTCCAGGAAACCCCGGCCGTCGGCGATGGCCTGGCGATCATGGTCGAGGCCTATCAGCGCCTGGGCCTGAACGACCTGGCCGATTCCAGCCTGGAAACCCTGAAGGCGAACTACCCGGACAACGCCAGCCTCAAGGATGGCCAGTTCGTTCCCCGTGAAGACGAAGCCGACAACCGCTCCTGGCTGGCCAAGGCTACTCTGGGCCTGATCGAAACCAACGATGCCCCGCCGCACATGGAAACCCAGGCATCCAAGGACGTGATCAAGCAGTACGAAGACGCCGAACAGCAGATTCCGGCCGAACTCAAGCCCGAGAACCAGAGCGACGTGCAGGAAGAGCAGCACGAATCCGAAGGCAACGCCGGCAGCAGCGACCGTTCCTGGTTCAGCTACATGACCTTCGGCATCTTCGACTGATACCAGCAGGTTCGACGAAAAAGGGAGGCTTTGGCCTCCCTTTTTCGTGCTGGAAAGCCCAGGGGCTTTTTGCCGCGCGGTCACGGGTTCACTGTGCGGCACCGCCTGGCTTGGATAAACTGCCGCTCTTTATGCACAAGGGATTGCCATGACCCGTCTGCTGTTCTGGATCGCCCTCTTCGCCTTCGGCTGGTGGTTGTGGCGCAAAGCTACCCGGCCGGCCCGCCCTGTCGAGAAGCCCAAGGGCGACGACCCGGCCGCTCCGATGGTCCGCTGTGCGCAGTGCGGCGTGCATGTGCCGCAGACCCACGCCCTGCAGGACGAGAGCAAGTGGTACTGCAGCCGCGCGCACCTCGAACAGGATCGCACCGACCGTGATCGCTGAAGGCATCTCGCTCACTGGCCAGGGCCTTCGAGTCCTGCGCCTGTACCACCTGTACCGCCTGACCATCGGGCTGGTGCTGGTGCTGCTGATCTCCAGCAGCCTGGACGATGAGCTGCTGAAACTGGCTCACCCCGAGCTGTTCCACGTCGGCTGCTGGATCTACCTGGTCCTCAACATCCTGATCGCGGTGCTGATGCCAACACCGCGCCATCTCTTGCCGATCTTCCTCCTGGCGGCGCTGGACATACTCCTGCTCAGCGCCCTGTTCTATACCGCAGGCGGCATTCCCAGCGGCATCGGCAACCTGATGGTGGTTGCGGTGGCCATCGCCAACATCCTGCTGCGCGGGCGAATCGGCCTGCTCATCGCTGCAATCGCCGCCATCGGCCTGATCTACCTGACCTTCTACCTGAGCCTCAGCCAACCCACGGTCATCAACCATTACGTGCAGGCAGGCGGGCTGGGCGCCCTGAGCTTCGCCTCGGCCTTGCTGATCCAGGCCCTGGCGCGGCGCCAGCAGATCGTCGAAAGCATCGCCGAGCAGCGCGCCACGACGGTGGCCAACCTGGAAGAACTCAACGCACTGATCCTGCAGCGCATGCGCACCGGCATCCTGGTCCTCGGCGATCGCCACCGGATACTGCTGGCCAACCAGAGCGCCACCACCCTGCTGGGTGGCCACGACCTGCCCGGCCACTCGCTGGCCGAGTACAGCCCGCAGCTGGTCTCCAGCCTGCAGCAATGGCAGCAGAACCCCGCCCTGCGCCCACCGAGCCTGCAGCCCATGGAGTCCGGCCCGACCGTACAGCCAAGCTTCATCCCCCTGCGCCGGGGCAACGAACAGCACATCCTGATGTTCCTCGAGGACATCTCGCAGATCACTCAGCAGGCCCAGCAACTCAAGCTCGCCGCCCTTGGCCGGCTCACCGCAGGCATCGCCCATGAGATCCGCAACCCGCTGGGCGCCATCAGCCATGCAGCGCAGTTGCTGCTGGAGTCCGAAGAGCTGGACAAGCCCGACCGGCGTCTGACGCAGATCATTCAGGACCAGTCGCGGCGAATGAACCTGGTCATCGAGAACGTCCTCCAGCTGTCACGCCGGCGCCAGGCCGAACCGCAGTTGCTGGATCTGAAGTACTGGCTGCACCGCTACGCCGGCGAGATGCGCGATAGCCTGCGCGAGGGCCAGCAGATCCACGTGGAAACCGGACAGGGCACCGTGCAGACGCGCATGGACCCGCACCAGTTGACGCAGGTACTGACCAACCTCGTGCAGAATGGGTTACGGTACAGCACTCAGAAGAACGGCACCGGCCAGGTGTGGTTGCGTCTGTTCCGCGACAGCGAGACCGACCTGCCTGTACTGGAAGTGCTCGATGACGGTCCCGGCATCGCTGCCGATCAGCGGGGGAAGCTGTTCGAGCCGTTCTTCACCACTGAAAGCAAGGGCACCGGCCTTGGCCTGTACATCTCCCGCGAGCTGTGCGAAAGCAACCAGGCCCGGCTGGACTACAAGACGCGTGACGAAGGTGGCAGCTGCTTCCGCCTCACCTTCGCCCACCCGCGCAAACAAAGCTAAGAAGACGCAAAGAGCATGAGCCGTCAAAAAGCCCTGATCGTCGACGACGAACCCGACATCCGCGAGCTGCTGGAGATCACCCTCGGCCGCATGAAGCTGGACACCCGCAGCGCCCGCAACGTCAAGGAAGCTCGTGACTTCCTGGCCCGCGAGCCCTTCGACTTCTGCCTCACCGACATGCGCCTGCCCGATGGCACCGGCCTGGACCTGGTGCAGTACATCCAGCAGCGCCATCCGCAGATGCCGGTGGCGATGATCACCGCCTTCGGCAGTCTCGACACCGCGGTGCAGGCCCTCAAGGCCGGCGCCTTCGACTTCCTGACCAAGCCGGTGGACCTTGCCCGCCTGCGCGAGCTGGTGAATTCCGCCCTGCGCCTGCGCTCGCCGGAAGCCGAGGAAGCGCCGGTGGACAGCCGCCTGCTGGGTGATTCACCGCCCATGCGCACCCTGCGCAACCAGGTCGCCAAGCTCGCCCGCAGCCAGGCGCCGGTGTACATCAGCGGTGAATCCGGCAGCGGCAAGGAGCTGGTGGCCCGACTGATCCACGAGCAGGGCCCGCGCGAGACTCAGACCTTCGTGCCGGTCAACTGCGGCGCCATTCCGTCCGAGCTGATGGAAAGCGAGTTCTTCGGTCACAAGAAAGGCAGCTTCACCGGTGCCGTGGAGGACAAGCTCGGCCTGTTCCAGGCGGCCAACGGCGGCACGCTGTTCCTCGACGAAGTCGCCGACCTGCCGCTGCCGATGCAGGTCAAGCTGCTGCGCGTCATCCAGGAGAAGGCTGTGCGCGCCGTGGGCGGCCAGCAGGAGGTCGCGGTGGACGTGCGCGTCCTCTGCGCGACCCACAAGGACCTGGCCGCCGAAGTGGCGGCTGGCCGATTCCGTCAGGACCTCTACTACCGCCTGAACGTCATCGAACTGCGGGTTCCGCCGCTGCGCGAGCGCCGCGAGGACATCCCGCTGCTGACCGACCGCGTCCTCAAGCGCCTGGCCGGAGACAACGGACTGGCCGCCGCGGCGGTCAGCGCCGATGCGCTGGAGAAACTCAAGAGCTACCGCTTCCCCGGCAACGTGCGGGAACTGGAAAACATGCTGGAGCGCGCCTACACGCTCTGCGAGGACGACGTCATCCAGCCTCATGACCTGCGCCTGGCCGAAACCAGCACGGCGGACGGCGGTGGTGACGCGAGCCTGGCGCAGATCGACAACCTCGAGGATTACCTCGAAGACATCGAGCGCAAGCTGATCATGCAGGCTCTGGAAGAGACGCGCTGGAACCGTACCGCGGCGGCGCAGCGCCTGGGGCTGACCTTCCGCTCCATGCGCTACCGCCTGAAGAAACTGGGGATCGACTGATCCCCGACCGGTCTCAGACGATGGGCGTCGCGACCAGACGCCCTGCCGGCGCGTAGGGCGCCGCTTCGATGATCGGCTGCCGCTTCTGCATCAGGTCCGCCAGCAACTGGCAGGACGCTGGCGCCAGCACCAGGCCGTTGCGGTAATGACCGGTGTTCAGCCACAGCCCCGGGTGGCCGGGAACCTCGCCAATGAAGGGAATGCCCTGCGGCGAGCCCGGACGCAGCCCCGCCCAGTGATTTACCGGCTCCATGCCTGACAGTGCGGGAATCAGCGCTTCCGCGGATGCACGCAGGCTGCTCAGGGCCTCGCCCGACGGAGTCTTGTCGAAGCCGGCGAACTCCAGCGTACTGCCCACCAGAATGTGCCCATCGCGACGCGGAATCGCGTAACGACCTTTGGCCAGCACCATGCTGGAAAGGAAGTCCGGGACGCAGCGATAAAGAATCATCTGTCCCTTCACCGGCTCAACCGGTAGCTCGAGCCCCAGCTTTGCCAGCAACTCACCGCTCCAGGCGCCGGCCGCCAACACCACCGAGTCGGCAGTGAAGTCACCCTGCGCCGTGCGGACGCCCGCCACGCTATCGCCCCGTTTCAGGAAACCGGTTACCTCGACCTGCTCCTGCACCCTCACATTCGGCAACTGCACCAGCGCCTGGCGAAGCGACTTGGCCAGGCGCGGGTTGCGCACATTGGCCACGCCGGACATGTACACGGCGCGCTCGAAGCCCTGTCCCAGTACCGGGACAGCCTCACGTACGGCGCCGATATCCACTTCCGAAAGCGGGCGGCCATGGGACCTGGCCCACGCCAGTGCTTCGGCCTGGTCGTCGAGGTCCAGCCAGTAGAGACCAGTGACGTGCACTTCCGGATCGAGACCGGTATCTGCAAGCAGGCGTTCGCCCAGTTGCGGATAGAAATCCTGCGACCAGTGAGCCAGGTTGGCGACGGCAGCACTGTAGCGCCACGGATAGAGCGGCGAGACGATGCCGCCGCCGGCCCAGGATGCTTCGCGCCCGGTCTCGCCCTTTTCCAACAGCACCACCTCGGCGCCCGCCCGCCCCAGAGTCCAGGCAGTCAGCATGCCCACTACTCCACCGCCCACCACGATCATGTCCGGCATACCACGCCCCACATCACAGGAAAATCAACGGCCCATCGCCGGCCGCACACTATACCGGGCATGAACCTTCGAGGGAGCAAGACGGAAGTCGGTGCGGCATCGGACCGCTCCTACGGCGCCTGTTCAACTCGCTGACAGGCACACGGTAGGCGCCGACCAATACTTCCCGCTCCTCAACTACCCGGAAGCGCACCATGGCCAGGAAGCAATCCGTTATCAGGGAGCTGGGCTTCACCCTCGTCGAGCTGCTGTTCACCCTCGCGATACTGGCGATCGCACTTTCCATCGCGGCCCCCAGCTTCAGCGAACTGCTGCACAACCAGCGCGCAAGCACAGCCACCCAGGAACTGCGCAACGCCCTGGACTTCGCCCGTGAATCGGCGGCGCACCGCGGACAACCGATCAGCATCGCGGCAACCGGCGGCGACTGGGCCGCGGGCTGGGAGGTTTTCGCCGATTCCGGCAATAGCGGCGTCCGCGCCCCACAACAACCTCCACTCGCGGCCCACGGTCCCCTGAGCGGTATCAGCATCCGCACCGACAGCACCTCGCGCCGCTACCTCCACTTCACCCCGCGCGGCAATGCAATCCAACCCAACGGCTCCTTCCACGCCAGCACGCTGACGCTCTGCGGCGCGGGGCGAACGAGTTATCACATCGTGTTCAACAAGGCGGGGCGCATCCGCACCGAGGCCGGATACACCGAGGACTACTGCCCCCGCTGACCGACTTCTCACGCCTTGCGCGACGGGGTTCACAGAACCTCGGAAGGCATGACCGAACGTCCCCCTAATACGAACGGTCATCTATAGAAAAAAGACATTTCCCACACGACTAGGCAACATCGCCGCTATCGAAAATGTGAGGAATGCGTCCATGTCGCGCCCCAGGGAATCAGCAGGGTTTACGCTGATCGAGTTGATGGTCGTGGTAGCGATTGCTGCCATTCTGGCGACCATCGCCATACCCAGTTTCCGCACCTTGATGCTGAACAACCAGATCTCCAGCCAGACCAACATGGTGATCGGGTTGCTGCAATCGGCGCGCAGCGAAGCCATTACCCAGCGCAGCATCGTGCGCGTCTGCGGCAGCAGCGACGCAGGATCCAACCCGGACATCTTTAGCTGCAACAGCAATAGCTGGGAAGCCGGCGCGATCGTTTTCCGCAGCCCGGACGCCACAACGACGTCGGTCGCGCGGGCCGCCGTGATCCGTGTACTGCCACCCAACACCAGTGGCCTGACCCTGCGCAGCAGCGGCACCCTGACCTTCAATCCGAACGGGACCCTGACCACCGCTGCAACGCTTCGGGTCTGCGACTCACGAGGCACTGAAAGCTCGCGCGCCGTCACCCTGAACATCGCTGGCGTTGCCACCAGCGGAGCAAACGGAACATGCCCATGACCCAACGTCGCGAGGGTGGCTTCACCCTCATCGAAGTGCTCATCGCCCTTCTGGTCCTGGCCATCGGGCTGCTGGGCATGGCCTCGCTGACCATGACCAGCCTGCAAAGCAACCAGGGCGCCTACCTGCGCGGCCAGGCCAGCATGCTTGCCTATGACTATGTGGAGCGGATGCGTGGCAACTCGGCTCAAGCGCTGCTGGCCACCTCACCCTATGTGATCAGCCTGACCTCCGGCGCGACCCGGACCAACCCGGACTGCCGCACCAAGACCGCTGGTTGCACGGCTTCGGAACTGGCCAACCAGGACATCTTTGACTGGTGGGGCAACCTGCAGGCCGCGATCCCCGGCTCCGGCGTCACCGTCACCAAAGCGAACACCAATGAGTACCAGGTCGTCATCAGCTGGACCGAGTCCGACGCGCAGCAACACAGCACCGGCTCTCAGGCTCAGAACTTCACGCTGCGGGTGAACCTATGACTACCAGGCAATATTCCTACCGGCAGCAAGGGCTGTCGATGATCGAACTGATGGTGGCGCTGCTCCTCAGCTCGCTGTTGCTGCTCGGCGTACTACAGATGTTCAGCAACAGTTCTGCGTCGGACAAGACCAGCAGCGCGCTGACCCGTGTGCAGGACAGTGGCCGGGTCGTCCTCGACCTTGTGTCTATGGATGCCCGCCGTGCGGGCTATCAGGGCTGCCAGTTGCCCAGCAGCGTCGTGACCGTCAGCAATGGAGTTCAGTTCCCTCGCGACGCGGTCACCACCACCAACGGTGTGAACACCAGCGTGCGTTTCAACTACGCCACGACCACCACCACCTCGGTGGCCATGCCCGGCATCAACAAAACCTGCACTAACCAGACGCTGTACCTCTACTCCGTCACCTACAGCAACTGCGCCAACGGCACCTCGATCTGCATGAACTCCAGCACCAGTGGTGGCGACCAGACGATAGTCGATAACGCCACCATCACCGCCATCACCCTGGGCTTCGAATCGGGAGGCAAGATCGTCTGGAAAACCGCCGGCAGCATCAGCACCGCAGAAGCCCAGAGCGCCGATCGCGTGCAACTGAGCATCACCGCCATCGATTCTGCGCAGAACATTTCCCGCAATTTCACCGGCACCGTCGAGCTGAGGAACCGGCTATGACTTCATCCAAGACCCAACGCGGCATGGCACTGCTGGTCAGCCTCGTACTACTGCTGATTCTCACCGTGCTGGCGATTGCCATGGCCAGTAACTCGACCCTGCAGCAGCGCGTCTCGGCCAACGCCCAGCAACAGAACATCGCCTTCCAGGCGGCGGAGAGCGGCCTGCAGTTCTGGGTGAACCGGTTCGCCCAGAGCGGCGTCGCCCCCACCAACGGCACCTCCATCGCGGTGGAACCAACGTCGGGCAACTCTGGTTCGGCGCAGGTGAACCTGAATGCCAGCTTCATCGAATGCGCCAAGTTCATTCCAGCGCAGAGCCTGAGCGTCGCTGCCGGCACCCTGACCTACACCTGCTACCAGGTGAGCAGCCAGGCTAAGGCTTGCAAGAACCTGAGCAGCTGCGATGTCACCAGCTCGGACGGCCAGGCGCGTGCCCTGCATCGCCGCAGCTACATCCAGGCCACCCACCTCTAACGCATCAGGTGCACAGAATGAATCGTCCACAGTCCTTCCTCCGCAGCCTGATGAGTGGTGCCCTGCTGACCTCGGGCATAGCCTGCGCGACCCTCAGCTATGCCGACGACACCGAGATCTTCTTCGGCGGCCAGTCCATCGACCAGAACGTACGCCCCAACGTGCTGTTCGTGCTGGACAACTCCGGCTCCATGGCCTGGCGCACCGACAGCAACAGCAACCCTTCGCGCGGCCAGCAATCGCGTATGACCCTGCTCAAGCAGGCGTTCTCCGACATCATCCAGAACACCAGCGGCATCAACGCCGGCCTGATGGTGCTCAACGGTGACAACCGTCTGCTGTATCCGGTAACCAACATCGACTCGGTGATACCGAGCTCCGCGACCCAGTACGCCGGCAGCCCGGAAATCGGTCAGGGTAGCGACGACGCCACCCAGAACATCACCAACAGCACCGGCGATATCGGTGAATCCAGCCTGCCCATGGGCTATACCAGCACGACCACGACGGTGGTTGGCACGCCGAACTCGACGCTGGTCCAGAACGATGCCTTCTTCATCGTCACCCAGAGCAACACCGACTACGCGTGCCGGATGCGTACTTCCGGCCTCAACCGCCCGAGCAAACCGGTCTGCACCAACGGCAATATGACCGAGCTGAACGTCAACGCGACCAATAACAGCAACTACCAGACGGCGCTGTTCGACTTCCGCTCACTGGGCGTCCCGGCCAACGCGACCATCCAGAGCGCCTACCTGGTGCTGGTGCCTACCAACACCAACAGGACCGCGCCGCCGACAATGAATGTGAAGATGGAGCTGTCGAAAACACCGGCAGCCCTGAACGACAACAGCCCGGTAGGCACCAGAACATTCAGCAGCGCGACATCCACCGCTTCCAGCTGGATCAACGGCAACACGGCGCAGATCGACATCACCAACCAGTTGAGGACATTGCAGAGAACAGCACCCGCCACCAGTGACATTGGTGACGTGGTGATGAGTTTCCGCGCAACCCAGGCGGCCGACTACACCTTCTGCGCCCGTAGCTGCGGCAACAGCGCCCCGGCGCTGGTGGTGAACTACTCCAGCACCTCCACCGTGGCGCAGACCCGGATTGGCGCCCTGCGCTTCCAGAACCTGGGCATTCCGCAAGGAGCGACCGTCACCAAGGCCGTGTTGTCCTTCGTTCCGGCGACCTCCAACAGCGACCCCGTGACCTTCCGGATCAAAGGCCAGCTGGCGAGTGACGCCACCACTTTCACTGCCACCGAAAACCTCCCGGCGCGAGCCACCACTTCGGCCTACCTCGACTGGGCCGCTCCCGAATGGACGGCACAGAACCCGCCCGTTCCAGTCGAAGGTCCGGACATCAAGAACGTGGTGCAGCAGATCGTCAACCAGGGCGGCTGGTGTGGCAACAACTCCGCTGCGATCATCCTCACACCGCAGAGTGGCTCCGGTTCACGTACTGCTACCAGCATCGAGGGCGGTATCGGCCTGCAGCCATCGCTGACAGTGACCTACACTGGCGGCAGCGGCGGCTGCCTGAACCCGATCATCGAAACCCGTGTCACCGACGCGAAGAATGACGGCTTCGAAACCGCCCCGGGACGCAACTACTACACGCCAACCCTGGGCGACAGCACACTGCCGCTGAACTCGGGCTCCATCGCCGCCCGCTACGAGAACCTGCCCATCATCCAGGGCGCTACCGTGCTGGATGCCAAGCTGTTCATCACGCCGAACAACACGGTCACCGGCCCGAACGTCAGCACTTCGATCAGCTTCGAGAACACCGACAGCTCACCGGCCATGCAGGCGAGCAGCGGCAACATCGGTTCGCGTAGCAGCACCTCCGGAGTCAGTTGCACCATCAACAACACCAATGGTGGCTGGACCGCCGGCACCAGCTTCGCCTGTGGCGGCCTTGCTTCCTCCTTGCAGACAGTGTTCAACCGCAGCGGCTGGGCACCCGGCAATGCACTGACGGTGTTCATGACCCAGAGCGCGAACTCCAGCCTCAATGCCCAGGCCTACGAAAGCAACCCGGCGCAGTCCCTGCGTCTGCGCATCAAGCTGGCCAACGGCGGCATGACCACCAGTCCGTTCACCGTGCGCAACCAGCTCAACAGCCTGGCGCAAACCATGACGCCAACGGGCAACACGCCCATCGTGCCGACCCTGTATGACGCAGTGCAGTACCTGCGCAACGGTGCAGACGGCTATGCCAGCCCCATAAACAGCGCCTGCCAGACCACCCACATGGTGTTGTTGACCGACGGCCAAGCCAACCAGAACACCACGGCCGCCAAGAATGGCATCGCCGCACTGACCGGCGCCTGTACCAGCGACGCCAGCGATGACGGCGAAAAGTGCGCCCGTACCCTCGCCGGCTGGATCGCCGCCAACGACCAGGCCTCCAGCATCGATGGCGACAACCAGGTAACCACCCACACCGTGGGCTTCGCCCTGGATGCCAGTAGCGCAAGCGATAGTGCCAATATCAAGAAGTTCCTCGCCGACCTGGCTTCGCGCGGCGGCGGCTCGACCTACACCGCCACCACCGCAGGCGACCTGTCCAAGGCGTTCAACGACATCATCCAGCAGGTCCTCGCTACCGACAGCACCTTCGTCAGCGCCAGTGCCCCGGTGAACACCTTCAACCGCCAGGACAATAAGGACGAGCTCTACTTCTCGGTATTCAAACCGCAGGAGACCGACACCTGGCCGGGCAACCTGAAGCGCTATCGCCTGGACACCGCCACCGCACAGATCGTCGATGCGGATAACACCGCCGCCGTGGATCCGCTCACCGGCTTCTTCAAAAGCTCTGCCCGCAGCTTCTGGAGCTCCAGCGCCGACGGCAACAACACCGCCAATGGTGGTGCGGCATCCAACCTGCCGGATGCGGCGACTCGCTCGCTCTATACCTTCATTGGCTCCTCGCCCAGTGCTGCGGTGAACCTGAACCAGAACAACTACCTGCTCAACTCGGCGAACACCACCATCACCAACGCCAAGCTGGGCATCAGTGACGCCAACGACACTGCAGCTCGTACCGCGGCGATCAACTATATCCGCGGCCTCACCGCTGCCGGCGCACAGCGCAAGAGCGTGGGCGACCCGCTGCACTCATCCCCGCGCCTGGTCACCTACGCGTGCAACACCTATACCGACAGCACCTACAAGAACTGCAGCAGCGAAGACCAGAGCGTGGTCATGTCGACCAACGAGGGCTACCTGCACCTGTTCAACTCCAGCAACGGCCAGGAACAGATGGCCTTCATGCCCGAACCCCTGCTGGCGCATATCCCGCAGTTGGCCGCCAACCAGAAGTCGACCAGTGCCAAGCCGCGCTCCTACGGCATGGATAACACCGTCACCCTGTGGGTAAACGACGCCAACAAGAACGGCGTGCTCTACGGTGGCCTCAACCCCAGCGCCGCCACGCCGACCCTGCTCACCGGGCTCAACACCGGCGAATTCGTCTACGCCTACGGCACCATGGGTCGCGGTGGTCGCGACATCTACGCGCTGGATCTTACCGACCGCTCCAACCCGAAACTGCTGTGGCTGATCAAGGGCGGCACCACCACGGGCTTTGAGCAGTTGGGTCAGACCTGGTCTGCACCGATCAAGACCCGCATCAACGTCAACGGCACCATCACCGACGTACTGATCTTCGCTGGCGGCTACGACCCGAACCAGGACAACGTCAGCACCCAGACCGCCGACACCATGGGCAATGCCATCTACATCGTCAACGCACGTACCGGTGAACGCCTCTGGTCTGCCAGCAAGACCACCGGCACCCTGCGTCTGAGCAAGATGAATTACAGCATGCCGTCCGCCGTACGCGTCATCGACCTGCAGCAGAACACCGACGGCACCCTGGCCAACGACGAAAACCAACTGGCCGACCAGTTCTTCGTCGGTGACATGGGCGGCCAGGTCTGGCGCTTCTACATCAACAACGGCAGCAGCGGTTCCGGCCTGGTGACTGCCGCCGGCAGCAGCAACGACGGTGTGTTCGCCAACGTGGTTCCGGCCGACACGGCCGACACCACCGATGCCCAGCGCAAGGCCAAGATTCGCCGGTTCTACAACGAACCGGACGTGGCCATCGTCAACGTCAACGGCACCCTGGTACTGACAGTCAACATCGGCTCCGGCTACCGTGGTCACCCGCTCAACAAGCTCACGGAGGATCGCTTCTACTCCTTCCGCACCCCGGTGCTGACCAAACCGTCCACCAGCGAGAGCACCCTGACCGAGAGCAGCCTCTACGACGCTACCGCCAACCTGATTCAGGCCGGCACCGCCACAGAGAAAGCCGATGCCACTACCGCCTTCAGCGCCACCACCGGCGGCTGGATGATCAAGATGAACAGCGCCGGCGGGGAAAAGGTCCTTACCCGCTCCCTGACAGTGAACGGCTATCTGTACTTCAACACCTACGAACCGACGGCGGCCGCCAACTCCTGCCAGGCCAGCGTCGGTGTAAACCGTTCCTACGTCGTGCACCTGGCGGATGCGACCCCGGTCAGCACCACCGGCAACTCCACCTCGCCTTCGGCCCGCTATAACGTGGTCAAAACCACCGGCCTGCTGCCAGACCCGACCCTGGTCAGCATCGGCGGCACCAGCTTCGTGATCAACGGCACCCAGGTGAGCAAGCCGCCGCAGCTGAACCTCAACGAGTACTACTGGATTGACGAGGACAACCTTTGAGCACCAAGGCCCGCAAATCCCAGCAGGGTTTCACCCTGCTGGAACTGATGATCGCCGTCATGGTGGTGGGGATACTCGCCGCCATTGCACTTCCCTCCTACACGGGCTACGTACGCCGAACGGCATGTGAAGATGCCAAAGGCACCCTGGCCGGCGCCGCCGGGATACTGGAAAGATTCCGCGCCCAACGAAACACTTACAGCAACGCAACGCTGGGAGCCTATGCCCAGAGCCCCGTGGACGGAGGCGCGATCTTCACAATCGCCGTCGCCATCGACGGTTCCGGCACCAGCTACGGCCTGACCGCAACGCCGGTGAATGGAGGCGTATTGGCAGGTCGCGGCACTATCACCCTCAGCTCCAACGGTGTGCGTGGAGGCTCCGGAGACCTGGCCGGCGCCTGGGGCAGTTGCCGAGGTCTCTAGGCCGAATGCCGACAATAAAAAACCCGCCAAGGCGGGTTTTTTATTGTCGGCCAGCAGGTGCGGTTAAATCGCCTTCACCCGCAACTCCTTGGGCATCGAGAAGGTGATGTTCTCCTCCCGCCCATCCAGCTCCACCTCGGGCTCCGCGCCCCAGTCACGCAGTTGCTGGATCACGCCGCGCACCAGTACTTCCGGAGCCGAAGCGCCGGCAGTGATACCGATGCGTTGCACACCGTCGAACCACTCCTTCTGCATGTCCTCGGCGCCGTCGATCAGGTAGCCGGGAGTGCCCATGCGCTCGGCCAGCTCGCGCAGGCGGTTGGAGTTGGAGCTGTTCGGGCTGCCGACCACCAGCACCAGGTCGCACTGATCGGCCAGTTCCTTTACCGCATCCTGGCGATTCTGGGTGGCGTAGCAGATGTCGTTCTTGCGTGGGCCCATGATCGCGGGGAATTTTTCGCGCAGGGCGTCGATCACCTTGGAGGTGTCGTCCATCGATAGAGTGGTCTGGGTGACGAAGTGCAGCGCTTCAGGATTGCGCACTTCCAGTGCGGCCACGTCTGCCTCGTCTTCCACCAGATAGATGGTGCCACCATTGGAGGCGTCGTACTGGCCCATGGTGCCTTCCACTTCCGGATGGCCTTCGTGGCCGATCAGGATGCATTCGTGGCCGTCGCGGCTGTAGCGCACGACTTCCAGGTGTACCTTGGTCACCAGCGGGCAGGTGGCGTCGAAGACTTTCAGGCCACGGCTCTCGGCTTCCTTGCGCACCGCCTGGGAAACGCCGTGGGCGCTGAAGATGACGATGGTGTCGTCCGGCACCTGGTCGAGTTCCTCGACGAACACGGCGCCGCGGTTGCGCAGGTTCTCCACCACGAACTTGTTGTGCACCACTTCATGGCGCACGTAGATCGGCGGGCCGAAGACGTCGAGGGCGCGGTTGACGATCTCGATCGCCCGGTCGACGCCGGCACAGAAGCCGCGGGGATTGGCGAGTTTGATTTGCATGGTGGCCTCGGGTGCTACGCAAGCCGGCCCACAAAGGGGCCGGTAGGAATACTTCGCCTCAAGCGCAACGGCCCGCCAGCGGCAGGCCGCGCAGTCGGTCAGGCTGGTTGTACGTCGATGATATCCACTTCGAACGCCAGGGTCTTACCGGCCAGCGGATGGTTGAAATCGATGGTGACGTGCTGCTCGTCGAACTCTTTCACGACGCCCGGCAGTTCGGTCTTGGCGGCGTCGTTGAAGATCACCAGCAGGCCTTCGGCCAGCTCCATGCCTTCGAACTGGTCGCGCGGCATCACCTGCACATTGGCCGGGTTCGGCTGGCCGAAGCCCTGCTCCGGCTCGATGCTCAGGGTGCGCTTGTCGCCGGCCTTGAGGCCGAACAGCGCCTGCTCGAAGCCCGGCAGCAGGTTGCCGTCGCCGACCTTGAAGGTGGCCGGCTGCTTGTCGAAGGTGCTGTCGACGACGTTGCCGTCATCGAGCTTCAGCGCGAAGTGCAGGGTGACCTTCGAGTCGCCGCCGATGCGCTGAATGGTGTCAGAGGAATCAACCATTGGCGGTCTCTCCGGAATTCTTCGATTTGAACATGTCCAGCGCCAGCATGATGGCGCCGACGGTGATGGCGCTGTCGGCCAGGTTGAAGGCCGGGAAGCGCCAGCGGTCCTGCCAGTGCACGAGGATGAAGTCCACCACGTGCCCCAGAACCATGCGGTCGTACAGGTTGCCCAGCGCGCCGCCCAGCACCAGGGCCAGGGCGATGGCCAGCCAGGTCTCGCCGCGCTTGAGGCGCTTGAGCCAGACCACAAGCACGACGCTGACCACGATGGCGATCAGGGCGAACAGCCAGCGCTGCCAGCCCGAGCTGTCGGCCAGGAAGCTGAACGCGGCGCCGGTGTTGTAGGCCAGGGTCCAGCTGAACAGGTCGGGAATGACCACGATCTGCTGGTACATGGTCAGTTCGGACTGGAAGAAGGCCTTGGTAACCTGATCCAGAACGAACACTACCACGGTGATCCACAGCCAGGGCAGGCGGCCGAAACGATCGGCATTAGGCATAGTGACGCACCTCACCCGCGCCATCGATGTTCTCGACGCAGCGACCACAGAGTTCCGGATGCGCCGCGTGGCTGCCCACGTCGGCGCGGAAGTGCCAGCAACGGCCGCACTTGGCATGGGCGGACTTGACCACCTTCAGCTTCAGGCCCGGCAGCTCGCTCTCGACCGCATCGGCCGGCGCATCGGCCAGCGGCGCGACGGTGGCGGCAGAGGTGATCAGCACGAAGCGCAGCTCGTTGCCCAGTTTCTCCAGGCGCTTGGCCAGGGAGTCTTCGGCGTAAAGGGTGATCTCGGCCTGCAGGTTGCCGCCGATGGTCTTGGCGCTGCGCAGGTTCTCCAGCTCCTTGTTCACGGCAGCCTTGGCAGCCATGACTTCGTCCCAGTAGGCGCGGTCCAGCTCGGCGTCGGCCGGCAGCTCGGAGAGGCCGTCGTACCAGGTGCTGAGCATCACCGATTCGGCGCGCTCACCCGGCATGAAGCTCCAGATCTCTTCGGCGGTGAAGGCCATGATCGGCGCGATCCAGCGCACCAGGGCCTCGGCGATGTGGAACAGCGCGGTCTGGCAGGAACGGCGGGCGACGCTGTTCTCCTGGGTGGTGTACTGGCGGTCCTTGATGATGTCCAGGTAGAAGCCGCCCAGCTCCTGCACGCAGAAGTTGTGCACCTTGGAGTAGACGTTCCAGAAGCGGTAGTCGCGGTAGGCCTCTTCCAGCTCGCGCTGCAGTTGCAGGGCGCGGTCGATGGCCCAGCGGTCCAGGGCCAGCAACTGGTCGTTGGGCAGCAGGTCCTTGGCCGGGTCGAAGCCGGACAGGTTGGACAGCAGGAAGCGCGTGGTATTGCGGATACGGCGGTAGGCGTCGGCGCTGCGCTGGAGGATCTGCTGGGAAACGGCGATCTCACCGGAATAGTCGGTGGACGCGACCCACAGGCGCAGGATGTCGGCGCCCATGCTGTCGATCACGGTCTGCGGCACCACGGTGTTGCCCAGGGACTTGGACATCTTGCGGCCGGACTCATCGACGGTGAAGCCGTGGGTCAGCAGCTGGCGGTACGGCGCGTGGCCGTCGATGGCGCATCCGGTCAGCAAGGACGAGTGGAACCAGCCGCGGTGCTGGTCCGAGCCTTCCAGGTAGAGGTCGGCGGCCGGACCACTGGGATGGCCCAGTTCAGCATGGGAGCCACGCAGCACGTGCCAGTGGGTGGTACCGGAGTCGAACCAGACGTCCAGGGTGTCGTTGATCTTGTCGTACTGCGCGGCTTCATCGCCCAACAGTTCGGCGGCGTCGAGCTTGAACCAGGCCTCGATGCCTTCCTTCTCGACGCGCTGGGCGACGGCTTCCATCAGCTCGACGGTGCGCGGGTGCAGCTCACCGGTGGCCTTGTGCAGGAAGAACGGGATCGGCACGCCCCAGTTGCGCTGACGCGAGATGCACCAGTCCGGACGGCCGGCGATCATGCCGTGCAGGCGCGCCTGGCCCCAGGTGGGCACGAATTCGGTCTGGGTGATGGCTTCCAGCGCGCGTTCGCGCAGGGTGGCGCCGGTCTGCGGCCGCTTGTCCATGCCAACGAACCACTGCGCGGTGGCGCGGTAGATCAGCGGGGTCTTGTGACGCCAGCAGTGCATGTAGCTGTGGCTGATGCTGGCGTGCTTGAGCAGCGCGCCGACCTCATCGAGCTTGGCGACGATATTCGGGTTGGCCTTCCAGATGAACTGGCCGCCGAAGAACGGCAGGTCGGCCACATAGACGCCATTGCTCTGCACGGGGCTGAGGATGTCGTCGTTGCTCATGCCGTACTGCTTGCAGGTACGGAAGTCGTCCTCGCCGTAGGCCGGGGCGGAGTGAACCACGCCGGTGCCGGCGCCCAGCTCGACGTACTCGGCCAGGTAGACCGGCGAGAAGCGCTCGTAGAACGGGTGGCGGAAGCGGATCAGGTCCAGCGACTCGCCCTGGGCGGTGGCGATGACCTTGCCTTCCAGGCCGTAGCGCGCAAGGCTCGACTCGACCAGCTCCTCGGCCAGCACCAGCAGGCGCTCGCCGGTGTCGACCAGCGCGTAGGTGAATTCGGGGTGGACGTTCAGCGCCTGGTTGGCCGGGATGGTCCAGGGGGTGGTGGTCCAGATGACGATGGCAGTCGGCTTGGGCAGGCTGGCCAGGCCAAAGGCGGCGGCCAGCTTGTCAGCATCTTCCACCGGGAAGGCGACGTCGATGGCGTCGGACTTCTTGTCGGCGTACTCGACTTCCGCCTCGGCCAGGGCCGAACCGCAGTCGAAGCACCAGTTCACCGGCTTCAGGCCCTTGAACACGAAGCCCTGCTTGACCATCTCGGCGAGCGCGCGGATTTCACCGGCCTCGTTGGAGAAGTTCATGGTCTTGTAGGGATTGTCCCACTCGCCCAGCACGCCCAGGCGGATGAAGTCGGCCTTCTGCCCTTCGATCTGCTCGGCGGCGTATTCGCGGCACAGTTCGCGGGTCTTGTCCGCCGGCAGGTTCTTGCCGTGAGTGGTCTCGACCTTGTGCTCGATCGGCAGGCCGTGGCAGTCCCAGCCCGGCACATAGGGGGCGTCGTAGCCGGCCAGGGTCTTGGAGCGGACGATGATGTCCTTGAGGATCTTGTTGACCGCGTGACCGATGTGGATGCTGCCGTTGGCGTAGGGCGGGCCATCGTGCAGGATGAATTTCGGGCGACCTTCGCCAATCTTCCGCAGCTTCTGGTACAGGCCAATGTCGTTCCAGAGCTTGAGGGTCTGCGGCTCGCGCTGCGGCAGGCCGGCTTTCATCGGGAAGTCGGTTTCGGGAAGGTTCAGAGTGGCTTTGTAATCGGTCATCTCAGGGCCTGTTCAGGATCTTCAATCAAGCGGTTGGCCCAGCCAGTAGGCCCGGGCGGCGGCGATGTCGGCGAGGATGGCCGCCTTGAGTGCCTCGAGCGAGGCGAAACGCTGCTCATCACGCAGCTTCTGGTGGAAAGTGATCTCCAGATGCTGGCCGTAGAGATCGCCAGCGAAATCCAGCAGATGCACTTCCAGGTGGGGCCGGCCGTCGCCATTCACAGACGGTCGGGTGCCGATGTTGGCAACCCCGTTCCGGCGCTGACCAGCCACCATTGTGCTGACCAGGTAAACGCCGTTGAGCGGCGCCTTACGGCGCTTGAGCTGGATGTTCGCGGTGGGCGAGCCCAGGGTGCGACCCAGCTTCTGCCCGTGCAGCACGCGGCCGCTCAGGCTGTAAGGGCGACCCAGCAGGCGCTCGACCATGTGCAGGTCGCCGTCGGCCAGGTCCTTGCGGATACGCGAGCTGCTCACGCGCATGCCATCGACTTCCACGGTGGTCGCGGCTTCGACGGTGAAGCCCTGCTCCGCGCTGGCGTTGACCAGGAAGGCGAAGTCGCCGGAACGGTCGCAACCGAAGCGGAAGTCGTCGCCCACTTCCAGATGGCGGACCCGCAGGCCCTCCACCAGTACCTGGCGGACGAACTCGGCGGCCGACAGCTCGCGCAGACGGCGGTTGAAGGCCAGGCAGAGAACGAAGTCGACGCCATACTGGCGCAGCAGTTCGAGCTTCTCGCGCAGGCGCGTCAGACGCACCGGGGCAGCATCGGGAGCGAAGTATTCGCGCGGCTGCGGCTCGAAGATCACCACGCAGCTGGGCACGCCCAGCTCCAGCGAACGCTCGCGCAGACGCCCCAGGATCGCCTGGTGGCCGAGATGGACGCCGTCGAAGTTACCGATGGTGGCGACACAGCCCCCGGACAGGGGCCGCAGGTTGTGAAGGCCTCGAAGCAGCTGCATAGCGCGCGTATTGCTCAGAAAGTGGTCGATTATACCTGCACCCGTTGCCATGCGACAGGCAAAATGCCGTCGCCGAAAACGGATGCAATGCTTTGTCCGGCGAAGGTTACAGCACCGCGCGGCGGGAGAAGTCCCGCAAGCGGAAGCCAAGGATCGCCAGCATACCGAAATAGGCGACCACACCGGCCACCACCAGCGCGCCCAGGCGCACCAGGCGAATCGGCATGCCGCCCTGATCCCAGGCCGGCATGAAGTGCATCATGCCGATCAGCACCGCGCACATCACCAGTACAGATACGACTAATTTGGCGATGAACTTGCCCCAACCCGCCTGCGGCTCGAACAGCTGCTGCTTGCGCAGTTGCCAGAACAGCAGGCCGGCGTTCAGACAGGCCGCCAGGCTGATCGCCAGTGCCAGGCCCGCATGCTTGAGCGGGCCGATGAACACCAGGTTCATCAATTGGGTGGACACCAGGGTAAACAGCGCGATTTTCACCGGCGTCTTGATGTTCTGCCGCGCATAGAAGCCCGGGGCCAGCACCTTCACCAGGATGATGCCGAGCAGACCGACCGCATAGGCGATCAGCGCATGCTGGGTCATCTGGGCGTCGTGGGCGCTGAACTTGCCGTACTGGAACAGCGCGACCGTCAGCGGCTCGGCGATCACCGCCAGCGCCAGGGAGCACGGCAGCACCAGCAGGAAGCACAGGCGCAGGCCCCAGTCCATCAGCCGCGAGTACTCGTGGCGGTCGTCGCTGGCGTAGGTCTTGGCCAAAGAAGGCAGCAGGATGGTGCCCAGCGCGACGCCGAGCACGCCAGACGGCAGCTCCATCAGGCGGTCCGCGTAGTACATCCAGGACACCGAACCGGCGACCAGGAAGGAAGCGAAGATGGTGTTGATGATCAGCGAGATCTGGCTGACCGAGACGCCGAGGATCGCCGGGCCCATCTGCTTGAGCACGCGCCAGACACCGGAATCGCGCAGGTTGATGCGCGGCAGCACCAGCATGCCGATCTTCTTCAGGTGAGGCAGTTGGTAGAGCAGCTGCGCCAGGCCGCCGGCCAGCACCGCCCAGCCCAGCGCCATGATCGGCGGGTCGAAGTACGGCGTCAGGAACAGCGCGAAGAGGATCATGCTGACGTTCAGCAGGGTCGGCACGAAGGCCGGCACCGAGAAGCGGTTCCAGGTATTGAGGATCGCCCCCGCCAGCGAGGCCAGCGAGATCAGCAGGATATAAGGGAAGGTCACCCGCAGCAGGGAGCTGGTGAGTTCGAACTTCTCCGGCGAATCGACGAAGCCGGGTGCCGTCACCCAGATCACCCAGGGCGCGGCGAGCATGCCCAGCGCAGTGACCAGCGCCAGGATCAGGGTCAGCAGACCGGACACATAAGCGATGAAGGTGCGGGTCGCCTCCTCGCCCTGCTGGGTCTTGTACTCCGCCAGGATCGGCACGAACGCCTGGGAGAAAGCGCCCTCGGCGAAGATCCGGCGCAGCAGGTTGGGCAGCTTGAAGGCGACGAAGAAGGCATCAGTGGCCATGCCGGCGCCGAACATGCGCGCAACTATCGTGTCGCGCACGAAGCCGAGCACCCGCGAGATCATGGTCATCGAGCTGACCGCGGCCAGCGACTTGAGTAGGTTCATAGCGTCCAGAACTGGTAGAATGGCCGCCCCTGCAGGGTGCAGCCCTGGCCTAGAGCGATTGCTCGACCGTCAGGCGAAGCGCAGCAGTGTAGGGCCGCGGGGCGAATAAATCACCCCATCCGCCGGACAGCGTGCGCCCGTCGCACCACTCGTCGGAGGCCGCGCATACCCTTGACAAGGCCCTGATGCAACGGCATTATTCGCGGCCTTAATTTATTCGCAACATCCCAAGTTTTTTTCGAGGAGCTCGACGGTGGCCAACACACCTTCCGCCAAAAAACGCGCCAAACAGGCTGAGAAGCGTCGCAGCCACAACGCCAGCCTGCGTTCCATGGTTCGTACCTACATCAAGAACGTAGTCAAAGCAGTCGACGCCAAGGACCTGCCGAAGGCCCAGGCCGCTCTGGTTGCTGCCGTACCGGTCATCGACCGCATGGCTGACAAAGGCATCATCCACAAGAACAAGGCCGCTCGCCACAAGAGCCGCCTGAACGCCCACGTGAAGGCCCTGGCCACCGCGTAAGCGTTCCGTTCTTGAAAAACCGGCCTCAGGGCCGGTTTTTTATTGCCTGCAATTTGTTCAGCGCACCGTTATCCACAGGCGCACTTTTGCACAGGCAAAAAGAAAGGGCGGTCACCCGCCCTTCTCTTTTCTACTTCTCAGGCCACGGCATGATCGGAATCGCCGTCACCGCATTCTGCGGACTGCCCTCGATCACCCGGTCGCTGTAGACCAGATAGACCAGCGCATTGCGCTTCTTGTCGAAGAAACGCACCACCTGCATGGTCTTGAATACCAGCGAAGTGCGCTGCTGGAAGACCACCTCGCCATCCTTCAACTCGCCAGCAAAACGGATCGGCCCGACCTGACGACAGGAGATCGACGCCTCGGCACGATCCTCCGCCAGACCCAGCCCACCCTTCACGCCGCCAGTCTTGGCGCGGGACAGGTAACAGCTGACGCCTTGCACTTTCGGATCATCGAAAGCCTCGACGACGATCTTGTCGTTCGGCCCAACCCACTTGAAGACGGTGGACACCTCGCCGATCACGTCGGCCCGGGCCAGCACCGGCAGCAGCATCAACGCCGCCATCAATCCCTTGCGCATGAAGACTCTCCTCAGACGAGCACCAGGTTGTCGCGGTGTACCAGCTCCGGACCATCGACATAGCCAAGCATGCCTTCGATGGCATCGGTCGGCTGACCGATGATCTTCTGCGCCTCGAGAGCACTGTAGTTCGCCAGGCCACGAGCAATCTCGCGACCCTGCTGATCCACACAGACCACCATCTCACCGCGACGGAAGCTGCCCTGCACGGCCTTCACGCCGACCGGCAGCAGACTCTTGTGATCCTGCGATAGAGCCTTCACCGCGCCATCGTCCAGCACCAGGGTGCCGCGCATCTGCAGGTGGCCGGCTAGCCACTGCTTGCGCGCCGCCTTGCGGCTTTGCTCGGGAGTCAGCAGCGTGCCGAGACGCTCACCCACACGCAGGCGATCCAGCACGCGCTCGATACGACCACCGACAATGACGGTGTGCGCACCGGAACGCGCCGCCAGACGAGCTGCACGCAGCTTGGTCTGCATGCCGCCACGACCGAGCGCACCACCGGTACCGCCAGCGACCGCATCCAGGGCAGGATCATCAGCGCGAGCTTCGAAGATCAGCTCGGCATCGGGGTTATTGCGCGGATCAGCGTCGAACATGCCATCGCGATCAGTGAGGATCACCAGCAGGTCAGCCTCGACCAGGTTGGCCACCAGCGCCGCCAGGGTGTCGTTGTCACCGAAGCGAATCTCGTCGGTGACAACGGTGTCGTTCTCGTTGATCACCGGGATCACCCCAAGATCAACCAGCGTGCGCAGGGTATTGCGGCCGTTCAGGTAGCGCTTGCGGTCGGACAGGTCGTCGTGGGTCAGCAGCACCTGCGCGGTCTGCAGACCGTGCACGCCGAAGCTGGACTCCCAGGCCTGCACCAGACCCATCTGCCCCACCGCGGCAGCCGCCTGCAGCTCGTGCATGTCACTAGGTCGGGAAACCCAACCCAGGCGACTCATGCCCGCCGCGACGGCGCCCGAGGACACCAGCACCAGTTCGACACCCGCGCAATGCAGCGCGACCATCTGCTCGACCCATACCGCCATGGCGTCGCGATCCAGACCGCGACCATCGGCGGTCAGCAACGCACTGCCAATCTTGACTACCCAGCGCTTGGCGCCAGTGACCTTCTCACGCATAGCCTCAACCTTAACAATCAGGCGGTTCATCCCCGCATCCACGGGGAACACTGGAGGACCCGGCAACCTGCGGCGCCGGGCTACACGCTACAACCAGAGGACTGACAACGCGCCGATCAGGGCACGTAGAAGATTTCCGGACCGTCGCCGTCGTCTTCGTCATCCTCGAAATCATCGTCATCCACATCGTCGACATTCTTCAGACCGGAACGACGCAGAGCACGAGCATCGTCCAGTGCCTGCAGACGGGCACGAGCCTCGTCTTCGATGCGCTGATCCAGGGCCGCCAGGGCTTCACCATAGGCCGGCTCTTCCTCGATGCGCAGGGTGCGCTCGTCGAGGTACTTCATGATGTCCTGGCTCAGAGCCTCGGTGCCGTTACGCTCCAGGGCAGAGATCACGTAGACCGGACCTTCCCAGCCCAGACGATCGACCACGGCCTGCTTGCGACGCTCCTGCTCCTCGGGCTCGAGGATCTGATCCATCTTGTTCAGCACCAGCCAGCGATCACGCTCGGTCAGCGCCGGGCTGAATTTCTCCAGCTCATGGACGATGGTTTCAGCAGCATCAGCCGGATCGCTCTCGTCCAGCGGCGCCATGTCAACGATGTGCAGCAGCAGGCGGGTGCGCGCCAGGTGCTTGAGGAAGCGGATACCCAGGCCAGCACCCTCGGCGGCACCCTCGATCAGGCCGGGAATGTCGGCGACCACGAAGCTCTTGAAGCGACCCACGCTGACCACGCCCAGGTTCGGCACCAGGGTGGTGAAGGGATAGTCGGCAACCTTCGGCTTGGCGGCAGAGACCGAGCGGATAAAGGTACTCTTGCCGGCGTTCGGCAAGCCCAGCAGGCCCACGTCGGCCAGCACCTTCAGCTCCAGCTTGAGGTCGCGCGCATCACCGGGCTTGCCCGGAGTGGTCTGGCGCGGCGCACGGTTGGTGCTGGACTTGAAGCGGGTATTACCCAGGCCGTGCCAGCCGCCCTGGGCAACCATGATGCGCTGACCGGCAGTGGTCAGGTCGCCAATGATTTCCTGGGTGTTGGCATCGATGATGGTGGTACCGACCGGCACGGGCAGGACGAGATCGTCACCCTTGGCGCCAGTGCAGTCCTTGCTGCCGCCGTTCTCGCCGCGCTGGGCGTCGAAACGACGGGTGTAGCGATAGTCCACCAGGGTGTTCAGGTTCTCGTCGGCCTCGAGGTACACCGAGCCGCCGTCGCCACCGTCACCGCCGTTGGGACCGCCTTTCTCGATGAACTTCTCGCGGCGGAAGCTCATGAGGCCGTTGCCGCCGTCACCGGCTTTCACGTGGATGGATACTTCGTCGACGAATTTCATTGCGAACGCCTCCCGCCGAGCTGGCGGGTTGAAAATAAGAAAAGGAGCATAGGATACAGCCAAGTCCGCGCAAACGCCCGAACCGACGGCACCTCGCCTGGAAACGCCAGAAACAAAAAAGCCCCGTCGCGAGACAGGGCTTTTTCAGTGAGAGCTCGCTTAGGCAGCGACGACGCTTACATAGCGACGGCCAAAGGCGCCTTTCACTTCGAACTTGATCACGCCGTCGACTTTAGCGAACAGGGTGTGATCCTTGCCCATGCCAACGCCGTAGCCAGCGTGGAACTGGGTACCGCGCTGACGCACGATGATGTTGCCTGCTTTCACAGCCTGGCTACCGAACAGCTTCACGCCAAGGCGTTTGCTTTCTGAGTCGCGGCCGTTGCGGGTACTACCGCCAGCTTTTTTGTGTGCCATGAGTCAATTCTCCTAAAACAGGAAGCAGCCCTAAAAAGGAATTAGGCCTGGATGCCGGTGATTTTGATTTCAGTGAACCACTGGCGGTGGCCCTGACGCTTCATGTGGTGCTTGCGGCGGCGGAACTTGATGATGCGGATTTTATCGTGACGACCGTGGGAAACCACTTCTGCAGTCACTTTCGCGCCTTCTACCACCGGCAGGCCGATCTTGACGTCATCGCCGTTGGCGACCAGCAGGATGCGATCCAGGTTGATCGCTTCGCCGGTGGCAACGTCGAGTTTCTCGACCTTGAGGAATTCGCCTTCGGTGACTTTGTATTGCTTGCCACCAGTAACAATTACTGCGTACATCTGGATGTCTCCGTTAGACCTGCTCACCCGACGCTTTATAGAAAGAGGAATCGGTCGGCATGGCTGCATGGGGCCGGAAAGGACGCCCGTGCAATTGCGTAAGGCAGGATATGCCAGGGAAGTTCGGGGCCGCGATTGTACGCAAACCCCTGGTGCGGATCAAGCCCCATGGGGCCTTGCCTTGACAGCCCAAACAGCGGCACCTAGCATGCCGCGCAATCTACGAGGAGCGCTGTCTTTAATGCAACCCCAGGCTTTCTATCGCGTGGTGGCGGACGACTTCACCGCCGTCGACGGCATCATCCGTCGCCAACTCACTTCCCGCGTTCCCCTGGTGGAAAAGATCGGCGACTACATCATCTCCGCCGGCGGCAAGCGTCTTCGCCCGCTGCTGGTGCTCCTCTCGGGCAAGGCACTGGGCTATTCGGGCGATGACCTGAAGCTGCTGGCCGCCACCATCGAATTCCTCCACACCTCTACCCTGCTGCACGACGACGTGGTTGACGCCTCCGGCCTGCGCCGCGGCCGCGCCACCGCCAATGCCCAGTGGGGCAACGCGCCGAGCGTACTGGTGGGCGATTTCCTTTATGCGCGCTCCTTCGAAATGATGGTCGAGCTGGGCTCCATGCCGGTCATGCGCATCATTTCCCAGGCCACCCGCGTGATCGCCGAAGGCGAAGTGCTGCAGCTGTCCAAGGTCCGCGACGCCAGCACCACCGAAGAAACCTACATGGAAGTCATCCGCGGCAAGACCGCGATGCTCTTCGAAGCCTCCACCCACAGCGCCGCCGCGCTGGCCAACGCCCAGCCGGAGCAATCCGAGGCGCTGCGCCTGTTCGGTGACGCCTTAGGGATCGCCTTCCAGCTGGTGGACGACCTGCTCGACTACCGCGGCGACGCCGCCAGCCTGGGCAAGAACGTCGGCGACGACCTCGCCGAAGGCAAGCCCACCCTGCCGCTGATCGCCACCATGCGCGACGGCACCCCGGAACAGGCCGCACTGGTGCGCAAAGCCATCCAGCAGGGTGGCAGCCAGGATCTGGAAGGCATCCGCGCCGCCGTGGAAGCCGCCGGCGCGCTGGACTACACCGCCAACCTGGCCCGCGAGTACGCCGCCCGCGCCATCGACTGCCTGAAGGCGCTGCCGGACAACGAATACCGCGCCGCGCTGATCGAACTGGCCGAGTTCGCCGTCGCCCGCACGCACTGATCTGCCGCTTCACCAAAGCCCGCCCCGGTTCGCCGCGGCGGGCTTTTTGTTGCCTGTCTTTTGACCGGGAACAACAGATCGTCGCCTGCGTAAAAATTTTTCCAATTCAGGCTTGCTATTAAGATAATAAGAATTATTCTCATTAAACGGTCTGCACGGAGGAACATGCCATGACCTACATGATCGACGCCTGGCTGGATCGCCCGCACCCCTACCTGCGCATCCTGCATCGGGACACCGGGGAAGTCTGCGCGGTGCTGGAAGAAGAAGCGTTGGATGAACTGCGCGAACAGGGCGGCCTGGAGTTGTCCGAGCTCAATACCAGCGAACCGCTGGTGCTCAAGGAGCTGGTGCGCAACCTCTTCCTGTTCTGTTACGCCCGCGCATTGCGCTAGACGCACTTTACGATGGAGCAGGAAGCGCCGTCGGTGCTCCGCCGCCCGGGAGGCGGATGCACAAAGGGGCGCCTGAGCGCCCCTTTTCCTGCGCAGTCGCCAGGGATGGCACTGCGCAGCGAACCTTCGGGAATCAGAGGATTTCCAGCAGCTCGACGTCAAATACCAGCACGCTGTGCGGCGGGATGCTGCCGACGGCCTGGCCGCCATAGGCCAGTTCGCTCGGCACGTGCAGGCGCCACTTGCTGCCGGCGTTCATCAGCTGCAGGGCCTCGACCCAGCCGGCGATCACACCGCCCACCGGGAATTCGGCCGGCTGGCCGCGCTCGTAGGAGCTGTCGAAGACGGTGCCGTCGACCAGGGTGCCGTGGTAGTGGGTACGCACGGTGTCTTCGCGGGACGGCTTGGCGCCTTCGCCGGTGGTCAGTACTTCGTACTGCAGGCCGGACGGCAGGACGGTCACGCCTTCGCGCTTGGCGTTATCCACCAGGTACTCGCGGCCAACGGCGGCGGCGGCTTCGGCTTTCGCCTGAGCTTCGGCCTGCATGCGCTCGCGGATCACCTGGAAGCTGGCGGACAGGGCCTCGCCCGGAACGCGGCTTTCGGCGCCGGCATAAGCGTCGGACAGGCCGGCCACGATAGCGTCGAGGGTCATGCCCGGAACCGGGTTCTCGCGCAGCTGGTCGCCCAGCTGACGGCCGATGCCGTAGCTGACGCGGGCTTCGTCGGTGGAAAGGTTGAGTTCGCTCATGGCGGCGCTCCGCTGGGGGTTCAAAAAAGGGCCGCCAGCCTAGCACAGATGCACCGCCTCCCCCACCGCGCGAGCCTCGCGCAGCGCGCCGCACAATAGGCTCAGTGCAACGGCATGGTCACGCCAGCGCCGATATCGCGCTCGTCGTCCATGCCACACATCTCGTCATGCACCACCGCGTGCACAAGATGGAACGGGACGTTGGGCAGCGCCTTGAGCACCTCCCGCGCATGGGCGACCGAGCGCACGCTGATGACATGCCCTGCCTCGTCCTGGACCGGATAGAAGCGCGCGCCCATCCGCGCCTCCAGCACGTAGATATCGCCTTCCAGCGACACCAGGTTGATCTCGTCGATGTCGCCGGCGACGGAGCGGCTGGTCAGTTCCTGCAGATTCATGTGCTGCACCTCCTGCGGATTGATCCACGCCAAAAGTCTTGACCAGCAGGCGCTCACCGCAAGCCGAAAACGCAACCGCCCGTCCGTTTTACAACGGCCGGGCGGCGGGGATGACGCAGCAACGCCTCAGTGGTCGTGGCGCGTGGCCTTGTCCAGGTAGCCCATGGCGAAGGCCGAAAGGACGAAGGTGAGGTGCATGATCACGTACCACATCAGCTTGTTGTCTTCGATGTTCTTGGCGTCCATGAAGATGCGCAGCAGGTGGATCGAGGAGATTGCCACGATGGAAGCGGCCACCTTGTTCTTCAGCGAACTGGCGTCCATCTTGCCCAGCCAGCTGAGCTTCTCCTTGCCTTCATCGATATCCAGCTGCGACACGAAGTTCTCGTAGCCGGAGAACATCACCATCACCAGCAGGCCGCCAACCAGCGCCATGTCGATCAGCGACAGCAGCACCAGGATCAGGTCCGCCTCGGCGATGCTGAAGATGCTGGGCAGGATGTGGAAGATTTCCTGGAAGAATTTGATGGTCAGCGCCAGCAGGGCCAGCGACAGGCCGATGTAGATCGGCGCCAGCAGCCAGCGCGCGGCGTACAGGGAGTTTTCGACGAATCGTTCCATGGTGATCGTAGGAAATATCTTGGGAAAAGGGCGGCCGCAGTATAGCGGATGGCTTTTGCGAGTTATCCCGGCTTTCTATGGATAAATATGTCTGTGGATAAACAGGCGGGGCGCCACGGCACTAAACCGTAGCGACCAGGAGCCCCGCGGGCTTCAGCGGATTGTGCGGGGGCTGCACAAGCGGCCGTCAACCTTCGGGGCGGAACTGGAAGTTACCGACATGGCGCGAGCGTTCGCCGTTCAGGCGGCGCAGTTCGCCCTGCAGGTGCAACTGCCAGATGGGGGGATCGTCCGCCACGATGTAGCCCTGCTGGGCCAGGCAGTCGGAGATCGCTTCGAGCACGCCCTCAGCCACGAAAGGCCCGCAGAACGGGCCCTGCGCCTTGATGGCGGTGGGCTGCGCACCGGACATCCCGGCAGCGCACAACAAGGTCCAGAGTCCATTCTCTCCGGCCAGCGGCCTGATCTCGCACTCGATGCGCGTGGTCAGCCCCAGACAGGGGCGGATAAGGCAGAGGTTACGCGGCATGGCGGCACCCTCGCGGTTGTCCTGAGTTCGAGACTACACCCAGGTTCCGACACGCGAAAGCGCGGATTTATCCGGTCATCTTGCAGACAACGGAGTGTAAAACGCGCGGACAGGACGCCATGGCGGCGCCCCTGTCCTGACGTCAATCAGTCGACGTCCTTCTTCTTGCGGGCGCGTTCTTTTTCGACGGGAGCCTTCTCGACCGGCACCTTCTCAGCCTTCGGCTTGCCGGCGGGCTTGGCGGCGGCGGGCTCCTTGGCGGGTTTTTCCTTCTCTTCCTCGTCCATGCCCAGCTCGGAGATTTCCTTCAGGCGCTCGACGACACGGGCGTTGACGCTGCCCTTGGGGAAGTGGCCCTTGGCGTCCGGCGCACCGGCCGGCTCGCCGACCAGCAGGCTCAGCGCTTCGTCGGCCTGGCGCACGGCGTAGATGTGGAACTGGCCGTTGCGCACCGCCTGCAGCACACGCTCATCGAGCATCAGGGTGGCGACGTTGGCGCGCGGGATGATCACCCCTTGCTCGCCGGTCAGGCCGCGCGCCTCGCAGAGGCGGAAGAAGCCTTCGATCTTCTCGTTGACCCCGCCGACCGCCTGCACTTCACCGAACTGGTTGATCGAGCCGGTGATGGCGAAGCATTGCCGCAGCGGCGTGCGCGACAGGGCGGAGATCAGCGTGCAGACCTCGCCCAGCGAAGCGCTGTCGCCGTCCACGTAGCCGTAGGACTGCTCCAGGGCGATGCTCGCGGAAATCTCCAGGGGGAACTCCTGGGCGTAGCGGCTGCCGAGGTAGCCGGTGAGGATCATCACGCCCTTGGAGTGGATCGGCTGGCCGAGGTTGACCTCGCGCTCGATGTCGACGATGCCGCTGCCGCCCGGATAGACGGTGGCGGAGATGCGCGCCGGCATGCCGAAGGCCGAGTCACCGACTTCCAGCACGGTCAGGCCGTTACACTTACCCACCGCGGCGCCTTCGCTGTCGATCAGGATGATGCCGGCGAGGATGTCGTCGAGAATCCTCGCAGACACGCGGCCGGTACGGGTTTCCTTGGCCTTCAGGGCACGTTCGATGTGACCCAGGTCGGTCACTTCCTGGCCGGCCAGCTGGCGGATGAAGTCCGCTTCGCTGACCAGCTGGAACAGGTCGCCGATGCGCGCCGAGAGGCGGCCCTGGTGTTCGGCCAGGCGGGCACTGTAGGTCGCCAGGCGCGCCACGGCTTCACGGGTGAGCGGCGCCAGGCCCTCTTCCGAGGTGCGGGTCTTGAGCAGTTGGGCGAACTGTTCGAGGCTGTCCTCGGCGAGCGGGATGTCCTCGTCGAAGTCCACCAGCACGCGGAACATCTCCTGGAAGTCCGGATCGAGGTCCTGCAGCGTGTAGTAGATCTGCCGCGAGCCGATGATGATCACCTTGAGGTTCAGCGGGATCACCTGGGGCGTCAGGCTCATGGCGGTGAGGCGGCCGAGTTCGGCCAGGGGCGATTCCATCTTCAGCTGGCGCGACTGCAGCGCGCGCTTGAGGGCGTCCCAGACGAACGGCTCGCTCAGCAGCTTCTCCGCCTCCAGCACCAGGAAGCCGCCGTTGGCGCGGTGCAGGGCACCGGGGCGCAGCTGGCGGTAGCTGGTGTAGAGCGCGCCCTGGTCGGAGGCATATTCGATGCGGCCGAACAGGTTGTCGTAGGTCGGGTGCGACTCGAACACCACCGGCGCGCCGCTGGTGGCATGGTGGCCGATCGCCTGGTTCGGCGCGTACTGCTCCTCCAGGCTCTGCTTGCGCTGCGGGTCGGTGCGCTCGGCGTCCACCAGCTGGTCGACCACGGTCTTCAGCAGGTTGAGCTGCATGGCCTGCAGGTAGGCGCTGACCCCGGAGTTGTTGTTGTACTTCTCCACCAGCGGCGCCAGCAGCGGTTGCAGCGCCAGGGTGATGGTTTCCTCGTTGAGCTGGCGCAGCTGGTTGCTCGACTCGCGCTTCCACTGCGGCAGGCTGGAAAGCTCCTCGTTGAGGTGTTCTTCCAGGTCGGCGATGTCGGCGTGGAAGCGTTCGCGCTCCTCTTCCGGCAGCTGGGCGAAATCGGCTTCATCCAGCGCCTTGCCGTCCTTCATCGGGGTAAAGGCGATGTTGGAGCTGTCGCGGTAGAGGGCGACCTCCTTCTCCAGCGCCAGGCGCTCGACGGTGTCCAGGGCCTTGTCGTAACGCTGGTTGAAGGCGCGGTCGATGGCGCTCTTCTTCTGCTGGTAGGCCGGGTTCTCGAACACCGACGGGAAGGTGGACAGCAGGTTGTCAATCAGGTGGTCGATATCGGTGCCGAACTCGGCGGCGCTGCCCGGCGGCAGCTCGATCACCCGCGGCTCGCGCGAATCGTCGAAATTGTTGACGTAGACCCAGTCGGCCGGCGTCGGCAGGCGCTTGCCCTCGGCCTTCAGATAGCGCTGCACGAAGGAGAAGCGGCCGGTGCCCGGCTCGCCCATGACGAATACGTTGTAACCCGGACGCGGCATCGCCACGCCGAACTGCAGCGCCTCGACCGCGCGCTCCTGTCCGAGCACGCCCAGGAAAGGCTCCAGTTCTTCGGTGGTCTTGAAGGGAAACTGTTCGGGGGTGAAGGGGCGGGTCAGTTCATCGGGCGCCAGGCGCAGGCCGGCAGCAACGGAATCGGGCATTGGAGGTCCTTGCTTCGGGCGGCGCGAGGCCGCGGAGATTCGTCCGCATTCTCGCGCCGCCCGCGCGCCACTGGCAAGGCAGTATTGGTGACAGTTTCAGTCCACCGCATCGGCGCAACGCAGGCAGTGCTCGGCGGCCGGCAGCGCGCGCAGGCGGCGTTCCTCGATGGCCTCGCCGCAACGCGCGCACTCGCCGTAGGTGCCGTCAGCCAGTCGCAGGCGCGCCAGGCCCACCAGGCGCATGCCAGCGTCGGCTTCGGCGAGCAAGGCGCGCAACACGTCGTCGTTCTGCCGCTGCTGGGCCTGCTCGGCGAAGTCCGGCGAATGGCTGCGACCGAGGTCGCGGCGGATGGCTTCGGCACGCTTGGAATACTCGGCCGCCAACTGGTCCAGCGCTGGCCGTGGATCGAAATCGACCATGACTACTTCCTCGCAAGGGGAACTGATTCAAGTGTGGTCGGTTCCAAGACTTCCGCCGCTGATGCCGATCAACTGCCGGTCATCCCGGCCCATTCAGCCGTGACCGGCCATACTGGCTGCGGCAGCGGTTGCCTTGACACTCGCAAGGCATTGGAGAAAAGCTCTGACCAGGCGCTGTTTTGCTGTCAGCGACTGTTCACCGGTCCCCGACCTCAAAAAGAGAGAAAAACGATGAAAAGGATTCTGCTCGGTACCCTCCTCGCCACCGCCTCCCTGAGCGCCCTCGCCGATGCCCCCGGCAGCGACGGCTGCGGCTGGGGCAACATGCTGTTCAAGGGCCAGCGCGGCACCGCCACCCACGTCCTGGCAGCGACCACCAACGGCACCAGCGGCAACAACACCTTCGGCATGACCACCGGCACCAACGGCTGCCACACCAACGGCGCGCTGACCTACGGCGGCAAGCCGATGATCGTGCTCAGCAGCATGATGGACGAGCTCTCCGAAGACATGGCCAAGGGTGACGGCGAAGCGCTGACCACCTACGCCGTCGTGCTGGGCGTGAAGCCCGAGGACCGCGCGCACTTCGCCCAGGTCACCCACGAGCACTTCGCGCAGATCTTCAACAAGTCCGACGTCACCGCCGAAGACGTCTACGCCAACACCCAGGCCGTCCTGAAGCAGGACAGCACCCTGGCCAAGTACGCCGAACAGGCCTGATGGCCGACGCGAGCCCGCCGCCTGAGGGCGGGCTCACCCTTCCCTCCCAGTAGCCCACTCGATGCCCAAACGCCTGTTGCCCTGGATGGCGCTGTGCGCCTGCACCCCACTGCTGGCTTCGCCGGCGATCGACCCACAACGCCTGCAGAGCCTGGCCGACGAGCCCTACTGGCTGGCCCTGGGTCACTACGAACACGCCAAGCTCGGTGGCTGGCGCAGCTTCGTCGACGACCCGAAGTTCTTCCTCGCCAAGGACGGAGACCGCCACCCGCAATCCGAACTGGCCGCCACCCTGAAGGCGCTCTACGCCCCGGCCAGCCTCGGCGACAAGCACGCCCAGTGCGTGTACCCGGCGCGCACCCGCTGGCTGCGCCAGCAATTGCAGCTCGATGACCTGCCGGCCGTGGAGTGCAAGGAATTCACCACCTGGTACCAGGACATCAACCCGAACAGCGCCGTGCTGGTGTTCCCGGCCGCCTACCTGAACAGCCCGTCCTCGATGTTCGGCCACACCCTGCTGCGCATCGACCAGGCCGATGTCGATTCCGACAACACCGCCCTGCTCAGCTACGCGCTCAACTTCGGCGCCTACATCGAGGGCATGGACAACAGCATCCTCTACGCCTGGAAGGGCCTGATGGGCGGCTATCCCGGCCTGTTCGCCCTGGTGCCCTACCGCGAGAAGCTCTCCGAATACAGCCGCCTGGAGAACCGCGACCTCTGGGAATACCGCCTGAACCTCACGCCGGAAGAAACCGCGCGCATGGTCGAGCACGTCTGGGAGCTGAAGCAGATCCGCTTCAAGTACTACTTCTTCGACGAGAACTGCTCCTTCCGCCTGCTGGAGCTGCTGGAGATCGCCCGCCCCGGAACTGAGCTCACCGACCACTTCCCGATCACCGCCATCCCCACCGACACGGTGCGCGCGGTGAAGGACGCCGGGCTGATCGACCGGGTGGACTACCGCCCCTCCCGCGAGCGCGAGCTGCTGGCCCGCGGTGAACCGCTGAGCCACGACGAGAAGGTGCTGGCCCGCCACATCGCCGACGACGACAGTCAGCTGCAAAGCCCCGAGTTCGCCGCCCTGCCCGCCGACCGCCAGGCGCTGGTGCAGGACACCGCCTTCCGCCTGGTGCGCTACCGCGCCACCGGTCAGGAGCGCGACCAATCCACCGCCTCGCGCAGCTACAACCTGCTCAAGGCGATCAACAAGAACCCGCCGCCGGCGCTGGACGTGGAGCGCCCCGGCCAGCCGGAGAACGGCCACGAATCGCGCACCTGGCAGGTAGGCGCCGGCAGCCGCGACGGCGAAGCTTTCGCCCAGTACGGCCTGCGCATGGCCTACCACGACCTCGACGACAACGCCTACGGCTTCCCCCTCGGCGCGCAGATCGAGATCGGCCAGCTCAAGCTGCGCCAGTACGAAGGCAACCGCTGGCAGCTGCAGCAACTGGACCTGGTCACCATCCGCTCCATGACGCCGCGCAACGAGCTGCTGAAGCCGCTGTCCTGGCAGGTCGCTGGCGGCTGGGAGCGGGTGATCGGCAAGCACAGCGACAACGACCACGACACCCTGGTCGGCCACCTAAATGGCGGCGCCGGCGGCAGCTGGAAGCTGACCGACGACCTGCAGGCCTACGCCCTGGGCACCGCGCGCATCGAGAACAACCCGGACTTCGCCGCCACCATCGCCCCGGCCATGGGCTTCGACACCGGCGTGCTGTGGAGCAACCCGCTGGGCAACCTCAGCCTCGAAGGCAAGGGCGACTACTTCCACAACGGCGAAGTGCGCCGCACCCTGAGCTTCGGCCAGCAGGTGGAACTAGGCCGCAACCTCGGCCTGCGCCTGTCAGCCCAGCGCGAATTCAGCCATGAGGCCAGCCCGCTCAACGAAGTGATGCTGGAGCTGCGCTGGTACCACTACTGACCGAGGAAGGCGCGCTGCGGCCAATGCCGTGGCGCGCCTTTGCCAGCGTCACTCCAGATAGGCCGCCACTTCCTCCGCACTGAGGAAACGCACCAGCTCGACCGACGGCTGATGCGCATCGTGCAGCCGATCGGCGAAGCCCGACCAGGAGCGCGACACGCCCTCTTCGGTATCCAGCGCAATCAGCACGCAGCGGCCGTGCTTGCGGCTATTGCTGCGCAGAGGCGCCTCGCCCCAGGCCCAGGCCAGGCTGTTGACCAGCTCGCCCTTCTCGAAGGCGAAGGCCTGCAGCCACAGGTACTGCGCGCTGTCTTCCCTCGGTACTTCTTGCGCTCCAACCGGCACATCGACCCTCAACCCGAGCCGCTCGCCATGGGCAGCCAACAGCGGCTGCAGCAGGGAGAACGCATGGAAGTTGCAGTTGATGCCCTGCGCACTCACCACCAGACCACTGCGAGTCGCGGGCAGCACCACCACCAACTCGTCTTCGTAGGTCAGCGCCGCCGCATGGTCGAGGAAATGCAGATTCTCGAAGGGCAGCGTGGTGTTGGATTTCACCATGGCGTCGATATCGCGCAGCAGCTCGCCATGGGCCAGGAAGTCGCGGTGATTTTCCCGCGAGCGCATCAGCATGGTCATCAGCGGCAGCACCAGCAGATCGACCGCCGGATGCGCGCTATCGATGAGCAGCGACTGTGCGGGCGTCAGGCTGTCGAGCCGCTCGCGAGCCTGCCTCGCTGCGGCCTGCGCCTCCTCGTCGTCCTCGACCTCTTCGTCAGCGCAGTACGGACGCAGCATCGCCAGCGCACGCGCCAACGCGCCGAGCACCGCGGCGAAGGCAATACGCGGGCTCGCACCGCCTTCCACCCAACTGCCGCAGAACAGCGCCAGCAGCGAAGCGCGGTTGGGGTTGAGTTCGGCAAAGAGCTCCGCGCAAAGGGCAAGCATCTCGTCTGCGCGAGGTGTACCCAGGGTCTCGCGGTACAGCTCGCGAACGTCGGTGCGACGGACGAAATCCTGCGCCTCGATTCGATCCTCCGGCGCCTCCACCGGCTGGCGCAGGAACTCCACCAGCGACTCCGGCAAACCTGTCGCCAGCGTCATGCCACGTCTCCGTCGAGTTGATGCTCCTCGACGCCCTGCTCGGCGAACCAGCGGATCACCGCCTCGCGCTGCATCACCCGCGCATGCACCGGCGCATTGCCGCCGCCGGTCAACAGCCGACCAAGGTCGCAACCCCGGTCGCGCAGCTGTTCCAGCAGCGCGATATTGCCGCTGCGCACCGCGTGCGTCAGCGCCAGGCGTTGCAGCTCCGGGTCACCGGCAATACGCCCCTGCTCCAGCGCCGCGCGCCAGTCGCGTACCAGCGGCCGCAGCGAGTCCCGCAGCTGCTGCGCCAGCGCTTCGCCCTCGGCACCCGAGGCCGCCAGTTCATCCAGTGCCTCAAGCAATTCCTGCCCGGCATCCGCACCCTCGGCGAGCGGGTCGTCATCGAAGCCCAGCAGCGCGAACAGGCCGTAAAGATCGTCAGCCACCCTGGTCAGGGCATCCTCATGCAGACGCAGCGGCCAGGCTGGCGGCAAGGCGCGGCTCCAGGCGTAGATGGCGCCGAACTCTTCCGGCTCGACGCAGACGTACACCCGCTCCAGGTACTCGAAACCGCCGATGGGCAGGAAGCCCACGCGGCCATCCCATTCCGCGCCATTCTCCTCGGCGACTTCCTCGGCGCACTCCTGCTCGTGCTCCAGCCAGCCCCACAGGTCGTGGTAGCCGTCGCTGTCCGGGTAGAACAGCTCATTGAAGGAGTAAGGATGCAGGTGGCCGTCGTAGTTCACGCACAGCTCGTAATCCAGCCGGCCACCGAAACTGCAGCGCCACAAGGCGACCAGTTCGGGCGGCAGCTGGCTGCCCAGGCGTTGCTCGACCTCGGCCAGTTGGGCGTCGCTGATCGGCGGCTGTGCGTCGTGGATGATGCGCCCGGCGAACCAGGCCAGGCGGTGCTCGCGCAGCAGTTGCTGCTGGGCAGCCGTGAATTCAGGCATTCTGGCCCTCCCGGCGCAGCGCATCGCGCGCGCTCATCAGGGCAACGCCCAGCAGGTTCAGCCCGCGCCAGCGCGCCGGGTCGCCCGCGTCGGGATGATCGACCGCCAGGCCGATGCCCCAGATGGCATCCACCGGGCTGGCCTCGACCAATACGCGATCACCGGTGCCCAGCAGGAACTCGCGCAAGGCGGGGTTCTGCCCGAACTTGGCGTGGTTGCCGCGGGTGACGATGGCCAGTCGCTCGGCGTTCCAGGCCGCCTCGTCGAAGCCGAGGATCTCGCGGCCGATGGATTTGGCCTCAGCCGGCGTGCGCGCCGCGAGAATCCGCGCCAGCGCCGCCTCGTCACCGAACAGCCGGGCCTTGCCGGCCATCATGTAGTGCTCGGCGCTGGTGTAGGTCACTCCGTCGATCTCGAAGTCCGCCTCGAACCACTGGCTGAAGCAGCTCTTGTCGACTTCCACGGAGTGCTTCGGGCGATGCCCCCAGAAGTACAGGTACTTGAACACTTCGCCCGCCTCAATGCGTCGGCAGAGCTGCTCGACACTCATCGGTTCTTCCATGATCGGCTCCTTGCCGCTGGCGCAAAACGCCGATTCTAGCGCACCCCGTCGGTGATCCCGGACCAATCCAGGCCGAAGCGCGCCAGGTACTTGCGCAGGCGGTCGGCGTCGTTAGGGTTCTGCTTTTCCTGACGCGAGACGGCGAACAGCTGGCGGCCGGCGTCGGACAGGCTGCGCGCCTGCCGGCAGACATCGATCACCGCTTCCAGTTGCAGGCGGTCGAACAGGTCCAGCGCCTCGGCGCCCTCCTCCCCCAGCAAGCGATCCAGCAGGCTCTGCGTCTGGGTAGCGCCCCAGGAGCGGCGCAGCCGGCCGATCTCTTCCTCCACCAGCGCCTCATCGATCCGCCCGCTGTCGGCCAGGGTCGCCATGCGCGTGATGGACGCCGACAGCTCGCGGAAGTTGCCGCTCCATAGCGCCTGCGCCGAGTTGGCGAAAGCCAGGTAGCGCGTGCGCGCCTCGCGGTTGAAGCGGACCAGGCGAACCTGCTCGCGGGCGTGGCGCTCCAGCTCGAAATCGATGTTCGGCTCGATGTCCTCGCGGCGCCCGGCCAGCCCCGGCAGGTCGAAGGTCCAGAGGTTGATGCGGGCGAACAGGTCCTCGCGGAACAGCCCTTCGGCGACGCGCTCGCGCAGGTCGCGGTGGGTGCCGGCGATCAGCTGGAAATCGCTGCCCACCTCGCGGTCCGAGCCCAGCGGGAAGAAGCGTTTCTCTTCGATGGCCTTGAGCAGCATCGCCTGCTCGTCCAGGCCCAGTTCGCCGATCTCGTCGAGGAACAGCATGCCGCCGTCCGCCGCGCGCAGCAGGCCTTCGCGGGCGTTCTGCGCACCGGTGAAAGCACCCTTGATATGGCCGAACAGCGCGGACATCGCGCCGTCGCCACGCAAGGTCGCACAGTTCACCTCGACGAAGCGGCCCTGGAACTGGTGCCGCGCGCGCTTGAGTTCATACACCCGGCGAGCGAGGAATGACTTGCCGGCGCCGGTCGGGCCGATCAGCAGCATCGGCGCGCGGGAGCGCCCGGCAACCCGTTCGATCTGCTCGATGGAGCGGTTGAAGTCGGCGTTGCGCGTGGCGATGCCGGACTTGAGGAAGGCCAGGCTTTCCTCCTGTTCACGACGAAAGCGCGTGGCGATGCGGTCGTAGCGCGACAGGTCGAGGTCGATGACCGTGACCGTCCCTTCCGGCTGCCGCGCCTCGTCCTTGCGCCGTGACGGCGAAGCCTGCACCAGCCGTGCCGGCAGGTAGCGCGCTTCGGTCAGGAGGAACCAGCAGATCTGCGCGACGTGGGTCCCGGTGGTGATGTGCACCAGGTAGTCCTCGTGCTCGGTATCGAAGGCGTAGCCGCCGACGAAATCGTGCAACGCACCGTAGACCTCCTCGAAGTCCCACGGGTTGCGCAGCGCCATGGGCTGCAGGCGCACCTCGGTCTCCGGGGAGACGAGCCTCACGTCGGCGGCAATACGCTCGGCCAGCCCGACATCCCGCGCGTCCAGCCCGTGGATCAGCTCCAGGCGGTCGACCAGCAGGTCTTGCTGCTGGCACAGGCCGACCGTGGGCCGCCACTTCTGCCAGCGCGCTGCGCCCTTGCCGACGCGATCCAGGGTGGAACCGAGGAAGCCGATGGCGACGGTTTTCTTGGCTTTCATCTTTTATCCATACAGATAAATAACGATCCAAGAATATCCACATATCAATCAGCCGGCCAATCCGAAGATCCGGCCATTCACGCTAAAAATAAAATTAAATCCTTCTTTATCAATAACTTGAAAACAAATAAGACAACCAGAAAGCAACCTTGGCACGCCCCTCGCTATATCTCCCTCGACCGCATCGCTGATGCAGCCCACGGGCTGGGACTTCAACTCCCGCCGGTGCCCGAGCCCACCCCTGGTGTCGGCTTCGTGCATGCCGCTGCAGCAGTCACGGTCGATGGCGCGGTAGCTCAGCCCGGTAGAGCACTCCACTTTGATGGAGCCGTCGCAGGTTCGAATCCTGCCCGCGCCGTTCGATAGCTCAGTCCGGTAGAGCAGCCGTTTTCGGATGGCCTGTCGCGGGTTCGACTCCCGCTCGAACACTGCCCTGTTAAGGCAGCTACTCATGAATGCAACACCCCGCCGGTGGGCGACGGGACAGGCGCAAAGCGGCCAGGAAGGCCGGATACGCCAGGGACCCGAAGCCACCGCCGGCCCGCCCGGTACGAGGACCGGGCCCGCGACAAGACAAGTGCTGGCCGATGGATTCGGCGCAATGGACAGGCAGTCCGCAGCACCTGGCTCTCGCAGGCCCCCGCCTCGCCACCCGACGGGCTGGCGGACACCGGCACCCTGCACAACAGAAGCAGGCACAACAGAAGAAGGAAGAGAGAAATATGAAACTGCTGAAGCGCTTTACCGTGAAAAAGAACGAACGCGGCCTGCTGTACTCCGAGGGCGATTTCCTGGCGATCCTTGAGCCGGGCATCCACCGCCACCTGGACCTGTACAACCGCCTGAGCGTGGAAACCTTCAGCCTGAACACCCCGCTGTTCGAGCACCGCCTGGCCGGCTACCTGCGCCAGTCCGAATCGGCGCTGGTCGAACGCTACTTCACCCGCATGGACCTGGCCGAGAACGAGGCCGGCCTGCGCTTCGAGGACGGCGTGCTGGCGGAAATCCTCGCGCCGGGCAGCCGCCGGCTGTACTGGAAAGGCCAGACCGAGCAGCGCCTGGAGCGAATCGACCTGAGCCAGGAGTACCGCGTGGCTCCGGTGCTGTTGCAGCAGATGCAGGGCAACCTGCGCGGCCGCAGCGTGATCGGCGTCGAGGCGCTGCTGGTGACCCTGGTGCCGGCCTATCAGGTGGGCGTGCTGAAGGTCGACGGTGCGGTGGTCGAGCTGCTGCCCGCTGGCCAGTACGGCTTCTGGCGCTACAACCGCCAGGTGAGCGTGGAGCTGATCGATACGCGGATCCAGGCGCTGGAAGTCAGCGGCCAGGAAATCCTCACCCGCGACAAGGTGAGCCTGCGCCTGAACCTGGCCGCCAACTGGCGTTACAGCGACGTGCTGACGGCGTTTTCCAGCCTGTCCAAGCCGCTGGAGCACCTCTACCGCGAGCTGCAGTTCGGTCTGCGTGCGGCGGTGGGCACTCGCTCACTGGATGAGTTGCTGGAGAACAAGCAACTCATCGACGACTCGGTCAGCGCCTACCTGAAGGAGCGCCTGCCGGGCACCGGCATCGAGGTCAGCGGCCTGGGTGTGCGCGACATCATCCTGCCGGGCGAGATGAAGACCCTGCTGGCCCAGGTGGTGGAGGCGGAGAAGGCCGCGCAGGCGAACGTGATCCGTCGTCGCGAAGAAACCTCGGCGACCCGCTCGCTGCTGAACACGGCCAAGGTGATGGAGGACAACCCCACTGCCCTGCGCCTGAAGGAACTGGAAACCCTGGAGCGGGTAGCCGAACGAATCGACCGTATCTCGGTATTCGGCGGCCTGGATCAGGTATTGAATGGACTGGTAACGCTGAAGCAGGCCTGACGAGGGCCTGCCCAGCGCAGGAGTCGGCACCGTGAAGAGCAACAAGCAACGCCGCCGGGAAATCCGCCAGAAGCGCGAGCAACGCAAGGCCTGGAAGGCCGAACGGGCCAAGCAGCCGGAAAGCCGCCTGGCGCCGCCTGGCAGCGTCCCGGTCAACCGCTCGAACCTGGCGCCCTACAACAGCTACGGCGACCCGCTGTTCGTGCGCCTCGGCTGGTACGAGGACCGAGAGTTCACCTGCCACGACTGCGGCGCCGAGCAGACCTGGACCGCCGCCCAACAGAAGTGGTGGTACGAAGACTGTAAGGGACAGGTGTTTTCCACAGCGATACGCTGCCGCACCTGTCGATTGAACAAACGAATTCGCGATGGTCGGGCACAACCCGCTGCCGGCCAGCTCGCCAAGCAAATGAAGAGAGTCGAAAAATGAGCACCAAGACCTTCCAACTGCTGGAAGTCGCCAACGGCAAACCGATCAAGCTCTGGACCCAGGGTGTGCCGGTGGAAGACGACGCCAGGCAACAACTGATGAACACCGCGAAGATGCCCTTCATCTTCAAGCACCTGGCCGTGATGCCGGACGTGCACCTGGGCAAGGGGTCGACCATCGGCAGCGTGATTCCTACCAAGGGCGCCATCATCCCGGCTGCCGTGGGCGTGGATATCGGCTGCGGCATGATCGCCGCACGCACCTCGCTGGTGGCATCGGACCTGCCGGATAACCTGCACGGTCTGCGTACCGCCATCGAGAAGGCCGTGCCCCACGGACGCAGCAACACCCGGGCAGGCCGCGACAAGGGCGCCTGGGAAAACGTGCCCGATCACGCCGACGACGCGTGGCGCATGCTGGCCGGCCGCTTCAAGGTGATCACCGACAAGCACCCGAAACTGGAGAAAACCAACAACCGCAAGCACCTGGGAACCCTCGGTACCGGCAACCACTTCATCGAGGTCTGCCTCGACGAAGCGGACCGCGTCTGGTTCATGCTGCACAGCGGTTCGCGCGGCGTGGGTAACGCCATCGGCAACCTGTTCATCGAACTGGCCCAGGCCGATATGCGCCGGCACATCGCCAACCTGCCGGACCGTGACCTGGCCTACTTCGAGGAAGGCAGCCAGCACTTCGACGACTACGTGGAAGCCGTGGGCTGGGCCCAGGACTTCGCCCGGCAGAACCGCGAGCTGATGATGCAATCGGTGATCGCCGCCGCGCGGCAGATCATCCGCAAACCGTTCGAGGCAAGCCTGGAAGCGGTGAACTGCCACCACAACTACGTGCAGAAGGAACGCCACTTCGGTGAAGAGGTACTGGTAACGCGTAAAGGCGCGGTGTCTGCGCAGAAGGGCCAGCTCGGCATCATTCCGGGGTCGATGGGCGCCAAGAGTTTCATCGTCCGCGGTCTGGGTAACGAAGAGGCGTTCTGCTCGTGCAGCCACGGCGCCGGGCGAACCATGAGCCGCACCAAGGCGAAGAAGCTGTTCAGCGTCGAGGACCAGATTCGTGCCACCGCCCATGTCGAATGCCGCAAGGACGCCGACGTGATCGACGAGATCCCGATGGCCTACAAGGACATCGACGCCGTGATGGACGCCCAGCGCGAGCTGGTGGAAGTGCTGCATACCCTGCGTCAGGTGGTGTGCGTGAAAGGATGAGGTGAAGACATGCTGCAACCCATGGAAAACCAGCGCATACAGGAGCTGCGCAGCCGCCTGGAACAGGAGCGCTGTGTCTTCGACTTCCGCGTACTGACGCTCGACCCGACCGCCACGCCCGGCGAGGCGGAACATCGCCTGGGGTTGCAGCTGCTGTTCGAGTCCATCCAGGAACGCGCGCGCAAGTGGCAGGCGGAAGTCATCGCCCGCCACCCGCAGTACGCCACCCACGAATGGGCGGACCTGACGCCGGACCTGGCCCAGGCCCGCCCGCAGGCCCTCAGCGCCGAAGCAGTGCGCGAACTGGCCCGCGACGACGGTCCGCTGTGCCGCGCCTTCCGCGATCCGCCCTATGGCACCCAGCTGCAGATAGCAGACTTCCGCGAATGGCTGCAGGCGTTGCGGCTGTACCCGGACGAAGGCCTGCAGGTGCTCGACTGGGTTGGCGACGGCGATGCCGAACCCCACCGCAGCAACTGGAGCTGCTACTTCGACGACGGCAAGGAATGGTGGGGCATCTGGTGCCTCACCCTGTACAACCCGCGACGCCGGACATTGTCCGCGCTGGCCGCCAGCGCGACGGACTGAAGCTGCAAGGATCGAAGCAATGAACAAGCACCTCATCGAACTCGACGGCGCCGAAGGCGGCGGGCAGATTCTGCGCAGTGCGCTGAGCCTGTCGATGATCACCGGCAAGGCGCTGCGCATCGTCAATATCCGTGGCCGGCGTTCGCGGCCGGGGCTGCTGCGCCAGCACTTGACGGCAGTGCGTGCGGCGGCGGAAATCTGCGGCGCGGCGGTGGAAGGCGACGAGCTGGGTTCGCACAACCTGACCTTCCGCCCCGGCGCGATTCGCGGCGGCGACTACCGCTTCGCCATCGGCAGCGCGGGCAGCGCCGTGCTGGTGTTGCAGACGCTGTTGCCGGCCCTGCTGTTCGCCGATGGGCCGAGCAGCCTGGCGATCAGCGGCGGCACGCACAACCCGCTGGCGCCGCCGGCGGACTTCATCGAGCGCAGCTGGTTGCCGCTGCTGCGGCGCATGGGCGCGAAGGTCGACTTCGAGCTGCTGCGCCATGGCTTCATGCCAGCGGGCGGCGGTGAGCTGCTGGTGCGCACCACGCCCGGCGAGCTGCAGCCGCTGCATCTGCCGGAAGCCGGCGCCGTGCTTTCGCGTTCGGCGCGCGCCCTGCTGGCGGCCATTCCCGGTCACGTGGGGGATCGCGAGCTGGAGAAGGTGAAGCGGCATCAGGACTGGCACTCAGCCTCCGCACAGCTCGTCCGCCTGCCGGAAGACCAGGGCCCGGGCAACGCCTTGCTGCTGGAAGTCGAGTGCGAGCAGCTCACCCTGGTGTTCTGCGCCTTCGGCCAGTCCGGGGTCAGCGCCGAGCGCGTCGCCAGCCAGGCGCTGCGCCACGCCGATGACTGGCGCCGCAGCGGCACCAGCGTCGAGGAACACCTCGCCGACCAGTTGTTGCTGCCCATGGCGCTGGCCGGCGGCGGCAGCTTCAGCACCCCGGTTGCGAGCGATCATCTCTTGAGCAACCGCGCGGTGATCCAAGCCTTCCTGCCGGTGCGGATCGACTGTGCGGTAGGGCAGGCAGCTGGCCAGCACATCCGCATCACGCCGGCTTGACGCTTTCCTCACGAGCCGCGCCATAGAGTCGCGCCATGTCACCTCGAGTGGCGCTACTTCTTCCGGCGCGTGTGCCCGCCTTACCGGCACACGGGAGTCTCCATGGCGCAGCGCGCCGCCCTCGTCCTGCTCTGCGCCGCGCTGCTCGCCGGCTGTGAAACCACCCACGAAACCCTCGTCGCCCAGGGCTATCCGCCCGCCTATGCCGACGGCTATGACGATGGCTGCGGCAGCGGCCGCCAGGCCGCCGGCGCGATCACCGGCGAGTTCCGCAAGAACGTGCCGCGCTACCTCGGCGAGGCGAAATACGCTCTGGGCTGGAACGACGGTTTCCAGCAATGCCAGGCCATGCGCGTGAGCCAGGAACGCCAGCAGTACGAAGAACAGCGTAACAGCGACCGGGACCGCGACTGGGAACAGCAGAAGGACCGCGCGCTGTCCCATGCCCTGCGCGGCAACTGACCGCTGCGGCAACCATCCGCACCTGCATCGGGCCGCTCGCTTGATTTCGGTCAAGCCGCCAGCCCTCCCACTGCCCTCTCCTTGAACTCAGAAGAAAGAAACCAAAGCCTGAGAAAAGGAGACTCCACATGCAGCCCATCAAACTGGCCCTGGGCAGCTTGCTGCTGGCCGTGAGCACGGCGGCGGCGCAAGCGAACGCCGACGTCCTGCGCGACAGCGCCAACAGCATCTTCAAGCCCATCCCGGAGCAGGCCAGCGACAAGCTCGACCCCAACCAGATCGAACTGGGCCGGCAGCTGTTCTTCGAGCCGCGCCTGTCCGCCAGCCATGTGATCAGCTGCAACACCTGCCACAACATCGGCACCGGCGGCGCCGACAACGTGCCCGCTTCCAGCGGCCACGCCTGGCAGAAAGGCGCACGCAACTCGCCCACCGTATTCAACGCGGTATTCAACGTCGCGCAGTTCTGGGATGGCCGCGCCAAGGACCTGGAAGAACAGGCCAAGGGCCCGGTGCAGAACCCGGTGGAGATGCACAACACGCCGAAGAACGTCGAGGCCACGCTGCGCAGCATGCCGGAGTATGTCGCCTCCTTCGAAAAGGCCTTCCCCGCCGACAAGCAACCGGTCAGCTTCGACAACATGGCCCGCGCGCTTCAGGCCTTCGAGTCGACCCTGATCACCCCGGACTCGCGCTTCGACCTCTACCTCAAGGGCGATGACAATGCCCTCGATGCCAAGGAGAAAAAGGGTCTGCAGGCCTTCATGAGTTCGGGCTGCATAAGCTGCCACAACGGCGTGAACCTGGGCGGCCAGGCCTACTTCCCGTTCGGTCTGGTGAAGAAGCCCGACGGCAAGATCCTGCCCACCGGCGACAAGGGCCGCTTCGAGGTGACCAAGACGCAGAACGACCAGTACGTGTTCCGCGCCGCGCCCCTGCGCAACATCGCGCTGACCGCGCCGTACTTCCATAGCGGGCAGGTCTGGGACCTGGAGGAAGCGGTGGCGATCATGGGCACCGCGCAGCTGGGCAAGCAGCTGGACGCCGGGGAAGTCGGCGATATCGTCGCCTTCCTCAAGACCGTCACCGGCAAGCAGCCGAAGGTAGAGTACCCGCTGCTGCCGCCGAGCACGGCGACCACGCCAAAGCCGGTGGACTGAGCGAAATGAAAAACGGGCCCGATGGGCCCGTTCTTCATGCCAGGGGAGCGATCAGACCACGCCCTGGGCCAGCATCGCGTCGGCGACCTTGACGAAGCCGGCGATGTTGGCGCCCTTCACGTAGTTGATCCGGCCATTCTCCTCGCCGTAGGCGACGCAGGCATGGTGGATGTTCTGCATGATGCCGTGCAGGCGCTGGTCCACTTCACCGGCGGTCCACAGCAGACGCATGGCGTTCTGGCTCATCTCCAGGCCGCTGGTGGCGACGCCGCCGGCGTTGGAAGCCTTGCCCGGCGCGTAGAGAATGCCGGCCTCGAGGAAGATATCCACAGCCTCCAGGGTCGACGGCATGTTCGCGCCTTCCGCCACGCAGACGCAGCCGTTGGCCAGCAGGGTGCGCGCGTCGTTGGCGTCCAGCTCGTTCTGGGTAGCGCAGGGCAGCGCGATATCGCAGGCCAGCGACCACGGACGCTCACCGGCAATGAAGCGCAGGCCGGGGCCGGTCATCTCGCTGAGACGGCCGCGACGGACGTTCTTCAGCTCCATGACAGCTTCCCACTGCTCCAGGGTCAGGCCAGCCTCGAAGAACAGGGTGCCTTCGGAATCGGACAGCGAGATCACCTTGCCGCCCAGTTCCATGACCTTCTGCGCGGCGTACTGGGCCACGTTGCCGGAGCCGGAGATGGCCACGCGCTGGCCGTCGAAACCGCTCTCGCGGGCCTTGAGCATTTCCTGGGCGAAGTACACGCAGCCGTAGCCGGTGGCTTCCGGGCGGATCAGGCTGCCGCCGTAGGACATGCCCTTGCCGGTCAGCACCGAGGTGAACTCGTTGGACAGGCGCTTGTACTGGCCGAACAGGTAGCCGATCTCGCGGGCACCCACGCCGATGTCGCCGGCCGGCACGTCGAGGTCAGCGCCGACGTGGCGGAACAGCTCGCTCATGAACGACTGGCAGAAGCGCATGACTTCGGCGTCGCTCTTGCCCTTGGGATCGAAGTCCGAGCCGCCCTTGCCGCCGCCCATGGGCAGCGAGGTCAGGGAGTTCTTGAAGACCTGTTCGAAAGCCAGGAACTTCAGCACGCCCAGGTTCACCGAGGGGTGGAAGCGCAGGCCGCCCTTGTACGGGCCGATGGCGCTGCTCATCTGGATGCGGAAACCGCGGTTGACCCGCACTCGTCCGGCATCATCCACCCACGGTACGCGGAACAGGATCGCGCGTTCGGGCTCGACGATGCGTTCGACGATGCCGGCCTGCAGGTAGTGCGGATTGGCTTCGAGGAAGGGCCAGAGGGAGCGCAGCACCTCTTCCACCGCCTGGTGGAATTCGGGCTGATCGGGGTCGCGCCGCTTGAGGCGCTCGAGGAACGAGTCAACGGATTGCGTCATGTCTACACCGGTACTTTTCTGATTATGTGATGCTTTTTTGCCGGCAGACTCTAACAATCCACGCCGCCCCGAGATAGTGCAGCGTGACGCTTTTATGAATCTTTATGGTGCAAAAATATAAATCCCACTTCTGCCGGACCGGCAGAAAACCAGATTTTTGTATACAAAATCAATAGGTAGTTGCACGCACACCACTCAATCCATCAGGACGATCCCGATGCTCGCACGCCCGCTTGCGCTTCTCGCCGCCCTCACCTGCGCCCTCGCCCTGCCCGCCCACGGGGCCATGAAACTGGGCAATTTCACCGAATCCGGCGCGCTGGTGGTGGCGGATACATTCGACAGCGAAGTGATCCACAAGTCGAAGTTCAGCACCGACGACCTGGAGCGCATGTCGCGCCAGCTGGAAGAACAGCAACGCAGCCTGCAGGACCAGGCGCGGCAAATCGACACACTGCAGCGCCAACTGGAGGAACAGCGCCGCGCCCTGGACGATCTCAAGCGCAGCCGATGATCCCTGCCGGAACACGGCGCAAAAAAAACGGGGCCCGAAGGCCCCGTTTTCCATGGGAAGCGGCTTACGCCAGCTTCTTGTAACGCACGCGGTGCGGCTGCGAGGCAGCGTCTCCCAGGCGTTTTTTACGATCGGCTTCGAACTCGGTGTAGTTGCCTTCGAAGAAGACCACCTTGCCGTCGTCCTCGTAGGAGAGGATGTGGGTCGCGATGCGGTCCAGGAACCAGCGATCGTGGGAGATCACGATGGCGGCGCCGGGGAAGTCCAGCAGCGCTTCTTCCAGCGCACGCAGGGTTTCCACGTCGAGGTCGTTGGACGGTTCGTCGAGCAGCAGCACGTTGCCGCCCTGCTTCAGGGTCAGGGCCAGGTGCAGACGGCCACGCTCACCACCGGAGAGGTCCTTGACGAACTTCTGCTGGTCGCCGCCCTTGAAGTTGAAGCGGCCGACGTAGCTGCGCGAGGGGACTTCGTAGTTGCCGATCTTGATCTGCTCGAAGCCGTCGGACACCTGTTCCCACACGGTCTTGTTGCCTTCGAGGACTTCACGGCTCTGGTCGACGCTGGCGATCTGCACGGTTTCGCCGATCTCGATGCTGCCCGAGTCCGGTTGCTCCTTGCCGGTCAGCATGCGGAACAGGGTGGACTTACCCGCGCCGTTGCCGCCGATCACGCCGACGATGGCGCCCTTGGGAATGCTCATCGACAGGTTGTCGATCAGTACGCGGTCGCCATAACCCTTGCTGACGTTGTGCAGCTCGATGACCTTGTCGCCCAGGCGCGGACCGGCCGGGATATAGATCTCGTTGGTCTCGCTGCGCTTCTGGAATTCCTGCGATTGCAGTTCCTCGAAACGCTGCAGACGGGCCTTGGACTTGGACTGGCGAGCCTTGGCGCCCTGGCGAACCCACTCCAGTTCGGCCTTCATGGCCTTGGCGTGGGAGGCTTCCTGCTTGGCTTCCTGGGCCAGGCGGTTGGCCTTGGATTCCAGCCAGCCGGAGTAGTTGCCTTCGAACGGGATGCCCTGGCCACGGTCCAGCTCGAGAATCCAGCCGGCGACGTTGTCGAGGAAGTAACGGTCGTGGGTGATCGCTACCACGGTGCCCGGGAAGTCGTGGAGGAAGTGTTCCAGCCAGGCGACGGAGTCGGCGTCCAGGTGGTTGGTCGGTTCGTCCAGCAGCAGCATGTCCGGGGCGGACAGCAGCAGGCGGCACAGGGCGACGCGGCGCTTCTCACCACCGGAAAGGTGTTCGATCCTGGCATCCCACGGCGGCAGGCGCAGCGCGTCGGCGGCGACTTCCAGCTGGCGCTCCAGGTTGTGACCGTCGGAAGCCTGGAGGATGGCCTCCAGCTTGGCCTGCTCGGCGGCCAGGGCGTCGAAGTCGGCGTCCGGCTCGGCGTAGGCGGCGTAGACCTCGTCCAGGCGGGCCTGGGCGGCCTTGATCTGGCCAACGGCTTCTTCGACGATCTCGCGAACGGTGGCCTGCGGGTCGAGCTTGGGCTCCTGCGGCAGGTAGCCGACGTTGATGCCCGGCATCGGGCGGGCTTCACCTTCGATCTCGGTGTCGACGCCGGCCATGATGCGCAGCAGAGTGGATTTACCCGCGCCGTTCAGGCCGAGCACGCCGATCTTGGCGCCGGGGAAGAACGACAGGGAAATGTTCTTGAGGATTTCACGCTTGGGCGGCACGACCTTGCCGACCCGGTGCATGGTATAGACGTATTGAGCCATGGATACCTGACTTCTGGGATGAATTGTGATCGGGATGGCCGGAACGGACGACGGCAGGTTCCGGGACGCCGGCTCACTGGCCGGAGCGGCAGCGCTCGAACGCTTGCGAGCGGGCTGCCGGTGGGCGCGAACGGCCGATGGACGGCCCTTCGCGCGGGACTCTGCGCGGATGTACTTTATGCAACCCACACCACGCGCGCGTGCGGCAAAGCTACCGGAATGAGCCAGGAAGGGCAAACGACGCTCGTCGGCCATACTGGCACTTCGCCGCCTTTCCGGGCATCCTAGCCTGCGCCGAATTCAGCCGTATCGCCCCAGGTCCTTAAGTCCTTGTCTATTTTCCCCCGTACTCATCCGGACGCCCTGGCCAGGCCTGGCCGCGTGGCGACCCGGACCGCCCTGGTGCTGCTGGTGCTGTTCATGCTCGGCCTGCTGGGCTGGCAGCTGCACCAGGAGTTCCGCAGCCAGGAGCGCTTCGAGCGCGAGCGGGTGGTGCTGCACGGCGAACAGATGGCCCAGCGGATCTCCCTGACCCTGGAGCTCAAGGCCGTGGCGGCCCAGGCCCTGCTGCAGCAGGAGCAGGACCGCGAGCACAGCGATGTCCACGCGCCGCTGATCGCCGGCCTGAAGCACATCTACCCGTCCTTCCACAGTCTGGTCCGGCTGGACGCCAGCGGCGCGCCCGTGCGCGACTCCGCCAGCGGCATCAAGGATGTCGCCTTCATCGAGGCCCTGCGCCAGCGCAGCGCCCAGCAGGCCTATCACTACGCCTTCAGCGAGGAAAATGGCGGCCACTTCTATGTCTGGCTGAAGGCCACCGAGCCGGGCGAAGGCGACAGCGTCATCCGTCTCGACGAAAAGGTCGCCCGGCGTGGCTGGGCGGCGCAAATCCGTCCCGAGTCACCGGACTGGATCCTGGTCGACGACGTCCAGCAGAAGGTCCTCGGCCGCTCCAGCGGCTATCGTCCCGGCCCGCTGTCCGCCGCCTCGCCGCTGGAGCAGGCGCAGAGCCTGGACGGCCTGGACATCCAGAACACCGACTGGCAGCTGCACCCGCAATTCGACGACCGGCAGATCCGCGCCACCCTGCTGCCGCGCCTGGGCGGCGAGCTGGCGCTGCTGCTGGTGCTGGCAGGCATCGCCGGCGCCGCCCTGCTGCGCCTGCAACGCGAACAGCAGAACCTGCGCGCGCTGACCGTGGAGTCGCAGCAGAGCTTGCGCCAGGCTGCGCAGGCCCTCGGTGCGATCGACGAACGGGTGCTGGTGACCCGCGCCGACGGTCGTCTTGCCTACCTCAATCCGCAGGCCGAGCAGCTGTTCGGCATCACCGCCGACAAGGCCGGCGAGCATCACCTGCTGGAGCTGCTGCCCGGCCTGGGCGGCCTGCTGCATGGCAGCGATGCCACGGCGGAGAACGGCTCGGAGCTGGTGCGCGTCAACGATACCGGCCAGGCCCGGCTGTTCGCCGTCAGCCACCATTCACTGGACGACAGCCCGCTGTCGCCGGAGCAGACCTGGGTACTGCGCGGCAACCTGCCCCAGGGCGGGCAGGTCTGGGTGCTGCGCGACGTCACCGAGGAGCAGCAGGCGCTGCACATCCTCGAAGAGACCCGCCGGCGCTACCAGGACATCTTCGACGGCGTCGGCGTTGCCCTCTGCGTGCTCGACCTCTCCGCTTTGCGTCAGAGCCTGATGGACCTCAACCTGCGCCGGCAGAGCGATCTGCGCGAGTGGATCGCCTCGCAGCCCGAGCGCCTGCCCTGGCTGCTGCGCCAGGTTCGCATCACCGAGATCAACAACGTCGCCAAGCGCCTGATGGGCGTGAGCACCACCGAGCAGGCCTGGCAGGTTCTCGTCGGCGGCGCCGGCATGCGCCCGGACGGCGTACGCAGCAAAGTGCTCGAAGCCGTGCTGCACGGCCATGGCATGGTCGAGCTGGAAGCCTGCATCCACACCCGCCAGGGCGAGCAGCGCCACCTGTGGCTGCAATTGCGCGTGCCGGAGATGATCCAGGACTTCCACGCCGTCACCCTGAGCCTGTCGGACATCACCAGCCGCAAGCAGGTCGAGCTGTCGCTGATCGAGCGCGAGAAGTTCTGGTCCGACGCGGTGCGCGCGGTGCCCGACACCCTCTACATCCACGACATCGCCGCGCGCCGGGTGATCTTCAGCAACCACAACCTCGGCCACCAGCTCGGCTACGACAGCGACGAGCTGCGCGAGATGGGCGAGCGTTTCTGGGAGAAGGTGCTGCACCCGGATGACGTCGAGTACTACTGGCGCGTGCGCAACCTGCAGCAGGTGGTGGGCGATGGCCTGCTGCTGGACAGCCAGCTGCGCTGGCGCCACCGCGACGGCAGCTGGCACTGGTTCGACATCCGCGAGCAGGCCTTCACCCGCGACGCCTCCGGCCGCGTGGCGCGGCTGATTGGCGTGGCCAAGGACATCACCGACACGGTCGAGGCGCACAACTCCCTGCGCGAGAGCGGCCGCCGCTACCGCATGCTCGCCGAGAGCATCAGCGACGTGATCCTCTCCACCGACGCCCAGGTCAAGCTCAACTACCTCAGCCCGTCGATCCACCAGGTGCTCGGCTACAGCCCCGAGTGGGTGCTGTCCAACGGTTTCCAGCAGGTGGCCGCCAACCCGGCGCAGCTGGAGCGCCTGGACGAACTGCTGAACCGCGTGCAGGCCGCCATCGGCGAGCCCAAGCGCCTGGCCGAACTGCGCGAGAGCGCCGAGCCGCAGCTGTTCAGCCTCGACTGCCTGCACGCCGACGGCCACAAGATTCCCGTCGAGCTGCGCATCGCCCTGATGTGGGACGACCACGGCCGCTTCGAGGGCCTGCTCGGCGTCGCCCGCGACGTGAGCCAGCAGCGCCGCGCCGAGCGCGAAATGCGCATGGCGGCGACGGTATTCGAGCACTCCACGGCAGCGATCATGGTCACCGATCCGGCCGGCTACATCGTGCAGATCAACGACTCTTTCAGCCGCCTCACCGGCTACTCCGCCGAGGAAGTGCTCGACCAGTTGCCGCGCCTGCTCACCGCCGACCGCCAGGAGGCCAACCAGCTCAAGCACGTGCTGGAAAGCCTGCGCAAGAGCGGTAGCTGGGAAGGCGAGATCCTGCAGAAGCGCAAGAGCGGCGAGCTGTACCCGAGCTGGGTCGGCATCACCGCGGTCCACGACGAGGAAGGCGATCTGGTCAGCTTCGTCTGCTTCTTCAGCGACATCAGCGAGCGCAAGGCCAGCGAGCGGCGCATCCACCGCCTGGCCTACTACGACGCCCTGACCCACCTGCCCAACCGCACGCTGTTCCAGGACCGCCTGCACACCGCGCTGCTGCAGGCTGAACGGCACCAGCAGTGGGTGGTGCTGATGTTCCTCGACCTCGACCGCTTCAAGCCGATCAACGACTCCCTCGGCCATGCCGCGGGCGACCGCATGCTCAAGGAAGTGGCCGAACGCCTGAGCCATTGTGTCAGCGACGACGACACCGTGGCGCGCATGGGCGGCGACGAGTTCACCCTGCTGCTGCCCGGCCAGAAGGACCGCGAGAAGGCGCTGCGCCAGGCGATCCAGGTCGCCGAGCAGATTCTCTCCAGCCTCGCCCGCCCCTTCACCCTGGAGGGCCGCGAGTTCTTCGTCACCGCCAGCATCGGCGTGGCGCTCTCGCCGCAGGACGGCGCCGAGCTCAGCCAACTGATGAAGAACGCCGACACGGCGATGTACCACGCCAAGGAAATGGGCAAGAACAACTTCCAGTTCTACCAGGCCGAGATGAACGCCCGCGCCCTGGAACGCCTGGAGCTGGAAAGCGACCTGCGCCGCGCCATCGAGCTGCACGAGTTCGTCCTGCACTACCAGCCGCAGTTCACCGGCGACGGACGCCGCCTGACCGGGGCCGAGGCTCTGCTGCGCTGGCAGCATCCCAAGCGCGGGCTGATCCCGCCGGCGGAGTTCATCCCGGTGCTGGAGGAGCTCGGTCTGGTCGCCCAGGTCGGCGACTGGCTGCTCGAGCAGGCCTGCCTGCAACTGCGCGCCTGGCACCGCGACAAGGTGCGGGTGCCGAAGATTTCGGTGAACCTCTCGGCCCGGCAGTTCGCCGACGGCCAACTGGGCGAACGTATCGCCAGCATCCTCGAGGACACCGGGATCGCCCCGGCGTGCCTGGAGCTGGAGCTGACCGAAAGCATCCTGATGAGCGACGTTTCCCAGGCGATGCAGATACTCCAGGGCCTGAAGCGCCTGGGTCTGGCGATTGCGGTGGACGACTTCGGCACCGGCTATTCCTCGCTCAACTACCTGAAGCAGTTCCCCATCGACGTGCTGAAGATCGACCGCAGCTTCGTCGACGGCCTGCCGCACGGCGAGCAGGACGCGCAGATCGCCCGCGCCATCATCGCCATGGCCCACAGCCTGAACCTGATGGTGATCGCCGAGGGTGTGGAGAGCCACGATCAGCTGGAGTTCCTGCGCGAGCACGGCTGCGACGAGGTGCAGGGCTTCCTCTTCGGCCGCCCGGTGCCGGCGGACCAGTTCGCCGCGCTGTTCGCCAGCAACGCGCTGTTCCTGCTGGGCTGAACGCACAGCGGCGCAGGAGAGCGCCTTTGTAGGATGGCGTGGAGCTTCTCCTGCACCTTCGGCAAGTGGCTCGTCACGCCATTTCGGCCACTCGCCCGCGCGCGATCCGGGCCTTGAACCCCGCTTGTCAGCCACATGACCGCCTTTCATGTGCCAGCACCGGCGCCTTGGGTTAGAATGCGCGCCTTTCCCCCAGCACCCGATCCTTAAGAGGACCGCCATGTTCAGCCGTGATTTGACCCTCGCCCGCTACGATGCCGAACTCTTCGCCGCGATGGAGCAGGAAGCCCAGCGCCAGGAAGAGCACATCGAGCTCATCGCCTCCGAGAACTACACCAGCCCGGCGGTGATGGAAGCCCAGGGTTCGGTGCTGACCAACAAGTACGCCGAAGGCTACCCGGGCAAGCGCTACTACGGTGGTTGCGAGTACGTCGACGTCGTCGAGCAGCTGGCCATCGACCGCGCCAAGGAGCTGTTCGGCGCCGACTACGCCAACGTCCAGCCGCACGCCGGCTCCCAGGCCAACGCCGCTGTTTACCTGGCCCTGCTGTCGGCCGGTGACACCATTCTGGGCATGAGCCTGGCCCACGGCGGTCACCTGACCCACGGCGCCAGCGTTTCTTCCTCCGGCAAGCTGTACAACGCTGTTCAGTACGGCATCACCGACGCCGGCCTGATCGATTACGACGAAGTCGAGCGCCTGGCCGTCGAGCACAAGCCGAAGATGATCGTTGCCGGCTTCTCCGCCTACTCCCAGGTCCTGGACTTCGCCCGCTTCCGCGCGATCGCTGACAAGGTCGGCGCCTACCTGTTCGTCGACATGGCCCACGTGGCCGGTCTGGTCGCTGCTGGCGTCTACCCGAACCCGGTACCGTTCGCCGACGTGGTCACCACCACCACCCACAAGACCCTGCGCGGCCCGCGCGGCGGCCTGATCCTCGCTCGCAAGAACGAAGAGATCGAGAAGAAGCTGAACTCCGCTGTCTTCCCGGGTGCCCAGGGTGGCCCGCTGGAGCACGTGATCGCCGCCAAGGCCGTGTGCTTCAAGGAAGCCCTGCAGCCCGAGTTCAAGGCCTACCAGCAGCAGGTCTTGAAGAACGCCCAGACCATGGCCAGCGTGTTCATCGAGCGCGGCTTCGACGTGGTTTCCGGCGGCACCCAGAACCACCTGTTCCTGCTCTCCCTGATCAAGCAGGACATCACCGGTAAGGACGCCGACGCCGCCCTGGGTCGTGCCTTCATCACCGTGAACAAGAACAGCGTGCCGAACGACCCGCGTTCCCCGTTCGTCACCTCCGGCCTGCGCATCGGTACCCCGGCTGTCACCACTCGTGGTTTCAAGGAAGCCGAGTGCCGCGAGCTGGCCGGCTGGATCTGCGACATTCTGACCAACATGGGCGACGAGTCCGTGGTGGACGGCGTGCGCGAGAAGGTCAAGGCCATCTGCGCCAAGTTCCCGGTATACGGCGCCTAAGCCCAGCCCGCGAACCGCGAAAGGAAAAAGCCCGGCAGATGCCGGGCTTTTTCATGCGCGTCCCACCAAGAAGGCAGTCCTGTAGGGCGCATAACGCGCCAGCGTTATCCGCCGCAGGGGCATCGGCGAATAACCTGTTCCAGGTTATTCGCCCTACGAAACCCGAACCTGTAGGAGCGGGCCATGCCCGCGATCAGCGCCCGCCGGGCGCTCTATATAGAAGCTACGGCTGCCCACCGGACTTCTGCTCCGGCTGCACCGGCACATCACGCAGCTCGTTGAGCCGGCGCACCAGCGTCTGGGCCTCTTCCGGGCTGGCGAAGCCCTTGAGCATCACCTGCCCGTCGGTCACCACCCGCGTCACCTTGGGCAGCAGGCGCAGCTGCCCGTCGATGACCACCGCCAGGGCCTTGCCCTGCTCTTCCTGGGTCAGCTTCGCCAGGCGCTGGCTGGCTTCGGGCGTGAACAGCACGCGCACGGCCGGTGTGCCGTCGGCCACGCTGGCCAGCTCGGCCCGCTGCACGTCGCGCTGGGTCAGGGCGGGATGAGTGGTCACCAGCACGGCCTTGCCCTGCGGGTCGGCCAGGGTGCGGGTGCTGGCCGTGGGCTTCTCGGCCACGGCGTGGACATCGAACGTATGCTGCGGGGCCGACGGCGGCGCACCGGCACACGCACCCAACAAAGAGGCGCCCAACAATGAGGCAAGGAGGATCGGAATAGAGCGTTTCATCGACTGCGAATCGGACAGGATGGCCCGGTCAGGCCAGGGTTATAGCCAAGGTCATGAACAGTCAGACCACCTACAGCGCACAAGTTGCACTCCCTTGGTCGGCACTCGCGTCTAAGCTTGCAGACGAACGGATGCTGGCGGTCCGGTCAGAAATTCTCCGGCGCAGGACGAGCTGGTATCATGCGCGCCTTTTGCCGGTCACAAGAAAAGGCGCACGGCCCACCTGGGCATGCACCTTGCTTTTCCCGGCCAGAACGATAACGGCGCGAGAGCGTCACGGGGAGCCAAACATGCTGGAAAAGCTGTTCCAACTCAAGGCGCACAACACCAATGTGCGCACCGAGATCCTGGCGGGTATCACTACCTTCCTGACCATGGCCTACATCCTTTTCGTCAACCCGAGCATCCTCGGCGAGACGGGCATGGATAAGGGCGCGATCTTCGTGGCGACCTGCCTGGCGGCCGCCATCGGCTCGGCGGTGATGGGCCTGATCGCCAACTACCCGATCGCCCTGGCTCCCGGCATGGGCCTGAACGCCTTCTTCACCTACACCGTGGTCCTGCACATGGGCCACACCTGGCAGGTGGCCCTCGGCGCGGTGTTCCTCTCCGCGTGCATGTTCTTCATCATTTCGATCTTCCGCATCCGCGAGTGGATCATCAACAGCATCCCGCTGGCGCTGCGCTCGGCGATCGCCGCCGGCATCGGCCTGTTCCTCGCGCTGATCGCGCTGAAGGAATCGGGCATCGTTGTCGCCAACCAGGCCACCCTGGTGGGCATGGGTGACCTGGCCAAGCCGGCGCCGCTGCTGGCGATCCTCGGCTTCATTCTGATCGTCGCCCTGGAAGCCCGTCGCGTGACCGGCGCGGTGATGATCGGCATCCTCGTGGTGACCTTCATCTCCATCGCCATCGGCGTGTCCCAGTTCGGCGGCGTGGTATCGATGCCGCCGTCGCTGGCGCCGACCTTCCTGCAGCTGGATATCAAGGGCGCGCTGGACATCGGCCTGTTCAGCGTGATCTTCGCCTTCCTCTTCGTCGACCTGTTCGACAACTCCGGCACCCTGATCGGCGTGGCCAAGCGCGCCGGCCTGATGGGCAAGGACGGGCACATGCCGAAGATGGGCCGCGCCCTGATCGCCGACAGCTCCGCCGCCATGGTCGGTTCGCTGCTGGGCACCTCCACCACCACCAGCTACATCGAGTCGGCGGCGGGCGTTTCCGCTGGCGGCCGCACCGGCCTGACCGCCATCGTGGTCGCCGTGCTGTTCCTGCTGGCGCTGTTCTTCGCCCCGCTGGCGGGCAACGTGCCGGCCTTCGCCACCGCCCCGGCGCTTTTCTTCGTCGCCGTGCTGATGGCTTCGGGCCTGGCCGAGATCGACTGGGACGACCTGACCGTTGCCGCCCCCGTGGTAGTGACCGCGCTGGCCATGCCGCTGACCTTCTCCATCGCCAACGGCATCGCCTTCGGCTTCATCACCTGGACCGCCTGCAAGCTGCTCTCCGGCCGCTTCCGCGAGCTGAACCCGGCGCTGGTCATCCTGTCCGTGCTGTTCGTGATCAAGCTGGGCTGGTTCAACGCCTGATATTCCCTTTCGCGGCAGGGCTATCGCCGCGCCCCGCCATCCTGCCGATGACACCGGAGCAGGATGGCGTGGAGCGCAGCGATACCCATCAACTGCCGCCGACCCACACGAGTTACCCGCCCCATGAGCAGTCCGCGTTTCGATCCCTCCCAATACGACAGCCAACTGGCCGACAAGGCCGCGCGCCTGCGCGAGCTGCTGGCGCCCTTCGCCGCGCCAGAGCCGGAGGTGTTCGATTCGCCCCGTGAGCACTACCGCCTGCGCGCCGAGTTCCGCCTGTGGCGCGAGGGCGAGGCCCGTCACTACGCGATGTTCGAGCAGGGCGACAAGCACACGCCGATCCTGATCGAGGAGTTCCCCATCGCCAGCCAGCGCATCAACGAACTGATGCCGCGCCTGAAGGCCGCCTGGGCAGAGCCGACGCTGGGCCACAAGCTGTTCCAGGTGGAGTTCCTCACCACCCTGGCGGGCGACGCCATGATCACTCTCTGCTACCACCGCCCGGTGGATGCCGCCTGGCAGGCCGCCGCCGAGAAGCTGGCTGCCGAACTGGGTGTGAGTATCGTCGGCCGCTCGCGCGGCAAGCGCCTGGTCGTCGGCCGTGACTACGTGAGCGAAGAACTGACCGTCGCCGGCCGCACCTTCCGCTACCGCCAGCCGGAGGGCGCCTTCACCCAGCCCAACGGCGAGGTCTGCCAGAAGATGCTCAACTGGGCGTACGAAGCCCTGGGCCAGCGCGAGGACGACCTGCTGGAGCTGTACTGCGGCAACGGCAACTTCACCCTGCCGCTGGCCACCCGCGTGCGCAAGGTGCTGGCCACCGAGATCAGCAAGACCTCGGTGAACGCCGCCCTGGCCAACCTGGCCGACAACGCCGTGGACAACGTCACCCTGGTACGCCTCTCTGCCGAGGAGCTGACCCAGGCGCTGAATGATGTACGCCCGTTCCGCCGCCTGGCCGACGTCGACCTGAAGTCCTACGCGTTCGGCAGCGTGTTCGTCGACCCGCCGCGCGCCGGCATGGACCCGGACACCTGCGAGCTGACCCGGCGCTTCGACAACATCCTGTACATCTCCTGCAACCCGGAGACCCTGGCGCAGAACGTCGCCCAACTGCACGACACCCACCAGGTGAGCCGCTGCGCCCTGTTCGACCAGTTCCCCTACACGCACCACATGGAAGCCGGCGTCCTGCTGACCCGCCGCTGAAGCCTGCTCACCCGCCGCCCAACCAAGGGTTGGGCGGCGAGCCAGCACCAGGCGGCTACGCTTGCGGGACAATGACAAGAGGCACGTCCATGTCCCGCCTGATCCTTCCCCTGCTCTGCCTGCTGCTGGCCGCCTGCGCCGGTACCGACCCCGCCAACATCAGCGTCTCCCCCGCCGCCAATGGCCGGCAAAGCACCTTCTTCATCCAGGCCGTGCGCGCACAGGGCCACCGCGAGGACCTGGAAGATCGCTTCGATCTCGCCGTGCGCCGCGCACTGGAAGCCAAGGGCTACCGCTATCAGGACAATTCAGGAGAGCTGCGGGTGATCTATGCCGTCGGCCTGGATAGCCAGACCGGCATCGTCCAGCGCCCGGTGGTAACCGGCGCGGGCGTGATGACCCAGACGCAGATCACCGACCAGGAACAGGCGCGCCTGGCGCTGCAGATTCTCGACGAGGCGACGGGTGCGGTGCTCTATCAGGCGCAGGTGGCGCGCCAGCTGCACGATCCGAAGATCACCCAGCAGGCTGTGGACGAAGGCATCGCCCGCCTGCTCAAGGACTTCCCCGCGCAGGCGGGGAACTGAGGATCAGCTGAAGTTCGACGGCGACTTGCGCACGAACTTGATGCTGTACTTGAAGTCGGCCTTGCGCGTGACGCTGATGGCGCGGCGGGTGACGGTGTCGATGGTGATGTTCCAGTTGCCGGTACTCGGCACCTTGATCTTGGCCGGGAACCGGTCGAACGCGCCGCCGTGATAGACGTGGCGCCCGCCATTCTTGAAGCTGCGGAAGGCGGCATCGGTCATCAGGCGGATGTTGCAGGTCATGGAGCACTCGATGACGACCAGATCGCCTTCGTTCAGGTGCTCACGTTGATGTACGAACTTCATGCTGGCTCCGCCTTGCTTCTACCGCGAAATCAATACGATAGCACGACAGCGGGGGCACCTTCGCCTTGCCGTGGCATTCCATGGCGCCCGCTCATCGGCGGCGCTACAGCGGCTTGAGCCGGTCGCCGCTGACGCTCACCTGCTGGCCAACCTCGAATTCGGCATTGGGCGAGCGCACGGTGCGCTCATGGCCCTGGGCATCGCGTACGACATAGGAATGCCCGCTGCTGCCCGTCGCCTCCTGCGCCTCGGCACCACCCAGGGCACCGATCCCGGCACCGACCAGCGCGCCAATCGGCCCGCCCAGTGCGCCGCCCAGCAGCACGCCGGAGCCGGCACCAAAACCACCGCCGACAGTATTGTCGGGCACTTCTGAAACGATCTCGTCCGCCAGGGCCGACGTACAAAGCAGCATGCTGCACAACGCAATGACTTCACGCATGGGTTTCTCCACTCACTGAATCTTGAAAGGGCAGCTTGACCATTCCAGGATTCGTGCCAGGTAGAAAACCGTTTTAATTCAATGCGTTAAAAACAAATGAGGTGTAAATGACCGCAATTAAAGGAGGTCTGAATGACTGCATTAAAGGTACAAACGACCCGAAATCACAGACCTTCGAAGTCGGCCTTGCGCTCCTCCGGCTCCGGCTCTTCACGCACCACCACCTGGCGATTGCGCGACTGCCGCTCCAGCCAGTAGAGGGCGAAGATCGCCAGCGCCGAGATCACCCCGCGGTAGACCACCCCAGCCAATTGTGCGTCCCACTCCATGCCGCCTTCAGTCCAGGCGATCAGCAGGCGCGACAGCGTCAGGGTCAGTTGCACCAGGATCACCAGGATCAGCGCCGGCCGCACCAGCAGGCGACGACGCAGGGCGAAGACGAGAAACAGCGCGAGGGCGAACTGGTGGCCGCCATAGAAGACGCGGGCGTCGCTTACCGACGAAGGCTCCATCAGCAGCATGCCGCTGAGGTTGGCCATCTCGTAGGGGCGAATCCAGTAGAGCAGTCCCAGGCCACCCCAGACCAGAGCCTGGACCAACAGGACGAGACGGGCGAAGAGCATCCGATTTCTCCTTGGCCTTGCAGCCATTGCCGAGCGTCCTGACCTGCGACCGGGAGTCGCGGACGCACCACCGATCAGCTAAAGACCCCGCACGGCGCGGCAAGTTCGGGCCAGCGCGTCATATGGGGAAACAAACGCCGGGTGGGGGCTGAAGACACTCGGGAGTATGCTCGGTCGCGTTCGTATTTCGAGGTTCCAACCATGCGCACCCTGCTTCTGCTCACCGCCCTTGTCGCCGGCGCCGCCCAGGCCGCCGAGCCGCTGACCATCGACGTTCACCGCGATGCCAACTGCAGCTGCTGCAAGGACTGGATCAAGCACCTGGAAAGCAACGGCTTCACCGTCAACGACCACGTCGAGGCGGACATGAGTGCAGTGAAGACCAAACTTGGCGTGCCTTACAGCATGGGCTCGTGCCACACCGGCGTGATCGACGGCAAGTTCGTCGAAGGCCACGTGCCGGCAGCCGACGTCCTCAAGCTGCGCGAGCGTGCCGATCTGGTCGGCGCCGCCGTGCCGGGAATGCCGATGGGCTCGCCGGGCATGGAGATGGGTGACCGGCATGACGCCTATCAGGTAGTCGGCCTGAACAAGGCCGGCCAGCGCGAAGTGCTGGCGGACTACCCCGCTCACTGACACACCGAGGCACTCCCTCACCCCTGAACGCTTGTGGAGGTGGGATGGGGCTTCCGACGCGCGGGGCACTCTCCAGGTTCCCGCGCGACATGGCTCCACTAGCAGGATGGGGTGAGGGACTCCAGAACGAAAGGGGCGGCCAGTTGGCCGCCCTTTTCGTTATCCATGCTTCGTTACTCGGCCTTGGCCGGTAACAGGCCGTCGGCGCGGAACATCGCCTTGATCCCGCGCACGGCCTGGCGCAGGCGGTCGCGGTTCTCGATCAGGGCGAAGCGCACGTGGTCATCGCCGTAGTCGCCAAAGCCGATGCCCGGCGACACCGAGACCTTGGCGTCCTTGAGCAGCTTCTTGGCGAACTCCAGCGAACCCAGGTGCGCATAGGCCGGCGGAATCTTGGCCCAGATGTACATGGAGGCCTTGGGGTTCTCCACCATCCAGCCGGCCTCGTGGAGGCCTTTCACCAGCACGTCGCGGCGCTTCTGGTACTGGTCGGCGATGTCGCGCACGCATTGCTGGTCGCCTTCCAGCGCGGCGATGGCCGCCACCTGCAGCGGGGTGAAGGTGCCGTAGTCGTGGTAGCTCTTGATCCGCGCCAGGGCCGAGACCAGCTCAGGGTTGCCGACCATGAAGCCGATACGCCAGCCGGCCATGTTGTAGCTCTTGGACAGGGTGAAGAACTCCACCGCGATGTCCTTGGCGCCCGGCACCTGCATGATCGACGGGGCTTTCCAGCCATCGAAGGTGATGTCCGCATAGGCCAGGTCATGCACCACCAGCACGTCGTAGCGCTTGGCGAGGTCGACCACGCGCTCGAAGAAGTCCAGCTCCACGCACTGCGCGGTGGGATTGGAGGGGAAGCCGAGGATCATCATCTTCGGCTTGGGAATCGATTCGCGGATCGCCCGCTCCAGCTCGTTGAAGAAGTCGATCCCCGGCACCAGCGGCACCGAGCGCACCTGGGCGCCGGCGATCACCGCGCCGTAGATGTGGATCGGGTAGCTGGGATTGGGCACCAGGATGGTGTCGCCGTGGTCCAGGGTGGCCAGCATCAGGTGCGCCAGGCCTTCCTTGGAACCGATGGTGACGATGGCCTCGGATTCCGGGTCGATCTCCACCTCGTAGCGGTCGCGGTACCAATGCGAGATGGCGCGGCGCAGGCGCGGAATGCCACGGGACGTGGAGTAACCGTGGGTGTCTTCGCGCTGGGCGACCTGGCAGAGTTTCTCGACGATGTGCGGCGGCGTGGCCCCGTCCGGATTGCCCATGGACAGGTCGATGATGTCCTCGCCACGGCGGCGGGCGGCCATCTTCAGTTCGGCGGTGATGTTGAAGACGTAGGGGGGCAGGCGATCGATGCGCGCAAAGCGACGAGCTGAACGGGGTTCAGTCATGGTGTCCTCTGATGAACGTAGGCGCCCGGAACCGTCCGAGCGACGCCGGCCACTGCGGTGGCCTGGAAAGCGCGGCGCTGTGACCGGCGCTTTCTTGTCGGCGAACATATAGCTCGCTAGGCTGGCTGTCGAGTTTTTCTTTGCGCCGCTCAAGGGCGGCATCTGGAGGCCCATGTCCGCGCAACAGTACTGGCAGCTCGACGTCTTCGCCGACCAACCGCTCACCGGCAATGGCCTGGCGGTATTCCCCGATGCCCGTGGCATTTCCGACCAGACCCTGCTGGGGCTGACCCAGGAGCTGCGCCAGTTCGAGTCGATCTTCCTGTTCCCGTCCGCCTCGCTGGACACTTACTCGGCGCGCATCTTCACCGTCGACGAGGAACTGCCCTTCGCCGGCCACCCGGTGCTGGGCGCGGCCGCGCTGCTGCACCACTTGCACCAGCGCGGCGAGGAAGAACACTGGACGCTGGAGCTGCCGGCCAAGGCCGTGAAGGTCGCCACGCGCCGTCGCGGCGCCGGCTTCCACGCCGAGATGAACCAGGGCGCCGCTGACTTCGGCAGCGTGCTCGACGATGACGCGCGCCGCTGGTTCGCCGAGGCCTTCTCGCTGAGCGCCAGCGACCTCGCCGACTACCCCGCTGCCGTGGTCAGCACCGGCCTGCCCTACCTGCTGCTGCCGGTACGCAGCGAGGCCCTGGGTCGCGTGCGCCAGCGCACGGATCTGGCAGCCGAGCTGGCCAAGCTCAACGCCGCCTTCGTTTTCGTGCTGGATGTGGATAATCGCGAGGGCCGCACCTGGGACGGCGCCGGAATCATCGAGGACGTTGCCACCGGCAGCGCCGCCGGCCCCGTTGCCGCCTACCTGGTGGAACTGGGCAAGGCACGCCGTGGCGAGCTGTTCCAGCTGGCTCAGGGCCGCTTCGTTGGTCGCCCCAGCCGGCTCGACGTGCAGGTCGGCCAGGACGATGAGGTCCGCGTCGGCGGCGACGTGCAACTGCTCGCCCGCGCCGAACTGCTGCACCGTTTCGCCTGACGACCGGGCTGGCGGCCAGCCCCACTCAAGACAACACTGAACCCACCTGTTCGATGGAGATGCCGCCATGCTCTGGCGCAAAGGACGACGCAGCGACAACGTAGTGGATGCCCGCGATGACAGCGGCGGCGGTGGCATGGGCGGTGGCGGAGGCATGCGCATCGGCGGCCGCGGCCTGAGCCTGGGCGGCGTGGCCATCGTGGTGGTGATCGGCCTGCTCTCCGGGCAGGACCCGATGACCATCCTCGGCTCGCTGCTCGGCCAGATGGACGTCTCCCAGCAGCAGGCGCCGGCGCGGCCGACACAAGGCAAGCCGGCCACCGGCAACGATCCGCAGGTGGATTTCGTCCGCTCGATTCTCGGCGATACCGAGGACACCTGGGGTGAGATCTTCGCCCGCAGCAACCAGCAGTACGAGCAGCCCAAGCTGATCCTGTTCAACGGCGGGGTGAACTCGGCGTGCGGCTTCGCCTCCTCGGCGGTCGGACCGTTCTACTGCCCGGGCGATCACCGGGTGTACCTCGACCTCGGTTTCTTCCGCGAGATGGAACAGAAGTTTTCCGCCGCCGGCGACTTCGCCCAAGCCTACGTGATCGCCCACGAGGTCGGCCACCACGTGCAGAACCTGCTGGGCATCTCCGCGAAGATCAACGCCGCCCGCCAGCGCGGCGCGCGCATGGAAGGCGCCAATGGCCTTTCGGTGCGCCAGGAACTGCAGGCCGACTGCTTCGCCGGCGTCTGGGCCAACCACGCCCAGCAACGCCTGAACTGGCTGGAGCCGGGCGATGTGGAAGAGGCGCTGAACGCCGCGAACGCCATCGGCGACGACCACCTGCAGCGCCAGGCGCGCGGCACGGTGATGCCCGATTCCTTCACCCACGGTTCGTCCGCGCAGCGCGTGCGCTGGTTCAAGATCGGCTTCGAGAGCGGCGCACCGGGCAAGTGCGATACCTTCAAGGCGCAGACGCTGTAGCGCTCCCGCCCGGTTCGCAGTCCTACAGATAACGGCTGAGCAGGTCCAGGAAGTACAGCGGGTCCAGCGGCTTGACCATGAAGTCCAGCACGTTCAGCCGCATCGCCTCGATCACGTCGCGGGCGTCAGCCTGGCCGGACAGGACGATGATCGGCAGGAAGGTGCCGACCTCGTTCAGTTCGCGGACCAGGTCCAAACCCGCACTCTCGTGCTCCATGCGCAGGTCGGTCACCAGCAGGTCGATGTCCGACTCATCGCGACGGATGCGCCGCAGTGCTTCGGCAGCGCTGCCGGCGGTCAGGCAGCGCAGGTTCGCGCCCTCGATCAGTTCGCGCAGCTCGGCCAGGACCTCAAGGTCGTCATCGACCACCAGCACCAGCGGCTTGCGCGGCGCCCGCGCGGTAACTTCGCGCAGCGCTTCGAGCTCCTCCTCGTCGAGGACCACAGGATTGACCATGAACGCCACACCGCAAGTAGAGGCTCGTTGACATCAGTTTAGATGGCAAATGGCCTTTATTCCTATCACCCCGGCAGGCGCAACGCAGATAAAAAAAGGGCCGCAACGAGTGCGGCCCTGGAAATACGCCGGCACTGCCGGCGTCGTGGGATATCAGCCCGCCTTGGCGAGGCCGGCCTGGCCGAGACGCTCGGCGATCTCGCCGAGGATCGCCGGGTCGTCGATGGTGGACGGTGGCGCATAGCTCTCGCCGTCGGCGATCTTGCGCAGCACCGCGCGCAGGATCTTGCCCGAGCGGGTCTTGGGCAGGCGCTTGACCACCACCGCGCGCTGGAAGCAGGCCAGCGCGCCGATGCGCTCGCGCACCAGCGCTACCAGTTCGCGCTGCAGGTTGGCCTCGGTCGCCTGCGCGCCATCCTTGAGCACCACCAGCCCCAGCGGCACATGCCCCTTGAGGTCGTCCTGCACGGCGATCACCGCGCACTCGGCGACGGCCTCGTGCAGCGCCAGCAGTTCCTCCATCTCGCCGGTGGATAGACGGTGGCCGGAGACGTTAATCACGTCGTCGGTGCGGCCCATGATGTAGACGAAGCCCTCCTCGTCCACATAGCCGCCGTCGCCGGTGTGGTAGTAGCCGGGGTACGTCTTCAAGTACGCCTGCAGGTAGCGCGGGTGGTCGTTCCACAGCGTCTGCGCACAGCCGGGCGGCAGCGGCAGGGCGATGACGATGGAGCCCTGCTCGTTCGCCCCGAGCAGCCGGCCCTCGTCGTCCACCACCTGCACGTGGTAACCGGGCACCGCGCGGTTGGTGGAGCCGGCGCGCAGGTCGTGGTCGCCCAGGCCGGTGCAGGGCGCGGTCACCGGCCAGCCGGTCTCGGTCTGCCACCAGTGGTCGTGCACCGGCTTGCCGGTGAGTTCCTCCAGCCAGTGCTGGGTGCTGCTGTCGAGCTTCTCGCCGGCGAGGAACAGGTGGCGCAGCGAGCTCAGGTCGTAGCGTTTGAGCAGGTCGCCCTGGGGGTCTTCCTTGCGGATCGCGCGGATCGCCGTGGGCGCGCAGAACAGGCTGTTGACCTTGTGTTCCTCGATCACCCGCCAGTAGCTGCCGGCGTCGGGCGTGCGCACCGGCTTGCCTTCGTAGAACACCGTGGTGCAGCCATTCATCAGCGGTCCGTAGACGATCAGCGAATGGCCGACCACCCAGCCGACGTCGGAGACGCCCCACCAGACATCCCCCGGCTGCAGGCCGAAGATGGTCGGCAGCGCATAGCTCAGCGCTACCGCGTGGCCACCGTTGTCGCGCACGATGCCCTTGGGTTTCCCAGTGGTACCGGAGGTGTACATGATGTACAGCGGGTCACCACTGGCGACTTCCACTGGGTCGGCCGGTTGCGCGTGGGCGAGGGTTTCGCGCCAGTCGAGGTCGCGACCGGCTTGCAACTCGGCCATCGCCTGCGGACGTTGCAGCACCAGCACATGGGCCGGCTGGTGGCTGGCCAGTTCCAGGGCCTTGTCCACCAGCGGCTTGTATTCGATCACCCGCTCGAACTCCAGGCCGCAGGAAGCGGTGAGCACCAGCTTGGGTCTGGCGTCGTCGATGCGCAGCGCCAACTCGTGGGGCGCAAAGCCGCCGAAGACCACCGAGTGCACCGCGCCGAGCCGGGCACAGGCGAGCATGGCCATGGCCGCCTGGGGCACCATCGGCATGTAGATGATCACCCCGTCGCCCTTCTCTACCCCCAGCGCACGCAGGGCGCCGGCCAGGCGCGCGACTTCATCGCGCAGCTCCAGGTAGCTGAAGCGCTGCTGGGTATTGGTCACGGGGGAGTCGTAGATCAGCGCGGCCTGGTTGCCGCGGCCGAGTTCGATCTGCCGGTCGAGGGCGAGGTAGCAGGTGTTCAGGCGGCCATCGGCGAACCAGCGGTGGCTGCCGTCGGGCAGGGCCTGCAAGGTGTCCTGCGGCGCGCGGTACCAGGCCACGCGGCCGGCCTGTTCGGCCCAGAAGGCGGAAGGCTCCGCGATGGAGCGGTCATGGGACTGCCGGTAACTCATCGTCACTGCCTCTTATTGTTGTTATCGAGGTCGAACAACGAGTATGGACGGGGATCGCCACCCCACCATCAACCTTTGGTCGTAGTCCTGCCGCGCGCCCCGCAAGCGGGTCCGGCAGTAATGCTTTGCAGGATTTTTCAGCGAAGCGGCACAACGGCGGACGGAGCGCTCTGGCACGGTGGCTGGAGAGTTTTCCGGCAGCGCCGCCACCGCATGTCGGCGACCACAGGTCGCACCTACTACCGCCCTATGACAGGACTACACTGAGAGTCCCTTTTCACCTGACAGCACAGGGGTGAGCACCGTGAACATCCTCGTCCGTCCGTCCCGCTTGCGCAAAGACCAACCGTGGGAAGTCTGCCTCGACCAGCAGGCCGTGGGCTTCCGCAGCGAGCTCGAGGCGCGCAGTTTCGTCGCTATCCTCGAAGCCCGCCTGAAGGCCCCGCACCGGCTACCCGAGCTGGCGCAACGCGCCGCCAGCTGATCAGGCCGCGCGTTCGCTGATCTGCCCGCTCAGCCAGCCGAGCACGGCGGCCACCAGGCCGCAGACGGTGATGACCACCGCCATCGGCAATGCCGAACCGTCGTGCAACGCACCGACCAGCGCCGAAGCGCAGGCGGCGACCGTGAACTGCAGGCTGCCCATCAGCGCCGACGCGCTGCCCGCGTGCCGGCCCTGGCTGGCCATGGCGCAGGCCGAGGAGTTGGGCAGCAGGAAGCCCAGGCTGGCAATGGCGCCGAACAGCGGCACCAGCAGCGGCCACAGGTGGTCGGGCTTGGCCAGGGTGATCGCCAGCAGCGCCACGCCGCAACCGAAGTACACCCACACCGCCCGGCGCAGCCAGAACCCCGGCCCGCGATAGCGCAGCAGCCGCGCGTTGACCTGCGCCATCAGGATGAAGCCCGCCGCGTTGCTGCCGAAGATCCAGCCGTAGTGCTCGGCCGGCACGCCGTAGAGTTCGATGAAGACGAAGGGCGAACCGGCGATGTAGGAGAACATCCCGGCAATGGCGACCCCGCCGGTCAGTGCATAAGTGATGAAGGAGCGGTCGCGGAACAGTGCGCGGTACTGCTTCAGTGCGCCGCGCAACGGCGGGCGCGGGCCGCTCGGGATGGTCTCGGGCAGCCACAGCGCGATGGCGCCGCCGGCCAGGGCGCTGAACAGCGTCAGGCAATAGAAGATCGACTGCCAGCCGGACAGGCTCAGCAGCAGCCCACCGCCCAGTGGCGCCAGGATCGGCGCCAGCCCCATCACCAGCATCAACTGCGAGAAGGCCTTGGCGGCAGCAATCGGGTCGCACAGGTCACGCACCACCGCCCGCGAGATCACCATCCCCGCACAACCACCGAGCGCCTGGACGAAGCGCGCGCCGATCAGCCATTCCAGGTTCGGCGCGAAGGCGCAGGCGAGCGACGCCAGGGTGAAGATGCTCACCCCCAGCAGCAGCGGGATGCGCCGACCGATGCGGTCGGCCAGCGGGCCGTAGAGCAGCTGGCCGATGGCGAGGCCGGCGAAGTAGGCCGAAAGGCTCAGCTGGATATGTTCGACGTCGGTACCGAAGGACTGCGCCAGCGCCGGGAAGCTGGGCAGGTAGAAGTCGATGGCCATGGGCCCGAAGGCGCTCAGCGCGCCGAGGATCAGCAGGATGCGGAGATTCATGGATCACCTGGTCACACGCGTCCGCCGAAGCGCGGCTGAGGCCGCAGGCAGGTCGGTGTGGATAACGAGTTGGCGCACAGGAAAGGCGCGGCGAAGCCATGCATTGTGGCGAGCGCCGGGAAATTAGCAAGCTCCCTAAGCAACTCCCGAAACAACTCCCGAAACAATGGGAGATGCGAGTCCGGCCGCGCTGACCGGACCCGCTACTGCATCAAGCTTCGTGCGCGCCCTCTGGCTCGGGCTTGGCCTTGGCTTTACGCGCACCGAGCTTGTCCGCGGCCGACTCCACCAGCATGTAGAACATCGGGATGAGGAAGGTCGCCAGCAGGGTCGCTGCGAGCATCCCGCCGATCACCCCGGTGCCGATCGAGTGACGGCTCGCGGAGCCGGCGCCGGTGCTGATGGCCAGCGGCACGCAACCTAGGATGAAGGCCAGCGAGGTCATCACGATGGGGCGGAAGCGCAGCTTGGCCGCTTCCAGCGCCGCCTCGACCGGACCCATGCCCTGCTCTTCGCGGCACAGCACGGCGAACTCGATGATCAGGATGGCGTTCTTCGCCGCCAGGCCGATCAGGGTCACCAGGCCGACCTGGAAGTACACGTCGTTATCCAGCCCGCGCAGCCAGATCGCCAGGATCGCGCCGAACACCGCGAAGGGCACCGCGGTGACCACTGCCAGCGGCAGGGTCCAGCGTTCGTACTGGGCGGCGAGGATCAGGAACACCAGGATCAGGCCGAAGATGAACGCGGTACTGCCCGAGCCCTGGGTCGCCAGCTCCTGGTAGGCCGAGCCGATCCACGCCAGCGAGTAGTTCTCACCCAGCACCTGGTCAGCGACCTCCTGCATGGCCGCCAGCGACTGGCCGGAGCTGTAGCCCGGCGCAGGGCCACCGAGCAGCTTGGCTGCCGGGAACACGTTGAAACGCGCGTAGGAGTCCGGGCCGAGGATGCGCTTGACCGACACCAGCGTGGTCAGCGGCACCAGGTCGCCGGTGGACGAGCGCACGAAGACCTGGCTGAGGTCGTCCGGCTTGCGGCGGAACTCCGGCTCCGACTCCAGGGAGACCTGCCAGGTCCGCCCGTAGAGGGTGAAGTCGTTGACGTAGTAGCTGCCGAAGGTGGACTGCATCGCCGTGAACACGTCGTTGATGGCCACGCCCAGGGAGCGCGCCTTGGTGCGGTCCAGGTCGACGTAGTACTGCGGCACGTTGGCGTTGAAGGTGGTGTTGACCCCCGCCAGCTCCGGGCGCTTGGCCGCGGCGGCGAGGAACTTCATGGTCACCTCTTCGAGCTGCTCGGAGGTGCCGCCGCTGCGGTCCTGGATGTAGGCCTCGAAACCGCCGGTGGTACTCATGCCCGTGATCGGCGGCGGGTTGAAGGACATCACCACGCCGTCTTCCTGGCCGGCGCCCATCTTCATGAATTCGCGGGTCAGGTTGCGCGCGTCCAGCTCGGGCGTGGTGCGCTCCTTCCAGTCCTTGAGCGGCACGAAGGACACACCGGCGTTGCTGCGGGTGCCGAAGGTGAGGATGTCGAAACCGGCGAAGGTCACCACGTCCTGCACCGCCGGATGCTTCATCAGCTGGTGGGTCACGTCGTTGGTGAGTTTCTCGGTGCGGGTCAGCGAGGCCGCCGGCGGCAGGAAGTAGGCGTTGAGCACGTAGCCCTGGTCCTCGTCGGGTACCAGTGAGCCGGGCACCCGGCCGAACAGGATGACCAGCAGGGCGATCATGCCGCCGAACAGCACCAGCCCCAGTGCCGCACGCTTGAGGAAGAACTGCACACCGGCGCCGTAGCCGTTGGTGATGCGTTCGAAGGTGCGGTTGAACCAGCGGAACGGCGCGGCCGGCTCCTTGTGCTCGGCCTTGAGGATCAGCGCGCAGAGCGCCGGCGACAGGGTCAGCGCGACGATGCCGGAGATCACCACGGATACCGCAATGGTGATCGCGAACTGCTTGTACATCTGGCCGGCCAGGCCACCGAGGAAGCCCACCGGGATGAACACCGCGCAGAGCACCAGAACGATGGCAACGATCGGCCCGGTCACCTCCTCCATGGCCTTGATCGCCGCTTCCTTCGGGCTCAGCTTCTCGGTGCGCATCACCCGTTCGACGTTCTCCAGCACCACGATGGCATCGTCCACCACGATTCCGATCGCCAGCACCATGCCGAACAGCGACAGCAGGTTGATGGAGAAGCCCATCAGGTACATGCCGGCGAAGGTGCCGACCAGCGACACCGGGATCGCCAGCACCGGGATCAGCGTCGCGCGGATGTTCTGCAGGAAGATGAAGACCACCACCATCACCAGGATCAGCGCCTCGACGAAGGTGTGAATCACCTCCTCGATGGAGACCTTCACGAAGGTGGTGGTGTCGTAGGGAATCTTGTAGGTGATGCCCTGCGGGAAGCGCTTGGCCATGGCGTCCATGTGGTCGCGCACGGCCTGGGCGGTATCCAGCGCGTTGGCGCCCGGTTGCAGATAGATACCGAAGGCGGCGTTCTGCTGGCCGTTGAGCGAGGTCACCAGGGAGTAGTCCTGCGCGCCCAGCTCGACCCGCGCCACATCCTTGAGCAGCAGGCTGGCGCCGGTGGAATCACTGCGCAGGATGACGTTCTCGAACTCCTTGGGATCGGTGAAGCGGCCCTGCGCGGTGGCCATGTAGGTGAAATCCTGCGGCTCCTTCATCGGCTGCTGGCCGAAGCTGCCGGCGGCGAATTGCGAGTTCTGCTCGCGGATCGCGTTGACCACATCGGTGGGCGTCAGGTTGTACTGCGCCAGCTTGTCCGGGCGCAGCCAGACACGCATGGCGTAGTCCTTGGAGCCGAACTGGCTGACGTCGCCGACGCCGGGAATCCGCTTGAGGTCGTCGATCACGTTGATCAGCGCGTAGTTGCTGATGAAGATCGGATCGCGAGAGTTGTCCGGCGAGAACAGGGTCACTACCTGCAGGATGTCGGAGGATTTCTTCTCCACCTTCACGCCCTGCCGACGCACTTCCTCGGGCAGCTTGGCGAGCGCCGCCTGGACCTTGTTGTTGACGTCGATGGTGGCCTGGTCGGGGTCGGTGCCGACCTCGAAGTACACCGTCAGGCTCATGGCGCCGCTGGCGTCGGAGTTGGACAGCTGGTAGATCATGCCCTCCACGCCGTTGATTTCCTGCTCCAGCGGAGCGGCCACGGTTTCGGCGATGACCTGGGAACTGGCGCCCGGGTAGGAGGCCGACACGGACACTTCCGGCGGCACGATCTCCGGGTACTGGGCGATGGGCAGCGCGCGCATGGCCACCAGGCCCGCGAGCAGGATCACGATGGAAATCACCATCGCGAACACCGGACGTTCGATGAAGAAGCGCGAAATCACGATGGGCGCTCCTCAGGACTGGGACGAAGCAGTTTTGGCTGCAGATTCCTGCGCGCCACCTTCCACAGCCTTGACCGGCTGGTCGGGGCGCACCTTGAGCAGCCCGTCGACTATCACCCGGTCACCGTCATCCACCCCGGCATCGATGATCCAGCGGCCGTCCACGGTCTTGGTCGTGGTCACCTGGCGCACGCGGGCGAAGCCGTCCTTGTCCACCACGTAGACGAAGGTGCCGCGCGGCCCCTGGGCCAGCGCACGCTCGGGCAGGGTCACGGCGTTGCTCTGGGTGATGCCGGTGATCAGGATGCGCACGAACTGGCCGGGGATCAGCAGGTTATGCGGGTTGGGCACCACGGCGCGGGCGTTCACGGTGCCGGTGCCGGTGTTGACGAAGCTGTCGGTGAAGTCGACGACGCCCTCGATGGGGTACTTGCTGCCGTCGCCGAAGCGCAGCTCGGCGGTCAGCTTGCCGTCCTTGGGCAGGATGTAGCGGCCGCTTTTCACCCCGTCGTTCATCTGCGTCGCCTGGGTGTCGGGGTAGGCGAAGTTGACGTACACCGGATCGAGCTGGGTGAGCTTGGTCAGCAGGCTGGAGTTCGGGTCGCTGGCCACCACCAGGCTGCCTTCGGAGCGCACTTCCTTGCTCGCCATGCCGGAGATCGGCGCGGTCACCGTGGTGTAGTTGAGGTCGATCTGCTTGGCCTGGACGGTGGCGCGGGCGGCCTCGACGTCGGCCTTGGCCTGTTCGAAATCGGAGGTGTAGCGGTCCAGTTCGCTTTCGCTGGCGAAGCCCTTGGCCTGCAGTTCGCGAATCCGCTTGAGATCACGCTCGGTCTGCCGGTAGCGCGCCTGGGTCTGCGCCAGCGAACCCTTGGCCTGGCCCAGCGCGGCCTGGTAGGGGCGCGGATCGATGCGGAACAGCACCTGGCCTTCCTTCACCGGCCGGCCTTCCTCATAGGTGCGACGCTGCAGGATGCCGCTGACCTGGGCGCGCACTTCCACTTCGCGGTAGCCGGCGGTCCGCGCGGCGTATTCGAAGGTCAGCGGCACCGGAGCGCTCTTGGCCACTTCGACCGTCACTGCCGGGGGCGGAGGCGCTGCCGTAGCCGGTTTGTCCTCGGCCTGGGCCCAGGCAGCGAACAGAACTGGCAACCCAACGACAGCAAGCGCGACGGGCAAACGACGGGCAAACGGCATGTAACCTCTCCATGGAAATGACTGACGGCGGAACCCCAAAAGGACGACGACTGTGTGACTTTTACCTACGCCAGTGTCTGTAAAGCACTGTTAGCGCAATAAAATCAGTAAACTGCCTGTCACCCAGTGATCCTAGCCTGTATACCACCAAGCGCCATGCGAAGAACTAAAGAAGATTCGGAACGAACCCGTCAGACGATTCTCGACTCGGCTGAAGGCCTTTTCTTTGCGAAAGGCGTCTCAAATACGAGCCTGGAAGAGATCGCGCGCGCCGCAGGCGTCACCCGCGGAGCGGTGTACTGGCACTTCCAGAACAAGGCGCACCTATTCAACGACATGCTCAACCAGGTCCGCCTGCCGCCCGAGCAACTGGCGCAGCGGCTGTCCGGCTGCGACGGTCACGACCCGATCGAATCGCTGTTCCAGCTCAGCGTGGAAGTGGTCGAGAACCTCGCCCGCGATGAGCAGCGCCGACGCATCCTCACCATCCTCCTGCAGCGCTGCGAGTTCACCGATGAACTGCGCGACGCCGAGGAGCGCCACAACCAGTTCGTCCGGCAGTTCATCGAGCTTTGCGAGCAGTTGTTCAACCGCGAGGATTGCCGCACTCGACTGATGCCCGGCGTGACGCCCAAGATTGCCTCGCGCGCGGTGCACGCGATGATCTTCGGCCTGCTCAGCGACTGGCTGCGCGACCCGGCCCTGTTCGACCCGCTGCAGGAAACCCGCGAACTGTTCGACGCCGTGTTCCGTGGCCTGGTGCGCGACTGGCACCCGGCACAGGCGTGAGGGCCGGCAGAACGCCGGCCCGGAAGGGTTGAATCCTCAGGCCGCCTCGGCCTCGTAGCCTTCCTCGCGGATCGCCGCGAGGATCGCGGGTTCGTCCAGCCGGCTGGCGACGCGGACTTCACCGGCGCCCAGGTCGACCTGCACGTCCGCCGCCGCGTCCAGCGCCTGCACCGCCTGGGTGATGGCCCGCACGCAGTGGCCGCAGCTCATGCCTTTGACATTGAAGGTATGCATGGAATCTCTCCTCTGATGGATTGAAGCGTTGGGTGCAGTCTCAACCTTGCCACCGTGGCAAGGTCAAGCCTCTCGCGTTGCACTCGCCCTGGACTTGTCCTACGTCAGCCTCTCAGCCAAGCTGCGGAAGTAGCTGACTCGTCGGAGAACGCCATGCGCCGTTCCCTTTTAATCGCCGCCGGCTTCGCCGCCGCCCTGCCCTTCGCCGGCCTGCCTTCGAGTGCCTGGGCCGATGGCATGCCCGAGGAACCCTCGGCGCCACCCGCGCCCACCTCCCCGGCCATGCCGCCACCGAGCACACCTGGCTCCTGGCCGGTGCCCGACGCCCAGCCGGTGGCCTATGCCGTGCTGATCGTCAGCCGCGAACGGCTGGATACCGGCACCGCCTGCGACATCGACCTGTACGTGCAGGATGAAAAAGTCTCGCGCCTGCAGCCCGAAGGCGAAATCGCCCTCAACCTGCCGCCGGGCGAAGTTTCCCTGCGCCTGCAGACCGCCAACTCCGGGCTCTGCCGCAGCGGCATCCAGCCGCTTCGCGCCCAGTCCGTGCAACTGCACGCCGGCGAAGTGCGCAAGTTCCGCATCGCCAACAGCGAGAGCGGGCTGTATCTCATGCCGGTCTCCAGCGGCAGCTGACGATCCGCTCAGCGGTCTGACCTGCGACAAAGTGGCAGCGAACGAGGGTTGACCTTGCCCTCGTGTCAAGGTTGATGCTATCGGGGAACTTCAGGGAGAAGCCCCATGAACAGCGCCAACCCCATCGAACTCGACCTGCCCGTCTCCGGGATGACCTGCGCCAGTTGCGCAGGCCGGGTCGAGCGCGCCCTGCGCAAAGTACCCGGCGTGCAGGAAGCCAGCGTCAACCTCGCCAGCGAGCAGGCCCGCGTGCAGCTTGCCGCGCCGTCCAGCGGCGATACCCTGCCGGCGCTGGTCGCCGCTGTCGAACAGGCCGGCTACCAGGTACCGGCCCACAGCCTGGAACTGGCCATCGAAGGCATGACCTGCGCCAGCTGCGTCGGCCGCGTCGAACGCGCCCTGAACAAGGTTCCCGGCGTGCGCTCGGCCAGCGTCAACCTGGCCAGCGAGCGCGCCCACGTCGAGCTGCTCGGCGCGGTGGATACTGGCGTGCTGATCGCCGCCGTCGACAAGGCCGGCTACAAGGCCCGCCCCATCGAACCCGACCGGCCCGCCGTGGATCCGGCCGTGGCCCGCCTGGCGCGCGAACGCTGGTGGTTGGCCGCCGCCATCCTGCTGTCGCTGCCGCTGGTGCTGCCGATGGTGGGCGACTGGTTCGGCCAGCACTGGATGCTGCCGGCCTGGGCGCAATTCCTCCTCGCCACGCCCGTGCAATTCCTCATTGGCGCACGCTTCTATGTGTCCGCGTACAAGGCCGTGCGCGCCCGCAGCGGCAACATGGACCTGCTGGTTGCCCTCGGCACCAGTGCCGGCTACGGCCTGAGCCTGTACCTCTGGTATGCCGCGGCTCCCGGGCAGATGCCGCACCTGTACTTCGAAGCCAGCGCCGTGGTCATCACCCTGATCCTGCTCGGCAAGTACCTGGAAAGCCGCGCCAAGCGCCAGACCGCCGCCGCCATCCGCGCCCTCGAGGCCCTGCGCCCGGAGCGCGCCACCCGTGTGCGTGACGGCATCGAAGAAGACGTCGCCATCGCCGAACTGCGCCTGGGTGACGAAGTGCTGGTACGCCCCGGCGAACGTTTCCCGGTGGACGGTGAAGTCCTGGCCGGGCAGAGCCACGCCGACGAAGCCCTGATCACCGGCGAAAGCCTGCCGGTGCCCAAGGACGCCGGCGACCCGGTCACCGGCGGCGCGATCAACGGCGAAGGCGTGCTGCGTGTGAAGACCACCGCGCTGGGCGGCGAAACCGTGCTGGCCAGGATCATCCGTCTGGTGGAAGACGCCCAGGCGGCCAAGGCGCCGATCCAGAAGCTGGTGGACAAGGTCAGCAACGTGTTCGTCCCGGTGGTGATCGGCATCGCCCTCGTCACCCTGGTCGGCTGGCTGATCGCCGGCGCCGGCTGGGAACAGGCACTGATCAACGCCGTGGCCGTGCTGGTCATCGCCTGCCCCTGCGCCCTCGGCCTCGCCACCCCGACCGCGATCATGGCCGGCACCGGCGTGGCGGCCAAACACGGCATCCTGATCAAGGACGCCGAGGCGCTGGAAGTCGCCCACGCGGTGACCGCCGTGGCCTTCGACAAGACTGGCACCCTCACCTCCGGCCAGCCGCGCATCACCAACCTCGCGGCGGACGGCGACGAGACTGAAGCCCTCGCCCTGGCCGGCGCACTGCAACGCGGCAGCGAACACCCGCTGGCCCGCGCCGTGCTCGACGCCTGCGCCGAACGCAGCCTGAACCCCGCTGCTGCCGAGGCTACCCAGGCCCTGACCGGGCGCGGTATTCAAGGCCGCATCGGCGGTCGCCTGCTGGCCCTGGGCAACCGCCGCATGCTCGACGAAGCCCAGCTGCAGCCTGGCGCGCTGGTCGAGTCAGCCCGGCAATGGGAAGCCGAAGGCCGCACCCTGTCCTGGCTCATCGAGCGCGAACCGCAGGCACGGGTGATCGCCCTGTTCGCCTTCGGCGACAGCCTCAAGGAAGGCGCGAAGACCGCCATCGACGCCCTGCGCGAGCGCGGCATCGCCAGCCACCTGATCACCGGCGACAACCGTGGCAGCGCCAAGGTCGTGGCCGACGCCCTGGGCCTGGACGACGTGCACGCCGAGGTGTTGCCCGGCGACAAGGCTGCCGTGGTCGGCGCGCTGCGCCAGCAAGGCAAGGTCGTGGCGATGGTCGGCGACGGCATCAACGACGCCCCGGCACTGGCCGCGGCAGACGTGGGCATCGCCATGGGTGGCGGCACCGACGTCGCCATGCACGCCGCCGGCATCACCCTGATGCGCGGCGATCCACGCCTGGTACCGGCGGCGCTGGATATCTCCCGGCGCACTTACGCAAAGATCCGCCAGAACCTGTTCTGGGCCTTCATCTACAACCTGGTGGGCATCCCGCTGGCCGCCTTCGGCCTGCTCAACCCCATGGTCGCCGGCGCGGCGATGGCCGCCTCCAGCGTCAGCGTGGTGAGCAACGCCCTGCTGCTCAAGCGCTGGAAACCCCGCGATCACCAATAAGCCCCGCGCCCCCGCCCGAACGGCGGGGGTGTTCGTTCAGGAGACATCGGCATGAACATCGGCGAAGCGGCGAAGAAGAGCGGCCTGACCGCGAAGATGATCCGCTACTACGAATCCACCGGCCTGCTCGCCCCCGCCGGCCGCAGCGCCAGCGGCTACCGCCACTACAGCGAGCAGGACCTGCACACCCTGGCGTTCATCCGCCGCTCGCGGGACTTCGGCTTCTCGCTGGAAGAGGTCGGCCAACTGCTCGCCCTCTGGCAGGACCGCGCCCGCGCCAGCGCCGACGTGAAGGCCCTGGCCGCCCGACACATCGACGAACTCAACCGCAAGATCGCCGAACTCAGCAGCCTGCGCGACACCCTGCAGGAGCTGAGCGACCACTGCCAGGGCGACCACCGCCCGGACTGCCCGATCCTCAAGGACCTGGAGTCGGGGAATTGCTGTCACTGAGGACTATTCACGCGGCCCTTGGCGATATGTCCGACAGCTGGCTCACGGCATCGATTGGTAGCATAATCTGATACCAACCACCGGAGCACAGGATGAATGCCCGGCACCGCAGGACGCTGGAGCTGATCTTCGCCCTCCCCGTCCCGGCCTCACTGGAATGGCTACGCATCGAGTCGCTGCTGATCGCGCTCGGCGCGCAGGTGATCGAGGGCAATGGCTCGCGGGTGCGCTTCGAGCTGAATGGCACAATCGCCACCTTCCATCGCCCGCATCCGGCCAAGGAAGCCAAGCCCTATCAGGTGCGCGATGCGCGCGCCTTGCTCGAACAGGCAGGAATCCACCCATGACTCCCATGAAATACCAGGGCTACGCCGCCCGGATCGAATACAGCGACGATGACGGGCTGTTCATCGGCCATATCGCCGGAATCCGCGATGTGATTGGCTTCCACGGCGAATCGGTCAGCGAGTTGCGCGTGGCATTCGAAGAGGCGGTGGACGACTACCTGGCGACCTGCGAGAAGCTCGGTCGCGAACCGCAACGGCCCTTCTCCGGCAAGCTCAGCTTGCGCCTGGACCCGCAACTGCACGCGCAGGTAGCGATCAAGGCGGAGCTGAGCAATCAAAGCATCAACCAGTGGGTAGTGGACCGCCTCGGCGAGGCTGTCTGACTCATCCGCCTTATGCGCTGGCCACCGCGCGGCGGCGCCACAGCGAAGCCGGCAGTACCGTCACGGCAAGACCGAGGAACACCAGCACGCAAGCCATCCAGTCCTGGGTGGTGAGGTCTTCGCCAAGGAACAGCCAGCCCGACAGCAGGCCCGACACCGGTACCGCCAGGGCGAAAGGTGTGACCTGGCTGGCCGGATAGCGGCGCAGCAGGACGCTCCACAGGCCGAAACCGACGGTGGTGGCGAGGAAGGCGATGTAGAGCAGCGCACCTGTCCCGCCCCAGCTGATATTCAGCACGGCGTGCTCGATGGCCTCCTGGCCTTCGAAGATCCACGACAGCAGCAGTAGCGGCAACGGCGGGATCAGGCTGACCCAGCTGATCAGGCGCAGCATGTCGCTGGCGCCGGAGCGCTTGGTGGCGATGTTGGAGAAGGCCCACGCCAGCGCGGCGGCGATCACCAGCAGGAAGGCCACCAGGCTGTCGCCCAGGGGGCGCTCAAGGCCGATCAGCAACAGGCCGCCGGCGGCCAGCGCCAGGCCGATGAGGGCGCGCGGGCTGGGACGCTCGCCGAGGAAGGCGGCGGCGATCAGCACGGTGAAGAACACCTGGCTCTGCAGCACCAGCGACGACAGCCCGGCGGGCATACCGATGTGCATGCCGACGAACAGCAGGCCGAACTTGACCACGCCCAGCAGTACGCCGATCTGCACGATGCGCCAGAACGGCGCCGGCAGCGGGCCGCGCAGGAAGATCAGCGGCAGCGCCGCCAGGGCGAAGCGCAGGGCGCAGAACAGCAGCGGCGGGAAGTCGTGCAGCCCGACCTTGATCACGACGAAGTTGACGCCCCAGATCAGGGTGACCAATAGGGCGAGGAGAACGTGGCGGAGGGGCATGGCAGAGCGCTCGGGGTGGGATCAGGCAAAACTAACAGCCCACGCCTGAAATGTATGGATACAGTTGCGGGCTTACAGTTTTTTCGCAGGACCAGACGGGAATCCAACCCAGGCCAAAGCAGGAACCGTGCGTAGGATGGTGTGGAGCGAAGCGATACCCATCAATCCCGGGAAACCATCAGCATGGGTATCGCTGCGCTCCACCCATCCTACGCAGAGCGGGCCGGGGATATCCGCGAGCAGGTCCTCACAGGGGTTCGATACGCAGCTTCGGCCAACGCGCCGGCCAGTTCTTGGCGGCGAGGCGCTCGCGGTAGAAGTGCGGCTTGGCACGGAAGTGCTCGGTGGGCCGGACCCGCAGCGCCCAGAGGTCGTCGATCCCCAGCGGCGCGAGCAGCTCGAGGGCATCACCCCGCAGGCGCAGCGCTACCGCCGTGCAGACCTCCGGCCAGCGGCACATGGCATCGGCGCAATCGCCGTAGGGCGCATCGCCATTGCGCAGGTGCATCCGCGCCTGGTTGCGCACCGACCAGGGCGCGTCCGCGCAAACCTCCAACAACCGACGCTCCCAGGCATAGTCCGCCTCGGGCTCCAGGTTGCCGGCGGCGAAATACAGCACGTCGATATCGCTGAGCGGCGTGGGTTCGCGGTAACCGTGCAAGGCGTCCCACACTGCGTTACGCACGAAACCGGCAGCGACCCAGGCGCCTCGCGGGCCGTGATCGCGCACCACGCGCAGCAGGTGCAGGCGTTCAGGTTGCCCGGCGATCAGCGCGAGAAGCTCCGACTCGCCGGGCAATGGGCTCAGGCCTGCTCCCACGGCGGGGGCGGCGGCTCATCGCGTTGCTGCGGAGCGTCCTGAGCGGCACGGCCGGCTTCGCGGCGTTCCTGCTCACGCATGGCTTCGGCGATTTCACGCAGTACCGAATCCACGTCCGCCTCGTCTTCCGGATCATCGAAGTGCCCGGTCAGCGGGGTGTCCGGCTGCAACTTGCCGTCCTCGTAGAGGGCCCACATTTCCTTGGCGTAGTGGGTGTATTTGAGCTCTGGGGCGAAGCGGCCGAAGTAGGCGGCCATGTTGCCCACGTCGCGCTCAAGCATGCGGAAGGCGTGGTTGTTGCCGGCGGCATCCACGGCCTGCGGCAGGTCGATGATCACCGGGCCGTCCGGGCCGACCAGCACGTTGAATTCCGACAGGTCGCCGTGCACGAGGCCCGCGCAGAGCATCATGACGATCTGGCGGATGAGGAATTCGTGGAAGTCGCGGGCCAGCTCGGGCTCCATCACCACGTCGTTCAGACGCGGCGCGGCGTCGCCCTCTTCGTCGGCGACCATCTCCATCAGCAGCACGCCGTCGAGGAAATCATACGGTTTGGGTACGCGTACCCCGGCGTTGGCCAGGCGGAACAGCGCAGCCACCTCGGCGTTCTGCCAGGCGTCTTCCTGCTCCTTGCGGCCGTACTTGGTGCCCTTGGCCATGGCGCGGGCCTGGCGGCTGTTACGCACCTTGCGGCCTTCCTGGTACTCGGCGGCCTGGCGGAAGCTGCGCTTGTTGGCTTCCTTGTAGACCTTGGCGCAGCGCAGCTCGGCGCCGCAGCGCACCACGTAGACCGCTGCTTCCTTGCCGCTCATCAGCGGGCGCAATACTTCATCGATCAGGCCGTCTTCGATCAACGGCTCCAGGCGTTTCGGGGTTTTCATCAGGCTTCCTGGCGTACCTCTCTGGGGCGCTGCGCTCCTTATACGGCAATCCTCGACAACCGCCCAGCGCGATCAGGGTTCAGGCGGCGTCAGCTCGATGCTTTCCACCACCGCGTCTTCCAGCCGCTGCAATTCCAGCCCCAGCGCTTCGTCGCTGTCGGCGTAGCGCTGGGCGATGTTGGCGAAGCCTTCGGCGACCTCGCTGAAAGCCTCGGCCACGCGCGGGTCGAACTGCTTGCCGGCGCCCGCCTTGATGCGCCCGGCGGCATCCTCCGGGGTCAGCGAGGTGCGGTAGGCGTGGCGGCAGGTGAGTTCGTCATAGCAGTCGATCAGCGAGAGCATCCGCGCGCCCAGGGGAATCTGCTCGCCGGCCAGCCCCTCGGGGAAGCCGCTGCCGTCCCAGTGTTCGTGGTGGCTGTAGGCGATTTCCTTAGCGAAACGCAGGAATTCCGCCGGCGACCCCAGCTTGCGCTCGGCCGCCGCCAGGGCGTCGCGGCCGACGGTGGTGTGGCTTTCCAGGATCAGCCGGTCGGCCTCTTCCAACTGGCCGGGGCTGTGCAGGATGCGGTCGGGCACGGCGACCTTGCCGATGTCGTGCAACTGCGCCGAGCGCACCAGCAACTCGATGTTCTCCACCGACAGCTCGGCAGCGAACTCGTTGTGCAGGGACAGCGAGCTGCCCAGCAGGCGCATGTAATGTTCGATGCGCACCAGGTGGTTGCTGTGGGGGTTGTCGCGCAGGTCGCAGAGGGTCGCCATGGCTTCCAGGGTGGCGTCCTGGATGGCCTGCAGCTCGCGAGCGCGACGGCGTACCTCCAGCTCCAGGTACTCGCTCTTGTCGCGCAGGAAGTCGGCGTTGGACTTCAGGTTCAGGTGCGCGCGGATGCGCGCCAGGGTCACCGGCGGGCTGATCGGCTTGGTCAGGTAGTCCACCGCGCCCAGGTCCAGGCCCTTCTGCTCATCGGCGGCGCTGACCATGCCGGTGAGGAAGATCACCGGGATGTCGCGGGTCAGCGGGTCGGCCTTGAGCTGGCGGCAGACTTCGTAGCCGTCCATCTCCGGCATCATGATGTCGAGCAGCACCAGGTCCGGGCGCGGGTCGCTCTGCATCAGGCGCAGTGCCTTCGGCCCGCTGGAGGCGACGCGCACCTGATAGCGGTCCATGAGCAGCTCGCTCATGAGCATCAGGTTGTCGGGCTGATCGTCCACCACCAGGATCATCTCCTGCTCCGGCCGGTCCAGCATGCTATCCATCGCAACTCCTCGCATCGGTCAGATTCGTGACATGCCATGGGTGATCGGACCACGGCCCTGTCCGCGTGTTCCTGTCGCACCTTTCCTGTCTATCCACCCCGTCAGATCCGGATGTCGCGCTCCCTCGCGAGATTCACCAGACTTTCCAGGGCCCGCTCGAACTCGAAACGCCGCACGCTCGTGGCAATGCCTTCGTAGCCCTCATTGAAGACGCTGCGCAGCAGGCTTGCACGTTCGCCGAGCAACCGTCCGGCGCGCGGGTCGTCCGCCGCCAGCAGGTGCGCCAGGCGCCGGCAGACCTGCTCGACTTCGGCGACGTTGCCGCTCTCCAGCAGCGCCGGAGCGGCCGCGGCCGCCGGCAGCAGGGGCACCGGCAGCGGTTCGTGGCTGATGTTCTGCAGGCTCAGGCTGACCGAGTCATCCACCCGGCCCATGGGCAGCCGGCACCAGAACAGGCTGCCGCGGTTCGGCTCGCTTTCCACCCCGACGCTGCCGCCCATCGCCTCCGCCAGTTTCTTGCAGATCGCCAGGCCCAGGCCGGAGCCGCCATAACGGCGGGTGATGGAGCTGTCCGCCTGCTGGAAGGATTCGAACAGGCGCTCCTGCTGCGGCTCGGTGATGCCGATGCCGGTGTCGCGGAAGGCGAAGTAGAGCTGCAGGCTGTCTTCGTCCTCGTCTTCCAGGCGGACGATCAGCACCACCTCGCCCTGCTCGGTGAACTTCAGCGCATTGTTGCCGTAGTTCATCAGGATCTGTCGCAGGCGCAGCGAATCGCCCACCACCTGGGCAGGCACCCGTGGGTCGATCTCGCAGCGCACCGCCAGGCCCTTGCTCGCCGCGCGGATATTGAACAGGTCGAACAACTCGCCGAGCAGGCGCTCCAGGTCGAAGTCGATGTGCTCGAACTCCAGCTTGCCGGCCTCCACGCGGGACAGGTCGAGGATGTCGCTGATCAGTTCCAGCAGGTACTGGCCCGAGCCCTGGATCTTGCCCAGGTAGTCCACCTGCTGCGGGTCCAGGGTGGTTTCCTGGAGCAGGTGCGCCAGGCCGATGATGATATTCAGCGGCGTGCGGATCTCATGGCTCATGTTGGCCAGGAAGTCGCTCTTGAGCTGCGCGGCCTCCTCGGCCAGGTCGCGGGCCTCGGCCAGCGCCAGCTCGGTGGACTTGCGCGCGGTGACGTCACGGCTGACGCCGACCAGGCCGAGCAGCCGGCCCTGGTCGTCGTGAAAAGCGCTGCGCAGGGTATCGAAGAGCACCCGCCGGCCATCGGGATAGACCACCCAGCCTTCACTGGCGTAGGGCTCGCGCTCGGTCAGCGCCTGGCGGTCGCGCTCCTGGCGGCCGGTGCCGGCGGCTCGGCTGAACATCTGCTGGTCGCTGCGCCCGACTATGTCCTCCGGCGCGCGCCCCAGGCAGTCAGCGAACGCCTGGTTGACCCCCAGGTAGCGGCCCTGGGTGTCCTTGAACCAGATCGGATCGGGGATCGAGTTGATCAGCGCCAGCAGCGTGCTGCGCTGGCGCCGTTCCTCCGCCTCGGCACGGGCGCGCTCGGCCACCTGGATCGACAGCCGGCGGTTCCACACCAGCACGAAGGTCAGCAGGGCGAGGAAACCCACCACCCACGGCCAGGCGATCTGCAGCAGGTTCATCCAGTCGAAGACATCCAGCGACGGCAGCCAGCGCGCCTGGATCGCCTCCTGCTCGTTGCGGGTGATATTGCCAAGCGCGCGGTCCAGCAGCGGCACCAGCGGTTCCAGCGCCTTGCGCGTGGCGAAGCGCACCTGGCTGTTGCCCAGCCCGCTGTCGCCGCGCACCTCCATGTTGGAAAGGCTGAGCTGCTCGATCAGGAAGGTGGTGGTGATGAGGTTGCCGACGTAGGCATCGGCGCGCCCGGTGGAGACCGCCTTGAGCGCGCTGGGGGAATCTTCTACCAGCACGAAGTCGATCCCCGGCACCGCCTTGGTCAGCAGTTCATGGACGGCATAGCCCTGCTCCACGGCCACGCGGCGGCCGGACAGGTCGTCCAGCGTGCGGATGGTGCTGTCGCGCCGGGCGAAGATCAGGCTGCTGGTGGTGACGTAGGGCTGGGTGAAACTCAGGAAATGCTGGCGCTCCTCGGTAGCCGCCATGGACGGCAACAGGTCCACCTCGCCGGCCTTCACCGCTGCCAATACCTCTTCCCAGGTGTTGTAGAGCACCGGCTGGACCTTCATCCCCAGGCGCTCGGACAGCAACTGCAGGTAATCGGCGCTGATGCCGTGGAACTGGTCGAACTCGTCGATCACCTCGAACGGCGGCCAGCCGGCGCGGAACAGGCCGACGCGGATCGGCTCGTGGGCTGAGATGAAAGCTCGCTCCTGCTCGCTCAGCGCCAGGCTCGCGGCACGGGTCTGGGCGCTCAGCGCGAGGAGCAGCAGAAGGCAGCACAGGCAGAATCGGCGCAAGGACATGGGGTCTTCTTCAGGGAATACCCAGCAAGCGTAGCCCCTGCCGCCGCGCTTCGAGTTTGAAAACGCGATGCGGATTGCTGCACTTCGTGTCGGGACGGACAATCGCCCCAACGGCCATTGCCCCGGAGAGCTGCCATGACGACCACCCGACTTGACCCCGAGCGCTGCTGGCAGGCGGTCTGCGAGCGCGATGAGCGCTACGAAGGGCGCTTCGTCTTCAGCGTGCGCTCCACCGGCGTCTACTGCCGGCCGAACTGCCCGGCGCGCCGGCCATCAAGGGAGAACGTGGCCTTCCACGCTGCCCCCGAAGCGGCCGAAGCCGCCGGCTTCCGCCCCTGCAAGCGTTGTTCGCCGCGCGGCCCGAGCCCGCGCGAACAACTGGATGCGCTGGTCGCCGCGGCCTGCGAGCTGCTCGACAAGGCCGAGAAGCCGCTGACGCTGGAGGAGCTGGCCGGGCGCATCGGTCTGTCCGCCTCGCACCTGGCCCGCGCCTTCAAGGCCCGCACCGGCCTCACGCCACGTGCCTGGGCGGATTCCCGCCGCGAGCAGCGCCTGGCCGCTGCCTTGCCGCAAGCGCGCTCGGTGCTCGACGCCGCGCTGGAGGCCGGCTACTCCGGCACCCGCGCCCTGTATGAAAGCGCCACACCGCTGAGCCCCGCGCAACGCCGGCAGAAAGGCGCCGGCGAGCGCCTGCGCTACGCCATCGCGCCCTGTCCGCTCGGGCTGGTGCTGCTGGCAGCCACCGACAAGGGCGTGTGCGCCCTGCTCTTCGCTGACGATGCGAGCGAACTGGAGCGCCAGCTGGCCGAGCGCTTCAGCGCCGCCGAACGCAGCCGCGACGACGCCGGCCTGGGCGACTGGCTGCGCGAAGTGATCACCCAGCTGGAAGAGCCCGAACAGGCTGCCCACCTGCCGCTGGACCTGCACGGCAGCGCCTTCCAGCTGCGCGTCTGGCGCGCCCTCACGCGCATTCCCAGCGGCGAGACGCGGCGCTACGGCGAGCTGGCCGAGCAGTTGGGCACCCATCCGCGCGCCATCGCCCGCGCCTGCGCCAGCAATAATGTCGGCCTGCTGGTGCCCTGCCACCGCGTGGTCGGCGGCACTGGCGAAGGGGGTTATCGCTGGGGCCTGCCGCGCAAGCGCGAACTGCTGCGCCGCGAAGGCGGCTCAGGCGACGCCCGCGAACTCCGCCACCGAGCCGATCACGATCAGCACCCAGAGTAGGCCGCCAAGGATCAGGAACGGCACGTTGTAGCGGGTGATCGAGGCATTGCCCTGGCCCAGCGGATCACCGCTGGCCTCATTGGCGCGGCGCTGGATGTTCGTCAGCGGAATGAGCGGCACAAGGCCCAGGATGATGAACGGCAGGCTGTAGTGGCTGAGCTCGGGAATGCGACTGGTCAGCTTGTCGGCGACATTGGAGACGATCAGCAGCACGACCGCCCAGGTGGCATCGCTGCTGTAGCTCCAGCCTTGGCGCTGCACCTCGGGCAAGGCTTCGTGCACGCGCCGGGCGAGGGAGTGGATATAGAAGATCATGAACAGGCTGCGCAGCGGCGGGTTGATCTTGCCCGGCATGTGCGGCTTCTGGATCGACCAGTGCTTGTACATCCAGTACAGGTTGAACAGCCCCAGCGTCGCCACGTAGAGCACGATCATCTTGGTGATGGAGATGACGAAGAATCGATTGGCCTGCTCGGCGCCGGTACGCTCCTCGACCAGCGGGGCTTCCGGGGCGCGGTAGGGGTTTTCCATTTCCATGGCGGGCATTCCTTTGGGCTGAAGGCGACATTGTGGGCCAGCACCCGGATCACGGCCAAGGGGCACATCCTGTCGCCTGGCGACCGGTGCCGGCACCGGCCTGTGCTACCGTTGCCAGCCTTCGTCCCACCATCCGACGCCCCATGACCTTCTGGCCCCTGATCACCCGCCTAGGCGACAGCTCCCTGCTGGCGCCGGCCGCCGTGTTCGTCTTCTGCTGGCTGCTGTACCGCCGCGAGACCGCCAAGGCCGGGCTGTGGGCGATGCTGTTCGGTTTCTCGACCGCGCTGGTGGTGGTTTCGAAGCTGGCCTTCATGGGCTGGGGAATCGGAATTCCGAACCTCAACTTCACCGGCATCTCCGGCCACAGCATGATGGCCGGCGCCGTGCTGCCAACCCTGGCTGCGCAGCTGTTCAGCTCGCGGCGCGCCGGCCTCGTCGCGGCGGGGGTGGCGGCGCTGATCGCCGTGCTGGTGGGCCTCTCGCGACTGGCGATCAACGTGCACTCGCCGGCCGAAGTCTACGCCGGCCTGGCGCTGGGCCTGGGCACCAGCGCGGCCTTCCTCGGCGCCACGCGCATCCACCTGCCGGCCTTCCAGCCCGCGCTTCTGCTGCTGGTCATCGCGCTGGGGCTGGGCCAGGCGGTCACCGGCGTGCGCGCCCCGACGCACCAGTTGCTGGAGCGCATCGCCGCGCACCTGGCCGATCGCGACCAGCCGTATCAGCGCGGCCAGTGGGCCGGCCAGCCGGACGTCTGAGCGGGCGATTCGTTCGGATTTCCGAACGAGAATTCCACGAATATCCGGATGACCGAACGAGGCGTCGCTTCGTCACGGTCGTGAAATCAAAATTAATCCTTATAATTCAATCAGTTACCAGAAACGCAAAAGCTTGGCACGGAGCCTGCTCTGCTCCACCTCGAACATGCGACCGGCCTGGAGTGAGCCTCGTCGGCGCAGGACTGAATAACAAACACAACCAGTCGAGGTAGTCTCCATGCGTTTCGCACCCCGTGCGTTGGGCGTCGCCATTGTCGCGGCCCTGCTCGCCACTCCCGTCGTCGCCGAAGAACTCACCGGTACCCTGAAGAAGATCAAGGACTCCGGCACCATCGTTCTCGGCCACCGTGACGCCTCCATTCCCTTCTCCTACCTCGGCAGCGATCCGCGTCAGCCGGAAGGTTATTCCCACGACCTGCAGATCAAGGTCGTCGAAGCCCTGAAGAAAGAGCTGAACGTTCCCGACCTCAAGGTCCGCTACAACCTGGTGACCTCCCAGACCCGTATCCCGCTGGTGCAGAACGGCACCGTGGACATCGAGTGCGGCTCCACCACCAACAACCTCGAGCGCCAGAAGCAGGTCGACTTCTCCGTCGGAATCTTCGAGGTCGGCACCCGCCTGCTGACCAAGACCAGCTCGGGCATCAACGACTTCCCGGACCTCAAGGGCAAGAACGTGGTGACCACCGCCGGCACCACCTCCGAGCGCCTGCTCAAGCAGATGAACGCCGACCAGAAGATGGGCATGAACATCATCTCGGCCAAGGACCATGGCGAGTCCTTCCTGATGCTCGAGTCCGGCCGCGCCGTGGCCTTCATGATGGACGACGCGCTGCTCTACGGCGAAATGGCCAAGGCCAAGAAGCCCGACGACTGGCACGTGGTCGGCAAGCCGCAGTCCTACGAGATCTACGCGTGCATGGTTCGCAAGGGCGACGCACCGTTCAAGAAGGTCGTCGACAAGGCCATCTCCGACACCTTCGCCTCGGGTGAGGTCAACAAGATCTACGACAAGTGGTTCATGCAGCCCATCCCGCCGAAGAACCTGAACCTCAACTTCCCGATGAGTGATGAGCTCAAGAAGCTGATCGCCAATCCGACCGACAAGTCTGCCGAGCAGATGTAACGGTCGCGCGCGGCTGCGCCCACAAGGCGTAGCCACGCGGGGGATCGGGAGCGCACGCCAGCGCTCCCGAGCCCACTACTCCTGATGACGATGCCGGAACACCCGCTACCCGCGGGTGGCGGGCGGCCTTGCGCCCGCGTCCGGCCCCGTAGCGTACCAAGCAACCGTGCAAAGCAATCGAGGGGAAACCCGTCATGGATTACAACTGGGACTGGGGCGTGTTCTTCAAGTCCACCGGGATTGGCGACGAACGCTACCTGGACTGGTACATCACCGGCCTGGGCTGGACCATCGCCGTCTCGCTCGCGGCCTGGGTCATCGCCCTGGCGCTCGGCTCGCTGCTGGGCGTGATGCGCACCCTGCCCAACCGCTGGTTGTCGGGCATCGCCACGGCCTACGTGGAGCTGTTCCGCAACGTGCCACTGCTGGTGCAGCTGTTCCTCTGGTACTTCTTCGTACCGGACTACCTGCCGCAGCCGATCCAGGACTGGTTCAAGCTGGGCATCGCCCCGGAAACCTCGGCCTTCATCAGCGTCGTCGTGTGCCTGGGCCTGTTCACCGCCGCGCGGGTCTGCGAACAGGTGCGCACCGGCATCCAGGCGCTGCCCAAGGGCCAGCTCGCCGCCGCCAGCGCCGTCGGTTTCCGCCTGCCGTCGATCTACCGCCACGTGCTGTTGCCGCAGGCCTTCCGGATCATCATTCCGCCGCTGACCTCGGAATTCCTCAACGTCTTCAAGAACTCCTCGGTGGCCTCGCTGATCGGCCTGATGGAGCTGCTGGCGCAGACCAAGCAGACCGCCGAATTCAGCGCCAACCTGTTCGAGGCCTTCACCCTCGCCACCGCGATCTACTTCACCCTGAACATGAGCCTGATGCTGATCATGCGCTTCGTCGAGCGCAAGGTAGCGGTGCCGGGCCTGATCTCCGTGGGAGGTAAATGATGGACTTCAGTCAGATCGTCCCCGCCCTCCCCGGCCTCTGGGAAGGCATGCTCACCACCCTGCAACTGATGGTGCTGGGCGTGCTGGGCGGCGTGGTGCTGGGCACCATCCTCGCGCTGATGCGGCTGTCGAGCAGCAAGCTGCTGTCGAACATCGCCGGCTTCTACGTGAACTACTTCCGCTCGATCCCGCTGCTGCTGGTGATCACCTGGTTCTACTTCGCGGTGCCGTTCATCCTGCGCTGGATCACCGGCCAGGACACCCCCGTGGGCGCGTTCACCTCGTGCCTGGTGGCCTTCATGATGTTCGAGGCGGCGTACTACTGCGAGATCGTCCGCGCCGGCATCCAGGCCATCCCCAAGGGCCAGATCGGCGCCTCCTACGCGCTGGGCATGACCTACGGCCAGTCCATGCGCCTGATCATCCTGCCCCAGGCATTCCGCAAGATGACCCCGCTGCTGCTGCAGCAGAGCATCATCCTGTTCCAGGACACCTCGCTGGTCTACAGCGTCGGCCTGATGGACTTCCTCAACGCCGCCCGTTCCCGTGGCGACATCATCGGCCAGCCCCATGAGTTCCTGATCTTCGCCGGACTCGTCTACTTCGTCATCAGCTTCGCCGCGTCCTTCGGCGTGAAGCGCCTGCAGAAAAGGTTAACCGTATGATCTCCATCGATAACGTCAGCAAGTGGTACGGCGACTTCCAGGTGCTCACCGACTGCAACACCAAGGTGTCCAAGGGTGAAGTGGTGGTGGTCTGCGGGCCGTCCGGCTCGGGCAAGTCGACCCTGATCAAGTGCGTCAACGCGCTGGAGCCCTTCCAGAAGGGCGACATCACCGTCGACGGCACCTCCATCGCCAGCCCGAAGACCGACCTGCCAAAACTGCGCTCGCGGGTCGGCATGGTGTTCCAGCACTTCGAGCTGTTCCCGCACCTGACCATCACCGAGAACCTCACCATCGCCCAGCGCAAGGTGCTGGGGCGGAGCAAGGAAGAGGCGCTGGACAAGGGCATGAAGCTGCTCGACCGCGTCGGCCTCAAGGCCCATGCGCACAAGCACCCCGGCCAGCTCTCCGGTGGCCAGCAGCAGCGCGTGGCGATCGCCCGCGCGCTGGCCATGGACCCGATCGTCATGCTGTTCGACGAACCGACCTCGGCGCTCGACCCGGAGATGGTCAACGAGGTGCTCGACGTGATGGTCCAGCTCGCCCACGAAGGCATGACCATGATGTGCGTGACCCACGAGATGGGCTTCGCGCGCAAGGTCGCCGACCGGGTGATATTCATGGACCGCGGGCAGATCGTCGAGGACTGCCCGAAGGAGGAATTCTTCGGCGACCTGCAGAACCGTGCCGAGCGCACCCAGCAGTTCCTCGCCAAGATCCTGCCGCACTGAGCCATTCGTTCTGGATCAGCCGCTCTGAGCCTGCTTTACCGTTCCACCCGAAGGCCCCGGTTCACCGGGGCGTTCAACCTCACCGCAAGCACAAGAATAAATAAGGAAGTTCCATGCGCGTGTTCCACTTCAGCAAACTGCCCCTGGGCGTCGCGATCCTCGCGGCGAGTTCTTCGGTATTCGCCGTCACCCTCGACGGCGGCGCGGTCGCCTCCCCCGACCAGTACGGCGCGAAGGTCGCCGCCGAGATTCTCAAGAAAGGCGGCAACGCCGTCGACGCCGCGGTCGCCACCGCCTTCACCCTCGCGGTCACCTACCCCGAAGCCGGCAACATCGGCGGCGGCGGCTTCATGACCCTGTACGTCGACGGCAAGCCGTACTTCCTCGACTACCGCGAGATCGCCCCCAAGGCGGCGACCAAGACCATGTACCTGAACGAGAAAGGCGAGGTAATCGAGAACCTCAGCCTGGTCGGCGCCAAGGCCGCCGGCGTGCCGGGTACCGTGATGGGTCTGTGGGAAGCGCACAAGCGCTTCGGCAAACTGAAGTGGAGCGAGTTGCTGACCCCGGCCATCGGCTACGCGCAGAGCGGCTTCCGGGTCGCCGACCAGCAGTACCAGTACCGCCAGGACGCCATCGCGCTGTTCAACGGCAAGACCAACTTCGGCGACTACTTCGGCACCATGAAGCCGGGCGAGACCTTCAAGCAGCCCGAGCTGGCCAAGACCCTGGAGCGCATTGCCGACAAGGGCCCGGACGACTTCTACAAGGGCGAGACCGCCAAGCTGCTGGTCGCGCAGATGAAGCAGGACGGCGGCCTGGTCACCGCCGACGACCTCTCCACCTACGAAGCCAAGTGGCGCGAACCGATGCGCGTCGACTGGCAAGGCAACACCCTCTACACCGCGCCACTGCCCAGCTCCGGCGGTATCGCCCTGGCCCAGCTGATCGGCATCAAGGAACAGCGCGCCGCCGACTTCAAGGGCGTCGAGCTGAACTCCGCCAAGTACATCCACCTGCTCGCCGAAATCGAGAAGCGCGTGTTCGCTGACCGCGCCGACTACCTGGGCGACCCGCAGTTCTCCAAGGTGCCGGTGGCCCAGCTGACCGATGCAAAATACATCGCCAAGCGCGCCAAGGAAGTGAACCCGGACGCCATCTCGGCCACCGAGAAAGTCCGCCCCGGTCTTGAGCCGCACCAGACCACGCATTTCTCCATCGTCGACAAGGACGGCAACGCCGTCAGCAACACCTACACCCTCAACTGGGACTTCGGCAGCGGCGTGGTGGTCAAGGGCGCCGGCTTCCTGCTCAACGACGAGATGGACGACTTCAGCTCCAAGCCGGGCGTGGCCAACGCCTTCGGCGTAGTGGGCAGCGACGCCAACGCCATCGAGCCGGGCAAGCGCATGCTCTCCTCCATGAGCCCGAGCATCGTCACCCGCGACGGCCACGTCAGCCTGGTGCTAGGCACCCCCGGCGGCTCGCGGATCTTCACCTCGATCTTCCAGGTGCTGAACAACGTCTACGACTACAAGCTGCCCCTGGAAAAGGCAGTCGCCGCGCAGCGCGTGCACCACCAGCTGCTGCCCAAGGACACCATCTACTACGACGCATACGCGCCGCTCACCGGCAAGGTTGCCGACGAGCTCAAAGCCATGGGCTACACCCTGGAAGACCAGGGCTGGAACATGGGTGACATCCAGGCCATCCGTGTCAACGGCAAGGCTCTGGAAACCGCCTCCGATCCGCGCGGCCGCGGCATCGGCATGGTGGTCAAGCCCTAAGCCCCGGCGGACGCACCGTGTGGTACCCGAGCCAGTCCATCGCCGCCCCCCGGCGTTGGGCTGGTTCGGCCTCGGCGACTGTGCTGCAATGCGCTTCCAGCCCACTGCCGCCGCCGCTCACCGTGAAGCCACGCCTCGTGCGCAACTACCTGTTGCCCTTCCTGCTGCTCCTGCTCACCCTGGGCTTCGGCTATGGCGGCTACCTCATCAGCGAAGGCGCCGGCACCCGCACCCTGATCGAGACCGGCGAACGCCAGCTCGAACTGCACGCCCGTGGCGTGGAAAGCGAGATCAGCCGCTACACCTACCTGCCCAGCCTGCTGGAACTCGAAGGCAGCGTCAGCCGCCTGCTGGTGGACCCGACGCCGCTGCACCGCGACCGCGTCAACCATTACCTGGAAGGCCTCAACCGCCGCGCCGGCAGCCGCGCCGTGTACCTGCTGGACACCTCCGGCCGGGTGCTCGCCACCAGCAACTGGCAGGACGCCGACAGCTACCTGGGTGAAGACCTGTCCTTCCGCGCCTATTTCCAGGAAGCGGTGAACGGCCGCCCCGGACGCTTCTACGGCATCGGCAGCACCACCGGCGAGCCCGGTTACTACCTCGCCCACGGCCTCGTTCATGGCGGCAAGATCGTCGGCGTGGCAGTGGTCAAGGTGCGCATGGAATCCCTCGAAGAACGCTGGGAGAAGGCACGCCTGCAAGCCTTCGTCAGCGACGAGAACGGCATCATCATCCTCTCCAGCGACCCGGCCCTGCGCCTGAAGGCCGTGCGCCCGCTCAGCGACCAGGACAAGGAACGCCTCGCCCGCAGCCTGCAGTACTACTGGTGGGCGCTCAACGAATGGCAGCCGCTGGCGCGCAAACCTCTCGGTGAAGGCGTCGAGGAAATCAGCTTCCCACCCGGCGAGCACGCCGACAGCCACAAGCCGCTCAGCTACCTGATGCAGACGCGCAGCTTGAGCGACACGCCGTGGAACTTCACCCTGCTCACCCCGCTGGCCGACCTGCGCCGCGAAGCGCTGATGCACGGCGTGCTGGCCGCCGTCGGCTTCGCCCTGTTCGCCTTCCTGCTGATCGCCTGGAACGAGCGGCGCAAGGTCATCGCCACCCGCCTCGCCGCCCGTGAGGCACTGGAGCAGGCCAACAACGCCCTGGAACGGCGCATCGCCGACCGCACCGCCGACCTGCGCGCCAGCAACCAGCACCTGCGCGAGCAGATCCGCGAACGCCGGCAGGCCGAGGACACCCTGCGCAAGGCCCAGGACCGCCTGGTGCAGGCCGGCAAGCTGGCGGTGATCGGGCAGATGTCCACCAGCATCGCCCACGAACTCAACCAGCCGCTGGCTGCGCTGCGCACCCTGTCGAGCAACAGCGTGCGCTTCCTCGAACGCGGCAAGCTGGACGTCGCCAGCAGCAACCTGGAAGCCATCGCCGAAATGGTCGACCGCATGGGTCGCATCACCGCCAGCCTGCGCGCCTTCGCCCGGCGCGCCGACGACCACGGCCAGGCGACCCTGAGCAAGGCGGTGGACGCCGCCGTGATGGTGCTGCAGGGGCGACTCTCCGAAGTGCCGGTGACCCTGCACCGCGACTACCCCGACGCGCAGCTGGCCATCGACCAGACGCGCCTGGAACAGATCCTGGTCAACCTGATCGCCAACGCCCTCGACGCCATGGGCCCGCAAGCCGACCGCCAGCTCTGGCTGGAAGGCCGCAGCGAGGGCGACGGTCACTACCGCCTGGTAGTCCGCGACAACGGCCCCGGCATCCCGCAGGACCAACGCCAGCACCTGTTCGAACCCTTCTTCACCACCAAGCCCGGCGAACTCGGCCTGGGCCTGGGCCTGACCCTATCGGCCAGCCTCGCCACCGCCGCAGGCGGCAGCCTCGGCGTGGCCTACCCGGAGGCCGGCGGCACCGCCTTCGAGCTGAACCTGCCGCTGCTGCCCGCCATGGAGACACCCGCATGAGCGACCCATCCCTGCGTGTCCTGATCGTCGAGGACGACCCCCACGTGCGCCTCGGCTGCCAGCAGGCGCTAGCCCTGGAAGACATCGAGACCGACAGCGTGGGCAGCGCCGAGGAAGCGCTGAAGAAGGTCGGCGCCGACTTCCCCGGCATCGTCGTCAGCGACATCCGCATGCCCGGCATGGACGGCCTGCAATTGCTGGAGAAACTCAAGGAGCGTGACCCCAGCCTGCCGGTGGTGCTGATCACCGGCCACGGCGACATCGCCATGGCGGTCAAGGCCATGCGCGACGGCGCCTACGACTTCATGGAGAAACCCTTCTCCCCCGAGAAGCTGGTAGACACCGCGCGCCGCGCCCTTGCCCAGCGCGCGCTGACCCGCGAAGTCAGCCAGCTGCGGCGCCAGCTCGCCGGCAAACAGGCCCTGGAAAGCCGGCTGATCGGCCGCTCGCCGGCCATGCAGGCGCTGCGCGAACTGATCGCCAACGTCGCCGACACCTCCGCCAACGTGCTCATCGAAGGCGAGACCGGCACCGGCAAGGAGCTGGTCGCGCGCTGCCTGCACGACTCCAGCCGGCGCCAGCCCAAGCCCTTCGTCGCGCTCAACTGCGGCGGCCTGCCGGAAAGCCTGATCGACAGCGAAATCTTCGGCCACGAGGCCCACGCCTTCACCGGCGCCGGCAAGCGCCGGATCGGCAAGATCGAGCACGCCGACGGCGGCAGCCTGTTCCTCGACGAGATCGAGAGCATGCCGCTGAACCTGCAGATCAAACTGCTGCGCGTGCTGCAGGAACAGCAACTGGAGCGCCTGGGCTCCAACGAACTGATCCGCGTGGACTGCCGGGTGATCGCCGCGACCAAATCCGACCTCGCCGCCATGGGCCGCGAAGGCACCTTCCGCAGCGACCTCTACTACCGCCTCAACGTCATCACCCTGAACCTGCCGCCGCTGCGCGAGCGCCGCGAAGACATCCTGATGCTCTTCGAGCACTTCCTGCAGCAGTCCTCGCTGCGTTTCGACCGCCCGGCGCCGCCCATCGACAACGCCACCGCCGCCACCCTGATGGCCCACGACTGGCCGGGCAACGTACGCGAGTTGCGCAACGTCGCCGAACGCTTCGCCCTCGGCCTGCCGGTGCTGGCCGGCGGCAACCTCGGCCCGGACGCCGGCGAGCCGCGCTTCGCCGAGGCCGTGGAAGCCTTCGAGAAGAGCCTGCTGTCCACCGCCCTCGAACGCCACGCCGGCAACCTCAGCCAGGCCGCGCACGCACTGGGCATGGCCAAGACCACGCTGTTCGACAAGGTGAAGAAGTACGGTCTGAAAAGCGAATGAACGGCACCTGCTTCGCAAGTGCCTGACCTGTAGGAGCGGGCCACGCCCGCGATCGCGGACAAGGTCCGCGTCCACATGAATACACCTTGCTGACCGGGTAAATGGGCATTCTCCTGCAAGCGCGCCTACCGGCGCGTTCGCGGGCATGGCCCGCTCCTACACGAGCAGTTCCCATTGATCTGCGCCGCCCCGTCCCGGACACTATCGGCCTTTGAACCGGCCGCACGAGCGGGAGCCATCATGTCCACCCAAGCCGAAACCCTCTGGAACCAGCTCTGCGCCGACGCCGGCGTCGACCCGCAGCAGCGCATGGCCTCGCGCCAGGCCATCCTCGCCGACAGCAACGCGCTGGACGCCACCGTCTACCGCCCGGACGACAACGACCCGGATGCCGAAGAACTGGACATGGGCGACGCCAAGGTGCTCTTCCTCGGCCCCTTCGAAGCGCCCATCGAGTGGGACGCCGCCGAGCGCGAAGACTTCTTCGACGACGCCGACCCGGCGCTGTTCTTCAGCGTCCGCATCGAGTGCGAAGCACAGCCCGGCACCTCCGCCTTCTTCGTCCCGGAAGTGGGCGACTACCTGGCGGTGATGGACGGCGGCAAGATCCAGATGTACTTCCTCCACGACTGGCGCGAAGACGAAGACGGCTGCACCTGCGTGCTGATCCGCGACGATATCCAGCTCTGACCCCTTCCTGCCGCCGGCAGAATCGTAGGGCGGATAACGCTGACGCGTTACTCGCCCTACGGGGCAGCACGACCGTCGGCACCGGCATCACCCTGTAGGAGCGGGCCATGCCCGCGATCGCGCGCATGGCGCGCTCCTACAGGGGGCTTCGAAGTCGCCGGAAGCCTCGCTGCTGAGGCGAAGAAATCTTCCTACGTAAATGCGACTGCGTACTCAGGAGCTGTCCTGCACGGGCATCGGAATTCCCGGTAGGATCGCGCATTGCTGCGCCTGCACGGTCATCGATAAGGTTTCCCGGTCGCGACGGTTGTCGTGACCTGGGAGTGAGATCTCGGAGATCGATGAGGCTGCGGTAGTGCCATGGCTCAGAAGTGGGTGAACGTTGCTCACGAAGGGCGTTCCATGGTGGACCGTGCAGGGCGGGCGACGGCCCGACCGGTTGCCTGCATCCCGGTATCTCACCCCTGCACGGTCCGCCTCCTCTTTACCAGTGAGATGGCATTGAGGAGCGGCTCTTCTAAATTGCAGGAGCAAATGGAAAATGCACTACCCCGCTTTTACCCCCGCGCCCCACCCACGAATTCCCCACGCCATCCTTCTATTGAGACAGACCCTTCGCCGATCTCCAGCGTCGCTCGCGCTCCTCCCCGCGCTCGCACCCCGCTGAAGCTTGCGGCAGATCGCCGGGCGATCCTGCCCGGCGATTTCCTGGCCATTCCCTCAATCGATGCCCGCCCTGCTGAAACACGGCGAGCAAGGAGTTCGTCATGGGTCGACAAATACGCGCCGACGATTTTCCCGCTGCCTTTCTGGTCCACATTCCTCCTGCCGATGGCCAACCGGGCCTCGCCCTCGACTGGCCGGCGATCTGCCAGAGCGCAGTGGATGCCGGTATCCGGCGGGTCGAACGCTGGCTCACCGAACCGAACAAATCCAACCTGTGGATCACCCTGCATGTCGGCCGCGCCGAGTACGAACCGACCGTGGAAATGCTCGCTTACGAAACCGCCTTTCTCTGGCGCCTGCAGCAGCGGCTGATGGCCAGCGAAAGCAATGCGCTGGAAGCCTCACGGAACGCGGGAAGCTCTCTGTAGGAGCGGGCCATGCCCGCGATCGCGCGCATGGCGCGCTCCTACAGGCCGCGCCGCACGCTGCCCGGTGAGACGCCGATAAAGCGCTTGAACGCCCGGCTGAACGCTGCCTCCGACTGGTAGCCGAGGCGCTCGGCCAGTTCGGCCACGGCGATCTCCCGCTCCTGCAGCCAGCTCAGCGCCACGTGCATACGCCAGCGGGTGACGTAGTGCATGGCGGGCATGCCGACCTTTTCGGCGAAACGGGCGGCAAAGGCGGAGCGCGACATCGCCGCCACGCAGGCCAGCGATGCGAGGTTCCAGTCCCGCGCCGGGTCGCGGTGGATCAGGCTCAGCGCGCGGCCCAGCTGGCGATCCTGCAAGGCGCCGAGCCAGCCGGTCTGGGCGGCCGGGTCCTGCTCGATCCAGGCGCGGATGGCCTGGATCACCAGGATGTCGGCCAGCCGGGTGATCACCGTTTCGCCGCCGGGGCGCATGGCCCGCGCTTCGTGCTCCATCAGTTGCAGGGTGCTCATCAGCCAGTCGCGCTGGCCGGGGTCGCGCACCTGCGCTTCCAGCACGCGCGGCAGCAGGCGCACCAGTTGCAGCGCGGCGGGATGGTCGAAGCGCACCGCGCCGCAGATCATCGCCGTCGGCGCCCCGCCACCGCCCTGGCGCAGTACTTCGTAGCGGTCGCTGGCGTAGGCGCGCGGCAGGTCGAACAACCCCGCCGCTGCTTCGCCCGGCGCGCTCACCAGCCGGTGGCCCTCGCCGTGGGGCACCAGCACCAGGTCGCCCGGCGCCAGCCGGCGCGGTTCGTCGCCCTTGGCTTCCAGCCAGCATTCGCCGACGGTCAGCACATGAAACATCAGGCACTGCGGCAGGGCCGGCAGACCCAGCCCCCAGGGTGCGGTGAATTCGGAGCGGCAATAGAAGGTGCCGCTCATGCGCAGGAAATGCAGGGCCTCGCCCAGGGGATCGGTGGAAGCCCAGGCGTCGGTCGGGTCCGGAATGGCGGTAGGAGCGTTCATGGTCTTGAGACTGGTCCGGTAGTCCGACGGCGTCCAGCCGTTCTGGACGAATGAGCATGAAGCAGCGATTTACAGGCATTAACCGTCCAGCGCTTTGGCAGGAGACTGAACCCGGGCCAACGAACCCACGGCGGGCGCCGCGGGACGGCCAACAGCGAGGACACCGCCATGATTACCGTAATGGGAGCCACCGGCCGCACCGGTTCGAGAATCTGCCAGACCCTGCTGGAAGCCGGCGTGCCCGTTCGCGCCCTGGGCCGCAATGCCGAACGCCTGGCGCCGCTGGCGGCCGCCGGTGCGCAGATCGCCGTGGGCGAGCCGCACGACGCCGCCTTCCTCAGCAAGGCCTTCCGCGGCTCGGAAGCGGTCTACACCCTGCTCGCCTACGGCCCGGACACCGAGGACTATCGCCAGCAGCAGGCTGCCCAGGGCGAGGCGATCCTCGCGGCGATCCGTGACAGCGGCGTGCGCCGGGTGGTGTTCCTGAGCAGCGTGGGCGCCGAGGTGCCCGCCGGCACCGGGCCGATCATCAGCATGCACGATCAGGAACAACGCCTGCGCGAGCTGCCGCCGGAGGTGGATGTGCTGATGCTGCGTTCCGGCGCGCTGTTCGAGAACCTGTACGGTGCGCTGGAAATCGTCCGCGCTTACGACTGCTACAGCGATGCGGTGGCGCCGGATGTGCCGGTGCCGATGGTCGCCACCCGGGATGTCGCCGATGCCGCCAGCCGCGCCCTGCTGGGCCGCGACTGGCAGGGCCGCGTGACCCGCGAGGTGCTCGGCCAACGCGATATCAGCTACGCCCAGGCAACCGGGCTGCTGGGGGCGGCCATCGGCCGGCCGGACCTGCCTTACGTACCGGTTTCGCCTCGGGAGCTGGAGAGCGCACTGCGCGAAGCCGGTTGCTCCGCCAGCGTTGCCGCGTGCTACGCGGAACTGGGCGAGGCGATCAGCAGCGGGCGGGTTCGGGCGCAGGAGGTGCGCTCGCCAGCCAATACCACGTCGACGCGCTTCGAAGACTTCGCCCAGGACTGGGCCGAGGCCTACCGGGCGCTGCCGTAAGACGGTGCCGTCAGTCAGCCAAAAAATAAATTCCTACAAATATCTCGGAGGGTTCTGATGAATTTGGCGCTGGTCCGCTGTCTAGAGTACTCGCCCCTTTCCCAACGGCCGGACCACCGCCATGAACCTCGCTCCCGACAGTCTCTGGGTCGATGTGGAGACCTGGTCTCCCTACCGCCCGCAACGCATCCTCCACGGCCGCATCAGCCGCGAGGATTACCTGGCCCTTCGCGACGGCCGCGCGCCCTTCGAGGTGCGCCTGGGTGATTGCCAGAGCCGCCACTGCCCCACCGGCCCGGTGCAGGACCTGTTCCTCAGCGGCACGCACATTCTCAATGTCACCCCGGCCGACCGGGTCGCCTGATGCGCCAGGGATAGTCCCACAGGCCATTCAGAACAACCTGACAGAGACCATTCAGGACGGGCGTTAAGGTCTGCCACCTCTTTTCCCCGCCGTGGAGTGATGTGGCAATGGACAATCAGCTCAAGGTCGAAGTCGTGGTTCGCGCGCACAACCGCGAGTCCTCTGTGCTCCAGGGCTGGATCAGCCAGGGGGACTATTGCGCGCTGTGCGATGGCGAGGCGCCTTTCGTGGTGCGCATGAACGACTGCCAGTCGGACATGGGGCTGCTCCAGCGCCCGGAAGACCTCTACGTACGCAGTGCCTACATCCTCAGCATCGAGGTGCTCGACCGCCTGCCCGCGCGTCAGTCGGCCATGCCACGGTAGACGTAGGTCATCGGCCGCGGCCCCGGCAGGTAGTCCTGGATCAGTTCGCGCAGGTGGAAGCCACCGGATTCGATCAGCCCCGGCATGTCGCGGTCCAGGTGGCAGCCGCCGGCCAGCGGCTTCCAGACCGGCGTCAGGCGGTGCTGCCAGGCGCGCACGCCAGCATCCGGCGCCAGGCCATGTTCACAGAAGAGGAACTCGCCACCGGGCTTGAGTACCCGGCGCATTTCCTTCAGCGCCGCCACCGCATCGGGGATGCTGCACAGGGTGAAGGTGCAGACGATGCTGTCGAAGCTGCCGGCGTCGGCACGAATCTGCCCCAGCTCCAGCGCCACCATGTCCACCGGAATGCCGATCGCCTCGGCCCGGCTGCGGGCGAGCTTCTGCATCTGCGCCGCCGGGTCAACGCCGACGATTGTCGACACTTTCGCCGGATCGTAGAACGACAGGTTCAGGCCGGTGCCCATGCCGATCTCCAGTACCCGGCCGCGCGCACGGGGCACCAGCAGCGAGCGCTGCTTCATCACATCACCCATGCCGCAGGCGAAGTCGATCAGTCGGGGCAGCACATAGCGGTCATAGAGTTGCATGGGCGATTCTTCCGTCGTTTCCCCCGATCCTAGCGGGCCTGCAGCGCGCCGGCACAGCGGCCGACGAGGGGATATCCGCCATTCTCGCGCACCATTCTCCCGTACAACGGCCCCCAGCGAGGCGCCCGCCTCGGCATAACCAAAGGTCCCCATTAGACGATTGTCGACAATTCATCAGATCTTGATTGACCGAAGGCTTTTCCGGGGGTAGCTTTCGCCGCACATCAAGAAGATTGTCGACACCATGAGCGATAGCCTGATTCTCCCCACCCCTGCCAGCGACGACGGCGAGACCCTGTCGGAACACGTGTTCCGCAAGATCCAGTCGGCCATCGTCAAGGGCGAGATCGCCCCCGGCAGCAAGATTTCCGAGCCGGAACTGGCGCGCACCTACGGCATCAGCCGTGGCCCGCTGCGCGAGGCGATCCACCGCCTGGAAGGCCAGAAGCTGCTGGTGCGCGTGCCGCACGTCGGTGCGCGGGTGGTTTCGCTTAGCCACGAGGAGCTGTTGGAGCTCTACGAGATCCGCGAGTCCCTCGAAGGCATGGCCTGCCGCCTGGCCGCCGAGCGCATGAGCCAGGCCGAGATCGACGAGCTGCGCCGGGTGCTCGACACCCACGAGCGCGACGAGGCGTTCCAGGCCGGCCGTGGCTACTACCAGCAGGAAGGCGACTACGACTTCCACTACCGGATCATCCAGGGCAGCGGCAACCGCACCCTCACCCGCATGCTCTGCGGCGAGCTGTACCAGCTCGTGCGCATGTACCGCCTGCAGTTCTCGGCGACGCCCAACCGCCCGCGCCAGGCCTTCTCCGAGCACCACCGGATTCTCGATGCCATCGCCGATCGTGACGGCGAACTGGCCGAGTTGCTGATGCGCCGTCACATCGGCGCCTCGAAACGCAATATGGAGCGTCACTACCTGGACGCCCAAGCCAAGACAGCCAACGAACGAGGTGAACAATGAGCAACAAGACCGCCGGCCAACGTTTCCGTGAAGCCCTTGCCGAAGAAAAGCCGCTGCAGGTGATCGGCGCGATCAACGCCAACCACGCCCTGCTGGCCAAGCGCGCCGGCTTCAAGGCCATCTACCTCTCCGGTGGCGGCGTGGCGGCGGGTTCCCTCGGCCTGCCGGACCTGGGCATCAACACCCTGGACGACGTGCTCACCGACGTTCGCCGCATCACCGACGTCTGCGACCTGCCGCTGCTGGTGGACATCGACACCGGCTTCGGTCCCAGTGCCTTCAACATCGAGCGCACCGTCAAGAACCTGATCAAGGCCGGCGCCGCTGCCGCGCACATCGAAGACCAGGTCGGCGCCAAGCGCTGCGGTCACCGTCCGGGCAAGGAAATCGTCTCCGTCGAGGAAATGGCTGACCGCGTGAAAGCCGCCGCCGACGCCAAGACCGACCCGAACTTCTTCCTCATCGCCCGCACCGACGCCATCCAGGCCGAAGGCGTGGACGCCGCCATCGAGCGCTGCCTGCGCTACGTCGAGGCCGGCGCCGATGCGATCTTCGCCGAAGCCGCCTACGACCTGCCGACCTACAAGCGCTTCGTCGATGCGCTGAACGTGCCGATCCTGGCCAACATCACCGAATTCGGCGCCACCCCGCTGTTCACCCGCGACGAGCTGGCCTCGGTCGGCGTGGCCATCCAGCTGTATCCACTGTCCGCCTTCCGCGCCGCCAACAAGGCCGCCGAAGCCGTGTACACCGCGATCCGCCAGGAAGGTCACCAGCAGAATGTGATCGAACTGATGCAGACCCGTGCCGAGCTGTACGACCGCATCGGCTACCACGCTTTCGAGCAGAAGCTCGACGCGCTGTTCGCCGCTGGCAAGAAGTGATTTCCCCTTCGTCCGGGCCAGGCCTGAACGAAGCGCAGGGTGCATAACGTCACAGACGTTATCCACCATTGGCTGTGAGGGCGGATAACGCTTCGCGTTGTTCGCCCTACGCCAGGCCGACCTCCCGCGCGGGAGCCGGCCAACCAGATTCGAACCGATATCCCGGCCGCGCCGGGGACAAGAACAAGCAACCGGATTTGATGAGGAGACACGCGATGAGCGCTACCGCAGAAACCACCACCGGCTTCAAGCCGAAGAAGTCCGTGGCCCTGAGTGGCACCGCCGCTGGCAACACCGCCCTGTGCACCGTCGGCCGTACCGGCAACGACCTGCACTACCGTGGTTATGACGTTCTGGATTTCGCCAACCGTTGCGACTTCGAGGAAATCGCCCACCTGCTGGTCCACGGCAAGCTGCCCAACGCTGCCGAACTGGCCGGCTACAAGGCCAAGCTGAAGGCCCTGCGTGGCCTGCCGGCCGGCGTCAAGGCCGCCCTGGAAACCCTGCCGCCCTCGGCCCACCCGATGGACGTGATGCGCACCGCCGTATCCGTGCTCGGTTGCCTGTCGCCGGAGAAGGACGACCACAACCATCCGGGCGCCCGTGACATCGCCGACAAGCTGATGGCTTCCCTGGGCTCCGCGCTGCTGTACTGGTACCACTTCAGCCACAACGGCAAGCGCATCGACGTCGAGACCGACGACGACTCCATCGGCGGCCACTTCCTGCACCTGCTGCACGGCGAGAAGCCTCGCGAGTCGTGGGTGCGCGCCATGCACACCTCGCTCAACCTGTACGCCGAGCACGAGTTCAACGCCTCCACCTTCACCTCCCGCGTGATCGCCGGCACCGGTTCGGACATGTTCTCCTGCATCGCCGGCGCCATCGGCGCGCTGCGCGGCCCGAAACACGGCGGTGCCAACGAAGTGGCCTTCGAGATCCAGAAGCGCTACGACAACCCGAACGAAGCCGAGGCCGACATCCGCGCCCGCGTCGAGAAGAAGGAAGTCGTGATCGGCTTCGGCCACCCGGTCTACACCGTGTCCGACCCGCGCAACAAGGTGATCAAGGAAGTCGCTCACCAGCTGTCGAGCGAGCAGTCCAACACCAAGATGTATGACATCGCCGAGCGTCTCGAAAGCGTGATGTGGGAAATCAAGAAGATGTTCCCCAACCTCGATTGGTTCAGCGCCGTGAGCTACCACATGATGGGCGTGCCCACCGCGATGTTCACCCCGCTGTTCGTCATCGCCCGCACCGCCGGCTGGTCCGCCCACGTCATCGAGCAACGCATCGACGGCAAGATCATCCGCCCGAGCGCCAACTACACAGGCCCTGAAGACCTGAAGTTCGTGCCGCTCAAGGACCGTAAATAGCCTTCGTGGATAAAAAAATGACTTCTTCCGTGAACAGCCAATTCCGCAAGCGCCTGCCCGGCACCGCGCTGGATTACTTCGACGCCCGCGAGGCGGTCGAGGCGATCCAGGCCGGCGCCTGGGACAAGCTCCCCTACACCTCCCGCGTGCTGGCCGAACAGCTGGTGCGCCGCTGCGAGCCGGCGGACCTGACCGCCTCCCTGGAGCAGCTGGTCTACCGCAAGCGCGACCTCGACTTCCCCTGGTACCCGGCGCGCGTGGTCTGCCACGACATCCTCGGCCAGACCGCGCTGGTCGACCTCGCCGGCCTGCGTGACGCCATCGCCGAGAAAGGTGGCGACCCGTCCAAGGTCAACCCGGTGGTGCCGACCCAGCTGATCGTCGACCACTCGCTGGCCGTGGAAGCCGCCGGCTTCGACCCGGATGCGTTCGAGAAGAACCGCGCCATCGAGGATCGCCGCAACGAGGACCGCTTCCACTTCATCGACTGGACCAAGACCGCGTTCAAGAACGTCGATGTGATCCCGGCCGGCAACGGCATCATGCACCAGATCAACCTGGAGAAAATGAGCCCGGTGATCCAGGCGCGCGGCGGCATCGCGTTCCCCGACACCTGCGTCGGCACCGACTCGCACACCCCGCACGTGGACGCCCTGGGCGTGATCGCCATCGGCGTCGGCGGCCTCGAAGCCGAGACCGTGATGCTCGGCCACCCGTCGATGATGCGCCTGCCCGACATCGTCGGCGTCAAGCTCACCGGCAAGCGCAAGCCGGGCATCACCGCCACCGACATCGTCCTGGCGATCACCGAGTTCCTGCGCAAGGAGCGCGTGGTCGGCGCCTATGTCGAGTTCTTCGGCGAAGGTGCGGACAGCCTGTCCATCGGCGACCGCGCGACCATCTCCAACATGTGCCCGGAATACGGCGCCACCGCCTCGATGTTCTACATCGACGGCCAGACCATCGACTACCTCAAGCTCACCGGCCGCGAGCCCGAGCAGGTGGAGCTGGTGGAGAACTACGCGAAGACCCTCGGCCTCTGGAGCAGCGCTCTGGAAACCGCCGAGTACGAACGCGTGCTGGAATTCGACCTGGGCAGCGTCGTGCGCAACATGGCCGGCCCGTCCAACCCGCACCGCCGCCTGCCGACCTCGGCACTGGCCGAGCGCGGCATCGCCGACGAAGCCAAGCTGCAGGCCGGCAAGGGTGAAGAAGCCCAGGGCCTGATGCCCGACGGCGCGGTGATCATCGCCGCCATCACCAGCTGCACCAACACCTCCAACCCGCGCAACGTCATCGCCGCCGGCCTGGTGGCGAAGAAGGCCAACGCGCTGGGCATGCTGCGCAAGCCGTGGGTGAAGACCTCCTTCGCGCCGGGTTCGAAAGTCGCCAAGCTGTACCTGGAAGAAGCCGGCCTGCTGCCGGAGCTGGAGAAGCTCGGCTTCGGCATCGTCGCCTATGCCTGCACCACCTGTAACGGCATGTCCGGCGCGCTGGACCCGGTGATCCAGAAAGAGATCATCGACCGCGACCTCTACGCCACCGCCGTGCTCTCGGGCAACCGCAACTTCGACGGGCGCATCCACCCGTACGCCAAGCAAGCCTTCCTCGCCTCGCCGCCGCTGGTGGTCGCCTATGCCATCGCCGGCACCGTGCGCTTCGACATCGAGCAGGACCCGCTGGGCACCGACAGGGACGGCAATCCCGTCACCCTGAAGGACCTCTGGCCGTCCGACGAAGAGATCGACGCCATCGTCGCCGCCAGCGTCAAGCCCGAGCAGTTCAAGCAGGTCTACATCCCGATGTTCGACCTGGGCAGCGTGCAGGAAGCGGAAAGCCCGCTGTACGACTGGCGCCCGATGTCCACCTACATCCGCCGCCCGCCGTATTGGGAAGGCGCACTGGCCGGCGAGCGCACGCTCAAGGGCATGCTGCCGCTGGCGATCCTGCCGGATAACATCACCACCGATCACCTGTCGCCGTCCAACGCCATCCTGCTGGACAGCGCGGCCGGCGAATACCTGGCGAAAATGGGCCTGCCGGAGGAGGACTTCAACTCCTACGCCACCCACCGCGGCGACCACCTGACCGCCCAGCGCGCCACCTTCGCCAACCCGCAGCTGGTCAACGAAATGGCCGTGGTCAACGGTGAGGTGAAGAAGGGTTCGCTGGCCCGCGTCGAGCCCGAAGGCAAGGTGATGCGCATGTGGGAAGCCATCGAAACCTACATGAACCGCAAGCAGAACCTGATCATCGTCGCCGGCGCCGACTACGGCCAGGGCTCGTCCCGCGACTGGGCGGCCAAGGGCGTTCGCCTGGCGGGCGTGGAAGTGATCGTGGCCGAAGGCTTCGAGCGCATCCACCGCACCAACCTGGTGGGCATGGGCGTGCTGCCGGTGGAGTTCAAGCCGGGCACCACTCGCCTGACCCTGGGCCTGGACGGCACCGAGACCTACGACATCAAGGGCGACGTCTCGCCGCGCTGCGACCTGACCCTGGTGGTCAATCGCCGCAACGGTGAAGTGGTCGAAGTCCCGGTCACCTGCCGCCTGGACACCGCCGCCGAAGTGAAGGTGTACAACGCCGGCGGCGTGCTGCAGCGCTTCGCCAAGGACTTCCTCGAGTCGTCCGTGGCGTGATGTAACGGCTCCGGCACGCCTCTCGGCGTGCCGGATCGAACCCTGTAGGAGCGGGCCATGCCCGCGATCGGCCTCCGCGCGGGGATGTCGCGGGCATGGCCCGCTCCTACAACTGATCTGTCAGGACGTACCCCATGCCCCACGTACCCCAAGTGAAGATCCCCGCCACCTACATTCGCGGCGGCACCAGCAAGGGCGTGTTCTTCCGCCTGCAGGACCTGCCCGAGCGCTGCCAGGTGCCCGGCGCGGCCCGCGACAAGCTGTTCATGCGCGTGATCGGCAGCCCCGATCCGTATAGCGCGCACATCGACGGCATGGGCGGCGCGACCTCCAGCACCAGCAAGTGCGTGATCCTGTCGAAAAGCACCCAGCCGGACCACGACGTCGACTACCTCTACGGGCAGATTTCCATCGACAAGGCCTTCGTCGACTGGAGCGGCAACTGCGGCAACCTCTCCACCGCCGCCGGCTCCTTCGCCATCCATGCCGGCCTGGTCGACCCGTCGCGCATCCCGGACAACGGCACCTGCGTAGTGCGCATCTGGCAAGCGAATATCCAGAAGACCATCATCGCCCACGTACCGGTCACCAACGGCCAGGTGCAGGAGACCGGCGACTTCGAGCTGGACGGCGTGACCTTCCCCGCCGCCGAGATCGTGCTGGAGTTCCTCGACCCATCCGACGACGGTGAAGACGGCGGCGCCATGTTCCCCACCGGCAACCTGGTGGACGACCTGGAAGTCCCCGGCATCGGCACCTTCAAGGCGACCATGATCACCGCCGGCATCCCGACCATCTTCGTCAACGCCCAGGACATCGGCTACACCGGCGCCGAGCTGCGCGAAGCGATCAATGGCGACCCCGAGCAACTGGCGCGCTTCGAGAAATTCCGCATCGCCGGCGCCCTGCGCATGGGCCTGATCAAGACCCCGGAAGAAGCCGCCACCCGCCAGCACACGCCGAAGATCGCCTTCGTCGCGCCGGCGAAGAACTACGTCACTTCCAGCGGCAAGGAAGTCCAGGCCGGCGACGTCGACCTGCTGGTGCGCGCGCTGTCCATGGGCAAGCTGCACCACGCCATGATGGGCACCGCCGCCGTGGCCATCGGCACCGCCGCGGCCATCCCCGGCACCCTGGTGAACCTCGCCGCAGGCGGTGGCGAACGCAGCGCGGTACGCTTCGGCCACCCCTCCGGCACCCTGCGCGTGGGCGCCGAGGCGAAACAGGTGAACGGTGAGTGGACCGTGACCAAGGCCATCATGAGCCGCAGCTCGCGCATCCTCATGGAAGGCTGGGTACGGGTGCCGGGCGATTCGTTCTAAGCGCTCGCCTTGCCCGTAAAAGCACAAGGCCCGCGATTGCGGGCCTTGTCGTTTTTTCCTGGGTAAATCGTGCCTGGGCTCCCCCTCCCCAGCGCGCCGATATATCCCTGTAGGGGCGGGCCATGCCCGCGATCGCGGACAAGGTCCGCGTTTCCATGGACACACCGCGCCGACAGGTTGAATGGGCATTCCCCCGGCAACGGCGCCTGTCGGCGCCTTCGCGGGCATGGCCCGCTCCTACAGTGTGAGGCGGAGTGCAGGGTGAGCCGGCGTGTCAGGCGATGAAATCGCCCTGCAACTGCTCCAGCAGCACCTGGATGCGCGCCAGGCGCACGGTGGGGTCGTCCATCTCCAGCAGCACCTGCTTCTGGTCGCGCTCAAAGGGCAGCAGGTAGGCGAGCTGGCAGGCCAGTGCCTGCTGGCCGTTGACCTCCCCGCCCATCTCCAGCGCGGAAACCATCGGGTGCATGGACAGCGCCTCGAGCAGCGCGGCGAGGTCGTCGTGCTCCTTGGTCAGCGGCTGGTCGGGCTGCTCGTCCAGCCACTGCACTTCGGCTACGGTCAGCTGGTCCGTCTGCACGTTGGCGGAGACCACACGGAAGCGCCGCCCGCCTTCGACACGGATGCCCAGCAGACCATTGGGCCGCTGCTGCCAGTCACGGATATGCGCTTCGCAGCCGACCAGGCTGTAGCGCTCCGGCGCATCGCCGACTTCCTCGCCCTCGACGATGGCCACCACGCCGAATCCGCCGTTCTGCTTCATGCAGCGGCCGATCATGTCCAGGTAGCGCGCCTCGAAGATCTGCAGGTCGAGGCGGCAGCCGGGAAACAGCACGGTGTTGAGGGGGAACAGCGGGAAACTCATGGACACTCCGTCGATTCGTCAGGCGATCAGCGCTACCGCCAACGGTAGCAGCACAGCGGTGGCCACGCCCATCAGGCTCATGGCCAGAGCAGCGAAGGCGCCGCACTCCTCGCCCTCCTGCAGGGCGCGGGAGGTGCCCACGGCGTGGGCGGTCATCCCCAGCGCCATGCCCTGCGCAGCGGGGTGATGGACGCCGAAGCGGCGCAGCAGTTCCGGGCCAAGGATGGCGCCGAGTACGCCGGTAATCAGCACGAACACCGCCGCCAGCGCCGCTACGCCGCCGATCTGGCTGGCCACCAGCATGGCGATCGGCGAGGTCACCGACTTGGGCGCCAGGCTCATCAGCAATTCGTGGTCGACGCCGAACAGCCAGCCCAGACCGATGCCCAGCGCGGTGGCGAACAGGCCGCCGACCAGCAGGGTGATCAGCGTCGGCCAGAACAGCTGGCGGATGCGCTTCAGGTTGAGGAACAGCGGCACCGCCAGCGCGACAGTGGCGGGGCCGAGGAGGATGGTCAGCACCTTGGCGCTGTTGCTGTATTCCGCGTAGTCGATGCCACAGGCCAGCAGCACCGCGATGACCATCAGCATCGACACCAGCACCGGCTGCAGGAACACCCAGCGCGTGCGCTCGTAGGCGGCCAGCGCCAGCTGGTAGGCGCCCAGGGTGACGCCGACGCAGAACAGCGGATGGTGGATGACGGAGTTCAGCGCGCCTTGCCAATCGAACATCACGCGCCCTCCTTCTGCTTGCGCTGGCGGTCGATGAGCTTCTGCATCAGCCAGCCGGCGAACACGAAAGACACCAGCAGCGACAGCGCCAGTGCCCCGGCGATGGCCCAGAAGTCCGCGGCGATCTGCTTCGCGTAGGCCATCACGCCCACCGCCGCCGGTACCAGCAGCAACGGCAGGTAGCGCAGCAGCGAGGCGGCCGCCTCGTTCACCGGCTTGCTCACCTCGCCGTTCCACACCAGGAAGGCGAACAGCAGCACCAGCCCAATGATGGGGCCGGGAATCATGTGCAGGATGAGAGCATTCAGGCCCGTGCCGAGCAGTTGGAACAGCACCAGCCAGGTCAGGCCGCGTAGCAACATCAGGGAACATCTCCAGCGCAAGGAGCCGCCATTATGCCCGCCCGGCACCCGCTATGGCTCGGCATTCGCCCAAAGCATGAATGCCGCTGCGGCTTGACCGGCCGCGGACCCCATGCTGATCTGTTGGCGGACTCTTACGCAGGCCGCACTAGAAGAACAACGATATCCCCGGAGGAAACATGGCATTCGTACCCGTAAGCGCACTGAAGGACTACATCGGCAAGGACCTGGGCCATTCGCAGTGGATCACCGTCGATCAACAGCGCATCAACCAGTTCGCCGAGTGCACCGAGGACCACCAGTTCATCCACGTCGACCCGGAGAAGGCGAAGAAGACGCCCTTCGGCGGCACCATCGCCCACGGATTCCTGTCGCTGTCGCTGATCCCCAAACTCTGCGAGGGCCTGCTGGTCCTGCCGGAGAACCCCAAGATGGTGGTCAACTACGGCCTCGACAGCGTGCGCTTCATCCAGCCGGTACCGGTGGATTCGCGCGTGCGCCTGCAGGTGACCATCACCGACATCACCGAGAAGAACCCCGGCCAGTGGCTGATCAAGGCCCGCTGCACCCTGGAGATCGAAGGCCTGCCCAAGCCGGCCTACATCGCCGAATCGCTGAGCCTGTGCTTCGTCTGACGGCTCTGGCACAGCGTTGAGAAAAAAGCCCGCGTCCGCGGGCTTTTTTACGTCACACTCAATCTGCGACCCACCGTCGATTCGAGAGTCCCGATGCCACGCCAACTCCTGCCCTTGAGCCTCGCCCTGCTCCTGACTGCCTGCGGCGAAGGCGAACCGCTGACACCCCCGGACGCCCGCCTGCCCGACGGCGCGCGCTACCGTGGCGAACTGGTGAACGGCCAGCTGCAGGGCCCGGGTCGGCTGGATTACAGCAATGGTTCCTGGTACGAGGGCGGCTTCGACAAGGGCCTGCAGAGCGGCCAGGGCAAGTGGAACGACGGCAACGGCACGAGCTATGAAGGCGAGTTCCGCGACGGCCTGTTCGAAGGTCGTGGCCGCCTGCAGTATGCCGACGGCAGCTTCTACGAGGGCCAGTTCAAGCGCGGCGAATTCGACGGCGAAGGGCGGATTTCCCAGGGCGGCACCACCTACAGCGGCGGCTTCCGCAAGGGTCGCTACGAGGGCCTGGGCAGCCTCGAACAAGCCGATGGGACCCACCACCAGGGAGCCTTCGCCCGAGGCGAAGCCAATGGCGAAGGCGCCCGCCGCGACAGCCTCGGCAACCAGTACAGCGGCCCGTTCAAGAACGGCGTGCTCGAAGGCAAGGGCATCTTCCGCGACGACGCGGGCGACCAGTACGCCGGCGAGTTCCGCAACGACCAGTTCGACGGCACCGGACGCTTCCAGAACGCCGACGGCGATGTCTGGTTCGGCCGCTTCAAGGCTGGCGCGCTGAGCGGGCCGGGCGAGTTCATCGGCACCGATGGCAGCCGCTACAAGGGCGACTTCCGCTTCTGGCGCTTCGACGGCCAGGGCACCCTGACCAAGGCCGACGGCCAGACCTACAGCGGCGGCTTCGCCCGTGGCGAGTACTCCGGCGCCGGCACCCTCACCCGCCATGACGGCACCGTGCAGAAAGGCACCTGGAGCGCCGGCCAGTTGCGCCAGGATGCCGCCGGCAAGCTACTGCCCAACCCACTGGAAGTCGGCTTGCTGGAACAGGGCGCCATGCTGGAGAAAGCCCTGGCTGCCGTCCCGCAGTCCACCCCGGCAATCGAGCTCTACGGCGTCAGCCTGGGCGGCGACGGCAAGCAGAGCGTGTTCCTGCGCGAAGCCGACTACGTCGCCAACCTGCTCGGCGATCGCTTCGGCGCGCGCGGCGTAGTGCGCCTGGTGAACCACCGCGATCACCTGGCCGACCGCCCCATGGCCACCCGCGAAACCCTCGCCCGCACCCTGCGCACCATCGCCGAGCGCAGCGGCCCGGAAGACCTGGTGTTCATCTACCTGACCAGCCACGGCTCCCACGACCACCAACTGGTGCTGGACATGCCGGGCCTGAAGCTCGACGACCTGCCGGCCAGCGAACTGGCCACGCTGCTCGCTCCGCTCAAGGACCGCACCAAGGTGCTGGTGATCTCCGCCTGCTACAGCGGCGGCTTCATCCCCGCGCTCAAGGACGACAAGACCCTGATCATGACCGCCGCGCGCAGCGACCGGGTGTCCTTCGGTTGCTCCGAGGAGGCTGACTTCACCTACTTCGGCGATGCGCTCTTTGCCAAGGCCTTCCAGCAGACCGACGACCTCAGGCAGGCGTTCAAGCTCGCCAGCGCCACCGTGGCCAAGCGCGAGAAGGAGGAAGAGTTCGAGCCATCGGAGCCGCAACTCTGGGCGCCGGATGCGGTCATTACTCGCTGGCAGGCCCTGCGTGCGCAACAGACGCACGGCGCCCTGGCGCTCGGCAGCAACGATGCGCAGGCAAAAGGACAGGGCGACAACTAAGCTGGAAGGTGTGTCAGAGGGGAAACACAGATGTACTCGAAACCGACGAATATCCTGCTAGCTGGCGCCACCGGCCTGACCGGTGAGCATCTGCTCGACCGCATGCTCAACGAGCCCACGGTCAAGCGCGTCATCGCCCCGGCCCGAAGGAAGCTGGCGGAGCACCCACGCCTGGACAATCCCATCGGCCCGCTGGCCGAGCTCATCCCGCACCTGCTCCAGCCGGTGGACACGGTGTTCTGCTGCCTGGGCACCACGCTCAAGGAGGCCGGTTCCGAGGAGGCTTTCCGCAGCGTCGATTTCGACCTGCCGCTGGCCCTGGGCGAGCGCGGCCTCGCGCTGGGCGCGCGGCACTACATCGTGGTCAGCGCGCTGGGCGCCGACAGCAAGTCATCGATCTTCTACAGCCGGACCAAGGGCGAACTGGAAGACGCCCTGCGCCAGCAAGGCTGGCAGCAACTGACCATCGCCCGGCCATCGCTGCTGCTGGGCCAGCGCGAGGAGATCCGCCTCGCCGAACTGCTCGCCGCGCCCTTCTCGCGCATCCTGCCGGGCAAGCTGCACGGCATCGAAGCCATCGCCCTGGCCCGTGCGCTCTGGCGCCTGGCCCTGGAGCCGGGCAAGGGCGTGCGCGTCGTCGAGTCGGACGAACTGCGCAAGCTGGGCAAATAACCCCCCACCGTGTCCCTGCTTTCGGGGGATCGGCACTCCCTGTAGGAGCGGGCCATGCCCGCGAAGGCGCCGGCAGGCGCCCTTGCAGGGGAATGCCCATCCATCCGGTCGCAATGTGCGCTCAAGTGAACGCGGACTTTGTCCGCGCTCGCGGGCGTGGCCCGCTCCTACAGGGGAAGTCTGCAGCAATCGCCGGGCGGATACGCCCCACCGTGTAGGAGCGGGCCATGCCCGCGAAGGCGCCGGCAGGCGCCCTTGCAGGGGAATGCCCATCCAGCCGGCCAACAACGTGCGTTCATGTGAGCGCGGACCTAGTCCGCGCTCGCGGGCGTGGCCCGCTCCACAGGGGGAGGCGTTGCGGCAATGGGCGGAAGCGGCTAGTTACCGCCCCACACCTGCAGGCCGATGCCCAGCTCTGCGGCGAGCGAGAGCGGCAGCAGCAAGGTATCCAGCAGCGCGCTGCCGGGCAGGTCGAGGCCGGGGTAGGCCGGCGCGTCGGTGCCGAAGTGGTCCTTCGGACAGCAACCGCCATTGAGCGAATACCAGTCCAGCCGGGTGCCGGCATAGATCAGCGGATCGCCAGGCCGGCCGTCATTGAGGGTCTTCACGGTGGCGCAACCGCCCAGTTGCAGCAGCAACAGGGCGGCGAGGAGCTTATTCGTCACTGACAAGATGGTGTTCGCCCCAGCGCGGCAGCATGTCCTGGGGAATGCCCAGCTGATTGAGGATGCGCGCGACGACGAAGTCGATCAGGTCGTCGACCGTCTGCGGCTGGTGATAGAAGCCCGGAGCGGCCGGCAGGATCACCGCGCCCATATTGGACAGCTTGAGCATGTTCTCCAGGTGGATGCTGGAGAACGGCGCCTCGCGCGGCACCAGGATCAGCTGGCGGCGCTCCTTCAGCGCCACGTCGGCGGCGCGTTCGATCAGGTTGTTGCAGGCGCCGGTGGCGATGGCCGAGAGCGTCCCCGTCGAGCAGGGCACCACCACCATCGCACTCGGCGCGCCGGAACCGGAGGCCACCGGGGCCATCCAGTCTTCCTTGCCGTAGACGCGAATCTGCCCCGGCGCGGCGCCGGTGTATTCGCTGAGGAAAGCCTGCATCGCCTGCGGCTTGCTCGGCAGGGTCACGTCCGTCTCGGTAGCCACCACCAGTTGCGCGGCCTTGGAAATCAGGAAGTGCACCTCGCGGTCTTCCTGCACCAGGCAGTCGAGCAGGCGCAGGCCGTACTGGGCGCCCGAGGCGCCGGTCATGGCGAGGGTGACGCGTTCGGCTCCGGCCATGCTCAGCCCTCCAGCGCCTGGGCGAGCTTGCCGTGCAGGCCGCCGAATCCGCCATTGCTCATGACCACCACCTGGGTCCCCGGCGTGGCGATGGCCTTCACGCCCTCGATAATGGCTTCCAGCGAATCGCACACCTGAGTGGGCACGGTGGAGCTGGCGACGGTGGCGGCCAGGTCCCAACCGAGGTTCGGCGGTGCGTACCAGAACACATTGTCGGCCTGCACCACGGACTCCGGCAGGCCGTCGCGGTGGGCGCCGAGCTTCATGGAGTTGGAGCGCGGCTCGACCACGGCGATCACCCTGGCATCGCCGACGCGCTTGCGCAGGCCGTCGAGGGTGGTGGCGATGGCGGTCGGGTGGTGGGCGAAGTCGTCGTAGATGGTCACGCCTTTGACCTCGGCGACCTTCTCCATGCGCCGCTTGACGCTCTTGAACGCCGACAGCGCGGCGCAGCCCAACTCCGGCACCACGCCGACATGACGGGCCGCCGCGAGGCAGGCCAAAGCGTTGGCGACGTTGTGCTGGCCGGTCAGTTCCCAATCCACGGTGCCCTGGGCCTTGCCGTCGAACAGCACCTCGAAGTGCGAGCCGTCCTCGCTGAGCAGGCGCGCCTGCCACTGGCCGCCTTCGCCGGTGGTCTGCACCGGCGTCCAGCAGCCCATGTCGATCACGCGCTTGAGTGCGGTCTCGGACGTCGGGTGGATGACCAGGCCTTCGCCGGGGATGGTCCGCACCAGATGGTGGAACTGCCGCTCGATGGCCGCGAGGTCGGGGAAGATGTCGGCGTGGTCGAATTCCAGGTTGTTCAGGATCGCCGTGCGCGGGTGGTAGTGGACGAACTTGGAACGCTTGTCGAAGAAGGCGCTGTCGTACTCGTCGGCCTCGACCACGAAGAACGGGGTGCCGCCCAGGCGCGCGGAGACGCCGAAGTTCTGCGGCACGCCGCCGATCAGGAAGCCCGGACTCATGCCCGCGTGTTCCAGCACCCAGGCCAGCATGCTGCTGGTGGTGGTCTTGCCGTGGGTGCCAGCGGCCGCCAGGACCCAGCGGTCCTGCAGCACGTGATCGGCCAGCCACTGCGGGCCGGAGACGTAGGGCAGGCCCTTGTTCAGCACGTATTCCACTGCCGGGTTGCCGCGCGACAGCGCGTTGCCGACCACCACCAGGTCCGGAGCCGGCTCCAGGTGCGCGGGATCGTAGCCCTGCATCAGCTCGATGCCCTGGGCTTGCAGCTGGGTGCTCATGGGCGGGTAGACGTTGGCGTCGGAGCCGGTCACGCGGTGGCCCAGTTCCTTGGCCAGGACGGCCAGCGACCCCATGAAGGTGCCGCAGATGCCGAGGATGTGGATATGCATGCAGACTCCTGCAATCAAGCCTTTCAAGGCGCTTCGAATGGGCGGCAGAGTAGCACAGCGCGCCCCCGCGCGGCCCGCCGCCGGGGCATCAGACGACGAGGTGGGGAGGCGGTTCCCGGTGGGAGCAGAATCCGCTTACGAGCGTGAACCGTAGGATGGGTGGAGCGAAGCGATACCCATGCTGACCCGGTGCCCGGTATCGATGGGTATCGCTTCGCTCCACCCATCCTACGAGAGACTCTTCCTGCTAAGACCGTGGCGGTTGAGCTTGCGGTACAGGGTATTGCGGCTGATGCCCAGCTGTTGCGCGGCACGGCTGATGTGCCAGCGCTGCGCTTCGAGCACTTCCAGCAGCGCAGTGCGTTCGGCCACGCCGAGGGTGTCACCGCCCTCCCCGGCCAAGGCGACCGGAGCGGCAGCGGCAGCGGCAGCCGGCGCGCGGCGCAGGTCAGGCGGCAGGTCGGCCATCTGGATGCGGCCGCCGTCGCACAGCGCACAGAGCGTGCGCAGCACGTTGCGCAACTGGCGCACGTTGCCCGGCCAGGGGAAGTCCAGCAGGTGCCGGCGCACGTCGTCATCCAGGCGCACGCTGCGGCCCTTGCTCTCCTCGGCCAGCAAGTGGTCGAGCAATGCGCCGCGGTCTTCGCGCTCGCGCAGCGGCGGCAGCGCCACCACCAGGCCGTTGAGGCGGTAGTAGAGGTCTTCGCGGAACTGCCCGGCGGCTACCAGTGCTTCCAGGTCACGGTGGCTGGCGCTGATCAGGCGGATATCCACATCCTGCGGCTCACCACCGATGGGCACCACCTGGCGCTCTTCCAGCACACGCAGCAGGCGGGTCTGCAGCGCCAGCGGCATGTCGCCGATTTCGTCGAGGAACAGCGTGCCGCCGTCGGCCTGCTGCAGCTTGCCGCGCATGCCTTCCTTGCGCGCACCGGTGAAGCTGCCGCCGCGATAGCCGAACAGCTCGCTCTCGATCAGGGTCTCGGGAATCGCCGCGCAGTTCAGCGCGACGAAGCTCTTGCCGGCGCGCTCGCCGCCCAGGTGCACGGCGCGGGCGAAAGCCTCCTTGCCGGTGCCGGTCTCGCCCTGCAGCAGCAGTGGCACGTCGTGGGCGTAGACCTTCAGCGCACGGCGGAAATCGTGGGCCAGTTGCGGGTCGTCAATGCACAAGCCTTTCGCCAGGGGCGCGCGCGGCAGGACCGGCGCGGCGGCAATGGGTCGCTTGCCGCGCAGCAGCGCATACAGGGTGCGCCCGGCGTGGGTGCGCAGCGGCCAGCTGGCGTTGGGATGCGGGTCGGCGCGGCTGAACAGGTCGTCCAGCCGGCAATCGAAGCACTGTTCCAGCGAGCGGCCGATCAGACTTTCCCGGCGGCTGCCGAGCAGGTTGATGGCGCTCTGGTTGGCCGCGCGGATGCGCCCGTCGCCGCCGAAGGCCAGCATGCCTTCGCTGAACAGCCCGAGGCCGTCGGGTTGCAGGTGGAAGCGCAGCAGCCACTGGTCCTCGAAATGGCGCAGGAAGTAGCAGCTCTCGATGGCCTTGGCCGACAGGTTGACCAGCGCCATGGTGTGGAACTGGCTCTGCCGCGACACGTCGCGGCGCGCGGAGGAAACGTCGAGCACCGCCAGCAGTTCGCCCTGCGGGTCGAATACCGGACTGGCCGAGCAGGTCAGCCCGGTGTGGCGGCTGCGGAAATGTTCGTCCTGGTGAATGGTCAGCGCCTGGCGCTCCACCAGGCAGGTGCCGATGCCGTTGGTGCCTTCGCGGGCTTCGCTCCAGTCGGCGCCGAGCCACAACCCGGCCTGCTCGAAGGTGCGCCGCTCGGCGGCTTCGCTGACGCAGTTGAGGATCACCCCGCGGGAATCGGTGAGCAGCACCGCATGGCCGGCGCCGGACAGTTGCTGGTGCAGGCTGTTCATCTCGTCGCTGGCGATCTCCAGCACCTGGCGGTGGCGCTCGCGGACTTCGAGCATGCGCGCGTGTTCCAGCACGGCCGGCGCCATGGGCTGCGCCGGGTCGAGGTGGTACTGCTCCAGGCAGCGCATCCAGGAGCGGGCGATCGACGGGTCCGCACCGGGGGCACCGGCGGGGGCCTTGCCCTCGGCCACGGTCATGACCTGGCGGGCGTGGCGGCTCAAATCGTTGGCGCGCATTCTTGTTGTTCTCCGCTTGGGGACGGGGAGGCAGCCCCGAGGCTCTGTCGAATCCTGTAGGACAATTCAGCAGAACGCAGGACAGCATCCCCCACGCGCCAGCCCAATGCAACGCCCGGCCGACCGTCAGGTCACGACTGTCACGGAAACGGGACAAAGTGTCACGAGGCACTGTGCCAGAGGCGTAACAGCGCGCTTTCCGGAGCCTCACCAGCCACCCGCCCAGCCCATGCGCGACGTGCCTTTCACTGGCATGGCCCGGCCCTTGCTCTACGCTTGATCAACGTCCTCCCCAACAAGCACAAGACCCAGGAGATCCGACCATGCGTTATGCCCATCCCGGTAGCGAAGGCGCCATCGTTTCGTTCAAGGCGCGCTACGGCAACTACATCGGCGGCGAATTCGTCCCGCCGGTGAAGGGTCAGTACTTCACCAATACCTCGCCAGTGAATGGCCAGCCCATCGCCGAATTCCCCCGCTCCACCGCCGAAGACATCGACAAGGCGCTGGACGCCGCCCACGCCGCCGCCGATGCCTGGGGCCGCACCTCGGTGCAGGACCGCTCGCTGGTGCTGCTGAAGATCGCCGACCGCATCGAACAGAACCTGGAACTGCTGGCCGTCACCGAGACCTGGGACAACGGCAAGCCGATCCGCGAAACCCTCAACGCCGACATCCCGCTGGCCGCCGACCACTTCCGCTACTTCGCCGGCTGCATCCGCGCGCAGGAAGGCAGCGCCGCCGAGATCAACGACAGCACCGTCGCGTACCACATCCACGAGCCGCTGGGCGTGGTCGGGCAGATCATCCCGTGGAACTTCCCGCTGCTGATGGCAGCCTGGAAACTGGCCCCGGCCCTGGCCGCCGGCAACTGCGTGGTGCTCAAGCCGGCCGAGCAGACCCCGCTGGGCATCTGCGTGCTGATGGAAGTGATCGGCGACCTGCTGCCCAAGGGCGTGCTCAACGTCGTCCAGGGCTTCGGCAAGGAAGCCGGTGAAGCGCTGGCCACCAGCAAGCGCATCGCCAAGATCGCCTTCACCGGCTCCACTCCGGTGGGCTCGCACATCCTCAAGTGCGCCGCCGAGAACATCATTCCGTCCACCGTGGAGCTGGGCGGCAAGAGCCCGAACATCTACTTCGAAGACATCATGCAGGCCGAGCCGACCTTCATCGAGAAGGCTGCCGAAGGCCTGGTGCTGGCCTTCTTCAACCAGGGCGAGGTGTGCACCTGCCCGTCCCGCGCGCTGGTGCAGGAGTCCATTTACCCGCAGTTCATGGACGTGGTGATGAAGAAGGTGAAGGCGATCAAGCGCGGCGACCCGCTGGATACCGACACCATGGTCGGCGCCCAGGCTTCGCAGCAGCAGTACGAGAAGATCCTCTCCTACCTCGACATCGCCCAGCAGGAAGGCGCACAGATCCTGGTCGGCGGCTCGGTCGAGAAGCTCGATGGCAACCTGTCCACCGGCTATTACATCCAGCCGACCCTGCTCAAGGGCAGCAACAAGATGCGCGTGTTCCAGGAGGAAATCTTCGGGCCGGTGGTGGGCGTCACCACCTTCAAGGATGAAGCCGAAGCGCTGGCGATCGCCAACGACACCGAGTACGGCCTGGGCGCGGGCGTCTGGACCCGCGACATCAACCGTGCGTACCGCATGGGCCGTGGCATCAAGGCTGGCCGCGTGTGGACCAACTGCTACCACCTGTATCCGGCGCATGCCGCCTTCGGTGGCTACAAGAAATCCGGCGTGGGCCGCGAGACCCACAAGATGATGCTCGACCACTACCAGCAGACCAAGAACCTGCTGGTGAGCTACGACATCAACCCGCTGGGCTTCTTCTGAGTTTTTCCTGAGTCATCCGCCCGGCACGAGCCGGGCGGTCTCCCCCGAATCGATCTTTTGCGCGGCCCACGGGCCGCGCTTTTTTATGCCAGCGGGAAAGTCATCGCGAACCTGTAGGAGCGGGCCACGCCCGCGATCCGCATGCAGGCAGCCGGCATAGCCGGCGCCCCACGAAGAACTGGTCAATGCGCGTCGCTACGCCACTGCCGAGGGCTCACCCCGAACCACCGGCGGAAGGCGCGGGAGAACGCACTGGTCTCGGAATACCCCAGCAGCGGCGCCAACTCGGAGATCGGCCGCTGCGGCTGGCGCAGGTAGTGCAGCGCCAGCTCACGGCGGGTGTTTTCCACGAGTTGGCTGAAACTCAGCCCGGCCTCGCGCAGGCGCCGCTGCAGGCCGGCGGTAGTGAGCTCCAGCTGCTCGGCAATGATCTCCAGCGACGGCTCGCCATCCGCCAGCGCCAGGCGAATCTGCGTGCCGGCGTCCTCCACCAGATTGGGCGCACCGCCCTGCTCGCCCAGCCGACGGATGACGTCCTGCACCAGGAACAGCAAGTTGGCGTCGCGCTCGGGCATCTGCCGCCCGTAGAGGTCGCGCTTGGGAATCAGCATCGAATTGCAGCCGCGCTGGAACAGCACCGGCGCATCGAACACCCGGCCATGTTCCTGCCAGCCTTCTGGACGCGCGTGCTCGAAGCTCACCGCGCGCGGCGCCCACTCGGAGCCGAGCGCGTGGCGCATCAGGTTCAGCGCCATGCCCAAGGTCAGCTCGGCGTCCTGGCGGCGGTCAAGGATCGCGCCGTGGCGAACCTGGTAGTCGAAGCGATAGCACTCCCCGCAATCCACCAGGCGGATCAGGGTGTCGTGCTGGTGATAGGGGAAAGCGGCGGCGAAGTTCTTCAGCGCCTCTTCCAACGTCTCCGAACACAGCCCGACGTAGCCCAGCAGGCCCAGCTCACGGGGGCGGAACTGCTCGCCGTAGCGCAGCCCGAAGTTGTCGCAGCCCGACTGTCGCGCGGCCTCTTCCAGCACCTGGCAGTAGTTGGTCAGCGCCAGGCTCAGGGTCGGATGCAGCAGGCGCTCGGGATCGATACCGGCGCGGCCGAAGACGCGATCGATGTCGCCGCCCTGGTCGCCGATGAAGCGACCCAGGCCGCTGGCGGCAGCGGACAGCACGCCGATGTTGCTGGCCAGGGGCAGGCTCAGGCCGGACGGGGAAAACAGAGGCTGGCTCATGTCGGTTACCGATCTTGTTATGAGGTGCTCGGGGCACGTCGCACGCGGGAACAGGGAACGAGAAAACAAAGCAAATCCCGTGCCTCGCCGATCCGTTACCAACAACCCCGACACGGCGCCACGCCTGGCCTGCAGCTGCCACAGCGCGGGGCAGACAGGCGATTTCCGGCACCAGAAGCGAGCACCGCGCACACGATGGGGCGATGGGTAACAACCAGTTGACCCTGCACGGCGAAAGCCGGTTCCAGCGGTCAAGTCTTGCGCGGCAGTGCGCCACTACCATCGAGCCTCAGGTATCCGTCCACGCCCCTGCGACCCGCCCCACTTGCGGCCTATCCCTTGCGGAAGAGGAATAACAACAATGAGCGCATCACAACTCAAACCAACGCTTGGCACCCTGCACCTCTGGGGGCTCGCCGTGGGCCTGGTGATCTCCGGCGAGTACTTCGGCTGGAGCTACGGCTGGGCCGCCGCCGGGACCCTGGGCTTCCTCGTCACCACGTTGATCGTCGCGGTGATGTACACCTGCTTCATCTTCAGCTACACCGAACTGACCACCGCCATCCCCCACGCCGGCGGGCCCTTCGCCTACAGCCTGCGGGCGTTCGGCAAGACCGGCGGGATGATCGCCGGCATCGCCACCCTGATCGAATTCGTCTTCGCCCCGCCGGCCATCGCCATGGCCATCGGCGCCTACCTCAACGTGCAGTTCCCCGGCCTCGATCCGAAGTGGGCGGCCACCGGCGCCTACTTCATCTTCATGACCCTGAACATCCTCGGCGTGAGCATCGCCGCCACCTTCGAACTGGTGGTGACGGTGCTGGCAGTGGCCGAGTTGCTGGTATTTATGGGCGTGGTCGCGCCGGGTTTCAGCTTCAGCAACTTCGTGCTCAACGGCTGGGCCGGCTCGGATGTGTTCGGCTCCACCGCCATGGCCGGCATCTTCGCCGCGATCCCCTTCGCCATCTGGTTCTTCCTCGCCATCGAGGGCGCGGCCATGGCGGCCGAGGAGGCGAAAGACCCCAAACGCACCATCCCGCGCGCCTACATCGCCGGCATCCTGACCCTGGTGACCCTGGCCATCGGCGTGATGATCTTCGCCGGCGGCGTGGGTGACTGGCGCGCCCTGTCGAACATCAACGACCCGCTGCCGCAGGCGATGAAAGCCGTGGTGGGCAACAACTCCACCTGGATGCACATGCTGGTGTGGATCGGCCTGTTCGGCCTGGTGGCGAGCTTCCACGGCATCATCCTGGGTTACTCGCGGCAGTTCTTCGCCCTCGCCCGCGCCGGCTTCCTGCCGCGCAGCCTGGCCAAGCTGTCGCGCTTCCAGACCCCGCACCGCGCCATCCTCGCCGGCGGCGCCGTGGGCATCGCGGCGATATTCAGTGACGGCCTGATCAGCCTGCAAGGCATGACCCTGACCGCGGCGATGATCACCATGAGCGTGTTCGGCGCCATCGTCATGTACATCATGAGCATGTTCAGCCTGTTCAAGCTGCGCCGCAGCGAGCCGGACCTGGAGCGCAGCTTCCGCGCACCGGGCTACCCGGTGGTGCCGGCCATCGCGCTGGTCCTGGCGCTGGTCTGCCTGGCCGCCATGCTCTGGTTCAACAGCGTCATCGCCTCGGTGTTCCTGGTGCTGATGATCGGCGGCTGCTCCATCTGCAGCATCGTCATCAGCCTCAATCGCGGCACTGACGCATCGTTCGCCAGCCAGGGCTGAGGAGTAGCGCCATGTCCGGATTCGTCCACAGCGTCGGTGGCCAGACCTGGCGCTTCGACAGCCTCCGCGAGGTGATGGCCAAGGCCAGCCCGGCGCGCTCCGGCGACCGCCTCGCCGGGGTCGCCGCCGGCAGCGACGCCGAGCGCGTCGCCGCGCAGATGGCGCTGGCCGACATCCCGCTCAAGCACTTCCTCGACGAGGCGCTGATTCCCTACGAGAGTGACGAAGTCACCCGGCTGATCATCGACAGCCACGACCGCCAAGCCTTCGCGCCGGTCAGCCACCTCACGGTGGGCGGCCTGCGCGACTGGCTGCTCGGCGATGCCGCCGACGAAGCCAGCCTGCGCGCCCTGGCGCCCGGGCTGACACCGGAAATGGCAGCCGCGGTATCGAAGATCATGCGAGTGCAGGACCTGGTGCTGGTCGCGCAGAAAATCCGCGTGGTCACCCGCTTCCGCAACACCATGGGGCTGCGCGGGCGCATGTCCACAAGGCTGCAGCCCAACCACCCGACGGACGATCCCGCCGGCATCGCCGCCAGCGTGCTCGACGGCCTGCTCTACGGCAACGGCGACGCCATGCTCGGCATCAACCCGGCCACCGACAGCCTGCAGTCGATCTGCACCCTGCTGGAGATGCTCGACGCGATCATCCAGCGCTACGAGATTCCCACCCAGTCCTGCGTGCTCACCCACGTCACCAGCTCCATCGAGGCAATCAACCGGGGCGCGCCGCTGGACCTGGTGTTCCAGTCCATCGCCGGCACCGAAGCGGCAAACGCCAGCTTCGGCGTGAGCCTGTCGATCCTCCAGGAAGGCTACGAGGCCGGTCTGTCGCAGAAACGCGGCACGCTGGGGGACAACCTGATGTACTTCGAGACCGGCCAGGGCAGCGCGCTGTCGGCCAACGCCCACCACGGCGTCGACCAGCAGACCTGCGAGACCCGCGCCTACGCGGTGGCGCGGCACTTCAAGCCGTTCCTGGTGAACACCGTGGTCGGCTTCATCGGCCCGGAGTACCTGTACAACGGCAAGCAGATCATCCGCGCCGGGCTGGAAGACCACTTCTGCGCCAAGCTGCTCGGCGTGCCCATGGGTTGCGACATCTGCTACACCAACCACGCCGAAGCCGACCAGGACGACATGGACATGCTCCTGACCCTGCTGGGCGTGGCCGGCATCAATTTCATCATGGGCATCCCCGGCTCCGACGATGTGATGCTCAACTACCAGACCACCTCCTTCCACGACGCACTCTACGCGCGCCAGACGCTGGGTCTGCGGCCGGCACCGGAATTCGAGGCATGGCTTGCGCGCATGGAAATCCTCCGCCAGCAGGACGGCCGCGTACACATGGCCAGCCAGCTCCCCGGCGCCTTCCGCCACGCGCTCGCGCAGCTGTCCTGAGTTGAGGAGTCTTCGATGAGCGACAGCTTCACCCCCAACCCCTGGCAGGAACTGCGCCGCCTGACCTCCGCGCGCATAGCCCTGGGCCGCGCCGGCACCAGCCTGCCTACTGGCGCGCAACTGGACTTCCAGTTCGCCCACGCCCAGGCGCGCGACGCCGTGCACCTGCCCTTCGACCGCGATGGCCTGGCCGCGCAACTGGCCGAGCGCGGCCGCGACACCCTGCTGCTGCACAGCGCCGCCGCCGACCGCGACACCTACCTGCAACGCCCCGACCTGGGCCGCCGGCTGAACGAGGAATCGGCGGACATCCTGCGCCGCCACGCCGACCGCCATCCCCAGGGCTACGACCTCGCCGTGGTGATCGCCGACGGTCTCTCGTCGCTGGCCGTGCAGCGTCACAGCCTGCCCTTCCTCCAGCGTATGGAGGAGCAGGCGCGCAATGAAGGCTGGAGCCTGTCGCCGGTCGCGCTGGTGCAACAGGGCCGGGTCGCCGTGGCCGACGAAGTCGCCGAGCTGCTGCGGGCGAAGATGGTGGTGATCCTGATCGGCGAGCGCCCCGGCCTGTCCTCGCCCGACAGCCTGGGCCTGTACTTCACCTGGGCGCCGAAGGTCGGGCTGAATGATGCCTACCGCAACTGCATCTCCAACGTGCGCCTGGAAGGCCTCAGCTACGGCCTCGCCACCCACCGCCTGCTCTACCTGATGCGCGAAGCCTGCCGCCGGCAGCTGTCGGGGGTGAACCTGAAGGACGAGGCGGAACTCCCCGCATTGGAGGGCGAGAGCGCCGGCAGGTCTGGCAACTTTCTTGTCGGTGGCTGAGGCGGGCAGCCCTGCATCGCCCGCAGCGTGAACGCGACCACATGCCGCGCAGCGGGCCGCCGTCTTTAAGAATCGTCTTAAATCACCCTCGCCACCCGTCGCGATAAAAACCACGCCATCAAGGACCGTGCCCAGCGCACGAAAGGAAGCGCCCGCGCACGGCGCTTCATGACGATGGCGAGACGATGGATTCACCCAACACTCAGTTGCACGCTCCGGTCAGCCCCCTGCCTGTTCAGCGTGGCTTCACCCTGATCGAAGCGATGGTGACCATCGCGATCCTGGCGATCCTGCTGGGCATCGCGGTGCCCTCCTTCGACCTGCTGATCAATCGCAACCGTGCCCAGAGCACCGGCAAGCAATTGGTCGCGGTGCTTCAATACGCCCGCGCCCAGGCGCAGATCGGCCAGCAGCCGGTGCGAGTGACTCCGCAGAGCAGCGGAGACTGGACCTCCGAACTGAGCATCGGTCGAATGCGCGGCGGCGATCTGGAGGGCCATCGGGAGATCGAGTTGCGCAGGACCCGGCTCGACGATTCCGGCGCGGTGCTCATCACCCAGGAACAGGCGGGACCACTGGAGTTCGACGGCAACGGCATCGCCACAAGCAGCGCCAGCGGCAGCTTCCCGCGAGTCTTCACCCTGACCGCAGGCAGCTATTCGAGCAAGGTCTGCCTGCAGCGCGGCGGAGCGGTGGCTCCATGCGACTGACGCGCCGATCCCGTGCGGTTCAGCGGGGCTTCTATCTGATCGAGGTCATGGTGGCGGTGATGCTCACCAGCGTCGCCCTGCTCGGCCTGCTGGCCCTGCAGAGCCGCAGCATCGCCTACAGCCACGACAGCCAGCAGCGGCAGAACGCCCTCCTGCTGGCCGCAGACCTCGCCCGCAGCATCCAGGCCAATCGCGAGGCGCTGGTCAGCAAGGGCAAGCTCAGTACCGACGCGGCCTACCTGGTTCCGGCCGGCAGCAGCTTTCCCAGTCTCGGCAGCGGCCAGAGCTGCGCCACCAGCGGCCTGGGCAAGGCGGACCGGGCCCGGCGCGAACTGGCCTGCTGGGTCGAACAGTTGCGCCTGAAGCTCAACACCGACGATGCGCTGCTGAGCGACGCCACCTTCATCTGCCCCAGCAGTGACGGCAAGGTCTGCGACGCCGGTTCGCGCCAGCCGCTGCTGCTGATCCAGCTGGCCTGGCACAGCCGCAATTGCCAGGCCGGCAGCCCGACCACCGCTGACGATGACGATGCGGCCTGCCTTTCCGGCAGTGATGCCGGCGGCGTCGAGCGCTACCGACTGAGTTTCCAGCCATGAGCCCGCATCGCCAGACCGGCCTGTCCCTGATCGAGCTGATGGTCGCCATTGCGCTGGGTGTGATGGTGCTGCTGGGCGTGCTGCAGATCTACCTGTCGGGCAGCGATCACGCCGCCTTCAATCACGCCCAGCAGCAGAACCAGGCCAATGCCCGTTTCATCCTCGACCTGTTGCAGCGCGAGAGCGGGTATGCCGGCTACAGCGCCTGGGTGCGCCACGCCACCCAGGCCGATGAGCAGCAGTACGACTTCGTCATCGATCGCGAGGGGCCCTTCCCGGCGCTGACCGACACAGCCACCGGCTGCATCTTCGGCGCCGGCAAGGTCGCCAGCCTGGATGCAGGCGGGCGTGGCCTGTGCCTGCGCTACCAGCGTCCTCAGCGCAGCGATGCGCAGGTACACCAGGACTGCACCGGCGCCGCGCTCTACAGCGATGACGACGCGGGCAATCCGCAGGTATTGGTCAGCCACCTGCGACTGGCCGACGGCGAGCTGCTGTGCAAGACCAACAACGCCTTGTCCGCCGGCGAGGTCGCCCTTGCCAGCGGCATCCACGACCTGATGTTCGCAGTCGGCTCGACCAACCAGCTCCGCGCCGGCCTGGTGCTCACCTCCACCCGCGCATTGCTGCCGGAAAACTGCACCTACCAGGACCCGCTGAACCCCGCGGCGACGAAAAATACCGGCGCGCGCGGCCTGTGCAGCGCCTTCGCGCAGACGCTCTACCTGAGGAACCAGCCATGAACCGGCAACGCGGCCAGACCCTGCTGATCGCCCTGCTCATGCTGCTGGCGCTGAGCATCCTGACCCTGGGCAACCTGCGCAGCGGCTTGCTGCTGGACAACAGCCTGGCCGAGACGAGGGACTACCAGGCGGCGCTGGGCGGCGCCGATTCGGCGATCAGCGAAGCCCTGGACCGGACCCGCTACAGCTCGTCGATGGCCGTGGGCGAGGCCGACACCTGCATCAGCACCGCGCAGAACCAGCAACAGGTACTGCTGTGCGACCGACTCTGGCTCGAGCCGGACAATGCCGCCAGCAGCGCACTGCTGCCACGGGCGCGCACCTACCGAGGCAACGACCTGGCCAACCCCGACCAATTGGCGGAACTGAGCAGCGCACCGCGCTGGTACGTCGCTGCGCAATGCGAGAGCCGCTCCTCCAGTGCCATGGCCGACTGCCTGGCGGGCAACGGCACCTTGCTGCTGCAGATGAATGCCCTTTCCACCGGCATCACCGACCAGGCCCTGGTCCGACTACAGGAGTACGCCCGTGTCCAGCGCTGACCAGCTCCACTCGCCACCCCGCCTCGCCGCGCTGGCCGGCCTGGCGATTCTGCTCACCTGCACGGGTGCGCACGCCGCAGCCCCGAGCCAGGCGCCGCTGTTCCTGGTGGAAGGCGTCTCGCCCAACCTGATCGTCACCCTCGACGACTCCGGCAGCATGACCAGCGCCTACACCCCGGATGGCATGAGTTCCTACAGCATCGCCAACCGTTCCACCGCCTACAACCCGATGTACTACAACCCGGACATCACCTACGAGGCGCCGTGGAAGGTCACCTTCAGCGGCGGCCGGATCGTCAGCGAGCGCTACGTCACCAGCTTCGACAAGGCTTACTACGACGGCTTTCTCACCATCCAGACCGGCACCGTCGACCTGAACCGCAATACCGGCAACGGCTACAGCCAGAACGCGACCCAGGCGGTCAACAGCACCGACAGCTACCAGCGCTACGCCCACTACTACCAGTTCAACGCGTCCTGCCCGCACGCGCGCAATGTGGCCACCAGCAGCCTCAGTGCCGTGCAGAACTGCGCGGCGGACTCCTCGTTCACCAGCGCCAGCGCCTGCACCCGCACCTGCTTCACCCCGCACTGGGTCAGCACGGCGGAGGAGAAGCAGAACTACGCCAACTGGTTTTCCTTCTACCGTACCCGCCAACTCGCCACGCGTACCGCCGCCAACCTGGCGCTGTTCGACCTGCCCGAGCACATCCGGGTGACCTGGCAGGCGCTGAACAGCTGCTACAACACCAACTTCAACATGAACTCCACGGCCTGCGGCAACCAGACCCTCGCGGCCTTCGCCGGCCAGCACAAGGCAGACTTCTTCAACTTCACCAGCCGCCTCGCCGCCAGCGGCGGCACGCCCCTGGGGACGGCGCAGAACCGGGTCAACAACTACCTGGGCAATACCACCGCCTATAACCCCTATGCCCGCGCGCCGGGCAGCCCCCGCGACGTGAAGACCGAGTACGCCTGCCGGCCCAGCTACCACCTGCTGATGACCGATGGTTTCGGCGACGGCTCCGGCGGCAGCAATGCCGACGGCACCGCGCGAACCCTGCCCGATGGCACCGCCTTCGCCGCGACGGCGCCCTACCAGGACAAATGGTCGAACACCCTGGCCGACAACATCTTTCTCGGCTGGGCCACCGATGCCCGCACCGACCTGGACAACAAGGTTCCACCGCGCTTTCGCGACGGCAACGACTACTGGAACCCGAAGAACGACCCGGCCACCTGGCAGCACATCACCACCTACACCGTCGGCCTGGGGCTCGGCCCGACGCTGAAGTACCTGCAGTGGGACGGCGACACCTATTCCGGCTCCTATCGGCAACTGCTCGATGGCACCCGGAGCTGGCCGAATCCAAGCGCCAGCACCAGCCTCGACGGCATGACCGTCACCGCCAACGAAGGCAAGGTGGCTGCGCTCTGGCACGGCGCGCTGAACTCCCGCGGCGAGTTCTTCAGCGCCGACTCCACCAGCGAACTGGTGAAGGCCTTCCAGGCCATCGTCAGCAGCATCTCCAGCAACCAGCTGGCGGTGGCCGCCGCCGGCGCCAGCTCCACCTCGCTGAGCACCGACACCCACCTCTATCGCGCCAGCTACCAACCCACCGACTGGAGCGGCGACCTCCTGCAGTACCGCCTGGACGCCCAGGGCAATACCCAGGCGAACTCCGCGTTGTCGTTCCGCAACCAGCTCAACCAGCGCTCACCGGCCAGCCGCAGCATCTACACCAACACCGCACCGGACAGCGCCAATGGCCACCTGCAGTCCTTCACCTGGGGCAACCTCGCAGCCCAGCAGCAACAGCTGCTCAACCGCACTCCGGGTACCCAGCGTGAGGACCACCTGGGAGAGAAACGCGTCGCCTGGCTACGTGGGGATCGCAGTGACGAAGGCGACACCTTCCGCGCCCGCAACCATCTGCTGGGCGACATCATCTACTCCTCGCCCGTGGTCGTCGGCCCACCGTCCGCCGTCACCTATTACCTGGAGAAGGCCGCCGGTGCGACCGGCTACGACGCCTTCCGGCAGGCCAATGCCGCTCGTGAGAGTCGTCTCTACGTCGGCGCCAACGACGGCATGCTGCACGCCTTCGACGAGACCGGCCGGGAACGCTGGGCCTTCATTCCCGCCGCCGTGTACGGACAGCTCAACTACCTCTCCGACACCCGCTACGCCGCGCGCTCGGAGGAGGAAAACACCAACAGCCTGCACCGCTTCTACGTCGACGGCAGCGCGGTCACCCGCGATGTGCATTTCGATGGCAGCTGGCACACCGTGCTGGTCATGGCGCCCGGACGCGGCGGGCGCGGCCTGTTCGCCCTGGACATCACCAACGCCGACCAGCCCCGCCTGCTCTGGGAGTACGCAGGCAGCGCCAGCAGCGAGAACGGCAAGGACATCGACTTCGGCTACATACTCGATCGGCCGGTGATCTCCATCTCCGACGGGGTTGCCTATGTGCTCAGCGGAAACGGCTACGACACCGCCAAGGGCTACTCACTGTCGATCCGCCTGGAGGATGGACTCATCAGCGCTGCCAGCCAGTCCGCCACTGGCGACGGCGAAGTCGGCAGCACGGTCGCCTGGACCCGCGCCGACAGTCCCGGCGAACTCGCCCAGCGCTACTACGGCAGCCTGCAGGGCCAGCTCTACCGGCAGGCCGGTCTCGACGTCGCCTCCAGCGTGCTTGCCAGCATCCCTGCCAGCCGCAGCCAGCCGCTGAGCGCCGCCGGCGAGGTCACCCAGCACCCACGCGGCGGGCAGCTGGTGATCGCCGGCACCGGCAAGTACTTCGAGGGGGGCGACAAGGAAGGCGCCGTCAGCCGCCAGTCCCTGTACGGTTTCTGGGACCAGACCGATTACCTCGCCCACGTCGACGGAGCCGGCGCACCTACTGCGCTGAACAAACTTTCCGATCTGCAGGCCCAGACACTGACCCGGGAAACCGTCACCCACAGCGCCGGCACCACCGAGGTCCGCCAACTGAGCAGCACCCCCGTGGCCTGGGACAGCAGTGGCAAGCGCGGCGTTGGAATCCGTGGCTGGTACTTCGACCTGGCCGATGGCGAGAGGGTCCTCGACCAGCCCTTCATGCTCGGCGACGTGCTGTTCGTCACCGTCGGCCAACCCAACGCCGACCCCTGCAGCGCGGGCATCACCTACTGGCTGCTGGCAGTGAACCCGAAGACCGGCGGCGCGCTGGACTTCAACGTGTTCGACCTGGTGGGCGACGGCTCCTTCAGCGAGGCCGCCAGCGGCATGCGCATCGACGGACCGGTGACCCGCATCGGCGACAGCCTTTACACCCCGGATGGAAACCGTCTCCCCGTGCAGCTGTTCAACCCGGTGAATCAGGGCCGCTTCAACTGGCGGATCATGAACTACAACCTGCCCGTGAGTTACCCATGAGAGCCCTGCCTTCGGTACCTGTGCCGCACTTCACGAAAGTTGGCGGATTCACCCTGGTCGAACTGATGGTGGTGGTTTCCATCCTGGCCCTGCTCGCCGGTATCGCCATTCCCAGCTACCGCCAGTTCATCCTGCGGGCCAACCGCAGCGAAGCGCAGACCCTGCTGCGCGATGCCGCAGCCCAACAGGAGCGCTACCTGGCGCAATACAGCAAGTACACCGACGATCCCACGAAGCTGGCGTTCACCTACCCGCTCTCGGCGGACGGCAAGCGCCTCTCGACACACCAGCTGTACGAACTGGCCACTGAGCATCCCCAGGGCGACACCCGCCGCTATCGCCTGACTGCCCTGCGACGGGGCACGCAGGCGGGCGACCCGGACTGCGGCGACTTCACCCTGGACGAGCGAGGCACCCGCGGCGTGAGTGCAGGAAGCGTCGACAGCTGCTGGCGTTGATCAAACGCTCGCTTGGATTGCGCTTTCAACAAATTCTGGTGCAGCATCGGACCAATGGCTATCCACTGGCATAGCCCCTGCATTGCCATACCAGCCCACTCACCTCCCGCCGAGGCCCGCTTATGCGCATCGTGCAAGCCACGCTCGACCACCTCGATCTGCTCGCTCCGCTGTTCGTCAAATACCGCGAGTTCTACGGCATGCTCCCCTACCCCGAGTCCTCGCGAAAGTTTCTGGAGAAGCGCCTGCGCCGCAAGGAATCGGTGATCTACCTGGCCTTGCCGGATGACGACGACAGCAAGCTGATGGGCTTCTGTCAGCTCTACCCGAGCTACTCCTCGCTGTCGCTCAAGCGCGTGTGGATCCTCAACGACATCTACGTCGCCGAAGAGGCTCGCCGCCAGCTGGTCGCCGACCACCTGCTGCAGACCGCCCGGCAGATGGCCCGCGAAACCCAGGCCGTGCGCATGCGCGTGTCCACCAGCGTCAACAACGAAGTGGCACAGAAGGTCTACGAATCCATCGGCTTCCGCGAGGACAGCGAGTTCAAGAACTACATCCTGCCGATCAGCGACGACCTCAACTGAGGCCCTGCTCCAAAGTGCGGGGCGGCCCGCTGGCATCGGCGGGCCCGGCGCATTAGAGTGCAATCAGCGGAATCACCGCGGCCTCCGCATGAAGGGATCCCATGCGTATTTCCCTGCTTGTTCTGCGCACCGCCTGTCTCTGTCTCGCCATCCTGGGCGCCAACGCCCAGGCCCAGACCCTGCGCGTCGCCACTCTCGAGTGGGCGCCCTACGTCGGCAGCGACCTGCCGGGCAACGGGCTGGCCAGCCGCATCCTGAACGAAGCCCTGGCGCTCAACGGCGACAAGGCCGAGCTGGTCTTCCTGCCCTGGCAACGGGCCCTCAACGAAACCCGCGAAGGCCGCTTCGACGCACTGATGCCGGCCTACCTGTCACCGGACCGCAGCCAGGACTTCTACACCTCGATGCCGCTGCTGGACTCCCAGCTCGGCTTCTTCCGCCGCCGCGACCGCGCCCTGCCGATCAACCCACGCGACCTCGACACACTGCGCCCGTACCGCATCGGCGTGGTGCGCGGCTACGTCAATCAGGAGCGATTCGACGCCGCCGACTTCCTCAACAAGGACGTAGTCAGCAGCGACTGGCAGAACCTGGAAAAACTCCTGCGCGGGCGCATCGACCTGGCCGTGGTGGACCGCTATACCGGCTACCAGCTGCTCAGCCAGAACGCCCCGGCGCTGCGTGAACAACTGGAGTTCGTCGACCCGCCGCTGGAGGTCAAGCCGCTCTACGTGCTGGTGCCAAAGAAGCGCGCCGAAGGCGAGGCCCTGGCTGCCAGCCTCGACCGCGGCCTGCGCACCCTGCGCCGCAGCGGTCGTCTTCAGCAGCTGATCGCCGAGGCCCGTCTGGAAAGCGCGATGAACACCCGCGAAGTCGCCGCGCATCCGCTGGCCGAGCAGGTGCCGGCGACCAGCGATCAGCACGGCGCCGCCTTGACGCCCAGGGCGACAACGGACCTGCTGAGCTGGCAGGCAAGCCTGCTCTGAAGCGCCCATCCGGCACTGCCCCGGCATTTGTCACAAAGCGTTGCCGCGCTCACAGCGACAGGATTTTCACGCAGAAGCTGTAATATCCTCCCGCGGACCTTCGTCGCAGGACTCGACGGAGCGCGCCCCCGGCAGCCCGGCCGCGCCTTATAATGGGCGGCCCGGCCGTTCACCTTGTTGTCAGACAGGCTTCTCATGGAATTCAACCCGATCGACCTGATTCTCCACCTCGACACCTACCTGTCGCTGGCGGTAGCCAACTATGGCACCTGGATCTACGCCATCCTCTTCCTGGTGATCTTCTGCGAGACCGGCCTGGTGGTGACGCCCTTTCTGCCGGGCGACTCCCTGCTGTTCATTGCTGGCGCCATCTGCGCCGCTGGCGGCATGGACCCCTGGCTGCTTGGCGGCCTGTTGCTGGTCGCAGCCATCACCGGCGACAGCACCAACTACGTGATCGGACGAACCCTGGGCAAACGCCTGTTCAGCAACCCGAAGTCGAAGGTCTTCCGCCGCGACTACCTGGACCAGACCCACGCCTTCTACGAACGCCATGGCGGCAAGACCGTGACCCTGGCGCGCTTCCTGCCCATCGTGCGCACCTTCGCGCCCTTCGTCGCCGGCATGGCCTACATGCCCTACGCGCGCTTCCTGTTCTTCAGCGTGGCCGGCAGCATCGCCTGGGTCGGCGGCCTGGTGACCCTGGGCTTCTTCTTCGGCAACGTGCCGTTCATCAAGCAGAACCTCTCGGTGATGATCATCGCCATCATCGCCTTCTCGCTGGTGCCCATGCTGATCGGCTTCATCCGCCACAAGATGCGCCCCGCCGCCAAGGCCCAGCCCGGCGAGCACTGACCCGCCCATGTGGTCCTTCAGCGCCTGGCGCCGCCGGCGCTTCCTCGCCCGCTATCCGCTCGATGCACAGCTGTGGGCGCAGGTGCGCCGCCACCTGCCGATCCTCGACGGCCTGAGCGAAGAGGAACTGCACCGGCTCGGCGAGCGGGCGCTGCTGTTCCTGCGCGACAAGCGCCTCTCGCCGCTGCCGGGCATCGAGCTGGACGACTACCGCCGCCTGCTGCTGGCCACCCAGGCCGAGCTGCCGCTGCTGCACCTGCCGGACCTGAACTGGTACGGCGGCTTCCATGAGCTGGTCCTCTATCCCGACGACTTCGTCAGCCCGCAGAAGCACCGCGACCCGGCGGGCGTCATGCACGAATTCGACGACGAGCGCGCCGGCGAAACCTCGCTGCAGGGCCCGGTGATCCTTGCCTGGCCCGGCGTGGAAAGCGGCGGTGGCTGGGAAGCCTACAACCTGGTGATCCACGAACTGGCGCACAAGCTCGACATGCTCAATGGCGATGCCAACGGCATGCCACCGCTGCACCGCGACATGCGTGTCGCCGACTGGGCCGCCGCCATGCAGGCCGCCTACGACGACCTGAACCGCCAGCTCGACCACAACCCGCAGGCGCACACCGCCATCGACCCGTACGCGGCGGAGAATCCGGCCGAGTTCTTTGCCGTCACCAGCGAGTACTTCTTTACCGCTCCGGACCTCCTTTGGGCGGCCTATCCCAAAGTCTATGAACAGCTTTCGCTGTTCTACCGGCAAGATCCGCTCTCGCGCCTGCACAAGCTTCAGGCCGATCACCCCGAATATCAGGAAACTCAGGCGCACTAGGCGATGTCTGTGGCTTGGACACGGCAATCTGCCTATAATCCGCCGCACTTTTTCGGCCCGACCACTATCTGGAGTCGTCCATGAGCTACAGCAGCATCCCGGCTGGCAAAGACCTGCCGAACGACATTTACGTCGCCATCGAGATCCCGGCCAACCACGCGCCGATCAAGTACGAAATCGACAAGGACACCGACTGCCTGTTCGTCGACCGTTTCATGGCCACCCCGATGTTCTACCCGGCCAACTACGGCTTCATCCCGAACACCCTGGCCGACGACGGTGACCCCCTGGACGTGCTCGTCGTGACCCCGTACCCGGTCGCTCCGGGCTCCGTGATCCGCGCCCGTCCGGTTGGCGTGCTGAACATGAGCGACGAAGCCGGCGGCGACGCCAAGCTGATCGCCGTACCGCACGACAAGCTGAGCGTGCTGTACCACGACGTGAAGGAATACACCGACCTGCCGGCCCTGCTGCTGGAGCAGATCAAGCACTTCTTCGAGAACTACAAGGATCTCGAGAAGGGCAAGTGGGTGAAGGTCGAAGGCTGGGGCGACACTGCCCAGGCTCACGACTACATCAACAAGGCCGTCGCTGCCTTCCAGGCCAAGTGATGGTGGCGCGGGTGACCGCGCCGTGAAGAGCCCCGCCCAGGCGGGGCTTTTTCATGACCGGGATTAGGCTTTTCGTCCCGACTTTGCTACCATCTTCGCCCCCCGCACGCAGCTCGCTGCGCTGCCACAGAATCAAGGCGGTCCGCCCTACCAGAAGTAAGGTTGGACCACCCCCTGAAAGCCGGCCACAAGCCGGCTTTTTTAATGCCTGCGATTTGCCCGCCCCTCCTGCCAGCCGCGCATGCTACTGCACCAGCAGCTTCCTTCGCCGCCACGGCACTCGAGCGATCTACCGCGCCCGGCACTTGTCCGCCCCTTGCAATGACAGGCAAGTCTTTACCAATCCGCCCCCAACTGGATAATGGCCACCCGCCACCAATCACGCCGCCACTGCGGCAGCCCCGGTTTCGAGCTTTTGCCGCAAGGGAACCTGGACAGGACCCGAAGAATGGAAATGGAGCCCATCATGACGCAGCAGGATCTTCCCCTCCCCAACGCCCCCGTCGCGCCGGCCCCCGCCAGCAAGGTCGCCTCGCTGGTCGCTCGGGTCATGACAGGTCTGGGGGTCGTCCTCGGCCTGATGTGGGCGTTGATCACCTACGTGGTGCCCGACCCCAGCGTCTTCGGATTCAGCTTCATCAACTGGAAGAACGTCGTGCTTCTGGTAAGCACTTTCACCGTTCTGGGCGCATTGTCGATCAGCTGGCAGATGCGCAACCTGCCGGCAATGCTGCGCGGCTCGATGCAATTCCTGCTCATCACTGGACTGTCGGCGATCTTCTTCATTCTGGGCACCGAGTACGCCAAGCCCTCCTTCGAGTTCGCCAAGGTACAATCGAAGATCGTGGAAAACGAAGGCGCCAACCTGCTCGGCAAGCGCATGGAGGTGCTGGACAACGTGCGAGTCGAGCTGTCTGGCTGCGAGAATATCGGCCGCCTGCCGACCTGCACCTTCGAACTGACCAACCTGGATGTCGACAGGGACTTCCGCTTTGACGGGGCCACTCGCCTGTTCGATGAGACTGGCGGCCCGCTGCAACCCGCCACCATTCGGGTCGGGCAGGTCGAGGACTACTATGGGTTGCAGTTCCAATTGGTCCGCAATGTCCCTACCCGCGCCACGCTGACATTCCAGCGCGCGAACGACAAACTGACCCGCACCCCGGCCATCAAACTGGTGTTCAGCAACCGGAACAGCGAAACCCAGACCCTCAAGTTCACCGACGTCGCCCTACAGTAATCTCCGACTGCGCATCCCCTTGCCCGAAGGCGCGCCCCCTGCGCCAGACCGCTCGCCGGCCAATGCGCCACTGTCACGGGCCAGGCATAAGATCGGACTATTCCCCCGCCGGTCCGCTGTCATGAAACGCTCGCCGCTCCTGCTGCTCGCCCTGCTGCTGACTGCCCCCGCGCTTGCCCAGGCGCAGGCGGCAGACTGGAAGCTGGCCAAGGACAAGGACGGCGTGCAGGTCTACCTGAGCGAAGTGCCCGGTTCGCGCTACAAGAGCTTCCGCGGCGTGACGCTGGTGAAGGCCGACGTCTCCACCCTCGGCCACCTGCAGGAGAACCTGCGCGTCTCCTGCGCGTGGCTGTATGCCTGCGCGCAGATGCGCCTGCTCAAGTTCAGCGACGAAGCCATCTGGGTCTACCTCGACACCAAACTCCCCTGGCCCGCCGCCCCGCGCGACCTGGTGCTGAAGGTGAGCACCGAGGAAACCCCCGACGGCGGCATGATCCGCCACCTGCAGGCCGCGCCGGACTACATCCCGCCGGTGAAGGACCGCATCCGCGTGCCCAGCGTCTCCGGCACCTGGCGGATGGTCCCCAAGGGCCCGAAGCTCACCGAAGTCACCTACGAAATGCGCGGCGAACCCGGCGGCAGCGTGCCGTCGTGGCTGGCCAACCAGTTCGTGGTGGACGCTCCCTTCGAGTCGCTGCGCATGCTGAAAGTGGTGGCGGAGCACCAGGGCGTCCGCGACGGCGGCTACTAGAAAACAGGGCCGAATGCGCCGCTGGCAGCACTCGCACCGTCGCCGGCGAACTGACCGAAGATTTGCCCGCAAAGCCCGTCTCTGCTAGTGTCGCGAGGTTTCCGAATACCCCCGCCGAGATGTCCGCATGGCCCGCAAGAAAGCTTCCCTCGACTTCGAACAGTCCCTCGCCGAGCTGCAAACGCTGGTGGAGCGCCTGGAAAGCGGCGAGCTGTCGCTGGAGGACTCGCTGGGTGCCTTCGAGCAGGGCATCCGCCTGACCCGCGACTGCCAGGCGGCGCTGACCCAGGCGGAGCAGAAGGTGCAGATCCTGCTGGAACGCGACGGCGAGCTGAGCGAAGCGCCCTTCGATCCGGAAGGCGAAGACGCATGATCGCCGCGTACCAGGCGCGCTGTACGGCGCGCGTCGATGCTGCGCTGGAAAAACTCTTCGTCGCCCCCCGTGAAGAACTCACCCGTATCTACGCCGCCATGCGCTACAGCGTGGTCAACGGCGGCAAGCGCGTGCGTCCGCTGCTGGCCTACGCGGCCTGCGAAGCCCTGGGTGGCGATGCCGAACGCGCCGATGGCGCGGCCTGCGCGGTGGAGCTGATCCACGCCTATTCCCTGGTGCACGACGACCTGCCGGCCATGGACGACGACGACCTGCGCCGCGGCCAGCCGACCACCCACATCGCCTTCGACGAAGCCTGCGCGATCCTTGCCGGCGACGGCCTGCAGGCGCTGGCGTTCGAGGTGATCGGTAACGCCCGACTCAATCCGCAGGATGCCCAGACCCGTCTGGACATGCTGCTGGCCCTGACCCGCGCCGCCGGTTCCGCCGGCATGGTCGGCGGCCAGGCCATCGATCTGGAATCCGTCGGCCGCAAGATCGACCAGGCGGCGCTGGAGACCATGCACCGGCACAAGACCGGCGCGCTGATCGAAGCCAGCGTGCAGCTGGGCGCCCTGGCCAGCGGCCGCGCCGACGCCACGTCCCTGGAAGCCCTGCGCCGTTATGCCGAGGCCGTGGGCCTGGCGTTCCAGGTGCAGGACGACATCCTCGACGTGGAAAGCGACACCGCGACCCTCGGCAAGACCCAGGGCAAGGATCAGGCCCACGACAAGCCGACCTACCCCGCTCTGCTCGGTCTCGACGCCGCCAAGGCCTACGCCCTGGCCCTGCGCGACCAGGCGCTGGCCGCGCTGGAAGGTTTCGGCGACAACGCCGAGCCGCTGCGCGCCCTCGCCCGCTATATCGTCGAACGCCGCAACTGATCCCTCCGGCACGCGCATTGCGTGTGCAAATCCCGTGATGCGCCCATTGCGATGACCGCTTGCCGGTGCTTCACTGCATCACAGGGATTTCGTATACCATATCCGACAACAACCACCTGACCGGACTGCATCGTGCCGCTACGCAACGCACCCAACCTGGGTATCGTCCCCTCCGCCTCGGAGACCATCGCCAAGCACCTGCGCGAAGCGATCATTTCCGGCCAGATGGCGGAGCACGAGCCGATCCGCCAGGACGACATCGCGCAGATCTTCAACGTCAGCAAGATCCCCGTGCGCGAAGCGCTCAAGCGCCTGGAAGCCGAAGGCCTGGTGGAGTTCCAGCGCAACAAGGGCGCGCTGGTGACGAAGATTTCCGAGCCGGAACTGGCGCAGATGTTCGAGGTGCGCGTGGTCCTCGAGGCGCAGGCACTCCGGCTCGCCGTGCCCAACATGACCGCCGAAACGTTCGAGCGCGCCGAGCGCATCTGTGCCGAGTTCGTCGGCGAAGACGATGTCGGCCGCTGGGCAGAACTGAACTGGGAACTGCATGCCTGCCTCTATGAGCCGGCGCAGCGTCCCTACCTGGTTGGCCTGATCCGCTCGATCCACGACAAGCTGGAGCGCTACCTGCGCATGCAGATGAGCCTGTCCTCCGGCAAGGAGCGCGCCGACCACGAGCACCATGACATCCTCGACGCCTGCCGTGCCGGCGATGGCGAGCTGGCTGCGCGCCTGTTGGAAGAGCACATCAACGGCGTCTGCCGCACGCTTTACGAGCACCTGCCGAACCGCCCCACGCCGAGCTGAGCAGAAACTCCCCGCTGTGCCGATTTCATCATCGGTCCGGCGGAAAACCCTCAAGCTGCAATCCCCGCCCCGCGCCACCCTAGGGTCAATCACAAGACCACCCCAGGGGGCAGCATGAAACGCATCCAGGTTCTCGATTCCCACACCGGCGGCGAACCCACTCGCCTGGTGCTCGACGGCTTTCCCGATCTGGGCAGGGGCAGCATGGCCGAGCGCCGCGCGCTGCTGGCCGAGCAGCATGACAGCTGGCGCGCCGCGACCGTGCTGGAGCCGCGCGGCAGTGACGTGCTGGTCGGCGCGCTGCTCTGCGAACCGGTGGACCCGAGCGCCTGTGCCGGAGTGATCTTCTTCAACAACACCGGCTACCTGGGCATGTGCGGCCACGGCACCATCGGCCTGGTGGTCTCGCTGGCGCACCTGGGGCGCATCGGCCCCGGCACGCACAAGATCGAGACTCCGGTGGGCACCGTCGAAGCGACCCTGCACGGCGACCGCTCGGTGAGCGTGCGCAACGTTCCCTCCTACCGCTACCGCAAGCAGGTGCCGGTAGAAGTGCCCGGCCACGGGCTGGTGCACGGCGACATCGCCTGGGGCGGCAACTGGTTCTTCCTGATCTCCGATCACGGCCTGCGTGTCGCCGGCGACAACCTCGATGAGCTGACCGCGTACACCGTCGCCGTACAGAAGGCGCTGGAAGACCAGGGCATCCGCGGCGAAGACGGCGGCCTGATCGACCATATCGAACTGTTTGCCGACGACCCCGAAGCGGACAGCCGCAACTACGTGCTCTGCCCTGGCAAGGCCTACGACCGCTCGCCCTGCGGCACCGGCACCAGCGCCAAGCTGGCGTGCCTGGCGGCTGACGGCAAGCTCGCCGCCGGCGCTGCCTGGCGCCAGGCCAGCGTGATCGGCAGCCAGTTCGAGGGCCGCTTCGAGTGGGCCGGCGAGCCGGCCGAAGGGCGCATCATCCCGACCATCCGTGGCCGCGCCAATATCAGTGCCGAGGCGACCCTGCTGCTGGAAGAGGACGACCCCTTTGCCTGGGGCATCCGCCCGTGAGCGATGCGGACATCATCGTCATCGGCGCCGGCATAGTCGGCGCCGCCTGCGCCCATGCCCTCGCCCGCCGGGGGCTGGACGTGCTGGTGCTGGACGCGCGCCTGCCCGGCGCCACCGCCGTCGGCATGGGCCACCTGCTGGTGCTCGACGACAACGCCGCCGAACTGGCGCTGAGCAACTACTCGCTGCAACGCTGGCGCGAATGGGGCCACGACATGCCCGCCGAGTGCGCCTACCGCAGCAACGGCACGATGTGGCTGGCCGCCAATGATGAAGAGATGGCCGAAGCGGAACGCAAGTTCGCCGTCCTCCGCGAGCACGGCGTCGCCGCCAAACTACTGAACAACGCCGAGCTGCAGCAGGAAGAACCCGAGCTGCGCAGCGACCTGCACGGCGGGCTGGAGATCACCGGCGACGGCATTCTCTACGCACCGCGCGCCGCCGCCTGGCTGCTGGAATCGGCGCTGAAACCGATCCGCCAGCATCAGGCAAAAGTGGTGGAGATCGACGAACCCCGCGTGCGCCTCGACAACGGCCAGTGGCTGAGCGCCAAGGCCGTGGTGCTGGCCAACGGCATCCAGGCCGGCGAGCTGTGCCCCGGCCTGCCCATCGAGCCGAAGAAGGGCCACCTGCTGATCACCGACCGCTACCCCGGCATGGTGCGCCGCACCCTGGTCGAGCTGGGCTACGTGACAAGCGCGCACAACGCCAGCGGCCCGTCGGTGGCCTGCAACATCCAGCCTCGCCCCACCGGCCAGCTGTTCATCGGCGCCTCGCGGCAGTTCGGCACCACTGACCCGCAGGTGGAAGGCTGGATGCTGGCAAAGATGCTGCGCCGCGCCGTGGACTACATGCCCGGCCTGGCCAAACTCAATGTGATCCGCAGCTGGGCCGGGTTCCGCGCCGCCAGCCCCGACGGCATGCCGCTGGTGGGCGAACACCCGCAGCGCCCCGGCCTGTGGCTGGCGGTCGGCCACGAAGGCCTGGGTGTGACCACCGCCCCCGGCACCGCTGACCTGCTCGCCGCGCAGCTGTGCGATGAGCCGCTGCCGCTACCGGCCGAGCCCTATTCCCCGCACCGCTTTCTTGGAGCCAACACCCATGCCTGAGCTGATCCTCGACGGCCGCCCGCTGCGGGTCGCCGCCGGCACCACGGTCGCCGCCGCGCTCGCCCTGGGCGGTGACGGCACTACGCGCACCTCGGTCAGCGGCCAGCGTCGCGCGCCACTGTGCGGCATGGGCGTCTGCCAGGAATGCCGGGTGAGCATCGACGGCCAGCGCCGCCTGGCCTGTCAGACCCTGTGCCGCGACGGCATGCAGGTGGAGACCCGCCCATGAACGCTGCGGCCGATATCGTCATCATCGGTGCCGGCCCGGCCGGGCTGTCCGCCGCCCTCGCCGCCGCGCCGAGCGGCGCGAGCATCGTCATCCTCGACGACAACCCGCTGCCCGGCGGGCAAATCTGGCGCGACGGGCCCAAAGCACACCTGCCCCGTGCCGCCACCGAGCTGCGCGAGCAAGTGGCTGCCTGCGCCAATATCAGGACTCACAACGGCACGCGCGTGGTTGCGCTGGCCGGCGAGCGCGGCCTGCTGCTGGAAGACTTCGAGCGCGGCTGGCGGCTGGACTACCGCAAGCTGATCCTCTGCACCGGCGCCCGCGAACTGCTGCTGCCCTTCCCCGGCTGGACGCTGCCCGGCGTCACCGGCGCGGGCGGCCTGCAGGCGCTGGTCAAAGGCGGCGTGCCGGTCGATGGGATGCGCGTGGTGATTGCCGGCAGCGGCCCGCTGTTGCTCGCCAGCGCAGCCACTGCCCGCGCCAACGGCGCAAAAATCCTGCGCATCGCCGAACAGGCGTCCTGGCCTGCGCTCGCGCGTTTCGCCATGAACCTGCCGCGCTGGCCGAACAAACTGCTGCAGTCCTTCGGTCTGTATGACCCGGCCTACCGCGCCGGCAGCCATGTGGTCGCCGCCCTGGGTAGCGATCACCTGGAAGGCGTACGCATCAACCAGGGCGGCAAGCTGAAGGAAATCGCCTGCGACCGGCTGGCCTGCGGCTTTGGCCTGATCCCCAACGTGCAGCTCGGCCAGGCGCTGGGCTGCACAGTGGACGACGGCGCGATCCGTGTGGATGCCTGGCAGGCGAGCAGCCGCGATGGCATCTACGCGGCGGGCGAATGCACCGGCTTCGGCGGTTCGGAGAAAGCCCTGGTGGAAGGCCGCATCGCCGGCCACGCGGCGGTGGGTGAGCACGACCGCGCCCGCGAGCTCTGGTCGCAGCGCCAGCGCTGGCAGGGATTCGCCGACGCCCTCAAGCGCGATTTCGCCCTCGACCCACGCCTGAACCAACTGGCCCAGCCGGACACCCTCGTCTGCCGCTGCGAAGACGTGCCCTACTCGATGCTGGCCGGCAAACCGGACTGGACCGCCGCCAAGCTCGCCAGCCGCTGCGGCATGGGCGCCTGCCAGGGCCGCGTGTGCGGCGCAGCGGCAAAGCAGCTGTTCGGCTGGCAACCGCCGGCGCCGCGCCCGCCGTTCAGCCCGGCGCGGGTGGAGACCCTGTTGCAGTTGGCCGAAGACTGAAAGAGCGAACGGCGGATAACGCTTGGGGCGTTATGCGCCCTACGCGCACTCCGTAGGGCGCATAAAGCGGCACGCTTTATCCGCCGCCTCTGCCTCCCCAAATTGACCACGGCGAATAACGCCCGAGGCGTTATTCGCCCTACCACGAAGGCCCTTCGCCCCGTATTCTCCATGTTCCGACAGCCGACCCGCTTCCCGATGCACGACCTGATCCCCCAGGGCGCCCGCGACCTGGACAGCCTGCTGCAGACTTTCCGGCAGATAGCCCCGCTGCTCGATGCCATGCCCGGCGTGGTGTTCTTCATCAAGGACACTGCGGCGCGCTACGTGCTGGTCAACCAGACCCTGGCGCGGCGCTGCGGCGTGAAGGACGCCAGTGAACTGCTCGGGCGCACCGCCGAGGACGTCTTTCCCTCGCGCTTCGGCCCGGTCTACACCGAGCAGGACCGCCGCGTGCTGGAAACCGGCGGCCAGCTCAGCGATCAGCTGGAGCTGCACCTCTATCCCGGCCGCCAACCCGGCTGGTGCCTGACCCACAAGCTGGCGCTGCGCGATGCGGCCGGCGCGGTGATCGGCATGGCAGGGATTTCCAGCGACCTGCAGGCGGCGCAATCCACGCACCCGGCGTACCAGCGCCTGGCAGCGGTGGACGCCTACATCCGCGAGCACTTCGACAAGCCGATCAACCTCGGCGAGCTGACCGAGTTGGCCGGGCTGTCCGTCGCCCAGTTGGAGCGCCACTGCAAACGCATCTTCCAGCTCACCCCACGGCAGATGATCCACAAGGCGCGCCTGGGCGCGGCCACCCGCCTGCTGGGTGAAGACCTGCCAATCACCGAGATCGCCCTGCGTTGCGGCTACACCGACCACAGCGCTTTCAGCCGGCAGTTCCGCGCGCTGACCGGGCTGTCGCCGACGCAGTATCGCGAGTCGCAAACCGCTCCCAGCTGACGGACCACCTGTCCGCGACGGCGGGACTGTTCGTGATCCCTCCAGCAGCGATGTTCCCTGTAGGAGCGCCCCATGGGCGCGATCGCGGGCATGGCCCGCTCCTACAGGGGAACGCTGTGCGGTGGAGTGCTCCCATAAGGGGCAGCGAAACGCCTTCCTGCTTCATTTGGTAACAGCGCGCAGAACCCGCCTACAGTTAATTCGGAAGGCTCCCAGCAACCAATCCCCTGAACACCGGGCTTTGCGACCCATGGGTCACACCCGAGTGGTTTCTGGCACATGCCTTGCTCTGAAAAATATCGTATACGAAATCCATAATACAAAAACTGCTGCACAACACTGACTCAGAGAGGCCCCAATGAAATTCTCCCGAATTGCTCTAGCCCTCACCGCTGTGTTCATCGTCGGCCAGGCCCAGGCCGACAAGCTCGACGACATCATCGAATCCGGCAAGCTGCGCTGCGCCGTGACCCTGGACTTCCCGCCCATGGGCTCGCGCGATGCACAGAACAACCCGGTCGGCTTCGACGTGGACTACTGCAACGACCTGGCGAAAGTGCTGGGCGTCACCGCCGAAGTCGTCGAGACGCCCTTCCCCGATCGTATCCCTGCGCTGGTTTCCGGCCGCGCCGACGTGATCGTCGCCTCCACCTCCGACACCCTGGAGCGCGCCAAGACGGTCGCCATGACCATCCCCTACTTCGCCTTCCAGATGGTGGTGCTGACCCGCGACGACACCGGCATCACCAAGTACGACGACCTCAAGGACCGCCCGGTGGGCAACACCAGCGGCACCTATGAAGCCATCGCGCTGGAGAAGGATGTGAAGAAGTGGGCCGGCAAGGGCAGCTTCCGCGCCTACCAGAGCCAGAACGACACCATCCTCGCCGTCGCCCAGGGCCACATCGACGCCACCGTGGTGACCAACACCGTCGCCGCCTCCACCCTCAAGTCCGGCAAGTACAAGGGCCTGAAGGTCGTCGGTAACGCGCCCTATGTCATCGACTACGTCTCGCTGGCCGCCGCGCGCAACGAGTACGGCCTGATCCATTACCTCAACCTCTTCGTCAACCAGCAGGTCCGCACCGGCCGCTACGCCGAGCTGTACGAGAAGTGGGTCGGCGGCGCCCCGGTCGATCTCACCGTTCCCCACGTGTACTACTGACAGCGGGTGCGACATGTCTTCGATGCAGGCTTCAAGGGTGCGGGACTCACGCCTGACAGGGCGGGTCCTGATGGGGGGTAGCGCCGAAGGGGCGCTACTGTCCGCCGACACCGGGCTGAGCTTCTGGGGAGGCGTCGAGCCTTTCACGGGCGAGGTCATCGACCGCCACCATCCGCTGTCGGGCAGCTTCCTGCCCGGCCGGGTGCTGGCGATTCCCAGCGGACGCGGCTCCTGTACCGGCAGTAGCGTGATGCTGGAAATACTGCTCAACGGCCACGCGCCGGCAGCCCTGCTGCTGGCCGAGCCGGACGAGATCCTCACCCTGGGTGTGCTGGTGGCGCAGGCGCTGTTCGGCCGCTCCATCCCGGTGCTGTGCCTGGGGAGCGAGGGCTTCGAGCAGTTGTCCACGGGCGGCTGGGCCCGTATCGAAGACGGTCAGGTAACACTCAGCGCCGAGCGCCCTGCCGATGGCTGGCAGGGCGTGATGGCCAGCGACGCCGGCCCGCTGCCGGCAGGCCTGGCACTGAATGCCGGCGACCATGAGCTGCTCGACGGCAAGCACGGCAAGGCCGCCCAGGCCGCCATGCAGATCGTCCTGCGCATGGCCGCGCTGCAAGGCGCGAAAGACCTGCTCGACGTCGCCCAGGCGCACATCGACGGCTGCATCTATACCGGCCCCGCGAGCCTGCGCTTCGCCCGCCAGTTGGCGGACTGGGGCGGCCAGGTGAAGGTGCCGACGACCCTCAATTCCATCTCCGTGGACCACCGCCGCTGGCGCGAGCTGGGCGTCGACAAGGCCTTCGGCGAACCCGCCGCCGCGCTGGGCGATGCCTACATGGAGATGGGCGCGCAGATGAGCTACACCTGCGCGCCCTACCTGCTGGACAGCAAGCCGAGCCTCGGCGAACAGGTAGTCTGGGCCGAATCCAACGCCGTGGTTTACGCCAATAGCGTGCTCGGCGCGCGGACCCTGAAGTACCCGGATTACCTCGATATCTGCATCGCCCTCACCGGCCGCGCGCCCAACGTCGGCAGCCACCGTGACGAAGGCCGGCTGGCCACGCTGCGGATCGATGTCGAACTGCCGGCCGCACACGACGAATCGATCTTCCCACTGCTCGGCTACCACATCGGCGAGCTGTGCGGCTCGCGCATCCCGGTGGTCGACGGCCTGCAGCCGCTGGCGCCGGACAGCGATGCGCTGAAAGCATTTGGCGCGGCCTTCGCCACCACCTCCGCCGCGCCGATGTTCCACATCGCCGGGGTCACCCCGGAAGCGCCGGACGCCACCACCGCCCTGGGCAACAAGGCGCCGCTGCAACACCTGCGCGTCACCCCGGCGGACCTGGTCGCCTCCTGGCGCGAACTGGACCACGCCAGCGAACCGACCGTGCAACTGGTCTCGCTGGGCAACCCGCACTTCTCCGCCAGCGAATGCGCGGACCTGGCGAAACTGGTCGCCGGGCGCCGCAAGCATCCGGGCGTCGCGCTGGTCATCGCGCTGGGCCGCGCCGTGCAGGAGAAGGCCCGCGCCGCCGGAGACGTGAAGGTGCTGGAAGACTTCGGCGCGCAACTGCTCAACGACACCTGCTGGTGCATGATCGGCGAACCGGTGATCCCACCGGCCTGCACCACGCTGATGACCAACTCGGCGAAGTACGCCCACTATGGTCCGGGCCTGGCCGGACGCCAGGTGCATTTCGGCAGCCTTGCCGCGTGCGTCGAGGCTGCCTGCAGCGCTCGCGCCGATGGCGGCGTGCCCAGCTGGCTGAGCGAGGGGGTGCGCTGATGTTCAACTACAGCTTCCACTGGCGTTCCGCGTTCAAGGCCCTGCCGGACATGCTCGGCGGCGCCTGGGTCACCCTGGAGACAGCCGCGCTGTCGATGATCCTCGGCGTACTCATCGCGCTGCTGCTGACCGTCATGCGGCAGATGAAGAACCCGCTGCTCAAGGGCTTCGCCGACACCTGGGTGTCGATCGCGCGCAACACCCCATCGCTGTTCCAGATCTACATCCTGTACTTCGGCCTGGGTTCCTTCGGCCTGCACGTCAGCTCCTGGGTGGCGCTGCTGGCGGGGATTACCTTCAACAACGCCGGCTACCTCGCGGAGAACTTCCGCGGCGGCCTCAAGGCCGTGCCGGACACCCAGATGCGCGCCGCGCGCTCGCTGGGCATGAGCGCCTTCCAAGCATACCGGATGATCATCGTTCCGCAGCTGCTGCGCATCGTCTACTACCCGCTGACCAACCAAATGGTCTGGGCGGTGCTGATGACTTCGCTGGGCGTGGTGGTGGGCCTGAACAACGACCTCACCGGCGTGACCCAGGACTTCAACGTGCGCACCTTCCGCACCTTCGAGTACTTCGCCCTGGCCGCGGTGCTCTATTACATCATCGCCAAGGTCATCGTGGCGGTCGCCCGCCTGTTGAGCTGGCGGCTGTTCCGCTACTAGGAGAAGCGCGCATGTTTTCCACGAGCTTCACCGTCAATGACCTGATGTTCCTGCTGCAAGGGGCCTGGGTCACCGTCAAGCTGACCGTCGGCGCCATGCTCATCGGCACCCTCGCCGGCGTCGTGCTGGGCTGGCTGCGCGCCGCCCTGCCACGGGCCACGATGCCGGTCGGCTGGTTCCTCGACATCTTCCGCAGCGTGCCTCTGCTGATCCAGTTCGTGCTGTTCAACTCGCTGAAAAGCATCGTCGGCCTGAACTGGAGCGCCTTCACCGTCGGCTGCCTGGTACTGGGCATCTACGCGGCGGCGTTCTGCACCGAGATCATCCGCAGCGGCATCCTCGCCGTCGGTCCGAGCATCCGTCGGGCCAGCCGCTCGCTGGGTCTGAGCTACTGGCAGGACCTGCGCTACATCGTGCTGCCGCTGGCCGCGCGAGTGGCCTTCCCCGGCTGGCTGAACCTGGTTCTGGGGGTGATGAAGGACACCGCGCTGGTCATGTGGATCGGCATCGTCGAACTGCTCCGCGCCTCGCAGACCATCGTGACGCGCATCCAGGAACCCCTGCTGGTGCTGTGCGTCGCCGGGGTCATCTATTACCTCATGAGTTGGGTCGTGGCGCGCCTCGGTGCCCGGCTGGAAAAAAGGTGGCAGGAAAATGATTGAAATCGACAACGTGCACAAAGCCTACGGCGATCTGGAAGTGGTCAAGGGCGTGAGCCTGACCGTGAAGAAAGGCGAAGTGGTCTCGATCATCGGCGGCTCCGGTTCGGGCAAGTCCACCCTGCTGATGTGCATCAACGGCCTGGAGCCGATCCAGCGCGGCAAGATCCGCGTCGACGGCATCGAGGTCCACGCCAAGACCACCGACCTGAACAAGCTGCGGCAGAAGATCGGCATCGTCTTCCAGCAGTGGAATGCCTTCCCGCACCTGACCGTGCTGGAGAACGTCATGCTCGCCCCGCGCAAGGTGCTCGGCCTGTCCAAGGAAGAAGCCGAGGCGATGGCGGTGAAGCAGCTCAAGCACGTGGGCCTGGGCGACAAGCTCAAGGTGTTCCCGCAGAAGCTTTCCGGCGGGCAGCAGCAGCGCATGGCGATCGCCCGCGCGCTGGCCATGTCGCCGGACTACATGCTGTTCGACGAAGCCACCTCGGCGCTTGACCCGCAACTGGTGGGCGAGGTGCTCGACACCATGCGCCTGCTCGCCGAAGAGGGCATGACCATGGTCCTGGTGACCCATGAAATCCGCTTCGCCCGTGACGTGTCCGACCGCGTGGCGTTCTTCCGCGACGGGCTGGTCCACGAGATCGGCACGCCGGAACAGGTGATCGTCAACCCGCAGCGGGCGGAGACGGCGGAGTTCCTTCGCTCGGTGAACTGACCGCGCGTTCATTGGCCCATTCGCACAGGAGACAGACATGCGTTCGAGCAAGATCATCCACGTGGTCAGTTGCCATGCCGAAGGCGAGGTCGGCGATGTCATCGTCGGCGGCGTCGCCCCGCCGCCGGGCGACACCGTGTGGGCGCAGTCGCGCTACATCGCCAGCGACAACGTGCTGCGCAACTTCGTCCTCAACGAACCGCGCGGCGGCGTGTTCCGCCACGTGAACCTGCTGGTGCCGCCGAAGGACCCGCGCGCGCAGATGGCCTGGATCATCATGGAGCCGGCCGATGTGCCGCCAATGTCCGGCTCCAACTCGCTGTGCGTCAGCACCGTGCTGCTCGACAGTGGCATCCTGCCGATGCAGGAACCGCAGACGCGCCTGACCCTGGAAGCTCCCGGCGGGCTGATCGAAGCCGTGGCCGACTGCAAGGACGGCAAGGTCCAGCGCGTGGAAGTGCGCAACCTGCCCTCCTTCGCCGACAAGCTCGATGCCTGGATCGAAGTGGAAGGCCTGGGCTCGCTGCAGGTGGATACCGCCTACGGCGGCGACAGCTTCGTGCTCGCCGATGCCCACGCCCTGGGCTTCACCCTGCACGCCTCGGAGGCCGCCGACCTGGTCGCCACCGGCCTGAAGATCACCCAGGCGGCGAACCAGCAACTGGGCTTCAAGCACCCGGAAAACCACGACTGGGCGCACATCTCCTTCTGCCAGCTGACCGCTCCGGTGGAGCGCGTCGACGGCGTACTGCACGGCCGCAACGCGGTGGTCATCCGCCCCGGCAAGATCGACCGCTCGCCCTGCGGCACCGGCTGCTCGGCGCGTATGGCGGTATTGCATGCCAAGGGTCAGCTGAAAGACGGCGAACGCTTCGTCGGCCACTCGATCATCGATTCCAAGTTCCACTGCCGCATCGACGGCCTCACCAGCGTCGGCGGCAAACCGGCGATCCACCCGTGCATTTCCGGCCGTGCCTGGATCACCGGCACCCACCAGCACCTGCTCGACCCGTCCGATCCGTGGCCCGAAGGCTACCGGCTCTCGGACACCTGGCCGAACGGCTACTGATTTCCCCTTTTCAACCCTGATTCGCCGCGTAGCGGCACCCGACGACGAAATTTCAGGAAAACCTTCCAGAACTTTCGTATACGAAATACGACAATTGGAGACAAACATGAGCAAGAAGGTCAATTGGAGTGGCGTGTTCCCCGCGGTGACCACTCAGTTCAACGACGATTTCTCGGTCAACCTGGAAGCCACCCACAAGGTGATCTCCAACCTGGTGCGCGATGGCGTGTCGGGCCTGGTAGTGTGCGGCAGCGTCGGCGAGAACACCTCGCTGTCCATCGAGGAGAAGATGGCTGTCACCGAGGTCGCCAAGGACGCCTCCGGCGGCCGCGTGCCGGTGATCTGCGGTATCGCCGAGTTCACCAGCCACGGCGCCTCCCAGGTAGCCAAGGCGGTGCAGAAGGTCGGTGTCGACGGCATCATGGTGATGCCCGCCCTGGTCTACTCCTCCAAGCCCCACGAGACCGCCGCGCACTTCCGCAGCGTGGCCACCAGCACCGATCTGCCGGTGATGGTCTACAACAACCCGCCGATCTACAAGAACGACGTCACCCCGGACATCCTCATCTCCCTGGCCGACTGCGAGAACATCGTCTGCTTCAAGGACAGCTCCGGCGACACCCGCCGCTTCATCGACGTGCGCAATGAAGTCGGCAACCGCTTCATCCTCTTCGCCGGCCTCGACGACGTGGTTCTGGAAAGCATCGCGGTGGGCGCCGAGGGCTGGATTTCCGGCATGTCCAACGTCTTCCCGCAGGAAGGCGAGACCATCTTCCGCCTGTGCAAGGCGGGTCGTTACGAAGAAGCCATGCCGATCTACGAATGGCTGATGCCGATCCTCCACCTCGACGCCCGCCCGGACCTGGTGCAGTGCATCAAGCTCTGCGAAGAGATCGCCGGCCGCGGCACCGCCCTCACCCGCCCGCCGCGCCTGGCGCTGCAAGGTGCTGATCGCGAGCATGTGGAGACGATCATGGCCAAGGCGCTGGCCAATCGGCCGAAGCTGCCGGATGTGGGGCTCTAAGGTAAACACAGCAGAGTTGAGAGCGTTTCGTGCCAGCCGGGACACCTGAGCCCCCGGTCAGCCGCGCCCTCTCCCTAACCCTCTCCCTTCAGGGAGAGGGAACTGGTTCGGCGTAAAGGGAACCCGCGTGCTCCGCCTGCAATCAAGGCATCAGCAAAGCACGGCCGCCAAAGCCACTCGGACACTCCCTCTCCCTTCAGGGAGAGGGCTGGGGAGAGGGGCTCTACGCCACACCGAAATCCAGCCCCAGAGAGCCTGCCCATGACCGCCCACAACTTCATCGCCGGCCAGCGCATCGGCGCCGGCACTGTCCGCCTGCAGAGCCTCGACGCCAGCACCGGCGAAGCCCTGCCCCGGGAATTCCTCCAGGCCACCGAGGCTGAAGTCGACGCCGCCGCCCGCGCCGCCGAAGCCGCCTTCCCGGCCTACAACGCCCTGTCGCCGGAGCGCCGCGCGCAGTTCCTCGACGCCATCGCCAGCGAACTCGAAGCCCTTGGCGACGACTTCATCGCCACCGTCTGCCGCGAGACCGCGCTGCCCGCCGCGCGCATCCAGGGCGAGCGTGGCCGCACCGCCAATCAAATGCGCCTGTTCGCCAAGGTCCTGCGCCGTGGCGATTTCCTCGGCGCGCGGATCGACCGCGCGCTGCCCGAGCGCCAGCCGCTGCCTCGCCCGGACCTGCGCCAGTACCGCACCGGCGTCGGCCCGGTGGCCGTGTTCGGCGCCAGCAACTTCCCGCTGGCCTTCTCCACCGCCGGTGGCGATACCGCCGCTGCACTGGCCGCCGGTTGCCCGGTGGTGGTGAAGGCCCACAGCGGCCACATGGCCACCGCCGAATTCGTCGGCGAGGCAATCACCCGCGCGGCCGAATCCACCACCATGCCGGCCGGCGTGTTCAACATGATCTACGGCGCCGGCGTCGGCGAACCGCTGGTGAAGCACCCGGCGATCCAGGCGGTCGGCTTCACCGGCTCGCTCAAGGGCGGCCGCGCACTGTGCGACCTGGCTGCCGCGCGTCCGCAACCGATCCCGGTGTTTGCCGAGATGAGCAGCATCAACCCGGTGCTGGTGCTGCCCACCGCCCTGGAAGCACGCGGCGAGAAGATTGCCCGCGAGCTGGTGGATTCGGTCGTCATGGGCTGCGGCCAGTTCTGCACCAACCCCGGCCTGGTCATCGGCATCGCCTCGCCGGCGTTCAGCCTGTTCGTCGCCAACCTGATCGCCGAGATCGGCCAGCGCCCGGCGCAGACCATGCTCAACGCCGGCACCCTGAAGAGCTACGAAAAAGGCATCGCCCGCCTGCTCACCCACCCCGCCATCCGCCACCTCGCCGGTCAGCCGCAGGAAGGCAACCAGGCCCTGCCGCAGCTGTTCCAGGCCAAGGCCGAACTGCTGCTGGCAGGCGAGGAGCTGCTGCAGGAAGAAGTCTTCGGCCCGACCACCATCGTCGTCGAAGTGGCCGACGATGCCGAGCTGCGTCGCGCGCTGGACGGCCTGCACGGCCAGCTCACCGCCACGCTGATCGCCGAAGCCGAGGACCTGTCGCGTTTCGCCGCGCTGGTGCCGGTGCTGGAGCGCAAGGCCGGGCGCCTGCTGATCAACGGCTACCCGACCGGCGTGGAAGTCTGCGACACGATGGTCCACGGCGGCCCCTACCCGGCCACCTCCGACGCACGCGGCACCTCGGTCGGCAGCCTGGCCATCGACCGCTTCCTGCGCCCGGTGTGCTACCAGAACTACCCGGACGCGCTGTTGCCCGAAGCGCTGAAGGACGCCAACCCGCTGGGTATCGCGCGGCTGGTGGATGGCGAGACGACGCGCAGTGCGGTGACTCGCTGAGGGTTCGTCGGCGCGGGAGTGAACTGTCGGCCAGTCCCGCGCCGATGCTCAGCCCCGGCCTTGCGCCGGGGCTTTTTTATGTCGGAAACAGGTTCGAGGACTGCGCTTAGCCGTAGGGCGCATAACGCGCCAGCGTTATCCGCCCTACGCTCTCGCGGCCCCATCCGCAGAAGGGACCTGTAGGAGCGGCGTTACTCCAGCAGCTTGCGCAAATCGGCATACAGCGAATCGCTGATCTCCACACCCTCGGCCAGGCTGCGCTGGCGCGCCGCGAAACGCCGCTGCGACGGCAGCCGCGCGCCCATGTCGACGATGGACTCGAACAGCTTCTCCGCCCGAGCCAGATGTTGCGGGGCATCCCCGCCGAGGAAGCGCGCCGGGTCCAGCGCGATCAGCAACTCGCCGTGGTAGGGCGAGGATTTTGTCCCTTCGTCGAATACCGAAGATTCCGCACTGGTCAGGTCGCCGATCAGCGGGCCGGCGATCAGCTCGACCATGGTCGCCAGCGCCGAGCCCTTGTGCCCGCCGAAGGTCAGCATGGCGCCATCGAGCACCGCGCTCGGGTCGGTGCTGGGGTTGCCCTGGGCATCGATGCCCCAGCCCAGCGGAATCGCCTTGCCCTCGCGCTCGTGCAGCTGGATTTCCCCGCGCGCCACCACCGTGGTGGCGAAGTCGAAGACATAGGGATCGTTCTCTGCGCGCGGCCAACCGAAGGCGATGGGGTTGGTGCCGAACAACGGCCGAGTCCCGCCAGCCGGCGCGACATAGGCCTGGGCCGGAGTAACCGCCAGCGCGACCAGGCCCTGGGCGGTGATCCGCTCGATCTCCACCCACAGCGCCGAAAAGTGCACGCAATGGTTGATCGCCAGCGCAGCCAGGCCCTGGCTGCGGGCCTTCTCCACCAGCTTCGGCAGGCCGAGATCGAAGGCGCATTGCGAGAAGCCGCCCTTGGCATCCACGCGCACCAGTGCCGGCGCGGGCTCGGACAGTTCCGGCACGGCATCGGCCACCACCTTGCCGGCACGCACGGTATGGATGCAGCCCAGCAGCCGCCAGACGCCGTGGGATGTGCAGCCGTCGCGCTCGCCGGCCAGCACGGTGTCGGTCACCGCCTGTACGTGGGGTTCGCTGAAGCCGTTGTGGCGCAGGATCGCCACCGACAGTTCGCGCAGTTCATCCAGGGTCAGTCGGGCCACGCCATTCTCCTCAGATTGCAACAAAAGCCTGCGGCAAACCGCCGCCGGTCGGTGATCGGTCTACCATGGAGTCTCGCGCCCGGCCCCGCTTGCGCGCAATCGCCGGCAGCGACGACGATTTCGGCACAGCCTGACGACAACATCCCGACCATCCGGTCGTCCAAAGGATTGGCCCCACGTTGCTTGGGCCATTTCCGCGCATCAGGTAAACTTCCGCATCTTTGCCTTCTCATAACGATCAGCCTGATGCCCACGACGTTTCACGAGATTCCCCGCGCGCGCCCTGCCACGCCCCTGCTCGACCGCGCCAGCACGCCGGTCGAACTGCGTCGCCTGGGCGAAGCGGAGCTGCTGACCCTCGCTGACGAACTGCGCCAGTACCTGCTGTACAGCGTCGGCCAGACTGGCGGGCACTTCGGCGCGGGCCTGGGCGTCATCGAACTGACGGTCGCCCTGCACTACGTCTTCGACACCCCGGACGACCGCCTGGTGTGGGACGTCGGCCACCAGGCCTACCCGCACAAGATCCTCACCGGTCGCCGCGAGCGCATGGGCAGCCTGCGCCAGAAGGACGGCCTGGCCGCCTTCCCGCGCCGCTCGGAGAGCGAGTACGACACCTTTGGCGTCGGCCACTCCAGCACCTCCATCAGCGCCGCCCTGGGCATGGCCATCGCCGCGCGCATGCAGGGCTCCGGTCGCAAGTCGGTGGCGGTGATCGGCGACGGCGCACTCACCGCCGGCATGGCCTTCGAGGCGCTCAACCACGCGTCGGAGGTCAAGGCCGACATGCTGGTGATCCTCAACGACAACGACATGTCGATCTCGAACAATGTCGGTGGCCTGTCCAACTACCTGGCCAAGATCCTTTCCAGCCGCACCTATAGCAGCATGCGCGAAGGCAGCAAGAAGGTGCTCTCGCGCCTGCCCGGCGCCTGGGAGATCGCCCGCCGCACCGAGGAATACGCCAAGGGCATGCTGGTCCCCGGCACGCTCTTCGAGGAGCTGGGCTGGAACTACATCGGCCCCATCGACGGCCACGACCTGCCAACCTTGATCGCCACCCTGCGCAACATGCGTGACCTCAAGGGCCCGCAGTTCCTCCACGTGGTGACCAAGAAGGGCAAGGGCTTCGGCCCGGCCGAGATCGACCCGATCGGCTACCACGCCATCACCAAGCTGGAGCCCGAGGGCGCCCCCGCCCACGCCGTGCCGAAGAAGGCCGGCGGGCCGAAGTACTCCAGCGTATTCGGCCAGTGGCTGTGCGACATGGCTGCCCAGGACCCGCGCCTGGTCGGCATCACCCCGGCAATGAAGGAAGGCTCCGACCTGGTCGCCTTCGCCGACCGATTCCCGGACCGCTACTTCGACGTCGCCATCGCCGAGCAGCACGCCGTGACCCTCGCGGCCGGCATGGCCTGCGATGGCGCCAAGCCGGTGGTGGCGATCTACTCCACCTTCCTGCAGCGCGGCTACGACCAGCTGGTCCACGACGTCGCGGTGCAGAACCTCGACGTACTGTTCGCCATCGACCGCGCCGGTCTGGTGGGCGAAGACGGCCCGACCCACGCCGGCAGCTTCGACCTCTCCTACCTGCGCTGCATTCCCGGCATGCTGGTGATGACCCCCAGCGACGAGAACGAACTGCGCAAGCTGCTCACCACCGGCCATCATTTCGAAGGCCCGGCGGCGGTGCGCTACCCGCGCGGCACCGGCCCCAACGCCCCCATCGAGGCGGCGCTGGAACCGGTCGAGATCGGCAAGGGCGTGCTGCGCCGCGAAGGCAAGGCCGGCAAGGTCGCCTTCCTGGTGTTCGGCGTGCAGCTGGCCGAAGCGCTGAAAGTGGCCGAGCAGTTCGATGCCACCGTTGCCGACATGCGCTTCGTCAAGCCGCTGGACGAAGAGCTGGTGCGCCAACTGGCCGCCAGCCACGAGTTGCTGGTGACCATCGAGGAGAACTCGGTGATGGGTGGCGCCGGCGCCGCCGTCAGCGAATTCCTCGCCCGCGAGAACCTGCAGCAGCCGATCCTGCACCTGGGCCTGCCGGACTACTACGTCGAGCACGCCAAACCCGCGCAGATGCTCGCGGAGTGCGGGCTAGACGCCGCCGGCATCGAAGCCTCGGTGAAGGCGCGCCTGGATGCCCTCGGCAACCGCTGAGACCGATCGGCGCATCCCTCCCCGGGAGTATTGCCAGTGACGGGCGCACCGACTAAGGTGCGCCCGTTTTCGTTCGAGGTAACGGGAAGCAGGTGAAAGACCTGCGCTGCCCCCGCAACGGTAACCGACGCGCCCCTTAAGGAGCGCAGCATCGCCATCCGCCACTGCTGAATGCGGGAAGGCGGCGATGTGACGTCGGCAGCCCGGAGACCGCCCTCGACACGCCCCGACAGGTGTTGCGGAGGGCCGCACCGTCAAGTGCGGCCTGCCGCCCTTGCCACGCCCTCCTCGAAAGTCATCCGACCGCTTTTGAGGACGTTCCATGAAACTGACCCGACTCGCCCTGGCCACCAGCCTGTTGCCCGGCCTGGCCTTCGCCGCCGACGACATCTACCGGCTCTCCGACCAGGTGATCACCTCCGCACGCCAGGCCCAGCCGCGTGCCGAAGCCACTTCGGCCAACAGCGTATTCACCCGTGCCGACATCGAGCGGCTGCAAGTTCGCAGCGTGCCCGCCCTGCTCGCCCGCGTGCCCGGCGTGCAGATGGGCAGCTCCGGCGGCGTGGTCTCGTACTCCGTGCGCGGCACCAGCACCGCGCAGACCCTGGTCCTGGTGGACGGCCAGCGCGTCGCCTCGGCCAGCAGCGGAATCGCCCGCCTGGACTACCTGAGCATCGACAGCATCGAGCGCGTCGAAGTGACCCGCGGCCCACGTTCCGCGCTGTACGGCGCCGACGCCATCGGTGGGGTCATCCAGATCTTCACCCGTCGCGGCGAAGCCGGCCTGCACCCCGAAGTACGCCTGGCCGCCGGCAGCCACGGCACCTTCGAGCGCAGCCTGAGCCTGTCCGGCGGCAATGAGCAGACCCGCTACAACCTCGGCGGCAGCCTCGACGAGAGCCAGGGCTGGGACCGCACCAGCGACAACGTCGGTGCCGACAACGACCACGATGCCCAGCGCAACAAGGCCGTACACCTGAACCTGGACCATCGCTTCAGCGAGGACTGGAAGGCCGGCCTGAACCTCAACGACCAGCGCGGCAAGAACGAATACGACGACGCCTACAACTTCGAGCCGGGCTCGCCCCGCGACGAATTCCGCGTCAGCAGTTACAGCGCCTACCTCGACGGCCAGATCACCAAGATGTGGAACAGCCGCCTGGAGCTGGGCCGCAGCTTCGACCGCAACAAGGCCGTGGGTGCCGCCGACAGCTGGAACAACGGCACGCTGGAAACCACCCGCCACTCGGCGAGCTGGATCAACCGCCTGCAACTGGACGACGCCAACCAGCTCGCCCTGGGCACCGACTGGTACGAAGACAAGGTCGACGGCACCACCGCCTTCGCCGACGACCAGCGCAGCAACCGCGCCTTCTTCGCCCAGCACAGCTTCAAGGGCGACAGCTTCGGCACCGAGCTGGGTATCCGCCACGACAACAACCAGGCCTACGGCAGCCAGAACAGCTGGAACGCCGCCTTCAGCCTGCCGGTGGGCGACAACCAGACCTGGATCGCCAGTTACGGCGAAGGCTTTCGCGCGCCGACCTTCAGCGACCTCTACTACCCCGGCGCGAGCAACCCGGACCTGAAGGCCGAGACCTCGAAGACCTACGAGCTGCAATGGCGCGGGGACATCGAAGGAACGCACCTGGAAGCCTCGCTGTACCGCACCGAGATCGACGACCTGATCGCCTGGGACAGCACCAGCAACCAGCCCGAGAACATCAACAAGGCGCGCATCAATGGCTTCGAGGCCAGCGTCGCCCGCGACGTGCTCGGCTGGCAGGCCGCGCTCGGCCTGAGCCTGATCGACCCGCGCGACCGCGACACCGGCCACACCCTGCCGTACCGCGCGCGGCGCACCCTGAGCCTGGACCTGGATCGCCAGTTCGGCGCCTTCGGCGTCGGCGGCACCTGGCGTGCGGTCAGCCAGCGCTACGACGATGCGGCCAACACCCGCGAGCTGTCCGGCTACGGCGTGCTCGACCTGCGCACCAGCTGGCTGGCCAGCGACGAGATTCGCTTCGACCTGAAGCTGGATAACGCCCTGGACCGCGACTACACCCTGGGCGACTACCTGCGCCCGACCAGCCCGATGGACTTCATGGGCGAAGCACGCCCCTACCAGGAACCTGGCCGCACCGCGCTGCTGGCGGTGACCTGGACGCCGGAGCTTTAAGAGAAGCGGCCTGACGGCCCCTCACCCTAACCCTCTCCCGAAGGGAGAGGGGACCGTTCGGCGCAGGATGAAACTACAGCGTCAGCCGGCACAATCTGCTCCCTCTCCCCCAGGAGCGGGGCGCGCAGCCAGGGCTGGGGTGAGGGGGAAACGTCGGCACAGACTTGCCGGAAAGAAGACAGTTTCGTAGGGCGCATAACCTGGAACAGGTTATCCGCCGCACGTTACTCCGGCGGATAACGCTGGCGCGTTATGCGACCTCCACCCACCCAGCCATCGGTGTGGGTATGAGGTCAGCCCAGAACCCCCGCCATCCGCCCCAGCTCCGCGCAGTCCTGCGCGTGCCAGTCGGTCAGCTCTGGCCAGGGGTTCTCGGCAAGGTTCACCAACGCACTGTGCGCGCCGGCGGCGCGGGCGCAGTCGAGGTCGAAGCGGTAATCGCCGACCATCAGCATCCGCTGCGGCGCCACGTCCCAGCGCGCGGCGAGGCGCAGCAGGCCGTCCGGGCTGGGCTTGGGGTCAGCCTCGCCACGGCCGAGGACATCCTCGGTCAGGAAGCAATCACCGATACCGATCGCCGCCAGCGTAATCAGCGCCAGCTCATGGGCATTGCGGGTGAGGATGCCCAGGCGATAACCGGCGCCATGCAGCGCACGCACCAGCTCGACTGCGCCGGGAGCCGCAGTGGAAGCCACCGCCAGCTCGCGCTCGTGCTCCAGCAGCCAGGCATGCTTGGCCGCCGCCTCGTCCTCCGGCAGCGCGGCCAGGTGAGTGAGGATGTCGTGCTCCTGGGGAATCCCCAGGGCGCGCTTGATCGCCGGGAAGTCATGCACCGCCAGGGTCAGGGTGCCGTCCATGTCGAACACCCAGTGGCGGATGCCTTCCAGCGTCATGCCCAGTCCTCGCGGTGGCGGATCAGGCCTTCCTGGGTCGAGGAAGCGACCAGCTGACCGTCACGGTTGAAGATGCTGCCGCGCACGAAGCCGCGGCCATTGCCGGCCCAGGGGCTGTCGATGGCGTAGAGCAGCCACTCGTCCGCGCGCAGGTCGCGGTGGAACCACACGGAATGGTCGATGGTGGCGACCTGCATGTCCTTCTGCCACACCGAGCGGCCGTGGGGCAGCAGCGAGGTGGTGAGGAAGCCGAAGTCCGAGGCGTAGGCGAGGATGTACTTGTGCAGTGCCGGGATGTCCGGCAGCTTGCCGTCGGCGCGCAGCCAGAGGTACTTGATCGGCTCGCCGACCTCGGGGTCGTACGGGTCGTTCTCGGTCACCGGGCGGATTTCGATGGGCTTGGGATAGAGCAGCTTGTCGCGGATGCGCTCGGGGAACTGCGCGGCACTGCGCTTCTTCAGTTCCTGATCGGTCGGCAGGTTCTCCGGGCCGACCACGTCGGGCATGGCGATCTGGTGCTCGAAGCCGCCCTCGTCGGTCTGGAACGAAGTGCTCAGGGCGAAGATCGGCTGGCCCTTCTGGATCGCGGTGACGCGGCGGGTGCTGAAGGTGCCGCCGTCGCGCACGCGGTCGACCTGATAGACGACCGGCTTGCTGGCGTCACCCGGGCGCAGGAAGTAGCCATGCATCGAGTGCACATGACGCTCCGGCTCGACGGTCTGGCTGGCCGCCGACAGCGCCTGGCCGAGTACCTGCCCGCCGTACAGCTGGCGGAACCCGAGGTCCTGGCTCATGCCGCGGAACAGGTTCTCTTCGATCTGTTCCAGGCTCAGCAGAGCCACCAGGTTGTCCAGGATCTGGGTCATGCGCGTTGTTTCCTCAATTGCGGTCTTGCTGAAGTGGGAGTCGGCGTGGCGACGGATAAGCGGGAAGGCTGCTGAGGCGTTCGTCCCAGACCGCGCGGCCGATGGTGAAATGATAGAGGCTGACCGGGCAGTCCGGACCACCGCCGAGCAATTCGTCCAGCGCCGGGTCGAAATAGCAGCCGATACCGGTGCCCGACAGGCCCGCCGCTTCGGCTTCCAGGTAGAGCAACTGGCCAACCTGTCCGGCTTCCCAGTACAGGCGCGGGTAGGTCCACGCGCCCTCGGTCAGCGCGGCATCGAGATCAGCCAGCATGGCGAAAGCGACGCAGCCGTCGCTGGCGATGTCCTGCCCGCAGGAGAGAAACGCCGACAGCCCGCGTGCGTCGCCGGACAGCAGGCGGTACAGCGGCACGCCGCTCTCCTCCACGCTCTGCCACAGGTAATCCTCGCGCAGCCCGCCCGCCTCGCGGCCGCTGCGGCCCAACCAGTAAAGGCCCGGCTCCAGGCCCTGGACGCGGTGGACGAACAGCAGCAGGTCGAGGCGCGCCGGCTCGCCAGTACAGGCGAAGGGCACGGGCGAGCGCTCGGGCATCAGACGGCGCAGCCAGGCATACAACAGTTCGGCGTGAATGCCGCTGCGGCCGTCCATGGACTGTGCGCTGCGTCGGCGATGCAGGATCGGGCGCAGCGGCAGGCCGGGGTTACCCACAGCCGCCTCGGCTTCTGATGTCGACCAGTCGTGCGTTGGCAGCGCAGGAGCACGGCACAGCTGATGCACCCGCTCCAGCTCCGGCCAGTGGCGATAGTCACGCGACAGGCGATTGGGCATCCCCGTCAGCGGCAGCTCGGCGAGGCCCTTGAGCAGCGTGTTCGGCAGCGTGAATTCGGCAGATTGCGCCGGGCCGATCCACAGCAGTGCATCGGCGAATTCGTGCTCGCTGAAGCCGTCGCGGTCGAGGCCGATCAACGTATCCAATTGCGCTTCGGCGACGCCGCGCAGCAAACGCACTTCCCAGCCCTGGATCGCCGCGGCAATGGCGAGACAGGCCAGCGCGTGGCCAAGGTCGTGATTGCAGTAGCGGTAGGCGCGCTCGCCGTACTTCCAGGCCTCGCGCCAGGGAATGCTCGCCAGCGCCAGCACGAATCCACCGGCGGGCAATGCATCGTTCAGTTGGCTGGCCAGCGGCGCAGGCAGCTCGGCGCGCACCTCCAGCACATGCTCGTCGGCGCTGTAGTGCGCCAGCAGCGCAGCGTTATCCACAGCCCCGGCGGGCAGCAACAGATAGGCCTCGGTCGGGTGCAGGTTGCCGCTCGACGGGTTGACCCGCAGCGCCCAGCGGCTGCTGCCGGCGTCCTTCCAGGCCGACAGCGCCAGGCTGTCGTAGAGCAGTTGCGAGACGCTGGCGAGGTTCAGCGGCGCGGGCGTACCGAGGGGCCCGGCGAACACCTCGTCATATCCCGGCGACTCTTCCTGTGGCCGGTGCAGCAGCTCGATGCAGCGCGCCCCGGCATAGCGGCGGAAGGCGGCAGGCTGGGTCGCCCAGTCGAGCTGGCCGGGGCCGGGGGCGAAACGCTCCGGGCGATGGCTGCTCAGCTCGTGATAGACGCGGACGCCTTCGATCGGCTTCATGGGCGACGAATCCGGTAGAGCACATGCTGGCGCAGCGGATGGCCTTGCGGCAGGCGCGGATGCTCGAAGTCTCCGGCCTCATCACGCTGCATGCCCAGGCGCTGCATCAGCCCCTGGGACGGCAGGTTGGCCGGCACGGTGAAGGCGACCACTTCCTCCAGCCGCAACTGCTCGAAGGCGAAGGCCAGCGCCGCGCGAGCCGCCTCCAGCGCATAGCCCTGCCGCCAGTAAGCCGTGTTGAAGCGCCAGCCGATTTCCACCGCCGGAGTGAACGGCGCGTCGAAGGACACCCGCTGCAAACCAAGCACGCCAATGAAGGCGCCATCCCCGCGACGTTCGACTACCCACTGGCCGAAGCCGTGCTCGTCGAAGTGCTTGAGGATGCGGGCGGCCAGCAGGTCGCTGTCCTCGCGGCTCATGCAGGCGGGGAAATGGCGCATCACCTCGGCGTCGGCGTTCAGCGCAGCGAAGGGTGCCAGGTCGTCATGGCGCCACGGCCGCAGCAGCAGGCGTTCGGTGGTCAGGCTGGGAAAATCCATGGGAATCATCGCGGATCAGCAAAGGTCTCCATGATACCCGGCGACGGGCCTGTAGGACGCAATCCGTCAGACGAGGCGCAATCGATTCAGCAGGAAAGGCCCTCATCTGGTATTTTTCTCCCACCTTCGCTGTCGGTCACTGCCTTGACCGTGCTCACGCAGACAGCCGCGCCGCCAGGGCGCACCTCAAAAAAGACCAAGGAACTCCCATGACGACCTCCACCACCGGACTGCAACGCAGTACGGCCCTGGTGCTTTTCGCATTGGCTGTCGGCGGCTTCGCCATCGGCACCACCGAATTCGCCACCATGAGCCTGCTGCCCTACTTCGCCCCGGCGCTGGGCATCGATGCCCCGACCGCCGGCCACGTGATCAGCGCCTACGCCCTGGGCGTGGTGGTCGGTGCGCCGCTGCTGGCAGTGCTAGGCGCGCGTCTGCCGCGGCGTACCCTGCTGGTCCTGCTGATGGCGCTGTTCGCCGTCGGCAATGGCCTCAGCGCCCTGGCGCCGACCTACCACTGGATGCTGCTGTTCCGCTTCATCAGCGGCCTGCCCCACGGCGCCTACTTCGGCATCGCCGCGCTGGTCGCCGCCTCCATCGTGCCGCCGCACCGGCGCACCGTGGCGGTCGGGCGGATGTTCCTCGGCCTCACCGTCGCCACCATCATCGGCGTGCCGCTGGCCAACTGGCTGAGCCAGGCCGTGGGCTGGCGCTGGAGCTTCGCGCTGGTGGCCGCGCTGGGCGTGTTGACCATGATCTGCGTGCGCCTGCTGGCGCCCTATTCGCCCGCCGAGCCGGACTCCAGCCCGCTGCGCGAGCTGGGTGCGCTCAAGCGCGGCCAGGTCTGGCTGACCCTGGGTATCGGCGCCATCGGCTTCGGCGGACTGTTCGCGGTGTACACCTACCTGGCCGACATCCTCGGCGCGGTGACCCACGTTTCGCCGAGCATCGTGCCGCTGATCCTGGCGGTGTTCGGCATCGGCATGACCCTGGGCAACCTGTTCATCCCGGTACTCGCCGACCGCGCCGTGATGCCCACCGCCGGCGGCCTGCTGGTGTGGAGCGCGGTGGTGCTGGCGATCTTCCCGTTCACCGCAGGGAACATCTGGGCCATCTCGATCTGCGTGTTCTTCGTCGGCTTCGGCGGGGCGCTGGGCACCGTGCTGCAGACCCGCCTGATGGACGTCGCCGAAGATGCCCAGGGCCTGGCCGCGGCGCTGAACCACTCGGCCTTCAACTTCGCCAACGCGCTGGGCCCGTACCTCGGCGGCCTGGCCCTGGCGGCCGGCTACGGCTGGACCTCGCCGGGCTGGGTCGGCAGCCTGCTGGCCATCGGCGGCTTCGTGCTGTGGTCGATCTCGATGGCCACCAGCCGCAGCGCGCGACGCGACACCGCCCTCTCCAACGAAGGCTGAAAACGCGGGCTCGAATGAAAAGTGGCCGGCGCAATGCCGGCCCTTTCGTCTGCGCATCGCGCCGACGTACCCTGTGCAGCACAATCCCGATCCGCCGACACCATGCCGCTGCCCCTGGTCTACCACGACGACTACAGTCCGCCCTTCCCGGACAACCATCGCTTCCCCATGGAGAAGTTCCGCCTGCTGCGCGACCACCTGGTGGACAGCGCCCTGGTGGAAGACGCGCAACTGCTGCGCCCGGAACTCTGCCCGCAGGACGTCCTCGCCCTGGCCCACGACCGCGACTACATCGAGCGCTACTGCAGCGGAGAGATGAGCCGCGAGGAGCTGCGCCGCCTCGGCCTGCCCTGGACTGAAGCCCTGGCGCGCCGCACGGTGCGCGCGGTAGGCGGCTCGCTGCTCAGCGCGGAACTGGCGCTGAAGCACGGCCTGGCCTGCCATCTCGCCGGCGGTACGCACCACGCGCACCACGACCATGCCTCGGGCTTCTGCATCTTCAACGACCTGGCGGTGATCAGCCTCTACCTGCTGGAAAGCGGCAAGGCCAGCCGCGTGCTGATCTTCGACTGCGACGTGCACCAGGGCGACGGCACTGCGTGCATCCTGGAGAACGTGCCGGATGCGGTGACGGTGTCCCTGCACTGCGAGAAGAACTTCCCCGCGCGCAAGGCGCAGAGCGACTGGGACATTCCCCTGCCGCTGCACCTGGGCGACGCGGAATACCTGAAGGTGGTACAGGACGCGCTGGACTACCTGCTGCCGCTGTACCAGCCGGACATCGTGCTCTACGACGCCGGCGTGGACGTGCACAAGGACGATGCCCTGGGCTATCTGCAGCTCACCGATGCGGGACTGGCGGCGCGCGATGAGCACGTCATCCGCCGCTGCCTGTCCAGCGACATCCCGGTGGTGGGCGTAATCGGTGGCGGCTACGACAAGGACCGCCACGCGCTGGCCCGGCGCCACGGTATCCTGCACCACAGCGCCGCGCGGGTGGCGCGCGAGTTTCAGTTGGACCGGTAGCGCGCGTTGTTGGTGTCCATGCGCGTGGGCAGGCGCTGCTGCTCCCAGCGCATCATCTCGTGATCGGAGAAGCCCAGCAGCGCGGCGGCGCGTGGCCGGCAATCCGCGGCGTAGTGTTTTTCGCAGAAGCGCATCACCTGCTCGGGCACGTGGTGCAGCAGCAGCTCCTGGGCGCGCAATGGCCCTGCATACTGCAGGTAGCGCGGCAGCAGGCGGCTCCAGTTGGTGAACACGTAGAGGTTGTGCAGCGCGATCTGGATCGACAGCAACTCCAGCACGCGTTGCTCGAACTTCTGTTTCGAACCCTGCAGATTCTTGTTCAGGCGCACCACCATGTGGGCCACAGCCTCGTTGAGCAGCGCGCGGATTTCATCGCTGGGGAGGCTGCGGATGACAATATCGAGGCCATTCACCCGCACGCGGGTGTCGCTGCCTTCCACCCATAGGTGGGCCTCGTGGGAGCGTAGGTAATCACGGACTTTCATCGACAGTCGGACCAAGGTTGCAAGAGGCCCGCATGCTGATGGATTCACAAAAGCGCCAACATCGGCGCAATCCCGATCCCCTGTAGGAATTCTCGCAACCCCTACCATTCCGGGATCGAAACGGCTTTTCCTCACCTCCCGTGGTTTTCCACGACAACTGTGGAGCGGCCTGTGGATAAGCTGCGGGAAAGCAGCTGACACGCCCGCCCCCGCCGGCTCCGGGCCAGCTGGGCAAAAAATGAGCAACCGGCGCCCAGTGCCCCTGCGCTAGAATTGCGCCCCTTCCCGCCCTCCTTCGCCTGGCCCTCTGCATGACCGATTCCCACCCGCTCGCCTCCCGCACCGCCCTCGTCATTGGCGGCGGCCCTGCCGGCCTGATGGCGGCCGAAGTCCTGGCCGGCGCTGGCGTACAGGTGGAGCTGTTCGACGCCATGCCCTCGGTCGGGCGCAAGTTCCTGCTGGCCGGCGTGGGCGGCATGAACATCACTCACTCCGAGGAGCGCGCGCCCTTCCTGTCACGCTACGGCCAGCGCGCGAAAACCCTCGCGCCGCTGATCGACGCCTTCGACAACCAGGCGCTGTGCGCGTGGATTCATGGCCTGGGCATCGAGACCTTCGTCGGCACCTCCGGTCGCGTCTTCCCCACCGACATGAAGGCCGCACCGCTGCTGCGCGTCTGGCTCAAGCGCCTGCGCGAAGCCGGCGTGATCATCCACACACGCCACCGCTGGCAGGGCTGGGACGCCAACGGCGCGCTGCTGATCGACGGGCCGGACGGCCAGCGCAGCCTGAGCGCCGACGCGACAGTGCTGGCCCTCGGCGGCGGCAGCTGGCAGCGCCTGGGCTCGGACGGCACCTGGGTGCCGCTGCTCGCCGAGCGCGCGGTGGATATCTCGCCGCTGCGGCCGGCCAACTGCGGTTTCGAGGTGGCCGGCTGGAGCGAGTTCTTCCGCGACAAGTTCGCCGGCGCGCCGGTCAAGCCGGTGGCGCTCGCGCTGGCCGGTGGCACGCCGCGCCAGGGCGAGTTCGTGGTCACCGCCGGCGGCATCGAAGGCAGTCTGGTCTATGCGCTTTCCGCCGGTATCCGCGAGCGCATCGGGCAGACCGGCAGCGCCACCGTGCACCTGGACCTGCTGCCCAACCGCAGCCTGGAACAGGTCGCCAAGGCCGTCGCCCAGCCGCGCGGCTCCAAGTCCATGGCCAACCACCTGCGCGGTCGTCTGGGGCTGGACGGCGTGCGCGCCGGGCTGTTGCGCGAGTTGTCCACAGCCGCCGACTACGCCGACCCGCAGCGCCTCGCCGAACTGATCAAGGCACTGCCGCTGACCGTGGTGCGCACGCGTCCGCTGGACGAGGCCATCAGCAGCGCCGGCGGCGTAACCTTCGAGGCGATGGACGAGCAACTGATGCTCAAGGCGCTGCCGGGCGTGTTCTGTGCCGGGGAGATGCTCGACTGGGAAGCGCCCACCGGCGGCTACCTGCTCACCGCCTGCTTCGCCAGCGGCCGCGCCGCCGGGCTCGGCGCATTGCGTTGGCTAGAAAGGCAAGGCTGAGCTCTGCACTTTATGGAACCATGGTGCTAGATTCTCGACTCCCACCCAGGAGTCGCCTGCATGCCGCTGACCTTCCGCCGCGCCCGTCCCGATGATGTCGACGCCGCCGTCCCGCTGATCTACAGCTCCGGCCCCGACGCCTTCGACTATGCCTTCGCCCGCCCCGGCCGCAACAGCGCCGAGGACTTCCTGCGCTACGCCTTCGCCCAGGGTGGCGGGCAGTTCGGCTGGCGCCAGCACTGGGTCGGCGAACAGGACGGTCAGGTGGTGGCGGCCGGCACGGTATTTGGCGGCGAAGTGAACCTGGGCTACATGCTCGCGGCCACGCGGCAGATTCTCGGCTACTTCGGCGTGGGCTCGGCCGGCGTGATCCGTCGCGGTCTGCAACTGGAAAAGATCATCTGCCCGCCGCCCCGCAAGACCCTGTACCTCGCGCACCTGGGCGTCATGCCGACGCTGCGCGGCGAAGGCCTGGGCAGCCAGCTGATCGACCACTTCCTGCAGATCGGCCGCCGCAGCGGCTTGCCCATGGCGGCGCTGGATGTCTCGACGGCCAACCCCAAGGCCCAGGCGCTCTACGAGCGGCTGGGTTTCAGCGTACAAGTGGAGCGCACCTCGACCCTGCCGGGCGTGGCCGGCAGTCGCTACATGCAGCGCCAGCTCTGAGTTAGACTCGCGGCCAGCCGCCCGCCAGAGGCGGCCTGCTCCGTTGCCGTCGTGAAAGCCTGCTCACGCATTAACCAGGAAGGTTGCCCATGAGCACTGCCAGCGTTGAACTGAAAGTCTTCGTCCCCGCCCGCGATTTCGCGCTGTCCCAGCAGTTCTACAAGGACCTGGGATTCCTCTCGCCGTGGAACTCCGACGAGCTTGCCTACTTCCACCATGGCGACCACTGCGCCTTCCTGCTGCAGAACTACTACGTCAGGGAGTTCGCCGAGAACCTGATGCTGCACCTGCTGGTGGAAGACGCCGACGCCTGGTACGCGAGAGTCCGCGACTCCGGCCTTGCCGAGCGCTACGGCGTGCGCCTTGGCGCGCTGGAAGACCAGCCGTGGAAGATGCGCGACTTCACCCTGCACGACCCGAGCGGCGTGCTCTGGCGGATCGGGCATAACCTCGACTGAGTCCCCCGCTCCTACAGTACGTAGGGCGCATAACCCGGAACGGGTTATGCGCCGTTGCCATGACGGCGGATAACGCTGACGCGTTATGCGCCCTACGAGTCTGACGTTCAGGAGCGGTCATTTCAGGTACCAGCCCCACGGTTGATCCGAGATGTACTCGGTCACCTGCTTCACCTCCAGGTAGTTCTCCAGCCCCCACACGCCCAGCTCGCGGCCGATGCCGCTGTGTTTCATGCCGCCCCAGGGCGCCTGGGTGAAGGTCGGCTGCGAGCAGTTGACCCAGACGATCCCCGCGCGCAGCCCGTCGGCCACCCGCGCGGCACGCTGCGGATCGCCCGACATCACCGCGCCGGCCAGGCCGAAGCGGCTGTCGTTGGCCAGGCGCAGGGCCTCGGCTTCGGTCCTGAAGCGCTTCACGCAGAGCACTGGGCCGAAGATTTCCTCGCGCCAGATAAGCGCATCCTCGGCCGGCTCGTCGAAGATCGCCGGCTCGATGAACCAACCCTCGTCCAGTCCCGCCGGACGCTTGCCGCCAGTGAGCAACCGCGCGCCGCCGGCGCGGCCCTTGTCGATGAAGCCGAGCACCTTCTCGTGCTGCCCCTGACTGACCAGCGGACCGAGCAGCACGCCCGGCTGGAGGCCGTTGCCGATGGTGATGGCGCGGGTCGCTTCCACCAGCCGCTCGATCAGGCGCGGGGCGATGCCTTCCTGCACCAGCAGGCGCGAGGTAGCGCTGCACACCTGGCCCTGGTTCCAGAAGATGCCGAACAGGATCCACTCCACCGCCGCCTCGACATCGCTGTCGTCGAAGACGATGAAGGCCGACTTGCCGCCCAGCTCCAGGCTGACGTTCTTGATGTCCTGGGCCGCCGCCGACATGATCCGCGAGCCGGTCGGCACGCTGCCGGTGAAGGCCAGCTTGTCCACACCCGGATGCTGGCTCAGCGGCCCGCCGGCCTCCGCGCCGAGGCCCGGCAGCACGTTGAGCACGCCTGCCGGCAGGCCCACGGCGTCCGCCGCGGCGGCCAGTTCCAGCGCACTCAGCGGCGTCAGCTCCGAGGGTTTGAGTACGCAGGTGGCGCCCGCCGCCAGGGCCGGCGCGACCTTCCACGCCGCCATCAGCAGCGGGTAGTTCCAGGGGATGATCTGCCCCGCCACGCCCACCGGCTCCTGGCGGATGCGGCAGCGGAAGCGCTCGTCGGGCAGCGCCAGCAACTGGTCCTGGCGCTGATCCAGCTCCCGCGCCAGCTCGGCGTAGTAGCGGAAGCAGCCGATGGCATCGGCCACGTCCCACTGCGCCTCGGGCAGCGGCTTGCCGTTGTCGCGCACCTCCAGTTCGGCCAGTGAATCCTGGTTGCGCTCCAACTCCCCGGCCAGCGCCTCCAGCCATTCGGCGCGCTCGCTGCCTCGGCTCTGCCCCCAGCCGCGATTGAACGCGGTGCGCGCCGCACGCACGGCGTGGTCGACGTCTTCCTCGGTAGCCGCCGGCACTTCCTGCAGGGGCTGGCCGGTGGCCGGGTCGAAGCTGGTGAAGCGGCCGCCCAGGTCCGGCCTGACCCACTGCCCGTTGATGTAGAGCTGGTCACGCATCCTCGAGTCTCCTTGAAGGCGGCCCTCAGGCGGCCTGAACGCCGGTGCGGCGGTTCTGCAGGTAGCGGGAGGTGAACAGCAGCGCCAGCGAGGCGCAGATGATCACCGTGGAGATGGCGTTGATCTCCGGCGTGATGCCCCGGCGGATCGACGAGAAGATGTAGATCGGCAGCGTGGTCTCGGAGCCGGCGACGAAGAAGGCGATGATGAAATCGTCGAAGCTGAAGGTGAACGCCAACAGGAAGCCGGCGAGGATGGCCGGGGCGATCTGCGGCAGGGTCACCCGCCAGAAGGTGTCCAGCGGCGGCGCGTAGAGGTCGGCGGAGGCTTCCAGCAGCGACTTGTCCATCGCCTCGACGCGGGTGCGGACGATCACCATCACCAGCGCCATGGTGAACAGCGAGTGTGCCGCCACCACGGTGCCGAAGCCCATGTTGAGTTTCGGCAGGCCGATGTCCAGCAGTGCCAGCAGCGGGTTGAGCACGTCGAACAGGGTGATGAAGGCGATCAGCGTGGCGATGCCGATGACGATCCCCGGCACGATGATCGCGCAGTAGGTCAGCGCGTCGAACAGCAGGCGCACGCGCTTGCCGACCCGCTGCAGGCCGAACACCGCGAGGGTGCCGAACAGGGTGGCAATCAGCGCCGAGCACAGGGCAATCAGCGCGCTGTTGCCCAGGGCTTCCATGATGAAGGGGTTGTCGAAGGCGCGGCCGAACCACTGCACCGAGCAGCACTGGAAGCTCAGCCCGCTGCGCCCGGCGTTGAAGGCGAAGAGCATGATCAGCGCGATGGGCGCGTAGAGGAACAGGTAGACCGAGGTGGAGTAACTGCGCAGCCACATGTCAGAGCACTCCGTCGTTGCGCGAGCCGCCGTAACGGGCCACGAGTTTCAGGTAGACGCCGATGATCACCAGCATCATCGCCACCAGGGTCATCGCCACCGCGCTGCCGAACGCCCAGTTGCGCGATTGCAGGAACAGGTCGACCAGCGCGTTGCCGACGAAGAACACCTTGCCGCCACCGAGAATGGCCGGGATCAGGAACTCGCCCATGAGCAGGATGAACACCAGCATCACCCCGGTGATCACCCCGGGCGCGGACAGCGGCAGGGTGATCCGGCGGAAGGTCTCGAAGGCGCTCGCTCCGAGGTCGCCGGAGGCTTCCAGCAGGCGCTTGTCGAGCTTCTCCAGGGTCACGTAGATGGGGAACACCATCAGCGGCAGGTAGCCGTAGACGATGCCGATCAGCACCGCGTAGGGCGTGTTGATCAGGCGCACATCGGCGATGCCGAAGGTCTCCAGCAGCGCCGGGATGCCGCGGCCGCTGAGCAGGAAGATCCAGGCGTAGGTGCGGATCAGGAAGCTGGTCCAGAACGGCACGATCACCAGCGTGAGCAGCAGCGACTTGTTGCGTTGCACCTTCACCGCCAGGAAGTAGGCCAGCGGGTAGGCCGCCAGCAGGCACGCCAGGGTGCCCAGCGGCGCCAGGGTCAGGGTGTTCCAGAAGGCCTGGGCGCGGGAGCCGAGGTTCAGGTAGTTCTCCAGCGTCAGCCCGCCGCCGTAGCCACCCACGGCGCTGCGCTCGCCGAAGCTGAAGACCAGGATGATCACCAGCGGCATCAGGAGCAGCAGCAGGAACCACAGGGTGGACGGCAACAGCAGCAGGAGCGTGACGCGCCGGCCGAGGCTTTTTGCGCGCGAGGCGCTGGGCGTCGCCTGGGTCTGCGGCAACGGGGCGCTGACAGCGATGTTCATGTTCGATTCCCTACGCATGGAACGGACCTTCGCGGTAGGGCGAATAACGCGCCAGCGTTATCCGCCGCATTCCGCACAAGCGCCAGAATTGCCGATCAGGCAGCCTTGAACCGCGCCATCAGTTCGGCGCGCGCCGGGCTGGTAAGGGTCGCCGCGGCGCCGAACTCCAGCGGCGACAGGCGCTCGGCCGCCGGGTACATGATCGGGTCGTCGAGCATCTCCTTGGAGAGCAGCGCATCGACGCGCTTGTCCCCGCTCGGGTAGCCGTGGGAGAGCACCTCCAGTTTGTTGTGCTGCGGGTCGAGCAGGTAGTTGATGAACGCGTAGGCGGCATCGCGGTGCTCGGCGCTCTTGGGAATGGCGAAGAAGTCGCTCCAGATCTCGCCACCTTCCTTGCCCAGCACGAAGGTCATGTCCGGATTGTCGCGGTGCAGCTGGGAGGCGTCGCCGGTCCAGGCCATGGCCATCCAGGCGTCGCCGTTGCGCAGCGAGGGCTGGATGTCGGAGTTGATCGCGAACAGGTGCGGCTTGGCCTGGATCAGCAGCTTCTCGGCCTCGGCCAGCTCCTTCGGGTCCAGCGAGTTGAAGCTGTAGCCGTAGTACTTGAGCGCGTTGCCGATGGCGGTGAGCTGGTAGTCATGGACGATGGTGCGGCCCGAGGCGCTGGTCAATGTCAGGTCCCAGAACTGCTTCCAGGAATCCGGGCTGTCCTTCACACGACTGGCGTCATAGACGATGCCGGTGGTGCCCCAGTTCTTCGGCACCGCGTAGACCTTGCCGTCCACCGTGCCCTGGGCCATGAAGCGCTCCTCGAAGGCCTTGGGGTCGAAGTTGGGAATACGCGAGAGTTCCAGCGGTTCGATCAGCCCGAGCTGCACGTAGGTGCTGATGGTGTAGTTGGTCGGCACGAAGACGTCCCAGCCGCTGCCGCCGGCCTGCAGCTTGGCGAGCATCTCCTCGTTGGAGCCGAAGACGTTCATCTGCACCCGCGCGCCGGTAGCCTTGGCGAAGGCGTCGAAGTTTTCCTGGCTGTGGTAGTTCGGCCAGGTGGCCAGGGCCAGGCGGTCACCGATGTTGCTGCCTTCGGCTGCGTAGGCCTTGCCGCTCAGCAGGCCGGGAGTGTTGGCAGCGACCACCGCCATCGCCAGCCCGAGGCCGGTCTTGCCGAGGAAATCGCGCCGCGTGATAGAGCCGTTTTCCCAGCTGCGCATCGTCTTGATGAAGCTCTTCTTGTCCATCGTCACTCCCCGCCTGTCTGCTGATTGTCGTTATGGTTGGATCGTCGAACTCAAAGGGCCATGGCCAGGCCGCTGGCCTGGTTCCAGCCGACCTGCACCGGCGCGCCATGCTCGAAGGCTTCCGCCTCGCCGCCGGCCTTGCGCGGCACGCGCACGCAGACGATGCCGAAAGCGTCGGTGCGTACGCGGTATTCAGTGAGGTTGCCCAGGTAGATGCGGTCTTCGACGCGGCCCTTCAGGCGCACTTCGCGCTGCAGGTCCGAATCGGCGGCAGCGATGCCAACCAGCTCCGGGCGCACCGCGATGCAGCCCTCGGCCTGGGGCGCCAGCGCGGGGCCGGTGGGCGTCGGCGGGCTGCTCAGTTCCAGCCCGGCCGGGGTGCCCAGCACCACGCGGCCGGAGTCGAGGCGGCGCACGGTGCCGGAGAACAGGTTGGACTCGCCGATGAAGTCGGCCACGTAGCGGCTCGCCGGGGTTTCGTAGAGCGCCTCGGGGGTGGCGGTCTGGATGATCAGGCCGTCCTTCATGATGCTGATGCTGTCGCTCATCGACAGCGCTTCTTCCTGGTCATGGGTAACCAGCACGAAGGTGATGCCGACCTCGCGCTGCAGGCGCAGCAGCTCCGACTGCATCTCCTTGCGCAACTTGCGGTCGAGTGCGGCGAGCGGCTCGTCGAGCAGCAGCACGGTGGGCTTGTTCACCAGCGCGCGGGCCAGCGCCACGCGTTGCTGCTGGCCGCCGGAAAGCTCGTGGGGCTTGCGCGTGCCGAAGCCGGACAGGCGCACCATCTCCAGCGCCTCGTCGGCCATGCGGCGCTGCTGCGCGCGGTCCGGGCGCGGCGTGCGGTAGCGCAGGCCATAGGCGATGTTGTCGGCCACCGTCAGGTGCGGGAACAGCGCGTAATGCTGGAACACCATGTTCACCGCACGCTGGTGCGCCGGCACCCCGGCCACCGCCTTGCCCGCCAGCAACACCTCGCCTTCGCTGGGCTGCTCGAAGCCGGCGATCATCCGCAGGGTGGTGGTCTTGCCGCAGCCGGAGCTGCCGAGGAAGGAATGGAAGGCGCCGCGCTTCACCCTGAAGCTCAGCCCGTTGACCGCCGGCACGCTACCGTAGCGCTTGACCACGTTGCGGAATTCGATATCGAAGTCCTGACCGCTCTCCATCACCGCGCGCTCCCACTTTGTTCTTGTTGGGGCTCACGCTAGCAACGGGGCTTTCGGGGTGTATATATCCCTCGGGGGATAGATGTCGGGATTGGATCGCCCGGTGCGCGCGCTGACTCTCCCTGTAGGAGCGCGCCATGCGCGCGATCGCGGGCATGGCCAGCTCCTACAATGGGCGCCCGGAGCTTCCGATGACTGTAGGGCGCATAACCTGGAACAGGTTATCCGCCACGAGCAACGCAGCCAGAGACAACGGCGGATAACCGTGAACGGTTATTCGCCCTACAGTCAGCCAACCGCCAGCATCCCACCCGCCGCATCGCGCCCCGCGAGTTCGCGGATGAACAGCCCGAGCAGCTCCGACTGGCTGCCGATGCCGAGCTTGGCGTAAATGTTCTTGCGGTGGATCTTCACCGTGCCGGGACTGATGTCCAGCTGTTCGGCCACCGAGGCGCTGGAGTGGCCGCGCAGCAGCAGCTGGACGATCTCCTGCTCGCGGGGCGTGAGCAACTGGGCGCCGAACTGGTCGAAGGCCTCGCGGATCTGGTAGTCCAGGTCCTGCGCCGGGCGCGGTTGCGCGCGGCGCAGTTCCCAGGCCTCGCGCACCACCTGCTCGACCACCGGCCGCGCGCACTCCAGCAGCTGCATCTCATCGCGGCTGTAGGCGGGGCTGGAGGTCTTGCGCATCAGCGAGAGCACGGCGGTGGCGCCGTCGGCGAGGTCGATGAAGAAGGCGATCTCCTCGGTCAGGCCGGTCTGCTGGTAATACGTCTGGTAGTACTCGCCCAGGTAGAAGTGGTCCGGCGCGAACTGCCGCAGGCGCCACAGCCCCGGCGCCTGCTGGCGGGTGCAGGCGAGGTAGAAGGGATCGAGCAGGTAGGGGCCGACCTGGTAGTCCTCGACGTAGACGTGGCGGACGTCGGCCGGGAAGGTGTCGAACAGGTCCAGCGGCCGGTGGTTGCCTTCGTAGACGAAGAGCACGAAGTTATCCACCGCGCAGACCTGCTGCAGCCACTGGCTGAGGCCGAGCAGGCGCGGACGACCGGCGGCCAGCGGGAGCAGGTGGGCGACTCCGCCGGTCCAGGCTTTGAGTTCCTTGTGGCGCATGGGCTGTCGTTCTTGTTGTGTGCGCGATGGGCACACTATAGGCGTTCGGGATTCCACACGGAAATGCAGCTTTTGCGCCACACCCCGCAAGACCCCGCCGCGCCTGAAGACAGCGGCTGATTCAGGCTCTGGCGCGCACCGCGATGAAGCAGGCGCGCGCCGAATCGGCTCAGGGCCGGCGAGCGCCCTTGCCGCCCGGCTTTCCGGCGGAGGATTTGCCGGAAGAAGGCTTGCCGGCGGCCGGTTTACCGCCGAGGCCGAAGCCCGGCGCCTTGCGCACCGCCTTGACCTGCGGCTTGTCGTCCAGCAGCGAGCCGAGGTGCACCTTGCCCGGCTTGCCTTCGGGCACCTTGGGTTGCTTGGGCTTCTTCGGCTTCTTGGTGATCTGGCCACCCGGAGCGGTGACGGGCACCCGGTGCTCCGCCTCGAAACCGTCCTCTTCCTGGCGCTGCAGGGTCTGGCCGATCAGCGTCTCGATGGCGGCCAGCTGCTGTACTTCATCGGCGCAGACCAGCGAGATCGCCTGCCCGCTGGCGCCGGCACGGCCGGTCCGGCCGATGCGGTGCACGTAATCCTCGGGGACGATGGGCAGGTCAAAGTTGACCACCAGCGGCATCTCCTCGATATCCAGGCCGCGCGCGGCGACGTCGGTGGCGATGAGGAAGTCCACCTCGCCGGCCTTGAACCGCGCCAGAGCGCGCAGGCGCGAGGGCTGCGGCTTGTCGCCGTGGATCGAGTCGGCGCGGATGTCTTCGCGCAGCAGCAGGTCGACCAGCTCGTCGACGCCCTTGCGGGTCTTGGCGAACACCAGCGCCTGGCGCCAGCCCTGCTCGCGCAGCAGGTGCAGGAACAGCTCGGCCTTGCGCTTCTTGTCGACGGTGAGCAGGTGCTGCTTCACCGTCTTCGCCGCCGTGTTGCGCGGTGCCACGTCAATGGTCAGCGGGTCGCGCAGCAGGGTGCGGGCCATCTGGCGAATAGCATCGGAGAAGGTCGCGGAGAACAGCAGGGTCTGCCGGCGTTTTGGCAGCGCGGCGAAGACTTCGTCCAGTTCGCGGGCGAAGCCGAGGTCGAGCATGCGGTCGGCCTCGTCCAGCACCAGCACCTGCAACTGGGTGAATTTCAGGGCGTTCTGCCGGTACAGGTCGAGCAGGCGGCCGGGCGTGGCCACCAGTACGTCGACGCCCTTGCGCAGCTTCATCATCTGCGGGTTGATGCTGACCCCGCCGTAAGCCACGGCGGTGCGCAACGGCACGTGCTGGCCATAGGCGCGGAAGCTCTCGTGCACCTGCTCGGCCAGCTCGCGGGTCGGCACCAGCACCAGCGCGCGGATCGAGTTGGCCGCCACCTGCGGGCCTTCCTGCAGCAGTTTCTGCAGCAGCGGCAGGGCGAAGCCGGCGGTCTTGCCGGTGCCGGTCTGGGCGGCGGCCAGCAGGTCGCGCCCCTTGAGCACGGCCGGGATGGCCTGGGCCTGCACCGCCGTCGGGTTCTGGTAGCCGAGCCCGTCGAGGGCGTGCAGGAGGGGATCGATCAGGCCGAGATTGGCGAAGGTCATGGAGCGCTCGCAGAAACGATTCGGAATGGGCGGCATTGTAGCCGCAAGGGTCAGGAGCGCAGCAGCAGAGCGCCTTCGATGGGCACGTAGCGGCTGGCCGCGCGGATCAGCGCCTGGGCGGTGAGGCCCGGCACGCCGTAGGCGGTGGCGTCGGTGCCGCCGGCGCGGACGCGGTCGAGCAGCAGGTCGAAATCGCCGTCGCCGGAGGCCAGCACGACCTCGTCCACGTTCGGCGCGGCGTCGAGGATATCGATGGTGATGCCCACGTCCCAGTCACCCTTGGCCGAGCCGTCGGCGCGCTGGATGTAGGGCTTGAGCTTCACGGTGAAGCCGAGCTTGCGCAGGATCTGCTGGAACTGCTGCTGCCTGGCGTCGCCACGGTCGATGGCGTAGGCGTAGGCCTGGACGATGGTGCCCTGGGCACTCAGCTCGGCCCACAGCGCGGCGTAGTTGAAGTGGCAGCCGTAGGCCTGACGCACGGTGTAGTAGAGGTTCTGCACGTCGGCGAACAGGGCGATGGTCTTCAACGGTGACTCCGGGACTCGAACAGCGGGGGCGCATTATCGGCACAGCGGCGCGCCCCCGCCAGTCCCGGCGGGCGGGATGACCCCGCATTCGGCTCAGCTAAACAGGTCGCCGTCGTCGTCACCGAAGAAGTTCGAATCGTCGCCAAAGCTGCCGCTGTCGTCGTAATTCGCATCGTTGAAGCCGTTGTCGGCATAGCGGTCGCCGCCCAGGGACGAGTCATCGCCGCGCCCGTCGTCGAAGCTGGACGGCTCCGGTTGCACTGGCTGTTCCTGGATCACCTCGACGATTTCCTGCGGCTGGTTGTGGTGGAACATGCTGGTCAGCAGGTCCGCCACCATCACGCCACCAGCCACGCCCGCAGCGGTCTGCAGCGCGCCGCGCATGAAGCCGCCGCCCTGAGGCGCTGCTGGCGCAGGCTGGGCGGGCCTGAAGTCGTTCGGATTGCTGGCGCCGGGGTTGTTGGCGTAAGTCGCGTTGCCGCCGGCCGGTTGCGAGAAGCGCGTCTGGCCCCAGCCGTCCGGGCGCTGCTGCGCCTGTTCCTGGCGCGATTGCGGGCTCTGGCCGCCGCCGAACAACCCGGCGAGGAAGCCGCCGCTGCTTGGGCGCTGCTCCTGCGCCCTGGCCTGCTGCGCTTCCAGTTCCTTGACGCGCTGGTCCAGACGCTTGATCGCTGCTTCCTGGATCAGCATCGCCTGGGCCATGTAGTAAGGCGCGGCCGGCTGCTGCACCAGGTGCCGGTTGATCTGCGCCTCCGCATCGGCGTCGCGCGGCGCGGTCTGCGCCTGCGCATCACGCAGGCGGGTGAACAGACCATCGATCAGGGATTGCTCTTCGGAATTCATGGCAGGCCTCAAATGAGCGGGTGGATCGCTGCGGGTGAATCATTGCTGACTGAAACATTGGATCAAGTCGGAAAAAAACAAGTTCCGGTCGCAGAATTCTGGCGTCTTCAGCTGAGGGTTTGCTTAAGTTAGAGTCGAAGCCCTCGGACAGTATCGGGTTACTGATGAATCCCCTTTCCATCCTCCGCGACACCTGGTTCTTCTTCTCCCGTCACCTCGGCATCCTGGTGCCGCTGTGCCTGCCCTGGATCGTCATCGAGACGCTGGTCCAGCAGCAGATCAACGTCGCCGCCGGCCCGCAGAACTTCGCGCCCTGGGGCATGGCCGCGGGCCTGGTGTTCTACCCGATCTACACCGCCAGCCTGATCCTGTTCATGATCGACACCGGCGACGGTGTGCAGCGCAGCGTGCGCGAGCTGTGGAGCGCGGCGCTGCGGCTGTGGCCGGCCTTCGCCCTGCTCTCGGCGATCACCTCGCTGCTGATCGTGATCGGCCTGTACCTGATGGTGCTGCCGGGCATCTTCGTGATGATCAAGCTGGCCTTCGCCGAATTCCTCCTCGTGCAGCGCGGCCGCTCGCCCATCGACGCGATGCGCGAAAGCTTCGCGCTGACCACCGGGCACTTCTTCCTGTTGCTGATGACCTCCCTGGCCATCCTCGCGCCGGTTTGGATCGCCGAAGGCTGGATCGCCGACGCCGGCCGGGACGCGCCGGTGCTCAGCGTCGTGCTGCACTCGCTGAGCGGGTTCTTCCAGCTGCTGCTGACGGTGGCCGCCTACCGCATCTTCATCCTGCTCGGCCGCGAGGCGGCCGCCTGAGCGGCAGCAAGTCGCAACAAATCCCCCGGCGCGGCGCGCGCCGGGGTTCTACGCTGGAGTCTCCCTCCCTCCCCCGAAAATCCCGAGTAAGGAGACTCCCGTGAGCGACTTCCCGCCCAGCTGCCTTTCGCACATTTCCATCGGCACCAACGACTACCCGCGTGCCAAGGCGTTCTACGACGCCGTGCTGCCGACCCTGGGCTGCCAGCCGATCATGGAGCACCCTGGAGCCGTGGCCTACGGCCGGGTGTTCCCCGAGTTCTGGCTGCAGACGCCCATCGACGGCCGCCCGGCCAGCGTCGGCAACGGCACGCACTTCGGCTTCATGGCCAATTCCCGCGAGGAGGTGGACGCTTTCTATCGCGCCGCGATAGCTGCCGGTGCCACCGACGAAGGCGCCCCCGGCCCGCGCCCGTTGTATGGCGACCCTTACTACGGCTGCTTCCTCCGTGACCTGGACGGGCACAAGATCGAGGCATCGTTCTGGGACATGGCGCTGGCCGGCGGCGGGTTCGATACCCACTCCCACTAACCTCGACCTGTAGGAGCGGGCCATGCCCGCGATGGCGGACAAAGTCCGCGCTCTGCAAGAGCGACGTGAGCGCCGCTCACGGGTCGCGGGCATGGCCCGCTCCTACAGTTGTCCCGAGTTTTACCTCGGACCGGCTCAGTGTCCGGGGCGCAGCCCCGACATCTTCGGCACCAGCAGCTTCTCGAACAGCCGCGGGCAGAAGCGCGCCAGCAGCCGCGCACGCCAGTTGACGTTGGACAGCACCAGCAAACGCCGGCGACGCAGCGCACCCTGGTAGATCGCCTCGGCCACATCGCGCGGCGAGGCCACTTCCGCACCCGGCACCAGAGCCGGCTGGCGGATCACCGAACCGTCGCCCACCAGGGCGTTCTTGCGCAGGTCGGTGGCGGTGAAGCCCGGGCAGGCCAGAGTGATCGCCACGCCGGTACCGTCCAGCTCCATGCGCAGCGTGTCGAACAGCCCATGCAGCGCGTGCTTGCTGGCGTTGTAGGCGCTGCGATAGAGCAGCGGGGCGAAGCCGGTCAGCGAGCTGAGCACGACGATCTGCCCGTGCCGTGCCAGCAGGCTGGGCAACGCCGCCTGAGTACAGTGCAGCGCGCCATAGAAGTTCACCGCCATCACCCGCCGGAACACTGCCAGTTCGGTCTCGATGAACAGGCTGCGGTGAGTGATGCCGGCATTGTTCACCAGCACGTCAATGCCGCCGAAGCGCTCGACGGCGAGCGCCACCGCGCGTTCCACCGCCTCGGCGTCGGCGATGTCGCAGCGCAGGCCGAGGGCCTCGACGTTCAGGTGCTCGCGCAGGTGCTGCACCAGGCTGTCCAGCGCCGCCTGGTCGAGGTCGAGGATCACCGGATGCGCGCCGGCCTGGGCGAAGCGCAGCACCAGTGCGCGACCGATGCCGGAACAGCCGCCGCTGACCAGCACCACCTTGCGCCGGTACACCGAGTGCGAGAACAACGAGCGTGGCATGGCGACCTCCCGGAGCAGGCGCTGCGCGCGGTGTAGGGCCTGCTTCAAGGTTGCAGGATGCTTCGCGCGGCAAATGCGCAGGTGAAATGCGCGGGCACAGACACTATCCTCTGGACCCAACAAGCATAGCCCCTGGTCACCCATGAGCCTCTCGCTTCGCCGCCGCTTCCTCTTCGTGCTGTTCATCGCCCTGCTGCTCGCCGTCACCGCTGCCGCCTGGCTGCTGGCCTGGCACCCCGCCGAACGCGAGACCGTCGCCGCGCAGTGCCGCGCACCCGCGCCGCAACTGCAGCCAGGGCAGGCGCTGAAGGTGATGACCTGGAACGTCCAGTACCTGGCCGGCAAGCGCTATATCTTCTGGGACGACCTGCCCGACACCACAGGTCCCGACGACAGCCCCAGCCCCGAGGACATCGCCTACAGCCTCGACGAAGTGGTACGGGTGATCCGCGACGAAGCCCCGGACATCGTCCTGCTGCAGGAAGTCGACGACGGCGCCGCCGCCACCGGCAAGCAGGACCAGCAGGCGCTGATCGGCGACCGCCTGACTGATCTCTACCCCTGCTCCACCGCTGCCTTCGACTGGAAGGCACGCTTCGACCCCACCCCCCATGTATTCGGCAGCGCCGGGCGCAAGCTGGTGACCTTCAGTCGCTTCCAGATCAGCGGTGGCGAGCGCATCGCCCTGCCGCAGCGCTCGTCCATCCCGCTGCTGCACCTGTTCGCCCCGCAGCCGGCGCTACTGCAGAGCGACCTGCCGATCCGCGGCGGCGGCCAGCTCAGCGTGATCAACACGCGCCTGGAGCGCCCCAACGGCGACGACACCCCGCAGCGCCAGGTCGAAGCCGTCCAAGCCCACCTGAACACCCTGCAGGCTGCCGGCCGCCCCTGGCTGCTGGGCGGTGACCTCGGCCTGCTGCCGCTGGGCCAGTATCCCTACCTGCCAGAGGTGCTGCGCGCGCCCTACCGCGCCAACAGCGAGCTGAACCTGCTGGCGGCGCGCTTCCCGGTGGTCCCGGCGGTGGAGGAATCCAGCGGCGCCGAGCAGGAGAAGTGGTACACCCACTTCCCCAATGACCCGCGCGTGCACAAGCCCGACCGCACCCTCGACTACCTGTTCCACAGCCCCAGCCTGAACCGCCTCGATGCCGGCGTGCGCAGCCACGACACCCTGCGCATCTCCAACCACCTGCCGCTGTCCGCGCGCTTCCTGCTGCCCCACTGAGCGCCGCGGCACATCGCCGCCGGGCCAGGCTGGACAAGCGAGGCGCGGCGGCCCCATGCTCGGCCCGCACCGCATAACAACGACAACACGCACCCCGGGTATCCATGCACTTTCGCCGTCTCCTCGGGCTGATCGTCGCCCTGCTGTGCCTCAACGCCTTCGCCGTCGACCGGCCCACGCTGGCCGACCGGCTGCCGCACCCGCTACCGGCCTTGACCGTCGGCTACTACGAATTCCCGCCCTACACCTACACCGCCCCGGACGGCAGCACCCGTGGCAGCGGCGCCGAGATGGTCCGGCGCATCCTGCTCAAGGCCGGCTACCGCGCTGACTTCCGCCCCTTGCCCAGCGCCCGCCTGTACCTCGGCCTGCAGGACGGCAGCGTGCAGCTCTGGGCCGGCGCGCCGGGCAAGCCGGAACTGCTGGGCAGCACACTGGAGTGCGAACGCGTGCTGGGGCATGTCGAGCTGAACCTCTATCGCCTGGCCACGCGGACCTCGCCGAAGCTGCCCGAGGGCTTGAGCGGCAGTCGGGTGATCCTGATCAGCGGCTACAGCTACTGGCGGCCGATCACCGAGATGCTGGGCGACCCGAAGCTGCAACTGGAAGTGCACCGCACCAGCACCCACACCGCCGCCCTGCAGATGCTCGAACGCGGCCGCGGCGATTACCTGATCGACTACCAGACCCCGGTGGAACAGGCGCGCCGGGAACTGAACATGGCGCCGCTGGCCTTCGACAACCTCTACAGCGTGCCGACCAAGCTCATCGTTTCCCGCCACGCCCCCGACGCCGAAGGCCTGCGCGCGCAGCTGGACCACGCCTACGACGAACTGCAGTCGGCGGGTTACGAGATGAAGTTGCCCTGACTCCGTAAGGCGGGAATGGCGCAGGAGCGTACTCAAGCGACGGAGACGACCTGTAGGAGCGCGCCATGCGCGCGATCGCGGGCATGGCCCGCTCCTACAGGAAGCACATCACGTCTGTGCCGAACCTATCCCTTGCGCGGCTTGGCCCGCGCCGTCGGCTCGGCGATCAGCGGATCATCCGGCCAGTAGTGCTTCGGGTAGCGCCCCTTCAGGTCCTTTTTCACTTCCGCATAGGTGCTGCGCCAGAAGTTGGCCAGGTCCTGGGTCACCTGCACCGGCCGCTGCGCTGGCGACAACAGGTGCAGCTTCACCGCCACCCGCCCACCGGCAATGCGCGGCGTATCAGCCAGGCCGAACAGCTCCTGCAGGCGCACGGCGAGCACCGGGGGAAACTCGCTGTAGTCCAGGCGGATATTCGAGCCGGACGGCACCTGCAGCGCGCGTGGCGCCAGCTCGTCCAGCCGTTGCGGCAGTGGCCAGGGCAGCAGCCCGTGGAGAATCCCGCTCAGCTCCAGGTTGGCGAAGTGCGACAGCCGCGAGACCTTGCCCAGGTAGGGCAGCAACCAGTCTTCCAGCGAAGCCAGCAGCGCGGCGTCGCTGACATCCGGCCACTCGCTCTCGCCCTTGCCCTCCAGACCGAGCCGGCGCAGCAAGGCGATGCGCGCCTGCCACTGGCGCAGTTCCGGCGTCCACGGCAACAGCTCCAGCCCCTTGCGCCGCACCAGCCCGAGCAGCGCTCGGCTGCGCGCCTCGACGTCGAGGTTGGGCAGCGCCTCGGTGGACAGCACCAGCTCGCCGACTTTGCGCTGGCGCTCGGCGCGCAGCACGCCTTCGCGCTCGTCCCACTCCAACTCGTCGTGGACGCTGACCTGCTCGGCGAGGGTCGACTCGAACAGCGCCGGCTCCAGCGCCGCCGCCAGGTAGATGCGCTCCTCGCGCTGGCCCTGGCGGCTGCCGAGGTCGGCGATCACCAGCCAGGCTTCCTTCATCAGCGCATCCGGCTCGCCAAACAACGCGGCGCGGCCGTTGGCCAGGCGATATTCACCGCCACCGGCGCGGCGCTGGCGGGCGATGCGGTCCGGGTAGGCAAAGGCCAGCAGGCCGCCCAGCCAGCGCGGGTGATCGGGGTCGGCCACCGGCTCGCGGGCCGGGCCGCGCAGGTAGCCCTTGAATTGCCGCGCCAGCTGGCGCACGCGCTGCACCGCACCACGGCTGGCGCGCGGGCCGTTCTGCTCGCCGGCCAGCAGGGCGATACGGTGATGCAGGTCGGCGTCGTTGCCGCGCAGGATGTCGCGCTCACCCAGCAAGGCGGCCAGGTCGCAGGCCAGTTGCCCCAGCCCCAGTGCATGGCCGCGCAGCAGCAGGTGGGCAATGCGCGGGTGCGCCGGCACTTCGGCCATGGCCTGACCGTGGGGCGTGAGGCTGCCGCCACCGGCGCGGGAGGCCAGCGCGCCGAGGCGCTCCAGCAGGTCCTGGGCCTGTGCATAAGCGGCGGCGGGCGGCAGGTCGAGCCAGGCCAGCTCCTGCGGGGCAACACCCCAGCGCGCCAGCTGCAGGGCGAGGCCGGCCAGATCGGCCTGGAGGATTTCCGCCGCGCCATAGGCCGGCAGTTGATCGTGCTGCGCCTCGGACCACAGGCGGTAGCAGACGCCCGGCTCCAGCCGCCCGGCACGGCCGGCGCGCTGGGTGGCAGAGGCGCGGGAGATGCGCTGGGTTTCCAGGCGGGTCATGCCGCTGCCCGGATCGAAACGCGGCACCCGCGCCAGCCCGGCGTCCACGACGACGCGCACGCCGTCGATGGTCAGGCTGGTCTCGGCGATGTTGGTCGCCAGCACCACCTTGCGCTTGCCCGCCGGCGCCGGCTCGATGGCAGCGCGTTGGGCCTCGAGGTCGAGTTCGCCATGCAGCGGGCAGAGCAGGATGTCAGGGCGACCGGCCAGGGGCTCGCCCAACTGCTCGGCGACGCGGCGAATCTCCGCCTGGCCGGGCAGGAACACCAGCAGGCTGCCGGGCTCGTCGGCCAGCGCCTGCTGGACCGTCTGCACCACGCGCGGCTCGATGAACTCGCCGGCCTGCCAGGGGCGGCCCCAGCGGAGATCCACCGGGAACATGCGGCCCTCGCTACGTACGACAGGCGCGTCGCCCAGCAGCGCGGACAGGCGCTCGCCTTCCAGCGTGGCCGACATCACCAGCACCTTGAGCGGCGGCTCGTCGCGCAGCAGCGCGCGGCCATTGAGGGTCAGCGCGAGGGCGAGATCGGCATCCAGTGAGCGCTCGTGGAATTCGTCGAAGATCACCAGCCCCACGCCCTCCAGCGCCGGGTCATCCTGCAGGCGGCGGGCGAGGATGCCCTCGGTGACCACCTCGATGCGCGTCCCGGGGCCGACCTTGCTCTCCAGGCGGATGCGGTAGCCGACGGTCTCGCCGACCTTCTCGCCCAGCTCCGCGGCCAATCTTTCAGCGGCCGCGCGAGCGGCCAGCCGGCGCGGCTCCAGCATCAGGATCGACTGGCCCGCCAACCACGCCTCGCCCAGCAGCGCCAGCGGTACGCGGGTGGTCTTGCCGGCGCCGGGCGGCGCTTCCAGCACCACCTCGTGGCGCCCGGCCAAAGCCTGGCGCAGGGCGGGAAGGACGCTGTCGATGGGAAGGGCGTTCATGCCGGCTCCTGGAACTCGGATTTCATAAGGCGGTAACCCGGACTACGCGGGGGGCGGCGATTATAGCGGGCGAACCACGGTGCCAACCCAGCAGTCATAGAAGCAACGAGAACGCTGGCTAGTGCGAATCTGCCAGCAGCGACAGCAAGCTCATTGATATAGTTGTCCGCATCATCCTCCCGGAGGTTTTTTCATGCGTCTTGCCACCCGAGTCTCCTGTGCAGTTCTGAGCGCCGCCCTGTTCAGCCAGCTGACGGCCTGCGGCACCCTGTTCTACCCCGATCGCCGCGGCCAGATCGACGGCCGCATCGACCCGGCAGTCGCTGCCCTGGACGCCGTCGGACTGTTGTTCTACATCATCCCGGGCCTGATCGCCTTCGGCGTAGACTTCGCCACCGGCGCGATCTACCTGCCCGACGAGAAGTACTCGGTGGCGCCGGAGAAGCTCAAGGATGCCGTGAGCGAAGACGGCACCGTGGACAAGGCTAAACTCAAGGCGATCCTCGAGCGTGAAACCGGCCGCAGCCTGCCCCTGGATGATCCGCGTCTGATCCAGCGCAGCGGCGGCCTCCAACAACTCGCCAGCCTGGGCCTGCGCCCGGAGGCCTGATATGCACGGCGCTCTCGCTTCACACCTTCAGCAACTCCTGGCGTACCACCAATGGGCCTACGAACGCATCCTGGAGGCCGTCGCGCCGCTGGATGAAGAGGCCTATCGCGCACCGCGCGGGCTGTTCTTCGGCAGCCTGCACGGCACCCTCAACCACCTCGCGGTGGTCGATCGCATCTGGTTCGCCCGTGTGCAGCGAGAGCCCTGGCAGTTCGAACGGCTCGACGCCGAGGCCGCGCCCGACCGCGCCGGCCTCGCCGATTTCCTGGGTGACGGTGTCGGCGCCTGGCGCCTGTGGCTGAGCAAGCAGAGCGACGCCACCCTCGGCACCCAGCTGGACTACCGCAACATGGCCGGGCAGGAACACCGCCAGAGCCTGGCGAATATCGTCCAGCACCTGGTCAACCACGGCACCCACCACCGCGGGCAGATGAGCGCCGCGCTCACCGCACTGGGCCACAAGGCGCCGCTGCTGGACTACATCTACTTCCTGCCCAACCGCCTGGACACCTGATGCTCAAGCACGCCAGCCACGCCCACCTCATGCGGCTGGCGACCTTTGCGTCGCTCGGCGTTGCCACCACCCTGATCGTCGCCAAGGCCATCGCCTGGTGGCTCAGCGGCTCGGTCAGCCTGCTGGCCGGCCTCACCGACTCGCTGCTCGACGGCGCCGCGTCCTTCCTCAACCTGCTGGCGGTTCACTACGCCATCCGCCCGGCGGACGACGACCACCGCTACGGCCACGGCAAGGCGGAATCGCTGTCAGGGCTGGCCCAGGCGCTGTTCATCGCGGTCAGCGCCGTGCTGGTCGGCACCCAGGCCATCGACCGCCTGCAACACCCGGAACCGGTGGAAGCCGTGGGCTGGGGCGTCGCCGTGATGATCCTGTCGCTGGCGCTCACCGCCGGCCTGCTGCTGGTGCAGGGCTACGTGGTGAAGATTACCGGCTCCAATGCCATCCGCGCCGATTCGCTGCACTACCGCTCGGACCTGCTGCTCAACAGCAGCATCCTGGTGGCACTGCTGCTGGCGCAGTTCGGCTGGCAGCAGATGGACGCCATCTTCGGCCTGGGCATCGCCTTCTATATCCTCTGGAGCTCCTTCCAGATCGCCCGCGAATCGGTCGCTGTGCTGATGGACGAGGAACTGCCGCCGGACGTCAGCACGCGCATGCTCGAACTGGTGCGCGAAGTGCCCGGCGTGCTCGGCGCCCATGACCTGCGCACACGGATTTCCGGCACGCACTGGTTCGTCCAGTTGCACCTGGAGCTGCCCGGCGAGCTGTCACTGTCGAAGGCGCATCATCTGTGCGACGAGGCGGTGCTGGCGATCCACAAGGAATTCCCGCGGGCCGAAGTGCTGGTGCACGCCGACCCGCAGGAAGTGGTGGGCAAAGAGACCATCAGCTAGAGAGCATCAGTTGACGCTGTAGCCGCGCCCGCTCAGGCAGGCGCCCAGGGCGCGGCGATAGTTGTCGGCGACGTAGGCCGGCGGCGCATAGCTCGCCAGGGCCGGGTCGAAGCCGCTCTGGTCGGCGGCCCAGCGGTGGCATTCATAGCGATCGCGGGCCTGCTGGTCCGGGCCCTGGTTGTACATCGGATAAGCCATCACGTCATAAGCCGACTGCGCCACGCTGGCCACCTGCTGCTGCGGCGGCTCCACCACTTCGTAATCCTGTGAACCGGCCTGCCACAGGTAGTAGGTACCGGCCGCAAGGAAGTAGCCGATGCTGCCGATCCACACCTGCTCGGCGTAGGACGGCAGGTAGCGCACGCGCACACCGTAAGGCGGCGTCACCACCACATAGCGTGAGCCGTAAGGGCGATACCAGTAGCCATCGTTGAAGTAGTAGTCGCTGCCGCGATAGGGCACGCGGTAGTGCCCGCTCGGCATGGCGTTGACTACATAGCCCGGCCGCCAGTAGGACGGATGCGGGCCCCAGTTGCCGTGGGAAGGCGGCGGGCGACCCTGCCAGCCGGCCGACGGCGGACGATTGCCGCCCTGCCAACCGGCGCTGCCGTGGTCGTTGCCTTGCGGGCGACCTTGCCACTGGCTGCCGTTGTTGCCCGGCGGATGGCCCTGCCACTGGCCGCCAGTGTTGCCCGGCGGACGCCCTTGCTCCTGGCCGCCGTTGTTGGCCTGCGGACGCCCCTGCCATTGGCCACCATTGTTGCCCTGCGGATGGCCCTGCCACTGCCCGCCGTTGTTGCCTTGCGGGTGGCCTTGCCACTGGCCACCGTTGTTGCCCTGAGGGCGCCCTTGCCACTGGCCGCCGTTGTTGCCCTGCGGACGCCCCTGCCACTGGCCGCCGTTATTGCCCTGCGGACGCTCATGCTCCTGGCCACCGTTGTTGCCTTGCGGACGCCCTTGCCACTGACCGCCATTGTTGCCCTGCGGACGCCCGTGCTCCTGGCCACCATTGTTGCCCGGCGGGCGGCCCTGGGATTGCCCGCCACCGCCGTTCGATGGCGCGTGGCCCTGCATATCGGGCCCCTCGGCCGCCACCGCCTGGACCACGACGGCCAGAGAAAGCACAGCGAACGAGGCGAACCGCCCGATGCCCGACTTCATGGATTCCTCACTTCGGCGACGGCCGAAAACAGTGATGCGACATTGCCATAGACCACGGCGCAAAGCCGCCATTGCAGGGCGCTGGGTAAAGTCAGGGTAAAGATGGCGGGGGTAAATCGCGGGCAAGAAAAAAGGGAGGCTCGTCAGCCTCCCTTTCGGAATCTCGTCCTGCTCGTCGCTGTTGGCGCCGGCTCACCTCGCTCCGCCTTCTGGGCAGTGCGTAGCCCGGTGGCCGGCGCGATCCTGTTGGGTCGGCGGGCCGCGAAGCGCCTGATTGGGCGGATCGCAAAGGGACGTGATGTCCGGGCTGTGAATCTGGAAGAAATAGTAAAGCGACAGATCGGGGAAATGATTGCTAAGATTGCTCATACAGGCACCACCTGAGCAACAAATACCTAAAAATTACGCCACAAGCGCAATTCAATCGAAACATGAGGCTTTCATGGACAAGCTGGACCGCTACGACCTGCGAATTCTTGCCGAACTGCAACGCGACGCACGCATCTCCAATCAGGAGCTGGCCGAACGCATCGGACTGTCGCCCTCCCCCTGCTCGCGGCGAGTCAAGCAGCTCGAGGACGACGGCTACATCGTCCGCCAGGTCGCCCTGCTGGACAGCAAGAAGCTCGGCCTGAGCCTCACCGCCTTCGTGCTGATCGGCATGGACCGCCACACACCGGAACGTTTCGAGCACTTCCAGCAGATCATCGGCAAGTGCCCCGAGGTACTGGAGTGCAGCCTGGTGACAGGGATGGACGCGGACTACCAGCTCAAGGTGATGGTGCCGGACATGGAACACTACCAGCACTTCCTGCTCGGCACCCTGACCCGCATCGAAGGCGTGACCAGCGTGCGCTCGAGCTTTGTGCTGCGCAACGTGATGGCGAGCACCGAATTGCCGCTGGATCACCTGCGGGTCTGATTGCTGTCGCGGGCACAGCCGACGCCCTCCTGCGACACAGCACCGCACCCTGCCTCCCGCAGAACGAAATCAATACCGCAGATTTCCCCGCCAGCCGCGCCGCGGCGGGGAATTGCGTGGCATTCACCCCGTCCCGCAGCAGGAACTGATCATTTTATGAACGGTTCTGAACGACAAAGCGCCGCATGCGTATAATGCGCGCCTTCTTCACCACCACCGCGCCCCGGCGTCCCTCGGACACCGTCCGCACCGGGCAGGAGCTGTAATGAACGAAAGTTTCGAAGACTGGATGATGTATGGCCTGGTCACCGGCCTGATCCTGTTCATGGCCTTCATCGTCTGGGACCTCGCCAAGAAGTCCAAGGCCGGCCGCATGGGCACCATGGTGCTGTTCTTCGCACTGGGCCTGGGCGTACTCGGCTTCCTGATCAAGTCCGTGGTCGTCGCCGGTCTCGAAGGCGGCTTCTGACCCCATCGTCACTCGCGGTGGGCTTCAGCTGGCGCTGTCCTTGACCAGGCGGCCGCGCTGAAACACGTATGTCACCTGCTCTCCTTCACCGGATAGCACACCGATGTCATCCAGCGGGTTTCCTTCGACGATCAGCACATCGGCAATGGCGCCCGGCGTGATCACGCCGAGCTCGCCGCGCTGCTGCAGAATGTCAGCAGCGACGCTGGTGGCAGACCGCAGTGCTTCCAGATTGCCGAGCACCTCGGCGCGAATGCGGAACTCGTCGCACTGAAAGCGATGCATGTCGCCCAGCAGGTCCGAGCCGAAGCCCATCGATACACCCGCCTGGGCATAGATTCCCAGAGAGCGACGGCCGGCCTCGCGCACTGCCGCCACCTTCGCCACCGACTCCGGCGGCAACTCGAACTGGGGACCGTGGGTTGCCAGTGCGTCGTAGGTGACCAGTGTCGGCACCACATAGGCCCCCTGCACCCGCATGAAGTCGGCCGTGTCCGCATCCACCAGGTTGCCGTGTTCGATGCAGCGCACTCCGCAACCGACGGCACGCTTGATCGCTCGCGGCGTGTAGGCATGCGCCATCACATAGGTATTCGCTGCCTCTGCCTCGTCGACAATGGCGCAGATTTCCTCGCGGGAATACTGGGTATTGGCGATGGGGTCGGTGGGCGATGCCACACCTCCCGACGCCATGATCTTGATCTGCGAGGCCCCCATCTGCAGCTCCTCGCGCACGGCCATGCGCACCGCTTCCACACCATCCACCACCCGCGCGATGGCTCCCGTGCGGAAGCAGCAGGAGCACGGCTCCAGCACATCCCCCCGGGCCCGGAAATCGCCATGCCCGCCGGTCTGCGACAGGGCCTTGCCGGACGGGAATATCCGCGGGCCGGGAATCAGCCCAGAGTCCACCGCCTGCATCAGCCCCCAATCGGCACCACCGGCATCCCTTACGCTGGTGAACCCCCGCGCCAGCATGGCCTTGAGAATCGGCAGCGCGCGGATAGTCGCCAGAACGCTCGGCTGGCCGGCATTGGCGCCCAGGTTGGCGGATGACGCCAGTACATGCACGTGGCAATCGATCAGGCCAGGCATCACGGTCTTGCCGGTCACATCCAGCACCCGCGCTCCCGGTCGCGCCACGGGATGTGCGCTCACCTCGATGATGCGCTCACCCTCGATGACGACCTGGTGGTTCTTCAGCAGGACGCCCCGATCCAGATCGAGCACGTTGCCGCCTTGCAGCACAGTCACAGTCGTGGTCATTGGCAAGATTCCTCAGCGCTTCGTGGAAGGTCGGCCGCGCGCATCCTCGATCAGGAACGTGCCGGCCAGGCTGATGGCGGCAGCCGCCATGACATAGAACGCAGGCGCCATGTCGCTGCCGGTGCGGGCGATCAGCCAGGTGATGAAGAAGGGAGCGAAGCCGCCGAACAGGGTCACCGAGGCGTTGTAGGCCACCGACAGGCCGGTGGAGAGCACGCGGGTCGGGAACAGCTCGGCGAAGACGGCCAGGATGGGGCCGGTGTAGGCGGCGATCAGCACGCCGAACAGTGCCTGGAACGCCAACAGCGAGAGCAGCCCCGGCGAGTGATTGATCCACGCGAACAGCGGCCAGCTCAGGAGCAGGATCGCCAGCGCCGAACTGCTGAGGAACACCCGCCTACCCCAGCGATCCGCCAGGCGTCCGACCAGCGGCGCGCAGCACATGATCGTCGCGCCGCCGAGCATGCCGGCGGCCAGCCCGGTGGCCTGGGGCTGGCCCAGCGTGCGCACCGAATAGGTCGGCATATAGAACAGCAGCACGTAGGTGCAGACGGTCCAGAGAATCACCAGGGAGAAGCTGGCGAAGGTTTCCCGCGGAAAACGCGAGAACACCTCGCGCAGCGGCGAATGCTCGGCGGGCTGCGCCTGCAGCTCGGCGAAGGCTGGCGTCTCGTCCACGTGCCGGCGGATGAAATAACCCACCGGGCCGATCAGCAGCCCGAGCAGGAAGGGCACGCGCCAGCCCCAGCTGTGCAGCGCCTGCTCATCCAGCAGCGAGGTCACCAGCGTCCCGCAGGCCGCACCGAGCAGCACGGCAAAACCAATGCTCGACTGAATCCAGCTGGAGTAATAGGCACGCTGCTGCGCTGGCGCATGTTCTGTGAGGAAGGCCGTAGCCCCGCCCATCTCGCCACCCGCGGAGAACCCCTGCAGCAAGCGCGCGAAGACGATCAGCAAGGGGGCGAACAGGCCGGCCTGCTCATAGGTCGGCGCCAGACCGATGATCGCGGTGCCCACCGCCATCAGCAGGATGGTCAACGACAGCGCCGCCTTGCGCCCGGCCTTGTCGGCATACACCCCCAGCACCAGCCCGCCCACCGGGCGCATGACGAAGCCGACGCCGAAGGTGGCCACCGCCAGCAGCATCGAGCCCAGCTCATCGTCCACCGGGAAGTACAACCGCGCGATGATCACCGCGAAGAAGCTGTAGACCGTGAAGTCGAACCACTCCAGGCCATTGCCCAGAACGGTGGCGATGATCGCGCGGCGGCGCTGCGACTCGCTGAGCGCTATCGCCGCGGCAGACGGCGCAGAGAAGGTGGCGTGCATGATTTTTGTTGTCCTGAGCAATCGACGAGACTGCGATGCTAAGGAGCCACCGGGCCGCTGCTGAAACGAAAGATTTGCATGCCGCCATGCGCCATACGCATGCCAGGGCGTCAGCGCCAGCCCTGTAGCCGTGCTTCCTCCAGCAACCAGCGGGTGAACAGCCGGCAGGCATGGTTCTGCATGCGATCTGCCGGAGCGAGGATGAAGTAGCCGCCGCCATGGCTGGCCGAGGCCAGGGTCAACCGTCGCAATCGACCGTCCGCCAGATGCCCGTCGATCATGTAGCGCCAGCCCAGCGCCACCCCCTGCCCCAGCACGGCCAGCTCGACCAGTTGCGGGTAGTGATTGGCAGTCAGTCCAGGCCGCGTACGCGCAGAGTCAAGGCCGTTGCAGCCCAGCCACTCGCTCCAGGACATCCACTGGCGCTGCCCATCGTCCAGATGCAGCAGGGTCTCCCCGACCAGCTCATCGGGCCGCAGCATTCGTCCATCGCGGTACTCCACGGAGCAGACCGGGAACACCTCCTCGTCGAACAGGCGGCGCACGCTGTACTCCGGGCAATCGGGGCGGCGCAGGTAGTACAGGCCGACATCGAACTCCGCCGGCGACATGCTGCTCAGCCCATCGCGCACCAGCAGCCGCAGGCGGGCCCCCGGATGCGCTGCGCGAAAGCGTGGCAGGCGCGGCGTCAGCCAGAGCGAAGCGACTCCCGAGGAACAGGCAACCGTGAGGTCCAGCTCGCCCTGATGCTTCATCACATCGAAGGTTGCCTCGGCGCACAGGGCGAGCAATCGCCGCACCTCGATGGCATAGCGCTCGCCCATCGGCGTAAGGCGCAACGAGCGGTGCTCGCGAATGAACAGCGGCCGTCCGAGATAGCCCTCCAGTTGCTGCACTTGCCGGCTGATCGCGCTCTGTGTCAGGTGCAACTCATCGGCGGCGCGGGTGAAGCTGGCGTGGCGCACCGACGCTTCGAAGGCCACCAGGCTCTGCAAGGGCGGCAAGGGATTGATGCGCATGGCGAGCCGTCGCTCCCTGAACGACCACGACTGGGGTTCAGGCGAGGATGCGCGCGCGCAGCAGGAGCAACAATTGCGCCGGGGATATTCAGGAAAAGTCCTACAGAATACGACCCAGCTGCTTTCAGGCCGCACGCACGGAGCAGGTCAGGCGATCAGAGCTCGGGGCTGACTTCCCGCCACTGTCCCGGCTGCAGTCCCTCCAGCTGCCATGGTCCGATGCGCACGCGTACCAGGCGCAGCGTGGGCAGGCCGACCGCCGCCGTCATCCGTCGCACCTGGCGGTTGCGCCCCTCGCGGATCACCAGTTCCAGCCAGGCCGTCGGTATCGACTTGCGGAAGCGTACCGGCGGGTCGCGCTCCCACAGCTGCGGCTCCTCCAGCCGCCGGGCCTCGGCCGGCAAGGTCGGGCCGTCATTGAGCTGCACGCCCTTGCGCAGTTGGTCGAGCTGCTCGTCGCTCGGCTCGCCCTCCACCTGTACCCAGTACGTCTTCGGCAGCTTGTGCTTCGGATCGGCGATGCGCGCCTGCAGGCGGCCGTCGTTGGTCAGCAGCAACAGGCCTTCGCTGTCGCGGTCCAGGCGGCCGGCCGGGTAGATCCCCGGCACATCGACGAAATCCTTCAGCGTCGCGCGGCCCTCGCTGTCGTTGAACTGCGTCAGCACGTCGAACGGCTTGTTCAACAGGATCAGCTTCGGTTGCGCCGGCGGCGCCTTGGCCACGCGGCGAGGCGCAGGGCGGGTGGCGGGACGACGATTGGCGGGACGCGGAGGACGGGGCATGGCGAAAAGACTGGTAACCGAGGTTAGGGGTACGGCGAATGCCCGGCATGCTAGGTTGTGCCGAGTACTCATCGCAAGAGCACGCACGAGCATGCCCATGAGCCACCCCACCTGGCTGATCACCTTGCAGAACCTCAGCGGCCGCCTCGGCGCCCGCTATCGCGGCCCGCAGACGGCGCATTTCGACGGTGCCCGTTTTCATAATCTCGACCGCCAACCGCACAACGGCCTGCGCGCCTTCCTGAAATGGCAGCGCGAACGTGGCCGCCAGCAGGAATGGATCGCCCAGCCCGGCCCCGACACCCGCCCGGAAACGCCGACCCGCGTCGAAGGCGACGAACTGCGCGTCACCTACATCAACCACGCCACCCTGCTGATCCAGCACCGCGGCCTGAACATCCTTACCGACCCGCTCTGGTGCGAGCGAACCAGCCCGTTCCGCTTCGTCGGTCCCAAGCGCGTGCATCCGCCGGGCCTGGCGCTGGACGAGCTGCCGCCGATCAACCTGATCCTGGTCAGCCACAACCACTACGACCACCTGGATATCCACAGCCTGCGCGAACTGGCGCGGCGCTTCCCGTCGGCGAAGGTGGCGACCGGGCTGGGCAATGGCGAGCTGATCCGCGCCTGCGGCTTCACCGACATCGCCGAGCTGGACTGGTGGCAGAGCCTGCCGATGCCCGAAGGCATGCTGCTCACCGGCGTGCCCGCGCAGCACTGGTCGGCGCGCTCGCGGCGCGACACCAACCGTACGCTGTGGATGGGCTTCGTGCTGGAGTCGCCGGACGGCCCGCTGCTGTTCCCCGGCGATACCGGGCTGGGCGAAGAATTCGGCCTGATGCACGAGCGCTTCGGCCCCATGCGTTTCGCCGCCCTGCCCATCGGCGCCTACGAGCCGCGCTGGTTCATGCGCCACCACCACATGAACCCGGACGACGCGGTGCAGGCGCACCAGCACCTCGACTCGCAGTGCAGCATGGCGATCCACTTCGGCACCTTCCGCCTGAGCGACGAAGGCCAGTTCACCCCGGTCAGCGACCTGGCGGCAGCGCTACAGCAACGTGGCGTGGCGGCGGAGCGTTTCCGCGCGCCGAAGCCGGGCGAGCAGTGGCTCGTTCCACCGATGCCGGACAGTTCCCTGTAGGAGCGGGCCATGCGCGCAAGCGCGGACAAAGTCCGCTCCTGCAAGATTTAGAGCCCCTCACCCTAACTCTCTCCCGCAAGCGGGAGAGGCGACCGTTCGTTGCAGGATGAAACCACAGCATCAGCCGGAGCGATCTGCCCCCTCTCCCTCCGGGAGAGGGCAGACGCTGGCACGGAGTTCCGGACGCAAGCGGTTTCTTCTAAAGGTGCATGGCGATAACCTCAGTGCTCCCGCACCCGCTTGCTGCAGCAGTTGCGATAGCGCTTGCCGCTGTTGCACGGGCACGTTTTGTCGCCGCGACCGCCCAGCTCCAGCCAGCTTTCCAGGCGCTGGCGCATGGATTCGCGGACTTCCCGGCGCTCGTCGTCCTGCTGCGGTTTGCTCAGCTCGCGGCTGAGCCAGAGGTAATCCTCCAGCAGCTCGTCACGCTCCAGCGCGTGAAGCTGTTCGGCGACCGGAACGCCTTCGTAGCGGCGCTTCGGGTCGGGCAGGAAGGCGATGGCTTCACCGCCCGGCAGCACGTTCCACAGGCGACCCTGGGCGTCGCGCCAGCAGGCGCTGAAACGGGCGCGCAAGGCCAGGCCCGGCCACTCTTCCAGGCACCAGCCATCTACCCGCTCGCCGCCCAGGCCCGCCACCGCCTTGCCCACGGAGAACCAGGGTTCGCCGGCAATGCTGTCAGGCAGCGGCAGCGGTGCGGCGACTTCGGGCGCGCCGTTTTCCACCAGTCGGCGGGCGAAACGGCGCAGGGGATTGGTGAGGTGCGAGGGGGCGCGGAACGGCATGGAATCACCAGCGGAAATGGTCGGCGAAGGTCCGACCGGAGGGACGCGCCACGGTTCCCCGTGGCGCGGGAGGCGAGCATTCTAGGCTCGCCTCGGGCGGCGTCAACGCGGGGCGATCAATAGTCCCGCGTGGAGATCGGCTTCGCCTCGCCGCTCAGCTCGCGCAGCAGGTCATCGAGCAGTGCAGACGCACCGAAACGCAGATGTTCCGGCTTGATCCAGCTCGCGCCGAAACGCTCCTCCGCCAGCTTCTGGTAGACCTGCGCATCGGCCAGCGTACGCAGACCGCCGGCGACTTTCAGGCCGACCTTGCCGCCCTCCTCCCCGATGGTTTCGAGCATCACCTGCACGGCTTCGGGCGTGGCGTTCACCGTCGCCTTGCCGGTGCTGGTCTTGAGGAAGTCGGCGCCGCCGGCAATGGCTTCGCGGCAGGCCGTGCGGATCAGTTCCGGGTCGGCCAGTTCGCCGGTTTCCAGGATCACCTTGAGCCGGTGGTACGGCCCGCACAGCGTCTTGCAGGCACGGATCAGCTCCACCGCACCGGTGTCCTGACCGGCCTTGAGCTTGCGCCAGGGGTAGACCAGATCGATCTCGTCGGCGCCCTCGGCGAGGGTCTTGCGCACCTCTTCCACCACATCGGCCAGCGGTGCGTCGCCGCCGGGGAAGTTGCACACGCTGGCAACCTTCACGCCGCGTCCGCCCAGGGTGTTGAGCGTGCGCCGGGCAACGTGCACCAGCTTCGGCCACACGCACACCGCAGCCACTTCGCCATAAGGCGTCAGCGCGAGGCGGCAGAGGTCCACGGTGCTTTGCAGGTCATCGCCGGCATTCAGCGAAGTCAGGTCCAGCAGGGCGAGCACGCGGCCCGCCGGGGTCTTGCGAGGATCGGTCATCGGCAACACTCTCCATCGGCTTTCTTCAGCCCCGTAGGGCGCATAACGCGCCAGCGTTATCCGCCGCGAACGTTGCGGCGGACAACCTGTTCCAGGCTATCCGCCCTACGGAGCTTCCATGATGTGCTGAGACGACCACCATCTCTCTGGCGGCCGCCTCGTGCCCTGTCGCAGATCAGCGGAACGGCGGCTCGTCGAAGCTGCGCAGCTTGCGCGAGTGCAGCGAGTTGAGCTGGGTGCGCAGCAGGTCCACGGCGGCAACACCGATGGACAGGTGCTGGCTCACCGCGCGCTGGTAGAAAGCCGTGGCGGCGCCTGGCAGCTTGATCTCGCTGTGCAGCGGCTTGTCCGACACGCACAGCAGCGTGCCGTAAGGCACCCGCAGGCGGTAACCCTGAGCGGCGATAGTGCCGCTTTCCATATCCACCGCGATGGCCCGCGCCAGGTTGATCAGCGGGCGCTCCTGGGCCCAGTGCAGCTCCCAGTTGCGGTCGTCGTAGGTGAGCACGGTACCGGTGCGCAGGCGGCGCTTGAGCTGGTCGCCGCGCTCGCCAGTCACCAGCGCGGCAGCTTCCTGCAGCGCCAACTGCACCTCGGCCAGCGCCGGGATCGGGATGTGCGGCGGCAGCACGCGGTCGAGGATGCCGTCGCGGCGCATGTAGGCGTGTGCCAGCACGTAGTCGCCAATGGTCTGCGACTGCCGCAGGCCGCCGCAGTGGCCTACCATCAGCCAGCAGTGCGGACGCAGCACGGCGAGGTGGTCGGTGATGTTCTTCGCGTTGGACGGGCCGACGCCGATGTTGACCAGCGTCACGCCGTCGCCGTCCTCGGCGATCAGGTGGTAGGCCGGCATCTGGAAGCGGTGCCACTCGACGCTGGCGACGATGGCATTGGCCTCGCCCTCATCCGTGCCGCGCTCGATGATCACGTTGCCCGGCAGGACCATACGCACGAAGCGCGGGTCGTCGCGCAGGCGCTCCAGGCCCAGGTGGATGAACTGGTCGACGTAACGGTGGTAGTTGGTCAGCAGGATCCACGGCTGCACGTGGCGCCAGTCGCTGCCGGTGTAATGCACCATGCGGCGCAGGGAAAAGTCGGTGCGTGCGGCGTCGAACAGCGCCAGCGGCATCGGATCGGCGTTCTCCCATTCGTACAGGCCGTCCGCCACACCGTCAGAAGTGGCCGACAGATCGGTGCTGGGGAACACCCGCGCCAGCTCGGCGGCGGTCACGCCCGAGCCACCCAGTTCATCACCGCCCTCCACCACATAGGGATACGGAATGTTCTGCGCGCTGACACCGACTTCCACGCGCACGGTGAAGTCTTCCATCAGCGGGCGCAGCTGCTCCAGCAGGTATTTGCGGAAAGCCTTGGGCTGGGTGATGGTCACGGCGTAGGTGCCGGGCACCTGGACCTTGGCGTAGGCGCGGGTGGTCGAGGGCACTTCGCCCTGGCACAGGTAGGTCACCCGCAGCAGCGGGTAGCGGAATTGTTCGCGCTGCTGCGCGTCGGGGACTTCGCGGTCCTTCAGGTACCGCTTGAGCGCCTGGTTCAGGGCGCCGGTGGCGCGCTCGTGGAGCACGGCCAGTCGATCGACGGCCTCTTCGGCCGTCTGCGCGACGAAGAACTCGTCGCCAGTCGTAAGACTCATGGTGGGCATCCTGTCTGAACGATCAGCTCCATCTTGCCTGCTTCCGTCACAGAAAGGGATGACAGATTCCGAACCGGCAGGACGAGCGGAAGGGTTGAGGAAAGCCTATGACAGAATCCGTGACCTCGAGTGCGGATGACAGCCGCGATGAAGCGACTGTATTCCATTTTCGTATATTGCTTGTCGGGCCGTCCCAAGCTGCCGGAAGCGCCTTGTTTATCGAGGCGCCGCCGCTAGATTGGCCGCGCTGCGGTCAACCCCGCAGCCGGGTTTGACGGCCTGACTCTAGTAGCGCGATGGCGTCTTCCGACGCATGCAGAGATGGCGTACCTCTCTGCATCTATTGGTGCACCCACGAGTAATGATCGTGAAGTTCAATGGCAGATCGCGCAGGGAGGCTCCCGAGAGGAGCCTGCCGGTGTCGCTGGAGCCGGTCCGTCAACCCTGCGCGGTTTGCCGCCCTTCGATTGACGGCGATGGACGGTAGCTGCTCCCAATCACTTTGGAGTACTGCCATGAACCATGACGTTCATACATCTAGCGTATTCATGCGTTACCAACGTCCTTTACGCGCCCTGATGCTGGAGAACCAACCCTGGTTCGCCGCCAGCGATCTGGGCGCCCTGATGGGCTGCCCGGCGGAGCACTTCACCGAGCACCGCCTCGACGCCGACCTCAAGCGCCGGGAACGGCTGCAAACCCAGAGCGGCGAACAGGACACCTGGCTGGTCTGCGAAGCCGGCTTCTTCAATCTCCTATCGCGCTACCGCCACCCGGAAAACCGCAGCCTGCGGCAGTGGATCACCCACGAAGTCATCCCCGCCCTGCGCGGCCCCACCCTCCCCGTCCAGCACCCGCGCCGCTCCCTGCTGCGCTGGGAAAGCCGCGACATCGCCCTGCTGGAATGGAACGACCAGCTCTGGGTCCGCTACAGCGACGTGCCGCAGCTCCTGCAACCCAAACCTGTCACACCACCGCGCCCCGCCTGGTGGCACTCGCTCTGGCGCGTAGGAGCCTGACCAACCCTCGTAGGGCGCATAACCTGGAACAGGTTATCCGCCGGAACCTCCCCGGCGGATAAGCGCTGACGCGTTATGCGCCCTACGAAACCAAGTACACGCCGCCGGCAAGGAGCCCGACACCATGTCACAACGGATTTTCTTCAGCACCTTAACGCAAAGCGTATTACGCATTGCGTTATACGCCAACCGTGATACCGTTCAACCATGATCACGTCGTTCGCCTGCAAACACACGCAAGCGCTGTTCGAAGGGACCTGTCCGAAAGCTTTCAGAGCCTTTCAGGCTCAGGCGGAACGGAAGCTACAAATGCTGGATGCCGCTGCGACGCTGGACTTTCTCAGGTCGCCACCGGGCAACCGCCTGGAAGGGCTGCAGGGTAGCAGGGCCGGCCAGTACAGCATCCGCATCAACGGGCAATGGAGAATCTGCTTTCGCTGGGTCGATGGCAACGTGCACGACGTTGAGATAGTGGACTACCACTAAAGGTAAACAGACATGACGCAAAATCGCATGCGCCCGGTTCACCCGGGCGAAATCCTCCGGGAGGAATATCTGGCACCGCTGGAAATGTCGGCCAACGCCTTGGCCACAGCCCTGCGAGTCCCCGCTACCCGAATCCACGAGATCGTCAACGAGCGTCGCAGCATCACGGCAGACACTGCGCTGCGCCTGGCACGCTACTTCGGAGGTGACGCTCAATCGTGGGTCAACCTGCAGACAGCCTTCGATCTACGCGTCGCGGAATTGGAATCGGGACAGCAGATCATCGACGAGATCAAGCCAAGGGCGGCATAGCACCGCCCTGAGCCCATGGTTCAACTTCACACCAGATGCGGCGTCGCCCGCGCCACCAGCGCTTCCGCGTCCACCCCGCGCGGCAGGGTGCCGTAGACGCGGCCGCCGTCGTCCAGGCGGCTGGCGATGAAGGCGTCGGAGACCACCGAGTTGCCCGCTTCCAGCAGCAGCTTGGCCTGCAGGGCGATGGCGACGTTTTCGGTGAGCTGGCGGGCGCGGTACTGGATGTCCTGGGTGTCGGCGAAGGAGGCCTTGAGGTTGCCGATGAACGACGCCAGGCGCGCGTCGCCGTGGCCGTCGCCGAGTTCGCTGAACAGCGCGTCGAGCACGCCGGGTTCCTTCGACAGGGCACGCAGCACATCCAGGCACTGCACGTTGCCCGAGCCTTCCCAGGTGGAGTTGACCGGCGCTTCGCGGTACAGGCGCGGGAGGATGGTGTCCTCGACGTAGCCGGCGCCGCCCAGGCATTCAGCGGCCTCGTTGATCATCGCGGGGGCGCGTTTGCAGATCCAGTACTTGCCCACGGCGGTCACCAGCCGGGCGAACTTGTCTTCCTGTTCGTCGTGCAGATTGTCCAGGGCGCGGCCCATGCGCATGGTCAGGGCCAGTGCGGCTTCGCTTTCCAGGGCGAGGTCGGCCAGCACGTTCTGCATCAGCGGCTGTTCGGCCAGCACGCGGCCGCCGACCTGGCGGTAGGCGCAGTGGTGCGCGGCCTGGGTCAGTGCCTGGCGCATCAGCGAGCTGGAGCCGACCATGCAGTCGAAGCGGGTCATGGCGACCATCTCGATGATGGTGGGTACGCCACGGCCTTCCTCGCCGACCATCCAGGCCAGCGCGCCGCGGTATTCCACTTCGCTGGAGGCGTTGGACCAGTTGCCCAGCTTGTTCTTCAGGCGCTGGATGTAGAACTCGTTGCGGCTGCCGTCCGGGCGGTGGCGCGGCAGCAGGAAGCAGGTCAGGCCCTTGTCGGTATAAGCCAGGGTGAGGAAGGCGTCGCACATCGGCGCCGAGCAGAACCACTTGTGGCCGACCAGTTCGTAGGCCTGGCCCGGACCGGGGATGCCCACCGGGTAGGCGCGGGTGGTGTTGGCACGCACGTCGGTGCCGCCCTGCTTCTCGGTCATGGCCATGCCGATGGTGGCGCCGGTCTTCTGCTCGATGGGCAGGTTGCGCGGGTCGTATTCGGTGGAGAGGATCTTCGGCAACCACTTCTCGGCGAGGTCCGGCTGCAAACGCAGGGCAGGCACGCTGGCGAAGGTCATGGTCAACGGGCAGCCGGTGCCGGCCTCGGCCTGGCTGTGCAGGTAGCTCAGGCCCGCACGGGCGACATGGGCGCCAGCGCGCGGGTCGGTCCAGGGCATGGAGGGCAGGCCGGCCTCGATGGCCGCGCGCATCAGCTCGTGGTAGGCCGGGTGGAACTCCACCAGGTCGACGCGGTGGCCGAAGCGGTCGTGGGACTTGAATACCGGCTTGTTCTCGTTGGCAAGGAAGCCCGCTGCCATCAGCGGCCCGCCGGCCAGCGCGCCGTAGGCGTCGAGCTTCTGTTCGGCCCAGCCTCCGCCGTAACGGCGCACCCACTCCTGCAGCGGCACGTCGACGCGATAGAGGTTGGCGCCGTCCAGCGGCGGCACCTGATTGGTCACTTCGTGGGTTTCGGCGTACGGGTGCGGGATCATGGCTGGTCCTCCATAACGGGCGTGGGCTTGGCTGGCTTGGGCAAGGCAGATGTGGACGCGCCGACGGCGCGCAGGCAGAAGCTGGCGAGGGCGTCGCTGACGTCCTCCAGGGAAACGTTGGACTGGCCGGCATCCCGCGCGGCGCGGGCGGGCGGCGAAAGCGGGCCGATCAGGGCTTCGGCGATGGCGCCGACCAGGCAGGCGGCGGTCAGCTGCACCGGCTGGGGCTGGAATTCACCGGCGGCGATGCCCTGCTCCAGCAGGGTGACGAACAGTGCAGCGTAGGCTTCGCGGTAGATCAGGCGCTGCTCGTCCACTTCCGGGTCGACCGGCTCGGCGATCAGCGCGAAGGCCAGCTGGCGGCTGCCCCAGGCGCGCGCGGCGAACTGTTGCAGGCCCAGGTTCAGGCGTTCGGAAGCGCTGCCGGGAGCTTTCAGCAGCGCACCGAGGGTATCGACCTCGTGCTGGCTGGCACGGGCGAAGACCTCGGCGGCCAGTTCGCCCTTGCCGCTGAAGTGCCGGTAGAGGCTGCCGGTGGCGATGCCGGCGGCGTCCGCCAGGCTCTGCATGGTCAGGGCGGCGAAACCACCGTCGGCCACCCGCGCCAGCGCCAGCTCGAGAATGCGCTCGCGCAGTTCGCCGTCCTTTTGCAGCCGTGCTGGGGAGTGTCGGTAGGCCATGATCTGAATCCGGATTCACTGCATGAAATTCAGTGAATCACGGTTCAGACCTTTGCTGAAAGGGACATTCCCGCCACGGGCGGAGCGATTCTGGCCAAACCGCCCCCGCCCGTTAGGACGGTTACCAGAGCGGCATCTGGTAGCTGACGATCACCCGCGTTTCGTCGATATCGTTGCCGAAGTCGCTGCGGAAGGCGCCGTTGCGCACCTTGAAGCCGAGGTTCTTCAGCGGGCCGTTCTGCACCACGTAGCCGATATCGGTGTCGCGCTCCCACTCCTTGCCGCGCCCCTGGCCGTTCAGCAGGTCGATGTGGTCGCCTTGCAGGTAGCGGGTCATGAAGGTCAGGCCGGGTAGGCCGAGGCCGGCGAAGTCGTAGTCGTAGCGCGCCTGCCAGGAGCGTTCGTCCTTGTTGGCGAAGTCGCCGATCTGCACGAAGTTGGTCAGGTACGGGTCAGTGCCGCTGAGGTAGGCGAAGCCGGTGTCGCCGGACATGCGCTGGTAGCCGACGCCGAATCCGCTGCCGCCGATGCGGTAGGTGAACAGCGCGTTGAGCGCGCGGTTGTCGACGTTGCTGCCGCCGTCATCGGTGGAGCGCGCCCAGCGGATATCCGACTTGAGCGACTGGCCCTCTGCGATCGGCAGGGTGTGTACCACGCTCAGGTAGTGCTGGCGGTAGAAGTTTTCCAGGCCTCCGTAGTGGTAGCTGGTGCTGAGGTTGTCGGTCCAGCGGTAGGTGCCGCCGGCGAGGTTGAAGCGGTCGCTGCTGGTGTGGCTGCCGAGCACGATGTTGCGCTTGTTGCCGCGGGTCATCGACAGGTCTTCGTCGTTGGTCGAGTCGCGTTGCTTGACCTGGCGCAGCTGGCCGAGTTGCGCGGTGAGGCCGTCGATCTCGTTGACCTCGGCAAGGCCGCCCTGGAAGGTCTGCGGCGCCAGGCGGGTGTCGTTGTACTGCACCACCGGCAGCTTGGGCAGCAGGGTGCCGACCTTCAGGGTGCTCTTCGAGGCGCGCAGCTTGGCCGTCACGCCGAGGGAGCTGTAGTCATCGGCGGCGCGCTTGTCGCTGGCCGAATACGGCAGCAGGCCGGAGCCGGTGCGATCAGGGCTGGAGTCCAGCTTGATCCCCAGCAGGCCAAGGGCATCGACGCCCACGCCCACCGTGCCTTCGGTGTAGCCCGACTCGAAGCGCAGCAGGAAACCTTGCGCCCACTCCTCGGATTTCGACTGCGCGGCACCGCTCTGGCGGTAGTCGCGGTTGAAGTAGAAATTGCGCAGCTCCAGGCTCGCCTTGCTGTCCGCGATGAAGTCCGCGTGGGCGAACAGGGGCAGGCAGGCGAAGCTCGAAACGAGCGCCCGTACGGGAAGATTTTTCATTGTTGTTGTCTCTTCGTCAGGTGAGGTGAAGGCGGCGCCGCTGCTTCGTGAAAGTCCGTGCAGGCCCATTCCCTCCCCCTAACCCTCTCCCTGAAGGGAGAGGGGACCGTTCGGTGCAGGTTGAAACCTTGGCGTCAGCCGGCACGGACAGCTCCCTCTCCCTTCAGGGAGAGGGCGGGGGGAGAGGGCAAGCCCAGGCACAAGCGCCCAGAAAGAACGGTTGCTCCCACGCCGCCAAGTTGAAAATCACTGGATGAGCAGGCCCTCCAGTCGTTGGCGGATCAACTGGCGCGCCTGTTCGACGATGTCGCGCAGCAGTTCCTCGCAGCTGGGTTCGTCATCGATCAGGCCCTGGACCATGCCCGCCGACCAGATCCCCAGGTCGGTGTCGCCCTGCTCGTAGACGGTGCGTCCGCGCAGGCCGCTGACCAGCGTGGCGATGTCGGCGTAGGTGGCGTTGCCGCGCGCCTCGATGGCCAGTACTTCCTGGCTGATGGCGTTGCGGGCGACCCGCGCACTGTTGCGCAACGAACGCATGATCACGTCCGTGGAGCGCTCGTCCGCCGCGCGGATGGCCGCCTTGACCTGCGGGTGGATCGGGCACTCGCGGGTGCTGAGGAAGCGTGTGCCCATGTTGATCGCATCGGCCCCCAGCGCCAGCGCCGCCACCAGCCCGCGACCGTCGGCGAAGCCACCGGAAGCGATGATCGGCACGCGCAGCCGGTTGGCCGCCGCAGGCAGCAGGACCAGGCCGGGAATGTCGTCCTCGCCCGGATGGCCGGCGCACTCGAAACCGTCGATGGACACCGCGTCCACGCCCAGTTGCTCGGCCTTGAGCGCATGGCGCACGGCGGTGCATTTGTGGATGACCTTGATCCCGTGCTGGCGGAACTCGGCGATGTGCTCGCCGGGGTTGTTGCCAGCGGTTTCGACCACGCCGATGCCGCCCTCGATGATCGCCGCGCGGTACTCGGCATAGGGGATCGGCTTCTGCGTCGGCAGCAGCGTGAGGTTGACGCCGAAGGGCTTGTCGGTGAGTTCGCGGCAACGCGCGATTTCATCGGCCAGCGCCTGCGGGGTCGGCTGGGTCAGCGCCGAGAGCGTTGCCAGCCCGCCGGCATTGGCCACTGCCGCGGCCATCTCGGCGCGCCCCACCCACTGCATGCCGCCCTGCATGATCGGGTGTTCGACGCCGAAGGTTTCAGTGAATCGGGTCTTGAACATGCGCCTGTCCTCCGGCGGTTCAGATCGGGTCCCAGGAGAACACGTCCGGGCTGCGCGCCAGGTCCATGAAGCTGCCACGCAATGCGGGCATGCCGTGCTCGGCGATGCTCTGCGGGGTCCAGCCGTTGTCGCTGTGCACGCTGCGCAGCGGACGGCTCTGGCTCATCAGGAAGATCTCGTGGTTGCGCGCGGCGAACACCTGGCCGTTGACCGCACTGGCCGCGTCGGAAGCCAGGTAGACGGCCAGCGGTGCGTTCTTGTCCGGGGTCATGCGCTGCAGGTTTTCCACCCGTGCCTTCTGCTCCGGCGTCTCGGCCGGGATGGAGTCGGTCATGCGGCTCCAGGCGAACGGCGCGATGCAGTTGGAGCGTACGTTGTAGCGCTGCATGTCGAGGGCGATGGACTTGCTCAGGGCGACGATGCCGAGCTTGGCTGCCGAGTAGTTGGCCTGGCCGAAGTTGCCGATCAGCCCCGAGGTGCTGGTCATGTGTACGAAGGCGCCGCTGTTCTGCGCGCGGAAGTGCTCGGCGGCGGCACGGCTGACGAAGAAGCTGCCATTGAGGTGCACGTTGATGACCGACAGCCAGTCCTCGGCGCTCATCTTGTGGAAGATGGTGTCGCGCAGGATGCCGGCATTGTTCACCACGATGTCGACGCGGCCGAAGGCGTCGATGGCGCTGGAGACGATGCGCCGGGCGCTGTCCCAGTCCGACACGCTGTCGGTGTTGATGGCGCCGTCGCCGCCGCGCTGGCGGATCAACCCGAGGGTTTCCTCAGCCGGGGAAGACGAGCCGCCCTCGCCCTGCAGGGACACGCCGATGTCGTTGATCAGCACCCGCGCACCGCTGTCGGCCAGGGCCAGGGCGATCTCGCGGCCGATGCCGCCACCGGCGCCGGTGACGATCGCTACCTTGCCTTCGTTGAGTCGTTGGGTCATCGCTAATTCCTTACTGTTCGTTCAATCAGGGAGTTCGTTGCGCGCAGGATCAGCTCGGCAGGCCGAGCACGGCCTTGGCCAGGATGTTGCGCTGGATTTCGTTGGTGCCGCCGTAGATGGTGGTCGGCCGCGACTGGATGAAGATGCCCGCCGGGTGCAGCTCGGCATCGTCGGCAAACGGGTTGAGCAGCGCCGAATCCGCCCCGGCGATCTCCAGTCCCAGCTCGCTGATGCGCTGGTACAGCTCGGACTGGTGGATCTTCAGCAGGGAAACGTCCGGGCCCAGCTCCTCGCCGCGCCGCAGGCGTTCGGCGAAGCGCTCGTAGAGCGCCTTGTGACAGTCCAGGTCCATGCTCAGCGCGGCGAAACGCTGGGCGAACACCGGGTCATCCCACAGGCCCTGGTGACGAGCCAGGCGCACCAGGCGCTCGAGGGCGAAGGTGGCCTGCTTGGGCGAGCCGAGGAAGATGCGCTCGAAGCCGAGCAGCGCCTTGGCCATGCCCCAGCCGTGGTTGACCGCGCCGACGAGGTTCTCCTGGGGCACGCGCACGTCGTTGAAGAACACCTCGCAGAACTCGCCCTGCAGTTCGAGATTGAGGATCGGCCGTACCTCGACGCCCGGGCTATCCATCGGTACCAGCAGGAAGCTGATGCCCTGCTGCGCCTTGGCGCTACGCTCGGTGCGCGCCAGCACGAAGATCCAGTTGGCCTCGGTGCCCATGGTGGTCCAGGTCTTCTGGCCATTGATGACCCACTCGCCGTCACGCAGCACCGCCTCGGTGCGCAGGCTGGCGAGGTCGGAGCCGGCGTTGGGCTCGCTGTAGCCCTGGCACCAGATGTCTTCACCGCTCAGGATGCGCGGCAGGAACCGCTCGCGCTGGGCATCGGTGCCGTAGCGGATCAGCAGCGGGCCGAGCATGGTGATGCCGCTGTCGGGCAGGCGCGCGCAGCCGTAGTTTTCCATCTCCTCGATCATGATCAGCTGCTTGCCAGCGGCGAGGCCCATGCCGCCGAACTGCACCGGCCAGCCGGGGCACAGCCAGCCTTTTTTCGACAGTGCCTGGTACCACTCCCAGGTGTCGTCGCGGCCCAGGCGATGGGCCGGGTTGCGGATGCGCTGCGGGTAGTTGGCGGCGACCCAGTCGCGCACCAGCCTGCGGAACTCGCCATCGTCGAGGGCGTTGTAATCGGTCATTTCAATGTCCTCAGCTCACTGGCCTTTGAATACGGGAGAACGCTTGTCGAGGAAGGCCGCCTTGCCTTCGGCATGGTCGGCGCTGAGGAACAGCTGGCTCTGGAAATCGCCTTCGCGCTCGAGCAGCAGCTCCAGGCCGTCGGCCAGCAGGGCCTTGGTCAAGGCCAGCGGCAGCGGCGCCTGTTGCTCGAGCTTGGCGGCCAGCGCGAGGGCGGCGTCCAGCGCGGCACCCGGCGCGCAGAGCTGGTCCACCAGGCCGATGCGCTGAGCTTCCTCGGCGTCGATGACCTGCCCGAACATCAGCACCTGCCGCGCGCGGCCGACACCGATGCGCGCCGGCAAGGTGTGCAGCTGGCCAAGATCGGCGATCAGCCCGACCTTGCCGAAGCCGGCGGCGAAGCGTGCCGTGCCGCCACACACCAGGCTGTCGCAGGCCAGCGCCACCGACAGCCCGGCGCCCACCGCCCAGCCTTCGATGGCAGCGATGATCGGCTTGCCCATGCGCAGCATCTGGCGGATCAGGTCAGCGTTCTTCTGCATGCGCACCCGGCCAGCGTTGAGGTCGGTGACGTGCATGTCGCTGAGGTCGCCGCCGGCGCTGAAGACTTCCGCCGAACCGGTGAGGACCACGCTGCGCACGGCGGAATCGGCGTCCGCTTCGCGCAGCGCTTCGAGCAGCTCGGCGCGCAACGCCGGGGACAGCGCATTGCGCCGCGTCGGATTGTTGAAGCGCAGAAGGCGCACCGTACCGAGTGTTTCCTGCAGCAGCATCTCGCTCATCACGCCACCTCCGCCTGCAGCAGGGCGATGTAGCGTGCCCGGTGGAAGGCCAGCGAACCCTGGCTGTTGAGCAGCACCATGGCGCGGCGCAGGAACAGGCCGATGTCGGCCTCGTCGGTGTAGCCGATGCCGCCGTGCAGCTGGATCGCCAGGCGGGTCACCAGCATGGCCGCTTCGGCGGCGCGCACCTTGGCGGTGGATACCAGGCGCTGCACCTGCGCGACCGGCGCGCCTTCGTCCAGCGCGGTGGCCGCTTCGCCGACGATGGCGCGGGCCAGTTCGATCTGCAGTTTCAGGTCGACCATGCGGTGCTGCAGCGACTGGAAGCTGCCGATCTCGCGGCCGAACTGGCGGCGCACGCCGAGATAGTCGCGGGTCTGTTCGAAGGCCGCATCCATCAGGCCGACCAGGTAGGCGGCGCAAGCCAGTGCCGACTCGTCGAGGGCAGCGGGCGCAGCTTCGACGAGTTGAGCGGGCGTGCCGTCGAAGCGCAGGCGCGCCAGGTGGCCGCCGTCCTGGGTTGGTTCCTGGTGAACGCTCAGCCCTTCGGCATTGCGCTGCACCAGCGCGAGGCCGGCGTTGCAGGCCACCAGCCACGCATCAGCGGCAGCACCCAGAGCGACGTGGGCGATCTCGCCGCGCAGTTGCCCATCGCGCAGTACCGGCAAGGCGGCGCCGGCTTCATAGCCGATGCCCGCGGGCAGGATCAGCCGCTCGCCGGCCAGCAGCGCATCGCGCTCGGCGGCGGGCAGCAAGGGCGCGACCAGGCTCGCCTCGATCAGCGGTTCGGGCAGCAGGCCGCGTCCGAGTTCTTCCAGCAGCGCGGTGTACTCGCCCATGCCCAGCCCACTGCCGCCCAGTTCTTCGGCCAGGCGCAGGCCCGGCCAGCCCATGGCGCAGACTTCGGCCCAGGCGTCGCGGTCGAGGCCCTGCGCCTGGAAGCGCAGGCGGCGCACCCGGCCCAGGTCGCCGCCACGCGGCACCAGGGAGGCGGCGCTGTCACGGATCATCCGCAGGCGCTCTTCGCGCTCCTCGGCCATCGCGGTGTTGTCGGTCATTTCGTCATTCCCGTGTCGGTTGAACAGTGCCGGCCGCAGCGGGCCGGTACTTGAAACTGCCGGTGGCGCTGGCGACCAGTTCGCCGGCCCCGTCGAAGATTTCCGCCGCGCAGAAGCACAGCGTGCGGGTCCGCCGCAGCACCCGGCCGACGGCGTTGATCTCGCCGCTGGTGCTGCCCATGAAGTGGGTGGCCATGTCGATGGTGACCATCGAGCAACCCGGCATCTGCGCGCGGATCGCCCCGGCCATGGCGGCATCGAGCACGCTCATCAGCACGCCGCCGTGGAAGCTGCCGATGTAGTTCATCAGCTCCGGGCGGTGAGGCAGGCGCACCCGCACCACGTCGCCATCGATCCAGCGCTCCAGGCCAAGGAACTCCTGGAAGGTGAAGCGGCCGCTGGGGAACATCTCCAGGCCACCCTCAGCAGGTGCAGCGGCGCGGGTCGAGGTGAGATCGGTCATCGAACGCTTTCCTCCGTGGCAGGCTGACCCACCGGGCGGGCCACGCCTTGTACCGCCGGGCGCGCGGGCGCTGCAGGTGCGGCATCCGGCTGCGGGCTGCGCGCCTCGCGGTTCGGGTCATACAGGCGGTTGGGGATCATCAGCGCAGGGATCAGGCCGGTGATGACGTAGGTGATGCCCATGACCAGGAAGCCCGCGCCGATGGACACGTGGGAGGCCAGCAGGCCGATGGCCGCCGGGGCCACCGCCGCGCCGATGCGGCCGAGGTTGTAGGAAGTGCCCACGGCGGCGCCGCGCACCTGGGTGGAGAAGCTCTCGGTCATGTAGGTGGCCAGCACGCCCACCGGTACGCCGTAGATGAAGCCGAACAGCGCGAGGATCCAGACGATGTTGTCCGGGGTGTGCCAGAACACGATCACCGGCATGAAGATCGCGGTGCCGATGGCGCCGGCGGCGAAGGTGGCGCGGCGGCCGAAGCGGTCCGAGGCGATCCCGGCGAGCACCTTGCCGAGGATCATCGCGGTGTAGGTGCCGACCATGTAGCCGGTCATGGACTTGAAGTTCATGCCCAGCTCGCTTTCCAGGTACGAGGGCATCCAGTTGTTGGTGCCGTAGTAGCCGAACAGCAGGAAGCACGAGGTGATGCTCCAGAGCACGAACATGCGGCGGGTGGACGGATCGACCAGCAATTGGCGCATGCCGCCGCTGGGCGCGCTCTGCTGGCGACTGCTGGCCTGCTGCGCGCGTTGCGCACGAGCCGCCAGCCAGGACGGCGACTCCGGCACCCAGGGCCGCAGCGCCAGGCAGATCAGCGCCGCGCCGATGGCGGTGAAGAACAGCGCGCGCCAGCCGTAGTCCGGGATGATCTGCCCGGCGAGGATGGTCGCCACCAGGTAGCCCACGGTCCAGCCGGCCTGCATGGTCGCCAGGATGGTAGTGCGGTACTTGGCGGTGACGAACTCGGACATCAGGATGTTGCAGGCCACGAACAGCGAGCCCAGGCCCAGCGAGGAAACGAAGCGGATCAGTGCGAAGGCCCAGTAGTTGTGCGCCAGGCCCAGCAGCGCGGTACCGACGGAGAACACCAGGATGGTCCAGGTCACCACGCGCACCCGGCCGAAGCGGTCGCACGCCCAGCCGCCGTAGATGCCGCCGATGGCCATGCCGGCCAGGGTGATGCTGCCCAGCGAGCCGGCCTCGAAGTTGGACAGGCCGAACTCGGCCTTGAGGCTGTTCAGGCTGTAGGCGAGGAACATCAGGTCGGCGCCATCGGCGAGCAGACCCAGGAAGCAGAAGAAGAAGGCGATCACCAGGGTCCGCCGCGGTATCGCGGCGCTCTGGGCCAAGCTGTCGGGTGCGTTCATTGTTGTTGTTCTCGCAGGTTGGTTGAGGTCGTCGTCGCGCTAGGCCCGCCCGGCTGGTTCTCCACCCTCCGGGGTCAGGCTTACGCGGCCGTTGTCCAGCACCACCACGTCGCGCTCGACGACGCGGGTGCGGAAGGAGCCGTCATTCCAGATTTCCGTACGCAGGGTTTCGCCGGGGAACACCGGTGCCGAGAAGCGCACCTGCAGGTGGGCGAAGCGCTCCGCGCGGTAGTCGGCGAAGCCGCGCAGCAGCGCATGGAAGGCCACGCCGAGGGTGCACAGGCCGTGCAGGATCGGCCGCGGGAAACCACCGCGAGCGGCCGCCGCGGGGCTGGCGTGGATCGGGTTGTCGTCGCCGTTGAGGCGGTAGTGCAGCGCCTGTTCCGGGCGTGTCGGCAAGTCGATGACCAGGTCCGGCGCCTGCTCGGGCAGACGGTGCGGCTGGCTGAGCGACTGACTGTCGCCGCCGAAGCCGCCGTCACCGCGCAGGAAAGTGGTGCCACGGGCAATCGCCAGCACCTCGCCGCTCTGCGCGTCGCTGACGACCTTCTCGCTGTAGAGCAGCGCGCCCTTGCCGGCTCCCTTGTCCACCAGACCGGTGACGCGGGTGCGGCCGATCACTTCGCCTTCCACCGGCAGCGGTTTCAGCCACTCGATACTTTGCTCGCCATGGACCAGGCGCAGCGCATCGACGCCGGTGTCCGGGTTGCCCAGCCAGAAGCCGGGATGGCCGAGCACCACGGCCATGCAGGGCAGCGCCTGGAGGTCGCGGTTGGCGTCGACGAAGGTCAGCTGGTGCTCATCCATCGGGTCGGCGCCGAGGCCCACCGACAGCGCGTAGAAAGCGCTGTCCTGGCGGCTGAAACGCTGCCGCACTTCGGGGATCGGGTAGTTCAGCAGGTGCTCAGGATTCAGCGCCATGGGCCACCTCCTCCACTTCCAGCACCGCATCGGCGGCCCACGCGCCCTGCCCCTCGGGCATGGCGAAGACCGGGTTGAGGTCGACCGAACGCAGGCGCGGACCGGCCTCGGCGGCGAACTGCGAGAGCTGCGCGAGCACCCGCGACAGCGCCTGGATGTCGGTCACCGGGCGACCCCGGGCGCCCAGCAGCAGCGGTGCGCCCTTGATGCTGCGGATCATCTGCTCGGCCTCGTCGACGCCGAACGGGCAGCGGCGGAACACCACGTCCTTGAGCACTTCGACGAAGATGCCGCCGAGACCGAACACGGCTACTGGTCCGAACTGCGGGTCGCGCTGGATACCCATGAAGCACTCCACGCCACCCTGCAGCTGACGGGCCACCAGCACGCCGTCGAGGCGGGCGTTCGGCGCATGTTCGGCAGCGCGTTGCAGCAGCAGATCGTAGCCTTCGCGCACGGCCTGGGAGCTGCTGACGTTGAGCAGCACGCCGCCGATTTCCGACTTGTGCAGGATGTCCGCCGAGGCGATTTTCAGCACCACCGGGAAGCCGATCTGCTCGGCGAAGGCGGCGGCTTCCGCCGCACTTTTCAGCACCCGCTCGGGCGCCGATTCGATACCGGCGCGCGCCAGCAATTGCTTGGCTTCGGCCTCACCGGGCGTGCTGGCCGGCAGCTCGACGCCGCCGGGCGCGGGAATCCTGCGCAGCGGGCGGGCGAAGGCTTCGCCCAACTGGCCCATGGCCTGGATGGCGCGCACCGCGCGGGTCGGGTCCTCGAACAGGGCGAAGCCGGCCTTCTGGTACGGCGCCAGCTCCTCGCCCTCGCCCATCACCGAGACCACGAACAGGCGGTCCGGGTGATCGACCTTGATCCGCGCGAACTGCTCGGCGAGGCGCGGGCCAATGGAGGCGGCGGTGCCGGCCTGGGTGAAGAAGGCGATCAGCGAGCGGTAGCCACCGTCCACCACCATGGACTCGGTGAAGTCGTGCACCAGGCTCAGGTCGTTGAGCGCCTGGGCGGTGCAGTCCACCGGGTTGAGTGGTGAGGCGTAGTGCAGGCGCTGCTTCAGGCGTGCCTGGGCCGCTTCGGGCATCGGCGGCATGGGCAGGCCGAAGTCCTCGGCGGCGTCGCTGACGATGATGCCGGCGCCACCGCTGACGGTGATCATCCCCAGGCTGTTGTTCACCGGGTAGATGCGCTGGGTGGCGAGGTAGGCGATGTCCACCAGCTCCTCGGTGGTGCGCGCGCGGACCACCGCGTAGTCGGCCAGCACCGCGTCGAGCACCTTGTCATCACCCGCCAGGGAGGCGGTGTGCGACATGGCCGCGCGGCCGCCCAGCTCGCTGCGCCCGACCTTGTGCAGGATCACCGGCTTGCCGGCGCGATGAGCCGCTTCGAGGGCGGCGAGGAAGCTGTCGACGTTGCGGATGGATTCGGCGTAGGCCATGACCACGTCGATCTCCGGCGACTCCACCAGCCAGCCGATGGCATCGCCCAGGGTGACGTCGGCTTCGTTGCCGGTGGCGACGCAGATCGGCGTGCCCAGCCCGCGCTGCCGCGACAGGCCGAGCAGGTGCGCCCCGTAGGCGCCGGACTGGGTGGCGATGCCGACCCGCCCGGCCAGCGGAATGCCGCGTTCCAGGCTGGTGGAGAAGAAGGCGTAGTAGCCCAGGTTGGCGTTGAACACGCCCAGCGCGTTCGGCCCCAGCAGGCGCATGTTCGCCGCGCGGGCGGCTTCGACGATAGCGTCCTGCATGGCCACGCCTTCCTCGCCGACTTCGCTGAAGCCGGAGGAGAACACGATGGCGCTGCGCGCGCCCTTGCGGCCCAGCGCCTGGACGGTCTCCAGCACCTGCGGCGCCGGCACCGCGATGATCGCCACGTCCGGCGCCTCGGGCAGCGCATCGACGCTGGCGTAGGCCGGCAGGCCCTGGATCTCGGTGCGGTTGGGGTTCACCGGCAGGATGCGCCCGCTGAAGCCGTTGCGCAGCATGTAGGCGATGGGGCGACCGCCGATGCGGTGCGGGTCGCTGGAGGCGCCGACCACGGCGACCGAGCGCGGCTGCACCAGGGGGGTGAGGCTGGAGAAACCGGTGTGTTGCAAGTGACTCACTGACATGACGTTCCACCTGAACAAAATGCGGGTGCCGGGAGCTTGTGTGCCGGCGCGAGGGCGAACGCGTCCACGGCGGGCTGCGGGAAGCAGCCACCGGGAGCGTTGTGCCCGAATGTCAAAGCACCGCTTGGGTGCCGAGCAGCGCGGTGACTTGGCTGGACAAGGTCCCGCCGTTGCCGTGCAGCAGTGCCACGTCGGCCTTCTTCAGCTGGCGCTCACCGGCCTGGCGGCGCAGCTGGGTGACCGCCTCGATGATCAGGAACATGCCGTACATGCCCGGATGCACACAGGACAGCCCGCCGCCGTTGGTGTTCACCGCCAGCTCGCCGCCGGGGGCGATGCGTCCGCCCTGGACGAAGCGGCCACCCTCGCCCTTCGGGCAGAAGCCGAGGTCTTCGAGGAACAGGATCGTATTGATGGTGAAGGCGTCGTAGACCATCACCAGGTCGATGTCCGCGTGCTGCACCCCGGCCATCTGCATGGCGCGCGGGCCGCTCTCGGAAGCGGCGGTGACGGTGAGGTCGGGCATGGCGACGATGGAGCGGTGCCACTGCGCGCCGGCGGCGCCGAGGAAGTAGATCGGCGCTTTGGGCAGGTCGCGCGCGCGGTCGGCACGCACCATCACGCAGGCGCCGCCGCCATCGGTGACCAGGCAGCAGTCGGCCTTGCTCAGCGGGTCGCTGACCATCCGTGCGGCGAGCACCTCATCGATGCTCAGCGGGCCACGGGCAAAGGCCTCGGGGTTCAGGTTGGCCCAACCGCGCGCCGCCACGGCCACTTCGGCCAGGTGCTCGCGGGTAGTGCCGTATTGATGCATGTGGCGGCTGGCAGCCAGGGCGTAGGCGGTGATCGGGTGGCGCGGCTGGTAGGGCGTCTCGTGCCACTGCGGCTCGCTCATCGACACCAGCTTGCCGCCGGCAGTGCGCTGATTGGAGCCGTAGCAGATCAGCGCCGCATCACACAGACCGGCTTCCAGGGCCAGGGTCGCCTGCAACAGGTGCAGCTCGAAGCTGGAGCCGCCGACGTTGGTGCCGTCGACGAATTTCGGCTTGATGCCGAGGTATTCGCAGACCGAGAGCGTCGGGAAGGCGTGGGAGCTGGTGGCCGAGAACACCGCGTCGATGTCCGAGAGCGCAAGCCCCGCGTCGGCGATGGCCTTCATCGAGGCCTGGCCGAGCAGTTCCATGGCGCTGTAGCCGTGGGCTTCGCCGATACCGGCGCTGCCGATGCCGACGATGGCGGTCTTGCCGCGCAGGACCTGGCTCATGACTGTGCCTCCGTCAGGGGTTCGAAGACGACGGCGGGGCCGCTGTCCTGCTGAGCGATGCGCGCCTTGAGACGGGTGCCGATTGGCAGACTGAGGTGACCTTCGATGCGCGACATCATGCGCACGCCTTCGTCGAGGTCGACCAGGGCGACGTTGTAGTCACCGCTGCGGGCGCGGTTGACGGTCAGGGCATAAAGGGTGCCCAGGCCACTGGCTGGGACCCATTCCAGGTCCGTTTCGCCGCTGCCGGGCACCTGGATGCGCGGGTAGAACACATGCCGGCCGGTGGAGGCACTGCGCTGCAACATGAAGCGCCCCTGGGCGAGGAAGGCAAGGTACTGCGCCTCTGGCCCTGGCATGTTGCGGTCGGGGAAATCCACCATTGAGGTTTCTCCTTTGTTCTTGTTCTGCCTTTGTTGCAAAGTGCGTTACCGCCCATGCCAAGCCAGCTTCACAGAAGCCGTTGCAGGCGTCGCAGGGTCAGAATACATTCACGATACTGAATGTCAATCAGAATACAGAATATGACCACTGAAAAGACCGTCGAAGAAGCCAGCAGCAAACGCACCGGCGGCGCCAAGGATGTCGGCGCCGTGGTGAACGCCATCCAGATCCTGCGCCACCTGGCCAACGCCGAAGGCCCCGAAGGCGCTACCGCCATCGCCCGCGCCACCGGCATCAGCCCGAGCACCACCTTCAATATCCTGCGCACACTGAGCAACGAACAGCTGACCTCGTTCGACAACGAGACCAAGACCTACCGCCTGGGCCTGGGCCTGTCGGAGCTGGCAGTGAGCTTCATCGGCCGCAGCTACGCCGACCTGATCCAGCCGGAGCTGGAGCGCCTGAGCACCAGCCACCACATCCTGATCACCCTGTGGCAGGTCACCGACGATGCGCACATCCGCGTGATCGCCGTGTCCGCGCCGACCGTGGCGCACGTCAACGTCGCCGTGGGCTCGCGCCTGCCGGAACTGGTGGGCGCCGCCGGGCGCTGCATCGCCGGGCTGCGCAACCTTCCGGAGGATGAGCTGCGACGTCGCCTGACTCGCGTACGCTGGGAGAATCCGCCGAGTTTCGAGGAGTACCGCAGCGACGCCGCCGCCGCTCTGGAGCGCGGCTGGGCCATCGACCAGGACCACCTGTATCGCGGCGTCAGCATGGTCGCCAGCGCAATCATCGACCACGACCGTCAGCCGCGCTTCATCATTTCCGGCATCGGCATCAGCGCCCAGCACGACCGCGAGAAGCTGGAGCAGATCGGCGCCAGCCTGCACGAGACGGCCCGCTTCATCAGCCGCTCGCTGTTCCCGCAGAGCTCCACCAGCCCGGCGAAATAACCTGAAGATCATTCATCATATGGAATGACATTCATGTGAATGGATGATTTCAACGGAAACGGCAGCCCCGGCGCGAAACCGCACAGCGGAACCCCGCGCGCCGGCGCCCGTGTCGCTGCATTCCCGATGCGACTGATGGCAGCGATATTCGCCGCCAGGGGCCCACAGCCGCGACTATCGCCGGTATCATGGCAAGTCTTGATGGAGTCCTGGCGGTGACCATCCCGCGGAGAACACCGTTCCCGCCGCACGCCCGAATCCCTTGCGATTCGGGCAGCCCGCCGCCAGAGCCCGCCAAACCTTCTGCCCGGATGTTCGCCGGCCTTGCATGGCTCGCGGCAGCCGCAGGTAATCCCATTGAATGAGGCAACCATGGAACAGAAAGACATCGATTGGGGCACGCTCGGATTCGATTACATCAAGACCGACTTCCGCTACATCTCCCACTGGCGCGATGGTCTGTGGGACGACGGCAAGCTGACCGAAGACAACACCCTGCATATCAGCGAGGGCTCCTCCGCCCTGCACTACGGCCAGCAGTGCTTCGAAGGCCTGAAGGCCTACCGCTGCAAGGACGGCTCGATCAACCTGTTCCGCCCGGACCAGAACGCCGCGCGCATGGCCCGCAGCTGCGCTCGCGTGCTGATGCCGCAGGTGTCCGAAGAGCAGTTCATCGAGGCCTGCAAGCAGGTCGTGCGCGCCAACGAGCGCTTCATCCCCCCGTACGGCTCCGGCGGCGCGCTGTACCTGCGCCCGTTCGTGATCGGCGTGGGCGACAACATCGGCGTGCGCCCGGCCCCGGAATTCATCTTCTCGGTGTTCTGCATCCCGGTCGGCGCCTACTTCAAGGGCGGCATGAAGCCGCATGACTTCGTGATCTCCACCTACGACCGCGCCGCGCCCAACGGCACCGGCGCCGCCAAGGTCGGCGGCAACTACGCTGCCAGCCTGATGCCGGGCGCCCAGGCCAAGAAAGAAGGCTTCGCCGACTGCATCTACCTCGACCCGGCCACCCACAGCCGCATCGAGGAAGTGGGCTCGGCCAACTTCTTCGCCATCACCCACGACAACGAGTTCGTCACCCCGCGCTCCAGCTCCGTACTGCCGGGCATCACCCGCCTGTCGCTGATGCAACTGGCCGAACAGCGCCTGGGCCTGAAAGTGGTCGAAGGCGACGTGCAGATCGACGACCTGGCCCGCTTCAAGGAAGCCGGCGCCTGCGGTACCGCGGCGGTGATCACCCCGATCGGCGGCATCCAGTACAAGGACAACCTGCACGTATTCTTCAGCCGCGAAGACGTCGGCCCGGTGACCCGTCGCCTCTACGAAGAGCTGACCGGCATCCAGAAGGGTGACGTGGAAGGCCCGGAAGGCTGGGTCGTCAAGGTCTGACCTGACCGCTTACCGAAAAACAGACGCCGCGCTACCGGAAGGTAGTGCGGCGTTTTTGTTTGGGCCGATAGAGGGGCTGCCCGCTGCTACGGATACTTCTACGCTCGGGCAGGCCCTCTCCCCCGCCCTCTCCCTGAAGGGAGAGGGTTTGGGAGAGGGAAAATCCTAGGCACGGACTTTCAGAAGAAGACAGTTTCTCCTACAGGAGACGCCGCCCCTTCCGTCAGGCGGGACTGGGCAGCGCCGGCTGGCACAGCAGCCAGTCATGCAACAGCGCCTGCAGCTCCTCGAACTTCACCGGCTTGGCCATGTAATCGCTCATCCCCGCAGCCAGGCAGCGCTCGCGGTCGCCGCTGTGGCTATGGGCGGTGATCGCCAGCACCGGCAGGTCGGCGCAACGCGGCAGCGTGCGGATCGCCCGGCAGGTGGCGAAGCCGTCCATCACCGGCATCTGGCAATCCAGCAGCACGGTGTCGATGGCTTCCCGACGCAGCAGCTCGATGGCTTCGGCGCCGTTGTCGGCCGTGCGCACGCGGTAACCGAGCTTGAGCAGCATGCCGCGGATCACCAGCTGGTTGATGGCGTTGTCCTCCACCACCAGCACGGTGCACTGGTCGGGACTGCGCAGCACCTGACCGCCCGCACGACGCGGCGGCGGCGCAATGCCCTGCACCGGCTGGCCGACCTGCAGCTCCAGGGCAAAGCGGCTGCCCTGCCCCGGCATGGATTCGTGGGTCAGGGTGCCACCCAGCAGCGCGACCAGCTTGCGGGTCAGCGCCAGGCCAATACCAAGGCCGCCGTACTCGCGGGTCAGCGATCCGTCGAGCTGGAAGAAGCGCTGGTACAACGCGCCATCCGGCGGCGTCGAGAAGCCGATGCCGCTGTCCTGCACCTCGATACGCAACGCCAGCCCTTCGCTGTTCGGCACACCGGCAACCCGCAGGTGCACGCCGCCCTGATGGGTGAACTTGATGGCGTTGTCGATCAGGTAGCCCAGCGCCTGGGTGAGCTTGCCGGCATCGCCCTCGAGGGTGTCGGGCAGGCTCTCGTCCAGCTGCAGGACGAAGCGCAGCCCGCGCTCTTCGGCACGCGGCGCGTACTGCGCGCGCAGACCGTCGCACAGGCCGCGCAGGCTGAACGGCTCGCGGCGCGGGTAAAGCTTGCCGGCCTGCAACTCGATCAGCGCGAGGATGTCGTTGACCATGCGCATCATGTCGCGCGCCGAGCCGGTGGCGGTCTTGTGGTACTGCGCCAGCTCGATGTCCATGGGCACCGTCTGCATCAGCTCCAGCGAACCGATCACCCCACTCATGGGAGTACGCAGTTCGTGGGTGACGGTGGCGAGGAATTCGTCCTTCAGGCGGTTACTGCTGGCCAGCTCCAGGTTCAGCTGCTCCAGTTTGCGGCTGGTTTCCTGGAGGATGCGCGTGCGCTCCTCCTTCATGGCATTGATGCGGTCCGCCAGCGCCAGGGACAGCAGGCCGACCTCCAGCGCCGAACCGATCTGGCTGGCGTACATGGTCAGGAAGATGTTGGGCAGGAAGCCCAGCACCATCAGCGTGTTGATGACCCCACCGAGCAGGAAGGCGCTCCAGGCGAAGATGAAGTAGCGCGCCACACGCATGCCGCGCAGCCAGGCGACGATACCGGCGGTGAAGATCACCACGGTAAAGGCCAGCGCCAGGTAGGTGGCCAGGCGCAGGGCGATGGCGTAGCTGACGGTCAGCGCCAGCACCATCACCAGTGCACCGACGCCCATCAGCACCCGCAGGATGCGGTCGATCCACAGGCTGTGCTCGCGGGTATGCAGGAAGCTGCGGGCGAACTGGCAGCCGAACAGGCCGGCCGAACCGATCAGGAAGGGCGTGGCGGCGTTGGCCCACCAGGGATTGTTCGGCCAGAAGTACTCGATGCCCGCACCGTTGACCGAGACCTGGTAGAAGCCGAACGAGGCTATATAAAGGATGTAATAGAGGTAGCTGGTGTCGCGGACGCTGAGGAAGATGAACAGGTTGTAGATCAGCATCACCAGCAGCACGCCGTAGATGATGCCCAGCACATAGATGCGCCCCGGCTGCTCTTCCAGGTAGGCCTTGGACGACCAGAGCGTCAACGGCGCCTGGATCGAGCCCTGGCTTTCCAGGCGCAGGTAGACGCGCAGCGGCTTGCCCGGCTCCAGCTTGAGGTCGAATAGGTAGTTGTTCTGGCGGATCGGCCGGCTGTCGAACGGCAGGGTATCGCCGGTGCGCTGGGCCAGCTTGAAGCCGCCCTGGCCGTCGGGCAGGTAGAGGTCGAGCTTGTCCAGCGGCGGGTAGGCCAGCTCCAGCAGCCAGTTGGCCGGGTCGCTCGAGGCCTTGGGCTGGTAGTCCAGGTCCAGGCGCAACCAGAACACCGAGCGCGAATAGCCGGCATTGAGCACGTCACGCTCATGGTGGCGGAAACTGGCAGCCAGCGCCGGCGAGCTGATCTCGGCGATATCGGCCGTGCCGCGCACGTCCTCGAAGACATCCATCGCCCGCCCCAGGGGCAGTTGCCCGACGTGCTCGTCGAAGCTGATGGCGCTCGCCACTGGCGAGAGGATGAGAAGGATCAGGAAGATCAGCCAGTGCCGCATGGTGCCCCGCAGTACCGCCGACAGCTGCGCCGGAGATCCCCATCCCCTGCTTTGGCGCGCCGTGGAGGCGTTGTGTTGGAATCGGCGAACTCTAGCACAGGCCTTGTGCCACGTGGCATTCGACCATCCGGGCAGGGCGCGGCCGGGCGATGCGCATTGGACCGTTCGGTCAGCTCAGCGCGGCGAATTGGTGATAAGCTCCCGCGCCATGAAAACACCTGCCTCCCGCCCAGTAGTGCTCTGCCTGTCCGGCCACGATCCCAGTGGCGGTGCCGGCCTGCAGGCCGATATCGAAGCCCTGATCGCCCAAGGCTGCCACGCGGCGCCGACCGTCACCGCGCTGACCGTTCAGGATACCGTCAACGTTTCCGACTTCCGCGTTCTCGACCGCGAGTGGGTGCTGGCCCAGGCCAACGCCGTGATCGCCGACCTGTCGGTGGCTGCGGTCAAGCTGGGCATGCTCGGCTCGGTGCAGATGGTCGACACGGTCGTGGAGATCATGCAGTCCCTGCCGGGCATCCCGCTGGTCTGCGACCCGGTGCTGCGCGCCGGTGGCGGCGGCTCGCTGGGCAAGGACGACGTCGGCTACGCCATGCGTGAACGCCTGCTGCCGATTGCCGCAGTGGCTACCCCGAACCTGCCCGAAGCGCGCATCCTCGCCGAACTGCCCGAGGGCACCGCGGACGAGTGCGCCGACAAGCTGCTGCCTTATATCCAGACCCTGCTGATCACCGGCGGCCATGGCGACGAGTCCGAGGTGCACAATCGACTGTATACCCGCGACGGCCAGCGCCACACCTTCACCTGCCAGCGCCTGCCCGGCAGCTACCACGGCTCGGGCTGCACCCTGGCGAGCACCCTCGCCGGCCGCCTGGCCCTGGGCGAGGAACTGGTGAGCGCGGTGCGCAGCGCCCTGGACTACACCTGGCGCACCCTGCGCGACGCGGAAGCACCCGGCCACGGCCAATACGTGCCGCGCCGCCTGCCGCTGGACTTCTGCAACTGATCTGATCGAGGCCTTGATGAAACTGCGCGGACTCTACGCCATCACCGACAGCCAGCTGCTCGACGGCGGCCGCCTGCTGCCCTACGTCGAAGCCGCCCTGAAGGGCGGCGCAAAACTGCTGCAGTACCGTGACAAATCCGACGATGCCTCGCGTCGCCTGCGCGAAGCCGAGGCCCTGCGCGAGCTTTGCGCACGCTACGGCGCCACGCTGCTGATCAACGATGACGCCGAGCTGGCCGCGCGCCTGGGCGTCAGCGTGCACCTGGGACAGACCGATGGCTCGCTGGCCGCCGCGCGCGCCCTGCTCGGCCGCGACGCGGTCATCGGCGGCACCTGCCACGCCAGCCTCGAGATGGCCGAGAAAGCCATCGCCGAGGGCGCCAGCTACGTCGCCTTCGGCCGCTTCTTCGCCTCCCAGACCAAACCCGGCGCCTCCGCCGCCAGCGTCGAACTGCTGGAACAGGCCAAGGCCCGCTTCAACGTGCCGCTGGTGGCCATCGGCGGCGTTACCCTGGATAACGCGCCCGAGCTGATCGCCCGCGGCGCCGACATGATCGCCGTGATCCACGCCCTGTTCGCCGCCGACTCTCCGGCCGAAGTCGAACAGCGTGCGCGCGCCTTCAGCCAACTCTTCGAAACCCGCTGAGCGCCACGCGCCCAGCCCTTCACAGCTTCGCGAGGTACAGCATGTCCCGTTCCGAAACGCTTTTCGCCAATGCCCAGAAACACATCCCCGGTGGCGTGAACTCGCCGGTGCGCGCGTTCAAGAGCGTCGGCGGCACCCCGCTGTTCTTCAAGCACGCGGAAGGCGCCTACGTGGTGGACGAGGATGACAAGCGCTATGTCGACTACGTCGGCTCCTGGGGCCCGATGATCCTCGGCCACAGCCACCCGGACGTCCTCGACGCCGTGCGCAAGCAGCTCGATCACGGCCTGTCCTACGGCGCGCCGACCGCCCTGGAAGTGGAAATGGCCGACCTGGTCTGCTCCCTGGTGCCGTCCATGGACATGGTCCGCATGGTCAGCTCAGGCACCGAAGCCACCATGAGCGCCATTCGCCTGGCCCGCGGCTACACCGGCCGCGACAGCATCATCAAGTTCGAGGGCTGCTACCACGGCCACTCCGACAGCCTGCTGGTGAAGGCCGGTTCCGGCGCCCTGACTTTCGGCGTGCCGAACTCCCCCGGCGTGCCGGCGGCCTTCGCCAAGCACACCCTGACCCTGCCCTACAACGACATCGCCGCCGTCGAGAAGACTCTGGCCGAAGTCGGCAAGGACGTGGCCTGCATCATCGTCGAACCGGTCGCCGGCAACATGAACTGCGTGCCGCCGGCCCCGGGCTTCCTGGAAGGCCTGCGCAGCCTGTGCGATAAGCACGGCGTGGTGCTGATCTTCGACGAAGTGATGACCGGCTTCCGCGTAGCCCTGGGCGGCGCCCAGGCGCACTACGGCATCACCCCGGACCTGTCGACCTTCGGCAAGATCATCGGCGGCGGCATGCCGGTGGGCGCCTTCGGCGGCAAGCGCCAGATCATGGAGCAGATTTCCCCGCTCGGCCCGGTCTACCAGGCTGGCACCCTGTCGGGCAACCCGCTGGCCATGGCCGCCGGCCTGACCACCCTGCGCCTGATCAGCCGCCCCGGCTTCCACGACGAACTGACCACCTACACCACCCGCATGCTGCAAGGCCTGCAGGAGCGCGCCGACGCCGCCGGCATTCCCTTCGTGACCACCCAGGCGGGTGCCGCGATGTTCGGCCTGTACTTCACCGGCGCCGATGACATCGTCACCTTCGACGACGTGATGACCAGCGATGCCGAACGCTTCAAGCGCTTCTTCCACCTGATGCTGGACGCCGGCATCTACCTGGCCCCGAGCGCCTTCGAAGCTGGCTTCACCTCCATCGCCCACGGCGAAACCGAGCTGAAACTGACCCTGGACGCCGCCGAGCGCGCTTTCGCCGCGCTCAAGTAAGCCGCCCCTCGCGAAGGCGCCCGAACGGGCGCCTTCCGCTCTGTTCCGATGCTTTCGGAGCTTTATGTCCGCGTTACACTCATCCCGCCGTTGCAGCCGTTTCCAGCAAAAAAACAGAAAAGAAGGTAAAGACTTTGTAAGGAAGCGCCTGCTTATTTCATAATGTGAAGGCTGGCGCATTTCGCTGGCCGGGTTTTACCCGCCCCGATCCTGGAGGCCGTTTCTCCCCATGTACCGTTCCGGTCGCACCCTGCTGGGTTGCCTGTTGCTCGCACTGCCCCTGTTCACTCAGGCGGGCGGCAACTCGCTGCTGATTCCAGCCACCGGACGCTGCACCCTGAACACTGTGCCCGAACAGCTGCAACAGGCACTGGCCAGCTGCCAGCAGGCCGCCAACGCCGGCGACGCACAGGCACAGTTCGAACTGGGGGAATTCTTTTATACGGGCGAACGCGCCCCGCGCGACTTCCAGGCCGCCCTGCACTGGTACGAAAAGGCTTCGCTGCAAGGCCACGCCGACGCACAGCTGCGCCTGGGCACAATGTTCTTCCGCGGCGAAGGCGTGAAGGCCAACAACGTGCAGGCCTACATCGTGCTGAAGATGGCTGCGGTCAACGGCGCCGAAGACGCCATGGACAGCGCCGACCTGGTCGCCGAGCAGATGAACAAGGACGAACTGGACATCGCCACCAAGGTGCTCGGACAGATCTTCCGCAACTACCTGATCGAACTGCAGACCGCCGGCAACTCACCGTTCTCGCCGCTGCCCTGATTCACACCGACTTGCTCTCGCAGGGCGCACAACGCGCCGGCGTTATCCGCCGCAATGACCCGGCGAATAACCTGCTCCAGGTTATTCGCCCTACTGCCGGGTGATTCGCGAGCAAGCTCGCTCCTGCATGAAGAGCCGAGCGTCAGTTGTCCTTGCCGGGCATCGGCATGGGGAACGGCATCACGTTGCCGCTGGGCTTGGCCTCGCTGATCTTCGCGGTGCCCAGGCGCTCCACTTCGTCGATGCGGATGATCGAATGCAGCGGCACGAAGCTGCGGATGACGCCGTCGAACTGCGCCTTGAGCTTCTCCTCGCTGGGGTCCACCACCACCTGGGTGCGCTCGCCGAAGACGAACTCCTCGATCTCCAGGAAGCCCCACAGATCGCTCTGGTAGATCTGCTTGGCGTACATCTCGTACACCTGGCCCTGGTTGAGGAAGACCACCTTGTAGATCGGGTTCTCGCGCTTGCTCATGAACGAAGGATGACAGCTTTGCAAAAAGGGCACGCAGCATAGCACAGACAGCCGCTCCTCAAGCCCGCCGCTGGTAGATGCGCGCCTCGGGGCTTATAATGCGCGGTCATTTTTTAACCAGCTCAAGACAGGTTGCATGGCCAAGAAGCTTTTCATCCAGACCCACGGTTGCCAGATGAACGAGTACGACAGCTCGCGCATGGCCGACCTGCTGGGTGAACACCAGGCCCTGGAAATCACCGAAAAGGCCGAAGAAGCCGACGTCATCCTGCTCAATACCTGCTCGATCCGCGAGAAGGCCCAGGAAAAGGTGTTCTCCGAACTGGGCGCCTGGCGCACGCTGAAGCAGCAGAACCCGAACCTGGTGATCGGCGTCGGTGGCTGCGTGGCCAGCCAGGAAGGCGCGGCAATCCGCGAGCGCGCGCCGTATGTCGACGTGGTGTTCGGCCCGCAGACCCTGCACCGCCTGCCGGAGATGATCGACGCCGCCCGCACCACGCGCAAACCGCAGGTGGACGTGTCCTTCCCGGAGATCGAGAAGTTCGACCGCCTGCCCGAGCCCCGCGTCGACGGCCCCACCGCGTTCGTCTCGGTGATGGAAGGTTGCAGCAAGTACTGCACCTTCTGCGTGGTGCCCTACACCCGCGGCGAGGAAGTCAGCCGGCCGTTCGATGATGTGCTCGCCGAGGTGATCCACCTGGCCGAGAACGGCGTGAAGGAAGTCACCCTGCTCGGCCAGAACGTCAACGGCTACCGCGGCCCGACCCATGACGGGCGCATAGCCGACTTCGCCGAGCTGATCCGCGTGGTCGCCGAGGTCGATGGCATCGAGCGCATCCGCTACACCACCTCGCACCCGCTGGAATTCTCCGACTCGCTGATCGCCGCCCACGCCGAAGTGCCGCAACTGGTGAAGTTCGTCCACCTGCCGGTGCAGGCTGGCTCCGACCGCATCCTCGCGGCGATGAAGCGCAACCACACCGCGCTGGAGTTCAAGTCGCGCATTCGCAAGCTGAAGGCGGCGGTGCCGGACATCTGCATCAGCTCGGACTTCATCATCGGCTTCCCCGGCGAAACCGAGAAAGACTTCGAGCAGACCCTGAAGCTGGTCGAAGACGTCGGCTTCGATTACTCGTTCTCCTTCATCTACAGCTCGCGCCCGGGCACCCCGGCCGCCGACCTGGCCGACGACACCCCGGACGAGGTGAAGAAGCAACGCCTGCTGACGCTCAACAGCCGCCTCAACCACCAGGGCTTCGAGATCAGCCGACGGATGGTCGGCAGCATCCAGCGCATCCTCGTCACCGATTACGCCAAGCGCGACCCCGGCCAATTGCAGGGCCGCACCGAGAACAACCGCGTGGTCAACTTCCGCTGCGACAATCCGCGCCTGATCGGCCAGTTCGTCGACGTGGAAATCTACGAGGCGCTGCCCAACTCCCTGCGCGCGACCCTGGTGGAAGCACGTCACTGACCGTAGAAGCACGTCACTGACGACCGACCGTTGACTACCCCATTGGCGACTGAACTTTCGTACTCGGTCGCGTGGGGTTATTCTTCGACCATCTCCCTTTGAAGCACGGCGACTTAGACAACACCTTGAACGCCCCCCTGGATATCCATCGTTTCATGCTCGAGCCCTTCGAGGCCCGCAGCTTCGCCAACCTGTGCGGCCAGTTCGACGAACACCTGCACCAGATCGAGAAGCGCCTCGGCATCGAGATCCGCAACCGCGGCAACCAGTTCGAACTGGTCGGTGACCCCGAGCGCACCCAGGCGGCCGAAAACCTCCTGCAACGCCTCTACCGCGAAGTGCAGAACGGCACCGAGCTGACGCCTGACATGGTCCACCTGTTCCTGCAGGAGTCCGGCCTGGAAGAGCTCTCCGTGGAGCCCGCCGCCCCACTCGTCACGCTCAAGACCCGCCAGGCGCACATCCGCCCGCGCGGTGCGAACCAGCAGCGCTACGTGAAGGCCATCCTCGACCACGACATCAACTTCGGCATCGGCCCGGCCGGCACCGGCAAGACCTACCTCGCCGTGGCCTGCGCCGTGGACGCCCTGGAGCGCGAGCAGATTCGCCGCATCCTGCTGGTGCGCCCGGCGGTCGAAGCCGGCGAGAAGCTCGGCTTCCTGCCCGGCGACCTGTCGCAGAAGATCGACCCCTACCTGCGCCCGCTGTATGACGCGCTGTATGAGATGCTCGGCTTCGAGACCGTGGCCAAGCTGATCGAGCGCCAGGTGATCGAAGTCGCGCCGCTGGCCTATATGCGCGGCCGCACGCTGAGCAACAGCTTCATCATCCTCGACGAAAGCCAGAACACCACGATGGAACAGATGAAGATGTTCCTCACCCGGATCGGCTTCGGTTCCACCGCGGTGATCACCGGCGACGTCACCCAGGTCGACCTGCCCAAAGGCACCCGCTCCGGCCTGAAGCACGTGATGGAAGTGCTGCGCGACGTCCCCGGCATCAGCTTCACCCACTTCAAGTCCAAGGACGTCGTGCGCCACCCGCTGGTGCAGCGCATCGTCGATGCCTACGACGCCTACGAGAACCGCCTGACCGGCGTGGAAGGCCAGGGCAACAAGCATGCTTGAACTGGACCTGCAGATCGCCTCCGAAGCGCCCGGCCTGCCGAGCGAAGCGCAGTTCCGCCACTGGTGCGAACTGGCCCTGCGCCAGCGCCAGAATGATTCGGAACTCACCATCCGCCTGGTGGACGAAACAGAAGGGCGCGAACTGAACAAGACCTGGCGACACAAGGACTACGCCACCAACGTACTGTCCTTTCCCGCCGATGTTCCCGATGAGCTGCTGGACATCCCGCTGCTCGGCGACCTGGTGATCTGCGCCCCCGTAGTCACCCGCGAGGCCGCCGAACAGGGCAAGTCCGCCGAGGCCCACTGGGCCCACCTCGTCATCCATGGCTGCCTCCACCTGCTCGGCTACGATCACATCGAAGACGAAGAAGCCGAGGAGATGGAAGGCCTGGAACGGGAATTGCTGGCCGAACTGGGTCACCCGGACCCGTACGCGGCCGATGAAGAATAAAAGCCACCGAGCAAGGAAAAGATGAGCGAAGACCGATCGAGCAATGGGCACAAGTCGTGGTTGGACAAGATCACCCAGGCTTTTGCCCATGAGCCGAGAAACCGCCAGGAGCTGCTTGAGCTGCTGCGCGAAGCCCACGACAACAAGCTGCTGGACAGCGAAGCGTTGTCGATCGTCGAAGGCGCGATCCAGGTGGCGGACCTCCAGGTCCGCGACATCATGATTCCGCGTTCGCAGATGATCTCCATCAAGTCGACGCAGAAGCCTGCCGACTTCCTCCCCGCCATCATCGAAGCGGCGCACTCGCGCTACCCGGTGATCGGCGAGAGCCTGGACGACATCATGGGTGTCCTGCTGGCCAAGGACCTGCTGCCGCTGATCCTTCATGACCAGAACCACGCCTTCAACATCAAGGACCTGCTGCGCCCGGCCACCTTCGTGCCCGAGTCCAAGCGCCTGAACGTGCTGCTGCGCGAGTTCCGCGCCAACCGCAACCACATGGCCATCGTCATCGACGAGTACGGCGGCGTGGCAGGGCTGGTGACCATCGAGGACGTGCTGGAGCAGATCGTCGGCGACATCGAGGACGAGCACGACGTCGAGGAAGACAGTTACATCAAGCCGCTGCCCAGCGGTGACTTCATCGTCAAGGCGCTGACCCCGGTGGAAGCCTTCAACGACTTCTTCGGTGCGGAATTCTCCGAAGAAGAATTCGACACCGTCGGCGGCGTGGTGATGAGCGCCTTCGGCCACCTGCCCAAGCGCAACGAAACCACCGAACTGGGCGGCTTCCGTTTCCGCGTGCTCAACGCGGACAGCCGCCGGCTGCACCTGCTGCGCCTCACCCCGCTGCAGGACTGAGCCACCGCGCACCCTGTAGGAGCGGGCCACGCCCGCGATTGCGGACAATGTCCGCTCCTACAGGAACGCGCGAAACTCCCCTCGCTGAATTCATACAGAAAAAACCTCCGCGTCCTGCAACATCCCGCCGCAGTCAGCTCATGGCTTTTGGCTTTCATCCCCATAGCCTACCGTTCGTCTCTCCATTACTCTTGCGCATCGCTTAACCGCAACAAGGATTTCCGATGCGCTGGATCACCCGCCCCGGCCTGCCAGGCCACCTGCTCGCCCTGGCCGCTGGCGCGCTTACGCCGCTGACCCTGGCCCCGTTCGGCTACTGGCCGCTGGCGGTGCTCTCGCTGGCCCTGTTCTACCTCGGCCTGCGCGGCACCACCGCGGGCGCGGCGCTCTGGCGCGGCTGGTGGTACGGCTTCGGCGCCTTCATCGCCGGCACCAGCTGGATCTACTTCAGCATCCATAACTTCGGTGGCGCGTCCGGGCCGCTGGCCGGCTTCCTGGTCGGCGGCTTCAGTGCCGGCGTCGCCTTCTTCTTCGCCCTGCCGGCGTGGGCCTGGGCGAAGTTCTTCCGGCGCAACAATGCCCCGGTCAGCGACGCGCTGGCCTTCGCCGCGCTGTGGGTGGTGCTGGAACTGTTCCGCAGCTGGTTCCTCACTGGCTTCCCCTGGCTCTACGCTGGCTACAGCCAGCTGGAAGGCCCGCTGGCCGGCCTCGCCCCGCTGGGTGGCGTCTGGCTGGTGTCCTTCGGCATCGCCCTGAGCGGCGCGCTGATCATCAACATCCCGGCCCTGACCCGCCGCCCCGCGCGCCTGGTCACCGGCCTGATCCTGCTGATCGCCCCCTGGGCCGTAGGCCTGGGCTACAAGGGCCACGCCTGGACCACACCGGCTGGCGCACCGCTGAAGGTCGCCGCGCTGCAGGGCAACATCGCCCAGGAAATGAAGTGGGACCCGAAGGCCATCACCCACCAGCTGGAGCTGTACCGCGACCTGACCGCCGAGCAGAACGACGTCGACCTGATCGTCTGGCCGGAAACCGCCGTGCCGGTCCTCAAGGACCAGGCCACCGGCTACCTGGAGATGATCAACGGCGTCGCCACCGCCAAGAAGGCCGCGCTCATCACCGGCGTACCGGTACGCGAGAAGACCACCGAAGGCATTCGCTACTACAACGGCATCACCGTGGTCGGCGAAGGCAGCGGCAACTACCTCAAGCAGAAGCTGGTGCCCTTCGGTGAATACGTCCCGCTGCAGGACCTGCTGCGCGGCCTGATCAGCTTCTTCGACCTGCCCATGTCCGATTTCGCCCGCGGCCCGGCCGACCAGCCGCTGCTCAAGGCCAAGGGCTACTCCGTTGCGCCCTACATCTGCTACGAAGTGGTCTATCCGGAATTCGCCGCCGAGCTCGCCGCGCAGAGCCAGCTGCTGCTGACCATCAGCAACGACGCCTGGTTCGGCACCTCCATCGGCCCGCTGCAGCACCTGCAGATGGCGCAGATGCGTGCCCTGGAAGCCGGCCGCTGGATGGTGCGCGGCACCAACAACGGGGTCACCGCGCTGATCGATCCGTTCGGCAAGCTGGCGGTGCAGATTCCGCAGTTCCAGCAAGGCGTGCTGCGCGGCGAAGTGGTGCCGATGCAGGGCCTGACGCCGTACCTGAAGTGGCGCGTCTGGCCGCTGGCGATCCTCAGCGCCGTACTGCTGGTGTGGGCGCTGGTACGCCGCCGTACGCACCCGGAAGAACGCCGACTGTTCGGCTGATTCCAACGAAAAAGGGCCTCATTGCGAGGCCCTTTTTCATGGCGGAGGCTAGCGGTAGAACAACCGATAGCCGACCAGCCCGATCGCCTCATTGAGCAACTGCCCGCTCTGCCAGATCGCCCGCCCTTCCGGCAGCCAGCCGCCCATGGGCACCGCATCGTCCGTGCCGATATAGCCCGAAGGCGCCGGCACCACTTCCAGCCCGGCCTTCTGGAAGCTCCAGATCGAGCGCGGCATGTGGATGGCGCTGGTGACCAGCACCACTCGCTTGACGCCGGCCTCGCGCAACATGTCGGCGCTGAACCGTGCGTTCTCCCAGGTCGTACGGCTGCGGCCCTCTTCCCAGCGCACCGGCACGCCGTAATCGTCCAGCAGGCTCTGCGCCATGATCCGCGCCTCAGAAGGCGGCGTGCCGTAGTGCAGGCCGCCGGAAGTCAGCACTGGCAGGCCGCTGGCCTTGGCCAGGCGTGCGGCATAACGAATGCGCTCGCGGGCCATCAGGCCAGGCTGGTCTTCATCCCAGGCACGATCCCCGCGCACCCGACCGGCGCCGAGCACCACGATGGCGTCGGCGCGCTGCGCCAGCCCCGCCCACTCCGCCTGTTTCAGCGCGTCCTGCTGCTCCAGCTGGCGCGCGCCCCACTCCACCGTCACCGGCAGGCTCATCACCAGCAGGCCGAGAAAACCGGAAAAGAAGCAGAACACCGACAAGCGCGGATAGCGCCGGCGCAGCACGAAACCCAGGAAGAGCAACAGCAGCAGCAATCCCGGCGGCATGAAAATCTGTTTGAGGATGAAGCGGATAGGCATTGGCGACTCCTTGTCGAGGCGCCAAGCCTAACGGATCGGGGAAATGTCAGCGTGCCTTCGCGTTGCGGAACAGTTGCGAGCCACAGGACGTGCAGGGCAGCACACCCTGATTGCGGCTCCAGGCCACCGGCGAACCACACAGCGCGCACTGCAGTTGCTGCGGGCGCGTGACCAGACGCGGGCGGCTGGGCGGCGTGGGCTGGCGCACGTGGCGCGGCGCGCGGGCCGGGGCACGCTCCAGCATGGCGAGTTCCTCCGCCGCGGCATGCCAGCCGCGCAGCCAGTTCACATCCTGGTCCAGATAAGCCCTGATCAACTCCATCTCGGCACTGCTCAAACCGCGCAACTCCAGTTCCACGGGGCATTCGTCACGTAGTCGCTCTGCGGTATCAGCCTCATCCAGGGCCAGCGCGAGCCGTTGCAACAACCGTTCATACAGACCGGAACCCGAAGCACTTGCGCGATGCAGCTCAGCCATCAGTCACCTCAAGACAGGCGGAAACCTCCCGCCCTCAGGCAAAGCTTAGCGGCCCACCCCGTGCGACACCGAGCGCGCGACAAACGGCGCGGGCTACCGGCTCGAGTGGGGGTCATGTATGCTACGAGGCTTTCTGTAGCCGCCCGGCCCGTGTCTTCTCAGGGGTCGGTTCAGCGAAAGGGCCACTCGACCTTCCTGGCTGCACAATTCTTTTCCGTACAGGTTCAAATCGCGCCATGCACGAGCAATATCAGCCTCTCGAGATCGAATCCCAGGCCCAGAACTTCTGGAACGAACACAACTCTTTCCGCGTCGACGAAGTCGCCGGCAAGGAGAAGTTCTACTGCCTGTCGATGTTCCCGTATCCGAGCGGCAAGCTACACATGGGGCACGTGCGCAACTACACCATCGGTGACGTGATCAGCCGCTACCACCGCATGCAGGGCAAGAACGTCCTGCAGCCGATGGGCTGGGACGCGTTCGGCATGCCGGCGGAAAACGCCGCGATGAAGAACAACGTCGCCCCGGCGGCCTGGACCTACGACAACATCGCCTACATGAAATCCCAGCTCAACAGCCTGGGCCTGGCGATCGACTGGTCCCGCGAAGTCACCACCTGCAAGCCGGACTACTACCGCTGGGAACAGTGGCTGTTCACCCGCCTGTTCGAGAAGGGCGTGATCTACCGCAAGAACGGTACCGTGAACTGGGACCCGGCGGACCAGACCGTACTGGCCAACGAGCAGGTCATCGACGGCCGTGGCTGGCGTTCGGGCGCGCTGATCGAGAAGCGCGAAATCCCGATGTACTACTTCAAGATCACCGCTTACGCCGAAGAGCTGCTGTCCAGCCTCGACGACCTGCCGGGCTGGCCGGAACAGGTCAAGACCATGCAGCGCAACTGGATCGGCAAGTCCCGCGGCATGGAGATCGCCTTCCCCTATGACCAGGCTTCCATCGGCGAAGCCGGCCAGCTGAAGGTCTTCACCACCCGTCCGGACACCCTGATGGGCGCCACCTACGTCGCCGTGGCTGCCGAGCATCCGCTGGCCACCCTGGCCGCCGAGCGCGATCCGTCGCTGCAGGCGTTCATCGACGAGTGCAAGCGCGGCGGCGTCGCCGAAGCCGACATCGCCACCCAGGAGAAGAAAGGCGTCGCCACTTCCCTGTTCGTCGAGCACCCGCTGACCGGCGACAAGCTGCCGGTGTGGATCGCCAACTACGTCCTGATGACCTATGGCGAAGGCGCCGTGATGGCCGTACCGGGTCACGACGAGCGCGATTTCGAGTTCTCCAACAAGTACGGCCTGCCGATCGTCCAGGTCATCGCCAAGGCAGAAGGCGACAACGACTTCGAAGCCGGCACCTGGAAAGAGTGGTACGGCCTGAAGGACGAGAGCGTCATCACCGTCAACTCCGGCAAGTACGACGGTCTCGGCTACCAGGCCGCGTTCGACGCCATCGGCGCCGACCTCGACGCCAAGAGCCTGGGCCAGCAGCGCACCCAGTTCCGCCTGCGCGACTGGGGCATCAGCCGCCAGCGCTACTGGGGCTGCCCGATCCCGATCATCCACTGCGACACCTGTGGCGACGTGCCGGTCCCGGCCGACCAGCTGCCGGTCGTCCTGCCCGAAGACGTGGTGCCGGACGGCGCCGGCTCGCCGCTGGCCAAACTGCCGTCGTTCTACGAGTGCAGCTGCCCGAAATGCGGCCAGCCGGCCAAGCGCGAAACCGACACCATGGACACCTTCGTCGAATCGTCCTGGTACTTCGCCCGCTACGCCTGCCCGCAGTTCGAAGAAGGCATGCTGGACAAGAAGGCCGCCAACTACTGGCTGCCGGTCGACCAGTACATCGGCGGCATCGAACACGCCATCCTCCACCTGCTCTACGCGCGCTTCTTCCACAAACTGATGCGCGACGAAGGCCTGATCGACTCCGACGAGCCGTTCAAGAACCTGCTGACCCAGGGCATGGTGGTCGCCGAGACCTACTACCGCGTCGCCGCCAACGGTGGCAAGGAATGGTTCAACCCGGCGGACGTGGAAGTCGAGCGTGACGCCAAGGCCAAGGTCATCGGCGCGCGCCTGAAGATCGATGGCCTGCCGGTGGAAATCGGCGGCACCGAGAAGATGTCCAAGTCCAAGAACAACGGCGTGGACCCGCAGGCCATGATCGACGCCTACGGCGCCGACACCTGCCGCCTGTTCATGATGTTCGCCTCGCCGCCGGACATGAGCTGCGAATGGTCCGACTCCGGCATCGAAGGCGCCAACCGCTTCCTGCGCCGCGTCTGGCGTCTGGCCCAGGCCCACGTCAACGCGGGCCCTGCCGGTGCCGTGGACAAATCCGCGCTGGACGATGCACAGAAGGCCATTCACCGCGCCATCCACCTGGCCATCCGCCAGGCCAGCCAGGACGTAGGCCAGCACCACAAGTTCAACACCGCCATCGCCGCCGTGATGACCCTGATGAACGTACTGGAAAAGGCCCCGGCCGAATCCGCCGCCGACCGCGCCCTGCTGCAGGAAGGCCTGGAAACCGTCACCCTGCTGCTCGCCCCGATCACCCCGCACATCTGCCACGTGGTCTGGCAGGAGCTGGGCAAGGACGGCGCCGTCATCGACGCCAGCTGGCCGCAGGTCGACGAAGCTGCCCTGGTGCAGGACAGCCTGCAACTGGTGGTACAGGTCAACGGCAAGCTGCGCGGCCACATCGAAATGCCCGCCAGCGCCAGCCGCGAGGACGTCGAAGCGGCCGCCCGCGCCAATGAGAACGTGCTGCGCTTCACCGACGGCCTGACCATCCGCAAGGTCATCGTGGTGCCCGGCAAGCTGGTCAATATCGTCGCCAACTAAAAGCAACGCTGGAAAAGACCCATTCGCCCGTGGCACCTTCGCCACGGGCATACCGGATCAACAGGAGTGAGGGAAGCTTGATGAAACGTATCCTGACCAGCCTCGCGCTGATCGGCCTGGCCAGCGTGCTGAGCGCCTGCGGTTTCCAACTGCGTGGCCTGGGCGATACGAACTTTGCGCTCAAGGAAATCGACGTGAGCGCGCGCAACGCCTATGGCGACACCGTCACGCAGCTCAAGCAGGTGCTTGAAGGCAGCGGCGTGAAAGTCGTCTCGCGTGCGCCGTACCACCTGATCCTCGCCCGCGAAGAGGTGACCCAGCGTAGCGTCAGCTACACCAGCTCGGCGCGCAGCGCGGAAAACGAACTGACCAACACCCTGAGCTACGAGATTCGTGGCACCGACAACCTGCTGCTGCTCGCCAACCAGGTTCAGGTCCGCAAGGTCTACGTGCAGGATGAGAACAACCTGATCGGTTCCGACCAGGAAGCCCAGCAGATTCGTGCCGAAATGCGCCGTGACCTGGTCCAGCAGATGGTTACCCGCCTGCAGATGATCACCCCGGCACAGCTCGACGACCTGCAGGTCAAGGCAGAAGCCAAGGCCAAGGCCGAAGCGGACGCGATGAAGGCCGCGGACGAGGCTGCCAAGTCTCAGCCGCAGCAATCGCCGATCGAATTCCCGAAAGCGCAGTAAGCGACAAGGGGCCGGCCAACCGGCCCCTTTCTCATTATGAAGCTCAATCCCGGACAACTCGCCAAGCACCTGCAAGGCAACCTCGCGCCCGTCTACGTGGTCAGCGGCGACGAACCGTTGCTCTGCCAGGAAGCCTGCGACGCCATCCGTACCGCTTGCCGCCAGCGTGATTTCGGCGAACGGCAGGTGTTCAACGCCGAAGCCAACTTCGACTGGGGCCAGTTGCTCGAAGCCGGCGCCAGCCTCTCGCTGTTCGCCGAAAAGCGCCTGATCGAGCTGCGCCTGCCCTCCGGCAAGCCCGGCGACAAGGGCGCGGCGATCCTCCAGGAATACCTGCAACGCCCGCCGGAAGACACCGTCCTGCTGGTCAGCCTGCCCAAGCTCGACGGCAGCACGCAGAAGACCAAATGGGCCAAGGCCCTGATCGACGGCGACGCCGCCCAGTTCATCCAGATCTGGCCTATCGACGTGCACCAGCTGCCGCAGTGGATTCGCCAGCGCCTGTCCCAGGCCGGCCTCGCCGCCAGCCAGGAAGCCGTTGACCTGATCGCTGCGCGCGTCGAAGGCAACCTGCTGGCCGCTGCCCAGGAGATCGAAAAGCTCAAGCTGCTTGCCGACGGCCAGCAGATCGACGCCGACACCGTGCAGGCCGCCGTGGCCGACAGCGCGCGCTTCGACGTCTTCGGCCTGATCGATGCCGCCCTCAACGGCGAAGCCGCCCATTGCCTGCGCATGCTCGAAGGCCTGCGCGGCGAAGGCGTCGAGCCGCCGGTGATCCTCTGGGCCCTGGCCCGGGAAGTTCGCGTGCTCGCCAGCCTCGCCCAGCAATTCAGCCAGGGCATCCCGCTGGACAAGGCCTTCAGCCAGTGCCGCCCACCCATCTGGGACAAGCGCCGCCCACTGATGAGCAAGGCCCTGCAGCGGCACACCGCGCAGCGCTGGAACCAGATGCTGCAGGACGCCCAGCTGATCGACGCACAGATCAAGGGCCAGGCTCCCGGCAACGTCTGGAACAGCCTCGCCCGCCTCGCCCTGCTGGTCGCCGGCCAGCGCATCAGCCTGCCTTCGGCCTGAATCTGACATCGCCCCAACTGCAGGGCGCATAACCTGGAACAGGTTATCCGCCGGCCATCTCCCGGCGGATAACGCTGACGCGTTATCCGCCCTACGCCATTCAGCGGACCGCTGCGTCGACGTCCTGAAGCACATTGCGCCCTCTTGCCCGCTCCTGGGTCGGCCGGTCCAGCGCCAATTCGTAGAGCTGCCGCGCCTCGCTGACCAACGGCGACAACGCCGAAGCCAGCCGCGACGTCGCGCGGATCAGGCCAGGATCGGAGTCATCCTCCAGCAGGCACAGCAGGTCTTCCACCGCAGTCAGGCGGCGCAGCGCGGCGTCGCGTAACTGCTCGATCGAAGCCAGGGCATTGATGAACATCACGTCCTCATAGGGCCGGGACTCCAGCGGGACGGGCAGGAATTCAGTCATGGAGTACCTCCGGGAGAGGCACGATGGGATCGCAAAAGCGGGGGCGGGGCGCGGGGGTAAAAAATGGATAGTGCATAGTTCGGGGCTCTCGTATGCCGAAGAAGCGCCCCCACTCTCGCTGCGACGCGAGTAAGGGAGGCGGACCGTGCGGAGGTCGCAGTACCGGGAGACGAGAGCCAAGAACCGGCCAGGCGTGAGCCTGCACCGCACGATCCGCCATAAAAGTACTGCGGCGACAAGCAATTGAACATGCCTGTACCGATAGCCATGGCGCTACGTGGACTCTCCTCTCACATTCCGGGCTGCGACACCCGGCCACGGGATTGACCGTGGCAGACGGAATCTAGCGAGCACGCACGTAGGCCCTCAAGGCTAAAAGAAGGTAGGAGATTTCACTGTTCTGACAGCTCAAACCCGGACGTTTCGCCGCATAGCGTGGCCCGGTTCACCTCTCAGGAAATAGCCAGCCACCATTCTGAAGGCCGCATCCCCCTGTAGGAGCGGGCCATGCCCGCGAACGCGCGTACGGCGCGCTCCTGCAACCCGGCACCACGCGCCGAGGAACGAGTTATCCACCGTCCCGCCTCCGGCGGACAACACTGCGCGTCACTCGCCCTGCGGCCGCCCGCCGTACCTCACTCCCACTCCCGTACCTGGCGGACCTCCACGCACCCCAGCCGCCCCGGCGGAATCTTCGCCGCAATGCGCTCGGCCTCCTCCATGCTCTGCGCCTCGATCAGGTAGAAGCCGCCCAGCTGCTCCCGCGTCTCGGCGAATGGCCCGTCGGTAACGGCGAGCTTTTCACCTTGCCCGCGCAACGTGCGCCCGGTCGTCGTCGGCAGCAGCGCATTGGCCGCGATGTAATTGCCGCTGCGCCGCAGTTGCTCGCTGTAGGTCATGCACTCGTCAACGATGCCACGCAGCTCGGCTTCCGGCAGCTCGGCCGCCTTGCGCTCGTCGAAGTAGATCATGCAGAGAAACTTCATCGCCCTTGTCCTCGTTCTTGTCCGTGATGTCAGAAAGGTCCGTCGTCCCAGCGTAGCCCTGATCGCCGCGAGCTTGCCTTGGCCCGTCCGCCGGTAGACCAGTGGCATGGACAAGCGTGCCAGATAGGCGGAAGATGCGCGCGCCGGCAACGGCGCCGGCCTCAAAGAGGAAAGTCAGATGGCGAAGAAATCCAAACGGCCGAACAAGGCCAAGTCCCTGGTCGCACAGCCCCTGTTCCGCAGCCGCCAGGAACAGCCGCTCAAAGGCAAAGGCAGCTACCGCCGCGAAGCCTCCCGAAATTGGGAGGCTTCTTCGCTTCTGGCGGCCTGAAATCCTCAGAAAACCTGAACCATCCCCGCCCTTTAGCTTTCAACCGGACAGCCAAGCCCTGGAGGTCCTCACGATGAAAGCCCCGCTGATCCTCGCCATCCTCGCCCTTCCCTTCAGCCTCTCCGCCCATGCGTTCTGCTCCGACCAGGAAGCCGAAGCCAAGGGCAAACAAGTCGCCGCCAAGGTCACCGAAGTTACCCGCAGCGATCCACAGCGCGCACAGAAGCTCAATGAGAAACTCGCGGAAATGAAAAAGTCCCGCTCCAGCGAACAGCGCCCGGACGACTGCGCCGCCTATGACGACATGCTCAAGGAACTGAACCAGAGCGCGCCGAAGGTCGATCAGGAAACCGGCAACCAGCCCATGCAGTAGCTTTCGCCCCTGTAGGAGCGGCCACACCCGCGATCACGCCAACGGGGCGCTCCTGCACAAGACACCATGCCGCGCCGCCCGACGACTGTCCTGCCGCCAGGGGAATTTTCGCGCACTCGCGTCATCGAATCTGCACACCCGCCGCGTCTGCCCAACGCAGACGCGTCACAGCGGCCATGTTAAGGTGGCCCCTCCCCTGCCAGTTCCCGAGGAGAGCAATGCGCAAGCCTGTTTCACCTGTTGTCGGCCAACGCTGCCTGCTCGTCGCCGCCCTGTCCCTGGCCACCTTCGGCCTGCTGACCTCCTGCACCGAGCCGCCGCCCAAGGGCGCCGCCGCAGAACACGCACAACCCACGCAGAGTTTCGCCCAGTGGCGCGACGGCTTCCGCGCGCAGGCACTCGCCGCCGGCATCAGCGCGCAGACCTTCGACGCCGCGTTCGAGGGCATTGAGCCGGACGACTCCGTCGTCACCGCTGACCGCAGCCAACCCGAGTTCAGCCGTCCGGTCTGGCAGTACCTGGAGAGCGCCGTCTCGCCCGCACGGGTGCGCAATGGTCAGGACCGCCTGCTGCAGAACGCCGAAGTACTGCAAGGCATCGACAGCACCTACGGCGTGGATCGCGAAACCGTCGTGGCGATCTGGGGCATGGAGAGTAATTTCGGCCAGCAGATGGGCAGCAAGAACGTCATCCGCTCCCTGGCCACCCTGGCTTATGAAGGCCGGCGCCCGGACTTCGGCCGCGACCAGTTGATCGCCGCGCTGCAGATCCTCCAGCACGGCGACGTGCCGCCGAGCAACATGATCGGCTCCTGGGCCGGCGCCATGGGCCAGACCCAGTTCATTCCGACTACCTACAACCAGTACGCCGTGGACTTCGACGGCGACGGCCGGCGCGACATCTGGGGCTCGCCCCCCGACGCCCTCGCCTCCACCGCCAACTACCTGAAGACGTCCGGCTGGCAGCATGGCCAGAGCTGGGGCTTCGAAGTGCGTCTGCCGCAGGGCTTCGACTACGCCCTGGCGGAAATGAGCATCCGCAAACCCATGGCCGAATGGCTGCGCCTGGGCGTGCGGCCAGCCAGCGGCAACCTGCCTTCGGACCCGCAGGCCAGTGTCTCGCTGGTGCTGCCAGCGGGTTATCGCGGCCCTGCGTTCCTGGTGACGGACAACTTCCGCGCCATCCTCAAGTACAACAACTCCACCTCCTACGCCCTGGCCGTCGGCTTGCTGGCGGACAGCTTCAAAGGCGGCGGCCAACTGGCCGGACACTGGCCGGTGGAAGACACACCGCTGAGCCGCTCCGAGCGCATCGAACTGCAACAGACGCTGGCCGACCGCGGCCTCGCCCCTGGCACGGTGGATGGAATTATCGGCGCCAATACGCGCACCGCCATCCGCGCCTACCAGCAGTCCATTGGCCAGCCAGCCGACGGTTATCCCACCCCGGCGCTGCTGCAGCAATTGCGCAACGCACACTGACCGGTTGGAAAGAAAAAAGGCGCCCAAGGGCGCCTTTTTTCAGGGAACGGCGGCTCAGCCGATCTTGGTGCCGTGTGCCTGCTGGTCGGCGTGGTACGAGGAACGTACCAGCGGGCCGGAGGCGACGTTCTTGAAGCCCATCTTCTCGCCTTCCTCGGCGAACCAGGCGAAGGTGTCCGGGTGGACGAAGCGCTGCACCGGCAGGTGGTTGCGCGAGGGCTGCAGGTACTGGCCGAGGGTCAGCATGTCGATGTCGTGCTCGCGCATGCGGTGCATGACTTCGATGACTTCCTCGTCGGTCTCGCCCAGGCCGAGCATCAGACCGGACTTGGTCGGTACGTGCGGGACCAGCTGCTTGAACTTCTGCAGCAGGTCGAGCGACCACTCGAAGTCGGAGCCTGGGCGGGACGACTTGTACAGGCGCGGCACGGTTTCCAGGTTGTGGTTGAACACGTCCGGCGGCTCGTTGGCGGTGATTTCCAGGGCGATGTCCATGCGGCCGCGGTAGTCCGGGACCAGGGTTTCCAGTTGCACGCCAGGGGACAGCTTGCGGATTTCGCGCAGGCAGTCGGCGAAGTGCTGGGCGCCACCGTCGCGCAGGTCGTCGCGGTCCACCGAGGTGATCACCACGTACTTCAGGCGCAGGTCGGCGATGGCGATGGCGAGGTTGGTCGGCTCATCGACATCCAGCGGCTTCGGGCGGCCGTGGCCGACGTCGCAGAACGGGCAGCGACGGGTGCAGATGTCGCCCATGATCATGAAGGTCGCGGTGCCGCCGGAGAAGCACTCGCCCAGGTTCGGGCAGGAGGCCTCTTCGCAGACGCTGTGCAGCTTGTGCTTGCGCAGCAGTTGCTTGATGCGGTCGACCTCGGGGGAAACGGGGATGCGCACACGAATCCAGTCGGGCTTCTTCGGCAGTTCGTCGGTGGGGATGATCTTCACCGGAATGCGCGCGACCTTCTCTGCGCCGCGCAGCTTGACGCCGACTTCCACCTTGCCCGGTTTGGCGGCCGGGGCGGCCTGACCGGAATTCTCCACAACAGTGCTCATCTAGGTTGGATCCCGCCCGTTAGGGTCTTCTGTGCCGCGTAGCCAAGGCGTTCGACGAGTTCGCCACGCAGGCGCTCGCGCACATCGGCCAATGCGATGGGGCCGGCCAGCTGACTCAGCTGGGTCATGGCCATGCCTGCGTAACCGCAGGGATTGATGCGTCGAAAGGGTTCCAGGTCCATGTCCACGTTGAGGGCCAGGCCATGGAAGGAGCGGCCATTGCGGATGCGCAGGCCGAGGGATGCGATCTTCGCGCCGTCCACATAGACGCCCGGAGCGTCGGGTTTGGACACAGCGGTGACGCCGTAACTGTCGAGAAGGCCGATGAGGCTCTGCTCGATGCGCGAAACCAGGTCGCGCACGCCAATGCCGGAGCGGCGCACGTCGAGCATCAGGTAGGCGACCAGCTGGCCGGGGCCGTGGTAGGTCACCTGGCCGCCGCGGTCGACCTGGACGACCGGGATGTCGCCGGGGAACAGCACGTGCTCGGCCTTGCCGGCCTGGCCCTGGGTGAACACGCGTTCGTGTTCGAGCAGCCAGACTTCGTCGGGCGTGACGGGTTCGCGCTCGGCGGTGAAGCGCTGCATGGCGTGCCAGGTCGGCTCGTAAGGAAGGATCCCCAGCTCACGAAAGCCCAGCGTTTCGCCCATCAGAGCACCATGTGGACGCGGCCGGTGGCGCGCAGGTCTTTATGGATGTTCTGCAGTTGGTCGACGCCGGTGGCGGTGATCAGCACCTGCACGGACAGGAAACGGCCGTTGCGGCTGTCGCGGGTGACCAGGGTGGTGATGTCGAGGTCCGGAGCGTGACGCTGGATGACTTCGACGACCAGGTCGGGGAAGCCTTCGCCGGCGTCGCCGATGACCTTGATCGGGTAGCGTTCGCAGGGGAACTCGATCTTCGGTGCGGGCTGTTCGCTGGTGTCGACGGAATCAGGAGTATCAGTCATGGCTCTCGCGGGCGTGTGGCCCGCCTCCGCATGAGCGTCCGGGATGGGGGCGCTCCGGGTGGATCGGACGACGGCCGCCGGGCCACGGGGGGACCAGGCAGTCGCAGGCGGGCATTTTACCCGAGTTTGCGACTGCGCGGGCGGGTCAATCCCGGTCTTGTATACAAAAGTACAAGACCGGGACGGGCGGTCAGTTGAACAGACCGAAGAAGAACAGGCGGATGCTGTCCCAGATGCGGCGGAAGAAGCCGCCTTCTTCCACGGCGTTCAGTGCGACGAGGTCGGCGGTGCGGACGACCTTGTCGTTGAGCTTGACCTCGACCTTGCCGATGACCTGACCCTGCTGGATCGGCGCCATCAGGTTCGGCTCGACGACCATGTTGGCCTGCAGCTGCTTGAGCTGGCCGCGCGGCACGGTCATGGTCAGGTCTTCGGACAGGCCGGCTTTGACTTCGTGCTCGGAGCCTTTCCAGACCATGGCCTTGGTCAGCTCGGCACCCTTCTTGTAGAAGGTCTGGGTTTCGAAGAAGCGGAAGCCGTAGGTCAGCAGCTTCTGGGTCTCGGCGGCGCGGGCCTGTTCGCTGTTGGTGCCGAACACCACGGCGATCATGCGCTGGCCGTCACGCACGGCGGAAGCCACCAGGCAGTAGCCGGCTTCGTCGGTGTGGCCGGTCTTCAGGCCGTCGACGGTCTTGTCGCGCCACAGCAGCAGGTTGCGGTTGGGCTGCTTGATGTTGTTCCAGAAGAACTCTTTCTGCGCGTAGATGGCGTAGTGAGTCGGCTCGCCGTAGATGATGGCGCGGGCCAGGGTGGCCATGTCCTTGGCGGACGAGTAGTGGTCCGGGTTGGGCAGGCCGGTCGCGTCCATGAAGTGGGAATTGGTCATGCCCAGCTTCTGCGCGGTGGTGTTCATCATGTCGGCGAAGGCGTCTTCGCTGCCGGCGATGTGCTCGGCCAGGGCAACGGAGGCGTCGTTGCCCGACTGGATGATGATGCCGTGCAGCAGGTCGCTCACCGAAACCTGGGAGCCCACCTTGATGAACATGCGCGAGCCGCCGGTGCGCCAGGCGTGTTCGCTGACGGTGACCAGGTCGGATTCGGCGATGCGGCCGCCTTCGATTTCCTTGGTGGCGATGTAGGCGGTCATCAGCTTGGTCAGGCTGGCGGGCGGCAGGCGCTCGTCACCGGCGTTCTCGACCAGGATGTTGCCGCTGGCGCCGTCCATCAGCACCCAGGCCTTGGCCGCGAGCTGCGGGGCGGCGGGAACGACTTCAGCTGCCCAGCTGGCCACGGGGGCGCTGAACAACACGAGCAAGGACAGGCGTTTGGCGAAGTTGAAGATGTTCATCCGTCTCTCTGGGGTTCACTAATGGTCAAACAATCCCCTTGGGGGGAACTCGGGTGCTGCGACCTCTGTCGGGCCGCTGCGGCACGTGCGGTGGAATCTCAGTCCAGGCGCACGAGCTTGGGTTGGCCTAGGTTGGCCACGCGGATGCTGTCCTGCATCCGACTTGCTTCATCCTGCGTTCCGATCGGTCCCAGTCGCACTCGGTACAAGGTCTGCTGGTTGACCACGACCGAGCTGATAAAGGATTTCGCCCCCGTCAGGCCGCCGACTTTCTCCTTGAGAAGCTCCGCAGCGTCCGGGTTGGCGAAGGCACCCACCTGGAGATACAGGCCATCGGCTGGTAATGAAGCGTTTTTTTTTGAGTCGATCTGGACCGGCGCCACAGGCGCGGCGTGCTGCGCTGGCGGCGGGGTGTAGGTTTCGATGGGCTGTGCCATGGCGACCGCCTGCGGCTGCGCGGCAGGCTGCGAGGCCATCTTCGGCAGGGCCATGATCATCGGCGGCTGCTTGCCCTGGGAGGCCCACCAGCGGTCAGGGTCGATGCCTTCGACCTTGACGTGGGCGGTGCCGGTCTCGGCATAGCCGAGCTTCTTGGCGGCGGCGAAGGACAGGTCGATCACCCGGTCGGAATAGAACGGGCCTCGGTCGTTGACGCGGACGATGACGCTCTTGCCGTTGTCCAGGTTGGTCACGCGGACGTAGCTGGGCAGCGGCAGGGTCTTGTGCGCGGCGGTCATGCCGTAGAGGTCGTACTGCTCGCCGTTGGCGGTGGCCTGGCCATGGAACTTGGTGCCATACCAGGAGGCGGTGCCGACCACGTTGTAGGTATTCGCGTTGTTGAGCGGGTAGTAGGTCTTGCCCAGCACCGTGTAGGGGTTGTTCTTGAACGGCCCGTTGTGCGGCATCGGCACGGCATCGGGGATGCGCGAGACGTCGACGTCCCACCAGGGTGCGCCGTCGCGGTGCGGGCGGTTGTAGTCATAAGGCCCGGAAATGCCGCTGCTGGCCACCGGCTGCTGCTGGGGCGCGCGGTTGCCGGTGCAACTGGCGAGGAACACGGTGCTCAGGCCAACGCAGGCGGCCAACGACCAGAGGCCGGGACTTGCGATTCGCTTGCTCAATGGACACCTCGTGCCTTGGCGATCTCGCCGGCCAGCTGATGGACCGCCATGGCGTACATGGCGCTGCGGTTGTAACGGGTGATCACGTAGAAGTTCGGCAGCCCGACCCAGTATTCGGTGCCCTGTGCGCCTTCCAGGCGCATGGCGGTCACCATCAGGTCGTCGCGGATCACGTCATGGGTTCGCCAGCCCTGAGAGCGTAGCTGACCGAGGTTCATCTGCGGTTCCAGGCCCTGGGTGAGCGCGTCTTCGGCGGTGGAGGTGCCGATTTCCGCCTGCGACACCACCGGCTCGCCGGTATGCCAGCCGTGCTGCTTGAAGTAGTTGGCGACGCTGCCGATGGCATCGGTGGGGTCGCTCCAGATATTGATGTGCCCGTCGCCGTCAAAGTCCACGGCGTAGGCGCGGAAGCTGCTTGGCATGAACTGCGGCAGGCCCATGGCGCCGGCGTAGGAGCCGGTCAGGCTGAGCGGGTCGACCTGCTGTTCGCGGGCCAGCAGCAGGAACTGCTTGAGTTCCTTGCGGAAGAAGTCGGCGCGCGGCGGGTAGTCGAAGCCCAGGGTGGACAGCGCGTCCATCACCTTGAAGTTGCCGGTATTGCGGCCGAAGAAGGTCTCCACCCCAATGATGGAGACGATGTACTGGGCCGGCACGCCGTATTCCTGCTCGGCGCGGGCCAGGGCCTCGGCATTCTGATTCCAGAAGTCCACGCCGCGGTTGATACGCGCGTCGGTGACGAAGATCGGACGGTATTCCTTCCAGGTCTTCACCCGCTCGGCGGGGCGGGAGATGGCGTCGAGGATGGACTGCTTGCGCTCCACGTCGTGGAAGAGGCCCATGAGCTGCTCGCCGGCGAAGCCGTAGTCACGGGTCATCTCGCTGACGAACTCGGCGACCTGGGGCGAACCATCGTAGTCGCCCGCGCCAGCAGCGCCGGACATGCCGATCGCCCCCGCGATTCCGACCCAATGCACCCCCCTGGCAGCCCAGGCGCGCAGTACTTGCATTCCTTTCTTCACTCTTGTCATCAAACCTGGGCGATCCACTTCCGGTGGGTGTGAATCGACATCAAAACGCCGAACCCTGACATCAGGGTCACCAGCGAAGTTCCGCCGTAACTGATAAAGGGCAGCGGTACCCCCACCACTGGCAACAGTCCGCTGACCATACCAATGTTGACGAACACATACACGAAGAAGGTCATCGTGATACTGCCGGCCAGCAGCTTGCCGAACAGCGTCTGCGCCTGCGCCGTGATCACCAGCCCCCGGTAGATCACCAGCAGGTACAGCACCAGCAGAAGGCATACGCCAACCAGGCCGAACTCTTCGCCGAGCACGGCAATGATAAAGTCCGTGTGGCTTTCGGGCAAAAAATCCAGATGGGACTGCGTGCCCAGCAGCCAGCCCTTGCCAAACACGCCGCCGGAACCGATGGCCGCTTTTGACTGGATGATGTTCCAGCCGGTGCCCAGCGGGTCGCTTTCCGGATCGAGGAAGGTCAGCACGCGCTGCTTCTGGTAGTCGTGCATGACGAAGTACCACATGCCCACGGCGACCGGCACCGCGGCCGACACGGCCATGATGATCCAGCGCCAGCGCAGCCCGCCGACGAACAGCACGAAGGAGCCGGAAGCCAGTACCAGCATGGCGGTGCCCAGGTCCGGCTGCTTGAGGATCAGCACGAAGGGCACGACGATCAGCGCCAGCCCCACCACGCTGTGCTTGAAACCCGGCGGCAGCGAGCGCTTGGACAGGTACCAGGCGATGGTCATGGGCATCAGCAGCTTCATGAACTCCGCCGGCTGGAAGCGGATCACCCCGGGAATGTTGATCCAGCGGGTCGCGCCCATGGCGTTGTGGCCCATCACGTCCACCACCACCAGCAGCGCCACGCCGATCAGGTAGCCCAGCGGCACCCAGCGGGCGAGGAAACGCGGTTCGATCTGCGCCAGCACGAACATCGCGCCCAGGCCCAGGCCGAAGGACGAGGCCTGCTTGATCAGCAGGTCCCAGCTCTTGCCGCTGGCGGAATAGAGGACGAACAGGCCGACCGAGCCGAGGGTCACCAGCAGCAGGAGCAGCAGGCCATCGATGTGCAGGCGCTGCAGCAGGCTGGAGCGCCGCTTCATCACGTCTTCGCTGGACAGCGTGCGGTCGAAATTTCCGTTCATGGTCATGGTTTGGGCGCCTCCGCCGTGGTCTGCGGTGCGTATTCGGCCTTGAGCTTGCCGGTCTCGTCGAGCAACCAGGCGTCGGTCACGGCCTTGAGTACGGGGGCGGCGACGCCGGAGCCGGACTCGCCGTTCTCCACCATCACCGCCACGGCGATCTGCGGGTTGTCCGCCGGAGCGAAGCCGACGAACAGGGCGTGGTCGCGGTGGCGCTCGAGAACCTTGGAGCGGTCGTATTTCTCGCCCTGCTTGATCGCGACCACCTGTGCGGTACCGGATTTACCGGCAATCCGATAGACCGAGGTGGCGCCGACCTTGCGCGCAGTACCCCGCGCGTTGTGCACCACCTGCTGCATGCCGTTATCGACCAGACTCCAGTTGTTCGGATCCTTGAGCTTGATATCCGGCATCGGGTCCTCGTCGACTGGCGGCTTGCCGTCGATGGTCTTGGCCAGGTGCGGACGAATCCATTTGCCCTTGTTGGCGATCAGGGAGGTCATCTGCGCCAGTTGCAGGGGCGTGGACTGCATGTAGCCCTGACCGATGCCGAGAATCAGCGTCTCGCCGGGGAACCAGGCCTGCCGACGCAGGGCACGCTTCCACTGGCGCGACGGCATCAGGCCTTCCGCTTCGCCATACATGTCCAGGGATACCCGCTGGCCGAAGCCGAATTCACTCATGTAGTCGTGCAGGCGGTCGATCCCCAGTTTATGGGCCAGATCGTAGAAGTAGGTGTCGTTGGAGCGCATGATCGCGGTCTCCAGGCTGACCCAGCCATCACCCGTGCGGTTCCAGTTGCGGTACTTGTGGTCGTAGTTCGGCAATTGGTAATAGCCAGGGTCGAACACGCGACTGGTTGGCGTCACGACGCCCGCATCGAGGCCGGCGATGGCCACCGCCGGCTTCACCGTCGAACCCGGCGGGTACAGACCCCGCAGCACGCGGTTATACAGCGGGCGATCTTCGGAGTCGCGCAGGGCCGCGTAATCCTTGAAGCTGATGCCGGTGACGAACAGGTTGGGGTCGTAGCTCGGCTGGCTGACCATGGCGAGCACCTCGCCAGTGGACGGCTGGATCGCCACGATGGCGCCGCGACGGCCCGCCAGTGCGGCCTCGGCGGCGGCCTGCAGCTTGCTGTCGATGCTCAGCACGATGTCGCGGCCGGAGACCGGCTCGGTGCGCTTGAGCACGCGCAGGACGCGGCCACGGGCGTTGGTCTCGACTTCCTCGTAGCCCACCGTGCCGTGCAGTGCGTCCTCGTAGAATTTTTCCACGCCGGTCTTGCCGATGTGGTGAGTGCCCGAATAGGCCACCGGGTCGAGCTTCTTCAGTTCCGCCTCGTTGATCCGCCCGACATAGCCGACCGAGTGGGCGAAGTGCTCGCCCAGCGGGTAATGGCGGACGAATTGCGCGGCCACATCGACGCCGTTGAGGCGATACTGGTTCACCGCGATGCGGGCGATCTGCTCCTCGGACAGCTCGAACATGATCGGCACCGGCTCGAATGGCCGGCGCCCCTGTTTCATGCGCTTCTCGAAGATGGCCTTGTCTTCCTCGGTGAGGCCGAGGATCTCCACCAGGGTCTTGAGCGTCTCCTGCAGGTTCTCGGTGCGCTCGCGGGTGATGGTCAGGCTGAAGCTGGGGCGGTTGTCGGCGATGATCACCCCGTTGCGGTCGAAGATCAGCCCGCGATTGGGCGGAATCGGCTGCACATGGACGCGGTTGTTCTCCGACAGCGTCGAGTGGTAGTCGTACTGCGTCACCTGCAGGTGATACATGCGCGCCACCAGCACCAGGGCGAGCAGGAAGATCGCCACCCCGCCGACGATGACGCGGGCGCGGACCAGACGGGCGTCCTTCTCGTGGTCCTTGAGCTGTATCGGCTGCGGCATCGAAAACGGCTACGACTACTTGTGGTAGGGGTGCCCGGACAGAACCGTCCAGGCGCGGTAGATCTGCTCGCCGACCAGGATCCGCACCAGCGGGTGCGGCAGGGTCAGCGGCGACAGCGACCAGCGCTGCTCGCTGCGCGCGCAGACCTCCGGCGCCAGGCCTTCCGGCCCGCCGACCATGAGGTTGACGGTGCGCGCGTCCAGGCGCCAGCGGTCGAGTTCCTGCGCCAGCTGGGGGGTGCTCCAGGGCTTGCCTTCGACTTCCAGGGTGACGATGCGTTCCCCCGGCTGGACCTTGCTCAGCATGGCCTCGCCTTCCTGGCGGATCAGCCGCGCCACGTCGGCATTCTTGCCGCGCGTGTTGAGCGGGATTTCCACCAGTTCCAGGGACAGCTCCGAGGGCAGGCGCTTGACGTACTCCGCCCAGCCCTCTTCCACCCAGCGCGGCATGCGCGAGCCGACCGCGATCAGACGCAGACGCACGGCAGGCTTACTCGGCGCTGTGGTGAGCGCGGCTCTGCTCGGCGCCCTGCCACAGGCGTTCCAGGTCATAGAACTGGCGGGTAGCCGGCTGCATGACGTGGACCACGACGTTGGCGAGGTCGATCAGGACCCATTCGCCGCCTTCCTGGCCTTCGCTGCCGATCGGGCGAACGCCCTGTTCCTTGACCTTTTCCAGGACGTTGTCGGCCAGCGACTTGACCTGACGGCTGGAGGCGCCGGTGGCGATGACCATGACGTCGGTGATGCTGGTCTTCTCGCGCACGTCGATGACGGTGATGTCCTGCGCCTTGAGATCTTCCAGGGCGGCGATGGTCAGTTCGACCAGTTGTTCGGTTTGCATGTATGACTCTCTAGCTTGATCAGTGAGACGCCTGGTACAGGCCGTGCGCCTCGATATAGTTCAATACCGCATCCGGCACCAGGTAGCGCACCGAGCGCCCCTGCGACAGGAGTTGGCGGATCTGGGTGGCGGATACTGCCAGCGGCGTCTGCCAGACGAAGGTGATCTGCCCGGCGGGGCCGGTCATCGCCTTCGGGTCGGCAACACTGCGCGCCGCCAGCAGGTCGCGCAGGTCTTCCGGCGGCTCGCTGTCGGCATCCGGGCGCTGCAGCACGACGATATGACAGTGCTCCAGCAACTCTTCCCAGCGATGCCAGGTCGGCAGGCCGCAAAATGCGTCCCAGCCGACCAGCAGGAACAACTGGTCCTGCTCATCCAGCTCCCCACGCAGCGACTCCAGGGTGTCGATGGTGTAGGAGGGTTTGTCACGCTTCAGCTCGCGGTCATCGACCACCAGCGGGGTCACGCCGGCTACCGCCAGTTCGACCATCGCCAGCCGCTGCTCCGGTTTCACCTGGGGGGTGTCGCGGTGCGGCGGGCGGAAGTTGGGGATCAGGCGCAACTCGTCGAATTCGAACTGCTCGGCCATCTCCAGCGCACTGCGCAGGTGACCGATGTGCACCGGGTCGAAGGTGCCACCGAACAGACCGACCCGACGGGAACGCGCCTTGTTCATCAGGTCCGCACGTGTCCGTCGCCGAACACCACGTATTTCTCGCTGGTCAGGCCTTCCAGGCCGACCGGGCCGCGGGCGTGCAGCTTGTCGGTGGAAATGCCGATCTCCGCGCCCAGGCCGTATTCGAAACCATCGGCGAAGCGGGTCGAGGCGTTGACCATGACCGAGGCCGAGTCCACTTCGGTGAGGAAGCGGCGGGCGTCGGTGAAGTTCTCGGTCACAATCGAATCGGTGTGCTGCGAGCCGTAGGTGTTGATGTGCTCGATGGCCGCATCGAGGCCGTCGACGATACGGATCGACAGGATCGGTGCGTTGTACTCGGTGCGCCAGTCTTCCTCGGTGGCTTCCAGCACGTCGGCGCCCAGCAGTGCGCGGGTGGCGGCGTCGCCGCGCAATTCCACGCCCTTGTCACGGTAGATGGCGGCCAGCGGCGGCAGCACGCGGTCGGCGATGCCGGCGTGAACCAGCAGCGTCTCCATGGTGTTGCACGGCGCATAGCGCTGGTTCTTCGAGTTGTCGGCGACGCGGATCGCCTTGTCCAGGTCGGCGGCGACGTCGATGTAGACGTGGCAGATGCCGTCCAGGTGCTTGATCACCGGGACCTTGGCGTCGCGGCTGATGCGCTCGATCAGTCCCTTGCCACCGCGCGGAACGATGACGTCCACGTACTCGGGCATGGTGATCAGCGCGCCGACAGCGGCGCGGTCGGTGGTTTCCACCACCTGCACGGCGCTGGCCGGCAGGCCGGCGGCGGCCAGACCGGTCTGGATGCACGCAGCGATCGCCTGGTTGGAGTGGATCGCCTCGGAGCCACCGCGCAGGATGGTGGCGTTGCCGGACTTCAGGCACAGGCTGGCGGCGTCGATGGTCACGTTCGGCCGGGATTCGTAGATGATCCCCACCACGCCCAGGGGCACGCGCATCTTGCCCAACTGGATGCCGGACGGTACGTAGCGCATGTCGCGGATCTCACCGATGGGGTCCGGCAGCGAAGCGACCTGGCGCAGGCCTTCGATCATGTCGTCGATGCGCGCCGGCGTCAGGGACAGGCGGTCGAGCATGGCTGGCTCCAGACCGTTGGCACGGCCATTGGCCAGATCCTGTTCGTTGGCTTCGGTCAACTGGGCGCGGGCGGCGTCCAGGGCATCGGCTGCGGCCAGCAGGGCTTGGTTCTTCTGCGCGGTCGTGGCGCGCGCGACAACGCGCGACGCTTCACGGGCGGCGCGGCCCAGGCGGCTCATATAGTCGAGAACGGACTCGGTCATGATCTAACGCGTCTGCGTGAGGGAAATGCGCAAGTATAGCGGGAGCGCCCCCTCAGCGGCCAGCCACAGCAGCCCGCCGGTCAGCGACGCGCTTCGCGTAACGCCAGCGCCCGCCATCCCCCGCCTGCCGGTTACATCTGTCACTCCCCACCCCGCCCTGCCGCCCGAAGGTTGGGTAACCAAATTCGTATCCGCTGGTTACCTTGCCCGGGGGCCGTTGCCACTTTTCCTTGGCCATAAATAAAAGGCAACGGCCCACGCGGCTAGTTGCCCCCGCAGTGCTCGCATGCCAGGGACTCAGGCCAGGGAAGAACAACAAGAGGCGGTCCACCGCCGGAGAACTGCCATGCGCTATCGCACCGATTACAGCGCCCAGTCCCTGACCGCCGCCCCCGCGGTGCTGGAACTGGACGGTTGGCAACTGCACTACCAGGCCTTTTCCTCCAGGGAAGATGATCCACGCCCGCCCGTCCTGCTGCTGGGCGGCGCGTTCCAGAGCTTCCGCTCCTTCGCCTGCGAGGTCTCGGAGCTGCTCGCCGGGCACCCGGTGATCCTGCTCGACCTGCCCAGCCAGGGCGGCAACCTGCAACTGGCGCCGCAGCTGAGCCTGGAAGACCTGGCTGACCTGATCGCCGCCTTTGCGCAAACCCTGCAACTGCCGCCGCTGATGCCCATCGGGCTGTCCTACGGCTCGGCGCTCGCCGCGCTGTTCGCCGCCCGCCACCCGGCGCGCTGCGGCCGCCTGCTGCTGGCCGGCATCACTGCCTTCGGCCGCCCCGGCGCCCGCGCGCTGCTGGTGGAGGCTCTGGCGCGCCTGGAACTGGGCGAGCAGACGCCTTTCGCCCACGGTGTGCTGACCGGCCTGATCAACCCGCTGCGCCTGGCCGATACGGGAGTTTCCCCGGTATTCCGCAAGGCCCTGCTGCGCCAGCTGCAGCGTCTGACCCCGGCGGAGATCGAGCGCTACCGGCAGAACAGCCAGCGCCTGCTGGCCTTCGGCGGCTTCGACCGCCACCCGCAGTGCCCGACCCTGGTGCTGGCCGGCGAGTACGACCACTTCACCCAGCCCTGGGAGCATGCCGAATTTGCCCACGCCTGCACGGACGCCGAGTTCGCGCTGATCCACAACGCCGACCACCTGGCCCAGTTCGAGCGCCGCGATGCCTGCGCGCGGCTGTACAACCCGTTCCTGCGCGGTGAAGCACTGCCGCGCAGCGCCGCCGGCAGCACACGCTTCCAGCGCCAGCAGCTGCTGCACCTGGAACGCCGCTTCGAACCGCGCCTGGCGCCGGCCGACACGCGCGCCGTGCTGCGCAACGGGAAAGGTGGCGAATGGCGCTGCGAGCTGGCGGAGCTGGGGTATTTCGGCGGACTGATCCGCGTCGCGCTGCCGGCCGATCGTCCTTCGCGCGGCTGGAAACTGGCCGCCGCCGGCCTGCCGGAGCTGGATATCCTGCCGCTGCGTTACAGCGGCGACGGCCTGGCCTTCATCTTCGCCCACGGCGACCCGCAGGCCAGCGCGGCGCTGGCGGCAATGGTGGTGCCGATGCAGCAGGGGGCGTGTGCGGCTTGAAGGACCGCTGGCTGGTTGAAACCCTGGGCGCCCCGGCGCTCAGGCATTCCCCTCACCCTAACCCTCTCCCAAGGGGAGAGGGGACTGTTCGGCGTGAGGCGAAACGGCAGTATCAGCCGGCATGATCGGCTCCCTCTCCCTTTGGGAGAGGGCTGGGGTGAGGGAAACGCGCTGACACCGTCGACCTGCATTGGCACTGTTCGCGAGCCCAGGAACTAAACCCGCGCCTCGATCACCCGCACCAGACTCGGCATCCGCCCCTTGGGCAACCCCAGCCCCGCACCATCCACCTGCGGATCGAGCACGCCCACCCGGCCGAACCCGCAGCCGTTGAACGCCTGCTCGATCTCGCCGGCACTGCGGTAATGCAGCGGATAGCCGCCACGGGTCAGCCGGCCGATCAGCCCGACGCCCCAGCGGATCTGCCGGTAGCGCGGATGCTCGCGCAGGTCGGGATAGAGTTCGGTCAGGTAGGTCGCTTCCGGGAACACCCGCAGCGCAGCGGCCAGACGGCGCCAGAAGCCCTCGATCACCGGTCGCTGGAAGTAGTTCACCAGGCCCTCGGTAATGACTGCCACCGGGCGGTCCGGGTCCAGTTCAGCAAGCAGCGCCGCCAGGCACTGCTCGCCCTGTTCGGCGAGGATATCCACAGCCCGCACGCGGTGCTTGCCGTCCAGCCAGCCCTGCTCCTGCAACAGCGCCGACTTGCGCGCAGCCATCGGCGGCAGGTCGGCTTCGAGGTAGGTCAACTGGGGATAGCGCTCACGGAAGCGCCGGCCACGGGGCGAAAGCCCGCAGGCGATCTCCACCACCTGGGTAACACCGCGCAATTCGATGGCCTGGGTCAGCCGGGCATCGATCAGCAGGTGACGTTGTAACAGGAAGTCTTCGATATTCAGCCCGAAGCCGATCCGCGCGCCCCAGTTGATCGGTGCCACGCAGCCATGCACCCAGCGGCCGAACGCCGTGGCGAAGGCCGGATCGGCCAGCTGGTGGCGATACCAGACGTAACCGGTGTAGTGCGCGCTGGGGGTGATGTGGGCGCTGTCGGCCCGGATCCGTTCAGCCATGCTTAAGAATCTTGTTGTTATGATCCCCCAGCCTAAGACCGGCCCGAGAACCGCGACAATCCGATGCCCGCCGAACCCAACCTAAGTTTGCCCTGGCCCGATGCGAATCCGCTGCCGGACGCCTTCTTCAACCGCGACGCCCTCACCGTCGCCCGCGAGCTGCTGGGCAAGGTGATCCGCCACAGGGTCGGCGAGCTGTGGCTGTCGGCGCGGATCATCGAGACCGAGGCCTACTATCTCGCCGAAAAAGGCAGCCACGCCTCGCTGGGCTACACCGAGAAGCGCAAGGCGTTGTTCCTCGATGGCGGGCACATCTACATGTATTACGCCCGCGGCGGCGACTCGCTGAACTTCAGCGCCGGCGGCGCGGGCAATGCGGTACTGATCAAGTCCGGCCACCCCTGGCTCGATCGCATTTCCGGCGACGCCGCCCTGGCCTGCATGCGCCAGCTCAACCCCGCCGCCGACGGCAGCGAGCGCGCGCTGGGCAAGTTGTGCTCCGGCCAGACCCTGCTCTGCCGCGCCATGGGCCTGAAGGTGCCGGACTGGGACGCCCAGCGTTTCGACCCGCAGCGCCTGTTCGTCGACGACCTCGGCGAGCAGCCCTCGCTGGTCATCCAGGCCGCGCGCCTGGGCATTCCCCACGGCCGCGACGAAAACCTGCAATACCGCTTCGTCGATGCCGCCTTCGCCAGCTTCTGCACGCGCAACCCTTTGCGCCGCGGGCAGGTCGAAGGCCATGACTACCACCTGCTCGGAACCCAGGACGCCACCTTCCGATGATCGATCTCGCCGCCTTCAACACCTGGATGGCCACCCATCCGCAATGGCTCGCCCTGGTCCTGTTCCTGGTCGCCTTCCTCGAATGCGCCGCCGTCATCGGCATCATCCTGCCCGGCGTGGTGATGCTCTTCGCCATCGCCGTGCTGGCCGGCAGCGGCGCCCTCGGGCTGGGGGAAACCCTGGCGCTGGCGTTCTTCGGCGGCTTGCTGGGCGATGTGTCGTCCTACTGGATCGGCCGCCACTTCCACCAGGATATCCGCCGCCTGCCGGTGCTGCGCCACCATCCGGAATGGATGGCGGCCGCCGAAGGCTTCTTCCACCGCTACGGTGTCGCCAGCCTGCTGGTGGGCCGTTTCATCGGGGCGCTGCGGCCCTTCCTGCCGATGATCGCCGGCATGCTCGACATGCCTTTCGGACGCTTCCTGGCGGTCTCCGTCGTGGCCGCCGCCGGCTGGTCGATCGCCTACCTGGTGCCCGGCTGGGCCACCGGCGCGGCGATGCGCCTGCCACTGCCCGAGGGCTTCTGGCCGGAGGCCGGGGTGGTCGCCGCGTGCGTCGCCGCGGTGCTGGCACTGATCATCCACGCCGAGCTGCGCAAGGAGCGCAAGGCTGCGTTGCTCGGCGCCGTCGGCTGCTTCGCGCTGCTGATTGCCATGCTGATCGGCTGGCCGCACCTCGACGCCCTGGACAAGGGGCTGATGACACTGGTGCAGGAACACCGCCACGCCTGGCTGGACGATGTAATGGTGGCCGTCACTCGTGTCGGAGACTTCCGCACCCAGTTCATTGCCGGCGCGTTGCTGGCAGTGCTGCTGGCCGCGCTGCGACTGTGGCGCCACGCGTTCTTCGCCGCCGGCACCATGGTCGGCACCGCGCTGCTCAACACCACCCTCAAGCACCTGTTCAGCCGCGCACGCCCGGAAGTGATCGCCGACCCGCTGTCCGCCTTCAGCATGCCCAGCGGACACAGCTCGGCGTCCTTCGCCTTCTTCCTGGTGCTCGGCGTGCTGGCCAGCCGGGAGAAATCCCCGCGCGTGCGCCTGACCTGGATGCTGCTGGCGGTGATCCCCGCCGCCAGCATCGCGCTGTCGCGCGTGTACCTGGGCGCCCACTGGCCCAGCGACATCATCGCCGGCGCCCTGCTCGGCGCCTCGGTGTGCGCCGCCAGCCTGTGGCTGAGCCAGCGCAGCAGCGAGCTGCCGGCCCTGGCGCCGCGCATCTGGTGGAGCCTGCTGCCGACCGCCATGGTGCTGCTGGCAGTGGCCAGCGCCTGGGGCCTGTCAGCGGCGATTCACCGCTACACGCCGCTCTGACCCGGCGTCAGGCCCAGGGGCGCTCGCGCATCAGTTCGGCGCAGCGCAACTGGACGAACTCGCGCAACTGGGTCACCGCCCGGCTGAGCTGGGCGCGGTGGGTGCAGAACAGGTTCATCGGCGTGGCTTCGCCCAGGTAGTCCGCCAGCGCCACTTCCAGCCGGCCGGCGCGCACGTCGGCCGCGACGTCCAGCCAGGACTTGTAGACCAGCCCCTGCCCCGCCACGGCCCAGCGCCGCACCACGTCGGCATCGTCGCAAAGGCGGTCACCGCGCACCGCCACCACATGCTGCTTGCGGCTGTCGCTGAAGCTCCAGCGCTCATGGGCGCGTCCTCCCAGCATGTAGAGCAGGCAGTTGTGCCGGTGCAGCTCATCCGGGTGGGTCGGCCTGCCGTGGCGGGCGAAGTATTCCGGCGCGGCACAGAGCACGCGGCGGTTGTCCGGGGCCAGCGGCAGCGCCACCAGGTTCGAATCACCCGGCTGGCCGAGACGGAAGGCCACGTCCACTGGCTGCCGGTAGAGATCGGCCTGGCGGTCGCTGATCAGCAGACGCAGGCTCATCCGCGGATGCAGTCCCTGGAATTCGTCGAGCCAGGGCAGCAGCACGTTGCGCCCGAAGTCCGACGGCGCCGAGACCTGGAAATTGCCAGCGATCTCGCTCTTGCCGCCGGCCAGCAACTGGCGGCCGTCGTCCAGGCTTTGCAGCGCGGCACGGGCGTGGGCCAGGTACAGCTCGCCTTCGGCAGTCAGGCGCAGGCTGCGGGTGGAGCGGGCGAACAGGCGCACATCCAGCTCGCTTTCCAGGCGCTTGAGCGCTGCGCTGGCCACCGCCGGCGACAGCTCCAGCTCGCGGGCGGCGGCGGAAAGGCTGCCGCGCTCGGCGGTGCGGACGAAGATCTGCAGGTCGTCGAAACGCAGCATTTTCAAAAATCCTTTGAAAGAGACTCTCTACTTACGCGGTTTTTCTTCCCGGTGAAAGAGAGCAGCATGCCCTCACCTTCCCCGCCCCACTGGAGATACCCGGATGAGCCTGACCCTGATCGCCATCATTCGCGCCAAGCCCGGCCGCGCCGACAGCCTGCAGGAGCGCCTGCACGGCATGCTCGCGCCGTCCCGCGCCGAGGCCGGCTGCCTGCAGTACGACCTGCACCGCGACATCAAGGACGCCGAGCTGATCTACATGATCGAGCAGTGGCGCGATGAGGAAGCCCTGGCCGAGCATGAGGCCAGCCCGCACTTCCAGGCCTTCGTGAAGGCCGCCGAAGCTGATCTGGCGGAACTCGATATCCGCCTGATGAACCGAATTGACTGATCATTTCAGCGAACAGGATTGACCATGAAAGCCATCGGCTACACCCAGAGCCTGCCCAGCAGCGACGCCAATTCCCTGCTCGACATCCAGCTGCCCGAGCCCACGCCCGGCCCGCGCGACCTGCTGGTGGAAGTGCGCGCCATCTCCGTCAACCCGGTGGACACCAAGGTGCGCCAGCGCGCCCAGCCTCCCGAAGGCCAGCACAAGGTGCTCGGCTGGGACGCCGCCGGCGTGGTTCGCGCAGTGGGCAGCGAAGTCAGCCTGTTCAAGCCGGGCGACAAGGTCTGGTACGCCGGCGACCTGACCCGCCCCGGCAGCAACGCCGAACTGCAACTGGTGGACGAGCGCATCGTCGGCCCGATGCCGCAGAGCCTGGACTTCGCTCACGCCGCCGCGCTGCCGTTGACCACCATCACCGCCTGGGAACTGCTGTTCGACCGCCTGCAGGTGGCCGAAGGCAAGGCCAGCGCCGGACAGTGCCTGCTGATCGTCGGCGCCGCCGGCGGCGTCGGCTCGATCCTCACCCAGCTGGCGCGCCAGCTCACCGGCATGACCGTGATCGGCACCGCTTCGCGTCCGGAAACCCAGGAATGGGTGCGCAACCTCGGCGCGCACCATGTGATCGATCACCGCAAGCCGCTCAGTGAAGAGCTCAAGCGCATTGGCGTCGGCGAAGTCACCCACGTGGCCAGCCTCAACCAGACCGAGGAGCACCTCGCCGAAATCGTCGCCAGCCTGCGCCCGCAGGGCCGCCTGGCGCTGATCGACGACCCGCTGAACCTCGACGTGCGCCTGCTCAAGCAGAAGAGCCTGTCGCTGCACTGGGAGTTCATGTACACCCGCTCGATGTTCCAGACCGACGACATGATCGAGCAGCACAAGCTGCTGCAGCGCGTGGCCGGGCTGATCGACAGCGGCGTGCTGAAGACCACCCTGGGCGAGCATTTCGGCAAGATCGATGCGGCCAACCTGCGCCGCGCCCACGCACTGCTGGAAAGCAACACGGCCAAGGGCAAGATCGTGCTGGAAGGCTTCTGATCTGCCGCTCCCTGTAGGAGCGCCCCATGGGCGCGATCGCGGGCATGGCCCGCTCCTACAGGGTTACTCTTTCGCCTTGGACAGCAACCGACAGAGCTTTTCGGTGGCCTCGAGCATCGCGAAGCTCGGCTTTTCCAGGTTGCGATCCGGCACCACCCAGAGCTGCCTGAGCCGCGCGGCGCTGAGTTGCTGCATCCCGGTCCAGCTGCGCAACTGGTCGTCGCTGGCCGCCAGGATCACCTGCGGATCGCGCGCCAGCACGGCTTCCTGGCCAACTTGCGGCGCCGGCAGGTCGAGGTCGGCGAACAGGTTGCGGCCCCCGCAGACCTCCAGCGCCTCGCTGATGATCTGCCGGCCACCAACGGTATAGAGCGGACGGTCCCACACCTGATAGAACACCCTGAGCGGCGGCTCGCGGTGGTACTGCGCCCGCAACTGCGCCATGTGCGCCTCGAAGGTTTGCGCCAGTTCACGCCCCTTCTCCGCCCGCCCCAGACGCTCGCCCAGCTCGCGGAACTGCCGGGAGATATCCTCCAGACGGTGCGGATCGGCCACATAGACCGGGATGCCCACGGACGTCAGGCGTTGCAGCTGCGCTTCGGGCACGGCGCCAGGCCAGACCAGCAGCAGGTCGGGCTGCAGGGCAAGAATCTGTTCGAGGTTGACCTGGCCGTAGCGGCCGACGGACGGCAGGCCTTTCAGGGATTCCGGGCGCGGCCCGCCGTCGAGCAGGCCGGCCAGCCGGTCGGCGGCGCCCAGTTCGAGGACCATGTCGGTGAGCGAGGGCGCCAGGCTGACCACCCGCTCCGCCGCCGCGACGGGCAGACCGGCAAGCAGCAGGAGCAGGCAGAGAAAACGGCGCATCAGGCCAGTTGGCGCGGCAGGCGGTACAGCCAGAGAATGACCAGGCTGGCGAAGCCCAGCAGCAGGACAGGCACGCCATGCAGGTCGACCAGCACCGCCAGGGCACCGATCCACGCCGGCAGGCTGCCGACCAGCGCGCCACGGCGCTGTGCGGCGCCCAGCGCCTGCCAGGCGGAGGGCTCATCCGCGCCGTCGCGGGCCTTGCCAGTGGCAATCAGCGCATGCTTGTAACGGCGGAACAGCGGCAAGGTGAGGAACATCGACAGCAGGCCGACGACGAACACCGGCGTGGCCAGCGATTCCGGCCCGGGCGCATCACCCACCAGCGCCAGCATCAGGTGCTGCGGCGCCAGCGCGAGCGCCAGCAGCAACCACCAGAGCAGATTCAGCCGGCGCCGGGCAGCGGCGCGATTCACGAAGCGGATGCCTCGGCCTCGGCTTCGCCCTGATGCATGTTGCCCAGCATGTGGCCCAGCTTGCCTGCCTTGGTCTGCAGGTACCGCTTGTTGTGCGGGTTCAGGCCCTTCTGCAGCGGCACGCGCTCGGCAACGGTCAGGCCGTAGCCTTCCAGCGCCTTCACCTTGCGCGGGTTGTTGGTCATCAACCGCAGCGAGCAGACGCCCAGGTGCTTGAGCATCGGCAGGCACATGGCGTAGTCACGCTGGTCGGCGCCAAAGCCCAGGGCCAGGTTGGCTTCAACGGTATCGGCACCTTCGTCCTGCAGGGCGTAGGCGCGGATCTTGTTGAGCAGGCCAATGCCACGGCCCTCCTGACGCAGGTACAGCAGGACGCCGCGGCCTTCCTTGGCGATGGCCGACAACGCGCCCTCGAGCTGGAAACCGCAGTCGCAACGCAGGCTGAACAGCGCATCGCCGGTGAGGCATTCGGAATGCAGACGCCCCAGCACCGGCTGGCCGTCGTCGAGCTTGCCCATGGTCAGGGCGACGTGTTCCTTGCCGGTTTCCTCGTCGAGGAAGCCATGCATGGTGAATTCGCCGAAGGGGGTGGGCAGCTTGGAGGCGGCGACGAAAACGACAGACACCGGAAACTCCTGAAAGATTTATCTAAGGAAGGAGGACCGGGATTGTAACAGCTGCACCGGCCGCACCGTCATTGCGAATTCTGCAAGATAAGCATCGATGCTTTTGATAGAAGCCGCGTCAGTGCTTGGCCTGGATGTACATCATGCCCTGGTCTTCGCGCCAGCCGACGCGGTTGAGGTAGCTCATGCCCAGCAGGATTTCGGTGGGGAAGTCGCCTTCGAGGACCACGGCCTCGACGCCCAGCACCTCGACGCCGCCGAGCTTCACGCTGTTGAGAGTCACCCTCCAGCCCTTGGCCGTGCCGCTGGCGGTGGAGGCCATCATCGGCGTACCACCGGCGCGGTAATCCAGCCCCAGGCGCCGGGCCTGACCTTCATTCATGGCGATCGAGGTCGCGCCGGTATCCACCAGGAACTGCGCATTCTGGTTGTTGATCGTGCCGGCCACCCAGTAATGGCCGCCGGTACCGCGGGCGATGCTGGTCTCGGTGTGCGCGGACGGCGTGGCGTAACCCGCACTGTTGTACTCGCGGCTCAATTCATAGGTCTGCTCGACCCCGCCCACTCGGAGCACCGCCTTGTGGCTGTCGGCGCTGACCACCTGAACGCCTTCCGGGCCAGTCTGGCCGACCTTCACCAGCTTGCGCTGGCCGTCGATATTGAGCACCGCGGCGCCGGGGAACAGACCCACCACCTGCACCTGAGGCGCCGCAAAGGCAGCGAGGGAACAGAGGGACAGGCAGATCAGGGCGGACAGGCGCATGGCGATCACTCCTTGGGCGGCAGCAGCGGTTTCAGCGGGGCGTAGGGCCAGTGCCAGCGGGCGAAGATGCGTTCCAGCTCGCCGCTGCGGTAAAGCACCTGCATGCGTGAATCATAGAGTTTCGCCAATGCCCGCCCACGGTCATTGTTGGCGAAGCCAAGATACAGCGGAATCGAACCGACATCGGTGATGCGGTAGACGCTGGCATCAACGCCCTTGGCCTCGATCATCTCTTCCAGCTCGGGCCGCGCGTCGATGAAGTAGTCGATGCGATGGCCGTCGAGCATCGGCAGCGCGGAGCTTCGCCGTTGCAGCTCATTGCGCTGCTTGAGGTGGTCCAGGTAGCGGTCGAACGCATAGCCGCGCATCCACGCCAGGCGGTAGCGGTCGAGCGTGGCCAGTGTCGGCTGGGGAGAAGTCTTCAGGCCCAGCGCGCCGATGGGATCGACGTCATAGGGCCAGTGCGGATAGATGATGTGGTCGATTTCATTGCGATAGGAACCGACCCAGGCGTCCGCCTCGCCGCGCTGCACCAGCCCGACCGAGCGCACGTAGGGCTCGCTGCGCAGGGCCAGGCGCACGCCTTCGGGCTCGTAGATGGCCCGCAGCAGGTCCCAGGCCAGGCCACGGCCGTCGGCCTGGCTGTAGTTGACCCAGACCTCACTGACCACCCGGACTTCAGTGGGTAGCCCGGCAGGCGCTTCGGCGACCTTGTCAGCGGCCAGGGCCGACGCCACGGGGATCGCCGGCAGCCAGCACAGGCAGAGGAGCAGGCATAGCAGTCGGCGCATTGATCTTCCTCAGATCAGCCAGTGGGCCCAACCCCATGTCAGGCCTTGCATCACCAGCCAGGCGAAAACGCCGGCCAGCACGTCATCGAGCATGATGCCGACGCCGCCATGGACGTTGCGGTCGATCCAGCTGATCGGCCAGGGCTTGGAAATGTCGACGATGCGGAACACCACGAAACCGACCAGCAGCCACCACCAGCCTTCCGGTACCAGCCAGAGGGTGATCCACATGCCGACCATCTCGTCCCAGACGATGCCTTCGTGATCGTGCACGCGCAGGTCGTCGGCAACCTTGCCGCACAGCCAGAAGCCGAACAGCATGGTGACGCCCAGCATCAGCCAGTAACCCCAGTCCGGCAGCATCTGCCAGAGTGGTATGAAGGGTAGCGCAACCAGCGAACCCCAGGTGCCCGGCGCCTTGGGCAGGGTGCCCGAGCCGAAGCCGAAGGCCAGGAAATGCCAGGGATTGCTCCATACCGAATGGGGTACGGGTTGGGCCGGGGCCTGGTTGGGGTGTTCTGTCACGGTCACTCCATGAAATGCAGGTAGCCGCCCTGACGCGGCGTGATGTCGGCACCACTGCCATCGAGCACACGCACGCCCGAACCGGCTTCCACCCTACCGACCACGCGCAGGGCCGGCCAGTTCGCCGAAAGTGCCGGCAGATGCTCGGCAGGCAGGGTGAAGGCGAGCACGTAGTCGTCACCGGCGCCCAGCTTGAGCTGCTGTGCGCGTTCGGCGCCCAGCAGGGCTTCCAGCGCGGGGCTCTCGGGCAGTCTGTCGGCTTCGACGATAAGCGCCACGCTGGAAGCGCGGGCGATGTGGCCGCAGTCGGCGAGCAGCCCGTCGGAAATATCCAGCGCCGCCGTGGCCTTGCCGCGCAGCGCCTGGCCGAAGTCCAGCTGCGGCTGCGGCGACCAGTAGCGCGCCAGCAGCGGCTCGGCGACGGACGGTTCGGCGGTCATCTCGCCCAGTACCAGCGGCAACGCCCCGCCCGCCTCGCCCAACGGACCACCGACACAGAGCAGGTCACCCGGCCGCGCACCGGCGCGGGTCAGCGCCTGCCCGGCGGGCACGCCGCCGAACACGGTGACGGTCATCGCCAGCGGGCCACGGGTGGTGTCGCCGCCGATCAGCGCCAGCGCGCATTCCTGCGCCTTCTGGTTCAGGCCACGGGCGAAACCTTCCAGCCAGGCCGGGTCGGCCTCGGGCAGGGTCAGGGCAAGGGTGAAGCCAATGGGTGATGCGCCCATGGCTGCCAGGTCGCTGGCGGACACCGCCAGGGCACGTTGGCCGAGCAGGAAGGGATCGCAGATGGCGGGGAAATGCACGCCGACGACCAGGGTATCGGTGGAGATCGCCAGCTGTTCGCCGGCCCTGGGCGCGAGGAGCGCGCAGTCGTCGCCGATCCCCAATGCCACTGCCTCGCCGCCGGCCGCACAGGCGGCCGAGGCGAAGTAGCGACGGATCAGCTCGAACTCACCCATGCCTCAGCGCTTGGCGCCACGCAGTTCGGCGGCGCGCAGGCGCGGAGCGAGCTTGTCCAGCACGCCGTTGACGAACTTGTGTCCGTCGGTGGCGCCGAAGGTCTTGGCCAGCTCGATACCTTCGTTGATGACGACCTTGTACGGCACGTCCAGGCGATTGCGCAGCTCGTAGGTGGCCAGGCGCAGGATGGCCAGCTCCACCGGGTCGATCTCTTCCAGCGCACGGTCCAGGCAAGGAGTGAACGCCTCGTCCAGATCGGTCTTCAGGCGCGGTACGCCGTGCAGGATCTCGTGGAAGTAGGCGCCGTCGACATCACTGAAATCGTTGTCGGTACGGAAGGTTGCCTCGATCTCGTTGAGCGGCTGGCCAGCCATCTGCCAGGAGTACAGGGCCTGCACCGCGAGGCTGCGGGCCTTGCGACGCATGGCGATCTTGTTCGGCTTGGCGGGCTTTGCCGGGGTGTTGTTGCCGTCCTGGGTGCTCACTTGGCCTCCAGCTGCGACAGCAGGCTCACCATTTCCAGGGCGGACAGGGCAGCTTCGGCGCCTTTGTTGCCGGCCTTGGTGCCGGAGCGCTCGATGGCTTGTTCGATGGAGTCGACAGTCAGCACGCCGAAGGCGACCGGCACGCCGAACTGCAGGGAAACCTGCGCCAGACCCTTGGTGCACTCACCAGCAACGTATTCGAAGTGCGGGGTGCCGCCACGGATCACCGCGCCGAGGGCGATGATGGCGTCGAACTCGCCACGCTGGGCGACTTTCTGCGCCACCAGCGGGATTTCGAAGGCGCCCGGAGCACGGATCACGGTGATGTCGCTCTGGGCGACGCCGTGGCGCACCAGCGCGTCAACGGCGCCTTCCACCAGGCTTTCCACCACGAAGCTGTTGAAGCGGCCAACCACCAGGGCGAAGCGGCCTTTGGGGGCGATGAAGGTACCTTCGATGGTCTTCAGGGTCATGGACAAGTCTCACTGTTAAAGAGCCGGAGCGTCACAGTGGCGCTCCGCAAATAGGGTAGAAGAACGGCACCGCCGTGCCAGGGCACGGCGGCGAGGTTCATTCAGCGGGCAGGTATTCTACAACTTCCAGGTCGAAACCGGATATCGCGTTGAAGCGCATCGGTGCCGACATCAGGCGCATCTTGCGAACGCCCAGGTCGCGCAGGATCTGCGAGCCGGCACCTACGGTGCTGTAGGTGGTGGTCGGCTTCTGCACGGGCGCCGGGGTATTGGTGATCTCGCGGACATGCGCCAGCAGATCGTCGCCGCCGACCTGGTGGCCCAGCAGCAGGACGACGCCGGTGCCAGCCTCGGCCACCTTGGCCATGGCCGCGCGCAGGCTCCAGCGGCCTGCCTGGTTGACCATCAGCAGGTCGCGCAGCGGATCGGGGTTGTGCACGCGCACCAGGGTCGGCTCTTCCGGGCAGACGTTGCCCAGAGTCAGCGCCAGGTGCACGTCGCCTTCCACGGAATCGCGGTAGGTGATCAGGTTGAACTGGCCCAGTTCGGTATCCAGCGGCTGCTCGGCGAGGCGCTCGACGGTGCGCTCGTGGATCAGGCGGTAGTGGATCAGGTCGGCGATGGTGCCGATCTTGATGCCGTGCTGCTGGGCGAACTCTTCCAGTTCCGGGCGACGGGCCATGGTGCCGTCGTCGTTCATGATCTCGCAGATCACCCCGGACGGCTCGAAGCCGGCCATGCGCGCCAGGTCGCAGGCTGCTTCGGTGTGACCGGCGCGAGCCAGCACACCGCCGGGCTGCGACATCAGCGGGAAGATGTGGCCGGGGCTGACGATGTCGGCAGCGACGGCGTTCTTCGCGGCGGCGGCCTGCACGGTGCGGGCGCGGTCAGCGGCGGAGATGCCGGTGGTGACGCCTTCGGCGGCCTCGATGGAGACAGTGAACTTGGTGCCGAAGCCGGAACCGTTGCGCTGCACCATCAGCGGGATGCCCAGGCGCTCGCAACGCTCGCGGGTCATCGGCATGCAGATCAGGCCACGGGCGAAGCGGGCCATGAAGTTGATGTCTTCGGTGCGGACACACTCGGAGGCGATGATCAGGTCGCCTTCGTTCTCGCGGTCCTCGTCATCCATGAGGATGACCATCTTGCCCTGACGCATGTCGTCGAGCAGTTCTTCAATGCTGTTGAGTGCCATACGGGGAAGAGCCTTATCAGTGTTTCATGAAGCCGTTTTCGGCCAGGAATGCTTCGGTGATGCCGCCAGCGCCGGCAGCGGGGTCCGCCGCCTTGTCGCCGAGCAGCAGGCGCTCCAGGTAGCGCGCCAGCAGGTCGACTTCGAGGTTGACCAGGCGACCACCGCGGTAGTCCGCCATGATCGTCTCCTGCACGGTGTGCGGGACGATGGTCAGCTCGAACTCGGCGCCGTTGACCGCGTTCACCGTCAGGCTGGTGCCGTCCACGGTGATCGAGCCCTTGAGCGCGATGTACTTGGCCAGCTCACGCGGTGCGCGCACGGTGAACTGGATGGCGCGGGCGTTTTCCTCGCGCTTGACGATCTCACCGACACCGTCGACGTGGCCGCTGACCAGGTGACCGCCCAGGCGGGTGGTCGGTGTCAGGGCCTTTTCCAGGTTTACCCGGCTGCCGATCTTGAGCTGCGCGAAGGCGGTGCGTGCCAGGGTTTCGCGGCTGACGTCGGCCCAGAAGCCGTCGCCGGGCAGCTCCACCGCCGTCAGGCAGATGCCGTTGACCGCGATGCTGTCGCCGAGCTTGACGTCGGCGAGGTCGAGCTTGCCGGTCTTCACGTACAGACGCACGTCACCGCCTTTCGGGGTGATGGATGCGATGGTGCCGATGGATTCGATTATGCCGGTGAACATGAGGCCTCCCGCACGGCAAAGGCCGCTGGCCGGCAAGGCCGCGTAGCCAACTGGGAAAGATGATGCATGTGGCGAACTCCTGTTTTGGTTAAAAAACAGGGCGTATCGATCGAAGGGATTTCACGGACGCGCGCAGGCACGCCCCGATGGCTCATCCCGTTCTCTCTTCATCCGGACTATTACCGTCGGCCCCGGAATCACACCGGGTCTGCTGACCCTGGCCATCCGGCGAACCGGTCTGGACAGGCGCTCGCGGGCTAGACGCATTGCGCGCCATTACCGCCGGTGGGGACTTGCACCCCGCCCTGAGAACGTCAATCGCGGTCGTTACAGCGTCGACCGCGTGTGGCGTTTTACCACAGGCCGGCGCAAGTCGGAAGCTTCCTATTGATCGCTCCGCGCCCGGCGGCAAGCCCAAGTCAGTGGCGCCAGCGCGCCATCACAGCGGTCTGGCCGTGACCAGCCAGTCGTCTCCCACTGCGCGGATGTCGACGATCTTCAGCTCGCGGGATTCGTTCATGCGCTCCAGCGGCAGCTCCAGCAGCGGGCGCGCGGAGGAGCCGAGCAGCTTGGGCGCCATGAAGATGCTGTATTCGTCCACCAGCCCGAGGCGGGCGAAGGCGCCAGCCAGGCGCGGACCGGCTTCCACCAGCACCTCGTTGATGCCACGGCGGCCGAGTTCGGCCAGCAGCGCCATCAGGTCGACCTGGCCGTCGAGGCCGGCAAGGTTCAGCAATTCGTGGCCGACCACGGCGTAGTTCGGGTCGTCCTGGGTGCTCACCACCAGCGCGGGACCGGCCTGGAAGAAGGTGGCGGTCAGCGGCACGCGCAGGCGGCCATCGATCAGCACGCGCAGCGGTTGGCGCTGGGAGGCCAGTTCGGTCTGTTCGACATCCAGGCCCAGCTCGTCCGGGCGTACGGTCAGGCGGGCGTCATCGGTCAGCACGGTATCGGCGCCGGACAGCACCACGCTGGCCTGCGCACGCAGGCGCTGCACGGCGCGGCGCGCGGCCGGGCCGGTGATCCACTGGCTCTCGCCGCTGGCCATGGCGGTGCGACCGTCCAGGCTCATCGCCAGCTTCACGCGGACGAACGGCAGGCCGGTTTCCATGCGCTTGAGGAAACCCTGGTTCAGCGCGCGGGCTTCGTTTTCCAGTACGCCGGAGCGCACTTCGATGCCGGCTTCGGCGATGCGCCGCATGCCGCTGCCGGCGACCTGCGGATTCGGGTCCTGCATGGCCGCGACGACGCGGGCGAGGCCGGCGCCGATCAGCGCGTCAGCACACGGCGGCGTGCGGCCGAAGTGGCTGCAGGGTTCCAGGGTGACGTAGGCGGTGGCACCACGGGCCTTGTCGCCGGCCTGGCGCAGGGCGTGGACTTCCGCATGGGGCTCGCCGGCGCGCACGTGCCAGCCTTCGCCGACCACCTCGCCATCGCGGACGATGACGCAGCCGACGCGCGGATTGGGATGGGTCGTGTACCAGCCCTTGCGGGCCAGCTCAATGGCGCGGGCCATCCAGAGCTCGTCCATGCCACTCATTCCTTCGACGGCTCGCGGGCCAGGCGCTCGATCTCCTCGCGGAATTCGTTGAGGTCCTGGAAGCGGCGATAGACCGAGGCGAAGCGGATGTAGGCGACTTCATCGAGCTTCTGCAGCTCGGCCATCACCAGCTCGCCCAGCACTCGCGACTTGATCTCGCGCTCGCCGGTGGCGCGCAGCTTGTGCTTGATGTGCGCCATCGCCTCCTCGAGCCGCTCGATGCTCACCGGGCGCTTCTCCAGCGCACGCTGCATGCCGGCGCGCAGCTTGTCCTCGTCGAAGGGCTGGCGGCTGCCGTCCTGCTTGATCAGGCGCGGCATGACCAGTTCGGCGGTTTCGAAGGTGGTGAAACGCTCGCCGCAGTTCAGGCACTCACGGCGCCGGCGGACCTGGTCGCCCTCGGCGACCAGGCGCGAATCGATGACTTTGGTATCGTGGGCGCCGCAGAAAGGACAGTGCATGGCGAGTCTTGGGCAGTCAGGAAAGGTAAGAGGCTCATGGTAGCGCATCGACTGGCCGAATAAACCCCGCTCCCACGAGACAGGCCGCAGGCATTAGGCTATATAGGCGCCCGCCTGGAATCTGTTGCGATGGAGCCCGCCATGTTCGCCCGCCTGCTCTGCCTGTCCCTTACTGTCCTGCTGGCCGCCTGCGCCAGCGAGAAGCCCGCGCCGGTCACCCAGCCGGTCGCCGTCACGAAGCCATCGACCTCCCCGCTGGATGAGCCCGTGCCGGCCAACATGCGCGCCCTCAGCGGCCAGCTCAGCAGCTCCCAGGGCTTCCTGCCGGCCGGCAGCGAAGTGGAGCTGGCGCTGCTGGTGATCGACCAGCGCGACCGCCCGCAGCAGTTGCTCTCCAGCGAGAAGATGATCGCCACCGGCCAGGCCCTGCCGTTCCGCGTGGTGTTCAACCCGCAGTCCTTCCCGGCCGGCGCCCGCGTCGAACTGCACGGCCGCGTCTCGCAGTCCGGCCAGTTGGCCTGGCGCCTGCCGCCGGTGCGCATCACCCAGCCGGAAACCCGCGCCCTCGGCGAGCTGCGCCTGGAGCGCGCGCCGTGACGCCACCGCTTTCCCTGCAGACGGCCCTCGGTGAACTGCTCGGCGACGCGCGCCTGTCCGCCGAAACCTTGCCCGGCACCGACATCCGCCTCTGGCTGATCGACGCACAGAACATGGACCGCGAGTTCAGCCCCGACGAAACCCGGCGCATCCTCGAAGAACCGCCCTACTGGTGCTTCTGCTGGGCCAGCGGCCTGGTGCTGGCGCACTGGCTGGCCGAGAAACCCGAATGGGTGCGCGGCAAGCGCGTGCTGGATTTCGGCGCGGGCTCGGGCATCGCCGCCATCGCCGCGGCCAAGGCCGGCGCCGCCGAAGTGGTGGCCTGCGACCTCGACCCGCTGGCGCTGGATGCCTGCCGCGCCAACGCCGAGCTGAACGGCGTGGAGCTGACCTACTCGGCGGACTTCTTCCAGGAGGAGGACCGCTACGACCTGATCATCGTCGCCGACGTGCTTTACGACCGCGCCAACCTGCCGCTGCTGGACGAGTTCCTCAGCCGTGGCCGCGAGGCCCTGGTGGCCGACTCGCGGGTCCGCGATTTCAGCCATCCGCTGTACCAGCGCCTGGGCATTCTCGACGGCTGCACCTGGCCGGACCTGGCCGAGCCGGCCGAATTCCGCCATGTGAGCCTCTATCACGCGCGCCGCGGGTAGCGCGGGCGCGGCGGGTCAAACGATCTCGGACAACGTCCGCCCCTACGCTCGATGCGTGACCAGTGCACCGTGCAGGAGCGCCCCATGGGCGCGATCGCGGGCATGGCCCGCTCCTACAGGGGAAGGCCGGCGCCCGGCATCTGGGTTGTTTCCGTTCACCGGCGCCCCCACTTATAGTGGCAACCACCTTCATCGCCCCACTCGATTCGAGATTCCCCATGAGCGATACGCCCTACATCTTCGACGCCAGCATCGCCAACTTCGATCAGGTCGTCATCGAGAACTCCTTCCACAAGCCGGTCCTGGTGGACTTCTGGGCCGACTGGTGCGCCCCGTGCAAGGCGCTGATGCCGCTGCTGGCGCAGATCACCGAGTCCTACCAGGGCGAGCTGCTGCTGGCCAAGGTCAACTGCGACGTCGAGCAGGACATCGTGATGCGCTTCGGCATCCGCAGCCTGCCCACCGTGGTGCTGTTCAAGGACGGCCAGCCGGTGGATGGTTTTGCTGGCGCACAGCCCGAATCGGCGATCCGCCAGATGCTCGAGCAGCACGTACAACCGCCCGCTCCGGCCGCCGACAACCCGCTGGAGCTTGCGCAGAGCGCCTTCAACGAAGGCCGCTTCGCCGAAGCCGAGGCGCAACTCAAGGCGCTGCTGGGCGAAGACAACACCAATGCCGCCGCGCTGATCCTCTACGCCCGCTGCCTCGCCGAGCGCGGCGAGCTGGGTGAAGCCGAGACCGTGCTCGACGCGGTGAAGAGCGACGAGCACAAGCAGGCGCTGGCCGCCGCCAAGGCCCAGCTGACCTTCCTGCGCCAGGCCGCCGATCTGCCCGACGCTGCCACGCTGAAGACCCGCCTGGCCGCCAACGCCAAGGACGACGAAGCCACCTACCAGCTGGCCGTCCAGCAACTGGCCCGCCAGCAGTATGAGGCGGCGCTGGACGCCCTGCTCAAGCTGTTCGTGCGCAACCGCAGCTACGGCGAGGACCTGCCGCGCAAGACGCTGGTCCAGGTGTTCGACCTGCTGGGCAACGACCACCCGCTGGTGCTCGCCTACCGGCGCAAATTGGCGAACGTGTTGTACTGAATGATCAGGGCGCCGCTAGGCGCCCTTTTTCATGGCGATACGGATTGGGTCCGTGCCGATGCTTTTCCCTCACCCTAACCCTCTCCCAGAGGGAGAGGGGACTGTTCGGCACTGGATGAAACAATGGCGTCAGCCGGCACAATCGGCTCCCTCTCGCTTCGGAGCGGGGCGCGCAGCCAGGGCTGGGGTGAGGGCCGATCCGAGCGCAGAAATCTCATGCAGAACCGTAGGGCGCATAACCTGGAACAGGTTATCCGCCATCAAACTCGCGGCGGATAACGCTGGCGCGTTATCCGCCCTACCAGAGCAGGCCGCGAAGGCTTCTACTCCTCGACCCAGTTGAACACCTGCACACCCTCGCGCACCTCGATCTTCACCTTCGGACTGTGCCGCAGGCGCACCAGCAACCCCTTCGCTGCCCCTGAACTCCCCGCCAGCGCCGCCAGCTCATCCAGCAGTTGCGGCCCCTCGCTGCTGCCACTGCGGCGCAGCAGGTCCTGCGCGGCCAGCCACAGCTGATCCACTGGCGCGCCTGCCACAGGTGCCGGCGCAGCAGCAGCCACCGGCGCCACGGCGGCAGCCGGCAGGTTCTGCGCCAGCCGCGCCCAATCGGCGTCATCCATCTCCACGGTGAGATCCACCGGCCAGTCGCCGATGGTGCCCTTGATTCTCAGCATCGCCCTTCTCCTCGCGGCCTTTCGCGCATGCTCCCACGGCGCGCCCTTCGCGCCAAACGCACGCTAAGCTGGCGTTAATAATTCATCTGTTATAACGTAACAAAATCATTCAACGGACCGGAGTTTCCCATGCGCCCCCTGCTCCTCGCTGTCGCCTTGCTGCCCCTGGCCGCCCAAGCCCACGACGAACATGAACACGGCAGCCTCGGCAAGCACGAGCATGGCGTCGCCCAGCTCAACGTCGCCCTCGACGGCAAGACCCTGGAACTGGAGATGGACAGCCCGGCGATGAACTTCGTCGGCTTCGAGCACGCCGCCACCAGCGACGCCGACAAGGCCACGGTCGCCGCCGTGCAGGCCCAGCTCAAGCAGCCGCTGCAACTGCTCACCCTGCCCGCCTCGGCCCGGTGCAGCGTGCAGTCGGTGGAGCTCTCCAGCCCGCTGTTCGGCGATGCGCCCAAGGCGGAAGACCACGATCATGACCACGAGCACGCCGACGGCGACCATGACGAGCACGAAGGCCACCAGCACGCCGACATCGACGCCCACTACCAGCTGACCTGCGCCCAGCCGCAGGATCTCGCCACCCTCGATTTCGCACCGCTGTTCAAGCGATTCCCGGCGACCCAGAAGATTCAGGTACAACTGATCGGCCCGAGCGGCCAGCAAGGTGCAGAATTGACCGCCGCCAACCCGACCCTGAACTTCTGAAAGCCCTGAAATGACCGCACTGCTCGAACTCGACAACCTTGGCTTCGCCTGGCCCGGCCAGGCGGAGCTGCTGGACATCCCCGCCTTCGCCCTGGCCCGTGGCGAGACCCTGTTCCTCAAGGGCCCGTCCGGCAGCGGCAAGACCACCCTGCTCGGCCTGCTCGGCGGCGTGCAGCGTCCCCAGCGGGGCAGCGTGAAGCTGCTCGGCGAGGACATCGCGCAGATGAAGTCGGCGCGCCGCGATCATTTTCGCGTCGACCACACCGGCTACATCTTCCAGCAGTTCAACCTGCTGCCATTCCTCTCGGTGCGGGAGAACGTCGAGCTGCCCTGTCATTTCTCCCACAGCCGCGCCGAGCGCGCGACACTGCGCCACGGCAGCGTGGCCAAGGCCGCCGAGGCGCTGCTGGGTCATCTGGGGCTGGGCGATGTGGCGCTGATCGAGCGTCGCGCCGACAGCCTGTCCATCGGCCAGCAGCAGCGCGTCGCCGCCGCCCGCGCGCTGATCGGCCAGCCGGAACTGGTGATCGCCGACGAACCGACCTCGGCGCTGGACGCCGACGCCCGCGAAGCCTTCCTCCAGCTGCTGTTCGCCGAATGTCGAGAGGCCGGCGCCAGCCTGCTGTTCGTCAGTCATGACCAGAGCCTGGCCGCCCTGTTCGATCGCAGCCTGTCGCTGACCGACCTCAACCGCGCCGCCCGCGCCCCGGGAATCTGAGCATGTACCTGTTGCGCCTGGCGCTCGCCAGCCTGTCCAACCGCCGCTTCACCGCGCTGCTGACCATCTTCGCCATCGCCCTCTCCGCCTGCCTGCTGCTGGCGGTGGAGCGCGTGCGCACCGAGGCCAAGGCCAGCTTCGCCAGCACCATCTCCGGCACCGACCTGATCGTCGGCGCCCGCTCTGGCTCGGTGAACCTCCTGCTCTACTCGGTGTTCCGCATCGGCAACGCCACCAACAACATTCGCTGGGAAAGCTACGAGACGGTGACCCACAGCCCACTGGTGAAATGGGCTATCCCGATTTCCCTGGGCGACTCGCACCGCGGCTACCGCGTCATGGGTACCGACACCGGCTACTTCGAGCACTACCGCTTCGGCCGTGGCCAGACGCTGGAGCTGGCCGAGGGCCGGCCGTTCGGCCAGGACCTGTTCGACGTGGTGCTCGGCGCAGAAGTCGCGCAGGCCCTGCATTACAAACTGGGCGACAAGATCGTCCTGGCCCACGGCGTTAGCACCATCAGCCTGGTGCAGCACGACGACAAGCCGTTCACCGTGGTCGGCATCCTCCAGCGCACCGGTACGCCGGTGGACCGCACCCTGCACATCTCGCTGCAGGGCATGGAGGCGTTGCACGTCGACTGGAAGAACGGCGTCCCGGCACGCGGCGCCGACCGCGTCAGCGAAGACCAGGCGCGCGGCATGGACCTGCAGCCCAAGGCGATCACCGCCTTCCTGCTGGGCCTGAAGAGCAAGGTGGCGACCTTCACCCTGCAGCGGCAGATCAACGAATACGACGGCGAGCCGCTGATGGCGATCCTCCCGGGCGTCGCGCTGCAGGAGCTGTGGGGACTGATGGGCACGGCGGAAAAGGCGCTGTTCGTGGTCTCGCTGTTCGTGGTGCTGACCGGCCTGATCGGCATGCTCACCGCCATCCTCACCAGCCTCAACGAACGCCGCCGGGAGATGGCCATCCTGCGCTCGGTGGGCGCGCGGCCCTGGCACATCTTCAGTCTGCTGGTGGCGGAAGCCTTCGCCCTGGCGCTGGCGGGCGTGGCACTGGGCGTCGGGCTGCTCTACGCGGGCATCGCCGGCAGCCAGGGCTTCGTCCAGGCGAACTACGGCATCTTCCTGCCATTGGCGCTACCCAGCGCCTATGAATGGTCACTGCTGGGCGGCATACTCCTGGCAGCGCTGCTGATCGGCTGTGTGCCGGCGTGGCGTGCCTATCGGCAATCGCTGGCCGATGGCCTGTCGATCCGTCTCTGATTCAGCTACCAGCGAGCCAGCCCCTGCGAGCCAGCCCCGTGAACGAAAGTCCCATGCGCCGCCTGCTGTTCCTGCTGCTCCTCGCGTTCAGCGCCACCGTCTGGGCGGCGCCGCGTGAGCTGAGCTGGCCCGAGCTGATCCCCGAAGGCGCGCCGCCGCCCCCGCCGCCGGTGCCGCTGCACGACATGTCCAAGCTCTCCGATGTACTCAATTCGGAAAGTGGCCCGGCGGTGAAGCAGCAGATACCCAACGCTCCCGTGGTACAGCAGCTCGACGGCCAGGAAGTGAAGATGCCGGGCTACATCGTGCCGCTGGAAGTGGAGGAAGACGGCCAGACCGTGCGCGACTTCCTGCTGGTGCCCTATTACGGTGCCTGCATCCACGTGCCGGCGCCGCCGTCCAACCAGATCGTCTATGTTCGAGGCGGCAAGGGCGTAAAAGTCGACGAGCTTTATCAGCCTTTCTGGATCATCGGCAGGATGAGCGTGAAGGCGATGGAAAGCGACCTCGCCGAGGCCGGCTACCAGATGCAGGCCAGCAGCATCGAACCCTACGAATACACCGGGCAGTAAGCACTGCGCGGCACCTTGTCGCACCCCCAATTCCTACAAAGCTTGCGGGCTTTATTGAGCCAAATCAAAAGAGCGCTTTTAGCGCTGTCTACTATTCTGGGCACCAACACTTATACCAAAGAGATATTGGAGCTCATCATGCGTAAGTCCTGGCTCACCACCTCGCTTCTCTCACTTGCCGTCGCAGCGCCGGTCGCAGCCCAGGCCGCCGACATCCGCGGCCACCAGGCTGGCGACTTCCTGGTACGCGGCGGTTTCGCCACCGTGGCACCCAACGACAGCAGCTCCGACATCAAGCTCGACGGCGGCAAGGTGGGGGGCACCAAGGCTACCGTCGACAGCGACACCCAGCTGGGCCTGACTTTCGCGTACCTGCTCACCGACAAGATCGGTATCGAACTGGTCGCCGCCACCCCGTTCAACCACCAGGTCGACGTCAAGGGCCTCAACCGCGCCACCGGCCTGACCGGCCTGGACGGCAAGCTGGCCGACATCAAGCAGCTGCCGCCGACCGTGCTGCTGCAGTACTACCCCATGGGTGGTACCAACTCTGCCTTCCAGCCGTACGGCGGCCTGGGCATCAACTACACCACCTTCTTCGACGAAGACCTGGCCAGCAACCGCAAGGACCAGGGCTTCAGCAACCTGAAGCTGCAGGATTCCTGGGGCCTGGCCGCCGAACTGGGCATGGACTACATGCTCAACGAGCACGCCTTCGTCAACGCCGCAGTCTGGTACATGGACATCGACACCAAGGCCAGCGTCGACGGCCCGTCTGCCCTGGGCGTGAAGGAAACCAAGGTCAAGGTTGACGTCGACCCCTGGGTTTACATGGTCGGTTTCGGCTACCGTTTCTGACGGAGCAAACATGAAAAAGGCGCCCAAGGGCGCCTTTTTCACTTTCAGGGAACCGGTATGTACCTCGAACTCAAAGCACTGCACGTCAGCCTTGCGATCATCAGCACCCTGCTTTTCCTTCTGCGCCTGGGCCTTAGCTGGTGGGGCAGGCGCCCAACCGGTTGGCAGCGCGGGCTGCCTCATCTGATCGACACCCTGCTGCTGCTCAGCGCCCTGGGCCTGGTACACCTGGCGATGCCCTGGCCACTGCCGGTCTGGCTGCAGGTGAAGCTCGGCCTGCTGGTGCTCTACATCGTGCTGGCGGCGTTCGCCCTGCGCAGCGCGTCGAAGCCAGCCAAGGCGCTGCTCAGCGTTCTGGCGCTGGGCTCGCTGGCCGGCATCTTCTACCTGGCGGTCAACAAACCCTGGTGGTGATCAGTTGGGCCAGGCCTTCGGCCAGCGGCGTAGGCGCATCCAGGCTGTAGCGCTGCAGCAGGCGGCGGTTGTCCGCGCGGGAATGGCGGATATCACCGTGGCGCGCCGGCAGGTAGGTAATCTCCGGCAGGCCACCGGTGAGCTTGCCGATCTCGGCCAGCAACTGGTTGAGGCTGGTGGACTGGTCGAGGCCGACGTTGATCGCTGACTCGGCCACGTCTTCGGCCAGCAGCGCGGTCACCAGCAGCTTCACCAGGTCGCCGACGTAGATGAAGTCGCGGGTCTGCTCGCCGTCGCCGAACACGGTGATCGGCAGGCCCTGCTCGGCGCGCCGGGCGAAGATGCTGATCACCCCGGAATAGGGCGACGACGGGTCCTGGCGCGGGCCATAGACGTTGAAGAAGCGGAAGATCGCCGGCTCCAGGCCGTGTTCGCGACGGTAGAAGTCCAGGTAGTACTCGCTGGCCAGCTTGTCTGCGGCATAGGGCGTCAGCGGCGCCTTTACCACGTCTTCGTCGATGGCGGAGCCTTCGCCGTTCTGCCCGTAGACCGCCGCGCTGGACGCGAACAAAACCCGGTGGATGCCTTCCTGGCGCATGGCCTCGCAGAGGTTCAGGGTGCCGATGAAGTTGGCGCGGTGGGTGCCCACCGGGTCTTCCACCGAAGCCTGCACCGAGGCGATGGCCGCCAGGTGCACGACGCCCTGGCAACCGTTCAGCGCACCACGCAGGGTGGCTTCATCGGCGACGTTGCCGACTATCAGGTCGACACGGCTGTCGAGGTTCTCGCGCCGGCCGGTGGACAGGTCGTCCAGCACGCGCACGGCGAAACCCTGCGCCAGCAGCGCGTCGGCCAGATGGGAGCCGATGAACCCCGCGCCGCCGGTGATGAGGATGGGCTGCGCGGAGGGGGAAAGACGATCAGACATGGCGGTAATAGCGATCCAGCAAGGCGGGCAGGCCGGCGCGCCAGGCGCGCGGCTTGATACCGAAGGTATGGAGGATTTTCTTGCAGGCGAGCACCGCATGCTGCGGTTCGTCACCGGCGTCCGGGCGCGCGGCGTGGGCCTGCGGGCTCGGCTCCTGGACAGCCAGGGTATGGAAGGCGCGGGCCTCACCGAGTACCACCTGGCCCAGGGACAGGGTGGTCGTGGCCTCCAGGCCGCCGTAGTGGTAGGTGCCCCACAGCGGTGCCTGGCAGTCGAGTTGCTTGAGCACCGAGAGGATCACCCGCGCGGCGTCATCCACCGGGGTCGGGTTGCCGCGCCGGTCGTCGGCGAGGAACAGTACCTGCTCCTTCTCGGCACGCCCGAGGAAGCGGCCGAGCACGCCGTCGGCGCTGTCATCCAGCAGCCAGCCGAAACGCAGCAGCACATGGCGCGGGCTGGTCGCCCGCACCCACTGTTCCATGCGCCACAGCGCCTGGCCACGCGGGCCCAGGGGCAACGGCTCGTCCTTCTCGCTGTAGGCGGTGGCGCGGGCGCCATCGAACACGCGGTAGCTGGACGGCTGGATCAGCAGGATCTCGTGGTGCTGGCAGAGTTCGGACAGACGCTCCACCGCACGCTCCTGGCTGGCCAGGCGAGCGGCGTCGACGGCCTCGGCCTGGAACCAGTCGTAGTAGTAGGCGAGGTTGATCACCGCGTCGGGGCGGGTCTCGTCCAGCAGGACGGTGAGGCTGGAAGCGTCCCAGCCCTGTTCGGGCGGCCGGGGGGCGAGGAAGCCGATGTCTTCCTCGGCGCCAAGGCGGATCAGCGCCTGTCCAAGGGCATTACCGCCACCCAACAGCATCAGGCGCATGCGCATATTCTGGGGGTCACTCGAATCCGTGGGTTACCGCCGGCGCGCACGGCGCCGGGGATGATGCCCGCATTTTTCCTGTGCCCCGGCACAGCGTCAAGCTTGGCCGACCCGCTGCCGCCTTCGCCGCGCGCGGCGACTCCTGTCTAGGAGCGGCGACGGAACAGCGGACGCGGCTCGATCACCGAGCGGCCATAGAGCACGCTAAGGCCCGCCAGGCCCTTCAGCGCGTCTTCCACGGACTTGTCCTCGCGCACGGCAAAGGCATCGAAACCGCACTGGCGCATGTGCGCCAACTGGTCACGCAGCACGTCGCCCACCGCGCGCAACTCCCCGCGCCAGCCAAGGCGGCTGCGCAACAGGTAGGCCAGGCTGTAGCCGCGGCCATCGCGGAAGCTGGGGAAGTCGATGGCGATCAGTGCCGGCTCCTTCAGGCGCCAGATGAGGTCTTCGGGATCGTCCTCCGGCGCCAGCCAGACACCGAATCCCGCACCGGACTCCAGCGCCAGCCAGCTCTTCAGCGGCAAGATCAGTCGCCCCTCGGGCAGGGCCTCCGGCACTTCGCGCAGCAACTCCCAGGGATCGCCCGGCGCCACTTCCGCCACACCGTCTCGCAGATGAATCAGGTTCTTCATGCTGGCACCTCCGCCTGGCGGTAGACCCGCGCCTTGAAAGGCTCCAGGCCGATGCGCTCGACCGTTTCCACAAAGCGCTCACCGGCACCGCGCTGCTCCACATAGGTGTGCACCAGCGCCTCGATCACGTCCGGCACCTCGGCCGCGCTGAACGACGGGCCGATCACCTTGCCCAGCGCGCTCTTCACGCCCTGCGCGCCGCCCAGGGTGATCTGGTACCACTCGCTGCCGTTCTTATCGACGCCGAGGATGCCGATATTGCCAATGTGGTGGTGGCCGCAGGCGTTCATGCAGCCGGAGATGTTCAGGCTGAGATCACCCAGGTCGTGCAGGTAGTCGAGGTCCTCGAAGCGCTGCTGGATGCCCTGGGCGATGGGGATCGACTTGGCGTTGGCCAGTGCGCAGAAGTCGCCGCCGGGGCAGGCGATGATGTCGGTCAACAGGCCCTGGTTCGGCGTGCCCAGGCCTGCCGCGCAGGCTTCCCGCCAGAGCGCATGGAGATCGGACTTGCGCACGTCCGGCAGCACCAGGTTCTGTTCGTGGGCGACACGGATTTCGCCGAAGCCGAAGCGTTCGGCCCAGTCGGCCACCTGCTCCATCTGCTCGGCGGTGGCGTCCCCCGGCGGCGCCTCGGCGCCCGGCTTGGTGGACAGGACCACGCTGGCATAGCCCGCCACGCGGTGCGGGCGCACATTGCGCGAAACCCAGCGCGCGAACGCCGCGTCGGCGGCCAACGCGCTGCCATAGGCCAGCTCGTCGGCCGCTTCCTGATTCTCCCTGTAGCTCGGCGGATCGAATGCCGCGGCAACGCGCTGGTACTCGTCGAGTGTCAGTTGCGCCTCGCCATCGCGCAAATGCTGCCACTCCTCCTCCACTTCGCGGGAGAACGCCTCGATGCCCAGCGCCTTCACCAGGATCTTGATCCGCGCCTTGTACTTGTTGTCGCGCCGGCCGTGGCGGTTGTACACGCGCAGGATCGCCTCGACATAGGACAGCAGGTGCCACCAGGGCAGGTCGTCGCGGATCACCTGACCGAGCATCGGCGTGCGCCCCAGCCCGCCGCCCACCAGCACCTTCAGGCGCAGTTCGCCGTCTTCGGCGCGGCGCAGGTAGAGGCCGATGTCGTGCATCATCACCGCCGCGCGGTCTTCCTCGGCGGCGCAGATCGCGATCTTGAACTTGCGCGGCAGGAAGAGGAATTCGGGGTTCACCGTCGACCACTGGCGGAGGATTTCCGCCAGCGGGCGCGGGTCGAGGAACTCGTCGGCGGCGACACCGGCGAAGGCCTCGGTGGTGATGTTGCGCACGCAGTTGCCGGAGGTCTGGATGGCGTGCATCTCGACGTCCGCCAGGCGCTCGAGAATGTCCGGCACCCGCGCCAGCTCGACCCAGTTGAACTGGATGTTCTGCCGCGTGGTGAAGTGGCCGTAGCCGCGGTCGTGCTCGCGGGCGATCCAGGCCAGGGTGCGCATCTGTTCGCTGGACAGGGTGCCGTAGGGAATCGCCACCCGCAGCATGTAGGCGTGCTTCTGCAGGTACAGGCCGTTCTGCAGGCGCAGCGGCAGGAATTCCTCTTCGCTCAGTTCGTCGCTCAGGCGCCGCTGCACCTGGTCACGGAACTGCGCCACCCGTTCGCGCACCAGGGCGCGGTCATAATCATCGTATCGGTACATCGCCAGGCCACCTTCGGGACGTTGCGTAGCGGCCTGCTTCTGTCGTCCAGCGCGCTACTTTGCGGTTGACCGAATAGTGGCCGCCGCCTGCTGTGCAAAACAGCGGCAGATCGCGCGGGAAAAACCGGATCAGATTCGTCCCGCGCCTGCCCCGACGGGCCTGCGACCGGTTGCCGCAACAGGCCCGATCAGCCGCCCCATCGCGCAGCACGCCAGACCGCCAGCAGCGCGGGGCGGAGCGTTTTCAGCCATCTGATATGGTTTTTTCCGGCGGACCTGAATCTGTTTCGGGTGCAGACCGATTCGTACAGTCGCGGCGCCTCTTCTGCCTGATGGGCCACGACAATGAGCGAAAGAATCCAAGCGAAGGTCATCGAGATCGACGCACCGCAACGTTTCACCCCGCCGCCCAAACCGCTGTCGGCGGTGACCCCGACGGTCTACACCAAGCGCTTCGCCGGGCGTTTCCGCGACCTGCGGCGCCTGGGTGGTGGCCTGCTGTTCCTGCTGTTCTTCGGCACCCTGTGGCTGCAGTGGAACGGCCGCCAGGCGGTCCTCTGGGACCTGCCCGAGCGCAAGTTCTACATCTTCGGCGCGACCTTCTGGCCGCAGGATTTCATCCTGCTCTCGGCGATCCTGATCATCGCCGCCTTCGGCCTGTTCTTCATCACGGTGTTCGCCGGCCGCGTCTGGTGCGGCTACACCTGCCCGCAGAGCGTGTGGACCTGGGTCTTCATGTGGGCCGAACAGGTCACCGAGGGCGACCGCAACCAGCGCATCAAGCGCGACCAGGGCCCGGTGAGTACCGAGAAAGTCCTGCGCAAGGGCGCCAAGCACGGCCTCTGGCTGCTGATCAGCCTGGTCACGGCGATCACCTTCATCGGCTACTTCACCCCGGTGCGGCCGCTGGTGGCGGACCTGTTCACCCTCAGGCTCGACCTGGAAAGCACCTTCTGGGTCGCCTTCTTCGCCGCCGCCACCTATGCCAACGCCGGCTGGCTGCGCGAGCAGGTGTGCATCCACATGTGCCCGTACTCGCGCTTCCAGAGCGTGATGTTCGACAAGGACACCCTGATCATTTCCTACGACGCGGCGCGCGGCGAGTCCCGCGGCGCGCGCAAGAAGGACGCCGATCCCAAGGCCCAGGGCCTGGGCGACTGCATCGACTGCTTCCAGTGCGTGCAGGTCTGCCCCACCGGCATCGACATCCGCGACGGCCTGCAGATCGCCTGCATCGGCTGCGCCGCCTGCATCGACGCCTGCGACTCGGTGATGGACAAGATGGGCTACGACCGTGGCCTGGTGCGCTACACCTCGGAAAGCGCGCTGGAAGGCGGCAAGACCCACCTGCTGCGCCCACGCCTGATCGGCTACGCAGCGGTGCTGCTGGTGATGATCGGCGCCTTCGTCTGGGCGCTGGAGGCACGGCCGCTGATCAACCTCGACGTCGCCCGCGACCGTGGCCTGTTCCGCGAAAACGCCGTCGGCGAGATCGAGAACATCTACAACCTCAAGCTGATCAACAAGACCCAGCAGCCGCAGCATTACCAGCTGAGCCTCGCCGATGGCGCCGGCTACCGCCTGCAGGGCGTGCCGGAGCTGATGCTGCAGCCGGGCGAGATCCGCGACTTCGCCATCTCGGTGGCAAGCCTGGCGCAGAGCAGCGCCGGGGGTTCGGTGCCGCTGCACTTCAGGGTCAGCGACGGCAACGAGGCGATCGACGCCGCCAGCACCTTCGTCTCGCCGAGGCGCTGAGCATGGCCAGGGAGCTTGGCGTGACCTCGGCGCAGCGCCTAGAGTGGGCGGATTCTTCCGCCCCTCAGGCCGCCGTGCAGGACAAGATGAAGCGCTACGAGAAATTCGCCGACGAGATCGCCGGCCTGATCCGCAGCGGCGTGCTCGCCCCCGGCCAGAAAGTCCCCTCGGTGCGGCACGCCAGCCGCACCTACGGGGTCAGCGCCTCCACGGTGTTCCAGGCCTATTACCTGCTGGAGGATCGCGGGCTGATCGTCGCCCGCGCGCGCTCGGGATACTTCGTCCGCGAGCACGTACAGCGCGCGCTGGCCGAGCCGGAAATCGCCCGCCACGACGCGCAGACCACCGAGGTGGACGTCAGCGAACTGGTGTTCTCGGTGCTCAGCTCGATCAAGGACCCGGACACCGTGCCCTTCGGCTCGGCCTTCCCGGCGCCGGAACTGTTCCCCCTGCCGCGCCTGGCGCGCTCCATGGCCCACGCCGTGCGCGACATGGACCCACGCTCGGTGGTCGCCGACCTCGCCCCCGGCAGCCATGCACTGCGCCGGCAGATCGCCCTGCGCTACATGGTCGGCGGCATGCCGCTGCCGGTCGAGGAGCTGGTGGTCACCAACGGCGCGCTGGAAGCGCTGAACCTGTGCCTGCAGGTGGTCACCCAGCCGGGCGACCTGGTCGCCATCGAGGCGCCCGCCTTCTATGCCAGCCTGCAGGTGCTCGAGCGCCTGAAACTCAAGGCCGTGGAAATCCCTGTGCACCCGCGCGAAGGCATCGATCTGGACGTGCTCGCCGACAGCCTCGCGCGCCTGCCGATCAAGGCCTGCTGGTTCATGAGCAACTTCCAGAACCCGCTGGGCGCGAGCATGGCCGAGGACAAGAAGCGCGCCCTCGCCGCGCTGCTGGCCCAGCACTTGGTGCCGCTGATCGAGGACGACGTCTACGCCGAACTGTACTTCGCCGCCCAGGCGCCCAAGCCGGTGAAGGCCTTCGACAGCGAAGGGCTGGTGATGCACTGCAGCTCCTTCTCCAAGAGCCTGGCGCCGGGCTACCGGGTCGGCTGGGTCGCCGGCGGGCGCTACGCCGAGCAGATCGAGCGGCTCAAGCTGATGACCAGCCTGTCGGCCTCGGTGCCGGCCCAGGCGGCCATCGCCGACTACCTGCAGCACGGCGGCTACGACCGCCACCTGCGCAAGCTGCGCCATGCGCTGGAAAGCCAGCAGCACGCGATGCTCGCCGCCGTGGCCCGGCACTTCCCCGCCGCCACCCGCGTCACCCGGCCCAGCGGCGGCTACTTCCTGTGGCTGGAGCTGCCCGAGCACATCGACGCGCTCAAGCTGTTCCAGCTCGCCCATGCCCAGGGCATCAGCCTCGCGCCGGGGCCGATCTTCTCGGCGACGCGGCGCTTCGGCCACTGCCTGCGCCTGAACTATGGCCACCCGTGGACCACGGCCAGCGAACAGGCCATGGAAACCCTCGGGCGGATCATTCACTCGCTGTAGAGCGGCAGCCGGACTGATCCGCACATTCGGAAACGATCTGTATCTGTGCGGCGCTTTGTCGCAGGCCTACCCTGTCAGGCAGGAAACCCGGACGAGGGAAGCTGCCATGGAAGCGGAAGGCCTGATGATCCTGCTCACAGTGAGCGCCGCGCTCGGCGTGCACCTGTGGGTGCGCTGGTACCTGCGGCGCGGGATGCTGCCGCGCGGGGATCAGTGGCTGGCGTGAGAACACCGACATGCTGAAGATGAACGCCCTGGTGCCGGAGCTGATCGTCGCGGACCTGACGAGAAGCCTGCACTTCTACTGCGAGGTGCTCGGTTTCGCCATCGAGTACCAGCGCCGCGAAGACGACTTCGCCTTTCTTTCCTTTGGCGACAGCCAGCTCATGCTGGAGCAGGACTGGCATTCCGACTCGCCATGGAGCGTGCGCCCACTGGACCCACCACTGGGACGAGGCATCAACTTCTCCATCCGCTGCCCCGATATTCAGGCGCTGGTGAGTTCACTGAACGAGGCGCGTATCTCGCTACGCAAACCCGTTGAGGATCGCTGGTACCGGCAGGACGAACAGTTGTACGGGGAGCGCAATTTCCTCGTCCAGGACCCGGACGGCTACCTGTTGCGCTTCGCCCAGAGCCTTGGATCGCGGCCGCTGCCAGCCGACTGATTTCGCTACGGCCGATACAGATGCGCATGCCCCGCGCTGTACAGCGACGAATCGGCAAACCCCTCCGCCCCGAGCACCTTGCCCACCAGAATCAGCGCGGTGCGCCGGAAGCCCTTGGCCTCTGCCTTTGGCAGGATGTCGCCGAGGGTGCCGGTGACCTGGTCCTGGTCCGGCCAGCTGGCGCGGTGGATCACCGCGATGGGGCAGTCCGCGCCGTAGTGCGGCAGCAGCTCGGCGACGATGTTCGCCAACTGGCCGACGCCCAGGTGAATGGCCAGGGTCGCTCGGTGCTGCGCCAGTTCCGCCAGCGACTCGCCTTCGGGCATCCGCGTCCTGCTCGCGTAGCGGGTGAGAATCAGCGTCTGGGAGATATCCGGCAGGGTCAGCTCGCAGCCGAGAATCGCCGCGCAGGCGGAAGTCGCGGTGACGCCAGGGACGATCTCGTAGGCGATGCCCAGTTCGCGCAGGTGGCGGATCTGCTCACCGATGGCGCCGTACAGCGAGGGATCGCCGGAGTGCACTCGCGCGACGTCCTTGCCCTCGGCTTGGGCCTGCGCCAGCAGCGCGACGATCTCTTCCAGGTTCAGCTCGGCGGTGTTCACCACGCGCTCGGCGCGGTGCCCTTCCAGCACGGCCGGCGGCACCAGTGAGCCGGCATAGAGGATCACCGGGCAGGTGCGGATCAGCCGCTGGCCCTTGACCGTGATGAGCTCGGGATCGCCGGGGCCGGCGCCGATGAAGTAGACCGTCATGACGGCTCCTGTGCGGGTTCGATGGGGATGAAGGCCAGCGCACAGGTGGCCTGCTCGCTGCGGCGCTTGCCTACCAGCAGGCGTGCCGCAGCACCGCCTTGCGCCTCGGCCTGCAGCAATGCCGCCGCCTCGGCCACGCTGGCGCTGCCGGTGGCCGTGCGCACGGTTTCGGAAGGGTCGCCCAGGCGCTTTTCGCAGGCCGCCAACTCTTGCGGCGTGAACAGCGCCAGCGGCAGATCGAGGGCGGCGGCCAGGGCTGTCAGTCCCTCCTCGTCGGCCTTCAGCGTGGCGCTGGCCAGGGCGGTGAGGTTCGACTCCTCCAGCCCGGCCTCGGCCAGCATATCGCGCAGCAGGGCGCGCAGTTCATCGAGCGGGCAACCCCGGCGGCAACCGAGGCCGGCAACCAGTGTCATGGTCGCTCTCCTTGCAGATCAAAATAAAAACCCCGCAGACGGCCAGGCCGGCTGCGGGGTCGAGCATAGCGGCGAATCAGGTCGACGGCGCGAAGCGGCGGAACATCCAGGCGGCGACCAGGCCCAGGGCAGCCCAGAACACGGCGTTGGTGACCAGCGAGGCGACGATGAACTCGTGGGCGACGCTTTCCGGCGCGAGGCTGGAATGCACTTCCGGCTGCGGCGCGCCGACCACGTGCGGCACCACCAGCAGGGCGAGACCGACAATGCGCAGCGCCCAGTGACGGCCGAACACCAGCAGCGCGAGGCCGGCGGCGGTGGCGGCGGCGGTGCCGATCCACCAGGTCTGCCGCAGAGTCAGGTCGGCGGCGGCGGTGCCGGGAACTTCCGGCGGCAGGCCGAGGGACGGCGCGAGGGTGAACACGGCGAAACCGGCCAGCCCCCAGAGCAAGCCTTCGGAAGTTTTACCCGGCGCGCGCAGGGTGAACAGGCCGGCCAGCATCAGGGCGAAGCCCACCGCGACCACCAGGTTGCCGCCGGTGGTGGAGAGGATGCGCTGCCAGCCGTCTTCCGGCTCCCAGGCCTCCGCGTCATGGTGGTGGCCCGCAGCAGCACCGTCGGCATGCTCGTGGGCGTGCTCCTCGACCAGCGCGGCGGCCGGATCGGATTTCTCATAGGTTTCCGCCTTGAGGATCAGCGGGGATACCCACAGCAGCTGGACTACGGTCAGCACCAGCGCGGCGATCAGACCGGCGAAACCGGCGGTCTGGGCGATACGTTTGATCATGAGTTTTTTCCTTTTCCTTCTCCGAGCCATCGAATCGAGCGAGCTAGAGCCAGGCAAGGCGGAGGATCGCCGGGGACGCGGAGTGGACTGTTGTCCATGAGCAGTCCACGGCGATTCTCCAACGCAGCCTGGCCGACGCGCAGCCGATTGAACTCAGAACCGCATCAGTGGCAGGGGAAGCCTGCGCTGTGGCGAGTATCGTGGGCGGCGTTATGTACCGCGTCGATGTGCGAGAAGCCGGCGAAATACACCAGCAGCGCACCGAGCAGGCTGGCGCCGACGGCCAGGCTGATGCGCTTGGAAAGGGGGATGGAAGTGCTCGACGCCTGTTGCGTCAGGATGCTGCTGGACATGAACGTTCCCTCTGAAATCTAGAGTGAGAACGCAGAGGTTGAACGCATTCGAACGCGCCGGATCGGTCGCGCCACGGCCTGCGCCCGCCCACCGCGGGTTGCCAAAACGAAGGATTCCAGGCCGGTCTCCGGGCTTGCGACGCCAGCGAGAGACTCTCGCCGGATGGGTCAGCCTTCCCATGCCTTGGCACAGTGGCTACTGACGACCCTCGATGCGCTTACCGTTGCGGGGGCAGCGCCGGACTGGTCCTTGCGGACGCACCGGCTTCCCGTTTCACCTCGCGCGCGTCGGCGCGAGACACCTGAAACCGCGCAAGCAGACCACGCTCGCCTGCAGGCGTCAACCGATCCCCGGCGATTGACCGGCCCGGCCGCGCTGCGTAGCCTTCCTCCCTTCGAGGTTCTCCGGCACTGGCCGGAGCTAAGAGGGAACGTGGAAATCTTCGGATGCGCCACGGCTGCCCCCGCAACTGTGAACAGCCTGTCTCTTCACACGCCACTGCCGATTCGGGCGGGAAGGCGAGGAGACAACAAAAGGCTGTGAGCCAGGAGACCTGCCTCGAGCAGCATCAAGACAACCGGGCGGGGTGATCCGGTGGCGACCTTCGTTGCGCGGCGAACCCGCGCGCGCGCCCTTCATCCGCCCTCCCAATTTCGCTTGCGAGGCGCGCATGAAAACCCTGGCCAAACTCCCCGTCACCATCGTCACCGGCTTCCTCGGTGCCGGTAAGACCACCCTGCTCCGCCACATGCTCGATAACGCCGAAGGCCGCCGTATCGCGGTGATCGTCAACGAATTCGGCGAGCTGGGCATCGACGGCGAAATCCTCAAGCAGTGCTCCATCGGTTGCAGTGAAGAAGAAGCGGTCGGCCGCGTCTTCGAACTGGCCAACGGCTGCCTGTGCTGCACCGTGCAGGAAGAATTCTTCCCGGTGATGCGTGAACTGGTAGCGCGCCGTGGCGACCTCGACCAGATCCTCATCGAGACCTCGGGTCTCGCCCTGCCCAAGCCGCTGGTGCAGGCCTTCCAGTGGCCGGAAATCCGCAACGCCTGCACCGTTGACGCGGTGATCACCGTGGTCGACAGCCCGGCCGTGGCCGCCGGCACCTTCGCCGCCCACCCCGAGCAGGTGGACGAGCAGCGCAAGCAGGACCCGAACCTGGACCACGAATCGCCGCTGCACGAACTCTTCGAAGACCAGCTGGCCAGCGCCGACCTGGTGGTGCTGAACAAGGCCGACCTGCTGGACGCCGAAGCCCTGGCCCGCGTGCGCGCTGAAGTCGCCGAGGAGCTGCCGCCGGCGGTGAAGATCGTCGAAGCCAACTCCGGCCAGCTGCCGCTCTCGGTGCTGCTGGGGCTGAACGCCGAGGCCGAGCTGCACATCGACAGCCGCCCGACCCACCACGACCACGAAGGCCATGACGATCATGACCACGACGAGTTCGACTCCTTCCACGTCGACCTGCCGGAAGTGGAAGAGCGCGCCCTGCTCGATGCGCTGAACGCGCTGGTCGAGCGCCACGCCGTGCTGCGCATCAAGGGCTTCGTCGCCATCCCCGGCAAGCCCATGCGCCTGTTGGTTCAGGGCGTAGGCAAACGCTTCGACAAGCACTTCGACCGCGCCTGGCGCAGCGACGAAACCCGCGGCACCCGCCTGGTGGTGATCGGCCAGGAGCTGGACCAGGACACCATCGCCAACGAGCTGCGTACTGCCCTGACCTGATGACTTCGTAGGGTGGCGTGGAGCGCAGCGATACCCACCGGCGGTGATGGGTATCGCAAGCTCCACCCATCCTACAAACAGCCCGAACCGAGCAAGCCCATGCACCTGCTGCGCACCCAACCCGGCGGCTTCGTCCCTGACGACGGCATCGCCCACCTGGCCCAGACGCCCGCCGAGCTGGTGATCCTCTGCAGCGGCGACTCGCACCTGGCGCTGCTCGCCGAGGCGGCGCGCGAGCTGCCGGAGGACTACCCGAGCCTGCGCCTGGCCAACCCCATGCAGCTGCAGAATCACGCCTCGGTGGACCTCTACATCGACGAGGTGCTGCAGCACGCCAGGGTCATCCTGATCTCGGTGCACGGCGGCGTCGGTTACTGGCGCTACGGCATGGAGCAATTGGCGGCGCTGGCCGAGCGCGGCGCCACGCTGATCGCGGTGCCCGGCGACGACAAGCCCGACCCCGAACTCGGCGCCCTGTGCAGCGTCCCACCTGAGGATACCGAGCGTCTCTGGCAGTACCTGCGCCAGGGAGGCATGGAAAACGCCCGGCAGTTCTTCGCCTGCCTGGCCAGCCGTCACCTGCAGCGTGACTACGCCTGGAGCGAGCCACAGACCTTACCGCGCGTGGCGGTCTATCACCCGCAGATTGGCAGCAGCGACCTCGCCCGCTGGCAGGCCGACTGGGGCCCCGAGTGCCCGGTCGCCGCGCTGCTGTTCTATCGCACGCACCTGCAAGCGGCGAACACCGGTTTCATCGACACCTTCTGCGAACGCTTGCAGGCCCAGGGCATCAACCCGCTGCCCATCGCCGTGGCCAGCCTCAAGGAGGTCGCCTGCCTGGAGGCGGTGGAAAACCTGCTGGATGCCGCCGACGCCGAGCTGATCATCAATACCACCGGCTTCGCCCAGTCAAACCCGGAAGCGCCGCAGGACCGGCCCTTCCGACGCGACGTGCCGGTGCTGCAAGCCATCTGCTCGCTGGACAATCACGACCTCTGGCACGCCAACCCGCAGGGCCTCGGCCCGCGCGACCTGGCCATGCACGTCGCGCTGCCGGAGCTGGACGGCCGCATCATCACCCGGCCGATCAGCTTCAAGGGCCTGGCCTGGCGCAGCGAGCGCAGCCAGAGCGACGTGGTCTGCTACCTGCCGCATCTTCCCGGCATGGACTTCACCGCCGAGCTGGCACGGCGCTGGATGCTGCTCTCGCGCAAGGCCAACGCCGACAAGCGCGTGGCGCTGATCCTGGCGAATTACCCGACCCGTGACGGGCGCATCGGCAACGGTGTCGGCCTGGACACGCCGGCCGCCGCGCTGAATATCCTGCGCGCGCTGGAAGCCCAGGGCTATCCGGTCGCCGGCCTGCCCAACTCCGGCACCGCGTTGATCCAACAGCTTCTCGGCGGTGTCAGCAACGACCTCGACAGCCTCGACCTGCGCCCCTGCGCGCAGAGCCTGGCGCTGGACGACTACCTCGCCTGCTTCGCGCGCCTGCCCGAAGCCAACCAGCAAGCCGTGCGCGAACGCTGGGGCGAACCGCAGCAGGACCCGATGTTCCGCAGCGGCCGCATGATGGTCGCCGGCCTGCGCCTGGGCCTCGGCTTCGTCGGCATCCAGCCGGCGCGCGGCTACCAGCTCGACGCTGCGGCGATCTACCACGACCCGTCGCTGGTTCCGCCACACGGTTATCTCGCGTTCTACTTCTGGCTGCGCGAGGTATTCGGCGCCGACGCGGTGGTCCACGTCGGCAAGCACGGCAACCTCGAATGGCTGCCGGGCAAGGGTGTCGGGCTCTCCGAGGAATGCTGGCCGGCCGCGATTCTCGGCGCGCTGCCGAACCTCTACCCGTTCATCGTCAACGACCCCGGCGAAGGCGCGCAGGCCAAGCGTCGCGCCCAGGCGGTGATCATCGACCACCTGATGCCGCCGCTGACCCGCGCGGAAAACTACGGCCCGCTGCGCGACCTCGAACGCCTGGCCGACGAGTACTACGACGCCTCCCTGCTCGACCCGCGCCGCGCCACCGAATTGCGTGGCGACATCCTCACGCTGGTGCGCGAAACCTCGCTGGACCGCGAGCTGGGCCTGCAACTGAGCGACGATGCGGAAAGCTGGCTGCCGCAGCTGGACGCCTACCTGTGCGACCTCAAGGAATCGCAGATTCGCGATGGCCTGCATGTGTTCGGCGAATCGCCCGCAGGCGAGCTGCGCCGCGACACGCTGCTGTCGCTGGTGCGCATCCCGCGAGGCGATGGGCGCGGCGGCAACGCCAGCCTGCTGCGCGCGCTGAGTGACGATCTGCAACTGGGGCGCGACCCGCTGGACGAAGCTTTCGCCGAGGCCTGGGAGGGCCCGCGCCCGGATGTGCTGCTCGCCGTGAGCGACGAACCCTGGCGTAGCAACGGCGACACCCGCGAGCGTCTGGAGCTGTTCGCCCTGCGCCTGATCGACGGCATCGTCAGCGCACCCGGCAGCGCCAGCGCGGCGGTCCTCGCGCAACTTCAGCAGCAGATCGCCCCGACCCTGGACGCCTGCGGCGCCAGCGAAATCGGCCACCTGCTCGCCGGCCTCGACGGCCGCTTCGTCCCACCCGGCCCCAGCGGCGCGCCCAGCCGCGGGCGGGTCGACGTGCTGCCCACGGGGCGCAACTTCTTCACCGTGGACGTGCGCAACCTGCCCACGCCCACCGCCTTCCGCCTCGGCTTCCAGTCCGCCAGCCGCCTGCTCGAACGCCACCTGCAGGACCACGGCGACCACCTGCGCCAGCTCGGCCTCTCGGTGTGGGGCACGGCGACCATGCGCACCGGCGGCGACGACATCGCCCAAGCCCTGGCACTGCTCGGCGTACGCCCGGTGTGGCAGGCCGGCAGCCAGCGCGTAGAAGACTTCGAGATCCTGCCAATCACCCTGCTCGACCGTCCGCGGGTCGACGTGACGCTGCGAGTCTCGGGCTTCTTCCGCGATGCCTTCGCCAACCTGATTCGTCTGTTCGACGCCGCCGTACAGGCCGTCGCCGCGCTGGACGAGCCGGACGATATGAACCCGTTGGCCGCTCGTGTCCGTGCCGACCAGGCGCGTTTGCAGTCTGATGGACTGGCCCTCGACGAAGCCCGCCGCCAGGCCGGCTGGCGCATTTTCGGCGCGCAGCCCGGCGCTTACGGCGCCGGCGTGCAGGGCGTGATCGAATCACGCCAGTGGGACAGCCGCGACGACCTCGCCGAGGCCTACCTGAACTGGGGCGGCTACGCCTACGGCGCCAGCGACGACGGCACCCCGGCGCGCGAACGCTTCGCCCAGCGCCTCTCCGGCCTGCAGGCAGTGCTGCACAACCAGGACAACCGCGAGCACGACATCCTCGATTCCAACGACTACTACCAGTTCCAGGGCGGCATGCTCGCCGCCGCCGAGGTCATCCAGGGGCAGTCGCTGGCCAGCTACCACGGCGACCACAGCCAGCCGGACAACCCGCGCATCCGCACCCTGAAGGAAGAACTCGGCCGCGTGGTGCGCGCCCGCGCCGTGAACCCGAAATGGATCGCCGGCATGAAGCGCCACGGCTACAAAGGCGCCTTCGAACTGGCGGCGACGGTGGACTACCTGTTCGCCTTCGACGCCACCAGCGAACTGGTGGACGACCACCAGTACCGCCTGCTGGCCGACGCCTACCTGCTGGACGACGACACCCGCGAGTTCATCCGCCAGCACAACCCCGAAGCCCTGCGCGACATCGCCGAGCGCCTGGTGGAAGCGCAGCAGCGCGGGTTGTGGGAAGAGCCGGGGGAGTACCGCGAGATGCTGGAGAACCTGCTGGTGGACAGCGAGGAGCAGTGAGGGATTTCGCGCTCTCGCAGGATGGCGTGGAGCGAAGCGATACCCATCAATCCGTCTGACAAGTCAGCCCGAGAACAGGCCCAGCGCCGCAGCGCCCAGCAGGACCAGAAGAGTCACTCCCGCTCCACGCACCCACTGCGCTTCCATGCAGTAGGAGCGGGACAGCCCCGGCCGCGGAAAGCGCCCCAGCGTGAGCAGTTTCACGATCGGCCAGCCCACTGCATACAACGCAGGGCCGTACAAGGGTTCAAGCAAGGCATCCAGCACTTCCCACATATCGCAGCGCTCCCTGTGCGCATGCACCCAGTGTAGGAGCGCGCCATGCGCGCGAATCGCGGGCACGGGCCGCTCCTACAGGGGAATCGGTTTCAGCCCCGGCGCAGCCGCTCCGCCGCACCCAGCAACAGCGCCTCGGTGCCGCTCCAGCCCAGGCAGCCGTCAGTGATCGAGACGCCGTAGCGCAGCTCGCCGGACAGCGGCTGGCAGCCGTCGAACAGATGACTCTCCAGCATCACGCCGCGCAGCGAGGCATCACCGGCCACGCGCTGGTCGAGCACGCTGTCCAGCACCGCCGGCTGGCGCAGTGGGTCCTTGCCGCTGTTGGCGTGGCTGCAATCCACCATGATGCTCGCGTCGAGTCCGAGCTTTTCCAGCCCCTGGCGAATCTGCTGCACGCTGGCTGCGTCGAAATTCGGCCCGGCATGGCCGCCGCGCAGCACCAGATGGGTGTCCGGATTGCCCTGGGTCTGCACTAGCGACGGACGGCCCAGCGCATCGATGCCGAAATGCTGGTGCGGGTGAGCCGCCGAGCGCATGGCGTCGGTGGCGATGCCGATGCTGCCATCGGTGCCGTTCTTGAAGCCCACCGGCAGGTCGAGGCCGCTGACCATCTCGCGGTGTACCTGGGATTCACTGGTGCGCGCGCCGATGGCGGCCCAGCCCAGCAGGTCGTCGAAGTAGCCGGCCACCAGCGGTTGCAGCAGCTCGGTGGCGATCGGCAGGCCACGTTCGAGCATGCCCAGCATCAGCCTGCGCGACAGTTCCAGGCCGCCGGCCATGTCGCCAGTGCCATCCAGCTGCGGGTCGTAGACCAGGCCTTTCCAACCGATGGTGGTACGCGGTTTCTCGACGTAGGCGCGCATCACCAGCAGCAGCTGGTCGCTCACCTGCGGCGCCAGTTCGGCGAGGCGGTCTGCGTACTCGAGGGCTGAGACGGGGTCGTGCAGCGAGCAGGGGCCGATGACGACCAGCAGGCGCGGGTCGCGGCCATCGAGGACGGCACGGATCGACTCGCGGCCTTCGCGGACGCGGTGGGCCATGGCGGCGGACAGCGGCAGGCGCTGGCGCAGTTCGGCGGGGCTCGGCAGCGGGTGTTCGCGGCGGCGGGCGGAAGGCAGCGGGAGGTCGAGGACTTCGGCGGTGGCTGCGTGTTCGGGGCGGATCAGGGTGGAGGTGGAAGCGTTCATCTGACTGGCATCCTTGGCCGGCGCGGTGGTCTTTCCGCGCTCGGCGCTCTATCTAAGTGTTCGTGGCAAGGCTCGTTGGGTGGCACGCAGCGCGCTGCTAAATCGCCAGTCGGAGTTGCGGTAATAGCGGTAATCAGTGGTGTAGGCGGTCATGGCTTGATCCTCTGTCCGGGCGTTTTGGCCCGCTTCAATTCGTTGGCAATGTGTTGGCCTTGTGGGCCGGAAAAACAAAAACCCCGGTCGGGTTGCCGACCGGGGTTTCATGAATCTGTCTGGTTGGCGACCCTGCTTGCTAGGGCGCCTGTGGGGTATCAGGCGCGCCTTTGGCTAAACCAATACCCATAGAAGAAATAGCCGGCAGCAGCGGCCAGGACCTGCGCGCGAGCAGCCACGGAGCCGATGGCACCGAGGCGGGCGAGGGACTGGACGGACAGGCTGGACGGCATGATGTTCTCCGTGGAAGTGAAGCCAAGGTACTGCATCGCGCAGCGCCGATCAATGACTTGAATCTATCGTTCCGATGGACATTGGTCGCACCTCCTGCACCCGGTTCGCTACCATGCACGGACGAAATCCGCAGGAAATCCCCATGAGCGCCCTTCCCCATTTCCCACTGGCAGCCGTCGTCGGCGCCGATGAGCTGAAGCTGGCCCTGTGCCTGGCAGCCATCGACCCAGCCATCGGCGGCGTGCTGATCGAAGGGCCGCGCGGCATGGCCAAGTCCACCCTGGCACGCGGCGTCGCCGACCTGCTGGACGGCGGGCGCTTCGTCACCCTGCCGCTGGGCGCCAGCGAGGAACGCATCGTCGGCACCCTCGACCTGGACGCGGCGCTGGGCCAAGGACGCGCGCAGTTCTCCCCCGGCGTGTTGGCCCATGCCCACGGCGGTGTGCTCTATGTGGACGAAGTGAACCTGCTGCCCGACCACCTCGTCGACCTGCTGCTCGACGTGGCCGCCAGCGGGGTCAACCTGATCGAACGCGACGGCCTGTCCCACAGCCACCCGGCGCGCTTCGTGCTGATCGGCACGATGAACCCCGAGGAAGGTGAACTGCGCCCGCAACTGCTGGACCGCTTCGGCCTCAAGGTGCAGCTGGAAGGAACGCCCGCACCGAGCGAGCGCGCCGAGATCGTCCGGCGCCGGCTGGCCTTCGATGCCGACCCGCAGGCGTTCCTCGCGCAATGGCTGGATGCGCAGCAGGCACTGCAGCAACGCTGCGGCGACGCGCGCCAGCAGTTGGCCGCGATCCCCCTGGACGATGCTGCGCTGGAGACCATCGCCGAGCGCTGCCACGCCGCCGGTGTCGACGGCCTGCGCGCCGACCTCGTGTGGCTGCGCGCGGCTCGCGCTCATGCCGCCTGGCGTGGTGCCAACACGATTGAGGCGCAGGACATCGACGCGGTCGAGCACTTCGCCCTCGCCCATCGCCGCCGCCATCCGCCAGCGCAATCGAGCACGCCGCCGCAGTCGTCGTCCAGCCAACCCCAGGCACCGTCCAATGCCTCCAGCGGCGAAGGCCAATGGGGCGAACTGCCCGCGCAGAGCGTCGCCATGGGCGAACGCCGGCAACTGACGGGCTGGCCAAAAAAGCCCTGAGCATCCGCCCGCGCCCGGCCCCAGGCGCGGATGCCAACCCCCGACCCGGCCAGCTCGCCGGCGGCCGCAGCGGCGCCCGCCAAACGGGTGCGCACGGCCGTATCGACTGGCCTGCCACCCTGCGCAACGGCCGCCCGCAACGCCGCGCCGACCTGGTGCTGCGCGCCCGCAGTCGCCAGCCCGGCGAACTCTGGCTGGTGATAGTCGACGCCTCCGCCAGCACCCGCCGCCACGGCGCCCTCGCCCAGGCCAAGGGCCTGCTCGCCGACACCTTCGAACAGGCCTACCGGCAACGCGCACGCCTCGCCGTGCTGTATGCCACGGGCGCACAACCGCGCTGGCTGTGGCAGGGCCAGAAGGCTTCGAGTCAGTTGCAGGAATGGCTGGGGCAACTCGGTGCCGGCGGCGGCACCCCGTTGATCGAGGCGCTGCAGCAAGCGCGCGAGTGGCTGGACCAGCGCCAGCGACAGAAGCCGGGCGAGAGTCAGCGCCTGCTGGTGCTGACCGACGGCCGCCTGCGCGACTGGCCGGCGCTGCAGCCGCTGAACTGCCCGACGGTGCTGGTGGATATCGAGGGTGGAGCCGTGCGACTTGGCAGAGCCAGGAAGTTGGCGGAAGAGCTTGAGGCGGGCTATCGGCAGATCAGTGACATATCGGTGCAGACTGACTGAGAGCCCCTCACCCTAACCCTGGCTGCGCGCCCCGCTCAGAGGGAGATGGGACTGTCCTGAGCGAAGCGCCGGTTCGGAGTCCACCGGCTGAAGTCAATGTCGAACGTCACGCAGAACGGCCCCCTCTCCCCTCGGGAGAGGGCTAGGGTGAGGGATATTCGCCGCGCCGAGACATCCCGAATCACGGCTCCCCATTGCGCCCATGCAACAGGAACCCCGGCCGCTCGCTCAGCCGCTCGTAGTAGGCCGCCACTGCCGGTAGATCGGGGCGCTGCATGGGCGTCAGGTACCAGCGGTTCACCGACAGGCCGAGCACGATATCGGCGAGGCTGAAGCAGGCACCGGTGACGAACGCGCCGGTGTGCGCCAGCTGGCGGTCCAGCAGGGCCATGCAGTGGTTCCACTGCGCCTCGCTCAGCGCGATGGCGGATTCGTCGGTATGGCTCGGGCTGTTGCGCACCCTGGCCATGAACACGTAGCGCCAAGCGTTGTTCAGCTCGGTGGCCTGCCAGCCCATCCACTGCTCCACCAGCGCCCGCTCGCGCGGTGACGTCGGCAGCAATTCGCCCTGGGGATACTGGGCAGCGAGGTAGCCGCAGATGGCGTTGGATTCCCAGAGCACGAAGTCGCCGTCAACGAGGACCGGTACCATGGCGTTGGGGTTGAGCGCGATGAACTCCGCCGAGGCGGTGGAGCGGAAGCCCGCGCCCCAGTCTTCCCGTTCATAGGGCAGGTTCAGTTCGGCGCAGGTCCAGAGCACCTTGCGCACATTGATCGATGAGGCGCGGCCGAGGATTCGCAGCATGGTGTCACTCCCTGTGAAAACCGGGGCCCAGCATAGAGGCTGGCGGGGCGGCGGAGAAGCGCGGTCTTGACGCAACCGCGAGCTTGCCCGCGAGTCGCTACGAAGCTGTGGACGCCCGCGGCGCAGGACGTTCCGTCAATCGGCTGCGAGGGGCTCCAGCGCCAGCCAGAGCGCCTCGACACTGCCGAATTCCCGGTCCACTTCCGGCAGTTCCGGCCGCGCCAGGATCAGCACCGGCACACCGCGTTCACGGGCAACCTGAAGCTTCGGCTCGGTGGCCTGGCTGCCGCTGTTCTTGCTGACCAGCACGTCGGTACCCAGACGGGTGAACAACTCGCGTTCGCCCTCGAGGGTGAACGGCCCCCGGGCGCCGAGCACTTCGGCCCGCGCGTTGCCGGGCAGGCTTTGCAGGCAACGCACGGTCCAGTGTTGATGGGCGGGGATCTCGCCCAGATGCTCCAGCGGCTCGCGGCCCATTGTGAAAAGCGGGCGGCGAAAATCATCCAGCGCCGAGATCAGCGCCGGCCAGCCGGCCACCTCGCGCCAGTCGTCAGCGTCGCCCGCCTGCCAACCGGGACGACGCAGCGCCCAACAGGGCACGCCAGCCAGCTGCGCGGCGCGGGCGGCATTGTCACTGATCTGCGCGGCGTAGGGATGGGTAGCATCGAGCAGCAGGTCGAAACCGCGTTCGCGGATGAAGTCCGCAAGGCCTTCGGCGCCGCCGTAACCGCCCACCCGCACTTCACAGGCGAGGTCGTCCGGCACTTTGCCGAGGCCGGCAAGACTGTACAGGTGTTGCGGACCGAGACGACGGGCAATGGCCAGCGCCTCGCCAATGCCGCCCAGCAGCAATACTCGTTTCATCGCACCTCCAGCGCTTCGCCCACCAGGCTGCCCTGGCGGTCGATGGCGAAGACTTCCAGCGTCACTTCCAGGGGCACGATGCGCCGGGCAAAGGCCAGCGCGCGGGCGCAGACGGCGTCCCCCAGTGCGATGCCGTCGGCGCGGCACAGCGCCAGCGCCTGCTGGCTGGTGTTGGCTGCGCGCATGCGTTGTTGCAGCTCCAGCGACGCGCCAATTTCCGCCGCCCACTCGGCCAGCTGCGGCAGGTCGATGCTGGAGTGGCGACTGTGCAGGTCCATGTGGCCGGCGGCGAGCTTGCTGATCTTGCCGAAGCCGCCGCAGACGCTGAAGCGCTCCACCGGCACCTTGCGCAGGTGCTTGAGCGCGGCGCCGGCAAAGTCGCCCATCTCGATCAGCGCGGTGTCGTCGAAGCCGTAGCGACGGCGCATGGCGTCCTCGCTGGCGTTGCCGGTGCAGGCGGCGAGATGACGGAAGCCGTTGGCGCGGGCAACGTCGATGCCCTGCTGGATCGAGGCAATATACGCCGAGCAGGAGAACGGCCGGACGATGCCGGTGGTGCCGAGGATCGACAGGCCGCCGAGGATGCCCAGGCGCGGATTCATGGTCTTGAGCGCCAGCTCGGCGCCGCCCTCGATATTGATCGTGACGTCGAAGCCGCCGGCGTAGCCGCACTCGGCCGCCAGCGCGGCGAGGTTGCCCTGCATCATCTGCCGCGGCACCGGGTTGATCGCCGGCTCGCCCACCGCCAGCACCAGCCCCGGCTTGGTGACGGTGCCGACGCCTTCTCCCGCGTGGAAGCGCACACCGGGCTCGTCGCTCAGGGCGACGCGAGTGAAGACCAGCGCGCCGTGGGTCACGTCCGGGTCGTCGCCGGCATCCTTCAGCGTGCCGGCTTCGGCGCCCTCGGCGGTGAGCCGGCAGAACTCCAGGCGCAGGGTCGCGCTGCGCTCTTTGGGCAGGGCGATCTGCGCCGCGTCCAGCGCCTCACCGGTCAGCAGCAGGCGCGCCGCCGCCAGGCTGGTGGCGGTGGCGCAGCTGCCGGTGGTGTAGCCACTGCGCAGCGGACGGGGTTCTTCGCAAGTCTCTTCGCGCATCGTCAGTCGGCCAGGGGCTTGCGCACTTCCAGCAGGGTGATCGGCAACGCCGCGCGCCAGGTATCGAAACCGCCCAACGGCTGGGCCTGGGACACCGACAGGCGGGTCAGCTCGCCACCGATGCGCGCGCGCCAGCTCAGCAGCATGGACTCGCTCTGCAGGGTGACGGCGTTGGCGACCAGCCGGCCGCCGGGCTTGAGTTGTTCCCAGCACTGCTCGAACACGCCGGGCAGGGTCACGCCGCCACCGATGAAGATCGCGTCGGGGCGCTCCAGCCCCTGCAAGGCTTCCGGCGCGGCGCCGCAGACCAGTTGCAGCGCCGGCACGCCGAGGGCGTCGCGGTTGAAACGGATGTGCTCCTGGCGCCCGTCGTTGGCTTCGATGGCCAGCGTGCGGCAGCCTGGATGCGCGCGCATCCACTCGATGCCGATGGAGCCACAGCCGGCGCCGACATCCCAGAGCAGCTCGCCGGGCTTCGGCGCCAGCCGCGACAGAGTCACGGCACGCACGTCACGCTTGGTCAGTTGGCCGTCATGGCGGTAGGCATCGTCCGGCAGGCCAACGGTCAGCGGCAGACGAACGGCGTCGGCACCTGCCACGCATTGCACCGCGACGAGATTCAGCGCGGCGGTCTCGCCCGGCGACCAGTTGCTGGCGAGCCCGTCGATGCGTCGCTCCGCCTCGCCGCCCAGGTGTTCCAGCACGCTGAGGCGACTGACGCCGAAGCCTCGCTCGCGCAGCAGCGCAGCTATGGCGGCCGGGCTGCTGCCATCGTTACTGAGGATCAGCAGCTTTGCGCCGTCGTGGATCTGCGCATTGAGTGCGGCCAACGGGCGCGCCACCAGCGACAGCAGCGTGCAGTCCTGCAACGCCCAGCCCATTCGTGCCGCCGCGAGAGAGGCGGAAGACGGCGCGGAAAGCACCTGCATTTCCTCGGACGGAATCTGACGGGCGAGGCTCGCACCGACGCCGAACAGCATCGGGTCGCCGCTGGCCAGCACGCAGGTCGGCTCACCGCGCCGAAGCAATACCGGCTCCAGGCTGAACGGGCTCGGCCAGGCCTGGCGACGGGCACCCAGGCAATGCGGCAGCAACTCCAGCTGGCGTGGCGCGCCAAACACTTCGCTGGCGGCGAGCAGGGCGCGGCGCGCGGCCTTGCCGAGGCCGGCATAGCCGTCCTCGCCGATGCCGACGATGGTCAGCCAGGGCGTCATGAAATGTCCTCAGGGGTGCGACGATCGATCCGACGGGCAGGCTTTTCCTGACCTCGGGCAAAGCAGGCATAATACCCGCTTCGTCGGTGCTCGTAGGACGCTTCGCCTTTTGAGGTGAGGTTTCTCAGAGCCGAAGAGGGAACACGGTTAAGCCGTGGCTGCCCCCGCAACTGTAAGCAGCGAGTCCGCGCAATGCGGCGACACGAGAACGAGGTTCCGTGCCGCCGGCCAGGCCACTGGGCAACCGGGAAGGCCGCGCTGGATGAGGACCTGCCAGCCAGGAGACCTGCCGACGAAACCAGTCGCGCGTGCAGACATCGAGCGGGGTGTATCGGTGTCGTGAAGTCCCCTGTGGGGGATTCGCAGGTCACCGCGACCCAGCCCTGGTGACCTCCGTGCAAGACTCCTCAGCCCTGCCCGTCCGCCCGCATGCCTGCCCCGGTCTGCTGCGTATCGTGGCCTCCCGTGATGGTGGCATCTGCCGTATCAAGCTGCCCTGTGGGCAACTCGACGCCGACGCCGCGCGCGCCATCGCCCTGGCTGCCGAACGCCATGCTGACGGCGTGCTGGAGGCGACCAACCGCGCCAACCTGCAGATTCGCGGCGTACATACCGGCGCCGAAAATGCGCTGAGCCGCGAGCTGCTGGCCGCCGGCCTCGGCCCGCGTGAACTGGCGTCGGACGACGTGCGCAACCTGCTGGTCAGTCCGGCTCTGGGCCTGGGCACTGGCAGCGCTTTCGATGCGAGCCCGCTGGCGCGCCAGCTGCTCGACCTGCTGGAACGCACCCCGCGCTTCCACGACCTGTCACCCAAGTTCGGCATTCAGCTGGACGCCGGCGAAGCGCTGGCGATGCTGGAGCATCCCAACGATCTCTGGCTGTCGGCCCTGTCCGACGATGCGGCGCCGCTGTTCGCCTTCGGCCTGGCCGGTTGCCCGCCGCAGCGCGAGAGCGATCGCCCGGCCCTCGCCGCCGTGCCCGCCGGGCAGGTACCGCAGTTGGTGGAAGCCCTGCTGCACCTGTTCCTCGATCTCGTCGGCGACGGCCAGACGCGCATGCGCCACCTGCGCGAGATGCTCCGCGATGAAGTGCTGCTGGAGCGCCTGCAGCAACGCCTGCCGTTCGCGCTGCAACTCGGGCCGGCTGTGGATAACTGGCGACGTCCTGCACCACAGGCCTTCGGCCATCTCGGGATTCAGCCCCAGCGCCAGCCGGAACGCGCCATGGTCGGCGCGAGATTCGTCCTCGGACGACTCGACAGCACCACCCTGTTCGGCCTCGCGGATCTTGCCGAGCGCTTCAGCGTCGGACAGCTGCGTCTGACGCCCTGGCAAAGCCTGATCCTCCCTGACGTGGCACAAACCGATGCAGCCGTCGTGCTCGGCGCGCTGGCCAACCTCGGCCTGGGGATCGACGCCGCGCAGCCGCTGTCGCGCCTCGTCGCGTGCAGCGGTTCCAGCGGTTGCGCTCGTGGGCTGGCCGACACCAAGGCCGATGCGCTGCGTCTGGCCGAACGCCTGCGCCACGCGCCGCCAGCCGGCGTACACCTGTGCGGCTGCCCGCGCTCCTGCGCCGCCGCCCACGTCGCCCCCTACACCCTGCTGGCCGTCGCCGACGGCCGCTATGACCTGTTCCGTCGCGCCGATGGCGTGGCCGGCTTCGGCCAGCCATTGGCGCGCAACCTTTCCCTCGATGCCGCCGGCGACCTGCTGGCCGCACCCGGAGCCCTCACCGATGCTTGATTACATTCGCGACGGCCAGGCGATCTACCGCCAGTCCTTCGCCACCATCCGCGCGGAAGCCGACCTGTCCGGCATCCCCACCGACCTTGAGAAACTCGCCGTGCGGGTGATCCACGCCTGCGGCATGGTCGACGTCGTGCAGGACCTGCGTTTCTCCGCCGGCGCCGGGGCCATCGGCCGTGCGGCACTGGCCGCTGGCGCGCCGATCCTCTGCGATGCGCGGATGGTCGCCGAGGGCATCACCCGCGCGCGCCTGCCGGCACACAACGAGGTGATCTGCACCCTCAATGATCCGGACGTCCCGGGGCTCGCCCGCGAGCTGGGCAACACCCGCTCGGCGGTGGCGCTGGAGCACTGGCGCGAACACCTGGAAGGCAGCGTGGTGGTGATCGGCAACGCGCCGACCGCGCTCTTCTACCTGCTGGAAATGCTCGATGCCGGCGCACCGAAACCGGCGCTGATCCTCGGCTTCCCGGTGGGCTTCGTCGGTGCCATGGAGTCCAAGGACGCCCTCGCCGCCGACAGCCGTGGCGTGCCCTACGTGATTGTCCGCGGTCGCCGTGGCGGCAGCGCGATGGCCGCCGCCGCGGTGAACGCCCTGGCCACGGAGGTGGAGTGATGACCGGCCGCCTCATCGGCCTGGGCGTCGGCCCGGGCGACCCGGAATTGCTGACCCTCAAGGCCCTGCGCCTGCTGCGCGCCGCCCCGGTGATCGGCTACTTCGTGGCCAAGGCCAAGCACCACGCCGGCCAGGGCGGCAACGCCTTCGCCATCATCGAGCAGCATCTGCTCGATGAGCAGCAACGCCTGCCGCTGGTCTACCCGGTGACCACCGAGAAGCTGGAGCCTCCGCTGACCTACGAAGGCGTGATCAGCGACTTCTATGACAGCGCCGCTGCGCAAGTGGCGATGCACCTGGATGCCGGCCGCGACGTGGCGGTGATCTGCGAGGGCGACCCGTTCTTCTACGGTTCCTACATGTACCTGCATGACCGTCTTTCGGAGCGGTATGACACCGAAGTCGTACCCGGCGTCTGTTCGATGCTTGGTAGCGCGGCTGTGCTCGGCGTGCCGCTGGTGTATCGCAACCAGAGCCTGTCGGTGCTGTCCGGCGTGCTGCCGGAGGACGAACTCAAGCGTCGCCTGGCCGACGCCGATGCGGCGGTGGTGATGAAGCTTGGCCGCAACTTCGACAAGGTCCGTCGCGTGCTGCGCGAGCTGGGCCGTGACGGCGGTGCCCACTACGTCGAGCGCGCGACCATGCGCGAGCAGCGCATCGTCGCGCTGGACGAAGTCGACCCGATGGCCTCGCCGTACTTCTCGATGATCGTCATCCCCGGCCAGCGGTGGAACGGCTGATGCGCGCTGCCATTGTCACTCTCGGTCAGGGTGCGCTGGCCACGGCGCGACGCCTGCAGGGTATTTATCCACAGGCGCGTGTGCTGGGTCTGAAGGACCGTGTCGAAGGAGCCGATGAGTCCTACACAAACTTCGGCGATACCCTGCGCCAGCTCTACCGCGACGACACCCCGATCATCGCCCTGTGCGCGGCCGGCATCGTCATTCGCACTCTCGCCCCGCTGCTGGTCCCCTCAATGGCAGACAAGGGCGCGGAGCCGCCGGTTCTGGCCGTCGCCGAAGACGGCAGCGCCGTGGTACCGCTGCTCGGCGGGCTCGGCGGTGTGAACCGCATGGCACGCGAGATGGCCGCCGCACTGGAAGTGGCGCCCGCCATCACCACCAGTGGCGAGCTGCGTTTCGGTGCCTGCCTGCTTGATCCGCCACCGGGCTATGCGCTGGCGGATATCGAACAAGGCAAGCGCTTCGTCTCCGACCTGCTGGGCGGCGACACCCTGCGCATCGAAGGCGACGCGCCCTGGCTGGACGAACTGGACCTGCCGCTGGCCGACGACGCCGCGCATACCCTGCGTATCGATGCGTGCGCCGAGGGCATCGCGCAGAACGAGCTGCGCATCCATCCGCGCATCGTCCTCGCCCACGTCACGCTGGTGGACTCGCAACTGCCCGAGCGCATTCGCCAGGGCTTGGCGCAGGCCGGGCTGGCCGAGGCGTCGCTGGCCGCGCTGGTGGCGCCACGCTGCCGCATGGCCGATCCGGCGCTGGCCGAGGCCGCGTGTGAGCTGAACGTGCCGCTGAGGTTTATCCACAGCGACGACGAATTTCCGCCGGCCGTGCTGCATGGCGACTCCTTCCACCTGCACCGCGCCGCCACGCCAGCTGAAGCCCAAGGCATCGGTCAGCCGCGCGGACGACTCAGCGTGATCGGTCTGGGCCCCGGCGCCAGCGACTTCATGATCCCCGCCGTGCGCCGCGCGCTGGACGAAGCCCAGGACCTGCTCGGCTACGAGACCTACGTGAAGATGGCCGAGCCGTTGCGCGACGACCAGGTGCGCCACTGCACCGACAACCGCGAGGAAATGCAGCGCGCCCGTCATGCCTTCGAACTGGCCGCCAGCGGCCGGCGCGTGGTGGTGATTTCCTCCGGCGACCCCGGCGTGTTCGCCATGGCCGCCGCGGTGATGGAAGCCCTGCACGAGAGCAGCGACCCGCATTGGCATGGCGTGGAGCTGGAGGTACTGCCGGGCGTGTCTGCTGCGCTGGCGGCTGCCGCCAAGGCCGGTGCGCCGCTGGGGCATGACTTCTGTCTGATTTCCCTGTCGGACAACCTCAAGCCCTGGGACACCATCGAGCAGCGCCTGGACCATGCCGGCGCCGCCGACCTTGCCATGGCCTTCTACAACCCGATCTCCAGGGCACGCCCCTGGCAACTGGGGCGCGCGCTGGAAATCGTCCGCCGCCACCGCACGCCGGAAACCCTGGTGGTGCTCGGCCGCGATATCGGCCGCCCGGCGGAGGCGCTGCGCGTCGTCACCCTCGGTGAGCTGGTGCCTGAGATGGTGGACATGCGCACGCTGGTGATCATCGGCTCGTCCCTGACCCGGCGCTTCCCCCGCGCCGGCGGTGGCGACTGGGTGTATACGCCGCGCTGGTATCGCTGAAGCAAAACTGTAGGAACGCCCCACGGGCGTGGTCGCGGGCATGGCCCGCTCCTACAGGAAACACCGGAGCTTCAGACATATCTTGCAAATGGCCATCGCCTTGTTGAAAATGCGATAAATTATCATTTGCAACCTTTGCGCGCCCATGTCCTCGACCTTCGATGTCCAGTCGCTCTACAGCGACCATCACGGCTGGCTGCACAACTGGCTTCGCGGCCGGCTGGGCAATGCCGCCGATGCCGCCGACCTGGCCCAGGACACCTTCCTGCGCGTATTGCACAGGCCCGAGCGCGTCGAACTGCACACCCCGCGCGCCTTCCTGCGTACCGTCGCCCGCGGCCTGGTGATCGATCACTGGCGACGCCAGGAACTGGAGCGCGCCTACCTCGACTCCATCGCCCATCTGCCGGAAGCGCAGGTGCCGTCGGCGGAAGACCGGCACACCATCCTCCAGCTGCTGGAGAACATCGCCCGCCTGCTCGACGGCCTCAAGCCGAAGGTGCGCAGCGCTTTCCTGCTGGCCCAGTGCGAAGGCATGCCCCATGCACGGATCGCAGAAGAACTGGGCGTCTCGGTACGCTCGGTGGAGCGCTACATCGCCGAAGCGCTGTTCCACTGCTACCAGTTGCGGTACGCCGAGTGAGCGGCGCCAGCGCCACGCCCGATCCGCGGGTGGTGAAGCAGGCCATCCAATGGACCCTGCGACTGAGCGGTAATGCCGATCCTGAGTTGCTCAGCGCCTGCGAGCACTGGCGCCAGGCCAACCCCGAGCACGAAACCGCCTGGCTGCGGGTGCAAGCGCTGAACAGTGAACTGGCCGCCGGCTACCAGGCCGTGCCCGGCGCTCGCGTGGCGCTGGAGACGCTTGAAAACACCAGCCAGCGCCTGCAGCGGCGCCAGGCGCTCAAGCTGCTCTCGACCTTCGCCATCGGCGCCTCCGCGCTGTGGCTGGCCCGCGACGTCGCGCCCTGGCAAAGCTGGATGGCCGACTACAGCACCGCCACCGGCGAGCGCCAGCGCTTCACCCTGGCCGATGGCAGCCTGCTGCAACTGAACACCGACAGCGCGGTGAACGTGCGCTTCGATCCGCGCCAGCGCCTGCTGGTGCTGGAGCGCGGCGAGATTCTCGTCAGCACCGCCCAGGACGCTGCGCGCCCGTTGCGCGTGCGCAATCGCGACGGCCTGTTCGAAGCCCTGGGCACCCGTTTCGTGCTGCGCCAGGACGAGCGCTCCACACGCCTTAGCGTCGAAGAGGGCTCGGTGGCCATCGCCCCGCGCGTGCGCGGCCAGACCACCGCCATCGCCGAAGCCGGGCAGACCTACGAGATCAACGGTGACAGCGCCCTGCTGGCCGAACGCAGCAACATGGACAGCGCCGCCTGGGCCGACGGCCTGATCGTCACCCGCGACATGCGCCTGGCGGACTTCCTCGCCGAGATCGGCCGCTATCGCCATGGTCGTCTGCATTGCGATGCCAGCGTGGCCGATCTGCGACTGTCCGGCGTATTCCGCCTGGACGACACCGACAAGCTGCTGGCCCTGCTGCCGCAGACCCTGCCGGTGCGGGTGGAGAAGCGCACGGACTGGTGGGTGACGGTGAGCGCCCGAAGCTGACGGCCGTATCCACCAGTCGGAGCGCCCCATGGGCGCGATCGCGGGCGTGGCCCGCTCCTACAAATCAGCGCCAAACAGTTTTATTTCTCAAACGAGAATTATTTTTGTCGGGTTTCGCCGCCCGGATCGGCAAGGAGGAATAACCCGATCATTCCCCTTGTCCACGGAAGTCCCAGCATGCCAGCCGTCCACGCTCCGAAGCCCTCCCCTGCCCTGCCCCGCGCCAGCCGGCTGGCCCATGCCGTGCGCGGCGCGCTGCTGTGCGCCAGCCTGGGAGCCAACCTGCCGCTGAGCGCCTTCGCCGCAGACGCTGCCGCCATCACCAGCAGCCGCGCCTACGCGATTCCCGCCGGCCCCCTGGACGAGGTGCTCAACAGCTTCGCCCGCGAAGCAGGCATCACCCTGTCGGCCACGCCGGAGCAAACCCGCGGCCTGAATTCGGCCGGGCTGAACGGTACCTACTCGGTGGACCAGGGCCTCTCGCGCCTGCTGGTCGATACTCCGCTGGAAGCCCTGGACCAGGGCGACGGCAACTACGTGCTGCGCGCGGCCGCGCCGAGCGACGTGCTGGCCATGCCGTCCAGCGACGTGTTCGCCCTCGGCAACGCGCTGGGCGAGGAAGACGGCTACCTGGCGACCCACAGCCAGATCGCCACCAAGACATCCAAGTCCCTGCTGGAAACCAGCCAGAGCGTCTCGGTGATCACCCGCGAGCAGATCGACGACACTGCCTCCAAGACCGTGCAGCAAGCCATGCGCTACACCCCCGGCATCTTCACCGGCCAGGTCGGTGCCTCGAACCGTTACGACTACGTGGTGATGCGCGGCTTCGCCGACAACAGCGTGGACAACATCTACCTCGACGGCCTGAAGGCCATGGGCGACAGCGGCACCTTCAGCTCGATGCAGATCGACCCGTACTTCCTCGAGCGCATCGACGTGCTCAAGGGCCCGTCCTCGGTGCTCTACGGCCGCAGCCTGCCCGGCGGCCTGGTGGCGCTGACCAGCAAGAAGCCGCTGTACGAGGGCTACCACCAGATCACCGGCACCGTGGGCAACATGGGCCAGAAGGAAATGGGCTTCGACTTCAGCGGCCCGCTGGATGAGGAGAAGCGCATCGCCTACCGCCTGGTCGGCCTGGGCAAGGGGTCGGACACCCAGTTCGACCACGTCAAGGAAGAGCGCTATGCCATCGCCCCGACCCTGGCCATCGACTTCACCGACGACACCACCCTGACCCTGCAGGGCTACCTGCAGCACGACCCGAACGGCGGCTACCACGGCGGCGTGCCGGCGGACGGCGCACTGTTCCACCACAACGGCCAGAAGATCTCCCGCGAGTTCTTCGACGGCGAGCCGAGCAAGGACGACTTCGACCGTACCCAGCGCATGTTCGGCTACCAGCTGGAACATCGTTTCGACGACGTGTGGACCGCGCGGCAGAACTTCCGCTACCTGGATTCCGACGTCGATCTCTCGCAGGTCTATGCCTACGGCTGGACTGCGCCGGACGAGAACACCCTGAACCGCTACTTCTCCGGCGCCCGCGAGCACCTGCAGGCGTACATCGTGGATAACATGGCGCAAGCCGAGTTCAACACCGGCTCGGCCAAGCACACCCTGCTGATGGGTCTGGACTACCAGCGCCGCCGCACCACCGTCGACTGGCGCTCCGGCTCGGCGCAGCCGCTGGATGCGTTCGACCCGCAGTACGGCAACGACGCCATCAGCTACTACCCGGACGACAACCACACCCGGCGCCTGGAACAGACCGGCGTCTACCTGCAGGACCTGATCGACATCGACAACTGGCGCTTCTCCCTCGGCATGCGCGAGGACTGGGTGACTGTCGAGGACAAGAACCGCAGCAGCGGCAGCAAGGCCGACGACGACTGGAAGAAATTCACCGGGCGCATCGGCGCGCTGTACCTGTTCGACAACGGCATCGCGCCGTACATCAGCTACTCCGAGTCGTTCAACCCCAACGCCTACTCCGACCAGTCCGGCACGCCGTTGGAGCCGACCGAGGGCAAGCAGTGGGAAGCCGGCCTGAAATTCCAGCCCGAGGGCAGCCGCAGCCTGTACACCGCGTCGATCTTCCACATCACCCAGGAGAACGTCGCGTCGAAGGAGCCGCAGGACAACTTCTACACCTCCGTGGGTGAAGTGCGCTCCCAAGGCCTGGAGCTGGAGGCCCACACCCAGCTCACCGATAACCTCAAGGTGCTCGGCAGCTACACCTACACCGACATCACCTACACAAAATCGCTGGACGGCAACCAGGGCCACACCCCGAACCAGGCGCCCAAGCACATGGCCTCGCTGTGGGCCGACTACGGCTTCAATGCAGGCCCGCTGGACGGGCTGACTATCGGCGGCGGCGCCCGCTACGTCGGCGAGACCTGGGCGGACAAGGAAAACACCCTGCGCGTACCGGACTACACCCTGGTGGATGCACGCATCGGCTACGACCTGTCCCGCGTCGGCCTGAAGGGCCTGGATGTCAGCCTCAACGCCAACAACCTGCTGGACAAGGATTACGTGGCGTCCTGCTACAGCCTGGACTTCTGCTACTTCGGCGAGAAGCGCAACGTCACCGCGACGGTGAACTACCAGTTCTGATCATCAATCGGACAGCGCTCTTTGTAGGAGCGAGCTTGCTCGCGAACAGACGTCTCGGCAGCACGTAGGGCGGATAACCTGCTCCAGGTTATTCACCCTACCGGCCATCCGAGCTATTGAGCCCCGTGGAGCAGCCGTCGCCACGGGGCTTTTCATGTTCTAGAACTCCGCCGCGTGGCGGTAGCGCGCCTCCAGTTCCAGGGACATCCGGTAGGCCTGCGCCTCGCCCTCGGTGTGGAAGATGCCGACCAGTTGGCCTTCCTGGTGCACATCCCAGCAACGCCCACCGTGGGCGCGGAATTCGCGGGATTTATGGTCGTCGTCACGCTCGGTCACTGTGATGCTCATGTCTTTTCTTCTCCGGTTTTGCCGTACATCAAGGCAATGCCAGAATCATTTAATTAGCTAGCTAATTAAATAGCCACTTTCGAGAAAGACCCTTGCAAGGATTCGCCAAAACGAGCGTCCCAGAAACGCAAAAGCGCAGCTTGAAGGCTGCGCTCTTGGTGACGATTCGTTCGGCTTAGAACGGAATGTCGTCGTCGAAGCTGTCGTAGTCCGGAGCCGGTTGCGGCGCGGGCTGGGACTGCTGCTGCGGCGCAGGGCGCTGGGCCTGCTGCGGACGCTGCTGTTGCGGCTCGCGGGGAGCGCGCGGAGCATCATCACCACCGGCGCCCGGACGGCCACCCAGCAGCTGCATGTTGCCATTGATGTCGACCACGATTTCGGTGGTGTACTTGTCCTGGCCGTCCTGACCCTGCCACTTGCGGGTACGCAGGCTGCCTTCGACGTAGATCTGCGAACCCTTGCGCACGTACTCGGCGACGATTTCCGCCAGGCGACCGAAGAACACCACGCGGTGCCACTCGGTACGCTCCTGCTGCTGGCCGGTCTGCTTGTCCTTCCAGCTCTCGCTGGTGGCCAGGGTGACGTTGGTCACCGCGTTGCCGTTGGGCATGTAGCGGGTTTCCGGATCGCCACCAACGTTACCCACCAGAATGACTTTGTTAACCCCACGGGCCATGACGCTCTCCTAAAGGCTTCAGCACGTCGCCTGCTCGGCACCGGCTAGGCGCTCGAGGGACGTGCGATCAACTTGTTGGGAATCCACTTTGACATAAGCGGCCGCTTCTTCCACGACCACCATCACATCGCTCACACCGGGCAATGCCTTGAAACGCTCAGCCAACGAAGCATCGCGCAGCGCCTCGTCGGACAAAGGCAGGCGAATACTCGTTACATACGGAGGTTCACGCATGGTAACAGCAATCGCCAGCCAGATGGCAGCCAGCACGGCGCAGCCGATGAACACCCCGTCGAGCCCGCCATGCTGGTACATCCAGCCACCCAGGATGCCACCCACGGCGGCGCCGAGGAACTGGCTGGTGGAGTACACGCCCATCGCCGTGCCCTTGCCGCCGGCCGGCGACACCTTGCTCACCAGCGACGGCAACGAGGCCTCCAGCAGGTTGAACGCGGTGAAGTAGACGACGATGCCGAACACCAGTTCCTTGAGGCTGTTGCCGAACTCCCAGAAGAACAGCTCGCAGAGCATCAGGGTCGCCACGGCGCCGCTCAGCACACGTTTCATCTGGCGCTTCTTCTCGGCGTAGATGATGAAGGGAACCATGGCGAAGAAGCCGATCAGCAACGCGGTCAGGTAGACCCACCAGTGCTGCTCCTTCGGCAGGCCGGCGCGCTCCACCAGTGCCAGCGGGAGTGCGACGAAGCTGGCCATGAGGATCGCGTGCAATACCAGGATGCCGACGTCCAGGCGCAGCAGGTCGGCGTTCTTCAGGGTGGGGATCAGCGACTGCTTGGCGACACTGGATTCGCGGTGCTGCATGCGGTGATCGGGCACCGGCACCATGAACAGGATGATCAGGATGCCTACCAGCGCCATGCCGGAGGTGAACCAGAACAGGCCGTGCAGGCCGAACCAGTGGGTCAGCACCGGGCCGGCGACCATCGAGGCGGCGAAGGACACACCGATGCTCATGCCGATGATGGCCATGGCCTTGGTACGGTGCTGTTCGCGGGTCAGGTCCGAGAGCAGCGCCATGACCACTGCGGAAATCGCCCCGGCGCCCTGGATCACCCGGCCGGCGATGACGCCCCAGATGGTGTCGGAACTGGCGGCCACGCCGGCGCCGATGGCGAATACCAGCAGGCCGACGACGATGATCGCGCGGCGGCCGATGCGGTCGGACAAGGTGCCCAGAGGAATCTGCAGCACCGCCTGGGTCAGGCCGTAGGCACCCATGGCAAAACCAATGAGGGCCGGTGTCGAGTCGATCAGGTCCATGCCGTAGGTCATCATGACCGGCAGCAGCATGAACATGCCGAGCATACGGAAGGCATAGAGCAACGCCAGGCCGGAGGTTGCCCGGAGTTCTGTGCCACTCATGCGCTCAGTGTGGGAATCGTGCATAAGCCCCTCGTGGGAAGACGGATGTCGGGATTGCGCTTCATTGCTCCCGTACCGGCGTGCCCTTCCAGTCCGCGAAGAGCCGGCTGTCGCCAACGCCGAAAAATAGCCGGGCATTCTAGCAGCCCCGAAGTCCAAGGGCACACACGCGCCACTTTGCCGCGTGCCGGAAACGCCCCGTATAATCGATAGTTTTCGCCCGCCATGCGAGGCCGCAGTGGACAAGATCCTCATCCGTGGGGCACGTACCCACAACCTGAAGAACATCGACCTGACCCTGCCGCGCGACAAGCTGATCGTGATCACCGGCCTGTCCGGTTCCGGCAAGTCTTCCCTGGCCTTCGACACGCTCTACGCCGAGGGCCAGCGCCGCTACGTGGAATCCCTGTCGGCCTACGCCCGGCAGTTCCTCTCGATGATGGAAAAGCCCGACGTCGACACCATCGAAGGTCTGTCGCCGGCGATTTCCATCGAGCAGAAATCCACCTCCCACAACCCACGTTCCACCGTGGGCACCATCACCGAGATCTACGACTACCTGCGCCTGCTCTATGCACGCGTGGGTATTCCGCGCTGCCCGGACCACGACATCCCGCTGGAAGCGCAGACCGTCAGCCAGATGGTCGACCAGGTGCTGGCGCTGCCCGAAGGCCGCAAGCTGATGCTGCTGGCCCCGGTGATCCGCGAGCGCAAGGGCGAGCACCTGGCGGTATTCGAGGAGATGCGCGCCCAGGGCTTCGTCCGCGCCCGCGTCGACGGCAAGCTCTACGAACTGGATGAAGTGCCCAAGCTGGACAAGAAGCTCAAGCACTCCATCGATATCGTGGTCGACCGCTTCAAGGTGCGTGGCGACCTGCAGCAGCGCCTGGCGGAGTCCTTCGAGACGGCGATCAACCTGGCCGACGGCATCGCGCTGGTGGCACCGATGGACGATGAAGAAGGCGAAGAGATGATCTTCTCCGCCCGCTTCGCCTGCCCGATCTGCGGCCACTCCATCAGCGAGCTGGAACCCAAGCTGTTCTCCTTCAACAACCCGGCCGGCGCCTGCCCGACCTGCGATGGCCTGGGCGTGAAGCAGTTCTTCGACGCACGCCGGGTGGTGAACGGCGAGCTGACCCTGGCCGAGGGCGCGATCCGCGGCTGGGACCGGCGCAACGTCTACTACTTCCAGATGCTCGGCTCGCTGGCCGGGCACTTCGGCTTCAGCCTGGAAGAGCCTTTCCAGGATCTCGACCCGGACCACCAGAAGTTCATCCTCAACGGCTCGGGCCGCGAGAACGTCGAGTTCCGCTACCTCAACGACCGTGGCGACATCGTCAAGCGCGCGCACCCATTCGAGGGCATCCTGCCGAACCTGGAGCGCCGCTACCGCGAGACCGAGTCGGCCACCGTGCGCGAGGAGCTGGCCAAGTTCCTCAGCACCCAGCCCTGCCCGGACTGCCATGGCACCCGCCTGCGCCGCGAAGCGCGCCACGTGTGGGTAGGCGACAAGACCCTGCCGGCGATCACCTCGATGCCAGTGGGCACCGCCTGTGAGTACGCCGAGAGCCTGACCCTCACCGGCCGCCGCGGCGAGATCGCCTCGAAGATCCTCAAGGAGATTCGCGAGCGCCTGCAGTTCCTGGTCAACGTCGGCCTCGACTACCTGACCCTGGACCGCAGCGCCGATACCCTGTCCGGCGGCGAGGCCCAGCGCATCCGCCTGGCCAGCCAGATCGGCGCCGGCCTGGTGGGCGTCATGTACATCCTCGACGAGCCCTCCATCGGCCTGCACCAGCGCGACAACGAGCGCCTGCTGGGCACCCTCACCCACCTGCGCAACCTGGGCAACACGGTGATCGTGGTCGAGCACGACGAGGACGCCATCCGTCTCGCCGACTACGTCGTGGACATCGGCCCCGGTGCCGGCGTGCACGGCGGGCAGATCGTCGCCGAGGGCACGCCGCAACAGGTCATGGACCATCCTGATTCGGTCACCGGCGCCTATCTGTCCGGCCGCACCAAGATCGTCGTGCCCGCCGAGCGCACCCCGCGCAACAAGAAGCAACTGCTCAAGCTCAAGGGCGCGCGCGGCAACAACCTGCAGAACGTCAACCTGGAAATCCCGGTTGGCCTGTTCACCTGCATCACCGGCGTCTCCGGCTCAGGCAAGTCGACGCTGATCAACAACACCCTGTTCCCGATCACCGCCACCGCGCTCAACGGCGCCACCACGCTGGAAGTCGCGCCCTACGACTCGTTCGACGGCCTGCAGCACCTGGACAAGGTGGTGGACATCGATCAGAGCCCGATCGGCCGCACCCCGCGCTCCAACCCGGCGACCTACACCGGGCTGTTCACGCCGATCCGCGAGCTGTTCGCCGGCGTGCCGGAAGCCCGCTCGCGCGGCTACGGTCCGGGGCGCTTCTCGTTCAACGTCAAGGGCGGCCGCTGCGAGGCCTGCCAAGGCGACGGCGTGATCAAGGTGGAGATGCACTTCCTGCCGGACATCTACGTCCCCTGCGACGTCTGCAAAGGCAAGCGCTACAACCGCGAGACCCTGGAAGTCCGCTACAAGGGCAAGAGCATCACCGAGGTGCTGGACATGACCATCGAGGACGCCCGCGCGTTCTTCGACGCCGTGCCGGCCATCGCCCGCAAGCTGCAGACACTGATGGACGTCGGCCTGTCGTACATCAAGCTGGGCCAGAGCGCGACCACGCTGTCCGGTGGTGAGGCGCAGCGGGTGAAGCTGTCCCGCGAGCTGTCCAAGCGCGACACCGGCAAGACCCTGTACATCCTCGACGAGCCGACCACCGGCCTGCACTTCGCGGATATCCAGCAACTGCTGGACGTGCTGCACCGCCTGCGCGACCACGGCAACACCGTGGTGGTGATCGAGCACAACCTGGACGTGATCAAGACCGCCGACTGGCTGGTCGACCTCGGCCCCGAGGGCGGCTCCAAGGGCGGCCAGATCATCGCCACCGGCACGCCGGAGCAGATCGCGGAGCTGGCGGTGTCGCACACCGGACACTTCCTAAAGCCGCTGCTGGAGCGCGATCGGGCCTGATCCGCACCGGCATGAAAAAAGCCCCTGCTGCCGATTGGCACAGGGGCTTTTCTTTTGGATCTTGTAGGAGCGGACTATGCCCGCGATCAGCGCGCCTCGCGCGCTCCAGCAAGATACAGATCAGATCTGCGACTGCAGGTAGTTCTCCAGGCCCATCTTCTGGATCAGGCCCAGCTGCTGCTCAAGCCAATACGCGTGGTCTTCCTCGGTATCGGTCAGCTGCACGCGCAGGATGTCGCGGGTGACGAAGTCCTTGTGCTTCTCGCACAGGGCGATGCCCTTGGCCAGGGCGGCGCGTACGTGGCGCTCCAGCTTCAGGTCGGCCTCCAGCATCTCCGGCACGGTCTTGCCCGGATGAATGTCGTCCGGGCGCATGCGCGGGGTGCCTTCGAGCAACAGGATGCGGCGCAGCAGAGCGTCGGCGTGCTGGGTTTCCTCTTCCATTTCGTGATTGAGGCGCTCGTAGAGCTTGGTGAAGCCCCAGTCCTCGTACATGCGCGAGTGGATGAAGTACTGGTCGCGAGCGGCCAGCTCACCGGTCAGCAGCGTGTTGAGATAATCGATAACCTCGGCGTGGCCTTGCATCAGCCTTCTCCCTGGGACGTGACAGCGAATTAAACGGCGCTATGGTCGCGACTGGCCATGACCGGGGTCAAGTCCGCAATGCCCCACAAACGCAACCGCCCTCCGAAGAGGGCGGCAAGTGGAACGGTTTCAGCTTAGTCCAGCTTCAGGCCCAGCGCCTTGGCGACACCTTCACCGTAGGCCGGGTCGATGTTGAAGAACAGTGCCAGCTGACGACGCTGGATGGCCTCTGGCACACCCGCCATGTCACCGGCGATGTTCTCGTAGAGACGCTGCCGCTGGGCTTCGTCGAACAGGCGGAACAGCGCGGCCGGCTGGCTGTAGTAGTCACCGTCGACGCGGTGGTTCCAGTGATCCGCGCTGCCTTCCAGGGTCAGCGGCGGCTCGGAGTAGTCCGGCTGCTCCTGCCACTGGTTGAAGCTGTTCGGCTCGTAGGTGACAGTCATGTCGCCGTTGTTGCCGTCCACCCGCATGGCGCCGTCGCGGTGGTAGATGCGCGGGTTGTTGCGCGCAGCGTTCACCGGGATCTGGTGGTGGTTCACGCCCAGGCGATAGCGGTGCGCATCGCCGTAGGAGAACAGACGGCCCTGGAGCATCTTGTCCGGCGAAAAGCCGATGCCGGGGACGATGTTCGCCGGGCTGAAGGCGGACTGCTCGACCTCGGCGAAGTAGTTCGCCGGGTTGCGGTTTAGCTCGAAGTAGCCCACCTCGATCAGCGGGTAGTCGCCGTGCGGCCAGACCTTGGTCAGATCGAACGGGTTGTAGCGGTAGGTCGCCGCTTCCTTCTCCGGCATCACCTGCACGTACATCTTCCAGCGCGGGAAGTCACCGCGTTCGATGGCGTCGTAGAGGTCACGTTGCGAGCTTTCGCGGTCGGCGCCGACCAGCTTGGCGGCTTCCTCGTTGCTCAGGTTCTCGATGCCTTGCTGGGTCTTGAAGTGGAACTTGACCCAGAAGCGCTCGTTGCCGGCGTTGATGAAGCTGAAGGTGTGGCTGCCGAAGCCGTGGACGTGGCGGTAGCTGCGCGGCAGACCGCGATCGCTGAAGTCGATGGTCAATTGGTGCAGGGCTTCGGGCAGGTGCGAGAAGAAGTCCCACTTCAGGGTGGCGTTGCGCAGGTTGGTGCGCGGATCGCGCTTCACCACGTGGTTCAGATCGGGGAACTTCAGCGGGTCGCGGAAGTAGAAGACCGGGGTGTTGTTGCCGACCAGGTCCCAGTTGCCTTCCTCGGTGTAGAACTTCATGGCGAAGCCGCGGATATCGCGCTCCGCGTCAGCCGCGCCACGCTCACCGGCCACCGTGGAGAAGCGCAGGAACAACGGAGTCTGCTTGCCGACCTCGGAGAACAGCTTGGCGCGGCTGTACTGGGTAATGTCGTGGGTGACGGTGAAGGTGCCGTAGGCAGCAGAGCCCTTGGCATGCATCCGGCGCTCAGGGATCACTTCGCGGTCGAAGTGCGCCAGTTTCTCCAGGAACCAGACGTCCTGCAGCAGCATCGGGCCCCGCGGGCCGGCGGTCTGGACGTTCTGGTTATCGGCGACCGGCGCTCCGGCAGCAGTCATCAGGCGGGTGTTGTCACTCATCGTTACTCTCCTCAACGGCGGGGTGTTCGAAGACCGGCGGATCACCATGGCAGTGAGCGCGGCCCGACATCCCAATCGGACAATTAAGCGCCTCCACCGGCGTTGCGGCTGTTGATCCAGCTCAGCAAGCAGTAGAAGTCGGCGTCGTTAAGGATCGGTGACAAGGGCATAGATCAGCCAATTAATTGATTCGGGCTGATCGATAGATAAAAGCTTTTCAATAGGCGATAAAAAACCGGGCACAGGGCCCGGTTTCTTATAAGGCGTAAACCTTACTCTGCAGCTTCTACTGCTTGGCCGCCAACAGCGCGGTCAATCAGTTCGACGTATGCCATGGGGGCATTGTCGCCGGCGCGGAAGCCGCACTTCAGGATGCGCAGGTAGCCGCCCGGACGGTTGGCGTAGCGCTTGCCCAGTTCGTTGAACAGCTTGCCTACGGCTTCTTTCGAACGGGTACGGTCGAAAGCGAGACGACGGTTGGCAACGCTATCCACTTTAGCCAGGGTGATCAGCGGCTCGGCAACGCGACGCAGTTCCTTGGCCTTGGGCAGGGTGGTTTTGATCAGTTCGTGTTCGAAGAGCGACACAGCCATGTTCTGGAACATAGCCTTGCGGTGCGCGCTGGTGCGGCTCAGGTGACGACCACTTTTACGATGGCGCATGGTTCAATTCCTTTCCAAACTTTACGTTCGGTAGCTACGACGATCAGGCAGTAGCCTTGTCGTCTTTCTTGAGACTTGCCGGCGGCCAGTTGTCGAGGCGCATACCGAGGGACAGACCGCGAGAGGCCAGAACGTCCTTGATTTCGGTCAGGGACTTCTTACCCAGGTTCGGCGTTTTGAGCAGCTCTACTTCGGTGCGCTGAATCAGGTCACCGATGTAGTAGATGTTCTCTGCCTTCAGGCAGTTGGCCGAACGGACGGTCAGCTCAAGGTCATCGACCGGACGCAGCAGGATCGGATCGATCTCGTCTTCCTGCTCTTCAACAACAGGCTCGCTGTCGCCTTTGAGGTCCACGAACGCTGCCAGCTGCTGTTGCAGGATGGTAGCGGCGCGACGGATAGCCTCTTCAGGGTCCAGGGTGCCGTTGGTTTCCAGATCGAGGACCAGCTTGTCCAGGTTGGTACGCTGTTCGACACGGGCGTTCTCGACCACGTAGGCAACACGACGTACGGGGCTGAACGAGGCGTCGAGCTGAAGACGGCCAATGCTACGGCTTTCGTCTTCATCGCTCGAACGGGCATCAGCCGGCTCGTAGCCACGGCCACGAGCGACTTTCAGCTTCATGTTCAGCGCGCCGTTATCGGCCAGGTGGGCGATAACATGGTCACCGTTGACGATCTCGACATCATGATCCAGCTGAATATCGGCAGCGGTCACCACACCCGAGCCCTTTTTCGCCAGGGTCAGCGTCACTTCGTCACGACCGTGCAGCTTGATAGCCAGGCCTTTCAGGTTGAGCAGGATCTCGATGACATCTTCCTGCACACCTTCGATGGCGGAGTACTCGTGGAGTACACCGTCGATCTCGGCCTCGACTACCGCACAGCCAGGCATGGAGGACAACAGGATGCGACGCAGCGCGTTGCCCAGGGTATGGCCGAAACCACGCTCGAGAGGCTCGAGAGTGATCTTGGCGCGGGTTTGGCTGACCACCTGCACATCGATGTGGCGGGGGGTCAGGAACTCATTTACCGAACTCTGCATGGATGCACCTATTTTCTAGCCCTTACTTGGAGTAGAGCTCGACAATCAGGTTTTCGTTGATGTCGGCGGACAGATCGGCACGAGCCGGGACACTTTTGAAGGTGCCAGCTTTCTTGTCGGAGTCCACTTCGACCCACTCAACGCGACCGCGCTGGGCGCACAGGTCCAGAGCTTGGGCGATACGCAGCTGGTTCTTCGATTTCTCGCGAACAGCAACCACGTCACCAGCTTTGACCTGGTAGGACGGTACGTTTACGGTCTGACCGTTGACGCTGATGGTCTTGTGAGACACCAGCTGACGGGATTCGGAACGAGTGGAACCGAAGCCCATACGGTAGACGACGTTGTCCAGACGGCACTCAAGCAGCTGCAGCAGGTTTTCACCCGTGGAGCCCTTGCGGCGGGACGCTTCCTGATAGTAGCCACGGAATTGACGCTCGAGGACGCCGTAGATACGACGAACTTTTTGCTTCTCGCGCAGCTGCAGACCGTAGTCGGACAGGCGACCACGGCGCTGGCCGTGCTGACCGGGAACTTGTTCTGCCTTGCATTTCGAGTCGAGGGCACGAACGCCGCTCTTCAGGAAAAGATCAGTGCCTTCGCGGCGGGACAGTTTGCACTTGGGACCAATGTAACGAGCCATTTCTCACTGTCTCCTATTACACGCGACGCTTTTTCGGCGGACGGCAGCCGTTATGCGGGATCGGGGTTACGTCGGTGATGCTGGCGATCTTGTAACCGCAGGCATTCAGCGCACGAACAGCCGACTCGCGACCCGGGCCCGGGCCTTTGACGTTGACGTCAAGGTTCTTCAGACCGTATTCCAGAGCAGCCTGGCCGGCACGCTCGGCCGCTACCTGGGCAGCGAACGGGGTGCTCTTACGCGAGCCACGGAAGCCCGAACCACCGGAGGTAGCCCAGGACAGAGCGTTGCCCTGACGATCAGTGATGGTAACGATGGTGTTGTTGAAGGATGCGTGGATATGCGCGATCCCGTCGACCACCGTCTTTTTGACTTTCTTGCGAGGACGAGCAGCAGGTTTTGCCATGACTAGATTCCTAAGCGATTACTTGCGGATCGGCTTACGCGGGCCCTTACGGGTGCGCGCGTTGGTCTTGGTGCGCTGACCGCGAACCGGCAGACCACGACGATGACGCAGACCGCGGTAGCAACCGAGGTCCATCAGACGCTTGATGTTCATGTTGATTTCGCGACGCAGGTCACCTTCGGTGGTCAGCTTGGCCACCTCGGTACGCAGCGAATCAATCTGCTCTTCGCTCAGCTCTTTGATCTTTACAGCCGGGCTGATGCCGGTGGCTGCACAGATGCTCTGTGCGGTAGTGCGACCAACACCATAGATGTAGGTCAGCGAGATAACAGTGTGCTTGTTATCCGGAATGTTTACGCCTGCAATACGGGCCATTCAGAAAAACTCCAATTGACAGCTACCCGGCGCCCAGGGAGCCAAGAAAGGGCGCGGATATTAGCGCTGTAAAAACAAATAATCAACCCGGCAGCACACTAGCTGCCGGGTTATAACGCGTGGTTCACACTCAGCCTTGGCGCTGCTTGTGACGCGGCTCCGAGCTGCAGATCACACGAACGACGCCTTCGCGACGGACGATCTTGCAGTTACGGCACAGCTTCTTAACCGATGCACGAACTTTCATCAGTGACTCCTCGAACCTTACGGGTCAGCGCAGCAGACCGCTGCCATAGCCCTTCAGGTTGGCTTTCTTCATGAGGGATTCGTACTGGTGCGAAACGAGGTGCGATTGTACTTGAGCCATAAAGTCCATCACAACCACGACCACGATCAGCAACGAGGTCCCGCCAAGGTAGAACGGTACGTGGGCAGCTACGACCAGGAACTGGGGCAGCAGGCACACAGCCGTCATGTACAGGGCACCGAACATGGTCAAACGGGTCAGAACGCCATCAATGTAGCGAGCCGACTGTTCGCCCGGACGAATACCCGGAATAAATGCACCGGACTTCTTGAGGTTTTCCGCCACGTCCTTCGGGTTGAACATCAGCGCTGTGTAGAAGAAGCAGAAGAAAACGATCCCTGCACTAAACAGCAGAATGTTCAGCGGCTGACCAGGAGCGATCGCTTGCGCGACGTCCTGCAGCCAACCCAGGCCTTCCGACTGACCGAACCAGGCACCCAGGGATGCCGGGAACAGCAGAATGCTGCTGGCGAAAATCGCGGGGATTACACCCGCCATGTTCACTTTCAGCGGCAGATGGCTCGTTTGGGCGGCAAACACCTTGCGACCTTGCTGGCGCTTGGCGTAATGCACGGCGATACGGCGCTGACCCCGCTCGATGAACACCACGAACGCGATGATTGCCACAGCCAGGAGGCCGATGGCGATCAGGGCGAAGATGTTGATGTCACCTTGACGCGCGGACTCGAAGGACTGACCGATTGCTCGGGGCAGGCCTGCGACGATACCGGAGAAGATCAGCATGGAGATGCCGTTGCCGACACCCCGCTCGGTGATCTGCTCACCCAGCCACATCATGAACAGTGCACCCGCCACGAAGGTGGTGACCGACACGAAGTAGAAGCCGAAGTCGTTGGAGAAGGCCACGCCCTGGCTACCCAGACCAATGGACATGCCAATGGCCTGGACGAGTGCCAGGACGAGAGTTGCGTAGCGGGTGTACTGGCTGATCTTACGACGCCCAGACTCACCCTCTTTCTTCAACTGCTCCAGCTGCGGGCTGATAGCGGTCATGAGCTGCATGATGATCGATGCCGAGATGTACGGCATGATCCCCAGTGCAAAAATACTCATGCGCTCCAGCGCGCCGCCGGAAAACATGTTGAAGAGGCTAAGAATGGTCCCCTCGTTCTGCCGGAACAGTGCCGCCAAGCGATCGGGGTTGATGCCCGGGACTGGGATATGCGCACCGATCCGATAGACGATGATCGCCAGGAACAGGAAACGCAGACGTGCCCAGAGCTCGGACAAACCACCACCGTTGCTCAGCGCAGAGAGAGCACCTTGCTTAGCCATTTAGTCCTCGATTTTGCCGCCAGCTGCTTCGATAGCCGCACGAGCGCCCTTGGTGGCGCCGATGCCTTTCAGGGTGACTGCGCGAGTAACTTCGCCCGACAGCATGACTTTCACACGCTGTACGTTCTGGTTAATCACGTTGGCATCCTTCAGGGATTGCACGGTTACGACATCACCCTCGACCTTGGCCAGTTCGGAAGTGCGCACTTCTGCGCGATCCATGGCTTTCAGCGAGTTGAAGCCGAACTTCGGCAGACGACGGTGCAGCGGTTGCTGACCACCCTCGAAGCCCGGAGCGATGGAGCCACCGGAGCGGGAGGTTTGACCTTTGTGACCACGGCCACCAGTCTTGCCCAGACCGCTACCGATGCCACGGCCCGGACGGTGCTTTTCGCGACGGGCACCCGGCGCGGAACGCAGATCGTTCAGTTGCATGGATTAACCCTCCACACGCAGCAGGTAGTAGGCCTTGTTAATCATGCCGCGGTTTTCAGGAGTGTCCTGAACTTCGACGGTGTGATTAATGCGACGCAGGCCGAGGCCTTTGACGCAAGCCTTGTGATTGGCCAGACGGCCGTTCAGGCTCTTGATCAGGGTAACTTTGACAGTTGCCATGGTTAGAGAATCTCCTCGACGCTCTTGCCACGCTTGGCCGCTACCGACTCAGGGGACTGCATGTTCTTCAGGCCCTTGAAGGTTGCGTAGACCACGTTCACCGGGTTGGTGGAGCCGTAGCACTTCGCCAGAACGTTCTGCACACCAGCAACTTCCAGGACAGCGCGCATGGCGCCGCCGGCGATGATGCCGGTACCTTCGGAAGCCGGCTGCATGTACACCTTGGAGGCGCCATGGGCGGACTTGGTCGGGTACTGCAGGGTGGTGCCGTTCAGATCAACCTGGATCATGTTGCGGCGAGCAGCTTCCATTGCCTTCTGGATAGCAGCGGGCACTTCACGCGCCTTGCCACGACCGAAGCCAACACGGCCCTTGCCATCGCCAACCACGGTCAGCGCGGTGAAGGCGAAGATACGGCCACCTTTTACGGTTTTGGCGACGCGGTTCACTTGAACCAGCTTCTCGATGTAGCCTTCGTCGCGCTTTTGATCGTTGTTTGCCATAACTTAGAACTCCAGACCGCCTTCACGAGCGGCATCAGCCAGGGCCTTGATACGACCGTGGTACTTGAAGCCAGAACGGTCGAACGCCACCTGAGTGACGCCGGCAGCCTTGGCGCGTTCCGCGACCAGTTGACCAACTTTCTTGGCTGCGTCGACGTTGCCGGTGGCAGCTTCGCGCAGTTCTTTGTCCAGGGTCGAGGCGCTGGCCAGGACCTTGCCGCCGTCGGCTGCAATGACCTGGGCGTAGATGTGCTGGGAGGAGCGGTACACGCAGAGGCGTACGGCTTCCAGTTCGCGCATCTTCAGGCGAGCCTTGCGAGCGCGGCGCAGACGGGTTTCTTTCTTGACGCTCATTTGCTATGCCCTACTTCTTCTTGGCTTCTTTACGAAGGACGACTTCGTCGGCGTAACGCACGCCCTTGCCTTTGTACGGCTCCGGCGGACGGAAGTCGCGGATTTCCGCGGCAACCTGGCCGACCAGCTGCTTGTCGATACCCTTGATCAGGATGTCGGTCTGGCTGGGGGTTTCCGCGACGATGCCGGCAGGCAGTTCGTAATCAACCGGGTGGGAGAAGCCGAGAGCCAGGGACAGCACTTGGCCTTTGGCCTGCGCCTTGTAACCAACACCAACCAGCTGGAGCTTGCGCTCGAAGCCCTGGCTGACGCCGATTACCATGTTGTTGACCAGAGCACGGGTAGTACCGGCCATGGCACGGGTCTGCTGGTCGCCGTTACGCGCAGCGAAACGCAGCTCACCGTTGTCCTGAATGACTTCGACGGACGGATGTACTTTCAGCTCGAGAGCGCCTTTGGCACCCTTGATCGAAAGTTCCTGACCAGCCAGCTTGATTTCAACGCCAGCGGGCAGAATGACGGGGTTCTTAGCAACGCGAGACATGCTGATTCCCCTTAGAACACAGTGCAGAGCACTTCGCCACCGACGCCAGCGGCACGGGCAGCACGGTCAGTCATCACACCTTTGTTGGTGGAGACGATCGAAACGCCCAGGCCGCCACGAACTTTCGGCAGCTGGTCTACGGATTTGTACTGGCGCAGGCCAGGACGGCTGATTCGCTTCACTTCCTCGATGACAGGCTTGCCTTCGAAGTACTTCAGCTCGATCGACAGCAGAGGCTTGGCCTCGGCGGTGACTTGGAAATCCGCAATATAGCCTTCGTCCTTGAGGACTTTGGCGACTGCCGCTTTCAGCTTGGAAGACGGCATGCTCACGACGGTCTTCTCAGCCATCTGGGCATTACGGATGCGAGTTAGCATGTCTGCTAACGGGTCCTGCATACTCATGGGCTTAATGCTCCTGATACAAAAGATAAGCCTTCAACTTCACAACTCGCCCTCAAAACGCCGGACGAACTAAAACCCGGACTCGGGGGAGCCGGGTATTCTAGAGATCGCTTAAAAACGAATCAAGCCCCACATGGGGGCTTGCTTCGCAAAGCGATCAACGGAGTCGTTGCCGACCCCGTCTAGCACTTACCAGCTGGCTTTCACCAGGCCCGGTACGTCACCGCGCATTGCTGCTTCACGCAGCTTGTTACGGCTCAGGCCGAACTTGCGGTAGTAACCGTGCGGACGACCGGTCAGGCGGCAACGGTTACGCAGGCGGCTGGCGCTCGCGTCACGCGGTTGCTTCTGAAGGGCGACCTGGGCATTCCAACGGTCTTCTGCGGAAGTGCTCGGATTAGCGATGATCGCTTTCAGCTCGGCACGCTTTTTGGCGTACTTGGCTACCGTTTGCTGACGCTTCAGCTCACGGTTCTTCATGCTCTCTTTAGCCATGGTCCTACTCCAATCAGTTGCGGAACGGGAATTTGAAGGCGCGCAGCAGTGCACGACCCTCATCATCCGAACGCGCGGTGGTGGTCAGAGTGATATCCATACCGCGGAGGGCATCGATCTTGTCGTAATCGATTTCCGGGAAGATGATCTGCTCTTTGACGCCCATGCTGTAGTTGCCACGGCCGTCGAAGGACTTGGCGTTCAGACCGCGGAAGTCACGAACGCGCGGCAGAGAGATCGACAGCAGACGGTCCAGGAACTCGTACATGCGATCGCCACGCAGGGTGACTTTCACGCCGATCGGCCAGCCTTCACGAATCTTGAAACCAGCGATGGACTTACGAGCGTAAGTCACAACCGGCTTCTGACCCGCGATCTTTTCCAGATCAGCTACGGCGCTCTCGATGACTTTCTTGTCGCCGACAGCTTCGCCAAGACCCATGTTCAGGGTGATTTTGGTAACGCGCGGAACTTCCATCACGTTCGCCAGTTGAAGCTCTTGCTTCAGCTTGGGAGCGATTTCCTTCCGATAAATTTCTTTCAATCGTGCCATGGTGATCTACCTAGCTCCCTCAAGCCTGAACCGGTTTCTGGGTCGACTTGAAGACACGAATCTTCTTGCCGTCTTCGACTTTGAAACCAACGCGGTCAGCCTTGTTGGTTTCAGCGTTGAAGATGGCGACGTTGGAGACGTGCAGAGGCGCCTCCTTCTCGACGATCCCGCCTTGCTGGTTGAGCATGGGGTTGGGCTTGGTGTGGCGCTTGACCAGGTTCACACCGCCAACGACCAGACGGTCATCAGCCAGAACCTTGATCACTTTGCCACGCTTGCCCTTGTCCTTGCCGGCAATGACGATGACTTCGTCGTCACGACGAATTTTTTGCATGACGGCTACTCCTTACAGCACTTCAGGGGCAAGGGAGACGATCTTCATGAACTTCTCGGTACGAAGTTCACGAGTCACCGGCCCGAAGATACGGGTGCCGATCGGCTCCTGCTTGTTGTTCAGCAGGACGGCGGCGTTGCCGTCGAAGCGAATGATGGAACCGTCGGTACGACGTACGCCGTGCTTGGTGCGAACGACCACGGCAGTCATTACCTGGCCCTTCTTCACCTTGCCACGCGGAATTGCTTCCTTGACGGTGACCTTGATGATGTCGCCAATGCCGGCGTAACGGCGGTGGGAACCGCCGAGCACCTTGATGCACATTACGCGACGCGCGCCGCTGTTGTCAGCGACTTCGAGCATGGATTGAGTCTGAATCATCTTCTATCTCCGATCCTTAGACTTCAACCGCGCGCTCGACGATGTCAACCAGAGTCCAGGCCTTGGTCTTGGCCAGAGGACGGGTCTCGCGAATGGTGACCAGGTCACCAATGCGGCACTGATTGGTTTCGTCGTGGGCGTGCAGCTTGGTCGAACGCTTCACGTATTTGCCGTAGATCGGGTGCTTTACGCGGCGCTCGATCAGAACGGTGACGGTCTTGTCCATCTTGTCGCTGACGACGCGGCCAGTCAGCGTACGGACGGTTTTCTGAGCTTCAGCCATGATTACTTACCTGCTTGCTGGTTGAGCACAGTTTTCACGCGAGCGATATCGCGCTTAACCTGCGAGAGCAGGTGAGACTGCCCCAACTGGCCAGTTGCTTTCTGCATGCGCAGATTGAACTGGTCGCGCAGCAGGCCGAGCAGTTGCTCGTTCAGCTGCTCAACGGATTTTTCACGAAGTTCATTCGCTTTCATCACATCACCGTCCGCTTAACAAAGGAGGTGGCGAGCGGCAGCTTTGCAGCAGCCAGGGCGAATGCCTCACGCGCCAGCTCTTCGGATACACCCTCGATCTCGTACAGGACCTTGCCCGGTTGAATCTGGGCTACCCAGTACTCGACGCCGCCCTTACCTTTACCCATACGTACTTCCAGGGGCTTCTTGGTAACAGGCTTGTCGGGGAATACGCGAATCCAGATCTTGCCGCCACGTTTAACGTGACGGGTCAGCGCACGACGTGCGGACTCGATCTGACGCGCGGTGAGACGGCCGCGGCTGGTTGCCTTGAGGGCGAACTCGCCGAAGCTGACTTTGGAACCGCGATGAGCCAGGCCACGGTTGTGACCGGTCATTTGCTTGCGGAACTTCGTACGCTTAGGTTGCAGCATTTGCGTACTCCTTACTTAGCAGCTTTTTTACGAGGAGCGGGCGCTACAGGCTTCAGCTCTTCCTGGCGGCCACCAATGACCTCGCCTTTGAAGATCCAAACCTTCACACCGATCACACCGTAGGTGGTGTGCGCTTCGTAGGTTGCATAGTCGATGTCGGCACGCAGGGTGTGCAGGGGCACACGACCTTCGCGATACCACTCGGTACGGGCGATTTCAGCGCCGCCCAGACGACCGCTTACCTGGATCTTGATGCCTTTGGCACCAATGCGCATGGCGTTCTGTACAGCGCGCTTCATGGCGCGACGGAACATAACGCGACGCTCCAGCTGCTGAGCTACGCTCTGCGCAACCAGCATACCGTCGAGTTCCGGCTTGCGGATCTCTTCGATGTTGATGTGCACCGGCACACCCATTTGCTTGGTCAGGTCCTGACGCAGCTTCTCAACATCTTCACCTTTCTTGCCGATCACGATGCCGGGACGAGCGGTGTGGATGGTGATACGTGCAGTCTGAGCCGGACGATGGATGTCGATACGGCTTACGGACGCGCTTTTTAGTTTGTCTTGGAGATACTCACGTACCTTCAGGTCGGCGAACAGATAATCGGCGTAAGTGCGCTTATCTGCGTACCAAACGGAGGTGTGCTCCTTGACGATACCCAGGCGGATGCCATTGGGATGTACTTTCTGACCCATCTGATCGACTCCGTTACTTGTCCGCAACCTTGACAGTGATATGGCAAGACCGCTTGACGATGCGATCAGCACGGCCTTTGGCACGCGGCATGATGCGCTTGAGCGAACGACCTTCGTTGACGAAGACGGTGGAGACTTTGAGATCGTCTACATCGGCGCCTTCGTTGTGCTCGGCGTTGGCAACGGCCGACTCCAGCACTTTCTTCATGATCTCGGCGGCTTTCTTGTTGCTGAAAGCCAGGAGGTTGAGCGCGTCGCCCACCTTCTTCCCGCGGATCTGGTCGGCGACCAAGCGGGCTTTCTGGGCGGAGATACGAGCGCCCGAGAGCTTAGCGGCTACTTCCATCTTCCTTACCCCTTAACGCTTGGCTTTCTTGTCCGCAGCGTGCCCACGATAAGTGCGGGTAGCAGCGAACTCGCCGAGTTTGTGACCGACCATGTCTTCGTTGACCAGAACCGGCACGTGTTGACGGCCGTTGTGGACAGCGATGGTCAGACCAACCATGTGCGGCATGATCATAGAACGGCGCGACCAGGTCTTGATCGGCTTGCGGTCGTTCTTTTCTACCGCCACTTCGATCTTCTTCAGCAGGTGAAGATCGATAAAAGGACCTTTTTTCAGAGAACGTGGCACTGTCGTATCCCTCTATTTACTTGCGGCGACGGACGATCATGTTGTCGGTACGCTTGTTCGCGCGAGTCTTCTTACCCTTGGTCTGAAGACCCCACGGCGATACCGGATGACGACCAGCAGAGGTACGACCTTCACCACCACCATGCGGGTGGTCGACCGGGTTCATGGCAACACCACGAACGGTCGGGCGAACGCCACGCCAGCGTTTGGCACCGGCTTTACCCAGCGAACGCAGGCTGTGCTCGGAGTTCGAGACTTCACCCAGGGTCGCACGGCAGTCAGCCAGGACTTTACGCATCTCACCGGAACGCAGACGTACGGTTACGTATGCACCTTCACGGGCAACCAGCTGAGCCGAAGCGCCAGCGGAGCGAGCGATCTGAGCGCCTTTGCCAGGCTTCAGTTCGATACCGTGGATGGTGCTACCAACCGGGATGTTGCGCAGCGGCATGTTGTTGCCGGCCTTGATCGGAGCGCCGATACCGGAGATCAGTTGATCGCCAGCCACCACGCCTTTGGGGGCGATGATGTAACGGCGCTCGCCGTCCGCGTATTTCAGCAGAGCGATGTGAGCAGTACGGTTCGGATCGTATTCGACGCGCTCAACGATGGCAGGAATGCCATCCTTGTTGCGACGGAAGTCGACCAGACGATAGTGCTGCTTGTGACCACCACCGATATGACGGGTGGTGATGCGACCGTTGTTGTTACGGCCGCCCGACTTGGACTTCTTCTCGAGCAGGGGAGCGAACGGAGCACCTTTGTGCAGGTCCTGGTTCACTACCTTGACGACGAAACGACGACCAGCGGAAGTCGGTTTGCATTTAACGATTGCCATGATGCACCCCTTTACTCAGCGCCAGCTGCGAAATCGAGATCCTGGCCCGGCTGGAGAGCGATGTACGCTTTTTTCCAGTCGTTACGCTTGCCCAGGCCGCGAACGGTACGCTTGGTCTTGCCCTGAACGTTCAGGGTGGTGACGCGACGTACTTTCACGCCGAACAGGCTTTCTACGGCCTTCTTGATTTCCAGCTTGGTTGCATCAGTGGCAACCTTGAAAACGAATTGGCTGTTGCCGTCCGCCAGGCCAGTGGCCTTCTCGGAGATATGCGGGCCCAGCAGCACTTTGAATACGCGTTCCTGGTTCATGCCAGCAGCTCCTCGAACTTCTTCACGGCGGACACGGTGACCAGCACCTTGTCGTAGGCGATGAGGCTGACCGGATCGGAAGCCTGGACGTCACGTACATCGACGTGGGCCAGGTTGCGAGCTGCCAGGTACAGGTTCTCATCGACGCCTTCGGTGACGATCAGTACATCTTTCAGGCCCAGGCCTTCCAGCTTGCTGACCAGACCTTTGGTCTTCGGTGCGTCGACAGCGAAGTCGGCAACGACAACCAGACGGTCCAGACGAACCAGCTCAGAGAGGATGGAGCGCAGAGCAGCGCGGTACATCTTCTTGTTGAGCTTCTGGGAGTGATCCTGGGGCTTGGCCGCGAAGGTCGCGCCGCCGCCACGCCAGATGGGGCTACGGATGGTGCCAGCACGAGCACGACCAGTGCCCTTCTGACGCCACGGCTTCTTGCCACCACCGGAGACTTCGGAACGAGTTTTCTGAGCCTTGGTGCCCTGACGACCGCCAGCCATGTAGGCGACGACTGCCTGGTGAACCAGGGTCTCGTTGAATTCGCTACCAAAAGTACGCTCGGAAACCTCGATCGCCTGAGCGCCATTTACATTCAGTTGCATCTCAGCTTCCTCTCTTAACCGCGAGCCTTGGCTGCCGGACGCACCAGCACATCACCACCGGTAGCGCCGGGAACGGCACCTTTGACCAGCAGCAGATTGCGCTCTGCATCGACACGCACGACCTCAAGGGATTGAACGGTTACACGCTCAGCACCCATGTGGCCCGACATTTTTTTGCCCTTGAACACTCGACCAGGAGTCTGGCACTGGCCGATGGAACCCGGGACGCGGTGGGAAACGGAGTTACCGTGGGTGTTATCTTGACCACGGAAGTTCCAGCGCTTGATGGTACCGGCAAAGCCTTTACCTTTGGACTCGCCAGTAACGTCTACCAGCTGACCGGCCTGGAACAGGTCGACAGAGATGGAATCGCCTGCCTTGAACTCCTCTTCGCCCAGACGGAATTCCCACACGCCGCGACCGGCGGCGACATTCGCCTTGGCAAAGTGACCGGCTTGCGCCTTGGTCACGCGAGAAGCACGACGCTCGCCAGCAGTTACCTGCACAGCGCGATAGCCATCGCTTTCTTCGTTTTTGAACTGGGTGACGCGATTCGGCTCGACCTCAATGACCGTGACCGGAATAGAGACACCATCTTCGGTGAAGATGCGGGTCATGCCGCACTTACGACCGACAACACCAATTGTCATCTTTAGAACCTCTTTAGTGTACGGGGCTTTCACCCGCTATGGCCGCCCATTTCAGAGCGTTACACGACCAATGCCGAGGGCATTAGCCGAGGCTGATCTGTACTTCGACGCCAGCAGCAAGGTCGAGCTTCATCAGCGCGTCGACGGTTTTGTCGGTCGGCTGAACGATGTCGAGAACACGCTTGTGGGTACGAATTTCGTACTGGTCACGAGCGTCCTTGTTGACGTGCGGGGAAATCAGCACGGTGTAACGTTCCTTGCGGGTCGGCAGAGGAATCGGACCACGCACCTGAGCGCCAGTACGTTTCGCGGTTTCCACGATTTCCTGGGTAGATTGGTCGATCAGGCGGTGATCAAAAGCCTTCAACCGAATACGGATTTGTTGATTTTGCATTTGACCTCAGACTCCAAGTTGCCATTCCCAACGGACGGACTCCGCCCGTTAAAAGGAGGCGCAATTGTACGGATGCGCCTGGAGGGTGTCAATATTTAACCAACTCAACGAAAAAGGGACCCCGAAGGGTCCCTTTTTCTGGAGCGGATCAGCGATTACTCGATGATCTTGGCAACCACGCCGGCGCCAACGGTACGGCCGCCTTCGCGAATCGCGAAGCGCAGGCCATCTTCCATGGCGATCGGAGCGATCAGGGTGACAACCATTTTCACGTTGTCGCCCGGCATTACCATCTCAACGCCTTCCGGCAGTTCGCAGTTGCCGGTTACGTCGGTGGTACGGAAGTAGAACTGCGGGCGGTAGCCTTTGAAGAACGGAGTGTGACGACCACCTTCTTCCTTGGACAGCACGTACACTTCGCACTCGAACTTGGTGTGCGGCTTGATGGTGCCCGGCTTGGCCAGAACCTGGCCACGCTCTACGTCTTCACGCTTGGTGCCACGCAGCAGAACGCCGACGTTCTCACCAGCACGACCTTCGTCGAGCAGCTTGCGGAACATTTCAACGCCGGTGCAGGTAGTTTTGGTGGTCGCCTTGATACCGACGATTTCCACTTCTTCCTGGATCTTGACGATGCCACGCTCAACACGGCCAGTTACCACGGTGCCACGGCCGGAGATCGAGAATACGTCTTCGATCGGCATCAGGAACGGCTTGTCGATGGCGCGCTCGGGCTCAGGAATGTACGAGTCCAGAGTTTCTACCAGCTTGCGCACGGCGGAAACGCCCATCTCGTTGTCGTCCTGGCCGTTCAGAGCCATCAGAGCGGAACCGATCACGATCGGAGTGTCGTCGCCCGGGAAGTCGTAGGTGTTCAGCAGATCGCGAACTTCCATTTCGACCAGTTCCAGCAGCTCAGCGTCGTCAACCATGTCGGCCTTGTTCAGGAACACGACAATGTAAGGAACGCCTACCTGACGGGACAGCAGGATGTGCTCGCGGGTCTGCGGCATGGGGCCGTCAGCAGCGGAGCAAACCAGGATCGCGCCGTCCATCTGGGCAGCACCGGTGATCATGTTCTTCACGTAGTCGGCGTGGCCCGGGCAGTCTACGTGAGCGTAGTGGCGTACCGGCGAGTCGTATTCAACGTGAGAGGTGTTGATGGTGATACCACGAGCCTTCTCTTCCGGCGCGTTGTCGATCTGATCGAAAGCGCGAGCGGAACCGCCCCAGGTCTCGGAGCAGACCTTGGTCAGAGCAGCGGTCAGAGTGGTTTTGCCGTGGTCAACGTGACCGATGGTGCCGACGTTGACGTGCGGTTTGTTACGTTCAAATTTTTCTTTAGCCACGAGAGTAACCTCTTACTAAAAGAGCTGAATCAAGCTTGTTTTTTGGCCAGAGCTTCGACGACGTTCGCCGGAGCTTCAGCATACTTGGAGAATTCCATGGAGTAGCTAGCGCGACCCTGGGACATGGAACGCACGTCGGTTGCATAACCGAACATCTCGCCCAGCGGAACCTCGGCACGGATAACCTTACCGGAAACCGAGTCTTCCATCCCCTGAATCAGACCACGACGACGGTTCAGGTCACCCATCACGTCACCCATGTAGTCCTCAGGAGTCACCACTTCCACCTTCATGATCGGCTCCAGAACCTTGCCGCCGCCCTTCTGGGCCAGCTGCTTGGTCGCCATGGAAGCAGCGATCTTGAACGCCATCTCGTTGGAGTCGACGTCGTGGTAGGAACCATCGAAGACGGTCGCCTTCAGGCCGATCAGCGGATAGCCGGCAACAACGCCGTTCTTCATCTGCTCTTCGATGCCCTTCTGGATGGCCGGGATGTATTCCTTCGGAACCACACCGCCCACGACTTCGTTGGTGAAGACCAGGCCTTCAGTGATGTTGCCCTTGTCGTCCACGTCCGGAGTCGAGAAACGAATCCAGCAGTGACCGAACTGACCACGACCACCGGACTGACGAACGAACTTGCCTTCGATCTCGATGTTGTCCTTCGAGATGGTTTCGCGGTACGAAACCTGCGGCTTGCCGATGTTCGCCTCAACGCCGAATTCACGCTTCATGCGGTCGACGAGGATGTCCAGGTGCAGCTCACCCATACCGGAGATGATGGTCTGGCCGGTTTCTTCGTCGGTCTTGACGCGGAACGACGGGTCTTCCTGAGCCAGCTTGCCGAGGGCAATGCCCATCTTCTCCTGGTCAGCCTTGGTCTTCGGCTCAACAGCTACCGAGATTACCGGCTCCGGGAAGTCCATACGCTCGAGGATGATCGGCTTCTCGATGTCGCACAGGGTGTCACCGGTGGTGACGTCCTTCATGCCGATCAGAGCAGCGATGTCACCAGCGCGTACTTCTTTGATCTCGTCACGCTGGTTCGCGTGCATCTGCACCATACGACCAACGCGCTCTTTCTTGCCTTTCACGGAGTTGATAACGGAGTTACCAGACTCCAGAACGCCCGAGTAGACGCGAACGAAGGTCAGAGTACCTACGAACGGGTCGGTGGCGATCTTGAATGCCAGAGCCGAGAACGGAGCATTGTCGTCGGCAGGACGATCGTCCTTCGGAGCTTCGTCGCCGTCGTCAATGTGATCCGGGTGGATACCCTGGATAGCAGGGATCTCGGTCGGAGCAGGCAGGAAGTCGATCACGGCGTCGAGAACCAGGGGCACGCCCTTGTTCTTGAACGAGGAGCCGCAGACAGCCGGTACGATTTCGCAGGCGATGGTACGCAGACGCAGGCCAGCCTTGATCTCTTCGATCGACAGCTCACCCTCTTCCAGGTACTTGTTCATCAGCTCTTCGTTGGCTTCGGCAGCAGCCTCGACCATGTTGTTGCGCCACTCGGTGGCCAGCTCGACCATATCGGCGGGAATTTCTTCCTCGCGATAGGAAGTGCCTTTGTCGTCTTCGTTCCAGTAGATGGCCTTCATCTTCAGCAGGTCAACCTGACCCTGGAAGTCATCTTCTGCACCGATGGCCAGCTGAACCGGAACCGGGGTGTGACCCAGGCGGTTCTTGATCTGACCGACGACGCGCAGGAAGTTGGCGCCAGCGCGGTCCATCTTGTTCACGTAAACGATACGCGGAACGCCGTACTTGTTGGCTTGACGCCATACGGTTTCGGACTGCGGCTCAACGCCGGAAGTGCCGCAGAACACAACGACAGCGCCGTCCAGTACGCGCAGGGAGCGCTCAACTTCAATGGTGAAGTCTACGTGGCCGGGGGTGTCGATGACGTTTACGCGGTACTTGTCGTACTGGCCGCGCGAACCTTCCCAGAAGGTGGTGATCGCAGCGGAGGTGATGGTGATACCACGCTCCTGCTCCTGCACCATCCAGTCGGTAGTGGCAGCGCCGTCATGCACCTCACCCATCTTGTGGCTGAGACCTGTGTAGAACAGGATCCGCTCGGTGGTGGTGGTCTTGCCCGCGTCAACGTGGGCACAGATACCAATGTTCCGGTAGCGGTTGATTGCTGTGTTACGAGCCATAAAGCCCTCGCAGAAGTAGTGTTGCCGTAATTAGAAGCGGTAGTGCGAGAACGCTTTGTTGGCCTCGGCCATACGGTGTACGTCTTCACGCTTCTTGACAGCGGCGCCTTTACCTTCAGCGGCGTCCATCAGTTCGCCAGCGAGACGCAGAGCCATGGACTTCTCGCCACGCTTGCGGGCGAAGTCCACCAGCCAGCGCATGGCCAGTGCATTACGACGGGACGGACGTACTTCGACCGGAACCTGGTAGGTAGCACCGCCGACACGGCGGGACTTCACTTCGACCAGCGGAGCGATGGCGTCGAGTGCTTTTTCGAAGAGTTCCAGGGGGTCGCCTTTACCGCGCTCTTTGACCTTGTCCAGAGCACCGTAAACGATACGCTCGGCAACGGCTTTCTTGCCGCTCTCCATCACGTGGTTCATGAACTTCGCCAGAATCTGGCTTCCGTATTTAGGATCGGCCAGGATCTCACGTTTGGCCGCTACACGACGTCTTGGCATTGATAAGCCCTCAAACGGTCTTCAGGTAATCCGGGACTCGATGCCCGACCTTACTCTTATCGACTCAGCAAATAGGAAAACAAAATTACTTCGGACGCTTCGCGCCGTACTTCGAACGACCCTGCTTACGGTCTTTAACGCCGGAGGTATCCAGCGAACCGCGCACGGTGTGGTAACGCACACCCGGAAGGTCCTTTACACGACCGCCACGGATCAGCACGACGCTGTGTTCCTGCAGGTTGTGACCTTCACCGCCGATGTACGAGGAAACCTCGAAACCGTTGGTCAGGCGAACACGGCACACTTTACGCAGTGCGGAGTTCGGCTTCTTCGGGGTGGTGGTGTATACGCGGGTGCATACGCCGCGACGCTGAGGGCAGTTCTGCAGGGCAGGAACGCCGCTCTTGTCTACCAGGCGCTTGCGCGGCTTGCGCACCAGCTGGTTGATAGTTGCCATCTATAGCTCCACTGATTGTCTTACGACACTTAAAAACGAAAATGGGCAGAGCAAGCGCCCTGCCAATTTTCGGGGTACAAGATACTAAAGAGCTTACGGATTCCAGTCAAGACAAAGCCCCGGTTGTCAAGACAACCGGGGCTTTGTTTGAGCCTTAGTTACCGCTCAGATTGAGCGCTTCGGCCAGTGCTGCTTCGGCCTCGCTCGCGCTCACACGCTGCGGTTTGCCGAGCTCGCGCTGACGCTTGCGCTCGCTGTGGTAAGCCAGACCGGTACCCGCCGGGATCAGACGACCCACGACCACGTTCTCCTTCAGGCCGCGCAGGAAGTCGCGCTTGCCGGTGACCGCCGCCTCGGTGAGGACGCGGGTGGTCTCCTGGAAGGATGCCGCCGAGATGAACGACTCGGTGGACAGCGAGGCCTTGGTGATACCCAGCAGAACGCGCTCGTACTTGGCCGGGAACTTGTCCTGGGTGCCCAGCACTTCGTTCTCTTCCAGCACGTGAACCAGTTCGACCTGGTCGCCCTTGATGAAGGAGGAATCGCCCGACTCGGCCACTTCGACCTTGCGCAGCATCTGGCGCAGAATGGTCTCGATGTGCTTGTCGTTGATCTTCACGCCCTGCAGACGGTAAACGTCCTGGATCTCGTTGACGATGTACTTGGCCAGCGAGCTGACACCCAGCAGACGGAGGATGTCGTGCGGGTTGCTCGGGCCGTCGGAGATCACTTCACCACGGCTTACCTGTTCACCTTCGAACACGTTCAGGTGACGCCACTTCGGAATCAGCTCCTCGTACGGATCGCTACCGTCGGTGGGAGTGATGACCAGGCGGCGCTTGCCCTTGGTTTCCTTGCCGAAGGAAATGGTGCCGCTGATTTCCGCCAGGATCGAAGGCTCTTTCGGACGACGAGCTTCGAACAGGTCGGCAACGCGCGGCAGACCACCGGTGATGTCGCGGGTCTTCGAGGTTTCCTGCGGGATACGCGCGATAACGTCACCGATACGCACTTTCGCGCCATCGTTGAGGTTGACCAGGGCGTTCGCCGGCAGGAAGTACTGGGCCGGTACGTCGGTACCCGGCAGCAGCAGATCCTTGCCTGCGGCGTCGATCAGCTTCACGGCCGGACGAATGTCCTTGCCGGCAGCCGGACGATCCTTCGGATCCATCACTTCAATGTTGGTCAGACCGGTCAGTTCGTCGGTCTGGCGCTTGATGGTGATGCCCTCTTCCATGCCCACGAAGGCCACGGTGCCGTCCATCTCGGTGACGATCGGGTGGGTGTGCGGGTCCCACTTGGCGACGATGGCGCCCGGATCGACCTTGTCACCTTCCTTCACGGAAATCACCGCACCGTACGGCAGCTTGTAGCGCTCGCGCTCACGACCGAAGTCGTCGGCTACCGCCAGCTCACCGGAACGGGAAACCGCTACCAGGGCGCCGTCGGCACGCTCTACGTGCTTCAGGTTGTGCAGGCGAATGGTGCCGCCGTTCTTGACCTGTACGTTGTCCACGGCGGAAGTACGGCTGGCCGCACCACCGATGTGGAAGGTACGCATGGTCAGCTGGGTACCCGGCTCACCGATCGACTGGGCAGCGATAACGCCGACAGCCTCACCGATGTTCACGCGGTGACCACGGGCCAGATCGCGGCCGTAGCACATGGCGCAGATGCCGTGACGGGTTTCGCAGGTGATCGGCGAACGCACAACGACTTCGTCGACGCTCATCTGCTCGAGGAAATCGACCCACTTCTCGTCGATCAGGGTACCGGCTTCGACGATCACGTCGTCGCTGCCCGGCTTGAGTACGTCGCGAGCCATCACGCGGCCGAGGACACGCTCACCCAGCGGCTCAACCACGTCGCCGCCTTCGATGTGCGGGGACATGAACAGGCCACGGTCGGTGCCGCAATCGATCTCGGTCACTACCAGGTCCTGGGCCACGTCGACGAGACGACGGGTCAGGTAACCGGAGTTCGCGGTCTTCAGTGCGGTATCCGCCAGACCTTTACGAGCACCGTGAGTGGAGATGAAGTACTGGAGTACGTTCAGGCCTTCACGGAAGTTCGCGGTGATCGGGGTCTCGATGATGGAGCCGTCCGGCTTGGCCATCAGGCCACGCATACCGGCCAGCTGACGGATCTGGGCCGCGGAACCCCGCGCACCGGAGTCCGCCATCATGTACATGGAGTTGAAGGACTCCTGGTCGACCTGCTTGCCTTCGCGATCGGTCACCTTCTCTTTCGAGAGGTTGGCCATCATCGCCTTGGAGACTTCGTCGTTAGCCTTGGACCAGAGGTCGATCACCTTGTTGTACTTCTCGCCCTGGGTTACCAGGCCGGAGGCGTACTGGCTCTCGATCTCCTTCACTTCCTCGGTGGCGGCATCGATGATGCGAGCCTTTTCGTCCGGGATGACGAAGTCGTTCACGCCGATCGACACACCGGAGATGGTCGAGTAGGCGAAGCCGGTGTACATCAGCTGGTCAGCGAAGATGACGGTGTCCTTCAGACCCACCACGCGATAGCAGTGGTTGATCAGCTTGGAGATCGCCTTCTTCTTCATCGACTGGTTGACCACGTCGTACGGCAGACCTGCCGGTACAACCTGGAACAGCAGCGCACGGCCAACAGTGGAATCAACGATACGAGTGTTGGCGGTCAGGCTGCCGTCTTCGTTCTTGATCTTCTCGTTGATGCGCACTTTTACGCGGGCGTGCAGGGACACCTGGCCGCTGCGATACGCGCGGTCAACTTCCTGCAGGTCTGCGAAAGCCATGCCCTCGCCCTTCGCGTTGATCGCTTCACGGGTCATGTAGTACAGACCCATTACCACGTCCTGCGACGGAACGATGATCGGCTCGCCGTTGGCGGGCGACAGGATGTTGTTGGTCGACATCATCAGCGCGCGTGCTTCCAGCTGAGCCTCAAGGGTCAGCGGAACGTGCACGGCCATCTGGTCACCGTCGAAGTCGGCGTTGTACGCGGCGCAGACCAGCGGGTGCAGCTGGATGGCTTTACCTTCGATCAGTACCGGTTCGAACGCCTGGATGCCCAGACGGTGCAGGGTCGGCGCACGGTTCAGCAGTACGGGGTGTTCGCGGATGACTTCAGCGAGAACGTCCCACACTTCCGGCAGCTCGCGCTCGACCATCTTCTTGGCGGCCTTGATGGTGGTGGCCATGCCACGACCTTCCAGCTTGCCGAAGATGAACGGCTTGAACAGCTCCAGGGCCATTTTCTTCGGCAGACCGCACTGGTGCAGGCGCAGGGTCGGACCTACGGTAATTACCGAACGGCCGGAGTAGTCCACGCGCTTGCCGAGCAGGTTCTGACGGAAGCGACCCTGCTTGCCCTTGATCATGTCGGCCAGGGACTTCAGCGGGCGCTTGTTCGAGCCGGTGATGGCACGGCCGCGACGGCCGTTGTCCAGCAGGGCGTCGACGGCTTCCTGCAGCATGCGCTTTTCGTTGCGCACGATGATGTCCGGAGCGGCCAGGTCGAGCAGGCGCTTCAGACGGTTGTTACGGTTGATCACGCGGCGATACAGATCGTTCAGATCCGAAGTCGCGAAGCGGCCGCCATCCAGCGGAACCAGCGGACGCAGGTCCGGCGGCAGCACCGGCAGGACGGTCAGCACCATCCACTCGGGATGGTTGCCGGAGCCCTGGAAGGCTTCCATCAGCTTCAGGCGCTTGGACAGCTTCTTGATCTTGGTTTCCGAGTTGGTCTGCGGAATCTCTTCGCGCAGGCGGCCAATCTCGTGCTCCAGATCGATAGCGTTGAGCAGCTCGCGAACAGCTTCCGCACCCATGCGGGCGTCGAAGTCGTCACCGAACTCTTCGAGGGCTTCGAAGTACTGCTCGTCGTTCAGCAGCTGACCCTTCTCGAGGGTGGTCATGCCCGGATCGATCACCACGTAGCTCTCGAAGTAGAGCACGCGCTCGATGTCACGCAGGGTCATGTCCAGCAGCAGGCCGATACGGGACGGCAGGGACTTCAGGAACCAGATGTGGGCGACCGGCGAGGCCAGTTCGATGTGGCCCATGCGCTCGCGGCGCACCTTGGCCAGCGCGACTTCCACGCCGCACTTCTCGCAGATCACACCACGGTGTTTCAGGCGCTTGTACTTACCGCACAGGCACTCGTAGTCCTTCACCGGGCCGAAGATCTTGGCGCAGAACAGGCCATCGCGCTCCGGCTTGAAGGTACGGTAGTTGATGGTCTCCGGCTTCTTGACTTCGCCGAAGGACCAGGAACGAATCATCTCGGGCGAGGCCAGGCCAATACGGATGGCATCGAACTCTTCGATCTGACCCTGGTTTTTCAACAGATTAAGCAAGTCTTTCAAGGCCTTTCCTCCTCACGGACCCGGTGCGACCGGCCTTGACCAGCCGCACCGTTCTGACGTCACGTGTTATTCGGTTTCCAGTTCGATATCGATGCCGAGCGAGCGGATCTCTTTGATCAACACGTTGAAGGACTCGGGCATGCCGGCCTCCATGCGGTGATCCCCGTCCACGATGTTCTTGTACATCTTGGTACGGCCGTTCACGTCGTCCGACTTCACGGTCAGCATTTCCTGCAGGGTGTAGGCGGCACCGTAGGCTTCCAGCGCCCAGACCTCCATCTCCCCGAAACGCTGGCCACCGAACTGCGCCTTACCACCCAGCGGCTGCTGGGTAACCAGGCTGTAAGAGCCGGTGGAACGTGCGTGCATCTTGTCATCGACCAGGTGGTTCAGCTTGAGCATGTACATGTAACCAACGGTGGTCGTACGCTCGAACTGGTTGCCGGTGCGGCCGTCATACAGACGCATCTGACCGCTTTCCGGCAGATCGGCCAGCTTCAGCATGGCCTTGATCTCGCGCTCCTTGGCACCGTCGAACACCGGGGTAGCCATGGGCACGCCGCCCTTGAGGTTGTTGGCCAGAGCGAGGATCTCGTTATCGTTCAGCTCGTCCAGGCTTTCCTGGCGGCCGCCGATCTCGTTGTAGATCTCGTTCAGGAACACACGCAGCTCAGCGATCTTGCGCTGCTCTTCGAGCATGCGGTTGATCTTCTCGCCCAGGCCCTTGGCCGCGAGGCCCAGGTGGGTTTCGAGAATCTGACCGACGTTCATACGCGACGGTACGCCCAGCGGGTTCAGAACGATGTCGACCGGAGTGCCATGCACGTCGTGCGGCATGTCTTCGACCGGCATGATCACCGAGACCACACCCTTGTTACCGTGACGGCCTGCCATCTTGTCGCCCGGCTGGATGCGGCGCTTGATAGCGAGGTAGACCTTGACGATCTTCAGTACGCCCGGCGCCAGGTCATCGCCCTGCTGCAGCTTGCGTTTCTTGTCTTCGAACTTGTCGTCCAGCATCTGACGGCGGTCGCTGATGTAGGCCTGGGCCTTCTCCAGCTGCTCGTTCAGAGCATCTTCCGCCATGCGCAGCTTGAACCACTGGCCGCGCTCGAGGCCGTCCAGGTACTCGTCGGTGATCTCTGCGCCTTTCTTCAGGGCAGGACCGCCGTCGGCCTTGGAACCGACCAGAGCGGAACGCAGACGTTCGAAGGTTGCGCCTTCGACGATGCGGAACTCTTCGTTCAGGTCCTTGCGGATCTCGTCCAGCTGCATCTTCTCGATGGACAGGGCACGGCTGTCGCGCTCTACGCCATCGCGGGTGAAGACCTGTACGTCAATGACGGTACCCTTGGTGCCGGTCGGCACGCGCAGGGAGGTGTCTTTCACGTCGGACGCCTTCTCACCGAAGATCGCACGCAGCAGCTTCTCTTCCGGAGTCAGCTGGGTCTCGCCTTTCGGGGTGACCTTACCGACCAGGATGTCGCCAGCCTGCACTTCGGCGCCGACGTAGACGATGCCAGCTTCGTCCAGCTTGTTCAGCGCAGCCTCACCCACGTTCGGGATGTCCGCGGTGATTTCCTCTGGGCCGAGTTTGGTGTCACGGGCAACACAAGTCAGTTCCTGGATGTGGATCGTGGTGAAACGATCTTCCTGGACCACGCGCTCGGACAGGCAGATGGAGTCTTCGAAGTTGAAGCCGTTCCAGGGCATGAACGCTACGCGCATGTTCTGACCCAGAGCCAGTTCACCCATGTCGGTGGACGGGCCGTCGGCCAGGATGTCACTGCGCGAAACCTGGTCACCCTTCTGCACCAGCGGACGCTGGTTGATGCAGGTGTTCTGGTTCGAACGGGTGTACTTGGTCAGGTTGTAGATGTCGACACCGGCTTCGCCAGTCTCGACTTCGTCGTCGTTCACGCGGACCACGATACGGCTGGCGTCGACCGAGTCGATCACGCCGCCACGACGGGCAACCACGCAGACACCGGAGTCACGGGCGACGTTGCGCTCCATGCCAGTACCTACCAGCGGCTTGTCGGCGCGCAGGGTCGGTACAGCCTGACGCTGCATGTTCGAACCCATGAGTGCACGGTTGGCGTCGTCGTGCTCGAGGAACGGAATCAGCGAGGCAGCGACGGAAACGACCTGCTTCGGCGAAACGTCCATGAGGGTGACGTCTTCCGGCGCCTTCACGGTGAATTCGTTCAGGTGACGTACGGCTACCAGTTCGTCGATCAGCTCGCCCTTTTCGTTCAGGGTCGCCGAAGCCTGAGCGATCACATGATCAGCTTCTTCGATCGCGGACAGGAAGACGATGTCATCGCTGACCAGACCTTCCTTCACCACGCGGTACGGGCTTTCGAGGAAGCCGTACTTGTTGGTGCGGGCGTAGGTGGCCAGGGAGTTGATCAGACCGATGTTCGGACCTTCAGGGGTTTCGATCGGGCACACGCGGCCGTAGTGGGTCGGGTGTACGTCACGAACCTCGAAGCCCGCGCGCTCACGGGTCAGACCACCTGGGCCGAGTGCGGAGACGCGGCGCTTGTGGGTGATCTCGGAGAGCGGGTTGTTCTGGTCCATGAACTGCGACAGCTGGCTGGAACCGAAGAACTCCTTGATCGCGGCAGCCACCGGCTTGGCGTTGATCAGGTCCTGCGGCATCAGGCCTTCGCTTTCGGCCATCGACAGACGTTCCTTGACCGCGCGCTCTACACGCACCAGGCCAACACGGAACTGGTTCTCAGCCATCTCGCCGACGCAACGGACGCGACGGTTACCCAGGTGGTCGATGTCGTCGACGATGCCTTTGCCGTTACGGATGGCAACGAGAGTCTTGAGGACCTCGACGATGTCTTCCTTGCTCAGGACGCCAGCGCCTTCGATCTCGGTACGACCGATACGACGGTTAAACTTCATGCGGCCAACGGCGGACAGATCGTAACGCTCGGCGCTGAAGAACAGGTTGCCGAACAGGGTCTCGGCGGCTTCCTTGGTCGGCGGCTCGCCGGGACGCATCATGCGATAGATCTCGACCAGCGCTTCCAGTTGGTTGCTGGTGGAGTCGATCTTCAGCGTGTCGGAGATGAACGGACCGCAATCGATGTCGTTGGTGTACAGGGTTTCCAGGCGGGCAACCTGGGCCTTGGCAATCTTCGCCAGGGCATCGACGGTCAGCTCGGTATTGCACTCGGCGATGATCTCGCCGGTAGCCGGGTGCACGACAGCCTTGGCCACGGTACGGCCAATCAGGTAGTCGAACGGCACTTCCAGCTGGCTGATGCCAGCCTTCTCGAGCTGATTGATGTGGCGCGCGGTGATACGGCGGCCCGCTTCAACGATGACCTTGCCGGCAGCATCCTTGATGTCGAAGCTGGCGATCTCGCCACGCAGACGCGACGGCACCAGCTCCAGATTCAGGGTCTCGCCCTTGATCTCGTAGACGTTGGTGTCATAGAACGCGTTGAGGATTTCCTCGGTGCTGTAGTTCAGCGCGCGCAGCAGGACGGAAGCCGGCAGTTTGCGGCGACGGTCGATACGAACGAACACGCAGTCCTTCGGATCGAACTCGAAGTCGAGCCAGGAGCCGCGGTAAGGAATGATGCGAGCGGAGTACAGCAGCTTGCCGGAGCTGTGGGTCTTGCCACGGTCGTGGTCGAAGAACACACCCGGAGAGCGGTGCAGCTGGGAAACGATGACGCGCTCGGTACCGTTGATGATGAAGGTACCGTTCTCGGTCATCAGGGGGATTTCCCCCATGTAGACTTCTTGTTCCTTGATGTCCTTGATCGCTTTGTTCGACGATTCCTTGTCGAAAATGATCAGGCGCACTTTCACACGCAGCGGGACCGCGAAGGTCACACCGCGCAGCACGCATTCCTTGACATCAAAGGCCGGCTCACCCAGGCGGTAGCCGACGTATTCCAGGGCAGCATTGCCGGAATAGCTGATAATCGGGAAGACGGACTTGAAGGCCGCATGCAGGCCGATATCTCGGACCTGGTCCTTGCTTGCACCCGCCTGCAGGAATTCGCGATAGGAATCCAGCTGGATGGCCAGCAAATACGGCACATCCATGACGTCCGGCAACTTGCTAAAGTCCTTGCGGATACGTTTTTTCTCAGTGTATGAGTAAGCCATCAGCGTTCCCCAGCTTGGTCACCTGCTTGTTTGGCCTCTCCCGCACAGGGGAGCAGCCCAAAAATCGTGCAAACCCTAGGTTTGCGCCGCCACTCGTGGCGGGATTTTCACGTTATGGGAGGCACCTACGGCACCCCACCCATAACGGAAAAAGGCCGGTGGCAATTGCCACCAGCCATCAGCCTGTCGCTTAACGCTCGGGCTGTCGACGCAAGGTACGAACTTACTTGAGCTCGACCTTGGCGCCTGCTTCTTCCAGGGCTTTCTTGGCAGCTTCGGCTTCTTCTTTCGAAGCGCCTTCCTTGACCACGCCCGGGGCGCCGTCAACGACAGCCTTGGCTTCTTTCAGGCCCAGGCCGGTCAGTTCACGAACGACCTTGATCACGTTCACTTTCTTGTCGCCAGCTTCGGCCAGGACGATGGTGAACTCGGTCTGCTCTTCAGCAGCGGCAGCAGCCGGGCCGGCAGCAGCAACGGTAGCGGCAGCAGCGGTAACGCCGAACTTCTCTTCCATCGCCTTGATCAGTTCAACGATCTGCATGACGGACATTTCGGATACGGCGGAGATGATGTCTTCGTTGGTCAGAGCCATGACTCTAATTCCTGTATTGGGTGACGGCCTAAGGCCATCGAATTAAACAAAAAAGGTTGAAAGGAGTTGCCGAGCCTTAGGCTGCGGTAGCTTCTTTCTGATCGCGAATTGCCGCCAGAGTACGAGCCAGCTTGCTGGTAGCGCCTTGGATCACGCTCATCAGCTGTGCAACAGCTTCGTTGTAGGTCGGCAGGGTCGCCAGCACGTCGATCTGATTGGCTGCGAGGAACTGACCCTCGAACGCGGCCGCCTTGATCTCGAACTTGTCCTGACCCTTGGCAAACTCCTTGAAGATACGAGCGGCAGCGCCCGGATGTTCGTTGGAGAAAGCAATCAGGGTCGGGCCCTTGAACACGTCGTTGAGCACTTCAAACTGAGTGCCTTCAACGGCGCGCTTGAGCAGGGTGTTACGTACGACTTTCACGTACACACCAGCTGCGCGGGCCTCTTTACGGAGTCCGGTCATAGCGCCGACAGTCACGCCGCGTGCATCAACCACGACAGCGGACAGACCGGCTTTGGCAGCCTCGTTGACTTCAGCGACGATGGCCTTCTTGTCTTCGAGTTTAATTGCCACGGGTTTACTCCTGGATGTTACCGATTCGTCCAGCCGGAGCCGGACGGCGTTTTGGTGTCTGATTCGGTAAACGAATCGGGAGCACCATCTGCGTAGGCTTGGGGTTTAAGGCTTGCGCCGCCTACGGTCTTGGATAGCCCCCGCCAGGCAGGGACCCCAATACCTGCGAGCAGTGGGCGAACCCACCACTCGACTTAGTTCATCAGCCTTCCAGCGAAGCCTGATCGATCTGCAGACCCGGGCCCATGGTGGTGCTCAGGGTTACGCGCTGAACGTACACGCCCTTCGAGGAGGACGGCTTCAGGCGCTTCAGATCGCTCAGCAGCGCTTCCACGTTCTGCTTCAGCTTGACCGGCTCGAAGTCGATCTTGCCAACGGAAGCGTGGATGATGCCGTTCTTGTCGGTACGGAAACGTACCTGACCGGCTTTGGCGTTCTTGACGGCGGTAGCGACGTCCGGGGTCACGGTGCCGACCTTCGGGTTCGGCATCAGACCGCGCGGGCCCAGTACCTGGCCCAGCTGGCCAACAACACGCATCGCGTCCGGGGAGGCGATAACGACGTCGTAGTTCAGGTCGCCGGCTTTCATTTCGGCAGCCAGTTCGTCCATGCCAACCTTGTCTGCACCAGCAGCCAGGGCAGCTTCGACACCAGGACCCTGGGTGAAGACGGCAACGCGTACGGATTTGCCGGTACCGTTCGGCAGAACGGTGGCGCCACGTACGACCTGGTCGGATTTACGCGGATCAACGCCCAGATTGATGGCGATGTCCACGGACTCCTTGAACTTGATGGTCGACAGCTCGGCCAGCAGCTTGGCGGCATCTTCGAAGCCGTATTGCTTGCCTGCTTCGATCTTCTCGGCGATAGCCTTTTGACGCTTGGTCAGCTTAGCCATTACACACCCTCCACGTTCAGGCCCATGCTGCGCGCGGAGCCAGCAATGGTGCGTACGGCAGCGTCCAGGTCAGCAGCGGTCAGGTCAGCCTGCTTGGCCTTGGCGATCTCTTCCAGCTGAGCACGGGTAACAGTGCCGACTTTCTGAGAGTTCGGACGAGCGGAACCGCTGGTGATGCCAGCTGCTTTTTTCAGCAGGACGGCAGCGGGGGTGCTCTTGGTTTCGAAGGTGAAGCTACGGTCGCTGTAAACGGTGATGATCACAGGAGTCGGCAGACCCGGCTCTTGGCCTTGGGTCTTGGCGTTGAACGCCTTGCAGAATTCCATGATGTTCACGCCGTGCTGACCCAGAGCCGGGCCGACGGGCGGCGACGGGTTGGCCTGGCCGGCCTTAACTTGCAGCTTGATGTAAGCCGTGATTTTCTTAGCCATTTGCTACTCCAAATGCGGGTCAAGCGCCCTGTCGGGCTCCCCGGTTGCCTTCGCGTTTTATCCCAAGGACGACAAAACCCCGCAGCCTAGGGCTGCGGGGTGTGGGATTCAGTGTGCCAGTTAAACTTTCTCTACCTGGCTGAACTCCAGCTCTACCGGGGTAGAGCGACCGAAAATGAGCACAGCGACCTGGATGCGGCTCTTTTCGTAGTTAACTTCTTCGACGACGCCATTGAAGTCAGCGAACGGACCATCGATGACACGAACGGTCTCGCCCGGCTCGAACAGAGTCTTCGGCTTCGGCTTGTCGCCGCTATCAGCGACACGACGCAGGATGGCATCGGCCTCTTTATCGGTGATCGGCGCCGGCTTGTCGGCAGTACCACCAATGAAGCCCATGACACGAGGAGTATCCTTGACCAGGTGCCAAGTACCCTCATTCATATCCATCTGCACCAGGACATAGCCCGGGAAGAATTTGCGCTCACTCTTGCGCTTCTGGCCGTTCCGCATCTCCACGACTTCTTCAGTGGGGACGAGAATCTCACCAAACCCATCTTCCATGCCGGCCAGTTTGACCCGCTCGATCAGCGAGCGCATGACATGCTTCTCGTAACCCGAGTAGGCATGCACAACGTACCAACGCTTAGCCACGGAACACCCTTAACCTACGATCATGGAAACCAGCCAACCCAGCAGGGAGTCAAGCCCCCAAAGCACCAGCGCCATTACCAGCACTACTGCCACTACGATCAGCGTGGTCTGAGTTGTCTCTTGACGAGACGGCCATACAACCTTGCGAATCTCGGCGCGAGCTTCTTTAGCCAAAGTAAAGAACGCACGCCCCTTGACGGTCTGCAGCGAGATAAAGCCTGCAACAGCCGCCATCACGAGGATACCGAGAACGCGATAGAAGATCGGTTGCGCGGAGTAATACTGGTTGGCAACCACAGCCACCACCACCAGCACTGCAACCACAAGCCACTTCAAGAGATCAAGACGCGACTCTTTGGCTTCTACCTTCGCATTCATCTGCTAGGAATCCCGTTTAAAGAAGTGCCAGATCTTGAGAAATCTGGCAGGCCAGGAGGGAATCGAACCCCCAACCTGCGGTTTTGGAGACCGCCGCTCTGCCAATTGAGCTACTGGCCTAGAACAAAGTCAGGCCGACCATTATGCCGGCCCGAGAGGGAAAGATCAATCGATTATTCGATGATCTTGGCAACCACGCCGGCACCAACGGTACGGCCGCCTTCGCGAATCGCGAAGCGCAGGCCATCTTCCATGGCGATCGGAGCGATCAGGGTGACAACCATTTTCACGTTGTCGCCCGGCATTACCATCTCAACGCCTTCCGGCAGTTCGCAGTTGCCGGTTACGTCGGTGGTACGGAAGTAGAACTGCGGGCGGTAGCCTTTGAAGAACGGAGTGTGACGACCACCTTCTTCCTTGGACAGCACGTACACTTCGCACTCGAACTTGGTGTGCGGCTTGATGGTGCCCGGCTTGGCCAGAACCTGGCCACGCTCTACGTCTTCACGCTTGGTGCCACGCAGCAGAACGCCGACGTTCTCACCAGCACGACCTTCGTCGAGCAGCTTGCGGAACATTTCAACGCCGGTGCAGGTAGTTTTGGTGGTCGCCTTGATACCGACGATTTCCACTTCTTCCTGGATCTTGACGATGCCACGCTCAACACGGCCAGTTACCACGGTGCCACGGCCGGAGATCGAGAATACGTCTTCGATCGGCATCAGGAACGGCTTGTCGATGGCGCGCTCGGGCTCAGGAATGTACGAGTCCAGAGTTTCTACCAGCTTGCGCACGGCGGAAACGCCCATCTCGTTGTCGTCCTGGCCGTTCAGAGCCATCAGAGCGGAACCGATCACGATCGGAGTGTCGTCGCCCGGGAAGTCGTAGGTGTTCAGCAGATCGCGAACTTCCATTTCGACCAGTTCCAGCAGCTCAGCGTCGTCAACCATGTCGGCCTTGTTCAGGAACACGACAATGTAAGGAACGCCTACCTGACGGGACAGCAGGATGTGCTCGCGGGTCTGCGGCATGGGGCCGTCAGCAGCGGAGCAAACCAGGATCGCGCCGTCCATCTGGGCAGCACCGGTGATCATGTTCTTCACGTAGTCGGCGTGGCCCGGGCAGTCTACGTGAGCGTAGTGGCGTACCGGCGAGTCGTATTCAACGTGAGAGGTGTTGATGGTGATACCACGAGCCTTCTCTTCCGGCGCGTTGTCGATCTGATCGAAAGCGCGAGCGGAACCGCCCCAGGTCTCGGAGCAGACCTTGGTCAGAGCAGCGGTCAGAGTGGTTTTGCCGTGGTCAACGTGACCGATGGTGCCGACGTTTACGTGCGGCTTATTACGCTCAAACTTTTCTTTAGCCATCTTGACCGCCTCCCGTAAGGAATTGAGAAAGTCACGTCACCATTAAAACAAAGGCAGATATTTTCATATCTGCCTTTGCGAGATGGAGCTCATGAGCGGATTTGAACCGCTGACCTCACCCTTACCAAGGGTGTGCTCTACCAGCTGAGCTACATGAGCAAGACATCAGCAACAAACCTGGAGCGGGTAGCGGGAATCGAACCCGCATCATCAGCTTGGAAGGCTGAGGTTCTACCACTGAACTATACCCGCGGAGCTTGTAGCTCACGCTTGAAAACTGGTGGAGGGGGAAGGATTCGAACCTTCGAAGTCTGAGACGTCAGATTTACAGTCTGATCCCTTTGGCCGCTCGGGAACCCCTCCGAGTGAGGCGGCATTCTACAGCCTGCCACCGCGTTGTCAACTGTTTTTCTTTAAAAAACTTGAGCTTAGCTCTTCGACAACGGCTTCCAGTGTTTGACCTTTTCAGGCCACCCCTGTGAAGCGGGCGCCATTCTATTCAAACTATTGAGGGCTTGCAACGTTTTTACACGGCATTGTTTGTTTTTGCAGTTCCGGGAAATCCGGGGCCAGCTGACGCACCAGGGAATCGTCCACCAGGCGCCCGCTTTCCGCGGCTATCTGCGCCCAGTAATCATGTTGCGAACGAGCAAGTTCGCGCACCAGAGCATCGTAGCCAGCGGTCTTCAGACGCTCGACAACGCTGTCCGCGGAATCCTTGCGCTGGAAAATTCCAAGGGAGATTCCGTCAGTCAGGTCACCCTCTGTAATGATGTAACTATCGATCTTGCGCGCCTGCAGCTCGCGCAGCTGCCACAACGAAGCCTGTCGCGAAGCCAGGGGCGGGAGATAAACCCAGTAATCGACACCAGCAGCGGCATCCACTGTCTGCAGCGAGGCCTGGACATCCAGGCTCAGCAAGCGCTGAACCAGCTGCCGGGCGCGATCTTCTGCAGAGAAGCTGCCCAGGTAGATACACGCAGACGCAGGAGCAACCGCCAGCTTTTCTTCTGCCGGACGGCGCTGAGGCGTTTCGGCAGACTCGTTGAGCAGACGAATATTCTTCTGCTCAATGTGGAACAGGCTGAGCGGCGCGATCTCCTTTGGACGGAGAGGCGCCTGCTGTTGATGCCAGACGTAATAGAAGACGTTAAGTGCGAGCAGAAAAAGGAAGAACCAACGCATCGATCAGACTCACTCGATCGGACAGGCAAGCGCCAGGCCGAGAAATACCAGATCCGGAAGCACGACAGCACGCGCAGATTCGTCCTTGACCAGCTCAGCGTCGCCCCCGGTCAGATAGACAGCACAGTCATCCCCCAGCAGCTTGTTGGCCAGATCGATCTGCTCCCGCACAAATCCGCGCAGCATCAGCACGCAGCCGCGCTCCACCGCCTCTGAAGTTTCCTGGCCTGGCAACAGGTTCTGCAGCGCCTCATGAGCCGCCTCATCGTCATAGCGAATACGGCGGGTATGGGTGCGCAGCTGGCTACGCATCAGCGGCATGCCGGGAGCTATATAGCCACCCAGGTGCTTGCCGGCTGCGTCGACCAGATCGGAAGTAACCGCCGTGCCGAGATCAAGCACCAGACACCCACGACCCGCCAGGCAATGACCAGCCACTAGAGCGAGCCAGCGATCCATTCCGAGCCGCTGATACTCACGGTAGCCATTCAGCACTCCGCCCAGCTCGGTCGCTGGCGCAGCGATCTGCACCGCAATGGGGAATGCGCTTTCCAGGCCAACACGAAGCGCGTCAGTTTCCTGCTCACTGCGCACACTGACCATACGGCAATAGCGAATGTCCACGACTTCGCTGGCCTTCAACTGCGTAAGCAGCGCCTGATCGGAATCAGCCACACCACCAGCGACGGTCACCAGGTCGTGCTTTCTGACCACCCGCCACTTGATCAGGCTGTTTCCGCAATCCAACTCAAGAATCATCCGACAACCTCAGACTCAGCTCGCCTCCGCTGTAGCTCTGCTCCTTGCCATCCACCAGGAGACGCAGCGCGCCTCTCTCATCGATACCAAGGGCACGCCCAACGATATTATTGGCGACAGTGGACAGCGTCACTTGCCGCCCCTGCCATAGATGAAGGGACTCCCACTCTTCGCGGCTGGCAGCGAAGCCTTGCTCGCGATGACGGGAGAGTGCACAGGCAAGCTGCGACTCCAGCGCCTGCAGCAGCTCGTTGCGATCGACCAGCTTGCCGAGAGCCTCTCGCACCGAGGTCCACGGCTGGTCGATGGCGTCCGCCTTGCGCATGTTCACATTGATGCCGATGCCGATGGCAACGCTGCAGATATCTGCAGGATCGCCCGTGAGCTCCAGCAGGATTCCGGCGATTTTCTTGCCACCCACCAGCACATCATTCGGCCACTTGAGGCCTACGTCCTTCACGCCCAGCGCCTGGATGGCCTTAGCTACCGCAAGGCCAACCACCAGACTCAGCCCTTCCAGCTCCTGAGCCCCACCGCGCACGGTGATACCCAGGGTGTAATAAAGGTTGGCGCCGAAGGGACTTTCCCACTGCCGCCCTCTTCTCCCCCGCCCAGCGGTCTGCCGCTCCCCCAGAATGGCAAACGGCGCTGCGGCGCCGGCAGACAGGCGCCGCAGAACTTCGGCATTGGTAGAGTCGATCGAAAAAAGGACATCGAGAGGCCACAGACCGGAATCGGACCTGGGCGAGATGATGCTCAGAGGCTCTTCCAGGCGATAACCACGGCCGCGCACGCGCTGCACGACCATGCCGTAGTCACGCTCAAAGCCCTCAAGGCGCTTCCAGACGGCGCTGCGACTTACTCCGAGAAGAGCACCCAGCTCTTCTCCGGAATGAAAGCGGCCATCGCTCAGCAATTTCAGCAAGGTCTGCATATCACCCCCGCAACAGTCAGGCACGCATCATATAGAGGCATGCCCGAATTGCCTACGCAGCAATGGCCCCAGATTCCCGCGCGCAAAAGCAAAACCCCCGGCCAGCGATGCTGACCAGGGGTCTTGGGATAGGAGCTTGACGATGACCTACTCTCACATGGAGAAACTCCACACTACCATCGGCGATGCGTCGTTTCACTACTGAGTTCGGGATGGGATCAGGTGGTTCCAACGCTCTATGGTCGTCAAGCAATTCTTTATGGACGCTCGTGGCAGGTGCACACGCTCATCCAGATTCGGGTATGTGACAGGTAATTTGCGGTTCACACGAACTTTCGGTTCGTTACGTCTTCACCGTACAACACGCAAATTGTTTGGGTGTTATATGGTCAAGCCTCACGGGCAATTAGTATCGGTTAGCTCAACGCCTCACAGCGCTTACACACCCGACCTATCAACGTCGTAGTCTTCGACGGCCCTTTAGGGGAATCAAGTTCCCAGTGAGATCTCATCTTGAGGCTAGTTTCCCGCTTAGATGCTTTCAGCGGTTATCTATTCCGAACATAGCTACCCGGCAATGCCACTGGCGTGACAACCGGAACACCAGAGGTTCGTCCACTCCGGTCCTCTCGTACTAGGAGCAGCCCCTCTCAAATCTCAAACGTCCACGGCAGATAGGGACCGAACTGTCTCACGACGTTCTAAACCCAGCTCGCGTACCACTTTAAATGGCGAACAGCCATACCCTTGGGACCGGCTTCAGCCCCAGGATGTGATGAGCCGACATCGAGGTGCCAAACACCGCCGTCGATATGAACTCTTGGGCGGTATCAGCCTGTTATCCCCGGAGTACCTTTTATCCGTTGAGCGATGGCCCTTCCATACAGAACCACCGGATCACTAAGACCTACTTTCGTACCTGCTCGACGTGTCTGTCTCGCAGTCAAGCGCGCTTTTGCCTTTATACTCTACGACCGATTTCCGACCGGTCTGAGCGCACCTTCGTACTCCTCCGTTACTCTTTAGGAGGAGACCGCCCCAGTCAAACTGCCCACCATACACTGTCCTCGATCCGGATAACGGACCAGAGTTAGAACCTCAAGCATGCCAGGGTGGTATTTCAAGGATGGCTCCACGCAGACTGGCGTCCACGCTTCAAAGCCTCCCACCTATCCTACACAAGCAGGCTCAAAGTCCAGTGCAAAGCTACAGTAAAGGTTCACGGGGTCTTTCCGTCTAGCCGCGGATACACTGCATCTTCACAGCGATTTCAATTTCACTGAGTCTCGGGTGGAGACAGCGCCGCCATCGTTACGCCATTCGTGCAGGTCGGAACTTACCCGACAAGGAATTTCGCTACCTTAGGACCGTTATAGTTACGGCCGCCGTTTACCGGGGCTTCGATCAAGAGCTTCGCTTTCGCTAACCCCATCAATTAACCTTCCGGCACCGGGCAGGCGTCACACCCTATACGTCCACTTTCGTGTTTGCAGAGTGCTGTGTTTTTAATAAACAGTCGCAGCGGCCTGGTATCTTCGACCGGCATGGGCTTACGGAGTAAATCCTTAACCCTCGCCGGCGCACCTTCTCCCGAAGTTACGGTGCCATTTTGCCTAGTTCCTTCACCCGAGTTCTCTCAAGCGCCTTGGTATTCTCTACCCAACCACCTGTGTCGGTTTGGGGTACGGTTCCTAGTTACCTGAAGCTTAGAAGCTTTTCCTGGAAGCATGGCATCAACCACTTCATCATCTGAAAGATGACTCGTCATCAGCTCTCGGCATTAAGACCCCGGATTTACCTAAGATCTCTGCCTACCACCTTAAACTTGGACAACCAACGCCAAGCTGGCCTAGCCTTCTCCGTCCCTCCATCGCAGTAACTAGAAGTACAGGAATATTAACCTGTTTCCCATCGACTACGCTCTTCAGCCTCGCCTTAGGGACCGACTAACCCTGCGTCGATTAACGTTGCGCAGGAACCCTTGGTCTTTCGGCGTGGGAGTTTTTCACTCCCATTGTCGTTACTCATGTCAGCATTCGCACTTCTGATACCTCCAGCAAGCTTCTCAACTCACCTTCACAGGCTTACAGAACGCTCCTCTACCGCGCATCTTGCGATGCACCCGTAGCTTCGGTGTATGGTTTGAGCCCCGTTACATCTTCCGCGCAGGCCGACTCGACTAGTGAGCTATTACGCTTTCTTTAAAGGGTGGCTGCTTCTAAGCCAACCTCCTAGCTGTCTAAGCCTTCCCACATCGTTTACCACTTAACCATAACTTTGGGACCTTAGCTGACGGTCTGGGTTGTTTCCCTTTTCACGACGGACGTTAGCACCCGCCGTGTGTCTCCCACGCTGACACTTCCAGGTATTCGGAGTTTGCATCGGTTTGGTAAGTCGGGATGACCCCCTAGCCGAAACAGTGCTCTACCCCCTGGAGTGATACGTGAGGCGCTACCTAAATAGCTTTCGAGGAGAACCAGCTATCTCCGAGCTTGATTAGCCTTTCACTCCGATCCACAAGTCATCCCCTACCTTTTCAACGGGAGTGGGTTCGGTCCTCCAGTCAGTGTTACCTAACCTTCAACCTGCTCATGGATAGATCGCCCGGTTTCGGGTCTATACCCAGCGACTAAAACGCCCTATTAAGACTCGCTTTCGCTACGCCTTCCCTATACGGTTAAGCTCGCCACTGAATATAAGTCGCTGACCCATTATACAAAAGGTACGCAGTCACCTAACAAAGTAGGCTCCCACTGCTTGTACGCATACGGTTTCAGGTTCTATTTCACTCCCCTCTCCGGGGTTCTTTTCGCCTTTCCCTCACGGTACTGGTTCACTATCGGTCAGTCAGTAGTATTTAGCCTTGGAGGATGGTCCCCCCATATTCAGACAAAGTTTCTCGTGCTCCGTCCTACTCGATTTCACTTCAAAGAACCTTTCACATACGGGGCTATCACCCACTATGGCCGCACTTTCCAGAGCGTTCTGTTAGATTCAAAGAAGCTTAAGGGCTAATCCCCGTTCGCTCGCCACTACTAAGGGAATCTCGGTTGATTTCTTTTCCTCAGGGTACTTAGATGTTTCAGTTCCCCTGGTTCGCCTCTTACACCTATGTATTCAGTGCAAGATACCTAACTTATGCTAGGTGGGTTTCCCCATTCAGAGATCTCCGGATCAAAGTCTGTTTGCCGACTCCCCGAAGCTTATCGCAGGCTACCACGTCTTTCATCGCCTCTGACTGCCAAGGCATCCACCGTATGCGCTTCTTCACTTGACCATATAACCCCAAGCAATCTGGTTATTGTCTCGAACGTGAAGACGACATTCGCCGAAAATTCGCGCTTGAACTCGCAAATTTTACCTTGACTTGAATAATCACCAGTGAAAGAGATTATTCAGTCTACTTCTATCACATACCCAAATTTTTAAAGAACAGTTCTGGCACAAAGACCAGACATCAATGTTCGTTCATCCTGAACATTCATGTCTGAGCTTTCGACGATTAATGGTGGAGCCAAGGAGGATCGAACTCCTGACCTCCTGCGTGCAAAGCAGGCGCTCTCCCAGCTGAGCTATGGCCCCATCGGATCAGCAGCACACCACAACAATTGGTGGGTCTGGGCAGATTCGAACTGCCGACCTCACCCTTATCAGGGGTGCGCTCTAACCAACTGAGCTACAGACCCAATCGTCTAACCAGTGAATCAAGCAATTCGTGTGGGAGCTTATGAAGAAGCTGAGATCTTCGATTAAGGAGGTGATCCAGCCGCAGGTTCCCCTACGGCTACCTTGTTACGACTTCACCCCAGTCATGAATCACTCCGTGGTAACCGTCCCCCTTGCGGTTAGACTAGCTACTTCTGGAGCAACCCACTCCCATGGTGTGACGGGCGGTGTGTACAAGGCCCGGGAACGTATTCACCGTGACATTCTGATTCACGATTACTAGCGATTCCGACTTCACGCAGTCGAGTTGCAGACTGCGATCCGGACTACGATCGGTTTTATGGGATTAGCTCCACCTCGCGGCTTGGCAACCCTCTGTACCGACCATTGTAGCACGTGTGTAGCCCTGGCCGTAAGGGCCATGATGACTTGACGTCATCCCCACCTTCCTCCGGTTTGTCACCGGCAGTCTCCTTAGAGTGCCCACCATAACGTGCTGGTAACTAAGGACAAGGGTTGCGCTCGTTACGGGACTTAACCCAACATCTCACGACACGAGCTGACGACAGCCATGCAGCACCTGTGTTCCGATTCCCGAAGGCACTCCCGCATCTCTGCAGGATTCCGGACATGTCAAGGCCAGGTAAGGTTCTTCGCGTTGCTTCGAATTAAACCACATGCTCCACCGCTTGTGCGGGCCCCCGTCAATTCATTTGAGTTTTAACCTTGCGGCCGTACTCCCCAGGCGGTCGACTTATCGCGTTAGCTGCGCCACTAAGATCTCAAGGATCCCAACGGCTAGTCGACATCGTTTACGGCGTGGACTACCAGGGTATCTAATCCTGTTTGCTCCCCACGCTTTCGCACCTCAGTGTCAGTATCAGTCCAGGTGGTCGCCTTCGCCACTGGTGTTCCTTCCTATATCTACGCATTTCACCGCTACACAGGAAATTCCACCACCCTCTACCGTACTCTAGTCAGGCAGTTATGGATGCAGTTCCCAGGTTGAGCCCGGGGATTTCACATCCATCTTACCAAACCACCTACGCGCGCTTTACGCCCAGTAATTCCGATTAACGCTTGCACCCTTCGTATTACCGCGGCTGCTGGCACGAAGTTAGCCGGTGCTTATTCTGTTGGTAACGTCAAAACAGCAAGGTATTAACTTACTGCCCTTCCTCCCAACTTAAAGTGCTTTACAATCCGAAGACCTTCTTCACACACGCGGCATGGCTGGATCAGGCTTTCGCCCATTGTCCAATATTCCCCACTGCTGCCTCCCGTAGGAGTCTGGACCGTGTCTCAGTTCCAGTGTGACTGATCATCCTCTCAGACCAGTTACGGATCGTCGCCTTGGTAGGCCTTTACCCCACCAACTAGCTAATCCGACCTAGGCTCATCTGATAGCGCAAGGCCCGAAGGTCCCCTGCTTTCTCCCGTAGGACGTATGCGGTATTAGCGTTCCTTTCGAAACGTTGTCCCCCACTACCAGGCAGATTCCTAGGCATTACTCACCCGTCCGCCGCTGAATCCGGGAGCAAGCTCCCATCATCCGCTCGACTTGCATGTGTTAGGCCTGCCGCCAGCGTTCAATCTGAGCCATGATCAAACTCTTCAGTTCAATACTGCTTGGGTTTTGAGAAAACCCTAAACTTGGCTCAGCAATCGCATGCTCTATTTAAAGAGCTAAAACTCTCGAATTCACGAGTGTTACTTGCGTTGCTGATAATCAGTCGATCATCAGTCTTACATCACAAGCACCCACACGAATTGCTTGATTCAACTTGTTAAAGAGCGTTTGGCTGAGGCTTTCGTCTCAACCGAGGCGCGCATTCTACGCTAACCTCTCTTTCCGTCAAGCTTTATTTTTCGAAAATTTCTTTTCTACTCAATCGCTTGTGCTTCAGCGAAGGAAACCTTCTCATCAGCGGGAGGCGCATTCTACAGCGATCAAACTCGCTGTCAACCACCTCGGCGATCTTCTTTTCAGCTCACTGCCGGAGCAGCTAACGAAGAGCGGCAAGTGAATCACCTGCCTGACCACCACTCCTAACTCCGAACCTCTGTAAGTACTTGATTTTCAAGTTCTTTCAGCGCTTCGTCGCTGGGAGTGGTGCGCATTATAGGGAGTTTAAATGGGCCGTCAACGACTAATTTAAACTTTCTTCACTCAGCGACCAGGGAGACGCGAGCAAAAGCTTTCTTGCCAGCCTGCAGGACATGGGTAGCACCCACCCTGAAGACGAAGCTGCGATCCACGGCCTCGCCATCCACCCGCACGCCGCCGGAGGACAGCAGGTCGCGAGCAACGGCAGAGTTCTTCACCAGACCTGCCTTATTAAGGACGGCACCAATGGGCAGGTCTTCTGCCGCCGCCACCTCTACTTCAGGCAGGTCTTCCGGCAGCTCGCCCTCTTTCAGGCGATTGCCAGCGGACTTGTGCGCGGAAGCAGCCGCTTCTTCACCATGGAAGCGGGCTACGATTTCTTCCGCCAGCTTGATCTTGATGTCGCGCGGGTTGGCGCCAGCCTCTACGTCTTTCTTGAAGCCCTCGATCTCTTCCATGGAGCGGAAGCTGAGCAGCTCGAAGTAACGCCACATCAGGGTATCCGGGATGGAGACCAGCTTGCTGTACATGACACCCGGCGTTTCCTGGATGCCGATGTAGTTACCCAGGGACTTGGACATCTTCTTCACGCCGTCCAGACCTTCGAGCAGCGGCATGGTCAGGATGCACTGAGGCTCCTGCGCATAGGCACGCTGAAGCTCACGCCCCATCAGCAGGTTGAATTTCTGGTCAGTACCGCCAAGCTCAACGTCCGCACGCAGTGCCACCGAGTCGTAGCCCTGAACCAGCGGATAGAGGAACTCGTGAATGGCAATGGACTGATTGCTGGCATAGCGTTTGCTGAAATCATCGCGCTCCAGCATACGAGCAACGGTGTACTGGGAAGCCAGACGAATGAAATCAGCGGGGGAAAGCTGGTCCATCCAGGTGGAATTGAAGGCTACTTCGGTCTTCGCGGGGTCGAGGATCTTGAAGACCTGGGTCTTGTACGTCTCGGCGTTCTCGAGAACCTGCTCGCGGGTGAGGGGTGGGCGGGTAACACTTTTTCCGCTGGGGTCACCGATCATCCCAGTGAAGTCGCCGATCAGGAAGATCACCTGATGGCCCAGCTCCTGGAACTGACGCAGCTTATTAATAAGGACGGTGTGTCCCAGGTGCAGGTCGGGAGCGGTCGGGTCGAAGCCGGCCTTGATACGCAGGGGCTGGCCGCGCTTGAGCTTTTCGATCAGCTCGGCCTCCACGAGAATTTCGTCTGCACCGCGCTGGATCAGCGCCAGCTGCTCTTCGACCGACTTCATTGCAGGTTCCTGTACATTGCGAATTGCGAAAGGGAACCAACGATACAAGAACAGGCACTAAAAACAAGTTTTGCCCAGCGCCAGAAGACAGGACGTCAGAAGCCCGACATCAGGGTTGCTTCAGAGGGAATTTGGTTATATTTTAGGCAGTTATTTCACATTCCAAAAACACCACTCACGCCATGACGCAATCCGATCAGAAAGCGCCGTACTACCCGAAGAGCCATCTGCTGGCCGCAAGCGGTGTAGCAGCGCTCCTCAGCCTGGCTCTGCTGGTGTTCCCCTCGGCCGAAGTCGAGGCGAAGAAGACCACGCTCAATCTCGAGCTGGAAAACAGCACCGAGCAGATCCTCCAGGAAAAAGACGATCTTCGACCCAACGCGGTCACGGAAGACGACGGCTCTTCGCCTTTTGCACAGATAGAAGGCCAGCCGGACAACCAGAACAGCGCCGGAAAAGACGCGGAAAAGAAGAACGATCTCGCCGATTCGAACCAGCAAGCCTCCCCCTCCGCTTCCGCAGACCCTGCGTGGAAAAGCGTGACCGTGGGCAAGGGCGACACCCTTTCTACCGTGTTCGCGAAGGCCGGCCTGCCGGCGAACGTCGTGCACGACATGCTTGCCGCCAGCAAGGACGCCAAGCAGTTCACCCGTCTTGATATCGGCCAGGACGTGGACTTCCTCATCGACACCAAGGGCGAGCTGCAGGGCCTGAAGGTCAAGCGCAGCGACCTCGAGACCATCAGCCTGAACAAGTCCGACAAGGGCTATGACTTCAAGCGTGACCTGGTCAAACCCTCGGTGCATGCAAACTATGCCCACGGCCGCGTCGACAGTTCGCTGTTCGTCGCCGGCAAGAACGCCGGGCTTTCCCACGACCTGATCATGTCGATGGCCAACATCCTTGGCTACGACATCGACTTCGCCCAGGATATTCGCGAAGGCGATTCGTTCGATGTGATCTACGAATCCCAGCAGGTGCAGGGCAAGCAGGTCGGTACCGGCAGCATCCTCGCGGTGCGCTTCGTCAACCGCGGCAAGGAGTACACGGCGGTGCGCTACACCAGCAAGCAGGGCAGCACCAGCTACCTGCGCGCCGATGGCAGCAGCATGCGCAAGGCATTCATCCGTACTCCGGTGGACTTCGCCCGCATCAGCTCGCGCTTCTCCATTGGGCGTTTCCACCCGATCCTGAACAAGATTCGTGCACACAAGGGCGTGGACTACGCGGCGCCTATCGGTACGCCGATCAAGGCGACCGGCGACGGCAAGATTCTCGAAGCCGGCCGCAAGGGTGGCTACGGTAACGCCGTGGTGATCCAGCACGGCCAGCGCTACCGCACCGTGTACGGCCATATGAGCCGCTTCGCCAAGGGCATCCGCTCCGGCGTGGCGGTGAAGCAGGGCCAGATCATCGGTTACGTCGGCATGACCGGCCTCGCCACTGGCCCGCACCTGCACTACGAGTTCCAGGTCAACGGCCAGCATGTCGATCCGCTGAGTGCCAAGCTGCCGACCGCCGACCCGCTGTCCGGTCCGGAGCGCAAGCGCTTCATGGCTCAGGCGCAACCGCTGATCGCGCGCATGGACCAGGAGAAGGCAACCTTCCTGGCCCTGAACAAGCGCTGAGTCATGCCGCTCTATCTGGGGGTGATGTCCGGTACCAGTCTCGACGGACTGGACATCGCCCTGATCGAGCAAGGCGAGCAGACCACTCTGCTCGCCTCCCATTACCTCCCGATGCCTGCGGCGCTGCGTGCCGACCTTCTGGCACTCTGCTCTTCCGGCCCCGACGAAATCGCCCGCTCCGCCCTCGCGGAAAACAGCTGGGTACGTCTGGCGGCCCAGGGCATCAATGAACTCCTCGCCCGCGAGAAGCTGAGCGCCAGCGCGATTCGCGCCATCGGCAGCCACGGCCAGACCATTCGCCACGAGCCGCATCTGGGCTTCACCGTGCAGATCGGCAACCCGGCACTGCTCGCCGAACTGACTGGTATCGACGTAGTGGCCGACTTCCGCCGCCGCGACGTAGCCGCCGGTGGCCAGGGTGCACCGCTGGTACCCGCCTTCCATCGCGCGCTGTTCGGCAGCGATGGTCGCGAGTGCGCCATCCTCAACGTGGGCGGTTTCAGCAACGTCTCACTGCTCAGCCCTGGCAAGCCGGTTCGCGGATTCGACTGCGGCCCCGGCAACGTCCTGCTGGATGCCTGGATTCAGGAGCAGCGCGGCGAAGCCTATGACCGCGACGGCGCCTGGGCTGCCAGCGGCAGCATCGATCAGGCGCTATTGCAGAAAATGCTGACCGATGACTTCTTCGCCGCCAAAGGCCCGAAAAGCACCGGACGCGAGCGCTTCAACCTGAACTGGCTGAACGCAGTCCTCGCCGGCCACGGCCCGGTGAAGGTCGAAGACGTGCAGGCAACCCTGCTCGAACTGACCGCACAAAGCATCGCTGCAGCACTATTGGACGCGCAGCCCGGCTGCGAGGAAGTGGTGGTTTGCGGTGGCGGCGCCTTCAACGCGACACTGATGCAACGACTGGCCGCGCACATGCCGGGCGCCAGCGTGATCAGCAGCCTCGACCGCGGCGTACCGCCGGAATGGATGGAGGCAATGGCCTTCGCCTGGCTGGCCCATCGTTTCTTCGAGCGCGAGCCCGGCAACTGCCCGGAAGTCACGGCCGCACAAGGGCCGCGTATTCTTGGCGCGCTCTACCCCGCCTGAATCCGCCGCACAAACAAAAACGCCGCGCATCTGCGCGGCGTTTTCGCTGCTACGGCATCAGATCGAGAAGGACTGACCGCAGCCGCAGGTGGTCGCTGCGTTCGGGTTCTTGATGACGAACCGCGAACCTTCGAGGCCTTCCTGGTAGTCCACTTCCGCACCAGCGAGGTACTGGAAGCTCATCGGATCGACCACGAGGTTGACGCCGTCGCGCTCGACGATGGTGTCGTCGTCCGCGGTGTCTTCATCGAAGGTGAACCCGTACTGGAAGCCCGAACAGCCACCGCCTGTGACGAACACCCGCAGCTTGAGGCGCGGATTGCCTTCTTCGTCGATCAGGTTCTTCACCTTGTTCGCAGCGCCTTGCGAGAACATCAGCGGAGTGGGGGTGAAGGTTTCGATGGTCATGGTGAAAACTCTCCCGGCCGAGGCCGTACGTTACAACATTGCGGACCATTATCCGCTTACCCCAGAAAAACGGTCAACTAATCCGACTCATCCATTGGTCCAGATCAATCGACCGCCTTCCGGGGCAGTCTTTCCTTACGGCAGCAACGCGACGTTGGACAGGCCCAGGTGCTCGTCCAGGCCGAACAGGATGTTCATGTTCTGGATCGCCTGGCCGGACGCGCCCTTCACCAGGTTGTCGATCACCGAGAGGATCACCACCAGATCGCCGCCCTGCGGACGGTGCACCGCGATGCGGCAGACGTTGGCGCCGCGCACGCTGCGGGTTTCCGGATGGCTGCCGGCCGGCATCACGTCGACGAACGGCTCGTTGGCGTAGCGCTCTTCATACAGCTTCTGCAGGTCGACGCCACGATCGGCGACGCGTGCGTACAGGGTCGCGTGGATACCACGAATCATCGGGGTCAGGTGCGGCACGAAGGTCAGGCCGACATCGCCCTTGGCTGCGCGACGCAGGCCCTGGCTGATTTCCGGCAGGTGACGGTGACCTTTCACCGAGTAGGCCATCATGCTTTCACCGGCTTCGCAGAACAGCGAACCGACCTTGGCGCCACGGCCAGCGCCGCTGACGCCGGACTTGCAGTCGGCGATCAGCTGGCTGGCGTCGGCCAGACCGTTCTCCAGCAGCGGGATGAAGCCGAGCTGGGTAGCGGTCGGGTAGCAGCCGGGAACGGCGATCAGGCGCGCGGACTTGATCGCCTCGCGATTCACTTCCGGCAGGCCATAGACGGCTTCGGGCAGGAGTTCCGGCGCACCGTGGGGCTGGCCGTACCACTTGGCCCACTCCTCGGCGTCCTGCAGGCGGAAGTCCGCGGACAGGTCGATCACCCGGGTACCGGTCGCCAGCAGCTCACCGGCCAGTGCGTGGGCCACGCCGTGCGGGGTGGCGAAGAACACCACGTCGCACTCGCCCAGACGCTTCACGTCCGGCACGCTGAAAGCCAGGCCGTCGTAGTGGCCCCGCAGGTTCGGGTACATGTCGGCGACTTTCACGCCCTCCTCGGAGCGCGAGGTAATCACCTCGACGCGAGCCTGGGGATGCTGTGCCAGCAGGCGCAGCAGTTCCACGCCCGTATAACCCGTACCGCCTACGATACCGACCTTGATCATCTGCCTGTCACTCCACCTATGGGGCCAAATTCAGGGGCAGCCATGATATGAGCCGCTGCCCCCGCTGAACAGAGCGAATGCACGCAGGTTTAGGAGCCTTTGGTCGGAGCCAGGGTTTCCTGCATCTGACGAGCGAGCGCGTGATAGATCGGCAGCGGGTTCAGGCGCGCCGATACACCGCTGGCCAGCAGCGTGGCAGCGAGGATAGGGATCAGCATGTCGGGGCTGTGGGACATCTCCACGGTGATCACCGTGGCGGTAAGCGGCGTGCGTGTGACCCCGGCTAGGTAGGCGGACATCCCCAGCAGCGCCACCGCTGGCAGGCTTGCACCGGGGATCAGCGGCGTCAGCCAGGGCGCCAGACTGGCGCCGACGGTGAGCGAGGGGGAGAACAGCCCGCCAGGGATGCCGGCGATGAAGGAGATCACGTTGGCGATGAACTTCCACAGGAGGAAGTCATGCCCCACCACCGGCTGCCCCTCGAGGATGGACCGGGTCTCGGCGTACCCGGTGCCGAACACATGTTGCCCGGACAGCAGGCCGAGCAGCGCCAGCACCAGCCCGCAGGCAGCGGCGAAGCGGATCGGCCAGCGCCCGCGCCAGCGGCTGATGAAGCTGAGCGGACCGCGCTGGGTCGGCAGCACCAGCCGGCAGTAGAGGCCACCGAGCAAGCCACCTAGCACTCCGCAGGCCACCACGGCGATCCACGCCGGGCCCAGGGGCATGCTTTCCGAGAGACGCCCGAAATAGCTGTAGCTGCCCATCAGGCCGAGCGTGACCATGCCGCCGAGCAGGACGGCGGTGAGCACCAGCCCGCTGAAGCGTTGCTCGAAGGTGCGGCTCAGTTCCTCGATGGCAAAGACCACCCCACCCAGCGGCGTATTGAAGGCGGCGGCGATGATCAGGCCGGACACCGTGCGCTTGTCATAGAGCCCCAGGCGACGGCCGAGCGAGTACATCAGGGCCGCGCCGATATGCACGGTCGGGCCCTCGCGGCCGGCCGAGGCGCCCACCAGCAACGCCATCAGGGTCATCGCCAGCTTGCCCACGGCAATCCGTACCGACAGCAAGGCATTGCGTGTGCGGCTGCTGCGTTGTTCCAGCGCCACGATGACCTGTGGAATGCCGCTGCCACGGGTGTTCTTCAGCGCTCCCTGGGTCAGCCAGACCAGCCCGGCGAAGCCCAGCGGACAAAGCAGCCACGGCCACCACTGATTGTGCGCGACCACGGCGCGAAAGGTCGCGCTGGCGAGATCCGCCAGATGGGCGAAGGCCAGTGCCACCAGACCCACCAGCAGCGCGCCCAGCCAGAACGCCAGGTTGCGCCTCCACTGGCGCAGCAGCGGATGGCGCGCCAGTGGGCGCCTGGAGACGGTACGAGCGGATGAATCACCAGTCGACTCACTGGAACTCTCCGGCGATGCGGGTTCTGACATGGACACGAAGCCGGGCATCTTCCGGATGCCATGCGGCGCGCGCGGCAAACAGCCACGGACGGAAGAGCTCAGTGTAATAGACGCAGGGATGACGCCATTGCACGGCGCCACTACTATCGGCTCAACCGTGATCCGAGGAAGTCCTGATGCTTTACCTGTGGTTGAAAGCCTTTCACATCATTGCCGTGGTCTGCTGGTTCGCCGGCCTCTTCTATCTCCCGCGCCTGTTCGTCTACCACGCCATGAGCGAGGACGCCGCCAGCCGCGAGCGCTTCTGCATCATGGAGCGCAAGCTGTACCGCGGCATCATGGGCCCGTCGATGATCCTCACCATTATCCTCGGCGCCTGGATGCTCTACCTCAACCCGGCCTGGCTGACCCAGGGCTGGATGCACGCCAAGCTGACCCTGGTGGTCCTGCTGATCGGCTACCACCACGCCTGTGGCGCCATGCTCAAGCGCTTCGCCCGTGGCGAGAATGGCCGCAGCCATGTGTTCTACCGCTGGTTCAACGAAGTGCCGGTACTGTTCCTGATCGCCATCGTGATCTTGGTGGTCGTCAAACCTTTCTGACCCCGACAAGGAGACTGTCATGTCCCTGCCCGCCCTGCTCGACCGCCGCCTGCGCATTCCCCTGGTGGCGGCACCGATGTTCCTGGTCTCCAACCCGCAATTGGTGCTGGCCTGCTGCAAGAGCGGCATCGTCGGCAGCTTCCCCGCGCTGAACCAGCGCGAGAGCAGCGGCTTCAAGGCCTGGCTGGAAGAGATCGAGGCCGGGCTGGCCGCCGACCCGCAGGCCGCGCCCTATGCGGTGAACCTGATCGTCCACAACACCAACCCGCGCCTGCAGGAAGACCTCAAGCTCTGCGTCGAGCACAAGGTGCCCATCGTCATCACCAGCCTGGGCGCGGTGCGCGAAGTGGTGGATGCGGTGCACAGCTATGGCGGCCTGGTGTTCCATGACGTCACCACCCGCCGTCATGCCGAGAAGGCAGCGGAAGCCGGTGTCGATGGCCTGATCGCCGTGGCCGCTGGCGCCGGTGGCCACGCCGGCACCTGGAGCCCCTTCGCGCTGGTCGCAGAGATCCGTCAGTTCTTCGACAAGACCCTGCTGCTGGCCGGCTGCATCAACCACGGCCACGAGATCCTCGCCGCCCAGGTGCTGGGCGCCGACCTCGCCTATCTCGGCACCCGCTTCATCGCCACCCGCGAGAGCGCCGCTTCCGAGGACTACAAGCACATGCTGCTCAACGCCCGCGCCGCCGACATCATCCACACCCCCGCCGTCTCAGGCGTGCCGGCCAGCTTCATGCGCCAGAGCCTGGAAGCCGCCGGCTTCGACATGCAACGGCTGAGCGACAAGGGCGCGCTCGACTACGGCGAGAAACTCAAGCCAGTCAGCGACGAGGCCAAGGCCTGGAAGACCGTGTGGTCCGCCGGCCAGGGTGTCGGCGATATCCGCGACCTGCCCGCGGTGGGCGAACTGATCGCGCGGCTCGACCACGAGTACCGCCAGGCCCTGACCCGCAGCGCCGGCCTGTCCAACCAGCTGCTGGTCTGAGCTGCGGCACCGCTCACGATATATCCGCCGGGGCCGCTTGTTGGCCTCCGGCGGCCCGATTACGCTGTAGCGATTCCAACATAGCCAGAAGACAAGGATGCCCCGATGGATCAATCCCGCTTCAAGATCGTGTTCGACGGCGCGCTGATGCCGCAGACCCCCCTGGAAACCGCCAAGGAAAACCTCGCCCGCCTGTTCAAGAGCGACGCTGCGAAGATCGAAGCGCTGTTCAGCGGCCAGCCGGTCGTGCTCAAGCGCGACCTCTCCGACGATGAAGCCGACAAGTACCTGCGAGCCCTCCATGGCGCCGGCGCGAACGCCCGCAAGGAAGCCGAAGGCGTTGCCGGTTTCAGCCTGGTGGAGACCGACGACCATCCCAGCGAAGCGACCCTGGCCGCCCGCGCCTCCGGCGAAAGCACCAGCAACGAGCGGATGACCTGCCCCAAGTGCGGTCACGAGCAGGCCACTGCCATCGAGTGCAGCGCCTGCGGCATCGTCATCGAGAAGTACCTGGCACGCCAGGCCGAACTGGCGGCCAACCCGGCGCCCAGCGTGGCAGCCACTGCTCCGAACGCGACGCCCTCCCCCTATGCGCCGCCCCAGGCCAAGGTTGGCGACGACCTGCCGGAATTCGGCGAACTGAAAGTCCGCAGCCTGTCCGGCCGAATCGGTCGCGTGCGCTACCTCGGCTGGTCCGCCGCGCTGTCCTTCATCGTCTTCGGCGCCTATCTGGCCGCCAGCCTGCTGATGGCCGTCTCGATGCCCCTGGGCGTGGTCGCCATCGCCGCGGTGGTTATCGCCGCCATGGTCTTCAGCGTGCCCATTGGCGTACAGCGTCTGCATGACCTGGGCTGGTCCGGCTGGCTCTGGCTCGTCCTGCTGGTGCCCTTCGTCAACGCAGTGCTCAGCCTGCTGATGCTGTTCATGCCCGGCGAGCAAAGCGTCAACCGCTTCGGTCCGCCGCCGCCGCCCAACAGCACCGGCGTCAAGGTCCTGGCCTTCTCCTGGCTGCTGTTCCCGGTGTTTGGCGGTATCCTCGCCGCCATCGCGATCCCGGCCTACCAGAGCTACGTCGAACGCGCCCAGGCAGCGCAAGCCTCGCAGCACCAGCAGGGTGACGAAGCTGCCGATCCGGCGGCCACCGCGGAGCCCTCCGACGGCGACTTCAGCAGTGGCGACACCGAAGGCGGCGACTCGGATCAGTAATGCAACAACCCGTGGCGGGCGTGGTCGAACGCCACCCCGTCACAGAGACTCCTGAATGCCTCGTTTTGCCCTCATCACCGGCGCTTCCAGCGGTATCGGCCTGGCCCTGGCCGAAGCCCTCGCCCGCCGTGGCCAGGCACTGATCCTGGTGGCGCGCCAACGCGATGCCCTGGATAGCGCCGCCTGCGAGTTGTCTCAGCGTTTCGGGGTGGAAGTGCTGTTCCGCGTCTGCGACCTGTCAGAACCGCTGCAGATCTCCGGCCTGCTGCACGAACTGGAACAGAGCGGGCGGCAGATCGAGCTGCTGGTGAACAATGCCGGCGTCGGCACTTCCGGCGCCTTCATCGACCAGGACTGGTCCCGCGAGCAGGAACTGCTGGAGCTCAACGTCCTGGCCCTGGCCCGCCTGTGCCACGGCATCGGCGCGATGATGGAGCGCACTGGCGGCGGACGGATTCTCAACGTCGCCTCCATGGCCAGCCTGCTGCCCGGCCCGTGGATGAGCAGCTACTACGCCAGCAAGGCGTTCGTGCTGCATTTCTCCGAAGGTCTGCGCGAGGAGCTCAAAGGCCGTGGCATCAAGGTCTCGGTGCTGTGCCCGGGGCCGACCCGCACGGCCTTCTACCGCAATGCCGACATGCGCCTGGGCAAGCTCGACGACGGCAAGCGCGTCATGACTCCCGAGGAAGTCGCCTTCCTGACCGTGAAAGCGCTGCGCCGCGCGCCCGCACTGATCATCCCCGGCTGGCGCAACCGCCTGTTCGCCTGTGGCGTGCGACTGCTGCCACGCTGGGTCATGCGCAAGCTGGCCGGGCGCATCAACCGCCTGGCGCTGGCCAGCTGATTCAGGCTCAGTCCGCGCGCACGGTGCGGCCGTCGGCCCACTGGCGCAGAGCGGCCAGCTCCTCCGCCATGACCACCGACAACGGCGCGGTGCGGCGGATCTCCTCCAGCAGCAGCGTCTGATCCACCGCCTTCTGCCGCGCCTGCGCGGCGTAGAAGGCGCCCACCACCGCCTGCTCGATCTCCGCCCCCGAGAAACCGTCAGCAGCTTCGGCCAGTCCACCCAGATCGAACTGCGTCACCTCCAGTTCACGGCGCACAAGGTGGATGCGGAAGATGTCCATCCGCACGGCATGGTCGGGCAGATCGACGAAGAACAGCTCGTCGAAGCGCCCCTTGCGCACCAGCTCCGGCGGCAGGCGATCGATGGCGTTGGCGGTCGCCACCATGAACACCGGCGCCTTGCGCTCGGCCAGCCAGGTCAGCAGCGTCGCCAGTACGCGCTGACTGACGCCGTTGTCCTGATCGCCCGTGGCCACGCCTTTCTCGATCTCGTCCGCCCAGAGCACGCAGGGCGCCATGCTGTCCGCCAGGCGCAACGCCTCGCGCAGGTTGCGCTCGGTCTCGCCGAAGTACTTGTTGTAGAGGCTGCCGAAATCCAGGCGCAGCAATGGCAGACCCCAGAGGCCGGCAACCGCCTTGGCCGCCAGGCTCTTGCCGCCGCCCTGCACACCCACCAGCAGCACGCCCTTGGGCAGGTCCTTCTCCTTGCTCTCGGTGAAGGCGCTCTGCCGCTCGCCCAGCCAGCGTTTGAGATTGGCCAGCCCGCCCACTTCGGCGAAGCGTGCGGTGTCGTGCTCGAAACTGAGGACGCCGTCGAGGTTGAGCAGCTCGAACTTGGTGCGATTGAGCTCCGGCAGGTCTTCCTGAGTGAGCGCCCCGTCGTTGCAGATCACACTGCGCGCCAGCAACCGAGCCTCGCCATGGGTCAGGCCGCGCAGGTTCTTCACGACCTGGCGCAGGGTCCGGTTATCCGTGCGCACCCGCGCGCCCTTGTTGCGCTCGCTCCAGCGGCTCGCCTCCTCGCGCACCAGCCCCACCAGCTCATCCTCGGAGGGCAATGACAGTGCAAAGCGCGCGGCGAAGCGCTGGACTTCGGCGGGCAGCTTCAGCGCATGGGAAACCAGCACCGCCGTGGGGCGGAAATTGCCCTCGGCCATGGCGATCTCCTTGAGCAGACGCACGGCGCGCGGGTTGTCCACCAGATAAGGATGCAGATCGCAGAGTACATAAAGGTTCGGCTGCGGATCGGCCTTGATCAGGCGCAGGGCATTCTCCGCCTCGCGGCTGTCATTCTCCCCCTGGGGCTCCCCGCCAAAACCGAGGCGCTGCAGGCCCTCGGTCGCCGACCACAGCTGCAGGTTGAGCCCACGGCGCACCGCCAGGCCGGTCAGGGTCTCCAGCACACGAGGTTCGTCCCAGGACTCGATGACGATCAGCTTGACCCTGGAATCCAGCACCAGGCCCAGGTCATGGATATCGTTCTGCACGCTCGCTCCTTGCGTTGGCCGGCCCGGAACTGGGCGCGGCGGTCGACGGCCGCTAAACTCCTGCTCCTGACCACATGGCTGGAGGAGCATTTCGTGGACTGTCTGTTCTGCAAGATCGTCGCCGGGGACATTCCCGCGCGCAAGCTCTATGAAGATGACCAGGTCATCGCCTTCCACGACATCGGCCCGCAGGCGCCGGTGCACTTCCTGGTGATCCCGAAGAAGCACGTTTCCACCCTCAACGACCTGACCGAGGCGGACAAGCCGCTGGCCGGACACATCCTCTTCACCGCCCAGCGTCTGGCGAAGGAGCAGGGCTGCGACGAGGGCTTCCGCGTGGTGATGAACTGCAACGACCTGGGCGGCCAGACGGTGCATCACATCCACATGCACGTGCTGGGTCAGCGCCAGATGCACTGGCCGCCGGGCTGACCCTCGGCTGATCGGGCAGAAGAAGCTGCGCGCACCTCGGCAAGACCTGTCATCCGCCATCCGGTAAACTGCCGGGCGAATGTTCCTACTCGGAGGTGCGCCATGTCCGCCGACCGTCACTACTCCCCCGCCGACCGTTTCCTGCTGCAGGCCGATGCCGCGCTGCGCACCCTGCTGCCCTTCAGCGGTCATCCGGGACGCCCGTCCCCCGCCATCGTCCAGCCCGATGCCGAGCTCAGCGACACCGATGCCCGCCACGTGGCCGGCCTGATGCGCATCAACCATACCGGCGAGGTCTGCGCCCAGGCGCTGTACCAGGGCCAGGCACTGACCGCCAAGTTGCCGAAGGTGCGCAAGGCCATGGAAGAGGCGGCCGACGAGGAAGTCGACCACCTCGCCTGGTGCGAACAGCGCATCCGCGAGCTGGGCAGCCGCCCGAGCGTGCTCAATCCGATCTTCTACGGCCTGTCCTTCGGCGTCGGCGCTGCTGCCGGACTGATCAGCGACCGCGTCAGCCTGGGCTTCGTCGCCGCCACCGAGGATCAGGTGTGCAAGCACCTGGACGAACACCTGGCGGAAATCCCCGCCGAGGACCAGAAGTCCCGCGCCATTCTCGAACAGATGCGCGAGGACGAGGAACACCACGCCACCAGCGCCATCGAGGCTGGCGGCCTGCGCTTCCCGGCGCCGGTGAAGTTCGGCATGACGCTGCTGTCCAAGGTGATGACCAAGTCCACCTACCGGATCTGATCCGGTCGGCAACGAAAAAGGGCGCCCACTGGGCACCCTTTTTTCATCGTACGGAAGATCAGCGCGGCATGTTGCGCGCGTAGAAGATCTCCAGCATTTCGTGCCGTACGCGTTCTTCCACCTGCTTGCGCTGCTCGGGCGACAGGTTGCTGGTCGCATCGCCGAACAGGTAGTTGTCCAGGTCGAACTCCTTGAGCAGCATCTTGGTGTGGAACAGGTTCTCCTGGTACACGTTCACGTCGGTCATCTGATAGGCCTCGTACGTGTCGTCGGAGAGATAGTTCTGGATCGAGTTGATCTCGTGGTCGATGAAGTGCTTCTTGCCTTCCACGTCACGGGTGAAGCCGCGCACGCGGTAATCCACGGTGACGATGTCCGAATCGAACTGGTGGATGAGGTAGTTGAGCGCTTTCAGCGGCGAGATGACGCCGCAGGTCGACACATCGATGTCCACCCGGAAGGTCGCGATGCCTTCCACCGGATGAATCTCCGGATAGGTGTGCACGGTGATATGGCTCTTGTCGAGGTGCGCCAGGATGGTTTCCGGTAGCGGCCCCGGGGATTCCTCGATCTGGCTGTCGGTCGGGGTGACCGGCTGCTCGGAGATCAGGATGGTTACGCTGGCGCCTTGCGGATCGTAATCCTGACGGGCGATGTTCAGGATGTTTGCGCCAATGATGTCGACAACATCGGTGAGGATCTGCGTGAGACGTTCAGCATCGTATTCTTCGTCGATGTACTGCACGTAGGCCTGCTGGTCTTCAGGCGTCTCGGCATAGCAGATGTCATAGATGTTGAAGCTCAAGGTCTTCGTCAGGTTGTTGAACCCGTGGAGCTTGAGTTTGCTTTTCACCGTGGGAAAACTCTCATCAAATGCGGCTCTGCCGCGTGGTTGAGCATGCCCGTCAGATGCGTACGGCGGCACCTGCGTAGGACGGTTTACACCTCTTCGCGATGGCGATTGTGGTTGCTTGGTTTCGGGCCGGATGGCCCTGAAAAAAGGTGGCGCATTATGCAGAGGTCAGGCGACCTCTGCCAGAGTTTGCGCACCCTTGATGATGAAAGGATGAAGGGAGCTGTCAGCCCAGTTCCACGATCTCGTAGTCGTGGGTGATCTCGACGCCAGCGCGACCGAGCATGATCGAGGCGGAGCAGTATTTTTCGGCCGACAGCTCGACCGCGCGCTTGACCTGCGCTTCCTTCAGGCCACGGCCCTTGACCACGAAGTGCACGTGAATCTTGGTGAACACCTTCGGGTCTTCGTCGGCGCGCTCGGCTTCGAGGAAGGCTTCACAGCTTTCCACCGGCTGGCGGCCCTTCTTCAGGATGCTGACCACGTCGAAGTTGGTGCAGCCGCCCAGGCCGAGCAGGAGCATTTCCATGGGGCGCACGCCCAGGTTGCGGCCACCGGCGTCTGGCGGGCCGTCCATCACCACGACGTGACCGCTGCCGGATTCGCCGAGGAACATCGCCTCGCCCGCCCACTGGATTCGCGCTTTCATTGCAAGGAACTCCGCCGGAAAAAAAGGGGCGACAGCTTATCACAGGCCCCTAGCACGCCCAGTGGGAGCGATGGCTGTTACCCAGGTCTCATTTCCACACGGCAAGTATGCATTTATCACTTAAGCTGGCGCCGGTTTACTGGCACACTCTCAGAAATTGCCTACACGAACGTTCCAGCTTTCCGATTGTTGGTAACACGTCGTCTGTTAAGCTCTTGCTGATTTACGTACATGCAAGGCTGCTCAGCAAGGCAATCATGCCGCCCTGTGGATCGAGGGGGATCGCGCCAGGGACGCACGGCACTACAGCTGAACATAAAAAATCATTAGCGCCTGTTGTGCAAAGGCCACTCTTTCTACTTTCCGGGACTCGGGCATGGTAGCTATTACCCTCACACCCAAAATCAAGAACCTCGACAAGTTGCTCGCGCACTGTCATCGCCGCCGCTTCACCGCCAAGAGCACCATCATCTACGCCGGTGACCGCTGCGAGAGCCTGTTCTTCATCATCAAGGGGTCGGTGACCGTCCTGATCGAGGATGACGACGGCCGCGAGATGATCATCGGGTACCTCAACACTGGCGACTTCTTCGGCGAGATGGGGCTCTTCGAGAAGGAAGGCAGCACCGGCCAGGAGCGCAGCGCCTGGATCCGCGCCAAGACCGAATGCGAAGTCGCGGAAATCAGCTATGCGAAGTTCCGCGAACTGAGCCAGCAGGACCCGGAGATTCTCTTCACCCTGGGCAGCCAGATGGCGGACCGCCTGCGCAAGACCACGCGCAAGGTCGGCGACCTGGCCTTCCTCGACGTCACCGGTCGCGTCGCGCGCACCCTGCTGGACCTGTGCCAGCAGCCGGACGCCATGACCCACCCGGACGGCATGCAGATCAAGATCACCCGCCAGGAAATCGGCCGCATCGTCGGCTGCTCCCGCGAGATGGTCGGCCGCGTGCTCAAGAGCCTGGAAGAACAGGGCCTGGTGCACGTGAAAGGCAAGACCATGGTGGTCTTCGGCACCCGCTGAAGAATCGCCAGAAAGCAAAAAAGCCGGCAATCGCCGGCTTTTTTGTGTCAGCAGGAAGCGTCAGTCCGGATCGGCGCCCAGCTTGACCTTGCTCCGCTCGGGGAAGAACAGGCGCTTGAGCTCGGTACCCGGCTCGTCGGCGCGCATGAAGGCTTCACCGACCAGGAAGCCGAATACGTCGCTGACTTCCATCAACTCGACATCGGCGCGGTTGAGGATGCCGCTCTCGGTGATCACCATGCGCTCGCGCGGGATTTCCGGCAGCAGGTCCAGGGTGGTCTCCAAGCTCACTTCGAAGGTGTGCAGGTTGCGGTTGTTAATTCCGACCAGCGGGGTGTCCAGGGTCTTCAGCGCACGCTCCAGCTCCGGGGCATCATGCACTTCCACCAGCACGTCGAGGCCGACGTCCTTGGCCACCGAGGCCAGCTCGGCCATGCGCACGTCATCCAGCGCCGAGACGATCAGCAGGATGCAATCGGCGCCGATGGCGCGGGCTTCCACGACCTGGTACGGATCGATCAGGAAGTCCTTGCGGATCACCGGCAGCGAGCAGGCCGCGCGGGCTTCCTTCAGGTAGGCATCGCTACCGAGGAAGAAGTCGATGTCGGTCAGCACCGAGAGGCAGGCCGCGCCGCCTTCTTCGTAGCTGCGGGCGATATCGGCCGGGTCGAAGTTCTCGCGCAGGATGCCCTTGCTCGGCGAAGCCTTCTTCACTTCGGCAATCACCGCCGGCTCGCGGCGCTTGGCGCGCTCCAGCAGGGCATTGGCGAAACCGCGCGGGGCGTCAGCGGCACGCGCCAGCTGCTCGAGCTCGCCGATGCTGACGCGGGTGCGGCGTTCGGCGACTTCTTCGGCCTTGCGGGCCAGGATCTTCTGCAGAACCGTCGGCACACTCACTGTGCGTTCTCCTCTCGGTAAACGGCGGTGAAGGCCGCCAGCTCTTCCATCTTCTCCCGCGCCAGCCCGGTGTGCAGGGCGTCGTGGGCCAATTGCATGCCTTCGTGCAGGCTGGTGGCCAGGTCCGCGGCGTAGAGCGCGGCGCCGGCGTTGAGCACGATCAGCTCGGCAGCCTTCTGTCCGGCCTCGGTCTTGCGCCGGCCGAGGGCATCACGGATCAGCTCCAGCGACTGCTGCGGGCTGTCCACGGTCAGGCCGATCAGGCTCTGGCTCTTGATGCCGAAATCTTCAGGTTGCACTTCGTATTCGGTGACCACGCCGTCCTTCAGTTCGGCAACGTGAGTCGCTGCCGCGAGGCTGAACTCGTCCAGGCCATCGCGCGAATGCACCACCAGGATGTGCTCGCTGCCCAGGCGCTTGAGCACCTCGGCCAGCGGGCGGCACAGCGCCTGGCTGAACACGCCGACCACCTGGTGCTTCACCCCAGCCGGGTTGGTCAGCGGGCCGAGCATGTTGAACAGGGTACGCAGGCCCAGCTCGCGACGCGGCGCGGCAGCGTGCTTCATGGCCTTGTGGTGGACCTGGGCGAACATGAAGCCGACGCCGACGGTCTCGATGCAACGCTTCACCTGGACGGGTTTGAGGTCCAGGTAGATGCCGGCGGCTTCCAGCAGGTCGGCGCTGCCGCTCTTGCCGGAGACCGCACGGTTACCGTGTTTGGCGACCTTGCCGCCAGCCGCGGCGACCACGAAGGCCGCCGCCGAGGACACGTTGAAGATGTTCGCGCCGTCGCCACCGGTGCCGACCACGTCGACCACGTGCTTGAGGCTGTCCAGCTCGACCTGGTCGGCTAGCTCGCGCATCACCGCCACGGCGCCGACGATCTCGTCGATGGTCTCGCTCTTCATGCGCATGCCCATGAGGAAGGCGCCGATCTGAGCGTCGGTGCACTGCCCGGTCATGATCTCGCGCATGACGTCCTGCATTTCCTCGGTGGTCAGGTCCAGCTGGTTGACCACGCGGCCGAGGGCTTCCTTGATGTTCATGCGCGCACCCCGCCGGTCTGCTTGAGGAAGTTGGCCAGCATCTCGTGGCCCTGTTCGGAAAGGATCGACTCGGGGTGGAACTGCACGCCCTCGACGTTCAGCGTCTTGTGGCGCAGGCCCATGATCTCGTCGACCGAGCCGTCTTCCAGCGCCGTCCAGGCGGTAATTTCCAGGCAGTCGGGCAGCGTCTCGCGCTTCACCACCAGGGAGTGGTAACGGGTCTGGGTCAGCGGATTGTTCAGGCCGGCGAACACGCCCAGGTCCTTGTGGAACACCGGGCTGACCTTGCCGTGCATGACCTGACGCGCGCGCACCACGTCACCGCCGAATGCCTGGCCGATGGACTGGTGACCCAGGCATACGCCCAGCAGCGGCAGCTTGCCGGCGAAGCGCTCGATGACTTCCAGGGACACACCCGCCTCGTTCGGCGTACACGGTCCGGGGGACAGGACGATGCGTTCGGGATTGAGCGCGGCGATCTCGTCGACGCTCAGTTCGTCATTGCGAATGACGTGGATGTCGGCCTTCAACTCGGCGAAGTACTGCACCAGGTTGTAGGTGAAGGAATCGTAGTTATCGATCATCAGCAGCATGTCTGCTCGAACCTCATGATTGCACTGCTTTCGGATCGCGCCATCGTCGACACCCGTTGCGGCCTCGCGGGCTGCGCGAATCTGGCAATTATGCCAGCGGATGGGAGAAATGGACGCGTAAGAAGAGACCGGCGCTATGCCGGGAAAGAAGGAATCAGGCGCGCCAGCGCCAACGGGCGAATGCCTTGAGGAGGGAGGTGATGATGCGGGTGCGGTGGATCACGGTTGCGGTCTCGCCTAGCGATGGCCGAACAGTAGCCCAAGGCCGGGCGCCAGCGCAATATGCGCGGCGCCCCTGCCGACGAAGGTAGGAAGGTTCAGCGGCACGCGTCGAGGGCGGCACGCAGGCGGGTTTCGTAGGCCAGGTGCTGCTGCCGCTCGGCCAGCAGCGCGCGCACCTTGGTTTGCAGGTCGTCCGCCGGGTGCAGGTCGGCGGTGGCGAATCGAGGGGTTTCGACAGCCGGCGCCTGGCACGGCACCGGAACGGGAACGCGCACTTCCACCGGCGCCGGCGCGGTGGATGCGCACCCTGCCAGAAGCAGCACGGGGACCAACCGCAGCAGCTTCATGGCAACAGCTCCCGGTCGATCAGCTGACGTACCACGGCGCACTCCTCGCCTTCGCTGCGCTCCAGCAGCAGGCGGCTGGCAGCGGCCTCATGGCTTTGCGCCTGTTCGCGAGCCAGTGCCAGAGCGCGCTCGGCGGCGTCCGCACGCTGGCGGGCAGCCTGCTCCAGCGATTCAACCTCGGTGTTCTGCAGCGCCAGCTTGGACTCAAGTGCTTTGCCGGCATCACTGCAGCGTGCCTGCTCCAGACGCAGGCTTTCCAGCTGCCCACCATAGAAACACGCCGTCAGCCAGCAGCCGACGAAGCCACCCGACAGAAAGCCGACCAGGCCCAGTACCAGCCAGAAGCGGCTCACCCCAGCACCTCCAGCGCACGGCGCCAAAGCCGCGCACGCTCCTCCAGGCCGTTCAACCCGCCATTGATGCGCCGGGTGATGTCCTCGAAGCGCATCGCATCGGCCAGCTCATTGAGCCCGTTGCATTGCCACCACCAGGCAGCGGTACGACACGCCCAGCGCGGCTCCGCCAGCAGCTGCGGGCGAGCGACAAAAGGTTGCGCGAGTCCTTCGCCGACAGAACGGTAATTGCTCCTCCCGGTCACCTGCAGCAGACCCCGCCCCCGAAAGCGCCAGCCATCGCCGGAGGCCTCGTCGCCATTACCGTTGCGCCCGGCGTAGACGAGGTTGGCGATGCGCTCCGGCTGGTACGCCACCTCCCGCGCCAGCGCCGTGGGCGAACCGTCGGCACTGCGGAAGCGCCGGGGCCAGACAACGGCCAGGCGCTGCGCGCTGTAGGTCAGGCTTTCCACGCAACGGGTCAGCTGCGCACTTTCGTGGCCCACCTGGGCGAGGAAGGCGGCAACGCGCGGCGGCGTGTCGATGGCGAAGTCGCGCATCGCTGCCGCGAGCACCGGAATAAAAACGCCCGCGACAGGGCGGGCGTTGGGCAGGATCAGCAGGAGCTGGCGTTCGTCGATGAGCATGTCAGCCGCCCTCCCCGGCCTGCGCCTTGCCATCGTTGCCGCCATTGCACAGCACACGGGTGGACCAGCCGCTCGCGTCATAGTGCTGGGTCACGGTATCGACCAGGTAAATGCCATCGACACCCGCCTTGAACCCGCTCAGCTCGACCCGGCACTCGGCGAACAGATCGGTGCGACCCGGCAGTTGCAGGCGTACGCCGGCAGTCTGTCGGTTGAAGTCCGCCAGGCGCGACCTGGCCAACTGCCGCGCCGCCGCTTCGTTGGGCTGGACATGGCGCTCGACGTACTCGGCCTGCACCTTCTTCGGTGCGTTGGAGTTGGCCACCTGCACTGTCCGCAAGACCCCATCGGGCCCCTGGAACGGCACGCTCACCTGCGCGACCACCTTGCGATCATCCAGGGTGAAGCTGAACGAGCTGACGTCTTCACGCTTGAGCAGCACCGTGTCCAGCGGCTGCCCCGACGCGCTGCGGCCAGCCTGGCGCGGCATGACCAGCAACTTCAGGTCGGCGATCTTCGCTGTGCAGTCGTACTGCCGCGCCAAGCGGGTGATGAAGTGATAGTCGGACTCGTTGATCTGGTCCGCGCGGACAATCCGCGTCTGCACCTCGCACTGGGCTTTCCAACCGTTGCGGGCAGCGATGCGCTCGACGATCTGCGCCAGCGTCACATTCTCCCAACTGTCGCTGCGGATGGATTTCGCCACGTTGCGCGAGTCCGCGGACCTGGCCTTGATCAACAGGCTATCCGGCGCGCCGCTGAAGGTAATGGTGTCGACCTTGTAGCGGCCCATCGGAGCCACGCCGGTTTCCTCGTAGCCCAGGTACAGCGCCAGCTCTGCGCCACGCCGAGGCAATGCCACGGTGCCGGCGCGGTCGTCGAGCGTGAGCGAAAGCGCGTCCGATTCCAGACCGTGCTTATCGGTCACTTCCAGCTCGAGCACACGGTCGTTGACCTGTGCAGTGATGTCGCGCCCATCGGCGACGATGCGGAAGACAGGTTTCATGGGTCACCCGAATAAAAAGGCCCCGCTGGTGCGGGGCCTGGATGGAACATGCCGATCAATCCCACAAGCGAACCTGCGGATTGTCCGGCGCCGCCAGCTCGGGCATGCGGATCAGGACGCCGGCGCGCAACGGTTGTCGCTCGTCGGCCAGGCCCGGATTGGCATCGAGCACCGCCTCCACACAGCCCTTGAGATGGCCATAGCGCTGATAACAGAGCTGGTCCAGCACGTCGCCATTACTGCTGCGATAGATCGTTGTCGTCGCCATAGCGGTTGAACTCCAGTTCGAAGGCTTGATTACGCGGGGCCCCATTGGCCAGCAGGGCAGTCTGCGTCTCGGTCACCTTGGTCAGGCACCAGGTTCCCAGTGGATCGCCGTAGCCGCTGATCAAGTTCACCGGTTTGCCGCTCAAGGCTATTTCGCGCAGCTGGTTTGGAATCTTCCATCCCACGCGCTGACCCGATACCCGCGACAAGGCCGGCATGAGCGTCGCCTTCAGCAATAGCGTCTCCGTGCCTGCACCGACATATTGCAAGGCGCCCCGGCGGCCCAGCCGCGCCTGCTCCTTCCAAGTGAGCTGGCTGGTGCGAGTCGCCGACTCGAAGGGCATCGTGTCGATGTTGAAGAAGAACTGCGTCTGCGCGCCCACTACGTTCATGACCAGCAGGTGCGGCTGGGGAATCGCGCACAGGAAATCACCGGGTGACGGCTGGGGCGCCAGCACCGAGCTGGGCAGTATCGAGCCCAGCGAATTGCCGACCTTGCCGATGACCTTGTCCACCGCTTTCCTGGCCCGGTCCACCTGTTCGCCCAACCCCTGCATCCGCTCATCGATTCCTTTCAGGGCACGCGTGGCGCTGTTGTAGGTGTTGACCACCTGGTTGACCTTGACCTGCGCGCGCTCGATGCCCTGCATCGCGCGCTGAACCTTGCCCGCCATCTCCGGCGAAACGCCCGGCAGGCCTTCCAGCTCGGCGGCCGCGCCACGGATTTCGCTGACGGCGCCGTTCACCGGCGCGATCACCGTGTCCAGGTCGCGGCGGCCATCCTCGGCTGCCCGGGCCAGCTGCGACAGGCCGTTCTGCATTTGTTCCCAATACGCCATATCGCCTCCTTAAACCACGACCATGTCGAACAGCGCATCGCGCTGCCGATCCTGGGAGAAATCCGCCAGCATCCGCCGCAAGCGCGGCAGCAATTCATTGGCCAACTGATCGGGGTCGCTGACGTTGCCGGATACGTTGATGCTGATCTGGGGCGAGAACGTCCAGGTTTCGGAGGTCGGCGCCAGAGGCGCTGCCGGTGCAGATGCGTTGGGAGAAGGCCGCGACGCTTCTGTGAAGACCGTATCGCGCGAAACGGCATTGCCGAGGTCAAATGCCCTTGCCGAAGTCGAATCGCCTTCGTCCGAATCGCTGCTGAACATTCGATGCAACCCGTCACCCAGCGACTTGCCGACCTCCCCACCACCCCAGGCGCCCAGTGCCCCGCCCACCAGTCCGCCAACGAGGGCTCCCGCTGCCGTTCCGACAATCGGAACCAAGGATCCAACGGCCGCGCCGGCCAAGGCTCCAGCCTCAGCCCCGGCAAGCCCCCCGACCAGAGAGCCCGCCGCATCGCCGTAGCCCTTGGCTTTGTCCTGGGCCGAGCCATTGCCGGTGTAGGTTTCGTAGGCAGTGATGCCAGGCCCGACGGCTATGAGTGCCCGCCGGCCCATCGCATGGCCTACTCCACTGCGCATCGCGCTGCTCAACCACTCGCCCGCTATACGTAGCCCACGACCTGCAGCACTCCACGCGGTACCCAGATATGCACCGGCTTTTTGACTGGCTGCCCCCGTCCAACTGGAGACACCATGCCAGGCATCTTTCGCCACTCCGCCCAGGGCAGCGGCGCGCGATCCGGCGCCCTGACGAACACCGGTCACGGCATCGCCCGCCCAGGTACTTGCGCGGCTGCCCCAATTGACGGTCCTCTGCCAGGCGGCGCCAGCCATGCTGCCAACGGTCTGGTATGCCCGGCCCGCGCCCTGCCGTATCGCCGACCCGACACTTGAGGCGATGTCCGCACCGCGTCCCAGAACGCGCCCGCCCCAGGAGTTCGTCGCAGCGCCGACATCCTTCACGTCCTTGTACACGCCCCGCACATCACTCAGGACCTTCAGACCGCCTGCCACCGCAACCAGCGCAGTCAGGCCGGCGGTCAGGCCGGGGTTTTCCTCGACCAGCGCGGTGGCCTGGCCAAGCCCCTGCGTGGCAGGCCCGATCAATGGGCGGAAGGTGTCCTGATTGGCGTCGCTGACACTGCGCCAGAACTGTTGCCAGGCGCTCTCGAGGGATTCGCTCTGCCCCTGGCGGGTGCCCATGCGTGCATTCGCATCGTCCCGCAGCCAGCGCCCGCCTTCCGACTGTGCGCCATCGACCTGCTGCTTCTGTATCCACTCGCGATTGCCCTTCGCATCCGACGGATCGCGCTCGGACAACTGGCTCGACAGGCGACGCGCGAGCAGCTCGACCGAACCTTCACCCTGGTCATGGCGCTGCGCCAGGGAGGCGTATTGCGCCCGCATATCGCCGGCGCTGGTCACGCCACCGACCTCATGGAGACGCTGGGTCAATTCGGCGGTGCGCTCCAGCGGCACGCCTTGCCCATAGGAGAAGGTCGCAGCATCCGGGAGAAAGGCCAGGGAGGTCTTCAGGTCCATACCCTGGTTCATCATCAGCCGGATCAGGTCGAGCACATCGTCGCTCGACAGCCCGCTGTCATTGGCCACCTGCCGCACGTTGCGCGCGAGGTCGCGCTCGCTCTGCTCGGCAGACAAGCCACCGCGCGCCGCCAGCTCCTGCACCTTTCCGTTGAATTGCAGGCTTCGGAACATCGTGCCGACAACGCCGCTGGAAGGCAGTGCGGATTCACCGCGCTGCCAGCCCCCCTGGCGTGCGGGCGCATCACCACGCATGGCCACCGGACTACCCAACAGGCCAATGATGCCCTGCAGGCCAGTGCGTACCTCCCCGGCGCCACGCTCCAGCACCTGGAGCTGCCGGCCAAGGGTATCGCGGATGAGCCGCGACTCATCGCGCAGGCCATCCAGGGCGACACTCCAGGTGCCGAGGAACTCGAGGCTGCGCATGCGTGCCGACGCGTCGGCAAGCACCTGGCCGAGGGAAGTGTCGAGCACTCCGCCCACGGCCGGCACCATCTCAGTTGATTCATTCATCGTTCATCACTCGCCCCTCTGACGAAAAAAGGGGCGCCGGTTCAGGCGCCCCTTTCCTGGGCAAACCAGCCCGCCTACTCCCCCAGCCACCAACGCAGGTCGCTGAGGGTCATGCGCTCCAGTTCACCTGCCGTGAAGCCCGACTCAGTCGCCAGTCGCCGCGCCAGCTCGCGCATCAGCGCGAAGCTCATCCGCGTCCTCTCGCACCAGGCGAAAGTAGGCGTGCTGCAGGCGCTGGTAGTCGCTGAGTTTCAACCCCTCCAGGTCCTGGCGGCTGACCTGCAGCAGCGAGGCAAACAGTTGCAGTTCGCGCTCCTCGTCGTCGCTGGCGACCTTGCTGGCCTGGCGGATGTCGCGCACCGTCGGTGCGCGCAGGGTGAGAGCGTCGACCTCGACACCGTTGCAGGAGGTCGGGCGGGACAGCGTCACCACTGCCGCGTCCTCGGACAGGCTCAGCCACGCAGGCTGTTTGACGGAGTCTTGCATCAGGATTCTCCTCAGGCGCCCAGGTCAGCGCGCAGCGCGGCGAGCTGATCGACACCGTTGATCTTGCGCACGGAGTTGACCGGGTCGATCTCGAACATCTCGCGACCTTCGATTTCCAGCTTGTAGTAGGTGACAGCCACGCTGTAGGTGCAGGCGGCCAGCTCGTTGGCCTTCCACTCGCCCGGATCGACTTCCTTGAGCAGGCCGCGAACGGTGGCAACCACCGGCACGGTGCCACCCTTCTGGGTCTTGAAGGAGCCACGGAAGGTGCCGTTGAAGGAGCCCTGGTCGCTCAGGCCGAAGAACTTCATGGCCTCGCGACGGGCACCGTTGGTGGTGAACTTGGCCTCCATGGCCTCCAGCCCCATGTCGAGCTGGATCGGTGCATCCATGCCGCCGGCGCGGTACTCCTGGGTCTTCACCTTGAGGGCCGGCAGGGTCAGGGACGGCACGTCACCGGCAAAGCTGACGCCGTCGACGAAGAGGTTGGTGTTGGTGAGGATCTGCGGAATCATCTGGGGTTCTCCTTAAGCTGCGTCCAGGACTTCGGTGAGCCACTGATCGGTCACCTCGACGCGGAAGTTGGGGTTCTCGGCAGGCGGTACGTCGGTGAAGCGGATGTTCCAGTACACCTTGCCCTGGGCCAGTTGGCTGGCGGTGTTGAGTTCCGGGTCGGCGTAGACCTCGAAGTCGATCACCGCGCCCTGGTTCTTCAGGTCGCGCATGAAGGCCTGCAGGCCCTCGGTGACGTCCTTCACGTAGGTCTTGGTGATGCCGCGGTCGACCGCCCACTTGTGCCCGGCGAGGATCGCGTCCATCACCATGTCCATGGTCCGCACGCGGGTCACGAAGGCCCACTTGGCGTCGCTGGAAAGGGTGCGGTTGCCCCACAGGCGGTAGCCGTCGTCGCGGATGACGGTGGTGATGTTGGCGTTGTTGAGCAGGTTGGCGCGGCAGGTCTCGTCGCCGTCGAGGAACTCGATCGGACGGCCGGTGCCGGTGATGCCGAGCAGTTCCTTGTTCGACGGCGAGGACCAGAAGCCGTACTGGCTGTCGGTCCAGGCGAACAGCGCGGCCGCGTTGGCCGACGCCGGTGCATCGACGGTGGCGCTATTGGCGGTATCCCAGTACTGCACGCCCGGATCGACCAGGTAGATGCGCTTGCTGCCGAACTCGCCGGCGTAGGCGATGGCCGCCTCGTCGGTGGTGTTCGGGCCGTCGACAATGGCGATGGCGCGCAGCTTCTCGGCCAGCGCGCCCATGGCGGTAGCCACCGCCTGGGTGGCGGAATGCTTCGGCGCGATCAGCAGACGCGGCTGCGCATTGAAGCGCGACTTGCCATCGAGCAGCGCCTGCAGGCCGGTACGCTGGCCGGCTTCGGTGACGGTGCCGATGATCGCGGAGGTCAGCTGCGCCGCATCCTCGACTTTCGCCACGCCCACCGCCACGACCACCGCAGCGGACTGGGTGAAGATGGCGGTGCAGGACTTGTAGATCGCCGAGGCGGTACCGAACGCGGCAGCCGCTTCGCGCAGGCTGGTGAGCAGCACCGGCACATCGGCCTGCGCGATCAGCTTGGCATCGGGGGTAAAGGTGTCCACCAGGCCGATGATCGAGGACGACGGCAGCGCAATGGTACGCGCACCGACGTCGACATTGGTCACGGTGACGCCGTGAAAGAAGCTCATAGGGTTTTCTCCAGACATAAAAAAACCGCCGGGAGGCGGTTGGTTGGGTTGCCCGAGTCGCAAATGCATCAGGCATATCAAGGTTACTCATCAGTTCGGAGGTGAACCGACGAAACCTGGTCATTTACTTAAAGCTGAGATAGGGAAATACGGCGAGAAAAGTACACTGGATGGTCAGATCCCAAATGCAAACCAGCGGAAAGTGACTACCGGCGGTACAACCAGATCGCCAGCACTCGTATAGACCTTGCCTGCCCTATAGACAATGAACTGCGAATTACTGATGGCGGACGCACCTACTGGAATACAACTGTTTCCGGAGTCACTCGCCACTATCTGTAAACAGGCCGAAGGGAATGGAATAGTGAAGGAGAAATTGCCTGAGGCAGCCCCGATGGCCGTGGCATTGACGCCCCACTGAATCAATAGTCCACTCGGCAGACGCTGATATCCGCTCGAGGCAAGACTAGCATCGAACGCACGACCAGCTTTCAGAAAGCGTACACCGTTACCGGAAGTGATTTTCCAGGAAGCGCCAGTGGATACAACGGTTATGGTCTCGTCGAAAGCCATCGCGTAAGGGGAGATGTTGCCCCCTAATCCCTCGGCAATCAGGATATCGCTACCCGACGTGACCAAGCCAAAGCTCGACATGGCCCCCGAAGCATGAGTGACCGTGAACGTTGATCCAATTGGGACGTTGCTGATCAAAGGAAGAGCAAGACTGACTGCACCAGTTCCAACGTTCGATGCGACAAAAAAACCTACTTGAGCAGGAGTCAACGTCGTATTTGCCGAAACCGCAATGAAGCCGGAACAATTTCCAATTGCTTGACGAACGAACTCCGTAGTTGCCAGACGCTGGCTGGAGTCGAATCGCGGTGGAGTCTGAGCACTCGGCACCCCCACGAATACTGGTGAATCTTTTGGAGCAAGGGGGGTTATCGTAGCTTGGACAAAAGCAGTAGTTGCCAGCTGTTGGTTATTAGTTCCCTGCGCAGCGGTGGGTGCGCTCGGAACTCCGCTGAATGTCGGCGATGCTAATTTTGCCAGTCCGTTAGTAATGTTCTGAAATTGCAAGGGTGTGGTGCCCAATACAATCTGACTGTCTGTAACTAGTTGCCAGACACTATCTGCCAATGATGTTCCACTCTCCACCGCTACCGTCAGCCCCGGAGTTACTTCACTGCTGTCATCGGCATCTGTAGTGCGCTTCCATGCACCACTGGCAACAACATACAAGCCATTGTCCACGGAATAGCTCTGGTTCTTCACCAGCACACGGTCCCCCGCCGCCAGCGCAACACCATCCACCGTCTGCAATCCGCTCAGCGTGATACTCGCGGTCGTCGCGGCGCGCACGGACTGTTTGTAATCCAGCCGATTCAGCGCGGTGACGATGGAGTTATCCACGTACTCCCGCGTCGCCAGCACCACACTCGGATCGATCTTCAGTTCCACCGAAGCCGCATTGCTGACGATCAGCACGATGCGCACGGTCTGGGTGCGGCCGCTGCCTTCGGCCAATTGCGGTTTATAGGACGGCGCGCAGTTGGCGTAGGCAATCAGCGCGCCGGCCTCGTCGTACAGACCCATCTCGCGGATCCACCAGCCACCCACGTCCTCGGGGATGACCTGTTCGGCGATGATCTGCGCGCTGTTCGCCGGGTCGACGCTCAGGCGGTTCAGCGGTGCGCGGCGGACTTCGTTGACCAGCTGGGTGCGGCTCGCGTCAGGAGTCGGCACGTTGCCGCCGCCGTCGCCCACGGCGAGCTGGGTGATTTTCAGGGTGGTGCCCAGCGCGGTGGCATTCGCCAGCTTGCCGGCACCGATGGTGGTGAGAAGTGCGTAGTAGGTTACTGCCATGGGTAGACACTCAAGCTGTCGATGGTGTGTTCCCGGCCCGGCAAGCCGTGGCTGCCGATCGCTTCGATCACGTCCGGGAGGTAGGGGTAGACGGTGACGATGTCGCCGTCGTATTGCCCGGAGCCGACGGTGATCCGCCCCTGGGATTCCAGGCTGATATCCAGCCCGATGAGGTGCCGTGTGAGCGGTTTGGCGTCTTCGATCAGACGCTCCACCTCCTGGTACATCTCTTCGCTGATGCCGCTGTCGAGCACGCCGATGCGCAGGCGGAAGGTGCCCGGCTCGCCCATGGGCGAGCCCTGCCACCACTCGATGATTTCGATCAGGTAACCCAGCGGCTCGATCACCCGCCGCAGCGCAGCGATGGTTCCCTTGTGCTGGTGGATGCGGAACGCGGCGGCCACTGCCTTGCGCTTCACCGCCTCGTTCCACGTCGGGTCCCAGCGGTCCACCGACCAGGCCCAGGCCAGATAGGGCAGCAGCGCGACAGGGCAGCGTTGCGGGTCCATCAGCTCGCGCAGTGGTACCGGCAGGTCGGCAACCTGTACATCCGCCAGCACGCGCTCCAGCGGCGTCGAGTTGATCGGCAGCAGGCGGCTACTCATCGGAGCCACCCACGCGGATCTGATAGCCGCTGCAATACGCCGCCTGGGTCGAGTCGAGCACCACGTCGGCAGCCGGCTTGGCCAGCTCGACGCGCTGCACGCCTTCCACATGCAGCGCGGCAAACAGCGCGCTGCGGCGGATATCGCGGCCGATGCGGCGCTGCGTGGCGATGTAGCTCTGCAGCGAAGCCTCGGCAGCCTGCTGGATCAGCTCGGCCTCGGGGCCCGGATAGATGTAGAGCACCGCATCGACCTGATAGGGCACGATGACGGCGGACTGCACGGTGAGGCGATCGCCCACCGGGCGCACGTCTTCGTCGTTCAGCACCTTGCGCACGGCATCCAGCAGGTCAGTCGATGCCGCGCCATTACCCTCGGAAGACAGCACGCTGACCAGCGCCTCGCACGGCTGCGGACTGATCGCCGAGACATCGGCGATGCGCCCGTCGGCGCCAAGGGCGAAGGCCACGTAAGCGTTGCGCGGGCCGGCCACCGAGAGTTGGTCGAAGGCCAGCTGGGTGCGGTTGCGCAACGAGTCGTCGCCCTCCAGCACAGCCGGTGTCGGTGGCGAGGTCGTGGCATCCGCTTCCTGGATAACCAGGCGCCTGACGTTGTAGCCGGCGGCCAGCTGATCCAGGTCGCCCTGGGTGGCGTAGCCGAGCATCACGGCGCGGGCTGCGTCGTTGATCCGGGCACGCAGCAGCAGCTCGCGGTAAGCCGCCAGCTCCAGCAGCTTGACCACCGGATCGGACTCCACCGCAGCGGTCCAGCCTTCACCCATGGCGCTACGAAAGTCCGCCAGCAGCTCTTCATAGAGCGTCTCGTAGTCGAGGCTCTCGACCACCTGCGGCGCGGGCAGTTGAGACAGGTCGATCAGGCTCATGCCGCCACCTCCAGTCCGATTTCGTCGCCCAGGTAGACGCCGCGCAGGCGCAGCGAAACGCTGCCGGCGACCACCGCCACGACCTGCACCGAACTCAGTCGCAGACGAGGTTCCCAGCGGCCGATGGCGCGGGCCACCTCAGCCTGTACCGCGCCCTTCCAGCCTTCGGTCACCGGCAGGTCGACCATGCGCCGCAGGCGGCTGCCGTACTCGGGACGCATGCGCCGGCTGCCCAGCGGGGTGGTGAGGATGTCCTCGATGGATTGCTTCAGGTGCGCCAGCGCGCTCAGCGACTGGCCATTGCGTCGATCCATGCCGATCATGGCCGCGCCCTCCGTCGCTCAGGGTGCGCACGGGAAAAGTTGCCCATGGCAGGTCTCCAGAAATGCAGAGGCCCGCACGTGGCGGGCCTGGGTTGGAAGTCGAAGCGACTTCAATGAGTGTGGTGGTTGCTGTTGCCGGCGGTGTCCATGATCGAGCCGGTGCTGCTGATGTTGCCGTTCACCGTCAGCGCGCCCTTGATACTCACCGGCCCGCTCAGCTGGATGCTGGCGGCGGTGACGTTCACCGCCCCGGAATCGACCACCACCTGCGTACCGCCGACTTTCACCGTGGCGGTGCCGGCGGGCAGTTGCAGGTCATAGCGATGCGCCTGCCAGTCGTAGCTGAGCACGGCGCCATCGGGAAAATGCCAGCTCTCTACCTCGCCACGATTGTTCGGTGGCGCCGAGGCAGCACCGAACAGCCCCGGCACGAAGGTGCCCATGGCAGCCATGCCGGATGGACTGAGCAGCACGCCCTGCTCGCCCAGGCTCGGCGCGCGCCAGTGCCGTGCGGCGCCGGCCGCCTGGGCATGCCAGCGCACCCAGGCACTGATCCATTCGCCGGAGCGCACGCGCACCCGCGCCGCCGCCAGGTCCACGGCCACCACTTCGCAGGGCATGACCAGCGCGGCGAGCATGCGGTCGTGTTCGGCGCTCACGTAGTCCTGGTTCATTGCAGGGCTCCCGGATCGAAGTAGTCATCCTCGTGGCCCGGACCGGTCTGCGGGTCGAAGCCGAGCCTGAGGCTGCCCAGCGGCTGGTCTTCCCAGGGCCACTCGGTCTCGCCCAGCAGCACCGGCTGCTGCCACTCCACCAGCCACACGCGGCAGGCTGCGAGCACTGGATTGTCGAGCTCCGGTTGCGCCTGGATGAAACTCACCGGTTCCAGCTCCAGCCCCCAGTTCTGTGCACGCAGCTGTACCGCCAGCACCGCGACATTGCGCAGCGCCAGCTCCTCCGCTTCGGCATCGTCGCGCGTCACCAGCAGGCGCGCCTGCAGGCGGCAGATCAGCGCCGTCTGGCCATTGCCGGGATCCCGGCCCGGCAGCATCCCGGCGTACTCCAGCGCCAGCGCGGGGAGTGTCGCCGGGGCCTGCTTCAGCGGGCCGCGCAGGTAATCGCCGATCTCGCCCAGTCGTGCGCTCAGCGTCTGCTCGACCGCATCGAGCAGCAGGGCCAGGGTCAAAGGTTGTTCGGACATGTCGTCTCCTCGCTGCTTCACTCTTGGCCGCGCTCGCTCGGCGGCAACTCGCAGACACCCAGGCGTTTCGCCGCCCAGCGTTCATAAAGGCCGACGGCGATTTCCGCGCCGGCCGCCGCGGTCAGACTGCCGATGGCGGCGGCGAGGGTCAGCGAGGCGCCACAGGCCATGGCCAGGAACATCACCGCCATGCCGCAGACGATGGAAGCGCCGGAGCGCAATGCCAGCCGCCGCAGCAACCGCCAGCCTCCCAGGCCCGCCTTGTCGGCGCGCCACATTTCACCGCTGATACCGCCCGCGACAGCGAGCAGGATCAGCCCCCACAAAGGCACGTCGGCCAGGGTCTGAGGTTCGTTGCCCATTGGCTCACCTTGGATAAAGACGCCCGCGAACGGGCGAAACCGGCGGCTATCAGCCAACCGGGGATGACTGCCGGCGTCCTCGCCGGCCACCCGCCGCAACCGGCGGATCAGAAAACGCGGGCATGAAAAAGCCCGGCTCAGTGGCCGGGCTTTTCGGGGTTTCGCGTTGTGCTCCCTGGGGACGCACCTTTACAAGAATGACTACTTTTTACCCCCCGATTCCCGCCGGAACAAGGCTTCTCGGGGAATGCGCTGCAATACGCAGATGACACACCGCAATGCGCTGTCGAAACGCCGAAATCCGGCGTCGGAAATTTCACAGAGCCTTGTTCATCAGCACCGTGGTAAAGCCGCTGTGCCACTCCTCGTCCGGGTAGAAATCGACCTCCGCATAGCCGTGCTTGCCATAGAAGGCGCGGGCCTGCCGGTTGAAAGTGTCGGTCTCCAGGCGAATACGCGCATGGCCTGCGCCTGCGATGGCGGTTTCGGCGTGGCGCAGCAGGGCCGCACCGATTCCCTGGCGTTGGTGACGGGGAGAGACATGCAGGGCATCGATGAATTCGTCGTGCCAGTCGAGCAGGCCGACAACCTCGCCGTCGAGGCAGACGACTTCGAAATGCCTCAGGCGCTCACGCACATAAGCGGCGGTATGCGCGGACGACTCGAAGCGCGCGATGGCGGCGGCGCTCAGCTCGGGCTTCCAGGTAGCTTCGTAGGTTTCGCCGAGGATGCGCAGGATGGCATCGGTGTCGGCAGGTTCGGCGCGGTGAATCAGGACAGGTGTCGTCATGGGCCGCGAGCATAGCCCAAGGGCTACCGCGAAAAGCACGAAGCCCGGCGCAGGGCCGGGCTTCGGATGAAGAAGAGGAAGAATCAGGCGACGCGGCGCATCAGACGTGACTGGATGCTCTGGTGCGCCACGTGCAGGCGCAAGTAGAAGGTATTGCGGCTGCAGCGGCAGTGCCGGTACTTCTGCGAGGCCTCGCTGTCGCGGTTGAGGTAGTGCTCGGTGACCACGTCCTTCTGCTCGTCGGGCAGGTGGTTGATGATCAGGTCCAGCTCCGCGACGCGGTCGAGGATCACCTTGCTGCCCCGTGTGCCGCGAATCATCTCGCCCTTGTTGGCCATCATCATCGCCAGCAGGTTGCCGCCGGCATAACCGCCGCCGGCGCTGCCCGGGCTGTGCATCTCTTCGGCCCAGAGCTTGAGCATTTCATCGATGGGTTTGATCACGGCGTTCCTCCGGCGCGGCTCAGTGCCGGCGCTCCAGTTCATCCAGGGCCTGGCAATCGATGCAGCGGGTACAGCCCGGCGCCGCCAAGCGGCGCGCCGGCGGGATGTCGTCACCGCAGTCTTCGCAGAACTCGGCAGAGCTGATGGCCGCCGAGGAGCGGCGGCTGTGCAGCATGTCCTCGATGCGCTCCAGCATCAGGTCGTTGGCGTAGTCGGCGATATCAGCCACGGCGCACCTCCGCATCGACGGGGGATTCGGGCTGCATCGCGCAGTTCGGGTGTTGGTTCATGAAGGTCTCCTGGCGACATGCCCTCCGTGGTCGCCGAGCCTTCGGCCGCCTGGGTGGTCAGTCGCGATCTATTCGTCGCGGACGCCGACTCATCGGGCGGCATCCCTTGCCGGTACACGGGCAGCGCCTCCCTGGCCCGCCCGCGTCCTCCAGCCTGCCTCCGCTCGTTACGGCCTGCAGGCAACCCGCGGCGTCCTTGCCGCGGTGAGGGGGAAGCCATTGCCTCCCTTCAGCCGAACCGGTTGTCGTCTCTCCGGTGGGCTGCTGGCTTTTATGATTACAACCATAGCTATATTTAGTCAACACCAAAGCTATTTACACGCTACAACCCAGGAGGTAGAGTGCCGCCATGGACAAGACTCCCTCATCGACGCTGGCCGACCGTCTGAAACAGGCGATGGCCTCGCGCAACCTCAAGCAGGAAACCCTGGCCGAAGCCGCCGGGGTTTCGCAGAACACCATCCACAAGCTGACCTCGGGCAAGGCGCAGAGCACGCGCAAGCTGATCGAGATCGCCAGCGCGCTGGGGGTCTCGCCGACCTGGCTGGCTACCGGCGAAGGCACGCCGACGCCGGGCGCCAGCGCACCTGCGCCGCGCCCGGCCGATGGCAGCCCACTGCGACTGGAACCGCTGCACCCATGGGATAGCGACACACCGCTGGACGAGGACGAAGTGGAACTACGCCTGTACAAGGAAGTGGAACTGGCGGCCGGTGCCGGCCGTACCGCGGTGCGCGAGATAGAGGGGCGCAAGCTGCGTTTCTCGTACGCCACGCTGCGCGCCGCGGGGGTCGACCCGGCCGCGGCGATCTGCGCCCAGCTCACCGGCAACAGCATGGAGCCGCTGATCATGGATGGCTCCACCATCGGTATCGACACGGCCACCACGCACATCACCGACGGCGAGATCTACGCCCTGGAACACGAGGGCATGCTGCGGGTGAAGTTCGTCTATCGCCTGCCCGGCGGCGGCATCCGCCTGCGCAGCTTCAACCGCGACGAATACCCCGACGAGGAGTACCCGGCGGAGCAGTTCGACGGCGGGCAGATCCGCCTGATCGGCTGGGTCTTCTGGTGGTCCACGGTGCGCCATCGCCGCGCACCGACCCTGGTTCGCTGAGCCCGTTTCGCCATGAAAAACCCCCGCTTCGGCGGGGTTTTTCCTGTGTGTCGGTTGAAGATAAATACAACCTTTGCTATATTTTCTCTTGTCGCCATCACCATCGGAACAGGAGAGTCCCATGCAGTCGACCGCAGATGTCCGCCCCGCCCCGCGCCCGGAGACGGTGAGCCTGGTCTATCAGATCTTCGGGGATGTCCTGGTGCCGCTGGAGCAGGTGCGCGAGCGCTGGTTCCGCAACCTGAACCGGGAGAATTTCAGCAAGGCGCTGTCCTGCGGGCGCATCGCCCTGCCGGTAACCACGCTGGACGACAGCCACAAGGCGATGCAGTACGTCGCGGTGGATCACCTGGCGGCGTATGTAGAGGAGCGCTCGCAGCAGGCGGACGCCGCCCTCGCCCGGCGCAAGGCGAACCTGCAGGTGGTGGAGGCGCGGCAGGCGGTGTGAGGTTGGGGGTTGGGGTTGTAGGAGCGAGGGGGACGCCATCGTTATTGCTCGCGAAGCCGCCCACTGGTGGAGTAGCCGGCAGACTCTATTCGCGAGCAGGAACCAGGCGTCCCCCCTCGATCCTCCGAAGAGCTTTTTTTCATGAAGCTTTTGCGTCGGGGCTCGCCCTCACCCCAACCCTCTCCCAGAGCGAGAGGGAGCAGCTCGGAGCGAGCGGAAAGTCCCGCGCCAGCCGGTGGATTCGAGCCGACACCTGGTGTGTTCGAGAGCCAATAAAAAAGCCCCGCCGAAGCGGGGCTTTTCATCGAGCCGGCGACTCAGTCGCGGCCATGCACCTTGGCGGTGTGCTCGGCCAGCACTACGGCGCGGAACATCGCGCGGCGCTTGTTGATGGTTTCTTCCCACTCCGCCGCCGGCACCGAGTCGGCGACGATACCGCCGCCGGCCTGCACGTGGAGTTCGCCGTTCTTGATCACTGCGGTGCGGATGGCGATGGCGGTGTCCATGTTGCCGTTCCAGGCGAGATAGCCCACGGCGCCGCCGTAGACGCCGCGCTTGACCGGTTCCAGCTCGTCGATGATTTCCATCGCGCGAATCTTCGGCGCGCCGGACAGGGTGCCGGCCGGCAGGATGGCGCGCAGGGCGTCCATCGCGCTGAGCTTCTCGTTCAGCTGGCCGTTCACGTTGGAGACGATGTGCATGACGTTGGAGTAGCGCTCGATCACCATCTGCTCGGTGACCTTCACGCTGCCGGTCTGCGACACGCGACCAACATCGTTGCGGCCCAGGTCGATGAGCATCAGGTGCTCGGCGATTTCCTTGGCGTCGGAGAGCAGGTCTTCTTCCAGCGCACGGTCGGCCTCTTCGGTCGCGCCGCGCGGGCGGGTGCCGGCGATGGGGCGCACGGTGACTTCACCGTCCTCGACGCGCACCAGCACTTCCGGCGAGCTGCCGACGACGTGGAAGTCGCCGAAGTTGAAGAAGTACATGTAGGGCGTCGGGTTGAAGCAGCGCAGTGCGCGGTACAGGTCGATCGGCGCTGCGCTGAAGTCGATGGACATGCGCTGCGACGGCACGACCTGCATGCAGTCGCCGGCCAGGATGTATTCCTTGATGGTGCCGACGGCGCGCTCGTAGTCCTCGCGGGTGAAGCTGGCGCGGAACTGCGGTTCCGGGGCGTTCACGGCGCTGAAGTCCAGGCCGCGGCGCGGGGTGATCGGCTGGCGCAGGCGCTCCAGCAGTTCTTCCAGCTGGGCCAGGCCGTTGTCATAGGCGTCGGCCTGCGCCGGGTCGGCGAGGACGATCGCGTGCATCTTGCCGGCGAGGTTGTCGAACACGACCACCGCGTCGGAGACCATCAGCAGGATGTCGGGGTTATTCAGCGGATCGGGGTTCGGGCACTGCGCCAGGCGCTGCTCGACGTAGCGCACGCAGTCATAGCCGAAGTAACCGACCAGGCCGCCGTTGAAGCGCGGCAGACCGGCGATGGTCGGCACGCGGTAGCGCTCCTTGAACTCTTCGACGAAGGCCAGCGGGTCGGCGCAGTCGAAGCTCTCGGTCTCGACGCCGTCAACCTTGATGCTCGCCTGGTGGCCGTAGACACGCAGCACGGTGCGGCTGGGCAGGCCGATGATGGAGTAGCGGCCCCACTTCTCGCCGCCCTGCACGGATTCGAGCAGGTAGGTGTTGGGGCCGTCGGCCAGCTTCAGGTAGATCGACAGCGGGGTGTCGAAGTCGGCAAGGGTTTCGCAGGTCAGCGGAATGCGGTTATAGCCTTCGGCGGCCAGGCGCTGGAATTCTTCGCGGGTCATGATCAGCCTCGTGGAATGAGGAGGTAACGGACTTGGTTGCACACACGCGCCGGTCAGACCGGCCAAAGGATGTCAGGCGCGCCAGCGCCAGCGGGCCAGGGCCTTGATGACTTTCATCCAGAGTGTGAGGGGAGCCGTTTCCACGGTGCTGTCTCGCTGAGCGGGAGTTGAGGCGGAGTCGGGCAACACTATCGCTTTGCCCGAGTCGAAGCAAGGCAGCAGATGGCGCAGGTCGTCGAGCACCAGGGTCGGGGTTTCCTCGGCGATGGGGCGGCCGTGATTGTAGCCGTAGCTCAGGCCCACGCTGCGCACGCCGGCAGCCTTGGCGGCGAGGATGTCGTTGCGCGAGTCGCCGACGAACAGGGCCTGCTCCGCCGACACGCCGGCCATCTTCATCACGAACAGCAGTGCGGCCGGGTCGGGCTTCTGCTGCGGCAGGGTGTCGCCGCCGATGATCCAGCGGAAGAACTTGCCCAGCTTCATCTCGTCCAGCAGCGGGCCGACGAAGCGCTCGGGCTTGTTGGTGATCAGCGCCAGCTCGACGTCGCGCTTCTTCAGCCACTTCAGGGTCTCGATCACGCCGGGGTAGACCACGGTCAGCGCGTGGCTGTCGGCGTAGGCATCCATGAACAGCTCGAGGGCACGCTCGGTGTCTTCCTCGCTGACGCCATCGTGTTCGATGTCATTGGCCAGGGCGCGACGCACCAGCACGCGTGCACCGTTGCCGACCCAGTGACGCACCGCGTCCAGGCCGGCCGGCTGGCGCCCGAGCGCCAGCAGCATCTTGTCCACCGCCGCGGCGAGGTCGGGGACCGAATCCACCAGGGTGCCGTCCAGGTCGAACATCACCAGACGCGGCAGCCCGGCGAACGGCAGCTGTGCAGCACTCATCACTTGCGCGCCTGCGCCAGCTCAGCGTGCATGGCGCGGATGACCTCGGCGTAGTCCGGTGCGTTGAAGATGGCGGAGCCGGCAACGAAGGTGTCGGCGCCCGCGGCGGCGATCTCGCGGATGTTCTTCACGTTCACCCCGCCGTCGATCTCCAGGCGGATGTCGCGGCCAGAGGCGTCGATCAGCGCGCGGGCTTCGCGCAGCTTGTCGAGGGTTCCGGGGATGAACTTTTGCCCGCCGAAGCCGGGGTTCACGCTCATCAGCAGGACCATGTCGATCTTGTCCATCACGTACTTGAGCGCATCCAGCGAGGTGGCCGGGTTGAACACCAGGCCGGCCTTGCAGCCGCCGTCCTTGATCAGTTGCAGGGAACGGTCGATGTGCTGCGAGGCTTCCGGGTGGAAGGTGATGTAGGTGGCGCCGGCCTCGATGAAGTCGCCGATGATGCGGTCCACCGGGGAAACCATCAGGTGCACGTCGATGGGCGCGGTGACGCCGTACTTGCGCAGCGCCGTGCAGACCATCGGGCCGATGGTGAGGTTCGGCACGTAGTGGTTGTCCATCACATCGAAGTGAACGATGTCGGCGCCGGCGGCGAGCACCTTGTCCACATCCTCGCCCAGGCGGGCGAAGTCGGCGGAAAGGATCGACGGAGCGATGGCGTAGGGTTGCATGGCGCACCTCTGTGGGCGGAAATCACGGATGGCGCGCATTGTAGCCGCTCGGACGGCTCGAAGGGGATCGGGCCGATAGTCGAAGCGAAAAGGACGGTATCAGGCAGGAAAGCAGGCAAAAAAAAATCGCGGATCGATCCCGCCCCTGTGGGTGAGCACAGGGGCGCAACCGTCCGCGAAACACTGTGAATCAGGAAGTCGGTGCGGTACGCAGTTTCTCGCTGCGGCCACGCAGCCACTCGAGGGTCAGCAGGAGCACGACGGAGAAGCCGATCAGCAGGGTCGCCGCGGCGGCGATGGTCGGGCTGAGGTTCTCGCGAATGCCACTGAACATCTGGCGCGGCAGGGTGGCCTGCTCGGGACCGGCGAGGAACAGGGTCACCACCACTTCGTCAAAGGAGGTGGCGAAGGCGAACAACGCGCCGGAAATCACACCGGGAGCGATCAGCGGCAGGGTGACCTTGAAGAAGGTCAGAACCGGTGGCGCGCCCAGGCTGGCGGCGGCGCGCACCAGGTTGTAGTTGAAGCCCTGCAGGGTCGCCGACACGGTGATGATGACGAACGGCACACCCAGTACCGCGTGGACGATGATCAGCGAGATGTAGCTGTTGCCCAGGCCGAGCGGAGCGAAGAACAGGTAGCTCGCCACGCCGATGATTACCACCGGCACAACCATCGGCGAGATCACCAGGCTCATGACCAGTGCCTTGCCGCGGAACTCGCCGCGGGTCAGGCCGATCGACGCCAGAGTGCCGAAGACCATCGCCAGCACCGTGGCCGCCGGGGCGACGATGATGCTGTTGGTCAGCGCACGCATCCACTCGGCGGAGTTGAAGAAGTCGGCGTACCAGCGCAGGGAGAAGCCCTGCAGCGGGTAGACCAGGAAGGTGCCGGAGTTGAACGACAGCGGCACGATGACCAGCACCGGCAGCACCAGGAACAGCAGGATCAGGCCGCAGAGGATGCGCAGCGTGTAGAACCACACGCGCTCGACCGGGGACATGTACGGGCTCAGCATCTTCTTGTTCTCCTCATCAGCCCAGGCGCAGGCGGCTCGCGCCCACCAGCCAGCCATAGATCACGTAGAGCACCAGGGTGGCGAACAGCAGCAGGCCGCCCAGGGCCGTGGCCATGCCCCAGTTGATGGTGGTGTTGGTGTAGAAGGCGACGAAGTAGCTGACCATCTGGTCGTTCGGACTGCCCAGCAGCGCCGGGGTGATGTAGTAGCCGATCGACAGGATGAACACCAGCAGGCAGCCGGCGCCGACACCGGCCACGGTCTGCGGGAAGTAGACCTTCCAGAAGCTGGAGAACGGATGGCAGCCCAGGGAGATCGCGGCGCGCATGTAGCTGGGGGAAATGCCCTTCATCACGCTGTAGATCGGCAGGATCATGAACGGCAGCATGATGTGGACCATGGAGATGTACACGCCGGTGCGGTTGAACACCAACTGCAATGGCTCGTCGATCAGGCCCATCTTCAATAGCGCACCGTTGATCAGGCCGCCCGACTGCAACAGCACGATCCACGCGGCGACGCGCACCAGGATCGAGGTCCAGAACGGCAGCAGCACCATGATCATCAGCAGGTTGGACTTGCGGGTCGGCAGGATCGCCAGCAGGTAGGCCAACGGGTAGGCCAGCGCCAGGCAGATCAGGGTGATCACCGCGCCCATCCAGAAGGTGCGGGCGAAGATGTCCAGGTAGATCGACTGGTCCGGCGTTGCGCGGGCGATTTCGCCCAGGTCATCGATGCGGTGATCGAGCGCCGCCAGCAGGTAATAAGGAGTGACGGAGCTGGCGTTGCGGCGGATCGCCTGCCAGTAGGCCGGGTCGCCCCAGCGCTCGTCCAGTGCCTCCATCGCGTCCTTGTAAGACGCCGGCTGCTCCTTGAACGGCAGCGCACGGGCGGTCTTGGACAGCAGGCTGCGGTAGCCGGCCAGCTCCATGTTCAGGCGCTTGGACAGGTCACCGATGGTCTGGTTCTTGCGCGCGGCGACCAGGTCGTCGCTCAGTGCCTTGTACACCTCGTCCGAGGGCAGCGACTTGCCGTCCCAGGCGGAAATGGCGTTGACGGTCAGCGGCAGCGCACCGACGACCTCGGGGTTGTTCACGCTCTTGTAGAGCAGTGCCGCGATGGGCACGAGGAAGGTCAGCAGGAGGAAGACCAGCAGGGGCAGGACCAGCGCCTGCGACTTCAGGCGGTTCATCCGCTCCGCGCGCGCCAGGCGCTGCTTGAGGGTGGGGCCGGCGACCTCGTTCATCGACACAGCGGTGGCCATAGCGAACTCCGGTAAAACGGGCCGCCCGGGAGCGGCCAAGGTGTGGTGTCAGGAGGAGCCGCCGCGAGGGGGCGGCGGTTCCGGTCCGTCACGGTCCGGGCGACCGTGACGGTAAGGGCTTGCTTACTTGGCGGCCCAGGCGTTGAAGCGCTGTTCCAGCTGCTCGCCGTAGTCAGCCCAGAAGGTCACGTCCATACCGACCTGGCCCTGCATGTTTTCCGGGGTGGTCGGCATGTCTTTCAGCAGCTCCTTGCTCAGCAGCGGTACGGCATTCTTGTTGACCGGGCCGTAGGCGATGTTCTCGGAGTAGGTCTTCTGCTGCTCGGGCTGAACCGAGAAGGCGATGAACTTCAGGCTCTCGTCGACCTTCTTGGCGCCCTTCGGGATGGCCCAGGCGTCGAAGTCGTAGATGCCACCGTTCCAGACGATCTTCAGGTTGCTCTCTTTCTGCACGGCGGCGATGCGGCCGTTGTAGGCGGAGCTCATGACCACGTCACCCGAAGCGAGGTACTGCGGCGGCTGGGCGCCGGCTTCCCACCACTGGATGTTCGGCTTGATCTGGTCGAGTTTCTTGAAGGCGCGATCCTGGCCTTCCTTGGTCGCCAGCACCTTGTAGACGTCCTTGGGCGCGACGCCGTCGGCCATCAGGGCGAATTCCAGGGTGTACTTGGCGCCCTTGCGCAGGCCGCGCTTGCCCGGGAATTTCTGGGTGTCCCAGAAATCGGCCCAGCTGGTCGGAGCGGTCTTCAGTTTGTCGGCGTTGTAGGCCAGCACGGTGGACCAGACGAAGAAGCCCACACCGCAGTTGCTCACGGCGCCCGGTACGTAGTCTTCGGCCTTGCCGAGGATGGCCGGGTCGATGGTTTCGAACAGGCCTTCGTCACAGCCGCGGGCCAGTTCCGGCGATTCGACTTCCACCAGGTCCCAGGAGACGCTGTTGGTGTCGACCATGGCCTTCACCTTGGCCATCTCGCCGTTGTACTCGCCGGCGACGATCTTGTTGCCGGTGCTCTTCTCGTAGGGACCGTAGAACGCCTTCACCTGGGCGTTCTTGTTGGCGCCGCCGAAGGACACCACGGTCAGGTCGGTAGCGGCCATGGACTGGGCCGCGAAGGCCACGCCCAGAGTCAGCGCTGCGAGTTTGAGCCCCGATGCTTTCAAGGACTTCGACATTATTGTTGTCTCCACAGTGTGCAGGTTTGTTTTTCTTGGATGCGTCCGGGAGTGGCCGGGCCGCGCTGTTACGCCGCGGACAGTGGGTCGAGCGCGCGGACGTGCTCGACTTCCCAGCCCAGCGGAACCACGTCGCCAACACTGAGCGCAGGATCGAGCTCGGCGATCGGCTGTTTGACGAAGAAATCGGTACGGCCGCAGACCTCCAGGCGAATGCGCACGTGGTCACCCAGGTAGATGAACTCGGCGACGCGGCCGGAGAAGCGGTTCGCGCAGTTTTCACTGTGGCCGTTCAGGCGCACGCGCTCGGGGCGGATCGACAGGCTGACGGTGTCGCCGACGTTGCCGACGTTGACCGCCAGCGCCTCGACCTTCTCGCCACGGGCCAGGCCCACGGTGCAGCGCTCGCCATTGCGGGCCTGGAGCTGGCCGGCAATGCGGTTGTTCTCGCCGATGAAGTTGGCGACGAAGGAGTTGCGCGGGTGTTCGTAGAGTTCCGCCGGCGGGGCGATCTGCTGGATCTCGCCCTGGTGGAACACGGCCACGCGGTCGGACATGGTCAGGGCTTCGCCCTGGTCGTGGGTCACGTAGACCACGGTCACGCCCAGGCGCTGGTGGATGTGCTTGATCTCCATCTGCATGTGCTCGCGCAGCTGCTTGTCGAGCGCACCCAGGGGTTCGTCCATCAGCACCAGTTGCGGCTCGAAGACCAGCGCACGGGCCAGGGCCACGCGCTGCTGCTGACCACCGGAAAGCTGGCCGGGATAGCGACCGGCGAAGCTGTCGAGCTGGACCATGGACAGCGCGCGCTTCACACGTTCGCTCACGTCGGTCTTGCTCATGCCGCGCACGGAGAGCGGGAAGGCCAGATTCTCGGCCACCGTCATGTGCGGGAACAGGGCATAGTTCTGGAACACCATGCCGATGTCGCGCTTGTGCGGGGGGACGTTGTTGATGGCGCGGCCGGCGAGCTGAATTTCACCGGCGGTAGGAGTTTCGAAACCGGCCAGCATCATCAGGCTGGTGGTCTTGCCGGAACCGGAAGGCCCCAGCAGTGTCAGGAATTCGCCTTTGCGAATGTCCAGATTGAGGTCCTTCACGATGAGGGATTCGCCGTCGTAGCTCTTCTGCACGCCACGGAAACTCACCAGCACATCGTTTGCCTGATTCTCGGCCATCACCGCACCTTTGTTTTTTTGTAAATGCCGTTGATCTCAAGCCTAGAGAAGCTGGACCGGGGCGCAAATCGGGCGGTATGAGAGATTGCTATAAGGCTTAGAGAGGATGCTTTGTAGGGCTCGCCCTACAAAAAACAGCGAAACAGACTGCCGACCAGCTTGTGCTCGGCAGCCCGTCGATCAGCGCTTGGCCCAGGCCTGGAAGCGCTGCTCCAGCGCGTCGCCATGCTCGGCCCAGAATGCCACGTTCATGCCCACGGCATTGGCGATGTTCTGCGGTGCGGTGGGCAGGTTGGCGGCCACGTCCGGCGCCAGCAGTTCCACGGCCTTGCGGTTGGTCGGGCCGTAGGAGATGTTCTCGGCGAAAGCCTTCTGCTGCTGCGGCTGGCCGGCGAAGTTGACGAACTGTTCGGCCAGCTCCTTCTTGAACACACCCGAGGGCAGCGCCCAGAAGTCGAAGTCGTAGATGCCGCCGGCCCAGACCATGCGGAAGCCCTTCTGCTCGGCCTGCGCGGCGGCGATCCGGCCGTTATAGGCAGAACTCATCACCACGGTGCCATCGGCGAGGTCACGCACCGGGTCCTGGCCGGACTTCCACCAGTTGATGCTCGGCTTGAGTTCGTCGAGCTTGCGGAAAGCACGGTCGACGCCGTCGTTGGTCGCGAGCACCTTGTAGACGTCCTTGGGCGCGACGCCGTCGGCCATCAGGGCGAATTCCAGGCTGTACTTGGCGCCCCAGCGCAGGCCGCGCTTGCCGGGGAATTTCTTCGTGTCCCAGAAATCCGCCCAGCTGCCGGGCGTGCCCTGCAGCTTGCTCTGGTTGTAGGCCAGCAGCGTGGTCCAGACGAAGATGCCGACGCCGCACGGTTGCACCGCGCCGGGAACGAAATCGGCAGTGTTGCCCAGGGTCTTGGGATCGAGCTTCATGAACAGCCCTTCCTCGCAACCGCGCGCGAGTTCGGGGGCCTCGACCTCCACCACGTCCCAGGACACATGGCTGATTTCCACCATGCGCTTGAGCTTGGCCAGGTCGCCGTTGTAGGAGCCGTGTACGACGGCGTTGCCGGTCACTTCCTTGAACGGCTTGTAGAAGGCCGCTTCCTGCGCCTGCTTGTTGGCGCCACCGAAGGAAATCACCGTGACGTAGTCCGCCAGCGCCGGCATCGCAGCGCTCCCCAGCAGGCCGAACAGCAGCCCTCCCCTTACCGCTCGCAACATCTTCTTCTCCTTGTTATCACGACGTACTGCATGAAGCCGGCAATCATTCCCTGCCTCACGCCCGCTAGATAGACGGTGTGTTACAGAAATCGGACACGTCGCACAGAGTGGAGGGAAAATTCAGCGAGCGATCTGCCGCAGGTCAAGCCGGCGTCGCGGGGCGGTCAGACGAGCTTGTGCTCCATGGCGTAACGCACCAGGTCAGCCACCGAGTTGGCGTTGAGTTTCTGCATCAGCCGCGCCTTGTGGGTGCTGATGGTCTTGCTGCTCACCGCCAGTTGCTGGGCGATCTCGTTGACGCCCTCGCCCTGCACCAGGCGCTCGAACACCGAGAACTCGCGCTCCGAGAGCAGCGCATGGGGCGGGCGCGAATCGGTCAGGCCGACTTCGAAGACCATGCGGTCGGCGAGATCGGGGTCGATGTAGCGGCCGCCGCTGGCGACCTTGCGGATCGCCGTGAGCAGCAGCGCCGGGTCGCTGTCCTTGGTGGCGTAGCCGGCGGCGCCGACCTTCAGCGCACGGGCGACCATCTGCACCTCGTCATGCATGGACAGCATCAGGATCGCCGGCGGGTTGTTCAGCGCGCGGATGCGCGGGATGGCTTCCAGGCCGTTGACGCCAGGCATGGAGATGTCCAGCAGGACCACTTCACACGGCGTCTGGCGCAGGGTTTCGAGCAACTGCTCGCCGTTGGTGGCCTCGCCGACCACCTGCAGGTCCTTGGCCATGCCGATCAGTTGCTTGATGCCCTCGCGCACGATCGTATGGTCTTCCGCCACCAGCACTCGAATCACCGCCTTTCCTCCCGTTCCACGCTTGTCATTGTCGTTATGGTTTTCGCCCGGTCACGCACTTCTGGAGCGCAACGGCACGCGGATCCACAGCGTGGTGCCCTCCCCGGGCTGGCTGTCGATCTGCAGGGTGCCGCCGAACATCAGTACCCGCTCGCGCATGCCCACCAGGCCAAAGGAAACGCCCTGGCGCGTAGCGTTCGGATCGAAGCCCACGCCGTCGTCGGCGATGCGCAGGCACAACTCGCGCCCTTCGACGCTCAGCTGCAATTCCACAGTATGCGCCTGGGCATGGCGCATGACATTGGTCAGCGCCTCCTGGAGGATGCGGAACAGCCCGATGGCCTTGGCATCGGACAGCTCCGGCGGATTCTCCGGCACCTGCACCAGGCAGGGAATCTGCGTACGCGATTCGAAGCGACGCGCCTGCCATTCCACCGCCGAGCCGATGCCGGCATCGAGGATCGGCGGCCGCAGCGCAGTAGCCACGTCGCGGACCAGCTGGAACAGCTGGGCGATCAGGCGCTTCATGTTGTCCAGGCGCTCGCGCAGGCCGCTATCCAGCTCGGCGTAGGCCAGTTCGCACATGGAGGTTTCCAGCTTGAGCACGGTGAGCACCTGGCCCAGTTCATCGTGCACTTCGCGGGCGATGCGCGCCTTCTCCTCCTCCCGCACGCTCTCCAGGTGTGCCGACAGCTCGCGCAGTTGCGCGCGGGAATCCTGCAGTTCCAGCTCGATCTGCTTGTGTTCGGTGATGTCCCAGACCACGCCGTCCCAGGCCGGGCGACCGTCATCCAGGGTCCGCACCGTAGCCTTGATGTCGACCCAGCGCGGCTCGTGGCTGCGGGTGAGGATGCGGCCTTGCCACAGCCAGTTGCGATGGCCTTCCACCGCGTCCAGCTGGCTGGCCAGGTAGCTCTCGCGCTCGGACGGATGCACCAGGCCCATGATGCCCAGGCCGCTCTCGCGCAGGTAACCGGGCGAGTAACCCAGCGAGGTTTCGCTGCCGCCGGTGATGAAGCTGATGTAGGCGAAATCGGAATCGTCATCCGGCGCGTTGGGCTCCAGGCGGAACACCAGCCCCGGCACGTTGGCGGCGATACCCTGCAGGCGCGCCTCGCTCTCTTCCAGCGCGGCGCGGGCGCGGCGGCGCTCGGTGACGTCGGTGAGAAACACCAGCAGGTATTCCGAATCGCCGAAACGCAGGAAGCTCAGCGAAACGTCCGCCGGCAGCCATTGGCCATCGGCGCGCAGGCAGCGGGTCTCGAAGCTCAGCGGCGCCTCGTCGGCATTGCGCGCGCGGCGCCAGAGGTTGAGCCAGCGGTCCATGTTCAGCGTCGGTTCGAAATCCGACAGCGGCCGGTCCACCACCGCTCCCGGCAGGTAGCCGAGCATCTCCTCGGCCGCACGGTTGGCGTAGCGCACGTGGCTGTCCCAGTTGACCCAGAGGATGCCCACGGTGCTGCTGTCGATGGCGAACTGGGTCAGGCGCAAGGCCTGCTCCGCCGCCTGGCGTAATTCGATATCACGGCGCGCGGCAAGCAGGCGCGACTCCAGCGCGCGGTGCTGGCGACGCAGCCAGAGCAGCGCGGCAACCGCCAATAGAAGGAGCAGGCCTAGCAGGATGCAGAGGTTCTGCCAGAAGCCGGGGGAGGAACCCAGGCGCGGGTAGGTCGGTTGCAGCCAGCGCTCGTGGAGCTGGTCGAGGTCCTTGGCCGGCACCGCGCGCAGGGCCGCGTCGATGATCCCGGCCAGTTCCGGCAAACCGCGCCGGGTCGCTACGCGCAGCAGCTGCGGGTAGCCGATATCGGCCACCACCAGCAGGCCGGTGAACTCGGTTTCGCGGGTCAGGCGCGCCAGCTGCGCCTCGTCGATCACCGCGTAATTGGCCTCGCGACCGAGCACCTTGCGCAGCACCTCGCGGTCGCTGTCGACGACTTGCAGGGTCAGCCCCGAGTAGGTGCCGCGCAGGTAGTCCACCACCGGACCGGGGCCGCGCACGGAGACCGACTCGCCTTCGCCGAGGGTATCCAGCTCTACCGAAGTGCCGCTGCGGCGATCGCCCACAACGAGGCGAGGCACACGCAGGTAGGGGTCGGAGAACAGCCAGTCGCGTAAGGTCGAAGGCGTCTGGCTGACGCCGGGCGCGAGGTCGATTTCGCCAGCGCGCACCGCTTTCTCCAGCGCGGCCTGGTCGGGATAGGTGCGCCATTCCAGGCTGACGTGCAGGGCCTTGGCCAGCCACTCCAGCAGTTCGACGTTGGCCCCGGAGAGCTGCTGCAGGCGGCGATCCTGCTGCACGTAAGGTGCCTCGAGCACCGCGCCAACGCGTAGCTGCGGATGCTCGGCGAGCCACGCGAGTTGCGCCTGATCCAGGGTCAACGGCGGCGCGGCGGTTTCCGCCACAGCCAGCAACGGCAGGCAGCAGAGCCAGGCCAGGCAGGCTTTCCAGAACAGACATCTCATGCCGACAGCACCATGGATTTCACTCAGGTCAAAGCAAATGGCCGGCATACCTTACAGCAACCCCGGTTGAACCCGGCACGCCTGCGCCTGACAAAGCTAATACAAGCCGCTAGGCTGGCCGCTCTCGCGCCCGCCGCTTGCTGCCCGCCAGACAGGGATATCTTCGATGCTGCATTTGCCTCGCCCGACGCTTCTCGCCCTCAGCCTGTGCCTCGGCCTTGCGCCGCTGGGCGCCAGCCAGGCCGAAGACGCCAAGCCCGCTGCCGAAAAGCCGGCCGCTGCGCCGGTAGTGCGCCCGGCGGTGAGCGAACGCAGCCAGGACGAAGCCAGTGGCCTGGTGCGCCAGTTGCCTGAAAGCGAACGCCAGGAACTCAAGGCCGGCGACGAAACCTTCCTCGCCCTCTGGCTGCCGGCCAATGCCGCCGACGCCTCGGGCGCAGTGATCCTGATTCCCGGCGATGGCGAAAGCGCCGACTGGCCGGTAGCGATCGGCCCGCTGCGGCGCAAATTGCCCGATGCCGGCTGGCAGACCCTGGCCGTCACCCTGCCCGACCCGCAAAGCACCGCGCCGATCCCACGGCCGAAGGAGTCGCCGGACAAGGCCAGCGCCGACACCGACGCCACGGCCACCGATAGCGCCAGCAAACCCGAAGTGAAAGGCAGCGAAGGCAGCGCAACGCCGACCCCGGAAAGCACAGGCGAAGCCGGCAGCGCCGAGCCGGCCCAGGCCAGCGCCGAAGCCCCGCCGCCGCCCACCGACCCGGTGGAACTGCGCAAGGCCCACGCCGAGCGCGTGCTGGCGCGCATCCAGGCGGCCGTCGAACTGGCCCAGCAGCACAACCCGAAAACTATTGTCCTGCTCGGCCACGGCACCGGCGCCTACTGGGCGACCCGCTACCTGGGCGAACGCACGCCCGCCGAAATCAAGAACCTGCTGCTGGTGGCGCCGGAGATGCCGCGCGACTTCAAGCCGTCGCTGGACGAGACCGTGCCGCTGCTGAACCTCGCCACTGGCGACTTCTATTACAAGGACAAGGCGCCTGACGTGGCGGCCGCCAAGCTGCGCCTGCAGGCAAGCAAGCGGCAGAAGGCACCGAACTACGTGCAGATCGGCATGAACGCCCTGCCCGCCGACCTGGGCACCGAGCAGGACCAGCTCTACCGGCGCATCCGCGGCTGGCTGTCGATGCATCTGGAGCCGATCGAGCAGCCCTGAGGGCCGTCCGACTCAGCGAAAGCCGCGACGCTGGCGCACCAGCAGGTAGGCGTCCTGGATCTCGCGGGTCCGGTTGGTCGCCGCGGCGATCCGCTCGGGGCTCGCGCCCATGCCTTCGAGCTTGTCCGGGTGGTTCTGGCTGATCAGTTTGCGGTAGGCACGCTTGATCTCCTCCGGTTCGCTCTCCGCTGTCACGCCCAACAGTCGCAGCGCTGCGGTGTAGGACTCACGCGGCGTGGCGCGCGGCTTGGGCGGTTCGGCGCCCGCTGACAGCGCCAGCACCCTGGAGCGGGAAAGCCCCAGCGAGTCGCCCCACTGCAGCAGCAGGTTCTTCTGCGCAGCGTTCGGTGCTCCGCCTGCCCAGGCCATGCGCCAACAGGCCTGGATCAACCCCTCGGCTGTAGCCTCCTGGCCATGGCGCTGGCGCAGGCCGGCGTCCAGCAACTCACCGCCGAGCTTGCCGCGACCGAAGGCATCGATGGCCTGCCGACGAGCCTTGTCATCCAGTTGCAGACGCTGCATTTCAGCCCGCGCTTGCTGGATATGCGCATCGACCACACGACCGCGACTCTTGGCCAGCCGGCCCAGCAACAGGAAGAGCAACTCCCGGTCGCCCACCCGCGGCCCGCCGCGCAACTGATCGAACAGCCCCGTCCAGGTGCGCTGCTTCAGGCGCCGGTCGAGCACCTGGCCCAGCAACGCACCGAGCATGGCGCCCGGAATGCTTGCCAATGCCCAGCCGGCGATGACGCCCACCAGGGTCCCCGGCCAGAACACCTCAGCCCTCCGCCAGCTGGCGTTCGACTTCCGCCAGGCGATCGTGGGTGCCGACGTCGATCCAGCGTCCGCGATGATGGATGCCGCTCACCCGGCCGGCTTCCATGGCCCGGCGCAGCAGCGGCGCCAGCTTGAAGGCGCCGGGCTCGCAGCCCTCGAACAGCTCGGGGCGGAGGATGGCGATGCCGCTGTAGGTCAGGCTCGGCTGGCCTTCGCGGTAATCGCTGACGCGGCCTCCGCTGAGGCAGAAATCGCCGCGTGTGTGGTGACCGGGGTTGTCCACCAGCACCAGATGCACCAGATCGTCCTCGGCCAGCGCGCCTTGCAGGCTGGCGTAATCGAAGTCGGTCCAGATGTCGCCGTTGGCAATGACGAAGGCCCCGTCACCCAGCAGCGGCAGCGCCCTGAAGATGCCGCCGCCGGTTTCCAGCGGTTCGCCCTCCGGTGAGTAGCGGATACTCACGTCGAACGCCGAACCGTCGCCCAGGTGATCCTCGATCTGCTGGCCGAGCCAGGCGTGATTGATCACCAATTGATCGAACCCGGCCCGGCGCAGGGCCTGCAGCTGGTACTCGATCAGCGGCACGCCAGCGGCGCGCACCAGTGGTTTGGGCGTGTGCAGGGTCAGCGGGCGCAGGCGTTCGCCCTTGCCCGCCGCGAGGATCATGGCCTTCATGCGGGGTGTGTCTCGTCTTTGGGCAGGCTGGCCAGCAGCGCGGCGAGGTCGGCCAACTCCGGCCGGCGCGCGATGACGCTCTCCAGGTAGCGGAAGAAGCGCGGCACGTCGCCGAGGTAGCGCGGCTTGCCGTCGCGGTGGCAGATACGCGCGAAGATGCCGATCACCTTCAGGTGGCGCTGGGCGCCCATCAGGTCGCTGGCGCGGAAGAAGGTCTCGAAGCTGTCCGGCAGCGGGATGCCCGCAGCCTGGGCCTTGCGCCAGTAGCGCGACAGGCCGTCGTGCACGCGCGGCTCAGGCCAACTGAGGAAGGCGTCCTTATATAGGCAGGTCACGTCGTAGGTCACCGGGCCATAGACTGCATCCTGGAAGTCCAGGATGCCGGGGTTCGGCTCGCTGAGCATCAGGTTGCGCGGCATGTAGTCGCGGTGCACGAAGACGCGCGGTTGCTCCAGGGCGCTTTGCACCAGCAGGTCGCAGGTGCGCTCCCAGCGGGCGAGCTGCTCGCCTTCCAGGGTCACGCCGAGGTGGCGTTGCAGGTACCACTCGGGGAACAGCTGCAGCTCACGGCGCAGCAGGGCCTCATCGTAGGCCGGCAGGCGTTCGGCGACATTGACCTGCTGGAAGGCCACCAGGGCATCGAGGGCCTCCTCGAACAGCTCCTCGGCATTCTGCGCGGTGAGTACATCCAGGTAGGTCTGGCGCCCCAGATCATCCAGCAGCAGGAAGCCCTGCTCGACATCCTCGGCCAGAATCTTCGGAACATGCACCCCGGCCTCGGCCAGCAGGCCGGCGACCTTGATGAAGGGCTGGACGTTCTCCTGGGGTGGCGGGGCGTCCATCACGATCAGGCTGCGACCCTCGCCCTGCCAGCGGAAATACCGGCGGAAACTGGCGTCGCTGCTGGCCGCAGTGAAGCTGGCCTCGGGCACCGGGCCCCAGCCCTGCGCGTTGAACACTGCGGGCAAACTCAAGTCCAACCAGCCGATCATCTGCTGGTAACGGGCATCCTGTGACATTTCTATGGGTTCTCCACGGCGCTAGCCGTTGCGCGGGTCATGCTTTATTATCCAGCATCTTTTTGAGCCCATCGAGAGGCGTGCGGTCCGCTTTGGGCCGATGGCTCGCAGGAAGCCCGGATTAACAAGATGGCAGTGAATTTCCCCGTGTTCCGTAGAAAATTCCCCTTACTGGTGACCGGTGGCCTGCTGGCTATCCAGCCGCTCGCCTCTGTGACCGCGGCACCCGGTGAGCAGTTCGCCTGCCAGCCCTCCGCGTCCGGCGCCTGGGACTGTTCCTCGCAGAACAGCGCCAGCAGCGTACCGCGCCCACAGCATGGCGCCAGCTCGGTCAGCGCCGGCGGCACCGCCGCCGCCAGCAGCTCGAAGTCCTCGGGCAGCTCGAGCAGCAGCGCCGGCGAAGAGCCGAAACAGCTGGTCACCGAGTCCGGCGGTCGCGGCCTGAAGTCGCGCAGCAACGACTACAGCCACCTTGACTGGATCCCGCGCGACAAGCTCACCGCCGCCCAACAGGCGGAAATGGGCCCGTATTGCAGCGGTGCCTATGTCGAGCCGACCCGCCCGGGCATGAACGACAAGACGCCGAACGACGAGGCCCCGACCTACGTATCGGCGAAAGTGTCCCGCTACGAGCAGGAAAAGCAGGTCGCCACCCTCGCGGGGAACGTGGTCCTGCGCCAGGGCAGCATGCAGGTGGAGGCCGACGAGGCCAACCTGCACCAGGCCGAGAACCGTGGCGAGCTGGTCGGCAACGTCAAGTTGCGCGACAACGGTGCGCTGATCGTCGGCGACCACGCCGAACTGCAACTGGACAATGGCGCGGCGAAGATCGACAACGCCGAGTACGTCATGCACCAGGCGCAGATCCGCGGCAGCGCGCTGTACGCCAAGCGCCAGGAAGACGCGATCATCCAGCTCAAGGACGGCACCTACACCCGTTGCGAACCCAGCAGCAACGCGTGGGTCCTCAAGGGCAACAACATCAAGCTGAACCCGGCCACCGGTTTCGGTACCGCGACCAACGCGACCCTGCGGGTGAAGGACATTCCGGTCTTCTACACCCCGTACATCTATTTCCCGATCGACAACCGTCGTCAGTCCGGCTTCCTGGCACCCTCCTTCGCCAGTTCGACCGACACCGGCTTCACGCTGACCACGCCGTACTACTTCAACCTGGCGCCCAACTACGACGCCACGTTGTATCCGCACTACATGGTCAAGCGCGGCCTGCTGATGGAAGGCGAGTTCCGCTACCTGACCCACAGCAGCGAAGGCCAGGTCACCGCGGCCTACCTGAACGACAAGAACGACGACCGCAAGGACTTCCCACAGTACACCGACACCCGCTGGCTGTACGGCTGGAAGAACACCAGCGGCCTGGATTCGCGCCTGATGGCGCAGGTCGACTACACCCGCATCAGCGACCCGTACTACTTCCAGGACCTGGATACTTCGCTGGGTATCGGTTCGCCGACCTATGTCAACCAGCAGGGCATCCTCACCTATCGCGGCGACAGCTACACCGCCAAGCTGAACGCGCAGTCCTACCAGCTGGCGACCGTGACCGACGTCACCCCGTATGATCGCCTGCCGCAGCTCACTCTGGACGGCAAACTGCCGTTCAACCCGGGCGGTCTGAACTTCACTTACAGCACCGAGGCCGTGCGCTTCGATCGCGACCTCGACGAGGGTTACTACCGCATCGACGTAGATAACCCAACACTCTATCCGCGCCCGGATACATCTTTGACCGGCCTCGCCCGCGCAAACGGTGATCGCTTCCACGCCGAGCCGGGCGTCAGCCTGCCGATGAACCGCAGCTGGGGCTTCATGACTCCGACGGTCAAGGCGCTGTATACCAAGTACGATCTGGACCTGGACGGCAAGGGCAAGTCCACGCTGCCGTCGTACATCGACTACGACAGCAGCCCGGACCGCTCGATGGGCCTGGCCAAGCTGGATTCCGGCCTGTACTTCGACCGCGACACCACCTTCGGCGGCACCAAGTTCCGTCAGACCCTGGAACCACGCGCGATGTACCTGTACGTCCCGTACAAGAACCAGGACAACCTGCCGACCTTCGATACCGGCGAGTTCACCTTCAGCTACGACTCGCTGTGGCGTGAGAACCGCTTCACTGGTCGTGACCGCATCGGCGACGCCAACCAGCTGTCCCTCGGCCTGGGTTCGCGCTTCATCGAAGACGATGGCTTCGAGCGCGCCTACATCGCCGCCGGCCAGATCTACTACTTCAGCGACCGTCGCGTACAGTTGCCCGGCCTGACCGAAGACGACCTTCGCGCCAGCGGCGCGAAGAACCCGGACGCCGACACCTGGCGTTCGCCCTACGCACTTACCGGTGTCTATCGTTTCAACCATGACTGGTTCGCCAGCTCCGACTTCAACTGGAACCCGAACACCAACCATACCGACAACGGTAACCTGATGTTCCACTACCAGCCCGAAGCCGATCCCCGCAAGGTGCTGAACGCCGGCTACCGCTACCGTGCGGACAGCAAGCGCTTCAACCCGAACACCGGCCAGTTCGAGTACGGCAGCGACGAGTACAAGATCGAACAGCATGACTTCTCGTTCATCTGGCCGGTCCTGCCACAGTGGGCCGCCATCGGCCGCTGGCAGTTCGACTACAACCAGAGCCGTACGCTGGAAGCCTTCGGTGGCTTCGAGTACGACAGCTGCTGCTGGAAGCTGCGCCTGATCAATCGCTACTGGGTCGACTACGACGACGAGGAATTCGTGACCTCCACGTCCAAGGCCGACCGCGGTATCTTCCTTCAAATCATCTTGAAAGGCCTTGGCGGCGTGGTTGGCAACCAGGTGGAAGGCTTCCTCGACCAAGGTATCCAGGGTTATCGTCAACGTGAAGACAATGCTATGTAAGGCCCTGCGCCCGCTGATGCTGGGCGCGCTGTTGGCAAGTTCCGTCGTGCACGCCGAAGTGGTTCCTCTGGATCGCGTGGTCGCCATCGTCGATAACGACGTGGTGATGCAGAGCCAGCTGGACCAGCGCCTGCGCGAAGTCCGTGCAACCATCCAGAAGCGCGGTGCGCCGCTGCCGCCCGAGCACGTGCTGACCCAGCAGGTGCTCGAGCGCCTGATCATCGAGAACATCCAGCTGCAGATCGGTGATCGCTCCGGCGTTCGTATCACCGACGAAGAGCTGAACCAGGCCATGGGCACCATTGCCCAGCGCAACAACATGAGCCTGGACCAGTTCCGCGCCGCCCTGTCCCACGACGGCCTGTCCTACGACGAGGCCCGCGAGCAGGTACGCCGTGAGATGATCATCAGCCGTGTGCGCCAGCGCCGTGTGGCCGAGCGCATCCAGGTCAGCGAGCAGGAAGTGCAGAACTTCCTCGCCTCCGACCTCGGCAAGATCCAGCTCTCCGAAGAGTACCGGCTGGCCAACATCCTGATCCCGGTCCCCGACAGCGCATCGCCGGAAACTGTTCAGGCTGCGGCCCGTCAGGCCCAGGAAATGTACGAGCAGCTCAAGCAGGGCGCCGACTTCGGCCAGCTGGCAGTGTCCCGCTCGGCTGGCGACAACGCCCTGGAAGGCGGCGAGATCGGCTGGCGCAAGGCTGCCCAGCTGCCCTCCCCGTTCGACAGCATGGTCGGCAGCCTGACCGTGGGCGACGTGACCGAGCCGGTCCGCACCCCGGGCGGCTTCATCATCATCAAGCTGGAAGAAAAGCGCGGTGGCAGCAAGATGCTGCGCGACGAAGTCCACGTCCGCCACATCCTGCTCAAGCCCAGCGAGATTCGCAGCGAAGAAGAGACCCAGCGTCTGGCCGAAAAGCTCTATGAGCGCATCCAGGCTGGCGAGAGCTTCGCCGATCTGGCGAAGAAGTTCTCCGAAGACCCGGGCTCCAAGCTCAACGGTGGCGACCTCAACTGGGTCGATCCGGAATCCCTGGTACCGGAGTTCCGCGAGGTGATGAACAACGCGCCGCAGGGCCAGGTCACCAAGCCGTTCCGCTCGCCGTTCGGCTGGCACGTGCTGGAAGTCCTCGGCCGTCGTGCCACCGACAGCAGCGACAAGTTCCGCGAGCAACAAGCCGCCCAGACCCTCCGCGCACGCAAGTACGACGAGGAACTGCAGGCCTGGCTACGCCAGATCCGCGACGAAGCCTACGTCGAGATCAAGCAGTAAGCAGCACGAGTCGCTCAGAAAGAAACCCGGCCTTGGCCGGGTTTCTTTTTGCCTGTCGAAAGCTTCGAAGAACCTGGGCTTCGTCGTAGAGTGGGTCCATCTGCTGCAAATCCCGATTCGAGAGTCCCTGATGAGCACTTCCCACCTTTTCGCCCTCACCCCCGGCGAACCCGCCGGCATCGGCCCCGACCTCTGCCTGCTGCTGGCCCGCGAAGCGCAACCGCACCCACTGGTCGCCGTCGCCAGCCGTGAACTGCTGGCCCAGCGCGCCGCCCTGCTGGGGCTGAACATCGACCTGCAGGAAGTCGGCCCTGGCCAATGGCCCAGCGCCGCCGCCCCGGCCGGCACCCTGTATGTCTGGGATACCCCACTGGCCGCGCCAGTCGAACCGGGCAAGCTGAACCCGGCCAACGCCGCCTACGTGCTGGAGACCCTGACCCGCGCCGGCCAGGGCTGCCTGGACGGACACTTCGCCGGGATGATCACCGCGCCGGTGCACAAGGGTGTGATCAACGAAGCCGGCATCGCCTTCTCCGGCCACACCGAGTTCCTCGCCGACCTCACCCACACCGCCCAGGTAGTGATGATGCTCGCCACCCGCGGCCTGCGTGTCGCGCTGGTGACCACCCACCTGCCGCTGCGGCAGATCGCCGACGCCATCACTCCGGATCGTCTGGAGCGCGTCACCCGCATCCTGCATGCCGACCTGCGCGACAAGTTCGGCCTGGCCAACCCGCGCATCCTGGTCTGCGGCCTGAATCCCCATGCCGGCGAAGGTGGCCACCTCGGCCACGAAGAGATCGACGTGATCGAACCGACCCTGGAGCGCCTGCGCACCGCGGGCATGCAGCTGATCGGCCCGCTCCCGGCCGACACGCTGTTCACCCCCAAGCACCTGGAGCATTGCGACGCCGTGCTGGCGATGTACCACGATCAGGGACTGCCGGTGCTCAAGTACAAGGGCTTCGGCGCTGCGGTGAACGTGACGCTGGGCCTGCCGATCATCCGCACCTCGGTGGACCACGGCACCGCGCTGGATCTGGCCGGCACCGGCCGGATCGACAGCGGCAGCCTGCAGGTCGCCCTGGAAACCGCCTACCAGATGGCTGAAGCCGGCGCCGACGCACGCTGATCCCAGGCATTCCGTTCGGCCAGCGTTTCGTGCTGGCCGCGCCGGGCTGGTAAACTGATGGTTTTTCCGCCTCCAGCCGGCCGCCACCTGCGCCCGGCTGCTCTCCGGAGCCCTCGATGTCCGAACTCTTCCAGCACCGCGCCCGTAAACGCTTTGGGCAGAACTTCCTGCATGACGCCGGGGTGATTCACAAGATCCTGCGTGCCATCGCCGCCAAGGAAGGCCAGCACCTGCTGGAAATCGGCCCGGGCCAGGGCGCCCTGACCGAAGGCCTGGTGGACAGCGGCGCGAAGCTCGACGTGATCGAGCTCGACCTGGACCTGATCCCGCAACTGAAATGGCGCTTCGGCCTGAAGCCCAACTTCAGTCTGCACCAGGGCGATGCCATGAAGTTCGACTTCGCCACCCTCGTGGCCTCTCCCGAGGACAAGCTGCGCGTGGTCGGCAACCTGCCCTACAACATCTCCACCCCGCTGATCTTCCACCTCCTGGACCACGCCTCGCTGATCCAGGACATGCACTTCATGCTGCAGAAGGAAGTCGTGGAGCGCCTGGCCGCCGAGCCGGGCAACGGCGACTGGGGCCGCCTGTCGATCATGGTGCAGTACTTCTGCCGCGTGGATTACCTGTTCACCGTCGGCCCCGGCGCGTTCAACCCGCCGCCCAAGGTGGAGTCGGCCATCGTCCGCCTGGTGCCCTACACCGAACCGCCGCATCCGGCCAAGGATCACCGCGTGCTGGAGCGCATCGTCCGCGAAGCCTTCAACCAGCGCCGCAAGACCCTGCGCAACACCCTGCGCACGCTGATGAGCGTCGAGGATATCGAAGCCGCCGGCGTCGACCCGACTCTGCGTCCCGAGCAGCTCAGCGTTGCCGACTTCGTCAGCCTGGCCAACCGCTACAGCGAAACCAACCCGGAAGCCGAGCAAGGACCGACCGCATGAGCGACCCCCGCTACCAGGTCAGCGTCAGCGTCACCACCCGCCACCTGCCCGAGCAGTCCCAGCCGGAGCAGCAGCGCTACGTGTTCGCCTACACCGTGACCATCCACAACCACGGCGAGCTGGCCGCCAAGCTTCTGACCCGCCACTGGATCATCACCGACGGCGACGGCCATGTGCAGGAAGTGCGCGGTGCCGGCGTGGTCGGCGAGAAACCGCTGATCGAGCCGGGCGCCAGCCACACCTACACCAGCGGCACCGTGATGGCGACCAAGGTCGGCAGCATGCACGGCAGCTACCAGATGGTCGCCACCGACGGTCACCACTTCGACGCCGAGATCCCGGCATTCCGCCTCGCCGTACCGGGGGCGCTGCACTGATGGCCACCTACGCCGTCGGCGACCTGCAGGGCTGTCTGGAACCGCTCAAGTGCCTGCTGGCGCAAGTGAAGTTCGACCCAGCCCAGGACAAGCTGTGGCTGGTGGGCGACCTGGTCAACCGCGGCCCGGCGTCGCTGGAAACCCTGCGCTTCCTTTATGGCATGCGCGATTCGCTGGTCTGCGTGCTCGGCAACCATGACCTGCACCTGATCGCCGTCGCCTACAACGCCGAGCGCCTGAAGAAGAACGACACCCTGCGCGAGATCGTCGAGGCGCCGGACCGCGCGCAACTGATCGAATGGCTGCGGCAGATGCCGCTGGTCCACCACGACGCCCAGCGCGACATCACCCTGGTGCACGCGGGCATCCCGCCGCAATGGGACATCGACAAGGCCCTGCAACGCGCCGCCGAAGTCGAAGCCGCCCTGCGTGATGACGCCCAACTGCCGATGTTCCTCGATGGCATGTACGGCAACGAGCCGGCCAAGTGGGACAAGAAGCTCACCGGCATCGCGCGCCTGCGGGTGATCACCAACTACTTCACGCGCATGCGCTTCTGCACGCCTGACGGCAAGCTCGACCTGAAATCCAAGGAAGGCCTGGACACCGCGCCTCCCGGCTATGCCCCCTGGTTCAGCTATGCCGAGCGCAAGGCAGCCGGGCGCAAGATCATCTTCGGCCACTGGGCCGCGCTGGAAGGCCAGTGCGACGTCCCCGGCCTGTTCGCCCTCGACACCGGTTGCGTGTGGGGCGGCAGCATGACGCTGATGAACGTCGATACCCTCGAGCGCATCCACTGCAGCTGCGCCGATAAACCAGAATGATTGCAGCGCGGCCACAGGCTGCGCGCCTTGCGAGGTAACCCCATGAGCGACTTCAAGCGCATCGCCCCCGACCAGGCCCAGCAACTGCGCGAAAGCGGCGCCCAGGTCGTCGACATCCGCGACCCGCAAAGCTACGCGACGGGCCATATCAGCGGCTCGCGGCACATCGACAACTACTCGGTGGCCGACTTCATCCGCGAGGCCGACATGGACGCACCGCTGGTCGTGGTCTGCTACCACGGCAACTCCAGCCAGAGCGCGGCCGCCTATTTCGTCCAGCAGGGCTTCTCCGAGGTCTACAGCCTCGATGGCGGCTTCGAACTGTGGCGCAGCGTCTATCCCGCGGATACCAGCGCTGGCGGCTCTGACTGAAAGTCCCTACGAAAGGGGCGGATTAGCCCCTTCAAAAAATCTGTAACTTCTCGCTCTTTCGTCCTTTACACACCGAAGAACGAACTATCCTTTCCCTCAGGCCATCCAAAAAAGGGAGAGCCGGCACACCGGCTTCCGGTTAATCGGCAGTGACCATTGGGGCGGATCAGGGCAGTGGCCAGGTTCCGTTGGAGTTCTGGGGGATTCTCGCCGGTAAGCACTGGCAGCCCGACCGCACCCGCACAGACCGATCCGGCGCCGGCTCCATGCATCGAGCGAGGAGACGTCATGAGCATTTTCAGTCACTTCCAGGAACGCTTCGAAGCGACCCGTCAAGAAGAGTACTCCCTCCAGGAGTACCTGGATCTCTGCAAGCAGGACAAGATCGCCTACGCCACCGCCGCCGAGCGGATACTGATGGCCATTGGCGAGCCTGAGCTACTCGACACATCCGTCGATTCCCGCCTGTCGCGAATCTTCTCCAACAAGGTGATCCGCCGTTACCCGGCCTTTGCCGACTTCCATGGCATGGAAGAGTGCATCGACCAGATCGTCTCCTTCTTCCGCCACGCTGCCCAAGGCCTGGAAGAGAAGAAACAGATCCTTTACCTCCTGGGCCCGGTCGGCGGCGGTAAATCCTCCCTCGCCGAGAAGCTCAAGCAACTGATGGAGCACGTGCCCTTCTACGCGATCAAGGGCTCGCCGGTGTTCGAATCGCCCCTGGGGTTGTTCAACCCGGACGAAGACGGCGCCATCCTCGAGGAAGACTACGGCATCCCGCGCCGCTACCTGCGCTCGGTGATGTCGCCCTGGGCAACCAAGCGCCTCAACGAATTCGGCGGCGACATCAGCCAGTTCCGCGTGGTCAAGCTGCACCCCTCGATCCTCAACCAGATCGCCATCGCCAAGACCGAGCCGGGTGACGAGAACAACCAGGACATCTCCGCGCTGGTCGGCAAGGTGGATATCCGCAAGCTGGAAGAATTCCCGCAGAACGACGCCGACGCCTACAGCTACTCGGGCGCGCTGTGCCGGGCCAACCAGGGCCTGATGGAATTCGTCGAGATGTTCAAGGCACCGATCAAGGTCCTGCACCCCTTGCTCACCGCGACCCAGGAAGGCAACTACAACAGCACCGAAGGCCTCGGTTCGCTGCCCTACAGCGGCATCATCCTCGCCCACTCCAACGAATCGGAATGGCACAGCTTCCGCAACAACAAGAACAACGAGGCCTTCATCGACCGGATCTACATCGTCAAGGTGCCGTACTGCCTGCGCGTCTCCGACGAGATCAAGATCTACGACAAGCTGCTGATCAACAGCTCGCTGGCGCACGCCCACTGCGCGCCGGACACCCTGAAGATGCTCTCGCAGTTCTCCGTGCTGTCGCGCCTGAAGGAGCCGGAAAACTCCAACATCTACTCGAAGATGCGTGTCTACGACGGCGAAAACCTCAAGGACACCGATCCCAAGGCCAAGTCGATCCAGGAGTACCGCGACACCGCCGGTGTGGATGAAGGCATGTCCGGGCTTTCCACCCGCTTCGCCTTCAAGATCCTCTCCAAGGTATTCAACTTCGACCCGCATGAAGTCGCTGCCAACCCGGTACACCTGCTCTACGTGCTGGAACAACAGATCGAGCAGGAGCAGTTCCCGCCGGAAACCCGCGAGCGCTACCTGCGCTTCCTGAAGGAATACCTGGCGCCGCGCTACGTCGAGTTCATCGGCAAGGAAATCCAGACCGCGTACCTGGAGTCCTACAGCGAGTACGGCCAGAACATCTTCGACCGCTACGTGCTGTACGCCGACTTCTGGATCCAGGACCAGGAATACCGCGACCCGGAGACCGGCGAAATCCTCAACCGCGCGGCCCTCAACGAGGAGCTGGAAAAGATCGAGAAACCGGCTGGCATCAGCAACCCGAAGGACTTCCGCAACGAAATCGTCAACTTCGTGCTGCGCGCCCGTGCCGGCAACAACGGCAAGAACCCCAGCTGGCTGTCGTACGAGAAGCTGCGTGTGGTGATCGAGAAGAAAATGTTCTCCAACACCGAAGACCTGCTGCCGGTCATCAGCTTCAACGCCAAGGCGAGCAAGGAGGATCAGCAGAAGCACAACGACTTCGTCAAACGCATGGTCGAGCGCGGCTACACCGAGAAGCAGGTGCGCCTGCTGTCGGAATGGTATCTGCGGGTTCGCAAGTCGCAGTAGTCTGCCATCGGCGCGGCGGCATTCCCGCCGCGCCGGTCGCCGTCGCATTCGGACCTGTCCGTGGCGGCTCCACGCCGCTGCGCAGCAGGCCCTGAGGAGCATTCATGAGCTACGTCATCGACCGGCGTCTGAACGGCAAGAACAAGAGCACGGTGAACCGCCAGCGCTTCCTGCGGCGTTACCGTGAGCACATCAAGAAGGCCGTCGAAGAGGCCGTCAGCCGCCGCTCCATCACCGACATGGAACACGGCGAGCAGATCAGTATTCCTGGCCGCGATATCGACGAGCCGGTCCTGCACCATGGCCGTGGTGGTCGCCAGACGGTGATCCACCCCGGCAACAAGGAATTCACTACCGGCGAACACATCCCGCGCCCCCAGGGCGGTGGTGGTGGCCGTGGCGCCGGCAAGGCGAGCAACCAGGGCGACGGGATGGACGACTTCGTCTTCCAGATCACCCAGGAGGAATTCCTCGACTTCATGTTCGAGGACCTGGAACTGCCCAACCTGGTCAAGCGACACCTCACCGGCAGCGACACCTTCAAGACCGTGCGCGCCGGCATCAGCAACGAGGGCAACCCCTCGCGCATCAACATCGTGCGCACCCTGCGCTCGGCCCACGCCCGGCGCATCGCCCTGTCCGGCTCCACCCGCGGCAAGCTGCGCGCGGCGATAGCGGAGCTGGATCGCCTCAAGCGCGAGGAACCGGACAACCTCGGCGACATCCAGGAGCTGGAGCAGAAGATCGCCGGCATGCGCGCGCGCATCGACAAGGTGCCGTTCCTCGACACCTTCGACCTCAAGTACAACCTGCTGGTGAAGCAGCCCAACCCGACCTCCAAGGCCGTGATGTTCTGCCTGATGGACGTCTCCGGCTCCATGACCCAGGCCACCAAGGACATCGCCAAGCGCTTCTTCATCCTTCTCTACCTGTTCCTCAAGCGGAACTACGAGAAGATCGAGGTAGTGTTCATCCGCCACCACACCAGCGCCCGCGAGGTGGACGAGGAAGAGTTCTTCTATTCCCGCGAAACCGGCGGGACCATCGTCTCCAGCGCCCTGAAACTGATGCAGGAGGTGATGGCCGAGCGTTATCCCACCAATGAGTGGAACATCTACGCCGCCCAGGCCTCGGACGGCGACAACTGGAACGACGACTCGCCGGTCTGCCGCGACATCCTGATGAAGCAGATCATGCCCTTCGTCCAGTACTACACCTACGTCGAGATCACTCCGCGCGAGCACCAGGCGCTGTGGTTCGAGTACGAGAAGATCCGCGATACCTTCGAAGACAGCTTCGCCCAGCAGCAGATCGTCTCCGCCTCGGACATCTACCCGGTGTTCCGCGAGCTGTTCCAGAGGAGGCTAGTCGCATGAGCAAGCGCCAGCCGATTGCCACCGGCTCGGAGTGGACCTTCGAGCTGATCCAGCAATACGACCGCGAGATCAGCCGCCTCGCCGAGCGCTACGCGCTGGACACCTACCCCAACCAGATCGAGGTGATCACCGCCGAGCAGATGATGGATGCCTATGCCTCTGTCGGTATGCCCATCGGTTACAACCACTGGTCCTACGGCAAGCATTTCCTCAGCACGGAAAAGAACTACAAACGCGGTCAGATGGGCCTGGCCTACGAGATCGTGATCAACTCCGACCCGTGCATCGCCTACCTGATGGAAGAGAACACCCAGTGCATGCAGGCGCTGGTGATCGCCCACGCCTGCTACGGGCACAACAGCTTCTTCAAAGGCAACTACCTGTTCCGCACCTGGACCGACGCCACCTCGATCATCGACTACCTGGTGTTCGCCAAGTCCTACATCAACAAGTGCGAGGAACGTTACGGCATCGACGCCGTGGAAGACCTGCTGGACTCCTGCCACGCCCTGATGAACTACGGCGTGGACCGCTACAAGCGGCCCTATCCGATCTCTGCCGAGGAAGAGAAGCAACGGCAGAAGGAGCGCGAGGAGCAGATCCAGCGCCAGGTCAACGACCTCTGGCGGACCATTCCCAAGGCCGGCGGCAAGGACAAGGAACAGGGCATGGCCCGCTACCCCAGCGAGCCGCAGGAAAACATCCTCTACTTCATCGAGAAGAACGCCCCGCTGCTCGAGCCCTGGCAGCGCGAAGTGGTGCGCATCGTGCGCAAGGTGGCGCAGTACTTCTACCCACAGCGCCAGACCCAGGTCATGAACGAAGGCTGGGCGACCTTCTGGCACTACACCCTGATCAACGACCTCTACGACGAAGGCCTGGTCAGCGACGGCTTCATGATGGAGTTCCTCCAGTACCACACCAGCGTGGTCTACCAGCCGGGCTTCGACAGTCCCTACTACAGCGGCATCAACCCTTACGCGCTGGGCTTCGCCATGTACCGCGACATCCGCCGCATCTGCGAGAACCCCAGCGAGGAAGACAAGCGCTGGTTCCCGGACATCGCCGGCAGCGACTGGCTGGCGACGATGAAGTTCGCCATGAAGAGCTTCAAGGACGAGAGCTTCGTTCTGCAGTTCCTTTCGCCCAAGGTGATCCGCGAGTTCAAGCTGTTCAGCATCCTCGACGACGACCAGAAGGACGACATGCTGGTCGACGCCATCCACGACGACGACGGCTACCGCAAGATCCGCGAAACCCTCGCCGCGCAGTACAACCTCGGCAACCGCGAGCCGAACATCCAGATCTGGGACGTCGACCGCCGCGGCGACCGCTCGCTGACCCTGCGCCACCAGCAGCACGACCGCAAACCGCTGGGCGAATCCACCGACGACGTGCTCAAGCACCTGCATCGCCTGTGGGGCTTCGACATCCACCTGGAGACCCTGCAGGGCGAGAACATCGTCAACACCTTCCACATGCCCCCAAAGGGTGAACGCGACAACGAGGAGGGCTACCCGCGTCTCGACCTGATCATCCCACCCATTTGATCGGTTGACCGTGGCAGCAGGCGTGACAAGCATGGCGGCAACCCCGCTGGAGACCGCCATGCGTCTGTTCGCCATTCTCCTGCTCTGCCTTGCTGTCGCGACCTGCAGCAACCCCGTCCCGCACGCCCAGGTCGCGCATCCCGCCGATGCGCGCCTGGCCGGGCTGCGCGACTTCCAGCTGATGCCACCGGAAAACGCCGTCGACGCCCTGCCCTACCGCAGCCGTTACCCCCTGATCAACGCCCAGGTGCGCCAGGGCCTGATCGAACGCGGCTACCGCGAAAGCGCGGCTCCACAGTTGCGCGTCTACTACTGGCTGGCGCTGCAGGATGCGCCACTGGAATTCAAGGTCGACGTGCCGCCGCCCAACCCGCTCGGCCCTTATCTCGCCATCCACCGCCTGCGCGACGAAACCGGCACCCTGCGCCTGCGCCTGACCGATGCGCAGGAACAGACGCTCTGGGAAGGCACCGTCAGCACCGGCCTGAGCCCCGCGCACGCCAGCGCCGCCCTGCTGCAGGACGCCATCGGCGCACTGCTCCAGCAGGTCCCCGTCGCCGCGCCTTAAACCAGAACTCCCTGTAGGAGCCGGCCATGCCCGCGAGCGGCGCCGCAAGCGCCCCCTCCCTGCCGAGCTTGCCCCACTCGCCGCAAACCCCGAAGCTATCCTCCAGAACAGGAGACAGCTTCATGCAGATCTACAAGGTGGGCGGCGCCGTGCGCGATCGCCTGCTCGGCATCCCCTTCAGCGACACCGACTGGGTGGTGGTCGGCGCCAGCGCCGACGAGATGCTCGCCCAGGGCTACCGCCCGGTGGGCGCCGACTTCCCGGTCTTCCTCCACCCGAAAACCGGCGAGGAGTACGCCCTCGCTCGTACCGAGCGCAAGAGCGGGCGTGGCTACGGCGGCTTCACCTTCTACGCCAGCCCCGACGTCACCCTGGAAGAAGACCTGATCCGCCGCGACCTGACCATCAACGCCATGGCCGAGGACGATGACGGCCAGGTCGTCGATCCCTACCACGGCCAGAAAGACCTCGAAGCCCGCCTGCTGCGCCACGTCTCCCCGGCCTTCGCCGAAGACCCGTTGCGCGTGCTGCGCGTCGCGCGCTTCGCCGCCCGCTATGCGCCGATGGGCTTCAGCGTGGCGCCGGAAACCCTGGCGCTGATGCGCGAGCTGTCGGAGTCCGGCGAGCTGGAAGCGCTGACCGCAGAACGCAGCTGGAAGGAAATCTCCCGCGCCCTGATGGAGTCGCGCCCGGACGTGTTCATCCAGGTCTTGCGCGACTGTGGCGCCCTGGCCGTGCTGATGCCGGAAGTCGATGCGCTGTTCGGCGTGCCGCAACCGCCGCAGCACCACCCGGAAGTGGATACCGGCGAGCACGTGCTGGCCGTGCTGCGCGAGTGCGCCAGGTACGATCAACCGCTGAGCGTGCGCTGGGCCTGCCTGGTGCACGACGTGGGCAAGGGCGAAACCCGCGAGGAAGAGTGGCCTAAGCACCACGCCCACGAACATCTGGGGCTGCCACTGATCGACGCGATCAACGCACGCTTCAAGGTCCCGCGAGATTGCCAGGAACTGGCGCGACTGGTCGGCGAGTACCACACCCACTGCCACCGTGCGCTCGAACTGCGGCCGAACACCATTCTGGAGTTGCTGCAATCCTTCGACGTCTACCGCCGACCGCAGCGCTTCGAGGAGTTCCTCGCCGCCAGCGAGATGGACGCCCGCGGCCGCCATGGGCTGGAGGACCGCGAATACCCGCAGGCCGAGTACCTGCGCGGCGCGGCGCAGGCCGCCCGCTCGGTCGCGATACAGCCATTGCTGGAAAAGGGATACAAGGGTGCCGAGCTGGGCGAAGCGCTCAAGCGTGAACGCCTGACGACCCTGAAGGCCTACAAGGAAAGCCACGCCGGCTGACTACGTCACACCACTGTAGGAGCGGGCCATGCCCGCGATCGCGCCCATGGGGCGCTCCTACAGGTGACGCCCCATGGACGCATCACCTGTCGCGGTGGCGTCCCGGGAGAAACCCGAACACAAATCAGGCCGCCGGATGCGCCTCGATCAGCGCCGCCGGTGTCAGCTCCACACCGCGCCACTGGAAGGGTACCGGCCAGAGCTCCTGCGCGATCTGCGCGTCCGCCCACAGCTCGGCAAACGAACGCTGCGCCCCCGGATGCCTCACCTCGGGCGCCAGCAACGCCAGCGGCCAGAGCACGAAGGCGTTCTTCAACACCTCGGCGCGCGGCAGCGTCAGGCCGTCGAACTCACCGTGCAGATCGCCATACAGCAGCACGTCGATATCCAGCGGCAGGCCCTTGCGCTCCGGCGCATAGCGGCCGTTGTCCGCCTCGATGTGCTTGAGCCGCAGGCTCAGCTCCGCCAGCGGCTGATCGGTGCGCGCAACGATCACGAAGTTGTAGAAAGGGCCGCTGCGAATGCCCACCGGCTCGCTCTCGAAGACCGGCGAGCAGTGGATGTCCTCGAGGAAACCGTCCAGCGCCTCCAGCCCGGCGAGCAGGTGGCGCTCACGGTCGAAGTTGCTGCCCAGTCCGAGGTAGACCGTCGTCAACGGCATCCGCGTTCGATCTCCACACCCACGCCGATGGCGGCCGCAACAGCGCCGGGCTTGGTGACTTTCAGGCGCAGCCACTGGATGCCGAATTCCGCCATCAGCAGCTCGGCCAGGCGCTCGGCGAAGGTTTCCACCAGCTGGAAATGCGCGTCACGGGCGAAAGCCATGACCCGCTCGGAGAGCACCGCGTAGTCCAGGGCCTTGGCGATATCGTCGTCGGCCGCCGCAGGGCGGTTGTCCCAGCCCAGCGTCAGGTCCAGGCGCAGGCACTGCCGGATACCCCGTTCCCAGTCGTAGACGCCGATCACGGTGTCCACTTCCAGCCCCTCGATGAAAACTCTGTCCACTGACTGCATGCTCCAAGGCGACACGACAAGCGGCCGGCGCCCCGTTAGAATCGGAAACGACCTCGTCTCCGGTGGAAACCATGTTCTGGTTCTTGGCGATCCTCGCCTACCTGCTCGGATCACTGTCCTTCGCGGTACTCCTCAGTCGCCTGTTCGGCACCGCCGACCCGCGCGCCAGCGGCTCGGGCAACCCCGGCGCCACCAACATGCTGCGCCTGGCCGGGAGGAAGATCGCCATCCTCACCCTGCTCGGCGATCTCGCCAAGGGGCTGGTTCCGGTTCTTTTAGCCCGGCTGATCGGCCTGTCCGACGTGGAGCAGGCCTGGATCGGGCTGGCAGCGGTGATCGGTCACCTCTACCCGCTGTACTTCAACTTCCGTGGCGGCAAGGGCGTTGCCACCGCCGCCGGCATGCTGCTGGCACTGTACCCGCCGGCCGCCCTGCTCGCGGCAGTCGCCTGGCTGGTGACCTTCAAGCTGTCGCGCACCAGTTCGCTCGCTTCCCTGGTGGCCACGCCGCTGACCCTGCCGCTGCTGGCCTGGCAGGAACCTTCGGCGCTGCTGCCGATGACCGCGCTCACCGGCCTGATCGTCTGGCGTCACCGCAGCAACCTGCGCAACCTGATCGCCGGACGCGAACGTCACTTCTAGAGCCGCGAGCTTCCCGGCCCGCGTATCACGCTGCAAGCGAAAAAACGGCCCATGCCGCTCAGAGCATGGGCCGCGTCGTTTGCAGCTTCATTATTCAGATCGCCGGCAGCGACTCCATTGGCCAACGCGCCTGGACGCCGATCGACGGGCCGTCCTGCTGTCCGGCCACCAGCCGCTGGCAGCCAGCATAGGCGATCATCGCGCCGTTATCGGTGCAGAAGCGCGGGCGGGCGTAGAACACCTGGCCCTTCATCTCACCGAGCATCTTCTCCAGATGCTGGCGCAGCGCCTGGTTGGCGCTGACGCCACCGGCGATCACCAGGCTCTTCAGATGAGTCTGCTTGAGCGCGCGCTTGCACTTGATGGTCAGGGTCTCGACCACTGCCGTCTGGAATGCCAGAGCGATATCGCAGCGAGTCTGCTCGCTGTCATCACCTTCGGCCACGCAGCGCTGCCAGGTATTCAGGGCGAAAGTCTTGAGGCCGCTGAAGCTGAAATCCAGGCCCGGACGGTCGGTCATCGGGCGCGGGAAGACGAAGCGACCAGCGGTACCGCTCTCGGCCAGACGCGCAATCTCCGGACCGCCGGGATAGGCCAGGCCGAGCAGTTTGGCGGTCTTGTCGAAGGCTTCGCCGGCAGCGTCGTCCACCGACTCGCCGAGCACCTGGTACTGGCCGATGCCATCCACCCGCACTAGCTGGGTGTGGCCGCCGGACACCAGCAAGGCGACGAACGGGAACTGTGGCGGCTGCTCTTCGAGCATCGGCGCCAGCAAGTGGCCTTCCATATGGTGCACGCCGACGGCCGGTATGCCCCAGGCGAACGCCATGGCCTGGGCGCAGGACGCGCCGACCAGCAGCGCGCCCACCAGGCCGGGGCCGGCGGTGTAGGCGATGGCGTCGATGTCTTCGGCGGTGCAGCCGGAGTCGGCCAGCACCTGACGAATCAGCGGCAGCATGCGCTTCACGTGATCACGGGAGGCCAGCTCGGGGACCACGCCGCCGTATACGCGGTGCAGGTCGATCTGGCTGAACAGCGCGTCGGCCAGCAGGCCTTTTTCGCTGTCGTACAGGGCGACGCCGGTCTCGTCGCAGGAGGTTTCCAACCCCAGCACTAGCATGGGTTTGAGCCTTTACTCTGGGCAAAATTGAAGCCGCGCATCATAATCGCCGGCTGGGCTTCGGACCAGTGCTTTTCGATCGGAGGCTTTGCATTCCTCCTTCCGAACGTTTAATATCCGCAACCCTTGAAAACCGCCGACTCCGAACAACCGTCAGGAGCGCGATAAATCCTCCGGTAATCATTGAAGGTACGACCTGGATGCCCGCCGTCAAAGTTAAAGAGAACGAACCCTTCGACGTAGCTCTGCGTCGTTTCAAGCGCTCCTGCGAAAAAGCAGGCGTACTGGCCGAAGTCCGTAGCCGTGAGTTCTACGAAAAGCCGACCGCCGAGCGTAAGCGCAAGGCCGCTGCCGCTGTTAAGCGTCACGCCAAGAAAGTGCAGCGCGAACAGCGCCGCCGCGAGCGCCTGTACTGAGTTACAGCGCTTCGTCGCACGCTTTCCGCATCGCCCGGCCCACTCGCCGGGCGAGTGCCTGAAACAAGGCACCCCACTCCGATTCGCATTCGCGGACTTCGGAGTTTTTGCTTTTCCAGCCCCATGCTTAGTCTCAAGCCTCGCTCGCGGCCCCAGCGCCCCGCGCTATGCTTGGGTCCACCCTGTGTCCCGTTGAGTCTATGGCCGGCCTGATTCCACAATCCTTCATCGATGACCTGCTCAACCGCACCGACATTCTCGATGTGGTGAGTTCGCGCATCCAGCTGAAGAAGACCGGCAAGAACTACAGCGCCTGCTGCCCGTTCCACAAGGAGAAGACACCCTCCTTCACCGTCAGCCCGGACAAGCAGTTCTATTACTGCTTCGGCTGCGGCGCCGGCGGCAACGCACTCGGCTTCATCATGGACCACGACCAGCTGGACTTCGTCCAGGCGGTCGAGGACCTGGCCAAGCGCGCCGGCATGGACATTCCCCGCGAGGAAGGCCGGCGCGGCAACAAGCCACGCCAACCAGTCGACTCGCCGCTCTACCCGCTGCTGGCTGCGTCCGCCGAGTTCTACCGCCAGGCGCTGAAAGGCCACCCGGCGCGCAAGGCCGCAGTGGAATACCTCAAGGGCCGCGGCCTGACCGGCGAGATCGCCCGCGACTTCGGCCTGGGCTTCGCCCCGCCGGGCTGGGACAACCTGCTGAAGAACCTGGGCGGCGACAACCTGCAGCTCAAGGCCATGCTCGACGCCGGCCTGCTGGTGGAAAACCCAGACAGCGGCAAGCGCTACGACCGCTTCCGCGACCGGGTGATCTTCCCCATCCGCGACAGCCGCGGGCGAGTGATCGCCTTCGGCGGCCGGGTGCTGGGCGACGACAAGCCGAAATACCTGAACTCGCCGGAAACCCCGGTCTTCCATAAAGGACAGGAGCTCTACGGCCTGTACGAGGCACGGAAGAACAACCGGGATCTCGACGAGATCATGGTGGTCGAAGGCTACATGGACGTCATCGCGCTGGCCCAGCAGGGCATCCGCAATGCGGTCGCGACCCTGGGCACGGCCACCAGCGAAGAACACATCAAGCGGCTGTTCCGCATCGTGCCGAACATCCTCTTCTGCTTCGACGGCGACCAGGCCGGCCGCAACGCCGCCTGGCGCGCGCTGGAGTCGGCACTGAGCAACCTGCAGGACGGGCGCAAGGTGCGCTTCCTGTTCCTGCCCGAAGGCGAAGACCCGGACAGCCTGGTGCGCGCCGAAGGCCCGGACGCGTTCCGCGCCCGCCTCGCCCACCAGGCCCAGCCGCTGGCGGACTACTTCTTCCAGCAACTGACCCAGGAAGCCGACCCCAGCACGCTGGAAGGCAAGGCGCACCTGGCGACCCTGGCCGGGCCGCTGCTGGAGAAGATTCCCGGCAACACCCTGCGCCTGCTGATGCGCCAGCGCCTGGGCGAAATCACCGGACTGTCCGTCGAGGCGCTCAACCAGATCAGCGCGCCACGCTCCGGCCTCACCGGCCAGGGCAAGCCCAGCCATGCGCCTGCTCCGACCAAGACACAGGGCTCAGAACAGCACGCCCACGAGTACGCCGACTACGATATGGGCCAGTTCGCCGGCCAGTTCGCAGAGCACGGCGACAGTCATTACCAGGACGCTTCGAACTACTTCGAGGCGCCACAGGAATTTTCCGCCGGCAACGGCGGCGCCAAACAGGGCAAGAAGCCCTGGAAGGGCGATCGCAAATGGGATGGCAAGGGCAAGAAAGGCGACTTTACGCCGCGCCAGCCACGCACCGAGATCAGCGTCGAATCGCCGACCCTGACCGCGCTGCGCACCCTGCTGCACCATCCTCAACTGGCGCAGAGCGTCGAGGATGCGAGCCACTTTTCCAACGAGGGACAGACCTATTCGCAACTGCTCGCGGCCCTGGTCGAAGCGTTGCAGAAGAATCCGAGACAGAGCTCGATGCACCTCATCGCGCGCTGGCACGGAACACCCCAAGGGCGCCTGCTGCAGGTGCTGGCGGGGAAAGAATGGCTGATCGATGACGGCAATCTTGAAAAGCAGTTCGTCGACACCATTACTACACTTGCACACAACCAACTGCTCAGCAGCCGCGAAGCCCGCCTGCACAGTGTGCTGCGAAAGAATCCCAGTGAACTGACCGACGAAGAGAAAGCGTTACTGCGGGAGCACTACAGCACCCCCTCTTCAACAGGCAGCCAGAGCTGAACTGGCGCCTGAAGCCTCGAATCTGGTATAATCCTCGGCTTATTTCAGCCCGCCAAGACCTTCAGTGGATAGGGTGTTATGTCCGGAAAAGCGCAACAGCAATCTCGTCTCAAAGAGTTGATCACCCGTGGTCGTGAGCAGGGTTACCTGACTTACGCGGAGGTCAACGACCACCTGCCGGAGGATATCTCTGATCCGGAACAGGTAGAAGACATCATCCGCATGATCAACGACATGGGGATCAACGTATTCGAGACAGCCCCGGATGCGGATGCCCTGCTGCTGGCGGAAACCGATACCGATGAAGCTGCCGCCGAAGAAGCTGCTGCCGCCCTTGCCGCGGTAGAGAGCGACGTTGGCCGCACGACCGACCCGGTGCGCATGTACATGCGTGAAATGGGTACCGTGGAACTGCTGACCCGCGAAGGCGAGATCGAAATCGCCAAACGCATCGAGGAAGGCATCCGCGAGGTCATGAGCGCCATCGCCCAGTTCCCCGGCGCGGTGGATGGCATTCTCGAAGAGTACAACCGCATCGTCGCCGAAGGCGGCCGCCTGTCTGATGTCCTCAGTGGCTACATCGACCCGGATGACGGCACCGTGCCGGCCGAGGAAGTCGAGCCGGTCGGTCTGAAAGACGACGCCGAAGCCAAGGACAAGGATAAGGACGAAGAGGACGAAGAGTCCGACGGCGACAGCGAGGAAGAAGAAGGCGACGGCGGTCCGGATCCGGAAGAAGCCGCTCGTCGTTTCGGCGCCGTTTCCGAGCAGCTGGAAAAAGCCAAGAAGGCTCTGAAGAAGCACGGCCGCGGCAGCAAGCAGGCGACCGAAGAGCTGGTCGCCCTGGCCGAACTGTTCATGCCGATCAAGCTCGTGCCGAAGCAGTTCGACGTGCTGGTCGCCAAGGTCCGCGATTCGCTGGACAGCGTCCGCCGCCAGGAGCGCGCCATCATGCAGCTGTGTGTGCGTGATGCCCGCATGCCGCGTGCCGACTTCCTGCGCCAGTTCCCCGGCCACGAAACCGACACCGCCTGGGTCGACTCCGTACTCAAGGGCAAGCCCAAGTACGCCGAGGCCATCGAGCGCCTACGTGATGACATCCTGCGCAACCAGCAGAAGCTGGTCGACCTGGAAACCAGCTCGCAGCTGACCGTTGCCGAGATCAAGGACGTCAACCGCTCCATGTCCATCGGCGAGGCGAAAGCCCGTCGTGCGAAGAAGGAGATGGTCGAGGCGAACCTGCGTCTGGTGATCTCCATCGCCAAGAAGTACACCAACCGCGGCCTGCAGTTCCTCGACCTGATCCAGGAAGGCAACATCGGCCTGATGAAGGCGGTGGACAAGTTCGAATACCGTCGCGGCTACAAGTTCTCGACCTATGCCACCTGGTGGATTCGCCAGGCGATCACCCGTTCGATCGCCGACCAGGCCCGCACCATCCGTATTCCGGTGCACATGATCGAGACGATCAACAAGCTCAACCGTATCTCCCGCCAGATGCTGCAGGAGATGGGTCGTGAACCGACCCCGGAAGAGCTGGGCGAACGCATGGACATGCCGGAAGACAAGATCCGCAAGGTCCTGAAGATCGCCAAGGAACCGATCTCCATGGAAACGCCGATCGGTGACGACGAAGACTCGCACCTGGGCGACTTCATCGAGGACTCCACCATGCAGTCGCCGATCGAAGTGGCGACCAGCGAGAGCCTCAAGGAAGCCACCCGCGAAGTCCTCGCCGGCCTCACCGCTCGCGAAGCCAAGGTCCTGCGCATGCGCTTCGGCATCGACATGAATACCGACCACACCCTCGAGGAAGTCGGCAAGCAGTTCGATGTAACCCGTGAGCGTATCCGCCAGATCGAAGCCAAGGCGCTGCGCAAGCTGCGCCACCCGTCGCGAAGCGAGCACCTGCGCTCCTTCCTCGACGAGTGACGAAGAACCCCCGGCCAAAACCGGGGGTTTTTCTTTGGGCCTTCCATCGGGCAAAGTGCCACGTCTACACTTCGGCATAGTCCCCCCTGGAATGAGGCCCTTCATGCCGCGTCTGCAGGCAGTTCTACTGTGGTGCCTCGCATTCTGGGCAGGTCAGGCGTTCGCCCTGAGCCTCACGCCCGAGGAGCAGCAGTGGCTGCAGGCACATCCCAGCCTGCGCCTGGGCGTCGACACCTCCTGGCCACCGTTTGAGTTCCGCGACACCGAGGGCCGCTACCAGGGGCTCGCTGCCAGCTATGTGCAGCTCATCAGCCAACAACTCAAGGTGAAGTTGCAGCCGGTGGAACCGGCCAGTTGGAGCGAAGTCCTGCAACAGGCACGCGACAACCGCATCGACCTGCTGCCCGGCGTCATGGCTACGCCCAAGCGCCTCGACTACCTGACCTTCACCCGCCCCTACCTCGACTTTCCGATCATCATCCTTGCCCGCAAGGACGGCCCGGCTCCCAGCGGCCTCAAGGAACTCTACGGGCTCAAGGTTGGCGTCGTGGCCAACTACGCGGCTCACGAACTGTTGACCGCCAAGCACCCCGACCTGAACCTGCAACCCTTGCCGAGCGTCGCCGCTGGCCTGCAGGCCCTGGCCACCGGGCAGGTGGATGCATTCGTCGGCGATCTCGCCTCCGCCGTCTGGAACCTGCGCCAGCTCAAGCTCGACGGCCTGCAGATCAGCGGCGAAACGCCCTATCGCTACCAGCTGGCAATGGGCGTGCCGAAGGACCAGGCGATCTTCGCCGGCATCATCGACAAGGTACTGGCCGACCTGACCGTCGAGCAGATCGACGCCCTCCAGGCGCCTTGGGTCGGTGGCCTGCTGGACCGCCGCTCGGTGTGGCGCGAAGTCCTTGAAATCGCCGTCCCCATTGCCCTCCTGACCGCCATCACCCTGCTGGTGCTGTTCACCATGAACCGCCGCCTGCGTGGCGAGATGCAGCGCCGCGAGAAGCTCGAGCAGGCCCTGCGCGACAGCGAGCAGCACTACCGCGGCCTCGTGGAAAGCCTCACCGCCATCGCCTGGGAAATGCGCCTGGCGGAAAACCGCTTCACCTACGTCTCGCCCCACGCCCAGCGGCTGCTTGGCTACCCGATCAAGGACTGGCTGGAACCCGGCTTCTGGCAGCGCACCCTGCACCCGGAAGACGCCGAGCGCGCCATCCACTTCTGCCTCAGCGAAAGCCAGGCCGGGCGCAACCACAGCTTCGACTACCGCATGCTCGCCGCCGATGGGCGGATCGTCTGGATTCGCGACATCGTCACGCTGATCCACCATGCCGACGAGATGATCCTGCGCGGTCTGATGATCGACATCACCGACGCCATGCACACCGAACAGGCCCTGCGCCTGTCCGAGCAGAAGTTCGCCTCAGTGTTCCACCACTGCCCGGACATCATCGTCCTCGCCCGCCGCGTCGACGGACAGCTGCTGGCGGTGAACAGCACCTTCGAACAGCAGATCGGCATCCCCGCCAGCGAAGCACTGGGCAAGACCTCCACCGAGCTGGGCATCTGGGGCGAACCGGGCATGGGCCCGGCAATGCTCGCGCGCCTGCAGGACGATCAACTCAACAACGTCGAGATCCCGCTCAACCGCCGCGACGGCACACGCTTCACCGGCCTGCTCTCGGCCCAGCACATCGTCCTCGACGACACCCCGGCGCTGGTGGTGGTGGTGCGCAACATCTCCCAGGTCAAGGAGACCCAGGAGCAGCTGCGCGTCTCCGAAGAGAAGTTCGCCAAGGCCTTCCACGCCTCCCCCGACGGCATGCTCATCTCGCGCATCAGCGACGGCCGGCTGGTGGAAGTGAACCAGGGCTTCACCCGCATCACCGGCTACAGCCGCGAGGAAGCCGCCGAGCGCTCCACACTGGACCTGCGCCTGTGGGCCAATCCGGCCGACCGCAGCAAGCTGCTCGGCATCCTCGACAACGCCTCCAGCGCCCCGGACTTCACCGCGCAGATTCGCACCCGCGACGGCGGCCTGCGCCTGTGCGAGCTCTCCGCCCACCGCATCACCATCGGCAACGACGACTGCATGTTGACCATTGCACGGGACATCACCGAGCAGCAGCAGATGCAGGAAAAGCTCCGCCTCGCCGCCACCGTCTTCGAAAGCACCGCCGAAGGCGTGATGATCACCGACGCGCACCAGCAGATAGTCGCGGTCAACCGCGCCTTCAGCGAAATCACCGGCTACAGCGAACAGGAAGCCCTCGGCAACTCGCCGCGCCTGCTCGCCTCCGGCCAGCATGACACCAGCTTCTACGTCGCCCTCTGGCACCAGCTCAACGCCGAAGGCCACTGGCAGGGCGAAATCTGGAACCGGCGGAAGAACCAGGAGCTGTACCCGGAGTGGCTGACCGTCAGCGCCGTGCGCAACGCCGACGGCGAACTGACCCACTACGTCGGCGTGTTCGCCGACATCTCCACCCTCAAGTACGCCCAGGCGCGGCTCGACTACCAGGCCCACCACGACCCGCTCACCGGCCTGCCCAACCGCCTGCTGTTCGAAAGCCGCCTGAACGCCTCGCTCAAGGAAGCCCAGGAAGACGATCACCAGGGCGCGGTCATGTTCCTCGACCTCGACCGCTTCAAGCACATCAATGACAGCCTCGGCCACCCGGTGGGCGACCTGTTGCTGAAATCCATCGCCACGCGCCTGCGCGAGCAGCTGCGCGACGTCGACACCGTGGCCCGCCAGGGTGGCGACGAATTCATCATCCTGCTGCCCGGCCTGCACCACGCACTGGATGCCGAGCACGTGGCGAACAAACTGCTGGTCTGCTTCGACAAGCCGTTCATCGCCGGCGAACAGGAGTTCTTCGTCAGCGCCAGCATCGGCATCTGCCTCTACCCCAGCGACGGCGGCGACGTCGCCACCCTGGTGAAGAACGCCGACGCCGCCATGTACCGGGCCAAGGCCCAGGGCCGCAACCGCGTCGAGTTCTACACCCGCGAACTGACCTTCCAGGCCACCGAACGCATGGCCCTGGAACACGAACTGCGCCGCGCCCTGGAGAGCGACCAACTGCAGCTCTACTACCAGCCAAAGCTGTCCCTCGCCAGCGGCCAGCTTGTGGGGGCGGAGGCGCTGATCCGCTGGAAGCATCCGCAGTTCGGCGCGATTTCTCCGGATCGCTTCATCCCCCTGGCCGAGGAGAACGGCCTGATCCTGCCGCTGGGCGACTGGGTGCTGCGCGAAGCCTGCCGGCAGATGAGCCGCTGGCAGGACAGCCATGCCGCCTTCGGCCCGCTGTCAGTCAACCTCGCCGGCGCCCAGCTGCGCCAGACCAACCTGGTCGAACGCATCCGCGAACTGCTCGCCCACTACAACCTGCAGTCCTCGCGCCTGCAGTTGGAGATCACCGAGAGCTTCCTCATGCACCAGACCGAGGAAGCCCTGTCGATCCTGCACAGCCTCAAGCACCTCGGCGTGCAACTGGCCATCGACGACTTCGGCACCGGCTACTCCTCGCTCAGCTACCTGAAGCAGCTACCGCTGGACACCCTGAAGATCGACCAGTCCTTCGTCCACGGCCTGCCGGACGACCCCCACGACGCCGCCATCGCCCGCGCCATCATCGCCCTGGGCCGCAGCATGAACCTCACGGTGATCGCCGAAGGCGTGGAGCACGAAGCCCAGGAGCGCTTCCTCGAAGCCGAAGGCTGCGACCAGATCCAGGGTTACGCGCTGAGCGCCCCGCTACCGGCCGACGCCTTTGCCAACCGCTTCCTGGTCCCGCTGCATCCGGTTGGCGCAAGCCAGAACGCACCGGTATAATCCGCCCGCCTTCTGGGGGCCTATAGCTCAGTTGGTTAGAGCAGAGGACTCATAATCCTTTGGTCCACGGTTCAAGTCCGTGTGGGCCCACCACCCTTTCAGCAAAAAGCCGCGCGGATGCGCGGCTTTTTCGTTTCTGGCCTCACCAGTGCCTATTCGCGCAGCGCTGCGAGCACATGTTCCGGATCGTTATGGATCGCGCGCAGTAGCGCCCTGGCAGGACCGTCCGGCTCGCGACGCCCCTGCTCCCAATTGCGCAATGTGCCCACCGCCACGTCGATTGTCCGGGCGAAAGCGACCTGGGAAAGGCCTGTCGCCTTGCGGATGCTGCGCACCTGAAATGCATCGACGTGGAAAACTCGGGAGGGCTCGCGCGCGCCACTCTCGATCTCGTTCATTTGCTCCATGCTTTCAACGAGCCGGTCGAAGAGACGCTTTTCCATCACTGCCACCCTTGGTTCAGTTTGCGGAGCAGGCCTTTCTCCAGCTCCGTGAGATTGTCCTTGGCACCCTTGCGGTAGATCAGCAGCAGGCGAATCTGACTGGCCAGGCAAAGGTAGTAGTAAATCACCCGCACGCCTCCACGCTTACCCTTTGTGCCACAGGTCCAACGCACCTTGCGCAGCCCGCCCGTTCCCACAATGACGTCACCGGCCTCCGGATTCGCGGCGAGATACTGCTGAAATTGCTGATACTCCTCGTCGCTCAGATGCTCATGCAGGTCTTCGGTGAAAACCGGCGTCTCGATGAAGATCATGACATCCCTGCCGGTAGAACTACGCCAATGGCGTAGTTCTACTATAGAAATTCAAACCTGCAGCCTCAAGGTCGAATCAGACCGATGGAGCATCCGTTAGTCCTTGCGCCACCCCAGGCCGTGTATTTCGCCATGGCGAATGATGCAGTCGAGCAAAGGTCGGCAAATCAAGAATCGCCCTACGCCGCAACTGCGTTGCTGTCCTACAAGACCTCTGCGTAGCGTTCCGCCTGCCACGGTTCGCCGTGGCCAGGAGTGGAATCCTGAAGACATGGGAGGACGGCAAAGCACACGCCATGGCGAATAACGCTGCCTGCAAGAATCAGCGTCTTCTGGCGGTCCATGGCGGACCGTGTAAGGCGGGCTTCGGCTCGGCCGGGTTTTTCGTCCTCTCGATGTCTCGGTATTCCACCCTTGCACGGTCCGCCTCCCTCTGTGGTTGTTCGGGCGGCGGCTTCTGGACGTACATGGAGAGACAGCATGAAGTTTTCCGATTCGATGTCGGCCGACGAAGGCCTGATTCCCACTGTGTTCCCCCGTTACAACCGTCGCCTGCGCGGGCTGCTGATCGAGAAGCAGGCGTGGTTCGTCATTCGTGACCTGGCGAAGCTGACCAATAGCCACATCGGCGAGCGAGTGACGAGCAAGCTCGACCCGGACCAGATTCGCCACGAGTTGCTGATGGGCTCGAAGGAGAAGCTCTATCTGGTCAGCGAGAGCGGCCTCTACGCGCTGCTGCTGGTGCACTTTTATCACCCGGAGAATCGCAGCCTGCGCCAATGGATCAGCACCGAAGTGCTGCCGACCCTGCGCGATGCGCAGCAGAACAATCCGCACCTGCCGCGCCGGCGCATGGAGCAGATCGAAGGCCAGCCGACCAGCGTGATGGATTGGCAGGGCAAGGTCTGGGTGCGCTGGACCGATGCGGTACGCATCATGGAAAACCAGGTGCGTTCGCTGCACTGATAGCGCCCCGGTGCACTTCGCAGGATGGCCTGGAGCGAAGCGATACCCATCGCTTCACGCCCTACCCAATGAGCTTCGCGGACAAGTCCGCACCTACAGGATCAAAGGCCCCTCACCCTGGCCCTCTCCCGCAAGCGGGAGAGGGGACCGTTCGGAGCGAGAAGTAACCTCGGTGTCAGCCGGTACGTTTTGCCTGCTCTGCCAGCACGTAGGGCGCATCACGCGCCAGCGTTATCCGCCGCCAAGGGTCTGGCGGATAACCTGTCTCAGGTTATCCGCCCTACGTTTACCGCGCGTTCCTGGCAATTTACCGGCACCACAATGCGAGCCACTTCACACCAGCTGTCGACTCTCTGGCGGAAGACGCCTCAGCCTATGACAGGGGTCAATATCAGATAGCCACTAGCCACTAAATTGGCATCTCCCTGATATGAGCGATCCCCTCATGACTCTCCACCGGCATCCCGTCCAATTGCTTGTCGCGTCCGAGGACCCGGCGCTGGCGCGCCAGGTTCGTGCCCTGCTGGCAGCCTATGAGCTGCGCTGCGGCGTGATGGAAGGCCCTTGTGACTGCCAGCAGGCACCGCTGTGCCGCTGGTTCCAGGACGCACCGCTGGGCGATACCGGGAAGATCACCGCGCTGCTGGCCGATGCCATCGGTGTGCTGGAGCGCACCCGCCATGCCTTCCGCTCCCGCGAGCTGGGCGAGCTGCGCCAGCGCCTGAGCGGCGCGCTGCAAGAGTTGTCGGGCCCCCGCCCCCTGGTGTAAAAGACAAACCACCCGCGTTCCGCCGTTGCGGAAGCTGGCTTTGCCGGGCAGGACTTGTGGGCCTGCAAGACAAAGCGCCGAGTTTGTCGCCGTCGATTTCGACTGGCCGACGAGCCGGCGCTTTTTTCATGCCCGACAAAAACAGCAGACCCGCAAGGAGCCGAACATGGGCCTGGGACCGAAGCTCGAGAGCGTGCTCGAGCGCATCGGCCTGTCGACGATGGAAGTCGATCAGCGCCTGAGTTACCTGGAGTGGCGCGAGGAGGATGGCTGCCATCTCCACGGTCGCGCCACCGAACTGGAGGGCTGCCACCAGCGCTTCATCGAGCAGCTCTACGATCACCTGCGCAACTACCCGCCGCTGGGGGCGATCCTCGCCGAGCCGGCGACGCTGGCGCGGCTGAAATGCAGCCAGTTCGAGTACTACCGCCAGCTCTGGGATGCCCCGCAGGACGCCGATTACGTACGCGACCGCCTGCGCATCGGGCTGGTGCACCAGCAGGTCGGCGTCGAGCTGAAGTGGTACCTGGGCGCGTATCGCCTGTACCTGGACCAGATGCTCGCCGACCTGATGGGCGATGCCCATGAAGCCAAGACCTACGCCAGCCTGCTCAAGCGGGTGTTCTTCGACATGTCGCTGGCCATCGACACCTACGGCGCGGCCCAGCGCCAGGCGCTGGAGGACAGCGAGGCGCGCTATGCCCGCGCCCTGCGCGGCGCCAACGACGGTATCTGGGACTGGGACCTGGGCAATGATCGCCTCTACGTCTCCGAGCGCTGGGCGCGCATGCTCGGACTGACTCGCGACAACCTCGGCGAAGGCAGCACCAGCTGGTTCGCCCGCGTCCACCCGGATGACCTGCCCGGCCTGCGCAAGGCCATCGACGCGCACCTGCGCGGCAGCAGCGCGCTGCTCAGCCACGAGTACCGCATCCGCCAGCGCGACGGCAATTACCTCTGGGTGCTGGCGCGCGGCGTGGTCACCGACGGACGCATGGCCGGCTCGCAGACCGACATCAGCCAGCACAAGGCCAGCGAACACCAGCTCAGCCATGCGGCGCGGCACGACCCGCTCACCGGCCTGGGCAACCGTCTGCGCCTGGACGAACTGCTGCAGCAGGCCCTGATGCGCCAGCGTCGCCCCGGTGCGCGCGAGTCCGGCCTGCTGTTCATCGACCTGGACCGCTTCAAGCTGATCAACGACAGCCTCGGCCACGCGGTGGGTGACCGCGTATTGGTGGAGGTCTCCCAGCGCCTGCTGCGCTGCCTGCGGCCGGGCGATCACCTGGCGCGCTTCGGCGGCGACGAGTTCGTCGTGCTGCTGGACGATCTGGCCAGCCTGGTCGACGCCGAACAGGTCGCACAGCGCATGCTCGATTGCCTGCGCCAGCCGCTGCACGTGGATGGCCGCACGCTGGTGGTCAGCGCCAGCATCGGCATCACCGGGCTGATGACCGACGGCCAGGCCATCGACACCCTGCAGGCCGCTGACCTTGCGCTGTACCGTGCCAAGGAGGCCGGCAAGGCGCAGTACGCGCGCTTCAGTCTGGAGCTGCAGGCCGAGGCACAGCGTCGGCTGGACCTGGAAAGCGCGCTGGCCCAGGCGCTGCGCCGCGAGGAGTTCAGCCTGCACTACCAGCCCATCGTCCGCCTCGACCGCGATTCGCCGCACTGGGAAGCGGTGGAGGTGCTGCTGCGCTGGAAGCACAACGGCCAGTCGATCTCGCCGCTGGACTTCATCCCGGCGCTGGAGGAATCCGGCGAGATCGTCCCGGTTGGCGACTGGGTACTGCGCCAGGCCTGCCGGCAGACGGCGCTGTGGCAGAGCCAGGGGCATCGCAGCCTGTACTGCTCGGTCAACCTGTCCAGCCGGCAACTGCAGCAGCCGGGGTTCGCCGCGCGGGTGCAGCAGATTCTCGCAGAGAGCGGGCTGTCGCCGCGCAGCCTGGTGCTGGAGATCACCGAAAGCCTGCTGATGCAGGACGGCGCGGAAACCCTCGCCTGCCTGCGCGAACTGGCCGCCGAGGGCGTGCGCCTGGCGCTGGACGACTTCGGCACTGGCTACTCCTCGCTGGGCTATCTCAAGCGCTTTCCGCTGCACATCCTCAAGGTCGACCGCAGCTTCATCACCCGCGTACCCGACGACCCGGAACTCAGCGCCATCTGCCGCGCGATCATCGGCCTGGGCCACAGCCTCGGCCTGGAAGTGGTGGCCGAGGGCGTCGAGCGCCAGGAGCACCTCGACTTCCTGCGCGCCGAAGGCTGCCGCCACGCCCAGGGATTCCTGTTCAGCAAGCCAGTGGCGCCGGAGCAACTGTTCCAGACCCGCCTGGAGCACCAGCGATGAAGCTCAACATGCCCGTCACCGGGCGCCAGGTGGATGTGCCCGGCAATGCCAACATCCTCTCCACCACCGACCTCAAGGGCGCGGTCACCCACGTGAACCCGGACTTCATCCAGGTCAGCGGCTTCGAGGCCGAGGAGCTGGTGGGCTTCAACCACAACCGCGTGCGCCATCCGGACATGCCACCCGCCGCCTTCGCCCACCTCTGGCAGACCTTGCAGGCCGGGCGCAGCTGGATGGGCCTGGTGAAGAACCGCTGCAAGAACGGCGATCACTACTGGGTCAGCGCCTTCGTCACGCCGATCCGCCATGGCGGCAAGGTCGTGGAGTATCAGTCGGTGCGCACCCGTCCCGGTGCCGAGCAGATCGACGCGGCGGAGCGCCTTTATGCGCGCATGCGCCAGGGCAGGACATTGCGTCGCCCGCGCGTGCCGCTGGTCCTTCAACTGCTGCTTGGTCTGCTGCTGGCGCAGGCCGGCGGCGCTCTTCTCGCGCTGCTGCTACCCAAGCTGACGGCGCTGGCCTTCCTGCTGGCGCTGGGCATATCCGGCGCCTGGCTGGTGCTGCGCCTGCAACCGCTGGGCGCGCTGCTCGGGCGCGCACGGAAGATTGCCGACAACCCGCTGAGCCAGCAGCTCTATTCGGGCCGCGCGGACGAATTCGGCGAGCTGGATTTCGCCTTCCGCATGCTGGAGGCGGAGACCGCCGCCGTGGTCGGGCGCATGGCCGACGCATCCCGGCAACTGGCCGAACACTCCGCCGCGCTGGCCGATGCCATGGCCGGCGGCAGTGCCGCTTCGCAGTTGCAGCAGCGAGAGACAGAGCAGGTTGCCAGCGCCATGCAGCAACTGGCGCAGAGCGTCCAGGAAGTGGCCCGTCACGCGCAGCACAGCGCGGTGGCGGCGCAGTGCAGCGAGCGCATCACTCAGTCAGGGCATCAGGACGTGCACGGCACGCGCGGGCAACTCGCCGCGCTGGAAGCCGGCGTGCGCGCGGCCAGTACCGCAGTGGAACAACAGAAGGAGCACAGCGAGGCGATCTCGCGGATGCTCGAGGTGATCCGCGACGTCGCCGGGCAGACCAACCTGCTGGCGCTGAACGCCGCCATCGAGGCGGCGCGCGCCGGGGAAAGCGGACGCGGTTTCGCGGTAGTCGCCGACGAGGTTCGCGCGCTGGCCTCGCGCACGGAACATTCCGCGCGGGACATCCAGGCGCTGGTCGGCAACCTTCAGCAGGGCGCCGAGGATTCGGTACGCGCGCTATGGCACTGCTGCGACCAGGCAGTGGCCAGCCTGGCCCAGGCCGGCCAGGCGGCGGGCACGCTGGAGCGCATCAGCGAGCAGGTCTCGGCGATCCAGAGGATGAGCCTGGAGATCGCCGAAGCCATCGAGGAACAGGGCGTCGCCAGCGAGGACGTGCAGCGCAGCCTGCACGCGATTCGCGGCTCGGCCGACAGCAACGCGGCGAAGGTCGGTACCTGTCAGCGCAGCGCCGCGCGCATGGCGGAGCTGTCGGCGGAGCTGCGAATGCTGGCGGAGCATTTCTGGGAGGGCAGCCGGGCGGGTTAGCGCTTGGCGATGATGTACACGGCGTGGACGATGCCGGGGATGTAGCCGAGCAGCGTCAGCAGGATGTTGAGCCAGAACGCTCCGCCGAAACCGACCTGGAGGAACACGCCCAGCGGCGGCAGAAGGATGGCGATGAGGATGCGGATGAGGTCCATGCGGTGGCTCCTTGTGAGATTGCCTCTTGCATGGAATGGACCGCCGGGCAGCGGAGCGGGTTCAGAGAATCTCGTGCGGGCGAGCGGCGGGCGGGCGATTGTTCCGGGCGGGGCCGGTCTGGCGGCGTACAACCGCGAACGGTTGTACGCCCTACGGAGGTCTCCTGTAGGAGCGCCCCATGGGCGCGATCGCGGGCATGGCCCGCTCCTACAGGGAGCCTCGGTCCTCAGAGGAACCAGCGGTACTCCCGCGCGCTGACTTCGTTCATGAAGTCCAGGTGGTCGTGGCGCTTGTTCTCGCAGTAGACGAAGACGAACTCGCTGCCCAGGCCTTCCTTGACCACCGGGTGGTCTTCCATCTCGGCGACGGCGCCGAGCATGTCGCGGGGGAAATCGATGCCGCTGGCGCGGTCTTCGTTCAGCGGCGGGATCGGTTCCTGGCGGGTTTCCAGGCCGTGCTCCATGCCGGTGAGGATCGCCGCGAGCACCAGGTACGGGTTGGCGTCGGCGCCGGCCAGGCGGTGCTCGATGCGCAGGTTCCTGCCATCGGACTCCGGAATGCGGATGCACGCATCGCGGTCTTCGAAGCCCCAGCTGGCCTTGCTCGCGGCGTTCACGCGGGAGCCGTAGCGACGGTAGGCGTTATGGTTGGCGGCAAAGATCGGCATGCAGTGCGGCAGCAGTTCCAGGCAGCCGGCCACGGCGTGGCGCAGGGCCTGCTGGTTGTCGCGGTCGAGCAGGTTGTTGCCGTCACGGTCGTACAGGCTGACGTGCACGTGCATGCCGCTGCCCGGCGCATGCAGGTAAGGCTTGCTCATGAAGCTGGCGCGGTAGCCGTGCTTGAGCGCCACGCCACGGGTGGCGCGGGTGAACAGCGCGGCCTGGTCGGCGGCGTGCAGGCCGTCGTCGCAGTGGGCGAAGTTTATCTCGAACTGGCCCGGGCCGATCTCGGCGGTAATGACGTTGGCGTCAACGCCCTGCTCGCGGGAGGCTTCGACGATTTCATGGAGCACATCGGAGAAGCGCGACAGGCGCTCGATGTGCATGTTCGGCTGGTCGTCCTCGTCGTCGCTCAACGGGTCGCGCGGGTACTGCGGCAGGCCAGCATCCAGCTTCTTGTCGAACAGGTAGAACTCCAGCTCGAAGGCCACCACCGGGCGGATGCCCTTGGACTCCAGGCGCTGCATGACGCGGGCGAGCACTTCGCGCGGTTCGAATTCGATAGGCGCCTCGGTGCCGTCGGAGCTGATCAGCATCTGCCCCAGCGGCTGGTTCTCCCAGCGCACCGGCTTGAGCGAGCCGGGGATCAGGCGGCGCGGCGCATCCGGATCGCCGTCGTTGAAGCAGTAGTCGCCGATGGGGTGCAGGCCGCCCTGTACGCCCAGCAGCACGCAGTTCTGCGGCAGTTTCAGCGGGCTGCCGGCGGCGACTTTTTCCAGCATGTCCACGGGGTAGCGCTTGCCGTAGAAGTGGCCGGGAATGTCCAGGCAGATCAGGTCGACGTAGCGGATGTCCGGGTATTGCTGGCGGAAGGCGCGGACTTCGCTGAGCAGGTCGGGATGCATCGGGCGGTTCATGATGTTCTCTGGGGCCTTTGTGCGGGGGCGGCCGGATCGTTTTCCCAAGCCAACCCTCGCGGGCTGGCTTGGGAAATCAGGTGAAGATCCACAGCACCCTGGTTGGTTTGTCGGTGAGGTTGCCGTAGCGGAACTGGCTGTGCGGCGGCAGCTGGAAACTGTCGTTGGGGTAGAGGGTGACGGTGTCGTCCTCGTACCAGATGGTCAGCTCGCCTTCGAGGACGAAGCCGCCCTGCTCCGAGCTGTCGTCCAGGTGGCCTTCGCCGCTGGTGGCGCCGGGGGCGAGGATGCTGTCGAGCATGGAGAAGCCGCCGGACATGTTCGGCGAGGCGAGGATGTCAGTGACGCCACCGGCGTAGTACAGGGTGCGGCGGTCGTTCGGCCGGGTCACCCAGTCGCGCTCGCGGCGGGTGTCGCCGGCGTAGAAGTAGGTGGTCGGTACGCCCAGGGCTTCGCTGATGGCGGTGAGGTCGGCGACGGTGGGTTGCGACAGGCCGCGCTCGACCTGGGAAAGAAAGCCCACCGAGCGGCCGATCTGCTCGGCCAGCTCGCCCAGGGTGAGGTTCTTGTGCTTGCGCAGGTCGCGGATCAGCGTGGCAAGGTGTTCGTTGGCAACCGTCTGGGTCATGTCAGGGTCCGGATCAGATGAAATCCCGTAATCGATACCAGGCCTTGCCGACGGCTTCCAGTGGCGCGGCGAAGCGCTGGCCGCCGGGGAACCCGGGATTGCGGATGCGTTGATAGAGGTCAAGCTCGTCGCTGCGGCCGCACATGGCTTCGCTCACGGCGTGGGCGGCGGCCAGGCTCGGCAGTACGCCGTGGCCGGAATAGCCCTGCAGCCAGTAGAGGTCGCCGCGCCGGCCGATGTCCGGGGTGCGCCGCATGCTGCAGTCGATGTGCCCGCCCCAGGCGTATTCCAGCTCCACACCCTTGAGCTGCGGGAACACCCGCTCGACATAGGGGCGCGTGGCAGCGCGAATGTCCGAAGGCATGCCGCCCAGGTAGGTGCAGCCGCCGCCGAACAGCAGGCGATGATCGGGGGTCAGGCGGAAGTAGTCGAGGACGAACTGGTTGTCGGTGACGCAGCAGTTCTTCGGCAGCAGCGAGCGGGCCAGCTCCTCGCCCAGCGGCGCGGTGGCGACCTGGTAGGTGCCCACCGGCAGGATGCGTTCGGAGACGTCGCGGTCCAGCCCGTCGATGTAGGCGTTGCAGGCCAGCACCAGGGAGGCGCAGCGCACGCTGCCATGCTCTGTGGTGACCTCATAGCCGCTGCCAGTCTCGCGGAAGCTCAGCGCACGGGTCTGCTCGAAGATGCGGCCACCGGCGCGCTCGATGGCGCCCGCCAGGCCGTAGGCCAGTTTCAGGGGATTGAGGTGCGCGGAGTTCGGATCGTACAGCCCGGCCTGGTAGCGGTCGCTGGCGATCCACTGCGGGAGGTCTTCACGGGGAATGAACTGCAGGCCTTCGTAGCCCCAGCGGCGATTGGCCTCGGCCTGCCAGTCGTAGAGCGAGCCGACCCGGCGTTGCAGCACGGCGGTCCACAGGTGGCCGATACGGTAGTCACAGTCGAAGCCGTGGCGTTGCGGCAGGTCGCGCAGTTCGTGGGCGGCCCAGAGCATGCCCTGCCACAGACGCAGCGCGCCTTCATGGCCGAGGTCGTCCTCGATGGGGCCCAGGTCGCTGGACCAGCCCGGCAATGCCTGCCCGCCGTTGCGTCCGGAGGCAGCCCAGGCGATGCGGCTGGCCTCGATCATGCAGACCTGGCGGCCACCTTCGACCAGTTGCAGCGCCGTGTGCAGGCCGCTGAAACCGGCACCGATCACCAGGACTTCGCACTCCAGCGGCTCGTGAAGGGCTTCACGGTGCTGGATCAGCTCGGGGTTGGCGCCGGCGTAGTAGGTGCCGACCGGTTCGGGCGAACGCAGGAACATCGCTACCTCGTGAAATTGTTCTGATTATTTTTCATGAAAAATAACAGAACAAATTTCACAAGGCTAGCCCGTCATCACTTTCGCGGGACGGGTAGCGTTTTAACGAATCAGGACGACAGCACCGCTGCGCCGCCCCGCTCCTCGCGCTTCTGCCGCACGCTGACCACCACCACCAGCGCCACCAGGATAGCGGCGAGGATGGCCGAGGAGCCGATGGTGCCGAAGTCCAGCCCGCCCTTCTCGTGGGACTTGGTCAGCACATCGCCCAGGGTCGCGCCGAACGGACGGGTCAGCACGAAGGCCACCCAGAACAGCAGCACCGAAGACAGCTTGGTGAAGTAGTGCAGCGCCACCACCACGGCGATCAGGCTACCGATCAGCAGCGCGCCGCCGGCGAAGCCCAGGCCGGAGTCGTCGGCGAGGAAGTCGCCCAGCGCGGTGCCCAGGGTGTTGGAGAAGAGGATGGCGATCCAGTAGAACATCTCGCCCTTGAAGGTGCGGATGTTGTCCACCGACAGCGAGGTGCCGCTGAAGCGCCAGACCGCGAAGATCGCAGCCAGGATGCTGATGAGGATCGCCGACCCGGTGGCGTAGCCAAGCTCCAGCGTGCGGTCCATGAAGTCCGACATGGTGGTGCCGGCGGTGCTGGTGGAAAGGATCACCAGCCAGTACAGCCAGGGCACGTAGCGCTTGCTGGCGAGCTGGCCAACCAGGGTGACGAGGAACAGGCTGATGAGGATCAGCGAGCTGATCGCATAGCCGACGTTGAGGGTCATCGACAGCAGGTCGCCGGCGGTTTCCCCCAGGGTGGTGGCGCAAATCTTCATCACCCAGAAGGCCAGGGTGATCTGTGGCAGTTTATTGTTCACGGGTTTGTCTCCGGAAATGAGCGGGATCGACGCGCGCCCTTGCTGACAAAGCGCGTCGCTGCACCCCGGAGTTGGCGGTCTCCCCCGATAACCCCCTGGCGCATGGTCGTGGAGACTGAGGGCGGCGCGGTGAAGAAAGGGTCAAGCCGGTATGAAAAATCCATTGGCCAATTTCGCTTCTGCGGCGGCCGACGGATGACAGATCACGCTCAGTTGCTATGGTTTTACGTGGGGGCGATGCGCCCGAAGACCGCTTGACTGCGCGCAATTGGCCGGCGCATGGGGATATGGATGAATCAGATGATCAAACCGCAACCGTACTGCAAGAACTGCCGGCTGGCGCCGCCGACCCTGAGTGACGACAAGGTCATGGAGCTCGAGGCGATCATCAAGCCGGGGCACCTGCTGCACAAAGGGGACTTCGTGTTCCGCCAGGGCGACCCGTTCCACAGCGTGTACCTGGTGCGCTCCGGTTCGATCAAGACTTTCACCACCAATGAACAGGGGCTGGAGAAGATCACCGGCTTCTACTTCGCCACCGAGATCTTCGGCTTCTCCGGCATGGGCGAAGGCAGCTATCCGGTGTCGGCGCAGGCGCTGGAAAGCACGCTGTGCAGCGAGATTCCGTTCAGCCAGCTGGAGGAACTGTCGCTGCAGATTCCGGGGCTGTCGCACCAGATCATGCTGATGATGAGCCGCAAGATCCGCGAGGATCAGCAGATGAAGCTGCTGCTCTCGCGGTTGAACTCCGACTCGCGCATCGCCGCCTTCCTGCTGAACATTTCCGCGCACTTCCGCGAGCGCGGCTTCTCCGCCACGCGCTTCCGCCTGAGCATGTCGCGCAACGAGATCGGCGATTACCTGGGGCTGGCGGTGGAGACGGTGTCGCGCAGCTTCACCCGCCTGCAGAAGCACGGGCTGATCCGGGTGGACGGCCGGGAGACGGAGATCCTCGATTTCACCGAGCTGTGCGCACTGGCCGGAGGTGAGGTCGAGCTTTAAGCCCCCGCTCCGGAATCCCTCTGTAGGAGCGGGCCGTGCCCGCGACCAGCCCCGCGCCATGCCTTTCAGGCCGGCGCAGGGGCAGAATCCGGCCTACCGGCCGGTTCGCGGGCATGGCCCGCTCCTACACGGCCATCACGTACCGATCACACCGCCATCATCCTTGGTGATCACCAGCGTCGTGGAACGCGGGATGCTCTTGCCGTCGCTGGCCGGGAAGCTCAGCGTCGGGTGCTGGATGTTCACCCACAGCGTCTTGCCGTCCGGGGTCTGGGTGATGCCGGTCAGCTCGCAGCCGCGCGGGCCGACCAGGAAGCGGCGTACTTCACGGCTTTGCGGGTCGGCGCAGAGCAACTGGTTGCAGCCCATGGCCTGCATCGGCGCTTCGGCGTCGTCATAGTCGGTCTCGATCCACAGGCGGCCGGCGGTATCGAAGTACAGGCCATCCGGCGAGGAGAAAATGTCGCCGTTGATGGTGCCGATCAGGTTCTCCGGCGCGCTGGCGCCCTTGTGCTCGCCGGCCAGCAGGAAGATTTCCCACTGGAAGCTGGTGGCGGTCGGATCGCCGCCGGCTTCGTTCCAGCGCAGGATCTGCCCGTGCAGGTTTTCCTTGCGCGGGTTGGCGGCGTCCACCGGCTGCTTCTTGCCGCGGGCATCGTTGTTGGTGAGGCTGACGTAGACCTCGCGGGTGGTCTGCTGCACGGCGACCCACTCAGGCCGGTCCATGGGCGTGGCGCCCAGCTTGTCGGCGGCGGCGCGGGCGTTGACCAGCACCTCGGCCTGGCTGGCAAAGCCGTTCTCGGCGGTCAGGCCATTCTGCCCATGCACCAGCGGCAGCCACTGGCCGCTGCCATCGGCATTGAAGCGCGCGACATAGAGCGTGCCTTCGTCCAGCAGGTCGACGTTCGCCGCGCGGTTGTTCGCGTCATATTTGCCGGCCGGGACGAACTTGTAGATGTACTCGCCCTTGGTGTCGTCGCCGTAATAGAACGCCATGCGGTTGTCGGCGCCCAGTGAGAGGGTCGAGCACTCGCGGCAGAAGCGGCCCACTGCGGTGCGCTTCTTCGGCGTGGAGGTCGGATCGAACGGGTCGATCTCCACCACCCAGCCGAAGCGGTTCGGTTCGTTGACGTGGCCGCCGTGGGGCTGGTCGGCTTTCGGCGTGGCGTCGAAGCGCGCATCCACCGCTTCCCAGGCGTAGTAGTTGCTGAACTGGCCGTTGGACAGGCCGTAGCGCTTGTGCGAAACGCGCTTGGCGTAGTCGGCCTTGTCGCGGTTGACGAAGTACTGGTGCCAGTTCTCTTCGCAGGCCAGGTAGGTGCCCCAGGGCGTGACGCCCATGGAGCAGTTGTTCAGGGTGCCGAGTACCTGTTTCGCGTCCGGGTCGCTGACGGTGCGCAGCATGTCGTGGCCAGCCAGCGGGCCGGACAGGTCCAGCGGCGAACTGCCGGTGATGCGGCGGTTGTAGCTCGAGCCCTCGACGCGCTGCCATTGGCCGCCGGCGTCCTTCTTCACCTCGATCACGCTCAGGCCATGGGCGGCGATTTCCTTGCGCACCTCGCCTTCCGGGCGGCCGCGCGAACCATCCGGGCGGTCCTCGAAGGTCTGGCCCTTGGGGTGCAGCGTCGGGTTGATGTACTCGTGGTTGATCACCAGCAGGCCGTGGCTGTCCGGCGCGTCGGGGAAGGGGAAGTAGTGCATGCCGTCATGGTTGTCGCCGGCCTGCAGTTCCTGGGCTTTCCAGTCCTCGCTGGCATCGCCTTTCCAGGCCGGCGAGCCGCTTACCACGGCGTCGCCCCAGGAGAAGAACGGCCGCGCGCTGTAGCCCTCGGCGACTATCACCCGGTCGAATTTCGGGTCCTGCTGCACCGGCACGCCCTTGAAGCCCAGCAGCGCGGTGGGCACCGGGGCGTCGGCGGCGAACAGCGAACGGCCGGGGAACAGGCTGCCGCCGAGGAAGCCGACGGCGCCCAGCACCAGGCTGTTCTTCAGCAGGCGGCGGCGCGAGGCGTCGATGATCTCGCTCATCGGCACGTTGCCGGAGGGGTTGATCGACTCGTCGTCGAAGGCGGCCAGTCGGTCGTGGAAATCCTGGAAACGCTCGCTCATCAGATGGTTCCTTCCGCGCGGCCGTCTTTCTGACGGCTCGGGTTGTCAGTAGAAGCTATCGGCGGAAGGTTAGGAACGCGGTGTTACGTCGGCATGACAACGCCGCCGAGCCCTGTGACAGGCTCGGCGGCGGCAATAAAAGCCGCCCCGCAGGACCAAGACGACGTCCGGGGGCGGGCGCGAGGGCATTTGCGAAACAGTGCGGCTCAGCTCTGCAGGCCGCCCTGCTCCGAACATTCGGGGCCCGCCAGGCGGGCCGTCCAGTCTTCCAGCACGCCACTGGTGAGGCGTTGCGCGGCGGTCTTGCGCCAGCGCAGTGAGAGCGCGTCGCAGGCCATCATCAGGCGCAGTCCGGTACGTTCCAGCGGGTGGCCGAAGTACCAGTCCAGCAGGCTCGCCACGCTGAGCTGCGGGTAGTGCCGCTGCACCAGCTCCAGCGGCGCGTCGGGGGCGACCATGCCGGAACGGCGCACCCGGTAGAACCAGCCGCAGCGCCCCTGCTCCTGCACTTGCTGCGGCAGCTCGGGGAGATTCCAGCGCCGCGCCAGGCGGTAGCTGGGTGAGCGCGGCTGGCTCACTTCGATCAGCGCTTCGCCCCAGCGGAACAGGTCGCCGATGCAGACCTCCTGCTCATTGAGGCCGAAGGTCGAGAGGTTTTCGCCGAAGGCCGGCGGTCGCCAGCGCGTCTGCGGGTAAAGCTTGCGCCAGTGGCGGTAGTGCTCGGCCGGGTAGTGGTGCAGCGCGCGGTCCAGGCCGCCGTCGCGGCGCAGGTCGGGCCGGGCGTCCCCCGGCAGCCCTTCGGTGCCGAGCCAGACTTCCTGATGCGTTTCCAGCCTGTCGATTTCGCTGAGCAAACCGCCCCAGCTCTCTTCGACTTTGCCTATGAAAACGCCCTGGATAACGATGCTTTCCACCTTTGTCTACCCATCTGAGACAGCGGACAAGCGCTAGAGTAGAGGCCTGGATAGCTGACTATCCATTTCGATTTTCCAGTTTCGTTGATAAGCAGACCTTATGGATTTCCGCCAGCTCCGCTATTTCGTCGCGCTCTACGAGGAAGGCCATGTCGGGCGCGCGGCCGAACGCCTGGCAATTTCCCAGCCGGCGCTGTCGCAGCAGATCCGCCAGCTGGAGCAGAATCTAGACGTGGCGCTGTTCCAGCGCAGCGGCAAGCGCCTGCTGCCCACCGCCGCCGCGCACACGCTATACAACCATGCGGTGCCGCTGCTCGAAGGCCTGGAGCGCGCCCGCGAAGCGCTGCGGGGTTTCCGTGGGCAGAGTGCGCGCAGCCTGGCCATCGGCGTGCTGCAGACGGTCAACGCGAGCCTGGTGCCGCACCTGGTGGAACGCCTGCACGCTGCGCAGCCGCACGTGCAGGTGCGCATCTACGAACTCTCCGGGGTGGAGATCGAACGCCGCCTGCTGATCGGCCAGCTGGACATCGGCATCGGCTTCCTGCCTCCGCGCCAGCCGGCGCTGCATGGCGTGGAGCTGTACCCGGACGAGTTGCAGTTGGTGATCCCGGCGGAGCATCCGCTGAAGGACTTCAAGAAGGTCTCGCTGGCCCAGGCGGCGGAACTGCCGATGCTGCTGCTCGGCGAGGAATTCCGTGCCCGGCAGATCTGGCAGGAACAACTGGCGGCCATCGGCCGGCGGCCACGGGTGCAGGCGGAGCTGAACCACATGGGCGGCATCCTCGACAGCCTGCCGCAGAGCCGTTTTGCCACCGTACTGCCGGGGCGGGCGCGGCAGATGCACGCGCACAAGGACCTGCTCTGGAAGCCATTGAGCGAACCGCGCATTCCGCTGAGCGTGGGGCTGGTCTATCGCGATGCGCAGCGGCAGCAGCCGACGGTGGAGCTGTTGCGGTCGTTGCTGGATGGGGCGGTGTGATGCCCAACATCGCTGATGGGTATCGCTGCGCTCCACGCCATCCTACGTTTGTGCTCGATGGTTATTCCGTCACGGGATGCAGGATGGGTGGAGCGCAGCGATACCCATGCGGCCACAGCCCCACACGGAGCATCTACGTAGGGCGCATAACCTGGAACAGGTTATCCGCCATCCAGCCCAGCGGCGGATAACGCTGGCGCGTTATTCGCCCTACGGGTAATCGCAGGCAAGAAAAAACCCCGCTTCTTGCGAAGCGGGGTTTTGCAGACCGATATCCTGACGTCCATGCAGGCCACCATCCGTGGTGGAATCCCTATATTTCCGTGTTGTCTTTGGCGCTTCCTGCGCAATGTCCTGACTGAGGAGAAGGTTACCGCCGTAAGCCTTTGTCAGAAAGACGCCGATCACCACCGCTGTTTGTAAGCTTTGGCTTACACGGATTCGTACTAGCGTCCTTCGGAAAGGAAATATCCCCATAAAAAAGCCCCGCCGGAGCGGGGCTTTTCGGATCAGCCGCTTAGAACTGAGCGGCGTCCAGCAGGTAGAGCGACTCGCTGCCGGCCTTCACCGAGGCACTCAGCGAGTGAATGCGCGGCAACAGGCGGGCGAAGTAGAAGCGCGCGGTGCCGAGCTTGCTGACATAGAACTCGTCCTGGCCTTCCTTGCCCAGCGAAGCACGAGCCATCAGGGCCCACATGTACGCGTAGGCGGTGTAGCCGAAGGCATGCAGGTACTCGACCGAGGCGGCGCCGATTTCGTTCGGGTTGCCCTTGGCGCGGTCCAGGACCCAGGCGGTCAGCTCGTCCAGGTTCTGCACGGCGGCGTTCAGCGGGCCGGTGAATTCGGCCAGTTCGGCGGAGGCCGAGGCGGTGAAGGCGCGGATCTCGTCGGTGAACAGCTTGCAGTAGGCGCCGCCGCTGCCGACGATCTTGCGGCCCATCAGGTCCAGCGCCTGGATGCCGTTGGTGCCTTCGTAGATCTGGGTGATGCGGCAGTCGCGCACCAGCTGCTCCTGGCCCCATTCGCGGATGAAGCCGTGGCCGCCGAAGATCTGCTGGCCGTGGATAGTGGTTTCCAGGCCCATGTCGGTGAGGAAGGCCTTGGCCACCGGAGTCAGCAGGGCAACCAGTTCCTCGGCGCGCTTGCGGGTGGTCGGTTCTTCACTGTACTTGGCGGTGTCCAGCTGCATGGCGACGTAGCTGGAGAAGGCGCGGCCGCCTTCGTTCAGCGCCTTCATGGTCAGCAGCATGCGACGCACGTCCGGGTGAACGATGATCGGGTCGGCGGCCTTGTCCTTGGCGACCGGGCCGGTCGGCGCGCGGCTCTGGATACGCTCGCGGGCGTATTCCACGGCGCTCTGGTAGGAGCGCTCGCCAGTGGCCAGGCCCTGGATGCCAACGCCCAGGCGCTCGTAGTTCATCATGGTGAACATGGCGGCCAGGCCCTTGTTCGGCGCATCGACGATCCAGCCGGTGGCGCCGTCGAAGTTCATCACGCAGGTTGCGGAGCCCTTGATGCCCATCTTGTGCTCGATGGAGCCACAGGACACGGCGTTGCGCTCGGCCAGGGAGCCGTCTGCGTTGACCATCACCTTCGGCACCAGGAACAGCGAGATGCCCTTGGAGCCGGCCGGCGCGTCGGGGAGCTTGGCCAGGACCAGGTGGATGATGTTCTCGGTGAGGTCGTGCTCGCCGCCGGTGATGAAGATCTTGGTGCCGGAAATCTTGAAGCTGCCGTCGGCCTGCGGTTCGGCCTTGGTGCGGATGATGCCCAGGTCAGTGCCGGCGTGCGGCTCGGTCAGGCACATGGAACCGGCCCAGGTGCCGGCGTACATGCTCGGCAGGTACTTGGCCTTGAGTTCTTCGCTGGCGTGGTTGAGCAGCGACAGGCAGGCGCCGGCGGTCAGCATCGGGTACAGGCCGAAGGACAAGTTGGCCGAGTTGACCATTTCCTCGACCTGGGCGCCGATCACCTTGGGCATGCCCATGCCGCCGAATTCCGGCGCGCCGCCCACGCCCACCCAGCCGCCTTCGGCGTAGGTACGGTAGGCCTCGGGGAAGCCGGCCGGAGTCTTCACGCCCTCGGCGCTCCAGCTGCAGCCTTCTTCGTCGCCGCTGCGGTTCAGCGGGGCGATCACACCGCCGGTGACCTTGCCGGCCTCTTCGAGGATCGCGGCGGCGGTCTCGACGTCGACGGTCTCGGCCAGGGCGGGCAGTTCGGCCCACAGGTTGGCGACCTCGAAGACTTCATTGAGGACGAATTGCATGTCGCGCAGGGGAGCTTTGTAGTCAGCCATGATGGATCCTCGAACGAAAACGACGGCTGATCTGGCAGCCAGCGGTATCAGAATAGGAGGTACACGAAGGTACGCCGCCGGAGTTTACTCCAACAACTTTTCAGACTTTAAGCGTCATGTTGTGACCGCACAACTATAGATTGGTCACAATATGTAGCGAAAAACGAGAAGGCCCGCGCGGGGCGGGCCTCCTTGTCTGGCACGAGGATTACAGGGCGAACTGCTCTGCCGACAGGCGCATCAGCACCTCGGAGCCGGCTTCCGCCGCCGCCACATGAGCCTGCGCGCGCGGCAGCAGGCGGCTGAAGTAGAACTCGGCGGTGGCCAGCTTGGTCTGGTAGTAAGCCGCCTCGCTGGCGCCCTGCTCCAGCTTCTGCTGGGCGACGAGCGCCATGCGCAGCCAGAAGTAACCGAGGGTGACGTAGCCGGAGAACATCAGGTAGTCGACCGAGGCCGCGCCGACTTCGTCCGGGTTCTTCATGGCCGCCATGCCGACCTTCTGGGTGAGCTCGCCCCACTGCTTGTTCAGCGTCGCCAGCTGGGCAACCTGCGCCTTCAGTTGCGGGTGCTCGGCGTGCTGCTGGCAGAGTTGGTGCACGAGTTTGGTGAAGCCCATCAGCAGCTTGCCCTGGCTACCAAGGACCTTGCGGCCCAGCAGGTCCAGCGCCTGGATGCCGTTGGTGCCCTCGTAGATCGGCGCGATGCGGCAGTCGCGCACCAGCTGCTCCATGCCCCACTCGCGGATGAAGCCGTGGCCGCCGAACACCTGCATGCCGATGTTGGTGACTTCCAGGCCGGTCTCGGTCATGAAGGCCTTGCAGATCGGGGTGAGGAAGGCCAGCAGGCTGCCGGCGCGTTCGCGCTCTTCGGCGTCCTGGGAGAGGTGCTCGATGTCCAGCAGTTGCGCGGTGAAGTAGGCCAGCGCGCGGTTGCCTTCGTTGAACGCCTTCATGGTCAGCAGCATGCGGCGCACGTCCGGGTGGACGATGATCGGGTCGGCGGGCTTCTCCGGCGCTTTCGGGCCGGTCAGCGAACGCATCTGCAGGCGATCCTGGGCGTAGCGCACGGCGCCCTGGTAGCTGGTCTCGCCGAGGCAGAGCCCCTGCATGCCGGTGCCCAGGCGCGCGTGGTTCATCATGGTGAACATGCAGGCCAAGCCCTTGTTGGCTTCGCCGATGAGGAAGCCGCGGGCGCCGTCGAAGTTCATCACGCAGGTGGCGGAAGCCTTGATGCCCATCTTGTGTTCGATGGAGCCGCAGGCGACGGCATTGCGTTCGCCGGCCTCGCCGTTCGCGTCGAGGTTGAATTTCGGCACGATGAACAGCGAGATGCCCTTGGTGCCGGCCGGCGCGTCGGGCAGCTTGGCCAGGACCAGGTGAATGATGTTCTCGCTCAGGTCGTGCTCACCGGCGGAGATGAAGATCTTGGTGCCGGTGATCGCGTAGCTGCCGTCCGCGTTGGGCACGGCGCGGGTCTTGATGATGCCCAGGTCCGTGCCGCAGTGCGGCTCGGTGAGGCACATGGTGCCAGTCCAGACCGCGCTGGTCATGCGCGGCAGGTAGGTGTCCTTCTGCTCCTGCGTGCCGTGGGCGTGGATGGCGGCCATGGCCCCCTTGGTCAGGCCGGGATACATGCCCCAGGAGCAGTTGGATGCGCCGATCATCTCGCTGACCAGCAGGCCGAGGGACGGCGGCAGCCCCTGGCCACCGAATTCCGGATCGCTGGAAACGCCGTTCCAGCCAGCCTCGACGTACTGCGCGAAGGCTTCCTTGAAGCCCTTGGGCGTGGTCACCACACCGTTGTCGAAGTGGCAGCCTTCCTCGTCGCCGGAGCGGTTCAGCGGGGCGATGACCTGCTCGCAGAACTTCGCGCCTTCCTCGAGGATGGCGGCGAACATGTCCGGGGTGGCGTCGGTGGCGCCGAGGGCTTCGTAGCGGCCGGTGAAGTCGAAGACTTCGTCGGTGAGGAAGCGCACGTCGCGCAGGGGGGCCTTGTACTCGGGCATCGCGAATCTCCGTTCGGTTCAGGGCGCCAGCTTGGCGCGGATAACTCGAACCTAACGGCCTGTCACGATGCGGACAATCACGCTGCACGCGCTGAATGCGCGGTCATAACGCAGGCCGCTCAGGCGGTACGTACCGCTCCGCGACGCGACTGCCCATGCACGGCCACACGGTTGCGCCCGCCGCTCTTGGCCGAATACAGCGCCTCGTCGGCGCCCTTGATGACTTCTTCCGGGCTGCGCCGCTCGCCGTCGCGCTCGGCGACGCCGACGCTGATGGTCACCGAGACCGTCTGCGCCTCCTTGCCGGCGCGCTTGCCGCGGCCCTGGCGGTCGTCCTTGGGGCGGTTGCCACGGTCGCGCAGGTGCATGGCGTAACCCTCGATGGCCTGGCGCACGCCATCGAGGTGAGGCAGGCACTGCTCCACGGTCTTGCCGGCGAAGACCACGGTGAATTCCTCGCCGCCATAGCGGTACGCCTTGCCGCCGCCACCGGTACGACGCAACTGGCTGGCGACCATGCGCAGCACCTGGTCGCCGACGTCGTGGCCGTGGCTGTCGTTGAATTTCTTGAAGTGGTCCACGTCGATCATCGCCAGCACGTACTGCTGGCCCAGGCGCTGGAAGCGCTCGTTCAGCGCGCGGCGTCCGGGCAGGCCGGTGAGTTCGTCGCGGAAGGCCATCTGGTACGCCTCGTGGGCCACCGCGCCGGCCAGGGTGAGCATCACCAGGCTGGTCATCACGGTCAGCGCGTGGGGCAGGATGAACACCTTGGGCAGCATCCACAGCAGCCCGAGCAGGCCCAGCAACTGCGCGGCGTGCAGCGGGCGTGGCTGGCGCACGTAGGCGGCGACCAGGGCGATGAAGGCCATGAGGAAACCGAAGTAGGACAGCTGCGCCAGGCTCATCCAGTGGCCGTGCAAAGCCGGCCAGTAGGTGTCGCTGAGCAGCTCCGCCAGCCCCTGTGGGAAGCGCTTGGCCAGTGCTGTCGCCACCCCGGCCACGGCGACCAGCGCGGCGCTGCGGGCGAGCAGGTCCTGCAGCATGTGCATGCGCTCCTGCCAGATGCCGTACAGGCCGTAGAGCAGCGGCAGCAGCACGCAACACAGGTGGAACACCAGCGCCGCCTCCGGCATCACCACGCGGTGCGCCTGGAAATAGTCGACCTGGGTATCGAGCAGGAAATAGGCGATGTACACCACCGTCAGCATGAACAGCTGGCGCTGGCGGCCATAAACCATGCACAGCGCGCCGCCGAGCAGGAGCAGCAGGGTCGGCAGGACGTTGAACAGGGAGATGAAGAAGTCAGACAGTTCGCCCAGGGAGCCGGCGGCGATGCCGGCCGGAATCAGCAACAGGGGCGTGAGGAAATGGCTGATCCGGTAAGGGGCCGTGGGTCGCACAAAGGGTTCCGCAGAGTGGGTGCCGGGCTCGCCGTCAGTCGATCGGCAAGTGGCGTAATGATGGCATTTTCTGCGGCGTTTTGTGTGGATTCGGATACGAAAAAGCCCGCCTTGCGGCGGGCTTCCTGCTGTTCAGCAGACGGACGGCGAACCGTCCGTTACGGGCGCTGATCAGTAACCGAGGGCGAAATCTTCCTCGGCCAGGTCCATCAGGTTGTTGGCGCCGGACAGCATGGAGCCAACGTGGGCGCGGGTGCGCGGCAGGATGCGCTGGAAGTAGAAGCGCGCGGTCTTCAGCTTGGCCTGGTAGAAGGCCTCTTCGCTGGTACCGGCAGCCAGCTTCTCGGCAGCCAGGCGAGCCATGTCGGCCCAGAAGTAGGCGAGGCACGCGTAGCCGGAGAACATCAGGTAATCGACCGATGCGGCGCCGACTTCCTCGCGGTCCTTCATGGCAGCCATGCCGACCTTCATGGTCAGGTCGCCCCACTCCTTGTTCAGCGCGGCCAGCGGTGCAACGAACTCTTTCACGGCTTCGTTGGCTTCGTTGGCCTGGCAGAACTTGTGCACGATCTTGGTGAAGCCCTTGAGCGCTTCGCCCTGGGTCATGAGGATCTTGCGGCCCAGCAGGTCCAGCGCCTGAACGCCGGTGGTGCCTTCGTACAGCATGGAGATACGGCTGTCGCGGACGTTCTGTTCCATGCCGTGCTCGGCGATGAAGCCGTGGCCGCCATAGATCTGCACGCCATGGTTGGCGGCTTCGAAGCCCACTTCGGTCATGAACGCCTTGGCGATCGGAGTGAGGAAGGCCAGCATCGCGTCAGCGGCTTTCTTCTCTTCTTCGTCCTGGCTGCGCTGGACGATGTCGACCTGCTTGGCAGCGAAGTACAGCATGGCGCGGTTGCCTTCGGCGAAAGCCTTGGCGGTCAGCAGCATGCGGCGTACGTCCGGGTGCACGATGATCGGGTCAGCGGCTTTTTCCGGAGCTTTCGGGCCGGTCAGCGAACGCATCTGCAGACGCTCGCGAGCGTAGGCGATGCCACCCTGGAAACCGATTTCGGCGTGGGCCAGGCCTTGCAGCGCGGTACCCAGGCGAGCGGTGTTCATGAAGGTGAACATGCAGTTCAGGCCCTTGTTCGGCGGGCCGATCAGGAAGCCGGTGGCGGCGTCGAAGTTCATCACGCAGGTGGCGTTGCCGTGGATGCCCATCTTGTGCTCGATGGAGCCACAGGAAACGGCGTTGCGCTCGCCCACGTTGCCTTCGGCGTTGGGCAGGAACTTCGGCACGATGAACAGCGAGATGCCCTTGGTGCCCTGCGGGGCGTCGGGCAGGCGGGCCAGCACGATGTGGACGATGTTGTCGGCCATGTCGTGTTCGCCAGCGGAGATGAAGATCTTGGTGCCAGTGATCTTGTAGGTGCCGTCAGCCTGCGGCTCGGCCTTGGTGCGCAGCATGCCCAGGTCGGTGCCGCAATGCGGCTCGGTCAGGCACATGGTGCCGGTCCACTCACCGGAAACCAGCTTGGTCAGGTAGGCGTGCTGCTGCTCCGGAGTACCGTGGGCGTGCAGGGTGTTCATGGCGCCGTGGGACAGGCCCGGGTACATGCCCCAGGACCAGTTGGCCTGACCGACCATTTCGCTGATGGCCAGACCGAGGGATTCGGGCAGACCCTGACCGCCGTGCTCGACGTCATGGGCCAGGCTCGGCCAGCCGCCTTCGACGAACTGCTGGTAGGCCTCTTTGAAGCCGGTCGGAGTCTTGACGCCTTCCGGGCTCCATTTGCAGCCTTCCAGGTCGCCAGTGCGGTTCAGCGGAGCGATTACCTGTTCGCAGAATTTCGCACCCTCTTCGAGGATGGCATTGACCATGTCCGGGGTGGCGTCTTCGGCGCCCGGCAGGTTCTGGTAGTGCGCTTCGTAGCCCAGCAGCTCGTCGCGAACGAAACGGATATCACGCAAGGGGGCCTTGTAATCAGGCATAGCGGTAAACCTCTACGAAGGGTTCTGGTTAATGGGCGACCGATAGCTGCGGTCGCAGTGCGGGAGCATTCCCGGCCGCCCAGTCGGTGCGCGCACGCATCCGGACAGTCAAACAGGCGTTTGAAACATACGTTTACGCCATACCCTTGTCAAGCGTGCAAACCGACCGCCTGGTCACGCTCGCAGGGCTGTCCGCAGGGTGTATTCGCAGCGACGTCCTGAGGCTAATTAAAGCCCATGGCAGAGCGGCCGGCGTGTCACAAGGACAGCCGGCCGCGCGGAGGAATTCAGGGTTGGGATAGGGTCGCGGTCAGGCGCGGATATCGATGAGGGTGCCGAGCGTTTCGTCGGCGGCCTGGATGACCTTGGCGTTGGCCTTCACCTCGTGCTCGCCGCGGCGCAGGTCGACCAGGCGGTCGTTGAGCACTTCACTGGGCGCGCTGCCGGCAGTGGCGATGTCGGTGCTGGCGCGGTCGACGCGGCGCTGGCCGTTCTGCACGCCATACAGGCCCGCAGAGAAAGCATTACCGGAGATTTCCATCGACACGCCTCCACAGCAAAAAGCAGCAAGTGGCCACTATTCAAGCAGACGGAGTCTGCCAGGCCAAGGCCCGGTTACAAATCCAGGATGCCCAGGTCCAGGTGCGCCGCCACTGCCGCCGGAGTCGCGCGGGCCAGGCGTGGCACGCGTCCGATGCAGGGCGCGGGCAGGCGTTCGGCGAGGGTCGCGAGGTTTTCTTCCAGACGGGAGGTCGTCGGATCGACGATGTTCGCCACCCAACCGGCCAGCACCAGGCCGTCACGCTGGATCGCCTCGGCGCTGAGCACCGCATGGTTGATGCACCCCAGGCGCACGCCGACGACGAGGATCACCGGCAGTTCCAGGGCGATGGCCAGGTCGGAAAGGTTCTCCTCCCCCGCCAGCGGCACGCGCCAACCTCCGGCGCCTTCCACCAGGGTGAAATCGGCACCCAGTTCCAGCACCGAACGGACCGGCCCCTTGAGCGCTCCGACTGTCAGCTTCACGCCCTTCTCGCGAGCAGCGAGGTGCGGCGCAATGGCCGGCTCGAAGGCGAAGGGGTTCACCTGTTCGTAGGCCAGCGGCACGCTGCATTCACCCAGCAGTGCCAGCGCATCGGAATTGCGCAGACCCTCGGGACTGCGCTCGCAGCCGGAAGCCACCGGCTTGGCCGCCGCCGTGGACAACCCGGCCAGCCGCGCCGCATGCAGCAGGCCGGAGGCGATGGTGGTCTTACCGATTTCGGTGTCGGTGCCGGTGACGAAGTAGGCGTGGGACATGGCTTTCCTCTGGTGCTCTTGCCGGATTCAGTTCTTGCGCAGGACGGCGTAGACCACCCGGTAGGTTGCCGGCAGCCCCAGGGGCTGGCGGAAGCGCTCGTAGGCGGCGATCAGAGCGCGCACCCGCTCGCGCCCGGTGAGGCCATCGGGCCGGCCGGGGTTAAGGTTATGCGCGCCGAGCGCCTTGAGTTCGTGGGTCAGGCTGCGCAGGTCGGGGAAGTGCAGGACGCGGTCCTCGGTACGCAGCTCCAGCACTTGCAGGCCGCTGCCCGCGCAGTGCTGCTGGTACTGCTCGAAGGCGCGGAAGCGGTTCACGTGGACGAAGCCGTCCACCGCTTCCCAGCTCTGTCGCAGCTCGCCCAGCGTGCCGATGCACAGGCTGCTGAACGCCGCGACGCCGCCAGGACGCAGCACGCGGCGCGCCTCGTCCAGCACCGCCGGCAAGTCCCCGCACCACTGGATCGCCAGGCTGGAAAACAGCAGGTCGGTGGCACCATCGCGCAACGGCAGCCGCTCGGCATCGCCGCCGATGAAGTGCTGCGCACCGCCCTGCTCGCGGGCGTGGCGCAGCATGCCCTCGGCGATATCAACGGACAGGCCCTGTGCCTGCGGATAACGCGCCGCCAGGGAGCGGGTGAAATAACCGGTGCCGCTGCCCAGGTCGATCCAGCGCTGCGGCGTGATCTGCTCCGGCAGCAGCTCCAGCAGGCGGTTACCGACGGCGCGCTGCAGTTCGGCCACCGCGTCGTAGGTCGCCGCGGCGCGGGAGAAGGAGGCGGCTACCTGGCGTTTGTCGGGCAGCGCGCTGGTACTGCAATCAGGCATCGTCGCCCTCGTGGATGAACTTCAGGATGGCGCCAGCCACTTCGTCCGGCTGCTCCAGCGGCAGGCCGTGGCTGGCGCCGGGCAACAGGCTGACTTCGACGTCCGGCAGCCATTCCAGCAGGGCGTCGGCAGCGCTGGCAGGGACCAGCGCATCGTTGGCGGCGAACAGGTGCAACTGCGGGCCGGGATAGCGACCGAGGGCGGCGCGGGTATCGAGCTGTCCCAGCAGTTGCAGGCCGGCGGTCAGACCTTCGGCATTCAATTGCGGCAGCGCCACCTGCAACTGGCGTGCAAGGGTGCGCGGATCGCGGGCGCCCTGGCTCACCAACATGGTGAAGCGCTTGCGCACCAGGTGCGGCTCCAGCAGAAAGGCTTCGAAGAAGTCCTCGAAGACTTCGTTGGCCATGGCGTCCGGCCAGTCCTCGCGGCGGCGGAAGCAGAGGTTGCTGGCGATGGTCACCAGCCCCCGGCAGGATTCGCCACGGCGCGCCGCCAGCTCGGCGCCCAGCATGCCGCCCAGCGACCAGCCGGCGATCCAGGCGTCGTGAGCGACGTTGTCGTCCAGTTCGTCGAGCCAGGCATTCGGATCGGTATCCGCCGGCAGCGGCTCGATCTGCACATTCAAATGTGGCGCCTGTTCCAGCAGCGCATCGCGCAGCGGCTCCAGCGGCGCACTGCCCAGGCCCCAGCCCGGCAGCAGGATCAGTTGGTCACGCATCATCGCCCTCCTCGGCATCGATCTCTGCCAGAAGGCTAGACGACACGCGCTGCCAGCTTTCGGCGAGCGCCACCAGCAGGCGGTCGACCTGCGCCTCGGTGTGCGAGGCGGACAGGGTCACGCGCAGGCGCGCGGTGCCGGCTGGTACCGTGGGCGGTCGGATCGCGCCGACGAGGATGCCGCGATGGCGCAGCTCCGCCGACAACGCCATGGCCTGGGCGCTGCCGCCGATGAGGATCGGCTGGATCGGCGTCGGGCTGTCCATCAGGCTCAGACCGATGGCCTCGGCGCCGGCGCGGAAGCGTGCGATCAGCGCATTCAGGTGATCGCGGCGCCAGCTCTCGGCGCGCAGCAGCTCCAGGCTTTTCAGCGTGGCGCAGGCCACGGCGGGCGGCTGGCTGGTGGTGTAGATGTAGGGGCGGGCGAACTGGATCAGCGTCTCGATCAGCTCCTCGCTGCCGGCGACGAAGGCGCCAGCGGTGCCGAAGGCCTTGCCGAGGGTGCCGACCAGCACGGGCACGTCATCCAACCCCAAGCCGAAGTGCTCGACGATGCCGCCGCCGGTCGCACCCAGCGGGCCGAAGCCGTGGGCATCATCGACCATCACCCAGGCGCCCTTCTCCCTGGCCCTGGCGCAGAGCGCGGGCAGGTCGGCCAGGTCGCCGTCCATGCTGAATACGCCGTCGGTGACCACCAGCGTGTTGCCCTCGGCCTTCTCCAGACGGGAAGCAAGGCTGGCGGCGTCGTTGTGCAGGTAACGCGAGAAGCGCGCACCGGAAAGCAAGCCGGCATCCAGCAGCGAGGCGTGGTTGAGGCGGTCCTCCAGCACACTGTCGCCTTTCCCGACGAGGGCGGTGACGGTGCCGAGGTTGGCCATGTAGCCGGTGGAGAACAGCAACGCGCGCGGGCGGCCGGTGAACTCGGCGAGCGCCAGCTCCAGCTCGTGGTGCGGGCCGCAGTGGCCGTTGACCAGATGCGAAGCGCCACCACCGACGCCCCAGCGTTCGGCGCCGGCGCGCATCGCGGCAATCACCTCGGGGTGATTGGCCAGGCCCAGGTAATCGTTGGAACAGAAGGCCAGCATCGGCTGGCCGTCGATGACCACTTCCGGCCCCTGCGGCGATTCCAGCAGCGGACGGCGGCGGTAGAGGTCCTCCGCCTGGCGCTGGGCCAGGCGGGTGGCGAGATCGAAAGGCATACGCAACCCCGTGTCGGCGGTGGTCCTGTGAGGCGAGGACCTGTAGGGGCGAGCTTGCTCACGAACAGTCTTCCCGACCACTTCGGCGCCGGGCGGTTCGCGAGCAAGCTCGCTCCTACATAAGAAAGAGCGGCTCTATCAGGCCGAAGCCGCGTTATAGAACAGCTGGGAGTCGCGTTGTTCCACCAGCGCCTGCTCGATGGCGGCCTGGTGCACCTCGTCGGCGTGCTCCTCGCGCTCCTCGGGCTTGATGCCCAGACGTGCGAACAGCTGCATGTCCTTCTCGGCCTGCGGGTTGGTGGTGGTCAGCAGCTTCTCGCCGTAGAAGATCGAGTTGGCGCCGGCCATGAAGGCCAGGGCCTGCATCTGCTCGTTCATCTGCTCGCGGCCGGCGGACAGGCGCACGTGGGACTTCGGCATCATGAGGCGGGCCACCGCCAGGGTGCGGATGAAGTCGAACGGATCGACGTCCTTCTCCTCGGCCAGCGGCGTGCCCTTCACCTTCACCAGCATGTTGATCGGTACCGATTCCGGGTGCTCGGGCAGGTTGGCCAGCTGGATCAGCAGGCCGGCGCGGTCGTCCACCGACTCGCCCATGCCGAGGATGCCGCCGGAGCAGATCTTCATCCCCGCTTCGCGGACGTACGCCAGGGTCTGCAGGCGCTCGCTGTAGGTGCGGGTGGTGATGATGTTGCCGTAGAACTCCGGCGAGGTATCGAGGTTGTGGTTGTAGTAGTCCAGGCCCGCTTCGGCCAGCGACTGGGTCTGCTCCTGGGTCAGCTTGCCCAGGGTCATGCAGGTTTCCAGGCCGAGCTTCTTCACGCCCTTCACCATTTCCAGCACGTAGGGCATGTCTTTCGCCGACGGATGCTTCCAGGCGGCGCCCATGCAGAAGCGGGTGGAGCCGATAGCCTTGGCTTCAGCCGCGGCCTGCAGCACCTTCTGCACTTCCATCAGTTTTTCCTTGTCCAGGCCGGTGTTGTAGTGGCCGGACTGCGGGCAATATTTGCAGTCTTCCGGGCAGGCGCCGGTCTTGATCGACAGCAGGGTGGAAACCTGGACGCGGTTCGGGTCGAAATGCGCGCGGTGCATGCTCTGCGCCTGGAACAGCAGGTCGTTGAAGGGCTGCTCGAACAGGGCGCGGACTTCGGCAAGGGTCCAGTCGTGGCGGATTACTTGGGCTGCGGTGGCACTCATCGGCAAAGTCCTTCGACGCTTGGGGGCGCCTCTTGTCTAGGGTGCCCCGGCGGCGCGCCACCGGGGAAATCAGGCTCAAGGCATCATATGTGGAGCTGTGACGCTGTCAACCACTCTCGCGACACAGGTCGACAAGTGACCATTTGTTGATCAATCACGCCGATCTCGTTGCAGCTGCGGCTGAACCGATCCGGCCCGTTGCCGCTCCAATCAGGCAGAACATTCAGGAGTCAGACCCCAGATGGGAACAGAAGGATTCTTCGACGGCCTTGGCCAGATGGTCGGCAAGGCCATCCGCTTCATCGTCGATCTGCTGTCGGGCGTGCTCGGTGGCCTGTGGCGCGCCATGGACGATTTCTTCCACGGCCTGGCGCGGGCTGTGGGAATCGACGTCTCGATCTTCAGCTTCGTCCTGCTCTTCATCGGCCTGCTGCTGCTCTACAGTGGCATCCGCGCCTTCCTGCGGCGCTCGATCTTCGGCGGGCTGATCTGGACGGTGCTGGGCCTGGTGGTATTGAGCTGGCTGATCCATTGAGCCGCTCACCCCTGAACGCCCCGCCCATGGAGGGGCTGAATGTGGATATCTCAATGGCGCCCCGTCTGGTGGCGCCCTCGCGTGCAATGTCTTCTTTGCGGCGGAGCGGCGGAACAGGCCGCCCTGCCCCTCTGCGCCGGCTGCGACGATGACCTGCCGTGGCTCGCCGGGCACTGCTCGGTCTGCGCCCTTCCCCTCCCAGCTTCCGGACTGACCTGCGGCCAGTGTCTGCGCCGCGCTCCGGCTTTTCACCGGGTCGAGACACCGCTGCGCTACGGCTTCCCCGTCGATGCGCTGGTCACCCGCTTCAAGCACCAGGCCAATGCTCCGCTCGGGCGGTTGCTCGGCCAGTTGCTCGAGCGCCACCTGCTGCATGCCTTTGATGAAGGATTGCCGCGCCCGGACCGGCTGATCCCGGTGCCGCTGTCGCGCCGGCGCGAGCGGCAGCGCGGCTTCAACCAGGCGCAACTGCTGGCGGACTGGCTGGCCGCGCCGCTGGGGCTGCCTGTGGATAACCGCCTGGTCCGCCGCACGCAGGACACCCCGGCCCAGCAAGGGCTGGACGCCGCCACCCGCAAACGCAACCTGCGCAGCGCCTTCGCCCTGGCCGACGGCGCAGTGGTCGAAGGCCTGCACCTGGCGCTGGTGGACGATGTGCTGACCACCGGCGCCACCGCCGAGCGCATCGCCCGCCTGTTGCGCCGTGCCGGTGCGCGGCGGGTCGACGTCTACTGCCTGGCGCGCACGCCGGCCCCGGAGTAGACGACCGTTCGGCCACATTCCCGACATCTGCCCCTTGCGTTTTGCACGCCAGCAACGGAGCCTCGTCGCATACCAATAAGTACCCGCGAAACCATGACCACCCTCAGCCTGTTGACCCAACACGTTACCCGCCGCCCGCAGCGCATCGCCCTGCTGGCGCAGATCGCCCAGCTCGGCTCGATCACCCACGCCGCCAAGGCCGCGGGGATGAGCTACAAGACCGCCTGGGACGCCATCGATGAACTGAACAACCTCTCCGACCGGCCGCTGGTGGAACGCAGCGTCGGCGGCAAGGGCGGCGGCGGCGCGCGCCTGACTGCCGAGGGCGAACGCCTGCTGGCGCTCTACCAGCGCCTGGAGGCCCTGCGAGAACACATAGTCGAGCACGTCGAGCACCAGGCCGACCTCGAACTGATCGGCCGCCTGATGATGCGCACCAGTGCGCGCAACCAGCTTCACGGGCGCGTCTGCTCGGTGGAGCCGTCCGGCCTCAACGACCTGGTGTGCATCGAACTGCCCGGCGGCTCGCGCATCCAGGCGCGGGTCACCCGCGAGAGCACCGAGAAGCTGGAACTGGCCGACGGCGTGCCGGTGGTGGCGCTGATGAAGGCCGGCTGGCTCTACGTCGACCTGCCGCACATTCCCTGCCCGGAAGGCCTGAACGCGCTGGAAGGCCACGTCGATGACATCCGCGAAGCCGAAGACGGCCCCAGCGAAGTGCGCATCCAACTGCCCAGCGGGCAGATGCTCTGCGCCCTGACCGACCCGGAGCGCATCGAGATCCTCGGCCTGCAAGCGGGTTCGGCGGTGCGCGCGCAGTTCTCCCCGGCGCAGGTGATCCTCGGCACGCCCCTGTAACCGGCCACAAGGGTTTCCCTGCCTCATATCAAGCCCGGCGGCGCTGCGCCGCGCTCCAATAGCCGACAGAGTTCCGCCCGGGCCGGGCGGAACCTTGGCCCACCGGAGCTCCCACCATGCGCCGCCCACTGCTGCTTCTCACCCTGCTCTTCCTGCCCTTCGCCAGCCACGCCGGCCCCGACGTGCTGCGAATCGGCGCCAGCGAAGAGCTGATGCCAATACTCGAACCCGTGGTCGACCAGTACCAGTTCGACACCCACAACAAGGTGCTGCTGATCGGCGGCGAGGAAAGCGAACTTGCCGAACAGGTCCGCCAGGGCACGCCCTACGATCTGCTGCTGACCCCTCTGCACCACGCGGACACCCAGGCCCAGCCGGTCAAGTGCAAGGTCCGCACGATGCAGAAACTGACCCTGGTGAAGGGCGAACGCCGGGCGCTGGCCACGGACTTCGTCACCTATCTGCGCAAGCACTGCGCCGACCGCTGAGGCGACTGCGCACCCAAAGGGGGCGGACTGGGTAAACTAGGCAGCTTTACCATTGCCGGAACGTCGCCATGTCCCATCCCTTCTCCGATCTCACCCCCGACCTGGTGCTGGATGCGGTGGAAAGCATCGGTTTTCTCAGCGACGCCCGCGTACTCGCGCTCAACAGCTACGAGAACCGCGTCTACCAGGTGGGCATCGAGGACAGCGAGCCGCTGATCGCCAAGTTCTACCGCCCCGGCCGCTGGACCACCGAGGCGATCCTCGAGGAGCACGCCTTCTCCGCCGAGCTGGCCGAATGCGAAGTCCCGGTGGTGGCACCGCTGGTGCACGAGGGCCAGACCCTCTTCGAGCACGCGGGCTTTCGCTTCACCCTGTTCCCCCGCCGCGGCGGCCGCGCGCCGGAGCCGGGCAACCTCGACCAGCTCTATCGCCTCGGCCAGTTGCTCGGTCGCCTGCACGCCGTGGGCGCCAACCGCCCGTTCGAGCACCGCGAGGCGCTGACCCCGCAGAACTTCGGCCACCAGTCCCTGGCCACCCTGCTGGAAGGCAACTTCATTCCCAAGAGCCTGCTGCCGGCGTACGAATCCGTGGCCCGCGACCTGCTGAAGAAGGTCGACGCCCTCTACGCCCGGACGAAGTACACGCCCATCCGCATGCACGGCGATTGCCACCCCGGCAACCTGCTGTGCCGCGACGAGACCTTCCACGTCGTCGACCTCGACGACTGCCGCATGGGCCCAGCGGTGCAGGACCTGTGGATGATGCTCGCCGGCGAGCGCCAGGAGCGCCTCGGGCAGCTCTCGGAACTGGTCGACGGCTACCAGGAATTCCACGACTTCGACCCGCGCGAACTGCCGCTGATCGAAGGCCTGCGCGCCCTGCGCCTGATGCACTACAGCGCGTGGCTGGCGCGGCGCTGGGACGATCCGGCGTTCCCGCCGAGCTTCCCCTGGTTCGGCACCGAGCGTTACTGGGGCGAACAGGTGCTTGTGCTGCGCGAGCAGCTGGCAGCGCTGGATGAGGAGCCGCTGCGGCTGTTCTGACGACGCCGCTCCCTGTAGGAGCGCCCCATGGGCGCGATCGCGGGCATGGCCCGCTCCTACAGGTCGACTCCGCTGGCGTGGCGTTATCCACAGCCCCGTAACAGCATCGTTACGCACATTCGCCGGCGCCGCCGCGACATCCACCGCAGCGGCACAGACAAGCCCCGTCGCGCGCCCTAGAATTGTGCAGCCACTCATTAGCTGCCTAACCAAGGATGTTCCATGGCCACCGCCAATCCCCGCCGGGGCTACGCCCTGGGCTTGACTGCCTACGTCATCTGGGGACTCTTCCCGATCTACTTCAAGCTGCTCGAACGCATCCCCGCCCTGGAAATCATCACCCACCGGGCCATCTGGTCGGCGGTGTTCGGCGCCCTGCTCCTGCTGGTGTGGAAACACCCCGGCTGGTGGCGCGAGCTGCGCGAGAACCCCAAGCGCATCGCGGTGCTCACCGCCAGCGGCCTGCTGATCGCCAGCAACTGGCTGGTCTACGTCTGGGCGGTGAACAACGGCCACATGATCGAGGCCAGCCTGGGCTACTACATCAACCCGTTGATCAACGTATTGCTGGGCCTGGTGATCCTGCGCGAACGCCTGCGCCCGCTGCAGTGGGTCGCGGTCGGCCTCGCCGCACTGGGCGTGGCACAGCAGCTGTGGCAACTGGGCAGCCTGCCCTGGGTATCGCTGGCGCTGGCGCTGACCTTCGGCTTCTACGGGCTGATCCGCAAGCAGGCACCCGTCGCCGCGCTGCCGGGGCTGGTGGTGGAAACCTGGATCCTGCTGCCACTGGCGATCGGCTACCTCGTGCTGTTCGCTGATGGCCCGAGCGTGCACGCGGACTTCTGGACCACCAAGGACGCCATCTGGCTCGCCGCCGCCGGCCCGATCACCCTGGTGCCGCTGGTGTGCTTCAACGCCGCTGCACGCCACCTGCCCTATGCAACCCTCGGCTTCCTGCAGTACCTGGCGCCGACCCTGGTGCTGCTGCAGGCGATCCTGCTGTTCGGCGAGCACCTGGACAGCACCCGCCTGGTGTCCTTCGGCTGCATCTGGCTGGGCCTGGCCGTCTACAGCGTGGACATCTGGTACCGCCTCTCCCGCGGCGACTGATCATTAATTGATCCACCGCCTGTAAGCCACGCCCGCTGTGGCTTGCAGGCAGTCACCCGCAGATTGTCCACAGCTCTATCCCGCGATTGCGGGGATAACGGCAGTTTCTTCCACATGCCGCCCCGCCGCGCTCTTCTCGGTGCTGTCTTCCCTGCCAGCACGCGGCAAAATGATCAAAATTTGATCAACTACTTGCAGGGCCCGTGAAATCTAGCCTGCAGAGACATTCCCCCGGCTTTTCCACAGGCTGATCCCCGCTTCGTGTGGATGGACAAACATCGCCCGCTCAGAAAGTGGACAACCCTGTGAAAGCCAGAGGCTGCGTGGCCTGCAGCGTTCCATGAACGGCTTCTCCACAGACTCTTCCAATGCTTTTGTGCACAGCGACTGGAGAGTCCGGATCGCTCAATTCGCCGCGCCAGCCCAGTACAGAAAATGACCAAAACACTGTAAGCCCCGTAAACAGAAGGCTACAGCCACTTATCAACAGAATGCCCACGGTGCGACCCCCGCAATCTGTGCACAGTGAAGAGGCGGCCAGTGGGTAAACAGCTAGACGTGTAACCCAAGTGAAATGGGCCCTCTGTCAATCCATCAACAGAGAGCCCACAGGTTTTTCCACAAGCCTTGCGGTCAGAGCGGGACGGTCATTCCCCGCTGTGGAAATTCAGCTCCACCATCAGGTCATCCGCCAGTTCTTCCAGCTTCTGCTGCAGGGTTTCCAGCGGCAGGGTCAGTGGCACCGCCAGCAGCGCCTCGGCATGGAAAAGCGGCTCGCTGCTCATGGGCGCGGGGAGCACCTCGGTGGTCAGACTCTCAAGGTTCACGCCATGCTCGGCCAGCAGTTGGGTGATGTCGCGGACGATGCCGGGGCGATCGTTGCCCACCAGGTCGAGATGGATCGGCTTCCAGTTGCAGGCCGGCTCGATGCCGCTCTCTGCCAGCAGCACGCGGATGCCGTGCTCGCTCAGCTCCTGCAGACCTTCCACCAGTTCGTCATAACCCTCGGCGGGCACCGCCACGCGAAGAATCCCGGCGAACTGCCCGGCCATGCGCGACATGCGGCTTTCCAGCCAGTTGCCGCCGTGGGCGGCGATGCATTTGGCCACGCGCTCCACCAGACCGGGCTGGTCCTGGGCGATGACGGTCAATACGAGGTGGTCCATGAGCAGTCTCCGCGAAGGGCTAGGCCGTGAGGTCCAGCCAATAGGTGTAGAACTTGTCGTCCCGCTTGTAGCCCAGGCGCTCGTACAGCGACTGGCCAGCGTGGTTGGTCTTCGCCGTCTCCAGCATCAGGCCGCAGGCACCGGTGGCCTCGCCGTGGGCGCGGGCGGCGTTCATCAGCGCCTCGCCATAACCATCGCGGCGTGCAGCGGGCAGCACGTAGAGGTCACTGATCAACCACGACGCCTGCAGCGCCAGGGAAGCGAAGAACGGGTACAGCTGCACGAAGCCTACCGCCAGCCCATCGATGCTGCGCGCGATGAACACCGTGGACTGCCCGCTGCCGATGCGCGCCCCGAGGAACTCGCGAATCTTCGCGTGGGGCGCGGGCACCTCGTAGAAATCGAGGTAGCCGGAAAACAGCGGAACCAGGTCATCCAGATCGGTGGGGGTGGCAAGCGTCACGGACATGCGGGATTCTCCAGGAGGGAAGAAGCAGTATAGGCACGGCGAGGTTAGCCGGCTGCGACGGGCTGCCACAGGTACCCATTCGGGTAATGCGTGTACAGTTTTAAGATTTATCTGGAACAATCCAGATGATATTTGCGAACATAAGATCTGCTACGTGACTGATATGCGTACTTTGGTCTAACCGCGACGCTAGCCCACTGATTTTTCCCACGGCATCATGTAGTATTCCGCGGCTCGGACTACAAGGCGTTTTGCCTGTGTCCAGAGCTGGTCCTGAGCAGAGTGAGGCAAGCAATGACTGAACGCGTTCAAGTCGGTGGCCTGCAGGTCGCCAAAGTCCTTTTCGACTTCGTGAACAACGAAGCCATTCCCGGCACCGGCATCGAGTCCGGCAAGTTCTGGGCGGGCGTAGAAACCGTAATCAACGACCTGGCCCCCAAGAACAAGGCCCTGCTCGCCAAGCGCGATGACATCCAGGCGAAAGTCGATGGCTGGCACCAGGCCCGCGCCGGCAAGCCGCATGACGCGGCCGCCTACAAGGCCTTCCTGCAGGAAATCGGTTACCTGCTGCCCGAGCCGGCCGACTTCCAGGCCAGCCCGCAGAACGTCGATGACGAAATCGCCCGCATGGCCGGCCCGCAGCTGGTAGTGCCGGTGATGAACGCGCGCTTCGCCCTGAACGCCGCCAACGCCCGCTGGGGCTCGCTGTACGACGCACTGTACGGCACTGACGCGATCAGCGAAGAGAACGGCGCCGAGAAGGGCAAGGGCTACAACAAGGTCCGCGGTGACAAGGTGATCGCCTTCGCCCGCGCCTTCCTCGACGAAGCCGCCGCACTGGAATCCGGCTCCCACGTCGACGCCACCGCCTACGTGGTGAAGAACGGCGCACTGGCCGTGACCCTGAAGAACGGCAGCGAGACCGGCCTGAAGAACGCCGCTCAGTTCCTCGCCTTCCAGGGCGAAGCCGCCAAGCCGAAGGCCGTGCTGCTCAAGCACAACGGCCTGCACTTCGAAATCCAGATCGACCCGACCAGCCCGATCGGCCAGACCGATGCCGCTGGCGTGAAAGACGTCCTGATGGAGTCCGCGCTGACCACCATCATGGACTGCGAAGACTCCGTGGCCGCCGTCGACGCCGACGACAAGGTCGTGGTCTACCGCAACTGGCTGGGCCTGATGAAAGGCGACCTCGCCGAGCAGGTTTCCAAGGGCGGCAGCACCTTCACCCGTACCATGAACCCGGACCGCGTCTACACCAAGGCCGACGGTTCCGAGCTGAGCCTGCACGGCCGCTCCCTGCTGTTCGTGCGCAACGTTGGCCACCTGATGACCAACCCGGCGATCCTCGACGCCCAGGGCAACGAAGTGCCCGAAGGCATCCAGGACGGCCTGTTCACCAGCCTGATCGCCATTCACAACCTGAACGGCAGCGCCAGCCGCAAGAACAGCCGCACCGGCAGCGTGTACATCGTGAAGCCGAAGATGCACGGCCCGGAAGAGGTCGCCTTCGCCGCCGAAATCTTCAGCCGCGTCGAGGACCTGCTGGGTCTGCCGCGCAACACGCTGAAAGTCGGCATCATGGACGAAGAGCGCCGTACTACCGTCAACCTGAAGGCCTGCATCAAGGCCGCCGCCGAGCGCGTGGTGTTCATCAACACCGGCTTCCTCGACCGCACCGGTGACGAAATCCACACCTCCATGGAAGCCGGCGCCATGGTGCGCAAGGGCGCCATGAAGACCGAGAAGTGGATCGGTTCCTACGAGAACAACAACGTCGACGTCGGCCTGGCCACCGGCCTGCAGGGCAAGGCCCAGATCGGCAAGGGCATGTGGGCCATGCCTGACCTGATGGCCGCCATGCTCGAGCAGAAGATCGCTCACCCGCTGGCCGGCGCCAACACCGCCTGGGTTCCGTCGCCGACCGCCGCCACCCTGCACGCGCTGCACTACCACAAGGTCGACGTGTTCGCCCGTCAGGCCGAACTGGCCAAGCGCGCACCGGCTTCGGTGGACGACATCCTGACCATTCCGCTCGCCCCGAATACCAACTGGAGCGCGGAAGAGATCAAGAACGAGCTGGACAACAACGCCCAGGGCATCCTCGGCTACGTAGTCCGCTGGATCGACCAGGGTGTCGGCTGCTCCAAGGTGCCGGACATCAACGACGTCGGCCTGATGGAAGACCGCGCCACCCTGCGCATCTCCAGCCAGCTGCTGGCCAACTGGCTGCGCCACGGTGTGGTCACCCAGGAGCAGGTGCTGGAAAGCCTCAAGCGCATGGCTTCGGTGGTGGATCGCCAGAACGCCGGTGACGCCCAGTACCGCGCGATGGCGCCGAACTTCGACGACAACGTGGCCTTCCAGGCTGCGCTGGAACTGGTTCTCGAAGGCACCAAACAGCCCAACGGTTACACCGAGCCGGTCCTGCACCGCCGCCGCCGCGAGTTCAAGGCCAAGAACGGTCTGTAAGAACGTTGCCAAGCGTTGAAGAAACCGCCCTCCGGGGCGGTTTTTTTATGGCTGCCGATCCGGGAACCGGCGCTACGCCCAGCCAATGGTGGACTCCTCCCGCGATGTATTCCGACCACAGGGAATCGGACACGTAACGCATGTGCACAATTATTGTGTACAAAATCCCCACCCTGCACATCCGAGGATCACAACCAACCTGACTCGCAAGTCAATGATTGCTATGGAAATTTAATTTCCTGACCATTTGGACAGCCATCAAGGCCGCACCAATAAAGGGCTCAAGCGGGATTCGAACCTGCGCTCAGCGAGGTCTGGAAGGCGGCAGCCGGTTGCACTGGCATGGAATTGGCTTTGCACACAAACCACAAAAAGCCGTGCATACAAACCGAGTAGCCCATGAACTCCAGCCCTACCCACCTGTCCGGCGTTTCCCCTGTCCAACCTGTCGATGGCGCGGCCTGCGCGAAGACTGCCGCGCCGACCCTGAGCCCGCGCCTGTACAGCACCGACCTGGCCCCGACCAGGGCCGCCGGCCGCAACTGGGGACGCTACAGTCTGTTCGCGCTGTGGACCAACGATGTACACAACATCGCCAACTATTCCTTCGCCATCGGCCTCTTCGCACTGGGCATGAGCGGCGCGCAGATCCTCGCCGCGTTCGCCCTCGGCGCGCTGGTGATCTACGGCCTGATGAACCTGTCCGGCTACATGGGCCAGAAGACCGGCCTGCCCTATCCGGTAATGTGCCGCATCAGCTTCGGCATCCACGGCGCGCAGGTGCCGGCGCTGATCCGCGCGGTGATCGCCATCGCCTGGTTCGGCATCCAGACCTACCTCGCCTCGGTGGTCCTGCGTGTGCTGCTCAGCGCCATCGCGCCGAGCCTTGCGGCCTACGACCAGGACTCGATCCTCGGCCTGTCTACCCTCGGCTGGATCACCTTCCTCGGCATCTGGTGCGTACAGTTGGTGATCTTCGCCTACGGCATGGAGATGGTGCGCCGCTACGAATCCTTCGCCGGCCCGATCATCCTGGTGGCCTTCGCCAGCCTCGCCGGCTGGATGTACTGGCGCGCCGGTCTGTCGATCTCCTGGTCCAGCGGCAACGCGCCGACCGGCTCGGCGATGTGGCTGAAAGTCCTGGGCGCCGCCGCGCTGTGGGTGTCGCTGTACGGCACCATGATCCTCAATTTCTGCGACTTCACCCGCAACTGCCCGGACCGCCGCACCATCAGCGTCGGCAACTTCTGGGGCCTGCCGGTGAACATGCTGGGCTTCGCGCTGATCGCCGTGGTGCTGGCCGGCGCGCAGTTCAGCATCGACGGCAAGCTGGTGCAGAACCCCACGGAAATCGTCGCTGCGATCCCCAACACCTTCGGCCTGGTGCTGGCCTGCCTGGCGTTCCTGATCGTCACCGTGGCGGTGAACATCATGGCCAACTTCGTCGCCCCGGCCTACGTGCTCACCAACCTCGCGCCGAACCTGCTGAACTTCCGCCGCGCCGGCCTGCTCAGCGCCATGATCGCGGTGCTGATCCTGCCCTGGCACCTGTACAACAGCCCGGCGGTGATCGTGTATTTCCTCGGCGGCCTGGGTGCGCTGCTCGGCCCGCTCTACGGGATCATCGTCACCGACTACTACCTGGTGCGTCGCAGCCGGGTGAACCTGCCCGAGCTGTACAGCGAGAGCCACGACGCCAGCTACCACTACAGCGGCGGCGTGAACCTGCGCGCCGTGGCGGCGTTCGTCCCGGCGGCGCTGATCGCCATCGTGCTGGCGCTGGTGCCGGCGTTCGATGCGCTGTCGCAGTTCTCCTGGTTCTTCGGCGCCGGCCTCGGCGCGCTGATCCACTACACCCTGGCCGACCGCAAGCGCCGCTACGCGGATGTCTCCGGCGAGCCCATCGCGGTGGATGCGGCGCACCATTGAGCCTGGATTATCGAGCTTGTGGATAAACGACAAGACCGCCCTCGGGCGGCCTTGTCCGTTCAGGGCGCCAGCAGGAAATCCAGCACCGCACGTTCGAACTCACGGGGAAACTCGATGTTCGACAAGTGCACCGCAGGCAGCGTGAACAGGCGCGCGCCGGGGATCGCCCGGGCAATCAGCTCGCTGTGGTCCGCCGCGGTCACCGTGTCGAACTGCCCGGCGATCACCAGCGTGGGCAGACGCACATCGCGCAAGGCGCTGCGCAGATCGGTTTCCTGCACCGCGGCGAAGGAGCCGGCCAGCCCATGTCGATTGGTCGCCAACAGCGTGGCGCGGAACGGCTCCACCTCCGGCCGCCGCGAATCCAGCCAGGCTGCCGGGAACCAGTTGGCGAGGAAGGTCGCCGCAGTGCCCTGCAGATCTTCCGCCGCCAGTACGTCGGCGATGCGCGCGTCCCATTGCTCCTGCGGCCCGAGCCAGGCGGAGGTGTTCGCCAGCACCAGTCGCCCGATGCGCTGCGGAGCCTTCAGCGCCAGCCACTGGCCAACGAATCCGCCGAGTGAAAGTCCGAGGAAATGCGCACGCTGTACGCCGAGCGCGTCCAGCAGCTCGATCACGTCTTCTCCCAATCGCGCCAGCGAATAGGGGCCGGCGGGAACGCTGGAAGCACCGTGCCCGCGAGCGTCGTAGCGCAGCACGCGGAAGTGCTCGCTCAGCGCGGAGACCTGCCCGTCCCACATGTGCAGGTCGGTGCCGATGGAGTTGGACAGCACCAGCAGGGGGCGCTCGGCGGGGCCGTCCAGGCGGTAGGCAATGCGGGCATTGTCACGGGTAGTCAGATAGTGCAGCGGGCTCATGGCAGCCTCTCCTCAAGGGGTGTGAGACGAGGCTAGTTGCGGCGGACTCTGGAAGAAATTACAAAGAGTGGACGTTCTCTGTCAGGAAAGCTGACATGCACGACTTCACCCTGCACGACCTGCAGTGCTTCGACGCCGTGGTCGAAGCCGGCGGCTTCCAGGCCGCCGCCCAGCAATTGCACCGTTCGCACCCGGCGGTTTTCGCCGCCGTGGCCCGCCTGGAGCGCCAGCTCGGCTTCGAGCTGCTGGACCGCAGCGGCTACCGCGTCGCCCTGACGGCCGCCGGCGATTCCTTCCACCGCCGCGCCCGGGGCCTGCTGCGCGAACTGGGTAGCCTGCGGGATCACGCCACGCACCTGGCTGCTGGCGAAGAGAGCGAACTGCGGGTGGTGCTCGGCGACTTCTGCCCGCGCCCCGCCCTGCTGGAAAAGCTCGCACGCTTCTTCGCCACGCAACCCCGTACGCGGCTGCAACTGTACTTCGAAAGCGTCAGCGGGCCGCTGGAGCGGCTGCTCGATGGCGAGGCCGAGCTGATCCTGCACCGCGTGGACAAGGCCGACCCGCGTCTGGAATGGCTGGACCTGGGCCAAGTGGGCTTCATCCCGGTAATTGCCCCGGGGTTGCTGGCGGACAGCAAGGACATTCGGTCGGAGCACCTGCGCTCGCTCACCCAGTGCGTGATGCGCGACAGCGCCCGGCACTCGCCGCCGGTGGACTTCTTTACTCTCGAAGGAGCGCCGCAATGCACGGTGCCGGACCAGGCGATGAAGAAGGAACTGGTGCTGCACGGCCTGGCCTGGGGCCACCTGCCGCGCCACCTGATTGCCGAGGAGCTGGCCGACGGTCGCCTGCACGATCTCAGCGGAACGCACCTGCCCGGCCGCCGCGAAGAACTGGTCGCTGCACGCCTGCGCGACCGCGCCCACGGCCCGGTGGCGCAGCGACTCTGGAGCTTTCTGCAGCAGGCCTGATCAACTGCGGCTCATCGGTCCGCGCACCGGCCGTTCACGCATGTAGCTGACCTCGCTGACCGGCGCGCCTGCGGCGATCAGCGCTTCGCGCTGCTGGGCGATGGGCGTGCGGGCGATGGCGCGTTCGAACTGGTTGAGCTTCTGGAACGCCGGCAGCGCGAAGGCTGCCGCGAGCATGGCCGCCAGTTTCGGCCAGCGCTGGGCATCCAGCTCGTAGCGGGCGAGCTGCGCGTTGCGCATGAAGCAGGCGACGCTGATGTCGGCAATGGACAGCTCGCCGAACAACCAGCCGCTTTCCGGCAACTGCGCCTCCAGGTAATCGAACACGGCCGGCAGATCCTGCTGGTAGGTCTTCTCCAGCAGCGCCGCGTCCGGCTCGCGGCCCCAGACGCCGCGGCCGATCACCAACTGGTCGAACAGTTGCCAGATCACCACCTGGCCCATGCGGCTGTCGGCGAACTCCTCGATCCATCGGGCGCGGGCGCGCTCGGCAATATCCGCCGGGTACAGCGCCGGCTGTGGATAACGCTCTTCCAGGTACTGGCAGATCACCGAGGAATCGTTCAGCACCAACTCGCCGTCCACCAGCACCGGCACCTGGCGCAGCGGGCTCAGGCGCTCGAACTCCTCGTTGCCGAAGAACGGCACGACGGAGTCGATGCGGTAGTCGATGCCCTTCATTTCCAGCAGGACCAGCGCCTTGCGCACATAGGGCGAGAGGAAGGAACCGATGATCAGCACAGGGTCGGACATGGCGAGGCTTTCCGCGAAAAGGGTCGCCCGATTGTAGAACGACGCCGAAAAGCGGGCGACCGGCAGCAAAAGCCGACGGGTGCCAATTGCGCGCGTGACTGCACTTTGCGATCATTTGCGAATGGTTATCGTTTTTTAACTTGATCCCATTCGAGATCATTGGGGGAGTAGCTTGTCGGCCATCCAGATGGGTAGCGGCGAACTCGTTGGCGCCTTGTATCGCGATCACCGCGACTGGCTGACTGCCTGGCTGAATCGCAGCCTGGGCTGTCCGCAGCGCGCCGAAGACCTGAGCCAGGACACCTTTGTCCGCGTGCTCGGTCGGCGCGAGCTGCCCTCCCTGCGCGAACCGCGCGCCTTCCTGGTGACCGTCGCCAAGGGCCTGCTGGTGGATCACTGGCGCCGCTTGGCGCTGGAGCAGGCCTACCTCGACGAGCTGAAATGCCTGCCCGAAGCGGTGCAGCCTTCCGCCGAGGACCACTGCCTGATCCTCGCCGACCTGCGCGAGATCGACCGCCTGCTGGGCAAGCTGTCCACCCGCGCACGCAGTGCCTTCCTGCTCAACCGCCTGGACGGCCTGGGCCACGCCGAGATCGCCGAGCAGTTGGGCGTTTCCGTCCCGCGCGTGCGCCAGTACATCGCCCAGGGCCTGCGCCAGTGCTACATCGCACTGTACGGCGAGCCGACGTGAAGGGACCGGTTTCCCTGCAGGTACTGGACGAGGCGATCAGCTGGCAGCTGCGCCTGGGCTCTGGCGAATCGCGCCCGGACGATGAAGCCGCTTTCGCCCGCTGGCACTCGGCCCACAGCGAACACGCCCGCGCCTGGAGCCAGCTGGGCATGGTCGACCGCAGCCTCGCCGGCGCCGCGCCCAAGGCCGCACGCAACGCCCTGCTTCGCTCGCCGGGCGAATCCCGGCGCAAGGTCCGCCGCCTGGCAGGCACCGGCTTGTCGTTGCTGCTGGTCGGCGCGCTCGCGCTGGGTGTCGGCAACCGCTACACGCCAGTGCGCTATGCCTTCTCCGACCTGGTCACCGCCACCGGCGAGCAGCGCGAACTGCGCCTGCCGGACAACACCCGGCTGGTGCTCAACAGCCGCACCGCCGTCGATGTGCGCTTCGACGCCGAGCAACGGCGCATTGTCCTGCTCAGCGGCGAAATCCTGGTGGAGACCGCCCACGGCGACAGCCGTCCGTTCATCGTCGAAACCGACGAAGGCCGCCTGCGTGCCCTCGGCACACGCTTCCTGGTGGAGCGCGACGACGGCGACAGCACCTTGCTGAGCGTCCTGCAGTCCGCCGTGGCCGCACGCCCCGAACAGCTGCCGGACGAACGCGTGGTCAACCAGGGCCAGCAGGTGCGTGTACGCGCCGATGGATTCGGCACGGTAGAGGCCAACAGCGCCACCGCCGATGCCTGGACCCACGGCATGCTGGTGGTGGACAACGTGCGCCTGGGCGAGCTGATCGACCAACTGGCGCGCTACAGCCCCGGCTACCTGGCGCTGGACCCGGCGCTGGCGGACCTGCGCATCACCGGCAGTTTCCCGCTGAAGAACATCGACCTGGCGCTCAGCTCACTGGAGCCGACGCTGCCGGTGCGCATCGAGAAGCACGGTCAGTGGTGGTCCCGCGTGGTGCCGCGCGGCTGAGAAAGCCCGCGCCCTCACGGAAATCCTGCGCGGCTGCGGCCCTCTCCCCCGCCCTCTCCCTGAAGGGAGAGGGAGCATCCGAGTGGAGCACACTTGCAGTGCTTTCCTGACACCTCGGCATCCGGCTGAAACGCTGGTCAGGCGACTCGCCGAACCAGTCCCCTCTCCCTTCAGGGAGAGGGTTAGGGAGAGGGGAGCCCAGCTCGGACTATCAGATAAGGCCAGGCCCAAAACGAATCTGCCGAACGGAAGGAGTTCAGCCCTAAAAAAATTTTCACCCAGCCCTATCACTTTTCAAATCTCGTCCGGCAAGGAGGCATCGAGAACCGTTTTCATTCAGGAGTCGTTTTCAATGCGCCGCCCGTTCGAACTGTCGCTCCGCCCCTGCCTGCTGGCCACCGCTATCCTGCTGGCCACCTCTTCGGCCATCGCCGCCGAAGCCGTGCGTGACTACCAGATGCCCGCCGGCCCGCTGGCCAGCACCCTCAACCGCATCGCCGCCGAAGCCGGCCTGTCGCTGAGCCTCGACCCGGCGCTGGCTCAGGGCCGCAGCGCGCACGCCGTGCAGGGTCGCTACGATGCCGCCGGCGCGCTGCGCCAGGCGCTGCAGGGCAGCGGGTTGGAACTGGTGGAAAGCGAATCGGGCAGCTACAGCCTGCGCCCGGTGCCCAGCGACACCCTGTCGATGTCCGCCACCACCATCAGCGGCACCCAGGAAGACCCGGACGGCCCGACCGTGGGCTACCTCGCCACCCGCACCCGCGCCGGCACCAAGACCGACACCCCGCTGCTGGAAGCCCCGCGCTCCATCTCCGTCGCCACCCGCGAGCAGATGCAGGACCGCAACGTGCAGAGCCTGGACGACGCGGTGCGCTACATGCCCGGCGTGATCGCCAGCAGCTACGGCAACGACACCCGCGCCGAGTGGCTGAAGGTGCGCGGCTTCGAGCCGACCCAGTTCCTCGATGGCCTGCCGCTGCCCAAGGGCTCCTACGTGATGCCCAAGCTGGAAACCTGGGACCTGGAGCGCGTCGCCCTGCTGCGCGGCCCGGCCTCCTCGCTGTACGGCCAGACCCCGCCCGGCGGCCTGCTGGACATGACCAGCCGCCGCCCCGAGGCCGAGAGCAGCCATGAAGTGCAGCTGCAGGTCGGCAGCTACGAGCACAAGCAGATTTCCTTCGACAGCACCGGCAAGGTCGACGATGCCGGTAACCTGCTCTACCGCGTCAGCGGTGTGGTGCGCGACAGCAACACCCAGGTCGATCACGTCGACAACAAGCGCTACAACATTGCCCCGAGCCTGACCTGGAACTTCGACGAAGACACCAAGCTGACCTTCCTCTCGCAGTTCAACCGCGACGATACCGGCATCACCAGCCAGTTCCTGCCGCTGCAGGGCACCAAGCTGTCCACCCCGGCGGGCGAGGTGAAGTACCACGAGAACCTCGGTGACCCGGACTGGGAATTCTACGACAAGACCTACTACGCCCTGGGTTACGCGTTCGAGCACCGCATCAACGACGTCTGGCAGTTCCGCCAGAACCTGCGCTACACCAAGAGCGACCTGTCGTTCCAGGGCATCACTGCCGGCGGCACCGCGACCTCGGTGGCCGACGACGGCACCCTCTCCCGCGGCGCCAACGTGGTGGACGAAGACATCAGCCAGTTCGCCATCGACAACAACCTGCAGGCCGACTTCTCCACCGGCCCGCTCAAGCACACCCTGCTGCTGGGCCTGGACCACCAGCGCGCCAACACCAACTACAAGTGGCTGTACGGCGCCGCGCCGACCAGCAACATCAGCAAGCCGATCTACGGCCAGGACTTCAGCAACGTCGTCTACACCGCGTACAACGACTACAACCAGAAGATGCGCGATACCGGCCTGTACGCCCAGGACCAGATCGCCCTCGACAACTGGCGCCTGACCCTCGGCGGTCGCCAGGACTGGGCCCACACCGGTTCGAAGTTCTACAACGCCGATGGCGCTACCGATACCCGCCGCGACAGCAATTTCAGCGGCAACGCGGCGCTCAGCTACGTGTTCGACAACGGCGTGGCGCCCTACGTGTCCTATGCCGAGTCGTTCCAGACAGAAGCCGGTGGCACCAATGGCGCAGCCTTCGAGCCGAGCACCGGCAAGCAGTACGAACTGGGCGTGAAGTACCAGCCGGTGGGCACCGACCTGATGCTCAGCGCCGCCGTCTACGATCTGACGCGCAAGAACATCGTCCTCACCGGCAGCGACTTCATCAGTCGCCCGGTGGGTGAAGCGCAGGTCCGCGGTTTCGAGCTGGAGGCCGTAGGCAACGTCAACGAAAACCTCAAGGTGACCGCTGCCTACACCTACGCCAACAGCAAGATGACCAAGGTCGCCAACCCGCTGGACAAGAACCGTCCGCTGCCGCTCACCCCGGAAAACCAGGCCTCGCTGTGGGCCGACTACACCTGGCATGACGGCCTGCTCGACGGCTTCGGCCTGGGCTTCGGCACCCGCTACGTCGGCGAGACCCACAACATCGCCATCGGCAGCATGGGCTACGTGCGCGACAAATCGGACGGCGACACCGGTTCCTACACCCTCTACGACGCCGCGGTGCACTACGACCTCGGCCGCCTCGACAACAGCCTCAACGGCCTGAACGTCGCGCTGAATGCCAACAACGTATTCGACAAGGAATACATCTCCACCTGCGACGGCTTCTACTGCTACTACGGCGACCGTCGCAACGTGGTCGCCAGCGTCAACTACAAGTTCTGACGCCCACGCAGCGCCACGGGCACTCGTAGGGCGCATGACGCGGCAGCGTTATCCGCCGGCACAACGGCGGATAACCTGTTCCAGGTTATTCGCCCTACGCTCCCGGTGGCCCGTGCAACGCGGGCCCTGCTCAACGCACCACTTCTCCCCAGACAACGCTCGCATCGTCATGGATTTTCAGACGCGGATAGTCCAGCGCCTGGTCATCGGCACTCTCCAACGCGCGCAGTTCATCGATCAGCGCCTCCACGCCACGCTCTGGCAACGCAGCGAACAGCGCATCCAGATCGTAGCGGCGGAAATCCAGCAGCCGGTCGAAGCCATCGGTCACCATCATGAACGCCTTCAGCCCCGCAGGGTCGAGCACCCGGCGTTGCACGTGGGGAATCCAGCGCTCGCTCGGGTCGAGGCACCAGTAGCCTTCCGGCGTGTTGGCCAGCGTACGGTTGCGCCGCACCCATTCGCGGCTGGCCTGCCAGAGTTGCGCATGGCTCCAGTCCGGATTCGCCTCGCGCAGCGCCAGCAGGCGCTGCACCGACTGCCGATCGATCTCTTCCAGCGGCGTGTCACCGAAGCTCTCGACGCGGCCATCGCCCCAGGCCAGGTGGATGCAGGTATCGCAGAGGTTGAGCAGCTCCAGCGAGTCGTCGCCCAGCACCCGCAGCAGGCTCAGGCAAGCGGTGGGCAGGTTGAGATCCAGGCTCACGGCCACGCCGGAGTCACGCTGGAAGTCCGCGGCGATGCCCGCCTGCAGTTGCGCCAGCAACTCGTCGGTTGGCCGATGCGGCTGCTCTTCGAGCAGGCGCTGCAGATGCGCGTTGGCGCTCTGCGCCAGCCAGCGCGCATCGCTCTCGCCGCCCACCAGGCCCTGCCCGAGACTGGTCGCACCATCGAGCACCCAGGCTGCCTGCGCGGTGTAGCCGATGGCATCGTCGTTCACCGGCGAACCCTGGCGGCACGCCGCCCCGCGTACGGAAATCGTCGTCACAAGCCGTTCTCCTTCGTTTCGTCGGCCACACTGACCGGCGTACAGTCTCACCTGAATCCGGACTCTGCCAAGGAGAGCCCCATGCTTCGCGTCCTGTCCCGCCCCCTGAGCGGCCTGCTCCTGACCGGCCTGTTGCTGGCCACCGGCGCCCATGCTGCTGAGGTGAAATACTTCGACCTGCCCAAGGGCTCCGGCCCGCACGACGTGGCACCCACCGAGGACGGCAAGGTCTGGTACACCGCTCAGAAGCTCGGCGCGCTCGGCCGGCTCGATCCGCAGACCGGGCAGACCGAACAGATCAGCCTGGGCAAGGGCTCCAGCCCCCACGGCGTGGTCACCGATGGCAACGGCGACGCCTGGATCACCGACAGCGGCCAGAACGCCATCGTCCACGTGGACGCGCAGCGCCTGGGAGTGGAAGTCATCCCGCTGCCCAAGGAGGCGGCCAACGCCAACCTCAACACTGCGGTATTCGATGACGACGGCGTACTGTGGTTCACCGGGCAGAACGGTTTCTACGGTCGTCTCGACCCGGACAGCCGCGACCTGAAGGTCTGGCCGGCGCCGCGCGGCAAGGGTCCGTACGGCATCGCCGTGGCTCCGGATGGCGGTCTCTGGTACGCCTCCCTGGCGGGCAGCTACATCGGCCAGATCGACGGCATCGAAGGCAGCGCCACCCCCTTCGATGCGCCAAGCAAGGACGGCGGCCCGCGCCGGCTCTGGGCGGACTCCGTGGGGCGACTCTGGGTCAGCCAGTGGAACGCCGGGAGCCTCGCGCGCTTCGACCCCAGCGACAACCAGTGGAAAACCTGGAAGCTGCCGGGCGATCATCCGCAGCCTTATGCGGTCTACGTCGATGCCATGGACCAGGTGTGGCTGAGCGATTTTTCCGCCAATTCACTGCTGCGCTTTGACCCGCAGAGCGAGACATTCACGGCCTTCCCCAGCGACCACGCAAACGCCAACGTCCGCCAGCTGCTTGGCCGTCCCGGCGAGGTGTGGGGCGCCGAATCCGGCACCGATCGCCTGGTGCTGATCCGCGATTGAACCGATGACCGAACCCCAGGAGTTGCTGTCGATGAGTACCCGTCCCGTCCTGTTCCACGCCGCCGCTTCGCCCTTCGTGCGCAAGGTCATGGTCCTGCTGCACGAGACCGGCCAAGTCGACTCTGTGGAGCTGTACGCCGCCGTCCACACGCCCATCGCACCAGACGCCGGCGTGCTGCATGACAACCCCGCCGGCAAGATCCCGGCCCTGCGCCTGGCCGACGGCCAGACCCTACATGACAGCCGGGTGATCCTCGAGTACCTCGACCAGCAGCACGCCGGCGAGCCGCTGATTCCCCGCGAAGGCGCCGCGCGCTGGCGTCGTCTCACCCTCGCCTCGCTGGCCGACGCGGTGCTCGATGCCGCCGTGCTGATCCGCTACGAAACCGCCATGCGCCCGCAGGAAAAACACTGGGACCAGTGGCTGGACAACCAGCAGCTGAAGATCGTCCGCACCCTCGCCTACTTCGACGGCCCGGCGCACGCCGAACTGTCCGGTCGCTTCGACGTCGCCGCCATCGGCGTAGCCTGCGCCCTGGGCTACCTGGACTTCCGCCAGCCGCACTGGAACTGGCGCGCCGACTACCCGCAGCTGGCCCAGTGGTTCGCCGAAGTCAGCCAGCGGCCGTCGATGCAGGCGACGGTGCCGGGCTGACGCTCGCCGCTACAGAGAACAACGCCAGCTCCGGCTAATCGAGCTTTCAGGCGCCGGCCATACTCGCCATCCGGCGCCGCCCAGCCCCCTCTCCCTTTGGGAGAGGGTTGGGGTGAGGGGAAAAGCCCCGCGCCAGAAGCCACAGGGAGCACCCGACCGTCGCACCACCCGACGCTGAAACCGCTCATCCCGCACCGCTCGCCGCTCCAACCCCTGCTCGAACAGCCCGGCGATCCGCTGCGCCAGCCGCCGCCCCACTTCGCGCTCCTCGCGCAGTCCGCTCCACGCACTCATCACTTCTTCCCCAATCGGTAGATCGGCAGCGCCAGCAGCAGGCCGAGTTGCGCCACGCCCATGCACATTTCCAGGAAGGAGCGCACATGGGGATTGTTCACCGCGTCCTCGACACCCGTGAGTTGAGTCCACAGCTCACCCGGCAGCAACAGCGCCAGGTGCGCCATCGGCTTGCCGGTGGCCACCAGCAGGGCGATCCAATCGAAGCGGCCGAGCAGCATCAGCACGGGCAGGCACAGCCCACTGAGCAGAAGGCCGGCGAACAGACACAGGGAAAAACGCATCAGGTTGGGTATCTCCATTCTCCTCAGCGCTGCACGCGCACGTCTTCCAGTGAAAATTCCAGATCATCGCCACGGGGCTTGCCGATGCCGTACCAGTCCAGGTGACGGGTCAGCACCATCACGCCACCGAGCACACCGAACAACAGCAGCGAACCCATCAGCAATGCGTAGTCCTCGGCGCTGAGCAGCGCGTAGAGCATTCCGTAGAGCCCGGCCAGCCCGAGGCTGAACCCGGCTCCGCGCCACAGGCTGCGCAGTACGTGACAGAGGTAGAAGCCGATCAGCCCAACACACGCGCCAGCGGACAGCAGGTACGCCAGCTCGAAGCCGACATGCTCGGAGAGCGACAGCAGCAACAGGTAGAACAGCGCCAGCGCCATGCCCACCAGGGCGTATTGGATCGGGTGCACCGCCAGGCGCTTGAGCACTTCGAAGAGGAAGAAGCCGGCGAAGGTGAGGACGATGAACAGCAGCGCGTACTTCACCGCGCGGTCGGTCTTCAGGTACTGGTCCACCGGGTCCACCAGCGCCACGCCGAAGCGGTGCTGGCCGAACTCGCTGCACTCCGCCGAACTGGCACGGGAGGCATCCGGATCGACCGCTTCGACCGCACGGGCAACATCCGCCTGGGCCGGCGCGGTGCAGGCACGCAGCTGGTCCTCCAGGTTGGTGGCGAAGAAGCTGGTACGCCAGCGGGCGCTGAAGCCCTGGTCGCTGACGCTGCGTTCGGTGGGCAGGAACTCGCCGCCGAAACTGGGGTGCGGCCAGTCCGAGACCAGGTTAACCTGGCTGTCGCGGCCGACCGGGGTGATGTCCAGGCGGCTGCTGCCCAGCAGCGACAGCTCGAAGGCGTAGTCGAAACGCTGCTCGTGATCGCTGGCCTTGAGTGGCAGCAGCGCATGCACGCCGTTGCCGAGGAACTGGCTCTGGGTGCCCGGCTGGAAATCGCGCAGCTCGTCACCAACCTTCAGCTTCGGCGCGTTCTCGATGCCGCGCACATCGCTGATGCCGACCGCCAGCAGCGGGTCGTCGAAACGATAGCTGCCCAGGTCGCTGGTGATGCCGTAGTTAGCCGGCAGGACGAAGCTGCCGCTGACCTGGCTCTCGGCATGGAACAGGCGCGCTTCGTAGATGCCGCGATGGCGCAGCTCGGTGCGCATCTGTCCGTCGAGGCTGAAGACTTCCGGCAGGAAGTACAGCCGCCCACGCACCTCGCGCTCCTGCAGCACGCGCTGCTGGCTCGCCTTGTCCAGGCGCCAGCCACGGATGGTGCGGGTGTAGGGCACGACCACCAGCGGGCCGGTGAGCTGCTGGCTGTAGCTGGCGCTGCGGGCGATGTCCTGCAGGACTTCGTCGCGGTAGTTCTGACGCTCGTCGACGAGGCCGTCGATCATCAGCAGGGGTATCAGCAAGAGGACGATCAACAGCGCGATGGCGCCGAGCTTGATGCCGAGGTGGCGGTTCATCGAGGGCTTCTCCGTAGGTGGACGACGGAGCAAGCCTGGGGCCCGCGCGTGGGGGCGCTCGGGGCGGACTGTGGAGACTGTGTGGGTTTTGTGTGGCGCTGGAGCAACCTGTAGGAGCGGGCCATGCCCGCGATCGCGCCCACGGGGCGCTCCTACAGGACGCGTCGAACTTCCCGACGCGGAAGAGCCTTGCGATTGCTCTACGCGTGCGGCAAAGAAAGGCTCGCGCGCACGCCGCTCTCGACGTTCTCCACGCGCAACTCACCGCCATGCAGCGCCGCCACCTCGGCGACGAAGTTGAGGCCGAGGCCGGTGCTCTTGCGCCCGCTCACCGGGCGCGGAAGCGAGTAGAAACGCTCGGTCAGGCGCGGCAGGGCGAACTCCGGAATGGCTTCGCCCTGGTTGAACAACTCCACGCGCCAGCCCTCGCCGTCAGGCTGCGCATCGAAGCGAATCACGCCACCGGCCGGGGTGAAATCCAGTGCATTGTCCAGCAGGTTGCCCAGCGCCTGGCGCAGCAGGAAACGCTCGCCCACCACGCATGCCTGCTGGGGAATCGTGTTCTCCAGCTGCACGCCCTGCACACGCGCCATGCGCTCATCGATCAACTCATTCGCCAGCTCGTGCAACGCCACCGGCACATGCTCCTCCAGCCCCTGGCGCTGCTCCACCTGGGCGAGGTTCAGCAGACGCTCGATCAGTTGCTGCAGCCGCTCGCTCTCACCGGCGATGTTGCCGACGAAGCGCGCACGCTGCTCGGCAGGCATCTCGCCCTCGAGCAGCTCCGCCGCTCCGCGAATCGCCGCCAGCGGGCTCTTCAGTTCGTGGGTCAGGGTATGCACGTAGCGTTCTACGTAGTCCTTGCCCTCCAATTGCACGCGCATGTGCTCCACCGCACCAGCCAGTTGCGCCATCTCGCCGCCCCGGTATTTCGGCAACTCCGCACGGCGGCCCTCGCTGACTGCCTGGGCGTAGCGGGTCAGGCGATCCAGCGAGCGGCTCAGCCACCAGGACAGCCCCGCGCCCACCAGCAGGCCGAGCACGATCAGCCCGGCGCCGAGCCACGCCAGCCGGCGCTGCGAGCGGTCGATGTAAGGCTGCAGTGTGCGGTTGGGCTTGGAGACCGAGACCACGCCAATGATCTTCTCGCCGTCGCGGATCGGCGCGGCGACGTACATCACCGAGGACTCCGGATCGTCCGCCGATTCGCGGCTGGAGCGCGCACCGTACTCGCCGTTGAGGGTCCGATAGACGTCGTTCCAGCGCGAATAGTCCTGGCCCACCGCCTTGCCGAGGGAGTCGAGCAGGACGACGCCGCGCGCATCGGTGACGTAGATGCGATGGTTCACCGCGGTCTTGTTCACGCCCCAGATGTCGGCCTGCGGGCTGCGCGCGCCATAGGCGCGGAGCATGTCGGGCAGCCGGCTCTGGTCGAGGGTGCCGCTCTTCACGTCGGCCTGGAGAATCTCCGCCAGCAGGTTGGCGGTATCCACCAGCGTCTCTTCGCTGGACTGGCGCACACCGGGGCGGATCTCGTCCATCACCGTGCGCAGGACGAACCAGCCGGTCAGCCCGACGAAGAAGAAGTAGACCAGGAAGATCCGCAGCGACAGGCGCATCAGCTCTTGTCCGGCGCGTAGCTATAACCCAGCCCGCGATGGGTCTGGATCGGTTCGGCGGCGGGGGCAACCTGGCGCAGCTTGGCGCGCAGGCTCTTGATGTGGCTGTCGACGTTGCGCTCGTAGCCGGCGTCGGCAGCGACGCCCAGCGCATCGAGCAACTGCTCGCGGCTGAACACGCGCTCGGGGCGCGCAAGCAGCGTTTGCAGCAGGCGGAATTCATGGCGAGTCAGCGCCAGTGAGTGGCCGTGGTAGCGAATCTGGAAGCGTTCCTCGTCCACCTCGAACGGGCCGTTACCGGCGGGCGCCGTGGTCAGCGCTTCGCGCGGCGCGGTGCGCTTGAGGATGGCCTTCACCCGCGCGGCAACTTCGCGTGGGCTGAAGGGTTTGACCACATAGTCGTCGGCGCCGATCTCCAGGCCCACCACACGATCGATCTCGGCGTTGCGCGCGGTGAGGAAGATCACCGGCACCTCGGAGAAGCGCCGCAGCTGCTTGCAGGCTTCGAAGCCGCTGATGTCGGGCAGGCCGACGTCGAGGATGACCAGGTCGAATGCGTCGCGCTGCAGGCGTTCCAGCGCAAGGCCGGCGAGGTTCAGCCAGGTGGTCTCGAAACCCTCGGCCTGCAGGGCGTAGAGCAGCGTGTCGGCGATGGCGGCTTCATCTTCGACGATGAGGATGTGGGGCATGGGATTCCGATTCCCGGGAAAGTTCCGGAAGGGTCCATCATGCCCCGCGCCGCGTCAATGAAGGATCAGGAGCAGTTCGGCTTGCCGGCGACGAAGCGCTCGCCCGAGTCGACGGCGACGTGAAACTTGCGCAAGCCCTTGGCGCCCATCAGGAACGGGTAGTTGAAGTGGCTGCGGTCGGTGAGGTTGACCTCGATGGTGCGCTGGTCGCCGCCCAGGCACACCGGCAGCTCGATCACCGGGCGCTGGCTGAGGCCGGGGGTGGAAGCTTCCTCGTCCTCGTCGCCGGCACCGTCGGAGCGGTTCTTGATATTCGAGATGCGCGACAGCTTGTGCTCGTACACCGAGTCGCCGCCGTCCTTGGTGGCCAGCTTGAAGCGCACCCAGTCCTCGCCGTCACGCTGGAAGATCTGGATGTCCTTGGCCGACAGCGAGGAGGTGTAGGCACCGGTGTCCATCTTGGCCTGCAGGGTCTGGTTCAGCTCGGGCAGGCTGACCCATTCGTAGCGGCCGTAGAGCTTGGTCTCGGCGGCCAGGGCGAGGCCGGGCAGTGCGATGAGGGTAAGCAGAGCAAGGGCGCGTTTCACGCAAAATCTCCGGGGTGGATTACGTCGCATAGGACTAGCACGGCGGCCATTGGTTCGCCATACCCGCGCAGCTTGGGCGGGAACAATTGTCTGCGTATCATGGCCGCGCCACCGTCGCACAAGGAATGGACCCCATGCCGGCAGTCAAAGGCGTCATCGCCAGCCTCCTGCTGTTGCTCAACACCCTGATCCTGATCGGGCCGATGCTGCTGATCGCGCTGCTCAAGCTGGTCATCCCCGGCCAGGCCGCGAAGGACGCCTGCTCGCGCGGGGTGATGTGGATCGCCGAGACCTGGGCGGAGATCGACAAGGCCATCTTCGCCCTGATGACCCCGACCGTCTGGGACATCCGCGGCGCCGCCCAGTTGCGCGGCGACACCTCCTACCTGGTGATCAGCAACCACCAGTCCTGGGTCGACATTCCGGCGCTGGTGCAGGCCTTCAACCGCAAGACGCCCTACTTCAAGTTCTTCCTGAAGAAGGAGCTGATCTGGGTGCCCTTCCTCGGCCTGGCCTTCTGGGCACTCGACTACCCCTTCATGAAGCGCTACAGCAAGGCCTTCCTGGAGAAGCACCCGGAGCTCAAGGGCAAGGACCTGGAAATCACCAGGGCCGCCTGCGAGAAGTTCAAGCGCATGCCGGTGACCGTGGTGAACTACCTCGAAGGCACGCGCTTCACCCCGGCCAAGCAGGCCCAGCAGCAGTCGCCCTACCAGAACCTGCTGCGCCCCAAGGCCGGCGGCGTGGCCTTCGTGCTGGCCGCGCTGGGTGAGCAGCTCGATACCCTGCTGGACGTCACCCTGGTCTACCCGAAGGGCCCGCGACCGGGCTTCTGGGACCTGCTGTGCGGACGCGTACCGCGGGTCATCGTCGACATCCAGGCGCGCGAGATCGACCCCGCGCTGTGGCAGGGCGACTATGAGAACGATGCACAATTCCGCCAGTACGTGCAGCACTGGGTGTCGCAGCTGTGGGAACAGAAGGATGCGCGCATCGAACAGCTGCGCCAGGAGTTCTGACGCGGCTTACGCGCCCCGCCCGGCGACCGGCGCAGCCGGCGTCAGCGGGGCCGCCGGCGTGCCCCAGAGGCCACCGAGCGTCCCCAGCAGCTGGCTGCTCAGGCCCTGCTCGGTGAAGTAGTCGAGGATCACCCCGGCGAAGCGGCCGATCATCGACTGGTCCATGCCCAGCACGCCGAATATCTGGTCCACGTCCTGCAGGTTGTTGATCCCGCCCAGCAGCGCCGCGGCGTTGCCCAGCCCGCCGAAACCACCCAGCGCACCGCCCAGATCGCCCAGCGAGCTGTTGCCGGCGAGCTGGTCGAGGTTCGGCAGGGATTTCTGCAGTTGCGCCGTGTCGGTGTCCTTCAGGCTGTTCATCGCCAGCCCCAGCAGGGCGCCGGTACCGCCGATGGCCTGCTGCTCGCTGACACCCAGTTGCCTGGTGAGGTTGCCCAGCAGCGCATTGGCGGCCGGCGGCACGCTCTGAGTCTCGGCAACGGGCTCGCTGGTGTCGGTGAAGGTAGCGGCGAACACGGGGGAAGCGGCCAGCCAGGCGGCAGCCAGGAAGACGACGGAACGGGTGGGCATCGACGGCTCCGGAAAACGGATGTCCGGCCCCAGGACGGGGCCGGATCGTCGATAGGACCGGAGCGCGGCGCGGCGGTTCCGCGCCGGCCGGCGGATATCAGGCGCCGGTGCCCCAGAGGCTGCCCAGGGTGCCGAGCAGGTTGCTGTTCAGGCCCTGCTTGCCGAGGTAATCCAGCAGCACGCTGGAGAATTTGCCGGTCATGTCCTGGTCCATGCCCAGCGCGCCGAACGCCTTGCTCACATCGCCCATGCTGCTGACGTTGCCCAGCAGGCCGCTGGAGGCGCCGCCACCCAGGTCGCCGAGTTGGCCGCCAAGGCCGCCCAGGGCATTGCTACCGGTGAGTTTGTCGAGGCCGGGGACGGTCTTCGCCAGCTGCGAATAATCGGCGGTGCTCAGTTTGTTCTTCGCCAGGCCCAGCAGCGCGCCGGTACCGCCGAGCGCCTGTTCGTCACTGACGCCAAGTTGGCCGGTCAGGGCGCCGAGCAGGCCGCTGGTCTGTGGCGTGGAAGCCACCCGCGAGGTGTCGGCGCCGGTCGCGCCGGACACCGCCTTGGCGGCATCGCCCAGGTTGAAGGCAAACGCGGAGGAAGCCGCCAGCAGGGCAGCCAGTGCGAGGGTGACGCGGGGTTTGATGGACATCGCTGTCTCCTGGGGGGTCCGGACGCTATATCGACCGGGAGCCAGGGCCATTGTTCCGCCCTGGGAGGCGCAGCGGAGGAAAAATGCGCCCCGTTCACAGGGTCGTGAATGACCGACGTCGTGAGGCTGCGCCGGGGAACTCCTGGCTTGCCGGCAACGAAAGGCCATTCGTCCAATCACTCCGGCTGGCGACGAGGGAGAATCGTCTCACCGCAACCGCGGCGTTTTTTCCCGCGATCGGCAAAGATTCCCTAAGCTAGAGCCATCCCCGCCCGACGGACCGACCATGAGCGAACCCTTCATCCTCACGCCCCGCGTGGCTCGCCTGCTGCCCTGGCTGGTGGCCATCGCCTTCTTCATGCAGGCCCTGGACGGCACCATCCTCAACACCGCCCTGCCGAGCATGGCTCGCTCGCTGGAAGAGGACCCGCTGCGCATGCAGGGCGTGGTGATCGCCTACCTGCTCACCGTGGCGCTGCTGATCCCCTCCTCCGGCTGGATTTCCGACCGCTTCGGCACGCGCCGGGTGTTCCTCTTCGCGATCTTCCTGTTCAGCCTCGGCTCGCTGCTCTGCGCGCTCTCGCCCAGCCTCGGCGCCCTGGTCGGCGCCCGCGTGGTGCAGGGTATCGGCGGTGCGCTGATGATGCCGGTGGGGCGCCTGGTGATCCTGCGCGTATACCCACGCACGGAGCTGGTGCGCATCCTCAGTTTCGTCACCATTCCCGGCCTGCTCGGTCCGCTGGCTGGCCCGACCCTGGGCGGCTGGCTGGTGGAGTACGCCAGCTGGCACTGGATCTTCCTGATCAACCTGCCGGTGGGATTGGTCGGCTTCATCGTCGCCCTGCGTCTGATGCCGGACCTGCACGGCGTGCGCGCAACGCGCTTCGACTCGATTGGCTTCCTGCTGTTCGGCGGCGCCATGGTGCTGATCACCATCGCCCTGGAGGGCCTGGGCGAACTGCACATGCCCCACGTACGCGTGGTCCTGCTGCTGGTGGGCGGGCTGGTGCTGCTGGCGGCGTACTGGCTGCGCGCACTGCGTATCGAAGCGCCATTGTTCCCGCCCTCGCTGTTCGCCACGCGAACCTTCGCCGTAGGCGTCCTGGGCAACCTGTTCGCGCGACTGGGCAGCGGCTCCCTGCCCTTCCTCACGCCGCTGCTGCTGCAGATCGGCCTGGGCTTCTCGCCGTCACGGGCGGGTATGACCATGATCCCGATGGCGCTGGCGGCCATGGTGATCAAGTCGCTGGCGCGACCGCTGCTGGACCTGTTCGGTTACCGCAAGCTGCTGGTCGGCAACACGTTGTTGCTGGGCGCGATGATCGCCAGCCTCGGCCTGGTGGACCAGAACACTCCCTATGCACTGCTGCTGGTGCAACTGGCGGTACTGGGCGGGATCAACTCGCTGCAGTTCACCGCGATGAACACCCTGTCCCTGATCGACCTGCGCGACGACAACGCCAGCGCCGGCAACAGCCTACTCTCGGTGGTCATGCAGTTGTCCATCGGCATGGGCATCGCCTGCGCGGCGGCGCTGCTGGGCGGCTTCAACGGCGATCAGGAAAGTGCGCAGGGCGACGTGCTGTCAGCCTTCCACGCGACCTACTTCAGCGTCGGCATTCTCTCGATGCTGGCGGCGGCGATCTTCTTCCAGCTCAACTCCGACGACGGCCGCACCACGCCACGCCGGGTCGAGCCGGAGCATGGCGTCGACGAGCACTGATCAGGGCTTGCAGGTGGGCGCGACGGTCTGGGTCTTCGAGGCGTCCACCGCGCCCAGGTGCTCCAGGGTGCGACGGCCGAGCAGTACCGGGTAATCCAGGGTCTGGCGATCGCGCAGGGTGAACTGCTCGCGGTAGACCTTGCCGCCCAGGCACACGTCCATCAGCACCACCGGGCTGCGCTCGACGCCGCTCTCGTTCTTGAACTTGAGCACGCGCTCGACGCGCCGCTCGAAGGGCAGGCGCTCTTCCTTGCCGGTGGCCGGATCGGTGAGCATCACGTCGTACTGCACCCAGCGTTCACCGTTCTTCTTGATCCGGACGATGTTGCGCGCGTCCATCACCGAGGTCTGCGCGCCGGTGTCCAGCTTGGCCTTGAGCGGCGCCTGCTCGGGCATCAGCATGAGCGTTTCCACCCAGCCCCAGGTCGTGGGCTGTGCGGGCGCGTCAGCGGCAAGGGCACTGCCCGAGAAGAGCAGGCCGGCGAGCAGCAGGCGGAAGGCGGGCGATGGCATGGATGGCGGCTCCGGTAAATCGATGGCGACACTATAGGCAATCAGAACATAGGCAATAAAAAACCCCGGATGTTTCCACCCGGGGTTTCTTGGCTGACGCCAGGAAGCGCTTAGGCTACCTGTACGCGCTCGGCCTGCATGCCTTTCTGGCCCTGCACGACTTCGAAGGTGACCTTCTGGCCTTCGGCCAGGGTCTTGAAGCCGGTACCTTCAATGGCGCGGAAGTGTACGAACACGTCCGGGCCGCTTTCCGGGGTAATGAAGCCGTAGCCTTTGGTCTCGTTGAACCACTTGACGGTGCCGTTCTGACGATTCGACATGGTGTTCTCCTTGGAACGTATTTTTGAAATTAGCCACGAATGGCCAGGAACTGAGTTGCAAGGAGTTACAAGGAGTCGAGCAGGACGGGGTGGAATAACCGACCGCATCAGGTCACGATCGACGGCGACCCATGCAAACACAGTGCGGAAACTCTACGACAAAAATCTGCGGAAAGCGAATCTCTTGGAAAAACCCGATCCAGGCGCTTCGGGTAATTCGGACGAGCGGCCGCAAAGCCTTGCCATACCAGCTTCTCAGCCCTGCCGGGGGTGCTCTCCTGCTACACTGCGCGGCCAATGGATTCACCCGGGCTCCCTTCGTGACCACCTCTGCATTTTCCAGCCTCGCGCTGTCGGCCGACCTGCTGGCCAACCTCGACTCTCTCGGCTATCGCGAGATGACGCCGATCCAGGCCGCTGCCCTGCCGGCGATCCTCAAGGGGCGCGACCTGATCGCCCAGGCCAAGACCGGCAGCGGCAAGACCGCCGCCTTCGGCATCGGCCTGCTCAGCCCGCTGAATCCGCGCTACTTCGGCTGCCAGGCGCTGGTGCTGTGCCCGACTCGCGAGCTGGCCGATCAGGTGGCCAAGGAGATTCGCCGCCTGGCCCGCGCCGCCGACAACATCAAGGTACTGACCCTTTGCGGCGGCACGCCTTTCGGCCCGCAGATCGGCTCGCTGGAGCACGGCGCCCACGTGGTGGTCGGCACGCCCGGTCGCATCCAGGAACACCTGCGCCGCGGCACCCTGAAGCTCGATGGCCTGAACACCCTGGTGCTCGACGAAGCCGACCGCATGCTCGACATGGGCTTCTACGACAGCATCGCCGACATCATCGGCCAGGCGCCGGCGCGCCGGCAGACGCTGCTGTTCTCCGCCACCTATCCCGACGGCATCGGCCAGCTGGCGGCGAAATTCCTGAAGAACCCCGAGCGCGTGGAAGTGGAAGCGCTGCACGATGACAGCCAGATCGAGCAGCACTTCTACGAGATCGATCCCAAGCAGCGTCTCGATGCCGTCGTCCGCCTGCTTCAGCATTTCCGCCCGCAATCCTGCGTCGCCTTCTGCCATACCCGCCAGCAGTGCATGGAAGTCGTCGAGCAACTCAACGCCCGCAAGATTTCCGCACTCGCGCTGCACGGTGATCTGGAACAGCGCGAGCGCGACCAGGTGCTGACCATGTTCGCCAACCGCAGCTGCAGCGTGCTGGTGGCCACCGACGTGGCCGCGCGCGGTCTGGACATCGCCGCGCTGGAAGCGGTGATCAACGTCGAACTGTCGCGCGATGCACAGATCCACATTCACCGGATCGGCCGCAGCGGTCGTGCTGGCGAAAAGGGCCTGGCGCTATCGCTGGTCACCCCCGCCGAAGCCAACCGCGCGCAGGCCATCGAAGACCTGCAGGGCGCGCCGCTGAACTGGGAGCGCATCGACTTCCTCAAGGCCAACGACACCCCGCTGCTGCCGCCGATGACCACCCTGGCCATCGCCGGCGGGCGCAAGGACAAGCTGCGCCCCGGCGACATCCTTGGTGCGCTGACCGGCGACGCCGGGCTCAAGGGCACCCAGGTCGGCAAGATCGCCATCTTCGACTTCCAGGCCTTCGTCGCCGTGGAACGCGACATCGCCAAGCAGGCGCTGAAGCACTTCAACGAAGGCAAGATCAAGGGCCGCTCGTTCAAGGCGCGCATCCTCTGACGACAATCCCCCTGCACAGGAGCGGCGCGCATGGCACGCTCCTGCAGGGAGCTGCGGTGCGGGCTCCCGCACTCGACGCCACCAACACCAAGGTCTGTCGCGCTCGCGATAGCAGCGTGGCAGGCGATCCGCTAGTCTGAGCGGCAGACACCCGGAAGTCCCGCACGCGCATGCTCTCCTCCCCACTGCTCCAGTCTCTGCGGCGCCTCTGGGCGCTGGACAAGTTCGCCTACAGCCTGCGAGTGTTCGTCGCCCTCAGCGGGGTCATGCTCGCGTGCTGGCTGCAGGGTCGGCCGGAACTGGTGATCCCGCTGTTCCTCGGGGTCATCGCCAGCGCCCTGGCGGAAACCGACGACCATTGGCTGGGCCGCCTGCAGGCGCTGCTGGTGACCCTGGCGTGCTTCACCATCGCCGCGCTGGCCGTGGAGTTGCTGTTCCCTTACCCGCCCCTGTTCATTGCCGGCCTCGCGCTCTCGACCTTCGCCATGACCCTGCTCGGCGCCCTCGGCGAGCGATATGCGGCAATTGCCTCGGCGACCCTGATCCTGTCGATCTACACCATGATCGGCGTCGACCAGCGCGGCGGCACACCCACCGACTTCTGGCGCGAACCATTGCTGCTGGTGGCCGGTGCCGGCTGGTACGGGCTGCTCTCGGTGCTGTGGAACGCGCTGTTCGCCAACCAGCCGGTGCAGCAGAGCCTGGCGAAGCTGTTCCTCGAGCTGGGCGAGTACCTGAAGATCAAGTCGACGCTGCTGGAGCCGCTGCGCCAGCTCGACGTTGAAGCCCAGCGCCTGGCGCTGGCGCGGCAGAACGGGCGGGTCGTGGTGGCGCTCAACCAGGCCAAGGAAACCATCCTCGCGCGCCTGTCCCACGGCAGGCCGAGCCCGAAGATCAGCCGTTACCTGAAGCTCTACTTCATCGCCCAGGACGTCCACGAGCGCGCCAGCTCCTCGCACTACCCGTACAACCAGCTGGCCGAAGCCTTCTTCCACAGCGACGTGCTGTTCCGCTGCCAGCGCCTGCTCAACCAGCAGGGCAAGGCGTGCAAGGCGCTGGCAAAGGCGATCCAACTGCGCCATCCGTTCGACTACAACGACAGCGAACTGGCCCTGGCCGACCTCAACGCCTCGCTGGAGTACCTGCGCCAGCAGGGCAACCCGGCCTGGCGCGGGCTGCTGCGCTCCCTCGGCGCGCTGGCGGCCAACCTCACCACCCTGGACCGCAAGCTCAGCGGCGCGAGCAACCCCGACATGCTCGACGACGAGCAGGACAGCACGTTGCTGGACCGCTCGCCACGCTCATTCAAGGACGCGCTGGAGCGCATCCGCCTGCAGGTCTCGCCGACCTCGCTGCTGTTCCGCCACGCCCTGCGCCTGTCGCTGGCACTGGCCGCCGGCTACGGCATGCTGCACCTGATCCACCCGACCCAGGGCTACTGGATCATGCTCACCACGGTGTTCGTCTGCCAGCCGAACTACGGCGCCACGCGCATCCGCATGGTGCAGCGGATTCTCGGCACGCTGGTCGGCCTGGTGGCCGGCTGGGCACTGATCGACCTGTTCCCCAACCCACTGATCCAGTCGCTGCTGGCGGTGGTTGCCGGGGTCGCCTTCTTCGCCACGCGGAGCACTCGCTACACGCTGGCAACGGCGGCGATCACCCTGCTGGTGCTGTTCTGCTTCAACCAGGTGGGCGACGGCTACGGGCTGATCCTGCCGCGCCTGTTCGATACCCTGCTCGGCGCGCTGATCGCCGGCATCGCGGTGTTCCTGGTCCTGCCCGACTGGCACGGGCGCAGCCTGCACCGCCTGGTCGGCGGCACCCTGGCCTGCAACAGCCGCTACCTGCGGGAAATCATGCAGCAGTACGCCAACGGCAAGCGCGACGACCTCGCCTACCGCACCGCCCGGCGCAACGCGCACAACGCCGACGCGACGCTCTCCACCACGCTGTCGAACATGCTGCTGGAGCCCGGCCACTTCCGTAAGGACGCAGAGATCGGCTTCCGCTTCCTGGTGCTGTCGCACACCCTGCTCAGCTACCTCTCCGCCCTCGGCGCGCACCGCAACCAGCTGCCGCCGGATGTTAACGACGACCTCATCGCCGAGGCCGCCGAACGCCTGACCAGCAGCCTCGACGACATCGCTGCGCGGCTCAACGAGCGACGCGCGGTGGCTATTTACAGCGACGAGGAAGACGCGCTGGCCAAGCGCCTGGAAGAGCTGCCCGAGGAACAGGACGACGCCCACCGGCTGGTGCAGACCCAGCTGGCACTCATTTGCCGACAGCTCACGCCGCTGCGCACCCTGGCGGCGCACCTGCTGAAGAAGGACCTCGGCGCGGAACAGATCGAAGCCGCCTGAGGCGCTCCGGCAAGGGAACACAGCGACCGCTAAAGCCCATGCTCGCGCATCAGCTCGTCGTAGCTACCGTCCTCGTGCATCTCGCGGATCGCCTTGTTGAACGCCGCAATGATCGCCGCGTGGTCGGGCACATGCCGGCCGACCAGAATGTGCAGGCCATTCTCGGTCAGCGGCACCGGCAGGAATTCCAGCTGGCCCTTGAGGTCGGCAAGGTCGCCATTGAAGTGCACCCGCGCGGTGATCTCGTCTTCCAGCGTCAGGTCCACCCGCCCGGCCTGCAGCATCAGCGCCGCGTTGACGAAGCTGAACACCGGCACCCGCTGCAGTTTCGGATCGTTGTTGAACGCCTCGGAATAGGCATACCCGCGCACCATGGCGATGCGGTACGGGTAGAGATCGGCCAGCCTGGCGAAGGTGATGGGCGAGCCCTGGCGCTTGATCAGGCGCACGCGGTTGACCAGGTAGGGCTCGGAGTACACGGCGAAGGCTTCCCGCTCCGGCGAATACCAGGCATCCGCCACCAGGTCGTACTCGCCATTCGCCACGCCGTGCAGCACGCGCGGCCAGGGCACTTCGATGTACTCACTGGCGTAACCGGCGCGCTTGAGCGCCGCCTGCACCAGGTGCACCGCCACGCCGTTGCCGGGCAACTGGCGGTCCGCGTAGGGCGGCCAGCGGTCCGCGGCGATGCGCAGCACTTCCCCGGCCCGCGCCGCGCTGGTAACGCACAGGAACAAGAGAATCAGCAGCAGGCGCAACGGCATCGGGGTTGTCGTCCAGAGAGAAGCTTTCAAGACTAGACGCTGCCCACGGCGTCGCGCCAACCTCAGAACAGCATCGCCGCGCGCAGGCTCATCCCGCCGCCGGTTTCCGGCACCACGGTCACGTTGTAGCGCTCGCTTTCCGGGCCTTCGAGGAACAGGTTGTAGGTGAAGTTGGCGAAGAAGTTGCCCACCGCCATCCCCACCAGCACATCGGTGGGATAGTGCTTGTCACCTTCCACGCGCGACAGCGCGGTCAGCCCGTCGAGGGTGTAGAGCCCGGCCTTGGCGGTGTAGCGCCAGGTCGGGTCCATGTCGATGTAGTCCAGGTTGCGACGGGTGAAACTGGTGTGTACAGCCGTCACGGCAGTGTGCTTGGACGGGAAGGAGTCATCGGGAATCCCGTCCGGCCGCTCGCGCCCGGACCATTCCTTGGCTTCCTCGACGAAGCCGGTCACTGCGTAGCGATCCGCCGCCAGCAGCGTCAGGTTGCGCCCGCGCCAGCTCCACTTCTCCTCGCTGCTCACGTCCTTGGGCGAAGCCACCAGAGCGGTGACCACGCTCAGGCCGGTGGCGAGGTTGAGCATGCGGTCTGCCGCCTGGTTGGCGTCGCCGCCGAAGAACCAGTCGTGGTTGCTCGCCGACTTCTGCCACTTGTGGTCCCAGCCGCCCGCGGCAATCACCGCCGCACCGGCCACCGGGGCCCAGACGTCGGCGCTGGTAACGGCGCGCTGCGCGGAATCCCCCACCCGGTCCCAGCTCATTTGCGGTGCCCCTGCGCAACCGATGAGCGCGGCGCTGGCCGCCAGCGTGGCGACTGCCAGCAAAGTCCGATTCATGATGTTCCCCCATGCGCCCGGCCCGCTCCAGGGCAGCGGACGCGTCAATGCATGAGCGGGGAAGGATAGACCGGTACGTTTTGAAGGCCGCTGCCTTCAGTCATTAATCGGTAACTCTTCGTTTCCTTCAGGAGAAAAAGAAAAACCCCGCCAAGGCGGGGTTTTTCAGATCAGACGGAATCAGCCTTTGAAGACGTCTTCCACCGACTGCAGCGGGTAGTGCTTCGGATACGGCAGGGTCGCCACGCCGGTCTCGATGGCAGCCTTGGCCACGGCGTCGGAAACGACGGTGATCAGGCGCTTGTCCATCGGCTTCGGAATGATGTACTCGCGGCCGAACTCGATGGCGCTCACGCCGTAGGCGTCGCACACGTCCTTGGGTACCGGCAGCTTGGCCAGGTCACGCAGGGCCAGGGCGGCGGCGATTTTCATCTCTTCGTTGATGCGGGTGGCGCGTACGTCCAGGGCACCGCGGAAGATGAAGGGGAAGCCCAGTACGTTGTTGACCTGGTTCGGGTAGTCCGAACGGCCGGTGGCCATGATCACGTCGTCGCGGGTGGCGTGCGCCAGTTCCGGCTTGATTTCCGGGTCCGGGTTGGAGCAGGCGAAGACGATCGGGTTCGGCGCCATGCGCTTGAGGTCGTCCGGGCTCAGCAGGTTGGCGCCGGACAGGCCGACGAATACGTCGGCACCTTCCAGGGCGTCAGCCAGGGTGCGCTTGTCGGTCTCGGTGGCGAACACGGCCTTGTACTGGTTCAGGTCGTTGCGGCCGGCGTGGATCACGCCCTGGCGGTCGATCATGTAGATGTTCTCGACCTTGCCGCCCATGCTCACCAGCAGCTTCATGCAGGAGATGGCGGCGGCGCCGGCGCCCAGGCAGACGATCTTCGCGGTTTCCAGCTTCTTGCCTGCGATTTCCAGCGCGTTGAGCATGCCGGCGGCGGTCACGATGGCGGTGCCGTGCTGGTCATCGTGGAAGACCGGGATGTCGCACTGTTCGATCAGCGCGCGCTCGATCTCGAAGCACTCGGGTGCCTTGATGTCTTCCAGGTTGATGCCGCCAAAGGTGATGGAAATGCGCTTGACGGTATCGATGAAGGCCTGCGGGCTCTCGGCGTCGACTTCGATGTCGAACACGTCGACACCGGCGAAGCGCTTGAACAGCACGCCCTTGCCTTCCATGACCGGTTTGGAGGCCAGCGGGCCGAGGTTGCCCAGGCCGAGAATGGCGGTGCCGTCGGAAATGACCGCGACCAGGTTGCCCTTGCCGGTGTACTTGAAGGCCAGTTCCGGATCACGCGCGATTTCGCGCACCGGCTCGGCAACGCCCGGGCTGTACGCCAGCGACAGGTCGCGGGCGGTGGCGGTCGGCTTGGTCAGCTCGACGCTCAGTTTACCGGGGCGGGGTTGGGCGTGATATTCGAGGGCAGCGGTCTTGAGATCAGACATTTGGGCACTTCCGCTTTTGTTGCTTGTTGGACAGACGGGGGTCCGAGCATACGCACAAACCCCGCACCTGCCAAGGTAGCCCAAGCCCCCGCTGTCAAGACCTCTAGCGTACGACTTTCAGCCAGTCGCCAGCTTTTGGCTGACCAGTTGGATACAAGTCATTCAATAAACGTATACGATTTATCGAGTCAGATTCCGGACCGGATTCCGCCTTCGCGAACTGCTCGACAGTCTGCCCGGATTTGACCTGAATGACGGCGATCCGGCGCGGTTGCGCGTATTTCTGTTCATCCGCGCGCATCGGCCGGAAGCTGCGGATGACCTGCATGAAGTGGTCGTCTTCGCTCTCCAGAGAGGCGCGACCTTTGACCACACCGATGAACAGGTAGGCGTGGTCCTTCTGGTAGATCACCGCGGCGCGGCGGGCCGGCGAACCGGGCACTACACCGGTGGCGACATCCAGGCCGGCCTGCTGGAAACTTTCTTCGTTCGATAACCGCCCGCCAGCGCCTTTACGCAGGTACTCCGCCGGGGTCAGCTGGCCGTCGCGGGGCACCAGCTTCATGCCGATGTAGGCCTGCTGGTCGGCGGTGTAGCCCACCAGCGCGGTCGGCTGGTTGAGAATGCCCCAGCCCGACGGGTAGGTCAGGGTGAAGTCCAGTTCCGAGTGGTAGAAGCTCTGCCCGCGACGCACGCCACTGGAGGCGGAGTCGCCGAAGGGCATGCCGTCGATGGCCTTCAGGTAGCGCTCGGCGCCGATCTCGTGCTGGCTGTTGGCGGCCAGGGTCTGGGCGGGGCCGATGACCTGCTTGAGGCGCTGGTCGTTGTCCGGGTGGGTGTCGAACAGCCCGTGGTAGCCGACCGGCTGGGCGGCCTGGCCCTTGCGCGCAGCCTCGTCGCGGGCGAAATCTTCCTGGTTCTTCAGCACCCGCACCACCTGGATCATGGCGGTCGGGTCATAGCCCGCACGGGCCAGGTACTTGGCGCCCAGGCCGTCGGCCTCCAGCTCCATGTCACGGCCATAGCCGCGCACGAAGGCGGTGCCGAGCACGTTGGTGAGGTCGGCGGCGGCGCCGACACCGGTGCCAATGGCCACGGCCTGGCCGAGGATGCTCCAGGCGCTGGACTGGCTCTGCTGGCGCACGCTATGGCGGGCCGTGACGTGGCCGACCTCGTGGCCGAGTACCGCGGCCAGCTCCGCTTCGGAGCCCAGGTAGGCCATCAGCCCGCGGTGGATATAGATGTAGCCGCCGGGCAGGGCGAAGGCGTTGATGTCGGGTGTGTCGATGACGGTGAAGTGATATTGCAGGTTGGGCCGGTCGCTGGCGCGGGCAACCCGCTCGCCGACCTGCTGGACGTAGGCCTGCAGCTTGCCGTCTTCATAGCGCGGATACTGCTGGGCGATCTGCTGGCTGTACTTCTGCCCCATCTCCAGCTCGCTCTGCTCGCTCATCATCACGAAGTCGGACTTGCCGGTGGCCGGGTTGGTGGCGCAGCCGCCGAGGACGCTCAGCAGCGCCAGCAGGGCCAGAATTCCGAACGAGCGCAAGCTCATGGCAATACCTCCATCATCGCCGGGTCGGTCACAGGCAGCATCCAGCGCGCCTGTCCGGGTTTCACGCCACCACGCTCGGCGCGGTCGATGACCCAGCCGCGCGCCTCTACCTGTCGACCCTTGAGATCGCGCAGGGTTGCATCGTCGAAACGCTTCACGAGTCTCGCCTCGATCCGCAGCACCAGCGGGCCATCGAGATCGATCCACAGCCCGCCGCGATTGCGTTGTACCTGCTCGACCCGTCCGCGAACCACTGCGAATCCGCTTTCGTGAAGTTGTTCCGCCGTCTGTACCGGAGAGCGCTTCCACAGACCGAGTCCGGCGCTGCGGGCTTGCCGCTCGGCAGCCTGCTGGCAGACGGTAAGGTCGGTGTTGGGGGCGATAGCTACAAGGTAGCCCAGGCCTTCGGCGAGCAGGCGGGATTCGAGGTTGTTGCCGTGGGCGTCATAGGCGTGGGCCAGGGTGCGGCCGTACTTGTCCTTGCCCTGCTGGCCGGCAACCAGGCCGACCTCGCCGTCATTGGCAGCCACCAGTTGCTGCAGACGGCGCTGGGCGGCGACCGCGAAGGCTTCCTCGGAGCGGCCGTGATGGGCCAGTTCCGGGGCATTGACGCCGATCAGGCGGACGCTGCGGCCGTCGGCGAGCTTGAGCGTGTCGCCGTCCACCACCCGCGCCACGCGCACCGTTTCCGGCGACGAAGGCTTCGGGCAGGCAGCGGCGCTGGCGTCCAGGGAAAAAAGGACGGCCATAAAAAAGGCGCCCACGAGGGACGCCTTTTTCGAATTACCGTGAAAAACCATCGTGGGCCTTTCCCGGAAATCGATCTTACTTCTTGCCGCCGAACATGGCGAAGCGCTGGTTGAAGCGGTCGATACGGCCGCCGGTGTCCAGAACTTTCTGCTTACCGGTGTAGAAGGGGTGGCACTCGGAGCAGACGTCCAGGTGAATGCCCTTGCACAGGGTGGAACGGGTCTTGATCACGTTGCCACAGCTGCAGGTAGCTTCGATGTCTTCGTACGCGGGATGGATTTCCGGTTTCATGGTCTCTTCCTCTCGGTGGTGTGCCGCCACCCAGTCTCTGGCAGAAGCCGAGCCACGGTCATCGAGGACCGCGGGCGGGATCTTTTACCGGGCACCGCACGGAAATTAAGGGCGTGGATCATACCAGAGAACGCTTTCAACGCAAGATCAGGCATGACCGACCGTCGCATCGCCCATGCTACCATCCGACGCTCCCCGCCGCCCCGGAATCCGTCGCGTGCCGTCACCGTCCATCTTGCGTCTCGCCCTGCCCTCGCCGCTGCGCCGCCTGTTCGATTACCTGCCTCCGCGCGGGATCGACGTCGCACGCCTGCAGCCCGGCGTGCGCCTGCGCGTCCCCTTCGGCCGCCGCGAGATGGTCGGCGTGCTGGTGGACAAGGTGGAAAGCTCCGAGGTCCCGGCAGACAAGCTGCGCCCTGCTCTGGCCGTGCTCGACCGCGAGCCGCCGATGCCGGCGCACCTGCTGGAGCTGTGCCGCTGGACGGCGCAGTACTACCAGCACAGCCTGGGCGATACCTTTTCCTGGGCACTGCCCAACCTGCTGCGCCAGGGCGACCCGGCCGAGGCGCGCCAGCAGCGCTTCTGGCATGCCGAACCCGGCGCCCGCGAGGAAGACCCACGCCTGGCCCGAGCGCCGCGCCAGCGCGAGACGCTGAAGATCCTCAAGCAGCATCCCCACGGCGTCGCCCACGACCTGCTCAGCCAGCTGCAGATCAACAAGGACAGCCTCGACCTGCTGCAGGAAAAGGGGCTCGTCACGCTGGAGGTGCGCGTCCACAGCGTGGCGCCGCACCACGGCCCTTGGCTGGCGCAGGCGGAACTGCCGCTGAACGCCGAGCAGCGCGCCGCCTTCGAGGCCGTCCGCGCCGGGTTTGGCAGTTTCCACAGCTTCCTCCTGGCTGGCGTCACCGGCAGCGGCAAGACCGAGGTCTACCTGCAGCTGATCCGCGAGACCCTGGAAGCCGGCAAGCAGGCGCTGGTGCTGATCCCCGAGATCAACCTCGGCCCGCAGACCCTGAGCCGCTTCGAGCGCCGCTTCAACGCGCGCATCGCCCTGCTGCATTCCGCGCTGACCGACCGCGAGCGCCTCGACGCCTGGCTGGCCGCCCGCGATGGCGAGGCGGATATTGTCATCGGCACCCGCTCGGCGCTGTTCACCCCGCTGAAGAATCCGGGGCTGATCATCATCGACGAAGAACACGACGCTTCCTATAAACAGCAGGAAGGCCTGCGCTACCACGCCCGCGACCTGGCCATGGTGCGCGCGCGGCTGGAGAACGTGCCGATCCTGCTGGGCTCCGCCACCCCTGCGCTGGAGAGCCTGCACAACGCCCAGAGCGGCCGCTACGGCCTGCTGCGCCTGACCCAGCGCGCCGGCGGCGCGCACCAGCCGAAGTTCCACCGCCTGGACGTGAAGAGCCTGCCGCTGGACTCGGGCATCTCCATGCCGCTGCAGCGTTCGATCAAGGAAACCCTGGCCGCCGGCCAGCAGGTGCTGGTCTACCTGAACCGCCGCGGCTTCGCCCCGACCCTGCTGTGCCACGACTGCGGCTGGATCAGCCAGTGCCCGCGCTGCGACGCGCGGATGACGGTGCACCAGGGCAGCGGCGAGCTGCGCTGCCACCACTGCGACCACCGCGAGCGGCCGCCGCGCAACTGTCCGAAATGCGGCACGGTGGACCTGCGCCCGGTCGGCGCCGGCACCGAGCGCGCCGAGGAGCGCCTGCGCATCCTCTTCCCGGATTACCCGGTGCTGCGCATCGACCGCGACAGCACCTCGCGCAAGAACGCCATGCGCGACCTGTTCGCCACTATCAATAAGGGCGAGCCGTGCATCCTGGTCGGCACGCAGATGCTCGCCAAGGGGCACCACTTCCCACGCGTCACCCTGGTGGCGATCCTCGATGCCGACGGCGGGCTGTTCTCCGCCGATTTCCGTGCCAGCGAGCGCATGGCCCAGCAGATCGTCCAGGTCGCCGGGCGGGCCGGACGCGCCGAGGAGCCGGGCCGCGTGCTGATCCAGACCCACCTGGCCGACCACCCGCTGCTGGTGCAGCTCACCGAGCAAGGCTACTTCGCCTTCGCCGACCAGGCCCTCACCGAGCGCCGCTCCGCCGGCCTGCCGCCCTTCTCGCACCTCGCCCTGCTGCGTGCCGAGGCGCACAAGCCGGGGCAGGCCGAAGGCTTCCTCGATGAGGCCTGCGCCGAGGCCGAACGCCTGCAGGCGACCCTCGGCCACGACGTCGACCTCCTCGGCCCGGTACCGGCGCCCATGGAGCGCCGTGCCGGCCGCTACCGCGCGCAGCTGCTGCTGATGAGCACCGCCCGCGCGCCATTGCACCGCCTGCTCACGCCCTGGCTGCAGACGCTCGAAGGCATGCCCAGTGGGCGCCAGGTACGCTGGTCGCTGGACGTGGACCCGATTGACCTGTTCTGACGGATGCGCCGCACGGATAAATCCCTCCGGGCTTGCGCATCCGTCCTACATTGACTTCCATCAGCCGCGACGGATGGCACAGCGGCGAGACTGAACAAGGAGCGCTCCGCGGTTGGCAAGCCATGCCCGGCCACGGATAATGCGCGGTTCTGAGCCCGATAACCGGTCGCGCGCGCCGGATGCACGCGAGCACGGAGAAAACCATGAAAGACACGATTCGCCACCTGATCCAGCAAGCCCTTGTCAGCCTCACCGAAGACGGCACCCTGCCGGCCGGCCTGACGCCCGACATCCAGGTGGAGAACACCAAGGACCGAACCCACGGTGACTTCGCCAGCAACATCGCCATGATGCTGGCCAAGCCGGCCGGCATGAAGCCGCGCGACCTCGCCACCAAGCTGGTCGCCGCGCTGCCGCAGAGCCCGGAAGTGGCCAAGGTCGAGATCGCCGGCCCCGGCTTCCTGAACTTCTTCCAGGACCAGGCCTGGCTCGCCGCCAGCCTCGACAAGGCCCTGGCCGACGGCCACATCGGCGTACGCAAGGCCGGCGCCGCCCAGCGCGTGGTGGTGGACCTGTCCTCGCCGAACCTGGCGAAGGAAATGCACGTCGGCCACTTGCGCTCAACCATCATCGGCGACGCCGTCAGTCGCGTGCTGGAGTTCCTCGGCGACACCGTGATCCGCCAGAACCACGTGGGCGACTGGGGCACCCAGTTCGGCATGCTGCTGGCCTACCTGGAAGAACAACCAGTGGATGCCCAGGCCGAACTGCACGACCTGGAAGTCTTCTACCGCGCCGCCAAGAAGCGTTTCGACGAATCTCCAGAATTCGCCGACCGCGCCCGTGAGCTGGTGGTGAAGCTGCAGGCCAACGATCCCAAGTGCATCGCCCTGTGGACCCGCTTCAACGACATCTCCCTGTCGCACTGCCAGAAGGTCTACGACCTGCTGGGCGTGAAGCTGACCATGGCCGACGTGAAGGGCGAGAGCGCCTACAACGACGACCTCGCGCAGGTGGTGGCCGACCTGACCGCCAAGGGCCTGCTGGTCGAGAGCGACGGCGCCCTGTGCGTGTTCCTCGACGAGTTCAAGAACGCCGAAGGCGAGCCGCTGCCGGTGATCGTGCAGAAGGCCGGCGGCGGCTACCTCTACGCCACCACCGACCTCGCCGCCATGCGCTACCGCCACAAGGTGCTGCACTCCGACCGCGTGCTGTACTTCGTCGACCAGCGCCAGGCCCTGCACTTCCAGCAGGTCTTCGAAGTCGCCCGCCGCGCCGGTTTCGTCCCGGCCAGCATGGACCTGGAGCACATGGGCTTCGGCACCATGAACGGCGCCGACGGCAAGCCGTTCAAGACCCGCGACGGCGGCACCGTGAAGCTGATCGACCTGCTGATCGAAGCCGAAGAGCGCGCCTATACCCTGGTGAAGGGCAAGAACCCCGATTTCAGCGAGCAGGACCTGCGCCAGATCGCCCACGCCGTCGGCATCGGCGCGGTGAAGTACGCCGACCTGTCCAAGCACCGCACCAGCGACTACAGCTTCAACTTCGACCTGATGCTGAGCTTCGAGGGCAACACCGCGCCGTACCTGCTGTACGCGTACACCCGCGTGGCGAGCATCTTCCGCAAGCTGGGCAAGACCTACGACGAAGTGGGCGGCAAGATCGTCCTGCAACAACCGCAGGAAATCGCCCTGGCCGCGCAGCTGGCGCAGTTCACCGACCTGCTCAACAACGTCGCCGTGAAGGGTGTCCCGCACATCCTCTGCGCCTACCTGTACGAGCTGGCCGGCCTGTTCTCCAGCTTCTACGAGCACTGCCCGATCCTCACCGCCGAAGACCCGGCGCAACAGGAGAGCCGCCTGCGCCTTGCCGCGCTGACCGGCCGTACCCTCAAGCAGGGCCTGGAGCTGCTGGGCCTGGAAACCCTGGAGCGCATGTAAGCACCCATGGCGAAGAAGAAACCCGCTCCCAAGCGCGGCGCCAGCCGCTACCAGGCCCCGGCCAAGAAGACGTCGGTGCCCGGCTGGGTCTGGCTGGTCGCAGGCCTCGCCATCGGCGGCTTCATCATGTTCCTGATGAAGCTGGAGCCGGGTCGCAACGACGTCAAACGCGAGAAGCCGGAAGCGCCCAAGACCGTGGTCGGCTCCAACAAGCCCTCTGGCACCGTGCAGCCGCAGCAACCGGCCGCACCGACCGGGGTCAAGCCCAAGTACGACTTCTACACCCTGCTGCCGGGCTCGGAAGTCGCCGTGCCGCCGGAAGCCGTGCCGCCGCCGGCCAAGCCGCAGCCGCCGGCGACCGTGGTCGCGACCAAGGAAGAAGCCGAGAAGATCGACACCCAGCGCGCCCTGACGGCGCTGAGTGGGCAGACCCCGCCGCCGCCCGCGGTGGTCAAACCGGCAACGCCCGTCACGCCGCCTGCGACCCAGGTCGCCAGCGCGCAGAAGCAGGCCCTGCCACAGGCTCCGGCCAGCGACACTGCGCCAGCCAAGCCGACGCCGCCACCGGCGGTGGCCGCCACCCAGTACTACCTGCAGGCCGGCTCGTTCCGCAAACAGACCGACGCCGACCACCTGCGCGCGCAGATCATCATGATGGGCCAGAACGCCCGCGTGGAGTCCGGCACCGTCCGCGACGAAACCTGGTACCGCGTCATGGTCGGCCCCTACGGCGACCGCGCCAAGGCCTCCGCCGCGCAGAAACAACTCGCCGGCAACGGTTTCAGCAACCTGCTGTTACAGCAGCGCCAGACCCGCTGAACCCCAGCTACTCCAAGGCTTGCGCCGACGGGCGGCGCGCGAAATGCGCGCTACTCGTCCGGCGCAGGACTTGAACCCCGCCTTCCTAGTCCCCATCTGACTCTGCATTCGGGCACATCGCCCCGCTAGTGTGGAGTAAGACCCTTGACCACCATCGTATCTGTCCGCCGTAACGGCAAAGTCGTCATGGGCGGCGACGGCCAGGTTTCCCTGGGCAACACCGTGATGAAAGGCAACGCGAAGAAAGTCCGTCGCCTGTACCACGGTGAAGTACTGGCTGGCTTCGCCGGCGCCACCGCCGATGCCTTCACCCTCTTCGAACGCTTCGAGCAGCAGCTGGAAAAACACCAGGGCCACCTGGTGCGCGCCGCTGTCGAGCTGGCCAAGGACTGGCGTACCGACCGCTCGCTGAGCCGTCTGGAAGCCATGCTGGCGGTAGCCAACAAGGATGCCTCGCTGATCATCACCGGCAACGGTGACGTGGTCGAACCCGAGCACGGCCTGATCGCCATGGGTTCGGGCGGCGGCTTCGCCCAGGCGGCGGCCCTGGCCCTGCTGCAGAAAGGCAGCGACGACATGAGCGCCCGCGAGATCGCCGAGACCGCACTGAACATCGCCGGCTCCATCTGCGTGTTCACCAACCAGAACCTGACCCTTGAGGAGCTCGACAGCGCCGTCTAAGCGCTGTCGTTCCGGAGTAGCACGTCAAATGTCCATGACTCCCCGCGAGATCGTCCACGAACTCAACCGCCACATCATCGGCCAGGACGACGCCAAGCGCGCCGTCGCCATCGCCCTGCGCAACCGCTGGCGGCGCATGCAGCTGCCGGCCGAGCTGCGCGCCGAAGTGACGCCGAAGAACATCCTGATGATCGGCCCGACCGGCGTCGGCAAGACCGAGATCGCCCGGCGCCTGGCCAAGCTGGCCAACGCCCCCTTCATCAAGGTCGAAGCGACCAAGTTCACCGAAGTCGGCTACGTCGGCCGTGACGTCGAGTCGATCATCCGCGACCTCGCCGATGCCGCGATCAAGATGCTCCGCGAGCAGGAAGTGCAGAAGGTGAAGTACCGCGCCGAAGACGCCGCCGAAGAGCGCATCCTCGACGCCCTGCTGCCGCCGGCGCGCACCACCGGCTTCGGCGACGAACCGGCACGCGAGGATTCCAACACCCGTCAGCTGTTCCGCAAGCGCCTGCGCGAAGGCCAGCTGGACGACAAGGAAATCGACATCGAGGTCGCCGACATTCCTTCGGGCGTGGAAATCATGGCCCCGCCCGGCATGGAAGAGATGACCAACCAGCTGCAGAGCCTGTTCTCCAACATGGGCAAGGGCAAGCGCAAGAGCCGCAAGCTGAAGGTCGCCGAGGCCATGAAGCTGATCCGCGACGAGGAAGCGCAGCGCCTGGTCAACGAAGAAGACCTCAAGGCCCGCGCCCTGGAAGCGGTGGAGCAGAACGGCATCGTCTTCATCGACGAGATCGACAAGATCGCCAAGCGCGGCAATGTGGGCGGCGCCGACGTCTCCCGCGAGGGCGTGCAGCGTGACCTGCTGCCGCTGATCGAGGGCTGCACCGTGAACACCAAGCTGGGCATGGTGAAGACCGACCACATCCTGTTCATCGCCTCGGGCGCATTCCACCTGTCCAAGCCCAGCGACCTGGTGCCGGAACTGCAGGGCCGCCTGCCGATCCGCGTCGAGCTGAAAGCCCTGAGCCCGAGCGACTTCGAGCGCATCCTCAGCGAGCCGCACGCTTCGCTGACCGAGCAGTACACCGCGCTGCTGAAGACCGAAGGCCTGGACATCGAGTTCGCCGCCGACGGCATCAAGCGCCTCGCGGAGATCGCCTTCCAGGTCAACGAGAAGACCGAGAACATCGGTGCCCGTCGCCTGCACACCCTGCTCGAGCGCCTGCTCGAAGAGGTGTCCTTCGATGCCGCCGACCTCGCCAGCGAGCACAGCGACAAGGCCATCGTGATCGACGCGACCTACGTCAACGGCCACCTGGGCGAGCTGGCCCAGGACGAAGACCTGTCCCGCTACATCCTCTAAGCGGTCTCCATCGCTGCGACGGGGCGCCTCAGGGCGCCCCGTTGTTTTTCCGCCGGCGCTACAATGCCGGAATCGCCGTCCAGGAGCCGTCCATGCGCATTCCTTCCGCCATCAAGCTGCACAAGGCCTCGAAGAAGCTTTCGCTGACCTACGGGGAACAGTCCTTTGAGCTGTCCGCCGAGTTCCTGCGCGTGCATTCGCCATCGGCGGAAGTCCAGGGCCACGGCAATCCGGTGCTGCAGGTGGGCAAGCTGAATGTCGGCCTGAGCAACCTGGAGCCGGCCGGGCAGTACGCGCTCAAGCTGACCTTCGACGACGGCCACGACAGCGGCCTGTTCACCTGGGATTACCTCTACGAGCTGTGCATGCGCCAGGACGAGATGTGGGCCGACTACCTGGCGCAGCTGGAGAAGGCCGGCAAGTCGCGCGATCCGTCGGAGTCTGTCGTCAAACTCATGCTGTAGGTTTTCCCTGTAGGAGCGCCCCGTGGGCGCGATCGCGGGCATGGCCCGCTCCTACAAGGTGAGAACCGGCCATCAGGCAAATCCTCACCTCCAACTCGTTCGATCTTTCCTCCCCACCTCCCCCTGCGCACCAACCTTCGTCGGGCAATCGCTCCAGGGCACGCCATTTGCAATATTCCCGTTGCAGACTGCTGCGTGCAGGTCGGTCACCCCGGGTTTGGCGAGATGCCCCCGCTCTAGGGCGCGTTTTCTAACTTTTCCCGACATACTCCTAGGAGTTGGCCCACGCTGCACCAGCTTGCGCGGCGAAGGAAACTCGGGTAACCAAGGCAGTGCAATGTACGGAACTACAGTGCACAGAGCGTGGTTTCCTGAACTTCCAGTGATGCCGCCAAGTAGATGAATCGCGTGGAGCCCTCTCCACGTTCCGCAACCCCGAGAAGTACTTGGCCCTACGTCACGAAAGGTGAGCCCCGCCAGTATGTGTCTCAGGACAATGGAGCGTCGCCGATGACCCAGAAGAACAACAGCGATCTACCCCAGCAAGCCGCGGAAAACACCCTGAATCTCAGCCCGGTGATCGGCATTCAGGGCAAGGACCTGCTCACCTCTGCCCGCATGGTGCTGCTGCAAGCGGTCAAGCAGCCGTTCCACAGTGCCAAGCACGTGGCCCATTTCGGCCTCGAGCTGAAGAACGTGCTGCTCGGCAAGTCCGACCTCAAGCCCTCGGACGACGACCGCCGCTTCAACGACCCGGCCTGGAGCCAGAACCCGCTCTACCGCCGCTACCTGCAGACCTACCTGGCCTGGCGCAAGGAGCTGCACACCTGGATCGGCGACAGCGACCTGTCCAGCCAGGACATCAGCCGCGGCCAGTTCGTCATCAACCTGATGACCGAGGCCATGGCGCCGACCAACACGCTGTCCAACCCGGCAGCGGTCAAACGTTTCTTCGAGACCGGCGGCAAGAGCCTGCTCGACGGTCTTACCCATCTGGCCAAGGACCTGGTGAACAACGGCGGCATGCCCAGCCAGGTCAACATGGAAGCCTTCGAGGTCGGCAAGAACCTGGCCGTGACCGAAGGTGCGGTGGTGTTCCGCAACGACGTGCTGGAAGTCATCCAGTACAAGCCGATCACCGAGAGCGTGCATGAGCGCCCGCTGCTGGTGGTGCCGCCGCAGATCAACAAGTTCTACGTCTTCGACCTGTCGCCGGAGAAGAGCCTGGCGCGCTTCTGCCTGCGCAACCAGGTGCAGACCTTCATCGTCAGCTGGCGCAACCCGACCAAGGCGCAGCGCGAGTGGGGCCTGACCACCTACATCGAGGCGCTGAAGGAAGCCATCGACGCGGTCCTGGCCATCACCGGCGCCAAGGACCTGAACATGCTCGGCGCCTGCTCCGGTGGCATCACCACCGTCACCCTGCTCGGTCACTACGCAGCCCTGGGCGAGAAGAAGGTCCACGCCTTCACCCAGATGGTCAGCGTGCTGGACTTCGAGATGAACACCCAGATCGCCCTGTTCGCCGACGAGAAGACCCTGGAAGCCGCCAAGCGCCGCTCGTACCAGTCCGGCGTGCTCGAAGGCAAGGACATGGCCAAGGTGTTCGCCTGGATGCGCCCCAACGACCTGATATGGAACTACTGGGTCAACAACTACCTGCTGGGCAACGAGCCGCCGGCTTTCGACATCCTGTTCTGGAACAACGACACCACGCGCCTGCCGGCCGCGCTGCACGGCGAGCTGGTGGAGATGTTCAAGACCAACCCGCTGACCCGCGCCGGCGCCCTGGAAGTGGGCGGTACGCCGATCGACCTCCAGCAGATCACCTGCGACTTCTACTGCGTGGCCGGCCTGTCCGACCACATCACGCCCTGGGAAGCCTGCTATCGCTCCGCTCGTCTGCTGGGCGGCAAGTGTGAATTCATCCTGTCCAACAGCGGACACATCCAGAGCATCCTCAACCCGCCAGGCAACCCCAAGGCCCGCTTCATGACCGGCCCTGAACTCTCGGCCGATCCGAAGGCCTGGCAGGAAAACGCCAGCAAGCACGCCGACTCCTGGTGGCTGCACTGGCAGAACTGGCTCGCCGAGCGCTCGGGCAAGACGCGCAAGGCACCGACCGCCCTGGGCAACAAGGCCCACCCGGCCGGCGAAGCCGCCCCTGGAACCTACGTACACGAACGATGAAAACAGAACTCCTCCCGCAAGCCGGCGCCGTGGACGACGCCAACACCCCAGAATCGTCGCAGGCCGTGGAAGTGGCCGCGCCGACGAGCCGGCGCGCGCGCAGCAAACGCAGCGACGAGGAGATTCTGCCGAGCAAGGCGCCGGCGGCGCAGCCCTTCGAGTTCCGCACCATCGAACTCGACGGGCAGACCATCCGTACCGCCGTGCGTCCGGGCAAGAGGCACATGACGCCGCTGCTGATCTTCAACGGCATCGGCGCCAACCTGGAACTGGTCTTCCCCTTCGTCGCCGCACTGGACCCGGACCTGGAGGTGATCGCCTTCGACGTCCCCGGCGTCGGCGGCTCATCCACGCCCAGCACGCCGTACCGCTTCCCCGGCCTGGCGAAGCTGGCCGCGCGGATGCTCGACTACCTGGACTATGGCCAGGTGACGGCCATCGGTGTGTCCTGGGGCGGCGCCCTGGCGCAGCAGTTCGCCCATGACTACCCCGAGCGCTGCAAGAAGCTGATCCTCGCCGCCACCGCCGCCGGTGCGGTGATGGTGCCGGGCAAGCCGCGGGTGCTCTGGCGCATGGCCAGCCCACGGCGCTATATCCAGCCGTCCTATGGGGTGCACATCGCCCCGGACATCTACGGCGGCGCCTTCCGCCGCGATCCGAAGCTGGCCATGGCCTTCGCCAGCAAGGTGCGCTCGTCCGGCAAGATGGGCTACTACTGGCAGCTGTTCGCCGGCCTTGGCTGGACCAGCATCCACTGGCTGCACAAGATCCGTCAGCCGACGCTGATCCTGGCCGGCGACGACGACCCGATCATCCCGCTGATCAACATGCGCATGATCGCCTGGCGCATCCCCAACTCCGAGCTGCACGTGATCGACGACGGCCACCTGTTCCTGGTGACCCGCGCGGAAACCGTGGCGCCGATCATCATGAAATTCCTCCAGGAGGAACGGCAGCGGGCGATCATCCACCCCCGGCCCTTCGCTCCGAAAGCCAGCTGAAGCATCACAGCTTCGTCACAGTCGGTGGGCATCCTGCCTTGACCGATCGCTGCGCAGGCACTTTTTTTAAAGAGCCGAACAACAAACAGGCGTGTTCACGGGTATCGACACGTAGCGCCTGATTCGGGACCTGCGCTGCGGCCACCTGCGAAGGTGACCGCAGGGCAGCCCGACTGCTGATCCGCTGCCCTGTTTTCGGGCAGTTGCCCTCTCGCGTCGATACCCGTGCACACCCCTCGAACCGGCGGCAGGCGTCTGGAACGGGAGTCTCCCGATTCTGGTACAGCCCTTGCGTCGCCATTTTCAGGTCGGACCTTTCATGGAGTGCTGTTCATGCGCGAGAAAGCTGAGCCGGGTAGCGTCCCCGTCCCCACCGAGTACATGAATGCGCAGAGTGCGATGGTCGGCCTGCGCGGCAAGGACATGCTGTCCACCCTGCGCATGCTGGCACTGCAAGGCGTGCGCCGGCCGGTCCATTCGGCGAAGCACCTGGCGGCCTTCGGCAAGGAGGTGGGCAAGGTGCTGATCGGCGACTCCCCGCTGCAGCCCAACCCGCAGGACGCGCGCTTCCAGGACCCGTCCTGGCGCCTGAACCCCTTCTACCGGCGCACCGTGCAGGCCTACCTGGCGTGGCAGAAGCAACTGCTGGCCTGGGTCGACGAGAGCGACCTGAACAGCGACGACCGCGCCCGCGCGCGCTTCCTGCTGTCGATCCTCTCCGACGCCGCCTCGCCATCGAACACCCTGCTCAATCCGCTGGCGGTGAAGGAGCTGTTCAACACCGGCGGGCAGAGCCTGCTCAAGGGCGCGCAGCACCTGCTCGACGACCTGATGCACAACGGTGGCATGCCCAGCCAGGTCAACCGCAGCGCCTTCGAGATCGGCCAGAACCTTGCCACCACGCCCGGCGCGGTGGTATTCCGCAACGAGGTGCTGGAACTGATCCAGTACAAGCCGATGGGCGAGCACCTGCATGCCAAGCCGCTGCTGATCGTGCCGCCGCAGATCAACAAGTTCTACATCTTCGACCTGACCACCGAGAAGAGCTTCGTCCAGTACGCCCTGAAGAACAATCTGCAGCTGTTCATGGTGAGCTGGCGCAACCCCGACGCGCGCCACCGCGAGTGGGGCCTGTCGACCTACGTCACCGCGCTGGACGAGGCCATCGACGTGTGCCGCTCCATCAGCGGCAGCCGCAGCGTCAACCTGATGGGCGCCTGCTCGGGCGGGTTGACCATCGCCGCGCTGCAGGGCCACCTGCAGGCGCGCCGGCAACTGCGCAAGGTCGCCAGCGCCACCTACCTGGTGAGCCTGCTGGACAGCCAGGTGGAGACCCCGGCCGCGCTGTTCGCCGACGAGCAGACCCTGGAAAGCAGCAAGCGCCGCTCCTACCAGCACGGTGTACTGGACGGCCGCGACATGGCGAAGATATTCGCCTGGATGCGCCCCAACGACCTGATCTGGAACTACTGGGTCAACAACTACCTGCTGGGCAAGCAGCCGCCGGCCTTCGACATCCTCTACTGGAACAACGACAACACGCGGCTGCCCGCCGCACTGCACGGCGACTTCCTCGACTTCTTCAAGCACAACCCGCTGGCCCGTCCCGGCGCCATGGAAGTCAACGGCAGCGCCATCGACCTGAAGAAGGTCGCGGTGGACAACTTCCACGTCGCCGGCATCACCGACCACATCACCCCATGGGACGCGGTGTACCGCTCGGCCCAGCTGCTGGGCGGCGAGACGCGCTTCGTGCTGTCCAACAGCGGGCACATCCAGAGCATCCTCAACCCGCCGGGCAACCCCAAGGCCTGCTACTTCGAGAACAGCAAGATCAGCTCCGACCCGCGCGCCTGGTACTACGACACCAAGCGCCAGGAAGGCAGCTGGTGGCCGCTGTGGCTGGAGTGGATCCAGCAGCGCTCGGGCGAACGCCGGCCGGTGAACTTCGAGCTGGGCAACGCCGACTACCCGGCCAAGGAAGCCGCGCCGGGCACCTACGTGCACGTACGCTGAGGCAAGCATGGATCGGGCAACCCGTTGCGGGTTGTTCGCTCCGCGCGTCCGGCAGGCACCTTGTAGGAGCGCCCCATGGGCGCGATCGCGGGCATGGCCCGCTCCTACAGTCACGACACGCGCAAGCACTTGTAGGATGGTGCAATCATGAGTGCGAGCGGGCCATGCGGAAGTTTGCCGCGAAGCCATTGGCAGCCAACTCCCCGGAAGGCTATCGTCGGCCCCACTGCGGCTGGAACCTGAACACGGATGAAAACGCGCGACCGGATTCTCGAATGCGCCCTGCAGCTGTTCAACGAGCAGGGCGAGCCCAACGTTTCAACCCTGGAGATCGCCACCGAACTGGGCATCAGCCCCGGCAATCTCTACTACCACTTCCACGGCAAGGAGCCGCTGGTGCTGGCGCTGTTCGAGCGCTTCCAGGACGAACTGGCGCCGCTGCTCGACCCGCCGGAAGACGTGCGACTGGGCGCCGAGGACTACTGGCTGTTCCTGCACCTGATCGTCGAGCGCCTGGCGCACTACCGCTTCCTCTTCCAGGATCTCTCCAACCTCGCCGGGCGCCTGCCCAAGCTCGCCCGTGGCGTGCGGGCCTGGCTCAACCAGCTCAAGCGCACCCTGGCCACCCTGCTGGCACAGCTCAAGGCGCAGGACGAACTTGCCAGCGACACCGAAGCCCTCGGCCAGCTGGTGGAGCAGATCACCCTGACGCTGCTGTTCTCCCTCGACTACCAGCGCATCCTCGGCCACGAGGGCGACGTCCGCCAGGTGGTGTTCCAGGTCATGATGCTGGTGGCGCCGCACCTGCGCCCGGACTCGCAGCTGATCGCCGAGCGACTCGCCAAGCGCTACCTCGCCCCCTGACTTATCCCTGCAGGCTTTTGTCTTGAGAGAATGAAAACGCCCGGCGCGAGGCCGGGCGTGGGTGTTGCAGCAGACCGGTCAGGCCTGGGACGGCGGCGGCGTTGCCGGAGCAGCGGCGGACGGCGTCACGGCCGGCGCGGCGGCGGGAGCCGACGGTGCCGGAGTGGCGGCCGGAGCGGTTGCCGGTTTCGCAGCAGCCGGCTTGGCGGCGGCCTTGGGTGCAGCGGGCTTCTTCACGGCAGGCTTCTTCGCCGCGGCCGGCTTGGCTGCAGGTTTCGCAGCGGCAGGCTTGGCGGCGGCAGCCGGTTTTGCAGCGGGTTTGGCGGCAGGCTTCGCGGCGGCTTTCGCAGCAGCGGGCTTGGCAGCCGGTTTCGAGGCAGGCTTGGCCGCAGCCTTGGCAGCCGGCTTCGCAGCAGGCTTGGCAGCGGGTTTCGCGGCAGCCTTGGCAGCCGGTTTTGCGGCGGCTTTGGCGGCCGGCTTCGCTGCAGGTTTTGCAGCAGCCTTGGCAGCCGGTTTGGAAGCCGCGGTCTTCACAGCGGGTTTCGCGGCCGGTTTGGCGGCGGCTTTCGCTGCGGGTTTGGCGGCGGCCTTGGCGGCCGGTTTGGCGACGCTGACGCCGGTGAGCTTCTCGATCTGCTTGGTGAGGCTGTCGACCTTGCTGTGCAGGTCTTTCACTTCACGGCTGCTCGGCACGCCCAGGCGCGAGATCGCGCTGTTCAGGCGCTTGTCGAAGGCCTCTTCCAGCTCGCCCCACTTGCCGATCGCGGCGCCCTTGACGGCATCGACGCGCGCCTTCGCGGAACGGGTGGAGGTCTTCACCGCACCCTCGACCTCGGTCTTGGCCAGTTTCTCAGCCTTCTCGCCGTCCTTGACCAGGGTCTCGAACACCTTGCTGCCGTCCTTGCTGACCTTCGAGTAGGCCCCCAAGCCAGCCAGCCAGATCTGCCGCGAGTATTTCTCGATCTCGCCGATCCAACTGGACTCTTTTTTATCGGTAGTTTTTTTGCCAGCCATCCTGCTCTCCTTATTGGGTTCTCGCGACACGCTCGAGCACTGCGCTCAGCTCATCCAGCTTAGCAGAGAGCGCCTCCACATCACGCCTGGAGGGAATTCCGATTCGGTTGAGGGCGGAGGACACGCGCGCATCGAACGCCTCTTCGATCCTGTCGAAGTTCAGCTTGGCCTTGACGCTGTGCAGACGGCCCTTGACGGTGTCGTTGGCGGCGTCGATCTGGGTGCTCACCAGGTCACGGCCTTTCTTCTCGACGGACTCGCCGGACTTGACCAGTTCCTTGAAGTACTCGCTGCCTTCGGCGCCCACACGAGCGTAGGAGCCCAGGCCTGCGAGCCAGATCTGCCGGGCGTAGTGCTTGGCATCGGAGTAGAGGGAGGATTGGAGTTCTGCGACTTTCTTCTTGCTGACAGCCTTGGCCATGGTGGCACCTCACAGGTTCAGATTCGATGATGTCGAAAGCTGCCCGCATCAGGCGGGACTGTGAGCCAAGGTATCGGGGAAAATTAGAAAACACATACCAGGCTTTGTAGGAAAGCCGGCGCCGCCCGAAAACGGCATGGCCCCGCAGGGAACGGGGCCGGCAGGGGATCAGGCCAGGGCCTTGTCCAGCGCGCGCTCGATCTCGCCCTTGAGCAGGCCGCCCATGGCCGAGAGCATCAGGCCCAGCTTCACGTCCACCGCGACCTTGTCCGCACCCACTTCGATGCGCCCGTCCACGCCGCTGCGCTTGAACAGCAGGGTGTCGCCCTGCCACTCGCTGCTCACGCCGTGCTCGCGGGTGAGCTTGTCGGCGAGCTTTTCCGCCTTGGCGCGGGCGGCTTCGAGGCCGAGGGAGTGGGAACGTTCGACGTGGATACGGGACATGCTGGAACTCCGCGATTGACTGACCCCGCCGATCATACGCGCCGCGCCGTATCGCCGCACCCCGCTGGCGGCGTGACCGGGGCGGCGTTTTCTCTGCATCCTGTTAGAATGCCCGCCACTGACTTCCAGGGTACAAACGCCATGAGCGAACCGCGCAAGCCCCAAGCCGGCCAGGACAGCGCCGATCCCACCACGCACTTCGGCTACAAGACCGTGCGCGAGAGCGAGAAGGCCGAGAAGGTCGCCGAGGTATTCCACTCGGTCGCCGCCAAGTACGACCTGATGAACGACCTGATGTCCGGTGGCGTCCACCGTCTGTGGAAGCGTTTCACCATCGAGCTGTCCGGCGTGCGCGCCGGCAACCGGGTGCTGGACATCGCCGGCGGCACCGGTGACCTGACCCGCCAGTTCTCCCGCCTGGTCGGCCCGACCGGCGAAGTGGTGCTGGCCGACATCAACGCCTCGATGCTCAAGGTCGGCCGCGACAAGCTGCTCGACAGCGGCGTCGCCGGCAACGTCAACTTCGTCCAGGCCGACGCCGAGAAGCTGCCGTTCCCCGATAACTACTTCGACGCGGTGACCATCGCTTTCGGCCTGCGCAACGTCACCCACAAGGACGAAGCCATCCGCTCCATGCTGCGGGTGCTCAAGCCCGGCGGCCGCCTGCTGGTGCTGGAATTCTCCAAACCCACCAGCAGCCTGCTGTCCAAGGCCTACGACGCTTACTCCTTCACCCTGCTGCCGCTGATGGGCAAGCTGGTGACCAACGATTCCGAGAGCTATCGCTACCTCGCCGAATCGATCCGCATGCACCCCGACCAGGAAACGCTGAAGTCGATGATGGTGGAGGCCGGATTCGACCGCGTCACCTACCACAACATGACCGGCGGCGTGGTCGCCCTGCACCGCGGCATCAAGCCCTGATGACCCTGCTCCTGCAGGCCGCCCTGGCCAGCGCCGAAGCCACCGTCAACCGCGTGCTGCGGCTCGACGGCGTGGCCCTGCGGCGTCTCGGCCGGCTCGCCGGCAAGGTGCTGGAAGTGGACTGCCAGGCGCCTGCGCTGCGGCTGTTCATCCTGCCCGACGCCGACGGCCTGCACCTGGCCGCGCACCACGAGGCGCCCGCCGACTGCACCCTCGTCGCGCCCGCCGGCAGCCTGCTGCAACTGGCGCTGGCCAAGGACAAGACCCGTGTCCTGCACAGCCCTGAAGTGACCATGGGCGGCGACAGCGCGATGCTGCTGGAGCTGGCCGACGTCCTCCAGAGCCTGGAGCTGGACTGGGAATACGAAGTCTCCCGCTGGCTCGGCCCGGTGCCCGCGCACCTGCTCGGCGCGCGTCTGCGCGGCGGCATGGCCTGGGCCGGCGACAGCCTGGAAAGCCTGCGCCTGAGCCTCGCCGACTATCTCGCCGAGGAAAGCCGCAGCCTGGTCGGCCAGCACGAAGCCGAAGCGCGCTTCGCCGAGCTGGACCAGTTGAAGATGTCCCTCGACCGCCTCGACGCGCGGATCAACCGCCTGACCCAGAAGATCAAGCCTGACGCATGAAGCTGCTCGCCTTCCGCCGCCTGCTGCGCATCCAGCGCGTAGCCATCCGCTACCGTCTGGACGACATGGTCCTCGAACTGCCCTTCCTGCCCTGGTGGCTGCGCCTGGTCGGCGGGCTGCTGCCCTGGCGCTGGCTGCCGCGCAAGCCGCTCGACCTCAGCCGTGGTGCACGCATCCGGCTGGCGCTGGAGGACCTCGGGCCGATCTTCATCAAGTTCGGCCAGATACTTTCCACCCGCCGCGACCTGCTCCCCGACGACATCGCCCTGGAGCTGGCCTTCCTGCAGGACAAGGTGCCGCCCTTCCCGCCGGAACAGGCCGTGGCGCTCATCGAGCAGCAGCTCGGCGCGAAGATCGAGCAGGTGTTCTCCCGCTTCGAGCGCGAACCGCTGGCCTCCGCCTCGGTGGCGCAGGTGCATACCGCGCAGCTCAAGAGCGGCGAAGACGTGGTGGTGAAGGTCATCCGCCCGAACCTGGAGCCGGTGATCCGCTCCGACATCGCCTGGCTGCACATCCTCGCGCGCACTGCCGAGCGCATCTCCGCCGATGCCCGCCGCCTGCACCCGGCCGAAGTGGTCAGCGACTACGAGAAGACCATCTACGACGAGCTGGACCTGCTGCGCGAAGCGGCCAACTCCTCGCAGCTGCGGCGCAACTTCGAAGGCTCGCCGCTGCTCTACGTGCCCCAGGTCTACTGGGACTGGTGCCGCCCCAAGGTGCTGGTGATGGAGCGCATCTACGGCATCCCGGTCACCGACCTGGACACCCTGCGCGACCAGCGCACCGACTTCAAGGCGCTGGCCGAGCGCGGCGTGGAGATCTTCTTCACCCAGGTGTTCCGCGACAGCTTCTTCCACGCCGACATGCACCCCGGCAACATCTTCGTCAGTACGCGCACGCCGTGGAGCCCGCAGTACATCGCGGTGGACTGCGGCATCGTCGGCAGCCTCACCGACGAGGACCAGGACTACCTGGCGCGCAACCTGATCGCCTTCTTCAAGCGTGATTACCGCAAGGTCGCCCAGCTGCACATCGACTCGGGCTGGGTGCCGGCGGAAACCAAGGTCAATGATTTCGAAGCGGCGATCCGCACCGTCTGCGAGCCGATCTTCGAGAAGCCGCTCAAGGACATTTCCTTCGGCCAGGTGCTGCTGCGCCTGTTCCAGACCGCGCGGCGCTTCAACATGGAAGTGCAGCCGCAACTGGTGCTGCTGCAGAAGACCCTGCTGAACATCGAAGGCCTGGGCCGCCAGCTCTACCCGGAGCTGGACCTGTGGACCACCGCGCAGCCGTTCCTGGAACGCTGGATGCGCGAGCGCGTCAGCCCCGGCACCCTGCTGCGCAACGCCCAGCAGCACATCGAACAACTGCCGCACCTGGCGCAGATGACCCGCGACACCCTCGAGCGCCTGTCCCGCGAGCCGCAGCCCGAAGCGCGCCTGAGCGGCACCCCGGTCGGCATGGCCGGCGCCTGGCCGGCGCGGCTGATTGGCGCAGTGCTGGTCGCCGGTGCCGCCGAAACCGGCCTCGCCACCCACAGCCTCGCGGCCTGGCCGGCGTGGGCGATGCTGGCCGGTGGTCTGTATCTGATTCTGCGCCGATAGCCAGTCGCCGCACTGGCTGGCACACTTAACCGCTATACGAAGTGGCTTACGAAGTGGCTCTGGGCACCGCGAGTGCCCGCTGTACGGAACCCGAGATGAAAGACTGGCTGGACGAAATCAACTGGAATGCCGATGGACTGGTGCCGGCGATCGCCCAGGACCATCGCACCGGTCGCGTGCTGATGATGGCCTGGATGAACCGCGAGGCCCTCACCCTCACCGCCGCCGAGAACCGCGCCATCTACTGGTCGCGCTCGCGCGGCAAGCTCTGGCGCAAGGGCGAGGACTCCGGCCACGTGCAGAAGCTGCATGAGCTGCGCCTGGACTGCGACGCCGACGTGGTGATCCTGATGGTCGAACAGCTGGGCGGCATCGCCTGCCACACCGGCCGCGAGAGCTGCTTCTACCGGGTGTTCGAGAACGGCGCCTGGCAGACCGTCGACCCGGTCCTGAAGGACCCGGATGCCATCTACTCCCACGTAGGTACAGGAAAACCCCATGAGCACTGATACCCTCGCCCGTCTGGCGGAAGTCCTCGAAGCGCGCAAGAATGCCGCAGCGGACAGCTCCTACGTGGCCAGCCTGTATCACAAGGGCCTGAACAAGATCCTGGAGAAGGTTGGCGAAGAGTCGGTGGAAACCATTCTCGCCGCCAAGGACGCCGCCGCCAGCGGTGACTGCACGGACCTGATCTACGAAACGGCCGACCTCTGGTTCCACTCCCTGGTGATGCTCGCCGCCCTCGGCCAGCACCCGCAGGCGGTACTGGACGAGCTGGACCGCCGCTTCGGCCTTTCCGGGCACGACGAGAAGGCCGCGCGCCAACCGTCTGCCTGAACCCGACAACTTTGCGAGGAAAACAAGATGGGCATCTTTGACTGGAAACACTGGGTCGTCATCCTGATCGTCGTGGTCCTGGTCTTCGGCACCAAGCGCCTGAAGAACCTCGGTTCGGACGTCGGCGAAGCCATCAAGGGCTTCAAGAAGGCGATGAACACCGAAGAAGACGAGAAGAAGGACCCGAGCGCCGCTGCCGGCAACCCGTCGCTGAACCAGCCGCACACCATCGACGCCCAGGCGCAGAAGGTCGAAGAGCCGGCGCGCAAGGACTGATTCATGTTCGGTATCAGCTTCAGCGAACTGCTGCTGGTGGGCCTCGTCGCCCTGCTGGTGCTCGGCCCTGACCGCCTGCCGGGTGCCGCACGCACGGCCGGCCTGTGGATTGGCCGGCTCAAGCGCAGCTTCAATGCCATCAAGACGGAAGTGGAGCGCGAGCTGGGCGCGGATGAAATCCGCCGCCAGCTGCACAACGAGCACATCCTGCAGATGGAACAGGAAGCCAAGAAGCTGATGGCGCCGCTGACCGACCTGCAGGAGCAGGCGCGGGAAACTTTCAACCCGCAGCAGCCGGCCCAGTCCGGCGGCCAGAGCGCACCTGCCGAGCCGCCCGCGGCGCCGAGCATCGCGCCCAACAGCCGCCTGAACAGCTTGCCGGGTGCGGGCCTCGCGCCTGCCACCGCGGAGGTTCCTGCCGCTGCAGCGCAGGCACCGGAAGCCGGCCAGCCGAGCCAACCGACTGAACCGACTGGCGCGAGCCAGCCACCCGCTTCGTCCGAGACGCCGCGTACCCCATGAGCGCCGAAAAACCCGACCAGCCCGAACACGACCAGGAAATGCCCCTGGTCTCGCATCTGACCGAGCTGCGTACGCGCCTGCTGCGCTGCGTGGTCGCGATCTTCGTGATCTTCATCGGCCTGCTGTACTTCTCGCAGAAGATCTACGCGCTGGCTTCCGAGCCGCTGCGCCGCTTCCTGCCCGAAGGCGCGACCATGATCGCCATCGACCCGGCGTCGGCCTTCCTCGCGCCGCTGAAGCTGACCATGATCGTCGCCGTGCTGTTCGCCATGCCGGTGATCCTCGCCCAGGTCTGGGGCTTCATCGCACCGGGCCTGTACAAGCACGAGAAGCGCGTCGCCCTGCCGCTGCTGGCCTCCAGCATCGTGCTGTTCTACGCCGGCATGGCCTTCGCCTACTTCCTGGTGTTCCCGTTGATGTTCCACTTCTTCCTCGGCTCGGCCCCGGAAGGTGTGACGCCGATGACCGACATCAACAGCTACCTGGACTTCCTCACCCTGCTGTTCGCCTTCGGCGTGGCCTTCGAGATTCCCGTGGCCACCGTGCTGCTGGTGTGGATCGGGGTGGTCAACGTGGCCTACCTGAAGAAGATCCGCCCCTACGTGATCATCGGCTGCTTCGTCGTCGGCATGATCCTCACCCCGCCGGACCCGCTGTCGCAGACCTTGCTGGCCGTGCCGATGTGGTTGCTGTTCGAGGCCGGCGTGCTGTTCAGCCACCTGATCCGCAAGCGCGGCCCGGAAGAGGAAGAAGAAGAGTCCAAGGGCGACCAGCCTCCGGCCACCCGCTCGTGAACCTGCTGCTCCTCGACGACGCCGACTTCGTGGCGGCGGACCGCGTGATCCTGCGCGACCGCCGCCTGACCCACATGCAGGAAGTCCACCGCGCCGAAAGCGGCGACCGGATGCGCGTTGGCCGCCTTGGCGGCCTGATGGGCGAAGGCCGTCTGCTGCGCCTGGAAGCCAACGAGGCCGAGTTGCAGGTCAGCTTCGAGCAAGCCCCGCCGGCCAAGCTGCCGCTCACCCTGCTGCTCGCCCTGCCCCGCCCGAAAATGCTCCGCCGCGTGCTGCAGACCGTCGCCGCCATGGGCGTGCCGCGCCTGGTGCTGCTCAACAGCTACCGGGTGGAAAAGAGCTTCTGGCAGACCCCATTCCTCGATCCCGAGGCCGTGCGCGAGCAACTGATCCTGGGCCTCGAACAGGCCCGCGACACCGTGCTGCCCGAAGTGATCATCGAGAAGCGCTTCAAGCCCTTCGTCGAGGACCGCCTGCCTGCGCTGGCCGCCGGCAGCCTCGGCCTGATCGGCCATCCCGGCCCGTGGCCCGAGTGCCCACGGGCGCTGAGCGAGCCGGTGACCCTGGCCATCGGCCCGGAAGGCGGCTGGATTCCCTACGAGGTCGACAAGCTGCGCGAAGCCGGCCTGAACCCTGTGCAACTGGGCGAGCGCATCCTGCGTGTCGAGACTGCCGTGACCGCGCTTTTGGCACGACTGTTCTAAGTGGAAATGGCTAGAGGCCAGTAACCACGCGGCCTCCAGCGTGAACCACCAGTCAGAAAATTACCGAAAAACCCTTCAGTTCCCCGCAGCGAAGCCGATATCAGCGGTACCGGTCGTCCCCACTCTGCGCATTTCCTGCTCAGCCATGCGTACCGGCCCTGTTCATCGCTGGAGCGCCGCCTTCATGTTTCGCTGGTTCAACAACCTGACTGTCAAACTCAAACTCGCCTCGGGCTTCGGCCTGGTGCTGCTGCTCACCCTGCTGATCGCCCTCACCGGCTGGATCAACCTGGGCAACGTGATCGCGCGGGGCGACAAGCTCGGCGAGATTTCCGAGCTGATCGCTATCGCCAAGGACCTGCGTATCGCCCGTCTGAAATTCCAGTCCACCCGCGCCCCCGAAGACGCCAAGGCGGTGCTCGATACGCTGGACAAGCTGGACCAGCGCCACCGCGCGCTGAACGAGCGGTTCACCGAGACAGAGGATCGTCGGGTCATCGACCAGCAGCATGATCTGAGCGTGGAGTACCGCAAGCTGTACGCCCAGCTGCTGAAATCCTTCGAAGAGCGCGACGCTGCCAAGCAGGTGCTGATCCAGGCCGCCGGCGCGGTCAGCGAAGGCATGCAGAAGGCCGAGCAGAAGCTGGTCAGCAACGGCAGTCCCGAAGGTCTGCAGCACCTGCAGGACCTCTCCGGCCTCGGCCGTGCCGTCATGCAGGCGCGCCTGCAGGTCATGGCCTACACCAGCACCGACGCGCAGAACCTGGAGCAGCCCGCCTTCGCTGCCCTGCAGAAGCTCATCGACGGCGTGAAAAGTGACATGAGCACCTCGCCGGCCGAGCTGAACGGCGAGTTCCGCGCCACCCTCGACGCGCTGGAGACCTACCGCAACGCGCTGAGCAACTACCGCAACGAGGTCAACGACAGCCAGGCTGCCCGCGACCGTATGCGCGATGCCGGCCAGCAGATCGAGAAGCTGAGCAACGAACTGACTTCCACCCAGACCGCCAAGCGTGACGCCGGCGTCGCCCAGGCCAAGACCCTGCTGGGCCTGGCCGCGTTGATCGCCCTGGTGCTGGGCAGCATCGCCGCCTGGATCATCACCGGGCAGATCGTCAATCCGCTGCGCGACGTGCTGGGCCATGCCGAGCGCATCGCCGACGGCGACCTCAGCCGTGACATCCCCACCAACCGTCACGACGAACTGGGCCAGCTGCAGAAGAGCATGCAGCGCATGAACCTGTCCCTGCGCGAGCTGATCGGCCGTATCCACGACGGCGTGACTCAGATCGCCAGCGCCGCCGAGGAGCTCTCCGCGGTAACCGAGCAGACCAGCGCCGGGGTGAATAACCAAAAGGTCGAGACCGACCAGGTCGCTACCGCCATGAACGAGATGGCCGCCACCGTGCAGGAAGTCGCGCGCAACGCCGAGGAGGCCTCAGAGGCCGCCTCCGCCGCCGACCGCCAGGCCCGTGACGGCGAAGGCGCAGTGACCGAGGCGGTGACCCAGATGGATCGCCTGGCCGGCGAAGTCGGCCGCACCAACGAGTCGGTGCTCAAGCTCAAGCGCGAAAGCGAGAAGATCGGCAGCGTGCTGGACGTGATCAAGGCAGTCGCCGAGCAGACCAACCTGCTGGCGCTCAACGCCGCCATCGAAGCCGCCCGTGCGGGCGACGCCGGCCGTGGCTTCGCCGTGGTGGCCGACGAGGTGCGCGGCCTGGCGCAGCGCACCCAGTCCTCCACCGAGGAGATCGAGGAACTGATCGCCGGCCTGCAGAGCGGTACCCAGCAGGCCGTGCAGATGATGGAAACCAGCCGCGACCTGACCGTCAGCACCGTCGACCTGACCCGCCGCGCTGGCGAGCGCCTGGGTGCCATCACCCGCACCGTGTCGACCATCCAGTCGATGAACCAGCAGATCGCCGCCGCTTCCGAGCAGCAGAGCGCCGTGGCCGAAGAGATCAACCGCAGTGTGATGAACGTGCGCGACATCTCCGAGCAGACCGCCGCCGCCAGCGAGGAAACTGCCGCCTCCAGCGTCGAACTGGCGCGCCTGGGCAACGAACTGCAGGTACTGGTCAGCCGCTTCCGCGTCTGATCCGGCCTCGAGACGAAAAGGCCCGCGGACAGCGGGCCTTTTTTCTTTCTCCGCCCCCAGGCATCTGCACGTGGGCTTCCCCCTCACCCCAGACCTCTCCCTCAGGGAGAGGGTTAGGGTGAGGGCGGGCCCCGAGCACCGGAGTCTCCCTGTAAAACGGGCGGAACGCTCAGCCCCTGCCCGCGATCGCGCGCAGGGCATACTCCCGCAGTCCGCTTCATGCCCGAAACATCGCGACAAATTCCCGCCTTCAGTTTCCCCTTTCGCCGCCGATAGCCTCTGACGCACGAAGATGCGTCCCGACAATTGCGCCTCGCCTCTGCACACTCGTTCTTGCCAGCCACGGGCCGTCGATCCCGTGGCGACGCTTGCCTGGAGTTTTCGACATGTACGATTGGCTAGTAGTACAGCTGGGACGCCTGAACGTCAGCCTGAAGCTGGTGGTGGGCTTCGGCATCCTCCTCTTCCTCACCCTGCTGGTGCTGCTCAGCGGCCTGCACAGCCTGGACAACCAGGCCGAGCGCGGCGAGCAGATGGCGACCATCACCGAACTCAACGACCTCAGCCAGCAGGCCAACCTCGCGCGTCTGCAGTTCGAGCTGGGCGGCGATCGCAGCCAGGCCGAGCGCGTCGAACAGCACAGCACGAAGATGCTGGAGCTGATCGAGCAGCGCCTGAAAGGCAGCGACGTCGATGCCAAACAGCTGGCAGCAGCGCGCCAGGCAGTCAGCGAGTACCGCGAGGCCTTCACCGCCCTGACCCGCGCCGTCGACCAGCGCACCCAGGCCCGCGGCACTCTGGTGGGCAGCGCGCAGAGCGCCCTGCAGGCCTTCGAGGCGCTGGACAAGCAACTCTTCGAGCTGCTCGCCGAACAGCCGGGCGACGCCCAGCTGCTGGACGGCGCCCAGGCCGTTGGCCAGCTGCACCAGCAACTGCTGGTGGTGCGCTATCAGGTACGCGGCTACGTCTTCGAGCAATCCGCCAGCGCCGAACAGGCTGCGTTCGCCGCCTTCGACAAGCTGCGCGACACCGGCACGACCCTGCAGAGCCAACTGCCCGCCATCGCTGCCGACGGACTGGGCGACGCGCTCAAGGACCTGCAGAACTACCGCAGCGGCATCGAGCACTTCCGCGACGGGGTGAACGCCACCCAGCAGGCCCGCAAGGCGCTGAGCGGCGCCAGCGATGCACTGCTCGCCGCCGCCGACCGCCTCTACGACGACACCCTGGCACACAACGACGCCGAGACCGCTGCCGCCAAGACCCGGCAGATCCTCATCGCCGTGCTCGCCCTGGCCTTTGGCTTCCTCTCCGGCTGGGCCATCAATCGCCAGATCGTCCGCCCGCTGCACGAGGCCCTGGAGCTGGCCGAGCGCATTGCCCAGGGCGACCTCTCCCAAGGCCTGTCGCGCGACCTCAACCTGCAGCGCAGCGACGAGCTGGGCCAGTTGCAGCGGGTGATGCTGCGCATGCGCGAGAGCCTGGCGCAGCTGCTCGGCCACATCGGCGGCAGCGTCAGCCAGCTGGCCACCGCCGCCGACGAACTCTCCGCCGTCACCGAGCAGACCCGCGCCGGGGTGAACAGCCAGCGCGTGGAGACCGAGCAGGTCGCCAGCGCCATCCATGAAATGGCCGCCACCGTGCAGGAGGTCGCGCGCAACGCCGAGCAGGCCTCCGCCGCCGCCCAGCAGGCCGACCAGCAGGCCCGCGAAGGCGATCAGGTGGTGCAGGACGCGGTGAACCAGATCGACCGCCTGGCCACCGAGGTGGATCGCTCCGCCGAGGCCATGGAACTGCTGCGCAAGGAAAGCGAGAAGATCGGCAGCGTGCTGGACGTGATCAAGTCGGTGGCCGAGCAGACCAACCTGCTGGCGCTCAACGCCGCCATCGAAGCCGCCCGTGCCGGTGAGGCCGGGCGCGGTTTCGCCGTGGTCGCCGACGAGGTGCGCGGCCTGGCCCAGCGCACGCAGTCTTCCACCGCCGAGATCGAGGGCCTGATCGCCGGCCTGCAGCGCGGTGCCCAGGAAGCGGTGACGCGCATGGACGACAGCCGCCGCCTGACCGGCAGCTCGGTGGAACTGACCCGCCGCGCCGGCGAGGCGCTGGGCGTGATCGCCCGCACCGTGGCCGACATCCAGGGCATGAACCTGCAGATCGCCTCGGCCGCCGAGGAGCAGAGCAGCGTCGCCGAGGAGATCAACCGCAGCGTGGTGCAGGTGCGCGAGATCGCCGACCAGTCCGCTGCCGCCAGCGAACAGACGGCCAGCTCCAGCACCGAGCTGGCGCGCCTGGGCAACGAGCTGCAACTGCAGGTGGGCCGCTTCCGTCTGTAAAGCGCCAGTCGGTCGGTGCGCCCGCGCCGACCGACAACGGCAGGACAGTTGTCATGCGCATGGCGTAGGATCGGTCACTCGCCAACCAGGGAGAGTGACCATGCGCCCGCTGACCATCGACCTCGACGAACTGGCCTTCGCGCTTGATACCCAGGGTATCGATCACTACCTCGATCTGTTCAGTGGCCAGGTGCTGCTGATTCCCGAAGAAGACCCCGACCCGGAGCTGGCCGAGCTGCTGCACCGCGAGCCGGAGCGCCTGCTGCCCATCGAGCCGCTGAGCAGCGGCCAGTCGCTTGAACTGATGCGCGACTTCCTCCGCGAAGTGCCCGAACCCCACGCCTATTCCGCCCTGGCCAACGCCATCGAGGGGCGCAAGCCGTTCAAGGCCTTCCGCCACGTGCTGATGGGCTACCCGGAGCTGCTGCAGGCCTGGTACGTCTACCAGGGCGAGCGCCTGCGCGAATGCGCGCTGGACTGGCTCGCCGATAACCAGATCCAGCCGGCGGGGCGCAGCTCCGGCGCCTACCTGTAGAGCCGCCTCGACCACCGGCAAAACCCGTAGGGCGCATAACGCCTAAGGCGTTATCCGCCACCAACACGGCGGATAACTCGTTCCGAGTTATGCGCCCTACGAGACAACCAGTTCCACACCAAAAAAAACGCCGCCCCGAAGGGCGGCGCTGTTGTTTCCAGCCGGTGAGGATCAGCCCTTGGGCGCCTCGCTGGAGATCGGCTTGGCTTGCGCCGCCGTAGCCTGCCAGCCGCCGCCGAGGGCCTTGTACAGGTTGACCTCGCTGGTCAGCTGGTTGAGGCGGTCGGTGATCAGCTGCTGTTGGGCACTGAACAGCGAGCGCTGCGCGTCGAGCACGGTGAGGTAGTTATCCACACCGGTGCGGTAGCGCTTGTCGGCCAGGCGGTAGTACTCGCTGGTGGCGTCCACCAGCGAGCGCTGCGCCTGCAGTTGCTCGTTGAAGGTGCCGCGCGCGGCGAGGCCGTCGGCGACCTCGGAGAAGGCCGTCTGGATGGCTTTCTCGTACTGCGCCACGTTGATGTCCTTCTGCACCTTGGCCAGGTCCAGGCTCGCCTGCAGGCTGCCGGCGTTGAAGATCGGCAAGGTGATCGAGGGCTTGAACAGCCAGCTGCCGGAGCCGCCGTCGAACAGGCCGGACAGGTCTGGGCTAAGACTGCCGGCGTTGGCGGTGAGGCTGATGTTCGGGAAGAACGCCGCCCGCGCCGCGCCGATGTTGGCGTTGGCCGCCTTGAGCTGGTGCTCCGCCTGGAGGATGTCCGGGCGGCGCTGCAGCAGGTCGGAAGGCAGGCCCGCCGGCACGGTGGCCAGCAGCTCGTCGGACAGCTGGCGTCCCTGGGGCAGGTCGCCCGGCAGACCGGAACCCAGCAGCAGGACCAGCGCGTTCTGGTCCTGCGCGACGAGGCGGGTGTACTGCGCCAGGGTCGCCCGCGCGCTTTCCACCGAGGTCTGCGACTGGCGCAGGTCCAGGGCCGAGGCGACGCCGACTTCGTAGCTGCGCTTGGTCAGGTCGTAGCTCTTCTGGTAGGTGACCAGGGTATTGCGGGTCAGCTCCAGTTGGGCCTGGTCGGCGCGCAGCGTCAGGTAGGCGTTGGCGACGTTGGCCACCAGGCTGGTCTGGGTGCTGCGACGGGCCTCTTCGCTGGCGAAGTAGGTTTCCAGCGCCTGGTCACGCAGGGCGCGCAGGCGGCCGAACAGGTCGAGCTCCCAGGAAGTCACGCCCAGGGTCGCGCCGTACTGGCTGCTGATCATCGAGCTGCCGGTGGTCGACAGGTCGGCCGGCAGGCGCTGGCGCGAGCCGGTGATGCCGGCGTCCACCGCCGGGAACAGGTCGGCCCGCTGGATGCGGTACTGCGCCCGGTAGGCTTCGATATTCAGCGCGGCGACGCGCAGGTCACGGTTGTTTTCCAGCGACACTTCGACCAGTCGCTGCAGTTGCGGGTCCTTGAAGAACTCGCGCCAGCCGATGTCGGCGCCGGCGGTAGCCGGCTGCCCCGCATCGTAGGCATCGCCCTGCGGATAAGCCGCGGCCACGGGCGCCTCGGGGCGCTCGTAGTCGGGGATCAGCGAGCAGCCGGACAACACGCCGGCTGCTATGGCGAGGGACAGTAAGGACTTTCTCATATCAATGCCCCTTCTCGGTGGATTCCTGTTCCTTGGACGCGGCGTCCTTGAACAGGGTACTGACCACCACGTAGAACAACGGCACCCAGAAGATCGCGAGGACGGTCGCGGTGACCATGCCGCCGATCACGCCGGTACCGATCGCATGCTGGCTGCCGGAGCCGGCGCCAGTGGAAATCGCCAGCGGTACCACGCCGAGGATGAACGCCAGGGAGGTCATGACGATCGGGCGCAGACGCATCCGGCAGGCCTCGATGGCCGCCTCGACGATGCCCTTGCCCTGCTCGTGCAGTTCCTTGGCGAACTCGACGATCAGGATCGCGTTCTTCGCCGACAGGCCGATGGTCGTCAACAGACCCACCTGGAAGAACACGTCGTTGGACAGACCGCGCATGGACGTCGCCAGCAGTGCACCGATGACGCCCAGCGGCACCACCAGCATCACCGAGAACGGAATCGACCAGCTCTCGTACAGCGCCGCCAGGCAGAGGAACACCACGATCAGCGACAGCGCGTAGAGCGCGGGGGCCTGCGAGCCGGACAGACGTTCCTCGTAGGACAGACCGGTCCAGGCATAGCCGACGCCCTTGGGCAGTTGCTTGACGATCTCCTCGACCGCCGCCATGGCCTCACCGGTGGAACGGCCCGGGGCCGGTTCGCCGAGGACTTCCATGGCCGGTACGCCGTTGTAGCGCGCCAGCTTCGGCGAGCCATAGCTCCACTCGCCGGTGGCGAAGGCACTGAACGGCACCATCTCGCCGGTGCTGTTGCGCACGTACCACTTGTCCAGGTCTTCCGGGCTCATCCGCGCATTCGGGCGGCCTTGCAGGTAGACCTTCTTCACCCGACCACGGTCGATGAAGTCGTTGACGTAGTTCGAACCCCAGGCGATGGAAATGGTGCTGTTGATGTCCGCCAGCGAGACGCCCAGCGCACTGGCCTTCTCGTCGTCGATCAGCAGTTTGTACTGCGGCTCGTCGTTCAGGCCGTTGGGACGCACGCGTTGCAATACCGGGTTCTGTGCGGCAAGACCAAGGAACTGGTTGCGCGCCTGCATCAGCACTTCGTGGCCGACGCCGGCCTGGTCCTGGAGGAAGATGTCGAAGCCCACGGCGTTACCCAGTTCGAGTACCGCCGGCGGGGCGAAGGCGAACACCATCGCGTCCTTGAAGCTGAAGAAGTGCTGCTGCGCGCGCTGGGCCAGCGCGAACACGCTGTTCTCCGCGCCCGGACGCTCTTCCCAGGGCTTGAGCATGATGAATGCCATGCCCGAGCTCTGGCCACGGCCGGCGAAGTTGAAGCCGGTCACGGTGAACACCGAGTTCACCGAGCTGCTTTCCTTGTCCAGCAGGTACTCGCGCATGGAGTCCACCACCACCTGGGTGCGCTCGGCGGACGAACCGGCCGGGGTCTGCACCTGGGCGAACAGCACGCCCTGGTCCTCGTCGGGGAGGAACGCAGTGGGGATGCGGGTGAACAGGAAGACCATGCCGCCGAGGATCAGCACGTACATCAGCAGGTACGGCACGCGGTGCTTGAGGATCGAGGTGACGCCGCGCTCGTAGCCGTGGGTGGTGGAGAGGAACGCACGGTTGAACCAGCCGAAGAAGCCGCGCTTGTGTTCGCCGTGGTCGCCCTTCTCGATGGGCTTGAGCATGGTGGCGCAGAGCGCCGGGGTCAGCACCAGGGCCACCAGCACCGACAGGGCCATGGCCGAGACGATGGTGATGGAGAACTGACGGTAGATCACCCCGGTGGAGCCGCCGAAGAAGGCCATCGGCAGGAACACCGCCGACAGCACCAGGGCAATACCCACCAGAGCGCCCTGGATCTGGCCCATGGACTTGCGCGCCGCCTCGCGGGGCGACAAGCCTTCCTCGGCCATCACCCGCTCGACGTTTTCCACCACCACGATGGCGTCGTCCACCAACAGGCCGATCGCCAGCACCATGCCGAACATGGTCAGGGTGTTGATCGAGAAGCCAAAGGCGGCGAGTACGCCGAAGGTGCCCAGCAGGACCACCGGCACGGCGATCGTCGGGATCAGCGTGGCGCGGAAGTTCTGCAGGAACAGGTACATCACCAGGAACACCAGCAGGATCGCTTCGCCCAGGGTCTTCACTACCTCATGGATCGAGGCGGAAACCACCGGGGTGGTGTCGTACGGGTAGACGATCTTCATGCCCTGCGGGAAGAACGGCTCCAGCGTGGCCAGGGTGGCGCGGATCGACTTGGCGGTGTCCAGCGCGTTGGCGCCGGTGGCCAGCTTGATCGCGATACCCGAGGCCGGCTTGCCGTTGAACTGGGCGTTGATGCTGTAGTCCTGGCCGCCCAGGGCTACGTCGGCGACGTCCTTCAGGCGAACCTGGGAGCCGTCGGCGTTGACCTTGAGCAGGATGTCCTTGAACTGCTCGGCGCTCTGCAGGCGGGTCTTGCCGATGATGGTGGCGTTGAGCTGCTGCCCCTTCACCGCAGGCAGGCCGCCCAGCTGGCCGGAGGAGATCTGCACGTTCTGCGCCTGGATCGCCGTCTTCACGTCGCCCGGCGTCATCTGGAAGCTGTTGAGCTTCGCCGGGTCCAGCCAGATGCGCATGGCGTACTGCGAACCGAACACCTGGAAGTCGCCCACGCCAGCGGTCCGCGACAGCGGGTCCTGGATGTTGGAGACGATGTAGTTCGACAGGTCTTCCTTGGTCATGCTGCCGTCTTCGGAGACGACGCCGACCACCATCAGGAAGTTCTTCACCGCCTTGGTCACGCGGATGCCCTGCTGCTGCACTTCCTGCGGCAGGAGCGGCGTGGCCAGCTGCAGCTTGTTCTGCACCTGGACCTGGGCGATGTCAGGGCTGGTGCCCTGGTCGAAGGTCACGGTGATGGTCATGCTGCCGTCGGAGTTGGACTCCGAGGAGATGTAGCGCAGATGGTCGAGACCGTTCATCTGCTGCTCGATGACCTGCACCACGGTGTCCTGCACCGTTTCGGCGGAGGCGCCCGGGTAGCTCACCTGGATGGCGATGGCCGGCGGCGCAATGGCCGGGTACTGGTTCACCGGCAACTTGAGGATCGACAGACCGCCCGCCAGCATGATCACCAGGGCGATCACCCAGGCGAAGATGGGCCGGTCAATGAAAAACTTCGACATTACGAATCCCCTTGATTAACCCTGCTTGGCCGGTTGAGCGGCGGCGGGCTTGTCGGCGGCACCAGCGGTGGGCGCCACGTTCTTCGCGGGTACGGCCTTGGCCTGGGCGCCCGGCTGGACGTACTGCAGGCCTTCGGTGATCAGGCGGTCGCCGGCCTTCAGGCCATCACTGACCAGCCAGTAGGCACCGACGGTGCGGTCGGCCTTGATGGTGCGCAGCTCGACCTTGTCCTCGGCATTGAGCACCAGCGCGGTCGCCATGCCACGGAAGTCACGGGTCACGCCCTGTTGCGGCGCCAGGATGGCCTGCTTCTTGATGCCCTCTTCCAGCTGCGCGTGGACGAACATGCCCGGCAGCAGCTCCTTGTTCGGGTTGGGGAAGATGGCGCGCACGGTCACCGAGCCGGTGCCCTGGTCAACCGAGACCTCGGAGAACTCCAGCTTGCCCTCGACGGGGTATTCGGAGCCGTCTTCCAGGTACAGCTTGACCTTGGCGGCGTTGTCGCCGGCCTTCTCCAGCTGCCCGGCGGCCAGCTCGCGGCGCAGGCGGATCAGCGAGGTGGAGGACTGGGTGACGTCGACGTAGATCGGGTCCAGCTGCTGCACGGTGGCCAGTGCGGTGCTCTGGCCGTTCTGCACCAGGGCGCCTTCGGTCACGCTGGAGCGGCCGATACGGCCGGAGATCGGCGAGTAGACCTTGGTGTAGCGCACATTGATCTGCGCGCTGTCGACGGTGGCCTTGGCCTGCAGGTAGGCGGCCTGGGCGTCAGCGTACTGCTGCTTGCTCACCGCCTCGTCCTTGACCAGTTCCTTGTAGCGTTCGGCCTGCTGCTGGGTGGATACCAAGTTGGCCTGGGCGCTCTGCAGCGTCGCCTGATAGGTGGCCGGGTCGATCTGGTACAGCTGCTGGCCTTCCTTGACGTCACTGCCTTCCTTGAACAGGCGCTTGAGGATGATGCCGTTCACCTGCGGGCGAACTTCGGCAATGCGATACGCGGTAGTACGGCCCGGAAGTTCGGTGCTCAGGGTGACTTCCTGCGGCTGCAGGGTCACTACACCGACCTCGGGGATCTGCTTCTCCTGCGGGGCCTGGGCTTTATCGCAGCCGGCAAGAGTGGCCATGGCGACGAGCAGGGCCGGGACCAGGGCGCGCATGGCTGGCTTTCGTTGCATATCGTTGTCCTCGTGAGCAAAGCGTCCGGTTTGGCTGTGGGCTTGCCGGTCCGGAAAAGCTGGCAAAAATACTTACATTCAGCTGTGTTTGTAAACGTCCGAAAGCCCTGAGGGAAACCTACTGAAACGTTTTAGCCTTTGGCTGATAACGCAGTAGGTTTCCCGCAAGGCAGTCGCGGCGACGAACAAAGTTGATAACATCAACTAAAATACGAAAAAATGGTTGAGCCAATCAACCTGATTTACACAACACTTACCGTGACCGAGCCGATGACCCACAGCGTGAATCCCGACCTGCCACAGACCCTGATGAAGGTCCTCGACCACTTGCGCGAGAGCCTCCAGGATCAACTGTGCGCGGAGGGCATCGACCTCACGCCGCCGGACATCCGCCTGCTCGAGCTGATCGGCGCCGATGCCGGCCAGAGCCTGCAGAGCCTCAGCCGCAAGATGTGCCGCGACAAGGCGCTGGTGACCCGCAAGATCCGCGAGATGGAGACACTGGGCCTGGTCCGCCGCGAGCGCAACCCTGGCGACCAGCGCAGCTTCCAGCTGTTCCTGACCGAGGCCGGGAGCCGCGTCGACGAGCGCACCCAGGCCATCCTTGCACGTACCCATGACAGTCTGTTCGCACCGCTGGACGACGAGGAGCAACGCACCCTCACCCAGCTCCTGCGGCAGTGCCTGCAAGGTCACGCGGACTGACAGCACAAACGAAAACGCCGGCATTCGCCGGCGTTTTCGCAATTCTGCGTCTTACTGACGCACCCCTTCTACCGACAGGGTCAGCTCGACTTCCTGGGAAGCCGGGCCAAGATCGCGCTGGATGTTGAAGTCCTTCAGCTTGAGGGTGGTGGTGCCCAGGAAGCCGGCACGGTAGCCGCCCCACGGGTCATCGCCCTGGCCGATCAGTTCAGCCTTGATGGTGACCGGCTTGGTCACGCCGTTCAGGGTCAGGTTGCCGGTGATCTCGGCATTCTTGCCATCGGCCTTCACGCCGGTGGATTCGAAGGTCGCGGTCGGGTTCTTCGAGACGTTCAGGAAATCCGCGCTGCGCAGGTGCTTGTCACGCTCGGCGTGGTTGGAGTTCACGCTGTTGGTGTTGATGGTCACCTTGACCTTGTCGGCGGACGGGTTCTTCTCGTCGAAGGTGAAGGCACCGTCGAAGTCGTCAAAGCGGCCGTACAGCCAGCTGTAACCCAGGTGCTTGATGCGGAACTCGATGAAGGCGTGCTGGCCTTCCTTGTCGATCTTGTAGTCTGCGGCCATGGCCTGGCCAGCGGAGAACAGGGCGGTACCCAGCGCCAGAGCGGCGAACGTCTTCTTCAGCATTGAAGCAATCTCCCTTTGAGGTGAGGTGTTATTTCGCGGCACGACCGAGCATGCGGACCAGCGTCTCATCACGGTCGAAGAAATGGTGTTTGAACGCCGCCAGGGCGTGCAGCACGGCCAGTACAACCAGGGTCCAGGCCAGGTACAGGTGAATGGCGCCGGCGATGTCGGCCTGGTCGGTGATGCCGCTCAGGGTGGCGGGCACGTCGAACCAGCCGAACACGCTGATGGGTTTGCCTTCGGCGGTGGAGATCAGGTAGCCGGCGATGATCACCGCGAACAGCAGCGCGTAGAGCGCCAGGTGGCCGAGCTTGGTGGCCAGGCGGGTCATCTGGCCGTGGTTGGCCGGAGTCGGCGGCGCCGGGCTGATGAAGCGCCAGAGCACGCGCACGATCAGGGCGATGGCCAGGAGGATGCCGATGCTTTTGTGGATTTCCGGAGCACGGTGGTACCAGGTGTCGTAGTAGTCCAGCTCGCGCATCCACAGGCCCAGGCCGAACAGGCCGAAGACCACCAGCGCACTGCCCCAGTGCAGGAACAGGCTGACCAGTCCGTAGCGAGCGGGGGAATTACGCCATTGCATCGATCGACATCCTTGAAAACGGGAATTCAAGACTAGCGGTTAATCCATCGAAGAAAAGCAGAAAAATCTGCTTTGAAACATCGACTGACAAGATAGGTCCGGCCTGAAACGCCCGTCCCAGAGCCAGAAACGACAATGCCGGCTTTCGCCGGCATTGTGGATAGAACGGGTTCGATCAGAACGGCAGCCAGGACATGATGCCCTTCTTCTCGCCCTTGGCATCGGCCGGCTTGTCGCTGGCGGCCGGCTTGTTGTCGGCCACCAGGGAGGCGCCTTCGAGCACCGGCGTCTTGCCGGCGTAGAGGTCGCGGACCTGGCTGGCGGCACGCTTGCCGCTGCGCAGGGCGCCTTCGATGGTGCCCGGGTAAAGTGCATCGGTGTGCTCGCCGGCGAAGGCCACGCGGGACACCGGGGTCTCCCACACACGCCAGAAGCGGCTGATCTGGCCCGGACCGAAGGCCAGGTAGGAACCGCCAGTGCCGGCATCGGTGCTGTAGCGACGCATTTCATAGCCGTCGTAGGCACCGCGCATCTTCGGGTAGTACTTGTTCATGCGGATCAGCACCTGCTCGGAGAGCTGGCGGTCGCCGAAGGCCTGCATCACGCGGGCGTTGTCGCCGGACAGGTTGATCAGCACGTTGGCGCCGCCCTTGGTCGCGGGCTCGACCCAGATCATGCCCAGGCCCTGGTCGCTGTAGATCTCGCCGGACAGGCGCGACTTGTCGTCCCACACCGGGCGCTTGAACTTCATCAGGATCTGGTCGCGCCAGCCGTAGTTGGTGCCCTTGAGGGCCGCCAGCTGCTTCTCATTCAGACCCGGAGTCAGGGTGATGCTGCCCAGAGCGCGCAGCGGCACGGCCAGCACCAGGTAGTCAGCGGTGTAGCCGGTGGGGCCGACCTTCACGGTCACGCCGTCCTTGTCCTGGCTGATCGAGGTGACCTTGGCGTTGGTCTTGATGGTCTTGATCTGCTTGACGAAGGCCTGGGCCAGCACCTGGCTGCCGCCGGGCAGACGCGACGCGCGCAGGTCACGGTCGTCGACGCCACGGTACACACGGCCCTGCTGGGCGAGGTAGAGCAGCGACAGGCGCGACGGTTCGTCGTAATGCGAGCGGATGCGCTGGTTGACCAGCAGGCGCGCGGTTGGCGACAGGTTCAGCTTGTCCAGCCAGCGCGCGGCGGTGAGCTGGTCGAGGGCGAACAGGGTCTTGTTCGCCAGCGGGTTGAGCGGGTCGTCGATGGAGGCGGACAGCTCGTTCAGGGACTTCTCGAAGCGCTCGAGGTCCGCTGCGACGGCCGGCATCTTGGTCTTCAGGTCGGCGCTGGTGTAGTAGACGCCGTCGATCAGGTAGCTCGGGGTGCGAACGAATTCCGGCGCCGGCACCGAATTCACCTTCAGGGTTTCCAGGTAGCCGTTGAGGGTCGGCTGGACCTTCTTGTTGCCGATCCACTCGCTGGTGGCCAGGCCCGAACGACCGCCCACCTGCGGCTTGGCTTCCAGCAGGGTGACCTGCCAGCCCGCCTGCTGCAGCTCGTAGGCTGCGGAAAGACCGGCGAGACCGCCGCCGACCACGATGGCGGTCGGTTGTTTGTCCTTGCCCAGCGCCACTACGCTGAACACCCCCAGAGCAAGCAACGCGGCAGCGCGCAGCCATCCCATTTTCATCGCCGAATTTCCCCGAATTGGTGCAAAGGCGCGAAGCATACGTGAGCGCCGGAAAGCCGAATAGCCGTGTTGGTCGGCTACCTGCAGCATGTGTCGTAGGACGTGTCCTTGTTCATCTCAGGAGCATTGAATAGGCTTGCCCGATCCGGGCGAGTCGACCCTCTGACGAGCCATCAATTCAAGGAGCAGACCATGGGCCTGAACGCCGAGTGGATGCAGCGCGATCTCGAGGTGCTGTGGCACCCCTGCACCCAGATGAAAGACCACGAGCGCCTGCCGGTGATCCCGATCCGCCGCGGCGAGGGCATCTGGCTGGAGGACTTCGAAGGCAAGCGCTACATGGACGCGGTCAGCTCCTGGTGGGTCAACGTCTTTGGCCACGCCAACCCGCGCATCAACCAGCGCATCAAGGACCAGGTGGACCAGCTGGAGCACGTGATACTCGCCGGCTTCAGCCACCAGCCGGTGATCGAGCTGTCCGAGCGCCTGCTGCGCCTGGCGCCGGCGGGCTTCTCCCGGGTGTTCTACGCCGACAGCGGCTCGGCCGGCATCGAAGTGGCGCTGAAGATGAGCTACCACTACTGGCACAACCTCGGCCAGCCGGAGAAGAAGCGCTTCATCACCCTGACCAACAGCTACCACGGCGAAACCGTGGCAGCGATGTCGGTGGGCGACGTCGCGCTGTTCACCGAGACCTACAAGTCGCTGTTGATGGACACCATCAAGGTGCCGACCCCCGACTGCTACCTGCGTCCCGAAGGCGTGAGCTGGGAAGAACACTCGCGGACGATGTTCGCTGCCATGGAGCAGGCGCTGGAGCAACACCATAAAGAAGTCGCGGCGGTGATCGTCGAGCCACTGGTACAGGGCGCCGGCGGCATGCGCATGTACCACCCGGTCTACCTCAAGCTGCTGCGCGAGGCCTGCGACCGCTACGGCGTACACCTGATCCACGACGAGATCGCCGTCGGCTTCGGCCGCACCGGTACGATGTTCGCCTGCGAGCAGGCCGGCATCACCCCGGACTTCCTCGTGCTGTCCAAGGCGCTGACCGGCGGCTACCTGGCGATGAGCGCGGTGCTTACCACCGACAAGGTCTACCAGGCCTTCTACGACGACTACGCTACCCTGCGCGCCTTCCTCCACTCGCACACCTACACCGGCAACCCGCTGGCCTGCGCCGCCGCCCTGGCGACCCTGGACATCTTCGAGCAGGACAACGTCATCGAGGCCAACAAGGCCCTGGCGGCAAAAATGGCCAGCGCCACCGCGCACCTGGCCGACCATCCACACGTCTCGGAAATCCGCCAGACCGGCATGATCCTCGCCATCGAGATGGTCCAGGACAAGGCCAGCAAGACGCCCTACCCGTGGCAGGAGCGCCGCGGCCTGAAGGTCTTCCAGCATGGCCTGGAGCGCGGTGCGCTGCTGCGTCCGCTGGGCAGCGTGGTGTACTTCCTGCCGCCGTACATCATCACCCCCGAGCAGATCGACTTCCTCGCCGAGGTCGCCAGCGAAGGCATCGACATCGCCACCCGCGACAGCGTGAGCGTGGCAGTCAGCGAACGCTTCCCCGAGCATCGCGATCCGGGCTGATCGGCTACAAGCGGCAGGCCGAAAGCTTTAAGCTTGCCGCTTTCCTCCATCAGTTCGACATCGCCATGCGCCTCTCCCGCTTCTTCATCGACGCCCCGCTCTCCCTCGGCCAGCACGAGCTGCCCGAAGCCCAGGCCCACTACATCGGCCGCGTGCTCCGGCACACGGCCGGCGACGCCGTGCAGTTGTTCGACGGCTCGGGCCACGAATACCTGGGCGAACTGATCGAGGTCGGCAAGAAGAACGTCCGCGTGGAACTGCGAGAAGCCTTCGCCGGCCAGGCCGAATCGCCGCTGCACATCCATCTGGGCCAGGGGCTGTCCCGTGGCGAGCGCATGGACTGGGCGATCCAGAAGGCCACCGAGCTGGGCGCCAGCGAGATCACCCCGATCGTCAGCGAACGCTGCGAAGTGCGCCTGAAGGACGAACGCGCCGACAAGCGCATGGCCCACTGGCGCCAGGTGGCAATCAGCGCCTGCGAACAGTGCGGCCGCTCGGTGCTGCCGGTACTCAACGCGCCGGTCACCCTCGGTGAATGGCTGGAGAGCTGCCAAGCACAGCTCAAGCTGGTGCTGCACCCGGTGGCCGAACCGCTGACCAGCCATGACAAGCCGGCCAGCCTGGCCTTCCTGATCGGCCCGGAAGGCGGCTTGAGCGATGCGGAAGTGGAACAGGCCAAGGGCGCTGGATTCCATGCCGCGCGACTGGGGCCGCGCGTGCTGCGCACCGAGACCGCTCCGGTGGTGGCGCTGAGCGTGGCGCAGCAGCTTTGGGGTGATTTCTAGAGGCTTCGGCGTGGGGCGGGTTCGCGAGCAAGCTCGCTCCTACGAAAAGCGCACCGAGCCCGCCGGCTGGTTGTAGGAGCGAGCTTGCTCGCGAACCGTTGGTTTAAATGGCTTCTGCAGCCAGAAGCCAACCAAATTCAGTAAATAACTCAGTCTTCTATTTTCTGTTCACCCTAATGTAAGAATTACCTGGGCATTCATACCCACCCTGCAAAGCATCCTCGCTAGAAAACAAATATCTCATTGATTTTGAAATATCGAACATAAGATCATAAGTAACCACATAACCATCTTCCGTAACTTTGTCCGGGTAAAATCTTCTATAGGAAAAAGATATCGCCTCTTCATACAAGCAAGATTCACGCATAAGCAACGTACCTTCGTTTCCCGCCCAAGAAGAGACCCCCTCAAATACTTGCAAAAATTCGCCATTTTTCTTATAAACCGCAACACCAGCGGCCAACTCAGTCCCAGTCCCTTCGCTCTCAATATATCCAGGATACAAGAACACAACAAAATACCCTTTCTCCCCAGACAATACTCTAACCGGGACCACATCATCATTTAGCACTTCTTGCATTTCTTTTGGCCCATACCACATCGCAGACTTAAGAAGGCGCTCAGGAAAGCAGTGTGAAGCCAAATCTATAGATTTGACTCTAGATTTAATACTTCGAGCAATCGACTCATGATCAATCTCTCCTCGGCCTATCGGAGGAAAAACGTTAAACATTCTATATACACTTATCCCAACCGGACCTCTCAAGGCAACCGACAGGTCCTTTAGCCTCTTTTCACAGGAGGCCAATTTCTTGTCTCCTGACTCGCTACCAAAAGCCTCTTTCACTGGAGAAAAAGCGACTACTAGAATGCAAATTAATAACGAAAAATCAATTCTCATCTTTAACTTCTCTAATGTCAGGCTGATACCTACCAACATGAAGGTGATGATGATGCCCAGGATAATGAGATGTTCGCGGAAGCAACTTATCAATTCCACTCAACCTATACTTCCACGCCAACATCTGTTTCCAACCAAATTTATGCAGAGCATCAATGAACTCCGACTGTCGAAATTCATCCAACAACTCCGGCCTTTCAGAAAGATCCAAACTCCCTCCACTCCGATCAAGCCTCAAGAATCGAAAATCTCCGTTCTGTCCATTTATATGCGACTTACTTTCATCTCCAGGCGATCCGTCTCTTAAGCTGAACCCGGTACATACCACATCCGGAAACCCAACTTCCATAAGTGCCCCGATTAAACTGGCCAGCGCCGGCATACTCATATATTTTCTTGACGTACCAGAGAATTCAAACCCAAACTTCCTAGCCGAGTTAGAGCCCAACCCACTTATATCAACCAAAAAAACTTTGCCGACACCCGGCGTTCCTATTTTCTCCCATCGGCCCGCCTCTATAGCCTTAAACACCCCAAAATCATGCTCAGCCCCCTCTTTATCCACATAGATATACCGGGCCGAGTCAGGCTTCTGCTCCGGCGATAGATACCGCTCAATCGTGCCGTCCTGATATATCCGGTAGGTGTTCTCCCGAGGTTTCCTGAACGCCGCCACCAACCCTATCGGGTGCAGGTGATATACGTCCCCGTCCTCCGGCAGCCCCACTTTCCCCGCCACCTCGCTCCACCAACTGATCTGCCTGATGCGTTCCTTCTCGGCGATCCAGTTCAAATGAGGTGTCGAAGTGGTATGGCCCAGTACTTCATCCAACGCATCCCACTTCGGCTGGCGGTAATGCCATTCGCTCTCGTACTGCACCACCAGCTGCGAAATTGATTGCGCCCGTGCGGGAATGCATAGGGCGGCGCGGATTTCGTCGGTGCCGAGCTGGCCGTCGCGGTTGCTGTCGATGATGGCGTAGAGGCGGCTTTGCACCGGCCCCTGATCCCAGGCATCGATTCGTGGGCGGTAGCGCTCCTGCTCGTGTTGCTCCAGCAGGCCTTCAATGCTGAGACGGTAGGCGAGGCTCCGCTCCATCGGCCCGTAGTCGTGAATGATGTCGTAACCCTCCCAGTGCCAGGGGCTGACCCAGGGCGTGACGCCGACCTTTTCGCAGACCCAGCCATCCAGGGGTTTGCCGTCGGCATCGTTGAGCAGTCCTTCGAGCCGATACCAGTTGTAGGAGGTGGTCTGCAAAGTCACGACGCGTTTGTACTCGGCAGGCAAACCGTCAAGCAGGGCGCGCGGCACCAGCAGGTCATTGCCAGCAGGCGGTCCGTTTTCGCCCAGTACGGGTGGCCCATTCTCCCTTGGTGCGACAACGGGGGTTACACGGGCGATCTTCAGCCAGCCCAGCTCCTGCTCCGGCAGGCGTTGCGCCCAGGCGCGGCTGGCTTCGAGGAACTTCGGCAGGTAGTCGTCGGTGAAGGTTTCGAGGTGCAGTCGGTATTCGGCAGGAGCGGGTTCGTCGGTCTGGTTGGGGCCGAGATGGCCGATCAACTCGCCAGCCTTGATTGGAATGGGCTCATCGAGCACAACGACGGAGTCCAACTGCTGAGGGGCGAGGATCGGCTCCAGTGCCGCGAATCGCACATAGCCTGGCGGGGCTTCGTAGGCATCGGCACTGAACCCGGCATCATCCGGGCTCGCCGGAATGACGCCTTCCAGCTTGCGATAGTCGCCTTCGCCGCTGATGACGATCTCGGTACCGCGCGGCAGCACGGCCAGCACATCGCTTTTCGCGTTGGCGGCGGCATGAATGTTGAGCCCGTCGTGCCGTTGCAGGCCCAGCGCGTTGCTTCTTATGCGAGCACTTCCTTCGACGCGCTCGACGTCACAGGTACGCAGGAAGGCGCGGCCCGTTCTGATCGGCTCGGCCAGTTCGGGAAGGTCCACCGCCTGCACGCTTTCCAGCCGGAAGAAGAGCAGATCGTAATAGGCGGCCTGCACAGCCGCGCCGCGAGGCAAGGTCGCGAATATCTTGCTGCCATCCTTGGCTTCCCCGTGAACCGAAGCCCCCAGTGGTCCCCGATCCACAACGTCGGCCTTGACCCGATAGCTACCCGCGCGCCAGAAGGCTGGCAGTGCTCTGGCCGGGTCTGCCTGGTAGCTCGCCCAGTCATCCAGGTGCATGTAGTGGCTGTAGAAGACCAGTTGCGGTGGCGCATCAGTGCTCTCCGCTATGGCGGGTGCCGCCAGGCGATGGCGCACCAGCACGAACCCGGACGCGAAAGGCGCTTCAACCGTGACGCCCGGCGCCGGGAAATAGGTGGTTTTCGAATTGGTGGCGGGAATCCGGTAGGCCACTACCTCGCCATCGGCGAGGCAGCGCACGCTGGACTGGTCGATGACTCCCGCTGTACCCGAGTCGAAGTGCACACCGCCATGCCACATGCCGTTGCGGCCGACCGGGTAGTAGCCCCCAATGGCCTTGGACAGGTTGGTCAGCTGGACCAGCGGGTTGGATTTGTCCCGGAAGGGGTGAGACCAGTGCTTCAGCGGCGCCGGGCTATCGAGCGCCGGACGAACAGGCCCGGGAATTGGCTCCGCCGAGGCCGGCTCTGCGGGCCTGGGAGCCGCCGGCCAGGGTGGAGATTCAGACGGTCGACTCGGCATCGCGCGCGGTGGGTCGCGGCGACTTCGGTACTCGTCTTTAAGGCCTTCATAGAGGTCACGCAGGAATCCGATCATTGCAGGCATCCGTGTCCGGAAAGGAGCCTGCATGGGAACAACCTGGACCAGGAACAGCTATTCGGATGCTTCCCAAAATATGGGGGGAAGCAGCGTCAGACGCCCCGCAACGCCAACCCCGCCAGCACCAGCAGTACCAACCCGCACAGCGCATGGCTGACCCGGTGCCAGCGCGGCGAAGCGTTGCGCCGCAGCCAGTCCACCAGCGCCGCGCAGAGGAAGCAGCAGAGCACCGAGGCGGTCATGAAGCCGGCGAAGAACACCAGCGAATCGGCCAGCGACGGCACGCCGTTCACCAGCCCGGCCATGGCGCCGCCCAGCGCGCCCCAGTAGACGATGTTCTTCGGATTCGACAGCGACAGCATGGCCCCGGACGCAAAAGCCCCGGCATTGTGCTCACCGCTGTCGCCCTCCTCCATCACGCCAACCTGGCGAGCATCCATCAGGCTCTGCACACCCAGCCAGGCCAGATAGGCCGCGCTGGCCAGGGTCAGGGGCAGGCGCAGGGTCTCGTGGCCCAGCAGCAGCGCCAGCCCGGTGAGTCCGATCAGCGCCCACACCGCGTCGCCGATCAGCGAGCCGAACTGCACCAGCAGCGCCGGGCGGAAGCCGCCTTTCAGGCCGCGGCGCAGGGTTTCGGCGAGGACCGCGCCGGGGGACAGGCAGAAGACGATGCCGAACAGCAGCGCGGCGAAGAACAGGGTCATGGATCAGCTCTCGAACAGGTGGGCAATGGCGCGATTCTGCCTGGGCGGCTGCGGCCGGACTTGAACCGGATTGCTCAGCGCAGGGCGCGCTGGAAGTTGCCCGGTGAAACGCCATACGCCGCGCGGAAGTGCCGGTTCAGGTGGCTCTGGTCGGCGAAGCCGAGTTCATGAGCCACTTCCGTGGCCGGCCGCCCCGCGCGCAGCAAGGCCTGGGCGCGCCGGGTGCGCAGTTGCATGGCCCACTGCCGGGGGCTCAGGCCGACCTGTTTCTGGAAGCTGCGCAGCAGGTGGAAGCGCGACAGACCGAGGTAGGCAGCCATTTCGTCGAGGCTGGGTTGTCGCGCCAGATCGGCGGCCAGCCAGTCCTGCAGGTCGGCAATCCGCCCACCGCCATCCAGACTCTCGTGCGGCAGGCGAACGCCCATGGCGCGGGCGATCTCGGCCAGCAGCAGCGTCAGGCGCTCTTCGCCGCGCTGGCGAACGAAGGCATCATCGCCCAGCACGCGCTCGACGGCGTCGGCCATGGCAGCGGCCAGTGCGGGAAGGTGGTCGGTGGGGCGTTCGAACTCCAGGCGCTGCAGACCCAGAATCGCGGCCAGTTGGTCAGGAGCAACGTAGAGGCTGACGAATTGCCAGGGCTGCTCCTGATCGACGCCGCCGCCCTGGATCTGTCCGGGGTTATAGGCTGTGATGGCGCCGGGGCCGGCGTCGAAAGTGCGGCCATCCAGCCATACGCGCTCTTCGCCGCGCAGGTTGGCGCTGATGACGAATTCGTCGTGGCTGTGGCGCTCGAAACTGTGGCCGCCGAGGGTGGCGCCGGCGACCTCGAAGCCGGGGTTGTCCCCCAGCTGGGCAAGGCGCAGGCCACCGTTCATGGCGGGCTCAGATCAGGCCGGAGTCGGCCAGCTTCTGCTCCAGCGCGGCCAGGTCGGGGATACGCGCCTGGGCATCGCCCAGGTCCACCGCGTCCAGCTCCAGCGGCGCCAGCGGCAAGTCGGCGCGCTTGAGGTCACTGCCAATCTTCACCGAACGCGGGATGCCCTGCACCAGCAGCGCGAAGAACTTCACGTTGGGTCGCCCGCCCAGGGCGTTGACCACGATCACCCGCGCGCCGGGGCTGACTTCGGCCTGCCCATCGGAAGCCGCCTCGAAGGACAGCAGCGGCAGGCGCAAGTCGCGCCAGGCCACCTGGCCCAGGTACCAGGACGGCAGGCCGTCGACCGGGTGCGGGGCACGGTAGGTGATCAGCTCGGCCACCGCCACGTTGGGCAGCAGCAGGTTGCGGTCGGCCAGCGGCACCAGCAGCGCGGTCAGGCTGCTGGGGGCGGCGTTGGCCGCGGCACCAGCGGCAACTGCGCCATTGGCAACGCCGGCATTGGCGACGGGAAGATCACTCATGGGTCCGATCTCACTGCGTGACTACGCCGACGCATTGCTCGGCGAGATGATTGACCAGCGCCGCCGCGAGTTCGCGCGGGTCGCCGGAAAGAGTGCTGTAGCCGCCTTCGCGCAGGCTGTCGGGCATGCTGGAGCAGGCGCAGCTGTCGGCGCGCTGGGTCCAGATCGGCGCTCCCTGGCGGCGCACGTAGGCCGCGGCGGCGCTGCCGTCGCTGCACATGCCGCTGAACACGATCACGCCGCAACGATCGCCGTACTGCTGGGCGAGGTTGAGCATCATCTGGTCGATGGACGGGCTGTAGGGCTCCGGCCAGCTGCGATCCTCTACACGCATGCGTGCCGAGTCGTCGAAGCCCAGCTCGCGGGAGATCGGCACCACCACGACTTCGCCGCAGCGCACCGGGTCGCCGTCGCGCACGGTGTTGACGTGCCACTGGCTGTGGCGGCCGACGGCTTGCGGCAGGTTGGCCTCGAAGGAGGCATCGATGTGCTGGGCATACAGGAAGCCCACTGGCAGGCCGCCAGGCAGCGCATCGAGGAAGGTCTTCACCGCCGCCGGGCCACCCAGCGAAGCGGCCAGCAGCCAGACCTGCGCAGCTGGTTCACCGGCCTTGAGCGGGGAAGCCGCGAGGTCATCGGGCAGCGTCACGCGGGTCGGGCGCTGCGCTTCGTCGAGCAGCGCAGCCAGGCTGCGGCCGACGCCGGCGCTGGGGTCGCCCACCAGCTTGCGCAGCTTGGAGACCAGCCGGCGCTCCCAGCGCGGGTAATGTTCGGAATGCCGCTCCGGTGCGTGGCCTTCGCCGAACAGTACGGGCACCCGCGACTGCTCCAGCAGGTTGTCCACCAACGGCGAATCTTCCTGCTGCGCCAGGTCCACCAGCCACAGGTCGGTCTCGCAGGCGTCCAGCTGCTCGCTTTCAAGGCGAGCCGGGTCGGCGTTGAGCACCACCTGGTAGCCATGGCCAGCCAGGGCCTGCGCCAGCACGTGGCGCTGCAGCGAGGTGTCGGCGATCACCGCGATCCGCGGCGTGCTCTGCTCAGACATGGGCCTTCACCAGCTTGTGGATATTCTCCAGCAGCTCGGATTCCTGGTACGGCTTGCCCAGGTACTGGTTGACGCCGATGGCCAGGGCACGGTCGCGGTGCTTCTCGCCGGTACGGGAGGTAATCATGATGATCGGCAGGTCCTTCAGCTGTTCATCGTGGCGCACCAGGGTGGCCACCTCGAAGCCATCCATGCGCGGCATCTCGATGTCCAGCAGCATGATGTCGGGCTTGTGTTCCTGCAGCTGGGCGATGGCGTCCACCCCGTCCTTGGCGGTGAGCACGTTCATGCCGTTGCGCTCCAGCAGGCGGCTGGTGACCTTGCGCACGGTGACCGAGTCGTCCACCACCATGACCAGGGTCGGGCGCTGGTGCTCGATTTCCGCGGCGGCCGGGCCGGCCAGCAGGCGGCGCGGAGCGTGCTGGACATGCTGCGCATGGAGCACGCGGATGGTCGCCAGCAGGTCGAGAATCACCACCACGCGACCGTCACCGAGGATGGTCGCGCCGGAGATGCCGCTGACGCCGGCGAACTGCGCACCGAGGCTCTTCACCACGATTTCGCGCGAGCCCGCCAGGGCATCCACCTGCACCGCCACGGCGTGATCCGCCGAGCGCACGAGGATCACCGGCAACGGCAGCGACTGCCCGACCAGCTTGGGATGCTGGCCGTTGTTGAGCAGGTCGCCCAGGTATTTCAGTTCATAGCTCTGGCCCGCGTATTCGAAGCTCGGCGCGGCGCCGGTCTCGTCGGCGGCGGCCTGCTCGTAGAGGGCTTCCAGCTCGTACGGGGAGACCCGCACGATACCTTCGATGGTATTCAGCGGCAGGGCGTACAGGTCCTCGCCGGAGAGCACCATCAGCGCGCGGTTCACCGACACGGTGAACGGCAGGCGGATGTCGAAGCGGGTGCCTTCGCCAACACTGGAATGGATGCTCATGGAGCCGCCGAGCTGTTTCACCTCGGAGTTCACCACGTCCATGCCCACGCCACGGCCGGAAATCTGCGTGACCTTCTCGGCGGTACTGAAGCCGGCCTCGAGAATGAACTGCAGCACCTCGTGGTCGTTCAGCTCGCTGTCGTCGGTCATCAGGCCACGCTCGATGGCCTTGCGGCGAACTGCTTCGAGGCGGATGCCGGCACCGTCGTCGGCGAGGGTCAGGAGGATGTCGCCACCCTCGCGGCCCAGGGTCAGGCGGATGGTGCCCTGCTCGGCCTTGCCGGCAATGCGGCGCGCCTCGCCGGACTCGATGCCGTGGTCAACCGCGTTGCGCAGCATGTGCTCCAGCGGCGCGACGATGCGTTCGAGCACGGTACGGTCCATTTCGCCTTCGGCGTTGCTGACCACGAACTCGACCTGCTTGCCCAGCTCGCTCGCCACCTGGCGGACGATCCGGCGCAGGCGTGGCACCAGGCGGTCGAAGGGCACCATGCGGGTGCGCATCAGGCCTTCCTGCAGCTCGGTGTTGACCCGCGCCTGTTGCAGCAGCAGGGTCTCGGCGTCGCGGTTCTTGGCGGCCAGGGTTTCCTTGAGGTCGAACAAGTCGGAAGCGGACTCGAACAGCGCGCGCGAAAGCTGCTGCAGCTGCGAGTAGCGGTCCATTTCCAGCGGGTCGAATTCTTCGTAGCCGGCGCGCTCGGCGTCGGCCTGGTGGCGCGAGAGGATCTGCGCCTGGGTTTCGGTATCGAGACGGCGCAGCTGGTCGCGGACCCGCTCGATGGTGGCGTCCATCTCGCCCAGGGTCGAACCGACGTCGCTCACCTGCTGCTCGACGCGACCACGGAAGATCGAGGTCTCACCGGCGAGGTTGACCAGGCCTTCGAGCAGTTGTGCGGGCACCTTCACCAGTTCCTGCGGCGCACGGCGCGCGGCGGCTTCCTGGGCGGCTTCCTGGGCCCGGCGGACGAAGGGCAACACCACCGGCGCATCGATGCGCTGCGGCACGGCCGCGGCCATGATGGCTTCGGGCAAGGCCGGCAGGTTCAGCGGAGCCGGTTGTTCGGCAACCGGTTCCTCGGCAAGGTCTTCAGGCTGGCTTTCGGCGCTCTCGACTTCACCCAGGTGCAGGCGCAGCTGATCGACTTCGGCCTGCAGGCCTTCGAAGCCGGACTGCGCGTCCATCAGCAGGCTTTCCGGCCAGGGCGCGCCCTGCTGCTGGGCTTCGCCCAGGTGCTGTTCGAGGTCGTGGGCCAGGTCGCCCAGGCTGGTCTGGCCAGCCAGGCGCGCACCGCCCTTGAGGGTGTGGAGAATGCGCAGCAGCTCGTCGAGCGCACCGTTCTCGCGCTCGGCGTCCCAGCGGCCCAGGGCCTGTTCCATGGCTTCGAGCAGGTCGTCGGCCTCTTCCAGGAAGATATCCAGGATGTCGGCTTCCGGGCCTTCCGACGCGGCATGGGCGGAGCTGATCGCGTGCAGGCTGACGCTGCTGGGGATGCTCAGCTGTTCTTCGGGGTTGGCACGAAATCGGTGGATCGCATCGATCAGCGATTCACCTCCCGGAATCCGGCGGTGCTGCTGGACCGCTTCGAGCATCTCGGCGAGACGGTCGTGGCAGCGCTGCAGCAGCTCGAAGAGTGTCGGGCTGGCGCGCAGACGTCCGCCGCAGAGGCCTTCGTAGAGGAATTCCAGTTCGTGGGAGAGATCGCCGATGGGGCGGATCTCGGCCATCCGCGCGCCGCCCTTGAGGGTGTGCAGGTCGCGTTGCAGCGCTTCCAGCTCGACGCTGTTGTCCGGGTTTTCCATCCAGCGGTGCAGGGCACCGGAGGAGCTTTCGAGGATGTCGAAACCTTCCTCGAGGAAGATTTCCACCAGTTCCTGGTCGCGGTCTTCGTTCAGCTCGTACTCGCTGTCCTGCACGCCAGAGGCTTCAGGGACAGCAGCTTCCGGCTCGGCCGGCTGCACTCCGGCAACCTCGGTTTCGGCAGCGTCGAGGAAGGCCTGCAGGTCGAGGTCCTGCGCCGTGACTTCCAGCTCCGGCTCGCTGCTCTCGAGATCGATGCTCTCAAGATTGACGGTTTCGAGATCGATGCTTTCGAGATCGCTGACCTCAGCCTCAGTTGCTTCGAGCTCGTCGGCGACTTCGGCTTCCGGCGCCACCTCGGCGGGCAGCTCCAGCTCGATGGCGTCTTCGATGACTGGCGGCAGCTCGAGGGCTTCGTCCTGCTCGGCCACGGCGTCCTGCTGTGCGGCTAGCGCCTGCGGCAGGTTCAGGCCGGCGGCCGGGTTCTGGCGGAAGGTGCGGATGGTCTGCACCAGGTCGGCCGGGTCGGTCAGCGTCTGGCCGGCCTGCAGCTGGTCGAGCTGGGTCGCCAGACGGTCGTGGCAGGTGCGCAGCAGGTCGCCCAGCGGCTGGCTGTGCTGGAAGCGATGGTCCAGCAGGCCTTCGTAGAGCGATTCGAGTTCGTGGGACAGGTCGCCGATCTCGCGGATTTCCGCCATGCGCGCGCCACCCTTGAGGGTGTGCAGGTCGCGCTGCAGGGTCGAGAGCGCAGCGAGGCCTTCGGGCGAGGCCAGCCACTGGTCCAGCGCCTGGCCGGCGTTATCCAGGATGTCGACTGCCTCTTCGAGGAAGATCGCCACCATTTCCTCATCCAGCGCCCGCGGCGGCTGCTGTGGGGCGGGATGGGCATGCGGGGTCTCGGCGGTGATGACGTCATCGTCGTCATCATCGGCGGCGCCGCGCGGGGCACCGTCATTGTCGTTGCGCGGCGACCAGCTCAGGCCGTCGGGCAGGTTGTCGTCGTCCACCGGGCGGCTGTCGAGCAGGAACTCCTCGTCCTCGGCCGGGAAGTCCTCGGCGGTGAGGCTTTCCAGGTCGACGAACTCGATGTCGGTGGCGTCCTGCAGGTCGTTCGCCGGCTCGTCCGGTGCGACGACCGGGGCGTCCAGCAAGCGATGCAGCGCTTCGACCTGTTCCGGGCGGGCGCTGACCTGCAGGGCCGCAGCCACCTGGTCCATCATGCCGATCAGCGCCTCGTGGGCAGTTTCGGCTGCGGAGAAGAAGGCATCGCCGGTTTCCAGGCGACCCTGGCGCACGGCGCCGTAGACCGCCAGCAGCGCATCGGCGAGTTCCGCCATCTGCGGCAGCTCGGCCATCTGCGCGCCACGGCTGAGGGTTTCCAGTTCGTCGTAGAGGGCACCCAGCTCGTGGCGCTCCTGCGGGTGTTCACGCCAGCGGCGCAGCAGGTCCTCGGCATCGAGCAGGATGTCCATGCCCTCGGCGAGGAACATGCCGATCATCTGCGGGTCGTTGCCGCTGCCCTCGCCGCTTTCACCGCGACGCTTGGCCTCGGCGGCCTCCAGGCGCTCCTGGTGGATCTGCGCGATGCGCGCCAGCAGCTCCGGGCTGCCCTCGATGGGCGCCAGCGGGCGACCTTCGACGAGCTGGTCGAGACCGACACGGAACAGGCCTTCGGCGGCGTGCAGCAGCTCGGCCTCGCGCAGGTCGACCTGCAGCAGGTTGGTCTTGAATTCCTTCACCAGCCGCTCCAGCGGCGTGGCGATTTCGGCGATCGGCAGGATGCCGGCCATGTGTGCGCTGCCCTTGAGCGTGTGCAGGGCGCGCTGCAGGTCGTCGGTCACCGGCTGCGGCAGCTGCTGCGCGCAATCGGCGAGGAAGCCGACCAGGGTTTCCAGGTGGGCTTCCGCTTCATTGCGGAAGATCTCCAGCAACTGCGGGTCGAGGCTCTCGTCGAGCCCCTCATTGGCGGCCTGCGCGGCAATCTCTTCGACATCCGCCAGCTCGGGGGTGATGTCCTCTACCTGCGGAGCCGATTCCGGCAGCCCGCCACCTGGCGGCGGCACCGGCTGCCCCTTGGCCAGGGCGTGGGCGGTGGCGGCCAGGAGATCGACATCGTCGCGCTGGCGCTGGGCGCTGGCGGCGTACTCGTCGACCAGTTCGGGCATCAGCGCGACCACGTCCTGCACCACCTGCAACACGGCAGGCGAGGCAGCGATGCTGCGGTCGAGCACGCGGTTGAGCAGGTTCTCGATGGACCAGGCCAGCTCGCCGATCACCAGCGCACGGACCATCCGGCCACTGCCCTTGAGGGTGTGGAAGGCGCGGCGGATTTCGGTCAGGGAGTCGCGGTCGTCGGTGCTGGCCATCCAGGTCGGCAGGTGCTCGCCGATGGTTTCCAGCACTTCGCCAGCTTCTTCGATGAAGACTTCGCGCAGCTCTTCGTCGATCGGTTCTTCGTCGGCGGGCGGCGGCAGCAGGCTGGGCGGCACGTCCTGGGCAGGCGGATTGATCGCCTGGACCGGCGCAGCCATGACTTCGGCCAGGGACAGCGGCTTGGCCGGCGCCTCGGCGACCGGCTCGGGCTCGGCCGGCGGGCTGGGCAGCTCGACTTCCGGCAGGTCCAGGTCGGCGATGTTCTCGTCGCTCCAGGCTTCGGCCTGGAGGGCAGGAGTTTCAGCTTCGGCCAGCGACTCCAGCGTTTCCAGCTGCAGCGGCGCGTCGAGGCTGAGGTCGACGCCGGCGTCCAGCGCGGTCGGCTCGCTCAGTTCGCCCAAGGTCCAGTTGTCATCGCTGACCAGCGCGACTGGCGCGGTGGACGGCTCATCAGTGGCCGGTTGGGCGTCGAAGCTCAGGTCGTCCAGGGAGTCCAGGGTCGCCAGCGGCGCGGGTTCGAGTGCTTCCAGGCTGGCGAAGTTTTCGTCCAGATCCAGGGAAGGCGCAGGCGACTCGGCAGCCGGCTGGGTCAGGTCGACGCTGAACCAGTCTTCCTCGGCAGGCTTCCCGCCAGCCGGGGTGAGCGCTTCCATGTCCCAGCTCAGCTCGTCCACCGGGGCCGGAGCGGCCTCCAGCGACGGCAGGCTGGCGAAGTCTTCGAGCAGCTCCGGGGTTGCCGGGGTTTCGCTCGGCGCTGTGGACAGGTCCAGGGCTTCCCAGGACTGCTCGGCAACGGCGGGCTCCGCCTGAGCCGGCTCGTCGAAGCGCGGTGCCTCGGCAAGCGGAGCGGCGTCGTCCAGGCTCCAGCTCAGTTCATCGGCCACCGGCTGCGCAGGGGTTTCTTCCAGCGTTTCGAGGCTGAACTCGATGCTGTCGGCCTTGTGGCTGTCGTCCAGCGACCAGCCTTCGTCGGCCAGGGTGGTGTCGGTGATCGGTGCAGCCGGCTCCAGTTCGATGTCCCAGCTGAGGCTTTCCGGCTCCAGGGTGGCGGTCGGCTCGCTCGGTTCGGTAGAGGCGGCCAGCGGCTCGACCTCGTCCAGGGTCCAGGCGCGCAGCTCGGTGGAGGGCTCAGCGACGGGTTCGGCGGCAGGCAGGCCGGAGTCCAGCTCCAGGGGTTCGAAGGTGAAGCTGGATTCGGCTTCGCCGGCGGGCTGCAGGTCGGACTCGGTCGAGAGGTCGAAGTCGGCCAGCGGTGCGGGCTCTTCCACGGCAGCAGGTTCGACGACCGGCTCCAGGGATTCGAACGTGAAGGTCTCTTCGCCTTCGACGACAGGTTGCGGCGTGTCGAGGTCAGCCAGGTCGAGGATCGGTTCTTCGATCAGGGCCGGCTCGTCAACCAGGACGGACTCTGTGGGCTGTTCGAACGACAGCTCCTCGACGGGCGCTGCGTCCAGGCTGACGGGCTCGAAGCTGTCGGCGATCTCTACCGGCGCGGCCAGTTCCGGGACTTCGTTCACCGGCACCGCTTCGGTCGGCTCGGCCAGCGGCTCGGCGGCCAGCACGTCGATCTCGTCGAGTGGGTTGTCCAGCGGAGCAGGTGCGAAGGTGCTCGGCTCGGCGTCGAGGATCGACGGACGCGGCTTGAGCGAGTAGCCCAGGCTGTCCAGGCTCTCCTCGGCCACATCGAGGATCATGTCGCCCTGGGTGTTGTGGTCTTCCGACAGGCGCTCGAGGTAGTACTCGACGCTGGTGATGGCGTCGGCCAGGGTGTCCAGGCTGTGCCAGTCCGGCACGGCCTGACGCACCAGCAGTTGTTCCTGGATGTAGCGATTGCAGTTTTCCAGCAGTTTCGCCGCACGTTCCTGGGAGATCATCGCCAGACCGCCGCGAACCTGCGTCAGCAGTTCCGGCACGCGGGCCAGGTGCTCGTGGTTCCACTGCGAGGCGATGAACTCGATGATCGCGTCCTTGGCCAGTTCCAGGCCGTTGCGCGCTTCCTTGATCACCACCTGGTGGATCTGCTCGACGTCGGTGGTCGGCAGGACGTTCTCTTCGCTGCCCGGCTCTTCGCTCGGGCCGACCATGCCCGCCAGGGTGGCCTCGACATAGAGCAGCGCACCGGCGACATCCATCAGGGTGGCGTCGTTGGGCTGGCGCTGGCCATGGGCGAGCGCGCTGACCACGTCGATCTGGTCGAGGATGACCTTGCGCGGCTGGCCGAAACCCAGCACGGCGAGGGTGTCGGCAATCTGCTTGAGCGGCGCCAGCAGGCTGCCCAACTCGTTCACGCCGCTGCGGTCGCTGCGCACGAAGAGGTCGAGGCTGTCCTTGACCCGCACCAGCTCCTCGCACAGCGCGCCAACGACCGAGCGCATGGCGTCGCGGTCGGGGCCGGCGAGACGGGCACGTTCCTCGTCCACCAGGGCGGCGCCCGGCAGGGCGTCGTCCAGGCGGTACTCGTCCTTCACCGCACGCACACGCGGCGACTGGTCGGAGGCCTTGGCCACATAGAACAGCAGGTTCTTGATCAGCTCGTCCGGCGCCGGCTGGTTCATGGCGTCGGCGCCCTGGTCGACCAGGCGCTTGAATTCGCGGTCGACCTGGCGCAGCAGGTTACGCACCGAGGTACCGTTGGCGATGCTGCCGTTGGCCAGGCCTTCGATCATCGCCGAGGCGATCACCCACAGGCGGCCCAGCGGGGCGTCCTTGCACAGGGATTCGAGGCGGGCGAAGACGCGCGCCAGGTAGCCCAGGTTGGTCGGCAGGTCCTGGTTGCGAATGACGCCGACCAGGGCGACCTGCAGCATCTGCCGCAGCTTGCGCAGCAGCGCCGGCAGTTCGGCGGTGCGCAGGCGCGCCAGGGCGTCCACCGGCAGCACCGGGGACTCGTGGGACAGATCGGGGGAGAACAGGCTGGTTTCCGACAGCAGCTTCTCGCCACGGGCGGTGCGCAGGTCGTTGAGCAGCGGCAGCACCACCAGCGGCAGGTCGCGGCGGGCGCTCTGGATGCGCTCGAGGTACGCCGGCAGCTGCAGGATGGCCTGCATCAGCACTTCCAGCGCTTCACTCTGGCTGGAGGTCGTGCCGTCGATCAGCGCCTGGGTCAGGTACTCCATTTCTTCGGCGAGCAGGGCCGCGCCGTAGAACTCCACCATCTGCAGAGTGCCGCGCACCTGGTGGATATAGGCCAGGCAAAAGCCCATCCGCGTCGGGTCCTGGGGGTTCTCGACGTAGGATTCGAGGGCTTGCCGCGCCTGCTTGAGCGTTTCGGCAATCTCGCCTTTTACCCATTCCAGGGCGACATAATCGTGCCGATCACCCATAGCCACTCCACTCATGTGTCTGTGTCATCCCTTCCGGGTAAAGGCCAGAACGCGCTCATCGGCGACCGGTTCGAGCAGCGGGTGGTGCCAATCGGCGACCTCGCCCACTCCGATCACCAGCAGTCCCCCAGGCGCCAGCCGCTCGGCCAGGCGATTGAGGATTTCCCGCCGCCGCCAGCGGCGGAAATAGATCAGCAGGTTCTGGCAAAAAATCACGTCCATGCCGGACATTGGCGCCTTGGCCAGTTCCAGCACATTCAGCCGCGCGCAACAGACGCGCCCGGCGAGATCGGGTATCACACGGTATCGACCGTCATCCTGCGCGCTGAAGTAGCGCGTGGCCAGTTCCGGGTCGATATCCGCCAGCTTGCGTGCCGCATACGTGGCCTCGCGCGCCCGGTTGAGGGCATTGAGGCTGATGTCGGTGCCGGTCACGCCATACAGCGGCGCAAGACCTGCGTCTTCCAGTACCTTGGCGGCCACCATGGCGAGGGAGTAAGGCTCCTCGCCGCTGGAACAGCCGACGCTCCACAAGGCCAGCGGCCGGCTCGGGCCGACCTGTTCGAGGCGCTGGAGCAGGTAGCTTTCCAGCACGTCGAAGGATGCCTTGTGGCGAAAGAAACGGGTTTCCTGAACGGTGAGGCGGTCCAGCAGGTTCGACCACTCGACGGCGCCGCGCGGGCCATCGGTGACCTGGCGGTAATAGGTGCCGTAGTCGGCGATACCCAGTTCGCGCATCCGCGCGCCGAGGCTGGTCTGCAGGAAGGCACGGCGCTGCTCGTTGACGACAACGCCGGTGCGGTCTTCCAACAGTGCCTGCCAGTCGCGGAAGTCCGCGGCCGACATGTCGGCCAACGGCTGCAACGACCAGACGCCACTTGCCTGCATGTCGCGCCCCTCGCTCAAGATCGTCGTGCGCTACCCGGCTAAGAGCAGCGCACCTCCTCTGCTCAGGCCTGTTCGGCGGTGTCCGGCAGTTTGAAGCCGGATACGGAGTGGCGCATCTCGCCGGCCATCTTGGCCAGGTTACCAATGCTGCGCGCGGTAGCGGTGGTACCGGCAGAGGTCTGCGAGGTGATCTCCTGGATCACGTTCATGGTGTTGGAAATGTGGCCGGCGGAGGAGGCCTGCTGACGGGCGGCGTTGGAGATGTTCTGGATCAACGCTGCCAGGGTCTTGGATACCTTCTCGATCTCTTCCAGGGACACACCGGCGTCCTGCGCCAGGCGAGCACCACGTACCACCTCGGAGGTGGTCTGTTCCATCGAGATCACCGCTTCGTTGGTGTCCGTCTGAATGGTCTTCACCAGCGCCTCGATCTGTTTGGTCGCAGCGGAGGAACGTTCCGCCAGGCGCTGTACTTCGTCCGCTACCACGGCGAAGCCGCGGCCCGCGTCGCCCGCCATGGACGCCTGGATCGCGGCGTTCAGTGCGAGGATGTTGGTCTGGTCGGCAATGTCGTTGATCAGGCTAACGATGTCACCGATCTCCTGGGACGATTCACCGAGGCGTTTGATCCGCTTCGAGGTGTCCTGGATCTGTTCACGGATGTTGTCCATGCCGGTGATGGTGTTGTGCACCACTTCGTTGCCCTTGTTGGCGATGGCTACGGAACGTTCCGCTACCGCCGAGGACTCGGAGGCGTTCGCCGATACCTGGTCAATGGACACGGCCATTTCGTTGATCGCGGCGGAGGCGCCGGCGATTTCCTGGGCCTGGTGCTCGGAAGCCTCGGCCAGGTGCATGGCGGTGGCCTGGGTTTCCTGGGCGGCGGCGGCCACCTGCACGGCTGTCAGGTTGATGGTTTCCACCAGCTCGCGGAGCTGGTCGATGGAGTAGTTGATGGAGTCCGCGATCGCACCGGTGAAGTCCTCGGTTACCGTCGCGGCCACCGTCAGGTCACCGTCGGCGAGGTCGGCGATTTCGTCGAGCAGTCGCAGAATCGCCGCCTGGTTACGTTCGTTCTTCTCGGCGGTCTCGGCCAGTCGGCGGTTGGTTTCACGCACCATCACCAGGCCGATGAGGATGATCGCGCCCAGGGCAATGATGCCCAGCATGGCGCTGGCGACCTGGTTGAACACGCGGCCTTCGGCCAGGTTCTCGAAACCGCTGGCCAGGCTGGAGGCCTTGTCCAGCAGGGTCTGCGAGCCACCGAAGATGGTGTTGGCAGCTTCACGGACCTGGAACAGTTCCGGGGAGGTCTCGAGGATCTCGTCCACCGAGCCGGAAACGAATTCGAAGAGCTCGGCGATCTCGTTGAGGCGGTCCACCGCTTCGGCGTTGGTCACCTTGGAGATGCTCATCGCCGCGTTGCCTTCCTTCATGCCCTTGAGTACACGGCCGAAGAGGCTGGCGTCACGACCGAAGCTGTCGGCGGCCTGCACGGAGTTCTCGTCACCGGCGAGCACCTTGTTCACCGAGCCGAGGATACGTTCGGCGAGCAGCGACTGGCGCTGGGCTACCGCGACCTGGTCGGCCGGGGCGCCGTTTTCCAGCAGGATGTCGACGACCTCTTCGTACTCCACCTGTAGCTGCGGGATGGTTTCGGCGAGGGTCGCGGCTACCTGGTGCAGGGACAGTACGGTCTGTTCGCTGGCGAGGATGGAGTCGGCATTCTTGCGCAGGGTATCCCAGTCCTTCTGCACATCCGCCATCTGCGGTTGTACCGAATCCGGGCTCGGCGGCAGGCCGGTGGTTTCGTCACCCTTGGAGAGGATGTTCCAGCGCTTTTCGAAGTCGTTGCGTGCTTCTTTCAGCAGCTTGAACGCCTCCGCCTTGCCCGCCGCGGCTTCAGTGGCGTTCTTGGCGATACGCTGGGACAGCACGCGCAGTTCGCCGGCATGGCCGATGTACTGCTTGTCGTGGTTCGCCTGGGTGTTGAGGTAAGCGAAGTTGGCGAACAGCAAGACGATCGCCACGATCAGGACCACGAAGAGTCCGAGGATCAGCGAGCTGCTACGCGCACCCGAAAAAAGACTGCCTGCCTTTATATTTTTCATATTCGGCCCCCGCCTGGACCCACCACGATTACGGTTTCCATGTCACAACAAGGGCCGGCAATGCCGGCCCAACCGGTCAAACTCTAGCTGGCGACGTCGAGGAACCCCGGGTGCTGAGCCAGCGCATGCGGGCTGAACACGAGCCAGGGTTGCTCCCGATGGAAGACGCCATGGATAAAGGGCTGCAGGACCGCTTCCAGCGGCGGCAACTGCTCGGAGAAGGTGTCTACCGGGAAGTGCTGCATGCCGAACACCTCATCGACGATGAGGCCGGCGAAGACTTCCTGGTATTCCACGACGAGCACGCGCCGTTGCTTGCGCAGAGGCGAAAGCTCCGCGCCGAGGAAACCGCACAGGTCCATGATCGGCAGCAGGCGGCCGCGCACGTTGGCGACCCCCTTCACCCAGTCACGGACTCCGGGCAGCAGTGTGTAGCGCGGTTCGTGAAGAACCTCGCCGACCTCCCCCATGGGCGCCACGAACAGGCGCCCAGCCATGCGAAAGCCGATGCCGTTCCAGCTCTGCACCACCTCGCGCTGCGCGGGCAAACCCGCGGCAAGCTGACGACAGCGCTGATCGATCTGGACGAGAACCTCGAAAGGACTCTGGACTTCCGCCATGCCGGCCCTGGCCTTCTCTAATAATTATGTTCAGGTGTTCTGGTACGGCTGTATCAGCCGGCCAGCACCGAATTGATGGTCTTGAGCAGTGTTTCTTCGTCCACCGGCTTGGTCAGGTAGTCGCGAGCGCCCTGGCGCTTGCCCCAGACCTTGTCGGTCTCCTGATCCTTGGTGGTGACGATGATCACCGGAATCGCGCTGGTTTCCGGGTCCTTGGACAGCTGACGGGTCGCCTGGAAGCCGTTCAGGCCGGGCATGACGATGTCCATCAGGACGACGTCGGGCTTTTCCTGGCGAGCCAGGGCCACGCCATCGGCGCCATTTTCGGCCTTGAGTACCTGGTGCGAGTGCTTTTCCAGCATCGCGGTCAGCTTGTACATCTCGGTCGGCGAGTCATCAACAATCAGAATTCGAGCCATTGTGGTCCCCATACGGAATAGGCGTCACCGGCGCTCGCGCCGGACTTCAGGAAGCGTGCTCCACCGGGGTGAAGTCGGGCACATGGGTCTTGATGGCGCCGAGCAGTTCTTCCTTGCTGAAGGGCTTGGTGAGGTACTGATCGGAACCAACGATGCGACCCTTGGCCTTGTCGAACAGGCCGTCCTTGGAGGACAGCATGATCACCGGCGTGGATTTGAATGCACTGTTGTTCTTGATCAGGGCGCAGGTCTGATAGCCATCCAGGCGCGGCATCATGATGTCGACGAAGATGATGCTCGGATGGGTATCGGCGATCTTGGCCAGCGCGTCGAAGCCGTCGATGGCTGTGATGACATCGCAGCCGACTTTCTTCAGCAGGGTTTCAGCCGTGCGACGAATCGTCTTGGAATCGTCGATCACCATTACTTTCAAACCGTCGGAATGCTGTTCCATGTTCGCCCTTACCATCTCGGTGAGTCGTTTTTTCCGCTTTTTATTTCAGTGCGCTAGCGCCCTGCCACCGTCGGGCTGCGACCCAATCGTGGGAACCTTTTACCACAATCGTCAGAATCTTTACCACGCCCAGCAAATTCAGGCCATAAGACCCCGAACGCGCAGGCTTTTTCCTTGACCGAGCGCACATCCAGCGCCACCCTGAGCGTCCATTTTCAGCCTTTGCGGCGCGGCCCGGAGTCGCAGCCCCAAGCCGACGAATTCCCCCAGGAGGACATCCCATGAGCGTACGCCTCGGGATCGTGATGGACCCCATCGCGCAGATCAGTTTCAAGAAGGACAGCTCGCTGGCCATGTTGCTGGCCGCCCAGGCCCGTGGCTGGCAGCTCTTCTATATGGAACAGCAGGATCTTTACCAGAAAGAGAACGTCGCCCGCGGTCGCATGCGCCCGCTCAAGGTGTTCTACGATCCGGGCCACTGGTTCGAACTGGAAGACGAAGTCGACCAGCCGCTGTCGGACCTGGACGTGATCCTGATGCGCAAGGACCCGCCCTTCGACAACGAGTTCGTCTACTCCACCTACCTGCTGGAACAGGCCGAAACCGCCGGTACGCTCATCGTCAACAAGCCGCAGAGCCTGCGTGACTGCAACGAGAAGTACTTTGCCACCCTCTTCCCGCAGTGCGCGCCGCCGACAGTGGTGAGCCGCCGGTCCGACATTCTCCGCGAATTCGCCGCGGAGCATCGTGACATCATTCTCAAACCCCTGGATGGCATGGGCGGATCGATGATCTTCCGCCACCGCGAAGGCGACCCGAACCTCTCGGTGATCCTCGAGACCCTGACCCGCCACGGCCAGGAGCAGGTCATGGCGCAGCGCTACCTGCCGGCCATCAAGGATGGCGACAAGCGCATCCTGATGATCGACGGCGAGCCGGTGGAATACTGCCTGGCGCGCATTCCCGCCCAGGGCGAGACCCGTGGCAACCTCGCCGCCGGCGGCCGTGGCGTGGCCCAGCCGCTGACCGAACGCGACCGCTGGATCGCCGCCCAGGTCGGCCCGGAGCTGCGCAAGCGCGGCCTGCTGTTCGTCGGCCTGGACGTGATCGGCGAGAACCTCACCGAGATCAACGTCACCAGCCCGACCTGCATCCGCGAGATCGATGCGGCCTACGACACGCGCATCGGTGAGAGACTGATGGCAGTCATCGACGAAAAGCTCAAGGCGCGCAGTGCGTCATAGACTTTTATAAGCCTCGTCGGCAGACTTCCGCCCCACCCTGGCCCGTGCGATCCGCAATGAACGCTGCAACCCACCAAGACTTCCCCGTGTCCTCCGGCGTACGCCCGGCGGACCGTCTGGGTTTCACCCTGTTCATTGCGGCCATCCTGCACGTGGCCGTGCTGCTGGGCGTGGGCTTCACCATGCCCTCGCCCAGCCAGCTGAGCAAAACCCTGGAAATCACCCTGGCCAGCTTCAAGAGCGACAAAGCGCCCGAGAAGGCCGACTACCTCGCCCAGATGAACCAGCAGGGCAGCGGCACCCTGGAACACAAGGCGATCCCCAAGACCACCGAGCAGGCGCCGTTCCAGGACACCGAAGTCAAGAAAGTCTCCCCGCCGGCCACCCCGCGCCAGGCCAAGAGCCCGGAAGCGCCCAAGGCCGCCGTCGCCACCCGCACCCCGCGCCCGGACAAGGTGCAGACCAAACAGCAGACGCCCAAGGCCGAGACCGTCGCCAAGCCGGCGCCGCAGTTCGACTCCAGCCAGCTGTCGGCGGAAATCTCCAGCCTCGAGGCCGACCTCGCCCGCGAGCAGCAGGCCTATGCCAAGCGCCCGCGCATCCACCGCCTGAGCGCCGCCTCGACCATGCGCGACAAGGGCGCCTGGTACAAGGAGGAATGGCGCAAGAAGATCGAGCGCATCGGCAACCTCAACTACCCGGACGAGGCCCGCCGCCAGCGCATCTACGGCAACCTGCGGCTGCTGGTGTCGATCAACCGCGACGGCTCCCTGTATGAAGTGCAGGTCCTGGAATCCTCCGGCCAGCCCCTGCTCGACCAGGCCGCCCAGCGCATCGTGCGCCTGGCCGCACCCTTCGCGCCCTTCTCCGGCGACCTGAACGACATCGACCGCCTGGAAATTATCCGCACCTGGCGCTTCGAGCGCGGCGACCGCCTGTCCAGCAACTGAGCCAGCGCGCCCGAAGCGTCTGCTGACGCTTTCAAGTCTTGTCCCTTTGGCCCACAGGCCTGAAACTAGCCGGCATGAAAAGCACAGCCGCCAGCTATCTCAAGCACCACTTCCTGATCGCCATGCCGCACATGGCGGACTCCAATTTCGCCCAGACGGTGACCTACCTCGTGGAACACAACGAGCAGGGCGCCATGGGCCTGATCATCAATCGCCCCAGCGGCCTGAGCCTCGCCGACGTACTCGAACAGCTGCGTCCGGACGAACTGCCGCCGGTGCGCTGCCAGGGTGTGACCATCTATAACGGCGGCCCGGTGCAGACCGACCGCGGCTTCGTCCTGCACCCCGCCGGGCGTAGCTACCAGGCCACCCTGGAGCTGGGCGAGCTGTCGCTGTCCACCTCCCAGGACGTGCTGTTCGCCATCGCCGACGGCAGCGGCCCCGCGCAACACCTGATCACCCTCGGCTATGCAGGCTGGGAAGCCGGCCAGCTGGAAGCCGAACTCGCCGACAACGCCTGGCTGACCTGCCCCGCCGACCCGGCCGTGCTCTTCGAGGTCCCGGCCGAACAGCGCCTGTCCGCGGCTGCCGAGCGCCTGGGGATCAACCTCAGCCTGCTCACCGCCCAGGCCGGGCACGCCTGATGACCAGCAAACCCCTGCGCCTGCTCCTGGGTTTCGACTACGGCACCAAGCAGATTGGCGTCGCCGTTGGCCAGGCTATCACCGGCCAGGCCCGCGAACTGTGCGTGCTCAAGGCACAGAACGGCGTGCCGGACTGGAACCGCGTCGAAGCCCTGATCAAGGAATGGCAGCCCGACGCCATCGTCGTCGGCCTGCCGCTGAACATGGACGGCACCCCCAGCGACATGAGCGAGCGCGCCGAGAAATTCGCCCGCCGCCTGCACGGCCGCTACAACCTGCCGGTACACACCCACGACGAACGCCTGACCACCTACGCCGCCAAGGGCGAGCGCCTGGCCCAGGGCCAGCGCGATGGTTACCGCGAACGCCCGGTGGACGCCCTGGCCGCCGCCCTGCTGCTGGAGGGCTGGCTGGCCGACAACGCCCCCGCCTGATGCCTGGCCACTGCCTGCCGTGGCCGCAGCGTCCTTGACCTGAGGCAGCGCCAGTGCAGCGAAAGCCACTAAGCTTGCCGGACCACTCCTCGCGGAAGCGGTCCGCCCCGATGGCCGCCCGCGCCGGGTGGCCTCGCCAACCGAACCGGAGACGTCATGACCCTGCCCAGCCCCGCCGAACTCATCCCCCGCATGGCTACTGACCTGCGCAACTACCTGGCGCAGCGCGGGATCGACTCGCCGCGCTTCGTCGGCATCCACACCGGTGGCATCTGGGTCGCCCAGGAACTGCTCAAGGCACTGGGCAGCGACGAGATCCTCGGCATCCTCGACGTGTCCTTCTACCGCGACGATTTCAGCCGCAGCGGCCTGCACCCGCAGGTCCGTCCGTCGGAACTGCCCTTCGAGATCGACGGCCAGCACCTGGTCCTGGTGGACGACGTGCTGATGAGCGGCCGGACCATCCGCGCCGCGCTCAACGAGCTGTTCGACTACGGTCGCCCGGCCAGCGTGACCCTGGTCAGCCTGGTGGACCTGAACAAGCGCGAACTGCCCATTCGCCCGGATATCGTCGGCGAAACCCTGTCCCTGGCACCCAACGAGCGGGTAAAATTGCGCGGTCCCGCACCACTCGTCCTCGAGCGCACGCTTCTCAGCACCGCGCTGTAACTCCGCGCGCCCGGACCTCCACCCCCAACTTTCAGGGCCTGCCACATGCCGACCGACGCCAAGCGCCCGCTGCAGCTCAACGACCTGGGCCAGCTGCGCCACTTCCTCTCGCTCGACGGGTTGTCCCGCGAACTGCTGACTGAAATCCTCGATACCGCCGACTCCTTCCTCGAAGTCGGCGCCCGCGCGGTGAAGAAAGTCCCGCTGCTGCGCGGCAAGACCGTGTGCAACGTGTTCTTCGAAAACTCCACGCGCACCCGTACTACCTTTGAACTGGCCGCCCAGCGCCTGTCCGCCGACGTCATCTCGCTGAACGTGTCGACCTCCTCGACCAGCAAGGGCGAGACGCTCACCGACACCCTGCGCAACCTCGAGGCCATGGCCGCCGACATGTTCGTCGTGCGTCACAGCGACTCGGGCGCCGCGCACTTCATCGCCGAGCACGTCAGCCCCAACGTCGCCGTCATCAACGGCGGCGACGGCCGCCACGGCCACCCGACCCAGGGCATGCTCGACATGCTCACCATCCGCCGCCACAAGGGCAGCTTCGAGAACCTCTCGGTGGCCATCGTCGGCGACATCCTGCACTCGCGGGTGGCGCGTTCCGACATGCTGGCGCTGAAGACCCTCGGCTGCCCGGACATCCGCGTCATCGCCCCGCGCACCCTGCTGCCGGTCGGCCTGGAAGACCAGTACGGGGTGAAGGTGTTCACCGACGCCAACGAAGGCCTGAAGGACGTCGACGTGGTGATCATGCTGCGCCTGCAGCGCGAGCGCATGGCCGGCGGCCTGCTGCCCAGCGAAGGCGAGTTCTTCAAGCTCTACGGCCTGACCCAGAAGCGCCTGCAACTGGCCAAGCCCGACGCCATCGTCATGCACCCCGGCCCGATCAACCGCGGCGTGGAGATCGATTCTGCCGTGGCCGACGGTGAACAGTCGGTGATCCTCAACCAGGTCACCTACGGCATCGCCATCCGCATGGCCGTGCTGTCCATGGCCATGAGCGGCCAGAACGCCCAACGCCAGCTGGAACAGGAGGACGCGCAATGACCGTCAGTATTCGTGGCGCCCACCTGATCGACCCGGCCAGCGGTCTGGACAAGGTCTGCGACCTGCACATCGAGGCCGGCCGCATCGTCGCCATCGGCGACGCCCCCGAAGGCTTCCGCGCTGCCCAGGAAATCGACGCCGCCGGCCTCGTCGCCGCACCCGGCCTGGTGGACCTGAGCGTCGCCCTGCGCGAGCCGGGCTACAGCCGCAAGGGCAGCATCGAAAGCGAAACCCGCGCCGCCGCCGCCGGTGGCGTCACCAGCCTGTGCTTCCCGCCGCAGACCAAGCCGGTGCTGGACACCTCCGCCGTCGCCGAGCTGATCCTCGACCGCGCCCGCGAAGCCGGCAACGCCAAGGTCTTCCCCATCGGCGCGCTGACCAAGGGCCTGGCCGGCGAGCAACTGTCCGAGCTGGTCGCCCTGCGCGACGCCGGCTGCGTGGCCTTCACCAACGGCCTGGCGCCGATGGCGAGCAACCGCGTGCTGCTGCGTTCGCTTGAATACGCGGCGACCTTCGACCTGACCGTGGTGTTCACCTCCCAGGACGCCGAACTGGCGGCCGACGGCATCGCCCACGAAGGCCCGACCGCCAGCTTCCGCGGCCTGGCCGGCATCCCGGAAACCGCCGAGACCGTGGCCCTGGCCCGCAACCTGCTGCTGGTCGAGCAGTCCGGCGTGCGCGCACACTTCAGCCAGCTGACCAGCGCCCGTGGCGTCGAGATGATCGCCCAGGCCCAGGCCCGTGGCCTGCCGGTCACCGCCGACGTGGCGCTGTACCAGCTGATCCTCACCGACGAGGCGCTGGCGGACTTCTCCAGCCTGTACCACGTGCAGCCGCCGCTGCGCTCGCGCAAGGACCGCGACGCCCTGCGCGAAGCGGTGAAGAGCGGCGTGATCCAGGCCATCGCCAGCCACCACCAGCCCCACGAGGCGGACGCCAAGAACGCCCCGTTCGCCGCGACCGACCCGGGTATCAGCAGCGTCGAACTGCTGCTGCCGCTGGCCATGACCCTGATACAGGACGGCCTGCTCGACCTGCCGACCCTGCTCGCCCGCCTCTCCAGCGGCCCGGCTGCCGCCCTGCGCCTGCCGGCCGGCAAGCTGGCCATCGGCGCGGCAGCGGATGTGGTGCTGTTCGAGTCCGACGGCCAGACCCTGGCGGGCGAGACCTGGCACTCCCGTGGCCAGAACTGCCCGTTCCTCGGCCACTGCCTGCCGGGCGTGGTGCGCTGCACCCTGGTGGACGGGCACATAGTCCACGCGGTGTAACGCTGCGCCGCTCCACGAAAAAGCCCGCCAATCGGCGGGCTTTTTCTTTTCCTGTGGCTCCACAGCGAACATCAGCACCAACCGGCGAGCGTAGGAGCTTCAACGTAGGATGGGTGGAGCGGAGCGATACCCATGCTGTCGGTGCCGCGGTTGATGGGTATCGCTTCGCTCCACGCCATCCTACAAGTGCGCCACGTTTCAGATCATCGCCAGGGCCTTGGCGAGGTCAGCGCGCAGGTCTTCCACGTCTTCCACGCCCACCGACAGGCGAATCAGCGAATCGCCGATCCCCAGCGCCGCGCGGTTCTCCGGCGGGATGCTGGCGTGGGTCATGATCGCAGGGTGCTCGATCAGGCTTTCCACGCCGCCCAGGCTTTCCGCGAGGGCGAACAGCTGGACGTTCTCCAGGAAGCGCCGCGAGCCGGCGAGGTCAGTGTCCAGGTCCAGCGAGATCATCCCGCCGAAGCCCTTCATCTGCGTGCGCGCCAGTTCGTGCTGCGGGTGCGAGGCCAAGCCGGGGTAGTAGACGCGCTTCACCTGCGGTTGCTGTTCCAGCCATTTCGCCAGCTCCAGTGCATTGGCGCAGTGGCGCTCCATGCGCAGGGCCAGGGTCTTCACCCCGCGCAGGGTAAGGAAGGCGTCGAACGGGCCGGCGATGGCGCCCACCGAGTTCTGCAGGAAGCCCAGGCGTTCGGCGAGGTCGGGGTTGTCGCCGACGATGGCGATACCGCCGATGACGTCGGAGTGGCCATTGAGGTACTTGGTGGTGGAGTGCACGACGATGTCGAAGCCCAGGTCCAGCGGGCGCTGCACGTAGGGGCTGGCGAAGGTGTTGTCGGCCACGCAGAGGATGCCGCGCTCGCGGCAGGTGCGGGCGATGGCGGCCAGGTCGGTCAGGCGCAGCAGCGGGTTGCTCGGGGTTTCCACCCAGACCATGCGCGTCTTGTCGGTCAACGCCGCTTCCAGGGCGCCGGGCTGGGCCAGGTCGGCGAAGTGGAAGTCGTGCCCGGCGCTGCGCCGGCGCACCCGCTCGAACAGGCGGAAGGTGCCACCGTAGAGGTCATTGCCGGAGACGATGTGCGAGCCGGCGTCGAGCAGCTCCAGCACCGCCGAGATCGCCGCCAGCCCCGAGGCGAAGGCGAACGCCTTGCTGCCGCCTTCCAGGTCCGCCACACAGCGCTCCAGCGCCCAGCGCGTGGGGTTGTGCGAGCGGCCGTAGTCGAGGCCCTTGTGCACGCCGGGGCTGTCCTGGCGATAGGTGGAGTTGGCGTAGATCGGCGGCATGATCGCCCCGGTGGACGGGTCCGGCTCCTGCCCGGCGTGGATCACGCGGGTGGCGAAACCGAGGCGGTCGTCGTGCTGACTCATGGGAGGGTCCTCCGCAAATGGTTGAGCAGGTCGAATCTTGTGATCAGGCCGTGGAAGCCCGAGGCGTCGGCAATGATGGCCACCAGACCGCGCCCGAGCACCGCTTCCAGTTCGCCGAGGCTGGCGCCGGGGGCCAGGGTTTCCGGGGCGTCGCTCATGGCGCTGGAGACTTCGCAGCGGTAGTGCGCCGGGTCGTCATGCACGCCCATGAGGATGTCGGACTCGTCGATCACGCCGACCAGGCGTTTGCCGTCGAGCACGGGGAGCTGGGAGATGTCCGCCAGGCGCATGCGCTGGAAGGCGGTGAGCAGGGTGTCGCCGGGGCCGACGCTGACCACGCGTCCCTCCTCGAAGCGCCGCGCGATGATGTCGCGCAGGTCGCCGTAGCGCTTGCGCTGCAGCAGGCCCTGGTCGGTCATCCACTGGTCGTTGTAGATCTTCGACAGGTAGCGCGTGCCGGTGTCGCAGACCAGGCTGACCACGCGCTTGGGTTCCTTCTGCTCGCGGCAGAAGCGCAGCGCGGCGGCCAGCAGCGTGCCGGTGGACGAACCGGCGGCGATGCCTTCGTTGCGCAGCAGCTCGCGGGCGGTAGCGAAGCTTTCCTCGTCGCTGATCGAGTAGGCATGGCGCACGCTGGAGAGGTCGGCAATCGACGGTACGAAGTCTTCGCCGATGCCTTCTACCGCCCAGGAGCCGGGTGTGCCGATGGCGCCGGAGCGCGAGTACTCGGCCATGATCGAGCCAACCGGGTCGGCGAGGACCATTTCCAGCTCGGGCTGGACCTTCTGGAAGAAGCGCGTGAGGCCGGTCAGCGTGCCGGCGGAGCCGACGCCGACCACCACGGCGTCCAGGTCGTGGCCGGTCTGCGCCCAGATTTCCGGGCCGGTGCCGGTCTCATGGGCCAGTGGGTTGGCGGGGTTGTTGAACTGGTCGGCGAAGAAGGCGTCGGGCAGGTCTTTCGCCAGCCGCGCCGCGACGTCCTGGTAATACTCGGGGTGGCCCTTGCCGACGTCGGAACGGGTGATGTGCACCTCGGCGCCCATGGCGCGCAGGTGCAGGACCTTCTCGGTGGACATCTTGTCCGGCACCACCAGCACTACCCGGTAGCCCTTGGCGCGGCCCACCAGCGCCAGGCCCAGGCCGGTGTTGCCGGCGGTGGCTTCGACGATCACGCCGCCGGGCTTGAGCCGGCCGTCGCGCTCGGCGGCCTCGATCATGGCGACGCCGATGCGGTCCTTGATGGAGCCGCCGGGGTTCTGCGATTCGAGCTTGAGGAAGAGGGTGCAGGGTCCGGTATCGAAGCGCGTCACGCGGACCATGGGGGTATTGCCGATCAGGTCGAGTACGGCAGGGCGGGATTCGTTGCTCATGGCAGCCACTCCTTCTGCGGCGCCACGGGGATCGCCCGGCGGCGCCTGCTACTGTCCTCCTGACCTTAGGCGGGAGGCACAGGTCGCGCCAGGCGGCGCGACGAAAGACGGCGGTCAGGAATGGCGTTCACCTGCAGGAGCGGCCCGTTTTCCATAAAGGCACTGAAGGCGCGATCGCGCCCATGGGGCGCTCCTACAGGGAACGGTGCGGCGTCAGATACGCTGCGGCCCGTTGCGCTCGGATATCTGGCTGTTCAGCGTCCAGAAGTCATACAGTACGCCGATGAAGAACAGCCCGCCGGTGAACAGGTAGAGGATGCCGGTGAGCCACTTGCCCATGTACATGCGGTGCACGCCGAACACGCCGAGGAAGGTCAGCAGGATCCAGGCGACGTTGTAGTCCACGCCGCCGGAACGGAAGCGCTGGTCCGCCGCGTCATCCATGGAGGGAATGAGGAACAGGTCGATGATCCAGCCGATGAAGAACAGGCCGAGGGTGAAGAACCAGATCGTGCCGGTGATCGGCCGGCCGTAGTAGAAACGATGCGAACCGGTGAAGCCGAAGATCCAAAGCAGGTAGCCGATGACCTTGCTGTGGGTATCAGGGTTGGCGGACATGCCTTTCTCCCGTTGCGTTACAAGGCATCCAGCATAAACGAAAAGCCCGCACGGGGCGGGCTTCTCAAGGAGCAGGATCAGCGGAAACGGCGGTTGGGATCGTCTTCGCTCATCTCCAGGGTCAGGCCCTGGGTCATGGTGGTCAGGTGGTCGGCGTCGGTCTCCGAACCCAGCTTGATCATCAGGCGCAGGTCGTTCGCCGAGTCGGCGTAGGCCAGCGCATCTTCGTAGGTGATCTCGCCCTGGGTGTAGAGCTGGTACAGCGCCTGGTCGAAGGTCTGCATGCCCTGCTCGGTGGAGCGCTTCATCAGCGGCTTGAGCTCGTGGACCTCGCCCTTGCGGATCAGGTCGGCGGCCAGCGGGGTGTTCAGCAGCACCTCGATCACCGCGCGGCGGCCCTTGCCGTCCGGGGTGGGCACCAGTTGCTGGGCGACGATGGCCTTGAGGTTCAGCGAGAGGTCCATCCACACCTGGCCATGCCGGTCGGCCGGGAAGAAGTGAATGATCCGCTCCAGCGCCTGGTTGGCGTTGTTGGCGTGCAGGGTCGCCAGGCACAGGTGGCCGGTTTCGGCGAAGGCCACGGCGTGGTCCATGGTCTCGCGCGAGCGCACCTCGCCGATCATGATCACGTCCGGCGCCTGGCGCAGGGTGTTCTTCAGGGCCACCTCGAAGGTATCGGTATCCAGACCCACCTCACGCTGGGTGACGATGCAGCCCTGGTGCTGGTGGATGTACTCGATGGGGTCTTCGATGGAGATGATGTGGCCGGTGGAGTTCTTGTTGCGGTAGCCGATCATCGCCGCCAGCGAGGTGGACTTACCGGTGCCGGTGGCACCGACGAAGATCACCAGGCCGCGCTTGGTCATCGCCAGCTTCTTGAGGATTTCCGGCAGCTTCAGGTCATCGATGGTCGGGATGTTGGTCTCGATGCGACGCAGCACCATGCCCACCAGGTTGCGCTGGTAGAAGGCGCTGACACGGAAGCGACCGACGCCACGGGCGCTGATGGCGAAGTTGCACTCGTGGTTCTCGGCGAAGTCGCGGCGCTGCTGCTCGTTCATCACCGACAGCACAGTCTCGCGGGTCTGCTCCGGCGACAGCGCAGTCTTGGTGACCGGCAGCACCTTGCCGTTGACCTTCATCGAAGGCGGCACGCCCGCCGTGATGAACAGGTCGGAGGCTCCCTTTTCCACCATCAGGCGCAACAGCTTCTCGAATTCCATGATCTTTCTCGCCGAGTTCACGCTGACTACGACAGGGCTGTCGGATCACGAAGCGGGTGCGTGTGGCGCGCTCCGTGCGCCGGGCCGCAAGGGCCCGGTGGGATTAGAAGTTTTCCGGGATCTTGGCTTTTTCTTTCGCCGCGTCGCGAGTCACCAGGCCCTTGGCGACCAGGCCCTTGAGGCACATGTCGAGGGTCTGCATGCCGATCGCACCGCCGGTCTGGATGGCGGAGTACATCTGCGCGACCTTGTCCTCGCGGATCAGGTTACGGATCGCCGGGGTACCGATCATGATCTCGTGGGCCGCGACCCGACCGCCGCCGATCTTCTTCAGCAGGGTCTGTGAAATCACCGCCTGCAGGGATTCGGAGAGCATGGAGCGGACCATGGATTTCTCCTCGGCGGGGAACACGTCGACGATACGGTCGATGGTCTTGGCCGCAGAGGTGGTGTGCAGGGTGCCGAAGACCAGGTGACCGGTTTCCGCGGCGGTCAGCGCCAGGCGGATGGTCTCCAGGTCGCGCATCTCGCCCACCAGGATGATGTCCGGGTCTTCACGCAGGGCCGAGCGCAGGGCCTCGTTGAAGCCCAGGGTGTCGCGGTGCACTTCGCGCTGGTTGACCAGGCACTTCTTCGACTCGTGGACGAATTCGATCGGGTCTTCGACGGTGAGGATGTGGCTGTACTTGGTGTTGTTCAGGTAGTCGAGCATCGCCGCCAGCGAGGTGGACTTGCCCGAACCGGTCGGGCCGGTCACCAGGACCAGGCCGCGCGGCACGTCGGAGACGCGCTTGAACACTTCGCCCATCCCCAGGTCTTCCATGGTCAGTACCTTGGAGGGAATGGTCCGGAACACGGCGCCGGCGCCGCGGTTCTGGTTGAAGGCGTTGACCCGGAAGCGGGCGACGCCCGGCACTTCGAAGGAGAAGTCGGTTTCCAGGAACTCTTCGTAATCCTTGCGCTGCTTGTCGTTCATGATGTCGTAGATCAGCGCGTGAACCTGCTTGTGCTCCAGCGGCGGCAGGTTGATGCGGCGAACATCGCCGTCGACGCGGATCATCGGCGGCAGGCCGGCCGAGAGGTGCAGGTCCGAAGCGCCCTGCTTGGCGCTGAAGGCGAGCAGCTCGGTAATATCCATGGGACTCCCCAATCAAGAGCAAGCAGGTAGAATGCCGCAGAACACGCAGCAGCCGGGCGGAAAAGCGACGGTAATGTCCACGATAGCAGAGAATATTGCAAAGGTTCGCGTACGAATCCGTGAGGCGGAACAAGCGAAAAATCGCACGCCTGACTCGGTGCAGTTGCTTGCCGTGAGCAAGACCAAACCCGCCGCCGCGATCCGCGAAGCGTTTGCCTGCGGCCTGGCCGATTTTGGCGAGAACTACCTGCAGGAAGCGCTGCTCAAGCAGACCGAACTGGCCGACCTGCCGCTGACCTGGCATTTCATCGGCCCCATCCAGTCGAACAAGACCCGGCCCATCGCCGAGCACTTCGACTGGGTGCACTCGGTGGACCGCCTGAAGGTCGCCCAGCGCCTCTCCGAGCAGCGCCCGGCGAACCTGCCGCCGCTGAACGTGCTGCTGCAGGTAAATGTCAGCGGCGAGGACAGCAAGTCCGGCTGCTCGCCTGCCGAGCTGCCCGCCCTCGCCCAGGCGGTTGCGCAACTGCCTCATCTGAAACTGCGCGGCCTGATGGCCATCCCCGAACCCACCGAGGACGTTGCCGCGCAGCACGCCGCGTTCGCTCGCCTGCGCGAGTTGATGCAAGCCCTGAATCTCGGCCTGGACACCCTGTCCATGGGCATGAGCCACGACCTCGAAGCCGCCATCGGCGAAGGCGCCACCTGGGTGCGGATCGGTACCGCCCTGTTCGGCGCCCGCGACTACGGCGCCTCCCACTGAATAAAGGAAGAGACTCCATGAGCAGCACCCGCATTGCCTTCATCGGCGCCGGCAACATGGCCGCCAGTCTCATCGGTGGCCTGCGCGCCAAGGGCGTCGCCGCGAGCGACATCCGCGCCAGCGATCCGGGCGCCGAGCAGCGCGCGAAGATTGCCGCCGAGCACGGCATCGAAGTGGTCGGCGACAACGCCAGCGCCGTAGCCGGTGCCGATGTGGTGGTCCTGGCGGTCAAGCCGCAGGTCATGAAGGACGTCTGCCTGGCCCTGGCGCCGGCGCTGACCGAGAACGCTCTGATCGTCTCCATCGCCGCCGGCATCCCCTGCGCCAGCCTCGAGCGCTGGCTCGGCGAGGTGAACGGCAAGCCGCGCGCCATCGTCCGCTGCATGCCCAACACCCCGGCGCTGGTCGGCCTGGGCGCCAGCGGCCTGTACCCCAACGCCAGCGTCAGCGCCGCCCAGCGCGAGCAGGCGCAGCAACTGCTGAGCGCCGTGGGCATCGCCCTGTGGCTCGACGAGGAGCGCCAGATCGACGCGGTCACCGCCGTCTCCGGCAGCGGCCCGGCCTACTTCTTCCTGCTGATGGAAGCCATGACCGCCGCCGGCGAGAAGCTCGGCCTGTCCCGCGAAGTCGCCGGCCAGCTGGCCCGGCAGACCGCCCTGGGCGCCGCGCAGATGGCCACCACCAGCGATGTCGACCCGGCCGAACTGCGCCGCCGCGTGACCTCGCCCAAGGGCACCACTGAAGCCGCCATCACCACCTTCCAGGCCAACGGCTTCGAGGCACTGGTGGAGAAGGCAGTCGGCGCCGCCGACCATCGCTCCGCCGAGCTGGCCGAACAACTGGGCCGCTGATTGCGATGACGCACGCCGCCCGGCGACCAGGGAAGGTCGCACTGCCCCTCGCTGTCTGTTTCCTGCTGGCCAGCGCCACCGCCCTGCCCCGCCGTGCAACGGCCGCGACCTGATGGCCAGGCGGGGTTGAAATTGCACGTGACGAAACACACTTACACGCGACCGGCGACGATGAATTCCCTACAGTATGGCGTTACAGCGCCGTCGTTGACCGACCGCCCGATTCGCCCGGCCCTGCGCGCCGGCGCCCAACGTTCACCAAGGACCGCCCAATGACCGGACTTTCCACAGCCGCCATCTATGTGATCCAGACACTTGGCAGCCTGTACCTGCTGATCGTGCTGCTGCGCTTCATCCTGCAGCTGGTCCGCGCCGACTTCTACAACCCGCTCAGCCAGTTCATCGTGCGCGCCACCAAGCCGCTGCTGAACCCGTTGCGCCGCATCATTCCCGGCTTCGGCGGCATCGACTTCGCCTCGCTGGTGCTGGCGATCCTGGTCCAGCTGGTGCTGATGGTCATCACCCTGACCCTGATGGGCTATGGCGTGGGCGGCTACATCCTGCAACTGCTGGTGTGGTCGATCATCGCGGTCACCTCGCTGTTCCTGAAGGTGTTCTTCTTCGCCCTGATCATCAGCGTGATCCTCTCCTGGGTCGCCCCGGGCAGCCACAACCCCGGCGCCCAGCTGGTGAACCAGATCTGCGAGCCGTTCCTGGCGCCGTTCCGCAAGCTGCTGCCGAACCTCGGCGGGCTGGATATCTCGCCGATCTTCGCGTTCATCGCGCTGAAGCTGATCGACATGCTGGTGATCGGCAACCTGGCCGCCATGACCGGGATGCCACAGATTCTCAGCCCCTTCATGTAATCAGGCATGCCGTTCTATCACTGGGACGGCGAGGACCTGATCCTCGACTGCCACCTGCAGCCCAAGGCGAGCCGCGACGAGTTCGCCGGGCTGCACGGTGAACGCCTGAAGATCCGCCTTACCGCGCCACCGGTCGAAGGCAAGGCCAACGCCCACCTGCTGGCCTTCCTCGGCAAGGCCTTCGGCGTACCGAAAAGCGCGGTGAAGCTGGAAAGCGGCGAGCTGAACCGCCAGAAGCGCGTGCGCATTCCCCGTCCGACGAAACTTCCGGCAGAACTTGGGATAGCCGCTCGGTAGCCTTGGCCGACCTTACGCGTAGGAATGTGCTGTAGGCCAATTGCTATTCCTACACTCCGTCGCATAATCCACGCCATCCATTCCCCGCGCAGGACGCGCCAGCCCAAGGAACGCCCGGATGAGCATGGAACGTCTCAGTCAGCAGATCGATGCCTACGTCACCTGGAAGCGCGAGCTGGTCCGCGAGATCACCCGCTATCGCAGCTGGCTGGAGCGCGCCCGGCTGAATACCCCGGAAATCGAGAACCGCCTCGAACGCACCCTGCGCCTGCTGCGCGTCGACCACATCACCCTGGCCTTCGTCGGCGAGTACTCGCGCGGCAAGACCGAGCTGATCAACAGCCTGTTCTTCGCCGGGTTCGGCCGCCGCATGCTGCCGTCCCAGGCCGGGCGCACCACCATGTGCCCCACCGAGCTGTTCTTCGACCCGCGTTCGGAGCGCCCGTACATCCGCCTGCTGCCCATCGAGACCCGCGTCGCCGATGCCAGCGTGGCGCAGTTCAAGCGCATTCCGCGGCACTGGGTGAACATCCCGCTGGATACCTCGGACCCGGCGAACATGGCCGAGGCCTTCGCCCAGGTCGCCAAGACCAAGCCGCTGCCGGTAGAACAAGCGATCCAGCTGGGCTTCCACCCGGACATGCTCGAAGCCACCGACAAGCCCGGCATCGTGCTGGTGCCGGCGTGGCGTCACGCGCTGGTCAACTTCGACCACCCGCTGCTGCGCCAGGGCCTGCGCATCCTCGACACCCCCGGCCTGAACGCACTGGGCAGCGAACCGGAGCTGACCCTGTCGATGCTGCCCAGCGCGCAGTCGATCCTCTTCCTGTTGGCCGCCGATACCGGCGTCAGCGCTTCCGACATGGCGATCTGGCAAGATCACGTGCGCCAGCTCGGCGAGGACGGCCACACCACCCTTTATGCGGTGCTGAACAAGATCGACGTGCTCTGGGACGACCTGGCCGGCGAAGCCTTCGTGCAGAACGCCATCCGCCACATCCAGGACACCACCGCGCGCCAGCTGGGCATCGCCCGCGAGGACGTGCTGCCGCTGTCGGCCAAGCAGGCGCTGCTGGCCAAGGTGCGCGGCGACCGCGAACTGCTCGCGCGCAGCCAGATGGAATCCCTCGAAGAGCTGCTCTGCGAGCGCATCGTCGCGCAGAAGGAGCGTCTGCTGGAGAGTGCCGTGGTCGGCCAGGTGCTGGCACTGGTCAACAACAGCCAGCACAGCCTGCGCGTGCGCCTGGACAAGGTGAAGGAGCAACAGGCGCTGCTCAATGACCAGCAGCAGGACAGCGGCCAATTGCTGTTCGAGCTGACCGCGCGGACCAAGGACGACCACAACCTGCATCACAAGCGCCTGCTCAGCCTGAAGACCAACCAGCGCCTGCTGCGCCACCAGGGCGAGCAGTTGCGCGAGGCAGTGCGCGCCGAGCGCCTGGAACAGCACCTGAAGAAGGTCCACGACAAGCTGCGCGGCAGCTGGACCACGGTCGGCATCCACCAGGCCATCCTGCAGTTCTTCCGTACCGTGGAAGGCGATCTGGTCGCCCTCGGCCACGAAGCGGAAACCGCCAACCGCATGGTCGCGGCCATCTACCAGCGGCACAATGAGGAAAACCCGCTCAATGCCCTGGACGCCCCGCAGTTCCGCGTCCAGCGCTACCTGCGCGACCTCGCCAAGCTGCAGGACAAGGCCGACCGCTTCCGCCTGCACCTCAAGACCCTGCTCACCGAGCAGCGCCTGCTGACCCGGCGCTTCTTCGCCACCGTCGCCCAGGAAGTCATCGGCCTGCACCAGCGCCTGCGCGAAGAGGCCGAGCAATGGGCCGCCGACGCCCTGATGCCGCTGATGCAGTACAGCCTGGAGCACAAGCAGATGCTGGAAACCCACATGCTGCGCCTCAAGGCCCTGGCCCAGGAAACCCAGCAGGCGCGGCAGCGCTCGCTGTTGCTGGGACGCTATACCGAGGAGCTGGAACAGCAGCTCACCGAGGCCACCGACATCCTCCGCCAGCTGCGCCGCCCGGCGCCGCTGCAGCGCCAGGCCAAGGTCGTCACCCTGCCCACCTCCCAGCGCGCCTGAACCCCGCGCCACGCCCGCTCTGCCGCTTCCGAGTGCGCTTGCCGCAGGGGGCGGCGCTCTTTAGACTGGCCGTCCTTTTTTATTCATGAGCTGGGTCGATGCCAACAGTCTTCCCCGAAGATTCCGTCGGTCTGGTCACCCCCCAGACGCTGCAGTTCAACGAACCGCTGCCCCTGGCCTGCGGCAAGACCCTGCCCGAATACCAGCTGGTGATCGAGACCTACGGCGAACTGAACGCCACGGCGAGCAACGCCGTGCTGATCTGCCATGCGCTCTCCGGCCACCACCACGCCGCCGGCTACCACAGCGAAGATGAACGCAAGCCGGGCTGGTGGGACAGCTGCATCGGCCCGGGCAAGCCCATCGACACCCGCAAGTTCTTCGTCGTCGCGCTGAACAACCTGGGCGGCTGCAACGGCTCCACCGGGCCGACCAGCCCCAACCCCGCCACCGGCAAGACCTATGGCGCGGATTTCCCGGTGGTCACCGTGGAAGACTGGGTCAACAGCCAGGCGCGCCTGGCCGACCGCCTCGGCATCCACAGCTGGGCCGCCATCGTCGGCGGCAGCCTGGGCGGCATGCAGGCGCTGCAATGGACCATCAGTTACCCCGAGCGCGTGCGCCACTGCCTGTGCATCGCCAGTGCACCCAAACTGTCGGCGCAGAACATCGCCTTCAACGAAGTCGCGCGCCAGGCGATCCTCTCGGACCCGGAGTTCTTCGGCGGCCACTTCCAGGAGCACGACGTGATTCCCAAGCGCGGCCTGCGCCTGGCGCGGATGGTCGGGCACATCACCTACCTCTCCGATGACGCCATGGGCGCCAAGTTCGGCCGCGACATGAAGTCGGAGAAGCTCAACTACGACCTGCACAGCGTCGAGTTCCAGGTGGAAAGCTACCTGCGCTACCAGGGCGAGGAGTTCTCCACCCGCTTCGACGCCAACACCTACCTGCTGATGACCAAGGCGCTGGACTACTTCGACCCGGCCGCCGCCAACGGCGACGACCTGGCGCGCACCCTCGCGGGGGTGAAGGCGGACTTCTGCCTGATGTCCTTCACCACCGACTGGCGCTTTTCCCCGGCACGCTCGCGGGAGATCGTCGACGCGCTGCTGGCGGCGAAGAAGAACGTCAGCTACCTGGAAATCGACGCACCGCAGGGCCACGACGCCTTCCTGATGCCGATTCCGCGCTACCTGCAAGCCTTCAGCGGTTACATGCACCGCATCAGCGTATAAGGACCACCATGCGCGCCGACCTGGAAATCATCCAAGACTGGATCCCCGCCGGCAGCCGCGTGCTCGACCTGGGCTGCGGCGACGGCGAGCTGCTCGCCTGGCTGCGCGACCACAAGCAGGTCGGCGGCTACGGGCTGGAGATCGACCCGGACAAGATCGCCAAATGCATCGAACGTGGCGTCAACGTCATCGAACAGGACCTGGACAAGGGCCTGGGCAACTTCGCCAGCGACAGCTTCGACGTGGTGGTGATGACCCAGTCGCTGCAGGCCCTGCGCTACCCGGACAAGGTGCTGGCGGAGATGCTGCGTGTAGGCAAGACCTGCATCATCACCTTCCCCAACTTCGGCCACTGGCGCTGCCGCTGGTACCTCGCGCGCAATGGCCGCATGCCGGTGTCGGAGTTCCTTCCGTACACTTGGTACAACACGCCGAACATCCACTTCTGCACCTTCCGCGACTTCGAGGCGCTCTGCCACGAGCAACACGCGAAAGTGCTCGACCGCCTGGCGGTAGACCACGAACACCAGCATGGCTGGGCCTCGCGAATCTGGCCTAATCTGTTGGGTGAGATCGGCATCTACCGGATCAGCGGCGCTGGCGTGCAAGACCACCGCATCGCCGTCTGATCGCGGCTATCTGATAGAGCCCGGGAGAAACATCATGCGCCGCCTGCTTACCTTCCTCGCCTGCCTGGTTCTCGCCCTGCCCGCCTTTGCCGAACAGGTGAAGCGCCTGGGTGATCTGCAGGTGCACTACAGCGTGTTCAACTCCAGCTTCCTCCAGCCCAATGTCGCGCAAGCGGTGGGCGTGGTGCGCAGCAAGGCCCAGGGCGTGGTCAACATCGTGCCGCTGGACGCCAGCGGCAAACCGGCCAACGTCACCGTCGCAGGTTCCGCGAAGAACCTGATGGGGCAGACCGTCCCCCTGACCTTCAAGCGCGTGGTCGAGGAAGGCGCCGTCTACAACCTGGCGCAGTTCCCCATCGAAGGCCGCGAAACCCTGACCTTCTCCATCCAGGTCCAGTCCGGAAACGAAGCCCCGCAAAGCTTCGATTTCATGCAGGAAATCTTCCCAGACGAATGATCAAGCTCGAACAACTGGTGCTGGCCAGTCACAACGCCGGCAAGCTCAAGGAACTCCAGGCCATGCTCGGAGCCCACGTGAAGGTGCGCTCCATTGGCGAGTTCAGCGACGTGGAACCGGAAGAGACCGGCCTGTCGTTCGTCGAGAATGCCATCCTCAAGGCCCGCAACGCCGCGCGCATCTCCGGCCTGCCGGCGCTGGCCGACGACTCGGGCCTGGCGGTGGACTTCCTCGGCGGCGCGCCGGGCATCTATTCCGCGCGCTACGCCGACGGCCAGGGTGACGCGGCGAACAACGCCAAGCTGCTGGACGCCCTGAAGGACGTGCCGGACGGGCAACGCGGCGCCCAGTTCGTCAGCGTGCTGGCCCTGGTCCGCCACGCCGACGACCCGCTGCCGATCCTCTGCGAAGGTCTCTGGCACGGCAGCATCCTGCGCGAAGCCCGTGGCGAACACGGCTTCGGCTACGACCCGCTGTTCTGGGTGCCGGAAGCCGAGTGCTCCAGCGCCGAGCTGGCGCCCGAGCGCAAGAACCAGATCAGCCACCGCGCCCGCGCGATGGCCCTGCTGAAGCAGCGGCTGGGTCTATGAGCCAGGCAGGAAGCCACGGGCTCGACGCAGGGCCGGTGGCTTCCGGTTTCCACCTGCCACCGCTGTCCGCGTACGTGCACATCCCCTGGTGCGTGCGCAAATGCCCCTATTGCGACTTCAACTCCCACGCCGCCGGCCCGGAGCTGCCCGAGGACGCCTATGTCGAGGCGCTGCTGGCTGACCTCGCGGCCGATCGCGGCTACGTGTACGGCCGCAAGCTGACGTCGATCTTCTTCGGCGGCGGCACGCCCAGCCTGTTCTCCGCCAGCGCACTGGGGCGCATTCTCGAAGGCCTGGAGCGGCAAGTCGGCTTCGAGAGCGACATCGAGATCACCCTGGAAGCCAACCCCGGCACCTTCGAACAGGCCAAGTTCGCCGACTACCGGGCGCTGGGCATCAACCGGCTGTCCATCGGCATCCAGAGCTTCCAGGCCGAGAAACTCAAGGCACTGGGGCGCATCCACGATGGCGACGAAGCGGTACGCGCCGCGGAAATGGCCCGCCGCGCCGGCTTCGACAACTTCAACCTGGACCTGATGCACGGCCTGCCGGAACAGAGCGTCGCCGACGCCCTGGCCGACCTGCAGCAGGCCATCGCCCTGGCGCCGACGCACCTGTCCTGGTACCAGCTGACCATGGAGCCGAACACGGTGTTCTGGAGCCAGCCGCCGGAGCTGCCCGAGGACGACCAGCTGTGGGAAATCCAGGAGGCCGGCCAGGCGCTGCTCGCCCAGGCGGGTTATGTGCAGTACGAAACCTCGGCCTATGCCCGTGACGGCCAGCGCGCGCGGCACAACCTGAACTACTGGACCTTCGGCGACTTCCTCGGCATCGGCGCCGGCGCCCACGCCAAGCTGAGCACCCCGCAAGGCCGCATCCTGCGCACCTGGAAGACCCGCCTGCCGAAGGATTACCTGAATCCGGAGAAACCCTTCCAGGCCGGCGAGCGCGACCTGGAAGCGGACGACCTGCCCTTCGAGTTCATGATGAACGCCCTGCGCCTCACCGACGGCGTGCCGGCAGCGACCTTCGCCGAGCGCACCGGCCTGCCGCTGGCCGCCATCGAGGAAGCCTGTCACCAGGCACGCCAGGACGGCCTCCTGCTCGATGACCCGCAGCGTCTTGCGCCAACCGAGCGCGGCCAGTTGTTCCTCAACGACCTGTTGCAGCGCTTCCTGCCTTGAGAATGCGTCGGGCGACGCTGCCGTCGCCCGACGTGTACACTCCCCGGCGACTCTGAATCCCAAGGAGCCCCAATGGACTTCGCGCTCGACCTGATTGCCAACGTCTCCCGCTGGTGCCGCGGCCACCTGTCCGACATCGCCCTGGCGATCATGGCGACCGTGCTGGTGCTGTTCGGCCCGGCGATCAACGCCTGGGTACAGCAGCGCATCGGCAGCCTGAACTTCGTCTTCCGCACCCTGCTGTTCGTGCTGATCTGCGCGGTGGGCTACGGCCTGGCGATGGTCTTCGTGACCCCATGGCTGGCCAAGGGCCTGGGTTACTTCAACAACTACACCCTGGCGCCCGTCCTGCTGCTAGTGTTCTTCGTGATTGGCATGATCGCCGACCGCAGTTGAGCTGCGTTCCTCCGGCGGTTGGCCACAAACCCGCCGGAGGACACATGAAGCCGATCAAGCATCTCTACCTGCATTTCTCCGATGGCCAGCGCCTGGCGCTGCGCTTCCCGCAACAGAGCGACGACCCCGCCGAAGTGGCCCGCGGCATCCGCAAGCAGATGGAATCGCCGGTGATCAGCATCGAGGTGGACGGCGACCTGCTGATCATCCCTCGCACCAGCATCAAGTACCTGCAGATCAGCCCGGCGCCGATGCGCATGCCGGAGACCACCGTGCTGGGGGCCGAGCTGATCGAGTAGCAGGCCTGCGTCTGCCTGGGAGCGGACTCATCCACGATCGGCCCGTTACGGCGCCAACTGAAAGCACCGCCTTTCAGGCGGTTCGCGGGCATGGCCCGCTCCTACAAAGTGCGCTGCCATATGGCGCCGAGTTGTAGGAGCGGGCCATGCCCGCGACTCGTTGCGTCAGCAACGACATCCCATCGGGCACAAACACAAAGGCCGCCTCGCGGCGGCCTCTGCTGGACTCAGTTACCCTCGCGGCGCAACGCCTGAGGGGTGAAGTCGCGCGGCCCCAGCGGGACCTTGAAATCGTACATCGGCTCGTTGTTGTCCAGGCCGTCGACGAAGTAGCGCGCGCCCTCGAAGTCGTACAGCGCTTCCAGGGTGCTGAGCACCATGGGCACGTCGTAGTAGTTGATCGGGTGCACTTCCTGGGCGCGGATCAGCTTGCCGTCGGCGTTGTAGATGTCCGAGGCGAGGATCTGCCAGCTGTCTTCATCCAGGTAGAAACGACGCTTGGCGAACGGATGGCCCATGCCCTTGCGCAGGGTCGCCTCGACTACCCAGACGCGGTGCGGCTCGTAGCGCAGCAACTCGGGGTTGAGGGTCTTGGTCTTGAGGATGTCGGCGTAGGGAATGCCCTTCTGGTGCACCGCGTAGCTGTTGTACGGCACCAGCATTTCGCGCTTGCCCAGCAGCTGCCACTCGTAGTGGTCCGGCGCACCGTTGTAGACGTCCACGGTGTCGGCGGTAGCCAGGCCGTTGGTGTCCGGCTGCAGGGTGTCGTAGGCCAGGCTCGGCAGGCGGCGCACGCGGCGCTCGCCGCTGTTGAAACGCCAGGCCTTGCGGATCGACAGCACCTGGTCGATGGTCTCCTGCACCACCAGCGCGGAGCCGGCGAGCTTGGCCGGGGCGACGATGTTGTACTTGTAGTAGAACAGCGTGTTGTTCAGGTCCTGCGGAGCCATGCCCTCGCGGCCGTAGTTGAAGTACACGTAGCGGTCGAGCTTGAGCAGGTTGTAGCTGCCGCTGGCGAGCACGGCGGCCTGGTTGGTCACCATGTGAATCTGCTCGCCACGGTAGCGCATGATGTGGTTCCAGATGGCTTCCAGGCCGGTCTTCGGCATCGGGAACGGCACACCGGCGGCGGCGCCCTGCACGCCGTTGCCGTCGGCGATCAGCTCGGCGTTCTCGGCGTTGAAGCGAGTGGCGTCATAGATGCGCTGGGGCAAGGATGCACTGCGACGGCTGGGGAAGACGCGCAGGTAGTAGTCCGGGTTTTCCTGCAGCAGCGCCTGGGTGCCGGGGGTGAGCAGCGCCTGATACTGCGCCAGGTTCTTGCTGTCGATCTTGTACTGCACGGTATCGGCGGCGTATGGATCGAGGTGGTGGGTGCCGGGCTGGTAGCCCGCCGGGGCGCTGGTGATGCCGCCGGTCCACGCGGGGATGGTGCCACTGGCGTTGCCGGCCATTTCCGCCCCCATCGGCGTCAGGTCGCGGCCCAGTCGAGCGGCCTCGGTGGCATCGACTTTCGCCTGCGCCGGCAGGGCCCAAGCCCCCGCCATCAGCAGTACAGCAAGTTTCTTCAACACAGCAGACTCCTTTGCGACGGACTCCTGTCCATCACTCTTATTTTCGTCCGCGGCGGATGCCGCTTTTTATTCAGGAGGTGAGGGGTGGCCTTTGCGGCCTGCCGGGTGATCCCGGTCTATAGGGTGTTCATCCGTGAAAAAGGCCTGCTGCGCAGGCCTTTCGGTACATCAGTCGACGCGCTCGAACTTCAGATCCCAGACGCCATGCCCGAGTCGCTCCCCGCGACGTTCGAACTTGGTGACCGGACGCTCTTCCGGGCGCGGCACGTAGGTATTGTCCGCCGAAAGGTTGCGATAGCCGGGTGCGGCATTCATCACTTCCAGCATGTGCTCGGCATATTGTTCCCAGTCGGTGGCCATGTGCAGCACACCGCCGACCTTCAGCTTCTGCCGCACCAGCTCCGCCCAGGCCGGCTGCACGATGCGACGCTTGTGGTGACGCGACTTGTGCCACGGGTCCGGGAAGAACAGCAGCAGGCGGTCGAGGCTGGCATCGGCCACACAGTCGCGCAGCACTTCAAGGGCATCGCAGCTGTAGACGCGGATGTTGCTCAGGTCCTGGGTCAGCATGCCGTTGAGCAGCGCGCCGACACCGGGACGGTGCACTTCCACGCCGATGAAGTCCTGCTCCGGCGCGGCAGCCGCCATCTCCAGGGTGGCGTGGCCCATGCCGAAACCGATCTCGAAGGTACGCGGCGCCTGGCGCCCGAATACCTGGTCGAAGTCCCGCGCACCGTCGGCCAGCTCCAGGCCGTACTTCGGCCACCCCTGGTCGAGGCCGCGCTGCTGGCCTTCGGTCATTCTCCCGGCGCGCATCACGAAGCTCTTGATGGCGCGCATCGGACGGTTTTCGGCGTCGGGCTGGTTCTCGGGCTGATTCTCGGGAATGTCACTCATGACTCGGACCTTGCGGGTAAATGCACGCGCGGGCCGGCTGCCTCTGGCAAACCGGCCCGCGCGTCGGGATGGAAATACTTAGTTGATCAGGCCCGTCATCGGCGACGACGCGCTGGCGTACAGCTTGCGCGGCATGCGGCCGGCCAGGTAGGCCAGGCGGCCGGCGACGATGGCGTGCTTCATGGCCTCGGCCATCATCACCGGGTTCTGCGCGTGGGCGATGGCGGTGTTCATCAGCACGGCCTCGCAACCCAGCTCCATGGCGATGGTGGCGTCGGAGGCGGTACCCACGCCGGCATCCACCAGCACCGGAACGGTGGCTTCTTCGAGGATGATGCGCAGGTTGTAAGGGTTGCAGATACCCAGACCGGAGCCGATCAGGCCGGCCAGCGGCATCACCGCGATGCAGCCGATCTCGGCCAGCTGGCGCGCGATGATCGGGTCGTCACTGGTGTACACCATGACGTCGAAGCCGTCCTTGACCAGCACTTCGGCGGCCTTGAGGGTTTCCACGACGTTGGGGAAGAGAGTCTTCTGGTCGGCCAGGACTTCCAGCTTGACCAGGTTGTGGCCATCGAGCAGCTCGCGGGCCAGGCGGCAGGTACGCACGGCCTCGACGGCGTCGTAGCAGCCGGCGGTGTTCGGCAGGATGGTGTAGCGATCCGGCGGGATAACGTCCAGCAGGTTCGGTTCGCCCGGGTTCTGGCCGATGTTGGTGCGGCGCACGGCAACAGTGACGATCTCGGCGCCCGAGGCCTCGATGGCGACGCGGGTCTCCTCGAGGTCCTTGTACTTGCCGGTGCCGACCAGCAGGCGCGAATTGTAGGTGCGGCCAGCCAGGGTGAAGGGCTTGTCGACCGGCAGGTTGGAGTTGGTTTGGCTCATCGGATCACTCCTGAAGGAAAGGCGGGCGGGGCCTGAAAGTCTGGGAGGCGGCTGCTAGCCGCCGCCGATGGCATGCACCACTTCCACCTGGTCGCCTTCGCTCAGGGCGGTGGCGGCGTGCTGGCTGCGCGGCACGATGTCCTGGTTGAGCTCGACCGCGACACGCTTGCCGGTGAGGTCGAGACGCTCGAGCAGGTTGGCGACGCTGTGGCCGTCGGGCAGCTCGAAGGGTTCGCCGTTCAACTGAATACGCATGGGCGGGACGGTCGTTGCTGGAGGGGGTCGCATTCTAGCCCGATCGCGCCCGATGACCAAGTTACCGGAGCGTCGCACTCGGGCTTTTCTGACGCCCGGGTCAACCCAGGCGGAAGGCCGCGGCCAGCAGCAGCGCCCAGCCGATCAGGAAGAACAGCCCGCCGATCGGGGTGATGATGCCCACGCCCAGACCGGCCAGGGTCAGCAGGTAGAGGCTGCCGGAAAACAGCAGGATGCCGACGGTAAAGGCCCAGCCGGCGAGGCTGACCAGGGTGCCGCCGATGTGCGCCGAGAGCAGCGCCACGCCGAACAGCGCCAGGGCATGCAGCATCTGATAATGCACGCCAGTCTGGAACACCGCCAGATACTCGGGGGTGAGCTTGCTCTTCAGGCCGTGGGCAGCGAAGGCGCCGAGGGCGACTCCGGTGAAACCGAAGAAGGCGGCGAGCATCAGGAAAGTACGCAGCATCGGAAAGCTCCAGACAGGTGAGTGCCGCTATAATGGCCCGCTCATCCGCCCAGTCAAAGCCTCGAATGCCCAAGCTGCTCCGCCGCCTGCTGAAGATCGCGCTCTGGTTCGTCGCCATCAGCGTCGGGCTGGTCGTCGTCCTGCGCTGGGTGCCGCCACCGGGAACCATGGTGATGATCGAGCGCAAGGTCGAATCCTGGTTCAACGGCAAGCCCATCGACCTGCAGCGCAGCTGGCGCTCCTGGGACGAGCTGCCGGACAGCCTCAAGCTCGCCGTGATCGCCAGCGAGGACCAGAAGTTCGCCGAGCACCACGGCTTCGACCTGCCGGCGATCCAGAAGGCCCTGGCGCACAACGAGCAGGGCGGCAGGGTACGCGGCGGCAGCACTATCAGCCAGCAGGTGGCGAAGAACGTCTTCCTCTGGACCGGCCGCAGCTGGGTACGCAAGGGCTTCGAGGCCTGGTTCACCCTGCTGATCGAGACCTTCTGGTCCAAGCAGCGGATTCTCGAGGTCTACCTCAACAGCGTGGAATGGGATGCCGGCGTATTCGGCGCCCAGGCCGCCGCTCAGCATCACTTCGGCGTCGACGCCAAGCGCCTGTCGCAGCAGCAGGCCAGCCTGCTGGCCGCCGTACTGCCGAACCCGCGCAAGTGGAGCGCCGGCAAGCCCGGCCCCTACGTGCGCCAGCGCGCCTCGTGGATTCGCCAGCAGATGTGGCAGCTGGGCGGCAGCGACTACCTCGAACGCCTTTAAGGCGTCTCGCTGCTCTTGAGGGTATTGCGCGGCACCACCCGCACCCACTGCAGGGTGCCGTCGCGGTGCAGCAGGGTCATGCCCTTCTCCGGATAGACCCAGGCCTCGCCGCCATCCACCTGCAGGCGCAGGCGCGGGTCGCCCAGGCTCACCGCCAGGCGACCGATGGCGAGGTCTTCCTGCGGCGCCAGCGCCAGCTCGGAGACCGATTTGTTGCCCAGCTGGCCCATCAGCTCGGCGCTCAGTGGTTGGTCCTTGCTGGTCGGCTGCATGCCGGTGGCCTTGGCCAGGCTGGCATGCTCGGCCTCACTCAGGGCCAGCTCCGCCTCGACGTGCCAGGGGCCCTCTTCTGTCACCAGCCGGCCGCGGTAATGCAGCTGCGGGCCGTCCTGGCTGGCGGTCAGCCACAGCTCGCCCGGCTCCTGATCCCGCAGCTCGTTCAGGGTCAGCTTGTCATCGGCCAGCGGCTCGAAGACCTTTTCCTTCCAGTCGTTGAACCACTGCGGCGGCTTGGGCGGCGCCGAGGTGCGGGCGACCCAGGAACCGAGGCCGAAGGCCAGCAAGGCGATGATCAGGAAGAACATCCCGTGGACGGGACGCAGGCGCGGCATGGGACTCTCCAGACGCTGATTGCGGGCAGAAAAAAACCGCACCAGGGTGCGGTTCGCGACTCGCGGGGCGCGTCGAAGCCGGTCAGGCTTCGATGCGACCCTTGAGTTTGTTCATTGCGTTCTTTTCCAGCTGACGGATCCGCTCGGCGGACACGTTGTACTTGGCCGCGAGGTCGTGCAGGGTCGCCTTCTCCTCGGCCAGCCAGCGCTGGTAGAGGATGTCGCGGCTGCGGTCGTCCAGGCCTTCCAGCGCCTCGTGCAGGCTGGCGGTGGAGCTGTCACTCCAGTCCGCTTCCTCCAGCTGGCGCGCCGGGTCGTAGCGATGGTCTTCCAGATAATGCGCCGGGGACTGGTAGGCGCTCTCGTCGTCGGCGTCCGCCGCCGGGTCGAAGGCCATGTCCTGCCCGGTGAGACGGCTTTCCATCTCGCGGACTTCGCGGGCCTCGACACCGAGGGTTTCCGCGACGCGGTGCACTTCGTCATTGCTCAGCCAGGCCAGTTTCTTCTTCTGGCTGCGCAGGTTGAAGAACAACTTGCGCTGCGCCTTGGTGGTCGCGACTTTCACGATCCGCCAGTTGCGCAGGATGAACTCATGGATTTCCGCCTTGATCCAGTGGACGGCGAACGACACCAGGCGCACACCCATTTCCGGGTTGAAGCGCTTCACGGCCTTCATCAGGCCGACGTTGCCTTCCTGGATCAGATCGGCCTGAGCCAGGCCGTACCCGGAATAACTCCGGGCGATATGCACGACGAAGCGCAGGTGCGCCAGAACCATTTGCCGTGCCGCTTCCAGATCTTGCTGGTAGAAGAGGCGTTCGGCCAGTTCGCGCTCCTGCTCCGGCGTCAGCAGCGGAATGCTGTTCACCGAGTGCACATAGGCTTCCAGGTTTGCACCGGGAGCCAGGGCATATACAGGTTGCAGAGAAGTGGTCATGCGAATCCTCCGATTCACGAAACTCGCGCAGTGTAGCACTGCGAAATCTGACTGCAAGCGGGTGTAAAAGTTCCTTTACACCCACTTAACCCCTGCAAAATCAGGGGGTTTCAGCGCGGTGCCAGCTCGCGCAGGTGGCGCGCCACGGCCAGCCAGGCGCCGATCCAGCCCAGCAGCACAGCGCCGATGGTGAGCGACAGGCCGTCGTCGACCGGTACGCCCGCCAGGCCGAAATCACTGCCGTACAGCCCGGCCAGGTTGACCACGGAGCTGTTCAGCCAGTCCAGGCCGAAGGCCAGCAGGGCCCAGGACAGGATGCCCGCACCCAGGCCGTACAGCGCGCCCATATAGAGGAAGGGGCGACGCACATAGCCGTCCGTCCCGCCGACCAGCTTGATGACTTCGATTTCGTTACGGCGGTTTTCGATGTGCAGGCGGATGGTGTTGCCGATCACCAGCAACAGGGTCAGCACCAGCAGGAGGGTCAGACCGAACACGAAGCGGTCGCCCAGCTTGAGGATCGCCGACAGCCGCTCGACCCAGACCAGGTCCAGCTGCGCCTGTTGTACACCCGGCAGCTCCGACAACCGTTGACGCAAGGCATCCAGCTGGGCCTTGTCGATCTGCTTGGGCGTCACCGAGATGACCGCCGGCAGCGGGTTGTCAGGCAATTCCTTCAGCGCTTCGCCGAGGCCGGACTGTTCCTGCAACTCTTTCAGCGCATCGTCGCGACTGATCAACTGCGCCTCGATCACATCGGGCATTTTCTCGATCTGTTCGCGCAGGTCCTGGCCCTGGGCCTCGCTGGCCTTCAGGTCGAGGAACAGGGAAATCTGTGCGGCGCGCTGCCAGGAGCCGCCAAGGCGCTCGACGTTGTTCAGCAGCAGCGACAGGCCCATGGGCAGGCTCAGGGTAATGCCCATCACCAGGCAGGTGAAGAAGCTGCCGAAAGGGTGGCTGACCAGGCGGTGCAGGCTGTCCATCAGGCTGGCGCGGTGGTTTTCCGCGTAGGCCGAGAGGGAGGCGCTGTGGTCCTGGTGTTCGTTGTCTTCCGGGCGCTCGCGGGTGTTGCGCGTCGGGGTGCCTTCTTCGTCGCCGCGGGGCAGGTCATTGGCGCTCATCAGGCGTTCTCCTCACGGTCGGCGATGATCCGGCCACGCTGCAGGGTGATCATCCGGTGGCGCATGCGTGCGATCAGCGCCAGGTCGTGGCTGGCGATCAGCACGGTGGTGCCCAGGCGGTTGATGTCTTCGAACACGGACATGATTTCCGAGGCCAGGCGCGGGTCGAGGTTGCCGGTGGGTTCGTCGGCAAGCAGCAGGGCCGGACGGTGCACCACCGCGCGGGCGATGCCGACGCGCTGCTGCTGGCCGGTGGAGAGGTCGGACGGACGGTCCTCGGCCTTCTCCTTGAGATTCACCCGGTCCAGCGCCGCTTCGACGCGGTAGGCGATGTCCGCCTTGGGCAGGCCGAGGATCTGCATGGGCAGGGCGACGTTCTCGAACACGCTGCGGTCATCGAGCAGCTGGTGGTTCTGGAACACCACGCCGATCTGCCGGCGCAGGAAGGGAATCTGCGCGGTGGAGATGCGCGAGACGTCCTGCCCGCCGAGCAGCAGCTTGCCGGAGGTGGGTCGCTCCATCGCCAGGATCAGGCGCAGCAGGGTGCTCTTGCCCGCGCCGGAGTGGCCGGTGACGAACATGATCTCGCCGCGCGGCACGCGGAACGAAATCTCGTGCAGGCCGACATGGCCGTTGGAATAGCGTTTGCCAACCTGCTCGAAACGGATCATGCGATTTCCCGGGTCTCGAAGAGTGCACGGACGAAAGCGTCGGCTTCGAAGGTTCGCAGATCGTCGATCCCTTCGCCGACACCGATGTAGCGGATCGGCAGGCCGAACTGCTTGGCCAGGGCGAAGATCACCCCGCCCTTGGCGGTGCCGTCCAGTTTGGTCAGGGCCAGGCCGGTGAGTTCCACGGCGTTGTTGAACTGCTTGGCCTGGTTGATGGCGTTCTGCCCGGTGCCGGCGTCCAGCACCAGCAGGACTTCGTGGGGAGCCGTCTCGTCCAGCTTGCCGATCACGCGGCGCACCTTCTTCAGCTCTTCCATCAGGTTGTCCTTGGTGTGCAGGCGACCGGCGGTGTCGGCGATCAGCACGTCCACGCCACGGGCCTTGGCGGCCTGCACGGCATCGAAGATCACCGAGGCGGAGTCCGCTCCGGTGTGCTGGGCGATCACGGCGATGTTGTTGCGCTCGCCCCAGACCTGCAGCTGCTCGACGGCGGCGGCGCGGAAGGTGTCACCGGCGGCCAGCATGACTTTCTTGCCATCGAGCTGCAGCTTCTTCGCCAGCTTGCCGATGGTGGTGGTCTTGCCGACACCGTTCACACCGACCACGAGGATCACGTAGGGCTGCTTGTCGCGAGTGATGGTCAGCGGCTGCTCGACGGGGCGCAGCAGGCCGGCCAACTCTTCCTGCAGGGCCTTGTACAGCGCTTCGCTGTCGGCCAGCTCCTTGCGCGCCACGCGCTTGGTCAGGTTCTGCACGATGGTGGTGGTGGCCTCGACGCCGACGTCGGCGGTCAGCAGGCGGGTCTCGATCTCGTCGAGCAGGTCGTCGTCGATGGCCTTCTTGCCCAGGAACAGGCTGGCCATGCCTTCGCCGAGGCTGGCACTGGTCTTCGACAGGCCCTGTTTGAGGCGGGCGAAGAAGCCAATCTTGGCCGGCTCGCTGGCAGCAGGCTTGGCCTGCGGCTCGGGTTCGGGCTGTGGAGCGGGCTCGGGTTCCGGCTGGGCGACCACGACGGGCGCTTCGGCAACGGGTTCGGGCTGAACGGGAGTGGCGACCGGCGCGGACTCTACCGGCTGCGCAACCACTGGCGCCTCGACCGGCTGGGCGACGGGCTGCGGCATTTCGGCAACGACTGGCGCAATGGGTTGCGGCTCAGATTGCGGCACGGGCACCGGCTCAGCTTGCAAGGCAGGCTGCGCCAGCGGCTCGACCGGCACGCTGGCGGGCACTACGTCGATCACGGGTTCGGGCGTCGGCTCGGCGTGCGCGACCACCGGCTCGGCCTGGACGGCGGGAGCCTGCTCGGGAGCGGGAGCCGGTTCAGCGGCAACAGGCTGTTCAGCCTGGGACTCGGCTTGCTCGGCGGGTTGTTCCTCGGCCTGGGGCTTCTTGCGCCACCAGCCGAACAGACCCTTCTTCTCCCCGGCTGGCGGGGCCTTCTTGTCGTCGTTGGAACCAAACATGTAGGGATCGAATCTCTAGGGGGCGCCACACAGGCAGGCAACAAAGAGCCAGGCAGAAAAAAGCCTCGAAACAGCTTTGAGAAGCCCTGAACGTGGCCGCCCGGAAAACGGATGGGTATCCTAGCATCTCCTCGCCCGCCGGGGTTAAGAGGCTGGCCGCCAGCCTGCATAGACCCCGCGGACAGCCCGAAAGGTTCAGTCCACGATGAAAACCCTTGCACGCCGCCACGCCGGCCTGCTGCTCGGCTCCCTGCTGCTGCCGCTGATGGCGGTGGCCGCGGAGCCACAGCCCACCCACGAATACACCCTGGACAACGGCCTGAAGGTCGTCGTCCGCGAGGACCACCGCGCCCCCGTGGTGGTCTCCCAGCTCTGGTACAAGGTCGGCTCCAGCTACGAGACGCCCGGCCTCACCGGGCTCTCCCACGCCCTGGAACACATGATGTTCAAGGGCAGCCGCAAGCTCGGCCCCGGCCAGGCTTCGCTGGTGCTGCGCGACCTCGGCGCGGAAGAGAACGCCTTCACCACCGACGACTACACCGCCTATTACCAGGTGCTGGCCCGCGACCGCCTGCCGGTGGCGCTGGAGCTGGAAGCCGACCGCATGGCGCACCTCGCCCTGCCGGCCGACCAGTTCAAGAGCGAGATCGAGGTGATCAAGGAAGAGCGCCGCCTGCGCACCGAGGACAAGCCCAGCGCGCTGGCCTTCGAACGCTTCAAGGCCGCCGCCTACCCCGCCAGCGGCTACCGCACGCCGACCATCGGCTGGATGGCCGACCTGCAACGCATGACCATCGACGACCTGCGCCACTGGTACCAGGCCTGGTACACGCCGAACAACGCCACCCTGGTGGTGGTCGGCGACGTCAGCGGCGACGAGGTGAAGGCCCTGGCCGAGAAGTACTTCGGCGAGATCCCCAAGCGCGACCTGCCCGCCGCTCGCAAACCGCTGGAACTGGCCGAGCCGGGTGAACGCCGCCTGAAGCTGCACGTCCGCACCCAGCTGCCCAGCCTGATCATGGGCTTCAACGTGCCGACCCAGGGCAGCAGCGATGACTCCAAACAGATCAACGCCCTGCGCCTGATCTCGGCGATCCTCGACGGCGGCTACAGCGCGCGCCTGTCCGCGCGCCTTGAGCGCGGCGAGGAAATCGTCGCCGGCGCCTCGGCCTCCTACGACGCCTTCTCCCGTGGCGACGGCCTGTTCTTCCTCTCCGCCACGCCCAACGTGCAGACCGGCAAGACCCTCGACCAGGTCGAGGCCGCGCTGTGGAAGCAGTTGGAGGACCTGAAGAAGAACCCGCCGAGCAAGGAAGAACTGGAGCGCGTGCGCGCCCAGGTCATTGCCGGGCTGGTCTACGAGCGTGACTCCATCGCCGGGCAGGCCAGCACCATCGGCGAACTGGAAAGCGTCGGCCTCGGCTGGCGCCTGGCGGACAAGGACCTGGAAGCCATCCAGGCGGTCACGGCCGAAGACATCCAGCAAGCCGCCCGCACCTACTTCACCCGCTCCCGCCTGACCCTTGCCCAGGTCCTGCCGGAAGTCGCCACCGACAAGGAGCCGAGCCATGAGTGAACGCAATGGCCTGCGCTACGGCCTGGTCGGGCTGATCGTCATCGCGCTGATCGCCGGACTGGTGCTGTTCGTTTCCCGCCCCGCCGCCGAGACGGCGGCAGCCGCGCCCGCCCCCACGCCAGTACCGGCACAGCCGGCTGCCGCCGAAGCCGCCGCGCCCACCGGCCTGCAATCCCTCGCCGAGGCCGCCGGCAAGGCGCCCAGCCACCGCAAGCTGAACATCCAGCAATGGCAGACCGCCGAAGGCGCCCGCGTGCTCTTCGTCGAAGCCCATGAGCTGCCGATGTTCGACCTGCGCCTGACATTCGCCGCCGGCAGCAGCCAGGACGGCGACAGCTACGGCCTGGCCATGCTGACCAACGCCATGCTCAACGAAGGCGTGCCCGGCAAGGACACCAGTGCCATCGCCGCCGGCTTCGACGACCTCGGCGCCAACTTCGGCAACGGCTCCTACCGCGACATGGCGGTGGCCAGCCTGCGCAGCCTCAGCGAGCCGACCAAGCGCGACGCCGCGCTGGCGCTGTTCGACCAGGTGATCGGCCAGCCGACCTTCCCCGAGGACGCCCTGGCACGCATCAAGAACCAGGTCATGGCCGGCTTCGAGTACCAGAAGCAGAACCCCGGCAAGCTGGCGGGCCTGGAGCTGTTCAAGCGGCTCTACGGCGACCATCCCTACGCCCACTCCAGCGACGGCAACGAGAAGTCGGTGCCGAAGATCAGCGTCGCCCAACTGCGCGCCTTCCACCAGAAGGCCTACGCAGCCGGCAACGTGGTCATCGCACTGGTCGGCGACCTGACCCGCGAGCAAGCCGAAGCCATCGCCGGCAGCGTCTCCAGATCCCTGCCCAAGGGCCCTGCCCTGCCCGCACCGGGCGAGCCGCAGATGCCCAAGGCCGGCGTCACCCACATCGAGTTCCCGTCCAAGCAGACCCAGCTGATGCTGGCGCAGCTGGGCATCACCCGTAACGACCCGGACTACGCCGCGCTCTACCTGGGCAACCAGATCCTCGGCGGCGGCGGCTTCGGCACCCGCCTGATGGACCAGGTACGCGAGAAGCGCGGGCTGACCTACGGCGTGTACTCCGGCTTCACCGGCATGCAGTCGCGCGGGCCGTTCACCATCGGCCTGCAGACCCGCGCCGAGATGAGCGAAGGCACCCTCAAGCTGGTCCAGGACATCGTCCGCGACTACCTCGACAAGGGCCCGACGCAGAAGGAACTCGACGACGCCAAGCGCGAGCTGGCCGGCAGCTTCCCGCTGTCCACCGCGAGCAACGCTGACATCGTCGGCCAGCTGGGCGCCATCGGCTTCTACAACCTGCCGCTGGATTACCTGGAGACCTTCCTCAGCCAGGTCCAGGGCCTGAGCGTGGAACAGGTGAAGCAAGCCATGCGCCGCCACCTCGACCCGGACGCTTTCGTCATCGTCACCGCCGGCCCCACCGTGCCGCAGCAACCGCTGCCGCCGCCCACCGACAAACCCGCCGCGCAACCTGCCGGCGTACCGGAGCACTGATGAGCAAACGACCCGGCGGCGCCCCGCGCGCCGCACAGAAGCCCCACGGCGGCCAGGGCCAGCTGCGCATCATCGGCGGCGAGTGGCGCAGCCGGCGCTTCGCCTTCCCCGATGGCCCGGGCCTGCGCCCGACGCCGGACCGGGTGCGCGAGACCCTGTTCAACTGGCTGGCGCCCTACGTCCCTGGCGCCCGCGTGCTCGACCCGTTCGCCGGCAGCGGCGCGCTGTTCCTTGAGGCGTTGTCCCGTGGCGCCAGCGCGGGCCTTGCGCTGGACACCAACGGTGTAGCGGTGGCCGCCCTGCGCAGCACCCTCGATACCTTGAAGTGCGCCAATGGCCAGTTGGTGATGACCGACTCCCTGCGCTACCTGGACAACCAGGCCGCGCAGCCCTTCGACCTGGTCTTCCTCGACCCGCCCTTCCACCAGGACCTGCTGCAGAATGTCTGCCGCCTGCTGGAAGAGCGCGGCTGGCTGGCCAAGGACGCGTGGGTCTACACCGAAAGCGAAGCCGTGCCCTCCAGCCTCGGCCTACCGGGCAACTGGCGGCTGCATCGGGAGAAGAAGGCGGGCTCGGTGCATTACGCGCTGTGGCAGCGCGAAGGCTGATTGCTCAGATCGACTTGCCGACATCGACGGTGCTGGTGCGCACCAGCTCCACGCCGTCGACCACCATCTTCCATTGATTACCGTCCTGGTAGGGCGGCCTGGAGACCTTGAAGTGCGTGTCGAAGGGGCCGAAGCCCACGGTGAAGCCGTCGGTTTCGTAGCTCTTGATCGGCGCTTCGATGGACTTTGAGGTGCTGCCCGAGACCCGCTTGTAGGCGACACGGCCATCCGCCGTGACCAGCAGGCTCATCTGCGGCGCGGTCCACAAACCCACGTAGGACTTGTGCTCCTGCGGCACCGGTTCGCCGCACGCGGCCAGCCACACCAGCAGGCTCAACGCCGCGATTTTCTTCCACATTCCTTCCCCTCCTTTGCGTGGGTTTTCCTGACGACGGATGCAGGAGGCATCCATCGCACGGCCGAGTTGGCGTTACTATCACGACTCGTCGGCCCCATTCGATCCGTGATGACTATACCCTCCCCGTTCAAACCCGCCTGGTGGTTACCCGGCCCGCACCTGCAAACCCTCTATGGCTCGCTCGCACGCAAGGCGCCCAGCCTCGAGCGCATCCGCGAGCGCCTGTGGCTGGAGGATGGCGACTTCATCGACCTCGACTGGCACGGCCCGCACGAGGCCGACGCGCCGCTGGTGCTGGCGCTGCACGGGCTGACCGGCTCGTCGTCCTCGCACTACATCCTCGGCGTGCAGCAACAGCTGGCGGCGCAGGGCTGGGCCAGCGTCGCGCTGAACTGGCGCGGCTGCTCGGGCGAGTCGAATTTGCTGCCGCGCGGCTACCACTCGGGCGTCAGCGAAGACCTCGCCTCGGTGGTCGCCCACGTCCGCGCCAAGCGGCCGATGGCGCCGCTCTACGCGGTGGGCTATTCGCTGGGCGGCAACGTGCTGCTCAAGTACCTGGGTGAAGCCTCGGACAGCTGCCCGCTGAAGGGCGCTGTGGCGGTGTCGGTGCCCTTCCGCCTGGACCAGTGCGCCGACCGCATCGGTATCGGCTTCTCCAGGGTCTACCAGGCGCACTTCATGCGCGAGCTGGTGGCTTATGTGCAGACCAAGCGCCAGGCCTTCGCCGCCGGCGGCCACGCGGAAAACCTCGCCGCGCTCGAGCGCCTCGGGCCGCTGGACGGCATGCGCACCTTTTGGGACTTCGACGATCGGGTGACCGCGCCCCTGCACGGTTTCGCCGATGTGCACGATTACTATCGGCGCGCCTCCAGCCGCTACTACCTGGGCGGCATCCGCGTGCCGACGCTGATCATCCAGTCCAGCGACGATCCGTTCATCCACGCCCACAGCGTGCCGCAGCTGGACGAGTTGTCCGCCTCGACGCAGATGGAACTGCTGCCCCACGGCGGCCATGTCGGCTTCATCGGCGGCTCACCCAGCCGCCCGGACTACTACCTGGAGCGCCGTATCCCGCAGTGGCTGCGCGAACGGCGGGAGTCCTGACTGCGCTGGGTCAGCCAGCGGGCGCGGGAATAAGGCAGACTGGAGCTGCACCAGGAAGGAAACGCCAGGAAGGAGCGCCGCCATGCACGACACGCCGCTGACGATTCTGCACAACGAACCGCTGAGTGATGCCCAGTGCGCGGGCATCACCGCGCTGTACCGCGCCGTGGGCTGGGGTTCGCCCGGCACCACGGCGGAACTGCGCGACCTCTACGAGTTTTCCAGCTACTTCCTGCTGGCCGTGGACGGCGAGCAGGTGCTCGGCCTGCTACGCGCCGAAAGCGAAACGGCGCAGACCACCTGGCTGGCGGAAATCGCCGTGCTGCCGGGCTTCCAGTCCCGCGGGATCGGCCTTGCGCTGATGGCGCGCTTCCTCGCCGATCACCCGAACCGCACGCTCTACACCGACGCCACCGAGGGTGTGGAGGAGTTCTTCCTGCGCCATGGCATCGCCCTGCGCCGACCACGGGTGCCGGGGCCGCGCCAGGTGGATGCGTGACGTGTAGGGCGGTGCTGTCGGCGGATAACGCTGGCGCGTTATGCGCCCTACGCCTTTCGCAATGGTTACGCGCAGGGTGGATAACCGTTCACGGTTATCCGCCATCTGAAGATCAATCTTCCAGCGGCACGTACAAGCGGTCGAACACCGCCGCCACGGCCTCGCGGAACGCCGGGGCGATGTGTCCGCTTTCCAGCGCCAGCACCTGGTAGATACCGCGGCGCATCAGCGCTTCGCTGAGGTCATTGGCCACTTCGCGGGTGGTGCACAGGTAGCGCACCCAGGAAGTAAGGATGATCCAGGCGTTGAGGGTCAGGGCCTCGAGCTGGGGTTCGTCCATCTGCAGGATGCCGGCGTCGACGAAGCCCCGGTAGATCCCCTTGGCGTTGTCCATCGCGCGTCGGGCGAAGGAACGATAGCCGGCGGCCAGCTCCGGGTCGGAATCCAGCAGGTGCTCCAGGTCGCGGTGCAGGAAGCGGTAGTGCCACATCGCGGCGAGCAGCGCTTCGAGGTAGAAGGTCTTGTCCTCCACCGTCAGCGCGCGGCCCTCGGGCAGGTGCAGGAACTGGTCGACGTGGCTTTCGTACTCGGCGAACAGCTGGGCGATGATCACCTGCTTGTTGCGGTAGTGGTAGTACAGGTTGCCCGGCGAGATACCCAGGTGCGCGGCGATGTGGTTGGTGGTGACGCTGCGCTCGCCCTGGGCATTGAACAGCTCAAGGCTGGCCTGGGCGATGCGGTCACGGGTGTTGATGCGTGGTGCCATTGCCAAAACTCATCGAAACGGATTGCGCGGACGCAAAGGTACACCGATTGCTACCACCTGACACAACTGGCGGGCCTGCCCAACTTTTCGTTGGCTGGGCCTGGCGACGCGGAACCGGCATGCTGATTGACACTCTAGAGCAATTGCTCTAAAAAACCAGCGACAGCATAAAAACGCGAGGCATCCGGGATTCCTGTGCGAATCATCCGAGAGCCTCCCCACCACGCTTGCGCCAGGAGCCCGTCATGGTTGCCGATATCGCCTACCTGCAGCAGACCCAGCAGCAGATCAGTCAGCTGGAAACCCTTCTCGAACGCCAGCGCCAGGCGTACCGCGCCAACCCGATGCCCGACGCGGGCCAGCGCATCCAGTGGCTGAAAAGCCTCGCCAACCTGCTGGTGACCGAGCAGAAGGCGATCATCGATGCGATCAGCAGTGACTTCAGCAACCGCTCCGCCGACGAGACCCTGCTCGCCGAAGTGATGCCCAGCCTGCACGGCGTGCACTACGCGACCAAGCGCGTGAAGAAGTGGATGAAACCGTCGCGCCGCAGCGTCGGCATGCAGTTCATGCCGGCCTCGGCCAAGGTCATCTACCAGCCGCTGGGTGTGGTCGGTGTGATCGTGCCGTGGAACTACCCGCTGTTCCTCGCCATCGGCCCGTTGACCGGGGCGCTGGCCGCCGGCAACCGGGTGATGATCAAGATGAGCGAATCCACCCCGGAATCCGCCCGCGTGCTGAAAGAGCTGCTGGGCAAGGTGTTCCCCGAAGACCTGGTCGCCGTGGTGCAGGGTGAAGTCGACGTCGGCGTGGCCTTCTCCAAGCTGCCCTTCGACCACCTGCTGTTCACCGGAGCCACCAGTGTCGGCAAGCACGTGATGCGCGCCGCCGCCGAGAACCTCACCCCGGTCACCCTGGAGCTGGGCGGCAAGTCGCCGGCCATCGTTTCCGCCAGCGTGCCGATGAAGGACGCCGCCGAGCGCATCGCCTTCGGCAAGTCGCTCAACGCCGGCCAGACCTGCGTCGCGCCGGACTATGTGCTGGTGCCGCAGAATCGCGTCGACGAGTTCGTCGAGAGTTACCGCCAGGTGGTCCAGGGCTTCTTCCCGAAACTGGAGAACAACCCCGACTACACCGCGATCATCAACGAGCGCCAGCTGTCGCGCCTGAACGGCTACCTCGCCGACGCCCAGGCCCGCGGCGCCACCGTCGTGCCGCTGTTCCCGCAGGCCCAGGGCCGCCGCCTGCCGCAGGCGCTGGTGCTGAACGTGACCGACGAGATGAAGATCATGCAGGAAGAGATCTTCGGTCCGCTGCTGCCGGTGATCCCCTACCAGAACCTCGACCAGGCGCTCAGCTACATCAACGAGCGTGACCGCCCGCTGGCGCTGTACTACTTCGGCTACGACAAGCGCGAGCAGGACCACGTATTGGCCCAGACCCATTCGGGCGGCGTATGCCTGAACGACACCCTGCTGCACGTTGCGCAGGACGACATGCCCTTCGGCGGCGTCGGCCCGTCCGGCATGGGCCACTACCACGGCCACGAAGGCTTCCTGACCTTCTCCAAGGCCAAGGGCGTGTTCAGCAAGCCGCGCTTCAACGCCGCGCGGGTGATCTACCCGCCCTACGGCAAGTCGCTGCAAAAGCTGGTCTACAAGCTGTTCATCCGCTGACCGCCCCTATCCATCCAAGGTGACAGAACAAGAATGACAGACACCTCCCTGAGCGCGCCGGGACTCTCCCGGCGCGGCGTGCTCAAGATCGGCCTGCTGGGCGGGGCATTCCTCGCCACGGCGGGCGTCACCGCCACCCTGAGCGGCTGCTCGGCCAGTACTCCGGCCAACGGTTTCGCCGTGCTGCGCGACTCCGACATGCCCTTCCTGCGTGCGCTGATCCCGGTGATGCTGGCCGGCGCCGTGCCCGCCGAGCGCATGGCCGAGGCGGTCAAGGGCACCATCGAAAGCCTCGACAACAGCCTCAACCACCTCTCCCCGGAGATGCTCAAGCTCACCGTGCAGCTGTTCGACGTGCTCGCCCTGCCGGTCACCCGCGGGCCGCTCACCGGCATCTGGGGCAGCTGGGACAACGCCAGCGCGGACGACGTGAAGAACTTCCTGCAGCGCTGGCAGAACAGCTTCATCTCCCTGCTGAAGATGGGCCACAGCTCGCTGCTGCAACTGGTGATGATGGCCTGGTACGGCCGCACGGAGTCCTGGGGCCACTGCGGCTACCCCGGACCGCCGAAGATCTGATGTCACCAGAACAACAAGAATTCGCCTGAGAGATTCCCGATGCCCGTACCCGATCTGTTCGCCGAAGGCCTGGCCCGCGGCTGGAAAGTCCACAACGGCTCGCGCCTGGACAAGGACCTGACCCTGGAAGCCGATGTCGTGATCGTCGGCTCCGGCGCCGGCGGCGGCACCACTGCCGAAGCCCTGAGCGCCGCCGGCTACAAGGTACTGCTGATGGAAGAAGGTCCGCTCAAGACCAGCAGCGACTTCAAGATGCAGGAGTCCGACGCCTACCCCAGCCTCTACCAGGAAGGCATCGGCCGCATGAGCAAGGATGGCGCCATCACCATCCTCCAGGGCCGCGCCGTGGGCGGCACCACGCTGGTCAACTGGACCTCCAGCTTCCGCACCCCCGAGCCGACCCTGGAACACTGGGCCAAGGAACACGGCGTGAAGGGCCACAGCGTCGCCGAGATGGCGCCCTGGTTCGAGAAAATGGAGCAGCGCCTGGGCGTCGCGCCCTGGATCATGCCGCCCAACGCCAACAACGACGTGATCCGCAACGGCTGCGAGAAGCTCGGCCTGCACTGGAAGGTCATCCCGCGAAACGTCCGTGGCTGCTGGAACATCGGCTACTGCGGGATGGGCTGCCCGACCAACGCCAAGCAATCGATGCTGGTGACCACCATTCCGGCCACCCTGGAAAAGGGCGGCGAACTGCTGTTCCTCGCCCGCGCCGATCGCCTGCTGCACGACGGCAACAAGGTCAGCGGCCTGGAATGCTCGGCCATGGACGAGCGCTGCGTCGCCCCCACCGGCCGCAAGATCACCATCAAGGCACGCCATTACGTACTCTCCGGCGGCGGCATCAACACCCCGGCGATCCTCCTGCGCTCCAAGGCGCCGGACCCGAACGGCCGCGTCGGCCAGCGCACCTTCCTGCACACGGTGAACTTCAGCGCCGCCCTGTTCGACGAGGTCATCAACCCCTTCTACGGCGCGCCGCAGTCGATCTATTCCGACCACTTCCAGTGGGACGACGGCGCCGCCGGGCGCATGTCCTACAAGCTCGAAGTCCCGCCGCTACAGCCGGCGCTCAGCGCCACCCTGCTCGGCCGCTTCGGCGAGGACAACGCGCTGCGCATGGAGCAGCTGCCGCATACCAACGTAATCCTGGCGCTGATGCGCGACGGCTTCCACCCGGACAGCGCGGTCGGCTCGGTCAGCCTGCGTGGCGATGACACCCCGGTGCTCGACTACCAGATGACCGACTACACCTGGGACGGCATCCGCCGCGCCTTCCACACCATGGCCGACATCCAGTTCGCCGCCGGCGCCAAGGCCGTGCTGCCGCTGCATGCCGATGCCGACTACGTGAAGAGCGCCAAGGAAGCCCATGCGCTGATCGACGGCCTGAGCCTGGAGTTGTACCGCACCCGCCTGGGCAGCGCCCACGTGATGGGCGGTTGCGCCATGGGCGAGGATGCCAAGCAATCGGTGTGCGACAGCCTCGGCCGCCACCACCAGTTGGAGAACCTGTCGATCCACGACGGCTCGTTGTTCCCCACCAGCATCGGCGCCAACCCGCAGCTCTCGGTCTACGGCCTCACCGCGCAACTGGCCGACGCCCTGGCCAAGCGCCTGGGCAAGGCCTGACACGCAACCCGAGCGCCCATGCCGACTCCTGCGCACCCGCGGGGCGCATAACGCGCCAGCGTTATCCGCCGCCGGTTGTCCGGCGGATAACCCGTTCCGGGTTATTCGCCCTGCGAAACGGAGCCGGATCGAGCAAATCCGCACGCGCAGGCTCTGGCACGGGGCCTGCGCGTGACTCGCCGGTCTCTCGCCGGTTATCTCAGGTAGTCCGTTCACAGAAGCACTACCAAGGTCGCTTGGCCCCACGGACATGCTGCGTTACCATCCGCCCGCTATTGCACCAGCCTGCCAACAAGAGCCGACCAGGACGCCGCGATGAATCGAGTGTTGTACCCGGGTACCTTCGACCCCATCACCAAAGGCCATGCCGATCTGGTCGAACGCGCCTCGCGACTGTTCGACCAGGTGATCATTGCCGTCGCCGCCAGCCCCAAGAAGAACCCCCTGTTCCCGCTGGAACAGCGCGTAGAACTGGCCCGCCAGGTCACCTCGCACCTGCCCAACGTGGAAGTCGTCGGTTTCTCGACGCTGCTCGCCCATTTCGCCAAGGAACAGAACGCCAACATCCTGCTGCGCGGCCTGCGCGCGGTGTCGGACTTCGAGTACGAGTTCCAGCTGGCCAACATGAACCGCCAGCTCGCGCCCGACCTGGAAAGCATGTTCCTCACGCCGTCGGAGAAGTACTCCTTCATCTCCTCCACCCTGGTGCGCGAGATCGCAGCACTGGGCGGCGACATCACCAAGTTCGTCCATCCCGCGGTGGCCAGCGCCCTGGCCGAGCGCTTCAAGCGCTGACCCGCGTGCCGCCAAGGATGGCGGTTTCCGTCAGCTGACTCCCTGATTGCGTGCACTACGCGCGCCGATACGGCACAATTTCACCATTGTTGCTACCGATCGCCATGGCTGCCGTCATGGTTGGAGTTGTTCGATGTCCCTGAAAATCACTGACGATTGCATCAACTGCGACGTCTGCGAACCCGAGTGCCCCAACGCCGCGATCTCCCAGGGCGAGGAGATCTACGTCATCGACCCGAACTTGTGCACCGAGTGCGTCGGCCACTATGACGAGCCGCAGTGCCAGCAGGTCTGCCCGGTCGACTGCATCCCCCTCGACGACAGCAACGTCGAGAGCAAGGATCAGCTGATGGAAAAGTACAAGAAGCTCACCGGCAAAGCCTGACATCGCGCGTTTCGACACTTTTTCATTGAGTTCTCACAAACCCGGGGCGTTGTGGATTGTCTATCCTCCACCTTCGCCCCGTTTGGTTTTCCAGCCGGCCCTGCCGGCGGTTCGTGAGATGCCATGTCCCTGTTGAATTCCCGCTCCCGCGCCTCCCTGCTTGGCTTGTGCAGCCTCCTGCTGCTGAGCTTCGCCCTGCACGCCGCGGAACATCCCGCCCAGGCCAGCGTCGCCAGCGCACATCCATCGGCCACCGTTGCCGGTCTGGAGACCCTCGCCGACGGCGGTAACGCCTTCGACGCCGCCGTGGCCATCGCCGCCGCGCTGGCGGTGGTCGAGCCCTATGGCTCGGGTCTGGGCGGCGGCGGTTTCTTCCTGCTGCGCAAGGCCGGGAATCCGCCGACCTACCACTTCATCGACGCCCGCGAGCGCGCCCCGCTGGCCGCCCACGCGCGGATGTACGAGCGCAACGGCAAGGTTGACCCGCAGCTGTCGCTCAACGGCCCGCTGGCCGCCGGCATCCCCGGCCTGCCTGCCGCCCTGGCGGACATCAGCAGCCGCTACGGCCGCAAGACCCTGGCGAACAACCTCGTGCCGGCGATCCGCCTGGCCACCGATGGCGTGTCCATCGACCGCGTCTACATCGACCGTGCCTCCTGGCGCCTCGACGCGATGCGCAAGGACCGCGAGACCGCGCGCATCTTCCTCGACCAGGGCAACCTGCCCGAGGAATACAGCCTGATGCGCCAGCCGCAGCTGGCCAACACCCTGGAGAAACTGGCGCGCTACGGCCGCATCGGTTTCTACGAAGGTGAAACCGCCGAGAAACTGGTGGAAGGCGTGCGCGCCGCCGGCGGCGTGTGGAGCCTGGAAGACCTCGCCAGCTACCGCACCGTCGAACGTCAGGCACTGCGCTACCCGCTGGCCGACGGCCGCGAACTGATCAGCGCCCCGCCGCCTTCCGCCGGCGGCGTGGCTCTAGCGCAGAGCCTGGGCATACTGCAGCAACTGCCGTGGCGGAAGGCCGAGCCGGTGCAGCGCGTGCATTACGTGGTGGAAGCCCTGCGCCGCGCCTACCGTGACCGCGGCCTGCTGGGCGACCCGGACCGCGTCGCCAACCCGGTCAGCCAGCTGCTCGCCCCGGACTACCTGAAGCGCCTCGCCTCAGGCATCGACCCGCAGCGCGCCACACCCAGCTCCTCCTTGCCGCCAGCACCCGCCTGGCGCGAAGGCGATCACACCACCCACTTTGTAGTGATGGATGCCGACGGCAATGCCGTGGCCGCCACCCTGTCGGTCAACCTGCCCTTCGGTGCAGCCTTCACCGTGCCGGGCACCGGCGTGCTGCTCAACGACGAGATGGACGACTTCGCCACCGACGTCAGCGGCGCCAATGCCTACCAGCTGGCCGGCAGCCAGGCCAACGCGGTGGCCGCCGGCAAGCGCCCGCTGTCGAGCATGAGCCCGAGCTTCATCGAAAGCCCCACTGAGCTGGCCGCCTTCGGCACACCGGGCGGCAGCCGGATTCCCAGCATGGTGCTGCTGGCGATGCTGGATTATCTGGACGGCAAGCCGGTGCAGCGCTGGGTCTCCTCGCCGCGCTACCACCATCAGTTCCTGCCCGACGTGATCGAGCACGAACCGCGCGCCTTCACGGCCGCCGAAATGGCCGACCTGCAGCGCCGTGGCTACACCCTCAAGGATGTCGGCCGCGCCTACGGCAACCAGCAGGTGCTGCTGTGGAACAAGAAGTCCGGCGAAGTGCAGTCCGCCAGCGACCCGCGCGGCATCGGCCTGGCGACCGAACTGGCGGCGCCGCTGCGCTGATCAGGGCAGGATCAGCGCCGGAGCGTCGTCTTCGCGGGTATCGAACAGACCATGCTCGGTGCCCAGTTGCAGCACGTTGCGCAGGCTCTGGATGATCCGGCTGACGTAGCCCAGGTCGTTCATCAGCGAGCTCATCTGCAGGCCGTCCAGCTCCTGCCGGCGCACTGCCGCGAACAGGCGCTGGCGGAACGCCGCATCGAACTCCGCAGCGCTCTCGTCGAGCAACTGCAAGCGCGCCACCAGGGCTTCTTCCGGCAGCTCGCCACCGAGCAGCGAGCCCAGCGCGCGCACTTCCCGCAACATGCCGATCAAGTGCCGGCGCAGCTCGACGTAGGTATCGCGCAGCGCCGAAGGCTCGCCATGCAAGGCCTGGCCAAGGTTCTTCTGCAGGTGTTTGGCGTCCTTCACCGCATCCACCAGTTGCAGCGCCACCACCTGGCAGGACAGCCAGAAGCGCTGGTGCTCCTCGTCCAGCGGCACTTCCAGGCGACTCATGAAGCTCAGCAGGTCGCCGTACACGCCCTTGATATGGCGTTGGTAAAGCACTTCCGCGGCCAGCGCATGGCGATCCGGCGCAGCCTGCAGCTGGCTTTCGTCCACCCGCGGCTGGTTGAGCATCTCCACCGGCAGGTACAGCGCGTGGCAGATCACCTCGATGCTCAGCCGCCCCAGGTGCCGCAGTTCCTGCAGCACCGCGCTGGCGGCGGCGTCAGCGGAATCCAGCGCGCGCTCATTGAGGTAGCGCGCATGGGTACGTTCGATGGTGGGCAGCGCCGGGGCCATGTCGGTGATCAGCACCGCCGGCTCTTCGACCTCCGGCAGCCAGCGCACCAGCGCATTGGCCAATGCGCCCTGGATCGGCCAGAACAGCACCACGCCCATGCCGTTGAACAGGGTGTGGAACAGCGCCAGCTGGATCATCGGGTTGTCCGCCAGCCCCACCGGCGTCACCAGCCAGTGCACCAGCCAGGTCAGCGGCGCGAGCAGGAGGAACGCCAGCACCCCGGTCACCACGTTGAACAGCACGTGCGCCAGCGCCAAACGCTGCCCGCTGCGGTTGCCGCCCAGGGAACCGACGAAGGCCGTGGTCACGCTGCTGCCCACGTTGGAGCCGATGGCGATCGCCAGGCTCTGGCCCAGCTCCAGCTGGCCACCGGCGAGGGCGGCGAGCGTCAGCATCAGGGTCGCGTGACTGGACTGCAGCACCACGGTGATGAGGATGCCGAAAGTGACGAACAGCAGCGCGCCGAGCATGCCTTCGGAGCGCAGGTCGCTCATGTCCATGGCATCGCCGAAGCTGCCGAAGCCGTCCTTGATCTGGTCGATGCCCAGGAAGATGAAAGCGATGCCCAGCAGGATGCGCCCGGCGGCCTTGCTCTTGGCGCCGTTGAAGCCCATCAGCACGCCGAACACCAGCAGTGGCAGCGCCAGGGGGCTGAGGCTGAGGTTCTGCCCGGCCAGCGCCAGCAGCCAGATGCCGCTGGTAGCGCCGAGGTTGGCGCCGAAAAGAATGGCGATGCCACCGGCCAGCTGGATCAGCCCGGTGCTGATGAAGGCGATGGTGAGCAGGGAAACCAGGGTGGAGGATTGCAGCAGGAAGGTGCCGAACAGCCCGAACAGCAGGCTCTTGCCGCGAGTCGCGGTGCTCTTCTCCAGCCAGCGCTCGAGCTGGCTGCCGGCGAGGTCGCGCAGGCCTTCTTCCAGGCACTGCATGCCGAACAGGAACAGCGCCAGGCCCGCTCCCAACTGCAGCAGACCGGCGCTGGACCAGAAGGTGTAGCCCAGGATGACAGCGACCAGCAGCAGAAGCAGCGGACGCAGGTGCTTCTTCAGGCCGCTCAGGTTCATGGGCTACCTACGGGACTTACCCGGCAAGCCGGGCTGGCGAGGCGGACGCTCCGCCCCGGAACAGGACGACGGATCAGTCCTTCTTGTAGCCGCTGGTGGTGCAGCCCAGGCAGCGCACGAAGGCGGCCTTACCCGGATCGACGACCAGCGCCTTGCCCGCTTCGCCGATGTTGCCGCCGGCCGCGCTGAACGGCAGGGTGACCACGAAGGCAGCGGTGCCGACCACGGTGGCGGCGATCAGCAGCGGACGCGCGATCAGCAGGTCGCCAATCATGGAGTAGAACGGCGGGGCCGAGACGACATAGGTCGGGTCACCGCTGACGTTGCTCACTTCTTCCTGAGCAACGGCCGGCAACACCGAGAATGCACAGACCAGGGCCATTGCAGTGGCGGCGGTGCGGAACACGTTCATGGAGGGAAGTCCTTTTTTGTGTAGTTGGGCAGGCAGACTGCCATAACTATAACAGCGCTCCGTGACTTGTCGCGTGACAGCCTTCAATCGCCGAAGAATGCGTATTCAGGCTTTTTCGGCACGAAAGGCCGGTAGAAGGCCAGCATGCGGCGCAGGTCGGCGGACTCGTCGCCGGTGGGCCAGAACGGCTCGCCGATGACGATGCGCCGGCCGGGGTAATCCAGCGCCGCCAGCACAATGGGCACGCCCGCGCCACGGGCGATGTGGTAGAAGCCCATTTTCCAGCGCTCGACCTTCTTGCGCGTGCCCTCCGGGGAGAGGATCAGCATCATCTCGCGGTTGTCTGCGAAGGCCTGGATCGCCTGGTCCACGGTGTTCAGCTTGAGGTGGCGCTGGATCGGGATGCCGCCCCAGCGGCGCATCAGGCCGCCAAAGGGTGCGCGGAAGATAGTGTGCTTGCCGAACCAGCGGGCGTTCAGGCGCAGCACGAACTTGACCGCCAGGAACAGGATGAAGTCCCAGTTGGACGTATGGTGCGCGCCGATCACCACGAACTTGTCGAGTTTGGGCAGCGCACCTTCGATACGCCAGCCGGCCACGCGCAGCATGCTGTGGCCGAGCGCCTCGGCGAACGGGTTGCGGGGCAGATAGTTGCCAGACATGAATCACCTGAAGGCCCCTCTTCGGGGACCCTTGTTGTTATGGGGGGTGGATCGGGCAGAATGGGGCGGCAGCTTAACGGCCGCCCCAGGGCCTCAGCGTTGGCAGCGCGAACAGTAGACGCTGGCACGCTGGCCGAGGCGCACTTCGCGCAGGGTCGAGCCGCAGACCTTGCACGGCTCGCCGCCGCGTCCGTAGACGAAGAGTTCCTGCTGGAAATAGCCGGGCTGGCCATCGCCGCCGACGAAGTCGCGCAGCGTGGTGCCACCGCGCTCGATGGCAATGGCGAGGATGCGCTTGATCTCCTGGGCGAGCTTCACGTAGCGCGCTCGCGAGAGGGTTCCGGCCTCGCGGCGCGGGTCGATACCGGCGGCGAACAGCGCCTCGGTGGCGTAGATGTTGCCCACGCCGACCACCACGGCGTTATCCATGATGAAGGGCTTCACCGCCATGCTGCGGTTGCGCGACAGCTGGAACAGACGCTCGCCTTCGAAAGCGTCGGTCAGCGGTTCCGGGCCGAGGTGGCGCAACAGTTCGTGCTCCAGTGGTGTCAGGCTCCAGAGCAGCGCACCGAATCGACGCGGGTCGGTGTAGCGCAACGCCATGCCCGATTCCAGCTCGATATCCACATGCTCGTGGCGCGCGGCCGGCGTGCCGCACTCCACCAGGCGCAGGCTGCCGGACATGCCCAGGTGGCTGATCAGCGTCCCCACCTCGGCATTGAGCAACAGGTACTTGGCGCGCCGCTCCACCTGCACGATGCGCTGCCCGGACAGGCGAACGTCCAGGTCCTCGGGGATCGGCCAGCGCAAGCGGCGCTCGCGGACGATCACGCGGCTGACGCGCTGGCCTTCGAGGTGGGGTGCGATACCCCGGCGGGTGGTTTCGACTTCAGGTAATTCGGGCATGGATGACGATATCTGAGGGGCTTTTACGTAGGAGCGAGCTTGCTCGCGAACCGCCCGGCAAGTAAATGCCGGGCGTATGCCTGCCGGATGAAACGCAGCTCAGTCCAGCGCACGAGCCAGCTGGATCAGGTCTGCGCGCCAGGGGGCCGCCTTGGGCAGCGCCAGGAAGGACTCGTTGAGCAGACTCTCCCGCGCTTCATAGGTGAAGGGCTCGCCGCGCACATCCAACACTTCGCCGCCAGCACCTTCCAGTACGCCCTGGGCCGCCGCGGTGTCCCACTGGCTGGTCGGTGCCAGTCGCGGGTAACAGTCAGCCGAGCCTTCGGCGAGCAGGCAGAACTTCAGCGAGCTGCCGATGCTGGCCAGGTTCAGGTTGCCGAAGCGCTGCGCCAGGCCGGCCAGCAGGCTTTCCTGCTGCGGGCTGGAGTGGCGCTTGCTGGCTACCACGGTAAAGACATCGTCCGGCTCGGTGCGCACTTCGATGGCTTCGGGCTCGTCGCCACGGTCCTCGCACCAGGCGCCCAGACCGGCACCGCCGTAGTAGCAGCGGCCGCTGGCCGGAATGCCGACCACGCCGAAGACCACCCGGCCGCGCTCGATCAACGCGACGTTGACGGTGAACTCGTCACTGCCGGAGATGAACTCCTTGGTACCGTCCAGCGGGTCCACCAGCCACCAGCGAGTCCACTGGGCGCGCTGCTCGAGGGGGATGTTGCAATCTTCCTCGGACAGCACCGGCACATCCGGCGCCAGCGCGCGCAGACCGTCGGCCAGTACGCGGTGGGCAGCCAGGTCGGCGGCGGTCACCGGCGACTCGTCGGCCTTGCTCTGGACATCCAGGTCGCCTTGCCAGAACGGCAGGATCACATCACCCGCCTTGTGTACCAGGTCGATCACGGCGGGCAGAAAAGCATTCATCACGGCTGGAATTCCCCTCGTTGGGTCAGCAGGTCACGTACCAGATAGAGCGCGGCCAGGGCCCGCCCCTCACTGAACTGGGCATTCTGCGCAAGGCTGGAAAGCTCGCGCAGGCTGATCTTGTCCACGCCCATCGGCTCGGGCTCGTCGCCGGGCAGCGATTCCTCGTAGAGGTCGCGGGCGAGCACCACCTGGATGCGCTGGCTCATGTAGCCGGGTGACAGCGACAGTTCGGTGATGTACTCGAGCTGGCGGGCGCCATAGCCGGCCTCTTCCTTCAGCTCGCGGTTGGCGGCGTCGAGGATGTCCTCGCCCGGCTCCACCAGGCCCTTGGGCAGCGACAGCTGGTACTCGTCGACCCCGGCACAGTATTCCTCGACCAGCACGGCGTGTTCGGCATCGAGCATGGCGATCACCATCACCGCGCCGTAGCCCTGCCCCTTGCCCACCAGGCGCTCGTAGGTACGCTCGACGCCATTGGAGAAGCGCAGCTGCAGCTCCTCGACGGCGAAAAGCCGGCTTCTGGCAACGATCTCTCGGGCGAGGACCGTGGGTTTCTGACGCATGGGGCGACTCCTGGGGGTGGCCGGGTCGGCTATGATAACCCGCCTTTTCCGATTCTCCGTGTCAGATATCGCGCCGATTCCGTCCACCAGCGGCGCAATTGCGACACCCTTTTGCGAAAGCCCAGCATGCCACGCCTGCCCTGGAACCAGATCGACACCGTCCTGCTCGACATGGACGGCACCCTGCTCGATCTGCATTTCGACAACCACTTCTGGCTCGAACACCTCCCGCAACGCTACGCCGAACACCATGGCATCAGCCGGGCCGAGGCCGACGCCGAGTTGCTGCCGCTGTTCCGCGACAATGCAGGCCTGCTCAACTGGTACTGCCTGGACTTCTGGAGCCGCGAGCTCAAGCTGTCGATCCTCGACCTCAAGCACGAGGTCGCCGACCTCATCGCCCTGCGCCCTGACGCCGACCTGTTCCTCGCCGAACTGCGCCGCCACGGCAAGCGCGCGGTGCTGATCACCAACGCCCACCGCGATTCGTTGACGCTGAAGATGCAGCGAGTGGAGCTGTCGCCCTGGTTCGACCGGCTGATCAGCTCCCACGACTACGGCTTCCCCAAGGAAGACCAGCAGTTCTGGCAGGCGCTGCGGGCGGACGTCGGTTTCGATCCGGCGCGCAGCCTGTTCATCGACGACAGCCTGCCGATCCTGCGCGCTGCGCGGACCTTCGGCGTCGCCCAGTTGCTGGCGGTGCGCCAGCCGGACAGCCGCCAGGGGCCGAAGGACACCGAGGAATTCGCCGCCCAGGAAGACTACCGGGCGCTGCTCGAAGGGTTGTGAATCGAGGGCTGCAGAAACAGCGAGCCCGGCGCTGGGCCGGGCTCTCTGGCTTTACTCCGGAATCCGCAGCACCTGGCCGGGATAGATCTTGTCCGGATGGCTGAGCATCGGCTTGTTCGCCTCGAATATCTTCATGTAGGCGTTGGCGTTGCCGTACTCGGCCTTGGCGATGGCGCTCAGGGTGTCGCCCTTCTTCACGGTGACGAAGCGCGCCTCGGCAGCAGGGGCTGCAGAAGCGGCAACGGTGATGTGGTCTTCCACACCGGAAACCCCCGCAACGTTGCCCAGCGCGAGGAGGATCTTTTCCTTCTCTTCCTGGCTGGCCACTTCACCGGTGGCGATCACCTTGTCGCCCTCGACGCTGACCTGGATGTTCGGGTTGCCCAGGCCAACCTTGGCGATGTGGTCCTTGAGCGATTCGGCGGCCTGCGCCTCCTGGCCCACAATGCTTTCCCACAGCTTCTCGCCGGCTTCCTTCACGAACGCAAAAATGCCCATTTCCAACCTCCCTACGGTTACAGTGACAGGCGGCCGGCATTGGGCAGACCGCGCGCCCCTGGAGTCTAGACGGCGACTTCCGCAGCGCCTGACGGAAAAGTCCTAATCCCTCCCCGACCCGACAGAACGCCCCCGGAGCCTTTCCGCCGATGGACATCAAGCAGCTGAAATTTCTCTGCGCCCTGGACGAGACGCGACACTTCGGCCAGGCGGCGGCGCGCTGCCATGTCACCCAGCCGACCCTGTCCATGCGCGTGCGCAGCCTGGAGGAAGAGCTGGGCCTGGAACTGGTGCGCCGTGGGCAGCGCTTCGAGGGTTTCACCGAAGCCGGCGAACGCGTGCTGGCCTGGGCCCGCAGCCTGCTGGCGGCCCACGACGGACTCTACGCCGAAGCGGCCGCGTGTCGGGGCCAACTGGTCGGCACCCTGCGCCTGGGCCTGGTGCCACTGGCGGGGTTCGACCCCATGCGACTGATCGAGCTGTTCGCCCAGCGCCACCCGGAACTGCGCTTCCAGCTGTTCGCCCTGAGCTCGGAGAACATCCTCGAAGGCCTCGGTCGCAACCAGCTGGACCTCGGCCTGTCGTACCTCGACCGCCTCGACCGCGAGCACTTCGAAAGCCTCGAACTGGCTGCCACGCGCATGGGTCTGCTGCATGACCGCCGGCACTTCCAGATCGACAGCCCGACCCTGAGCTGGGACGCCCTGGCGGAGCTGCCGCTGGGCTTGCTCTCGGCCGGCATGCACTTCCGCCAGTCCATCGACCACGGTTTTCGCAGCCGGGGCCTGACACCCCAGGCACGCCTGGAAACCGACGCCGTGCACCAACTGGTGCAGGCCGTGGAGCGCGGGCTGTGTTGCGCGATCATGCCGCTGGGCAGCGGGCTGGACGCCCAGGGCGAGCACTTCGCCCTCACCCCGATAGAGGACGCGCGCACGCTGGCGCCGCTGGGCCTGATCCTGCGCCGCAGCGAGCCGCGCTCGGCACTGGCCGAGGCCTGCTTCCGCGAAGCAGCGGTTCTGCTGGGCGGTTCCGAAGCAGACCGATAGACCGCGTCGATCACAACATCGACAGCAGCCATTAGACGCTGCCCCGGCATAGGCATAGGCTGGTCGCATTATTAGAACCACAGGGCTCAGCCCATGCCTTGCCTGATCACCCGCCCGGCCAGCGCCGCGGTCCGGGATGCCGTCGTGCCTGCCGACGGCTACAGCTATGCCGAACTCACCCCGGAGGGCGACACCGGTCGCGCCGTGCTGGCCGGGGAAATCGCCCTGGCAATTGCCTACAACGGGCTCAGCCAGGCCGTCATGATGGTCTCGCCGAACGACCTGGAAGACTTCGCCTACGGCTTCAGCCTTGGCGCCGGTCTCATCGACTCCATCGACGACATCTATGACGTGCGCCTGACGCCCCACGGCGACGCTATCGCGGCCGAGCTGCAAGTCAGCAATCGCGCCTTCTGGGCCCTCAAGGACCAGCGCCGGCAGCTGGCCGGCAATACCGGCTGCGGCCTGTGCGGCGTCGAGGCGCTGGACCAGGCGCTGCCCGGCCTGCCGGTGTTGCCGTCGGCGCCGCTGCCGCCCGCCGCCCACTTCGAACACCTGCGTGAACGGGTCAACGCCGTGCAGGAGATCGGCCGCCGCAGCGGCGCCCTGCACGCCGCGCTGTTCGTCGATGCCGCCGGCGAGATTCGCCTGTGCCGCGAGGACATCGGCCGCCACAACGCCCTCGACAAGCTGATCGGTGCGCTCAAGCGCCAGCGCCTGGACCTGGCCGGCGGTTTCGCCGTGGTCACCAGCCGCTGCAGCCTGGAACTTATCCACAAGGCCGTGCGCGGCGGCCTGTCGACCCTGGTCAGCCTTTCCGCGCCGACCGCACTCACCGTGCAGTGGGCCCGCGAGCACAACCTGAACCTGATCCACCTGCCGCACCGCAGCGCGCCGCGCATCTACAGCCCGGCTCCGCCAGCCGCCTGAACACCCGCTTTCGAAGACAAAGAGACCCCATGAGCCTGCAGCAAGAGAATCCCCGCTACCAACCCTACAAGGGCGCAGCCGCCGGCTGGGGCGCGCTCATCAGCGTCACGCGCTTCTGGCTGGACAGCAAGCAGCCGTTCAAGAACCTGCGTGCGCTGCTCAAGACCAACCAGAACGGCGGCTTCGACTGCCCCGGTTGCGCCTGGGGCGACTCGCCGGAAGACGGCCGGGTGAAGTTCTGCGAGAACGGCGCCAAGGCGGTGAACTGGGAAGCCACCAAGCGCCGCGTCGACCCGGCCTTCTTCGCCCGTCACAGCGTCAGCTCGCTGCGCGAGCAGAGCGACTACTGGCTCGAGTACCAGGGCCGCCTGACCGACCCGATGCGCTACGACCCGGCCACCGACCGCTACCAGCCGATCGCCTGGGACAACGCCTTCGCCCTGATCGCCCAGCACCTGAATGCCCTGGAAAGCCCTGACCAGGCCGAGTTCTACACCTCAGGCCGGGCGAGCAACGAGGCCGCGTACCTTTATCAGCTGTTCGTCCGCGCCTTCGGCACCAACAACTTCCCCGACTGCTCGAACATGTGCCACGAGGCCAGCGGCGTCGCCCTGGGCCAGAGCGTCGGCGTCGGCAAGGGCAGCGTGACCTTCGACGACTTCGAGCATGCCGACGCGATCTTCGTCTTCGGCCAGAACCCCGGCACCAATCACCCGCGCATGCTCGAACCGCTGCGCGAGGCGGTTAAGCGCGGCGCCCAGGTGGTCGCCTTCAACCCGCTGAAGGAGCGCGGCCTGGAGCGTTTCCAGCACCCGCAGCACGCGCTGGAAATGCTCACCAACGGCTCCGAGCCGCTCAACACCGCGTTCTTCCGCCCCGCCCTGGGCGGCGACATGGCTGCCGTGCGCGGCATGGCCAAGTTCCTCCTGCAATGGGAACGCGAAGCCCAGGCCAACGGCGAGCCGGCGGTGTTCGATCATGAATTCATCGCCGAGCACACCCAGGGCGTCGACGCCTACCTCGCCGCCGTGGACGACACCAGCTGGGACCACATCGTCCAGCAGTCAGGCCTGAGCCTCGAGGAAATTGAGCAGGCCGCGATCATGTACCGCCGCGCCGAACGCGTGATCGTCTGCTGGGCCATGGGTATCACCCAGCACCACCACTCGGTGCCGACCATCCAGGAACTGGTCAGCCTGCAACTGCTGCGCGGCAACGTCGGCCGCCCCGGCGCCGGCCTGTGCCCGGTGCGCGGCCACAGCAACGTGCAGGGCGACCGCACCATGGGCATCAACGACCGCCCGCCGGCCGCGTTGCTCGACGCCATCGAGCGCCGCTTCCAGTTCAAGGTGCCGCGCGAGAACGGCCACAACACCGTCGAGGCGATCAACGCCATGCTCGATGGCCAGTCGAAGGTGTTCATCGGCCTGGGCGGCAACTTCGCCCAGGCGACCCCGGACAGCCCGCGCACCCACAGCGCCCTGCAGAGCTGCGCGCTGACCGTGCAGATCAGCACCAAGCTCAACCGCAGCCACCTCACCGTGGGCGGCGACGCGCTGATCCTGCCATGCCTGGGCCGCACCGACATCGACCGCCAGGCCGAAGGCCCGCAGGCGATAACCGTGGAAGATTCCTTCAGCATGATCCACGCGTCCTTTGGCCAGCTGGAGCCCTCGTCGAAGCAGATGCGTTCCGAGCCCGCCATCATCGCCGGCATCGCCAAGGCCACCCTGGGCAACCACCCGGTGGACTGGGACGCGATGATCGCCAACTACGACCGCATCCGCGACCTGATCGCCGACACCATTCCCGGCTTCACCGACTTCAACCGTCGCGTGGCCAATCCCGGCGGCTTCCACCTGGGCAACTCGGCCGGTTCGCGGCGCTGGAACACCGCCAGCGGCAAGGCCAACTTCCACCATCATCCGCTGCCGGCGGACCTGGTCCACGCGAAAATCCGCGAGACCGGCCAGGAACCGCACCTGATCCTGCAGACCTTGCGCTCCCACGATCAGTACAACACCACCATCTATGGCCTGGACGACCGCTACCGCGGCGTGCGCGGCCAGCGCGAAGTGGTGTTCGCCAACGAGGCCGACATCCGCCGCCTGGGCTTCGAGCCCGGCGAGAAGGTGGACATGCTGTCGCTCTGGTCCGATGGCGTGGACCGCCGCGTCAGCGGCTTCACCCTGCTGGCCTACGACATCCCCGCCGGCCAGGCCGCCGCCTACTACCCGGAAACCAACCCGCTGGTGCCGCTGGACAGCCACGGCGTGGGCAGCCATACGCCAACCTCGAAGTTCGTCGCCATCCGCTTCGAGAAGGCGCGGCCGAGCCTGCGGATCGTTTGACGACCTGACGCTTCAATACTCCTTGCAGGAGCGCCCCATGGGCGCGATCGCGGGCATGACCCGCTCCTGCAGGGGGATTTCGGGCGCGCAGGAAAATGTCGTCCTGCGAAAAATCCGCTGGATTGGCGTCACGTCAGAAAGGGATGAAAGGTAAACTCGGAAGGACCAGGGTGATTTTCGTGAAAAGCCATCATTTCAATGGCAATTTGTGAGAAAAACACCTCACAAATGGAACCCTGGAATAACACTCAGACCGCCCAAAATCGAAAAAGTTCTGACCATAAATCAAATACTTGCAATATTTGATGAAAGTCGTGTTACTCGTCGGAACCCCCTTGTCAGAGCCTTCGCACGACCCGAGGATCGCTTCCAACATCCCCACAGAGAGATCCTCTCTATGAAGTACTCCTCGATGCTCCTGTTGTCTCTTGCGCTGGTCGGTGGCACCGCCTTTGCGGACGGCGACACCCGTGCCGGCGTCGGTGGCGCCCTGGGCGGGGTATTGGGCACTGCGGTCGGCCAGGCGGTCGGCGGCAGCACCGGCGCCGCCATCGGTGGTGGCCTTGGCGGTGCAGCGGGCGGCGCAATGGGCGCCCGCCACGGTAACAAGACAGAAGCCGCCATCGGCGGCGGCCTGGGCGCGGCCGGCGGCCAGGTGCTGGGCAACAAGATGGGCGGCACCACCGGTGGCCTGATCGGCGCGGCCCTGGGCGGCGGCGCAGGCGGCGCGCTGGGCAACCATTACGCCGACAACAACCGCGATGACGACGATGACGACTACCGCGGCTACCGTCGCGCCCGTTACGACGACCATCGCCACTACGACCGCCGCTGGCACGACAACGGTCGCCACCGTGGCTGGTACAAGCACAAGCACCATCATCGCGACTGGGATTGATCCGCGGCATAACTCACCGCGATCAGTCCACGGAAACGACGACTGACAGCCGGGCCTGATTGCCCGGCTGTTTTGTGTGCGGGACAATTCTCCCGATAATTCCTACTTTCAGGTTCGCAACATGCGTAAGACTCTTTCTGTTCTGGCACTGGCCCTGCTGGCCAGCCACGCCGTGGCCGATGACACCAAGACCGCCATTGGCGGCGGTATCGGTGGCGCCCTCGGCAACGTGGTCGGCGGCGCCCTGGGCGGCTCCACCGGTGCGGCCATCGGTGCTGGCGTAGGCGGTGCGGCTGGCGGCGCGATGGGCGCGAAGAACGGCAACAAGACCGAGGCAGCCATCGGTGGCGGCCTGGGTGCGGCCGGCGGCTCGGTCATCGGCAACAAGGTCGGCGGTTCCACCGGCGGCGCCATCGGCGCGGGCCTGGGCGGTGCAGCCGGCGGCGCGCTGGGCAACCACCTGGCCGACGATAACGACGATGATCACCACAGTGGCAGCAAGAGCCATCACAAGGGCAAAGGCCACTACAAGCACAAACACAAGCATCACGACGACTGACAGATGCCCGTGTGAAAAAGCCCGCCTATTGGCGGGCTTTTTCGTTCAGGCCTTCAGCTTCAGGCGCAAGCTGGCAAACAGGACAACAGCGCGCCCAGCTCGGCCGGCGGACGTCGCTCGATGCGCCTGTACTCGCCACCATCTTCAGTGCGTGCGAGCCAACCGCCGTCCACCAGTGCCCTTCGCAACAGCAGGTGGTCGCCCAGGCACTCCTGGGCGCGCAGCCGTTCGTTGAGCTGCTTCTCGCTCCAGCGCTGCCGTGCCGGCAATCGCGACCACAGCACCCAGAGGCAGGCCTCGCGGTGGCTGTGCTTCTTCGGCCAGCGTTGCAGGCAGCCGGCGTCATCGAAGTAGCGCCGCCATTGCTCGACGCGGCGAAAATCCACCACGGCTCCAGGCTCGGCTTCACGGGCCAGTCGCGTCTCGGCCTGATGGCTGGCGCGCAACGCCTGGTAGTTGCGGAAGCCCACCGCGCGGGCGAGCAGGTTGAGCAGTTCGACATGACCGGGGCGCTCGGGCGAATCGTCGAGCTGGCGCGCCAGCGATTTCGCCAGCGCGGAGATGTCGGGGGCGTGATAGGGCAAGCGTTGCCTGGACACAGTGCAATCCTCGTTGCGTGCCAAGACCTCGCGCAGGAGGTAATCGGGGGTCGCCATTCCGATGCGGCACGGGGAAAGTGTGTCGGATCGTTGAAAGTGCGGGGAACCGCGCGGCAGGTTTAGCGCTCTCCATACGGAGGCGGCGACGCCTGGGTGAACTGCCGACCGGCCGCCAGAATAGGCCGGACGCGCCGCCCGGGACAAGCCCCGTATCATCCCGCAAGGCTGGTATAGGCTTGCCGGGAGGGATCACTGCCGACAAGGAGTTACTCGTGAAAGCTCTTGCTGCTGCCGGACTGCTGCTGGCGCTCTGCGCCGCGCAGACCGCGTACGCCGGGGACTGGCAGGTCTGCCAGCTGGAAGTGGAAATCACCGGAGCGCTCAAGCTGCCCGTGCGCGGGCTGGAAGGCCGGGTGGCATCGGCCAAGCCGCGCTCGGCGGGGACCGAGTGCCCGAGCCCGGGCGAGGTCATCGCCTTCGAACCGGAAAGCGCCGACTGGCAGAGCCGCATCCCACGCCAGCACTGGCCTGCGGCCGGGCAACGGGTGTGGATGCGCTACCAGTACCTGGACGGCATCTGCAAGGGCGACGGCAACAGCCGACCCTGCCGGATCGAGCATTATCCGATGGGCTGGTGAGAAACCCGCTCACCCCCGCAGGTCAGGCGCGAACCAGCACTTCCATCGCCTCGCGCAGCGGTGCCGGAATCGATACCGGCCGGTTGCTCGCCCGATCCACGAACACATGTACGAACTTGCCCGCCGCGCAGGCCAGTTCATCGCCCTCGCGGAAGATCGCCAGTTCGTACTGCACCGAGCTATTGCCCAGCTTGCCGACCCGCAGGCCAACTTCGATGCGCTCGGGGAAGGCCACCGGCGCGAAGTAGTCGCAGCTGGAACTGACCACGAAACCCACTACGTCGCCGTCGTGGATATCCAGGCCGCCGCGCTCGATCAGGTAGGTATTCACCGCGGTGTCGAAGAAGCCGTAGTAGGTCACGTTGTTCACGTGGCCGTAGATGTCGTTGTCGTGCCAGCGCGTGGTGATCGGCTGGAAGTGCGCGTAATCGGCGCGGCTGGGGTGCTGTTCGCTCATCGGGTACTCAGAAGGCAGCTCGGTAGATGGCCAGCGCGTCGCTCTCGCTGACTTCGCGGGGATTATTCACCAGCAGGCGCTGCTGCAACATCGCATCGGCGGCCAGGCGCGGCAGGCTGTCCTCCGGCACGCCGGCATCACGCAGGCGCGATGGCAGGCCGCTGCGCGGGCTGAGGTCGGCCAGTTCGGCGATGAACTGCTCGGTGCGGTCGGCATCGCTGCGCAGGCGGTCGCCCAGTAGCAGCGGCGCCAGCTCGGCGTAGAGCGGGCCGGCGTTGGGTGCATTGAAGCGGATCACCTCGGGCAGCACCAGCGCGTTGCTCAGGCCGTGGGGAATGTGAAAGTGCCCACCCAGCGGGTAGGCCAACGCATGCACGGCGGCCACCGGGGCGTTGGCGAAAGCCTGCCCGGCCAGGCAGGCGCCCAGCAGCATCGCCTGGCGCGCCTCCCGGTTGCGGCCGTTGTGCACCGCTTCATCGAGGTTCAGCGCCAGCAGGCGCAGGGCTTCGCGGGCCAGCAGGTCGGACAGCGGGTTCTTCTTCAGCTTGCTGGTGTATGCCTCGATGGCGTGAACCATGGCGTCGATGCCGGTGGCGGCGGTGACCGCCGGCGGCAGACCGAGGGTTAGGTCCGCGTCGAGCACGGCCAGGTCCGGCAGCAGGTGCGGGCTGACCACGCCCATCTTGGTGGTCTCGCCGGTGGTGACGATGGCGATCGGCGTCACTTCCGAGCCGGTGCCGGCGGTGGTCGGCACCTGGATCAGCGGCAGGCGCGGGCCACGGGCGTTGCCGACGCCGAAGACATCCTTCAGGCCTTGTGTCGCCAGCGGGTGAGCCAGCAGGGCGACCAGCTTGGCGACATCCATCGAGCTGCCGCCGCCGAAGCCGACCACCAGCTGCGCGGCCATCCGGCGTGCCTGGTCAGAGGCTTCCAGCACGATGCTTTCGGGCGGGTCGGCCAGCACCTGGTCGAAGACTTCCACCGCCACGCCGGCCGCGGCGAAGCCCGGCAGCACGCCGTCGAGCATGTTCAGCCGGGTGATGCCGGGGTCGGTGACGATGAGCACGCGCTGGGCGCCGCGCTCGCGGCAGAGTTCACCCAGGCGGGCGGCGGAACCACTTTCGCAGAGAATCTGCGCCGTGGTGGCGAAGCTGAAAGGCTGCATGACGGTCCCCGGTCTTGTCGTTGTACTGCGGAAAATCCGTAGGCCGCTGCACGGCGGCCAGCCGGGGGAGCATAGCAACGCGATGCAGCCTCATGGAACCTCGTACCGCCTAGCGAAACAGTTATTCACAGGATGAATGCCGCGGCACGGCAGGCAGGTTCGTGGAGCGCAGGAACAAGAGCCCGGAGACGCCCGACACCGGACTTACCTGTAGGAGCGCCCCTTGGGCGCGATCGCGGGCATGGCCCGCTCCTACATTGAAACGCTTGTGCCGAACCTGAAATGAAAAAGGCCGGCATTGAGCCGGCCTTTTCTTCATCGAGGGCAGGTCAGACAGCGACCGGCGCCTTGATGTGCGGGTGGGCTTCGTAGCCGACCAGTTCGAAGTCCTCGAAGCGGAAGTCGACCAGGTCCTTCACCTCGGGGTTGATCTTCATGGTGGGCAGCGGCAGCGGCTGGCGGGTCAGCTGCAGGTCGGTCTGCTCCAGGTGGTTGGCATACAGGTGGCAGTCGCCGCCGGTCCAGATGAACTCGCCCGGTTGCAGCCCGGCAACCTGCGCGACCATCAGGGTCAGCAGCGCGTAGCTGGCGATGTTGAAGGGCACGCCGAGGAAGATGTCGGCCGAACGCTGGTACAGCTGGCAGCTGAGCTTGCCGTCGGCCACATAGAACTGGAACAGCGCGTGGCACGGCGGCAGGGCCATTTCATCGATCAGCGCGGGGTTCCACGCGGAGACGATCAGGCGGCGCGAGTCCGAGTTGTTCTTCAGCATTTCCATCAGGTTGGCGATCTGGTCGATGTGGCGGCCGTCCGGCGCCGGCCAGGAACGCCACTGGTAGCCGTAGACCGGGCCCAGGTCGCCGTTCTCGTCGGCCCATTCGTCCCAGATCGAGACGCCGTTTTCCTTCAGGTAGGCGATGTTGGTCGAACCTTTGAGGAACCACAGCAGCTCATGGACGATCGATTTGAGGTGGCACTTCTTGGTGGTCACCAGCGGGAAGCCTTCGGCGAGGTCGAAGCGCATCTGGTGGCCGAACACGCTGTAGGTGCCGGTGCCGGTGCGATCGCTCTTGAAGGTGCCGTGTTCGCGCACGTGGCGCATGAGGTCGAGGTACTGTTTCATCGCTGCGGTTTCACCCAAAAGCCGGTCGGTGAGGCTCTGCGGCGCGGCTCCGGGGTGGGCCGCCGACAGAACCAATCGCCCGGCAGAATCTGAACAAGCGGCAATACTAAGGGCCTGGGCAAGGTATCGCCACCCTGGCCGACCAATACCCGACTCAAGCGGCGACAGACCGCGCTCCCCAACCGTTCGCCTGTTGCAAGAGAGGTCGTCATGTCCGAGGCACAGCTGCCCGCCTTCCCCCTTTCCCGGCGCCGCCTGCTGGCGGTGGCCTGCGCCAGCGCCGCCCTCGGCAGTGTGCTGCTCAGCCCCGCCGCGCGAACCTGGGCCGCGCTGACGCCCCAGGCGGAGAAGGAGCTGGAAGGCTTCATGACCCTGTCCCAGCGCCTCACCGGGCGCAGCAACCTCGACCCGCGTATCGGCCAGCGCCTGTTCCAGGCCCTGGCACAGCGCGACACCGCGCTCAAGCAGAGCCTGGCCGAGCTGCTCGAGCGCCTGGGCGACGCTCCGGACAGCTGGAACGAGCGCCAGCAATGGCTGGCCCGGCAGATTCTCGGAGGCTGGTACCTGGGACAGATCGGCGATGACACCAGCGCCACGGTCGTCACCTACGAGCAGGCGCTGATGTTCCGCGCGGTGGACGACGTGCTGGTGATCCGCAGCTACTGCCCGAACAAGCCGGGCTTCTGGGCGGCGCAGCCTACCGAGCGGGGGGCATGAGCATGGCCGAGACGCAACGCGCGGATTTCGTGGTGGTCGGCTCCGGCGTGGCCGGCGCCCTGGTCGCCCATCAACTGGCGCTGGCCGGCAAGGACGTGCTGATCCTCGAAGCCGGCCCGCGCATGGGGCGCTGGGAGATCGTCGAGCGCTTCCGTAACCAGGCGGACAAATCCGACAACCAGGCGCCCTACCCCTCCAGCCCGCATGCGCCGCACCCGCAGTTCAAACCGGACAACCACTATCTGATCCAGAAGGGCGAACACCCTTACGACGTGCAGTACATCCGCGCCGTGGGCGGCACCACCTGGCACTGGGCGGCGTCCGCCTGGCGCTTCCTGCCCAACGACTTCAAGCTGCTCAGCCTCTACGGCGTGGGCCGCGACTGGCCCATCGAGTACGCCGAGCTGGAGCCCTGGTACCAGCGCGCCGAGGAAGAACTGGGCGTCTGGGGCCCCGGCGACGAGGAGCTCGATTCGCCCCGCAGCCAGCCCTACCCGATGCCGCCGCTGCCGCTGTCGTGGAACGAGCAGCGCATCAAGACCCTGCTCAACGCCAACGGCTACCGCGTGGTCACCGAACCGGTGGCGCGCAACAGCCGCCCCTACGACGGCCGGCCGACCTGCTGCGGCAACAACAACTGCATGCCGATCTGCCCCATCGGCGCCATGTACAACGGCATCGTCCACGTCGAGAAGGCCGAGGCCGCCGGCGCGCGGCTGATCGACAACGCCGTGGTGTTCAAGCTTGAGAAAGGCGACGGCGGCAAGATAGCCGCAGCGCTGTACAAGGACCCGCAGGGCAACGAGGTGCGTGTCGAGGGCGACACCTTCATCCTCGCCGCCAACGGCATCGAGACGCCCAAGCTGATGCTGATGTCCGAGGTTGGCAACAGCTCGGACATGGTCGGCCGCAACCTCATGGACCACCCCGGCACTGCGGTGCAGTTCTACGCCGACGAGAAGCTCTGGCCAGGGCGCGGGCCGCAGGAGATGACCTCCATGGTGGGCTTCCGCGACGGCGCCTTCCGCAGCGAGTACGCGTCGAAGAAGATCCACCTGTCCAACCTTTCGCGCACCGACCAGGTGGCCGCCGAGCTGATCCGCCACGGGCCGTTGCTGCTGGGCCATGACCTGGAGGCGAAGATTCGCGACCGCGCCGCACGTTTCGTGCGCTTCGACAGCTTCCACGAAATCCTCCCGCACCCGGAGAACCGCATCGTGCCCAGCGCCACCGAGCGCGACGCGGCGGGCATCCCCAAGCCCGAGTTCACCTATGCGATGGACGACTACGTGCGCAAGAGCGCGGTGCACACCCGCGAGGTCTACGCCCACGCGGCCAAGCTGCTGGGCGGCGAGGAGGTGAAGTACGACGACAGCTTCGCCAACAACAACCACATCACCGGCACCGTGCTGATGGGCACGGACCCGAAGGACTCCGTGGTGGACGCCCAGTGCCGCAGCCACGACCACCCCAACCTGTTCATTGCCAGCAGCGGCGTGATGCCCACCGTCGGCTCGGTGAACTGCACACTGACCATCGCCGCCCTGGCCCTGCGCCTGGCCGAGCACCTGAAGCGGGAGGCCAAGGCATGAAACCTCTCCTGATGCTCGCCCTGCTCGCCGCACCGCTGGCCACCCATGCCGCCAAGGCCCTCGACCCGGCGCCGGCGGAACTGCTGCAACGCGGCGAATACCTGGCCCGCGCCGGCGACTGCGCGGCCTGCCACACCGTGCCAGGCGGCAAACCCTTCGCCGGCGGCCTGCCGCTGGCCACGCCGCTGGGCGCGGTGTACTCCACCAACATCACCCCCGACCCGAAGACCGGCATCGGCAGCTACAGCTACGACGACTTCGCCCGTGCCGTGCGCGAAGGCGTGGCCAAGGGTGGCACGCGGCTCTACCCGGCGATGCCCTACACCGCGTACTCGAAGATCACCGACGAGGACATGAAGGCGCTCTACGCCTGGTTCCTCGAAGGCGGCGTGCAGGCGGTCGCGCAGCCCAACCAGGACTCGGACATCACCTGGCCGCTGGACATGCGCTGGCCGCTGGCGATCTGGAACCTGCTGTTCCACGACGATGCGGTCTACCAGAACAACCCGAAGCAGAGCCCGGCCTGGAACCGTGGCGCCTATCTGGTCCAGGGCCTGGCTCACTGCGGCACCTGCCACACGCCGCGCGGCATGGCGTTCCAGGAGAAGGCCACGGACGAGCGCGGAACCGGCTTCCTCGCCGGCGCCGCGCTGGGCGGCTGGTACGCCTTCAACATCACCCCCGACACCCACAGCGGCATCGGCGGCTGGAGCGACGCGGAGATCGTCCAGTACCTCAAGACTGGCCGCGTACCGGGCAAGGCCCAGGCCGCCGGGCCCATGGCCGAGGCGGTGGAGCACAGCTTCCAGTACATGACCGACGCCGACCTGCAGGCCATCGCCAGCTACCTACGCAGCGTCCCGGAAGTCAGCGATGGCGAACGCAAGGCGCGCTTCGCCTGGGGTCAACCGGCAGACGACGTGGTTACCCTGCGCGGCCAGGACTTCGCCGCGCAGAAACACGACGACGGCGCGCGCCTCTACCTGGGCAACTGCGCCAGCTGCCACTCCTGGAGCGGCGAAGGGGTGAAGGACGGCTACTACCCCATGCTGCTGAAGAACAGCGCGGTGGGCGCCCTGCAACCGGACAACCTGGTGCAGGTGGTGCTCGGCGGCGTGCACCGCAAGGTGGGCAACGAAGACGTGTTCATGCCCGGCTTTGCCGGCACGCTGAATGACGAGCAGATCGCCACGCTGGTGAACTACCTCACTGCGCAGTTCGGCAATCCCGACGTGAAGGTCGATAGCGCAAGGGTCGCCGAGATTCGCCAGCCCTGATGCACCCATGGTGGCGGGCCGCCAGCTATCGAGGAAGGCGGCCCGCCCGCGTTGACAGCTTCCACCGGCTCGCGGAAGCTCCGTTACCCACGGAGTCGCTGCGGAAAATGGATGTCCATGCCTCACAAGACCAAGAAGCCTCGTCCCGCCGCTCCCGTCACCACGCAGCCCGCCGGGTTTCGTCGCACCTGGCTCGCCGCTGTCGCCGGGGTATTGCTCCTGGCCACCATCGGGGCCTGGATCTGGGTCGAGCAGGACACTGGCGTGCAACTGCCCAGCGGCCATCCACCGATCCCGGCCACCACGCCCAAGGCTTCTGTCCCGACACCGGCGGTGCAGCCCGCACAACTGGTCGATGAATCCACCTGCTCCGGCTGCCACCAGTCGCAGCTCAAGGACTGGCAGGGCTCGCATCACCAGCAAGCGATGAAGCCGGCCAGCGAAGGCAACGTGCTGGGCGACTTTGCCGATGTGACCTTCAAGGGCGAAACCGAGACCAGCCGCTTCTTCCGCAAGGACGGCGAGTACTGGGTCAACACCCCCGGCGCCGACGGCAAGCCGGCGGACTTCAAGGTCGCCTACACCTTCGGCTTCGAACCGCTGCAGCAGTATCTTCTGGCGTATCCTGGCGGTCGCCTGCAGGCCCTCGGCGTCGCCTGGGATAGCCGCAAGCACCAGTGGTTCCAGCTGATGCCCGGCCAGCGCATCGACTTCAAGGACGAACTGCACTGGACCCGCCCCGCGCAGAACGCCAACTTCATGTGCGTCGAGTGCCACACCACCGGCTTCAAGCGCAACTACGACGCAAAGACCGACAGCTTCGCCAGCCACTGGAACAGCCTCGGCGTCGGCTGCCAGGCCTGCCACGGGCCGGCGTCGAAACACCTGGAATGGGCGCAGAAGCCCGACCGCAACGCATCCAGGGGCTTCGATGTGCCGCTGCAGAATGCCAGCCAGAGCACCATCGTCGAGACCTGCGCGCGCTGCCACGCCCGCCGTGCGCCACTGGGCGACGGTTACCAGAACAACCACCGCTTCATGGACGACTACCTGCCCAGCACCCTGACCCGCGAGCTCTACGAGATCGACGGCAAGATCAAGGACGAGGTCTTCGAGTGGGGCTCCTTCACCCAGAGCAAGATGTTCGCCAAGGGCGTGCAGTGCACCGACTGCCACAACCCCCACAGCGGCGAGCTGAAGGCGCCGGGCAACGGCGTCTGCCTGCAATGCCACAACACCGCCGGCAAGGCGGTACGCCCGCAGATCGACGGCAAGGGCCTGCAGGCGAAGAACTACGACTCCCCCGAACACACCCACCACAAGCCCGGCACCCCTGGCGCGCAGTGCACGTCCTGCCACATGCCGGGGCGCTACTACATGGTCAACGACTACCGCCACGACCACGGCTTCACCCTGCCCAATCCTGCGCACGCAAGGCACATCGGTGCACCGGATGCCTGCCTGGCCTGCCACAAGGACACCCCGGCGAAGAAGATCGGCGACCAGTTCCGCCAGTGGTACGCCAGCGAACTGCCGGCCAAGGCCAACGCCTCCAGCAATCCCGTCCCGCGCTATGACGACACCCTGTGGAAAGCCCGCAATGGCAAGCCCGGCGCCTCCCGCGCGCTGCACCTGCTGCTGGCTTCGCCCGAGCTGCCGGCGATCCGCCGCGCCACGCTGATGGCCGAGCTGCCCAGCTATCCCAGCCAGCGTTCGCTGGAACTGGCCGCGCTGGCCCTGAAGGATGCCGACCCGCAGGTACGTACCGCCGCCATCAACGTGCTCCTGCCGCTCGCCAACGGCCCGCAGCAAGGCCTGGTGCTGCCGACGCTGCTGGCGCCTCTGCTGGACGATCCGATCCGCGCCGTCCGCATCGCCGCTGCCTGGCAGCTGGCGCAACTGCCGCCGCAGACCCGCGCCGGCCTCAACTCCGCGCTGGAGAAAGGCCTGGGCGAGTATGAAGAGGTGCAGAACGACCTGAGCGAACGCGCCGAGGCGAACCTCAACCTCGCCATGCTCTACCAGCGCACCAACCGCCCGGAAAAGGTGGAGCCTGCCCTGCGCGCCGCCATCGCGCGCAACCCGGCATTCCTGCCGGCCACGGTCACCCTGATTCAGTGGCTGGAGGCCAACGGGCGTCAGGATGACGCTCGCCAGTTACTCGATGAGGCCCTGCGCCAGAACCCGGCGTCCGGGCTGCTGCATCACGTCAGCGCCCTCTCGCTGGTCCGCCAGGGGCAGCGCCCGCAGGCCCTGAAAGAGCTGCGTGAAGCGGTACGCCTGGCTCCGGAGGACGACCAGTTCCGCTATGTGCTGGCCATCGCCCTGCATGACAGCGGAGATGCCGACGGCGCCTGCCATGAGCTGGAGACCCTGCTGCAGAAACACCCGGCCAATCGCGCGGCGCGCCTGGTACTGATCGATTACCTTCGCGAATCCGGGCAGTTCCAGAAGGTGCAGCAGTTCACGGCGGAGCTGGAGCAGCAAAACCCGGATGATCCCTCGCTCAAGCGCGAGTGATCGCTCCGGCGACAGGCAGCTTCGGTGACAGACATTTCCGACGACAGGAGGGAACCGCGGAAATTTCCGAAGCTCTGAGTGGCGCGCAATCACTCAAGGAACCATCATGCGTCGCCGTTTTGTCCCAGCTGTCGTAGCCCTCACTCTGCTCCCCCTCACCTGTGCCATGGCCGAAGATCGCGACTTCTGGCGCTCGGTCCTGACCTCCGGCGCCACCACCGCCTCGAGCTACCTGACCAGCCGTGACGATCACAAGCTGATCGGCCCGGCCCAGGACGACGCCGCCAGCTTCATCGCCACCGATGGCGCCATCCGCGGCCCCTACCTGGAAGCCACGCTGCAGCAGATGCGCAGCGCTGACCCGGCCCTGGCGCAAGCCAGCGACGCCGAGCTGGCCTCGGCGATCCTCGCCGCCCAGCGCTGATCGAAAGCGGTCTGCGCGGGCGACCGCTCGCGCAGGCCGTCGCAGGAAAGTTGGAACTCCCGCCAGCCGCCGCGCCTCTCACCAGTACACGGACCTTGCGGAGGTGTACCCGATGCGTACCGCGAAACTGGCCACGGCCTTTGCCCTGCTCGCCCTGCCTGTTGCCTCGGCCATGGCCGACGGTGACTTCTGGCGCGACGTCATCTCGTCCGGCGCCACCACGGCGTCGACCTACCTGACCTTCAAGCACGACAAGCTGATAGTCGCCGCCCAGGACGATGCGAGCGCCTTCGTCGCCAGTGACGGCGCCATCCGCGGCCCCTACCTGGAAGCCGCCCTCACCCGCCTGCGCAGCGACGACGCCGCGCTGCAGGATCGCAGCGACATGGAGCTGGCCAACGCCATCCTCGTCCGCCGCGATGACGCACCCACCCAGTGACACCCACCGGCGCGGCCCGTGGCGTTCGCCGCGAGCCACGCCAGGCGGTGCAGGCTGTGTTCTACTGATACTCCGCCTACGACACGGAGTGTCCCATGAACGATCCCATCCAGCCGTTGAAGATCACCCTGATCCTGCTGATCGTCAGTGAAGGTTTCTGGCTGTTCAGCCGCCTGCTCAGCGTGGTCGGCCTCGAGATCTACTCGCTGCTGCCTTCGGCCGTCTACAACCTGATCGGCATGCTCAGCAACGTGCTGATGATCCTGCTGTTCGTATTCCTGATCCGCCTGATCGGCCGCTTGCAGCTCAAGCCCTGAGTCCCCGCGAACGTCACGATCACTGCCCGGTGATGGCGCGATAGCGGCGCTGATATTCCTCGTAGGAAAGAGGGGTTCGGTTCAGCTCATCCAGCTGCTCCTGGACGCTGGGCTGCCCCTGCGGCGCAGAAGCGGCGGTCGGCGCCGCTGGGGCGACCGGGGTGCTGCTCGCCATGATCGGCGGCGGCACGTTGATCAGTTGCTGCACACCAAGCAGGCGTCCTTCGGGGGAGAAGATCAGCGCGGCCTGCTGCTGGGTCGTTTTCACGTTCATCGAAGCGAACCCGCTGCTGGCGTCTGAACGCACGTACTGCCAGATGTAGACCTGCTGGCCCGACGGGTTGATGACTACCTGCTGGGGTTCTCCGAGCAACCCACGAGCTTCCTCGGTGGTGGAGAGGCCAACGCGCAGCAGAGCCACATTGTTTGCCGGGAAACGTTCGCCGATGGTGGCCGTTGCACAGCCGGCCAGCCCGGAGATCAGGACCGCCGCCAGCACGCCGGCCTTGATGCAGAAAACAACCTTGTTCATCAGAGATATCCTATCGAGTCAGATGAATGCACGGCGCCATTCTTGCCGTTTTCCACCTGCCTGGGAAAGCTTCACATACACCCATGAAAAAGCCGCCCTCGGGCGGCCTTTTCAATTCAGCGCACAGTCACTTCAGCGCACGGCTCACTCGCGGTAGTCGTCCACCGGCACGCAGGCGCAGAACAGGTTGCGGTCGCCGTAGACGTTGTCCACGCGGTTCACCGCCGGCCAGTACTTGAAGGCGCGGGTGTGCTCGGTCGGGGTCACCGCTTCGGCGATCTGGTAGGGGCGGTCCCACAGACCGGTGACGTCCGCCAGGGTGTGCGGCGCGCGCTTGAGCGGGTTGTCCTCGGCAGGCCATTCGCCGGTCTCGACCTTGGCGATCTCCGCGCGGATCGACAGCATCGCCTCGATGAAGCGGTCCAGCTCGTGCTTGGACTCGCTCTCGGTGGGCTCCACCATCAGCGTGCCGGGCACCGGGAAGGACATGGTCGGCGCATGGAAGCCGTAGTCCATCAGGCGCTTGGCCACGTCCTCCTCGCTGATCCCGGTCTGCGCCTTGAGCGGGCGCAGGTCGAGGATGCACTCGTGGGCAACGCGCTCGTTGCGGCCACGGTAGAGCACCGGGAAGGCACCATCGAGCTGCTGCGCGAGGTAGTTGGCGTTGAGGATCGCCACCTCGGTGGCGTCGGCCAGCTGCGGGCCCATCATGGCGATGTACATCCAGCTGATCGGCAGGATGCTCGCGCTGCCCCAGGGCGCGGCGCTCACTGCACCGTTGAGCGGGTTCGGGCCTTCGATGCGGATCACCGGGTGGTTGGCGACGAAGGGCGCGAGGTGCTTCTTCACACCGATCGGGCCCATGCCCGGGCCGCCACCGCCGTGGGGAATGCAGAAGGTCTTGTGCAGGTTCATGTGCGAGACGTCGGCGCCAATGTCCGCCGGGCGCGCGAGGCCGACCTGGGCGTTGAGGTTGGCGCCATCCATGTAGACCTGGCCACCGTGGCTGTGGATGACCTCGCAGATTTCGCGGATGCCTTCCTCGTACACGCCATGGGTGGACGGGTAGGTGATCATCAGGCAGGACAGCTGCTCGCCGGCTTCGGCGGCCTTGCGCTTGAGGTCCTCCAGGTCGACGTTGCCGCCCTTGTCGCACTCGACGATGACCACGCGCATGCTCGCCATGATCGCCGAGGCCGGGTTGGTGCCGTGGGCCGAGGACGGGATCAGGCAGATGTTGCGGTGCGCGTCGCCACGGCTCTCGTGGTACTTGCGGATCGCCAGCAGGCCGGCGTACTCGCCCTGGGCGCCGGAGTTGGGCTGCATGCAGATGGCGTCGAAGCCGGTGATCGCGCAGAGCCAGCCTTCCAGCTCCTCGATCATCAGGCGGTAGCCCTCGGCCTGCTCGCGCGGCACGAAGGGGTGCAGGCTGGCGAATTCCGGCCAGGTGATCGGGATCATCTCGCTGGTGGCGTTGAGCTTCATGGTGCAGGAGCCCAGCGGGATCATCGACTGGTTCAGCGCCAGGTCCTTGCCCTCGAGCTGGCGCAGGTAGCGCAGCATTTCGGTTTCGCTGTGGTGGCGGTTGAACACCGGGTGGCTCAGGTAGTCGCTGCTGCGCTGCAGGGCGGCGGGGATGCCGTCGGCAACCTTGCCGGCGTCGAGCTGGGCGACGTCCAGGCCATGGCCGGCACCCAGCAGGATGTCGAACAGGCTGGCGAGGGTGGCGGCGCTGGTGGTTTCGTCCAGGCTCACGCCCAGGCGGTCCTCACCGACGATACGCAGGTTCACGCGGGCGGCGCGGGCGCGCTCGAGGATGGCCTGCTGCTGGGCGCCGACCTCCAGGGTCAGGGTGTCGAAGAAGTGCTGGTTGACGATCTTCACGCCCTTGGCGGTCAGGCCGGCGGCCAGCACGGAAGTCAGGCGGTGCACGCGCTGGGCGATGCGCTTGAGGCCCTGCGGGCCGTGGTAGACGGCGTACAGGCTGGCGATGTTGGCCAGCAGAACCTGCGAGGTGCAGACGTTGGAGTTGGCCTTCTCGCGGCGGATGTGCTGCTCGCGGGTCTGCAGCGCCATGCGCAGCGCGGTATTGCCACGGGCGTCCTTGGACACGCCGATGATGCGCCCGGGCATGGCGCGCTTGTAGTCGTCGCGGCAGGCGAAGAAGGCCGCGTGCGGGCCGCCGTAGCCCATGGGCACGCCGAAGCGCTGGGCGCTGCCCAGCACCACGTCGGCACCCAGCTCGCCCGGCGGGGTGAGCAGCAGCAGCGCGAGCAGGTCGCTGGCGACGCAGGCAATGGCCTGCTGGGCGTGCAGGGCGTCGATCACCGCGCGCAGGTCGCGGATTTCGCCACGGGTGTCCGGGTACTGCAGCAGCGCGCCGAACACGGCGTGCTGGCCGAGGTTGTCCACCTCGTCGACCACCACGTCGAAGCCGAAGGCTTCGGCGCGGGTCTGCACCACGGAGATGGTCTGCGGGTGGCAATGCACGTCGACGAAGAACAGGTTGCTCTTGGCCTTGGCCACGCGCTTGGCCAGGGCCATGGCCTCGGCGGCAGCGGTGGCTTCGTCGAGCAGCGAGGCGCTGGCGAGATCCAGGCCGGTAAGGTCGATGGTCATCTGCTGGAAGTTCAGCAGGGATTCGAGACGGCCCTGGGCGATCTCCGGCTGGTACGGGGTGTAGGCGGTGTACCAGCCCGGATTCTCCAGCACGTTGCGCAGGATGACGGTCGGGGTCAGGGTGCCGTAGTAGCCGGTGCCGATCAGGCTCGTCCATAGCTCGTTCTGCTGCGCATAACCCTTCAGCTTGGCCAGCGCGCCCTGTTCGTCGAGGGCGGTCGGCAGGTCCAGCGGCCGGTTCAGGCGGATCGCCGGGGGCACCGTCTGCACGATCAGGTCGTCACGGTTGCCGAGCCCGAGGGTGTCGAGCATGGCTTGCTGCTCGGCGGCGTCGGGGCCCAGGTGACGGGTGAGGAAGGCATCAGGCTGGTGCAGCTGGGAAAGCGAAGGGGTGTTCGACATGGCCACGGTCTCGAAAGGGTCGTTCCCTAAAAAGAACAGGCCCCGACGAGTCGAGGCCTGTGTTTACAGCAGTGTCTTACGCGTCGGCGTCGCTGGCAGCGCGGTAGCCGGCGGCGTCGAGGAGCTTGTCCAGCTCGGCCGGGTTGCTCGGCTTGAGCTTGAAGAACCAGGAACCGTACGGGTCGTTGTTCACTTCTTCGGGGGTGTCGGCCAGCACGTCGTTGACGGCGATGACTTCGCCGCCCACCGGGGCGTAGATGTCCGAGGCGGCTTTCACCGACTCGACGACGCCGGCTTCCTGGCCGGCGGCGAGGGTCTTGCCCACTTCCGGCAGTTCGACGAAGACCACGTCGCCCAGGGCTTCCTGAGCATGGTCGGAGATGCCTACGGTCACGGTACCGTCGGCTTCCAGGCGCGCCCACTCGTGGCTGGCGGCGTAACGCAGGTCGGCGGGGATATTGCTCATCTTGTTGTTCCTCGAGGACTGGGCGACGGGCGGCGATGCCGCCCTCTTCTAAGTTAGATCATGCAATTTAGATCAGGGCTTTGCCATGACGCACGAAATTCGGCTGAACGACGCGAACCGGGTACCACTTGCCACGGATTTCCACTTCGGCGCGGTCGCCGGTGGCCGCCGGCACGCGGGCCAGGGCGATGGATTTGCCGAGCGTGGGGGAGAAGCTGCCGCTGGTGATCTCGCCTTCGCCGACGCCGGCAACGCGAACGACCTGGTGGGCGCGCAGCACGCCGCGCTCTTCCAGCACCAGGCCGACCAGCTTGGGCGCATCGCCGGCGGCCTTCTGCGCTTCCAGGGCCTTGCGGCCGATGAAGTCGCGGCCTTCGGGCTCCCAGGCGATGGTCCAGCCCATGTTGGCGGCCAGCGGGGTGACGTCTTCGTCCATGTCCTGGCCGTAGAGGTTCATCCCGGCTTCCAGGCGCAAGGTGTCGCGCGCGCCCAGGCCCGCCGGGGCGATGCCGGCGCCGACCAGGTCGTTGAGGAAGCCTTGCGCCTCGACGGCCGGCAGCATGATTTCCAGGCCGTCTTCACCGGTGTAGCCGGTGCGGGCGATGAACCAGTCACCGTCGGCCTTGCCCTGGAAGGGCTTGAGTTCGCGGATCAGCGCGGCGCGCGACGGAGTGACCAGTTCGGCGGTCTTGTCGCGGGCGTTGGGGCCCTGCACGGCGAGCATCGCGAGGTCCGCGCGCTCGGTCAGGGTGACGTCGAAGCCTTCGGTGTGGGCCTGCATCCAGGCCATGTCCTTGTCGCGGGTGGAGGCGTTGACCACCACACGATAGCCGTACACGCCGAGGTAGACGATCAGGTCGTCGACCACCCCGCCGCGTTCGTTGAGCATGCCGCTGTACAGCGCCTTGCCCGGAACCTGAAGTCGTTCGACGTCGTTGGCCAGGAGTCGCTGCAGGTATTCCTTGGCCTGCGGACCGGTGACGTCCACCACGGTCATGTGGGAAACGTCGAACACGCCGCAATCGCGACGTACCTGGTGGTGCTCTTCGACTTGCGAACCGTAGTGCAACGGCATGTCCCAACCGCCGAAATCGACGATCTTGGCGCCGAGGGCGACGTGCAAATCATAGAGCGGCGTGCGCTGTCCCATGGGTGTTCTCCTTCCGGGCGAGGCGGGTGCGGAGCGCGAGTACGGCCCGCACGAAACGCGCGCATTGTAGTCGCATGGCAGGACTCTGGACAGCTTGTCCGACGGCCGATTCTCAGGACCGCGAAGAACCGCTCTGGCGCGCGGAGCGACGGATCAGGCCGATCACCGGGAACAGCCCCACCAGCACCAGCGTCAGCGCCGGCAGCGCGGCGCGCGCCCACTCGCCTTCGCTGGTCATCTCGAAGACACGCACAGCCAGGGTGTCCCAGCCGAACGGGCGCATGAGCAAGGTCGCCGGCATCTCCTTGAGCACGTCGACGAACACCAGCAGCGCGGCGCTCAGCGCCCCCGGCAGCAGCAGCGGCAGGTAGACGCGGAAGAACAGGCCGGCGCCACCGACACCCAGGCTGCGGGAAGCTTCCGGAAGCGACGGGCGAATCCGCGCTAGCGCACCCTCCAGCGGGTTGTAGGCCACCGCCATGAAACGGATCAGGTAGGCCACCAGCAGCGCCCCGAGGCTGCCCAGCAGCAGCGGTTTGCCGGCGCCGCCCAGGGCGCTGGAGAGCGGGATCACCGCATGATTGTCCAGCCAGCTGAAGGCCAGCATGATCGCCACCGCCAGCACCGAGCCGGGCAGCGCATAGCCGAGGTTGGAGATACCCACCGCCGAGCGCACCGCCGGCGTCGGCGACAGTCGCCGGGCGAAAGCCAGCAGCAGCGCCACGGCCACCGTCAGCACCGCCGCGAAGCCGCCCAGGTAGAGACTGTGCAGGATCAGGCCCCAGTAGCGCTCGTCGAGGTCGAAGCGGCCCTTCTGCCAGACCCAGACCACCAGTTGCAGCACCGGGATGACGAAGGCGCAGGCGAACACCAGCAGGCACCAGGCGCTGGCGGCGAAGGCCTTCCAGCCGTGCAGCCGGTACAGTGCCGCGCCGCGCGATCGCTCATTGGGCGCGCCGCTGCGGCCACGGCTGTAGCGCTCGCCCAGCAGCACCAGCATGACGAACAGCAACAGCAGGCTGGCCAGCTGGGTCGCGCTGGAGAGGCTGTAGAAGCCGTACCAGGTCTTGTAGACCGCGGTGGTGAAGGTATCGAAGTTGAACACCGAGACGGTGCCGAAATCCGCCAGGGTTTCCATGATCGCCAGCGCCAGCCCGGCGCCGATGGCCGGCCGCGCCATGGGCAGGGCGACGCGCCAGAAGGCCGCCACCGGCGAAAGCCCGAGCACCCGCGCCGCTTCCATGAGCCCGCGCCCCTGGGCGAGGAAGGCCGTGCGCGCGAGCAGGTAGACGTAGGGATAGAAGACCAGCACCAGCACTGTGATCACGCCGCCGGTGGAGCGTACGCGGGGCAGCCGCAGGCCGCTGCCGAACCACTCGCGCAGCAGCGTCTGCACCGGGCCGGAGAAGTCCAGCAGGCCGACGAAGACGAACGCCAGCACATAGGCTGGCACCGCGAAGGGCAGCATCAGCGCCCAGTCCAGCCAGCGCCGGCCGGGGAATTCGCAGAGGCTGGTGAGCCAGGCGAGGCTGACGCCCAGCACGGTCACGCCGACGCCCACTCCGGCCACCAGCACCAGGGTGTTGCCCAGCAGGCGCATCATCTGGGTTTCCCACAGGTGCGACCAGATTTCGCGATCGATCTCTGCCCAGCTCAGCAGCAGGACGCTGATAGGCAGCAGGACCAGGGCGGCGACGGCGAAAGTGATGGGATACCAGCGGTTGGCGCGCATGCGTTGCGTGTTTCCAGGACATCAATCAGGGGGATCGTGGGAAGTGCCGCCGAGCGGTCGTCGGAAACTTCCCTCATTTAAATCGAATTCGCCCGATCCTCACCCGGCAGGGATAAAGCGCAAGGTACAGCGGTCGAATCGGCCACTCTGCCACTGCCGCCCCCAAGGAAAAAGTCCCATGTCGTCACTCCGCCGCCTGTCCGGCCTGCTGCTGTTGCCGCTCTGCAACCTGGCCCTGGCCGACGAACCCACCCCCGTCGAATCCTGCCTTGCCATGGCGATCGGCAAGGTCGCCGCGGACCCGCAGCTGCAGGAGCGCTGGCAGCAGACCTGGATCGAGCCGGGCTCGATCCGCGAGGAAGCCTACGAAGGCTCGGTGGACGGCCAGCCGGCGAGCAAGCGGCTGGTGGCGCAGCTGCGCCGGGGCGAGCAGTCCGACGGTGAGTTCATCTGCCTGCTCGGCGGCGACGGCAAGGCACTCTCCGTCAGCCACTCGGACGATGCCGGCGCCCGCTGAGGCGCCGGATCCGGATCAGTTCCAGCCGGCGCGATCCATCAGTTTGATCGCTTCGGCCTGGCGCTTGCCGGCGATTTCCACCGGGATGCTGTCGGCCTTGAACTCACCCCAGGCCGCCACTTCCTGCGACGGCGCCACCTTCGGGTTGGCCGGGAATTCCTGGTTGATGCCGGCGAACAGCGACTGAGCGTCCGGCCCGGTCATCCACTCCACCAGCTTCTTCGCGGCTTCCGGGTGCGGCGCATGCTTGGTCAGGCCGATGCCCGACAGGTTGACGTGCACGCCACGGTCACCCTGGTTCGGCCAGAACAGCTTCACCGGCAGCTGCGGATTGTCCTTGTGCATGCGGCCGTAGTAGTAGGTGTTGACGATGCCGACGTCGCACTGGCCGGCGGCGATGGCCTGCAGCAGCGCGTTGTCGTCGGAGAACACGTCGGTCGCCAGGTTGTTCACCCAGCCCTTGAGGATTTCCTCGGTCTTTTCGGCACCGTGGGTCTCGATCAGAGTCGCGGTCAGCGACTGGTTGTAGACCTTCTTCGCGGTGCGCAGGCACAGCCGGCCTTCCCACTTCGCATCGGCCAGTTCTTCGTAGGTCGACAACTCTTCGGGCTTCACCCGCTGGGTCGAATAGGCGATGGTCCGCGCGCGCAGCGACAGGCCGGTCCAGCTGTCGGTGCCGGAGCGGTACTGCGGCGGGATGTTGGCATCCAGGGTCGGCGAGTCGAAGGGCTGCAGGATGCCCATCTTCTCGGCCTGCCAGAGGTTGCCGGCATCGACGGTGAGCAGCAGGTCGGCCGGGGTGTTGGCGCCTTCGGCCTTGATCCGCGCCATCAGCGGCGCTTCCTTGTCGGTGATGAACTTGATCTTCACCCCGGTCTTCTCGGTGTAGGCGTCGAACACCGGCTTGATCAGCTCGTCGATGCGCGAGGAGTAGACCACCACTTCGTCGGCGGCCTGGGCGGTGCTACCGAGGGCAGCCAGCAGGAGGGTAGCGAGAAGACCTTTGCGCACGAGCATGGGCGTGTCCTTTGCGGGGAAGATATCCCGCAAATGATAAGGAACCTCATTTGCTAACGAGCCGCGCGTTTGTGTCGGGGTGTTTCGATGGGGTGCGGTTTGGGGTCGCGGGGGATAGTGGCGATGCAGGCCAAGAGCCCCTCACCCCAGCCCTCTCCCAGAGGGAGAGGGAGCTATTCGGAGCAGGTGGATATCGCGGAGTCAGCCGGCGAGCCCTGACCCATCCGCTTGCGCCGGTCAGTCCCCTCTCCCTCCGGGAGAGGGTTAGGGTGAGGGGCCGCAGGCCGCCTTGAGTTACACCCGCGCCAGATTCGGCAAGTCCCCCGACAGCCCCAGCGCCTGGCGCACGAACACGCCCTTGGCCTCATGGTGCTTGTCCACCAGCCGCAACCCGGCGTTGCGCAGCCAGCGCACCGCCAGCGGGTCGGCCTGGAACAGGCGCTGGAAGCCTTCCATCGCCGCCATCATCGCCAGGTTGTGCGGCATACGCCGACGTTCGTAGCGGCTCAGCACACGTTCCTCGGCGATGTTCTCGCCACGGGCGTGGGCGTGCTCGATAACTTCGGCGAGTACCGCGGCATCCAGGAAGCCCAGGTTCACGCCTTGCCCGGCCAGTGGGTGGATGGTGTGTGCGGCGTCGCCGATCAGCACCAGCCCCGGCTCCACATAACGCTTGGCGTGGCGCTGGCGCAGCGGGATGCACAACCGGCGGTCGGCGTGCTCGATGGCACCCAGGCGATGTTCGAAGGCGAGGCCCAGGGCCTTGCAGAAGCCTTCGTCGTCCAGCGCCATGAGCTTCTCGGCCTGCTCCGGGGTGGTCGACCAGACGATCGAGCACCAGTGCGCGTCGCCTTCCTTCGCCAGCGGCAGGAAGGCCAGCGGGCCGTCGTCGGTGAAGCGCTGCCAGGCGGTGGCCTGGTGCGGCTTTTCGCAGCGCACGCTGGTGACGATGGCGTGGTGCAGGTAATCCCACTCGCGGGTGGCGCAGCCGGCCAGGCGGCGTACCGCGGAGTTGGCGCCATCGGCGGCGACCACCAGTGGCGTACGGATTTCGCGGCCGTCGGAGAGGCTCAACAGCCAGTCGTCGCCGGAGTGGCGCAGTTGCTCCAGGCGTGCATTGGGCAGAAGGCCGAGGGCGGAGTCGTGCAGGCGCTCCAGCAGGGCGTCCTGCACCACGCGGTTCTCGACGATGTGGCCGAGCATCTCGGCATGCACGCTGGCGGCGCTGAAGTGGATCTGTCCAGTGCCCGAGCCGTCCCACACCTGCATCTCGCAGTAGGGCTCGGCGCGCCGTGCGGCGATGCCGTCCCACGCATGCAGGCGCTGGAGGATGCGTCGGCTGGCCTCGGAAAGCGCGCTGACGCGCGGCTCGAAGGGCGCTTCGCGGTCGAACGGCTTGACGCTCAGCGGCGAGCCGTCCAGCAGCAGGATATCCAGCCCGCTGCCTTCCAGGGCCAGGGCCAGCGCGCTGCCGACCATTCCCGCCCCGACGATAACCAGATCCGCGTGCATGTGCGTTCCTTCTTCAGCGGCCCGCGCAGCACCTGCGCGGGCATCGAAATTCAAGCGGCCTGCCGCGCGCGCGGCTTGAGCCGGACGTACAGGGTCTTCTGCACCCGCGCCACCAGGGTGCCTTCGCCGTCACGCACTTCGGCGTGCAGGCGCGGCAGGTATTTTTCGCCCGCGGCGGTCTGCTCGCGGATGTCGTCGAGCAGGTGCTGGTCGATACGAAAATCGGCATACACCGGCCCCTTGCCGGGGCTGACGAATTCGATGTTGGCGGCCTTGTCCCAGACGATGTAGTCGCGTCCCAGGTTCTCCATCAGCATCAGCATGAAGAAGGGGTCGGTCATGCTGTACAGGCTGCCGCCGAACTGGGTGCCGACGTAATTGCGGTTGAACAGGTTCAGGCCCATCTTCACCCGCACTTCGCGAAAATCCGCGCTGATGTGGCGCACCCGCACCCCGGCGCCGAGGTACGGCGGGTAGAGGTTCAGGCCGAAGCGCAGCAGGCGGGCGCGGTGCGGGCTTTTGCGTACTTCCATCGACTCAGACCGGTCGCGCGCCCAGGCCCATGGCCTGGCGGGCGAACCAGCGCTTGGCCGGTGGCAGCAGGTCGAGGCCGAGCAGACCGATGTTGCGGCCGGTGGCCAGCAACGGCTGGGCATTGGAGAACAGGCGGGTGACGCGGTCGGAGAAACCGACGGTCATCTGCTGGTCCAGGCGCTGGCCGTCCAGGTAGCGCTGCAGCACGGCGAAATCGCCCGGTGCGGCTTCTTCCTGCAACAGGCGGTCGCCCAGGGCCTTGGCGTCGCGCAGCGACAGGTTGAAGCCCTGCCCGGCAATCGGGTGCAGGCTGTGGGCGGCGTTGCCCAGCACGACGAGGTGCGGGCGAATCTGCTCGTCGGCCTCGGTCAGGCTCAACGGGTAGCCGTAACGCACGCCAACCTGGCGCAGGGTGCCCAGGCGGTAGCCGAAGGCGTCCTGCAGCTCGGCGAGGAAGGCCGCGTCGGACAGCTCGCGCAGGCGTTCGGCGTCGCTGCCGTTGCGGGTCCAGACCAGCGCGCAGCGGTTTTCCGGCAGCGGCAGCAAGGCCAGTGGACCGCTCTCGGTGAAGCGTTCGAAGGCCTGTCCGCGATGGGCTTCGGACGGGCTGATGTTGGCGATCAGCGCGGTCTGCCCGTAGGACGAGGAGCGCACGTTGATGCCCAACTGCTCGCGCAGGCCGGAGCGGCCACCGTCGGCCAACACGGCGAGGTCGCAGTCCAGCTGCGAGTCGTCGTCCAGGGTCAGGCGGTAGCCGTCGCCCAGCGCATCCATCCGGCGCACTTCGGCCGGGCAGCGCCAGCTCACCACTTCCGGGTCGAGCGCATGCCACAGGCACTGGCCGAGCCAGGCGTTCTCCACCACGTAGCCGAGGGCGGGAACGCCCTCTTCCACCGCCGTCAGGCGCGCTGCGCCGAAGCGGCCGCGGTCGGAGACGTGGATCTGGGTGATGGGTTCGGCGCGCTGGGAAATCTGCTGCCAGAGCCCCAGGCGTTCGTAGATCTGCCGGCTGCCGAAGGACAGCGCCGAGGAGCGCGCGTCGTAGCTGGGCTGGTAGGCATCGCCGGGGGCGAAGGGCTCGATCAGCACGATCTGCCAGCCGCGCTCGCGGGCGCCGGCCTGGAGAATCAGTGCAAGGCTTGCGCCGACGAGTCCGCCACCGATGATGGCCAGTTGCGTACGTTGCATGTCAGGCGGCCTGGGCCTTGGCCTCGGCCATCAGCGCTTCGATCTCGGCGACGGTTTTCGGCACGCCATTGGTCAGCACTTCGCAGCCGGTCTTGGTCACGACCACATCGTCCTCGATGCGCACGCCGATGCCGCGCCACTTCTTCGGCACGTCGGTGTTGTCCGGGGAGATGTAGATGCCCGGCTCGACGGTCATCGCCATGCCCGGTTCGAGCACGCGCCATTCGCCACCGACGCGGTACTCGCCGACATCGTGCACGTCCATGCCCAGCCAGTGGCCGGCACGGTGCATGTAGAAGGCCTTGTAGGCTTCGCGCTCGATCAGCTCGTCGACATCGCCCTTGAGCAGGCCCAGCGCTACCAGGCCGGCGGTGATGACCCGCACGGTGGCCTCGTGGGCTTCGTTCCAGTGACGGCCCGGAGCGATGTAGTCGAAGGCCGCCATGTTGGCGTCCAGCACCAGCTGGTAGATGGCCTTCTGCTCGGGGCTGAAGACGCCGCTGGCCGGGAAGGTGCGGGTGATGTCGCTGGCGTAGCAGTCGATCTCGCAGCCTGCGTCGATCAGGATCAGGTCGCCGTCCTTGATCTGCGCGTCGTTCTCCCGGTAGTGCAAGATGCAGGCGTTACGGCCGGTGGCGACGATGGAGCCGTAGGCCGGCATCTTCGCGCCGCCCAGGCGGAAGGCGTATTCCAGCTCGGCTTCCAGGTGGAACTCGTAGAGGCCCGGACGGCAGGCCTGCATGGCGCGGATGTGCGCGCCGGCGGAAACTTCCGCGGCATAGCGCATCACCTTCACCTCGCCGGCGCTCTTGTACAGGCGCTGGTCGTGCAGCAGGTGGTCAAGGGCGACGAATTCGTTCGGCGGCTGCGCACCCTGGCGCGCCTTGGAGCGGATCACGTTGATCCAGTCCATCAGCCGGCGGTCGAATTCCTGGTTGGCGCCCAGCGCGTAGTACACGCGGTCGCGGCCCTCGATCAGGCCGGGAAGGATGTCGTCGATATCGCCGATGGGGAAGGCGTCGTCGGCGCCGAAGGTGCCGATGGCGCCGTCCTGGCCGGCGCGCAGGCCGTCCCAGAGTTCACGCTCCGGATCGCGCTCGCGGCAGAACAGCACGTACTCGCCATGCTCGCGGCCGGGGATCAGCGCCATCACCGCTTCCGGCTCGGGGAAACCGGTGAGGTACTGGAAATCGCTGTCCTGGCGGTAGACGTGCTCGACGTCGCGGTTGCGGATGTACATCGGCGCCGCCGGGAGAATGGCGATGCTGTTGGGTTCCATCTGCGCCATCAGCGCCTTGCGACGACGGGCGTATTCCGACTTGGCGATACGGATCATGCGCGACCTCAATGCAGGGAGGGTTTCTCGGCCGGTGCCGGCACCTTGCCGAATTCGGAGAACAGCAACAGCGGGGCGACGCGCAGGTATTCCTGCACTTCCATGTAGTCGGCCTCGCCGTCTTCGGATTCTTCCAGCTGGCCGCCGACCTGGGCGATGGCGGCGATGTCCTGCAGCACTTCGTCGGCTTCGTCCGACAGGCTGGGGGAACGCAGCGCCAGGCCGAAGCCGGCGAGGAAGCCCTGGCACCACTGACCCAGGGCCACGGCGCGCTCGGCCAGCGGCGCGTCGTCGTTGGGCAGCATCAGCACCACGGCCATCTCGCCCTGGCTGAAGTCCTGCTGGACCATGCCCAGCAGGCCGCCCAGTGCCGCCCCCAGGCGCTCGCCCGGTTCGCCGCCGAGCAGTTCACCGGCAGCCTGCAGCCATTCAGCCTGGTCGAAGCCGGAGCCGGCGCAGACGCGGCCGAGCAGGTGGCCGTGCAGTTCGGCGGGGGAAATCGGCAGGGCAGCCTCGGCAAGCAGGGCGGCGAAGGCGGTATAGGCGGAGCTGGAAGTGGACATGATCGAACCCGGGTGACGGCTAGGCGCCATCAGGCGCCGCGCATAGAATATGGTCCGTTATCCTAGCACCGGCGCACACCGCAAGACCATGTGACGACGCGCCGGGCAGCCGTGCGTTGACCCACCCCCACGGCAGTCCTATATAGTTCTCGATTACTTAAGCAACTCCCAAGCGAGAGCCCATGGAAGACGCCGACCTGCACGCGCTGATCGCCAAGTTCGACCTGCTGCTCCAGCGCCTGGAACAGCTCAAGGCCGAAAACCGGCTGCTGCGGGCGAACGAGAAAAGCTGGCGGGAAGAACGCGCCCATCTGATCGAGAAGAACGATTTGGCTCGGCAGAAGGTCGAAGCGATGATTTTGCGTCTTAAAGCCCTGGAGCAGGACTCATGAGCCAGTCGAATACCCTGAACGTCCAAATCCTCGACAAGGAGTACTGCATCGCGTGCCCTGCGGACGAGCGCGTCAACCTGGAAAGCGCCGCGCGCTATCTGGACAGCAAGATGCGCGAGATCCGTTCCAGCGGCAAAGTGATCGGTGCCGACCGCGTCGCGGTGATGGCCGCCCTGAACATCACCCACGACCTGCTGCACAAGCAGGAGCGCGTGGAGCACGACAGCGGTTCAACCCGTGAACGCGTGCGCGAACTGCTCGAGCGCGTGGACCGCGCGCTGACCACAGACACTCCTACCACCGATAAAGACCAGGGTGAAGTCTGACCAGGGAAATTTCCTTGGGGTATAATCGCCTCGCTCCCTGGTGTGTTTGCCAGTCGGTGATGTCCCTGAGCCGATAATTGCAACAACGGGGGTTGCCAGTTGGGCTGGTGTGCATGTCCGCACGACGGAAAGCCTTAAAGCCTACTGCAACCACCACCTTGAACTCTCGGGTTCAAGGGCTAACCCGACAGCGGCATGTCCGGGGAGCTTTACCCTTCCATGATCCACGCAGATTCCCTCTCCCGCCCTGCCCTGCGCCGCCAGCTGCGCCAGGCCAGACGCGCGCTCACTCCCCTTCAGCAACGCCTCGCCGCCCAGGCCCTGTATCGCCAGCTCGCGCAGCATCCGCTGTTCCGCCGGGCGAAGCACATCGCCCTGTACCTGCCGGCTGACGGCGAAATCGACCCGCGCCCGTTGATGAAGGCTGCGCAGAAGCGCGGCAAGGCGACCTACCTGCCGGTGCTCTCCGACTGGCCGCGTACGCACATGACTTTCCAGCAGGTAGGCATCGGCGAGCGCTGGGTACGCAACCGCTTCAACATCGCCGAACCGCGGGCCGACCGCGGGCGCCAGCGCCCGGCCTGGGCGCTGGACCTGCTGCTGCTACCGCTGGTCGGTTTTGATCCACAAGGCGGCCGACTGGGGATGGGCAAGGGCTTTTACGACCGGACCCTGGCCTACCTGGGGATGCGCAAAAATTGGCAGAAACCGACGCTATTGGGCCTGGCGCACGAGTGCCAGAAGGTCGACAAGCTGGAGCTGGCGAGCTGGGATGTGCCGCTGATGGGCATAGTGACGGACGGCGGCTGGTATGGCCGTCTCGCGACGGAATCGCGTTCCTTGCGATAACCGTGGCGGAAGCAGCTGATTCAGGTGAACTGGATCAGGGCTGCTGGGTGACCTGCACCGGGGCATTGCCCTGGCGTTGTTCCCACAGGCTCTGGGTGTAACCGGTAGTGACGACACCCAGACCGAAAAGTATTACCAACACCCACAAAAGATCAGGCTTGCGTTTCATCGATTGCCTCCCCCTTCCAGGCAAACTGTCAACGATGACCGGCGGTGGTTTTTTTATCCGTCCGGCGGGCCAAGCTAAAAACGGCGGCATTCTCCGACAATGAAAAGCTTCTCGCAATTCTGACGCCAACCGATCGTCGGAGGAGCAGTCGCCCCCAAAACTTCCGGCACTTTCAGGCAATGTTCATGCCGGTATTCCTACATCTTCTTCCTACAATTTGTTTCCGGCGAGCCGGCAGCTTGTCGCAGGGAAACGCCTGCCCGCCTACCCTTAGCCAAATCAGAAAAAGATCATTACCCGCCACGCACAAGGAGACCCTCGCGGATGGCACGCGCTTACTGGCTGATGAAATCCGAGCCCGACGAACTCTCGATCCACGACCTGCAGCGCCTGAAGACCGCGCGCTGGGACGGCGTGCGCAATTACCAGGCACGCAACTTCATGCGCAGCATGCAGCCTGGCGACCTGTTCTTCTTCTACCACTCCAGCTGCCCGGAGCCTGGCATCGCCGGCATCGCGCAGATCGACGGCGGGCCCTATGCGGACCCGACCGCGCTCGACCCGAAAAGCCACTACCACGACCCCAAGGCCAGCGACGAGAAGAATCCCTGGACGGCCCGCGACGTGAGTTTCGTCGAAGCCTTCCGCTCGGTGCTGCCGCTGGGCACCCTCAAGGCACAGGCCGGACTGGAAGAGATGCCCCTGGTGCAGAAAGGCAGCCGCCTGTCGGTGATGCCGGTCACTGCCGAACAGTGGGCGATCGTCGTCGGCCTGGCGCACAAGTAGAGGCACTGTGCTATTAGGTTACTGAAGCCCCCGGAATTCGCCGCATGTACCGCCTTCAGTCCTCACTAGCTACATACCTCGGGCTTGGCGGTCTGCTCTGCGTGCTCCTGCTTGCCAGTGCCTGGCTGGGCGAGGAGCTGGCGAGCAGCGAACGGCAGCGCGTGCAGGAGCGCCTGACCTACCAGGGGCGCAGCCTCGCGCACCAGCTGGAAGCCAACCTCCACGAGCAGGTCCAGGGCCTGGACCTGCTTGCCCAGCTGTGGACCCACCACGGGCGCATGCCCCGTCCCGAATGGGAACTGGACGCGCGCTTCTACGTGCGCAGCTTCCCCGGCTACCAGTCGATCCAGTGGGCCGACCCGGAGCTGCGCATCCGCTGGCTGGAACCGCTGCAGGGCAACGAGGCGGCGCTTAACTTCCGGCTCTCCCCGCAGCACCCCAACTACGCGACGGCGATGTCTGCCCGCGACAGCGGCAAGCCGCGCCTGAGCGACAGCGTGGAGTTGGTCCAGGGCGGACGCGGCTTCGTGCTCTATACACCGATCTACATCCGCGATGCCGACAACCAGTTGCAGTTCGACGGTTTCATGCAGGGCGTCTTCCGCGTCGGCCCGCTGATGGACAACCTGCTCAGGCAGGCGGACAACCACCTGTTCAGCGTGCGCCTGCTGGAGCACGGCCGGCCGCTCTACGCGCGCGACCAGCCCGCTGGCGATGCCGAACAGACCCTGCGGGTGCCGCTGCGCCTGCTCAACAACCGCAGCTTCGAACTGGAGCTCAGCCCCACTCCGGCCCTCGTACAGTCACTGTCCACGCCGTTGCCGATGGTGGTGTTCGGCGGCGGCGTGGCGATCAGCCTGCTGCTGGTGGCAGCGCTGTTCCTCGCTCGCGAGAACGCCCGCCGCGCCACCGCGCTGAGCGCCAGCAACCAGTTGCTCAGCCAGGAAGCGGAGCAGCGCCAGTCGGTGGAGGCCAACCTGCGCGACAGCCGCGAGCGCCTGCAACTGGCGCTGGACCTCACCGACTCCAGCCGCGATGCGCTGTTCATCTTCGACCTGCAACAGCGCGAACTGCTGCACATGAACCGCGCCACCTACAACGGCCTGGGCTACAGCGCCGAGGAGTTCCGCCACCTGCTGCGCGAGGACCCGGAGCGGCTGATCCCCGGCTTCCACGCCTGGCTCCAGCTGGTGCAGCAGGCGCACCGGCTGAACCTGTCGATGATCTTCCAGCGCGAGATGCAGCGCCGCGACGGCAGCCTGCAGCCGGCGGAAATCAACACCCAGCTGATCCACCAGGGCGATCGCGACTACCTGATCGCCGTGGCCCGCGACAACAGCGAGCGCCTGCAACTCGAAGCGCAGCTGCACAAGCTTTCGCAGCAGGACGGCCTCACCGGCCTGTTCAATCGCCGCTACTTCGACCGCCAGCTGCAGAGCGAATGGCGCCGCCTGCGCCGCGCCGACGCGCCGCTGGCGGTGCTGATGCTCGACGTCGACCACTTCAAGCGCTTCAACGACTGCCTCGGCCACCTGGCTGGCGACGACGCATTGCGGCGCCTCGCCAGCTGCCTGCAGGAGTGCCTGCAACGCGAAGGAGATGTGGCATGCCGTTATGGCGGCGAAGAGTTCGTCATCATCCTCACTGACACCGGCCTGGAAGGCGCCAGCCATGTGGCCGCACGCGTCCATCGGCGCGTGGCCGAGATGGGCATCGCGCACCCGGCCGGCGAGCTGGGACGACTGACGGTGAGTATCGGCCTGGCCATCGCCACGCCGGGGCAGGACGCCGAGCCGGACCAGTTGATCGCCCAGGCCGACCAGGCGCTGTATGCCGCCAAGCACAGGGGACGCAACCAGACCTGCGTGTGGCCGGTGGATATGGCCGAGCGCACGACTTCCTGACCCCCCTCAGGCCCGGCATGGGCACTCCACTGTAGGAGCGGGCCATGCCCGCGAGGGTGGACAGAGTCCACCCTGCTCCATGCGCAACGCCTCCGGAGTCACTCGCCGCGAGCCCTGCTCACGGATTGCGGGCATGGCCCGCTCCTACAGGGAACAGCAGCCGGTCAGGCCATCTGCCCGATGGTCCGGCGGAAGCGCCAGAGCGCGCCGAAGAAGAAAGCCGCGCCGATCCCGACGATGGCCAGCAGTTGCGGCCAGACTATGGACAGGTCCGCGCCGCGATAGAGGATCGCCTGGGCCAGGCTGACGAAGTGCGTGGTCGGCGCCGCCAGCATGATGTTCTGCACCAGCTCCGGCATGCTCTCGCGCGGCGTGGTGCCGCCGGAAAGAATCTGCAGCGGCATCAGGGTGAGGATTACCAGCAGCCCCAGTTGCGGCATTGAGCGGGCCACGGTGCCGATGAAGATGCCCATGGAAGTGGTGGCGAACAGGTGCAGCGCCGCGCCCAGCAGGAACAGCCCCACCGAACCGCTGATCGGCACGTCCAGCCAGCCGCGCACCACCAGTTGCAGCGAGATCGCTGCCGCCACCAGCACCACGGTGCCCATGGACCAGACCTTGGCCATCATGATCTCGAACGCGGTCAGCGGCATCACCAGCAGATGTTCCACCGTACCGTGCTCGCGCTCGCGGATCAGCGCGGCGCCGGTGAGGATGATCGACAGCATGGTGATCTGGTTGATCACCTCCATCACCGCGCCGAACCAGGCCTGGGTCAGGTTCGGGTTGAACTCCATGCGCACTGCCAGCTCCGCCGGCATCGCTGGCTCGGCGCGGTAGCGACTGACGAACTCGCTGACCTCGGTGCCGACGATGTTCTGGATGTAGCCGGCGCCGGAGAAGGCCTGGCCGGTCTGCGTCGCATCGACGTTGACCTGGATCGCTGGCTGCCGCCCGGCCAGCACGTCGCGCTGGAAGTCCGGCGGGATATCCAGGGTGAAGGTGTACAGGCCAACGTCCATGCCGCGGTCCATCTGCGCGTGGCCGATCATTTCCGGCACCCGGAAGTACGGCGGCTGGAAGGCGTTGACGATGCGCGAGGAGAGCTGCGACTGGTCCTCGTCGACGATGGCGATGGGCGCGTGGTGCAGGGTTTCCGGCACGCCGGTGGCCGAACTGTAGACGCCCAGGGTAAAAGCCCAGGCGATCAGGATCAGCATCGCGTAGTCGCGGCCCAGGCTGCGGAATTCCTTGATGCCGAGGTTGAAGATGTTCGCCAGCTTGTTCATCTCAGACCTCCTGTTTCTTCAGGCAGGCCACGCTGAGCAGCGTCAGCACCACCACCATCGCCAGCAACGGCAGGTAGTAGACCCACAGGTCGGCAAAACCCAGCGCCTTGGAGAAGGCGCCACGGCTGACGATGAGGAAATGCGAGGTCGGGTAGAGCTGGCCGATCACCGCCGCCGCGCCTTCCAGCGAGGACACCGGGTGGATCAGCCCGGAGAACTGGATCGCCGGGATCATGGTGGCGATGGCGGTGCCGAACACCGCGGCGATCTGGCTCTTCATGAAGGTCGAGAGCAGCAGGCCGAGGCCGGTGCTGGTCACCACGTAGAGGAACGCGCCGACCAGCAGCGCCAGGAAGCTGCCCTTGAGCGGCACCTGGAACAGCAGCACGGCCATGGCCAGCATCAGCACGAAGTTGATCATGCCCATGCCGATGTACGGCAGCTGCTTGCCGAGCAGGAACTCCAGGCGCGTGACCGGGGTGACGTAGAGGTTGGTGATCGAGCCCAGCTCTTTCTCGCGCACCACGCCCAGGGCGGTGAGCATCGCCGGGATCATGATCAGCAGCAGCGGGATCACCGCCGGCACCATGGCCTTGAGGCTCTCCACGTCCGGGTTGTAGCGGAAGCGCACTTCGGTGCTCGCCGCGGCACTGGCGGCGGCATTGCCGCTCTGTCGTGCAAGATCGGCGAGGTAGCTGGCGTGCAGCCCCTGCACATAGCCGAGCACGGTATTGGCGCGGGTCGGCATGGCGCCGTCGATCCACACGCCGATGGCCGGGTCGGCGCCGCGCTTCAAGTCACGGCCGAAATTCGGCGGTATCTCCACCGCCAGGCTGATGTCGCCGCTGCGCAGGCGCCGCTCCAGCTCCTCGGGGTTCTGGATCGGCGCCTTCTCGATGAAGTAGCGCGATCCGGAAATGTTCAGCGCATAGGCCTGGCTGGTGGTGGTCTGGTCGCGGTCGAGCACCGCGTAGGTGAGGTCCTCGACGTCCATGTTGATGCCGTAGCCGATGATGAACATCAGCAGCGCGGTGCCCACCAGCGCCAGGGTCAGGCGGATCGGGTCGCGGCGCAGTTCCATGGCCTCGCGGCGCGCGTAGCTGAACAGGCGCAGCCAGCTGAAGCGGTCGCTGCCCTTGTAGCGGGCGGGCGCGGCAGGCTGCTCGGGAGCGGGCGTGGCGTCGGGCACCGGCGCGCTGCCGGCGGCCTCTTCCAGATAGGCGATGAAGGTGGCTTCCAGGGTCGGCAGGCCACGCTTGTCGATCAGCCCCTGCGGGGTATCGCTGTCGAGCACCTTGCCGGCGTGCATCAGCGAGATGCGGTCGCAGCGCTCCGCCTCGTTCATGAAGTGGGTGGAGATGAAGATGGTCACGCCGTCGTTGCGCGACAGCTCCACCATCAGCTCCCAGAAGCCGTCGCGGGCCACCGGGTCGACGCCCGAGGTGGGCTCGTCGAGGATCAGGATTTCCGGCTTGTGGATCACCGCCACGGCCAGCGACAGGCGCTGGCGAATACCCAGCGGCAGGCTGTCGGGCAGCTCGTCCCTGACCTTGCCCAGGTCGAAACGCTGGAGCATTTCCTCGACGCGCGGGCCGATCTGCTCGTGGGGGATGTGGAACAGCTTGGCGTGCAGTTCGAGGTTCTGCAGCACCGTCAGTTCGGCGTACAGCGAAAAGGCCTGGGACATATAGCCGACGCGCCGACGGGTCTCCATGTCATTGGCGTTCACCGGCTGGCCAAACAGTGCGCAGGTTCCTTCGCTGGCCGGCAGCAGGCCGGTGAGCATCTTCATGGTGGTGGACTTTCCGCAGCCGTTGGAGCCGAGGAAGCCGAAGATTTCCCCGCGCTCGATGCGGAAGCTGACGCGGTCCACCGCGACGAAATCGCCGAAGCGGCAGGTCAGCCCTTCGGCTTCGATGGCAATCTGCGGCGCGCCGGCAGGCTGCGGTCGCGGTGGAATCACCAGCTTGTGATGGCCGGCGCGCTTGCTCTCGGGCAACAACGCGATGAAGGCTTCTTCGAGATTCTGCGTGCCGGTGTGCGCGCGCAACTCGGCGGGTGTGCCGGTGGCGAGCACCTTGCCGTCGTCCATCGCCACCAGGTGATCGAAGCGCTCGGCCTCTTCCATGTAGGCGGTGGCCACCAGCACGCTCATGCCCTCGCGGCCGGCGCGGATGCGTGCGATCAGCTCCCAGAACTGGTTGCGCGACAGCGGGTCGACGCCGGTGGTGGGCTCGTCGAGGATCAGCAGGTCGGGGTCGTGGATCAGTGCGCAGCACAGCCCGAGTTTCTGCTTCATGCCGCCGGAGAGCTTGCCCGCCGGGCGTTCCGCGAAGGGCGCCAGGCCGGTGCTGTGCAGCAGGTCGGCGATGCGCCGCTCGCGCTCGGCCTTGTCGTGGCCGAACAGGCGGCCGAAGAAGTCGACGTTCTCGAACACCGAGAGCGTCGGATAGAGGTTCTTGCCCAGGCCCTGCGGCATGTAGGCGATGCGCGGGCACACGGCGCGGCGGTGGCGTGCGTCGCGCATGTCGCCGCCGAGCACCTGGATCTCGCCGTCCTGCATCTTCCGCGCGCCGGCCAGCAGCGCCAGCAGGCTGGACTTGCCGACGCCGTCCGGGCCGATCAGGCCGACCATGCGGTTGGCCGGGATTTCCAGGGTGACGTCGTCCACTGCGCGGGTCTCGCCGTAGCGCAGCGAGACGCCAGCCAGACGGGCCACGCAGTTGGCGGCGTTCATTGCGGGACCTTGATCTGCAGTTCAGCCGGCCATTCCACCTGCGGGTCGAGGCGCAGGTAGGCCATGCCCGGCACGCCGGTCTTCACGTAGGTGATGTACTTCTCCAGCAGGCCCGGATCGAGGCGCGCCTTGACGCGGAACATCAGCTTCTCGCGCTCGTTGGCGGTCTCCACGGTCTTGGGCGTGAACTGCGCGACGCTGGCCACGTAGGACACCTTGGCGGGGATCACGTACTCGGGCACGGCATCGATCACCAGGTGCACTTCCTGGCCCAGCGCTACCTTGCCGGCCTGGCCCGAGGGCAGGAAGAAGGTCATGTAGACGTCGGCCAGGTCGACCATGTTGAGCAGCTTGCCGCCGGCCGCCAGCACTTCGCCCGGCTGTGCCACGCGGTACTGCACGCGGCCGTTGCGCGGGGCCTTGAGCAGGCTGTCGTCGATGTCCGCCTGCAGGCGCACGGTGCTCGCGGTGGCGGCCTCGATGGCCGACTGCGCCTCGATCACCTGGGAGCGCGCGGCAGAGATGCCGGCCTGCGCCGAGACCACCTGCGAGCGAGCCGCGGCCAGCGCCGCCTGGGCGCTCTGCAGGGTGGCGCGGTCGTCATCCAGTTGCTGCTGCGGCAGGGCGTTGCGTTTGACCAGCTGTTCGGTGCGGGTGAAGCGCTTCTGCGCGGCGGTCAGTTCCGCCTGGCGTTGCGCGACTATGGCTTCGGCGGTGGATTTCTCGCTGGTGCGCTGCGCCACCAGGGACTCGGCGGTGAGCTGGGCGTTCTGCGCCCGCCGCACTTCCGCCTGGGCCTGCGCGAGCTGGGCCTGGAGCACCTGGGTGTCCATCTTCGCCACCACGTCGCCGGCCTTCACGAAGTCGCCTTCGTCCACCAGGATTTCCGCCACGCGGCCGGGCAGCTTGGTGGCCACGTCGACTTCGGTGGCCTCGATGCGCCCATTGCCACTGGCGAAACCTTCGGGCAGCCCCGCCGGCTTGAACGTCTGCCAGGCCAGCGCGGCGAGCACGGCCACCACCAGCACCGCGAGACCGCGGGTGCGCCAGCTTTTTGCGTTTCCTGTCATCCGATTTCCCCTTTGTCCAGGCGCTCGAATTCGAGCGGATCATGAGGGGATGTTCGGCGACCAGCGGCAAACGGGGTTTGATTCAGGTCAGGCGTGCGCCGGAAATTTCCTACGCGCCTTGTGAGGCGGGGCTTTCAGCCCGGCATTGCGGCGAGCAGCCGCAGCCAGGTGTCACTTCGTCTGCATGAGGCGCACTCATGCAGACGAAGCCCGGAGGGGTCAGGGCTGGACGATCAGGTTGTTGAACAGCAGGTCGTCCACCAGCGGCTTGCCTTCCTCCTGCTGGAGGGCGGTCTGCACCTGCTTGAGGGCTTCCTGGCGCAGCTTCTCCTTGCCGTCGACGCTGCCGAGGGAGTCGTCGGTCTGCTGGGAGAACAGCATCACCAGCTGGTTGCGGATCAGCGGCTCGTGGTGCTCGACCTTCTCGGAGGCCTCCTTGCCGGTGACCTTCAGCGCGATGTCGGCCTTGAAATACTTCAGGCGCGGACCGCTGCCGTAGTTGCCCACCAGCGCGGGGGTGAGGTCGACGAATACAGGCTTGTTGGCGTCTTCCGGCTTGGCTTCCTCGGATTCGGAAGCCATGACAAAAGTACTGACGGAAAAGGCCAGCAGCAGGGCGAGGAAAGCTCTCAAGGCGATGTCTCCGGATTCAATGTCGGAAAGGATAGCCACACTCGCGCCGCCGCCCAAGCTATATCGGGGCATAAGCCCAGGCCATGGTGATTTGCCCCCTGTGCCCGCGCTCCTACACTGGCCCTCTACTCACAAAGAAGAACCTCCAACGGAGTACGTCCTGATGAAAGCCGTGCTGTGCAAAGCCTTCGGCCCCGCCGAAACCCTGGTGCTGGAAGACATCGCCAGCCCCGAGCCGAAGAAGAACGAAGTCCTGCTGCAGGTTCACGCCGCCGGGGTGAACTTCCCCGACACGCTGATCATCGAGGGCAAGTACCAGTTCAAGCCGCCCTTCCCGTTCTCCCCGGGTGGCGAGGCTGCCGGGGTGGTCGGCGCGGTCGGTGAGAAAGTCAGCCACGTGAAGCCCGGCGACCGCGTGATGGCGCTGACCGGCTGGGGCAGCTTCGCCGAGGAAGTGGCGGTGCCCGGCTACAGCGTAATGCCGATCCCCGACGGCATGGACTTCGCCAGCGCCGCCGCCTTCGGCATGACCTACGGCACCTCCATGCACGCACTCAAGCAGCGCGCCAACCTGCAGCCGGGCGAGACCCTGCTGGTGCTCGGCGCCTCCGGCGGAGTGGGCCTGGCCGCCGTCGAGATCGGCAAGGCCATGGGCGCCAAGGTCATCGCCGCCGCCAGCAGCGAAGCCAAGCTGGAAGTGGCCAAGGCCGCTGGTGCCGACGTGCTGATCAACTACAGCGAAGGCGGCCTGAAGGACAAGCTCAAGGAACTCACCGGCGGCCAGGGCGTGGACGTGATCTACGACCCGGTGGGCGGCGACCTGTTCGAGGAAGCCTTCCGCTCCATCGCCTGGAACGGCCGCATGCTGGTGGTCGGCTTCGCCAGCGGCACCATCCCGTCGCTGCCGGCCAACCTCACCCTGCTCAAGGGCGCCTCGCTGGTTGGCGTGTTCTGGGGCTCCTTCGCCCAGCGCCAGCCGCAGGACAACGCAGCGAACTTCCAGCAGCTGTTCGCCTGGTTCGCCGAAGGCAAGATCAAGCCGCTGGTGTCCCAGACCTACCCGCTGGAGCAGGCGGCTGACGCGATCAACCACCTGGGCCAGCGCAAGGCGGTGGGCAAGGTGGTGGTGACTGTTCGCTGATTGCCTCCCGCGACATGAAAAAGCCCCGCATCAGCGGGGCTTTTTCGTTCTGGCGCAGACCTGCAGGAGCGCGCCATGCGCGCGGTCGCGGGCATGGCCCGCTCCTACAGGGGAAATCCGGCGTTGGGTGGTTCGCGAGCAAGCTCGCTCCTACGAAAAGCGCTGCGTAGCTGGCCGTGACTGTAGGAGCGAGCTTGCTCGCGAACAACCGGCCACTCCGAACTATCAGGATCGTAGGGCGCATAACGCACCAGCGTTATCCGCCCTACCAGAGTCTGCCGGGAGGCACGACGTAGGATGGCGTGGAGCGCAGCGATACCCATCAACACATGCGCACCGGGCAGCATGGGTATCGCTGCGCTCCACCCATCCTACGCAAGAGCACCATGCACGCGATCGCGGGCATGGCCGGCTCCTACAGGGTGACTCCGGCGCTCGTATTCGCGAGAGGCAGAACGTCAGGAATACAGCGCCTTGAACTGCTCGCGCAGCACGTTCTTCTGCACCTTGCCCATCACGTTGCGCGGCAGCGCGTCGACCACCATCACCCGCTTGGGCTGCTTGAAGCGCGCCAGCTTGCCGTCCAGCGCGGCAAGCACCTGCGCCTCGGTCGGCGCCTGGTCCTTGCTGGCCACCAGCACGGCGGTCACGCCTTCGCCGAAGTCCGGGTGCGGCACGCCGATCACCGCCGATTCGGCCACGCCCGGCAGGGTGTCGAGGATTTCCTCCAGCTCCTTGGGGTACACGTTGAAGCCGCCGCTGATGATCATGTCCTTGTTGCGGCCGACGATCTGCACGTAGCCACGCTCGTCGACGAAGCCGATGTCGCCGGTCATGAAGTAGCCATCCGCACGCAGTTCCTCGGCGGTCTTTTCCGGCATGCGCCAGTAGCCCTGGAACACGTTCGGCCCGCGTACTTCGATCATCCCCGGTTCGCCTTGCGGCAGCAGGGTCGGCTCGGCCTGGGCCGGATCAGTGATGCGCAACTCGACGCCCGGCAGCGGGAAGCCGACGGTGCCGGCGATGCGCTGGCCGTCCAGCGGGTTGGAGGTATTCATGCCGGTCTCGGTCATGCCGTAGCGCTCAAGGATCGCCATGCCGGTACGCTCGGAGAACGCCTTGTGGGTCTCGGCGGTGAGCGGCGCGGAGCCGGAGATGAACAAGCGCATGTGCGCCACCGCCTCGCGGGTCAGGCCGGGCTGGTCGAGCAGGCGTGTGTAGAAAGTCGGCACGCCCATCAGCAGGTTCACCTGGGGCAGCAGCTTGAGCATCTGCGCGGCGTCGAACTTGCTCAGGAAGAGCATCGAGCCGCCGGCCATCAGCAGGCTGTTACAGGCCACGAACAGACCATGGATGTGGAAGATCGGCAGCGCGTGGAGCAGCCAGTCCTCGGCGGTGATGTTCCAGTAGTCCACCAGAGCACGGGCGTTGGAGACCAGGTTGCCGTGGCTGATCATCGCGCCCTTGGAACGCCCGGTGGTGCCGGAGGTGTAGAGGATCGCGGCGAGATCGGAAGCGGCGCGCTCGACATCGGCGAAGCGCCCCGGCTTGCCCTGCACACGCTGCATCAGCGAGCCATCGCCGGCGTCGCCCAGAGTTTCCACGTGCGCCACGCCGCTGACTTTCGCCAGCTCCCGGGCCTGGGCTTCGAAGGCCGGCGCACAGACGAACAGCGAGGGCTCGGCATCATCGAGGAAGTAGCGCAGCTCCTCGCCGGTGTAGCCGCTGTTGAGCGGCAGATAGACCGCGCCGACGCGCAGCACGGCGAGGTACAGCATCACCGTCTCGGGGCTCTTGTCGACCTGCACGGCGACGCGGTCGCCCGGCTGCACGCCGAGCTCTACCAGCGCATGGGCGAACTGCGAGGTGCTGCGCAGCATGTCGGCGTAGCTGTAGCCGCCACCGTCCGGGGTGCGGATGAAGGGCTTGGAAAGGTCGCTGGGCAGGTGTTTGCCGACTTCGGCGAAAAGGCTCTGGTTCATGGTGAGGTCCTAGCGTTTTGTTTTCGCCGTCAGGTTGGCCAGCTTGCGCACCTCGGGTGAGGCGGTGACCGCGCCCTGGTTGGCGTAGGCTTCGTGGTTCTTTTCGATCTGGCGCAGTTCGTAGCGGTAATTGACCATCAGCCCGGCGGCCTGGCGCAGGCCGCTGGCGGAGAGGTCGCCGCGCCAGTTCAGGCGTTCCAGGCGGGCGCCGTTGCCCAGGTGGAAGCGCGCCACCGGGTCCAGCGGCAAACCTGCACCGTTGCGGGCATGCAGGAAGTATTCGGCAGCCAGCGCCAGCATCGGTTGCTCGGTGCGTGGCGGCGGCGCTGCGTCAGGCTTGAGCGCCTTGAGCAGCTCGGCGGCGGCCGCACCCAGTTGCGGGTCGTCGCCCAGGCTGTCGAGCCAGCGGCGGAAGCCGGGTACCGGCGACAGGGTGACGAACTGGCGCAGGCCGGGAATCTCCCGCGCCAGCTCCTCCACCACCTGCTTGATCAGGAAGTTGCCGAAGGAGATGCCGCGCAGGCCGTCCTGGCAGTTGCTGATGGAATAGAACACCGCGGTGTCGGGTGCTTCTGCCGACTCATCACCAGCCTTGCCCTCCAGAATCTCTGCAATCGCCCCCGGCATCGCACGGGTCAGCGCCACCTCGACGAAGATCAGCGGCTCGTCGGCCAGGGCCGGGTGGAAGAAGGCGAAGCAGCGGCGGTCGGCCGGCTGCAGGCGGCTGCGCAGGTCGTCCCAGTCCTTGATGGCGTGGACGGCCTCGTACTTGATAATCTTTTCCAGGATCGATGCCGGCGTCGACCAGTCGATGCGCCGCAGCACCAGAAAGCCGCGGTTGAACCAGGACGCCAGCAGGTGCTGCAGGTCGTGGTCCACCGCCGCCAGCTCCGGCTTGGCTTTCAACTCCTGCAGCAGCAGGCGGCGCATGGCGATCAGCTCGGCGGTGCCGCCGGGTGCCTGGTTGAGGCGGCGGAACAGCTCCTGGCGCGGCGGTTCGCTGGCCTCGAACAGCGCCGTGGTGTTGGCCGACGACGGCTCGTCGAGGTAGCGCTGGCAGGCTTGCGCCAGCGCGTCGTGAGGCGGTGCGAAGTCCTTCAGCAGGGTGTCGAAGAAGGCCTTCTGCTGCTCCTGCGGGCAGTCGCGATAGGCGCACAGCACCTGTTGCGCCAGGGCCACGCCCGAAGCTTCGCCGTGGCTGGAGATCAGCTTGTGGCAAGCCTGCGCCAGCGCCTGGGCATTGCCCGGCGCCGGCTCGCGCGATTCCAGCAATTGCCGGCCACGCTCGGTGATGCTTTGCAGCAGTTCCTGGAAGAAGCTGATATTCATGCGTCCCCCTCAGCTTGTGGATAAGTAACTCAGTCTCTCGCCAGCATCGGCGGTGGGCAGCGCTGGTACCAGCGCGAGGCCTGCTCGTAGGCGTGGGCCAGTTGCAGCACGGCCATGTCGGCCTGGTGCCTGCCGATGATCTGCAAGCCCATGGGCAGGCCCTGCTCATTGAAGCCCACCGGCACGTTGGCTGCCGGGCACCCGGACAGGGTGGCCGGGATCACCACTTCCATCCAGCGGTGGTAGGTATCCATGGTCTTGCCGGCGATCTCCTTCGGCCAGTCCCAGGTCTTGTCGAACGGGAATACCTGGGCGCTGGGCAGCAGCAGGTAGTCGTAGCGCTCGAACAGTCGGCTGATCGCTCGGTACCAGTCGCTGCGCGCGGCGGAGGCGCGGAACACGTCCATGGCGGAGAGTTTCAGGCCGTTCTCCACTTCCCAGATCGCCTCGGGCTTGAGCAGTTCGCGCTTGGCCGGGTCGGTGTAGGCCGCGCCGAGGGAGCCGGCAACCATCCAGTGGCGCAGGGTACGCCAGGTGTCCCAGAGGCGCTCGGGCGAGAATCCCATGGCAGTCTCCTCGACGTGACAGCCGATGGCTTCGAAGTCGGCGAAGGATTGGCGGCACAGCTCCAGCACGCCCTTCTCCATGGGCAGGTGGCCGCCCAGATCGCCCAGCCAACCCAGGCGTGCGCCCTTGAAATCACGCTCCAGCGAGCCTGCGAACTGCTCGCCGCTCTCGGCGATGGACAGCGGCGCACGGGCATCGCCACCGGCCTGTACCGACAACAGCAGCGCGACGTCGCGCACGCTGCGGCCCATCGGGCCTTCGTAGCCCATCTGGTCGATGAACAGGTCGGCGCTGTCGTCGAAGGGTACGCGGCCCTGGGACGGGCGGAAGCCGACGATGTTGTTGAAGGCCGCCGGATTGCGCAGCGAGCCCATCATGTCGCTGCCGTCGGCCACCGGGACCATCTGCAGCGCCAGGGCCGCCGCCGCGCCGCCGCTGCTGCCGCCGGCGGTGCGGTCGGGCGCGTAGGCGCAGCCGGTGGCACCGAAGATCGGGTTGTAGCTGTGCGAGCCGAGGCCGAATTCGGGGGTGTTGGTCTTGCCGATGATGATCGCGCCGGCCGCCTTGATGCGCTCGACCATGATGCCGTCGCGCTCGGGCAGGTAGTCGCGGAACAGCGGCGAGCCGAGGGTGGTGCGGATGCCCTGGGTCAGCGACAGGTCCTTCACCGCGTGGGGCAGGCCGTGCATCCAGCCACGGTACTCGCCACGGGCCAGTTCGGCGTCGCGCTGGTCGGCTTCGGCCAGCAGCAGGTCGTCCGGCTGCTGGCTGACGATGGCGTTGACCACCGGGTTGTAGCGCTCGATCTGGTCGAGGTGCGCCTGCATCACTTCACGGCAGGAAACCTGGCGCAGACGGATGCGCTGGGCCAGTTCGTGGGCCTGGAGCTGGACGAGTTCGTTGTGCTTATTCTGGCTCATGGAACGAGGCCTTTTTTCATCAGGGCTTCCCGCAATGGGAAGGTTCAGTCGGGTTCAACGGCCCCGCCGTCTGGCAAGGCTTCAATCGAATATCGCGTTCGCCGGGCCGCACGCTGCCGGCACGCCCACCAAAGCGGGCGCGAGCAGCGGCGGTCTGTGGCTTTCCCGGTCGGGGATCAGCGCATCAGGTTGGTCCAGATGCGGTCGGCCAGGCGGATCGCGCCTTCGCCGCAGGTCTTGCTGAACACCACCTTGGTGCCCTCGGGGATGTGCAGCTCCGGCGCATCCTTCAGGCTGGCGTCGAGGAAGGGTTCAACGCCCTTGATCGGGCTCTGGTGCTTGAGGAAGTTCTGGGTCATCGCCGAGTTCTCCGGCTGGCTGAGGAAGGCGATGAATTTCTTCGCGTTCTCCGGGTGCTTGGCGCCGGCCGGGATCACCAGGTTGTCCACCCAGGCCATCACGCCCTCTTTCGGGTAGAGGTACTTCAGGCTGGATTTCATCTCACGCGCACGCATCGACGAGCCGCCCCAGAACATCGACATGTCGACTTCGCCCGAGGCCAGGTTCTCGCGAATCGAGCCGGCCTTGGAGCTGTAGGTCTTCACGAAGGGCTTCTGGTTCTTCAGCAGGGTCAGCACCTGTTGCATCTGCTTGGGATCCTCGCTGCACAGCGGGATGCCCAGGTAGAGGCTGGCGGTGTCGATCACTTCGCTCGCCGAGTCGAACATGTTGATCTTGCCCTGCAGCTCCGCCGGCGGGGTGAACAGCACCGAGTAGCTATCGGCCGGGCCGCTGTACCTGGCGCTGTCCAGCACCACGCTGGTGGTGCCCCAGATGAAGGGCACGGCGTAGGCGCCTTCCGGGTCCCAGGTGGGCTTCTTCAGGTTGTCCTCGACGTTGGCGTAGTACGGCTGGCTGGCCGGGTCGAAGCGCTCCAGCAGCTTCTCCTGGATCAGGATCGGCACGAACTGGTGCGAGGGAATGGCCACGTCGTAGCCGGTGCCGCCCTGCTTGAGCTTGGCCAGCAGGGTTTCGTTGGAGTCGTAGGAGTCCACGGTCACCTTGATGCCGGTTTCCTTCTCGAACTTCTCGAGGATCTGCGGAGTGAAATAGCCACTCCAGCTCACCACGTTCAGTTGCTCGGCGGCGTTCACGTTGGCCACCAGGCCCATGGCCAGCGAGGCCCCTACAGCAGCGATCAGTTTGCTCATCTTCTACTCCGGTATGTGGGCTCAGGCCTTCTTCTTGCCGAGCAGGTAGGACAGGGTTACGAACAGCACGGAAACGCCGAGGATCAGGGTCGACACCGCATTCACATCGGGCGTCACGCCCATGCGCAGCAGGCCGAAGATGAAGATCGGCAAGGTGGTGGTGCCGGCCTGGGAGACCATCATCGAGATCACGAAGTTATCCAGCGAGACGATGAAGGCCAGCATCAGCCCGGAGAAGATCCCCGGCATCAGCAGCGGCAGGGTCACCTTGCGGAAGGTCCGCCAGGGGCCGGCGTAGAGGTCGGCGGCGGCCTGCTCCAGGGACAGGTCCATGTCGTTGAGACGGGCACGGATCGGCAGGTAGGCGAACGGGATGCAGAACACCGTGTGGGCGATGATCAGGTTGCCGTAGCCCAGCGACAGGCCGAGGGTGGAGAACAGCGCCAGGGTGGCGACGCCGACGACGATCTCGGGCAGCACCAGCGGCAGCATGATCGCCCCCATGGACAGGCGAAGGCCCTTGAACTTGGCCCCGCGCGAGGTGCCCAACGCAGCCAGGGTGGCGATCACGGTGGCGATCATGCTGGCGCACACGGCGATCAGCAGACTGTTGCCGGCAGCCTGGCGCAGCGCCTGGTTGGCGAAGGCGCTGCGGTACCAGTCGAGGCTGAAGCCGGTCCACACGGTGGCGGACTGGTTGGCGTTGAACGAGAGCACCACCAGCACCACGATGGGCGCGTAGAGGTACAGGTAGAACAGGAAGCTCAGGGCCCCGAAGCCACGGAAATCCTGCACACCCAGACGACGTTTAGTCAGCAGCGAGAGCATCATTCACCTCCCCGGGCGATGCGCAGGCGTTCGGCGCGCATCGCGTAGAACATCAGCACCAGCATCACGGCCCCCATCAGCACCAGCGACAGCGCCGCGCCGAAGGGCCAGTTCCGCGAGTCGCTGAACTGCCGGAAGATCAGGTTGCCGAGCATCATCTTGGTGCCGCCGCCGAGCAGCTCGGGGGCGATCATCGCGCCCAGGCACGGCACGAAGGTGAGGATGGCGCCAGCCAGGATGCCCGGACGGGCGATCGGCAGGACCACCTTGCGCAGGGTGCGGATGCGCCCGGCGTAGAGGTCCTGGGCGGCCTCGAGCAGGCGCATGTCCATCTTCTCGAGGGTGGCGTAAATCGGCAGCACCACGAAGGGCGCATAGGTATAGACCAGCCCCAGCAGCACGGCGCCGTCGGTGTAGAGCATGTTCAGCGGCTGGTGGATGATGCCGAGGCTCATCAGCGTGCCGTTGACCACGCCAGTGCCGCGCAGCAGCAGGATCCAGGCGTAGGTGCGGATCAGCAGGTTGGCCCAGAACGGCACGGTGATCAGGAAGATCAGCAGGCCGCGACGGTGCGCCGGCTGCATCGCCAGCCACACCGCCACCGGGAAGCCCACCAGCAGGGTGATCGCGGTGGTCGCCGCGGCGATGCCGATGGAGCGCAGGGCGATCATCACGTAGGAGTCGGCGAAGGCCAGGCTGTCATCGAGCTGGCGCTCGAACAGCAGCGAGACGTAGGCGTCGACGCTGAAGTGCGGGTTCACCCCGCCGTAGGGGTTGGCCTGCATCAGCGAGTAACCGACCACGATGAAGATCGGCACGATCAGGAACAGCCCGATGGAGACCAGTGCGGGCGACACGCCGAGGAAGCTGCGCAGCGCCTGGCGCCGCTCCAGCGAATTGCCGGCGGTTGTGGATAACCGGTTCATGCTCACCTCCGCTCAGTCCACCAGGACGCTGGCGCTGCCTTTTTCGAACAGCAGCCCGGCGCGTTGCCCGGCTGCCAGACGCCCACGCTGGCCGGCGCTGTTGGGCGCGCGGACAGTCAGGCGAGTGCCATCGGCAAGGCTGACCTGGTACTGCAGGTCGGTGCCCAGGTAGATCTGCTGGACCACGGTGCACGGCGTGGCGGACGGAGTGTCCTCGGCCACCAGTTGCAGGCGCTCGGGGCGGATCGACAGGGTGACCTCGGCGCCGACCTTCAAGCCTTCGCGGGCCTGGGCCTCGATCAGCTGGTCGCCGGGGAGGCGGTACTGCGCGCAGTCGCCGGTGAAGTTCTCGACCCGCGCCGGAAGGAAGTTGGTCTCGCCGATGAAGTCGGCGACGAAGCGGTTGCGCGGGTTTTCGTAGATGTCGTCCGGACGGCCGACCTGCTGCACCTCGCCCTCGGAGAGCACGGCGATGCGGTCGGACATGGTCAGGGCTTCTTCCTGGTCATGGGTGACGAAGATGAAGGTGATGCCGGTCTTGGACTGGATCGCCTTGAGCTCTTCGCGCATGGCCTGGCGCAGCTTGAGGTCGAGCGCCGACAGCGGCTCGTCTAGCAGCAGCACTTTCGGATGCGGCGCCAGAGCACGGGCCAGGGCGACGCGCTGTTGCTGGCCGCCGGAAAGCTGAGTCGGCTTGCGCTGGGCGAAGCGTTCCATCTGCACCAGGGCGAGCATCTCGCGGACGCGCTCGGCAACCTGCGCCTTGCTCATGCGCTGGCCCATCGGGTGGGACTCCAGGCCGAAGGCCAGGTTCTCGGCGATGGTCATGTGCGGGAACAGCGCGTAGTGCTGGAACACGGTATTCACCGGGCGCTCGAAGGGCGGCCGGTCGGCGATGTTCTCGCCGTAGAGCTGGATTTCCCCGGAGGTGGGGAACTCGAAGCCGGCGATCATCCGCAGCAGGGTGGTCTTGCCGCAGCCCGAGGGGCCGAGCAGGGTGAAGAACTCGTTGTCGCGGATGTCCAGGTCGACGCACTTCAGAGCGACGGGACCGCTCGCCGGGTCGCCGTAGACCTTGCGCACGGAGCGGATGGAAACCGCCGCCGTCTGCAGGCTGTGCAGGGCACTCATGGTGAAACCTCCGTACCTTCCCTTCCGCCACCAGCAGGCGGTCGGGGGATCTTGTAGTTGTTCTGGCAGGACTAGAGACGCTGGATTGCAGCGCTGGCCTTGGGTCAGGCCCAAGTTGTGATGTTGTTGAGGCGGATATTCGAAGAAAGGTGGTTGAGCGGAAAGCTCAATTTTCTTACATTCGATATTAAATAATTTAACAGCTAAAAAGCTGATACCCCCCGAGGCCTCGCCATGTCCATCCAGCGTCTTCCGCCGCTCAATGCCGTCCGCGCCTTCGAGGCTGCCGCCCGGCTGGGCAGCTACGTCGCCGCCTCGAAAGACCTGCATGTGACGCAGCCGGCCATCGGCCGTCACGTGAAGCTGCTGGAGGACTGGCTGGGCGTGCAGTTGTTCGAGCGCACCCCGCGCGGGGTGAGCCTGACGCCGGCCGGGCAGCGCTACTACGCAAAAATATCCACAGCCCTGCAGCAGATCGCCGACGCCGGCCATGAACTGGCCCCCGGCGGCACCGCGCGCTGGCTGAAGATTCTGGTGGTGCCGGCCTTCGCCAAGCGCTGGCTGATGCCGCGCCTGGAAACCCTGCGCCAGCAGCGCCCCGGCCTGAAGGTGGCGGTGGAGCCCAACCCGACTTTCACCGAAGTGGACGGCAAAAGCGCCGATCTGGGGATTGTCTACGGGCTTCCCGGCGTCTACCCGCAGTGCCACAGCACGCTGGTGCGACCGGCGGTTTTCCCGGTGTGCTCGCCCTCCTACCTCGAACAGCACGGTCCGCTGAGCAGCGTGCACGAGTTGGCGCAGCACAAGCTGATCCACGTCGACGACGGCGAATGGTGGAACCTCTGGCTGTCCACCATCGGGCTGGATTTGCGGGTGAACTCCGATGTGCTCTACGTCAGCAACGACCACGCGCTGTCCATGGCCGAGGCCGGCCACGGCATCGCCCTGGCCAACCTGGTGCTGGTGAAACACCAACTGGCCGCCGGCACGCTGGTGCGACCGCTGCCCGAGGAAGTACCGCTGGAGAGCTACCAGCTGCTGCTGCCCACCGGCGCGGTGAGTGCCGACGTGGCCTGGTTCGAGGACTGGATTCGCGCGGCTTTGCAGGAGGAGTTTTCCACCGACCTGGCGGCGCCAAACGCCGTCACGTTGCCGCAGGCGTAGACCTGTAGGAGCGAGCTTGCTCGCGAACCCGATTCCCGCAGCGGGGTTGTTCGCGAGCAGGAACTAGACGTCCCCCTCGGTCCTACGAAAAGTATACTTCGCTCGGTTTGAATCAGCCGCGCGGCGCATAGGCGAAGACGTCGGCGCGCATCTGATGCGGGTCCATGCCCGCCGCCACCAGCGCGTCCAGCGTGCCGTAGACCATCGCCGGCGAGCCGCTGGCGTAGACGCGCAGGCCGGACAGCTCGGCGAAGTCCTCGCACACCGCTTCATGCAGCAGGCCGCAGCGCCCCTGCCAGCCGCACAGGTCGCTGACGATCTGGTGCAGATGCAGGTTGGGCACGCTTTCCCACTGCTCCCAGTGCGGCAGCTCGTAGAAATCCTCCGGGCGCCGCACGCCCCAGTACAGGTGCACCGGGTGGGCAAAACCGGTGGCGCGGCAGAATTCGATCAGGCTGTGCATCTGCGCCATGCCGGTGCCGGCGGCGATCAGCACCAGCGGGCCGTCCGGCAGGTCGGCCAGGTGCGCGTCACCGAAAGGCATCTGCACGCGGGCAAAGCGGTCGCGCTGCAACTGGGTCAGCAGGTCGATGGCGCTGTTCTCGCGGGCCAGGATGTGCAGTTCCAGGTCACGCCCTTCCTGCGGCGCGGAAGCCAGGGAGAAGGCCGCCGGGTCGCTGCCCTCGCGCTCGATCAGCACATATTGCCCGGCGTGGTAGCGCGGCGGCTTGCCGGCCGGGGCTCGCAGGCGCACGCGCCAGACATCACCACCCACCGGTTCGCAGAAGGTCAGCTGGCAGGACAGCTTGCGCACCGGCAGCTCGCCGGGGGCCAGCACACCGTCCCAGTGCAGCACGCAGTCTTCCAACGGCTCGGCCAGGCAGGTGAAGAGCTCGCCGTGGTCGCGCACCTCGCCGTCCTGGCGCACGCTGCCTTCCACCAGCAGCGCCGCGCAGATATGGCAGTTGCCGTTGCGGCAGCTCTGCGGGCACTCGTAGCCCAGGCGCCGCGCACCGTCGAGGATACGTTCCCCGGGCCGCAGCTCGAGCTGGGCGCCGGAGGGTTGCAAGGTCACTTTCAAGCGCTGTTCTCGTTCTTATACAGATTGGAGCTGCTGTCGCCGGTTGCGCCGTAGGATGGCGTGGAGCGAAGCGATACCCATCATTCCCGACAGCATGGGTATCGCCTGGGCTCCACCCATCCTACGAAAAACACCTCAGTGTTTCCCAAAAACCGCAGTGAACCAGGTTGCCCGGGAGTCAATCGATGCCCAGGCTCGCCCAGATTTCGTCGACGCGGCGGGTCACCGCCGGGTCCTTCTCGATCACCCGGCCCCATTCGCGGCTGGTCTCGCCCGGCCACTTGTGGGTGGCATCCAGGCCCATTTTCGAGCCCAGGCCGGAGATCGGCGAGGCGAAGTCCAGGTAGTCGATCGGGGTGTTGTCGATCATCACCGTGTCGCGCTTGGGGTCCATGCGCGTGGTAATGGCCCAGATCACGTCGTTCCAGTCGCGGGCGTTGATGTCGTCGTCGGTGACGATAACGAACTTGGTGTACATGAACTGTCGCAGGAACGACCAGACACCCAGCATCACGCGCTTGGCGTGGCCGGGGTACTGCTTCTTCATGGTCACCACCGCCATGCGGTAGGAGCAGCCTTCGGGGGGCAGGTAGAAGTCGGTGATCTCGGGGAACTGCTTCTGCAGGATCGGCACGAAGACTTCGTTCAGCGCCACGCCGAGGATCGCCGGCTCATCCGGCGGCCGGCCGGTGTAGGTGCTGTGGTAGATCGGTTTCTGCCGGCGGGTGATGCGCTCGACGGTGAACACCGGGAAGCGGTCGACCTCGTTGTAGTAGCCGGTGTGGTCGCCGTACGGGCCTTCATCGGCCATCTCGCCGGGATGGATCACCCCTTCGAGGACGATTTCGGCGCTGGCCGGAACCTGCAGGTCATTGCCGATGCACTTGACCAGCTCGGTCTTGTGCCCGCGCAGCAGGCCGGCGAAGGCGTATTCGGAGAGGCTGTCCGGCACCGGGGTCACGGCGCCAAGGATGGTCGCCGGGTCCGCACCGAGGGCCACAGCCACCGGATAAGGTTGGCCGGGGTGCTTCTGGCACCACTCGCGGAAGTCCAGCGCACCGCCACGGTGGCTGAGCCAGCGCATGATGACCTTGTTGCGGCCGATCACCTGCTGGCGGTAGATGCCCAGGTTCTGCCGTTCCTTGTTCGGCCCGCGGGTGACCGTCAGGCCCCAGGTGATCAGCGGCGCGACGTCGCCGGGCCAGCAGGTCTGCACCGGCAGCTTCGACAGGTCGACGTCGTCGCCCTCCTCGATCACTTCCTGGCACGGCGCGTCCCGCAGGACCTTGGGCGCCATGTTGATAACCTTCTTGAAGATCGGCAGCTTGGACCAGGCGTCCTTCAGCCCCTTGGGCGGCTCGGGTTCCTTGAGGAAGGCCAGCAGCTTGCCGATCTCGCGCAGTTCGGAGACGTCCTCGGCGCCCATGCCCAGGGCCACGCGCTCGGGCGTGCCGAACAGGTTGCCGAGTACGGGAATGTCATAGCCAGTGGGCTTTTCGAACAGCAGGGCCGGGCCCTTGGCGCGCAGGGTGCGGTCGCACACCTCGGTCATTTCCAGCACCGGGGATACCGGCGCCTGGATGCGCTTGAGCTGTCCGCGCTGCTCCAGGGCAGCGATGAACTCGCGCAGGTCGCGATACTGCATGAGGGTCTCGATGGCGGCAGGATGATGCGACAGTCTACCGCCTATCACCGCCTTGCAGAAACACGAAGGCCGGGTTTCCCCGGCCTCGTTGTACTCGCAGAGCGCTTACTTGCTGCGCTTCATCGAGTCGAAGAACTCGTCGTTGGTCTTCGTCTGGCGCAGCTTGTCCAGGAGGAATTCAACGGCGGCGATCTCGTCCATCGGGTGGAGGATCTTGCGCAGGATCCACATGCGCTGCAGCTCTTCCTCACCGGTGAGCAGCTCTTCGCGACGGGTGCCGGAGCGATTGATGTTGATCGCCGGGAACACGCGTTTTTCCGAGATGCGACGGTCGAGGATGAGTTCCGAGTTACCGGTACCCTTGAATTCCTCGTAGATCACTTCGTCCATCTTCGAGCCGGTTTCGATCAGCGCGGTGGCGAGGATGGTCAGCGAACCGCCTTCCTCGATGTTGCGCGCGGCGCCGAAGAAGCGCTTGGGCTTTTCCAGGGCGTGGGCGTCGACACCACCGGTGAGCACCTTGCCGGAGCTGGGGATCACGGTGTTGTAGGCACGGGCCAGACGGGTGATGGAGTCCAGCAGGATGATCACGTCCTTCTTGTGCTCGACCAGGCGCTTGGCCTTCTCGATCACCATCTCGGCGACCTGCACGTGGCGGGTCGGCGGTTCGTCGAAGGTGGAGGCGACCACTTCGCCGCGCACGGTGCGCTGCATCTCGGTCACTTCTTCCGGGCGCTCGTCGATCAGCAGGACGATCAGGTGGCACTCGGGGTTGTTGCGGGTGATGTTCGAGGCGATGTTCTGCAGCATGATGGTCTTGCCCGCTTTCGGCGGGGCGACGATCAGGCCGCGCTGGCCCTTGCCGATCGGCGAGCAGAGGTCGATCACACGGCCGGTGAGGTCCTCGGTGGAGCCGTTGCCGGCTTCCATGGTCAGGCGCTTGGTCGGGAACAGCGGCGTCAGGTTCTCGAAGAGAATCTTGTTCTTCGCGTTCTCCGGACGATCGAAGTTGATCGAGTCGACTTTCAGCAGGGCGAAGTAACGCTCGCCTTCCTTCGGCGGCCGAATCTTGCCGATGATGGTATCGCCCGTGCGCAGGTTGAAGCGACGGATCTGGCTGGGCGAGACGTAGATGTCGTCGGGGCCGGCCAGGTACGAGGAATCGGCGGAGCGCAGGAAGCCGAAGCCATCCTGGAGAATCTCCAGCACGCCGTCACCGGAGATTTCCTCACCGCTTTTCGCATGCTTCTTCAGCAGCGCGAAGATGATGTCCTGTTTGCGCGAACGGGCCATGTTTTCCAGGCCCATGGCATCGGACATTTCCAGCAATTCGGCAATCGGCTTTTGCTTGAGTTCGGTCAGATTCATAGAAGGGACGTAAATACGCTGAAAGGGGAAAAGGGAACAAGCGTGATGCTTGAAGAGCCGCGCCGTAGATGACGGACAGGATCGCTTGGAATTCGAATGGGAAGTGCGTCGGCGACGGCTTGCAGGGGACAACGAAACAATCGTTGTGCGCCCGAATTTAACACCCGAGTTTCGGAGCGTCTAGGGGCAATAACGAAAAAACCCCGCGCATTGGCGGGGTTTTTCAGGACTTCTCGACTTAGATGTTGCTGTCGAGGAAGGCAGCCAGCTGCGACTTGGACAGTGCGCCGACCTTGGTCGCTTCGACGTTGCCGCCCTTGAACAGCATCAGGGTCGGAATGCCACGCACGCCGTACTTCGGCGGGGTGTCCTGGTTCTCGTCGATGTTCAGCTTGCAGACTTTCAGCTTGCCCTGATAGTCCTTGGCGATCTCGTCGAGTACCGGGGCGATCATCTTGCACGGGCCGCACCATTCGGCCCAGTAGTCGACCAGCACGGGACTATCGGACTTCAGTACGTCCTGCTCGAAGCTGGCATCGGTAACATTGACGATATGTTCGCTCATGTATTCTCTCCGTCAATCGGATGCGAAAAAGTGTCCGCCATCATATCCCGCCTCGGCCCACACCGAAAGGCGCAGCCGATTGAGTGTATCTATCGCTGCCGCGGTGACTTCTGATCGGTGACAACCCCTTCATTGGCACTACCTGCCTAAAATGGCAGGATGTCTCCCGTATTTATCCGGACCCGCCCCTATGCCCCATACCCCTGCCAAGACCTTTCCGATGATCGCGGCCATTGACCTTGGCTCGAACAGTTTCCACATGGTTTTGGCGAAGGCCGATCACGGCGAGATCCGCATCCTCGAGCGATTGGGCGAGAAGGTCCAGCTGGCCGCCGGCATCGGCGAGGACCGCATGCTCACCGCAGAAGCGATGCAGCGCGGCTACGACTGCCTGAAGCAGTTCGCCCAGTTCATCAGCGGCATGCCGCCGGGTTCGGTGCGCGTCGTGGGCACCAACGCCCTGCGCGAGGCGCGCAACCGCGCCGAATTCATCCGCGAAGCCGACCAGATCCTCGGCCACCCGGTGGAAGTCATCTCCGGCCGTGAAGAAGCGCGCCTGATCTATCTGGGCGTGTCCCACACCCTGCCGGACAACCCCGGCAAGCGCCTGGTGGTCGACATCGGCGGTGGCAGCACCGAGTTCATCATCGGTCAGCAGTTCGAATCGCAGCTGCGCGAGAGTCTGCAGATGGGCTGCGTGAGCTTCACCCAGCGCTACTTCAAGGACGGCAAGATCACTCCGGCGCGCTACGCCCAGGCCTACACCTCGGCCCGGCTGGAACTGATGAGCATCGAGAACAGCCTGCGCCGCCTGGGCTGGGACGAGGCCGTGGGCGCCTCCGGCACCATTCGTGCGATCTGCCTGGCGATCCAGGCCGGCGGCCACGGCAACGGCGAGATCAACCCCGAAGGCCTGGCCTGGCTCAAGCGCAAGATGTTCAAGCTGGGCGAGGTCGAGAAACTCGACATCGACGGCATCAAGCCGGACCGCCGGCCGATCTTCCCGGCCGGCATGGCGATCCTCGAGGCGCTGTTCGATGCCCTCGAGCTGACCCGCATGACCCATTCCGAAGGCGCCCTGCGCGAAGGCGTGCTCTACGACCTGCTGGGCCGTCACCACCACGAGGACGTCCGCGAGCGCACCATCGGCGCCCTCATGGAGCGCTACCACGTCGATCCGGAACAGGCCGCGCGCGTCGAGGCCAAGGCGCTGGAATCCCTGGACCAGGTCTCCAAGGCCTGGGACCTGAATGACGAGGGCCACCGCGAGCTGCTGATGTGGGCCGCACGCGTCCACGAGCTGGGCCTGGACATCGCCCACTACCACTACCACAAGCACGGCGCCTACCTGCTGGAGCACTCGGACCTGGCCGGATTCTCGCGCCTGGACCAGCTGACCCTGGCGCTGCTGGTGCGCGGCCACCGCCGCAACATCCCGGTGGACAAGTTCAACGAGCTGGGCGACGAGGGCGACAAGCTGATCCGCCTGTGCATCGTGCTGCGCTTCGCCATCCTCTTCCACCACATCCGTGGCACCCAGGAAATGCCGGCCGTGGCCCTGAAGGCCTCCGGCAAGTCGCTGGACGTGCGCTTCCCGGACGGCTGGCTGACCGCCAACCCACTGACCCAGGCGGACTTCGAGCAGGAAGCCGAATGGCTCAAGCGCGTGGGCTATTCGCTCAGCGTGAGCTGATCGCACTCCCCGCGACAGACGAAGGCCCCGGCGTGCAAACGCCGGGGCCTTTTCATTTCAGCACCAGGCCCGGCATGACCTGTGGGAGCGGGCCATGCCCGCGCAATCCCGTGCGGCGAAATCCGCTCTCCCCGTTGACGATCGAGCGCGGCACCAACGCCGGCCCTGCCGGTGGTTCGCGGCCGCGGCCCGCTCCTACAAGAACGTGGCCATGAAAAAGCCCTGCCGAGGCAGGGCTTTTTCATGGCGTTGGCGGCTGATCAGCGAACGCTGATGACCGGCGTGCACAGGCGCTCCAGCAGGGTCGCCTGGGCGTTGCGGGCGTTCTGGTTGCCGCTGGGGCTCTGGCGCACGTAGCTGCCGTCGGACTGCAGCACCCAGGCCTGGGTGTTGTCGCTCAGGTAGGACTCCAGCTCCTTCTTCACGCGCAGCACGAGCTTCTTGCCTTCCACCGGGAAGCAGGTCTCCACGCGCATGTCGAGGTTGCGCTCCATCCAGTCGGCACTGGAGAGATAGAGCTTCTCCTCGCCGCCATTGAGGAAGTAGTAGATCCGGCTGTGCTCCAGGAAGCGGCCGATGATCGAGCGCACCTGGATGTTGTGCGACACGCCCGGCACGCCTGGACGCAGGCAGCACATGCCGCGCACCACCAGATCGATCTTCACGCCGGCCTGGCTGGCCTTGTACAGCGCGCGGATGACCTTGGCGTCGGTCAGCGAGTTGACCTTGGCCATGATGTGCGCCGGCTTGCCCTCGGCAGCCTGGGCGGCCTCGCGGTTGATCATCTCCAGCAGGTTCTTCTTCAGGGTGAAGGGCGCGTGCAGGAGCTTCTTCATGCGCAGGGTCTTGCCCATGCCGATCAGCTGGTTGAACAGCTTGTGCAGGTCCTCGCAGAGCGCCACGTCGGCGGTCAGCAGGCTGTAGTCGGTGTACAGGCGGGCGTTGCCGGCGTGGTAGTTGCCGGTGCCCAGGTGCGCGTAGCGGCGCAACTCGCCGTCTTCGCGACGCAGGATCAGCATCATCTTGGCGTGGGTCTTGAAGCCGACCACGCCGTAGATCACCACCGCACCGGCCTGCTGCAGGCGGCTGGCCAGCTGCAGGTTGGATTCTTCGTCGAAGCGCGCCCGCAGCTCGATCACCACGGTGACTTCCTTGCCGTTACGCGCGGCTTCCACCAGCGCGTCGACGATCTCGGAGTTGGCCCCGGAGCGGTACAGCGTCTGCTTGATCGCCAGCACGCTGGGGTCCTTGGCGGCCTGGCGCAGCAGGTCGACCACCGGCGTGAAGGACTCGAACGGGTGCATCAGCAGCACGTCGAGCTTGCCCAGCACGTTGAACAGGTTCTCCTTCTTCTGCAGCAGCTTGGGGATCGCCGGGGTGAACGGCGGCGACTGCAGTTCCGGATGGCTGGCCAGGCCGGTGACGCTGAACAGGCGCGTCAGGTTGACCGGCCCGCTGACGCGGTACAGCTCGGTTTCGGACAGGCCGAACTGCTTGAGCAGGTAGTTGGACAGGTTCGGCGGGCAGGTGTCCACCACCTCCAGGCGCACGGCGTCGCCGTAGCGGCGCGAGAACAGCTCGCCACGCAGCGCACGGGCCAGGTCCTCGACGTCCTCGGCATCCACCGAAAGGTCGGCGTTACGGGTCAGGCGGAACTGGTAGCAGCCCTTCACCTTCATGCCGTTGAACAGATCATCGGCGTGGGCGTGGATCATCGACGACAGGAACACGTAGTTGTCGCCGGGGCCGGCGACCTCTTCCGGCAGACGGATGATCCGCGGCAGCGAGCGCGGCGCCGGGATGATCGCAAGGCCGGAGTCACGGCCGAAGGCATCCAGGCCTTCGAGCTCGACCATGAAGTTCAGGCTCTTGTTCACCAGCAGCGGGAACGGGTGAGTCGGGTCGAGGCCGATCGGGGTGACGATGGGCGCGATCTCGTCGCGGAAGAAGCGACGGACCCAGGCCTTGATCTTCGGCGTCCAGTAGCGGCGACGGATGAAGCGGATGTCGTGCTTGGCCAGCTCCGGCAACAGGATGTCGTTGAGGATGCTGTACTGGCGACCGACCTGCTCGTGCACCTGCTCGCTGATGCGCGCCAGCGCCTGGTGCGGCAGCAGGCCGTCGGCGCCGGCCTGTTCGCGGGCGAAAGTGATCTGCTTCTTCAGGCCGGCAACACGGATCTCGAAGAATTCGTCGAGGTTGCTGGAGAAGATCAGCAGGAACTTCAGGCGTTCCAGCAGCGGGTAGGACTCGTCCAGCGCCTGTTCCAGCACGCGGATGTTGAACTGCAGCTGCGAGAGCTCGCGATGAATATAGAGGGCACTGTCGTCCACGTTGATCGCCGGCACCGCCGGCTCGACGGGTGGCGGCGTCGCCTCGGCGACCTCCGCCACGACGACTTCGGTGACTTCAGCGGTGGTGTCAGCTTCGATAACTTCGGTTTCGCTAATGCCTTCGGTATTCATCGCTCGTCTCATCGACGGGGTCAGCCCCCGCTTTTCATTTTCAATTGTTGTGCTGCGCGTTTGGCGAAGTAGGTCAGGATGCCATCTGCGCCCGCGCGTTTGAAGGCCAGCAGCGATTCGAGGATCACCGCCTCGCTGAGCCAACCGTTGTTGATCGCAGCCATGTGCATCGCGTACTCGCCGCTGACCTGGTAGACAAAGGTCGGCGCGCGGAATTCGTCCTTGGCGCGGCGAACGATGTCGAGATACGGCATGCCCGGCTTGACCATGATCATGTCAGCGCCTTCGGCGAGGTCAGCGTAGATCTCGTGCAGCGCTTCGTCGCTGTTGGCCGGGTCCATCTGGTAGGTGGCCTTGTTGCCCTTGCCCAGGTTGGCGGCGGAGCCGACGGCATCGCGGAACGGGCCGTAGTAGGCGCTGGCGTACTTGGCCGAGTAAGCCATGATGCGGGTGTTGATGTGGCCGGTGGATTCCAGGGCTTCGCGGATCGCGCCGATGCGGCCGTCCATCATGTCCGAGGGAGCCACGACCTGAGCTCCGGCTTCGGCGTGGGAAAGCGCCTGCTTGACCAGCACATCAACAGAAATGTCGTTCAGAACGTAGCCGTCCTCGTCGAGGATGCCGTCCTGGCCGTGGCTGGTGAACGGGTCCAGGGCCACGTCGGTGATGATGCCCAGCTCCGGGAAGCGCTCGCGCAGGGCACGGGTGGCGCGCTGGGCGATGCCGTCGGGGTTGAAGGCTTCGGCGCCATCGAGGGATTTCTTCTCCAGCGGGGTCACCGGGAACAGCGCCAGCGCCGGGATGCCCAGCTCCACCAGCTCTTCGGCTTCCTTGAGCAGCAGGTCGATGGACATGCGCTCCACACCCGGCATCGAGGGCACAGCTTCACGCTGGTTCTTTCCGTCGAGGACGAACACCGGAAGGATCAGGTCGTTGGTGGTCAGGACGTTTTCGCGCACCAGTCGGCGGGAAAATTCGTCACGACGGTTGCGACGCAGACGAGTGAAGGGGAAGGCACGATCGGCGGGAATGAAGCTCACGGCGTACTCCAGGGCCTGATACAGCAGGCACAGTCTGACAGTTATAGCCCTGAATTATGACCGATTGGTAACAACCGGTAACAGTGACCCTTGGTCGCGGCATCCTGCCGCAGCGGCAAGCCGCCGCTCTGCACCGGCACAGGCTTGTTCCAGGTCAGTTGTGCGGAGTGGGGTGCCTTCCCTGCGGACGACAACCGAGTTAGGCTTCGCGTTCATTTCGCTGCGTTGCCTCGATAATGCTCCAACAATTCCTGCAGGATTTCGGCTACTTCGCGCTGTTTCTCGGCACGTTCTTCGAGGGTGAGACCATTCTGGTCCTGGCCGGCTTCCTGGCATTCCGCGGCTACATGCAGCTGGAGTACGTCATCGCGGTGGCTTTCTTCGGCAGTTACGCCGGTGACCAGCTCTGGTATTTCCTCGGCCGTCGCCACGGTCGCAAGCTGCTTGCGCGCAAGCCGCGCTGGCAGAAGATGGGCGACAAGGCCCTGGAGCACGTGCGCAAGCATCCCGACCTGTGGGTGCTGAGCTTCCGCTTCGTCTACGGCCTGCGCACCGTGATGCCGGTGGCCATCGGCCTGTCCGGCTATCCGCCGGCGCGCTACCTGCTGCTCAACGGCATCGGCGCCATCGTCTGGGCCACGGTGCTGGGCAGCGCTGCCTTCTACTTCGGCAGCGTGCTGGAAGGCGTACTGGGCAACATCAAGAAGTACGAGCTCATGGTCCTCGGTGGCCTCGTGGTGATCGGCCTGCTGTTCTGGCTGCGTCGCCGCTTCAAGGCCAGCAAGACCGACTGAGCCCCCGGCCGATCAGGCCGCCTGCGGCAGGCGCTCGGCGCGCCGCAGGCCCAGCAGACCGATCAGGCTGACCAGCGAGTAGACCGCCAGCGCCCAGGGCGCCCACTGCGGCAGCTCGATCCCTCCCCACAGCGCCATGGCCGCCACTGCCGGCACGTTCAGCGCCAATCGCAGCAGTTCCACGCGCAGCGCCCAATGGCGGTTCTCCAGCCAGCAGCCGATGGCATAGAGCCCGAAAGCCATCCAGCTCCAGCCGATCACCAGCGGCAGCACCTGCCAGTGCTCCCCGACCCCCAGCAACCAGGTGCCGACCACCACGTAGGTGGCGAACTGCAGCCCGGCGTACCACTGCCGGCCGCGCGTCAGCGGCACCTCGAACTTGCGGAAGGACGCCAGGTCCGGCTTGGCCATCGGGTAGCGCTGGGCAACATCCTCGGGACGCCAACCGGTGCGCATGAACCAGATGCGCAACTTGTCCCACAGGCTGCCAGCACGGCGTGCATCGCTCCACAGGTGCGCGTAGACCTGCAGGTTGGCCCACAGCGGGTTCCAGCTGGCCAGCGGCACGGTCACGCCGAATACCACCGGCTCCTCGTCCAGCTCCTCCTGGAAGGTGCCGAACAGGCGGTCCCAGACGATGAACACGCCGCCGTAGTTGCGATCCATGTAGACCGGGTTCTGCGCGTGGTGCACGCGGTGGTTGGACGGGGTGATGAAGATCCACTCAAACCAGCCCAGCTTGGGGATGTGCCGGGTGTGCACCCAGAACTGGTAGAGCAGGTTCAGCGCACCGACCGTGAGGAACACCAGCGGCGGCACCCCGGCGATAGCCATGGGCAGGTAGAAGATCCAGCCGAAGATGAAGCCGGTGCTGGTCTGCCGCAGCGCGGTGGAGAGGTTGTAGTCCTCGCTCTGGTGGTGCACCGAGTGGGCGGCCCAGAGCACATTGCGCTCGTGGCCCAGGCGGTGGTTCCAGTAGTAGCAGAAGTCGTAGAAGACGAAGGCGAACACCCAGACCCAGAGGTTCTGCGTGGACATCTCGAAGAGCGCCAGGTGCTGCCAGGCGATGGCGTAGGTGAGCACCGCCAGGCCCTTGGTCAGCAGGCCGCTGGTGGTGGACAGCACACCGGCACTAAGGCTGTTCAGCGCATCGCTCAGGCGGTAGGTGCGCATGCCACGCCAACGGTCGGCGAGCAGCTCGATGGCGATCAGGAGGAAAAAGAAGGGTACGGCGAAGAGGATGTAGTTCATGGCGTGGCCGAGTCGTTATGCTTATGGGAAGGCCCAGATTCGTTGATCCTAGCCTCTACCTCCGCGCCGGCCCCGACCGCCGGCGCCAAGCCGGGCGGCATATCGCGACATGCCCGGCACCCTCGAACAGGAGCAGTCCATGCAGAAGAAAGTTGCCGTCATCCTCTCCGGCTGCGGCGTCTATGACGGCGCCGAGATCCACGAAAGCGTGATCACCCTGCTGCGTCTTTCCCAGCGCGGCGCCAAAGTGCAGTGTTTTGCCCCGAACATCGCCCAGCACCACGTGCTGAACCACCTCACCGGCGAGGAAATGGCCGAGAGCCGCAACGTACTGGTGGAATCCGCGCGCATCGCCCGTGGTGAGGTGAAGGACGTGCGCGAAGCCAAGGCCGAGGACTTCGATGCCCTGATCGTGCCCGGCGGCTTCGGCGCAGCAAAGAACCTCAGCGACTTCGCCTTCAAGGGCGACCAGTGTGAAGTGCAGCCGGATGTACTGGCCCTGGCCAAGGCCTTCGCTGCGGCGAAAAAGCCGGTTGGCCTGCTCTGCATCGCCCCGGCCCTGGCCGCGCGCATCTATGGCGCCGGCGTGGAATGCACCATCGGCACCGACGAGGGCACCGCCCAGGCACTGACCAGCATGGGCGCCAAGCACATCGACTGCGCCGTGGAAGACATCGTCGAGGACAAGGACCACAAGCTGATCACCACGCCGGCCTACATGCTCGCGCAGTCCATCGCCGAAGCCGCCAGCGGCATCAACAAGGCGATCGACCGGGTGCTGGAACTGGCCTGAGCAACACGCTGAACGCAAAACGCCTGGCATTGCCGGGCGTTTTCGTTTCAGGCCGGGTCAGCCCTTGCGGCTCTCCGCTTCGCGCAGCAGGCGCGTCAGCAGCCGGTCCAGGCCGTTGGCGAAGGCCTGGCGATCCTTGTCGCCGTAGGGCGCCTGCCCTCCCCCCACCTGGCCCTGTTCGCGCAGGTCGGTGAACAGGTTGCGCACGGCCAGGCGCTCGCCCATGTTCTTCTCGTCAAACTCGCGGCCTCGCGGGTCCAGCGCATCGACACCCTTTTTCACCAGCCGATCAGCCAGCGGTACGTCGCTGCAGATCACCAGGTCGCCGGGCTCCGCCTGCTCCACCAGGTAATCGTCGGCGGCATCCATCCCGCTGGGCACCACTATCAGGCTGACGCAGGCGAACGGCGGCTTGGCCACAGGCTGGCCGGCGACCATCACCACCTCCAGCTTGCGCTTGAGGGCGAACTTGGCCACCAGCTCCTTGGCCGCCCGCGGGCAGGCGTCGGCATCGATCCAGATACGCATAATCGGAAAACCAATCTCCAGAAAGCACGACGGCCAGTATCGCACTGGCCGTCGTGTATCGCTCAGCTATCGCCTCAGGACGAGGCGATCTCGGCGGCCTTGCGGCGCTCGGAGAAGTAGCTGCGTCCGTAGAGCACGGCCACCGCCACCAGCGCCACGGCCTGGGCCGACAGCGAGTAGGCGTCGGCCTTGATGCCGAGCCAGTCGAAGTCGAAGAACGGCACCGGACGGGTACCGATCACGCCGGCTTCCTGCAGGGCGACCACGCCATGGCCGGCGAAGACCACCGACAGGGCGCAGAGCAGCGCGGCGTTGACGGTGAAGAACAGCTTCAGCGGCAGCTTCGCCGAGCCACGCAGGATCACGAAGGCGATGGCGATCAGGATCACCACGGCGGTGCCCGCACCAGCGATCACCGCGTTGTGACCGGCCGGGCCGGCCTGCAGCCAGAGGGTCTCGTAGAACAGGATGACCTCGAACAGCTCGCGGTAGACCGAGAAGAACGCCAGCACCGCGAAGCCAAAGCGGCCACCGCCGCCCACCAGACTGCTGCGGATGTAGTCCTGCCAGGCGGCGGCGTGGCGGCGGTCGTGCATCCACACGCCGAGCCAGAGCACCATCACGCAGGCGAACAGCGAGGTGAAGCCTTCCATCAGCTCGCGCTGGGCGCCGCCGATGTCGATGACGTAGGCCGCGACTGCCCAGGTGGCGAAGCCGGCAACGAAAGCCAGGCCCCAGCCGATATGGACGCCGCGCACGGCCTTCTCCTGCCCGGTGTTGCGCAGGAAGGCGAGTATCGCGGCCAGCACCAGGATCGCCTCCACGCCTTCGCGCAGGAGGATCAGCAGGGCCGAGACGAAGCTGATGGAGGTGCTCAGCGAGTCGCCGCTCAGGGCCTTGGCGGCGTCCGCCAGCTTGGCCTTGGCCAGTGCCAGCTGTTGCGCCACTTCGGCTTCCGGCAGGCCGTCACGCAGCGCCTGACGGTAGGCCATCAGCTGCTTCTCGGTGGCCTTGCGCAGGTCGGCGTCGACGTTGTCCAGCGAGCTTTCCACCAGCTCGAAGCCTTCCAGGTAGGCCGCCACGGACAGGTCGTAGGCCTGGTCGTGGTCGCCGGAGCGGTACACGGCGAAGCTCTTGTCCAGGGTCGCGGAGGTGTAGTCGATCTGCTGCGCCGGGCCACGGTGTTCCAGCGGCGGGTGGGCACGCAGGGCACGGAAGCTCTCGGCCGCCGCCTCGCCATCGCGCTCGGCGACATCGGCCGGGGTCTGGGTCGAGAGGGTTGCCAGCGGGTAGGCGTGGGCCGGATCGACCTTGGCCTGACCGGCGCTGAGGCCGGCGATATAGGACGCCAGGTCCCAGCGCTGACGCTCGTCGAGCTGGTCGGCGAAGGCCGGCATGTCGGTGCCGGAAACGCCCAGACCGATGACGTTGCGCAGGTCGTACAGGCTCAGCTGGTCGAGGCGCGCGCGGTCGGTCAGGTTGGCCGGCGGCGGCTCCAGGCCGATGCCTGCCGGGCCGTCGCCCTTGCCGGCATCACCGTGGCAGATCGAGCACTGCTGGGTGTAGATCTCGGCGGCGCGGGTCGGGTCCGGGGTGATCGAGGGGGTCTGCACCACCTGGTAGATATCGGCGACGCGCGCCTCCAGGTGACGGGCCTGCTGGGCGACCTGCTTGCCCGGAAGGCGCTGCTCGATGGCCTGCTTGAGGCTGGCGGCGTCCTTTTCCAGGTCGGCGCGCTCGGGGGCGGCCGGCAGGGTGACGATCAGCGCCTGCAGATTACCGACGAACTCCAGCTGCTCCTTGTATTCGCTTTCGTCCACGACCTTGCCGTCAGTGACGGTGGCCGGGTAGTCGGCAGCGAGATAGCTGAGCAGGTGAAGGGCTTGGGAGGGGTCGACAGCCGTGTCGGCTTTAACTCCAAGGCTGAGGAGACCGACCAGCGGCAACAGCCAGACGAAAAGTTTGGAGGGGCGCATACGGGAAGGTAAATGAGAATGAAAGAGGTTAAATTGTCACCTCAGGTTTCCGTCTATGCAAGGACAAATGTCTTGCAGAGTTGCGCCCGAAGCACCCGCAAGGACGCTCCGGAGCCAGTAAATCACCCTCAGGCCGGCGCGCGGCGGACGGTGGCGAGCAGTGCGGCGGCGCCTACGAAGAGGGTCGCGAAAGTCCGATTCATCACCCGCTGCTGGCGTTGCGAGCGCAGGGCGCGCAGTACGCGCGCGGCCAGGCCGGTGTAGCCGGCCATGACGATCAGGTCCACGGTGATCATGGTGGCGCCCATGATCACGTACTGGATCGCCATCGGACGGTGCGGGTCGACGAACTGCGGCAGCACCGCGAGCATGAAGATCACCGCCTTGGGGTTGCTGGCGTTGACCAGAAAGCCGCGCAGCACCAGGGTCAGCGGCCGGCCGATGGGGCGCTCGCCGCTCGCCGCCATCACCTGCGGGGCAGCGGTCCACTGGCGGTACGCGAGGTAGACCAGGTACACCACGCCGAACCACTTGATCGCACTGAACGCCACCGCCGAAGCCGAGAGCAGCGCACCGACGCCTGCAGCGACGATCGCGATCTGCAGCGCCAGGCCGATCTGCAGGCCCAGGGCATTCCAGTAGCCGCGCCAGAAACCGTATTGCAGCCCGCAGGACATCGAGGCGATGGCCCCGGCGCCAGGCGACAGGCTGATCACCCAGCAGGCGATGAAGAAGGCGAACCAGGTACTGGCGAGCATTGCGAACCTCACGGCGCCCAGGCAGGCGCAATAATTTGTTACGGGAAGCCAGTGTGCCTCAGTCGCGCCGACTCGCCCAGCGTTGCCGACGAAGGTCGGATGATCCTTGTAGAAACGCGCCACGCGCACGATCGCGGGCATGGCCCGCTCCTACATTCTGGGTGCCCAACAAAAAGCCCGGCGCTAGGCCGGGCTTTTTTCGCTTCAGGACAGACCGATCAGCTCGGGATGTCCTTGCGCAGCTTCACCGGTTCCTCGCCGCGCTTGCGTGCCAGGGCGCCGCGCAGGCGGATGTTGATCGCCTCCACCGCCAGCGAGAAGGCCATGGCGAAGTACACATAGCCCTTGGGCACGTGGATCTCGAAGGCCTCGGCGATCAGCACGGTGCCAACCACGATGAGGAACGACAGCGCGAGCATCTTCAGCGACGGGTGCTTCTCGATGAAGGCGCTGATGGTGCCGGCCGACAGCATCATCACGCCGACGGAGATGACGATGGCCGCGACCATCACCGGTACGTGCTGCACCAGGCCCACGGCGGTGATCACCGAGTCCAGCGAGAAGACGATGTCGATGATCGCGATCTGGATGATGATGCCCATGAAGCCGCGGGACTTGCCGCCCTGCTGGCCACCCTCTTCCGCGCCTTCGAGGCTGTGGAAGATTTCCATGGTGCTCTTGAACAGCAGGAACAGGCCGCCGAAGAACAGGATCAGGTCGCGCCCGGAGATGCCGTGGTCGAACACGGTGAACAGATCGGCGGTCAGGCGCATCACCCAGGTGATCGACAGCAGCAGCAGGATGCGCGTGCCCATCGCCAGCGCCAGGCCGAAGAAACGCGCCTTGGGTTGCTGGGCGGGCGGCAGGCGGCCGACCAGGATCGAGATGAAGATGATGTTGTCGATGCCCAGTACGATTTCCAGGGCAGTCAGGGTCAGAAAGGCAACCCAGATCTCAGGGCTAGTGAGCCATTCCATAGTGGGGGATGTCCGTTGGGGGTCAGGGGGTGGTGGGGAAATTCGGGCCGCGCCAGCGGCGGATGGCCTTCTGGAAGAACAGGTTGTTCGGCACCTGCAGCAGCGCGCCGGGGGTGCCGTCCTCAGCCACTTCTTCCAGGGTGGTATAGAGCAGGTTGATCGCGATCACCCGGCCCTTCACGCCGGGCTTGTCGGCGGACTCGATGACTTCCACGCGGTCCCCCAGGCGGAACGGGCCCATGGTGAAGATCATCAGCGCGCAGAACAGGTTGGAGAGCACGCTCCAGATGGCGAAGAAGGCCACTGCCGCGACAGCGGCGAAGCCGGTCAGCGCAGCCCAGAGCACATCGGCGGAGACGCCCAGGCGCTCCAGCACCAGCATCACCGCCGAGCCCATGATCAGCCAGCGCAGGCCGCCGCGCAGCGGCAGCAGCAGCTCCGGCGGCATCGGGTAGCGCTCGCCGAGCCGGCTCACGGCGCGCGTCACCACGCGCTGCACCAGCCACGCCAGCAGCAGGACGAGGATGATCTGCCCGCCGCGCAGCAGCGGTTCGCTCCACGCCACCAGCAGGTTCACGTCATCCATCACTCGCTGGCCTCGAGCTGGCGCTGCAACTCTTCGAGGGTTTCCAGGGCCATCAGCCAGGACTCTTCCAGCTCGCTTTCGCGGCCCTTGAGGGTCGCCTGGCGGGCCAGCAGATCACGCAGCTCATCCTTGCGCGAGGACTCGTAGAGCGCGCTGTCGCCCAGGCGCTGCTCCAGCTCGGCCAACTGCTCGTGGACCTTGCCCAGTTCCTTCTCCAGCTTGTCCGCTTCGCGCTTGTGCGGCGCCAGCTGCTGACGCAGAGCGGCGGCGGCCTGGCGCTGGGCGCGCTTGTCGGTCTTGTCGCCAGCGGGGGCAGCAGGCGCGGACGGCGTCTGCCGCGCACGGAAGTCCACCAGCCAGCGGGCGTAGTCCTCGAGGTCGCCGTCGAACTCCTGGATGCGCCCGTCGGCCACCAGCAGGAACTCGTCGGTGGTGCTCTTGAGCAGGTGACGATCGTGCGACACCACCACCACGGCGCCGGAGAACTCCTGCAGCGCCAGGGTCAGCGCCAGGCGCATTTCCAGGTCGAGGTGGTTGGTCGGTTCGTCGAGCAGCAGCAGGTTGGGCTTCTGCCAGGCGATCAGTGCCAGGGCCAGGCGCGCCTTTTCGCCACCGGAGAAGTTCAGCACCGGCTCGTCGCAGCGCTCGCCGCGGAAGTCGAAGCCGCCGAGGAAGTCGCGCAGCGTCTGCTCGCGCTCGGCCGGGGCGATGCGCGCCAGGTGCAGCAGCGGGCTGGCCTTGGGGTCCAGCGAGTCGAGTTGGTGCTGGGCGAAGTAGCCGATGGCGAGGTTCTCGCCACGGGCAAGCTCGCCGGACAGCAGCGACAGGTCGCCGGAGAGGGTCTTGATCAGGGTCGATTTGCCCGCGCCATTGGGGCCGAGCAGGCCGATGCGCGCACCGGGCACCAGCTGCAGCTTGACCTTCTCCAGCACGGTCCTCTCACCGTAGCCCAGACGGGCCTCGGAGAGATTGAGCAGCGGGCTGGAGATCTTGTCGGACTCGCGGAAGACGAAGTCGAAGGGCGAGTCGACGTGGGCCGGCGCCAGTTCTTCCAGGCGTTCCAGCGCCTTGATCCGGCTCTGCGCCTGGCGGGCCTTGGTGGCCTGGGCGCGGAAGCGGGCGATGTACTTCTCCATGTGCGCGCGCTGGGTCTGCTGCTTCTCGTACGCCTGTTGCTGCTGGGCAAGGCGTTCGGCGCGGGTGCGCTCGAAGGCCGAGTAGCCACCGCGGTACAGGGTCAGCTTGCGCTGTTCGAGGTGGGCGATGTTGTCCACCACGGCGTCAAGGAAGTCGCGGTCGTGGGAAATCAGCAGCAGCGTGCCCGGGTAACCCTTGAGCCACTCTTCCAGCCAGAGAATCGCGTCGAGGTCGAGGTGGTTGGTGGGTTCGTCGAGCAACAGTAGTTCGGACGGGCACATCAGCGCCTGAGCCAGGTTCAGGCGCATCCGCCAGCCACCGGAGAAGTCACCGACGCGGCGGTCCATCTGCTCGGAGGTGAAGCCCAGGCCGGCCAGCAGCTTGCGCGCGCGGGCATCGGCGGTGTATCCGTCGGCACTGTCCAGCTCGCTGTGCAGGCGCGCCAGGGCGGTGCCGTCGTGGGCGTCTTCCGCCGCGGCGAGGTCCGCCTGGATCTTGCGCAGGTGCACGTCGCCGTCGAGCACGTAGTCGACCGCGAGGCGGTCGAGGGTATCGACCTCCTGGCGCATGTGCGCGATACGCCAGTCGGCGGGCAGGTAGCCGTCGCCGGCGTCCTGGCCGAGCTGGCCGCGCAGCAGGGCGAACAGGCTCGACTTGCCGGCGCCGTTGGCGCCGATCAGGCCGACTTTCTGTCCGGCGTGCAGGGTGAGTTCGGCACCTTCCAGCAAGCGCTGGGGGCCACGCTGTAGCGTAAGATTTTGTAGTCGAATCATGGCGGCGGAGTTTATCAGCTTCGCCTGGCAATCGCTGTGGGTGCTCTATGTCTGATGATGTCTGGTCGTATGCACTGAAACTCTACGCCCGCCCTGGGGTTGAGGCGGCTTGCCTGACCCTGCAGGAAGGCGGCGCGGATGTCTGCCTGGTGCTCGCTGCGGCGTGGCTGGGCGGCACTGGCGTGGCCTTCGCGGCGGCGCGAATGAGCGAGCTGGAAAACACCGCGCAGGGGTGGCGCGAAGAGGTGGTTGTGCCTTTGCGTTCGCTGCGTCAGCGCTGGCGGGAATCGGCGCTGCAGGATGCGCAGCTGGCGCCATTGCGCGAGCTGGTCAAACAGCTCGAGCTGGAAGCGGAAAAGGTGCTGCTGGGGAGACTGGAGACAGTGGCGCAGGATTGGCCACGGGGTGAAGCGGAGGACCTGGCGCGCTGGCTGGAAGCCGCGGCAGGTGAAGCGGGCGGCTTGCGCCGCGATGCGCGGGAAACCCTGCGCATCGCGGCGAGCCTCTCCTGAGCCTTAGGAAGCGCTGGAGGAGGTGCTGCTGGCCGGAGCAGCCGGTGCCGGAGTGGAGCTGGCAGCCGGAGTAGCGGCCGGAGCGGTCGGCTGGGCAGCCGGTGCGCTCGGGGCAGCCGGAGCGGCCGGTTTTGCAGCGACGGCAGGCTTGGCCGCAGCAGGCTTGGCGGCTGGTTTTGCGGCCGGCTTGGCAGCGGCTTTCACGGCCGGCTTGGCAGCCGGTTTAGCGGCGGGCTTGGCAGCCGGTTTGGCAGCGGCAGCGGGCTTGGCGGCAGGCTTGGCTGCCGGTTTGGCGGCAGCGGCGGGCTTGGCGGCAGCAGGCTTGGCGGCCGGCTTCGCTGCAGGTTTGGCAGCGGCTTTCGCAGCAGGCTTGGCAGCCGGTTTAGCGGCGGGCTTGGCGGCCGGTTTGGCAGCAGCGGCAGCGGGTTTGGCTGCCGGCTTGGCGGCGGCTTTCGCAGCAGGCTTCGCAGCCGGTTTAGCGGCAGGCTTGGCGGCCGGTTTGGCAGCAGCGGCAGCAGGCTTGGCAGCGGGTTTGGCTGCCGGCTTGGCAGCCGGTTTGGCAGCGGCAGCGGGCTTCGCGGCAGGCTTGGCGGCCGGTTTAGCGGCAACCTTGGCAGCCGGTTTGGCGGCGGGCTTGGCAGCAGCTTTCGCGGCAGCAGGCTTGGCAGCGGCAACCTTGGCGGCCGGCTTCGCAGCAGGCTTGGCGGCAGCTTTCACGGCGGGCTTGGCAGCCGGTTTGGCAGCGGGTTTAGCGGCCGGTTTGGCGGCAGCCTTGGCAACCGGTTTGGCAGCGGCGGCAGCCGGCTTGCGGGTAGCGAGGGATTTGCCTGCGGCTTCCTTCACCTTGGTCACGCCCTGGGCGAGCTTGAGGCTCTCCTGCACATCGCGCTTGAGGTTGGCGATGTAGGCACGGGTTTCAGTCTGGCGGTTCTTCAGAACATCCAGCACGCCGTCGAGCTCAGCGATGCTCGACTTGGCCTTGGCCTGCGCCTTCGCCTTGCCGGCCTTGGTCGCGTCCTGCAGCTTGGTGCGTGCGTTGTGCAGCTTCTCCTGAGCCTTGCCGCGTTGTTTCTCGAGCTTGGCGAGCAGCTTTTCGGAGTCGACGAGCGCCTGCTTGCAGGCACCTTCGAGGTGTTCGATCAGACTGTTGGACAACTGGTGCAGCAGGTGCAGAGGGGTAGTGACGGGTTTCTTGTTGGCCGACATGACGTGCCTCCTGGCGGACGTGGTTGCGCCCATACTAGCCCCGCTGATGGCCTCTCGCCAATGTCCCTATGGTGCTGCAGGCCGCAGCAGGCATTGGCTTCAGGGGTTTTCAGCAGTGCGCGAAGGCGCGTTTTTTCACTCCCTCAATGACGCTGGCCTACGCACTTGGTTCCGTTGGCGCAATCGGCCAGGCAGCGCAAACGCCCGTGGCGCGGGCGTTTGAGGGTGAAAAATAAATTTTCAGAGCTGGCCGCAAACGCCCGTCGCAGAGCCTTTCGCGCAACACGCAGCAGTACCGACGAAGGCGGACCGGCAGTCATTCGCGGCGCGCCAACACGACACGAGAATCGCGATCACGACACCGTGGAAGTGCTCTCGCGAGCACGCCTTCGCAGTCATCATTGCGGCCCGTTTTCAGCAGCGATTCATCGCGCAAAAAAGACTGCGCGATCACAACTGCAAGCTGCCGAACGGCGCGAGTTTTTCGGTGTTGCGCGATCAAGGTTCGAGGCTCGAAACATCGCGGACAGAGTCCCGCTTCCACACAGGGTTGAACCTTGAGCAAGAGCGGACTCCGTCCGCGATCGGCATGGACGACACGAACTCCATGCGGAAACGAAAACGGCGCGATCGCCTGAAGCGCTCGCGCCGTTGTCGGGCAACTCGACGATCAGGCCGTGACGGCTTTCTGCTCGTGGGAGTTGTGCAGTACCTCGATCAGGCAGTCTTCCAGCTCGAAGCGTTCGTGCAGTTGCTGGCGCAGGCTCTTCAGTTCGCTGGTCAGGCAGGTGCCTTCGCGGCAATCGCCGTTGTCGCAGCGGTCGTTGAAGTTCAGCGCGTTGGCGGTGATGGTTTCCAGGCGCGGGTAGATCTGCTTGGCCAGTTCCAGGCCGCGCGTATCTCCGAAGGCCTGCGCCTCGTTCATCAGCTGTTCGTAGACTTCGAAGTGTCCCGCCGACACGTAGTCGAGCAGGAGCTGGCAGAAGCTCTGGAGGTTTTCGGCGTTGGTCTTCGGCGCCTGGACACCGTCCAGGGAATCGAATGCCCGGACCAACTCATGTCGATCCCGCAACCAGCGGTCGATCAGCTGGTGTACGCCTCCCCAACGTTCCTGGGCATTACGGCAGCTCTCGAGCATGTTGTCCTCACTTCCCTTTCGCCGTCCCGGCTAGGTCCGCCCCGGGACAATATTCTGTCGATTCTCGACGTCCGCGATGTATGAAGCTTGTTCGGCGGCGGCTTTCCGACGGAGTGGAAAACCAGAGTATGCCCGCCCGTTATCGCCTTCAAGACACCGGCAACGGGAAAATTCATACGAGCGTTTAATCGACAGACCGCGACGCCTCTGGCCTGCGCCGAAGAGGCGCAGGCCATGGCAAATTGAGATGCGACGCTCAGCCGCGGCGGCGGAAGAACTGCACGATGGCGAACAGGGCGAAGCCGATGAAGGCCAGCAGGCTCCACTCCGCGATGCTCATGCCGAGCAGCGTCCAGGTGACCTCGGCGCAGTCGGCCGAACCGTGGAACATGGTGTAGAGGATCTGCGTGTAGGGCATGCTCTCGAGCATGAAATCCAGCGGCGGCAGGCAGGACGGCAGCTGGTCCGGCGGCAGGGTCTGCAGCCAGAGTTGACGGCCTGCGGTGCCGGCACCACCCAGGGCGCTGAGCAGGATCAGCACCGAGTAAACACGCGGCGCACGGCCGTGCAGCGCGGCGATCAGCGAGAACAGCCCGCAACCGGCGAAGAAGATGCGCTGCAGGATGCACAGCGGGCAGGGCTCCAGCCCGACCACGTACTGCAGGTAGAAGCCTGTACCGAGCAAGGCGACGCAGGCGAGGAAAGCAAGGAAGAACAGGGAACGAGGGCTGGCCAGGTTCATGGCGGCTCCGCTGAAAAGCGCTGTTGCACGAAAGGCCGCTACGGTAGTGGAAACACGGCGATCAGTTCAAGGCGAGTGTCTAGACTGGCCGTGGCACTCATCCGGGAATTCCTGCCATGCGTCGTCATTTCCTACTTTGCTCGGTGCTTTCCCTGACAGCAGCGCCGGCCATAGCCGCCACCGACCTCAGTCAGATCCGACTCCCTGAAGGCTTCCACATCAGCCTGCTCACCGACCAGGTGCCGGGCGCCCGCGCCATGGCCTGGGGCGAAAAAGGCACGCTGTTCGTGGGCAGTCGCTCTGCCAACAAGGTCTACGCGGTGAAGCCCGACGGCCAGGTGAAAGCGCTCGTCGATGGCCTGCAGATGCCTGTGGGCGTGACCTTCCACAAGGGCGACCTGTATGTGTCGTCGATCAACCACATCGTCGTGCTGCGCGACATCGAAGCGCACCTCGACGCACCTCCCAAGGCCGAAGAACTGCCGGCACAGTTTCCGAAGGAGACAGCGCACGGCTGGAAATTCATCGCTTTCGGCCCGGACGACAAGCTCTACGTACCCGTCGGCGCGCCGTGCAATATCTGCCGCCCGGACCGCGAGCAATACGCCAACCTGCAGCGCATGAACGCCGATGGCAGCGCGCGGGAAGTGGTCGCCTACGGCATCCGCAACACCGTCGGCTTCACCTGGCATCCACAGACCAGGCAGCTGTGGTTCACCGACAACGGACGCGACATGCTCGGCGACGACAAGCCCGATGACGAGCTGAACAAGGTCAGCAAGGTGGGCGAGGACTTCGGCTATCCCGACTGCCACCAGGGCGACATCGCCGATCCCGAGGAGGGCAGGAAACCCTGCTCCGCATTCACGCCTCCCGTGGCCAAGCTCGGCCCGCACGTCGCCGCGCTGGGGCTGCGCTTCTACACCGGCGAGCAGTTCCCCGCCGAGTACCGCAACAACCTGTTCATCGCCGAGCACGGCTCGTGGAACCGCACACAGAAGACCGGCTACCGCGTGGCGCGGATCGAGCTCAATGAGGACGGCACGCTGAAGCGCCAGAGCGTGTTCGCCGAAGGCTGGCTCGACAAGGATGGCGGGGTCAGTGGAAGGCCGGCGGACGTGCTGGTGGCGCCGGACGGCTCGCTGCTGGTCAGCGATGACCAGAACGGCGCGATCTACCGCATCCGCTACGGCAAACCCTGAAAACGAGAACGGCGCCCAAGGCGCCGTTTTCATTGCCCCCGACAGGATCAGGCGCGCACGGCTACCGGCAGTGAAACAGGCGGAGCCAGCAGGCCGAGACCTTCCTGGAACAGCTGGTTGCTGCGCTCCACTTCACCCAGCTGCGCCAGCAGGCGCGCCAGTTCGGCGCAGGTTTCCGCGCTGCGCTGGCGAGCCAGGCTGGCTTCCAGGTACTCGCGCGCTTTGCCCCACAGCTTGTTCTGCAGGCACAGGCGGCCGAGCGTCAGCAGCAGCTCGGGATCGTCGCCATGCTGCTTCAGCCAACCTTCGGCGGTCTTCAGCTGATGTGCGCCATCGCGGCCACGGGCGCGGCCATAGAGGTGTACCAGACGGCTGTCGTAGCCTTCCTTGAGCGCCTTGCGCAGCACGTCCTCGGCCTCTTCCGGCGCGCCCAGGCGCAGCAGCTGCTCGGCGTAGGCAGCCACCAGCGGCGGCTGCGCGCGAAGGTTGGAGGGCACGTTCTGCCAGCGCTGGGTCAGCGGCTGCAAGCTGCTTTCGCCCTGGCCGATGCCCTGCTCGCCCGCCTCGCCCAGCGCGGCCATCCAGGTGCGGCGCTCAAGGTCCGCCAGCTCGGCGTTCTGCAGCACGCGCTCCTTGCGCAGCTCGGGCAACAGCACGCACAGCGCCTGCCAGTCGTGGAGGCTGACGTAGAGCTGCTGGAGCAGGCGCAGCACGGTCGGATGACGTGAGTGATCCTGGTGCAGCTTGTCCAGCACCACGCGGGCGCGGGTGAAGTCACCCCGGTTGATCAGCAGTTGGGAACGGGTCAGGCCGACCGCAAGTTCGGAGCCGGGCTCGCGCTCCTGCGCGCGGTCCAGCAGCTCGTCACACTCCTCGGTCTTGCCCAGCTCGTTGGCCGCGCGGGCGGCGCCCAGGTAATGCGGGAGCGGGCGGTCGCTCAGCTCGGCAGCCCGCCGCAGGTGACGCAGCGCCTGCGCCCAGTGGCCTTCGGCGAGATCACGCTGGCCGTGTTCCTCGGCCAGTTGCGAGCGACGGCGACGGTTGAAGCGCGACCAGGGATTCACCACGCGGCCGGAGACGCCGAGCAGGCGCAGCACCAGGCGCACGGCGAGGTAGAGCACCCAGAGCACCACCAGCAGCGCGAGGAAGGTCCACAGGCTGGATTCGTAGCGGAAGCTCTTGTAGGCGATCAGCACATAGCCGGACTGCTCGGCGACAGCCAACCCGACCAGGGTGGCCGCCAGGACCACGGCAAGGATCAGGACGTAGAAGCGGCTCATGGCTGAGTCCCCGCGTCGGGCGCCACCGCCTCCTGCTGCTGCACCGCATTCTCGCGGCGCGACAGGTAAGCCTGCAGCGAACTCAGGGCCGGGCCGAGGTCCGGCGTCTGCACGGTGACGGCCTGGCCGCTCAGCTCATCCAGGCGCGTGACGAGCGCGCGGCTGTCGGCGAGGTCGGCGTTGAAGAAGTCGGCGACGATCTGCTTGGCCTGCTTCAGCGCCTGCTCGTAGACGTCCTGCTTGCCGTTCAGCGCGGCCCACTGCGCCTGCTCCAGGGCAAGGCTCAGGGCGAGGCGGACACGGTCCAGTTGCTGGCCGGAAAGCAATGGGCGGATGTCCTGCCCGGCGTTGAAATCGATGCGCACGTAACGCGAAATGCGTTCCCACCACTGGTCCCAGGTACTGCTGCCATCGCCCCAGGCAGTGCTCGGGCCGGTACCGCCCTCGGAGGGCTTGAACGCTGGGTTCAGCGGTTGCAGCTGCGCAGCCTGGTCGCGCAGCGCGCCCAGTTGCAGGAACAACCCGGTGCGGTCCGGACGCGGCAGCGCGCGCAGCGCTTCGAGGCTCTTGGCCAGTTGCGCGCGCGCGGCGAAGGCGCCCGGATCGTTGTTCACACGAAGGATGTCATCCGCGCCCTGGACCAGCTCGGTGGCGCTGTCGATGTCCTGCAGCGCGGAGAGACGCAGTGCGGCCAGACGCAGCAGATGCTCGGACTCGGCCAGGCGCCACTGCTGGCGGCTCTGCCCCAGCACCTGCTTGACCTGCTTGGCCAGCTGCTGCTGGTCGCCCTGCAGCTCCACCACGAGGCGGCGGCGGGCTTCTAGCTCGTCGGCGTTGGGCAGGGTATCCAGGCGCTTGTTCAGCTCGGCGTTGGCGTTCTGCACGCCCTGCGCCTGGGCGCGGGCATCTTCCAGTTGCGCGGCGCGTTGTTGCTCGGCGCCCCTGAGCTGCTGGACCTGCCAGACGCCCCAGCCACCTGCGGCGAGGCCGGCGGCGCCGACCAGCAGGGCCAGCAGGGCGATGCCTGTGCCGCCCTTGCGCGGGGCCGGCGCGGCGGCCGGACTGGACGATGTTGGTGAAGTCTCTTGGGGAGTGACGGCTTCGCTCACAGATCCATCCTTCGCTCGGAAATTGTTCTAGTCGGCGCTTCTCAACGCTTCCATTAATGCCGCCGGGCTTGCGCCCCGGCAATCGATTACTTGCAGCGCCCCCATCTCCCGCGCCTGCTCAGCCACCCGCGGGCTGGGCACGAACAACGGCATGGCGCTGACTTGCGGCCAATCCTCCGCCGCCAGCTGGCGCAGGTGCTCCAGCCCCTGCCCACTACTGACCGCGATGGCGTTCAAACGCTCCCCCTGGATTCGTCGCAGCAATTCGCCCGGGGGGTAAGCCGGCATTTCGCGCCGGTAGAGTTCCAGATAGTCGACCACCACGCCTTGGCCGCGCAGGCGCTCGGCAAGGAATTCTCGGCCACTCTCGCCGCGCATGATCAACACCTTCGGATCATGCACCTGCAGGGCCTGCTCGAACTCCGGCAGAGCCAGCAGGGCTTCGCTGTCGTCGCCATCCTGCGGGCAGACCACATCCAGACCGTAGTCCTCGAGGATAGCCGCCGTGGCGGCGCCGACGGTGAACCAGCGCTGGGTCAGCGGCGGTTGCGGCCAGTAGCGGTCGAGCCGCTCCAGGCCCAGGCGCGCCGCGGGCTTGCTGACCACGATAACCGCGCAGTAGCGGTCCAGGTCAAGGATCAGGCTGCGCTCCACCGGTGTCTCTTCGCGTGGCGTGATCGCCAGCAGGGGCAGGCAGTCGCCGTGGATGCCGTGTTCGGCGAGGCTGGCGGCGAGCGCCGCGCAATCCTCTTCCGGACGGGTCAGCAGCAGCCGCCAGCGGCTCACGGGTGACCGGCCTCGCCGTAGACCGCGTCGAGGATTTCCTGGGCGCCCTGGCCCAGCAGGTCTTCCGCGACCTTCACGCCGAGGGTTTCAGCTTCGGAGAAGGGCGCGCGGGCTTCGGCACGCAACAGTTCGGTGCCGTCGGGCTGACCGACCAGGCCGCGCAGCCACAGCTGGTCGCCTTCGAGGATGGCGTAGCAGGCGATGGGCACCTGGCAGCCGCCATTGAGGCGCTTGTTCAGCGCGCGCTCGGCAGTGACGCGCAGGGCAGTCTCGCGGTGATGCAGCGGTTGCAGCAGGGCGTGGATCTCCGCGTCGGCGGTGCGGCACTCGATGCCCACCGCGCCCTGGCCGCCGGCCGGCAGGCTGGCTTCGACGCTGATGGAGGAGCGGATGCGGTCTTCGAAGCCGAGACGGATCAGGCCGGCGGCGGCGAGGATGATCGCGTCGTACTCGCCGGCATCGAGCTTGGCCAGGCGGGTGTTGACGTTGCCGCGCAGGAAGCGGATCTGCAGGTCCGGTCGGCTGGCCAGCAGTTGGGCCTGGCGGCGCAGGCTGGAAGTGCCGACCACGCTGCCGGCCGGGAGGTCGTCAAGGCTCGCGTAGGTGTTGGAAACGAAGGCGTCGCGCGGGTCTTCGCGTTCGCAGATGCAGTACAGGCCCAGGCCTTCGGGGAAGTCCATCGGCACGTCCTTCATGGAGTGCACGGCGATGTCCGCTTCGTTGTCCAGCAGGGCGGTTTCCAGTTCCTTGACGAACAGGCCCTTGCCGCCGATTTTCGCCAGCGGCGCGTCCAGCAGCTTGTCGCCGCGACTGGTCATCGGCAGGAGGGTCACGGTCAGGCCGGGGTGGGCCTGTTCCAGGCGGGCCTTGACGTATTCGGCCTGCCAGAGTGCCAGGGCGCTCTGGCGCGTGGCGATACGGATTTCGCGAGACATGGGCATTTCCAGGCAAAGGAAGCGTGCAAGAAAGTGCCCGCATGATAACAGCTCACGCAAACGAAAAGCCCGGGGGCCGCCCCCCGGGCTTCAGGCGCTGCGGCACTGTGTCGCTACAGGTTATGCATGAGTCGCCGGACACCGGCGACATGGCGGCGGCTGACGGTCAGCGCGTCGCCATTGAGTCCTTTCAGGTACAGCTGGAAGTGCCCCAACGGAGTGCGCTGCAGGCGCTCGATGCGCTCGCGGGAGACCAGCGCGTTGCGGTGGATGCGCACGAAGCGGTCACCGAACTCGTCCTCCAGCGCCTTCAGCGGTTCGTCCAGCAGCACTTCGCCGCCCGCGTGGCGCAGGGTCACGTACTTGTGGTCGGCGATGAAGAAGATCACGTCTTCCAGCGGAATCAGCTCGATCCCTTTGCGGGTCCGCGCGCTGATGTGGCTGCGCGGGCCGGGACCGCCGGCGGCCGGGGGCTTGGTCAGCGCCGCCAGCTGCACGCGATTGGGCCGCGAGGCTTTCTTCAGGGCGTCGGCCAGGTCCTCGCTGCGGACCGGTTTGACCAGGTAGCCGACCGCACTGACCTGGAACGCCTCCAGGGCGAATTCATCATGGGCGGTACAGAAGATCACCGCCGGCGGGGCTTCACGCTCGCACAGCTTGGCGGCCACCTGAAGCCCGTCCAGGCCGGGCATGCGGATATCCAGCAGGACGATATCCGGCTTCAGGCTGTCGATCAGCGTCAGCGCTTCTTCGCCGTTGCTGGCGGATGGCTCGAGGACGCGATAGCCGTCCAGTTGCCCCACCAGCCGGGCCAGGCGCTCTCGCGCCAGGGGTTCGTCATCGACGATCAGGACATTCATAAGCTCAGGCTTCCTGCATGAGACGCGCACATGGATAGCGTAGACAGGTGAAGTGCCGTCCGTCACGGCGCTCGACGGTGAGACTAGCTTTTGGCCCGAAAAGTGCCGCAAGTCGCGCTGCAATATTCTGCAGGGCCTGCTTGGTCCCCTTCGTGGGCAGCGTCTCGGTCGATTCGTCGTACGGGTTGCTCACGCAGAGCTGGAACACACCGTCACGGTAGTCCGCCTCAACTTTCACCAGACCGCCTTCGATGCGCGGCTGGATGCCATAAATCAATGAGTTCTCAAGCAACGGCTGCAGCGTCAGCTGGGGAATCGGCACGCCGTCGGGCACGCCGCTCACCTGCCAGTCCATCTGCAACCGGTCGCCAAGACGGAACTGCTCAATGGAAAGATAGCGTCTGGCCAGCTCAAGTTCCTCTCCCCAGGAAATTAATGTTCCAGGTTTGGCCAGGCTGGCGCGGAAAAGGTCCGAAAGATTCAGCACCGCCAGCTCGGCCTTGCCCGGATCGATCTCGATCAGGCTGGCGATGCTGTTGAGGCTGTTGAACAGGAAGTGCGGACGGATGCGCGCCTGCAGCGATTCGATCCGCGCCCGCAGTTCAGCCTGCTCCTGCCGTCGCCATTGGCTCACCAGATAAAAATAGCGTAGCAACAGCGTGGACATGATGAGCGCAATCAACGCATGCCGCAGGTAGAGGTTGACCTCGCCGGTGCGGCTCATGGGCCCGCCAAGGGAGAAATAATCCGCCACCCAGGTGCAGGCCAGCGTCAGCAGGACCACCAGCACACAGCTGAGCAGGCCGGAGAACCAGGCCGGCCAGCGCGCCATGAACGGCCGCAACTGGCACAACAGGCCGGCCGAGAGCAGCACGATCCACTGCACGAACAGCGAGGACAGGGCCAGGCGCACCCAGTTGAAGCTGGGGGTCATCGGCTCGGCGAGCACCAGCACGAGCACCAGCAACTCGGCGAGCAGCACCAGGCTGAACAGCGCTTCGGGCTGGCAGAGTTCGGGGATGAAGTAGTCTTCGTTGGGCGCCGGCTTGTCGCCGGTCTTCGTCAGTCTGGGCATCGACGCAGTTTCCGTAAGCGCCTGCACGGCGGCAAGCGCCGCGTGCGACCAAAAGCCAGGAATTGTCGGGCAGCGCAAAGATCGGCACGGGACCTGCGACGATTCACCGCCACTCCCCCGCCGCAACCCGCCAAAGCGCCGCCGGTTTTGTCCTTCAGCCTGCTATTATCGTCGCACTTTGCCCTTCATGCAGGCCGCGCGCCGCGCCTGCCCGTTTCAGCGAGAGAGATCCATGAGCGTAGAGAAGACCAACCAGTCCTGGGGCGGCCGTTTCAGCGAGCCCGTCGATGCCTTTGTCGCCCGCTTCACCGCTTCCGTCGACTTCGACAAGCGCCTCTATCGCCACGACATCATGGGCTCCATGGCCCACGCCACCATGCTGGCCAAGGTCGGCGTGCTGAGCGACGCCGAGCGCGACACCATCATCGACGGCCTCAAGCAGATCCAGAGCGAGATCGAGGCCGGCACCTTCGACTGGCGCGTCGACCTGGAAGACGTGCACATGAACATCGAGGCGCGTCTGACCGACCGCATCGGCGTCACCGGCAAGAAGCTGCACACCGGCCGTTCGCGCAACGACCAGGTGGCCACCGACATCCGCCTGTGGCTGCGCGACGAGATCGACCTGATCCTCGCCGAAATCACCCGCCTGCAGCAGGGCCTGCTGGGCCTGGCGGAAGCCGAAGCCGACACCATCATGCCCGGCTTCACCCACCTGCAGACCGCGCAGCCGGTGACCTTCGGCCATCACCTGCTGGCCTGGTTCGAAATGCTCAGCCGCGACTACGAGCGCCTGGTGGACTGCCGCAAGCGCGCCAACCGCATGCCTCTGGGCAGCGCCGCGCTGGCGGGCACCACCTACCCGATCGACCGGACCATCACCTGCGAACTGCTGGGATTCGAAGCGATCTCCGGCAACTCGCTGGACGGCGTATCCGACCGTGACTTCGCCATCGAATTCTGCGCTGCCGCCTCGATCGCGATGATGCACCTGTCGCGCTACTCCGAAGAGCTGGTGCTCTGGACCAGCGCCCAGTTCCAGTTCATCGACCTGCCCGACCGCTTCTGCACCGGCTCCTCGATCATGCCGCAGAAGAAGAACCCGGACGTTCCGGAGCTGGTGCGTGGCAAGTCCGGCCGCGTGTTCGGCCACCTCGCCGGCCTGCTGACCCTGATGAAGGGCCAGCCGCTGGCGTACAACAAGGACAACCAGGAAGACAAGGAACCGCTGTTCGACGCCGCCGACACCCTGCGCGACAGCCTGCGCGCCTTCGCCGACATGGTTCCGGCGATCAAGCCCAAGCGCGAGATCATGCGCGAAGCGGCCCGCCGCGGCTTCTCCACCGCCACTGACCTCGCCGACTACCTGGTGCGCCGTGGCCTGCCGTTCCGCGACTGCCACGAAATCGTCGGCCACGCCGTGAAGTACGGCGTGGACAGCGGCAAGGACCTGGCCGAAATGAGCCTGGACGAACTGCGCCAGTTCAGCGACCAGATCGACGACGACGTGTTCGCCGTGCTGACCCTGGAAGGCTCGGTGAACGCCCGCGACCACATCGGCGGCACCGCGCCGAACCAGGTCCGCGCCGCCGTCGCTCGCGGCAAGGAACTGCTGGCCACGCGCTAAGCACAGCGGTTCATGCACTACTGGAACCAGGAAAACTTCGAAGGACTGGAGCGGCTCGCCGATGAACTGGCGAGCCAGCCCGGCCTCCAGGCGCTGGCGGATTACGCCCGCGCCCGGAGTCGAGGCGTGCGTCGCGAGGCGTTCGCCGCCCTCGAAGGATTCCTGCGCAATGCTCCTGCCCCCGACTCCCTGCCAGCCCGCGAACTGAGCCTGCAGATACTCACGCTGCACAGCCAGACCCGCGAAGCCCACCAGTTCCTTGCCCAGCCGCTGCTCACGCGCTTCCTGTTCCCGACACTGCAAGCCTGGATCGACGGCGAACCGACGGCGCACGCACCGCTGCGCTGGCTGGGGCTGCTGCAGAATGATGGCGATCTCCTGCGCCGCGCGCTGGCGGTCGGCCCGGACGATGTCGCTGTTCGCTACCGATTGATCGATTTCGCCCTGGGCGCCGCGGACTACGCGATGCACCATCTGGACGAGGGCTTCTTCATCGGGGAGCCGGCCCGTGCGCGCGAAGCGCTGGAGCGGGTGGCGCAACTCATCGCCGAGGCACCGGACGCCAGTCCGTTCTCCCGCCCCACCACGGAAGCCGTGCAGCTGTCGGCGATGCTGGATGACTGGCAGGCCTACTCGGCACAGCCCGAAGGCGACTTCGCCACCTGGTGCGCCGAGCGGCAGCGCCCTTACGCCTGGGCGAAGAAGTACTACTACACGCAGTCCTGAGCGCTCAGGTCCGCCCCAGATAGCCCAACTGCGCAGGCGTCAGTTGCAGCATGCGCGCGGCCTTGTGGTCCTTGAGCCTGGGCAGTTCGTCTTCCGGCAGGCGCGCCGCACTGGCGGCAAGATTGACGATCAATGCCTCGCGACTGAACACGCCGTTGTCGATGGCGTAGGCGGCGGCGATCAGGTTGCGCAGCTCCAGCGGCAGGCGCCAGCGGGTGCGCAAGGCAGAGCCGAAGCTCGCGCCGTGCTCCTTCAGGGCCTTATCCACATCCGCCTCGCTCAGCTCGCCCCCGGCGCTGTGCCAGTCCTGCAAGCTGCGCAGCAGCGCAAGATCGCCCAGGCAATGCAGCAGGCCGGCGGTGAAGCAGCGGTCGCCATCGGCACCGAGGGACTCGGCCAGCGCGAAGGCGGCGTCGGCGGTATGCCGGGAAAGCTCCCAGAAGCGCTCGGCACGCTCCTTGAGCAGCAGGTCATTGAGCGTCGCGGCGCGCTGCAGCGCGACTGCCAGCATCAGGTTCAGCGCCTGCGCCACGCCCAGGCGCGACAGCGCCTGCATCAGCGTCTGGCAGGGCATGCCGACGTGCCGCGCTGCGCTGTTGGCGGCGGAGATCAGGCAGGCGGTGATCTGCGGATCGTGGCCGAACTCCTGTTCGAGCATCTCCAGGTTGATGTCGCTGGCCTCCATGCAGCGGTTCACCGCCGCACCGACCTCGCCCATCAGTGGCGCACCCTCGGTGGCGTCGCGCTCGGTCTGCAGGAAGCGCTCCAGCGACAGGCTCTGCTCCAGGGTCGGCAGCTCGCAGACGACGTTTTCCCCCGGCGCTAGCAGCAGCGAGCGCAGGCGTTCGCGCAGGTTCTCGGCGTTGAACGGTTTGACCAGGTAGGCCGTGGGCGCGAGCGGCAAGGCAGCGCGCACGCTGGCGGCATCGGCCTTCGAGCTGATCAGGATGAAGGGCTGGGCAACGGGCCCGCGGCGGCGCATACGCACATGGCGCAGCAATTCCAGGCCGTCGCTGCCTGGCAGTTCGCGTTCGGCCAGGATCAGGGCGAAGGGATGCCGGCGGCAGGCCGCGATGGCCGTGTCACCGTCTTCGCAGAATTCGACGTTCGCGTCGCAACGCACGCTCAGCACCAGCTGGCCAAGCAGCTCGCGGCTCCAGGGGTCGCTGGCAGCGACCAGCACGCCGGGAGAAACGCTCATGGATCGCACCTCGTTCGGGACAGATGCCGTCGCGGGCGGAAACAACCGATCCTGAGCCTTCCCTGCCGCGTGCCCGGTCCTTCGGATGCCGCCGGCCAACGGCCTTCGGATACTGCGCAGCGTAGTCCAAAGCCCACGAGCTTTCCCATGCGCGCCATCAACTTCGGCGGACAATTCACACAAACAAACACGAAAAGAACGCACATAAAAAAGGCCCGCTTGCGCGGGCCTTCTTCTGAACCGTTAGAGCGGTAAGGCTCAGGCCAGTTCGTCGAAGCACTCGGCCAGGATGGCCAGGCCTTTTTCCAGCTGCGCGTCGGGGATGGTGACGGGCATCAGGAAGCGGATCACGTTGTAGTAGGTACCGCAGGAGAGCAGGATCAGACCTTTCTCACGGGCACGAACCACGATCTTGCTGACCAGTTCAGCGGCCGGCTTGTTGTGATCGCCGCCTTCGAACAGCTCGATGGCGATCATCGAACCCAGGCCACGAACGTCGCCGATGACCTTGTGCTTGGCCTGGATGTCGCGCAGACCGGCTTTCAGGCTCTCGCCAACGGCTTGCGAACGCTCCAGCAGCTTCTCTTCGTCGAACACTTTCAGCACGGCCAGAGCCGCGGCGCAGGCGATCGGGCTACCAGCGTAGGTGCCGCCCAGGCCGCCGGGAGCAATGGCGTCCATGATTTCGGCTTTGCCGGAAACACCGGAGATCGGGAAACCACCGCCAACGGACTTGGCGAAGGTGGTCAGGTCCGGAACGATGCCCAGTTGCTCGGTGGCGAAGAAGGTGCCGGTACGGCCAGCGCCAGTCTGTACTTCGTCAGCGATCAGCAGGATGCCGTGCTCGTCGCACAGGGCGCGCAGGCGCTGCATGAAGGCCTTGGAGTTGACGTAGAAGCCACCTTCGCCCTGAACCGGCTCGATGATGATGGCAGCGATGTCGCGCGGCTGAGCGTCGTTCTTGAAGATGCGCTCGATGCTGGCGATCGACTCGTCTTCGCTCACGCCGTGCAGTTCGCACGGCGCCAGGGCGCGGAAGATGCCGCCCGGCATCAGGCCCATGCCAGCGGAGTACGGAACGACCTTGCCGGTCAGGCCCAGGGTCATCATGGTACGGCCGTGGTAGGCGCCGGTGAAGGCGATCACGCCAGCGCGGCCGGTGGCGGCACGGGCGATCTTGACGGCGTTTTCAACGGCTTCGGAGCCGGAGGTGACCAGCAGGGTCTTCTTCGGGAAGTTGCCCGGAACGCGCTTGGCGATCTCTTCGGCCAGCTCGATGTAGGGCTCGTACGCCAGCACCTGGAAGCAGGTGTGGGTCAGCTTGGTCAGCTGTTCCTGAACGGCGGCAACCACTTTCGGGTGCAGGTGACCGGTGTTCAGAACGGCAATGCCGCCGGCGAAGTCGATGTACTCACGACCTTCGACGTCCCACACGGTGGAGTTCTCGGCGCGCTCGGCGACGACCGGGTGGATCTGGCCTACACCGCGCGGTACGGCGGCCTGACGACGTTGCAGCAGGGATTCGTTGGTTTTGCTCATAGCTTCCTCAGTGGCCGCTCATCGGGCGACCGGATCAAAGGATGAAAGCGGGGAGAAGCCACACACGACAGCATACGATGATCGACTGTCGTGGCACTTGCGGCCCGCCGGACGGGTTGTCCGGTGCTACCACCGGAAAACGCCGACGCGAAGGTGGCTGTCAGCTCTTGCCTGCCACCTCGCGCCCACGGAAAAAACGGATCAGATACCGCCGAGGCAGAGGTATTTGACTTCGAGGTAGTCCTCGATGCCGTACTTCGAACCTTCGCGGCCCAGGCCCGAGGCCTTGATGCCGCCGAACGGCGCTACTTCGTTGGAGATCAGGCCGGTGTTGATACCCACCATGCCGTATTCCAGCTGCTCGGCGACGCGGAACACGCGGGCCAGGTCGCGGGCGTAGAAGTAGGAAGCCAGGCCGAACTCGGTGTCGTTGGACATGGCGATGACTTCGGCCTCGTCCTTGAAGCGGAACACCGGCGCCAGCGGGCCGAAGGTTTCGTCCTTGGACACCAGGGCGGACTTCGGCACGTCGACCAGGATGGTCGGCTCGAAGAAGGTGCCACCCAGGGCGTGCGGCTTGCCGCCGGTGAGGACCTTGGCGCCCTTGGAAACGGCGTCGGCGATGTGCTCTTCGACCTTGGCGACTGCCTTGGAATCGATCAGCGGGCCGGTGGTGATGCCCTGCTCCAGGCCGTTGCCGATGTTCAGCTTGGCCACGGCGACCTTCAACTTCTCGACGAAGGCATCGTACACACCGTCCTGTACGTACAGGCGGTTGGCGCAGACGCAGGTCTGGCCGTTGTTGCGGTACTTGGAGATCAGCGCGCCTTCGACGGCGGCGTCCAGGTCGGCATCGTCGAACACGATGAACGGAGCGTTGCCGCCCAGTTCCAGGGACACTTTCTTGATGTCCTTGGCGCATTCGGCCATCAGCTGGCGACCGATCTCGGTGGAGCCGGTGAAGGTCAGCTTGCGCACGATCGGGTTGCTGGTCAGCTCACCGCCGACCTCGCCGGCACTGCCGGTGACGACGCTGAACACGCCCTTCGGAATACCGGCGCGCTCGGCCAACTCGGCCAGGGCCAGGGCGGAGTACGGGGTCTGCGAAGCGGGCTTGAGCACCATGGTGCAACCGGCGGCCAGGGCCGGGCCGGCTTTGCGGGTGATCATCGCGGACGGGAAGTTCCACGGAGTGATAGCCGCGGTCACGCCGATCGGCTGCTTGATCACGATGATGCGCTTGTCGGGCTGGTGGCCCGGAATGGTGTCGCCGTAGATGCGCTTGGCTTCTTCGCCGAACCACTCGAGGAAGGAGGCGGCGTAGGCGATCTCGCCCTTGGCTTCGGCCAGCGGCTTGCCCTGCTCGATGGTCATCAGGCGGGCCAGGTCGTCCTGGTTCGCGATCATCAGGTCGAACCACTTGCGCAGCTTGTTGGCGCGCTCTTTCGCGGTCAGCGCACGCCAGGCCGGCAGGGCCTTGTCGGCCGCTTCGATGGCACGACGGGTTTCGTCAGCGCCCATCTTCGGCACGGTGCCGATGATCTCGTTGGTGGCCGGGTTGTTCACGTTGATGGTCTTGCCGTTGTCGGCGTCGACCCAGGAACCGTCAATGTAAGCCTGTTGGCGGAACAGCTTGGCATCATTGAGTTGCATGACCTGTCTCCTTTCGAGGAAAGCCTGTGGACGGCGGGTCTGACACGAGCCCCGCCTGCCTTGTTGTCTGGATGGGAGAGACCGCGGTCTCTGCCGTTCATTCGCTCCGGCCGATCAGTATCGACGCTGGAGGCGAATGTCGCCCTGCAAAAGGGGCGACGCCCGGCGAACGGCTCTTAGTTCGCTCGGCATGCGGACACGAAAAAACGCAGGCCGGGGTCATTGCCCGGTCTGGTTGAACTCGTTCACGCACAGATTCCCGGGCTCGGCCCAGGAGTACGACTGCCCTACAACCTTCCGGTACGCTGATCGACGGAAGCCGCACGGAGACCTGTCACAAGGGACATGCGGTGGGTGCAACGGAAGACTGTCATCCCGCAGGCTGATGGCCGGCTGGTGTGATGCCAATGCTCCGGTCTCCTGTTGTTGTGATGGGGAGGCGTTTGAAATCTCAAACGAATCCTAGGGCCCTCGACTGCAAAGGGCAATAGCTCGTTCGACAAAACCAACGAAGGTATCCGCTTGCAGCGGATTTTCGGAGGTTTTCTACCGACAAGCGGCTGTTTTCGTTCGATATCATGAACGAGCGTACCCGCATTGGACGCCTGCACGGGAGATGCGTATGATTGCCGCCTGCCGCGCCAGCCGCGGCATACGCACCAGTAGCTCAGCTGGATAGAGTACTGCCCTCCGAAGGCAGGGGTCGTGGGTTCGAATCCCGCCTGGTGCGCCATCTACCTTGTTTCGAGTTGCTTCAGGCAGCCTGCGAAACCACCTGAAAAGCCCGCCCTGAGCGGGCTTTCCTGTTTCTACCGGCAAGCACCACGCAGGCCAGGCCTTCCGACGGCGTTCACCTCCAGGAAGACCCTCGACACCTGACGATTCCTCTTCGCCACCAGAGGCTGTATAAGCCTTGCGCCATCGCGCGCGAAAAGGACAAACCGCCCATGCTCCGGCTCCTGCTGCCAGCCCTGCTGCTGACCCTTGCCGGCTGCGCCACCAAGCCTCCGGCGCACCCCGAGAACCTCTGCGAGATATTCCGCGAAAAGCCGAAATGGCATGAAGCGGCGCTGCAGGTGCAAAAGCGCTGGGGCGGGACGATCCAGGTGCCCATGGCGATGATGTACCAGGAGTCCTCCTTCAAGCACGACGCCCTGCCGCCGCGTTACTACTTCCTCGGCTTCATTCCCTGGGGCCGGGTCAGTTCCGCCTACGGCTACGCCCAGGCCAAGGACGAGACATGGGCGGACTACAAGAAGGAAGCCGGCGGCTGGGGCGCCGACCGCGACGACTTCGCCGACGCGCTGGACTTCATGGGCTGGTACATGAACAAGACCTACAGCGTGAACCGCGTCTCCAAGTGGGACGCCTATGGCCAGTACCTGAACTACCACGAGGGCTGGGGCGGCTACCGCCAGCGCAGCTACGACGCCAAGCCGTGGCTGAAGACCGTGTCGCAGAAGGTCCAGACGCGCGCCTCGGTGTACGGCGCGCAGTACAAGAGTTGCGAACAGGAGCTGTCGAGCGGCGGCTGGTTCTAGCCACTCGGAACCCCCGGCATCCCCATCGCGACGTCGGCGATGACGGCCCGCTCAGGCGGGCTTTTTCATGTCTGCCGCAAAAGTTGCGCGACTTCACACAAACCACGGCGCCTCCCGGTTCCGGCAGCCTTCAGCAGCCTCCATCCCTTCCCTCGAATCAACGATTTAGCCAGCCAGCGCGGCACCTTGAGATCATTCTCATGGCCATTTAGAACGCATTGCTTTCAATTTTCCTCGGGCGTAGGTTTTTGAGCCGTTGTACTGGAGAACTCACGAAGAGGTAGTCATGAACATTCTTCTGAAGAACGCCCAGATATTCGACGGCAAGCACCCCAGCCTGCACAAAGGCGATGTTCTCGTCTGCGGGGCGAAAATCCTTTCCCTCCATGAAACCCACCAACCCGCCCCTCAGGACACTCTCAGCATCGACCTGAACGGCAAGTACCTGATGCCTGGGCTGATCGACGCCCATGTCCATATCACCGCCAGCCAGGTGGACCTGAACCAGGAGACCGAGTTGCCCGGCTACGTCTACGCGCGCAGCTTCAGCTTTCTCGACAGCATGCTCGCTCGCGGCTTCACCTCCGTGCGCGATGCCGGGGGCGCCGATGCGGGTATCAAGCGCGCTATCGAAAACCAGGTGATTCGCGGGCCGCGGCTGTTCATGAGTGGCCGTGCCCTGAGCCAGACCGGCGGGCACGGCGACTTCCGTCACCCGTCCAGCCCGATGCTTACCTGCGCCTGCAGCCTGCATACCGGTTCCACTATCTCGGTCATCGCCGACGGCCTCAGTGCCGTGCGCAAGGCCGTGCGCGAGCAGTTCCGCATGGGCGCCTCGCAGATCAAGGTCATGGCCGGCGGCGGCATCGCCTCGCCAAATGATCGGATCGAGAACCTGCAGTATTCCGAAGCCGAACTGTCGGTGATCGTCGACGAGGCCGAGCGCTACAACAGCTACGTCATGGCCCACGCCTACTCGCCGGCCGCCATCATCCGCTGCGTGCGCTGCGGGGTCCGCTCCATCGAACACGGCAACCTGCTCAATGCCGAGGCTGCCCAGATCATGCACGAGCACGACGCATTTCTGGTGCCGACGCTATCGATCTACAACGCGTTCATCCTGAACGCTGGCAATCCGGCTGCGGGCATCCCCGACTCGGTGCTAATCAAGCTGAAAGACGTGCAAAGCCAGGCGCTGGAGGCGGTGCGGATCGCCCGTCGCCATGGGGTGAAGATCGGCCTGGGCACCGACCTGCTGGGCGAGTTCCATAGCTGCCAGACCGATGAATTCAAACTCCGGGCGCAGGTCGATACGCCCTACGACGTCCTGCAATCGGCGACGCGGGTGAATGCCGAACTGCTCAACATGCAGGACCAGCTCGGCGTGGTCGCACCGGGCGCACTGGCGGACCTGATCGTGCTGGACCAGGACCCGCTGCAGGATCTCTCCCTCTTCGATGCCGCAGGCACGCACGTGCAGATGGTCATCAAGAACGGCGAAATCCTGAAGAACCAGTTGCACTGACCGGCAGCTCAATCCGCCTCGATAGCGAGCCCCCGCCATGTTTCGTAACTACCTGGTGAGCCTGAGTGGCATTGCCATCATCATCAATCCGTTGACGATGTTTTCCATCTTCACGTCCTACACGCAGGGCATGCCCGCTGACGATATAAGCCGTACCGGAAAGCAAACCACGCTGGCAGTCGCCATTACCCTGCTGATCTGCATCTGGTTCGGTATGGAGCTGTTTCGTCTGCTCGGGATCACCCTCGCCTCGCTGCAGGTCGCCGGCGGGTTATCGCTGTTGATCTCCTGCCTGCAGGGGCTCAACGATCCGTCGGACAGCGCACGGCGCCCAAGCAGCAATATCGCCGTCGTGCCGCTGTGCATTCCCGTCATCGCCGGGCCAGCCGCCATCTCGGTGGTCATCCGGTTGACCAGCGAGACCGCCAGCCCGGTCTCGGTCAGCCTGGCTGCCTTGACCGTCACAGCGGTGCTGGGTAGCTTGTTCCACTTCAGCGTCCCGGTATCGAAGTGGCTGGGCGAGCAGGCCATGAGCGCAATCAAGCAGATTTCCTACCTGGTCCTGGCCTGCATCGGCGCAACGCTCTTCATCACCGGCGTGGAAACCATGATCGGCAAATAGCGGCGCCAAGAGAGTCTGCATCAAGAGAGCCTGCATGAAGGAAAGAGAGCTCACTCAACTCACCGAGTTACTGAGAACCAACCATGCACTCTGGCAGAAGTATCTTGAGCCGATCATCAACAGTGTCGGCATCACCTTCGTCGATCGCATCATCCTCGATAACCTGCGCGAAGATGGGTTTGCCACCAAGAACGACCTGGCGAACCAGCTGGGCATGCCCCACCAGAACCTGACGCGATCACTGGCGCGCCTGGAGCAGAGCGGCCTCATAGCCATCCAGAAGAGGACCGGCCCGGACCTGCGGCAGATCTACCTGTCACTGACGCGGCAGGGCAAGCTGATCAACGACAAGATCAACGCAGACATCAACCTCGCCTGGCAGCAGGTGTGCCGCAACATTCCCGAGCAGGAGCTGCTGAGTTTCATGTCGATCCTCTACCGGATGAACAGCAACCTGCTCGATCTCTGAAGCCTGGAGACTCCGACCCGGAAAGCCCGCCGCTGTGCGGGCTTCTGCGTTCCAGGCGACCCTCAGCGCCCCATGATCCGCCGGTACTCGTCGCGGTATTCCTCGTACGGCAGGTTGCGTCGCTGCAGCTCCATCAGCTGCTGTTCCTGACTCAGCGGGCGGGAGACGTGGGCGACGGTTTCCGCCGCGGTAGGCGAGACCGGCTGCGGGACCGCTTCAGGCGGCTGCGCCGGCGTGGTGGCGGGCAGAGGCGCCGGCAGGCTGCGGGACGGGCGCGCAACCAGCAAGGCGCTGGTGATCTCGTCGACTATCTGCTCGGACACCGCACTGACCTCCGAGGACCCCATCGAGGTGAACAGGTCGCCGTCGGCTTCGCTTTCGTAGCGGCGCGAGGCGAGCAGTTGGCCGGTCAGGCCGTCGTGGTAGCGCACGGTGGAGGTGACCCACTCCTCGTCGCCACTGCCGGGACGGTTGTTGGCGTTGTGGCCGGCGCCGACCTCGATCACCACCAGGGTGGACAGGGTGTCGGTGGCGCGTGGTTCGCCGTCCTGCTCGGTGAGCTGGTAGTCGGCCGAACCCGCCTCGTCGCGTAGCGCCTCGCGCCAGCTGGCCTTCAGCGCGCCCCAGCGCGGGTTGGCCGCCACCGTGGCGTCGGGCTGGAAGTTCACCACCATCACGTGGCGGGTGTCGCGGTAGAGGGAAATGGGCGCGGTGCGGTCATCCCGGCGGACGTCCGAGGAACATCCACAGAGCAGGGAAACGGCCAGGGCGAGCGTGACGTTGCGCATGGTGCTTTCTCTTTATTGTCTGGCCAGCATTCTGCCAGCCAATCATGACGCCCGGATATCGTCCGAAGGTCAGTCCTCTACCAATCCTCGTCGTCCAGGCCAGGCTGGTACTCCTCCGCGTCCTCGTCGTCCTCCTCGTGATCGCCCGGCGGGTCCTCGAAGAACGCCGCATCCTCCTCCAGCAGGCCGTCGAGGTCGTCATCGAGGTCCAGCAGGTGTTCGTGTTCGGGCTCGTGGAGGTCGAGGTCTTCGTCAGTCATGGCCGGTCTTTCGTGGGGGGAAACGGGGAAGGGATTCACAGTATAAGTCGCGCCGCGGGAGGATGACGCTCCCGTGACGGCGGACGGCGCTTTCCGGCCTTGCCGGATCGCAATTCGTCCACGATTCTCTATGAACCACGGGCATCGCGCCGTGAACGACGAACAGGGGGTAGGAATGAAGACTGTGGCTCAGCTGTTGAACGCCAAGGCGGACCAGCAGGTTTACACCATCGCCCCGGATGCGCTGGTGATCGATGCACTGCGCCTGATGGCGGAGAAGAACCTCGGCGGCCTGCCGGTGGTGGAGGCCAATCAGCTGGTCGGCTTCTTCAGTGAGCGCGACTACGCCCGGCGCCTGGCGCTCAAGGGGCGCAACTCGGAAGACACGCCGATCAGCGCGGTGATGACCGCACCGGTGATCACCGTAGACACTCACCTGAACGTCGACAAGTGCATGGGCATCATGACCGAACGCCACCTGCGCCACCTGCCGGTGGTGGAGAACGGCGAGCTGCTCGGGCTGCTGTCCATCGGCGACCTGGTGAAGGCCGCCATCGCCGAACAGGCCGAGCTGATCCAGCAACTGGAACAGTACATCCGCGGCGAGTGATCGCCCCGGCGGTCGCTTAGCGCGCGGCCGCCGTTTCCACCTTGCCGCAGTGCATGTCGACGAGGCTCAGGCAACCGTCGGCGTAGCCGCTGCCCGTGTCGATATAGTGGGTATTGCCCAGCGGGCGCACGGCGTTCTGCGCGGTATGGCCGACGTACAGGCGCTCCAGCCCGGCAATGACCGTGGCGTCTTCCTTCTCGATTCGCGTGCGCGCCCACATGGCCAGGCCGACGGCATTGCGCCGGGCGGTTTCGCCCAGCTCGCCGGCCAGTGCGGCGACGCCGCTGTCCCAATCGGGGAAAGCCGGTGAGACCGGTGCCTCGGCATGCACGATGCCGACGCGACGACCTTCCCCCAGTTCGACTTCGATCACCAGCGGCAACTGCTGCAGGCGCCGGGCGATACGCTCGCGGGTCACCGGGGTGAGCTTGTAGAGCCAGGTGCCGCCATTGCGGAAGTGCAGGTCGCGGTCATCGCCGGCCAGTACCACATCGATCACCAGTTGTTCGTGATTGCCGCGCACCGAGGCGAACCAGGGCTTGGCCAGCCAGTCGAGCACCTGCGGCGAATAGGGCCCGCGATCCACCAGGTCACCGGCAGCGAACAGGCGGTCGGCGGCCGGATCGAATCCGACCTGGTCGAGCAGGCGCTGCAGCAATTCGAAATGGCCGTGGACATCCCCCACCACGAAATCGCGGCCACGCAGGTTGCGCGGGAAGCGTTGCAGGGGTTGCTCCGGCAAGAGCGTATTCATTACCAACTCCAGGGCTTTCAAGCGACAAGCTTATCAGCTGCACATTGCGTTCCAGCGGCACTGCGACGAAAGCCGCGCCGCTCAGCCGACTGGCTGCTGACCCACTGCTGCCCAGGCAGCGACGTCCCAGCACGGGCTGCTTCCCCAGCAGCACAGCATCCACAACAACAAACAAAAACCCTTATTTATCAGAAAGTTAAAACAAATCCAGAAAGCGGTACGGATGTTGCGATATCCCCGGCAAGCCTTCCGGCCTTCATCACGCGTGAGCCAGCACAAGAGCAACGCAATAACAGCTTCATGCCTTGCGGCGACGACCGAGCACCACAGAGCCAGCCGTCCTTCCGCCGCCCCCTGGGGACACCATGTTCAAACGCAGCACCCTTTCCCTTGCCATCCTGGCAAGCCTGGCCAGCGTCTTCGTCCACGCGGCCGACGGCGAGTCGCCGAAAACCGAAGAAGCCAGCGCCGCACCGACCCTCGGCAAGGTGGTGGTCACCGCGCAGAAGCGCGAGGAATCGGTACAGGAAGTGCCGGCACCGATCACCGTGCTGAGCGGCGAGAAGATCCGCGACGCCTCCCTGCAATCGGCCAGCGAAGTCACCCGCTACACCCCCAACGCCTCCGCCGGCACCACCGACGGGCACGGTCGCCCGCGCTGGTGGATTCGCGGTCTGGGCACCGGCGACCAGGGCGCCAACACGGTCAGCCCGATCGGCATCTACGTCGACGACGTGTACATCGCCAACATCAGTGCCACCGGCTTCCCGCTGTTCGACCAGGAGCGCGTGGAAGTGCTGCGCGGCCCGCAGGGCACCCTGTGGGGCAAGAACACCACGGGCGGCGCGATCAACTTCATCTCGCGCAAGCCGACCTTCAGCCCCGAGGGCTACTTCAAGGTCGACCTGGGTAACTATGCCAACCGCATCGTCGAAGGCGCGGTGAGCGACGCGCTGGTGGACGACAAGCTGGCCGGGCGTCTGTCCTTCCACCACCAGGGCCGCGACGGCTACACCGAGAACGAGAACGACGGCAACGACCAGGGCGCGCTGGAAGACGACGCCGTGCGCCTGCAACTGGCCGCGCGGGTGAACGACAACCTCGACGCCAACCTCAACGTCCACGCCCGTCACTATCACGACACTGCCAGCTACAACACCGTGAGCTACGGCACCCGCCCGGACGGCACCAACCAGTTCGGCTATTCCGTCGACCCGAAGCTGGGCAAGGCCAACTTCAACGCCAAGTACCAGGCCGAGATCGACCAGGCCGGCAGCAACCTCAACCTGGTCTGGCAGCTGGGTGACCTGGAGCTGACCTCCATCACCGCCTTCGAGCACTTCACCCGCGACGGCTGGACCGACAGCGACAACACCCCGCTGGAACTGCAGCGCAGCTACAGCTACGCCGACAGCCAGCAGTGGTCGCAGGAACTGCGCCTGGCCTCGCCGCGCAGCGACCGGCTGAACTGGGTCCTGGGCTTCCACTACTTCAACGAAGACCTGGAATCGAAGAACGCCAACGCGGCGCTGCCCAACGTCTATATCCCCAGCTACTACAACAACGTCAGCTACGACCAGAAGACCGAGAGCTACGCCATCTTCGGCAGCACTACCTACAACTTCACCGACGACTTCAGCGTCACCGCCGGCCTGCGCTGGACCCGCGAGACCAAGGACATCGACCTCGAGCGCCTGGTCAACCGAGGCGCCGCCAGCTTCGGCGACGGCCACTGGTGGCAGCCGGGCAATGTCGACTCGCCGCTGATCGTCAACGCCACCCAGGACGAGAGCAACACCTGGAGCGACTACAGCTGGGACCTGACGCCCGAGTACCGGATTTCCGATAACGCCCGCGCCTACTTCCGCTACGCCCGCGGCTTCCGCTCCGGCGGCTACAACGCCGGCGTTACCAGCCAGGCCACGGTGGCCAAGGTCGATCCGGAATACCTCACCTCCTACGAACTGGGCCTGAAGTCGGAATGGTTCGACGGCCGCCTGAACGCCAACGCCAGCGTCTTCTACTACGACTACGAGGACATCCAGCTCAACATCGTCACCGCGGTGAACAACCAGACCGTCTCGCGCCTGGCCAACGGCGCCCAGGGCGAAGCCTACGGCGCCGAGTTCGAACTCGAAGCCATCCCCGTGCAGAACCTGCACCTGAACCTCGGCCTGGGCCTGCTGCACACCGAGTTCACCGACTACACCTCGGGCAACGACGACTACTCCGGCAACCACTTCGTCCGCGCGCCCAGCGTCTCGGCGGTGATCGGCGCCGATTACCGCATCCCGCTGAACGTCGACGGCGCGGTGGTGCTGGGCACCGACTGGAACACCCGCAGCCGCCAGTACTTCTTCACCAACGACCAGAGCGCCAACATGCGCACCGGCGGCTACACCCTGGGCAACGCGCGGGTGACCTACGAGCTGCCGGGCGAGACCACGCGCATCACCGCCTACGTGAACAACCTCACCGACAAGGAATACCGCAACCACACCCTGCCCACCGGCTACCAGACCGCCGCCGTCATGTACGGCGACCCGCGCACCTTCGGCGTCTCGGTCACCACCGACTTCTGAGCGAGGTAATCCCCATGAACCTTCTGCATCGCGCGCTGCGCCGGCTGCTGCCGGCCGCCGCCGTGCTGCTCGCAGGCCACGCCCTGGCCGCCGAGCAGCCGACCACCCTGCGCATCGCCACGGTGGCCTACGCCAACGCCGGGCAAATCACCTTCAACGGCCCGTCCTACGTGATCGACCGCGACAAATGGCTGGAGCAGCAACTGGCCCAGCGCGGCATCAAGCTGGAGTGGGTGCCCGCCGCCACCGGTTCGGTGGGCACCTTCGTCAACGAGGAATTCGCCAACAAGCGCATCGACTTCGCCTTCTATGGCGACCTGCCGTCGATCATCGCCAACGCCTCGGGCGTGCAGACCCAGCTGATCGTCCCCGGCGGCATCGGCAACAACGTCTACCTGGTGGTGCCGCCGGGCTCCACGGCGAAATCCATCGCCGACCTCAAGGGCAAGCGCATCGCCCTGCACCGCGGTCGGCCGTGGGAGTTGTCGTTCGCCAAGCTGCTGGAAGCCAACCACCTGGGCTTCGAGGACTTCCGCATCTTCAACCTCAACCCCCAGGCCGGCGCCGCTGCATTGAGCGCCGGGCGAGTGGATGCCTTCTTCACCCTGAGCGATGCCTTCCTGCTGGAGGACAAGCAGGTCGGCCGCATCATCTGGTCGAGCAAGGAGGCCCCGGCGGACTGGAAGATGCGTGCCGAAGTCTGGGGCGCGAAGGACTTCGTCAAGGACCATCCCGACCTCACCCAGCTGGTGGTGGACGCCTACCTGAAAGCCGCGTGGTGGGTCTCCCAGGACGCCAACCAGGCGCAGTACCAGCAGGCCCAGACCCGCTCCGGCGTACCGCTGAGCGTGCTGCAGCGCGAGGTCTCCGGCGAGCCCTGGCCCGCGCACTTCTCCCCGCTCTACGACGACGCCCTGCGCCAGCACTACAGCGACGGCATCGCCTACAGCCTGAAGGCGAAGCTGATCCGCAACGCGGTGAGAGTGGACGATCTGCTGGAGCCGAAATTCGTCGAGCAGGGCTTGAAGAACCTGCAGCTGGAAAGCTTCTGGCAGCGCAGCGCCGGGCCTTCTGTCGCCGCCAAGCCTTGATCTGAGCGTAGGAGCGGTCTCTGTCCGCGATAGATTGCCGGCTACTCGGAGCCGGCCTGTTGCACATCGCGGACGGAGTCCGCTCCCACCTGAAATATCCCGCCGGAGCATACCCTCTCCCCCGCCCTATCCCTGAAGGGAGAGGGGAGCCAAGGCACGGATGTCCAGAGGAAGACAGTTACTCCCACAACTGTGTCGAGGTCCGACATTGCGATAAGAAATCTCACAATGCCCCCCCCCCCAGACGTTACAAGACACCGCCCACAATCCATCCTGTCCACCGCACCCGAGCACACCGGAGTCAGAACATGGAAGGCATGACCTACAAGGGCTTCACTGCGCGCATCGCAGTCGATGAGCGAGATGATCTCTTCGTTGGACGCATTCTCGGGCTACAGCAGATTGTCAGTTTCGAGGCAAAACGCCTTGAGGAACTGATGCCCGCTTTCCAGTCCGCAATCGATGATTATCTGAGCGACTTCGAAGCCTGCAGAGGGTTACCAATCCCGTAGGAGCGGGCCACGCCCGCGATACGCGGACAAGGTCCGCGCCCCCAAAAAAGCCCTCGCAAGAGGGCTTTTTCATGCCGGGGAGAAACTCAGGCCGCCGCGCCCAGCAGCTTCTGGCCCTGCTCCCAGAGGCCGGTCATCTTCCATTGCTGCTCCAGCACGCCGGGGCCGAACTCCTGGGAGCCGCCGAGGCTTTCGGCGAGGCCCTGGAAGTAGGCGCCTTCCTCCAGCAGCAGGATCAGCTTGGACGCCTTGATCAGGTCTTCGCCCCAGAAGGTCGCGCCGCCGTTGGCTTCGAGGATGGCCGGGGTGTGCGGGTTCTCCGCGAGCTTGTCGAGGATGAACAGCGGCTCGGGCTGGCGGCGGTCGATGTAGATCGGCAGCTCGCGGGCCAGGGTCACGCGCTGGGAGGCGGCGTAGCGGATCGGCAGCACGCGGTGGGCGCTGGCCCAGCCACCGAGATAGGCGGTATGCACGTGGATCACCACGTTCACCTCCGGGCGCGCCTGGAAGATCGCCGCGTAGCGCTTGCCGTTGCCGCCTGCGCCACGGCCGCTGAGCGGGGTCGCGCCGGGGATGCTTTCGTCGAGGATCACGTCGCCTTCATGGGTGGCGATGACCGCGCGGATTTCCTGGTCGTCGGCCCAGGGGTTCGGGGCGTGGACGGCGATCACCTGGTCGCTGTCCGGCACCCGCACGTAGGCCTGGTAGGTGTTGGTGGCGGTGAGGGTGCGACTCTCCTTGAGCACGCGGAAGGCCTTGGCGAAGTCGCGGCGGACCTGTTCGAGCTGGCTGGCGAGTTGCGGGTTGAGGGTGGACATGGAATGCCTCCTGGCAGTCGGGGATGGATGAACCGCGTGGCGGTGTTCCAGTGACTGAGCAGGACTTGTGCCACTAAAAAATATCAATACAGATCAATTAGTTAGATGAACAAAAAACCAACAAACGGGCACCAGCCCTGGCGAAGCGGGCGAAATTGCTGCCCGCCCAGCATCCCCTGCTGACCTACTGCTGCTGTACAGACAAACGCCCTGCTGCCACAGCAGCACGCCCGCCTGAAAGCCCCGCCCCGCCTGGCCTGCAGGCTTTGGGCACAGCCCTTGCTCAAGACCCTGCACGAGCAGCACGACGCTGCCCCCGCAAAGCAAAGGAGCATGGCCATGAGCACCGAATTCTTCTGGCGACTGCCGCTGGGCAGCGACGGTCCCTATCTCGCCTCGGACAAGAACAACCGTGGCAGCCATATCGAGCGCCCCGGCAACATCGCCCCGGGCCGCCTGACCAACGGCGAGCCGGACGGTTTCACCTACATCGACTACATCGCCCAGGTGGCCAAGGCCGCCGAGATCGCCGGTTTCGAGGGCGCGCTGCTGCCCACCGGGCCGGAGCCGTGGATCGCCGCCGCCGCGCTGGCCCGCGAGACCCGCCGGATCAAGTTCCTGATCGCCTTCCAGGCCGCCTGGACATTGCCCGCCTACGCCGCGCAGCAGGCGGCGATCCTCCAGCACCTGTCCCGCGACCGCCTGGAGTGGAACATCATCACCGGTGGCAACCCCGCCAGCCAGCGCGCCAACGGCGACTTCCTCGACCACGACAAGCGCTACCAGCGCACCGGCGAGTTCCTCGACATCATCGACGGCCTGTGGAAGAACGAGCAGTTCTCCTACCAGGGCGACATCTACCAGCTGGAGAACGGCTCGCTGCCGATCGCGCTACGCAACGTGCGCAAGCCCGGCGTGTATTTCTCCGGCTTCTCCGATCCGGCGCTGGACGTCGCGGCGAAGCACGCCGACGTCTACCTCAACTGGGCCGAACCCATCGACAAGCTCAAGCCGCATCTGGAGCGGGTGCGCGAGCTGGCCGACAAGCAGGGCCGCGAGATCCGCTTCGGTATCCGCATCGACCTGTTCGCCCGCGAGACCGAAGAGGCCGCCTGGAGCGAACTGCGCCGCCAGTACGAGCGCATCGACGCGCGCACCAGCGCCTTCATCAAGAACTTCGCCACCGGCTCGGATTCCGTCGGTGCCGCGCGGCAGACCGCCTACCACCAGAACGTCGAGCGCTTCGACGACCTGATCCTCGGCCCCAACCTCTGGGCCGGCTTCGGCAAGGCCAAGCCGGGACCGACCATCGGCCTGGTGGGCAGCCACGAGAACGTCGCCGAACGCCTCGCCGAATACCGCGACGCCGGCTTCTCCACCTTCATCCTCGCCGGCAACCCGCACCTGGAAGAAGCCCTGCGCATCGGCCAGGAAGTCCTGCCGCTGGTGCAGGGCAAACGCGCCGACGTCCACGAACTCAAGGCCCGTGCCTGAGCCACAAGGAGCTGAACATGTCCCGTCCCCTCGATACCCTCTGGTACACCCGCTGCCCGGTGCCCACCGGCCTCGGCATCGCCGTGCAGAAAGGCTGGCTGGAAGAATCCCTCGCCGAGCAGGGCACGCAGATCAAGTCGCTGCGCGAGTCCGCCGACCAGGCGGTGCGCGAGTCGCACTTCGACCACACGCTGCAGAACTCGGTGCGCCACGGCGGCAATATCCCGGCCATCTGGGCCCGCGCCAGCGGCCGCGAAACCCGCGTGATCGGCCTGTCCTGGGCCGACGAGGCGCAGCTGATCCTGACCACCGCCGAAAGCGGCATCCGCAGCGTGCGCGACCTGAAAGGCCGGCGCTTCGGCCTGCCGGACTGGAGCGGCGCGCAGATCGACTTCACCCGTGCCCAGGCGATTCGAGGCCTGGAGAACGCCCTGCGCCTGGAAGGCCTGGAAGTGCGCGACCTTGAGCTGGTGGACTTCGGCCTGAAGGGCACCTTCAGCGACGAGGCGCCGGGCAACATCGTCGGCATCACCGGCCACGGCGGTAGCCGTCGGCGCAGCCAGAACCCGGAACTGGTGGGCCTGCTGCGTGGCGAAGTGGACGCGATCTTCCTCAAGGGCGCCCACGCCGTACAGCTGGCGCAGCAGTTCGGCCTGCACACGGTGATCGACACCGGCGCCCACCCGGAACCGCTGATCCGCGCCAACAACGGCACGCCGCGCACCCTGAGTGTCGACCTCAACCTGCTGGAACAGCACCCCGACGCCGCCACTGCGATCCTCGCCTCGGTGCTGCGCGCGGAGGACTGGGCGCACCAGCACCCGGACGACACCCGCCGCTACCTGGCGCGGGAAACCAACAGCAGCGAGTTCTGGGTCGCCACCGCCTATGGCGAGGACGCCCACCTGCGCCTGCGCACCAACCTCGACGAAGGCTCGATCCTCGCCCTGCAGGACTTCACCGACTTCCTGCAGCGCTGGAACTTCATCCCGGCGCGCTTCGACGTGCGCGAGTGGATCGACCCGCGCCCGCTGGAAGCCCTGCGCAGCTTGACCCAGAAAGCGAGCTGAACAACGTCGCGAGGGCGAGCCCTCTCCCCCAGCCCCTCTCCGCCCTCTATATCAACAAGGGGGGGAGAGGGGAGCTATCGAATTCCGAGTCCCCATGAGCACACCGCTGGAAACCCTCTGGTACACCCACAGCCCCGTTCCCACGGGCCTCGGCATCGCCGTCGAATCCGGGCGCCTGGCCCAGGCCTTCCGCCCGTTCGGCACGCGCATCCAGTCGTTGCGCGAGTCGTCCGAACGCGAGGTGCGCGAGGCGCACTTCGACCATCACCTGCCCTACTCCGTGCGCCACGGCGGCAACATCCCGGCCATCTGGGCCCGCGCCAGCGGCGCGCGCACGCGGGTGGTCGGGCTGTCGTGGAGCGACGAGGTGCAGCTCATCGTCAGCGCCCCGGACAGCGACGTGCGCAGCATCCGCGACCTGCGCCACCGGCGCTTCGGCCTGCCGAAGTGGGCCAACGTGCAGATCGACTTCACTCGCGCCCAGTCCCTGCGCGGCCTGGAAAACGCCCTGCGGCTGGAAGGCCTGGAAGTGCGCGACGTCGAACTGGTGGACTACCCCTACGGCGGCACCTTCAGCGACGACCCGGTACGCCACGTGTTCGGCGCCCAGGTCGCGCTCAAGGGCAACCGCGTGGTGCAGCGCAACAACGAGCTGATCGGCCTGCTGCGCGGCGATATCGACGCCATCTTCGTCAAGGGCGCACACGGCCTGCAGCTGGCCCACGAGTTCGGCCTGCACGTGGTCATGGACGTCGGCTCGCACCCCGAGCCACTGGTGCGCTCGAACATCGGCACGCCGCGCACCCTGACCGTCGACCAGCAGCTGCTGGACGAACACTTCGATGCCGCCGTGCTGGTGCTCGACACCGTGCTGCGCGCCGAGCAGTGGGCCTGGGCACACCCCGAAGAAACCCGTCGTTTCCTCGCCCGCGAGCTGAACACCAGCGAGTTCTGGGTTGCCAGCGCCTATGGCGAGGACGCCCACCTGCGCTTGCAGACCAACCTGGCGGAGCGCTCGCTCAACGCCCTGCGCGACCTCGCCGCCTTCCTGCAGCGCTGGGAGTTCATCGGCGCCGATTTCAGCGTCGACGACTGGATCGACCCACGTCCGCTGGAAGCCCTGCTGGGGAAGATCGATGTCGCCATCTAGCCCGGCGCGGCCCGCCGCCTTCCTGCTCAACTTCATGCTGCTGGCGGCGTTCAGCGGCGCCACCATCGGCATGGCGAAGATCGTCACCACGCTGTACGCCATCAGCATCGGCGCCAACGCCATGCAGATCGGCATCATCTCGGCCATGGAAGCCCTGGGCATGGTGATCCTCACCCTGCCCGCCGGCTTCGTCATCGCCCGCTTCGGCGCGCGCCGCGTGTACTTCCTCGCCAGCCTCGGGCCGATGCTGCTGAACCTGGCCATTCCGCTGCTGGGCGGCTGGCTGTGGCTGGCCTTCGCGCGGCTGCTGATCGGCCTGTGCATCCCCTTCCGCATCGTCGCCATGAACAGCGCCTTCCTCCGTCAGCTCAAGCGCATCGGCAACGACAAGGCCGGCTGGTACCGCGGTTCGCTGACCTTGGGGATGGGCCTGCTCGGCCCGCTGCTGGGCAACTGGCTGAGCGGCGCGGCGAACTTCACCTGGGGCTTTGCCGCCATCGGCCTGTGCTTCGGCCTGATGGCTTTCTACAGCCTCGGTTTCTGGGAAGGCGAGGCACCCGCCGAGGAGGTGCCCGTGGCCGCCGCCACCGGCGGGCTGCTGCAACAGGTCAGCGCCATGCTGGCCAATGTCGAGATCGCCGAGAGCTGCCTGATTGAGCTGCTCAGCGCCGCCACCAGCGCGCTGTTCGGCACCTTCATCCTGCTGCTGGCGATGGAAGTCGCCGGCCTCTCCCAAGGCCAGGCGGTGAGCCTGGTGATGATCCAGGGCCTGGCCTCGGTGCTCGGGCTGTTCGGCTTCGGCTACCTGATCGAACGCAGCGGCCGGCGCCTGGCCTACGTCGGCAGCCTCAGCGCGGCACTGGCCGCGCTGTTGCTGCTCGGCGTCGCCCGCGATTACTGGCTGCTCGCGCTGGGCGGCGTGCTGCTCAGCGCGGCGGCGGCGCTCATCCACCTGGTGAACATGGCCCAGCTGGGCGAGCACGCCATGGACAAGAGCAAGATTTCCGGGCTGTTCAACCTCGCTTCCATGTCCGGCAGCTTTTCCGGCGCGCTGCTGGGCGGGGCGATCAGCCACTTCGTCGGGCTGGGCAACCTGTTCCTCTGCTGGATTCCCCTGGTGCTGCTGGCCGCGCTGTTCTGCTGGCAACGCAAGCAGCGCCGCCAGAGCGCCGGGCCATTGCTCGGGCAGGAGGGCTGAAACATGCGCCGAACATTCGATCGCCTGAGCTGGTTCGCCTCGCCGCTGCTCCTGCTGCTGGCCTGGTTCGTCGCTGCCCGCGCCGGCTGGTTCCCGCCGCAACTGCTGGTGCCGCCGGTGGAAGTCTGGGCCAGTTTTCAGGACCTGCTCGCCAGCGGCGAGCTGCGCGAGCACGTGGTCAACAGCCTGTCGCGGCTGGCCATCGGTTTCTCCATCGGCGCCGTCGGCGGGCTGCTGCTGGGCACCGCCATGGCCCTGTCGAAGACCGTGGAAGCCTACTGCGCGCCGCTGTTCCACACCCTGCGCCAGGTGCCGTCGATCGCGCTGATCCCGATGTTCATCCTGTTCTTCGGCGTCGAAGAGACCTTCAAGGTGCTGATCGTCACCAAGGCCGCCTTCTTCCCCGTGGCGCTGGCCGCCAGCGAAGGCGTGAAGGGTATTCCGCGCGGCTACTTCGAGGTCGCCAGCGTGTACCGCCTGCCGCTCTGGAGCCTGCTGCGCGACGTCGCCTTCCCTGCCGCCGCGCCGCCCATCGTCACCGGCCTGCGCATCAGCCTGAGCCGCGCCTGGATGGTGCTGGTGGCCGCCGAGCTACTCGCCGCCGACAGCGGCCTGGGGCAGATGATCGAGCTGAGCCGGCAGATGCTGCGCATCGACATCGTGATGGTCGGCGTGATCGTCACCGGGGCCATCGGCTTCGTCCTCGACTTCGCCTTCCGCCTGCTGGAGAAGCGCCTGCTGCGCTGGAGACCGACGCCATGATCCGTATTCTCAAGAGTCTTCGCGGGCTGGTCCTGCCGACGCTGCTGATCGCCGCCTGGCACTGGCAGTCGCAGCAGGGCGCCAGCGCGGCCTACGCCTTCGTGCCGCTGGAGCGCATCGGCGCCGGCTTCGTCGAGCTGATCAAGACCGGCGAGCTGTGGCTGAGCGTTTCCGCCAGCCTGCAACGCACCTGCCTCGGTCTGCTGCTGGGCGTGGTCGGCGGCTTCGTGCTGGGCGCCGGCATGGCGCTGTCGCCGCCGATCGAGCGGCTGTTCGCGCCGCTCTACCACACCATTCGCCAGGTGCCGATCCTCGGCCTGATCCCGCTGATCGCCCTGTGGTTCGGCAGCGGCGAGCCGTCCAAGGTGCTGATCGTCAGCCTTGCCGCCTTCTACCCGATGACGCTGAACGCCTTCGAAGGCTTCCGCGACGTAGAGAAGCGCTACCGCGAAGTCGGCCGCCTGTATGCCTTCGGCCCCTGGCAGCAGTTCCGCGAAGTGCTGCTGCCCGGCGCGCTGCCCAGCCTGAGCAACGGCGTGCTGCACGCGCTGGCCTTCGCCTGGGTCAGCTCGGTGGGCTGCGAGCTGTTCCTCTCCACCGGCATGGGCCTGGGCAACCTGATGATGAACGCCGAGACTGGCTCGCGCATGGAGATCGTGGTGATCGGCGTGCTCAGCATCGGCCTGCTCGGCTACGCCATGAACCAGCTGTTCGCCCGCGCCGCGCGCCACCTGCTGCGCTGGCGCAACCTGCGCTGAACCCTCTGCCATGAGTGCTTCGATCATGAACGCGATCCTCGACCCCGCCCTCCTTCCGGCCCAGCAGGCGCAACACGGCGCGCTGGCCATCCAGGGCCTGAGCAAGGCCTACTCCATCGACGGCCGCAGCCTGCCGGTGCTGGAGAACATCAACCTGGCGGTGCGCCCCGGCGAGTTCGTCAGCATCGTCGGCGCCAGCGGCTGCGGCAAATCCTCGCTGCTGCGGCTGATCGTCGGCCTGGAGAACGACTACAGCGGGCGCATCCTGCTCGACGGCCAGGCCGTGACCGGCACCGGCCTGGAGCGCGGCATCGTGTTCCAGGACCACCGGCTGTTCCCCTGGAAGACCGTGGAGCAGAACGTCGCCCTGGCGCTGAAGCAGCAGAAGCTCAGCCGCGCCGAGAAACGCGAGCGGGTTGCCGAGCACCTGGAGCTGGTCGGCCTGACCGGCTTCGAACAGGCCTACCCGCACCAGCTTTCCGGCGGCATGGCGCAGCGCGCGGCCATCGCCCGCGCGCTGATCACCCGGCCCAAGGTGCTGCTGCTCGACGAACCCTTCGGCGCCCTCGACGCCCTCACCCGCGTGCGCCTGCAGCACGAGTTGCAGCGCATCTGGGTGCAGCAGCGCAGCACCATGATCATGGTCACCCACGACGTGGAAGAAGCGCTGTACCTGGGCGACCGGGTGATCGTCATGGACGCGCGGCCGGGGCGGATTCGCCATGAGGTGCGAGTCGATCTGCCGCATCCGCGTGAGCGTGGGCATGCACTGCTCGCTCGGCTCAAGGATGAACTGCTGGCAGAGCTGATGCAGGGTTGATCCTCATGTAGGGCGCATAACCCGGAACGGGTTATCCGCCATCGGCGGATAACGCCAGGGGCGTTATGCGCCCTACACAGCCACCAGGCGCCAGGGGAGCGTCAGCGTAGGATGGCGTGGAGCGCAGCGACACCCATCACTCCTGCGCAGCAACAGCATGGGTATCGCAAGCTCCACCCATCCTACGTCCGTGTTTCGCCGGCAACCTCTGGAGTGGCAGCGGAAAGCGCCGCCGGGAAGTCCGGGTGATACCCCGCCCCAATCTCCTCCAGCACCCCCGCCTTGCGCAGCTTGCCGAGCACCCGCGCGTTGGCCTCGCACAGGCGCACTTCGATGCCGCGCCGCTGCAACTGCTCGATCACTTCCTGCAGCGTCTGCAGGCCGGTGATGTCCATGAACGGCACATGGCGCAGGCGGATGATCAGCACCTTCGGGTCGGTGTGGGTCTTGGCCAGGGCGCGCTCGAAGGTTTCCGCCGCACCGAAGAACAGCGGCCCCTCGATGCTGTAGACCAGCACGCCGGGCGGCAGCTCGCCGAGGCCGCGGCCACGCAGTTCCACGTCCAGTTCCGGGCCGTCATCGGCATGCACTTCCACCGAGGACGCCATGCGCCGCAGGAAGTGCAGCATGGCGAGGATCACGCCGATATTCACCGCGATCACCAGGTCGCTGAACACGGTGAGCAGGAAGGTCACCAGCAGGATGGCCACGTCGGCGCGCGGCGCGCGCTTGAGCATGAACAGGAAGTGCCGCGCCTCGCTCATGTTCCAGGCCACCACGAAGAGAATCGCCGCCAGCGCGCAGAGCGGAATGTTCGAGGCCAGCGGCGCGAGGAACAGCAGGATCAGCACCAGAGTCGCCGCGTGGGTGACGCCGGCCAACGGGCTGTTGCCGCCGTTGCGGATGTTGGTCGCGGTGCGCGCGATGGCGCCGGTGGCGGCGATGCCGCCGAACAGCGGGGTGACCAGGTTGGCGATGCCCTGGCCGATCAGCTCCTGGTTGGAGTCGTGGCGAGTGCCGGCCATGCCGTCGGCAACCACCGCCGAGAGCAGCGATTCGATGGCGCCGAGCATGGCGATGGCGAAGGCCGGGCCGATCAGTTCGAGCACGCGCGGCAGGGTCACCTCCGGCAGGCTGAAGCTGGGCAGGCCCTGGGGAATACCACCGAAGGCGCTGCCGATAGTGGCGACGCCGTTGAAGTGGAACAGCGACTGGATGGCCGTCACCACCACCATCGCCACCAGCGGACCGGGCACCCGGCGCAGCGCGGCGATGCGCGGAGTGAAGAGCACCAGCGCCAGGCTCAGCAACGCCAGCACAGTTGTCGCCAGGTGCAGTTGCGGCAGCGCCTGGATCAGCTGCCAGAGCTTCTGGTGGAAGTGCTCGCCGGCCACCGCCGGCAGGCCGAAGAAGTCCTTCCACTGGCCGACCCAGATGATCACCCCGATCCCGGCGGTGAAGCCTACGATCACCGGCGCGGGAATGAAGCGGATGATGCTGCCCAACCGGCTGACGCCCAGCAGGACGAGGATCGCGCCGGCCATCAGCGTGGCGATCTGCAGGCCGTCGACGCCGTACTTGGCGGTGACGCCAGCGAGGATGACGATGAAGGCGCCGGTTGGGCCGGCGATCTGCACACGGCTGCCGCCCAGCAGCGAGACCAGCACGCCGGCGAAGATCGCCGTGTAGATGCCCTGCTCCGGCTTCACCCCGCTGGCGATGGCGAAGGCCATGGCCAGCGGCAGCGCGACCACCCCGACTATGACCCCGGCCACCAGGTTGCGCGTCCAGTGCTCACGGCCGAAGAGTCCGGCCTTCCAGGCTTCTCGCAGGGCGATCATCGCAGTCTCCGACAGGATTTCGAGCAAGGATGCTAGCAGGAGCGGCCGTTCGGCAACCCGGCGCAGGTCATGCCTGTGGCGCGCTGTCGCAGGCTGAACACAGTGAACAGAATATTGCACAACCCTGATGGCGCGCAGGGTCCGGCAGCGTACGCATGCGCCTGTTCATGGGCATTCATGACGCAAATCAACGGAGTCGATTTGCCAGCGAAGCGGAAAATTGGCACAATGTGTTCATTATGTTGAACATCAAGGCTCTACCTCTCCCCACTTCCCGCCTGGTTTCGCGCGAGCGTCACTGGACCGGCGACCTCTAGCTCCTCCCTTCGGCAACCACCTTCTGGTGGCGCCAAGCGCGGCGAACACTCCACTGTGATTGCCGCCCGAGTCGGCGCCGCCGAACCCGAACCGAAAACCGCCGCAAGGATGCTCTTAGCGAGACTGCGCGCGGCTGCCCGTGGGAGGGCTTTACCATGCGTTCCTGGATCTATCTGCTAGCTGCCATCGGCTTCGAAGTCGTTGGCACCACCTCGATGAAATTCACCCACACGCTGTTCCCGATTGCCGGGCTGCTGCTGATGTACGTGATGATCGGCCTGTCGTACTACTTCCTGTCGCTGGCCATCAAGCGCGTGCCGGTCGGCGTGGCCTACGCCCTGTGGGAAGGCATCGGCATCGTGCTGATCACCCTGGTCAGCGCCTTCTTCCTCGGCGAGCACCTGAGCCTGGACAAGGCCCTGGGCCTGGCCGTGATGATTGCCGGCATCCTGCTGGTGAAATCCGGCACCCGTACCGGCCAGCGTGAAGAGCACCGTGAACTGAATGGGGAGGCCGTGACATGCTGAACCATGACCTGATTCCGATGGCCTGGCTGGGCCTGGCCATCGTCCTGGAAGTGATCGCCAACCTGCTGCTGAAGTACTCCGACGGTTTCCGCAAGCGCCTGATCGGCGCGGCCTCGATCCTCTGCGTACTGGGCGCGTTCACCGCGCTGGCGCAGGCGGTACGCGGCATCGAACTGTCGGTGGCCTACGCCATCTGGGGCGGCTTCGGCATCCTCGCCACCGTCGCCATGGGCTGGGCCCTGTTCGGCCAGCGCCTGGTCTGGCGCGGCTGGGTCGGCCTGGCGATGCTGGTGCTGGGCATGGGCCTGCTGAAGCTGGCTTGAGCCCCGGCGTCAGCGCCTGAGCGCCATCGGGCGGACGGTTGACCGACGGGCAGCCGGCGGAACATGACCCACCTCACGAAAGCCGCCGGGCGCTCGCCACAGGGCCAGTTGGCCGGCTCCGCGCCGAAAGCTCATGGCTACCATCGCCGCCTTCTCCGGCGTAACGACTTTGCTCGTAGCCGGCTTCGGCGGCGCCGCCCGCCCGTGCGATATGAACGAGGTGCTTGCATGGCAGTCTTCCGTCCCATCCTGTGCGGCGCATCCGCCCATGGTCTTCCTTCCGGCCGGGGCGTCTCCCGATGATCAGGCGTTACCTGGAAGATGCCCGCAAGCGCTACAAGATCACCCGCGAGAAGCCGCAACTCTGGACCTTTCGCGAGCAGGGGTTCAGCTACATTCAGATCCCCAAGGTGGCGACTCGCTCTATTCGCGCCGCCCTGGTGGAAATGGAGAACATCAGGAGCGCCGACGAAAGCTTCGCCGCCTTCGAGCAGCGCTTCAGCAGCCACACCGCTCACAAGGAGCTGCGACGCCGCGTCGACGGACTCAAGGTATTCGCCTTCGTGCGTGATCCACTGGTGCGGCTTTACTCAGCCTATGTCAACAAGATCGTGGATGCCGAGCGCATCGGCGGCCGCAACATCTTCCGTTGCCACGGCATGGGCTACGGCATGTCTTTCGAAGCCTTCGTGCAACGCGTCAGCGAGCTGGATGATCGTCACATCGATCGGCACCTGCGCTCCCAGGCATGGTTCCTCACCGATGATCAGGGACTGATCCCCGATATCATCGGGCGCATAGAGACCTTCGCGGATGACTGGAATCGCCTGCGCGAGCAGTTCCCCTGCCTGGGCCCGGTCGGCCACCGCAACAAGACGGCAGGCCAGGCCGATTTCCGCCGTCTCTACTCGGACCGCACCCTGGAACTGGTCTGCCAGCGCTACGCGCGCGACCTGCAGCTATTCGGCTACCCGGGGAACTGAGGCATCAGGCCAGCAGGCTCACCACCGCGAAGCGACTCAGATTGGCCTGGGCCACCACCGTCTGCGCCGCCGCACTGTAATGCGTGGCGCTGCGCCCCATGCGGTCAAGCATGGAAGCGGCGAAGGTGTGCGCCCACTCGCGCTCATCCTCGCTGGCGTGGCGATCGAGGAAGTCGCGGATGTCATCCTGGCGATGGCGCAGCTGGTCGCGCAGCCCGCCAATGCGATCCAGCGCCGACACCACCGAATCGAGCAACTGGCGCTGTTCGCGGAAAGCGTCGGTCCTGATCTCGGTAGGGAACGCCAGCAGCCCTTCTTCCTGGCTTTTCAGCCGGGTGTTCTTGCCCTTGGCGAACAGCTTGCCCTCGCCCTGCACCGCCAGCTGGCCCTTGAGCTGCTGCCAGTCGGCCTCCGGGGCGGAGAACTTCAGCGCGCCATCGCTATCGAGTTCGGCGCGGATGCCGGCCTGCCCGAGCGTGGCGTTGAAGCGGCGCAGCACCTGCTCGGTGCTCATGCCGTCGTCCAGCACCACCGCCGCCGGCTCGCCGAGCTGGCGCCCGGCGCTGAACAGCAGGGTTTCCTTGCCCGAGCGCTGGATATCCTGCACCGACTCCAGGCCCTCGAGGCTGAAGCGGCTGCGCACCGGTTCGTTGAGGCGCAGGCGGAAGTTGGCGTCGAGGCTGCCGTCCGAGCGCTGGGCGCGCTGCTCCAGCAGTTCGTTGACCTGCCGGGTAGCCTGACGCACGCCTTCGCGGTCCTGGGACTGCGGCGCACTGAGCTCGCGGCTGAGGTTGAGCTTGAGGCCGCCGAGACTGTCCTGCAGGTCGCCCAGGTAGCTGTCGGCCGACTGCATGGAGGACAACTGCTGGTTGAGCTGCAGGTTGAAGCTGCCGCTCTTCTGCGCGCCCCGCGCCATCTGCGCGGCATTCTCACCTTTCTCTTCGTTCTTGCGCAGGGCGTTCTGCCGCTCGCCGGTGGAGGGCAGGATGACGTCGCGGCGGGCGCTGGGATCAAAGACGGCGGCGGCCGGCAGTTGCTTGATGACCTTCATGGTGACCTCTGCACCGGATGTGCTTCCGCCCGGCACTGGGGGCCGGGCGGAGGCGGGATAAAAAGTAGGGGAACCGGGCGCTGCGCCGCCGATTGGCGTCCAGACCTCCTTGCGGCACGGCCCGGCTCCCCTACGAAGAAACTTACAGGCGACTGAACAGCGACAGGTCGTTGAGCTTCAGGTAGGTCTTCTGCGTCGCCTGCAGCGCCAGCTGGTAGGTGTTCAGGTCGATGCTCGCGCCGGCGTAGTCCAGCTGCGACAGCTCGCCGTTGATCTTCTGGTTCACCAGCGACACCTCCTCGTTGCTCGAGTTGAGCATGGTCAGGGTGTTCTGCCGGCCGCCCAGTTCGGTGATGGCACCGAGCACGCCGTCGTGGGCGCTGTCGAGGCTGTCGATTGTTGCTGCAATCTGCGCGTGCACCGCAGGATCGGCGACATCCAGCGCCGGGTCCTTGAGCAGCTTCACCGTGGCATGCAGCTGGTTGAGGAAGTCCATGTTGCTGCCGAACACGCCCAGCGCAGTGACGTTCTCTTCCACCTGCACACCGTTGGCCACGGCGGCCTGGCGTGACTTGTCGTTGCCGGTGGCGACGTAGGTATCGGTCAGCGGTTCGTAGGTCGCCGCGGCGGTGTCGCTCAGGGTCCCGGAGAACAGGTAGCGGCCTTCCTCGTCGCGCACGTTGACGAAGCTGACGATGGTCTTCTCGATGTTCTCCAGCTCCCCGGCCATGGCATTGAGGTCGCCGCCGGTGTTGGAGCCGTTGGCCGCCCAGAGCAGCAGGTCGCGCACGTTGAGCATCGCGTCGGAGGTCGCCTGAAGATTGGTTTCCTGGGTCGACAGGTTGCCCGAGACGTTGCCGATGTTGGTGCGGTACTGCGCCAGGCTGGCTTCCTCGCGCTGGATGCGCAACATGCGCACGCTGGCTATGGGGTCGTCGGAGGGCTGGAGGATGCGCTGCCCGCTGGACATCTGCTGCATCAGCTTGCCCAGGGCCGCCGAGTTGCTGTTCATCGAGCCGCCCATCAGCGCGGTGATCTGTGCGTTGGTAATGCGCATGGTGCTTTCCTTCGCAATGGCCCTTAGAAGGCCGCGAGCATCGAGTCGAACAGCTCCTTGGCGGTGCTGATGACTTTCATGTTGGCCTGGTAGGCCTGCTGGTAGGTGATCAGGTTGACCGCCTCTTCATCCAGGCTCACCGCGCTGACGCTGTCGCGCTGGGCCTGCGCCTGGGTGGCCACGGTGGTGGCGGTCTTCTGGTCGGCCTGGTTCTGCCGGCTGGCGCTGGCGACCTTGCCGAGCAGGCCGGCGAAGGCGTCGTTGAGGGTCACCTGGCTGCCGTCGATGGTGATCGACTGGCCCTTGAGATCGAGCAGCGCCAGCAGGTTCACGTTGTTGCCGGACTCGCCCGCGGTATCCGACAGCGCCAGCTCCTCAGGCTTGAGGTCGTTCACGCTGAGCATCGCCGTGGTGCTGCCGGCGTTGTAGGTGAGCAGCGCCTGGCCGGCGTTGCCGTTGAGGTCGAAGCCATTGGCCAGGGTGTCGTTGACCATCTGCGCGAATTGCCCGGCCATCTCGTGCAGGGCGATCTGGTTCGGCCGCAGGGTGTCGTACTCGGTGTCGTACAGCGCACCGAGGGAGCCACCCATGCCGTCCTGGGCCAGCGGGAAGCTGGTGCCGGCGAAGGTCAGGGCGATTTCCTGCTCGCCCGTGGAGGTACGGCTGATCGCCAGCTGGCCGGCGGAGTTGCCGGCCACCAGTGGCTGACCGTTGGCGAGGGAGACGGTGAGCGAGCCGTCGGCCACTTCGTTGACGCGGATCGAGGCGTATTTGGAGAGGTCCTGCACCAGGCTCTCGCGGTGGTCGCGCAGCGCGGTGGTGTCGCCGCCGGAAGAGCCGACTTCGACGATCTGCTTGTTCAGCGCGGCGAGGTTGGCGGTCAGGCCGTTGATCTCGCCGACCATGGAGCCACGCTGCTCCTGCAGGGCGCGCAGCTGGCTGTCGATGTTGCCGGACAGGCCATTGAAGCGCTGGGCGAGGTTCTTGGTCTCGTTGACGATCTGCTGGCGCAGGGCGACCGAGCCGGGAGTGGCGGTGGCTTCGCTGAGCGCGGCGAAGAAGTTGTCCAGGCCGACGCTGATGCTCGAGCCTTCGCCGCCCATCAGGCCTTCCAGCGCGGACAGGTACTGCTGGCCGCTGTCGTAGTAGCTCTGCTCGGTGGTGGCGCGCCACAGCTGCTGGTTCTGGAAGTCGTTGGCCATGCGCCGGATGCTGGTCACCGTCACGCCGCCGCCGACGTTCAGGCCACCCTCGCCGGCCAGCGAGGCGAGCACCGGGCTCAGCCGGCTGAAACCGGGGGTGTTGGCGTTGGCGACGTTCTGGCCGGAGGTGGCCAGGGCGATCTGCGCCGCGCGCAGGCCGCTGTAGCCGATCTGGCTCAACATACTCAAGAGGCATTCTCCTTCGACTCGAGGCGGATCGGCTGGGCAAACGCCGCCGAGGCCGGTCGGGAAACAAATTCGGGCTGTTGTCCCTGATAGGCGACGGAATCCGCGTGGCGCTTAAATCCTTCCTGCGGCGCGTGCTTCAGTCCGCTCTCCGGCGACAGGCCGCTGCCGGGAAGCTGCGCCGGCGCCTGGGCCTCGCGCACGCGACGGAGCACGCCGAGCGTGTAATCGCGGGTTTCATCAAAGGGGATGCTGCGCACCCAGTCGGCCATGCCGATCTGTCCGCTGCGCGGGTCGCCGTTGCTCTTCAGCCACTCATCCACCTTGCCGGGGCCGGCGTTGTACGCGGCCAGGGCGAGCACGTGCTGGCCGTCGTAGCGATCGAGCATCTTGCCCAGGTAGGCGCTGCCCAGAGCCTTGTTGTAGGCCGGGTCGCTGGTCAGGCGCTGCTCGTCGTAGGGCAGGCCGAGTTCGCCGGCGACTTCGCGGGCGGTGTCGGGCATCAGTTGCATCAGGCCGCGCGCGCCCTTGGGCGAGACGGCGGCGGCGTTGCCGCCGGACTCCTGGCCGATCACGCTGTCCACCAGGGTGCGGAAGCCCGCCGTGCCCTGCTGCCAGGCGTGGGCGAGACGGTCCACGCCACGCTGCCAGGTGTCTACCAGCGGGTTGCGGCTGGACACCGACGGCCGGCGCAGCGCCTCGCCGCCGTCGGCCAGCGCCACAGGTTCGGCGGTGGCGGCAGGCTCGGCGGAGAGCTGGCGCACCAGCAGGTCGGCAATGCCGGTCTGCTTGCGCGAGGCCAGGTGCTCGGCCAGCGCTTCATCGTAGAAGTCGCGCATGGTGTCGAGGTCGCGGCTGCGCAGCGGGCTGCCGGCGGAAAGCACGTCGCCGGCCTTGCGCATCTGCTTGAGGATCTGCTGCAGGAACATCGCCTCGAACTGTTCGGAGGCCGCCTGCAACTGCTCGCGGCGGACCTGCTCGGGCGACTCGCCGGGCTGGCCAGCGGGCACGATGGGTCGATTGAGCGAGGTGATGCTCATCAGATCACCACCAGCTCGGCGTTCAGCGCGCCGGCCTGTTCCAGCGCCTGGAGAATGCTCATCACGTCATCCGGCGTGGCGCCCAGGCTGTTCACCGTGTTGATGATGCTTTCCAGGCTGGTGCCCTCGGGCCATTTGAACATCGGCTTCTTGTCCTGGCTGACCGAAACGTCCGACTGCGGGGTGACCGCCGTGGTGCCGTTGGAGAAGGGCCCCGGCTGGCTGACCTGGGGGTTCTCGCTGATGGTCACGGTGAGCGAGCCGTGGGCGACCGCGGCGGCTTTCACACGCACGCCCTGGCCGACCACCACGGTGCCGGTGCGGCTGTTGAACACCACCTTGGGCCGGGTGCGGCCTTCCTGCACTTCCATGCCTTCGAGCATGGCCATGAAGCTGGTGCGCTGGGCCAGGCTGACCGGCGCGCGGACGGACACCTTGGTGCCGTCCAGCGCGGTGGCGGTGCCGGAGCCGAAGCGTTCGTTGACCGCGTTCATCACCTGGTTGGCGGTCTGGAAGCTCGGCTTGCGCACGTTGAGCATCACGTCCGGGCGCTGGGCGAAGTCGCTGGGAATCATCCGTTCGATGGTCGCGCCGTTTGCGATCAGGCCGCTGTTGGCGCTGTTGATCGACACGCTGGAGCCGCTCTGCCCCTGCGCGTGCAGGCCGCCGACCACCAGGTTGCCCTGGGCCAGCGCATAGACTTCGCCGTCCACGCCCTGCAGCGGCGTCATCAGCAGCAGGCCGCCGCGCAGGCTCTTGGCGTCGCCCAGCGAGGACACGGTGACGTCGATGGTCTGCCCGGCGCTGTAGGACGGCGGCACGCTGGCAGTGACGCTCACCGCGGCGACGTTCTTCAGTTTCGGGTCGACGTTCGGCGGCAGGTTCACGCCGAACTGCTTGAGCATGTTGGCCACCGACTGGTTGGTGAACTTCACCTGGTTCTTGTCGCCGGTGCCGTCGAGGCCGACGACGAGGCCGTAGCCGATCAGCTGGTTCTCGCGCACGCCTTCGATGTCCACCAGGTCGAGCAGCGGAATGGCCAGCGCCTCGGCCTGCCAGGACAGACACAGCAGCGCCAGCAGGCGGGAAAGATGTCTACGCATGGAGTGCTCGCCTGCTTACATCGGGAACAGCGGATGGGTGAAGAAGCGCGTCAGCCAGCCGGCCGAGTTGCTGTCGTTGAGCACGCCGCGCCCGGCGTAGGAAATCTTGGCGTTGGCGACGTTCTGCGAGGACACCTGGTTGGAGCGGTTGATGTCGTCGATGCGCACCAGCCCGGTGAGGCGGATGAACTCGTCGCCCTGGTTCAGGCGCAGGGATTTCTCACCCTTCACCAGCAACACGCCGCCGGGCAGCACCTTGTGCACGGTCACCGCGATGGAACCGGAGAGGGTGTTCTGCTGCGAGCTTTTCGCCGAGCCGGTGAAGTCGCGGTTGGCCGTGGCGGACGTTTCGAGGCCGCCGTAGTCCTTGGTCAGGATGGTCGGCACCGGCACGTCCAGGCTGGACTGCTTGCCGAAGCTGGTGCCCGCGCTCTTGCTCGACTGGGTGGACTCGCTGAGCACCACGGTGACGATGTCGCCGACGCCGATGGCGCGCTTGTCGCGCAGCAGCGAGCCACCGTAGCCGGAACGGAACAGGCCGCCGCTGGTGGTCGGCGGCTGGCTGTAGTCCAGCTCCGGGGGCTGGTAGGTCGAGGAATCCTCGTCCGGCAGCATCTCGTCGAAGCTCTGGCATCCGGCGAGCAGTGCCAGGGCGAGCAGCAGGGCAAGGCGCGTCATGGTCAGACCGTCTGGTTGAGGAACTGCTGCATGCCCGACGCAGCGTCGAGCACCTTGGCGTTGGCCTCGTAGGCGCGCTGGATGGCGATCATGTTCACCATCGCTTCCACCACCTGCACGTTGGAGCCTTCCAGCACGCCCTGCTTGAGATTGCCCAGACCTTCTTCGCCCGGCGTGCCTTCCTGCGGCTCGCCGCTGGCGGCGGTTTCCTTGTAGAGGTTGCCGCCGAGGGCTTCCAGGCCCGCCGGATTGGTGAAGCTGACCAGGGTGATCTGGCCCAGCTCGGTGGGCAGGGTCTCGCCCGGCAGCACAGCGGTGACGATGCCGTCGCTGCCTACGGTGAAGCGGCTGGCGCCGGCCGGCACCTCGATGTTCGGCGTCAGCGGCAGGCCCTGGGCGTTGACCACGATGCCTTCGTTGTTCAGCTGCAGCTGGCCGTTCTCGGTGTAGTAGGTGTCGCCGTTGGGCGCCTCGACCTGGAAGAAGCCGCTGCCGACGATGGCCAGGTCCATGGGCTGGCCGGTGGTCTGCATGCTGCCTTCGGTGAACACCTTCTGCGTGCCGACGACGCGCACGCCGCTGCCCAGCTGGATGCCCGAGGGCACGGTGTTGACCTGGTCAGCCTGGGCGCCGGGTTGCAGCTGCACCTGGTAGAACAGGTCCTCGAAGACCGCGCGGTCGCTCTTGAAGCCGACGGTGTTGACGTTGGCCAGGTTGTTGGCCACGGTGGACATCGCGGTGTCCTGGGCTGCCAGGCCGGTCTTGCTGACCCAAAGTGCCGAACTCATGTTGTGCTCCTGTCTGCGCGCCGCGCGTTAGCCGCCACGGATCATGCGGTCGCCGGCCTCGGCAAGATCCGAGGCGGCCTTCATCATCTTCACCTGGGTCTCGAACCGGCGGTTCAGGCTCATGGTCCCCACCAGCTGGTCGATGGCCGAGACGTTGCTCTGCTCCAGGTGCCCGGAGACCAGGCGCACGTCCTCGCTGGCGGCGACGTTCTGGCTGTCCTTGCTCACCAGCAGGCCCTGGGCGTTCTTCACCAGGGAGGCAGCCGGCGCGTCCACCAGCTTCAGGCGGTCGACGTCGGTCATCATGAAATCGCCGCGCGGCATCACCGAAATGGTGCCGTCGCTGCCGATGGCGATGGCGTCGTACTCGGGCAAGGTGATCGGACCGCCCTCGCCGAGCACGGCGCGGCCGTTGATCATGAGCTGGCGGTCGGCGTCGATCTCGAGGTTGCCCTGGCGCGTGTACGCCTCGCCGTTGCCGCTCTGCACGGCGAGCAGCCCGGCGCCCTGGATCGCGACGTCGAGGTCGCGCCCAGTGGCCATCAGGGTGCCGGCGCTCATGTCCACGCCGCTGCTCTCGATGCGTGCGAGGTGGCGGCTGTCATAGCCGGCGCCGCTCACGTCGACGGCGGTGGCGTGTTCCAGGTCAGCGCGAAAGCCGGGGGTGTTGACGTTGGCGAGGTTGTTCGCGCGCACGTCCAGCGCCGCCATGCTGCGGCTGGCGGCGGTCATTGCGGTGTAGCCGAGGCGATCCATGACGAGTCCTTAGATGGCCGAGAACAGGACCTGGGTGAGTTCCTTGTCGGTGGTCATCACCTTGGTGTTCGCCTGGTAGTTGCGCTGGCCTTCCATGAGGCCCACCAGTTGCTGGGTGATGTCGACGTTGGAGCCTTCCAGGTTGCCGGCCGACAGCGAGCCGAACTGGCCGATGCCGGGCACGCCGATCAGCGGGGCGCCGGAGGCGGAGGTCTCGGTCCAGGCAGTGCCGCTCTGGTTCTGCAGGCCGCCGCTGTTGATGAAGTTGGCCAGGGCGACCTGGCCCTGCAGCATGCGCTGGCCATTGCTGTAGTTGACGTAGACCTTGCCGTCGTTCTCCACCGCGATGCCGGTCTGCTCGCCGGCGGCGTAGCCGGTGGTGCGGTTGGTGGTGACGACGAAGTCCGAGCCGTACTGGCTGGTGCCGGTGTAGTCCAGCGAGATGTTCATCGGGTCGACGCCCGGCAGGGTGAAGCCCACCGGCACCGAAGCGATCGGCGAGGACAGCGAGCCGTCCGGGGCAAAGGTCAGCGACTGGGTGGCGCCGACGGCGTTGCCGTCCACCGCGTAGTGCGCGTCCCAGGTGTTGGTGCCGGTCAGCACGAAGTACTGGGTCAGGGTGTGTTCCTTGCCCTGGGAGTCGTAGATCTTGCTGGTGTAGGTGGAGTTGTAGGTCTCCACCTTCTGCGGGTCGAACGGCGAGACGGTCGGCACCGTCTCGTTGGAGTCGAGGTTGGCGACGAACTCCAGCTTGTCGGTGGCCTTGGCCGGCAGGTTGGCGGTCTTCACCTGCAGGTCGGAGACGGTGCCCACCAGCAGGTTGCCGGCGGCGTCGGTCGGGTAGCCCTGCAGGCGCTGGCCGGTGGCGTTGATCAGGTAGTTGGCGTTGTCCTGGCTGAACACGCCGGCGCGGGTGTACTGGGTGTCGCCGTTGCCGCTCTTGACCACGAAGAAGCCGCCGCCGGAGATGGCGAGGTCCAGTGCGCGGTTGGTCGACACCAGCGAACCGCCCTGGCTGATGCTCTGGGTGGTACCGGCGACTTCCACGCCCATGCCCTTGCCGTCGGCGTAGACGCTGCCGAACTCGGTGCGCGAGGACTTGAAGCCCACGGTGCCGGAGTTGGCGATGTTGTTGCTGATGGTGTCCAGCTGCTGGGTGACGGCGTTCAGGCCGGTCAGGGCGATGTTGAAGCTCATGGCGTTATCTCATCCTAAGAGGGGGGAAGCAGGCGCTCAGGCGGCCTGGCCCTGACTGAATTCGACGATCTTGTAGAAGGGCACCGAGCCTGCGCCTTCGACTTCCAGCACCGGGCCATCGGCGCTGACGCGGACGTTGTGCACCAGGCCGGACACCTCGATGCCCGGCGTCTCGCCGCTCTCGGTCTTGACCGCCAGGCTGTACTTGCCGGGCTTCAGGCCAAGCGCCTGCGGGTCCACGGTGAAGGGCACGGCACCGGCTTCCTGCGGGCCGAGGGTGATGTCGGTACGCACGCCGTTGGCGTCGGTGAGCTGCAGCACGGTGGTGGCCGAGGCGTGCTCCAGGGTGATCTGCCCGCTGACCTTGTCGCCGTCCAGCTGCAGGCTGTCGGCGCTGACCTTCACTTCCTGGCCGACCAGGCCGGCGGCGGTGAGGGTCTGCAGGTTGTCCATCAGCACCAGGTTGTTCTGCTGCAGGGTGGTCATGTTCTGCATGCTCTTGACCTGCGCCATGGCCGAGTACTGGTTGATGAACTCGGTGCTGTCCACCGGCTTGGTCGGGTCCTGGTACTGCACCTGAGCGACCAGCAGGGTGATGAAGCTGTTCTCCATGTCGGCCATCTCGCCAAGGTTGACCGCCTGCTTGGGGGTGTCCGACGAGGTGCCGCTGGTAGCGGTGCTGGTGTCGTTGTTGACCGTGCTCATCAGGCGTCTCCCAGTTTCAGCAGGCTGGACTGCATGCTCTTCACGCGGTTGAGCACTTCCACGCCGGTCTCGAAGCTGCGGGTGGCGGACATCATGTCGGTCATCTCTTCGATCTCGTTGACGTCGGGGTAGTAGACGTAGCCGGTGGCATCGGCCAACGGGCTGCCGGGCTCGTAGCGGCGCTGCGGCGAGCGGCCGGAAGTCACCACATCGAGCACCTGCACGTGGGCGCCGCCCATGCCGGCGCCACGGGTCAGCTGGTCGTTCTCGTAGACGGCGGCGAACATCGGCTTGCGCGCCTGGTACACGGTGTCCGGGCTGTTGGCGGCGGAGTCGGCGTTGGCCAGGTTGCTCGCCACGGTGTTCAGGCGCACGGTCTGCGCGTTCATCGACGAGCCGGCGATGCGGTAGATGGAATCGAATGCCATGGCGTCAGCGTCCTTCGATGGCCTGCTTGAGGCCTCGGAATTTCATGGTCAGGAAGGTCAGGCTGGTCTGGAAATCCATCGCGTTGCGCGAGAACTCCGCCTGCTCGGTGGACAGCTCCACGCTGTTGCCGTCCTGGGAAGGCTGGTTGGGGATGCGGTACTTCAGGTCCGGGCGCGCGGCGCTGGTGCTCGCCAGCAGGACGCTGGGGCTGTCCTGGCGCTGCATCTCGGCGGCGAAGTCGATGTCCCGCGCCTTGAAGCCGGGGGTGTCTTCGTTGGCCAGGTTGGAGGCCAGGATTTCGCTGCGCTGCATGTGCAGCGAGAGGGCTCTCTCGTGGATACCCAGGGTCTCGTCAAACCGTATACTCATTCGCGCAACCCGCCCTCGTCGTTCGGCCATCTTTCGGTGTGCGCAGCGACAGAGCACAAAGCATGCCCATCCCGGAATATCGCTTCATGTCGTTGATTTACAAGGCTTTACGCGCGATACATAACAGCGCGTGCAACGCGGCTTTTCCGCTTTCGACGCGCCGCGCGACGGGATGCGGAAAGGCCCTTTCCGCCTGTTTCCTCCTGCTGCTTCCCGCCCTGGCACAAGCCCAGGATGCGCGCGCGCAACTCGACGCCGCCGCGCAGCAGCAGGTCGCCACCGAGCTGAAGGAAGCCGCGCGCAAGGCTGGCTGGAAAGGCATGACTTTCACGGTGAACAACAACCTGCCCAACAGCCTGAGCAAGCTCGCCGCCTGCCCCGGCGGCCCGCAACTGCGCGCACTCGAAGCGCCAGCTGCGGTCACCGCGCGACGGCGTTACGAAGCCTCCTGCGCGGGGCAATCCGGCTGGCCGGTGACCTTCATCAGCCAACCCACGGTGTACCTGCCGACCGTGGTCGCCAGCGGCGAGATCGAGCGCGGCCAGACACTGGACGCGGCGCAGCTCAAGCTCGCGCCGGTGGAACTGGGCAAGAGTTCGCGGGGCTACTTCACCGAGATCGCCGAGGTGGCCGGCAAGACGGCGCGCCGCCGCATCCGCGCCGACCAGCCGCTGACGCCGGCACTGCTCGATGGAGCAATGCTGGTGCGTCGCGGCCAGCAAGTGAAGATCGTCGCCAGCCAGGACGGCATCCAGGCCAGCGCCGTCGGCGAGGCGCTGGCCAACGGCAAGCAGGACGAAGTGATCCGCGTGAAGAATCTGCGCAGCCAGAAGATCATCGAGGCGAAGGTGACGGCATCAGGCGAGGTGAGCAGCATCTTCTGATGCTGCCCCCCGCTCACTACCGAACTCCCCTGCAGGAGCGCGATCGCGGGCATGGCCCGCTCCTACAGTGATGCGCTGCGGTCACCGCTGCCCAGCGAGCCCGGCAGCGCAACGATGGATTCGGGCGTAGCGGCCGGCGCGGCGAACGTGGTCACCTCCACCAGCCGGCGCGCGTGAATGCTCGGCGCCGGCAGCACCGGCGCATCCAGCGGCGCCTCGCGGAAGCAGCGCAGGTGGTTGGCGACCATGTCGTAGCCCGACAGGTGGCTGAAGGCGATCCCGCCGGAGAAGCGCGGGTTGACGTCCATCAGCAGCGCCTCGCCGTCCTGCACGAGGAACTCCATGTTGATGCAGCCGTTCACGTCCAGCACGCGGGCGACCTGCCCGGCCATCTCGAGCAGCTGCGGATCGGCCAGCATGCGCACGGTCAGGCCCGCGCCAGTGGGCGTGCGCACCAGCTCCTGGCGCGCCATGGCCGCCCAGTCGCCGCTGCTCCGCTGGCGCACCACGTCCACCACGCAGACCTCACCCGGCAGCAGCGGCTGCACGATGTAGTCGCGGTCCGAGAAGCGCTTGCGCACGTAGTGCAGGAAGTCCGCATCGCGCACCTGCATCAGCCCTTCGCAATTGCGCCCGTCGCGCGGCTTGGCGATCAGCGGCAGGTCCAGCCCCGGTACGGGCAGGTCTTCCAGGCGCCAGGTGGGAATGGGGCGGATCAGCGGATCGTTGCGGAAGGCCTGGTGTACCAGCCACTTGTCGCGGGCGACGCGGATGGTCTCCAGCGGCTGCATGCACAGCGTGATGCCGCGTTCGGCGAACGCATCGTGGTGCAGCGCAAAGGCATCGACCTCCGGGTCGATCAGCGGCACCACGTGGGTCACCTGCTCGGCTTCGCAGATCCTGAGGATGCGCTCCACATACTCGGTTACATTTCTCGCCGCCGGAACCCGATGGAAGGTATCCAGCAAGGCCGAGGTGGTGCACCAGTCGCGGGGCTGGGTATTGGTCCCCACCACCCGCGCGCCCCAGTGCTCGCGCAACGATGAGATCACCGATTCGGCCGAGTACGAGCCGATGGCGGTGACCAGGCAGGTAAGCGGGAAACCACCCGCCGAGCCGTTCAAGACGCAGCCCCGCCGGTGACTTGCGGAAAGAGCACGTTCATTGCTTCATGGCCCCGTGAAGATTCGACTGCTTACACCCAAACACTCCGTTGCCGTACGACATTTCCGAGGGGATAGAGCAAGCGTAGCCGCGAACCGGCGCTCCGGCGGGGCTGCCCCGGAGCGCCTGGGGGATTTCCGACGGGGGTCAGGTCCACCAGTAGCGGACGAAATGGAAGAACACCGGTGCGGCGAAACACACCGAATCCAGGCGGTCGAGCATGCCGCCGTGGCCTTCGATCATGTGGCCCCAATCCTTCACTCCGCGGTCACGCTTGATCGCCGACATCACCAGCCCGCCGAAGAAGCCGAGGATGTTGATCATCAGGGCGATCAGCAGCGCCTGCCAGAAGCTGAAGGGCGTGATCCACCACAGTGCGCCGCCGATCAGCGTGGCCAGCGTCACGCCGCCGACGAAGCCTTCCAGGGTCTTGGACGGCGACAGGTTCGGCGCGATCTTGCGCTTGCCCATGAGCTTGCCGCAGACGTACTGCAACACATCGGACAGCTGCACGACGATCACCAGGAAGGCGATCAGCAGCAGGTTGCGCCCTTCGTAGCCGGCGATCTCCAGGGTCAGCAGCGCCGGCACGTAGGAGATGCAGAACACCGCCAGCATCAGCGCCCACTGCACCTTCGAGGCGCGCTCGAGGAAGTGCTTGGAGTCGCCGCCCAGCGAGGCAAGGATCGGCAGCAGCAGGAACACGTAGACCGGGATGAAGATGGAGAACAGCCCGTACCAGCCGATGCCGATCAGCAGGTACTGCATCGGCAACACGAAGTAGAACGCCGCCACCAGCGCCGGATAGTCGCTGCGCCGGGTCGGCATCAGGGTGAGGAATTCGCGCAGGGCGTAGAACGACACCCCGTAGAACAGCAGGATCACCGCCCAGTGGCCGAGGGCGAAGGCGCAGCCGATCACCGCGACCATCACCCACCAGGCGTTGATCCGCGCGTTGAGGTTGTCGATCACCGCGTGCGGTCCGGGCGGCGCTTTCCAGCGCAGCACCGCGCCGACCAGCGAGGCGAGGACGAGGATGGCGCCGATGCCACCGAAGAGCAGCCAGGTCTGGTTCATCTCAGCGACCCTCCGGCGCGGCGAGCTTGAGCAGCGCCTCGCGGGCGCGTTCGAGGAAGGCTTCCTTGGCCTCGCCCTCCTCCACCGCCAGCGGTGCGCCGAAGCTCAGGGTGCATAGCAGCGGCAACGGCAGCGCGCGGCCCTTGGGCATCACGCGGTTGAGGTTGTCCAGCCACACCGGCACCAGCTCCACCTGCGGATGGGCCCTGGACAGGTGGTAGATGCCACTCTTGAAGGGCAGCAGGCGTACTTCCTCGTCGAGGTTGCGGGTGCCTTCGGGGAAGAGGATCAGCGAGTCGCCGTCGGCCAGGGCGCGCTCCACCGGCTCCAGCGGGTTGCCGCCCTCGGCGCCGCGCGTGCGGTCGATCAGCACGCCATGGAACACGCGGTTGATGATGAAGCCACGCAGGCCGCCCTTGCCCCAGTAGTCCATGCCCGCCACCGGCCGCGTGCGTGAGCGCAGATCCGGCGGCAACGAGGCCCAGAGCAGGACGAAATCGCCATGGCTGCTGTGGTTGGCGTAGTAGATGCGCTGCGCCGGGATCGGCGTGGTGCCGATCCACAGGCTGCGCAGGCCGGTCACCGCACGGGCGCCGGCGATGATGGCGAAGGCGCAGAGTCGTTCCAGCATAGCGGGTACGTTCCTCAGGATTGGAAAGTCAGGGTGATCAGGCACAGCAGCGCAATGAGCCACTGCGCGGCACAGAGCTGCACCTGCCGGCGCAACAGGGCAAGCGCGCCACGGCTGCGCTCGCTCCAGGGGCGGCCGGCCTTGTCCGCCGGCACGCCGGCGTAGGTGGCCAGGGCGTCGTCCAGTTGCCGGGTTTTCTCCGGCAGCGCTTCGCCGGCGTTGGCCATGGCTTCGAACAGGTCGGCGTCCAGCGCCACGCGCATGGCATAGAACTTCTGCACCAGCCCGAGCAGCACCAGCAAGGCCATGCTCAGGCTGAACGCCAGGGTGGCGCTGGCCATCAGCACGCCGTAGAAGCCGAGCGCCAGCGCCAGCACGGTGAGTGCCGAGGACAGGCCATTGAGACTGCTGCCGCGGCGCAGCAGGCTGGCCACCAGGATCAGGGCCGGATCAACCGACATGACTCACCTCCTGTGACAGGTTCGGCTGGCCGGCGATCTGCGCCAGCACTGCCAGTTGTTCGGCCTTGAGCACCACCTGCGGACGCACGTGGCGAACCTGCGCGAGCGCATCCTCGAGTGTGGCCGCACGGCCGGATATCAGCAGCCACGCTGCCACCAGCGTGGCGCTGCGCGAGTAGCCCAGTGCACAGCAGACCAGCACCGGACCTTCGGCGTGCATTCGCTGGATCAGCTCCGCGCCTTGCCGGCACTGCTCGACGCTGGGCGCTACCAGGTCGAGCAGCGGCAGGCACTCGTAGCGACGGGTCAGCGCGGTGCAGGGCAACTCGGCGCACAGGTCGAGGATCGCCAGGCTTGGCAGATGGTGGGGCTGGTACCAGTCCGGCAGGCGGCCGAGCCAGAGGCCCGGCAGCACTTCGTCCGGCTGCGGATGGCGGCGCGTCCACCAGCGCGCGTTGAGCCACGCGCCCAGCCAGTAGGGCGCCAGCAGCCAGGAGACCGCCACCGAATGGCGACCGTCCAGGCGCTTCTGGAAGCCCACGGTGCCGATCCCCAGGTAGCAGAGCGCGACCAGCGCCAGGGATACCGCCGGCCAGCACAACCAGAGCCACAGGCCGCCGCCGGCCAGCGCCAGCACCAGGCAGAGCAGCGCCCCGCCGGCGTAGAGCGCCGCCAGTCGACGCCGCTGCGGGTCGCTGCTGAGGCTCCACGCCTGCAGCGGCGAGCGGACCTCCCGCGGCCACAGCCAGACGCAGAAGAAGCCCAGCAGCGCACCGGTCGGCACGTCGATGAAATGATGTTGCCAGGTGGTCAGCACCGACAGGCCGATCAGCGCGAACCAGCCGTGCAGCAGCCAGCGCCATGCGCCGCTGGCGTAACGACCGTAGGCGACCCAGAGGATCACCAGCAGGGCGATATGCAGCGAGGGCGCCTGGTTGAAGGGCTTGTCGAAGCCCATCAGCAGGTCGAACAGCACGCCGAAGACGCCCTCCAGCATCGGTCGTTCGAAGCTGAAGCGCAGCGGGAACAGCAGGAAACAGGTCACCGCGACAACCTGCGCGGTGAGCAGGCGCAGGGCGTGGCAGTCCAGCCCGCGCCGGGTACGCGGCAGCAGGAAGGACAGCCCGTACAGCAGGTCGATGGACCAGTACGGGATGATCGTCCAGGGCCACAGCGGCGTGCCTCGCTCCCAGTCGAACACCAGCACGCCGACCGAATCACGCTGCCCCGCCACCCAGTTGGCGAAGCCGTAGCTGAGGAAGAAGAACGGCCCGAGGAACAGCAGCCAGATCACCGCGCGCCGCAGGACGCCGGGATCGCGCGCCGGCATCGACGCCATCAGCTGTGCTCCCGGCGGGCCAGGGAGACGGTGAAGATGCCGTCCTCGTCGATGCGCTGGGCCAGCTTGCGGAAGCCGGCGGCGGCCACCAGCTGGTCCATCTCCCCTTGCGTGCGGCGACGCATGACCCAGGCCTGCCCGGCGCGGTGGCTGGTAAGCGCACGGGCGATCAGCTCCAGCTGCGGGTGCCAGGGCTGGCCGGTGTAGATCAGGTAGCCGCCCTCTTCCACCGCCTCGCCCAGGCCAGCCAGCGAGCCACCGACCATGGCGTTGTCGGCGAACAGCTCATAGAGACCGGAGACCACCGCCAGTGTCGGCTTCGGCTCGACGGCGGCGAGGTCGGCGCCATCGAAGGCGTCGCCCTGCACGAAGCGCGCGCGCTCCTTCAGGCCCAGGCGCTCGATCAGCGCCGAGCCCTCGCGCACGTTCAGCTCGCTGTAGTCGCGCAGCAGCACGCTCTCGGGCAGCGTCTCGAGACCTTGCAGCGCTTCGAGGATGTAACGCCCGTGGCCGGCGGCAATGTCGAGGATGCGCACCTCGCGGCCCTGCTCGCGCAGGCTGGCCATGGCCAGGCGCAGCAGCTCCTCGATGTTCACCTTGCGCTGGCGGATGCCGCGCCAGCCGGCGGATTCCAGGTAGGCGCGGTCGATCATCCGGCCCACCGGCCCCGCGCCGGCGGGCTGGTTGCGGTAGACGTAGTCCAGCGTGCTGCCGGAGTCGAAGCCGGTCTGGAAGCCGAGGTTGATGCCGTCGGACAGCAGCCGGCCGAGGCGCATGTTGGCGCGGGTCGCACGCCAGTAGAGATCGCGGACCGACCAGGCGGGCAGCGGCGTCGCCAGTGCTTCCGCCTCGGCGCAGGTGTAGCCGAAGCGGTCGGCGCCGCGCAGGTCGGCGAGCTCGGGCTGGCGGGCGAAGCATTCGAGGATGAAGCGCCGTGCGCGCGTGGTCGCCTGCTCGCGGTTCAGCTCGCCGAGGGTGTCGTGGAAGAAGCCGGGCAGGACGTGCAGCTCCTTGCGCGCCGTGCCGAGGTTGTCGAAGAAGCGCTGCTGCGGTTTGCGGTGCACCACGAAGTCGGATCCGGAGATCAGCAGTTGCGTCGGCACCTGGATCGCCTGGGCGTCGGCCACCACGCGGTCAGCCGCTTCGTACAGGCCCAGCAGCACGTTCACCGAGATGGCCTTGGCGATCAGCGGGTCGCTGTCATAGGAGGCGATGCGCTCGGGGTCGTGGGTGAGGAATTTCGCCTTCACGTAGCTGTTGACGAAGAAGTTGCCGCGCCACCAGCGCGCCAGCTTCAGGCCCGGCCGGGCGAAGGGCACGTAGAGCTTGACCTTGAACGCCGGCGAGGCGAGCACCAGGCTGCGGATCGGCGGCGCGTAGTCATGCACCCAGGTGGAGGCGACCACCGCGCCGACACTCTGCGCCACCACGGCCATGTCGCTGATGGCGATGCCGTAGGTCGAGGCGATGTGTTCGACGAAGGTCTGCACGTCGCGCACGCTGGTGCCGAAACTCGGACTATCGCCACGTGCGCCGGGCGACTGGCCGTGGCCACGGGCATCCCAGGCAAAAACATCAAAGCCGGGCAGGTCGAGTTCGTCGGCCAGGTGGCCGATGCGCCCGGAATGCTCATGGCCGCGATGGAACAGCAATACCGCACGGCGGGGCTCGTCGCTGCCGGCAGCGGTCGGCCAGTGGCGGTAGAACAGTTCGACGCCGTCATGGGTAACGAAATGGTGATTCGAAGACTCGCGCATAACTTCCTCTGTTCGATGGCTTGCGGGACTGTCCGGTCCCCGTCCTGAGATGGCGGCCGTGGCTCAGGCCTGTTGTTCCTTCTGCTCGGCCAGCCCCTGGCGCACCCGGTTGACGATAGTCAGCACCAGCAGCAGTGCCAGCAGCACCAGCAGCGGGTTCAGCCAGACCAGCGGCAGTTGCCCGGCCGCCACGGCCGCGCCGAAAACGCCGAAGCACAGCGCGCGGTCGCTCTTGCCCATGGGCCCGTCGTAGCGCCGCGAAGCACCCACCATCACCCCGAGCACGCCGGCGTATTCGCTGATCACCGCCAGCAGGACCACCAGCACCACCAACGCCGGACTCACGCCCGGCAGCAGGGCGAATGGCAGGTACAGCGCGCTGTCGGCGATCACGTCGGTGAGTTCGTTGAGATAGGCGCCCAGCTTCGACTGCTGACCGAACTCGCGGGCGAGCATGCCGTCCATGGCGTTGAGCGCCATGCGCAGGAACATCCACAGGGGGATCAGCAGGAATATCCAGGCGTGGCCGGCCAGCAGCGCGACCGTGAGCGCCACCAGCAGCGAAAGGCCGCAGGCGGCCAGCGTCACCTGGTTGGCGGTGACGCCGCGCTCGTGCAGGCGGGTGACCAGAGGGCGGAGCAGGTTCTGGAAACGGGACTTGAGCTGGTAGACGGAGATCATGAGGTTCCTTTCTCACAGTTCGGGACGAGGGATTCGGTCGAACGATCCACAGCCTTGTGGACCCGAGGAGCTTAGCCGCACCCCGGCGTCAGGGCTGTCAGATATGTCTCAACAAGATAGATGACCGATCCTGAGTAAAAGGACACATGCCGTAGGCCGGCGATGCCCGCGCGGCGCCGACCGGTATCGCCGGAATCCCCGCGCCAAATTTTTTTCATCCCCCCTTAATCCTTCCCCGCGAGCTGTCGCCTTACCCCTTCAGCAGGCACAACGCCGGCTTCATTCAGCTCATACAGGAAGTCCACCATGGCCTTGTCGATTCAAACCAACTACTCCTCCCTGATCACCCAGACCAACCTGGGCAAGACCAACAACCTGCTGGCCACCAACCAGCAGCGCCTGGGCACCGGTCTGCGTATCAACTCCGCTTCCGACGACGCCGCCGGCCTGCAGATCGCCACCCGCCTGAACGCCCAGTCCCGCGGCATGGACGTGGCCATGCGCAACACCAGCGACGCCATCTCCCTGATGCAGACCGCTGACGGCTCCTTCAGCGAGCTGACCGACATCACCCAGCGCATGAAGGACCTGGCTACCCAGGCCGCCAACGGCACCAACACCACCGACGACGGCAAGGCCCTGTCCGCCGAGTTCAACGAACTGGGCAAGGAACTGAAGAACATCATCGCCAACACCAAGTTCGGCGGCGATGCACTGTTCGGCGTCGATGGCGCCAGCGGCAAGTTCGGCGCCACCGGCGGTGTGACCTTCCAGATCGGTTCGGACAAGGCCGAGACCCTGAACGTCGACGTCACCACTGAACTGAAAGCCGTGACCGACGCCTTCGGCGCCCTGACCACCCAGTTCCAGGCCACCAGCGCCGACGGCACCGAGCTGGAAACCATCACCAACGCCAACGGCTCCATCGACAAGGCCAACGATGCCCTGGACGCCATCGGCGCCCTGCGTGCCCAGTTCGGTGCGAACATCAACCGCCTGCAGCACACCTCCAACAACCTGGCCAACATGAAGGACAACACCGACCTGTCCAAAGGCCGCATCATGGACGCCGACTTCGCCGTCGAAAGCGCCAACATGAGCAAGAACTCCATGCTGATGCAGTCCGGCATCTCCATGCTCAAGCAAGCTGGCCAGATGCCCAGCATGATCATGGGCCTGCTGGGCTAAGCCCCGGCCAGCGCGAGGCGCCCCCCGCCTCGCGCGCCCTGATCCGCCATCGCCCCGCCCCGGCGGGGCGTTGTGCTGTCTGCGGGTACGCTGACAAACGGTGTTGCGACTTCCGGTCGCGGCGCAGCCCCTCTGCGTCAGTGGTTTCAAGGCTTGCGTGAAAATTGCAAGCACGAGTGTGCAAAATTCAGAACTTGCACCCACATTTTTCTGACGTCAAAATAATGCCTCTGCCTCCATGGACAAATGGAGTTTCCCCGCGACCGTCAAGGGAGCGGCTCGCAAGGGCAAGATGAACACACTCACTTCCACGCCAGCGGACAGTCGGCCGATCGCCTGCCTGACCCTCCGCACCGGGCGTTCCGATTGCGTCGCGCAGTTCTATCCCGCGCTCTATCAACTCGACCTCGACCGTGACGGCCAGGTGGAGCGTATCGACCTGGGCTTTTCCGGCAGCCGCGTGCTCGAACGCCTGCTGCAGAGCCCGGGCGACGTGGTGGCACGCGATGAGCTGCTGACCCACGCGTGGTCTGACCGGGTGGTCGGCCAGGGCAGCCTGAACCAGCAGATCTACACCCTGCGCCAGGTGCTGGCGGACGAGAAGCAGCGGCAGATCATCCAGACGCTGCCGCGCCGCGGCTACATGTTCAACCCGCAGTACCTGATCGGCCAGGCCAGCGAGCCGGACGCGGAAGTCACCGACGCCACCCCGGAAGTCATCCCGCTGGAGGAAATCGTTCCTGTCCCCGCGCTGCGGCCGCCGAATCTAAGACGCCTGAAACTCGCCGCCGCCAGCCTCTGCATCCTCGGCCTGCTGGTCCTCTCCGGCGCCTTCTACTACACCCAGGTTCGCAGCCCGGTCCTCACTGCCGAACAGAACCTCGGCTCCCTGCAGATCACCTACGTCGAAGACAACGAACAGGACCTGCAACGGCTGATCAGCAATACCCGCCCCCTGGCCCATCAACTGGCCGACCTGGCCAGCCGCCCCATCGGCCTCATGCTGCACATGACCTCGGGCTTCTACGAACTGGTCTGCGTGCAACCCGAAGGCAACTCCAACTGGCTGCTGATCCATGAAAGCCAGGTCGCCCGGATTCCCCAGGAGCAGCTGCGCAAGTGCCTGAACTGAACCTACGCCGCCAGGTCGGCGCGGCCCGCCGCTGCCTGGTGATTTCGCTGTTCGGCGTGATCTGCCTGACCCTGGCGCTGGGCATGCTGTGGAAGCACGCCCACAACACCTCGGCCATCGACGGCCGCTACGCCTCTTCCGGGCAAGTGGTGCTGGGCAACGGCAAGGTGCTGGAGATCGCCCAGACCACCATGTTCCACGAGGGGCGCTTCTACTCGATGATCCAGCAGGACGCCAACATCCTCGAAGTCTCCGGCCTGGTCGGCAACGACCTGGGCGGGCGCTTCCAGCTGCAGGTGGAGGAAAACAGCATCAGCAACCTGCAGGCCGACAGCGGCCTGGACAGCGAGCTGATCTTCAACCTGCTCTACGGCCGCCAGCGCGGCGCCCGCATCACCCTCGAACCCCTGGGCGGCTGCCTCTACGGCGTGGAGACGCGCCAGGTGTTCTGCCCGCGCCATCTGCGCAATCGCTGAGCCTTCTCAGAGCTTCAACGTCGGCTCCGTCGCGTTGGCGGGAGCCGTTGCTTCGAGCGCCGCTGAAGCCGGCACCTTCACCTCCGTCTCAGGCGGCTGCGGCAGTGGCTGTGGCTGTGGCTGTGGCTGTGGCTGTGGCTCGATGAGCTTCGCGCCCGACTCCGAGTAGTGCACCTGGGCATAGCTCTCGCCGAAGATTTCCCGGTACAGGCTCTCCGCGCGCTGGGTCAGCAGGAGGATCTCGATGCGCCGGTTGGCGCCGTTCTCCGGGTCCTCCGGGCGCAGCGGCATGACGTCGGCCTGGGCCGCCACCTGCAACACATGCGCGGCCGGCAGGCCACTGTCGACCATCACGTTGCGCGCGCGCAGGGCGCGGTCGCCGGAGAGGTTCCAGTTGTTGTAGCCATCCGGCCGGCGGTACTGCACGGCGTCGGTGTGGCCACTGAGGATCAGCTTGTTCTGCACCTTGGCCAGCACCCCGGACAGCGCGCCGAGCAGGGTCTGGAAATGCGGGTCGAGGGTGGCCTGGCCGCGGGCGAACATGAAGCGCTGCTGGTCGTCCTTGATCAGGATGCGCAGCCCCTGCGGCACCACGGTCACCTCGATGTTGGCCAGCGCGTCGACCTTGCCGGACACCTCACGGATCAACTCGGCCAGTTCGCGCAGGTCTTCGTTGCTGTCGTACTGGCGGCCATCTCCGTCCTGCTGCACGCTGGAATCCTTCGCCTGCTCGCCGGCCCTGCCCTGCTTGCCGGCGTCCAGCGCGAGCTGCGGCGCGGGCTTCTCCGGCGTCTTGATCGGCTGCGGCATGCCATCCAGCTCGATGGGCGTACGGCTCGCGCCATCGAATACGCCGGCGCCGCCATCGACCACAGGATTGGCATCCTGGTCGCCCACCGCCACCGGCTGCGGTTCGGTCTGCGGGTGGACGATCCACAGCACCATGAACAGCGCCATCATCGCCAGGGTGAAGTCGGCAAAGGCTACTTTCCAGGCACCGCCGTGTTCATCATCGTGACCCTTCTTGCTGCGGCGCTTGATGATGACTTCGCTGTGCTTGTCGGCACGTTTCTTCATGCTGCGTCCCGCTCTTCCTCATAGCGGGTGACCCAGGTCTCCAGCTGCTTGAAGGCCGGCTTCACGTCCTGCTCGATCAGCTTGCGCCCGGCGTCCACCGCCAGCAGCGTAGGTTTGCCGGCAACGTGGGCGACCAGCGTGGTACGCACGCATTCCAGCGCCGACAGCTCGGTCTTCACGCGCTGCGACATGGCGTTGGACAGCGGGTCCATCAGGCAATAGCAGACGAAGATGCCGAAGAAGGTACCCACCAGCGCGGCGGCCACGTGGGCGCCGATTTCGGCCACCGAGCCACCGATGTTGCCCATGGTGATGATGATGCCGAGGATCGCCGCGAGAATGCCGAAGCCGGGCATCGCCTCGCCGACCTTGTGCAGCGACTTGGACGGCTGCAGCAGGGCGTGCTCCATGGCGTCCAGTTCCTGTTCGAGGAAGCCTTCCAGTTCGTGGGCGCTGATCTTGCCCATGGCCATCAGGCGGAAGTTGTCGGCGATGAACGCCATCAGGTTCTTTTCCTGGAGGATCAGCGGGTAGCGGGCGAACAGGTCGCTCTGCTCCGGCTCCTCGATGTGCGCGTCGAGCACCTTCAGGCCGCCGACGTCGACCATTTCCAGCAGCTCGTAAAGCAGCATCAGCAACTGCCGCTGGAACTCTTCGCCACGGCGCTTGAAGACGAACACGCCCTTGATCTGCGAGCACATCTCCAGCAGCACTTCGCGCGGGTTGGCGACGACCAGGGTGCCCAGGCCGGCGCCAAGGATGATGAGCATCTCCGCCGGTTGCCAGAGTGCGCGCATGTCGCCATGGGCCATGGCGTAGCCGCCGAGTACGGCGGCGATGATGATCAGGGCGCCGATGATTTTCTGCATGGTTATGGGTTCTTCAGAGAGGGTCGGGATCGTTGAGGAATCGGCTGCACTTGCCGATCGCCTGCTTCATCAGCTGGCAGATGCGCGCATCGGTCAGCTCCAGCACCAGGGCGATTTCCTTGAGGTTCAGCTCGTGCTGGTAATACAGGTTGAGGATCAACCGCTCGCGATCGTTGAGGCGCTCCAGCGCCTGGGCCAGCAGGCGCTCCTTGAGCACGCGCTCCTCCAGCGCATCGCCGCTGCCCTGCACGCCGTCGTGGCCGTTCTGCAGCAGCGCATCGAAGCTCTCGATGGCCTCGGAGGATTCGGCGCGCAGGTAGTCCTGGTAGCCCGCCTCGTCGAGGCCAGTGGCGGCGAGTACTTCCTCGTCGCTGGGCACGCGGCCAAGTTGGCGTGCCAGGGAACGGATCGCATCGCGCACCTTGTGCGCCTGCTGCCGCACCTGGCGCGGACGCCAGTCCTGGCGGCGCAATTCGTCGAGGATGGCACCGCGAATGCGCAGCGCGGCGAAGCGGCCGAACTGCTCATCCGGCTCGCCGTAGCGGCGCAGCCCTTCGAGCAGGCCCATCAGGCCGATCTGTTCCATGTCCTCGCGATCCAGCACCTGGTTGGCCTGCAGCGACAGCTGGCTGACGATGCGCCGCACCAGTGGCAGGTACTGCATCATCCAGCGCTGCTCGGCCGCCGGCGACAGGCGCGCGTGGCCGCCTTCGGGGCTGTCGTAGCCACCGGCTCCACTGGCATAGCTGAGTGCGGGGTCGCGAAGGGCGTGCATGACGGCTTACTGGACGATCATCTTGCTGAGCATCACGTGCTCGAAGGGCACCACCACCTTGCGCGCGGCGAAGTCGTCGATCACCGCCTTTTCCAGGCGCGTCTGCACGTCGCCGATGGGCATCGCGCGCAGCACTTCGAACTTCTCAGGGGTCAGGTTGGCGACCACCGAGCTGCGCACCATCGGCGCGACGCCCTCGAGCTTCTTGCGCTCCTGCTCGGCCTTGGCCTGCAGCACCAGATCGATCACGAAGTAGTGCTCGCGATCCTCGCCACGGGAGCTGACGATGATCTTCTCCACCGGCACGAAGAGGTATTCGGCGCTCTCCTGCTCTTCCTCCTCCCTGGCGTCTTCCTTGCCGCCCTCCTTGTCGGAGGCAACGGCGGCCGGGGCGAGGCTGGCGGACTTGATCATCTTGTAGTTGACGAACACGCCACCCAGCACGACGGCGATATTCACGATGAGCATCAGTAGAACGAGACGCGGCGTGGACATGGGGTTTCTCGAAAAATCCTGTGGGAGTACGGGCCGCTGGCGGCCTACACGGTAATCAGTACGTCGCTGTCGCCACGCGGCGAGGAGCGTTCGCCCGCCTGCGCATCGCGCGGGTTGGCGGCAACCGCAAGCTGTTCCTCGGCAAAGCGCTGGCGGTTCTGCTGGCCCTGCTGGCCGGACTGCGAATCGGACGAGACCTGCACGTTGACCTGCAGGAAGTTCTGCCCGACCAGCTCCTGGCGCAGGCGCTCGCTGGTGTTCTGCAGCAGGCGCACCACGTCGCCGTTGGACGCGGAGATCTGCACGTTGAGCTGGCCGGCCTCGTGGCGCACGAGGATCTCCAGGGCGCCCAGCTCCGGCGGATCGAGGCGGATCGTGGCGTTCTGCACGCGCTGGCCGAGTTGCAGCTCGACGTTGTCGCGCAGCGCGCCGAGCATCTGCTCGCCCCAGTGCGCCTCGTTGTTGCCCTTGAGGTGCAGCGGCTTGTCGAACAACGGCGCGGCCGGCGTCGAGGCGGAGGGCTGGGCGATGCCGTCGGTGGCCGGCAGGCGCGCATCGAGCGCAACGGTCGGCAGCGTCGGCACGCTGGAATCCGGCGCCTGCGCAGTGGCGGCCAGGTGTTGCTGGAGCAGGGTCTGCGCCTGACTCTGGGTGGCCTCACGGGGCGCTGGCGCTGTCGCTTTGGCGGGCTCTTCCGAAAGCTCGGCGGGCGGCAGCAGCATGTCCTCCGGCTTCACGGCGGCGGGCGCCGGCTGCGCGGAGGTGTCCACCGCCTGGGTAGCGAAACCGGCTACCTGGGCGCGGGTCTGCTCGGGCGGATTGTCTCGCGCCTGCACCACCAGGCCGGCCTGACTGAGCATGCCGGCGAGCCAGCTCTCGGCACCGGAAGGTGAAGCCTCTTCGGCCTGCGGGCCCGGCGCATCGCTGTCGCCGGTTTCAGCGGGCAGCGCTTCAGGCGTGGCCGGCACTGCAGCGCTGGGCTGTTGCAGCGACTCCTCGACCTGCGTCGTGTCGAACTGCGCGAGGAAGGACTGCACGGTGATGGTCCGTTCGCCGGCATTCAGCTGCGCCGGTTGTTGCGCGCGGAAACCGGCGACGCTGGCGACGCCGGCGTCATCACCGCGCGAATCCAGCGGGCGCGCTTCGGCCACCGGCGCGCTATCGCGGTCGGTGGTCGGCAGGGACTGGGTCGGTAGCTGGATCACGGTCTATCGACCCTCCTGGTACGTATCCACCTGCATGTACGCCGAGCGTCCCTCGGCGTATTCCAGGTGCGAGAGCAGGAGGCGGCGCAGGCGCTCGCACTCCTCGGCGCAGGCCTGCGACGCTTGTTCATGCAGGCGCTTCAGGTGCTTCTTTGCCAGCAGCACATCGGCTGCCAGACCGGTCTGCGACGACATCGCCACCAATTGCGCGCGGATCGCCAGGTCGACCTGCCCCATGGCTTTCCAGTCCTTGCGCTGCAGCGCCGCACCCAGCCGTTCGTACAGCTGCAGCAGGCGCTGGCGGTCATCCACGTGCGGCACTCACGCCCTCCCAGCCTTCGCGCAGGATGCCCAGCAGGCGCACCACTTCGTCGATGCCGGCGACCTCCAGCGACACGCTGACATCGGAGAGCCGATAGATGCAGTAGTCGTAGAGGCGCGCCAGGCCCTGTACGGTCTCGCCGCCGTTCTCGTAGTCGAGCGCACCATTGAGGCCGTTGAGGATGTTCAGGCACTTCTCCAGGGAGCGGCCCTTCTGCTGGTAGCGCTTGTGCTCGATGTGCCCGCGGGCGCGGGCCAGTTCGTCGAGCAGGCCGTCGAACAGCACCAGCACCAGTTCATAGGGCGAGGACGAGGCGGCCTTGGATTCCAGGTCGATCATCCGGTAACTGTCGTAGCTTTCGTTCATGCCGTAGGCGGTCATCCGAACATCCCGCTGGTCTGGTCCATCGACTGCATGGTCTGCATCATCGAGGTGTATTGCTTGAGGTAGCGCGCGTAGTAGGTGTCGTACTGCTTCTGCAGGTTGTCGTAGTCATCGTCGACGCGGCGCAGGCTGTTGTTCAGGGCGTCCTTGCGGTTCTTCATGACGCCGTTGACGCTGTTGGTGTAGACGGCGACGCCCTTGTCCAGGCTGTCGAGCAGGTTGCCCTTGCCCATGAACAGCTTGTCCAGGGCCTCGGGGTCGCTGGCGATGGCTTTCTCGAAGCGGGTGGCGTCGAGGGTCAGCTTGCCGTTGCGGTCGGCGCTGATGCCCAGGGTGATCAGGTTGGCGCCGCCGAAGCTGGTGCGAACCATCTGGTTCAGCGCGTTCTCGATGGAGCGCACGCTGGAGTCGCCAGCCAGGGCGCCACGGGCGTTGCCGTTCTGGTCGCCGGCCGCCGTCAGGCTGTCGATGGTGCTGGCCAGCGCGTTGAAGGCGTCGATGAAGGTCTGCACCTTCTTCTTGGTTTCGCTCTGGTCCTGCGCGACGGTCAGGCGAATGGCCTGTTCACCGGACTTCTGCGCCTGGGTGAAGCTGGCGCTGACGCCGTCGATGATGTTGTCGAAGGTGTTGCTGGAGTTGGTCAGCAGCATGCCGCTCTCGCCACCCAGGCGAACGCGGGCGTCCTGCGCCTTGGACAGTTCCTGCGGGTTGCCGATGGCGTTCTCGAAAGCGCTGTTCGCGCTGTCGGTGCCGCTCAGCGACAGGCTGATGGCGTTGTCCGCGCCGGACTTCTCGGCCCCCAGCACCAGCGATACCTGGCCGTTGCTGCGCACCAGGGTGGCCTTCACGCCAGTGTTGTCGGTGGCCTTGTTGATCGCTGCGGCCAGCTCGTCCAGCGAGTTGCTGCCGTCGCCGTCGGTGTCGATCTTGCTCAGATCGATGTCGAAGGACTTGCCGTTCTGGGTCAGGGTCAGGGTGCCCTGGGTGTCGACATCACCGGACTGCAGGCCGGAGAAGGACAGCTGGTGGCTGGTGGCGAGTTGCTCGACGAAGAAGTCGTAGCTGCCGGGCACGGCGTTCTTGTCGACCTTGGCGGTCAGGTAGCCGTCCTTGCTGGTGGTGGCGCTGTTCACCAGCATGCTGGTGTTGCTGCCGGTCACGCCCTGCAGGCTCTTTACCGCCGAGGAGAAGGTCTTGAGCGCCGACTCCAGGGAGGTCACGGCAGTCAGTTGCGACTGGTACGAGGACTTGTTGCGGTCAGCCTTGTTCAGGCCGTTCTGCACCTCGTACGTGGCCAACTGCTGGGCCATGCTTTTGACGTAATCGGAATCTATGGTCGCCATGTGAATCCACCTCTTTGGGTCGGAAGAGCAATTACGGTGCCAATGCCGGAAGGCCCGCCATACGGGGCTTTTCGGGATAACCGGGGAGAAGTTTCACTTCCGCCCGGCGTGCTTTGGCGCGCAGCGGGAAGCGGCATTTCCGCCTGCCGACCACGCACCCTGATGCAGGGAAAAGGCGACCGTGGGGAGGGATTCGTTAAGAGATTTCGGCGGGGTGTTTGGCAGCCGCGCTTTTTTGTAGGAGCGCGCCATGCGCGCGGTCGCGGGCATGGCCCGCTCCTACAGGGGGAGTCCAGTACTGAGCCTGATCGCAGCTCGCCCTGGGACAGATCAGTACAGCTGGCGCGAATACACCGGCTGTTCGCGCGGATCGCCCATGAGCTGGCTGAGGATGTCGTGGTGCATCGCCAGCAGCTTGCCGTTGCGCTCGTTGAGGCGCTTGCACTGGGCGGTGAGCTGGCCCAGCTGCAGCCACTCCTGCTGCAGCTCCTCGCGGCGCGGCGGCTGGTAGTTGGACAGCAGCGTGCGCATGCCCTCGGCGTCCATCGGCAGGTGGAAGGCACGCAGCACGCGACTGCGGCGCTGGGCGCGGCCGGCGACGCCTTCGAGCAGTGCCTGGATGTCCGGGTTCAGCGCTTCGATCTGCGCGCTGTCCCGCGCCAGCAGGTGGCGGTACAGCTCCTGCAGGCGCTCGCGCAGCGCCAGGCAATCGCGGCCATCCTGCTGGATGTCCTGCTCGATGACCTGCAGCAGCCGCGCGCGCTGGGTCATGCGTCGCTGCCGCGATGGTAGGAGAGGATGCTGGTGGCGAGCACGCTGGTGTCGTTCTGCAGCTCGCCATTCATCAGTGCGCGGCGGATTTCCGCGACGCGGCTCTGGTCCACGTCGGGCATGGCGCGCAGGGTCTCCTGCATTTCGTCCAGGCGCAGCGAATCGTTGACCGGCGCGCTCGCACTGGTCTCCGCCACCGGGGCGACGCGCTCGCTGCGCGCGCTCTTGGCGGACTCGCTGGTGGCCAGCGCGACGCTGGTCAGTTGCCGGGTGATTTCCATGGTCGGTATCCGAATATTTTTGGGCCTTTCCCTCAGAGGGCGACCGCCTCGAAGCAAAACTTAAATGCCGTGTTTCACAGAGACTCAAGAGCCGGCGGATAACCGCTAGCGGTTATTCGCCCTACGGGGCAAACCCATCGTAGGGCGCATAACTCGGAACGAGTTATCCGCCATTGCCTTCACGCCCGCGCCCGCCACCAGGACTGCGCGGCGAGGCCATCCTGGATTTTCTGTTCCTGCTGCGCAAGCTGCAGCTGCCACTGGCCGACCTTGGCCTCGATCACCTGGGTCAGCACCTTCTCGCTGCGCATGGCCGCCATCAGCTCGCCCTGGATGCGCGCCAGGGTCTGTTCGGCGACTTCCAGCTCGCGGCGCTGCAACTGCAGCATCTTGTGCAGGGTCGCCTTGTACTGCTGTTGGTTGTGTCGCTGCAGCGGGGTGCTGGTGGCCACGCTGAAGCCGCACAAGCGGTCCAGCCCGGTGATGTTGTTGCGGTAGCGCTGGCAGAGGTTCTGCTGGTAATTCACCCGCCCCAACAGCTCGCGGACCTTGCCGCCACGCACATCGGCCAGGCGCCCGAGCATGTCGATCTGCGTCTTCATCAGCGCCCCCCGACGATGCTTTGCAGGGTCGCGACGCTGTTGCCCAGTTCGGCGCCGTCGGCGGTCTCCTGGCGCAGGTAGCGCTCCAGCATGGGCGCCAGCTGCACAGCGCGGTCGGTCTTCACGTCCATACCCGGCGTATAGCCGCCCAGCGGGATCAGCTCCCTGATGCGCTCATAGGTGCCGCTGAATTCCTTGAACTGCCGCGCCGCGGAGAGGTGCAGCGGGTCCGCCACCTGGCTCATGCAACGGCTGACCGAGGCACCGATGTCGATGGCCGGGTAGTGCCCGACGTCCGCCAGCCGGCGCGACAGCACGATGTGCCCGTCGAGGATGGCGCGGGCGCAGTCGACGATCGGGTCCTGGTGATCGTCGCCCTCGGCCAGCACCGTGTAGATGGCGCTCAGGCTGCCGGTCTCGCCCTCGCCGTTGCCGGCGCTTTCCACCAGTTCCGGGAGCATGCCGAACACCGACGGCGGGTAGCCCTTGGTGGCCGGCGGCTCGCCCAGGGCCAGGGCGATCTCGCGCTGGGCCATGGCGTAGCGGGTCAGGGAGTCCACCAGCAGCAGCACGTCCTTGCCCTGATCGCGGAAGTAGGCGGCGATGCTGTGACACAGCTCGGTGGCCTTCAGGCGCATCAGCGGCGACTCATTGGCTGGCGCTACCACCACGACTGCCTTCTGCAGCCCTTCCGGGCCGAGGGAATGCAGGATGAACTCCTGCACTTCGCGGCCGCGCTCGCCGATCAGCCCGACCACCACCACATCGGCCTTGGTCTGCCGGGTGATCATCCCCAGCAGCACGCTCTTGCCCACGCCGCTGCCGGCGAACAGGCCTACGCGCTGGCCCTTGCCCAGGGTCAGCAGGCCGTTGATGGCGCGCACGCCGACATCCAGCGGCTCGGACACCGGGCGCCGGCGCAGCGGGTTTACGTTCGGCAATTCAGTGGGCAGCGGGTGGCGGCCGGCGAGCTTGCCGAGGCCGTCCAGGGGTTCGCCGAGGCCGTTGACCACGCGCCCCAGCCAGGAATGATCGATGTGCAGCACGGCTTCGTCCGGCGCCGGGAAGACCCGCGAGCCGGAGGTCAGGCCGACGGGCTTCTTGAAGGGCATGAGGTAGGTGATGTCACGGTTGAAGCCAACGACCTGCGCCTCCAGGCGCTCGCCGTCGGCGACTTCCACGTAGCAGCGCTGGCCGGTCATGCGCCGGCAGCCGAGGCTTTCCAGCAGCAGGCCGGAGACGCGCACCAGGCGACCGCTGACCCGCGCCAGCTGGACCGAGTCCAGCGAGCGCAGCGCTTCTTCGAGCTTGAAGCCGTCGCCCAGGGCCATCTCAGTCTTCGTCCTGCAGGTGCGCGCTCAGGGCTTCCATGCAACTGTCCAGGCGCTGCTGGCAGCCGATGTCGGCTTCCGCCTGGGCGGTGACCACGCGGCATTCGCCCAGCGCCAGGCGCTCGTCCGGCACCAGCCGCCACTTGGCAGCGCGCTCGGGGTTCAGCTCGCGGATGCGCGCGCATTCTTCCGGGTTGAGCAGGATCTGCACGTCGCCCTGCTCGCCCGGCATGGCAGCCAGGGCTTCTTCGGCGAGGGTCAGCAACTGCGTCGGGTTGAGCGTGAGCTCGACGCGAATGACCTGTTTCGCGACCTTCTGCACCAGCTCCAGCAGCTCCTTCTGGCGGCTGCGCTGGAAGGCCTGGTGATACTCGCCGAAGGCCTCGACGGCGGCCTGCAGCGGTGCGCTGGCCTCGTCGAACACCTGGCGGCCGGTGGCGCGGCCTTCCTCGCGGCCCTTGCGCAGGCCGTCCTGGCGACCGGCCTCGAAACCTTCGCGCAGGCCGGCTTCACGGCCTTCGCCGACGCCGTCCTGGTAGCCGCGCTCGAGGCCTTCCTGGAAGCCTTCGGAAATGGCGCGCTGGCGCGCCGCCGGGTCGCTGTCCCAGCCATGGTTGTCGGCGCTGGCGGTGGCGCAGCGCGGCGGGAAGCGGTACGGGCGCCAGGCGCGGCTGTCGGCCTTGATGACTTTGATCGCCATGCGCGATTACTCCACCGTCTGCTCGCGGAACAGCTGCACCTGCAGGTCGCCCTCGGCGGCCAGCTCGCGCACCACGCCCATGATGTCCTTGCGCACCTGCTCCACGCGGCTCAGCGGCACCGGGCCCTGGCGGCGGTTGATAGACTCCATCTGCTGCGCCTGGCGCTTGGGCATGGCGCCCTGGATGGCGCGCACCAGCTCGGGCTCGGCGCCCTTGAGGGCAACCACCCACTCGTCCAGCGGGATAACTTCCAGCAGGGTCTGCAGCACTTCCTGGTTCTGCCGGGAGAGGATGAAGAAGTCGTACATCTCGTCTTCGATCTTGCCGACCAGGTCGTCGTTGTGGGCGCGCAGCAGCTCGAACATCTGGTTACGGTCGCCCTTGAAGCGGTTCATGATGTCCGCCGCCTGCTTGACCCCGCGCACCTGCGAGCCCTGGGTGGAGAGCACGCGCAGGCTGCGGTCGATCAGTTGTTCCAGCTCGGCGATCACGTCGCTGTTCACTTCGCTGAGGTTGGCGATACGGAACAGCAGCTCGTCCTGGCGCTCCGGCGGCATGGCTTCGAGTACGTCGGTGGCCATGCCCGGCGGCAGGAAGGCGAGGAACACCGCCTGCATCTGCGCGTGCTCCTTGGCGATCAGCGCGGCGAACTGCTTGGGATCGATCCACTCCATGCGCGCCATCTTGGCGCGGATTTCCTCGCCGTAGATGCTGTCCAGCAGGTTGCGCGTAATGTCACTGCCCAGCGCCTTGCCGAGCATGCCAGCAAGGTAGGAGCGCGACGCGCCCTTGATGCTGGACTGCAGCTTGTAGTCGTCGAAGAACCGGCCGATCACGTCGGAGACGGTGTTCTGCTTGACGTTGGACAGCCGCGCCATCGCCTGGCTGATGCTGACGATCTCCTCGCGGCTGAAATTGCGCAGGATGCCGGAAGAGGCTTCGTCACCCATGCTCAGCATGAGGATCGCCGCCTGTTCCAGGGAGCTCACGGCGCGCATCTGCGGGCCGCGCTTTTTCGTTTCTTCAGGCAGGCTCGTGTCGGTCATTGCGGCCAATCCAGTGCTTGATCACTTCCGAGACCCGTTCCGGGTCGTTCTTCGCCAGCATCTGCAGATGCTCGATCTGGTGCTCCAGGCCCGAGCCCGGCGCCGGCAGGCGGATTTCCGAGAGCGGGTTCAGCTCGCCGAGCACGTTGAGCCCGCCGACGCTTTCACTGCCCAGCGACAGGCGCCGCTCGGCGTCGAGCGCCAGCGGGTACTCCGCGCTGCCTTCGGGCAACTCGGCGGTGGCCGACGGCTGCGCACGCTGGGTCAGGCTGCGTACCGCCGGGCGCACGCCGAACAGCAGGAACAGCAGCGCAATCAGGCCGAGCACGGTGTAGCGCACCAGTGATTGCAGGGCGCTGCTCTCCCACCAGCTGGCGGAGGACTCTTCCACCGCCGTGGCGGCGAAGGGGAACACGCTGACGGTGATCAGGTCGCCGCGCTGGGCATTGAAGCCCACGGCGCTCTTCACCATGGTTTCGAGGTCGGCGCGGGCCTTGTCGGTCCAGCCGCCCTCGGGCGCGGTGGAGGCGTTGATCACCACCGCGACGCTCTGCTGGCGCAGGGCGAAGGCCGGGTACTTGATGTGGGTGACACTCTGGTCGAAGTCGTTCTGCCGGGTGGCTTCCTCGCGGGTCGAGGTCGCGGCCTTGTTGTCGGTATTGGCGACCTTGCCGTTGCCCGAAGCAGCCTGGTTATTGCCCTGGGCGTTGTTCTGCCCCTGCTGCTGTTGCGGCGGCGGCTCCGGCGGACGGTTGCTCAGCGAGCCCGGCACGCCGAGGGCGAGCTGGTCCAGTGTGCTCTCGTTGCGCAGCACTTCGCTGCGCAGGCGCGGCGCTTCGCCGTAGGCCTGCAGGGTTTCTTCCTTCTGGCTGAAGTCGATGTCGGCGGACACGCTGATGCGGTAGTTGCCCAGGCCGAGCACCGGCGCCAGCACTTCCTCGACATTGCCCACAGCCTTGCGCTGGTACTCGTCCACCGCCTGCCAGTTCTGCGAGGGACCGCCGACGCCACTGATGCCGCGCGACAGCAGCACGCCGTTCTGGTCCACCACACTGACGTCTTCGGGCTTCAGCTGCGGCACGCTGCCGGCCACCAGGTTGACGATAGCGCCGACCTGCTCCGGGCTCAGCCGCTGGCCGGGCGCCAGTTGCAGCAGCACCGAGGCCTTGGCCGGGTCACGCCGGCCGACCACGAAGGAATTGCTGTCCTCGCGGGCGACGTGCACGCGCGCCTGCTCGATGCCTTTCAGGCCCATGATGGTGCGGGCCAGCTCGCCTTCCAGGCTGCGCTTCAGGCGCACGTCCTGGAGGAAGTGACTGGTGCCCAGCGGCTCGTCCTTGTCGAACAGCTCGTAGCCGGCCGGCATGGACACCTTCACGCCCTTGGCTGCGAGCAACATGCGGGCGCGCGCCAGGTCTTCCTCGCGCACCAGCACCTGGCCGCTCTGCGGGTGCAGGCGATAGTCGAAGGCCTCGGCGTCCAGCACCTGCATCACGTCGGCGGCCGGGTAGGCTTCGCCGGCGCCATACAGCGGGCGGTAGGCACCCTGGTCGCGCCACAGGTAGAAGACCACGGCAGCGGCCAGCAGGGCGGCACCCAGGGCGATGCCGAGCAGCCCCAGGCGCGGGTCGAGCTTGAGTTTGTCGAGCGGCAGGCGCCCTTTGAGATTCTGCAGCACTGTCAGTCCTTACAGCGGCATGCGGATGATTTCGTCGAAGGCGCCGGTGAGCTTGTTGCGCACCTGCAGCAGCGCGGAGAACGACACGCTGGCCTTCTGGCTCTGGATCATGGCGCCGACCAGGTCTTCGCTCTGGCCGCTGTCCACCGCAGCCATGGCGGCGCTGGACTTGTGCTGTTCGGCGTCCACCGAGCGCAGCGCCTGCTCGAAGCTGGCGCCGATGCCTGGAGCCTGCGCACGCTCGTCGAACTGCGTGGCGAGCTGCGCGGCGGGCCGCACGGCCGGGCCGCTCGCGAGGTCGGCGTAACGGTTCATCCGGTCCAGCATGTCCTGCTGCACCTGCATGATCGAACTCATGGAAGTTTCCCCCGGAAACGAAATCAGAACTGCACCTGCACGCCCTGCTCACGCATCGCGTTGAGCCGGTAGCGCAGCGCACGGGTAGTCATACCCAGGCTCTCGGCGGCCTTGGTCTTGTGCCCGCCGAAGCGGCGGATGGTGTCGATGACGTGCTGGTACTCGGCGAGCTTGCCGCTGGCGCGCAGCGCGGCGCGACCGCCTTCGGCCGCCAGCGGGATCACCGCGGCGACGGTACCGACAGGTGCATCCGGCGCGGCCAGGCCGAGGTCGCGGGGCTGGATGAACAGGCCGTTGCGCAGCACCAGGGCGCGTTGCAGGGTGTTCTCCAGCTCGCGCACGTTGCCCGGCCAGTCGTGTTGCAACAGCGCGCGGCCAGCGGCTTCGGTGAGCAGGTCGTGCTCGGCATCCTGCGGGGCGTACTGGCGAATGAAGCGGCGCGCCAGGGGCAACACGTCTTCCTTGCGCTCGCGCAGGGGCGAGATGTGCAACGGCAGCACGTCGAGGCGGAACATCAGGTCGGCGCGGAAGCGCCCCTCGCTGACTTCGGCCTGCAGGTCGCGGTTGGTGGCGGCGATGATGCGCACGTCCAGCTCGATCTCGCGGCGCCCGCCCAGGCGCTCCACGCGCTGCTCCTGCAGCACTCGCAGCAACTTGGCCTGCAAGGCCAGCGGCAGTTCACCGATTTCGTCCAGCAGCAGGGTGCCGCCGTTGGCCAGTTCGAACTTGCCCGGCTGGGCAGTCACCGCGCCGGTGAAGGCGCCGCGTTCGTGGCCGAAGAGGATGGATTCGAGCATCGCCTCGGGGATCGCCGCGCAGTTCACCGCGATAAAGGGCGCGTCCGGGCTGGCGATACCGTGGATGTAGCGGGCCAGCAGTTCCTTTCCGGTGCCGGTTTCGCCGGTGATCAGGATCGGTGCGCGGGTCTGCGCGACCCGTTGCGCCATGGCCAGCAGGCGGCGGCCGGCCTGGGAGCGCGAGACGAACAGTTCCTGGGCGGCGCTGGAGGCTTCCTGGCGGCGCAGCAGCGCGGCCAGCTGGCCGGCGCCGAACGGCGACAACAGGTAATCGACGCACCCCAGGTCGAGCAGGGTGGCGGCCTTGTCCTGCTCTTCATAGCCGACGATGGGCACCACGTCGCGTTCGCGGCCATCGCTGAGCAGCGCGCCGACCTGTGCATAAAGGTCAGGGGCGGGGAAGGCGCCGGCGAGGATGAACAGCAGGGAGGCAGCGCTGCGCGCACGGGCCAGTTCGGCGAAGCCGGAGAAGCGCTCGACGCGGCAGCCTTCGGCCAGCAGCGTCTGCAAAAGGAGGGCGTGAGCGGCGTCCGAGGACGGCCCGATGATCGCAACTTTTTTCTGCGCCGGCCGCTCTTCGAGCAGCGTTTCACATAATTGGTCGATCGACTGGCTTAAACTGTTCACCGCAACTTTCCATTCGCTAGTGCGTTCGACAACCCTCCTTCGTTCAACGCCAGCATCGGCCGAAAAATGTTATCGGCGACGGCGGAACTTCTTCATGGATCGGTTATCTCACGGGTGGCATTGCAACAACTTCGTCACAACAGAAGTCGCTGCAACCTGTAACTAACTCACCCACACTAACAAGTGCCAGCACTACGCCATAGCTTCCCGCCGATTAATTTAAATCAATAGACAAAAAGTTCCGTCAAAAACAGCATTTGATATCTATTGATTTAATCGAACGACCTCAGATCGCTATCATTGCGCCACGTCAGCAGCCTGTGACGCAGCAGTCACGGGCTTCCTGAAAGACAGAGCATGCCGCGAGCAACGATCAGCCGATCCCGGCGGTCATGACACCTCCCGTGTCCTTGGGCAGATGGCAGATCGAACCTGGAAGTACGACGCTGAGCATGACTGGTAAATCAAAAGTCCACCATGGCGTGCCCGCCGATAGTCTGATTCGACTGAAACCGCAGAAACTCGGCCGGCATTATCACAAGATCCCGCAGTACATCAAAGAGATCTCCGGAAAATATCCGCGGATTATCAGCGACTACTTCCTGCGGCATTATCGAATCAATCTCGAACTGGATAACCTGACCCTTCACGAGGAACTTCCCCGTGAACTGGAGTGTTTATTCGATTCGCCCCTGGGCAAGTTCGGTTTCGCCATGGACCGTGCCCTGCTCACCGAAGTCATCGAGTGCTATTACGGTGGCACCGTGGTCGCCAGCCGCGACACGCCGCCGATCAGCAGCTCCGAGCAGCGCATGCTCGACCGCCTCGGCCTGGACGTGGTGGACCTGTTCGGCCGCGCCCTGCTGATGGGCGAATCGGTCGGCCGCCTGCAGCAGATCGACCCTACCTATGAAGAAGTGCAGTGGGAGTACGTCGCCGAGTTCAGCTACGTCAGCCACCTGACCGGCGAGCGCTCCTCGCTCTACCTCTACCTGGACAACCCGCTGGCGGACGAACTGACCCGCCGCCTCGCCGGCCCGCCACCGCCACGCATGACCGGCAACCCGGTGGAGCACATCAAGCACCTGCCGCTGCGCCTGGACTGCGTGGTCGCCGCCGCGCGCCTGCCGCTGTCTCAGGTGCTGGCCCTGGAGCCGGGCGATGTACTGACGATCCGCCCGCTGGAGCGCGTCGACGTGCGGGTCAACCAGCAGAAGCTGTTCCGCGGCGCCATCTTCGAAGACGACGGCACCCTCTTCCTCTCCTCCCTGGAAAGCGTGAAAAACCCATGACCGGTTCTCTCTCCGACTCCGAGTTCGAGTCGCTGATCAACGACGGCGACCTGGGCCTCACCCAGGACGTCACCGACATCCCCGCCGACCCCGTGCGCGCGCCGCTGCCGCAGCAGGACCTGGCCTTCTTCGGCAAGATCCCGGTGAACGTCACCCTGGAAGTCGCCTCGGTGGAAATCTCGCTGAAGGAGCTGATGGACGTGGACGCGAACAGCGTGATCATCCTCGACAAACTCGCCGGCGAGCCGCTGGACGTGAAGGTCAACGGCGCGCTGTTCGCCAAGGCCGAGGTGGTCGTGATGAACGGCAACTACGGCCTGCGCGTGCTCGAACTGTGCGGCGCCAGCCTCGACGCCCTGACGGCGTGATGCTGTCCCGCTGCCTGGCCACACTTGGCCTGCTCATCGCCGCGCTCTGTCCGCTCTACGCGCAGGCGGCCGGCGGCGAGATCACGCTGTTCAACCTGCACGACACGGCGGACGGCCAGGCCTTCAGCGTCAAGCTGCAGATCCTCATCGTCATGACCCTGCTGGGCTTCCTCCCGGCGATGCTCATGCTGATGACCTGCTTCACCCGCTTCGTCATCGTGCTGGCGATCCTGCGCCAGGCCATCGGCCTGCAGCAGAGCCCGCCGAACAACGTGCTGGTGGGCATCGCCCTGGTGATGACCCTGCTGGTCATGCGCCCGGTCTGGCAGGACGTGTACAGCAACGCCTACCAGCCCTTCGAGGCCGACCAGATCAGCCTGGAAGACGGCCTGGGCCGCGCCAAGCAGACCCTGAGCCGTTTCATGCTCGCGCAGACCAACCGCACCTCGCTGGAAACCATGGTCAGCCTGGCCGGTGAGACGGTGCCGGAGAACCTGAATGACCTGGACTTCTCCCTGCTGCTGCCGTCGTTCGTGCTCAGCGAGCTGAAGACCGCGTTCCAGCTGGGCTTCATGATCTTCATCCCGTTCCTGGTGATCGACCTGGTAGTGGCCAGCGTGCTGATGGCGATGGGCATGATGATGCTTTCGCCGATGATGATCTCGCTGCCGTTCAAGCTGATGATCTTCGTGCTGGTGGACGGCTGGGCCCTGATGATGGGCACGCTGACCAGCAGCGTGCAGCCGTTTTAGCGACCCTGACGGAAAACCAAAGATGCTCACTCCGGAAAGCGCCGTCGATATCGTCTCCAACGCCGTGCACATCACCGCGCTGATCGTCTGCGTGCTGATCGTGCCGAGCCTGATCGGCGGCCTGCTGGTGAGCATTTTCCAGGCGGCCACGCAGATCAACGAGCAGATGCTCAGCTTCCTCCCACGTCTGCTGATCACCCTGGGGATGCTGGTGTTCGCCGGCCACTGGATCCTGCGCACGCTCTCGGAGCTGTTCATCGAGTCGTTCCACCAGGCGGGCCGCTTGGTCGGCTGATGCCATGCAGCAAGGCGCATCCATCCTGCAGGCCTTCGACTACCTGCAAACGCTGCAGGCCTGGTGGTGGCCCTTCTGCCGGATCATGGCGGTGTTCGCCCTGGCGCCGATCTTCAGCCACAAGGCGATCCCCATGCGCCTGCGCATTCTCCTCGGCCTGGCCCTGACCGTCGCCCTGGGCGCCGCGCTGCCGCGCCCGCCGGCCATCGATCCGCTGTCCGCACAGGGCCTGCTGGTGGCGCTGGAGCAGATCGTCTTCGGCCTGATGCTGGGCCTTTCGCTGATGCTGGTGTTCACCGTGTTCACCCTGGTGGGCGACGTGATTTCAACCCAGCTGGGCCTGAGCATGGCGGTGTACAACGACCCCATGAACGGCGTGTCGTCGTCCTCGATCTTCTACCAACTGTATTTCATCCTGCTGGTGTTCCTGTTCCTCTCCATCGACGGCCACCTGCTGGTGGTGAGCATCCTCTACCAGAGCTTCGTCTACTGGCCGGTGGGCAGCGGCCTGCATTACCTGGGGCTGGAGTCAGTGGCCGGCAGCCTCGCCTGGGTGTTCTCCGCCGCCGTGCTGATCACCCTGCCGGTGGTGTTCTGCATGACCCTGGTGCAGTTCTGCTTCGGCCTGCTCAACCGCATCTCGCCGGCACTCAACCTGTTCTCCTTAGGGTTTCCCATGGCGATCATCGCGGGCCTGGCGTGTATCTGGCTGACCCTGCCGGACATCCCCGAGAACTACCTCAAGCTCACCCGCCAGCTGCTCGATGCCATCGGTGTGATCTTCCGCGAGGGGCGCCATGGCTGACCAGCACAGCGCCCAGGAGAAAACGGAAGAGGCCTCCCAGCAGAAGCTGAAAAAGAGCCGCGAGGATGGCCAGGTCAGCCGCTCCAAGGACCTCTCCACCACCCTCTCGCTACTGGCCACGCTGGTGGCGCTGAAGTTCTGCGTGGAGCACTTCTACGACGGCATCAGGCAAGGCTTTGCGCTGTCCTTCATCGATCTGCGGCACAGCGAGATCGGCCTGGACGACCTGCCGCTGGTGCTCGGCCACCACCTGGTGCTGTTCATCACCACGCTGCTACCGCTGCTGGTCACGCCGCTGCTGGTGGTGCTGTTCTCGATGATCCCCGGCGGCTGGATCTTCTCCAGCAAGAACTTCATGCCCAAGCTGTCCAAGCTCAACCCCATCACCGGGCTTGGGCGCATCTTCTCGATGCAGAACTGGACGGAGCTGGCCAAGTCGATGCTGAAGATCGTCGTGCTGATCCTCGTCGCCCTCTACCAGTTGCACGGCGCCCTGCCCGGCCTGCTGGCGCTGCAGCGCAGCAACGTGCACAGCGCCATCGCCGCCGCCTTCGGCACCTTCTACGACATCACCCTGTCGCTGCTGGTGGTGTTCATCCTGTTCTCGGTCATCGACATCCCGATCCAGTACTTCTTCTTCAAGAAGAAGCTGCGCATGACCAAGCAGGAGCGCAAGGAAGAGCACAAGAACCAGGAAGGCCGCCCGGAAGTGAAGGCGCGCATTCGCCAGATGCAGCGCCAGCTGGTGCACCGGCAGATCAGCAAGACGATCAGGACCGCCGACGTGGTGATCGTGAACCCGGTGCATTTTGCCGTGGCGCTGCGCTACGACCCGAAGAAGGCCCAGGCGCCCTACGTGGTCGCCAAGGGCCTGGACGAGACCGCGCTGTACATCCGCAAGATGGCCAAGGCCCATGACCTGGAAGTGATCGAGCTACCGCCGCTGGCCCGCGCCATCTACGCCACCACCCAGGTGAACCAGCAGATCCCCGCGCAGCTGTACAAGGCCGTGGCCCACGTCCTCACCTACATCCTCCAGCTCAAGGCCTGGCGCTCCGGGCGCCGTGAGCGGCCGGAGCTGATCAAGAACGTCCCCATTCCCGAAGAACTGCTGAACAGAGTCTGACCATGCGCCTACTGCAGTCACTATTGCCGACCTTCCAGAGCGGCCGCATCGGCATCCCGCTGATCATCCTGTCGATCCTCTCGATGATCATCCTGCCGCTGCCGCCGCTGGTGCTGGACGCCCTGTTCACCTTCAACATCGTGGTGGCGATCCTGGTGCTGCTGGTCAGCGTGTCGTCGAAGAGTCCGCTGGACTTTTCCCTGCTGCCCACGGTGATCCTGGTCACCACGCTGCTGCGCCTGACCCTGAACGTCGCTTCCACCCGCGTGGTGCTGCTCGACGGCCACACCGGCACGGGCGCGGCGGGCAAGGTGATCGAAGCCTTCGGCCACGTGGTGATCGGCGGCAACTTCATCGTCGGCCTGATCGTCTTCGTGATCCTGATGATCATCAACTTCATGGTCATCACCAAGGGCGGCGAGCGCATCTCCGAGGTGACCGCGCGCTTCACCCTGGACGCCCTGCCCGGCAAGCAGATGGCCATCGACGCCGACCTCAACGCCGGCCTTATCGACCAGAACGAAGCCAAGCGCCGTCGCTCGGAAGTGGCCAAGGAAGCCGACTTCTACGGCGCGATGGACGGCGCCTCGAAGTTCGTCCGCGGCGACGCCATCGCCGGCATCCTGATCCTGCTGATCAACCTGTTCGGCGGCCTGGCCATCGGCGTGTTCGTCTACGACCTGCCGGCCGGTGCGGCCTTCCAGCGCTACGCCTTGCTGACCATCGGCGACGGCCTGGTGGCGCAGATCCCGGCGCTGCTGCTGTCCACCGCGGCGGCAATCATCGTCACGCGGGTCAACGAGTCGGCGGAAATCACCAGTCTGGTGCGCAAGCAGATGCTGGCCTCGCCGTCGCTGCTCTACACCGTCACCGGCATCCTCGTGGTGCTCGGCCTGGTGCCCGGCATGCCGCACGTGGCGTTCTTTGCCTTCGCCGCACTGGTGGCCTTCATCGCCTGGCGCCTGTCGCTGGCCGGCCCGCCCATCGAGGCGAATACGCTGGAGCAGACCCAGGCGCTGACGCAAGCGATGGACCAGGAGCGCGCGCAGCAACTGGGCTGGGAAGACATCCCGCTGGTGGAGCGCCTGTCGATCTCCCTGGGCTACAAGCTGGTCAGCCTGGTCAACGAAGCCAGCGGTGCGCCGCTGCCGCAACGGATTCGCGGGGTGCGCCAGACGCTCTCGGAAAGCCTGGGCTTCCTCCTGCCGGAAGTGCAGATCCGCGACAGCCTGCGCCTGAAGGCCTCACAGTACGCCATTCACATCAACGGCGAGCGCATCGACGGCGCGGAAATCCACGCCGACCGGCTGATGGCGATTCCCTCGCCGGAACTCTACGGCGAGATCGACGGCATCCTCGGCATCGATCCGGCGTACCGCATGCAGGTGGTGTGGATTCTCCCGGCGGACAAGTCCCGCGCGCTGAACCTGGGCTACCAGGTGATCGACTGCGCCAGCGTGGTCGCCACGCACCTGAACAAGGTGGTGCGCGAGCACCTGCCGGACATCTTCAAGCACGACGACGTCGAGCACCTGATGCAGCGCCTGACCCTGCAGGCGCCCAAGCTGGCCGAATCGCTGAAGGCGCAGCTGACCTACTCGCAGCAGCATCGGGTGTTCCGCCAGTTGCTGCAGGAAGAAGTGGCGCTCAAGGATATCGTCACCATCGCCAGCGCCCTGCTCGAAGGCAGCGAGACCACCAAGGACCCGGTGCTGCTGGCCTCCGACGTGCGCTATGCGCTGCGCCGCAGCATCGTTTCCTCGATTGCCGGTGACCGCCCAGAGCTGAGCGTGTTCGTGCTGGAGAACGCCCTGGAGAACACCTTGCTCGGCGCCCTGAGCATCGCCCAGCAGGCCGGCCCGGTGAGCCTGGACAACATCCCGGTGGAGCCCAGCCTGCTCAACCAGCTGCAGCACAGCATGCCAGTGGTGAAGGAAAAGCTGCGCAAGGAAGGCCACCCGCCGATCCTCACCGTGATGCCGCAGCTGCGACCGCTGCTGGCGCGTTACGCGCGGGTGTTCAGCCCGGGGCTGCACGTGCTGTCGCAGAACGAGATTCCGGAGCGGGTGGGGGTGCAGATTATGGGGACGTTGGGGTAGGGAGTATTTTGGGAGAGTCCGGCGCTGGGCGTGCCCTCTCCCTAACCCTCTCCCTGAAGGGAGAGGGGACTGTCCCGAGTGGGCTGGAGGTTCAGCGCTCGCCGGCTAACACTGTGGTTGCAGCGCACACCGAACGACTCCCTCTCCCTTCAGGGAGAGGGCTGGGGAGAGGGTGCATCAGACTGCACCCAAGCCAACCCCATCACGACAACCGCGCCCTCCCCAACAGACTGCGGTTGAAACTCACCGACATCGACGTCACCAGCTCGGTGAACGCCGCGCTCGGCCGGTCCAGCTTGAAGCCCTGCTCGAAGCGCGCATTCTTCGCGTCCTTCTTCGACCACTGGCAGATCGCGGTGATGTCCACCGAGCGGGTGTGATCCTCGCGCACCGGAATCTCCAGGCGCATGTCGTAGCAGCTGCCCGGCGCCAGCGGCTCCTCCGTCACCAGCCGCAGGCCACCCATCGAGACATCCAGGACCACCCCCATGGGGTCGCCACTCAGGCGGTTGGTCACGTTGATCTGGCCGATGTGGCGGAAGGTCAAACGGCGGTGCTTGCGCATGGCGGCCTCTTGTAGGGAACGGGCTCTGGGACGGGCGCTTCAGGGAGCGAAACGCGCGCGCATCCTAGCAGCGCCAGCACCTCAAACGAACTCAAAAGCTATCAACTGGCCAGTATTTGCCGCGAAATCACCGCGCCTTCCATCGCCCGGCGCGGCGCTGCAACCCTGCAGCGGATACTCTGCAATCTGCGCTGCAGGGTTGCCCGCAGTGCTGCGTTTTTGCATACACCCGTGCGCGCTACCCCACGGCGCACGGGTATTTCAGGCTGGCATGCAACATGCCTTGGTCTCCTCGGGTGCCGCTCGTTTGCGGCCGTGCGGCCGCATCGCCGTGTTGGGAATTTGCCTTGGAGATCTGCCTTGGAGGGAGAAATGGACCCACTGAAACTGCTGCTGGACAGGGGCCTGCTGCTGTCCGACAGCCTGACGTCCCAGGGACGCTTCATCGAAGTCTCCGCCGAGCAGACCGATCAGCTCGGCTATGCACCCGGCTCGCTGGATGGCCAGGGCGCCGAGCTGATCTACACCGCGGACTCGCTGAACGCGTTGATGCAGTTGTTCGCCAGCCCGCCGGCCGATGAACGCGTGCAGGACCTGGAGCTGACGCTGATCCGCCACAATGGCGGCTTGCTGCCGGTGCTCGCCAGCGGCGTGCTGCAATGGCGCGACGGCGAGCCGGCGCGCCTGCACCTGGTGAAGATGCCACTGGGGCCGATCAGCCGCCGCCTGGGCGAGCTGCAGAGCGCCAACGAGGTGATGAGCCAGATGCTCTTCAGCGCGCGGGTCGCCTACTGGTGCATCGAGTTCGCCGAGTCGGTGGACGTGCGCGAGACGCCCGATGAGATCGTCCGCCAGGTGTTCGAAAATCGCTCCTACTGGCGCATGTGCAACCGCGCCATGGCCAACATCTACGAGATGCCCGCCGACGTCGATTTCAGCGAGCAGCCGGTGCGCCTGTACTGGCCACGCAGCCCGGCCAACGAAGAGTTCGTCCGGCGCCTGATCGAGGCGGAATTCCATGTCGACGGCGCGCTGTCGGTGGATCGCCGCCATGACGGCTCGCCGGCCTACGTGGAGAACGACGTGCGCGCCAGCATCCACAACGGCCGCATGCTGCGCATGTGGGGCAGCCTGCGCGACGTCAGTCAGGAGCTGCGCATGCAGCACGATGCCGAGCAACGCATCGAAGCGCTGCGCCGGGTGTTCGACGCGGTGCCCGACGCCGTCCTGGTGATCGACGAGCAGGCCCAGCCGCAATGGCGCAACGCGGCCTTCGAGCAGACCTTCGGCATCACCCGCGCCGCCGGGCTGGCCTCGACGCTGAACCGCATGCCGCTGCCCGAACGCACCTGGCAGGTACTCGACCTGCCGGACCAGTTCGGCAACTACCAGTCCTTCAACAGCCACTGCTCGCGCATCCTCATCCGCGAGGGTGTGGCCTGGCGCGTCTTCGTGCTGCGCTTGGCGAACAAGGCGACGGAGCTCCATCCATGAGCAAAGAAGCATGAGCGAAGAAGGCTTCTTCGCGCCGCTGCGCATGGGCATGCGCTCGTCGGTCAGCGCGTCGGCGGAGATGCTCTCCGCCCTGCTGGAAACCCCGGCGCTGCACGCCCTGCTGGACAGCTTCAGCGAGGCGCTGATCGTCTGCGACGGCGACTCGCGAGTGCGCTTCATCAACCTCGCGGCGGAGCGGGTCAACCGCGTGACCCGCGTGGACGTGCTGGGCCTGCCGGATGTGGACTTCTTCCAGCGTTCAGCGCTGCAGTTCGACGATTTCCAGCAGGCCCTGCGCCGTGGCGGCAAGAGCGCACTGACCCGCTCGCGCGATGGCCGGGTGTTCCTCACCCGCGCCCAGGCGGTGCCCACCACGGCCTACGAGAAGCCCTACAGCCTGCTGATCCAGCGCGAGTACGAGCCGGGCACGGCGGGCAGCCTGCGCAGCCCTTCCGGGCGCGCCTCGACCACCGACCTGCAGGGGCTGGGCGACCCGCAGGACAACGCGCTGCACATGTCGCCGCTGCTCTCCTCCATCGCCGACATGGGCGTGCGCGCCTTCCGCCGCCGCGCGCGCCTGCTGCTGCTCGGCGAGCCCGGCGTGGGCAAGACCGCCATCGCCCGGCATATCCACCGCGCCGCCGGCTGGGGCGACCGGCCCTTCATCGACGTGAACTGCGCGAGCATCCCGGAAACCCTGTTCGAGTCGGAGATGTTCGGCTACGAGCGCGGCGCCTTCACCGGCGCGTTGCAGTCGGGCAAGCGCGGCTATATCGAGAGTGCGTCGGGCGGCACGCTGTTCCTCGACGAGATCGGAGAGATACCGCTGCAGGTGCAGGCCAAGCTGCTCAAGTTCCTCGAGGACGGCACCATCCAGCCGGTGGGTTCGCCGCTGTCGAAACAGGTCCAGGTGCAGGTGATCGCCGCCACCAACAAGGATTTGCGCGCCCAGGTGGCGGCCGGCGAATTTCGCGCCGACCTCTACTACCGTCTGGCCGTGCTGCCGGTGGAAATCCCGCCGCTGCGCGCCCACCGCGACGATCTGCCGGTACTGATCGACATCCTCCTGGCGCGCATCAACCGCGACCGCCAGCCGCCGCTTCGGCTGGCCTCGAGTTGCCGCGAACGCCTGCTGGGCTACGACTACCCCGGCAACATCCGCGAGCTGGTGAACATCTTCGAGCGCCTCGCGGTGCTGGCCGACGACGTGGCGGAAGAGCTGCACCTGCCGCCGGAACTGCTCGGCGCGCCGCCGGCCGGTAGCCCCGTCGCCCTCGACGAACCGGCGGCGGCCATCGACGACCAGCCACTCAAGGCCCAGGTGCAGCGCTACGAACGCCAGGTGATCCTGCGCGCGGTGCGCCTGTGCGGCAGCAAGCGCAAGGCGGCGATCCACCTGGGCATCGATGTCGGCACGCTGATCCGCAAGTTGCAGCGGGACGATTGAGCGCTTCCGCAAAAATCACCTGACGTAGGGCGCATAACGCCCCACGGCGTTATCCGCCGTGGTGGCGGATAACCCGTTCCGGGTTATGCGCCCTACCGCGCTGTTTTCCGAAAAGCCCCTCACCCCAGCCCTCTCCCTCTGGGAGAGGGCTGGGGTGAGGGCGGCCGCAGGCCCCGAGTTACGGCAAGGTTCGCGAGCAAGCTCGCTCCTACAGACAGCATTTCCTCAGCACCCGATCACGCCGCCTTCCCGCCGCTTCGAAAACGCCCCCTGCGACAATCCACCGCTGCAAGCCTGCCTACAGGCGTTGTCATTTCTGCTTACACCTGCGTTTCCATATTTTTACTTTTCCTTTTAATTTCAATTACTTAGCTATTTGGCACAGCCTGTGCTCTGTGTATCTCCGACCCGTGGCCGTGCACGGGTCCTCGAATCGCGCCGACGCCCCTGACCTGGAGTGCCGGCAGTTCTGGAGGCACAAGAATAATGCTCATCACAGGTATCAAGAGCCGGCCGGTCTACGACCAGTTGCGCCCGCTCGCAGGTGGTCACCACCACATCATCGCCGGCCAGGGCAGCGGCGGCGCCGCCATGCTCCGCCTGCTCGCCGAGATGCCGCGCAGCGCGCCCATCCGCGTGCTGTACGCCACCGAGTCCTTCTCCGGCCAGGATCACCTCGCCGCGCTGCGCGACATCACCGACGTCGAGCTGTCGATCTACCCGAGCAACCGCGCACTGGTCGATGACCTGCACGCGCTGCTGGGCCAGTCGCGCATGGGCACCCGCCTGTACCTGGCCGGTTCCGAGAGCTTCATCGGCACCGCCATGCAGGCCGCCGACGCGATCAACCTGAACAAGGACGAAGTGCTGCGCGAGCACGCCGGCTCCTTTGTCCGCCGCGTCTGGTGCGTGCACTGCGACGGCTACACCGAGAACGTCACCCAGCGCGTCTTCGACTGCCCGCACTGCGCCCGCACCCTGGTGGTCCGCGACCACTACTCCCGCCGCCTCGCCGCCTTCCAGGCGGTGAAGGCCGACGCCGAAGTCCCCGGCGAACTGCCAGATGCCGAGGAGCTCGACACATGAGCCAGTCCAACGGAACCCTGAACGTCCGCGTCACCCGCATCGAGCAGGTGACCCCGGAGATCAAGCGCTTCACCCTGGCCTCCACCGACGGCGCGCACCTGACGCCGTTCTCCGGCGGCAGCAACGTCGTGGTGCTGATGCCCCACGCCAGCGGTACCTACCGCAACGCCTACTCGCTGATGAGTTCGCCCTACGACGCCAGCGCCTACCAGATCGCCGTGCGCCGCGTGGAAGAAGGCCGTGGCGGTTCGAAGCACATGCATGACGTGGTGAAGGAAGGCGACGAGCTGGATATCCTCCGCCCGGTGAACCTGTTCCCGCTGAGCAAGCACGCGCGCCTGCACCTGTTCATCGCCGGCGGCGTGGGCATCACCCCGGTGTGTTCGCAGCTGGCGGAACTGCGCCTGCGCGGCACGCCCTTCGAAGTGCATCTGGCGGTACGCGGCGACGCCCACGCGCGCCTGGGTGAAGAGCTGCTGCAGGAATACGGCGATGCCGTGCGGCTGTACCGCGACGACCGCGGCGAGCGCCTGAACATTTCCGCCGTGCTGGCCGACCGGCCGCTGGGCAGCGACGTCTACGTCTGCGGCCCCGAGGGCATGATCCAGGCGACCATCGACGCCGCCCACGCCCACGGCTGGACCGACAGCCACATCCACTACGAGCGCTTCCTCGAACAGGGCAGCGTCGGCGAGGCGTTCCAGGTCACCCTGGCGCGCAGCGGCGCGACCATCGACGTGTCGCCCGACCAGAGCCTGCTGGAAGCCGCCGAGGCCGCCGGCCACGAGATCCCGTACCTGTGCCGCGGCGGCGCCTGCGGCATGTGCGAGACCAACGTCCTCGAACTGGACGGAGAAATCCTCCACACCGACGACTGGCTGTCCGACGAGGACAAGGCCGCCAACACCAAGATCATGCCCTGCGTGTCGCGTGCCAAGTGCTCGCGGCTGGTCATCGACTGCTGAGCCGGAGAACGACCATGACCATCCAATTCCGCCCCGACGAAACCTACCGCGACGATTACACCTACGCGAACAGCCAGGCCTGCATCGACCGCGCGCCCTGGCCCTTCCCGGACGACGAGTACATGTACTCGATGAACCTGGAGCCGCACGTCTCGGTAGGCACCGACGCCTTCCGCGCGGTGTTCGACATCGACGAGCACTACATCAGCGAGTGCCGCGACCGTGCGATCACCCTGGAGAAGGACCCAGGCATGCACTACGTCTCCGCGCCGCACATGATGGAGGCGCAGTGGGACCTGCTCGAACTGATCATGGAGTCCTACGCCAAGGATTACCCGGAGTACTTCTCCCTGGAGAAGGACGGCACCCGCTGGCACTGGACCAACAAGCTGCTGAACATCGACGACACCTTCACCTTCGGTGATCCGTCGACCCTGCCCTATGAGCCGATGGAGTACGTCACCCGCCAGGCCCAGGGCGACTGGGTCCTGCAGGAAGAGCGCGACGGCACCCTGTACTGGGGCGCGGGTATCGCCACCCAGCGCGCCGACTACTCGCTGCGCTTCAACCTGGGCATGGCCTGGCACGAGTTCCACGGCCCGGTGCCGCTGGTGAAGGAAACCGGCATGCTCGACCGCGCGCTGAAGTTCCTCCTGCGCCTGCGCAACGGCCACCCGGTGCGTCGCCTGAACTGGTCGCTGACCGTCAACCCGCGCCTGGACGTGTCCGCCGAGTCCCTGCCCGAGTGGGCGCCGGACCGCACCACGGTGACCGCCGAGAATGCCGGTCAGAAGGTCTACTTGCGCATCGAGCTGCAGCCGCTGCACCGTCTGCCGCGCAGCAACGCCATCGTGTTCCCGATCCGCACCTACCTGCTGAGCCTGGAAGACATCGCCACCAACCCGGCGTGGGCCAAGCGCATGCACCGCGTGCTCAAGAGCCTCGACCAGCAACTCGTCGACTACAAGGGCTTCACCCGCTACCACCAGCAGGCGGTGCAGTGGCTCTCGCAGTTCGACGACGGCCAGTAATTCCACAGCAGTACACACAACTAAAAACCCGAAAAGGGAACCGGCGGGCGTCGTGAGGCCCGCCGGACGATTGCCTTCTGCCCATCAACCCCCGAGAGGAAACAACGATGAGTGGGTCCCCTGCCAAGCGTGCCGCTGGCGTAACCGATTCCGATGCCGAGCAGCTCGCTGCCCTCGGCTACAGCTCCAACTTCGAACGCAGCATGAGCCTGTGGGAGAACTTCTCCCTGGGCTTCACCTATCTGTCGCCGGTGGTCGGCGTCTACACCCTGTTCGGCCTGTGCCTGGCCGCCGGTGGTCCGCCGATGTTCTGGACCTACCTGCTGATCGGCCTGGGCCAGATGCTGGTGTGCCTGGTGTTCTGCGAAGTGGTCTCGCAATTCCCGATCTCCGGCGGCGTCTACCCCTGGGCGCGTCGCCTGGTGGGCAAACGCTGGGCGTGGATGGTCGGCTGGGTGTATGCCTGGGCGCTGTGCACTTCCATCGCCGGCATCGCCGTCGGCGCCAGCCCGTACATGGCCGCCATGCTCGGCTTCGAGATGCACGGCAACGCCGCCATCGGCATCGCCCTGGCGCTGATCGCGCTGTCCACCGTGCTCAACCTGTCCGGCACCAAGCTGCTGGCCCGCGTTGCCATGTTCGGCTTCATCTGCGAGCTGGGCGGGGCGCTGCTGGTGGGCGGCTACCTGCTGATCTTCGAGCGCCACCAGCCGTTCAGCGTGCTGTTCAACACCTTCGACATCAGGATCGACGGCAGCTACTGGCCGGCCTTCCTCGCCGCATCCCTGGCGGGGCTGTTCCAGTACTACGGCTTCGAGGCCTGCGGTGACGTCGCCGAGGAAACCCCGAACCCCGGCAAGATGATCCCCAAGACCATGCGCATGACCATCTACATCGGCGGCGCCGCCGCAATGTTCGCGTGCCTGGCGCTGATCCTCTCGGTGCCGGACATCCAGCGCGTGATCAACGGCGAAGACACCGACCCGGTGACCACCATCCTCGCCAACGCCTTCGGTCCGGTGGGTTCCAAGCTGGTGATGGCGGTGGTGATGGTGTCGTTCGTGTCCTGCGTGCTGAGCCTGCAGGCTGCCGCCAGCCGCCTTCTGTTCGCCTATGCCCGCGACGAGATGATCGTCGGCAGCAAGGCCCTGTCCAAGCTCAACACCAATCACGTGCCGGCCGTTGCGCTGGTGGTGGCGGGCGTGATGCCGGCGGCCATCGTCTGCCTGGGCCTGTTCATGGGCGACGCCGTGGCCACCATCGTCGGCTTCGCCGCGATCGGCATCTACGTGTCCTTCCAGCTGATCGTCATCGCCTCGCTGATCGCCCGCGCCAGGGGCTGGGTGCCCGGCGGCCACTTCAGCCTGGGCAAGTGGGGTGTGCCGGTGAACGTCGCCGCGCTGATCTACGGCGTGGCGGCGATCACCAACATGGTCTGGCCGCGCACCCCGGATGCTCCGTGGTACATGAACTACTCGATGATCCTCACCACCGTCGTGGTGATCGGCGCGGGCCTGGTCTACATGCTGGCCAAACCCTACGACAAGGGCACGGCACCGGCGGGCGACGCCCACCGGATCTCCGGCCGCCAACTACCCGCGCGCGCTGCGGGCGCGCTGACCGAACCGGCTTGATCGCAACGTTGACGCAATTCGGGCCATACGCCTGAGGGGCTGCGTCTGGAGCGTCACCTTTCCCCGGTGACGCTTCCCTGCGTTTGCGCAACGGACCCGCCGTCCCCGCGATGGCCGGTCCGTTTTTTTATGCCTGGCACCTGTAGGAGCGCGCCATGCGCGCGATCGCGGGCATGGCCCGCTCCTAAAGGGTTACGCCGATGCCGATGGATACTAAGTCCGCTATCGGGCGATCCACAGCAGACAAAGCGAGAGCGTGACCAGCGACCCCAGCGTCGACACCAGGATGCTCCGCGACACCACCGCCGCCTCGCGCTGGTAGTACTCGGCGAGCATGAACGGCCCGGTGCCGGTGGGCAGCGCACTGAGCAGCAGCGCCGAATCCGCCCACAGCGGTGGCAGGTCGAAGACCTTGTAGGCGAGGAAGCCGGTAAGCAACGGCTGGCCGACCAGCTTGATCGCCACCAGCGGCCAGGCGCCGACCTGCTCGCCCTCCTGCTTCTGCGCCAGGAACAGGCCCAGCGAGACCAGCGCGCAGGGCGTGGTGGCGGCGGCGAGCATATCGAGGAAGTGCAGCAGCGGCGCCGGCAGGCCGATGCCGGTTACGGCCCAGAGGCCACCGATGATCGGCGAGACCACCAGCGGGTTCTTGCCCAGCGCCTTGCTCACCACCCAGACGGCGCGGCCGATGTGCTTCTCCTCCTGCAGGCCGACCTCGATGCACACCACGGCGATGGCGAACAGCACGCAGACCACCAGCAGCGAGGCGATCAGCGCCGGCTCCAGGCCGTCCTGGCCGAACACCAGCAGGCACAGCGGAATGCCCATGTACCCGGTATTGGCGTAGGACGCGCTGAGGCCGTCGATGCTCGCCGCCGGCAGCGCGCGGCCCTGCATCAGGCGCCAGACGAGGGTGGCGAAGAACACCAGCAGGCAGCCGCCGGTGAAGGCGGCGAGGAAGCCCGGCTGCCAGATTTCCGCCCAGGTCGCGGTGGCGGTGACCTTGAACAGCAGCGCCGGCAGGCACAGCCAGACCACCAGCTTGTTGATCTCCGAAGCCGCCTGCGGGCCGAGACGGTTGGTGCGCCGGCACAGCCAGCCGACCAGGATCAGCGCGAAGATCGGCAGGACGACGGCGAACACGGTGTGCATGGCAGGGAACCTGGAGAGCGGGAGCGGCAGGCGAGCATAGGGTTGCCAATCGATACCGTCCAATGCTTACTAAAGCGCCAATCCATACCCAAACCGTATCGATGATCGACTTCCGCCAGCTGCGCTATTTCCTCGCCCTCGCCGAGCACCTGCACTTCGGCCGGGCCGCCGAGGCACTGCACATCACCCAGCCGCCGCTGAGCCGGCAGATCGCCGCGCTGGAGGAGGAACTGGGCACGCCGCTGTTCGCCCGGCATTCACGCTCGGTGGAGCTGACCGCCGCAGGCCGCGACTTCCAGCAGCAGGCCCGGGCGCTGCTCGCCGGCCTCGACCTCGCCGTGCGCTCGGCACGCGCTACGGCACGCGGCGAGCGCGGCGAGCTGCGCATCGGCTTCACCATGCTGGCTGCCTGGACGCTGCTGCCGCGCCTGCTGAAAACCTTCGCCGACGGCCACCCGGAGGTGAAGCTGGTGCTCAACGAGATGCTCCCGCGCGACCTGGGCCCGGCACTGGACAGCGGCGAGGTGGACGTCGCCCTGACCTTCCCCGAACGCGAACCGGGCCAGCGGCTCTATCGCACGCTGCAGCGCGAGCCACTGTGCGCGGTGCTGCCGGCCGAGCACGGTTTGGCGCAGGAACCCGAGTTGGACGTGGCCAAGCTGGCCGGCGAGCCCTTCATCACCTTCCCGCCGGCCACCGCGCCGGCGCTGCACGAATCGGTGATGGAGTGCTGCCGCCAGCACGGCTTCGCCCCGGCGGTACGTATGGAGACGCACCTGCAGCAAACCATCGTCAACCTGGTGGCCGAGGGGCTGGGCGTGTCGCTGGTGCCGGACTCGATGCGGCGCATGCAACTGCCCGGCGTGGCCTTCCGCGCCATCGGCCGGTCGCCGCAGGTGGAGTACGGCGCGGCCTGGAGCCCGCACAACGATAACCCGTGCCTGGCGGCTTTCCTGCGCAGCGTCGGAGCAGCCTAGACACCCTGTAGGAGCGGGCCATGCCCGCGATCGCGCGCATGGCCCGCTCCTACAGGTTTACGCCGGCGCCGATGAACACGTAGGGCGCATAACGCCTGAAGCGTTATCCGCCAGCCCGGCGGATAACCCGTGCCGGGTTATGCGCCCTACAGAAGCCGCGCAATCAGACGCGGCCGGTCACCGGGATGCACGCACCGGTAATGGCCGCCGCCGAATCCGAGGCGAGGAACAGCAGCGTCGCCGCCAGCTGCTCCGGCTTCACCCAGCGGTCGAATTCCGCAGTGGGCATGTCGGCGCGGTTCTGCGGGGTGTCGATGATGCTCGGCATCAGCGCATTGACGGTGATCCGCGCGTCCTTCAGCTCCTCCGCCAGCGCTTCGGTCAGGCGCATCACGCCGGCCTTGGACGCCGCATAGGCGCCCATGCCCAGCGCCGCGCGGGTGGCGGCTGCGGCGGCGATGTTGAGGATGCGCCCGTGCCCGCGCGCCTTCAGGTGCGCCAGCGCAGCCTGGCTGGAAACCACAGCGGTGCGCAGGTTGATGCGGTACATCAGGTCCCAGGTGTCGATGTCGCCATCGCCCAGGGTTTCCCAGTGGAAGCCGCCCGCCACGTTGATCAGCGCGTCCAGGCCGCCGAAATGCTCGTTGACCTGCTCCAGCGCGGTGCGGGCGGCGCCAGGGTCGGTGAGGTCGATGCCGCCGATGGACAACGCGCCGGCCTGTGGATATCGCGGGCCGACGGCGCGGTCGAGCAACGCGACCTGCCAGCCGGCGTCGGCGAACGCCTGGCCGACCACGCTACCCAGATGGCCGAAGCCGCCGGTGATGGCGACGATCCTGTTCATGCTGCTACCTCGTGACGGTGGGAGAGGCGTTCTTATAGGGGTAGCAGGGGTTGTGCGAAAGGTCGCGGGCGCCAGATGAGGGGACAGATCGGGACGGGGTGTTCTGGGGGAGATTCGATGCTGGGTGAGGGGCAGGCCCGCAGCGGAGCCGCCCCTTGAACCCTTACTTCACCAACCGCGCGTCCAGGCTGTTCTGCGCCAGCCGCTGCGCCTGCTCCCGGGTCATCCCCAGGTGCTCATGCAGGGCCTGGAAGTTCTCGGTGACATAGCCGCCGAAATACGCCGGGTCGTCCGAGTTCACCGTCACCTTCACGCCGCGTTCGAGCATGTCGAGGATGTTGTGCTCGCGCATGTGGTCGAACACGCAGAGCTTGGTGTTGGACAGCGGGCAGACGGTCAGCGGGATCTGCTCGTCGATGATGCGCTGCATCAGCCGCTCGTCCTCGATGGCGCGCACGCCGTGGTCGATGCGTTCGATCTTGAGCAGGTCCAGGGCTTCCCAGATGTACTCCGGCGGGCCTTCCTCGCCAGCGTGGGCGACGGTGAGGAAGCCTTCGCTGCGGGCGCGGTCGAACACGCGCTGGAACTTGCTGGGCGGGTGGCCGACTTCGGAGCTGTCCAGGCCGACGGCGATGAAGGCGTCGCGGAACGGCATGGCCTGGTCGAGGGTCTTGAACGCCTCTTCCTCGGACAGGTGGCGCAGGAAGCTGAGGATCAGGCCATGGCTGATGCCAAGCTGCTTCTCGCCATCCTTGAGCGCGCCCTGGATGCCACGCAGCACCACCTCGAAGGGCACGCCACGGTCGGTGTGGGTCTGCGGGTCGAAGAACGGCTCGACGTGAATGACGTTCTGCGCCTTGCACTTCTCGAGGTACGCCCAGGTCAGGTCGTAGAAGTCCTGCTCGGTGCGCAGCACATCGGCGCCGGCGTAGTAGAGGTCGAGGAATTCCTGCAGGTTGTTGAAGGCATAGGCCTTGCGCAGGCTCTCGACGTCGCCCCAGGGCAGGGCGATCTTGTTGCGCTCGGCCAGGGCGAAGAGCAGCTCGGGCTCCAGCGAACCTTCCAGGTGCAGGTGCAGTTCGGCCTTGGGCAGGGCATTGAGCCAGTCGTACATGGTGAGATCTCGTTATTCAGGCAATCGGGCCAATTATCGCACGGCCCGGCAAGGGTGCAGGCGAAGTTGCCGATGACGGGCAGGTCGTCGAAAGCTGCGAGGCGCGTCCCGCTGTCGCCCGGCGTCGGCTGGTGCGGCCCTCGGGCATTGCCTAAGATGGCGCACTCGCCTCTTACGGAATGGACATCCCCTCGATGCTGCGCGCGCTCAAAGACGAAAAATTCCTCCTCCTCGCCCTGCTGGTGGCGATTGCGGTGTACCCGCTTGAGCACAGCCTGCTGGGCGGTGGCAAGATGCTCGCGGGGATCGCCGCCACCGCGCTGCTGGCGGTGATCATCGGCGTCTCGCTGCGCGTGGCGCACCACGCCGAGATCCTCGCGGAGAAGGTCGGCGAGCCTTACGGCACCATGATCCTGACCCTGGCGGCGGTGCTGGTGGAGGTGGTGATCCTGGCGATCATGATGAACCACAACCACTCGCCAACCCTGGCCCGCGACACCATCTACGCGGCGGTGATGCTCGACATGAACGGCATCCTCGGCCTGGCCGCGCTGCTGGGCGGCCTCAAGCACGGCGAGCAGTCGTACAACGACGACTCGGGCAAGACCTACGTGACCATGATCCTCACCGCCGTGGGCATTTCCATGGTGGTGCCGGAGCTGATCCCGGCCGAGCAGTGGAAGCTCTACTCGTTCTTCACCATCGGCTGCATGGTCATGCTCTATGCGCTGTTCCTGCGCATGCAGACCGGCCAGCACAGCTACTTCTTCAGCTACAACTACGCGACCCACGGCGAGCACGCCGAAGGCCACGAGGCACCGGGCAACAGCAAGCAGTCCATGGCCCTGCTGGTGTTCGGCGTGGTGCTGATCGGCGCGCTGGCGGAGGTGATGTCCAAGGCCCTGGACGTCGGACTGGAAGGCAGCGGCGTGCCACCGATCGTGCCGGCGCTGCTGGTGGCGGCGATCTCCGCCAGCCCGGAAATCCTCACCGCCCTGCGCGCGGCCATGGCCAACCGCATGCAGCCGGTGGTCAACATCGCCCTGGGCGCCTCGCTGTCCACCGTGATCCTCACCGTGCCGGTGATCGAGGCGCTGGCGCTGTTCAAGGGCCAGCCAATCCAGATGGCGATGACCCCGCTGCAGACCGGCATGATGTTCATCACCCTGATGGTCGCCGGCTACAACCTGCATGACGGCAAGACCAACGCCATCGAAGGCATGACCCACTTCGTGCTGTTCGCCACCTTCCTGATGCTGTCGTTCATGGGACTCTGACCATGCTCAAGCTGTACCTCGCCGGCCCCGACGTGTTCCTCCCCGATGCCTTCGAGCAGGGCGAGCGGCTCAAGGCCCTGTGCGCCGAATTCGGCGTGCAGGGACTGTACCCGCTGGATCATTCGGTGCCGGAGGGCATCGTCGAGCCGGTGGCGCAGGCGCGCTGGATCTACCAGGCGAACCTCGACCTGATCCGCCAGGCCGACGCGGTGCTGGCCAATCTCAACCCCTTCCGCGGCGCCGAGCCGGACAGCGGCACGGCCTTCGAACTGGGCTACGCCGCCGCGCTGGGCAAGCCGCTGTTCGGCTACATCGACGAAGGCGGCAGCTGCGCGGAACGCCTGCCCTGCGAGTGGCACGGCGAAGAGCCGGGCCGCGACCGCGACGGCAACCAGATCGAGGGCTTCGGCCTGCCGCTCAACCTGATGCTCGGCGTGCCGGCGAAGATTGCCGTAGGCGGCGCACGGGAGGCGCTGGAGCTGCTGCGCAAGGCGCTGATGCCCCTGTAGGAGCGGGCCATGCCCGCGATCTACACCTGCCGGCCGATCACCCGGCAACAAAAAACGCGCCCTCGGGCGCGTTTTTTGTTTGGCTCGGCAGGCCGTCAGCGACGCCCCTCGAGCTTGAAGAAGAACACCTTGGTCGCCTGGCGGGCGACGATCCGGCCACCGCTGACGCGTGGTTCGAAGCGCCACTTGTCCATGGCATCGCGCACGGCGTTGTCGAACATGCGCGGCGGCGAGGACTCCAGCACCTGGATGTCGGCGATGCGGCCATCGCTGGTGATGGTGAACAGCACCTTCACCCGGCCTTCGATGCCCCGGTTCAGCGCCATGCGCGGGTAGACCGGCGGGTCCATGCGCAGCGGCTTGATATCACTGTCGTTGAGGCTGCCGGTGGGCAGGCCGGCGGGGCCTTGCGAACCGGTCGGCGCAGCCTGGGCGCCCTGGGTGAACTGACCGACGGTGGGCGCGGCGGGCGGCGGCGGTGCGGCCGGGGTCGGCGGCGCGACGGCTTCCTCGGCGGGCTCCGGGTCCGGCTCGGGCTTGGGTTTCGGCTTGGGCTTGGGCGACACCTTGGGCACGGCCTTCTCGGGCGGCTTGGGTTTGGGCTTGGGCTTTTCCACCGGCTTGGGCGGCTCGATCGGTTTCGGTGGCTCGGGCTCCGGCGGCGGCGGAGTCGGCGCGGCGGCGGGCGGCTGCTGCACTTCGGGCTTGGGCGGCAGGGTGACGACGCTCACCTGCATGGCCTTGGGCATCTCGCCGGCACCCAGATTCAGTTCGGCCGGGGTGGGCATCACCCAGACCAGCGCGGCGACGATGGCCAGGTGCATGGCGATCGCCAGGCCCGAGGACTTCCACCAGCCACCGGGGGGCGGCGGCGGCTCGCCGTCTTCCACGCCTTCGACCGGCGCGGCGTAGGGAATCAGGACCTCTTCGGGAACCACTTCCTCGTCGCGGCGGGGACCGGCACAACTGACGAGTCGCAGGGTGGCCTCATTGACGCGCTGGGCGTTCACGCTGGGCAAATGGGCGCCGTCATCCGCCGTGGCGGAAGTGAACAGCTGTTCCTCAGCGTCCACGGCTGGACTTGCGTCCGCCGCTTTGCGCGGTTGGGGTAACGACATGAGAAAGCCTGCGGGAAGAGTTCACGAAGCAGTATCTGCTGATAATTATTATCATTCACTCGTTACGCGAGGGCAACCTTCTCTGTCAGATCGGTGCGATGGCGCAGCGCAAAAGTTCGTCCTGCAAGGCCTGTGGATCAAGTTCGGCGGCGAGAATCAGCTCTATCCGGCTGTCCTTGCGCCAGGCGCTGGGCGTCCACGGCGCCGGACCAACGGTACGGTTGCAGGCCACCCAGGCAGCCTCGCCGTGCACCACCGCCTTGGCCCGCAACAGGCCGGGAAGCCCGGCCAGCCAGGCGTCCAGCTCGGCCGTGCGGAAGCGCCAGTCACGGTGGAAGCGCCAGCCGACCGCCTGTCGGCCCTCTTCGACGCGCACTTGGCGCAGCGGCGCTTCACGACGCAACAGCATCGCCGGTTCGATGGGCGAAGCGCCCTGCGGCAAATCAGCGCCCGCCGCTGCAATCGGCGCGCTCGGCAGCTCGCCCAGCGGCAGCCGGCCATGGGTCGTCCAGCGCAATGGCAGCTCCGGCAAGCATGCCGCCAGGGCCTTACGCGCTGCGTCATCCAGCGCTTCGGACTTGTTCATCAACAGCAGCGCCGCCTCGCCCAGCGCCAGCTGCTGCGCCTCGGGCAAGGGCTGCCCGGCGGCCAGTGCGGCGGCATCGAGCACCATCACCAGCGGCTGCACCGCCAGCACGCCCTGCCAGGGCTCGGCGCGCAGTTGCGCCAGCAGTTGCGCGGGATGGCCGAGGCCGGAGGGCTCGATGAACACTCGCTGCGGCCTGGCCTTGCGCAGCAGCCGGCCGAGGCCGACCTGGAACGGCGCGCCGTTCACGCAGCACAGGCAGCCGCCGGCGACTTCGCCCAGGGCGATGCCGTCCTCGTCGCGGGACAGCAGCGCGGCGTCCAGGCCGACCTGGCCGAATTCGTTGACCAGCACGGCCCAGCGCTCACCCGCCAGGCGTTGCGCCAGCAAGTCCTGCAGCAGGCTGGTCTTGCCCGCCCCGAGGGGGCCGGCGATGAGATGAGTCGGGATCTGCTTCAACATTCGTCCATGGTGCCGCCTGACGCTCGCCGGGAAAAGCGCTAGAGTCGCGGCTTTCTCTCGCCAACCCGGATCGATCATGCGCCTGCTGCTGCCTCTCGCCCTCGCCTGCCTGCCCCTGCTCGCCCACGGCGAGGCCTGCGTGGTGCACACCCAGGGCAAGGACGTTGACGTGAAGGTCTGCCAGCAGAACCGCACCATCCCGGAAAAACTCTTCCGCGAGGGCTTCTGCCAGCCGCAGCTCAAGGACCAGAAGGTCGAGGTGACCTACGCCGAGAACTGCCCCAGCGGCGCCTTCGGTGTCTGCGAGAACGCCCAGACCCAGGGCGTGCCCTACCGCCAGGACATCCACTACTACGGCGTGGCCAGCGACGCGCGCATCCTCCAGCCCTTCTGCGAACAGCAGAGCAACGGCCACTGGCGCAAACCGCAATAGCGGTCATCGCCCTGTCACACGGCTCGGGCTTACTGGCGTCGGGTACCTCACACCCTCCCGGCACCCCACGCCGGACATGATCTTGGTGAATTGGGCCGCTCTCCCCGGGTGGCCCATTTTTTTGCCCGCGCGAAACCTCAGCCGAGCCAGTCGAGCGTGAGCAACAGGCGTCGCTCACCCGGCGCCGGTAGCGGCGAGCGGTGGACGATGCCGGCACCGAGATTGCCGGACCATTTCTCACCCTTGAACAGCCCCACGTCGCCGGCGGCCATTTCGCGGATCTCCGCCCGGCTGACCGGTTCGGCCGCCGCATCGCCCAGCCGCGCCCGGGCAATGGCCCACTCCTCCAGCCACTGGCTGGCGGGGCCCGAGTAGGTAGTGACCAGGCGCAACGGCACGTGATCGACGTGGAAGCGCGGACACATGGCCTTGTCCAGGCTGCGCAGGCGCAGGCCGATGCGCTGGGCGCCGGTCAGGCAGGCGAAGGCTTCGGCCAGCCACTGCAGGTCGCTGCGAAACAGCGTGCAGCCATCGAGCATGGCGTACTGGCGCAGCAGGTCGCCCAGCTCGACGCGTTCATCGACCACCTCGAGGCTCTGCGTCAGGTCCAGCGCCTGGGTCCCCAGCCAGCCGGCGAAGCTGCTGATTTCGGGGTACAGCGTGCGTTGCCAGACGGCCAGGTTGACGTCTTCCTTGAGCACTTCGGCGAGCACCTGTGGATCGTCGCCAAGCACCTGGCGCGGCCAGGTAGGAGTTTCCAGGGCGAGCATCAGGCGTCGGCCTCCCAGGGCTCGAAGGGATCGGGCAGGCGCTTCCAGGCGGTGGTGCCAGCGGCCATCTCGTCGTCGTCCAGCAGGCAGTGGTCCAACTCGGCGAACAGCTGCGGGAAGTCGAGGTTCTGGCCGATGAACACCAGCTCCTGACGGCAGTCGCCGCTGTCTTCGCGCCAGTGACGTAGCACGCCCTGCAGCTCGGTGGTGTCCTGCGGCCAGTGTTCACGCGGGACGAAGCGCCACCAGCGCCCGGCCAGGCCGTGACGCATCAGGCCGCCGGCCTGGGACCAGCTGCCGGCCTCGCGGTAGCGACTGGCGAGCCAGAAGAAGCCCTTGGAGCGCAGCAGCCGGCCGTTGCTCCAGGGCTGGCCGAGGAAGTCGTAGAAGCGCTGCGGGTGGAAGGGCCGGCGCGCCCGGTAGACATCCGAGGAGATGCCATAGGCCTCGGTCTCCGGCAGGTGCTCGCCGCGCAGTTCCTTGAGCCAGCCCGGCGCCCGCTCGGCGCGCTGGAAGTCGAAGCGACCGGTATCAAGGATGCGCGCCAGCGGCACCTGGCCCATGACCATGGGCTGGATGTCGGCGTCGGGGTTGAGCCGGCGCAGGATCGCCAGCAGTTCGTCACGCTCGGCGCTGCCGATCAGGTCGATCTTGCTCACCAGGATCACGTCGGCGAACTCCACCTGCTCCACCAGCAGGTCGCAGAGCGAGCGCTCGTCGTCCTCGCCGAGGGTTTCGCCACGCTCGGCGAGGCTGTCGGCGCCCTGGTAGTCAGCGAGGAAGTTCAGCCCGTCGACCACCGTGACCAGCGTGTCCAGCCGCGCCAGGTCGGACAGGCTGCGGCCCTGTTCGTCGCGGAAGGTGAAGGTCTCGGCCACCGGCAGCGGTTCGGAGATGCCGGTGGACTCGATCAGCAGGTAGTCGAAGCGGCCTTCGCTGGCGAGTCGGCTGACCTCCTCCAGCAGGTCCTCGCGCAGGGTGCAGCAGATGCAGCCGTTGCTCATCTCCACCAGGCGTTCCTGGCCGCGGTTGAGGCTGACATCGCGCTGCACTTCGCGGCCGTCGATGTTGATTTCGCTCATGTCGTTGACGATGACCGCGACCTTGAGGTCCTCGCGGTTCTTCAGCACATGGTTGAGCAGCGTGCTCTTGCCGGCGCCAAGGAAGCCGGACAGGACGGTGACGGGGAGTGGCGCTCTGGTGGATGCATTCAGGGGGCTGTTCACGGGTGGGCTCCAGAAAATCAGGCTACGCGGACGTGCAGTTCGCGCCGTTCCTGGCGCTCCTTGGCCTCGATGCACAACGAGGCGGTGGGGCGCAGCAGCAGGCGGCGCAGACCGATCGGTTCGCCGGTTTCCTCGCACCAGCCGTAGCCGCCCCGGGCCAGGCGTTCCAGCGCCTGGTCAATCTTGTCGAGCAGCTTCTTCTCGCGCTCCAGCAGGCGCAGCTGCCATTGGCGCGCTTCCTCGCGGCTGGCGACATCGGCCTCGTCGCTGGCCCGCTCGGTGTCCTGCAGCGCCTGGAACTCCTCCTCGATGCGCCCCTGCAGCTCGTCGCGCTGGTCCAGCAACAGTGCGCGGAAATAGCCCTGTTGCGCCTCGCTCATGTAGGCCTCGCCGGGCTGGGCGAGCAATTCCTGTTCAGTCATGACCGTCTCCGGGTGGGAGTGATCTTTTATGTTATATTATAACCTTTCACGCTCGACAATACCCACCCGACGTGCGATACCGATGCCCTGCTTTACCCGCCACCCGAGACCCCCAATGCTGCGCCGCGCCCTGCTGCTCTGCCTGTTCGCCCCCTTCGCCCACGCCAGCGGTTCCGCGCCATTGCCCTTCCCCGGCGAGGAACCGGCGCGCTGCGCCTGGTCGGCTTCGGTGCTCGCCTGCATGGACGATTCGGGGAATCTCTACAGCGTCGCCACCCAGGGCCACGACACCTACCTGCGCGGTTTCGAGGCAAGCAGCGGACGACGTTGGGCGCAGACCGGCACGCGCTATGGCAGCCTGACCTTCTTCAGCGGAGTGACCAGCGATGGCCAGGTGTGGGTCGGCACCAGCCGCGGTATTGGCTGGACCAACATCAGCCGCTTCAGCAGCTCCACGGGTGACAGTGGGCGACTGACCTGCGGCCGGGTCAGCGGTTGCAAGCAGCATGATCGCTGACGCGGCCATTGCGGGATCGGCGGGAAGCAAATACGTTATATTATAACAATTGCCAGCCGTGACCCGCCCATGACCGCCCTGCTCCCCGATATCGCCTGCCAATCCACCCGCCTGCCCATCCCGCTCGACTGGGTCGGCATGCAAGGCATCGCCGTGCCGCTGCGTATCGCTGGCGAGCGCGTTGCCGCCTATGCCGACGCCGGCGTCAGCCTCGACGAAGCCGAAGCGCGCGGCATCCACATGTCGCGGCTGTACCTGGCGCTGGAAGCGCTGGCGGATGCGGAGCTTTCACCGGCGCTGCTGCATGACCTGCTCAGGCAGTTCCTCAGGAGCCACGCGCAGCTGTCCCGACGCGCCAGCCTTGCGCTGCGTTTCGAACTGCTGCTGCGGCGCCCGGCGCTGGTCAGCCCGCTGAGCGGCTGGAAGCGCTATGCCTGCGAGATCCACGCGCAACTGGAGGACGATACGCTGCACCTGGAGTTGCACCTGAGCCTGCCCTACTCCTCGACCTGCCCGTGCTCGGCGGCACTGGCGCGCCAGCTGATCCAGGAGCGCTTCGACGCCGACTTCGCCGGCCGCCCGCTGAAGGCCAGCGAGGTTCGCGCCTGGCTCGGCAGCCCGCAGGGCATAGTCGCCACGCCGCACAGCCAGCGCAGCGAGGCACAGCTGAACCTGCGGCTCGACCCGGCCGCGCAGGCATTCGCTTTCAGCGCGCTGATCGACCACGCCGAAGACGCCCTCGGCACTGCCGTGCAGACGGCAGTGAAGCGCGCCGACGAACAGGCCTTCGCCCTGGCCAATGGGCAGAACCTGATGTTCTGCGAAGACGCCGCACGCCGGCTGCACCGGGCGCTGGTGCAGCGCGAAGAGGTGTCAGGCTTCGAGGTGCGCGTGGTGCATGCGGAAAGCCTGCACGCCCACGATGCGGTGGCGGTGAGTCGCTGGGTGCGCGGTTAGACGCCGAGGTCGAGCGCCAGACGAATCTGGTCGCGGCACTGGATGCCGTTCTCGTAGATCGGCTCGGGGTAATGCCGCACGAAGTGGTCCGTCTCGATGCCGACGATGCGGAAGCCCAGGCGCTGGTACAGGCCGAGCTGGGCCAGGCTGGAGTTGCCGGTGGCGATGGTCAGGCGCTGCAGGCCGGCCTCGCGCGCCTGCTCGATGGCCGCCAGCAGCAGGCGTCGGCCCAGGCCGCGCTCCTGCCATTCGTCCTCGACCGCAAGGCTGGTGATCTCGGCGACGCCGGGCTCGCGGGGAGTCAGCGTCAGCACGCCGCGCACGCAATCCGCCTCGTTCAGCGCCAGCAGGCGGGAATCGGGCAGGTAGCTCTCGATCTGTTCGCGGCTGGGGTCGGCCTTGAGCAACAGCGGCCAGGGCGCCTGCGCGGGCGAGAGTTCGACGAGGGACAGGTCCGGGAAAAAATTCACCATGATTCATCTACCAAAGAGTCAGTGGGGAAAGGGGGTTTAGCCTCCCGTGCCGCTCGATGCAAGCCTTTTGCTCAGCGCCGGAACGGCATCGGGCCCGGCAAGCCGGGCCCGATGGCAATCCCTGAACAGGCTCAGGCGTAGAGGTCGCGGCGGCTCCAGGGCACTTCGTGGCCGCCGTCGGTATGCGGCTTGCTGGCGAGAATCTGATGCAGGTTGATCCAGCCTTTCTTGAAGCCATAGGCGCAGCCGGCGAGGTACAGGCGCCAGATGCGCAAGGCCTGGTCGGGCACCAGTTTCGCTGCATCGGCCAGTCTGGCCTCGAGGTTGGCGCTCCAGAAGTCCAGGGTGCGCGCGTAGTGCATGCGCAGCCCTTCGACGTCGACCACTTCCAGTCCCGCCTCGCTCATCCGCGAAACAGCCAGGGACAGGTGTGGCAGCTCGCCGTGGGGGAACACGTAGCGGTCGATGAAGTCACCCGCGCCGCGCCCGACCGGGCGGCCGTCGGTATTGCTGGAGGTGATCCCATGGTTCATCACCAGCCCGCCCGGCCGCACCGCGTCGTACAGGTGCTGGAAGTAGAGGCCCAGGTTGGCGTGGCCGACGTGTTCGAACATGCCGACGCTGACCACCTTGTCGTAGCGGCCGTCACGCGGCAGGTCGCGGTAGTCGCGCAACTCCAGGGTCACCTTGCCTTCCAGCCCGTCCGCCTTGACCCGCTCGCGGCCGAGCTTGAGCTGCTCCTCGCTGAGGGTGATGCCGTGCACCTGTACGCCGAACTCCCGCGCCGCCAGACGCGCCAGCCCGCCCCAGCCGCAGCCGACGTCGAGCAGCTGCTCGCCCGGCTTCAGGCGCAGCTTGCGGCACAGGTGGCGCAGCTTGGCCAACTGGGCGCTGGCCAGGTTTTCGTTGCCGGTCTCGTAGTAGGCGCAGGAGTACACCATCTCCGGATCGAGCCAGAGCTGGTAGAACTCGTTGGACAGGTCGTAGTGGTAATGGATGGCTTCGGCGTCGGTGGCCTTGTCGTGGCTTTTGCGCACGTAGTCGGCATCGTCGTCGTCATCGCCCAGCGCGGCGCTCAGGGCGTCGGCCGTGGCGATCACTTCCTGCATCGGCCCCTCGATGTCCATGCGGCCCTCCACGTAGGCGCGACCGAGGATATCGAGGCTGGGATGGGTGATCTCGGTCAGCAGCGTGGGATCGCGGACAACCAGAGTTACCTGCGGGTCGGGGCCGAGGTCGAAGGCCTGGGCCTCGCCGATGCGGATACGCAGCGGCAACTGCAGGGACAGCAACTCAGAGGGCAGATTGGCTTTCATGCAAACCTCCTGGTCACAGGGCTGAAGAACTATAGACCAGCACTTCCATAGTCTTCGCCTATGGCCTGGCCCGCGAAAAACTATCGGGCGCCGATCCCTGCAATGAACCTGACGATTCCTCTGCAGTGGAGTACGCCCCGGCGGGTTGCGTTCCAAAAAAGGACAGCTCGGCAAGATAGCTCGCCTGTAAAGGTTAGCAGGCGCTTCGTTCACCATCTTTGTCAGCCCTGAGATAGAGCCTTTCCTGCCCGGTAACTATCGCGCAGGCGTGACAGTTCGCCGCTGCCTTGCACTACACTGGGCGCGCCCGCGCCCATCCCGGCCGGAGCACCTCTGCAGTGAAGGGGGCCTTCCTTGAATACCTTGTCCGAGCCGCGTCCGGCGGTCCGCACCGTGCTGGTGGGGCTGATGCTGGCGATCTTCCTCGGTGCGCTCGACCAGACCATCGTCGCCGTGTCCCTGCCGGCGATCTCCGCCGGCTTCGGCGATTTCGACCTGCTGGCGTGGGTCATCTCCGGCTACATGGTGGCGATGACCATCTCCATGCCGATCTACGGCAAGCTCGGCGACCTCTACGGTCGCCGCGTGCTGATGATCTTCGCCATCGGCCTGTTCACCGTCGCCTCGCTGCTCTGCGGCGCCGCCCAGAGCATGGAGCAGCTGGTGCTCGCCCGCGTCCTGCAGGGCATCGGCGCCGGCGGCATGATGTCGGTGAGTCAGGCGATCATCGGCGACATCGTTCCGCCGCGCGAACGTGGCCGCTACCAGGGCTACTTCAGCAGCATGTACGCGGTGGCGAGTATCGCCGGCCCGGTTCTGGGCGGTGTGCTCACCGAGTACCTGTCGTGGCGCTGGGTGTTCCTGATCAACCTGCCGGTGGGCCTGGTCGCCCTCGCGGTGTCGCGCCAGACCCTGCGCGGCCTGCCGGTGCCGGGGCGCAAGCCGGTGATCGACTACCTCGGCACGATACTGATGATCGCCGGCCTCGGCAGCCTGCTGCTGGCGATCACCGAGGTCGGCCAGGGCGCGCGCTGGAATGATCCGCAGATGCTCGCGCTGTTCCTCGCCGCCGTGGTGCTGATCGCGCTGTTCGTGCTGCAGGAGCGCCGCGCGCCGGAACCACTGGTGCCGATGCACCTGTTCGGTATTCGCGCAGCCACCCTGAGCTGGCTGATCAGCTTCTTCGCCAGCTTCCAGGTGATCTCGCTGTCGGTGCTGGTGCCGCTGCGCTTCCAGTCGGTGACCGGCGCGGGCGCGGACAGCGCCGCACTGCACCTGCTGCCGCTGGCCATGGGCGTGCCGATCGGCGCGTACTGCTGTGGTCGTCTCACCGCGATCATCGGCCGCTACAAGCCGCAGATCGTCGGTGGCGCACTGCTGATGCCGCTGGCGATTGCCGGCCTGGCGCTGACGCCGCCGAGTGCGTACTTCCTCTCGGGCGTCTGCATGCTGCTCACCGGCATTGCCGCCGGCACGCAGTTCCCCACCAGCCTGGTGGCGGCGCAGAGCGCGGTGGAGACGAAACACCTGGGCGTGGCGACCAGCAACATCACCCTGTTCCGCTCACTGGGCGGGGCGGTGGGGATCGCGCTGATGTCGGCGCTACTGCTGGCGATGCTGCAGCCGCTGGCGGGCGAGGCGGGTCACGGGCTGTCGGCCAGCGCGCTGCTGGCCAGCCTCAGCGGAGCTGGTCACGAGGCGCAGCGGCTCACGCTGGACGGGGTATTCGGGCACCTGTTCCTGATCAACGCAGGCTTCGGCGCCCTGGCCCTGCTGATCGCCCTGTCGCTGCCCGACCACGCCCTGCGCGGCCGGGGCAACGACTAGCGCTGCCGGCGAAGGTCAGTCCTCGTCGTTGAGGTAGCTGACCTTGCGCAGGTCCGGCAGCAGCAGGCAGACCACCAGCGCCACGCCGCACATGACCGAAACGTAGATGTAGAACACCTCTTCCATGCCCATGGTCTTCAGGCCCAGCGCGGCGTATTCGGCGGAGCCGCCGAAGATCGCGTTGCCCACCGCGTAGGACAGGCCAACACCCAGGGCGCGAATCTGCGGCGGGAACATCTCCGCCTTGATCAGGCCGCTGATCGAGGTGTACAGGCTGACGATGGCCATGGCCGCGATGATCAGCACGAAGGCCAGGTACGGGCTGCTCACCGCCTTCAGCGCGGAGAGGATCGGCCAGGTGAAGATCAGCCCCAGGGCGCCGAACCAGAGCATCGAGGTCTTGCGGCCGATGCGGTCGGACAGCGCGCCGAACAGCGGCTGCATGCACATGTAGCAGAACAGCGCGAAGGTCATCACGCCGCTGGCCACCTTCGGGTCCATGCCGGCGGTGTTCACCAGGTATTTCTGCATGTAGGTGGTGAAGGTGTAGAAGATCAGCGAGCCACCGGCGGTGAAGCCGAGCACGGTGAAGAAGGCGCGCTTGTGGTGGGTGAACAGTTCGGAGAGGGTGCCCGACTCCTTGCGGTTGAGGTTCGACTCCTTGGCCGTCTCGTGCAGCGAACGACGCAGGTAGAAGGCGATCACCGCGGTGATGGCGCCGACCACGAAGGGAATCCGCCAGCCCCACTCCTTCAGCTCGTCGGTGGTCAGCAGTTGCTGCAGGACCACCACCACCAGCACGGCCAGCAGCTGGCCGCCGATCAGGGTCACGTACTGGAATGAGGCGAAGAAGCCGCGCTGGCCCTTGAGCGCCACTTCACTCATGTAGGTCGCACTGGTGCCGTACTCGCCGCCCACGGAGAGGCCCTGGAACAGCCGCGCCAGCAGCAGCAGCGCCGGCGCCGCGACGCCGATGGTGGCGTAGGTCGGCATCACCGCGATCGCCAGCGAGCCGCCGCACATCATCAGCACCGAGATCATCATCGCGGTCTTGCGACCCTTCTTGTCGGCGATGCGGCCGAACAGCCAGCCGCCGATCGGGCGCATCAGGAAGCCCGCGGCGAATACCCCGGCGGTGTTGAGCAGCTGGACCGTCGGATCGTCCGAGGGGAAGAAGGCATGGGCGAAGTACAGCGCGGTGAAGGCGTAGACGTAGAAGTCGAACCACTCCACCAGGTTGCCCGACGAGGCGCCGACAATGGCGAGGATGCGCGAGCGGCGCTCGTGGGCGGAGTATTGCGGTACGGCAGGTGTGTTCATGGGGATTCTCTTGTCAGGTGGAACAGCGTCCCGTCTTGATGGACGGAAATCCTTCTGCCGTCCGTGCCCGAGCGTCGCTTCAGGAGCGGAGTTTCCTCGGACACAATCAGAAACAGTATAGACATCTCCGATAGCCGGCTAACGAAATCCGCGGTCCCGACCGGCCCTTTTGGTTCGAATATCGGACACTTGCGAACGCGCGTTTGTCGTTTCCGATTGACCGGCCACTAGCCAGCTTCTATCGTTGGCCCGCTCCCCGCCCTGCGGGAGACTTGTCAGGTACCCCTCGCAGGGCCGGAGCCCGACCTTGTCCACAAGACAAGGTCGATTTCCATTCCCCTCGTGTAGCGGCCTCTGCCGCCTGGCCTCGGTGCCCCGTCCACACCCCCGGACGTGCAGGCACCGGGGGAATGTTGATTCCCCCGCACTGCGCCACCAAAGCGAAATATCCCCTCCGTAGACTGCCGAAAAGTGCTGCAGGTCGCGTCGTGCGCGGCTTTCGTCCATCCGGCAAGGGGCCAGGCTTGAACGCCGTCAATCCACTGTGGTTCGCCATCGGGCTGCTCGCGCAGGCTGCCTTCTCCGCTCGCTTCCTGGTCCAGTGGGTGCTCTCCGAGCGCGCCCGTCGCAGCCTGATGCCGGTGCACTTCTGGTATTTCAGCTGCGCCGGAGCCGTGCCGCTGCTGGCCTACGCGACGCACCAGCGCGACCTGGTGATCTGCCTGGGGCAACTCGCCGGCCTGGCGATCTACCTGCGCAACCTGGAGCTGGAGCGTCGGCACGGCGGCGGCCGGCCGCTGTTCTTCGCCTGGCCCTGGCTGGCCTGGGCGGCGGTGGCGGTGATTCCCGGCTGGTTGTCCAAGCCTGAACCGATCATCCAGGCGCTCGGAGCCGCCGATCCCTGGTGGACCGTCGTCGGGCTGGTGGGACAGGTGCTCTTCACCGGGCGCTTCGTGCTGCAGCTGTGGTTCTCCGAGCGCGCCGGGCGGCCGGTCAATCCGATCCACTTCTGGTACCTGTCGATGGCCGGCAGCGTGCTGCTGTTCAGCTACGCGGTGGCGCAGCGGGACCCGATCATCATCCTCGGCCAGTCCTTCGGCATCCTGGTCTACCTGCGCAACCTCGCGCTGCTGCGGCGCCAGGACACAGGCGCCGGCGCGCAGAGCCACTGAGGAGCGCTCAGCGCTTCTCGAAGCGGTAGAACAGGTTCGGCTCGCTGACCACGAAGAGATTGCCGCTGGCGTCCATGGTCAGCCCTTCCGCCTGTGGCGCGCGGTGCTTGAGGTCGCCGAAGCCGCCGAGGGAGCGGAAGCTCACCAGGCCGCCCTGATCGTCCAGCTCCATGATCAGCCGCGACTCTTCGCTGAGCACCAGCAGGTGGCCGCTGCGGCGGTCGTAATGCAGGTCGGAGATGTCGGTGCCGAACACGCTGCGCTTCACCCAGGTGGTGCGGTCGATGATCTTCAGCTGCATCTTCCCGGCCAGGCTCGCGCGCACCCCGGTGACCTCATAGATCTGCCGCGGGCCGCGTTCCTTGCCGATGAACAGGCGGTCATGGTCGGGATCGTAGGTGAGCCCTTCGAAGCCCTTGTTGTGGATGCTCGGGTTGATCGCCAGGGCGAAGGACTGCACCTCGCTCGCCTGGATGGTCTGGCCGGGGTGCTCGGGCAGGCTGAAGAAGTCGATCTGCTGGAGGTTCTCGTCGGCCACCGCCACCAGCCCGCCGCCCAGGTAGGCTATGGCCTCGACGTCCTCGAAGCCGCTCATGGGGTACTCCGCGAGCATCTCGCCGGCCTTGTTCAGCACCGCCAGCTTCATGTTGCCGGCATTGGTCACGGCGAGCAGGCGATCCTGGTCGAAGTCGTAGCTGATGGCCGACAGATCCGACTCGATGCCTTTCACCGGCAGCGCGTCGAGGGTCACCTTGTAGTCGGGCAGCCAGACGCTGCGCCCCGCCCAGTCCGCGGCATGCAGCTGGCTGCGCAGGTAGAACCAGGCGCGCTGCTGCCAGTGCTCGGTCAGCACCAGCGTCACCGCCGGCACCAGCAGCGCCAGCCCGAGGGCCAGGCGCAACCAGGTGCGGCGGTCGAACCGGCGCCACGACGGGCTCCGCGGTAGGGCTTCGATGCTCTCGACGATCTGGCTCACGTGCGGACTCCTCGCGGGGGTTCAGGACAGCGGGCGCTGCCAGGCAAAGCGGTAGGCCGGAGCGCTGGCATCCTCGGCGCACAGGCCGTTGTCGGCCTCGGCGTCGACCAGGAACCAGCGCTCCTCGTAATCGCCCTTCACCTCGCGGGCGACTTCAGGTCGGAAGCAGCGCTCCAGGTCCTCGGCGCGGACCATCGCCAGCGCCTGCGGATGAGCACGCAGCCAGGTCAGGGCCTTCCCGGTCTGGTTCGGGGTGTCGATGCCGAAGTGCACCAGCGGCTGGCGGGCGTAGAGCCAATGGCCCTCGCGCCAGTGGGTCAGCACCAGTTCGCGGCCTTCGCTGAGGCGCTGTACCTCGGCCATCAGCGGTCGGCGGTCATCGCCGGGGTCCTTCAGCGGTTCGATGAAGCCACGGGCGAACCAGGCGGCGAACCAGGCCAGCGCCAGGCCGACAAAGACTCTGCGCGCCCACGGCCGCTCGGCGAACCAGCGGCGCAGCAGCCAGGGCAGCAGCGTCGCCATGACCAGCACCAGGCCGGGCAGCGCGGGGAAGATGTAGAGCTTGCGCTTGCCGCTGCTGAGGCTGAAGAACAGCAGCACCAGCGCGACCCAGCCCAGCAGCACCAGCACGCGGCCATCCCGGCGCGCCAGTTGGCGGCGCCAGGCCGGCACCATCCAGGGCAGCGCCAGTACCAGCGGCAACCAATACTGCGGGATGACCTTGGCGAAGAAGTACCAGAACGGTTCCTGGTGCTGCCAGGCGCTGGCGTAGCGCCTGGCGGTCTGGTGCAGGAGGATGTCGTCGAGGTAGGCGCGGCCGTCGGCGCTGCCGCTGCTCAGCACATGCAGCACCACCGGCAGCAGCCACAGCAGGATCGCAGCCAGGGCCACCAGCAGGCCCAGCCACCAGCGCCGCGCCTGGCTGGGCATGGCCACCACGCCGTGCCACCGCCGGCGCACCGCGTAGGCATAGGGAATGAGCATCAGCGCCGGCAGGAAGCCCACGCCCTTGCTGATGACCCCCAGCCCCATCGCCGCGCAGGCGACATAGAACCAGCGCCACGCCGGCCCCAGCAGCAGGTGCCGGCACAGGCCATAGACGCCCAGGCTTGTCCACAGGCAAAGGAAGCCGTCGATGCTGCCGTCGCGCAGCACCGACCAGGTCTGGTAGGTCGCCAGGAACAGCAGCCCAGCAGCGAAGCCGATGCGCGGGTTCCACAAGCGCCGGCCGAGGTCGTAGAGGCAGGCGGTGGCGACCATGCCGGAGAGGAACGCCGGCAGGAACAGCGCCAGATTCGGCGCGATGCCCAGGCGCACCAGGGTCGCCAGCAGCCACATGAACAGTGGCGGTTTGTCCGGGTAGATTTCCGCGGCGCGGTGGGGAATCAGCCAGTCGCCGCTCTGCAGCATTTCCAGCGCAACGCCGAGGAAGCGCTCTTCATCCACGTTGCTTGGCTGGCGCAGGCCCAGCCCGGCGCCCAGCAGTAACGCCGCCAGCACCAGCAGCAGCCAGGGACGCTCGGCGCAGCGGCGCCACCCGGTGAACTGTGCGCGGTTAAGCAGACTCAGGGAGGAGCTTGGGACGCTCATGGTTCAGCGGCCCAGCTCGTGCGGCAGGGCGTCCAGGCGCGTGCGGCGGATCAGCCACCAGACGCCGAACAGGTCGAGGATGCCCACCAGCGCCCGATCGAGGTTGCCGTACTTGGATACTCCGGCGTTGCGCGCCCGGTGGTTGACCGGGTACACGCGCATGCTGCCCTGGTGACGCTGGATCAGCGCGGGGATGAAGCGGTGCATGTGGTCGAAGTACGGCAGGCGCAGGAAGGCCTCACGCTCGATCAGCTTGAGGCCGCAACCGGTGTCCGGGGTCTGGTCGCGCAGCAGGCGCCCGCGCAGGCGGTTGGCAAAGCGCGAGGCCCAACGCTTGCTCGCACTGTCCTGGCGCTTCACGCGGTGGCCGGCGATCAGCTTGAGGTCAGCCGGGCAATCTGGCGCGCGCACCAGCGCGAGCATGCCGGGAATGTCCGCCGGGTCGTTCTGCCCGTCGCCGTCCAGGGTCGCCAGCCAGTGGCCGCGCGCGGCCTCGGCGGCGTGATAGATCGAGGTGCTCTGGCCCAGCGAGCGCTCGTGGGCGAGCACCCGCAGCTGGCTGTAGCCGCCCTGTTGCAAGCCCTGCAGCACGCTGCGCGTGGCATCGTTGCTGCCGTCGTCCACCACTATGACTTCGAAGGTTTCACCGGCCAGAGCGACGCGGACTTCCTCGAGCAGGACGGGAAGGTTTTCGGCCTCGTTCTTCGCCGGAATCAGCACCGACACGAAAGGACTGCTGGACATGCTCAGACGCTTGCTCCGTGCCCGTTACGCCGCCGGGGCGCAGGGATGTGCGACCGCGTAGAACTCGCGGTACCAGTGGACGAATCGTTCGACGCCGCTCTGCAGCGAGGTGCCCGGACGGAAGCCGGTGCGTTGCGCCAGTGCCTCGACATCGGCCCAGGTGCGCAGCACATCGCCCGGCTGCAGCGGCAAGTAGTTGCGGATGGCGCGACGACCCAGCGCGCGCTCGACGCAGGCGACCATGTCGAGCAGACGCACCGGGGCGCCGCAGCCGATGTTGTAGAGCGCCGCAGGCGCCGCGCCGAGCTCGCCGGCAACGGGAGGGCAATCCTGGATGCGCAGCAGGCCTTCCACCACGTCGTCGATGTAGGTGAAGTCGCGGGACATCTCGCCGTGGTTGTAGATGTCGATGGGCTGCCCTTCGAGGATCGAGCGGGTGAACTTGAACAGCGCCATGTCCGGACGGCCCCAGGGGCCATACACGGTGAAGAAGCGCAGTCCGGTGAGCGGCAGGCGGTAGAGGTGCGCGTAGGTGTGCGCCATCAGCTCGTTGGCGCGCTTGGTCGCGGCATAGAGCGACACCGGTTGGTCCACCGCTGCGTCGGTGCTGAAGGGCATCGTGCTGTTCATGCCGTAGACCGAGCTGCTGGAGGCGTACACCACATGGCCGACGCCGGTGTGCCGGCAGCCTTCGAGCAGGTTGACGAAGCCGCTTAGGTTGGCGTCGGCGTAGGCCTGCGGATTCTCCAGCGAATAGCGCACGCCGGCCTGGGCGGCCAGGTGGATCACCCGCTCGAAACCTTCGCGACGCATCAGTGCCGCCAGGGCCGGCGCGTCGGCGATATCCAGGCGCTCGAAGCGGAATTGTCGCTGCCCCCGCAGGAGCTCCAGGCGAGCCAGCTTGAGCTCGACGCTGTAGTAGTCGTTGAGGTTGTCGATGCCGACCACCTCGTGCCCTTCACGGCACAGGCGCTGGGCGGTGTGGAAGCCGATGAACCCGGCGGCGCCGGTGACCAGCAGCTTCACCGCGCAAGCTCCGGAGCGAGGCCCGAGACGCGGCCAATCAGCACGAATCCTTCGATCGTCATCAGTCGCCAGCACCCGTTGCGTTGTTGTAGTGACCGGCGCCACGCCGGTTCCCGCTGTTGCGGGGACTCGAGAGCGCGCAGCAGCTACGGCGATGCGCGCACCCGTTCAGGTTGCAGCGCTGAGGGTGGCGTACCGAGTTGGCAGGCTGGGGACGGTTTCGTGAAGCTTTGGCGGGAGTCGTGCGACGGATTTGTTGCGCGGGCGGCGACGGGCAGAAACGAACAGGGGGCCGGCGCGATGCGCGGGCCCCCTGGGGTGGAGCTAAGCAGACCGGCTTACTCGACGGTTACCGACTTGGCCAGGTTGCGCGGCTGGTCGACGTCGGTGCCCTTGAGCACAGCGACGTAGTAGGACAGCAGTTGCAGCGGCACGGTGTAGAGGATCGGCGCCAGGCAATCGTGGATCGCCGGCATGCCCACCACGTGGGTGCCTTCGCCATCGCTGATGCCGCTGCCGCCTTCGGCGAAGACCACCAGCTCGCCACCGCGGGCGCGGACTTCCTGCAGGTTGGACTTGAGCTTCTCCAGCAGTTCGTTGTTCGGCGCCACGGTGACAACCGGCATGTCGGCGTCGACCAGCGCCAACGGGCCGTGCTTGAGCTCACCCGCCGGGTAGGCCTCGGCGTGGATATAGGAGATTTCCTTGAGCTTCAGCGCGCCTTCCATCGCTACCGGGTACTGGGCGCCACGGCCGAGGAACAGCGTGTGGTGCTTCTCGGCGAACAGTTCGCTGATCTTCTCCACCACCTTGTCCATGGACAGGGCTTCTTCCAGGTGGGTCGGCAGGCGGCGCAGCTCGCTCACCAGCTCGGCCTCGACGCCATCGCCCAGGCGCTTCTGCACCTGACCGATGCCCAGGGTCAGCAGCAGCAGGGCGACCAGCTGGGTGGTGAAGGCCTTGGTGGAGGCCACGCCGATTTCAGGGCCAGCGTTGGTCAGCAGGGTCATGTCCGACTCGCGCACCAGCGAACTTTTGGCGACGTTGCAGATCGCCAGGCTGGACAGGAAGCCCAGCTCCTTGGCGTAGCGCAACGCGGCCAGGGTGTCGGCGGTTTCGCCGGACTGGGAGATGGTGACGAACAGGGAGTCCGGGTGCACCGCGACCTTGCGGTAGCGGAACTCGCTGGCGACTTCGACCTGGCAGGGAATGCCGGTCAGGCTCTCCAGCCAGTAACGGGCAACCATGCCGGCGTGGTAGCTGGTGCCGCAGGCGACGATCTGCACGGTGCGCACCTTGGCCAGCAGCTCGCGGGCCTGCGGGCCGAAGTTGTCCACCAGCACCTGCTCGGCGCCCAGGCGGCCTTCCAGGGTGCGCTGCACCACGGCGGGCTGCTCGTGAATCTCCTTGAGCATGAAGTGGCGGTAGCCACCCTTGTCGGCGGCCTCGGCGCCCTCGTGGTAGCGCACTTCCTCGCGCTGCACCGGGTTGCCCTTCACGTCCCACAGCTGCAGGCCGTCGCGGCGGATTTCGGCGATGTCGCCTTCTTCCAGGTAGATGAAGCGGTCGGTGACCTGGCGCAGCGCCAACTGGTCGGAGGCGAGGAAGTTCTCGCCATGCCCCAGGCCCACCACCAGCGGGCTGCCGCTGCGGGCGGCGAGGATGCGGTCGGGCTGCTTGCTGCTGATCACCGCCAGGCCATAGGCGCCGTGCAGTTCCTTGACCACGGCCTTGAGTGCGACGGTCAGGTCGCCCAGCTCACTCAGGCGCAGGTGCAGCAGGTGGGCGATGACCTCGGTGTCGGTCTGCGAGGTGAACTCGTAGCCGCGCGCCTTGAGCATTTCACGCAGGGGCTCGAAGTTCTCGATGATGCCGTTGTGCACCACCGCCACTTCGCCACGGGAGAAGTGCGGGTGGGCGTTGGCCTCGGTGGGCGCGCCGTGGGTGGCCCAGCGGGTGTGGGCGATGCCCAGGCGACCGAGCAGCGGCTGCTCGGCGATGGCTTGCTCGAGGCTGGAAACCTTGCCGGCGCGGCGGCGGCGATCCAGCGCACCGCTATTGTCGATCACCGCCACACCGGCGCTGTCGTAGCCACGGTATTCCAGGCGCTTGAGGCCTTCGACGAGGATCGGGGTGATATTGCGCTCGGCGATGGCGCCTACGATTCCACACATGGCTTGGGTCTCCTGTCAGTCTTCGCAGCGCGCGCGGATCACTTTCACGCCGCGCGCCTGGATCAGTTCGAACGCTTCATCACTCAGGCGTTCGTCGGTAATCAGGGTCTGGACGCTGCTCCACGGCAACTCCAGGTTGGGTATGCGCCGGCCCAGCTTGTCGGCCTCGGCCATGACGATCACCTCGCGGGCGACCTCGGCCATGACCCGGCTCAGCCCCAGCAGTTCGTTGAAGGTCGTCGTGCCGCGCTCGAGATCGAGCCCGGTGGCGCCGATGAACAGCTGATCGAAATCGTAGGAGCGCAGCACCTGTTCGGCCACTTGCCCCTGGAATGACTCCGAGTGCGGGTCCCAGGTGCCGCCGGTCATCAGCAGCACCGGTTCGCGCTCCAGCTCGCGCAGGGCATTGGCCACGCTCAGGGAATTGGTCATCACCACCAGGCCGGGCTTGCGGCCCAGCTCCGGGATCAGCGCGGCGGTGGTGCTGCCGCTGTCGATGATGATCCGCGCGTGCTCGCGAATACAGGCAGCCGCGGCGCGACCGATGGCCTGCTTGTAGCGCGACAGCGGCTGGCTCGGCTCGGCGATCAATTCGTGGGGCATCGGCACCGCGCCGCCGTAGCGGCGCAGCAGCAGTCCGTTGCCTTCCAGGGCGGCCAGGTCCTTGCGGATGGTCACCTCGGAGGTGGCGAAGCGGCGCGCGAGATCGTCCACGCTGACCTCGCCCTGTTCGGCGAGCAGCGCCAGGATGTCGTGGCGGCGTTGAGGTGTGTTGCGTTTCGACATGAACTATTAAGTTTCGATTCGAAAGATAATGGTGCGAATCAAAACCTAGCAGCTTTCATTCGTCAAGAATTTTCGGCCGAAATGAAATGTTTCCCTGTAGGAGCGGGCCATGCCCGCGATTCGCGCGAAGCGCGCTCCTACAGTCAGGACCGGTCGTCAGTCGACTTCGAGGCGATTGCGCCCGCCGCGCTTGGCACGGTAGAGCGCCTGGTCGGCGCGCTCGAACACGGCCTCGGCGCGCTCGCCCTTGCGGAACGCCGTCAGGCCCGCCGAGCAGGTGATGCTCAGGCGTTCGCCCTTGAAGTGGAACGGGCAGGCTTCGATGGCGCCGCGCAGCACGTCGAGCAGTTGCTGTCCGCCGTCCAGCGGCGTGGCGGGCAGCAGCACGACGAACTCCTCGCCGCCGTAGCGGGCGATGAAGTCGGTCTTGCGCACGCGCTTGGCCAGTTCGTTGGCGATGATCTTCAGCACCTTGTCGCCGGCAAGATGGCCGAAGTCGTCGTTGATGCGCTTGAAGTGGTCGACGTCGAGCACCGCCAGCAGCAGGTCGCCGCCGTAGCGCTCCCAGCGCGAGACCTCCAGCTCCAGCCGCTCGCTCAGCGCGGCGCGGTTGGGCAGGCCGGTCAGGGCATCGGTCATGGCCTTCTGACGCTGGTCCTCGATGTTCGCCTGGAAGGTGCGGGCTTCCTCTTCCATGCTGGTGACGCGGGTCACCAGCGACTGGATGCGCTCACCCACCTCGCGCTCACGGACTTCGCGCTCCTCGCGGAAGCGGTCCATGGTGCCGACCAGGCCCTGCAGGCGCGACTCGACATTGCGCTTGAGGCCTTCCAGGTCGGTGGCCTCCAGCACACTTTCCTTCAGGCCACTGACCTGTTCACGCAGGGTATCGTCAAGGTCGCGGGCGCTGGAGCTGGAGCCGCTGTGATTCTCCTGGACCGCCTGCAGGCCGTCGAGGAAGGTGCCCAGGCGTTCGTTGAGCTGGTGCAGGTAGCCTTCGAACTCGCGCTGGCCGCTGTCGTTGAGCGACAGCACGAGGACGCCCAGGTCGTCCAGCACCGGCACCAGTTCGTACCAGTTGAGGCTGCCATGGATGCGCGAGCGCAGCTCCTCGGCCTGGATCTGCTGGGCAGCCGGCAGGTGCATCTCGTCCAGCAGGCGCAGCAGGCTCGCCTCGATGTGCGGCGCCACGGCGCTGTAGCCGGGCTCCGGGCGCGGCGGCAGGGCGTAAGGATCGCTGGCCTGACGTGCGTCTTCCGGCGTGCCGAACAGGCCGGGCGGCACCGGCAGGCTGTCGAGCAGCTTGGAATCGTCGTGGGCAACAGGCTCCAACACGGCCGCAGGGACCGGCACTTCGGCCACGGTGACAGGTTCGGGCAGCGCGGCCGGGGACGGTGCGGCGACGGGTTCTGGCGCCGGGGGCGGGGCAACGGCGTCGGCCCGCTCCATGACAGACTCGGCAACCGCTTCAGCGACCACCGTCGCGGCAGGTGCAGGTGCAGGTGCAGGTGCAGGTGCAGGTGCAGGTGCAGCAGGTTGTGCTGCAGCGGGAAGCGGCTCATCTATCGCTGCTTCGTCGATGGGTGTTGCCTGTGCCGTTGCGGCGAGCGCAGTGGGCATCGATTCCGGCGAATCTGCCTCGTCGTTGTCCCGGCTGCCGAACAGCCGCTGCAGGAAGCCGGGGCGCTGCTCGCCGCCGCCATTGCCGAAATGGTCCAGCACCTGGCGTTGCAGGCGGCTCAGTTCGGCCAGCAGGCCCGGCAGTTCACGGGAGGAGCTGCCACGGCTGGGAATGTCCTTGGCCAGGCGCTTGAGCGGCTTGCGCAAGTCCCCCGGCATGTCCAGGGACAGCAATTGCTGCGACAGCTGGCCCAGGGCGGCGATGTTCTGCTCGACGCGCTGCTGGCGTCGCTGCTCGGAGTCGAGCACGGCTTTTTCGAGCTGCGGAATCAGGCGCGACAGGCCGGCGTCCATCTCATCACGGCGCAGCACCTCGCGCAGCTCCTTCATGCACGCATCCACCGCCTTGTCGCTGCCTTCGGCGGCGAGGCTGCTGCGCACCAGGCCGCGACGCAGCAGGTCGAGGCGGGCATCCCAGCGGCGCTCGAGCTTCTCCTGCTGCTCGAGGTTGTCCAGGTATTTCTGTTTCCAGCGTTGGTCGTCGTCGCGACTCATTCAGGGGCCTCGCCGCGCAAGACGAGCGACGAGGACGAACGCAGGGCATCCGGCAAGCGGATTTCCACGGCCACGGGCAGGTGGTCGGAAATCGGGTGCGGGAGGACACTGACGCGTTCCAGCGCCAGCTCGGAACTGAGCAGGATGTGGTCCAGGCAGCGCTGTGGGCGCCAGCTGGGGAAAGTGGCCTCGACCTGCGGGGCGATGAGCTGGAGGTCGCGCAGCGGCGAGCTTTCCAGCAGGTCGGTGGCATGGGTGTTCATGTCGCCCATCAGCACGTGGTGGCGGTAGTCCTGCAACAGTTCGCGGATGTAGGCGAGCTGGCGGGTGCGGGTCCGCGCGCCGAGGGCCAGGTGCATCATCACCACGGCCAGCGCGTCACGGCCTTCGCCGAAGCGCATGAGGATCGCACCGCGTCCGGGCGGGCCGGGCAGCGGGTGGTCTTCCAGTGCGGTGGGCTGCAGGCGGCTGAGCAGGCCGTTGCTGTGCTGGGCGATACGCCCGAGATTGCGGTTGAGCTGCTGGTACCAGTAGGGGAAGGCACCGAGCTGGGCCAGGTGTTCGACCTGGTTGATGTTGCCGGAGCGGATACTGCCGCCGTCGGCTTCCTGCAGGGCGACCACGTCGTAGTCGTGGAGCAGTTCGCCGATACGCTGCAGGTTGCTGGCGCGCCCGGCGGCCGGCAGCAGGTGCTGCCAGCCGCGGGTCAGGTAGTGGCGGTACCTTTCGGTACTGATACCCACCTGGATGTTGAAGCTGAGCAGGCGGAGCCGGCCGTCATCGGGCAGGCCGGCGGAAGTCCCATGGGCGTCATTCACCCGCGGGATGCAGGCCCCCGCGACACGATCACGAGTCCGCCGGCGCAGCATCGTCGTCGGACCTTACTGAGCGGCCTTGGCGCTGGCGCGTTCCTTGGCGATCAGCTGGTCAGCCAGCTGCAGCGCCTCGTCCGGGCCACCGGCCGAGCCGATGTCGAAGCGGTACTTGCCGTTGACCACCAGGGTCGGCACGCCGCTGATCTGGTAGGCCATCGCCAGTTTCTTGGCCTTCTCGATCTGGCCCTTGATGGCGAAGGAGTTGTAGGTGCTCAGAAACTTGTCCTTGTCCACGCCCTGTTCGGCGACGAAGTCAGCCATTTCTTCCGGGGTGGTCAGGGCTTTCGGGTTGTTGTGCAGCTTCTCGAAGACCGAGTGGTGCACCTTCTTCTCCACGCCCATGGATTCCAGGGTCAGGAACAGCTGGCCGTGGATGTTCCACAGGCCGCCGAACATGGCCGGAATGCGCACGAAGTGAACGTCGGCCGGCAGCTTCTCGACCCACGGGTTGATGGTCGGTTCGAACGCGTAGCAGTGCGGGCAGCCGTACCAGAACAGCTCCACCACCTCGATCTTGCCGGGCTGGGAGACCGGGACGGCCTGGTTCAGCTCGGTGTAGTTCTTGCCAGCTTCGAAGTCGGCGGCGTTCGCGTTGACGGCGAACAGGCCGGCGAAGGCAAGAGCGGCGGTGAAAATCAGGTTACGCATGGTTCACTCCTTGGCTGAGCGGAACCGCCACGCTGCGCGCGGCGGGATGAAGCGGTTTGACCGGAGGGGCCAGACACGGTTCCAGCATTGTAGTGGGGGCGGATGCAAAAAAGGGCGGCCTAAGCCACCCTTTTTTTCGAAGCAGTTTTTCGATCTGGCGTTTCCGCCACAAAGGCTGCTTAGTGCAGGCCTTCGATGTAGCTGGAGATCGCAGCGATGTCCTTGTTGGACAGCTTGGCGGCGATGCTGCGCATGATCATGGCGTCGCCGTCGTTGGTGCGCTCGCCTTCGCGGAAGGCGGTCAGCTGCTTGGCGGTGTAGGCCGCGTGCTGGCCACCCAGGTGCGGGAAGCCGGCTTCGGCGTTGCCCTGGCCAGCCGGGTTGTGGCAACCGGTGCAGGCCGGCATGCCTTCAGTGAGCTTGCCGCCGCGGAACAGGGCTTCACCCTGGGCGACCAGCTTGGGATCGGCAGCGCCGACACTGGGGTTCTGGCTGGAGAAGTAGGCGGCGATGTCTGCCAGGTCCTCATCGCTGAGGTTGGTCAGCAGGCCGGTCATTTCCAGCACGGTGCGCTTGCCGTCCTTGATGTCGTGCATCTGCTTGAGCAGGTAACGCTCACCCTGCCCGGCCAGTTTCGGGAAGTTGGGCGCCATGCTGTTGCCATCGGCGCCGTGGCAGGCACCACAGACAGCAGCTTTCGCCTGACCGGCCTTGGCATCGCCAGCGGCGTTCGCCACACCGACAAGACCCAGGGTCAACAGCAGACTCACGATCAATTTGTTCATCAGCTAATCCAATAACGGCTAAGGGTGAAAGAGTAAGGCCTGGGAGTTACTTCGACATCCACTGGATAATTGTCTGGTAATCCTCGGCGCTGCAGTCGGTGCACAGGCCGCGAGGCGGCATCGCGTTGAAACCGGTGGTCACATGTTGCACCAGCGTGTCCATGCCCTTGTCCAGGCGTGGCTTCCAAGCGGCGGCGTCGCCCTTTTTCGGCGCCATTGGCAACTGACCATTGTGGCAGGCGCCACAGGCTCTGTTGAAAACGGCTTCCGGATCCTGGGCCGCCAGGGCGCTGGATGCCAGCGCGGCAACGATGGCTGCGAACAGCAGTTTCTTCATGATTATCCTCATCGCAGGGAACATCCGCGTTCTTGATTGCGCGGACTTCAACGTTCCCGTGTGGCTCGACCCTGGGGGATAAAGCGCACACAAAATCCGCGGCATTATATACTTCAGATGCCCAAACGGAAACGAAACCGCCCCCCGCGACACCGCGTCGCACCCGCCGCGAAGTTACCCATGTCCTCGAATAACGCTACGAAAAACCCGATTCTCGGCCTCTGCCAACAGGCCACTTTCCTCATTTCCGCCGCCAAGGTGAACCAGTGCCCGGAGGATTCCGGCCTGGAAGTCGCCTTCGCCGGCCGCTCCAACGCGGGCAAGTCCAGCGCGCTGAACGCGCTGACTCACGCGAACCTGGCGCGGACCTCCAAGACCCCTGGCCGCACCCAGTTGCTGAACTTCTTCCGCCTGGATGACGAACGCCGCCTGGTCGACCTGCCCGGCTACGGCTACGCCAAGGTGCCGATCCCGCTGAAGCTGCACTGGCAGCAGCACCTGGAAGCTTATCTCTCCAGCCGCAATGCGCTAGCCGGGGTGGTGCTGATGATGGATATCCGTCACCCGCTGACCGATTTCGACCGCCTGATGCTCGACTGGGCACAGGCCAGCCAGTTGCCGATCCACGTGCTGCTGACCAAGGCCGACAAGCTGGCCTACGGCGCGGCGAAGAACGCGCTGCTCAAGACCCGCAAGGAAATCCTCGACGGCTGGGGCGATGTCGCCACCCTGCAGCTGTTCTCGGCGCCCAAGCGCCAGGGCGTGGAAGAGGCGCAGCTGGTCCTGGCCGGCTGGCTGGGGCTGCTGGACGAGGAAGAAGAGGAGGCCGGCGAGGAGGCCTGAGGCCAAATCGCAGGCAAAAAAAACCCCGAGCTTCGTATGGGGAGGGGGAAGTTCGGGGTTTAAGTCCGGACCGCTAGGGCGGGGTCCAGTAATCTGCCAACACTAAACACTGCAAAGGAGCATCGAAGGGCTTCACCAGCCATTCACGAGTTCTGACTCGGCTCCGCGCGGGAAAGTTCAGCGGGTCACAAAAGATTTTTTCAGGCCGGCCAGAAAGCGCCTGAACAATCGCGCCGCAAGGCCCGGCTGGCGGGCCTTGTGACCGTTCGTCCAGTCGTCAGTGCGCCTCGTCCCAGTTCGCCCCGACACCGGCTTCGACGACCAGCGGTACGTCCAGCTCCGCCGCGCCGCTCATCAGCGGCCGAATGCCATCACGGACCTGATCCACCAGGTCCTCGCGCACTTCCAGGACCAGTTCGTCGTGTACCTGGAGGATGACGCGGGCATCGATGCCGCTTTCCTGCAGCCAGTTATCCACAGCCACCATGGCGCGCTTCATGATGTCCGCAGCCGTGCCCTGCATCGGTGCGTTGATCGCGGTGCGCTCGGCGGCCTTGCGCATGGCGCCGTTCTTCGAGGCGATTTCCGGCAGGTACAGGCGACGGCCAAACAGGGTTTCGACGAAGCCCTGCTCGGCGGCCTGGGCGCGGGTGCGCTCCATGTAGGCCAGCACGCCCGGATAGCGGGCGAAATAGCGGTCGATGTAGGCCTGGGCCTCCTTGCGCTCGACGCCGATTTGCTTGGCCAGGCCGAAGGCGCTCATGCCATAGATCAGGCCGAAGTTGATCGCCTTGGCGCTGCGGCGCTGGTCGGACGTCACGTCATCCAGCGGCACGCCGAAGACTTCGGCGGCAGTGGCGCGGTGCACGTCGCGATCATGACGGAAGGCGTCCAGCAGGCCTTCGTCCTTGGCCAGGTGGGCCATGATGCGCAGTTCGATCTGAGAGTAGTCCGCCGCCAGCAGCTGGTAGCCCTTGGGCGCGACGAAGGCCTGGCGGATGCGCCGGCCCTCGGCGGTGCGGATCGGGATATTTTGCAAGTTCGGGTCGCTGGAGGACAGCCGGCCGGTCGCCGCCACCGCCTGGTGGTAGCTGGTGTGGATGCGCCCGGTGCGCGGGTTGATCTGCTCCGGCAACTTGTCGGTGTAGGTGCTCTTGAGCTTGCTCAGGGAGCGGTACTGCATGATCACCTTGGGCAGCTCGTAATCCTGCTCGGCCAGCTCGGCGAGGACGGCCTCGGCGGTGGACGGCTGGCCGGTGGCGGTCTTGGACAACACCGGCAGGCCCAGCTTTTCATAAAGGATGGCGCCCAGCTGCTTGGGCGAGCCGAGGTTGAACTCCTCGCCCGCCAGGTCATAGGCCTGGCGCTGCAGCTCGACCATCTTCTCGCCCAGCTCGACGCTCTGCTTGCCCAGCAGGTTGGCGTCGACCAGCGCGCCGTTGCGCTCGATGCGCGCCAGTACCGGCACCAGCGGCATCTCGATTTCGGTGAGCACCTTGGCCAGGGACGGGATGGCTTCCAGCTTCTGCCACAGGGTCTGGTGCAGGCGCAGGGTCACGTCGGCGTCTTCGGCTGCATAGGGGCCGGCCTGTTCCAGGGCGATCTGGTCGAAGGTCAGCTGCTTGGCGCCCTTGCCGGCGATATCCTCGAAGCGGATGGTGCTGTGGCCCAGGTACTTGAGCGCCAGGCTGTCCATGTCGTGGCGGGTCGCGGTGGAGTCCAGCACGTAGGATTCGAGCATGGTGTCGTAGGCGATACCCTGCACGGCGATGGGCGTCGAGGCGTTGGCCAGGACGTTCATGTCGTACTTGGCGTGCTGGCCGATCTTGCGCTTCTTCGGGTCTTCCAGCAGCGGCTTGAGGGCCTTGAGCACGGCGTCACGATCCAGCTGCGCCGGCACGCCCATATAACTGTGGGCCAGCGGCACGTAGGCGGCTTCGCCTTCCTTCACCGCGAAGGACACACCCACCACCTGCGCCTGCTGCGGATCGAGGCTGGTGGTCTCGGTGTCGAAGGCGATCAGGTCGGCGGCTTCCAGCTTCTTCAGCCAGGCGTCGAACTGCGCTTGTTCCAGGACGATCTCGTAGAGCTTCTCCGCTGCGGCAGCCGGGGCCTCTTCCAGCGCCAGCTGCGGGCTGGCGGTCTTGGCCGCCTGGCGTTGCAGATCATCCAGGCCGGTCTTGAATTCCAGGGTGCGATACAGCTCGGTCAGGGCCTCGCGGTCCGGCTCGCCGGGGTGCAGGGCGTCGATCTCGACGTTCAGTTCGACATCGCACTTGATGGTGGCGAGCTGGTAGGACAGGTAGGCCATGTCCTTGTGCTCTTCGAGCTTGGCCGGCAGGCCCTTGGCGCCGCGGATGGGCAGTTCGGGCACCTTGTTCAGGCTGGCGTAGAGCACATCCAGGCCGCCACCGACGCCGGTGAGCAGGCCGAGGGCGGTCTTTTCGCCGACACCGGGCACGCCGGGAATGTTGTCGACCTTGTCGCCCATCAGCGCCAGGTAATCGATGATCAGCTCAGGACCGACACCGAATTTCTCCTTAACGCCATCCACATCGAGCACGCTACCGGTCATCGTGTTGACCAGCGTAATGTGCCCGTCGACCAGCTGCGCCATGTCCTTGTCGCCGGTGGAGATCACCACCGCCCGGCCACCGGCCGCGCTCTGCCGGGCCAGGGTGCCGATCACGTCGTCCGCTTCCACGCCTTCCACGCACAGCAGGGGCAGGCCGAGGGCGCGCACGGTGGCGTGCAGCGGCTCCACCTGCACGCGCAGGTCGTCCGGCATCGAGGGGCGATTGGCCTTGTACTCGGCAAACATCTCGTCGCGGAAGGTCCCGCCCTTGGCATCGAAGACCACCGCGAAGGGGCTGTCCGGATACTGCTTGCGCAGGCTCTTGAGCATGTTCAGCACGCCCTTCACCGCTCCCGTGGGCATGCCGCTGGAGGTCATCAGCGGCGGCAGGGCATGGAAGGCGCGATACAGGTAGGACGAGCCGTCCACGAGGACGAGGGGTGCTTGGCTCATGAGGGGAATCAACCTTTTCAGAAGGGCTCGGGCTAAAATGTCCGTAGCCAATTCGACAAAGGGACAAGGTTATCATGCGTACGTTGAACCGCCTGTTGCTCGCCGCTCTGCTGGGTCTTGGCGCAACCTCCGTGCTGGCGGCGGACGATGCCCCGACGCCGGAACCGGATGTGACCATCCGCCAGGAGGGCGACAAGACCATCCAGGAATACCGCGTGAACGGATTCCTCTACGCCATCAAGGTCGTGCCCAAGCACGGCAAGCCCTACTTCCTGGTGCGCCAGGACGGCAGCGACGGCAACTTCATCCGCTCGGACCAGCCCGACAAGCTGATTCCGCAGTGGCAGATCTTCAGCTGGTAAACCCTCCCCACCACGACGCTCCAGAGGATTGAGCATGTCGGTATTCACGCCTCTGGAACGTCCGGTCCTGGAAGACTTCCTCGCCCCCTACGGCCTCGGCCGCCTGCGGGACTTCCGCGGTATCGCGGAAGGCTCGGAGAACAGCAATTTCTTCGTCAGCCTGGAACGCGGCGAATTCGTCCTGACCCTGGTGGAGCGCGGCCCGGTGCAGGAGATGCCGTTCTTCATCGAACTGCTCGACGTCCTGCACGAAGCCGACCTGCCGGTGCCCTACGCCCTGCGCACGAAGGATGGCGAGGCGCTGCGTCAGCTCGAAGGCAAGCCGGCGCTGCTGCAACCGCGCCTGGCCGGCCGTCACGAACGCTCGCCAAACAACCATCACTGCAAGGAAGTCGGCGACCTGCTGGCACGCCTGCACCTGGCGACCCGCGAGCGGATCATCGAGCGCCCCAGCGACCGCGGCTTGAGCTGGATGCTGCATGAAGGCGAGACGATGCAGTCGCACCTGTCCGGCCACGCCGCGACCCTGCTGGGCGATGCCCTTGAGGAGATCGCCCGCCTGCTCGCCGAACAGCCGGCGCTGCCGCGCGCCAACCTGCACGCCGACCTGTTCCGCGACAACGTGCTGTTCGACGGCCCGCACCTGGCGGGGGTGATCGACTTCTACAACGCCAGCTCCGGCTGGATGCTCTACGACCTGGCGATCACCGTGAACGACTGGTGCTCGACAGACGACGGCGCCCTCGACGGCCCCCGCACCCGCGCCCTGCTGGCGGCCTATGCGGCCAAGCGGCCGTTCACCGCGCTCGAAGCCGAGCTGTGGCCGGAGATGCTGCGGGTGGCTTGCGTGCGCTTCTGGCTGTCGCGGCTGATCGCCGCCGAGGCATTCGCCGGGCAGGACGTGCTGATCCACGACCCGAGCGAGTTTGAGCGTCGGCTGGCGCAGCGGCAGACGGTGGGGATTCATTTGCCGTTTGCGTTGTAATTCAGCGCAGGCTTTCCGGCCGGATCGCGGATAAATCCGCTCCTACGAAAGCAGACGGATGCACGTCTGAAGGAGCTGCAGGTGGCTGATGAACCCCTTGTAGGAGCGCGCCATGCGCGCGATCGCGGGCATGGCCCGCTCCTACACAGAGCTCCGGCATGAAGCGGAGGAGTGAAGATCCAAATCGGAGCTGGCATCCCTGCCGCAACTCCTCTGCTCAAGATGAACCCCGGCCCGGCCATCCATGGCCGGTCGTTCGCCCTTCAAAACGCATGCGTTTTGAGCGGGCTCACCCGCACTTGGAATGCCCACAGTTCAGGCATGTCGCGCAGCCATCCATCTGCACCACCGCCATCGTGTTGCACTTGCCGCAAAGCTGGGCGCCGGCGGGGAAGCCTTCGCCGGGCTCGGCCTTGTTGGTGCCCTGGGCGGCTTCGTAGGCGGCGCGCTTTTCAGCGAGATACAGACGCTGCTCCTCGTCCAGCTGCGGGCCTTCCATCAGGCCGATGGCGACCAGGTGGCGCTCCACCACCGCGCCGATCTCGGCGACGATCGACGGCATATAGATGCCGCCGCGCTTCAGGTACCCGCCGCGCGGGTCGAACACCGCCTTCATTTCTTCCACCAGGAAGGTGCAGTCACCGCCCTTGCGGAATACTGCGGACATGATCCGGGTGAGCGCGACGATCCACTGGAAGTGGTCCATGTTCTTCGAGTTGATGAAAATCTCGAAGGGCCGGCGCTGCTCGTACGGGGTGTCCGGGTTGAGCACCACGTCGTTGATGGTCACGTACAGCGCATGCTCGAACAGCGGCGACTTGATCTTGTAGGTCGCGCCGACCAGCAGCTCCGGTCGCTGCAGGGTTTCATCCATCTTCACCACGGCGGCCGCCGCGGCGGCTTCCACGCGGGCCTTTTCCTCGGCCACGTCCACCACCTGGAAGCCTTTGATCTTCTGGTTGATCTTGACGCTCATAGCATTCTCCAGGGGTATCAGTACTTGCCGTAATAGCCTTCTTTCAGGGCGTCGAAGAGGTTAGCGGCACTATGGATCTCGCCGTCGTACTCCACTTCCTCGTTGCCCTTGAGTTCCACCACGCTGCCATCTTCCAGTTCGAAGCGGTACAGGGTCTTCTCCAGGTCCGACTCCTTCACCAGCACGCCCTGGAAGGCCGCCGGGTTGAAACGGAAGGTGGTGCAGCCCTTCAGGCCCTGGCGCCATGCGTAGAGGTAGATGTCCTTGAAGTCCTCGAACGGGTAGTCGGTGGGGACGTTGGCGGTCTTGGAGATCGACGAGTCGATCCACTTCTGCGCGGCGGCCTGGATGTCCACATGCTGCTGCGGCGTGATGTCGTCGGCGGTGATGAAGTAGTCCGGCAGGCGGTGCTTCTCTTCCTCGGCGCCCGGCACGGCGTGGTTGTCCACCTGGTCGCGGTAGGCCAGCAGTTCGTAGCTGAAGACCGAGATCTTCTCCTTGGTCTTGCGCCCGGCGCGGATCAGGTTGCGTGAATAGTGGTGGGCGAAGCTCGGCTCGATGCCGTTGGAGGCGTTGTTGGCCAGGCTCAGGCTGATGGTGCCGGTGGGCGCGATGGAGCTGTGATGGGTGAAGCGCGCGCCGTGCTCGGCCAGCTCCTCGATCAGCTGCGGCGCATGCTCGGCAACGCGCTGCATGTAGCGCGAATACTTGGCGTGCAGAACGCGGCCGGCGATCTTGTCACCGACCTTGAGGCCATCGGCCTTCATTTCCGGACGCTTGCGCAGCATCTCGGCGGTGACGTCGTATTCCTTCACCAGGGCCGGCGCCGGACCTTTCTCGCGGGACAGTTCCAGGGCCACTTCCCAGCCGACCAGGGCCATCTCGCGCGCCACTTCCTCGGTGAAGACGCAGGCTTCCGGGCTGCCATAGCGCAGCTTGAGCAGGGTCAGCGCCGAGCCCAGGCCGAGGAAACCCATGCCGTGGCGACGCTTGCCGAGAATTTCCGCGCGCTGCTGTTCCAGCGGCAGGCCGTTGATCTCCACCACGTTGTCGAGCATGCGGGTGAACACGCGGACCACTTCGCGGTAGCGCTCCCAGTCGAAGCGCGCGTTGTCGCCGAAGGCGTCGACCACAAAAGTGGTCAGGTTCACCGAGCCCAGCAGGCACGAGCCGTAGGGCGGCAGCGGTTGCTCGCCGCAGGGGTTGGTGGCGCGGATCGCCTCGCACCACCAGTTGTTGTTCATCTCGTTGACACGGTCGATGAGGATGAATCCAGGCTCGGCGTAGTCGTAGGTGGACACCATGATCATGTCCCACAGGTGCCGCGCCTTGACCCGCCCGTAGACCTTGCAGGCGACGCGGCCGTCATCGCCTACCAGGTAGTCGTCATGCAGAGGCCAGTCGCGCCAGACCACCTCGTCGGCGCTCTTCAGATCGACTTCGTCGCGTTCCTTCTGGTGGATCGGGAACACCAGCGGCCAGTCCTCGTCGTCCTCCACGGCGTTCATGAAGCCGTCGGTGATCAGCAGGCTGAGGTTGAACTGGCGCAGGCGGCCGTCTTCGCGCTTGGCGCGGATGAACTCGCGCACGTCCGGATGGCTGACGTCGAAGGTGCCCATCTGCGCGCCACGCCGCCCCCCGGCGGAGCTGACGGTGAAGCACATCTTGTCGTAGATATCCATGAACGACAGCGGCCCGCTGGTGTGCGCGCCGGCGCCGGAGACGTAGGCGCCACGCGGGCGCAGGGTGCTGAATTCGTAGCCGATGCCGCAGCCGGCCTTGAGCGTCAGCCCGGCCTCGTGGACCTTCTCCAGGATATCGTCCATGGAGTCGCGGATGATCCCCGAGACGGTGCAGTTGATGGTCGAGGTGGCCGGCTTGTGCCCCTGGGCGCCGGCGTTGGAAATGATCCGCCCGGCCGGGATGGCGCCGTTGCGCAGGGCCCAGAGGAAGCGCTCGTACCAGTGCTCGCGCAGGGCCTTGTTGGCCTCGACGTCGGCCAGGGCGCGGGCGACGCGCTGCCAGGTTTCGTCGACGCTGCCGTCGATGGGGTCACCGCTCTTGTGCTTGAGGCGGTACTTGCTGTCCCAGATGTCCTGCGAGGCAGGCTGCAGGGCGAGAACTCCTGGGTTGGCGCCGCGTTGGCGCGCATCGGTCTTGGCCATCCGGGAAATAACCTCCTGTCGGTTGGGTGGCAGGCGCAAATGGAGCGCGAGTAGACCCCATATGTAGGCATAGATTCCTGATCACCATCAACATCTTGTGTCAGGCAACCCCAACTAGACACCATAGACAATTGAACGACGAACGCCGTCAAAGATGCCGAAAGCCGACGATTGGCGGGGAATCAGGGGAGGAAATTGCGGGAAATTTCAGGCAGGGGTGGCGCGACGAACGGGCGCGGATATGGCGTTGCGCCTCGGCCGATTCCGGGGATGAATTGTAGGAGCGCGCCATGCGTGCGATCGCGGGCATGGCCCGCTCCTACAGGGGAAATCCGGAGCCGAGGATTAGTCAGCAACGTAGGGCGCATAAAGCGGAACGCTTTATCCGCCATCCGAGGCCCTACGAGCGAGGAAGCTTGGGCAGCAGGCCGAGTCAGAGCTTCTCCAGGCACCCCGCGAACTCGTCCGCCAGGTTGCCCAGCAGGTTTTCGTAGCCCTGGGCATCCACTTTGACGCCCACGCCCAGGTCATCCAGCTCGGCCAGGCGCACCGGCAGGCCCTGGCTCAGGGTGTCGGCCAGGCGCGGGCGGATCGGCGGTTCGCTGAAGATGCAGGACGGGCCGGCCTTCTGCAGCTGCGCACGCATCATGGCGACATGGCGGGCGCCCGGTTGCACGTCGGCGGACACCGCGAAGACGCCAGCATGGCGCAGGCCATAGGCCTCCTCGAAGTAGTCGAAGGCCTCGTGGAAGACGAAGAAGGGCTTGCCCTTGAGCGGGTCGATGCGCTGTTTCAGGCGGGCGTCGAGGGTCTCCATGCGCTCGTCGAAGGCCTTCAGGTTGGCCTGGTAGCGGCTGGCGTTGGCCGGGTCGGCGATGGCCAGGTCCTCGGCCATGCGTGCGGCGATCACCTGGGCATTGGCCGGCAACAGCCACAAATGCGCGTCGATCATGCCAGGCCGGTGATCATGGTCGTGGCCCGTGTCGTCGTCATGGTCCGGGTGATTCGACTCGCTGAAATCGGCGAACTTGCGCAGGTGCATGCCGGCCTGATCCTGCACGGCCACGCTCGGGCCCTTGCGGCTTTCCAGCACCTTGGGCAGGAAGTTCTCCAGGTCCTGGCCGACCCAGTAGAACAGCTGCGCGTCGCGCACGCGGCGGATGTCGGACGGGCGCAGCGAGTAGCTGTGCGGCGAGGCGCCCGGCGGCAGCAGCACGTCCGGCGTGCCTTCGCCGTCCTGGATGGCGGCGGCGATCAGTTGCAGCGGCTTGATGCTGGTCAGCACGCTGACCTCGGCACGTACGGGGAGGCTGAGCAGCAGCGCGCAGGCGGCGGTCAGCAGGGCGACGGGACGGAAGGACACGGCGGCACTCACACAGGGGAGACATGAAAGAGTAATATAATAACGTCTCTGAACCCGAGCGTCGCCGCGCATGTACAAGATTGCCCCCAAGACCCCCCTCGCCTGCCGCCCGCACGACCATGCCAACTGCGTGGCCAGCGCCCTGGCCGACGCCGATGCGCTGTGCGCGCGTCAGGGCGTGCGCCTGACCGAGCTGCGCCGGCGCGTGCTGGAGCTGGTCTGGGCGAGCCACAAGCCGCTGGGCGCCTACGACATCCTCGCCGTGCTGAGCGAAGAGGACGGCCGTAAGGCGGCGCCGCCGACGGTCTACCGCGCCCTCGACTTCCTCCTGGAAAACGGCCTGGTGCACCGCATCGCCTCGCTCAACGCCTTCATCGGCTGCGCCCACCCGGAACACGCCCATGAAGGCCAGTTCCTGATCTGCCGCGCCTGCCACACCGCCATCGAGCTGGAACAGCCGGCCATCAGCGAGGCCATCGTCGCCGGCGCCAAGGGTGTCGGCTTCGCTGTGGAAAGCCAGACCGTCGAGATCGTCGGCCTCTGCGGCGCCTGCGCCCCCGGCCAGCAGGAGGCGTGATGAGCGACGCCCTGATCCGCCTGCAAGGCGTTGGCGTCAGTTATGGCGGCCAGGCGGTGCTGCAGAACGTCGACCTGACCATCGCTCCCGGCGAGATCGTCACCCTGATCGGCCCCAACGGCGCCGGCAAGACGACCCTGGTGCGCAGCGTGCTCGGCCTGCTCAAGCCCGATACCGGCAGCGTCTGGCGCCAGCCGAAGCTGTCCATCGGCTACATGCCGCAGAAGCTCCACGTCGATCCGACCCTGCCGCTGACGGTTTTCCGCTTCCTGCGCCTGGTCCCTGGTGTGCAGCGCTACCACGCCCTCGATGCGCTGAAGGAAGTCGGCGCCGCCCACGTCATCGACAAGCCGCTGCAGAGCGTTTCCGGCGGCGAGCTGCAGCGCGTGCTGCTGGCCCGCGCCCTGCTGCGCAAGCCGGAACTGCTGGTGCTCGACGAGCCCGTGCAGGGCGTCGACGTCGCCGGCCAGGCCGAGCTTTACCGCTTGATCGGCCGCCTGCGCGACCGCCTCGGTTGTGGCGTGCTGATGGTCTCCCACGACCTGCACCTGGTGATGAGCGCCACCGACAAGGTGGTGTGCCTGAACCGCCACGTCTGCTGCTCCGGGCACCCGGAACAGGTCAGCGGCGACCCGGCCTTCGTCGAGCTGTTCGGCCAGGACGCCCGCAGCCTGGCGGTCTACCACCACCACCACGACCATTCCCACGACCTGCACGGCGAGGTGGTGAAACCCGCCTTCCCGGCCGGCACCCGCTTCACTCCGGTCCACCAGCACGGCCCCGACTGCAACCATGGCTGATTTCCTGCTCAACGCCCTCCTCGCCGGGCTCGCCCTGGCGGTGGTCGCCGGGCCCCTGGGTTCGTTCGTCGTCTGGCGACGCATGGCCTATTTCGGCGACACCCTGTCCCACGCCGCCCTGCTCGGTGTGGCCTTGGGCTTCCTGCTGGACGTCAGCCCGACGCTGGCGGTGACCGTCGGCTGCGTATTGCTCGCCGTCCTGCTGGTCACCCTGCAGCAGCGCCAGCCGCTGGCCGCCGACACCCTGCTCGGCATCCTCGCCCACAGCACGCTGTCGCTGGGCCTGGTGACCCTGAGCTTCATGAAGGAAGTGCGCGTCGACCTGATGGCCTACCTGTTCGGCGACCTGCTCGCCGTCAGCCAGACCGACCTCCTGTGGATAGTCGCCGGCAGCGCTCTGGTGCTGGGGCTGATCTGCTGGCTGTGGCGACCGCTGCTGGCGATCACCGTGCACGAGGAACTGGCGCGGGTCGAAGGCCTGCCGGTCACCGCCATCCGCCTGGCGCTGATGCTGCTGATCGCCATCGTCATCGCCGTGGCCATGAAGATCGTCGGCGTGCTGCTGATCACCTCCCTGCTGATCATCCCCGCGGCAGCCGCCCAGCGACATGCGCGCAGCCCGGAACAGATGGCCTTCGGCGCGAGTCTGATCGGCCTGGTGGCGGTGTGTGCCGGGCTTTCGCTGTCCTGGTTCAAGGACACCCCCGCCGGCCCCTCCATCGTGGTCAGCGCGGCGGCCCTGTTCCTGCTGAGTTTTGTCCTGCCGCGCCGGACGGTGTAGAATTTGGCGATTTTTTGATCAAAAGAGACCCTGACGCATGAAGTCGTTCGTCATCCGCCTGTTCGCGCTGATGGCCATGGCGCTGGCCCTCGCGGCCTGCCAGAGCACCGCGAGCAATCCGCCCAGCAGCAGTGGCTTCGAGACCGAACTGGCCGCCGGCCGTCTGGAATCCGCGCAGCTCGCGCTGGGTTCCGAACAGGAAGACGCCACCCAGCTCGCCGAGCGCCGCAAGCGCCTGGCCGACGCGTACCTTGAGCGCAGCCGCGAAGCGCTGGCCAAGGGCGACGTCAATGGCGCCACCACCGCCCTGACCCGCGCCCGCTCGCTGATGCCCCGCGCCCCTGGCGTCGCCGCCGACGTCAGCGGCCTGCAGAAGCCCGCCGCTCCGGTCGCCCCGGCCGCCCAGCCGAACTGCACACCCTGAACCCCACGGGCGCCCGTCCGCGGCGCCCGTTATTTCCTTTTGTTCCGTGCTTAGCTGAACAAAGATTAATCAGCCATAAAAAAGCAGGTTAAAATGCGCGGTTTTGGCTGACCGCCTACGCTCGTTGCCTACGCCTGTTGATCCGACGGCCCCGGCAGCGAGCGGCGCCTTCCCGTACCCACAAGGTTCGCTAAGTGATCGAATTCCACGACGTCCACAAGACCTATCGCGTCGCCGGACGCGATATCCCGGCCCTGCAGCCGACCCGCCTGTCCATCGAGGGCGGCCAGGTCTTTGGCCTGATCGGCCATTCCGGCGCCGGTAAAAGCACCCTGCTGCGCCTGATCAACCGCCTGGAAGAACCCAGCGGCGGGCGCATCGTTATCGACGGCGAGGACATCACCGCCCTGGACGCCGACGGCCTGCGCCGCTTCCGCCAGCGCGTCGGGATGATCTTCCAGCACTTCAACCTGCTGGCCTCCAAGACCGTCGCCGACAACATCGCCATGCCGATGAAACTCGCCGGCACCTTCAGCGCCGCCGAAATCACCGCACGGGTGGACGAGCTGCTCGACCGCGTCGGCCTCAAGGAGCACGCGCGCAAGTACCCGGCGCAGCTCTCCGGCGGCCAGAAGCAGCGTGTCGGCATCGCCCGCGCTCTGGCCTGCCGGCCGACCATCCTGCTCTGCGACGAAGCCACCAGCGCCCTCGACCCGCAGACCACCGGCCAGGTCCTGCAGCTGCTGGCGGAGATCAACCGCGAGCTGAAGCTGACCATCGTCCTGATCACCCACGAGATGGACGTGATCCGTCGCGTCTGCGACCAGGTGGCGGTGATGGATGCCGGGCGCATCGTCGAACAGGGCGAGGTCGCCGACGTGTTCCTCCACCCGCAGCACGAAACCACCCGCCGCTTCGTCTTCGAGGCCGAGCGCGTCGACGAGGACGAGCAGCACGATGACTTCGCCCACGTGCCGGGGCGCATCCTGCGCCTGACCTTCCGCGGCGAGGCGACCTACGCGCCGCTGCTGGGCACCGTCGCGCGCCAGACCGGCGTCGACTACAGCATCCTTGCCGGGCGCATCGACCGCATCAAGGACCAGCCCTACGGCCAGCTCACCCTGTCCCTGGTGGGCGGTGACATCGAGGCCGCCCTGGCGCAGCTCAACGCTGCCGAAGTCCATGTGGAGGTGCTGCGCGCATGAGCGACTTTTTCGTAAACATTGATTGGTCCGAGATCCTCCAGGCCAGCCTCGACACCTTCTGGATGCTCGGCGGCTCGCTGCTGTTCACCGTCATCCTCGGCCTGCCGCTGGGCGTGCTGTTGTTTCTTACCGGGCCCAAGCAGATGTTCGCCAACCGCGGCATCTACGGCGTGCTGGCGTTCATCGTCAACGTGCTGCGCTCGCTGCCGTTCATCATCCTGCTGATCGTGCTGATCCCGCTCACGGTGATCCTGGTTGGCACCTCGCTGGGCGTCGCCGGTGCCATCCCGCCGCTGGTGGTGGGGGCCACGCCGTTCTTCGCGCGCCTGGTGGAAACCGCGCTGCGCGAGGTGGACAAGGGCATCATCGAAGCCACCCAGGCCATGGGCGCCAGCACCCGCCAGATCATCTGGAACGCCCTGCTGCCCGAAGCCCGTCCGGGCATCATCGCCGCCATCACCGTCACCGCCATCACTCTGGTGTCCTACACCGCGATGGCCGGCGTGGTCGGCGCCGGCGGCCTCGGCGACCTGGCGATCCGCTACGGCTACCAACGCTTCCAGGACGACGTGATGCTGCTCACCGTGGTGATGCTGGTGGTCCTCGTCCAGATCCTGCAGACCGTCGGCGACAAGCTGGTGGTCCACTACTCGCGCAAATAACCACAAGGCCCGCCGGATGCGGGCCGACCAAGGAGCCAACCATGAAGAAACTGTTCGCCGCGTTCGCTGCCGCCGCAGTCATCGCCGCCCCGCTGGCCCAGGCCGCCGACAGCCTGACCGTCGCCGCCACCCCGGTGCCGCACGCCGAGATCCTCAACTTCGTCAAACCCATCCTGGCCAAGGAAGGGGTTGAGCTGAAGGTGAAGGAATTCACCGACTACGTGCAGCCCAACACCCAGGTCGCCGAGAAGCGCCTGGACGCCAACTTCTTCCAGCACCAGCCGTACCTGGATGAGTTCAACAAGACCAAGGGCACCAGCCTGATCGCCGTCACCGGTGTGCACATCGAGCCGCTGGGCGCCTATTCCACCAAGTTCAAGAAGCTCGAAGAGCTGCCCTCGGGCGCCACCGTGGTGATCCCCAACGACGCCACCAACGGCGGCCGCGCGCTGCTGCTGCTGGACAAGGCCGGCGTGATCAAGCTCAAGGACAACAAGTCCATCACCGCCACCCCGAAGGACATCGTCGAGAACCCGAAGAACATCAAGGTGCGTGAGCTGGAAGCGGCCACCCTGCCGCGCGTGCTGACCCAGGTCGACCTCGCCCTGATCAACACCAACTACGCCCTGGAAGCCAAGCTGAACCCCACCAAGGACGCGCTGGCCATCGAAGGCGCCGACTCGCCCTACGTGAACATCCTGGTTGCCCGCCCGGACAACAAGGACAGCGCCGCCATGCAGAAGCTGGCCGCCGCCCTGCACAGCCCCGAGGTGAAGCAGTTCATCCTCGAGAAGTACAAGGGCGCCGTGGTGCCGGCGTTCTGATCGCCGCGTAGCTGACGCTCAAAAAAGCCCGGTCGAATGACCGGGCTTTTTCGTTTCAGCACCCCGCAAAGCCGCGCGCCAGGGCCTTTGCTCAAAAAAACACCAACCTTTCCTGCATATTTTCCATGCCGCAAAGGCATCGGATTTTTGCCGATCCGCTGAAACCCACGAATGGTGCGGCCTGCAGCGATCCGCCGAAAACCTATAGCACCGAAAGTTATTTAAATAAGAGAAACAATCACTTCAAGAGCTAAGACGCTCCGCCAATCATGCAGGTCCGTTCCAAGCGCGACTTAGAGCCGCGCAGACCTGCAAGGAGATCGTTCATGGCTCAACCCCAGCATGCCCTCGCGCCGGATGCGTTCCTGCGCCACGTGCCCGGCGGCGACCTGGTCGATCTCGGCCGCCCGCTGCGCCACGCGCTGGAGCTGGGCCGCCACGTGCCGGCGAAAGCCCGCGCGCTGAGCCGCCGCGAAGCCGTTCTGCTCGGTCTGTTCGCCCTGACACTGCATGGCGCGGTGGTCTACTGGCTGAGCCAGCAGCCCACCCCGCAGCTGCCGGAGGTGCCGCCGCAGGTGCCGCCGATGACCATCGAATTCACAGCACCGACGCCGCCGGTGGTCGAGCCGCCGCCGCCCGAGCCGATTCCCGAGCCGGTGGTACAGGAGCCGCCGCCCCCGGTGGTGGACGAGAACGCGGTGAAACCACCGCCGCCCAAGCCGATTCCCAAGCCCAAGCCGAAGCCAGTTCCCAAGCCCGTGCCCAAGCCGGTGGAGCAACCCGCGCCGCCAAAGGCCGAAACCCCGCCGCCACAACCGGCTCCGCCCGCCCCGGCAGCACCGGCGCCAGCCCCGCTGACGCCGCCCTCGGCCAACGCCGGTTACCTGAAGAACCCGGCGCCGGAGTACCCGCCCCTGGCCCAGCGCCGAGGCTGGGAAGGCACCGTGCTGCTGCGCGTGCATGTGCTCGCCAGCGGCAGCCCGAGCGAGATCCAGGTGCAGAAGAGCAGCGGCCGCGACGCCCTGGACGATGCCGCGGTGCGCGCGGTGAAACGCTGGAGCTTCGTCCCCGCCAAGCGCGGCGACGTGGCCCAGGACGGCTGGGTCAGCGTACCCATCGACTTCAAATTGCATTGATTCAACTTGCCCAGATCAGCCGCACGAGAATCGCGGAAGGAGAAAACCCATGAGTCTGCCCCTGAACCCCCTGGAATCCGTCGAAGGCGCAGTCATCTGGCTGCTGGTCGGCTTCTCCGTCGTCACCTGGGCGCTGGCCCTGGTGAAAGGCGTCCAGTTCACCCGCCAGAAGTCCCAGGACAAACGCTTCCAGAAGCAGTTCTGGAGCGCCACCAGCCTCGAATCGGCCGGTGACCAGGCCGCCGGCAAGCCCGGCGCCGGCGCCCGAGTGGCCCAGGCCGGCTTCGCCGCCATCCAGGTCCAGGACAACGGCCAGCCTGACCTCGCCCAGTCGATCAACCACCAGGACCGCCTCGAACGCGCCCTCCGCCAGCAGATCCAGCGCGAGCGCCGCTCCCTGGAATCGGGCCTGGCAGTGCTCGCCTCGATCGGTTCCACCTCGCCCTTCATCGGCCTGTTCGGCACCGTGTGGGGCATCATGGAAGCGCTCAAGGGCATCAGCGCGGCCGGCTCGGCGAGCCTGGAAACCGTCGCCGGCCCCATCGGCAGCGCGCTGATCGCTACCGGCGTGGGGATCGCCGTCGCCGTGCCGGCGGTGCTGGTCTACAACTACTTCCTCCGTCGCCTGAAGCTCACCGCCGCCGACCTCGACGACTTCGCCCACGATTTCTACAGCCTCGCGCAGAAGAGCGCCTTCCGCGTCGTCACTCTGCCCACCGCCGCACGCAAACCGGCTGCCGGCGCCAGCGTGAAGGAGGCGAGCTGACATGGCCTTCTCGACCCAGGACAGCGACGAGGTTCTCTCCGAGATCAACGTGACCCCGCTGGTGGACGTGATGCTGGTGCTGCTGGTGGTGTTCATCGTCACCGCGCCGCTGCTGACCAACGCCATTCCGATCAACCTGCCCAAAACCGAGGCGGTCGCCCCGCCGGAGCAGAAGGACCCACTGGTGGTGAGCATCGACGGCGCCGGCAAGTGGTTCATCAACAAGGATGAAATCCAGCCGGAGCTGCTGCAGAGCAACCTGGCGGCGGCCAAGGCCAAGGACGCCGAAGTCCGTGTGCAGCTGCAGGCCGACGAGACCGTGAACTACGGCCAGGTGGCCAAGGCCATGGCCTCCATCGAGAAGGCGGGCATTACCAAACTGGCGGTGATCACTGCGCGCTGAGGTACCTGTAAGACACCTGAAACAGAGCGGGTGTAGAAAGGGACCTCCACAACGTACCGAGCTTCAAGGCCGCTCTCCCAATACTCAGGCAGGGGTGAGCGGCCTTTTTTTATTCTCCGCGTCCAGCGGATGGCAGGTTCGCGGGCAAGCTTGCTGCCATGAAAAGCAGGCCCGACCTGAACCGGCGAAACCGTAGGGCGGATAACGCTGGCGCGCTATCCGCCCTACCAGAGCGCCAGCGGCTGCTGCGCCTGCCAAACCACCCGCCGTTCGTCGTCATCCCCGCCCCGGCAATAAACCTATGCCTTTCAGGCCCTTCCGCGACTGCCGGACTTCCACTAAGTTGATGACAGTTAGGAGACCTGAGGGGTACCGCATGACATCGTCTCCCGCCTCGGAAGGCCCGTTCTATCCGCCGACACTGGGGGTGCCGGAACGCTTCACACCCGCGCAGCTGCGCGCCTCGCTCGACATCACCATGAGCGAACACGGCGCCGGTCCCGTGTGGCTGTTCGCCTACGGCTCGCTGATCTGGCGCCCGGAATTCCCGGTGGCCGAGGCGCGCCGCGCGCGGGTGCACGGCTACCATCGCGGACTCTACCTGTGGTCCCTCACCCACCGTGGCACCCCGGAAGCACCGGGCCTGGTGCTCGGCCTGGACCGGGGCGGCTCCTGCGCCGGCTTCGCCTTCCGCCTGCCCGACGACAACCTCGACGCCAACCTCTACGCGCTCTGGGAACGGGAGATGCCCTACGCTTCCTACCGCCCGGAATGGCTGAACTGCCGCCTCGACGACGGCAGCCGCGTGCGCGCCCTGGGCTTCGTCCTCGAACGCCACCTGCCCAGCTACGCCGGCTCTTTGCCCGACAACATCGTCCAGCACGTGCTCGACAGCGCCCAGGGCCACTTCGGCACCACCCGCGACTATGTCGAGCAGACCGCCAGGGCGCTGCGCGAATACGCCATGCCCGACCTCAACCTGGAAGGCATCCTGGCACGCTGCTGCCCGCTGCACCGGGCGCAGGACTGAGGCCTTATCGCCATTCGTTAGATAGAAATACTGCATAAGCAAAGAATTTCTTATTCCTTAACGAATATTAAAACCCTCCCTAGAATGCCTTCTCATGACGATTCGAGAGGGCCGCCCCATGCGCAATGAACGCATCCGCTACCTGATCGTGCCGGGCTGGCACGGTTCCGACGACGCCCACTGGCAGAGCCACTGGCAGCGCGCCCTGCCGAATGCCGCGCGGGTGCAGCAACAGGACTGGATCACCCCGCAGCACAACGACTGGGTCGCCGAACTGGACCGCGAAATCCGCCGCGAACCCGGCCGCGTGGTGCTGATCGCCCACAGCCTGGGCTGCATCACCGTTGCCTCCTGGGCGGCTCGCGCCGACCGCCGCGCCCTCGCCCAGGTCGCCGGCGCACTGCTGGTCGCCCCGGCCGACGTGGAGCGGGAAACCTGCCACGAGGCCCTGCGCAACTTCGCCCCCATCGCCGCGCAGAGCCTGCCCTTCCCTGCCGTGCTGGTGGGTTCGGACAACGACGCTGCCTGTAGCCCGCAACGCGCACTGATCCTCGGCCGCGCCTGGGGTAGCGAGACGGTGATCCTGCCCTCCGCCGGGCACATCAACGTGAAATCCGGCCACGGCGCCTGGGAATCGGGCTACCGTCATCTGTATCGCCTGCAGTACCTGATCGACCAGCAATCGCGCCAGCGCGCCTGACTCTCGAAGTCTTCGAGCGCGGTGTGACGACCGCGCCTATCCCATCACGGCGCGGATTCGGCTAGGGTGAGGCATAGCCCCACGCCGGAGACCGCCATGCCACCGTTGCACGACCTGTCCGCCGTCGAACTGCTGGCCCTGTACCGCTCGCACCAGCTATCCCCCGTCGAGTACCTGGAGCATCTGATCGCTCATATCGACCGCTGGGAGCCGCAGCTCTGCGCGCTCTTCGCCTTCGATCCGCAGCGGGCGATGGAACAGGCGCGGCGCTCCGAAGCGCGCTGGATCCGCTGCGCGCCCTGCGGCGAACTGGATGGCGTGCCGGTGACCATCAAGGAGCTGATCGCCACCCGTGGCGACCCGATTCCCCAGGGCAGCGCCGCCACCCTGCTGCAACCCTCCACCGGTGACGCACCGCCCGCCGCGCGGATGTTCGAAGCCGGTGCGATCCTGCTGGGCAAGACCACGGTGCCGGACTTCGGCATGCTCTCCTCCGGGCTCTCCAGCTTCCACGAACTGGCGCGCAACCCCTGGGACCTGCGCATGAACCCCGGCGGCTCCAGCGCCGGCGCCGCCTCGGCCGCCGCCGCCGGCTACGGGCCGCTGCACATCGGCACCGATATCGGCGGTTCGGTGCGCCTGCCGGCGGGCTGGTGCGGCCTGGTCGGCTTCAAGCCGAGCTTCGGGCGCATTCCCATCGACCCGTACTACACCGGGCGCTGCGCCGGGCCGATGACCCGCACGCTGGACGATGCGGCGCTGATGATGAAGCACCTCACCCGCCCGGACTGGCGCGACGCCACGTCGCTTCCGCCGGCGGACCTGGACTGGCACATCGAGCCGCTGGACGTGCAGGGCCTGCGCATCGGCCTGCAACTCGACCCCGGCTGCGGCCTGCAGCCGGACGCGGAAGTCCGCGCTGCCGTCGAGGCGGTCGCGCAGCGCTTCGCCAACGCTGGCGCGGAGATCGTCGAAGTGCAGCCGATCCTCGACCGCGAGCTGCTCGATGGCCTCGACAAGTTCTGGCGCGCGCGCCTGTGGGCCGAGCTGGAAAACCTGCCGCGCGAACGCCAGGCCAAGGTGCTGCCCTACATCTACCAGTGGGCCGAGGGCGGCGCCTCGGTCAGCGGGGCCGACGCGGTGCGCGGCTACAACCGCACTTTCGACATGCGTCGACGGGCCGCCGAGCAATTCCACGAAGTAGACTTCCTGCTCTCGCCGACCAACCAGGTCTCAGCCTTCCCGGCCGAGTGGGCGTCACCCACCAACGACCCGGCGCTGCCCTTCGAGCACATCGGCTTCACCGTGCCGTGGAACATGTCCGAGCAACCGGCACTCTCAATCAACTGCGGCTTCACCAGCGCCGGCATGCCCATCGGCCTGCAGATCGTCGGCCCGCGCTTCGCCGATATAGCTGTGCTGCGCCTGGGCAAGACCTACGAACACTGGCGCGGCCCCGTCAGCCGCTGGCCGCAGCCGCCGGGAGTCAACTAGGCTCAGCCATACCGCCGACCACAAGGAACCGATCGCGCGCCCATGCAGTACACCACCTACATCGCCCACTTCCTGGTCGTCATCCAGCTGCTGGGGATCATCGCCGCGGTCCACGCCGTGCTCAGCGTGCGCACCGCGCAGGGCGCCATCGCCTGGGCGACGTCGCTGGTGTTCATGCCGCTACTGACCCTGTTGCCCTACCTCGTCTTCGGCCGCAGCCGCTTCGACGCCTACATCGGCGCACGCCGGCAGGCCAACGAGGAAATGCACGTCGCCGCCGCCGAACTGGACTGGCGGCCCTGGGTGGAAGAAGCCCTCGCCGCCCGCCAGTACCACGCCTACAAGTCGCTCAAGGCGATGGTCGGGCTGGCGCGCATGCCGACGCTGGCGAACAACAAGGTGCGCCTGCTGGTGAACGGCAAGGCCTCTTTCGACGCGATGTTCGAGGCCATTTCCAGCGCGCAGAAAGTCATCCTGGTGCAGTTCTTCATCATCCGCGACGACGCCCTCGGCCAGCGCCTCGCGCAACTGCTGCTGGAGCGCGCGGCCAACGGTGTGGACGTGTTCCTGCTGTATGACGGCATCGGCAGCCATGCGCTGTCGCGTCGCTACATCGAGCGCCTGCGCCAGGGCGGCGTGCAGGTGCACGCGTTCAGCACCGGCAGCGGGATGATCAACCGCTTCCAGGTGAACTTCCGCAACCACCGCAAGATCGTGGTGGTCGACGGCGTGCGCGGCTTCGTCGGCGGGCACAACGTTGGCGTCGAATACCTGGGCGAGAAGCCGCCGCTGGCGCCCTGGCGCGACACCCACATCGAACTGCACGGCCCGGCGGTGGCCTGTCTGCAGGAGTGCTTCGCCGAGGACTGGTTCTGGGCCACCCATACTCTGCCGACACTGATCCTGCCCGACGGCTACGACGACGCCGGGATGCTCTGCCAGGTGGTGCCCAGCGGCCCGGCCGACACCCAGGAAACCTGCTCGCTGTTCTTCGTCGAATCGATCAACGCGGCGGTGGAGCGGGTGTGGATCACCACGCCGTATTTCGTCCCGGACGAAGCCGTCGCCGCCGCGCTGCGCCTGGCGGTGCTACGCGGCGTGGACGTGCGCATCCTGCTGCCCGCCCGGCCGGACCACAAGACGGTCTACGCCGCCTCCAGCCTCTACGCGCTGGACGCCGTGCGCGCCGGCGTGCGGGTGTTCCGCTACCAGCCGGGGTTCCTGCACCAGAAAGTGGTGCTGATCGACCACGACAGCGCCGCTGTCGGCAGCGCCAACCTGGACAACCGCTCCTTCCGCCTGAACTTCGAGATCATGGTGATCACCGTCGACGAAGGCTTTGCCCGCGACGTGGAGAGCATGCTGGAAGAGGACTTTGCGCAGTCGGTGGAGATGACCCTGGACGACCGCAAGCGCGTGCATCGCCTGCAGCAGCTGGGCATGCGCGTGGCGCGGCTGGTGTCGCCGATTCTCTGACCCGCAATACCGGACTCAACCTGTAGGAGCGCGCCATGTGCGCGATCGCGGGCATGGCCCGCTCCTACAGGGAAAACTACCGCCGTGATTGCGACCGGCAAAAAGAAAACGCCCGGTTCACTCGTGTGAACCGGGCGTTTCTTTCTCTAGCGCGAGGTCATCAGGCTGGCGCGGAGGAGCGGATCAGGTGGTCGAAGGCGGAGAGCGACGCCTTGGCGCCTTCGCCGACCGCGATCACGATCTGCTTGTACGGTACGGTGGTCACGTCACCGGCGGCGAAGATGCCCGGCAGCGAGGTTTCACCGCGAGCGTCGACGATGATCTCACCACGCGGGGTCAGCTCGATGGTGCCCTTGAGCCATTCGCTGTTGGGCAGCAGGCCGATCTGCACGAAGATGCCTTCCAGGTCGACGGACTTGAACTCTTCCGAGTTGCGGTCCTTGTAGACCAGGCCGGTGACCTTCTGGCCATCGCCCTTCACTTCGCTGGTCAGCGCGCTGGTGATCACGTCCACGTTCGGCAGGCTGAACAGCTTGCGTTGCAGCACGGCGTCGGCGCGCAGCTTGCTGTCGAACTCCAGCAGGGTCACGTGGGACACGATGCCGGCCAGGTCGATGGCCGCCTCGACGCCCGAGTTACCGCCGCCGATCACCGCCACGCGCTTGCCCTTGAACAGCGGGCCGTCGCAGTGCGGGCAGAAGCAAACACCCTTGGCCTTGTATTCCTTCTCGCCCGGCACGCCCATTTCGCGCCAGCGGGCGCCGGTGGCCAGGATCAGCGACTTGGCCTTCAGGCTGCCGCCGCCCTCGAACTGCACTTCGTGCAGGCCGCCGACGGTCTTCGCCGGGATCAGGGCGCTGGCGCGCTGCAGGTTCATGATGTCGACGTCGTAGTGCTTGACGTGCTCTTCCAGCTGGCGAGCCAGTTTCGGGCCTTCGGTCTCGGTCACCGAGATGAAGTTCTCGATCGCCATGGTGTCCAGCACCTGGCCGCCGAAGCGCTCAGCCGCGACGCCGGTACGGATGCCTTTACGAGCGGCGTAGATGGCCGCCGCAGCGCCAGCCGGGCCACCGCCGACGACCAGGACGTCGAACGCTTCCTTGGCCGACAGCTTCTCGGCTTCGCGGGCAGCGGCGCCGGTGTCGATCTTGGCGAGGATTTCTTCCACGCCCATGCGGCCCTGGCCGAACACTTCACCGTTGAGGTAGATGCTCGGGACAGCCATCACCTGGCGGCGCTCGACTTCTTCCTGGAACAGCGCGCCGTCGATGGCGACGTGGCGGATGTTCGGGTTGAGCACGGCCATCAGGTTCAGCGCCTGGACCACGTCCGGGCAGTTCTGGCAGGACAGCGAGAAGTAGGTTTCGAATACGAACGAACCCTGGATGCCCTTGATCTGCTCGATCACTTCGGCTTCGAGCTTGGACGGGTGGCCGCCGACCTGCAGCAGCGCCAGCACCAGGGAGGTGAATTCGTGGCCCATGGGGATGCCGGCGAAAGCCAGGCCGATGTTCGCCCCCGGGCGGTTCAGCGAGAAGGACGGCACGCGTTCGTCGCGACCATCTTCACGCAGGGTGATCTTGTCGGTCAGGCCGACGATTTCGTGCAGCAGCTCGCTCATTTCGCGGGATTTGTCGCTGTCATCGAGGGACGCGACGATCTCGAACGGCTGCTGGACCTTTTCCAGGTAGGCCTTCAACTGGGTTTTAAGCGTGGCGTCCAACATGATTCAAATCCTCGGAATCTGAGCAAAGGGGTTCCCCGGCAGGCTTTTCAGCCCACCCTACGCACGCTTTTGGCTTGGGTAGGGAGGATGCCGGTAGGCATCCTCGGGGTGTTGCCAAACGGCTCGGGAAGCTTTCGTGGGCGGACGCCCGGTGGTTGCGCGGCGGGAGCCGCCGCGCAACCGCTTCCCGATCGTTCTTAGATCTTGCCGACCAGGTCCAGGGACGGAGCCAGGGTCTTCTCGCCTTCTTTCCACTTGGCCGGGCAGACTTCACCCGGGTGAGCGGCGGTGTACTGGGCAGCTTTCAGCTTGCGCAGGGTTTCGCCGACGTCACGAGCGATCTCGTTGGAGTGGATTTCGACGGTCTTGATGATGCCTTCCGGGTTGATCACGAAGGTGCCGCGCAGGGCCAGGCCTTCTTCCGGGATGTGCACGCCGAAGGCGTTGGTCAGCTGGTGGGTCGGGTCGCCGATCAGCGGGAACTGAGCCTTGCCAACAGCCGGGGAGGTTTCGTGCCACACCTTGTGGGAGAAGTGGGTGTCGGTGGTCACGATGTAAACCTCGGTACCAGCGTCACGGAACGCAGCGTAGTTGTTGGCGGCGTCTTCGATCTCGGTCGGGCAGTTGAAGGTGAAGGCTGCCGGCATGAAGATCAGTACCGACCACTTGCCCTTCAGGGACTGCTCGGTGACTTCGATGAACTTGCCATTGTGGAAAGCGTTGACCTTGAACGGTTGAACGGCGGTGTTGATCAGATTCATTAGGCAATTCCTCGTAGAGAGTTGTCGTTTAATCGAGTGGTCGATCGGTTGAAATTCGACAGGGGCAAGATTATCGCCTGATGACAATGAATGCCCATTGATTTAGGGCATCACGAAAATTGAGTCTCTCTATGGAGAGAACTATATAAGGAAGAAGTTTCCTATCAGACGAATCGCAACCTCCTACGCCCGGATTCGTGACGCGAGGTGTCTGGCCCGAGGACTTTCAGCCTTCCTCCGACGCACCGATCTACCCACCTTCGCCCGAAAGCGCCGCGAGGACAACGCCAGTCGCGACGTATGGCGCTTCGAAGCTTTTCGAGCGAAGCGGTTTTCCTGCCCCACTGGTCATGCCTGCCCACGAGCCTATGCTTGTGCCTGAGAGCCCTTCGTACGCGGCTCCCGATGCTTACGGACAGCCTTCGCGAAGCGGCGCGGCCGCACGCATGACGACGAGGACTCCCGATGATCCAGTTCCTGCTCGGCGACGAAACGGTCCAGGCCGATGGCTTCGCGCCCGAGACCAGCCTGCTCGACTACCTGCGCATCCACCGCGCTCGCACCGGCACCAAGGAGGGCTGCGCCTCGGGTGACTGCGGCGCCTGCACCGTGGTGCTCGCCGAGCCCGAGGGCGAAGCGCTGCGCTACCGTGCGGTGAACGCCTGCATCACGCTGCTGGGTGCGGTCCACGGGCGCCAGGTACTGACCGTGGAGCACCTTGGCGAACCCGGCGCGCTGCACCCGGTGCAGCAGGCGATGGTGGACTGCCACGGCTCACAGTGCGGCTTCTGCACGCCGGGCATCGTCATGTCGCTGTTCGCCTGGCACCACTCGCCACCGCCGCACGACCGCGAGACGGCGCTGACCGCGCTCTCCGGCAACCTCTGCCGCTGCACCGGCTACCGGCCGATCCTCGACGCCGCCACGCAGATCGCCGGGCAACCCTGCCACGACCGCTTCGCCCAGAACACCGCCCTCACCGTCGCCCGTCTTCGGGAGATATCCACAGCCGGCGCGCTGCACGACGGCGAGGCGCGGGCCTGGTTGCCCGCCTCGCTGGATGATCTGGATGCGCTGCTGCAGCGTCACCCGCAGGCGCGCCTGATCGCCGGCGGCACCGACCTGGCGCTGGAAGCCACGCAGAACCTGAAAGCCTTCCCGGCGCTGATCCACCTCGACCGGGTAAGCGAACTGCAGCGCCTGGAAGTCCACCCCGAGCACCTGCTGATCGGCGCGGCGCGGACCTACGCCGACTGCCTCGAAGCACTACAGGAATTCCCCGGCGTCACTGCCCTGCTGGAACGCCTGGGCTCGCTGCAGATTCGCCAGCGCGGCAGCCTGGGCGGCAACATCGCCAACGCCTCGCCCATCGGCGATATGCCGCCCGTGTTGCTCGCGCTGGATGCCCGCCTGCGCCTGCGAAAGGCGGGAGCCGTACGCGAGGTTGCCATCGACGGCTTCTTCACCGGCTACCGGCAGACTCTCCTGCAACCCGGCGAGTACATCGAAGCGCTGCTGATTCCGCGCCTGCGCGGTAACCAGCGGTTCCGCGTCGACAAGATTTCCAAACGCCGCGACGACGATATTTCAGCCGTCTGCCAGGCCCTGCGCCTGGACCTCGATAACACCGGCACCGTCACTGACGTGCGCCTCGCCTGCGGCGGCATGGCGGCTACCCCCTTGCGCGGCGCAAAGACCGAAGCAGCCCTGCGCGGCAGGCCCTTCGACGCTGCCGCCGTGGCCGCCGCACAAGCGGCGATCCCACAGGATTTCCAGCCCATCGACGACCTGCGCGCCAGCGCCGCCTATCGCCTGAAGGTGGCGCAGAACCTGTTGCAGCGCGCACTACTGGAATGGACCCAAAGCCCTGCGGAGGTGCGCCATGCGTAGCCTGCCACTGCTGGCCAGCAACGGCGTCGCGGTCGCCATCCACAGCGCGGGCAAGCCCCGCGAGCACGACAGCGCCACGCTGCACGTGAGCGGTGCCGCGCGCTATGTGGACGACCTGAAGGAGCCGCGCGACCTGCTGCACGCCGCCGTCGGCCTGAGTGAAATCGCCTGCGGTGCCGTGCTCTCCCTTGACCTCGACGCCGTGCGCAACGCGCCCGGCGTGGTGGCCGTACTGACCCTGGACGACGTACCCGGCCACACCGACATCGGCCCGGTGTTCCCCGGCGACCCGCTGTTGGCTGGCGAGCGAGTGAAGTACCACGGCCAGGCGCTGTTCGCGGTTGCCGCGCAAAGCCTGATCCAGGCGCGTCGGGCAGTGCGTCTGGCGAAAGTCGAATACGCGAAGGAGGATCCGCTGATCGACCCGCTGCGAGCCAAGGCCGAGGAACGCTTCGTGCGCCCGCCGCACCACATGCGCCGGGGCGATGCGCAGGCAGCGCTGGAGAACACTCCGCAGGTGCTGGAAGCCCGCCAGTTCATCGGCGGCCAGGAGCATTTCTACCTCGAGGGCCAGGCCTCGCTCGCCCTGCCCGGCGACGACGGCGGCATGCTGGTGCACACCTCCAGCCAGCACCCGAGCGAAGTGCAGAAGCTGGTGGCCGAAGTGCTGGCCATCCCGCTGGCCAAGGTCACGGTGGAAGTGCGGCGCATGGGCGGTGGCTTCGGCGGCAAGGAAACCCAGGCCGCGCCCTTCGCCTGCCTCGCCGCGCTGCTGGCGAACAAGACCGGCCGCGCGGTCAAGCTGCGCCTGCCGCGTGCCGAGGACATGCGCCTGACCGGCAAGCGCCACCCGTTCCACAACCGCTACCGCATCGGCTTCGACGACGGCGGCCGGCTGCTCGCCGCGCAACTCGACCTGGTGGGCGACTGCGGGCATTCGCCGGACCTCTCCGACGCCATCGTCGACCGCGCGATGTTCCATGCCGACAACGCCTACTTCATCCCCGACGTCGCCATCTCCGGCTACCGCAGTTTCACCAACATCGTCTCGCACACCGCCTTCCGCGGCTTCGGCGGACCGCAGGGGATGATGATCATCGAGCGCGCCATGGACGACATCGCCCGCGCGGTGGGCAAGGACCCGCTGGAGGTGCGCAAGCTCAACCTTTACGGCGGAATGGGCCGGGAGCTGACGCCCTACCACCAGAAGGTCGAGCACAACCTGCTGGGCGAGCTGATCGCGCGGCTGGAACAGAGCAGCGACTACGCCGCGCGCCGCTCGGCGATCCACGAGTTCAATGCGCGCAGCCCGGTACTGAAAAAGGGCCTGGCGCTGACGCCCGTGAAGTTCGGCATCTCCTTCACCGCGCAGCACCTCAACCAGGCCGGCGCGCTGATCCACCTCTACACCGACGGCAGCATCCAGCTGAACCATGGCGGCACCGAGATGGGCCAGGGCCTGAACACCAAGGTCGCGCAGATCGTCGCCGAAGAGTTCCAGGTGCCGCTGGAGCGCGTGGTGATCACCGCCACGCGCACCGACAAGGTGCCCAATACCTCGCCCACAGCCGCCTCCAGCGGCACCGACCTGAACGGCATGGCCGCCCGCGACGCCGCGCGCACGCTGAAGAAGCGCCTGATCGACTTCCTCGCCGAACGCGATGGCGTGAAGCCGCAGGAGATACGTTTCGAGCGCGGCGGCGTGACCGTCGGGGCGCAGCACCTGGGCCTCACCGAGGTCATCCAGGCCGCCTACTTCGCGCGCATCCAGCTCTCCGCCACCGGCTTCTACCGCACGCCGAAAATCTTCTACGACCGCGAGAAGGGCGAAGGTCATCCGTTCTTCTACTTCGCCAATGGCGCGGCGGTATCCGAGGTGGAAGTGGACACGCTGACCGGAGAATACCGCGTGCTGCGCGTGGACATCCTCCACGACGTCGGCCGCAGCGTGAACCCGGCCATCGACATCGGCCAGATCGAGGGCGGCTTCGTCCAGGGCATGGGCTGGCTGACCACCGAGGAGCTGCGCTGGGACGACACCGGCAAACTGCTCACCGTGGGGCCGGCGACCTACAAGATCCCGGCGGTGAGCGACGTACCGGAAGACTTCCGCGTGGCACTGTTCGAGCGTCCCAACGAGGAAGACAGCGTGTACCTGTCCAAGGCCGTGGGCGAGCCGCCGTTCATGCTGGCGATCTCGGTGTGGTCGGCCCTGCGCGACGCCATCGCCAGCCTCGCCGATTACCGCCTGAGCCCCGACCTGGATACGCCAGCGACGCCGGAGCGGGTACTCTGGGCCTGTGAGGCGATGCGCCAGGAGACCCCAGCATGACCCGCCACTGGATGGACGCCATCGCCCGCCTGCGCGACAGCGCCGAGCCCTACGTGCTGATCACCGTGATCGGCGTGCAGGGCTCCACGCCCCGCGAATCGGGCAGCAAGATGCTGGTCACTGCCGGGGAAGCCTTCGACACCATCGGCGGCGGCCATCTGGAATTCGCCGCCATCGAGCACGCGCGCCAGCTGCTGCTGGCCGGCAAGGACAGCCAGGCGCTGGAACACTTCCCCCTCGGCGCGCGGCTGGGCCAATGCTGCGGCGGGCGCGCCAGCCTGCTGTTCGAATGCTTCGCCGCGCGCGGGCCGCAGGTCGTGCTGTTCGGTGCCGGCCACGTGGGCCGCGCCCTCGCGCCGCTGCTGGCGGGGCTGCCGCTGCGCCTGGAATGGGTGGACAGTCGCGCGGCGGAGTTTCCCCAGTCGGTTCCCGAGGGCGCGCACATGCGCCTGCTGGAGGAGCCGGAAGACGCCGTGCACGAGGCACCGCCGGGCAGCTACTTCCTGGTCATGACCCACAACCACCCGCTGGACTACGCCATCGCCGAGGCCGTACTCAAGCGCGGCGATGCCGGCTTCCTCGGCATGATCGGCTCGCGCACCAAGGCCCGGCGCTTCCAGATGAGGCTGGAACAGCATGGTTATCCACAGGAGGTGATTGCGCAGATGCATTGCCCCATCGGTCTCCCCGAAGTCCCCGGCAAGCGCCCACTGGAAGTGGCCATCTCGGTGGCCGCCCAGGTCATCGCCCGCTATCACCAGGACGCCCCCGCCCGGCAGACCCGCGAAGGTGTGGAGTGGGCCGCGCTTTGTAGTGAAGGCGCATGCGGCGACGCGCCAGCGGACGCGAAAACCTGACCAATGGGACAACAGTTTTCCCCGCTGCCGCCGATACACTCAACGACCCCGTCTCTTCGCCCGCCACTGGCGGGCGTTTCGTTGTGCGTTCGGAGGAAAACAAGAACATGCGCCTGCGAAGTATCCAGACCCAACTCATCCTCAGCATGGGCGCTGCCCTGCTGATCAGCCTGCTCATCGTCCTCGGCCTGTATGCCGTGCTGGTCAATCGCCTGAGCGAGCGCTACCTGCTCGAACAAGCGCTGCCGGCGAGCATCCAGGCGATTGCCAACGACTTCGAGAAGCGCCTCACCGGCCCCATCACTGCGGCGGCCGGCATTGCCGACAACACCCTGGTGCAGGACTGGCTGGCCGCCGGCGAAAGCCCGGAGAAGCTGGCCGAGTTCACCCGCTACCTGGGCGGCATCCGCGCCTCCCAGAAGGCCTTCTCGGCGCTGATCACCTCCAACGCCAGCGGCGCCTACTACAGCGACAAGGGCAAGGAACGCACGCTGAGCCGCAGCGAGCCGAAGGACAGCTGGTACTTCCAGTTCATCGACAGCGGCAAGCCGCGCATGTGGAACATCGACACCGATGGCAGCACCGGCGAACTGGCGCTGTTCATCGACCAGCGCGTGGAACGCGACGGCAAGCTGCTGGGCATCGCCGGGCTGGGCCTGGAGATGCGCGAGCTGTCGACGCTGATCCGCGACTTCCGCTTCGGCCAGTCCGGCCGTGTGTACCTGGTGAAGAACGACGGCCAGGTGCAGATCCACCCCGACGCCTCGCTGCCCAAGGGCCGCAGCCTCGCCGACCTGATCGGCGCCAGCGCCGCAAGCGCGCTGCTCGGCCAGCAGGGCTTCCACAGCGCCCGCTTCGAGCGCGACGGCGAGGACTACCTGGCCGCCAGCCTGCCGCTGCATGACCTGGGCTGGACCCTGGTGAGTGAAGTGCCGGAAGCGGAAATCTACGCCGATGCCCGCGAGGCGCTGGCCTTCTCCGGCCTTGCCGGGGCCCTGGTCGCCCTGCTCTGCCTGGCGTTGGTGGTGCTGATGGCGCGCAGCCTGGCCCGACCGATCCGCCAGGTGACCAGCGCGCTGCTGGAAATCGGCGGTGGCGGCGGCGACCTCACGCGCCGACTGGACGACAGCCGCGCGGACGAACTGGGCGACCTGGCGCGCGGCTTCAACCGCTTCCTCGAAGGCCAGCGCGCGCTGATAGGCGCCGTGCTCGGTACCAGCCAGCAACTGCTGCGCACCGTTGGCGAAGTGGCGCAGGTGGTGGACAACACCGCCGACCGCGCCGGCCGCCAGCAGGAGATGACCGACATGGTCGCCACGGCGGTGAACGAAATGGGCAGCACGGTGCAGGAAATCGCCCGCAACGCCGAGCAGGCCGCCAGTGCCTCGCAGCAGGCGCGAGAGGAAGCCGGCGAAGCACGGCGCGTAGTCGGCGGCTCACTGCAGGTCGGTCAGCGCATGTCCGAGGAGATCGGCGAAGCGGCCGGTGCCGTGGGCGAACTGGCCGGCCAGGTAGCGAGCATCGACCAGGTGCTGGCGGTGATCCGTGGCGTGTCCGAGCAGACCAACCTGCTCGCCCTCAACGCCGCCATCGAGGCGGCACGCGCAGGCGAACTGGGCCGTGGTTTCGCCGTGGTGGCCGATGAGGTACGCACGCTGGCCAGCCGCACCCAGGGCTCGACCGACGAGATTCTCACGATCATCCAGCGCCTGAAGGGCGGTGCGGAGGCCGCGGTTCGCTCGATGCAGTCCAGCCAGCAGACCACCGGGCAGAGCCTGGCGGCCAGCGAACAGGCCGGCGCCTCGCTGGGCGCCATCGCCGATCAGGTGGAGCGCATCAGCGACATCAACCACCAGGTCGCCACCGCCACCGAGGAACAGTCGGCGGTGACCGAGGAGATCAACCGCAACGTGCAGGGCATCGCCGACCTCGCCCACGCCACTACCCGCGAAGTGCAGCACGGTCGCGAGCAGTGCCGCGAGCTACGCAACCTGGCCGATGACCTGGCGCGGCAGATGGCGCAATTCCGCCTTTGAGAGGTCCTGGCGCCGGCCTCGCGCCGGCGCCTTTTCCCCAGCGTTATCCACAGATTTTCCAAGCGAAGCGGCAGGCTTTTCGCTATGGCCGGCGGGTGATGACGACCGATCAGCGCACGAAGTGTCTCGCCAGCGAGACACCTTGCCCACAAGTTGCCCACAGATTGTCCAGAGACTTGCCCCCAGCCCTCCGGACGCCGCCCGCGCATCCGTCGAAAAGCCCGAGCCCAGGCCCTGCAAGCCCTGCATCAATCCAGTGAATAATTCACCGAATGGTCAGAAGTGGCGTCCGACGAGGTTCCGGGGGAGTTTCACCCACACCTTTTCCACAGCTTGTTCATATTTTGCTCAACAGGCCCGAGAGCAATTGATCAAAAAAAGATCGAAGCGCTGAAGACCGCGGGGTACGGGGGCAGGAGAGGTCCTGCCACAGGTTATCCACAGGCGGTTCCACGGTGTTTGGGGAGAAGAATCAGGCGTCCAGCAACTGCGCCTGCACGCGACCACGGCTGAGGTCGCCCAGCAACTTCTGCAGCGGCTCGACCTGGGTGGTCGGCAGGTTCAGCGTCATGCGCACGCCTTGCGCGCCAAAGGCTTCGTCTTCGACGCTGGCGCCGAGCGCCAGCACCCGCGCCTTGAACAGCGCGTGCTCGGCGAAGCTGCAGTCGAATGCCAGCCGGCTGCTGGGCACCAGCTCGATGCGTTCGGCGTCCTGCAGGCATTTCGCCGCGCAGCCGCCATAGGCGCGGGCCAGGCCGCCGGTGCCGAGCTTGATGCCACCAAACCAGCGGCTGACCACGACCACCACGCGGTCCATGTCTTGCCCCTCGATGGCGACCAGCATGGGCCGGCCGGCAGTGCCGCCGGGCTCGCCGTCGTCGCTGAAGCGGTACTGGTTGCCCAGCTTCCAGGCCCAGCAGTTGTGCCCGGCGCTGGGGTCGCGGTGGGCGGCGAGGAAGGCCTGGGCCTCGGCTTCGCTGGCGATGGGGGCGGCGACGCAGTGGAAGCGGCTCTTGCGGATGTCTTCCTGGTAAACCGCGGGGCCGGTGAGGGTGAAACTCATGCCGAGGCCGGCGGCGGCGTCAGCCCGCAACCCTTGAGGATGATGCGGATGAGGTTGTCGCTGGCATCACCGAAGTCCTGCCTGGACAGGCGCTTGCGGCCGGTGACGAAGCCGATCTGGGTGGCGAAGTCGGCGTAGTGCTGGGTGCTGCTCCAGATCAGGAAGATCAGGTTCACCGGGTCCACGGCGTCCATCCTGCCGGCGTCGATCCAGGCCTGAAACACGGCGGCGCGGCCGGCGAACCAGGTGCGGTAGTCCTGGCTGAAGTGCTCGGAGAGGCACTCACCACCGCTGATGATCTCCATGGCGAATACCCGCGAGGCCTGCGGGTAACGGCGGGAGAATTCCATCTTGGCGCGGATGTAGGTGGCCAGCGCAATGGCTGGGTCATCGTCCACGGTCAGGTGGTTGAAGGTGCTGTCCCACAGTTCGAGGATGTTGCTCAGCACCGCCACGTACAGCCCCAGCTTGTTACTGAAGTAGTAATGCAGGTTGGCCTTGGGCAGGCCGACGCGCTGGGCGATGGTGTTCATGCTGGTGCCCTTGAAGCCGTGGCGGGCGAACTCCTCCTCGGCGGCGGCGAGGATGGCTTCCTCGTTCTTCTGGCGAATGCGGCCGGCGGGCTTTTCGCCGTTGGGCGCGGTATGGGCGGGTACCTGGAGGGTCATGCGGGATGTCCGTGCATTGAGCGGGGGCGCTGCATGGATAACCCAGGCGGGTGGCGGGATTCAAGCGCGAGACGTGAAAAAGGGCAGGATCCGGAGTCTCCGGACGATCCGGCTCCCGCCCCAGCCGCGACAGCCCCCGGGAGTGGGCCGGGGGCATGGCATCACTTGGTGGTGCCGGTGGTACCGGAGCTGTGGTGGCCACCGCCACCGCCGTGGTTGCCGATGGCAGCGCCAATCGCAACGACCGCGGCGCCGATGCCGACGGCTTCACCGACGGTCAGCTGGCCGTACAGGGGAGTGGCCAGACCCATGCCGGAGCAGGCCGACGGCAGCGGAACGATCGCGCCGGCGCGGTCCTTGTCGTCCTTGTCGGCTGCATGGGCGGTTTGCGCCTGATCCTTCTCGTTCTCCGTGGCGCCGCCCCACAGTGGCGCGCAATCGTTGGCGGCGACCACGGCCTTCTGTTCCTCTTTCGGCTCCTCTTTCACGGGCGCCGGCTTGGAGCGGGTGATGACGTCCTGGTAGAAGCCACCCGCGTGGGTTTCATCATGGACTTCGGTCGGCGGAATGCTGGGGTGCCCGAGGGGCGCTGCCAGCAGGGGGGTGCCCAGGCTCGCGGCGATCACCGCGATCAACAGTTTCTTCATGGCTCACATCTCCTAAGGTGAAGCAAAAGAGATGCAAAGCTAGAGGTTGGCGGGAGCCCGACCAATTGGCTATGAGCCGGATGGCCTGTCGGCAATTTCCGAAAGATTTGCAGATATTGCTGCAGGCTCAAGAAACTTCTGTACGAAGCCTGAAAAGACCGACCCCGCCAGGCGGCGGGGTCGGTGAGGAACATCAGAAGTGGTACTTGACCAGTGCGCTGACGGTGTTCTGGTCGGTGGTGAAGTACTGCGAATCCTTGATGCCGTACTTGTCGGACCAGTAGTCGTACTCGATACCCACGTACAGGTGCTTCGCCTCGTAACCCAGGGACTTGCCCAGGTCATACTTCAACTGCGGGTTGAAGTGCAGGTTGGCGTGGTAGTCCGACTGGTTGCGGTGGCTGGAGCTGGCGTCCTTGTTGTTCACGACCCAGTCCATGAAGCCGTCGAACAGGATGTCGGAATTGCCCACCGGGAAGGTCATGGCCCAGGCCGGGGTGATCTGCCAGGCGCCGGACGGCACGCGATTGCCATCGGGCTTGCGGTAGTAGAAGTTCAGCTGGAAGTAGTCGAAGCCCGGCAGCGCCAGGTCGAAGCCCGGACCAACCAGGTAGGACTCGACGTCGCCTTCGCCGAACTCGTAGGTGGTCGCCAGCAGCACGTCCTTGACCGGGCCGAAGGACAGGTCGGCGCCGGTGATCTTGCCGAACGACAGGCGCGGGCTGAATTCACCGTAGTAGGTGTTCTTGCCGTTGGTGGCGCTTTCCTTGCCGTTGTAGTTGATCTGGTCGACGAAGAACCAGATGTCGCCCCAGGTCCAGGCGCTCGCGCTCTCGAAGGTGAAGGTCTGCTGGATCGGCGGATCTACCTTGAAGTTCTTGCCCCACAGGTAGGTCAGGCTTTCGTTGTGCCAGATCAGCGGGCCGTCATTGGAAGCCGGCGCCGGGGCCAGGTCTTCACCGCCAGCCATGGCCTGCCCGGCCGCGAGCAGCCCGCCGGCGAGCAGCAGGGATGCGAGAGTGCGAGTCATGCGTTGCTCCTAATCAGTGCAGTCGTGTTGCGTTTTTTAATTGTCGGTGGAACCTGTCCGATCGGTCAGGCCTGGCGAGGAAAAGCAAGATTGGCGCCAATCCTGTCCAGATTTTCCACTTTTATGACGAACCCCTTCAGGTCCGCTCCTTTGGCTGGGAAGACGCAGGTGCACGGGACGGGCCATTTCCTGACTCACAGGACAACTTCGCTTGTTTGGAGGGCATCGGCCCCAACAGGAGGCACTGCCATGGCGATTGCCGACCAGAAGATTGGATACATGACAAACCTGTGTTGAAACGAATCAACACAAATTGTGTATACAACTATCCTGTGGGAAATCTACACAACAACCGTCGGACCACACCACGCGTTTTTCCGGGCGCGGATAATGCCAGACAAGGGCCTTCACCACACCTGTCAGAGTGTCTCGGACCGCCCGGCGGTCGAGCCGTCGGATGCTTCCTTCAGGGCTCGAACTCCGCCGTTCGGGTCGGCAACGGCTCTGATCCGGCTTGAGGTGAACGGGGCGGCCTGCCAGACTTCGATTCTCCAGCGACATTTCCCAAATTTATACCGATGAAAGGACAAGCTCCCGAACTGCAACGCCTGATCCCGGTGCTCGACCGCCTGCCGCGGCCGGTCTATGCGCGCGCTGAGCGTCTACGCGCGGGTTCCTGGACCAGCAAGCACCATCACGCCTGGGTGCAGCTGTCCTACGCCATCACCGGGGTGCTGGGTGTGCACACGGCCGAAGGCAGCTTCTTTGCGCCACCGCAGCGGGCGATTTGGATTCCGGCCTTCCTCGACCATGAAGTAGTGACCTCGACCCAGGCGGAAATGCGCAGCCTGTACATCCGCGACGACGCCTGCCGGTGGGCGCCGGACCGCTGCCGGGTGCTGGAGGTGACGCCGCTGGCGCGCGAGCTGATCAAGAGCTTCTGCGAGCTGCCGGTGGATTATCCACAGGGCGACAGCGCCGAATCGCGGCTGGTGGAAGTGCTGCTGGACCAGCTGCGCGACCTGCCGGAAGTCGCCTTCTCCCTGCCGATGCCGCAGGAGGGCCGGCTGCTGCAGCTGTGCCAGACGCTGATCGACCACCCCACCGACAGCCACACCCTGGGCGACTGGGCGCGGCGCATCGGCACCTCGGAGAAGACCCTGTCGCGGCTGTTCCAGCGCGAGACCGGGATGACCTTCCGCCTGTGGCGCCAGCGCCAGCGACTGCTCGCCTCCCTCGGCTCGCTCGAGGCCGGTGATAGCGTGACGGCGGCGGCGCTGGATTGCGGGTACGACTCGACCTCGGCGTATATCGCGTCGTTCAAGGGGTTGTTCGGGTTTACGCCGGGGGACCTGTTCCGCCAGCGGTAGGGCATCCAGCGACGCTTTCGCAGGATGGGTATCGCTTCGCTCCACGCCATCCTGCGACTCCTCAGATCGGCGGATTTCCGCTCAGCACCCGCTCCGATAAGCGCCGCTTCGCCTGCCGGCATCTCCCTAAAAACAGCCGAAACCCTTGTGCCACGCGGCTTTCGCGCCTTGGCACGCTGCCTGCTATCGCCTCGACACTGCGCCGCCCTCGCGGCGCGCCGGTGTGCCGTTCCGCAGTCCGCGCACCTGACGACAACAACGACAAGAGGAATACCCATGGATAGCGCAAGCGCCGTCTCAGCTTCTGCCGCACCCCGCACGACTTCCCAGCGTATCAAGTCGATCTTCAGTGGCTCGGTCGGCAACCTGGTCGAGTGGTACGACTGGTACGTCTACGCCGCCTTCTCGCTGTACTTCGCCAAGGCGTTCTTCCCCCAGGGCGACATGACCGCCCAGTTGCTGAACACCGCCGCGATCTTCGCCGTGGGCTTCCTGATGCGCCCGGTGGGCGGCTGGCTGATGGGTATCTATGCCGACCGCAAGGGCCGCAAGGCGGCGCTGCTGGCCTCGGTCCTGCTGATGTGCTTCGGCTCGCTGATCATCGCCCTGACCCCCAGCTATGAAACCATCGGCGTCGGCGCGCCCATCCTGCTGGTGCTCGCGCGCCTGCTGCAGGGCCTGTCGGTCGGCGGCGAATACGGCACCTCCGCGACCTACTTGAGCGAGATGGCCAACAAGGAGCAGCGCGGCTTCTTCTCCAGCTTCCAGTACGTCACCCTGATCTCCGGCCAGCTCATCGCCCTGGCGGTGCTGATCGTGCTGCAGCAGACCCTGACCGTCGAGCAGCTGGAAAGCTGGGGCTGGCGTGTGCCGTTCCTCATCGGCGCGCTGTGCGCGGTCGTCGCCATGTACCTGCGTCGCAACATGGAAGAGACCGAGTCCTTCACCAAGAAGAAGGAAGAGCCCAAGGAAAGCCTGATGCGCTCGCTGATGCGCCATCCCAAGGAAGTCCTGACCGTGGTCGGCCTGACCATGGGCGGTACCCTGGCCTTCTACACCTACACCACCTACATGCAGAAGTACCTGGTGAACACGGTGGGGATGAGCAAGAACGACTCCACCATGATCTCGGCAGCCACCCTGTTCCTGTTCATGCTGCTGCAGCCCCTGGTCGGCGCGCTGTCGGACAAGATCGGCCGTCGCCCGATCCTGATCGCCTTCGGCGTGCTGGGCACGATCTTCACCTACCCGATCCTCAGCACCCTGCACACCATCGACACCTGGTGGGGCGCGTTCTTCCTGATCATGGCGGCGCTGATCATCGTCAGCGGCTACACCTCGATCAACGCCGTGGTGAAGGCCGAGCTGTTCCCCACCGAGATCCGCGCCCTGGGCGTGGGCCTGCCGTACGCACTGACCGTATCCATCTTCGGCGGCACCGCCGAGTACGTGGCGCTGTGGTTCAAGAGCATCGGCATGGAGAGCGGCTTCTACTGGTACGTCACCGCGTGCATCGCCTGCTCGCTGCTGGTCTACGTGACCATGAAGGACACCCAGAAGCACTCGAAGATCACCACCGACTGATTGGGCTCCTTGCCCAGGCCCCGGCGCACACTCTCCGGGGCTTTTTATCCACAAGGCCCGGCTCATGCCGGGCCTTGTCGTTTCAGCGTCTCACTGCAGGAGCGCGCCATGCGCGCGAGCGCGGGCATGGCACGCTCCTACAGGAGAAACCCCGCTGGGTTATCCTTCAGCATCCCCTTCACTTGCTGGAGCCTGCCATGACCACCCCGAAATCCGCCCTGATCATCGGCGCCTCGCGCGGCCTCGGCCTGGGCCTGGTGCGCGAGTTGCTGGAGCGTGGCTGGGACGTCACCGCCACCGTGCGCGACGTCGTCCACCCGGGCGAGCTGGCCAATCTGCCGGTGCGCGTCGAAGCCCTGCTGCTGGACGACATCCACTCCCAGGACCGCCTCGCCGAGGCCCTGGCCGGCGCGCACTTCGACCTCGTTTACATCAACGCCGGCATCTACGGGCCGCCGCACCAGTCGAGCATCGACGCCAGCCTCGCCGACGTCGGCCAATTGTTCATGGTCAACGCCATCGCCCCGCTGCGCCTGGCCGAGCGCCTGCTGCCGCGCCTGAATGCCGACAACGGCGTACTGGCCTTCATGACCTCGGAGCTGGGCAGCGTCGCCGGCAACCAATCCGGCGGCATGGCGCTATACCGCGCGAGCAAGGCGGCACTCAACTCACTGACCCGCAGCTTCGTCGCCGAACTGGGCGAAACCGGCATCACCGTGCTCAACCTGCATCCGGGCTGGGTGCGCACCGACATGGGCGGCGAGTCCGCGCCGCTGGACGTGCAGACCAGCGTGAAGGGCCTCGCCGATCAGGTCGAAGGCCACGCCGGCCGGGGCGGGCAGTTCTACCTGGACTACCAGGGAACGACGATCGACTGGTGACGGCCAGCCCCGTGGGCGTTACCATGCGCCCACGTCTGACTCTCGGGTCAACGGACCTGGATCAGCAGACAGGGTGAACACTGAGCTGGCTTCCCATGACCCCATGGAGCCGGCTCGATACGAACGGCTCCGTCCGTTTGGAGAACTCACCCATGTCTTCCCCGCGTCTCTGGCTGCGCAACCCGCTGGCCATCTTCACCGCCAATGACCTCGACGCCCGTGGCGGCATCGTCGTCCAGGACGGTCGCATCGTCGAACTCATCGCCCTCGGCCAGCAGCCCTCGATTCCCTGTGAACAGACCTTCGACGCCAGCCAGCACGTGCTGACGCCCGGCCTGATCAACACCCACCACCACTTCTACCAGACCCTCACCCGCGCCTGGGCGCCGGTAGTGAACCAGCCGCTGTTCCCCTGGCTGAAGACCCTCTACCCGGTGTGGGCGCGCCTGACCCCCGAGCAGCTCGGCGTGGCCACCAAGGTGGCGCTGGCCGAACTGCTGCTGTCGGGCTGCACCACCGCCGCCGACCACCACTACCTGTTCCCCGACGGCCTCGAGCAGGCCATCGACGTGCAGGCTGGCGTGGTCCAGGAACTGGGCATGCGCGCCATGCTCACCCGTGGCTCCATGAGCCTGGGCGAAGCCGACGGCGGCCTGCCGCCGCAACAGACCGTGCAGAGCGCCGAGGACATCCTCGAAGACAGCCAGCGCCTGATCCGCGAATACCACCAGCGCGGCGAAGGCGCCCAGGTGCAGATCGCCCTGGCGCCCTGCTCACCGTTCTCGGTCACCCCGGAAATCATGCGCGCCAGCGCCGAACTTGCCGAGCGCGAGGACGTGCGCCTGCACACCCACCTCGCCGAAACCCTCGACGAAGAAGACTTCTGCCTGCAGCGCTTCGGCCTGCGTACCGTGGACTACCTGGACAGCGTCGGCTGGCTCGGCCCGCGCACCTGGCTGGCCCATGGCATCCACTTCAACGACGAGGAAATCCGCCGCCTGGGCGAAGCCGGCACCGGCGTCTGCCACTGCCCCAGCTCGAACATGCGCCTGGCCTCGGGCATCTGCCCGACCGTGGCGCTGGAAGCGGCTGGCGCGCCGGTGGGCATTGGCGTAGACGGCTCGGCCTCCAACGACGCCTCCAACATGATCCTCGAAGCCCGTCAGGCCCTGTACATCCAGCGCCTGCGCTACGGCGCCGAGCAGATCACCCCGGAACGCGCACTGGGCTGGGCGACCCGTGGTTCGGCGAAGCTCATCGGCCGCAGCGACATCGGCGAGCTGGCCGTGGGCAAGCAGGCAGACCTGGCGCTGTTCAAGCTCGACGAACTGCGCTTCTCCGGCAGCCACGACCCGCTGTCGGCCCTGCTGCTGTGCGGTGCCGACAAGGCCGACCGGATCATGATCGGCGGCAGCTGGCGGGTCATCGACGGCGAAGTCGAAGGCCTCGACCTCAAGCGCCTGATCGCCGACCACACCCAGGCCGCGCGCAAGCTGCTCGGCACGCTGTAAGGCTTGATGCGCTGGAGCGGACGGAGTCCGCTCCAGCGCATCCTTCGACATCGTCACCCGCTCCTGCCTTTCCACCTTCCGCTCTCCCCCAGCAGACTGGCTCCGGATGCCATTCCGGCGGGCACGTTTTGCCATCGAAAAATCGCTACAACCCGCGTCACACAAGGCCTGCGCCCTACCGCCCGTCGCCCGCCAGACAGTCATGACGAACAGTCATTCCAGCAAAAACCCGTCTAAATCAAGGCTCGCTGTTGGTTGGCAGGAAAATGCCGTCAATTTGACATCACCGAGCCGCCCTCTAGTTTTAAATCGCTGGGCCGAATTCCTGCTCAAGACGTTGTCAGCAGCCGTTTGGCCCGGTTACCGGCGCCCGGCAATGGAGTGCACTTCAATGCGCGATTCACAGTTGAACCCCCAGGCGGTTCAAGAAGCCGGCCAGGATTGGCCGCGGCGCCTCATCATCCAGACCCTGCCGTGGGCGGTCGTGGCCGTGCTCTGCGCGGTCGGCGTGCCGTTCTGGTGGATGCTGCCGGTGGGCTGGCTCTCCAGCCTGGTGCTGTGCAGCCTGCTGGGCGGCGCCAGCAAGGCCGCCATCGATGCGCAGGCCGTCACCCTGCAGAACGACGAGCTGCCGCACTGGCGCCCGCTGCAGGAAGCCCTGGAAGGCCACCTCGCCTCGCTCAACGGCCACACCCACCAGATCGACAACCTCCTGCACCAGGCCATCCGCCAGCTCACCGACAGCTTCCACGCCCTCGCCGAGCGAATCGACACCCAGCGCGGCCTGTCCCACTCGCTGATCGAACGCTACGACGGGCGCGGCCACATGGACGGTGACATCGACTTCCAGCGCTTCATCCACGCCACCCAGGAAACCCTCGGGCTGTTCGTCGAAGCCACCCTGGAGACCAGCCGTACCTCGCAGCAACTGGTGGAACGCATGGACCGCGTGACGCACAAGATCGCCGAGATCCTGCAGTCCACCCAGGACATGGACGCCATCGCCAAGCAGACCAACCTGCTGGCCCTCAATGCCGCCATCGAGGCCGCCCGCGCCGGCGAGAGCGGCCGTGGATTCGCCGTGGTGGCCGACGAAGTGCGCGCGCTGTCGACCCGCTCCACGCATTTCTCCCAGGCCATTCGTGAGCACGTCGACGTGGTCTACCGCGAGATCAAGGACGCCGAAGGCGCCATCAGCCAGCTGGCCGACAAGGACATGACCTTCGCCCTGGATTCGCGCCAGAAGATCCAGCACATGCTCGACGAACTCGACGCGATGAACCAGCACACCGTGAAGGTGGTGCAGGAGCTGGACCGCATCTCCCTGGAAGTGGGCGACGGCGTCAACGCCGCGGTCACTGCCCTGCAGTTCCAGGACATGAGCAGCCAGCTGCTCGGCCAGGTCGGCAAGCACAGCGCCCGCATTGGCGCGCTCGCCGTCGGCCTGGGAACGCTGGATGGTCGTGAACCCGGCGAGTGGAGCGAACGCCTGCGCGGCGAAGTCGCCGAGCTCGGCCGCCCCCTGAGCAACCCGGTCGCCCAGACCAGCCTCAGCGCTGGCGAGGTGGAACTGTTCTGACCTGAAGGCAACGCAGGAGCCCCGACATGCTGCAGTCCGTCTTCGAATACCTGGCCAACCTCGCCCTGATCGGCTGAGCCCCCCACACCATTTTCCGCGCGCCGGGATGGCGCGAGCACTTGCGCGCCTGGCAACCAGCAAACGCATTGCAATCCGAGGAGAACCAACGCAATGGGAAAGCAGATTCTGATCGTCGATGACTCGGCCTCCATCCGGCAGATGCTGAGCTTCACGCTCAAGTCCGCCGGCTATGAGGTGGACGAGGCCGTGGACGGCAAGGACGGCCTGGGCAAGGCCCAGCGCAAAACCTACAACCTGGTCTTCACCGACCAGAACATGCCAAACATGGACGGCCTGACGCTGATCCGCAGCCTGCGCGACATGGCCGGCTACCGCGGCACGCCGATCCTGATGCTGACCACCGAATCCAGCGACGCCATGAAGCAGCAGGGCAAGAGCGCGGGCGCCACCGGTTGGCTGGTCAAGCCGTTCGACCCGCCGAAACTGCTCGAAGTCACCCGCAAGGTCCTGCCCTAGGGGTATCGCCGATGGCCACTGGAATGGAGCAGTTCCTCCAGGTGTTCTTCGAGGAAACCGACGAGCACCTGGCGACCCTCGAACTCCTGCTGATCGGGCTCGACCTCGATCAGCCGGACGCCGAGACGCTCAATGGCATTTTCCGCGCAGCCCACTCGATCAAGGGCTCCAGCGGCATGTTCGGTTTCGACGACCTGACTGCCGTGACCCACGAGCTGGAAACCCTGCTCGACCGCATCCGCTGCGGGCAGACCGCCCTGCACGTGGACATGATCGGCGTGTTCCTCGAAGCCCGCGACGTCCTGCAGCGCCTGCTCGACGCGCACCGCAGCCAGGTGCCCGACCCGGACGTCCCGGTGGCCGCCACCGTGGCACGCCTGCGCGCCTGGCTGGCGGAGTCTGTCGCAACGGCCGCCGATGACGGCTTCGGCCTGTTCGGCAACGCCCCCGCGGCGGCTGAAGACGGCGCCAGCGAAGACGATGCATTCGGTTTCTTCGACGATGCGCCCGGCACGCCTGAAACCGCTGCCAGCAGCGACGACGACTTCGGTTTCTTCGACGACGCACCCGGCGTGCCGGACGCCAAACCCGTCGAGCCCTACGGCATCTTCGACAAGGCACCCGGCGCCCCCACGGCCGCCGCAGTGGTTGCAACACCAAGCGAGCAGCCCAAGGCCGCGCCCGCCGTTGCTGCCAAGCCAGCTGCCCGCACCGACAGCGAGTCCAGCTCCATCCGCGTCAGCGTCGAGAAGATCGACAGCCTGATCAACCTGGTGGGCGAGCTGGTGATCACCCAGGCCATGCTCAGCCAGCTCAGCGAGGATCTCGACCCCACCCACTTCGAACGCCTGCAGCAGGCCCTGGCGCAACTGGAGCACAACACCCGCGACCTGCAGGAATCGGTGATGTCGATCCGCATGCTGCCGATCAGCTTCATCTTCAGCCGCTTCCCGCGCCTGGTGCACGACACCTCCGCGCGCCTGGGCAAGCAGGTCGAACTGATCCTCCAGGGCGAGCACACCGAGCTGGACAAGAGCGTCATCGAGAAGCTCAGCGACCCGCTCACCCACATCGTCCGCAACAGCATCGACCACGGCATCGAGACGCCCGCCGAACGCCTGGCCGCCGGCAAGCCGGCACAGGGTTCGGTGAAGCTCGCCGCCAGCCACCAGGGCGGCAGCGTGGTGGTGGAAATCTCCGATGACGGCCGTGGCCTGTCCCGCGAGCGCATCCTCGCCAAGGCGCGCGAAAAGGGCTTGGCCGTACACGACGGGATGACCGACGCGGACGTCTGGCAACTGATCTTCATGCCCGGCTTCTCCACCGCCGAAGCGGTCACCGAGCTGTCCGGCCGGGGCGTGGGCATGGACGTGGTGCGGCGCAACATCCAGGCCATGGGCGGGCGGATCGACATCGATTCCGCGCCGGGCATGGGCACCCGCATGTGCATCCGCCTGCCGCTGACCCTGGCCATCCTCGACGGCCTGATCGTCGCGGTGGAGAAGGTCAACTATGTGGTGCCGCTGACCTACATCGTCGAGTCCCTGCAGGCCCGCGCCGACGACGTGCGCGGCCTGGCCGGCGAGGAATCGACGGTGATCCGCGTGCGCGGCGAATACCTGCCGCTGTTCTCCCTCAACCAGCTGCTGCGCATCGGCGCGGCGCCGGTGCCGCCGGAGCAGGGGATCGTGGTGATCCTCGAATCCGAAGGCAAGAGCTTCGCCCTGCAGGTGGACGAGCTGGTCGGCCAGCAGCAGGTGGTGATCAAGAGCCTGGAACAGAACTTCCGCCGGATCGACGGGATCGCCGGCGCCACCATCATGGGCGACGGCAGCGTCGCCCTGATCCTCGATGTCGATGCCCTGCCGCGTCTGGCAGCACAAGGAGAATCCACCCATGAGCGCAGCTGAAGCCCACGCGGCGAGCAGCCCGGTGCAGGAGTACCTGACCTTCACCCTGGGCCGCGAGGAATACGCCATCGACATCCTGCGCGTGCAGGAAATCCGTGGTTACGACCAGGTCACAGCGATAGCCAACGCCCCCGCCTTCATCAAGGGCGTGATCAACCTGCGCGGGGCGATCGTTCCCATCGTCGACCTGCGCATCAAGTTCAACCTGGCCGACATCAGCTACGACCAGTTCACCGTGGTGATCATCCTCAACGTCGGCCGACGCATCGTCGGTGCGGTGGTGGATTCGGTCTCCGACGTGATCGCCCTGGCCGGCGAGGAGATCAAGCCGCGCCCCGAATTCGCCGCCAGCTTCGACACCGAGTACCTGCTGGGCCTGGCCACCGCCGGTGAGCGGATGCTCATCCTGGTGGACATCGAAAAACTCATGACCAGCCGTGAAATGGCGCTGGTCGACGAAACCGCCGCCTGATCGCGACCGAGGATAATCAACATGGGTCTGTTCAACGCACACGCCGTGGCGCAGCAACGCGCCGACCGCATCACCGCCCTCCTCCACAGCCTGGTGGACGGCAACCTCGACGTCGCCATCGGCGAAGCCCCGGCCGCCGGCTACGAGCGCCTCTACGACGGGCTGCGCAGCATCCAGCGCAACCTGCGCGAACAGCGCGCCGAGCAGGCCCAGGTGGAAGCCCTGGAGGCCGGCCTGGTGGAGATGACCCGCCAGCACGAGCTGGGCTGGATCGACGAGGTGATCCCGGTGGACAAGTTCGCCGGCCGCCCGGCGCGCATCGCCAAGGGCATCAATGACCTGGTCGCCGCGCACATCGCGGTGAAAATGCGCGTCGTCGCCACCGTCACCGCCTACGGCAAGGGCGACTACTCGGTGGACATGGACCGCCTGCCGGGCAAGAAGGCCATCATCACCGAGGCCATCGACGGCGTGCGCGACAGCCTCAAGGCCAACGCCGATGCCGCCGAGTACAACGCGCGGATCAAGAGCGCGCTGGATAACGTCTCGGCCAACGTGATGATCGCCAACAACGACCTCGAGATCATCTACATGAACCGCACGGTGACCGAGATGCTCGGCAACGCCGAGGCCGACATCCGCAAGCAGCTGCCGAACTTCAACGCCAGCCGCCTGATGGGTGCCAACATCGACATGTTCCACAAGAACCCGGCGCACCAGCGCGGCATGCTCGCGCACCTCACCGCGCGGCATAAGGCCGAACTGAACCTCGGAGGTCGGCGCTTCGCCCTGGACGTGGTGCCGGTATTCAACGATGCCGGCGAGCGCCTGGGCTCGGCCGTGCAGTGGACCGACCGCACCGAAGAATTCCGCGCCGAGCAGGAAGTCTCGCAACTGGTGGACGCCGCCGTCGCCGGCGACTTCACCAAACGCATCGAGGCCTCGAACAAGGAAGGCTTCTTCCTGAAGATCGCCACCGGCCTGAACAACCTGGTGGACACCGCCGACAAGGGCCTGCGCGACGTCACCCGCGTACTCGGCGCACTGGCCCAAGGCGACCTGACCCAGCGCATCGACGCCGACTACCAGGGCACCTTCGGCGAGCTCAAGGACTACGCCAACGAGACCGCACAGAGCCTGTCGCGCATGCTCGGGCAGATTCGCGAAGCGGCCGACACCATCCACACTGCCGCCAGCGAAATCGCCAGCGGCAACGCCGAGCTCTCCACCCGCACCGAGCAGCAGGCCTCCAGCCTGGAAGAAACCGCGTCGAGCATGGAAGAGCTGACCAGCACCGTGAAGCTCAACGCCGAGAACGCCCGCCAGGCCAACTCGCTGGCGGTGAACGCCTCCGAAGTCGCCACCGAAGGCGGCAGCGTGGTGCAGAAGGTGGTGGGCACCATGTCGGCCATCAACGACTCGGCTCGCAAGATCGCCGACATCATCGGGGTGATCGACGGCATTGCCTTCCAGACCAACATCCTCGCACTCAACGCCGCGGTTGAAGCGGCGCGCGCCGGCGAGCAGGGCCGCGGCTTCGCCGTGGTGGCCGGTGAGGTGCGCACCCTGGCGCAGCGCTCCGCCGCCGCCGCCAAGGAGATCAAGACGCTGATCAACGACTCGGTGGACAAGGTCGAGAGCGGCAACAGCCTGGTCGCCCAGGCCGGCCAGACCATGAGTGACATCGTGGTGGCGATCAAGCGCGTCACCGACATCATGGCCGAGATCGCCGCCGCTTCCGCCGAGCAGAGCAGCGGCATCGAGGAAGTGAACGGCGCCGTGTCGCAGATGGACGAGATGACCCAGCAGAACGCCGCGCTGGTGGAAGAAGCCGCCGCCTCGGCCGAGGCCCTGCAGGAGCAGGCCGGCATGCTCAACCAGCAGGTCGGGGTGTTCAAGCTCGAGTCCATCGCCGCCACCGTGGTGCCGCTGGCTTCCGCCCGCCCGGCCCGCGCCGAGCCGGCCGCGCACACCTCGCGCGCCGCCCGCGGCGTGGCCAAGGCAGCGGTACGCGCCAAGGGCAAAGAGGAAGACTGGGAAGAGTTCTGATCGGGCGGGGCTGAGGGATGGCGGCGGCCGGAGCAATGGGAGGGTCGGCCGCCGCGCGCGGACCAGGGATGGTCTGGGATGGGCTCTGAGCCATGCAAAGCCCCTCTCCCTAACCCTCTCCCTTCAGGGAGAGGGTTAGGGAGAGGGTAAAACCCCGCGCAGAAGGTTCCCGAACCACCCAATGATGTAGGGCGCATAACGCCACAGGCGTTATCCGCCAACGCGGCGGATAACCCGTGCCGGGTGATGCGCCCTACGCAACCTGCTCACCACCGAGACAACCCGATGTCGATCAACCTGCCCGCCCCCGAGCACGAATTCCACTACACCCGCCGGGACTTCCAGCAGGTGCGCGAGCGCCTCTACCGGCACGCCGGCATCAGCCTCTCGGAGAACAAGCAGCAGCTGGTCTACAGCCGCCTTTCGCGGCGCCTGCGCAGCCTGCGGCTGGGCAGCTTCGCCGAGTACTTCGCCTACCTGGAGAACCACGAGGAGGAGTGGCAGCAGTTCGTCAACGCGCTGACCACCAACCTCACCGCCTTCTTCCGCGAGAAGCATCACTTCGACCACCTCGGCCGCTTCGCCGCTGAGCAATTGCAGGAGCACCAGCCGCTGCGTTTCTGGTCCACGGCCTCGAGCACCGGCGAGGAGCCCTATTCCATGGCCATGACCCTGGTGGACGCACTGGGCAGCTTCGCCCCGCCCATCGAGCTGATCGCCTCGGACATCGACACCGGCGTGCTCGGCCAGGCGCGCCAGGGCATCTACCCGCTGGAGCGCCTCGAGGCGCTGAGCCCCGCGCAGAAGAAGCGCTTCTTCCTCCGCGGCACCGGCGGCAACGCCGGCAAGGCGCGGGTGGTGCGCGAGCTGCGGCAGATGATCGACTACCGGCAGATCAACCTGCTCGACCGCGACTGGGGCATTGCCGGCGGCCTGGACGCAATCTTCTGCCGCAACGTGATGATCTATTTCGACAAGCCGACCCAGACCCGCCTGCTCGAACGCATGGTGCGCCTGCTGCGGCCCGGCGGGCTGTTCTTCGCCGGGCACTCGGAAAACTTCGTCCACGCCAGCCACCTGGTGCGCTCGGTGGGACGCACCACCTACCAGGCGGTAGGGAGCCAGTGATGGGCGCAGCCCTGGACCAGCCCAATCGCTACTACGATCCGCGCTTCGGCATGGAGGCGGTGAAGCTGCTGCCCGGCGAGTGCTACGTCACCGCCGAACCGGTGATGCTGGTCACGGTGCTCGGCTCCTGCGTTTCCGTCTGCCTGCGCGACCGCAGCAGCGGGCTGGGCGGCATGAACCACTTCATGCTGCCCGGCGACACCGGCGTACACGGCCTGATGTCCAATTCCGGGCGCTACGGCGTACACGCCATGGACCTGCTGATCAACGGCCTGATGCGCCGCGGGGGCCAGCGCCGGTACTTCGAGGCCAAGGTGTTCGGCGGCGGCTCCGTGCTGAAGAACCTCAGCGCCGACGTCGGCCAGCGCAACGTCGAGTTCGTCCTGCAGTACCTGGAGGACGAGGGCATCCCGCTGGCCGCCCAGGACCTGCTCGACGTGCACCCGCGCAAGGTCTATTTCTTCCCCGGCAGCGGCCGGGTGCTGGTGCGCAAGCTGCGCACCCTGGCCAACGACACGGTGCTGCAGCGCGAGCGGCAGTACTGCCAGCAACTGTCCCGTCGGGAGCGCGGCGGGAGCATCGACCTGTTCTGAAAGGAGGGACGCCCGATGGCCGTCAAAGTCCTGATCGTCGACGACTCGGCGCTGATTCGCAGCCTGCTCAAGGACATCATCCACAACGACCCGGAGCTGCAGCTGGTGGGCGCGGCGCCCGACGCCTTCGTCGCCCGCGACCTGATCAAGCAGCACTCGCCGGACGTCATCACCCTCGACGTGGAAATGCCGCGCATGGACGGCCTGACCTTCCTCGACAAGCTGATGAAGGGCCGGCCGACCCCGGTGCTGATGATCTCTTCGCTCACCGAGAAGGGCTCCGAAGCGACCCTGCGCGCGCTGGAACTGGGCGCCATCGACTTCATCGCCAAGCCGCGCCTGGGCATCGCCGAGGGCATGCAGGCCTACGCCGAGGAAATCTGCGCCAAGCTCAAGGCCGCCGCCCGCGCGCGCCTGCCCCGCGCTCGTCCCGTCGCATCGTCCGACGCACCGGCAATGAGCAGCGCGCCGCTGCTGAGTACCGAGAAGATCTTCGCCATCGGCGCCTCCACCGGCGGTACCGAGGCGATCAAGGAAGTCCTGCTGGGCCTGCCGCCGGACTGCCCCGGCACCGTGGTCACGCTGCACATGCCGCCGGGTTTCACCAAGTCCTACGCTGACAGACTGGACCGTCAGACGCGCCTGTCAGTACGAGAAGCCCGCGACGGCGACCGCATCCTCCCCGGCCACGTGCTGCTCGCCCCCGGCGACTTCCATATGGAGGTGCAGCGCAGCGGCGCCAACTACGTCGTGCGCCTGCACCGCGAGGCTGCGGTGAATGGCCACAGGCCGGCCGTGGACGTGATGTTCAACTCCCTCGCCCGCTGCGCCGGGCGCAACCTCATCGCCGCCCTGCTCACCGGCATGGGCAAGGATGGGGCCCGCGGCTTGCAGGCGATCCGTCAGGCCGGCGGCCACACCGTCGCCCAGGACGAGGCCACCTGCGTGGTCTACGGCATGCCGCGCGAGGCAGTAGAGCTGGGCGCGGCAAAGGAAGTCCTGCCGCTGGAGCGCATAGCAGGCTCGCTCCTACAGCAGGCGCGCCAGAGCGGAAGTGGGAACCGCGTCTAGTTCTGCGGGAATCATCCCGCACCGCCGAGCGGCTTTTCACACAGGGTCTAGACTCAGGCCAATTGACCGGCGCCAATAATATGGCGATTCGATATCAATTTGGTTTGATTGTGCCCGTATACAAAATGCACAATTGAGCTTTCGCCAAAAGACCGGCACACGGCGGGCGACACGGGGAAACAAGATAGCCATGGCGGCAAGATGGGGGTTGCGCGGCAAATCGGTGATGGCATTGCTCATCGCCTGTCTCCTGGCGCTGGTACCGGCAGTCATGCTGGGCTGGAAAGCCATGGAGGACATCCGCACGCATTTCGGCCTCGCCTTCGCGAGAAACTTCACGCTGCTCAACCAGCAGAAGATCATCGCGCCGGTGATCCGCGAGCTGGCGCTCTCGCGGCGCCTGGCCGAGTCCGTGGTGACGCAGGACTGGCTGCTGTCAGAGAACGACCCGGCGCGCCGGGCACTGTTCTTCCGCGAAGCCGAGGGCTTCCGCGCGGACCAGCACAACTACTCCTACTTCGTCGTGGTGGACTCCTCGCGCCACTACTACTTCAACGACTCCAGCTCACCGCTGTCCAACTCCCCGCGCTACACCCTGAGCCGGGACGACCCCAAGGATTCCTGGTACTTCGACACCCTCGCGCGCGACGAGCTGTACAACATCAACGTCGACTACAACGAGAAGCTCAAGGTCACCAAGGTCTGGTTCAACATGGTGGTGCGCGCCGGCAACGAGAAAGTCGGCCTGGCCGGCGGCGGCCTCGACCTCACCGAGTTCCTCGACCAGTTCATCTCGCGCCGCGAGGCCGGGGTGACGCCGATGATCGTCGACCCCGAGGGCGCCATCCAGGCGCACCCGGACACCCGCCTGATCGCCTACAACTCCGGCTCCAGCGGCCAGGCCAAGCACCACGTCTACGACCTGCTGGCCAATGACCAGGAACGCACCGCGCTGCGCCAGACCCTGCGCCAGGCGGAGACCAACCCCGGTGAAGTGGAAACCATGTGGGGCACCATCGACGGCAAGGAACAGCTGATCGCCACCGCCTACATCCCGCAGTTGCGCTGGCACGTGCTCAGCGCCATCGACCTGCACGCCGCGCAGGTACTCGACAGCCGCTGGATCTGGCCGCTGGTGGGCACCCTCGCCGGGCTGCTGGCGATCCTCCTGATCGGCTTCGCCTACACCGTCGACCTGCTGGTGCTGCGCCCCTTGCGCGGCCTCAAGCAATCGGCCAAGGCGATCGCCGCCGGGCAATATGACAGCCCGCTGCCGCGTACCCGTCCGGACGAGATCGGTGAGCTGTCCAGCGCCTTCGCCAGCATGGCCGACCAGGTCCGCCGGCACACCGAGGAGCTGGAGGACAAGGTCCAGCAGCGCACCCAGGCCCTCGAAGCGGCCAACCGCGAGATGGCCGCCGCGCAGAAGAAGATCGGCGACTCCATCGACTACGCCAGCCTGATCCAGCGCGCCATCCTCCCCGACCGCCAGCTGCAGGCGTCCCTGGGCGAGCACCATTTCGTCCTGTGGAAACCCCGCGACGTGGTCGGCGGCGACTTCTACATCTACCGCGAAGGCCCGCAGGACAGCCTGATCGGCGTGGTCGACTGCGCCGGCCACGGCGTGCCCGGCGCACTGATGACCATGCTCGCCCTGGCGGCCATCGACCACGCCATCGACAGCGTGAAGAGCCACGACCCGGCGGCCATCCTGCACGAGACCGACCACGTGATGCGCGGCATGCTCGGCCAGGAAGAGTTCACCCACTCGCTGGCCACCAACATGGACGCCGGCCTGGTGCGCGTCGACCATCAGCGCAAGCTGCTGCACTTCTCCGGCGCGAAGATTTCCCTGTTCGCCAGCGACGGCAGCGAAGTGCGCGAATACAAGGGCGCGCGCCGCGCCATCGGCGACAAGCGCCAGGGCGACTATCAGGACGTGGAAATCCCGATGGAAACCGGCTGGACCTACTACCTGTGCACCGACGGCTTCCTCGACCAGGCCGGCGGCGAGCACGGCTTCGGCTTCGGCAACAGCCGCTTCGCCGACCTGCTGCGCAACCATGCGCGCCGACCGTTGGCCGAGCAGGCCGACGTGTTCGCCGCTACCCTCGCCCACTACCAGGGCGAGCAGCCGCAGCGCGACGACATCACCATTCTCTCTTTCCGCTTCGACTAGGGGTTAATCCATGGAATCGCTAGATCTGTTGGCCATGCGCGAGAGCTTCACCCGGCAACGCATATTGCTCTGCTTCAACGGGCCCATCTCGCGCAGCCTGATCGAGGAAATCGGCCACGCGCTGCGCAACTACCTGCAGGCCGAGCAGGCGCACCCCAGCGAAGCGATGGACGTGTTCGCCGTCTACATCGAGATGACCCAGAACATCCGCCACTACGCCACCCAGCGCGGCTACAACGAGCAGGAAGCCTCGGCCACCGTGGCGATTGCCCGCGATGACGAAGGCCACTACGTGGTCTCTGCCGGCAACCTGGTGGAACTGGCCGACGGCCAGGGCCTGGTGCGCAGCATCGAAGGCATCGCCGGGCTCGACAAGGTCCAGCTCAAGGCGGCCTACAAGGAACAGCTGCGCCGCCCGCGCGACGCCGAAGCCCCCACCGGAGCAGGACTTGGCCTGCTGGACATCGCCCGCAAGTCCAGCGCGCCGCTCAAGACCTCCCTCACCGAACAACCCGACGGCCGCGCCTTCTTCAGCCTGCGCGCCGTGATCTGAACCGCGAAATTCAGGAAGACCCGACATGAGCGATCTCAACGTCACCGGAACCCAATCCACCCCGCAGATCCACGGCGACTGGCAGGCCGGCATCCTCGCGATGCAGGGCGACTCCTACCCGGAGAATTCCTTTGAACTGTTCGGCCAGGTCATCGAGTGGGTCGAACGCTTCCTCACCCAGGAACAGCGCCCGCTGGAGCTCGACCTGCGCCTGCTGTACCTCAACACCAGCTCGATCAAGGCCATGATGGACATCTTCGACCTGCTCGAGGAAGCCCACGGCCAGGGCCGCACCACCCGAGTGGCGTGGCACTACGACCGACGCAACGAGCGCGTCGCCGAACTGGCCGAGGAGTTCCGCGAGGACTGTACCTTCCCGTTCGTCATCCAAGCCTACGACGAGTAAGAGCCATGACTAGCGAGCGCGAGCTGGACCTGCTGATCGAAGAGCTGCTGGCCGCCCCCCAGTACGAAGGGCACCCCCTGCGCGAGGCCCTGTACCAGAAGCACCAGCAATCCCTCGACCAGCTCGCGCGCCTGGAGCGCATCGCGCGGATTTCCGACGGTTTCCAGTCCATGGCCCGGCAGCAGAACAGCACGCTGTCCGAGCGCTACCACAAGCAGCTGCGCCAGCTGGAAAAGGTCGCGCGCATCTCCGACCGCTACCAGGACATGATGCGCGACCTGAACATCGCGCTGAAGGAAGCCTCGACCCACGACACCCTCACCGGCATCGCCAACCGCCGCCTGCTGATGGAGCGCCTGCGCGAGGAAAGCGAACGCGCCCAGCGCCACGGCGAGTCCTACGTGCTGGCCATGCTCGACGTCGACCGCTTCAAGCAGGTCAACGACACCTGGGGCCACGAAGTGGGCGACCGCGTGCTGGTGGAAATCGGCCGCGCCATGGAATCCGCCCTGCGCCAGTACGACCTCTGCGGCCGCTGGGGTGGCGAGGAATTCCTGCTGATCCTCCCTGACACCCGCCTGGCTGACGCCGCCGCCATCATCGAGCGCGTGCGCAACGACATCCGCTGTCTGGCCGTGCGCGTGGGCACCAACGCCCTGTCCGTCACCGCCAGCTTCGGCGTCGCCGAGCACCATCCGGGCGAAAGCTACTCCCAGACCCTCAGCCGCGCCGACGCCGCCCTGCTGGACGCCAAGCGCAGCGGGCGGGACAAGTGCGAGTTCGCTCAGGCCTGAGCCGTCGCGGGGCCACCGCGACATCCCCACGGCTGGCATCCCGCGATGAAGCCGATTAAGGTCCATGGACCGCATGGAAAGGATGCAGCATGGCCAACAAGTCTCCCTCCCCTCGCCAGCAGACCCATCTCGCCGTCCTGATCGACGCCGACAATGCCCCCGCCGCCATCGTCGAAGGGCTGTTCGAGGAGATCGCCAAGTACGGCGTCGCCAGCGTGAAGCGCATCTATGGCGACTGGACCAAGCCCAACCTGGGCAAGTGGAAGCAGGTGCTGCTGGACCACTCCATCCAGCCCATGCAGCAGTTCGCCTACACCAGCGGCAAGAACGCCACCGACAGCGCGCTGATCATCGACGCCATGGACCTGCTCTACACCCGTCGCTTCGACGGCTTCTGCCTGGTTTCCAGCGACAGCGACTTCACCCGGCTGGCCGCACGCCTGCGCGAAGAGGGCCTGACCGTCTACGGCTTCGGCGAGGAAAAGACGCCCAGGCCCTTCGTCTCCGCCTGCGACAAGTTCATCTACACCGAGATCCTCCGCGCAGCGCCCGAACCCGCAGCGGAGCCCACGCCGACCGCTGACAAGGCTGCCGCCCCGAGCACCGCCGAAGCGCCCAGGCCCGCCAGCAAACCCAAGTCGCAGAAGGTGCCGCTGGACTTCATCGCCAAGGTGCTCGACGACATCGACGGCGACGACGATGACTGGGTGCAACTGGGAGCCCTGGGACAGAACATCAGCAAGCTGCAGCCGGCTTTCGATCCGCGCCTGTACGGCTTCAAGAAGCTGAGCGACCTGATCAAGGGCCACCCCAAGCGCTTCGAATTGCAGGCGCGGGGCATCGGCAATACTGGCGGGAAGGACTTGTACGTGCGCAATGCCGGCCCGGTGCGTTGAGCCTGCGTCAGCTCAATGCAGCGTCACTTTCCGGTCGTTAGGGTGGGCCTTGAACCTGCAACGGAGTCGCCCCATGCGCCCCTGGCTGATAGCCCTGCTCCTCACCCTGGCCGCCGGTACCGCCCACGCCGGCACCCTGCGCTGCGGCACCAGCCTGATCAACGAAGGCGACCCGATGGACGAAGTGCTCGCCAAGTGCGGGCAGCCGGACAAGCGTGTCGTCACACCGCCCACAAAGCCAAGGCGCGGACCGGACGGCAAATTCATCCCCGGACAGCCGCAGCTGGAAACCTGGATGTACGGCCCGAACAACGGTGCCTATCGCTACCTTTTCTTCCGCGACACGCAGCTGCAATTGATCAACACCACGCGCAAGGAACTGCTCTGAGCGTGCAGCACTATCCGTCCCTGCACGCCCGCCGCTACCAAAGGTGCCTACCCATCGTGGCAGCATCTCCCTAGACTGGTCGCCTTCGCCAATCCGGAGGGCACCATGCAAACCCCATTCGATTTCACCCTCGGCATCGACCCGCAAGCCCGCGACGTCGTGGTCAAGGGCCTGCTTGCCTACAACCTGGGGCAGATGGGCCGCAGCAACACCTACGACGACTTCGAACTCTACGCCCGCAGCGAAGACGGCGAAGTGGTCGGCGGCATGTTCGGCCAGTCCGGCATGGGCTGGCTCTACATCGACTACCTCTGGCTGCAGGACGACCAGCGCGGCAGCGGCCTGGGCAGCCAGCTCATCGCCCTGGCCGAAGACGAAGCCCGCCGCCGCGGCTGCGTCGGCCTGTTCCTCTACACCTACAGCTTCCAGGCCCCCGGCTTCTACGAGAAGCAGGGCTTCGAGCGCATGGGCGTCCTCGAAGACTGCCCGCCGGGGCATCAGCGGATCTACCTGAAGAAGCAGCTGGGCTGATCCTCGCGCCTGCTCCCACCGCCGGCCCTGCCGGCGGATCGCGGGCATGGCCCGCTCCTACACGAGCCGCGTCATTCTCCTGTAAGAACGGGCCCCCCCCGCGACAGCCTCGCACCGCCCCCACCACGGACAACCGGCTTCGGCTCTGAAAGACTTCCAGAGAAACACCAGCGCACTCCGAATCGCCCCGTTCAGGAGGCCTCGTTGAATTGGAGTTTCAGGGGTTGAGCGACATGGATGTCGCGAGAGCGCTGTCGGGCCAGGGATGGCCCGTCAGCGCGTGCCCCTGAAACTCCGATTCAACGAGGGAATTTTTCGCCCCAAGCGAAAAACCGGATGTCCGGGGCAAGACCTTTGCCTTCTTTGGGGCGTTTGCCAAAGAAGGTCGCCCGAGGGGGCGAAACAAGGATTCCGCGCGCACGCCGAAGCGGCGCGTAACACCCAACCTGAAAGCATCGCGGACAAACTCCGCTCCGACGTATACCGAAACACCGGAGCTGACCTGTAGGAGCGCGCCATGCGCGCGATCGCGGGCATGGCCCGCTCCTACAAGGGGATGCCTGCGCAGGGCGGTTCGCGAGCAAGCTCGCTCCTACAGGCAAGCCGGAAACGGCTGCTTGTTGGGTATCCCTGGCATTCCTATTCTCGCCCAGTCACATCCGTGACCTGGGTTTGGCGACCCAAGTGCAACAGGCGCGATAGCGCCCACAGGTGCTTACGAAAACAGCGAATGTTTTTGTAGGCCCCCGCGCACCCTGCAGAAATTTCTGCAACGCTTATGGCGGATCGCGCGGGGAGACCTCTGTGTCTGCCGGGTTTCCTGTTGACCGGTTCGCCAACCCCGCGTGATCTGCCTCCCTTTGTTTGGCGACACAGGTGGCGGCTACTTCAATCAATGGGAGTTCCACTTATGCACAACACCTACACCCCAACCTTCTTCACCCGCTACAACCGCCCACTGCGCGGCGTCCTGATCGACAACCAACCCTGGTTCGCCGCCCGCGACATCGCCCGCCTCGTCGCCTACCGCTTCCCCCACAGCATCCACCACCGCTTCTACCCCCACGAAATCCGCACCGTCCGCCTCGCCTACAGCACCGGCAGCGACGAAGAAACCGTGATGCTCAGCGAAGCCGCCCTCTACAAGGCCCTGCTGCGCTTCGGCCACCCCGAACTCGAAGCCCTCGACCGCTGGCTCACCCAGGACGTCCTCCCCACCCTGCGTGACCAGCACACCGCGGCATCCGAAACACCCCGCCGCGTCCTTCTCACCTGGGACGCCCGCCGCCTGATGCTGCTGAACTGGCAAGGCGACCTGTGGATACGCTGGGAAGAAGTTCCTCAGTTGGCCTGGCGTGACTAGCCGGAAAAGAAGAAGGGCCGCATCAGCGGCCCTATTTGTCGTAGTGGTATCGGCACTGCAGGATCGTCAGCACCTCGCCCTCGAAGAAGTAGATCAGGCGGTGCTCACGGGTGATGCGGCGCGACCAGAACCCGGACAGATCGCCCTTCAACGGCTCAGGCCGGCCCGTACCTTTGTGCGGCGTACGCCGGCACTCCTCGATCAGCTCGTTGATGACGCGGAAGACATCCGCATCACCCTGCTCCCAGAACTGATAGTCCTCCCAGCCATGGCTGGTGAAGGCAACACTGATGGAGCCTCGGGCGGTCGACTTGTTACGGCTTTTCGACTTCACGTTCAACGGTCAGCTCCTTGACCTGAGCCTTGCCTGCGCGCACCTCGTCGAGGGATTCGCGCAGCCGCTTGGCGTTGGCAGTGGAACTCAGCAGGTAGAGGGTCTCCTGCATGCCGTTGTAGTCCTCCAGGGAAATCATCACCACCGGCTCGCCGCGCTGGCGGGTGATGACCGCCGGTTCGTGATCGCGGCACACATCGTCCATGGTCTGCTTCAGATCGGCGCGGGCCTGGGTGAAGGTGAGTACTTGCATGAAAGGTCATCCTTGCCGCCGATGGCGAACAGTGGCGTGCGAGGAAACATTGTACCTAACTACGTACCATCTTTTCAGCGCCACTGATCCACAAGTTCTGCCGCTGGAAACAAAAAAGGCCGGTCATCAGACCGGCCTTTTTCTTACCGCTTATTCACAATCAGCCATTGCTGGGGAAGGCGAACTGCGCCGCTTCGTGCGACTTGCGCTGCGGCCAGCGCTGGGTGATGGCCTTGCGCTTGGTGTAGAAGCGCACGCCATCCGGGCCGTAGGCGTGGAGGTCGCCGAACAGCGAACGCTTCCAGCCGCCGAAGCTGTGGTAGGCCACCGGTACCGGCAGCGGTACGTTGACGCCGACCATGCCGACTTCGATCTCGTCGCAGAACAGGCGGGCCGCTTCACCGTCGCGGGTGAAGATGCAGGTGCCGTTGCCGTATTCGTGGTCGTTGATCAGCTGCATGGCTTCTTCCAGGCTGTTCACGCGCACGATGCAGAGCACCGGGCCGAAGATTTCTTCCTGGTAGATGGTCATGTCCGGGGTCACCTTGTCGAACAGGGTGCCGCCGATGAAGAAGCCGTTCTCGTGACCGGCCACCTTGAAGTTGCGGCCGTCGACCAGCAGCTGGGCGCCTTGCTCGACACCGGTATCGATGTAGCCGGTGACCTTGGCCTGGGCAGCGCCAGTGACCAGCGGGCCCATGTCCAGGCCGCAGTTGGTGCCGGCGCCGATTTTCAGGGCCTTGATCTGCGGAACGATCTTCTCGACCAGCGCGTCGCCGATCTGGTCGCCCACGCAAACGGCCACGGAGATGGCCATGCAGCGCTCGCCGCAGGAGCCGTAGGCCGCACCCATCAGGGCGCTGACGGCGTTGTCCAGGTCGCAGTCGGGCATCAGCACGGCGTGGTTCTTGGCGCCGCCCAGGGCCTGTACGCGCTTGCCGCGCTTGGTGCCTTCGGAATAGATGTACTCGGCGATCGGGGTCGAGCCCACGAAGCTCAGGGCCTTCACTTCCGGGGCTTCGATCAGCGCGTCCACGGCGGTCTTGTCGCCGTGCACCACGTTCAGCACGCCCTTGGGCAGGCCGGCTTCTTCGAAGAGTTCGGCGATCAGCAGGGTGGAGCTCGGGTCACGCTCGGACGGCTTGAGGATGAAGGTGTTGCCGCAGGCGATGGCCAGCGGGTACATCCATAGGGGCACCATGGCCGGGAAGTTGAACGGAGTGATGCCGGCGACTACGCCGATCGGCTGGAAGTCGCTCCAGGCATCGATGTTCGGGCCGACGTTGCGGCTGTATTCGCCTTTGAGGATTTCCGGGGCGGCGCTGGCGTACTCGACGTTCTCGATGCCGCGCTTGAGTTCACCGGCGGCGTCTTCGATGGTCTTGCCGTGTTCTTCGCTGATCAGCTGGACGATGCGCTGCTCGTTGGCTTCGAGCAGTTGCTTGAAGCGGAACAGCACCTGGGCGCGCTTGGCCGGCGGGGTGTTGCGCCAGGCCGGGAAGGCGGCCTTGGCGGCGTCGATGGCCTGCTGGACGGTTTCACGGCTGGCCAGCGGGACCTTGCGGATGGCTTCGCCGGTGGACGGGTTGAAGACGTCGGCGGTGCGGCCGGTGTCGGCGATCATCTCGCCGCCGATCAGGTGCTTGACGGTGGTCATGGGAAGTCTCTTCTCGCTTGAGTGGTTCGGGTGAAGGGCTTCAAGAGCCCCTCTCCCCAGCCCTCTCCCTGAAGGGAGAGGGAATTGTTCGGGGTGAAGCGTGGGCTGCAAGGCATGCCGGCAGTCACTCTAAGGTGACTCGGCACGGCATGCCTTCTCGCGTGCCCGCGCACTCAGTGGCTGTGCGGGTGGTCGTCGCTCTTGAGCTCGATCTCGATGAACGCCACTTCGTGATCGCAAGGATTGATCACGTTGTGCTCGGTTCCGATCTGACGGGTGTAGCTCGCACCCAGGACCAGCGGCGCGCGGCGCTCGCCCTCGGGGGTTTCCAGCAGCAGTTCGCCGTTGGTCACCGGGACCACGACGTATTCCATGCCGTGGCGATGCCAGCCGGTCTCGGCACCGGGGGCGAAGCGCCACTCGGTGACCAGGACCTTGTCGTTGTCGATCTGTACCGTCGGGACGGCCTTCGGACGCTCGCTCACTTACGCGACCCCGTTGAGGGCGTCGCCCACGGCGCTGAACAGGCGGTCCAGGTCCTCGGGCTTGGCGTTGAAGGTCGGGCCGAACTGCAGGGTGTCGCCGCCGAAGCGCACGTAGAAGCCTTCTTTCCACAGCTTCATGCTGGCTTCGAACGGACGCACGATGGCGTCGCCGTCACGGGCGCCGATCTGGATCGCGCCGGCCAGGCCGCAGTTGCGGATGTCGATGACGTTCTTCGCGCCCTTCAGGCCGTGCAGGGCCTTCTCGAAGTAAGGAGCCAGTTCCAGCGACTGCTGGATCAGGTTCTCTTTCTCCAGCAGGTCCAGCGCGGCGATACCGGCGGCGCAGGCGACCGGGTGCGCGGAGTAGGTGTAGCCATGGCCGAACTCGACGGCGTATTCCGGCAGGTTCTGGCCCATGAAGGTGTCGTAGATTTCGCTGCTGGCGATCACCGCGCCCATGGGGATGGCACCGTTGGTGACCTGCTTGGCGACGTTCATGATGTCCGGCTTCACGCCGAAGTACTCGGCGCCGGTGGCCTTGCCCATACGGCCGAAGGCGGTGATCACTTCGTCGAAGATCAGCAGGATGTTGTGCTGGTCGCAGATTTCGCGCAGGCGCTGCAGGTAGCCCTTCGGCGGTACCAGTACACCAGCGGAACCGGACATCGGCTCGACGATGACGGCGGCGATGTTCGAGGCGTCATGCAGTTCGATCAGCTTCAGCAGTTCGTTGGCCAGCTCGACGCCGCCGGTTTCGGCCATGCCCTTGGTGAAGGCCATGCCCGGCTGCAGGGTGTGCGGCAGGTGGTCGACGTCCATCAGCTGGCCGAACATCTTGCGGTTGCCACCGATGCCGCCCAGGGCGGTGCCGGCGACGTTCACGCCGTGGTAGCCACGGGCGCGGCCGATCAGCTTGGTCTTCTGCGCCTGGCCTTTCAGGCGCCAGTAGGCGCGGGCCATCTTGATCGAGGTGTCGGCGCACTCGGAGCCCGAGCCGGTGAAGAACACGTGGTCGAGGCCGGCCGGGGTCAGCTGGGTGATTTTTTCAGCCAGCTTGAAGGACAGCGGGTGGCCGTACTGGAAGGCCGGGGAGTAGTCGAGGGTGGTCAGCTGCTTGGCGACCGCGTCGGCGATTTCCTTGCGCGAGTGACCGGCACCGCAGGTCCACAGGCCCGACAGGCTGTCGTAGATCTTGCGGCCCTGGTCGTCCACCAGCCAGCTGCCTTCGGCAGCGACGATGATGCGCGGGTCCTTATGGAAGTTGCGGTTGGCGCTGAAGGGCATCCAGTGGGCCTTCAGGTTCAGTTCGCTGGCCACCGACGGGGTGACGTTCACTTGCTGGTTCATGGAGCATGTCCTCGACGACAGTCTTGTTGGGCGCGCAGGCCGCGTCGGGCCTGGTGCGATGCTCGTAGATTGGGCCTGACTTAACGTGAGTTAAAGCTTATTCTTCTTACGTTCAGTTTCGGATTGGTAAAACTAAAATGGCGAAACAACGGGCGCCTTCCCTGGGCCAGGTCAGCGACTTCGAGATCCGCCTGCTGCGCATCTTCAAAACCATAGTCGAGTGCGGCAGCTTCTCGGCCGCGGAAAGCACGCTGGGCATCAGCCGCTCGGCCATCAGCCTGCACATGGGCGACCTCGAAAAGCGCCTGGGCATGCGCCTGTGCCAGCGCGGCCGGGCGGGCTTCGCGCTGACCGACGAGGGCCGCGAGGTGTACCGCGCGACCCAGTCGCTGCTGGCGGCGCTGGAGGGTTTCCGCGCCGAGGTCAACGAGTTGCACCAGCACCTGCGCGGCGAGCTGAACATCGGCATCATCAATAACCTGGTGACCCTACCGCAGATGCGCATCACCCACGCCCTGCGCGCGCTGAAGGCCAGCGGGCCGGGCGTGCGGATCAACATCGGGATGACCACGCCCAACGAGATCGAGCTGGGAGTTCTCGACGGACGGTTGCATGTGGGGGTGGTGCCGCTCATCAGCCCGCTGTCGGGGCTGGAGTATTCCGCCCTTTATGAGGAGCGCTCGCTGCTGTTCTGCAGCCAGGAGCATCCGCTGTTCGAGCGCGACGACGCGAGCATCACGGTGGAGGAGATTCACGCCTGCGACGCGGTGGAGCCCAGCTACCGCATCCCCGCCGAAGCCCAGGAGCGCCACCAGGAACTGCGCGGCAGCGCCAACGCCTCCGACCGAGAGGGCATGGCCTTCCTTATTCTCACCGGCAGCTACATCGGCTACCTGCCCGACCACTACGCCGCCGACTGGGTCGCCCAGGGCCGCCTGCGCCCGCTGCGGCCGGAGCGCTTCCACTACGACATCCCGCTGACCGTGGTGACCCGCAAGGGCCGCCGGCCGAACCTGGTGCTGGAGCGGTTCATCGAGGCGGTGGCGGAAAGCCGCTGATCCGCCAGACGTTCAGGATGAATGCCTCCGCAGGATGGCGACACGCAGGTGACGCTGGCGGGGGATCAAGCCCGAACAAGCCACATTCTGCCTATCCAATTTGTCGCCCCAGCCACCAAAAATCCTATACCCCCTCCCCTGCAGCCCGCGAGCCGCGGGGTTTGCGTGGGTGCAGCTTTTCCCTAGCCTGCGACTACAAAAAACATAATTTCGCTATTCACAGCCTCTGAACAGAATGCGGCCAACAGCTCACCGCAGCCGCAACAAGAACAAACGTGATCAGAGTCTGAGGAAGCAAGCCATGACCGACCTGAATCCAGGCGCCTTCGGCAAGAAGTCGCTTGATAACCTGGAAATCGACACGCTGGTCGTTGGCGCCGGACAAGCCGGCGTGGCCATGAGCGAGCACCTGACCCAACAGGGCGTGCCGCACATCGTGCTGGAAAAGAGCCGCATCGCCGAAGCCTGGCGTACCGGCCGCTGGGACTCGCTGGTCGCCAACGGCCCGGCCTGGCATGACCGCTTCCCGAACATGGAATTCCCGGTCGGCCCGGATGACTTCCCGGCCAAGGAGCAGGTCGCCGAGTACTTCGTCGCCTACGCCAAGCAGTTCAACGCGCCGATCCGCACCGGCGTGGAAGTGAAGAAGGTCACCCGCAACGAAGGCCGCCCCGGCTTCACCGTGGAAACCTCCGAGGGCACTCTCCAGGCTCTGCGCATCGTCTCCGCCACCGGCCCGTTCCAGCGCCCGGTGATCCCGGCCATCGCGCCGAAGGACGAGAGCATCCAGCAGATCCACTCGGCCAAGTACTTCAACCCGCAGCAGCTGCCCGAAGGCGCCGTACTGGTGATCGGTGCCGGCTCCTCCGGCGTGCAGATCGCCGACGAGCTGAACCGCGCCGGCAAGAAAGTCTTCCTCTCCGTGGGCGCCCATGACCGTCCGCCGCGCTCCTACCGCAACCGCGACTTCGTCTGGTGGCTGGGTGTGCTCGGTCTGTGGGACGCCGAGGAAGTGCAGCCGGGCCGCGAGCACGTGACCATCGCCGTGAGCGGTGCCCGTGGCGGCGAGACCATCGACTTCCGCCGTCTGGCCAACGAGGGCATCACCCTGACCGGCCTGACCAAGTCCTTCGCTGACGGCAAGGTGACCTTCCAGGACGACCTGGTGGCCAACCTGAAAGCCGGCGACGACAACTACCTCGGCCTGCTGGACGCCGCCGACGCCTATATCGAGCAGAACGGCCTCGACCTGCCGCTCGAACCGGAAGCCCGCAAGGTCTACCCGGACGCCGGGTGCATCCGCAACCCGATCCAGCAGCTGGACCTGGCCGAAGCCGGCATCACCTCGATCATCTGGGCCACCGGCTACGCCGTGGACTTCAACTGGCTGCAGGTGAACGCCTTCGACGACAAGGGCAAGCCCAAGCACCAGCGCGGCGTTTCCCGCGAGCCGGGCGTGTACTTCGTCGGCCTGCCGTGGCTGTCGCGCCGTGGCTCCTCGTTCATCTGGGGCGTATGGCACGACGCCAAGCACGTGGCCGGCCACATCGCCACCCAACGCCGTTATGTCGAATATCAGGATGCCTCGCAGCGCGAAGGCTCCGTTCCGAAAGCCGCATCCTGGGAGTAAGAGATGCCTACCCACACTCGCATCCGCATGTTCAACACCAAGGACACCTACCCGAACCAGACCCTGGACAACGACCTCTGCCAGGCCGTGCGTGCCGGCAACACCGTGTACGTACGCGGCCAGGTCGGTACTGACTTCGAGGGCAACCTGGTGGGCCTCGGTGACCCGCGTGCCCAGGCCGAACAGGCGATGAAGAACGTCAAGCAACTGCTGGAAGAAGCCGGCAGCGACCTGTCGCACATCGTCAAGACCACCACCTACCTGATCGACCCGCGCTACCGCGAGCCGGTGTACCAGGAAGTCGGCAAGTGGCTGAAGGGCGTGTTCCCGATCTCCACCGGCCTGGTGGTGTCGGCCCTCGGCCAGCCGCAGTGGCTGATGGAGATCGATGTCATCGCGGTCATTCCGGACTGATCGATGAACTGAAATGCGATGCGGCGACGTGGGATTTCCTGCCTCGCCGCTTCGTCGTTTGTGCAGGTTTGCGCTGATAGAACAAGCAAAGGAGCCACCATGACCTTCTCCATCGTCGGCCGCTGCGCCGAAACCGGACAACTGGGTATCGCCATCAGCTCCTCAAGCATCGCCGTGGGCGCGCGCTGCCCCTGGGTACGCGCCGGCGTCGGCGCGGTGGCCACGCAGAACATCACCCTGCCGGCCCTCGGCCCGCAGATCCTCGACCAGCTCGAAGCCGGCCTGGAGCCGGGCGCGGCGCTGGACAAGGCGCTCTCCAGCAATGGCTACAGCCAGTACCGCCAGGTGACGGTGATCGACCAGCACGGCAAGGTCGCGCTGTTCACCGGCAGCGAAGCGCTGGGCGTGTACAACGCCGTGGCCGGGGAAAACTGCGTGGCGGCGGGCAACCTGCTGTCGTCCCCCGCGGTGATCCAAGCCATGACCCAGGCCTTCGAAAGCGCCAACGGCTGCCTGGCCGAGCGCCTGCTGGCCGCGATGCAGGCGGCGATGGCCGCCGGTGGAGAGGCTGGCCCGGTGCATTCGGCCGCCCTGAAAGTCGTCGGCGACCTGGTCTGGCCGATTGTCGACCTGCGCGTAGACTGGGCGGACGAAGCGCCCATCGATGAGCTGGAAAAACTCTGGGTGGCCTACAAGCCGCAGCTGGAGGACTATCTGGTGCGCGCCCTCGACCCGACCAAGGCGCCGAGCTACGGCGTGCCGGGCGACGAGTAAGTGACCTTCTCGCGGGAGCGGGCCATGCCTGCTCCTGCAAAAGTTCTGAAGCAGGACCCGACCATGCCTTCCAGCCGCGAAATCCTCGCCGACCTGATCGCCTTCGATACCGTCAGCCGAAATTCCAACCTGGCGCTGATCCACTACATCCGCGACTACCTCGCAGGCTTCGGCATCGCCTGCGAGCTGTTCCACGATGCTGAAGGCGGCAAGGCCAATCTCTACGCCACGCTGGGTCCGCAGGACCGCGGCGGCGTGTGCCTGTCTGGCCACACCGACGTGGTGCCCACCGATGGGCAGCCATGGACGGTCCCGCCGTTCGAGCTCACCGAACGCGATGGCCGCCTCTACGGGCGCGGCACCGCGGACATGAAGGGCTACATCGCCTGCGTACTGGCGGCGGTGCCGGCGTTCCTCGCCCAACCGTTGCGCCTGCCGGTGCACCTGGCCTTCTCCTACGACGAGGAAGTCGGCTGCCTCGGCGTGCGCTCGCTGCTCGCCGCGCTGGAGCACCGCGAACACAAACCGATGCTGTGCATCATCGGTGAACCTACCGAACTCAAGCCGGTGCTCGGCCACAAGGGCAAGCTCGCCATGCGCTGCCAGGTACACGGCGCGCCGTGCCACTCGGCCTACGCGCCGCAGGGCGTGAACGCCATCGAGTACGCGGCGAAACTGATCGGTCGCCTCGGCGAGATCGGCACCCGCCTGGCCGCACCCGAGCGCCATGACCCGCGCTTCGATCCGCCCTACTCCACCGTGCAGACCGGCGTGATCAGCGGCGGTCGCGCGCTGAACATCGTGCCCGCTGAATGCCAGTTCGATTTCGAAGTACGCGCGCTGCCCAGCGACGATCCGCAACAGGTCGCCGATGACCTGCGCGCCTTCGCCGAGGCCGAATTGTTGCCGAAGATGCGTGCGGTAAAGGCCGAGACGGACATCCGCTTCAGCGAGATTTCCGCCTACCCGGCGCTGGTCACCGACCAGCAGGCCCAGGCTGCGGAGCTGATCGCGCAGCTCACTGGCTCGAACGATTTCACCACCGTGGCCTACGGCACCGAGGGCGGACTGTTCCACCAGGCCGGCATCCCCACCGTGGTCTGCGGTCCGGGCAGCATGGACCAGGGCCACAAGCCGGACGAGTTCGTCAGCCTGGAACAGTTGGCCAGGTGCGATGAAATGATGGGGCGGCTGGCGGAGTGGTTGCGCGGTTGATTCACCACGCGGTTTACCCGGCTTCGTAGGAGCGGACTCCGTCCGAGATGGGCGGCGGCTTGCCAGGAGCGGCCGGAAATCGATCGCGAAAGAATCGGCTGTAGGGCGCATAACCCGGAACGGGTTATCCGCCGAATCCCTCGCGGCGGATAACGCTGGCGCGTTATCCGCCCTACGATCCAGTCAGCCGGTCGCGGGCATGGCCCGCTCCTGCAGGTTCAGCGCTGCGCGGTCAGGCAAACGCCGCGCGCAGCTCGTCCATGCTCGCGAAGTAGTGCGCTGGGCTTTCCGCCATCAGCTCTTCGCGGCTGCCGAAGCCGTAGCCGACGCCCGCGGCGGACAGGCCGTTGCGGTGCGCGCCGATCAGGTCGTGCTTGCGGTCGCCGATCATCAGCGTCTGCTTCAGGTCCAGTTGCTCGATGCCCAGCAGGTGCTCGATCAGCTCGACCTTGTTGGTGCGCGTGCCGTCCAGCTCGCTGCCGTAGATCACCTTGAAGTGCCTGGCGAAGCCGAAGTGGCGGGCGATTTCGGCGGCAAACACGGTCGGCTTGCTGGTGCAGATGAACAGCGTGCGACCCTGGCCGCCGAGCAGTTGCAGCAGCTCGGCGACGCCATCGAACACCTTGTTCTCGTAAAGCCCGGTGTCCTTGAAGCGCACGCGATAGTGGTTCACCGCTTCCCAGGCGCGCGCCTCGTCGAAGTCGTAGCTGCTCATGAAGCACTGCAGCAGCGGCGGGCCGATGAAGTGTTCGAGCTGACGCAGGTCGGGCTCGTCGATGCCCAGCTGGGCGAGGGCGTACTGGATCGAACGGGTGATACCCTCGCGCGGGTCGGTGAGGGTGCCGTCGAGGTCGAAAAGGATGTTCTGGTAATGCATGGGATCAGCGTCCGGCCGCGAAAGTCGGGCGGGAAGGATACTGCGCATGGCCGCCCGCGCGAAGCGCCGATCGCCGAGCGACATCTCAGGGCGCCGCGCCCTGCCCCTGTTTGAGCACCCGGAAACCACCGCTGACGCTGACCGGCTCGGCCTCGCCGGCGCCGTAGGTCTGGGCCGCTGACTGATCTTCCGGCGCATCCTCCGGCTGCGCCAGCCGGCCGGTCAGGCTCTGCTGCACGCGGGCGCCGAGGTGATCGACGCCGGACATCACCCCGCCGTCCGGATCACGCATCAGCGCCAGCCACTGTTCGTCGAAGGCGGCGTTGATCTCCTTGCGCAACTGGGTCTCCACCTCGGGCCGGTCGTGGTCGTTGCCGGCCATGCTGAACAAGGTGAAAGCCACCGAGATGACCGAGCCGGCGACCTTGCCGGCCGCGCTCGCCACCACGCCGGCTATGCTGCGGTTGCGCAGCTCGTGCACCAGCTTGGCGCTGGTGCGCTGGGCCACCGGCGAGACGCCGCTGACCTTGGTGCCGGCCCCGGCCTTGCCCGCCGCCGTGCGGATGTCCTGCATCAGCGCGGCGAAGGCCGGCACCTTGCCGATGTCCTTGGCGTACACCACGTCGTACAGCGAAGCATCGCGGCTGGAGGGCGGGCCGAGGGAGATCGCCGGGATGCCCATCAGGTGCTCGTCGAAGGCCTTCTGCGGGATGCCGCGTCGCTGGGGAATTTCCTTCACCGCCACCGTCAGCAGCTCGATGTAATGCCGGGTGGCCTTTTCCATCACCGCGTCGGGGTCGACCTGTTTGGCCACCGGTATCAGCACCTGCTTGCGGTACTGCTCCTGCAGGTAGACGGCCAGTTTGTCGACGGTGGGATCGAGGTCGCCGTGGGAGCCAATCTTGTACCAGGCGACCTTCATGCTCAGCCATTCCTGGGTCCAGTAGCTGGAGAACCAGGGGATGAATTTCTCGTCGGTGCGCTGGTAGACCAGGTCCATCCACTGCTGCATGGCCTCTTCGGCGTAGGCGCGGGCCTGGGAGGTGGCGGCCAGCGAAGCGGCGCCGATGTCGGCGTCGACCTGGTGCCAGGTGGCTTCGCTGATCGGGGCGGCGGGTTGGGCTGGGTGATGGGCGCAACCACTCAGCGCCAACAAGAGCAGGACGATGACACCGCCGCGCCGCCAGGGCGAAACGGTGGCGCTGGGGGAGCACAGACTGTTCATGGCCGCTCGCCGGCTCGGCGGCGCCGTGATGGCTGGCCGCCCGCTGCTGAACCCGGCCGGGCACGCGCTGGCGTCCGGTCACCTCGGGTCAGTATAGGGCGCGAGGTTCGGCACAGCAGGCCGTCCGGCGGGACGGCCTTGATGTAGGGCGGATAAAGCCTCGGGCGTTATCCGCCATCGGAGCATCGGCGGATAAAGCGTTCCGCTTTATGCGCCCTACGGAGGCTCCGCCGTCAGCCTGCGTAACCCTCGGCAATATGCTGATCCTTCAGCTTAACGTAGTTCCCGGCCGTATAGCCGAAGAACGCGCGCTCCTTGTCGGTCAACGGCCGGGCCTTCTTCACCGGGCTGCCGACATAGAGGAAGCCGCTCTCCAGCGTCTTGCCCGGCGGCACCAGGCTGCCGGCGCCGAGGATCACCTCGTCCTCGATCACCGCACCGTCCATGACGATGGAGCCCATGCCCACCAGGATGCGGCTGCCGATGGTGCAGCCATGCAGCAGCACCTTGTGGCCGATGGTCACTTCGTCGCCGATGGTCAGCGGGAAGCCGTCCGGATTGAAGGGGCCGGCGTGGGTGATGTGCAGCACGCTGCCGTCCTGCACGCTGGTGCGCGCGCCGATGCGGATGCGGTGCATGTCGCCGCGAACGGTGACCAGCGGCCAGACCGAGCTGTCCGCGCCGATCTCCACGTCGCCGATGACCACGGCGCTGGCATCGACGAAGACGCGCTCGCCGAGGGATGGCGTTATGCCCTGATAGGTTCGAATCGTCACGATAGATGCTCTCCCAAAGTAAGCCTCTGGCTGCGGATAGGCCCGATTGTATTTAAGATGGCCGGGTGTTTCTTCAGCCAAGGTGCCACCGTGAGCGCGAATCCCCTTCTGCAGAGCTACGACCTGCCGCCCTTCTCCTCCATTCGCCCCGAGCACGTGAAGCCGGCCATCGAGCAGATCCTCGCCGACAACCGCGCCGCCATCGCGCGCATCCTCGCCCAGCAGAACGGCACCCCGACCTGGGCCGGCCTGGTGCTGAGCATGGACGAACTGCATGACCGCCTGGGCAAGGCCTGGAGCCCGGTCAGCCACCTCAACGCAGTGTGCAACAGCGCCGAACTGCGCGAGGCCTACGAAGGCTGCCTGCCGCTGCTGTCCGCCTACTGGACCGAGCTGGGCCAGAACCGCGAGCTGTTCAAGGCCTACGAGTCGCTGGCCGCCGGTGCCGAGTCGAAGACCTTCGACGTCGCCCAGAAGACCATCCTCGAACACGCCCTGCGCGACTTCCGTCTGTCGGGTATCGACCTGCCGGCCGAACAGCAGCAACGCTACGCGGAAATCCAGACGCGCCTGTCCGAGCTTGGCAGTCGCTTCTCCAACCAGCTGCTGGACGCCACCCAGGCCTGGACCAAGCACGTCACCGACGAAGCCGCACTGGCCGGCCTGACCGACTCGGCCAAGGCGCAGATGCAGCAGGCCGCCCAGGCCAAGGAGCTGGACGGCTGGCTGATCAGCCTGGAATTCCCCAGCTACTACGCGGTGATGACCTACGCGCAAGACCGCGCCCTGCGCGAAGAGGTCTACGCCGCGTACTGCACCCGCGCCTCTGATCAAGGCCCGAATGCCGGGCAGAACGACAACGGCCCGGTGATGCAGGAAATCCTCGACCTGCGCCAGGAGCTGTCGCGCCTGCTGGGCTTTGCGAACTTCGCCGAGCTGTCCCTGGCCACCAAGATGGCCGAGACCCCCGAGCAGGTCCTGCACTTCCTCCGCGACCTGGCCGTGCGCAGCAAGCCCTTCGCCGCCCAGGACCTGGAGCAGCTCAAGGCCTACGCCGCCGAACAGGGTTGCCCGAACCTCTCCAGCTGGGACGCCAGCTACTTCGGCGAGAAGCTGCGCGAAGCGCGCTACAGCGTGTCCCAGGAAGCCCTGCGCGCCTACTTCCCGGTGGACAAGGTGCTCTCCGGCCTGTTCGCCATCGTGCAGAAGCTCTACGGCATCCAGATCCGCGAGCTGAACGACTTCGAGCGCTGGCACCCGGACGTGCGCCTGTTCGAGATCGAGGAAAACGGCCAGCACGTCGGCCGCTTCTACTTCGACCTCTACGCCCGCGCCAACAAGCGCGGCGGCGCCTGGATGGACGGCGCCCGCGACCGTCGCCGCACCGCCGAAGGCGAGCTGCAGGCGCCGGTGGCCTACCTGGTGTGCAACTTCACCCCCGCGGTCGGCGGCAAGCCGGCGCTGCTGACCCACGATGAAGTCACCACCCTGTTCCACGAATTCGGCCACGGCCTGCACCACCTGCTGACCCGCGTCGAACACGCCGGTGCCTCGGGCATCAACGGCGTGGCCTGGGACGCAGTGGAGCTGCCGAGCCAGTTCATGGAGAACTGGTGCTGGGAGCCCGAGGGCCTGGCTCTGATCTCCGGCCACTATGAAACCGGCGCGCCGCTGCCCCAGGACCTGCTGGAGAAGATGCTTGCCGCGAAGAACTTCCAGTCCGGCCTGATGATGGTCCGCCAGCTGGAGTTCTCGCTGTTCGACTTCGAACTGCACGCCACCCACGGCGACGGCCGCAGCGTGCTCGACGTGATCGAGGCGATCCGCGATGAAGTCGCGGTGATGCGCCCGCCGGCGTACAACCGCTTCGCCAACAGCTTCGCGCACATCTTCGCCGGCGGTTACGCGGCCGGTTACTACAGCTACAAGTGGGCCGAAGTGCTGTCCGCCGACGCGTTCTCCCGCTTCGAGGAAGAAGGCGTGCTCAACCCGGCGACCGGCGCAGCCTTCCGCGAGGCGATCCTGGCCAAGGGCGGCTCCCAGGAGCCGATGGCGCTGTTCGTGGCCTTCCGTGGCCGCGAGCCGTCCATCGACGCCCTGCTGCGCCACTCGGGCCTGTCCGAGGAGGCGGCGTGATGAGCGAGGTGAAGAAGCGCTTCATCGCCGGGGCCGTCTGCCCGGCCTGCAGCGAGCAGGACAAGATCGTCATGTGGGACGTCGACGGCGTACCGCATCGCGAATGCGTGGCCTGCGGCTATGCCGACACGCTCAATGCCCAGGGCCAGTCGGTGCCGAAAGAGCTGTCCACCCGCGTCAACACCAGCGCGCTGGAAAAGCCCAAGGACCCGAAGGTGCAGGGGGTGCAGTTCTTCCCCAATCCGAAGCTGAAAAAGCCGCAGGAATAGCACCCGCGTGACGCTCAGAGAATGCCCCGGCTTGCCGGGGCATTTCTTTTTGTGGCACCGAAATGTCGCACATCACCACCAACATCAAGGAATGTCGAAGCAGCCTTGCCCTAGCATGGCCCTCCGCCCCGCTCGCCCGGCCCGCCCATGATCGCCATGGCCGGCTAGTCTGTAGGGCATCGCCGCAAGGAATCCGCCAGATGCCGCCACCGACCCGAAGGAAGCGCCCCCGTGCTTGACCGCTTTGGCATGCTCGAGGTGATGCGCGCCTCGCGCCTGACGCAGTTCCCCATCAGCCCGGTGCTGCGCGAGACCCACGGATTCAAGGGTCGCCTGACCTTCTTCCTGCTGCTGGCCGCGGCGCTGGTGTTCACCTTCGCCGCGCTCGGGCACGACATCCACGCCAGCGGCACGCACCTGGAACCCGGCTGGTCGGTACTGGTGCTGGTGGTCGCACTGCTGATCGCCCTGGGCTTCGAGTTCATCAACGGCTTCCATGACACCGCCAACGCGGTGGCCACGGTCATCTACACCAACGCCCTGCCGCCGCGCTTCGCGGTGGCCTGGTCGGGTCTGTGGAATTTCCTCGGCGTGCTCTTCTCCAGCGGTGCGGTGGCCTTCGCCATCGTCTCGCTGCTGCCGCTGGACCTGCTGCTCAAGGTGGACAGCAGCGCCGGGCTGGCAATGATCTTCGCCCTGCTGATTGCCTCGATCCTGTGGAACCTCGGTACCTGGTGGCTGGGGTTGCCGGTGTCCTCGTCGCACACGCTGATCGGCTCCATCGTCGGCATCGGCCTGGCCCACGGCGCCATGGCCGGGCATATCGGCCTGTCCGGCAACGCCTGGTCGCAGCTGCTGACGGTGGGGTATGCGCTGTTCCTCTCGCCGGTGGTGGGCTTCTTCGCCGCCTTCGTGCTGCTGCGGGTGGCCAGCTCGACCATCCGCAACCGCGCGCTGTTCCACGCGCCGGAAGGACGCACTCCGCCGCCCCGGTGGATTCGCGCAATCCTCATCCTGACCTGCACCGGCGTGTCCTTCGCCCACGGCTCCAACGACGGGCAGAAAGGCATCGGCCTGATCATGCTGATCCTGATCGCTACCGTTCCCCTGGCGTTCGCCGTGGATCGCGCACACTCGCCGGAACAGACCCACCAGTTGCTCACCCTCACCCAGTCCAGCCAGGAACAGCTGCACCGTGCCGGCGGCAGCCCGGCGGCGGACCCGCGCCAGGCGCTGTTGAGCTATCAGGAAGATGAGGTGGTCAGACCGGAACTGCTGCCCTCGCTGGGCAGCGTGATCGGCGATGTCGGTGCGCGCCTGGAGCGCTACGGGCAGCTGGACAAGGTGCCGGCCGAAGAGGTGCAGGACCTGCGCAACGACCTCTACCTGAGCCTGGAGACCATCCGCCTGCTGGACCGCAGCGACCAGCACTTCGAACTGGAAACCTGGAGCAGCCTGCAGGCGCTGCGCCAGGGCGGCGAGCAGGCGATCCGCTTCATCCCGGTGTGGGTGAAAGTTGCGGTGGCCCTGGCGCTGGGCCTGGGCACACTGGTGGGCTGGCGACGCATCGTCACCACGGTGGGCGAGGGTATCGGCAAAACGCCGCTGACTTATGCACAGGGCGCTTCGGCGCAACTGGTGGCCATGCTCACCATCGGCGCAGCGGACGGCTTCGGCCTGCCGGTGTCGACGACTCAGGTGCTCTCCTCGGGCGTGGCCGGGACCATGGCAGCCAACGGCAGCGGGCTGCAGTGGCCGACCATCCGCAACATGCTGCTGGCCTGGGTGCTGACGCTGCCAGCGGCCATCGGACTGGCGGCGGGGCTGTACTGGCTGTTCACCCGGCTGCTCTGACGGGTAACAGTAGGGCGCATAACCTGGAATAGGTTATCCCCCGCAGCCTGGCGGCGGATAACGCTGGCGCCTTATGCGCCCTACACACCCTGCAGCTGTGGAATGTAGGAACAACCCGACAGTTGGAAATCAGACCGCCGAGCAGTTAGTGCTGGCTGTGGAAAACTCAGTGGATTACTGTATTCATATACAGTATTTCTTCAGAGCTTTCCCACATGACCACTTCCCTTCCGCCCCGCGGCCGGGGTACCGCCAGCAATCCGCACAACCGCTTCGCGCCGACCACCTCGGTGCCTGTGGATAACGATTGGTACGACGAAGTGCCCAAGCCCCAGGTGACGGAAATCCGCACCGAGCGGGCGAAGTCGGTGATCTCGCGCAACCAGTCGCCGGACCTGCCCTTCGACCGCTCGATCAACCCCTATCGCGGCTGCGAGCACGGCTGCATCTACTGCTATGCCCGGCCGAGCCACGCCTACTGGGACCTGTCGCCGGGGCTGGATTTCGAGACCAAGTTGATCGCCAAGACCAACGCTGCCGAGGTGCTGGAAGAAGAGCTGAGTCGCAAGGGTTACGTCTGCGCGCCGATCAATCTGGGCGCCAATACCGACCCGTACCAGCCCATCGAACGCCAGCAACGGCTGACCCGGCAGATCCTCGAAGTGCTGCTGCGTTTCCGCCATCCGGTGACCATCGTCACCAAGGGTTCGCTGATCCTGCGTGACCTCGATCTGCTGGCCGAACTGGCGCAGCACAAACTGGTGGGCGTGATGATCAGCCTGACCACCCTGGACGACGAGCTCAAGCGCATCCTCGAACCCCGCGCCGCCGCGCCCTCCGCGCGCCTGCGGGCGATCCGCGTGCTGCGCGAGCACGGCATACCGGTGGGCGTGCTGTGTTCGCCAATGATCCCGATGATCAACGACCGCGAACTGGAAGCGCTGCTCGAAGCCGCCCACGACGCCGGCGCCCAGAGCGCCAGCTACATGATGCTGCGCCTGCCGCGCGAGGTCGGCCCGTTATTCGAGGAATGGCTGGCTGCGCACTACCCACAGCGCGCCAGCCATGTGATGAGCCTGATTCGCCAGCTGCGCGGCGGGGAAATCTACGACAGCCGCTTCGGCCATCGCTTCCGTGGTGAAGGTCCGTTCGCCGACCTGCTGGCCAAGCGCTTCGAGGTCGCCATGCGCCGCCTGGGCCTGAACCGGCGCGGCAGCTTCGGCCTGGACTGCACGGCGTTCGCGCCGCCGCGCAGCCAGATGAGCCTGTTTTAACGGACGCCGCTCGGAAATTTCGACGAGCGGAATAGCATCACCGCAATATCGCCCCGCCATGATAGCTTGCCGATATCATCTTGAAATGTCGGCGAAACATCATGCAAAAGCTCATTCCAGAGCGGTTTTTTAATTTTGGTTTAATCTTCGCCGTCTAGGGTTTGAGCACAAAGTGACTCAACGGTCACGCCAGATTTTTTCCCACGGCTGTGCCTTTTCTCCCCAGGGAGAGCGTCGGCTGACGTGGGAAAATTCTTCGTCATTCTTCGAGGCTGATACATGAACGATAAAACGCACGGTGAGGATCACGCCCACGAAACGGCTGACGAGGCGCTTCGCCATATCGTCGAGGGCTTTCGCCAGTTCCGTCATGAGGTCTTCCCGCAGCAGGAAGAACTGTTCAAGAAGCTGGCCCACGCGCAGAACCCGCGCGCCATGTTCATCACCTGTGCCGACTCGCGCATTGTCCCCGAGCTGATCACCCAGAGCTCGCCGGGCGACCTGTTCGTCACCCGCAACGTCGGCAACGTGGTGCCACCGTACGGCCAGATGAACGGCGGCGTGTCCACCGCGATCGAGTTCGCGGTGATGGCCCTGGGCGTGCAGCACATCATCGTCTGCGGCCACTCCGACTGCGGGGCGATGAAAGCGGTGCTGAATCCGCAGAGCCTGGAAAGCATGCCGACGGTGAAGGTGTGGCTGCGCCATGCCGAAGTCGCTCGTACCGTGGTCGCGCAGACCTGCGGTTGCGCCACCCAGGAGCACCTGGGCGTGCTCACCGAGGAGAACGTGGTAGCCCAGTTGGACCACCTGAAGACCCACCCGTCCGTGGCCGCGCGCCTGGCTTCCGGCCAGCTGTTCATCCATGGCTGGGTGTATGACATCGAGACCAGCGCCATCAAGGCCTACGACGCCCAGGAAGGTCGTTTCCGCCCCCTCGACGGCGAAGGCCCGACGCCCAGTGCGACCCCGCGCCCGCGCTATTCCCCCCAGTAAGCGGCTGATACCGGTACGCTCCCGGGGCGCGGCGGCCCGCCAGAACAATCGCCGCGCCCTCCTTTCCTGTTGATCCCTGCCTGAGGCGCGCGCTGCCACTGCGTTCGCCATCCCCCTGAATTGCGCGTGTCGATGCGGTCGAGACCGGCGTCGTGGGCTTTCGCGCGCCCGAAAAATGCTTGAAGGAGAACAGCGCCATGTCGGCCTCCCACTCTGTTCCATCCGGATTTTCCCAACTACGCCAGGTACTGCCGCGCGACCTGCTCGCGTCGGTGGTGGTCTTCCTCGTCGCCCTGCCGCTGTGCATGGGCATCGCCATCGCTTCGGGCATGCCACCGGCCAAGGGCCTGGTGACCGGCATCATCGGCGGCCTGGTGGTCGGTTTCCTCGCCGGCTCACCGCTGCAGGTCAGCGGCCCTGCGGCAGGCCTCGCGGTGCTGGTCTTCGAACTGGTGCGCACCCACGGCATTGCCATGCTCGGGCCGATCCTGCTGCTGGCCGGCGCGCTGCAATTGCTGGCGGGCAGGCTGCGCCTGGGCTGCTGGTTCCGCGTCACTTCACCGGCCGTGGTCTACGGCATGCTCGCGGGCATCGGCATCCTTATCGTGCTCTCGCAGGTCCACGTCATGCTCGACCTCAAGCCGCAGGCGTCCGGGCTGGATAACCTGCTGGCCTTCCCGGCGGCGCTGCTGTCCGAGACCAGTGGCTTCGATGCGGCGCTGCTCGGGCTGGGCACCATGGCTTGCATGGCGCTCTGGGACCGCTTCAAACCCTGCCGGCTGCGCATGCTGCCCGGCGCACTGATCGGTGTGAGCCTGGCGACGCTGGTGAGCATCGCGCTGCCACTGGATGTGCTGCGGGTGAGCGTGCCGGAGAACCTCGGCGACGCCATCGACTGGATCCGCCCGAGCGACCTCGTCGCGCTGCTCGACCCGACGCTATTGCTGGCCGCCGTGGTGGTGGCCTTCATCGCCAGCGCCGAGACACTGCTCTCGGCCGCCGCCGTGGACCGCATGCACTCTGGCCCGCGCTCGGACATGGACCGCGAGCTGAGCGCCCAGGGCGTCGGCAACATGCTCTGCGGGCTGGTCGGCGCGCTGCCGATGACCGGGGTGATAGTGCGCAGCTCGGCCAACGTGCAGGCCGGCGCACGCAGCCGCGCCTCGGCGATCTTCCATGGGCTGTGGCTGCTGGGGTTCGTCGTGCTGCTGGGCGGGCTGCTGCGGCAGATCCCCATTGCGAGTCTGGCCGGCGTGCTGGTCTACACCGGGATCAAACTGGTGGACTTGAAGGCGCTGCGTTCGCTGGGCCGCTATGGGCGCATGCCGGTGCTGGTGCATGCAGCGACCGCCCTGGCCATCGTCGCCACCGACCTGCTGACCGGTGTGTTGCTGGGCTTTGCGCTGACGGTACTGAAGCTGGTGTTCAAGGCCGCGCGGCTGAAGATCAACCTGCGCTACGACGACGAGGGCAACGGCGCCGAACTGCGCCTTGTCGGCGCGGCAACCTTCCTCAAGGTGCCGGCGCTGTCCCAGGCCCTGCAGTCGGTGAAGCCCGGCACGCACCTGCGCGTGCCGCTGCAGCACCTGAGCTACATCGACCACGCGTGCATGGAATTGCTGGAGGACTGGGGCCGCAGCGCCGAGGCCAGTGGTTGCCGGCTGTCCATCGAAGGCAACGGCCTGCGTCGCCGCGTGGAGGGCCGGGTGCGTGCGCTGCAGAGTGCGGGCTGAGCCTCAGTCGCGGCCCAACTCCAGCTCGACGCCGAACTGCCGCGACAGGCACGGCCACTGCTGCCAGGCCATGACCACCTGCGGGTCATTGAGACTGGCGCGGTAGCTGACGGCGGATTCGGCGCTGAAGGTGCTGTCGTCGAGCATGCCGTTGACCGCGTGGTGCACCGCTTCATCCAGCTGGTTGGCGAAGGGTTCGCCGATCAGCTGGTGCGCCACCAGGTTGGCCACCGTGGTGTCCAGCGGGATCAGCGGCTGGTTGAAGTGGGCGATGTAGCGGTCGTTCACTTCTTCCACCAGGCGGTGGGCGAGGTAGGCCTCGTCCAGCAGCGCATCGAGACCGTCGTGGCCGTCGAGCAGCAGGGGCGGGGTGAGGAAGAACTGTTCGGCGAGCTTGAGCACCGGCTTGATGCGGTCCTCGATGCCGGCCGCGCGGGCCACCGAGTTGGCGGCATCGAGGAAGTCCGGCACCTGTTCGATGTAGGCGTGGACGAAGCGCGTCAGCGTGCCGCTGGGGTCCTCTCCCGTCAGGGCGATGCTCTTGTGCAGGCTTTGCAGTTGGCTCTGGATCAGGCGGGCGAGATGGCCATGGCGGGATTCGAGCAGGTGGGCATTCCGGATCAGCTCACGCAGTGCAGCGGTGTTCATGACAGCTCCAAGACAACGGGTTTGGAAAGTGAAGAAAGACCTTAGCCGCACCCCGGCCGTAGCTAAGACGCGATTGTCATATTCATGAACTGTTTATGCCGACGCGGCATATCAGACGGCCAGCATGGTACTCCAAAGCCGCGCCGTCCGTGGCTTTGAGATCGCACTTCGGTCTTTCAAACACAGTTTTTACTCTGCGTTGTTATGTCGCAACCCGTGGCTATACTCCGCTTCGACACACCGAAAACCTGATGGACCCGGCCTGCCCTGCGTGCTGCCGAGGTACGACGTCAAAGTAAGTTGTCTTGGCGGTCACTCCCTTGGCCGTTGGCTTGTTCAGGCTCGATCCCTCTGGAATGGGGATCGCAGCCAGGGCGCTATGCCGGCGGGATAAAAACAACGATAAGGGGAACCCGAATGCTGCGACATCCACGAGTCTGGATGGGCTTCCTTTTGCTCTTGGCTTTCAGTCAGGCAAACGCCGCCTGGACGGTCAACATGACCCCCGGTGCGACAGAAGTCAGCCGTAACGTTTTCGATCTTCACATGACGATCTTCTGGATCTGCGTGGTCATTGGCATCGTCGTCTTCGGCGCGATGTTCTGGTCGATGATCGTCCATCGCCGGTCCACCGGGCAGCAGCCCGCGCATTTCCACGAGAGCACCACGGTGGAAATCCTCTGGACCGTCATTCCCTTCCTGATCCTGGTGGTGATGGCCGTTCCGGCCACCAAGACGCTGATCCACATGTACGACACCTCGGAGCCCGAGCTGGACGTGCAGGTCACCGGCTACCAGTGGAAGTGGCAGTACAAGTACCTGGGCCAGGACGTGGAGTTCTTCTCCAACCTCGCCACGCCCCAGGACCAGATCCACAACAAGGCCAACAAGGACGAGCACTACCTGCTCGAGGTGGACAACCCGCTGGTGCTGCCGGCCGGGGTCAAGGTGCGTTTCCTGGTCACCTCCAGCGACGTGATCCACTCCTGGTGGGTACCGGCCTTCGCGGTCAAGCGCGACGCCATTCCCGGCTTCGTCAACGAAGCCTGGACCAAGGTCGACCAGCCCGGTGTCTACCGCGGCCAGTGCGCCGAGCTGTGCGGCAAGGACCACGGCTTCATGCCCATCGTGGTGGACGTGAAGTCCAAGCCTGACTTCGACAAGTGGCTGGCCGAGCGCAAGGAAGAGGCGGTCAAGCTCAAGGAGCTGACCAGCAAGGAATGGACGAAGGAAGAGCTGGTCGCCCGCGGCGACAAGGTCTACCACACCATCTGCGCCGCCTGTCACCAGCCTGAAGGCCAGGGCATGCCGCCGATGTTCCCGGCGCTCAAGGGTTCGAAGATCGTCACCGGGCCCAAGGAGCACCACCTGGAGACCGTGTTCAACGGCGTCCAGGGCACGGCCATGGCGGCCTTCGGCAAGCAGCTCTCGGAAGTCGACATCGCCGCGGTGATCACTTACGAGCGCAATGCCTGGGGCAACAACGATGGCGACATGGTGACCCCGCAAGAAGTGGTCGCTTACAAGCAGAAACAACAATAAGGAGGCCGCGATGAGTACAGTGATCGATCACCCCGACCATTCTCACGCCGGCGACCACCACCACGGCCCCGCCAAGGGCCTGATGCGCTGGGTATTGACCACCAACCACAAGGACATCGGCACGCTGTACCTGTGGTTCAGCTTCTGCGCCTTCCTGCTGGGCGGCTCCTTCGCCATGGTGATCCGCGCCGAACTGTTCCAGCCGGGCCTGCAGATCGTCGAGCCGGCGTTCTTCAACCAGATGACCACCATGCACGGCCTGGTGATGGTCTTCGGTGCGGTGATGCCGGCCTTCGTCGGCCTGGCCAACTGGATGGTGCCGCTGATGATCGGCGCGCCGGACATGGCCCTGCCGCGCATGAACAACTTCAGCTTCTGGCTGCTGCCGGCGGCCTTCGGCCTGCTGGTGAGCACCCTGTTCATGCCCGGCGGCGGCCCGAACTTCGGCTGGACCTTCTACGCGCCCTTGTCGACGACCTTCGCGCCACACAGCGTGACCTTCTTCATCTTCGCCATCCACCTGATGGGCATGAGTTCGATCATGGGCGCGATCAACGTGATCGCCACCATCCTCAACCTGCGCGCCCCGGGCATGACGCTGATGAAGATGCCGCTGTTCGTCTGGACCTGGCTGATCACCGCCTTCCTGCTGATCGCGGTGATGCCGGTATTGGCGGGTTGCGTGACGATGATGCTGATGGACATCCACTTCGGCACCAGCTTCTTCAGCGCGGCCGGCGGCGGCGACCCGGTACTGTTCCAGCACGTGTTCTGGTTCTTCGGCCACCCCGAGGTGTACATCATGATCCTGCCGGCGTTCGGCGCCGTCAGCTCGATCATTCCGGCCTTCAGCCGCAAGCCGCTGTTCGGCTACACCTCGATGGTCTACGCCACTGCCTCGATCGCCTTCCTGTCCTTCGTCGTGTGGGCGCACCACATGTTCGTGGTGGGCATCCCGCTGGTGGGCGAGCTGTTCTTCATGTACGCGACCATGCTGATCGCCGTGCCCACCGGGGTGAAGGTGTTCAACTGGGCGTCGACCATGTGGCAGGGCTCGCTGACCTTCGAGACGCCGATGCTGTTCGCCGTGGCCTTCGTCATCCTGTTCACCATCGGCGGCTTCTCCGGGCTGATGCTGGCCATCGCCCCGGCGGACTTCCAGTACCAGGACACCTACTTCGTGGTGGCGCACTTCCACTATGTGCTGGTGCCCGGCGCGATCTTCGGCATCTTCGCCTCGGCCTACTACTGGCTGCCGAAGTGGACCGGCCACATGTACGACGAGACCCTGGGCAAGCTGCACTTCTGGATGAGCTTCATCGGCATGAACATGGCGTTCTTCCCGATGCACTTCGTCGGGCTTGCCGGCATGCCGCGGCGGATTCCGGACTACAACCTGCAGTTCGCCGACTTCAACATGGTCTCGTCCATCGGCGCCTTCATGTTCGGCACCACGCAGCTGCTGTTCCTGTTCATCGTCATCAAGTGCATCAAGGGCGGCAAGCCGGCACCGGCGAAGCCGTGGGATGGCGCGGAAGGCCTGGAGTGGACCATTCCCTCGCCGGCGCCGTACCACACCTTCAGCACGCCTCCGGAAGTGAAGTGAACCCACAGCGGCGGGAGCGGCATCGGCCGCTCCCGCGGTGGAGGAGCAAGCCATGAGCGACGGCAACATCGAAACGCGCAAGCTGGTGACCCGGCTGGTCATAGCCGTGGTCGCCATGTTCGCCTTCGGCTTCGCCCTGGTGCCGCTGTACGACGTGATGTGCAAGGCACTGGGCATCAACGGCAAGACCTCCGGCAGCGCCTACCAGGGCGACGGCCAGGTGGTCGATCAGTCGCGCGAGGTGAAGATCCAGTTCGTCGCCAACAACAACATCGACATGGTCTGGGAATTCCATCCCGAGGCCGAGCAGCTGGTGGTGCATCCCGGCGCGGTGAACCAGATGCTGTTCGTCGCCTACAACCCCACCGACAAGCCGATGACCGCCCAGGCGATCCCGAGCATCGCGCCGTCGGTGGCAGCCACCTACTTCCACAAGACCGAATGCTTCTGCTTCACCCAGCAGGTACTGCAGCCGGGCGAGCGCATCGAAATGCCGGTGCGCTTCATCGTCGACCGCGACCTGCCCAAGGATGTGCGTCACCTGACGCTTGCTTACACGCTGTTCGACATCACTGCCCGCAAGCCACCCGTGGCCAGTAACGAGCGCTGAAGGGCAAAGGAGAACAAGAGAGATGGCAACCCACGATCCCTATTACGTCCCCGCGCAGAGCAAGTGGCCGATCATCGCCACCATCGGCATGCTGGTGACGATGTTTGGCGTCGGCACCTGGATGAACGACATGAGCGCCGGCAAGGAGCACTCCCACGGCCCGTGGATCTTCTTCGCTGGCGGGCTGATCCTGGCGTACATGCTGTTCGGCTGGTTCGGCAATGTCATCAAGGAAAGCCGCGGCGGGCTCTACAGCCCGCAGATGGACCGCTCGTTCCGCTGGGGCATGAGCTGGTTCATCTTCTCGGAGGTAATGTTCTTCGCTGCCTTCTTCGGCGCGCTGTTCTACGTGCGCCACTTCGTCAACCCATGGCTGGGCGGCGAAGGTCACCACGGCATCTCGCACATGCTCTGGCCGCAGTTCGAAACCGGCTGGCCACAGCTGAACAACCCGGACAACAAGCTGTTCCCGCCGCCCAAGGAAGTGATCGATCCGTGGAAGCTGCCGCTGATCAACACCCTGCTGCTGGTCACCTCCAGCTTCACCGTGACCTTCGCCCACCATGCGCTGAAGAAGAACCATCGCGGCCCGCTGAAAATGTGGCTGGCGGCGACCGTGGCGCTAGGGGCCTGCTTCATCGTGCTGCAGGCCTACGAGTACCACGAGGCCTATAGCGAGCTGGGGCTGACTCTGGGCTCGGGCATCTACGGCGCGACCTTCTTCATGCTCACCGGCTTCCACGGCGCCCACGTGACCATCGGCGCGATCATGCTGAGCATCATGCTGATCCGCATCATTCGGGGGCACTTCGACGCCGACAAACACTTCGGCTTCGAGGCGGCCAGCTGGTACTGGCACTTCGTCGACGTGGTGTGGATCGGGCTGTTCATCTTCGTTTACGTGCTGTGAAGCGCGGTGGCGCGGGCCTTGGCCCGCGCCTTTTTGAGATCAGAAGTGCCAGGGGGCGGAGCTGCCGAGTTGGCCGCTGAAGAAACCCCAGGCGATGAGAGCGACGGTCAGGGCAGTCAGGGTGACACGCACGGTCAGCGCGTTGACCACCCGCGAACCATGGCCCTCGTCCTTGACCAGAAAGAACAGGCCACTGAACAGACTGACGACGGTCGCCAGCAACAACAGAACGATCGCAGCTTTGAGCACTACCGGCCTCCTGTCCGCAGGGGACTGGGGTTGAGGGGGATGTCTTGCAGTATAGCCAGCACGCATCTGAGCACGGCTCTGATCCAGAGCGGCAAGGCCGCGCCACACGCGCCTTCCGGCCGGGCATTGCGCCGACCCTGGTGGTCCTCGCACTGCTGCCGGTGCTGATCGGCCTGGGCTTCTGGCAACTCTCCCGCGCCGCCGAAAAACGCACCCTCCTCGCCGCCGCCGAAATGCAGCGCCAGCAGGACCCGATCAGCATCGCCGAGCTCGAGCGCCAGCCGCCGCGCAGCTACGTTCGGGTGCGCCTGCAAGGCCAGCTCGACGCCGAACACACCGCCCTGCTCGACAACCGCACCCGCAACGGCCAGGCCGGCGTCGAGGTGCTGCAGCCCTTCTTCGACCGCGTCGGCCACCAGTGGCTGCTGGTCAATCGCGGCTGGGTGCCCTGGCCCGACCGCCGCGTGCCGCCGAAGATCGATACGCCCAGCCACGACCTGCTGCTGGACGCCTGGACCTACATCCCATTGCCCGCCGGCCCGAGCGCTCCGCTCGCCGGCTGGCCGCGCCTGATCACCCAGGTGGACGCCCCGTTCCTGTGGGACCAGCTCGGCCGCGAAGGCAGCCCGCTGGAAATCCGCCTGGAGCCGGGCGACGCCGCTTTCGACACCGACTGGCCGATCGTCGCCATGCCGCCGGAGCGCCACGTCGGCTACGCCGTGCAGTGGTTCGCTCTGGCCATCGCGCTTTCCGCCCTTTACCTCTACCTCGGCATCCGTCGCGCACGGGAGACCTTCGACCATGACCGCAATGACTCTGCCTGACCCCACTGCCCGCCGCCGCGGGCGTGTGCAACTGCTGCTGATCCTCGGCATGGTGCTGGGGCCGATGCTGCTCGCCACCGCCATGTACAAGCTGCAGTTCTGGGTGCCGGACGGCCGCAGCTACCACGGCGACCTGATCGCCACCGGGCAGACCCCGGCCGACCTCGGCGTGCAGGACGACAAGGCCAGCGACCAGTGGCAACTGCTGGTGACCGCACCGGAAACCTGCGCCAGCGACTGCCAGCAACTGGTCTACCTGGCGCGCCAGATCAACATCGGCCTGGGCCGCGAAGCCAGCCGCGCCGAGCACGCCCTGGCCTTTGCCAAGCCGCTGCCAGCCGAGTTCACCGGCCTGCTCGACAAGGACTACCCGCGCCTGCAGCGTCTGGGCCTGACACCCAACCAGCACACCGGCGCTCAACCGCAACTGTGGATCGTCGACCCCCATGGCAACCTGGTGCTGCGCTACGACGCCAAGGCCAACGGCAAGTCGATCCTCAAGGACCTGCAGCTGCTGCTGAAACTTTCGAACATCGGTTAAGCCGGTCGAGACATCGCCAGCCCCACGACAACAACAAGATCGGGAGCGACGCATGATCCAGGCAAGACGCAAACCCGCCTTCTACCTCGCCGTGCTGGCCACGGCGCTGGCCTTCGTGGTCATCCTGCTGGGTGCCTACACCCGCCTGACCCACGCCGGCCTCGGCTGCCCGGACTGGCCCGGCTGCTACGGCTTCGTCCACGTGCCGCTGAACGAGGCACAACTGGCCCACGCCGAAATGCACTTCCCCGACTCGCCGGTGGAGGCGCAGAAGGGCTGGAACGAGATGATCCACCGTTACTTCGCCGGCAGCCTTGGCCTGCTGATTCTCGGGTTGGCGGTGCATGCACTGCTGCGCCGCGGCCGCGACGGCCAACCGATGCGCCTGCCGCTGGTACTGCTCGCGGTGGTGATCGCCCAGGCAGCCTTCGGCATGTGGACGGTCACCCTCAAGCTCTGGCCGCAGGTGGTCACCGCGCACCTGCTGGGCGGCTTCACCACGCTGTCACTGCTGTTTCTGCTCAGCCTGCGCCTGTCCGGCGCCTTCGCCCCGCTGCAGTTGCCGTCGAAGCTACGCGCGCTGGCAGCCCTGGCCCTGCTGATGGTGATCGGGCAGATCGCCCTCGGCGGCTGGGTCAGCAGCAACTACGCGGCGGTGGCCTGCATCGACCTGCCGATGTGCCACGGCGAGTGGTGGCCGAACATGGACTTCGCCAACGGCTTCCACCTCACCCAGCACATTGGCCCGAACTACCTCGGCGGCCAGCTCGACAGCGACGCCCGCACGGCCATCCACATGACCCACCGCATGGGCGCGCTGTGCGTGACCGCGGTGATCCTGCTGCTGGCCTGGAACCTCCAGCGCCACGGCCTGATCGGCATTACCGCACTGATGCTGCTGGGGCTGTCCCTGCAGATCGGCCTGGGCATCAGCAACGTGCTGCTGCACCTGCCGCTGCCGGTAGCGGTGGCGCACAACGGCGGCGGCGCGTTCCTGCTGCTGATGCTGGTACTGGTGAATTACCGGGTGCGCGCGCCCGCGGCGAAACACGTCGAGCTGCCTGCCAGCAGCCCGATCACCCTGGACGCCCTGGAGCGCCCGGTGGCGTATCCCTCGCAGGGGTGACCTTGCACGGTTGAGCACGAAGGCCGGCGCCACGGCGTGCCGGCCCCCTATGAAGAAGTCAGGAGAAATGCCCATGGCCAGCGTCATCAGCACTTCCAGCCAAGCCAGCTGGCGCGACCTGCTCGAACTGACCAAGCCCAAGGTGGTCCTGCTCATGCTGATCACCTCGCTGATCGGCATGCTGCTCGCCACCAAGGCCGGCGTGCCCTGGCAGGTGCTGGTCTTCGGCAACCTCGGTATCGGCCTGTGCGCCGGCGGCGCGGCAGCAGTGAACCACGTGGTGGACCGGCGCATCGACTCGATCATGGCGCGCACCCACAAGCGCCCGCTGGCCGAAGGACGCGTCTCGCCGCCCATCGCGCTGGGCTTCGCCATGTTGCTGTCGGTAGCCGGGATGGCGGTGCTGCTGGTGTTCACCAATGAACTGACGGCCTGGCTGACGCTGGCTTCGCTGCTGGGCTACGCGGCGCTCTACACCGGCTTTCTCAAGCGCGCCACGCCGCAGAACATCGTCATCGGCGGTCTCGCCGGCGCTGCCCCGCCACTGCTGGGCTGGGTCGCGGTGACCGGGCAGATTTCCGCCGAACCGCTGCTGCTGGTGCTGATCATCTTCGCCTGGACCCCGCCGCACTTCTGGGCGCTGTGCCTGCACCGCAAGGACGAATACGCCAAGGCCGACATCCCGATGCTGCCGGTGACCCACGGCGAGCACTACACCAAGCTGCACATCCTGCTCTACACCCTGGTGCTGTTCGCCGTGACGCTGATGCCCTTCGCCATCCACATGGCCGGGCTGGTCTACCTGCTCGCCGCGCTTGCCCTGGGCGCGCGCTTCCTCGACTGGGCCTGGGCGCTCTACTGCGGCAGCCGACCCCATGCGGCGATCAAGACCTTCAAGTACTCTATCGCCTACCTGTTCCTGCTGTTCATTGCGCTGCTGGTGGACCACTACCTGCCGCTGCACCTGAACTACTGAGGGTTCGCGAGCAAGCTCGCTGCTAAAGGGAACTCCCTTGTAGGAGCAAGCTTGCTCGCAAACTTCGCCGCGCCCCTGCCAGGCAGGGGCGCGGTGCGAACAGCAGCCTCAAGCCCAGACGTCCCGACCCACGAGAACCCCATGTCCCGAGTCAACAAGACTGTCTTCATCCTCGTCGCCATCGTCGCCCTGATCCTCGGCCTCACCGTGCAGAAGGTGCTCAACCAGCGCCACCAGCTCGATCCGACCGTGCTGCTCGACGCCGGCATCGTGATCCTGCCGCAGACCCGCAGCGTCCCCGACCTCGCGTTCACCGACCAGGACGGCCAGCCGTTCCAGACCGCCAGCCTGAAGGACAAGTGGTCCCTGCTGTTCTTCGGCTACACCTTCTGCCCGGACGTCTGCCCCACCACTCTGGCGCAACTGCGCGAACTGCAGACCAAGCTGCCGCCGGAAGTGGCGAAGAACCTGCAGGTGGTGTTCGTCAGCGTCGACCCGCACCGCGATACCGCGCCGCGCATCAAGGAATACCTCGGCTTCTTCAATGCTGGCTTCAAGGGCATCACCGGCTCGGAAGAGAACGTGCAGAAGCTGGCCAACGCCATGAGCATCCCCTACATCCCGGCCGACACCAGCAAGCCCAACTACACCGTCGACCACAGCGGCAACCTGGTCATCATCGGCCCGGACAACACCCAGCACGGCTTCATCCGCGCCCCGCTGCACAACGACAAGCTGGTCGCCCAGCTGCCCGGCGTAGTCGGCGCCAGCAACTGACCCGCGACACCGTGTCTCACCCCCAACGGCCACCCGATAAAGGTGGCCGTTGTTTTTTCCGTGTCACTCCCGCGTTCCCCGGACAAATCCGAACTTTCTGCTAAACCTCTTCTCAGGGCTCTGGCGCGGTGTAACACGCGGCCTTGAAGCTTCCCGACAAATTTCCTGACCCCGTAGTCAATGTAAAAAATCTGCTACAGGAAATCAGGCATCAGGAATGACTCATACTCCATATTAGAAACATTAATTAACACCTATGCCTGAGCCTGTTGCAGGATTACCGGGCCTTTCGGTGGGCATGGGGAGCCTCTGATGGGTGGTCATTCACGGCGAGGATGACATTTCCGTCCGGTCACAATAGGCAATTAGGCTAAACGCCAGGGCCCACGCGGCCTCGGTGGCGACCGGAAAACTACGGGTCCAAACGTGACTTGTAGTTATCGCTTAGTACCACTCCAGAACTTCTTGATGCCCTCCAGGTTCGATTGCACAATGCCGCGGCCACCGGGTCACAGCCCGGTCACAGAATAAGAATTAGACCGTTGCCAGTTAGATAACCCGGGTCGCCGACGTAGTAACCCGGACAATCCCAGGATCACGCAGGAGATTTGCAAGTGCAGATCGGTGTACCCCTCGAGACCCAAGCCGGTGAGACGCGGGTCGCAGCAACGCCGGAGACGGTCAAGAAACTGATCGGGCAGGGCCATCAGGTCGTCATTCAGAGCGGTGCGGGCGTCAGCGCCAGCCAGCCGGATGCCGCCTATGAAGCCGTTGGCGCGAAGATCGGCACTGCCGCCGATGCCTACGGTTCGGAGCTTGTGCTGAAGGTTGTCTCGCCCAGCGAAAGCGAGCTGGCGCAGATGAAGCCGGGTACCGTGCTGATCGGCATGCTCAACCCGTTCAACAACGAGAACATCGCCCGCATGGCCGAACGCGGTGTCACCGCCTTCGCCCTCGAGGCCGCGCCGCGTACTTCCCGCGCGCAGAGCCTGGACGTGCTCTCCTCCCAGGCCAACATCGCCGGCTACAAGGCCGTGTTGCTGGCTGCCCATCACTACCCGCGCTTCATGCCCATGCTGATGACCGCCGCCGGCACCGTTAAGGCCGCCCGCGTGCTGATCCTCGGCGCCGGCGTTGCCGGCCTGCAGGCCATCGCCACGGCCAAGCGCCTGGGTGCGGTGATCGAGGCGTCAGACGTACGCCCGGCGGTGAAGGAGCAGATCGAGTCCCTGGGCGCCAAGTTCGTCGACGTACCCTACGAGACCGACGAAGAGCGCGAGTGCGCCGAAGGTGTTGGCGGTTATGCCCGCCCGATGCCGGCCTCGTGGATGGAGCGCCAGGCCAAGGCCGTGCACGAGCGCGCCAAGCAGTCCGACATCGTCATCACCACCGCACTGATTCCGGGCCGCAAGGCACCGACCCTGCTGCATGAGGCGACTGTCGCCGAAATGAAGCCGGGCTCGGTGGTCATCGACCTCGCGGCATCCCAGGGCGGCAACTGCCCGCTGACCGAGGCAGACCAGGTCGTGATCAAGCACGGCGTAACCATCGTCGGCCTGAGCAACCTGGCCGCGCTGGTGCCGGCAGACGCCTCTGCACTCTACGCACGCAACCTGCTCGACTTCCTCAAGCTCACCCTGACTGCCGAAGGCTTCACGGTGAACATGGAAGACGACATCGTCGCCGCGTGCCTGATGTGCCGTGATGGCCAGATCGTGCGCAAGAACGGCTGAAGCCCTTCTTATATAAGAACGCGCCGGACCCCGCGTCCGGCCCTGAAGACCGGTGAGAAACTATGGAAGACATGCTGATCTCCCACGGCATCTACAACCTGATCATCTTCGTGCTGGCGATCTACGTCGGCTACCACGTGGTCTGGAATGTCACCCCTGCCCTGCACACCCCGCTGATGGCAGTGACCAACGCCATCTCGGCCATCGTGATCGTCGGCGCCATGCTGGCCGCCGCCCTGACTGTCACCCCGCTGGGCAAGGCCATGGGCACCCTGGCCGTGGCCCTGGCTGCAGTGAATGTGTTCGGTGGCTTCCTGGTCACCCGCCGCATGCTGGAAATGTTCAAGAAGAAAGCGCCGAAGGCGGAGAAGCACTGACATGAGCATGAACCTCGTCACCCTCCTCTACCTCATCGCCTCGGTCTGCTTCATCCAGGCCCTGAAAGGCCTGTCGCACCCGACCACGTCGCGTCGCGGCAACCTGTTCGGCATGATCGGCATGGCCATCGCCGCCCTGACCACCGTCGCCCTGGTGTTCAAGATCAGCAGCGAGATAGCCACTACCGGCATCGTCTACGTGATCATCGGCCTGCTGGTCGGCGGCACCGCCGGTTCGATCATGGCCAAGCGCGTCGAGATGACCAAGATGCCGGAACTGGTCGCCTTCATGCACAGCATGATCGGCCTGGCCGCCGTGTTCATCGCCATCGCCGCCGTGGTCGAGCCGCAGTCGCTGGGCATCGTGCAGAACCTGGGCGACACCATCCCGACCGGTAACCGCCTGGAGCTGTTCCTCGGCGCCGCCATCGGCGCCATCACCTTCTCCGGTTCGGTGATCGCCTTCGGCAAGCTGTCGGGCAAGTACAAGTTCCGCCTGTTCCAGGGCGCCCCGGTGCAGTTCACCGGCCAGCACATGCTCAACCTGGTGCTGGGTCTGACCACCCTGGGCCTGGGCCTGCTGTTCATGTTCACCGGTAACCTCACCGCCTTCGTCGTGATGCTGGCCCTGGCCTTCATCCTCGGCGTGCTGATCATCATCCCGATCGGTGGCGCGGACATGCCGGTAGTCGTGTCGATGCTGAACTCCTACTCCGGCTGGGCCGCGGCAGGTATCGGCTTCTCGCTGAACAACTCGATGCTGATCATCGCCGGTTCCCTGGTGGGCTCCTCGGGCGCGATCCTCTCCTACATCATGTGCAAGGCGATGAACCGCTCGTTCTTCAACGTCATCCTCGGTGGTTTCGGCGCCGAAGCGGACGCTGGCGGCCCGGCAGGTGCGAAAGAAGCCCGCCCGGTGAAATCCGGTTCGGCCGACGACGCCTCCTTCCTGCTGACCAACGCCGACAGCGTGATCATCGTTCCCGGCTATGGCCTGGCGGTGGCCCGTGCCCAGCACGCGCTGATGGAACTGGCCGAGAAGCTGACCCATCGCGGCGTCAACGTGAAGTTCGCCATCCACCCGGTTGCCGGTCGTATGCCGGGCCACATGAACGTCCTGCTGGCCGAGGCCGAAGTGCCTTACGAGCAGGTGTTCGAGATGGAAGACATCAACTCCGAGTTCGGCCAGACCGACGTGGTGCTGGTACTGGGCGCCAACGACGTGGTGAACCCGGCCGCGAAGAACGATCCGAAGTCGCCGATCGCCGGCATGCCGATCCTCGAGGCCTACAAGGCCAAGACCGTGATCGTCAACAAGCGCTCGATGGCCAGCGGCTACGCCGGCCTGGACAACGAACTGTTCTACCTGGACAAGACCATGATGGTCTTCGGCGATGCCAAGAAAGTCATCGAAGACATGGTCAAGGCCGTCGAATAAGACGACCGTCGATCCACAAGACACCGGCCTCGCGCCGGTGTCTTGCTTTCCGGCAACATGAAAAGCGCTGGACATTGGTAGTAAGAAGGCCCCGGCCGGGCGATTTTTCGACCTTGGTATAAGAGCCAAAAATCGCCGAGTCCCTAGACTGGCCGCCTCGCACTTCCTACTGCCCGAGGTTTTCCCATGTTCCGTGATCGCGTGCGTATGTCCTCCCTGTTGGACAAGGTGATGACTGCCGACCAGGCCGCGGCCCTTATCAAGGACGGCATGACCGTCGGCATGAGCGGTTTCACCCGCGCCGGCGAAGCCAAAGCCGTACCCAAGGCCCTCGCCGAGCGCGCCAAGCAGGAGCCGCTGCGCATCAGCCTGATGACCGGCGCCAGCCTGGGCAACGACCTCGACAAGCAACTTACCGAAGCCGGCGTGCTGGCTCGTCGCATGCCCTTCCAGGTCGACAGCACCCTGCGCAAGGCGATCAACGCCGGCGAAGTCATGTTCATCGACCAGCATCTCTCCGAGACCGTCGAGCAGCTGCGCAACCACCAGCTCAAGCTGCCGGACATCGCCGTCATCGAAGCCGTCGCCATCACCGAGGAAGGCCATATCGTGCCGACCACTTCGGTGGGCAACTCGGCCAGCTTCGCGATCTTCGCCAAGCAGGTGATCGTCGAGATCAACGTCGCGCACAACACCAACCTGGAAGGCCTGCACGACATCTACATCCCGACCTACCGTCCGACCCGCACGCCGATCCCGCTGACCAAGGTCGACGACCGCATCGGCAGTACCGCCATCCCGATCCCGGCGGAAAAGATCGTCGCCATCGTCGTCAACGACCAGGCGGACTCCCCGTCCACCGTGCTGCCGCCGGACGACGAGACCCAGGGCATCGCCAACCACCTGATCGACTTCTTCAAGCGTGAAGTGGATGCCGGCCGCATGAGCAACAGCCTCGGCCCGCTGCAGGCCGGCATCGGCAGCATCGCCAACGCGGTGATGTGCGGCCTGATCGAGTCGCCCTTCGAGAACCTGACCATGTACTCCGAAGTACTGCAGGACTCGACCTTCGACCTGATCGACGCCGGCAAGCTGCGCTTCGCCTCGGGTAGCTCCATCACCCTGTCGACCCGCCGCAACGCCAACGTGTTCGGCAACCTGGAGCGCTACAAGGACAAGCTGGTGCTGCGCCCGCAGGAAATCTCCAACCACCCCGAAGTGGTCCGTCGCTTAGGCATCATCGGCATCAACACCGCGCTGGAATTCGACATCTACGGCAACGTGAACTCCACCCATGTGGGCGGCACCAAGATGATGAATGGCATCGGCGGCTCGGGCGACTTCGCCCGCAACGCGCACCTGGCCATCTTCGTCACCAAGTCCATCGCCAAGGGCGGCAACATATCCAGCGTGGTGCCGATGGTCAGCCACGTCGACCACACCGAGCACGACGTGGACATCCTCGTCACCGAAGTCGGCCTGGCCGACCTGCGTGGCCTGGCACCGCGCGAGCGCGCGCGGGTGATCATCGACAACTGTGTGCACCCGTCCTACCGCGACGCCCTGAACAGTTACTTCGATGCCGCCTGCGAGCGCGGCGGCCATACTCCGCACATCCTGCGCGAGGCCCTGGAGTGGCATATCAATCTGGAAGAACGCGGCCACATGCTGGCGGCGAGCTGATTCCAGACGCTTTGCGGGTCATTCAGCAATGAATGGCCCGCAAGGGTTTACAGCCGGAAAAAAACCACGTAAAAACACTCCTGAACAGATTTTTATCCCGCACCAACTGTTCAGCTTCCCCCGCCGCCAACCTGGCCGGCACCTGCAAAAAGCCTCAGACACCCGCCAATTGCGCACCAGAATGGAGCGCAACGGTACAGTTCGCCCCGAAAAAGACCATTACAGTTCAAAATTACAATCGTCTGACCAGCCGCAATTCAGTGCAACTGTACCTGTCATCTCTGACCAAAAAGTCAGATCATATGCTCAATCCATTCAGCAACTGACTACTCGCCACAAGCGAGAAGGATGACCACCATGGAACGTACCCTCGGTTCCGCAGCTCTGAGCACTACCCGTAGCACCTCCAGCGCCCATCGTGGCTTCGTCGGCACCGTTCGCCTGTGGCAGCGCCGCATGGAAAGCCGCCGTCAGCTGGCTCGCCTGGACTCCCGCCTGCTGGCCGACGCCGGTATCAGCGAAGCCCAGCGTTACGCCGAACTGAACAAGCCGTTCTGGCGCTGATTCAACAGTACAACTGAGCCACACTCTGCAGGCTCGCCGTAACTGTACTGGTAAGTTCGTTGCCCCGGTCGCTCAGCCAGAGCGACCTTCGGGCAACAACCCTTCCTTCTCCGCCCTTTCGTCCAGCAGATTGCGATACAGGTCTGCCCAGACGCGCCCCATCGCCTCCGCCGTGAACAGCTCCTGATAGCGCGCTTCTGCGTGCCGTCCCATTTCTGCTGCCGCTTCCGGATTATCCCAACACCATCTCATCGCCTGACGGAACGCCAGAGGATCGCTCGGTGGCACCACCAGGCCGGTCAGCCCGTTGGCGTTGATGAAGCTGGTTCCAGTGCCGATCTCGCTGGAGATCATCGGCTTGCCGTACATGGCGCCTTCCAGCAGGGAGATGCCGAAGGCTTCCGAGCGCAGGTGCGAGGGGAAAACGATCGCCCGCGAGAGTTGCAGCAGGGCGACCTTGTCCTCTTCGCTGACACGCCCGACGAAACGCACGTGGGACTCGACGCCCAGCGCTGCCGCCTGCGCCTTCAACTGCTGTTCCAGCGGCCCGGCCCCGACGATCACTACTGGGTACCCGGTACCCTGCACGGCTTCCAGCAGGATGTGCAGGCCCTTGTAGTAGCGCATCACACCGACGAACAGGAAGAACCGTTCCCCTACCTCGCGGCGCCAGCGTGCCGTGCACTCCTCGGAAGGGGCCGGGTACGCGTGCTTGTCCAGTCCATAGGGAATGACTTCTGCCTTGTGCTGATAGCGGCGCAGGGTCTCACTGGACCCCAGGTAGTTGGGCGAAGCTGCGACGATACGGTCCACGCTGCCGAGGAATCGGTGCATCAGCGGCTGGTACAGTTTGAAGAGGTACCGCTGTCGTACGATGTCGGAGTGGTAGGTCACCACCGTCGGCTTATCGACGCCCGCCAGCAGGTGCACCACATCCATGAACGGCCAGGGGAAGTGGAAGTTGATGATGTCCGCTTCTGCCGCCAGCCGGCGGAACAGCGGCACGACACTGTAGGAGAAGCCGGTGGACGCCAGTTGCAGATCGAGGCGAGCCCGGTAGACACGATGTCCGTCGACCATCAGCTCCGCAGGCTCGGGGTTCGAGCTCAGGGTGAGCACCTGGTGCTCGATTCCGTGATGCCGCCCGGTACGGCAGAGCTGGTTGATCACCTGCTCGATGCCCCCCACGGAGTCCGGCAGATAGGTCTTGAAGAAGTGCAGTACGCGCATTCAGCCTCCCACAGCTTTTTGGTAGGCATCGCGGGTGATACGGGCGCAACGCTGCCAGCTGAACTGCCTGGCGCGCTCCAGTCCCAGCTCCCGGCAACGCTGGTGCAACACCGGGTCTTCCACCAGTTTTCCAATGGCCTCGCACATGCCCTGGGGCTCCTGAGCGTCGACATACAACCCGGCCTCTCCAGCCACTTCCGGTAGCGAGGAGGTGCGCGTCAGCACCACCGGTACGCCACTGGCCATGGCTTCAAGCACGGGCAGGCCGAAACCTTCGTACAGTGAGGGGAACAGCAGAGCCCGCGCGCCCGCCAGCAACTTCGCCAGCGCCTCGTCGCTTTGGTAGCCCAGCACTTTTACCCAGCCCTCGCGCATCGCCGAGGCCAGGGTCTCATCCAGAGCAGCGTGCCGCCAGCCTGGCATTCCAACTATCACCAATGGCAGGCGCGAGCGCAGATCGCGTGAAAGCAGCGCGTGAGCGCGCAGAGCCAGTTCCAGGTTCTTGCGTGGTTCCAGGGTGCCAACGCAGATCAGGTATTGCCCGGCCACCAGGTCGAGTGCGGCCAGCGTTGCATGCAGTGCCTGCGCCTCGCGCGGATGAAAGCGCGGAGCGTAGCCCAGGGGCGCAACCATCACTCGTTCCGCAGACAGGCCGAAGTGTCGGCGAATTTCCCCCGCGACATGCTCGGAGTCTGTCAGCACGCACTGCGCACGCTCCACGCCACGGCCAACATGCCGTTCGATCTCGGCGAGACGGTCGGCGGGCTGGGTTTGCGGGAAGTGCACATGGGTCAGGTCATGCAGGGTCATGACCATCGGGCCGTCGAACTCCAGCGGCCACAAGGTAGGCTCGTGGTAGAGGTCGATGGCGCGTGTCGCGAGGCCCTGGTCGAAGCGCTTCTGCTCCAGCCAGCGACGGATCCGGTAGGCGCCCGGCACGCGCTTGGCCAGTGCCGCCGCCCGGGAGTACCCCGGCAGGACGTTGGGCAATTCCGTCCCCCAACCATCTCCCAGGAAATACTCCACTGACAGGTCCGGTCGTTCTACCAGTGCCTGCGCCAATGCGGCCGTGTATTGCCCGATACCGGTCCTCGGTGCTTTCAACACCCCCGTGTTAAACGCAATCCGCATCAGCACGCTCAAGCTTCGGAGATCCGGACCGGCGGCGAGTCACATCCAACATGATGCGGTCCAGCAGTTGATGGCTCGCCTCGCGCCAGCCGATCCACTGCCACAGGGCCAGGTCGGCGGATGCGGGGAAGCGGCCGCTGACTTCATATTCGTCGATCAGGCTCGCCAGGGAATCCGAGGCATCCAGATCGAAGTAGGCCATGTAATCGCGGCCGATCTCACGGAACACCGGAATATCGCTCGCCATGACCGGCAGCGAACGCTGCATGGCCTCCACCAGCGGCAGGCCGAAACCTTCGGCATGGGACGGGAAGACCAATGCTCGAGCACGCGCGTAGGCATACTCCAGGCCGGCATCGTTGAGCTGGTTGAACATGAACAGGCGCTTTCCCAGCTCGGGGTGCCGGTGGATGTCGCCGATCAGGCCCTCGCTCTTCCAGCCGATCTTGCCGATGATGCACAGGCGTGCGTTCGATCCTTTGGCCCAGAGCTGGGCAAAGGCATCGAGCAGATACTGGTGATTCTTCCGCGGCTCGATGGTGCTGACCATCAGGTAGACCGGTGCCGCATCGTCGAAGAGCTTCACCAGCTTGGGATCCAGCACGGTGTCGCGGCGGCTAAGATCCAGCTCAGAGCCCAGGTAGAAGTAGTCGAACAGGCGCTTCTCGGCTTCGACCGGCCCCAGTCGGCGGACTACCTCATTTCGCACTTCGTCGCGCACCGTCTGCGAGATGGCCATGAAGCCGTCGGCGGTGCTGGCCACCCAGCCGAACCAGCGGTCGAAGACCTTGGTCAGTCCAGCATCACAGAACTGCGAGTGCGTCAGGGGAATGAGGTCGTAGATCACCGAGATAATCACTACCCCCTGCTGCTTGAGTTTGTCGGCCAGGGCGTAGAAATCCACATGCCAAGAGGAATCCAGCATCAGGAAAACGTCACCTGGCTTGGTCTCGAGGTCAACACTGCGTTGCCGGGTGAGCCCCAGGCGACGCTCCAGCCAGAGCAGCAGGCGGATCGGCGCGGTCAGGCTGAGACCTGCGATGCGCCAACTCCAGAACAGCGCCTTGCGCCCGACACCCTCGTCGCGAATGCGCAGCAGCGAAACCACCCGCGCATAGAGTCCCCAGAACAGCAGGCGGGCGTGATCCAGACGATGGATCCAGCGACGGATCGCGCTGGGCTCGTCACTCCTGGCCGTTGGGATAAGCTCGAGCACGCGCCTGAGCTGGCCATCTTGCATAACCACCGGGATACACTCCACCGTGCCCTGGCGCCCTTCAAGGTGGCGAATGACGTTGCGCACGACGCGCTGGATGCCGGAGTTGAGGTCCGGGTGCTCGTAGACGTAAGTGCATTCGATCAACAGACGCGTCATGACAGACTCCTGCTCAGGCCTGCGGGCTGAGTGTGGCCCTGCCGTTCAATGGACAACTGGGCTCCCAGCCAGGAGTAACCGATGAAGTTTTCTCGGCTGTTGTTGATGACATGGAAGATCATGGCGCAATCGCGCCACTCGTAATTGCCATCCAGGTGGGAGTCGAATCGCGAAAGACTCAGGGAGACGGAGTAGTTGCCTGACCCGAGTCGCATGGGAAACGCGTAGCGATAGACCACCAGTTCGCCAGTCCGCAGATTTTCCTGGGCCTGTTCCAGGCGGTGCGAGTTGATGCCGTACATGGCCTGACCGAGCCGGTCCTTGAGCATGAAGCCCAGCACCAGTCGGTCGATGTCCTGCTTCACGCGGATACCCACTTCGAGGACAACCGGACGACCAACCTCCACGACATCGAGTTGCTCGCCATCGCCCCCGACGATCCTTACGAACTCGGTCTCCGCTTCGCCGGTGCCGGAGATCGTCCGGGTCTTGCCGTTCTCCAGCATTTCCTGGCGCGCCATCTGGTTCAGACCATTGCCCATGCGAGCGTGGTAGTAGTCCATGACCATTTCCGGCTCGCCCTGCATGATCATCCTGCCGAACTCCAGCAGTACCGCCCGATCACAGATGGACTGGATCGCATAGCGGTCGTGGGACACGATCAACAGCGTGGTGCCCGCCTCCCGGAAACTACGGATGCGCTCGAAGCTCTTGTGCTGGAAATAGGCGTCACCCACCGACAGCGCTTCGTCGATGATGAGAACATCAGGGCGGCGGGCTGTGGCGACACTGAACGCCAGGCGCATCTGCATGCCGCTGGAATAGGTGCGCACGGGCCGGTCGATGGCATCGCCGATTTCCGCGAACTCCTCGATGGCCGGCATCAGCTGCTCGATCTCGTCACGTTGCAGACCCAGCAGCTGGGAAGCCATGTAGACGTTCTGGCGACCGGTGAAATCGTGGTGGAACCCCATACCCAGCTCCAGCAAGGCCGAAACCAGCCCCCCCACGCTGCAGGTGCCGCAGGTGGGCATGGTGGTGCCAGTGATGATCTTGAGCAGCGTACTTTTGCCGGCCCCGTTAGACCCCACGATACCTACCGCCTCGCCCGGCCTGATATCCAGGCTGACGTCCTGCAGCACCCAGTTCTGCTGGTGCCGCAGCGGGCCTCCAGGAATGATCCACTCCGCCAGACGTGACCAGCGCGTCGGGTACTGCCTATAGGCCTTGCCCAACTGTTCGATGCGTATATGTCCCATCAGAGTTCGTCCACCATCTCACCGGATCTTGCGCGGAACAGAGCCAATGCCAGCACGCAGAGAACGCAACTGACGATGACCAGCGGCAGCAGACTCGACCAGTCCGGCCAGCGCCCATTGAGGAACAGGTTCTGGTAGGCCTCGATGAGCGCACTCAGCGGGTTGAGCTGGACCAGTCGGCGAATCTGCTCGGGGAGAATGCTCAGCGGGTAAACGATGGGCGTGAACCAGAACCAGAACTGCAGGGCAATGCCGAAGATCTGCCCGACGTCGCGAAAAAATACGTTGAGCAGCCCCAACATCATCCCCAGCCCCATGGCAAACAGTAACTGCAGCCCCACCAGCAGCGGGAACGCAAGCAAGGCGATGCCCGGCAAGCGGCCGGTGATGAGCAGAAAGCCGCAGAACAGACCGAAGATGATGGCGAAGTTGATCAACGAACTGCAGGCGCTGATCACAGGCAAACAGATACGCGGAAAGCTGAGCTTCTTCAGCAGATTGGCGTTATCGAGGAACATCGTCAGACAACGGGAAACAACTTCGGAAAACAACCCCCACGTCAGCAGACCGGAACACAGGAAGACGCTGTAGGCCAGCTTGTCATCCACACCGGGCAGCCGGGCACGCATCACCTCGGAAAAGATCACCGTGTACACCACGATCATCGCCAGGGGGTTGAGTACCGTCCAGGCCGCGCCCAGCAACGACCCCCTGTAGCGCGACTCAAACTCTCTGCGCACACTGCCTGCGATAAAGCCGCGGTAGTGCCACACACCTCTCAACATACTCAGCGACATCAAACGATCCTGCCGTAAATATCCTCAAAGCGGACGATATCGTCCTCGCCCAGGTATTCCCCGCTCTGCACCTCGATCATCACCAGGTCGATCACGCCCGGGTTCTCCAGACGATGTCGGTGGCCCGCTGGGATATAGGTGGACTCGTTGCTGTTCACCAGCCGCACGGATTCGCCGTTGGTGACCTTGGCCATGCCCTGCACCACGACCCAGTGCTCGCTGCGATGGTGATGCATCTGCAGCGAAAGGGCGGCGCCGGCCTTGACCACAATGCGCTTGATCTTGAAGCGCTGGCCTTCTTCCAGAACGGTGTAGGTGCCCCACGGGCGGCTCACCGTACGGTGCAGGCGATAGGCTTCGTTGTCGCTGTCCTTGAGCTGCTTGACCACCTTGCGCACGTCCTGCGCACGGTCAGCCCGCGCCACCAGAATCGCATCGGCGGTCTCGACCACGACCAACCCCTCGACGCCCACGGTCGCGATCAGCCGACCTTCGCTCTGTACGTAGTTGTCACGGCTATCGACAAAAATAGCGTTGCCGGCAGCGCGGTTGTTGTCGGCATCGGCGTCCACCAGGGCGCTCATGGCGGTCCAGGAACCGATGTCGCTCCAGTCGAATGCGGCCGGGATCACGGCGACGCGGTCGGAGCGCTCCATCAACGCGTAGTCGATGGAAATGTCCTCCAGCGCACAGAAGTGCTCCGAAGGCAGCTCCTGCTGCACCAGGTTGCCGAACTCGGCCGGCTGGCTGGCCATCTGGCAATCAATGGCCAGTTCGAGCATCTCCGGCGCGTACTTCTCCAGCTCGCTGATGAAGGTGCCGACGGTGAAGCAGAACATGCCGGAGTTCCACAGGAAGGTACCGGCCTGCAGGAAGCCCTTGGCGGTATCCAGGTCGGGCTTCTCGACGAAGCGCTTCACCCGGCTGCCGCCGCGACTGTCCAGCGCATCGCCCATTTCGATGTAGCCAAAACCGGTTTCCGGCGCGTTGGGTACCACACCGAAAGTCACCAGTTGCCCCGCCTCGGCCAGCTCCACGGCATGCTCGACGCAGCGGCCGAAAGTTTCGACATCACGGATCAGGTGATCCGCCGGCATGACCACCATGGTCACGTCATCACCATGCAGGGCGCGCAGCGCCAGCGCGGCAACCGCGATGGCCGGTGCGGTGTTGCGACCGGAGGGTTCAAGGATGAAGTGACCGCGCTGGCGCAGCTTGGCCGACTGGAAATGATCCTTGCTCTGGAAGTAGTAGTCACGGTTGGTCACCGTGACGATGTGTCCGTCGGCCCCCAGCAGGCTGGCTGCACGTCGGTAAGTCTTGCTCAGCAGCGATTGCCCGTCGGGCATTGCCATGAACGGCTTGGGCTGCCCCTCACGGGAGACCGGCCACAACCGGGTGCCGGCTCCACCGGAAAGGATGACAGGGACGAGCATCAATCACTCCTTGCCAACGCGACGCAGGTCGGCGTCGACCATCATGTGGATAAGGTTCTCCAGGCTGGTCTTGGGACTCCAGCCCAATACTCGCTCGGCCTTTCCAGGGTTACCCAGCAGCACATCCACTTCCGCCGGGCGGAAGAAGGCCGGGTCGATCACCACATGATCCTGGTACTTCAGACCTACATATTCGAAGGCGATGCGGCACATCTCGCGGACGGTGGTCGTCACGCCGGTGGCGACAACGTAATCATCCGGTTGCTCCTGCTGCAGCATCAGCCACATGGCTTCGACGTAGTCGCCGGCGAAGCCCCAGTCACGCTTGGCGTCGATGTTACCCAGGCGCAGTTCGTTCTGCTTGCCCAGCTTGATGCGGGCCACCGCATCGGTGACCTTGCGCGTCACGAATTCGATGCCGCGCAGCGGTGACTCATGGTTGAAGAGGATGCCGCTGGAGGCGTGGAGCTTGAAGCTCTCGCGGTAGTTCACGGTGATCCAGTGACCATAGAGCTTGGCCACGCCGTAGGGGCTGCGCGGGTAGAACGGAGTGTTCTCGTCCTGCCGCTCAGCCTGGATCAGGCCGAACATCTCGCTGGTGGATGCCTGGTAGAAGCGCGTTTCCGGATTGAACTGGCGAATGGCTTCCAGCAGATGGGTCACGCCCAGGCCGTCAACGATACCGGTGGTGACCGGTTGGTCCCAGGAGCTGCCGACAAAGCTCTGTGCGCCGAGGTTGTAGAGTTCGTCCGGCTTGGCCTTGATCACGGCACGCTGCACGGAGGAAGCGTCAGCCAGATCGCCATCGAGGTAGATCACCTCGGACTCGATCCCCAGTTCACGCAAGCGCCAGCGCGTATCGCTGCTGCGGCGAGCTACCAGACCATGGACCTTGTAGCCCTTTTCCAGCAGCAGTTTCGCAAGGTAGGCGCCATCCTGGCCGGTCAGGCCGGTGATCAGAGCACTTTTTGTCATTCTTCTAGCATCCGTGATGGCTCGCAGATGAAAGCGCTGCGAGCTCGTTTTAGTTATGTCGGAGACTCGATCGGCTTCCACCCGAGCGATGCCTCCGCGTACTGCACATTACCTGGGACCCCGTTCCCCCTGGCAGGCCTGGCGGGGTCCTGAAGCGGCGACAGGTGTCGCCAGCAGTGGTCGCAAAACCAGCGCGACCGGTGTCACTCCTGCAAGGCGCGGACATCCCAGTCAGCCAGGACATCCCGCAGGATCTGCTCCATCCCGTGAGCCGGCTTCCACCCGGTTTCACTCTGCAGCTTGGCATTGCTGCCACGAACACGCCTTTGCTCGGCCTTGCGCAGCTTCTGCGGATCCTGACGAATCTGCAGTTCCACTCCGGCCAGCGTGGCCATCTGGGCGATCAGGTCGCGCAAGCGATACTCCTGGCCCGAACAAACGTTGTACACCTCCCCCGAACGCCCCTTTTCGAGCAATGCGAAGTAGGCCGACAGAACATCACGTACATCGAGGAAGTCGCGGGTGACATCGATGTCCCCTACCTCAATACACGCATCCTGCAATCCATGACGAATACGCGCGAGTTGTCTTGCGACCGCCGGTATCACGAAATCGGCCTTCTGGCCCATTCCCACGTGGTTGAACGGGCGTGCCACCATCATGCGCCAAGGTTCGGCGAAGCTCCACTGCTGACAGAGCAACTCCGCCGAGAGCTTGCTCACGCCGTAGGGATTCCTCGGCCTGGGCAACTGCAACTCGGTAATCGGCAGCTGATCCTCGCTCACCTGTCCGTACACATCCCCGGAGCTGACGTACAGAAACGCCCCGGTGAAGCCGCAACGCTTGAGCGACTGCAGCAGGTTCAACGTGCCGATGAGGTTCACCTGCAAGGTTCCGGCAGGATCACGGAACGCCTGCGGCACGAACGTCTGGCCCGCGAGGTGGATCACGGCGTCCGGCACATCGTCGCGCAGGTACTCATCGAAAGCCCCAGGCTCGGCCAGATCCAGGCGTGGCAGCTCCATCAACTGCCATTGCGGCCCCAGCGACGCCCGAAGCTGGGTGCCTACGAAACCGGAAAGCCCTGTTACCAGTAATCGTTTGTTCAAAGGCCAGTCTCTCTGATTGTTCTGGAGGAAGGGAACCCATTAAGGGCTGACTGGTAAGTCACTTACCTTACTGTCACACGATGTTCGTCTGGAGGTTGCCATATGAAATCCGCAACCACTCTCCGCTACCGATGTTCCTGCCAGGAGCGCACTGCAACTCTCCTCAGCAAAGTATCAACACATTTTTTCCAAGCGGCGTGCTGGAGTAAAAACTCCATATCAACCCAGAGCATGTACAGGTTGAGCAGGGAAAAATCCTTCTCTTGGCGTACGGCAATAGCTTCGGCAAATTCATCACGGTCGCCAGCATAGTGCCCCATGCCGACAGCCGGACTCCTCAGGCTACTCACACGGCCAAGTCGGCTCAGCCCCTTTCCCTGAGCCTCCGCGGCTTGAGCTATTGGCCCGGACACTGCCAAAGGCCCCTGACTGGTTGAAGAACACCGTCGCCAGCGATGGCAGCGCCAACCAAAGCCAGGCGGAAGGCAAAAATCTCCATGCCCGGCGAATCCAGAAAACGATCGATAGTTTCAGGGCCTGCTCGCGACTCTCCGCCGAATCAAGTCGTGGGATCAGATCCCGCGCAATGACAAAGCCGAAAATCGCGAAAAAATGGATCAACGCCGGAGGCCCCGCCGAAATAGGCAAAAAAACGAGCCAGGTTCAGACTAATCCAGGTGAATAAGTTCTGATTGGCATGAAGAACTACCACCATCAGCACAGCTACACCGCATAGCAATTCGATGTCTGCGATTTTCTTGTTATACATTTCCGTCAACTCTATGGCTTGCGAGCGATGATCACCTGGCTCTTGGGGAGCACCTCGTCCAGTGCCCGCTTGATCTGCTTCCCTTTGGGCATCGACAGAATCGCCCCCCAGGTATCGCGCCACTTCTCGATCATCGGATGGGAATCCGCTGTTGCCAAATCGGCATGCTCCACGGCCCAGTACAGCATCCACCAGATGGTCCGATAGAAACCGTAATGCAGGCGGTGCTCGATGATCAGCCCGGCGTCGGCAACCAACTGGTCGAACTCCTCTCGCTCGAAGATGCGGATGTGATTGGGCTTACGGTAATAACTCTGCGGCGCCAAGCCCTTCTGGGCGTGCTCGCTGGCGGCGTCGGGAACCGTCAGCAGGAATAGTGCGCCCGGCTGGGCAATTCGCGTCAGCTCGGCCATGAATTTCGCGGGGTCGTCGACGTGTTCCAGCACTTCCATCGCAATGACGCGAGAGACCCGGCCATCAGGGAGCGGGATCGGATCCGCGTCAGTGACCAGCGGATGCACAGCACGTGCAATGGTCTCCCTCACCCGCAACACAGCCTTGTTGACATTGTCCTGGCTGATGTCGGCCACGAAGATTTCCGCGCCCTGGCGTCCGGCAAAGGTGGTGAACCCTCCGTCACCGCAACCGATATCGAGAACGGAGTCCTCGGCAGTGATGGGGAACCCCTCGATCAACTCACCGGTTTCATTGCGGAACCAGCCGCTGAGCGACATATCGATCAGCCCCAGCTCCGGCAAAACTTCCTCAGCCTCCGGCTCTGCGTGCGTAACCGGATTGGCTGGGGCAGCCGTGGATGCCTGCAACGCTCTTTTCATTCGAGAAAACATTCGATCCTCTGGTGCAACGGATTAGTCCGGCTGACCCAACGGCGCCTGCGACAAAGCCTGCGGACGACGGGTGATGTCATCGGCAATTCGGGCCCCCCTGCGGCGCAAGGGCATTTCGACAAAACGGAAGTTGAGCTCCGCCAGCGCAGCGATCAGCACCAACGCCAAGGCAAATGCACCGATGATATAGCTGCGGGTATCGACAGCCGCCTCCGGAAACAGCCGGAAATGCAGCTCGCGAACGAAGAAATAGACCGGCACGTGAATCAGATAAACGCCATACGAGCGAGCGCCGAGCCAGAGCATGAACCGCCGCAACGGCGCACTCCGGCAAAACCAGTCCTGATCGTACGAGGCCAGCCAGACCAGCAGCGCTGATACCAGCGCGATCACCCCCACCCGGTAGACCAACCCTTGGGCGTAGGTCGACGCTAGATAGGCCAGAGTGGCCATTCCCGCCAATAGCAGTGCAGGAGCCAGCAGGGAAATCCGAGAAACCATTGCAGGCTTCCACGCGATGAACGATGGCTTGCGGCTCCAGATCGCCAGTAGTACCCCCATGGCCAGGGCGTCGGTCCGGAAGGCCATCAGCCATAGCGTTCGGGCCTGCAGCACCTGTACCGCAATGAGCAGCAATAGCACAACGGGCAGATAACGGCGTGACAGGAAGATCAGCAGCGGGAAGATCAGATAAAACTGCTCTTCGAGCGACAGGCTCCAGTACACGAAGCTTGCGCCGTACTCACAGCGCATGAAGCAGTGGGCGAAACGCACGTTGGCAAAATTCAGGGTACCGGCAAGGGTGGCCTGGAGGTTGTCCTGCAACAGTCCGAACACACCGCTCTTGTTGAAGGCCACCACCGCCAACAGCGTCAGGGCCAGCCAGAGCCATGCCGACGGCAGCAAGCGCCAGATACGCCTGACCCAGAAGGCCTGGGCCACTGAAAGCGACTCGCGCCAGCCCCCACACGCATTCATGCGGGGAATCAGGTCCCGCGCGATGACGAAGCCAGAGATGGCGAAGAACAGATCCACACCGAACCAGCCCCCCAGCTGAATGAGCGGCCACGGCAGACCCGGCGCCTGGAAGGGAGTCAGATTGCCGTTGATGTGGTGCACAACGACGGCGAGTACCGCCAGCGCACGCAGCACCTCAATATCACCGATGCGCCGACTCATGCCCCCGCGCGCTCCATTTGGGGCACGGATGCCCGGTCAAGCACCATCCGCAGGAAAGGATCGAGTTGCTCGATCACTGCCTGCCGCGAGCAATAGCCGCGCATTCGTTCGATCGCCCGCTCCCCCATATCCCGGTAGCTCTCCGGATGATCCCGGTAAAGCGACCAGGCCTGCAGGTAGGCAAGACGCAGGGACTCCCAGTCGATCTGCTGCCGACAGGTTCTGAAGGCATTGCGTGGATCGTGCGGCCAGCTCGCCGCTTCCAGGCAGCTCTCCACCACGAAAGCCACCTGCTCGTCGATGTAATCACTCATGCCCGAGTGGGACGGCGCGATGGCCGGCTTGCCGCAAGACAGGAACTCCATCAAGGGCAGGCACTGCCCTTCGCCGTACGAGGCATTGACCACATAAACCGTGGCCCGCATCAGGGCCTGATAGTCCTCGTCCTCCAGATAGCCGTGCATCAGCAGGACACGGCAACGGAACGCCGGCAGGCGCGCCATGAAGCGCAGCATTTCAGTGATGGCGGAGCAGTATTCACGATGGGTCAGTTTGAAGACCAGGACCGCGTCGGGCTGGTCGGAGAAGGCCGAGCAAAATGCGCTGATCAGGTCTGGCCAGTTCTTACGGCCATCATACGGATTGAACACCGTCGCGAAGACCACGCCCTCCAGATCAACGGCAAACTCTGCCGGCGTGAACAACGCGCGCTGCGGGAAGGGATCTTCCGGGATCGGCGCCTCAACCGGCGTCACACTGACCTCCGGCACCTCTTCGCCGGGTACCGGCGTACTTCGGCGCAAACGGCGAAGCCTTCCTCTCAAGAATTCCGGCAACAGGTCAGCCAGCACCATCTGGTACCACGCGCCCAGATAACGACGCGTGATCCGAAGATAGTCCGTGAAGTACTCAGGCGCCGGATGAACCGGTGCGGCCGGGGGTTCCTGCTCAACGGCGGACGCAGGCTCAGGTTCGGGATCGCCAACCACGCCGGGGACGGCCTCGCCCTTGAACATCAGATGCCAGACTTCCGGTACTGCGTGCAGAAACTGCTGCAAATCCAACGCAGACGTATCAAACACCACACCCTTTCCATTGATGCGATGACGGCCTGCAGACAGTCTGGATTGGCGCAAGGTATCGAAGGCGTCCCAGACCGGAGAGGGGACGGAAAGCAATGGATAGGCCGACGGGACAACTTTGCGCACGGCATCGATCGTGGAGTGCGAATGGGTGATAGCCTGGCCGAACTGGCGCAACATGAACGACCAGTCCTGGACCGCATCGTTTAGCCAGATTTCGTCAGGAACGGTGTCGAACTCCCAAGCAAACACCGGCAAAGTCGGACACTCCAACGTCGCCAGAGTCTTGTGCGGCGGAGAAAAGCTCAGGAATACGCAGGCTTCGCCACGTTGTCTGCAATCGTGATAGATCGCGTCGACCTGGTTGGCAGGATCCTCAATTACCACGACCTCACCCAACGCCTGCAGAGCCGGCAGAAACTCCTTCAGGACGAAGTAGTAACTGTATTCCGGAGCGCCAAGGCTGGTACGAATGGTCGTCGCATTGGTGGCGGAGTAGACCAGTATCTTCATGTCCCAGCCCTCAGCGCCTGAGCTGAAACCTGCCGGACTTGCGGCTCGCCATTGAGGCGGGCAAAAAATTCGCGCCACTGCCCCTGCAGCCTGCTTTCGGAGGCCAGGTCGCGCGCTCGCGCGCTCGCGCGGGCGGACAGGGCCTGGTACTGCGCCGCCCCATGGGTGGCCAGGTCAAAACTGTCCTGAAACACCTCGCACATCGACTGCCACTGCAAGCGGTGATCCTGGTAACGCATGCGCTTGTCGGGATCACCGGCCCAGTGCGTCGGCTGACGGCTGCTGCGAATGATCAATGGATGCTCCGGCTCCAGCCAGTCGCTCAGGGCGCTATGGCGAGGGGCGATAACTGGCCTGCCCGCACTCATGAACTCCTGCGCGGTGATGGCGGACGACTCGCTGTGAGCGGGATGCACCAGATAGTGACTGGCCGCGATCAGGTTCTGGTACTGCTGCTCATCCAGATGGCCATTCATGATCACAACGCGGCACTTGAATGGCGCGAGACGTGAAAGGTTGCTCAACATCCCAATACGGCCGGACGTGAGGTTTTCGTGGGTGAACTTGAAGACCAGGGTGACATCGGGCTGATCACGGAAGGTGCGACAGAAGGCGGTCAGCATCTCCGTCCAGCAACGGGTCTCGTCTTCCGCGCGCATCACGCAGGCATACACCACACCATACAGTGTGATGCGCTGCGGCTCCGCCGGCAGAGCAGAGACGGAACTCGGAGCATCAACGGCCGGCTCGGACACCGGCTCGGGTTCTTCCTGCACATCTTCCGGCGCGGGTTGTTGTCTAAGGTGTCGGTCCGCATCCGTGACCTCTCGCCACCAGCCACGCAGCAAGGCACCGGTGACATACAGTCGCTGCTGCAGGGACAGAGGCTGCGCCACGATCTCGACCGAACTCTCCGCTTCGACAATGACTGCTTCGGGTTCTGGCTCGAGATCGGGCAGAGCGATTGGCGCAGGTCTGGCCAAGGCATCAACCGACAGACCGATGGAAGGACTGTCCAGCAGTTGCCCCGAGAAGTGAATGACGCGCGGCCCCAACGAAGGCCATGCACCCTCGCGCGGGCAAAGCCCGCCGAAACGCTCCCAAGGCTGGGCGGCACTTACCAACACCGCAAAGCGCTCCCCCATCAGTTGATGGATGGCCCGCGCCGTCTGTTGGCTGAAGGTAATAGCTCCTGCGCAACCCAGCAGGCGCTCACGCCAACGCTCAGGGGAATCCGGCGGGAGGACATCGAATGGCCAGGCAATAGCAGCGACGACCGGACAGCAAACGGAGACCTCAGCTTCATCAGGAAGGCCGAACACGCAGTAAAAAGGCTCTCTGCCTCTTTCCCGCAAGGAACGACAGAGCTCCTGCAAGTCAGTACTGGCATCGACTTCTAGTACGTCACCCAGAGTGTGCAGCAGGGGCAGCAGGCTACGGTACAGCACGCTCAGGCCAGGACCCGGCCCATTCTCCACCAGGACATAGCCCGGCTCTGCGGCTCTATTCCTGACAATAATCGTCATCGTCATTATTCAGCCCTAGAAAGCAGGGTCATTATTGTTATCCGCCAATTTGGCTCTCGAGCGCCTAGCCTTCCGTGTCGAGAACGTCAGCTAGAAAGCCACTTAACCCAGCTCTTTGCAAGGAGAACGACACTTACGGAACAGTTGAGCACCAAGCGACCATTACAGCCGTGAAAATAAATGGATTGTGGCTAAGCAATCACATCCAGCTGTGACTGGCGAGTCAACCCGACGACGCGGAATCATGTCCTCCCATACCACTTGCTCTCCAAAGGAGCCGGAGGACACCGTCATGGAACGCACTCTCCCCCAGCTATCTGCTCAACGGCACCAAAGTCCGCAGCAAACCCTCTGGAAAATGCTCCGCCAATGGCACCAGAACATCCGCACCCGCCGCCAGCTCGCCGAGCTCACCAGCCTGCAACTGGCCGACCTGGGCATCAGCCCCAGCGATCGTGTGCGGGAAATCTCGAAACCATTCTGGCGCTGAATGCTGGTGACGCCGGTCAGTCTTGGCTAGTCTGACCACAGTTAGAGTGGCCGCCCCGGCCACCTTTGCTTGGTCTTATCCGGAGCCACTCCATGAAGAACAGTCTTCGCCTGATCGCCGCTGCCGCCCTGATCGGGTGCGCCACCGGCGCCTACGCCACCAGCTTCGTCTACACCACCGACCTGTCGGTGCGTGCCACCGGCGCCACCTCCGATGGCACCTCGGACCTGAGCAACTCCTTCAAGGACGACAAGATCGTCCTCGAAGCCCGTGACGACGCGGCCACCTTCGTCGCCAGCCAGGGCCAGATCCGCGGCGCGCACCTGGAAGCCGCCCTCGCCCACATCCGCAGCAAGCTGCCGACCCTGGCCGCCAATGACCAGCAACTGGCCCAGGCCATCCTGACCATCTGATCGGCTGAACCCTCCGCGCCGGGCGCTCCGCCCGGCGCTCTGCGCTGGCTCTCGCCGGCGCATTCCGTTAGCCTTGGCGGCCGTGCTTTCTCGATCGTCCAAGCCCATGCGTACCCTGCTGTTTCTGCTGCCGTTGCTGACCTGTTCGCTGCCCGCCTGGGCCTTCGACCAGACCACCCAGTTTCCGGTAGCGACCAGCTACGCCACCAGCCAGGTCACCAGCGCGCCCTTTGACAACAAACTGCTGCGCGGCGCCCGCGACGACGCGGCGCAGTTCGTTGCCACCGATGGAGCCCTGCGCGGTGCCCGCCTGGAGGCTGCGCTGCACTGGCTACGCCAGCGGCATCCGGAGCTGGCGGCAAACGATCGGGAACTGGCCGAAGCAATTCTTGCCAAATAAGTCGTGAGCAGCTCCCGCTGCCCTTTCGGAGACATCCATGCGCCTCAGCTCGCTTTCCAAGAGCCCCCTGATCCTCGGCCTGCTGCTCGTCGCCTGCGCGTCCACCGCCCAGGCCCAATCGGTGATCCGCGTGTTCAACATCACCACCAACGCCTTCGCCCGCAGCATCGACTTCACCTCGGACACCACCACTTCCGTGCGTGACATGAAGATCGTCCGCGAAGCCCGTGACGATGCCGCCAGCTATGTCGGCAGCGACGGCGCGATCCGTGGTGTGCAACTGGAAGCCGCATTCAAGGTGCTGCGCGAGCAGGTGCCGCAGGCGCGCCAAGCCTCCGACCAGGACCTGGCCGAAGCCATCCTCGCACTGTGACCTTCCGGATTGGCCGCTGGCTGGCGGCCCTGGCACTGACCGTCGCCGCCAGCAGCCAAGCCGCGCTCCGCCTGGAGCTCGACACCGACGGCCTGAGCGCCGCCCAGCGCCAGGCCAGCCAGCAGCTGCTGGACGAAGCCCTGCACACCCTGCCGGACAGCTTCGTGCAGCACCTGGACCGCAGCGTCGAAGTGCAATGGCGCGACGACCTGCCCAGCAATGGCATGGGCCGCACCCTGCGTCCCGGCGCCATCGCCCTGAATACCCGCTATCTCGGCCCGCTCACCGACGGCAACGCCGCCACCGAGCAGACCGGCCGCACCCACGGCACCCTGCGCCGCGAACTGCTGGCCACCCTGCTCCATGAGCTGACCCACCTCTACGACCGCGCGCGTCTCTGGGATACCGACGAAGGCCGGCTGATCCGCCGCTGCACGATGCGCGACAAGAGCCTCGGCCGCGTCGGCGCCCCCGACGATTGCCGCGGCCAGACCGGCCGCCGCTTCAGCCTCTCGGACGACCCGCGCCTGCTCGACCTCGCCGGCTGGCCGCAATACGCCGGCAAGCATGGCGAGCGCGAACAGCACAACCGCTTCCTGCTGCGCAGCCCGGACCGCTACGAGCTGACCAACCCGCGCGAGTACGTCGCGGTGAACATGGAGTACTTCCTCCTCGACCGCAGCTTCGCCTGCCGCCGCCCGGCGCTGTACCGCTACTATGCGGAACGCTTCGGCGAGCGCCCGCATGACGAATGTTCGACCCAGTACGCCTACCTCAACGCCGGCCGCGACTTCGGCCGCCAGCCGCTGGGGTATCTCGACCCGGAGCGCGTCTACGAGGTCGACTACCTGATCGCCGAGGCCAACAACGAGATCGCCAGCCGCTGGGGCCACACCATGCTGCGCCTGGTGGTCTGCGCACCGGGGCGCCCACGCGGCCCGGCCTGCCGCCTGGACCTCGACCAGCACCTGGTGCTGTCCTACCGCGCCTTCGTCGGCGACCTGCAGCTCTCCAGCTGGGACGGCCTGACCGGCGCCTACCCGTCGCGCCTGTTCGTGCTACCGCTGTCCCAGGTGATCGAGGAGTACACCAAGGTCGAACTGCGCAGCCTCGCCTCGATTCCACTACGGCTCAGCCGCGACGAAGTCGCCAGCCTGGTGGAACGCTCGGCGCAGAGCCACTGGAGCTACGACGGCAACTACTACTTCCTGTCCAACAACTGCGCGGTGGAGACGCTCAAGCTGCTGCGCAGCGGCATCCAGCGCCAGAGCCTGCAGACCATGGACAGCATCACGCCCTACGGCGTGCTCGGCCTGCTGGAGAACAAGGGCATCGCCGACGCCAGCGTGCTGGACAACCCCAAGGAAGCGCTGCGCCTGGGCTATCGCTTCGACTCCTTCCGCGACCGCTACCAAGCCATGTTCGATGTGCTGAAGCAGCGCATGAACGTCCCGCAGGACAAGGTCGAGGACTGGCTCGCCCTCCCCGCCGTCGAGCGCCGCCCGTGGTTCGACAAGGCCGACCTGCGCTCCAGCGCCGCCCTGCTGCTACTCGAACAGGCCTCGCTGCGCCGCCAGCTGCTGCTGGCCCAGGACGAACTCAAGCGCCTGTACCTGAGCAACCCGGACGCGATGAAGAGCAAGCCGGACCTCGCCGCGGCCGGCAAGACGCTGCAGCAGATCCTCGACGACAGCGGCTTCCTCAGTCGCCCCGCCGAGCTGCTCGACGGCGGCTACGGCCTGCCCCAGGCGCCGGAGACGGCGACCTTGGAGAAGCAGACGCAGCAGCGCCAGCAGCGCCTGCGCCAGCTCAGCGATAACCTCGACCGCGAAGTCCGCGCCCTGCTGACACCAGAGCGTCGCGACGAGCTGGCCGCGCTGGAAGCCAACACCAAGCAGATCGGCGCGCACCTGCGCGAGCTGCACAAGGCCTCGGGCGGGCTGGAGCTGCCCTGATTGTTTCAGTGCTCTTGTAGGATGGGTGGAGCGCAGCGATACCCATGCTGCCCCAGAGCCGCTAGCGATGGGTATCGCTGCGCTCCACGCCATCCTACGAAGCGTCACCTTGTCACCTTCAAGGAGCGCTAAAGCTTCTCTTCCCACTCCTCTTCCAGCTGCTCGTCCAGGTGTATCCAGGGCAAGCGGCTCTTCACCCAGATATGCCGGTCCGGCACCACCGTCGCCACCTCGTCCAGCGTCGCCGTGGTGAGGTCGAGGGTCTCCGGTGCCTGGTCGGTGAACAGCGCCAGCTGCGCGCCGCAGTGGCTGCAGAAGTAGCGGATGCAGGACGCCGAAGAGCGATACTCGGCCGGCGTCCCGAGGGTCCAGCGGAAACTGACCAGAGGCACCGTGGCCCAGGTGGTGACGATGCCGCCGGTGGTGCGCCGGCAGATCGAGCAATGGCAATGGGCGACGTCCGTCAGCGCGGCGTCGCACTCGTAGCGCAGCTGGCCGCAATGGCAGCCGCCGGCATGTACAGCCTTCATCAGTGAATCTCCCATTCAGTCGTACTCGGCCTCTTCGTGATCGCCCAGCAGCCGGCGTTGTCGCGGCGTGCAGGCGGCGAGCACCTCGGGGTTGAAGGTCCAGTCCAGGTAGGGCGAGAACTTCTGCGCGACCATCCGGCGCCCATAGTGCACCTGCAGCAAATAGCGCGTGCCCTCGCTCAGGTTGCGGCTGCCGGCGTGCCACAGGTCGCTGCGAAACAGCAGGCAATCGCCCGCACGGCACAGCACCGGCTCGGCCACCCTGCCCGCCCATTCGCGCTCATCCGGCGTCGGCGCGCGGCCTGCGCGATGGCTGCCGGGAATCACCCAGGTCGGGCACAGCTGATCATTGATGTCATCGAGATAGACCTGCGCGGTGCAGATGAACATCGGCAGGTCGAGGCCCGCTCCCGGCAGCGCAACGGGCAGGTAGTCCTGGTGCATGTCCGCGCCGATGAAGCCGGGATGGCAGCGCCAGGCGGTCTGGCCGATCACGTGGCAGTCCGCGCCCAGCGCGGCCTCTGCCAGCTCGATCAATCTCGGCGGATCGAGATAGGGCAACCAGTTCGGGGAACGGTTGAACACGCACTTGTAGTGATCCACCAGCCCCTCGTAGTCCCAGTGCAGCGGCCGCAGATCGTCAATCAGCGAACGCACTTCGGCCACCTGTTCGACGTCCAGCAGGCCACGCAGCAGGACGAAACCGTCCTCGCGCAATGCCTGCAGGCCGTCGCTCATGCCGGCTCCCCGCTACCCAGTTCGGCCTGGGCGCGCTCCAGGGCGTCGAGGAAGGCTCCCAGCACCTCGCCCGGCTCGGCTCCCTGGCGTGTCACGCAATGGAACTCCGAGACATAGGCCAGCTGCGCCGGGCGGATCGCCCGCAGGCGATCCTGTGCGACCCATTCCGCCGCGTAGTGCGTGGGCAGGTAGCCGATGAAGGTGCCGCTGAACACCAGGTTGGCGATGGCCTCCATGCTGTAGGCGTTGGTGGCGCGGCTGAAGACCAGCCCGTGGGGCCGCCGGCTCTCTGTCATGTAGCCGCGGCCGACGTATTCAGCCGCGCAGATCTGCTCCAGCGAAGGCTCGTCCTGCGCGCGCTCGAAGAACGGGTGCCCCTGGGCGCAATAGAGGTTCTGCTCTTCGCGGAACAGCAGCTGGTAACACAGACCCGACAGGCGATGGTGGAAGGCGCCAATGGCCAGTTGCAGGCGCTCCTCCAGCACGGCGTTTTCCAGCTCGTCCGGGCGCTGGGTGTGCAGGTTCAGGCGCACCCGTGGATGCCTCTCGCGGAACAGCCGGAGCGCCAGCGGCAGCGGCCAGCAGTGCTGGCCGAGCACACCGTCGACGCAGCCCAGGTGCAGCACTTCGCGGTCGCGGCCGCCGAGGCCCGTCACTTGCTCGCGGAAGCGCTCGATGTCGACGAACAACCCGAGCGCCGCCTCGTACAGCTGCTGCCCTTCCTCGGTGAGCTGGAAGCCGCTGCTGCCGCGCCGGCACAGCGAATAGCCCAGACGCAGTTCGAGGTCGCGCACCAGCACGCTCAGCCGCGACAGGCTGGTGTTCAGGCGCACCTGGGCGGCGGTGAAGCCGCCCGCCTCGACGATGGTGCAGAAAGTGCGCAGCAGGCGCAGGTCGATATCGGAAAGATTGCCCAGCATGGAAGTTCTCGTGGCGGCGGGCGCAGGCCTTTCGTTATAGCGCCGAGCGCGCCGCCCCGTGAACCCCCAGGGTGGTCAACGGCGCGCCGCGACCGAATCGGCCAGCACGCAGAGCAGCTCGAACATCATGGTGGCGCCCACCAGCGCGGTCGCTCCGCCCTGGTCGAACGGCGGCGAAACTTCCACCACATCGGCGCCGATCAGGTTCAGGCCCTGCAGCCCGCGGATCATGTGCTGCGCCTCCAGCGTGGTCATGCCCCCGATCTCCGGCGTACCGGTGCCGGGCGCGTAGGCCGGGTCGAGCACGTCGACATCGAAGGTCACGTAGGTCGGTCCCTGCCCCACCACCCGGCGCACTTCGGCCAGCGTGGCGGCGACGCCCAGGTCGGCGAACTCTTCCATGTGGATCACCCGGATGCCTTGTTCAAGGGCGAAGGCTTCGTCGTCGGCGTCGTAGATCGAGCCGCGAATGCCGATCTGCACCGTGCGTTTCGGGTCCAGCAAACCTTCCTCGATGGCACGGCGGAACGGCGTGCCATGGGTATAGGGGTTGTCGCCGAAGTAGCGGTCGTTGGTGTCGGAGTGGGCATCGAAATGCACCATGCCGATGGGTCGTTCGGCGGCCAGCGCGCGGAAGATCGGCAGGGTCACCAGGTGGTCGCCGCCCACCGACAGCGGGACAGTGCCGGCGGCGTGGATGCGCCGGTAGAAGCCCTCGATCTGCTTGAGCGAATCGAGCAGGTCGATGGGGTTCACCGGCGCGTCGCCGATGTCGCCGATGCGCAGCAGGTCGTAGGGCGCGATGTGGCTGACGTGGTGCACCTTGCGCATCAGGCTCGACTGGTTGCGAACCTCGCGCGGACCGTGGCGGGCGCCGGCGCGGTTGGTGGTGCCGCCGTCCCAGGGCACGCCGAGCAGGGCGATGTCGACCTGCGCCGGGTCCTCGAAGATCGGTAGGCGCATGAAGCTGGGGATGCCGGCGAAACGCGGAATCTGCGCGGCGTCCAGGGGCTGCGGGAAATCATGGGGCATGGGGCGTCTCCTGTCGGATTGAGATTCAGTCGGCCTGCGCCTGCAGGCTGGCGGCGGGTGCACCGACGAGGCTGACCACCACGAAGGTGACCAGGCTGGCGAGCAGGCCGTAGGCGATGGGGGTATTGGCGAGCACACCGTCGATGGCCATGAAGGCGACCACCACCAGGCAACCGACGACGATGCTGGCCATGGCTCCGCGAGCGGAAGCGCGGCGCCACAGCAGGGCGCCAAGGATGGGCACCAGCAGGCCGCCGACCAGCAGGTTGTAGGCGATGCTCAGGGCGCCGATGACGTCGTTCACCAGGCATGCCAGGGCCAGCATCACCACGCCCATCATCAAGGTGAACAGGCGGCTCTCGCGCAGGCCGTTGGGCGCGCCAGGGCGCAGGAAGCGCGCGTAGATGTCCTCCTGGAACACCGTGGCCGCCGCCAGCAGGCAGCCCGAGGCGGTGGACATGATGGCCGACAGCGCCGCCGCGACCACCAGCCCGCGCAGGCCTGGCTGGAGCACCTGGCGGGTGACTTCGGCGTAGGCGTTTTCCGGCACCGCCAGGTTGGGCAGCAGCACGTGCGCGGCGGCGCCGATCAGTGCGCAGGCCAGGCCGTAGAGCATGCAGTAGACGCCCGCGCCGAGGCCGGCGTAGCGCACCACTTTCTCGCTGCGCGCGGTGAACACGCGCTGCCAGATGTCCTGGCCGATGAGCGCACCGAAGAAGTACAGCAGGAAGTAGGTGAGGATGGTGTCCAGGCCGATGTGGCCGAGATCGAAGAAGCCCGCCGGCAGCACTTCCTGCATGCGCGACAGGCCGCCCGCCTCGTGGATCGACAGCGGCAGCAGCACGGCGAAGATGCCGAGGGTCTTGATCACGAACTGGATGATGTCGGTGAGGGTCAGCGACCACATGCCGCCAATCACCGAATAGACGATGACGATGCCGCCTCCGCAGAGGATCGCCGGGATGCGCGGGATTTCGAAGACCACTTCGGTCACCGAGCCGATGGCAATGGTCGCGGTGACCGCCACCATCAGGTCGTAGGCGACCATCACGATGCCGCCGATCAGCCGCGAGGACGCCTGGTAGCGCTGCTCGAGGATCTGCGTGACGGTGTAGACCTTCAGCCTCGCGATCTGCCGCGAGAACACCAGGCTGAGGACGATGATCCACAGGCCCAGCATGAACACCAGCCACAGGCCGGACAGCCCGTAGAGGTAGCCCAGCTTCACCGTACCGATGGTGGATGCGCCACCGAGCACCACCGCAGCCATGGTGCCCAGGTAGAGCCCCGGGCCGAGACGGCGCCCGGCGACGAGGAAGTCGTTCTGGTTGCGCGCCTTGCGCATTCCGTACCAGCCCAGGGCAAGCATGCCCAGGGCGTAGACCAGCATGATCAGGTAATCGAGCAGCATGGCGGGGGGCTCCTGTTGTTGTTGTGTGGGAATCAGGCCTTCGCCCCGCCAGCCTGATGCCCCTCGCCCCGCCCGCAAATCCCTGAAGCCGGAAGCCAACTTTCGCCGCCGCGAAAGTGGCGCCGCAGCCCGCGCCTGGCGGGCTTTCACGGTGCATCGAAGGAAAAACTCGCCTCCTCCAAGTGCTTGATTCGTATACGTATGTTATCGTTGTATACTGTGTATACAGCGTAAACGGAGCTGTTCAAAAAGTGACCACCGTTGTCTCGTTCCGCGCCGATGACGCCCTTGTGGCAGCGCTGGACCAACTGGCCCGTGCCACCCACCGGGACCGGCCCTACCACCTGCGCCAGGCGCTGGCGCAGTACCTGGAGCGCCAGAGCTGGCACGTGGCGGCCATCGATGAAGGGGTAGCGGACGCCGATGCCGGCCACCTGCTGGAGCACGCGGCCATCGAAGCCAAGTGGGGCCTGGCATGAGCCTGCAGTGGACGCACAAGGCCGCCGCCGACCTGGACGCCATCTACGACCACTACGTCGTGCTGATCGGCCCGGAGAAGGCGCTGCGGGCGATCCAGGACATCGTCGAGCAGGTCAGCCCGCTGGCGAGCCTGGAGCAAAGCAGCAGCGGCGTGCCCAGCGAGGTGCCCGGCGTGCGCGAATTGCTGGTCGAGCGCTGGCCGTACCAGGCCGCTTTTCGGGTAAAGGGCCGTTCTGTGCAGATTTTGCGCATCGACCGTGTGGATAACTCGGGGTAAAAGTGGCCACACGGTTACAAGATGTTTCAAAGTATTGACTTTGGCATTTGGTTAAAAAGCAATCAAATGCACACAATTCAATAATCTGGTCGTTCTATCGGCCAAGCTGGAATACATGGATTTTTGGTGACCGAGCATGGCAATAGCGGTCACGTAATCTCAGCGGTGCCTGGCTTTTTTCAGGCAACAAAAAACCCGGCCTTGGCCGGGTTTTCTCGTTTTTTCCGCTTTTTTCGCCAGCTTTGTCAGGCGGCTTGCCAGTTCACTGGCAGCTGGCCTTCTTTCCAGGCGAAACGGTCGAGGTGGCTGACCACCACGTTCTGCAGGCGCTCGAGGCCTTCCGCATCAGCGGACTCGGCGTCCATCAGCAGCGCTTCCGGGGTCGCGTGCAGGCGGCAGGTGCCGAAATCGAAGGGCAGCACGCCACGGTCGTCGGTCAGTTCGACCGGCAGCTTGTGGGCGAAGTGGTTGCACAGGCGCTTGAGGTAGCGCGCGGCATCGGGGGTAGGGACGGTGGCACGGCTCGAAGGCATCGTTTCTCTTCTCCATTTTGGGAGATGACATCCTAGGCGCCGGCAATCCAGGGAAAAACCCGCTATTTTGCCTTTCACTCTTTAGCGGAGCTTCACAATGGACAATCTTCGCGGCATGGCGGTGTTCGCCACCGTGGTCGCGCGCGGCTCCATGGCCGCCGCGGCCGAAGCGCTGGGCATGACGCCTTCGGCGGTCAGCCAGCAGATCCGCAAGCTCGAAACCCACGCCCAGGTCACGCTGCTGCACCGCACCACCCGCAAGCTGACGCTGACCGAGGCCGGTGAGGCCTTCTACCGCAGTTGTGCGCAGATGCTCGCCATCGCCGAGGAGGCCGAACAGCGCCTGGGCGAATGGCGCGAGGCACCGGTGGGGGAATTGCGCCTGGCCGCGCCGGTGGGCTTCTCCGGCAAGCTGATCACCGAGGCGCTGCGCCCGCTGCTGGAGAATCATCGCCAACTGCGCCTGCAGTTGTTCTTCCACGACGAGCAGATCGACCTGGTCGAGCAGCGCATCGACCTGGCCATCCGCGTCGGCACCCTGTCCGATTCGAGCCTGGTGGCGCGTCATCTGGCGGAGTGGAACAACGTCATCTGCGCCGCCCCCGCGTACCTGCGGCGCATGCCAGCCATCGACCATCCGCAGCAACTGCAGGGCGTTGACTGGCTCTCGCTGAACACCGTGGCGCACCAGGCGTACCTGAACTTCAGCGGGCCGGGTGGGGAGACCTGCAAGCTGCGGCTCGAAGCCCGCGTCGCTGCCAACAGCATGATCGCCCTGCGCCAGTTCACCCTCGACGGCCTCGGTGTTTCTGCCCAGCCGGAGCCGGAAGTCCGCGAGGCGCTGGAGGAGGGCAGGCTGGTACGGCTGCTGCCGGAATGGACGCTGCCGCCGTTCGGCATCTATGCCGTCACCCCGCGCCGCGATGCCCAGCCGGCCAAGGTGAAGGTCGCCATCGAAGCACTGCGTCGACACCTCGGCGGCTCGACCACGCTGCGCTTCCACGCGCCGGTCTGAGGCGCGCTACCATGCCGCGGTGAAGACGCCACCTTGATGATCGGAGTGAACACCACATGGCCCTGAACTGGACCTGCAAGCACCACCGCGACCTGGGCAAGGAAGAGCTCTACGCCATCCTGCAGCTACGCACCGAAGTCTTCGTGGTGGAACAGAAATGCCCCTACCAGGAAGTCGATGGCCTGGACCTGGTCGGCGACACCTGCCACCTGATGGTGGAAGAGGAGGGCAAGCTGATCGGCTACCTGCGCCTGCTCGACCCGCAACGCCACGACGGCGACGTGGTGATCGGCCGCGTGGTGATCGCCCCGCAGGGTCGCGGCACTGGTCTCGGTCACCAGCTCATGGAGCAGGCGCTGCAGGCCATCGCCCAGCGCTGGCCGGGGCTGCCGGTGTACCTCTCGGCCCAGGCGCATCTGCAGGGCTACTACGGCCGCTACGGCTTCACTCCGGTGACCGAGGTCTACCTGGAAGACGATATCCCGCACATCGGGATGCGCCGCGAGGCCTGACTCAGGCCGGGTAATGCCGGCCGAGGAAATCTCCCAGCAGCGCATTGACCCGCTCCGGCTGCTGGCTCTGGATCCAGTGGCCGCAGTTCTCCAGCACATGCTGTTCGAGGTTGGGCACATGCTCGGGCATGCGCTGTACGGTGTAGGCCTCGAAACGGCCGACCGGGTCACGGTCACCGATCAGGAACAGCGTCGGTTGCTCGACCTTGCGCCCGGCCAGCGGCTCGGTGCGCTGCCAGCTGCGCTCGAAGTTGCGGTACCAGTTCAGCGCGCCATGAAAACCCCGTCCTTCGAAGGTCTGCACGTACCACTGGAAGTCCTCTTCGCTGCACCAGGCCGGGTGCGCCGGCGGCGGTGGCAGGCCGTCGAACAGGCGGCCGTCGGGGGACTGATCCGGCGCCAGGCGCACGTTGTCGCCGAGGAAGTGGCGCAGGCTCAGCGCGATGTCCGCATCCAGCTCGGCCTCGGCGCGGCCGGGCTGCTGGAAGTAGAGGATGTAGAAGAACTTGCCAGCGAACACCTCGCGCATGATCTCCACCGGCGGACGCTTCGCGCGTCCGGCGAAGGGCACCGAGAGCGTCGCCAGCACCGCCACGCGCTGCGGCTCCAGCAGCGCCAGGTGCCACGCCACCGGCGCGCCCCAGTCATGCCCGACCATCGCCACGCGCTCGTGCCCCAGCGCATCCATGGCGCCCTGGATGTCCGCGCAGAGCGTCAGCACGTCGTAGGCGTCCACCTCAGGCGGCGCGCTGGTCTGGCCGTAGCCGCGCATTTCCGGGGCGAACACGCGGTAGCCGGAAGCGGCGAGGGCGCGCATCTGGTGCTGCCAGGAATGCCAGCACTCGGGAAAGCCGTGCAGCATCCACACCGGCTTGCCGTCCGCCGGCCCGCAGCTGTAGAGGCTGAGCTGGATGCCGTTGACCGCCAGCAACTGGTGTTCGAACTCGTTCATGGCGCGCACTCCCGCAGATGGTGAGCTTCACTATGCCAAGCCCGACGTGCCAGCCGAACCCTATTCACCAGGCGAATGAAGGGATCTTTCCAGCCGGCAAAGCGGCCCGCTCGGCGAAGCGGCGTGGGGAAACGGCGGATAATGCCGGCGCTGCCACCGATCCCACTCCAGGAAGGACTCCCATGAGCCGCCAGCCCACCGCCCAGCTGTGCCCGGAACTCGACGCCATCCTGCGGGCCGAACTGCGCGCCGGCAACCAGCTCGGCGAAGGCCCCGTGCGCACCGACTGGCCGCAGCCCGGCTCGATCTACGCGGCCCTGCGCGACAGCCTGAGAACCCGCGCGCCGGGCCAATCCGGCCCCGTCCGCCACTCGATCTGCCGCGACCCGCACTACGGCTGGAACGACGAATGCTACTGCGAGATGCACGGTGATCTGCTGGTCGCCGGGAGCACGCAGCGGCCCTGATTGCTCCCTGCCGGAAGGCACCGAACGCCCGGCGCCCCGCCAAAAGGACTTGCAATCCGACAATAAAAAACAGCATCGTATTCTGCACAGCGAAACATCATTCCGTTAAAACAACGCTAAAACGGAGTTCAGCATGTCAGATGCGGTACTGCTCGAACGCCGGGGCGAGATAGCCCTGGTGACAGTCGACAACCCACCGGTGAACGCCCTCGGACACTCCGTCCGCACCGGGCTGCTCGCCGCTTTCCGGCAGGCCGAGGCCGATCCACAAGTGCGCGCGGTGGTGCTGGTCTGCTCCGGACGCACCTTCATGGCCGGCGCCGATATCCGCGAATTCGGCAAGCCGCCGCAGGCGCCGTCCCTGCCCGAGGTGGTCGATATCCTCGAAGGCGCCAGCAAGCCCAGCGTCGCCGTGATCCACGGCACTGCCCTGGGCGGCGGCCTGGAAGTCGCCCTGGCCTGCCACTACCGCATCGCCCGCCGCGACGCCCAGGTCGGTCTGCCGGAAGTGAAGCTCGGCCTGCTGCCCGGCGCCGGCGGCACCCAGCGCCTGCCGCGTCTGGCGGGTGTGGAAAAAGCCCTGGACATGATCGTCTCCGGCGCGCCGATCCGCGCGTCACAGGCCCTCGAATTCAACGTCGTCGACGAGCTGTTCGACGGCGACCTGATCGACGCCGGAGTCGCCTTCGCCCAGCGCTTGCTGGCGAACGGCAAAGGGCCGCGCCGCAGCGGCGAGCGCAATGAGCGCGTGCAGGAAAGCGGCCTCGCCGAGCTGATCGCCCACAAGCGCGGCGAAGTGCAGAAACGTCTGCCCGGCCAGTTCTCCCCGCAACGCTGCATCGATGCGGTGGAAGCCGCAACGCAATTGCCGCTGCGCGAAGGCCTGGTGCGTGAACGCGAGCTGTTCATGCAGTGCATGGAATCCCCGCAGCGCGCCGCGCTGATCCACGCCTTCTTCGCCGAGCGCGAGGCCGCCAAGGTCGACGGGCTGGCCAACGAGGTGCGGCCAGGGGAAATCCGCCGAGCCGCAGTCATCGGTGGCGGCACCATGGGTGTCGGCATCCTGCTGTGCTTTGCCAACGCCGGCATCCCGGTGCAACTGCTGGAAGTGAATGACGAAGCCCTGCAACGCGGCCTCGACCGCGCCCGCAGCCTGTACGCCGCCAGCGTGGCGCGCGGCAGCCTGGGCGCCGAGGAGATGGAGCGGCGCCTGGGCCTGATCAGCGGCGTGCTCGACTACGCCGCGCTGGGCAATGCCGACGTGGTGGTCGAAGCGGTGTTCGAAAGCCTGGAGGTGAAGCGCGAGGTGTTCGAACGACTGGACACCCACTGCAAGCCCGGCGCGATCCTCGCCAGCAACACCTCGTCGCTGGACCTCGACGAGATCGCCGCCTTCACGAAGCGTCCACAGGACGTGGTCGGCCTGCACTTCTTCAGCCCGGCCAACGTCATGCGTCTGCTCGAAGTGGTGCGCGGCAAGGCCACCTCGGACGCCGTGCTGGCCACCGCCATGCAGCTCGGCAAGCGCCTGAAGAAGGTCTCGGTGGTGGTCGGCGTGTGCGACGGTTTCGTCGGCAACCGCATGATCTTCCAGTACGGCCGCCAGGCCGAATTCCTCCTGGAGGAGGGCGCCACACCTGCGCAGGTGGACCGCGCACTGCGCAGCTTCGGCATGGCCATGGGGCCGCTGGCGGTACGCGATCTGTCCGGCCTCGACATCAGCCACGCGATCCGCTCGCGCCAGCGGCCGAACCTCAAGCCCGGCCAGACACTGCCCACGGTGCTCGATCACCTGATCGCCGCTGGCATGCTTGGGCAGAAGACCGGCACCGGCTTCTACCAGTACGGCGAGGGAGGTCGCGCCGCGCAGGACAACCCGGCGCTGCCGGCCATGCTGGAACAGGCCGCCGCCGACCGCGGCATCACCCGCGCGCCGGTCGCCGATGAAGAAATAGTCGAGCGCTGCCTCTACGCGCTGATCAACGAGGCCGCCAACATCCTCGACGAAGGCATCGCCCAGCGCGCCAGCGACGTCGATGTGATCTTCCTCAACGGCTATGGCTTCCCCGCCTGGCGCGGCGGCCCGCTGTTCTATGCCGACAGCGTCGGCCTTGCGCAAGTGCTCGAACGAATCCGCGAGTTCCACCAGCGCCTCGGCGCCTGGTGGCAACCCGCACCGCTGCTCGAACGCCTGGTGGCCGAAAGCCGCCGCTTCGCCGATCTCTGAGGACCCGCCATGGACATCCACTTCACCCCTGACGAACTGGCGTTCCGCGATGAAGTCCGCCACTTCCTGGAAACCAAGCTGCCCAAGGACATCGCCAGCAAGGTGCGCCTGGGCAAACACCTGAACAAGGGCGACCACCAGCGCTGGCAGCGCGTGCTCGCCGAGCAGGGCTGGTACGCCACGCACTGGCCGGAGGCGTTCGGCGGCACCGGCTGGAACGCCGTGCAGAAGCACATCTTCGAAGAGGAATGCGCTGCCTTCGGCGCGCCGCGGACCATCCCCTTCGGCGTCAACATGGTCGCCCCGGTGATCATCAAGTTCGGCACGCCCGAGCAGCAGGCGCACTACCTGCCGCGCATCCTCGACGGCACCGACTGGTGGTGCCAGGGCTACTCCGAGCCGGGCGCCGGCTCCGACCTTGCCAGCCTGAAGACCCGCGCGGTGCGCGACGGCGACGAATATGTAGTGAACGGCCAGAAGACCTGGACCACCCTCGGCCAGCACGCCGACTGGATCTTCTGCCTGGTGCGCACCGACCCCGAGGCGCAGCAGCAGCGTGGCATCAGCTTCCTGCTGATCGACATGCAAACCCCCGGCATCACCGTGCGCCCGATCATCACCCTGGACGGCGAGCACGAGGTCAACGAGGTGTTCTTCGACAACGTGCGCGTACCGGTGGAAAACCTGGTGGGCCGCGAGAACGAAGGCTGGACCTGCGCCAAGTACCTGCTGACCTACGAGCGCACCGGGCTGGCCGGCATCGGCGCGTCGAAGGCGGTGCTCGCCCACCTGAAGCAGGTCGCCAGCCGCGAGCTGTGCGACGGCAAGCCGATGCTCGAAGACCCGCTGTTCCGCGCCCAGGTGGCGGAGGTGGAGATGCAGCTGATGGCCATCGAGATGAGCACGCTGCGCATCCTCGCCGCCGCCCGCGAAGGCGGCGTGCCGGGCGCGGAAAGCTCGATCCTGAAAGTGAAGGGCACCGAGATCCGCCAGGCGATCAGCCACCTGCTGCGCAAGGTGCTCGGCCCCTATGCGCTGCCCTTCATCGAGGACGAATTCGAGCTGGGCAGCCAGGCGCTGCATGCGGACTACTCGGCCGCGCCGGCCAGCCAGTACTTCAACCTGCGCAAGCTGTCGATCTTCGGCGGCTCCAACGAAATCCAGAAGAACATCGTCTCCAAGATGATTCTCGAGCTGTGAGGCCAGGACCATGGACTTCAAACTGAGCGAAGAGCAGCAGATGCTGCAGGACACCGCGGCCCGCCTGGTCCGCGACGCATACCCGTTCGACAAGCGCGAAGGCTTCAGCAAAAGCGCGCTGGGTTACAGCGCCGACTTCTGGCGCCAGCTCGGCGAACTGGGGCTGACTTCGGTGTCGCTGCCGGAAAGCCATGGCGGTTTCGGCGGCGGCGTGGAAAGCATGCTGGTGCTCACCGAGCTGGGCCGTGGCCTGTGCCTGGAGCCGTACCTGCAATCGGTGGTGCATGGCGGCGGGCTGATCGCCCAGCTGGGCAGCGACGCGCAGCAGGACCACTGGCTGCCGCGCATCGCCAGCGGCGAAGCACAGCTGGCGGTCGCGCTGGAAGAGCTGCAGAGCCACTACCAGTTGCACGACGTGCAGACCCGCGCGGAACCGGCCGGCAACGGCTGGAAGCTGAGCGGGCGCAAGGCGGTGGTGATCGGCGGGCAGAGCGCCACGGCGATCCTGGTCTCGGCGCGGGTGTCCGGCAATGCGCGGGACGAGGCAGGCATCGGCCTGTTCCTCGTCGATCCGCAGCAGGCCGGCGTGAGCCGCCGCGAGTACCCGACGGTGGACGGCCAGCGCGCCTGCGAACTGTTCCTCGACGACGCCAGCGGCGAAGCCCTCGGCACGCCCGGTGAGGCATTGCCGGCGCTGCGTTATCAACAGGGCCGCGCCATCGCCGCCCAGTGCGCCGAAGCCCTCGGCAGCCTGCAGGAAGCCTGCGCGCTGACTCTGGACTATCTGAAGACGCGCAAGCAGTTCGGCATGCCGATCGGCAAGTTCCAGGTGCTGCAGCACCGCATGGTGGACATGCGCAGCGAGCTGGAACAGGCCACCAGCATGGCGATCCTCGCCGCCTGCGTCGCCGACCAGCCCGACAGCGCCGAGCGCAGCCGTACCCTGGCGGCGGCCAAGTTCATCGTCACCCGCGCGGCACGCTTCGTGGCCGAGCAGGCGATCCAGCTGCACGGCGGCATCGGCATGACCTGGGAGTACGTCCTGGCGCACCACGCCAAGCGCCTGGTGATGCTCAGCCACCAACTGGGGGACGACGATCATCACCTGAAGGTGTATGCGCGGTTGATGGAAGTCGCCTGACCGGCTGGCTTCAACTGTAGGAGCGCGCCCAGCGCGCGATCGCGGGCATGGCCCGCTCCTACAGGGGGACTCCGTTCTTCGCCGGGAATGCCGAACCGTCGCGGACGAAGTCCGCGACGATTTTTCTTTTTTTGCAGAAGGGTAGGATCAGGCCCCGAGGCTCTCGATATCCCGCGCCAGAATCTCCAGCTCATGCGCCAGCGATCCGCGCAGCGTCTCTTCGCTGAGCTGGAACGACGGCGCCCCGCAGGTCAGCGCCATCAGCCCGCCGTCGGCCAGGCGCAGCGGTACGCCGGCGGCGCGCACGTTGCGATCCCAGTCGCCGAGGGACAGGCAGAAACCATGCTGGCGGAACTCCTCGAAGGACGCCTCCAGCGAAGCACGCATCACCGACCAATCGCCTTCGTGGCGCTCCTGCAGGGCCGACAGCAGGTGCTCGCGCTCCTGCTCCGGGGTCGCGGCGAGGTACGCGCGGCCGGCGGCTGTGGTCGCCAATGGCAGGCGCACGCCGGCGTCCATGCGCAGGGAAGTGGCTTCCGGCGGACGGCAGTTTTCCACGTAGATCATCGACAGCCAGTCACGGCAGGTCAGGCCGACCGTGGTGTTGGTGCGACGGGCGAAGGCATCCATGTACGGCTTCGCCAACTGGCGTACACGCAGGTTGGAGACGTATGCGTAACCCAGCGCCAGCACACCGGAATCCAGCTGGTACTTCTCGTGCTGCTGCGAGTAGCAGAGGTAGCCAAGTTGGGTGAGGGTGTAGGTCATGCGCGACACCGTCGCCTTGGGCAGGCCGGTGATCCGCGAGATTTCCTGGTTGCCGAGCACCACCGAGCCGTGGGTGAAGGCGCGCAGCACGTCCAGTCCGCGGGCGAGCGCCTCGACGTACTTGCGGTCCTTGGGGTTGCTGCTGTCTTCGACTTCGTCGCTCATGGGGCCTCGGCGGGGGATTGCAGTTGCGGCGCCACGCGCGGCGCGGGCGAACGATAGCAGATCGCCCAGTCGCCACGCAGCGGTCCGCGTGTGCTCGTTGCGCCGGGCTAGCCTATCGCATACCATCGATTTCGACACGATGTTTCGCTGTGCAGAACAACAATTCGAATCCAGAGCCAGTACAGGCTCGAAAAAGAAACGGAGAAGTCGATGTCTGCTCAACCCTCCGGTCACGTGGCCCGCGAGCTCGCCCGTCACGCCTACCAGAACCTCCACGACCTGCTGCGCGATGCCTGTCGCGAATTCCCCCAGCGCCTGGCGTTCTCCTGCGGTGACAGCCACCTGAGCTTCGCCGAGCTGGAGCGCCAGGCCGATGCCTTCGCCCGCTACCTGCGCCACCACGCCGGCATGCAACCCGGCGACCGTCTGGCCTTGATGCTGCCCAATTCCCTGCAATACCCCATTGCCACCTTCGGCGCGCTGAAGGCCGGCGTGGTGTTGGTGAACACCAACCCGCAGTACACCGCCAGCGAACTGCGCCATCAGCTGGCCGACTCCGGCGCCAGCGCCGTGCTGCTGCTCGACCGCCTGCTGCCGCTGCTGCGCGGGGTGCAAGGGCACAGCGATGTTCGACAGGTTTTGCTGACCTCGATCGACGACATCGAGCGTCCGCAGTTCGACAGCGACGAGGCCGACTGCACGCGCTTCCAGCAGGCCTTGCGCCTGGGAGCCGAGGCACCGCCGGTGGATGCCGAGCCGGGCCTGGATCGCCTAGCGCTGCTGCAGTACACCGGCGGCACCACGGGTGTCTCCAAGGGCGCGATGCTCAGCCACCGCTGCCTGATCGCCAACGTCATCCAGACCCTGGAGCTGTTCCTGCGCCCCGGCCTGCTGGAGCCGGCCACCGACGTGCGCATCGCGCCGCTGCCGCTCTACCACATCATGGCCTTCGCCACGAACTGCCTGTCCTCGGTGGGCATGGGCCTGCACACGGTGTTCATCCGCGACGGCCGCAACCTCGACGAAATCATCGGCGCCATGCACCGCTATCCCTTCACCCTGATGAGCGGGATCAACACCCTGTTCGTCGGCCTGATGAACCACGCGGATTTCCCCAGCATCGATTTCAGCCACCTGAAATGGGTGACCTCCGGCGGCGCGCCGCTGAACCGCGAAGTGGGCCGGCGCTGGGAAGCGCTGACCGGTGCGCCGGTGCGCGAAGGTTTCGGCCTCACCGAGGCGTCGCCGGTGGTCTCCACCGGCACGCTGCTGAGCCCGTACCGCGAGGGCTACGTCGGCCAGGCGCTGGTGGATACCGAGCTGCGCACCGTGGACGAGGAGGGCAACGACACCGGCCCCGACCAGCCCGGCGAACTCTGGCTACGCGGCCCGCAGGTGATGCAGGGCTACTGGCAGCGCCCGGAGGAAAGCGCCCACGTGCTCACCACCGACGGCTGGCTGAAGACCGGCGACATCGCCGAACTGGACGCCGACGGCATGCTGAAGATCGTCGACCGCAAGAAGGACATGATCCTGGTCTCGGGCTTCAATGTGTTCCCCAACGAGGTGGAAGACGCGGTGATGCGCCACCCCGGCGTACGCGAGTGCGTGGCCATCGGCGTGCCGGACGAGCGCAAGGGCGAATCGGTGAAGCTGTTCGTCAGCCTCAAGGACGAGACGCTGGCGCCGGCGCAGATCATCGCCCACTGCCGCGAGCACCTCACCGGCTACAAGGTGCCGAGCTTCGTCGAGGTGCTCGACGAGCTGCCCAAGACCAGCGTCGGCAAGCTCCTGCGCCGACAGCTTCGCGACCTGGAACTGGCCAAAAGGACCACCGCGTGAGCACAACGTCTATGGTTGAAGCAGGTGCGCACGACGAGACCCGCAGCATGACCGAGTCCTTCCACCGTATTGGCGTGATCGGCGCCGGGGCCATGGGCCGCGGCATCGCCCAGCTGTTCGCCAGCGCAGGCAGGACAGTACGCCTGTACGACAGCAACCCGCAGACCGTGGAACAGGCCCTGGCCTTCAACCGCGAGCTGCTGGAGCGCGCGGTGGCCAAGGGCAAGCTCGCCGCGGACGGCCTCGACGCGACGATGCAGCGTTTGCTGCCGACCCACAGCCTGGATGAACTGGCCGACTGCGACCTGCTGATCGAGGCCATCATCGAGGATCTCGGCGCCAAGCAGGCGCTGCTCGCCGAGCTGGAAAAACGCGTGGCGCCGGATGCCGTGCTGGCGAGCAACACCTCGTCGCTCTCGGTCACCCGCATCGCCGCGCGCTGCCAGCACCCGGAGCGGGTCGCCGGCTTCCACTTCTTCAATCCGGTGACGCTGATGCGCATCGTCGAGGTGGTGCGCGGCCAGCGCACCAGCGAGTCGGTGGTGCGCCGCCTGAGCCGGCTGGCGGAGCAGGCCGGGCATTACCCGGCAGTGTCGCCGGACAGCCCCGGTTTCATCGTCAACCACGCCGGCCGCGCCTTCAGCACCGAAGCGCTGCGCATCCTCGGCGAAGGCATCGCCAGCCCGGCGCAGATCGACCGCATCCTGCGCGACGGCGTGGGCTTCCGCATGGGGCCCTTCGAGCTGCTCGACCTGACCGGCCTGGACGTCTCCCACGCGGTGATGGAGTCGCTCTACCAGCAGTTCTACCAGGACCCGCGCTACACCCCGTCGCCGCTGGCCGCGCAGCGCGTCGCGGGCGGCTTGCTGGGGCGCAAGAGCGGCGAGGGCTTCTACCGCTACCGCGACGGCCAGGCCGTGCGCGAGCCCGAGGAACAGCATGAAACCGTGCTGCTCAATCGCCCGTACTGGCTCGACAGCCAGGACCCGGAGCTGCGCCACCGCGTGGCGGCGATCCTCACCCTGGGCGGCGTGGTGCTGGAGACCGGCGAAGCACCGTCGTCCCGCGCCATCTGCCTGGTCACCCCGCTGGGCGTGGACGCCAGCACGCGCATCGACGCCCTCGGCCTGCCGCCGGAACGCAGCCTGGCGCTGGAGACCTTCACCGAGCTGGACCGCCGCCGCGTGCTGATGCGCCAGCCGGCCCTCGACCCCAAGCTCGAAGCCCAGGCGCGCCAGGCGCTGGGCAGCGACGGCGTGCCGGTGGAAGTGATCAACGATTCGCCCGGCTTCATCAGCCAGCGGGTGGTCGCCGGCATCGTCAACCTCGGCGGCGAGATCGCCCAGCGCGGCATCGCCACCCCGGTGACGCTGGACCGCGCGGTACAACTGGCGCTGGGTTACCCCCTGGGTCCGCTGGCCTTCGGCGAACACTACGGCGCGGCGCGCATCCTCACCATTCTTCAGGGCCTGCAGGTCTGCTACGGCGAGGCGCGCTACCGGCCCAGCCCGTGGCTGCGCCGCCGCGTGCAGCTGGATTTGCCGCTGCATAGCCCGGATCGGGCAGAGTGACATGCAGGGAGGCGCCGGCGCTGGGCGACTCGCGAGCGATCACCAAGCGTCCCCCTCGCTCCTATGGGCCAGCGCGATGCAGCTTTTCGTAGGAGCGAGCTTGCTCGCAAACCCACCCCGGCGAAGGGCTCACCGGAAGCTGACGAACTCCCCAGCCTTCAACTTCTCCAGCGCCGCCTTGCGCTCTGCCGGCGGCAACGCCCCGAGCTTTTCCACCCGCGCATAGAACGCCGGCCAGTTGCCGCCGACCTGGGCGAACAGCGCCGCGAAGGCCGGCACCCACTGGTCGTAGAGGCCGAAGGGCAACAGCTTGGCGTTGTTCAGCGGAGCGTTGACCCAGGCGTCGAAGGGCGCCTTGCCGCCCCAGTCTTCATCGCGCATCCGCGCGTAGTCGCGGCGCAGTCGCTCGAACTCGGCCTGCTTGCCGGCGCGCTTCTCGGCGTCGCTGCGTGGGCTGGCGTAAAGCGCCTGCAGGCGCTCGCGGGTATCGAGCACCAGCTGGGTGAAGCGCTTGCGTTGCTCGGCCAGCAGCGGCGATTCGTCCGGCAGATGGCGCGCAGCGCGCCAGCGGTGGCCACCCTCGGCCTCGACGAAGGAGGCGTAGGACTCGTTGAAGGCTGTGTCGCCGGGCAGGTAGAACTTCTGGTGCGCCAGCTCGTGGAAGATCGTCTCGGCCAGGCGCTGGTCGCCCCAGCGCAGCATGCTGCTGAGAATCGGGTCGTCGAACCAGCCGAGGGTCGAATAGGCCTCCACGCCGCCGACATAGACGTCCAGCCCCTGCTCCTTGAGGCGCTTCGCCTCGGCCTGCGCACCCTGGTCGCCGTAGTAGCCGCGATAGGCCACGCAGCCGGCGATGGGGAAACAGTGGGTCAGCGGCTGCAGCGACAGCTCCGGCGTGGCGAATACGTTCCAGACCACGTTGGGTCGGTGGATGTCGGCGTAGAGGCGGTAGCTCTGGTTGTCCGGCAGGCCCAGTTCGGCGCTGGCGAAGGCGCGGGCTTCCTGGGACAGCTCCAGGCGCTGGCGCAGTGCGGGATCGCGGGTCGGGTCGGCGACCACGTCGGCCACCGGTTCGCGGGCGGTGAGCAGACGCAACTGGCCGTCCGCCAGCTGGCCGTAATACCCCACGGTGGAACAACCGCTCAGCGCCCAGATGGCCAGGCAGGGAACCCAGCGGCACAGGCGGCTGTCGAGTGTCGGGATAAGAAGGCGGAAGGGCATGCGCGGAACATAGCACAGGGCCTGGTCCGCTCGCTGCCGCCCCCTCGACCCAGGAGCCACCCCGATGCGCGCCCTCCTCATACCTGCCGGCCTGCTCGCCCTGAGCGGCTGTTCGATGCTGATGCCCCAGCCCGACCCGAACCGCGCCTGGGTCGATCTGGACACCAATAGCCAGAGCGACCTGGCGGCCATGGAAGTGGACAACAAGGAATGGTCCAGCACCCGCTACTTCGAGGTCGACCCGGGCTCCCACGAGCTGCGCGTGCGCTTCCAGTTCCAGGTCGAACCGGTGGACATCGGCCCGGTGGACGAGGCGCTGTGGCGCGACTGCGAGATCACCGTGCAGTACAAGGACTTCAGCGCCGGCCAGCGCTACCGCCTGGAGACCGGCAGCATCGGCTTCCGCCCCTGGGCCAAGCTCTACGACGCCCAGGGCGGCGAGATCGCCCGCGGCCGTGAACGGGGCTGCGCCAAGGCCTGAGCGGGGTATGCTGTGGGATGAGCCCAACCCACGGTGAACCTCCATGCGCCCGCGTTACCTGCCCGGCTTCCTTCCCCTGAGCTTCGCCCTGCTCGCCGGCTGCGCCAGCCCGCTGCCGGCCCACGATCCGCAGATGGCCTGGATCGATCTCTACACCACGCCGGGCAAGACGCTGATGGCCGAACGCCTGGACGGTCAGTCGGTGAACGACGGCCGCTTCTACCAGGTGACGCCGGGGCGCCACGAGCTGGTGGTGCGCTTCCAGTACGAGGTCTCCAGTGGCGGCGGCATGGGCCAGATGACCGATCCTTCGGAGCTGACCTGCCGGGTCAAGGTGACCTACGACGACTTCGCCGCCGGCCAGCGCTACCGGCTGGAGCTGCGCCCGCAATTGCGCAGCGCCCTGGCACTGCTGACGGACGCCAACGGCAAGCTGGTGGCGAAGGCGGATTTCCAGGGCGCGGTGCGCTGCGGGCCGTTCTGAGTCGATCCTGTAGTCGAGCAGTACCTTCCGCGCAGCATCCTGTCGTACAGTCGCGCTCCCAGTGAGCGGAGCCTCGCGCCCCCATGCATACGCTGCTCGATTTCAAGGAAGAAGCACTGGCCGAGTACCTGAACTCGGCCCTGCGCCGGCACGGGCTGGACTCTTACGTCTTCAATGTCGGCGTCGCCCGTGACGGCAGCCCGCTGTTCTCCATCGCCTGCCCCAATGTGAGCGAGATGACGCAGGCGAGATACCTGATCTATAGCAGCACGTACTTCATCCGCGACATCCACCCCGAGGCCGCTGAAGAGCTACGGAAGATCCGCTGGGAGGCGCGTCGCAAGGGCCGCCAGATGCTGCTCAGGCTGCTGACGTCCAGACCGGCCCTGGTGTTCTCGGCGTTGGCCTTGAGCGCAGCCGCAGCGGGCTACCTGCTGGACCTCTGACTCGGGCTTTCCCTGCAGGGGCGAGCCATGCAAGCCATGGCGCGCTCCGGCAATCGAGCAACCGCGCGCAGACTCAGCCGTCGTTCTTCTGGTAGATGATCCGCCGCTGTCCGTTGTCGCAGGTGCCGACCACCATGTTCGGGTCCTTTACCTCGGCCTTGTCCACGATCTCCAGGGTGTAGGAGGTAACCCCGGCGGCCTGGATCTTGGTCTCGATCTCGGCCTTGAGCTCCTCGCAGGGCTTCACCGCCGCCCAGCTCGCGCCGCTCGCCAGCAGTACCGCCACGCCTGTCGCCACGGCCCACTTCATCGTCGTCATCACAGTCCCTCGTCAAAGCCCCACGGCGGGGCACCCTATCCTAACGGTGGACCGCAACCGCCGGACAGAGTGCCCCGCAGGCTCATTCGAGGCTGGCGTCGAGGGTGATGCGCGCGTTGAGCACCCGCGAGACCGGGCAGCCGGCCTTGGCCTTGTCGGCGATGGCCTGGAAGGTCTGCGCGTCGGTGCCCGGCACCTTCGCCTTCAGTGTCAGGTGCACGGCGGTGATGGTGAAGCCGTCGGTGAGCTTCTCCAGGCTGACCTCAGCCTTCGTATCGATACTCTCGGCCGTCAGGCCGGCCTCGCCGAGCATCATCGACAGCGCCATGGAAAAGCAGCCTGCATGCGCCGCGCCAATCAGTTCTTCCGGGTTGGTGCCCGGCGCGTCCTCGAAGCGGGTGTTGAAGCCATAAGGCTGGGACTTGAGCGCACCGCTCTCGGTGGAGATCGTGCCCTTGCCGTCCTTCAGGCCGCCCTGCCAGTGGGCCGATGCCGATTTCTTCATGTCGCGTCCTCCGCGTGGGTTGCAGTCAGGACTTTCGAGGCCTGTCCGCGCCAGCGGGTTCAGCTTTTTGCGGACCATGAAAAAGGCCGGACCCCTCGCGGAGCCCGGCCTCGATTCACATCCAGGCATTTACTTGGAGTAGACGATTTCCTTGGTGCCGCCTTCGCAGGTGCCGACGACTTGCTTGCCGCCCGCGCTGCCCTTGTCGACGACCTCCAGGCTGTACGAAGCAACGCCCTTGGCCTTGAGCTTCGCATCGATTTCCGACTTCAGCTCTTCGCACGGCTTGCCGGCGGCAAAGACGTTGCCAGCCAGGGCGAAGACCCCCACAGCGATCAGGAACTTCTTCATCGGTAACGCTCCCTCGTCGTTCACAGAAAAGGCCCGAACGGGCCGGAAAACCGGGCTACCCCGGTACGCACGACCACGCGCCTCGCCAAAATGGCAGCGGCACGTGACAAAAGAGCCGCGTGAAAAATGGCTCTCGACAAGCAGGATCGAGCCGCAGGCGATCTAGCTGTTGGCGATGCGGAAGCCGACCTTGATGGTCACCTGGTAGTGCCCCACCGCGCCGTTCTCGATGTGCCCGCGGGTATCCACCACCTCGAACCACTCCAGGAAGTCGATGCTTTTGGCCGCTTCGGCCAGGGCGTTGTTGATCGCATCCTCGATGCTGGTGCGCGAGGAGCCGACCAGCTCGATCTTCTTGTAGGTGTGGTGATTGGACATTGCCTCTCTCCTGGGTCTGGCGGCGCACAGGCAGAATGCCAGCGCGCCCAATGGACAGTAGTAGAGGGGTGGACCGACGGCAAACGGGGGCGGTTCAGACTTTACGCGCGGCCGTTCAGCTCCACTTGCAGCCAGCGCGCCAGGCGCTCGGCACGCGGGTCTGCACGGCGTTCGGGGACCCACAGTGCCAGCCGCGCAGTGGTTTCGACGAAGCCCCAGGGCGCGGCGAGGCGGCCGGCGGCGAGGTCGTCGGCCACCAGTTGCTGCGGCGCGATGGCCACGCCAAGGCCAGCCACGGCGGCTTCCAGCAGGTAGTAGAGGTGCTCGAAGCCCTGGCCGAGCTTCAGCCGCGCCGGGTCGAGGCCATGGCGCGCGGCCCATTCCGGCCAGGCCTGCGGGCGCGAGACGGTGTGCAGCAGCGGCTCGCCCAACAGTGCCCCGGCGGGAGCCTCGCGCAGTTGCTCGAAGCGCGGGGAGCGCGGGCTGAGCACCGGGCCGATGCTTTCCACCGCCAGCTCCAGCACGCGCATGTCCGCGGGCCACGGCGGCGTGGCGAAGCACAGGGTGGCGTCGAGGCCGCCACGGCGCGGATCGAGGTCGCCATCACTGGCGGAAAGTTGCAGGCGCAGGTCCGGAAGGTCGCGGTTCAGGCGGTCCAGGCGCGGGATGAACCAACGCGCCAACAGGCTACCGGGGCAACCGAGGACGAAGGGCGCATCGCCGCCGGCCTGGCGGCGCAGTTCGGCGCAGACGCTGCGCAGGCGCTCGAAGGAATCGCTGGCCACCTCGCTCAGACGAACGCCAGCATCGGTGAGTTTTACGCCGCGTCCTTCCTTGACGAACAAGGTCACTCCCAGCTCGTCTTCGAGCAGACGAATCTGCCGGCTGATCGCCCCGTGGGTGACGCTCAGCTCGTCAGCCGCTGCGCTGATGCCGCGCAGTCGGGCGGCGGCTTCGAAGGCGCGCAGGGCGTTGAGCGGCGGAAGGTCTCGGCTCATGGTGTTCTATCCGTGAGTTTTTCTGACGGGTTGTGGCGATCTTATCGCTTTTCCCCGTCATCACACAGCCGTATCCTGAGCAGCACTTGTAAGAGCATCAGCCAACTCGCTGCGCGATCGACCCGGTAGGGCGCATAACCTGAGACAGGTTATCCGCCAGGCCATCCGCGGCGGATAACGCTGGCGCGTTATGCGCCCTACGAAAATTCACGCGGCAGTGCCCAGTGCCTTACCGCCAAGAGACCCAAGGAGCCTTCCCATGTCCACACTGCGCACCGGTCCAGACGCCAAGGGCCTGTTCGGCCACTTCGGCGGCCAGTACGTCGCCGAGACCCTGATGCCGCTGATCCACGACCTGGCCCGCGAGTACGAGAAGGCCAAGGAAGATCCGGAGTTCCAGAAGGAGCTCGCCTACTTCCAGAGCGACTATGTTGGCCGTCCGAGCCCGCTGTACTTCGCCGAGCGCCTGACCGAGCACTGCGGCGGCGCGAAGATCTACCTGAAGCGCGAAGAGCTGAACCACACCGGCGCGCACAAGATCAACAACTGCATCGGCCAGATCCTGCTGGCCAAGCGCATGGGCAAGAAACGCATCATCGCCGAGACCGGCGCCGGCATGCACGGCGTGGCGACCGCCACCGTGGCCGCGCGCTTCGGCATGGAGTGCGTGATCTTCATGGGCACCACCGACATCGATCGCCAGCAGGCCAACGTGTTCCGCATGAAGCTGCTGGGCGCCGAGGTGATCCCGGTCACCGCCGGCACCGGCACCCTGAAGGACGCGATGAACGAAGCGCTGCGCGACTGGGTGACCAATGTGCACAACACCTTCTACCTGATCGGCACCGTGGCCGGCCCGCACCCGTACCCGGCGATGGTCCGCGACTTCCAGGCCGTGATCGGCAAGGAAACCCGCGAGCAACTGGCCGCGAAGGAAGGGCGCCTGCCCGATTCGCTGGTCGCCTGCATCGGCGGCGGCTCCAACGCCATGGGCCTGTTCCACCCGTTCCTCGATGACGCCAGCGTGCAGATCATCGGCGTCGAAGCCGCCGGCCACGGCATCGAGACCGGCAAGCACGCGGCCAGCCTGAACGGCGGCGTGCCGGGCGTGCTGCACGGCAACCGCACCTTCCTGCTGCAGGACGAGGACGGCCAGATCATCGACGCGCACTCCATCTCCGCCGGCCTGGACTACCCCGGCATCGGCCCGGAACACGCTTGGCTGCATGACATCGGCCGCGTCGAGTACACCTCGATCACCGACCACGAGGCGCTGGAAGCCTTCCACCAGTGCTGCCGCCTGGAAGGCATCATCCCCGCGCTGGAGTCCTCCCACGCGCTGGCCGAGGTCTTCAAGCGCGCGCCGAACCTGCCCAAGGACCACATCATGGTGGTGAACCTGTCCGGTCGTGGCGACAAGGACATGCAGACCGTCATGCACCACATGCAACAGGAGCCGCAAGCATGAGCCGCCTGCAGACCCGCTTCGCCGAACTCAAAGAGCAGAACCGCGCCGCCCTGGTGACCTTCATCACCGCTGGAGATCCGGGCTACTCGACCTCGCTGGACATCCTCAAGGGCCTGCCCGAGGCCGGCGCCGACGTGATCGAGCTGGGCATGCCGTTCACCGACCCGATGGCCGACGGCCCGGCGATCCAGCTGGCCAACATCCGCGCCCTGGGCAACGGCCAGAACCTGGTCAAGACGCTGAAGATGGTCCGCGAATTCCGCCAGGACAACAGCACCACACCGCTGGTGCTGATGGGCTACTTCAACCCGATCCACTACTACGGTGTGGACAAGTTCATCGCCGACGCGAAAGAGGCCGGCGTCGACGGCCTGATCGTCGTGGACCTGCCGCCGGAGCACAACGAAGACCTCTGCGACCCAGCCCAGGCCGCCGGCCTGGACTTCATCCGCCTGACCACGCCGACCACCGACGACCAGCGCCTGCCGACCGTGCTGAACGGCAGCTCGGGCTTCGTCTACTACGTTTCGGTGGCCGGGGTGACCGGCGCTGGCGCGGCGACCCTGGACCATGTCGAAGACGCCGTGGCGCGCCTGCGTCGCCACACCGACCTGCCGGTCTCCATCGGTTTCGGCATCCGCACTCCGGAGCACGCGGCGAGCATCGCGCGCCTGGCCGACGGCGTGGTGGTGGGTTCGGCGCTGATCGACAAGATCGCCGAAGCCACCAGCTCCGCCGACGCGGTGCAGAGCGTGCTCGGCCTGTGCCGTCAACTGGCCGAAGGCGTGCGTAGCGCCCGCTGAGTGGTCCCCGTGTAGGAGCGTGCCACGCGCGCGATCGCGGGCATGGCCCGCTCCTACAGGGAGCTCCGAAGTGCGGCGGGTCGCATGATCTGCACCCAGAAAAAAGCCCGGCGAATGCCGGGCTTTTTCGTTTCAGGCGAGGCTTATTCCACGCTTTCTTCCTGCGGCTCTTCTTCGGCACCAGCAGCCGGGCCGCCCAGGCCCAAGCCTTGTGCGGAGCCCATGGCGAAGGCCATGAATTCCGGCACGCTCATGTCCTTGCCGTTGAACTTCACCTGGTCGTTGGCGTAGGCCAGCGAGCTGGACAGCGCATTGCCGTCGAGCACCGCCCACTGCGAGTTCAGGGCCATGCCGCTGAACAGGTCGGTCATGGCATCGGACTGCTGCTTGAGCGCTACCGGGTCGACGCTGCCGGCCGCCTCGCCACCCAGCGAACCCTGCAGCGCGACGATGTCGCCGATCACTGCCTTGTCGACCTTCAGGTCGGCCTTGAGCGCGGCCAGGATGCTGCGGGCCATCTCGTCAGGCGTCGCAGCGGCGGCATTGGGCTTGCGCAGGTCGACCGACAGGGAGGCCTTGGCCACGCCATGGCTGGTCTGCAGCGACAGCTCGTCCAGCGACAACACCGGCGAGCCTTCCAGCAGGGCCAGGCCGAGGCGCTTGAGTTCCTCTTCCTGGGCCGGGGTCAGCTCGGTGCTTTCCAGGCTGTCCAGCGCCATCTTGTTGTAGGACTCCTTGAAGGTCTTGAGCACGCCTTCATCAAGGTTGCGCAGGCTCAGGTCGAGCTTCACGCCGCCGATTTCCTGACCCTGCACCACAACCTTGCCGATGCGGTAGGAGATGCTCTGGTCCAGGCCCTTGCCGCCCTGCTTGAGGACTTCCTCGACCACGGCTTCGCGCAGTTCGACTTCCGGCGCACCCGGCGACTTGATGTTCAGGCTCTTGATGGTGGCGGAGCTGGGGCCCAGGGCGAAGCCGTTGGCGTTTTCCTTCTTGTCACCCTGCATGCCCAGGTCGCGCAGCTGCACGCCCGCCGGCTGGCCGGTGTTCTCGTCGGTGAAGTCCAGGTCGACCTCAGCGAGGTTGCCCACAGCGCTCACGTCCTTCTTGTCGGCGGAAACGCTGAAAGTCACCTTGGCCGGGGACAGGCGCAGCTTGTCGCTGTCCTTGGCGAATTGCAGGGCGGCGGTTTCGACGCTGCCTTCCTGCTTCTGGTCGTAGTGAATGGTCAGCTCGCCGGACAGCGGCGCCTTGCCGCCGGCAGCGGTGAACAGCGGGGCGGTCAGCTCGTTCTGCTCGAGGGCGAAATGGCTCTGCGCCATGACTGGCGCCAGCTTGCCGGCCGCCAGGCGCGAGGCGGGGAAGGGGCCGTGCTCCAGGTGATCGGTGAAGACCAGGATCTGCGGCTCTTCGCCTTCCTTGCCGGTGAAGGACAGGTTGTAGCGCGCAGTGCTGGAGAGCAGGCCGCGCTGGATGTCCACCAGCGTCAGGTGAGCGCCCAGGCCGGGGGCTTCCTGCTGGAACAGTTCGTTGGCTTCGGTGATGCCGCGGTTCACTTCCTGCTCGACGCGGCTGCCGGTGTACCAGGCACCGGCAACGGCGGCGCCGACGATGGCAACGGGAATGGCGATGGCCAGGGCGGTCTTTTTCATGCTGAGTCCTTTCAGGTGCGGCCGTACGGGGGACATCCTGTCGACCGTTTATGGGAGTGGGCGGCGGGATGCTAGCAGGCGCACTGCCATCACTCCAGCGCCGTTGGCGACCGACTTCACAGCGCCAGCATTGACCGTCGGGGCACGGCTGTCAGGATAGAGCGCTCCGACCCACCGGGAAGAACCGCCCATGGCCCTGCTGCACAGCCTCCATCATGTCGCCCTGATCTGCTCGGACTACCCGCGCTCCAGGCACTTCTACACCCAGGTGCTGGGCCTGAAGGTGGTCGCCGAGACCTACCGCACCGCCCGCGACTCGTGGAAGCTCGACCTGGAACTGGGCGATGCGCGGCTGGAGCTGTTCTCCTTCCCCGGCGCGCCGACACGGCCTTCCTATCCCGAGGCGCAGGGGCTGCGCCACCTGGCGTTCGCCGTGGATGACCTGGAGAGCGCCGTGGCCCATCTGCAGAGCCATGGCGTGGCCTGCGAGCCGATCCGCGACGACGAACTGACCGGCAAGCGCTTCACCTTCTTCGCCGATCCGGATGACCTGCCGCTGGAGCTTTACGAGCGCTGAGCGCCCAGCTGACGTTTTCGTAGGAGCGAGCTTGCTCGCGAACCGCACGGAAGAGGAGTCCGCCAACCGACACCGACTCAGGCCGGCACCGCCTCGCTGCCCAACGCCCCGCGCAGGCTCGCCAGGTCGCGCAGCGGCGGTGCGCCGAACAGGCGGCTGTATTCGCGGCTGAACTGCGACGGGCTCTCGTAGCCGACACGATGCCCGGCCACTGCCACTTCCAGTCCTTCGGACAGCATCAACCGCCGCGCTTCCTGCAGGCGCAGCTGCTTCTGGTACTGCAGCGGGCTCAGCGCGGTCACTTCCTTGAAGCGGTGGTGCAGGGTGGACACGCTGAGGTTCACCTCGCGGGCCAGGTCCTCGATGCGCAGCGACTTGTCGTAGTTGCGGTTGAGCCACTCGATGGCACGGGTGACGCGGTGGGTCTGGCTGTCGGTCATCGCCAGATCGTGCAGCAGGTGGCCCTGCGGGCCGCGCAGCAGGCGGTAGAGGATTTCGCGGACGAACAGCGGTGCCAGCATCTCGATGTCGCGCGGGGTATCCAGCAGGCGCATCAGGCGCAGCAAGGCGTCAAGCACGGTGCAATCCAGGCGCTGCAGGTAGATGCCGCGGCTGGCCGGGCGCGGCGCAGTGCCGGCCAGGCCGGCCTCGGCGATCAGCCGGGTCAGCTCGCCGGGGTCGATGTCCAGGCGGATGGACAGGTAGGGCCTCTCCGGCGAGGCCTCGATGACCTGGCCGGAAACCGGCAGCGTCACCGACACCACCAGCAGGTTGAGCTCGTCGTAGCGATAGACCTCGCTGCCCAGGCGCACTTCCTTGCAGCCCTGGGCGATCACGCACAGGGCCGGTCGGTAGAGCGTCGGCATGCGGCCTTCGTTGGGACAGTCGCCGCGGGCGACGAGCAGCGAGTCGATGGCGGTTTCGAAGAGACCTTCACCCTGGCAGTGGCGCTGGATGATGTCGGCCAGCTCCTGGCGGCCGGCGGCGATGGGATCGAAAGCGGGAACGGACTGGGACATGCACAGGACCTCCAGTGGCGGCGCACGAAGCTTACGCCCACGACGCATGCGCGCGTGTGACAGTAAGGCAGCCGCTGGAGGATCAGGCAAGCAATCGGCAGGAATGGACAAGCCATCCCGGCATCGGGTCGCGCACCGTGGCGGTGCAAGGGCCAGAAATACCCGGTTTCAAAGCATGGCGAAGGTCCCGCAGGATCAGGCAAGAAGGCGACAGCATCCGGATAACGCCCGGCCCTGGCCGCGCCGTAAGCTTCCTGTCAGTCGTCCGAGGAGCCACCTCGGGCTTCTTCCTGGATCGCGGAGGACAGGACATGCACTGGCAAACACCCATCGAACACGAATTGCAGATCCACCCCCGGCTAGGCCACGAGGCGGAGCTGGGTGCCCTGATCGACAACCTGGTCGACGGCGCACGCCGCGCGCCGGGATGCCTGCGCTGCCAGCTGGTGGCCCGTGAGAACGGCCAGCCGTGGCTGCTGCAGGGCAGTTGGAAGGACGAGGAGGCGCTGCTGGACTACTTCGCCACGCCCTCGTTGCAACTGCTCGGCGAAGTGCTTTTATGCCACTGCCGAAGCCTCAGCGGCGGCATAGTGGAAACCCTCGATCAGGCCACCGGAAAGGTGGCCTGAGTCTTTTCAGGTAGAGAGCTTTCAGGCCCTCAGTATTCCAGGCTCCAGCCCAGGGTGAAGGTACGACCGCGCCCCTGGTAGTCGTAGAGGTAGGCCGGCCCGTAGGTCGGCGAATAGAACAGCGCGGCGCGCTGGCCCCAGACGGTGCTGTACTGCTTGTCCAGCAGGTTCTGGATACCGGCGCTGAAGGTGCCGAAGCCGGTCTTGTGCTCGCCCATCAGGTCGAAGGTGGTGTAGCCGTCGATCTCATGGTCCGCGTCGTCCTTCAGGTTGAACGCATGCTGGGCCTGCAGACGGGCGCTGCGCTCGCCATCGCCCCAGCTAACGAACGCGGTGGACTTGGATAGCGACGCATAGCGCGCATCGCGCTTGATCCAGTCACCATCGGCGTCCTCTTCTTCCGAGCGCACCAGGTGCAGCGTGGTGCCGCCCTGCCAGCCATTGTCGAAGTAGCGGGTGACCGCGCCCTCGAAGCCGAAATCGCGGCTCTTCTGGTCTTCCACGTCGATGGTCAGGGTCGCCGCGTCGGTGGTGATGATCTTGTCGGACCAGATGTAGTAGACCGCCGCCTGCGCCTGCCACTGCAGGTCGCTGTAGCGCCAGCCGGTCTCGACCTGGCGGCTCTTGATGCCGGCCAACGGGTTGTCGTCTACCGACAGGCCGGCCTTGCCGTAGTACTTGGCCGGGTCGGGCAGGTCGAAGCCTTCGCTGTAGTTGGTCCAGACCTGGTGGCCGTTCTTGAAGTCGTAGATCGCGCCGAGGTTGAACAGGTTGACCTGGTAGTCGTTGCTGCCGCCGGGCACGCCTTTGAAGTCGTCCACTTCGACGTCCATCTTCTGGTGGCGCGCGCCGCCGGAAATGGTCAGGTTGTCGGTGGCCTTCCAGTCCAGCTGGCCGTAGACCGACAGGCCGTCGACGATGTAGCTGGGGTAGCGTGGCGCACTGCTGGCGGTTTCCAGGTCCAGGCCGCCGCTCTCGGAGGACAGGCGCTGGTCGAAGACCTTCTGCTCGGCGTTGAAGCGCTCGTGGTCGAAGTCCACGCCGTAGGTGAACTTCAGCGAATCCCACTGCTTGCTGAACAGGCCCTTGAGGCCGCTGACCTCGAAATTCTGCTGCGAGCCGGCGAAGTACACGCCCTTGGAACCGGTGGGCTTGCCGGTGTTGTAGTAAGGGAAGGGATAGAAGTTGTCGTCTTCCTTGCGGTAGTACGCCTGCAGGTAGAAGTCCTGCTCCAGCAGGTTGCTGTGGTGGTAGTTGGCGTTGAGCAGTACGCGGCGCGAGCGCGGCTCCAGATCGGTATCCAGACCACTGCGAATCTCCGCGTCTTCCAGGTTCGACGGGCCCTGGTACTTCAGGTTGGGAAAGTAGATGCCGGTACTGCCGTCGTTGCCCGAGTCGTAATACTGCGCCAGCAGGTCGAGGCTCTGCTCGTCGGTGAACTGCGCGGTGAGGTTGCCCATCACATCGACGGTGCGGTTGTACTGCAGGTCGGTCTGGGTGTTGTCGATGAAGATCTGGTTGCCGGCGCCGTCGTAGAAGGCTTCGTTCTTCTCCGCCGAGACGCCCAGGCGACCGACCACGCTGTCGTTGCCGCCGCTGATGGACTGGGCGGCGCGGGTCGACAGGTCGTCGCTGTTGTTGAAGCCGCTGGTGGCGCCCAGCTGCGTCTCGAAGCGCGCATCACCGGCCGCACCCTTCTTGGTGATGATGTTGATGATGCCGCCGGTGGCGCCGCCGCCGTAGATGGCGCTGGCACCGGAGAGCACCTCGATGCGCTCGACGTTGAACGGCGAGATGCTGTCGAACTGGCGCGACAGGCCACGCGAGCTGTTCTGGCTGACGCCGTCGATCATCACCAGCACGTTGCGCCCGCGCATGTTCTGGCCGTAGTTGGTACGGCCTTCCGGCGCCAGGTCGAGGCCGGGGACCAGCTTGCCCACGGCTTCCTTGAGGCTGACGCCAGTGTCCAGCTGTTCGCGCAGCTGGGTCTGGTCGACCACCCAGACGGTGCCAGGGATCGAGCTGATCTCGGTGGGCGTACGCGCCGCCACGCTGATCTGCATCGGCGCCAGGCTCAGGGCGGCGGAGTCGTCCTTCTCGCGCTTGAGCAGCACGGTGCGCTCGTCGGTGAAGCGCCAGCTCACACCGCTGCCGGAGAGCAACTGGTTCAGCGCTTCCTCGGTGCTGTAGGTGCCGTCCAGCCCTTCACTCTGCAGGCCCTGGATGTCCTCGGAGTTGAACAGCAGGTGCAGCCCGGCTTGGTCGGCGAACTGGGTCAGCGCGCTGTCCAGGCTGCGCGGGGCGATGTGCAGTTCGACGGCGGCGGAACCGGCCGCATGGGCCAGGGGAGCGACGGTGCCGAGCAGGGAAGCCAGCAACAGCGCGCGGTGCAGCGGGGAAGGACGGTAATGCATGCGGGTGAAATCCGTTCTTGTGTGGGCAGGGTCGCGTATTGAGAATTTTTCGCGTTCCTGCCTACGACGAAACGGCTAGGCAAACCTTGCAGTGCTAAATGCAAAAAATTTTCATTTTCTTGTGTGAGCGGACGGTCATCGCTCTCGTAGGGCGAATGAAGCGGCACGCTTCATCCGCCGTCACGGCGTGCGCGGCGGATAACGCCGGGGCGTTATTCGCCCTACGGCCCCGCCCAGCATCCCCTGTAGGAGGGAGGGGGACGCCTAGTAATTGCTCGCGAACCGCTCACCACGGGCGACCCCTTGTAGGAGCGCGCCATGCCCGCGATCGCGCGCATGGCGCGCTCCTACAGAGTGCTTCAGGCTTTCGGCGCGGGGCGGATCAGTACCAGCCAGGGCAGGTGGGTCACAGTCACCGGCTGCAACCGCTCCAGGGTCTTGAGCAGGGCGCCGGGGTCCTGCAGGTCGAACACGCCGCTGACCTTGTGCTGGCGCAGGGCGCTGTCGGTCAGCACGATGCGGCCGGGCACGTAGCGTTCCAGTTCATCGAGCACCTCGCCCAGCGGGCGCTGGTTGAAGATCAGCTTGCCGCGCTGCCAGGCGCTGGCGCTGGACAGGTCCAGCGGCTGCACCGGCTCGGGTACGGTGCTGTCGCGGTAGCTCAGGCGCTCGCCGGCGGACAGCCGCACCGGCGCGCTGCCGGCACTGTTCACCTGGACCACACCTTCGGTCACGTCCACGCGCACCTGCGGCCCACGGCTGTCGACATCGAAGCGCGTCCCCACGGCACGCACTTCGCCGCCCCTGGCTTCGACGATGAAGGGCCGTGCCGGGTCCTTGGCCACCTCGAACAACGCCTCGCCGCCATGCAGCCGCAGGCGCCGCTGCTGCGGGCTGAAGTCCACGGACAACGCGCTGTCGCTGTTCAGCCAGACGCGGCTGCCGTCGGCCAGCTCCAGCATCCGCCGCTCGCCGGTGCGGGTGGCATAGTCGGAATACAGCCCGGCCAGCGGCTCGGGCAGGGCGATGGTCACCGCGATGGCGGCCACGCACGCAGCGGCGGCCAGCGCCAGCAGGCGACGAGGGCGCCGCGCACGCTGGCGATAGCGCTGGGCGCTGCGGGTTTCCGGCAAGGCGCCCCACAGGGCTTCGGCCTCGCGAGCCGCGAGTTCGTGCTCCGCGCTCTGTCCGCGCCAGCGCAGGAAGTCCATGCGCTCGGCGGCCCCGGCGCTGCCCGACTGCAGCTGCACCAGGCGCTCGATGGCCTGATCCGAGAGGGATAGCTCCACGCGGCTCATGGCGTGCCCTCCTGGCGCTGCGCCCAGTCGCGGCAGTGGCGCATGGCCTGGACGATGTACTTGCCCACCATGCTCTCGGACACGCCCAGGCGCTGGGCGATCTGCGCGTGGGTGAGGCCGTCGAGGCGGTTCATCAGCAGCGCCTCGCGGGCGTTCGTCGGCAACTGGTCGAGGGCAGCGTCCAGATGTTCCAGCGCCTCATGGGCGAGCAGGCGGTGCTCCAGCCCGGACGCGGGATCGCTCAGGTCGTTGGCGGCGGTTTCGTCGACGTGCAGCTCGGCCAGCCGGCCCTCGCGGCGCAGGTTGTCGATGGCGATGTTGCCGGCCACGCGGAACAGGTAGGCGCGCGGGTCCTGCACCTCGGATTCGGCGGGGTGGTCCGCCAGGCGCAGCCAGGTGTCCTGGGCAACGTCGGCGGCGCGCTGGTTGTCCCCCAGCCTGCGGGCGAGGAAGCGCATCAGGTCCGCGTAGTGCGCCTGGAAGCTCTGCAGCAGGGAGGAAGAGGCGAAGCGCCGCATGATGGCCGAAATACCCTGGAAAATCGGCCAACGTCTGTCAGGCCGATACGAAGGGTGGGCAGCATACACCGAATCGAGAATTATTATCGAATGCAAAAAAGTGTCAGCTCGTGAACTGCGAGAGATCCAGCGGCCGCACCTCGCCCAGCCACATGGCGTAGTCGCGGTGATCGCGCAGGTCGTTGCCGGTATTGGGGTGGACCAGGATCACCAGGCCGTCGCGGTTCAGCGCCAGCCACGGCACCAGGGTGGCGAAGGTGGCATTGTCGAAGGCCAGCTGGCAGCTCCAGTCCGGGTGCGGGCCGACCGGCCGCTCGTGGACGCGGCCCATCTTCGCGCCGAAGCGGCGCGCCGCCTCCTCGCACAGCGCGCGGGCGCGCTCGATGCTGCCGGCGTCGAAATAGACGTGGGCGTGGAAGTCCTGAATCTCGCTCATCGGTCCTGCTCCAGTTCCGCCTGCAGCCAGTCGACGAAACGCTGCACCAGGCGCATCCGCCGTTTGCGCTCGGGCAGCACGGCGTAATAGCCGAAGCGCGACTGCTGCGATCCGGCGATGGGCCGGCACAGTAACCCCTGTTCCAGCAGTTCGTCGACCAGATGCCGCCAGCCGATGGCCACACCCTGCCCGGCGATGGCCGCCTGCACCAGCAGGGTGTAGTTGTCGAAACGCAGCCCGGCCGGCGCCGGCGCGCCGTCGATCCCCAGCGCGCGATAGACCCCGCCCCAGTCGAACCAGCGGCTGGAGGCTTCGGGCTTGAGGTGCAGCAGCGGCAATTCGGTGAGTGCCTGGGGCGACAGCGGCAGCTCGCGGCCTTCAAGCAGGCGCGGGCTGCACACCGGGAAGACTTCCTCGCTGAACAGGCGCAGCGCCTCGCCATGCTTGAAGCGCCCGTCGCCGAAGGCGATGGCCACATCGATGTCGCTACGCAGGGAAACAGGGCTGCGGTCACTGCTGATCAGGCCGACATCCAGCTCCGGATGCGCCTGGCGGAAGCGCGGCAGGCGCGGCATCAGCCAGTACGCGGCGAAGGCGAAGTCGGTAGCGACCTGCAGCACTTCGTGGGGATGTCGCGCGGTGACCGCGGCGATACCGGCGTCGATGCTCTCCAACCCGGCCTGAACGTGCTGCTGCAGCACCTGTCCACTCTCGGTGAGGGCAATGCCCCGGTGAATGCGGTCGAACAGGCGCACGGCGAGGAGTTTCTCCAGGCGCTTGATCTGCTGGCTGACCGCCGGCTGGGTGGTGCCCAGCTCGCCGGCGGCGGCGGTGAAGCTGAGCAGCCGCGCGGCGGATTCGAACACACGCAGCAGCTCCAGCGGCACGCTCATGGCTTGCTCTCGCATAAGCATGTGTTATCCGAAGCATGCTGCGCCATGCGCTTTACCCCTAATCCAGCAGCCAACAGACTCGTACCGCACAGCATCCCATAACAGCGCCAACAGGATAAGCCCAACGCCATGAAGCGCCAGCGCCCGAACATCCTCTTCATCATGGCCGACCAGATGGCCGCGCCGCTCCTGCCCTTCTACGACGCCCAGTCGCCCATCAAGCTGCCCAACCTCTCGCGCCTCGCCGGTGAAGGCGTGGTCTTCGACTCGGCCTACTGCAACAGCCCGCTCTGCGCGCCCTCGCGCTTCACCCTGGTGAGCGGCCAGTTGCCGACCAAGATCGGCGCCTGGGACAACGCCGCGGATTTTGCCGCCGACGTCCCCACCTATGCGCACTACCTGCGCCGCCTCGGTTACCGCACCGCGCTGTCGGGCAAGATGCACTTCTGCGGCCCGGACCAGCTGCACGGCTACGAGGAGCGCCTGACCAGCGACATCTACCCGGCCGACTATGGCTGGGCGGTGAACTGGGATGAGCCGGACGTGCGCCCGAGCTGGTATCACAACATGTCTTCGGTGCTGCAGGCCGGACCCTGCGTGCGCACCAACCAGCTCGACTTCGACGAGGAAGTGGTGTTCAAGGCGCGCCAGTACCTCTACGACCACGTGCGCGAACACCCCGAGCAGCCGTTCTGCCTCACCGTGTCCATGACCCACCCGCATGACCCCTACACCATCCCGCGCGAATACTGGGACCTGTACCGCGACGAGGACATCCCACTGCCCTCGGTGCAGATCGCCCAGGACGAGCAGGACCCGCACTCGCAGCGGCTGCTCAAGGTGATCGACCTGTGGGGCCAGGAAATGCCCGAAGAGAAGGTGCGCGCCGCGCGCCGCGCCTACTTCGGCGCGTGCAGCTATGTCGACGCGCAGATCGGCGCGCTGCTGCGCACCCTGGAGGATTGCGGTCTGTCCGATGACACCCTGATCGTGTTCTCCGGCGACCACGGCGACATGCTTGGCGAGCGCGGCCTCTGGTACAAGATGCACTGGTTCGAGATGGCCGCCCGCGTGCCGCTGCTGGTGCACGCGCCCAAGCGTTTCGCCGCGCATCGGGTCAGCCAGTCGGTGTCCACCGTCGACCTGCTGCCCACCCTCGTCGAACTGGCCGGCGGGCAGGTCGAGCCCGGCGTCGATCTCGATGGCCGCTCGCTGCTGCCGCATCTGCAAGGCGCCGGCGGGCACGACGAAGTGATCGGCGAATACACCGCCGAAGGCACCGTCAGCCCGCTGATGATGATCCGCCGCGGCGACTTCAAGTTCATCTACTCCGAACAGGACCCATGCCTGCTGTTCGACGTCGCCAACGATCCGCGCGAGCTGCAGAACCTCATGGATTCGCCGGCCCACGCCAACCTGGTACGCGACCTGCTGGGTGAAGCGCGCGCGCGCTGGGACGTGCCAGCCATCACCCGGCAGGTGCTGGCCAGCCAGCGCCGCCGCCGGCTGGTGGCCGACGCGCTGACTCACGGCACGCTGAAAAGCTGGGACCACCAGCCCCTGGTCGACGCCAGCCAGCAGTACATGCGCAACCACATCGACCTCGACGATCTGGAGCGCCGCGCCCGCTATCCGCAACCGAAATAACAACCACAACACGCCGAAGGGGAAGGGAGCATGACCAAGCGCACCGTACGACAAGCATCCGCACTATTGCTGGCCAGCGCACTGGCGCTGGGCGGCCCGCTGGCCCGGGCCGAAGATGAAGCCTGCAGTACGGTGAAGCTGGCCGATCCGGGCTGGACCGACATCGCCGTCACCAATGGCATCGCCGCTTTCCTCCTCGAGGGCCTGGGCTACAAGGTGAAGATCGACACCCTGTCGGTGCCCATCACCTACGGCGGCCTGCGCGACGGCCAGGTGGACGCCTTCCTCGGCAACTGGATGCCGGCGCAGCAGGGCTTCCACGACCAGTTCATCGCCAGCAAGCAGGTCACCCAGCTGGCGAAGAACCTGCAGGGCACCGAGTTCACCCTGGCCGTACCGACCTACGTGTGGAACGCCGGGGTAAAAACCTTCGACGACCTCGACAAGCACGCCGACCAGTTCAACAAGAAGGTCTACGGCATCGGTTCCGGCGCGCCGGCCAACCAGTCGATCCAGAAGATGATCACAGGCGACGAGTTCGGCCTGGGCGACTGGAAGCTGGTGGAATCCAGCGAGCAGGCGATGCTCGCCGAGGTCGGCCGCGCGGTGAAGCGCGAGCGCTGGGTGGTGTTCCTCGGCTGGACGCCGCACCCGATGAACGTGAAGTACGACATGAAGTACCTCACCGGCGGCGAGAAGTATTTCGGCAGCACCGGCAGCGTGTTCACCGTGACCCGCAACGGCTACACCGAGCAGTGCCCGAACAGCGGCAAGCTGCTGGCCAACCTGTCCTTCGACCTGAAGATGGAGAACGCCATCATGGCCGAGGTTCTGGAGAAGAACGTGAAGAACCCCGACGCCGTGAAAGCCTGGATCAAGGCCAACCCGCAGAGCCTCGACACCTGGCTGCAAGGCGTGAAGACCCGCGACGGCGGGGACGCGCTGGCCGCCGTGAAGGCCAAGCTGTAGGCCGTCGATGGAGCGCCTGATCCGCCTGCTGCCGTTCCTCGTCTGGTTGCCCCAGGTCAGCGCTCGCGACCTGCGCCGTGACCTGGGTGTGGGCCTTTCCGGCGCGGTGCTCGCCCTGCCGCAGTCCATGGCCTACGCACTGATCGCCGGACTGCCAGCAGAATACGGGCTCTACGCGGCGATGCTGCCGGTGCTGATCGCCTGCCTGTGGGGTTCGTCGAAACACATGGTCGGCGGACCGACGGCGGCGATCTCGGTGGTGCTGTTCACCGCCATCGCCCCGCTGGCGCCGCCGGGCAGCGCGCAGTTCATCCAGTACGCGCTGCTGCTGACCTTCCTCGCCGGCTTGTTCCAGTGGTTACTGGGCATGCTGCGCTTCGGCGTGCTGGTTAACTTCGTTTCGCACTCGGTGCTGCTCGGCTTCACCTGCGGCGCCGCGCTGGTGATCGTGATCGGCCAGTTGCCGTACCTGCTCGGCATCAGTGCAGCGGGGCAGGGCACGGCGCTGACCAGCGCCGCCGCGCTCTGGTGGAAGCTGCCGCAGTTCCACGGGCCATCGCTGCTGGTGGGCCTGTTCAGCCTGGTACTGAGCCTGATCGTCAAACGCCTGTGGCGGCGCGGGCCGGCGCTGCTGGTCGGCCTGTTCGGCGCCAGTGCGCTGGTCTGGGCGATGCCGACGACTTTCTCCGACGTTGCCAAGGTGGCCGCCTTCCGCAGCGCGCTGCCGCCGCTCAGCGCGTTGTCGTTCGACCTGACAGCCATCGCCCAGTTGCTCCCCGCCGCCGTGGCCTGCGGCATGCTCGGGCTGGTCACCAGCCTGTCGATTGCCCGCGCCCTGGCCGCGCGCTCGCACCAGCCGCTGGACGCCAACCAGGAAGTGCGCGCGCAGGGGCTGTCCAACCTGATCGGACCCTGGCTGTCGGGCACGCTGTCCGCCGGCTCCTTCACCCGCTCCGGGCTGAACCAGGAAGCGGGCGCACGCACGCCGCTGGCCGGGGTTTTCTCGGCAATGTGGGTCGCACTTCTCGCCGTGGCTGGCGCCGGCCTGATCACCCATATCCCGCTACCGGCGATGGCCGCCGGCATCCTGCTGATCTGCTGGAGCCTGGTGGATCGCCCGGCGCTGCGCGCGCTGTGGAAAGGCAGCCGCGCGGAATCCCTGGTGATGCTGCTGACCCTCGCCGCCACCCTGCTGCTGCCGCTGCAGAACGCCATCTACGCGGGCGTGCTGGCCTCGCTGTTCTTCTACCTCAAGCGCACCTCGCAGCCGCGCGTGCAGCAGTGGGAGAAGGAGGACGAGGAAGTGCTGCGCATCGAAGGCTCGATCTTCTTCGGCGCCTGCGACTACCTGCAGAAGCTGATGCAGCACAGCCGCGGCGAACGCCTGGTGCTGGACGCCCACCACGTGAACTTCATCGACTTCGCCGGCGCGCAGATGCTCCAGCAGGAAGCCCGCCGCCTCGCCGGCGAAGGCCGCAGCCTGGTGCTGCGCAACGCCCGGCCACGGGTGCGCGCGGAGCTGGAAAAGCAGATGGGGAAGGGCGGGGTGCTGCTGGTCGAGGAGTAGGTGTGCGCTTTTGCTTCACACCTTTGGGGTTGGGGTGCCCCGTTACAGGAGCGACCGTCCTTCACCGGATGATTCCGTGCTTGCGCTGTTCCCCTCACCCCAGCCCTCTCCCTCAGGGAGAGGGCGCTGATCGTGCCGGCTGACGCCATGACTTGATCCTGCACCGAACGGTCCCCTCTCCCCTTGGGAGAGGGTTAGGGTGAGGGGCGATCCGAGCGCAGGAGTATCCGGTAGGAGCGCTGATCAGCCCTTGAGCTGACGGCGCAATTCGTCCAGCACCGGCGCCGAATCCGGGCGCACGCCGCGCCACAGCAGGAAGGCTTCCGCCGCCTGCTCGACCAGCATGCCCAGCCCGTCGATGCAGCGCGCCGCGCCATGTTCGGCGGCCCAGCGGTTGAAGGCCGTCACGTCCTTGCCGTACATCATGTCGTAGCAGACGGTATGCCCCGGCTGGATCAGCGAAGGATCGATGGGCGGCAGCTCGCCGGCCAGGGAGGCCGAGGTGCCGTTGACGATCAGGTCGAAGGGCTCGGCGTGCAGGTCGAAACCGCCACCGCTCACCGGGCCCAGGTCCTTGAAGGCTTCCGCCAGTTGCTCGGCCTTGGCCGCCGTGCGGTTGGCGATGACGATGCAGGCCGGCTGCTGGCCGAGGAAGGGTTCTAGGATTCCGCGCACAGCACCACCGGCTCCCAGCACCAGGATGCGCGCACCACGCAGGACGACGCCGTGGTTCACCGTGAGGTCGCGGGTCAGCCCGGCGCCGTCGGTGTTGTCGCCCAGCAGCCCGCCGCCGTCGAGTTTCTTCAGGGTGTTCACCGCGCCAGCCCGGCGCGCGCGCTCGCTCAGCTCAGTGGCCAGGCGGTAGGCGTCTTCCTTGAACGGCACGGTGACGTTGCCACCCAGGCCATCGGCGAAGAACTCGCGGGCGCTCCCGGCGAAGTCGTCCAGCGGCGCCAGTCGCGTGTCATAGCTCAGCGCCTGGCCGGTCTGTTCGGCGAACAGACGGTGGATCTGCGGCGACTTGCTGTGGCCGATGGGGTTGCCGAAGACGCAGTAGCGGTCCATTCAGAATCCTGGAACGTAAATATTGGAGGAAAGGGCTTGGGATTGCCGGGTTACCACCAGCGTACCCACCCTGTAGGAGCGGGCCATGCCCGCGAACGCGCCCACGGGGCGCTCCTGCAGGTTCGCGTGAATTCGACTCAGGCCTGCGCCAGCCAGTCCCGATCGGTGAGGAAGTACTCGGTCAGGCGCGCTTCCTCGCTGCCGGGCTCCGGCTTCCAGTCGTAGCCCCAGCGCACCTGCGGCGGCAGCGACATGAGGATCGACTCGGTGCGCCCGCCCGACTGCAGGCCGAACAGGGTGCCGCGGTCGTAGACCAGGTTGAACTCGACGTAGCGGCCGCGGCGGAAGGCCTGGAACTCGCGCTGCTGCTCGGTGTACGGGGTGTCCTTGCGCTTGCGCACGATGGGCAGGTAGGCGTCGATGTAGGCATCGCCGATGGCGCGCAGGAAGGCGAAGCTGGTGTCGAAGTCCCACTGGTTCAGGTCGTCGAAGAACAGGCCGCCGACACCGCGCGGTTCGTTGCGGTGCTTGATGTGGAAGTAGCGGTCGCACCATTCCTTGTAGCGCGGGTAGACGTCCTCGCCGAAGGGCGCGCAGGCATCGCGGGCGACCTGGTGCCAGAGCACGCAGTCTTCCTCATGGGCGTAGTAGGGCGTCAGGTCGAAGCCGCCACCGAACCACCAGACCGCTTCCTCGCCTTCCTTCTCGGCGATGAAGAAGCGCACGTTGGCGTGGGAGGTCGGCACGTGGGGGTTGGTCGGGTGGATTACCAGCGACACGCCCAGCGCCTGGAAGCCGCGCCCGGCCAGTTCCGGACGGTGCGCGCTGGCACTTGGCGGCAGGCCGGCGCCGAACACGTGGGAGAAGTTCACACCGCCTTTCTCGATCAGCGCGCCATCACCGATCACCCGCGTCCGACCGCCGCCGCCCGCCGGGCGCTGCCAGGCGTCCTCGACGAAACGAGCGCTGCCGTCCTCGGCTTCGAGTGCGGCGCAGATGCGGTCTTGCAGGTCGAGCAGGTAGGCCTTCACGGCCTCGATGCGGTCGGTCACGAGAATCACCTTGGAGCGGGAAAGCCACGCGTGGCGCGGGCCGGAGCGGGGTTCAGGTATGAAAACGGGCGCCAGCATACCATCGCCGACGGCAAAGCTGGTCTTGACGCCCGTCATGTGTGCGGCTTGGATGAAAGTCTTTTCCCCGGCGAGGCAGAGCCTCGCGCCCTCAGGAGAGCGACATGGCCAAGCGTGTTCAATTCGCCAAGACCGGCGGCCCGGAAGTCCTCGAGATCGTCGACTACACCCCGGCCGAGCCCGGCCCGAACGAGGTGCGGGTGCGCAACCGCGCCATCGGCCTGAACTTCATCGACACCTACTACCGCAGCGGCCTGTATCCCGCGCCGAGCATGCCATCTGGCGTCGGCACCGAAGGCGCCGGCGAGGTGGAAGCGGTGGGCAGCGCGGTGACCAGCGTGAAGGTCGGCGACCGCGTCGGTTACGCCACCGGCCCGCTGGGCGCCTACAGCGAGCAGCACACGCTGCCGGCGGCCAGTGTGGTGAAGCTGCCGGATGCGATCACCTTCGAGCAGGCCGCCGCCGTCATGCTCAAGGGCCTGACCGTGCAGTACCTGCTGCGCCAGACGTACAACGTGCAGCCGGGTCAGACCATCCTCTGGCACGCGGCGGCCGGCGGTGTCGGGCTGATCGCCTGCCAGTGGGCGAAGGCCATCGGCGCGCACCTGATCGGCACCGTGAGTTCGGCGGCCAAGGCGGAGCTGGCGAAATCCCACGGTGCCTGGGAAACCATCGACTACAGCCACGAGAACGTGGTCGAACGCGTGCTCGCACTCACCGACGGCAAGAAGTGCCCGGTGGTCTACGACTCGGTGGGCAAGGACACCTGGCTGACCTCGCTGGACTGCACCGCCCAGCGCGGCCTGGTGGTTAGCTTCGGCAACGCCTCCGGCCCGGTGGACGGGGTGAACCTGGGCATCCTTTCGCAGAAGGGCTCGCTCTACGTCACCCGTCCGACGCTGTTCGGCTATGCCAGCACGCCGGAGCGTCTGCAGGCGATGGCCGATGATCTGTTCGGCATGATCACCAGCGGCAAGGTGAAGGTGGAGATCAACCAGCGCTTTGCCCTGGCCGACGCCGCCAAGGCACAGACCGAGCTGGCGGCGCGGCGCACCACCGGCTCGACCATCCTGCTGCCGTAACGGTACTTATCCCTTTAGGAGCGGGCCATGCCCGCGATCGCGTCCACGGGACGCTCCTGAAGGGTCAGGAGGGTCTGACGGTCTCGCCGGTGCGCAGATCGCGGATCAGGCTCGGATTACGGCGCCCGCCCAGGGCGCCACCGAGCACGCCATCCAGCTCGCCACGGAAATACTGCTCGACGCGCAGGCGGCTGCGCGCGGCCGGGCGGCCGGCGGGGTTGGCGGAGGTGGAGATCAGCGGGCCGGTGAAGCGGCACAGCTCGCGCACCAGCGGGTGGTCGGTGACGCGAAGGGCCACGGTCTCGTGCTCGCCGGTCACCCACTCGGGCAGACGGCCCTGGTGCGGCACCAGCCAGGTATTCGGGCCGGGCCAGCTGGCGGCAAGCTTGTCCTGCCAGGCTTCGGGCAGGTCTTCGAGGAGGAAGTCGAACTGGCGGATGTCGCCGGCCACCACGATCATGCCCTTTTCCACCGGGCGAGCCTTGATTGCCAGCAGGCGGTACACGGCGTCGGCGCTCCACGGGTCGCAGCCCAGGCCCCAGACGGCTTCGGTCGGGTAAGCGATCACACCGCCGTCGCGCACGACCTGGGCCATACGCTGGGTTCGCCAGTTGCTGTACATCGTGATTTCCTCGGATCTGCGATGCGCGGCAGTTTACGTGCTCAGGGGGCGCGATGCACCCAGACGCCGGCCTCGCAGGCCACCCGCCCGTCCAGCTCCAGTTCGGTGAGTTCCGCCAGCAATTGCGGCAGCTCAAGGCCACTGCGCAACGCCAGTTGCTCGCTGCTTTGCGGCGCGGCGCGCAGCAGGTCGACCAGAGGGTGAGACGGCAATACGGGCGCGACCTCCACCGTCGGTGCGCCGTGCGTCCACCCCTGCAGGCCTTCGAGGATATGCTCGACCGTCTCCACCAGCATCGCTCCCTGGCGGATCAGCTCGTGGCAGCCGCGCGCGCCGGGGTGATGGATGGAGCCGGGAATCGCATAGACCTCACGGCCCTGCTCGGCGGCCAGTCGCGCCGTGATCAGTGACCCGCTCGACGGGCTGGCCTCCACCACCAGCGTGCCCAGGGAGAGGCCGCTGATGATCCGGTTGCGCCTTGGGAAATTCGAGGCCTGGGGCGCACAGGTCAGCGGCAGCTCGGAGATCACCGCGCCTCCCTGCTCGACGATGCGTTTCGCCAAGCCGAGATGACGACGCGGGTAGAGATGCTCCAGACCTGTGCCCAGCACGGCGACAGTCTTGCCGCCAGCTTCCAGCGCCCCCTCATGGGCCGCGCCATCGATGCCCAGCGCCAGACCGCTGGTGATCACGAAGCCACCGCCGGCCAGGCTGCGGGCGAAGGCCCGTGCGGTATCCAGCCCCGGCTTGCTGGCCCGGCGGCTTCCGACCATCGCCAGTTGCGGGCGCTCCAGCAGGCTCGGATCGCCCGCCAGGAACAGCAGTGGTGGCGCATCATCCAGCTCGGCCAGCAGAGCGGGGTAACCGGGGGCGTCCCACATGACCAGATGATGCTCCGGCGCCTCCAGCCAGCGCAGCGCCTGAGCCGCCTGTTCACGGATGGACGCATCGCGGCGCGGCTCCGCGCAGGCGGCAGGCAACCCCAGGGAGCGCCAGGCAGGCGCCGGCGCGCTCAAGGCAGCGGATGCCGAGCCGAAGGCCCCCAGCAGGCGGCGGAATCGACGGGGACCCAGTTCGGGCAGACCGTGCAGGCGCAGCCGCGCTTCGAGTTCGGACGGGGAGAGAGTCGGGTCAACGGGCATGGCGCAGTCCTTGGCGTGGGGAAGACACCCGGACTATGCCGCGCTGGCTGACGCCCCCGCTGTCGGACCCTTCCGGATCGCGCCCACAAAAAACCCCGCCGGAGCGGGGTTTTCTTCAACTCACACGTCGATCAGGGATTGAGGACGCGGTCGTTGACTTCCAGCGAACGGGTGGCGGTCAGCACCAGGCCGTAGCTCAGGCGGTTGTAGGTGCGGAAGATCATCACTAGGCCCGAGCGCTCGTCCGGGATCTTCACCATGTCATCGGTGACGCGGTCGCGCACGGTTTCGCCCAGCTTGTAGATCGCCAGCACGTTGCCTTCGGCCAGGCCATCGCGGGCGCCCTTGTCGATGGTCACCACATCGTATTTGCCGATCTGGGTCACGCCGCGCGGCACGTCGATGATGGTGCCCTTGATCGGGGTGCTCGGCTCGCTGGGCATGAAGGTCGAAGTGATCGCACGCTCCTCGGTGGGGAACAGGCGGTCGCCCGAACGGACTTCCTGGGTCGAGCGGGTCAGGTTCAGGGTAGCGATATCGCGTTCCTTCGCCGTGACATTGGCACTGCCGACATCCATGGCGTCGACGCCCAGCACTTCATTGGTTTCCGGGTCGGTGTAGACCTTGGCCTGACGGAAGATGCCGTAGCTGCCCTCTTCGGACAGCGAGTTGCCGCGAGCGTAGGCGCGGTCGCCGGCACCGCTGATCACGCTTTCGGCGTCACCCGCAACCACATAGGGGGCGTTGGCGAATTCGTCAGAGCTGTCGACGATGCGGTTGGACAGCAGGAAGGCGTTGATCTTGTCCAGCGGGATGGTCGGGATCGCCTCGGCGATCGGGGTGCTGCGTACCCGCGGCGACAGCTTGATGGTCCCGCGCGATTCGCCGCGGTTGAGCATCAGGCGTGGCTGGCCGTCGATGTAAGTGAGGCTCAGCACGTCACCCGGATAGATCAGGTGCGGGTTCTGAATCTGCGGATTCACCTGCCAGATTTCCGGCCACTTCCACGGCTTGCTGAGGAACTTGCCGGAGATGTCCCAGAGGGTGTCGCCCTTCACTACGGTATAGCGATCCGGATGGCCTTCCTTGAGCTGCACGGCAGCCTGCGCCACCCCGCCTGCGGCGAGCAGCAGCAGGGCGAGTAGTGTTTTCCTCATGCGGTGAATCCCTTTATTATGTGTACACATGAAACGCCTGGAAGCCGCCCCTACCGCGCTTTCCAGCGTTTTTCGATGCTGCTCAGCATATTAGCAGCCGATTTTGACTTTATTCCACAAGTGCATCACAAACGTATATGGCCATTCTGAACATTCTCGAATTCCCCGATCCGCGCCTGCGGACCATCGCCAAGCCCGTCACGGTCTTCGATGACGCCCTGCGCACACTGATCGACGACATGTTCGAGACCATGTACGAGGCACCGGGCATTGGCCTGGCCGCCACGCAGATCAACGTGCACAAGCGCGTCGTGGTGATGGACCTGTCCGAGGACAAGTCCGAACCCCGGGTCTACATCAACCCGGAGTTCGAATTCCTCACCGAGGAAATGGACCAGTACCAGGAAGGTTGCCTGTCGGTGCCCGGCTTCTATGAAAATGTAGACCGTCCGCAGAAGGTGCGGATCAAGGCCCAGGACCGCGACGGCAATCCGTTCGAGGAAGAGGCCGAGGGCCTGCTCGCGGTGTGCATCCAGCACGAATGCGATCACCTCAACGGCAAGCTGTTCGTCGACTACCTGTCCAACCTCAAGCGCGACCGCATCCGCAAGAAGCTGGAAAAGCAGCACCGGCAACAGGCGTGACCCCATCCCCCAAAGGCTTGCCCCGGCAAGCCTTTTGTTTTTTGTGAGCCCCCAATGAGCCAAGCACTGCGCATCGTCTTCGCCGGCACCCCGGAATTCGCCGCCGAACACCTCAAGGCCCTGCTCGATACTCCCCATGAGATCGTCGCCGTCTACACCCAGCCGGATCGCCCGGCCGGCCGCGGCCAGAAGCTGATGCCCAGCCCGGTCAAGCAGCTCGCCCTGGAGAACGGCCTGCCGGTGCTGCAGCCGCCGACCCTGCGCGATCCTGCTGCCCAGGCCGAATTGGCCGCGCTCAAGCCGGACCTGATCGTGGTGGTGGCCTACGGGCTGATCCTGCCGCAGGTGGTGCTGGACATCCCCCGCCTGGGCTGCATCAACAGCCACGCCTCCCTGCTGCCGCGTTGGCGCGGCGCCGCGCCGATCCAGCGCGCGGTGGAAGCCGGCGACGCCGAGAGCGGCGTGACCGTGATGCAGATGGAAGCGGGCCTGGACACCGGGCCGATGCTGCTCAAGGTCAGCACGCCGATATCCGCCGACGACACTGGTGGCAGCCTGCATGACCGGCTCGCCGAGCTCGGCCCGAAAGCCGTGGTCGAGGCCATCGCGGGCCTCGCAGCCGGCACGCTCAAGGGCGAGGTGCAGGACGACGCCCTGGCCACTTACGCGCACAAGCTGAACAAGGAAGAGGCGCGCATCGACTGGTCGCGCCCAGCCGACGAACTGGAGCGCCGCATCCGCGCCTTCACGCCCTGGCCGGTTTGCCACACCACCCTCGGCGAAGCCGCGCTGAAAGTACTCGGCGCCAAGCCGGCAGAGGGCAAGGGCGAGCCCGGCAAGATACTCGACGCCAGCCGCGACGGCCTGCTGGTCGCCTGCGGTGAAGGCGCGCTGCTGCTGACCCGCCTGCAACTGCCCGGCGGTAAACCGCTGGCCTTCGCCGACCTGTTCAACAGCCGTCGCGAGCAGTTCGCGCCAGGACAGGTGCTGGGCGCATGAGTACCAATCCCCGTCTGGCAGCCGCCCGCGCGCTGGCAGCCGTGCTCGCCGGCCGCGCCTCGCTGGGCAGCTCGCTGCCGACCCAGCTGGAAAACGTCGAGCCGCGCGACCGTGGTCTGGTGCAGGAGCTGGCTTTCGGCAGCGCCCGCTGGCAGCCGCGCCTGTCCACCCTCGCCGCACGCCTGCTGCAGAAGCCGTTCAAGGCCGGCGACCGTGACGTCGAGGCCCTGCTGCTGGTCGGTCTGTACCAGTTGCTCTACACCCGCATTCCCCCGCACGCGGCCATCGGCGAGACCGTCGGTTGCGCGGACAAGCTGAAGAAGCCGTGGGCCAAGGGCCTGCTCAACGCTGTGCTGCGCCGTGCCCAGCGCGAGAGTGAAACCCTGCTGGCCGAGGTCGACAAGGACCCGGCCGCGCGCCTGGCGCACCCGCGCTGGCTGCAGAAGGCACTGAAGAAATCCTGGCCGGAGCAGTTCGAAGCGATCTGCGCCGCCAACAACGCGCACCCGCCGATGACCCTGCGGGTGAACCGCCGCCATGGCAGCCGCGATGCCTATCTGGAGGAGCTGAACCGCGTCGGCTTCGAAGCGACTGCCTGCGAGTTCAGCCGCGACGGCATCAATCTTGTGCAGCCGTGCGACGTTCGCGAGCTGCCGGGCTTCTCCGAAGGCCGCGTCAGCGTGCAGGACGAGGCCGCGCAACTGGCCGCCGACCTGCTGGAGCTGGCGCCGAACCAGCGCGTGCTGGACGCCTGTTGCGCCCCCGGCGGCAAGACCTGCCACCTGATGGAAGCCGAGCCGGCGCTGGCCGGCGTGGTTGCCGTGGACCTGGAAGAAAGCCGCCTGGTGCGCGTACGCGAGAACCTCGCCCGCTTGCAGCTTTCGGCCGAACTGTTCGCCGCCGATGCCCGCGATACCGCCAAGTGGTGGGACGGCAAGGCCTTCCAACGCATCCTGCTGGACGCGCCGTGCTCCGCCACCGGTGTGATCCGCCGTCACCCGGACATCAAGCTGACCCGCACCGCCGAGGACATCGAGGCGCTGGCGCAGCTACAGGGCGAACTGCTCGACGCACTGTGGGCGACCCTGGAAGTCGGCGGGGTGCTGGTCTACGCGACCTGCTCGGTGATGCCGCAGGAGAACAGCGAGCAGATCGCGGCATTCCTCGGTCGCACCGCCGGCGCCCGTGAGCTGGACCTGCCCGGTCCGTGGGGCGTCAAGCAGCCCCATGGTCGCCAGCTGCTGCCGCAGGACGGCGGGCATGACGGCTTCTACTATGCCAAGCTCATCAAGATTTCGGCCAAGTAACAGGCGCCGACTCCCTACGGATCGAAACGGAAAGCACGCCGCTCCATGAAGATCATCATCCTCGGTGCCGGCCAGGTCGGCGGCACTCTGGCCGAGCACCTCGCCAGCGAAGCCAACGACATCACGGTCGTCGATACCGACGGCGAACGCCTGCGCGACCTCAACGACCGCCTGGACATCCGCACCGTCCACGGCAAGGCCTCGTTCCCCACCGTGCTGCGCCAGGCCGGCGCCGACGATGCCGACATGCTGGTGGCGGTGACCAACAGTGACGAGGTGAACATGGTGGCCTGCCAGGTCGCCTACACCCTGTTCAACACCCCCACGCGCATCGCCCGCGTGCGCGAGGCGGCGTACCTGACCCGCGCCGGCCTGTTCGACAACGAGGCGATCCCGGTCGATGTGCTGATCAGCCCCGAGCAGGTGGTGACCAACTACATCAGGCGCCTGGTGGAATACCCCGGCGCCCTGCAGGTGATCGACTTCGCCGAGGGCAAGGCGCAGCTGGTGGGCATCCGCGCCTACTACGGCGGCCCACTGGTGGGGCAGGAGCTGCGCCAGCTGCGCGAGCACATGCCCAATGCCGACACCCGCGTGGCGGCGATCTACCGGCGCAACCGGCCGATCATTCCCCAGGGCGACACGGTGATCGAGGCCGACGACGAGGTCTTCTTCATTGCCGCCAAGGCCCACATCCGTGCCGTGATGGGCGAGATGCGCCGGCTCGAGGACAGCTACAAGCGGATCATCATCGCCGGCGGCGGCAACATCGGCGAGCGCCTGGCCGAGGCCATCGAGAGCCGCTACCAGGTGAAGATCATCGAGATGAACCCGGCCCGCTGCCGGCACCTGTCCGACAGCCTGGACAGCTCCATCGTGCTGCAGGGCAGCGCCTCGGACCGCGACCTGCTGCTGGAAGAGAACATCGGCGACACCGACCTGTTCCTCGCCCTGACCAACGACGACGAGGCCAACATCATGTCCTCGCTGCTGGCCAAGCGCCTGGGCGCGCGCAAGGTGATGACGCTGATCAACAACCCCGCCTACGTCGACCTGGTGCAGGGCGGCGAGATCGACATCGCCATCAGCCCGCAGCTGGCCACCATCGGCACCCTGCTGACCCACGTGCGCCGCGGCGATATCGAAAGCGTGCACTCCCTGCGCCGCGGCGCCGCCGAAGCCATCGAGGTGGTCGCCCATGGCGACGCCAAGTCGAGCAAGGTGATCGGCCGCAAGATCAACGAGGTGCAGTTGCCGCCGGGCACTACGATCGGCGCGGTGATCCGCGACGACGACGTGCTGATCGCCCACGGCGAGACGCAGATCGAGTCCGGCGACCACGTGATCCTCTTCGTGGTCGACAAGAAGCGCATCCGCGACGTCGAACGGCTGTTCCAGGCCGGCCTGACCTTCTTCTGATCCTGCGGCGGGCCACCGTCTGGTGGCCCGCCAGATCAATCCGAGGCGGTTTCAGACAGGTCCTACTGCGCCAGCCCGCTTCCCTTGTCACCCTGCGCGGCCTGTTCCAGCTTGCCTGCTTCCGGTCATGCGCTACTCCTCCATCGGTCGAATCCTCGGCGTGCTGCTGATGCTGTTCAGCGCCACGCACCTGCCGCCACTGCTCGTGGACCTTCATTACGCCGAGCGCTCGTGGCAGCCCTTCGCGCTGTCGTTCCTGGTCACGCTGCTGACCGGCTTCGCCATCTGGTGGCCGTGCCGCCGGCACAAGCAGGACCTGCGCATCCGCGACGGCTACCTGGTGACGGCGCTGTTCTGGATCGTCCTGGGATCGTTCGGCGCCTTGCCCTTCGCTCTGTCGGACGCGCCGCACATGGGTGTGGTGGATTCGCTGTTCGAGTCCTTCTCCGGCCTCAGCACCACCGGCGCCACCGTGCTCACCGGCCTCGATACGCTGCCCCACGCGATCCTCTACTACCGCCAGCAACTGCAATGGCTGGGCGGCATGGGCATCGTGGTGCTGGCCGTGGCAGTGATGCCGATGCTCGGCATCGGCGGCATGCAGCTGTACCGCGCGGAGATGCCCGGCCCGCTGAAAGACCACAAGCTTTCGCCGCGCATCGCCGATACCGCCAAGACCCTGTGGTTCCTCTACTGCGGCCTGACCCTGGCCTGCGCGCTGGCCTACTGGGCGGCCGGCATGAACCTGTTCGACGCGGTCGGCCACAGCTTCTCGACCATTGCCATCGGTGGCTTTTCCACCCATGACGCGAGCATCGGCTACTTCGACAGCCCGCTGATCGAGCTGATCTGCATGACCTTCCTGGTGATTTCCGGGATCAACTTCAGCCTGCACTTCCTCGCCTGGCGCCGACGCAGCCTGCGGCACTACCTGAAGGACACCGAGTGCCGGGCGTACCTGGGCATCCTCCTGGTGCTGTTCCTGATCACTGCGGCGACGCTGATCCTCAAGCACCACTACGACACGCCGCTGCAATCGGTCCGTTACGCCGCGTTCATGGTGGTCTCGGTGGCCACCACCACCGGCTTCGGCCTCGCCGACTTCAGCAGCTGGCCGACCCTGCTGCCCTATCTGCTGCTGTACAGCACCTTCATCGGCGCCTGCGCCGGCTCCACCGGCGGCGGCATGAAAGTGATGCGCATGCTGCTGGTATACCGCCAGGGCATGCGCGAATTCCTGCGTCTGCTGCATCCCAACGGGGTGTTCCTGGTAAAACTCGGGCGACGCACCGTACCCGATCGTGTGGTGGAGTCGGTGTGGGCGTTCTTCTCGATCTACCTGCTGACCTTCGTGACCCTGATGCTGGTGCTGCTGGCGCTGGGTGTGGATCAGCTCACCGCGTTCTCCACCCTCGCGTCCTGCCTGAACAACCTGGGCCCGGCGCTGGGCGAGGCTGCGGTGCACTATGGCAGCCTGCCGGCCAGCGCCAAGCTGGTGCTGAGCCTGGCGATGGTGCTGGGGCGACTGGAGGTGTTCTCCCTGCTGATCCTGCTGACGCCCGCGTTCTGGCGCACTTGAATCAGGCACAATGACGGCCTGCTGACGGAGGCTCGCCATGATCGACTCGCTGGAAAAGATGCTCGCCAAGGGCGTGGACAACTCGCTGCTGCGCTTCGGCCTGGGCAAGGGCTACCTGGACGCCGGCGACGCCGCCAGGGCTGCCGAGCACCTGCGCCGCTGCGTGGAGCAGGACCCGAAGTACTCCGCCGCCTGGAAACTGCTGGGCAAGGCGCTGCAGGCCCAGGGCGACCTGGATGGCGCCCGTACCGCCTGGACTGACGGCCTGGCCGCCGCACAAGCCCATGGCGACAAGCAGGCGGAGAAGGAAATGACGGTGTTCCTGCGCAAGCTGGACAAGACAAAGGGCGCGTAGGAGCAACTGTCTTCTTTCTGGCAAGTCTGTGCCGACGTTTCCCCCTCACCCCAACCCTCTCCCGGAGGGAGAGGGGGCAGATTGTGCCGGCTGACGCTGTAGTTTCATCCTGCACCGAACGGTCCCCTCTCCCTCTGAGCGGGGCGCGCAGCCAGGGTTAGGGTGAGGGCAGATCCGAGCGCAGAAGCTCAGGGTAGGAGCGGACTTCGTCCGCGATCGACTCCCGGCCGCTCCGAGCTGGCCGGTGGCACATCGCGGATGAATCCGCTCCTACGAGGAGGCTTCACAGCACCTCGGCGGCCACCGCATCCACCGCCGCCTTGGCGATACCGACGATCTCGTCCGCTTCGGCGCGGGTCAGCACCAGCGGCGGGGCGAAGCCGAGGATGTCGCCGTGGGGCATGGCGCGGGCGATCATGCCGCGTTCCAGGCAGGCCGCCGAAACCTTCGGACCGACTTTCAGGGACGGGTCGAAAGGCGTGCGCGCCTCGCGGTCGGCCATGAATTCCAGCGCCGCCAGCATGCCGTCGCCGCGCACCTCGCCCACCAGCGGGTGGCCCTCGAAGGTCTGGCGCAGCTGCTGGTTGAGGTAGCCGCCGACTTCCGCTGCATTGGCGGTGATGTTCTCCCGCTCGAGGATGTTCAGGTTGGCCAGCGCCGCCGCCGCGCAGATCGGGTGGCCGGAATAGGTCCAGCCGTGACCCATGGCGCCTTCGCGGCTCGATGCGCTGTCGATCACGTCCCACACCTTCTCACCGACTATCACCGCCGACAGCGGCGCGTAGGCGCTGGTCAGGCCCTTGGCGGTGGTGATCAGGTCCGGGCGCATGCCGTAGCGCTGGCTGCCCATCTTGTCGCCGACGCGGCCGAAGGCGCAGACCACCTCATCGGCGATCAGCAGCACATCGTATTTCGCCAGCACCGCCTGGATCGCCTCCCAGTAGCCCTTGGGCGGGACGATGATGCCGCCGGTGCCCATCACCGGTTCGCCGATGAAGGCCGCCACGGTGTCCGGGCCTTCGGCGAGGATCAGGTTCTCCAGCTCCTCGGCGCAGTGGCGCACGAAGCTGGCCTCGTCCATGCCGGCCGGGGCCTTGTAGAAGTGCGGGCAGAGGGTGTGTTTGACGCCCTCCACCGGCAGGTCGAAGTGCTGGTGGAAGCTCGCAAGCCCCGTGAGGCTGCCGGTGACGATGCCCGAGCCGTGGTAGCCGCGCTGGCGCGAGATGATTTTTTTCTTCTGCGGCCGGCCCAGCACGTTGTTGTAGTAGCGCACCAGCTTGACCTGGGTTTCGTTGGCGTCGGAGCCGGAGAGGCCGTAGTAGACCTTCTTCATGCCCGCCGGCGCCCAGTCGCGGATGATCCGCGCGGACAGCTCGATGATCGCCTCGGAGGAGTGGCCCACGTAGGTGTGGTAGTAGGCCAGCTGCGTGGCTTGCGCATGGATCGCGTCGGCGACTTCGGTGCGGCCGTAGCCGATGTTCACGCAGTACAGACCGGCGAAGGCGTCGAGCAGTTCGCGGCCCTGGTGGTCGCGGATGCGCACGCCGGAAGCGCCGGTGATGATGCGCCCCGGCAGCGCGCCGCTGGCGTGGTCGTGGGCGTGGGTCGAGGGGTGCATGAAGTGCGCGCGGTCGTCTTCGAACAGTTGGGCGTAGTCGGTCATGGCGATGGTCTCCCGGTCAGATGGCGCCGTGGTGCAGGGCGAAGTACTTGGTTTCGACGAAGGGCTCGAAGCCCTCGCTGCCGCCTTCGCGGCCCAGGCCAGAAGCCTTCATGCCGCCGAAGGGAATGGGGTGGCCGGTGAACCTGGCGCCGTTGACCGCCACCATGGCGAACTCCAGGCGCCGCATCAGCGGCCAGATGTGATCCAGGCGTTGTCCACAAAGGTAGGCGGCCAGGCCGTATTCGGTGTCGTTGGCCTGTCGGACGGCTTCGTCCAGGTCGTCGTACGCGCTGACGCCGGCGATGGGGGCGAAGTTTTCCTCGCGCCAGATGCGCATCGGCGGCGTGACATCGGCCAGCACGGTCGGCTGATGGAACCAGCCGCCCAATGCATGGGGCTCGCCGCCGGCGAGCAGGCGCGCGCCCTGGGCGATGGCATCCTGCACGCGCTCGCAGGTGACGTCGAAGGCGCCCTGGTGCATCAGCGGGCCGATCTGGCTGCGCGAGTCGCTGGCCGGGCCGACGCGCAGGTCACGCACGGCGCGGGCGAAGCGCTGCAGGAAGGGTTCGTAGAGGTCGCGGGCGACCAGTATGCGGTTGGCTGCGCAGCAGTCCTGCCCGGAGGTCTGGAACTTGGCGTCGAGGGCGAACTGCACCGCCTGCTCCAGATCGGCGTCGGGCAGCACGATGAAGGGCGCGTTGCCGCCCAGTTCCAGGGCGACTTTCTTCACGTCGTGGGCGGCGGCCTGCAACACGAGTTTCCCCACCCGGGTCGAGCCGGTGAAGCTCACGGCGCGCACGCGGCTGTCGCCGACCAGGGTTTCCATGGCCATCTGCGGCTCGCCGAGCACCACGTTGAACACCCCGGCGGGGAAGCCGGCTTCTTCCGCCAGCTGCGCCAGGGCGAAGGCGGAGTAGGGCGTCTCGTGAGCCGGTTTGACCACCACACTGCAACCGGCCGCCAGGGCAGCGGCGGCCTTTCGGGTGATCATCGCCGAGGGGAAGTTCCACGGCGTCAGCAGGGCAGCGACGCCGACCGGCTCGACCACCGTGCCCAGGTGTGCGTTGGGGATGTGGCTGGGAATGTTGCGGCCGTTCAACCGCCGCGCTTCCTCGGCGAACCAGGGGATGAAGCTGGCGGCGTAGTCGATCTCGCCGAGGGCTTCGGCCAGCGGCTTGCCCTGTTCCAGGCTGAGAATCTGCGCGAGGTCTTCGCGGTGCTGGCGAATCAGCTCGGCCCAGCGCCGCAGCAGCGCACCACGCTCATCCAGCGTGCGGGCTCGCCAGGCGGGGAAGGCGGCAGCGGCGGCGCCCACCGCGGCGACGATCTGCTCGCGGTCGAGCAGCGGCACATGGCCGATGGCTTCGCGGGTAGCGGGGTTGTCGACGGCGATGCTGGTGCCGCTGGCGCTGTGCAGCCAGTGGCCGTTCACATAGCAGAGCGACTTGAACAGCAGGGGATGGGCAAAGGACATGGCGGCGGCTCCCGGACGGTTGGCATGGAGACCATGCTAGGGGCCGGAGGCGCGCGGTTTTTTCCTAAGCTGGGGATGGCGGCGGCAAATCTTTTCGCAGTTCTGCCGCCGCTGTTGGGCTTTTTCGGGTGGCGTCAGGCCGTTGCGGCACGACGCAGATTGCGGGTGATGGCGCTGAGCAGCATGCCGTAGAGCGGCACGAAGAGCATCAGCATGACCGCCAGCTTCACACCGTAGTCGACCCAGGCGATCTCCACCCAGTGCTCGGCCATGAAGGCGTTGTCGCTGTGCCAGAAGGCGATGGAGAAGAAGGTGAAGGTGTCCAGCAGGTTGCCGAACAGGGTCGAGACCACCGGGGCGATCCACCACTGGCGCATGCGGCGCAGGCGGTCGAAGACCTGGATGTCGAGGATCTGGCCGAACACGTAGGCGAGGAAGCTGGCCAGGGAAATCCGCGCGACGAATGTGTTGAATTCGCCCAGGGAAGCGAAGCCTCTGAAGGCGCCTTCCTGGAAGATCACCGAGATCACGTAGGACGCCAGCAGCGCCGGGATCATCACCCGCGCGATGACCAGACGCGCTGGACGCTTGCCGAGCAGGCGGACGGTGAGGTCGGTGGCCAGGAAGATGAACGGGAAGCTGAACGCGCCCCAGGTGGTGTGCCAGCCAAAGAGGGTCATTGGCAGCTGCACCAGGTAGTTGCTGGCGATGATGATCAGGATGTGGAACGCGACCAGGCCGGCGAGTGCGCCGCGCCTTGCCGCCGGAAGGGATGCCGACATGCTTTGGGCCTTTTTCGTCAATGGGGTGAGGGAACCCATGCCCGGCACCATGCCGAGCGGCGCGCATTGTATACGATCCGGACCTGGAAGTCAGGATTTGTTGGGCGAATTTTGTTCAACCTCTGACGGGCGTTTATGTAGGAGCGTCGTAGGGCGCATAACGCGTCAGCGTTATCCGCCGCATGAGTTTCCTCCGGATGGATAACGGCGGATAACCTGTTCCAGGTTATTCGCCCTACGAAAGGCTCTGCTCCTGCGCCTCGGCGGGAATCGCCGCATCCAGCGTCTTGATCACCTTGGTGACGATGTAGGTGAAGTAGCGCTCGATGCCCACGTCCTCCAGCAGCAGCTGGTCGATGAAGCGCTGATAATGGTCGATGTCACGGGCCTGGATCATCGCGATGTAGTCCACACCGCCGCCAGTGGCATAGCAGAAGCCCACCTCCGGCGCCTGATGCAGGCGCTGCTCGAAGCGCTTCATATCCTGCGCGGTGTGCCGCGCCAGGGTGATTTCCACCAGCACCTGCTGCTGTTTGAACAATGCCGGCCAATCGATCTGTGCGCGGTAGCCCTTGATCAGCCCGGCCTCCTCCAGCTTGCGCACGCGCTCCCAGGCCGGGCTGACCGAGAGGTTGATCGCCTCGGCCAGGCTCGACTTGGTGATGCGCCCGTCGCCGGCGAGGATGCGCAGGATCTTCAGGTCATAACGGTCGAGCTTGATCATGCTTGCCTCCCGGACGGCTCAGTCGAGCACCTCGGCGACCACCGCGAGGGTGTCGCCGCTCTGCACCAGTCCAGGGAAGTGCCGCGCGGCAAGGATGCCGCTGCGCTTGGCGCGGTACTCCACGGGTGCCGCGCCAGTGCGCAACACGTCGTGCACCCGCGCCAGCACTTCGCCACGCTCGACCTTCTCGCCCAGGTCGCGACACATCTCCAGCAGCCCGCCGTGCTGGCTGGCGACGAAGCAGTCGCCGTCGGGCATGTCGAGCATCACCGACTGCGCCGGTTCCACGTCGCCGCGCAGGATGCCGGCCTGCACCAGCACGTTGCGCACGCCGCGCCGGGCGATGGCCACCGTGCGCGCGCTGCTGCTGCCGCCGCCCCCCAGTTCGGTGGTGACGAACAGCTTGCCCTGCTCCTCGGCGGCGCTGTCGTACATGCCCACCGCATCCAGCTCCAGCATGCGCATGGAGAAGGGCGCGGCAAAGGCACGCATCAGCGCCTCGCTCGCCTCCTGCTGGGCCTTGTCCGGCAGCACGTGGCAGGCGGCAAAGGGCAGGAAGTCGAGGGTACGGCCGCCGGAATGGATATCCAGCACCACGTCCGCCAGCGGCAGCAGGGTGCGCTGGAAGTAGTCGGCGATCTTCTGCGTCACCGTGCCGTCCGGGCGGCCGGGGAAGCTGCGGTTGAGGTTGCCGGCGTCGATCGGCGAGGTGCGCTTGCCGGCGAGGAACGCCGGGGTGTTCATGAACGGCACGATGATCACCCGGCCGCTCACATCCTCGGCACGCAGCTCCTGGGCCAGGCGGCTGAGCGCCACCGGGCCTTCGTACTCGTCGCCATGGTTGCCGCCGGTGAGCAGCGCGGTGGGGCCGTCGCCGTTCTTCACCACGCAGATGGGGATCATCACCGCGCCCCAGGCCGAATCGTCACGCGAGTACGGCAGCTTGAGATGGCCGTGCTGCACGCCGTCGCGCTGGAAATCGACGCTGGCGGCGATGGGGTTCTCGCGCAGCGGCTTGTCGAGTGCATGGGTCATCGTCTCACTCCTTCACGAACAGCTGGCGTGGGTAGTCGCAGAAGGTCTCCACGCCGCGCTCGGTGATGAGGATGCTTTCGGTGATCTCCAGGCCCCAGTCGTCCATCCACAGGCCGGGCATGAAGTGGAAGGTCATGCCCGGTTCGAGCACGCTGTTGTCGCTCGGGCGCAGGCTCATGGTGCGTTCGCCCCAGTCCGGCGGGTAACTGATACCGATGGGGTAGCCGCAGCGGCTGTCCTTGTGGATGCCGAATTTCTCCAGCACGTCGAAGAAGGCGCGGGCAATATCCCCCGTGGTATTGCCGGGCTTGGCCGCGTCCAGGCCGGCGGCGATGCCTTCGACCACGGCCTTTTCCGCGTCGAGGAAGTGCCTGGGCGGTTTGCCGAGGAACACTGTGCGCGACAGCGGGCAGTGGTAGCGCTTGTAGCAGCCGGCGATCTCGAAGAAGGTACCGGCGCCGCGTTCGAAGGGCGTGTCGTCCCAGGTCAGGTGTGGTGCGCTGGCGTCGGCGCCGGTGGGCAGCAGCGGGACGATGGCCGGGTAGTCGCCGCCATGGCCGTCGGCGCCGAGGATGCCGGTGCTGTAGATCTCGGCCACCAGCTCGTTCTTGCGCATGCCCGGTTCGATGCGCTCGACGATGTGCGCGTGCATCTTCTCGACGATGCGCGCGGCGACGCGCATGTACTCGATTTCGCGCGGCGATTTCACCGCGCGCTGCCAGTTCACCAGCGCGGTGGCGTCGACGAACTTCGCGCTCTGCAGGTTGGCCTGCAGGGAGCGGAAAGCGGCGGCGCTGAAGTAGTAGTTGTCCATCTCCACGCCGACGGCCTTGCCTGCCCAGCCGCGCGCGGCGATGACCTCGCGGGACAGGTAGTCCATCGGATGGCGCTCGGTGGACTGCACGTAGTGGTCGGGGTAGCCGACGATATTGTCGGCCTGCATGAACACCGTGCGCCGCGCGCCGTTGGCGTCCTGGCCACGGCCGAACCAGACCGGCTCGCCCTCCAGCGCCAGCAGCACGCACTGGTGCACGTAGAAGGACCAGCCGTCGTAGCCGGTGAGCCAGGCCATGTTCGACGGATCGGTGACCAGCAACAGCTCGATGCCGCGCTGTTGCATGCTGGCGCGGACCTTGGCGATCCGCTGGGCATATTCCTCCCGGCTGAAGGGGAGGTTGACGACGATTTCGGACATGCGGAAATCCTCTTGGGGGAACCTGTTGCGGGCCTCTTCCGGACAACCCGTGCCTGTGCAATCCCTTCACCCCAGCCCTGGCTGCGCGCCCCGCTCCTGAGGGAGAGGGGGCAGTCCGAGCCGGCTGAAACCTTGGCGTCATCCTGCTCCGATCGATTCACTCTCCCGTGTACGGGAGAGGGTTAGGGTGAGGGCGCTCTTCCCGCGAAGCGGGACGAAATTTTTTCAGCTGCTGAAGCGGAATCCCTTGCCCATCCGCTGCGCCCGCTGGAAGGCCAGGCCGGCGATGGCGGTGTCCTGCGCGCCGGTGCCGGTGAGGTCGCAGAGGGTGATGTCTTCGGCGCGGCGGCGGCCTTCGCGCTGCCCGGCGATGACCTGGCCCAGCTCGGCGAAATCGTCATCCCGGCTGACGTCGCCGGCCTGCACCGCGTGGTGCAGCTCGCCCAGCACCAGGGTCTGGCTGACGCGGTCGGCGACATAGCAGTCCACCGCCGCCAGCGCGTCGGCGGCGATCTCGTTCTTGTGCTCGGCGTCCGAGCCCATGGCGGTGATGTGCAGGCCGGGGCGCAGGTGCTTCTTGTGGATCAGCGGCTCGCGGCTGGGCGTGCTGGTGATGGCGATGTCGGCGCCTTCCAGCGCTTCGTCGATGCTGGCGCAGGCGCTGACCGCGATGCCCAGGCTGGTGCTCAGCTCCTGCGCGCAGTGCCGCGCCTTGTCGAGGTCCCGCGCCCAGACGCTGGCACCTTCGATGGGCCGCACCAGGCACAGTGCCTTGAGCTGCAGCCGCGCCTGTTCACCGGCGCCGATCAGCGCGACCTGCCGCGAGTTCTCGCGGGCCAGCCACTTGGCCGCCACTGCGCCGGCGCAAGCGGTACGCACGGCGGTGAGATAGCCGTTGTCCAGCAGCAGCGCATCAAGCAGGCCGGTGCGCGAGGAAAGCAGCATCATCATGCCGTTGAGGCTGGGCAGGCCGAGCTTGGGGTTGTCGAAGAAGCCGGGGCTGACCTTGATGGCGAAGCGCGGCAGGCCGGGCAGGTACGCGGTCTTCACGTCGACTTCGCCGTTGTGCTCGGGCACGTCCAGGCGAAGGATCGGCGGCATCGCCACCGGCGCGGTGGCCAGCAGGCGGAAGGCCTGTTCGACGGCGTCGAGACTCTCCCGGTCTATGGCCACGCAGGCGCGCAGGTCGGCTTCGCTGAGCAGGGTGACGTCAGCCATGGGCGGATTCCTCGAGGACTTGCTGGTGTTGTTCGATGGCGATGTTGCGGCCGCTGACGATCACCACCACCGGGCCAACCGGAGCGATCAGGCCGTCCAGCAGCGCGGCGATGCCGACGGCGGCGGCGCCTTCCACCACCTGCCGTTCCTCGCGGTAGGCGTGGCGGATGCCGGCGGCGATGGAGGGCTCGTCGAGCAGGTGCAGCTGGTCGCAGTAGTCGCGGGCCAGGGCGAAGGTGTAGCGGTTGTCCAGGCCGATGCCGCCGCCGAGGGAGTCGGCCAGGGTCGGCAGCTCTTCCACTTCGACGGGATGGCCGGCAGCGAGGCTGGCGGCCATGGCGGCGCCACGGCGCATGCTGATGCCGTGCACGCGGATGCTCGGGTCGACATGCTTGAGCGCCAGCGCCACGCCACCGAACAGGCCGCCGCCGGAGAGCGGCACCAGCACCTGGCGCACGTCCGGCAGCTGTTCGAGGATTTCCAGGCCGAGGGTGCCCTGGCCGGCGATGATCTGCGGGTGGTCGAAGGGCGGCAGCAGTGCCGCGCCCTGCTCGCGGGCAATCCGTTCGGCTTCGGCCTGGGCGTCGTCCTGGCTGTGGCCGACGATGCACACCTCGGCGCCCAGCTCGCGGATCGCCTGGACCTTGTTCGCCGGCACCAATTGAGACAGGCAGATGGTGGCGTGCACGCCGAGCACCCGCGCGGCGTGGGCCAGCGCCCGGCCGTGGTTGCCGGTGGAGGCGGCGACCACGCCCCTGGCCTTCTGCTCGTCGTCGAGCTGGGCAATCGCATTGCTTGCACCGCGCAGCTTGAAGCTGCCGGTGATCTGATGCGATTCGAGCTTGAGGTACACCGGCGCGCCGAGCAGGCGCGACAGGCTGGGCGAGTATTCCAGCGGCGTCTGCCGCACCAGGCCCTGGATGCGCTGGCGTGCTCGGTACAGCTCGACGGGGGAAATCGGCTCCATCTCGGCCTCCGGGGAATGCAGTGGGGCCGAGTGTAGGGGCGGGAAATTGTCGCAATGAATGTACTAGGACGATGTAGTTCGCGGAGGTGTTTTACGTAGCAGCGGATTCCGTCCGCGATAGCCTCCCGCGCGATGCAGCCCCATCGCGGACAGAGTCCGCTCCTGAGGGAAAGCTGGGTGCAGGCCGTAGGGCGCATAACCTGGAACAGGTTATCCGCCGTCCACCCTGCGGCGGATAACGCTGGCGCGTTATGCGCCCTACGAATAGGCCTAGCGCAAGCATCGACGTCCCCTGTAGGAGCCGGGCCATGCCCGCGATCGCGCCCGTGGGGTGCTCCTACAGGGGGGGGCCGGTGTCAGAAGTCGTGAATCTTCGGGTACTGCCCGAACAGTTCGCGCATGTCTTCCAGGGCGCTGGCCATGCGCTCGTCGCTGCATTCGGCGCCCATGCACAGACGCACCGCGCGCGGTCGCGGGGTGCCGCGCACCATGAACGGATCGGGCGGCGTCACGGCGATGTGCCGGTGGCGCAGCTCGCGCACCAGGCTGTCCAGCTCCCAGTGTTCGGGGATGCCGATCCACGCACTCAGCGAATGCGGATCACACCCGCGCAGATGCTCGCCGAGGTACTCGCGCACCAGCCCCTGGCGCTTCTCCAGTACACGGCGCTGCAGGCCGATCAGCGCAGCGGCGTTGCCGTTGTGGATCCAGCGCGCCGCCACTTCCGCCAGCAGCGGCGTGCCCATCCAGCTGTTCACCCGCAGGATGCTCTCGGTGCGCAGCGCCAGCCGTCGCGGCATGGCCAGGTAGCCGATGCGCAGACCGGTGAGCACGCTCTTGGTGAAGCTGGTGCAGTAGAACGACAGGTCCGGCAGGTAATGGCTGAGCGGCGGCGGACGGCGCTCGCCGAGCAGCGGGCCGTAGACGTCGTCCTCGATCACGTAGACGCCATAGCGCTGGGCGATGGCGGCGATCTCGCGCCGGCGCGTGTCGGGCATCAGGCAGGAGGTCGGGTTGTTCAGGTTGGGCGTGCACACCAGCGCGGTGATGCGCTCGTTGGCGCAGAGGTCTTCGAAGTGCTCCGGGTCGATACCTTCCTTGTCGATCTCCACGCCCTTGAGGGTGAAGCCGAGCACCTGGGAATTGCCGATCACGCCGTGGTCGGTGAGCTGCTCGCAGAGCACCACGTCGTCCGGCCCGGCGAGGGAGGCGAGGGCAAGAAAGATGCCGTGGGCCGCGCCATTGGTAATCAGCACGTCGTCGCGCTCGCGCTTGAGGCCCAGTTGCGCCAGCCATTTCACCCCGGCATCGCGGTGCGAATCGAAGCCGGCCACCGGGCGGCAGGCGCGCATCCATGGCTGGTCGGTTTCCTGCGCCAGCTCACGGCAGCTGTCCTGCCACAGGCGGTCGTGCTCGCGGGTGTGGACGATGCTGGCGATGGAGAAGTCCACCAGCGCGCGCTCGGGGTGATCGACCATGTAGTGGGCCATGCCCTCGGTCATCCGCCGCGTGACAAAGCTGCCGCGGCCGACCTCGCAACGCACCAGGCCCTGGCGTTCCAGTTCCTTGTAGGCGTTGGTCACGGTCTGCACGCTGATGCCCAGGCCATCGGCGACGTGGCGCTGCGGCGGCAGGCGCTGGCCGTCGCTCAGGCGGCCCTGCTCGATGTCGCCGGCAATGGCCTGCACCAGGGTCTTGTACTTGGATTCGCCGACCCGCAGGTCGGCCAGGGCGCGACGCCAGGCTTCCATCTTCAGCGCTCCGTCTGGTCAGGGGTCCAGAGTGACGGACGCGCACACCGGCGGCAATTGTCCTAGTGCAATGTCGCCGCTTCGACCCCTTTTGTATGCTCGGGCGCAAGACATACAGCCGTGCACCTGTCAGTACACCGGGCAGCACATCGGGCCGCATTGTCAGGCCCGCGCAGAAAAAACCTGCGGATGCGTTCGTCGCGACGGTGGCTTTTTCCCGCCGCGGGGTTGTCGATCAGGAACAGCCGCAAGGCGCCGCAGCATAGTCTGGCGTCGAGCTTGTCGCCGTCGCCATCGACAGCGGCGCAAGAACTTCGGAAGGCCCCCTGGGGCCCGACCTACAAGAACAACAGTCGTACGACATTGCTACCTGCCATCCATCGCCGTGCGCCATCCGCGTTCGGCAAGAGAAGATCAGGAGATCCGAAGATGAGTACCGCCCCTGTTTTCCTGCGCCGCCTGAGTCTTGCCTGCACCCTGCTGGCCTGCGCTGTCGCCAGCGCCGGCAGCTACGCCGAAACCACCCTGGAACGCATCAAGAGCACCGGCACCGTGCGCATCGGCTACGCCAACGAAGCACCGTTCGCCTACACCGAGACCTCCGGCAAGGTCACCGGTGAATCCCCGGAAATCGCCACGCAGATCTTCACGAAAATGGGTGTGAAGAAGATCGAGCCGGTGCTGACCGAATGGGGCGCACTGATCCCCGGTCTGCGCGCCGGGCGCTTCGACGTGATCGCCGCCGGCATGTACATCACCCCGCCGCGCTGCCAGCAGGTGATCTTCACCGACCCGCACTACCAGATTCCCGATTCGCTGCTGGTGAAGAAGGGCAATCCGAAGAACCTGCACAGCTACGCCGACGTGAAGAACAACCCGGAGGTGAAGCTGGCGATCATGTCCGGCACCGCCGAGCTGGGTTACGCCCGCGCCGAGGGCGTGGCGGAAGAGCAGATCGTCCAGGTACCCGACACCACCGCGCAGCTGCAGGCCGTGCGCGCCGGCCGAGCCGATGCCAGCGTCGGCACTGCGCTGACCATGAAGGGCCTCGCGGCGAAAGGCGGCGACTCGGTGGAAGCCATCACCGACTTCAAGGACGACCCGTCGCACATCGGGTACGGCGCCCTGGCCTTCCGCCCGGACGACAAGGACTTGCGCGATGCCGTCAACGCCCAGCTCAAGCAATGGCTGGGCGGCGCCGAGCACCTGGCGACGGTCAAGCCGTTCGGCTTCGACAAGTCCAACGTCACCGACAAGACCGCCGCCGAGCTCTGCAAACAGTGACCGCGCTAGGCGCATCGCTGGCATAGGACGCGCCTGCCCGGCCGTTTGGTCGAACCTGTCGCTACGGGATACGTACCATGGGTGAATTGCTTCCTCTGCTGCTGGAGGGCGCCTGGATCACCGTCCAGGTGACCGTCTTCGGCTCCCTGCTGGCGGTCGCCGCCGCCATCATCGCCGCACTCGGCCGACTCTCGCCGTGGCCGGCGGTACGCTGGGTGTCCATCGCCTACATCGAGCTGTTCCGCGGCACCTCGTTGCTGGTGCAGCTGTTCTGGCTGTACTTCGTACTGCCGCTGCCGCCGTTCAACCTGGAAATGAGCGCCTACAGCGTGGCGATCATCGGGCTGGGCCTGCACATCGGCGCCTACGGCGCGGAAGTGATGCGCGGGGCCATCGGCTCGGTGCCCAAGGGGCAATACGAAGCCTCGCTGGCGCTGAACATGTCGCCCTTCACGCGCTTCCGCCGGATCATCCTGCCGCAGGCGCTGCTCTGCGCGATCCCGCCGGGTACCAACCTGCTGATCGAGTTGCTGAAGAACACCTCGCTGGTGTCGCTGATCACCCTCTCGGACCTAACCTTCCGCGCCCGCCAGCTGGACCAGGCGACCTTCGAGACCATGAAGATCTTCCTGCTTACGCTGGTGCTGTACTTCGTCATGGCCCAGGTCATCGTCTTCCTCATGCGCCGCCTCGAACGCTGGCTGGGGCACGGCCGAATCCGCGGAGGCCTGTGATGAAATTCTTCGACTGGGACTTCGCCTGGCAGATTCTCCCGCAGTTGCTGCACGCCTCGCTGCGGACCATCGCCATCACCCTGGTGGGCTTCGCCCTGGCGGTGGTGTTCGGCCTGCTCTTCGCCATCGCCCGGCGCAGCCGGCACATCTGGCTGTCGTGGCCGGCGGCCTGGCTGATCGAGTTCATCCGCAGCACACCCTTGCTGATCCAGGTGTACTTCCTGTTCTACGTCCTGCCGACCTACGGGCTGAGCATGACCGCCCTGGTGGCCGGCACGCTCGGCATCGCCCTGCACTACGCCTGCTACACCGCCGAGGTGTACCGCGCCGGTCTCGAAGCGGTGCCGCGCGGGCAGTGGGAGGCGGTCACCGCGTTGAACTTCTCGCCGTTCAAGGCCTACCGCGAGGTGATCCTGCCCCAGGCGATCCGCCCGGTGCTGCCGGCGCTGGGCAACTACCTGATCGCCATGTTCAAGGACACCCCGGTGCTCTCCGCGATCACCGTGGTGGAAATCATGCAGCAGGCGAAGAACATCGGTTCCGACAGCTTCCGCTACCTGGAGCCGATCACCCTGGTCGGTGTGTTCTTCCTGCTCATCTCCATCGGCCTGGCGAGTGTCGTGCGCCAGGTGGAAAAACGTACGGCGCTGCCATGACCGACTCTTCTGGAGGTACTCCGATGTCCGTTCACTCCCTACAGTCTGCACCCCGCGTGGCCAGCCAGGATGCCCCGGCCGCGCGCGCCGAGACGGCCCAGCCGATGGTCAGCTTCCGCAACGTGTGCAAGAGCTACGGCAGCTTCAGCGTGCTCAAGGACCTCAACCTGGAGGTGAAGGCCAACGAGAAGGTCGCCATCATCGGCCCCAGCGGCTCGGGCAAATCCACCCTGCTGCGCGCACTGATGACCCTGGAGACCATCGACAGCGGCCTGATCGAAGTCGATGGCGAGCCGCTGACCCACCTCAAGCGCAACGATGCCCTGGTGCGCGCGCCGGAGAGCCACGTGCGCAAGGTGCGCAGCAAGATCGGCATGGTGTTCCAGTGCTTCAACCTGTTCCCGCACATGAGTGCGCTGCGCAACGTGATGGAGGCGCCGGTGCAAGTGCTCGGCATGCGCCGCATTGAGGCCCGCGAGCGCGCGGTGGAGTTGCTGGAGATGGTCGGCCTGGGCAACAAGCTCGACCACTACCCGTCACAGCTTTCCGGCGGCCAGCAGCAACGCGTGGCGATTGCCCGCGCGCTGGCGATGCGGCCCAAGGTGATGCTGTTCGACGAGGTGACTTCGGCGCTGGACCCGGAGCTGTGCGGCGAGGTGCTCAACGTGGTGCGCAAGCTGGGCGCCGAGCACAACCTGACCATGCTCATGGTCACCCACCAGATGGGCTTCGCCCGCGAGTTCGCCGACCGCGTGTGCTTCTTCCACCAGGGCAACATCCTCGAGCAGGGCAGCCCGCAGCAGTTCTTCGGCCACCCGCAGCATGAGCGGACGCGGGCCTTCCTGAGTGCGGTGAACGAGGCGAATTGACTGGACTTCTGTAGGAGCGGGCCACGCCCGCGATCGCGCCCATGGGGCGCTCCTACAGGTAGATATCAGGCGTTGCCGACGAAGCGGAAGCCCGCGCCCTCGGCATCGGTGCGCATCACTTCCATCTCCAGGATCGGCGCATCGAAAGGCATGTCCTGCACCTGCCCGGTCACACGGGTGCCGGCCGGCAGCGCCGCGAGCACTTCATGACGAACGTAGACGCCGCCGTCGGACAGATCACGGGTATGGCCGAACACATCACCGAAGCTGGCATGGCTGATCTTGATCCGGCACTTCATCGGGGTACGCGGGTACTGCCTTTGGTTCGACATGAGTGGCATCCGTCCTGAATGTCAGCGCACTAATGGGCCTGAAACCCGGGGGTCAGGTCAAGCCAGCAATTGCGCGAGCAGCCAGAGATTGGCGGCGCTGATGACGCAGAACAAGCCCCAGGCCAGCACACGGGTCAGCAGGGAGTTGGCGAACTCGCCCATCAGTGCGCGATCGCTGGTGAAGCGGATCAGCGGCCAGAGCGCGAACGGCAGCTGCAGGCTGAGCACCACCTGGCTGAACACCAGCAGCTTGCCCACCGCCTTGTCGCCCAGCATCACCACCCCGATCAGCGCCGGGATCAGTGCCAGGGCACGGGTGATCAGGCGGCGTTGCCAGCAGGGAATCTTCATCTGCAGGAAGCCATCCATGATCACCTGCCCGGCGATGGTGCCGGTGAAGGTGGAACTCTGCCCGGAGGCGAGCAGGGCGACGCCGAAGAGGATCGCCGCCAGGCCGGTGCCCACCAGCGGTTCGAGCAGGCGGTAGGCGTCCTGGATTTCGGTGACGCCGGTGTGGCCGGTCTCGTGGAAGGCCGCGGCGGCGAGAATCAGGATTGCCGCGTTGACCAGCAGCGCGAGACTCAGCGAGACCACGGTGTCGATGCGCGTCAGGCGGATCGCCGCGGCCTTGCCGTTGCTGCCGCTGACCTGCCGCGTCTGCACGATGGAGGAGTGCAGGTAGAGGTTGTGCGGCATCACCGTGGCGCCGAGGATGCCGATCGCCAGGTACAACGGCTCGCGCTGGGTCACCGCGTCCCAGCTGGGCAGGAAGCCGGCGGCGACGTCGGGCCAGTAGGGCTTGATGAGGATCAGCTCGATCAGGTAGCAGCCGCTGATGGTGACGATCAGGCCGAGCATGATCGCTTCCAGGTGGCGGAAGCGCTGGCCCTTGAGGCCGAGCACGATGAGCGTGTCGAAGGCGGTGAGGATCACGCCGGTGACCAGGTCGACGCCCAGCAGCAAGTGGAAGGCCAGGGCGCAGCCGAGCACTTCGGCAAGGTCCGTGGCGACGATCGACAACTCCGCCAGAAGCCATTGCAGGCGCGCCGTGCCGAGGCTGTAGTGGCTGCGCGAGAGCTGCGCCAGGTCCTGGCCGGTGACGATCCCCAGGCGCATCGCCAGGCACTGCAGGACCATCCCCGCAAGACTGGAAAGCAGCACCACGAACAGCAGCTGGTAGCCGAAGCCCGAGCCGGCTTCGATGGCGGTGGCCCAGTTACCCGGGTCCATGTAGCCGATGGAGACCAGCAGGCCGGGGCCGGCGAACTGCAGGATGCGCTTCCACAACGGCGCGCCAGCCGCGACCTGGATGCTGCCTTTGACTTCCGAGGGACAGAACGGCGCAGTGGCGGTGGTCGGCAGGCCGAGCATGGGGAGAGATTCCGGGAGCGTGGGACGTTCAGCCTGACGCCCCGGGCATCAACAATCCAGGGGCGCCGTGCCTATCGGGTCGATTGAGCGGGCGTGCTCAGTACCAGCGGGCCTCGCCCTCGGGCCGCTTCTTGAAGCGCTTCATGGTCCACATGTACTGGCTGGGATAGGCGCGGACGTACTTGGCCAGCTCGCGGCTGAGCGCGGCCACCGATACTTCCATGTCCTTGTCGTACATGTCCGCCGGCGCGGCTTCGAGGATCACCTTGTAGCCGCTGCCATCGGGCAGGCGCACGGCGTGGAAGAACACGCCACGAGCCTTGCCGCGCGAGAGCAGCGAGGGCACGAACTTGCTGGTCAGCGCAGTGGTGCCCAGGTAGGGCACGAACAGGCCCGAGCCCAGGTCCGGCTCCGGATCGCAGGGGATGCCGACGCAGCCGCCGTTCTTCACTTCCTTGATCACGCTCTTGATGCCTTCGGGCGTCGAGGGCGCGACGCGGTTGCCCAGCTGTACGCGCTGCTTCTTCAGCAGATCGTCCACCGCCTTGAGCTTGGGCGGGCGGTAGAAAATGATCGGTTTGGCGTAGGAGCAGTAGAAGTGGTTGAGCACTTCCCAGTTGCCCAGGTGGCTGGTGATGCCGACCAGGCCATCGCCGGATGCCAGCGCTTCTTCCAACACTTCCATGCCTTCGACTTCACGGATGTACTGCAGCGACTTCTGCGGCGACCACATCCAGGCGCAGGCGCTCTCGGTCAGCGTGCGGCCGATGTCCATCAGGCTCTGGCCGACGAGTTTCTCCAGCTCGGCCTCGGACAGTTCGGGGAAGCAGTGCGACAGGTTGATCCGCACGATCTCGCGGGACCGGTTGGGCAGCTTCCACATCAGCCAGCCGATGCCGGCGCCCAATGCGCCCACCGCGCGCCACGGCAGCATCGCGAACAACCGCAGGAAGCCCACCACCAGTGCGCCCTTGAATTTCTCCACGGAAAACTCCTTCAAGCAGATGGCGGCCATTGTAGCCGCTCGCGCCGGTAAATCGGGCGCCATCGCGGCTCCACACAATCTCCACCCGGCGAGCACATTGCGCCCACGGCGCGCGCGCAACCTGCGGCCATTCGATCCACTGGCCCGGAGGCCCGCGATGCGTACCCCAACCTTCCTTGGACGGCTGTGCTGCCTGTTGCTGGCGATGAGCGCCAGCCTGGCGGCACTGGCGGCAGATGACAGCAGCTCCAGCCCGTACTTCTTCGTCGAGAACGCCGACCCGGCCGTCGACGCCCTCCCGCTCAAGGCAACCCGCGTCGACGCCCGCGTGTTGGGCAACATCGCCGAAGTGACGGTGACCCAGGAGTACCGCAACCAGGGCAAGACGCCGCTGGAGGCGCGCTACGTGTTCCCCGCCTCGACCCGCGCTGCCGTCCACGGCATGACCGTGCACCTGGGTGACCGGGTGATCCAGGCGCAGATCCGCGAGAAGCAGAAGGCCAAGGCCGAGTACCAGCAGGCCAAGCAGGACGGCAAGACCGCCGCGCTGCTGGAGCAGGAGCGCGAGAACGTGTTCCAGATGAACGTCGCCAACATCCTTCCGGGCGACGTGGTGCAGGTGGAACTGCGCTACAGCGAGCTGCTGGTGCCCACCGACGGGCGCTTCCAGTTCGTCTTCCCCACGGTGGTCGGGCCGCGCTACAACGGTCGCGGTGAGTCCGGCAGCGGCAAGCAGCAGTGGATCGAGTCACCGTACCTGCCGGCCGGGCAGCCCTCGGCCACGACGTTCGCCCTGCAGGTCGAACTGCTGGCGCCGGTGCAGATCGGCGAGATCGCCTCGCCTTCCCATCGCCTGACCATTCAGCGTGACGGCCGGCGCGCTACCGCGCAGATAGCGGCTGACGATGCCACCGCCGGCAACCGCGACTTTATCCTCGATTACCAACTCGGCGGCGAGTCCGTGCAGAGCGGCCTGTTGTTGTCGCGCGGCGAGCAGGAGAACTTCTTCCTCGCCATGGTCTCCCCGCCGCGCGCGCCGGACGCCCGGCTCATCGTGCCGCGCGACTATGTCTTCGTGGTCGATGTCTCCGGCTCCATGAACGGCTTCCCACTGGACACCACGAAAACCCTGCTGCGCGACCTGATCGGCCGCCTGCGCCCCAGCGATACCTTCAACCTGCTGCTGTTCGCCGGCGACAACCGCAAGCTGGCGGAGCGTTCGCTCCCCGCCACGCCGGATAACATCCGCCTTGCCATCGAGCTGCTGGACAGCCAGGTCGGCGCCGGCGGCACCGAGCTGATGCCGGCCCTGCGCGAGGCACTGGCGATGCCCACCGATCCGGAGCGCTCGCGCAGTTTCGTGGTGGTCACCGACGGCTACGTGACCGTCGAGAGCAGCGCCTACAAGCTGGTGCGCGAGAACCTGAGCAAGGCCAATCTGTTCGCCTTCGGCATCGGCAGCGCGGTGAACCGCAGCCTGATCGAAGGCCTGGCGCGGGCGGGGCAGGGCGAGCCATTCGTGGTGACCGATGATGAGCAGGCGAGCAAGGCGGCGCAGCGCTTCCGCAAGATGATCGACAGTCCGCTGCTCAAGGGCATCCAGACCCGCTTCGAGGGACTCGACGTCTACGACGTGGAGCCGTTGCAACTGCCCGACCTGTTCGCCAATCGCCCGCTGGTGCTGTTCGGCAAGTGGAAGGGCGAGCCGCACGGCGAGCTGCGCCTCGACGCCCACGCCGCCGACGGCCCGTTCCAGGTGCGGCTGCCAATCAGCGCTGGCAACCTCACCGACAGCGGCGCTGCGCTCGCCCACCTGTGGGCGCGCCAACGCCTCGCCAGCCTGATGGACCAGGAGGCGCTGGACGGCGGCTTCGAGTTCAGCTCGCAGATCCTCGACCTCGGCCTGAAGTACCAGCTGCTCACGCCCTACACCTCGTTCATCGCCGTCGACCAGCAGGTGCGAAATCCCGACCCGCAGGCGAGCAAGACAGTCGATCAACCGCTGCCGATGCCCCAGGGCGTGAGCAACAACGCCATCGGCAGCACCGTGCCCGGCACGCCGGAACCGGGCGTATGGGCCATGTTGTTGCTGGCCGCGCTGGGGGCCTGGTTCTGGCGGAGGAAAGTCGCATGATCCGCCGCCTTCCCGGCTGGAGCTGGCTGCTGGTCGCCACGCTGGCGGCCTGGCCGAGCTGGCTGTGGGCGGCACGGCGGCTCAGTGATGGCTCGGATGATCCGTTGGGAATCATCGCGCTGGCGGCACTCGGAGTGCTGCTCTGGCGCGACCGTCACAGCCTGCGCGCGCAACCGCGCTCGCGCTGGCTGGGTGCGGCAGCGCTGCTGCTGGTTGTCGGGGCGCTTTCCCAATCGATCCTGCCGCCGCTGCTGCGCGGGCTGGTATCGGTGCTGGCGCTGCTGCTGGTGATCCTCAGCCTGCGCGCCCCCGGACAGCCCTGGCTGGCCGGGCTGGGGCTGGGCGTGCTGTCGTTGCCGCTGCTGTCTTCGCTGCAGTTTTTCGTCGGATATCCACTGCGGGTCGTCACCGCCGAGGTTAGCGCGTGGCTGCTGCGCCTGGGCAGTTGGACGGTGGAGCGGCAGGGCAGTGCGCTGCTGGTGGACGGCCAGTGGGTGATGGTCGATGCGCCCTGCTCGGGTATCCAGATGGCCTGGGTCGGCTACTTCACCGCCTGCGCGCTGGCGGCGTGGCTGCGGCTACCGGACGGCCTGCTGCTGCGCCGCCTTCCGCTGGTGGGACTGCTGGTGCTGGGCGGCAATATCCTGCGCAACACGCTGCTGGTGTGGGGCGAGAGCGGGGCGAGCGGGTTTCCCGGCTGGGCCCATGAGGCGGTCGGGCTACTGGTGTTCGTCGGAGTCTGCGGGATGATTTTCCGGGTGATCGGCCGGCGCGCTTTTGCGCTCTCGACGTCGGTGGAAACTGAGCGAGCCGACGCTTCGAGTCGTTTTACCGCCAGCCTGCTTGGTGCCCTGCTGCTAGCGGCGCTCTGGCCTTTGCTAACGCCGGACACCACCGCGTCGGAAGCAGCTCGAGTCGCTCATGAATGGCCGGTGCGGTTCGAAGGTCGGGCCTTGCGGCCGCTGGCGCTTTCGCCAGTGGAGCAGCGCTTCGTCGAGGACTTCCCCGGCCAGCTTGGCCGCTTCACCGATGGCCAGCGCAGCATCGTGCTACGCCAGGTGCTGCGGCCGACCCGCAAGCTGCACCCGGCAGAGGACTGCTTCCGCGCGCTGGGCTATCGCATCGAGCAGACGCAACTGCGTCAGCGCCCCGGAACGCAAGGTATGCAGCGTTGCTTCGTGGTGACGCGCGAGGGCACGCGGCTACAGGTCTGCGACTACATCGAGGATGCCGCCGGCCAGTCCTTCTCCGATACCTCGGCCTGGTACTGGTCGGCGCTGTCCGGCCACTCCACCGGGCCCTGGCAGGCGATCACGGTGGCCAGCCCGCTGCCTTAGGCGCGGGTCAGCTGGGTGTAGCGGTCGCAGTCGACGGTGTGGTCCATCACCATGCCAGTGGCCTGCATGAAGGCGTAGCAGATGGTCGGGCCGACGAAATTGAAGCCGGCCTTGCGCAGGGCCTTGCTCATGGCCTCGGCCTCGGGCGTCACCGTCGGTACGTCGCCGCGGCCGCTGAAGTGGTTGACCTTGGGCTGGCCACCGACGAAGGACCAGAGGAAGGTCACCGGGTCGTCCAGCTTCAGCCAGGCCTGGGCGTTCTGCCGCGCGGCCTTGAGTTTGGCGAAATTGCGGATGATGCCCGGGTCCTGCATGCGCTCCTCGATTTCCTCGTCGGTCATGCGGGCCAGGCGCTCGGGGTCGAAGCCGAACAGCACCTCGCGGTAGCGCTCGCGCTTCTTCAGCACGGTGATCCACGACAGGCCGGCCTGGGCGCCCTCGAGGATGATCATCTCGAACAGCGCGCGAGCATTACGCTGGGGCACGCCCCACTCGGCATCGTGGTAGGCGATGTACAGCGGATCGTCGTTACACCAGAAGCAGCGGGGCATGGCAGTCGGCCTTCGATTCGGGGAGGTCCTGACTATAGACAGAAGGCTGTACAAAAATACAGTCATCTGACCGATTTTTCGTACCTGTCCTGGGGTGCAAACGGTCGCTCAAAAATCGCTGTGAAGCCCAAGCTGCAAGCGTCTTGCGGTATACTGCCGGGTTTTAGTCGCATATCCAGCACAGGTGAAATTCGTGAGCCAGACTACGCCCGCCGTGCCCACCTTCCAGGACCTGATCCTCGCCCTGCAAAAATACTGGGCCGATCAGGGCTGTGTGGTGCTGCAGCCCTACGACATGGAAGTAGGCGCAGGCACCTTCCACACCGCCACCTTCCTCCGCGCCGTGGGCCCGGAAACCTGGAACGCGGCGTACGTGCAACCGAGCCGCCGCCCCACCGACGGCCGCTACGGCGAGAACCCCAACCGCCTGCAGCACTACTACCAGTTCCAGGTGGTCCTGAAGCCCAACCCGGAAAACTTCCAGGAGCTGTACCTGGGCTCGCTGCAGGCTATCGGCATCGATCCGCTGGTCCACGACATCCGTTTCGTCGAGGACAACTGGGAATCGCCGACCCTCGGCGCCTGGGGCCTGGGCTGGGAAATCTGGCTGAACGGCATGGAAGTCACCCAGTTCACCTACTTCCAGCAGGTCGGTGGCATCGAGTGCTACCCGGTCACCGGTGAAATCACCTACGGCCTGGAACGCCTGGCCATGTACATCCAGGGCGTCGACTCGGTGTACGACCTGGTCTGGGCCGATGGTCCGTTCGGCAAGGTCACCTACGGCGACGTGTTCCACCAGAACGAGGTGGAACAGTCGACCTACAACTTCGAACACGCCAACGTCGAGAAGCTGTTCGAGCTGTTCGACTTCTACGAAAGCGAAGCCAACCGCCTGATCGAGCTGCAGCTGCCGCTGCCGACCTACGAGATGGTCCTCAAGGCCTCGCACACCTTCAACCTGCTGGACGCCCGCCGCGCCATCTCGGTGACCGAGCGTCAGCGCTACATCCTGCGCGTGCGCACCCTGGCCCGCGCCGTGGCGCAGAGCTACCTGCAGGCCCGCGCCCGCCTCGGCTTCCCGATGGCCGCCCCCGCATTGCGTGACGAAGTACTGGCCAAGCTGAAGGAGGCCGAATAATGAGCGCGAAGGATTTCCTCGTCGAACTGGGCACCGAAGAGCTGCCACCCAAGGCACTGAAAAGCCTCGGTGAAGCCTTCCTGGCCGGCATCGAGAAGGGCCTCAAGGCCGCTGGCCTGACCTACGCCGCCGCGCGCTGCTACGCCGCGCCGCGCCGCCTGGCCGTGCAGATCGACCAGCTCGCCGTGCAACAGCCGGACCGCACCGTGAACCTCGACGGCCCGCCGCTGCAGGCTGCCTTCGACGCCAACGGCAACCCGACCCAGGCCGCCCTCGGCTTCGCCAAGAAGTGTGGCGTGGACCTGGAGTTGATCGACAAGAGCGGCCCGAAACTCAAGTTCAGCCAGACCATCGCCGGCCAGCCCGCCGTTGGCCTGCTGCCGGGCATCGTCGAAGCCTCGCTGAACGAGCTGCCGATTCCCAAGCGCATGCGCTGGGCGGCCCGCCGTGAAGAGTTCGTGCGCCCGACTCAATGGCTGGTGATGCTGTTCGGCGACGACGTCGTCGACTGCGAGATCCTGACCAAGAAGGCCGGTCGCGAATCCCGCGGCCACCGCTTCCACAACCCGGCCAACGTGCGCATCTCGGCACCGGCCAACTACCTGGAAGACCTGCGCAGCGCCAACGTGCTGGCGGACTTCGCCGAGCGCCGCGAGATCATCTCCAAGCGCGTTGCCGAACTGGCTGCCGAGCAGAAGGGCAGCGCCATCGTCCCGGCCGACCTGCTGGACGAAGTGACCGCGCTGGTCGAGTGGCCGGTGCCGCTGGTGTGCTCCTTCGAGGAGCGCTTCCTCGCGGTGCCGCAGGAAGCCCTGATCACCACCATGCAGGACAACCAGAAGTATTTCTGCCTGCTGGACGCCAACGGCAAGCTGCTGCCGCGCTTCATCACCGTGGCCAACGTCGAGAGCAAGGCGCCGGAGCACATCGTCTCCGGCAACGAGAAGGTCGTGCGCCCACGCCTGACCGACGCCGAGTTCTTCTTCAAGCAGGACCAGAAGCAACCGCTGGAAGCCTTCAACGCCCGTCTGAAAAACGTGGTGTTCCAGGCCCAGTTGGGCACCGTCTACGAGAAGGCCGAGCGCGTCTCGAAGCTGGCCGCCTACATCGCCGCACGCATCGGTGGTGATGCCACCAACGCTGCCCGCGCCGGCATCCTCTCCAAGTGCGACCTAGCCACCGAGATGGTCGGCGAGTTCCCGGAGATGCAGGGCATCGCCGGTTACTACTACGCCACTGCCGGTGGCGAAGCCAAGGACGTCGCCCTGGCGCTGAACGAGCAGTACATGCCGCGCGGCGCTGGCGCCGAGCTGCCGGGTACCCTGACCGGTGCTGCGGTGGCCGTGGCCGACAAGCTCGACACCCTGGTCGGCATCTTCGGCATCGGCATGCTGCCCACCGGCAGCAAGGACCCATACGCCCTGCGTCGCGCCGCCCTGGGCGTGCTGCGCATCCTCATCGAGAAGCAGCTGGACCTGGACCTGGTCGACGCCATTGGCGTGGCCGTGGCCCAATACGGCGACAAGGTGAAGGCCGAGGGTCTGTCGGAACAGGTGCAGGACTTCGTCTTTGACCGTCTGCGTGCCCGTTACGAAGACGAAGGCGTCAACGTGGCCGTGTACCAGGCCGTGCGCGCGCTCAAGCCAACCGCTCCACTGGACTTCGACCAACGCGTGCAGGCCGTGCAGGCCTTCCGTCAGCTGGCCGAAGCCGAGGCCCTGGCCGCCGCCAACAAGCGTGTGTCGAACATCCTGGCCAAGGCCGAAGGTGACGTGCCTGCTTCCGTCAACGCCAGCCTGCTCACCGAGACCGCCGAGAAGGCCCTTGGCAGCGCCGTGGCAGCTGCCGAGAGCGAAGTAGCTCCGCTGGCTGCGGCCCGCGACTATCGCGCCGCCCTGGCCCGCCTGGCGGCCCTGCGCGCGCCGGTGGACGCCTTCTTCGAGGAAGTCCTGGTCAATGCCGACGACAACGCCGTGAAGGCCAACCGCTACGCGCTGCTGGCGAAGCTGCGCGGGTTGTTCCTCGGCGTCGCCGACATCTCGCTGCTGGGTTGATGCCCGCCTGAAAGCCGGGAGTTCGCAACGGTTCGCCGTGACGGACTCCCGGCTTTTTCATTTCCGACTTATCGAAAGCGTCTGACTTGCCGAATCACCCATGAAGCTACTGATCCTCGACCGCGACGGTGTCATCAACCAGGACTCCGACGCCTACATCAAATCCCTCGACGAGTGGATTCCGATCCCCAGCGCGATCACCGCCATCGCCCGCCTGAGCAAGGCCGGCTGGACCGTGGCCGTGGCCACCAACCAGTCGGGCATCGCCCGCGGCTATTACGATCTGGCCACCCTGGAAAGCATGCACCAGCGCCTGCGCGAACTGGTGGCAGAGCAGGGTGGTGAACTCGGCCTGGTCGTTTACTGCCCCCATGGCCCCGACGAGGGCTGCGACTGCCGCAAGCCGAAACCCGGTATGCTGCAGCAGATCGCCCAGCACTATGGCGTGGAATTACACGGCACCTGGTTCGTGGGTGACAGCCGGGGTGACCTGGACGCCGCGCTGGCCGTCGATTGTCAGCCAGTGTTGGTAAAGACCGGCAAAGGCGAGCGAACCCTGACCAAGCCGTTGCCCGAAGGCACGCTGGTATTCGACGATCTGGCGGCAGTAGCCGACCAACTTCTTTCCTGAGGACCCATCCCCCATGTCGATAGTGCAGGCCATCAGAACCGTACTCTTCTACCTGCTGCTGTCGTTCAGCGCTTTCGTCTGGGGCACCCTCAGCCTGCTCATTGCGCCCGTCCTGCCGTACCGCGCGCGCTATCGTTTCATTGCCCAGGCCTGGTGCAAATTCGCCGTCTGGCTTGCCAGCTGGGTGGTCGGCGTGCGCTACGAACTCAAGGGCGCGGAGAACATCCCCGACCAGCCCTGCGTGATCCTCGCCAAACACCAGAGCACCTGGGAAACCTTCTTCCTCACTGGCTACTTCGAGCCGCTGGCGCTGGTGCTCAAACGCGAGCTGCTGTTCGTGCCGTTCTTCGGCTGGGCGATGGCACTGCTCAAGCCTATCGCCATCAACCGCGAGCAGCCCAAGGTGGCCCTCAAGCAGATCGCCAAGCAGGGCGATGAGTGCCTCAAGAAGGGCGCATGGGTCCTGATCTTCCCGGAAGGCACCCGCGTTCCCACCGGCCAGATCGGCAAGTTCTCCCGCGGCGGCGCCTCCCTGGCGGTCAACGCCAACCTGCCGGTACTGCCGATCGCCCACAACGCAGGCCACTGCTGGCCGAAGAACGGCTGGGCGAAATACCCCGGCACCATCCAGGTAGTGATCGGCCCGGCCATGTACGCCGAAGGGGAGGGCGCACGCGCAATCACCGAGCTGAACCAGCGCGCCGAGAACTGGGTCACCCAGACCCTGCGCGACATGGGTGAGCTGCCGGCCGACGCCACGCCTCAATCGGTGGCCGAGGCGTCCTGACACAGCGCCTTCCCGCAGACAAAAGAAAAGGGCCCCGAAGGGCCCTTTCTTTTTGCCTGCAGCTTTTCCGGATCAGACGTCCAGGTTCGACACTGCCAGGGCGTTGCTTTCGATGAAGTCGCGGCGCGGCTCCACGGCATCGCCCATCAGGGTGTTGAACAGCTGGTCGGCCGCGATGGCGTCCTCGATGGTTACCTTCAGCATGCGGCGCACGTTCGGGTCCATGGTGGTTTCCCACAGCTGATCCGGGTTCATCTCGCCCAGACCTTTGTATCGCTGGATGCTGTGGCGCTTGGTGCCTTCGGTCATCAGCCAGTCGAGGGCTTCCTTGAAGGTACTGACCGACTTCTTGCGCTCGCCCTTCTGCACGTAGGCGCCGTCTTCCAGCAGACTGTTCAACTTGCTGCCCAGCTCGGTTACCGCGCGGTAATCGTTACTGGCGAAGAAGTCGCGGTTGAAGGTGACGTAGTTCGACAGACCGTGGGCAACCATCTCGACTTCCGGCAGCCACAGGTGACGCTCGCGGTCTTCGCGCAGGCTGACCTTGTAGGTCAGGCCGGATTTCTCGACGGCCTTCAAGCGCGCCTGGAACTGCTCGATCCAGGACTGCATGGTGGCCTCGTCGCCCAGCTTTTCAGCTTCGATGCGCGGCAGATAGATGAAGTGCTCGGTCAGGTCCTGCGGGTACAGACGGGACAGGCGGGAGAGAGTACGCATGACACCGCGGTACTCGTTGACCAGCTTCTCCAGCGCTTCGCCGGACAGGCCCGGAGCGCTTTCGTTGACGTGTACGCTGGCTTCCTCGAGGGCCGACTGGGTCATGTATTCCTCCATGGCCACGTCGTCCTTGATGTACTGCTCCTGCTTGCCGCGCTTCACCTTGTACAGCGGCGGCTGGGCGATATAGATGTAGCCACGCTCGACCAGCTCCGGCAGCTGACGGAAAAAGAAGGTCAGCAGCAGGGTACGGATGTGCGAACCGTCGACGTCAGCATCGGTCATGATGATGATGTTGTGGTAACGCAGCTTGTCGATGTTGTACTCCTCGCGACCGATACCACAGCCCAGCGCGGTGATCAGCGTGCCGACCTCCTGGGAAGACAGCATCTTGTCGAAGCGAGCCTTCTCGACGTTGAGGATCTTGCCCTTGAGCGGCAGGATCGCCTGGGTCTTGCGGTTACGGCCCTGCTTCGCAGAACCGCCCGCGGAGTCACCTTCCACGATGTACAGTTCAGAGAGGGCGGGGTCCTTCTCCTGGCAGTCGGCGAGCTTGCCCGGCAGACCGGCAATATCCAGAGCGCCCTTGCGGCGGGTCATCTCACGAGCTTTGCGCGCGGCCTCACGGGCACGGGCGGCGTCGATCATCTTGCCGACCACGGCCTTGGCTTCGTTCGGGTTCTCCAGCAGGAAGTCGGCGAAGTACTTGCCCATTTCCTGTTCCACGGCGGTCTTCACCTCCGAGGAAACCAGCTTGTCCTTGGTCTGCGAGCTGAATTTCGGATCCGGCACCTTCACCGAGATGATCGCGGTCAGACCTTCACGGGCGTCGTCGCCGGTGGTGGCGATCTTGAACTTCTTCGCCAGGCCTTCCTGCTCGATGTAGTTGTTCAGGTGACGGGTGAGGGCCGAGCGGAAGCCCGCCAGGTGGGTACCACCGTCACGCTGGGGAATGTTGTTGGTGAAGCAGAGGATGTTCTCGTTGAAGCTGTCGTTCCACTGCAGGGCGACTTCCACGCCGACGCCGTCTTCTTCGCGCTGGCAGTTGAAGTGGAAGACCTGGTTCACCGCAGTCTTGTTGGTGTTCAGGTACTCAACGAAAGCGCGCAGGCCACCCTCGTACTTGAACAGCTCTTCCTTGCCGGCACGCTCGTCGCGCAGGACGATGCCGACGCCGGAGTTCAGGAAGGACAGCTCACGGATCCGCTTGGCCAGGATGTCCCAGCTGAAGTGGATGTTGTGGAAGGTTTCCGGGGACGGCTTGAAGTGCACCTCGGTACCAGAGCCATCGGTGTCACCCACCGGGCGCAGCGGGAACTGCGGGACGCCGTGGTGGTAGACCTGCTCCCAGACCTTGCCTTCACGGCGGATGGTCAGGCGCAGTTCGTGGGAGAGGGCGTTCACCACCGACACACCCACGCCGTGCAGACCGCCGGAGACCTTGTAGCTGTTGTCGTCGAACTTACCGCCGGCGTGAAGGACGGTCATGATGACCTCGGCCGCGGAGACCCCTTCTTCCTTGTGGATATCCACCGGAATGCCGCGACCGTTGTCGCGCACGGTGATGGATTCATCGGTGTGAATGGTGATGCTGATCTCGCTGCAGTAGCCCGCCAGCGCTTCGTCGATCGAGTTGTCCACGACCTCGAAGACCATGTGGTGCAGGCCAGTGCCGTCGTCGGTATCACCGATGTACATGCCCGGACGCTTACGTACGGCATCCAGTCCCTTCAGTACCTTGATACTGGAAGAGTCGTAGGTGTTCTCGCTCATTCTTCACTCCCGATGGTAGTGTCCTGAGAGACGCGCCCATGTTCCACGTGGAACATCGACACCGGCGTTTCCGTTTGCCAGCCGTCTTTCAATAAGTGCGGATCGACGCAGGTGATGAATACCTGGCAACCCAGATCTTCGAGAAGCCGGCACAAAGACAGCCGATGCTTCTCATCCAATTCGGAGGGGAGGTCATCCACCAGGTAGACGCATTGCCCGCGCTTGGCCTGGTTGATCAAGTGCCCCTGGGCGATCCGCAAAGCGCAGACCACCAGTTTCTGTTGGCCACGGGAAAGTATCTCCGCGGCATTGTGTCCCCCCAGGCGAATTCGTAGGTCCGCCCGTTGCGGTCCGGCCTGGGTGTGCCCCATCTGCTGATCGCGCAGCAAGCTGGAAGACAGCACTTCGCTCAGGTCGCGCTCCTTGTCCCATCCCCGGTAATAGCTGAGCGTCAGGTCATCGATCTGGATCAGCTCGGCCAGGGTCCGCTCGAACTGGGGCTTGAGGGCCTGAATATAGGACCGCCGATACGCGTCGATTTCGTCGCTCGCCGAGCACAATTCCCGGTCCCACGCAGCCTGCGAAGCACCGTCCAGTTTACCATGCCGGAGCCACGAGTTCCGCTGCCGCAGCGCCTTCTGCAGTCGCTGCCAGGCGGCCATGAAGCGTTGTTCCACGTGGAACACTCCCCAGTCGAGGAACTGCCGGCGAATCTTCGGCGCCCCTTCCAGCAGGCGGAAACTGTCCGGGTTGATCAACTGGAGCGGCAAGGTCTCGGCAAGCTGAGCGGCGCTGCGCGCATTCTGGCCGTCGATGCGAATCTGGAACTCGCCCTGACGATCTCGTGAAACCCCCAGGCTGCTATCGAAACCATTGCCCAGACGTACCTGTCCGAACACCGTGCAAGCCGGTTCTTCGTACTGGATGACAGGTTGCAGGCGCATGCTGCGGAAGGAGCGGGCGAGACCGAGCAGGTAGATGGCTTCCAGCACACTGGTCTTGCCGCTGCCGTTTTCGCCGTAGAGGATGTTGATGCGGGGGGAGGGGGAGAAGGTCACCGGGTGCAGGTTGCGCACCGCGGTGACCGAAAGGCGGGTAAGGGACATCGATACGCGTCAGAGGCGCATCGGCATGACGACGTAGGCAGAATCGTCGTTGTCCGCTTCCTGCAGCAGCGCACTGCTGTTGGAGTCGGAGAGGATCATGCGCACCTGCTCGGTACCCATGACACCCAGGACGTCCAGCAGATAGCTGACGTTGAAGCCGATTTCCAGGCTGCCGCCGTTGTAGTCGACTTGCACTTCTTCTTCCGCCTCTTCCTGCTCCGGGTTGTTCGCCTGGATTTTCAGGAGGCCGTTGGAAAGCTGCAGGCGAATGCCACGGTACTTCTCGTTGGACAGGATCGCGGTACGGCTGAACGCTTCGCGCAGCACCTGGCGGTCACCGATGACCAGCTTGTCACCGCCCTTGGGCAGTACGCGCTCGTAATCCGGGAACTTGCCGTCCACCAGCTTGGAGGTGAAGGTGAACTCGCCGGTAGTCGCACGGATATGGTGCTGACCGAGGACGATGGATACTTCGCCGTCCTGCTCGGTGAGCAGGCGAGCCAGTTCGAGGATGCCTTTACGCGGTACGATCACTTGGTGGCGATCCTGCGCTTCCGGAACCCCGTTGCTCAGCGAGCACATGGCCAGGCGGTGACCGTCGGTGGCCACGGCACGCAGGGTACCGCCCCCCACTTCCAGCAGCATGCCGTTGAGGTAATAGCGGACGTCCTGCTGCGCCATGGCGAAGCTGGTGCGGTCGATCAGGCGACGCAGCTTGCTCTGCACCAGGCTGAAGGTCAGCGAACCCGGGCCTTCTTCCACGGTAGGGAAGTCGTTGGCCGGCAGGGTGGAGAGGGTGAAACGGCTGCGGCCGGCCTTCACCAGGAGCTTCTGCTCGTCAACGCGGATGTCGATCACGGCGTCGCTGGGCAGGCTCTTGCAGATATCCATCAGCTTGCGCGCCGGCACGGTGATTTCGCCCGGCTCGGCAGCATCTTCCAGGGCGACGCGACCTACCAGCTCGACTTCCAGGTCGGTGCCGGTCAGCGACAGTTGCTGGCCTTCGACGACCAGCAGGACGTTGGAAAGAACCGGCAGCGTCTGGCGGCGCTCGACAACGCCAGCGACCAGTTGCAGGGGTTTCAACAGAGCTTCGCGTTGAATAGTGAAATGCATGGTCTAGTCCCTTGCCTCGTGAGGCTGCGTCAGGTGGTCAGAGTACGCAGCAGGTTCTTGTAGTCCTCGCGGATATCCGCGTCGGATTCCTTGAGTTGAGCGATCTTACGACAGGCGTGCAGCACCGTGGTGTGATCCCGACCGCCGAAGGCCACGCCGATCTCAGGCAGGCTGTGGTTGGTCAGTTCCTTGGAGAGTGCCATGGCAACCTGACGCGGACGTGCCACCGAGCGCGAGCGGCGCTTGGACAGCAGGTCGGCGATCTTGATCTTGTAGTACTCGGCGACGGTGCGCTGGATGTTGTCGATGCTGACCAGCTTGTCCTGCAGAGCCAACAGGTCCTTCAGCGACTCGCGGATCAGCTCGATGGTGATCGGCCTGCCCATGAAGTGGGAGTGGGCGATCACGCGCTTCAGCGCGCCTTCCAGCTCACGCACGTTGGAGCGGATGCGCTGGGCGATGAAGAACGCGGCGTCGTGTGGCAGCTCGACCTTGGCCTGCTCGGCCTTCTTCATCAGGATTGCCACACGGGTTTCCAGCTCCGGCGGCTCCACGGCCACCGTCAGGCCCCAGCCGAAGCGAGACTTCAGGCGTTCTTCTAGGCCTTCGATTTCCTTCGGGTAGCGGTCGCTGGTCAGGATGACCTGCTGGCCGCCTTCGAGAAGGGCGTTGAAGGTGTGGAAGAACTCTTCCTGGGAACGCTCCTTGCGGGCGAAGAACTGGATGTCGTCGATCAGCAGTGCGTCCACCGAACGATAGAAGCGCTTGAACTCGTTGATAGCATTCAGCTGCAGCGCCTTCACCATGTCCGCGACGAATCGCTCCGAATGCAGGTACACGACCTTCGCATTGGGGTTCTTCTTCAGCAGGTGGTTACCCACAGCGTGCATCAGGTGGGTTTTACCCAGGCCGACGCCACCATATAGGAAGAGCGGGTTGTAGCCGTGCTTGAGGTTATCCGCCACCTGCCAGGCGGCTGCGCGGGCCAGCTGGTTGGATTTACCTTCGACGAAGTTCTCGAAGGTGAAGGTGCGGTTGAGATAGCTGGTGTGCTTGAGCGCACCTTCTACCTGCACGTTGCGCTCAGTACGCACTGCCGCGGCCGGCATGGCGGCCGCCATCGGATCGATACCCGGGCTGGATTCGTCGAGATCAACGATGGCCTGCACCGGCGCGACCTGGATCGGCTGCGGCTCGGGCATGGAGAGAGCCACCGGCGCAGGCGCGGTCACTGGTGCAGGCGCAGCGGCAACGGGAGCCGGCTGGACATTGACCTGCGGCGTCGGAACCAGGGCAGGGCGCGGTGTACGGCTGCGTCGGCTGCCAATCAGCAGCGAAATCGCCGGAATCTGGCCATTGCCACGCTCACTCAGCAATTCGAGCAGGCGCCCCATGTACTTCTCATTGACCCAGTCGAGTACGAAGCGGTTGGGTGCGTAGACGCGCAGCTCCTCACCCTCGGCCTCGACCTGCAAAGGTCGGATCCAGGTGTTGAATTGCTGGGACGGCAGCTCGTCGCGCAGAAGCTCCACGCACTGCTGCCAAAGTTCCACGGACAC